>CBDBOU010000002.1:0-3291938 GCA_965208535.1 Vicinamibacterales bacterium | reverse complement strand
AGCCGACCGGCGTTGGGGTCTGCGCCGGCTTCCAGCAGAGCGACCACCACGCCGACATGGCCAGCCCTCGCGGCGGCCGCTAGCCCATCCGAGGGGTCAACTCCGGCGTCGATGAGGGCCATCACCACATCGGCATGACCATTCGCCGAAGCTGCGCGGAGAGCGCGGTCTTCTTGCCGCCAACCGGCGTTGGGGTCTGCGCCGGCTTCCAGCAGAGCGACCACCACGCCGACATGGCCAGCCCTGGCGGCGGCCACTAGCCCGTCCGAGGGGTCAGCTCCGGCGTCGATGAGGGCCATCACTACATCGGCATGACCATTCGCCGAAGCTGCGCGGAGAGCGCGGTCTTCTTGCCGCCAACCGGCGTTGGGGTCTGCGCCGGCTTCCAGTAGAACCAGCACCACATCGGTGTGACCATTCGCCGAAGCCACGTGAAGAACGGTGTCTCCCAACCGAATGTTAGGGTCTGCGCCGGCTTCTAGTAGGGCCACCACCATCTCCGTGTCGCCATGCACCGAGGCCACAGAAAGAGAACCCCTGGTGGGGTCTGCGCCGGCTTCCAGCAGGCGAACCACCATCTCGGTGTCCCGGTTTTCGGCCGCAGCCGCCAGGATCGCCGAGGAGTCGGCCCCGGCCTTGACAAGAGCGAACACCACCTCGGTATGGCCATTCGCTGAAGCCAAGTCAAGAGCTCTTGTCCGCCACCCGGCATCGGGGTTGACTCCAGCATCCAGCAGGGCGAGCACGATCTGGGTCTGGCCATTCCCGGCTGCAGTACGCAACACGTCCTCTGCCGTGCGGGAAGAGGGATCTACATCCGACGCCATCAGCGCAGCGACCTTGGCGGTGTCACCGATTCCAGCGGCGGTCCGCAATTCTTCCCAAGGTCGAGCCGCGCATCCGGAAAGCAAAGAGAGCAATGTCACGAGGATCAACGAGACGCCACCGAGGTGCCGAACCAGAGTCGGCAGGGTCGTGCGTAGTACCACCCACGGTGCTGCCCCTTCCAGGATGGAAGAATTCAAGGGGAGCGACCCGGCGCGGCAGGTGTGACGGAGGAACACCCGGCGGGATCGCAAAACGGCAGTTTTGCGGTGGGTCGCTCCCCGTCTCATCCCTGACCCCTTTCCTGACCCCATGTGCGTCTCGTGGATGTGGACTTTGGTCAATGGAATCAGGGGTTTCGAGGAGACAAGGTGTGATCCGGGGTGTGACTGGCGGTGTGACTGGGGCTGTAACTTGATCACGGAGTTCCAGTTACCCCCGATCGCGGCCCCAACTGGTGTAATCTTCGCCATCGTCCCGGTGTGATCAGGCGGCCGGGTGGATCACAGTCCCCGTTCAGCGCCTCTCCGTCTCCCCGCCTGTAGATTTTGGTCCGCAGCCCCGCACCCGATCAAGTCCGCATCCCGCTCGACGCCGCCTCGGTCCGCGTGGGTTCGACGGCATGGCGGTCAGCGCCGGTGTCCTCGGCATGGGCTCGCCGGCAGTCAAGGTCCCGGCCTTGGTCAGGCCGGAAGCTCGCTTCCGGCAACAAGTGCACAGACCACGCCGGGGGCTGGTGCGTCACCCGCAGGGCCGGAACGAACGTGGAGGAGCCGCGCGAGCGGCTTGACGTGCCGGCCCTCGGCGTGGTTCCCCGTCGCTCGCTGACGACCGCGGCCAGCCGCCTCGTCAACCGGCCCGGGTCAGCCAATCTTCCGGCACTCTCGAAGACCGCCACGTCCGTCCGGTCGTGATCAGCGGCTTCGGCCCGCGAGCCTCGGCCGCGCCGGTCTTCAGGGCGGCGCAGCGGGCGATGGCTCCGTTCAGGCCGCCATAGGCGGCCAGCGCCGCGTGGTCGACCTTCGTGATGGCCGCCCGGATCGACTCGACCTCTTCCTCGTGACGCGCCTGCTCGCACACCCGCGCGGCTGTCTCGTCCCGGTCCGCCACCGACGCCAGCGGCTCCCGCGTCCAGCGGTCGAGCACCCGGCCCGCCGCCGCCAGACGAACCGGGTCGCGTCCGACGACAACGACCTCGACCGAGCGGCCGGCCGCGGCCAGCGCCGTCCACAGCGCCGCATGCTGCGCGCCCCACGTGCGGACCGCGCGCTCGGTATCCTCCCACACTTGGACGAAGACGAACGCCGCCCGCTCGCGCTCGACCGCCACCGGCAGGTTGTGCGGGAATTACCGGAACCGTCCGCCGAGCGCCCCCCGGTAGAGACGGCGCGGCAGCAACTCCTTGGCGATCCCCGCCGCGGTCAGCGCGTTCACCTTCTCGTCCTCGGTCGGGAGCCACGGCGCGTGCGCGTGTTCGAGCACGTAGTCGAGCGACAGCAGACGGCGCAGGACGACCTCGAACGCGGCGGGCCGGCGATGCCGGACGTGCTCGGCGTCGATCACGCCGTAGAGTCTCCGCGCCGCGATCCGGCAGACTCGGAGCCGGGACCCGTTCCACGGCTCCTCGACCGCGTACTTGCGGCACCGGCGGACGAAGCGGTGGGCGAGGGCCGGATTCATCCGGCCGATGAAGGCGAGGTACTGGGAGCGGAGGAACACGCCGCTGTGCAGGCAGACCAGCGCCAGCCACTCGGCCTCGCGCCGGGTCCAGCCGACCCGAACGAGAGCGTCCGCCCGGTCCCGAAGATGGGCGACCATCAGTCGGTGCTCCCCAGTACCGTCGACGACGTAGGCGGTCCAGTCGTCCATCAACTGCCGGCGACGCTCGAACAGGTCCGACCGTGCATAGGCCGCCTCGACCTTGTTCTGGACGACATGGGCCAGCGCCGCCTCGACGACCTCGCGCGGATGGTTCGTCTCCTCGGCAGCCCAGTCCCGGAAGGTGGAGCGGAAGCCGTGAGGAACGGCGGGGATCTCCAGCGTCCTGAGCAGTCCCGACAGGGCCGTGTCGTTGATCCGCTTGCCGCGGGCGCTCGGGAACACCAGCGGCCCGCCGTTGCCGGCCGCCCGCGCCGCGTCGAGGATCTGTTCGGCGCGGCGCGTCAGCGGCACCCGGTGCTCGCGCTTCGCCTTGGTCCGCGTGGCCGGGACGGTCCACACGTGGTCCGCCGTGTCCATCTCGTCCCATCGTGCGCCGCGCACCTCGCCCGACCGTGCCGCGGTGAGCACCAGAAACTCGAATGCCAACTTGACGGCCGGGATCACCTTCGACGCTCGGACCTTCGCGACGGCCGCCGCCGTGTCCCGGTGCGGCAGCGCCCGCATGTGCTGGACGAGATCCTGCTGCGGGCCGAGCACCGGCCCGATGCGGCTGCACGGGTTGTCGTCGCGGTAGTTCAGCGCGACGGCGTACTCCATGACCGTGCTGATACGTTGGCGGACCCTCCGCGCCGTCGCCGGCCGTTCATGCCAAACGGTCCGCAGCGTCTCGACGCCTACGAGGCGATGGAGGCGCAGGCCGACCCGCTGGACCCGACCACGGGGTTCTTCCTGCACCGCTTCGTCGTCGACCACTACTCGCGCCGGCAGGGCACGGTCCGCGAGTACTGGGAGCGGTCGCTGTGGTTCCTGACGCCGGAGGTCGCCAACGCCGCCTACGCCGAGCAGGCCGAGCAGGTGGCCGCGACCGCCGTCGGGCTGGCCGGCGAGGAGCGGCACGTCGAGGACGTGTCGGTGCGCATCCTCCCGCAGCCGGCCGAGCCGCACGGCGCGGCGGCGACCTTCGACCTGGTGCGGATGCGCGGCGGCGAGGAGCTGGCCCGCGAGTCCTGGTCGGTCTCGATGCGCTTCTCGTTCCTGCCGCAGATACCGGCCGAGCTGGTCGTCCGCAACCCGATGGGGATCGTGATCTCGTTCCTGCAGGGCGACCGCATCGTCACGAGCGCGGAGGGCGAACGATGATCCCGCACCTGTCGGACCGCGCGGCGGCGCTGGGGGCGCTCGGCTGGCGGGGCCGCGACGCCGAGTGGCTCGCGCTGGTCTGCCTGCACAGCGAGCTGTTCCTCCGCGCGCGCAGTACCTCGCCTTCCTCGGCCGCTCGCATCCCGAGCTGGCCCGCCGCTTCGTCCGGCGCTGCGGCGCCGCGGCGGTCGAGGAGACCTGGAACGGCACCCAATGGCGGCTGTGCCGGATCGGCTCCCGCCGCCTCTACCGGACGCTGGGGGCCGAGCACGTCCGGCACCGGCGCGAGGCGACGCCGGAGGTGGCGCTGCGGCGACTGCTGTCGCTCGACTACGTGCTCGACCACCTCGGGGAGCCGTGGCTGCCGACCGAGACGGAGAAGGTCGCGGCGCTGACCGCGGCGGGCGTCCCGCGCCACGTGCTGCCGGGCCGCTTGTACGTGGGCGCGGACAGCTCGCGGCGGCGGCACTTCGTCCACAAGCTCCCGGTCGCCCTCGACAATCGGCGGGCGACGTTCGTCTTCGTCCAGGCCGAGGACGCGACCGAGGCCGGGGTGCGGACGTGGGGCGCGCAGCACGCCGGGGTGTGGGCGGCGCTCGGGGCCGCCGGACGCGCCGTCGAGATCGTCGTCGTCGGCCGCGACCCGGTGCCGCTCGACGCCGCCGGACGGGTGCTCGACGGCTGGGTGCGCGCGCCGCGGACGGCCGGCACGGAAACGGACGCGGATGCCGAGCTCGAGACGATCCGCCAGGCCGTCACGGCCGGCGACCTCGCCAAGCTCGACCGCTGGGGCGGCCTCAACGGCGCCCTGGCCCGGATGCGCGAGCTGGCCCGCACGGCCGGGGCCGGACGCGCCGCGCCGGCGGTCGCCAGCGGCCGGACGTGGCGCTCGCGGAGAGTGCCGGAATGATGCGCCTGCTGGCCGCGCTCGCCGCCGCCGCCGCCGCCCGCCTCTGGTGGCCCTTCCCGGCACCGGGCGCCGACCCGGTCGCCGACCTGATCGCGCTGCACTCGCCGCGCCTGCACGCCGCCATGCACGTCTGGCACTACCTCGCGCCCGCCGTCGCCGTCGTCATGGCCGGCTCGGTCGCGGTCGCGGTCGGCCGCGTCTGGCTCGCCGGTGCTCGGCGCGGCCGGGTCGTCGGCACACTCCCCGCGTGGCCGATCAAGGCGGCCGATCCGGCTCCGGCGCTGGTGGTCGGCGAGCTGCACCATCCGGTCGCCGAGCGGGAGGTCGCCGCGCCCGACTGGCTCGTCATCCCGGAGCTGGGCCTCTACACCGGCATCCTCATCTGCGGCGCCGTCGGCTCGGGCAAGACATCGGCCTGCATGCGCCCGTTCGCCCGCCAGCTCCTCGGCTGGCAGGCGGACGACCCGCGCTGGCGCATCGCGGGCCTCGTGCTCGAAGTCAAGGGCGACTTCTGCCACCAGGTGCGCAGCATCCTCGAAGACGCCGGGCGCGGCGGCGACTACATCGAGCTGGGCCTCGGCGGGCGCTGGCAGTGGAACCCGCTGGGCGACGGCGAGCTGGACTCCTACTCGCTCGCCTACACCGTCGCCAGCCTCATCAACCAGCTCTTCGGCCGCTCGAAGGAGCCGTTCTGGCAACAGGCCTACGTCAACCTCGTGCGCTGGATCATCGAGCTGCACCGCATGTCGCCGGCCCGCTGGGTGACGCTCCGCGACGTGTACCAGTGCGCACTCGACCCGAAGCGCATCGAGCGCAAGATCGCCGAGGTCGCATCGCGCGTCGAGCCGCCGGGGGCGGTCCGCGTCCCGATGGCCGCGCTGGCCTCGCACGGCGACGAGCTGGCGGCCTGCGCCTGGAAGACGGCCGGCGGCGCGGCCCGCGCGCCGGACGATGCGGCGCTGCGCCAGCAGCTCGGCAAGCTCGGGGTGGCGTTCGAGGTCGAGCCGCCCGCCGCCGGCGACCCGGCCCGCCGCGAGCGGCTCGACGCCATCCGGCGCTGGCACGTCCAGGACTGGCAGGCGCTCGACCCGAAGCCGCGCTCCAGCATCATCGAGGGCCTCAGCGTCTTCCTCTCCGTCTTCGACCTGCCGGAGGTGGCCGCGGTCTTCTGCCCGCCCAGGCCGCCCGACCCGGAGCGTGAGGCGCCGCCCGACGCGCCGGCCGCCGAGCTGGCCCCGGTCGTCCGGCCCCTGCCGCCGCTCGACGAGGTGATCGACGCCGGCAAGGTCCTGTGCCTGAACATGCCGGCCGGCACCAACCCGGCGCTCTCCCGCGCCGTCGGCGTCCTGCTCAAGCAGGCGTGGCTCCAGACCCTGCTGCGCCGCCCCGCCGAGATGGCCCGCCGGCCCGGGCGCAGCTTCCGCCCCGCCGTCTTCCTGTGCGACGAGTACCAGACCTTCGCCACCGTCGGCGAGGACGACCCGGCCGGCGACGAGAAGGCCTTCGCCCTCACCCGCCAGTCGCGCCTGATCCCCATCGTCGCCACGCAGTCGATCTCGTCGCTGCGCGCCGTGCTGGGCCAGTCCGAGGCGTGGCGGGCGCTGCTCCAGACCCTGCGCACCCGCATCTTCCTCTCGCTGGCCGACGACTCGTCGATCCAGATCGCGAGCGCGTTGTGCGGGCAGGTGCCGAAGATGAAGGCTTCCTACAGCGTCTCGGAACAGACCTCGCAGGCTACCGCGTCCTTGCTCTCCGGCGCGCCCGGCGGCGGGACCGGCAGCCTCAGCGCAAGCAAGTCGTTCAGCGAACGCCGCGAGCCGCTGTTCCATCCGCGCGACTTCGCCCTGCTCGGCAACTGCCAGGCCATCGTCCTGCCCTACGACGGCAGGCGCGCGCTCGATGCCCGGCGCTGCTACCTCAAGCCCGACTTCCTCCCGCCCGACCGTTCCTACTGGCGCGCCCGCGAGGACGGAGACCTGTAGATGGAGCTGACCGTCACGGACCTCAAGCCGTTCCTGCCGGGACTCGAAGCCGCGCTCGACGACGAGACCGTCTCCGAGATCATGATCAACGAGCCCGGCACGGCCTTCGTCGAGCGGGCCGGCCGCATGGCGGCGCTCGACGCGCCGGCGCTGACGGCCGAGGCGGTGGCGCGGGCCGCCGTCCAGATCGCCCGGCCGCTCGGCAGGGACCCGCATACCGAGCCGGTCATCGACGCCCGTCTGGCGGACGGCTCGCGGGTCGCCATCTGCGGCCCGCCGGTCGCGCCGACGGCCGCCATCACCATCCGCCGCTTCGGCGGCCGGGCCTTCACCGTCGGCGAGCTGACCGCGAGCGGCTCGCTGCCGGCGTCGGTGGCCGACGAGACCGCAAGCGTGCTCCGGCGCGGGCGCAACGTCCTGATCTCCGGCGGCACCGGCTCGGGCAAGACGACGCTGCTCAACGCACTGGTGTCTCTGCTGCCGGCCGCCGGCCGCGTCGTCTCCATCGAGGACACGCTGGAGCTGCGGCTGCGGCGCGCCAACTGCGTCCGCTTCGAGGCGCGCGGGCTCGGCGGCCAGGGCGTCACGATCCGCGACCTCGTGCGCCACGCCCTGCGCCACCGGCCCGACCACATCGTCGTCGGCGAGGTCCGCGGGGCCGAGGCCGCCGACCTGCTCCAGGCGCTCAACACCGGCCACGGCGGCTCGCTCGCCACCGTCCACGCGAACCACGCCGAAGCCGCGCTCTCGCGCCTGGCCACCTGCGCCATGCAGGCCTCCGACGCGCTGCCGTGGGCGGTCGTCTGGCGCGGCGTGGTCGACGGCATCGAGGCCGTCATTCACCAGACCCGCACGCCCGAAGGCGTCCGCCGCGTCGAACAGATGGTCCGCCTCCGCGACTACGACGCCGCCGAGAACCGCTGGGTCGTCGACACCGTCTGGCCGGCGGGAGCGGACACCGTGTCCGTCGCCGGCAACCCCGCGAAGGCCGGGCGCCCCGCACGGCGACGGAGGCGGCGGCGACGGTGACCTGGGTGCCGAGCGCGTCGGCGAGGCAGAGCCCGAAGGGAGGACCGCATGAGCAAGCACAGCGAGGACGGCCGGAACGACACCGGGTCGCCGGTCAGCGTGAACACGCGGGAGCAGTTCGACGAGGCGCTCGGAGCGCTGTTCCGCACGGGCCGGCCCATCGAGGCGCCGTCGCTGGACGCCCTGGCCGGGTGGGACGTCGACCTCGAAGACGACGAGGGCGGCATCGAGGAGGACCGGTGATGGCCAGGGGGCGCGAGAGGGCCGACGAGTACCACCAGCAGTTCGCCGAGCGCATCATCCAGGCGCTCAAGCAAGGCGCCGCCCCCTGGCAGAAACCGTGGAAGCCCGGCGTGCGCATCCTGCCCCACAACTTCGGCAGCGGGCGCGACTACCGCGGCGGCAACGCCATGTTCCTGACCATGCACGCGCTCGACCGCGGCTACGCCGACCCGCGCTGGGGCGGCTACCGGCAGATCCAGGAGGCCGGCGGACACGTCCGCAAGGGCGAGAAGGGCACGCCCATCCTCTACGTCGACTTCCGGCAGCGGCGCAAGGCCCTCGACGAGCGCGGCAATCCCATCCCCGACGAGCACGGCCGGCCGAAGCTCGAATGGGTCCAGCGCGACCGGCCGCTGGTCAAGGTCCAGCACGTCTTCAACGTCGAGCAGACCGAGGGCCTGAAGCTGCGCTCGCTCCAGGCAACGGGACCGGAGTGGGAGGCGCACGAGCGGGCCGAGACGCTGATCCGCGGCAGCGGCGTCCGCGTCGACCACGTGGCCGGCGACCGGGCGTACTACAGCCTGAAGGACGACCGGGTCGTGCTGCTCGAGCGGAGCCAGTTCGCGGCGCAGTCGGCCTACACGCACACGACGCTGCACGAGCTGGGCCATGCGACCGGACACCCGGGCCGTCTGAACCGGCCGACCCTGGTCAGCCACGGCGGCTTCGGCTCGGAGGCCTACGCGCGCGAGGAGCTGCGCGCGGACATCGCCGCGATGATGACCGGCGAGCGGCTCGGCGTCGGGCACGAGCCGCGCCACGGCACCGCCTACGTCAGCTCCTGGATCAAGGCCCTGGAGAACGACCCGAAGGAGATCCGCGCGGCGGCCGTCGACGCGCAGCGCATCTCGGACTGGCTGCTGGCGCGCGAGCGCGAGCGGAGCCTCGGCGACGCCAGGGCGGCGCACCCGCAGATGTCCGTCGCCCCGGACGCGGTCGACCGCGGTCGCGACAGCGGCCCGAGCCGGTGAGCCGCGGTCGACACGAGCCACGCGCGTAACCGAACCGTCACTGGAGACACCAACGCCAAGGCGCGTGCGGTCGGTCTCGACTCCGCCGACGCGCGGCGGCTACGCGGATCGATCGGGGTCGCCCGCGTTCCCGGCGTCTCCGGGCGTCGAAGCCGCTCTTCGCGGCATGCGGCGCCCCTGCTACCGACCCTTTCGGCCAGCGCGCCACTTGGACGGACCTGGATCCGTGGCCGTTGCTGATCGCCGACCACGGGTCGGTATTGCTTGCGGGTTTCGGGGACTCAACAGATAATGAGCAGTTCGTGCGCCCGGAACCGGGCTCAACCGCACGGGTGTCTCGGGGATCGGTTGCGAATCGAGGAGTGGAGTGTTGCTTTGCGCGCTGGACTTGACAACGCGGGCCGGACGTGTTTCGCTCGTGGGCGCAGGGCGCAGGGCGCAGGGCGCAGGGCGCAGGGCGCAGGGCGCAGGGCGCAGGGCGCAGGGCGCAGGGCGCAGGGCGCAGGGCGCAGGGCGCAGGGCGCAGGGCGCAGGGCGCAGGGCGCGTCGGTGCGGCTTGTGAAGCTGGGCTGAGGCTTGGCCACCGCGTTCGTTCCCTCCCTGCTCCGAGCACCCGCAGACAGCTTGAACTCGACTCCGCCGGGCGACGCGCACTACGCGGCCTGCTCCCGACCCTGCTCTGCCTGGCGCTGCACGCCGTCCTGGCCCCCGGCGCCGCGGCGCAGACAACCGTCCCCTATGACTGGGATTTGAAGCCCGCGGGCTTGGACGCGGGCGACACCTTCCGGCTGCTGTTCGTCACCTCCGAAGGTGTGCAGGCCACCCGTCCGGGTGTCGGGTTCTACAACAGTAACGTGGTTGAGGCCGCCAGCCGCGGGCATACGGCCATCCGACCCTATCGCAGTCAGTTCCGCGCGCTAGTTTCGGAGCGCACGACCTTCGGTGGCAACCCGGTTGCCGCCCGCACGAACACCGGGACCACCGGTACGGGCGAGCCGATCTACTGGCTGAACGGCGCCAAGGTTGCCGACGACTACGCGGATTTCTACGACGGGAACTGGGACAGCAACGATGCCCGGCTCCCATCGGGGTCAGCGAGCACCGCCACATGGGTCTGGACAGGCAGCAATGCGGACGGCACCTCGCACGCAACACGTGGGATGGGCTCATTTCGGGGCGTCCAGCGGGGCTCTCTGGCTTCTACGTCCGGCACGATCTCAACTGGCGCCGCAGCTAGCTGGGGGGACACGTACCCGATCTACGGGCTTTCTGCCGTTTTCACAGTGGGTCCCCAGCCGCCCGAGCTGACCATCACAGGCGGCACCGGGGTGACCGAGGGCGGCACCGCCACCTTCACTATCGACGCTAGCAAGCCGTGGTCGGAGACCCTGACGGTGAATCTGTCGGTGGCCGACGCGGCGGCCAGCGACTTCGTGGCCGACGACGACGAGGGCGACCAGACCGTCACGATCGACGCGGGCGAGACCTCGGCCACCTTTACCGTGGACACGGTGAACGACACCGGCGTGACCGCAGACGAGCCCAGCGGCGAGGTCACGGTCACGCTCGAGGACGGGGATGGCTACACGGTCGGCACGGCGTCGTCAGCGACCGTGGCGGTGACGGACAACGATGTGACGACGGTGACCATCGAGGGCGTGCCGGTCACCCTGCCCGAGGGGTCCAGCCTGGACTTCTCGGTCCGTCTGAACCGCGCGCTGGTCGCCGGCGAGGTTCTGCCGGTGCCGGTGACCTTCGCCGGCGATGCGGACCGCGCCGACTTCTCGCTCACGTGCCCCGACAGACCGACGAGCGTCGCCTGCGCCTTTCCGGGTGCCGGGGCTTCGACGATCACCTTCACCGGACCGTCGGCGACGATCGCCGACGTGAGAGTGACGGCAACTGCCGACGGCCTTGCGGAGGCTGACCCCGAGTCGCTGATCATCGGCCTCGGGACGCTGAACGCGAGTTCCGGCACTGGTCTGGACGGCGGCGCCACCGGGGTGGACAACCTGGCGAACTTCAACATCGTGGAGGCCTTCACGGTCTCGCTGGCCTTCCAGGTGGAGGCCAGCTCCGTGCTGGAGGGGGACACGGACGCCGACCGAGGCATGGCGCAGTTCTCCGCCTATGTGCAGGGCGGGGTGGTGCCGGACGGCGGCGTGGTCATTCCGTTCACGGTCAACACCGGGACGACCAACCCCAACGACGCGTCGAGCAAGGACTACGGCACGATCCCCGCGGGCATCTCCATCGAAGCCGGCGCCGGTTCCGGCACCGCGCTTCTGAGCATCGTGGACGACAACGAGGATGAGCTGCGCGAGCGCATTCGCTTCGGCGTGCCCAAGTTGCCGCCGGGCTACAACTTCTTCGGCGGCAGCTTCGACACGGCCTTCGCCGAAGTGCACATCCTGGACAACGAGTCGACCCCGGTGAGCCTGAACCTGAAGGGCGGCGGGACGATCACCGAGGGAGACACGACGACCTCGGCGACGGTGACGATCCGGACGGAGCGCCCGCTGGTCAAGGACCCGTTGAACCCGTTGGGTCCGGAGACGGTCGTGGTGCCGCTGACGCTGGCGACCACGACGGGGGCGGCGCTGCCCGGCGCGACGGACCCGCTCTTCGCCGTCGCGGCGTCGGGCACGGGCGTGGCCATCAGCAACGCGAACACGGCCACGCCGACGATCACCTTCACGGGCCACGCCACCAACACGGTGCAGGAGGCGACGGTCACGTTCACGGCCACGGCCAACGGCGACGCGGACACGACGCCGGAGACGGTGACCGTGACGGTGGGCACGCTGACGAGCACGAACGTGGACGGCGGCGTGACGACGACCAGCGAGAATTCGGCGACGCTGACCATCGCCGACGCCGACGGGCTGCCGGAGCTTTCGGTGGCGGTGGTCGGGGACGACGAGAGCGTGACCGAGGGCGAGACGGCGGTCTTTCGGGTGAAGCGGGATGGGGGGGACACTTCGGCGGCGCTGAGCTTCAGCTACTCGGCGGTGTCCAATCACGCCACCTGTTCCGGCACGGTGAGCATTCCGGTCAACAAGAGGTCGCTGGACGTCAACTGCGAGATCCCCGATGACGACAGCGATAAGCCGTCCGACGAGTTGACGTTTTCCCTGATAACCAATGCTGCCTATACGATCTCGTCGACGGCGGGCTCGGCGTCGCTGGACGTTATCGACAACGATCCGACGGAGGTGACGCTGGCGGGCGCGGCGGGCAACGTGGAGGAGGGCGGGCAGAAGACGCTGACCATCGGTGTCGGCCGGAACCTGAGGCTTGGCGAGGAGCTGGCGGTGCCGCTGACTTTCGGCGGCACGGCGACGCGGGGCACGGACTACACCCTGAGCGGGCCGGTCGGCGGTGGGGTGAGCTACCAGAACCTCGACAGCGGAAGCGCCAGCGTCACCTTCACCGGCCCGTCCGCCGCGCGCGTCACGCTCACGCTGACGGCCGAGACGGACGATGTGGCCGAGCCGGACGGCGAGACCGTGGACATCAGCCTGGGCACGCTGGGCGCGAGTTCCGGGACCGGCCTGGGCGGCGGCGCCAGCGGCACCGACGACTTGGCATTGTTCAGCATCGAGGATCCGGCGACCAACTCCGTGAGCCTCTCGGTCAGCGACGACGGGGAGGCGACGGAGGGCGGCGGCGCGCTGACCATCACCGCGACCCTGGACACCGCCAACGCTTCCGGCGCCGCGATCAGCATTCCCATCGAGGTGCGCACGGACAACACGACCGCGCAGGCCTCGGACTACACGGTGGCGTCGAGCATAAGCATCGCGGACGACGCACGGAGCGGCACGACCTCGTTCACCGTGACCGACGACCAGTTGGACGAGGACGAAGAGGACGTCGTGATCGATTTGGGATCTGCCCTGCCGCTCGACATCGCTCCAGGTGCGACGAGCACCGTCGGCATCACCATCGAGGACAACGACACGGCGGGTCTGGTGCTCTCGCCGACCTCGGTGGGGGTGGCCGAGGGCGACGACGAGAGCTACACGGTAAAGCTGGCGACCGAGCCGACGGACACGGTGACGGTGACGATCAGCGGGCATTCGGGGACCGACCTGACGCTGGACGATACGAGCCTGGAGTTCACGCCCTCGACGTGGAACGACGCGCAAACGGTGACGGTGACGGCGGGTGAGGACGACGACACGGCGAACGACTCGGAGACGCTGACGCACGAGGCCTCGGGCGGCGGCTACGACGACGTGGAGGCGGATCTCGCGGTGACGGTGACCGACAACGACGCGCCCGGTCTGGTCCTCTCGCCGACCTCGCTCGACGTGGACGAGGGCGACGACGCCAGCTACACGGTCAAGCTGGCGACCGCACCGACGGACACGGTGACGGTGGCCATCGCGGTCTCGGCGGGCTCGGACCTGACGCTGGACGATGCGAGCCTGGAGTTCACGACCTCGACGTGGAACGAAACGCAGACGGTGACGGTGACGGCGGGCGAGGACCCCGACACGACGAACGACACGGCGACGCTGACGCACACGGCGTCGGGGGGCGGCTACTCGGTGACGGCGAGCCTTGCGGTGACGGTGATCGACAACGACCAACTGCCGGTGGTCTCGTTCGCCTCGTCGTCGTCGACTGCGGGCGAGGGGGACGGCACGCGCAACGTGACGGTGGACCTGTCGCCGGCGCCGACCGCCGCGACGACCACGGTGAGCTACACGGTGGGCGGCACGGCGACGGCGGGTGACTTCAGCATCAGCGGCTCGGGGACGCTGTCGGTCTCGTCGGGGGCGACGACGGCGAGCATCCCGGTGGCGATCACCGACGACACGTCGGAGGAGGACAGCGAGACGGTCCTCCTGACGCTGACGGCGGGCAGCGGCTACACGCTGGGGACCCCGAGCAGCCATACCCTGACGATCGTGGACAACGACGGCACCGGGCCGCCGTCGGTGAGCCTGTCGGCCTCGCCGAACCCGGTGACCGAAGGCGGCTCGGTGACGGTGACGGCGCGGCTGTCCTCGGCGCTGTCGGGCAGCGTGACGGTCCCGCTCGTGCTGACGGCGGGCACGGCCGAGCCGGAGGACTACGGCTCGCTGGCGAGCATCACGGTCAGCGGCGGACAGACCACGGGCACGGGCACGGTGACGACGGCGCAGGACGCCGACGAGGACAACGAGACGTTCACCGTGGCGCTTGGGACGCTGCCGTCCGACGTGACGGCGGGCAGCCCGTCGTCGGTCGTGGTGACGATCCGCGACGACGACAGTACCGAGCCTCCCGCGACGCCGATGGTGAGCCTGTCGGCCGCGCCGAACCCGGTCGACGAAGGCGGTTCGGTGACGGTGACGGCGCGGCTGTCCTCGGCGCTGTCGGGCAGCGTGACGGTCCCGCTCGTGCTGACGGCGGGCACGGCCGAGCCGGAGGACTACGGCTCGCTGGCGAGCATCACCATCAGCGGCGGACAGACCACGGGCACGGGCACGGTGACGACGGCGCAGGACGCCGACGAGGACAACGAGACGTTCACCGTGGCGCTGGGCAGCCTGCCGTCGGACGTGACGGCGGGCAGCCCGTCGTCGGTCGCAGTGACGATTCGCGACGACGACAGCGGGGAACCGCCAGAGCCGGTGAACGATCCGCCAAGCGTGTCGGCGTCGTGCGACCCTTGCGAGGTCCACCGGGGCGGTGAGGCGGAGTTGACGGCGATGGCGTCGGACCCGGACGGCGACCCGCTGACCTACAGTTGGAGCGCGCCAACGGGCCGCTTCGCCGGTCCCACCGACCGGTCGTCGGCCCGCTGGACGGCGCCCGCCGAGACGGGGCGGGTGACGATCACCGTCCGGGTCTCGGACGGCGCGGACTCGGTGTCGGCCACCGTCACCGTGGAGGTGGTCAACCGGGCGCCGGCGTTCAAGGAGTCGGTCTACCGTTTCGAGCTGGCGGAGAACCTTGACGGCAGCCGTCAGTCGGTCCATCTCGGCCAGGCGGCGGCGGAGGACCCCGACGGCGACGCGTTGACCTATGACGTGTCGGGCGGCGACCGGGAGCACTTCCGGATCGGGTCGCGGGACGGCATGGTGAAGTACGTCGGCCCGGGCGAGGACTTCGAGTCGGAGCCGAACCGGTACGAGCTGACGGTCCAGGCGCAGGACCCGCACGGCGCGGCGGCCGAGGCGCAGGTAGTGGTCACCGTCACCAACGTCAACGAACGGCCGGAGGCGGAGGACGACGCGGCCGAGACGCCGGAGGACGTGGCGGTGACGGTGGACGTGCTGGCGAACGACACGGACCCGGACGGCGACTCTCTGCGGGTCGAGTCGGTGTCGGCGCCCGAGCACGGGACGACGCGCATCACGGCGGGCGGGGGCGTGCTCTACACACCGGAGCTGAACTACCACGGCTCTGACCGGTTCACCTACGTGGTCACGGACCCGGAGGGCGAGACGGCCGGCGCGGCTGTCGAGGTGACGGTGCTGTCGGTCAACGACGCGCCGGAGGCCGTCGGGACCATGCCGGACCAGCCGCTCGACGAGGGCGGCGGCTCGGTGGACATCGAGCTGGCGCCGTACTTCGAGGACGTTGACGGGGACGAGCTGGCCTACCGCGCGGCGTCGTCCGATACGGACGTGGCGACGGTGCGGGTCGTTGGGGCGGTGCTGACGGTGACGCCGGTGGTGTACGGGTCGGCGATGGTGACGGTGACGGCGGCGGACCCTGAAGGCCTCACGGCGACGCAGACGTTCACCGTGGGGGTGGACGACCGGTTGGTGCGGGCGGTGCTGGGGCACACGCTGGCGGCGATGGCCCGCTCGCACCTGGCGAGCGCGCGAATGACGCTCGGGCGGCGCGTGGAGGCGGGCGGCGGCGACGAGCCGCGGCTGACGGTGATGGGCCGCGCGGTGCCGCTGGGGACGGCGGCGGCGCGGCAGGCGGCCGAGCAGCTGGTCATGGGCTGGCTGTCGAGCGGCGCCTACGCCGGCTCGTCGGCGCACGGCCTCGGCGGCTCCCCGTTCGGGGCGGCGGGCGCAACGCCGGGCCAGGGCGGGTATCCGGCAGGCGGATTCGGCGGTCCGGCGACGGGAGGGCTGGCGATGGGCGGGCCTGGGCTCGGTGGTCCCATGGCGGTCGGGATGCCGCCCGGCTCGACCGGGGGCCTGTACGGCTTCGGGGGCTTCGGCGGCGGCCCGGACGCGCTGCTGCAAGGCACGGAGTTCGAGCTGGCGCTGGGGAGCAACGAGGAGGATGGCGGCGGCGGGTGGCTGCGCCGGCGACTGAGCGTCTGGGGGCAGGGCGACATCCAGGCGTTCCACGGCACGCCGACCGTGTTCCGCTACGACGCCCGCTACGACGGCGACATGCGGACCGGCTACGTGGGGGTCGACACGCGGTTGACGGAGCGCTGGCTGGCCGGCGTGGCCGTGTCGCGCAGCGGCGGGCGGGGCGACTGGCAGGTGGGCGCATCGCGCGGGCATCTGAAGACGAGGCTGACGGCGCTGCACCCGTACGCGCAGTGGTCGGACGGGACCACGTCGGTATGGACGATGGCCGGCGGCGGTTGGGGCGACGGCGAGGCCGAGAACGTGCGGGAGGCGACCGGGCTGCTGGGCACCAGCAGCCTCGGCCTGCGTCTGGGGCTCGTCGAGCTGCGGCGGGCGCTGGGCGCGGCCGGCGCCGGCGCCGAGTTCGGGTTGCGGGCCGACGCGGCGTGGGCGGAGCTGCGGACCGGCGAGGGCCGCGAGTCGGTCGACGGGCTCACCGCGGCGGTCAACCAGCAGCGGGTCGGCGCGGAGGTGTCGCGGCCGTTGCGGCTGGGAGCCCTGGCCCTGCGGCCGTTCGGCGAGGCGCACCTGCGGCGCGACGCGGGCGGGGGCCAGAACGGGACCGGCGTCGAGGTGGCCTTCGGGCTCGGGCTGACGGGCGGCCTCGTGCGGCTCGACGTGCAGGCGCGGACGCTGGCCGTTCACTCGGCGGCCGGCTACGGCGAGCGCGGCGCGGGGCTGACGCTGACCGTCGGCGGCCAGCAGCGCGAGGGGCTGTCGCTGTCGGTGTCGCCTACCTGGGGGGACGCCGCCTCGGGGACCGGCGCGCTGTGGCAGGAGGAGCTCTACCGGCACTACCTGCCCGAACAGGAACAGGACACCTTCGCGGTCGACGCGCGGGGGGACTACGGCATGCGGCTGCCGAACGGCGGGATGCTGACGTGGTTCGGCAGCTACAGCCACTCGCCCTACGGCCGAGGCTTCCTCGTCGGGGGCAGCATCGGGGGGCTCGCCGATGCGCTCCTGCCCGGCCGGTAGGCCGGCCGTCCGGCGCGTCGCGCCGTGCCTCCCCACGGGAAGAATCCAGCCGGGAGCGACCCGAAGGCGTCGGCGGGCGTGTGACTCGGTCACGCCCGCCGGGGCCGCGAAACGCCAGTTTCGTGCGGGTCGCTCCCGGCTTCCCTCTGACCCCGTAGTTGGTTTCGGGGTTGGCACGGAAGTGTGCGTGTCGGTCAGTGAATCCGGGACTATCGCGCGGACCGGGTGTGATCGGAGTTGTGATCTGCTTGTGATCGGGTGACACGGGCTGATCACACGTTGTCACGGCATTTCGCTCTCTCGGTTTCCGCGTGCTGCCAGCCTGTCGACCCCGCCCAAGCCCGCCTGGGCTTGTTCTGCACCACGGATGCCGGTGCCGTTTCGATTCCCCGAGCGCGGGTCGGGTCGCATGCGGTGGCTCGTACCTGGAGCGTCGAGCAGACGCGCACGGTCGCGGTCCGGTCGCGCCGACCATCCTGGCAGGGTCCAGCGACTGTTTGGCCCCCGGCGCCGGCCGGCGAACCCGTCGCAGCCCGCGTAGAGCCTCCTCCCAGGGTTGCAGAGCACGGACGCGGGTGGTACGATCGCAAGTACCTTTATGCGAGGCGAGATGCGAGAGCTTCCTGCGTTCGACATCCGTGCCTTCGCCACGTATCGACCGATGCGGCCTCAAGCTGGCACAGCCAGCGCCATCACCGCCGCCTGCGACTTGGCCGCTCGGGCAACTGACGCGACGGTGCGATCTGCATGACGGACAGTACCGGGGAGGCTTGGGAGGGCAGGGTGGTAATGATCGTCGATCAACTGATCCGACTGTTGGAGGCCCTCAAGGCTGGCGATGAGCAGCCGCGCGGGCTTCTGCGATTTGGTTCAGCGGCTTGGGGTTGTGCCGTGCTCCACTTCTCCTTATGGTTCTATAGTGGAGCCCGCGTTTCTGTCCCAGGTGCGGGGGAATTGGACTTCAGGGCTGTTTTGGTGCTTATTCCCATCTACAGCAGCGTATTCGGTCTGGTCGTGGCCGCCGGTGTCAAAAAGGGGTCCTTGATCCGACACTTCGTCTACGGTGTCTTCTTGCCGACACTGGCCTATTCACTGGCGGGAGCCATGTTGGGGAGATGAGAGCCATGGACATCGCGAGTACTGGATTCGCCAGGGTTTTAGTCGTCGGTGGCGGCGTCGCGCTTCTCGTGTTGTCGAGCTTCACGTCTAGCGCCGCCCAGAACGATGCGAACAGCAGCCGTGAAACGGCCAGGAACTTCTGCGTCGCAGGAACAATTTGGACGACTCTATCAAATGTGCCGCCGGCGGTCGCACGAGAATACGATGCTGGCGAGAACTTCGCGCGAGCGAACCAAGCTCTGTTCTCGAGAGAGGACCTCGAGAACACCGTGCTTGTGAACGCCCGCGCCGCCGCTTCCGTGTCGGACGCCGATGGCCAGGATTCAGATCGTTCGATCATCATCGCACCACCGCCGAACGGCAGTCCTAGCCCGCCGCCTTCTCTCCAATGGCTTTTCGTGCCCCGCTACGACGCGTTCCTTGCGGAACGCACGAACGAGGAATGCACGAACTCCCCCACGGAACTGTTCTTTGCCAACATCGCTTCACAACAGGTATCCGGTGCCGAGCAGCCTGAGCCGCCGGAAATGCTGTTTACCGTCGAATCGGGTAGTTTCGTGCGAGAGTTGGGGTACGGGAGCTACACCTCTGCGTCTCCCGAGCCCGAGTAGACTTGGCGGGCGGCGGTTTACCCTGCGGCGACATCGTGGCGAGAGACGACGGTCGCGTGCACCCCCGCCAGAGACCTGGAACACCGGGGCACGCGCCGTTCGGCGAACCTGTCGCCGGCGTCATCGCATAACAGGAACAGGTCACGATGAGCGAGGCTGACGTGCTGAGCAAGGTCATGGGAGCATCCAGCCATTGCCGGTTGCCCGGGACTGCCAGCCATTTCCGTCCCTGCCAGTCGATTTCTGGCCGTTTCTGATCCGTTTAGATCCACGCTTCCCCAATGATTACAAGGTGCCTTCGGGTTTCTGGCAATCTGCATACGGACTCCCAGTCCTTGCCGGCGCTGGCGTGCAGGCCAGCACGGTCTGTCCCGCCGCGGTGAAGATGAGCTCGGCGTACTCGGTCACCGCGCCGGTGGCCCCGTCGATGCCGCTGACCACGTTCTGGACGATGGTCGGCGTGGCCCACAGGAACTCGCGGATCTCCCGGTCGAGGGTGTAGACGATGCCCGTCGTGCCGGGAATGCCGGTCACGACCCCGCGCACCTCGCCCGCGATCAGCCGCGGGTTGATCCAGCTAACCGCGGACGCGTCCAGCCGCGCAGCGGTGTCGACCAGCAGGCGCTCGAACGGGTGTTCCAGGTGTGTCCCACACCACTCGCCCGTCTCGGCGTGCAGGGCGACGAGGTGGTCGTCCATCGAGGTAAAGATCAGCTCGCCGTGGATGGCAATGTTGCGGTTGGTGTCGATCAAGCTGCCGATCATGTAGGCGCCCAGATCGTCCGGGCGGTCGCGGAGGCACTCCCAGACCAGGTCGACGGTCACCGCGTCGATAGCCTGGATGGTGTCCTGCGGGTTCGGCATGAACAGCACGCCGTCGCGGACCAGCGGGGTCCCCTGCTGGCGGCCCCGTCGGTGGCCAAGACGCGGCTCCAGACCAGCCGGAGGCTCCCCACGTTGTCGCGGTGGATCTGGTCGAGCGGGCTGTAGCCCCAGCCGTCGAGTGCGGTATCTGCCGCCATCGGTGCGCCGCGCGATTACGGCGATCCGTGGGAGTTCGGTGCGAAAGCCACACCGGCATGCCATGCTCGTGTTCGACCGCTACGGGCAGCTTTGGTGAGGCTGCGGGAGTTTCCCGTCTTTGAGCCACGCGCCAAGACGTGTTCTCGGCGAGCCACCCGCTGGACACTCGGGCTACGCTGCGTGCACTCCGTAGGCCGGATGCGGAGGGTGTCGGGGGGTGTGCGGCTTCACTCCGCCCGCAAAGGTCGACGCCGGGTCGATCCGTACTGCCCCCCGGGCAGGCACGGCACAGGCGAGCAGTGCGGCCCGCGACGAGCAGTATCGGGCGCGCCGACGAGCAAAACGTGATCCCCGACATGGGTACCCCAGGATCTGCTCGACATCGGGATCCAGGGCGGAGAGCGCACGAGCCACTGCGCACGCCCCTGCCGCGCCGAGGACTGCGCCGGTAGCGACCAGGAACGTGCTTTCCCGGAGGACGAACCACAAGGCATGGGGGCGCTTGGCGCCGAGCGTCATCCGCGTCCCGATCTCGCTACGCCGCCGGGCGAGCGCATAGGACGTGACGCCGGTCAGGCCGATGGTGGCGAGCACGAGACCGAACAGACTCACACCGGCGAGCTGGCTGACAGCGATGCGGGCATGACGCGCGTCTACGGCGAGACACTGGGCCGGCTGGAGAGCATGCCGGCGACTCGGTCGGTCGGTATCGTGCAGCGCCTGCCTTTGGAAGGACATACGTTCATCGAGACGCTGAGCCGCATGGAGGACACCCGTCCGATCCTGGAACGGCCGGTTGCGAACTACCGCGTCGTGAGCCCGGATTGTCCACAGGCGAGGGGCATCGCCGTCACCAGCGGCCGCATGTTCACTGAGGACGACCGAGTGCGTCGGCCCATCGTGATCAGCGAGCGCGCGGCACGGACCCGGCCCTGTGGCCGGGCGAGGACGCGCTCGGGCGGCTCGTCCACCGCGGCGGCGAGCCGTCGAGGTCGTTGGCGTGGTCGCCCGACGCCCGGGTAGTCGATCTGGAGAACGCCGCCGGGCTCGTTGCGTACGTCCCGTCCTGGATACTCCCCCGGCGCCAGACTACGCTCGTCGTGCGAACGGAGACCGGTCCGCTGACGCTGGTTGCCGCGGACATCGAGGCGGTTGCGGCAATCGATCCCGCGGTGCCGATCCACAACATCCGCACGATGGACCGGCTGCTGTCCGCCGCCGTGGCCGCGCGCCGCTTCCAGCTCACACTGACGATCGGCTTCGCCCTGGCGGGACTCTCGCTCGTCGGACTGGGCGTCTACGGCGTGGCGGTGTCGGCGGTTGAGCGGCGGCGCACGAGATCGCGGTCCGTCTGGCCCTCGGCGCCACCGCCTGGAGGGTGTTCAGCATGGCGCTCGGGCAAGGGATGCGCCCCGTAGTCGTGGGCGCGGTAGCCGGTCTGGTCACGGCCGCCGCCGGCCAGGCGATGGCGGCGTTGCTCTACGAGGTGGCGCCGCACGACTGGACCGTGCTCGCGTCGGCGACGCTGGTCGTCCTCGGCGGGGGCGTTGCCGCCTGCCTCGCGCCGGCTGTCCGGGCCGTCCGCACCCCGCCGGCGATCTTTCTCAGGTCCGAATAGGGGCAGTCTTGCGCTCCCTCTTGTCTCTGCTTCCGCCGCGCCTGAGGCTCCGCGATCACACCGGGGTCCGGCCCCACACGAATGACGCCGACACCGTCAACGCCCCGGTGACCAAGATCTGCGCCTGCTTGACGAACATCCGCGTGACACGCGCGACGCGCCGTAGTACTCTCGTGATACGCACGGGTTTCCCCAACACTAGGAGGCCCCTGCGAGTGCGCAACGTCAGCCGCCGGGCTGGGCGGGCAGACCGCCGCAGTCCGCGGGTTGTCTTGTCGTCGTCTGCTGCCGGCCGAGAATCAGCCTGTGCGCAACGGCCGCCGAGGCGTCACCCGGAGACCCGCAACGCAGCGAGGAGCCGCGTTCGCGCGGCTTGACGCGGTGGCCGCCGGGATGGTTCCGCGGCAGGCGTCGCCGGTTGTGCGAACCACTCGCTGAATCTACAGGAAGGACTCGAGCCTTATCCACACCTCTTTCAGGAAACCAAATGCTCCAAAGTCCCGCTCACCCCCACCGTTTCCCTTTTGGTCCAGCCCCTCGGCGGAGCCACCGACGTCCCCCAATTCCTCGGCCCGACTGCCCACCACTCCTCCGCGTGGCGAGAACCTCCCGGCGGACCGACATCTGGGGACTCCATATTTCGCTCCGCCGCCTGATCTTGCCGCTTTTCCCAACCTCTTGGAGCTAGTCGTGGCGAGCCTAGTCATCCTTTCCAGTCCCAAGCGGGTCGAAAGGCACGCCGTCTTCATTCACGGCGTCCGTTTCTCTAACCGCAGCACGCCGTGGTTTTCCTCCGGAAGCAGCCCAACACTGTGGCCGCCGTGGCTCACCGATGACATTCCCGGCCTTGCGGTCTGGAGCATTCAACATGACTCCGCGCCCAGCCTTTGGCGAGGCCATGCCATGTCGCTCGTGGACCGCGCGAACAATCTTCTGCCACTACTCCTCGCAGAGCCCCGCTTGGCGCAGGGCGATATCTCCTTCGTGGCCCACAGCTTCGGTGGACTAATCCTTCAACAGCTCCTACGCGTAGCGGGTGACCGTTCCGCCGCCGAGCCAAATGTGGCGGCGTTTCTCCGCCGCGTCGCTCGCATAGCGTTTCTCGGTACACCTCATCACGGTGCGACTCTAGCTACTTGGAGCAGAATACTCCGACTTCTCGTCCGCCCGTCCTCCGCCGTCGAAGCCCTAGTTCGCAACGAGCCAAATCTTCGAGGACTTAACCACTGGTTTCGTCGGTACGTTCTTGACACCGGAACCCCTGTACAGACGTTCGTCGAGACCAAGAACACGTTCCTCATTAAGGCAGTCGCGCCCGATAGTGCCGACGCCGGCCTGCCATTATATCCAATTCCCCTTGATGCAGACCACTTTGACATCGCGGCTCCCGAGTCTCGCACCTCGGAAACCTATGTTCACCTGAGGCACTTCTTGACGGCGGCCCCTACGCCCCCAAACGCAACGGTTTCCCTGTCCGACGATTTCCTACGAACCATAGCCGCTCGGCCCGACGCCAACACGGCCGTCATCGAACGCGTAGACCAGAACCTAGCCAGCCAAGTCCTCGCCCCGTCACCGTCGCCCGTGATGCCCGTCGCGCTCGTGGACGCTGAAGCCCTTCGCCACCTTGCCCGTCTCCGGCGCAGCCGATTCCTCTACGGTGCACAGGCAAGAGAACAGGCCGCCCGACTTGCTCACGCTATACTCCACGGCGACCTCCATCTCGCATCATCGCCTACAAAGGTCCGCATTCTCGCTTGGTGCGCCCGCGTTCTGATCTTCGACGAGGATTCTCCACACGGCGCACACTTACTCGCAACCGCCCGTACCTTGGGGGACGCCGAAGAACTGCGCATCGCCGCCGCATTGGAGCGCTCTCACTCCGGTGACCTCCAAGGTGCGCTCGCTGCCCTTTCAGAGATCGGCTCGCCGGCTTCGCGCTCTGCGGCCTTTATCGCAGTCAAGAACAACAGCGGCCCACGCGAAGCATTAGCCTGGCTACGCCGTGGCGGCTTGGCGCTCTCCGACCTCGATTCGGACGGACGTCTTTTCCTAATCGCAACGCAGCTCGACGAGAACCTGTGCGACGATGCTCTAGCCAACTCTGTGGCACTCTCGTCCGAGGACTTCCAACACGCACCCGCTCTCTCCTTCGTAGCCGCCAATGCTCACTTGGCGTCCGTCGTTCCTAGCGAGCTCATAAAGCGCGTGCTCTCTCAACCCCAATTCACCATGGGCTCTGCTCCGCTTGCTGACGATGACTCGTCTCGTCGAGCTCGACTTAGGGCGCAGCGGCTCTACCAGGATGCTGGCGTGGCTGCAGACGATCTCCAGTGCCCGCAGGCTGCAAACCAAGCCCGCGATTGCGCCCTGCTGCTTCGTCTTCGGAATCCTCAGGAAAGGCAGGCTGCGCTAGCTGAGCTCCAGGAGAGTATGCACAGTCCGGAGCATTCTCTCCGCCGATTGCCGATCGCTTTGGGCTTCGGCCTCCCGGTCGACCTTGTCGCGGTGGAGCAGGAAATCGACCGCCAGATGGCTCTGTCTGGCGGTGCCTCGTTAGACGCATCACTCGCGAGACTCGCCTTTGCTCAGACCAAGGGCCCGGAGGAACGCGTTTCGTATATTCGAGAGCATCGCGCGGAACTCACAGAGCACGTGAACCCCGCTTTTCTCGCTAACATCGAGATTCAGTCACTTGTTGCTTGCGGTCAGCTTCACTCGGCCCAACAGCGTGTCCAGGAGCTTGCTTCTGCAGATTTCCCTGACGACGACCGCAGGCGCTTGGCGCGAATCGTCGCGGATGCCCGGGAATCCGACCCAGTAACCGCTCGAGAACGGCGCTTTGCGGAAACCGGTTCTCTATACGACTTCACTGCTGTCCCATAGAAGTCCAAATTAGAACGGCTTGAAACCTCCGTGTCTGATAGAATGATTCTGCTCCAAATCGTTCAAAAGACAGGAGATCCAAGCCGTGGCCCATCATAACACAGTCTTCCGGCAGCTTCTCGATTTGCTTCCCCGACATGAATTCGACGCCGAGGCTCGACAGCACCAGAAGGGCCAGAGACTCCGCGTGATGAGCCGTTGGGCGCAGTTCGTTGCCCTCGGCCTCGGCCAACTGGCCGGCCTGCAGAGCCTGCGCGACATCGTCGGCAACCTGTGCGCCCAACCCCACAAGCTCTATCACCTCGGCGTGGGGGCCCTCGTCAGCCGGTCGTCGCTGGCGCGGGTCAACGCCGAGCAGCCGTACACGCTCTACGAAACGCTCTTCGGACGCCTGCTGGCGCGTTGTCAGCAGCGGGCCCCGCGGCACGGCTTCCGGTTCAAGAACCGGTTGTATGCGGTGGATGCGTCGACCATCGACTTGTGTTTGGCGGCCTTTCCGTGGGCGTCGTTCCGGCGCACGAAGGGCGCCATCAAGCTGCACGTCGGCCTCGACCAAGCCGGGTATCTGCCGAGCTTCCTCAGCGTGACCGACGGCAAAGCGGGCGACGTCACGGTGGCGCGCACGTGGACGTTCCCGGCCGGCAGCGTGGTGGTGGCCGACCGCGCGTATCTGGACTTCAAGTGGCTGCATCACCTGCAGGAACAGTGCGTAACCTTCGTGACCCGGCTGAAGCGGGGCGTGAAATACCGGGTGCTGCACGACCACGACGTCGACATCCGGACCGGCGTGATGAGCGACCAGACGATCGAGCTGACCAGTGCGCGAGGCCGCAAGGCCTATCCGGGCACGCTGCGGCGGGTCGGCTACTGGGACCAGCAAACGCGCCGGCGCTACGTGTTCGTGACGAACAACACGACGTGGGTGGCGAAGACGATTGCCGACCTGTACAAGTCGCGCTGGCAGATTGAGCTGTTCTTCAAGTGGATCAAGCAGAATCTGAAGGTGAAGCGCTTCGTGGGCCGCTCGAAGAACGCGGTGTTGACGCAACTGTGGGTGGCGACGTGCATGTACCTGCTGTTGGCCTACCTGAAGTTCATCCTGCGGCTGCGCTGGACCCTGCACCGAATGCTACGGGTTCTCCAACTCAACCTGTTCGACCGCCGTCCACTGCTGGAGTTGTTCACGACGCCCTCGCCACCGGGTTCCCCAAACTCTCAGATGCTGCTGTGGTGTTGAAAATGTGGGACAGCAGTGATACGACTTGCAGCTGCTTGTGGAAGCTCTGGAACGCAACGAGGACTGGTCCCGCCTTGCGCAGTACGCTGACATCCTCTTTCAGCGCGCACGCGACCTTCCGAGCTGCGTGCTACTCGCCAGGAGCCTGTTTGAGACCGCGGAGTTCGCCGCAATGGTTGAACACGTGCGCAACCACGCGGATCTGTTGTCTGACTCCGCAGAGCTTCAGTCCCTACTTGCATGGGCTCTCTACAACCTCGGCAATTTGCGCGAGTGTCTTGAGGTTCTCGTCCCTTTGCGGAACAGCCGTGACATTCACGAAGACCGCGAGCTCACTGTCGGGGTTGCGATTGCGGCGGGCGACTGGCATTCCCTGGCCGGATTTGTCGAACGGGAGTGGGAGCGGAGGACGGACCGGAGCGCCCAGGAACTGCTGCGCGCGGCGCAGATCGCGCAACACTTGCGCTTGCCCCGCGCGCGGTCCTTGATTGCGGAGGCCGCACAGAGAGCTGACGATGATCCCCACATCTTGCTCGGCTGCTACAGCGCAGCGACGGCGGACGGGTGGGAGAATGAAGACACCTTTGCATGGGTTCAGCAGGCGGAGGCGTTGTCCGCGGCAGACGGCCCGGTACAGCGCGTCGCTCTGAGCGACCTCGTCAGCCGCCGCCCAGACTGGCAGGAACGTGAGGCGGAGGCTCGCGCGGGCCTCGAGGCGGGCGAAGTGCCGCTGTTCGCATACGGTCGACTGCTAAACCGGAGCCTCTTGGACCTTCTTCTAGTTCCTGCACTTGCGAACGCCGAGACGCTCGATCCGCGAGGGCGTACCACGTTGTATACGAATAGCGGCTCCCGGGCGCTTCGGTCGGACGTGCCACCACGGGCGATTGCCATGGACCCTACGGCGTTAGTGGTTTCGGCCGTCTGCGGACTCCTCGAACGTATAGTCGCCGGCGCGGACCGGATTGTATTACCCCACTCTACTCTCGGCTGGCTCTTCGAAGAAGCACAACGCATTCGCTTCCATCAGCCCAGCAAGATCGCCGACGCACACGAAATCCGGCGACTCTTGAACGCCGGGGTGCTGCAACAAGTGGAGTTCACCGCTCCGGTGGATTCCCGACTCTATGGGGAGATTGGTGACGAACTTGCACACCTATTCGCGGAGGCCGCGGCGGATTGGAGCCCCGACCGCCGTGCGCGTCGCGTTGTTCGATCTCGGCCGATCTATCGCGTCACGTCGCTGATGCGCGAGGAGGCGGACCTTGGGCCCCACGCCGCGAGCCTTTGTGGATGTCTCGACATTATCGATGTTTTCGCCCGGCAGGGGTGTCTGACCCGCGCCGAAGAAGATCGCGCAAGAACGTTTCTGGCTCGCCACGAAACCCGGAGGACCGGCGCTTCTCGCGTCATGCCGGAATCCGTGCTCTATCTGGATAGTGTGTCGTTGTCCTACTTTCAACACCTGCGGATTCTGTCTAAGTTTGAGGCTTTAGGGTTTACGGTGCTGATTGCGCCGGCCGCGGTTGTGGAGGTGGACCAACTGCTGCAGTACGAGGCGCTGGCGGATCGCGCCAGTGTGATTGTCGAGAGCATTCGCGCGGTTCTGGCGTCCGGCATTGCCGAGGGAAAGGTCACTCTTGCTCCTGCAGCGGCCGCTGGCGAGGCGTCGGATGGTGCTGTGGAACACCCTTGCTTGCACATTGTACGTGACGCGGCTTTGGCTGATGTCGTTGTTATCGACGACCGCTATTTGAATCGACACGCTGATATATCACATGCCGATGGCGCACGCACGCCCGTTTGGACGACCTATGACCTAGTCACGGCGCTCGGCCTTTCCGAGGATCAGTATTTGGACTATCTCGTCCGAGCACGGAGCGCTGGTTTGGCGTTTGTACCCCTCACTTCGGGCGAACTCACCGCGTTGTTAGCGCGGGTCCGGGTGGCGGACGGTGTTTTGGTCGAGAGCGCCGAGCTGAGAGTCATACGCGAGAATCTGGAACTGTGCCGGATGTCCGCCGGTTTTCAGCTTTCGGCCGAGGCCCCTTGGCTTGCGAACGTCAGCGGCGTACTCGCCGGGGCGATCAAGGGTCAGTGGCGGGATGGCGTAAACCTGGCGGATGCCGGTGCGCGCAGCACCTGGCTTGCCGAGTTGCTCGACGTACGCCAGTGGGCGCACCACTGGGTCAATCAGGCGCCCGAGGAAGGGTACTCAGCGCGTTATCGTGCGCAGTTGCTTGCTTTTATGACATTCACGTCAGACGCAGCAGACGCGACGCGTGCGGCTTACTGGGAGTGGCTCGACAGGGCGATACTGGCACGTGTGCGCGATTGCCAGCCTGAACTGTACGACACCCTGATCGCCGACCTCGCGTCCGTGATTCGGGGCATTGTGGAGCGTCGGGGAGAAGAGGGGGAAAATGGTGACTGAGGGTTGGTCGAAGGGAGACCTTACCGCCGCAGCCTTGTTGCTCGTACCGCCGAGCGTACGCGGCGCGGTGTTTGAGAGAATCGGGTTGACTGAGTCGGAGGCTTGTTGGCTGGACGCAACGGTCCGGATTGAAGAAGGCGGTGCGGAATTCAGCCGGGCCCGCCTGTTTGGTGTGGTGCGACAGGTCCTCGCCGGCGGGTCCGGCGTGGCGGAAGTCAAAGCGCAAGACGGCACCACATGGCGGGTTACGCACGACGCTGTGAAGGGTGTCACGATCGGGCGCGAGGGGAGAGAGCAGTCCTTTTCGGAGTTCGCGTGCTTCGCACGCGACGCGCGAACACGGCTGGACTGGTTCGAGCGGCAGGGAGCCGCTTGTTGCATCGGGGATGGACCCTCCGCCAAGTGGCGAGGGGTGCTTTTCGACAGGCCTTTGGAGAACGGAGAGTTGGACGAGTTGCTGGAGGAGTTTCGACTCACACCCCAGCACTGGGTTGCGACCATGCGCCATCGGTTGCGCGGTTCCGCCTTTGGGCCGGCTGATTTGGTGCCTGGCGATTTGAAGTATTTCGATCGTCTCACTGGAGAGCCGCCGCAGGGCGTTCGCTTGCCCGAGTTCGTGAATAGTGTGCTTGCGTCTCACGCCCGCGCCGTCTTGGCGTGGGACGGGTTTGAGGGGCTTAGGGTTCTTCTTGCGCTGTCTGCACACGAGATGGTGTCGAAGGTAATCGACCTGACGACAGTGCCGCGTAAGGATGTAGAGCGGCTTTTTCGCTGGCTTGCAGATCATGGCGATTGTGTTTCGCAGGTTGGAGCGATTGAATGTGGCCTGCGGCATCTCGCTCTGTTCCCGGAGATTGAGCCGTCTCTCTTAGCGTTGACACGCGCGGTGAGCGAGGAACAGCCGGAGGACGCTTCGGGGCGTCTGAGACTGCTGTCGGGTCTCGTGGTGCTCGTGGAGGGAGAGGTTGGACGTCGCGGTATCGCACGGCAACGACCGCCCTTTTGGAGGCGGCTGGCGTGCATTGCTCACGCGGCGCTGCTGGAGCGGGAGGTGGTGGACGCCAAGCTTGAGCGGGGAAGGTTGGCGGAGTGGGCGTCGGACAACGGTAGACTGTTGTACACCATGCAGTCGTTGGTCGGCTTGCGTCAAGAGCCCCGTTGGTTTCCTGACTTTGTCTCGCCAGAGCAGCTTGGAGCGGAGTTTGTGGGCAGGATCCGAAGTGCCGCCGAGCGGCATCGCGGGCAAATTGAGAGCGGAGAGTTGGGCGCGTTGATTTGGGGAAAGGGCTCCGTCTTCCAAAAGGAATCGCTTTTAGTGTATTCCGGTGTGCCTGGACCACTCGAGGGGGGAATGGAGGCAGTGGCGCCGATTCCCTCGAAGCTAGAGTCGAATATCAGGGATAGGCTAGAAGCGGATGAGCTTACGCCGGAATCGTTCTTTGGCCTTGTCAACTCAGCGCTGATTTTTCGCGCAGACACACAGCTCTCGAATTTGGCCGCACAGGCCTTGGCTCGGGTGGGTTACCAGTTTCGGAACTTGAGGGGCGGTGACGATGCATTTGCGCTGCTGAATGGCTTGGCGATGGTGGGCGCAGTTACGCGGAGTACGGCCTTAGCCAAGGGTGTGCGGATTTTGGCGCGGTTAGGAAGAGGGGGTGCCAGGGAGAGTTTTCCGCCTGACGGGGTGGCACGCGTGGCACTGATAGCGGCGGCGGCTAACGAGGGTTTCTCTGGATGGAAGGAAGCCGTCGGGGATTGGGTCACGGAGCTGGCGTTCGCGCAGATGTCTCGGGAGGAGGCGGTCGCCCTGCAGCAGGTTCTTGGCGTGCTGCTTGAAATCGAGCCGAGACTGTGGCCAGCATGCGGTCGTGCCGTAGCCGCACTACAGGCTGTGGTGAGGTCTTTGCCTGACGAGACGGGAGAGACACAGCACATGGAAGAGGGCGATTGAATTGTCGGTCACCTTGCGGGAGGTCAAGCGAGGCAGCGGCTCGGAGCCGCGGGTCGGTGCTAACCTCCTGCGCAGGTTGCCGGGGGTTTCCCCGTCGCCAGCGATGCATCCGGAAAACTCGAGGTACTTTGTTGTCGAGCTTCAAGAAGTGACGTTCTCCGGAGTTGTCCTCGAGTGGGCTCGATGACGACAGGGGGATTACGGTCATTCCGTCGCTTGGTCGTGAGCCGGTCGCTGGCGGTTGCGCTCTGGCTGGCTGATCTCGACCTCGGATCTGCGATAGCTTTGACGCATTGAGCTGTTGGCGCTGACGGGTGGCGTTCGGTGCGAGCGCCACCATACCTCCGGTCCAATTCGGCATGTCCAGCATCGGTCATGACCAAGTCCCCTATGGAATAGGGAGTTCAAGGCTTCCGTCATTTCTCCCGGGACAACGGCGTTGTCGCCGCTGGGCACCTCGGGCGACAAGCTCGGCGGGGAACCGGGCGGAGCTCGCCGGCAGTCGACCGTGTTCGCCACGAATAGCAATGGCGACCGCATCGCCGACATCGGTGCCGCACAGACTTCAGGCCGGCGGCGTGGTGCCGACCACCTCAACCAACTCGGCAACGACCGTCACTGAATCTTCGTCGTCGGTGGTCAGTTCGATCGGCGCGAAGTCGGGATTAGTGGGTGCCAGCACGATGCGAACGTGCCGCCACCCCTCCGCGTCAGTCGCCTTCTGGCTGCGGTAGCGCTTTACGGTGAATCGCTCGCCGGTATCGGGATCGATCCCATCGCGCAACTGGACAAGTACTGTCTTGCCCTGGCGCGTGCCGGTAACGGGCCTTGCGAACAGACAGTACGAGCCGTCTGGGATGTTCGGCTCCATCGAGTGTCCGACGACTTGGGCCACGAACATCCCGGGCCGTAACGACCGCGCCGTCTCGACTTCCACCCACTCCCACTCGGACTGATCAGAGAACGCGTGCGGATCGCCGAACGTGCCGGCGGCAGCGGCCAGTGGAACCAGCGGCACGCAGGTGTCGTCGCGCACGTCAGCCATCGAGGCAACCAGCCGCAGGCGGGACCGCGACGCGCCCGCTCCGCTCGCCGAGGGGTCGCGAAACCAGGAACGGTCCTCTTTGACCCTGCTCCGTACGTCCCGCATGGCCAGGTAGCCGGCGAGCCGCCGGAAGTGGCGCACCATCGCCTCTTCGTCGTCCAGGTCGTGGGCGGTGATTTCGATCACCTCGAAGCCGTGATTGCGGAGCCACGTGCGGATCTCGCGGTCCCGTTCGGCCGTTTCCGGATTGCCGTGCAGATGCGCGCTCAACCCATCCAGGTAGATGCAGACGCCCTCGTCCGGATCGTGATCCTCGGTACGATAGATCACGTCCGGCGTCGTGGTGCCCAAGGTGTGATCGAGCCGAATCTGCTCGTCCCGCACGCCTTCGCCGAACCCGGCGGCGAGCAGCAGGTGGCGCAGCTTGGTCTCCGCGTCGTTGACGGGGACCGCATCGTCTCCGGCGGGCGGTGCATCCGGCTGTTGCCGCGGTATCTCGTGTTCGAAGGAGAGCTGCTGTCCCCATTCGTCGATCCGTTCGCGCGCCGCCTCGCGATCCAGATACCGGTGGTAGTAGGCGTTACGAAACGACTGCAGGCAATCGATGCAGGACGACTCGCACAGGCCGGGACAGGCGCCGACGACCTCTCGGGCCACCTGAACGACCTCCTGGAAGCGCTCGCACAACTGGTCGAGGAGTCCCGATCCGCCGGGCATCGGATCCCAGAGCAGCGCGTCGACGTCGTCGCGGTCGACATGGCCGATGACGAGGACCTGCAGGTCGTCCAGGTGCATGTCGAGCACCTGCGCCCCGCCGATCCGCAGTGCCTCCAGCACGCTGTACGCCGTTGCGGCGCTGTCGCAACCGGGCAGCGAGAGCACGTCCGCCGTCACGTCCGCGTGAAACCCGATGCCCTCCGGCACGCGCCCGCAGCGTTCCGCGTGCGACTCGCGGAAGTCCTTGCGCTGGCGGTCAGAGGAAAGCGGCGACACGCTCTGGCCGCAGACCGTGCAGACGGGGTAGCCAAGCTCGCCGCGCCCGCCGCCATCTTGCCCGGCGTTCCCGTTTGCATGCCTACCCGGCGAGGAGCTTCCCATTGCGCTCCCCTGCCCCAGTCTCTCGACAGCGCCGGCCGGGCCCACGTTGACGAGGCGCAGGCGGACGCCCTGGCGAAGCTGCACGCGTTGTGGTCCCCAGCGAAACGCGCGCCCGCCGCTGTGCTGGCCGAGCTCGGTCCCGTAGATGGCGACGCCCAACTGGAAGCGCAAATCCTCTTCGTCGGAGATGTGCGACGTGTGGATCAGGTCCGTATCGCAGACCGCCATCGTCTGGAGCAACGTTCCGCTCAGCGACGACGTCTCGCCCGGCCGGGTCTCCCTGACGGCCTGCCGTTGCACCGAGACCTCGTAGTACGGCATGTCTGCCCGATCGCCGCCGGCCCGGGACCCGGTACCGGGGGCGCCGTGCAGGTCGCGACGAAAGCGCCGGGCCACGAACCGGTGGCCGTTGGCGTAGATGAGGTTGCCGGGCACGTACTCGCGGAGAGCCGTCGCGGGCGGGCGCGGCAGGCTGAAGTCCATGGCGCCGGCGCGCCAGAACGGGATCTCCGCCCAACCCACTACTGACCCGACCTCGAGCCCGTAGCCGGGCAGGAACCCTTCCGCGGCCAGGACGCTGAAGGTGTTGACGTCGTCGTGGCCTTCCGCCTGCCGGCGGGACCGCCGGTCCGTTCCCTTGAGCCGCTTCACGAGCCTGTCGCAGCGGCGAAACAGCGCCTCGTCATCCGGTTCGAGCGTGCCGTGACGCTCGCGCAGGGCGTTGAGACGGGCAATCTGCCGCATCGCCCATTGCAGGCGGCTCCGCAGGCGCGCGACGACGTGCTCCAGATTGTCGGTGAACGCGTCGACGTGGGCGCCCAGCGCCGCCGAGGTCGCAACCCCGGCATCCTCGGCCGGCCAGCCTTGACGGAACACAGCCTGCACGCGGACGGCCAGGTCTGCGGCATGGCGCTGCACCAGATCGCGCAGCGCGCCGAAGTCGAACGGCGCACTGCGGACTTCGCCGTCCTCGAACAGGTACGGCTCCACCCGCCGCGGCAGGCAGCGGTGCAGAACGTCCCGGATCGCGGCCCGTTCCCCCTCCGGTCGGGCGGTGGCCCGCCCGTAGCCGTGCAACGCCCCGATGATCGTCGCGTGCACGTGCTTGGCGACCATCACGTCGTTGCGCAGATTGAAGGCGGGCGCGTCGATGCGGCCGTCGAGCAGCTTCAACGGCTCGGCGAAGTACGCCCGGTCGTGCGAGACGGGCCGGCAGTAGGTCAGGTCCACCGCCATGCGATGGCGCCGACCGGCGCGACCGGCGCGTTGCCGATAGTTGGCGGGCAGCGGCGGCACGTTGCGCATCAGCACCGAGTCGAGCCTGCCGATGTCGATGCCGAGCTCCAGGGTCGGCGTGCACACCAGACAGTTCACCGCCTCCGAGTCGCCCTTGAACAGGTTCTCCAGGCGCTCGCGCTCGTCCGCCGGCACCATCGCCGTGTGCTCTTCGGAGCGCAGCATCGAGTAGGCGCCGTCGAGCAACTGCAGGTCGTAGCTGTCCTCGTCTTCCGGGACCCATTCGACGATTCCGTCGCAGCGCCAGGCGATGCAGCGGCGGTGCGGGGGCTCGCGTGTGGTGGTGCGGCGGCAGCTCCGGCACCGCCACACGCCACGGTTGGGCGAGAGCCGGAGACGGTCGGCGCTCACCTGGTGTACGCCGCTGACGTTCGGCAGTGGGCGTCCCCTGGACCCCTTGAGTCGGACCGGAACCAGCAGCCCGCGTTCCACCAGAAATGCAAAGAGGCTCTCGAGGAAGGGCCCGCTGGCGTCCGCGGGCACCTCCCATTTCCTCGCGATCTGCCGCATCGTGGTCTGGCCGGCCTCGCTCGACCACTGGATCACCAGCGCAGGCGTTTCGGCGGACTCGCGGCGCAGCTTCGTCCCCGCGGGCCCGCGAAGATTCGGCAGATAGCCCTGCTGAACCTCGGGGTCGCCGTCCTTCCAGTACTTCGTGAAGAGCTCGTGCTCGGGATCATGGAGCGCGCGCCGCCGGCGCAGATAGTCGAGCACGCTCGCCACGCCCTCCCGCAGGTGCTCCGCCGAGATGCCGAGATCGTGGGCGCGTTGCTGTATCCAGGGCAGGGAGGCATCCAGACCGGCGTAATCCACCTTCATCCGGCCCCAGGGTTCGAGGCCCAGCGCCTGCCGCGATGCCAGGGTAATCTCGCGCAGCACCTGGAACCGAAGGTACTTGCGGCGTTCCTTCGCGTGGCGCCCGCCGGCGTGCTCGCGGCGCGCCACCTCCCAGACCTCCGGAATCAACGCCCGCGACAGCGCCTCGTCGCTCTCCAACCGATCGTCGAGATGCGCGACGAGATCGCCGATGGATTGCGGGTTGTCCCTGATGCCCTCCGCCATGAGGGCGCGCAGCCGGAAGCGGCGCGCATGGTCCTTCATCCAGCCGGCCTGGAACGCGGCATCCTGCCGGTTGTCGCAGAACACCAGCAGCCGCGGCCGCTGGGCGCGGTGCACCATGTCCTGGGCCAGCACGTGCACGTCCGCGACGTTGATGGCCCGGACCGGACGAGCGGGTTCCCGGTACCGGCCGCCGTTCGGCGTGCTGCCGGTGGACCCGCACGACAGGCAACTCGTCAGGAGTCCGGGGCGCTGCTCTTTCTGTCGAATAGCGAGAAGCCGAACCGTGTCCCCACCGCGGCCGCAGGCGAGGCAGCGGGGCACCGCCATCGGGTGCGCGGCGCCGCAACTGCGGCAGAAGTGGAGCGGGGCGGTACGGGCATGAGGGACCGTCGTCTCCGCTTCTTCGTCTGCCCCGATCAAGGTGTCAACAAGGACGACCCGCCTGCCGCCGAGCTGCTTTTCCTGGTGCTCCCAGCAGGTTCCCCCCGCGCGCGCATCGCCGCCCCCCGGGGTCCGCCTCGTGAAGGTGAAGTCCCTGAGGAACGCGACGTAGTAGTGCTGCCCGCAGACGGTGCACGTGGCGACCGGAAACTGTGCGAGTCGTTCGCCGCCGTCCGCGGCCACGCGGTCGTCCTCGGCCGTAAGCCAGAGCCTCGGGCCATCGCCCTCCGCCGGGAAGGACACGACCGCCCCACCGATGCCGCGCACGAACCCATGCACGACCGGCCGCAGCAGCGGCCGTCCGTCGCGGCGCGCCGCGGCGCCCAGCGTCAGCCAGGCAAGGACCTCGGCTTCGGTGACCGGCCGCCCGACTCGGGCCTCCAGGGCCGGCGGCAGTTCCTCCAGCGCCCTCGGGGTCGCCAGCTCCTCGTTCAATCCGAAGACCAACTCGTTGCGGGACAACGCCGCGTGCAGCACCTCCGGCCACTCGCCGGTGCCCAGTTCTTCTCCCGCCAGTGTGCGGTAGACGTCCCGGACGTCCGTACCCGTCGAGGTGCCCTCTTCCACGGCCTGCACCGCGCGGTCGAGAATCGCGGCGGTGTCTTCCCCGGGAGCCGGCGGGGCGAATCGCCGCTCGGTCCACACCTCGGTCTCGTAGTCCTCCCCGACCGTCGTCACCGCGTCGCCCGCTACGCCGAAGAAACGCGCCGCGAAGTTGCGTCCGGCCTGCGGGTCGTCGTGATCGACGATGGTCGCCGAGGTCGCGACGCACGTCGTGCGGGCCGGGTCGGTCCAGCAGAACGCGCGAAGCCGCCGGATGAGGCAGGCCGTTTCCGCCCCCAGCGCGCCGGTGAACGTATGCGCTTCGTCGAACACGAGAAAGTCGAGCCGGGCGCCGGCGAACAGCTCGACGTCCTGCTGCCGTGTCAGCAGTAGCTCGAGCTGCTTGACGTTGGTGAGCAGAATGCGCGGCTGTCGTCCCGGGCTGCGCATGACCTCGCGCGAGCAGACCTCCTCGGCCGGATAGACCGTCTCGCTGCTGCCTTCGCGTCGCGCCCGTCCCAGCCGGGCCTCGTAGTCGGCCCGCGACGATCCCGCCGACAGCCGCACGCCGGCTACGTCCGCCTCGTGCTCGGGCGTCTTGCCGACATACATGCCGAAAGGAATCCCGGTGCCCGCCAGCAGCCCGCGCAATCGCATGAGCTGGTCTTCCGCCAGGGCGTTCATCGGATAGACGATGACGGCGCTGATGCCCGGCGGCGCGGCATCGTCCCGAAGACCCAAGCACCGGCTGATGATCGGATAGAGGAAGCACTCGGTCTTGCCCGAGCCGGTGCCGGTGGACACCAGGGTGGTCCGGCCTTCCGCAATCGCGCGCACTGCGCGTTCCTGGTGGCCGTACAGATGCGTGAGTGTTTCCGGGATCCGTTCGCGCAGATGGGGGTGCAGCAGTCCGTCGCGGATCAGGGCGTCGACCGCGGCGCCTTGTCGAAACGGCCGCGAGAGACTCACGTACGGGCCCTTGAGCAGCGGCGACCGGCGGGTCTCGTCGAGCGACAGCAGGTCGCGCATCTGGTCGTGCAGCCGGTCATCGGCGAACGGATACGCCGTGAGCTGGTAGCGCAGGAAGCTGCGGACGACGTGCTCGGTGTAGGCGATCGGGTTCAGAGCCATCGGACGCTATCGCTCACGCTCGACGAATTCGTGAACGGTGAGGCCCACGTCTCGCGCGATGCGACGCAGCAGGATGGGAGACAGATCCCGACCACCGTGCACCGGAACGGTCGTGCGGCGACCGTCGGCGTGGCGGAACTGCTTGTGGGAACCACGCTGGCGCACTTCCTCGAAGCCGAGCGCGGCGAGGATGGCGATGACCTCGCGGGGCTTGAGAACTGAGATGGACGGCACTCGATCAAGCCACGACGACGACCTGGGTACCCACGTACTCGCCGTCCAGCACGGGTTCCCCGTCATCGAGGAGCATCGCGATGACCTCCTTGAGGTTCTCGTTGAGTTCCTCGAGGGTGTCACCCTGGCTGTGCGCTCCAGGAAACCCCGGCACGTACCCGACATAGAGACGCGTATCCGGGCAACGTTCCACGACGGCTGTGTAGCTGCGCATCGTCATCAACCGTATGACTGCGACCCGACCGACGTCAAGCGAGGGGGCGAAGCAACTGGCGCTCGTCACCAGAGCCCGCGGACGCCGTACCTGTCGAACGCTTCTCGTTGGAGACGATCGCTAGGTCGTGCGGCAAGGCTTGCGCGATGAGCATGCGGTCGAAGGGAGCGGTGAGAGGCGATCAACGGCCCGGCCCGTTCGGCGTCGGCTACACTCATGGGTTGCGCACAAGGGTCGACCCGGGGTTGATCCCGGTCTTCGACCGAACCGGCCGAGCCAACCTCGACCACGCGCTGGAGATGTTCATCGAAACCCTGCCTCTACTCGAACAGATCCCGCTGCTTCTTCTTCGGAAACAGATCGGCCTGGTGGCCTGCGCGAGCTTCGGCGACCCGTTGCGCAGGGGGGCCGGCAGCCGGCGCCGGCATGCCGCGTCCCCAGCGGCTTTGATGGCCGACGTCGTCCAGAAGCTTGCGGGCGTGCAGGCGGTCGAGAAGCTGGTTGTAGCTGCCGTCGTCCAGATGGTCGCCGTTGCGAAGGTCGGTCACCGTCCCCCAGTAGCTGCCTTCGTACAGGACCTCCCGCGCTCGGATCTCGACCAGAGCCGTCACGTAGCTGCCGTCTCCGAGCAGATCGCGCGTGAACCGGTCCGTGAGGAGGCCGAGGTAGTCCTCTCCGTCAGCCATCCGCCGCTCGATCAGGTCGACGATGCGCAGCGCGTAGTCGTGTTCACCCAGCAGGTTGCGGGCGTGCAGGTGGCATTCGCGCCAGGATTCGTCGGCGCTCTGGACGAGTTGCCAGTCGTAGAAGCGCGGGCCGAGACGGCTGGCGACCGGCTGGAACTGACGGGCGCGCTCGTCGTGGCCGAGGCCGTAGTCGGCGAGGCGCAGGGTCTCCGGAAGCATCCAGCCCTCGCCGTCGTTCTGCGATAGAAAGGCTTCGATGCCCTTCTCGCGATGGCCGTCGACCGCGGCGATCTTCGCTTGGAGGTCGTGGAACGCGACGAGGGTGAGGACGGTGTGGCGCAGTTCGGGGGGCTTGTCGCGGTCGACGCGCCAGAAGCCGCGCGGGTCTAGCGACGCGGCAGAGGACGAACGTGGACCCACGGCGTCGGTGGGCAGGTCGCAGTCGCGCAACACGTGGCGGAGGTCGGCGGCGTCGAGTTTGAACGCCGCGCAGGCGGCGGCATCGGTCATCGCGCGCAGGCGCAGTCGCTCTCCGGGGTGCAGCGCATCACGCGTCCCATTGGGCCCATTGGGCTGAGTCGCCTTGACAGGGGCGAACAGGCTTGGAAAAAAACTCAGCCTCTTCACGATCGGCGACAGCCCGGACACATCCGAGACCCGCGGCAGCGCAGCCTCGGCGAGGGCATACCACGCCAAGGCCGCTGCTCCAAGGCGTTGGCGCACGAGCCAGTCGAAAACGAAGCTGTTGAGCAACGCTGCAGGACTGGTAATGGAGGGGAAAGTGCTGTCGCCGTTCTGGCCGTCCGCCTTGTTACCGACGTGGAGGATCGGCACCTTGTGACCGCACGGAAACGACGGAATGATGGCGCTGATGAACGATCGCGCGTCGGTGCTACGCGCCACTTCACGGTAGCCGATCTTCAGTCCGACCGCAGTTCCGCTTCCCTGTCCGGCGTCGTCAGCCGCCATCAGGTATTGCGGATTCCAGTGCAGGTTCCCGAGGTCGCTGTAGTCCCACTTGGCCCGCAGGCCGGTGCCGCTGAGCCAGCCGCGAGCACTCGGCAGGAAGGGCTGGATCATGATGCCCTGGTACAGGGGCAGCGCGATGTGGCCGATCTCTCCCTCCGCTATCCATGCATCGCCCGTCCGCGAGAGGACGACGCCCGGCGGGAAACTGGCCCGCGGGACCGGTAGCGGGTCGTAGGGCGGCTGCGCGCACCGCGACCGCCATTCGGTCCGGGCGACGTCGCCGGGTTTCAGCCAGTGCCCGTGCGCGAACCGCGCCTCGGCCTGCCGGCGCTCGGGCCCGGCGGTCGTGTCGAACAGCCAGTCTTCCAGCTTGGTCGCCGAGGGCTCGGGTCGCGACGGGTCCACGCCCATCTCCTCCCACAGCTCCTCGATGGGCCGCCAGTCGCCGCACAGCCAGCGGCTGTACTCGTCGGGCCGGTAGCCCTTCTCCTCCCACTGCGGTCGGGGCGGGAAGAGGTGCGAGTCGCTGGTCATGTTGAAATCGCCCTGTGCATAGCGGAGACGCCAGCTATCGGGGCCGTCGTCGCCCAGCAGCACAGCGTCCGCGTAGATCTTCTCGAGGATCTCCAGATCGCGCCGCGACTGGATCTCGAGCAGGGCGAGGCTCTTTGGGCTGAACTGTCGGATCTGCGCGACGGTGTAAGGCGTGGCGAGATCCTCGGCGCGCGCCCAGTCGTCGACGTCGCGGCGCATGAAGGCGGTGCGGATGGCGGTGGTGGCGCCGCCCTTCTCGATGACGACGGGGTTGAACTTGTAGCTTCTGTGGATCGGAAAGACGGTGTCGCGGTTCTCGACGCCGAACAACCACTCCCAGCGGCAGCGCCCAAGGAACAGGTCGCGCAGGGGACGCGCCCCGTGGTCCGAGTACAGGCCCGAGGGTACCAGGAACCCGAACCGGCCGCCCCGTCGTTGCGCCCGGGCGGCGCCGTCGGCGTCGACGGGCGGTCGCGGCGGTCTGAGCAAAGCGTGCGCGGCTTCGAGGAACAGCTTGTAGGTATACGCCTTGCCTTCACCACGGTGTGCAAACGGGTGGGCTGGATCACAGAAGCCGTGAGCGCGCAATCTTGCGGAGCGCCAACGATCGTGAAGATCACCAGTCGCGCGACCTCGGGCGACCGCGAAGCGATCCTGACTCCTGTTCGTCCTGCGTGGATCGCCGAACGGGTTTCCGGCGTGCTTCGTCCAGTTCGACGCGCTCGCGAAGCTGCTGTTGTAGTCGAGCCAGCCTCGCTCCACCGATGCGTCGGTGAAATAGGTCTTCTGTTGTTGAACCGCTTCCTGCTTTCCGTAGGAACGGTACAGCGGATCGATGTTCGAGAAGAACTCCATCGAGTTCGGTTGCAGGGTCTCCCACGGCGGGTTGCCGAGTACGGCGTCGAAGCCCGCTCCGGTTTGGCGGAACACGTCGGGAAACTCCAGCTCCCAGTGGAAGAAGCGCATCTCAGCCGCCACTTGCCGGGCGACGGCGCGCGTATCGTCCGCCGGCTCCACGAAGGTGCTCGGCAACGGGGCGTGCTCGACCTGATCGGCCGGCCAGAACCAGCAGGCGCACCACAGATCCATCGCCTCCTTCAGTGCGCGGCACGCGGCGGATCCGACCAGCTCGCCGCGGTACAGACGCGCTCGTTCGGCCGCGTCGTGCACCGGCATCGCGTGCATGCGCTCCAGCACCGCGAGCGCCTCGTCGTGCGCGGCGGCGGCCTGCTCCAGCAGGTCGGGCTGGAACAAGTCAGCGCCGCGCAGAAATCGCTTCAGGTCCGGCGTCAGCCGTTCCTTGACGAACGCCTTGATTGCCTTCGTGCGGGCGTTCTGCTCGAAGTGGACGCCGTTCGCGTGGTTCCGGTCGCCGCCCTCCCGGTTCTTCCAGGCCATCCCTGGGTAGTGGCGGAACTGATCGAACCAGGCGCCGATGAGGGCGTTGCCGCACTTGATCTTGTGGTCGAGGAAGCCGAACGGCAAGGTGCGATCCATGGTCTCGATCCACAGCGACAGGCGGCACAGCTCCACCGCCAGGGGGTCGAGATCGACGGCGTAGATGCAGCGCTCGACGACGTGGCGCCGCAGCACCGCCCGGAGACGCGGCTCGAAGCGGTCGTCGTCCGGGCGGCAGGGGATCAGCTCGTCGGCGAGGCGGGGTTCGCCGCGGCCTGCGCCGCGTGGCGATCCCCGCTCGGCGGCTTCGTCGTGGTCCGACGCATCGTTCGAGTCCCCGATGCCGAGCAGGCGCACGAGCACCCGGTCGCCGTCCGGTTCGAGGCGGCCGTGATGCTGGAGCGCGGCGTACAGGGCGTCGGTGAGGAAGCGCAACGCGGCCAGCGGGAAGGTGCCGGACCCGCAGGCGGGGTCGCAGACCGTCAGGTCGAGGATGCGCTCCGGCGGCTTCGGTGTCCAGCGGGCCGCGGGCGCGTCGACATCGGGCTTGCCGTCGGTACCGGCCGGCGGGTCGTAGGCGAGCGGCCGCAACGTCCGCTGCACGGTTGGTACCGCGAGGCCGGGTCGCGTGTAGAAGCTGCCGGAGCCCTTGCGCGTGCCGCCCCAGCGGACGAGATACCACTCACCGGGGAGGACCACGCGGGCGACGAGTTGCCGCGCCTTGGCGGCGAGGCGTTGCTCAAACGCCAGTGGGCGCTCGGGCGTATCCCGTCCGCGGGGCTTCTTGAGCAGACGGGCCGCCTGCACCGCGCGGCGCGCCCACGCCTCGGCGCGCGTTCGGTTGCGCTGGCGCTCGTCCGCCGCACCCGCGGCGTGTTCCGGCGCGCCGTCCGGGGACGGCACAGCCTCCACGGCGTCGGAAAGCAGCGACTCTTCCTCTTCCCGGGTGTTCTCATCGATGTTCGAGGCGCCGTCCTCCGCTGCCTCCTCCTCTGGCAGATCGCCCGCCCCGCCCGACTTCTCCTTGAGTCTCTCGAACAGTGTCCGTAGCGCCCCGTCGTCCATGGCCTCCAGGCGCGAGAGAGGCAGCGCCGGCTGGTCGCCCACCGACAGGAAGATCACCGGGTCGCCGGCGGGCGCGAACTTCAGCTCGTAGTCCAGCAGCCCCTCGTACAGGATGCCGATGTACTCGGACGAGAGATCGGAGAAGTCCACCGGAACGGGGACCGCGATGCTGGACCTGCCCTGGCGGACTCGGACCGTCGTCCGGGTCAGGAGTCTCAGCATCTCGTGGACGTCGCGGTCCGGCATCACCTCGTGCCGGAAGCAGGCTTGTTCGTACACGCAGAGCGCTCGGGACACGCCGTCCGCCGCGTCCACGGCGCCGGGTGCGAACAGGTCACCGCCGTAGGCGGTCACCGGCAGATCCGGGTGATGGGAGCCCTCCCGGACGAGTGCGAAGAGGGCCAGGATGTGAGGCCATGCGCCGAAGCTGCCCGCCGGGCTGCCACCGCGCGCCGCCGCGCGATCGAGCCGTTCGCGCAGGCCGTGCAGGCCGTAGCTCTGGTGATAGAGGGGGTTGTCGCGCGGTAGCAAGTCGCGCGACTCCGCGAACAGGATCACCACCAGGCGCATCGCCACCCGGCAGGCCGCGCGGTAGATCTCGGCGGGGCTGGCCCCGAACATCTCCCTGACCTCGTCGGCGTCGGGCGCGGGGGCGCCGGCATCCTCGGCCAGGTACTCGACGTACTCCCGGATGTCGTCCGCTTCCTCGAGTGACGACAGGGCGTCCCCGTGGGCGCGGATCAGAATCTCGACCGCTTCGCGGACACGCTCGCCGAGAACCTCGGACAGCTCGGCCTGCCCCTTGCGGGTGTCGCGCACCGCCTGCAGCAGCGGCGGTTCGGCACCCTCCGTTTCCGGCGTCCAGAGCTCGCCCCGCAGCAGGGTGCGAAGCGCGGTCACCTGCGGCGACAGCTCGCCCTCCTCAAACCAGAGATCGAGATCCCACTCGCACCAGGCGTCGTAGTCGAGTCCGGCGAACAGAAGACGCCACTGCCGGCCGTTCGTCACCAGAGCCAGATGCTCGCCGCCGGCGCGCAGCCAGCCGACCACCCGGCTCACGGTGCGGCGGCTTCTGCCGATGCCGAGGCGGCCGCCGTCGTCGATGAACACCGGCAGCCGCCCGCCGTCCCGGCCCTGCCACAGGTGGCGGGGCTTCACGGTCTCCCCGGTGACCGCGCGCCGTCCCCAGTCCGAAGCCACGCGGCTGCCCCGCGTCCAGGCGCCGGTCGATGCATCCAGGCCGCACACCTGTTCCAGCACGAAGGAGACGAAGGACGACGCCTCGCCGTCGCCGTCGCCGTCGAGCATCGCACCGGCGCGCTGTCGAAGCTGTCGCTCGGTCCAGGCGTCGAGCGGGGCGGGGGCCTGTCGGGCGAGGGTGGCGAGGCGCATGCCGTCCAACAGCAGCCCGCCGTGCCGCAGGCGATCCCAGCCGGGCAGGCTCGTCAGGGCGGCCCTTTCTCCCGTTCGGTCCGACTTCGTCCCCGGCATCGGTTCGCTCAGTGTGACGGTGCCGGCAGGCGGATCTCCACCGCGACCGGAAACACCTGTGCCTGACCGGCCAGGGCGAAGCGGGCGGGCAGGAGGTGGTCGAGCGTGCGCTTGCGCTCGCGCTGCAACTGGTCGCGGATCTCCTCGTAGTGCCGGCGGCGGCGCACCAGCTCGTCCTGCTTCTCCTCGATGGAATGTACGAGTGTCGCGAGGCGCTCGTCCTCGTCGAAGAGCCGGCGCTGGCTCGTTTTCCGGGTGAGGTCCTCGATTTCGCGCGTGAGCCGCGCCACCGTCGATTGCTCGATCAGCGCCGACACCTCGCCCTGACGTTGCCGGTAGCGTTCCTCCTCGCGACTGCGCGCGGCTTCGCCGTCCGCGCGAAGCTGGCGGCGCAAACGCTCCGTGAGTTCGTTCCGGTAGCGGCGCAGCCATGCCTGCAGGTCGGCTCGGGCGTCGTCGAAGATGTCGCCCGCGCGTTCCCGTTCACTCGGATCGTCCGTGCAGCGGGCGCCGCGCAGGGCCAGAGCCGGAACGTGCGGCAACGGATCGCCGGCCAGACCGTCGCGAACAGGCAGGGCCAGGGTCCGCACCCAACGGTGGAACGTCTCGCGCAGCTCGTTGACGCCGAGCTCCTCGATGCTGAGCAGGATGACCGCATCGGCGCCGGCGGGAACCGGGCCCGAACGCACCGTCCAGCGCGACGTCTCGTTGGCGCCGGGATAGCGGCTCCGCGTGAGGACGCCGAGCGCCCGTTGCATCAGGGGGTGGGCCAGATGCACGAGCAGCGCATCCTGCCGGGGACGAAACACGCTCAACGGGCCGAGCCGCTCGATGAACGGCTCCGTACTGAAGGCAAGCCGCGGCATCGGCCCGTATCCGCCGGCAGACGACGGGCGGCGCACGGCCTCGTCGATGACGTCGCGCCAACCCGCGAGATCGGGGTGCAGCACGCGAGAGAAGCCGGACTCCGCATCGGCCCGAAGCTGCGGGCGGCCGGCGGGAACGGCGAGGGCGGCTTCGAGTGCATCGCGCAGGGCGTCAGGGTCGAGATCGATTTCGCCGGCCATGGCCTCTATCACCGCTGCCTCGCGCGCCTCCTGTTCCGCCGCGGTAACCGTCGCGTCCGCCGCGAAGTCGGCGCTGCCGCGGGTGCTCACGGTGTCCCGATCGAGATCCGCCCGCACCGCTGCCGCGTCCTCGCTGCGAACCAGGCGGCGGTGGACGGCCCGGTCGAAGACCTCGTTGAGCGAGCCGAGGTCCTCGCGTATCTCGTCCGCCTTGCGTATCACGTGATCGAGAAAGTCCAGATCGGGATCGGCCGCGCTCGCGAAGTGATGCACCTTCACGTCGCGGGCCTGCCCGTAGCGGTCGATGCGGCCGTTGCGCTGCTCCAGCCGCGACGGATTCCAGGGGCAGTCGTAGTGCAGCAGGTAGCGGGCGGTGCGGTGCAGGTTGAGCCCTTCGGACGCGGCGTCCGTGGCCACGAGCACCCGCACCCGGGACGCCGGATCGTTGAACGCGGCCTTGACGTGCTCCCGGTCGCTCTGGTCCATGCCGCCGGGGCCTCCGCTGCCGAACAGCGTGAGGACGCGGTCATCGGGGTAGTGTTCCCGGAGGCGGCGGGTCAGGTAGTCGAGGGTGGTCTTGTACTCCGTGAAGACGATCAGGCGTTCGTCGGGCCGGAACGCGGGTTCGTCTCCCGCGCCGCCGCGAGCGCGGCCCGGGGGCTGGATCAGCAATTGTTCGACGAGCGTCAAGAGCGCGTCGAACCGCGCATCGGCTATGGGCGTCTGCTCCGTAGTCGCGGCATCGTCCAGGTCGAATCCGAGGCTTTCGAGCGCGCGCTCGATGTCACGAATCCGTGCATCCAGCTCGTCGGCGAAATTTCGGAGCCAGGCGCCGGCAACCGTCGCCGCGGTGGCTTCGCGCTGCTGGGCCTCGCGGTCGTCACCGGTCTCCTGGCGCAGGGTGCGCTCCGCCGTCGCCACGTCCTTCTCGGTAGCCGTTTCTGCACCGGACAGTCCCTGCCGCGCCCGACTCCAGGAGTCCGCAAACGCCGTGGGGCAGGAGAGCAGCCGCTTGCCGAGGATCTCGACCGCGAACGCGCCGGTCCGGCGTCTGGGAGCCGGCCCCCTGGACACGAGGGTGCGGATGGCGGTGCGGAAAGCGTCGAAGGCGGTCGAGAGTCTGGTTTCGCGCGGGTCGGTATCGAGAGGGAGCGCCTTCGGGGGAAGCCGGGTGCAGAAGCGCGGCGTCGTGCTCCGGGCGTTGATGTCGCGCTTCAGCCGGCGGACCACCACGTCCTCTATCCGTCCCCGCATGGCGGGACCCATCTCGCTGGTGCGGGAGAAGCGCACCGGGTCGAGCATCTCCAGGAGCCCCGTGAACGAGCGCGTGTGGCCGTTGTGGGGAGTGGCGGAGAGGAAGAGGCGGTGCTCGAACTGCGGGGCCACCAGCCGCAGCATGCGGCACAGCTCGCTGTCCTCGCCGAAGGGCGAGGGCATCAGGTTGTGGCACTCATCGACGATCAGCAGATCCCAGGGAAGATGCGGGGAGCCTTCCGGCGTACTGCAGGCGGCCCGGAACTGTTCTAGCACGTCGGGCTGCCGCAGGTAGTGATACGACGTGACGATGCGGCTGAACGAGCGCCACGGCGTGGCATCCATGCCAAGCCCGCGGCGCAGTCGCTCCGTCCCCTGCCGGTCCACCACCTCGAACCGCAGTGAGAACTTCTCCCACAGCTCTTCCCGCCATTGCTGGCGCAACGAGGCCGGCGTGAGGACCAGGACCCGCTGGATACGGCGCCGTAACAGCAGCTCGGTGAGGATCAAGCCCGCTTCGACGGTCTTGCCGAGGCCGACGTCGTCGGCGATGAGCAGGTTGACCCGCGGCATGCGCAGCGCCTTGAGGAGCGGTACGAGTTGGTAGCTCGTGGCAGCCAGAAAACCCCCGTTTCGAGCGAGATTCTGAGACGAATTCGTGGATCGTGGACGTGATTTCGGGGGCGAATCCGGCCGCGAGGGAGGCAGTCCGGCCAGACTGCGGGTAGCGAAGAGCAGGAGATCAGCCCGGATGCCCTATTCCAAGGACAGTAACACCCTGCCGTCTTGCGGCGGCAGCAATCCGATGGTACTTGCAAGAACCGGCTGAGTCAGGCGACGCGTTGTCGTCGTTTGCGCTCACGCTTCTGCAGAAGCAACCCGATGCGATGCAGGTTGGCCGCCAGCACCGACAAGGAAACCGTGCGCGCAAACCCATCCGCGCCATGGCTTCGAACACGGTCGAGTCCGCGATGCTCCAATCCATTGATGGCAGACTCGACCGCCGGATGCGCACGCCGCGCCGCCACAAACGACTCCTCCGCTTCCCGCTCCTGGTTGGCCTTCGAAAGATATCCTTTGCCCGGCAAGGCGTTGACATCAAGCAGCCCATCGAGCCGGACCCGGTTGTCAGGACTGTGAAAGCCCCGGTCGAAACTGCACGCCCGCAACTCCGGATACCGCGCCTGCGCTTCCTGCACCATCGGCACCGCCACGTCCACATCCTCGCCCTTCCACAGAACCTCATGGTGAAGGATGAATCCAAACTGGTCTTCGATCAGGGCGACAGGAACTCCGAGTTCAACCGGCGTCCCCGCCTTGCCTTTCGAAATCCATCGCGTGTGCTCCTGGAAAATCGAAAAGACCTTCTCCGAGTGAGGAATCGTCTCGTCACGCAGAAGCCGCCGCTCCACCTGATCCATCTGCCGGCGCGCATGCGCGACAAAGCCGGCAATCGAGCAGCAGGTGATTTCCGCCGCGCCCTGATCCCGCAACGCGTCCAGCGTTGAATCCGCGCGCTCAACCAGCCCCCGGCAGCGCTCCACATACGCCTCCACCCGCTCCGGGTGCCGCTTCGCTCGCCGCGTCGAGCGCACCCTGTTGAACAGGTTCCTGACCTCTCGCGTCAGGTGGCTCCACTGACGCCAACCGCGCACCCCGTGCTGCGCAGCCGCCCGTCCGGTTCTCCCGCACCAGACAACGCACCGCGTCCCACAACAGGCTGACATCCGTGGGATAGTGCACGTCGGTTTCGACCACGAACGAATCACACCGCCCGCGCAATGGCTCGCCAGGCTTTTTTTTAGCGACCTTGTGACCACTCTCCACCACCAGGCGCCCCACCGCCGACAACAACTCCGGCGTCAACAACGACACGTTGTCAACCACCGTCTGGTACTCGTAATGCGTCTCGTCACCGAAGTCGCTGTGGCCCAGGAATGCGCGTATCGTATCGTGATGGTTCGTCAATTCATGAAGACGGTCGAAGTCGCAGCCCAACCCCTGCTTCAGGACTCCCAACACAAGGATCTGCCACAGGTCCATTCCCGGACGCCCGACCGTGCGGTCGGCCTCCGGCAGAATATGCTCGTCCAGCAGCGCATACAACTGCTCGCGCAATGCCTCGTCAGACCAGATGTGTTGCAGCCCTTTCAGCACCGCGGGAATATCGTCCCGCGACTTCGGGTTGATCCGGATCTTGTCGATGGACACCTCACCGAGCTGGAGCTGTGACCTGTGAACTTCTCTCATGATGTCAATGTCGCGAAGATCTGCCCGAAATGGGCCGATTCTTGGGGAATCACCCCCAAAGAATACGGGATTCGGGCGATCTTCGCCACCTGAAATCCGCGAGATATCCCGTAGAATCAACAACTTGAGGGGTTTTCTGCCGGACACTAGCTCTCGATGCGTACGCCGCCGTGGAACGGGCTCGCGATCGGCTCTCGCCGAGTGCGCCCGTCGTTGTCCTCGGGGTCGAGGTAGGGCGACAACGCCGTCCACCGCGCCGCTCGCAGCAGCGCGTCGAAGTCGTCTGCCGGCATCGGACCGCCGGCGTGCGCCGGGTCCGGCAGGGCGTTCGGTGGGACCAGATGGCGACTCGCCTCGAGCTCCCACAGGAGGCGCTCCTCCGCCGGCGCGTGATCGTCGGTGTACTCGAGATGTACGAGGTGGAGGCGCCCCGTCTCGCCATCGAAGGGTTCGACCGCTGCGACCACGCCGCGCCGGTTGCGGACGGTGGCGAGCATTCCGGCCCGCGGGATGGTCGTGCCGGAACTCGCCGCCGTCGAGTTGGGGTCCACGGCGGCCTATTGTAGTCGGGCATGGCATGGCCTGTTCACGGGCGCGCCCGACCCTTGACGCAAAGTGCTCGGTGGGGGCGTTCTCCGACGCTGCTGCTCGGCGACTGCGTGATGGTCTCCCGCTCGGCGCCTTGATGTCTCTCTCTCCATGCGTGCAGGATCGCCTCGGCTCCCGACTCTGGGGCGCCCGTGACTGCGGGGCTCGTGTTCGACACAGCGTCAACCCGCGCTTGGAGAACACCTCGTCGATGTCGACGCCGCTCACGACGGCGGCTCGGCCCCCGCCGGTCCGCTCGGCGTGTACGGAGCTGGACGTTGTGCTCGGCACGAAGGCGCTCGGGGCGTACGGGCGGTACGTCCTGCTCGGGGTCGGGACGTGGCGACGGCGTGTTCCGATCGGCACGTGCTGGCTTGCCGCTGCTGCTCGGCGCTTGCGTGACAGGGTACTGCTCGGCGTGTTGCTCGCTCTGTATAGCCGCCGACGATGTCGCGGGCATCCTGCATCGCCACGACATCGTGATCCTGCGGCTCGTCGTGGTCATCCCGGGTAGCGTACGACTCGGCGCCAGCGAGCTTGGCCAACTCGGCGCCTGTGGGCCGTGGGTCACTGCTCGGTGCGAAGATCGCTCGGTGCGCACACGTTGCAGGTGCTGCTCGGCGCCGGGACCGCCCGGTGCGTGGGGGTGGCGTGTTCGGCGCGGCGCGTCTCACTGCTCGGCCTGCTCGGACAGTGCACGGTTCACGGATCCGGCTCGGGAGGCGGCGGAGCCGGCTGGTCTGTTTCCGCTCTCAGCCGCAATGGCGCCGGCTGCAGCGGTCGATCGCATCCGGATGCCTGCAGGACGGTCACCTGGTCGGCCTGTTGTTCGACCTCAGCTTCAGGCTTCCACCTCCGGGTCGACCCGTTCGGCTGGCAGCGCTTCCAGGTAGGTCCTGTGCGCCTTCGTCGCCGGGGCGGCCGCCCACGCGGGGAGTGCGAGCCGTACGCCCCCGGCGGCCGTAACGGAACGCCGGTTCGGACGGCCGGGCGGCATCGCTGAATCCGCTCCTGCCGACCTGCTCGCCCAGATACGGCGTCGTCGTAGTGTCGTGACGCAACGACGACCTCGATCGGGCAAGGCAAGGTCGAAGCCAGCCACATGCGAGCGCCGCGGTGTGCTGTGGTTACGGCGCCGGCCCGACCGGCTTCGCGCCACCAGCGGGCGCCGCGTCGTTCTTGTCCATCGCACGAACCTGCGCGTTGGTATGTCGAATCGTGCTCTGATGCGTTGGTCTCCACGGCCAGCCACTGCTCGTCGATGGCCTTGGTCAGTTCCCCTCGGCCTTGTCCGCCCGTCGTGCGGCCCAGTACTTCCGCATCCGCTCGGCCACGGCCCGGCGCTGCTCCTCGGTCATCGTGCGCTTGCGCCTTCCGACCGCCTTGACCGCCTTCTTGCTGCCGCGCCCGGCGGCTGGCGCGGCAACTCCTTCAATCGCCTCGATGGCGCGCTGGATGGCGACGAGCTGGCTCTTGAGCGAGCGCTCCTCGTCCAGGATTCCGCTGCTCGACAACGTGAAATGCTCCCTCCAGGGGCAAGCCGCCGCTACCGACCCCACGCGCCGCCGAATTCGGTGGCCGCAGCGCCGGCCTGCTCGAGATAGTCGACCGCCACACGCATCTCGGCCGCGTTCCACGCCGGCCAGTCGTCGCGGCAGGGCAACCCCGGCACGCCCGCGCGCCGGCCCCGCACGACAGCGGCCACCGCCGACTCTTCTGAACCGTACCGCTCGCACAGCGCCAGGAACCGCATCGTCGTCTCGACCGATGGCAGCGTGTCGTCGTGTCGCATGCCGGTGTCCGGCTCGTCGGCCCGCATCAGCGGTCCGGCCTTCGTCAACCTGCCCTTCGGTTACCAGCCCGTGGAAGAAGTCTGTTCGCCGAGCCCTGCTATTCAGGCAGCTTGGCGATGAGCAATTGAGCGGACGAGCGCCGTCGGTGCCCGTTTGAACCCCCAGGCGCGCGTCAGACGCCCCCAGAGGTCGAGCAGACGGCCGATCAGGCGGCAAATCGCCGAAACAGCCCGCCCCTGCAGGCTGCGGGGCGTACCGATGCCGGTCTGGTGGCGCAGCAGCAGCCCGATGTTGCAGGCAGCCGCCTGGATCAGCACCCGCTTGCGGACATTCTCATGACCGCGCACCCACACCCGGCGCATACCCCCCGTCTCATACATGTGCGCGAAAGTACGCTCCACCACCTCGCCACGGCAGCGTTGCAGGCGACGACCCCGCCGCCCGCGCACGCGCCGGCGGTTCGCGTACAAGGCCTTCTGCGCGGCACGCTTCTCCGGTGGCGTCTCTCCCGTCTTCTTGTCCTGCCAGCAGCGCTGGCCGCGCTCCGGCTCCGATACGTAGCTCCGAACCCCTACCTCGCCGAGAGCCACCAGCGTCTCGTCGCTGTGGTACCCCTTGTCGGCCACCACCTCTTCGACCCCTCGACCGTCCGGCTGCACCAACTCCACCTGCTCGGTCGCCGTGATCAGCGTCGCCGGCAGCGTGGCCGTATCGCCGTCGGATGCATCCTGCACCGTCACCGACACAACGGCCCCCGTGGCCATGTCGACCCCGTGCTCGACCTTGTGAGCCAAGTGCGTCCGGCCGTCCTTCATCTTCGCGATCTTCGCGTCCGGATCCTGCGGCGATTTCCAGTCCTTGTTCGACGTCTTCTTGTTCTTCCGGGACCGGTCGAACCGAGCCAGATCCGCTCGCGTCGGCGTCTCCACCCCAGACGCTTCCGCCAACCGCCGAATGAACGCCTCGTGGGATTCTCCCGTGTCCCGACGCTCGATGCTCCGCATCGCTGCGTTCGCTTCCAGCGTCGTCGCATCAACGCCGACCGTCTTCCCTTGCACCAGACCCGCCGCCGACAGCCGCTCCAGAACCCACGTGAAGACCGCCTCGTGCGTCTCCACGTCGATCAGACGACGCGTCCGTGACAGCGTCGAGTGGTCTGGAGAAGCCTCGGTCACATCCAGGTCCAGGAACGACCGCAGGCTCAGGGAGTCGGCCACCCGCCACGCAATTCCCCGCTCCGAGGACAGGCCCTCGAAGTAGCCGATCAACAGCATCCGGAAATACCGCCCAGGACGCAGGCTCGGCCGCCCCATCCGCGCCGCGTAGAACACGGCGCACAACTCCTCGACGTACGCGTCGAAGCCGGCCGCTTCCAGGACCCGGTTCAGATGCTCGAAGAAGGGGTGGCCGGCGTTCGTCGGCAAATCCGCCGTCGTCACCCATAGCGGCGAACCCTGCCGTGCCGTCGGTCTCTTGCCCATCGCCATGGGCCTTCAGTGTACGAAATCAGATCGCGTCGGACCAGGCCGGATCCCCGACTTTCGCCACGGGCTGTTACGGGTCGGTCTTTCGTCTCCGGAGTGCCCGTGGTGGCGCCAGGCGCGGGCGTGCGCCCGCTCGGTGACAACCTGCCCCCGAGAGGATGCCAACGGTAGGGGTGAGCGACGCGACGACCGCTGGGGGGCGCGCGCGGCCGACGCCGCCGCGCTCGGTCGGTTGGTGTGGCCCCGCGGGATCCTTTGCGATAAGGTCGCTTGGGGCGAGCCCCGATTACCGCTGATAGGATGACCGACTCAGGACGAATCGCCATTGGCTCGCGAGTTCGGGTCACATGGCCATCCCCACGCGAAGGGTATCGCGGGACAGTCGTCGAAGTCCGCGACGCGACGCTGTTGGTGCGGTTCGACGGCGAACGGTGGAGATACCTACCGCCGGTGCCGGTGCGCCGCGACGAGGTCGAGCCGGACGGCCTGGAGCATCTGGCAAGCGCACGTCCCGTTGACGACCCGCCCTCCCGCCAAGCGGACGGCTGAGCCAACTGGCCCCGCCGGAAAACGTGGCCGTATACGTACGACTCGCCTCGCCGGCCCTCGGCGGTTCACTCGGGTTCCGCAGCTTCCTGTCTTCCTGTTCTTCAGGATTGCCGGTTTCGCTGGTGCAGGCCGATGAACCCCACGATCACGTGGTGGTCTTCCTCGTCGCGCACGAATCCGATCCGGATCGCGTGCCGCGGGTCGCGACTGGTTCCCTTGCCGATGTGCGCGCCCAGATACCAGGTCTTTCCCGTCGGCCAGCGTCTCGTACCATTCGCGGTACTTCGCGATCTATTCCTCCCGTTGGTTCGTCTTGCAGATCCACCCGGAGCAGGCTTCGCCTATGCGATTGTCGTTTCCGTCGCAGTGCGCGGTGGCGAGCCAGGCCAGCGCGTCGTACACCTCGGCAGGGTTCGCGAACGGCGTGTTCTCATTCGAGCGCGAGTTGAGCTTGATCAGTAACCTCTCGGGGATGTCCTGGACCCTGGGACGGGTGCTGTCGCGGCTGGAAGCGACGGGCGAGGCGATGGCGGCTACGCATCGCAGGCGCTGCGGGAGCACGAGCATAGGACGGCCCTCGACGAGTTGTGGGTGGTGCTGAGCCGGGGCACCGAGACGCTGGCCTTCGTCGACGTGGCGGTCGACGACGACGCGCACACGCTGCGCGCGGAGTTGCTCGAAGACGCCGGTGCTGATGGTGGTCGTGGCATGTGGTGGTCTGCGCCTCGGCGCGTGCGGAGCTGGTGCTGGAATCCGGTCGTCCGGGTGGATCTTGAAGGCAGTGTACCGACCGTTGACGACGGTCAATCCGTCGCTTGGGGGCCGGGGGTGGATTTTTCGCGGATCGTTCACCGCTGCTGACCCACCGATCGCGGAGCGATGCGGACCGTTCATCCTCTGTTCACCACTGGTGCACCACTCTGCCGGCTCCGCCGGATCCAGCCTTCCCGCAGGGAAAAATCATGGGTGAGCGACGCCGGGACCGGGGTCGCTCACCCTTCTGGATCTCTGATCTCTGTACGCCTGCACGACAGTGCCCTCCGCGGGTGAACGTACGGTGAAATGGTGCACTGTTTTCGTGCTTTCGGCCTGGGCTCGCTGGAGCGTTCTTCGAGGGACCTCTCTCGGTGCGTTGCCGTCCGGCTGCACTTGCTTGCAAGTCGCGTGTTTGCAGTCCTTTGGCGTGTTCCCGCCGGACGTGTGCGGCCTTCGATTCCGTAGGCTTGAGGCTGATGCGAGGGGGCTTTTTGGGGGAGCTGGCCGGTCTACTGGGGTCAAGGGGGGCCGATTGGCAGGCGTTCACCAATTGCCCGTTCGGGCTCCGGGCGTTTCCGGGACTGGGGCAGTCTTGGTGGACCCACGAACGAACTCGATCCTGACCCCAGTCGAAACGGCGATCGCGCCGGCCGGCCGGTGAATTTTCCTGAACGTTGCAACCGTGGTGCACTGTTTTCGAAGATTCGGGCGGGTCTCGTCATGGCGTGGTGGAGGTTTTCATGCGGATGAAGCGCGTGGTGGCGTTCTTGCCGGCGGCGGCTGTCAAGGCTTGCGACGATCTCGCGGCCCGGTACGGGTCGAACCGCTCGGAGGTCTTCCGTCTCGCGATAGCCGAAGGCATGCCTGGTGCGGTCGAGGCGCTGGAGAAGCTCCGCGAGATCCGCATGGTCGAAGCGCTCGGCGCCGGCGCTTCGCGTTCGTGGCGTATCCGGGGTGCGCAGAAGCGCCCTGGGCCAGGTCGTCCCCGCAGCGTCCTCGACCCGGATCGCGCCGTTGCGGTTCTCGTGGACTACGGGCGTGCGGTGCGGGCGGCTGATGCAGGACTGTCCGAGGAGGACATCGGCGTTACCCTGCGGGTCCACGCGCAGGTGGTCGGCGTGGCGGCCGACGACCACGAGGACGTCGTGGTCGACGCGGTGTCGCGCCTGTTCGACCGGCCGCAGATGCAGTCGGTCGCCGACCCGTCGCTGCCGCCGGAGTAGCGCTCCGGCCTCGTTGCCGTGCGTGAACACCTGTAGAGTGTGCACGATCCCGGGCGCGTGCGGAGCAGCGCTGGCCGCGGTTCCTGCGCGTCAGGGGGGTGGAGTCCTGATGCCGTTGCCGCCGATCCGGGAACCTGATGCCGAGCCTCTGGACCGGACCGTGAAGGTCAGGCTGTCTGTGCGTCAGCTCGAGCATCTCGACCTGGCGGTGAAGGAGTTTCGGATGTCGCGCTCCTGGGTGCTGCGCGAATCGCTCGCGCTGGGCTTCCCGCTGTTCGTCGAGAAGGTCCGCCAGCGGCGGCGTGCGGGCCTGGCGCCGCGCGGGGAGTACCAGAACCCGAATGCGGCGGGTCCGTTGCGTGGGCCGCGTTCGGACGGGCCGCGTGCGGACCGCTGGGTGAATGCGCCCAAGGCGCGCGAGCCTCGCACGTCGCGGAGGCGGGGGAAGTCGGGTTGAGCGGCGGGGAGTGCCGCCGCGGGGTTTTGCGCGATGGTCAGGATCGGAGCGGGAATAGTGGACCCGGCACCAAGAAGTATACTTCTCGACGCCGGACGGCTGATTAGATGATGGGGTGGACGCCTCCTCTCAACGGCATCGGAATGTGCCAAAGTGGAGCTGCTGTGACGCACCACTTGGAAGAGGAGGCATCCTATGGAGCAGGCTACCATCATCGGCATCGATCTGGCGAAGCGGAGTTTTCAGTTGCACGGCGCCCGTGAGGACGGGTCGGTTGCGTTCCGTAAGAAGCTGAACCGCGACAAGGTGGTGGGCTTCGTGGCGTCGCAGCCGCGATGCATCGTGGCGATGGAGGCCTGTGCGAGCTCGCACCACTGGGGCCGAGAGTTCGAGAAGCTCGGTCATGAGGTGAAGCTGGTCCCGCCGATCTACGTGAAGCCGTTCGTGAAGACGCAGAAGAACGACGCGGCCGACGCCGAGGCGATCTGCGAGGCGACCTCGCGGCCGACGATGCGCTTCGTGGCGGTGAAGACGCGGGAGCAGCAGTCCCAAGGCATGCTGTTCCGCACGCGCGACCTGCTGGTTCGCCAGCGCACGCAGACGATCAACGCGTTGCGCGGACACTTCGCGGAGTTCGGCGTCGTCGCGCCGCAAGGGCCTGCGCACGTGGGTCGGTTGTCAGACGCGATTGAAGATGCCGATTCGGGGCTGCCGGGCCCGGTTCGGGAACTGGGCGCGCTGTTGGTCGTTCACATCGCCGAGCTCAACGAGAAGATCGCAGAGCTGGAGAGGGACCTGTGTGAGCGGGCGCGCGAAGACGAACGAACGGTGCGGCTGATGAGCATCCCGGGCATCGGACCGCTGTGCGCGATGGCGATCCAGGCCTTCGCGCCGCCGCTGGAGAGCTTCCGTCGCGGGCGGGACTTCGCGGCCTGGCTGGGTCTGGTTCCCCGGCAGAGCTCGACCGGCGGGAAGCCGAAGCTGGGGAGGATATCGAAGATGGGTCAGCGCGATCTCCGGCGACTGCTGGTCGTCGGCGCGATGGCGACGGTCGGCTGGGCGGCGCGCCGCGGCACGAAGGACCCGTGGCTGGCCCGGATGCTGGCTCGCAAGCCGCGCATGTTGGTCGCGGTGGCGCTGGCCAACCGGAGGGCGCGCATCGCCTGGGCGCTGATGACGAAGAACGAGTACTACCGGGCGCCGCTGCCGACCGTCTGAGAAACAGGAGCCGGGTGCGGCGCCGTCGGGAATGCGAGCAGGTCGGAAGATGGTAAGGGCAAACGGTCAAAAGAGACGGGGTCGGGAAAACCAGCGATTCGGCGAGTGCCTTCGAGCACATTTAGACGATTTGGACCCGACCCGCGTATCTCCATACGGGCCCGCGGCGCAGGATATGCCGCATGTAATGAGGCCGGACACACGACAGCACCTGACCGCATGCTCCGGACCATCTGAAGGACTGGAACTTTCCGAAACGCGGGAGAACGGGCTTCGGCCCTCGCTGCGCTCGGAGGCGTCTACCTCGCGCACGGTCGCCCGCGGCTGTCAAGCCGCTGCGCGGCTCCTTCGCTTCGCTACGGCCCTGCGGGTGACAGTCGCAGCCGACCGTGCGGGAAGCGCTTGCGGGCCAGCCGGAAAGCTGGCCCGCGTTCCACGGGAACAAGCGCGGCGCTGGGGAGCCGCTCCGATGTCGCGGAGAACCACTCGAGCAGACTGAGCGCGGAAGGAGACTCAAAAAAAGGCTTGCATTTTCGGAGGCGTCCACACACGCCGGATCGGGCTGTTTGGTTCCGTCGTTGCGTGATTTTTTCAGGGTGCGCGTTTCGCCCCTCTGTGTCTGTGGTTTCCTGGATGGCGGATGGCTGAACGCGTGGCCCTGCTGTCGCTACGCAGCGGTAACCTGCAGGGTAGAGCGGTTTCGCTTGCTCGGCACCCGAGCGCTGTCGGCGTGCCTTTCGCTGGTGACCTGCTCGGTGGCGTTGTAGCGTGCCGGGACGAATCCGCCTGAATCCGTGTGGACCTGTCGATTCGCGGGTCGCGTGACGGCTGCAGGTAGCAGAACTCGTCGTCGTTCGCCCTGGGACAGGCAGGCGCTCGTTGGTTCCCGTCGCTGCCCGGCACCCGCCCTTCGTCGCGGCGAAACGGCAGTCCGCTGCTCGGTGCGGTCCATGCGCTGGTGACCTCTCCGGCGTCGACGTTCAACTCGACGTTCTCCGGCGTTGGCCGGCTCGACGGCGAAGGAGCGCGGTGCGCTGGGCTGCGGGTGCGGGTGTGGAAATCGGTGGGTGGGATTGGGTCCCGGCATCAAGAAGTATACTTCTCGATGCCGGACGGCTGATTAGATGATGGGGTGGACGCCTCCTCTCAACGGCATCGGAATGTGCCAAAGTGGAGCTGCTGTGACGCACCACTTGGAAGAGGAGGCATCCTATGGAGCAGGCTACCATCATCGGCATCGATCTGGCGAAGCGGAGTTTTCAGTTGCACGGCGCCCGTGAGGACGGGTCGGTTGCGTTCCGTAAGAAGCTGAACCGCGACAAGGTGGTGGGCTTCGTGGCGTCGCAGCCGCGATGCATCGTGGCGATGGAGGCCTGTGCGAGCTCGCACCACTGGGGCCGAGAGTTCGAGAAGCTCGGTCATGAGGTGAAGCTGGTCCCGCCGATCTACGTGAAGCCGTTCGTGAAGACGCAGAAGAACGACGCGGCCGACGCCGAGGCGATCTGCGAGGCGACCTCGCGGCCGACGATGCGCTTCGTGGCGGTGAAGACGCGGGAGCAGCAGTCCCAAGGCATGCTGTTCCGCACGCGCGACCTGCTGGTTCGCCAGCGCACGCAGACGATCAACGCGTTGCGCGGACACTTCGCGGAGTTCGGCGTCGTCGCGCCGCAAGGGCCTGCGCACGTGGGTCGGTTGTCAGACGCGATTGAAGATGCCGATTCGGGGCTGCCGGGCCCGGTTCGGGAACTGGGCGCGCTGTTGGTCGTTCACATCGCCGAGCTCAACGAGAAGATCGCAGAGCTGGAGAGGGACCTGTGTGAGCGGGCGCGCGAAGACGAACGAACGGTGCGGCTGATGAGCATCCCGGGCATCGGACCGCTGTGCGCGATGGCGATCCAGGCCTTCGCGCCGCCGCTGGAGAGCTTCCGTCGCGGGCGGGACTTCGCGGCCTGGCTGGGTCTGGTTCCCCGGCAGAGCTCGACCGGCGGGAAGCCGAAGCTGGGGAGGATATCGAAGATGGGTCAGCGCGATCTCCGGCGACTGCTGGTCGTCGGCGCGATGGCGACGGTCGGCTGGGCGGCGCGCCGCGGCACGAAGGACCCGTGGCTGGCCCGGATGCTGGCTCGCAAGCCGCGCATGTTGGTCGCGGTGGCGCTGGCCAACCGGAGGGCGCGCATCGCCTGGGCGCTGATGACGAAGAACGAGTACTACCGGGCGCCGCTGCCGACCGTCTGAGAAACAGGAGCCGGGTGCGGCGCCGTCGGGAATGCGAGCAGGTCGGAAGATGGTAAGGGCAAACGGTCAAAAGAGACGGGGTCGGGAAAACCAGCGATTCGGCGAGTGCCTTCGAGCACATTTAGACGATTTGGACCCGACCCGCGTATCTCCATACGGGCCCGCGGCGCAGGATATGCCGCATGTAATGAGGCCGGACACACGACAGCACCTGACCGCATGCTCCGGACCATCTGAAGGACTGGAACTTTCCGAAACGCGGGAGAACGGGCTTCGGCCCTCGCTGCGCTCGGAGGCGTCTACCTCGCGCACGGTCGCCCGCGGCTGTCAAGCCGCTGCGCGGCTCCTTCGCTTCGCTACGGCCCTGCGGGTGACAGTCGCAGCCGACCGTGCGGGAAGCGCTTGCGGGCCAGCCGGAAAGCTGGCCCGCGTTCCACGGGAACAAGCGCGGCGCTGGGGAGCCGCTCCGATGTCGCGGAGAACCACTCGAGCAGACTGAGCGCGGAAGGAGACTCAAAAAAAGGCTTGCATTTTCGGAGGCGTCCACACACGTCGGACCGGGCTGTTTGGTTCCCTAGTTGCCGGCGGCGGCCGTCAAGGCTTGCGACGATCTTGCGGCGCGGTACGGCTCGAACCGTTCGGAGGTCTTCCGTCTTGGGATAGTCGAAGGCATGCCGGGCGCCGTCGAGGCGCTGGAGAAGCTCCAGGAGATCCGGATGGTCGAGACTCTCGGCGCCGGCGCGTCGCGGTCGTAGCGTATCCCGGGGTGCAGCAGAAGCGCCCTGGGGCGGGGTCGTCCCCGCAGCGTTCTCGACCCGGATCGTGCCGTTGCTGTTCTCGTGGACCCCGCCGAGTCCGGAAAACGCTGCTTCCGAAAGGGCGAAAGTCCGAACTGGGCACCTGTCACCCAGAGAGTACGTTTTACGAAGACAAAGCGAAATTTTCACTTGCTCAAATTTTTCCTGGGATTGGGTCTACAGACCCAAGTCTGTAGAATGTCTGAAGAAGACGCACTCAATATACACAGGGTGTCAATTTCCTGACGGTCGAGAAATGCACCAGAATGGTGCCGTTTGAACTTGCTAAAATTTTTCCAAAACACGGTGATTTTCCACCGGACTCCAGGCGCAGTTCCGAAGGCGAAAGTCAACCCGCCCGAATTCAACCACGACGGGCCGCCGACCTGGAGCGGGCGCCGCCACGCCGGGACCCCCGCACCGCGCCCGCCCTCGAACGCCACACCCCCGCACGAAGGCCACGCCGCGCACAGGTGCACGTAGCCGCCGGCCACCTTCCCAAGCGTTGCTGCGCCCCGCCGCACGACCCGCAACGCGACTGCAGCCGCTGGTCGGCAGCGGCCTGCTCGAACGCCGCCTGCTTGGACGACTCCTGCTTCGCGGCCGACCGCCTCGCCTTCCTGGGCGACCAGGCCAGCTCCTCCGGGTCCGGACACGTACGGCACGCCAGCACCAGACTGGCCGCGCTCGAGCAGCACCGCGGTCGGACCCCCGCAGCCCGGACACGGCCGGCCGACGACCGCCGGCTTCGGCGGAACGAACGTACGGTCGCTCTCGGCGTCCGACAGCTCGCCGCGCAGCTTCCCGTAGAAGCCGTCCAGCAACGGATGCATGCCGGCACGCCCGGAGGCGACCTCGTCTAGCTGCCTCTCCAACGCGGCCGTGAACCCCACGTCAGTAACCGTCGGGAAATGCTGCCGCAACCGCCCGCAGACCAGCCGCCCCCGCGGCGTCACGACGAACACGCGCCCGTCGAGCAGCACGTAGCGGCGATCGACCAGCGTCTTGAGCGTGTTCGCATAGCTCGAGGGGCGACCGACGCCGGCCGACTCCAGCTCGACCACCAGCGACGCCTCGGTGTAGCGCGGCGGCGGCTTCGTCCACGACGAGGACACCTCCGGCGCAGCGCTCCCCGGCGCCCAGACCGTTCCCGCGGCCAGGTCCGGCACCGCTGGCGGCTCGTCGGCCAACGAGGCCGGCGGCAGCACCCGGTGGAACCCCGGGTCGACGACACGCGGCCCTGCGCGACCAGGCGCACCGGCTGGCCGGAAGGACCCGGCGCCGACAGCTTCCAGGTCGTACGGCGGATACGCGCCGGCGTCATCTGCGACGCCAGCAGCCGGCGGCGGATCAGGTCGTAGAGCGGCGCATGCTCGGGCTCGATACCCTCTGCGCCTGTCGCCGGATCGGTAGGCCGGATCGCCTCGTGCGCCTCCTGCGAGCCTTCCTTCGACTCGTAGCGCGGCGGCTCGGCCGGCACGGCTCCTTCGAACGCGGCCGTCAGCCAGTTGCGCGCGGCGGTCTGGGCCTCGGGAGCGACCATCACCGCATCCGAGCGCATGCAGGTGATCTTCCCTGCCTCGTAGCGCTTCTGCGCGATCGCCATCGTGTCCGACACCGACAGCTTCAGGCGCGACGAGGCCGCCTGCTGCATCGTCGACGTCGTGAACGGCGGCTTCGGCCGCTGCGACGCATCCTTCTGCGCCACGTCGTCCAACGTCACGGAGACCGACGCCAGATGCGCCGCCACGGCCTCGGCCTCGCCACGGTCGTCGAACCGGACGGCCCCACAGCCGGCATCGACCACCGACGCCTGAACCGGTTCGGCGCCGTCGACCGCCAGCAGCAGGTCGACCCCGAAGAACTCCTCCGGACGGAAGCCCCGGATCTTCTCGTCGCGCGCGGCCAGGATCGCCAAGGCGGCCGACTGCACGCGGCCGGCCGACAGGCCCGCCCGCAGCCGCCGGCTGAGCAGCGGCGAGACCGTGAACCCCACGACCCTGTCGAGGAACCGCCGCGCCTGCCAGAACCCGATGCGGCGGGTCCGTTGCGTGGGCCCCCGTTCGGACGGGCCGCGTGGCGTCGCCGGCGCTACCAGCGCAAGCAGGGGTCGGTAGGTGCGAGCATGTCGTCGACGGCGTCGAGCAGGGGAACGATGGCGCCGGTGTGCGGGTCGTCTTCGTGCTCACGGTCGGCGACGTCGTGCTCGATGTCGTCGGCGAGCGTGCCCGCGACCGCAATCTCGTACGGCGTCATCGCGTGGTTCAGCAGCCACTGGCGGCGCTGCCAGCAGCGGTAGCAGCGCTCGCCGCTCGAGCGGTTCACCAGACGGCCGCAGGTGCCGGATTCGAGCGGCAGGTCGACGCCGGCGCACAGCCGCTTGTAGTAGAGCGGGTCGGCGCGGTAGCGGCGCATGGCCGTGCGGTTGACGATGCGCTTGCGCAGGCGGCGCAGCGCGGCGAGCTGTTCGGGGCGCAGCAAGTCCTTGATGGGCATGGGTCGTGTCCTCCGGAGCGGAATGGCCCGAACGGGCCGGGTTGAAGGTGGGGCCGTCAGGCCCGGAGCGTCGCGGATGCGGGGTCGCAGACGGGTGGCGTGGGAGCCGGGGGGCAGGAATGCACAGGTGTTGCCTTGCCCGCCCGTGTTCCGCCCGTCCGCCCGCGTTCGCTGGAGTAATTGTCGTTCGTGGTGGGTTCCCTCTCCGGGTCCGTGGTTGCTCGCGCGCCGACTCGGGGAGGCGCGCCGGCCCGGTAGCGGCGTCGGCGTGGTGCTGGATCCGGGGCCGCTGCGCTCGGCGGCGTTCGTGAGGACGGGCTTCTCGGCGCGTCGAGGTGTTCGACTCGGTTCCCGGATCTGCTCGGTGCGACCGGTGCGGGCGGGCTTCTCGGGGACGTGTGGTGTTCGACTCGGTGGCGGTGCCGGGTCGCTCCGCTCGGTGCGACCGTCAGGACGGGCTTCTTGGAGCGCGAGGTGTTCGACTCGGTGGTGCGCCAGGCTAACTGGTGCCAGTGCAGCCGGTGAGAGTCCGGCAGGAAGGAGAAGGTGAGCTACCACTTCCACCCCGAGTCATGGGCCACGGCCCGCGAGGGCCGGGGTCAAGCGTTGACAGGGGCGCGTGCGGGCAGGGCTATTGAGCATCGAAAGGAACAGTCATCCGGGATGCCGAGGTCGTCACCGAGGGCCGAAGGCAGCATCCGTCCCACCGATATGGCGAGGGGGGCCGGAATCCCGCGGTGTCGAAGAACCCAGGCACGCACGTACGCACGGCACCGGGACCTGGGAGGTCTCCATGCCATCCCGTTGTCGTGGGCGGGATCGCTGAGGAAAGGAGAGACTCCGTAACCGAGGATGCACGGCATGGAGAAGTCTGACTCGGTCGAAGTAGCTGTGAAGTCGACGAACAAGGGGACTCGTGTCCCTGCGGAGCCGATGGAGCCAAGGACCGAGCCCAAGGGGAATCCGGGCGGTCAAAGCGCGCGCCGGACGCAGTGCCGGGAAAGCGCGTCACAGGCGGCCGACCGGATACGGCACTTCGTACGCCGGGGACCACGGGAACGTCTGACGGCGCTCCTCACTCGGGAGCGTACCGAGCGCCGCCATCGCCCGATGGCGGCACACGACCGCTCGGCGTCGCGGCCAAAGGTCGTGGCGGAGACAATCCTGACGCCGATAAGGCGGAGTTCCTGGGGTTCAGCTACGCATGGTCGAACCAACGAGTTGCCGTCAGCGCTCGCCAGGGCAACCCAAGGGAAGAGCCGGATGCCTTAAACGGGCACGTCCGGATCTGTGCGGGGGGCGCCGGGTAACCGGCGTCCCTACCGCGAACCGGGAAACGAGTCAGTTCACTCGCGCTCCCGCTCGGCGGCGTTCAAGAGAGCGAGCTTCTCGGGGAGCGCGAGATGTTCGACTCGGCGCCGGAAACGGGGGCCGTTCTACTCTCGGTGCCGAATCCTGATCGTTCCGCTCGGTGGCGGTCATGCGGGCGGAGCTTCTCGGAGCGCGAGGTGTTCGACTCGGTGCCGGCGAACGGGTCGCTGCACTTGGTGGCGGACCTGGAGGCCGCTCCGTTCGGCGGCGGTCCGGCAGCCGGTTGGCGTCAGCGGAATTGCTCCCCGTGCGAACTGCCGGAGCCAGATGAACGGCGTCACGCCGGCGTCGACCGTTTCGTTGAGCAGGTGCTCCAGTTCACGCCGGAGCCCGGGCACAACCCCGCTCGGCGGATGCGGGGCTTCGACCTGGCGTTCGGCGTCGGACCCGCGCGCCGGTGCAGCGTCTCGGTGGAGCACGTGCTCAACCGCAACGCAGGATTCCCCCTTCCCGCAGACAACCTGCTCGAGGTCGAGCGCGGTGCGGACCAGGTTCGTCGACCTTCGAGCAGCTCGGCCGCCAGCGGGCGGCGCTCGTCGACGGGCAGTCCGCAGTGTCCCTTCGTCGCCTCGTCGGGCACGTAGCCGATGCCGGCACGTACCCGGGTGGTCGCCGCCTTCTCGGCGCCCAGCTTCATCGCGATCGTGTCGGCGCGCTTGAACCCGATCCCCGCGGATGGCCCGCGCGAGCCGGTAGGGTTCCCGCTGATGACCTCGACCGCGTCGTTGCCGCAGGTCTCGAGGACTCGCACCGCGCGCGGTGCTTGCGCCGTGCTGGTGCAGGGAACACCACGATCTCGCGGACGGCTCTCTGCTCGGCCCACGCGTCGGTGATTCGCCTGGCGCGGACCGGGCCGATGCCGGGACCTCGCGGAGCCGCTCGGACTCGGTCTCGATGAGGTCGAGCGGCTTGTCGTTGAAGGCCTGCTCCAGCTCGTGCGCGCAGACCCGGCCGATGCCGCGGATCATGCCGGAGCGCAGGTTACTTGTCGATGCCCTCGGCCGGTCGCGGTGATCCACTCCGGCGGCGGTGGCGGCGCAGCCGACGACGGTGACCGGCTCGCGATGGCCCCTCGCCTTGACCGTCAGCACGCAGAACCCATTGTCCGGGCTGTGGAAGTTGCCGAGGCTCGTCAGCGAGTACTCGGCCTCGACGCTGTCCATCACCAGCGCCAACACGCTGGCGCAGTCGGGGTCGGGTCGACCATGTCGCTGATGAAGCTTGCGGTGCGGCCCGCCGGCCGCTGGAAGTCGTAGCCGGGGCTGCGGGCCGTGTCGTTGCGTTCGACGCGGTAGCCGAGCTTCGACAGACAGCAACGAGCTCCTCGCGACAGCCGTGCACGTCGCCGATGATGTCGAAGGGGCCGGTCAGGTCTCGGCGGTCGGGCTCGCCGACGATCTCGGCGCTGCGGGCGTTCTCGGGGAGCGGAGGCGGCAGCCTTCGCCGGAAAGCTCCATCCAGCGGTGCATCTCGAGCAGTCGGGATCTGGCCGTGGCGGAGTTGTCCGGGGCCGTCTCACTCGGCGGGCGCTGGCCGGTGCCAGGGCCGGTACCCTCGGCGGGTGCTGTCCGGTTTCCCGGCGTGCGGCGCACTCGGCGCCGGTCCGGTGATGAATGCTTCGGCGCGTACGGCCGCGGTCGGGTTCTGGCGTGCCGTCTTCCAATCGCGGGTCCGCTCGACGTATCCGCGCAAACACGTACTGCTCGGTGTGGGACTGTGTTCTGGTTTCGGCGTCCTGCTCGGCGCCGTTGGCTTGCGGGCTGCGTTCGCAGCCGATCGCGATGGGAAGTGCCCGGCGGCTGGTTGTGCTCGGCGCGTTCGCGCATCCGGTGCCGCTGTATGGGCAGGGTTCGGTTGAAGCCTTGCACTCGGCGGGATGTGCCCGGCCTGTCTGGTGGTCATCGTCGTCCAGTTCGTGGAGACCTTGGCTCGGGCGCCCGTCGGTCCGCTCGGCGTGTACGGGCTGGACGTTCTGCTCGGCGTGAAGACCGCTCGGGGCCTGCGGGCGGTACGTCCTGCTCGGGTTCGGGACGTGGCGGCGGCGTGTTCTGCTCGGCGCGTGCTTCTTCGTCCAGTGGCGTTCGGCGCCTGAGTTCGCGCACGACGGCGCTCTACGACAGATACCCGGAAATGCGACACGTGTCGTATTTTCGACAGTCTTCGACTTCGAGCGTCGGCGTGGTGTGAGTGGCGTCGGCTTGCGCCGCCCCGATGCTGCATGGGCCCGATCGCGGTGATGATGGCTTCGGAGGCGCAGGCGGCGGCGAGGCGCTGGCTGACGGTGGCCTTCGTGCTCTGCGGATCGCCTGTCGGCGACTGCCGGCATGGCGGGCCGGCCCCGCGGCCGTTGGCCCGGTGCGTGGGGCGTGAGCGCCGATGCCGTGCGCCGGTGTTGCTACACTCACGCCTCCCGGCCCGACGGGCGTTCGGTCGCCGAAACTGTTGCGCGCGGCGGCGCCGCGGCGTCCCGGGGCCCGGCCGGAGCGCGCCGCAACGCCAGCTCAATGAGTTCGTCGAGCCGTGTCACGCAGTCGATCTCGACGACGCGCCGCAGCTCGCCGCCCAGCTCCTCGTCGACCTGTTTGCGGTTGGGTTGCGGCAGCAGGATGCGGGCCAGCCCGCCACGGTGCGCGGCCAGCACCTTCGCGGCGATGCCGCCGACCGGAAGCACCTGCCCGGCGAGGGTGATCTCGCCGCTCATCGCCACGCCGGCACGGACGGGGCGCCCGGTGAAGGCGGACACCAGCGCGGCGGCCATCGTCACGCCGGCCGAGGCGCCCTCCTTGGGGACCGCGGCCGACTGCACGTGCAGATGGACGTCGGTGTGGCGATGGAAGTGCGGGTCGAGGCCGTAGCGCGTGGCGTTGGCGCGCACCCACGCCAGCGCGGTGCGCGCCGACTCCTGCATGACCTCGCCCTGGCGCCCGGTCAGGGTCAGCGCTCCCGAGCCGGGCAGGCAGCTGGCCTCGACGACGATCACCGCGCCTCCGCCGACCGCCGTGCGGCACAGCCCGGCGGCGACGCCCGGCCGTTCGGCGCGAAGACCGGTGAGCGCGACGTCCGGCCCGGCCGGCGCGCCGAGCAGCTCGACGAGGGTCCGCGGCGTGACCTCGACCGGGGCGCTGCCGCCCTCGGCGCGCCGGCGTACGAGCCTGGCGCACAACTCGCCGAGCGTCCCGGCCAGGTCCCACACGCCGGCCTCGCGGGTGTAGCCGCCGATGAGCGCGGCGATCGCATCGCCGGTGACGTGGACCTCACCGGCCGTCAGCCCGTGGCGGGCCAGCTGCAGCGGCAACAGGTGACGGGTCGCGATGACCCGCTTCTCCGCATCGGTGTATCCGGGCAGCTCGACCACGGTCAGCCGTTCGCGCAGCATCGCCGGCACGGCGGCGGGGATGGTGGCCGTAGCGACGAAGAGGATCTCGGACAGGTCGAGCGGGAAGTCGAGATAGCGGTCGCGGAAGGGGGCGGCGGGGTCGGGGTCGAGCGCCTCGAGCAGCGCCGCGGCAGCGCCGCCGGCTTCGTCGAGCCGGTCGACCTCGTCGAGGACGAACACGGGGTTGCGGACGCCGGTGCGGCGCAACTCCTCGACGATGCGTCCGGGCGCGGCCGAGCGGACGCCGTGCACCGCGGCCGAGCTCAGCCCGCCGCAGGACAGCCAGGCGCAGGGGCGGCGCAGCGCCGCGGCGGCGAGCCGCGCCAGCGCCGACTTGCCCACCCCGGGCGGACCGCTCAGGCAGATCGCCGGGAACCCCGCGCCGGGGTTCGAGAGCCGCACGGCGAGTTGGTCCAGCAGGCGCTGCCTGGCCGCCTCGTGGCCGGCGTGCCCGGCGTCGAGGACCGCGTGCGCGCGCGCCAGGTCGAGCGGCGCCTCGGCGCGGGCCGTCCACGGCACGCTCAACAGGCGGTCGAGGTACTCGCGGGCCCGGTGACGCTCGGTGTCGGTGGGCGCGCCGGCGGACAGCTGCGCGAGGACCCGCCGCCCCCGCACGCGCACGGGCTGGGGCAGCGCCGGAGCGTCGAGCCGCTGACGGAGGCGGCCGAGACCGTCGGAGTGCGCCGCGTCCGACTCGCCGAGGAACGTACGCACCTGCGCCGCGGTGATGCGGTCGCGGACCAGCGCCGCGTCGCCGATCTCGAGCTCCAGCGCCACCTTGCGGCAGATCGCCTGCAGGCAGCGGGCGAGCTGGCGTACTCCGTGCTCGCTGGTGTAGTCGCGGATGATGCGCCGACAGGCGCCCTCGGTCAACCGTAGCGGCGCGGCCTCGAGGCCGGCGGCGCGCTTCTGCGCGTCGAGCAGGTGCGTCCGGGCGATGGCGACCTTGTCGGCCTCGGCGTAGCCGGGCAGGTCGATGACCTCGAGCCGGTCGCGCAGCGCCGGCAGGATGCGGTCCGGGTCGTTGGCGGTGGTGATGAAGAGGACCTCGGACAGGTCGAAGGGCAGCTCGACGAAGGCGTCGCGGAAGCGGTGGTGCTGGGCCGGGTCGAGCACCTCGAGCAGGACCGCGGCCGGGTCCGGGCCGAGCTTGTCGAGCTCGTCGAGCACGACGACCGGGTCCTTGCGGCCGATGCGGCGCAGCTCGCGCAGGATGGAACCGGGCTGCGCCCCCTTCCAGGTGCGGTTGTGACCGCGCAGGTCCGTCTCGTCGCGCAGGCCGCCGCAGGACAGCTTGGCGAACCCGCGCCCGAGGGCGGTGGCGACGCACTGGGCCAGCGAGGTCTTTCCGACCCCGGGGGAAACAGTCCCATACTGCCCGCTACCAGGGTTCCGACGCGACGATCCACTACCGATTCCATCCGCGGAGCGGGGAGCGCGTGGAAGTCGTGCGCCGCCATCAGCGTGCTGGCGGGAGCGTGCTCGTCATTCGACAACCGGACGGCACGCTGGCGCAGGTCCCGACCTGGATGTGCGAGCCCGCGGCCGCCGCGCTGTCGGTGAAGGACCGTCCGCGGGTCGCGTTGGCGGGCCTGCGCGACCTCCGTCTCACTGTTGACGCGGCGCTATCGTCGTTCTCCGGCATGGAGGAAGGAGAGCGGCTTGAGACGGATACAGGTAGTAAGGCAAGGCGAGTTGCTGGTGGAGACGCAGCCGGGACCGGCACTCACGGCGCGGACACGGGCGACGCTGCTCCCGCTGGTGGCGACTCTGCTGCTCGAAGCGGCGGCGCCAGCGGCGGTGACCAGGCCGGAGGAAGCCCAGGAGATGGAGGGAAACGGTGAGCAAGATCACACCTGACCATCTCAATCGTCAGGCCTTCGTCTATGTCCGGCAATCGACGCGAGACCAACTGCGCCAGCATCACGAGAGCCGGCGGCGGCAGTATGGTCTGGCGGACCGCGCCCGCCAACTGGGTTGGAGCGAACCGGTGATGGTGGACGACGACCTCGGGCGGTCGGGCGGCGGCACTGCCCGTCCCGGGTTCGAACGCCTGCTGGTAGCGATCTGCGAGGGCCGCGTCGGCATCGTGTTCGCGGTCGAGGCGTCGCGGCTCGCGCGCAACGGCCGCGACTGGCACACGCTGCTCGAGTTCTGCGGCCTAGTGCACTGTCTGCTCGCCGACGAGCAGGCGATCTACGACCCGCGCCTGCCGAACGACCGGTTGTTGCTCGGCATGCAAGGGTCAATGTCGGAGCTGGAGCTGTCGCTGCTGCGCCAGCGCTCGTTCGAAGCGCTGCGGCAGAAGGCGCAGCGCGGCGAGTTGTTCCTCAGCGTCGCGGTCGGCTACCTGAAGGTCCGGCACGACCGCATCGCCAAGGACCCGGACCGGCGGGTGCAAGAGGCGATCGGGCTGGTGTTCCGGAAGTTCGCCGCGTTGCAGAGCATCCGGCAGGTGCATCTGTGGCTGCGCCAGGAGGAGGTGCGACTGCCGGCGGTCGAGGACATCGGCGAAGGCCGGCGCGTGGTGTGGAAGCTGCCCGTGTACAACACGATTCACAGTCTGCTGACCAATCCGGTCTACGGCGGCGCCTACGCCTTCGGTCGCACGGGGAGCCGCATCACCGTCGAGAACGGGCGCAAGCGCGTCAGGCGTGGGCTGCTCCGGGACCGTGAGCAGTGGGATGTATTGATCGTCGATCACCACGAGGGCTATGTTTCCTGGGCGGAGTATGAAAGGAACCAGCGCGTGATTGCCGACAACAACACGCGGGTGGGTGCGGTGGCGCGCGGCTCGGTTCGCCGCGGGAACGGGCTGCTGGCCGGCCTGCTGCGCTGCGGGCATTGCGGACGGCGGCTCCACGTCAGCTACAACGGCAACCAGGGCGTGTGCGTTCGCTACAGCTGTCGCGGTGCGCATCTGAACCATGGGACGCGCGCGTGCATCGCGTTCGGCGGCGTCCGCGTCGACGCGGCGGTGGCCACCGAGGTATTGCGGTTGTTACAGCCGCTGGGCATGGAAGCGGCCCTCGAAGCGGTCGCGATGCGCGAAGAAGAGCACGCCGAAACGCGCCGCCAGGCGGAGCTGGCGCTGACCCAGGCGCGGTATGAAGCGGACCTGGCGCGCCGCCAGTACGACGCCGTCGACCCGGCGAACCGGCTGGTGGCCGCCGAGCTCGAATGCCGATGGAACGCCCGGCTCGCCGACGTGCAACAACAGGAAGAGAGGCTCGCCGGCCTGACGGCTGCCCGCCCCGAGGCGCTGTCCGAGGCCGAGCACGAGCGGCTGCTGGCGCTCGGCGACGACCTCGAGACGGCCTGGACCCATCCGAATGCGACCGCGCAGACGCGCAAACGTATCGTGCGGGCCGTGCTCGAAGAGGTCGTCGTCAAGCTCGCCGATGATCGGATCGACCTGCTGCTGCACTGGCGGGGCGGCGACCACACCCGCCTGTCGGTCCCACGCAACGGACCGGGACGGCATCGCTGGTGCACGGACGCGACGGTCGGCGACTTGATCCGGGGACTGGCCCGCCAGTCGCCGGACAGCGCCATCGCCAAGACGTTGAATCGGCTCGGCAAGAAAACCGGACGAGGCAATGCCTGGACCGAGGCGCGGGTGTGTTCCTTCCGCCGCCGGCACGGCGTGCCGGTCTATCGACCCGGCGAGATGGCGGAGCGTGGGGAACTGACGCTGAAGGAGGCGGCCACTCGGCTCGGCGTGAGCGCCATGACCGTGCTGCGGCTCATCGGCGACGGCACGATCTCCGCCCGGCAGGTCTGCAAGAGCGCGCCCTGGGCCATTCGGGAGGAGGAGATCGCCGCGCTCGATGGCGCGATCCCGCCCGCACGGCGTCCGCTAACATCGAGATCGGCTCAGAAAGTGCTGGATTTTCAGTGAAGTAGCGAGATGTGCATTATGAAACCGGACTCGGCGGCCCGCTGAAACAGATCACGGCACCGGGGCCGCGCGGGTTGCGGCGGCGCACGGCCAGGTGCTCGACGATGCGCGTCTTGGCCTGGTCGAGGCCGGCGTGTCCGGCATCGAGCGCGGCACGGGCCCGAGCCAGGTCCGTCGGCGCGTCGCTGCGCCGGTTCCACGGCAGCTGCTCGAGCCAGTCGATCCAGTGGTTCGACGCCGCGGCGTCGCCATCGGACGACTTCGCGAGGCGCCGCCGCTCACTCTCGATGGCGGCCCGCACGGCCGGGGGCAGCGCGTCGGCGTAGCCGTCGCCGAGCACCTCATGCACGGTGGCCGGCGTGACCACCTCCGGTCCCCGGCTCCCCGGCGGCCGGCGCGACACCAGGTGGCGGCAGACCGCCGCCAGCTTCCGGTTCAGCTCGGCCACGCCCGCTTCGTGGGTATGGTCGCGGACCACCCGCACGATGGCCTCGGTCTCGAAGCGGACCTCGCCGTCGCACGCCGCGGTCCGCCACGCCTCGACGCCGCCGGGCGGCGGCGGTTGCGCCGCGATCGCCTCCAGCTCCCGCGCCGAGGCGACGTCCCGCTCGGCGACGACGGCCGGACCGGCGGGCGCGGCGACCGGCTCGATGCGCGCGGGCGGGGCCGGCGACCCGGGCGGCAGCCACGTGTCTGCGGCGACCGCGGGCGTGTCGAAGGGGCGGGTCAGCAGGTGCTGTTGTGCGATCGCCAGCTTCTCCTCCTCGGTGCAGGCCGGCAACTCGACCACGGCGAGGTGCTCCCGCACCGGCTGGGGGATCGCGCCCGGGTCGGTCGCCGTGACGACCCACAGGACCGCGGACAGGTCGAACGCGACATTGAGGTACGCGTCGCGGAAGGCGGCCCGGCGCGCGGGGTCGAGCAGGTAGAGCAGCGCCCCGGCGGCGTCGGGTTCGACGCGGTCGACGGCCTCGAGGATGAAGACCGGGTTGTTGACGCCGGCCTCGCACAGGCCCTCGACGATGCGCCCGGCGGCGCCGCCTTCCGACCCGCGGATGAGGCGCTCGGCGTTGGCGCCCTCCAGGGTGGCGCGCACGTGGGTGCGGCCGAGGGCGCGGGCTACGGCCTCGGCCAGCGACGACTTTCCCGTACCCGCCGGCCCGGCCAGGCAGAGGACGGACCCCGGCGCCTCGGGCGGTCCCGGGCGTACGGCCAGGGCAAGCGGCGCGCCGGCCGCCGCCATCGGGCCGCGGCCGGGTCGTTCGACGGTGAGCAGGGCGCGGGTCTGCGGGCACGCGGCCAGCACGTCGCGGATGCGCGTCTTGACCTGCGCGAGCGCGCCGTGGGAGTGGTCCAGCGCCCGCTGCAGACGCCGCGGGTCGAAGCCTTGCGGCTCGGTTGTCCGCCACGGCAGGGCGAGCGCCTTCTCGGCCCGGTCCAGCGCCTCGCTGACCGCCTCGGACCGGGACGCGAGCGCCTCGCGGACCCGCCGCCGCAGCGTCTGGCGGACGCCGGCGGGCAGGCCGGCGTCGTCGAGGGTGGCCAGCGCCTGGTCCACTTCCGCGCCGGGGGCGGCAAGCGCGCGGACGGCCGCCAGGGCCGGCCCGCCGTCTTGGCCGGACCGTTGGGACGCGGCCTCGGCGGCGGGACCGGCAGATGGCTCGCACGACGTCTCGGGCTCGGCCGGGCCGGCCAGCAGAGCGAACGCCTGCGCCGAGTCGACGAGCGGCGCCCGGCCGGACGCGGCCAGGTCGGGCAGCTCCCACCGGGTGCGCTGCTCGGCGGTGGTGACCACGCCGCAGCCGCCCGCAGGTCGGCGCCCCGCGCGGCCGAGCGTGTCGAGCGCCCGGGCGTATTCTTCCAGCGTCGCGGGATGGACGAGCAGCACGGTGGCCTCGTCGTCTCCCCGCAGCAGCTTCACACGCATGCTGTGCACTTCCTTTCCACGATCGTTCTCCTGTTTCCGCGGCCGTCCCGCTCCTCCCACGGTCGTCCCGCTCCTTCCACGGCCGGACCGGGACGGTTCCCCGGGCATCGGCGCAACGGCGCCGCCGCACCGGTTCGGGGGTTCGAGCCTGGGGGCAGCGGGTCTGGCGGCCACGCCGCCAGCCGCTACCAGCGCAGGCGGGGACCGCCGCGCGCGGACAGCTCGTCGAGCAGCGGGACGGGGTTCTGCGTGTCGGCGGACGCGTTCGCCTCCTCGGGTGCGCCGTCTTCGAGCGCGGCGTTCTCGAGCAGCGCAGTGATGGCGGCCTCGGCGTTGTTGAAGGCGTGGTTGAGCAGCCGCCCGCGGCGGTTGTGGCAGCGGATGCGGCGGCGGCTCTCGCACGGGATGCGGCGGCCGCCGGCGCCGGCCTTGATCGGCAGGTCGACGCCGGGACACAGGAGCTTGCGGTCGATGTCGGCGCGCAGGCGTCGCATCAGCTCGCGGTTGGCGATCCGGCGGCGGAACCTGCGCAGCCGGGCGCGCTGTTCGGGACGCAGCAGCGCGATGAGGGGCATGGGTTCCTCCTCCCGGGGAAGGGGAATGGCCCGGCGGGGCCGGGTGGAACGGGCCGATGGCCCTGGGGCGTGCCGTCTGGTGGCGGCCTGCCGCAGGCGGCGTGGACGCGGGCGCGTGAGCGGAAGGCGTGGAGAAATGGCGCAATGCCGGGCGTGGCCTCGCCCGCCGGCGCCGTTGCCGTGTGCCGCTACGCTCGTTGCTGTTCCATTGTCGTCCGCCCGCCCACTCCCCCCGTGGTCCGTTTCCGCGCCGACTCGGGGAGGCGTAGCGACTGTGCCGGCGGGCGGTTGCTCAAGAACTGTCGCCAGGGGCGGCGCGCGTCGTGCGCGGGCGGCCGCTGCGGGGAACTGCGTCGTTCAGAAGACACCCCGCGCCCGTCGCGCTACAGCGCGCCGAAGTGTCTGTGCGCGAGAGCATCGATTCGCTCGGCCGCCGGGCGACAACTCAAGCCCGCGACCATGGTGGCGTGTCACCGTCGGCCGCCGCTTCAGGACGCAACCTCGGCCGTTACTGCGTCGTGTCGCCTGCTCGTGCGGCGACCATCAGTCCAGGAACGCTCGGCAGTGGGCGAGCGTACTCCAGACCCTTGGTCATATCTTCTCGTCGCTCAGTGGATCGCGCCGTCGTCGTCGCCCTCTGGTGGTGGCGAGGCGAGGATCCGCGTGGCGATCCGATCGATGACCGAGGCGGTCGCGCGGATTGCCTGCACGCCGGTCTGGCGGGTGTCGCGCGCCGCTTTCAGCGCCTGCCGGTCTTCGGGCGTCGCCGGCGTCGGTGTGCCTACCGACGTCTCGGCGACGACCGCCGCGGCGAGTCGGAGCGCTTCGAACGCAACGTCGACGAACACGATGACGTCGCGGGCGTCGAGCCGCTCGATGACGCCCCAGCGCCGGTTGCCCGGTCCCCGCGACATCTCGTCGAGGCTCAGCAGCGCCATCCGCGTGTGGTGCCGCATCCGCAGCAGCGCCGCCGAGAGTCCGGGGGCCGTGGGTTGGCCCGCCTCCATCCCCCCGCCTGGAGGCGGCTTCCCCTGCTGGCTGTCCTCATACCACTGCTCCATCGCGTGGTCCAGCCGCTCGATGGCCTCGCGCCGCGCCGCGTCGGTGGTCTCGATCGGGACTGCCGGGTTGCTGGCCGCGGCGTCCTCGAGCATCGCCGTCGCTACCGCCAGGGCGTCCGGTTCGTTGTAGATCGCGATCCGTTCGGCGTAGTCGCCGGGACGCTCGCCGGCGCGCGGCTTGACGACCGTGGCGTGGCGCACCTGCTGGATGTTGAAGCCGACCCCCGTCAGCGTGGTCTCGTCGACCCGGTCTGCTCCCAGTGACGCGCTCAGCCAGCCGACCTCCTTCTCCCAGTACATCGGGAGTCGCTCGGCCAGCCGTTCGGCGTGGTCGAGCAGACTGCGGCCGTGCGTGTCCTGCTGTCCGGCCAGGACCAGCCGGGCGAAGCACTCGGCCCGTCCGGCGGCTCGTTCGTCGTCGTTCCTCGACATTCCGGTTCCTGTCTGGCGCCTGTCAGTCGCCCGTGGCGTCCGGATCAGTGACGGCGCACGTGACGGCGTGCGCGCGTTCCCAGACGCGGGTGGTGGCCGGCGACGGGTGCGAGCCGACGTGAAGCTCCGCTGCGCCGCGGAAGATGATCGAGCCGGCGGGGACCGGCGTCGGTTTCGCAAGCCTCCCGGCCGATGCGCACGGCCGCCCGGCGCCTGGTTCGAATGCGGCGGCGACCGACGCGAGGCGAAGGTACCGGCCTGCGGACCGTCCGCCCCTGGCCGGTCGACGGCCACGCGGCAGGCCGGCAGGGAGGAGTACGAGACAACTCCCTCGCCGAGTGCCGGCAGAGCCCTGCCCCCGCCGGCGCTCGCCGTGCCACCGCTCGGACCGCCGGCATCCCGGCCGAGACACCGGAATCGGCGTCCCCCGCTGTGCGCATCCGCCGCCACGCCCTCGGGGCATCAGCCACACGCGCGCCGCTTCCTGCGCCTCGGGTGCGACGAACACCGCATCCGAGCGCATGCAGGTGATCCTGCCCGCCTCGTACAGTTCCTGCGCCAGCGTCATCGTGTCCGACACCTGGCAATTGTCGTGCTGCCCTGGCCTTCATGTCGATGATTTCCCGCGTCGGCTCCCAGCCGGCATCCACATCGAAGCCCCCATCGACACGCGAACCCCGACGAACGCCGGTTCCAGGATGGAGACACGCGGCGCGAACGTCAGTACCGGAGGTCGTGACCGCGCTCACCGTGCCCGTGAAGGGTGGACGGCGCCCGGCCCGAAGTGCCCGCATTGAACCTGGACAGCGCGCCGCGTGCTCCCGCACGGCGGCAACCCCGTGGTCGATGACGTCTACGCCATCGCCATCGACGGCAGCCTCGACGAGTTGCGCGTGCGCTACCACGACGCCGGAGACCGCATGGCCAGCTTCGACCGCGAAGTCCAAAACTGCTCGACCGCGCGGGATTACTGACCCACACGGGACAGTAAGTGCCGGGTACCGGGCCGCCGACGCGGACGCTGGAGTACGCGTCACGGCGACCACGGGTCTGCATACTTGCTCCGCCGCCGGCTCGGTTGCGGACCGGCGGGCATCACAGGGAGGTGTGCATGGCCAGACGCGTGATCCGGCTCAAGGAGGTCATGGCCCAGACCGGGCTGTCGCGTTCGACGATCTTCGCGCTCCAGAAACAGAAGATCTTCCCGCAGTCGATCAGGATCGGACCCAGGGCCTCGGCCTGGTACGAGGACGAGGTGCAGCACTACATCAAGACGCGGCCGCGATTCGGCGGCCGCCGAGTCGACAGGTAGCTGTATGGTGGTCCATGTTCCGACGAATCGTCTCGGGTGGCGGAAGCGGTCGCCGCGCAGGCGAGTGCGGACGGCTGTCGTTGTGTGCCGTCAGCGCGTTGCTGAGGCTCTCGATGATGTTCTCCGTGACGAGGTCGTGGTCGTAGGGCCTGCCGCGCTCTTCCGGTGTCTCCTCAATGAAATAGCGCAGCCCGAGCCGTGTGCGCTCGCGCAGCTCTGCGCTGCATTCGGCGGCGGTGATGCGGACCGCGGCCGGTCCGGGTCCGGGCGGGGCTTCGGTTCCGGGCGACGTGGTCACCCAAGGGTCGTCGAGGATCGCCGCGTGCGGGCGGCCGTTCTTGTCCTCGGCGGAGAGCGTCAGCGGCAGCCCAGCCGTGGTAGCTGTAGTCCTTGACGGCTTCGTCGTCGAACTCCTCGTCGAACCGTGGTTCCCGGGCCCTGGACCTTGAAGTACATCAGGGTTGTCTTGGTTCCTTCGAGCATGGTGGCGTTCCTCTCGCGTTGCGGCTTCCGACGGTGCTGGGCCGTAGGTGGGCGTTGCTGCGGGGGCGCGGTTCAGCGGGACGGGCCGTCGTGGCCGCGTTCGTCCGCCATGCGCGCTGCGTCGCTGGCCGGTCTCGGTGCCGGCGGCGGGTTCTCGGGCAGTGCGCGCGGTCGGTCGTTCGGGCCGTATCGTGTGCCGAGTCCGCTGATGCCTCGTGCGACGCATTCCCACAGTTCGTTCGTGTCGACCTGCCCCGTTATCTGATCTTCGGCCAGGGCGGTCTTTATGTCCTGTATCTGCTTCGGCGTTCTTGACGCGATCCAGTTCTTGAGCTTCCTCGCGTCGTCGTCTCTGACGAGTTCTGGATGGGTCGTTGCCACCCATCCGGCGTCGTAGATGTCTCTCGGCTTGTACCGCGCGTTCGGCCCTACCATTGTTTGCAGCTTGCGATGGACAAGCTCGTCCGGCTTGTATATCACTATGCCGTCGTATCGAGTGCAGTTTTCCAGCGGTATGCGTGTCGGCACGTCCTCGAATGCGCTGTCGCGGTAGTCCACGCCGAGTCTCAATCCGGAGCTCTTGTGGTCTTTCGGTGGTGTTATACCTATTTCTCCTGTTCTCATGAAGTCATAGGCCACCGAGTATCTCGTGTTCGGGAATGCCGTGCGCAGCGCTCGCTTGACGTGGCGGCGCACCCGTATTCGTTGTTCCCCTTCGAAGTCCAGGTCCATCGACGGGCGTGGTACGTTGAGCAGGAACCGCAGCGCCGTTCCGCCTTTCAAGGCGTACGGGTTTCCCAGGTTTTCCATCTCCTTTGCGAATGCTCTTCCGATCTTGCGCAGCTCCCATTCCCGGAATTGCTCCGCTCCTGAGAAATCGATCTTTGGATATGGCTTCATCATGCTCGAGGAGACCAGCTGTGTCGCCAGTCGTCCCATTTTGCTAATCGTTTACCGTCCAGGTCGTTGCGCAGCATCCAGGCGAGCGTGTGCAGTCTCAGCCATTGGTGTGGGTACGGAAGCCATCGTGCCAGTTCGCGCGGGTCGATTGGCTTGTGAGCTTCGGTCATGTCCTGCGTTCCGTGGTTCTGCAGGTGCCTCCACGCTGTCTCCAGCACCGCTCGATCGTAGGTCGCTGCCCACACTTTGGCGGTGCCCTCTCCGGCCGGGTGTGACAGTCGTCGCAGACCCGCTCGGGCATCTCTGAGTCCGATCCCTCCGATCCGGTCGAGCAGTTGCCCGTGTTCCCGTTCGTTCGTGTACGCGCTCTCTCGTAGCTCTTGTGGCTCCCGGGTGAACCATCCGCAGCATTGGTGCCAATCCCCCCCGTGCAGCAACGGTGCATTCGGTATGTTGAGCGCGCACGATGCCGTCAGGTGTCGTCGTACGTCTGTTGTCCCGATTTGGATCGGTATCCGTGCCGGTCGTTCCTCGGCTTTTGCGATGGACGGTGTCGCGTCGGCGCTCATCGTCATCCCCGCGCTCGTCATCCTCTGGATCCTGCTCATCTGACTGTACCGCAATTCGGGTGGACGGCGTCGTGTCATCTCGCTTCGCGACGTCATTCACGAATGTGGGTCTGTCGACGGTTCGGCGCGCCTTGACGGTGTGGCAGGAGGGTGTTGCGGCGTGGATGCGCCTTCAGCGGGCCGGCCGTCGCGGCCGCGTTCGTCGGCCATGCGCGCTGCGTCGCTGGCCGGGCTCGGCGCTGGCGGCGGGTTCTCGGCCACCCAGCGCGGTTCGTCGTCGGGGTGGACGCGGACCTCGCGGTCGTCGTTGTTGTCGCGGAAGTTGTAGTCGTCGATGTCGACCTACCGCGGAAGTTGCGTGCCGTCGGCCTCGACCAGCGTCGAGGGCGGCACGGTCTCTCCCGGGGGATGGTCGCGTCGAGCTTGACTTTGGAGCCTACGCAGACGGTGGAGCCTGCCTCCATGTGCGACCGGTACTCCAGCGTCGCGTTAGCTTCGAGCGTGCAACCGTCGCCCATCCGGCTGTCTGCGCCCAGGATCGCGTTGTCGCCCACGGCGCAGTCGTTGCCGATGATGGCCGGCGGCAGGATTCCGACGCCGGCGTCGTTTCCGAGGCGGACGTTCTCGCCGATGCTCGTCCGGTCTCCGATTTCCGCGTTCGGCGCCACCTTCACCTCGGCGGCGAACGTGGTTCCGGTGCCGACGCGGACGCTCTCTCCGATCCGGACGTCCTGCCGGTGGCGACGTTGGGCGCCACGTTGGCCGCCGCGTGGACGTGCGTCCGCACGCCGAGCGTGGTTCCCTGTTCCACGGTCGCGTTGCGTCCGACCCGCGCCTGGGTCTCGAAGTGGACGTTGTCGCGGTCTCCGACGCTGCTGTGGTGCGCCATCCGCACGCCGTCGCCGAGCCTGGCGCGGTACCCGACGTAGAACGCGTCGAGGTCGCAGTTGTCGCCGACCTCGGCGCCCTCGCGTATCAGCGTGCCGCTGCACACGCTGCAGTGGTCGCGGACCTTTACGTCCTCCTGGATTCTCGACGCCGGCTTCGACGATGGTCCCGGCGCCGATGTCGGCGCTCGGGTGGACCTTCGCCAGCGGGTGCAGTCTGGCGGTTGGATGTGGTGGCATGGCGGTGGGAGTGTAAGGGCGATCGGGCGGTTCCCGACCCACCTGCTTCGCCGTGTTGGGAACACACAGCGGCGGGGGGCGGTGAGTGGGCCGCTACCGGCGTGCTGCAGCCGTGTCCGGGTTTCAGCGGGCGGGCCCGTGCGGCTCGGGCCGTCGGTACTGCGGGCCGTTCCGGCGGCCGGGGCCGGTGCAGCGGGTGGGGTCTCGGGCAGTCCGCGTGGTGCGTCGGGGTGTATGCGGACCTCGCGGTCGTCGTCGTTGTCGCGGAAGTTGTCGCCGTCGATGTTCGTGGGCAGCGCGACCGCGCGCCGTCGGCTCTGACCAGGGTGGACGGCGGGATCGTCACGCCCTCGCGTATCACGACGTTCTGCTGGACCTTCGACCCGCCGCAGACGGTGGAGCCGGGCTCCATCACGGCGCCGTGTTCGAGGTGGACGTTGGCTTCGAGCGTGCACCCGTCCTTCATCCGCGCGCTTCCGGATACCTGCGACTTGTCGCCCAACGTGCAGTTGTTGCCGATGGTGGCCGAGGGCCTTGCACCGCCGCTCGCATCCATTCCGATCCGGACGTTCTCGCCCACGTCCGTCCTGTTTCCGACGAGCGCGTTCGGCGCGACGCGTGCTCCGTCGGCGAAGGTGGCTCCGTCGCCGATCCGGACGTTCTCGCCGATGCGCACGTTCTCGCCCGAGTCCTTGGGCGATGCTGTCGGCGTTGTAGAAGTCCGTCGGCAGTCGCCTAGTGCGGTGTTCGTCACACCACGTGGACTTTGCCCGCGCCGTTGGCGCCTATCACGATGATCAGCTTGGGCATCGTCTCTCGTCGGCCGCGTCGCGCGGCCAGTGCGGGAACTGCTGGCCGGGTCTCGGTCGATCCGTCCGGCCAGGTCCGTGTTTCCAAGTCGCTTCCGGCCTCCAGCCGGTCGATTGTGCCATTCGGCCACTCGGTCACGATGACTTCCGGTTCGCCCTCCGGCTCGTACACGCTGGCCTCGCGCTGTTCGAAACGTGCTCGCCGGCTGTAGCGGTCGCCGTGTCCGCCCGCGTGCGCCTCGATCTCGCTTGCCGATTTACGGACGCCGGGTCCGTCGGCACCGAAGCTGGTGGCGACATCCTCATTGTGCGGTATCGCCAAGGGACCGGTCGGAGGTGCAGGTTCTCATCGAGACGACGGCCGACTTCCGCACGCACGCGGTGCTGGCTACGCTCCGCGTCGACTTCTGACGAGGGATCGTCAGCACGTGGATTGCCTCGCGTCTGCGTGCTTGCGGCGGGGCTGTCGGCGTTGGCTGGACTATGGACGTCAGCGGTTGCCGCGGAACCTGCATTTTGGGCGGCGCTCGGCGCGCACGTCGCGCGGGGCCCACGCCATCACGATCGAGCGGTACTTGTGCTTGAAGTCGAGTGAGTCGGCGAGCGCAGCATCTCAAGCTCCCAGACCGAACAGATCCTCAGAAGTCCTCGACTACAGGTTGCAGCACTCGCGCCACAACATACGCTCGGCACTCAAGACCGTTCCGCCCGACGCAAGCTGAGCCAGCCGTCGGCGACCACCGCCGCGTCACCGGCAAGGAACGCCGACCAGGCGTCGAGCAGTGCCCGGCGCTTGTCCAGAAACGTCGACCGCGAATAGCTCCGCTCGACAGCCGAACCGACCGCATGCGACAGACTCGTTTCCATCACCGCGTAGTCCGCGTCCGCGCGCTCCGATGCCCACGTCCGGAACGTCGAGCGCCAGCCGTGAGGCGACCCCGCCTCGGCCAGACCGGCCGACCGCATCACGCCGGCCACGGTCGCCGCCGACAACGAGCCGGCCCCCGCCTGCGGACTCGGGAAGACCAACGCGTCGTCGCCGTCCTGCCGGCGAAGCGACCGCACTGAGCCGAGCAACGCTACCGCCGCGGCGGCCAGCGGCACCACGTGCTCGCGGCCCTGCTTCATCCGGCAAGCCGGGATGCGCCACTCGCGCGCCGCCTCGTCGATCTCGCCCCACCGCGCCAGCCGTGCTTCGGACGGGCGCACGGCCGTCAGGATCTGGAACCGCAGGCACGCCTTCGCCGACCGCGTCGCACGGCACGTCTCGATCCGCTGCATCGCGGCAGGCGCGTCCGCATACGGCACGCTGCGCATGTGCTGCCGTACGGCCGGCTGGGGGACGAGCGCGCCGGCCACCGCCGCGACCGGATCGACCTCGATCAGCCCCGCCGCGCGCGCATGCCGGAAGAGCGCGCTGAGCGCCGTCCGCAGCTTCCGGCCGGTCCCCGGCTGCGACGTCCACACCCGTTCGAGGGCCCGAAGCACTTCCGGCTTGCCGACCCGGTCGACCGGCAGGTCGAGCAGTTCAGCCGCGTACCGCTCCAGCGTCGCCGCCCGCGCCTTGTATTCGCCCGCCGACAGCCGCGCCCGGTTCGACTCGGCGACCTTGCTTGCGATCTTCCGCAGCGTCGGCATCGTCGAGCGTTGCGGCCCCGCGAACGGGTCTTCGCCCCGCTTGACCGCGAGCTTGTTGTCGAGCGCCCACGCGCGAGCCTGCGCCAGACTCACGACGTCGACCGAGCCGAGCCCGCGGTCGACTCTGCCTCGGCCCGGCACCGTGAGGCGTTGCACCCAGGAGCGCGTACCGCTACGCTGCACGAACAGATGCAGCCCGTGACCGTCCGAGTACCTGCCCGGCTTGCGCAGCGTCTGAACCTGTCGCGCCGTCAACCTCGTCATTGCGTTCCCCGGCAAAAACAGCTTACCACGCTACTACCACATTTTGCACTGGATTGGGGCGGACTCGCCTGGCCCGCCTCGGACTGCGATCTCAGGGTATCGCCCAGTAAAAGCGGGATCTTCTGGACCGCATGGAATCGGTCGGCACCGGTTGGGAATCAGTTATTTATCTTCGCGCTGCCTTGACACCCCGTCACGGTAACGTGAGTCCGAACCGCGGGCGACCCGAGCAGTGCCAGCGACTGGCGAGACTGGGGTCGATGTGTCCGGACCACGGGATTCAGACATCACTTCCGGGAGGTCGCCGTGCTCCGAAACGTCGGCGCCGTGATCACGGGACTGGTCGTTGGGATGTTCGTCAATCTCGCGCTCGTCCAGCTCAACACCGTCCTCTTTCCTCTTCCCGACGGCGTCGAGCTCACGGATTCGGCGCGGATGCGGGATGCGATCCAGCACCTCCCGGCGGCCGCCTGGATTCTGGTGTTCGCGGCCCATCTGGGTCAGTCGTTCGTCGGGGCCTGGGTCGCCGCACGGCTGGGCGCCTCCCACTGGATGACGCTGGCGATGATCGTCGGCGTCGTGTCGCTCAGCGCGGGCATCGCGAACGCGATGATGTTGTCGGCGCCGGCGTGGACGTGGCTGGAGATGCCTTTCTACCTTGTCGTTGCCTGGATGGCCGGTCGCACGGAAACCGCGCGTCGGATGGCGGTGAACGTCTGAGCATCCTCCCGATCCTGCGATGGTGAAATCGCGGCGGCGCTCTCCATCTACGCCAGCTTCAGCCCCGGCACGTCGCTGAAGTCCTTCGGGTTCAGCGTCCAGAGCGCCGCCTCGTCAATCAGGGCGCAGGCGGCGATGGCCAAGTCGGCTGCGCGACCACGGGAACGCGCCAACGTCGCATAGAGCCTTGCGGCCCTCGCGGCGGCTCTGGCATCGAACAGCACGATCTGTTCGCGCGGAAACAGTTCTTCCTGCACGCGAAGCTCACCGATGGTTCGGGGTCCGCGCAACCATTCGTAGAGGGTGATTGCCGAGAGCCGGACGCGATGGCCATCTTCTGCGAAGGCCCGCGGTCGGTCGAACGAGTCGCGCGGCTCCGACAGCGCGCCTACCAGCGCCGAGGTGTCAAGATGGATCGTCATACGCGGATCGACGTTCCCACCCTTCGCGCCGGGACAGACGAATCTCCCGCAGCTCGGCCTCTACGCTCTCCCGAGAGCGCGGGACCTGTTCTTTCCGCCAACGGTCCAGCACATCGAGCATGCGGAGCCGCTCGGCCTCGCTCAGCCGGTCGGTTCTCGCGTCGTACTCGGCGACTGCTTCGCGGACGACGTGGCTCTGCGGCTTGCCCAGGCGCTCGGCGGTCCGACGAATCCGCCGCACAGTCGCATCGTCCAGAGAATAGGTGACCTTGACCATACTCTTGCAATACTGCCATACGCGGTTCCCCTGAGGATCACGAGACTCAGCGGCGAGCGCGCAACATTGCCCGGCGGCACGGAATATGATCCCGGCACGCGTCGGAACCATGGCGAGTACTGGTTCGACGCCAACCACGGGGGACTTTCGATGGCTCCAGGACGAACGCTACGATTCTGCTCACCCGCCGCGGCGTTTTTGCTCGCCTTCACCCTGACCGCGCCGCGATTCGCGGCGGCCCAATCGAAGGCCGACACCGAGTGGCGCCACTTCGGCCACGATGCGGCCAACACGAAGTACTCGCCGCTGGACCAGATCACGCCCGAGAACTTCAACGACCTGGAGATCGCCTGGCGCTGGCGCTCGATCGAGACCGAGGTCACCCGCGAGCGCGAGGCCATCCGGCCCGGTCCGTTCAAGTCGGTGTCGCTGATGATCGACGGCGTCGTCTACCTGAGCACGTCCCTCGGACAGGTGGCGGCGCTCGACGCGGGCACCGGCGAGCTGGTCTGGTCGTACGACCCGCAGACCTACGACCGGCTGGACCGGCCCGCCAACATGGGCTGGCAGCACCGCGGCGTCTCCTATTGGGAGGACGACGCGAGCGACGACGCGCGCATCTTCATCGCCACCCACGATCTGCTGCTCGTGGCGCTGAACGCAGGAACCGGGCAGCAGTACGCCGACTTCGGGGCCGACGGAGCCGTCGACCTGAGCGCGTCGCTGGGCCGCCCGATCGACCGCTCCCGTTTCACCCACTCGCAACCCCTGGCCATCGCCGGCGACACGGTCATCGTCGGCAGCATCGTGCAGGACACCAGCCTCACCCGCCGGGAGGCGGATCCGGGCCACGTGCGCGGCTTCGACACCCGCACCGGCGAGATGAAATGGATCTTCCATACCATCCCGCAGGGCGAGGAGTTCGGGGCCGAGACCTGGCACAACGAGTCGTGGCGCTACAGCGGCCACTCGAACGTCTGGGGCACGATGGCGGTGGACGAGGAGCTGGGCTACGTCTACCTGCCGACCGGCACTCCGACCAACGACTGGTACGGCGGCATGCGCCCGGGCGACAACCTCTTCGCCGAGAGCATCGTCGCGGTCGACGTCGAGACCGGCGAGCGGATCTGGCACTTCCAGGCGGTGCACCACGGGCTCTGGGACTACGACTTCCCCACCGCCGGCAACCTGCTGGACATCACGATCGACGGGCGCGAGATCAAGGCGATCGCGCAGTCGAGCAAGCAGGCGTTCACCTACGTGTTCGACCGGGTCACCGGGGAGCCGGTCTGGCCGATCGAGGAGCGGCCCGTGCCGCGAGGCAACGTCCCGGGCGAGTGGTACTCCCCGACGCAGCCGTTCCCGACGAAGCCGGCCCCGTTCGATCTGCAGGGCATCACCATCGACGACCTTGTCGACTTCACGCCCGAGCTGCGGGAGGAAGCGATCCGCATCGCCGACCGCGCGCAGCTCGTACCGATCTTCACGCCGCCGCCGGTGCGCGGCGAGGCCAAGCCGATCATCCAGTCGCCGGGTCCCGGCGGGGGCATCAACTGGCCCGGCAGCGCGGTCGATCCGGAAACCGGCCGGCTGTTCGTCCCGTCCCAGACGCGCCTGCGCGCCGTCGAGCTGGTCGAGTACCCGCCGCCCGCGACCGTGGGCTACTTCACCGATCCGTGGGCCGTCCCGGTACCCGGCCCGGAAGGGCTGCCGCTCGTCAAGCCGCCGTACAAGCGCGTCACCGCCATCGACCTCAACACCGGAGACCACGTCTGGATGGCGCCGCACGGGGACGGTCCGCGCAACCACCCGGCGATCCGGCACCTGAACCTGCCCGCGCTCGGCGGCCATGCCGGCATGCACGGCGGCGGTCCGCTGGTCACCAAGACGCTGCTCGTCGTCAACTCGGGCGCGCGCTACGTGGAGGACCAGGTCGCCTCGGCAAGCGCCATTACGGCGTATCACAAGGACAACGGCGAGTACCTGGGTTCGATCGAGCTGCCGGCTATCCCGTACGGGAACCCGATCACGTACCTGCACGAGGGAAAGCAGTACATCGTGGTCGCGGTGGGCACCGGCAGCAGCGAGACGGCGCCGGCGGAGCTGATTGCCCTGGCGCTGCCGTAGTCCGGCCTGCGCCTCGACTGGCAACTTCTGCCAGGCGGGTCCGATTCCCGTGCTGCACTGCCCGGCCCGGCAGGTCCCTTGCCCTGCGCCCGACAATCCTGTAGAACGTGCACCCGTGACCCGCCGCGCTTTCGTCGACAACCTACCCGCGGCATCGGAGGAATCCAGACGATGAGTGACGCATTGACCGGAGCCGAGTTCAAGCAGCAATTGCGCGAGGGCACGCCCAAGCTGGGCCTGTTCCTCAATTCGCACAGCCCCACCGTAGCCGAGCAGCTCGCCCACAGCGGCTACGACTGGCTGCTGATCGATTCACAGCATGGCCCGATGGGCTTCGAGACGTTGTCGGCGATGGTCGCCGGCGTCGCCAGCGGCGGCGCGAAGTCGCTGGTGCGGGTCGCCGGCTGCCACGACCGCGGCGGCATTCAGCAGTCCCTGGACGTGGGCGCGGACGGCGTGCTGGTGCCGTACATCAACAACGCGGAGGAGGCGCGGCAGGCAGTGAGCTGCTGCCGGTACCCGACGGCGGGCACGCGCTCGGTCTACTTTCCGCAGCGCTCCATGAACAAGGGAGGGCTCCTCGGTTACGCTGGCGCCGCCAACGACAACGTCATCGTGGCGCTGCAGGTGGAGACGGCCGACTGCATCCGGAACATCGACGAGATCGCCGCGGTGCCGGGCGTCGACCTGATGTTCCTCGGGCAGAACGACCTGTGCATGTCGCTCGGGCTCTACGAGAAGTACCAGTTCCCCGACATGTACTTCTCGGACGAGCTGCGCGACGCGACCGATCGTCTGCGGGCGGCCGCGACGAAGAACGACGTCATCCTCGGGCTGTTCCTGTTCGGGACCGACCGGGTCGGCGAGTTCCTGGAGAAGGGTTTTCCGTTCATCAGCGTAGGCAACGACCTGCACCACGTCCTGACCCAGGCCGGGACGTACGTCGGTAACGTCGAAGCGGTTTCACAGGACAAGGGCAGGCAGCCCTGGCAGCGCCGGGCGACCGCGCTGTTCTAGGAGTCCGTGGTGAAACCCCGCGTCGCACCGAGAGCGGCGAGGCGCCCGCGTGGCAAGGCGCGACGAGGGACCATATTGGGCATATTCGACCGAGGAGCAACGCAGTCGACGCGGGATGCATCGCCGCTCGAATGCAGCGGGGCTTTCGCCACGGGCTCCTAGACTGCCCGTCTGGATTCCAGATACGGATCGGGTGCGAACGGGAGGACGGCCAGGAGCTTGCGCCGCAGAACGCAGCAAGAGCGGAGTTCTGTGACGCAGGCTCCTGGAGGGGGGGATGGCCGAAACGCCGAGCCAGCGAGGCGTTTCGGGGCGCTATCCGTCTTCCCGTTCCACCACCAGGGTTGTGAACGGTACGTCCCGCACGTTCGCGGGCAGTGCCTCTATCGGGCCGATCGGCTCGTGCGGGGTGACGTCGGCATTGGGCGCGGTGAACGTTGCGCCGCTGTCCGTTCCCGCGTCGTAGCCCACGAGTTCCATCTCGATCCGCGGCGCCCAGCATTCCGCTTCCCGCAGGCTGATTCCGTCGACGCCGACGAACCAGTCCGGGCTCGGTGCGATCATCGACACCAGGGTCAGGAACGGGAACTCTTCGTCGACATCGAACGCCAATGTGACCGTACCGGGCGAACGAAACAAGGCTTCCTGTCCCCGGATGCAACCACCCGCCCGTCCGCTTCCGGCCTCCGCCTGCACCTCGTCGCACAACACGTCGACCGCGCCGGTCTCGGCCATGATCTCGATACCATCGGTCGCGGTGCCGCCGCGGCTCCAGAACGAAACCTCCTCGACGTGCGTCGTCCCGACCACACGAGAGAAATGCGCGCCGGACGGAAACGACGGGGAGCTGCCATGCGAATCTGCGTCCCAGGTCGCCCCGAAAGTCACGCCGTACGTTGCCGACGTGGGGCACTGCCCGGCCGGTTCGAGCGGCGTGGCCGGGACGGTCGGGGTCGGGGCGACCGGCGTATCCTCGCCGTTGCCGCAGCCGGCCCATCCGGCCGAACAGGTCCCGACGAGAAGGGCGACCAACAGCCTGCTTCGCACGAGGTCCGCTCCGCCAGGAGTCTTACGGCACAAGCCGGCGGATGACCCCGTCGTGCTTGTTCAGCAGGAAGAGCTCGCCGCCGGGGCCGATATCCAGGCGTACGTCAGCACGGGTGACCGGATCCCGTCCCTGGGAGACGTTCTTCTCCCGAATCATCTGCAGGAACGTCTTGGTCTCGCCGCCGTGGTCGAAAAGAACGCGCCGCATCGCGTCCTGGCCGCCCTCGGGCAGGTCATCGGCGGAAAAGTAGAAGACCTCGCCGCTGGGACCGTCCCCGAAGAGCACGAGGTTCTCTAGCTGCGGCACGGCGTCGTCCCGGTAGACGACCAGGCCGGTGGCCATGGAACTGGGCTGCAGGAGCGGATCGAGCTGGCCGTACTCCACCACCGGGTACGACAGGCCGGCCTCGCCGCGCGGATCGACCAGGCTGACCGCACGCCGGCTGATCCAACGGAAGCTCCCCTCCCAGTCGTTCCAACCGAGGTTGCCGCCACGTGGGACGAGGCTGATCTCCTCGACGATGTTCTGGCCGATGTCGGCGAGGAACAAGTTGCCGTTCCGCGCGTCCCAGGCAAAGCGCTGCGGATTGCGGACACCGTAGGCGTAGATCTCCTCCAGGGTGCCGGGGTCTCCATCTCCCGCGAACGGATTGTCGGCGGGGATGCCGTACTGCCCGTTGGCGCTGTTCGAGCCGAGCGGGTCGATGCGCAGCACCTTGCCCAGGATCGAGCCGAGGTTCTGCGCGACGTCGAGCGGGTCGCCGCCGCTGCCGCCGTCCGCCGACCCGATGTAGAGCAGACCGATGTCGGGATCGCCCGGTCCGGCGAGCGGGTTGAAGGCGATGTGTCCCCCGTTGTGGTTCCGGAACGGCTGCTCGACGCGCAGCAGCTCGCGCGGCGACCCGCCGTCGTAGACCGCGCCATTCGGATCGGCAGCGGTCCATTCCAGCAGAATCGTGTCCTGCGCGTCGGACCCGCCGTGCGGCACGAAGTCGGCCGGCGGCCCGGTGTTGCTCGTATCGGTATAGGTGTAGAGCTTCCCGAAGCCGGGCGTGCCGGGCATGCCGAACTGCGGGTGCACGGTGAAGCTCTGGAACCCGCGCTCCCGGCGGGACGCCTCGACGTCGAGCCCCCAGCGCGGCTCTCTGAGATCGAGATAGCGCGTCACCGTCTCCCCGTCGTAGCTGACGGTGTAGACGATGCCCCACATGTCGTTGACGAACAGGCGGCCCGTGCCCGGCTCGTCGACCAGCCGCATCATCCGCGGCGCCTGGTCGCCGACGAAGGGTAGAGAGGCGAACTCCACGACGCCGACCGTGATGACGTCGTCGGCCGCCGGAATGGGATCCGGGAACGGGTCGTTCGTGGTCTGGCCGGCCGCGGCGGCGGCCGCCAGCACCAGCACCACCGCCACGCCGAGACGCACGCCCATGCCCTGTAGTGTCTCCATGTAGCCTCCTGACGCCATACGGCCCGGCGCTCTTTACTCCGGAAGCGCGCAGAGGCGCCCGTCATCACGCGCGGTGGAGCCGCCCTCGGTTCCGGGCGTGGCGACGAGGCGTTTCTGCAAGTACTCAACGCCCGTCGTAGACGTACTGCATGGTCGTCCGGACGCTCTGCTCCGGCGCCGTGAAGTCGCTGTACTCGTCGGGCACGCGGTAGGCGGCGACCACGTCGTCCACCGAGCGGCCGGCGGCCTTGCCGTTCTGCGCCTTGCTCACCACGTCGTTGTAGAACCCGCTGAAGTCGATGAACTCGGCCCACGTGACCGGCGTCGGGTTGTGCCCTGGGATCACGATATCGACGTCCGTGACGCCCGAGATCGCCTTCCGCAGCGTGGAGCCGAACTCGGTCGCGCTGCCGTTACCGTTGGCGACGTCGATGAACGGCAGGCCCTTGCGCTGGAACATGTCACCGGTGTGCATGGTGCGCGCCGCCTTGAAGACGATGAAGGTGTCGCCGTCGGTGTGGCCGCGGCCGAAGTGGTAGAGGTCGATCTGGTCCGGCCCGGCGAACAGCGATATCCGGTCGGAGTAGGTGGTCTGTGGCAGGTACTTCGCGTTCTCGCCCTTGAACGCGTCGCAGTTGGTCACCGGCTCGCAGGTGTCCCGCGCCATCTGCGCGCGCGTGTTCTCGTGCACTACGAAGTTCACCGTGTCGGGCAGCTCGACGTTGCCGCCGCTGTGGTCGAAGTGCGTGTGGGTGTTGATGACGGTCGTGATCGGCTTGTCGGTGATCCCGGCCACGTGCCGGATGATGTCCTGTCCGTAGCCGTTGATCTTGGTGTCGACCAGCGCCACCCCGTCCGCCATGACCCAGATCGCGGTGTTGCCGCCGCCGCCCATCCCCTGCACCGTCGAGGCGTTGGCCAGCATGTAGAGGTTGTCGGTAATCGTCTGGACCTCGAGGTCCACCCGCTCCTGCCGCGCCTCGTAGCTCGCCGCTGTCAGGAGAATGCCCGTCAGTGTCAGGATTCCCAGGCACGCGCTGCGTCTCATCTGTTTTCCCCCCCGGGCGCCGGATGCTGCGCCCCGCGAAACTATACCGTGCGCCGGTCTTCGCAGTCGTGTTCCCCCGTGTCCCGCCGCGGAGCACCGCGGCGGGACACGAGGACATCCTCCTTGCTCCGACGTTCGATCCGACGCTGGACAGCGCTTGCCGTGCTCCTCCCCCGCGCTCCCGGCGTCTCGCGCGGATAGAATCGCCACGTCGGCTTCGTCCGGATACAGCGCGTCCCGGGAGATCCACCATGCACCGACAGAGACTCGACACGACAGGCACGCGGCAGTTCCTGCTCTCGCTCTCCCTGGCCCTGTTCGCGGCGCCTCTCGCGGCGCAGCAGGAAGCGCCGTTCGACCTGCTCATCCGCAGCGGACAAGTGGTCGACGGCACGGGCAACCCCTGGGTGCACGCCGACGTCGCGGTGCGCGGCGACCGGATCGCGCGCATCGGCCATCTGCCGGACGCGACCGCGGACCGCACCATCGACGCCGAGGGGCTGGTGGTCGCCCCCGGATTCGTCGATCCGCATACCCACGCGGTACGCGGCATCTTCGACGTGCCGACAGCGGACAACTACCTGCTGCAGGGGGTGACGACGCTGACCGAGGGAAACGACGGCAGCTCGCCGTGGCCGATCGGCGAGCACCTGGAGCAGATAGCCCGGCTCGGCATCAGCCCGAACTGGGGAGTCTTCGCGGGCCAGGGGACGATCCGCCGCGAGGTCATCGGCAACGAGGATCGGGATCCGACGCGCGACGAGCTCGACCGCATGCGGGCGCTCGTTGCCGAGGCGATGGCCGACGGCGCGTTCGGCCTCTCCACGGGTCTGTTCTACGTGCCGGGCAGCTTCACCTCCACCGAGGAGGTCATCGAGCTGTCGAAGATCGCGGCCTCTCACGGCGGCATCTACATCTCCCACATGCGCGACGAGGCGTTGCTCCTGCTCGACTCGGTGCGAGAGACGATCCGCATCGGCGAGGAGGCGGGCATTCCGGTGCAGATGACCCATCACAAGGCGATCAGCCGCGACATGTGGGGCCGGAGCGCGGACAGCCTGGCGCTGGTGGACGCCGCCCGCGCGCGCGGGGTCGACATCACAATCGATCAGTACCCCTACACCGCCTCGCAGACGGGAATCACCGCGGTGGTGCCGCAGTGGGCGCAGGCCGGCGGCACGCAGGAGCTCATCGCGCGGCTGCAGGATCCGGAGACGCGCCGGCGCATTCGGGGGGAGATCGTCTACCGCATCGAGCACGACCGCGGCGGCGGCGACCCGGCGAACATCGTCGTCGGCCTCTGCGAATGGGACCGATCGCTGGAGGGCAAGAGCCTCGCCGACATTCTCGCCGAGCGGGACATCGAAGTGACGGTGGCCAACGCCGCCGACCTCGTCATGCAGATCGTCGAGCGCGGCGGCGCCCGAGCGATCTACCACGCGATGGACGAGGGCGACGTCGAGCGCATCATGCAGCATCCGGCGACCGCCATCGGCTCCGACGGCGGCGTCTCGGTGTTCGGCGCCAGCGTGCCCCACCCACGCGAGTACGGCACGTTCGCCCGCGTCCTCGGACGCTACGTGCGCGAGCGCGGCGTGCTGACGCTGGAGCAGGCCGTACGGAAGATGAGCGGTGCCACCGCCCACCGGCTCGGCCTGCAGGACCGCGGTCTGCTGCGCGAGGGCTTCTTCGCCGACATCGCCATCTTCGACCCGGCTCGCGTGATCGACCGCGCGACGTTCCCGGAGCCGCACCAGTACGCCGAGGGCGTCGAGTACGTGCTGGTCAACGGCACGCTGGTCGTCGACGGCGGCGAGCACACCGGCGCGCGGCCGGGGCGCGTGCTCTACGGCCCGGACCGACGCTAGCGCGGGGTCAATCCTGCGGCGGCTCGAACTGCGGGTACTCGATGCCGAGCTGCTCCAGGTATGTGTCGTAGCGCGTCTCGTCGAAGTAGAGCTCCTCGAGCCGCGGCTTGAAGCGCTCCATGATGTCCCGGTTCAGCCAGATCGCCGGCTCGTCCTCCGGGCGCAGGAACGTCGTGTACTGCCGGTCCTGCGTCTGGTTCTCGAAATAGTCCTGCGCCTGCTGCACGAGCTCCGGCCGGAGCACGAAGTCAAGCAGGGTCAGCGCCTGTACCTTCGCCCCGGCGGTCGCCCCCTTGTGGGAGATCGGCGTGGCCATGGCGATGGTCTTGTTCCAGTTGTGGCCCGCGCCGCCGGGAATGTTGGACGGGAACCGCAGCGTGGCGGTCGGCACCACCCACGAGACGTCGCCGATGTCGTCGGAGCCGCCGCCGCGCCGCTCGTTGTCGGGAATGTGCTCGGCGCCGTCCAGCGCTTCCTGCGGCCGGGTCAGCAGGCCCTGCTCCTCGACGCCGAGCATTTTCTGCACGGCGCGGGCGAAGCGCTGGTCGTCCTCCGACCAGTCGGGCATCCCCACCCGCCGGATGTGGGAGAACATCGTCTCGGCGATCACCCTGTTGTGGTGCTGCGGCCAGGCCGCGCCGAGGACGCGCGAGGTGACGGTGGTATCGGTCATCTTCGCCGCGCCTTCGGCCATGGCGTCCCCGATCCGCCACATCCGCATGATGTTCTCGTAGTCGCTCTCGCGGAAGAAATACCAGACGCTGGCGGCCGACGGGACCACGTTCGGCTGGTCGCCGCCGTCGCTGATGACGTAGTGCGAGCGCTGCTGGATTCGCAGGTGCTCGCGCCGGAAGTTCCAGCCGATGTTCATCAGCTCGACCGCGTCGAGCGCGCTGCGGCCGTTCCACGGGTCGCCGGCGCCGTGCGCCGATTCGCCTTCGAAGGTGTACTCGACCGAGACCATCCCGTTGCCGCGGCTGTCGCCCCAGGCGGTCGTCATCGCGCTGCTGACGTGGCTGTAGAGCACGATGTCGACGTCGTCGAACACCCCCGCCCGGACGAAGTACGCCTTGCCGCCGAGTTGCTCCTCGGCGATGCCCGGCCAGATCAGGAGCGTGCCGGGGATCCCGTCCCGCTCCATGATCTCCTTCACGGCGAGCGCCGCCGCGATGTTGAGCGCCTGCCCGGAGTTGTGCCCCTCGCCGTGCCCCGGCGCCCCTTCGATCTGCGGCTGGCGGTACGCCGTGCCGGGCAACTGCGACGACTTGGGGATGCCGTCGACGTCGCTGCCCAGCGCGATCACCGGCCGTCCCGAACCCCAACGCGCGAGCCATCCGCTCGGCATGCCCGCCGTCCCGAGCTCGATCTCAAAACCCTCCCGCTCGAGGAGCCCGGTGAGGTAACGCTGCGTCTCGAACTCCTGGAAGCCGAGCTCGGCGAAGCTGAACTGGCTGTCGATCATCCGCTGGATGAGGCCGCGTCGGTCGTCCACGTCCGCGAGCACTTCCTCTCTGAGCTGCTCCAGCCGGTTGTCGCCCGCGGACTGCGACTCGGTGGCCGAGCCCGGCCCGGCGGCGTCGATACCGGTTGTTCCCAGGGCGAGGACGATGACGACGGCAGTCGCGACACTCGATCTCAAGAGCATGGAACGCACGATGACCCTCCCGGAGGCCCCACGGGCGGGGCGTCTCTTCCCTATCGCAGCCTGATTCCCCGAAGCGGCGGCGCGGGCGACACGCCGCCGCTCGTCCTGTCCGGTGCTACTCGCTGAGCTCGTCGTGTGCCACGCCGAGCACGCCGCTCAGGCTGAGCAGCGCGAACGGCGACACGTGGTCCTCGAACCCGGGCAGCGACTCCGTGCCGGTGATCTCTTCCCTCGATCGGCCGGCCGCCATTTCGCGGCGCGTCAGCTCCAGCGCCGCCGTGAAGTAGTCGCGCAGGTGGGCGAGGTCGCCCTGATCGCCGGTCACGCCCGCGCCGGGCGTCCCGTGTCCGAAGATGTAGATCGTGTCCGCCGAGTGCGCATCAGACACCTGCTCCAACACATCGATCCAGCCCGAGATCCGGGCCCCGGAGGAGCGGTCGACGAACGGGTGCAGGCGATTGAACATCAGGTCGCCCATGTGCACGACGTTGGCCTGCTCGAAGGTCACCACGCAGTCGCCGCTCGTGTGGCCGGCGCCGTGATACCGCGCCACGACCGTCTCGTCCCCGATCGTCGTCCGCCACTCGTCGGTGAAGGTCTCGTCCGGATAGGCCTGCGAGTCCTCGTTCCCCGCCTGCTCGGCCGCCCGCCGCTGCCACTCGGCGCTGTTCTCGTGGGCGACGATCGAGCCGACGACCGGGCGGAACGTCTGGTTGCCGCCGACGTGGTCGCCGTGGTGGTGCGTGTTGATCAGGATGTCGATCGCATTCGACGACCGTTCCCGGATACCTTCGATGCAGGCCCCCGCCGCGGCCGCGTTCTGACTGTCGACGACCAGAATGCCGTCCCCGTTCACGAGCCAACCGATGGTGCCCCCCTGGCCGTTGAAGATGCCCACACCTCGCCGCAGGTCCTCGAACGAGGTGACGAGGTCTTGCCAACCGGCGAGCGGCAGACTCCTGAGTGCCGCCGCCGCCAGCGCTATCCCGGACGTCGCAAGAAATCGGCGTCTGTCCATGATTGGAGTCCCCCCGGCTCCAGTTCCGTGATGATTCCGGCGCGCAGGCGCGCTCCCCAAAGTCCACGCCACTTTGCGCGCGCTCTCCGGGCGTACGGTACATCGCTCACAATCATAGACAATGATGTCGCCGGCGGGCGCAGGGATAGAATCCAACCGACGCATCGTGTAGGACAGCAGCTCGCAATATTGGAGAGCACGTCGATGACTCCAGACACCTCGCGCCGCCCGATCCCTCCTCGCTGCGCCGTTGCGGTTTTCGTGCTCGTCCTCTGGGCCCCCGCCTCTTCGGCCGCCGCCCAGGAGGCGCCAGAGCCGCCGGTGGTCTGGGTGCTCGCGACCGGCGGCACGATCTCGGGCGGCGGCGCCTCGCCCACGAGCCTGACCGAGTACCGGGCAGGAACCTTCTCGGGCGAGGAGCTCGTCGCGGCGGTGCCGGCCCTGACCGAGCACGCCACCATCCGGGTCGAACAGGTCGCCAACGTCGGCAGTCCGAACATCACGTTCGGCGACTGGCGCACGCTCGCGCGTCGCATCGACGAGATCTTCAGCGCCGAACCGGACACGGCCGGCATCGTGATCACGCACGGCACGAACACTCTGGAGGAGACGGCGTACTTCCTCAACCTGACGGTCCGCCACGACCGGCCGGTGGTGCTGGTGGGCGCACAGCGGCCGGCCACCGCCATCAGCGCCGACGGCCCGCTGAACCTGCTGAACGCGGTCCGTACCGCGGCGTCGCCGGAGGCGCGGGGCAAAGGTGTGCTGGTCGTCATGAACGACGAGATCAACGCCGCCCGCGACGTCACGAAGACCAGCACCTACCGGCTGGAGACCTTCAATTCCCGGGATCTGGGGTTTCTCGGTTACGTGGACGGCGACCGCGTTTCGTTCTACCGCCAGCCGACAAAGCGCCACACCGCCGACTCGGAGTTCGACCTGGCGGGAGTCGAGGCGTTTCCGAGAGTGGACATCGTCTACTCCTATGTGGAAGCGAGCCCGGTGATGATCGAGGCCCTGATCGACGACGGCGTCGACGGCATCGTGGTGGCCGGTACCGGCGCCGGCGGCTTGTCCCGCCGCGAGCGGGAGGCGCTGGAGCGCGTGACCGCGCTGCCGGACGGGAACAGGCCTGTCATCGTGAGGTCGAACCGCGTCGGCAGCGGACGCGTCCTGCCGCGCTCCTCCAACGACGAGTTGCAGATGATCGCCGGCGACACCCTGATCCCGCAGAAAGCCCGCATCCTGCTGATGCTCGCGCTCACGAAGACCAGAGATCTCGACACCATCCGTCGGATCTTCCGCGAGTACTGACGTTTCGGCGACGCCCGTAGAACTCAAACGGGCACCCACGATTTCTCTTGACCGACGGACATGACAGGGAAAACACTGTTGATCCTCGTCGAGGGCGTGGAAGGGTTCGGGCCGCGGCCCGTGCAGGGCGCGCAGCCGGTCGGGAACGTGAGCGCGCCATGTCGTGGCTGCAATATCTCGTTCACCCTGTCTCGTCGGCGGCTGGTCCGCTGATTCGGTTGCGGGCCGGCCTTGCGTCCTCTCCCCATCCCCACGCCCGGTGTCGGTCCCCTCGAACCATCTGCCCGCGAGTCGGCGTCCGGCCCCGACTGACGCGCCGGTACCGGCAGGCGGCCATCGACTGCGAGCCCGGCGAAGCGTGTGTCCCTCGAGAAACGGAAACCGGGCACCCAACGCCCGTGCGCGCGAACCCGGGCTTTCGTCGTTCCACCCGGCTCGAAAGGAGATAGAGAATGGCAACCAGAGTCATCAGCGGCCTGATCCTGCTCGCGGCAGTCGTGCTGGCCGTGGCGCCCGACGCAATCCCGGGCAACGCCGTGGGTATTCTGCTGGTCCTGCTCGGCCTCGCATACGCCTACGTGGCGATAGACGCCGAGGACGCAACCGCCTACCTGGTCGTCGTCCTGGCGGTCGGCGCCTCCGCCGGGTCGGATGTGCTCAACGCCATCCCCGCGGTCGGCATGTATCTGGACGGCATACTCGGCGGCCTGTCCACGGCGCTGTACGCCAGCGTCGCCACCATCGCGGCGATCCGAGTGACCAACCGGCTCAAGGGCTAGGAGTCTGCGCCGTAGAACGAAGCGAAGCAGAGGGCTGCGGCGCAGACTCATGGAGCGGGGGGGATGGGCCGGAACGCCGAGCCGGCGAGGCGTTTCCGGGCGCTGGCAGTCCGACTCGGCGTGCCGGGTGCATGACCGTTTTCCCTTGACCGACAGGCGTGAAAGGGAAACACTGGTGGTCCCTCGTCGACGGCGTGGAAGGGTTCGGGTTGCGGCCCGTGCAGGGCGCGCAGCCAGTCGGGAACGTGAGCGCGCCATGTTGCGGCTGCAACGTTTCGCCCACACTGTCTCGTCGGTGGCCGGCCCGCGGATCAGGGCGTGGGCCGGCCCTGCACTCCGCAAGCGCGCTCCCCGTCCACCGCGGCCACGTGGAACACGCGGCGCACGAACCGATACCCCGCCCTGGCCGACGCGCCGGTACCGGCGGTCGGCAGACGGCCGCGAGTCCGGCGCAGCCTCCATTCATCGAGAAACGGAACCCGGGCACGCGGCAACCGCTCGCGTGACGCCGGAGTTCGTCGTACCACTCCCGGAAAGGAGACAAGAATGGCACCCAGAATAACCGTCGGTCTGACCCTGCTCACGGCGATCGTGCTGGCCGTGGCGCCGGATGCGGTTCCCGGCAACGGCCTGATGATTCTGCTGGTCCTCCTGGGCCTCGCCTACCCCGTCCTGGCGAAGCTCGACGCCGAGGACGCGACGTCGCACTTCATCGTCGTCCTGGCGTTCGGCGCCGCCGCCGAGTCGGACGTGCTCAACGCCATCCCCGCGGTGGGCATGTATCTCGACGGGATACTGGGGGGCGTGTCCACCAGCCTGTATGCGACCGTGGCGACGATTGCCGCCATCAGGATCACCAACCGCATCAAGGGCTGAACGAAGAAAGGGCCCGAGGCGGTCCCTTGAGGAAACCGCCTCGGGCGACGACATCCGCCGCACCGCGGCCCGGCGGCGGCACGAGCCACCGGGACCGGGGCGTCAGCGGCGATCCGGCGGCAGGGCGAAGACCCAGATGACGCCCCCCTGCGGCACGAGCCTCTCGGCGTCGAAGTGGGCGTTCACGGCCCGCTGCATTCCCGCCGCGTCGACGCCCCAGCCGGACTGCACGGCGATGTACTGCACGCCGTCGATCTCGTAGGACGACGGCACGCCGATGACCCCGGAGTTGGTGCGCTGCTCCCAGAGCAGATCGCCGGTCTCGGCGTCGAAGGCGCGGAAGTAGCGGTCGTTGGTGCCGCCGGTGAAGATCAGCCCGCCGCCGGTGGCGAGGATCGGCCCCCAGTTCTGGGACGTCCCGAACTCGTGCGTCCAGACCTGCTCGCCGGTGGCGAGGTTCCAGGCCTGGATCTCGCCGATGTGGTCGGCCTCGTCCACCACGAACACCGTCTGCGACGCGCCGGTGAAGCCGCGGCCCGGCACGTAGTCCACCTCCACGCCGACCATGGTCGAGCAGAGGTTCTCGTTGGCCGGAATGTAGAGATAGCCCGTCTGGGGGCTGTAGGCCGCCGGCGGCCAGTCCTTGCCGCCCCAGAGCGACGGGCAGAAGGTGGCCGGCTTGCCCGTGCCCGGCTTGCGCTCGAGGTCGTATTCCGGCCGTCCTGTCACCGGGTCGATCGCCGTGAACACGTTCTGGTCCACGTAGGGCCGCGCCTCGACGAAGCCGATGGAGTCCGGCTTCCGCTCCAGCATCCACAGGTAACCGTTGCGCGCCGGATGGATCAGCGTCGGAATGGTGCGGCCGTCGCGCGGGACGTCGATCAGGAGCGGCGCCGAGACCTCGTCCCAGTCCCACGACCCGTTGTGGTGGTACTGGTGGTAACCCTTCAGCTCGCCCGTATCGGCGTCGAACGCGACCACCGAGTTGGTGTAGAGGTTGTCCCCGGGCCGCTGGTCGCCGATCCACGGGCCCGGGTTGCCGGTGCCCCAATAGGTGAGGTTGAGCTCCGGATCGTACGAGCCGGTGATCCAGATCGAGGCGCCGCCGGTGCGCCAGGTCTCGCCCGGCCACGTCTCGCTGCCCGGCTCGCCCGGCTCCGGAATCGTGTGCGTGCGCCACACCTCCTCGCCGGTGTCGGGATCGTACGCCGCCACGAAGCCGCGGATGCCCCGCTCGCCGCCCGAGGGCCCAATCAGCACTTTGCCGTTGGCCACCAGCGGCGCAATGGTCATGTAGTAGCCGGTCCGGTAGTCGGCGACCGCCGTCTCCCAGACCACCTCGCCCGAGACCGCGTTGAGCGCCACCACGAACGCGTCGTGCGTCGTGTAGAACACCTTGTCGCCGTACAGCGCGACGCCGCGGTTCGTGCGGTGCGGGTGGGCCATGCCCTCCGGGAACTGCCGGTTGTAGATCCAGAGCTGCTCTCCGGTCCGCGCGTCGATGGCAATGACGCGATCCTCCGGCGTCGTCACGAACATCACGCCGTCGTTGACGATCGGCGGCGCCTCGTGGCCGGAGGTCACGCCGGTGGACATCGTCCACACCGGCACGAGATCGCCCACGTTCTCCCGGTTGATCTGATCGAGCGGGCTGTAGCCCTGGCTGTCGTACGTGCGGCGGTACATGAGCCAGTCGCTCGGATCGCCCTCACGCAGCCGCTCGTCGGTCACCGGCGTGTACGAAATGTCCGGCTCCTGCGCCGGTGTCACCTGCGAGGCCAGCGCCACGGCCAGCGCAGCGGCTGCGGCCATCGCGACCCATCTTCCGAGCGGCACTGTCGTCATCTCCCCCTCCACCTCCAAGTGTGTACTGCACGCTGGCAATGCACACCTGTGATTTCGTCGGCTCCATCCCGTGCACGGGACCGCCCGCCGGGACCCGATTCCTGTTCACGCCCGCCGTGTGCGGGCATCTCCGACCTGTCTATCCGTCCAACGTGGTCATCAGCACCCACATCGGGTTGTTGCCCACCTCATAGGTCTCGAGGGGCGTGAGATCGCCGCTCTCGTGATCGACGCTGTACGACGCGAGACGGCCCGACTGCTGCCCTGCCGCGAACAGGAAGCGTCCATCCGGATCGAGGCCGAACGCCCGCGGCACCGGCTCGGTCCCGACCCGGCCGGCCGCCGTCAGCCGTCCGGTCGTGTCGTCCACGCGAAAGCTGGCGACGCTGTTGTGCCCGCGGTTGGGCGCGAACAGGAACTCGCCGGTCGACGAGATGCGGATCTGCGAACAGGTGTTGTTTCCGCTGTACCCGGCCGGGAGCGTCGAGATGGTCTGCAGCGGCGCCAGCGTGCCCTTCTCGGGATCGATGTCGTACGCCGTCACGCTGCTCCCCTGCTCGTCCGAGAAGTAGACGACGTCGAGGAACGGGTGGAACGCCAGGGCCCGCGGACCGAGGTACTCCTCCGGACCGTGGAAGGGCGGGTCGTTCGGCGTGAGGCGCCCCGTCGCCTCGTCGAACCGGAACTGGTCGATCCGGTTCGGCCCCCGGTTGGCGATGTGCGGGACGTAGGCGAACCGGTTCGAGCGGTCGGTGAGAATCGCGTGCGCGCCGTGCGCCGTGTAGCGCCACTCGACGGGCGGGAACGTGGCCACGCCGTCGTCGTTCACCGCGTGCACCGCCGCCGTGCTCTGGTAGTAGTAGGCCGAGAGCACGAACCGTCCCGTCCGGTCGGTCGAGACGTAGACCGGTTCACCCTGCAGCGGCGTCGCGCCCAGAAACGACAGGCTGCCGGTCCGCCGATCGACGCCGTAGCTCGCGATCTCCTGGCTTCCCCGCCGCCCGACGTAGAGCACGCGCTTGTCCGGAGACAGCGCCAGCGGCGCCGGCCCGCCTTCGATCGCCACGTCCTCCTGCCAGCTCAGCGCGCCGGTGGAGGGGTTCATCGTGAAGATCGAGATCTTGTTGTCGTCCTGGAGGGCGACGTACATGTGATGCCGCGTCTGCCGACTGCTCATCGTTCACCTTCCTGATCCTGAGACATCGGTTGCCGGCGTCGTCGGATTCAGCGCGAGCCCACCCGTCGCGTCCCGCATCCCCGGTGCCGGCCGGCGGCCAGGGCGGATTCCGAAGGTGACGCGCGCGTGTCAGGGGGCCGTATCGCAAGCGGCCGGCGGGATGCAACGGCGGCCATCGGCCACCGCCGCTTCCCGCCGCCGAACCCAACGCCTACAGCTCCCGGACGCGCACGTTGCGGAACTTCACGACGCCCAGGCCGTACTGCAGAGCGATCGGACCGTCGGCGAACTGCGTGTCCTCGACGTCGATCATGTGCAGTCCGTTCAGCGTGACGAGGATCCGCGAGCCTTCCACGCGGATGTCGTAGCTGTTCCACCGCCCGCCGGTCATCACGACGCTGCTCGGCGCCGCGATGTGGACGATGCCGCCGGTGCGGTAGGTCTGGTCGGCGCGCGTGTCGTAGATGTTCACCTCGTACGAGTTGCGGTCGTTGACGCTCATCGCGTCGGCGCAGCGGACGAAGATGCCGCTGTTGGCCGGCTCGTCGACCCAGAAGTCCAGGGTCAGGTGGAAGTCGGAATACGACTCCTTCGTCACCAGGAACCCGCTGCCGCTGTCGGCCTGCACCACGCCGTCGACGATCTCCCAGTTGGCGTCGCCAATCGGGTTGAAGGCGTCCAGGTTGGATCCGTCGAACAGGGCCGTGAAGTCCTCCTGGGCGGAGACGCCCTGCGAATGGACGGCGAAGAAACCGGTGACCAGCAGACAGAGAGCAACGATCGATGCGCGCTTCATATGGAGCCTCCTTCAGGCTGCGTGACAAACGGCGAGTATAGCGCGACCCGGGTTGCGGGCGCGTTTCGCAAGGCGGCGGTCGGCCGCGGCGGAGATCGCGTCGGTCCGCCGCGCGCGGTCAGCACGGTCGCCCGCGCAGGAACACCGGTCGTCGCCAACCGACGAAGTCCGGTCGCCGGCCACAGCCTTCGCCTCGCGACAGCGACGGTCTACGCGAGCAACTCGAGCAGCGCCGCCGACACGGCGTCGGGCCGCTGCGGCGCGAGGTCGTGCCCCGCCCCGTCGACGATGCGCCGCGCCACGAGATTCGTGAAGCGGGCCCGGTCCGCCGTCGGATCGGTCGAGGGCCGGCCGAAGCCGCTGTCGTTGCCGCGCAGGACAATGGCCCGCACGGTGATCGGCGGCCGTTCGGCGAGTTGTCGCTCGACGTCGAGGAAGCGCTCCTCCCCCGGCGCGTAGCCGTGCCGGTGCCGGTAGGAGTGAATGACGACGTCGACGAAGTCCGGGTTGTCGAAGGCTGGAGCGGAGCGGTCGTACGCTTCGTCGGTGTACTCCCAGGTCGGCGACCAGGTCTCCCAGAGGTAGCGGACAATCGCGTGCCGGTTGGCTTCGAGTCCGGCTCTCCCCCGCTCGGTGTTGAAGTACCACTGGTACCACAGACGGGCCTCGGCCGCGGCAGACGGAGAGGGAGCCGACGGCGACACGGTGTCCTGCACCGAATAGCCGCCGATGGCGACCTGCGCGCGCACCCGTTCGGGATGCAGAATGGAGGTGATGCACGCGGCGCGGTTGCCCCAGTCGAACCCGGCCAGCGCCACCTGCTCCAAGCCGAGGGCATCGGCGAAGTCCGACACGTCCTGGGCGATCGCGGCCTGCTCCGCCATCCGCGGGGCTTCGGGATCGAGAAAGCGGGTCGTCCCGTAGCCGCGCAGGTAGGGCACGAGCACGCGGTACCCGGCGTCGGCGAGCGGTGGGACCACGCCGTCCCACGACCGGATGTCGTAGGGAAAGCCGTGGAGGAGGATGATCGGGAACCCGGCCGGGTCGCCGCTCTCCTCGTAGCCGATCTCCAGCACGTCGGTCTCGACAGACCGCAGAACCGCGGTGCCCGCCTGTGCCCGCGTCGTGCCGCCGGCACGCACGGAGCCGCCGGCCACCGCCGCTGCGCCGGCGACACCCGCGCTCTTCAGGAACTCTCTCCGGCTCGGACCCATGACCGTTCCTCCTCGCCCGGAAACCGTCGCTTTCGGCTCCGTTCTCCGCCCAACCGACCCTCTCCGGCTTTCTGCTCCGTTCGCGGCGCGGAATCCTACTGCTTCCTGATGCTGTAGAGCTTCGTGGTGGTACGAATCAACAGCCGGTCGCCGGCGATGGCCGGCGACGCCATCGCCATCTCGTCCAGGCTGTTGACGCCGGTCACCTCGTACTCGCGGCCGGCCCGGATAACGTAGGTGTCGCCCTGCTCGCTCAGGGCGAAGATCTTGCCGTTGTAGGCCCACGGCGACGACGTGAAGCTGGCGCCCACGCGGATGCGCTGGCGCCCGTAGACCGGCTCGCCGGTCGCGGCATCGTAGGCCTCGAAGAAGCCGCGATCGAGCAGGCTGTAGTAGATGTCGCCGTAGATCAGCGGCGAGGTGTTGTAGTTGCCGGCGCGGGGCTGATACCAGGCGACGAACTCGTTCGACCGCTCGCCATCGGACAACGTGATGTCGCCGCTGGCGCCGGGCCGGATGGCGTACGCCGGCCGGTGCTCGTCACGGAAGTAGCCGGAGTTGACGTAGACGAGGCCGTGGCTGGAGAACGGCGTCGCAATGGCCGCCCACGACATGCGCCCGTCCATCTCCCACAGCAACTGCCCGTCGAGATCGTACGAGCGGATGCGGTTGACGCCGGACGTCACGATCTCGGTACGCAGCTCGTTCTCCCAGACGTAGGGCGTAGCCCAGGTGGACACCTCGTCGCGCGCCGTTCGCCACAGCTCCTCCCCGGTCCGCTTGTCGAGGGCGGCCAGCCACGACTCCTCCTCGTTGTCGTAGAGGATGATCACCTTGTCGCCGTGCACCACCGGCGACGAGGCGGAGCCCCACTCGGAACGGGTGCGCCGATCGGGGATCATGGCGCGCCAGGCCTCGTTGCCCTCCATGTCGAAGGCGTACAGGCCCAAATCGCCGAATCGGACGTAGACGTGCTCGCCGTCGGTGGCGGGCGTCTCCGACGCGTAGGTGTTCTTCATGTGGCGCGGGAAGCCCGGCCGGCCGTGGTTCACGGAGCTCTGCCACAGGACGGCGCCGGTCTCCAGATCCAGGCAGTAGACCCGCCAGTCGTGCTCCAGCGGCACCGGGTCCGGCCGTCCCCTCGGAGCGTAGAGTCCGGGCTTCGGCTGCTCGAAGTCCCCCACCGCGGTCACCGTGGTCAGGAAGACCCGCTTGCCCCAGACCACCGGGCTCGACCAGCCGAGGCCCGGTATGTCGGTCGCCCACTCGACGTTCTCCGTCCGGCTCCATGTCTCCGGCAGGTCCGGGTTGTCCGCGACCGCCGCGTTCATGGTCGGCCCGCGGAAGTGCGGCCAGTTGTCGTTCGCGGCAGCGGCACGCGCCAACGCGAGATTCGAAGCCAACGCCAGCACAAGCAGGGCAAGCACCATCCGCTTCATCGGTCGACCTCCAGTCACCGTCACGCCACGCCGCCGCGGCGCGGCCAGAGCGCCTCTATCATCGCACGCCGACGTACATGGCGTCCCGTGCCGCCGGCGGGCGGCCCCGGACACGACCCGAATCCCGCGCAATCTCCCGCCGAAAGGGCAACCCCGCCGGAAGGACAACCTCCCGCCCGAAGGACAGCCTCCCGCCGGAAGGACAACCTCCCGCCGGAAGGGCAATCTCCGCCGGAAGGGCAACCTCCCGCCGGAAGGGCGCGAATGTACGTCCCCACGCGACCGTCCGTACATGAAGAAAGGGCCCCGACCCGCATGGATCGGAGCCCCCTCCAGATTGGTCTGCGATGGTGGCGTTGGGTTTACCCCGTCTTCATGGGGCGCCCCGCCACCCGTCCGAGTGCGGGAGGTCCCTACGAGGACGCCACCTCCGCAGAGCCCGTACTATGGTCGTCCACTGGATCACCTCCTTGCTTGGGCACACCTGTCAACGGCGGGTCCCAACCCGCCCGGCATTCGGAGTCGCCCAGACCCACCGTCTGCCGCCGCGCCGTGGCGCGGAACAACCTCTCCATGGTCGGCGACGGCGCGCCCGTTGTCAAATCGCCCGGACTGACCGGCCCGAGCGACCGGACCCGCGCGGGCAGGCGCGGACGCAGTCCGCCGCGTCGACTCAGCGGCCGGGAATCATGATGTGCGCCGACGACGTACCCACCTCCATGACCCACGGGCCCGCCCGCGTATAGCTGCCCTGGTCGGGGAAGGAGCCGAGCGTCTCGCCGGTGGCGTACGGGACGGCGATGGTGATGTGCATGTTCGCCGATTCGGCGTCCGACAGCGCGCCGTGCTTCTGTCGGACGCGCGACGAGTCGATTACCATCGGAGAATCGTCCTGACTGTCGCATCGAGACCGCATCACCTCGAGGAGGCCTGCATGACCCGCCGACCCGTTCAATTCGTCGTACTGCTCAGCGTCCTCGCCGCGGCCGGCGCCTGCGGCCAGACAGCCGCGGACGACGCGGAACCGGAGCCTGCCGATGCGACGAGTCTCGCCGTGGATGCGGGACTCCCGACCGCCGCTCCCGAGGACGCCGGGATGTCCTCCGACGGGCTGGCCCGCCTCGCTCCCGCCATGCGGGCCTACGTCGACGACGGCCGGCTCGCCGGCGTGATGACCATGGTCGTCCGGCAGGGAAAGGTGGCCCACTGGGACACCGTCGGCATGCGCGACGTCGCCGCCGGCGACCCGCTCGAACCCGACGACATCTTCCGCATCTACTCGATGACGAAGCCGCTCACAAGCGTCGCGGTGATGATCCTGGTAGAGGAAGGCGCGGTCGCCCTCGACGATCCGGTCTCGAAGTTCATTCCCGAGTTCGCCGGCGCGACGGTGCTGTCGGAGGGCGGCGAGCGCGTGGAGCCGGCCCGGCCGATGACCGTCGAGCACCTGCTCACCCACACGTCGGGCCTCACCTACGGGTTCTTCGGCGACTCGCCGGTCGACCGCATCTACAACCAGTCGGGCTTCTTCACGCAGGCGGAGGGGCTCGACGACTTCGCGCGGCGGGTGGCGGCCCTGCCGCTGCTGGCCAGCCCGGGCGACCGCTGGAACTACAGCGTGTCGACCGACATCCTCGGCCGGGTGGTCGAGGTCGCCTCCGGGCAGCCGTTCGACGCGTTCCTGCAGGCGCGCATTCTCGATCCGCTGGAGATGAACGACACCGCGTTCGTGGTGCCGGCCGGCAAGCGCGACCGCTTCGCCGTCCACTACGCGCGCCCGGACGACACCCTGCAGATGATCGACTCGCCGGTCGACGGCCAGTACACGCAGCCGCCGCGCTGGCTCTCGGGCGGGGGCGGACTCACATCGACCGCTTCCGACTACATCCGCTTTGCGCAGATGCTCCTGCAGGACGGCACGCTCGGCGACGTGCAAATCCTGGCGCCCGAGACGGTGCAAGCGATGCGCTCCAACCGGCTGCCGGAGGCGCTGGTGCCGATCGAGCTCGGCACGTTCCTGAGTCCGGGATACGGCTTCGGACTCGGCTTCGCCGTGGTCGTCGACGCGGACGCGTCGCCGGAGCCGGACAACGACGGCGTGTTCCGCTGGGCCGGGGCCGCGAACACCTACTTCTGGATCGACCCGGCGGCCGAGCTGATTGGCATGGTCTGGACCCAGCTCAACCCGTTCGCGGCCTACGACATCGAGCGGGAGTTCCAGACGCTGGTGTACGAGGCGCTGGAGTAGCCTGTTTCTCGCAGGACCGTTGCGGGAAAACCGGTTTTCTCGGCATCGTGCCTGCGGCGATGGCGTCGGAACGAGTCGGCGCGCACGTCGCGTCGGCTCGTTCCGTCAGTCGACGATAGCCTGGTACGTCATGGTCGCCAGGTCGTCGCGGATACGGAGGTGCGTGTACGGCCGCATCTGCGTCAGCATGATGCCGATCAGCTCCTCGGACGGGTCCACCCAGAAGATGGTGCCGAACGCGCCGCCCCAGTAGTAGGAGCCTTCCGAGCGCGGCGTCGCGGACGGTCCCAGGTCGGTCACGATGGCGTAGCCCAGGCCGAACCCGTAGCCCGGGCCGGCGAGCCAGATGCCGAAGCCGCCCGTATGGTTGGCGGTCATCAGCTCGATGGTCTTGCGGCTCAGGATCCGCACGCCGTCGAGTTCGCCGCCGTTCAGCATCATCTGGTGGAAGCGGAAGTAGTCGCGCGCCGTCGATACCAGGCCGCCGGCGCCGCTGAAGTAGACGCGTGGCTCGCGGACGAAGCGGCTGTCGGCGGTCGGCGCCTCGGTGAGGACGATCTTCCCGTCGTCGTTCGGTCCGTACAGCGCAGCGAAGCGGTCGAGCTTCGACTTCGGCAGGTAGAAGTGCGTGTCCGGCATGTCGAGCGGCTCGAAGATGCGCTCGCGGAAGAACGCGTCCAGCGTCTTTCCCGACATGACCTCGACCAGCCGCCCCACCACGTCGGTGGCCCGGCCGTATTCCCAGCGGTCGCCCGGGTGGAAGTTGAGCGGGAGCTTCGCCAGCCGCTCGACCATGTCGCCGACCGTGTCGTGCGGCTTGCGCTCGGCGTTCATCGACTGGAAGTCCGGCTGCGTCAGGCCCCGATAGGTGTTGGCCAACCCCGCGGTGTGGGTGAGCACGTGCTGCACGGTGATCGGGCGCGCTGCGGGCACGAGCTTGTAGCGTCCGGCGAGCCGCTCCTGCTCGGGTGCGGGAATCGCCACCTGCATGTCGGCGAACTCCGGCAGCCACTTCGAGATGGGATCGCGGAGCTGGAAGTGCCCCTCCTCGTAGAGCATCATCAGCGCCACCGAGGCGATCGGCTTGGTCATCGACGCCATGCGGAAGATGGTGTCGTGGGTCATCGCCTTGCCGCCCTCGACATCCCGATGGCCCTGCGCCGAGAAGTTGACCACCTTGCCGCGCCGCGCGACGAGAGTGACCACGCCGGCCACCTCCTCGCGGTCGATGTAGGCCCGCATCACCCGGTCGAGCCGTTCGAGACGTTCCGTCGACATGCCGACGGCTTCCGGCTCGGTCGTGGGCACGCCGTCCACGACCGGCAGATCGGCCGTCGCACCGTGCAGAGCGACCGCGGCCGCCGTCAGACACACCACAACGAGTATCGAACACCGCAAGACTGACGCCTTCATGAGAACCTCCCCGCCCGTCGATGTGTGCGACGCTCGCCTCTGGCACGGAGATCGTCGCGATGACCTCTTCACGAGAACCTTCCCGCCCGTCGGTGCGCTTGACGGCGATGCAACCTGCCGCTCGACCTGCCGCGCGCCGGCCATGGATGCAAGACGTGCATCCGAGCCACTGCAACTGCAAGTCCGGACCGCCTGACTATTCGTCCAGGCCGAAGGTGTAGACCGTGTTCCCCACCGACATCGTGACGTACTGCTGTCCGTCGACCGCGTAGGTCATCGGATTGGCGTTGACCGGGCCGCCGAGCGGAATGTGCCACAGCTCCTCGCCGCTCTCCGCGTCGAGCGCGAAGAAATAGCCGTCGACGGTCGCGCTGAACAGGATGTCGCCCGCCGTGGCCAGAACTCCGGAGCGGGCCCGCGGCTTCATCTCGAACTCCCAGCGGATGTCGCCGGTCGTCGGATCGATGGCCCGGATGGCGCTCTTGTAGTTGTCCATCGGCTGCGGCGACTGCACGCCGCCGCCGGTGTAGCGCTCGCCCTCGACATACTCCTCGTCCCGCAGGAAGAACTCGCCCTCGCCGTCGAACGAGTTGACGTAGAGCAGTCCGGTGCGAGGATTGAACGCGGGCGACCACCAGTTGGTCGCGCCGCCCGCCGTCGGCGCCACCACCGTGCCGTCGGGCGAGGGGAACATGCCGGGCACCCGGATGGGGCGGCCGTTCTCGTCGAGCCCCTCCGCCCAGGTCTGCAGCGCGAAGGGCTTGCCGAGCAGGTACTCGCCGGTCTCGCGGTCAAAGGTGTAGTAGAAGGCGTTGCGGTTCGCCCACAGCATCGCCTTGCGCGGCTCGCCCTCGAACTCGATGTCGGCGAGCACCGGGATCTGGATGGCGTCCCAATCGTGCACGTCGTGCGGCGTGAACTGGAAGTACCACCGCATGTCGCCCGTGTCGCCGTCGAGGGCGAGCACCGAGTCGGAGTACAGGTTGTCGCCCAGCCGCATCTCGCTGCCGTAGTCGGGGCCCGGGTTGCCCGTGCCCCAGTAGACGAGGTTGAGCTCGGGGTCGTACGATCCGGTGATCCAGGTCGGCGACCCGCCGGTGCGCCAGGAGTCGCCCAGCCACGTCTCGTTGTCGGGGTGATCGGGCCCCGGGATCGTGTAGGTGCGCCACGCTCGCTCGCCGGTTTCCGCGTCGTACGAGTCGAGGAACCCGCGGATGCCGAACTCCCCGCCGGCGATGCCCGTCACCACCCGGTCCTTGACGATGAGCGGCGCGGCGGTCTTGCTGTAGCCGCCCCGGTAGTCCGCCACCTCCGCGTCCCACACCAGGTTGCCGGTGCGCGCGTCGATGGCGACCAGGTGCGCGTCGAGGGTGCTCATGTAGAGCGTCTCGCCCAGGATGGCGACGCCGCGGTTGTTGCGTCCGCAGCAGATGCGCAGGTCGTCGGGCAGCGGGTGCTCGTAGCGCCAGAAAGGCCGTCCGGTCGTGGCGTCGACCGCCGTCACGTTGCTGGGCGATTCGGTGATGAACATCACGCCGTCGACCACCAGCGGGGTCGTCTCCGTCCGGTCGAGCTGGCGGATGTTGTAGGCCCACTTCAATTCCAGGCCGGTCACGTTGGTCCGGTCGACCTGGTCGAGTCGCGAGAAGCGCTTGCTGTCGAGCGTGCCGTTGTACATCAGCCAGTTGTGCGGCTCGTCCGCCGCGTTGACCAGGCGTTCCCAGGTGACGGGCGCAAACTGCGGCACGCCGCCTTCGGCGGCGGCCGGCTCCTGGGCGCTCGAGACAGACGCGGCGACGAACACGGCGACGGCGGCGAAGATTGCAGACCGCTTCATGGCTTCAAGCTCCTGTGTCTCGGCCGAGCGCAACATCCCGCCACTTGTCGAGGGCGAGCCAGTCGCGACCGGGCCGACTTCCCGTCCTCCGGCATCGCCCGCTCCTCCGGCATCGTCCGCGCCGGGCATGCCGCTCCGCTACTCGGGCGCGGGGAAGTACGCCACCATCCCGCCGCGGTTCGTCCCGAGCCAGATCTCGCCGCCGATGCGGATCGCCGCGGTCGACGACGCGAACCCCGCCAGGCGCGGGTACGTGAAGATGTGCCTGACCTCCAGCGTCTCGGGATCGATGACGGCGACGTTCGATGTCTCCTCCGGCGTACCGAAGTTTCCGTGCCCGGCGGCCAGGATCAATGCGCCGTCGTCGACGTACCGCAGGTTGTCCGGCCGGAAGGGTATGGGCACCACGTCCTTCTGCCGCGGCGGTCCCCCGCGCGACAGGCGCGTGAGCTTCTCGCCGCGCCACCCGGCCACGAACAGCCAGCGACCGTCGGGCGAAATCTCCAGACCGTTCGGCGTCGTGTCGTCGGTGCCCGGCATCACCGCCCAGCCGCCGGCGGTGCTCCACTCCCAGACGTCCCCGGTGGAGGTGCTCGTCGCGGAGAAACCGCCCTCGGGCAGCGCCACGACCGAGTTGAGCCGCAACCCCTCCGGAGCGACGGCGCACCCGACCCAGGCCAGAGTCATCGGCATCGCGCCGGCGTCGAGCTCGAACACCTCGATCGACTCCCGCCGGCCGTGGTGCACGACGTACAGCGCATGCACGTCGCCCTCCCCCGGCTTCAGGTAGAGGCCGTGCGCCCTGAACTCATCCTGGTCCAGCTCGGCCGCCTCGAGGGGGCCCGGGCACGAAGGGTAGGTCGCGGCGTCGAGCCGCTCGACCCGGTCCGCCGTCGGGAAGAGCACCGAGGTGGTCTTGTCCGCCACGTGGATGAGGTGGATGCGGCCGCCTTCCTGATTTCCCGACACGACGACCCATTGGTCGCCGGGCACGATGGCCAGATCCTCGGGACCGATCAGATCGCAGATGAACCGGATGTCGCCCACCGGCTCGCATCCGCCTGCCTCCTGTTCGGCGAGCACCCATGTTCCCGACAGCACCAGCGCCATGCACAAGGCCGGCAACTTCCCTGTTCTCACGATGTCCCTCCCGGGCCGCGCACCGCCGGCTTCCGGCCGGGGCCATGCGACGACGCCCCGGACGGAACCCCGCAAGGATCGCAGCGAACTGCGCATTCCACGCGATGATACTTCAGCGCGAGATCGTCGATCCTCTCCGCCGGCAGATCGAGATCCATGCGCTGCAGGGCGGCTTCTACCGGGAAACACAGGTTGCGTCCGGTGACGAGACCGTGCGGTCGGTCCTGCTTCCGGATCTGACGGTCGAAGCCGCGCGCGCTTTCGACTCCCCGTAGCTCCCCGTGAACGGCCCCCCGGCCGTTGCCTCCGACCTCCGTGCGCCTCCCTATGGCATTCTCGAGGTGGTGTGGAATTCACGGCACGGGGTGCTACCATGCGTCCTTGAGGGATGTCGGCAGGCAACGTGAGAGCAACGTGAGGGGAGGCTGGAGATGGCGAAGAATCGCGATGGCGACCGCGACGATCCACGGCTCGAGAACGAGCACGGCGTCAGCCGGCGGGACTTCGTCAGGACGGGAGCCGCCGCCGGGCTGGGTGCCGGCGCGCTGCTGACGCCGGATTCGGCGTCCGCTCAGGCCTCGGCGTCCGCAACCGAAGACGTCACCTGGGACTACGAGGTGGACGTCATCGTCGCGGGGGGCGGCTGCGCCGGCCTGACCGCAGCCATTCGCGCGCGGGATCTCGGGGCCAGCGTGCTGGTGGTCGACCAGAACTTCGACCTCGGCGGCAGGATGCTGCACAGCGGGGCCTTCGTGTCGCTCGGAGGCGGCGATCCGGTCCAGCAGCGGGACATGAAGGGCGAAGCCGACAAGGAGGGACTGATCACGGTCGATCCCCTCGAGGCGCCCGAAGAGCTGGACGACAGTGTGGATCTGCTGTTCACCGACCTCACCGACTGGTCGGTGGTCGACCCCAAGGCCCAGAGCCCGTATCGCTACAACGAGCGGGAGCTCGCCCGCTCGTGGGCCGAGAACTGCCCCGCCACGCGGCAGTTGCTCATCGACAACTACGTCCGGTTCACGCGCGTCAGCGGCACCCACGGCGGCGGCGGCCTGTCGCGCGCGCGGGGGGCGCGCTGCTTCCTCATGCTGGGCGACAAGACCGACATCAAGGCGGGCACGATCACGGCCGAGGACGCGGGCGTCGCCGACTTCGAACGCACGAGCGCACTCGCCCCCGTGCAGATGAACGACGCGAGCCGTTCGGTCGGACCCAACGCCGTGAGCAACGGCGTGGCCCTCGCCCGGCCGCTGGAGTTCTCGGCGCGGGAGAAGGGCGTGGAGTTCATGCTGCACCGCCGCTTCGCCGACCTCATCCGCGAGCAGCCGTTCGCGGGCAGGATCCTGGGGATCAGGGCCCACTACTCGCCGCGGCACCACCCCGAGACGGGCGAGCTCCTGCAGAGCTACTGGCAGAACGGCAACGTCGACGAGCGGCGCGAGACGGTGACCATCCGCGCCCGCCGGGGGGTCATCCTGGCCAGCGGCGGTCACGCCGGCAATCCGCAAGTCCGCAGCATGTTCTACCCCGCCATGCGGGAGCCCGCCTTCCCGACCAGCGGAATGGCCCTGCAAGGGCCCGGCAGCCAGGACGCCAGCGCGCTGATCGCCGGCCTGCGGGTGGGCGCCAATCTGGCGGGGATGCAGCAGAACCTGTCGTATCCGACGACGTTCCACATCTCGACCCGCCTCGGGACCCGGGACGCGTACACGACCATGATGCCCGGCCATCCCACGTTCGGCTTCCGCAAGGCGGCCGGGGTCAACGTCGGCAGCGCCGGCTTCGAGGAGTTCATCGCGGTGAACCAGGTCGGCAAGCGGTTCTTCAACGAGGTCCGTCTTCCCGCCAGGCCCGGCGGAAGCCGGTATCCCGGCGACGGCGCCGCTCCGGGCCAGGGGCTCGACCACAAGCCGCTCGACTGGCGCAACTGCCAGAAGAAGTGGATCCGGGAGGTCTACGACTACGACCACGGCCTCGACGCCGCGCTGGCCATGAACGAGGGCTCGAAGGCGCCGGACTACTACTCGGGACCGCTCTGGGCCATCTTCGACGAGGAGGCCGTCGATCGCACCGGCTGGGAGCTCCATTACCCGTACGTTGCGGACAACGGCTACTTCTTCAAGGCCGACACCATCGAGGAGCTGGCCGAGAAGATCGCCGCCGGACACGAGTTCCAGCGGGTGCCGCTCAGCTACCTGGCCGAAACGGTGGCCAAGTGGAACACCTGCGTGGACGCCGGCGCCGACCCCGAGTTCGAGCGCGAGGCGGACGCCCCGATGTACCGCATCGACCGGCCGCCGTTCTATGCGCTGTCGATCATGGTCGTCTGGCACGACTCCTACGGCGGCCTGCGGGTCAACGGCCGCCAGCAGGTGGTGGACATGCAGGGCGAGGTCATTCCGGGCCTCTACGCCGGCGGCGAGGCGGTCGGCGGGTTCAACAAGCACGGCCTCGGCAAGGGCCACGTCCATGGCTACGTCGCCGGCACGCACGCCGCGCAGGAACCAGCGAAACAGGGATAGATGGATTGACGCCGTGCCGCGGCCGGGGTCGATGGCCCCGGCCGTGCCAGCGACCATGGCTGCTCAGGACGATGCGCCGCGCACGAGCGGCGTCGGACGTGTCGAGGCGTCGCCCGGCGAGACGGATGCCCCCGCGCCGACGTCGACGGGCGCCGTGTCCTCCGCTGCCGCCGAAGAACCGCACGATGTGCGCCTCGTCGTTTGGGACACGCCGCCGGCCATGGAGCGCGGGAAGCGCTTCGCCGTCAAGCTGGGGTTGACCTGCCCCGCCGGGTGCCGGCCCGGCGGCTGGACGGTGGAGGTGCGCAACCAGGACGGCGAGACACAGGCTGCGGCCACCATCGGCGACGAACCGTGGCCGGGAACCGACGCACTCTTCCATGCCGAGGTCGGCCTGGTCGCCCCCGATGCCGAGGGTCTCCACACCTGGGAGGCCGCGGCCCTGACGGAAGGTCGGGCCGGTGCGCACACCGGTTGCCGCACCCCCTTCAGCGTGCGTGTCGTATCGGCGCCGGCGTGCGCCCTGACGGTCTTCGCCAACGATGCGCAGAGCGGCAGCCCGGTCGAAGGCGCGCGGGTGGTGGCGCACCCCTACAGGACCGTCACAGACGAGCGAGGCATGGCGACGCTGCGGGTCCCGGCCGGCGCGTACAGACTCTTCGTGTCGGGAAAGGGCTACGCACCCTTTCGTTTCGACGGAGAAGTCCAGGCAGACACGACGATCCGCGCCGTACTGGCGCAGGATGTGGAGCTTTCGGATGCCGATATCTGGTCCTGACCGCCGGCGCCGGCACGACGGAGGTGTTTCGCCGCCGCGGAAGTTCGCGGTCGGTGCACTGACCCTCGGTTGGGCCTTCGTCTCGCTCGCGATGACCGCCAATGCCGCGCAGGTCGACGACGCGGCGCGCTTCGAGCAGGGCGGGCAACTCTACGAGGCGCACTGCGCGCGCTGCCACGGAGCCTCGGGCGAAGGGCGCCCGCCCACGTTTCCGGCGCTGAGCGGCAACGACCGTCTCGCCGACGCGGCCCTGGTGGTCGGGACCATACGCCAGGGTTCGGGGAACATGCCGCCATTCCCCGCCCTCTCGGCGGACGAGACCGCCGCGCTGGCGAGCTACGTCCGCAACGCCTGGACGAACGCCTTCGGCGGCGTCACCGCCGACGCGGCGGGCGCTGCGCTCGAAGGACTCGCGGACGCGGGACCGGCGGCGTCGATCTGGGACGGCGTCTTCACCGAGGAGCAGGCAAGGCGGGGCCGGGGCGTGTACTCCGGTGCGTGCGGCCTGTGCCACGGCCGCCGCCTGAACGGCGCACCGGACGATCCCGACATGCGGTCCACTCCCCCGCTGGCGCGGGCGAGGTTCCTTCGCGAGTGGGCGGGACGATCACTCGCCACCCTGTTCGAGTACACGCGGCTGACGATGCCGGAGGACAATCCGACCTCCATGACCGACGCGGAGTACGTCGACGTCATCGCATACATGCTCTCGGTCAGCCGCATCCCGCCCGGAGACGACGAGCTCTCGACGGATTCGGGAAGTCTCGCGCGGATCGTGATCCGACAACGGCAGTAATCATCCGAAGAGACCTTCCACGTGTGGTGCTCCGCGTGCCGGGGCGCAAGCGTGGAGTCCGGTGCGGAATCCGCCTTTCGCTTTTCTGATCGCCGTCGTTGCATTCCGTGTCGTACGTGGCTAAATTCCCAAGAGAAATCGAGATATTTCGAGATAATGGCTCGAGTCGGCCCAGGGGGACTTTCGCCATGTTCGACCTTGGAATTGGGAACGGAATAGGGAATGCTTCCACTGCCCAGGAAGCGGCCGAACCGGAAGCGCAGGGGCCCACATCCCCACCGGGCCCTCTCGGCTGCGTTCTGCCGCAACGTCGGCGAGGCGGGGCGGTACTGCGACGGCGACGGCCTTTACCTGCACGTCGAGACCTCCGGCTCCCGGCGTTGGGTGCAACGCCTCGTGATCCGCGGCAAGTCCTGCACACTCGGCCTCGGAAGCTACAGGCTTGTGTCGCTGGCCGAAGCGCGCGCGCTGGCGCTGGCCAACCGCAAGGTCGCGCGTTCGGGCGGGGATCCGCTGGCCGACCGACGCCGGACAGGCGGCGTGCCGACTTTCAAGGACGCGGCAGAGAGAGTGATCGCGATCTACAGCGAGATCTGGAAGGACCCCGAGAAGATGGGGAGGCAGTGGCGGGGGTGCCTGCGCGATCACGCATACACCCGCATCGGTGACAAGGGCGTCGACAAGGTGACGTCAGGCGACATCATGGCGGTGCTGCTGCCCCTGTGGGCACGCCGACATGCCACGGCGCGGAAGCTCCGCCAGCGCATCGGCGCCGTCATGAAGTGGGCTGTCGCCCAGGGCTACCGGATGGACAACCCGACCGGCGAAGCCATCACGGCGGCGCTGCCGAAGCACGCGAATCAGGTACAGCACATGCCGGCGCTTCCGCATGGGGAGGTTGCCGGCGCCGTTGAAGCAGTGAGCGCTTCGTCGGCGTGGGTCGGCACAAAGCTGTGCTTCGAGTTCATGGTGTTGACCGCGGTCAGGCCCGGGGAAGCGCGGGGCACGAGGTGGCAGGAGATCGACCTCGGCGCATCGGTGTGGACGATCCCGGCAACGAGGATGAAGACGAGTCGCGAGCACCGGGTTCCGCTGTGCGCTCGCGCCGCAGAGGTCCTGCATGAGGCAGCACGACTGCGCAGGGGCTCGACTGCGGCCCAGCCCGGCGGGCTGGTCTTTCCCAGCGCGCGCGGCAAGCAGCTCGCCGACGCCAGACTGTCGAAGCTGCTCGAGCAGTTGGGGATCGCGGCCGTTCCGCATGGCTTCCGGTCGTCGTTCCGCGACTGGGCCTCCGAGCGGACGGATCACCCGCGGGAGGTGATGGAGGCTGCGCTCGCGCACGTAGTGCGCAACCAGACCGAAGCGGCGTATGCGAGGAGCGACCTGTTCGACCGCCGGCGGCAGCTCATGGACGATTGGATGCGATACCTCGACCCCGAGCGCTCACCCCGACCTAACGTTGCTTGACGTCCGGCGGACGGTTACGCATGCGTTGCTCCTCGGCGGTCACGATGGCGCCCTGCGCGAGCTCCGCACCGAAACGACGGAGGACCAGCAGGACACACACGGCCCTGCTCCTGCGCGCGCAAGTTCACGAGTCGCGCGATTCCAGGATGCGGACGTCGATGCAAGACCGCGAATTCGCTGAAGTCCTTGTACAGTGGATATTTCGGACGAACTGGAACGTCGATTTCGGAGGAAGTGGAACACGGATTTCGGAGGAAGTGGAACCTCGATTCCGGGAAGTGGAACACGGATTCCGGAAGTGGAACATGGATTCCGGAGGAAGTGGAACATGGATTCCTGGGGTCGTGAACGCTCGTCGGTAGCCTGACCGCGGCATGCTTCGCCCTTTCGACAGGAGGGGCGAGACGATGCCGGCTCGGAGGCTGCAGATGAGGAAGATTCGTGAGGTTCTACGGCTCAAGCACGAGCGTGGGCTGTCCCACCAAGCGGTGGCCGGGGCGTGCGGCGTCGGCGTGGGAACGGTCAATCGGTATCTGCAGCGGGCGGCGCAATGCGGGCTCGTCTGGCCGTTGCCGGCGGAGCTGGACGACGCGGCGCTCGATGCTCGTCTGTTTCGCCGTCCCGCGCCGGTGCAGGACCGGGCGCGGCCCGACTGCGCGTACATCCACCGCGAGCGCAAGCGCAATGGCGTCACGCTGCAACTGCTCTGGGAGGAGTACCTCCAGGTCCATTCCGACGGCTACCGCTACACGCAGTTCTGCGAGATCTACCACCAGTGGGTACGGCGACTGCGGCCGTCGATGCGGCAGGTGCACCGGGCCGGCGAGAAGACCTTCATCGACTTCTCGGGCAAGCGGCCGAGCCTGGTCGACCGGCGCACGGGTGAGCTGCGACCCGTCGAGCTGTTCGTCGCCGTGCTCGGCGCCAGCAGCTTCACCTACGCCGAGGCGACCGCGACCCAGCAGTTGCCGGACTGGGTCAACGCGCACATCCGCATGGTGGAGTACTTCGGCGGCGCCACCACGCTGTGGATTCCCGACCAGCTGAAGAGCGCCATCACGCGTCCCTGCCGCTACGAAGCCGGCGTCAACCGCAGCTACGAGGACTTGGCCGCGCACTACGGCGCCGTCGTCCTCCCGGCACGGCCGAGGAAGCCGCGGGACAAGGCTGCCGTAGAAAACACCGTACTGATCGCGCAGCGGTGGATACTGGCTCGGCTCCGGAACCGGGCCTTCTTCGAGCTCGGCCCGTTGAATCAGGCGATCCGCGTCCTGCTCGACGAGCTCAACGACCGGCCGATGCAGAAGCTGGGCATCAGCCGCCGCGCGCAGTACGAGCAGCTCGACCGTCCGGCGCTACGCCCCCTGCCGGCCACCCGCTACGTCCTGGCGCAGTGGAAGCTGTGCCGCGTCAACATCGACTACCACGTCGAGGTCGAGCGCCACTTCTACAGCGTCCCGTACCAACTGGTCCGCGAGCAGGTCGAGGTCCGCTACACCACGAACACGGTCGAGGTCTTCCATCGCGACAAGCGCATCGCCTCGCACCGCCGGCGCTACGACCGTCAGCCGTCGACCGTGGCCGAGCACATGCCCAGCGTCCACCGCGCGCATGCCGAGTGGACACCGTCGCGGCTGATTCGCTGGGCCAACACGGTCGGGCCGGAGACCGGAAAGCTCGTCAGCCGGATCCTGGAAAGCCGACCGCACCCCGAGCAGGGATATCGCGCCTGCCTGGGGATCATCGAGCAGGGACGGCGGTTCGGAAACCTCCGGCTCGAGGCAGCCTGCGCCCGCGCGCTCTCCCTCGGCTCCTGCCGCTATCACACCGTCAAGAACATCCTCACCGCCGGCCAGGACCGTCTGCCCATCGAGCCGCCGGCCGAGACGAACCCGACGCCGGCGCACGACAACATCCGCGGCGCCGACTACTACGCCGCGGCCACGACCACAAAGGAGGACCGATGCTGATCGAACAGACCCTCGACAAGCTCAACGCCATGAAGCTGGGCGCGATGGCCGACGCCATCCAGAAACAGCTCGAGACCGACGAGGCCGCCGCCCTCAGCTTCGAGGAACGTTTGGGCCTGCTGGTCGACACCGAGTGGACGGCCCGCGAGCAGCGCAAGCTTCAGCGGCGGCTGCACACCGCCAAGCTGCGCTATCCGGCGTCGCTCGAAGCGGTCGACTTCACCCATCCCCGGCGACTCAACCGCCAACAGGTCCTGACGCTGGGGTCTTGCACCTGGGTCGCCGAGCGCCACAACCTGATCCTGGTCGGCCCCACCGGGATCGGAAAGAGCTTTCTCTGCTGCGCCTTCGTCGAGCGGGCGTGTCGCCGCGGCTTCACCGCACGCTACCTCCGCATGCCGCGCCTGCTGCACGAGCTGGCCGTCGGCCGCGGCGACGGCTCCTACGCGCGGCTGCTCGCCCGGCTGGCGAAGCTCGACCTGCTCGCCATCGACGACTGGATGCTCGCGCCGCTGCGCGACACCGAGCGGCGCGACCTGACCGAGGTGATCGAGGACCGCGCCGAACGCGCCTCGACCCTGATCGCCAGCCAACTGCCGGTGACCGACTGGCACGCGGTCATCGGCGACCCGAACCAGGCCGACGCCATCTGCGACCGCCTGCTCCACGACGCACACCGCATCGAACTGAAGGGCCGCTCGATGCGACGGACACACGACGCGCCCGGCAAGCGCAAGAAGGAGACCACATGAGCACCCGACCGACGGCTGCCGGACCGCGACGGACCCGAACCCTCACACTCGCGGCACACGGGAAGGTCGCAGCGGACCCGGGCGGCCTGTGGACCGTGCCAGGGCATGGAAAACGCGCGCGATACGCTCAGCACAACTGCGTCGTCCGCGAGGGCGCGTTTCCCACACCCTTTGGACGGCGCACGCGCCGCCCACACGCCCCACAGGCACTTTCGTCGGTACTCTCGAACACCAGATCACGAGTAGGATCTCGAAGACCCGCGGCGACACCGATGGGAGGGAACTGACTGAGCAACGTCGCTACGCTCCGACGAGCATTCCGCTTCGCCGGAATCCGGGTTCCAGATCCCCGGAATCGCTGTTCCACTTCACCGAAATACCCATACAGCGTGACCACTACCTGTTACCGTCATTGAGGCGCTCGATGAAGCGCGCCCGGCGTCGTGCAGCTCGGCGACGTAGGCTGCCACCGGCTGCGGCGGCACGATCGCGGCGTCGAGTCAGACTAGGTCGCTCTTGAGCGCGGGCGGATCGACGCGGTGGTCGCGGGACTGCTGTTCACGGCGGGGATGCGGCGCAGCGAGGTGAGCGCGCTGTGCTGGGCCGACGTCGTCGATGCGACCGACGGCGACGAGATCCTCGTCACCGTGCGTCGGAGCAAGACGAACCAGGAGGGCGACGTGAACGACGTGCGGTTCGTGACAAAGGCCAACCTTGAACTGGTCCGAGGTGACGTGGTCGCGCCGCTCGAGGCCGTCGTGGATCGCCTTGGCGATGACTTCGGCCTGTTCACGGGCGACGCCCCCGGCCGCGAGCCGCTAGGCGACGGCGAGCGTGTCAAACGTGCCCGGTCAGCGTAACACGCGCTGCCGCTGGTTCGCCGCAGTCCCCTCCGTCGCAGGCGCACTGGCGCTGGCCACGGTTCCCCGGCCGCCCCAAGCCGCCCGCCCTTGACAGCCGCCGAAGCTGCCGCATCGCCGAGGAGCGCCGCCGGTTGACGGATCGTCCGCTATCAGACCCACCCCGATCCCGAAGCCCTCTGCGACATCTGCCAAACTGACCTCCTGCTCCACGGAACTAGCCGAGACCGGCACGCGCGCCGATGCCGTCCTCCCGGTCCGGGTCTTCAGAGAATCGTGTGGGTTAGACGGAAGTTTCCGCGGTCATTGTCCCGGAACCCATAGATTCTAAAGGCTTTACGGGGTTTTTTGCGGGTCGTATCCGGTGAAATGTAGCCATGTAATGGCAGGGATGAACGTCTTGTATTCCCTTGCAATAGATGCCTTAACGCGGGATAATGGTATCCATGTATATCGAGAGCGTCCCCAACCGCTCCTCGCCCCCCGCCATCCTCCTCCGAGAGTCCTTCCGCGACCGCGGCCGCGTCAAGAAGCGTACCCTCGCCAACCTCTCCAAGCTCCCCGACGTCGCCATCAACGCCCTGCGCCGCACCCTCCGCGGCGAGCGACTCGTCAGTCCCGATGACGCCTTCACCTGCCTCCGAAGCCTCCCACACGGCCACGTCGCCGCCGTGCTCGCCACCGTCCGCAAGCTCGGACTGGCGGCCATCCTCGCCCGCAGTCCCGGCCGCCTCCGCGACCTCGTCCTCGCACTGCTCGTCGCCCGCGTCATCGACGCGCAGTCGAAGCTCGCCACCGCCCGCGCTCTGACGCCCGAAAGCGCCGTCTCCACGCTCGGCCAGATGCTCGACCTCGGCGCCGTCGACCCGAAGGAGCTGTACGCCGCGATGGACTGGCTCGTCGAGCGGCAGGCGGTCATCGAGCAGCGCCTCGCCAAGCGCCACCTCCAGGAACACACCCTCGTGCTCTACGACCTGACCTCCAGCTACGTCGAGGGGACGCACTGCGAACTCGCCCAGCGCGGACACAGCCGCGACCGCAAGAAGGGCACGCTCCAGATCGTCTTCGGTCTGCTCTGCACCGCCACCGGGTGTCCGGTCGCCGTCGAGGTCTTCGAAGGCTCGACCAGCGACCCCAACACCGTCGCCGCGCAGGTCGACAAGATCCGCACCCGTTTCGGCCTCCACCGCGTGGTGCTCGTCGGCGACCGCGGGATGCTGACCGCGGCCCGCATCCGAGAGGACCTCGCCGAGGTCGACGGGCTGCGCTGGATCACTACACTGCGCGCACCGACCATCCGCAAGCTGCTGGCGGCAGGAACCGTCAGCGCGTCGCTGTTCGACCAACGTGACCTCGCCGAGGTCACCAGCGAGGAGTTCCCCGGTGAGCGTCTGATCGTCTGCCGCAATCCGCTGCTCGCCGCCGAGCGGCAGCGCAAGCGACACGAACTGCTCGCCGCCACCGAGAAGGAACTCGAACCGATTGTCGCCGCCACCCGGCGACCGAAGACCCCCCTACGCGGGGCCGCCGCCATCGGCATGCGCGTCGGCAAGGTCATCAACCGCTACAAGGTCGCCAAGCACTTCGTCACCAACATCACCGACGAGTCCTTCTCGTTCCAGCGCGACGAAGCCGGGATCGCGGACGAGCAGCAACTCGACGGGCTCTACATCGTCCGTTCCAACGTCGAGCCCGAACACTTCGATGCCGCCCAGACCGTGCGCGCCTACAAGGACCTGGCGAAGGTCGAGCGCGCCTTTCGGTCCCTCAAGACCGTCGACCTGAAGGTACGGCCGATCCACCACCGCCGCGCCGACCGGGTGCGCGCCCACGTCCTGTTGTGCATGCTCGCCTACTACGTCGAGTGGCACATGCGCCAGGCCCTCAAGCCGCTCCTGTTCGACGACCACGACCCGGCCGCCGCCGAACGACAGCGCGCCTCGGTGGTCCAGAAGGCCAGGCGCTCGCCCGCCGCACGCGCCAAGGCCGCCGGAAAGCGCACCGAAGACGACCTGCCCGTGCACAGCTTCCGAACCTTGCTCGCCGACCTCGGCACCCTGACCGCCAACACCATGCGGGTGGCCGACGGCGACGCCACCTTCACCATGCTCACCAAGCCCACACCCGTGCAGCAACGCAGCTTCGAGCTGCTGGGAGTCACCCCGAAAATGTAGCCAGCACCCAACACCTTCGGGGTCTTCCGCAGAATCTGTGGGCAGAATGGAGGACTGGTAGACCCCCGTCAGACCCACAGCGCGCGTGTGGCTCGCCGCCGTCAAGGTCCGCTGCGCCGCCGCTGCGCGGGGCTGAGGGCCTTGACGCCGGCTCCGCGGACGCGGGTCCCGGCTCTTTGAGGCCGGTCCGCGGGACGAGCGGATAACGCCCTCGCTGCGCTCGGAGCGCGTTCACCACGCACGGTCGGTCCCGGCCGTCAACCCGCGGCGCGGGTCCTTCGCTGCGCTGCGGTCCTTCGGATGACTGCCGCGACCGACCGTGCGGGAGACCCTTGCGGGCCAGCCGGAAGGCTGGCCCTTGATCGAATGGCTGCAAGTGCAACGCCGGAGCGCCGCTCCGTTGTCGCGGACAACCGTCGGGAACGGCCCCGGACTCGGCGGCGCGGTTTCGAGTGGCGCAGGCGGTTGCAGACGCACGGAGCTTACAGGTTCCCCCACCCGGCATCGGAGGCGACGACCCGTCCCGAATCACAGAACGCATCCCGTTCCGGAATCCGCGACAATCGGCGCTGCAAAACATCCAAGCGGCGCGGAAGAGGAACAGGATGCAACTCAAGACTATCTTGAATCGGATCCAGAAGCACTCGTCGTTCGTCTACGAGACGGTGCGACTGGTGGAGCACCCGCGGCTGAGCATCGAGGTCCGGATACGGCCTCGCGCCGGGGCCCGCGCGACGTGCTCGCAATGCCGGCGCCGGGCCCCGGGCTACGACACGCAGGCGCTCCGGCGCTTCGACTTCGTGCCCCTGTGGCACATCCCCGTGGTCTTCCTCTACGCCATGCGCCGGGTGTCCTGCCCGCGCTGCGGCGTGCGGGTCGAGGCCCTCCCGTGGGCCACCGGCAAGCACCGACTGACCGATGCCTACGCCTGGTTCCTCGCCGGGTGGGCCAAGCGCCTGTCGTGGCAGCAGGTCGCCGCGGCGTTCCCCACGTCGTGGGACACCGTCCATCGGGCCGTGCGCATGGCCGTCGACTGGGGCCTCACGCACCGCGACCTGACCAACGTCGAGGCCATCGGCGTCGACGAGCTCTCGCGCCGCCGCGGGCAACGCTACCTGACGCTGGTCTATCAGATCGACGGCCACTGCAAGCGCCTGCTGTGGGTCGGACGCGAACGCAAGGCCGCGACCTTGGAGGGCTTCTTCGACTGGTTCGGCGTCGCACGCAGCGCGGCGCTGTACTTCGTGTGCTCGGACATGTGGAAGCCCTACCTGAAGGTGGTCGCACAGCGCGCCTCGCAGGCGGTGCAGGTGCTCGACCGCTTCCACATCATGAGCCACTTCTCGCAGGCGATCGACGAAGTGCGCGCGGCCGAGGCCCGCAAGCTCGCCGCCGAGGGCCGGGCGCCGGTGCTCAAGCACAGCCGCTGGCTCCTGCTCAAGCGTCCGGAGAATCTCACCGACGGGCAGGCCGAACGGCTTGCGGAGCTGGTGCACCGCAACCTGCGCACGGTTCGCGCCTACCTGCTCAAGGAGGACTTCCAATCGCTGTGGGGCTACGTGTCGCCGTACTGGGCGGGCCGGTTTCTCGACCGCTGGTGCACGCGGGCGATGCGCTCGCGGCTCGAACCGATGAAGGAGGTCGCCCGCATGGGCGCTCGCACCGCGACCTGATCCTCAACTGGTTCCGAGCCCGGGGGCAGTTCTCCAGTGGCGTTGTCGAAGGCTTCAACGGGAAGGCCAGAGTGATCACCAAACGGGCGTATGGGTTCCGCACCCCCGGAGCACTGGAAGTCGCTCTGTATCACGCACTTGGCGACCTTCCCGAACCAGAACTCACCCACAGATTCTGCTGACGAGGCTGTTTTTGCACCTCGGTCCAGTCTTCGAAAACTACATTCATGATCTCCGGCGACGCATAGGGAAGTGCTTTGTACTTCTCCTTCACCTTCCACTTGCCGTCGTCTCCTATCTCGCCCAGGTAATCGAGATACTCCTCGCCACCGATCTGCTGGCTTGTCAGTTTTCCCTCGCTTCCCGATCGAAGGAGGCGCGCCGTTTCCTCCGTCAGACCATAAATCTGGCAGAGATCAATGTTATGATTGGAGGTATTCTTTCGTCGGTCCTGTGGGTCGATGCGTAGTACGCTATCCGTGAACCACTGCGCAAAGAACATGAACAGGACAGAAGATCGTCCCTGCTTCATGGTGCCGCCGCGGGCGAACAGGGCAGTCACGTTGCCGAGCATCGGATTCCTCGGATTCCCGCCGTAGGGTGCATCCTTGGGCAAAGTGTCAATATAACTCTGGTCCGCGGGTGGCAGATGGCGAGCCGAGAACCGGCGGTCGGTCAGCATCGGCCATGTGGTGTATTCGCCGACCGGCCCCTGCTGGTCGATTTGCAGCGGTTTCGGGACGTGGGACCACAGGCTGAAGGCGCGTGGCCGCGCCGTTGTTACCTCGCATACGAGGATCGTCAAAAGGCGATTGACCGTTGCAGACACGGATCGGTTCTCTATCAGATCCTTGAGCACATACCATGCCCGTTTGTTCTTGAACACGTACCTTAGGACAGTGATCGATACAAAGTTATCAACTTGATCGGGGTAACAGTTTGTAATTCCATTCCCCGTGAAACTCATCGGGGACCAGCGCGAGCGCGTCCATCTGTTCCTTGGTCACCGTGACGCCCGTGGGATACTCCCCGACGTCGAGTTCGGCCCGGACCTGGAGCCCAGTTGCCGTCCGGACGTTCCCGATGCGGTCGACGATGGTCTCATACGTCGTCAGCGGCGTGCCGCGCCAGTTCGCCGTGATGTGACAGAAGAGCCGGTGTTCGATCTTGTTCCACTTGCTGGTGCCCGGTGGAAAATGACTCACCTCGATGGTCAGGCCCGTCTCGTCGGCCAATCGCTGAAGCTCATGCTTCCAGGCGCGAGACCGATACCCGTTGCTCCCGCCCGCATCGGCTGTGATGAACAGGGTCGTGGCCTCGGGGTAGGCGCCGCAACCCATCTGATGCCACCACTGCCGAATCGACGCCACCGCGAACGCCGGTGTGTCGTGGTCCCAGCCCACGCTCACCCAGGCTTCGTTGCGCGCCATGTCGTAGACGCCGTACGGAATCGCCTTGCCCTCGGCGTCGGTCGGGAAATCATGCACCAGCACCGGAGGCGGCGTGCCCTTCGGCTGCCATTCCCGCCCGCCGTTCTTGAAGTTCCCGACCAGTTCCTTCTTCTTCGTGTCGACCGAGATTACTGGCTCGCCGGCACTCAGATGCTCGTCGGCAGTCCGGTTGATGTGCTCGAACTGCGCGTTGCGGTCCGGATGCGTCGCGCCTTCCTGCCGCTTGCGCGGCGATTGCAGCCGGTAGCCCAGCCGGTGCAGCAGCCGGCCCACCGTGGTCGAACTCACCCGCCAGCCCTGCTCGCTCAGCGCCGCCGCCAGCTTCGCGCGACTCTTGCACGTCCACCGCAGCGGCGAGGTCGGGTCACCGCGCGTGAGAGGGTCCACCAGCGCTTCGAGCGCGGCCTGGATGCCGGGTTGGTCCTGCTGAATGCGAGGCCTTCCGCCTCCAGGGCGTCGGATGCGGTCCGCCAGCGCCTCGTCGCGGGAAATCTCCCGGCGTCCCTTGCGAATCGTCCCCCGAGCCAGACCGGTGGCCGACGAAACCACAGCGTCGCCGCCGTAGCCGATAGCGAGCGACTCGGCAGCCGCCCACCGGCGGCGACTGCGCTCGTCCAACACGGGCGCTACGGCGGCATACTTCGCAACAAGGGTCGCTTCCAGCTCAATGTCGCGCTTCACACCTCCAGTATGACCAGAAAACCCGTAGATGGACAACTAGTTTAGGGCAGTGTCCTTACGTACTTCAACGCGTCTCTGAACGTCATCGGCTCGGTTCTCCTTCACTGCCCGCGCCGGACTGGTTCGCGCCGCGTCCAGCTTGCGGTTCTCGGTGTGCCCGGCGCTGGTCCCTAGGCCACGAGACGGCCCGCTCGACGCCAAGCGCGCTACGTGGTCCAGTGCGCGACATCTCATGAACGGGAAGCCGTGCGTTCAAACTGGCCGCCGTCGAACCGTCATTTCGGCCAAGCGTTGGACTTGGAATGGCCTGAGTCTTTTCGAGAATCGGCATCGCGCACCTTGTCTCATCCTCGCCCGGCAGCCCTCTATTCGCACGACATCCGACAGTAGATGAATGCACCAAGCAAGGCGGCCCCCAAGACGGGCCCAGCGCGATGCAGCGACTCATATCTATCGGGCCTGAAGCACGCCAAGACCAGACCAAGCAGAGCGCCTGCTAACCGAAACTGTTGTCGTAGGGGGTCCCATAGTCCTTGCATAGCGATTCGAAAGCCCTCGAGGAGGCAATTTCCAGCAACAGCCCCAAGGAGCAGATTCCAAAGAATACAGATGCATGGCCGAGATAGTGCTTTCGCAGATCAAAACGTGCCTGTGGACCACCATTATTTGGCGGGCTGTCATTCACCGGCATGAGCACGGTGGAGGCAAGGTAAACCATGACGGGGAATGTAAAAAAGTTGAAGTAGTCCAGCAAGTTGTCGATTCTTACCCCAGCGCAAAGCCGCGTTGTGTGCCAGTACTGAACCTGCATCGTGAATAGAATTACAGCCCACACGATTGGCACCCAATGTCCTTTAACGTCGGGACGGACAAATGCTAGGGCCACCCCGCGGAGCAACCGTCCCAAGGCCAGAGCTGCAACAACGCCGGGCATTACAAATTAGGTACGCGAACTGATCTCCGCTCATGTCCGTCCTGTCCTCCCACGCCAGTCGCTCCGCCGTCGCGACGAACGACGTTCGTTAACAGAAGGCGCGCTTATCAGAATCTCCTCAAACACGTGTGGGTAGGGGCGGAGCCAGTTCGATGCCTCCGCAGCAGAGAAACAGCATCGAGATGAGCGCGCCGTGGGAGTGGAATCCGTAGGCACGGCGCGCGATCACCCGCAGCTTGTTGTTGAAGCCCTCCACCGGCCCATTGGTCATCTTCGTGTCCAGGTAGGCCAGGATGCCGGCCGCGTGCTTGCGAACCGTCCGTCCCAGCTTGACGAACGGCGCCAGGCGGGACCGCGCCGCCCACGCCAGCCACTGGTCGAGCATGTCGGGCGCTTCATCCGGCGTGGCCTGCTCCAGGATGATCGCCAGGTACTCCTTCAGTTCGTAGGCGCGGTCGAGCACACGATTCTGGCTGCGTAGCGCCGCCAGGCGCCGCTTCTCGCCGGGCTTGAGCCGGGCCGGGTGTTTCAGCAGGCAGAAGCGCGTCCCCTTGAGCGTCTTCGCCGCCTTGGCGCCCACGCGCCGTTGTTCCCCCCGCCGAACCTCGTCGACCGCGTCGGCGGCGAGCCGTTCAACGTGGAACCGGTCGAAGACCACCCGCGCGTGCGGCGCCCGCGCCTGTAGCGCCTTCTGCCAGCTCGCCGCCAAGTCCGCCGTCACCAGTTCGAGCCGCTCGCAGCCGGCCGGTCCCAGCCGGTCGAAGAACGTCTCCAGCGTGTGTGCGCTGCGCCCCTTGCCGGCCCACACCACCCGCTGGCGGTCGTGGTCGACCACCAGCGTCAGATAATGATGCCGTTTTCTGTAGCTGAACTCATCGACGCCGATTCGACGCAGGTCGTCGAACCGACTCTCGTCCAGGTGTCGCGACACCACCCGCTCGACGATGCTGCCCACCGCCTGCCACGATATCCCCAGCACCCGACTGACCGTCGTCCGGTCCGTCACCTGCGCCAGATACGCCGTCAACTCTTCGAACGGCGCCGTGAACACGCTGCGGCCCAGCGCCCACGACACTTCCTCCACCCGCACGCCGCACTGCCGGCACGACACCCGCCACGGCGCATACTGCAACCACACCGGCGTCGCCCCCCAGGGCACATGCCGCCACTGGCGCGGCGGCCGCCGGTCATAGCGCGACGCCCGCCGGCCGCACACCCCGCACCGCGACCGCCGCCACGACGGCCGCACCAGCACGGTCAACGGACCTGTGTTCCCCAGATGCGCATCCTTGACGTGCATCTGGATGACACCCAACAGCCGCCGTAGTACCGTGGTCAGACGCATGGGGCTCTCCTCCTCCTCGCTGGTCGTTTGGCAACCACCAATGAGAACAGGAAGCCCCTGCGTTCGCAACCGCTTGCGCCGCTCGAGACCGAGCCCGCCAAGCCTGCAGACGTGACCCCGGTACCGACGTTGCCGGCGGTCCTCCGCGACAGCGGAGCGGCGCGCTGGCGTTGCACTCTCAGCCGGTAGATCAAGGGCCAGCCTTCCGGCTGGCCCGCAAGGGACTCCCGCACGGTCGGTCGCGGCGGTCATCCGAAGGACCGCAGCGCAGCGGAGGACCCGCGAAGTGGGTTGACGGCCGGGACCGACCGTGCGTGGTGAACGCTCCGAGCGAAGCGAGGGCCTTATCCCGTCCCCCCGCAGATCGCCCTCAACCCACCCATACCTGTTTCAGGAGAGCCGCTTATCAGACCCAGCGTCAGCGCAGATCTTCTCCACCTATCTTGAGGAAATTCGTTTCGCGTTCTTCCCCTTCCTCGAAGAGCATTTCGGCGACGCTGTCGCCGTCGGCGCTACGCCAGATCCAACGACCGTGACGCACGCCGTTCACGTAGGGGCCTTCCATGGTGTTGCCATCCGCGAAGCGGATGACCCAATGGCCGTTCCGCTCGCCGTCGACAACGGGGCCTTCCTGAACCTGCCCGCTCGCGAATCGGACGACCCAGTGGCCGTTTTCCTCGCCATCGATAAACGAGCCTTCAGAGACGGTTCCTTCCTCGTCGCGGAGGACCCAGTGGCCGTTGAATTTGCCGTCCACCAAGCGCCCGTTACTCGTTTGGGCTCCCGCATCGTGGGCCCAGGTGAGCGTCCCCGTTCCCTGGGCCTTGCCACCGGCGCAAGCCCCCGTCCAGGTCACTGTCTCGCCCGGTTGAGGATACGGATTCCAGACGTAACACCCGGGTCTCTGCGAGATCTCCATCCAACAGGCCACATCGGCTGCCTGGCCAGCGCATGTTTCATCAGGGCGAACCCGAGACGCCGGGGCAGCCGCGGGCGCCCCAGCACCCAACGCCGACAGACGGTTTTGCGCCAGATCACTGAACACCCCGTTCGGGAACCGGCGCAGGTACGCCTCGAAGTCCGCCGGGTTCGTGCTGTTCTGGACCGACTGCCAGAACACGACTTCCACGCCGCCGGCGTCCGCCGCCGCGGCCCCGGCCGACGCCGGAGACTGGGGCGCGCCCCGGCTTCGCAACGCCTCGACCTGCGGGCCGTCCAGATACCCGGTCGATCGTGTCCCGCGCGACGACTGCCAGTTCCGAATCGCCGCCCGCGTCCGCGGCCCGAACAGGCCGTCCGCGCCGCCGGGGTCGAAGCCTGCCGACCGCAAGCCCAACTGGATCTGACGTCGCGTGGCCCGGCTCAGATCGAGATCCTCTTCGACCACCGGGCCGTTGCAGCCCCACACCCGGACGATGCACCCCGTACCGCTGCCGCGGGAACGGCATTCCGCCAACGCCGCCTGCCGGGCACCGGCCGCCGAGTCGTACGATTCCGCCCAGCCCACCGCCGTGCTGTCGGCGTCCTGGTCGGCCGCGTAGGCTGCGCACCGGCCGAACGTCAACACCACCGAGCAGCCCGCGCCGCACTCCTGCAGCGCCGTTCCCTGTGCGGCCGCGGCCGTCTCGTGGTCCACCGCCCAGCCCCACTGGTCACCTTGACGTTCATCGATCGCCAGCGCGCCCACCGGGGACTGGGCAGCCGTCGGCGACCCGAACACGACGACCGTCAGAACCGTCACGACGAGCGACTTCAAGATCGTCATCTCAGCGGCTCCTCGTCACGCGGAACACGGTCTGTAACCCGCGGGCAGCGGTACGACGGCCCGCCCTGCGCTGCGAGCGCATCCAGCCTGTCGCTGGCCGCGTTGATCTCCGTCGATAGTCGACTGGTGCGTGTCATCGCACCGACCCTCACAGGCTCCCAAAGAGTGCCCGTCGACGGCGAAGCGCTCGTCGGACAGCCCGTGGCGAAAGTCAGGGATCCAGCCTGGTCCGGGGGCGATCGATTCCCGTACACTGAAGACCCATGGCGATGGGCAAGAGACCGACAGCACGACCGGGGGCGCCGCTCTGGGTGACGACGGCGGATCTGCCGACGAACGCGGGCCATCCCTTCTTCGAGCATCTGAATCGGGTCCTGGACGAGGCCGGCTTCGACGCCTACGTCGAAGAGCTGTGCGCGGAGTTCTACGCGGCGCGGATGGGGCGGCCAAGCCTGCGTCCTGGGCGGTATTTCCGGATGCTGTTGATCGGCTACTTCGAGGGCATCTCTTCGGAGCGCGGGATCGCGTGGCGGGTGGCTGACTCTCTGAGCCTGCGGTCATTCCTGGACCTGGATGTGACCGAGTCGTCGCCGGACCACTCGACGCTGTCGCGGACGCGTCGTCTGATCGACGTGGAGACGCACGAGGCGGTCTTCACGTGGGTTCTCGAGCGGGTGTCGGCGGCGGGTCTGGTGCGTGGGAAGACGGTCGGGGTCGATGCGACGACGCTGGAAGCGAACGCGGCGATGCGGAGCATCGAGCGTCGGGACACGGGCGAATCCCACGAAGCGTTCATTCGGCGTTTGGCGGACGCGTCGGGGATGGAGACGCCGACGCGTGCCGAGTTGGCTCGGTTCGACCGGTCGCGGAAGGACAAGAAGACGTCGAACAAGGACTGGAAATCGCCGCACGACCCGGACGCGAAGATCGCGAAGATGAAGGACGGCCGGACGCACTTGGCGTACAAGGCCGAGCACGGGGTCGACATGGACACGGGGGCCATCGTGTCGGTGACGGTGCAGGATGCCTGCGAGGGCGATACGGCGACGCTGCCGGCGACGCTGACCATGGCGGCCGAGCAGGTGGAGTTGGTGCAGCCGGAAGGTCCGGGGGTCGAAGAGGTGGTGGCCGACAAGGGGTACCACAGCGACGCGATGCTGGTGGGGCTCGGCGAGGTTGGGGTTCGGAGTCACGTATCGGAGCCGGAGCGCGGCCGGCGCTGCTGGCAAGACAAGAAGACGGGCGAGACGCCGCCGGAGAAGCGCGCTGCGCAGAAGGCGTTGTATGCCAACCGCCGTCGCGTTCGCGGGCGGCGGGGTCGTCGCCTGCAACGCTGCCGGGGCGAGGTGGTGGAGCGAACGTTCGCGCACATGTACGAGACGGGGGGCATGCGTCGCGTGTGGGTGCGCGGTCACGAGAATGTTCGCAAGCGGGTGCTGATTCAGGCGGCCGCCTGCAACATCGGGCTGCTGCTGCGCCACCAGACCGGCATCGGTACGCCCCGGAGCCTGCAGGGGCGGGCTCTTTCGGCGATTTTTCGCCTGATCGGCCGTCTGATCGACCGCTGGGGGCGTCTGAGGCGCGCTTGGGGGGTTCAGATCGACACCGACGGCGCTCGTCGGCTCAATTGCTCATCGCCAAGCTGCCTGAACAGCAGGGCTCAGCGAACACACTTCTTCCACGGGCTGCGGAGGGCGGACCCGCCGCACGGGCCTGACAACTGATTGCGTCGAAGAAGGTCGCCACAACCTCGCCGGCCGGCAACCGGTCCCAATTCTTGCCAAACGTCGTCCGATCCGTCCTGTTCAACGCGACAAACCACCGGAACAGCGGGTTGTAGTCCAGCTCCTCCATCAGGAGACGTTCGCTGCGGACCCTGCAGAGCACTTGGAACAGCAATGCGCGCTGCAACTGCTCCGGTGGGATCGACAGCCGACCCGTCGTCGAATACAGGCGTTCCAACTGCATCAACATCGACCGTAGCGCTTCATCGGCCAGCACGCGGAACGCGCGGAGAGGATGGTCCGTCTGCTGGCCGGTTTCGGAGACCTCATCGGGAACGCGGCCATGCTGGATCTGACGTTCCCGTGGCCGGACCAGCCCGGACTGAGCATGGAAAGAACCTATACGGAAGCGCCCCTCTTTGTCCCTACCCAAATTGGTAGTTCGGGCGAGAAAGCTCGGCGGCTCACACAAGTCGGCGGCGATCGGTCGAGCCGCGTTCGTCAAGGCCCTGCAGGCCACGACCTCCCGACCTGTGTCGCGCCCGTCCGCAGCCGGCCCAGCCGCCCAGCCAGTCTCGCAGAGTGGGATTGAGTCAGATCGAGATTTGGGAACGGAATGGGTGGCGGAAATTGCAAGAACCGTGGCGTTCGCACCGACCGACACTTGGACAAAGCGCAACGGCACGCCGCGGCGCGGAGCGTCGACGGCGCACGATTGAAGCGAACAGGACGCTGACCGGGATCCCGACATGGCGATGCGTCCAGATCAGCCAGCGGTTGCAGGCCGTCATTGCGCTCGCCGCCGTCAAGACCCCGGAGCCCGTCGCCGCGTCAGAACTCGACGTGCAGCATCACCGAGTAGGTCCTCGGAGCCCCGAGCATGACCTGGTTGGCGTAGATGAACGACGGATCGGTCTGCCCCAGGTAGAAGATGTCGGACCATGAGGCGTACGCCGTGTCGGTCAGGTTGTCGACGTTGAACGTCACGCGCACGGGGTCGAGCGTCAGCGCGACGTAGGCATCCGCATGCGCGTAGCCGTTGAGGACGATCGCGTTCGCGTTGTTGGCCTGACGATCGCCGACGATGCGCACCGTGGCGCCCGCCTCCAGCGGCGCGCCGCCGATGTTTCGGTAGCTGCCCCAGAGATTGCCGGCAGCAGTCGGCACGTTGGGCGGCGTGTTCCCTGCGAACCGGACGAAATTGGCAGACGGCACGAACTCCGCATCCGTGTAGGCCACGCTCGCGCCGATCCGCGCGTCGGTGTTCGGGCGAGTGGATACCGACAACTCCAGTCCGCGCGACTGGATGCCGCCGATCGTCGTGGCGCTGTCCAGGGCGAACCGCTCCAGGATGTCGTCCCGCTCGATGTCGAACCAGGCGGCAGTGACCTGCGTGCGTCCACCGTCGAGGTCGGCCTTCAGACCGACCTCCCGCTGCCGTGCGTCGGTGAGGTCGAAATCCTGGTTCGCGTTGACCAGAAGGATGTTGGCGTTGACGGGATCCTTCGCGTTGCTCAACTGGCCGTACGCCACCAGGTCGCGGCGCAGGTTCACGACCGCGCCGGTGCGCCAGCTCCACCAGCGGAACTCGCGCGCGAAGCCGCTCGGCTCCACCGCGCCGGCCGCGTTCCGGTTCACGCGCTCGAGATCCATAACCTCGTAGCGCAGAGCGCCGGTCAGCCTGACACGATCGCCCAGCGGCAGGGAATCCTCGGCGAAGAACGCCCACGAATCGATGTAGGTCGGGCTGATGCCGCGCAGCTCGCGCTGCCCGTAGGTGCCGGGCACCGGGTTGAAGACATCGACCGCGTCGCCCGGTACGAGCGGGAGCTGCCGACGGAACCCGCGACCGCGCTCGAAGTCGAGCGTGGAGGCCTCGAAGCCGACGGTGGCCCGGTTCTCGAGCCCGCCGACCGGGGTCCTGATGTCGAGGTGCACGCGGTCCCCGAACAGTTGCTGGTCGTGGTCGACGAAGAAGTAGCCGTAGTAGCGCTGAATTTGGCCCACCGTCGTGCAGACGTCGACGACGGCGGTGCAGTACGGAAAGCCTTCCGCGTTCTGCCAGTTCCGCTTGGCGTTGAAGTTGTAGACCGTGTTGCGCAGCGTGACCTGATCGTTGAGCTGCACCTCGGCGTCGGCGCGCAGCAGGAGCTGTGACGAATCGTTCACCGCGTCCGTCACGTTGTAATTGAGGAAACGCGTGCGGGCATCGATTCCCTCGCCGGTGGTGGTGGTGATCACGTCGAGCGGTTCGCCGATCACCGCGGTCGGCAGCAGCGGGGTGCCGAAATACGATCCGACGTCGTCGGTCAGGTAGTCCACGCTGAACCGCAACTCGGCCCGCGGGGCGGGTCGCCACAAGAGGTTGCCCGTGACGTTGGACGAGCTCGGACTCATGCGCTCGACGAAGCCGTCGGAACCGTATCGGCTGACGTCGAAGCGGTACCAGAGCGTGTCGCTGATCGGCCCGTTCACGCCGACGGCCGTCTGATGCGTGTTGAACCGCCCGTACGAGAGCAACGCGTTGAACTCGGGCTCGTCCGTCGCCATCGCCTGCTTCGTGACGGCGTTCACCGTGCCGGCCACCGCGCCCTGGCCGTTGAGCACCGACGCCGGTCCGCGGAGCAGCTCCACGCGGTCGAGGTTGAAGGTGTTCTGCGGCCGCATGACCATATTGGCGGGGCCGAGCCAGATCCCGTCGCGCAGGACCGTGATCTGCGAGCGCGTGAACCCGCGCACCGAGAAGCTCGACGGCGCGGCCGGACTGTGGCCCGCGAGCACGCCCGGCACCGTCTCCAGCGCGTCGCTGATCCGCTGGAAGCCGCGCGTCTGCATGACCGTGCTGTCGATCACGTCGATCGAAGCCGGAATGTCCATGGCGCGCAGGCCCAGGCGGCTGCCGGCCTCCGCCGATTCACCGAGCCCCAGCTCGCCGCGAATGCCTGTGACCGTAACGCGCTCTTCGAAGGCCGCTACCGGCAACCGCAGGTCGAGGCGCACGGGCGAGCCCGCAGCGACCGTGATATGTGAGGTGAGCGGCGCGAATCCCTGCCGCCTGACCGTCAGGCTATAGTCCCCGGCCGGTACATCGCTGAAGCTGAACGCACCGTCGGAACCCGTGGTGGCCGACCGGGCCAGCTCCTCGATAGTGACGACGGCCGCCGCCAGCGGCGCGCCGCCGCCTTCGTCCACGACCGTTCCCTGCACCATGCCCGACGGCTGGCCGGCCGCCGGAACCGCCACAAGCAACCCGAGCGCTGCAGTGAGCGCGGCGACAGTGCCGCAGCTACTGCGCACGCGCGTTGCACCGACTACTGATCCTGAATTCGAATCCGATGTCAATTGCCTTTCCTCCCTATGCTTGTCAGGCACCGCCGCATGCGGTCCAACTGATAAGTATCCAATGAGGCGGTCGGCCACCTTGCTTAACGATTGCTTAAGTTTTGCTGAAGCCTCCTGGCCCATCCCTGTCGGCGGCGAGCGGCGCGGAAGCAGCAGATCCTGCTTCTCGACAACCGCACGTTCCTGGCGAGGTCCCATCACGCCGTGCGCCTGATGGAGGCGATTGCCGCTGCGGCGAAAGCGCCTGGAGATCGGCATCCTGTGAGCTTGCGTCTGCATCGCGCTGAGTCGCCGCACCACCCAGCCCTCCCGTAACTTCAGGGATATTTCACAAAAACTTCAGGAACCCGGACGCAAGCTGCCACTAGGCTTGAGTGCCAGCCACACGGTGTCGGCGAAGACAGGGAACCACGGTGTCGATTGCGAGAACCGAGTTGCGTGGGGAGTACTCACCGATGATGAAGCGAGTTGCAGATCGACGCCCGGCGGCCGCCGGGCGGACGACCACGCGTCACCGTCTCGATGCGGCGTCGACCCTGCGCCGCGGCCATGCGGCTGGGGCCGTCGTGTCTGCGCTGCTGCTGCTCCCGGGGTCGACGTATGCCGACAGCCTCGTGGGACGAGTTCTCGACCAGCAGGGCGGCGTCGTTCCGCAGGCCGAGTTGCTCCTCTACGAACGCACCGGGGGCGGGCAGGTCCGGGAGGGCAACGCCGGTCCGGACGGGCAGTACGTCTTCGACGACATCCCGGGCGGCGAGTACGTCCTGGAGGGCCGCGCCTCCGGGGGCTCGCTATCCGGCTCCGCCGTCGTCACCGTCGCCGGCGATGAGGCGCTCGATCTGGAGCTGGCCGTCTCGGGGATTGCGGCCGAGGTCGTCGTCACCGCATCGAGCACGCCGCTGGCTGTCCAGGAGGTCGCCAAGGTGGTTGACGTGATCGACTCGGAGGAGATCGCGCTCCGGAACGAGCTATCCATCACCGAGGCGTTGCGCACGCTTCCCGGGATCCGGGTGCAGACGCTGCGGGGACCGGGCAGCTACACGACGATCCAGACACGGGGCCTGCGCGGCCACGACACGGCGCTGCTGATCGACGGCATGCGGTTCCGGGACGCAGCCAGCCCACAGGGCGACGCCACGGCGTTCTACGAGAGCTTGACCACCGTCGATACGGAGCGCATCGAAGTGCTGCGCGGCTCGGGATCGTCGCTCTACGGTTCGAGCGCGATGGCGGGCGTGATCAACGTCACTTCCCGCACCGGGGCGGGGGCGCCCGAGGGCGACCTGCTGATCGAGGGCGGCGGCCTCGGGCTGGTGCGCACGGTGCCCAGCATTCGCGGCGGCATGGCCAACGACCGGTTCACCTACAGCGGCGCCATGGCGTACATCAACATGACCGAGGGCGTGCGGGGCGAGAACCCCTACAAGAGCGTCTCCCCGCAGGGGACGGTCCGCTACCGGTTCACGCCGGGCCTGTCGGCCACCGGGCGCTTCTGGTATACCCGCGACGATCTGCGGCTGACCGAGAGCCCGGCGTTTCCCGCCGAGGTGGTCGCCAACTTCCCGGCAACCGGCGTGGTGCCGGCCCGGGCGCTGCCGACCGATCAGCTCGCCCTGTTCGAGCAGGGACAGGCGTTCAGCGCCGGGAACGCGACGTTCGTGCCGAGCCAGAACGACCCCGACGCGAACCGGGAATCCTCGTTTCTCAACGGCAGCGCGACGCTGCAGCACACCGTGGCGGCGGGCACGACCTACCGGGTCAGCTACCAGGGCGTCGACACGAACCGCGCGTTCCTCGACGGCCCGCTCGGCGGCGGTCCCTTCGAGCCGGCCACCAGCAACCGCAGCAACTATGACGGCCGCATCGACACGCTGCAGGCGCGGCTCGACACCGCGTTCGGGACCTCCAACACGTTCAACGCCGGCTACGAGTTCGAGCGGGAGGAGTACTTCAGCGCCAGCTCGACCAACGACGCCTCGGTCAGAATCGGGTCTGCGAGCCATTCGCTCTACGCGCAGGACCAGCTCCATTTCCTCGACGGCAGGCTGCAGGCCACGTTGGGGACGCGCCTCCAGACCTTCGACCTGCAGGATCCGCTGTTCGTCGGCGGCAGCCACCCCTACGCCGGCGTGGCGTTCGATGCACCGACCGCGTACACCGGCGACGTGTCGGTGGCCTACTTCGTCCCGACCAGCGGTACGAAGGTGCGGATGCACGTGGGCAACAGCTACCGGGCGCCCTCGGCATTCGAACGCTTCGGCGGCTCTTTCTCGTCGTTCTCGGGGTCGTTCAGCTACTGGGGGGATCCCGGCCTGAACCCGGAGCGTTCGGTCGCCTTCGACGCGGGCGTGGACCAGTGGTGGTTCGACTCGAAAATGCAGTTCAGCACCACGTTCTTCTACACGGACCTGCTCGAGACGATCATCTTCGACTTCGCCAACTTCCCGGCCGCGACCGATCCGTTCAACCGCTTCGGCGGCTACAGGAACACCGGGGGCGGGCAGGCGCGGGGCGTGGAGATGAGCGTGCAGGCCGCGCCCAGCACCAGCACCAACCTGCGGATCGCCTACACCTACACCGATTCGAGGTCGAACACGGCCACTATCGGCGACGATTTCTTCGGCGTTCCCGGTCTCTCCGAGCACATGTTCACGCTCACCGCAACCCAGTGGATCGCCAACCGGGTGAACGTCGCCTTCGACCTGTTCGCGGCGAGCGACTACTTCCTGTCGCCGTACGGCGCGAACGCCCGGCGGATGCTCTTCCACGGGCCCATGAAGGCAGACCTCGTCTTGCGCTACGACCTGCCCACCGGGGCTGGCCTGCGGATGGACATCTACGGAAAGGTCGAGAACCTGTTCGACCAGTACGCCTACGAGGATGGCTTTCTCGGCCCCGGCCGCTGGGCGATCGCCGGGCTGCGCTTCCGCTACTGACGGGCGGCGGCAGCACCGCCCCGGAAAGGGACTCCGATGCAGAGTGAAGCGTCCGGCCGAAGGCTCTCGCGCCCGGAAGACGTCAGGCACCTCCTGCGGCGTGTCGCATTCGCGGCGACCGAGGAGCTCGAATCGGCGCTGACCGGCCTGACGGTCGACGAGGCGCTCGACACGCTCGTGGACGGGGCGAAGCGGGCTCCCCGTCCCGTGCCGCCGCCGTTCGTGCTCACCGAGTGGATCAACAGCGCCCTGCTGTTTACCGATACGACCGCGAGAGAGTACAACCGCGCGTTCGCCGCGCAGGACGCGGCGGCGCAGGCCGCCATCGAGCGCCTGCGCCACTGGTGGCTGCAGGAGATGGTGTCCGGTCCGGCGCCGCTACGGGAGAACCTGGTGCTCTTCCTGCACGGCACGCTCGGCAGCACGACCGGCAGCGTCAACATGCCGCAGGCGCTGCACGCCCGGAACGATCGGCTGCGCCGCGGCTGCGTGGGAACCGTCCCGGCGCTTCTCGAATCGCTCGTGACCGACCCCGCGATGATGATCCAGGTCGGGATGGACGAGTACCGCGAAGCGGCGATGTTCGACCCGGAGTTCCAGGACTTCCGGCCCGGACAGCTCGTCCTGAACAACTGGACGGTCGGGCCCGGCGCCTACTCGCGGGACGACGTGGCCGAGTTGTGCCGCGCCCTGACCGGCTGGGTGCTCGTCGCCCCGAGCGGCTACGAGCCCGGCCGGCCGGTGAATCCGGAGGGCTTCCGGTCGCAGCGGCGGACCGGGCTGCGGCCCGTGTTCGAGCCGGCGCACTTCGTCGACCGTCCCAAGACGATCCTGGGACGGACCGAGAATTTCGACGCGGCCTCCGCGGTCCGCTACCTCGCTCGGCACCCCGCTACGACGGCCCGGTACTCCCGGCTCCTGATGCGCCACCTCGGCGTCGAGGACCCGAACGGGTCCCTCGAGCGGAAGCTCGCCGCCCGTTACCGGGCCACCGACGGCTCCATCGTCGCGCTCGTGCGCGAGATCGTCGGGTCCGACGCCTTCTGGTCGGAGGCGTCGCGATGGGCCCTGGTGAAGAGTCCCGTGCACCTGGCGGTCGGCGCTTGCCGGCAACTGGAAGTGTCCACGCCGCCGCTGGCGGCTATCGGCGCCTGGCTCGCCGCGGCCGGTCAGACGCTGTTCCAGACCCCGTCGTTCGGCAACGCGGGCTGGCCGGGTCAGGACGCGTGGCTCCGGCCCGCCGAGCGCCTCGCCGTGCGGTACCAGCTCGGCCGGATCCTGACGACCGGAGCCGCGCCCGCCCTCGGCATCGTCGAGTCGACGGCCGGCGACCACGGCGCCGAAGCCGCATCGCTCTTCGTCGGCGAGCGCTACCGGCGCGCGGCGCCGGGCGCGCTGCTGGCGCGGATCGACCCCGCGCCCGGCGTCGATCCGTCGGCCGTGCCGTCCGCCGGCGCCGGAGCCGGCGCCGAAGCCGTTGCGGCCGAGGCCATCCGGCGCATCGTCGCGACTCCGGAATACCAGTTGGCCTGACGTCATCCCCGAAAGGACGAAGTGGAGCCATGACCGCACTCACCCGCCGCGAGATGTTGAGGTTGTTCGCGCTGACGCCGACGCTGCCGCAGTTCCTCGCCCGGAGCGCCGCGGCCGCACCCGGCCAGGACGCGCCGGGGTACGACGGTCCGGTACTCGTGGTCGTCCGGTTCATGGGCGGCAACGACGGGCTGAACGCGGTGGTGCCGATCCGGGACGACCGCTACTACCGCGCCCGGCCGACCATCGCGATCGCGAAGCGGGACACCGTCCCGCAGGTCGGCGGCGAGCTCGGTCTCAACCCCTGGCTGGTGGACTACCAGCGGCTCATCGACGACGGGCACGCGGCGATCGTGCAGGGCGTGGGCTACCCGAACTCCTCCCGGCTCCACTCGCGCGGCACCGAGATCTTCGAGACGGGATCCGTGCGCGATCCCGCGCCCGAGCACGGCTGGCTCGGCCGGTATCTCGATCACCGGTGCGAATGCGGTTCCGAACCGGTGGCGGGTCTGCAGTTCGGGCCGGACCTCGGCCGAACGCTCGCGTCGTCTTCGGGATACAGCCAGTCGGTCGCCCATCCGCGCCTGGTGCTCGACATGCAGGGCAGGAGCCGACCCGAGCCGGCGCGGACCGGGTCCCGCGGGAGCCGGCTCGACTACCTCCGGCAGATCGAGAACACCCTGGCCATGACCGCGGACCGACTGGGAAGGGCCGCCGGGGGCAGCGGAGAACGGTTCGACTACCCGGACACGGAGTTCGGCCAGTCCCTGCGCTGGACCGGCAACCTGATCGAGACCGGCTCCCCGACACGGATCTACTACCTGACCCTGGGATCGTTCGCGACGTTCACGTCCCCGTCGTTCGATACGCACAGTAACCAGCTCGCCGTGCATGAGTCGCTCTACTCCCAGTTCGGGGCGGGGCTGCGGGCCTTCGCCGCGCACCTGCAGGCGGCGAGACAGTTCGAGCGCGTGCTCGTGATGTCGTTCTCCGAGTTCGGACGCCAGATAGAGGAGAACCGCAGTCACGGGACCGACCACGGCGACGCCAGCGTGCTGTTCGTGGCCGGCGGGCGCGTGCGGCCCGGCCTGCTCGGCGAGCCTGCCGACCTCGGCCGGCAGCACGACGGTGGGCTGGAGCCGAGCGTGGACTTCCGGCAGATCTACGCCGACGTGCTCGCGAGGTGGCTGGCGGCGGATCCGACCCTCATCCTGGACGAGAGCATCGCCCAGCCGTTCGAGGTGATCGCGTAGGGGCTAGGAGCTTGCGCCGCAGACCGCAGCGAAGCGGAGTTCTGGGTCGCAAGGTCGTGGAGCGGTGGGATGGACCGAAACGCCGAGCCGGCGAGGCGTTTCGGGGCGCTATCCCACCCACACGCTGGCGCAGGCGCCGACCGCTGCGGCGGCGCGGGTGAGGGCAACCGCGTGCGGCGCGTAGGTGAAGAGCAACGCGACCGCAAAGGCGGTTATGGTCACCACGCCCAGAAACGCCACCGCCGCCGTCGCCGGCCCCCACGCGCCGGCCGTCGCCGCCGCGCTCGCAGCGAGCAGCATCCAGCCGGCCCACCGGCCTCCCCGGCGGCGCCGGCTGGCCGGATCGCAGCCGTACACGCGCCGGTGGTGGCGGACCTGCGTCAGGCCGAGCGTCACGAACGCCAAGTAGCTCAACGCGAACGCGGCCAGCGTCATCCGGCGGCGTCCTCCGGGTACGGGACGCCCGGCGCACCGAGAGCGGACGCGTCGTCGCGGGAACCGCCGGCCGGCTCCCCCGCGCCCGCCGGTTCGGGCGCACGCCTGTACAGGTACACGGCCGCCGCCGCGAAGCCCAGTCCGGCCGCGAGCGAGACGAGATCGAAGCCGGCCACCTCCCACGCGCCTGCGGGTATCGAGGCCGCCAGGTGCCGGTCCGTGGTAGCCGCGTTCAGTACGGGGAGCGCACAGTAGGCGACCGCGGCCAGCCCGAGCTGATCCGTCCAGGCGCAGCGGGCCGGACGCAGCCAGGGCAAGGCCAGCATCGCCAGCCACACGAGGAACAGGACGTGGACCTCCCACGCCGCCCGGTCCGCCATCCCGACCGGCAGCAGCCGGTTCGCCCAGAAGTACGCCGCAATCCCGATCGGCAATCCCACGATCGTGCCGACGTTGAGACGTTCGATCACCCCGATGGCCGGCGGCAACGCACCCGCGGCCGCCGCTCTGGCTTTTCGCTTGGCCGTCCACAGCACCAGTCCCGTGCCGATCATCGCCGTGCCCAGCAACCCCGAAAGGAAGTAGAGCCAGCGCAGCACGGGTCCCGCGAAGAGTCCCTCGTGCAGGGCCAGCAGCGCGTCGTTCACCGCCATCGGTCCGGTGCGCCGGTCGAAGCGCTCGAGCAGCGCGCCCGTGGCGCCGTCGAAGACCATGCGCCCGCCGTTGCTGACCGCATCGACGTGGTTGCGCGTGAAAACGACCCGCGCGTTGCGGTCGCCGGGGTTGTAGACGGACACCACCCGCAGCGGCGCCTCGCCCCATTGGCGCTCGGCCGTCTCGTACATCGAGGCCAGCGGGGCCCGCGGGGCCGCCACGCGCGCCGGCTCCGGAATCGGCGGGTTGCGGAAGGCCTCGTCGAAGAACCGGTCGCGCTGGTCGCGCCCGTAGGTGGTATCCAGCACCGGGGACATGTAGGTGAAGACGAAGAAGACCAGGCCGCTGTACGTAAGCACGAGATGAAACGGCAGCGCGGTCACGCTGAGCACGTTGTGGATGTCGAGCCACGAGCGCTGCCCCTGCCCGGGACGAAAAGTAAAGAAATCCGTGAAGAACTTCTTGTGCGTGATGACACCGGAGAGAATGGCCACCAGCATGAGCATCGAGCAGATGCCGACGAGCCACCGCGCCGCGGGACGCGGCAGGTAGTGCAGCGTGTAATGAAGCTGATAGAGCGTCTGGCCGCCCCCGGTCGCGCGCGCCTCGAACGGTGTCCCGGTACGGGGGTCGAGCGCCTCGCTCCGGCGGCCCGAGGCAGCCCCGGGGCCGCTCCAGGAGATGGAGACGTTGGGCACGTCATGGCCGCTCGGCGGAAAGACCGTCCATCGCGACGCCCGCGGCGCCACCCGCTCGAGCCGCGCCAAGCCCATGGCCAGGCCGTCCATCTGCGACGGCGCCGGCAGCGCCAGCGGCGCCTCCGGCCGCATCCACCGGTCTATCTCGCTGTCGAAGTACCCGAGCGTGCCGGTGAGAAACACGAAGAACAGGACCCATCCCACCGGAAGCCCGGTCCACGTGTGCAGCCACGCCATCGACTGCCGCAATCCGCCGTTCATGACACGCCCGCCCTCCCGAGCAGGGCGAGGCCTCCGAACGCAGCAGTGGTCAGCAGGATGCCGAGCCACGCCCGCCGTACCGAGCGCGCCGCGAAGACCCAGATGACGGCGGCTGCATAGACGATATAGGTCAGCAGGATGCCGGTCATCACCGCGTCGCCCCGTGACATCGGCAGGATCTGCGCGAGGCCGACCGCCACGGCGTTGGCCGCGGCGTAGCCGCCGACGACCGCGGCCAGCACGCGCGAGAGGACGTGGCGGCCCGTGCTCGTGGAGCGTCTCACCTCACAGGCGAGTCTATTGAATGAGAAGCGCCCTCAGTCTGAAGAGTTTCTGAAAACTCCCTGAACCGGCAGGGAACGCTGCCGAGAGGGCTACGGGGCGCTCCAGGGATCGCTCCAGCGCGGGTCGCGCAACAACGCCTCGTCGGTCAGACTCTGCAGGAACGCAATGAGGTCCCGCCGTTCGTCCTCCCGTAGCGTCAGCGGCTGGATTGATTCGCTCTGCCGAGGGTTCGGAGCGCGCCCCCCCGCCACGTAGTGATCGAGCACCTCGCCGAGCGCCGCGATACTGCCGTCGTGCATGAAGGGCGCCGTGACGGCAACGTTGCGGAGCGTCGGAATCCGGAACCGGCCGGCGTCCTCCAGATCCCCGGTGTGCGCGTACTTCCCCGTGTTGTCGGCCGGATAGGGAATCGGGCCGGGCAGGTTGTAGAGGCCCGTGTTGTGGAACAGGAACACGGGCGGACCGCTCAGCGGACTGGTGGCCGCCTTCGAGCCACCGTCCAGATTGAGCCCCAGGTCGGTCGAAACCGTGTGTCCCAGATGACAGCCCCCGCATCGTGCCCGACGTGAGAAGAAGAGCGCCATCCCGCGACGGGCCGACGGAGACAGCGCGGCGTCGTCTCCATGGAACCGGTAGCGGTCGTAGGGCGACCGGAACGAGACGATCGAGCGCTGGAACGCCGCCAGGGCCAGCGCCACGTTCTCTGTCGTGATCAGCTGCTCCACGCGTTGCCCATCATTGTCAGCCGTTGCTGCCTGCGGAAAGGCGGCCGCGAACAGACGCTGGTAGATCGGTGAGGCCGCAAGCGCGCCATAGACGCGCGTCTCGTGCCCCGCAAGGCCGAGCTCGACCGGATCGGTTCCGAACATCGGCACGAGCACTTGCTCTTCCAGCGACCGCAGCGTCGGATTCGCCCACGTCAGCGCGTCGCGGTACGCCACGTTGACGAGCGACATGGAACTGCGCGGGTGTTGGTCTCCGGTTGAACCGACGGCCCGCGAGCGGCCATCCGTGAACGCGAGTGCCTGTATGTGGCACGCGGCGCAGGACTGCGTCCCGTTCCCCGACAGCCGCGTGTCGTAGAACAAATAGCGCCCGAGTTCCACTCGCTCGGGTGTCATCGGCGCGTCAACCGGCAACCGCGGCTCCGGCACGCCGGGTGGCAGGTTCCAACGATACTCGCTCGCCGTTCGCTGCCCCGCGAGCGTTGCGACGCTCAACGCCAAGACCGCGAAGCAGGTAGCCGCTCCTGGTCGCATGCCCTCCCTCAATGCCTGCCCGGTAGGAATCCTAACGAATTGCGTGAAACAGGATTCTGAAGAGTTGCTGAATACGGCGGCTACACGACCCGGTGCAGGAGGGCTTCTCCGACCTCCAGCCGCCGGCAGTTCTCGATCGCCACGGCGAGGCTCCGCTCCAGGGTCTCGCGCGTCAGCCAGGCGAGGTGCGGCGTGCAGACGACGTTGTCGAGCGCGAGGAGCGCGCTGCCGGGCGGCGTCGGCTCGGCCTCGAAGACGTCGAGCCCGGCCGCGCTGATGCGTCCCGTCCGCAGGGCGTCGACCAGCGCGGCCTCGTCGATCAGCGCGCCGCGGGCCGTGTTGACGATGACCGCGCCCGGCTTCATGCGGGCGATGGCCTCCGCGTCGATCAGCCGCTCGGTTTCCAGGGTGAGCGGCACGTGCAGCGAGACGACGTCGCTCTCGGCGAGCAGGTCCGGGAGCGGCCGGCGCTCACCTGCCGCCTCCGGCTTCTCGCCGCGGCTGGCGAACAGGACGCGTGCGCCCATCGCCTGCAGCACCGGGGCGAGCCGGCTCGGCACGGCGCCGTACCCGACCAGCCCGACGGTCCGGCCGCACACCTCCCCGTAGTGGTCCTGGAGGTCGTCCGGCAGTTCCCAGCCTCGCCCGGCTCGAACCGCCGCGTCGAGCTGGCTGACACGCCGCAGAGCGCCCAGCATGAGCAGCAGGGTCATCTCGGCGACGGCCTGCGTGTTGGTGCCGGGCATGTTGCAGACGGCGACGCCGCGGTCCCGGGCCGCTTCCAGATCGATGGTGTTGACGCCGACCCCGATCTTCTGGACGAGGCGCAGGCGCGGCGCCGCGGCTACGACCTGCGCGGTGACCGGTTCGAGCAGGTGCCACAGCGCCTCGGTTGCGGGCAGCAGCTCGGCGAACCGCGCGTGGTCCGACATCGCGCAGACGGAGACGGACAGTCCCTGGCGCTCGAGCGCCGCGAGCCGGCTGGTCAGACCCGGACCCGCGGAATAGTGATAGACGACGTTCATTGGTTGGCAGCTCCCAAACGCGACAGGCACGCCAAGTGCAGCCACCGGTCACGCGCCGGCGGCTCCGAGACGCGACAGCCACGCCAGGTGCGGCCACCGGTCACGCGCGGCGTTCCCCACGCGCCGCTCGCTATCATACGCGGGAAGGTGCCCGAACCCGACGCCATCATCGTGGAGGCGCTCACCCGAATGGGCCTTGTTCAAGCGCAGGCCCCGCCGCCGATGACGCCGCTCGCCGGGGGGGTCTCCTCGGACATCTGGCGGGTGGACCTGCCCGCCGGCCCGGTCTGCGTCAAGCGGGCGCTCCCCCGACTGAAGGTCGCGGCGGTCTGGGAAGCGCCGGTCGAGCGGAACCGCTACGAGTGGGAGTGGATGCGCGAGGCCGGCCGCATCGCGCCGACGAGCGTGCCGCCGCTCGTCGCGCACGACGTCGAGGCGGGCTGCTTCGCGATGGGTTTTCTCGATCCGGCGGCCCATCCGCTCTGGAAGGCGCAGCTCCGGGACGGCGTCGCCAGAGAGAACACCGCACGGGCCGTCGCGCAGCGCCTCGTGGCGATCCATGGCGCCACGGCCGGTCGCGCGGACGTGCAGGCGCGCTTCGCCACCGACGACATCTTCTACGCGATCCGGCTGGAGCCGTACCTGGTCGCAACGGCGGCCCGGCACCCCGACCTCGCCGACCCGCTGCAGGCCATGGTCTCGCGCACGGCGGGCACGAAGCATGCGCTCGTGCACGGGGACGTCAGCCCGAAGAACATCCTGATCGGGCCGGACGGTCCGATCTTCCTGGACGCCGAGTGCGCGTGGTACGGCGATCCCGCCTTCGATCTGGCTTTCTGCCTGAACCACCTGCTGCTCAAGTGCCTCTGGACGCCGTCCGCCGCCGCGGCGTTCCTGCGGGCGTTCGACGTGCTGGCGCAGACGTACCGGGCCGGTGTCGAGTGGGAGGCGCGCGCCGCGATCGAGGAGCGGGCGGCGCATCTCCTTCCTGGGCTGTTCCTCGCTCGCGTCGACGGCAAGTCGCCCGTCGAGTACATCACCGCGGAGGCTGACCGGGAGCGCGTGCGGCGCACGGCGCGGCCCTTGATCCTGAATCCGCCCGCCACCCTTTCCGCGGTGCGGGAAGCCTGGGCCGAGGCGCTGCCCGGATCCGTGCCATGAGACCGATTCGACCCGACGACGTCCCGGACCCGCGCCGCCCGACGCTTCCGGCCACCTGCATGGCCCTTACATGACGATCGCATCATCCACGATTGAACAGGTTTCGGCCCGCCGGGTATGGGACTCCCGCGGCCGCCCTACCGTCGAGGCCGAGGTCCGTCTCGCCGGCGGCGTCATCGGGCGCGCCAGCGCCCCGGCCGGGGCCTCGACCGGCAGCGGCGAGGCAATCGATCTGCGGGACGGTGGGATACGCCTGGGCGGGTACGACGTGACGTCCGCGGTGCGCAACGTCCGCGAGGAAATCGCACCCGCGATGCGCGGGCTCGACGTCACCGACCAAGCCGGCCTCGACCAGGCGCTGGTCGATCTCGACGGCACCCACAACCGGAGCCGGCTCGGCGGCAACGCGCTGATCGCAGTCTCGCTGGCCGCGCTGCACGCGGCCGCCGGGGCCGCAGGTCTGCCGCTGTGGCGTTACCTCCTCGGCGACCGCCCTGCCCTGCTCCCGCTGCCCGAGATCCAGATCTTCGGGGGCGGCGCCCACGCCGGACGCCGGGTCGACATCCAGGACTTCATGGTGATGCCGGTCGGGGCGACGACGTTCGCGGAGGCCCTCGAGTGGACGGCCGAGGTGTATCTGGCCGCCGGCGCGCGCATGGCGCAGGCCGGCCGGCTGCAGGGCGTCGCCGACGAGGGCGGCTACTGGCCGGCGTTCGATACCAACGAGGAGGCGCTGGAGGTCCTGGTCCGGGCCATCGAGGACACCGGCCGCAGGCCCGGCGACGATCTCGCCATCTCGCTCGACGTCGCCGCCTCGGAGTTCCACGACGCGGGACGCTACCAGCTCGGCGTCGAAGGACGCGCCGTCGACCGCGATGCGCTCATCGAGCTGTTGATCGGCTGGCTCGACCGGTACCCCATCGTGTCGATCGAGGATCCGCTGGCCGAGGACGATATCGACGGCATGCGGCGCTTCACGGCGGCGGCCGGCGGCCACGTGCAGATCGTCGGCGACGACTACCTGGTCACGAACGCCGGGCGGGTCGAGCGGGCCGCGCGGGACCGGGCCTGCAACGCGCTGCTGGTCAAGCCGAACCAGGCCGGCACGGTGACCGAGACGCGCGCGGCGCTCGATGCGGCGCGCGCCGCCGGCTTCGCCACCATCGTCTCGGCGCGCTCCGGCGAGACGGAGGACGTGACCATCGCCCACCTGGCCGTCGGCTGGGGCGCCGGGCAGCTCAAGGTCGGCTCGTTCGCGCGGTCCGAGCGGATGGCGAAGTGGAACGAGGTGCTGCGGATCGAGGAGGCGCTGGGCGACGGGGCCACCTTCGCCGCCGGCGGCGCGCTCGCGCCCCATCGCTCCGGGTAGGCGGGCCAGCGCAACGACTGCCGGGAGATCGTCTTCGCCGCGTTCCCGCTCGACTGGCTGCTGGAGGAATGACAGAATCAGCAGGTTTGGAGCAGCTTTGGGAACGTTCACCTGCGACGACAGACAGACAGAAAGTGAGGCACAGTGATGAGAGCTCTCCACCTCGCGGCGATCGGCTTGGCGGGCGCGCTCGCGCTCGGCACACCGATGGCGGCAAGCGCACAGACCGATGACGCGGCGGCGGCGTTCGTCCGGGTGGCCACCAGCTACAGCCTGAGCGCGAACATCACCTACCAGCGTGCCGGCGGGCAGGACCTGACGCTCGACGTCTACCGGTCGCGCGCGGCGTCCGAACCGGCGCCGACGCTCATCTACATCCACGGCGGCGGGTGGACCAACGGCAGCCGGCAGTCTTCCGCGCTGACCTTCCTGCCCTATCTCGAGATGGGCTGGAACGTGGTCAACGTCTCCTATCGGCTCGCGGGCACGGCGCACGCCCCGGCCGCCGTCGAGGATTGCCGCTGTGCGCTGCGCTGGGTCTACCGCAATGCGGAGCAGTACAACTTCGACCTCGATCGCATCGTGGTGACCGGCAACTCCGCCGGCGGCCACCTGTCGCTCACGACCGGCATGCTCCCGGCATCGGCCGGCCTGGATCGCCAGTGCCCCGGCGACCGGAACCGCATGTGGCCGATCGGGCCCCCGTCGACGGCTCCGCTCAAGGTGGCCGCCATCATCAACTGGTACGGCATCACCGACGTCTACGACCTGGCCCATCGGACGCCGGGAACCTCCGGGAACTTCACCGAGGCCTGGTTGGGGAGCAACAGCGACCGCGACGACGTCGCGCGCCGTGTCTCGCCCACCAACTACGTGCACGGCGACACGCCGCCGATCCTGACCATCCACGGCGACGCCGACTCCATCGTGCCCTACGACCACGCGACGCGCCTGCACGACCTGCTGGACGAGTGGGGCGTGCCGAACCAGCTCGTCACCATCGAGGGCGGCGGGCACGGCGGGTTCAGCCCCGCGGAGAACCAGCACATCTACGCGACGATCCGCGCGTTCCTGGGCGAGCACGGCCTGGGACCGGAGCCGTCGAACGACTGAGCCACGGCAGTCCCGGTCCGCCCGGAGCGGAACGGGCTGGCTACCGGCCGCCACCCGCAATGACTGGCCGGGCGACCCCGCCGGCACCGCAACGCCGGGTCCGCATGCGCCGGACCCGCGCGTTGCGTTCATCCTCGCGGCCCTGACGTTCAGCAGCACTGCGCACGTAATACACATCTATCGGCATCTTCGACACCCAGGCACCACACCATGCAACAGGAATTCATGGCGAGGGCCATCGAGCTCTCGCGCCTCGGGATGCGGGCCGGGAAGGGCGGCCCGTTCGGCGCGGTCATCGTCCGGGGCGACGAGATCGTCGCGGAGGGTCACAACGAGGTGTTCCTGCGCAAGGATCCGACGGCCCACGCCGAGGTGGTGGCCATCCGGCGGGCGGCCGCCAAGCTGGACCACTTCCGCCTCGCAGGGTGCGAGATCTATACCAGTTGCGAGCCCTGCCCCATGTGCCTCGCCGCCATCTACTGGGCGCGCATCGAGAGGATCCACTTCGCCAACACCGCCGACGACGCCAGGCGCATCGCCTTCGACGACCGGAACCTCTACCAGGAAATGAAGCTCTCCCGGGCCGAGCGCCAAATCCCCTCGCGACAGTTGTTGCGCGAGCCGGCGTTGGCGGTCTTCCGCGAGTGGCAGGAAAAAGCCGACCGTATCGAATACTGAGGCCGGCCGCCCGCATCGCAGGCCGGCGGCGGTCAATCCCTCCAGTGCCCGGCGGCGAAGCCCCGCTCTGTTCGACGCGCCAGCCGTTTTCCGATCAGCCGAGCGGCGGATGCTGCAGGTGGTAGTCGGTGACCCCCTGCCAGGCGTGCGCGAGCCGCAACATCTCCGCCTCGCCGAAGAGCTTGCCGGTGAAGCGCAGGCTGGTCGGCGATCCCTCGAAGAACCCGCTCGGCATGCTGATCTCCGGGTGACCCGTGAAGTTGGTCAGCCCGAGGTTGCTGCCGACGAACAGGTCCAGGTCGCCGAGCGCCTCGTGGACCTGCTCGATGATCTGCATCCGCAACCGGTTGGCCTGCAGGTAGTCGATCGCCGGGACGAAGCGGGCCGCGCTGAAGCGGTCGGGCCAGCGGCTCTCCTCGGGCGCCTCGCGCATGCTGGCGAGCTCGCCGTTGACCGTGGCCACATCGAACCCGGCCGCCGCCTCGGTGCCCACGATGAAACCCAGCGCGCCGCCCGGCACGTCCGGCAGGTCGAACGGGGCCAGCGTCACGCCCAGACCGCGCAACGTCTCGAGGGCGGCCCGGTTGTTCGCCATCGTCTGTCGCTCCAGAGTGGCACGCTCGGGGTTCTGCGGATCTTCATCGACGGTGTCCTCGTCGAAGCTCGACCGCAGGTAGCCCACGCGCAGGCTGGCGAGGTCGGCCTCGGCGTCCCAGTTGAAGGGAACGTCGAGCAGGGTGTTGTCGCGACCGTCCGGACCCTGGATGGCGTCGAACACCAGGGCGCAGTCCTCGGCGGAGCGGCACATCGGGCCGATCTTGTCCAGGGTCCAGGCCAGCGCCATCGCGCCGTAGCGGCTCACCCGCCCGAACGTCGGGCGCAGGCCGGTAACGCCGTTGCGGGTCGACGGCGAGATGATCGAGCCGCGCGTCTCGGTCCCGATGGCGAACCCGACCAGCCCCGCCGCGGTCGCCGCTCCCGAGCCGGCCGACGATCCGCTCGCCCCCTGCTCCCGATTCCACGGGTTCCGCGTCCGGCCGCCGAACCAGCGATCTCCGGACGCCAGGGCGCCCATCGACAGCTTGGCGACGAGAATCGCCCCCGCCTCGGTCAGCCGCGTGTACACGGTGGCGTCGGTGTCGATGGTCTGGTGGCGGTAGGGCGAGGCTCCCCACGTCGTGCGCGTGCCGCGGACCGCGAACAGGTCCTTCGCGCCCCAGGGGATCCCGTGCAGGGGCCCGCGGTAGATGCCCGCCGCGATCTCCTCGTCGGCCCGCTGCGCCTGCCGCCGGGCGATCTCCTCGGTGTAGCTGACGACGCAGTGCAGGGCCGGGTCGTGCCGCCGCAACCGGGCCAGGTACAGCTCGGTCAACTCCGACGGCTTCACCTGGCGTGTCTCGACGAGCTTCGCCAGGTGCGTGAGCGGCAGGAACGCCAGCTCCTCGTCGGTGGACGGCATCGTCACCGCGATGTCGGCGCGGCGCATCGGATGCCGCTCGCTCGGCAGCGTCATCCCCGGCGGCACCGGGTTGAACACGATGGCCGGCTGCACGGCGTTCCCCAGGTTGGCCGCGCGCAGGGTCCCGACGTCGGGCCGCCCGCCGGGCCGATTCAGCCCTGCGGCGATGCGCTCCAGCTCCTCGTCGGTGAAATTCAGCCCCGCGATGCGCTGCGCGGCCGCCAGCATCTCGACCGTGACTTCGTCCGTATCCTGTGCCACCGCCACAAGCGCGCCGGGCAGCAGCGTGGAGGTGATCCCCGCCGCCGACAGTCCGGTGATGAAACGCCGCCGGTTCACCGCGAGCTTCTGTTCATCCATGGCGTGTTCTATACCACGACCGAAGCTGATACCGTAAACGAATCACTGCGTCGGACGCGCTCGAGCGGGTGAAGTCCTGGAGGTGCCGAGATGCCGTACCGGTTCCGTGCCGACCGACTCTTCCCGGTTTGCGCCGTCACCGTCCTCTGCCTCGCCATGGCGGCGCCGGCGGGCTACGGGCAGACCTCGGCCGACTTCGTCCCCGTCACCGACGCGATGCTCCGGGATCCGGCACCCGCCGACTGGTTGATGTGGCGGCGGACGCTCGACGGCCAGGGCTACAGCCCCCTGGAGCAGATCACCCGGGACAACGTCGGCGAGCTGCGCATGGTCTGGTCGCGCGGCATGGGGCCGGGCAGCCAGCAGGCGACGCCGCTGGCGTACCGCGGGGTGCTGTACGTGCCGAACCCGCGCGACGTCATCCAGGCGATCGATGCCGCCACCGGCGACCTTCTCTGGGAGTATCGCCGCGATCTGCCGGACGACACCGCCACCCAGGGGCTGGCCACCACGAACCGCAATCTCGCCATCTACGAGAATCGCATCATCGACACCAGCGCGGACGGCTACGTCTTCGCCCTCGACGCCGAGACCGGCCGGCAGGCCTGGGAGACGCAAATCCTCGATTACGACGTACATCCCGCGCTGCAGAGCTCCGGGCCCATCATCGCCGGCGGCAGGGTGGTCTCCGGCCGGAGCTGCTCGTCGCGCGGCGGGCCGGAGGCCTGCGTCATCGTCGCCCACGACGCGACGACCGGCGAGGAGATGTGGCGGCGGCGCACGATTCCGGCTCCCGGCGAGCCGGGCGACGAGACCTGGGGCGACGTGCCGTACGAGGAGCGGAAGCACGTCGGCGCCTGGATGGTGCCGAGCTACGACCCGGAGCTGAACCTGGTCTACATCGGGACGTCGGTCACCTCGCCGGCGCCGAAGTTCATGCTCGGCGGCGCCGACCTGGCGCACCTCTACCACAACTCCACCCTGGCGCTGGATGCGGATACCGGCGAGATCGTCTGGTATTACCAGCACCTGAACGACCACTGGGACCTCGACCACCCGTTCGAGCGGCTCCTCGTCGACACCGCCGTCGCACCGGATCCCGAGGCGGTGGCGTGGATCAACCCGCGGCTCGAGAACGGAGAGGTGCGCAAGGTGCTGACCGGCATCCCCGGCAAGACCGGCCTGGTCTACACCCTCGATCGCGAGACCGGCGAGTTCCTCTGGGCAACCCCCACGGTCACGCAGAATGTCATCAGCGACATCGACGGCGCCACCGGGGCGGTGACCGAGAACGGCGAGGTGGTCTTCAGCGCCCTGGGCCAGGAGGTGCTGGCCTGCCCCACCCTGATCGGCGGCAAGGACTGGGAGGCCGGGGCCTACAGCCCGCTGACCAATGCGATGTACATGCCGCTGCGCAACAGTTGCGCGCGGATGCTGGCAACGTTGGAGGGAAACCTGCGCGGCTATGCGCTCGGCGTCCGTCACCAGCTCGCGCCGGGCACCGACCAGTTGGGCGCCGTGCACGCGATCTCCGCCGAGACCGGCCGGACACTCTGGATCCACGAGCAGCGGGCCGCTACCATGTCGCTCGTCGCGACCGGCGGCGGACTCGTCTTCGGCGGCGACGTGAACGGCCGCTTCCGAGCTTTCGACCAGGAGACCGGCGAGGTGCTGTGGGAGATCAACCTGGGCTCGCCCGTTACCGGCTTTCCCATCACCTACGCGGTCGACGGCCGGCAGTACGTGGCGGTCAGCACCGGTTCCGCCGCGACCGCCTCCGGCTTCATCGCCCTGACGCGGGAGCTGCGACCGAGCGCCGGCAACACGTTCTTCGTGTTCGCGCTCCCGGACGGTCAGTGATCAGACTCGGCCAGGGAAACCGCGGGAGCGAATACAGTTGAAAACGTAGGGCCGCGAGCGTATCATGATTGGACTGGCTCCACGCGCCGGGGCGGCCGCCACGCCGAGGTCGCCACCCATCACGCATGGCAGACAACGACACCGCGATCACCCGCCCGGTTCCGTCCGCGCGTCACGCCGACACGGCGCCGCCGGTGCGCCGAAAGTTGTCATCGAGGCTGTCGGACCGGGCATCCGTGTCCGCGCCGCCGGAACCGGTCCACGAGTTCCCGGGTTGCCGTCCGGTACACATCTCCCGCGACGCCATCGCGGACCACGAGGGCCGCATCGAATTCTGGGATGCCGACACCGAGACGGCCATGGTGTGCGAGCCGACCACCATCTACCATGAGCACCCCTCGCAACGCTTGGCGCAGATGACGGCGCTCATCGCGGTCACACGCGGGGCGCCGATCGACACGTTGGGCACCGCGGACCTGCTGCTGCGAGACGAACGCGGCGAGCGGCGGCGCATCCTGCAGGCGGATCAGACGGTGTACCTGCACGTGGATCGCGACGTCCCCGGCGGCTCCGCCATGGTCGTGGGCGAGGACGTGCTTCCCGACGTGGTCCTGGAAGTGGATCACACGACCGACGCGCGGCGCGGCAAGCTCGCCCTGTACGAGTCGTGGGGCCTGCGCGAGGTGTGGGTGGACGTGCCCGAGGCGGCCGCGCAGAGCCGGCCGGCGAACCGTCCGCCGGGGTTGACGATCTACGTTCTGGAACCGGACGGCTACAGCACGGCGTACGAAAGCCGGGCGTTTCCCGGCTGGAAGGCGGCGGAGATCCACCGCGCCATGCACGAGCCGAACTTCTCTGCGGAAACCATCGCGGTACTCGAGCGGATCGGCCGGACGCTGCGCGACCGGGAGGGCCGGGAGTCGAGCGACGGCCCGTTTCTGCGCCGCCTGCGCGGTGAGATTCGCGAGCAAGGTCGCGCGGAGGGACGCGAGCAAGGTCGCGCGGAGGGACACGAGCAAGGTCACGCGGAGGGACGCGAGCAGGCCCGCGCTGCCGAACGGGCGCGCCTGTGCCGCCAGGCGGCGTTGCGGTTCGACGCCGGTACGGCGGAACGACTGGCGGCTCTGATCGCCGGCGTCGACAATGCCGCGCTGCTGACGACGGTGGGCGACTGGATCGTCGTCTGCGCCACGGGGGCCGAACTGCTCGAACGTGTGCAACGCACGTAGCTGACGCTGCCCTTGACGCCATCGAAGGAGCACGCCATGTCCCGAGTACAGCTAGCGATAAACGTGACCGACCTCGACAAGGCGATTGCGTTCTACTCCCGCCTGTTCGACACCGCCCCCGCGAAAGTGAAGCCCGGCTACGCGAACTTCGCGATCGCCGATCCGCCGCTGAAGCTGGTCCTCTTCGAGGGTGGTGAGGGAGCGACACTCAACCACCTGGGCGTCGAGGTGGAGACGGCCGAGGAGGTCGCGTCGGCGGAACGGCGCCTGCGCGGGGCCGGGATCGAGACGACCGGCGTCGAGGACACGATCTGCTGTTACGCAGAGAAGACCGAGACGTGGATGACCGATCCCGACGGAGCCCGCTGGGAGTGGTACGTCAAGTCGGGAGAAGCCGGGCAACTGCACAAGACGGCCGCCGGCAGCCACTCGTCCTGCGCAACCGACGATAGCGCTCCCGCAACCTGCTGCTCGTGAGCCGCGCGCCGACCAGAGCCGGGACAGCCTCCGAGTCAGACCCACTGGCAGCCAGAGCTCTTCGAAACCCCCGTCCATCGCACCCGGCTGCCGTCCTGGATTTCCGACGCGTTCCGGCACCGATCGCCAGGTGGTGTCCGGGCGGCGAGGACCATTGCCAACGCTACCGCAGCGCTACTCCGAACCGTCGATGCAAGCGAAGTCGCTGGTCGTCGAGTTGTAAGATGCCTCGGTCGTCGGTCGGATCGCCGGCTCTCCCCGCGTATGGAGGTATCGAGATGCCGTACCTGTCACGCGCCGCACGATGCGCACTGCTCGCCGCCATCGCCCTGCCGTTGCTGACGACGTTCTCGCCGATCGTCCACGCGCAGGCCTCCTCGGACTTCGTGCCGGTCACCGACGCCATGCTGGAGGATCCGGCGCCGGACGACTGGCTGAGTTGGCGCCGCACACCCGACGGATGGGGCTTCAGCCCGCTCGACCAGATCGACCGCGACAACGTCGGCACGCTGCGCATGGTCTGGTCGCGCGCCCTGACCGAGGGCAGCCAGGAAGGAACGCCGCTGGCCTACGGCGGCGTCCTCTACATGCCCAATCCCGGGGACGTCATCCAGGCGATCGACGCTGTGAGCGGCGATCTGGTCTGGGAGTACCGCCGCGACAATCCCGAGGACGTCACCGAGTACGTCGGCAACCTCACGACGAACCGGAACATCGCGATCTACGGCCGGCACATCATCGACACCAGCGTCGACAACCACGTCTTCGCCCTCGATGCCGAGACCGGCCGGCTCGCCTGGGAGACGCCGATCCTCGACTACACGCAGAACCCGGCCCGCCATTCGTCCGGACCGATCATCGCGGGCGGCAAGGTCGTGTCCGGGCGAAGCTGCATGCCGCGCGGCGGCCCCGAGGCCTGCGTGATCACCGCCCACGACGGGACGACCGGCGAGGAGGTCTGGCGGCGGCGCACGGTCCCCGCGCCGGGCGAGCCGGGCGACGAGACCTGGGGCGGCGTCCCGTTCGAGGAGCGCGTGCACGTCGGCTCGTGGATGGCGCCGAGCTACGACCCGGCGCTGAACCTGGTCTACGTCGGCACGTCGGTCACCTCTCCCGCGCCGAAGTTCATGCTCGGGGGCGTCGAGAACCAGCACCTCTACCACAACTCCACGCTGGCCCTCGACGGCGACACGGGCGAGATAGTCTGGTACTACCAGCACCTCAACGACCACTGGGACCTCGATCACCCCTTCGAGCGCATCCTCGTCGACACCGCGGTGGCGCCCGATCCGGCGGCGGTGAGCTGGATCAACCCGCGGCTCACGTCCGGCGAGACGCGCCGGGTCCTGACCGGCATTCCCGGCAAGACCGGCGTGGTCTACACCCTCGACCGGGCCACCGGCGAGTTCCTGTGGGCGCGCCCGACGGTGACCCAGAACGTCATCAGCGCCATCGACGGGGCGACCGGCGACGTCATCGAGAACGCCGAGGTCGTCTTCAGCGCCGAGGGCCAGGACGTGCTGGCCTGCCCCACCTGGATCGGCGGCAAGGACTGGGAGGCCGGCGCCTACAGCCCCCGGACCAACCGCATGTACATGCCGCTGCGCAACGCCTGCGCGCGGATGATGGCGACCCGCGACGGCGGCATGGATCTCTACGCGCTCGCCGTGCGCACCGAGTTCGCCCCCGGCTTCGATCAACTCGGCACCGTGCAGGCCATCTCCGCGGAGACCGGCGCCACCGAGTGGATCCACTCGCAGCGAACCGCCACGATGTCGCTCGTCGCGACCGGCGGCGGACTCGTGTTCGGCGGCGACGTCAACGGACGCTTCCGCGCCTTCGACGACGAGACCGGCGAGGTGCTCTGGGAGATCAACCTCGGCTCGGCGGTCACCGGCTTCCCCATCACCTACGCGGTCGACGGCCGGCAGTACGTGGCGGTGAGCACCGGCACGGCGGGCACCGCGTCGGGGTTCATCCGCCTGACGCCGGAGATCACGCCGAGCGCGGGGAACAACCTGTTCGTGTTCGCGCTGCCTTAACATCTGACAGTGACCTGGTACCGTTCAGCACGGTCCAGTATGATGCAGTAAAGTATTGAAGTGTAAGTAGTTAACGCGCATTGGCGGGCGGCGGATCGGCTCCAGTGAGTCCCATCGAATGCAGCCCATTCCCGGATGTAATGATGGAATGGATGCTGTAATCGAATCCGCCGGCCCCGCCCGCCGAACCAAGCGCCGAGGCCGCCATCCCCACAAGGCGCTTTCGGCCGCCTTCGTCCGTACCGCCCCGCCGGGACGCCACGCCGACGGCAACGGTCTGTACCTGTTCGTTCAGCCCACCGGAACGCGAAGCTGGGTCCAGCGCATCGTCATCCGAGGACGGCGCCGCGAACTCGGGCTCGGTGCCGCAGGGCTCGTCTCGCTCGCCGAGGCTCGCGAATTGGCCCTCGCCAACCGCAAGCTGGCCCGCTCCGGCGGCGATCCTCTCTCCGAGAAGCGCCGCGCCGAGGGCGTTCCCACCTTCGCCGACGCCGCCGAGCGGGTGCTCGAACAGACGAGTTGCTGGTGCTGACCGCGGCGAGGTCCGGCGACGTCCGGCTGGCGACGTGGGACGAGATCGACACAGCCGGCGCGGTGTGGACGGTCCCGGCCGCGCGGATGAAGGCGAAGCGCGAGCACCGGGTCCCGCTGTGCGGCCGGGCGCTGGAAGTCCTCGACGCGGCGCGGACGCTCGGCGGCGGCAACCGGCTCGTGTTCCCGATGCGGAGCGGGAGGTCGATAGCGACGTCGACGTTCCCGAAGATGCTCCAGTACCACGAGATCGCCGCCGTGCCGCACGGCTTCCGCTCGTCGTTCCGGGACTGGGCAGCCGAGGAGACGGACCACCCGCGGGAGGCGATCGAGGCGGCGTTGGCACACGTAGTGCAGAACAAGGTCGAGGCGGCGTATGCGCGCTCGGACCTGTTCGACCGGCGGCGGCGCCTGATGGACGACTGGGCGGCCTACCTTGACCGGCAGCGCATGGTGTTTCGGAACGAGGAGTCAGCCTCGCACACGCCGCGGCCGAGGTAGCGTCCGAGGGCTGGAGCGGGCCATGGATGCGCGGCCTTGACATCGGCACGATGGCGCGGGGGCGACCCGGCGCCGCCACAGTCGCCTTCGGTGCTGCTTGCGGGACTCGTTCGCCTTCCCGCTCCCCTCGCGGCGCGTGGCATGGACTACAACCGCAACCTCGTTGCGCCGTACAGCGGCAAGAACGATAATCCGAAGACCAATACCAAGGTCGAGTCGGATCGCCGAACCGCGCGTCCGGCGCATCGCCGCACCGTCTTGCACGCAGACGCAAACGCGCGGTGCGGACGGCGACTGACAAACCATGTCGATCGAACCGGGAAACGGGACCGGGGCTTCGCGCGAGCCAGCGCCGCCGCGCCGAGACGAACCCCAGCACGCCTGGCCCGGGTGGCCCACCGACTGCAGGCTCCCGCCGCAGGCGCGCGAGCGACTCGAGCGGCGCTGGAGGCTGCTGACTCGCCCCGTGCACGCGAGCGACGGCCCGGTCGAGCAGCTCGTCCCGCGCCTGCCTGAGCTCGTGCGGCGCGCACGATTCGTCAAGCGCCGCGCGCAGGTCCTCCCAACCGATATCCGGCCGCCGGCGCAGCAGCATGCGAGCCACGCGCACGAGGCGCAGGTGCGCGGCATCCGCACGCTCGGCCGCATCGACCGGGTCCAGCGCGCGGCGTCGACGAACCGGCCTGCCGTCGCCGTAGCGGGCACGCAAGCCCGGCAGGGCGACGCGCACCCCGGGAAGTCCGACCTCGAGAGCCTCGCGCAACAGGTGCGAACGATTGACGCCGCTGCGATACACCAACGCGTCGTGGCGCTCGAGCATGTCGTCGCGGACGAAGAACGTCAGCCTCACCATCGCCATCACGGACCTCCTGCACGCGCCGGCTCGCCTCGGCGCACACGACGGCCGGGGGGCACGAGAAGCGCGCCCCGCACCGTCCTGAACAAGGCTACCGACCGGCGGTCCGCGAACCCGGGACGTCACACCTGGACAAGAACGATCTATTACCTGCCAAGAACCGATATTTGGCAGGTGGTACCGTTTCTTGTACCGGACAAAAATGGACCCCAGGAGGGCCCCCGGCAGTTTTTGCCATTCCGCAATCGGCCAAATAACATGGTTCGGCAGGTTCTCATGATCAGGGCGAAAAACGACGTAACACGTCAATGAATACGGGGCCTGCCAAGAACACGTATGAACGTTTGCGCATATATGGTACGAGTTCTTGGCAGGCTATTTGGCACCCTGTGAGCGACCCCCTTGCGGCGGTCGCTCACAAATCGACTTTTCCCTGCGGGAAGGCCTCAACACGTTATTTGGCAGATTCTTTGGCAGGAAGAACGTGTGCCCGTACATTCGGCGAGCCGAGATCATATCGCCAGAAGGCGACAGCCGATTGGAAGGCGGCCGAGCAGCCGGCGGATGGACCACACGGCCACAGCGGCGCGACCAGGCGAGTTGCACGTCATCGAGACCGAAACAGTGCCGGAACCTGCGCATCATCCCGCCGCCACGCATGCCGAAATAGCCGGCATCGTCCGCAACGACCGCGATGACATCCGGGGCGAGTTCGGTTACGCGCCGAATCGCACACGATGCCGAGGCGCCGTTGCCCAAACGACACACCGTCCCCAAGAGGAGCCCGCCGCGCGCGAGCCGCGCGCTCGGCTGAAACGACACAACCGGCGAATCGGCCGCGTGCCGGCCGCGCCAGGCGCGCGGTGCGCGGCGAACTGCAGCGCCTGCCAGAGACGACACGCAATCGAGACGACGCCGAAATCCGGAGAGGAACGACTCGACGACGCGCGTCGACACGAGGTGGACTGGCGGGCGGAGCGACTCCGGATCGCGCAACGGAAGACACGCGGCTCGCTCTGGCTGCCGCTCACCGACGAGGTCGAGACCGCACCGCTTCAGCCTACGCCGGCACGGGCTTCAACCGATCCTCGAGCGCGATACGGTGGAAAGCTCCTCATCAGCGGCGAGCGCACGCAAAGCCGCGGCATCGTCACGGGAATCGCACTGTTGCCGCCCGGCGCGCAACTCCTGGCTCATCACCACGAACCCGAAGAGACCTATTACGTCGTCAGCGGCCAGGGGGAGATGGAAATCGACGGCGAGACGACGGCAGTCGGCCCCGGCTGCGCCATCTACATCCCGGCCCATGTCCGCCATGCTCTCCGCTGTACCGGCTCGGAACCGCTGCTGTTTGTGTTTCCTTCGCGCGGGATAGCTTCGACCCGATCACGTATCACTTCGTTCAGTAGCGCCGGCCGTGCTGGCGCGGCTGACGACCGGGCCGGATCCGGCAAGACCCGGCAGGGCACCACGGCGCTCCTCGTTGCGATGTCTTTGGACACACGGGGACTGCAGGCCGCACGTCCATGCTCCCTGAACGTGTGACACAGAGAGCGCACTCCGGGCAAGGGCACAAGCGGCGGCGAGACCGGATCGCTGGCAGGGGTGACGCGAGCACACCGGTGGACTTGCTGCACGTACGAAGAACGGGCTCGACGTCGCTCGCTGCTCGCTCCTGGACTCACGGACTTGTTCCGCCATTTGCATCCGCAGACGCGGGCGTTCTCCCGGCGGGACTATCGGGGCGGCTGCTTCCATCGCGGTCCGGGACTCCGCATCGACCTATCGGTACGTGATGCACCAACCGAAGATCGCAACATGAGCGCCTCGGTAGTGCGAGCAACGGACCTGGACCCTTGCCAGGGTGCGAACGATGGCACGCGCATGCCGCGCACTGCGGCCACGATGCTCCACGTGACACTTCCGGCTGGCGACGTGCGTCACGTCGAGCCGTGCGTCCTGGGAACGGCCGGCATTGCCGCGATGCGCGAGACAGTCTTGCCGAAGCTGGTTCGCGGAAGCATCGTCCTGCCCGCTCGGCCGCGCTACCGGCTCAGCGGCAGCATCAACGCCCCGGGGGGGCGCTTGTTCGAGTTGCGAGTGCGCCACGGCGCCGGCTTCCTCGTCGCCCGCATCGGGATCGGCTGGCGCGACCACGGCGCGAGTCTGGTCTGGGCCGCGTGTGGCCGCCGGCACATGGCCGAGCCGCGGCGCCCATGGGTGGTCGACGTGCTCGATGCGGCCGGGGTAGCGATGCTGAATGACTACGAGACGTCCCGACTCGGCTACTGGGTGCCGGTGCTTGCCGCCGAGCTCGCCTGGGCCGCAACGCCGTCAGATGCGTTCCTCTCGGCGCGAGTCCTGCGTGTCGATGACGACCACCCGTGGGAAGTCCGCGAGACTCGCGAGATCGGCCCTCCCACGCGCGACCTGCGCGAGAGCGACGTCGCGGGCGAACTGTTGCTGCATCCGCCGAGGCGCCGCGCCTTCACCTTCATCGCGCCGGTCCGCGCCGCCGTCGTCAAACGCGCGACCGCAACCCCGCCGACCGCGTCTGTGCCGCGAGCCGCCAACCGCGCCGACGCCCGTCGAGCCGCTGCTCGCCTCCGTTCCGCCGTGACGAAGGTGATGGCGCAATCAGCGCGATCGGAGAACCGCCTCGGCAAGACAACTACCGAGCACGTCGCCAGCCGACACAGGCTTGCGATGAGCACGAGCAAGCACCACGCGAACAAGGGAGAACCAGAGCGGTTCCCCCGCGAAGGGGAAACCGCCCGGGAGAAGCACCGCGACGGCCGCGGCGATGAGGATCCGCAGGTTCACTTGCATGCCCGGGGCAAACGTCTGACGGGGCGGACTCTGAACAGGGTCGGCCCCGTCGGACGAACCGCTCAGGCAATCAGACTACCGCCACGCCGACGAACATGAGGGTCGCGATCAGCACGCCCCCACGACGCGCCAGCCACATCGACCGGCTGTCCTCCGGTTCCCGGTCCGCGAGGTAGAGCATTCGCAACGCCCACCCCGTGGCCGCGACGATCCACAACAGACGCCACAGGTAGTCCTGGCCGGCAAGCTCTCCCAGGCCGGCAGTTTTGAAGACCGCCGCCGCGAACATGAAGACTACGTCGAAGTAGGCTCCCCTCCGGGTCCGCGGGTACAGCTCGATGGTCTCGATGATTCCCATGCGAGTTCTCTCCTCCCCGCCAGTCTGCCTGGACCTGCATGCACGGCACGATGTCTGCCGGCTGTCGGCGCCCGTCAGTGCCCCGATCCAGGCGCCGGCTGCCTGGCCGAGCTCGTTCTCGCCAGCTTGATTCAGAGCCAGGAATCGGAAGGAGCTACCCGGCCAGACAGTACGCCGTCGTTCGCCGCGGATCGTCATCGCCATCGCCGCGACGTAGGAGCCGCGACCGCGGCCAATCTCGACGGCCCGCTCGGCGCTTCCCGGACGTCACGGTGAAGCTGCCGGCGGGGGGCGGATCACCAGAATCGCGAAGACCCGCCGGTCGCTCACTGCGCGCCGAGCCACTCCGCTGCAGGGCAGTCGGGCGACTCACCCGCTACTGCCCGCTCGGCCATGCATCGCAACTGGGCCAGCCAGTTGTCGCCGTTGGACAAGACCCTGCCGTTCTCGTCGGCCAGCAGATAGGTCGGGAAGCCGCGCACATCGAGGATCCGCTCCAGGTCGCTGGAACGGCCGAGGTGCCAGTTGTACCACGGCATCGCCTCCCGCTCCATGAACGCGGTCACTGTCTCAAGCTCCTCGTCGACGCTTACAGCCAGCAGCGCGAACCGATCGGCCGGCAGGTCGGCGACCATCTCGCGGAGCTCCGGCAACGCGTCGATGCACGGCGCACACCACGTCGCCCAGAAGTCGATCAGCAGCACCCGTCCCCTGTAGGCCGAGAGCGGCTCCTCGGTCCCGTCGAGTCGCTGCCCCGTCCACTCCGGCAGCGTACCGCCTACTGTCGCGTGCTCGATCCTGGCAATCAGGTCGGCCTCGGCCTGCGCGAACGTCCGGGGCATCTCGTCGCCCCCTCTGCGCATCGGGTCGTCGAAGGTCTCGTTCTCGACGCCGGTGCTGAGTCCCTTCGCCTGCCCGAGGGCGCGCTCGCGGCGCGCAGCGTGGTCCTCGTCCGACGACGACATCATGGATCGCTTCGCTTCGCGCATCAGGCCGGACGCCAGGTGGTACTGCGCCGTGGGCCACCGAGCATGCGAAAGCGACCGAGCGTGATTCGAGCCGTCGCTGCGGCGCGGGCGATCCTCAGCGCCGAGGGCGCGCACGAGCAGACGGTCGAGGCGGCGGAGTTTCTCGTTGACCACGCATGGGATGTGCCGCGCGGGGACTGGCACGGGGCAGTGGGCGCCAGGGCGCTCGATGAGGAACTCGGCCGCCTCGATCACGTACGGTCCACCCGCGGCGACGAGCTGTCGAGCGGCGGCAAGGGCGGCAGTCGCGTCGGGCAACTGCCCGTGCTCCTCTTCGGCGCGCTGCAGGTTCTCCTCGACCGTGCCGTCGCCGGCCACGAAGATGTCATGCATGCCGCCGGCCTGTTCCTCCCAGGCCGCCTGCAGGTCGAGGTACCCCTGGACAACCGCCCACTGCGCGTTGTCGGCGCTGGTCCCCTCGAGGTGCGGCGAGTTGGTCCGCCCGCAGGCCGAAACGGTCAGGAGCAGCAAGATGATGGTCACCCGAACGCCTTCGACGGTACGCCGGTTCCGTGGGACCGCAGCACTCATGGGCCCTCCTTCTCGTCAAGCGGCGCCCCCGTCAGCCCGCGGACCATTCCAGCTCGGAGAAACCCAAACCACATCATGGAACGGTGCCAGCACCGCACAATCGCCGGGCGCGCCAGCGCCCGTTACGACCGCGCGGCAGGTGCCCGACGGCCATTCGCGATAGACCGTCGCAGCCGGCGGAATCATCATCGCCGCCCCGAGGAAAACGAGAATCGAAGCCAGGACGAGCGCTACCAACACCCACTCGTCCGAGGTCAGCCGGCACGGTGTTGGGAGCTCGTGACTGCGAGCGCCCGCCGACCCCGGCCGACCCAGTTGGACCGGGATCAACAGGCGTGCGGTAGGAAGACTTGTCGGAAACGCTCTCGCGGCCATCTCTTGCGCCCTCCTCTCCCAGCCAGCCGGGGGCTGAAGACGACCATCACGAACAAGCTCCGAAGCGGGGTTCCGGATCCGATCTACTGACCCATGTTCACCTCCCGCTCACGACTATCCTCGAAACCACAGCCCTTTGGGACCTGGGGAGATCCCGAGGGGGCAATGGACCTCTGCTGCGCCCGGCCCGGTCTGGTCGGTCGCCGAGGGCTTTCGTCTCGCCTGGGCGGCCGCCCGCTCGCGCTTCGCACAGCACGCTCCCCTGGCTCGCGCCCTGGCCGCCCACCGGCTCGAACACGACCCCGGAGCCCGTCGCACGGCTGAGTGCGAGGGGGCAGGCCGCCTCGACGACTGAGGTGGAGATGGACCCGATGATGGTCACGGCGGCTTCGGGGTTGGGGTTTCCGGCGGGCTCGTTCTTCCTCGACCGCAGGCGCATGAACTGCGATCCAAGGGCTGTAGCCCTGTCCACCATACCGGGAAAGCCGGAGTCGTCCGGTGTGGTCCTGAATCGTCCGTATGTGACTGAATAGTCAATGATTACTACTGATTCGCGGGCTTGACGCCAGCCGGATCCGTCCGCTACGATCCGCCGGTATCCGCCATTCGCTGAGGGGAATACTGGCAGAGATGGAATTCCCGAATCGACCCCGGACCACCAAGCCCAACGGCCGGCAGCCCCACCACGCCCTGTCGACCGCCTTCGTCCGCAACGTAGCACAGGCCGGGCGCTACTGCGATGGCGACGGGTTGTACCTCGACGTGCAGCCGACCGGCACCCGAAGCTGGGTACAGCGGCTCGTCATCCGCGGACGACGCCGCGAACTCGGACTCGGCGGCTTCCCGCTCGTCCCGCTCAAGGACGCCCGCGCGGCGGCGCTCGCCAACCGCAGGCTCGCACGCGCCGGAGGCGATCCGCTCGCCGAGAAGCGCCGTCTCAAGAGCATGCCGACCTTCGCCGCCGCGGCCGAGGCGGTCCTGGCGCAGATGCGGCCCGGCTGGCGCAACCCCAAGCACGGCAAGGACTGGCTGTCGAGCATGGAACGTTTCGCCTTCCCCCGGCTCGGCAAGTTGCCCGTCTCCGAGGTGACCAGCGCCGACGTGGTCGAGACGCTGCGGACCGTCTGGCACGAGCGGCCGGCGACGGCGCGGCGGGTCCGCCAGCGCATCAGCACGGTCATGGAGTACGCCGTCGCGCTGAACTACCGGGACGACAACCCGTGCAGCCGGATCGGGCCGGTGCTCGGGCCACAGCAGAACCTTGTCCAGCACATGCGGGCGCTGCCGCACCGGGACACGGCGGCCACCGTCGCGAAGGTGCGGGCGTCGAAGGCGACCGCCACCGTCAAGCTGGCGTTCGAGTTTCTGGTGCTCACCGCGGCGCGGTCGGGCGAGGTGCGCGGCGCACGATGGGACGAGATGGACACGACGGACCACGTGTGGACCGTCCCGGCCACGCGGACCAAGGCGAAGCGCGAGCACCGGGTGCCGCTGACGCGCCGCGCCGAACAGGTCCTCGACGCGGCGCGGGCGGCCGGCAACGGCGGGCCGCTGGTGTTCCCGAGCGCCCGCGGCAAGCGCATGAACGACATGGCCCTGTCGGCGCTGCTCAAGACGTTGGAGATCCCCGCCGTGCCGCACGGTTTCCGGTCGACCTTCCGCGATTGGGCCGCCGAGGAGACGAACCACCCGCGCGAGGTGGTCGAGGCGGCGCTGGCCCACATCGTCCAGAACAAGGTCGAGGCGGCCTACGCGCGGTCGGACCTGTTCGAGCGGCGGCGGCGCTTGATGGACCAATGGGCGGCGTACCTCCATGCAGGGCGCCAGCCGGACGGCGCACCGCGCTGACCGAAGGCCCTCGCCGTCGGCTCGGAGCGGTCTACCTCGCGCACGGTCGACCGCGGCTGTCAACCCTTGCGGGTCCTCCGCTTCGCTACGGCTCTTCGAGTGACAGCCGCGCCCGACCGTGCGGGAATCTCTTGCGGGCCAGCCGGAAGGCTGGCCCTGTCTCGACGTTCATCAAGCACCGGGTACCGCCGCTCCGATGTCGCGGAGCACCGACGCGGCAAGTCGACAGCACGAACCAGACCGCCGCGACCTGCGCACCCGACCCACGCCGACCGTCCACCCGCCGACCAGCCCGACCGGGCCGCGCCGGGCCGTTGAGCAACCGGGAAGATCCACGGAACCGACCACAGCGGGGGCGACCAGGAAGGCGGGTCGAGATCGCCGAGGAGGATCACGGCGACGAGAATGACCGCGACGGCACGAAGCGGGAGATCCGGCCGGAAAGATGCCGCGAGAGAGTGTGATCGCGAGCAGACGCCCGATCACAGCCTGATCACACCCCGGATCACAACCCCCCACACGAAGAGCGCCCGGATTCATTGGCCCAACCGCGCACCCACGAGACACCCCCGGTACACATAACGGGGTCGGGAAAAGGCCGGGAGCGACCCTGCCTCAGACCTGCGGTCTTCGGCCCCGGCAGGTGTTCCTCCGTCACACCCGCCGGGCTGGGTCGCTCCCCTTGGAAACTTGTCCCTGCGGGAAGGCGACTGCCGCAAAGCACTGGCCACAACTAGCCATCGGGATCCGCTACATTCGCCATCGGGCGCTCGTTCAAGGCACCGGCTCGGCCGGATGCAATCGCTGCGAGCAGAAGCCTCACCCGTCCTGCGAATCAGTTTGACAGTTGGCTCCCTGCGCCGCGCGGCTGGATCATTTGAGTGAGGTCGAGCGGCTGGGCCAGGATCTGAATACCCAGCGGCGTCTTGCCCGTCTGGAAGACCTTCTCCCAGAAGTCGAGGTTCTGCTTCGGCCCGAAGACCGTCGTACTCAGGTGCTGGTCAGACCAGCAAGGCAGCTCCGCAAGGTTGGTGAGGAAGTTCCGCATGCGGTCCCACAGGATGTCCGGGAGTGGTCGGTGGAGCAGCTTCTGCGGGTCGTACATCTGGGCCGCGAACGCGAAGTAGTTCTCGATCACTAGCCGAAGCCAGCGCAGCACGTTCCCCAGTACCTCCTCGCGCGCGACACGCCAAGCGCGCAGATGCTCCTCTTGGATCGAGTCGCCCTTCTGAACGCGCGTTTCGAGCTTGCGGCCACCCGTTTCCGGGTCCCATTTCCCGATGAAGAACACCTCGGCGAAGAGACACATGATGCGGACGAGTTGCTGGCGTTCGAGTTGCCGCGGGTTGTTCCCCTGTTCCAGGCCCATGTCGATCGAGCTATCGAGTGCCTTCTTGTGAAGGAATTCCTTGAAGAAGGAACGTTCGATGGCGGAGTATGAGAGCGGCCGATCAGCCCCCTTACCGGCCCACTCGACGAACTCAAGCAGGGTGTTCGTGGAGTCGTGAGTCACCGCGTCGCGCTGTGCATCAATGATGTAGCGCGCCATCTCGCGGCGTTCACCGCGGAAGAAGCGCACAAGATCCTGCTCGGAGAACGAGTAGTCGCCGTTCTCCAGCCCGCGAAGCGATCGGTACTGATTCACCCGCTCCGCGTAGAGCGTGCTCCCCAAGTGGCGCATCACCGCCGCGTCGAATGCCACTTGGCGGAGCTTTCCGCCCGCATTCGTGTTGGCCTGGAGCAGCACGTTGGTGTCCGGCTTCACGAAGACCCGCACGGGCAACTCACGCACGCCAAGCAAGATTTGTGCCGCCGCCTTGTGCTGTCCGTCGAACACCCTGACCGTACCCGCCCCATCCTCCGTCGGCTCCCACCAGGCGAGCCCCACGTGGAGTTGGGGGCGTCTTCCCAAGAACTCTTCGATGAGGCCTCGGATATTCGAGCCGATGCTCCTCGGATTGATACGGTCGTCGTGGTGCAGGTACTCGACGGGCAACTGTGCGAAGAACGACTGCATCCCGCTCAGCTTGTCGCGGAGAAGCGGCACGCGTAGCGCCTGATTCTGGCCGACTTCTGCAAGGCTGAACTCAGCATGCCCGTCCTGGCACCGTAGTCGCAGACGCGCCCGGGCTCCGCCGTGCCGCTTGAGGACATCGCCGAGGTTCGCCCCGCGCTGGCCGGCCTGACGAGCATCTTCCTGAAGTCGGTCGAACTCCGCGATCCGGCGAGCAACCTTCAGGTTCGAAGCTCCCTTGCTGCGATTGCATGAGGCATGAGTCAGGGCGAAGTTGTTCTCGTCGTCGAGACCGTCCTCCGCGAGTGGATCGATGTGGTCGATGTCCAACTGGCTCTTGTGTAGCACGAGGTCGATCGTCTTGTCACAGATGTAGCAGCTCTTCGTCTGGCGATCGTGTAGGCGCTGCTCAAGCTGTTGTCGCTGCTCGTCGGTCAGTGCTGCCAGGTACTTCGATCTCGCCATTACCCTGTCCTGTTTAGGATCACGCACCGACGTTGAGCGGAACCTTCACATTCACCCAAGCCCTGCACGTGATCAGCAGTTCGTCGTCGTCATCGGCTGCTGGGCTTGCGGCCTCCAGGAAATCACCCGGGTCGATGCCCGCTTCCGCCAGCGCATCCTGGACGGCTGCGATCACTGCGTCCGGATCGCTCCAGATGTCCGTGAGGTCCACGTGTACGTCGTGCGGACGTTCTGGCGCAGTTCGGAGCGAGAAGCCGAGGCTGCCGTCGGTCGGCCCGATCCGCTCGTAGCACTCGCTACACCATTCGAGACCGAATGCTCTGGGTCGCTTCCCACATTCAGCACACGGCCGACGTGGTCGTTTCGCCGTTGGGATCACGACAGCACCCCGCCGGGAAGTACATCATCCATCGTGGTGCGTCCAGATCCGCAGGGGCCGGATGCGCTCCGATCGCGCCGAGGTCCGCCTGACCGTCCCGCTCATCCGAGCCAGCGGAGAGCCCCAAGGAGCAGGCCAAGCAGGCCAACCGTTACCGCTGTTTGCATCAACATTGCGCGGTAGAGGCGTGCCTCAAGGGACGAAACCTCGGCCCGGAGATCCGCCTTCGTAGCCAGAGTCTCGACATCAATGCCCGCAGCATCATGCTCTGCCGCCTCCCGGAGAGCATCCGTGAGCGCGTCGGCCTGCTTGTCGGAGAGGCCAGAATCGGTCAGGCGACGGGCAATCGCGTGAGTATCGAACACGAGGTCATGCTACCACGAAGGTACCAAGCGCCCGTCGAGCGGACGACGGGTCGTCGCAGCTCGGCCCCGTCGGGCACAGGCCTCCGTCTCGGGCCGTTCGCGGCCGGCGCGAACGGTCCGCTGGAATCCGCTTCAAGACGTGGGAAATGGCGGGGGAAACGGAAGCCTACAGAAGACGTAAGATATTGTTTATAAACACGTTGCGAGCTTTTCGTACCGGAAGCCCTGGAAGCACAACGGCTGGTCGAGTTGCGCGACCGCTGGCCGAATCCGCCGGAACCGGTCGAGTGGGTCGACGAGCCGGTGCCCGGCTACCAGAAGCGATCCGCCCCCCGCGACGAGGCGGCCGCGAAGGCGCTCAGGAGGGCGGGCGGCTGACGAACCTCTACAACGCGCGTCCACGGTGGCTCGTCGACGCGCATGCAGCCCTTGACGCGTGGCTGCGGCGTACGGTTGGTCGGCGGACATCTCCGACGAGGAAGTTCCGCGCGAGTTGTTGGCGCTGAACGGCGGCGGGGCGTGAGCAGGAGCGCACATGAAGGGGTTCGGCGGGCGTGCGGCGGCGATGCGAAGCGCGGCGGCAGTCGTGTTGGCGGTCGGTTTCGCCGGCTGCAACGGATCGCCTACGGACCCGTCGGAGATACCCTCGCTGACGGTGGACATCCACGCGATCGACTCGGGCAAAGTCTATTAGCTTCAATGCTTTACGACGATCAGGCAACTCGCACTGCCTTAACGGGACTAATGCCGTTGTCGCCCACGTGTAGAGCCGCAGCGCCTGCTCCCGGTCTCCCCGGGCGGCCGCAGATACGTGCCGATGCGTTCGTCAGAGAACGCCGCCTCGAGACCGTTTCCGGGGAGGTCGTTGGCGAACGCGCAGAGCGCCTCCCGGAACTTGTCGAGGTCCGTCGTGGAGGCGGTGAACTCCACGCGGTCGCTCTCGCCGCCCTCGATCCGGCCGATCAGTTCCGCGTCGCCCCAGCTTGCCTCCATCGCCCCACTATGCCGCATCAATCCTCTTCGATTTATGACGTGGGCCGCCTGCGGCAGGCGTGCCGAGCACCCGCCGTGGGACGAATCCGTTTTGCCCGACAATCGTCGTCTGGGCTCCGATTGCCGCCCAACCGGGCCTGACCAGGCGCCTGCTCCGTTCTACCGCGCAGATTCCCGGCTGCTTGTCACCAGCCGTACTGCCCCTTCGACACTCGCTCGAAGGACTCCCGGACGAGCTCCCGCAGCACGTCCATGTCGATGTCCTCGAGCTTCTCGATGTAGAGGCACGACTTCCCCGTCGTGTAGCGGCCGAGCCGCTTCATGAGCGCTTCGTGACGCTGGAAGCCGGTCATGATGTAGACGGTCAGGCTCTGCTTGCGCGGCGAGACGCCGGTCGCCATCCAGTCGCCCTCGCGGCCGGTGGGGTACTTGTAGTGGTAGCTGCCGAAGCCGATGATGCTGTCGCCCCACATGGTCGGCGGCTCGCCGGTGATCTCGGCCATCAGCTCGACGACGGCGCGGCAGTCCTTCCGGCGTTTCGCGTTCTCGATGCCGTCGAGGAAGGCCCCGACGTTCGCGTCGTTCTGCTTGGTCTTCAACTCGGCCATGCGGCCGAGTCTACCGGTAAGGAAGACCGCTAACCGGTCGTTGGTGACGAAGACGGCCTCGGCCCGGGGGTTCCGCGGCGGCGTTATTCCGTCCGTAGCGCCATCATCGGCTCCGTCGCCGCCGCCCGCCGGGCGGGCAGCCAGGCGCCCGCGGCTGCTGCCGCGAACAGCAGCACGGCGGCAACTGCGAACGTCGTCGGATCCGTCGGCGCAATTCCGTACAGCAGGGGCGCCAGCAACCGGGCCAGCGCAAGGGCGCCGAGCAGACCGAGCACGATCCCGGCGACGGACTGCAGCAACGAGCTCCCGAGGACCTGCCGAATCACCGCGCCGCGGGTAGCGCCGAGCGCGACCCGCACGCCGATCTCCCGTGTCCGCACGCTCGTCTCGTACGCCACCACCGCATACAGACCGGCGCCGGCCAGCAGCACCGCGAGCAGGGCGAACGCCGCCAGCAGCGTCGTAACGAAACGCGGCTGGGCGAGGGTGGCCGCGACCACGTCGTCCAGGGCGTGCACGGTGACCGGCAGCTCCAGGTCGAGCCTCCACACCTGTTGCTTGAGCAGCCCGATGGGGTCCGCGCCGGGCGGCCACAGCCGGTCCGCGAGATCGCGGCTGACGAGGGCGGCATCGGCCTGCGGCGGCGCATCTCCCCCGAAACGTGTCATCCAGGTCGCGTGGCCGATGATGGCGACCGTACCGAGCGTCTCGTCAGGCGTAAAGCCCCGTCCGAGCGCGGGCGCGACGCCGAGGAGCGGGAGCAGGCCCGGCGATACGCGGGCGCCCTGCATCGTCTCCGGCTCCCTGCCCCCGATGAAGACACGCTCTACGCGGACGTACGCCTCGACTCCGTCGAACAGCGCCTCCTCGTTGCGCCAGCTCTCCACCATTGCCGCCGGCTGGCCCGGCCCGCCGCCGGTCGGTCCGAACCGGTTCAGCTCCACCAGGCGCTGCGCGTCCGCGAACGGCACCGCGTTCAGGAGTACGCTGTCGACGACGGCGAACACCGCCGTGGTCATGCCCACGCCGAGTCCCAGAACGAGGACGACCGCGATGGTAAACCGGGGCGCCCGCCGCAGTACGCGCGCGCCATAGCGCATGTCCTGCCACAGCGTCTCGAGCCAGTACAGGCTGTCCGCCTGACGTCTCGCTTCCTTGATTGCCGTGACGACCCCCAGACTGCGTCGCGCCGCGCGTGTCGCCTCCCGCTCGCTCATGCCGCGCGCGAGGTTCGTCAACAGGAATATCGCTCGAAGATCAATCCGACAGGCCGATGCAGAATGCGAGTGCCCGGTTGAGGCGCCGGACATCCCGAGCATCCAACCGCCCGAGCCGGGTGCCGATCCGCTCGCGTCGAACGGTTACCGGCTTGTCGGCCATGACCTGAGAGGTTGCTTGCAGATTGTTGGTCTTCGAGGGTGCAATGGTGACGCGGAAATCCGGGCCATCGACCAGGGTGGAGGTCATCTGGCACACGATGACCGATGCATGCTCCCGAGGAAATGCATCGCTCTGAACGATTACCGCGGGCCGGGGCTTGCCGAAGTCGCCGGAGGCGGCAACCGTCACTACGTCACCGCGGCGCAGACGCATCGAAATCCGAGACGGCCTCGATCCACGCCAGCGCGTCTGCCTCGCCGGCCGGATCGAGCCGCGTGACCGCATCCGCAACGCGCGCTCGTACAGCATCGCTGCGGGCGTCCGGCAGCGTCAACCGAATCTCGCGTTCCGCAAGCCTGCGACGACGCACACGCATTGCCCGCATCCGCTCCGCTGGAGATGCTGGGGTGGCTGCCTGCCCTTCGTCCACGAGAAGCACTGTAACGCGTTACGCTACATGCGGCAAGCGTGCCCGCCCGAGGGCATGCGGAGGGCCGCTGCCCCCGCCGGACAGGCGGGGACAGCGGCCTCGGAAGGAACCGCCTACCAGCTCAACTGCGTCGACAGGCGCAGCATCCGGCCGAGGACGTAGCGGCTCGGCTGCGCCCAGACGCCCGAGGTGTAGTTGGTCGACGCCTCGGCATACCAGACGTCGGTGTTGGTCACGTTGTAAATCTCGAGCTGCGGGCGGAACTCCATGCCGCCGGCGTTGCCGATCCACTGGAAGCTGAAGTTCAGCATGTTGGTCCGGGGCAACTGGTGGATGGTGCCGGCCGGCGCGATGGGCACCGTGACCGACGACTGCACCATGCCGGGTATGACCGGCATCCCCGGCTCGCAGGGCACGCCGTTGATCGTGGCGCCGTGACACCGGGGCGCGCGGCCGTGGGACCCGCCGTCGGCGGTGTACACCGTGTTCCGGTTGATGAGCCAGTTGACCGGCAGCAGCTCGTCCACGCGCTGGATGTCCCCCGTCAAACGGCCCGTCACGCTGTTCAGGACCAGGCTGAACTGCATGTTCGCGGGCAGCGGGAAGTAGCCTCCGAGCTTGAAGTCGTTCTTGAAGTCGACGGGGTCGTAGGCGACCTGCGCGCCGCCCGGCAGGCTGACGTTGTAGCGGTTCATGTCGTTGCGGTCGCAGAAGCGATCCCCGTTCGGGTCTCCCCGGTTGTCGCACTCGCTGGTGATCTTGCGCTGCATGGTCAGGCTGGAGATGAGCTGTCCCCCGCCCGGCAGCCGCGCGTTGAGCGCGAACTCGAGTCCGTTGTACACGCCGGTGTGGCCGATCGGGTTGGTGACCAGGTTGTCCACCTGCCCGACCAGGTCCGTGCTCGCGAGGTCGTACACGTTGAAGACCTCGCCGTTGAGCGGGTTGACCACCTCGACCGCCCGGAACGACCCCGGCGCCTCCCAGTTCTGGTTGTAGATGAACATCCCCTCGTAGCCGCGGTCGGTGAACAGGATGTCGTGGAACGACCGGCGGTACCACCCGGCGCTGAGAGAAACGTTGCGCGTGAGCTCCCGCTCCACGCTGACCGAGGTCTCGACGTTCCACTCCCGCACCAGCTCCGGGTCGATGTCGTCCAACCGCCGGGTGCCGAAGTTCGGCGGCAGCCGCGAGAAGTCGAGCTCATGGTCCTGGACGATGCTGTCGCCGTTCGGATCGCTCCACGGCAGGGCAAAGGTCGTCAGCGCCATCGGATTGACCCGGTTCGGCAACGCCGTGGTGGTCGGGGTCAGGTACTTCCCGGTGCTGAACTTCAGCGCCGTCCTCGCGTCGCCGAAGACGTCCCACGCGACGCCGATGCGCGGCGACCACTCGGGCCCCCAGCAAGGAACGCAGGTCACCTCGGCGAAGTCGCGCCCCTGGGCGAAGCGGCCGTCCGGAACACGCTGCGGCGGCACGGACCCGTTGAGCCAGTCGGCGCGCAGACCGCCGGTGATGGTGACACGGTCAACGGTCCAGGCGTCCTGGATGAACCAGCCGGTCTCCTTGACCGAGTTCAACCGGATGAACGGGTAGTTGCCCGCCAGCACCTCGTAGGCGCGCCCGTCACGGATGTTGATGCGGCTGATGTCGCCGTTGTTGAACCGATGCTGCTCGGCCGTGCCCCAGGCGTAGGAGAAGCCCGTCTTGAAGTTGTGCGACCCGGTCACGTAGGACACGTTGGTCATTATCCGCTCGCCCGGCAGATTCCAGGAGAAGTCCTCCACCGAGTCGAACTGGATGTTCCGATCGAGGTCGCGCTTGTGCACGAACTGCAGCCAGTTGGCCGACCAGCGCGGAAACACGGTGTTCGGCTGCGGGTCGCTGCAGCAGTCGGCGACGCCGGAGCTGCCGTAGCCCGCCTCGAACAGCAACCGGCTGCTGATCGTCGAGGTCCACTTCGCCTGCCCCTGCCAGTACGGCGCGTGGTGCCAACCCTGCCCCTTGTTCTGGTAGTTGCGGGCGGTCTCCGGATCGGGACCGCGCTGGTCGTCGAGCAGGAACGCGGACTGGATGTACGCGGATTCGGGCGTGGCCCGCCACGTGCCGCGGTAGCGCGCCTCGTGCGGCAGGTCGATGAACGGTCCGCGCCGCTTGTTCAGGCGGTCGAGGGTGGCGCTGAACTTGTTGTTCGGATTCGCCTGATAGGTGAGCCGGGTGACGCTGGAGATGATGTCCTCCTCGTTGAAGAACTGGCTCCGGTCGTCGAACAGCCAGCCCGGCTCCGGCGTCCAGGCGCCCCAGTAGCGGATCGACTCGTGGAACCAGAGCTTGTCCACGAGGATGGGCCCGCCGATGGATCCGGAGTAGTCGAACAGCTTGTTGAACTCCGCCGCCTCGGTGGTGCCCGCCTGCCGCAGCCGGTCGGAGTAGTTGTTGGAGATCCAGCCGCCCGCGGTGTGCCCCACGTAGCCCTGGCCGCTGAACGTGTTGCCGCCCTCCTTGGGGATGATGTTCATCACGACGCCGCCGGCCTGCATCTCGGCGTTGCCGCCGCCGCCACCCGCCTGCACCGCCATCTCCTGGGTGGCCAGATCCTGGTTGTACATGACCGGCACGCCTTCGAGAGCCAGCAGGTCGAGGGCCATGCCCTCCTGCATGACGGTGGTGTGCTTGGCATTGGCGCCGCGCGCCTCGAGCTGCAGGTCGTTGACGTAACGCGACCCGCCGACGTCGACCCCCGCCATCGACACGCCCGGCACCATCATCGCCTGGGTCCAGGGACTGCCGGTGTTGATGACGTTGTCGAGGACCTCGCGGGAGAGCACCTGCACGCGGGCCGCCTGCTGCACGTCGACCACCGGTGCCGCGCCGGAAACGGTCACCGTCTCCTCGAGCGCGCCGACCGACAACTGCACGTCGAGCTCGGCCGTGAACTCCGACGGCAGGTCGAAGTTCTCCTGCACGACCGTGCCGAAGCCGGCCAGCGAGAAGCTCAGGCTGTAGATGCCGGGCCGCAGGTTGATGATGCTGTACCGCCCCTGACCGTCGGTGACGGCGAGACGGCTGCCCTCGATGAGCTCCGGACTCGAAGCCTGCACCGTGACACCCGGGAGAATGCCGCCGGTGTTGTCGGTGACCTGGCCGCCGATCGCGCTCTGGGCCGTGGCCGACGCCGGCCACAGCGCCAGTCCCGCGAGGAGGAGCCAGGCGTACTGGGTCCTTCGGACGCACTGCACGATTCCACCTCCGTTCCGAGAGTGTTGCGCACGAACGCGGCGTTCCGCGAAGCGGGAGCCGATGGGAGGAACGACCGTACGTAGAGGGAGGGTTACAGGCGCGAGCGCCGGCACCAACCGGTCTGAAGAGGTTCGCCCCAGCACAGCTTCCGCTTCCCGGGTGAACGCCAACCACCGACGACGCGAGCTCTCAACGAACGACCCGGCCGGCACAGCGGGACGCGGCAACGGCCGATCAGTCCCTCACTATACTCCTCACGCGGCGGGAGGCAAGTCCCTGCCCCCGTCGGCTCAGCGCCGTCTGCGCGGTTCCTGCCGCGCAGACTCCCGGCTGCGACTTTACTCCCCGCGACGACAAACCTGCTTGACGTCCATCCCCCGCGGGGGCATGCTCGGCACGAACGGCCGCCGGCAGTCACCGCAGAGCGCCGGCCGGACCGCAACACGGAGGATCGCCATGAGCAAGCGTTTCGCAGGAGCGTCGATCGTCGCCGTTCTCGTCGCCGCCGCGCTCGTCACTCTCTCCGCTTCCGGCCGCGCCGCGAGCGGCGTGCAGGCCGACGACGCGGACATCAGCGGCGTGGTCACCAGCGCCAACGGCCCCGAGGAAGGGGTCTGGGTCATCGCCGAGACCACCTCCCTGCCGACCAAGTTCGTCAAGAGCGTGGTGACCGGCGACGGCGGCCGCTACCTGATTCCCGATCTGCCGGACGCGACCTACGACGTGTGGGTGCGCGGCTACGGGCTGGTCGATTCCGACGCCGTGACCGCGATGCCGGGCGACACGGTGGACCTGGAGGCCACGGTGGCCCCGACGCCGGCCGATGCGGCGAAGGTCTACCCGGCCAACTACTGGTACTCGCTGATCCAGCCGCCCGTGCCGACCGAGTTTCCGGGGACCGGCGAGAACGGCAACGGCATCGCCGCCACCCTGCAGCACCAGGACCAGTGGGTGGACATCCAGAAGCAGGGCTGCATGCTGTGCCACCAGCTCGGCAGCCGCATCATCCGCGAGATCGACAACCTCGACCAGTTCGACTCCAGCCTCGAGGCCTGGAACCACCGCGTTCAGATGGGCCAGCGCGGCGGGCAGATGACCAACGTCATGAACCGCTTCGGCCGGATGCGCGGCCTGCAGATGTTCGCCGACTGGAGCGACCGCATCGCCGCCGGCGCGGTGCCCGAAGCGCCGCCGCGGCCGCAGGGGGTCGAGCGCAACGTCGTGGTCTCGATGTGGGAGTGGGGCACCGAGATCGACTACATCCACGACGAGATCACCACCGACAAGCGCGATCCGACCATCAACGGCGACGGTCCGGTCTACGGCGTGAACATCTCCAACGACGCGCTCACGATCCTCGACCCGGTGACCCACACCGCTTCCAGCCTGGACGTCCCGCTGCGCGTCGACCCCGACACCGTGCCGGGGATGATCGCCATGTCCATGCCGGCGCCGTCCCGGTTCTTCGGGGACGAGCTCATCTGGAACGACCCGGCCAACCCGCACAACCCGATGATGGACCAGAAGGGGCGGGTCTGGATGACCTCCGCCATCCGCAACCGGGCCAACCCGGACTATTGCCGAGAGGGCTCGGACAATCCCTACGCACAGTACTTCCCGCTGCCGACCGGCTTCCGTTCGGCGGTCTTCTATGAGCCGGATCAGGAGCAGTTCGTGCTGGTGGACACCTGCTTCGGGACTCACCACCTGCAGTTCGCCGAGGACGACAACGACACGCTCTACTTCAGCGGCGGCGGGCAGGCCATCGGCTGGATCGACACCAAGCTGTACGACGAGACCGCCAACGAGCGGATCTCGCAGGGCTGGTGCCCCACGGTGCTCGACACCAACGGCGACGGCGCGATCACGAAGCCGTGGAACGAGCCGGCGTTGCGCGGGCGGGAGGTCGAGCACGACCCGGCGCTCGACACGCGGGTGTCCATCGGCAGCTACGGCGTCATCGCCGACCCGACCGACGAGAAGGCGGTCTGGATCAGCTCGAATCGGTTCCCCGGCAAGCTCGCCCGACTCCATGTTGGCGACAACCCGCCGGAGAGCTGCGTGACCGAGATGTACGAGGTGCCGTCGGTCCTCGACCCGAACGTGCCGCCCGAGAAGCGCGGCTTCGGCTCCCGCGGCATCGACATCGACCGGGACGGCGTCGTCTGGACCGCCCTGTCCGGATCGAGCCACATGGCCAGCTTCGATCGCACGAAGTGCGCGGTGCTCAACGGCCCGACCACGGCCGAGGGACGGCACTGCGTCGAGGGCTGGACCCTCTACCCCACTCCGGGCCCGACGATTCCCGGGACCGAGCCGCCCGTGCGGGCCGACTACCACTACTACAAAGTGGTTGTCTAGTGGCCCATGCCCGCCAATGAACCCCCATATTCATTGGCGATAACGCCATCGCAACGCCGCTGCCTGAGCCGCCTGACAGCCTAAGTGACAGCCTGCCGGTCGCGGACCACGCGCCATCTGGCTGCTTGACGCGCGTTGCGGCTGGCCCGCCGGACTGGACCGTATAGTGACCGCGTATGGTACGCTTCTACTGTGCTCGTGCGGGCCGGGCACCCTTCGGCCGCATGCTCCAGTCCGACTCCCGCCGCCGGTCTGGACAGGTCGCCTTGGTCTCGGCTACCTTGGAGTGATTGCCGGAGGGGGCACATGAGCGTTGCGAATCCGCGTCGGCGTTCCGTCGAAACGCCCTGGGTGGTCATCTTGCTGCTTCTGGCTGCTGTCGTCGGTGTCCTTCCAGTCGTCTCAGTACTTGCCCAGGATGGTGCCGGAGAAGCCGTCGCTGGAGACGCGGTCGCGCCCGCCGGCCTAGGGATGATTCTGTGGTTTCAGGCGTTCTTGTTGTTCGTCACCTTGATCGGCTACCCCGTGGCCGCGTGGTGGATCCGAGGTCGCGGCGCGATCCCCGTCTCTGGGAACAGCGATAAGCAGCGGCCGGACCGCGCGCTGTTCCTGCCGAATGGGTCGTTCCGCGCGATCTTGGCTGTGATAGTGGTCGGATCGTTCGTGAACGTGCTGGTCGGCGGTCTCATGTCGTCGGCGCCACCGGAGCACTTCGCGCAGGTGGTCACCGCGTTCGGCACCCTCAGCGGTTCGGTCATCGGGTTCTATTTCGGGACGCGCGGGTCTCAGCGGAGCCCCGACAAGTCGTAGTGACTCGGCGCTTCCCGTAGTGTCTCAGTTTGATTTCCGCCGTCCCTTGTCCCTCCGACCGGCCCCCAAGCCCCAGTTACCCACCAGGCTCCGGACATGGTCGTCGAGGCGGCTGAACAACCGGACCATCCCCAAGCCGGGGAGACACCCTGGACATTACCGGTGCGCAGGGCTGCAGAAAGGAGGCCGTTTCAGCCTGAAGTCGGCAAATATACAGAATCAGCCTGATCGTATCCTCTATTTTGGTGAAACACCATTGCTTCATCATCTCCCTCCGGGTTTCTGGCTGCTCGTTCCACTCGTCACCTCTCACTCCCTCCCACCGTTGTCAGCCCGCATCTCTTGGCCGTCGCCCTCCAGCGGCCTGACGAGCCACATGACCTCGCCGAATTCCCCAAACAGCACCCTCTGCGGCGTACGCCTTCCTCCCACATCGTCTCTATCAGCATCCGTCCACGCAATCCGGTCCGGCCACCCGACCCACGTACCACCCCCGAAGTGAATTCCACGCACGAGAGCGAATACACGCGCAAAGTCATTCAGCCGCCTCATATCGCTTGACCTACCAACCATAGACTGGAATCCTGACCGAAATACTGTCTCCAACCTCCCCCCTTGGACCTCTTCTCCTGGAAAAGTCCCCGCCACCGCAATCTGGTGATCGTCGATAGACGCCGTCAACGTATAGTCGCCCGATCCACTCTCTCTACTCGCCACCCCCAACATCTCCGACTCCCACACAGATTCTATGTCGGGACACAACTCATGCGTCCACACCAGCGGAAACAGTTCCCGTACATTAGAAACAAACCCATAGCTACCAACACACAACTCATACTCCCCCTTCTCCGGCAACTGAAGTGTCAGACGAGCATGCTGTCCCGGTCCACCATCATCGTTGAACCAACTCAGCGCTCCGCGACGGGCGACCAGTACCGCATCAAAGTCGTCCGACTGCAAATCGAACGTGACCGAGTCCTCGGCGGCACCATGAAATACCACTTCATTACTTCTGCTAAAAGGAATCCAAGACAGGAACCGTGGGTCACCCTCCGACTCCAAATCTGGATCCGCAGTGACATGAACGTCTGACCCCTGAACGGTCACCCATACCGGGCGATCACTGAACTTCCAAGTAGGCGTATCGAGATGCAAAGCCGGGAAGAATCCTGTGCGATCCACCAACGGAAGGGAATCAACCAGAACCGCTGAACGTCCGACCGGATGATCCACCAAAGCAGGGTGCAACACGACATCGAAGTCATTCTCCAAACCGCGCCTCACCAAAGACACCAAGCCCACCCCTTCATCAGGTTCGATCGCAACGTCGTCGTCAGGCCGCAACAGCAAGCCTCGCGCCGCCTGTATATCGGATTCCCTGACTGGTCCATGGTGTGCCACTGTTGAATCCTCGAAGTAAATCGAAAGAGTGCCCCAACCAGCCGGCTCCCGTGGCGTCCAGAGCACCCGCTCCGGCGACGTTGTCATGAAGACCCCTTGAACGGGTGCACCGAAAATGATTCCGCCAAAGCCTGCACGACGGCCCGTCATCTCCCGAAATACTCGCCTTGCCGAACTACCGTAGTGCTCTGCCAAGAAATCCGTGTACCTCGCCGTCGCCGCACTTCGCCTCGCAACGGCCCTTTCGGGCCTCGTTGCTTCCACTTGGCTCAGACTTGAGACTTCCGACCCCACAAAAGACGCGAAGGCTGGCTCTTCGCGAGCTGCCGCGTATATGTTAATTGTCTCTTGCACTAGTCTCGAAAGAGCGCGGTTCACAATGCCCGGAGACTCCTGGATCATCATTTCCCGATAGCCGCTCTCGAGTGCGTCCACGATACTCCCGCTGGATTCCAGTATCTCGAAACTCTGTTGCGGAGTCAAGTTGAAGTACTGCTGCAAAACGACGCCCACACCGCCGAACGCACCGCCACTGGCGTATCTGGCTATAGCCAGTATCTGATTCCTGATTGGCACCGGAATCCCTATCGGCGGTTCCGAAATAGCTGACGGAGCAACGAAAGACACTTCACGTAAAGGCCCAGTGTCCAACAAGTACGCCGACAGAGTCTGCTCCCAGCGAACCGCTCCATATTGCAGTGCCAAAGATCTGGCCAGCAAAGCGAGCAAACGTGACCCTGCTCCGCGTTCCGCTCGTTCCGCGGATCGATACGCCGCCGCAATTTTCTTTGTGGGAGAGAATTCATCCCACAAAGCCCGGTCCATCGGGGGGCAACAGGTATATCCGACGTCTGCCAAAAGTCTATCGGTATCGTCGACGCCGGTCAGATACAGTGCCATAGCCCTCACAGCGGCTTGGTCAGCTGGCTCCTCGATCTGTCGCGCCGCCAAGAGCGGCGCGATAGCGATTAGGAGCGTGGCTACTAGAGCCGCAACCCCCAACCCTGTTGGTGTATCTCGTGCGCTGCGAACTATGCGCTGTACGGCAGAAACAACGAGTCGCTCAATAGCGCCCACGACACCCATGTCAGCCTCCCTCATGCTGCGCTGATGTCTCATTGCAAACCCGCCTCGCCTAGTCATCAGCGCTTGCATCATGTTCCAAATCGCCTAAAAGGCGATTTGTTGCTTTCACCACTTGAGGATCAACGACACGCTGTCTAAACTCCAACAGCAGTGCTGCAGTCATAATTGGTCCGTGTTTTCGGGACAAGTCAAACGCTTGGAGCCAAAACGTGAGCGGACTGACCTTCCCCAGTACGGGCAATTCAGGAATAGCAATTGTATACGTGCCGGCACGGGCGTCTTCACTACTGCCGTGCGATTTTCGCCGGTCACAAACCGCCTCTACTCGTTGATTGGCGGCCCGAATCAAGTTGTGGGCGTCGCCACCATCACTAACAATCTTCGCAAACCCGCCTATCATGTCTCTATCAAACGGGCGCTCGTTGTAGGGGCGATCAAGAAGTATGTCCAACGGCTTGTTCCAAACCTGTGCTGATCGCGGGGGTTCCGGCGGGTCGCGCACAAGTGACCGTGGCGCAAGGAGCCAAATCCCCCATCCAAACACAAACAACATACAGACCGTAACTCCCAGAGAACTGAGCCCAAGCCGGCCTTAGCAAATGCCAATTCACTATTCCCATTACTGCGAGTATGCCAAAGAGAAGAGCAACGGTAGCCAAGAACAGTTGCACACACAAAGCGGGGAAGAATAGACTGCCAAGACTAGGGAAACTAGCAGGACCTCGTCCGAAGAAAAATCGAGGCAACTGAATCACAATCGTGAACAGAAATGGAATGATGGCTACGGACAGGCAAAGAGCAAGCAAATCTACTGGCACTTTATATGGCGACTTATCCCAGACGGAAAGGGCAACCAAAGTGGTAAAGCCGGCGAACACAACCCTCAGTAGATTGATTACCAAAGTGGCGTCCTTGTCTTGAGCTTTGTTGGCAGCCATTGGCCATGCTCTCCATTTCACAGAGCCCCGCCGCGTACTCACTTGCGGAAGGCACCGGCCAAAGGTCCGGCACCGGCCAAAGGTCCGGCACCGGCCAAAGGTCCGGCACCGCCATCGCCGCGCCGGTCGTACCGGGACCGGTCCTTCGCCCGCGCGACGGCGGCGCCAGGGAGGATGTTGGACAAGCTGTAGTTGCCCTCGCGGCAGGCGTACTGGGTACGGCCGCTGCGGGTTGAACTGCATCGGTACCGAGTAGGTCCACGGCAGCAGCCAGACCGTCGGATCGTCCACCGTCACGTCGTATCTCAGTGTGCCGGCGTGCACACGCGTGAGCCGCTCGATGAGGGTCAGGGCGGGGGTGGTCGCACGTCGCCGGAAGTTCCTTTCGCGCAGGAAGTTGGTGGTCTGGACCAGCGTGTCGCCGTCCCAGCGGCCCCGGGAGTCGCCGATGCACTGCCGGACCGAGTCCGTGAAATGGTCGCGCCCGTCCAGGTGCACGTCGCGGGCCTCGTGGTTCATCTCGGCGAACAGGACCATGGTGTCCTCAGTCTGGAACACCTGCACGTTGTTGTGGTTGTAGGCGCTCAGGGCCATCGGCGGGCCGGAGGTTGAAGCCGAGGATGGAGCGCACCTGCAGCCCGGCGGGGCCGAGGTCTTGGACGAATCCGCCAGGCGTCAACTCGGGGTTCGACACTGTGCTGCGCGCCTGCGCCAGGGCTTCCTGCGGCTGACGGGCCTCCTCGGGCAGGGCCGGAATGCGGCGGTCGGGGGGATCTACAATCAGCGACGTGCGCTCGGTCGTCACCGAGGTCCCCTCGTCGAACCAGAAGGTCGTTGTAGGGCACCCACGCGGCAGTCGGAGGTGTCGGCGTCGGGACTCCGGTGCCGAATTGTCTCGGCCGCGAACTCCGCCGCCGGCCCGGGGGAGAAGCGCTCTTCACCGGCGAGCTCCTCCGGACACTCCATCGGGGTCAGGTTGCGGAAGTCGCAGATGGCCTGCAGGTCCGGGGCACTCCACGCGGTTCGGGGAGTGTCCGAGGCCTGGGTCTGGGCCGCGGTGACGGCGGGTGGCAGCGTCACGAGGGCCACCGCGGCGAGCGAGCACGCGGTCGAACCGGCAGTTCATCTTCCACCTCCAGGACAGTCCGCAGTAGCCCCCTTCGCGTACGAGGCGAACACCAGACTTCTCGGTGCCGCGGCGGGCGTTCACCAATGAGGGACAGTCCCCGCGACAACCCGAACGCTATATGTATACCCCATGTCTCCCAGCGAGTGGGGTACCAATCGGACTCCAGCGGCAAGGCACTCGGGTTTCTGCGCCCGTACGGGCTGAACGCCCCGCCGACCCTGGGCGACCAGCGGGAGCGTTCGTTTGCGGCGATCGGGGGCGTGTTTACGGGGTAGGCACCGGGGCCGGTCACGAACGCGGCACATCGGTCCATCAGCTCGGGCCGCTGGTCGAAGAGATCGCTTCGCGCGTAACTCCGCTCGACGGCCCCGCCGACGACGTGTGCAAGGGCCATCTCCGCCACGTCCCCGGACCGCTCCGCGGCCCACGTACGGAAATTCGACCGGAAGCCGTGAACGTCGGCATGAATCCCCGTAGCTCCCCGCAGGGCCTTCATTAAGGTGTCGCCGTCGATCGGCCGCCCGCCCAAGCCAGGGAAGATCAGGGAATCGGCCGCGCCGTCAGAATGCGCGTTCATGCCCTCCAGCACGGTCACAGCGGCATCCGACAACGGCACCCGATTCTCTTCATCCGCGGTGCCGGTACGCGCCACTCCCGCGCCTCAGGGTTGACCTCGTCCCATGTCGACCCGCGCCCCGGTCTGCTCGCGTTCTTGCTGGCGGCGGCTCTCGGACTGGGCGGGGTGACGGCGTACCAGATAACGCGACTACGCTCCAGTCGCGGTACGCGTCGCGCTCGGGAGCACACGGGGCATTCGTCGTCATCTCGGCGGGGAGGCGTTGCTCAACCGGCTCAGAGCCGCGTTGCCGTAACCGGCTCACGAGTTCGGTCAGCGCGCGCGCTGGGTCGAGCCAGGATACCCGATACGCCGGCACCCAGGCAGCGAGCAAACTGACGACCGCCAGCGTGACGGCGGCGCCGCCGAAGACGACCGGGTCCCGGGGCTCGACGCCGAACAGCATCGACTCCGCCATGGTGGCACCGATTCATGGCGTTCGGTGCGAAAGCCGCTGACTTCGGATGACGGTCCTGTTGGCAAGAGATTCCATGCACACCGAGGCGTGGCCGTGACAATTCCGTGTGCGGCAGTGGCACCCAAGCAGCAGTAGCTCAACGGGGCTGTGCGGCCGGCCCCCCGCCATCACGATCGTCGGGAGGGCCACGGCCGAGGGCATTCACAAGGTTGCCGAGGCGGCCGAGACGCCGGGCGCGCACCATGATCGTGCCCGATCACCGTTGGTGACGCGTCCTCGACTATCGCCGAAACGTCGTACCCCGTACGACCCGGGGCTTCGATGTGCTAGTCGCGTGCGGGTTCAACTTCGAGCCGCACGCCACCGAGTTCAACAAGCTCGGCGCGCTGCCGGTGCTCAAGGCCCGCATGAACGCCGATCTCCACATGGCCGACGACGTGGCGAACACCGGGAAGGGCAACCTGTTCGTCATCTTCGGCGAGCCGGACATCGAGATCCTGCCCGCGGACGGCGAAGATCCGGAAACCGGACGGACCCAGGTGAAGATCCACGGCGTTGACGTCTTCCATCCGAGCACAGGGGAAGTGCGGAGCGACGGGGCCGACGGAATCGCATGCTGGTTCATCGACACGGACTACAATGACGAGAGCTTCTTCGTGCGACACGCGTACTTCTGGGGGCCAATGACCCGTACAAGACGTTGAAGACCACGCTGAAGGCCGAGGTCGACGCCGACGCGTGGGCGACGCTCCACAGCGACATCTCGCGTCCGTTCGGCCGGCGGGAATCGGGGCGCATCGCGGTCAAGGTCATCAACCACGTCGGCGACGAGGTGATGACGGTGTTCGAGATATAGAGGAGTTGCAGGAGAACGCCGATATTCTGCGTCCGCTGGCAGGCGGATGGCACGGAACCCAAAAACCTGAAGCAGCATCGTTCCCGAGCCCGAGCACAGATGCAGCATCAGGATGGAGTAAAGGAGCCATGCGATCTAAAGACCGTGAGGCGGAAAAGCTAGCCTGGGCCAAGTTGGAGAGGGAGGCTGGCGGAAAGGTCATCAAGATCGAAAAGATCGGACAACAATCCGGAGCCAGTCTTTGTACACTCTGCCTCCACGCCGCGGACTGGGGTGCCGGAATCACGGCGGGGCACATCTTCAACAAGACAGATCGGAAGTCCGCAGCACCGGAGCGTGCACCGTGGCGGGACGACGAATGGGGCTTCGCGATCTTCAACAGTGGAGTGATCATCCACTCGGCCGAAGACGGAGGGAAACAGCTTCAAGTCGGCGGAAGGTGGTCAGTCCTCCGCGGGCTGATCGTACCACTATGTCAGAGCTGCCGGAGAATCGAGGAGAAGCTTGATGCTGTCGCGCAGCAGAAGTACATACTCAACGTCCGTGACTGGGGGATTCGGGACCAGATGAGTTTGGAGGGCCTGCCAAAGTGTACGACGATACCAGCTGGCGCAACGATCACCGTCGAGGATCGCCGAGACGATGCGAGGTACTTGGCAGAGATCAAACAGGACTACTTCCTGGGGATCGCGGGAACGCTCTATGGGACAGCCGGCATCCCGCAAACGATCGACTGGTGGCGCACACTTCTGACAAGAGCGGAACGAAGGGAATCGGTCCTTCAAGCACTGCGCGTCGACCTACGCTCCCGAGCGACGGTGACTGTAAATGGGCAGGATCTGTTTCCGGGTCGGATTCTATTCGCACGAGAGGTCCGGACCCCGAACAAGGGCGAGGAACCAGAAACTGGCCAACAGAAGGCGTGAACTCCCCCTGTGCAAGGCGCCGTAGGACGGCAACGTGCGGGGCGGCTGCACGTCGTGCCTCTGTCCGTCCCGGAGAGATCGCCGAGCGTTGCAACGAGTTGCAACGTCTACTCGACGACGCGGGCACCGACGCGAGATCCAGAAGCGTCAGGATTGATTCACTCGAGGTGAAGTGAAAGAACAGGCGCATGCCGACACGAGAGGACATCTATAAGAGATTCGGTGAAGCATCGGAGACCGCTCAACTTCTGGAGACCGAGCTAGGAACGCTGCTGATACTGCACAAGGCCATCGATGCTGGACTTCTTGAGAATCCGGATCCAAGGAAAGCAACAACAGTCTATGATCACATTAACAAACAGACTCTCGGCCAGCTGGTCCGGAAGCTCAATGCGAGTGGGTCTACCAAAGGAGAGGAACTCGAGCAACTGCTCAGGCGGGCATTGGCCGCACGCAATCGGCTAGTGCACTCCTTCTATTTGCAGCACAACTTACGTATCAACTCAGAGGATGGCCGCAAGGCAATGATGAAAGATCTGGAAACAGTACAGAACGATTTGCACAGAGCTTACACCGCGGTCTCAGTTCTGGCAAGCGTTCCGCTGTTCCTTGCTGGAGCAAAGGTAGAGGAGATAGCGGAGCTTGCGAAACGAGCCCATTTGCCTATTCGGACAGAGCACACCAAACGAAAATCCAAGCGCTAACAGGCCGAGGATCGAGTGTCGGCGAGTTGGACAACGAGGCAAGAGGGAGCGGCTGCGCGAACGAGACCGGAGTGAGCCACGCTGCCGAGTGGCCGGGAACGAAGCGGAAAGAGGCACCGGCCAGTAGGCGCAAGAGGCTCCAAGTCGTCAGCGTACGCCGCAAGCAGAGCGGGGGCGCGCCGCGACCACACACGCTGGACGGTCTACATGGCCCGTCGCCGGCCCGACGTGGGGCGCGACAACGCGGCGTCGGCTGGTTCTGCCGGCTGAGCCGAACGCGTCTTTGCCGCCGCCTGGAGTCGGGCGGGGTACGATGCCCAGAAACCCGATGGCATACGACCACTCCCACAAGGCGGGCAACCTCGGCGACGTCTGGAAACACAGCGTGCTAGTCGCGTTGGCCGATGTCATGAGCGGGAACAGCGAGCCGTTTCGGTACGTCGAGTGCCACGCGGGCGCGCCGACCCACGAGCTGACTGAAAGCGCCGAGTGGCGTCGCGGGGTCGGCACGCTCACCAGGAACGCCTCAGGCGATTCCAGGTACGCCGCGATGGCGCGGGAATGGCTGGATGATGAACGATACCCTGCCAGTTGGGTGTTCGTCGCCTGCAGGCTCGCCCGACGGTTCCAGCAGGTCCAGATCGAGCTGTTTGACTCCAGTCCCCACGTGACAGCGCAGTACGGGCCGCCACAGGACATCCAGATCCCGGACAATGTGCAATGGAAGTTCCGACAGGCAGACGGGTACGCCGAAGTGGCCCGGCTCAAAAGCGCCGACTTGGTGTTTCTCGATCCGCCGTACTCGCCGGATGCTCAGAAGGACTGGCGGCGTCTTCGGCAGGCTTGTCGGACACTGATGTCACGCCGGATCGCCTTCGCGGCATGGTACCCGTTCTACTGGCCCACACGTCCTGCGGAACTGCGGGATTCCACAACATGTGAGTCATGGGAGGTCACGTGGGCCCCGTGTGGGCGAGGACCCAGTCAGAATCTCAAGGGTTGCGGAATGCTCGTGTCCCCAAGTCTTGCCGCACTCCTGCCCCAGGTCGCGGAGGGCATTCGCGCAGTGGCAACGTGCATGAACTGGACGGTGTCGATGCGCCGACCTAGCAGCTAATGGAGCGGTGGCACGGTTCGGCGTCGCGGTTGGCGGAGTCCGTTCCCCGAGTGCGGTTTCCAACGGCCGTGCGTGCCTCGTCCACGGCCGGGCGCTGTGGTGTCGTGCCATCACGCGGCAGTCAGTCCAGAACAAAGGATAGCGAATACCGGCGCGACGAGTGTCCCCGCCCCGGCGAAGGGAGAACACCAGAAAGACGATGACAGCAGAAACGGGAGCCGAGCAGACTGCACGCGCTCTACGTCGACGAACTGCAGCAGTCACTGCCGCCGCCCGGACGCTCAACGGTGAACCGGCGGCAGACCGAGGCGCTGATCAGACAGGCGCGAAGGATCGGCCCGGCAGCGTGCACCGAACCCGACGCGGCGACCTGGATCTGGTCGGACCTGCACTTGGGCCACGAGCAGTCGCGCAGCGTCTTCGGAAGACCGTTTCCGACGGCTACCGCCGTCGACGAGGCGATGATGAGCGCTTGGCACGAACAGGGGGCGGAGGGCGAGACCATCATCTGCCTGGGCGACGTCACCGTCGACGGCGAAGCCCTGGCGCACCACCAGCAAATGGTGGCGGAAGGCACCGGGCGCGAAGTGGCTCGTGCTCGGCAATCAGACGTCGACCCGGCCAACCAGATCCGCCCGTTCGAGATCGACCGCACGGCGGTGACGCTGTACGCGGCGGGCGACCCGCCGCTGCTGCTGACCCACGTGCCGCTACTGCAGGTGCCGCACGGCGCGGTCAACGTCCACGGACACGTGCACGAGCAGGAGTCGCCGACGCCGAACTGGCACGTCAACGCCAGCGTCGAACCGTTGGGCTACCGGCCGGCGAGACTGAGCGAGGTCCGGCGGCTGGCCCGCCGGCTGGTGGAAAGAAGAACCGTGCCGGGGCACAGCACCCGGGCGCGGCTGAACGTCGTCAAACGGGTGATGACTCAATGGCGGGTGGGAACCGCAGAACGTGACAGCCTGCTTAATGGCTGGCAGAACCGGAAATGGCTAGCAGCACGGCTGGCAGAATCTCCCCGGTGGCGGACCCCACGCGAAGTCCGCGATACTACTACGGGCTCGGAGGCATTCATGCATCGATGGAAGACGTTCCTGGCCGCGGTCGTAGTCAACGGTGTTGTCGTCGGCCTCTCTTGGCGGGATTATCCTCAACTCGTCATGATGATAGCGCCAGCGGTCTTCGCAGGTGTGCCGCTCGTCAACACCTGGATTGAGGAACGAGGACATCCGACACCCATTTCGGTGCAGGGATTCGGCTTGCAGTGGCGTTCACTCGTTCTATTCGGTGCCTTGATGATGTTCATCTCCGTGCAACTCACAGGACTCGTCTCCCTGCTGCTCACGAGCCGAATCCTGGAGTTCACGCTTGGCATGTTCCTGCTTCAGATACCATTCGAGCAGTTCAGCGAGCTGGAGGCGGGGGCACGGCAAGCAGCGCTGGGAGCCGCGGCGGGGCCAGTGCTTGTACTCTGGGGGTGCCCGCTCTTCTTCGTGGTCGGACGGTGGATGGGCCGCCGGTCGATGCTGAGCGTGCCAACAGCGAGACGCGTACTTGGCGTCGTTTACGCTACGGCCATTTCTGTGGCGGCCTCCACCGCGGCGTCCCTGTTTACGTTGACGGGTGCCCCAGAACTCTCGTACCTGGCTGTATTGTTATCGAGCCTGGCCACTCTGCTCCTCGTGCTCGTCCCGGCGCTATGCGGGCACTGGAGAGGTAGGCGCCAAGTGCTCGGTGCGTACATGGGGTTCTTGCTCACAAAGGTCCAGGAGAGTACACGCGACATCATTGTTGAGTTGGCGTATGAAGAAGCCACGAAACCAAATGGCGGTCGAAAACGCTTGACGACGAGGTAGAGTCCGTTCCCCTTCACGGTGCCTTCCGACCCGTGCGTGCGGACGAACGCGGCCGAGAGTCGCTCGGCGGGATGCGTGTCCGCCGACGGGGGCGGCGCTTGGCGACGGCCATCCGCTCGTTCTCCTGACTGCGGAGCGGGAGGGCGATCTCGCCGTCGACGCTGCCGAAGACGCTCCAGTACCACAGGATCGCCGCCGTGGCTCACCGGCTTCCGGTGCGGATTCCGCGGATGTTGCGCAGAGCCCGTGGTTCTTGGTGGATTCCACGTACCGCGGTCTGGTCGTGCACAATTCGATATGCAATCGGGAGTCGGATTGAACCAGACTCCCTCGGACGACGTGGCTACGTGGCTCGTGGCTGGCCCGAATGAACACCCTCACGACCCCAACTTGCAGCGCGTCCCGTATTCGCGTCGCAGAAGCCGCACGACTACGGCTCCTGTTTTCCCAATAGGTGCCACGTCGCGCCGGCACCATCCGGACGCAGCCTTGGGCACTCGCGAGCGCACCACACACTACTGGCTCTGCAACGCCGCCATCGGACTTGCGGCCACGACCTTGCGCGCGGGCAGGTAGCTCGCCAGACCGGCGACGATGAGCACGACCACGATGGCGCCCGCGAACGAGGCCAAGTCGGTTGGTGGGATACCGAACAACAGCGTGGAGAGCAGACGCGTCAAGCCCAGGGCCCCCACCACGCCGATCAGGACGCCGGTCGCCGCGAGTCGAAGACCTTCGCCGATCAGCCCCCGGACCAGCCGATACGGCGCCGCACCGAGGGCCATTCTCAATCCGAGCTCCCGGGTTCGCCGCTCGACGAGATACTTGATGAGCCCGAACATCCCGACCGACGCGAGTAACAGACCGACCACGCCAAAGACGCTCATGAGGACGAGCACGAACTGGCGCGGCGCAATCGACGAATCTACCAGCCCTTGAAGCGTCGTGACCGGTCGAAACGGCAGTTCGGGGTTGACCGCCCATACCGCGGCCTGGACGGCGCTGACGATGGCGCCCGGATCCCCGCCGGCTTTCACGACATAGGTCATCGCACCGGTCGGGTGTTGCGGATGCGGCAGAAACACCGTGGGCACCGGCGTGTCGTCCAACGCCGTGTCTCTCGTGTCCCGAACGATCCCGACGATCTCCCGGACCACGTCGGGCCCGTCCGTCAGTCTGATGCGAGCGCCGAGAGGGCGGTCGTCGGGCCAGAACCGACGCGCCATGGTCTCGTTGATGATCGCGACCGGCGCGGTGTCGGCCAAGTCCAGCGCACTGAACACCCGGCCCTCGACGACCGCGATGCCCAGCGTTCGAAAGTAGGCGGGCGTCACGACGTTCAAGCCGATCGTCGGCCGCGCGTCGTCTTCGGTCGGGCGTCCCTCGATCGTCAGACGCGTGCGCGTGTCGGACATGATCTCACCGAACGGAATGACCGTCGCGGCGGCGGCCGACGTGACCCCCGGCGCCGCGCTCACCCGGCGGAGCGTCTCCTCGAAGAACGCCGCGCGCCGCGGCGCCTCCGGATACGCCCTCCACACGAACACCGGCAACGCCACGACACGTTCCTGGGAAAAACCGGGGTCCACCCGCAGGAGATTGACGAAACTGCGGGCCAGCAGCGAGGCGCCGGTCAAGAGCACCATCGCGAGCGCCACTTCACCGATGACGAGCAGCTGGCGCGTGCGGTCGTTCACGATCGCCCGCCCCTCTCGCGACGCCCTCGCCAGAGCCACGTCGCCGTTGACCCTGGAGAACTGTCGCGCGGGGAGAATCCCCACCAGGAACGCGGTCAGGCAGGAGAGCGTCGCCGCGAACGCCAGGGCCGTCGGGTTGACCCCGGCCTCCTCGAGTCTCGGGATATCGCCGGGGGCCAACGAGACGAGCGCCAGCAGACCCCAACGCGCCGCGACCACGCCCAACACGCCTCCCAGGACGGCCAGGACGAGGCTCTCGACGAGCAGTTGGGCACACAACCGCCATCGTCCCGCGCCAAGCGCCGCCCGCACCGCGAACTCCCGGGTGCGGGCCGTGCCGCGGGCCAACAGCAGATTGGCGACATTCACACACGTAATCAACAGCACGAATGCGACGGCGCCGGACAACAGGAGCAGGTAGGGGCGCACATCGCCCACCACGCGATCCCGCAAGGGGATGATCGAGGCACCGAAGCGTTGATTGGTGGCCGGGTATTCACGGGCGAGCTGCTCGGCCACCCCCCGCATCTCGGCGCGAGCCGCTTCCACCGACACCCCGGGCGCGAGTCGAGCGATTACGTTCAGGAACAGACCGCCGCGGTTTTGCCGATCCTCCTCGGTGAACGCACGCGACATCCACAAATCGCGTCCCGGCGGATAGTCGAACTGCTGCGGCATGACCCCCACCACGACATACGGTCTTTCGCTGAGGGTCAACGTCCGGCCAACCACGCCGGGGTCGCCGCCGAAACGCTGCTGCCAGAACCTCTGGCTCAGAACGACGGCGCCGTCCGCACCCGGCTGATGCTCGTCGGCGGCGAACGTTCGCCCATGCTGCGCGTGCACGCCGAGGATGTCGAAGAACCCTTCGGAGACGCGCCAAATGCGGAGGTTCTGCGGCTCGCCCTCGGAGACGAGATCCACCCCGGACGGTTCGACCGTAGCGATCCCGTCGAATGCGGTACTGCGGTCACGCCATTCGAGGAAGTTGCCGGGCGAGACCCCGCGCTCCACCGCTGCAGCGGCGTCGAATTGCCAGACCGTCACGATTCGTTCGGCACGCGGGAACGGCAACGGATTCAGCAGCACCGCATCCACGACGCTGAACACCGCTGTCGATGCGCCGATGCCGAGGGCTACGGTCACGACGCCGACCAGCGCGAATCCCCGCGATCTCGAAAGGCTGCGCCACGCGTACTTCGTGTCCTGCACGATCCGCTCGAGCGCCGCCCCGAACCGCACCTCGTGCACCCCGTTTCGGGCGGACTCGAGCCCACCGAAGGTCGCGAGCGCCTGCCGGCGCGCCTCGTCCGGCGGAATCCCCTGCGCGGTTCGCGCTTCGGTCTCGAGGGCGACGTGGTGCCGCAGCTCGTCGTCTAGATCGTGGTCGACGCGGTCCCGATCGATGAGCATTCGCAAACGGACCCGCCAAACGTAGAACCATCGCTCGAAAGGCATGACTCTCCTCCGTCCTCTCGATAAGCAAGGGTAACGGCTTCCAACAGGTCGAGCCCCGAAGTAGTGCTCAGTTCGAGCGGAGCCAGACGTGACCCCGATCCGCCGTGATCTTCAATTCGGGCCCGCCACCGTTCATCGACCACCGGCGCGCCGAATGCCGTGTCGCGCCGGGCAGATCACCGGTCACGCGAGCGCGTCGTGACACGTCGGCGTGCACGGTCACGGCCTGCTCGCTTGCGAGTTCCAGGTCGAGGTCACCGCGGTCGATGACCACGCGAGAATCACCTGCGATCCGGACATCGCGCATCGCGGCGTTGCCGCGGTCGACGTCAACATGCAACGCGAGAATGGCGATGTTTGCACCGATGCCGACAGCCAGGACGGCGACCGCCACGACCGCCAGAACCGGGCGCGCGAGCAACCGGCGAAATCCGTGCCGCAGGTCGCGCCAGAGATCCTCGACGACACGGAAACGCTGTACGTCGCGGCATTCTTCCTTGACCGTCTCCACGCCCCCCAGACGGGCGAGCGCCGCGCGGCGCGCCTCCTTCGGCGCCATGCCGCGGCGGATGTTCTCCTCGACCTCCAGCTCCAGGTACGCCCGCAGCTCCGCGTCGAGCTCGCGCTCGATGCGCTCGCGACGGAACAGATTCACCACGCGAACGGCGGAATCCCGTAAGCGGCTCATGACGATTCCTTTCAATGGATCGGCTACGACTTCCAGGACGCCACCCTTCCCGACCAGGCGACCACAGAGCCGAGCGCCGCCGTACGACCGCGCTCCGAGCGTCTACTCCTGGCGCAAGGCCTCCATGCGCCTACTCCTGGCGCAAGGCCTCCATCGGCGAAACCCGGGCGGCCCGCCGCGCCGGGAGCCAGGAGGCCAGCAGGGCCGATCCCGCCAGCAGCATCGGGGCCAGCGCGAACACCAGCGGGTCGAACGTGCGGACCTCGTAGAGGAGGCCGGCCAACAGACGGGCGGTCGCCACCGACAACAACGCGCCGAACAACAGCCCCGCGCCGGTCATCACGAGCCCCTGTCGGAGTACCAGCCAGAGCACGCCGCCGCGTTGGGCCCCCAGTGCCATGCGCAGGCCGATCTCTCGCGTACGCTGGCTGACCACGTACGACTTCACGCCGTAGAGCCCGACCACGGCGAGAAACAGCGCCAGGCCGCCGAAGGTGGAGAACACGGCGGCGCCGGCCTGCACCGCCCAGAGACCGGCGCTGGCGGCTCGGAAATCCTCGAGGGTCTGCAAGGACAGGACCGGCAGGCGCGCGTCGAACCCGCGCACCGCCTGCCGCACCTGCTGCAGCATCGCGGTTGCCGCCGCGCGGCCCGGCTCGGCCAGCCGCACGTGGAGGTTCATGTTGCCGCGATACTCCGCACCGGCGGGCAGATAGACGTGCGGCGTCGGTTGCTGATCGAAGATCCGGCTACGGCGACCCGGCGCCACGCCGACCACCGTCAGCACGTTACCGAGCTCGCCGTTGCGCTGGCGCAACCGGACCGCCTGCCCGAGGGGGTCGGCGCTCGGCCACAGCGCACGGGCGAGGGTCTCGTCGACAATCACGGCCGGCGACCCGCTGCCGCCCTCGGTCTCAGCCCGAGTGAATTCGCGCCCGCGCAGCATCGACAGACCCAGCGCGCGGAAGTAGTCGTCAGCCACCAGGGCGAACGATGCCGCACGCTCCCCCTGATCGCCGGCGCCCACCGGGACGGCCACGCGGCCCTCGGAGAAGGAGCCGAACGGCACCATCGACGCCATGCTCACCGCATCGACCCCCGGGAGGGCGCGCAGCCGGGGCAGCAGATCGCGGTAGACGGTGCGCGCCTGCACTTCGTCGTACCCGGCGAGGCTCGGGTCGGTCTCCAGCAGCAGGCCGCGTTCGAACGCGAACCCGGGGTCGGCGCTCGACGCCGCGACCGCGCCTCGCAGGAAGAGACCGCCGGCAGTCAGCAGCGCGAGCGACAACGCGACCTGCCCCACGATCAGCAGATCGCGCGCCGCCGGCAGACCCCGTCCACGGCGGGGTTCAGGGTTCGACCGCTGCTTCAGGTCACCGACGATGTCGCTCCGGGTCATCTGCCAGGCGGGCCCCAGCCCGAAGAACAGCGTGCCGAGGAGGCAGAACCCGAGCGTGCCGAGCAGGACTCGCCAATCCACGCCGATTCCCGAGACCGCGACCGCGAACGGCAGGACGGACTCGATCGAGCGGGCGAGCGCGCCGGCGGCCCACACGGCGACTACGAGACCAACGGCCCCGCCGCCGACCGACAGCACGAACCCTTCGGTCAGCAACTGACGCACCACGCGGCCACGCCCACCGCCCAGCGAGAGCCGGATTGCCATTTCCCGGCGCCGTGACGCACCCCGGGCCAGCAGCATGTTGGCCAGGTTCAGGCAGGCGATCAGCAGCACCACCCCGGCCATTCCCAGCACCAGGGCGGACAGCGCGGCGAACCGGCCATCGGTAGCGGGCCTGGTCGGTACGTCCAACCGCGGCAGCGGGGCGGCACGCAGCGTCCGGTCCGCGTTGGTCGCCGGATAGGCCCGGGAGAGTCGAGCGGCGATCGCCTCCAGCTCGGGGGCGACCGATTCGACCGAATGACCCGGCCCGAGTCGACCCTTCACCGTGAGCGTGTAGTTGTCGCGCTCGCGGAGTGAACGGCTGGGCGTGCCGGCGATGTCGGTGGCCACGGTTCCGTACAGCCCGAGCGGAAGCCATACCTCCGGCCGAAACAGCACGGACGAGCCGGTGAACCCGGCCGCCGCCACCCCCACGATGGTCAACGGCTCGGCGTTCACGAGAATCGTCTCCCCCAGCATGTCCGGCCGCCGCCCCTCGCGAACCCAGTAGTCGTGGCTCACTATCGCCACGGGGAGGTTGGCGCCGGGCCGCTCTTCCGCCGCGGTGAACGTCCGGCCCAACGCGAGCGGCACGCCGAAGGTCTCGAAGTAGTTCGCCGTGACGGCGTCGGCCCATACCCGCCGCGTGGCCTCGCCATCGCCGACCCCGACCAGGGTCAGGTTGTGCGCGGCCAGGTTGGCGAACGCGGCTGCCTGCTCCCGCAGGTCCTCGAAGTTGGGGTACGAGAAGGAACGGTAACCGCCCGGTGCAGTCGTCCGCTCCACGTAGACCCCGACCAGCTCGCCGGGCCGGTGGATCGGCAACGGTTTCAGCAGCATCGCGTTGATGATGCTGAAGATCGCAGTGTTGGCCCCGATGCCGAGCGCAAGCACGATGATCGCCGTCGCGCTGAAGCCGGGATGCTTCAGCACCATGCGTACGCCGTAGCGCAGGTCCTTGAGCAGGTCTTCGACGTGGCGGAAGGTGAAGACGTCGCGACACTCTTCCTTGACCGTCTCCGCGCCCCCCAGACGGGCGAGCGCCATGCGGCGCGCCTCCTTCGGCGCCATGCCCCGGCGGATGTTCTCCTCGACATCCAGCTCCAGGTACGCCTGCAGCTCCGCGTCGAGCTCGCGCTCGATGCGCTCGCGACGGAACAGATTCACCAGGCGAACGGCGGAATCTCGTAAGCGGCTCATGACGATTCCTCCAGGGACCCGGCAGGAACGCCCTATCGATTATCGATAAGTCTAGCCCTTGCCGTATCGAATGTCAATAGATCGCTCCGGCGCCGCCCCCCATCGCACCACCGACCACGGCGATGCCGGCAGCCCCGAGCGAAGCCCGCTGCGTCCGGTCGAACTCGATCAGCGCCCGCTGGTAGTCGAGAATCGCGCGCAGCTCGGCATCCTGCGCGTTGGCCAGATCGCGCTGCGACTGCAGGACGAAGAAGTTGGTCGACAGGCCGACCTCGAACTTGCTCTCCTCCGCCTCGAGCTGTCGTTCGGCCAGCTCCCGCGACGCCGTCGCGGCCTCGATGCGCTCCCGGATCGACTCGATGCGAAGCGCCGCATTGGTGACCTCGCTGGCTATCCGCAGCTCGATGCGGCGAATCTGGGTCCGGTTCTGCTGCAGCTCCAGCCGGGCCCGTTCGTACGCGGCCCGATCCGCGCTCCGGCCGAGCGGGTAGCTCATCTGCAACTGCACGCTCCAGACCGGGTAGTCGGCGTTGGCGATGCTGTCGAGCGCATCCCGATAACCTCCCGGGATCACGCCGCCGGCGCCGCCGAAGAGGTCCTCGAAGCTGCTCCCGGCCGGAACCCGCCGGGGACCGCCCTGACCGGTCAACTGGTAGCTCCCGACCAGATCGAGCGCGGGCAGGGTGCTGTTGCGGAGATTGCCGGCGGTCGCTTCGTTGACGTCGAGCTGCCGGCGCGCACGGGAGACGTCCGTGCGCCGCTCGAGCGCCCCGCGAATCGCCGCCTGCAGGTCGATGGGCGTCACCTGTATCCTCGGTTCGTCCGTGGGGTGGATCTCCGCGTTCCACAACGCATCCGAGGTGCCTCCCACGATGAGCTCCTTCAGGGCCAGCTCGCTGGTGCGCTCGGTCTCGACGGCCAGCGCCAGCAACTGCCGGCGCGCCGCGGCCTCGGACTGTGCCGCCACGACGTCGATCGGCGCCATCGTCCCGACCTCGACGCGAATGCGATTGTCCTGCACGAGCTGCTCGGCCAGATCGAGCGCCTGCCGCTGCACGCCTGCGGCGGCCCGCGCATAGAAGAGATCCCAGTAGGCCAGGCTCACGTCGGCCAACGTGTTGACGACGGTCTCCTCGAGGTCGATGTCGGAGATGTCCCGGTTGATGCGCGAGACGACCAGTTGCGTGCGCCGCGCATCGGTCCGGAAGCCGCGCAGCAACGGTTGCGTGTACTGCAGCGTCATGTTCGCGCCGAAGCTCGGGTTGAAGGTCGAGAAGATGTTGGTCGACTCCGACCGCGTGCTGTCCCAGGTGACGTCGTAGCGGCCACCGCCCCACTTGACCTGCTGGCCGACCCCGAGGTCGTAGGTGCCCCGGTCGGAGACGATGGGCTGGCCGCGAAGCCCGCCGCCGTCGAACACGAAGCGGTTGGGTTCGGTGGCCTGGTTGAAGTCGAAGCCCGACGAGGCGACGGGCAGGAACGCCGCGCCGGCCGCGGCGACACGCATGTCCTGCACGAGCGGGACGATGCGCTGGACGGCGATGTCGAGGTTGTGTTCGAGAGCGCGCTGGACGGCATCGTCGAGCGTGAGGTCGAAGCGGCGGGCCGGCCGCCCGGCCCGGCTCGCCTGCCGCGCGACGGCGGCAACCCGTTCGCCGACAACGGTGTCGAGGGTCTGGGCATGGGTCGGGCGCGGTGCCGCCGCCAGCATCAGACCCGCGATGAGCGGTCCGCATACGAAGGCACGAACCGGTTTCCGCAAGAGCACCCTCCAGCCCGGAAGTCCAACCCGGCGTGTTCGACCGAGGAGCGCCGCAGTCCACGTTGGATGCATCGCCGCTCGCATGCAGCGGGGCTTTCGCCAGGGGCTGTCAGTCATGGGCCGAGCTCCCGGGATGCAGACTGCACCTGCCATCGAAGAGGTGAATCTCCCGCCTGGCGTGCTCCGCGTAGCGCGGATCGTGGGTCACCATGCAGACGGTCGAGCCCTCGTCGTGCAGCGCCTGCAGCAGCCCCATCACCGCCTCGCCGTTCTTCGAGTCGAGGTTCCCGGTGGGCTCGTCGGCCAGCAGGATGGACGGCTGCCCGGCCACGGCCCGCGCCACCGCCACGCGCTGCTGCTGCCCCCCGGAGAGCTGGCTCGGCAGGTGCTTCGCCCGGTGCGCCATCTCCACCCTCTCGAGCGCCTCGGTCACCCGCTCGCGCCGCTCCGGCCGCTTCATGCCGCGGTAGGTGAGCGGCAGCTCGACGTTCTCGTAGACCGTCAGGTCGCCGATCAGGTTGAAGCTCTGGAAGATGAAGCCGACCTCGCGGTTGCGCATCCACGCCCGGTCGGCCTGGCTGAGCTGCGCCACCGGGCGGCCGTTCAGCGTGTAGTCGCCGGTGGTAGGCGAATCGAGCAGACCGAGGATCGACAGCAGCGTCGACTTCCCGCAGCCCGACGGACCGGAGATGGCGACGTACTCGCCGGGGTGGATGGACAGATCGATGCCGTCGAGGGCATGCGTTTCCACCTCGTCGGTGTAGAAGATCTTCGAGACGTTCTGCAACTGAATCAAGGCCTTCGCTTCACTCATCTCGGCATGCCTCCGTTTCAGACGTGACGTTTCCTGCTCCGGACCGGTCTCTTCCCTTGCTCGACGCATAGGAGCCGCCCTAGTCGATACGCACCCGATCGAACCGATCCCAGGTGGACATGTCCGACAGGACCACGCGGTCGCCCGGCTGCAACCCGTCCAGCACCTCGATGGTGTTGACCGAGGCGCGGCCCAGGACTACGCGCATTCGGGACGCGTGCGTGCCGTCCGCCTCCACCCGGAACAGGCTGACCACGCTCTCCTCCTGCCCGAACACCGGCCGGCCGACGAAGAGGATGTCGTCCATCCGCTCCAGCTCGATGGTGCCGTCGACCGTCAGGTCCGGGCGCGCGCCCCGCGGCAGCGCGCCGTCGAGGGCGATGTCGACCGTCACCGTTCCGTTCTCCACCGCCGGGTCGATGCGGGTGACGCGGCCCGGGATGACGCCGTTGCGGGTGTCGATGGCCGCCGACTGGCCGATCTGGATGTCCTTGGCCTGCGTCTCCGCGATGCGCAGCTCGGCCTTCAGCACGGCCGGATCGCCCACCCGCGCGAGGTTCGTGCCGGTAGCGACGCGCTGCCCTTCCTCCAGCGGCACCTGTTGCAGGACGCCGGGCATCCCGGCCCGCACATGCAGGTCGGCCACCTGCTGCTGCTGCTGCCGCAGCTCGTACAACGTCCGCAGGCGGTGCACCTCGGCCCGCTCCACCGCGAGTTGCGCCTCGACGGTGTCGGTGGCCATCTGCAGCCGTTCCCGCTCGAGCGCGTAGCGCGTGTCGAACTCCTGCTCGGCGGACTGCGACTGCTGGAGCTGCAGCGACGAGACGAGGCCCTGCGTGAAGAGCTGCCCGTCGGCGTCCGCCTGCAGGCGGGCCGTCTTCGGTTGCGCCTCGGTGGTCGCAAGCGTCGCCCGCTGGTTGAGCAGCTCGCGCTCCACCTCCACCTGCCGGTTGCCGTAGCGCGCCTCGGCCGCTTCGAGATTCAGCCGCGCCTCCAGCGCGGACTGCTCCAGCTCGGGGTTGCTCAGCTCGAGGATCACCGTGGCGGGGGCGACGAGGGCGCCGGGGCGGATGACGATCCGCTCGACGGTCCCGTCGGTGGTGGCGGGGATCCAGCGGATCTGCTCCGGGACCAGCGTCCCGGTGCCGCGCACCTGCCGGATCATCGGGCCGCGCTGCACCGTGTCCAGATAGAGCGTGTCGCGGTCGACGCGCGGCGCGGCCGGTTCCAGCCGCGAGACACCCAGCGTGACGACAGCCACCACGATGACCGCGGTCACGGCGTTCAGAGCCTGGCGCCGCTTCTTCTTCCGCGCGAGATCGGGTCGAGAGATATCCATGGTGAGCACCCCCGTCATCGTTTCCGCGAGCCTCTACGTCCTATCGAATATCTATAGAATGTCACGCGCCGTATCGAATGTCAATAGGTAGGATGCATTCGGCCCTCGCCGCCGTCGCGGCGTTGCCAGGCGTCGCGATCCAGGGCCGTGGCGCGCCGCGCCGGAACTCAGCCGGCGACCAGCGGGCTCGCCGCGGCGAGGTCTCCCTGAACCGGGTTTACCGCGGCAGACGGGTCACGTGTTGTCGGCGTTCGGATCCGGAAAGAACCTGGACATGTTGTCGCGACAGATCGCATCGACCATCTCGGCCAGGTAGGTACGGTCGATCAGCCGCTCGGCGGGACCCGGCCCGCCAGCACGATTCAGGTGCGCATTGCCGAGGTCGATGGACTCTTCCGGTATCTGAAGGAATGCCGCCAGTCGCCCTGGCGAAAGAGCCAGCTCGTGGGTCCTCAGGATGAGACGCCGGTGCGCCGGGATCAGCCGGGTGCACAGATCGATGTGCCGGTTCCAGGCATGCAGGTATGCCGGAATCGAGAAGAGCCCCCGCGCCTCGAGGGCACGATCGTGATGGCATGCGTCCACCGACTCCACCATGGAGTACGCCTCCGTCGATCTGACGGCACTCCGACGCGTGGCGATCAGCCACAATGATGTGGTGCACCCGAAGGAGAATCGCCTCTTGACAAGGGGAAACGCGGACTGTTAACTGACTAATCTAACCAGTTGGTTACCATGATCGAGAGCGAAGAAGGAGAAACCGGATCCAGGGCGGCGCTGTTCGAAGCGGCGGCGCACGAGTTCGGCGAGCGCGGTTAGGACACTGCCCTAAACTAGTTTGCTACCTTCTGGTTTTCTGGCCATACTGGAGGCATGAAGCGAGACATCGAGTTGGAAGCGACCCTGGTTGCGAAGTATGCCGTGATCGCGCCGGTGTTGGACGAGCGCAGTCGGCGCCGGTGGGCGGCGGCCGAGTCGCTCGCTATCGGTTACGGCGGCGACGCGGTGGTTTCGTCGGCCACGGGTCTGGCTCGGGAGACGATTCGCAAGGGACGTCGGGAGATTGCCCGCGACGAGGCACCGACGGACCGCATCCGGCGCCCTGGGGGCGGCCGGCCGCGCATCCAGCAGGATCAACCCGGCATCCAGGCCGCGCTCGAAGCGCTGGTGGATCCGCTCACGCGCGGCGACCCGACCTCGCCGCTGCGCTGGACGTGCAAGAGTCGCGCGAAGCTGGCGGCGGCGCTGACCGAGCAGGGGTGGCGGGTGAGTTCGACCACGGTGGGCCGGCTGCTGCACCGCCTGGGCTACCGGCTGCAATCGCCGCGCAAACGGCAGGAAGGCGCCACGCATCCGGACCGCAACGCGCAGTTCGAGCACATCAACCGGACTGCCGACGAGCATCTGACCGCTGGCGAACCGGTGATCTCGGTCGACACGAAGAAGAAGGAGCTGGTCGGAAACTTCAAGAATGGCGGGCGGGAATGGCAGCCGAAGGGCACGCCGCCAGCGGTGCTGGTGCATGATTTCCCGACCGACGCCGAGGGCAAGGCGATTCCGTACGGCGTCTACGACATGGCGCGCAACGAAGCCTGGGTCAGCGTGGGCTGGGACCACGACACACCGGCGTTCGCGGTGGCGTCGATTCGCCACTGGTGGCAGCAGATGGGTTGCGACGCCTACCCCGAGGCCACGACCCTGTTCATCACGGCCGATGCGGGCGGGAGCAACGGGTACCGGTCTCGCGCCTGGAAGCACGAGCTTCAACAGTTGGCCGACGAGACCGGACTGACCATCGAGGTGAGTCATTTCCCACCGGGCACCAGCAAGTGGAACAAGATCGAGCACCGGCTCTTCTGCCACATCACGGCGAATTGGCGCGGCACCCCGCTGACGACGTATGAGACCATCGTCGACCGCATCGGGAACGTCCGGACGGACACCGGGCTCCAGGTCCGCGCCGAACTCGACGCCGGGGAGTATCCGACGGGCATTACGGTGACCAAGGAGCAGATGGACGCACTCGCGCTGGTTCCCGATGCATTTCACGGGGAATGGAATTACAAACTGCTACCCCGATGAAGTTGAAGACTTTATATCGATCACTGTCCTTACGACGCTACGCGGGTAGACCGCATCGCCGAGCGCGCCGGCGTGAACAAGGCGATGCTCTACTACCACTTCGACAGCAAGGAAGGCCTTTACGTCGCGGTATGCCGGCGCGTGGAGCACGCCGTAGACGTAGTCGAAGATCGCGTCCTTCGTGACCTCGTCGTCGGCGTAGTGCTCGCGGAAGGCGAGCAGGGCGGTGTCGGTGATGTTGTCGACAAGCTCCAGTTCCGTCGCGAACAGGCCAGCCTCGTCCTCGTCAAAGACACCCCCGTGGGTACTTGGGATAGGTCCACCGGGGGAAGCACTGGCCGAAGTCCATGAAGTGGAGGTCGGGCATTCGGTCGGCAATGAGGACCGAGAACGGCCGGGTTCGGCTGGACTGAACGATTCCCGGGAGGCAGATGACGCGATTCTCCGCTCGTGCCGATAACGCGGAAGACACTGGCCCTCGTGATGAAATCTGGAGCTGAAACGCAACCTATTTTTTCAATCGTTTAGGACACTGCCCTAAACTAGTTGTCCATCTGCGGGTTTCTGGTCATACTGGAGGAGTGAAGCGCGACATTGAGCTGGAAGCGACCCTTGTTGCGAAGTATGCCGCCGTGGCGCCCGTGTTGGACGAGCGCAGTCGCCGCCGGTGGGCGGCTGCCGAGTCGCTCGCTATCGGCTACGGCGGCGACGCTGTGGTTTCGTCGGCCACCGGTCTGGCTCGGGGGACGATTCGCAAGGGACGCCGGGAGATTTCCCGCGACGAGGCGCCGACGGACCGCATCCGACGCCCTGGAGGCGGAAGGCCTCGCATTCAGCAGGACCAACCCGGCATCCAGGTCGCGCTCGAAGCCTTGGTGGATCCGCTGACGCGCGGAGACCCGACCTCGCCGCTGCGCTGGACGTGCAAGAGTCGCGCAAAGCTGGCGGCGGCGCTGAGCGAGCAGGGGTGGCGGGTGAGTTCGACCACTGTGGGCCGGTTGCTGCACCGCTTGGGCTACCGGCTGCAATCGCCGCGCAAACGGCAGGAAGGCGCCACGCATCCGGACCGCAACGCGCAGTTCGAGCACATCAACCAGACCGCGGACGAGCATCTGAGTGCTGGCCAGCCGGTGATTTCGGTCGACACGAAGAAGAAAGAACTGGTCGGGAACTTCAAGAACGGCGGGCGGGAATGGCAGCCGAAGGGCACGCCGCCTCCGGTGCTGGTGCATGATTTCCCGACCGACGCCGAGGGCAAGGCGATTCCGTACGGCGTCTACGACATGGCGCGCAACGAAGCCTGGGTGAGCGTGGGCTGGGACCACGACACACCGGCGTTCGCGGTGGCGTCGATTCGGCAGTGGTGGCATCAGATGGGTTGCGACGCCTATCCCGAGGCCACGACCCTGTTCATCACAGCCGATGCGGGCGGGAGCAACGGGTATCGGTCTCGCGCCTGGAAGCATGAACTTCAGCAGTTGGCCGACGAGACGCGCCTGACCATCGAGGTGAGTCATTTTCCACCGGGGACCAGCAAGTGGAACAAGATCGAGCACCGGCTCTTCTGTCACATCACGGCGAACTGGCGCGGCACGCCGCTGACGACGTATGAGACCATCGTCGACCGCATCGGGAACGTCCGGACGGCAACTGGGCTCCAGGTCCGGGCCGAACTCGACGTCGGGGAGTATCCCACGGGCGTCACGGTGACCAAGGAACAGATGGACGCACTCGCCTTGGTCCGCGATGCGTTTCACGGGGAATGGAATTACAAACTGTTACCCCGATCAAGTTGATAACTTTGTATCGATCACTGTCCTTAGCGAGCTGTCCTCAGTGGCCGTGTGCATTTCCGTGCACAATTCACGACTCGACTGTATCGGACCATTCTAGCCCTCCCCGGATCCCCGGATCCCGGATCCCCCGGATCCCCCGGATCCGGGTGCAAGGGAGCGAAGATGTCGGCCCGTGGACGAGGAGGCCACGGCACCTGTCTCACACCCCCGATCCACAACATTCGGGTATCCAGGGACCCGTGATGGCGAAAGTGATCCCGGGAACCTGCACGTTGACGAAGAACCAACGGCCATCCGGACTGTACGTCGCACCGGCGAACTCGCTGGCGCGAAAATCACCGAAGATGCCGTGTCGCTCCCCGGTGAGGATGACGTTGTTCCTCGCGAAAGGGAAGATCCTCCCGTCCGGCGCAAGCCACCGGACGAAGTTCTCTTCCAGGTTGTGTTCGCACAGCATTAGACCGCCGTGCGGGCTGACGCACAGGTTGTCCGGCAATTCAAGGACACTGCCGTCGGGCGATTCGAAGAGCAGGCGCAGCCGCTCCCCGGACGGGTCGTATTCCCATACCTGGCCCACGCCGGCGTTCCCGCCGATGGTCGAGACGACGTAGATCCTGCCGTCGCCGTACCAGGTCCCTTCCAGACGCCTGAACTCGGCGCCGCCGGCGCGGCGACCCTGCACGTAGACGCTCTGCGGACCGGCCTCGGCCGGATCGGGATCGTCGATCGGCACCCACGAAACCGGTCGCCAAACACCGGTCTCCTGCGCGGCGTGCAGCACGGCGCGCGGAGCATCGGCGATGGCGAGCATCTCGAGTCGGCCGCCGGCCTGGAGGTTCCCGGCCTCGGCCGGCAGGAACCGGTAGAGACCGGCCGCCATCTGATCTTCCGTCTCGTAGACGATCCCGGTGTCCGGATCGACCGAGATCGCTTCGTGCACGAATCGTCCCATCGCACGGTACGGTTCCGCGGACGCCGCGCCGTCGACCGGCACCTCGAAAGATGTACCCGTGTGGACGTGCGTAGACGGGCGGGCCACCGGGTCCCATGACCGTCTCCTCGCAGGTGAGCCACGAGCCCCACGGCGTCGGGCCGCCGGCGCAGTTGACCGCCGTGCCGGCCAGACTCGCCCACGCGCGGCCCACCGCGCCGGTCCCCGTATCGAACTCGATCGTCGTCGTGCCACCGCCGCCGGTCGCGTCGTAGATCGGGCGTGGGGCGAACGCGCCGCCGGTTCGAATCTCGTGGTTGCGCACCAGCCGTACCCGGCTGCCGCCGGCCGAGAGAGCCGCCATGCCGTCGTGCAGGCCCGGCGTGGCCAGCCCGCCCGCGAGCGGGTCGCCGAGCCAGCCGAACGACAGGTAGCGGAAGCCGCCGGGCAGGTGCAGCAGCGGGAGGCCCGTGGTCTCATCGCGGACCGGCGCCAACCGGCCGTAGCCTCCCGCGGAGGAAACGCCCGTTTCGGGGCGCAGGGCGCCGGCGTGCCGGCAGGCGAGCGCGTTGAATGGAGCCGCGCCGAGCACCGCGCCGGCCAGCGAAAGAAAACCCCGCCGATCCACCCCGGAACGACGCGAGTTCATGGCACCCGGACCTCCAGCGCCAGGAGCGTGGAATCGTCATCGAGCAAGTCGCCGCCGCACCAACGAACGACCGAGTTCAGAACCGTCATGATGCCATGGGCCGGTCACGTCGAGCCGAGTTCGCTAACGATCGAAGATGGCGCTGAAGATCTGCTGCAGCAGGTCGGGGCGCTCGCCGAGCAGATCGAACAGCTCTTCGCGGTCGATCCTGAGCACCAGGCTCGGCATCGTCGCCACGACGAGACCCTGCTTGGCCCCCACAAGGGTCTCTTGCATCCCCACCACGTCGCCCGGCATCGCCCGCGTCACCGTCCGCGTGCCGCTGGCGGCCCGCAACCCGAGTTCACCGGCGAGGACGATGGCGAGCGAGGGCTGCGAGCTCTCGTCGGACAACCGTTCGCCGGCCGCAATCCGCACCGGCTCGGCGATGGCCGCGACCTGCAGCAGCTCGACCCCGGCGACCCTGCCGAACAGCGGAATGCAACCGAGCGCAGGCCCCTTCTCGACGTCGGTCATGTCCGCATCGTCGCCGGCGCCGAGCCTGGCCGCCCACCGGTTGGCCGCGAAGTCGGTGCGGGCCCCCTTCAGGTCGACCAGCGTCCGCAGATTCCCCTGGGCGCGGTCCAGTCGGGAGCCGGCTCGGGTCATCTCGGCAAGCGTGCGGAACAGGCCCCGGACCAACTCGGTATCGTCGGCCAGCAGCGTCCGGAGCTCGTCCTCGTCGACCACCAGGGTCACCGCCCGGCGGGTCGTTCGGATGGTCTCCGTCATGCGGCTTCCCCGCAGCGCTTCCTCGAAGCCCGGGGCGGCCGGCGCGGCGATCTTTCGGCCCGGGCCATTGCCGGCAGTCGTTACTGCCCCTTCCAGCAGCACCAGCAGCCCGGCGGGCCTCGTTCCGGCCTCCAAGAGGCCGACATCGGCCGCGTGTTCGACCCGGCGGCCCGCCGCTGCCACCCGGAACAGCTCGTCGATGCCCACCGATGTGAACAGCGGGAGCCGGCGCAACCGGTCGACCACCTCGACCGCGGGCAGCGCGCTGGTCAATGCGCCGTCCGGTCGACTGCCGCCGCGCCGCGCCCGGGACCAGGCAGCTGCCTCCCTGACAATGCGATCCGCGTCGCGGTCGGCGGCCAACCGATCGACCTCGCCGTCGAGGGTCCGGATACCGTGTGCGCCGGCAAGGTGCACTGCCGCAGCCGCCACGACCGGGTCGGGGTCGGCGATCAGCGCACGAAGCGTCGCGTCGACACCGCGCGGCCGACTCCGGAGCAGCGCGTCGCCTCGCTTGATCCTTTCCTCGACCGGCAGGTGTTCGAGCACGGGGATCAACCAGTTGCGCAGCTTGCCGGAGAGTACGTTGTCGAGGTACTCCACCGCCCCGGCGCGCGCGCGGGCGTCTCCGTGCGCGATGGACCAGCGGGCCGCCGCGATGTCCTTCCACGGGTACAGGAGGCCGAGCAGTCGGTAGACCCGGTCCACCGAGCGGTCGATCGTCTCGCTGAGCGCCCTGGCGAGGATTGTCCCGGTTGGCAGTCCCCCGTCGCCGAACAGCTCGTAGCGGCTCCCGAGACGGGAGTAATGGCCGCTCGCCTCCGCAAGGGCGAACCGTTCGACAGGCTCCCGGGTGATCGTCAGATCGGGTTGGTCGCGATGCAGCGTCTCGATGGCGGCAAGGGCCTCGAACCGCAGGAATCGATCGTCGGCCTGCAGCGTGGCGACGAGAACGTCCATCGACGCTTGGCCAGGGATCCTCGCCAGTGTCGCGGGGATGCGGCGCCGCACCCACTCGTCCTCCGCCGGGTTCTCCAGGCTGTACCGAAGCATGGCGATCACCGGTTCGCCGTACCGCGCCAGCGTCTCCCGCGCGCTGCTCTTCAGCCGGTGATGGCCGAGCAGCGACACCAGTTGCGGCGCGAACCAGACGTCCGGCTCGTCGAGCGCGCGGATGCTCCGCATCGCCTCGTCCGCGACCTCCGGGTCCGGATCGTCGAGCAGCACGGCGAGCAGATCGCGGGCGCGGGGGTTTGCCGCCCGGCCGGCGGCGGCGGCCAGGTCGCGCCGGACGCCGGCCGATTCCGGGCGCTTGTCATCCGTGAACGAAGCGAGCCTGCGCTCGACGGCATGGCGATCGGCCTCCTCGCCGCTCTTCGATAGAATCACGGCGGCGGTGGCGGCGATGTGCGGGTTGTCGTCATCGATCAGGACCCGTGCGTTCGCCAGCGCGTTCTCGTAGCGCAGATCGACGAGGGCGCGGATCGCCGCGGTCCGCGTCTCCGGCTCCGGATCGGCGATGAGCCGCTCGATCTCGGGCGCCCACAGACCGGCGACGTCCGGGCGGATGGCGCCGGTCGAGCCAAGCATCCGCGCCCGGACCCGGCTCGACCGGTGGCGCAGCAGGAGCGGCGTGATCAGGTGGCGCTTGTCGAAGGACTCCAGCAGGTCGATCGCGTAGAGCACGCGCCGTTCGTCCGGATGCGCCAGCTCCTCGACCAGCGTCTCGACCGTGGACAGGTCGACGGCGTCGAGGCGCACCTGGGCCGGCCGCACGCGCCCCTGGGCGAGCGACGCCCGAAACGCGGCGAGGTACTGCCGGTGCGCCTTGACCGCGCCGCCGATCCAGACGACGGTGAGTGCCAAGCTGACCCAGCTCAACTCGCGCCACGACAGCCCCAACCCCCAGGGCTGGATCAGCGCCAGCGTCAGCGCCGCGCCGATCCCCTTAGCGAAGCGGTCGATGGTGACGTCGACGAAGGGCTTGGCCCGCCGCCGCAAGTCCGGGGGCAGCGGCAGGAAGAGGATCTCGCGGGTCGTCTTGTCCACCGTGTAACGCAGTGCCGCATCTGCGATCCGGCCGGCCGCCGCCGCCCACAGGGCCCCGGTCACCAGGATCAGCCCGCCGGTGGCGCCGAGGCAGACCGGCAGTATCAGGATGGCGAAGCCGACCCCCAGGTGGTGGTGGATCCGACTGGTGAGCCAGACCTGGACGACGAAACCGATAACCGACAGATACAACTGCACCTGGCCGAGGAAGGCCGCGATGCTGTTCGCACCCTCCGCCCCCGCCGCTACCTCGACCGCCATGTTCAGTTGCTGATCGAGCAGGCCGGCGCCGATCGCCGCAAGGCCGATGACGAGGGCGATGAGCTGCAGGTGGCGTGACTCGCGCAGCAGCCGGATCGCCTCGCGCCCCCCCACCCCCGACTCTTCTCCCGCGGAGATGGTCACGGCCGTCTCGGGCGACTGCCGCAACACCGCGGTGACGACGCCCGCCCCGACCAGCAGCATCGCCGCGCTGACCAGCAACAGGTTGTTCGCTCCCACCTGTTCGACGGTGAAGGCGACCAGCGCCGACGCGGTCATCCCGCCGAGGCTCGCGCCGCCGCCGATGAAGCCAAACAGGCGCTTCGCCTGCCGCGCGTCGTAGATGTCGTTCGCCAGCGTCCAGAACTGGCTTATCAGAAGCACGCCGAGTATCTGGCCGCTGAAGTAGAAGAGCACCGAGGCGCCCGGCACGCCCGCCCGGAACAGCGCCCAGAACACGAGCAGCAGCACGGCGACGCCGATCAGCGTTGCCGCCTGCACCGCCCGCGGCGGCAAGCGCGACACCGCCAGGCCGTAGAGCTGCATGACGAACCCCACCAGCACGCCGGAGACGACCAGCACCCACGGCAGGTTCGCCGCGCCTAGCTCGCCGATGAACTGCGCCCTCGTCAGCGGCTTGACGATGTTGTACGCCGACATCGCCAGGAAGGACTGGCAGAACATCAGTAGCACGGCGCCGGCTTCGTCCCGCCGCACGTCGACGATCGGCGTCAGCAGGGGCTGGATGACGGACGTGGAGGCCGGCGGCGTCATGGGAGGGACGATGGCGTATTCCTATTCGTAGCGGACGGCATCGACCGGCTGCAGCCTGGCGGCCTGCGACGCGGGATAGATCCCGAACACGAGCCCGACGAGCACCGACACGCCGAACCCGAGCGCCACGGCGAGGACGGACACGCTGGTGTTCCAGCTTGCATACGCGGTGATGGCGTACGACGTGGCGACGCCCGCCGCGACGCCGATGGCGCCGCCGGCCAGCGTCATGATCAGGCTCTCGGTCAGGAACTGCACGACGATGCTCCAGCGCGTCGCACCGACCACCCGCCGCAGACCAATCTCTCGCGTCCGTTCGAGCACGGACGTGAGCATGATGTTCATGATCCCGATGCCGCCAACCAGCAGCGAGAGCAGCGCCACGCTGCCCACGACGACGTTGAAGGTGCGTTGCGTGCGGACACGCTGGTTCAGCAGATCCCGCGGAACGACGATGTCGAGCGCACGCGCCGCGCCGCTCGCACGCGCGAGGGTCCGCTCGATCGAGTCCGCCACGTCCGCCACGTCGTCGCCGTCGGCGACCCGAATCCAGATCTCGTCCATGCGCTGCGTCGGATCCACGGCCGGACTCGCGGGCAGCACACCCGCGAGGGAACCGATCGCCACGTTGTCGAGGTCGCGCGAGGCGGCGATGCGTCCCGCACGTCCGGCGACCGAACGCCGAGCGAGCACGCCGACGACCTCGCACCATGTCCCGTCGAGCCGTACCATCCGGCCGATCGGGTCCCGGTACCCGAACAGCACACGCCCGAGTTGCGCGCCGAGGATGCAGACCGGCGCCTCCGCCCGTTGGTCGAGCGGGGCCAGGAATCGACCGTGAGCGACCTCCAGGTCCAGTACCTGCCCATACGCCGGAGCGACGCCGAGAAGGGAGGCGTCCGCCGCGCCGACCGGCCCGGCCGCGGTCACGAAGCGTTCCACCAGCGGGCTGACCGCGGTTACCCCAGGCAACAGGTCGCGCATCAGTTGCGCGTCCTGCAGTCGAAGGTCCGAGTCGCTCCCGAATCCGCGGTTGCGCACGATGACGTTGTTGAGGCCGAGCTGCTCGACCTGCCGCAGGACGTCTTCGCGCGCGCCTTCGCCGACCGAAAACATCGCTATCACGGCGGCGACCCCGAGCACGATCCCGAGCGTGCTCAGCGCCGTGCGCAGGCGGTAGCGGCCGAGCGCCTCGACGCTGATGTCGAGCACCTCGCGCGACGCCGCGTCCCAGCGAGCCAGCGTCGTCGCCATCGGGCTGCCGGTCCGGCCGGTCCCGTTCGCCACCTGTCTCGCACCCATTCGAGTGGCTTCCCAATCTCAGGGATCGATGACCACGGCCGCCCGACCGAGCCGGGCGATTCTCTCTTCGAAGTGTTCCACCAGCAGGTCACGCCTCCGCATCACGGCGGACCGCAACGGCGGAGAGAGGACACCGTCCAGCGCGGCGTCGAGGGTTTCGGGCGTCAATCCCCGCAGGTTCTCGAGCAGCTCCCGGCCGATGCGGGCCAGCCGCTCGGGTCTGGTCAGCTCCACGTCCGGACGAAACCCGCGCGTATGGTCGATGAGCCAGAGCTTCCAGTCGCTCGTCCACAAGGCGTTGCCCTGGTTGCGGTCCCGGTTCTGGATCAGCTCGTCGAACACGTACATCGCGTAGAACTGCCGAGCCGTCACCGCGGGATTCGGTCCGAGCGTGCCCTGCGCGAACCGCTCCCGCTCCGTCATCGCGACGTCGTCGACCCACCACGTGACGGCGGCCGTCTCTCCTCGGAAGGAACGCCGGACGGACATGGGGACGCAGTCCATCCCCAGCAGCGCCGCCAGGCGGTACGCCGCGATGTTGAAGCTGTACGAATCCCGGAAGTTGAGCTCCGCCCTGCCGCCGATGATGATCCCCGACCGGCGAACGTCGACGGTCTGTATGTGCACGTCGTGCGTCAGCCGGCCGTCCGAGGCGGTCGCACGCAGCGAATCGGTCACGCCGTCGCCGGCGTCTCGCACGTTCGACAGGTCCGCGCGCAGCAGAAACGCCTCCATTTCGCCAGGGGAGAGCGTCGGCGCGGCAGCTTCCTGGGCGTTGACGAGCGCCGCGCAGAGCAGTGCGGCGAGGAAGACCGGGGACGTGTTGCGGGCGCGCATCGAGCACCTCTTCCTGTTCATCGCGGACACCTCTTCAGCACGTCACTTGGAAGACCGTCCTGCTCGGCGTTGCCCGGGGGCAGCTACTCGTCGAAAAGCACGGCGTTCTCGCCGAGCCTGACGATCCGTTCGTCGAAATGCCGCACCAGGAGATCACGTCTCTCCAGCACGCGCGATCGCTGCAATCCGGTGAGATGGTCTCCCGTGGCCGCCTCGAGGGTCTCCGCGCTCAGCCGGCGCAGGTTCTCGAACAGGCGCCGGCCGATGTGCGTCAACCGGGCGGGCTCGCCGATCTCCACCTGGGGACGAAATGCCCTCGTATGGTCGATGAGCCACATCTTCCAGTCGCTGGTCCACAGGACGTTGCCCTGGTTGCGATCCCTGTTCCGTATGAGCTCGTCGAAGACGAACATCGCGTAGAACTGCCGGACCGTGTAGGCCGGATTCGGGCCGTACGTCCTACGGGCCGTACGTTCCCGCTCGGTCATGGCGACGTCGTCGACCCACCACGTGACGGCCGCCCGCTTGGACTGCACGGAGCGTTCGACCGACATCGGTACGTTGTCCATCCCAAGCAGCACGGCCAAGCGATACGCGGCGATGTTGTAGGCGTAGCTGTCCCGGAAATTGCGTTCCACCCGGTTGCCGACCGCGACGACCGGCGCGCGAATGTCGACGGTCTGCACGTGAACGTCGTGCGTGATCCGGCCGTCCGACGCTACGGCGCGCCGCGTCCCGGTTATGCCTTCTCCCACGTCGCGAAAGTCCGAGAGGTCGGCCGTGCGGAGGAACTCCTCCATGACCTCCGGGGAAAGGGCGGGAGAGAGCGTCGGGCTCGCCGCTTCCTGAGCAGTGACGGCGGCCGGGTTCGGCGCAGCAGGCGCAGCAGCGGGGACTCGACGATAATCGACGGAGGTTGCTGATGGGCTGACTTTGGGAAAGCCGTCCTGCTCGAGATCGACGGCGATCTCAGTGGTTTCGTCGGGCCAGATCGTCAGCGACCGCGGGAACGCCCATTCGGCTGTCTCCAGTCGAACCCGGAGGCGCCCGACGGGCACCGACAACTCCAGCTCGGCAGCCACGCCCAGCGACCGATCGTCGACGAAGATCTCAGCCGCGGGCGTAACGTTTATGACCAGCGTGCCGCAGGCCGCAGCGTCCCCGCAATGCACCGCGACGGCGTTGTCGACGCGTCGCAGCCCCGCCGCGGCCGCGGCCGACGCGTTCCGGTCGAACGCGTCCTGAAACAACCGTCGCGCGTCGTCGTAGCGCCCTGCCGCGAAGGCGGCGTTCGCGGCGCGTAGGTCTTCCTGGACGGCGCTCTCGACAAGCCTTGCCTGGATCCGCTCATGACCGGCCACCGCCGGCGGGTTGTCGGCATCGTACCTGCGCACGGCGGCGTACCGGTCCAGCGCGGTATCGATGTCTCCGGCAGCCTCCGCGGCCACCGCGGCGGCGAGCAACGCGTCGACGTCCGGCCGGGCCGGCGAAGCCGCGGGCGACGCGGCCGGCGGCGTTCGGTTCGAGGAGCCCGGGACACGCCCGGCAGCGTCCCGGCCCGCCGCCGGCAGGGAGCGGAAAGCGGCGGGGGGATCGGAATCGACGCGAGCGGTGTCTTCGGCGTCGGGAGCGATCTCCCGCACCGACGGCGTGGATGCCTCCGATTGACTCGCCGGGGTCCCGCCCGCGATGTCCGCGCCCGCCCCGAACTTCCGACCCGGGTCGGGCGCGGGTTCCTGTCGGTCGAGAAGGAAGGTCAGCCCGGCGCCCGAAAGGGCGATCGTCGCCAGCAGGGCCGCAGAGCCCAGGAGGGCGACGAGCATTCGCCGCCGCCTTGCACTGCCGGACCCCGGCGGGCGCGCGTGGATCGCGAACAACATGTCTTCCGCCGGCCGGGCCGGCGAAACCGATTCACCCGCCGGGGTCTGCTCGGCATCGCGGGCGTCGAGCGCCCGGCGCATCGGGTCACGCGTGTCCCGGCGCCGGGCGTGCTCCGGGTGGTTGCGCCCTTGCGCGACGAGAGCGTCGAACGACTTGCGCTTGTGTTTGATCTCGGCCCGGACGGTGGCGAGCTCGGCGGTGACGAGGTCGTGCGCCTCGCCGAAACCCTTGAGAACCGCCGCGGCGCCGACGAGGTCGCCGCCGGCCTGCTTCGCACGGGCCTCGTCCACCGCGGCCTGCGCTCGACGGTCGCTTGCGGCGGCGAGTATGCGATCCTTGAGCGCCCGGGCCGCCTCGTGCTCTTCGTCGACGACCAGTGCCTCGTGCACGGAAAGCAGCGCGTCGCTGAACTCTCCGGACGCCAAGCCCTGTTCCGCCCGCTCCAGATGGCGATTGAGCGTCAGGCGGCTCTGAATCTCCCGGCGAAGCTCCAGCCCCGCGGGAGACTGCGGTTGCAACTGGAGCGCCGACTCGACGCTCTCGGCCGCCTGCGTCAGCTCCAGATTCTCCAGGTGTCCGCGCGCGATCGATAGGTGCTCGTCGAGCTGCTGATCGACGCGGCCGGCGGCGATGCGTTCGAACGTCCTCAGCACACGGTCATCGTCGGGGGCGAGGAGCGCGGCCCGATCGGTCGCAGCCTGTGCGGCTTCCCAGTGCTCCTTCTCGATGGCGGCCTGCGCCGCGTCGAGATTCGACGCCAGCTCCTTGTCACGACGCGCGACCAGCTCGGCCCGGCTGGGACTTGACGGGGTGTCGGGCTCGGGCGCCGCCGGCTCCTCGCCGGCCAGAACCACCGCGTCCCGCCCGCTGTCTTCTTCCTCGACACGTCCGATGACCGTGTCCAGCTCCGCGAGAAGTTCCTGCAGGCTCTGATAGCGGCGCTCCGGCTGCTTCGCCAGCGCCCGCTCGACAATCGCGACCAAGTCCGGACCCAGCGCCGACGCCAAACCGGCGAGCGGGGCGGGCTCCTCGTGCGCGACCCGGTAAAGCACCGAGGTGGCGTTGTCGCCGTCGAAAGCGCGTCGGTAGGACAGCAACTCGTAGCACACCAGTCCGACGGCGAATATGTCGCACCGGTGATCGACGTCCGTACCGGTGACCTGCTCGGGCGCCATGTAGTGGGGCGTGCCGCCCACGGCACCGCTGGTCACCGTCAGCGCGTCCTGCAGTCTCGCGATGCCGAAATCGAGGATCGTGAGCGCGCCGGTGTCGTTCCTGACGATGAGGTTCGCCGGCTTCACGTCACGGTGGATGATGTCCTGCCCGTGCGCGTACGCGAGCCCGTCGCAGAGCTCGCGCAGCATGCGCAGCCGGCTCAGGAGGGGCAGCGGCGTCCGCCGGTGGATGATCGCGGCCAGCGTCCGGCCGGGGACGTACTCCATCGCGATGAACGGCTCGCCGCCGTGCTCGCCCACGTCGTAGAGGGTGACGATGTTCCGGTGGTTGAGCCGTCCCGTCGCGCGGGCTTCCCGCAGGAATCGCTGCCGGAGCTCGACGCCGTGGACGCGCGCCACCTTGATGGCGACTGTTCGGTCGATGGCAGGGTCGCGGGCGAGATACAGCACGCCCATGCCGCCGCTGCTGAGGCGCTCGATGACGCGATAGCGCCCGATGAAGGTCGGGATGTCTGCGTCTTTGCCGGACATCGATGGTTACACCTTCGGTCGGCCGCGGACCGCACCCTCCCATGCTTCTACGGGAGTGCGTCGATCCGCCAGTTGTCCGTCCCCGAGATGCGGCTGGCCCGGAAGCTGTTGATGTTCAGGCTGTTGCCGGAGCAGATGCTCCCGTTGTAACAGCCCTGACCATTCGAGCGCACCTCGAAACGATTGGAGCCGAACGTGCACGACTGACCGGGTCGGACCTGCTGCCCTACCATGCACGCATTCGACGTCGTGGTCGTCGTGGTGGGCGTGGTGGGCGTCGTGGGCGTAATCGTCGGACTCGTCGGCGGCGACGGTGCGGGGTCGTCACCGCAGCCGAAAGGCAGGACGGCGGCTGCCAGCAATCCGCAGCAGACGAACAGTCGTCTAGTCAACAGTTTCTCCAATCGTCGAACCGCCGCGGACGAGCCCGGCGCTCCCGGAAAGGTTGTCCCGCGATCTCACGGCGCCAGTTCCAGCCTCGCGGCGTCGTGGCCGCCGAGCAGTTTCCCGAGCTCGATCTCCATCGGCGGCTCGGCTTCTCCACTTGTGGCGGCGTCGACGGCCGGACGGTCGCCGACCAGCATCACGCGGTCGCCTGGGACGATCCCGGCCACCACCTCGACGAACCGCTGATTCTGCTCGCCGAGCTCGACCTGCCGCGGTTCGACACGCCGGCCGCGCAGGACGTTGACCAGCGTCATGCCGCCGCTCTCGAATACCGCGTTGATCGGCACCCGGATGACGTCCTGCCGGTCTCTCACCAGGACGTCGACGCGCGCCGTCATCTCGGGGCGCAACGCCGCGTCGCTCGGGTCGAGCTCCACGGTGACGTCGAATCGCCTGCCGTCGAACTGCCGATCGAACGTCGTGCGCGCGAGCGCGCCCACGGTCGCGATCCGGCCCGACAGCTCGAGCTCGGGAAACGCCTCCAGGCGCACGGCCACCGGTTGGCCCGGATGGACCCGATGGACCGAGCGCTCGGGAACCGAGGCGTCGACGAGCATCCGGCTGACGTCCACCACCCGCACAATCCCCTGGCTTGGCGTCACCCGGTCGCCGAGTCGCACCTTGCGCCGCGGCGACGAGGCCATGAACTCCTCGTACACCACCAAGCCGGGGCCGGCCGCGTAGATCGTGCAGCGCTCGATCAGGTCGCCAATCTCTGCCACCCGGCGTCGGGCGGCGGCGAGCCGTCGCTCCACCGCCTGCCGCTGCGCCCGCTTCTGCGCCAACTGCAGCTCGGCCCGCCGCGTGGCGACCGGGTGCGTCTGCTCGACCAGCACGCGGGCCCGCCTGCGGGCGATCGCCAGCTCCGCTTCGGCCGTCTCCAGATCGTCCCGCGAACGCTCGAGCTCGTCCCCCGTGATGAAGCCCTGCTCGAGCAGCGGCTCCAGGCTGTCCACTTCGCGGCGCAACCGCTGAACCCGACGTTCCGCGAGGCTCAAGTTGGTGCGGCTCTCCTCGACGGTGAGCGAGCCCTCGCCGTCGACCGTGGATTCCAGCCCCGCCGTGGCTTCGAGCAGTTCCAACTCCGCCACCTGTACGGCCAGCTCGGCTTCGTGAACGCGGTCGACGGCCTGCCGCAACTCGGCGTCCAGGTCTCGCGTCTCCAGGCGCACCAGCAGGTCGCCTTCCCCGACCCGCAGACCCTCCGGAACCAGGTGAACGATCTCCGCCTCCCGGCCGTTGACGGGCGACCGATAGGAGATTGACCGGCCGGCGCGGAGCGTGCCCGGCTCACTCAACACGGCCACGAGGGGACCGCGCTCCACGGTCCACGCCGTGTCCGCGTTCGCAGCCGGCCAACCGCGAACGGCGAGCAGACCGGTGGCGCCGAGTAGCGCGATGCTCGTGACGAACCACGTGAGCTTTCTGCGCTTGAGCATGAACGGCCTACCGTATGTCGCGCCGGACGTCAAACGTACCGAGCACGGCGCGCAGGTCGAGACGGGCAACGGCCAGGTCCGCCAGCACCGCCAGCCGGCGGCTGGTCGCATTAAGCAGGTTCGCCTGTGCATTGACCACGTCGAGGTTGTTCGACAGGCCGCGCTGAAAGCGGAGCGCCGCCAGCTCCACCTCGCGCTCGGCGAACTCCACGCTCACGTCGGCGCTCGCCAGCCGGTTCGCGAGTCGCTGCTGCAGGCGGACCGCGCTCCGGGCCTCCTGCGCGATGCGCCGGCGCAGCGTGTCGCGCGCCCGCGCCCGCCGGTCGCGCTCGATGACCGCGGTGTGCAGGCCCGTCAGCTCAGGGGTCCGGTCCAGCGGGGTCGACACCGAAAAGAAGGTCACCGGCTCGAACCGGTCGAGGCCGAATGCGCCCCGGAAGCTGTCGGCCGTCTCGCGCCGCGTCAGCGCCAGACTGACGTCGAGCTGGGGCAACAACTGATGGCGCGCGAAGCGGATGTCGCGGTCCGCTTCGTCCACCGCCGCCCGCGCGTCGCGCAGCTCGATGCGGTTCGCCAGCGCCAGCCGCACCGCCTCGTCCGACGTCACCGGTTCCGGGCGCGCATCGATCTCCGCCGCGACGCGGAAGTCGTCGTCCGCGTCGCGCGCCATCGCGAAGCGCAACTGGTCCTTCAGGTCCTCGATGGAGCCTTCGACGTCGAAGAGCTGCCCCGAGGCCTCCGCCACGAGCTGCCGCGCCCGGAACACGTCGAGCTGCGACACGAGGTTCGCCCGCAGCCTGGCCTCCGACGCCTGGAGCAGCCGTTCGGCGTTCTCCAGCGTCGTGCGCGCCGCGACGGCCAGCTCCCGCTGGACGATCAGGCGGTAGTAGATGCCCGCCACCTCGATCGCCAACTGCTGCTCGGTCAGTGCATGCTGGCGCTGCGCACTGCCCACTTGATGGTCCGCCCGCTCCAGCGGTCGGCGGCCCGCCATGGGCCCGAAGCCCCGCAGCAGCGATTGGCTCACCAGCAGCGTCGTGTCGGCCGCATAGAAGTTCCCGAGCTGGTTGCGGAACGTCGCGGCGCCCACGTCCATCCGGACTTCCGTCCCCGTGACGAACCGCCGCGACGCCCCCACGCCGTAGGTCTGGTTGCGCACGTCGGACTGGCCGAACGAGCCGAGCACGTTCGGCGTGATCCGGGTGCCGAACGCCGACTCCGCCAGATTCACGCCGAGCCGCGCCCGGTCGATGCTCTCGCGCGAGCTGAGCACCCGTTCGTTGTTCAACAGAGCCACGCGAACCGCCTCGGCGAGCGGTAGCAGTGGCGCGGATTGCGCAAGAAGCACGACCGGCGCAACCGGAACCAAGAGCACTAACGCGATCGGACGGACGAAACCGCGCATGCACATGGATCACTGCCGCTCGTAGACACTCGGTCCGCGGACCGTGCCAGCGTTTGTTTGGATCTCTCCCTGTCCACGGATCACGTCTGAACCCAATTCCACCGTGCCAGTGAAGCTGTAGCCCGACCCGGATAGTCGGACATCACACGGGCAGACGAAGTCTGCTGTGCTCGCGATGCTCCCGGATACGGAAGTGGATCCGCGCGCGGAAGCGCTGCCTTGGCGGAGAAGCAGGTTGAACGTCCCGCTCAGCCTCGACCCGTCCTGTGTCAGGCGCAGCGTTTCAGTGACATCTATCGGCGGGGAGGAGCCTCGTATTGTGCTTTCGGCCACAAACCGACCGGTGAGATTTCGGACTACAGTCGCCGAGCCCGTGGCAGTTGCCTGTTCCTTGCCGTCGCTCACGGTCAGCGTCACAGCGTACGTTCCTGCCGAGGCGTATACGTGCGTGGCGTTGCGGCCGGACCCGCTGCTGCCGTCGCCGAAGTTCCACGAGTAGGTCAATTGATCGTTATCGGGATCCGACGACGCGCTACCGTCGAAGCGGTACTGCGTCAACCCGGCCATGCCCGAGCCGCGCGGCGTGACGCTGAGGCCGGCCACCGGCGGCTTGTTCCTCGTCAGCGCGAGGTAGGCGGCGGCGCCGCCGCCACCGGCGACCGCGGCCCACTTCCACCAACCACCGCCTCCACCCTCGCCGGAGTCGTCCTGCAGCTCCGCCGCGCCCGACTCGCCGACCGCCGACGTCAACGCGACGTTCAGACGCTCGTTCTGATTCGGGGTGAGCGCCAGGATGCGACTGTTGTTGACGTACCCGTCCCTGACGATCGTGACGCGGTGGTCCCCCGGCCGCAGGCCGGCGATCTCGACCGGCGTGTCACCGCGCGGCCGACCGGCAACGTACACGGTCGCGCCGGCCGGCTCGGTGGTCACGGTCAGCGTGCTCGTGAGCTCGCCGCCGGATGCGGCACCGGGACCACCGGGACCCGGATCCATAACGCTCGCCTCGTTCCACAGACGGATCACACGCCTCGGGAACTCGGACTCCATCGGCCGGAACGCTGGATCGTGCCGCTTCGCCTCCAGAAACGCGAATCGCGCCTCGTCGTCTCCGACGATGAACACCCGCGCGACTCCCGCGTAGAAATACGAGCGGGCCATGTCGCGAGGCTCCGCCTGCTCTGCCTCCAGTTGGACGGCCGCGGCCTCGAGCGTCTCGATGGCGGCCGCGTAGTCGCCCTCCTCGACCAGGCGAATGCCGAGGCGCAACCCGTCCAGTCCGTCCGGCTCCTGCGCGGCGGCCGGTCCAACCGCACATGACAGGCTCAACAACCACAACCAACCGACTGCGACGACCGAGTACCATGCCAACATGGACGAAGTCGGCAACTTTATATCGACGCTGTCCTTACGCACCCTCATGGCGTCACCCTCCACACCAGGCTCAACCGCGTCGGTGCGGCGTCGACAAGGATGCCGGAGGTCGGCCAGAACCGGGCCATGACGAGCCCGGATCCGATGAGCGCAACACCACCGACGACGCGCCCGATCCGCCGCTGCGCGATCGGGTCGTTCGGCATCGCGGCGGCAAGGGAGTACGGCTTGAAAGGCGGTGTGGTGCTGTGCTCCACGGCGACGCACCGGTTCTCTTGGTCTCGCTTCACGTGGAGACCGGCACGGCAGGTCTCGATCGTGCCGGTTGCGAGCACGAGCGCGCCGGTGACGATGGTTCCGACCACCGATGCGGCTCTCACGGGGTTCCGCTCCTGAGCGGCTGTCGGGGAAGCGGCCAGCACGACACCGGTCACGATGATGAGCAGCAGCAAGGTTCGGGACAGAATAATGACGTCACCCCGATGCCGGCGCGGTACGTGGTGTCTTCGGAACTCGCTCTTGCTCAATGACGTCGCCCTCCACCAGGCTGCACCGGTCCGCGACCGTGGCGTTCGCGGCGGCGCTTCGGTGATGCGCGCGACCGGATCCGCCGGCCCCGCCGGCCGCCATTCCCCGTTCGGTCCGTGTGGCATGGTTGGTCTCCCTTCGTCGAGCCGATGAGCCGCGCCAGATCGTGGAGACGGGTATGCAGCCCCGTTTCCTGGTCCGTATGGCCAAAGTCGCTGTGCTCGGTGCCGCACAATTCGTAGGCGGCCCGGTGCAGGTGCAGAAGCCAGACCACTTTTGGGCCGCGGCGGAAGCTCGGGCGATTGGCCGCGGCTGAATTACGCGGGTTGCCGAGGCGACCGGGCGTTCTCGCGGCACGGTGCGGGCAGGCGTGCGGGAACTGGATTCGGTCGCGCCGCCGGAACCGCGGGCGGGCGGTACGCGGGTTCGCGCTCCGGGCGGCGGTCGCAAGGCGCTGATCGAGCGCGACCCGGGTCTGGTCAAAGCGTTGGAACATTTGCTCGACCCGTTCACACGGGGCGATCCGCAGGGTCCGCTGCGCTGGACATGCAGCAGTGCGGCGCGCTTGGCGGAGATGGCGCACAAGTTGTACCCGCGCGTGGAGAAAAATCGAGCACGCGGGCCAAGTGCGCAGAAACCAAGCGACGGTCGGGATCCCGGGACGACGGTCGCTACGGGTTACGAAGCAAGACGCGCGGGTGAGTGAGTGGTGTGTGTGGGCGCCCCCGCGGGGGGGGGGGGGGGGGGGGGGGGGGGGGGGGGGGGGGGGGTAAATGACTTATTCTAAAGGACTTAGCGCAGCGCACCGTGCCCCGCCCATGCGTGTAAGGCTCGTAGCTGATACCGGACGAAGTACCGGAACGAGGTGGGTAGTTCTCAAACATGTAGAATCTTGTACAAACGAGAGAATAGCAAGAACCGACGGCAGAATCAACACGGGGCGTGCGGCTTTGGGTGCACGACATCATTGTTGGATGGCGTCAGGCGGCCTTCGCGGCTCGTCGCTCCCAGAAGTCCTCGAAGCGGCCGCTGAGAATGCAGCAGCGCAGGGCGAGGATGGCGTTGGCGCCAGCGACGGTCCAGCGCATGCCGGCGCGCTTGAGCCGTGCGCCGATCTGTTTGCACCCGGCCTCGACGACGCCCGAAGACACGCACAGGCCCCGGGCCCGGAACTGCGGATAGCGCATCCGGTGGCGGTTGCCGACGATGTACTGGATGCACTGCGCGCCTCGGGCGTGTCGGCGTGGGTGTGCAGCGCCGCGACCAGGTCTCGGAGGCGTCCGGCGTCCACAACTCGGCCTTCCGGTCCTGTGCCCACTGCTCCGTCCCGGCCCCGTGGATGGCCTTGGCCACGTCGCACAGATGCTGCTTGGCATGGTAGATATCGACGATTTCGATGGCGCCCGGAAACTGCTCGGCGGCGATGTTCCAGATCCATGGCGCGCCGTCGCCGATGACGACCTGACGGTCCGCGGTGTCGAAGCCGCGCCGTATTGCCTCGCGATGGACCCGTTGGGCGAAGGCGGCCGGCTGCGGGTCGGTGTCGCGGCTGGCCGCGCTCTCAACGGCGGCGTTGTAGCTGACCGACCCCGGGTCGCGGCAAGGCCGGCCCTCGGCGTCGCGCCCTTCGGCCGTCCACGCCGTCGCCAGCTTGACCTCGCGGGTCTTGGCGGAACCGTCGGGCTGCTTGCCGCGGCGCCTGGCGACCTCGGTCTGGCGGACCGGCACGCCGATCCCATCCAGCCCCAGGTACATCGTGGGCGCAGGCGCCGGTGCGGTCTGCTCGCGGACGGCGCACTCGTCACGGGCGATTTCGCGGCCGAGCGCCTCGGCGCAGCGCTCGACCTGCCGGGTCTCGACCTCCACCCCGGCCAAGGCCGCCAACAACTCGCTCGCCTTGGCGAAGCTGACCTCGGCCGCCGTCATGCCCACAAGCCGGGTGGCGCCCGGTGACAGCGAGGTGTCTTGCAGGCCCAGGGCCCGGTCGCGCGGACAGCTTCCCCGGCGGCAGGCGGGGCAGTAATAGTAGGCCCCGTTCCAGCCGCATCGGGCCCATCAGAGTGATGAACGTCTTCGGGCGGCGGCTGACGTACTGCGCCGGCCGGCCGCACGCGCACGCGACGGTCGAAACCCAACCGGTCGCTGTGTTCGGCGTTGAACCGCTCCGCCGGGACTTGCGGAACTTGGTCTCGCGGATGGTCAGGATGCCGTTGACGAGGTCGGCGTCGTCGGTCGTGAGACGGCGGGCCTCGGACAGCCGCAGGCCGGTCGACGCCAGCAGGGCGAAGTACACGACGTAGGTGGCGGGTCGCAACCCGCCTCGGGGCGGCAAGCAGCGTGGCTGCTGCAGGAGCGCGGCGATCTCCGCCTCGGTGTAGATGTGGGGCGTCGAGCGGCGCCTGGAGTCGCGCCCTAGAAGCCCGGCCGGCGGCACCTCGGTGGCCGGATCGATGATTGCGCGGTACCGGGCGAAGTTAGTCGGCGTGCAGCTTGCGCCGGCTTGGTGGACCGTGAAGATCGTGCCCACTGGACCGCGAGCTCGATTGTCACTCCCGGCGCCGGGACGATATCGGCAAGGATGAATCCATGAGTGCGCCCAAACCTGCTGTTGTCGATCAGGCCACCCTCGACTGGGAAGGCTGGGGCGACCACGCGCTCGCCGCCAAGGGCGCGATCCGCTGGAAGATCCTGATCGGCGGCGAACGCACAGCGAGCCGGGGCCTCGTCATGAGCGTTGCGCAACTGACGCCCGGCGCGCAACTCCTGCCGCATCACCACGAACCCGACGAAACCTACTACATCGTCAGCGGTCAAGGGGAGATGGAGATCGACGACGACACGACGGCGGTCGGCCCCGGCTGTGCCATCTACATCCCCGCCAATGCCCGGCACGCGCTCCGATGCACCGGCTCGGAGCCGCTGCTGTTCGTGTTCGCCTTCGCGCGGGTATCGCTTCGACCAGATCAAGTACCACTTCGTCCAGTAGCGGCCGCAGCCCTGCACGGGGGTTCGCCGGCAACTCCACCGTCAGAACGAGACGGTCGCGGTCATCGAGATCGTCCGTGGCGCTCCGAGCCACGCTGCGTTCTCGGTGATGGCCGACAGGTACGCCTTGTCGAGCAGGTTGTTCGCCACGATCGCGAATTCCGTCGACCGGAGCAGCTCGCTCAACGCCTCGCCCGAGAAGCTGACGTAGGCGTCCACCAGCCAGTGGTGAGTCGCCCGGGGGAATCGCACCCCCGGGCGCTCGCAGAACTGTACGTGAACGTCTCCGCTCATACAGCTCCCATCATCCAGCCGCCGGCGTCAGCCCCAGCAGATGCCAGTGAGCGAACAACCGGGGCGCGCGACGCGCAAGACCCCCGAGCCAGTACGTGGCGCGGCGGCGATGGCGCCGGAGCCTCTTGTATTTCCGCATGGCCCATCGGATCAACAGGTCGTTGAAGTGGCGAAAGGCCGAGTACAGGGCCGACTTGTAGAAACGGCCGTAGTACTGAATCCAGCCGCGAAGGACGGGATTCCACATGCGGGCCAGGTCGTCGATGGCCTTGTCGCTGCGCCGAGGGAGGTGCCAACGCCGCATCGTCTGCCGCATCCGCTTCGCTGCCGCATTGCTCACCGCCGGGATGAAGCTGATGAAGTACCGACCCCATCGATTCTTCGCCCGCCGAGGGCGGAACGTGTACCCCAAGAAGGTGAACTGCTCCGTGGGATACTGCCCCGGCCGGTCGTCATCCTTGCAGTAGACGATACGCGTCTTCTCCGGATGTACCTCCAGCCGGCATTGCGCCAGACGTCGCTTGATGTGCGACAGGACCTGCTGCGCCTGCGTCTCCGTCCGACAGTGCGCGACGATATCATCCGCGTACCTCTCGAACGGAACGTCCGGGTGCGTGGTCCGCATCCAGTCGTCGAACGCGAGGTGCAAGAAGATATTGGCCAGGAGCGGGCTCGCGACGCCCCCTTGGGGCGTCCCCGTCGTGCGCGGCACCAGGGTTCCGTCGTCCTGTTGCATCGGAGCGGTCAGCCACCGCTGCACATAGAGCAGAATCCACCGGCACCGCGTGTACTTCCGGACCGCTCGCATGACGAGCGAGTGGTCCAGATTGTCGAAGAAGCCGCGGACGTCAAGATCGATCACCCAGTCGTAACGCCAGCATCGCTGCCGGGTTGCCGTGAGTGCGTCGATCGCTGACTTCCGCGGGCGATACCCGTACGAATCGGGGTGGAATTGCGGCTCCACCGCCGGTTCCAGGTACATCTTGACCACCGTCTGGGCAACTCTGTCGGCGACAGTGGGTATGCCCAAGCGGCGCTCGCTTCCGTCCTTCTTCGGTATGCCGACCGTCCGGACCGGAGGCGGGAAGTACGTGCCCGACGACATCCGATTCCAAATCCGGTAGAGATTGTTCTTCAGGTCCTGCTCGAACATCTCGACCGACTCGGCATCGACGCCAGCCGCTCCGTGGTTCGCCTTGACCCGAGTGTAGGCCTCCCAAACCACCCACTTGGAAATACAAAACGGCTTCGCGTGGCTCGACGGCTCCTCCCGCTCGCGCGGTTGACCGTCAGGACACGCTGGATGACGCGACCCCTTTGCTCCATCGAGTTTCCTCGACTTCGTCGCTCGTACGGGTCGCTCCGCCCCTGTGCCTCGCATCGGGCTTCTCATCCTTGGGGGTCGGCCCCTTGGATTTCTCCCTTCGCATCGAGGCGACAGGTTCCCACGTTCCACACAAGGGCCTGGTGCAGGGTCACGCCACCTTTATGCCGGGTGCCGACCAGCCAAGCTGCAGGCTCCCGCTGGACTTGTCCCGGGTTAACGACTCGCCCCGGTTTCGACACCGTCCCTACGCTTTCGACACGTTGCCGGTGGTTCATTCACTTCGTCTCCCTGCGCCCTACCTGACGCGGTCTTGCCGCGCCGTTTCCGTGACGCTTACCACCTCGGCTCTTGACCGAGGCAGCGCACGGCGGTTTGGAGCCTCCCCCTGCCGGGCGGCTCCGAGGGGCCTGCCCTCATCCCTCGTGCAGCATGGCTGCAGCTAGGCGGCCATCACGGCCTCCCTTCTGCGCCTTCGTGGCGCACAGTCGTCCGCGTACCAGTCCGACAACAGGCTGACGCGCCGCGACGAGGTGTACTTGGCGCTCAGTCCCATGCCCAGCGGACCGCTCCGGTCGAGCGAGACGACCCAGAGCCGGTCCGGCACGCCGGTGACGTCAGTCCCCGCCACGATGCCCTGGTCGGCGTCGACGAGCGGGTCGCCGGTCCCGATGTACTGCGAGTCGTTGAACGTGAAGGCCGTGTAGAACGACGTCTGGCGCGGCAACTGCACCGTCGCCGAGAACTCGACGCCGCTCGTGTCGATGCCGCCCGCGTTGAAGTAGGCGCCGCCGCCCGGGATCAGGTAGTTGGGACCGGTCGCCGTGGCAGGCCCGAGGTAGAAGATGCGATTCTGGAAGTCGATGCTGTACCAGGTGGCGCTCAACGCCAGCCGGTCCCCCGCGTACTGCAGCCCGACATCGACGTTCGAGGCGGTCTCGGGCTCGAGCAGGTCGAGGCTGCGCCCCGGCACCTCGAGCAGCAGGCTGCTGATCGCCTTGAAGTTCTCGGCGTAGCCGGCGAACAGATCCAGACCCTCGACCGGCGTCTCGTACGTCACGCCACCTGAGAAGAGCACGTCGGAATCCGAATCGACCTCCAGGTCCGGATCGACGTTGAACAGGTCTTCGCGCGAGACGCCGACCAGGTACTGCTTGACGCCGCCGCTCAGGGCGAACGGCCCGGCGAAGAGCGTCTCCTCCAGGTACCACTTGAAGACGTGCTGCGGGAACTGCCAGTCGTACTGCTGCCAGTAGGGCTGCTCGTTCCAGTTGAAGCTGAGCGTCGGGTCCAGAATCTGGTGCCAGTCCCGGCCCAGGTCCCGCCGCGTGTTCTCGTACCAGATGCCGGCGCGCAAGGTGCTGCCCGCGGCCCCGATCGTGGTGAACCATTCCTCGTCGAGCGTCAAGCCGATGCGGTCCTTGCCGTAGTGGCTGTGGCGGTACGACTGCACCGCCGTGGCGCCGGGGTGGCACGCCGGGTCGACCGCCGGGCCGCCCGAGCCGTAGTAGTTGAAGATGTAGGAGGACGCGCACCCGGCCGTCGGTCCGACGGCGGCGCCGTCGGGGCTCACGAAGCGGATCAGCCCGAGTTGCGAGCCGCCCTGGACAGGCGTTCCGCCCATCAACTCCGATTCCGGGCCGCCGCCGTCGTCGGTCACGTCGGCGATGTAGGGCGGCAGCCAGTCGCCGCGGCCCCGGTTCCGATGGAAATAGCCGCCCAGGCTCAGCGAGGTCACGTCGCTGAACGACCAGTCCGCCTTCAGGTAGCCGAACGTGTTGTTCCGCCGGGTCTGCCAGCCGGGACGGTAGAACTGGTTCAGGTACGGCACGCCGGGCCACTCGCCGACCAGCCGGTCCCAGCGCGGGTTGGCCCGGAAGTCGCCATCGCTGTAGAGCCGCTGGTAGACATCCTCGTGAATGCTGTCGTACGAGAAGTAGCTCGTCAGATCGAGCCGCCCGTGCGACGAGACGAGCTTGGCCGCGACGTGCTCTCGCTCGTTCCGGGCCGAGCCCTCCACCCAGTCGGTCGCCTCCTGACGGACCGCGGCAATCCACGCCCGCGTGTCGCGGCCGAACAGCGGCCCGGTGTCGACCCGCATAGAGAACCGCTGGCCTTCGTTCTCGCCGATGGTGGTCGACGCCGTGTAGGTCCGCTCAGCGGCCGGGTCGTCCGTCAGGTAGTCGAACGTGCCGCCCAGCGCCTCGACCGAGCGTGAGGCGATGTCGGCCGTCCCCTGCGAGACCTCGACGCCGCCGAGGTTCATCGGGTCGATGAACCGGTTCGCCTTCGAGCCGCTCCAGTAGTCGGACGTGCCGTTCGGAAAGCCGTCGATGGTCGTGCCGATCTGCGCCTCGTTGATGGTTACCTGGAAGCCGCGCACCGCGACGTTGCTCGACCAGTCGTCGAAGCCGTACGCGTCGCCCTCCTGGACGGACACCCCAGGGAGGTTGTCCACCACCGACGTGACGCCGGTGATGCTCGACTGCTGCATCATCATCGGTTCGGCGACGACGTTGCGCGCGAAGATGCGCGGCTCCTCGGCGACGACGCTGACCGTTTCGAGCAGCCGCGCGATCTGCATGATGATCGGGACCGTCGCTGCGAAGTCCGCGCCGACGGCGACCGGGAGGTCAACGGTCTCGAAGCCCGGCAGGACCGCCGAGACGCGGTAGTCGCCGGGCGGCAGATCGGCCACTGCGTACAAGCCGTCCACGCCTGTCACCTGCTCCAGACGCTCATCTGGGCCGCTCACCGTCACCACGACGCCGGGCAACGGGTCGCCGGTCGCGTCAACGACGGAGCCTTCGATTGCCCCTGTTGTCTGCACGGACGCCAGCGGGGCAACGGGAAGCGACAACAGCATCGTGACGATGCCGAGTCGGGTGCAAGCGTAACGGAGCAACATAGTGGCCTTCATGACGGCGATCCCCCTCAGCCCAAGAGTGTCTCACACCACAACCCCGACCACGGGCAGGGGGGAGATCCGGTCCGGAATTCACCACGAGGACCGCGCGGCCGGATGGACACCCGGGCTGCCAGACACCGGATCAGTCCCCGCCCGAGATTACGCCGCTTGTGCCGCGCGGGCCTGTGACTCGATGGTTGTGACTCGGTCACAGGCCCAGTCACACCTGCCGTGAGGACCTCCAGCACGTCCGCGCTCGCGACCTCGGAGACGGGCCGGTTGCCGATGCGCGGGAAGGCGTGGCGTTCGAGGCTGTGCAGCCAAGTCCGGGCGTGTAGCGCCGTCGATCAGGCCGCTTCGCAGCGTCGCTGCATCCGCGCGACGGCCAGATCCGGCCAATAGAGGCGCCGCGGCGCGGCGTCCTTCAATGCCTGCGGCGCTTCGAGCAGCTTCAGCCTCGGCCGGTCGTCGGGCGATCCCGTCAGCAGGAACTCGACCACACCGTGCTCCATCGACCGGATGACCTTCTGGCCGGCCCAGTCGTGGGCAACGCTCTCAGTGCTGACGTCGCGCCGGAGAAGACCGACGATTCGACCCGGATCCCTCGCCACCGCGCGCTTGCGGGCTGCTCCACCGTCATGCCGTGCGTCAGGCGGCGCTCGCCCTCGTACTCGACGCGGATCTCCGCATGGCCAGCACCGACGCCGGTGTACCGGTAGCGATCGCCTTCCGGATCGAGTCTGACGACGGACTCCGCGGACGACGTCACCCCGTCGGTCAATCGTTCCCGGTTTCCGTCTCTTGTGATGTTGACCCGGAAGTGGCCCGTATCGCCGCTGGTGATCGTGGCCGGCGGGACGGGCTCGAACGCGAACCCCAGGGTCGGCTCGTCCATTTCGACCCTGAAGTCGATTGCGACATCCAAGGTCTCGAATCCGGCTTGCACGCTGGCTTCGCCGACGCCCGCTGCCGTCACGAGCCCGGCCGTCACGGTTGCGACCTGCTCGTTTGACGACGTCCAGGCCGCCTCCTCGGTGACCCGCTTCGTCGACCCGTCGCTGTAGTCAGCGTCGAGGTTCAACTGGACCGTCTCGCCCACATCGAGCACGGGGTTGTCGGTGAACCCGGCCGGCGCGAGCAGCGACACGCCGGTCACCGTCGGCGCTGCCGGTGTGACCGGCGTCGTCGGTGTGGTCGGAGCCGTCGGGCCTGGAGATTCGTCGTCTCCGCAGGCCGCCCCGAACCCAATCAGACTGGCGAACAGGACTATCAAGATCTGTTGGTGCATCGTGGTCATGCTTTCTCCCGAGGGTGCCGAAGCAGGCGAGCAATACTACCAATCCGGCGTGGAATCCGGCCGCGCACCACCGCCCCACGCAGGCGCATGAATGACTACGACCCGAGCGATGAGTACGTTCTGATGGCCGAGGCCGGCATGAAGTTTCGAGAGATCCTTGCGACGCTCACGACGACGCCAGCGGCGATCTTCGCCGGGGCAGCGATGGCCGGGCGCATCGCTCCGGGCCAACCGGCGGACTTGGTGGTTCTGGACGGCGATCCGTCTCAGAACGTTCGAGTGCTCGCCGACGTACGCTATACGTTGAGGGACGGAGCGGTCGTTTATCCGTAGCGCGCTGCGGGCCTGGCGCTACTCGGCTTGAAGCGCCGTCATCGATCCGGCCCGCTCGGCGTGGGTCGATAGCATCGACGTCGTAACGCAGAACCGACCCCGGGTGGACCCAGACCGTGCTCCGCTCCGGCAAGCTGGACGAGTCTACTGGCCCAGCTCGGGTCAGCGACGCAGTCATGGCTTTCGGTGCGGAATCGGCCGACAGCGGACAACCGGCCGTTGTCAAAGTGATTCCATCAACACCCACGCGATGCCATGACCTACGGAAAGTCCGCCGCCTCGGCAGTAGCACCAAGCGAGGGTAGTTCAAACGGGACTGTGCGGCCGGCCCCGCCATCACGATCCTCGGAGAGGACCACGGCCGAGGGCATTCGCGAAGTGGCCGAGGCAGTCGAGACGCCAAGCGCACACGATGATCGTGCCGATCACCGTTGGTGACGTATCCTCGATCATCGCCGAAACGAATGGCGACCGCATCGCCGACGTCGGTGCCGCACAGACTTCACGCCGGCGGCGTGGTGCCGACCACCTCAACCAACTCGGCAACGACCGTCACGGAATCTTCGTCGTCGGTGGTCAGCTCTATCGGCGCGAAGTCGGGATTCGTGGGTTCCAGCTCGATGCGTACGTGCCGCCATCCCTCCGCGTCCGTGGCTTTCTGACTCCGGTAGCGCTTCACGGTGAATCGCTCGCCGGTATCGGGATCGATCCCATCGCGCAACTGGACAAGCAATGTCCTGCCCTGGCGCGTGCCGATAACGGGGCTCGCGAACAGACAGTACGAGCCGTCCGGGATGGCCGGCTCCATGGAGTGTCCGACGACCCTGGCCACGAACATGCCGGGCCGCAACGACCTTCCCGTCTCGACTTCCACCCATTCCCACTCGGATTGGTCCGGGAGGGTATGCGGGTCGCCGAACGTACCGGCGGCAGCGGCCAGTGGCACCAGCGGCACGCAGGTGTCGTCGCGCACGTCAGCCCTTGAGGCAACCAGCCGCAGGCGGGACCGCGACGCGCCCGCTCCGCTCGTCGCAGGGTGGCGAAACCAGGAACGGTCCTCTCTGATCCTGTTCCGTTCGTCCCGCATGGCCAAGTAGCCGGCGAGCCGCCGGAAGTGACGCACCATCGCCTCTTCGTCGTCCAGGTCGTGGGCGGTGATTTCGATCACCTCGAAGCCGTGATTGCGGAGCCACATGCGGATCTCGCGGTCCCGTTCGGCCGTTTCCGGATTGCCGTGCAGATGCGCGCTCAACCCATCCAGGTAGATGCAGACGCCCTCGTCCGGATCGTGATCCTCGGTGCGATAGATCACGTCCGGCGTCGTGGTCCCCAAGGTGTGATCGAGCCGAATCTGCTCGTCCCGCACGCCGTCGCCGAACCCGGCGGCGAGCAGCAGGTGGCGCAGCTTGGTCTCCGCGTCGTTGACGGGGACCGCATCGTCTCCGGCGGAAGGCGCATCCGGCTGTTGCCGCGGTATCTCGTGTTCGAAGGAGAGCTGCTGTCCCCATTCGTCGATCCGTTCGCGCGCCGCCTCGCGATCCAGATACCGGTGGTAGTAGGCGTTGCGAAACGACTGCAGGCAATCGATGCAGGACGACTCGCACAGGCCGGGGCAGGCGCCGGCGACCTCTCGGGCCACCTGAACGATCTCCCGGAAGCGCTCGCACAACTGGTCGAGGAGTCCCGATCCGCCGGGCATCGGATCCCAGAGCAGCGCGTCGACGTCGTCGCGGTCGACATGGCCGATGACGAGGACCTGCAGATCGTCCAGGTGCATGTCGAGCACTTGCGCCCCGCCGATCCGCAGTGCCTCCAGCACGCTGTAGGCCGTTGCGGCGCTGTCGCAACCGGGCAGCGAGAGCACGTCCGCCGTCACGTCCGCGTGAAACCCGATGCCCTCCGGGGGGCGTCCGCAGCGTTCCGCGTGCGTCTCGCGGAAGTCCTTGCGCTGGCGGTCGGAGGAAAGCGGCGACACGCTCTGGCCGCAGACCGTGCAGACGGGGTAGCCAAGCTCGCCGCGCCCGCCCTCTTGCCCGGCGTTCCCGTTTGCATGCCCACCCGGCGAGGAGCTCCCCGTTGCGCTTCCCTGCCCCAGTCTCTCGACAGCGCCGGCCGGGCCCACGTTGACGAGGCGCAGGCGGACGCCCCGGCGAAGCAGCACGTGTTGCGGTCCCCAGCGAAACGCGCGCCCGCCGCTGTGCTGGCCGAGCTCGGTCCCGTAGATGGCGACGCCCAACTGGAAGCGCAAGTCCTCTTCGTCGGAGATGTGCGACGTGTGGATCAGGTCCGTATCGCAGACCGCCATCGTCCGGAGCAGCGTTCCGCTCAGCGACGACGTCTCGCCCGGCCGGGTCTCCCTGACGGCCTGCCGTTGCGCCGAGACCTCGTAGTACGGCATGTCTGCCCGATCACCGCCGGTCCGGGATCCGGCGCCGGCTGCGCCGTGCAGATCGCGACGAAAGCGCCGGGCCACGAACCGGTGGCCGTTGGCGTAGATGAGGTTGCCGGGCACGTACTCGCGGAGAGCCGTCGCGGGCGGACGCGGCAGGCTGAAGTCCATGGCGCCAGCGCGCCAGAACGGGATCTCCGCCCAGCCCACTACCGACCCGACCTCGAGCCCGTAGCCGGGCAGGAACCCTTCGGCGGCCAGGACGCTGAAGGTGTTGACGTCGTCTTGGCCTTCCGCCTGCCGGCGGGACCGCCGGTCCGTTCCCTTGAGCCGCTTCACGAGCCTGTCGCAGCGGCGAAACAGCGCCTCGTCATCCGGTTCGAGCGTGCCGTGACGCTCGCGCAGGGCGTTGAGACGGGCAATCTGCCGCATCGCCCACTGCAGGCGGCTCCGCAGGCGCGCGACCACGTGTTCCAGATTGTCGGTGAACGCGTCGACGTGGGCGCCCAGCGCAGCCGAGGTCGCAACCCCGGCATCCTCGGCCGGCCAGCCTTGACGGAACACGGCCTGCACGCGGACGGCCAGGTCTGCGGCATGGCGCTGCACCAGATCGCGCAGCGCGCCGAAGTCGAACGGCGCACTGCGGACTTCGCCGTCCTCGAACAGGTACGGCTCCACCCGCCGCGGCAGGCAGCGGTGTAGCACGTCCCGGATCGCGGCCCGTTCCCCCTCCGGTCGAGCGGTGTCCCGCCCGTAGCCGTGCAACGCCCCGATAATCGTCGCGTGTACGTGCTTGGCGACCATCACGTCGTTGCGCAGATTGAAGGCGGGCGCGTCGATGCGGCCGTCGAGCAGCTTCAACGGCTCGGCGAAGTACGCCCGGTCGTGCGAGACGGGCCGGCAGTAGGTAAGGTCCACCGCCATGCGATGGCGCCGACCGGCGCGACCGGCGCGTTGCCGATAGTTGGCGGGTAGCGGCGGCACGTTGCGCATCAGCACCGAGTCGAGCCTGCCGATGTCGATGCCGAGCTCCAGGGTCGGCGTGCACACCAGACAGTTCACCGCCTCCGAGTCGCCCTTGAACAGGTTCTCCAGGCGCTCGCGCTCGTCCGCCGGCACCATCGCGGTGTGCTCTTCGGAGCGCAGCATCGAGTAGGCGCCGTCGAGCAACTGCAGGTCGTAGCTGTCCTCGTCTTCCGGGACCCATTCGACGATGCCGTCGCAGCGCCAGGCGATACAGCGGCGGTGCGGGGGCTCGCGGGTGGTGGTGCGGCGGCAGCTCCGGCACCGCCACACGCCGCGGTTGGGCGAGAGCCGGAGACGGTCGGCGCTCACCTGGTGTACGCCGCTGACGTTCGGCAGCGGGCGTCCCCTGGACCCCTTGAGTCGGACCGGAACCAGCAGCCCGCGTTCCACCAGGAATGCAAAGAGGCTCTTGAGGAAGGGCCCGGTGGCGTCCGCGGGCACCTCCCACTTCCTCGCGATCTGCCGCATCGTGGTCTGGCCGGCCTCGCTCGACCACTGGATCACCAGCGCGGGCGTTTCGGCGGACTCGCGGCGCAGCTTCGTCCCCGCGGGCCCGCGAAGATTCGGCAGATAGCCCTGCTGAACCTCGGGGTCCCCGTCCTTCCAGTACTTCGTGAAGAGCTCGTGCTCGGGATCGTGGAGCGCGCGCCGCCGGCGCAGATAGTCGAGCACGCTCGCCACGCCCTCCCGCAGGTGCTCCGCCGAGATGCCGAGATCGTGGGCGCGTTGCTGTATCCAGGGCAGGGAGGCATCCAGGCCGGCGTACTCCACTTTCATCCGGCCCCAGGGCTCGAGGCCGAGCGCCTGCCGCGATGCCAGGGTAATCTCGCGCAGCACCTGGAACCGAAGGTACTTGCGGCGTTCCTTCGCGTGGCGCCCGCCGGCGTGCTCGCGGCGCGCCACCTCCCAGACTTCCGGAATCAATGCCCGCGACAGCGCCTCGTCGCTCTCCAGCCGATCGTCGAGATGCGCGACGAGATCGCCGACGGATTGCGGGTTGTCCCTGATGCCCTCCGCCATGAGGGCGCGCAGCCGGAAGCGGCGCGCGTGGTCCTTCATCCAGCCGGCCTGGAACGCGGCATCCTGCCGGTTGTCGCAGAAGCACAGAAGCCGCGGCCGCTGGGCGCGGTGGACCATGTCCTGGGCCAGCACGTGCACGTCCGCGACGTTGATGGCCCGGACCGGACGAGCGGGTTCCCGGTACCGGCCGCCGTTCGGCGTGCTGCCGGTGGACCCGCACGACAGGCAACTCGTCAGGAGTCCGGGACGCTGCTCCTTCTGTCGAATGGCGAGAAGCTGAACCGTGTCTCCACTGCGGCCGCAGGCGAGGCAGCGGGACACCGCCATCGGGTGCGCGGTGCCGCAACTGCGGCAGAAGTGGAGCGGGGCGGTACGGGCATGAGGGGCCGTCGTCTCCTCTTCCTCGCCTGCTCCGATCAAGGTGTCGACAAGGACGACCCGCCGGCCGCCGAGCTGCTTTTCCTGGTGCTCCCAGCAGGTTCCCCCCGCGCGCGCATCGCCGCCCCCCGGGGTCCGCCTCGTGAAGGTGAAGTCCCTGAGGAACGCAACGTAGTAGTGCTGCCCGCAGACGGTGCACGTGGCGACCCGAAACTGTGCGAGTCGTTCGCCGCCGTCGGCGGCCGCGCGGTCGTCCTCGGCCGCAAGCCAGAGCCTCGGACCGTCGCTCTCCGCCGGGAAGGACACGACCGCCCCACCGATGCCGCGCACGAACCCATGCACGACCGGCCGCAGCAGCGGCCGTCCGTCGCGGCGCGCCGCGGCGCCGAGCGTCAGCCAGGCGAGGACCTCGGCTTCGGTGACCGGCCGCCCGACTCGGGCCTCCAGGGCCGGCGGCAGCTCCTCCAGCGCCCTCGGGGTCGCCAGCTCCTCGTTCAGTCCGAAGACCAACTCGTTGCGGGACAGCGCCGCGTGCAGCACCTCCGGCCACTCGCCGGTACCCAGTTCTTCTCCCGCCAGTGTGCGGTAGACGTCCCGGACGGTCGTACCCGTCGAAGTACCCTCCTCCACGGCCTGCACCGCGCCGTCGAGAATCGCGGCGGTGTCTTCCCTGGGAGCTGGCGGGGCGAATCGCCGCTCGGTCCAGACCTCGGTCTCGTAGTCCTCCCCGACGGTCGTCACCGCGTCGCCCGCAACGCCGAAGAAACGCGCCGCGAAACTGCGTCCGGCCTGCGGGTCGTCGTGATCGACGATGGTCGCCGAGGTCGCGACGCACGTCGTGCGGGCCGGGTCGGTCCGGCAGAACGCGCGAAGCCGCCGGATGAGGCAGGCCGTTTCCGCCCCCAGCGCGCCGGTGAACGTATGCGCTTCGTCGAACACGAGAAAGTCGAGGCGGGCGCTGGCAAAGAGCTCGACGTCCTGCTGCCGCGTCAGCAGCAGCTCGAGCTGCTTGACGTTGGTGAGCAGAATGCGCGGCTGTCGTCCCGGGCTGCGCATGACCTCGCGCGAGCAGACCTCCTCGGCCGGATAGACCGTCTCGCCGCTACCTTCGCGTCGCGCCCGCCCCAGCCGGGCCTCGTAGTCGGCCCGCGACGACCCCGCCGGCAGCCGCACGCCGGCCACGTCCGCCTCGTGCTCTGGCGTCTTGCCGACATACATGCCGAACGGAACGCCGGTGCCCGCCAGCAGCCCGCGCAATCGCATGAGCTGGTCTTCCGCCAGGGCGTTCATCGGATAAACGATGACGGCGCTGATGCCCTGCCGCGCGGCATCGTCCCGAAGACCCAGGCACCGGCTGACGATCGGATAGAGAAAGCACTCGGTCTTGCCCGAGCCGGTGCCGGTGGACACCAGGGTGGTCCGGCCTTCGGCAATCGCGCGCACGGCGCGTTCCTGGTGGCCGTACAGGTGGCTCAGCGTTTCCGGGATCCGTTCGCGCAGATGGGGATGCAGCAGTCCGTCGCGGATCAGGGCGTCGATCGCTGCGCCTTGTCGAAACGGGCGCGAAAGGCTCACGTACGGGCCCTTGAGCAGCGGCGACCGGCGGGTCTCGTCGAGCGACAGCAGGTCGCGCATCTGGTCGTGCAGTCGGCTATCGGCGAATGGATACGCCGTGAGCTGGTAGCGCAGGAAGCTACGGACGACGTTCTCGGTGTAGGCGATCGGGTTCAGAGCCATCGGACGCTATCGCTCACGCTCGACGAATTCGTGAACGGTGAGGCCCACGTCTCGCGCGATGCGACGCAGCAGGATCGGCGACAGATCCCGACCACCGTGCACCGGAACGGTCGTGCGGCGACCGTCGGCGTGGCGGAACTGCTTGTGGGAACCACGCTGGCGCACTTCCTCGAAGCCGAGTGCGGCGAGGATGGCGATGACCTCGCGGGGCTTGAGAACGGGGATGGACGGCACTCGATCAAGCCACGACGACGACCTGGGTACCCACGTACTCGCCGTCCAGCACGGGCTCCCCGTCATCGAGGAGCATCGCGATGACCTCCTTGAGGTTCTCGTTGAGTTCCTCGAGAGTGTCACCCTGACTGTGCGCTCCGGGGAACCCCGGCACGTACCCGACATAGAGACGCGTATCCGGGCAACGTTCCACGACGGCTGTGTAGCTGCGCATCGTCGTCAACCGTATGACTGGGACTCGACCGAGGTCAAGCGAGGGGGCGAAGCAACTGGCGCTCGTCACCAGAGCCGGCGAGCGCCGTACCGGTCGAACGCCTCCTCGTTGGACACGAGCGCCAGGTCGTGCGCCAGGGCCTGTGCGATGAGCAGGCGATCGAAGGGGTCGCGGTGAGGGCCCGGCAATCGTCCGGAGCGTTCGGCGTCGGCGACGCTGAGCGGCAACTCGCTGAAACCCTGCCCGACGATGGCTCCGCGTATGTCGCCCGCGAGCCCCTCGGCCTCCGGAAGTCTGCCGAGGCGGTGTTTCGTGGCGATTTCCCAGGCCGAGACGGCGCTGACGACCACGTCGTTCGCCTCGTTACGGATGGCGTCGCGGGCGGGTTCGGACAGACGCCGGCTGTCCGCGACCCACCAGAGAGGAATGCATGCGTGTCCAGCAGTACTCGCATCGCCGGCGCCCTAACCGCCTTCCCAGAGCTTCAATTCGTCTTCCGGAAGCGGCTCGAAGAAGGCGTCGGTGATCGCGATCCTGCCCTTCAGCACGTCCGGTTGTCGCTTGCCCTGCGGCTTGCACGCGACGAGCCGCGCGACCGGTGCGCCCCGGTGGGCGATGACGACCTCTTCCCCGGCCTCGACCTGCGCCAGCAGTCGGGACAGTTGGGTCTTGGCTTCATGGACGTTGACCGTGAGCATGGGCAGGCCCCCTGATCGGAAAGCAGCTTAGTCCAGAATATGACCAAGTCGCGTGCTGATCAAGAAATCGCTCTCCCGAGCCGGCAGCGCATCGAGCAGGGGTCCCCCGGTGGTGGTTGCCTACCTCTCGTTCGACGACGACGCGCCGGTGGTCTAGAATCCTTGAATCCTTGAACAAGGGCCATCTTCACAGTTGAGTCAAGTTTGGGATTGGGCTGTCTGCCGGCAGTTCTGTTCTCCTTGATCACGCGGCCAGCGCGTGTCCTTCCCAGAGGTGGCTGACCTCGCGATCGTACGCGGCGACGGCGGCCTGCAGACGGGTGGTCGACTCGCCGTCGAGCGTGGCCGACAAGACCGGGCGCAGCACGCGCGCCTGGGTGCGGTGGTAGGCCAGGGCGATGCACAGCCCTTCGGCGGTGAGCCGATAACGCTGACTGCGCGGAATCCGCTCGATCAGCCCTCGCAGCCGCAGCCGGCGCAGGTCGTAGGTCATCTGGCCGGCGTTGTAGTCGTCGAGCGACATCCCGCGCAGCGGGGCCACCGCCTCGCGGAGCTCGCGGTTGCGGAATCCCGCCGGCAGCAGGTCGAAGCGCAGCAGCGCGGCAAGCAGCGCCTGCACCCGAGGGTCGCCGAAGCGCAGTGTCGAAGCGCGTTGGCCGTCGATGTGCGCCGGACGGTGCAAGGCAGCGAGCGTTTCGGCTCCGATGGTGGCGTCGTGGCTGAGGCGTTCGACGCCGAGCAGGCGTCGGTTGGCTGCGAAGCCGATCTGTTTCAGATCATCGAGGTCCTTCAGCCGGCGGCCGACATCGAAGTCGTACGTGTCGTTGATGACCGTCTCGGTGCGCAACGCGCGCCCCTCCTTGTGGTACTGCTTGATGCGCGAGTGCTTGTAGTCCACGTGCAGCGACGGGATGACCCCGTCGGTAATGACGCGGGTGCGATACCGCGTGGGGGTGCGTAGGCTGACGCGCCGGTCGAAGATCAACTGCACGTGGTCGGGTCGCCCCATGTCGAGGTTCTCGCGCATCACTTCCTCGAAGAAGACCCGGCCGGCCAGCGGCCGGTCGAAGACCTCGGTGCGGGCGAATTCAGCTTGCAGGATCGAGATGTCGTAGCGGATGCCCTGCTCGCGGTCGTTGGACGAGAACGGGTGCGGCAGCCGGGCCAGCCACTTGCGCAGCAGCGCGTCGACCCGCGCGGCCGTCAGGCCGTCGGCCAGACGCTGCATCGCGTCGGGGTCGGCGCAGCGCAGGATGCCGTTGTCGAGCGGCTCGAACCCGATGCCCCGCTTCGTCAATTGCCGCTTCAGGTACTCGTGCCCGTTGATGCACAGCTTCGCGTTGTAGGGGAAGTACGAACAGAACTTCAGGAAGAACGGCCCGAAGTCGTCGTCGAACACGTAGAAGTAGTAGTGGTTCACCATCGCCGTCGAGTCGACCAGCCACGCGTAGGTCGCCCCGGTCGACGGACGCCGGCGGCGCTCGGTGCGCTGCACCCGCGCCTTCTCCTGGTCCTTGCCGATGTAGAGCACCCCCTCGCCCCCGGTCCACTGGCGCAGGTACTCCTGCGTACGGTTGTCCTTGCGTTCGCCCCGACGGAACGACACGATGTCGATGCCGTTGTCTTCGGCGTAGCGCTTGATCGCGTTGACGAAGCGCTGCGTGATCGGCGCCATCAGCACCGACGACGGCATCGCGGCGCCGCGCATCTTGCGGAAGAAATACGCCGCGCCCGCCGCCCGCTGCAGCACCGGGGCGTAGACGTTCAGGTACAGCCGGTCGATGCACTCGAGGGTCAGCGTGGTGTGCTCCGACAGGATCTCGGCGACGGATCGTGCTACCTTCATGGCTCGGGCTCCGGTCGATGGGCTCCCCATCGGCCAGTCTATGGCCACCGCCGCCATTGTGCGACTAATGAACGCGGCCTCGCGCCGCAGAGGGAGCAGCGGCCGGAGCCCGACCTGCTGTCAGCCGATATCGAGACCTACATGCTCGTGGGTCTGAGGCGAAGCCTCGCTAGTGGTGTGTCCGCGAAATGGCTTTACATCGCACCGCCGTGGTCGCCAAGGCCGACAAACCGCCGATTTTTCGGGCGCCAACTCAGGGCAGCCGCGTCTGGCACACGGAAGCTGAACTGTAAACTCCTTCTAGTGACACACCACTAGGACTTCGACGAAATCCCAGGTTGTCCCCGGCTGGAATGGTTTCGTCCGGCGGCTCCTCCACACGAAATGCACAGCGGTGATCGTCACCGGCTCGTCCGCCGCGCTCCGCGAGAGGTCGCGACAGCGCTCCGCGGCCGCGGGTGGCGGGTGGCGGGTGCCTATTATCGACGAAGCGCTCTTGCCACCAGGGACGGGCGCTTCCGGACGATGCAAACCGCCCTGACGGGCTGGGAACGGACACGGCTCGAACGCGCCCTTCTCGATTGGCTCGGGTACCTGGAAGACTGCTTCCTCGTGCGGATCGTGTGGATGGAATCAGCGTCGGAACGCCAGCGCATGGTCAATCCGCGCAAGGCGTATCCGGTCGACCCAGGGTTGATCCCGGTCTTCGACCGAACCGGTCGGGCCAACCTGGGCCATGCGCCGGAGACGGCGGTTCTCCTGGAGCTCGAGCGTCGGGCCGCGACGTGACCTACGTGCGAACCCCCGAGGGCTACGAGGTCGACTTCCTCGCCCGGGACGCGACCGGCGAAACGAAGATGATCCAGATCTGCGCCGACCTCTCGGATCCGGCCACCGCGACGCGCGAGGGCCGGGCGCTCGCCGCGGCCGGCAAGCTTCTCCCGCCCGCCGGCGGCTGCTGACGTTGACACAGGACGGCCTGCCCACCGAGCCGCCGGCCGGCGTGGAGATGCATAGCGCCTGCGAATGGCTGCTGGAGGGCGCGTGGTGACGGTACGGCTCGAACGCCAACTTGGCGGCGCATCGTTCGCGCGCGCTCGAGGTATCGAGCTTGAACCAAGCCGAGGCGGCACGCCTTTTTGGCGTGAGCCGCCAGCTCTTCATCGGACTTGGCGGAGACCAGGAAGCACGGTCCGCGGCCACTACGTATGGGCGTCAGTGCGGCGCCTGCGTTCGGTGGAGGCTACACGAGGTGTGGAGCGCCTCGTTTGCTTCCTCACACCCGTCATGCGAAGCCGCCAAGTGATCAGAGCCTCGCTGACGCCGAAGTGTGAAGCCAGCGCGGACGTCTCCGGCATGCGCCACAACGCGCGCAGCAGATCTTCGCGAGGCACGAGCAGGCAACCCGCCAACCAGTCCGCTTCGGCTTCCTGTTCGCGATCGAACGATGCGCGGAACAGGAATCCCTGGTCCGACAACTGCACGCGATCCGAAGAATGGTTGAGGATGATGTGAGCGAGCTCGTGACCGAGACTGCTCGCCTGCCGCGCCCGCGACTGACCCGAGTTCAGGATGACGAGTCGGGTTCCACGCTGCGAAATCGTTACTGCTGACCACTGATCAGCGCCTGCCCGCGTGAGGTGTTGGAGGCTGTCTCGCGGTATTCCCGGCAGCTCTTCAGGGGCGGCCACGCGCACCCCCAAGGCTGCCGCTAGGGCGCGCGGGTCGAGTGCCGCGCCGAGCGGAATGCCGAGCAACCGTCGATATGCCGCGGCGGTCCGCTCGCACCACGACTTGAATCCTCGGCGCATCATTCCGACTCGTTCAACGCCCGCTGGGCGGCGAGGATCAGGTCTTGCAGCGCGGCGGCGGTTTGGGCCGTCATCGTCTTGCCGCTGCGAAAATGAACCGCGACCGTCGGGCGATCGAGAGCGGTCGGATCGAAACCGAGCAGACGGGCAGGATCGATCTCGAGCCACGTGCAGATCTTCCGGAAGTTCTCCAGGTCGGGGAGTTGACCGTTCTCGATGCGGGACAGCGTCGCGGGCGACAACCCGATTTCCCGAGCGGTAGTCCTGATGCCGACCCTTCCGCGCTTGCGTGCGACGATTTCGCCCAGCGACGCCAGCGTCGGAGAATTCCCCATGCTTGCCTCCCAAGTGCTTGACATGTGAAACGGACGTTGGGTAATCTGAGCAGGTGTTTCACAGATGGTGCACTTTGACGGATCGCGGTCAACTGCGTCAACATGCGTTGATGGCCGCTGGAGATTCTCGATGATGAACGGCAAGCGCAACGACGGCGACGGAGGGCCCAACGTACCCGATGTTCCGAACGTCGGGACCGACCCGGGCGGTCCGACTGCAGGTCTGGACACGCCCGATCAGCCGGGCGGGGTTCCGGATCGCGGACCAAGTAACGTAGGGTTCATCCGATACGAGGTCAACGGCGAACACCAGCGGACGGAAGGACCGGGCCTAACGGTGGAACAGGTCCTCCGTTCTGTCGGGACCGCCGCGGGCATCGATGTGGCCGACATCGGCAGCTACTACTTGGAACGCCTGTCGGATGGCAAGGAGTACCGGGACCTCTCGGAGGTCGTGAGCATCGAAGACGGCGACCGGTTTCTGGCCGTCTATGTGGGGAAGACGCCGGTGGCGAGCGCGGCGGACGACATCACGCGGGAGCTGCGCGAACTCGGGTTCGTCCCTGGTTTCTTGCGGATCCCAGGCCTTGGGGGCGATCAGGCCGTCGTCTTCGACTATCCGGTCGAGGTGGGCAGACACCGGGGACTCACGTTCAAGGTCGGCGTTGCGTTCCAGGAAGCGGAGTACCCCGAGTACCCTCCCCACTTCGTATGGGTGGCGGGCCTGCCGTCGCCCGCTCTGCCGAAGCACAGCGACGGCCGTCACGATGGCGTGGGCTGGTCCGCTTTCAGCGTACCGCCGAACGACTTCTGGGATCGACTGCCTTCGGCGGACAAGAACATGAAGACCTACATGTTCAGGCACATGCGCCGGTTTTGGGACCAAGTGTGATTCTCGACGCGGCCCTGACGGAGCCCGTACACCAAAGGGCCTGTCGGCATCTTCTCCGGCATGTCGAGGAAGGGCGTCGCCAGGAGGAAGTCTGCTTTGCGTTGTGGCGGCCTGCCACGGGCGCCCGTCGCCGGTCGGCGTTGATCTTCGACCTCGTGTTCCCAGTCGCCGGTGAACGGCATCTCCACGGCAACGCGAGTTTCGAGCCCGGCTACCTCACGCGGGCCGTGAGGCTGGCGTGTGCGCGCGGGGCCGGCCTCGCGTTCATGCACAACCACCTGTCCGGCGGCTGGCAGGACATGAGCAGGCCCGACGTGATCGCCGAACGCGATCGGATCGCGCCGCCGGCCCGCGCGACCGGCCTGCCGCTGGTCGGCCTGACCCTGGGCACCGATGGCGCGTGGAGCGCGCGGTTCTGGACCTGGGGCGAGACGCGCTTCATGCGCTCCTGGTGCAGCAAGGTGCGGGTGGTCGGCCGGCGACTGCGGGTCACCTGCAACGACTCCCTGATGCCGCCGCCTGCCCGCCGCGCGGCATTGCGCCGCACGGTGGACACCTGGGGCGAGGCGCGTCAGCGAGACATGGCGCGGCTGCGCGCGGGGGTCGTGGGCGTCGGCAGCGTCGGCTGCATGGTGGCGGAAGCGCTGGCGAGGATGGGAATCGAGAATCTCGTGCTGATAGATCCCGACCGGGTGGAGATGCACAACCTCGACAGGTTGTTGTACGCGGGCGAAGGAGACGTCGGCGAATACAAGGTGAACCTGGCGGCCCGGAATCTCGAACGCGGCGCCACCGCCGAGCGGTTCCAAGTCGAGGCGCATGCCTGTCCCGTCCAGCACGAGACCGCCTACCGCGCCGCGCTTGATTGCGACGTGCTGTTCTCTGCCGTGGACCGGCCGCTGCCCAAGGACCTGCTCAACCGCATCGCCTATGCGCACTGCATCCCCGTGATCTCCGGCGGAGTCCACATCGACAACAAGCCGTCCGGTGCCCTGGCCAACGCACTCTGGAGCGTCACCGTGGTCGGTCCGCAGCGCCGGTGCCTGCGCTGCGACGAGCAGTACACGAGCTCCGACGTCGTCATGGAGCGCGACGGATCTCTGGATGATCCGGCCTATGTCCGAAGTCCAAGAGGCAGCGCGTCGCCGGTGAACCAGAACGTGTTTCCCTTCAGCGCCAACTTGGCCAGTTTCATGGTCATCGAGATGGTGCGGCTGACGGCAGCCGAAGCCTGGTGGCCGGATGTTGGGGATAGACTGAACTACAGCATGATTCCCGGCCGGCTGCGTTCCGCGCACAAGGATTGCCACGAGGCCTGCTCCGTGTCCGAAGGCACGGCACTGGGGGACGATTACCGCTATCCATTCCTCGTCGACGGGGGGACTGCCTCCGGGACCGCCGGTTCTACGGGCACCTTGCCGGACGTGGTGATGCGCATGCTTCGAGGTGCGTGGCGCATGCTCCGGCCGTTGGGGCGGGGGCGCTGATGGCTCGCATCGACCACTTGGAGTTGGGCGACGTGCGCTGCTTCGCGGGCGTGCAGTCCGCCCGCGTCCGGCGCATCACCCTGCTCGTGGGTGAGAACGGCGCCGGCAAGTCCACGTTCCTCGGCTGCTACAAGGCGCTGGCCAAACTCGCCAACCTGCACGATCTTGCGGAGGTCAACCACTTCGACGATCCACCCTTCAGCATGGGTGCGTTCGACTCGATAGCCCGCCGCGGGAAGACGAAGTTCACCGTCGGCGGCAGGTTCGCCGATCACTGTCATGACAGCGTCGCCTTCGTTTTCAGGGCGGATGCACGCGTGCCCATCGACAGGGAGGTCGAGGTACGGTTTCGGGGGCTCGACGAAGTTCCCCGGGACCTGCACATCACGAGGCCCGAAGAGCCCGACGTTCTTCTGCGTCTGCGAGAGTCCGGATTCTCGTTCGACTTTCTGCCGGGAGAGCTGTCGTTTCGGTCGGTGTCGACATGGCTGTCACGCTATGTGCGGCATGGCCACCTTCCCTTCGCCGGCGAGTTGACCGCGTTCCGCCGCCAAGCCGGCGGGCGGGTCGACTCGGAGCGAGAGGCGGGGTTCCTGAAGGTGATTTCACTGTTGAGTAGGGAGCTCCGTTTCCCCGATGCCGGCGCCTTCCGCGTGGAGACCGTCGATCCGGCGTTGCCGCCGCGCCAGCGCCGATACGCTGCAACGCCTGACCACTTCGTCGCCGGTGATGAGAGCGAACTGCGCGCTTTTCTCGACGCCACGGGCAGGACTCTTGGGCTCTGGACCGCGGTGCAGGTCGTTCGCGGGCCGGGTGACCATGGCGCACAGGTGCTCGTCGACACGCCCGGCGGTCGCTTCAATCTCGCGGATGTCGGATACGGTGTCCACAGCCTGTTGGCGACCTTCAGCGCCGTCCACAAGAGCGCGTCCGAAGCCGTTCTGCTCCTCCAGCAGCCGGAGATTCACGTGCACCCGCGCGCACAAGCGGCGCTGGCACAGTGGATGGCGGAGAGCGGCCGCAGCTTCGTGATCGAGACCCACAGCGACCATTTCCTGGATCGCTTCCGAATCTGCGTCATGAAGGGCATCCTCGCTCCAGAAGAGCTGTCCATCGTGTACTTCCAACCGAGCGAGGACGGCGCCCGGTCCAGACTGCACGCTATCTCCGTCGACGCCCAGGGCAATCTCGAAGGCGAGCCGGATGGGTACCGCTCCTTTTTTCTCGACGAAACCAGATCGTTGCTGGGGCTCGAGTAGCGACGATTCGACAAATGTGCACGGCCGTCGTTATCGATGCGAGCGTGTTCGGAATCGTTCTCGACACAGTCAGGAGCGCCGAGTTGCGTTCGTGGATCGAGCGGGGTCATGGCGTAGCGCTCTACTCCGCCGAGGGCGGGTACTCAAAAGAACTCGGAAGGAGTCGTCGGATGCTGGCGTTGATGAGAGAGTATCGTCGCGCGAATCGCGCCCGGCTGGTTGCCTCGGATTCGCTGAAAGTCGCCGAAGAATCACTGCGGGTTGTCCGCACTCGATCGAAAGCGAAGGACAAGCCGATTCTGGCGCTGGCAATGGCGGGTGAAGCGCTGGTTCTGTGTTCGGAGGACAACAAGCTGAAGCGGGACTTCGTGGACACCCGGCTGCTGCCAACGGTCGGGGGACGTAGGCGGTCTGTATACCCGGTAGAGAAACCGCGGCCGGAACAGCGTCGGTTTCTCGAACTCCACCTCTGCACGAAACGGCGGTGTCCATGACCAGGACCGCTGCACACTGCGAGGGCCGATAGTGAGCCCGACAGGGACACGCGGCGACGTGAGGTTCCGGCGTCGGCGTCAGCGCCGTGACCAGGATCAGCTCTTCACGATCGTGTTCTTCGCCCACAACGTCAGCCGCAGCTCGTCGCCGAACAGCTCGTACCTGGGCCGCCGGCCGGAGTGCGCCTCGCCGTCCTGGAGGATCTTGCGCACGCCCTCGCCGCGGGATTCGAGGAACACCCGCCCGGTGCGCTTGCTCCGGATTCTGGACAGGAAGCTCACCAGGAGCTGGTTGCGCGTGAACGTGCGGTAGGGCATCTCGTCGAGCGTGATGGTGTTGGGCAGCTTGCCGGGGCTGTAGAGCTCCAGCCGGTCGGCGAACAGGAACAGGCGAATCTTCGATCCGGAGATGGCGTAGTCGCGGTGGGCGACGGCGTTGACGATCGCTTCGTCGACGACATCGAGGTCGTAGCGCACATCGGCGCCGCCATCGCTCGATCGGGCGTTCGGCGGCGGCTGCATGAACTGCGCGACGAAGGCGATCCCGGCGTCGATCTGGTCGGGCACCGGCCCGGCAAGCCGCTCGGCGTGGACGAGGTCGTCGGACGACAACCGCTCGCCCCGATAACAGGCGGCTTCGATGGAGGCGGAGGGCAGGAAGTCGGTCGGTTCCGTGCCGAAGGTCAGCAGGCCGGCGACGGTGGGACGGTCGACGCCGTTCTCGTCCCGGAACGTCACCCGCGTGTTGCGGAGCAGGTCGAGCCAGGGGATCGTCGGCGAGCGCCCGAAGAACGCTTCGAGGCGGTGGCGGTTGAGGCCGTCGACAGCCGCCGTGAGCACGGCCTGTTCGTCGAACACGTACTCGCGACCCCGTTCCTGGAACAGCCGAGCCCGTTCGGGAGGCGTGAGGTCGCGCTTCGTGGAACCGACGCGCAGGTAGTAGCGTCCGCCCGATGTCCGGTGGACGTAGAGCCCGCGCGGAACCTCGGCCAGGAGCACTTGCCGGTCGTCTCCGGCCGCGTCGGGGAGGAGGATCTTGCGGAGGATCGGTCGAATCGGTGGCTCGCAATTGTGCGTGGCGACGTTGACGATCCAGCGCTCGACCGCGTCGACGCGCGACGGCGCAATCCCCGCCACGGCGCCGGAATCCGCAACCCCGAGGAATACGCCGCCGCCCGCGGCGTTCGCGAACGCGACCAGCTCGCCGGGAAGCGCCTCGGTATCGGGTGAGAGCACGCCGCGATCCCCGAGACGTACCTCCTTGAACTCGGCCCTGCCGTCTTCGCCGGCGCGGAGCTGGTCCAGAATCTGCTCGGTGGTGTCGAACATCGGTTCAAGCCTCGGTTCGGCCGATTCCGCGGCGAGTCCGTTGGCTCGCGGGCCTTCCGTTCATCGAAACCCTGCCCCTACTCGAACAGATCCCGCTGCTTCTTCTTCGGAAACAGATCCGCCTGGTGGCCTGCGCGAGGTTCGGCCACCCGTTGCGCAGGGAGTCCGGCATCCGGCGCCGGCATGCTGCGTCCACGGCGGCGATGATGGCCGACGTCGTCCAACAGGTTGCGGGCATGCAGACGGTCGAGAAGCTGGTTGTAGCTGCCGTCGTCCAGATGGCCGCCGTTGCGAAGGTCGGTCACCGTCGCCGAGTAGCTGCCTTCGTACAGGATCTCCCGCGCTCGGATCTCGACCAGAGCCGTCACGTAGCCGCCGTCTCCGAGCAGATCGCGCGTGAACCGGTCCGTGAGGAGGCCGAGGTAGTCCTCTCCGTCAGCCATCCGCCGCTCGATCAGGTCGACGATGCGCAGCGCGTAGTCGTGTTCACCCAGCAGGTTGCGGGCGTGCAAGTGGCATTCGCGCCAGGATTCGTCGGCGCTCTGGACGAGTTGCCAGTCGTAGAAGCGCGGGCCGAGACGGCTGGCGACCGGTTGGGGCTGACGGGCGCGCTCGTCGTGGCCAAGGCCGTAGTCGGCGAGGCGCAGGGTCTCCGGAAGCATCCAACCTTCGCCGTCGTCCTGGGCGAGGAACGCGTCGATGCCGCGTTCTCGATCGCCGTCAGCCGCGTCGACCCTTGCTTGGAGGTCGTGAAGCGCGACGGCGGCCAGAACGGTGCGGCGCAGTTCCGGGGCCTTGTTCCTGTCTACGCGCCAGAACCCCTTGGGATCCCCGGAAGGATCAGGGCGGTCACACGACTGGAGAATGGAATCGAAATCCCCAGGATTCAGTCCCAGCAGGCACGCGATGACCGCGTCCACGGTGGCTGCGGCGCGGACTCGGGCGTGGTCGGTCAAGAACCAGTGCGTTCGCCATGCGGCGCGCTCTCGCGTGTGCGGCGTCGTGATCCACTCCGGGCCGGCGAGTTGCACAGGCAGGTTCAGTCCGATCCCCAGTCGAGCGCATCGGCGTGTTGACGACGCGTTGTTCGGCGCTGGAAGCGGCACCTCCCTCGCGAAGTGATAGTCGACATGCGTTCTGACGATGCGGAGTCGGACGATGATGTCGACGGCGAGAGAGTTGAGCGCCGCCGCGATGAATCCGAGATTCGTCGACGAACCTGTCGGCAAGTTCAGGACTGACGCAGTGTCCCCGCAGGGCATTCTCGTCACGACGGAGGCGATCATGGTGCGCGCGTCGGTTGCACCCGCGATTCGCCGAAACGCAATCTTCGAGGACGTGCTGATTTCGGGACCAGCATCGGCGGTTGACATGAGGAACTGCGGATCGACCGTCTTGGGATTCCAACCGACAGGCACCCACCGTGCCTGGAGTCCGGTTCCCGACAACCAGCGTTTCTGGCAGAAGTCGAACTGGTTCAACATCGCGCCCTGCATGAACGGCAACGCCACGTCCTGAACGTCCGGATCTCGAATCCAGGCATCGCCTCCCCGTGACAGGGCCACTCCCGACGGAATCCAGGCCCGAGGAATCGGCAGCCCGTCGTACGGCGGCTGCGCGCAACGCGCGCGCCACTCGGTGCGGGTGACGTCGCCCGGCTTCAGCCAGTGCCCGTGCACGAACCGCGCCTCGGTGTCCCGGCGTTCAGGACCGGCGGTCGTGTCGAACAGCCACTCTTCGAGCTCGATCTCCGCGGGCACGGGCCGCGACGGATCGATGCCCATCTCCTCCCACAATTCCTCGATGGGCCGCCAGTTGCCCAGCAGCCAGCGGCTGTACTCGTCGGGCCGGTAACCCTTCGCCTCCCACCGCGGACGGGGTGGGAAGAGGCTGGAGTCGCTGGTCATGTTGAAATCGGACTGACGGTAGCGAATACTCCATCCGTCCGAGCCATCGTCCCCGAGGAGGACGCTGTTAACGTAGACCTTTTCGAGAATCTCCAGGTCTCGCCGTGACTGGATTTCGAGCAGGGCTCGGCTCTTGGGACTGAACCGTTTGATCTGTGCCAGGGTGTAGGGCGTGGCGAAGTCACCGGCGCGTTCCCAGTCGTCCAGGTTGCGGCGCATGAAGGCGGTACGAATCGACTCGGTGGACCCGCCCTTCTCGACGATGACCGGATTGAACTTGTAGCTTCTGTGGATTGGGAACACGCCGTCGCGGTTCTCGAAGCTGAACAGCCACTCCCATCGGCATTGCTCCAGAAGCAGATCCCGCAACATGCTCGTGCCGTCGTCGGAGTACAGGCCGGAGGGAACGACGAAGCCGATTCGGCCGCCCTCACGACAACAAGCGTATGCCTGCTCCAGGAACAGTTTGTAAGTGTACGCCTTGCCCTCGCCACGGTGAACGAACGGGTGCACAGGGTCGCAGAACCCTCGCAAACGCGATCTTGCGGCGCGCCACCTATCGTGAAGCTCACCGTTCTTGCGGCCCCGAGCGATCGTGAAACGACGCTGGCTCACTTTCGCTTCGCGCGGGTCACCGAACGGATTGGAGGCGTGCTTCATCCAGTTCGCGGCATTCGCGAAGCGGCAGTTGTAGTCGAGCCAGGCTGGTTCCGTTGAAGCGTCCTCGAAACATGCTTGCTGTCTTCGTAGCGCCTCCTGCTTTCCATAGGAGCGGTACAGCGGATCGATGTTGGAAAAGTACTCCACCGAGCTCGGTTGAAGCGTTTCCCACGGCGGGTTCCCGAGCAGCGCATCGAACCCGGATCCCGCCTCCCGGAACACGTCGGGAAACTCCAGCTCCCAGTGGAAGAACCGCATCTCGGCGGCGACCCGCCGGGCGACCGCCCGCGTCTCTGCCGGCGGCTCCGCGAAGGAGCTCGGCAGCGGGGCGTGCTCGATCTGGTCGGCCGGCCAGAACCAGCAGGCGCACCACAGGTCCATCGCCTCCTTCAGTGCGCGCCACGCGGCGGACCCGACCAGCTCGTCGCGGTACAGACGCCCCCGTTCGGCCGCGTCGTGCACCGGCATCGCGTGCATGCGCTCCAGCACCGCGAGGGCGTCGTCGTGGGCGGCGGCGGCCTGCTCCAGCAGGTCCGCCTGAAACAGCGTCGCCCCGCCGAGAAAGCGCTTCAGGTTCGGCGTCAGCCTCTCCTTGACGAACGCCTTGATTGCCTTCGTGCGGGCGTTCTGCTCGAAGTGGACGCCGTTCGCGTGGTTCCGGTCGCCGCCCTCCCGGTTCTTCCAGGCCATCGCCGGGTAGTGGCGGAACTGATCGAACCAGGCGCCGATCAGGGCGTTGCCGCACTTGATCTTGTGGTCGAGGAAGCCGAACGGCAGGGTGCGATCCATGGTCTCGATCCACAGCGAGAGGCGGCACAGCTCCACCGCCAGGGGGTCGAGATCGACGGCGTAGATGCAGCGTTCGACGACGTGGCGCCGCAGCACCGCCCGGAGACGCGGCTCGAAGCGGTCGTCGTCCGGGCGGCAGGGGATCAGCTCGTCGGCGAGGCGGGGTTCGCCGCGGGCGGCGCCGCGTGGCGAACCCCGCTCTGCGGCTTCGTCGTGGACCGACGCATCGTTCGAGTCCCCGATGCCGAGCAGGCGCACGAGCACCCGGTCGCCGTCCGGTTCGAGGCGGCCGTGATGCTGGAGCGCGGCGTACAGGGCGTCGGTGAGGAAGCGCAGCGCGGCCAGCGGAAAGGTGCCGGACCCGCAGGCGGGGTCGCAGACCGTCAGGTCGAGGATGCGCTCCGGCGGTTTCGGTGTCCAGCGGGCCGCGGGCGCGTCGACGTCGGGCTGACCGTCCGCGCCGGGCGGCGGGTCGTAGGCGAGCGGCCGCAACGTCCGCTGCACGGTTGGTACCGCGAGGCCGGGTCGCGTGTAGAAGCTGCCCGAGCCCTTGCGCATGCCGCCCCAGCGGACGAGATACCACTCACCGGGGAGGACCACGCGGGCGACGAGTTGCCGCGCCTTGGCGGCGAGGCGTTGCTCGAACGCGAGTGGGCGCTCGGGCGTATCCCGTCCGCCGGGCTTCTTGAGCAAACGGGCCGCCTGCACCGCGCGGCGCGCCCACGCCTCGGCGCGCGTTCGGTTGCGCTGGCGCTCGTCCGCCGCACCCGCGGCGTGTTCCGGCGCGCCGTCCGGGGACGGCACAGCCTGCACGGCGGGAAAGCAGCGACTCTTCCTCTTCCCGGGTGTTCTCATCGATGTTCGAGGCGCCGTCCTCCGCTGCCTCCTCCTCTGGCAGATCGTCCGTCCCGCCCGACTTCTCCTTGAGTCTCTCGAACAGCGTCCGCAGCGCCCCGTCGTCCATGGCCTCCAGGCGCGAGAGAGGCAGCGCCGGCTGGTCGCCCACCGACAGGAAGATCACCGGGTCGCCGGCGGGCGCTATCTTCAGCTCGTAGTCGAGCAGCCCCTCGTACAGGATGCCGATGTACTCGGACGAGAGATCGGAGAAGTCCACGGGAACGACGGCCGCGATGCTGGACCTGCCCTGGCGGATTCGGATCGTCGTCCGGGTCAGGAGCTTCAGCATCTCGTGGACGTCGCGGTCCGGCATCACCTCGTGCCGGAAGCAGGCCTGTTCGTACACGCAGAGCGCTCGGGACACGCCGTCCTCCGCGTCCACAGCGCCGGGTGCGAACAGGTCGCCGCCGTACGCGGTCACCGGCAGATCGGGATGATGGGAGCCCTCCCGGACGAGAGCGAAGAGGGCCAGGATGCGGGGCCATGCGCCGAAGCTGCCCGCGAGGCTGCCACCGCGCGCCGCCGCGCGTTCGAGCCTCTCCAGCAGGCCGTGCAGGCCGTAGCTCTGGTGATAGAGGGGGTTGTCGCGCGGTAGCAGATCGCGCGACTCCGCGAACAGGATCACCACCAGGCGCATCGCCACCCGGCAGGCGGCGCGGTAGATCTCGGCGGGGCTGGCCCCGAACATCTCCCCGACCTCGTCGGCGTCGGGCGCGGGGGCGCCGGCATCCTCGGCCAGGTACTCGACGTACTCCCGAATGTCGTCCGTTTCCCCGAGGGACGACAAGGCGTCCCCGTGGGCGCGGATCAGAATCTCGACCGCTTCGCGGACCCGCTCGCCCAGCACCTCGGACAGCTCGGCCTGCCCCTTGCGAGTGTCGCGGACCGCCTGCAGCAGCGGCGGTTCGGCATCCTCCGTCTCCGGCGTCCAGAGCTCACCCCGCAGCAGGGTGCGGAGCGCGGTCACTTGCGGCGACAGCTCGCCCTCCTCGAACCAGAGGTCGAGATCCCACTCGCACCAGGCGTCGTAGTCGAGTCCGGCGAACAGCAGACGCCACTGCCGGCCGTTCGTCACCAGGGCCAGATGGTCGCCGCCGGCGCGCAGCCAGCCGACCACCCGGCTCACGGCGCGGCGGCTTCTGCCGATGCCGAGGCGGCCGCCGTCGTCGATGAACACCGGCAGCCGCCCGCCGTGCCGGCCTGCCACAGGTGGCGGGGCTTCACGGTCTCGCCGGTGACCGCGCGCCGTCCCCAGTTCGAAGCCACGCGGCTGCCCCGCGTCCAAGCGCCGGTCGATGCATCCAGGCCGCACACCTGCTCCAGCACGAAGGAGACGAAGGACGACGCCTCGCCGCCGCCGTCCAGCATCGCACCGGCGCGCTGTCGAAGCTGTCGCTCGGTCCAGGCGTCGAGCGGGGCGGGTGCCTGTCGGGCGAGGGTGGCGAGGCGCATGCCGTCCAGCAGCAGCCCGCCGTGCCGCAGGCGATCCCAGCCGGGCAGGCTCGTCAGGGCGGCCTTTTCTCCCGTTCGGTCCGACTTCGTCCCCGGCATCGGTTCGCTCAGTGTGAAGGCGCCGGCAGGCGGATCTCCACCGCGACCGGAAACACCTGTGCCTGACCCGCCAGGGCGAAGCGGGCCGGCAGGAGGTGGTCAAGCATGCGCTTGCGCTCCCGCTGCAACTGGTCGCGGATCTCCTCGTAGTGCCGGCGGCGGCGCACGAGCTCGTCCTGCTTTTCCTCGATGGAATGTTCGAGTGCCGCGAGGCGCTCGTCCTCGTCGAAGAGTCGGCGCTGGCTCGTCTTCCGGGTGAGGTCCTCGATTTCGCGCGTGAGCCGCGCCACCGTCGATTGCTCGATCAGCGCCGACACCTCGCCCTGACGTTGCCGGTAGCGTTCCTCCTCGCGACTGCGCGCGGCTTCGCCGTCCGCGCGAAGCTGGCGGCGCAATCGCTCCGTGAGTTCGTTCCGGTAGCGGCGCAGCCACGCCTGCAGGTCGGCTCGGGCGTCGTCGAAGAGGTCGCCCGCGCGTTCCCGTTCACGCGGATCGTCTGTGCAGCGGGCGCCGCGCAGGGCCAGCGCCGGAACGTGCGGCAACGGATCGCGGGCAAGACCGTCGCGAACGGGCAGGGCCAGCGTCCGCACCCAACGGTGGAACGTCTCGCGCAGCTCGTTGACGCCGAGCTCCTCGATGCTGAGCAGGATGACCGCATCGGCGCCGGCGGGAACCGGGCCCGAACGCACCGTCCAGCGCGACGTCTCGTTGGCGCCGGGATAGCGGCTCCGCGTGAGGACGCCGAGCGCCCGTTGCATCAGGGGATGGGCCAGATGCACGAGCAGCGCATCCTGCCGGGGACGAAACACGCTCAACGGGCCGAGCCGCTCGATAAACGGCTCCGTACTGAAGGCGAGCCGCGGCATCGGCCCGTATCCGCCGGCAGACGACGGGCGGCGCACGGCCTCGTCGATGACGTCGCGCCAACCCGCGAGATCGGGGTGCAGCACGCGAGAGAAGCCGTACTCCGCATCGGCCCGAAGCTGCGGGCGGCCGCCGGGAACGGCGAGGGCCGCTTCGAGTGCATCGACGCTGCCGCTTCGGCCACCCGACGGCGCACCTCGAGCGAGTAACGCTCCGGCGGCAGATTCAGGGACGTATCCAGCGGATGGAGACTGTCGTGACCCGCGCGCCCGTAGCCCATCCGCTCGACATCCACCGTGCCGAAGGTCGTCTCCAGGCGCCGGTCGTGCACGCGCCGCTCCGGGCGCTCGACACCGTCGGCACCCGCGACCGGACCGGCCGCCTCCCCCGGGCCGCGTTGGTCGAGGTGCCCTTGCAAGAGCTGGCGGATCAGCTCCTGACCACGCCGGTGCAACTCCCGCTCCAGGTCGCTTGGCATGGCTCAACGCTCCCGCAGCCGCCGCCTCGCATCCCGGACCACAGTATAGACGAGAACCGTCTTGGGCGCTTCACCGACACGGCGGCAGAGCCGGTCCATGCGCCCGCGACCGGTGGTCGCGCCCAACGCGACCCAGTTGGCGGCGCGATAACAACCGCCGTGGTGGCGGCCAGGGTCCACCAGCGTCTCCACCAGCCACGGCTCGAGGCGGTAGCGGCGCGGCCAGTCCGCCACCATCTGCTCGAGGCCGCGCGACAGCACCGCGCTGGCCAGGTTCTTCACCCCGACCCACGGCAGCAGCAGGAAGCGGCTGTTGTTGACCACGTGCTGCAGATTCCGCGCCCGGGTCCGATCATCCCAGCCGACCCAGCGGTCCCGCGCCGCCATGCGCCACGCCGGGCTCGAGAACTGCAGGCAACCGACCACGGCGCGCTGAGGCCGCGACGCGAACACCAGGTAGCGCAGGTGGGCGCCGAAGGGAACCGTGTGTCCGAGGTAGTGGTAGCGCCCCACCAGTTCCCGGAACAGCAGGCGCTCGGCAGGCTCGCCCACCAGCTCGACCCGAAGCGGCTCGATGTCGCGCACACTGCCCACCAGCGGGCGCCCCGGCTCGCCCGCCGCCGTCCGGGGAACGCGGGTGACCGAACCGGGCGCGCGGCCCCGACGCTTGTCCGGCAGCACCAGCGTCCCCTCGGCGTCGAGCCGCTCCAGAAACTCGCGGCACTCGCGGGCTTTCAGTCCCCCGTTCGGGCGCCGCCACGCCAACAGCTCGCACACCGTGCGCGCCAGCTCCATCCGGCTCAACCCCGAACACTTCCGCACGACCTCGCGGATCAGCGTCAACTCTTGCGTGCTGAAGGCACGTCCCGAGAACCTCGTCGTCGTCGTCGTCGTCGTCGTCGTCGTCGTCGTCGTCGTCGCCGTCGCCGTCGCCACGGTCATCGCAGAGAAATCTCCCTTTCCACGACGACCGCAGCAAAACGCTTGGCGAATGTCCAGAGCGGCGCCCCGGACGAGGGGGAGACAGACCGAAGCGCCCGGGTGCCGTGATCATGGCCGGGCGCGCTGCCCGAAAAGAGATGGCCTGGGGGCTGTACCCCGCAAAACGAGCCGAAACGGCGTCGGCCGCAAGCGAAAACGCCTATGAATACTGACCCAATCGCTCTACGAAGAAGAGCCGCACCCCTTTTTCGGCCGCGCGATCGAGCGGTTCAGTCAACTGCGCCTCGGGCATGGTCGGAGTCCTCCCTACCCAAGGAATCGGCCGATCGGCGCTCGCTCAACATCCCGCGTTACCGAAAAGCCTCACTTTCATGTCGTGCACCCACTCGATGCAGCCGGTTTGACTTTGGTTCGTTTTGCCTGTCCAATACACGCATAATGCGGTTGCGACGGACCTTGGCTTTGGCTGCGGTCCTGCTCGTCGCGCTCGTGCCGGCAGGCCTCGCGCTCCACGAGCACGAGGCTGACGGGCAGCGCGCCGGCCACGCGGACTGCGACGGCTGCCATTTCCGGCACCTGTCGGGAATCGTGACCGACGGCGCGCCTGCGTCGTCCGCACCGGGTCTGGTCGCCCATGCGATCGGGACTCCCACCTCGGACGGCGAACGGTGCGCGGCGGTCGGCATCCATCCCACCCGCGGCCCGCCCGCGTAGCCTCCTCGTCGCATTCCCCCGCGACGTCCCGAACTCACACGAATCGTTTGGTCGTCGGAATCACGACACCGGCAAGCCTCTCTCGTGGCGGCCGGGTCGTAGCTGGAGGCGATCATTCCGTTAACCCCATGCTTGCCTGAGCTTTGTCGGGAATCTGTGGCGATGTTCTCCCTTCGCAAGAGATGCTCGACGGAAGGGACTGCCGGTCCAGCGGACGGACTGGGGGGCACTGGTTTTTTGTGGAGGGCTTGACATTGCGGGCCGGAAGTGCTTCACTCGTGGGCGCAGGGCGCAGGGCGCAGGGCGCAGGGCGCAGGGCGCAGGGCGCAGGGCGCATACTCCTTCGGCATGTGACTGGCCTGCGCGTTCCCTCGCTGCTTACTCTCCCGTCGACCGTCCACCAGTAGAACTTGGCGCCGACCCGATCTTATTAGTACTGTCGGTCGTCGGTGCTGTGTCGGTATTGGCAATATCCGAAGCCTGTCTCGACACGGCGACGATTGACCGCCAGAACCATGCCGTAGCTGCAGCCGAGCGAGTTAGCCTACAGCACGTGGCGATGAAAATCTTCCTTTCTCTCACCATCGTCGTGGTCTGGCTGTTTCCGGGAATCGCGGCGGCGCAGCATCTCGAAGGTGAGGTTTGGCTAAACCCGGACCATCATCGTCTTTCTATGCGTGAAGGCGCGACGGAGAGCTTCGGAGTGAGGTTACCGACGCAGCCAACGGGGACAACGCAGGTTTCGATCACGTCTACGTGCAGTAATAAGGTGAAGGCAGACAAGACCTCGCTGACTTTCACGGTGATGACGTGGAACATAGAGCAGACGGTGAGATTCTCGGTGGAGGAGGACGCTGACGATGCCGATGAAACCTGCGATTTCGAGTTCAATGCGACTGGGTATAGAAACAGAACACTAAACGTGGTGGCAGTGGACAATGAAAACAGCAAAATTCTACCGGTCAATCGCTTGGATGTCTATCAATACTCAGTGCCTCGGGAGGGGGAGAGCTACAGATACGTGCTGAAGTTGTCGCGGCAGCCGTCGGCGACGGTTACGCTAAGGGTAAGTTTCCCTGTCGGTGGCGGAAAAATGTCTGCGAACAGGGCGGTATTTACGTTCCTGACGTCGAATTGGGATACCGCGAGAATAGTGAGGATCAACATGTTGGAGGACCCCGACACCACCGACGACCGGGTGTTCATCAACTTCGAAGCGTCCGGCGGGGGGTACGACGATGTGTCATACGGGATTGATACCACCATACTCGACAACGACGACCCCCGGCAACTGACGCTGTCGACGACGACGCTGGGGGTGACCGAGGGGGACGACGCCGAGTACACGGTGCGGCTTGCGACGCAGCCTTCTGCGACGGTGACGGTGGCGATCACGGGGCAGGCGGGCACGGATTTGACGCTGGCTCCCTCCTCGGCGTCTCTGACGTTCACGACGTCGACGTGGAACACGGCGCAGACGGTGACGGTGACGGCGGGCGAGGACGACGACGGTGCGAACGACACGGCGACGCTGCTGCACACGGCCTCGGGCGGGGACTACGCGGGCAAGACGGCGAGCGTGGCGGTGACGACGACCGACGACGACGAGGTGGGTCTGACGCCGTCGACGCCGACGCTGGGGGTGGACGAGGGGGACGACGGCGAGTACACGGTGCGTTTGGCGACGCAGCCTTCTGCGACGGTGACGGTAGCGATCACGGGGTATTCGGGCACGGACCTCACGCTGGCCCCCTCGTCGGCGTCTCTGACGTTCACGACGGCAAACTGGAACACGGTCCAGACGGTGACGGTGACGGCCGGCGAAGACGACGACGCGACGAACGACACGGCGACGCTGCTGCACACGGCCTCGGGGGGCGACTACGCCGGGGAGACGGCGAGCGTGGCGGTGACGACGACCGACGACGACGAGGTGGGCCTGACGCTGTCGACGACGACGCTGGGGGTGGACGAGGGGGACGACGGCGAGTACACGGTGCGTTTGGCGACGCAGCCTTCTGCGACGGTGACGGTGGCGATCACGGGGCAGGCGGGCACGGACCTGACGCTGGCCCCCTCGTCGGCGTCTCTGACGTTCACGACGACCAACTGGAATACGGTCCAGACGGTGACGGTGACGGCCGGCGAAGACGACGACGCGGCGAACGACACGGCGACGCTGCTGCACACGGCGTCTGGCGGGGACTACGCGGGCGAGACGGCGAGCGTGGCGGTGACGACGACCGACGACGACGAGGTGGGCCTGACGCTGTCGACGCCGACGCTGGGGGTGGACGAAGGGGACGACGCCGAGTACACGGTGCGGCTTGCGACGCAGCCTTCGGCGACGGTGACAGTTGCGATCACGGGTCATTCGGGTACGGACCTGAGTCTGGATTCGACCAGCCTGACGTTCACGACGACGACATGGAACACGGCACAGACGGTGACGGTGACGGCGGGCGAGGACCTCGACGGTGCGAACGACACGGCGACGCTGCTGCACACGGCCTCGGGGGGCGACTACGCCTCTGAGACGGCGAGCGTTGCGGTGACGGTGACCGACGACGAGACGGCGGCCCTGACGCTGTCGACGACGACGCTGGGGGTCGCCGAGGGTGGCAGCAACACCTACACGGTTCGTCTTGCGACGCAGCCGACGGCTCAGGTGACGGTGGCGATTACGGGTCAGGCGGGTACGGACCTGTCGCTCTCCCCTTCCTCGGCGTCTCTGACGTTCACGACGTCGACGTGGAACACGGCGCAGACGGTGACGGTGACGGCGGGCGAGGACCTCGACGGTGCGAACGACACGGCGACGCTGCTGCACACGGCCTCGGGAGGCGACTACGCCTCTGAGACGGCGAGCGTTGCGGTGACGGTGACCGACGACGAGACGGCGGCCCTGACGCTGTCGACGACGACGCTGGGGGTCGCCGAGGGTGGCAGCAACACCTACACGGTTCGTCTTGCGACGCAGCCGACGGCTCAGGTGACGGTGGCGATTACGGGTCAGGCGGGTACGGACCTGTCGCTCTCCCCTTCCTCGGCGTCTCTGACGTTCACGACGTCGACGTGGAACACGGCGCAGACGGTGACGGTGACGGCGGGCGAGGACCTCGACGGTGCGAACGACACGGCGACGCTGCTGCACACGGCCTCGGGAGGCGACTACGCCTCTGAGACGGCGAGCGTTGCGGTGACGGTGACCGACGACGAGACGGCGGCCCTGACGCTGTCGACGACGACGCTGGGGGTCGCCGAGGGTGGCAGCAACACCTACACGGTTCGTCTTGCGACGCAGCCGACGGCTCAGGTGACGGTGGCGATTACGGGTCAGGCGGGTACGGACCTGTCGCTCTCCCCTTCCTCGGCGTCTCTGACGTTCACGACGTCGACGTGGAACACGGCGCAGACGGTGACGGTGACGGCGGGCGAGGACCTCGACGGTGCGAACGACACGGCGACGCTGCTGCACACGGCCTCGGGAGGCGACTACGCCTCTGAGACGGCGAGCGTTGCGGTGACGGTGACCGACGACGAGACGGCGGCCCTGACGCTGTCGACGACGACGCTGGGGGTCGCCGAGGGTGGCAGCAACACCTACACGGTTCGTCTTGCGACGCAGCCGACGGCTCAGGTGACGGTGGCGATTACGGGTCAGGCGGGTACGGACCTGTCGCTCTCCCCTTCCTCGGCATCGTTGACGTTCACGACTTCGACGTGGAACACGGCGCAGACGGTGACGGTGACGGCGGGCGAGGACCTCGACGGTGCGAACGACACGGCGACGCTGCTGCACACGGCCTCGGGCGGGGACTACGCGGGGCAGACGGCGAGCGTTGCGGTGACGGTGACCGACGACGAGACGGCGGCCCTGACGCTGTCGACGACGACGCTGGGGGTCGCCGAGGGTGGCAGCAACACCTACACGGTTCGTCTTGCGACGCAGCCGACGGCTCAGGTGACGGTTGCGATCACGGGGTATTCGGGCACGGACCTGTCGCTCTCCCCTTCCTCGGCGTCGTTGACGTTCACGACTGCGACGTGGAACACGGCGCAGACGGTGACGGTGACGGCGGGCGAGGACCTTGACGGTGCGAACGACACGGCGACGCTGCTGCACACGGCCTCGGGTGGGGACTACGCGAGCAAGACGGCGAGCGTTGCGGTGACGGTGACCGACGACGAGACGGCGGCCCTGACGCTGTCGACGACGACGCTGGGGGTTGCCGAGGGCGGCGACGCCGAGTACACGGTTCGTCTTGCGACGCAGCCTTCTGCGACGGTGACGGTGGCGATCACGGGTCAGGCAGGCACGGACCTGAGCCTGGATTCGACGTCGTTGACGTTCACGACGTCGACGTGGAACACGGCGCAGACGGTGACGGTGACGGCGGGCGAGGACCCCGACGGTGCGAACGACACGGCGACGCTGCTGCACACGGCCTCGGGAGGCGACTACGCGGGGCAGACGGGGAGCGTCGCGGTGACGGTGACCGACGACGAGACGGTGGGCCTGACGCTGTCGACGACGACGCTGGGCGTCACCGAAGGGGACGACGCCGAGTACACGGTACGTCTTGCGACGCAACCTTCTGCGACGGTGACGGTTGCGATCACGGGTCAGGCGGGTACGGACCTGAGCCTGGATTCGACGTCGTTGACGTTCACGACGTCGACGTGGAACACGGCGCAGACGGTGACGGTGACGGCGGGTGAGGACCCCAATGGTGCGAACGACACGGCGACGCTGCTGCACACGGCCTCGGGAGGCGACTACGCCGGGCAGACGGCGAGCGTCGTGGTGACGACGACCGACGACGAGACGGTGGGCCTGACGCTGTCGACGACGACGCTGGGGGTCACCGAAGGGGACGACGCCGAGTACACGGTGCGGCTTGCGACGCAGCCTTCTGCGACGGTGACGGTTGCGATCACGGGTCATTCGGGTACGGACCTGAGCCTGGATTCGACGTCGTTGACGTTCACGACGTCGACGTGGAACACGGCGCAGACGGTGACGGTGACGGCGGGCGAGGACCCCGACGGTGCGAACGACACGGCGACGCTGCTGCACACGGCCTCGGGCGGGGACTACGCGGGCGAGACGGCGAGCGTGGCGGTGACGGTGACCGACGACGAGACGGCGGCCCTGACGTTGTCGACGACGACGCTGGGGGTCGCCGAGGGGGACGACGCCGAGTACACGGTTCGTCTTGCGACGCAGCCTTCGGCGACGGTGACGGTTGCGATCACGGGTCATTCGAGTACGGACCTGAGCCTGGATTCGACGTCGTTGACGTTCACGACGGCGAATTGGAACACGGCGCGGACGGTGACGGTGACGGCGGGCGAGGACCCCGACGGTGCGAACGACACGGCGACGCTGCTGCACACGGCCTCGGGAGGCGACTACGCCGGGCAGACGGCGAGCGTCGCGGTGACGACGACCGACGACGAGACGGTGGGCCTGACGCTGTCGACGACGGCGCTGGGGGTCACCGAAGGGGACGACGCCGAGTACACGGTACGTCTTGCGACGCAGCCGACGGGGACGGTGACGGTGTCGATTACGGGCACGACGGGTACGGACCTGAGCCTGGATTCGGCGTCGTTGACGTTCACGACGTCGACGTGGAACACGGCGCGGACGGTGACGGTGACGGCGGGCGAGGACGATGACGGTGCGAACGACGCGGCGACGCTGCTGCACACGGCCTCGGGAGGCGACTACGCGGGCAGGACGGCGAGCGTCTCCGTGACGACGACCGACGACGACGAGGCAGGTCTGACGCTGTCGACGACGACGCTGGGGGTGACCGAGGGGGATGACGCCGAGTACACGGTCCGTCTTGCGACGCAGCCTTCTGCGACGGTGACCGTGGCGATCACGGGTCAGGCGGGCACGGACCTGACGCTGGACAAGTCGAGCCTGACGTTCACCACGTCGACGTGGAACACGGCGCAGACGGTGACGGTGACGGCGGGCGAGGACCCCGACGCCTCGAACGACGCGGCGACGCTCTTGCACACAGCCTCGGGTGGGGACTACGCCGGAGAGACGGCGAGCGTGGCGGTGACGGTGACCGACGACGGCGAGGTGGGTCTGACGCTGTCGACGACGACGCTGGGGGTCACCGAAGGGGATGACGCCGAGTACACGGTCCGTCTTGCGACAGAGCCTTCGGGGACGGTGACGGTGGCGATCACGGGTCAGGCGGGCACGGACCTGACGCTGGACAAGTCGAGCCTGACGTTCACCACGTCGACGTGGAACACGGCGCAGACGGTGACGGTGACGGCGGGCGAGGACCCCGACGCCTCGAACGATACGGCGACGCTCTTGCACACAGCCTCGGGTGGTGACTACGCGGGGGAGACGGCGAGCGTGGCGGTGACGGTGACCGACGACGAGTCGGTGGGCTTGACGCTGTCGACGACGACGCTGGGGGTCACCGAGGGGGACGACGCCGAGTACACGGTCCGTCTTGCGACGCAGCCTTCGGGGACGGTGACGGTGGCGATCACGGGCCAGGCGGGCACGGACCTGACGCTGGACCCCTCGTCGGCGGCGCTGACGTTCACGACGGCGAACTGGAACACGGCGCAGACGGTGACGGTGACGGCGGGCGAGGACCCCGACGCGGACAACGACACGGCAACGCTGCTGCACACGGCCTCGGGCGGGGACTACGCCGATGAGACGGCGAGCGTTGCGGTGACGGTGACCGACGACGAGTCGGTGGGCTTGACGCTGTCGACGACGACGCTGGGGGTCACCGAGGGGGACGACGCCGAGTACACGGTCCGTCTTGCGACGCAGCCTTCTGCGACGGTGACGGTGGCGATCACTGGCCAGGCGGGCACGGACCTGACGCTGGACCCCTCGTCGGCGGCACTGACGTTCACGACGGCGAATTGGAACACGGTGCAGACGGTGACGGTCTCGGCGGGCGAGGACCCCGACGCGGACAACGACACGACGACGCTGCTGCACACCGCCTCGGGTGGGGACTACGCCGGGGAGACGGCGAGCGTGGCGGTGACGGTGACCGACGACGAGTCGGTGGGCCTGACGCTGTCGACGACGACGCTGGGGGTGACCGAGGGGGACGACGCCGAGTACACGGTCCGTCTTGCGACGCAGCCTTCGGGGACGGTGACGGTGGCGATCACGGGTCAGGCGGGCACGGACCTGAGCCTGGATGCGACCTCTCTGACCTTCACGACGGCGAGTTGGAACACGGCGCAGACGGTGACAGTGACGGCGGGCGAGGACGACGACGCGGACAACGACACGGCGACGCTGCTGCACACGGCCTCGGGTGGGGACTACGCCGGGGAGACGGCGAGCGTGGCGGTGACGGTGACCGACGACGAGGCGCCGGAGACGGCCGGGATCGTGCTCTCCCCCGCCGCGCTGACCGTGGCCGAAGGGGGCGAGGCGAGCTACACGGTTCGGCTTGCGACCGAACCGACGGCTCAGGTGACGGTTGCGGTCACGGGCGCTTCGGGCACCGACCTGACGCTGGACACGGCGTCGTTGACGTTTACGACGGCAAGCTGGAACACGGCGCAGACGGTGACGGTGACGGCCGAGCAGGACGACGACGCGGAGAACGACTCGGAGACGCTGGTACACACGGCGTCCGGCGGGGACTACGGGTCGGTGACGGCGAACCTCGCCGTGACGGTCACCGACGACGAGGGCGGTGGGCAGATAACGGACGACGTGGTCCTGAGCGTGAGTCCCTCGTCGGTCTCCGAAGGCGCGGGCACGACGGCGGTGACAGTGACGGCGACGCTCGTCGCGGGAGCGCGCGGCGAAGCGACGGTGGTCACGGTGAGCGTGGACCGGGACGAGGACGACTACGCGGCCACCCCGTCGGTGTTCGCGATCGAGATCCCGGCGGACGCGGCCAGCGCCGCCGCGTCGTTCGACCTGACGCCGGTGGACGACACGAAGGACGAGCCGGACCAGCGGGTGGCGATCACGGGCACGACCGAGGTGGGGCTGTCGGTCGAGGGCACGTCGCTGACGCTGCTGGACGACGACGAGCCGAACCGGCCGCCGGAGTTCGGGCAGTCGAGCTACACGTTCGACCTGCCGGAGAATGCCTCGGGACGCGACACGCCGGTGGCGTTGGGGGCGGTGGCCGCGAGCGACGCCGACGGCGACCGGCTGCGCTACGCGCTGTCGGCGGGCGACGGCGACCGCTTCACGGTGTCGCGGCGCGGCGGCGAGGTGAGCTACGTCGGCGGCGGCGAGGACTTCGAGTCGGGTCCGGAGGGGTTCGACCTGCAGGTGACGGCCGGCGACGGGGAGTACGAGGCGCAGGCGCAGGTGACCGTGCGGGTGGTCGACATGCCCGAGGCGCCGGAGGCGCAGGACGACCGGGCGGAGACGCCCGAGGATACGCCGCTGGTGATCGACGTGCTGTCGAACGACACGGATCCGGACGGCGAGCGTCTGCGGGTGGCGTCGGTGACGGCGCCGGAGAACGGGACGGCGACGGCGGTCTCGGGCGGGGTGCGCTACGAGCCGGACCTGAACTGGTACGGCGACGACCGGTTCACCTACATGGCGGTGGACCCGGGCGGCCTGACGTCGGAGGCGACGGTGCGGGTGACGGTGACGCCGGTGAACGACCCGCCCGAGGCGGTCGACGACGAGGCGGAGACGCTGGAGGACGTGGCGGTGGTGGTCGACGTGCTGGCCAACGACACGGACGTCGACGGCGACCCGCTGACGGTGGTCTCGGCCGGCCCGGCCGCACACGGCGCGACTGCCATCGTCGACAACAGCGTGCGGTACTCGCCGGACTTGAACTGGTACGGCACGGACCGCTTCAGCTACACGATCGCGGACCCGGGCGGCCTGACGGCGTCGGCGACGGTGACGATGACGGTGCTGCCCGTGAACGACGCGCCGGAGGCGGTGGGGGTGATCCCGGACCAGGCGCTCGAGGAGGGCGGCGGCGCGGCGGAGGTGGACCTGACGCCGTACTTCACCGACGTGGACGGCGACGAGCTGAGCTACACGGCGGTGTCCTCGGACGAATCGGCGGTGACCGTTGCGGTCATGGGCGCGACGCTGACGCTGTCGCCGGTGGTCACGGGGACGGCGACGGTGACGGTGACGGCGTCCGACCCCGACGGGCTGACGGCGGTGCAGACGTTCGGAGTGTCGGTGGGCGACTCGCTGGTGCGGGAGGTGTTGACCGACGCTCTGGCGGCGCTGGGGCGGGCGCACCTGTCGAGCGCGCGGATCGCCATCGGCCGGCGGCTGGAGTACGACGACGGCACGATGCGGCTGATGCTCGGCGGCCAGCAGTTGACGCCCGACGCCTGGGAGCAGATGGGGGCCGGCGGACTGGAGCAGTCGCACTGGCTGTCGTTTCGCGCGGCGACGCTTCGGCAGCGCCGCTCGCCGCGGGACCTGGCGGGTACGTCGGCCGACCCGCGGTTCCAGCGGGCGGGCCTGATGGGCGGCGGCTTCGGCGGCGGCGCCGGGACCGACTGGGGCCAGATGCTGCTGGGCACCGACGTGCTGTTGTCGTTCGGCGGGCAGGGCGACCCGGAGACGCCCGGTACGGGCGTTGGCCGCTGGCGGGTCTGGGGCCAGGGCGACCGGCAGTCGTTCCGGTGGGCGGGGCCGGATGATGTGGCCGGCTACGAGGGCGACCTGGCGACGGGCTACCTCGGCGTGGACGTGCAGCTCACCGAGTACCTGCTGGCGGGGGCGGCGGTGAGCCGCAGCGGCAGCGGCAGCGACTGGCGGCAGGGCTATTCGAGCGGCCGGCTGGGGACGGAGCTGACGGTGCTGCACCCGTATGTGCGCATCGGCGACCGGGACACGGCGGTGTGGGCGCTGGCGGGCGTGGGCCGGGGGACGGCGGAGAACGTGCGGGCGCTGAACGGGCGGCGCGGGACGAGCCCGCTGAACCTGCGGCTGGGTCTGCTGGAGGGCCGGCACCGGCTGGGCCGGGCGGCCGGGGGCGTGGAGCTGTCGCTGCGGGGCGAGGCGTCGTGGGCCGAGCTCCGGACCGGCAGCGGCGAGGAGACGGTCGATGCGCTGGCGGCGGCGGTGCGGCGGCTGCGGACCGGGGTCGAGGCGACGCTGCCGCTGGGCGGCCCCGGCGGCATGCAGGTGGCGCCGTTCGGGGCGGTGAGCACGCGGCACGACGGCGGGGCCGGGCAGACGGGTCTGGGACTGGAGACGGCCGCCGGGGTGCGCGTCAGCGCCGGGCGGGTCCGTATCGAGGCGCAGGGGCGGAGGCTCCTGCTGCACACGGCGTCGGGCTACGAGGAGCACGGCTTCAGCGTGACGGCGATGGTGGGCGGCGGGCACTACGAGCCGGGTCTGACCGCGTCGGTGCGCCCGCACTGGGGCGCGCCGGGCTATGGGGCCGAGTCGCTGTGGCAGGACCACGTCCAGAGCTACGCGGCGGGACTGAACCGGCACGACGGCGGGGTCGACGCGCGGCTGGGCTACGGCTGGCGGCTGCGCGGCAACCGGCTGCTGACTCCGCTGGTCGGCTACGGCCGGATAGGCGAGGCCCGGCGCATGCAACTGGGCGCGCGGCTCGGCGTGCTGGAGCGCTTCAGCGGCGACCTGTCCACGCCGATCGAGGTCGAGCTGCTCGGCGAGCGCTACGGCCGCCCCGACGGCGGGGCCGACCACCGCGTCGGCCTCTACGGGATACTCAACCTCGGCGCACCCGAGTAGGTCGCGCCGGCCGGCCGGAGAAGATGGGCGAAGCCGTCTCCATCGTGGTGCCGACGCTGCGCGAGGCGGAGAACCTGCCCGCCCTGGCCGCCGCCGTGCATGCCGCCTTGTCGGACCGGGGCGTCGAGTGGGAGATGCTCCTGGTCGACGACGACTCGCGGGACGGCAGCGAAGCCGTGGTCGCCGGGATCGCCCGGCGCCTGCCAGTGCGCATCGAGACCCGCCGCGCGGGCCGCCGGGACCTTGCGCTCTCGGTCCTGCTCGGGATGCGTCTGGCGCGGTTCGACCGCCTCGTCGTCATGGACGCCGACCTGTCGCACCCGCCCGACCGGATCGCCGGCCTGCTGGCGGCGCTCGACGACGGCTGCCACATCGTGGTCGGCAGCCGCTGCGTGCCCGGCGCGTCCGTGGACCCGGCCTGGGGCCGCCGCCGCGCGCTGGTGTCCTGGCTGGGCACGCTGCTGGCGCGCCCGCTGGCGGAGTGCCGGGACCCGCTGTCGGGCTTCTTCGCCACCGACCGGCGGCGTTTGCCGGACCTGGACAGCCTGCGCCCCGTCGGCTACAAGATCGCCCTGGAGCTGATGGCGCGGGGCCGGCTCCGGGTCCGTGAAGTGCCTATCCGGTTCGCCGACCGCCGGCAGGGGAAGAGCAACCTGAGTTGGCGCACGCACGCCGACTTCCTGCACCATCTGTGCCGGCTATACCGCCACCGCCTCGGGGAGACCCTGCGCCGGCGCCGCCGGGCGAGAGCATGCAGAAACGAACGAAGCGCCTGACCCGGCGCGAGCGGCTGGCGGCCGAGCGCGCCTCCTCGTCCGCGAGACGCTCGAAGGCCGGCGCCCGGCCGCCGGCGCAGGCCGCGGCTGGCCGTCTCGGCGGCCAGCGGTTGCGCGGCGGGCTGCTGCTCGCCGCCCTCACCGTCGCGGCCTACCTGCCGGCGCTGGGGGCCGGGTTCGTCTGGGACGACGTGATCTTCGTCGAGGAGCCGGTGGTGCACGAGTGGTCCGGGCTGTGGAACATCTGGTTCTCGCCCGGCGACATCGCCGGGGAGGCGCACTACTGGCCCGTCGTCTACACCAGCTTCTGGATCGAGCACAAGCTGTGGGGGCTGGCGCCGCTCGGCTACCACGCGGTCAACGTGCTGCTGCACCTGGCCAACGTGCTGCTGATATGGCGCCTGGTGGGGCGTCTGGCCGTGCCCGGCGCCTGGGCCGTCGCGGCGGTCTTCGCCGTCCATCCCCTGCACGTCGAGTCGGTCGCCTGGGTCATCGAGCGCAAGGACGTGCTCTCGGCCCTGTTCTACCTGACCGCGGCGCTGACGTGGATCCGGTTCACCGAGGCGCCGCGGCCCGGGCGCTACCTGCTCGCGCTCGGACTCTTCACGGCCGGCCTGTTGTCCAAGTCCGTCGTGGTCACGCTGCCGGCGGCCCTGCTCATCTGGCACTGGTGGCAGGCGGGCCGTATCACCCGGACCGACCTGACCCGGCTCGCGCCGATGTTCGCCGTGGCGCTGGCCGTCACCGCGGCGGACCTGGCGTTCTACGCCTCGCGCGAGCCGCTCGACCTCGGCTACTCGCTCGCCGAGCGCGTGCTGATCGCGGCCCGCGCGCTGTGGTTCTACGCCGGCAAGCTGCTCTGGCCGACCGATCTCATCGTGATCTACCCGCTCTGGGAGATCGACGCCGCGGACCCCGTCGCCTGGACGTACGTCCTGGGGGCGATGGCGCTGGCCTCCCTGCTGTGGCTGGGCAGGCGGCGGCTCGGGCGGGGGCCACTGGCGGGCGCGCTGTTCTTCGCCGTGACGCTCTCGCCGGTGCTCGGGTTCATCGACTACGGCTACATGCAGTTCTCGCTGGTGGCCGACCGCTTCCAGTACCTGGCCGGCCTCGGCGTGCTGGCGGCGGCTGTCGGCGCCGCCGCCCACGGGGCCGGCCGCCTGCAAGCCGGCCACCGGCGGCTCGTGGCCGGGGCGGGTGCCGTCGTGCTCGCACTGCTCGGCACGCTGACCTGGATGCAGGCGGGCATCTACCGGGACGGACTCACCTTCTTCAGCTACATCCTCGCGCACAATCCGAACGCACGCGATGTCCACAACAATCTCGTCGGTCCGCTGGCCGATGCCGGCCGGCTCGACGAGGCGCTCGCCGCCGCCCGCATCGGCGTCGAGCGGCGTCCGGACAGAGCGGACGCGTACGTGGACCTCGGCAGCGTGCTCGCACGGCTGGAGCGGTTCGACGAGGCCGACGCCGCCCTGCGCACCGCCCTGCAGCTCGACCCCCGCCATCGCGGCGCGCAACAGAACCTGGGAGAGGCGCTGCGGAGACGAGGCCGCCACGGCGAGGCGATCGAGATGTACCGCGCCGCGCTGGAAGCGGACCCGGACCTGGCGCTTGCACACGGCGGACTGGGCCTCGCGCTCTCCGAGTCGGGACGCCACGACGAGGCGCTCGCGGCGCTCGAACGAGCGCTCGCGCTGGACCCGGGCGCGCCCTCGGCGGGCGAGATCGCGATGGCCGCGGGCCGCGCGGCCCGCGAAGTGGGTCGGCTCGACGTTGCGGCCGCGCACTTCCGGCGCGCCGCGGCGCTGGAGCCGGCGAGCCCCGCGCCGCTGATGCAGCTCTCGAACCTGCTGGCGGACGGGGGCCGCCCGGCCGAGGCGCAGCAGTACCTGCGCCGCGCCCGCGACGCGCGGCCGGACGACCCGGCTGCGCTGCACGTCATCGGCGAGGGGCTGCGGACGGCGGGGCGCCGCGACGAGGCCATCGCCTCGTACCGCGAAGCCTTGCGCATCGATCGGGACTTCGTTCCGGCGCACGTCGGCATCGGCGCCGCGCTGCTCGATCTGGAACGCTACGACGAGGCGCTCGAATCGCTGGAGCGCGGCTTCGCGCCGGTAACGGATGCGGCGACATCGGCGACCGCGCACTATCTGGCCGGCAGAGCTCTGCTGGGGCTCGGACGCGACGACGAGGCCGCAGCGCACTTCCAGCGCGCCATCGAGCGCGACCCGGAGCACGCCGAGGCGCTCGACCACCTGGCCCTGTGGCGGTTCGGGCGGCGGGAGTACGAGCAGGCCCTGGCCCTGTACCGGGCGCACACGGACCTGGCGCCCGACGACCCGACCGTGCACGCCAACACGGGCGTCACGCTGTACTTCCTCGGCCGCCGCGACGAGGCGCTGGCGAGCCTGGAGCGCGCGCTCGAACTCGACCCCACGCACGACACGGCCCGAAGACTGGCCGCGGACCTGCGCGGGGCCGCAGCGCAGGGTCAGCGGTGAGCCTGCCGCGGCGGGGATGGCAGTGCCGGCCGTAGCGGCACCGCCCATGTCCCCGCGACCGCAGGCGAAACCTTTGACGGCCCGAATCGAGAGTGTCGCGAGTACGGGGACGCCTGCACGTGCGAGTCCACGGCGGACGTCTGACGCCGAGTACAACAACCTGCGAGTGGCTGGCGCCGGCCTCGCCGCACGTCAAGGTGTCAAGGCACCGGTTCGTATCGCGTGACGACGCGGAGCGTCATCCGACCTGCACCGGAGGATGCTGGCGATCCTGCCAGCCTTCGATGCGGCCTTCAAGACGCGCCAGTCTCTGCGCGACATCGCTCAAGCCGCGCTCGACGGAGCCGAGGCGTCGATCCAGGCTGGCGATCTGGCGCCACAGAAACCCGCCGACCGCGAGCACCGGGAGGGCATCGATCAGCATCTCCATGTCCCTCCAGAGTAGACGATGGGTGTCGGGCCGGCAACCAGCGTCGCTGAGCGGGTGCCCTCGAAGCGATGCTCCGAGGATACGGTGGCCGAGGTGGACGCAGGGGCGTGAGTGTCGCAGCGTCTGCTCGCGTTGACGCAGCAACGGCATCCGCTCGCGTAGCTGGTCGAGCGACACCAACTCCTCCTGGTAGGCGGTGAGCAACCGCTCGATGGTCTTGCCGACGCGTGCGAGATCCCGCTCCACGGCCTGCGTACGAGTCCTCGTGGGATCGGCGGCCTGGGCGGCGGCCAGCCGGCGATCCAGTTCCTGCTGGATCAACGCCGGCTCCTCGAGCAACCGCAGAACTTCGGTCCACACGACCTCGTCCAGCAGGTCCTGCCGAACCGGACGCGTGTCGCACCGCGGACCCGCCAAGTGCCGCCACCGGTCGGACCCGATACAGCGATAGTACTGAAGCTTGCGTGCGGTCGACCGCTTCGAGATGCGCGAGAACGCGTAGCCGCACTTGCGGCAACTCACCAGTCCCTGCACGAGGCTCGGCTCAATCGTGCGGGGGCGGGCGTGCACCTTGTTCTCGTGCAGCAGCTCCTGCGCCCGCGCGAAGGTCTGCTCGTCGATGATCGCCGGTACCGGGATCTCAATCCACTCCTCGCGCGGCCGTTCGCGGGGCGCAGTGTCGCGACGCGGAACGGCGCCGCCCATCCGTAGCGTCCGCGTGACGCGCTTCTGACGAGCCACTCCCCGGACTATCCGCGTCTTGCCGAAGCAGGCCGTGCCGCAATAGGCCGGGTTGCGCAACATCTGCCGCACCGTCGAACGCCCCCAGTGGGCCCCGGGCCTTGCGCGTGGCCACGCCTTGCTCGTTCAGCCACCGGCAGATCGCCTCGATGCTCCAGCCTGTGACGGTGTAGTGCTCGTAGACGTCGCGCACGACGCGCGCTTCAGCCTCCGGTCGACGATGCGCTCAGCGTAGTCGAGCAGCCTCCGGCCGGCGTGGTCCTCGTGCTCAGCCAGTACCAGCCGGGCGAAGCACTCGGCGCGTTTCGCGGCCTCTCGTTCTTCGCGCATGCGTTCTTCGACTTCGTCGTGCATCGGTCGTCTGTCCTCTTCGTGCTTCTGGAAGCCGTCGTCGGCCTCGTGTCGGTGCTCATGTGCTGGTCCACAGGTCGACGACCTCTGGGTTCATGAACAGCGCCGGCGTGTGGCTGGCCCGCTCCTTGAGGATTCCCATGCCGGCGATCTGGCGCAGCGTCGCGAGCGCTGTTGTCGTCTTCGTCGTCAGCCGTGCGTTGACCAGGTTTGTCGATCGGCAGCAGAGCCGGCTGCAGACGAGCCGGATCGCGTCGTCGGTGATGCTGGTTCGGGCCTTCGCGCCGCGGTACCGCGCGATGGCTCGTTCGGCGATGGCGGCCTGGCGCTCCAGGGTGCGCACGATCCACTCGGCTGTCTCTCGTACGCCGCTGAGCATCCACAGGGTCCACGGCTTCCAGTTGCCACTTCTCCTGGTCGAGTCCAGCAGCCGGTAGTACGCGGGGCGGTTCTGCAGGATATAGCGGCTGTGGCAGAGGATGGGGAGGTCGGTCAGCTTCCGCTCGGTGAGGTAGAGCATGTTGATCATTCGCCCCGTGCGGCCGTTGCCGTCGGCGAACGGGTGTATCGACTCGAACTGGTGGTGTGCGGCCGCCATCCGTACCAGCGGGTGCGTGCCGTCCTCGTCGTCGTCCATGAAGCTCCAGAGCTTGTCCAGCATCGAGCGGATGCGGTCCTCCCCGGTCGGCGGGGTGTAGATGATTCCCCGCGGTCCGGCGATCACGGTCCCGTGTCCGCGGCGCACGGGCATTCGCTTTCCTTTTGTCGTCCAGCACGCCCTCATCGCCATCGGGGTGCCGACGGATTCGCGTCCGCGGTGGTGCCAGGCGTCGATGATGCTGTCGTAGTGGCGCAGCGCGTCGATGGTGTCAGGGTCGGCTCCGTTCGTCAGGCGCGGCCAGTCCATCTGCTCGATCATCTCGCCGACCGTCGTCACGATGCCTTCGATGGCGGAGCTGGCCTGGGCCTCGACCAGCGCGGATGTCTGGAACAACGCGTAGGGATCGGCGAGCCTGTCGGTTGTGTTGCGCAGCGTGTCGAGTGCCGCGGTCGCGAGCTTGCAGCGCTCCTCGATGGCGCGCGTGGTGAGCCGCTCGCGGGGAACCGGCGGCAGGTTGTTGTACGGGAACAGCGGATCCCAGGGCGGGTAGGGGTCGGTGCGGGTGCTCGCCGATGTCGTGTCTGGTACTGATGGTGGTCGTGGCATGGGGTGATCTGCGCCTCGGCGCCTGCGGGGCTGCTGCTGGAATCCGGTGGTTCGGGCAGATACCGAAGGCAGTGTACCGGCCGTTGGCGGCGGTCGAGCCCTTGCTTGGGGCCGGGGCCGATTCTCGCGGACCGTTCACCGATGGTGACCTACCGATCGCGGAGCGACGCGGACAGTGCACTGCTTGTTCACCAGTGGTGAACCACTCTGCCGGCTCCGCCGGATCCAGCCTTCCCGCAGGGAAAAATCAGGGGTGAGCGACGCCGGAACCGGGGTCGCTCACCCTTCTGGACCTCTGATCTCTGTACGCCTGCACGACAGTGCCCTCTTCGGGTGAACGTACGGTGAAATGGTGCACTGTTTTCGTGCTCCCGTTCTGGCTCGCTGGAGCGTTCTTCGAGGGATTCCTCTCGGTGCGTTCCCGTCCGGCTGAATCTGCTTGCAAGTTGCGTGTTTGCAGTCCTTTGGCGTGTGCCTGCCAGACGTGTGCCGGCCTTCGGTTCCGTAGGCTTGAGGCTGGATGCGAGGGAGCTTCTTGGGGAGCTGGTCGGTCTACCGGGGTCAGGGGGTGGCCATCCGTAGGCGTTCACCAATTGCCCGTTCGGGCTCCGGGCGTTTCCGATCCTTCTGCGGTGCCGGTGGACCCACGAACGAACGCGATCCTGACCCCGGTCGAAACGGCGATCTCGTTGGGTGTTCGGGGAGTTTTCCTGAACGTTGCAACCGGGGTGCACTGTTTGTTGTGAAACGTCTCTCGCGCGCAGATGCAAGGAGGACGTGACGGGCGATCGCTGAGGCGTCAGGCGGCCCGTTGGAATCCGGCGGTAGATCCCGATCGGATGGCTCGTGCGGGTAGCCCCGTTCTATGACCCTGCACGACGCCGCGTGGATCGGAAACGTCGGCGGTCAGCAGCGCGCAGCTTGCGCTTCTTCGAGGAATCCGTGCTGCGTGAGCATGCGGATCCAGCGCGGCGCGTTGCGAGCGACGACGAGCCGTTCGTAGTCGATGCCCGGGTCGGTGTACGGGCGGTCGTCGCGGAGCACCGCGTGGATCACGCGCAAGAGCTTGTGGGCCGTGGCGAGGATGGCCCGCTTGTAGCCGAGGCGGGCGGCCAGCGCCCGGTGATAGCCGTGGAACTGCGACCCGGTGGTCCGCGCGGCGGCGTGGGCGCACTCGGCGAGCGTAGCCCGTAGCGTCGGGTTCCCTGGGCGCGCCCGACCGGAGCGGCGCTTGCCCGCACTGGTGTTGTTGCCCGGCGCCACGCCTGCCCACGAGCCCAGGTGGCGCGCCTCGCGGAAGGCTCCCAGGTCCGGCCCGATTTCGACGAGGATGGTGCAAGCGCTGCCGAGGTCGATTCCCGGAATCGTCTGTAGCAGGCGCAGGGGGCGCTGGTAGTCTGCCAGTGCGGTCTGGATGCGCGTGTCCAGTGCAGTCAGCGCGGCGTCGGCCCGGTCGACGGACTCGACCTGCATCTGCAGGGCGAAGAGCGCGAGTGGGTCGAGCGTAGCGGCCAGGGTCTTGGCCAGGGGCGTCAGCTTCGCCTGCACGTGGCTTGTCAGTTCGGCGAGGATGCGCCGCGGCGAGTGCTCGGCGACCAGCCCGTCAAGCACCCGCCGCCCATTGACGCCGAAGATGTCCGACAAGACGCCGCCGAGCCGGAGACCGTCGTGGTCGAGCGTCTTGTGGACGCGGTTGCGGGCCCGACTGCGCTCGCCGACGAGCCTGCGGCGATAGCGGGTCAACTGGCGCAACTGCCGGAACAGCCGCGGCGGGACGTAGCTCGGCAGGGCGAGGCCGAACTGGCAGATGCGGGCCAGCCACAGGCTGTCGTTGGTGTCGGTCTTCTTGCCGCGGATCTGTTTGACGTGCTGGGCATGGAGCAGGTCGGCGCGGATACCGGCATCTTCCAGCGCCTCGAACGGTGCCTTCCAGTAGACCCCGGTGCCTTCCATCGTGGCTGCGGTGACGCCGTGTCCTCGCAGCCACTCGGTCATTGCGCGCAGACCGTCCGGCAGCGCGCTGAACTCGCGTACGGCGGTGCGGGCCGGCCCGCCGCCGGGCTCGCACAGGCGGACCGCGGCGGTGATGCACATCTTGTGCACGTCGAGGCCGGCCGCTCGCGGGCAGACCACGTGCATGTCGTCGGTGCGCCAAGTGTCGGTCTCGACCGTCTCACGCTTCATCAGGTACCTCCATGACAGCGGAAGCGGGAGAGCGCGCCCGGTGTAGGAACACCCACCTCGCGGCGGGGCTCGATTTGCTGCTCGTTCACGGCCTGCGGGCCTGAAACGATTCGGGGCTCGATGCCAGGCGCACCGCGTCAGTTTTTGAGCGGGGACGGGTCGAAGCCCTCCGCCGAACAGTTTCTGCGACGACAGCCCCGCTTCCGCCTATCGAGGATGACACGCCGCCGGAACCGTCAGCGACACGATCGACGACGCCGTGGCCAGAAGCCTTCCGTGTTTCATGACGTCGGGGTGAGGGGCGCGCCGGTCATGATCGTTTTTGAAGATTCGGGCGGATCTCGTCATGGCGCGGTGGAGGTTCTCATGCAGATGAAGCGCGTGGTGGCGTTCCTGCCGGCGGCGGCTGTCAAGGCTTGCGACGATCTCGCGGCCCGGTACGGGTCGAACCGTTCGGAGGTGTTCCGTCTTGCGATAGCCGAAGGCATGCCTGGTGCGGTCGAGGCCCTGGAGAAGCTCCGGGAGATCCGGGTCGTCGAGGCTCTCGGCGCCGGCGCTTCGCGCTCGTGGCGTATCCGGGGCATGCAGGAGCGTCCCGGGCCGGGCCGCCCTCGCAGCGTTCTCGATCCAGATCCCTCGCAGCCTCCAGAGTAGCGCTCCGACCTCGTTGTCGTGCGTGGACACGTGGAGAGCGTACACGATCGTTGGACGCGCGGAGCAGCGCTGGCTGCTGGCTCCTGCGCGTCAGGGAGAGTTCCGATGCCCTTGCCGCCAATCTGGGAACCTGATGTCGAACCTCTGGACCGGACCGTGAAGATCAGGCTGTCCGTGCGTCAGATCGAGGATCTCGACCTGGCGGTGAAGGAGTTTCGGATGTCGCCCTACTGGGTGCTGCGCGAATCGCTCGCGCTGGGCTTTCCGCTGTTCGTCGAGAAGGTCCGCCAGCGGCGGCGTGCGGGCCTGGTGCGGCGTGGGGAGTACCAGAACTCGAACGCGGCGGGTCCGTTGCGTGGGCCGCGTGCGGACGGGCCGCGTGCGGACCGCTGGGTGAATGCGCCCAAGGCGCGCGAGCCTCGCACGTCGCGGAGGCGAGGGAAGTCGGGTTGAGCGGCGGGGAGTGCCGCCGCGGGGTTTGCGGGATGGTCAGGATCGGAGCGGGGAAAGTGGACCCGGCACCAAGAAGTACACTTCTCGATACCGGACGTTTGAATTAGACGCAGAATTCGGGTGTTTGGTTCCCTCGGTGGGTGATCTTTTTCGGCGGCGCGGTTTCGCGCGTTTCCGGGGCCGGTACACTCGGCGGCGGTTGTGGGGCCGGTACTGCTCGGTGTGTATCCGTGGGATTCCATTCGCGGGACACTCGGCGCCGATCGGTGCAGCGGGGCGCCCGATGCGTGCTGGTGTTTCGGATGTTCGACCCGGTGGTTCCGGGGGAGCCTCCGGGGCCGGCGCCCTCGGCGCCGTGGGGCGTGATCCGCTCGACCGCGGTGCCCGGGGCCGCATCACTCGGTGGGTGCTGATTTCCTGGGCGCGCATCACTCGGTGGGTGCGTGGATGTGGGCTTCCTGGTGCGAGTGGGCGCTGGCGGTCGCTCGGCGTCTGCAAGTCGTGCGGTACTCGGTGGGTTCAGGAGCATGTACCGCTCGGCGTGGACTGCATTCCGATCTGCCTGATGCTCGGTGCGGTCGTCCGCAGGCTGCGTTCGCGGCCGAGCCTGGCGAGAAACGCTGACGGTTTGTTCCGCTCGGTGTGTCCGGCAGACGCGTTGCTCTCCGGTTCCTGGGCCACGACACTCGGGTGCGTACCTGTCCAGGTTCGGGGCCGGTACACTCGGCGGGTACCGACTGAAGTGCCACCTCGCTCCCGATAGCAGGCGCGCGGTTCAGTGTGCGCTCCCACTTGGTGTGTACCTGGATGTCCTGGGGGCGCTGCACTCGATGACATCGTCGAGATGGTCGTCTCTGTGCGCGCCGGGGCGCTGACCGTGGTTCTGTCGTACTGTCCTGAAACGGGCACCTCATGCTGTGCGTGCAGGAAGACGTACTGCTTGGTGGGAACTCCTTGCTGACGGGCCTCGTGCTCGATGTGGTCGCCCGCGGGCTGCGTATGGAGCGGGTTGTCGCCAGGATCACGCTGAACAGCGCACCGCTCGGTGGTCGCACCGGACTCGGTGCGTACAAAGGTACGTCCCTGCTCGGCGCCAAGTCGCCGACAGCTCGGCGCGTGTTGGTTCCGCGTTCCGCCGGGTGCATTCCCGGTCGATGTGCGCGGTCAGTCAGTGCACCGGTTCGGACGGTTCAAGGGTCTCGATGGATCGATGGAGGCGGCCAGCCGTTCGATGGCCGCCCGGTCCACGCCCTCCTCGGTGAATCCATTGCGCTCGTCGTCGGGGACCGGCTTTTTCACCAGGTGTTGCATGCGCATGGTCAGCGCCAGACAGAGGGTTCTCGCGCCGCCGGGGAAGTCGCTCTCGGCGAACGGGTAGTGCAGCTCGTGGAACGGCTTGCCCCTGTCGGTCGCGCGCCTGGTGCGCACGACGGCCTTGCCGTCGATCCGCACGCGGTTGATGGCATCCATGAACTGGTGGATGGACCCGCTCGGTGTCGTCGTGTTCGAGTTCATCTCGTCGAGGTCGCGCAAGTGCGGCACGGGGCAGTGGATTCCATGGCTTGAGAGGATTCCGCATTCCGATCCGGATGGCGCAAAGCGCCATGGCGCTCTGCGACCGATACCCTGAAATGCGACAGTTGTCGTTTTTCGACCATCTGCACGGCGAGTGCCGCGGATGAGGCGGTCGGCGTCGCGCCCGCGGCGGTCGGCTAGGTCGGCCACGGCTTCGGATCGCTCGGCGGCGGCGCGGGCGAGCGTGGCGGCCGTGTCGGGCTGCCTGGCTGGCATGTTGTCAACCGCCTGAAGCCTGGAGACGGCCGGCCGCCTCGTGTTCGGCATCTTCGGCGGGTGGCGGCGAAGGCGGCGAACCGCTGAGCGGGAGGCTACCGCCGGGGCGCTGACGTTCGTGCACGAGTGCAGGGCGGTCGATTGCCCGCGGCCGTCGGCGCCGGATGGCAGCTCGGCACGTCAGTGCTGACGCGATGGTCGGCCACCGAAGCGCACGCTCCGGCCTTCGGTCGGTGGAGAGCGCTTACCAGCGCAGGCAGGCGTCGGCGGGTGCGAGCATGTCGTCGACCGCGTCGAGCAGGGGAACGATGGCGCCGGTGTGCGGGTCGTCTTCGCGCTCGCGGTCGGCGACGTCGTGCTCGAGGTCGTCGGCGAGCGTGCCCGCGACGGCGATCTCGTACGGCGACATGGCGTGGTTGAGCAGCCAGCGGCGGCGCTGCCAGCAGCGGTAACACCTCTCGCCGCTCGAGCGGTTCACGTGGCGCCCGCAGGTGCCCGCTTCCAGCGGCAGGTCCACGCCCACGCACAACGCCTTGTAGTAGGTCGGGTCCGCACGGCGCCGGCGCATGTGCGTGCGGTTCGCGATCCGCTTGCGCAGGCGGCGCAGCGCGGCGAGCTGATCGGGGCGCAGCAAGTCCTTGATGGGCATGGTCGTCCTCCGGTGCGGGAATGGCCCGAACGGGCCGGGTTGAAGGTGCGGGCCGTCAGGCCCGCAGCGTGGCGGATGCAGGGTCGGAGACGGGTGGCGTGGGAGCCGGGGAGCAGAGATGCACAGGCGTTGCCTTGCCCGCCCGTGTTCCGCCCGTCTGCCCGCGTTCCGCTAGAGCATTGTCGTACGTGTGGGCTTGCCTCTCCGGGTCCGTGGCTGTTTGCGCGCCGACTCGGGGAGGCGCGCCGGCCCGGTAGCGGCGTTGGCGTGGTGCTGAATCCGGGGCCGCTCCGCTCGTCGGCGTTCAGGACGGTGCGCTTCTCGGCGGGTCGAGGTGTTCGACTCGGCGCCGGATCTGCGGTCTGCTGCGTTCGGAAACGCTCGGCGCGTTCGTGAGGGCGAGCTTCTCGGCGCGCGAGGTGTTCGAAAACCCCGCTCGGCGGATGCGGGGCTTCGATCTGGCGTTCGGCTTCGACCAAGCGCGTCGGTATAGCGTCTCGGTCGAGTACGTGCTCAACCTTGACGTGGGATTCCCCCTCCTCCCGCAAACAACCCGCTCGAGGTCAAGCGCGGTGTGAACCAGGTCTTCGTCGACTTCGAGCCGCTCGGCCGCCAGCGGGCGGAGCTCGTCGACGGGCAGTCCGCAGTGTCCCTTCTTCGTCGCCTCGTCGAGCGCGTAGCCGATGCCGGCACCTACTCGGGTGGTCGCCGTCTTCTCGATGCCCAGTCTGCATCGTGATCGTGTCGGTGAGCCGGGCTCGTAGTCCGGGCCGCAGTCGATGAAGAATCGCGGTGCGGCCCGCCAGCGGCTGGAAGTCGTAGCTGGGGCCGCCGCCCGTGTCGTTGCGCTCGACGCGGTAACCGAGCTTCGACAGCAGCGTCTCGAGCGCCTCGCACCCAGGTGCGCGAGGAGATCTCTGAGCAGGTCGTCGAGGACTATGCGGAGAGCCTCGGCGAGGGGGCGGCGTTCCCTCCGGTGGTTGCTTTCAGCGACGGTTCGAGCTGCTGGCTTGCCGACGGTTTCCATCGATTGCGCGCCTTCCGCCGCGCGGGCCGCGGGGAGATCGAAGCGGATGTCGACGCCGGGACGCTCGATGATGCGTTGTGGTTCGCTCTGGGTGCGAACCGGGCGCATGGTGCGCGGTTGAGTCGCGCGGACAAGAAGCACGCGGTTGAGCTTGCGTTCAGGACCTGGCCCGTGTTGAGTCAGGGGCGTGTCGCCCGGCACGTTGGCTGTACCCAGCAGTACGTCAGCAAGATTCGAGAGCAGGTGACAACTAGTTGGCACCTGCCGGATCGCGTCGTTGGCCGGGATGGCAAGTTGTATTCGGCGCGTCGTCCCGCGTCTGCGCGGCCCGTGTCCGAGGACTTCGGATCCGACCATTCATCGAAGGATTCCGTCTCGGAAGCCGTTGTGGCTCCTGCCTCGGATCCGTCGGTTCCGGAGGCGGCGGCAGCCCCGTGCACGTCGCCGGGGCCGGTACGCTCGGCGGGTGCTGTCCGGTTTGCAGACGCGCGGCGCATTCGGCGCCGGTCTGGTAATGAACGTCTCGGCGCATACGGGACGCTGTCGGGTTCTGGCGTGCCGTCTTCATCGCGGGGACGCTCAGCGTGTCCGGGCAAACACGTACTGCTCGGTGTGGGACTGTGTCCTGGTTTCGGCGTCCTGCTCGGCGCCGTTGGCCTGCGGGCTGGGTTCGCAGCCGATCCCGATGGGAAGCGCCCGGCGGCTGGTTGTGCTCGGCGCGTTCGCGCATCCAGTGCCTCTATATGTGCAGGGCTCGGTTGAAGCCTTGCACTCGGCCGGATGTGCCCGGCCTGTCTGGTGGTCATCGTCGTCTACTTCGTGGAGACCTTGGCTCGGGCGCCCGTCGGTCCGCTCGGCGTGTACGGGCTGGACGTTCTGCTCGGCGTGAAGACCGCTCGGGGCCTGCGGGCGGTACGTCCTGCTCGGGTTCGGAACGTGGCGGCGGCGTGTTCTGCTCGGCGCGTGCTTCTTCGTCCAGTGGCGTTCGGCGCTGTTCGGCGCCTGAGTTCGCGCACGACGGCGCTCTACTACGACAGATACCCCGCAAATGCGACACGTGTCGTATTTCGACAGGCTTCGACTTCGAGTCGACGACCTCCCAGCTCGGCTTCCAGCCGCCAATGACATCCAGCCCCCAGGGCAGTCTGCTGGCGCGGCTCGCCGGATGAGCCGCCATCGCGCCTCGCTGCAGCAGGTCGCGCACGTGCTCGAACGACGCACCGACCACGCAGCCCGCCCGAGGATCCGGTTGATCTTGTGCGTGTTTGCTGGCGAATCGACGATTACGAGAGGTCAGCCATCAGCGCCGACGAGCGTCGGCGATTCGAGCCTGACGCGGTTCCGGTACTGGAACCTGCCGTTTCTGCTGCCGGTCCCGAGGTTGCGTGGGGGCTGCGGCCAGCCCTTGCTGGAGCCGGCGCTCGACGGCGCGCCATCGCCTCCAGACCCAATCGTCTCGGCCTTGCGGGTCACAGCCGAGCCGCGTGCTTCGAGCAGACCGCTCGAACCGACCGTGTCACGTTCCGACACGCGGAACCACCATGTGCACACGGATCGGATTGACGTCGGCAGCCTCGGCTGTCCGGCTTGACAGCACAGTCGACCTCGGACGGGCGCGGCGCGACCTCGCGCGACTGATTCGGCGGTTGCGAGACGCGGTGGGCGACAACGACCGCGAAGCTGCGCGGCAAGTGACGATCTCATCCGGATGCCTGCAGGACGGTCGCCTGGTCGGCCTGGTGTTCGACCTCGGCTTCAGGCTTCCATCTCCGGACCGACGCGTTCGGCCTGCAGCGATTCCAGGCAGGTCCACGCGCCTTCGTCGCCGGGGCGGCCCGCCCACGTGGGCATTGCGAGCCGTACGCCCCCAGTGGCCGTACGGAACGCCGGTTCGGACGGCCAGTCGGCGTCGCTGAATCCGCTCCCGCCGACATGCTCGCCCGGATACGGCGTCGTCGTGGTGTCGTGACGCAGCGATGAACTCGATCGACAAGGCAACGTCAAAGCCAGCCACATTCGAGCGCCGCGTCATGCTGCGGTTACCGCGCCGGCCGACCGGCTTCGCGCCACCAGCGGTCGCCGCGTCGCTTCCTGTCCATCGAACCTGCGCCTTGGCATGTCGAATCGGTGCTCTTGTGTCGGCCTCCTCACCCCAGCCCCCGATCTGTCGATAGCCTCGGTCAGTTCCCCTCGGCCTTGTCCGCCCGTCGTGCGGCCCAGTACTTCCGCATCCGCTAGGCCACGGCCCGGCGCTGCTCCTCGGTCACCGTGCGCTTGCGCCTCCCGACCGCCTTGACCGCCTTGACCGCCTTCTTGCTGCCGCGCCGGGCGGCCGGCGCGGCAGCTCCTTCAATCGCCTCGATGGCGCGCTGGATGGCCACGAGCTGGCTCTTGAGCGAGCGCTCCTCGTTGCGCAACGTGTCCAGGATTCCGCTGCTCGACATCGTGAAATGCTCCCTCCAGGGGCAAGCCGCGGCCGCATCGCGCCGGCCGCCGAAATGCACGAACGTCGGCGGCCACCGCCGAGACCGAGGGGCCGCTACCGACCCCACGCGCCGGACTCGGTGCCCGCAACGCCGGCCTGCTCGAGATAGTCGACCGCCACACGCATCTCGGCCGCGTTCCACGCCGGCCAGTCGTCGCGGCAGGGCAACCCCGGTACGCCCGCGCGCCGGCCCCGCACGACAGCGGCCACCGCCGACTCTTCCGAGCCGTACCGTTCGCACAGGGCGAGGAAGCGCCGCGTTGCGTCGACCGACGGCAGCGTGTCGTCGTGTCGCATGCCGGTGTCCGGCTCGTCAGCCTGCATCAGCGGTCCGTACTTCGTCAACCTGCCTTCGTTTCCGAGTCGGTCTTCGTCTCCGGAGTGCCCGTGGTGGCGCCAGGCGCGGGCGTGCGCCCGCTCGGCGACAACCTGCCCCGATGAGGATACCAGCGATAGTAGAGGTGAGCGACGCGACGACAGCCGGGGAGTCGCGCGCCGCCGACGCCGCGCGCGGTCGGTTGATGTGGCCCCGCGGGAATCTTTGCGATAAGGTTCGCCGGGGCGAGTTCGATACCACTGGCAGGATGACCGACTCAGGAGGAATCGCCATTGGCTCGCGAGTTCGGGTCACATGGCCATCCCCACGCGAAGGGTATCGCGGGACAGTCGTCGAGGTCCGCGCCGGGACGCTGTTGGTGAGGTTCGACGGCGAACGTTGGAGATACCTGCCGCCGGTACCGGTGCGCCGCGACGAGGTCGAGCCGGACGGCCTGGAGCATCCGGCAAGCGCACGCCCCGTTGACGAGCCACCCTCCCGCCAAGCGGACGGCTGAGCCAACCGGCCCCGCCGGAAAACGCGGCCGTATACGTACGGCTCGTCTCGCCGGCCTTCGGCGGTTCACTCGGGTCCCGCAGCTTCCTGCCTTCCTGTTCTTCAGGATTGCCGGTTTCGTTGGTGCAGGCCGATGAACCCCACGATCACGCGGTTGCCTTCCTCGTCGCGCACGAATCCGATCCGGATCGTGTGCCGCGGGTCGCGGCTGGTTCCCTTGCCGAGGTGCGCGCCCAGATACCAGGTCTTCCCGTCGGCCAGCGTCTCGTACCACTCGCGGTACTTCGCGATCGATTCCTCCCGCTGGCTCGTCTTGCAGGTCCACCCGGAGCAGGCTTCGCCTATGCGATTGTCGTTTCCGTCGCAGTGCGCGGTGGCGAGCCAGGCCAGCGCGTCGTACACCTCGGCAGGGTTCGCGAACGGCGTGTTCTCGTTCGAGCGCGAGTTGAGCTTGATCAGCAACCTCTCGCCGAAGGCCTCGCGCGCCAGCGCCACGGCCTGGCCGACGCTGTCGATGCGGACCGGCGTGTCGTCGGGTCGGCGGCCCTTCCTGCTCTCGACGTAGGCCTGCCGCCACTGCTCTTCGGTCCGGCGGCTGCGCGCGATCAGCTCGTTCAGCTTCCTGGTCTCGTCGTCCCGCCGTCCGCTCTCGGCGCGCAGCTCCTCGTTGCTGCTGCGGAGCCGGCCGTTCTCCTCGCGCAGCGTCTTCAGCTCGGCCTGCAGCCGATCACGTTCGGCCGTCAGCGCCTCGACGGCCGCAGGGTCTGCGTCGGCCTGCGTCCCGGTCAGGGGTTCTTCCTCCTCGACGGCGGGCTCGGCTCCGTGTGCCGCCGTCGCCGCCTCCTGCGCCTGTCTGGCGTGCGCCATTCGCTCCCGCCACTCGGCCGTCAGCTGCAGGATCCCGTCCTCGGCCGCCCGGCGCGCTTCCGACCGTTCGAGCTCTTCCTGGCGGGAGGCCGCCTGCGGCCGCAACGGCCGGTACGCCTCCAGCTGCACCCGCAGCGCGGTCAGGAACTCGAGCGTTCCGATCAGAAGCCCCGGTCCGCCGGGCGGGGCCTGCAGCATGAGCGGGCCGATCCCCAGGTAGTGCAGGTCGTCGTCGAACTCGTTCTCGATCCCGTTCCACTGCTCGGCGATCTTATGGACGACACCTTCGATGACCTCGCGTTGCTTCTCTCGCAGGATGAAGCGGACCCATTTGCCCAGGTTGGCCGCGTCGGCGGGCCACTCGGGCGCTGACGCGGGCAGGTCCCACAGCGTGTCGATCCAGGTCTTGAAGAGCTCGGATTCAACCGGCGGGGGGCCGGGAAACCGGCCCGACAAAAGGCTCAGCATCAGCGCGGCATCGTCGCGGTGCGCATCGACGCCGTCGCCGTCCTGCAGCATCCGGTTGCGTTCGAGCAGCCACTCGTCGGTGTCCCAGCAACTGGTGAACCGCACCGGCGGCGCGTCGACGACGTCGATGCCTCGTCCCCGCAGGTGCGCGGCGGCCCTCTCCCGCAGCGCCGAATGCGTCTGCATCCAGGCGGCGAGGATGGCCGCGGCGAGCCGGTGGTCGCCTTCGGCGATCGCGTCGAGGATCGTTTCGACCAGTCGGTCGTGCGGCGCGCGGTTGGCGTCGCGGAACCCCTTGATGCGCAGCTTGCGGATGCGGGTGGACAACTCGCTGCGGGCCTCGTCGCTCACGTCTTTGCGGCCGGCGAGCGCATCGGTTATCACTGTCAGATCGTGCCCGTCGGGCAGCAGGGTGAAGATCTCGTTCGCCGCTCGCACTTCCCCTTCGCGCGGGCCGCTGTACATCATGGCGCCTCCTCTCCCACGACCCCGGAGTCTGGTTGCAGACGATGCCGCCGCGCGCGGCGCCGGAGCCTGGCGCGAGTCGCGGCCTCCTTCGCAAGCCTCCGGGTTGACGGCCGCAGCCGCGGGTCACTGTTCGGGTCATGGACGTTGACGTTATCCGATCCGGTGTCCGGCGGTCGCAACTCGAGTCCCCGGGCGCCGGCTCTCCATGCCTGCAGGTTGGACCCGCGCAGGGTGGGTTCGAAGATGCGCCGCCGGCGGCGCCGAGCAGTCGCTGCGGCCTGCGGTCTGCGGGTGCCCGAATCGACTTCACCCACATCGTCCAGGTCGTGCCGTATAGTTGCTCGCTCGCACGCCGTGGCGGCGTCGATGGCGCTGGCGGCTACGGGCCGGTCTGTCCGCGAGGTGGATCGCGCCGGCTCGGGGCGAGCCCCAGGCCGACGCAAGACCGGCGCCGGCAGTCCCCGGACCGATCCGGTTCGCGTGCCGACGGTCGATCGCCGGGACGAGTGTCTGGCTCGGAGGACGCGCTCGGGTTTCCGGCCGTTCCCTCGATCTGCCCGGCGCGCTGGTCGAGCGGCTCGCGCTCGCGCACGACGGCGCTCTACGACAGATACTCGAAATGCGACACTTGTCGCATTTCGACACAGTCTTCGACTTCGAGTCGATGACCTCGCAGTTCGACTTCCCGCCGCCAGTGATGTCAAGCCCCCGGCTGGCACGGCTCACTTCGGCGAGCCGCCGTCGCGCTTCGTCTGCAGCAGGTCGCGCGCGTGCCCGAACGACGTGCCGACCACGCAGTCCGGCCCCGAGGACCCCGGTGATGTTGCTCGTCCTTCCGCGGCGGTTCGACGATCACGAGGTCAGCCATGAGCGCCGATGAGCGTCGGTGATCACGTTCGACGCGCGGAACCACCATGTACACAAGGATCGGATTGACGTCGGCACGCTCGACCACAGCACGCTGTCCGGCTGGACAGGACAGTCGACCTCGAGCGGGCGCGGCGCGACCTCGCGCGACTGATTCGGCGGTTGCGAGACACGGCGGGCGATGGCGATCTTGAAGCTGCGCGGCACGGTACCGGCTTCGGCCCGCGTCGACTCGGTGCCTGATGTCCGGTCCGGAGTCGGAACTCGCCGTTCCTGTTGTTGCCGAGCCCGAGATTCGGTGCAGTCCGCAGCAGCCGTTGCAGGAGTCGGCGCTCGACGACGGATTCGGCCGTTGCGAGAGGCGGCGGGCCATGGCGATCTCGAAGCTGCGCGGCAAGTGACGATCCGTCCGTGGCCGGTTCGTCGATGGCCTTTCGGAAAGGCGGCCATGTATGTGACCGCCTTTCCGGGGCTCCCGCACCAAGCTGGTGGTGCGCGAGCCGGGTGCGCCAACAGGCTCGATGCGCGGTCCCCGCGGTCGAGCCCGCGGATGACGCGGCCGGGCGTGTGGGGACATTGAGAGTATTCGTGGGTGCGGGGGCGTCGCTTGCTGACGTGACCGCGACCGCAGGCGGGACAGCGTGGAACCGCGCGGGCTGGAAGAATCGCCCACGTACCCTCGGCGTTTGCCTTCGGCGCTTGCGTTCTCGGCGCTACCAGCGCAGGCAGGGATCGCCGAGTGCCGACAGGTCGTCGAGCAGGGGAACGGCGTGGTTGTCGTCGTCGCGCGCGCCGGGGTGCTCGACGGTGTCGGCCTCGGCGCCGTCGAGCAGCGCGGACAGGGCGACCTCGACGGGGTTGAGCGCGTGCGGGACCCGGAGGGTCCAGAGTTACGCGTCGCCATTACCTGACCGCGTCCGGCTGCTGGCGTCGCAGATGCCCCGGCTTCGATCCGCCGAAAGGGGAGGGGAAAGCTGCCTCCGTCGCCGGCCTGTCCGGTCCGCGGCCGTGGCTGTGGGCCGTGCCGAACCTGGGAGAACGGGGACCGTCCCGGCTCGTATCGAAGCGTTCTCCGACCCTCGTCAGGTTTGGAAACGGCCGGCCGCGCCGGCGGCCACTACTGCCGCGAGCACCGCAGTCAGCCCGCGCCCGGGCTGCGCCTATCTGGTTCCAAGCAATCGGCGCACTGCGCCGAACCGAGATCCGGCGCCCTGCCGACGGTTGTTGATCTTCTCGATCACTTCGTGCATCACTCTGACGAACTCGTCTGGCAAGTCACCGGTGTTCTTCTCGCTGGCCCCCGGCCGATCCAGGTGCCTGAGGATCGCTTCGGCCAGGACCCTGACCAGCCTGCGCAGAGCCCGCAGGTCCGACTCGCGTTGAGGGACCGCACGGGCGGGCGTACCGTCCAGGACCAACTCCAGCCTCGTGACGACCGTCGCCAGATCTTCGCCCAGGGTCTCGAGGGTGCGGTCGTCGCGAGCAACAGCTCTTTCGGCTGCTGCCGGTTCCGCACCGTCGGTCGTGACCGGGGTCACGACGGGTGCATCCGCGTCGATACCGGCTCGCTCCTGCTCGTCGACAGGCTCGTACGCAGACGATGCCGCAACGGTCGTTTCCGTTGTGGCCTCGGGGCGAGATGTCTCACCAGCGGTGGCTCTTGCACGTTCCGTGTCGCTGGCCGACTCCTGCGCCGACTGTCCCGCAGTGCCCGTCTCGGTCGCGGCGTCCGGCGCGTACGGCTCGGGAGCGTCGGCGGCTGGAGGTTCCGTGTCGCTGGCCGACTCCCGCGCCGGCTGCCCCGCAGTGCCCGTCTCGGTCGCGGCGTCCGGCGCGTACGGCTCGGGAGCGTCGGCGGCTGGAGGTTCCGTGTCGCTGGCCGACTCCCGCGCCGGCTGCCCCGCAGTGCCCGTGTCCGTCGTGGGCTGCACGGAAATGATCTCCCCGGTGGCGATGCCTGCGCGCTTGCCCTGGTTGGCAGGCGACCGTATCGGTGGCAGCGCCCGCATCGCGGCCGTGACCGTGTCGAAACGCCACACTTGGCGCATTTCGGGGTATCTGTCGTAGAGCGCCATGGCGCGCTGCGCCGTGCGGGGTGGGATTCCAATCCTGCTCTGAAGCCATGGAATCCACTGGCCATGTGGGATCTGTTGTTTCGCTGCCCGAAGTGCTCTTCCCAGCTCCCACACTGCCTCCACGGTGCGCTTCATCGTTTCGCGGATCTGCGCGACGTGACGCTTGACCTGCTGAACGACCGCCTCGTCGACACCCTTGCCACCCAGTCCGAGCAGGTCGGCGGCGTCTTGTGTCTCGGTCTGCGGGCTGCCGGCATCCTGGAGGTTCTTGTCGCTCGCCTGGGTCATCTGTGGTACCCCTCCGACATCCATCGGCTCGCCGCCATCCGGAAACGCCCCGAGCGTGGCGCGCCTCCCTCGGCCACCGGGCGCGGTGCGAGGTATGGGCGGGCGGGCGCGGTTACTCCTGCTCGTGGTTCTGCCCCATGCGCCGGATCGTCTTCTTGAGTTCCTCGGCGGGGACACGGAGCCGGCCCGCGAGGCGCACGTGAGGGACCAGGCCCCGGTAGACGAGATCGTACGCGGTGGTGAGACTGACACCCAGGGCTTCGGCTGCTTCCGGCATCCGGTATAACAGGCGCGGGATCTGATTGGGGGTGTGGCGTGTGCGCCTCGGCCGTTTGGATCCGTCGCTGGGCATGGCTATCCTCCTGTGGCAGCTCGCAACCTGGGTTGCCGGCCGGCCGTGAGGGTGGGCGTCCCTGTCGGGCGGAGGCCGGTGTTTGGGTTGCGCTGGCGGGCAAGGTGCATTGAACCGCAGTATTCGGTATAAATAGCCGCAATGTCAAGCGAGCCCAGCGGGTTCTCGGCGGGTCCCGGCCGGCGCGGTATTGAATGGGCCCAAATCGGTGTACGCTGTAGCGGATGGGTATCCGCGGCGACATCTTGACCGCCATCGACGAGAGTGGCGTCTCCGATCGCGCACTGTCGCTAGCGGCAACTGGCGGCAGTGACACGGTTCGGAACATGCGGCGGGGCTCGACCCCGAATCTCGAGACGCTGGAAGCTCTGTGCCGGCATCTCGGGCTCGATCTGTGCTTGCGTCCGCGGCGCGGCGAACGCGATCAGGCGTCTGACCAAGCGCAGCACCACGGCGACGGCGCCGCGTCGCCCGCGTCGCTTCCCTCCCCGACCCGCTTCCAGGAAAAGGAACTGCCCGTTCGCGTCTGGGCATACCGTTCGCCCAAGGGTTATCTGACGAACCCGCACGAGTTCCGCCGAGCGCCGGCTCCCGAGGACTTGCCGAACCCCAAGGCGTTCTACGCAGTGACGCATAGCCCGTCGATGTGGCCCGCCGGCATCGCGCCCGACGATGTCTGCCTCATCTCCCCGGGCGTGGGCCTCACGCCCGGGCAACGGGTCTGGCTTCGAAATCGCAGGGGGCAGGAGGCAATCATGTGGCTCGTGGAGATCGCGGCCGCGGCCTGCGAACTCCGCGCCTGGGGCCGAGAGGACGACCACTATCGCCAAGAGTTGCTCAGAGATCGTTGGCAGCTGTCCGACGTCGTCGAGTCCGGCGTCGTGGTGCGGGTGTTCAGAAGTCTCCCGTCACTCGAGCGCCCGCAGTTGCCCGTGCCCGACTGGCGCCCTCTTCCGTCTGCCCGCAGGTTGGCGCTGTTCGGCCCCGAAAATGTCGGCGAGGGCGTAGTGCCCGCGCTCAGGCAGCTTGAAGAGAAGCTGTCCGTCCTCAAGCAGGTCGCAGCAGCGATCAAGACCCTGGCTGCCCAAGGTGGACCGGATTCTCAATTGCTGTGGTTGTTGGACCTGGTCGAGCGGACGCGCCAGTCCGTGGATCTCGTCACAGCGGTTATCGGGACGGGGGCTGACCGCTGGGGGCGCCCGGGCGCCGAGAATGCGCCGGCTACCCCGCGCGAGATCGCGCGGCTGCTGGATGCCATCGTCCAGCACTACGAGGTGCTCAACGAGTACGGTCGCGCGCATTTCATTGCTGACGTGCAGCATCACTTTCCCGCACTGCGTGGGGAGCAGATTCCCCGCCTGGACGCGACTCGAGAGGAACAACCAGCCGAACCTGAGACAGCAGAGGACTGACACCAGACGCACAGGTGAAACGGCCGTTGGAGCTGTTTCTCAAGCAGTGGACGGGTGTGCCATCGGGTTCGGCCGACGATGGGTCCGGACGGTTCGGGTGTTCCCGGGATGCCGTTCAGGCGCACAGGGCATTCTGACCGGCAACTCGTCGGCGTTTCCCGCTTCGACACGCGAAGCTCGCAGGTCGTCGTGGGTCACGGGCCCGCGGCGCCTGGTCGGCGGGTCGCGGTGGTTGCCGCAAATGAAGCGCTTCCCGGGGGCGCACCTTCGAGGCGGCGGACTCGACCGGGCCGACTATCGCGTGTTCCAACTCAATCCTTCCGCTCGGGAGTCACCCGGGCCGTTGGCACGAGGCGCGGCGGCTCGGTTGCGTGACGCTTGCCAACAACGAGCCACGATGGGGTCTTTCCCGCCCGCAGGGCCCCCTTCAAGACGCCGCCATCGGACGCTGCGGAAAGCTCTGGTGCTTGCGCGCCGCCGACCTCGCCAACGAACCTCCCGAGTCGCGTGACGGGCCGGATCGAGCTCCGGCCGGATGGCCCGCATCAGCAAACCGCGTCGTGTCCACGCAGGTTGCTGGCGGCTTCCGAAGACGCTGCAGTTGTAGTGGTAATCTGGTGCGGGGGAGCGGCGGCGCGAAGTCGAGCGGCTCGCTGTCTGACCCACCAACGGCAGGAGCGTTCAACGATGGCTTCCAGGCGCGGCCGCGGCGAGGGCGGGATCACGAAACGGCGTGACGGTCGGTGGATGGCGCAGGTCGACCTCGGTTGGGAGGGCGGGAAGCGGCGTCGCAAGGCGCTTTACGGCCATACCAAGCGCGAGGTGCAGGACAAGCTGCGCCAGACGCTGCACCGGATGGACCACGGGTTGCCTCCCGTGCCGGAACAGGAGACCGTCGGCACCTTTCTGGGTCGCTGGCTCGAGGTCAAGCAGGGTCAGGTCCGGCAGCGGACCTGGAAACGCTATGAACAGATCGTGCGCGCGCATCTGCTGCCCAACCTCGCGCGCATCCGGCTCGCCCGACTCTCACCGCCCGATGTCGCCGCGTGCCTGCGCCGCGTGGAGGCGTCGGCCAGCGCCTACACCGCTCGCGGGGCGCGCGACGTGCTGCGCACCGCGCTGAACCAGGCACTGCGGTGGGAACTGGTCTCCCGCAACGTCGCGGCGCTGACCGACGCACCCCGCCATCGCGCCCGGCAGATCGAACCGCTGACGCCGCGGCAGGCGCACACGCTTCTGGCCGCCGTCGCGGGCCATCAGCTCGAAGGCCTCGTCACCGTGGCGGTCGGACTCGGGTTGCGGCAGGGCGAAGCCCTCGGGCTGCGGTGGCAGGACGTCGACCTCGAGGCGGGCATGCTGTCGGTGCGGCAGACGCTCGAACGAGGCGGTCCGGAGCCCCGTTTCGGAGAGCCGAAAACCGAGCGGAGCCGGCGCACGGTGACCATGCCCGATGTCGTCGCGGCGGCGTTGCGGCGGCATCGGACGCGCCAGCTCGAGCAACGGCTCGCCGCGGGCGCGCAGTGGAGAGAGTCGGGGTTGGTGTTCACCACCTCGATAGGTACGCCGATGGACAGGAGCGCCTTGCACAAGGCCTTCAAGGCGCTGCTGCACACGGCCGGACTGCCCGGTATCCGCTATCACGACCTGCGGCACACGGCCGCGACGCTGTTGCTGACCCAGGGGGTCGACCCGCGGACGATCATGGAAACGCTCGGCCACTCCCAGATCAGCCTGACCCTGAACACTTACGCCCACGTGATGCCGGCCTTGCGCCGCGACGCCGCGGCAAAGATGGACGCGATCCTGTCGCCCGGCGTCGACCCCAATTGACAGCCAAAGTGACAGCCTATAGGACCGACGTCGGAGGGTGTGGGCGGACGCCCGCGGAAACTCGGGCGGACATATCCCCAGGAAACATGATGCGCATGGACTCGGGCGGGCGTCGGCGGAGCGCGGCCAACAAATACTACAACTGGGTCGACCAGTGGGACACGCTCGGGCTGGGTAGGGACGTGCCGATTGCGACCGGCTCGAACTCCGACTCGCTGCTCGCCCTCGATCCGGACAGCGGCGAGTGGGTCGTCCTGCGCGTTCCGTATCCGCAGGGCTTCTTCACGCGCGGGCTCGACGGCCGCATCGACGACCCGGATGCCGGCTGGAAGGGACGCGGCGTGTGGGCCACCTACGGCGCCGCGGTCACCTGGCATATCGAGGGCGGCCCCGGCGTGAAGCCGGGCATGCTGAAGTTCCAGGTGCGCCCGCACCCGCTGGCCAACTGACGACGCGTTCGCGAGCGTCCTGCAGGCTCTCGAGCACGGTGGTCCCGCGGGTGGTGTCCCGTTGCGACACTACCCGCGGGAGTTTCCCTCCGCGGAGCCTGCGTCGCACTTCACGGAGCGGGCCGCCGGTTCCTCACGGGTTCTTCGCAAATGCCTTGGATTTCTTCCTGCGCGGTGACGAGACTGTATGCAATTCGATCCGCGCCGACTCTCCGGTTTCCCCGCGGCTGTGGCAGAATGGCGGAATGAAGCGGCCAGCCGTCCTCGGCGCCGCGCTTGTCGTGATCCTGGCGCTCGCCGCCAATGCCGCGTTCGGCCAGTGGGGATGGGGCTGGCGGACCCGCTATCCGCCGCGCATCCGCCCCCCCGAGCAGCGCGACGCCGGCTTTTCCTTCTGCCGGCTCATGTACTCCAGCGAGTACACGGGCCGGGGCATGGGACGCTGGTCCACCGACTACCCCTACGCCGACATCAACTTCATGATCCGGCTGTCGGAGCTGTCGACGACCGACGTCAACTTCGACGCCGACGACGAGCCGATCCACTGGGTGGTGCCGGTCACCAACGACACCATCTTCGGCTGCCCCTTCATCATCGCCTCGGCCGTCGGCTCGATGGTGCTGTCCGCCGAGGACGCCGACCGCCTGCGCGAGTACCTGCTGAAGGGCGGCTTCCTGTGGGTCGACGACTTCTGGGGAAGCTGGGAATGGGCCCAGTGGGTGAGCCAGATCCACAAGGTGCTGCCGGCCGGGCAGTACCCGATCGTCGACCTGCCGATCGAGCACCCGCTGTTCAGCACGCTGTTCCAGATCTGGGAGGTGCCGCAGATCGCCAACATCGGCTTCTGGCGGCGCTCCGGGGGACGCACGTCCGAGCGCGGGCGCGACAGCGCCGAACCCCACTTCCGGGTGATCTTCGACGAGCGCGGGCGCATCATGGTGGCCATGACGCACAACACCGACATCCAGGACGCCTGGGAGCGCGAGGCGGACGACCCGCGCTTCTTCGAGACCTTCGCGCCGGACGGCTACTCGCTGGGGGTCAACGTCCTGCTCTACGCGATGAGCCACTGACGCGCCGCGTCCGCTGCCGCAAGCCTTGAAACCTGCACGGTCTCGGCCCCGCCAGCTAGTGAGCCCCGGCCCGCGTCGTCTTCGAGACGAGGTTGAAGAACGAGAAGAGGTGCTCGACCACCTTCGGGTTCCTCGAGATGAAGAGCGAGTGGTCGCCGCCCGGGATCTCGATGTAGAGGTGCCGCATGCCCAGCTCGCTCATCCTCGCGACCGACGCTCGCACCCCCGCGGTGGGCACCACACGGTCGTCCGAACCCTGGAGCACGAGAAACGGGATGTGGCGGATTGCCTCCGCGTCGACGTAGTCGGCGTTCATGCTGCCGCCGGCCACCGCGGCGAGCCCGGCCCATATGTCCGGGTAGCGGCTGGCGAGGTAGTAGGTGCCGGCACCGCCCATGGAATGGCCCCAGAGGTAGATCCGGCCGGGGTCGATGTTGAGCTCGTCGGTGACCAGCCCGAAGACGTTCATGACGTCCTGCTCTGCCCGCCGGTCCTGTTCCGAATCGCCGCGGTAGCCGTACCCGCCCCGCCGCGTATAACCCAGTGGCGTGACCACGACGTACCCGTGGTACTCCGCCAAGTCGAGGAAGCCCGCGTAGTTCATCAGCCAGTCGTACTGGCGTCCGGCCCCGTGCAACGAGACCATCAGCGGCGCGGGAGTTGTCGGCTCGTAGCTCGAGGGAACGAAGAGCGCATACGGGATGGTCTCGCCGGTCTCCTCCATCACGTACGTCCGGTGCTGTACGCGCGGGTCGTTGACCGCGTACTCGTTGTCCCGCGCCTCGCGCTGGGCCGCCAGATCCACCGGGAAGACGGCCGCGAGCAACAGGGCGCCCGCGAGCGTCGCGACGGGACCGGCCGGGTGACGGATTGCCTGCTGCATCTTTTTCTCCTTCGCGTTCCAACGGTTTTCGCTAGTATGCCCCGAGAGAGGTGCACCATGAGAAGAGAGTTGTCGGCGCTGCTCGCGGCGGTCATCGCATTCGGAACATTCGGCACGCTCGGCGCTGCACCGGCTGCGGCCGAGGACATCGAGATTACCGAGTGGGTGGTCCCCTGGGAGAACACCCGGCCGCGCGACCCCTACGTGGATGGCCAGGGGCGGGTCTGGTTCGTCGGACAGCGGGGCAACTACCTCGCCTACCTGGACCCGGAGACGGGCGACTTCCGGCGCTACGAGCTCGACCCGGGCACGGGCCCGCACAACCTGATCGTCGACGACGACGGGATCGTGTGGTACGCGGGCAACCGCGCGATGCACATCGGACGGCTCGACCCCGATACCGGGGACATCGAGAAGATCATGATGCCGACGCCCGAGGCGCGGGACCCGCACACGCTGACCTTCGATCACAACGGCGACATCTGGTTCTCGGTGCAGGGCGGCAGCTTCGTCGGCAAGCTCGGCACGCGGACCCGCACTGTCGAGCTCATCCCGATCGAAGGCCGCGGCCGGCGTCCCTACGGTATCGTGGTCGACGCGAACAACCGCGCCTGGTTCTGCCAGTTCGGCACCAACAAACTCGCGACTGTGGATCCGGAAACGATGGAGCTCGAGGAGTTCGACCTGCCGCGCGCCGAGGCCCGGCCCCGGCGGCTGGCCCTGACCTCGGAGGGGCATCTCTGGTACGTCGACTACGCGGGCGGCAACCTCGGGCGCTTCGATCCGGAAACCGGTGAAGTGCAGGAATGGGCCGTCCCGGGCGGCGCCTCGGCGCGTCCGTACGGCATGTCGGTAGACGACAAGGACCGGCTCTACTTCGTCGAGTCGGGGACCATGCCGAACCGTTTCGTCGGCTTCGACCCGGCCACCGAGGAATTCTTCGCATCTACCGAGATCGCGAGCGGCGGCGGTACGGTGCGCCACATGTACTACCACGCGCCGGAGCGCGCGATCTGGTTCGGCACCGACACCAACAACATCGGCCGCGCGCGCGTGCCGTAGCTCGGCAGCCGTCGCCCGGCGGCTCCGATGGCCGCCCAACCAACCCTCTCCGGGAGTCTGCGCCGTGCTACGGCACAGACTCCCGGCGCCGGAGGAGCGGCCCGGCGGCCGGATTGTCGGCTTCAACGACAACGTCCTGCGTCCTCCGCGGGGGACCGTATCGTGGCGCAAGTACGGCCTGGAAAAGACCGGTCCCCTGTCGGCAGCGAGGGAAGGAGACCCCATTCACTACCGGTTCACCAACCCCGACGGCAGGCAGTTCGAGTTCCACAACTTCTTCCTGAAGCCGGAGACCTACGACGACGCTTTCCGGGAGACCGGGTTTCGCGACTTCCGCTGGCTCGGCGTCTCGCTGGAACCCGGTGAGCGGAACAACCCCTTCTGGGACGACTTCCTCGACAATCCGCCGGTCATCGCCTACGCGGCAACGAAATAGGCGCCGGCAGGCCGCGACCCCGCCACACCCGAGCCTGACCGCTCGCGGCCCAGGCGAATGTGCCGTGGCGGACTGCTAGACTCTACGGCGGCCACGGCCCCCCAACGTGGCGTGGCCCCGAAGCTCCTGGCTACAAGAGGATCAAGACGATGCGCCGCTTCCGCGCCGGACCTGGTTTCCTGGTTGCTGCCGCCTTCATAGGACCAGGCACCATCGTCACCGCAAGCCGCGCGGGCGCCGGCTACGGGACGGCCCTGCTCTGGGCTGTTCTGTTCTCGGTGATCACCACCGCCATCCTGCAGGACATGGCTGCACGGGTCGGCCTGGCCGGACGGCGCGGGCTCGCCGAGGCGATCCGCGACAGCCTGGGCAACCCGGTGGTCCGGACGGGTGCGCTGGGCCTCATCGCGCTGAGCATCCTGATAGGCAACGCGGCGTTCCAGACCGGCAACCTGCTCGGCGCGTCGCTCGGCCTCAGCCTGCTCACCGGTCTGCCGCAGGGGCTGCTGGTGGCGATTGTCGGCGGCGTTGCCGGCGCCCTGCTGATGACCGGCACGTACAAGACCATCCAGAACGCGCTGGTTGCCCTCGTGGGACTGATGAGTGTGGTCTTCTTTCTCGTCGCCGTCCTCAGCGCCCCGAGCTTCGGCGATCTCCTTTCGGGGTTGCTCGTTCCGCGGGTCCCGTCGGGAGCGCTGCTCACCGTGCTGGCGCTCATCGGCACCACCGTCATCCCCTACAACCTGTTCCTCCATGCCAGCGCCGTCCTCGAACGCTGGCCGGAGGCGGAGAAGAACGAGCAGAACATCCGTGAGAGCCGACAAGACACGCTGTTCTCGGTGGCGCTCGGGGGCCTGATCACCGCGGCGGTGGTCATCGCTGCCTCCCCGCTGCTCGGCCAGGGCGCGGACGCAGCGGACGCAGCGACGGTGGCGGCGCGTCTCGAGCCCTTGCTGGGCAGAGCGGCGCCGGTGTTCTTCGGGATAGGACTCTTCTCGGCCGGCGTGACCTCGGCGATCACCGCGCCGCTGGCCGCCGCCTACGCCGCCGGCGGCGCGCTCGGCTGGGGCTCCGACCTCAAGAGCCCCCGGTTCCGCCTGCTCTGGGGCTTCGTGCTGCTGACCGGCCTGTTCTGCGGGATCTTCCTGGGAGCGTCGCCGTACCAGATCATCCTGCTGGCGCAGGCCGGCAACGCGATCCTGCTGCCGCTGACCCCGGTGTTGCTGCTGATCGTCGCGAACCGCAGCGGCATCATGGGGAAGCACCGCAACTCGCGGCTCGCCAACGTACTCGGCGTAGTCGTGGTTCTCGTGATCTTCGGACTCGCGTCGGTGCAGATGGCGCGGGTCCTCGGTCTGGCGGGATAAGCGATTGGCCGACGGAAGTACGCATGGCAGGGTTTGCATGATGGTCGCTTGGGTCGGCGCGCTGACGGCGGCGCTGCTGATCGCCGCTCCCCTGCTCCGGGCCGCCTACGTCGACGGGCCTCCGCCGGCCCATACCGGCGGCTTCGGCGGCGACACCTGCCACACCTGTCACTTCGAGAACGACCTCGACACCCCTGGCGGCTCGCTCGCGATCAGCGGCTTGCCGGACACGCTGGATCCGTCGGAGACCTACCGCATCACCGTGTCGCTGGAACGGGCCGACATGAGGCGCGCCGGTTTCCAGCTCGTAGCTCGGATGAGCGATGGAGACGACGCAGGCGCGCCGGCAGGCACGCTGCAGGCGCTCGACGGCGACGGGCGCGTGCAGGTGGTGACCGCTCCCGACGGCGCGACCTACGCCCAGCACACCGAGCCCGGAACCACGCTCACCGGCCCGGGAGCGACCTCCTGGACGGTCGCATGGCGTCCGGCCGCCAGCAACATAGCCGTGACCTTCCACGCGGCGGCCAATGCGGCGAACGATGACGCCTCCGAGTTCGGTGACTTCATCTACACCGCGTCGGCGTCGACGCGTTCGGCCATCCCCTGACGACCGGCTGATCACGTCGTGTAGCACCCCCTTCTTGATCGCGGGATCCCGCAGTTGAGACCTTGGGATTCGTGTGCCTGCACAGGAGAAGCTTCTCGTCAGCCGCCTGCTATGATCATTGGTTTGTTGCCCCGCGGGGTCTCCGGAAAAGACCTACCAGCCATGAACAGAACCACGGCATCGGCCGGCGGCTCGCCCGGCCGATGCGCCGTGCAGGCCGACATGCGGGTCGGGAGGCTGCGGTGAAGACGGTCGGCTTCGTCGGCTGGCGCGGCATGGTCGGCTCCGTGCTGCTGGACCGCATGCAGTCCGAGGGCGACTTCGGCGGCTGCGACCCGCTGTTCTTCTCGACCTCTCAGGTCGGTCAGCGGGGTCCCGACATTGGTGGCGGCCAGCCGTTGCGGAACGCCAATGACGTCCGGGCTCTGGCCGAGACCGACATCGTCGTGACGTGTCAGGGCGGCGACTACACGAAGTCGGTCCACGGCGCGCTGCGCGCGAGCGGCTGGGACGGCTACTGGATCGACGCGGCGTCCGCGTTGCGCATGAATGACACCAGCGTCGTGATCCTCGATCCGGTGAACCGCAGCGTCATCGACCGGGCGCTCGACGCCGGCACGAAGGACTTCATCGGGGGCAACTGCACGGTCAGCCTCATGTTGATGGGGCTTCAGGGACTCTTCGACCGCGGCTGGATCGAGTGGATGACCTGCATGACCTACCAGTCGGCGTCCGGGGCCGGCGCGCGGCACATGATCGAGCTGGTGCGCCAGATGCACGACCTGGCCAGTTGCCAATCGCCGGGCCAGACGGCGCTGGAGCTCGACCGCCTCGTCACCGGACGCATGTCGAACGGCGGACTCCCGACCGAGCACTTCGGCGTGCCGTTGGCCGGCAGCCTGATCCCCTGGATCGCTGGGCCCATGGACAACGGCCAGACGCGAGAGGAGTGGAAGGCGGCGAACGAGGCCAACAAGATCCTGGGAACCCGGCGATTCATTCCGATCGACGGGCAGTGCGTCCGGATCGGCGCCATGCGGTGCCACAGCCAGGCGCTGACCGTCAAGCTGACGGCCGACGTCCCGATCGCCGACATCGAAGCCGCCATCGCCGGCGCCAACGACTGGGTCGAGGTGGTGCCGAACGAGCGGGAGGCGACGTACGAGCGGCTCACGCCGGCCGCCGTCTCCGGCCACCTGCACATTCCGGTGGGGCGCATCCGCAAGACGACGTTCGGGGACGACTACCTCACCTGCTTCACCGTCGGCGATCAGCTCCTGTGGGGCGCCGCGGAACCGTTGCGGCGCATGCTGCTCATCCTGCTGGGCAGGCTTTGATTCTTCACCGGGCAACGTAAGGCGGCTGGACCAGCAGCGCGGGGTCCGCGTCCGCCTTCGGCACCAGCTTCTGCGTGCGCCCGTGCTGATTGTCTCCGCCGTACAGGCTGCCCTCGGCGTCGACCGCGAAGGCGTGCACCTCAAGGAACGCGGTCGGTCCGTCATTGGAGACGTTCCAGGTGTAGAGCCGGTTGCCGTCGAAGTCGAGCTTGACCATCTTGAGCGGGCGCAGGTCCGACACCCACAGGTGGTCCTCGCTGACGAGGAGATCCAGCGGCAGGCCGAAGCCGGACCACGTGGCGAGGTGGTCGACCTCGGGATGGTATTCGCCGGACGCCTCGCTGGAGATGCGGAACTTCTGCACGCGGCCGTTGGCCCGGTCGAGGGCGAAAACCAGGCCGTCGGGACCCACGCCCAGCGCGTGTATGCCGTTGAACTGACCAGGATCGGTGCCGAACCCGCCGAACTCCGACTGGTAGCGGCCCTCCGCGTCCAGGATGATGATGCGGTGGTTGTCCAGGCCGTCGGCCACCAGCACGCGTCCATCGGGCAGGAACGCGACGTCCTGCGGCCGGCCGAAATGCGTCTCGTCGCTGCCGCCGACATTCTTCTCGCCCAGCGTCATCAGCAGCTCGCTTCCGTCGTTGGAGAGAACGAAGATTTGGTGCCGGCTCTCGTTGATCACCCAGACGCGGCGCTCCGGATCGTAGGGGCTGATGCGGATGCGGTGCGGCCCGGGCCCGTCGGACTCGTCGCACAGGTGGTCCCACTGGTTCCAGAGCTCGATCAGGTTGCCGTCGCCGTCGACCACCATCAGGCAGTTCTGCCAGGTCCGCAGCTCGGCGTCGCGCAGGGCGTTGATACCGATCGAGCCGACCCAGCCGGCGAACTCCGGCGGAACCGGATCGGGCAGGCGCGTCTCCCCGCGCTGAGAAATCAAGATGCGGTCCGGCGACTCGACGAACACGCCGGAATTGCCGCCGAACGCGAAGCCCTCGCTCGCGAACGGCTTGTGCCAGCCTTCGACCACGTCGTAGGGGCTGGGGCCGATGGGGCCCGGGTCCTGCGCGCTGACCGACCCGCCGAGGAAACCCGCCAGCAGCAACGCGACCGCCGAGTTGAAGTGCCGCATGATTCTGGATCCTCCGGACGGCGCGCCGCTACCGGGCCTGCCGTTCATCCCGAAACTCCGTGTCCGTGCCGCGTAGGCGACGCCGCCGAGTATACAGGCCGTCCGTTGGGGCAGGCGGCCCAGGAAGCGGCGCAGCGCCCGTTGTGCCGCGGCATGGCATGCCCGGATGACGGACGGCGGTTCGATGCGGCCAGGGAAGCGGCGCAGCGCCCGTTGCGCCCGCGCTGTGGTAGGGTTCCCGCGCCGCCGTGATTCAGACCCAGGCCGCGCTGGCCGATCTCGCCGCTCGCATCGCCGCCACGGACCGCGTGGGCGTGGACACCGAGGCCGACAGCCTGCATTGCTACCACGAGAAGGTCTGCCTTGTACAGGTCGGCCTGCCCGGCGCCGACGAGCTGGCCGATCCGCTGGCCGACATCGACTTGGCACCGCTGCTCGACGCGCTGGCGGGTACCGAACTGGTGATGCACGGCGCCGACTTCGACCTGCGCATGCTGTATCGCCTGGGCCTCGGAACCCCGTCGAAGGTGTTCGACACCATGATCGCCGCACGGCTTGCCGGAGCCACGCGTTACGGCTACGCCGCGCTCGTCGGCGAGAACTTCGACGTGGCCCTGCCCAAGGGCCAGCAGAAGGCGAACTGGGCACAACGGCCGCTGGGACCCGCCCTGTCCCGCTACGCGCGAAACGATACGCACTACCTCCTGCCCCTTGCCGAGCGGCTCGAACACCGGCTGACGGAACTGGGTCGGCTGGAGTGGCTCGAGCAGGCGTGCCGGCGCGCCGTCGACGCCGCACGGGTTACCCGCCAGCGCGACCCCGAAACGGAGTGGCGCGTGCGCGGCAGCCACGGGCTCGGGGCCCGGGCCGGCGCCGTGCTGCGCGCGCTGTGGCACTGGCGCGAGAACGAGGCCCGCAATGTCGACCGTCCGCCGTTTCATATCCTGTCCAACTCGGACCTCGTTGACGCGGCGCGGCGTTTCGATGGCGGCGGGACGATGCCACCCCGCGGACTGCGCGGAGCCCGGCGGACCCGGTTCTCGCAAACGGCCGGCGAGGCCCTGGCTCTCCCTCCGGCAGAGTGGCCGAAACGCCCGCCGGTCAAGGCGCGCCCGCGGCTCACGAAGACACAGGAGAAACGTGTCGCCGCGCTCAGGCAGCGGCGGGACAGCCAAGCGAAGGAACTGGCCATCGACGCGGAGCTCATCGCCCCGCGGGCCGCGCTCGAGCGGGTCGCCATGGAGGGCGACGACGCGCTGGACGCCCTGCTGCCGTGGCAGCAGTCTCTGCTCGGCGGTCCGGATTGAGGCTGCTCCCTCGCCGAGGACGCCATGACCACCCCGTCCGACATCACGTGGGTGCACTACCTGCCGGCCGCCACCACCGTCATCGCGGCGGCGTTCTCGTTCACGTTGTTCCGCAAGTACCGCGTCCGTCCCACGCCGTACATCGGCTGGTGGGCCGCCGGCGTCGCCACCTACGGCGCCGGCACGCTGCTGGAAGCCGTCATCACGCTGGCCGGCAATACGGTCGCGCTCACGAAGCTCTGGTACGTCGCGGGCGCCGTTCTCGGGGCGTATCCGTTGGCCCAGGGATCCCTCTATCTGCTCTATTCGCGTCGCTTCGCCAATCGCGCCACTGCGGTCAGCCTGCCATGCGTCGTCCTGACCGCAGTGCTCGTCCTGCTCTCACCGGTCGCTGCCGACGCCCTGGAGCCGCATCGACCATCAGGCGCCCTGCTGGCCTGGGGCTGGGTACGCCTGCTGACCCCGTTCATCAACACCTACGCGGCGTTCTTCCTGATCGGCGGAGCCGCCGTCAGCGCCTGGCGCTTCCGGAAAACGGCGAACGCCGGGCACCGGGCGGCCGGGAACGCGCTGATCGCCTTTGGGGCGCTGCTGCCCGCAATCGGAGGCACATTGGCCAGGACCGGACTGGTGGAGGCGTTGTACGTCGCCGAGTTCTTCGGCCTCGTGTTCATCTGGCTGGGCGAACGCACCTGCGCCGTGCGGCCGGCCGCCCGACGTGCTACACCAGTGCAGGAAGAACTCGGCGCCGGCAGATGAGGCCAACGAGCGGCCTTGCCGCCGGTCAGGCCGGGATCATCGGTAGACGCTACGCCGGTTTCCGATCCTCACGACGAGCACGCGCACGGCGCCATCCTCGATACGAGCGATGATCCGATAGTCGCCCACTCGGTACTTCCAGAACTCTCCCAGTTTCGAGCCCTTGAGGGCCTCCCCCACGCGGCGCCGATCCTCGAGTGCAGCGATGCGCCCATGCAGGAACGCCAGGATGCGGCGCGCGGCCGTGCGATCGAGCTTGCGCAGGTCGCGCACCGCGGCGCGGTCGAGCTCAACCGTCCACCCCATAGTGCTTCATGAGTACATCCAGCGGTACCGTCTCGGACTTTCCGGCTCGCAGGTCGATCAGCCGCTGCTCCGCGAGGTACAGGTCTTCCAGATCGTCCAGGTGTTCCTGAATGGCTTCGATCATGTAGAAGGTCTTGCTGCGTCCCGTGCGATCGGCCAACTCCTGCAGGCGACGGGAAACGTCGTCAGGCAGGCGAAGGGATACGGCACCCATGGGAGTTCTTCTGCACCGAGTTGGTGAGATACAAGTATCTCACAGCACCGCGTCGACACGAGAATCGGAGTATCAGTCTTGGGCGGACAGCACGGTACGGATCCGCGCCACGAAATCGCCCGCCGCTTCCAGATCCTCGCGCGCGCCTTCGTCGTCGACCACGAACGCCGGCGCGTAGTCGGCTTCCTCCCGGAACTTCTGCAGCCTCGCGATCAGCCCGGACGTCGCCGGCTCGAACCGGCCGGTCCGGACGAAGTGCAGGTTGAACAGATGCTGTGCTCCGCGGTGCGTACGGGGCTCGAAACCCTCGGCGTACAGTTGGGCCCGCACGGCGTGGAAGACGGCGAAGTACATTCGCCCCACCGCAATCCGTGGGAGCCCGTCGGCAAGCAGCGCTTCAGCCGCGCGCAATTCCTCGTCGGCCAGATCGAGCTCGACGCTGGAGCTCTCGCGCCGGCCTTCACCGGTCATAAGGGCAGCCCATCCCTCTTGATGTCCATCACGAGCAGCCGCTCCTGGGCGCGCCAGCGTTCGAAGGTCGCGCGGTCGAGCACGGTCGGCGAGAGAAGCACGCCGTGCTCCAGCCCGATGCGCGCGGCGAGGTCGATGACGTCCCGTTTCGTCCGCCAGTCGACCATCTGCAGCACCACCGCCACGTCGACATCGGAATCCTCGCGCATCTCGCCGCGTGCACAGGACCCGAACAGCTGCACGTCCACGAGCGCGTCTCCGTAACCGCCGCGGAGGGCATCCGCGAACCGACGGGCCGCGCGCCGCGGCACCCCGCAAGGCACCTCCAGTGTTTCCACCATGATCGCGTCGGATCCTTCGAGCCGACGACGATCGTAGTGCCTACCGCCGGAAGCTCCAATCGCCCTGGCTATAGAATGGGCAGCCTGAGCCGCAAACCAGCCGATCCGCGGAGATCCACAAATGAACCCACAGTCCCCTCTTCGTTCACTGTGCACAGTTGCCATCGCGACCGGTTCGGTCTTTCTTTCGCTCGCATCGATGTCTCAGGCGCAGCCTCCCATCGTGCAGCCGGGTGCGCCCGGACAGCCGAGCCGTACGATATCGGCCGCCGACGCCTCCGATCTGGCCGGCATCCGCTACTCCGAGGCGGACGTGCGGTTCATGCAGGGGATGATCTCCCACCACGCCCAGGCGCTCGAGATGACCGAGCTCCTCGACTCTCGCACCGAGAGCGAAGCGATGCGACAGACGGCGCGGCGTATCGATCTCTCGCAGGAAGACGAGATCGAGATGATGCAGGACTGGCTGCGCGAGCGCGGTCAGGAGGTCACCGCGCTCGACGCGCATCACGCGCCCGGCGCGATGCGCATGCCGGGCATGCTGACCGACGAGGAGATGGAGAGCCTGGCGGACGCGGATGGGGTCGCCTTCGACCGGCTGTTCCTCGAGCTGATGATCAAGCACCATCGGGGCGCCCTGACCATGGTCGACAACCTGCTCGGGCAGCGCGGCGCGGCGCAGGACTCGCAGCTCTTCGCGTTCACCTCCGACATCACGGCCGACCAGACGGCCGAGATAAACCGCATGGACGCCATGCTCGCGGAGCTGTCTCCCGACCCGCGGGTGCAGCTTGCCTCCGGCTTCTACGACGCCGGCCAGGCGCTGTGGAACATGGCCCTGGTGGCGACCCGGCCGAAGCCCGAGGGCTTCTACGATCCCCACAACCCGGCGGGCAGGCCCATGCCGGTCGAGGAGGACCCGGCGCCGGAGGCCGCGGATGACGCGGAGCAGGACGAGGACGCCGGCCACGAGGAGGGCCGCGACGAGGACGACGCGGAACACGGCGATCCCGAGCACGAGGGCGACGCCGCGGACGAAGGCGACGAGCCGGAAGGGGAAGCAGCCGAAGCGGACGAAGAAGACGACGAGGACAATCCGCAGCGGCGCGGCCTGCTGAACTTCGGGAACACCGACCTGGCCTTCGCCGGCGACCGGCTGTTCGTCGGCAGCTACCACGGGTTCAACACCTACCGCGTCGAAGTCCCCGCCTCTCCCCAACTGGTCACGTCGGTGGTCTGCCCCGGCGGACAGGGAGACGTGTCGGTGGTCGGCAACCTGCTGATCATGTCCGTCGAGCAGACCCGCGGGCGGCTCGACTGCGGCCTGCAGGGGGTCGCGGAGCCGGTCAGCGACCAGCGTTTCCGCGGGATCCGGATCTTCGACATCAGCGACATGCGGATGCCGCGGCAGGTAGCGGCGGTGCAGACCTGCCGGGGGTCGCATACCCACACCGTGGTCGCCGACCCCGACGACGAAGGCAACGTCTACGTCTACGGGTCGGGGACCGGCGCGGTCCGCCCCGGAGAGGAGCTCGAAGGCTGCTCGGACGAGTCGCCGGCCGAGAACCCGGACACGGCGCTCTTCCGCATCGACGTCATCCAGGTCCCGCTGGCGAGCCCCGAGGACGCGGCCATCGTCGGCCGTCCGTTCGTGTTCCGCGATCCCGAGACGGGCGCGGCCGCGGGCCTGTGGCCCGGCGGAGACCACGGGCCGGGCACGCAGCGTAGCGCCGAGACCAGCCGCTGCCACGACATCACCACCTTCCCGGACGCCGGGCTGGCCGCCGGGGCGTGCTCCGGCAACGGCATCCTGTTCGACATCTCCGATCCGGTCAATCCGGTCCGGCTCGACGACGTCATCGACCCGTCCTTCGCCTACTGGCACTCGGCGACGTTCAACAACGACGGCACCAAGGTGATCTTCACCGACGAATGGGGCGGCGGCGGGCGCCCGCGCTGCCGCGCGTCCGACCCCCGCGAGTGGGGCGCAAACGCCATCTACGACATCGTCGACGGCGAGATGCAGTTCCGCAGCCACTACAAGCTGCCCGCCCCGCAGACCGAGCGGGAGAACTGCGTGGCGCACAACGGCTCGATCGTGCCGGTGCCGGGCCGCGACATCATGGTGCAGGCGTGGTACCAGGGCGGCATCTCGGTCTTCGACTTCACCGACTCGTCGAATCCCGTAGAGATCGCCTTCTTCGACCGCGGCCCGATTCACCCGGACCGCTTCGTCATGGGCGGCTTCTGGTCGGCGTACTGGTACCGGGGCTACATCTATGGCACCGAGATCGCCCGCGGCCTCGACGTGCTGGAGCTACTGGCGAGCGAGTACCTGACGGAGAACGAGATCGCCGCCGCCGCCTCGGTGGCTTCGCCCGCGTTCAACGCGCAGCAGCAGCGGCAGCTCGAATGGCCGGTGCGGCCGGTGGTGGCGCGCGCCTACCTGGACCAGTTGGACCGCAGCGACACGCTGTCCGCCGAGAGACGTCAGGTGCTGTCGGATCTGCTCGACCGCGTCGACAGCGTTGGAAGCGGAAGTGACTCAGCGCTCGCCGGGCAGTTGACCACGGCAGTGGAAGCGCTCGGGGCCGGCATCGCGGACGCCGCCGGGCGCACCGAACAGCGGCTCCAAGGGCTTGCGGAGACGCTGACGGGACTTGCCGAGCGCCTGCGATGACCTGATTTCATGAGATCGGTCAGGCGAGGGCTCGGCTTCTTTCACGTCGCCATCGCGGCGGCCGTGGCCGTGCAGGCTCTCGCCAGCGAGTCGTACGACCCGGCACTGTCCAGTGTCGTCTGGCTCGTCGTGAACTGGCTGATGGCTGTCGCCACGATCAGCGGGGTCGTGTTCAGCTACAAGCGCTGGCGCGAAGCCGATGGCTCCCTTGCCGGCGACTGGATCTCTCCCCGCGTGCTGCTGATCGCGTGCGCCGTCTTGCTTGTCCTTTACTTCGAGCAGTGGTCATCGGAGTTCGGCATCGGCACCGCTGAGCTGTCTTCGTTCCGCCGCACGATGTGGTTGTTCATCGACACCCTGTTCGTTGTCGTGAACGCGACCGTCGGCATGCGCCTCTTGCGAGGTCGTTAGGCGCGTTGGTACATGCTCAGGCCAATACGGCCTCAGGGACGTTACGGAGCCTGTCCACTAGCCGCCAGACGTCGGTACTGGGGTTCTCCCTGGGCGGGGAGCCGTTGCCTGCGTGGCGTTCGTCGAGCGCTCGGGCACGCTGCCTTGCTGTTTCGAAGTCCTCGACGAGCGCCTGCCGCGCAGTATCAGGGATTCTCTTGCCATCCGCGAGACCCAGCGTACTTGCCAACCGCTGCACGGCGTGGCGATCAATCCAGGCCGTCTGCTCGCGCGCGTGCAACACGAGCCAGAGCTCGAAGCACGGATTGGAGACGACCACCTCGATTTCACTCTGCCCGGCTTCGTTGATTGCCTGCGCCAAGTTCGGGTGCGCATCCTTGTCGAACACGCACCAGATCTCGTCGAAGTCCGGGTCTGCACGCCTCGGCCGACGATCCTTCAGGTATTGCTTGGCTCTGTGAACGAGAGCATCGGGTGTCATCCCGGTGTCGTCGAGCTTGATGCCTACGCTCTGTCGATTGCGGCGCGCCCATTCGGAGAGATAACTCGGCTCCGTGACCTTGCCCTCGCTCAGAACGCGAAGAATGTACCGTTGGGGTCGCTTCCGCTCGTGCCTGCGCCGCGGCGTCCGGCCAGAGGGTTTCGTCATGACCCGGTCAGGTCCACCGCCTGATCGAACTCCGCCGAGTTCAGGACGGGAACTCCTCCGTAGCGTCCTTGAAGGTAGCGTCTCCCGATAGCTTCGTCGCGCTTCGGCTGGAACTCCGCCATCGAGTAGAGCGTTGTCCCGCCGTCCGCGTTCTTCTCGGTGAACCAGATCTGATCTCGATCAAGGGTGCGCTGGCTGCTGTCTCCAAGGACCGTTGGGTCGTGAGCGTTGAATATGAGCTGAGCACACTGGGGGTTGGTCTTGCGGCTCTGGAAGAGCTGGATGAACCGTTGCACGAGGTGGGGGTGCAGACTGCCGTCAAGCTCGTCCACCAGAAGGACGGACCCCCTGCGTATCGAATCGAGCATGGGTCCGAGCATGCCGACCCACGCGAGCGTTCCCTGAGACTCGTGCTCGGGATCGATAGGAATCGAACCTCCGGCACCCATGTGATAGAGGCGCACGAGGTCATTGGCCAAGAACCGCACCTCCTGGCCCGGTTTCGTTTCTTCTTCGAGTCCATTGAGCACATGGAGCGCTCGCTCCATCCGTTCGGCGACTTCCGGATCGATTGGGAGTCGCTCGATTCTCGTGATGCCCAGATCGGCAGCCTGAAGCAGAGCGACGATCTCGGCTTCGGCCTTGGGGATCTCCAGGCGTTTGGCCGTGTACGTGATGCGGTCGTCACGGTTGTCGGACTCCATCAGCCCCAGATTCCGACGGAACCAGTTGAACAACGGCCCGACCAGATTGACGATGCCCGGCCGCTTATCGCCGGAGCCGTCCGCAGCAGCCCCCGCCACGGACAGGAGGAGTGCATTCTTCCTGACGAGCCGTGCAAGCGTGCGGCCGGAGGAACGGTAAGCCTGACCGAAGCTCGGTTCCTGGTCATCTCTGGTGCGTCGGAAGACCAACGCCTGCCGTCCTCTCGGATAGTGGTAGGCGTACTCGTCGAGCACTTCGTGGTCGCTGATTTCGAAGCCGTACTGCCACCGCACTCCGTTGAGGATCAGGTCGATGGCGAAGCTGGACGGCCGCTCGGCACTCTTGCCGTGGAGCAGGAACGAGTGCCGGGGAAGACGGGTTTCCTGATCTCTGCGAAACGACTGGAGAACGAACAGACGCATGTCCGCTATGGCGCGGAGAATCGTCGACTTCCCCGAGGCATTGGCCCCGAAGATGCCGGCAGCCGGGAGCACGCTCACCGGCGAAGAACTCCCCGCAATTGTCAACTCGCGGACGACCTCCGCATCGGAAAGTCTGGTCCCGAGCAGGGAGAGAGTCATCTCGTCCCAGTACGAGCGCACGTTCCGCACCGTGAACGAAAGGAGGGCGTTCGGCGCACGAGACGAGACAGATTCGACCATTACATGTGTAGTATCGCGGAAAATCCGCGGCATTCCCAGGAGAGAGTGTCATTAGCCGCAGAACGATGAGCCGTCGCCCTGCCCGCGGTTTGTGAGCCAAGACAGAAGAAGTCCACCCGTGGCGGATCCCGCCGGCAAGCCGGGTGGTGCTCAACTCGGGACGATCCGACCGGAGCAGCGGCGCGATCCGAATCGGCCGGCGCACCGCCCCGATTCCCCCGCCGGCACTACGGTGATTGCCGGCCCCTCTGCGTCGCGGCCACGATCCCGGCCCCGGCCACGAGGCCGCCGGCGAGCGCCGCAACCCAACCCGGGAAATCCAACCACAGGGCCGCCCCGGCCACCGCGGCGGCGGCCGCCAGTGACAGCAGCACGGAGACGAGATACTTGGGAATGCGGATGGTGGCGCGCGCTTCCCACACGTCGCCGCCGTCCGCAACCGAACCCGGTGAGCGATCGCGGCGCGACCGGCCGCCGAGCACGAACAGCAGTAGCACGATCGCGCCGATAACGGCGATTTCGGACGGTCCCACCATGATCCGGGTCAACCGGTCGACGCGCGGAATGGTCGTCGGAACTCCATCTCTCGTCAGTTCTGCGTCGTGCTTCCGCTCCCGCTCGCAAGCTCCACGACGGTGTTGGCGTCATCCGGAAGCAACAGCCGCTCCCCCACCAGCGCTTCGGCCGCCTCGGAAACCGCCTGGACGTAGGCGGCGTGGGTCGGATACCGCGCCTCGAACGAGGGCCGCGGATCGCCAGCGGCCTCCCGGTCGGCATCGGTCGCCGCGAACGGGATGAACGATCCCGTCCCGCCGCACTGCCCGCCCTCGCCGAAGCCGGCGCGGCGCAAGTTCCAGCCGGTGTGGGTGCCGACCGGCGCGACGAGGTTGGGGTGCCGCACCCCGTCCACCATGTTGCCGTCGGCGTCGATGCGCCCGACAAGCACCGTGTAGGCATCGCCGTACATCGGCGGCAGCGAGCGGTGGTCGGCCAAGTGCAGCTGGTTGTACGAGCCCGAGTACGTCACGCCCGGGACGGCGGGGAATCCGAGGTCACCTGCGGCAACGAGGCCCCCGCCGGCAACCGTCGGGAAACGGCTCGCCGGTGGATCCACGCCCTTGGCCACCCACTCGTACAGGGCGACGCTCAGGGCCGTCCGCGTGTCGGCCAGCGCCAGCGGATTGCTCGGATTCTGGCACATCCCGCGGCTGGGAGTTCCGGTGTGGACGCCGGGACCGCCGCCGTGCTGCGTCCCCGACAGCAGGTAGACGCGCACGTTGTCCGGCAACTCGATGTGCCCGCCGGCCGGGTCCGTGACCACCAGCGAGGCGCGCGCCTGCCACAGCTCGGCCTCTCCGTCGCTGTGCACGATCTTCGGGCAGGTGTTCGAGGCGCTGCAGCGCTCCTGCAACCCATCCGTCCGGCCGCTGAGCGGGTCGGTCAGCGTGGCGTAGGTGAACGGGAACTGGTCGCCGGGGTACACGTGGTCCTCGTGCTGCTTCTGCCAGCGGCCCGGCTGGCCGAACTGGTAGTTGGTGAACGTCTTCCGCGAGCCGGCGATGTTCGGATGCATGCCGTCGAACACGATGCGCCCGGCGACGTCCTCGTTGAAGCCCTGGTAGAGGAAGTCGCGCAGCATCCGGCCGCTCTGGGAGATGCCGAGCGAAACGGCGGTCGTCGGCAGGCCGTGCGCGGCGAGCGGGCTCGGGTTGCCGTCCCGGTCCGCCGTCTCGTAACGGAGAAACGAGATGGCGTCGCGCATGGCGGCGAAGCCGATCCCGAGCACGATGGGGTCCTTCGCCTCGTAGATGAACTCGTAGATCGCCCCGCCGTCGAAACCGGCGGGACGGTCGATCTCTATCTCCCGGTCGCCGACGTAGCGCCACCGCAGGTCGGCGGGCCGCGTACGCTCGGCGTCCTGGGTCGCTCGCACCGACAGCATCCCGCCGCGCGGCTCCCGCGTGGCGGCCGGATAGGTCAGCCGGCCGCGGGACACCGCCTGCGCGTCGTTGAAGATGAACTCCTCGAGCGCAGCCCCGACGATCGGGGAGCCGTCGGCGTTGGTCGCCACCGGCAGGTAGGCGACAAGGTTCGTCTCGGCCGGCGTCAGGTCACCCTGCCAGCCGACCCGCACGAAGACGAACCCGCGTTCCAGCAACGCCGGCTCCGCCGCTCCCCCTCGGCCGCGGTTGGACACCGTGTGGTACAGCGCGCGGTTCCAGCGGGTCATGTCGACCGGGCGATAGATCTCCACCGTCGCGCGATACTCGACCCGTCCCGCTGCATTGCGCGGCGCGTTGTCCAGATTCACGATGTGCGTATGGCGGCGATCCGCCGGGTCGACCTCACCGGCCACGATGCCGCGCAGGAACTCGTACTGGCCGACCTCGCCGAAGGACTCGCCGCCCAGCGCCGGCGACTCGACGACGTCCAGGTCGAACTCGGTGATCTGCGCCACCCCGCTGCCCGGCGCCAGCAGGCAAGCGACGACGGCGACCAAGAGAGCGCGGTTCATTCTGCTCATGGTATCTCCCCCGCTTCCGCCTCCGATGATATCCCGTCCCGCCGGCAGCCGCCCCCCGAGCCCCTGGCCGTGCTCCACACCCGCCGCGACAGCCTGCGGCGATCACCGCTCCGGGCGCCATGGCGCGTTTCGCTGCGGCAGCCGGCCGCGTACAATGTCGTTCGTGCGATTCGTCGACCTGACACGCGCTTCGGCGGTCGCCGTGGCGATCGCACTCGGGGCGCCCGGCCCCGTCGTCGCTCAGCCCTGGCGATCCTCCGAACCGGGCTCGCCAGCACGCTCCGCCGGCCATCAGCGCATGTTGGCGCTGCTGCAGCAGATCGCTGACGATTCTCTCGATACGCACCCCTACATCGGAGACTGGCGCGCGCGGCAGCTCCGCGAGGAGTTGCGCGCGCTTCCTGCTACCGACGCGGGCCCCAACCGCTGGCGCGTAATGGTCCAGTTGTCCGGGGAGGAGTTGCGTCTCGGCAACGAAACCGAGGCGATCAGTCTCCTCACCGATGCCCTGGAGTCGATCCCCAAGACCGAAGAGAACCGCCCGGGGATCGACTTCAACAACTATCGCCTCGGCGTGGCCTACCTGCGGCTCGCCGAGACGCAGAACTGCGCACTGCATCCGAACGCCGAGGCCTGCATCCTGCCGCTTCGCGGGAACGGAATCCACAGGCTGCAGACGCCGTCACGTCGGGCGATCGACGCCTTCACCGCGGTGCTGCGCAGCACGCAGGGCACGGCGGCGGGCGGCTTGTCGAGCGATGCGGGCGGTCGAAACTGGGAGGCGGGTGCGCCGGCGCCCGGCCGCAACGACGCCGCGCAGCAGTACCTCTCCGCACTCTGGCTGCTCAACATCGCTTACATGACGGTGGGCGGCTATCCGGACGAGGTGCCCGAACCGTATCGGCTGCCGCCGGAGACTTTCCGGTCGACCGAAACGATGCCCCGGTTCGCCAACGTCGCGCCCGCCCTCGGCCTCGACACGTTCGACATGTGCGGCGGAGCGGTCGCCGACGACTTCGACAACGACGGCTACCTGGACATCGTCGTCTCGACGTGGGACACGCGGGGACAGATCCGCTACTTCCGGAACAACCGGGACGGGACCTTCACCGAACGCACGGCCGAGGCGGGCCTGCTCGGGTTGTACGGCGGTCTGAACCTGGTTCAGGCCGACTACGACAACGACGGCAACGTGGACCTGCTGGTCCTGCGCGGCGCGTGGCTGCGCGCGAACGGCCGGCACCCGAACTCGCTGCTGCGGAACGACGGTACCGGCACGTTCACCGACGTGACGTTCGACGCGGGCCTCGGCGAGGTGCACTACCCCAGCCCGACGGCGGCCTGGGGCGACTACGACAACGACGGCGATCTGGACTTGTACATCGGCAACGAATCGTCCCGGGCGCTGGTCGCCCCGAGCCAGCTCTTTCGCAACAACGGAGACGGCACGTTCACCGACGTTGCCGAGGCTGCCGCCGTCATGAACTTCCGCTACGCCAAGGCGGCGGTCTGGGGCGACTACGACGGCGACGGCCTGCAGGACCTGTACGTGTCCAACTACCGGGGCAACAACCGTCTCTACCGGAACACCGGCCGGGGGTTCTTCATCGACGAGGCGCTACGGCTCGGGGTTGCCGGCCCGACCGGGAGCTTCCCCGCATGGTTCTGGGACGTCGACAACGACGGACTCCTCGATCTGTACGTCTCGGCCTACACCGCGGGCATCGAGCATCTGGCAGCCAGCGCGCTGGGCCGGCTCGCGGCCACGGAAACCTCGCGACTCTATCGCGGCACGAACCGTGGACGCTTCCAGGAGGTCTCCGGCCGCTACGGGCTGACGGAGCCGACCGCGGCGATGGGCTCCAACTTCGGGGACCTCGACAACGACGGCTATCCGGACTTCTACCTCGGCACCGGCTATCCGCCGTACCACAGCGTGATGCCGAACGTCATGTACCGCAACCGGAACGGGCGCGGCTTTTCCGATGTGACCTACGCGGGCGGCTTCGGTCACCTCCAGAAGGGCCACGGCGTGGTGTTCGCGGATCTCGACAACGACGGCGATCAGGACATCTTCCAGCAGATGGGAGGAGCCTTTCCGGGCGACCGGTTCGGGAACGCCCTCTACGAGAACCCCGGCTTCGGGAATCACTGGATCACGATCGCGCTCGAGGGGGTCCGTTCCAACCGGTCGGCAATCGGGGCCCGCATCCGGGCCGTCGTCGTGGACGAGCAAAGCGGACGCCGTCGCTCCATCTACCGCCATGTGAACAGCGGCGGCAGCTTCGGAGGCAATCCGCTCCGGCAGACGCTCGGACTTGGCCGGGCTTCGCGTATCGAACGGCTGGAGATCCACTGGCCCGCCACCGGCATCACGCAGGCGTTCGCCGATGTCCCAGCGGATCGGACCATCCACATCGTCGAGGGCGAGCCGTCCTATTCGACCCTCCCCCTGCGCCCGCTCACGTTCGGCGGCTCAGGGTAACCACGGACGGCCGAGCGCACCGGGGCGCCTTCCTGGATCCCGACACGGTTGTCGTCCCGCCGTCAGCACTCGTTCCCCAGCACCCCGCCTCCGCCGCAATAGCTGACGTCCTGCAACTGCAGCCGCACACCGTCGGGAGCCTCGACCAGCACCTCCTTCGTCACCCCCTCGCGCAGCCGCAGGTGCGCGCTGACGCCATGCTCGGCGAGCCGCTCGATGACCGCGTCGGGATCGAAGCCCTCCACGCCGAGACCGACGTGCAGCCGGAAGGCGTCCGGGCCGCCACCCTCGACCAGGGCCACGTGCTGCGGGCCCGATCCCACGCGCAGCACCGGGATCGGACGTCCCTCGTAGCCTTCGGTCCGCCGCCCTCCCACCGGCTCCTGCCAGGTGACCACCGGCATGCCGGTCAGCCGCTGGTACCACGCCAGAGCGCTCGACAGGTCGGTTACGTGGTACTTGATGTGGTTCAGCGTCCGGACCGGGACTGGAGGCGGGTCGCCCGGCCGCCGTACCGCTTCGGCGTCCGTATCGCACACCTCGCCCAGGAAGCCCAGCCCGCCGCAGGCGATGATTGGGTTGAACTGCAGGGGCGCGCCGTCGGGGCCGTCGAAGTTGACGCCGTTGATGGTGGTGCCCTCCCGCAGCACGGACCGGGCGAGGGCGGGCATCTGGGCGAGCCCCTCGAAGATTCGGTGGACGTTGAAGTCCTCGATGCCCCAACAGAAATGCGGACGCCGCGTCGGCGGCGCCTGCAGGGTCTCCGGGCTCCTCTGCGACAGGGCCATGTATGCCGGCGGGTCCTTGGCGACCCGCAGCACGGTCTGGCCTCCGCCATAGTCCTGGAAGGCGTGCCGCGGGATCGCCAGCACCCTCTCGTACCACCCCACGGTCGCCCGCAGGTCCGCGCAGCCGAAGCTGACGTGATTCAGGGTCTTCACCCGGATCGGCAACGCCGAGTCGGCCGCCGCCGCGCCCGCAGGCGGGTTTGTCGCCACAACGCCCGCAAAGGGCTCGCCCAGCGCCGCGGCGGGACGGACGACCGCTGCCGCAAGACCCGCCGCGAGCAGCTCTCGACGCGTCATCGCTCCAGCGAGCCGCGCATCCTTCGGATTCTCCATCCGCATCGCCATGATGCACCTCCGGTTCGACGGTACAATACCTTGCGCCAAGAGGTGGCTGTTGACCTGGCCCGACGAAAGGTCGCGGGCCGGCCCGTGGGACACCGCGACTGCCGACGCACGCGCCGGTCCGCTACTGTGTCGCGATCTCGTCGATCCAGATACGGACCTGCCGCGCGTCCTCGCTGACCCGGACGATGTCGCCGCGCAGCTCTCCCAGCCGCTCTATCGCGGCCCGCACGTTGAGCGTGTCGCCGTCCCCCGCCAGCAGCGCGTCGACCACGACGATGGGAAGCTGGATGTCGACGGTTTCAGCTCCTTCTTCGTCCCGGTCTTCCACCTTTACTGCGATCTGATCGCCCTCGCGGGCGATGCGCACGGTCTCGTCCGCACCGTCGACCGTCACGAACTCGGTGTCGCCGACCTCCATGAGCACCCGCCAGAGGTCTCGCATGGCGCCGACGTTTACCGGCACCTCCCGTCCCGCCAGGCTGAGCTGTCCATCCGAGAGGATGCGGTGCGGCACCAGGGCGAGCAGCGGTTCGGCCGCGGACAACGGCAGGTTGAGGGCAACGTTCTCGGCGCCGTCGTCCTCGCCGGTGACCTGCACATGCAGCCACGGCTGCGGCTCCGTGTCCTGTGCGGCGACGACGCTTACGGCGACACCGAACAGACCGGCGACGAGGAACGCGGACCAAAAGGCACGATTCGACATGGGGCTCCTCCCGGCCACACAGCCGACGACGGGCAGGAGTGCGCGTCCTCGTGCGGGCCTTCCTGGAGGTAGACGCTTGCCCGGCGCCTGAAGTTCGGGGCGCGCGCTCGTACCGTCAGGGAGCCTCGGCCTCCGGCGCTTGGTACTCGACCAGCTCGCTCCGAACGCGACGGCGAATCGACTTCATGCCGAACAACACCTTCACGTCGAACTCTATCCGCGAGTTCGCAAGCGTCCAGAGATCCGGTCGGATCCACTGCAGATCGAACTGGCCCGTGGCATGACGGAGCGTGCCGGCGATACCCCACAGCCAGCGGAAGGGACGTTGCATCTCGAAGGTGACGCGGGCCACCCGGTAGTCGTCCTTCGTGATCCAGAGGTGGCCGTTCGAACGGTTGAGAGCCTTGTCGATGCGGCGCTTGTCCGGCAACCGGCCTGCACGGGGCACGAAGCGGATCACCCAGCACGAGTCGCCTCGAACGATGTCCGTCCCGGCGAGCGTCGTGTGGTAGCGATCCATCAACTCGCGCTCGAAGTCGACGTGCATGTCGTCGGGATCGTATCGCTCGCCGCGTGCCGCGTGCCGTCGCGCTTCGCGGATGAACTCGGCCTTCCGGTCCTGCTCGTCCCGCACGTCGTCGCCATCGAGAGAACCTCCATCACGGCCGATGAGCTCCGAGTAGAAGTGACCCTCGAGCGGATAGTGCCGGCGCCGGCTCGTCTCGGTACGGGTGACGTTCCCGTCTCCGTCCAGCGACTCGACCGTGCCGGCAGTTACGTATTCGAAGTAGCTGCCGAGCGCCGAGTCCCGCTGCCTCGATGCCGCGTCGAGGGCGCGCTCGACGATGGAGGCAGCGTCCACCCGGTCGCCGGCGACAAGCTCGCCGGCGGACTGCGCGGTGGCCGGGCCCGGCACACAGATCAGACCCAGGCAGCACGCCAGCGCGCTCCTTGCGCCTGCGGCTACCGCCCGCTTTCGTGGCACAACGAAACGTGTATCGGTCGGTTGTTGCTTCTTCGCCACCCCCGGGTGTGACTAGAATCCCTGGCCGCGGTGCGGCGCGAGCCGCCGCGGTGCTACCAGGGAACGCTGTACGGCAGGCGACGGCCGCCGCCGAGGGCCAGGGCGGCCAACCCGCCGATGACGGGCGGTCCGTACCCGTTCGTGAGATAGCCGGACGTGAACATGATGCCGCTGGCGAACTGGAAGTTGAGCACCATCGCGAGCGCAACGGTTCCCGTCAGGCTGACTCGGAACCCGGCGATCAGCGCTGTCCCGGCGGCGAGCTCACCCAGGACCACCAGCCGGGCGAACAGCGGCGCGCCGGGCACCGCCACCCATTCGAGGTACAGGCGGCTGATCAGGACCGGCTCGAAGGAAAGCCACTGCTCGAGCTCGTAGGTGAGATGCGCACTGTCCGCGAACCATGCGAGCTTGCCGTACCCCATCAGGACAAGAAACACGCCCATGATCAGCGACAGGGCCCGCAAGCCGCCAGCGGGCGAGTAGAGAGTCGTCATGTCTTCCCCCACAGAATCAGTGCAGAGCGGCCGATAGGTCGGCCGGCCGGTGCTCCAGCCATTCGGTCCGGATGCGGCGCCGTATCGACTTGATGCCGAAAAGCACGCGAACGTCGAACTCGATGCGAGAAACCGCCGGCATCCACAGGTTCGGCTCGAGCCGCTGGAAGTCGAACCGGCCGGAGGCGAACCGCAGCGTGCCGACCAGTCCCCACAGCCAGCGGAAAGGACGTTGCATCGTGAAGTCGACGCGAACCACGCCGTAGTCATCCTGCGCGATCCAGATCCGTCCCGTCGAGCGGTTCAGGGCCTTGTCCATCCGGCGCCGGTCCGGCAGCCGTCCCTCGCGCGGCTCGAACGCGACCACCCAGCACGCGTGGCCGCGCACCTCCTCCGTCCCGACCACTCTCACGTCGTAGCGCTCCATCAGCTCGCGGTCGAAGTCGACGCTCATCTCCTCCGGCTCGTACCGCTCGCCGCGCGCGGCGTGCCGGCGCGCCTCCCGGATGAACTCCGCCTTCCTCTCGCGCTCGTCGCGGGCGTCGTCCTCGTCGAGAGGCTTGCCGTCGCGCTCGATGGCCTCCGAATAGAGGTAGCCTTCCAGAGCGTAGTGACGCCGCCGACCCGTCTCCGTACGGCTCACGTTGCCGTCCCGGTCCAGAGACTCGAAGACGCCGCCACTGATGTACTCGAAGTCGAGCTCGATGCCCGACTCCCGCTGCGCCGCGGCCCTCTCGAGAGCGCGATCGACAATCGCGGCCGCTTCGACCGCGTCGTCGGCGGCCTCGACGCCGCCCTGCAGCGCGACCGTGGCGAACGCCACAAAGACCAGCGCGGCACGATGCGTCCTCGTTGCCGGCCTCCTACTCATGGTGCCCACGCCGGCCATGGTACCCACGCCGGCCATGCCCTCCTCCCACCGGTTTTCCGTAGGCCGTCGAACGACCTCGTCATGCGTGCCTCCCGGTCTCGCGACGGCGATGCCGTGCGCTCCTGTGACGAGTCTACAGGCCTCGCGCCGCGCTGCTCCAGGCGCGACGGTGACGCAATGGAGTCGGACACGAAGCTACCGTCGCCCGTGCAGCCTGACGAGCCGCGCGCGCTCTGCGTCGGTCAGCGGGAGGAACCCGGTCTCGTCCGGCTCGGAGGTCAGCGGCTGGCACGGCCCGCACATGAGCGTGTGTGGGGAATCATTGTGCAGCAGTCCCAGCGCATGGCCCAGCTCGTGGGCGACGACGTGGCGGCTCACCATCGCGTCGCCGCGGTCAAGCCCCCGCGCGAGGCGAATCACGACCAGGTAGCGCGGCGGGTCCGTCCGCGGCAGCGGCCACGTGTAGGAGAGGATGTCCTGGCGCGACAGCAGCACGACGATGTCGGCGTCCAGGCCCGTCAGCTCCCGCGGCGCGTCCGGCTCCGCCTCTCCGCCCGGCAGGCGGACGCCGCGCTGTGCGACGCTGCGGGCGTAGTTCTCCACGGTGCGCATCACGGGAGATGCGACCACGACCCGCGGAACCGCCAAACGGGTCTCCACGCCGAGCTCCTCCAGCCGGTCGTTCCAGAATGCGATAGCCTCACGCGCCGGCTCGATGCGATTGTCCTCCGCCGACGGAGCCAGTACGAGAATCGACCGGTCCGCGGCCGCGCCTGCGTTCGGGCTGCACAGCGACTGGGCCGCCGTGACCGCGACGACCGCGATCAGCGACGACGCCCGCATCGGGACAAGCATGACTCTCCGATCAACGTCACAGACGCCGAACGGCCGGCAAGGTGGCCATCCTGCGATCCAGCGTCAGCACTTCCAGACCGACGCGGGAATACTCTTCAGCGATGAGACGGTCGAGAAGACCTGCACCTTCGCGTGCTTCCAGGGCCGCAAGAACCGCCCGCCCGTTCAGCGGCGCGACCATGCCGCTACGCAGCACGTCGAGCAGGCCGGCGCGGGCATCCGCCTTCGAGACCCCGTAGTGATGCTGAACGGCGACGTACGCCTCGCCAATGACCTGGTTCGAAACCACGATCTCGGCGCCGTCGTCCTCGATCAGGGAGCGCAGCGTCTCGACGCAACGCTCGAACTCGGCTTGCGGGTCACCCGCGACCAGCCGAACCAGAACCGACGTGTCAATCCCGAAGCGCGGGGTCATGCGGCTCGTCGCGGAAGGCTCCGACATCGAAAGCACCCTGCCCGCCGCGGAGCTTGCCGCGCAGCGTGCCGAGCCGGTCGTAGTCGATGCGCCGGGGACGCAGGAGGAAGCCGTCCGGTCCTTCCTGAAGCTCGATGCGGTCGCCGGGCCGCACTCCCAACGCGTCCAGCACCCGGGCGGGGAAAGTCACCTGCCGCTTCGAGGTAACGCGTATGAGCATGCTGCCCCCTGTCCTCCTTACACCATAGCACATAGGGTAAGGGCCACCCGCGGCCAGTCAGACGGCGTGCGACAGCGACTGGCGGGCAACGACCTGGAACCGGAGCGAGCGGACGATTCGGCCGAGGAGTTCGGCGTATCGAGCCAGTTGATCCGCCAGCAAAATCAGCAATCACGACTTGGCGACGATTGTCGACTACTGACGCGACAGTTCCCGCATCCGGGCTGCGGCTCCCGTAGCGCTACGCCGTTCGTTTCAGCTTCCTATTCAGCCAGCGGCAACGGCGGTGGCCGGCGAAACTGCTTGCTGAGCGCCAGCTCTTGGCGCTGGTAGGACGACCCGATCGACGTGCCGTAGATCTTCTCCGGCACGTCCAGCACACGGCTGTAGACGAGGCGGCCAACGACCTGACCGTGCTCGATCACGAACGGGGTATCGTGCGCCCGGACCTCGAGCACGGCGCGCGTGCCGGTGATGTTGCTGTCGCCGTAGCCGAAACCGGGGTCGAAGAAGCCGGCATAGTGAATTCTGAACTCGCCGACCGAGGGATCGAACGGCACCATTTCGGCGGCGTACTGGGGAGGCACCCGCACGCGCTCTCGTGACGCGAGGATGTAGAAATCTCCCGGATTGAGGATGAGCCGCCCGTCCGGCCGGCTGGGAATCGCATCCCAGAAGCGGTCGGCCTCGTAGTGGTCCACCCTTCCCAGGTCGACGAGCGGCGTGTTCTTCTTGCCCCGATAGGCGACGATGTCCGTGTCCCGGTCTCCCTGCAGGCTGACCGACACTTTCAGACCGTCGCGAATTAACGCCGTTCCGGGGTTCGTCTCGTCAAGGTAGATGAGTCCCTCTTCCCTGTCGAGATCCCGCAGGTGCGTATCGGAAGACGGCGCCCGTCCCCTGATGAAGCGTAGCTGGGACAGGCTCAGGCCGGGGTGGACAATCACGGAGAAGGTCCGCGGCACGATCTCCGCGTAGAGCGGTCCCGAATAACCCTTCGGCACGAACTCGAACTCGGCGCCGTAGTCGGTAACGAGCCGCGTGAACAGGTCCAGCCGACCAGTGGTGCTCTTCGGGTTCGCCTTGGCCTCCAGTTCGTCGGGCAGCCGGAGCTCCTCCATCAGCGGCGCCAGGTAGACGCAACCCTTCTCGAGCACGGCAGGCTGCGACAGATCGAGCTCGGCCATCGCCAGTTGGGCGAGCCGACGCTGCACCGTCGACTCCCGGCCGGGCAGAAAGCTGGCCTGCAGGCGGAAGGCGACTCGTCCCAGTCTCAGGTCGAGACTGGCGGGCTGAATCTGGCCATCCTCGATCGGCTCGGACGCATGGATGCGGCCGGCGCGAATCAGCTTCTCTATTTCCTGCGACGGCAGCACGCCCTCATGGAACGAGGGCACCGTGCTGGCGAGTTCCGGGAACAGCTCGAATGCGTAATCGCCCGCCAAGTTCGACGATCCCCCGCTCGAGTCTCAGCGCGGCGGTACGGCGGCTGGAGGCGGCTGCGGAGCCGGGGGTGTCGGCGCGTAGATGTCCACACCCTCCGCCTCATCCTCGACCAATGGCGTGACGCCGGCCTGGTCCATGACCCGTTCGAGCGCGGCGACGGTCACCAGGGACGGCTTGAAGTTGCCGAACCGGTAGCCCTGGGCGATGGTCAGCGGCGTCCAGCCGTAGCGGTTCTCCTCGTTCCAGACGTCGATGTTCGCGCCGCTGGCGGCGAGGAACTCCACCACCCGTGGGAGGTTCTTGTAGGCGGCGCCGTGCATGGCCGTCTCGCCGTTATCGTCGACCGCGTTGATGTCGTCCCCGAGCTCCAAGAGCAGCTCCACCACCTCGAGCACCTCTTCCTCGGTGCCCGCGTCCTCGCCCGGCGAGCGCGTTCCGAGCCCTGCCGCGGCCATCAGCGGCGTGCTGAACTCGTCGTTCTTCGCCAGCGGATCGGCGCCGAGCTCAACCAGCGTGCGCATCAGCTCCGCGTCGGCTACCAGCGCCGCGAGCATGAACGGCGTCGATCCGACCTCATGATGCCGCGTGGCGTTGAGGTTGCGCCGCTCCGTCATCCGCGCGTTCAGGTCCGCTCCATGCTCGGCGAGCTTGCGGACGAGATCGAGACTCGACATGCGGCCGGAACCGTACGGCGCCGGGTCGTTGTCGCCTACCCCCGGCTTGCGCACCCGGGGAACCAAATGCAGCGCGGTATAGCCGGGTCCGGCAGCGTTCGGATCGGCGCCAGCGGCGAGCAGCGCCGCGGCGACGTCCCAGTGGGCGTTGGTGACCGCCACCATCAGCGCCGTGGTACCGACGCGCAGCGGCGCGCCGGTGCGGTACGCCCGTTCCCGACGGAACACCTCGTCGACGGTACGGTCGACGTCGACGCCCGCGGCAAGCAGCGTCTGCACGACGCCCAGGTGTCCCTCGCGGACGGCGAACAGGAACGGGGTGAATCCGGAAGCGAGCGGGGCGCGGAAGTCCGCCCCGACCTCGACGAGCGTCCCCACCACGTCGACGTGCCCCTCGGCCACCGCCCACATCAGGGCGTTCTGCCCGCGCTCGGGCTCCCCGGCCCCGATGTCGGCGCCGGCCGCCAGGAGGGCGCGTACCGCGCCCACCCGGCCGGTGCGCGCCGCCGTCATCAGCACGGTCTCGCCGCCGGGGAGCGTGGTGTTCGGATCGGCGCCGGCCGCCAGAAGCCTCTCGACCATCTCGACGTTGGCATTCTCGGCCGCCAGCGAGAGCGCCGTGACGCCGTACCGGTTCTGGGCATGCACGTCCGCGCCGGCCGTCACGAGTCTCCCCACCAGATCCGCATCGTCGTGGTACGCGGCCCAGTGGAGCGCCGTCATCCCGTCCACTTGCGGCGCGTTGACGTCTATCGACGCCTGCAGCAGGTCACCGACCGCGGCAAGATCCCGCTGCTGCACCGCGTCGGCCAGCGGCGCGTCGGCACCGGCTGCCCCCAGCGGCACAGCCAGCAGCGCTATGGCAAGCCCAGCCCCCGTACAGCATATGCAGCGCATGACTGTTCTCTCCCCAGCTCCTGTCGGCGTTCCTCGGTACTCCCCGCCCAGGTCGGTATCGTCTACGCGCTTCTGCGGCGCAACTCCCCGCTTTCCAAGCCCGCAAACCCTCGGCTGGCGGCTCCGAACCCCGCGCAGCCAAGCCTGTCCGGAAGCCTGCGCCGTCTCCTGACGGCGCAGACTCCCGGCACCTCCATCAGCCGGCCAGCGACAGCGGATCGAGCAGCGTCTCGATGCGCCGCGTGCTGTCCGCGAACTTGTCCAAACGGACGCCGACTGCATCCAGCAGCGCCAGGTGCAGGTTCGCCATCGGCTCGGGCTCGGCGTACTTCAGGTGGCGTCCGCCCTTCGACCGGCCCGCGCCGCCGCCCGCCACGACGATCGGCAGATCGGTGTGATCGTGAACGTTCGGGTTGCCCATGCCGCTGCCGTACAGGTAGAGCGAGTGGTCGAGCAGCGAGCCGTCCCCGTCCGGCACCTCGGCCAGCCTCTCCAGGAAGTAGCCGAACAGCGACACGTGGTACTGGTTGATCTTCGCCAGCATGGCGAGCTTGGCCGGGTCGTTCCCGTGGTGCGATGTCGGGTGGTGCGGATCGGGCACGCCGATCTCGGTGTAGGTCCGGTTGCTCGCCTCGCGCGAGAGCTGGAACGTGACGACCCGGGTCACGTCGCCCTGCAGCGCCAGTAGCTGCAGGTCGAACATCAGCTTCGCGTGGTCGGCGTAGGCGGCCGGGACGCCGACGGGACGGTCGAGGTCCGGCAGCGGGTTGTCCATGGTCTCCGACTCGGCCCGCTGGATGCGGCGCTCCACCTCGCGCACCGTGTCGAGGTACTCGGTGACCTTCGTGCGGTCGGCCGAGCCGAGCTGCCCCTGCAGGCGGGCGATGTCGTCGCGCACCCAGTCGAGCAGGCTGGCCCGGCGCCCGAGTGCGGCGCGCCGTTCCTCGGCGCTGCCCCCTTCTCCGAACAGCCGCTCGAACACGACGCGCGGGTGCGCCTCGGACGGCAGCGGCGTCGTCGGCGACGACCACGACAGGTTGTTCTGGTAGACGCAGGCGTAGCCGTTGTCGCACTGCCCTACCATGTCCATCAGGTCCATGGCCAGCTCGAGCGACGGAAGCCGCGTCTCCTGCCCCATCTGCTGCGCCGCGATCTGGTCGACCGTCGTGCCGAGGTAGTAGTCGCTGCTCTCGGTCCACTTCGCGGTCGCAGCGCTCAGGAAGGCCGCGTTGGAGGTGGCGTGCGTGCCCGGATACGCGTTGCGCAGCTCCAGGTTGGACAGGACGGTGAGCTGGTCCTGCACCGGCGCCAGCGGGCTGAGGCTCGGCGACAGCTTCGTCAGCGCGCCCGCCTCGCCCGGCGGGGTCCAGCTCGCGATGTGCGAGCCCATCGGGATGTACACGAAGCCGAGCCGCCGCACCGGGGCGGCCGCGGTCTTCGCCAGGGCCGTCATCGACGGCACCATCGCATCGAGGAGCGGGAGCGCGACGGTCGCGCCCATACCCCGCAGGAACGTCCGCCGCGGCAAGGCCTTCTTCGAGATGATCATGATGCTTTCCTCATCTGGAACGGCGCGCTGTTGACGATTTCCAGGACGAGCGACGAGAACCGGAAGTCGTCCGCCTCCGCTTCGCGCACGATCCGGCGGATGGCGGGCCCGTCGTAGTACTCGACCCCTCTCCCCGTGGCGAACGTCAGCAGCTTCTCGGCCAGGGTGGTGACGAACAGCTCCGGACGGGCCAGCAGCGCTGCCTGCAGCTCGCCCACGCCGTCGAAGGCCGAGCCGTCGAACAGCGTTCCGGAGGCATCGATCGGCGCACCGCTGTCGGCGATCCGCCAGCGTCCGACCGCGTCGTAGTTCTCGAAAGCGAACCCGACGGGGTCCATCAGGCGGTGGCAGCTCGCGCACGCCGGGTTGGCCCGGTGCCCGGCGAGCCGCTCCCGCATAGACAGCGCCCGTGCGCCGGTCCCCGTCTCCTCCAACTCCGGCACGTTGGCAGGCGGCGGGGGCGGGGGCACACCCAGCACGTTGTCCAGGATCCACTTGCCACGGATCACCGGCGACGTGCGAGTAGCGTAGGACGTGACCAGCAGGATGCTCCCCTGGCGCAGCAGGCCGCCCCGCGGGGCGTGGTCCTCGTCGCCGTCGAACTCGACGCGGCGGAACCGGCTGCCGTAGACGTACGGGATGCCGTAGTGCTTGGCCAGGCGCTCGTTAACGAACGTGTAGTCCGCGCGCAGCAGATCGAGCACGCTGCGGTCCTCGCGCATCACGCTGTCGACGAGCATCTCCGTCTCCTGCCGGAAGGCCTGGCGGAGGTTGTCGTCGAAGTCCGGGAAGACGCGCATGTCCGGCGCGATCGCGTCGAGGTTGCGCAGGTGCAGCCACTGCCCGGCGAAGTTGGTCACCAGGTTGCGCGAGCGCGGGTCGGCCAGCATCCGCCGCACCTGTTGCGCCAGGACATCCGGATCCCGGAGCATGCGCCGCTCGGCCAGATCGAGCAGCTCATCGTCCGGGATGCTGCTCCACAGGAAGAACGACAGCCGCGACGCCAGCTCCAGGTCGTCGAGGCGATAGGCCTCGTCCGCCTCGACGCCGTTCGGATCCTGCTCGACGCGGAAGAGGAACTCGGGGCTGACCAGCACGGCGGCCACCGCCATCTCCACCCCCGCCTCGAACCCGTCCGCCGCGCGTGCCGCGCGGTAGAGCTCGAACGGCCCCTGCAGATCCGCCTCGGTGACCGGCCGGCGGTACGCCCGGCGCATCAACTTCTTGAGGATCCGCGTCGCGCAGGTGTCGTCCTCGTCCGGGGTGTCCGGCCGGCAGATGAGCACCTGCTCCCGGCTCGGCGTGCTGCCCGGCCCGGTCGCGTCGTACGGACCCGTGATCGACACCTCGTAGACGGCCGGTTGGAGCCGCGGGTGGCGGTAGTAGTTGAAGTGCGCCTCGTAGGGCTGCCGCGCCGTCTCCTTGAGCAGCGACGGGAGCTTCGGGAACGTGACCCCCAACGTGTGCGGACCGGCGTTCACCGGCATGCGGACCTTCAGGTGCGCGTCCACGTTGTCGTGGGAAGGCTGATAGATCAGCGCCACGTCCTCCCGGTACGCCGGCCGCTCTACCGTAAACAGCTCCACGCGCTCGCCGTCCAGAAGCAGCTCCACCTGGTGAGCCCCGGTCAGACCCTCGACGTGCTCGTTGCGGTCGCGGGCCAGGCGCATCGACACCTCGTAGTGGCCGTCGACGGGGAACGTGTGCTCGACGAGGACGCCCCCGCGCGTGCCGACCGGCAACCCCGCGATGTGCTTCTCCTGCGTCAGGTCCGGACGGAGCCGGACCGTGGTGCCACCCGGCGCCCGGCCGACCCGGCCGACCGCGAGCTGTGCGATTTTCTCCGCCGCCGAGACGTAGCGCTCGAGCAGCGTCGGCGACAGATCGCCGACCGTGATGTTGTCGAAGCCGAAGCTCGACGAGTCGCCCGGCAGCAGGTCGGTGACGTCGACCTCCAGCGCGAGCAGGTCGCGGACCGCGTTGTGGTACTCGGTGCGGTTCAGGCGCCGGAAGGTATCGGTGCGGCCCGGATCCGGATGTGCTGCGGCCAAGCCGTCGAGCGCCGTCTCCAGCGAAGCGAGCGCGGTCTTGTAGCTGGTTTCGTCGGGCCGGCGTCCACCGGCCGGCGGCATCTGTCGCGCGCGCAGCTTGCGGGCGACCTTCTCCCACGCCTCCCAGTTGTCCCCGAGCGCCTGCGTGTTGATCGTCTCGAGCGCGAGCCCGGCCGTCCGGGTCCGGTCGTTGTGGCACGACAGGCAGTAGCGGTTGACCAGGGCGTGGTGGGGCGCGTCGGCCGCCACCGCTGCGGCTGACGACTCCTGCGCTTCGACGGGAGCGGCGAGGCTCCCGGCGCCCAACAGCCCCATGAGCATGACGACGATGCCGACTCGCCGGGGATTCAGCATGCGTTTTCTCCTGCGCCGGGAATTCGCGGACGCCGTCCCGGTTCGTCGTATTCTAGGAGTCTGCGCCGCAGAACGCAACGGACTGAGTGCTGCGGCGCAGGGTCCCGGGCGCGGTCGGAGCCGGGCCGGACACGGAGCCTCCCGACGGGTTCGGCGGCGCCAGCCTGGCAAAGACGCGGCGGCGGCAGAGCAGACCGAGAAGTGTTCGGACGTGACTCCGGGCGGCATACCGGCAGGGGCGACCGCCTATTGGGGAAGCACCCACCGGAGCAGACCCACAATCGCACCGATGATGCCGAAGGACATGAAGAGCATCATCCGCACCGTGCTCGCGTGGGATTGCGTGATCTCGAGCCTGATCCGACCGATCTCTTCCCGAACTTCCACGACGGAATCCCTGGTCTGGCCGATCAGCTTCCGGTTCTCGTCGACCGACTGCTTGAGATCGTCGATCTCCGTCTGTACACCGGTGATCTCCGTCTGCAACCGGGCCCCCAAGGCGGCGAGATCCGCCTTGGTAGCGAGGTTCGCCGTCGCATCGACCAGCGTTCGCGTGATCGCGACGGCCTGCCCGCTGCTCAGTCCGCCGGCCTGGAGGTGCTCGACGGCCCGTTGCGTGTCGAAGGGAGGCGGTGTATCCGCGGCCTGCATCGTCGTCCGTCCTCCCGGGCGGCTGACCGCCCATGATCGCGTTTCGCGTCCTTCGATGCAAGATCGCGGCCTGTAGACACCCCGGACGATGACCACGAGGCCGCGTGGTCCCGGGCTTTCGGAACCACAGGCGCCTGCTCTTAATCAGGGGAGATCCCACCAGCGACGTAGTGCTGATCCCCATGAGAAGCCACAGCTCCGGTTGAATGCTCACGTCGAGGGCGTGCGAAGGATCCAGGCGAACGCGCGCGAGCGCCGCCGTTCCGTAGGCGGAGAGCACAACGACCGTCCAGGCGAGCATTTGGAGGCGTGACAGACTGATCATGTTCCGCTCGTCGATGAACACGCCACGCCAGACACCCCTGATCCCGTGCCCCGCGAACGTCGGCGAGCGACTCGCGGCTGCGGGGGTTGCGCGCACGGCTTCGCTGGAGGCTCAAGCATCCGACAGGTCAAGCGGCCGCACGCGAGACGCAAGGGACAACGGAGCGGACGAACTGCGCGACCGACCCTGCCTGGCCCCCGACCGCGATTGCCTCGTGCAGGCTCAGCCGCTTACGCCGGCCGCAGCGGCCGGAAGAACGTCCGCAGGTCCTCGACGAGCAGTTCCGGCTCCTCGATGGCGGGGAAGTGTCCGCCCGTGTCGTGGACCGTCCAGTGCGTGACGTTCTCGGCCGGCTCGCTCAAGATTGACCGTGGCGGATGCGCGCGCAGCGGGATGCCGACGAATTCGGCAAACCCCTGCGGTACCTGCACCGGCCCCACGGCCCCTCGCCGCTGGCGCGAGCTGCCCAGGCCGTTCGCGTGGTAGTAGCGGACGCTGGTGCCGATGGTACGCGTGTGCCAGTAGATCGAGATCAGCGTGAGGATCTGGTCCTTGCTGAACCGCGTCTCGACATCGCCGTCGCAGTCGCTCCACGAGCGCAGCTTCTCGGTGATCCACGCGGCGAGCCCGACCGGCGAGTCGGTCAGCCCGAACGCCAGCGTCTGCGGCTTGGTCCCCTGGATGCGCTGGTAGCCGGTCTCGTCGACCGACCAGAGGTTCGCCCGGGCGAGGTAGTCGCGCTCGGCGTCGGTCTCCGGCTCCCGCTGCAGGCGCGGCGGCGCACCGGGCGTGTGCACGCCCACCAGCCGGTCCGGGTAGCTGGCGCCGAGCACGCGCGTGATGCCGGCGCCCCAGTCGCTGCCGTAGGCGCCGAAACGCTCGTAGCCGAGCCGATCCATCAGGGCGACCCAGAGCTCGGCCGTGCGCACGACGTCGGTCCCCTCGGCCGGCTCGCCGGAAAACCCGAAGCCGGGGATGGACGGCACCACCACATCGAACGCGTCGGCCGCGTCGCCGCCGTGGGACGCCGGGTCCGCCAGCGCCATCACCGACGGAAGCATCTCCCAGATGGTGCCCGGCCAACCGTGGGACATGACGAGCGCCAGCGGGGCCGGCCCGCGTCCGCGCTGGTGGACGAAATGCACGAGTTGGCCGTCGATAGTCGTCGTGTAGTGATCGAACGCGTTGAGGGCCGCCTCGTGCGGCCGCCAGTCGTACTCGTCGCGCCAGTAACCGATCAGCTCTTCCAGATAGGCGCGGTCCGTCCCGTAGGACCAGGGCTCCCCTGGCGAATCGGGAGGCCACCGCGGCGATTGCAGGCGGCGGCTCAAATCCTGCAGGTCGGCGTCGCTGACCTGCACCTCGAAGGGATCGACCCCCGTTGGCGAGGACGCCTGGCGGGCCGCAGGAACCCCGGCGCCGCCGGTCGCGTGCACGGCGGCCGGTCCAAACGGACTCCCGTCCGTCGACGCGACGCTGGCCGTCGCACCGGCCGCACCCACCAGCTTCAGAAGCGTTCGCCGATCCATCTGCCGGTGCAGTCTCGACATCGATTCACTCCTCGACGCTCTCAGCCGCCTGACTCACCCCGACGTCAGCAGACACGAGGTGGGCGGCCAAAACACCCGTTCGCAGGGCAGCAGGACAACGACCAACACCTCCGCGTCGTGCCCTCTCCGCGGTGGTGTCTCATCGTCTGGCGCGCGTCGTCACTCGAGAAACGCGAGGGTCCGCTCCCACGCCAGCCGGACGGCGCCGTCGCCCGCCGACTCCGCCGCCGCACCGTCGTCACGTCCCCGCACCAGCGCGACGTAGTCGATGGCACGGCTTCCGCCGCCCGCGAACCCGCGATCCATGTCGGGATAGACGTGATAGGCGAACCGCGTGCGTCTCGATGTCGATCTTCACCAGGTGGCCATGCGGGCTTGGGCTCGGGCGCCGCCCCCGCTGCGGGTCGACCCCGCGACGCTCCCACGGCTGCCGGAACAGAGGCGCCCGTACCGGCAGCCGTGTCCGTGGCGCAGGCCTTTACACATCCGTCAACCGGCCGAGCGGGCCCGTGCTGTCGCCGAACGTCTCCACGGGCAGGCCCAGCTTCTCAAGGACCGTGACCCACAGGTTCGCCAGCGGCGTGCCCTGCGGGTAGCGCACGTAGCGCCCACCCTTGATGCCGGCCTTCGTCCCGCCCACCAGGGCGATCGGCAGGTCGTCGTAGAAGTGCGTGTTGCTGTCGCTGATCCCGGTCCCGTAGAGCATCAGCGTGTGGTCGAGCATCGTGCCGTCGCCCTCCGGCAGCGCGGCGAGCTTCTCGACGAGGTAGGCGAACTGCCGGAAGTGGTGCTCGTTGATCTTGTGCAGCCGCGCCAGCTTGGCCGGCTCGTCCTGGTGATGCGAGAGGGGGTGGTGCGAATCGGGCACGCCCACCTCCGGGTACGCCCGACCGCTGATCTCGCGCGCCAGCATGAACGTGCTGATGCGGGTCAGGTCGGTCTGCCAGGCGAGCCCCAGCAGGTCCATCATCAGCCGCGCGTGCTCGGCGTAGTCGCTCGGCACGCCGACCGGCTGATCGACCACCGGGAGCTCCCGGGCGCTCTGCTGCTCGGCCATCTGGATGCGCCGCTCGATGTCGCGCAGCGCGTCCAGATACTCGTCGAGCTTGTTGCGGTCGCTCGCGCCGATCACGAGCTCGAGATCGCTCAGCGCCTCGTTCACGCTGTCCAGGATGCTCCGGTCACGCCGCATGCGGGCGAGCCGGGCTTCCCGATTCGTGCTGCCGCTCGTGCCGAACAGCATCTCGAATACGGCGCGCGGATCGTTCTCCGTCGGCAGCGGGGTCGTCGGCGTGCGCCAGGAGATGGTGTTGGTGTAGGCGCACGACGCGCCGCCGCAGGTCCCCAGCATGGAGTTGGGCTCGATCCCCAGCTCCAGCGACGTGATCTGCGTCTCCTTGGAGAGCTCCCGCGCCGCGATTTGGTCCATCGTGGTCTCGGCGTAGACGTCGGCGCCGTTGGTGTGCCGGAACGGCACGCAGGTCAGGAACGTGCCGGCCGCGCGCGCGTGCGCCCCGCCCCCCTTGACCAGGTTCGCCGCCTCGTCGTTCAGGCCGCCGCACATCAGGACCCGGTCCGCGAAGCTCGCCGCCGACTGCAGCGTCGGCGGCAGATTGTCCGCGCCGAGCGGTCCCTCGGCCTTCGGCGACCAGTACGGCATCGACATCCCGTTGGGCACGTAGAAGATGCCGAACCGCCGCACCGGCGCCGCGGCGGTCTTGCTGGTCGCGGTCAGCGCCGGGACCATGCAGTCGAGCAGCGGCAGCGCCACCGTCGCGCCGAGCCCGCGCAGCACGGTCCGGCGTGGCAGATGCATCTTGCTGATGAACATGCCTTCTCTCCCTTTGATGCGAACCCCGCTCCGATACCCTTCGCGCGCGCCACCGTGGCGCGCGCTCATCCTCGTTGCCCGCCGTCCTACTGCTGTGCGTCGGCCGCCGCCGGCGCGCCGTCGCCGGGTATCCGCTGCATCCGGAACGGCTCGCTCGACACCACCTGCTGCACGAGCGACGACCAGCGCCAGCCGCCGTCTTCGAGCGCCCGTACCATCCGGCGGATCGCCGGCGCGTCGTAGTACATGACCCCGCGCCCGAGGGCGTAGGTCAGCAGCTTCTCCGCCACGGTTCTGACGAACTCGCCGTCGCCCTCGCGCAGCAGCGCCTGGCGGAACGCGCGCGGGCTGTCGACGGGCGCCCCCGACAGCTCGATGGCGGCGTCGATGTCCGCCCCGCCGTCGCTGTCGCGCCAGCGCCCGATCGCGTCGAAGTTCTCGAGCGCGAACCCGAGCGGGTCCATTCGCCGATGGCAATTCGCGCAGACCGGGTTCCTCCGGTGCGCCTCCATCCGCTCCCGCAGCGACGTGGGCTGCGCCGCGTCGCTCTCGTCCAGCGGCGGGACGTTGGCGGGCGCCGGCGGCGGCGGCGCGCCGAGCAGCGCCTCCAGCACCCACTTTCCGCGCAGCACCACCGACGTCCGGTTGGCGTACGACGTGACGGTCAGGAGGCTGGCGTGACCCAGCAACCCGTGCCGGCGTTCGTCGTTCCACGCCACGCGCCGGAAATGGCTCCCGTAGACATCGTCCACCCCGTAGTGCCGGGCCAACTGCTCGTTCAGGAACGTGTAATCCGCCTCGAGCAGCTCCGGGATCGGCCGGTCGCCGCGCACCTGACTCTCGAAGAACAGCTCCGTCTCGCGCACCATGGCCGCGCGCAGCGTGTCGTCGAACGCCGGGAACAACCGGCCGTCGGGCTCGTGCGACTGGATGTCGCGCATCTGCAGCCACTGGCCGACGAAATCGTTCATGAAGCGGCCGGCGCGCCGATCGGACAGCATCCGCCGCACCTGGGCCGACAGCACGGCCGGCTCGCTCAGGCGGCCAGCCGCCCCCAGATCGATCAGCTCGTCGTCCGGCAGGCTCCGCCAGAGGAAGAACGACAGCCGCGACGCCAGCTCCAGATCGCTCAGCGAATGGGCCTCGCCCGGCCGCGCGTCCACCGGCCTGGCCTCGACTCTGAGCAGGAACTGCGGCATCGCGAGCAGCGTCTCGATACCGCGCTCGATGCCCGCCTCGAAGTCCCGCTCGCCGCGGCCCTCGCGATACGCATCGAGCAGCGCCTCGACCTCCGCCCCGGTGACCGGCCGGCGGTATGCGCGGCGCGCGAGCGACCCGAGGATCTCCCGCGCACACGCCTCCTCGGCTCCCGGCGTCGCGTCAGCCGGACGGCAGGCGAAGATCTTCTCGCGGCTGGCCGTCTCCGCCGGCACCGAGCCGTCGAACGGGCCGGCGATGTAGAGCATCCCGATGGCCGGCAGATCCGTGACCGCGGCCGGGCTCGGGGCGGCGTCCGCGAACGCCACGGAAACGAGCCGGGTGCCGGCCGCGAGAGGCAGGCGGAAGCTCATCCCGTTGTCGGCCGTCATGCGGTACTCGTGCAGCCGCTGGCCGGCGATGTCGTCCTCGCGCGGCGCGATCAGCGAGCCGGGATCCGGCCCCGGGTACTCGCCACCGACCTCGTAGCGCCTGACGAGCGCGCGGTCCACCCGCACCTCGATCTGGTGCGCGCGCTCGCCGATGCCCTCGATGACCTGGCTCGTGCCGTTGCGCTTCATCCGGATCGTGAAGACGTACTCCCCGTCGAGCGGAAAGTGGTGCCGGACGACGATGCCGCCGTGGGTGGCGAACGGCATGCGCTCGTCGAGCCGCACGTCGCGGCGCTCGAACCCGGTGCGGTAGACCTGCATGACCGGGCGGTTGTCGGGGCTCCCGACGGCCGCGCGGCTGATCTTGGTCGCGGCCGCTATGTAGCGGGCCATCAGCGCCGGGGTGATCGAGAGCACCTCGGCATTGTTGTCGAAGCCGAAGCCCGCCATGTCGCTCGGCAGCAGCGCCTCGCCGTCGATCTCCAGCCCCAGCAGATCCTCGATGGCGTTGACGTACTCGACGCGGTTCAGCCGGCGCGTGACGACGCGTCCGGGATTGGGGTCGGCGGCGGCCACCCGGTCGAGCGCGGTCTCGAGAGAGGTCGCGAAAGCGTCGATCGCCTCCGGCGCCGGCCGTGGCCGGCCCTCGGGCGGCATCTGCCCGGCCCGCAGCTTGCGGACGACCTTCTCGAGCACGTCGGCGTTGCCGGCGACGTCCCCGACATCCAGCCGGTCGAGCATGAGGCCGGCCGTCTGCAGCCGCTCGTTGTGACAGGTGATGCAGTAGCGGTCGAAGATCGCCCGCGACAGGACCTCCTCAGCGGCTGCCGCGGCTTGCGGCGCCGGCTCGCCCGCGGCCGGCGACGGCTCGGCCGGCTCGGCCGCCACGGCCGCAGCGTTCGGCAGCGCGCCCGCCGCCACGATTCCAACGAGTCCCACCGTGCCCAACAGCCTCGGCATGAACATGGTCGTTCGCCTCGTGGTCCGCGTTCCGGAATGCCGATTGTGGTGTTCGGGAGGGCAGTATAGCACCGCGGGTCCGGACCGCCCGCGCTGCGCCGCGACCGGAAGATCGCTGGACGGCTTCCGCTCGCCCGCGTTATCGACAGGTATGGACGGCTCCCGCCCGCCTGCGTATAGTGGGCCGTAACGGTCGGATCGTCATGGCAACAGAAGGATCGCCGCCGTAGTCGACACGAACGTGAGGAGTTCGTGGCAGGAGCCCCGCTGCAATTCGAGTGGAGTTCCCGACGGACTCGGGGAGACAGGACGATGAGCAGCATGTACCGGCCGGCGGGTCTCGTGGTTATCGCGGGTGTGCTGGCCGCTGCGGCGCCGATCGCCGCCGCGCAGGATACGCGCGTGGTGGAGGCCGCCGCGGGCCAGGATCTGCAGACGGTCCGCGCGCTCCTCGATCGCGGAGCCGATGTGGATTCGCCCTGGGCGGACGGCTCGACCGCGCTCCTCTGGGCGGCCCACTGGAACGACCTCGACATGGCCGACCTGCTGCTGGCCGCCGGCGCCGGCGTGAACGCGGCCGACGACCACGGCGTGACGCCGCTCGACCGGGCGGCGGAGAACACGAGTCTCGCGATGGTCGAGAAGCTGCTGGAGGCGGGCGCCGACGCGAACGCGGCACGGACCAGCGGCCTGACGCCGTTGATGGTGGCCGCGCGCACCGGCAGCCTGCCGGTGGTCGAAGCGTTGCTAGCGAGCGGCGCGGCGGTGAACGCCCGCACGGGCGCCGCGAGCGGCACGGCGCTGATGTGGGCGGTGGCCGGCTCGCACGCCGAGGTGACGCGCGCGCTGCTCGACGGCGGCGCCGAGCCCGCGACGTCGACGGCCGACGGGTTCACCCCGCTCCTGTTCGCGGCGGCCAACGGCGACATCCCGATGGCCGAGGCGCTCATCGCGGCGGGCGTCGACGTCAACGACACCGGTGCGGACGGCACCCATGCCCTGCCCTACGCCATCGCGAACGGGCAGGACGAGTTTGCGCGCTTCCTGCTGCGCCGGGGCGCCGATCCGAACGGCGCGATGGGCGGCATCCGCGCGCTGCACGTGGCCGCCGCCAACGTCGGCACGTGGCTTGGCGACTGGTCGCGGGGGCACGGCTACGGCGGGCGGTTCCGGGGGCGCAACCTGGCGCCGGACCGGCGGCTGACCCTGTTGCAGATGCTCCTCGAGCGCGGTGCCGACGTGAACGTGCGGATCACGACATCGGCCATGTTCATGAGCTACATCGGGCATCCGACCAAGGGCGCGTTCGAGGGGTTCGCCACCGGCACCGGGGACCTGCGCGGAGCCACGCCGCTCTGGGTGGCGGCGTACGCGGCCAACGCCGCGGGCGGTCGCGGGGCGATCGAGATCATCCGGACGCTGCTGGCCGCGGGCGCCGACCAGCACCTGACGACCGACGACGGCACCACCCCGTTCATGGTGGCGGCGGGCCTCGGCCGCGCTACCTATACCCCGCGTGAACCGCGCGGCGTCCGCTCGGAGAGCGCCGAGGCCGCGGTCCGGGTCCTGCTGGAGGCGGGAGCCGACATCAACGCCACCAACGAGGCCGACTTCACGGCGCTGCACGGCGCCGCGTACCGCGGGCTGAACGAGGTAATCGAGTACCTGGTGGCCGAGGGCGCCGATATCGACGCGCGCGACTTCCGGGGGCGCACGCCCTATCGCATCGCCGAGGGCACCAAGCAGTCCTTCCAGTTCCAGAGCTGGCCTGAGAGTGCAGCGCTGCTCGAGCGGCTCGGCGCCAACACGCGGCTGGGGATTCCGGGCACGGTACAGGAGAAGATCCGCGACGTCCCAAGGGCCACGAACGACCAGTTCTAGGAGTGGCGCCGCAGAACGCCGCGCCTGCCGGACCGGCGAGCGCGAACGCGGGGCTGACTCGCCGGGTGCCGGACCCTGTGGCCCGCTTTTCAGAAGCTGATCACCAGCGCGGTCCGGAAGATCGCGTCCAGACCCGCCTTGCGGACCTGTCCGGTGCCGAAGTCGATCGCCGCGCCGCCGGCCGCCACCGTCTCGAACAGCTCGTCCCCGCTGCCGGGCACGCCGTCCGGATCGATCAGCGCGACACGCGCCACGATGCCCGTGTCCTCCAGCGCTGGCCGGTGCTCGTAGAGATGCTGCAGGCTGACCCGTAGCGACAGGTGATCGTTGATGGCCACGCCGACCGCGTTGGTCACGTTCAGCGAGTAGTCGGAGGCTGACAGCAGGTTCACGTTCAGCGCCGCGTCGCTGTCGAGCTCCAGCCCCGCGCCGAGCCGCTGGTGGTAGTCGCTATCGACGCGGACGCCGCCGAACCGGTCGTCCTTCGCCGGATCCGGCTCGGTCTCATCGCGCACCGTGTAGCTGAATCCGTAGCCCGTCGAGAACGACAGGTCGCCGCCGTCCGCCCAGACGTTGCCGACGCCGCCGAAGGAGACGTAACGGTTGCGGATGCCGGCGTCGTGATTGCGGTCCCAGCTCGCGCCGGCATTCCAGAAGAAGCGGTCGCTGATGGTCAGCTCCGCGCGCCCCTCGACGAAGTACTGCTCGACGTCGGGCGTGCCGCCCAGACGGGAGACGCCCGTTTCAAAATCGGCCGGCAGCTCCCCCGGCAGAAAACGCAGCCCCGGCTCGACCACGAGAATCCTATCGCCCGCGGTCCGCGCACGGACGCCGTCCACGCGCAGCCGCAGCCGCGCCCCGCCCCAGTTACGGCGCAGCGTGTTCTTGAAGCCGAACGTCTGCGTCGCCGCATTGCCCTGCGTCCGTACGACGCTCAGCTCGGTCGCGTTCGACCAGCCGGGCGACTCGTCCTCGCTGCCGGCGTCGGGTTCCTGCGCGAGACCGGGAACCCCCAGCGCGAGCCACGCCAGGGACGCCGCGATCGGGGACCACCGCGTTCGCATCCGTTTCCACCGCCTTCCACCGCCGTGAAGCCATGGATCGAGTGTGGCACATCGGTCGCCCGGACGGGATACGATGGCGGCAGCCGCCAGCGCGGGACAACAGTCGCACCATCGGGAATCGGGGAGGACGGGTTCGCATCGCCCCCGCTCGGAAACGTGCTCAACCACGAAGGAGACGCCATGTCCAGGAACTGCCGTCGACGCCGTCTCTGGGTCGCCGTACTCGTGCTCGTGGCAACCGCGCCGCCAGGAGTGCTCCTGGGTGCGCAGGCCCCGGAATCCGCGCCGGTAACCGATGCGATGCTCCAGGACCCCGACCCCGCCGACTGGCTGAACTGGCGGCGCACCCTGGACGGATGGGGCTACAGCCCACTCGATCAGATTGACCGGGACAACGCCCACCTGCTGCAGCTCGCCTGGGCCTGGTCGCTGGCCGAGGGCCTCAGCCAGGCGGGCCCGCTGGTGCGCAGTGGGGTGATGTACGTCCCCAATCCCGGCAACAGCGTGCAGGCGCTCGACGCGGCGACCGGCGAGCTCCTGTGGGAGTACGCGCCGCCGCCCGCCGAGCTGCCCGACGCCGACGGCGTCCGCCGCCCCAGCCGCGGCAGCCGTTCGATCGCCCTCTACGGCGACAAGATCTACCTGAACACCACCGAGGCGCACATCGTGGCGCTCGACGCGCGCACCGGCGAGGTGGCCTGGGATCACACCGTGGCGGACCATGCGCTCGGCTACCGCTACTCCAGCGGGCCGATCGTGGTGAACGGGAACATCGTGGCCGGGATGACCGGCTGCCAGAACTACAAGAACGACGTCTGCTTCATCTCGGCCCACGACCCGGATACCGGGGAGCAGGTGTGGCGCACCTCGACCATCGCCCGCCCCGGCGAGCCGGGAGGCGACACGTGGGGCGACCTGCCGCTGGCGTTCCGGGCCGGCTCCGACTCCTGGATCCCGGGCAGCTACGATCCGGAGACCAACCTGACCTACTGGTCGACCTCGCAGGCCAAACCGTGGGCGCGGGTCTCACGCAAGACCGACGGGGATGCGCTGTACACGAACAGCGTGCTCGCGCTGAACGGCGACACCGGCGAGCTCGCCTGGTACTTCCAGTTCGTGCCGGGCGAGACCCTCGATCTCGATGAGGTGTTCGAAAGCGTCCTGATCGACCACAACGGGCGGCGTTCGCTCTTCAAGATGGGCAAGCACGGCATCCTGTGGGAGCTCGACCGGGTGACCGGCGCTTTCGTGGCCGCGCACGACCTCGGCTATCAGAACGCCCTCGACGTCGACCCGCAGACCGGCGCGGTGGCCTACCGGCCCGGCATGGTGCCCGAGGCCGGCGTCGAGCTCGAGTTCTGTCCGAATCTGGGCGGCGTCCGCAACTGGCGCGCGAGCGCCTACCACCCGGAGACCGAGGCGCTCTACATCCCGATTCACCCGACCTGCGTCACCGGGATGTTCACCGAGCTGCCGCAGGAGATCGGGAACGACTACTACCGGAACCGGGGTTTCATGCAGCGCGGCAGCAGGGTGCATCCGGACAGCGGGGAGCATGCCGGCCATCTGATCGCCATGGACATCGACAGCGGCGAGATCATCTGGCGGCACTCGATGGAGACGCGCCCCGGGGCGGCGGCGCTCACCACGGCCGGCGGCCTCGTGGTCGGCGCCGACACCGACCGCTACCTGTATGTGCACGACGCGGCGACCGGCGACGTCCTGTTCAGGACCCGCATGCACGCCTCGGCGCAAGGTTTCCCGATCACCTACGCGGTCGACGGAAGGCAGTTCATCGCGGTGCCGGTGGGCGGCAATCGTACGAACGCGGTCTACACGTTCGCGCTGCCGCAACGCCCGGCCCGGTAGGCGGGCCGCAAGCCGATCCCGGCCGTGCGGCGGCGCGTGCCGGCCTGACGATGCCGCACGGGTCGGGTCGGCATCAGAGGCTCCAGCCTTCGCGGTAATGCTCGTCGAGAAACGCGTTGGCCTCGGGCACGTTCGAGACGCGCATCCGTTCCGCGTCCCAATCGATGGCGGTGCCGCTGCGAACGGCCAGGTTGCCGAGCAGCACGACCTCGGTCAACGGACCGGCATGCTCGTCGAAGCTGGACCCGGCGGCGCCGTTGCCCTTGCAGGCGTCGATCCATTCGCGGTAGACGCCCGGCGACCGCGGGTACTTCTTCGGCGGCGGGCTGGCCATCAGGTCCTCGTGCAGCGCGGTAGGGAACACGCGCGGCTCGCGGCCGTACATGTCGGCTCCGATCACGCCGTCGTCGCCGACGAAGAGTTGGCCGCTGGTCCCGCCGGGCAACCGCTCTCCCGCCGCCAGCTGGGGCGGACGCGGGGGCGCCAGGCTCCCGTCGCGCCAGACGACCCGGATCGGGAGGCGTTCGCCCCGCCCCGGGAACTCGTAGAGAATGCGTGAGACGGCCGGTGCGGTCTCGGCAAAGAGCGGCGAAGTCTCGGCCTCGATGCGTGTGGGCTGGCCGAGCTCGAGCGCCCAGAAAGCGGCGTCCATGGCGTGGCAGGCGATGTCTCCCAGGGCGCCGGTGCCGTAGTCCCACCAACCGCGCCAGCGGAACGGGTGATAGGCCGGGTGATACGGACGATGGGGAGCCGGTCCGAGGAACAGGTCCCAATCGAGCCCGGGCGGTGCGTGGTGCGCTTCGGTCGGCCGCTCGATCGCCTGCGGCCAGATGGGCCGGTTGGTCCAGTAGTGGACCTCCCGCACGGTCCCGATGACCCCTGCCTCCAGCCACTCGCGGATCTGGCGGGTCCCCTCCCCTGCGTGGCCCTGGTTCCCCATCTGGGTAGCGACACCCTCCTCACGGGCCGCGGCGGCCAGTGCGCGGGCCTCGGCCACCGTGCGTGTCAGCGGCTTCTCGCAGTAGACGTGCTTGCCCCGCTTCAGCGCCTCCATTGCAATCACGGCGTGGGTATGGTCCGGCGTCGCGATGACCACCGCGTCGAGGTCGGTCTCGCGGTCGAGCATCTGCCGGTAGTCCTGATGGACACGAGCGCCGGGAAACTCCCGGAAGGTGCGCGCGGCGAAGCCGAGGTCCGCGTCGCACAGCGCAACGATGTTCTCGCTGCTGCAACCGCGGACATTCGCGCGCCCGCGGCCTCCCACGCCGATGCCCGCGACGTTCAGCGTATCGCTCGGCGCCTGTACGCCGGACCCGCCCAGCACATGACGCGGCACGATCATCATCGAGGCGGCCGACGCCGAGGCCGCGGCCACGAACCGACGACGCGAGATCTGCTTGCCCACCCCGGCTCCTCCCACTCTGACGACAACCGCGTGAACGGCACGAATCGACGAGCGCCGATCCGGATTCGAATGATAATGAATCCGTTCGGTTTCCAGCAGGAAGGAGCTCACCATGATGCGCGCGCCCCGGCGTCGACTCTCGGTAGCCGTCGTCTCGATCGTCATGGCCGGGAGCGCCGGCGCGGCCGCCCAGGAGCCCCGGGAGCGCGACGTCGCGCCGGTCACCGACGCCATGCTCCAGAATCCGGACCCGGCCGACTGGCTGAACTGGCGGCGGACCCTCGACGGCTGGGGCTACAGCCCGCTGGATCAGATCGACCGGAACAACGCTCACCGCCTGCAACTGGTCTGGGGCTGGCAGATGAACACGGGCGCCAACCAGACCACGCCGCTCGTGCACGACGGCGTGATGTACCTGGCCAACCCCGCGAATGTGATCCAGGCGCTCGATGCGGTCACCGGCGACCGCCTGTGGGAGTACCGGCGGGACCTCGACGACATGGTCGAGTCCGTGCTCGCCCCGCGCAGCCGTTCCATCGCCATCTACGGCGACAAGGTCTACCTGAACGCGGCCGACGCCCACATCGTCGCGCTGGATCGGAGCACCGGCGAAGTGGCATGGGACCACGAGGTCGCCGACAACGCGCTCGGCTACCGCTACACGAGCGGGCCGGTCGTCGCCAACGGCAGGATCGTGGCCGGCATGACCGGCTGCGAGCGCTACAAGGAGGACGTCTGCTTCATCTCCGCCCATGACGCCGAGACCGGGGAGGAGCTCTGGCGCACCTCCACCATCGCCCGCCCCGGCGACCCGGGAGGCGATTCCTGGGGCGACTTGCCGCTGCTCTATCGCGCCGGAGCCGACTCGTGGATTCCGGGCAGCTACGATCCCCAGACCAACCTGACCTTCTGGTCGACCTCGCAGGCGAAGCCGTGGGCCAGCGTGACGCGCGGCACCGACGGCGACGCGCTCTATAGCAACAGCGTGCTGGCGCTCGACGCCGACACCGGCGAGCTGTCCTGGTACTACCAGTTCACCCCGGGTGAAACCCACGACCTCGACGACGTGTTCGAGAGCGTGCTCATCGACCACCGCGGCCGCCGCTCGCTGTTCAAGATGGGCAAGCTCGGCATCCTTTGGGAGCTCGACCGCGACACGGGGCGATTCGTCGCGGCGCACGACCTCGGGTACCAGGACGTCCTGGACATCGATCACGACACAGGAAGGGTCACCTACAAGCCCGAAATGATCCCGGAGGCCGGCGTCGAGATCGCCTTCTGTCCCGACTTCGGCGGCATTCGCAACTGGCGGGCGTCGGCCTACCACCCGGAGACGCAAGCGCTGTACATCCCGATTCACCCGACCTGCGTCAGCGGCGTATTCACGGAGATCGAGCGGATTCCGGGCGCCCGCTACTATGCGAACACCGGCTGGCTCTCGCGCGGCAGCACGGTACATCCCGACAGCGAGCCCTACCGCGGCCATCTGATCGCGATGGACATCGACAGCGGGCGCATACTGTGGCGGCACTCGATGCTGACGCGCCCGGGCGCGGCCGCGCTGACCACCGGCGGCGGCCTGGTCACAAGCGCCGACACGGACCGCAACCTGTTTATCCACGACGTGGCTTCCGGCGACGTGCTGTTCCACGTCCGGCTGCCGGCTTCGGCGCAGGGGTTCCCGATCACCTACGCGGTGGACGACCGGCAGTTTCTGGCGGTTCCCGTCGGCGGTGATCGGTCGAACGCGATCTACGTGTTCGCTCTCCCGCCGGACCGGCGTTAGCACGTCACCGCGGTTTCGGCGTCGGAGGCTTCTGCGCCGCCAGTCCGAGCCGTTCGACCAGCTTCGCGAGCCCTTGCCGCGACAGGCCGAGCTCGCGCGCCGCCAGACTGCGCCTGCCGCCGGCCCGGGTCAACGCATCGTGCACGAACGCGCGATCGAAGGCGCGACGCGCCTCGGCCAGCGTCGGACGCCGCTCCTCGGCCGCACGCCGGATCGCGGCAGGCAACAGCTCCGGCCCCACTTCTCCATGCGGCGGGGCGGCGACGGCGAGCGCGGCGAGCACGTTCTGCAACTCCCGGACGTTCCCCGGCCACTCGTGCGCGGCCAGCGCGCGCATCGTGTCCCGCGACAACCGTGCCCGGCCGCGCGTCAGCAACAGCGTACGGTCCCAGTAGTGCGTGGCGAGCTTGCCGACGTCGGTGCCGCGGGCGCGCAGCGGCGGCACCTGCAGGTGCACGACATCAAGGCGGTACAACAGGTCCCGGCGAAAGCGGCCCTCGGCCGCCTCCCCCGCCAGCGTGCGGTTGGTCGCCGCCACGACCCGCAGATCGAGCCGGCGGGTCACGTTCTCGCCGACCTTCCGGATCTCGCCGTCCTGCAGCGTGCGGAGCAGCTTCGCCTGCGCGCGGGGCGACAGCTCCCCCACCTCGTCCAGAAAGACGGTGCCGCCGGAAGAGGCTTCCAGCAGACCGCGGCGCGCTTGCACGGCCCCGGTGAACGCTCCCTTGGCGTGACCGAACAGCTCGGTTTCGATGAGGTCGTCGCTGAAGGTCGCGCAGTTAACGGCCGCAAAGGTCTCGTCTCGGCGAGGCCCCTCTTCGTGCAGGGCCCGCGCCACGAGCTCCTTGCCGGTACCGCTCTCCCCCTCGATCAGGACGGGAAACGGCGCCGCCGCCGCCTTGCCTACGGCTTCCCGCAGCGCGACCATCGCCTCGCTGTCGCCGATCAGCCTTGCCACGCCGATGGGAGCCGGATCGTTCCAGCGCGTACTTCGCCACGTTCCGCGAACTGCCACGGGGCAGTCGACAAGCAAATGCCGCGCCACCCGGCCAGACGCGACGGACTCCCCTGTCCGGCCTCCACGTGCCTCATCGGATGGCAGTTTACGCACTACAATCGACGGAATGGTTCGGCCGATTCTGCGCTACGGCGAAAACGTGCTCCACCGGCCCGCGACCAACGTCGACGCGATCACGCCGGAGGTGGAAGCGTTGATCGACGACATGATCGATACGATGTACGCGGCTTCGGGCGTCGGCCTCGCGGCACCGCAGATCGGGGTGCCACTCCGGCTCTTCGTCGCCGATGCCACTTCCGGACAGGAAGCGGGTGACTTGATCGTGATGGTCAACCCCACGTTCCTCGAACGGGATGGCGTGCAGCGGGAAGACGAGGGCTGCCTCAGCGTGCCCGGCTTCAACGCGGCTGTCCCGCGGCCGTCCCGCGCGGTGGTCCGCGGCCTCGATCGCGACGGATCCTCGCGCGACGTGGAAGCCACGGGAATCCTCGCACGTGCGTTCGAGCACGAAATGGACCACCTCGACGGCTCTCTTTTTCTCGACCGTCTGCGTGGCATCCGGCGCGAGATGATGGTCCGCAGGATCAACAAGCTGCGCCGCACCGGCAAGTGGTGAACGTCGTCTTCTACGGCACGCCGGAATTCGCGCTGCCGGCGCTGACCCGCCTGCTCGATTCACCACACCGGGTTGCCGCGGTCGTTACGCAGCCGGACCGGCGGCGGGGACGCGGACAACGGCTCGCTCCGATGCCGGTAAAGCAGGTCGCGGCAGCGAACGGCACACCGATCCTGCAGCCCGATCGGCCCGGGAGCGAAGCCTTCGTGGCGACACTGTCCGCACTGGCGCCGGACCTGGCGATAGTGGCCGCGTACGGCAGAATGCTGCCCGACGCGGTACTGACCGTTCCGCGCCTCGGCACCATCAACATCCATCCCTCGCTGCTGCCGAAGTACCGCGGTGCTGCGCCGGTGCAGCGGGCGGTCATCGCCGGCGAGACCTCGACCGGCGTCAGCATCATGCGCCTCGTGCGGGAGATGGACGCGGGTCCGGTTTTCGCCCGCCGGACCCGCCCAATCGCGGCGGACGAGACCAGCGCTGCCGTAGAGACCGACCTGGCGCGAATGGGCGCGGAGCTGTTGCTGGAGGTCATCCGCGACCTGGAGGCGGGCACCGCCGTGGAGCAGCCGCAGGATCACAGCGCAGCCACGTTCGCGCCGCGGTTGTCCCGGGAAGACGGCGACATGGATTGGCGCGCGCCGGCGGCGGCGATTCACAACCTCGTACGCGGCCTGCATCCCTGGCCGCACGCCTCCAGCGTGCTCGAGGGCGCCCGCTACCTCATCCATCGCACGGCGATCGCCAGCTCCGCGCGACCGCAGCCCCGGGCGCCGGGCACGCTGGTCGAGGCCTCGGGAGACCGCCTGGTGGTCTCCACGGGAGACGGCGGCGCCGTCGCGATTCTCGAAATCCAACCCGAAGGCCGGCGGCGCCTCGAGACGCGGGCCTTCCTCGCCGGTCACCGCTGGTCAGCGGGCCAGCGGTTCGACATTGCGGCTGCGTGAGCACGCCAGCCCGGCGGGCCGCGCATGACGTGCTCCGTGCCGTACATACGGGGCGTGCCGATCTGGCAACGGCCCTGGAACGTGCGCGACGAAGCCTCGAGGACCCGCGCGATCGCGGTCTCACCGGTGAGATCGCCCTGGGCGTGGAGCGCCGGCGCGCCGCGCTCGACCACCTCGTCGCGCAGGCCGCGACCCGACCGCTCTCGGCAATCACGCCGGCCGTGCTCGACCTGCTGCGCTCTGCCGCCTACCAACTGTTGTTCCTGGATCGAATCCCGGCGCACGCGGCGGTCGCCGACACCGTGGAGCTGGCGCGCGAAACGGGCGTCGGGCGCGCGGCGGGCTTCCTGAACGCCGTCCTGCGGACGCTGGCGGACAGTCGGCGCCGGGGAAACCTGCCCGCGGCGCCGGGAATCGACCCGCGTGGCGCGCACCATGGCGCCTGGCGGCATGCCGCGCTCGACTACCTGGCGACGACGCGGTCTCACCCGCGGTGGTTGGTCGAGAGGTGGCTCGACCGCCACGGCCTGTCCGCGGCCGAGGCCTGGACGCAGTTCAACAACTCCCCGGCGCCGGTCACCCTTCGAGCGAACCTCGCGCGCAACAGCGTGACGGAGCTGCAGCAGCTTCTCGCGTCGCAGGGCGTGCGCACCACCGCGACGAAGCTCGCCCCGCACGGGCTCGTGGTAACCGAGGGCGACCTCCTCTCGGCGCCGGCCGCCGGCGAAGGACGTTTCCTGTTTCAGGAGGAAGCATCTCAACTGATAGTCGAGCTCGCCGGCCCCACGGAGCGGAGTCGCGTGCTTGACCTCTGCGCGGCTCCCGGCGGCAAGACGGTCGGTCTGGCGGAACGCGCCGGTGCGGGAGGCCTTGTCGTCGCCTCCGACCTCAGACCCGGCCGGATTGCTCTGCTGGAGCGGTTTCTTGCTCGCAACCAGCCACGGCGCGCGCCGATCGTACGGCTCGACGCCACGGCGCCCCTCCCTTTCGACCGCGCCTTCGACTGCGTCCTCGTGGACGCCCCCTGCTCCGGCCTCGGCGCCTTGCGGCGCGATCCCGACATCCGCTGGCGCCGCACGCCCAACGACCTTCCCGGACTTGCCGCAACCCAGTTCGCGATGCTGTGCCGGGCGTCGGAGACGGTGCGGCCGGGTGGCCGCCTCGTGTACGCGACGTGCTCGGGCGAGCCGGAGGAAAACGAGGAGGTCGTCGAACGGTTCCGTGCCGGACACCCCGAATTCGACCTGATCGCGCCGGGCGCCGGCCTCGTGCCGGTCGCCGACGGCGAGGGCTACTTGCGTACGCTGCCGTTCCGCCACGGCGTAGAGGCGTTCTTCGGCGCGTTGCTCCTGCGCCGGCACCCCTGACCTTGTGCCGCCCGCGACACCTCCTCTACACTGGAGAATCGGATGCAATTCCGTACACGATTCTTGACGGCGGGCAAGATTGCGCTCCTTGCCGGGGCTCTCGGCGGCACCTTCGGCCTCTCTGTCTTCGTGGGCATGCAGGCCGCGCTGAAGACCCGCGAAGTAGCTACGCCGGACCTGCGCGGCATCAGTCCGCAGGACGCCGCGAGCAGACTTGCCGAGCTCGGACTCTACACGCGCATCGAGTCCCTTCGCCGCATCCACCCGGCCATCGAAGCGGGACTGGTGGCCGAGCAGGAACCGCTTCCCGGCCTCACGACGCGACGCCGGCGCAGCGTGAAGCTCTGGCTCAGCTCGGGCCCGAACCGTGGCGAGGTGCCGGCGCTCATCGGCGAATCGGAGGCAGGGGCCCGGGAGCGGCTGCAGGACAACGTCTTCCAGTTGGAGAACGTTTCCGAGATCCGCTCGAACCGCTACCCCACCGACACCGTCGTGGCCCAGGAGCCGCCCCCCGCCAGCAACGGCGAGAGCGTCTCCCTGCTGGTCAACCGCGGCGAACGCGGCAGCACCTACGTGATGCCGAACCTGATCGGCGTGGCCGGAGACGGGGCGGCGGAGATCCTGCGTGCGAGAGGATTCCGCGTGACGGTCGTCGGCGACCACCCGTATCCCGGTCTGGCATCCGGCATCGTCATCCGCCAGGCGCCCGAGCCCGGCCTGCAGATAGCCCAGAGCGAGACCATCTCGCTCGAGGTGAGCCGGTGACGGCCGCCGTGAACATTCGGATCGCCCCCTCCATTCTGGCGGCAGATTTCGCAGCGCTCGGCGACGCCGTGCGCACCGTCGAGGCGGGGGGCGCCGACCTGTTGCACGTCGACGTCATGGATGGGCGATTCGTCCCCAACATCTCGATCGGCCTGCCAGTCATGGAAGCGCTCGAGCGCGTCGCCACCATACCGCTCGACGTGCACCTGATGGTGATCGAGCCCGAACGACATCTGGAACCGTTCGTGGCGGCGGGAGCGGCGATGGTGTCCGTACATCTCGAGGCATCGCCGCATCTGCATCGGACCCTTTCCGACATCCGGGCGCTCGGCGCCGCGGCCGGCGTCGCCATCAACCCCGGCACCCCCACCGCGATGCTGGAAGCGGTGGCCGACGCGGTCGACTATGTCGTGGTGATGTCGGTCAACCCTGGAGCCGCCGGCCAGTTCTTCATTCCACGGAGCGAATCCAGGGTGCGCGAGGTGCGGAATCTGCTGGATCGCGCCGGAAACCGCGCGCCGGTCGAGGTCGACGGCGGCGTCGGTCCGCAAAACGCCGCCGGAATCGTCGAGGCCGGAGCGGAGATCCTGGTCGCCGCATCGTCGATTTTCGGAGCCGCCGATGCGGCGGCGGCCACCCGGCAGCTCCGCGACCGGGCGCTGGCCGGCATGACGGCGGGCTCCCCGCAGTAGTCGTGACCACCGGTTCGTGTCAGATTCGTGTGCGGTACGCGGAAACCGACAAGATGGGCGTGGCCTACTACGCGAACTATTTCGTCTGGTTCGAGGTGGCGCGCTGCGAGTTGTTGCGCTCCCTCGGCGGACGGTACCGGGATCTGGAAGACAAGGGGGTGTTGTTGCCGGTCGTCGAGGCGCACTGCGACTACCGTGCCCCGGCTCGCTATGACGACGATCTCGACGTCCTCACGACGGGCGCGATGCGTTCGCGGGCGCGTGTAGCATTTCGATACGAGGTCCGCCGGCACGTCGATCGGACTCTGCTCGCGGTAGGACATACAATCCACGCGGCGATGGACCCCTCCGGCAAGCTGCTGCGGATCCCGCCCGACCTGCGGGCGATGCTGGCATGAGAGCTCTCGTCACCGGGGCCGCCGGCTTCGTCGGGTCGCACCTGTCCGACCGACTCATCGAGCAGGGCCACGAGGTAGTCGGCATCGACTGCTTCACGGACTACTACCCGCGCGCCGTCAAGGAGTCCAACCTCGTGTCGCTGCGCGCACGGGCTCGTTTCCGGTTCGTCGAATCCAGCATCCGGCAGGCCGCATGGCCCTCTCTGCTGGACGGCGTGACACACGTGTTCCACCTTGCCGCGCAGGCCGGCGTGCGCGGCAGTTGGGGACGAGACTTCTCCATCTACACGGCCGCCAACATCGAAGCGACCCAGGTTCTGCTCGAAGCCTGCCGGGACCACCCGCTCGAACGGTTCGTCTACGCCTCGAGCTCGTCGGTCTACGGAGATCGCGTCGCCGTCCCCATGCGCGAGGACGCACGCCCCGGACCACTCTCACCATACGGAGTGACCAAGCTCGCGGCGGAACACCTGTGCATGCTCTACCATGAGAATTGCGGCGTGCCGGCGGTGGCATTGCGTTACTTTACGGTGTACGGTCCGCGCCAACGGCCGGACATGGCGTTCCACCGGTTTCTGATCGCGATGCTTGCGGGTCGGCCGCTGAGCCTCTACGGCGATGGCGAACAGACGCGCGACTTCACGTTTGTGGAAGACGCCGTTGCCGCCACGGTGGCGGCCGGCGAACGGGGCGTTGCGGGCGCGGTCTACAACATCGGCGGCGGGTCGCGCGTTTCGATGAACCGGGCAATCGAGATCCTGGCGCACTGCACCGGGCGCGCGCCGGACGTACAGCGTAGAGCGCCGCAGAAGGGCGACATGCGCGATACCTTTGCCGACACCGCCCGCGCCCGGACCGATCTGGAGTTCGTACCGAAGGTGCCCCTCGAGGAGGGCGTTCATGCGGAGTACCAATGGCTAGCCACGTCTCTCTCCGTCGCCCCGTGAGCCCGGCCGGCCCCCGAACGCCGGCCCGCCCGATCATCGTCGCCGCCATGCTTGCGCTGACCGCCTGCGGGGGCCAGGACTTGGTGATTCCCGCTCTCACCGAAGTGGACGCCGACCAGATCCTGTTCGAGCGTGGCACGCAGGCGCTGACCGAGGAAGCCTGGTCGACCGCCCGCGAGTACTTCGTCCAGATCCGGGACAACTATCCGCAGAGCCCGTTGCGCGCGCAGGCCCGCCTGGGCATCATCGACTCGTATGAAGGCGAGGGTACGGACATCGCCTATATCTCGGCGTTGACCGAGCTCCGCGAGTTCCTTCGCCTGTACCCGCCCACGCACGAGCTGGCCCCGGAAGCCCAGCTCAAGCTGGGCATGGTCTATTTCAATCAGATGCGCCGTCCTGAACGGGACCAGACCGAGACCCGATCCGCAATCGCCGAGTTCGAGACCTTCATCGAGCAATACGCGGAGTTCGCCAACCCGCAGCTCCTCGCCGACGCCCGTGCGCGGCTGCGCGATGCCCGCGACCGCCTCAGCGATTCGAATTTCCTGGTCGGCCGGTTCTACTACCGGCTCAGCTACTACCCGGGCGCCATCGACCGCTTCCGCGAGATCCTCGACGAGGATCCCGGGTACACGCGCCGCGACGCCGTCTACTTCCACTTGGCCGACGCGCTCGCGACGACGAACCGTGGGCCCGAGGCGCTCCCCCTGTTCGAGCGCCTGGTCTCCGAATTCCCCTCTACGGAGTATCTCGAGGACGCCAGCCTGCGTATCGCTGAGCTGAAGGTCGCCATGGACCTCGACAGCCCGTAACCCCCAGGTCTCAGCGCCCCGAAACGCCTCGCCGGCGCGGCGTTTCGGCCCATCCCCCCCACTCCATGACCTTGCGCTGCAGCACTCCGCTGCGCTGCGTTCCGCGGCGCAAGCTCCTAGCCGAGGTTGGCGCTCTTCTTCTCGATGGCGTCGTCGACCCGAGACGACGGCGCATCGAGATGGGCCGCCTTCGAATGGGCCAGCACACCGCCGAACCGGCGGTAGTAGTCCACGGCGGACCAGAGCGACGCTACCAGCACCAGCCACAGGGCTGCCTGGCCCAGCAGCCAGAACAGCCAGACCTGGTTGCCGAGAATCAGCAGCAGGATGGCGATCACCTGCGTGACCATCTTCACCTTGCCGAGGGACGACGCGGGAATCGTCACGCCGCGCGTGTAGGTGAGGCTGCGGAACACGGTGATGGCCAGCTCCCGTCCGAGGATGACGGCGACCATCCAGGCCGATGCCATTCCCATCTGGACCAGCGACACGAGGGCGGCGGTGATGAGCAGCTTGTCGGCAAGCGGATCCATGAGCTGACCGAGCTGCGTCACCTGCCCGCGGCGGCGGGCGAGATAGCCGTCGAGCCAGTCCGTGAGTGCGGCGGTGCCGAAGATGACCGCGCCGAGAAGCTCCCTCGGCATGCCGAAGATGCGCTCGGCCTCGAACCTTGTCAGCAAGACCACGACCAGCAGCGGGACGAGGAAGATCCGGGCCAACGTAAGCGTGTTCGGCAGGTTCATGGGATGCTCCGACGCTTGACCCGCGCGTCATTGTACCCCGGAGCCCCCGGACGACGTGCCGTGCCGGGGACCCGGCGACGACGCGCTATGATCCGGATCGATGAAGGCGCTCGTGCTCGCGGGGGGATTCGGAACACGCCTGCGTCCGCTCACGCTCAACACGCCGAAACCGATCGTACCGATCTTCGATCGCCCGTTTCTGTACCACCAGATCGACTTGCTGAGGCGGGTGCCGGAAGTCGACGAGATCATCCTCAGCCTCAACCATCATCCGGATCGGATAGAGGCGGTCCTGGGACAGGGCGAGGACGCCGGGCTACCGATCCGCTATGTCGTCGAGCCGGAGCCGCTGGGAACCGGTGGGGCAATCAAGTTCGCCGAGCCGCACCTCGACGGCACGACCATCGTCTTCAATGGCGACGTGCTGACCGGAACGGATCTGAACGCTGTAGTCGAACGCCACCGGACGCGCGGCGCGCGCGCCACGATCGTGCTTGCACCGGTCGCGGATCCGGCGCGCTACGGCCTGGTCGAGACGGACGACGACGGTAACGTCACGCGGTTCCTCGAGAAGCCCGACCCGGCACAGATCACGTGCAACACGATCAACGCCGGGATCTACGTGCTCGAGCCCGACACGTTCGACCGGATTCCGGCAGGCGCGAAATACTCGATAGAACGGCTGTACTTCCCATCGCTGGTCGAGCGCGGAGAAGCGTTTGCAGCTTATGTCGAGCGCGGCTACTGGCTCGACATAGGCACCCCGGCGGCCTACCGGCAGGCGCACCGCGACCTGCTCGACGGCCGCTGCCGGGCGGGAAGCGCGGGCCTGACCGGACCCGGGGAGACAACCGTATCCGCAACCGCCACCGTAGCGCCGACCGCGCGGTTGCTGGCGCCCTCGTTCGTCGGGTCCGGCGCAATCGTGCAGGCCGACGCCGAGGTCGGCCCCCATGCCGTGCTGGCAAGTGACAGCGTGGTGCAGACCGCGGCCAGGGTGCGCGACAGCGTCGTCTGGCCCGAGTCCGTCATCGGCGCCGGCGCGACGCTGGAGGGGGCAATCGTCGGCCGTCGTTGCCGTATCGGCGACCACGCGCGCCTTGGCCCCGGTGCGGTACTGGGCGACGACTCCATGCTGACGCCCCATTCCCGTTTCGGAGAAGCCTCTACGACGCCATGACTCACACGACCGATCCGAGCATCTTCAAGGCCTATGACGTGCGCGGCGTGTACGACGCCGAGATCACCGCGGACGCGGCGCGGCAGATCGGGCGGGCGTTTGTCGCCTATCTCGGCGCCGAGCGCATCGCCGTCGGGAGAGACATGCGGACCAGCGCCCCGGAAATCGCGGCGGCGTTCATCGACGGCGCACTGCGGCAGGGAGCCGACGTGGTCGATCACGGGATGATCGGCACCGACATGCTCTACTACGGTGTCGCCCGTGACGATCTCGACGGTGGCGCGATGATCACCGCGTCGCACAACCCGAAGGAGTACATCGGGATGAAGCTCGTGCGGCGGCAGGCCCTGCCGCTGAGCGGCGACGCCGGCATCGGCGACATCCGGGACATGGTGCTGGCCGACGGAATCCCGCCGGCGCCACGTTCTGCGGGAAGGCGCTCGCACGCCGACATCCTCGACGGGTACATCGAGCACGTCTTCTCCTTCATCGACGTCGAAGCCGTCCGGCCCTTCGACCTCGTGCTCGACGCCGGCAGCGGTATCGCCGGCCTGGTGGCTCCGCACCTGTTCGACCGGTTGCCGTGCCGCACGACACGGTTGTGCTTCGAGGTCGACGGGACGTTCCCGCACCACGAAGCGAATCCTCTGATCGAGGAGAATCGGCGCGATCTCGTCGCGCGTGTCAAGGCCGACGGCGCGGACGTCGGCATCGCCTGGGACGGCGACGCCGACCGCTGCTTCTTCGTCGACGGCGACGGCGAGTTCGTCGCCGGCGACTTCATCACGGCGCTGCTGGCCGAGGCTTTCCTGCGCAAGCAGCCCGGTGCGAAGATCATCTACGACGTGCGCGCCAGCCACGCGGTGAAGGACACCGTGGCGACCTACGGCGGCACGGCCCTGATGAACCGCGTCGGACACGCGTTCTTCAAGGCCAGGATGCGGGAGGAGGATGCGCTGTTCGGCGGCGAGGTCACCGGACACTACTACTTCCGCGACAACTTCTTCGCCGACAACGGGTTCATTCCGGCCCTGCTCCTGCTCGAGCTCATGTCGGTCCACGGCCGGACGCTCGGCGACCTGCTGGCGCCGCTGCGAGAGACGTACTTCATCTCGGGAGAGATAAACACGCGCATGTCGGACATGGAAGCCGTGAACGCCACGATGGACCGGCTTGCCGCGCGCTACCGGGACGGACATGTGTACCGGCTGGACGGCGTCTCGGTGGAGTACGACACGTGGCACTTCAACGTCCGCCCCTCGAACACGGAGCCGCTCATTCGCCTCAACTTGGAGGCAACGAGTCGGGCCCAAATGGAACGGCAGCGCGACGAGGTGCTTTCCATCATCCGGCGCCAGGAGTCTGCGCCGTAGAAACGGCGCAGACTCCTGGCCAGGCCCGGTTGGCGGCAATCGGAGCCGCAGGCGACGATTGTCGGGCCAGCGCCCCGAAAACGCCTCCCCGCTCCGGCGTTTCGGCCCATCCCGCCGCTCCATAACCTTGCGCCTCGGCACTTGGCTCAGCGCCGCCGGCGTCTGCGGCGACCGCTCCCGGCCCGGCGCGAGGCAGGTCAGGACGCTCCGCCTGTCGCGGGTGCTAGAATGAGATCATGCCTCGGACGAGCGGGAGTAACTCAGTGGTAGAGTGTCAGCTTCCCAAGCTGAAGGTCGCGGGTTCGACCCCCGTCTCCCGCTCCAGCACCCCATGTCCACACCGCGGTCGGTGAGCGGCGGCCCCGGCTCGCTCCCCGAGTTCGACCTGCCGGAAGGCATCTCGTCGCTGGGAGACGGCTTCGAGGCGACCGGCGAGATCCGGGCGGCGGAGCACCTGATCGTCGAAGGTGTGTTCGACGGCAGAATCTTCATTCCGGACCATGACGTCGCGATTGGCCGCAGCGGCAGGGTGAGTGGCGAATTGCTCGCCCGCCACATCACGGTGCGCGGCCGGGCGACCGGACGGCTGGTCGCCGACCGCGTCGAGCTTGCGAAGGGGGCGACCGTCGTCGACGCCCAGATCCTCACCGAACGGCTCGTGATCGCCGACGGCGCTTTCTTTCAGGGCAAGGTCAATCCGACCCGCACCGACGCCGCGTTCGCCGTCTTCCGGCACGAGCGCAGCAAGCGAGGGTAGGAGATTGCGCCGCAGAACGCCGCGAGGCGGAGTTCTGGGACCAGCGCCGTCGACAGCCGCCGATCGGGTAGGACACATTGCAGACCGGCTGGGGCTGGCCGAGCGCGTACGCCCGTACGCGAGCCTTCGTTGGCGGCCCGACGGACCGCCGGCGCCGACGCTCCACCTGGAGGACGTGTCGGCGATTCCCTTCCTCTCCGGCATCGCCGGCGTCGAGGAGTATCAGCATCGGGCCAGGGTGCGCGCAGCGCCAGGCGATGCGTACGCCACGGTGACAGGAGCCGAGAAGGTCTACGAGACCTACTGCGCCGACCACCTTCGTCTCGGTCCGGCGACCCGCATCGCCACGAACACGGTCCGGGCCACCTCGCCCCTGGCGGTGGCCGAGGGCTGCATGGCCGGTGAAGCCTTCGACCGGATCACGGACCTCGCCCGCCACCGCGGCCGGCTCGTGATCCATCCGTACATGGCGATCGAGCCGGTCTGGGAGCTCGCCCGGCGCGTCGACGATCGGGCTGCGGCCAGCGTCAGCGTGCTGGGTCCTCCGCCGCCGGTCACCTGGATCGCCAACGACAAGGCGCTGTTCGACGAGGTGGTCTGCGCGGTCCTCGGTCCAGGCTGGACGCCGGAGACCCGCCGCGGCAACACGGTCCCCGCCATAGCGGCCGAGCTGCGGGCGCTGGCCTCGACCCACGCCGCGGTCGGCCTGAAGCGAACCCGCTGCGCGTCGGCGATGGGAAACGAGGTCTTCGAGAGCGCCGCACTGCGCGATCGGTCGCCGGAAGCGGTCGCACGGATGGTCGCCGCGTTCCTGGAACGCACGGAGTGGACAGCGGGCGAGACCGTGCTGGCAGTCGCCTGGGAAACAGCCTCGTCGTCGCCGTCGACCCAGTGGTGGATCCCGCCCGCCGCGACCGGCCCGCCGCGTCTCGACGGAATCTACGAACAGATCCTCGAGGGCAAGCGGAAGGTCTTCGTCGGCAGCCGACCGAGCACCCTGCCGGGACGCCTCAACGGCCGCTTGGCGCAAGCGGCCCGGAGGGTGGCCGAGGGGTTGCAGGCGCTCGGCTACGTCGGCCGTTGCTCGTTCGACCACCTCGTGCTGGGCGACCCGCACGGCGACTTCCGCATCCGGTTTACCGAATGCAACGGCCGCTGGGGCGGCACCAGCACGCCGATGCAGCTCGTCGACCGACTGGTGACCCGCACCCGCGGCGCGCGGCCTCCCTATCGCGCGCAGGACCTGACCGTCCGGCGCCTGGTCGGGGCATGCTTCGAGCACCTGCTGGAACTGGTTGCGAACGAGACATTCGACCCGGCCCGGGGAACCGGCCGCTTCATCTTCTACAATGTCGGTCCGTTGGCCAGGTTCGGCAAGTTCGACGTCATCGCGCTGGGCGATACGCAGGATGCGGCAGAGCGGGCGGTCAACGAAACGCTCCCGCGGCTCCTCCGTGCCTGACGCGGGTTTCCGCGGCCCCGTAGAATAGAACCGATGTCCGACACTGCCGTCACGGTCCCGCCGCTGGAATCGACTGTTGCGCGCATGCGGGAGCTGCGCCGGACCTTCCACCTTCGACCGGAGCTGGCCTACGAGGAGGTCGAGACGGCGCGGACCATCATGGCGGAGCTCGAGCGACTGGGCATCCCGTACGAGTACGGCGGCAAGGGAGGCGGCATCATCGGGCGCCTGGCCGGCACGGATCCCGGTCCCCGCATCGCCTTGCGCGCGGAAATGGACGCGCTCCCCTGTTCCGAGGAGACGGGCCTGCCGTTCGCCTCCGCGGTTCCGGGCCGCATGCACGCCTGCGGCCATGATGTCCACATGGCGATGGTGCTGGGCACGGCGGCGCGTCTGGCCGCCGATCCGCCCCCGGGATCGGTCGTCTTCGTGTTCCAGCCCGCCGAGGAGCGAGGCAACGGCGCCAGGGTCATGGTGCGTGCCGGCGCCCTGGAAGGCGTCGACGCCATCTTCGCGGGACACGTCACGACGCAGTACCGGGTGGGTGAGATCATGGTGGCCGACGGGACCATCACCGCCCACTCGGACCGCTTCAGCATCGACGTCCACGGCGAGAGCGGACACGGTGCGCGCCCGCATGAAGCCATCGATGCGGTGGTGGTGACGGGATTCCTCATCACCGCCCTGCAGTCCCTCGTGTCGCGCCACGTGAACCCGGTGTCACCGTCCGTAATCACCATCGGGTCGGTCCACGCGGGAACCGCCGCGAACATCATCGCCGGCCACGCCGTGCTCGAAGGCATCATCCGCACGACCCGGCCCGAGACGCGCGAGGAGATCGTCGACGGAATACACCGCGCCGCGCGGTCGCTCGGCGAGCTCTACCGGGCCCGGATAGAGGTCACCATCGGCGAAAGCTGCCCCGCGGTCGTCAATACGAAGCGCGAGACCACCGTCGCGGCCGCCGCCGCACGGGACGTCGTTTCCGACCGCGGCATCGTCCGGCAGGAGCATCCCAGCATGGGCGCCGAGGATTTCTCCTATTTCCTGCAGGATACGCCCGGATGCTACGTGCGTTTCGGGGCGAGCGCCGACGGTGAGTACATTCCGTTGCACCATCCCCGCTTCAACGTGGACGAGGGCGTGCTCGCGGTCGGCGCCCGCTTCTTCGAGCGCGCGGTGCGGCGGGCCGGCGGCGGCGAGCTGCCATGATCCTGCGTCCCCGTGCGATGAACCACGGTCGACCGAAGAGCAACGCCGTCCACGCGGCATGCCGCGCCGCGCGAACGCAGCGGCGGGGGTCTTGCCGCGGACTCCCGGGAAGCGTTCTGCTCGCCGTTCTGGTCGCACTGGCCGCCTGCGGGAGCCCGACGTCCGACATCACCTGGACGGGAGTGGAAGCACGCATCCAGGAAGCGTTCCCCGACGTTCCCTCCGTAGACCCCGCCACCCTGAGCCGGATGATGCAGGATCCGACGCGCTCCCTCCTGCTGCTCGACGTGCGCCAGGCGGATGAATTCGCAGTGAGCCACCTGCAGGATGCCGTGCGGGCAGCGTCGCCGGATCACGCCGAGGAGCTTCTCCGCGCGGCGCCCGCGGGCGCCGCCGTCGTGGCGTACTGCTCGGTCGGATTCCGCTCCGCCCGCCTGGTGGCGGCGCTCCGCGAGCGCGGGCTCGCGGACGTCCACAACCTGAGCGGATCGATCTTCCGCTGGGCGAACGAGGACCGGCCTCTCTTCCGCGGCGACACCGCCGTGCGCGGAGTACACCCTTTCAACGAGACGTGGGGCGTGCTACTCCAGGCCGACCGCCGAGCCTACGCTCCCTGAAGCGGAACCACGGGAAACGACCGTGGCCGATCAGCAGATCAGTGCCCGGCCGCGCGACACACCGCGAGCAGCCGCTCCACCGGCGGCCGGTGACCAGGTCCCGCTCCGACGTGCACCAGCCGCACGATGCCGCCCGGATCGACCAGAACGTCGCCCCCCTGCTGCATCGGATCGGAGGCCGGCCAGCGCGGGAGCTGTCCCCGCGCGGCTTCACGGACGTACGCGAGCAGAGCGGCCGGCCCGAGCAGGTGGCGCCACCGCGCGCGGCCCATCCCGTACTCCCGGTAGAGCGAACGCGACTCGTCGCTGAGCACCGGCCAGCGCGTCTTCGTCTCGGAGACGTATGCGCGAGCGGCCGCAGGGGGCTCAAACGTCACCACGAGAACACGGACCGCCAGCGCGTCCAGCTCCCGTTCCGCCTGCCGCAACTGCAGCAGGTGCCTGCGGCACGGCAGTCAACGCAGGTGACGATGGAACACGAGCAGGAGCCAACGCCCGCTGCATCCCTCCAGCGTATGCAGACGGCCCTCATGGTCCGACAGCCGGAAGGGAAGCGCGGGCTCGCCGGGGCGACATACCATGGACATCGATCATACCGCCGGCGCGCGAACCCGCGGCGTTTGACACCGTGCAGCCGGCAGGGGCATGCTTACCGCTCCAGGGGAGGAACTCCGAGTGCCCGACACACCCGCTCGTCCCACGCTGCCGCAACGCATCGTCCTGTGGATTCTCGGCGCCCTGTTGTTCTACATCGTGGCGCTGTATCCGAACGTCCTGATGGCGAGGTTCCAGCCCGACGACGTCGTGCACTACGGCTTTCTGAAATGGCTCGCGGTCGTCCTCGTCCTGTACTGGGTAGCGGCGCGGCTCTTCTTCACCGAACGCCCTGTCGACACGCGGCCCGGCCGGCAGACGCTGGCCGTCACGGCGGCGATTCTCCTGCTCGTCGGCATCTTCAGCCCGATCGTGTCGTTCTCGTTCGTCGGCGACATCGACTTCTTCCGCTCGGGATACGGCGACGGCTACATCCTGCTCCTGATGGCCGCGTCGTCGCTGGCCCTCGCCTTCACGGGCCGCTGGAAGCAGGTGATCGTACCCGCGCTCGGCAGTTTGGCCGTCGTCCTGTGGACGTTCCTCGGAGTGCAGGAGACGATTTCCGACGCCCGCTCCGGCGGGAGCCCCACGCTGGCCGGCAATCCCCACGAGGGTCTGGCGCCGGCGACGATGGCCTCGATTCAGTGGGAATGGGGTTGGATCCTCCTGTTCGCCGGCAGCGGCCTGCTCGTCTACTCGGCGGCCCGCCGGGACGAGATGACGGACGCGGCCCCGCCTTTCGCGGCGGTTCCGGTCGACGAGGAGCCCGAAGCCGCGCCGGCAAAGGTTGCCGCCGAGGCAGCCGCAGGCGCACCGGCCGAGCCGGCCTCGGCCGCAGCGCCGGCCGAACAGCCCGCGGAAGAAGCCGCGGCCGAGCCGGCCGGCGAGCCGGCGACAGCCTCCGCGGAAACCGCGGCGGTCGAAGCAGCACCGGCCGGCGCAAGTGCCGCCGAAGTCGAGGAGGGGCCGGCGGCTACGGGCGCTGCGGAGTCTGGTGCTGAGGCGGCAGCCGAACAACCGCAAGAGCCGTCCTCGGAGAGTGCCGCCGAGGCAGCCGAGCCGGAAGCAACTGAAGCGTCTGCAGCGGAAGCCGACGCCGCCGCGGCCGAAACGGATACCCGGGCGGAATCCGGGGCTACGCCGGCAGCGGCCGCCACCGCGGAAGCGGAATCCGACGCCGCCGAGCCGGCTGCCGACGAGGGGGCCAGCGCCGCTGCCGAGACCGCATCCGCACCGGAGAGTGCCGGCTCCGACGCGCAGGGACCCGAGGGTGCGTCGAGCGAATCCGAACAAGCGTCAGCCGCCGAGAGCGGAGCATCGGACGCATCGGCTTCGAAGCCGGCAGGCGACGCGAAGAACGAGTGACCGGGCAGCGCCCTACCGTTCCGGCGGCGACCGGACCAATCGCGGCGCGGTGTCACGAGGGGGGCTACGGGCTCACCGGCATCCTCGCCCGCGCGCGGCGCCTCGAGTCGCCCGGCCGCCCCTGACAACCTGCGGACTGCCAGAACACGGGCGCCTCTTCGGCCCACCAGCAGAAAAGAAAAATGCGGCATCCCGGGCCCGTGCCCGGGATGCCGCATTTTTTTGCGGCCGTGTTGGCTTGCCGCCGTGAACCAGCGTTGGTTCCAGCGGTCGCGTCGCCTGCGGCTCAGGCCAGGATGTCGTCGATGATTCTCCCGTGGACGTCCGTGAGACGGAAGTCGCGACCCTGGTACTGGTACGTCAGCCTCGTGTGGTCGATGCCGAGCAGGTGCAGCATCGTCGCGTGCAGGTCGTGGATGTGCACCGGGTCCCGGGCGATGTTGTACGAGAAGTCGTCGCTCGCACCGTAGGTCGTGCCCGGCTTGACGCCGCCGCCCGCCATCCAGATCGTGAAGCAGCGCGGATGGTGGTCGCGGCCGTAGGTCTCCTCGGTGAACACGCCCTGGCAGTACGCGCTGCGGCCGAACTCGCCGCCCCAGACCACCAGCGTCTCGTCCAGCAGACCCCGGTTCTTCAGGTCCTGCACCAGCGCGGCCTGCGGCTGGTCGACATCGCGGGCCTGCCGCTCGATGCCCGTGGGCAGCCGCGTGTGCTGGTCCCACCCTCGGTGAAAGCACTGGATGAACCGTACGCCCCTCTCGGCGAGCCGGCGCGCCAGCAGGCAGTTGCGCGCGAACGTGCCGGGCGTGCGGGCATCCGGGCCATAGAGATCGAAGACGCTGTCCGGCTCGTCGGACAGGTCGGTCAGCTCCGGCACCGAGCTCTGCATGCGGTAGGCCATTTCGTACTGGGCGATCCGCGTGCTCGTTTCCGGGTCCCCGAACTCCTCCTCCTTCAACCGGTTCAGCGCGCCGAGGTCGTCGAGGAAGCGGCGCCGCGTCCCCTGGTCCACGCCCGGCGGGTTCGACAGGTACAGGACCGGGTCGCCGGTCGAGAGGAACTTGACCCCCTGGTAGCGCGTGGGGAGGAATCCGCTGCCCCAGAGCCGGTCGTAGAGCGGCTGCCCGGTCTGGGCGGAGCCCTTCGAGATCATCGCCACGAACGTCGGCAGATCCGTGTTCATCGTCCCGAGGCCGTACGACAGCCAGGCACCGATACTGGGCCGTCCGGCGAGCTGTGCCCCGGTCTGGAAGAACGTGATGCCCGGATCGTGGTTGATCGCCTCGGTGTGCATCGACTTGATGAAGCACAGCTCGTCGACGATCCCGGCGGTGTGCGGCATCAGGTCGCTGACCCACGTCTGCGACTCGCCGTGCTGCCGGAACGGGAACTTCGACGGCACGAGGGGAAAACGCTCCTGCGCCGCGGTCATGGTGGTGACGCGCTGGTTGCCGCGCACCGACGGCGGCAGGTCCTCCCCCACCATCTCCGCCAGCTTCGGCTTGTAGTCCCACAGCTCGTGCTGCGACGGCGCCCCCGACTGGAACAGGTAGATCACCCGCTTGGCCTTGGGCGCGAAGTGCGGCAGGCCGGGCAACCCCCCGGCCGCGGCCGGGGACGCGCCGGGCGCCTGGGCGGCCAAATCCTGCCCGAAGACCGTCGCCAGCGCCGCCGTGCCGATGCCGGTGCCCGCAAGCTCGAGGAAACGCCGCCGGGTCAACCAGTGTTCGAGAGGCGTATTCATCGTCATTCCTTGGTGATGGTTCCGTCGAAGTTCAGGATCAGGTTGGCCACCATCGTGTAGGAGGCCAGCTCCGCCACGTCCAGCGTCTCGTCGCGCGGCGACTCACCCTGGGTGATCAGCTCCAGCGCCGCCCCGCGGTCGGCCTGATAGCGTTCCAGGTGCCGCTCGAAGCCGTCGACGAGGATCTCCTCCGCGGTGGGCGACGGCCGGTGCGCGGTGGCGAGGCGGTAGGCGAAGCCCAGGCGATCGGCCGGGGTCTCGCCGCCCTCGGTCATCATCCTCTCGGCGAGCCGGCGGGCCGCCTCGACGTAGGTCACGTCGTTCATCAGGTTCAGCGCCTGCAGCGGCGTGTTCGTCCGGCCCGTGCGCACGATGCAGGTCTCGCGGGTGGACGAATCGAACGTCATCAACGACGGCGGGCCCAGCGTCCGCTTCCAGAAGGTGTACAGGCTGCGGCGGTAGAGATCGTCGCCCTCGCCCAGGACGTAGTCGCCGTAACCGCCCTCGACCATGTCGGCCCAGAGCCCCTCCGGCTGGTACGGCTTGACGGACGGACCGCCGAGCCGGTCGACGAGCAGCCCGGACACGGCCAGGGCCTGGTCGCGGATCATCTGCGCCGGCAGGCGCAGGCGCGGCCCGCGCGCGATCAGCCGGTTCTCGGGGTCGGCCTCGAACTCCTCGGCCGTCACCTTGGACGCCTGCCGGTAGGCGGCGCTCGTGACGATGGCCTTCTGCAGCGCCTTCACGTCCCAGCCCGAGTCGATGAACGTGGTGGCGAGCCAGTCGAGCAGCTCCGGATGGCTGGGGTACTCGCCCTGCGTGCCGAAGTTCTCCGCCGTCTTGACGAGGCCCGTGCCGAAGTACATCTGCCAGAAGCGGTTGACGGTGACCCGCGCGGTGAGCGGATGACCGGGATCGACCAGCCAGCGCGCGAAAGTCAAACGGTTGGCCTCTTCCCCTTCCGGCAGCGGCGGCAGCACGGCCGGAACGCCGGGGAAGACCTCCTCGGCCGGGTTGTCGTACGCCCCGCGGTTGAGCCGGAACGTGGAGCGGCGCTCGGCCATCTCCTCCATCACCATGACGGTCGGGAAGCTCGCCCACAGGCCCTCGCGGTCCCGCTCGAGGGTCGCCACTTCACGCCACGCCTCCAGGATCTCCGGCGGCGCGTACTGGTTCAGGAACGCCAGGCGCAACTTCTCGGCCTGGGCCGGCGTGCGCCGGTCAGGAGAAATCCGGGCAATGGCGGTGATGGGCTCGGCCGTGGCGACCACTCCGACCAGCTCCGGGCTCAGCTCCGCACCGTAGATCCGGACGTCGTCGATGACCCCCTCGAAGCGCGGCTTGGTCGACCCGCTGGCGCCGATGCGCAGCGGGTAGCGCTGCGGCATCCGGTTGCCGACCAGGTCGAGCATCGGCTTCGTCTCCCACGACTCGCCGTTCACATAGATGCCGATGCCGCCCGGCGTCTTCGAGCCGTCGTAGGTCGCCAGCACGTGCTGCCACTCGTCGAGACGCACGTCCGCCAGCGTCTCGGCGCTGACCCCGTCGTCGAGGATCCGGGTCGACATGTTGAACCGGAGCTTGCCCTCCTCGAGGTAGAGCCCCCAGCCGACCTCGCCCTGGTCGCCCGCGTCGGCGCGCGAGACGATGACGCCGCTCGACGCGGTCGGGTAGATCCAGGCCGCGAGGGTGAACGGATCGTCGTAGCCGACCCTCGGGCTGAGGCCGGCGTTGATGAAGCGCTGCCCGTCGAAAGCGGCAGCGTCCCCGATGCGGCCGTCGACGAACTGCGGCTGGCCGTCCTCGAGCACCCCGGTCACGAAAGCACCGTTGTGGACCCCGGCGATGTCGCCGTCGAGGGCGTGGTGGGCCAGCAGGTCGTCCCGCAGCGTCCAGTCGACGCGCCCGGCGTTGTGGAGCGACGACTCCCACGCCGCCTGCGCCGCCTCCGCGTCCGCCTCCAGCGCGGCGAACGCCTCGCGGGCCTCCCGCAGCTTCTCGTCCAGCTCGGCGAGCTCGGCCTCCTGCTCGACGGTGGGCGCGGTGATGAGCGGCGGCGAGTTGACGTACTTGAACGCCTTGCCCCGCTCCGGGATGTTGTTGAAGTTGGCGAGAACCTCGTAGAACTCCCTCTGCGAGAGCGGGTCGAACTTGTGGTCGTGGCAGCGGGCGCAGCCCAGCGTCAGACCGAGCCAGACGGTCGATGTGGTCTCCACCCGGTCGACCGCGTACTCGACCAGGAACTCGTCGACGACGATGCCGCCTTCGCCGTTCTGGCTGTGGTTCCGGTTGAACGCGGTGGCGATGCGCTGGTCGCGCGTCGCGTTCGGCAACATGTCGCCGGCGAGCTGCTCGATGGTGAACCGATCGAACGGCATGTTCGCGTTGTAGGCGTCGATCACCCAGTCGCGCCAGCGCCACATGGTCCGCTCGCCGTCGGTCTGGTACCCGTTCGTGTCGGCGTAACGGGCCGCGTCCAGCCATTCGGTCGCCATCCGCTCGCCGTAACGCGATGAGCCGAGCAGCCGGTCGACCGCCTTCTCGTAGGCGTCCGGCGAATCGTCGTTGAGGAACGCGGCCAGCTCGTCCGGTGTCGGCGGCAGCCCGTTCAGGTCGAGGGTCACCCGCCGCAGCAGGGTCGCGCGGTCGGCCTCTGCCGACGGTCCCAGGCCCTCCGCCTCCAGGCGCGCGAGAACGAAGTTATCGATCGGATTGCGGACCCATTCCGGGTCGGCGACCGGCGGCACGGCGGAACGCTCCGGCGGGATGAACGCCCAGTGCGACTCCCATTCCGCACCCTGATCGATCCACAGCCGCACCGTCTCGATCTGCTCGTCGGTCAGCGCATCGGCGCCGCGCGGCATGCGCAGGCGGCTGCTCCCGGTGACCAGCCGCTGGTACAGGCGGCTCTCCTCCGCGTTGCCGACCACCACCGCGGGACCGCCCAGGCGGCCCCGGTCCTCGAACAACCCTTCCCGCATGTCCAACCGGAGGCCGCGCTGGCGCGCCGCCTCGTCCGGTCCGTGGCACGAGAAGCAGTTGTCCGAGAGGATCGGCCGCACCTCACGGGCGAAGTCGACGACCCGCTCCCCTTGGGCCGCGTTCTGCCCGAAGGCATCCGCCGGCAGGAACCCGCAGGCCGCCATGGCAACCACGGGAATCAGATAACGCACGCGCCCGGATGTCGTTCTCATCGACCTGCTCCCAACCGCCCGGAGCCGCGGGCCTCGGCCCGACGACCCGACGAAGCCGTTTCACGCACGATCCGAAATCCTCGGACCGCCCCGCATCACCTGCCCTCGACTACCTGGAAATACGGTTTGCAGAACCGCCCAGGAACAGCCGCTCTCCGTTCTCGAGTATGAAGTTCCGGCCGACCGCCTTCTCGGTCCCGTCCTTGGCCCGGTACCCCTCGACGGCGAGGAACGTCCCGACTTCCACCGTGTTCCGGTTGACGCCCTGCCGGATCAGCTCGTTCGGGCTTCCGCCCTCGACCAGCCAGGTGGAGATCGTCCCATCCTCGGCTTCCACGTCGATGTGGAACCACGAGTGCGGGTTGATCATCTCCCACTTGACGAGCTTGCCCTCGAGCGTCAGCGGCTGCTCGATGTCGAACTCGGCCGAAAAGGCATGGTGCCCGGACAGCGGGACGGTGGCCAGCAACACGGCTGCGCCGATGACGGCGACGGCTCGGTCGATTCGCAAGAGACGCATGAGACTCCTCCTTGTCCGCACCCGCTACTGATCCACCTTCTTGCGAAGATGCCCGTAGATGAGATCCTCGACGAACTCGACGCAGCGGAACTCCATCAGCTCCGCGTCCGGCTCCACCCGCCGGTAGAGCGGCATGCGCATGCTCCAGGGGCGGGTGTAGACGTTGGGATCCTCGAGCGTCACGTGGTAGTCCAGCGTCTCGGGGCTGCGCGGGGTGAACCGCTCCACGACGCGCAGCGCCGTGCTGTGATGGTTCCCCGCCCGATCGAGCCACGTCTCCCCGTAGAAGCCGCTCGTCTCGACCACGAGCGTCTCGCCCTCCCAACGTCCGTTCGACCACCCCATCCAGGTATCGGCCGGCGACTCCATCTGATCTTCCATGTAGATCGTGCGTACCGCGCCGGCGAACTCGTGGATGATCATGATGTGCGAGCGGCTCTGGATGATCTGGAACGGATACGGCATGTAGGTGGCGCGCGGCGTGCCCGGCAGGTAGCACTTGATGGCCGGATCCCGCTCCAGGCGGTTGGCGAAGTTGTCGTCGCGCTGCTCCAGGGCCTCGGGCGTGTACGGAATCGTGCCGCCCTCCACCACGCCGAGTCCGCCGGGAACCGCGCCGAGCGCACCGAGCTCGCGCACCGGACTGAAGTCCGCCGAGTGGGGCTCGACGTTCCAGTGCGCGTTGTTCAGGGCCTGCCAGATCCCGTTCAGATCGGGCGTCCCGTCCGCCGTACGGGGCGCCGTGTAGCCGGTTTCCTGGGCAACCGCGGCTCCTGGAAGAAGTCCGAACGCGACCCCCGCCAGGGCAGCCGTCACGGCCCACGCGAACAGCCGGTGCGGTCTCGTCGGAAGCGCCTTCATCTTTGCGACTCCTCTCCCGCGGCCGCCTCGGCCGCCCGCTGCTCCTCGAGGCGCGCCCCGACCAGGGTGTTGTACAGGCCGTAATTGCCCTCGTGACACGCGTGCTCGAACAGCGGGCCGATGGTCTCCTTCATCGGCATCTCGGCCGTCCAGGGCCGGTCCCACGTCAGCGGATCGTCGACCGTGAACCGGTACATGATGGTGTCGTCCGCCACGCGGGTAAAGCGCTCGGTGACGCGCATCCGATCGCTCGATCCGTTGAACGGATTCTTGCCGTTGATGTTGGTCGTCTCGACCACCAGCGTGTCGCCCTCCCAGCGGCCGCGGGACATGCCCATCCACTGCCGCGCCGGCTCCGGAGGCGCCGGGCGGCCGTCCAGCGGGATGATGCGCGCGTCGTGGATCATCTCCACCAGGATCATCACGTAGTCGCGGTTCTGGACGACCTGGTAGTTGGCGTTGTAGCCGGCGTTCATCATCGGCGGACCGGCGCCGCGCATGATGATGCAGCGGTCGTCGAGCTGGTTGGCCTCGGCCGAATCCCAGCGTCCCACCCGTTCGCGCTCGGCCGCCGCTTCGGCCGCGCGCCGGCGTCCCTCGGCGTTGACCGGGGGCATCCGGCCGTCGGGCGGATCGACGATCAGGGAGGTGCGCAGGTTGCGCGCGAACGGCGACTGGCTGCGGTCGAGCCCGAACTGCGTGAAGTCGTAGTGCACGTCGGGAATCGTGCCGGGAACGGTCAGCTCCGCTTCGCGGGAGGCCCGGCCCGACTCGATCGTGGCCACCTCCTCGACGGTATAGAAGGCCTTGTCCACGCCCTCCGGCCGCTCCAGCGGCGTATAGGTCTGATTCGTCCAGAATCCCTGCAGGTCGGGATGCCCGTCGGCGGTCCGCGGGACGGTGTAGGACTCCGCTTCCTGCGCCACGCCGGACGCCTGCGCCTCGACGGCGCCCGGCATCAGCCAGACGCCCGCGGCCATCACGACCGCCGCGACGGAAGGAAGCCATCGGGATCGATGATGCATGAGGGATCTCCTCCCCGCGAGCCTTCCACCTTCGCCGGCGAAAGCGGAAGTATGGTCGGGATGACTGGATTTGAACCAGCGACCCCCTGACCCCCAGTCAGGTGCGCTACCAGACTGCGCCACATCCCGACGAATCCGCTACAACATTCGCAAGACGGCAGCCGACGGTCAAGCGCCGCGCCGCGTGCCGCCGTCCGCCGACAGCAGATCGAGAATTGAACGGAGCCCCTGCTTGACCTCCTCGAGCCGCTCCCGAACGTCCGGAGCCAACAGGTCGCCTGCAGTCGGCTCCGGGTCCGCGTGCTCCGCGCTCGTCAACTTCCGCCGGGCCGCCCCGAGCGTCAGTCCTTCGTCGAAGAGCAATCGTCGAATCTCGAGCACCAGCTCGACATCCGCTCGCCGATAGACACGGGCGCCGCTGTTGGTCGACGCACCCAACGTCGGAAACTCGCCCTCCCAGGACTTCAGCACGTACGGCTGCACCCTGGCGATGGAGCAAACTTCCGCAGCCTTGAACAGCGGCCGGTCGGGAATCTCGATATCGACGGTCGGCACCGTGCCCTTCGTCTGTCTGACTAGGCAGTATAGCGCAGTCTCCGGCGTTGGAACGCCACCCGCGGGGGCCGACCCGACGCACCGATCACCCGCGACGGCCGCGCCGGGGCGGCTCGCGCCGTGCCCGCGCCTTGACCCGTATGGGCGATCCTTCGAAACCGAAGGCATCGCGAAGCTGGTTCCGCAGATAGCGCTCGTACGAGAAGTGGAACCGCGTTGCGACGTTGGTGAAGAAGACGAACGAGGGAGGTCGTGCGCCGATCTGCGCGGCGTAGAGAATCTTCACGGCGTGGCGGCCGGGACTCGCCGGACGATGCCGCGCGGTGATCCGGGCCACCACCCGGTTCAGCTCCGCGGTCCCGACATGGGTCGCCCGCGCGGCGGCGACGTCCACCGCCCGCTCGATCACGCGAGGCGCCCGCTGACCGGTCAGCGCCGATACGTGCAGAATAGGAGCGAACTCCGCGAACCGCAGCGCCCGGCGCAGGTCCGCGTCGAAGGTCTTCGAGAACGACGGTCCCCGATCCTTCACCAGATCCCACTTGTTCGCCGCGATGACCACGCCGCAGCCCGTCTTTTCGGCTTCGCCGGCGATCACCGCGTCCTGTCGCGTCACGGCGCCCGTAGCGTCCACTAGCAGCACCGCCACGTCGGCCCGTGCCAGCGCCCGCCGCGCGAGCACGACGCTGACCGCCTCGACCCCTCCCGCCCGCGCCACCCGGCCGGGACGCCGGATGCCCGCCGTGTCCACGAGCCGGATGCGCCGGCCATGCCAGCCGATGACGGTGTCGACGGCATCCCGCGTCGTTCCGGCCACTTCGCTCACCAGCACGCGGTCCTCGCGCACGAGTTGATTGACGAGCGACGACTTGCCGACGTTGGGGCGTCCGACGATGGCGATGCTCACCTCGCGATCCGGGTGGTCCGGCGAGGACGGCTCCGACTCCGCCTCGCGACGCGGACGCCCGGGCAGGCGTTCGACCACCGCATCGAGCAGATCGCCCACGCCCAGGCCGTGCTCCGCGGCAATGGACAACGCCGGCGATACCCCGAGGCGTTCGAACTCCACCGCGGCAGCGCCGGCGCGGCGATCGTCGACCTTGTTGATGGCGAGCACCATCGGGATCCCGGTCCGCCGCACCCTCCGGACGACCACCTCGTCGGCGGGCACCAGTCCCTCCCGCGCATCGACGATGACCACGATGGCCGCGGCGGTCTCCAGCTCTCGCAGGCCCCGCTCGGCGACCGCGGCCTGCAGCGGATCCGCGCTGGCGCCGAACACGCCGCCCGTGTCGACGAGCTCGAACGTGGTCCCAAGCCATTCGACCGGGTGCCGCATCACATCGCGGGTGGTCCCGGCCAGCGGAGCCACGATCGCGCGACGGGTGCCCGACAAGCGGTTGAACAACGTCGACTTGCCGACGTTCGGGCGTCCGGCGAGCACGACGCGCGCGCCAGGGTTGGTCCTTTCCGGCATGGTGGGGTTCGACTCCGCCGCCGCGCGGCTCTTGACAGCCGTAAGTTACAGTATCTATGCTAGTTATACACTTTCTGGAGCGCGGTGGGACATGATCAAGGTGGACATCGTCAACCAGGTCTCCAAGGCTGCGGACATCACCAAGGTGAAGTCGGAACGAGCCGTCGACGCGGTCTTCGAAGCGATGCGCGTGTCGATGCAGCGCGGCGAGCGCATCGAGCTCCGCGGATTCGGCGTGTTTCAGGTCAAGCCGCGCAAGCGCGGCATCGGCCGCAACCCGCGCACCGGCAAGGAAGTCCGCATCCCGCCCGGTCGCACCATACGCTTCAAGCCGGGCAAGGACCTTCAGAACATCCGTGCGTAGCGATCGAATCTGGTTGCACGTGGCGCTGTTCCTCGCCACGCTCGCTACCACCATGTACAACGGCGCATACCATCATGCGGGCTTTCTCGCCGATTTCTCGGACGACCTCCCTCGCATCGAGCTGCTGCAAGGCGCCTGGTACAGCCTCACGATCCTCGCCATCCTCGGCATTCACGAGCTGGGCCACTACTGGGCCTGCCGCTACTACCGCGTGGACGCCTCCCTGCCCTATTTCCTTCCGGTTCCCCTGGTGCCGACCGGAACGTTCGGCGCCTTCATCCGCATCCGCCAGCGGATACCGACCAAGGCGATGCTCTTCGACATCGGCGCCGCAGGACCGATTGCGGGTTTCGTCGTGGCGGTGCCGGCGCTCTTCGCGGGCGTCGCGCTCTCGCGGGTAACGCCGCTTCCGGCCGCCGATACGGCGGCGGTCGTCATCCTCGGCGAACCCCTGCTCTTCCAGGCGGCCGCGTGGCTGGTCTGGGGCGCGCTGCCCGACGGTCACGCGATCAACCTGCATCCGATGGGCTTCGCCGCCTGGTTCGGGCTGCTCATGACGGCGCTGAACCTGTTTCCGATCGGGCAGCTCGACGGCGGACACATCTCGTACGCGGCGCTCGGAGCCCGCTCGACCGGCCTTACCCTCGGCGGCGTCCTGGTCGTCGTGGGACTCACCTTCGTCTCTCTGAGCTGGCTCCTGTGGGCCGTGCTGATGGTGACCATGCTCATCTTCATGGGCCCCCGCCATCCGCGCACGCTGGACGACCACGTACCGCTGGACAACCGGCGCCGTTGGGTCGCCCTGGCCACGGCCGCCATCTTCATCCTCTGCTTCACGCCCGCGCCGATCCGGATCGAGGGCCTCCTGACCGAGCCTTGAGCACACGGCGCGCGACTCCTCTCACAGCAGGCTGACCGGGTCGACGTCAATCGTGACACGGCGTCCGAGGTCCGGGTTCGCCTCGAGCGTCGCGCGCAACGCGGCACGCATCGCGGGGCGATTCACGCCCTTGAGGAATATCTGCGCGCGATGCTGCCCCCGCAGCCGCGAGATCGGCGCAACGGCGGGTCCGAGCACCTCGAACGACGAACGGGCGGCGCGGAGCCTGCCCGCGATCCTGGCGGCATCCTGCATCGCCGCGGCCGGGGAGCGGCCGCGCACGATGGCGTTGACCATGGACACCACCGGCGGATAGTGCAAGGCGGTCCGGTAGCGCATCTCCTCGTCGAAGAACGGGCCGTACGCCTGCCGGCACGCGTGCACGATGCTGTAGTGCTCGGGATGGAACGACTGCACGATGGCGGTGCCCGGCCGCTCGCCGCGCCCGGCACGCCCCGCCACCTGGGTCAGGAGCTGAAACGTCCGCTCCGCCGCCCGAAAATCGGCGACCTGCAACCCGACGTCCGCCGACACCACCCCGACGAGGGTCACGTTGGGAAAGTCGTGTCCCTTGGCGATCATCTGGGTGCCCACCAGCACGTCTATTTCGCCCGCCCGGAAACGCGCCAGCAGGGATTGACCCGCGCCGCGGCGCCGCGCCGCGTCCCGATCCAGCCGCGCGACGGCGGCCTCCGGCAACAGCCCCGCAAGCTCGGCTTCGATCCGCTCCGTGCCGAAACCGACGCTCTCCAAGTAAGGTCCCGCGCAGTGCGCACAGGTGGAGGGCCGAGCCGCCGAGTAGTTGCAGTAGTGACAACGTACCCGGCCCGCGCCGCGGTGAAGGGTCAGCGAGACGCTGCAGTTCGGGCATTCGAAGGTCCGCCCGCACTGCCGGCAGAGGACGGCGGCCGCGAAACCGCGCCGGTTCAACAGAATCAGCGCCTGCTCGCCTTGAGCCAGGGTGCTCTCGAGCGCCTCCGCGAGAGTCCGGCTGATTGCCGCCTCCCCCGGCTCGCTCGCCATCTCGGCGCGCATGTCGACGATCCGCACCTCGGGGAGCGGGCGCCGGTGAACCCGTTCGGTCATCGCCACGCAGCGGTAGCGGCCCCGGCGCGCATGGTGAAACGTCTCGAGGGACGGTGTGGCCGAGCCGAGCACGACCAGGGCGCCGGCGGCCCGTGCCCGCATGATCGCAACGCTCCGGGCGTGGTAGCGCGGACTCTCCTCCTGCTTGTAGGACGTGTCGTGCTCTTCGTCGACGACAACCAGTCCCAAGCCGTCCAGCGGCGCGAACACCGCCGACCGGGTACCCACGACCACGTCCACCTGGCCACGCCGGATGCGATGCCACTGATCGTGCCTCGCGCCGGGGGAGAGCCCGCTGTGCTGGATCGCCACGCGCTCGCCGAACGCCTGCCGAAAGGTATCGGTCACCGCCGGAGTCAACGCGATCTCCGGAACCAGGACGAGCACGCGCCGCCCGGCCGTCACCACCTCCCGCGCCAGCCGCAGGTAGACCTCGGTCTTTCCGCTCCCGGTGACGCCGTGCAGCAGCGCGACGCGAAAGACGCCCTCCCCCGCCAGTGCCGAGAGCGCCTCGAGCGCGTCCCGCTGCTCGGCGGTGGGCTCGCGCCCGGAGCCGACCGCCGGCACCGGTTCGCCGTTTCCCCGTTCCCCCGCGGCAAAGGGATCCCGCTCGACCCGGCGGGTATCCAGCGTCACCAGACCCCGTGCCCGGAGGCTCGCCACGGTGGCCGCGGTGACACCGTCCTCCCGGAGTCGCGCGGCCCCGAGACCGCCCGCGGAGCCGGCCAGTCGATGCAGCGCGGCGCGCTGCCGCGGGCCGAGGCGTCCGGCTGACCCGGCCACAAGCGCGTCGCGACCCGCCGTGGTGAGGCGCACGAAGCGTTCTCTCCGGAATCCGCCGTCCGGCCCGGATGCCGTCAGCGCGAGCGGAGGCATCGCCGCGGCCAGCGACTCGCCGGGGCCGCACGCGTAGTACTCCGCCACCCACAGTGCAAGTTCGATCACGTCCCGCGGCAGGTAGGGCTCGGGATCCAGTGATTCCAGCAGGTCCTTCAGCTCTGCCGGGGGAGGCGGCGAGCCGGCGCCGCTGCCCGCGCCGGCGTCCGGAGCGTTCACCACGCAGCCGGTCACCACGCGGCTGCCGAGGGGCACGCGCACGCGGCCGCCGACAGGTGGAACCGCCATTCTGTCCGGCACCCGGTAGCTGAGCGCCGGCAACGACGGGACCGGCACCGCGACCGCCACGACCACGGACATCAGTCGCCGCGCAGGAGGGAGCGCACCCGCTTCATGTCCTCCCAGACGTCGCGCTTGCGATCGGGACTCCGCAGCAGGAAGGCCGGATGAAACGTGGGGACGAGCTTCGCCCCCCGGCACGCGTAGACCCGGCCGCGAGCCCTGGAGATGGGCAGGCGATCGTCGTCGAGCAACGTGCGAACCGCGAACGATCCCAGGGCGACGACGACCCGCGGCCGGACCGCATCGATCTGTGCGAAGAGAAACGGACGGCAGGTCTCGACCTCGTCCCGTTCCGGATTGCGGTTCTGTGGTGGACGGCACTTGATGACGTTCGCGATGTAGACATCCTCGCGCCGCAGATCTATCGCTTCGATGATCCTCGTCAGCAACTGTCCGGCCCGGCCGACGAACGGCTCTCCCTGCAGGTCCTCGTCCCGCCCCGGCGCCTCGCCGACGAACATGAGCTCCGCGTCCGGTCTGCCGACGCCGAACACCAGATGGGAGCGCCCGCCGTGCAGCCTGCAGCGCGTGCAGTCGCCCAGCTCGTCCCGGATGCTCCGCAAGCGCTCGGTCGGCGCGACATCGCCCGCCCCCTGCGCCGCCGCCGGAGCGTCCCACAACGAGTCGCTGGTCCACGACGGCGTGAGCTCGACCGGCGGGTCCGCGGCCGGTCGCGCCGCACGGGTGGGGGACCCTGCCCTCGCCTGCTCCGGATCGGAAGCCGCCGTCGCCTGCGAATCGGCGAACGCACCGCCAATCTCCGCGGCATCGCTCTCGACGCCGTGCCGCGTTCCGCCGGTCCCCTGCTCGCAGGGACGGGTGCGCCAGCGCGGATCCCGGCTGATCCCTTCCGCACCGAGCTCTCCGAAGAACTTCAGGTGTTCGACGACCTGATCGCGGTCCGGCACCACGGACTCCTCGCCCGACAATCGTCGCCTGCGGCTCCGATTGCCGCCCAACCTGGCCTGGCCAGGAGCTCTGCGCCGTTGCTACGGCGCAGACTCCTGGCGTCCCGCAGTCGATCGAGATACGCCCAGGCGCGCCTCGACCCGATCGAGAATCACGCGGGCGAGATCCCGCTTCGACCGCCGCGAGACCGGCTCACTGCTCTCGGCGCTCACCAGCGTCGCCACGTTCGTGTCCACTCCGAAGCCGGCTCCCGGCTCGGTCACGTCGTTCGCGACGACCATGTCGACCTGCTTGCGGATGAGCTTCGCGCGGGCCCGCTCCACCGCATCGCCGGTTTCGGCCGCGAAACCGACCAGCACCGGTTTCGCCGCGTTCCCGCGCCGCGCCCCCAGCTCCGCCAGAACGTCCGGCGTACGGCGCAACGCCAGCACCAGGTCGTCGTCGGACTTCCGGATCTTGGCGCGCTGCGCACCCGCGGCGGGCGTATAGTCCGCCACCGCCGCCGCCATCACCACCGCGTCCACCTTGCCCGCGAAGACCAGCCGGACGACCTCCGCGTACATCTCGTCGGCGCTGCGCACCGCGGTCACCTCCACCCCGGCCGGTGGATCGAGCGTGGTCGGCCCGCTGACCAGCATGACGCGCGCGCCACGCGCGGCCGCCTCGGCCGCCACCGCGTAACCCATGCGCCCGGTCGACCGGTTACCCAGAAAGCGAACCGGATCGAGATCCTCGCAGGTCGGGCCGGCGGTCACCAGAATCGAGCGCCCCGCCCAAGCGCCGCCGCCGCGCAGAAGTCCGTCCGCCGCCTCCACGATCGCCTCGGGCTCCGCCAGCCGGCCGGGCCCCACCCAGCCGCAGGCGAGATAGCCGTCGCCCGGCTCGACGAAACGGACGCCTCGCGCGTCCAGCGTGTGGAGGTTCGCGCGAACCGCGGCGTGCGAGAGCATGTTGGTGTTCATGGCCGGGGCGACCAGCACCGGTGCGGTGGTCGCGAGGTACAGCGACGACAGGAAGTCGTCGGCAATCCCGTTCGCGAACTTGCCGATGACGTTGGCGGTGGCCGGGGCGACCAGCAGGAGATCGATCGTCGAGGCCAGGGCGATGTGGTCGATGTCGGAGTTCACCCCGGGCGCGAACTGATCGGCCGCGACCCGGCGCCCGGTAATCGCCTCGAACGTCAACGGCCCCACGAACCGCCGTGCGTTGGCCGTCATCGCCACGGCCACGTCGTGCCCGCGCTGCTGGAGCCCGCGGGCGACCTCGACCGCCTTGTACGCCCCTATCCCGCCGCTGACGCCGAGCGCGACCAGCGCCATCGCGGTCAGTCCCCGCCCTGGGGTCCCGCGGCCGGGTCGACGCCGTCGAAGGTCTCGACGACCGAGCGGATAGTGTCGCTCATGGCCGCCACCCGGGACCGCTCGGCAAGCACGATGTGGCAGAGCCGGTCGACGCACGCGTCGATGTCGTCATTGACCACCGCGTAGTCGTACTCGTCGACCATCCCGACCTCTTGCCGCGCGGTGCAGAGTCGCCGTTCCAGATCCGCTGCGTCCGACGCGTCCCTGCTCCGGCCGCGGAGCCGCTCCTCCAGATTCCCGAACGACGGAGGCAGCACGAATATGCCCACCGCCTCCCGTACTCTGCGGCGCACCTGCCGGGCCCCCTGTACGTCGATGACCAGCACGACGTCGAGACCCGCCGTCCGGCAGCGCTCCGTCTCCGCGGCGCCCGTCCCGTACAAGCGCCCGAAGACATCGGCCCATTCCAGGAACTCGCCTCCCTCGATCATGTCACGGAAGCGGTCCGGCGCCACGAAATGGTAGTCGACGCCATCGACTTCGCCCGGCCGCGGCGCGCGTGACGTGTACGACCGAGATCGGACCAGACCGGGCACGCGTTCTTCCAGCCGGCGGACCAGGGTCGTCTTTCCGGTTCCCGACGGCGCCGACACGACGATCAGGCGCCCGCGGCGGGTCATGCCCGCTCCAACCGGCAGTGCCGCGGCACCACGGAGGTCGCGGCGCCACACCCATCACTCCACGTTCTGGGTCTGTTCACGCAGCTTCTCCAGCTCCGCCTTGGCCGCCACGACCAGCTCCGGCGTCTCGGTACCATCCGCCTTGGACCCGATCGTGTTGACCTCGCGGTTCATCTCCTGCAACAGGAAATCGAGCTTTCGACCACACGGCTCCGGTCCATCCGCGAGCGAGCTCCAGTGCGAGACGTGGGCCCGCAATCTCGTTATCTCCTCGTGGATGTCGGAGCGCGCCACGAAGCGTACTACCTCCTGCGCCAACGCGGCCGGGTCGGCCTGCACGTCCGGTCCCATTTCGGCGAGTCTCGCCTCGAGCCGTTGCCCGAGCGTCTCCGCCGCCGCGGCAGCGCTCCCTTCCATGCGATCGACGAGCCGGTCGAGCGCAGCCAGGCGCGCCTCGAGATCGCGGCGCAAATGCCCGCCTTCGTTCGCGCGCATGCGATCCAGCTCGTCCAACGCCTCGCCGACGGCCGCGGCGATCGTCGCGTCGACATCCGGATCCGCCTCCGACTCGCCGGTCCGCTCCTCTATCGTCAGGACCCGGGGAAACCCCAGCAGCTCGCCGACGGTCCAGCCCCCGCCGGTCGCGCGCACGATGTCGGGCCGCCCGGCGACCTCCACCAGGGCCGCGACCAACCCCTCGTCCACCTCCACCTCGACGGGAACGGGGGTGCGGCGGCGAGCCGTGATCCTGAGCTCCAGCCTGCCGCGAGCGACACGGCGTTGCGCCAGCTCACGGACACGCGGCTCCAACCGCAGCAGGTTCTGTGGAAGATGGATCTGCAGATCGAGGTACCGATGATTCACGCTGCGCGCGGTGACGCTCACCGTCACGGCCTCGTCTTCGCGGGTCAGGGACGCGAAGCCGGTCATGGACTTGATCACGCGCGCAGGCTCCTCCCGCTCGAAGCGCTAGCGGTCACTGTCGGCGGGCCCGGGCGCATCCGGTTCGGACGCCCAACCACGAGCCGCCTCCAGCACGCCGACCGCCGTTCCGACCGGAGCGGAGGACGCCGTCCGCTCGAAGAACTGCATCGCGTAGAGCCGAGCGTAATGGCTGTCCGGATCGGCCAGCAATTCCTCGTGCCGCCCTATCTCGCGCACGCGGCCATCGTCGAGCACGATGATCGCGTCGGCCCGGCGGACCGTCGACAGACGGTGCGCGATGACGAAGGAAGTGCGGTTCAGCATCAGTTGCGCCAGCGCATCCTGCACCAGCAGCTCGGACTCTGCGTCCAGCGAAGACGTCGCCTCGTCCAGAATCAGGATGGGCGAGTTCTTCAGCAGGGCGCGGGCGATCGCAATGCGCTGCCGCTGGCCGCCCGACAGCCGCTGGCCGCGCTCGCCGATCGTGGTGTCGAAGCCCGACGGCAGGGCGGCGATGAACTCGTGGGCATGGGCCGCCCGGGCCGCCGCTTCGACCATGGCCCGATCCGCGGCCGGCGCAGCATAGGCGATGTTGTTCGCGATCGTGTCGTCGAACAGCACCGTGTCCTGGGTGACGATGCCGATGCTCTCGCGCAACGACCGCAGGGTGACGTCGCGGATGTCGACGCCGTCGATCAGGATGGCTCCGTCGATGACGTCGTAGAAGCGCGGTAGGAGATTGACCAGAGTCGTCTTGCCCGCTCCGCTCAGACCGACGATGGCAACCACCTGGCCTGCTTCGACATCGAACGACACGCCGCGCAGGACCGGATCCGCGGTGTTGTCGTCGTACGCGAAGCTCACGTCCCGGAAGCTGATGGCGGACCGCAGCGACGGCAGGGCACCGGCGGACGGACGATCCGCCACCTCGCTACGCGTATCGAGCAGCTCGAAGACGCGCTCGGCCGCCGCACCCGCCTGCTGCAGATGCGCGTTCACCCGGCTGAGCTTCTTGATCGGCCCGTACATGTACAGCAGGGCGGCGACGAACGCCGTAAAGCCGCCCGCGGTCATCTCGCCGCCCTCGATTCGGGTGGTGCCGTACCACAGCACACCGACGACTGCGAACGCCCCGAGCCATTCCATGAGCGGCGGCAGCACGGAGAGCGTGCTGGTCACCTTCATCGTGATCCGGTAGACACGCTGCGCGGTGCGCGCGAACCGGCGCCCCTCGAACCGCTCGGCCGCGAACGCCTTGACGATGCGGTGTCCGGTGAAGGCTTCCGCGGTCACGTGGGACAACCGGCCGAGCTCCTCCTGCACGCGGTACGTGTTGCGCCTCACCCGCTGTCCCAGCCGCACCAGCAGATAGATGATCAGCGGAGCGCAGCTCATTGCCACCAGCGCCAGCCGCAGGTCGAGGAAGCACAGCCAGATCGCCAGTCCGAAGACCGTGATCGACTCGCGCAACAGATCTCCCAGGGTGACCGTGACCACCTGCTGGACACGGGTGATGTCGTGCATCATGCGCGACATCAGACCGCCGGTGGTGTGTCGCGCGAAGAAGCCCGCCGACTGACCCAGCGTGTGGCGAAACAGATCGTTGCGCAGATCGCGCACCAGCCGCTGCCCGACGTCCGCCATCAGGAACTCCGAGAAGAAGCTCCCGACGCCCTTCGCGAGGGCAAGGCCCAGAATCATCAGGGCGATGATCCGAAACTGCGACCCGATGGCGACGCGGAACTCCGCGACGGCAGCCTCCCCGAAGAGGGCCGCCGCGACGACCCAGAACCGCGACTGCCCGGCGGCTGCGCCTTCCGGCCCGAGGACGTCGTTGAAGATCGGGTCGATGAGCGTGACCAGCGCCACCGACGCTGCCGCGTAGATCCCCATGGCCGCCACCGCCCAGCCGAACCGCCACCGGTGCGGAATCGCGTAGCGGGCGAGCCGAACCAGGGAACGCAAGCGTCTATCTCCCGATCGAGTAGTAGGTGAAGCCTTCCGTGCGCATCTGTTCGACGTCGAAGACGTTGCGCCCGTCGAAGATCACCGGTGTCCGCATCAGCGAGCGCATGCGAGCGAAATCCGGCTCGCGGAACTCGTTCCACTCGGTGACGATCGCGAGCGCATCGGCCCCGTCGAGCGCGTCGTAGCCGCGTTGCGCATAGGTGATGCGGTCGCCGAAGACCCCACGAGCCGCCCGCGCGGCCTGTGGATCGTACGCCCGTACGGTCGCACCGGCAACCAGCAGCGCCTCGATTGTCGGCACCGACGGCGCCTCCCGCATGTCGTCGGTCCGCGGCTTGAACGAGAGTCCCCACACCCCTATGGTCTTTCCCTCCAGCGAGTCGAAGTGCGTGCGCATCTTCTCCACCAGGCGCAACTTCTGCGTGGCGTTGACCGCTTCGACCGCTTCGAGAATCCGGCAACGGTAGCCCGCGGCGCGCGAAGAGCTGACCAAGGCCTTGATGTCCTTGGGAAAGCAGCTCCCTCCGTAGCCTATGCCCGGAAACAGGAACGAAGGCCCGATCCGCCGGTCGGCGGCCATCGCGCGGCGGACCTTGTCGACATCGGCGCCGAACAGTTCGCAGACCGTTGCGATCTCGTTCATGAAGGAGACACGCGTGGCCAGCATGGCGTTCGAGGCGTACTTGCACAGCTCGGCGCTGGCGCAATCCATGAGTTGAATCGGAGCGCCGGTGCGGGTGAATGGCGCATACAGCGTCTGCATCAACGCCGCCGCCCGTTGATCCTCGGCGCCGATGACCACCCGGTCCGGCCGCATGAAGTCGTCTATCGCCGCGCCCTGCTTGAGAAACTCGGGATTGCTGACCACGCTGAAGGGGTGTGCAGTCTCCTGCTCCACGACCCCACGCAACCGTGCCGCAGTACCGACCGGCACGGTGCTCTTGGTGACGATGACGGTATAGCCGGTGATGGCGCGGGCCAGATCGCGCGCCACGGCCAGCACGTGCGTCAGATCCGCGGAGCCGTCCTCTCCGGGCGGCGTGCCCACGGCAATGAAGACCACCTGCGCACCCGCGACCGCGGGCGCCAGCTCGGTTGCGAACCGGAGCCGGTTCTCCGCTCCGTTGCGGGTCACCAGCTCTCCGAGGCCGGGCTCGTAGATCGGTAGCCGACCCTGCTTCAACGATTCGACCTTCCGGACGTCGCTGTCGACACAGATGACGTCGTTGCCGTTCTCCGCGAAACAGGCTCCGACGACCAGTCCGACATAGCCTGTTCCGACGACCGCCAGCTTCATCTACCGCCCCCCGCCGCCGCTCTGGTCGGCACAACGTTGCCGACGCCACTCGGATGCCTGTTAAACCACTACTAAATTGGGACTTACCCTACTTTATGGGTCATTGACGGCAATCGTCCGCCCGGCCACCGTATGGTACGATCCGCTGCGGTATGCGCGTCTGCACTGAGTATCGGCCGGCATGCTGCCGCACGACAGATCGGGCGGCCGGACCGGGACCGGCCGCATGAGGATCGGCATCGACGGCCGGGAATCTCTCGGTCGGCCCACCGGCGTCGGGCGCTATCTCGCGAACCTGTGCGGCGAGTGGACCGGCTCGCCGTCGTACGCCGGGCATGAGTTGCTCGTGTACACACCGCGCGACGCACCTCCCGCTACGTACGAGTCCGCTTCCTCGGCCGCCGGTGCGCGACTGACCGGCGTCACCGTACCGGGCGGCGGCGGCCTCTGGTGGGAACAGACGGCACTGGCGCGCCGCGCGGCAGCCGATCGCCTCGACGTGTTCTTCGGACCGGGTTATTCCGTTCCCCTCGCCCTCGCCATCCCATTGGTGGTCACTCTGCACGATGTTTCCTTCCTTGCCCATCCCGAGTGGTTCGGGTGGCGCGAAGGACCTCGCCGCCGCTGGCTGGCCGCCCGCGCCGCGTCTGCCGCCCGCACCGTCGTAGCCGTCTCCGAATTCTCGCGCCGGGAGATCCTCACGTATCTGAACCCGGCCCCGACACGGGTTCGAGTCGTCCACAACGGCGTCACCGCGCTCGCCCGGACGGAACGCCGACCGGCGGACACGCGGGACGCGGGCGCCGCCCCGTTGATCCTCCATGTTGGCGCCCTGTTCACACGCCGGCGGCTCCCCGTGCTGATCGCCGCGTTCGAGCGCGTAGTGCGCGAGGTACCCCGCGCCGAGCTCGCGATCGTCGGTCCCGACCGGACCCGCCCGCCGGAAGACCTGCGGGGCATGGCCGAGGCCAGCGGCGTCGCCTCGCGGGTGGCGTTCCTGTCCTACGTTGCAGATGCGGAACTTGCCGCGCTGTACCGGCGGGCGGCGGTCTTCGCGTGGCTCTCGGAGTACGAGGGGTTCGGTCTGACGCCTCTCGAGGCGCTGGCGGCCGGCGTGCCGGTGGTTGCCGCGGACACGCCCGTCGCGCGCGAGGTCTATGGGCAGGCGGCGCGGCGCGTGCCGGCGGACGATCCCGGGGCCGTCGCGGCGGCGATCGTCGAGCTGCTCACCCGCCGCGGCCTCCGCGAGACCCTGCTCGAACAGGCGAGACCGGTCCTTGCCCGCTACACGTGGGCGAGGGCCGCGGCCGATACGTTCACGATCCTGCAGGAGGCCGCCGCGTCGCGATCATGACCCGCCTGGCCATCGTGATCGTGAGCTTCAACACGCGGCGGCATCTCCACGCCTGCCTCGAGTCGCTGCACGCCGCCCCACCCGCTCTGACGCACGCCATCGTGGTCGTCGACAACGGTTCCGCCGACCGCAGCGCGGCCGCCGTGCGCACCGCGTGGCCCGACGTGCACGTCATCGAGATGGGCCGCAACGCCGGCTTCGCGGCGGCCACCAACGCCGGAATCCGAACCTGCGACAGCGAGCTGGTACTGCTCCTCAACAGCGACACGCTCGTTCCTCCCGGGAGCATCGACCGCCTGGCCGCCGCTCTCGAGCGGGATGCCGCGGCGGCGGCGGCAGGACCGCGCCTCGTCGACCCCGCCGGACGGGTCGAGCTGTCTTTCGGCCGCATGCTCTCACCGTGGAACGAGGCTCGACAGAAACTCATCGCCTTCGGCCTCTCGGCGGCCATCCCCCCGCTTACCCGCTGGTTCGACCGGCGGGTCACGATGGAGCACCATCCCGACTGGGTCAGCGGAGCCTGTCTCCTCGTAAGGCGCGACGCCGGCGCCGCGGCGGGCTGGCTGGACGAACGCTTCTTCCTGTACGGGGAGGACGTCGACTTCTGCGCGGCGCTGCGGGGCGCCGGGCACCGGATTCTGTTCACGCCCGACGCCGAGGTCGTCCACCTGCGCGGGCGATCCCGAGTGGCCCACAGTGTCGCCGCCGATGCGGCCTACCGGCGCAGCCAGATCGCGTTCTACGTCAAGCACCGTCCGTGGTGGGCCGGGGTGCTGCGCCTTTACCTGCGCGCGCGGGGGAGGTTTCCACCGCCTTCTATATAGTGTCCGGCAGAAAACCCCTCAAGTTGTTGATTCTACGGGATATCTCGCGGATTTCAGGTGGCGAAGATCGCCCGAATCCCGTATTCTTTGGGGGTGATTCCCCAAGAATCGGCCCATTTCGGGCAGATCTTCGCGACATTGACATCATGAGAGAAGTTCACAGGTCACAGCTCCAGCTCGGTGAGGTGTCCATCGACAAGATCCGGATCAACCCGAAGTCGCGGGACGATATTCCCGCGGTGCTGAAAGGGCTGCAACACATCTGGTCTGACGAGGCATTGCGCGAGCAGTTGTATGCGCTGCTGGACGAGCATATTCTGCCGGAGGCCGACCGCACGGTCGGGCGTCCGGGAATGGACCTGTGGCAGATCCTTGTGTTGGGAGTCCTGAAGCAGGGGTTGGGCTGCGACTTCGACCGTCTTCATGAATTGACGAACCATCACGATACGATACGCGCATTCCTGGGCCACAGCGACTTCGGTGACGAGACGCATTACGAGTACCAGACGGTGGTTGACAACGTGTCGTTGTTGACGCCGGAGTTGTTGTCGGCGGTGGGGCGCCTGGTGGTGGAGAGTGGTCACAAGGTCGCTAAAAAAAAGCCTGGCGAGCCATTGCGCGGGCGGTGTGATTCGTTCGTGGTCGAAACCGACGTGCACTATCCCACGGATGTCAGCCTGTTGTGGGACGCGGTGCGTTGTCTGGTGCGGGAGACCGGACGGGCGGCTGCGCAGCACGGGGTGCGCGGTTGGCGTCAGTGGAGCCACCTGACGCGAGAGGTCAGGAACCTGTTCAACAGGGTGCGCTCGACGCGGCGAGCGAAGCGGCACCCGGAGCGGGTGGAGGCGTATGTGGAGCGCTGCCGGGGGCTGGTTGAGCGCGCGGATTCAACGCTGGACGCGTTGCGGGATCAGGGCGCGGCGGAAATCACCTGCTGCTCGATTGCCGGCTTTGTCGCGCATGCGCGCCGGCAGATGGATCAGGTGGAGCGGCGGCTTCTGCGTGACGAGACGATTCCTCACTCGGAGAAGGTCTTTTCGATTTTCCAGGAGCACACGCGATGGATTTCGAAAGGCAAGGCGGGGACGCCGGTTGAACTCGGAGTTCCTGTCGCCCTGATCGAAGACCAGTTTGGATTCATCCTTCACCATGAGGTTCTGTGGAAGGGCGAGGATGTGGACGTGGCGGTGCCGATGGTGCAGGAAGCGCAGGCGCGGTATCCGGAGTTGCGGGCGTGCAGTTTCGACCGGGGCTTTCACAGTCCTGACAACCGGGTCCGGCTCGATGGGCTGCTTGATGTCAACGCCTTGCCGGGCAAAGGATATCTTTCGAAGGCCAACCAGGAGCGGGAAGCGGAGGAGTCGTTTGTGGCGGCGCGGCGTGCGCATCCGGCGGTCGAGTCTGCCATCAATGGATTGGAGCATCGCGGACTCGACCGTGTTCGAAGCCATGGCGCGGATGGGTTTGCGCGCACGGTTTCCTTGTCGGTGCTGGCGGCCAACCTGCATCGCATCGGGTTGCTTCTGCAGAAGCGTGAGCGCAAACGACGACAACGCGTCGCCTGACTCAGCCGGTTCTTGCAAGTACCATCGGATTGCTGCCGCCGCAAGACGGCAGGGTGTTACTGTCCTTGGAATAGGGCATCCGGGCTGATCTCCTGCTCTTCGCTACCCGCAGTCTGGCCGGACTGCCTCCCTCGCGGCCGGATTCGCCCCCGAAATCACGTCCACGATCCACGAATTCGTCTCAGAATCTCGCTCGAAACGGGGGTTTTCTGGCTGCCACTATATAGTTGACACCCGTGCGTGTAGCAATCGACGCCCGCAAACTGCACGACTTCGGAATCGGCACGTACGTGCGCAACCTCCTCCACCAGTTGGCTCGCATCGACCACGAGACCGAATACGTGCTGCTCTGCGGGAGCCGCGACGCGGGACTCGCCGCGTCGCTGGGCGAGAACTTCCGGACCGTGACCCAGAGGGCCGCCAACTACTCCGTCAGCGAACAACTGATGGTGCCGCTGAGTCTGAGCCGCAGCGGCGCCACGCTGTTCCATGCGCCGCACTACGTGTTGCCCCCGCTGACTCCCTGCCGGGCCATCGTCACCATCCACGATTGCATTCATCTGCGATTTCCGCAGTACCTGCCGAACCGGCTGGCGTACGTCTACGCCCGCGCGCAGATCTGGTCCGCGACTCGCCGCGCGCGCCGCGTGCTCACCGTGTCGCAGGCCTCCAAGCAGGACATCGTCCGCTTCTTCGACGTGCCGGAATCGAAGGTCACGGTGATCCCGAACGCCATTGACGAGCGTTTCCACCAGACGCCTGCGGAGGCCGACCTCGTGCGCGTCCGCGAACGGTACCAGCTCCCCCGGCGGTTCATCATGTACGCGGGCAACGTGAAGCCGCACAAGAACCTCGAACGCCTGATCGACGCCTTCGTGGCCGTCCGGCGGCGCGGGTTCGACGACCTCGGCCTGCTGCTCAGCGGCAGCGAGGTGTCGCACTACACCACGCTCCGACGCGCCGTCCATCGCTACAACCTGCACAAGCACGTCCGCTTTCTGGGCTATCAGACCACCGAAACCCTGGCCGTCCTCTATCGCCTGGCCGACGTGTTCGTCTTCCCGTCCCTGTACGAGGGCTTCGGCCTGTCTCCGCTGGAGGCAATCGCGAGCGGCACCCCTGTGGTGGCCTCCGACGTGTCGTCGCTGCCGGAGGTGCTCGGAGACGCAGCCGTGCTCGTCGACCCGCTCGACGCCACGGCCATCGCCGAGGGAATCACGCGGATCCTCGAAGATGCCGGCCTGCGTGCGGACCTGCACCGCAAGGGCCTCGCAAGAGCCAGCCGTTTCTCATGGGAGCAGTCCGTGCGGGAGGTCCGGCGCATCTACGGGGAAATCGAGGGCGAGACTTGAACGGCGGAACGGTCGCTCCACCGGCGACAGCTCCGGCCGACGTCGGCGGGCGCCGCGTCGCCGTCGTCCACGACTGGCTGACCGGCATGCGAGGCGGGGAGGCGGTCCTCGAGGCGATTCTCGAGCTCGTTCCCGGCGCCCGGCTGCTGACGCTGGTGCATGTCCGGGGAAGCGTCGCGCCGCATATCGAGTCTCACGACCCGCGCACGTCCCTCGTGCAGCGTCTGCCCCTGGCGCGGACCCGGTACCGACAGTACCTGCCCGTGTTTCCTTTCGCCATCGAGCAGTTCGACCTCGACGACACCGACATCGTCATCAGCACGAGTCACTGCGCGGCCAAGGCCGTCGTGCCCACCGGCCGGGCACGCCACCTCTGCTACTGCCACACGCCGATGCGCTACGCCTGGGATCAGTTCGACGCCTACTTCGGCCCGGCGCGGGTCGGGAGGCTGAAGAGCCGCCTGTACGGGTTGGCCCTGCGACATCTGGCGCGGTGGGACGCGGCGACCGCGGACCGCGTCGATCGCTATGTCGCCAACTCGCACTACGTGGCGGCCCGGATTGGCCGATACTATAATCGGATTGCGGACGTGATCGAACCGCCAGTCGACACGAGCTTTTATCGCCCCGACGGGTCGGCGCCCGGCGACTACTTCATCACCGTCTCGGCGCTGGTGCCCTACAAGCGGGTCGATCTCGCGATCGAGGCATGCGGCCTCGCCGGCGTGCCGTTGCGCATCGTCGGCAACGGCCCCGAGGCCGGCCGGTTGCGCAGGCGGGCGGGCGCCGGCGTCGAGTTCATCGAGCACTGCTCGCAGACCGAGCTGCGCAGCATCTACCGGGGCGCAAGAGCGCTCCTGCTGACGGGCGAGGAGGACTTCGGGATCGCTCCGGTGGAAGCGCAGGCCTGTGGGCGGCCCGTCATCGCCCTGGCCCGCGGCGGGGCGTGCGAAACGGTGGTCCACGGCACCACCGGCCTGCTGGTGACGGAGGCGGCGGCCGGCGCGTTCGCCGACGCCATCCAGTCGCTCGAAGAACACGAGTTCGATCCGGCGCGGCTGCGGCGTTCCGCATTGCGCTTCGCCCGGACCAGATTTCTGGAGCGGATGCGCGCGTCCATCGAGGACCTTGCCGCTCCCCTGTCGGAGGCCTGCGGCACGAACGAAGAACGGCTCGCGCAATGACGCGGCAGACCAGAGTACTCCTCGCCTTCCATGTCGTCCTCGACCTCGTGCTCGGGATGGGATCGTTCGCGCTTGCCTACCTGGTCCGGTTCAATCTCGGCGTGTTCGAGATTACCAAGGGACTGCCGCCGTTCGCGCAGTACCTGGTTCTGATGCCGTTCGTCGGCCTGCTGGTCGTCCTGGCGTTTCACCTGACCGGCGCCTACCGGCTGCATCGCCACCGGACCAGCGTCGACGATTTCTTCAACGTGCTCGTCGGCACGCTGATAGCGGTGGTCGCCGGCCTGCTCGGGACGCTCTACGTTCAGGTCTACACGACTTCTCCGGAAACGCGGAATGCCGGCACTTTCGAAGTCTCCCGACTCGTCTGGGGGCTTTTCGTCGTGCTGAACGTCAGCCTCACCTACGCCTCTCGGGACGTCGTGCGCCGCTACATGCGCCGCCGGTTCACAGCCGGGGTCGGGCTCCGGCGCGTGCTCGTCGCGGGCACCGGCGAGCTGGCGCGTCACGTCGCCGACAGTTTCCTGCGCCACGCCGAGTTCGGCTACCGGGTCGTGGGATTCATCGACGACGTCGCCGCCGACGACCACATGGGCTACCGCGGGCTGCCGCTGCTGGGAACGCTGGCCGACGCGCGAGACGTGGTTGGCCGCGAGCGCATCGACGAGCTGTACGTGGCGCTGCCGCTGGAAGAGCACGTGAAGATGCTCGGCCTGATCGAGGTGGCGAACCGCGAATGCATCGACGTCAAGGTGGTTCCCGGACTCCTGCAGTTCGTCACGCTGCGCGCACGTCTCGAGGAGCTCGACGGCCTCCCGCTGATCAACGTGAACGACGTCCCCCTGCAGGGGCTGAACAGCGCGATCAAGCGTCTCATCGACATCGCCTGCTCGAGCGCGGCCCTGGCGCTTCTGGCGCTCCCCATGGGTGCGATCGCCGCCCTCATCCGCCTCACCTCGCCCGGGCCGGCACTCTATCGGCAGGAACGCATGGGACTGGACGGCCGTTCCTTCACGACCTTGAAGTTCCGCTCGATGTTCGACGACGCCGAACGCGGCACGGGGCCGGTCTGGACGCGCAAGGACGATCCGCGCTGCACACCGGTCGGCCGCGTGCTGCGCCGCTTCAGCCTGGACGAGCTGCCGCAGTTCTGGAACGTGCTCCGCGGCGAGATGTCCTTGGTCGGACCACGACCCGAGCGGCCCTACTTCGTCGAGCAATTCAAGGACCGCGTCCCGGAGTACATGCTCAGGCACAAGGTGAAGGCGGGGATCACCGGCTGGGCGCAGGTGAACGACCTGCGCGGCAATACCTCGATCGAAAAGCGCATAGAGTACGACCTCTACTACATCGAGAACTGGTCCGTCGCGCTCGACTTCAAGATCATGTGGCTCACCGTCCTGCGTCTCTCGTTCCACCGCCACGCGTACTGATCGCAACTGCGCCATGCCGCGCGCCGTCATTACCGGAGTGGCCGGATTCATCGGCTCGCACCTGGCCGACAGCCTGCTCCATCGCGGCTATTCGGTAGTCGGAATCGACAACCTGCTGACCGGCAGCCTCGCCAACATCCGGCATCTCCGCGAGCGGGACTTCACGTTTCTCGAGCACGACGTCACCAACGACATCGCGATCGCGGGACCGGTGGACCTGGTGCTGCACTGGGCGAGCCCGGCGAGTCCGGTCGACTACCTGGAGCTGCCGATTCCGACCCTGAAGGTAGGCGCGCTGGGTACGCACAAGGCGCTGGGACTGGCAAAGGCCAAGAACGCGCGCTTCCTGCTCGCCTCGACGTCGGAGGTCTACGGCGACCCGCTGGAGCATCCGCAACGGGAGACCTACTGGGGCAACGTCAATCCGATCGGACCGCGCGGGGTCTACGACGAAGCCAAGCGCTTCGCCGAGGCGATCACCACCGCTTACCATCGCTACCATGGGCTGGACGCGAAGATCGTCCGCATCTTCAACACCTACGGTCCGCGCATGCGGCTTCACGACGGCCGCGCCATTCCCAACTTCATCACGCAGGCGTTGCGCGGCGAGGATGTCACGGTGTACGGCGAAGGCGACCAGACCCGCAGCTTCTGCTTCGTGAGCGACCTCGTGCGCGGCATCATCGCGCTCGCCGAGTCCGATGTGAACGAGCCGGTCAACATCGGCAACCCGGCCGAGATGACGATTCGCCAAATCGCCGACGCCATCATCGGCGCAACGGGCTCGCGGTCGCGGGTGGTCCGCAAGCCGCTTCCCGTCGACGACCCCAAGGTGCGCCAGCCGGACATCACGCGCGCCAGAACGCTGCTGGGCTGGGAGCCGAGGGTCTCGCTGGCCGAAGGACTGGAGAAGACCATCGACTACTTCCGCGCGGCGCTGGCCACCGCGGAGACACGCTGACCGGTTCGGCCGCCGGACCGCTACGCCTCGTTGACGAGGCGCGCGACGTGCATGATGTAGTGCAGTCCGGAAACCACGGTCACGGCGAGGGCGGTATATACCATGAAATCGACGACCACGGAGGGGTGTCCCAGGTAATTGAACAGGAGGGCGAAGGCGCAGGTCAGCACGTAGAGCAACGTCGCCACCTTGCCTAGCGCCGACGGATGGAACTCGCGGCGTCCGATGGCGAGATTCACGACCGCCACCGTCAGCACGATCACGACATCGCGGCTGATCACGAGGACGGTCAGCCAGACCGGCAGCGCGTTCGGCATCGGCGGGTCGCGCTCGAGCGTCAGAACCACGAACGTCGACACGAGCAGCAGCTTGTCGGCCATCGGATCGAGAAAGGCGCCGAGGCTCGTCGGCTGTCCCGAGCGTCGCGCGATCACGCCGTCGAGCGCGTCGGTGATCCCCGCGACAGCGAACACGATCAGCGCCCAGCCATCGAAGCCGTACAGCACGAGGATGACGACGCAGGGCACGGCGAGCAGCCGCAGCAACGTGAGTTGATTGGCGGTCGTCAGCGCCGACATCGTGCGTCACCCGACACGTGCGGCCAGCCGCACGAGCTGCTCGACGGCGCCCACGGCATCCGATCCGCTGACCGATCCGGTCGGATCGAAACGCTGATTGCCGAAGGTGCGCATCACACCCGCGGCAACCGCCATCGTGGCGCTGTCGTAGTTGAGATGGCCCGGGCTCATGTCCGAGAACCGGACACGCGCTGCCCTCCAGCGCCGCGCCGCATCCGGATCGAAGTCGCCGATCAGATCGAGCACCACGGCCACCACATCGGCCAGATCGCCCCTGCGCACGGCCCTTTCCGGCTCGAACCGGTTGCCCGCGCCGACCTCCATGACCCCGGCCCGCACCGTCTCCACTATCCAGCGGCTCGCCCAATGGTCACGCGTATCCGTCAGAATCGGCGTCGCCATGCCGAACGCCGCGTCCCCCAGCAACTCCTCGAGCCGCACGCCGATGAGCGCCGCCAGATCCCCGCGCGTCGTCGACGCCGCGGCCGGAATTCCACGGTACTCGGACGGTAATCGCGCGAGTTGCAGGGCGCGGCGCACCCGCATCAGTCCTTCCGCCGACTCGTCCGTCGGATTCACGGTCTCGGCGAGCTCGTAGACGTGCTCCGCAGCCTCCAGGTCTCCGAGTCCTTCGAGCAACCCGGCTTCCATCAGGACGGCTTCGGCGTCGTTCGGATCCAGACTCCGGGCGCGGCGCGTCCGGACAAGCGCGTCGCGCAGATCGCCCTGCCGTTGCTTGATCTCCGCCAGCTCCAGGTACAGGGATGCGCTGTCGGGAGAAGCGGCAATCATGTCCGCGTACGCGGCTTCGGCATCGTCCAGACGGCCCGCCTCGACCGCGGCTCGGGCATCCGCGTAGCGCTCGCTCATCACCCGGAACCGCAGCTCGCCGACGAGCCGTTCGACGCGCGCCGGTCCCGTGTTCATCGCGAAGGCCGCCTCGAAGCTTTCGAGCGCCGCACTGACGTCCTCGCTCGCCAGCAGCGCATCGCCCCTCCCTACCAGTGCCGGAACATAGTCGGCGGCCCGACCGAGCACTTCGTCGAAGTGGTCGACCGCGTTTCCGAAACTGCCGCGCGCAACATCCACCCAGCCGAGGCCGGCGGCAGCCGGATAAAACGCGGCGTCCCGGGAGATCAACTCGGCGAACCGCCGCTCGGCCTGTTCGACCTGGCCCGCCTGAAGAAACGTCCAGGCGTCGTGCTGCCGGCCCTCGACGTCCCCGGCCGCCAACGCGGGCGGGACGGCGGGAAAGACGAAGTCCGGGTACGCTTCCGTCGTCACGATCGGCACACGCGCGGCGCAACCAGTCAGGAACAGGGCCGCAGCCATCGACGTACCGGCCGCTGCACGCAAACTCAAGATGGATGCTCCTGCTCGGGCCAGACGCCCCGCTGCCGGCGGCACACCGAATCGGCGGCGGTTACCTCTTCGAGGATCGCTCTGAATGCCGCGACGAGAGTGTGGGGCCGCCGATCGCCGCCCGGTCATGCGCGCTTGCGCGGCGGGCCGCCACCGCGGAGCCGTTCACGCCAGCGATTGTAGCACGCGGTCCCACGCGACCACCCCCTCCCGCACCAGCACCGGTACGTCGCCGCGGACGTCCACGATCGTCGACGGCGCACCGCCCGGGGCCGGTCCTCCGTCGACCAGCACGGCCAGCTCGGGTCCGAGACCGGCAGCCACGGCGGCCGCATCGGCGGCCGGCGGCCGGCCGCTGCGATTCGCGCTCGTGGCCGTGATAGGGTGTTGGAAGTTCGCCGCGAGCCGGCGCGCCAGCGGCTGCGCCGGTACCCGGACGGCCACGGTGCCGGTTGCGGTCATCAGTTCGGGATCGATCGCCGGGGAGGCGTCGAGCACCACCGAGACCGGACCTGGCCACCAGAGATCGGCCACCCGCCGCGCGAGCGGGGTCACGTCGCGGGCGATCAGGTCGATTTGACTGCTGTCTGCGGCAATCAGCGGCACGGCCTGACCGGCCGGGCGGCGCTTGAGCGCAAACAGTCTGCGGGCTGCGTCCGGCCGTCGGGGATCCACCGCGAGCCCGTAGAGCGTGTCCGTCGGAAACGCGACTACCTCTCCGGCGGCCAACGCCTCGACCGCCGGGCGCAGGGCCTCCGGATCGGGTCGCTCCGGGTCGAGAGACAGCCATTTCGGCAGCGTGGAACGAGCTCGCCATGACGTCACGTCAATCACCCCGAACGCCCTCGCGGCCACGGAAGCCGAGCGTCCGCGCACCTCTCCCGCGGCAGAAGGGCGGCGCGCACGAGGACAAGACCCGACGCCCTTTCCGCCGCCGCAAGCATCGCAAGGACGGGGACCCCAACGCCGGCTGAAATCGTCAGCGCCGCCAAGCCCGTCGCAGGGCTCCGTGCCTGGCCCCAGCCACCACCTACCCGGGAGCTTACGCCGCAGAACGCAGCGGCCTGAGTTCCGCGGCGCAAGCTCCTAGGAGCCCGTGGCAAAAGCTTCGCGGCATTCGAGCGGCGATGCATCCCGCGTGGACTGCGTTGCTCCTCGGTCGAATATGCCCAATATGGTCCCTCGTCGCGCCTTGCCACGCGGGCGCCTCGCCGCTCTCGGTGCGACGCGGGGGTTTCACCACGGACTGCTAGAAACGCAACCCCCGGCGACCGGCCTGCTCCTTGACGTGAATCGTGTCGATGAACTGGACACGATGGGGGCTCGTCTGCATGACGACCGAGCTGGTGCGACACCCCTCGCCGAAGAACCGCACGCCCTTCATCAACGCCCCCTCCGTCACGCCGGTCGCGGCGAAGGTGAGCTGCTTGCCGGATGCCAGGTCCGCCGACGTGTAGACCCTGCGCGGCTCATCGATGCCCATCGACTTCGCACGGGCTTCCTTCTCCGGCGTGTCGATGATCAGGCGTGCGAAGATCTCCCCCCCGAGGCAGCGCATCGCCGCCGCCGCCAGCACTCCCTCGGGCGCCCCGCCGCTGCCCATCACCGCATGGATGCCGCTGCCGACCACCGCTGCCCCGATGGCCGCGGTCAGATCGCCGTCGCCGATGAGGCGAATGCGCGCGCCGGTTTCCCGGATCTCGGCGATCAGCGGCTCGTGGCGCTTGCGGTCGAGCACGACCACGACGAGGTCCTCTACGTCGCGGTCGAGGCAGCGGGCGATCTGCTTGAGGTTGTGCGAGACGGGCGCGTCGAGATTCACGGAGTTCTTCGACTGCGCGCCGACCACCAGCTTCTGCATGTAGATGTCGGGCGCGTGCAGCAGGCCGCCGCGTTCCGACGCGGCCAACACCGCGATGGCCCGCGGCGCCCCGGTTGCGCACAGATTCGTGCCCTCCAGCGGATCGACGGCGATGTCGATCTCCGGCAACCCGTCCTCGCCGTTCGCGCCCCGCCCGACCCGCTCCCCGATGTACAGCATCGGGGCCTTGTCGCGCTCCCCTTCACCGATCACGACCCGGCCGTCTATCGGGACGCGGTCGAGCCGGGCCCGCATCGCCTCCACCGCGACGCGGTCGGAGCGATGGCGGTCACCGAGCCCCATCGTGTGCGCGCAGGCAATCGCCGCCTGCTCGACGACGTCGAGAAAGTCGTACGCCAGCTCCTCGTTCGTGGTCGTCACGCCTGCACCGCCTCCCGGTAGGCGGGCAACCGACACCGCGTCGGCTTGTCCACCCGGTATCCAAGCGCGTAGTCGGCCTGCATGATCTTGTGGATCTCGCGCGTGCCCTCGTAAATCACGGCCCCCTTGCAGTTCCGATAGAACCGGCCGACGGGATACTCGTCGGAATAGCCGTTGGCGCCGTGAATCTGCACGGCATCGCCCGCCGCGCGCTCGGATGCGACGGTGGCGAACCACTTGGCGAGACCGGTCTCGCGCGTGCTGCGCCGTCCCACGTTCTTCAGCCAGGCCGAACGCATCCAGAGCAGCCGCGCCGCCTGGTAGTCCGACTCCATCTGGGCGATCATCTCCTTGACGAGCTGGTGCTGCCCGATCGGCACGCCGAACGTCTTGCGGTCCCTGGCATACGCCACGCTCGCGTCCCGGCACGCCCGGACCAACCCGGTCGCGCCCGCCGAAACGCTCAGGCGCCCCTGGTCGAGCGCGAACATGGCGATCTTGAACCCCTCGCCCTCGCGGCCGAGCAGGTTCTCCTCGGGAACCTCGACCTCGTCCATTTTGAAGAACCCCGTGTTGCCGGCGAGAATCCCCCATTTCTCGGTGAGGGTTCCGCTCGAGAACCCCGGGAAGCCGCGTTCGACGATGAACGCGCTGATCCCGGAAACGTCGCGCTTCTGCTTCTTCTCGAGGTCGGTGTAAGCGAACACCAGGAAGTGATCGGCCACGTCCGCAAGCGAGATCCACATCTTCTCGCCGGTGAGCACGTACCGGTCCCCGCGCCGGACGGCCGTCGTCTGCAGCCCGCGGACGTCACTGCCCGCACCCGGCTCGGTGAGCCCGTAGCTTCCGATCTTCCGGCCCTCGGCCTGCGGCACCAGGTAGCGCCGCTTCTGGTCCTCCGTGCCCCAGGTCAGCACCGTCAACGAGTTCAACGCGAGGTGCACCGACAGGATCACGCGCAACGACGTGTCGACGTACTCGGTCTCCTCGCACGCCAGCCCGTAGCTGAGGTAATCCATGCCGGCGCCGCCGTACTCCCGCGGCACGCACATACCCAGCAGGCCGAGATCCGCCATCTGCGTCAGGATGGCCGGATCGAATCGATGCTCGCGATCCAGCTCGCGAATCCGGGGCGCGACCTCGCGCCCCGCCCATTCGCGCACGGACTGCTCCAACAGCCTCTGTTCCTCGGTCAGCTCCAGATCCAACATATGCGTCTGTGTCCCCTCGTCTGCGTACCCGCCGCGTTGCCTGGATCCCGTCGCCTACTCAGGCCGCTGGTACGGGGCGCCCAGGCCGCTGGCGCGTACCCGTGGTGTTGCCCCGATCCCGTCATGTGCGGCTCATGACGACCCGCGCACCCCGACCGAGAGACAGACGGGCCGCGGCGCTGGTGGAGTTCGCCGCAAACTCCAGGTGGTCGGTGCTGCCGATCAGCGCGCACACCTCGTCGGGACCGATGTCCGCGTAGGTTTCCACGAGGCGTCCGATGGTCTCGGCACCCACCTCGATCTGGATGGCGCCGCCGCGACAGAGGCCCTCAAACGCCCTCCGGTCGATGTTGGTGACCAGATTGCCGAACTTGTCGACCCGCAACACCTCGCCCGCGATTCTTCCGTCCTCCACCTGCGGGGTGGGAATGTCGATGCGGCAATACTCGCTGAGCGGCCGGCCGAGGGCCGTCAACTGGATTCCCTTCGCGAGCCATGCCGCGCCGGGAGCGAAGCGGTCGCGCCCTTCGAAGGTCCGACTCACGGTGGGCCGGGCGTACCGGCGCTCCGTCAACTCGACCAGGCGCCTGGGCGGCGCTTCCTGAAAGACCGCCGTCAGCACGCCGTTGTCCGGCGCTACGAAGCGATAGTCGCCCGCTTCTGCCGCCAGGCCGCGCCGCGACGATCCGACGCCCGGATCGACCACGGTCAGGAACACCGTGCCGGCGGGAAAGTACCGGTACGCCGCGGCCAGCTCGAGGCTTGCGGTCAGGGCGTCGTGAGCCGGCACATCGTGCGAGATATCGACAAGGGCCGCGTCCGGGCAGATGCCCAGCACGACGCCCTTCATCGCGCCCACGTAGTGGTCTCTGGTGCCGAAATCGGTCAGCAGGGCGACAATCGGTCGGGCCATCCTGTGGAGACTTGCACCTCAAGGCGTGCGGGCGGAGCCGCGTTGCCAGGTCGGTTGGGACGGTTTGCGGAACAACATCTCGTACGCGCGCGTTGCAAGCAGGAACGTGTCGACCACCGCGAGCCCGCGGAACGTCTCCATGACCTCCCGGCTGGTCAGAACCCGCGCCTGCCGTGACGGGCTGGGATGAAACTGGCGGCGCAACGTTTCCCGGTCGACAATCTCATAGGTGGCGTAGCCCGCTTCGCTCCGCCACTCCCCGCTGAAGCCCAGCACCAGCACGCCGTGAGGCCGCAACATGGCGGTGATGCGCGAGGCCAGCAGACGTGCTTCGGTCACCGTCAGGTGCTCGAACACATCCCAGCAGAGCACCGCGTCCACGCACTCGGCGTCCTGCCCGATCCGCGCGGTCAGCCAAGCCCCTATCTGTTCCTCGGAGCGCTCCGCATCACCCGCCCCGGCACCCAGATCGGCGAACAGGTCGGCAACCACCAGCTTGCACCCGAACTCGGAGGTGAGAAACGCGACGTTGCCGCCGACTACACGTCCGAGGTCGAGCACCACCGGCGACTGCCTGGCTCGCAGCACATCGACAAGGATGCCGATGGCCCGCGTCGGAACCAGCCTCTCGGGAGCCGAAAGCGCATCGCCGTCCTGCGACGACCGACCCCACGAACCGGATCGCCCGCTCTGGAACCGGCTTCCGACACCTGAGAGGCCGCGGGGACGCGCGCCTCCAGCCACTGCAAAACCTCCTGGAGCCGCGGGTCGTCCAGCCGAGCACGGTCGCGACCCGCGGCGGCGCGACGGCTCGGCCGGCTACCGTCCCTGACGGCCGCCTGCCGGGCGTCCCACTCTCGGCGCCGACGCGCTGGTCTGGGGAGGCGGAGCAGGCGTCTTGGCCGGGGCCGGGGGCTTCGCGGCGGCTGTTTCCCTCGGTTTGGGCTCTGCGCCGTCGCGGCTCATGTCGACACTGCCGCGGAAGTGCGCGCCGTCGGCAATGGCGATACGCGGCGCGGTGATGTCGCCGTCCACCGCTCCGTTCTCTCGAATGCTGACGATGTCGACCGCGGTGATCTTGCCGGTGACACGGCCCAGGATGTCCACCGACTTGGCGAACAGCAGCTCGGCCTTGATCTTGCCGTTGGGACCGACCGTCAACGCGTTGTCCCGCAAGTCGATCTTGCCCTCGAACTGCCCCTCGATGGTCAGGTTCTCGCTTCCGCTCAACTCGCCCTTGATGACGACGGACTTGCCGATGTTGACCACGTCTCTTGAAGCCGGCCTTTCCGTTTCTGACGCACGTCTCGAACCGCCGGCGCTGGCCAGGCCGGCCAGAGGGTGCTCCTCCACGTCGGCACTGTCGGCAGGCGGGCGGACGACCTCGTCACGTTTCCACATGAAATCCCCTCCGCTCCCCGTACGAACACACAAGCCGCAAATCGGAGCGCTGATTTGGCCGGGTCAAGTATACCGAAACGGGCGTTCGTCGTGTACGGCGGATCGTTGCCGGCGTCCGGCGCGGGTGCCGGGAGTCTGCACGGTTCCGCGGTGCAGACTCCCGGAGAGGTCTGGGGTTGGGCCAAAAACGGAGCCACCGGCGACGGTTTTCGGGCTACGATGATTCGGATGCGCGTGTACCTGGACCACAACGCCACGACGCCGGTCGATCCCCGCGTGGCCGACGCCATGCACGATGCGGTCCGGGGATGCTTCGGGAACGCCTCCAGCATCCACGCGTTCGGCCAGGCGGCCAAGGCGGCCCTCGACGACGCGCGCTCCGCGGTGGCCGGTCTGCTGGGCGCTCGGCCCAACGACGTGATCTTCACCGGAAGCGGTACCGAGGCCGACAACCTGGCCATTCGCGGCGTGGCCGAGGCGGCGCTGCCGGCCGACCGGCGTCATCTCATCGCCTCGGCAATAGAGCACGAGGCCGTCCTCAACACCCTGAAGGCCCTGGCGAAGCGCGGCTGGACATCCACCCTGCTCCCCGCCGGTCCCGCCGGCGTCGTCGATCCGGCGGATCTGGAGGCGGCCATCACCGACCGGACCGCGATCGTCTCCGTCATGCATGCCAACAACGAGATCGGCACGCTGCAGCCGATAGCGAAGCTGGCCGACATCGCGCACCGCCACGGCGCCCTTTTCCATACCGACGCCGTGCAGACAGCCGGCAAGCTGCCGGTCGACGTGACTGCGCTCGGAGTCGACCTGCTGTCCATCTCGGGCCACAAGTTCAACGGCCCCAAGGGCGTGGGCGCACTGTGGGTCCGGCGCGGCATGCGCCTGGTCGCTCCGCTGACCGGCGGCCGGCAGGAACGGAATCGCCGCGCCGGCACCGAGAACGTGCCCGCCATCATCGGGCTCGGCGTGGCGGCCGGTCTCGCCGCCGGCAAGCTGGCCGGTGAAGCGACGCGGCTCGGCTTGCTTCGCGACCGGCTCGAAGCGGGGCTGCTCGAACGAGTACCGGACTCGACCGCCAACGGAAGCGGCGAACGCGTGCCGAACACCACGAACATCAGCTTCCCCGGTGTCGAGGCCGAAGCGCTGCTGATTGCGCTGGACCTGGAGGGAGTCGCCGTTTCGACCGGCTCCGCCTGCTCGTCGGGCACGCTCGAGCCGTCGCACGTGCTCAGGGCGATGGGGCTGACGCCGCGGCGCGCCCAGAGCTCCATTCGCTTCAGTCTGGGGCTCGGGAACACCGACGCCGATGTGGAAAGAGTGCTCGACGTGCTGCCTCCGCTGGTGGCCAAGCTGCGGGCACTGTCCCGCACCCGGGCGCACGCGCACGCCTGAAGGCGACGGCGCGCTCCGCCCGGCCTGCATGTACACTGGATGGATCGATGCGCATCGTCGCCGCCATGTCGGGTGGCGTGGACTCGTCCGTGGCAGCCGCGCTGCTAGCGGCCGAGGGGCACGACGTCGTGGGGCTTTCCATGCAGCTCTACGACCAGCGGGACGGCACGCAGTCGTTCGGGTCGTGCTGTACACTCGACGACCTGCACGACGCGCGACGCGTCGCCCGGCGCATCGGCATCCCGCACTACATCGTCAACTTCGAGCGCCACTTCGAGGAGCGCGTGGTCGCTCCATTCGTGGCCGACTACGCGGCGGCGCGCACCCCCATCCCCTGCGTCCGGTGCAACAGCGACCTGAAGTTCGCGAGCCTGCTCGACCGAGCGGACGGATTGGACGCCGGACACGTGGCGACCGGTCACTACGCCCGGCTGGAGACCCTGCCCCGAGAGAACGGAAACGGGACCGTCCGCCGGCTCCGCCGCGCGATCGATCGGACCAAGGACCAGTGCTACTTTCTGTTCTCGTTGACGCAGTCGCAGCTTGCGCGGGCCAGCTTCCCGCTGGGCGGTATGCTGAAGAGCGAGGTGCGGGACTACGCGCGCGACCGCGGCCTGATCGTGGCGGACAAGCCGGACAGCCACGAGATCTGCTTCGTGCCGGACGGCGACTACGCGTCGTTCGTGGCGCGGCGCCTGCCCGGCGGTCCGCGTGACGGGAGGGTCGTCGATACTGCCGGCAACGTGCTCGGCCACCACCAGGGCGTGCACCGGTTCACCGTCGGCCAGCGCAAGGGGCTCGGCGTCTCGAGCCCCGCGCGGCTGTACGTCACCGCCCTCGACGCGGCGTCGGGAACGGTTACCGTCGGCCCTCGCACCGCCCTCGAGAGGACTGCGCTGACCGCGGGCGGCGTGAACTGGATCGAAGGACCGCCCCGGCCCGCAAGCCCGGTCACGGCGCAGATTCGCCACCATCATGCGCCGGCGCCCGCGCGCGTGTGGCCCCTCGGCGACGCGGGCCTGCGCCTGGAGTTCAACGAACCGCAACCGGCCATCACCCCGGGTCAGGCCGTCGTGGTGTACGAGGATGACGTGGTGCTCGGCGGCGGCTGGATCGACTGAACGCCGGACCGGCCCGTCTTGCGGCGGCGCACCCGGCGCCCCGAAACGCCTCGCCGACTCGGCGTCCGCACGGTTCTACCGCGCAGACTCCTGGTGGGCGGAGACGGCCCCGACCGCCCGCGGCCCCTCGGCGGGCAGGCTCTCCAGGTAGCGCTCGGCGTCGATGGCCGCCATGCACCCGGATCCGGCGGCGGTAATCGCCTGCCGGTACACGTGGTCCTGCACATCGCCGCAGGCGAACACGCCGGACACGTTGGTGGCCGTTCCCCGGACGGGCACGATGTAGCCGTTCGCGTCGAGATTCACCCGCCCCTCGACCAGCTTCGTGTTCGGGATATGCCCGATGGCGACGAAGACGCCTTCCACGGCGAGCTCCTTGACCGCGCCCGTCCTGACGTTGCGCAGGACGGCGCCGGTGACGACCCCCTTGTCGACGTCGCGCACCTCGTCCACCACCGTGTCGAGCTCGAACGAGATCTTCGGATTGGCGCGCGCCTTGTCCTGCATGATCTTCGACGCGCGGAACGCGTCGCGGCGGTGCACGATGGTCACCTCGGACGCGAACTTCGTCAGGAACGTCGCCTCCTCCATCGCCGAATCGCCGCCGCCGACCACCACTATCGGCTTGCCGCGGAAGAAGTAGCCGTCGCAGGTGGCGCAGGTCGACACGCCGTGCCCCATCAGGGCCCGCTCGGATTCGAGCCCCAGCAGCCGCGCGGACGCCCCGGTCGCGAGAATCAGCGCCCGCGTCTCGTAGCCGCCGCCGCTGGTGGCGATCCGGAACGGCGGCCCCTGAAGATCGAGAGCCGTCACGTCGCCCTGCACGATCTCCGTGCCGAACCGCTCGGCCTGCGCCCGCATCTCGCCGATGAGAGCCGGTCCGAGGATGCCGTCGCGGAATCCCGGGTAGTTCTCGACGTCGGTGGTCAGCATGAGCTGTCCCCCCGACTCCAGACCCTCGATGAGCAACGGCTTCAGGTTGGCCCGCGCGGTGTAGAGAGCGGCCGTCAGACCCGCGGGTCCCGACCCGATGATGATCACTTCTCGCATGGGTGCGTTCTTCCCTCCGTGCCCCCTCGACGGCGGTGGCCCCGCGGTCGCGCCGCGTCGCGGGCCAGCCAGGCGTCGTCGCCGCTTCTACTGTGCAGACTCCCTGGTTACGCGCTCCTCGGGCTCGAGCAGTGAACGGCCCGTCGTCGAGACCCAGTCGATGAGCCGGCGGGCCTCGCTGAAGCGCCCCGCGTTGGAGCCGGCCCCGAGCACGACCAGCGCAATCGGATCGGCGCCGGGCAGCTCGACCAGAGCGGTGAGGCAGAACCCGGCCTCGTCGATGTAGCCGGTCTTTCCGCCCTGGATGGCGTGCGGGGACCGGAGCAGCCGATTTGTGTTGCGAATGTTCATCCGGCGCCGATCGGTGCGCAGGCGATGCGTCCATTTGCGCATGATGCGCGACAGCGCAGGCACCTCGCCGGCTACCGCTATCAGACGGGCGATGTCGTACGGCGTCGACACGTTGCGCTCGTCCAGCCCGGACGGCTCGACGAAGCTGGTGCCGTGCAGGTCCAGCGCCGCCGCCTTCAGATTCATCTGCTCCACGAAGCGGCGTGTGCCCCAACCCGACGCACGGGCCAGTATGCGCGCCGCGACGTTGTCCGACGCGATGAGCGCCAGGTGCAGCAGCGCATCGAGCGTGACCCGTTCGCCGCGTGCGAGGTAGGTGGTCGAGGCCCGGCGCACGTCGCGCCGCGAGACGACGACGTCCCGCGAGAGCTCCGGCTCCTGGTCCAGCAGCACGAGGGCCGTCATCACCTTCGTGATGCTGGCGATGGGACGTTGGTCCAGACCGCGTCTCTCCCAGAGGACCTCGTCCGTGCGCGGATTGTAGAGCATGCCCGCGGCGGCCCGGATCCTAGGTCGCCGCAGGTCGCCGATGTCGCGAATCCGCGGCGCGGGCGGCTCGGGCCCAGCCTCCGCAACGACTTCCGGCGCGGCCGTAGAGCCCGCCACCGACGTTGCGGCGAGGGCCGGTGCGGTGGTTGCGGCCTCGACCGGGGCCGCCTCCGGCCCTGCCGGAGAAGGCGGTTCCGGCGCCGACTCCGAAACCGGCTCGAGTGCCGCGCCAGGCGGAATCGCCGCCGGCGTCGGGTTCGGATCGGGCACCCGGCCGAGCGCGAGAAAGAACGCACCGAGCGAGACCAGGAACAGGACCAGCCCGGACGGACGGGAGTCGCGCTTCTGTCGTCTGGCGTCCGTCATGTTGCACACAAAGGAAAGGCCCACCCGGCGTGGGTGAGCCCCTGGGTCTCGGATCTTCCGTCTCCCACCCCGCCCCTCAGGGGACCGGAGGAGAGGCGTTCTCGCTGCTCCGTGCGTACGTGTAGTGGGTCCGATGCTGCACGTCGAGGTCGTCGCGATTCACCTCGACCCGCAGGCGCCGCGTGCGGAACGTCGGATCGGGATTGCTCGAGTAGAAGCCGACGACATAGTAGTCGCTCGTCTCGGCATCGATTTCCCGGAACGCGTCGTCGAAGTCGTTGCGGTTGACGATCGCGCGGCCGCCGGTCAGCTCGGCCAGCGAGCGGAGGCTGTTCTGCGTGGTGAACAGGAAGTCGTTGAACGCCTCCCGCGGTCCGCTGTAGTCGGGGTCCGGCCCCGCAACGAGCCCGCGCGGGTCCACCGTGTAGAACGAAGCGTTGGCCCGGTTCGCGGCCTTGGTCAGCTCGGCGATCTCCAATGCCAGATCGGCGTCGCTGAAGACTTCGCCCTGCCGGGAGATGCGCTCGAAGGGATCCATCATCGGATCGCCGATCCCTTCGTACAGTCCGGCCACCTGGTCCTGGCCGAACATGGAGCCCCACCGGCCGGAGTTGCGCATGTCCTCGTAGATGGGTGACCGCCCGAACACGCGCTCGTGCGCGAACGGGTTGAAGTCGTAGCCGCTGCTGAAGTAGATGACCACCTTGCGCCGGTTCTGGACCCGTTCGAGGTTCCGGACGACGTCGCGCATCGTCTTGAACGCCACATGGGCGCGCCACGACAGCTCGCTCGGGCCGCGGGGTCCCGGGGCCAGGAAGCGGATCATCTCGTTCGGGTTGAAACCGTCCCCGGTGAGGCGATCCGCCGACGACTTGATGAGACTGCGGTCGTAGGTCATGTCGACCCGGATCGACGACGGTCCCGTCGAGACGATGCCGAACATGTCGCCCTCGTGAATGAGGTTGTCCATCAACTGCTCGAAGACGGCGCGCGCGCGCGGCGTCCTGCTCGTCTCGATGTGGAGGTCATCGACCAGGATGACGAAGATCCGCCCCGCCGTGTCGTTGACGGCACGGGTCGGCGGCAGGATGATCCCCTCCTGGGCCACCGGCGGCGGCACGAGCTGGTTGAAAACCCGCCCGCCGTGCACCAGGACGAGCGAGGCGACGTCCTGCGGCTGCTCGTCCTCGTAGACCCGGAAGTCGCTCTCGGTCAGATCGGGCACGAAGACGCCGCTGCCGTCGCGCACGATGACGTCGGTGGTCACCAGCGTGACGCCCGATCGGAAGACGGTCGTCGGGTCGCCGCTCGACGGTTGTCGATCCGGAGCCGAGGATTCCTGGGACCGCGCCGGAACGCCAACCATGACACCAAGCGCCACGATCAGCCCGGCCGTACGAACCCAGCCGCAACATTGCTGTCGAGGAATGCGCGTCATCATGCCTTGCATGATAGCAAAGCGACCCTGTCCACGCTACTCCGACGCGGTTTCTCCACGCTCGTCGGCCTGCTCCGGAACCCGCGCGCGCGGACTGCCGCGCCGGCCCCGCGACGAGCGCCTGCGGCGGCGTCCGAGCTCCTCCCGGATGGCCGCCACGGTGGCCTCGAACCGCTCGCCGCCCGGCCCGCCCTTCTCCCCTCCACCCGCGCGCGACGAGGCAGTCTTCGGCTTCACCCGCAGCATCCTGGCCCAGTCGAATGTGAGGTCCGCATTGGCGTCCTCGATGGCCTGCATCGCTTCCCCGTCGAGCGGCAAACGCCCGATGCCGACGTTGGGCGGCGTGCGGAACCAGTACAGCAGCCGGGGCCGGGAACCGCTGCGGAGCCCGTGGAGCAGATACGTGTGCTCGTAGCCTCGCTCGTCACGAGAGAACCGCAGATACGGCATGGCAGCGGCGCATCCTAGCACGAGTGCCGGCCGGCGCGGCGACCGGCCCGACTGCGTCGGCGGCCGGTGCTCGTAGTACGATCGGCGGGTGAACGATCGATTCCTGCGCGCCTGCCGGCGCGAACCGGTCGACCGCACGCCGGTCTGGTTCATGCGCCAGGCGGGGCGCTACATGCCCGAGTACCGCGCCATTCGGCAGCGGCATTCCCTGCTCGACATCTGCCGGCAGCCGGAGCTGGCCGCCGAGGTGACGCTGCAACCCGTCGACCGGATCGACGTCGACGCCGCCATCCTCTTCTCGGACCTGCTCCTGCCTCTCGAGCCGCTCGGGATCCCCTTCGATTTCGTCAAGGGCGAAGGACCCGTCATCCACGAGCCGCTCCGCACGGCGGGCGACATCGACCGGCTGCGGACGCTCCAGCCGCGCGAATCGCTCGGCCACGTGCTCGCGACCATCGGGCTGCTGCGGCGCGAGCTCGCCGACCGGGTGCCCCTCATCGGTTTCGGAGGCGCCCCGTTCACGCTGGCGTCCTACGCTGTCGAAGGCGGCCCTTCGAGCCACTACTCCCGAACCAAGGCCCTCATGTACGGCGAGCCGGACGCCTGGCATCGCCTGTGCGAGAAGCTGTCCGAGGCGGTGGCCGACTACCTGGTAGCCCAGGTCGAGGCCGGCGCGCAGGCCATACAGGTGTTCGACTCCTGGGTCGGGGCACTCAGCCCGGGTGACTACCGCGAGTTCGCACTGCCCCACACCCGGCGGGTGCTGAGCGCGGTCGCCGCAACCGGCGTGCCCGTGCTGCACTTCGGCACGGGCACCGCCACCCTGCTGGAGGCGATGACCGAAGCCGGGGGCGACGTCATCGGTGTCGACTGGCGCGTGCCGCTGGACGATGCATGGGCGCGCATCGGAACGGATCGCGCCGTGCAGGGAAACCTGGACCCGACGCTGCTTCTTGGACGCATCGACCGCCTGCTCGCCGGGGCGGAGGAGGTGCTGCAGCGCGCCGGGGGACGGGCGGGCCACATCTTCAACCTCGGCCACGGCATCCTCCCGGAGACCCCCGTCTCGCATGTCCAGACCCTCGCGCGTTTCGTGCACGAGTGCAGCTAGCAGGCCGCGCCGCAGAACGCGCTCCGTTGCGTTCTGCGGCGCAGGCTCATGGAGCGGAGGGGATGAGCCGAAACGCCGAGCCGGCGAGGGGTTTCGGGGCGCTGGCCGCCCCGGCAGCGCGCGGCCAATGCTCCGCGGGAGCGGACCGGGACGCGGACCGCGCCCGGTCGGGAGCGCAGCGTGAGCGACGTGGCGGTCGCCGTCGTGGGCGGAGGCATCAGCGGGCTGTCGGCGGCGTACGAGCTCCACCGGCGGAACACGCCTTTCGTGTTGATCGAGAAGTCCGAGCGGCTCGGCGGCGTGATCCGCACCGAACAGGCCGGCGGCTTCACCATCGACGCCGGGCCCGATTCCATCGTCACGCAGAAGCCGGCGGCGATCGCCCTGTGCCGGGAGTTGGGTCTCGCCGCCCGCCTCATCCCGACCCGGACGCCGCGCACCGCGTACGTGGTGCGTGACGGGGTGCTCCACCCGCTGCCTCCCGGGTCGGTCTTCGGCATTCCGACGGGAATAGGCCCGCTGGCCGCCCAGCGGCTTCTTTCCTGGCGCGGCCGCCTGCGGCTGGGCCTCGAGCTGCTCGCGCCCCGCAATCGGGGCAACCCCGCAAGGAAGAGCCCGGAGGAGATCTCGCGAGACGAGTCGATAGCGGCCTTCTTCCGCCGCCGCTTCGGGGCGGAGGCGACCGATTACCTGGCCGAACCGCTGCTGGCCGGCATTCACTCGGGAGACGTGGAGCGGCTCTCGATGCGGGCCCTGTTCCCGCAGTTCGTCGAGGCCGAGCGGTCCCACGGAAGCGTGATCCGGGCGTTCCGGCGCAACGCGGCCGCGCGGGCCTCCACGACGGAAGGACAGGGACCGTTCCGCTCGTTCCCGGAGGGACTCGAGACACTCCCCCGCGCCCTGGGAGCACGTCTGCCGGGGCACTCGGTGCGCCGCGGGATCGCGGTCACCGGCATCGAGGGCGGGCCTCCCTACGCACTGGAGACCGGCGCCGGATCGCGCATCACGGCGGACCAGGTGGTCCTGGCCCTTCCCGCGCACGCCGCGGCGCCTCTGGTGGCCGGTGTCGACGGCGTGCTCGGGCGCCTGTGCGCGTCGTTCACCGACACGTCCACCGCCATCGTGGTGCTGGCCTTTCCCCGGGACGCCGTCCTCCACCCGTTGCGCGGCAGCGGCTTCGTGGTTCCGCGCGTCGAGCCGGGCCTCTCGATCACCGCCGCCACATGGATCTCGTCCAAGTGGCCGGGCCGGGCGCCCGGCGATCACGTCCTGCTGCGCGGCTTCGTGGGCGGGGCGCGCCGCCCGGACGCGCCGGCGCTGCCGGACGCAACCCTCGTCGACACCGTGCGGGGCGATCTGACCCGGCTGCTCGGCATCGCCGACGATCCCGTGCTGGCGCGCGTCTACCGCTGGCCGCGGGCGAACCCGCAGCACCAGGTGGGTCATCCGGAGCGCGTGGCGGAGATCGACCGGCGGCTGGCGCGATTGCCCGGGCTGCGGATCGTCGGCGCCGCCTTTCGCGGCGTCGGCATCGGCGACTGCGTAGCCGCCGGCCGGGACGCCGGCGCCGCGGCGGCGGCCGCCGCCGGGAGCGCACCATGAAGGCGGTCGACATCATCGGCGTGCCGCTCGACCTCGGCGCCGACCGGCGCGGGGTCGACATGGGTCCCTCCGCGCTGCGCATCGCCGGCCTCGGCGACCGCCTCGCCGCGCTGGGCTACGCGGTAACGGACCGGGGAAACCTCGAAGCGCCGATCCGCGAGACCAGGCGCCCGGGGGATGCCGGCAAGAAGTACATCGACGACATCGCCAGCATCTGCCGGCGCCTGTTCGATACCGCCGCCGCATCCCTCGCCGCGGGGACCCTGCCCCTCGTCCTCGGCGGCGACCACAGCCTGTCGGCCGGATCCGTCGCCGCCAGCGCCGCCTCGGCCCGGGAACACAACGAGCAGTTCGGCCTCCTCTGGATCGATGCGCACGGCGACATGAACACGCCGCGGATCAGTCCCAGCGGCAACGTCCACGGCATGCCGCTCGCGGCGCTGCTGGGTCCCGAGCCGGCCGAGCTGTCCGGCATCGGCGGAGTGCCCCCGGCGGTCGATGCCGCTCGCACCGTCCTCATCGGCGTCCGCAACCTCGATCCCGCCGAACGCAAGCACGTGGTCGCCTCCGGCATCCACGTCTTCACGATGAAGGATGTCGACCGCCTCGGCATGGCGACCGTCGCCGAGCGCGCCCTGAAGCTGACCGGCAGCGACGCGGACGCCCTGCACGTCTCGTTCGACCTGGACGTCTGCGACCCGGGCATCGCGCCCGGCGTCGGCACCCCGGTCCGCGGCGGCCTCAGCTACCGCGAGGCCCACCTGGTGATGGAGACCGTCGCCGACAGCGGCAGGCTGCGTGCACTCGACCTGGTCGAGCTCAACCCCACGCTCGACGACCGCAACGCCACAGCAGAGCTCGGCGTCGAGCTGGCGCTCTCCGCGCTGGGTCTCCGGATTCTCTAGCCCGGTGGCGCCCCGGAACAGTCGTCTTCCGCCCGGCGGCGGGTCCGGGTAGCCGACTCCACCCGTGGCTGAAGCGCAACTGCGAGCGGTTTCCTACGTGAAGGGACGACGACCCACGTGCTATTCTTCGCTGATCTACCGACAGAAGGGAGACTTCATGAACGCTCGTCAGTTTCTGTTCGCCTTGTTTCTGGGGTTTCTTGCGGTGACATTCGTCGCGGCCTGCGGCGGCGGCGGCGGTGAGGCGCCCGAATCGGAAGCGATGGATCACGAAGGCGCCGACATGGACGCCGTGGCGGCCGATGCGGGCGGCATGGAGATGCTCGGCGGCGGCCACGTGACTCCCGTCCACGAAGGGGCCGCCGGCAGCCCGCACGTGAGCGTCCACTGGAGCGTCGACGGCGGCAACATCACCATCGACTACGGCCGGCCGTACTTGAAGGGCCGCGTCGTCGGCGAGAGCGTCGAGCCGATGGCCGATTCGGTCTGGCGCCTGGGCGCGGACGAAGCGACCACGCTGACCACCGATCGCGAGCTGATGCTCGGCGCCGCGACCATCCCGGCCGGCGAGTACACGCTGTGGACCATGCAGGCCGGCGACGAGTTCCACCTGATCGTCAACAGCGAGACCGGCCAGTGGGGCACGGCGTACAACTCGGAGCACGACCTCGTGCACGTTCCGATGACCGTCGGCGAGGTCGACCCGCCGGCCGAGCAGCTCGTGATTTCGATCGAAGACGGCAACCTCGGATTCGAATGGGGGACGCTGACGGCCAGCGTGCCCCTGATGGTGCACTGATTCCGGCGGCGGCGCTCGGCCCGCCGCCTGCTTCCGACGGGTCGCGGCCTCCCCGGCCGCGGCCCGCCCGTCGGGCCGCTAGCTCAGTGGTAGAGCACCTGACTTTTAATCAGGGTGTCGCTGGTTCGATCCCAGCGCGGCCCACCAATAGAAACGGGCACTCAATCCACCTTACCGCTCGGGTTCCCGCTGTTAGCCCGCATCATGCACGACGTCCCGGACTCGGCCTCCGGGAGGCGGTGACGAGACCGGATTCGGTCACCGACGGCGGGTAGTGACCGGCGGGTGGCCCCCGGAACGTCCTCAACCACGCGTGGCGGCGTGGTTGAGCGCCCCATGGACGTGATGACGGGTGCCGAAGACGATAGCTGCACACACGTCCCCGTTGCGGGCGCTTGGCAGCCGACCGGCCGGCAGCGATATGACGTGCGACAGAACGCTATCCGGTGCGCGCCCCGAGCGCGAACGCGATCTGTCGCCACGCCACCAAGTCCGGTGTCGCGCGCGGCAGGCGCAGGACGATGCGACGCACCGAGCGCACCACCTGGACGCCGAGCTTCAGCAGCCGGTCGCGCAGCCAAGGCACCTGTGCGCGGGCACACGCGGTGTCGGCGGCGCGCAACCGCAACTCCTGCATCAGCACGTAGGCGGCGGCCGTCAGCAGGACGCGCAACTGGTTCGGTGAGAACTTCTGGCAACTCGTGCGGTCGATCTGCAGGGCCTTCAGCTCCTTGATCCGGTTCTCGACGTCGCCGCGCGCGCAGTAGACCTTCTCGTAGATGAAGCGCGGCGTCTGCCGCAGGTTCGTCACCACGAAGCGCGGGTTGTCCCGCGGCTCGCGGTCCCCGAGGCGAACGACCTCGGCCTTGATCACGACGCGGCGCGCGTGACTCCATTTGCCGGCCCGATACTCGTCGGTCTCGGTGTAGACGTGCTCGGTCTGGTCGCTGCGCCAAGTGCGCGCCCGCGCCACCAGCATGGCCGGCTCGGCGTGTCGCAGCAGGACCGCGTTCTTCGCCATCGCGACCACGTAATCGAGCCGCGGCTGCGCCTCCAGGAAGTCGAAGACCGCCGGGCTGGCAAAGCCCCCGTCGAGCCGAACGAGAATGCGTGCCCGCGGAAACGCCCGGCGCACCAGCGGCAGCAAACGCGACAACAGCCCGACCGTTCCGTCGGAGGCGACCGCCTTGCCGTGCCGCAGCAGCGCCGCGCACAGATATTGCTCGGATTCGCGGTCGAAGCGCAGGAAGGCCAGCAGCGGCAGGTAGCACCAGTTGTCGTAGTACCCGTTGAACAGGGTGTACTGCTGCGCCCCGTGCGTCGGGTCGTCCGTCGGGTCCAGGTCGATGGTGATGCACCGCGCCTGCCCGTCCAGACGGCGGCGATGGCGCTCGATGACCCGCGTCGCCAACTCGTCCGCCATGCGGTAGAGCGCGCAGCGGTTGAACGCGTTCTCGAACCGCGACAGGGTCGGCTGCGATGCCAGGCGCTCACCCGAAACCGGGTCTCTGTCGAGCAACAGCTTGTGCACCGGGTCGTCGGCGAGGTGGTCGCCGTCGTTGCAGTCGGGATGGCCGCAGGCGATGCCGAAGATGCGCTGGCCGACCAGGTCCGCGAGCGTGTGACGGGTCTTGTCCGGCGCCCGCTTGTCGAACAGGCACCCGGCGAACGCCTTGACCAGACCGTAGACGCGCTCGGCGGCCTTCAGCAGAACCGCCCCGCCGTCGGAGCTGGCCTGCTCCTGGTTGAACTGGGCGAACAGCGGCTTGTCGAACAGATCCGGGAACAGAACAGTCTGTGATACAGTGTCGGTCGTCACGCAGGGGCCTCCGTGGTGGTGTAAGTGCTTGTTGCCACTACACTTGTACCACGCGGAGGCTCTTGTGTCTGTACCGAAAATCACACCCGCCGCGAATCTTCCGGGTTAGGGTCCACATAGGGTCCACTCGCGGTCCGTCTTGAGCCCGACTTCAGCACAATCTCCAGAACCTCCCTGCCGGGTGACGACTCGGCGCCGACCAACGATACGCCGCACTTCCGTTCGCGACCGGCGGTCTTCTTGGTGGACGAGTCCGGACTCGTGCTCCCCGGGGTGACAGTCACGGCCGTCGACCCTTCGACCGGCCTGACCTTGGCCGCGTTCACCGATGGAAGCGGACAGTATCGCGTCCAGTCGGTGCCCGCGGGAACCTACGACCTGACGGCAGAGCTGCCAGCGTTCGCTACGGTCGTGCTCACCGACATAGAGCTGCTCGTGGGGCAGAACGCGACTCTCGACTTCACGATGGGCCTGGCCACGGTCCAGGAGACGGTCACGGTGACCGGTGAAGCGCCGCTGATCGACTTCCAACAGGCCGATGTGGGCGGCAACGTCGACCGCCGCCAGATGGACATGATTCCGATCAGCGGGCGGAACTGGATGGAGCTGACGATGCTGGTGAAGGGAGTCACCAACAACACCGTCGGCAACACGCCCGGGATCGACCAGTTGTCGCGGTTCCAGCTCAACCTCGACGGTCAGGAGATCACTCAGCAGACCTCGGTCACCAGCTTCGGGCAGCCCGGGATGAGCCGCGACGCCATTGCGGAGTACGAGGTGATCACCGACATGTTCGACGTGACCCAGGGGCGATCGGCGGGGCTCCAGGTCAACGCGATCACGAAGTCGGGGACGAACGATACGAGCGGCACCTTCTACGGCTACTTCCGCGACGACAGGTTCAACGCGGCGGACCCGTTCACGGGCGAGGTGCTGCCCTACGAGAACTAGCAGATCGGCGGCACCATCGGTGGGCCGATCGTCCAGGACAAGGCGCACTACTTTTTCTCGTACGAGCGCGAGCGCGAGCCGGGGACGACGGTGGTTTCGCCGAACGCATTGGCGGGCCAGATCCGCAACGCGGCGCCACCTTCGACGACATCATCTCCGGTCGAGTCCCGCTGGCGCCGCAGAGCGTCAACGTGATCGCCCACGACGCCCAGATGCCGTACGTCTGGCAGTCGAACCTCGGGTTCCAGGTGCAGCTGAACGAGGTCATGGCGTTCGATTCGGATCTGATCTACAACGAGGGCCGGTTCGAAGAGACGCAGAGCGACCCCAACGTCTTCTACGACGAGGCGACCGGATTCAACCTGCCCCCGGCACGGTTCGGGCGGCCGCGGCCCGACTTCGGCCCGATCCGCCTGATCTCGACGCGCGGGAAGTCGGACTACCTGGCGCTCGCGAACTCGTTCACCCGGCGCTACCGGGACAACTTCCAGTTGGGGGCGACTTACACGGTGATGTTCTTCAAACACGACACCGACCTCGGCAGCTCGGGGTACGGTTCGTCGTTGTGACCGCAGCTCGCTACGGTCGTCCCGCTTCCTCGACCGCCGCCAGGAGGGCCCGGTAGCGCGCATCCGCCTCTTCGACGCGGGGTTCGAGCAGGCGCCGCTGGCCGGGCCACATCTCCGACAGCAGGCTGCGCGTATCCCACGGCTCGAGGTCGCGATCCGGATCGACCGCCTCGGTCAGCAGCTCCTGGAGCCGGGTCCGCTGCAGGGCGACCAGCTCGGGGACACGCTCATCCCGGTAGAACGGCCGGCCCTCCACGATCACGAAGATGGGGGCGCTGTGGGCAACGGTGAGATTGTCCGGTTCCTGCCGCTCGCCGAACGCCCGAACCGCCAGCCACAGGCTCCGGTCGGTAGTCACCGTCGTCCGGAGCCGGACGCGGTCGCGGCCCTCGGCGGGGGCGGTGGCGACGACCTCGCCGTGCACGACCAGCTCCAGGCGGTCCAGGCGGTCGAGATCCGGGTTGAGCGACGCCTCCGCCACCACTTCCACCGGAGCGCCCGGCTCGACGTGCAGCTCGTCACCCAGCGTCCCGCCGTTGGCGGTCACCCCCAGGAGCGGACCGTTGGTGACGTACAGACGGCCCGCGCGAAAGGCGTCGAACCAGGCGTCGACGCTGAACGGGCCGTCTATCTTCGCGTAGCTGCGCACGACGCCCGGCAGATCCATGTAGGGAAAGTCCGATCCGGCCGCCGGCAGCAGCTTGTAGCCGAGGTTGAGAAAGCCGTACCAGAGATCGGTCGGCAGCCGGCCCTGCTGCAGGATCTCGACGAAGTCGACGATCCCGAACGGGATGTCGAGGGCGATGCCGCGGCGTCCGTTGAACAGCTCGGCCTGGTGCGCGTACCCGGACACGCCTCCCTGCCGGCGCGACTGCTCGAACACCTGGTGGTACAGGAAGTAGCTCTCGGGGCCGAGGTGCAGCGGCCGCTGGAGGTTATGGTGAATCGTGTGGCCGCGGTGGACCGTCCGCGGATCTTCCTGGCCCGAGACGAGAACGTGACCGTCCCGCTCGAAGCGGCCCGCCGCGCCCCACGCCGGCTGCCCGAAGTGCGTGCCGGCCATGTTGCCCATCTGCAGCAGGTTGGCGACGTGCACGTCCTCGGCCGCCACCTGCGCCCAGGTGTTGTCGTCGCGGACCGCATCCCGCTGGATGTGAATGTGGGCGTCGCCGGAATACCAGCCGCGCGCCGGCTGGTCGACATAGCGCTCCAGGGCGACCGGGACGGTGCTGGTCTCGTCGGGCCGGATCTCGACCCCTCCATGATGGAACCGATACTCGATGCCGCGGCTGACGACGACCTCGTACGTCCCGGCGGGCACGCGAGCCTCGTAGCTCCCGTTCACGTAGAACACCTGCCGGTGGGGCGACGGCCAGAACGTGCGGGGGGTAGTCGACAGTCGCCGGACCTCGTCGGTATAGCGGTGCACGAGGATTGCATCGTCCGCCGGCAGGGGCATCCGTCCGGTCGAATCGTAGAGACCGACGCGGGCGGGCACGGGACGGCCCGAGGCGGCGTCGGTGACCTCCAGGCGAACCTGGCCGAACGCCGCCGGCGCCTCGGTGGCGCCGCTACGGACTACCGCCATGTCGCATATGCACAGTCCGTCACGGCTACCGACGGCGATATCGATCCCGCGGGTGCCGTGGCCCGCCAGTCGCGCCCGGTCGAGAGTCAGCGTGACGCTCCGCAGGGTTTCTCCCGCTTCCGGCCGGACCTCGATCCGGCCCCGGCCGTTGCCGCCATTCCGATCCCAGACGACGGTGAACGGCGTCGTGAGGGCCGGCGCGTAGGTCAGGGTCAGGGTCACCGGCTCGTCGATGTCGAAGGCGTATTCGTCCTCGATGTCGAAGCCAATCAGCCCGCCCGCGACGCACTCCCGGCCGCCCACCGTACGCGTCTCGATCGCGTTGCGGTAGGCGCCCGGACCCAGCTCCGAATAGCTCAGCCCGTAGGTGTTCGTGATGCGCGCCGGGGTCCAGTCGACCTCTACTACGTAGCGGGCCTCGGTCCCGTGGGCTCGCACGCCGGGGGCCGACGTCAGCAGCGTGACGACCGCGAACCCAAGCGCGCACGTGGTCAGGACGCAACGAAACGCAGGTTTCATCTCCGGCTCCCTTCCAGTCCCGTCACCCGTAGCGGCGTCGATGCGCACGGTCGGATGCAGCGGGCTCGCGACCAACCCCGTGAGAGCATTCTTGCAGAATCACGCGTCGCAATCCGTATCGCGCATCGCAGTCTGCACTTCCCGCCGGCAGCACGAGCAGGCGGGATGGGCAGCCCTACTTCCACCACCCATCTTGCAGTATGCATCGTGTCCTCGGTGCGGACGAGATCGACGCCATCGAGCGGGGCGGCGGGCCGGGCGACGCACTGGCCAACTGGGACTTCGCGAACGACATCGAGTCGGAGACGGTGCGCGACGGCTCGCCGCACGGACTGCACGGGCGGACGGTCAATGCCCCCACCCGCGCCGTCACAGGACACCGTACTGCTCGCGCGCCTGCTTGTAGTCCATCGCCGTGGCGTTCCCGGGCAGCTTCGATTCGCGCGCCGCGTTCATCTTCGAGGGTCTCGACGAGAACGCCCTGATCGGCGAGCACCCCTCGCTGGTCCTCGACGTGGGAGCCGCCGGCTCCGAACTCGACCGGGTCGACTATGCGCTCGGACCGCCCGCCCACGACATGCTTCTGCTAGCGCCAATGTATGGGTTCGGTGCGGAATCCCGGCTTCGTCGATGAAGCCCTTGTTTTTCCTGGACGAGAGTGGTGAGGACGGCCCCGTCGTACGCATTTCCATGTGAAATCGACGCTTGGATTGTGTCGGACCCGACCCGATGGCTGTCAGCGGCCGTCCGGATTCCAGTCTGCGGATGACGGCGTCTTGCTCCGCTTCCCCTACGCCTTGGCGTCGGCCCGTAGCGCCGCGGTCAGTTCGCCCTCGTGCACCTGACTCTCCGGCGAAACGCGAACCCTGAGTGGCGGCTCGCATCTACCGTCGTGAGGCCGCGGCCTTCTGCTCGTAGCGGTTGATAGCGGCTTCGGCCTCGGCCACGGAGTGGCCGATCCCTTCGCCCCTCGGCGTCGGCACAGGCCGCTGGCGTGCTGCTTCGTTGTCTTCGCCGGCCGCAGGGTCGACGACGCTCACCTCCAGCCGGCGGTCCGTGCCGCCCGTGCCGATCCAGCGCGCCTCGTAGCGGCGGTTGCGCTCCCCCTCGGCCTCGAACACTTCTATCCGTCTCAGCACGATCGCCGCCCTTGCGTCACCGCCAGCCCTTTCGGTGGCGGCTATCTCGTACTCGGTGGCCAGCCTCGCGGCCTCTTTCGCCGTTCGGATCGGATCGGCGGCGGCTCCCAGCGGCCTGCTGCTCGCGCCCTCCTCTCCGGCCTCCGCCGCCGGGTCGCTCACGCTGAGCTCGACCGCGGTTCGGCCCACGGCGTCCTGCCGCTCAATAGCGTGATACCTTCGGCCGTCGGCGCCCTTGCCTTCAAGTCGCCCTGCCGGCCGCAGACGCAGCGGCCTCGCCGCCTCGCCGCGCCCGGCGCGCGCGTCGGCCAGTGCGTCGGCTACCCGCTGGCGGGTGGTGTAGGGCAGCGGCATCCCCGGGTAGACGGTCTCGTAGATCCGCGCGGCGGCGCCGGCCGTGCTGATCCGCAGCACGTTCCCGAGGTGGGCGATGTCGTCTATGTCGACGTCGCGCCCGGCGAGCATTTTCATTGCGAGCAGGTGCTCGGCCGACGCTCCGGTCACGACCAGCCCTGGGCTGTTGAACATCGTCGCCGCCCGCTCGTCGGCGGTTTCCGGCAGGAACAGTGCGGCCTTCTCGTTCAGCCAGTCCTCGGGTAGTCCGTTCCGGCGCCCGACCTTGGCTGCGGCGGCCAGTACCTCGGCCTTGGCCGAGACGATCCGGCCGTCGATGTCCTTGGTCGATCGCTCTCTGCCGAATCCAGCGATGAGCGCCGCGCCGCCCACCACGTAGACGTGGCCGCGCACGCCCCTGCGCTCAAGCTCTTCGGACAGCTCGCCGAAGAGCCTCGTGATGCGGCTGCGATCCAGGGACCCAGACATGCCGTTCCCCTCCCCGAGCGTCCAGGCTTGTCGGGTCGGCGAGCGCGCCGTGCCGGATGAACGCCGCTGGCGCGTAGGCGGTCGTCTGCATCATCATCGCCCGCCCCGCGCTGAAGACGTGCGGTACTCTCCGGAATCGTTCCGGCTCCTGGCTCCAGGCCGGCGCCGTCAGGCCGTGCAGCTCGCACACGTGCTCGACGGTCGCCGCCAGCAGCTGGTCCCACGCCGTGCCGCTCAGCGGAGGCCGTTCGCTCAGCAGGGCGTTGCGCTCTTCGTTGGACAGGTCCATCAGGGAGCGCGGCAACTCGTGCAGGTGCAGCCGCAACAGTTCACCCTCCGTCCATCCCTCCACTACGGCCTGGACGTAGTCGCGCATCCGGGCGCGTCCCAATTGGCGCGGCTGCCGCGTCATCGCCGTCATTCTACGCGACCTACTTCCCTGCCTGAGAGCGGCCTTTCCGACGCGTGGATCAGGATCGCTTCGCCGGGCTGCCGCGCATTCGCAGGATCAACGCATGAGGTTCGGGCTTCGGGTCCACCCCCGCTAGTAGCTCCGCGTCAGATCACGCGCGTCCTCTCGGTATTCACGATCACTTTCCCGATGACGAGGCGCTGCACACCGGCGCTCGCCATGCGTGACGCTGCCGTTCGGCGAAGGTCGTGTCCCCGAAAATCTGACAAGCCGACACGAGCCGACGCCTTGCTCCGCTGTCTCTTGCCGCGAGCTCCTGCAAGCACATAGGGTGAGACGGGCCCATTCTTCGGCGCGGCACCACGCAAGGCATGGAACGACTACCGGGGTGCGCATGGCGAGCTTGCCGTCTTCCTGACGACCCTGTTCCTCGGGCATGTCGCGACCGCCTGTGTGTTGCTGCTGGCCGGCCGCGGCGACCCACGGACATGGCTGCTCGGGGGGTTCCTCCTGCTGAAGGCCACGCTGGCGCCGCTGCACATGGTGTACGCGTCTCTGTGGAAGATTCAGCCCCACATGATCGAAGGGTTTGCCCTGGAAACATCCGCCCCGGCCAAGCTGCTCGCTCACCGCTACCTGTTGCCGTTCCTGTTCGCGCCCGCCTTCCTCTTCGCCTGAGCAGGATGCGCGGGACGGCGACGAGGTCTACGTTCAACTGGCGTCCGGAGAGCGTCTGCTCCGGCTGCTGATTCGCACGGTTCGGGGCTGCATGCTCGTACCGTACAATCCGGCCCACGCGGCAAGCTTCGTGAAGCACGACGAGGTTGAGGCGATGCACGTCATCCTGTACTCGTGGCGTGGCCGGGCATTGTCGAGCACCGGGGAGGGTAGCAGCGGTTGACGAAACGTTCCGTACCCGGAGGGCTGGCAGCACTGCAGGGTGCTCGGGATCCACGGTGCCGCGTGGAAGGCCGGGGCAAGACCGGGAGAACCGGCAGGCGACGCTGAGCCAATACGATACGCTTCCAGGGACGTAAACTGAATGGGCCGCTATCAGACGCCGGACGTGAATGGCGGCGGTGGTTCGATCGGGAGGTGTCGGTCTTGTGGCCCGCGCTATGCGCTGGCGCTCCCGGCGGGGAATGTGGCTCCAGCCCCCGACACGTCCACGCGGCCCTGCAAGCGCGCCCCTACAGCCACTACCAACCGCGAAGAGGCGATCCTACCTTCGACCGAGCCGGTCTCGCCGATACGCACCAGTTCGCTCGCCTGGATAGTCCCGTTCACCTTCCCGAGAACCACCACCGACTTCGCCGACAACTGCGCTTTGACCCTGCCGGTTGGACCGACCGTCAGCACATGTTGCGGCAGTTCGATCATCCCGTCGACCTTGCCGTCGACAACGAGGTCCTCGTCTCCCTTGACCTCGCCCTCAATGACGACTCCCTTCCCTATCGTGGTGATGCCCTCAGGGGCGTGCGGTCCGCCGGCATGCTGTCCGCGCGGCGCTAGCGGATGACTGACTGAAGCATCGTCAGCAGGCTGCGTCTCGACCATTGTGAAGTGACCCTCGATTCGTCCCCCGTGGCGGTCCGGAAGTGCTGGGCCTGACCACGCTCTTCGCCGGGGCGGCGCAGGCGCAGACCGAGGTCCCTCTCGATTGGGCGCTCAACCCCTCTGGGCTTGGGGGCGGCGACTCCTTCCGCCTGCTGTTCATCTCCTCCACCAGCCGCAACGCGACCTCCTCCGACATCGCCGTCTACAACACCTTCGTCCAGGAGCGCGCCGCCACCGGCCACGCCGCCATCCAAGTTTACTCCGCGGTGCGACCACGATGGCACCGCAGACACGCCTCTCGGCGACTCCCCTACTGTTCGCTTCGGCCGGCTCAATGTGTCGGGGGCAGCCGGCGTTTCCTGATGAGCGGTCTTGCAGCCCGAGATGAAAGTGACAATGCGCGCCGATCGTCGTGCCGACAAATCAAAGTGTTGCAGGCCTACGCGCATGTATGCGAATACAGTGCCCGTAAAGCGGCCATAGAGGCGAATACCGCGTGCGCCTACCCAGTTTGGTAGTACTGTACCGGGCACGAGGCCAAAGCAGGAACCGAGCGATGACCACTGCCGACGACACCCCGGCCGCGAGCCCGGCACCCGACGTGGCCAGCCTGTCCGCCCTGAGCAAGGCGCTGCTGCGCATCACCGCAAGCCTCGACATGGAAACCGTCCTGCAGGAAGTGGCAGACGGCGCCTGCGAGCTCACCGGCGCGCGCTACGGCTGCATCGTCACCGTCGACGAGTCGGGAAAGCCCGAGGACTTCGTCACCTCGGGCCTGACCGAGGAAGACCACCGTCGGGTGGCGGAGTGGTCTGACGGCCCGCGGCTCTTCGAGCAGCTCCGCAACCTGCCGGGGCCGTTCAGGATCGCGGACTTCGCCGCCTTCGTGCGTTCGTTCGGCGTGACCTGGGACGTTGTGCTATCACGCGCCTGCATAAGCACGCCGCTGCGCCATCTCGACGCCGATGTGGGAAATTTCTTCCTCGGTGACAAGCAGGGCGGGGCCGAGTTCACCGACGAGGACGAGCAAGTGCTCCTGCTGTTTGCGGCGCAGGCCGCGGCGGCCATCGTCAACGCCCGCACCTACCGGGCCGAGCAGCGTGCCCGCGCTGACCTCGAGACCCTGGTCGAGACCTCGCCGGTCGGCGTGGCGGTATTCGACGCCAAGACCGGCCGCATGGTGTTGGTCAACCGCGAGGCCAGACGTATGTTCGAGGTTCTGCGCACCCCCGGCCATTCTGTCGAGCAACTGCTCGAGGTTCTGACCTGCCGGTTCGCTGACGGGCGGGAGATCGCGCTCGACCGCTTCCCGCTGGTCGAGGCGCTGAACCGTGCCGAAACGTTGCGCGCCGAAGAGATGGTAGTTTCGACCCCCGACGGGCGAAGCATCACCACGCTGCTCAACGCGACCCCGATCCTCGCCGAGGACGGCGCGGTCGAGTCGGTGGTGGCCGCCGTCCAGGATCTGGCCCCGCTCGAGGCGCTCGACCGGATGCGGGCGGACTTCCTGGGGATGGTGAGCCACGAGCTGCGCACGCCGCTGGCCGCCATCAAGGGTTCGACGACGACGGTGCTCGGTCCCGCGCAGAGCTTCGGCCCGGTGGAGACGCGGCAGTTCTTTCGGATCATCGACGAGCAGGCCGACCGCATGAGCGCGCTGATCGGCGACCTGCTCGACGCCGGCCGGATCGACGCCGGCATGCTCTCGGTCGTGCCCGAGCCCTCGGAACTGAGCGAGCTGGTCGAGCAGGCGCGAACCGTGTTCCTCTCCGGCGACACCCGGCACACGGTGCTCATCGACCTGCCGGCGGACCTTCCCCGCGTGATGGCCGACCGGGGACGCATCGTGCAGGTGCTGAACAACCTGCTCGCCAACGCCGTCCGGCACTCCCCGGACACCGCGCCGATCCGCATCGGTGCGGAGCGCGACGGCACGCACGTCTCGGTCTCGGTCGCGGACGAGGGCCGGGGAATTTCGCCGGAGCGCCTGCCGCACCTGTTCCAGAAGTACCCCGCTGCCGACGACGGCGAGCGCGGCGTCGGAAGCGGGCTGGGCCTCGCCATCTGCAAGGGGCTGATCGAGGCGCATGGCGGGCGCATCCGGGCCCAGAGCGCCGGCCCGGGTCAGGGCGCGCGCTTTACCTTCACGGTCCCGCTGGCCGCGGAGGCGGCCGGCGGCGTAGGCGAGTCACACGAGCGGCGCGCGGCGCCGCAGAGAACCACGCAGCAGACGCGCATCCTGGTGGTGGACGACGACCCGCAGATGCTGCGCTACGTGCGCGACGCGCTGCTCGGGGCGGGCTATGTCCCGCTGGTTGCCGCTGACCAGCGGGAGCTGCCCGAGCTGCTCAAGGCCGAGAAGCCCGCCCTGGTCGTGCTCGACCTGATCCTGCCCGGGACGGACGGCATCGAGCTGATGGAAACGGTGCCGGAACTTGCGGACCTGCCGGTCATCTTCATTTCCGCTTACGGGCGCGACGAGACCATCGCGCGGGCGCTCGAGACCGGCGCCGAGGATTATGTGGTCAAGCCCTTCTCACAGACGGAGCTGACGGCGCGCATCGCGGCGGCGCTTCGCCGCCGCGCCGAGCCCGATCTGTTCGTGCTGGCCGAACTGGCGGTCGACTACGCCCACAGGCGGGTCACCCTCGGCGGTCGCCCGCTCGATCTGACGGCCACCGAGTACGAGCTCCTGCGCGTGCTCTCGCTCGGCGCCGGACGGGTCGCGACCTACGAGGCGCTGCTGCGTCAGGTGTGGAGCGGGCGGAGCCATGCCAATCCGAAGCTCGTACGCGCCTACGTCCAGCGGCTGCGTCGCAAGCTCGGCGACGACACCAGCCAGCCGACCTACATCCTCACCGAGCGCCGCGTCGGCTACCGCATGCCGCGCCCCGAAAAGGCGTAGCCTCCCGCCCTCCGGCCCGAGTCACCTCCGTCATGACTTCGGTCACCGCGACCAAAGTTCGGCGCACCAGCTGGTTGTTGACCGGAGCCCGGTTGAGTACGAACACCGCGCCGCCACCGTCGCCAGGTTTGTCCACCCTCCCGCCCCGGATGCGGCTGGCGGCTACCGCTCGGGTCCCGCCGTTGTCGCTGATCTCCGCCGTTCCGATCGCCCAGCCGGTGTGCACGATGTATGTTACGACCATGTACGCTGTGCGTCTGTTGAAGTTCTGGACTGCCGTCTGGTGCCTGTGCGCGGCAACCGTCCCGGCGGCGGCGCAGCCCGCCGATGACGATCTCGTCGGCCTCGCCGCGGCCAGCAACGACGACGAGCCAGGCGCTTTCGTGTACGTGGGCTTCCGCTCTGGTTTCATCCTTGGGAACCGGGTGTTGCGGCGCGTCGAGGGCGGCTACCACTCCTGGGTGAGGGTCGAGGACATCGACCTGGCGCGACGCTTCGGTGGTGATGAGTATCTGCGACGTCCCTACCGGGGACTCGACGCGGTGGCCGGCCCGACCAACGGCGGCTTCGAAGGTCTCTGGCTGCCGGGCAGAGACGCCGAGCGGTTCGGCCTGGCTTGGTCGATCGATTCGCTGTGGGTCCGGCATGTCACCGACGACAACTTCACGGGTCATGTCCCGAACCCGGTCGGACTCGAGTACACCGTTGGCGCGGCCGGTGCGGCCGCGGTATATGCCAGCGTGTCGCGGCGCAGCACCACGTACGGTGGTGGCGGGCTCGTGTACCTCGCCGGTGGGCAGACGGTCGGCGAGTTCTTCAGCCCGGATTTCTGGGGCCAGAGCGTCCTGGAGCCGCAGTACCCGTCAACGGCCTGGTACGCAACCGGCGGAATGCTGTGGACCGGACCGGCCGGGCTCACCTACGGCGTGAACGGGTCGTTCTACGGCCGGATCAATGTGCTGACGCTGACCGGCTCGATCGGCTGGCGGTGGTTCTGACGATCTGGTGGGGCGGGCTGGTCTTGGCGGCCGACCCGCCCTCTTTCATAAATAACAACTTGCTGTCAGTATGCCGGCCATGATTCCCTCGTCGATTCCCCCATTGCAAGCGGGATTCTACGGGACCATCGGTGCCGCCTGTGCACCGCACAGGACTCATCTCCGACTGCACCCATCGCCGATCCAGCGCGCCTCGTAGCAGCGGTTGCGCTCCCCCTCGGCCTCGAACACTTCGATCCGTTTCAGCACGATCTCGGTCGGTGCGCCGCCGGCCCTTCCTCTCCGGCGACACCGGCCACACGGTGCTCATCGACCTGCCGGCCGACCTTCCCCGCGCGATGGCCGACCGGGAGCGAATCGTGCAGGTGCTGAACAACCTGCTCGCCAACGCCGCGCGGCACTCCCCGGAGACCGCGCCGATCCGTGTCTCGGCGGCACGCCACGACATGCATGTCGGGTGCGGCAAGCGGAGCCGCAGCCGACGATTGTCGGGCCAGGAGTCTGCGCCCTCCTTTGTGTCGCGCTCGGCGCGGCGACTATTCCAAATCGGCGGAAAATCGCCATTTATTTGCTTATTTCGCTCCTAAGTTAGTGCCGTTTTCGTATACGAGATCGTACACTTGTCGGCGTTGATTTTCTTTCAAGCATGACGGGGCGCGACGAGGGATTGCCAGGCGCGTGCCAGGCGCGCCAGGGTCCCGCCAATGGTCGACGAGCCCTCCCGGCAGGGACGCCAGAACGCCGGGCCGCCACGGAGTCGCACCACAGGCAGCGCTATCGGCGAAGGATGAGACACCTGTTCGAGGAGAGTCGCGTGGCCAGAGTGGATTACGACGTGCTGATCATGGGAAACGGGATCGCAGGCAACCTCGCGGCTGCCTGGTTCACGCGACACATGCCCGCTCTGCGCGTCATCGTCGTGGGACCGGCGACCCGGACCCTGCCGATCGTGGGCGAATCGCTGGTCGAGCTCAGCACGCAAATTCTCCAGGAAGTTGGTCTTGGACGGCATCTGGTCGAAAAACAGCTTCCCAAGTACGGGCTCACGTTCTACTACAAGCTGGATCCCGCGACGCCCGCAGACCCGTGCTATATCGTGGACGCCGTCCCCACCAATCCGCCGCTGCCGTCGTTTCTCGTCAACCGGTTCACCCTGGACGACGCGTTGCGGCAACTGAATCACGACAACGGCGTCGAGCACGTCGACGGCAAGGTGGTGCGGGTCGAGCTGGGCTCGGGCGCGCGGCACAGGGTCACCGTGCGGAGCAGCGACGAGACGGTACGAACGCACACGGCCCGCTGGGTGATAGACGCCACCGGGCGGCGCCGACTGCTGACGCGCCAACTACGGCTCGGCGACAGCGTCCCGCACCAGCGCAGCTCGTTCTGGTTCCGCCTGGCGGACTTCGACGCGTCCATTCTCGATCGCATCGACGCCGTCACGAGCGATACTCGCCGACCTGACGCGTACTATGCCGCCCATCACTTCTTCGGACGCGGCAACTGGGTCTGGCTGCTTCCGATGCGGGCCGAACCGTCCAGGCAGATGATGAGCGTCGGGCTCACCTGCCGGCCCGACCTGTTTCCCGAGCCCGTGACGTCCATACCGGAGTTCCTCGACCGGGTGACGCGCGAGCACCCGATCCTCGGAGACCTGGTCCGGAGCGGGATAGTGGTCGACACCAACCTGTACCGCAACTACATGTACCGCGCCCGGCAGCGATACTCTTCCCGGGGGTGGTTCCTTGTCGGGGATGCCGCCGATACCGTGGATCCTCTGTACAGCACCGGTCTCGCATTGGTGACCATGGCAATTCAGCAGGTCGGGGCCATGATCCGCCGCGACCTTGCCGGCAGCTTGACCGCACGATACGTCAGCGCGCTCGACCGGGCCTACGCCGGTTTCCTGGGACTGGGGGAAGGACAGGTCGCGAGACTGTACGACGTCATGCAGGCCGGCTATCAATGCCGCCTGCGCATGCACCTCCACGTGGTCGGCTTCTTTCACATGGCGCTGCCGCTACTGCTCAACGGGTATCACACCGACCCCGTCGGGGCGGCGATGATGGCCCGTCTGGGACGGCCGGCACACGGGCTGGGCCGGCAGTTGACCGACTTCGAACCGCTCATCGCCCGGGCGGCCGCGCGACAGCCCTTGCGATCGGTCCGCGGCGGCGTGAGAGTGCAGTCGGCTTTCGCACTGAACCACTCCTGGTTCGAGCACTGCCGCGACGACGAGATCCCGCGCTCGTTGTTCCGGATGTTCCGACACCTGGTCGCCTTGCGCCTGGCGCTCATGTGGATGGCGGGAGTGCGGTCGTGGCTCGACCCGGTTCAGTTGCGCGGGTTGCTGCGGTCCTTCCTGTGGGGCTTGGCGGTCGGAGCGCTCGGAAGACGCAATCTCAAGCGCAGCAGACTGACTCGGTGGCTGTTTGCGTCCGGCCGCGGCGACGCCCCACCGCCAATGGCATCCTGCGATCCGACGCGGGCGGAGCTCACCCGATGACGCCAGGGTCCAACCAAACCCGGCCGCGAATCGCGTCGCTCGCCACCGCGGTGCCGCCCCACCGGGTCCCTCAGGACGAGGCGCTGGAGTTCTTCCAGCGCTCCTTCGACATTCCGCCGTCCAGGCGAGACCGTCTGAAGCAACTCTTCCTGAACGCCGAGATCGAGACGCGGTACGCCGCTGCCCCCGTCCATTGGTACGAACAGGCACACAGCTTCGAGTTGAAGAACGATCTGTACATCGACAGGGCGATCGACCTGCTCAAGCAGGTGGCCATCGACAGCCTGACCGTCGCCGGCCTGTCCTGCAGCGACGTCGACACGCTCGTCACGGTCTCGTCGACGGGCGTCGCCGTGCCCGCGCTCGATGTCCGGCTGATGGAGGAGCTGCCCTTTCGGCGCAACGTGCAGCGCCTGCCGGTGTTCGGCCTCGGATGCGCAGGCGGGGCGCTGGGGCTGGCGCGCGCCGCCGTCTGCGCGCGCGCCCAGCCCGGCAGCCGCATCCTGTGCCTGGTCGTCGAGCTCTGCACCCTCACCTTCTGCCGCAGCGATCAGACGACCGCGAACATCGTCGCCACCGCTCTGTTCGGCGACGGCGCGGCGGGCGCGGTGCTGACCACGGACGGACCGGGACCCGCGATCAGGGCCTGGGGCGAGCATACCTGGCCCCGCAGCCTCGACGTCATGGGCTGGCACCTGACGCAAAAGGGGCTGGAGTTGCGGCTGGCGCGCGGCGTTCCCGATTTCGCCAGACACCGGGTGCGGCGCGTCACCGACGAGTTTCTCGCTTCCGTCGGCCTCGAGCTCGCCGACGTCGACGACTTCATCTGCCACCCCGGCGGGTCCAAGGTGCTGAAGGCGCTCGAAGACGCCTTCGGGCTTCCGTCCGGCGGCCTCGCCGCGTCCCGGGAGATTCTGCGCGACTACGGCAACATGTCGGCGGCCACTGTGCTCTTCATCCTGAAGCGCGTCCTCATGACCTCGGCCGCCGACAACGGGCGGCACGGAGGGGTACGGCGGTATCTGATGACCGGGCTGGGGCCCGGCTTCTCGATCGCGTACCTGGTGTTGGAGTCGGACTGATGCCTGCCTTGTACGTCGTCGTCGGGTTCCTCTTGGTTCAGCGTCTGGCCGAGCTGGGCTTCGCCCGCCGCAACCACCGGGCGCTTCTGGCTCGGGGCGCCTTCGAAGTCGGCCGCGGGCACTACCCGGCGATGGTCGCCCTGCACGCCGGCTGGTTGCTGGCGCTGCCGGCGACGATCGATCCCCGGACGGCGGTGTCGCTGCCGTTGCTCGCCGTCTTCGTGCTGCTGGAGTGCGGGCGCGTCTGGGTGATCGCCACGTTGGGGTCGCGCTGGACGACCCGTATCGTGGTGCTGCCGGGCGCCGCGCCGATCCGCAGCGGCCCGTACCGCTACGTGCGGCACCCCAACTACGTCATCGTGTGCGGCGAAATGGCCGTGGTGCCACTGATGTTCGGCGCCTGGATCCTGGCGGTAGCCGCCTCCGTGCTGAACCTGCTGGTGCTCCGCGCACGGCTGCGGGTCGAGAACCGGGCGCTCGAGAAGTTCGGTGGCGGCCAGAACCCTGCACCCGAATCCGGCGGCGCATCGAGCAGGCGTCCGGGAGCGTGAACGATGCTGCTTGCCGCCGAAGAGTTCCTGCTGTTTATGCTGGACGAGCCGAACGGCGCGCTTCTTCCCCTGACCGAACGGACGGAGCATCTGGTTCTCGCCGGCGCGGTGTTGATGGACCTGCAGTTGGCGAATCGCATCGATACGGATTTGGACAGCCTCACCCCCAGCAACCCAGCGCCACTCGGTGACGACGTGCTCGATCCCACCCTGGCCGACATCGTCGGCGTGGAGGAGACGCACGACGCGTTGTACTGGGTGGCGCGCACGGCCCGGCGGGGGCACGAGATCCGCGAGCGGACGATTGCCCGGCTGGTCTCCCGCGGCATTCTTCGCCAGCCCGGCGAGGACGCCTTTCTGTCCCTGACGCCGGAGGTGGCGCACGCGCGGCGCTATCCATCGACGAACGGAGCGGCGCAGGAGCACGTCAGGTTGCGCATCATGCGGGTTCTGTTCAGCCACGACATCCCGGACCCGGCGGACATCGTGATCATCAGCCTCGTCGATGCCTGCGACGTCTGGCGCAAGCTCCTCACGGCGGAGGAGCTCGTCAAGGCGCGAAAACGGATCGAGATCGTCAGCCGCCTCGACCTGATCGGGCGGACCGTGGCGACGCTGGTGCGCATGGTGCGACCGGCGGCTCGCGCCCCGCGCGACGGCGGCGCCGGTCTGCCACTCGCCCGCGGCTGGCCGCTGGTGGGCAGCACGTTCGCCATGGCGCGCGACCCGAGGACGTTCTTCGTACAGGAGTACCGGCGCGTCGGGCCTGTCTTCCAGGTCAAGACGTTGACTCGCAACTTCGTCGCCCTGGCAGGACAGGACGCCAACCTGTTCGTGTCCCGCTCGGAGCGCATGCATCTGCATGCGTCCGACATGTGGGATCCGCTCTGTGCGGAGTTCGGCGCCACGCGCTTCGTGCTGAACATGAACGGCAAGGACCACGTTCGGATGCGCCGCGAGACCAAGGACGGACTCTCCCGTCAGCTCATCGAATCCGAGATCCCCGCAGCGGTGGATATCATTCGGCGCTCCGTGGCCGCGATGCCGCTGAACGCGCCGTTGCAGGCTCTCCCTGCCATCCTCCGTCTGGTCGGCGAGACGACGAGCGCAATCGTCGCGCAATCGTCGACCGGGGAGTACATCGACGACGTCCGCCTGGTCCTCAGAGAGGCCGTGACCCGCGGCTTCCTGCACACGCCCCGATTGCCCAGGACGCCCCGGCGGCGGCGTGCGCTCCGCCGCGCGGCGGAATTGTCGGACCGGTGGTTGACGAAACACCAGTTGCGGCAGCGCGCCCGCAAGACCAACGCGATCGACGACATCCTGGCGCTGCACCGCGCCGACCCGATGTTCCTCCCCGAGTGCGACCTGCCGCTCACCGCGCTGTTGCCGCTGTTCGCCGGCATCGAGACCGCGGGGAGCATCGGCGCCTGCATGCTCTACGTCGTGCTGAAGAACCCCGCGCTGCGGGAGCGCGCGCAGGCCGAGGCCGATGCCCTGTTCGCCGGCGGTACGCCGGATGCGGCGAAGGTGCGCGAGCTGGACGTCCTGTACCGGATCATGCTCGAAGCGCTGCGCATGTATACGCCGGTCCCGGGGATTCAACGCAAGGTGACCACGTCGTTCGACTTCGCCGGACACCGGATTCCCGCGGGCGCGGATCTGGTCCACGCCTTCTTCGTCACGCACGACCTGCCGGAGCACTTTCCCGATCCGCAGCGGTTCGATATAGACCGCTACCTTCCGGGGCGCGAGGAACACAAGCAGCCGGGCGTGTTCACGCCCTTCGGCGTCGGCGTGCATCATTGCGCCGGGCGCGGGTTCGCCGAAACGCAACTGCCGTTGCTTGTCGCGACCCTGTTGCACGAGGCCGACCTCGAGCTGGTTCCGCCGACCTATGAATTGAGGACGGAGCGTTGGGTTCTCTTTCCCTCCTTTGTTCCAGACAAGGGGTTCCGGTTCAGAATGAGGAGCCGGCGGCACTCTTGCACGGCCGAGAGGCCGTAGTCTATCGTGGTGAGCGTTGCGGATTCCATCGTGTCTTCGTGCGAACAGGAGGTCATCATGAGTCTCCGCAGAATGGTGCGATTGGTCCTGTCGTGCGTGGTGGTCGCAGCAGTCGCGGTTTCCGGGGCGACACCGTCGTCGGAGGCCCAGACGACGGTGGAGAATGACTGCTACCTCTACGCGGTCGGCTTCCTGAACCCCTTCCTCGTTGCGAGGCTGACGATCATGGGCGCGCAGGGTGACACGGTCCAGGTCGGCCAGCGCGCCCTGTTGCACAGCGTCTCTGACCGCTGGGTGTTCGAAGACGGTGTTGTCACGGATGCTGCGGGCACGATCATCGCGCCCTTCCCGGGTCTGGTCAGCGCAGTCAGCGGGAGCCAGGTGGAAGTCAAGCCGACGGCGGCCCCGCAGGGCGCGTCGGACGGCTCGCCTGTGCGTCCACAGGGATTGGCCGCGGTGTTCGAGATCGAGGGCTGCAGTACTCAGGACAGTCGCGCGTCAGCCGACAGCGACGGCGGCCCCTCCGATCCGCCAACGGCGCCGAGCGCGACGGTCGAGGCTGCTGAGGGCGTGCCCCCCGATGCTGCCGCCGGGGGACAGATCGCACCGGCCTCGATCGTAGCGGTGGACATGCCGCTACCCGACGTCGGTCCCGACTGGTCGATTGTGCGGGAATACCTCGACACGCAAGCCGCATGGAGCGGGCGGCCGCCCGAGCTCGAAGCCGGCCTGTCGGCCGAGGAACGCCGCCGTCGGCTCCAGGGGGCGTGGGACGAGCGCCCGGACATCCGCCGTGCCATCGCCGCAGCGACAGCGATCGTGGATGCCGGGGGTACGCACGACCGGACGAGAGACGCCGCGGACTTTCTCGTTGCGCAGACATTCCGTGAGCCGGACGCCGTGCGGCACATGCTCCGCGGGGCGCGTGCGCTAGTCGCCCACGTGCCGGACTACGAGCGGTGGACGCGCGTCCTGGCGCAGATGGATGCGCGGCGATTCTACGGAGCCGCCGGCGAGTCCTCGGCGCCGGACCTGGACCGCTTCTTCGAGGAGTTGGCGTCGAGTTCCGAGAACCCGACCGTACGGGCGATGGCGCGGTACTACGCGGCGGCCGGGCTGATGCAGTCCATCAATGCAGCCCTGCTGGAGACGGGAGAGCGCGATCCGAGGCGGCAGCGTGCGATCGAGGCGGCGACGGGGCTGAGCGCCGGCGTGGAGCGTGAGCGGTTCGGTGACACGCGTTCGGGCTCGGTCGGCACATCGAGGACGTTCGCGGAAGTGGAGGCGGACCTGCTCCGGACGATTCGACACGCGACGGTGGGCGGCACCGTGCTGGACATGACGGGCCGGCGCCTCGACGGCACCGAGGGTCGCCTCTCGTCCTACCGTGATCGCGTCGTGTTGATCAACTTCTGGGCGACGTGGTGTGTGCCCTGCATCGAAGTGCTGCCGGAGCTTCGCGAGCTGGTCGCCGAGTTGCCCGCGGATCGGTTCGCCCTGCTCGGGATCAGCGTTGACGAGGAGCTCGAGACCGTGACGGCTTTCCGCGAACGCGAGCCGATGCCCTGGACAAACTGGCACGCGGGCATCGAGAGCGACATCACGCGGGCCTGGGCCCTGCGCGGGTTTCCGACCTACGTGCTCGTTGACGACCAGGGCGTGATTCTGGCCCGCGGAAGCGGCATCGACGGCCCCTACTTCCTTTCCCGGCTCAACGAAGCGGTTGCGGGCATTGCGCCGTAGTTGCCGGCCCCGGCGGGCGTGTCGACGTCGCCCGCCGGCGGCGCGTCGATGGCGGCAGAGGTTACTCCCGTAGAATCTGCAGGATGTCTTCGAGCGGCTTGCGGCGCAGGTCCGGCACCCGCGCGTCGGCGGCAGGATAGCCCACCGGTATCAGCAGACACGCCGTCTCGTTGTCCGGACGGTTCAGGATCTCCCGGAGGAATCCCATCGGGCTGGGGGTGTGTGTCAGCGCCACCAGTCCCGCCTGGTGTACGGCGGTCAGGAACAGCCCGGCCGCGATGCCGACCGACTCGGACACATAGTAGTGGCGGACGTGCTCGCCGTCCGCCCCCAGGCCATAGTTCTGGCGGAAGAGGACCACCAGCCAGGGGGCAATCTCGAGGAACGGCTTGTGCTCGTCCGTGCCCAGCGGCTCGAGTGCGCGGAGCCATTCGTCCGGCATCCGCCCTCCATAGTTCTCGTGCTCTTCGCGCTCGGCGGCGATGCGGATGCGCCGCTTGATATCCGGGTCCGAGACCGCGACGAACGTCCACGGCTGCCGGTGCGCGCCCGAGGGAGCCGTGGATGCCGCGCGCACCAGATCCTCGATCACCCCGGCCGGCACCCGTGCCGGACTGAAGTCCCGCACCGTTCGCCGGCGGTTCATCAACTCGAAGAAGCTGCGCGCCCGCGCGGCGACCTCCGTGAGCGAGGGCTTCTCGTACTGTAGCGGAATGAGTTTCGGCTTCATGGCAGGTACAGTAGGCTGAAGCGAACCAGAACCGTGTGACTCGCGGCGGATTCCGGCGTCCCCGACCGTACCGGCGGCGGCATCCACAGTCATTTGCGCGCCGGGCGTCCCTTCGCCGCGGCCCCGGCGCCCCGGAGGGACACCATGATGCAGCACCCGACCCCGCTGTCCGTCCGGCCGGCCACCGGCCGTGTCGCCGCCCTCGCCGCCGCGATGCTGGTCGTCCTGCCCCTGACCGGGCTCGCGCAGACGCCGGCCAGCCTCGACATCTACTGGATCGACGTCGAGGGCGGCGCGGCGACCCTCGTCGTCACTCCCGCCCGCGAATCGGTGCTGATGGACACCGGCTGGCCGCGGGCCGACGCCCGCGACGCGCTGCGCATCCAGGCGGCCATGGACGACGCGGGTATCAACGGCATCGACTACCTGCTGTTCTCGCATTTCCATCGCGACCACGTCGGCGGTCTGGCAGCCCTCGCCGAGCGGGTCCCGATCGGCCAGATGGTCGACCACGGCGACAGCGTCGAGCTGGGCAGCGCGCGCGGCCAGGCCCTGTGGGACGAGTACATCGGCTTCGCCGCCGACCGGCGCCGCTCGGTGGTTCCCGGCGACAAGCTGCCGCTCGAGCGCCTCGAGCTTACGTTTGTGGCGTCGCACCGGGAGCTGGTCGACACCCTGGAGCCACAGATGCCGAACCCTCTCTGCGAGGGCGTGGCTCCCCCCGAGCCCGACCTGGGCGAGAACGGCCACAGCCTGGGCTATCTGCTGTCCCTCGGTGCTTTCCAGTTCCTCAACCTCGGCGATCTGACCCCGGACCGGGAGCACGCGCTGGCGTGCCCCGAGAACCGTCTGGGCGTCGTCGACCTGTGGCAGGTCGCCCACCACGGAGGCTACGGGGCCATCCGCCCCGAGCTCGCGGGGGTGCTGCGGCCCACGGTGGCGGTCGTCAACAACGGTCCTCGCAAGGGGGGGACTCCGGAGTCGCTGGCCGTAATCCAGGGCACGGCGGGGGTCGGCGACGTCTGGCAGTCGCACCGGACGCTGACCGACGACGCCGCCAACAACACCGAGGAGGCGCTGATCGCCAACCTGACCGAGGAGGGCGACTGCGAGGGGCACTGGATCAAGGCGACGGTGGCGCCCGATGGCCGCAGTTGGTCGATGACCAACGGCCGGACCGGCTACAGCCGGACCTACCAGTCCCGGTAGCCGCATAGATCCTGGCGGAAACCGAGGAGCGCGCGTCGCGGACGAGGCATGGCCCGGGTTCGTTGCATCAAACGCAGGAGCACGATGATGAGAGCCGTACCGACCTCGTTGGTGTTCATCGTTGTCTTGACCTCCGGAGCGGCGCTGGAGGCCCAGGTTCTCGACCGCATCTACGTCGACCAGTACATGCCGTTGCGGTCCGAGCTGATGGTCGCCGACGCGGACGGGAGCAACCCCCGCAAGCTCGTACCGGGCATGGAGATCGACTACAACGCATCGTTCTCCTACGACGGCGAGTGGGTCGTGTTCACCTCGGACCGGAGCGGGTCGGCCGATATCTACCGCGTACGGCTGGATGGCCGCGACCTGGAGCGCCTGACCGATTCCCCGGCCTTCGACGACCAGGCGGCGCTGTCGCCGGACAATCGCTCGCTGGCCTTCGTCTCGTCCCGCGGCGGCGCCACCGACATCTACATCATGGACCTCGCAAGCCGCGAGATCCGCAACCTCACGAATGCGCCGGGCGGCGACTTCCGTCCGAGCTGGTCTCCGGACGGACGGACGATTGCCTTCAGCTCCGACCGTGGCACCGGGTTTCCCCACCAGGACTATCCCGGTCCCGCCGGCAAATGGGAGCACGTGCAGGCGGCCGGCGTCTACGTGATCGACATCGACGGCACGGGCCTGCGCAAGCTCACGACGGACCCGGAGATGATGGCGGGATCGCCGCAATGGTCGGTGGACGGCAGCACGATCGTGTTCTACGAGATGCTCGTGCGGGCCACCGTGAGCGCGCACTTCGGCGGAGGCTCGTCGAGCATCGTCTCGGTCGACCTGGCCACCGGCGAGCGTACCGTCCACGCCTCGGGCCCCGGGCTCAAGGTGTCGCCGCAGTACATCGGGCCCGATCGCATCGCCTGGCTGATCAAGACCAGGAGCAGCGGGACCCTCGCGTTCACGAGCGGCGAAGAGAGCGCACCCGAAGACCGCGCCAATCCCTCCTGGTCACGGGACGGCGAACGCGTCGTCTATCACGCCGGCCAACTGGAGACGATGCACCATTACTCCAACACCCCGGGCCGGCGGTTGCTCGGCACCGTGGCGGAGCCCGGCTTCGAGCTCGTGCACGCGAGCGGCTGGCCGGCCGTGTCGCCCGACGGCCGCACCCTCGTCGTAAGCGAGCGCACGCCGAGCGCCGACCGGATGGCGCTGGTCCTGTGGGATGTCGACGGGACCAACCCGCGGCGGGTGTACCAGGATGACGTGACCGTGATGGGCCTGGAATGGTCGCGGAACGGGCGGTGGCTGACCTTCGGCGCGGGCGCCTTCTTCCTCGGTCGCAGCCGCGGGCCCGCCGAGATCATGATCATGAAGGCGGACGGGTCCGAGGTGCGTGCGGTCACCTCGGGGCCGGGCAACGCCGGGTTCCCGAGCTGGTCGCCCGACGGGACGGAGATCGTGTATCGCTACTGGACCGGGAACGCGCGCGGAGAGGGGCTGCGCATCGTCGACGTCGCCACCGGCAAGTCCCGCATCCTGACCACCGAATACGACACCCTGCCGTTCTGGTCGCCCCGGGGCGACGTGATCATGTTCACCCGCTACGCCCCCGACGACCGCTTTGCCTACGACGAGTTCGACATCTACACCATCCGGCCGGACGGCACGGACCTGACGCGGCTGACCGATGCGGAAGGGAACGACGCACATTCCCTGTGGTCGCCCGACGGCAACTTCATCCTCTTCAGCAGCTCGCGTTTCGGCTACAAGGACGAGTCACCGCTCGTCCTCAACCAGCCGCAGCCGTATGCCGAGCTGTTCATCATGAACGCCGACGGTTCCAACCAGCGGCCCCTGACCGACAACCAGTACGAAGAAGGCACGCCGGCGTGGCTCCCCGTGGACCTGTTGAAGCAGGACTGATCGGTCATCGACATGAGCCAATCCCCCGATCTGGGCGCGGAAGTGGCCCTGGTGACCGGCGGCAGCCGGAACATCGGCCTGGCGATCGCGCGGACCCTCCGCGCCGCCGGCGCCCGGGTCTGCATCTGGGGTGCGTCGGACTCGGCGGCGCTGGCGGAGGCGTTGGGCGCAATAGACGGTGGCGCGGATGCTCGCTGCGGCATGCTGGTACGCGTCGACGACGAGTCCGCCGTCCTGCACGGCTTCGACGAGATCGGCGCCCGGCTGGGTCCGGTGTCCATCCTGGTCAACAACGCCGCGATACGTCCCGAGGAACCCCTGGAAACGACGACGCGCAGCGCCTGGACAGCGGTCCTCGACGTGACGCTGACCGGTGCGTTCCTGACGTCGCGCGAGCTGTTCCGCCGTTTGCCGAGGGACCGGAACGGCGCCATCGTCAACATCGGCGGTCTCAGCGCCCACCGGCCGAAGCGGGGCCGCGTCCACGTGATCACGGCCAAGGCGGGCCTGATCGGCCTGACGCGCGCACTGGCCGAGGAGGGCCTGGGCCGGGTCCGGGCCAACTGCGTCGTCCCGGGCGCGATCGACACCGGTGTCCGGCCCGACGGCCGGCGGCCTCCCCATCTCGACGACGCCGGCCATGCCGCCGGCAGTCCCGAAGCGGTCGCGCGGGCCGTCCTCGCGCTGGCCGACCCCGGCGAACCCTATATCACCGGCCAGACGCTGCACGTCAGCGGCGGCCGCTTCATGCCGTGACCCGGACGGCAGCACTCCTGGGGATACTGGCGGCGGCGGGCGCCGGCTGCGCGACCGAGCACGCGGCGCCGGGCACGGCCGGCGCGTACCCGCACGCGGTTGTCACCCTCGTCACGCATTCCAGCCCCGGCGGCGGGAGCGACGTCTTTCTGCGCGCAATGGCGCGCCGGCTCGCCCCCCGGATGGGCGTGGATTTCGTCATCGAGAACGTCACCGGCGGCGGGGGCGCGCGCGCCATGAGCCGCGTGGCCAACGCGCCCCCGGACGGGAGCATCCTCTACGCCGCCACGCCGAGCTTCATCTTCACTTCGCTGTTGAGCCGCCCGGCGAATACCTACGCGGACCTGGACCCGATCGTCAACGTCTTCCTCGACCAGGAAGTCGTCTATACCCGCGCCGAAAGCCCGTTCGAGACGCTGGGCGACGTGATGCGCAAGGCGCGGTCCGGTGCGGGCCGGTGGGGCGCCGCGAGCCCGGGCTCGCTGGAGCGGCAGGCGCTCGAACGCCTCGCCCGCGCCGCGGGCGTGGACGCGGCCATCATCAGCCACGACGGCGGCGGCGACCTGATTCTCAACGTGTTGAACGGGACGCTCGACGTCGGCGTCGGCGAGGCCCAGGAGATTCGCGGCCAGCTCGACGCCGGACGCCTGCGTCTCCTCGCGGTGTTCAGCGCGGCGCGTCTTCCGGGCCTGCCGGAAGTGCCGACCGTAGCGGAGTCGGGCTACGACGTCGTCGTGACCAAGTTCCGGGGCCTGATGGGGCCTCCGGGCACGCCGCCGGACATCGTGAGCGACTGGGAAGACGCGGTTCGGGACCTGCTGGAGGATCCCGCATACCGCGAGGTCTACTCCGGCGCGATGCTGTCGGCCGCCTACATGCCGCGAGCCGAGTTCGCCGTGTTCATCGAGGCGTTCGCGGCCGACACCGAGGCGTTTCTGCGCGCGTCCGGGGTCATCGACTAGCCTTCATGCCGAAGGAAAACCCGGCCTTAATGCCGAAGGACCTGGCCGGCGCCGTCCTGTTGCTGCTCGTCGCGGCCGGCTACTACGCGCTTGCCGGCGGCATCAACCGCAGCGCGCTGGACGACGGCGTCGGTGCAGCCGGCATTCCCCTCATCTACGCCGCGATGGTCGCAGCGATGGGACTCGCCCTGGCGGCCAAGGCCGCGGGCGCGCGGTGGTTCGGCCGCGCCGCGCCCCGGCTCGCGGGCGCGGAGGGCCGCCGGCTGCCCGGCGCCGCCGTCATGCTGGGAATCGGGGTCGCTTACGTGGCGGTGGTGGGGTTTCTCGGCTATCCGCTGGCGGTCGCCGGCGTGCTGGCCGGCGCCGCGCTGTACCAGGGCGAGCGGCCCGGCTGGCGGCTCGCCCGGATCGCGGTGGCCGGCGGCGCGGCGTTCTGGCTGTTCTTCGACGGCCTGCTGCGGCTCGACATGCCGTCCGGATTCTGGCCGGCGCTTTGGGGCGGATGATGGAAGCCGTCGTCGACGGGCTCGGCATGCTGGTCACCACGCCGATCGCGCTGGCGGCCGCCGGCGGCGTCGCGTGGGGCATCCTGGGCGGAGCGCTGCCGGGGATTTCGCCCTCGATCAGCATGGCTCTCCTGCTCCCGTTCACCTACGGGATGGAGCCGCACTCGGCGATCGTGCTCTTGGCCGCCACCTACATCGGGGCGGAATATGGAGGCTCGATCCCGGCGATCCTGATTCACACGCCGGGCACGAACGCGGCGGCGGCGACGCTGCTCGACGGCTATCCGATGAAGCTGCAGGGGCGCGGCGGCGAGGCCTTGGGGATCTCGCTCTACTCGGGCGTCATCGGCGGTTTCGTCGGCTTGCTGGTGTTGATGGCGTTGACGCGGCCGCTGGCCGACCTGGCGCTCCGGTTCACGCCGATGTCGTACTTCGCCCTGGGCGTCCTGGGCCTGGCCGTGATTGCCTCGCTCGCGGGCCCGTCGCTCCTGAAGGGTCTGGCCGCCGGTCTGCTGGGACTGATGCTGGCGACCGTCGGGTCCGACCCGGTCTCGGGCGTTCCCCGCTTCACCTTCGGACAGCCCGACCTGCTCGGCGGCGTCGCGCCGATCCTGGTCATGGTGGGCCTGTTCGCCGTCAGCGAGCTGTTTCTTCAGGCCAGCCAGGGAGTGTGGAACAAAGCGTCGTCCGCGTCGGCGCGCATCCGCTGGCCGGGTGCGAGGATGCGGCGTCGGCTGCTGAAACCCCAACTGATCGGTTCCGCCGTCGGCACCGTCGAAGGCGTCATCCCCGGCGCGGGCGGTACGATCGCGGCGTTCCTCTCCTACAACGAAGCCCGCCGCTGGTCGCAGGCCCCGGAGGAGTTCGGCCGAGGGTCGCCCGAAGGCGTCGCGGCGCCGGAAACCGCCAACAACACCGTCGCCGCGACCGCGCTCGTACCCCTGCTCAGCTTTGGGATCCCCGGCTCCAACTCGGCCGCGGTGCTGCTCGGCGGATTCCTGGTGCACGGCCTGCTCCCCGGACCGCGCCTCTTCGACGAGAACGCCGATGCCGTGGTCGGCCTCTACACCGGACTGTTCGTCGCGAACCTGTCGCTGCTCGTCATCGGAGGCGCCGCGCTGCCGGTGTGCCTCTGGCTCGTCAACCGCCCCAGGCCCATACTGATGGCGTTCATCTACGCGCTGATTCTCTCGGGCATCTATTCGATCAACGGCAGCCTGTTCGATCTGGGCCTGACTCTGGCGGCCGGCATGGCCGGCGTGGTGCTGCGCGTGCTGGGATTTCCGCTGCTCCCGGCGGTCCTCGGCGTCGTCCTCGGATCCCTGGTCGAATCCAACTACCGCCGCTCGCTCCTGCTCTCGGGTGGGGCGCATTCGATCTTCCTGGAAGATCCGGCGGCGGTCGTTCTCCTGTCCATTGCGGCGCTGATGGTCATCGGCTCCCTCGTCGCGAGAATCCGATCCGGCATCGAGCAGGAACATGCATAGGGACTCGCCGGACGCGGCGATCGCGGTGACCCTGGCCGACTGGATCGAGAGCCTCCCGGGTCGGCCCCTGCCCGCCGCCGTCACCCGCGCCGTGGCGGACTCGCTCATCGATACCGCGGGTCTCGCGGTCGCCGCCCGAGACGCCGACTACGTGGCCGCCGTCAGGAAATCGTGGACGGGAACCGGACCCTCGAGGATCATCGGCGCCCGGGAGCGCCGGCCGCCCGAGGCGGCGGCCATGATCAACGGCACGGCGGCGCATGGCGAGGACTTCGACAACACGTTCGAGGGATGCCCGGTGCATCCCGGCGCCGTCGTCGTTCCGGCCGTCCTGGCCGTCGCCGAAGCCGAGGGCCTGACCGGACCCGACGTCCTGCGCGGCCTCGCCTCGGGCCACGAGCTGATGTGCCGCCTGGGGTTGGCGGCCGGAAAGGCCACGCACGCGGCGGGCTTCCATCCCACGGCCGTGATCGGCGCGATGGGCGCCGCGGCCGCTGTCAGCGCCGCCACGCGGGCGCCGTCGGCGGCCACGGTCAACGCGTTCGGGATCGCCGGCAGCATGGCGTCGGGCATCATCGAATACCTGGCCGACGGTTCGTGGACCAAGCGGATGCACGCGGGTTGGGCGGCGCACTCCGGCCTCCGGGCCGTGGCGATGGGCCGCGCCGGCTTCCGGGGCCCGGCGACCGTATTCGAGGGCGTGCACGGTTTCCTGAAGGCCTTCGCGCCGGGGGCCTCCCCTGCTTCCTTCGTCCTGACCGAGGGTCTGGGTCAACGCTGGGAGACGGCCCGGATCGCGTTCAAGCCGTATGCGTGCGGCACGATGACCCAGCCCTTCATCGACTGCGCGATCCGGCTCCGGGCGCGCGGCGTACGCGCTGGAGAGGTTGGGGAACTGATCTGTCCGGTCGGAGAAGGCACCGTCCATCGGCTCTGGGAGCCGCTCGACCGGAAACGCAATCCGCCGAACGCGTACGCGGCCAAGTTCAGCACGCCCTACTGCATCGCCGTCGCTCTGGTGCGGGGCGGCGCGGGCCTGGCCGAGTTCGGCCCGGCGGCGGTTCGGGACCCCGAGGTGCTGGCCTTGTCGAACCGCGTCGTTTACCGGATCGATCCCGACGACGAGTACCCGAGGAACTATGCCGGGTGCATCCGCGCGGTATTGAACGACGGGTCGGTCGTGGAGGAGCGCCAGCCGCACCTGCGGGGCGGCGCGCGGGAACCCCTGGCGCGGGACGCGTTGATCCGAAAGTGCGCGGCGAACCTGGACTACGCCGGCGCGGACCCGCGCCTGGCCGAAGCGATCGCGGACTGGGCGGATGGACTGGGGCGCAACACGGAGGCGCTCCGGCCGCCGTGGGCGTAGGATCCCTCGGTGAGAATCCCGCTGCATTCGAGCAGCGGTGCATCCCGCCAGGACTGTGAATGCCCTCGGCCAATCCCACCTCAATACCGCCGCGCCCCCGAAGAGCGGCCGAAGTACTCGGAGACCGTACGGATCGCCTCCCACCGCGAGCAGTCCTCGCCCCGCTGCTCGAGCACGACCCATGGCCACCACTATCGAACCTCTGGCAAGTAACTCGGGACATGTCTCGTGGCTTGATCCTCTGAGGAATTCGAGCCTCCGAGCGAGCCTACCGCGATCCAGCCTGCGGCTTGGCCCGTCGCGAGCTCCTGAGCTAGGATTGGCCGGAAATGCGGGAATCCCGGTGGAAACATATCGAGCCTATGTCCGAGGCGGACCGCTCAATCGACCTCGCTGACATCAAACCACTGTACGAGAGTTGGCGGGCAGCCAAACAGCGCCTGAAGCAGTCGAGCCGCGAGGGCCTGGAGCGCTTCAGCGCGCAGCTTGTTCGCCGTTTGAGCATCGAGACTGGCATTCTGGAACGGCTCTACGACCTGGATCGCGGCACGACAGAGGCTCTCGTGACAGCCGGGTTCCTGGAGGAGCTTGTCGCCAGGTCGAGTACCGACATCGAACCAGCCAGACTTGTCAGCATCTTGACGGACCAGGAAGCAGCGATCAAGCTGGTAATGGACTGTGTGACCCACAGTCGGCCTTTGACGAAGGGGGTCCTCCACGAGCTCCACGCGATCCTGACGCGACACCAGGAGACGACGATCGCGGTTGATCAGTCAGGCAAGCGCTTTGAGATACCCCTCAGGCATGGCGCCTTCAAGGAACAACCGAACAATCCCCGTCGCCCCGACGGTTTCATTCATGAGTATTGTCCGCCCGAACATGTTGACCTGGAGGTAGAGCATCTTCTCAGCTGGCTCGACGATTCCGCCGACGAGGACCCGGTCATTCTTGCGGCTTGGGCACATCACAGGTTTGCGCAAATTCATCCCTATCAGGACGGCAACGGTCGCGTTGCTCGTGCAGTCACGACGCTCATTCTGCTTCAGGCTGACTTGTTGCCGCTCGTCATCGACCGGGACCTGCGTGCAGAGTACATCGAGTGTCTGGAGAAGGCCGACCACGGCAACTTGGACCGCCTTGCCCTCCTGTTCGCTCGTCTTGAACGATCTGCAATCTTGCAAGCGTTGAGCATTGACGCAGACTCCGAAATGGCCGCGCAGCGCTCGTTGACTTCCGCTGTAATAGAGAGTCTACAGGCCAAGTTCAGCAGACGTCGTGCCGAGAAGCACTCAGAGTTCAGACAGGTAAACCAGCTGGCGGAGTCGTTACGGAGGAGAGCCCGTCGGCAGATCGAGCGCGCCTTTACCGACCTCAGAGATCCGGTGTCTCTAGTGGCCGCACCGGATATTCACGTCGCGGACGGCGGCCCGGACCAAGGTAACGCCCATTGGTACAAGTTCGAGGTGATCAAGTCCGGTGAAGCGTCTGGAAAGTACATCAATTTCAACGAGGCCCACTACTTCATCAAGGCTTCGATCCGTGCCGGTAGGGAACGCCTTGTCTTCGTTGTGTCCTTTCATCATGTCGGCAGAGAACTGTCGGGTATCATGGAAGCGACAACCTTCGCTCGACTGGAGTCATACGAAGAATCCGAGGATCGGGAATTGGCATCTGAGGACTTTTTTCCGACGTCGGTAGAGCCGTTCGTGATTACGTGGATGACTCGTGAGAGTGAGATTACGGACGCGCTTGAGCGTTGGCTTGACGCAGCGATTGCCGTCGCGGTGAAGGAGTACGGTGATCGTTTGTGAGGCCGCGCAGATTCTCGCTTGACAGCCTTGACAGCCCCCTACCCGAACAGCAACCAGCAGAGCGCTGCGCCGACCACGGACATTGAGAGCCCCCACGCGAGGAGCGCGTTAAACAGCGCGCGCGTGTTGGTGCCGGGGGGCGCGGCCGCCAGGTACAGGGCGCCCACGGTGGAGAGCGCCGAGAGGTCGACGAGCCCGCCACCGACGGTGATCGACCACGCGAGGTGAGCGTGTTCGACGGCGCCAATCTGCTGCGCGAGGTCCGGCACCATGGGCAGGAACGCCGGCATCACCACGCCGGACGTGCTGCTGTACACCGATATCAGGCCTGTCCCGAACGCCATCATCGGCACGATCGTCTCCGAGGTGGAAATGCCGGCCAGCCCGCTCGTGAACAGGTCCATACCCTGGGTCCTCTGCATTATCGAGATCAGCACCGTCACCCCGGTGACCATCAGGATGACGCCCCAGGGCATGCGCCGAATGGCCTGCTGCTCGTCGACGCTCCCGAGAAGGGTGAGCAACGCGGCAATGAGGACCGCCGTCAACCCGACGTGCGCATCGAAGCCGACGACCGCGACGATCAGCGCCGCAATACCGGCGACGGTCAACCAATGCCTTCGCTCGAAGCGTTCCACATCCGGCTCCGCGGATCCGGCGTCTCCTTCGCGTCTGCGCAGGAGCTTCGGGCCGCCGAACAGCACGAAGCCGCCGATGCCCACAATCGAGTGCGCCAGCACGTTGTACCCGTAGGTGTGCCACTCGAGGCCGCCGAGGCCGATGCGCGCCATCACGTCGTTGGCGACGACGCCGCCGGGCGCAAACGGCGACAGCGTGCCCGCCAACGCGCCGTTGCCGGTCATGATCGCCATCAGCAGCGGCGGTATGCCCACCCGCCCCGCGACGGCCATGGCGGGCGCCGCCAGCAGGGCGCTGGCAGGCGTGCCGCCGGGACCGATCGTGGACACGACCACGCCCACCGCGAAGAACATGAGCGGCAACAGCCCCGCGTTCCCGCGACAGAGCCGGACGGCCCGGCCGGTCAGTCTGGACAGCGTGCCGTTGGTGTCGGCCATGCTGAACAGCAGCGTCACGCCCACGAGCGTGACCAGCAACGGCACGGGAAAGCCCGACAGGACGGTATTGACCGACATGCCGCCCAGGTACACCCCCACCAGCCAGGCCATGGCCAGCGACAGGATGCCGACGTTGATCTTGGTGAGGACGCTCAGCGCGACGGCCAGGACGAGCGCCGCGACCGAGATCCACGCGAGCGTCATTGCGCAAGCTCCGCAGCCGCCGGGGCTGCGCTCAGGACGCGGGAGAGCCGGCTCACGTCGGACAGGTCCTCCAACGCCTCGACCATGCCGAAGGTCTCGTCGATCGCCGACGGCGGCAGCACGAGCGACGCGCAGTCGCTGAACTTCTCGTGGAGCTCCTCGCGAGTGAACGGCAGATCCGGCCCGCCCCGATAGCGTTCGTCCGCCTCCTCGACGAGCGTCCGGCCGTCGTCGAGATCCACCTCGACGGTGCTGCGGATCTTCTCCCAGCCCAGCGCCTCGATCTCCGGGTCGAGCACGCGCTCCACCTTGCGCATCATTGCCTGCATCGGCGCACTCCGGACGAACTCGTCATTGAACTCGCGAATGCCCGCCTTCCGCCGCAGCGCGATGGCGCCCACCATGAACGCCGGACAGAACTTCGCCTCGAGCTCGTTGGTCGCAATGGGATACCGCAGCGGATTGAGGATGTTGGACCCGGCGCGCACCCGAATCCCCACGATGCTCTCCGGCTGCACATCGTGCGCGATCACCAGTCGTCGCATGGCGTCCATCGTCGGATGCCCGAGCACGCCGCACGGGTACGGCTTGATCGATACCCCGGGCCACACGATCGTGTGCGGGTCGCCGAGCTTGCCGACGATACGGTCGGCATCGAAGCCTTCACCGTGACTGAAGGCCTGGAAAAAGCCCCACGGCGGATCGAGGGCATCCTGCCCTCCCGTGAAGCCCCTCGCGGCGAGCTCGGCCGCGACCACCCCGTTCTGCGACGCCCGGCCCACGTGCAGTGGCTTGGTCATCGACCCGAAGTTCACGCGTATGCCGGAGGCCGAGCTCGCCGCGATGGCGAGCGTGTGCGCGATGCGGGCGCCATCGAGACCCAGCAGCCTGGCCGCGGCGACGGCCGCGCCGAACGTGCCGACGGTACCGGACGAGTGGAAGCCCTTCCTGTAGTGGCCGGGGCTGATGGCCTCGGCGACCTTGCACTCGACCTCGAAGCCGGTGAGAAACGCCTCGAGGAACGCCTTGCCGGACGCCTGCTGCCGCTCGCCGATGGCCAGGGCCGCGACCATCGGCGGCACGGTCGGGTGCGTCAGCAATCCGAAGATACGGTCGGCACTGGTCGCCAGTTGGGTGTCGTCCCAGTCCAGCGCATGGCCGCTCGTCCCGTTGAGCAGCGCCGCCGAGGACGCACCGCTGCGGAACGGCTCGGGGCCGAACGCGGTAGACTCCGGATTCGCGTCGACCGTCTGCACATACTCGCGCAGGATGCGGCCGGCGTCCTGCGTCGATCCCGCCAGCATGACGCCGAGCCCGTCGAGGATGCAGCGCTTCGCGATCCGGACGGCTTCCTGCGGAAAATCCTGCCAGCGGGTCCGGCCGATGAAGTCCACGACCGCGCTCGTGGCGCGCTGCTGGTCGCTCACGTCAGCTCCCTCGACGAACAGGTCTCGTCAAGTTTCAAGCCGGGCCAGGTCTTCCAGGTGCTCATGGCCTCCGCTGCTGTCCCGGTCGTCTGTCGATCCTATACGCGGTCGCGACAGGTGTTAGGATTCGGTGCGCGCACACGGACACCGACGACCATTCGGGAAGGGGACAGAAGATGAGAACAGCAATGCTCACCGTCGCGATCAGCCTCGCGTTCAGCGGCCTGGCCTTCGCCCAGGACGACCCGGCGCCCTGCGGGCCGGCGGGCGACCTCGCGATGGAATTCTCCAAGAACGTCGCGGCCGACTCGCGCTGCTTCGAGATCCGCATGTACACGGCCGAGCCGGAGATGGACGGCAAGGGCGGCATCGACAACCTGCACCGGCGCTTCCGCGAGGGCGAGGTGGCGCTCTTCGAGAAGCACGGCGCCGAGGTCGTCTGGGCATGGCAGAGCCTGGACAATCCCAACACGTTGATCTGGATGTTGGCCTACCGCGACCGCGCCCATCGCGATCAGGTGTTCGCGGACTTCCGGGACGACCCCGACTGGCACGAACTGCGCGCGAAGTACGAGGTGCCGCTCAGCGCCGAAGTGTTCATGATGAGCGCCACCGACTACTCCAAGCTCAAGTAGCCTGCCGGAGCGTCTGGAGTTGCCCCGGCCACGCGAAAGTTTCGCATGGCCGGGGCCGCAACCGGGCGGGCGGCGCGGACGAGGGCATGGCCCGGGTTCGTTGAAGCAAACGCGGGAGCACGACGATGAGAGCCGTTCCGACCTCGTTGGTGTTCATCCTTGTCTTGACTTCCGCGGCGGCGCCGGAGGCCCAGGTTCTCGACCGCATCTACGTCGACCAGTACATGCCGCTACGGTCCGAGCTGATGATCGCCGACGCGGACGGGAGCAACCCCCGCAAGCTCGTGCCCGGCATGCAGATCGACTACAACGCGTCGTGCTCCCACGGCGGCGAGTGGGTCGTGTTCACGTCGGACCGGAGCGGGTCGGCCGACATCTACCGGGTCCGGCTGGATGGCCGCGACCTCGAGCGCCTGACCGACTCTCCCGCCTTCGAAGACCAGGCGGCGCTGTCGCCGGACAATCGCTCGCTGGCGTTCGTCTCGTCGCGCGGCGGCGCCACCGACATCTACATCATGGACCTCGCCAGCCGCGAGATCCGCAACCTCACGAATGCGCCGGGCGGCGACTTCCGTCCGAGCTGGTCTCCGGACGGACGGACGATTGCCTTCAGCTCCGACCGCGGCACCGGGTTTCCGCACCAGGGCTATCCCGGTCGCGCCGGCAAGTGGGAGCACGTGCAGGCGGCCGGCGTCTACGTGATCGGCATCGACGGCACGGGTCTGCGCAAGCTCACGACGGACCCGGAGATGATGGCGGGATCGCCGCAATGGTCGGCGGACGGCAGCACAGTCGTGTTCTACGAGATGCCCGTGCGGGACACCGTCAGCGCGCACTTCGGCGGCGGCTCGTCGCGCATCGTCTCGGTCGACGTGGCCACCGGCGAGCGCACGGTCCACGCCGCGGGTCCCGGGCTCAAGGTGTCGCCGCAGTTCATCGGGCCCGATCGCATCGCCTGGCTGATCAAGACCAGGAGCAGCGGGACCCTCGCGTTCACGAGCGGCGCAGAGAGCGCGCCCGAAGACCGCGCCAATCCCTCCTGGTCACGGGACGGCGAACGCGTCGTCTACCACGCCGGCCAACTGGAGACGATGCACCATTACTCCAACACCCCGGGCCGGCGGTTGCTCGGCACCGTGGCGGAGCCCGGCTTCGAGCTCGTGCACGCGAGCGGCTGGCCGGCCGTGTCGCCCGACGGCCGCACCCTCGTCGTAAGCGAGCGCACGCCGAGCGCCGACCGGATGGCGCTGGTCCTGTGGGATGTCGACGGGACCAACCCGCGGCGGGTGTACCAGGATGACGTGACCGTGATGGGCCTGGAATGGTCGCGGAACGGGCGGTGGCTGACCTTCGGCGCGGGCGCCTTCTTCCTCGGTCGCAGCCGCGGGCCCGCCGAGATCATGATCATGAAGGCGGACGGGTCCGAGGTGCGTGCGGTCACCTCGGGGCCGGGCAACGCCGGGTTCCCGAGCTGGTCGCCCGACGGGACGGAGATCGTGTATCGCTACTGGACCGGGAACGAGCGAGGAGAGGGGCTGCGCATCGTCGACGTCGCCACCGGCAGGTCCCGCATCCTGACCACCGAATACGACACCCTGCCGTTCTGGTCGCCCCGGGGCGACGTGATCATGTTCACCCGCTACGCCCCCGACGACCGCTTTCGATACGACGAGTTCGACATCTACACCATCCGGCCGGACGGCACGGACCTGACCCGGCTGACCGATGCGGAAGGGAACGATGCACATTCCCTGTGGTCGCCCGACGGCGACTTCATCCTGTTCAGCAGCTCGCGTTTCGGCTACAAGGACGAATCGCCGCTCGTCCTCAACCAGCCGCAGCCGTATGCCGAGCTGTTCATCATGAACGCCGACGGCTCCAACCAGCGACCCCTGACCGACAACCAGTACGAAGAAGGCACGCCGGCGTGGCTCCCCGCGGACTTGTTGAAGCGGGAGTGAGCCGGCTCCGCCTGCGCGGGTTCGGGTCCGGCTACTGCACCTCGTCGTCCTGCGCCCGCGCGCCGCGAAGGGTGCGGACTCCCGTCCAGCGGGATGATGCGCCGCTGGTGGAACATCTCGTGGAAGATCACGGCGTTCCTGTCCTACAACGAAGCCCGCCGCTGGTCGCGGGCCCCGAAGGAGTTCGGCCGGGGGTCGCCCGAAGGCGTCGCGGCGCCGGAAACAACCAACAACACCGTCGCCACGACAGCGCTCGTGCCCCTGCTGAGCTTCGGGATCTGGCCTGACGCTGGCGGCCGGCATGGCCGGCGCGGTGCTGCGCGTTTTCGGATTCCCTCTGCTCCCAGCGGTCCTCGGCGTCGTCCTCGGAGGCCTGGTTGTCCGGGGCTCGTACCCGAACAGAATCCAGCAGAGCGCTGCGCCGACCACGGACATCGAGAACCCCACGCGAGCAGCGCGTTGAACAGCGCGCGCGTGTTGGTGCCGGGCGGCGCCGCGGCCGGATACAGGGCGCCCACAGTGGAGAGCGCCGAGAAAACGACGAGCCCGCCGCCCACGGTGTTCGTCCCGCCAGGTGGACGTGTTCGACGGCGCCAATCTGCTGCGCGAGGTCCGGCACCATGGGCAGGAATGCCGGCATCACCATGCCGGACGTGCTGCTGTAGACGATCCCGGTCGCGTTCACGGCCCCCGAAGGGCGGCCCGGGTGCGCAAACCGGCTATCATTGATCCGATATGGACACCGCGCAGTCGGTGCAGAACGTCAGCATCGTCGTCGGGATCGCAGGCGGTCTGGTCGGGGTCGCAGGCTTCATGCTGGTGTCCTTCTGGCGCGGCGCGGCGCTTGTCCAGACGATCACGAAAGCGATCACCGATTCCGAGGAACGGCTCCGCAACGAGAATAGGCAGCTCGGCGACAAGATCGAAAAGCTGAAGGTTGAAGTTGCTGTCCTGAGCACCAGGCTGGAAGAACGCACCACCCAGCCGACACGACAGACAGATAAGGTTCAAGAGCTTGTGGCGAAGGGCCTCAAGGGCGACTCGGACCATTCCGCAAACTCGTGAACAACGAGAACTGAAACCGAGAGGATTTACTCATCGAATCCCTGGGGAGACTCCCTGTCGACCTTCGAGAAGCCGGAGAACCGTGTCCACCCGGCCCCGGAGCTGGCGGAGCACCGGCTATCGCGCGCCGTTCGCACGGCCGATCCGGAACGGCACCACGGCGCCCCGGGCGCGCTCGGAGCCTCGCGCCTCGGCCGCGTCGACCTCGAACGGCCGCCCGATGCGGTTGCCGGCGACATCCTCGAGGGTCGCCGCCGCGACGAGCTGGTACTCGCCCGCCCGCCACGGCGCGCGCGGCGTGAAGGTCCAGCGCGTCTCGCCCTGCTCCACCCGGATCTCCCCGGCCAGAGGCCGGCCGGTGCTGGTCGTCACCCGGAGCGCGCTCTGCAGCAGGCCGTAGTCCAGCGGCACCGGAAAGCGCACCGCAAGCGAATCCCGCGTGCCGCCGGCCGGGAGATCGAGCCGCCAGGCGGCGGGATCGAGGGCGCGCTCCCGGGGTGGACCCACCCGGAACTCCCGGCGGAACGGCGCGACGAGGGGCTGCCCGGCGGCGTCGCGCCAGGCCGCATCTATCGCCAGCGTGTACCTGCGGTGCGCTGCCAGCGGGCGGCCCAGCTCGGCGTTCGGCCGGATGCCGCGCTTGACCCGCCCCGGGTCGTAGAAAATCGTGTATCGCGTGCGATCCGCGTTCCACAGGTCGACGTCCAGCGGCAAAAATGCGTCGGCGACAGGCTCGCCGCGCTCGTCGAGCAGCCGCACGTGCGCATTGCCGCTTCCGAGCCCCATCGGGGCGGAGAAGACGACGTACAGCCGGAGGTGGTTCTCCGGCACCTCGGGGCCCGTCGGATAGACGGCCGCCACGCGCGTCGACGGCTCGCGGTCGAGAGCCGGCACCTCGACTATCGCCCGGACGGCAGGCGAGGGGATGGGCGCGGAACGGCCTCGCGCGGACGGCAGGGACGACGAGTCGAACACCACCTCGTAGCGTTGACCCGCATCGAACGGAAACCGCGGGGTGAAGCGCAGCGCGCCGTCGTGCACGGCGTAGTCCCCCAGCACCGGCGGCAACGCCGCGGCACCCGGATCCGACTGCGCGACGTGGACGCGCAGGATCGCCTGCCACGCGTCACGCGACGGCGCCGCGCGTTCCAATTGCTCCAGGTCCGCGGCCGGCAGCCCCGCGACGTCGACGGCCCGCTGGCCGGAGGGCGAGGTGGCCAATCGGATGGGCGGCGCGCCCGGAACGGATTCCGGCGCCGGGCCGCCCGTTTGCAGGCACCCCGGCGCGAGCGCGAGGGCCCCCGCCACCAGGGCGGCGGCCCTCGCCGCATGTCTCATCGGATGCAGGCGCCCTACGGCAGCGCGGCCGCTTCGAGGTTCAGACCGCCCCCCGCGGCGTCGACGAGCAGCATCGCCCGCGAGGCATCCAGCCGATCGAGCTGCTGCACGCCCTGCAGCGACGCGATGGTCTCGAACGGCACGCCGGCCGTATCGGGAATCAGCTCCGTGATGGCGTCCGCGGCGCCGAACGGCGCCGTCGGCACCTTCATCACGCCGCGCTGGTTGTTCGACAGCAGGATGTAGTCCTGCCCGTCCTTCTCGTACACGATCATGTCGATCGGCCGGTTGCGGTTCCCGAACTCGGCGATCGTCGTCCCCTGGATCTTGCTGCCCGGCTCGAGCGCCGCGATCGGGAACTTGACGAGGGGCGTGCACAGGTAGCTGGCGACGATCGACGGCTCGCCGTCGATCTCGTACGGGACGAACGTGAACACGGGCGAGAACGTCTCGAGCTGCCCGTGGGACCCGTGGTAGACCTCCACGCTCGTCCCGGCGTCCGCCACCCGGAACGGGTACGGGATGACGCGCATCTTGGAGGCGAACTCCTCGTTCGACAGGCCCGAGACGAACAGGTTGCCGTCGATGTAGGCCATGTGGGTGATGGTCTGCACGCCGATCAGCCCCGCGGGATCGACCTGGTCCGGGTAGTTCGCGATCGGGATCGACCGCCCGTCCACGAGCACCAGCGGCGTCTCGGCCGGCGGCGGATTGGGCACCCCGATCCGCGTGTAGCGTACCTCGTCGAACGAAATGACCTCGATCTCGCCCGCGCCATCCACGCGCAGGAGAACCGGCACGGCGTCGGCGCCGAGCCCGCGCATCACCGAGAGCCAGGTATTGCGGGTCCGCGGGTCGACCACCATGTCGGTGATCAGTAGGTTGCCGGCGTCGATGCCGAGCAGCCCGGCGACCTTGCTGTCGATCGCGGGTACGTCCTGCGTCCCGGGCGCCCCGCCGGCCATCTGCTCGCCAAGCTGCAGGGCCGTGATGGACACCTCCTGGGCGTCGGCCGCGAAGATGACGCCCTCGGGCCCGAACGCCAGCTTGTTGATGTGCCGGAACTCGGGCGTGACACCGGTCGTTGCCTCGGAGTTGGCCGCCGACCGAACGCCGGCGACCGCCAGACTCAAGCCGACGACGATCAACAGCCCGTAACGGAATGTAGACATGCCGTGGTCTCCTTTATGCGCATCATTCCGGTTGTTGCCCAGTCCCGGGCACGGCCGTGAACTGTGCGTACTGCGTCCTCTTCACGGTGCAGCGACGGCCGCCCTCCACGCCGCGGCGGCAGACGCCTTGAGCGTCTCGGCGTCGGCGGCCAGCAGGTACCCCTCGGCGACCAGCGCGTCGGCCGCCTCGCCGTAGCGCTTCACGTACTCCGCCTCGCCGCCGGGATAGCGCTCCTCCAGGGAGAGGCGCGAATCGCCCGACCGCGTTCGCTCATCCCGCGTCCGGGGGAATGGAATCGTGGAGCCGTTCACGCCGCACAGGTCGCCCTCGGCGAAGCCCGCGGCGCGAACCGCCTTGCCCATCGTGGAGAGCGGGACCGCGACCTCCGGCACGATGACCCCCGCCACGATGTTACCGTCGGCGTCGAGGCTCGGCACGAACAGCGGGTACCGCTCGACGCTCTCCTTCGGCGGCCAGACCGAGAAGTCGCGCACGCCGAGCGTGCTGATCGCGTCGTTGTAGGGACGGTCCGGGATGGTCGGATACTGCCCGCCCTGCCGTTCGACCGTCACCGCGGTGCCGTCGGCCACCGAGGGCGCGCGCGTCGCCGGCGGCTCGACGCCGTCCCGCACCCACCGCACCGTCGCGTCGAACGCGGCCCGGTAGTACGGCCACGGCAGCACCGGGTTGGCGGGGTCGCGGCACCCGGCGTCGCCCTGCAGGTGCGCGGTCCCGAGCATCCAGTAGCGCACGTTCGGCGGCAGCTCCAGTGCTCGGCCTCTCGTGTCGGTGACGATGAGCGAGGCATGGGCGCCGTAGTACTCGGAGTCGGCGTCCACCTGGATGATGCGGGGGCAGGTGCCCGAGGCGGTGCAGGCGGCCAGCAGCCCGTCGGTCCGGCCCGTCAGCGGATCGGTCGTCGTCGCGAAGGTGAACGGGAACTCGTCCATCGGGTAGTTGTGGTCTTCGTGCTGGCGCGTGTAGCGGCCCGTCTGCGCGAAACGGGCGTTGACCCACGTGAGGCGGGCGCCCGCCACGTACGGCGTCATGCCGTCGAAGACGCGCCGCCCCGCCGGGTCCTCGTTGAAGCCCTGGTAGAGGAAGTCCCTGATCATCCGGCCGCTTTGCGAGGAGCCGACGGCCACCGCGTGGTCGAGCACCGGCATGCCGTCCACGAAGAGCGGGTTGGGCGTGCCCCGATCGTCGGCGGGACGGTGGCGCGCGAACGACACGAGATCGCGCATGGCGCTGAAGCCCAGGCCGTGGACGATCGGATCCCGGGCCTCGTACACGAACTCGTAGATGGTTCCCGCGTCGGTGCCCGTGGGCGGCGTGACCGCGACCGTCGTGTCGTCGACGTAGCGCCACGCGTCGGCGGGAACCGACTGGCGCGGATCGTCCTGGAGCTGGCGGTGCGTGAGGGTCGCGGCGCTCTCGTCGAGCGTCGCCGCCGGGTAGGTCAGCCGCCCGAACGCGGCGCTGTCCGGGTCCTGCCACTCCTCCATCGAGACACCGGTAATCGTCCGGCCGTCGTCGGTGGCGAGCGGGAAGGTCGCCAGCACCGGACGCGGGTCGCCGGCGCCGGGCGCGCCGTGCAGCCAGCCGCTCGAGACGTACGTGTAGCCCTGGTTCATGAGGAACGCGCTGCCGGTGTTCCCGGCCGCGTAGCCCCGCCCCGCCTCGTGGAAGTAGCCGAAGACGATGTTGCGGCCGCGGTTGTTGACCTCGTACACGAGGACGCCGTTGCCCCGGGCGATGTCGACCGGCTTGAGGATGTCAACCTCGAAGGTGTACTCGACCAGCCCGTCCGCGTTGCGCGGGGCGTTCTCGAGATCCGCGATCCCGGCGTCGCGGGGGGCGCCCGGATCGGCGACGGCGGTGGCCGTCCCGAGCAGAATCTCGTACTCGCCGACGGCGCCGAACGACCGGCCGCCGAAGGCCGGCTCGCGGCTCGTGATGTCGAGCCGGGTGACGCGCGAATGCGCGAGCTGGGGCGACGCGGATTCCTGCGCCTCGCCGACGCCCTGAAACCCGCTCAGCCCGATCCCGAGTACGACCGTCAACAAATGGTGTGGGAACCGCATCGTTCACCTCCAGCCGCAATGCCGTTCGTGCCCTGCGTTCATCGAACATCCGGTCGATGCGCCCGGAGGAAGGACCGTATCTGGCGCACCGCCAGCGGAATCCGTTCCACGGGCTGTTTCCACGGGAACATGCTCACCTCGGACTGCGGCGCGAGCATCGCGGCCTCGATGGCGACATCGTACGGATGCGCCGGGATGTCGTCCGGCAGGATCAGAATCGGCGTCTGCAGCTCCCGCACGAAGTCTCGCGTCACGGTGAAGACGAAGTCCGCATTGTCGAGGTACATCGTGGTCAGGAACCGGTCGACCATGTCCATCGTGATCTCGGGCCGGCGCTCGACCAGATCCGGGCCCCAACCCCCCATGTTGTTGTCGTAGAACAGCGTGGGGTGCTCCGCGCTCCACGCGCTCGGCTGCGTCAGCACGGCGGCGACGACGCGGTCCGGAGCCCGCCGCAGCAGGTTCCAGATGAAGGGGCCGCCGATGCAGAAGCCGAGCACCATGAACTTGTCGATGCCCAGGTGATCCATCACGCCGAGGTGGTCGTCGGTATGCGAATCCCAGGGCCTGTCGATCTCCAGCGGACCGGAGGATTGGCCGCGGTTAGAGTTGCGCAGGTCCGCCGCGATGACGCGGTGCTCGCCCTTGAACTCCTCCAGCGGATTGAAGGGATGCGTGGCCAGACCGGCGATTGACGAGTTGAGTCCCCCGCCGGCGATGACCAGTAGCGGGAAGCCGGAACCGGCCTCCTCGTAGCGGATGCGAACAGGACCGTTCTCGTAGAAGGACATGGCCGCTTCGTTCTGGCCGGCCTGCCCTGTGAACGCCCGTGTGGCCGCCAACATGGTCGCCGCCGCGCCCGTCTTGAGGATGTTGCGTCTGGTCGAATCCACCATCATGTCCCCCTTGCAGCCGCCGCTTGCTCACGACGTGCGTTGCTCGACAACCTTCGGGCAAGCATGCCGAACGCCTTGCGAACGAGTTCACAGCGTACCATGTGTGTATTTCGAAGGCACACTGCAGCCGGATCGACGGGAGCTATTCGACGGTGAACGTCCCTGCCACGGTGCGGCCGCCGTCCGCGCGCTGGCGCTGAACTGAGGGGACGTCGCCCACGGTGAACTCGAACGCGCCGGTGCGGATCGGCGTAAAGCTGAACTGGGCCGTGCCGCCGACATCGAACTCGATGGCGCGGAACGCCAGCGCCTGCAGATGCACCTCGATGCCGTTGATCGTGACGAGACGCAGGTGCGAGTTGCGCAGCAGCTCGTCGACCTCGAGCCGCCACGGCTCGGCGCCGTCGCTCGTGACGTTGAGCCGGTAGTACTCGCCCGTGGTCAGCATGAACGCCGTGGTGGAGAGCGACGGGCCGTCCGGTCCCGTCGCGATTTCCAGGTGGATGTCGAGCGGCGGTCCGGCCGCCAGATTGCCGCCCACCTGTGCGTACGCGGCAGGCGCGGTGAACGCCAGCGCCAGGCCGCAGGTTGCGATGCCGATTGCCCGCTGCAGCATGCCGACGGTTATATCCCAATGTCGCCCGGCGAGCCAGCGGTTTCGCCGGCGCGGCCCGGAACCGTCCCTCCCGCCGCCGCTGCAATTGAAACGCGGCTCGCGTCCCGGCTAAGCTCCCCTCCATGAAGCTTCAGCACCACGTCTCGACGCCCGCGTCGTTCCTGCTCCTCGTCCTCGCGGCCGCCGCGCTCCTGGCCGCGCCCCTGCAGGCCCAGCAGGACGAGCGCGAGTTCGTTCCGGTCACCGACGCCATGCTTCAGGATCCCGATCCGGACGACTGGCTGATGTGGCGCCGGACCCTGAACACCTGGGGCTTCAGCCCCCTCGACCAGATCGACCGCGGCAACGTCGCCGGCCTCCGGCTGGTCTGGACGCGCCCGCTCGGCCCCGGCCTGCAGCAGGGCACGCCGCTCGTCTACGACGGCGTCCTCTACATGCCGAATCCGCGCGACATCATCCAGGCGATCGACGCGGTGCGCGGCGACCTCATTTGGGAGCACCGCCGCGAGCGCCCCGACGATCTGGCCGACTACATGATCGGCAGCCTCATCGACACCAACCGCAACATCGCCATCCACGGCAACTACCTGTTCGACAGCACGTCGGACGACTGGGTGATCGCCATCGACGCGCGGACGGGCGAGGTGGCGTGGGAAACGATGGTGCTCGATTACACCGTCAACCCGGCGAACCAGACCTCCGGCCCGATCGTCGCCGACGGCAAGGTGATCTCCGGGCGGAGCTGCTCGCCGCGGGGCGGCCCGAACGCCTGCGTCATCGTCGCGCACGACGCGGCGACCGGCGAGGAGCTGTGGCGCCGCCGCCTCATCCCCGGCCCCGGCGAATTCGGCGACGAGACCTGGGGCGGCGTGCCGTTCGAGGAACGCAAGCACGTCGGCGCGTGGATGGTCCCGAGCTACGACCCCGAGCTGAACCTGGTCTACATCGGCACGTCGGTCACCTCGCCCGCCCCGAAGTTCATGATCGGCGGCGTCGAGAACACGCACCTCTACCACAACTCCACCCTCGCACTGAACGCCGATACCGGCGAGATCGAGTGGTTCTACCAGCACCTGAACGACCACTGGGATCTCGACCATCCCTACGAGCGGATTCTCGTCGATACTGCGATGACGCCCGACCCGGAGCACGTCTCCTGGATCAACCCGCGGTTGCAGCACGGCGAGGTGTACCGGGTGATGACCGGCATCCCGGGCAAGACCGGCGTCGTCTACACGCTCGACCGCGCCACCGGCGAGTTTCTCTGGGCAACGCCGACGACGGCGCAGAACGTGATCACCCACATCGACGGGGCGACCGGCGCGGTCACCGAGAACCCGGAGCTGATCTTCACGCGCGAGAACAACGAGATGCTCATCTGCCCGTCGTTCGTTACGGGGGGCAAGGACTGGGAATCGGGCGCCTACAGCCCGCTCACCAACATGATGTACTTCCCGTTGCGCAACGCCTGCGCGCGGATGCTGGCGATAGCCGACGGCAGCCTCTACAACCTGTCGCAACGAATCGTGAACGCCCCCGGCACCGATCAGGTGGGCACGGTCCGGGCCATCGACGCATCCACCGGCGAGACCACCTGGCTCTACGAGCAGCGCGCCGGCACCACCTCGCTCGTCGCCACCGGCGGCGGCCTCATCTTCGGCGGCGACAGCAACGGCCGCTTCCGCGCCCTCGACCACGAAACCGGAGAGGTGCTCTGGGAGGTCAACCTCGGCTCCCAGGTGACCGGCTTCCCCATCACCTACGCGGTGGACGGCACGCAGTACGTCGCCATCAGCACCGGCTCGTCGCTCAGCACGCGGGACAACCTGCGCCTGACGACCGAGCTGCAGCCCGGGACGGGGAACAACCTGTTCGTGTTCGCACTACCGAACTGATGTCGCTATAACATGCTGTTTTACAATAGTTTACAGGAAATATGACACAAGCCGCGCAGGATCTTGACAGTCCTGCTCCTGGCGGAGGACATCGACGACTTCATCGCCGGCGCGCCAAGCGGTTGGCGAGTGCACCGGCTGACGGGGGACCGGCGGGGCGAATGGAGCGTGTCGGTCTCAGGCAACTGGCGAATCACGTTCGAGGAAGTAGACAGCTCCGTCGAACGCTTGCACTTGGAGGACTACCACTGATGAGCGCCATCGGAATCCAGGTGAACATGACGCCCTCTCATCCAGGCGATTTCATCCGCGCGGAGGTCATTGACGAGCTGGGTCTCAACGTTTCCCGGGCCGCCGCAATTCTCGGTGTCCGCAGGAGCACGCTCTCCGCGGTGCTGAACGGCAACGCCTCGCTTTCCCCGGAGATGGCGCTGCGCATCGAGAAGGCGTTCGACGTGAGCATGGACATGCTGCTCCGGATGCAGGCCTGGCACGACGCCTCGCGCATGCGGGCGCGGGCGAACGAGATCGCCGTCGAGCGGTTACGAGCCGGCTCGATCTCGATCTCTCTGAGCGATGCGCACACATCCCCCACTCTTGAGATGATGCCCAGGCGGCCTTGAAAGGAACTGGCGCAGAACTGGGAGCGCGCCTACGTGGACGCGCACTCCACGAGCCGAGCGAGCGCGTTCGCGAGCCGCATCCGCCGAGGCGTTCGGCAACGCACACGCAGAATGCCCCGGCTCGCGACGACAGCGGCTATGCATCGGGCTCGGCTCGTCGCAACACTCAGGCGGTTGAGGCTGTACAGGAACTCCATCCCGCGCGGTGCGTCGGCGGCCGAGCTCGTGGCCATCGAATAAATCGAGACTGGCGCTTCCTGGCCCTGAAACTTGTCCACCGTGCCGATACGGAAACCCGGGAGTTCCTGCGTCAGCGCCGCATCGTGGATGTAGCTCTCGAGCTTCGAATCGAGTTCCTGAAGGCTCACCCGCCTCTCTGGCATCTCGTACTCCCCACGGTCCGTTCGATTCTACCGTCTGGCTTTCCGTACAGGCCGTTCCTGCGGCGAGCAGTCTGTGTCGGTGAACCGCGCGATATCGTCAATTCGTCTCCGGCCAGAGGTACACGAGGGCGACCGGCTCGACACGCCGTGCCTGCACCTCGTAGAACGCCCGTATCCGACCCGGCTCCTGCTGCAGATCCCGTCGAACTGCTCGAGACGCATGCGCCAGTAGCGCATGTTCGATTGAAGCTGGCGTCGCTCTTCCTCGTCGAACTCCAGCCAGCGGGACGATCGCGCGCTCTTTGCGCGAGCGCTCGTCGCTCCCGGCCACCGCCCGCGCCCCGGCGGGCCATGCCGGCGCGGGAACCGAGTTCCGCCAGGGCGCTTCGTGACAACCTCTGGAGGATGGGTCTGGTGCCGAGGGTGGGGATCGAACCCACACGGCCCTCACGGGCCACGGGATTTTAAGTCCCGAGTGTCTACCAGTTCCACCACCTCGGCGTCGGCCGCGCCAAGTACCCGACTGTGACGGGATGGTACCGTTACGCGACAGGTGACCGCCACCGTTCGGCAAGTCGCGCGCTGTCAGGGGCCCCGGTTTCTATGGTCCGCCGACGACCACTGTCACGCCAGTACCGGCGCGCGACGCGCGTTGCGCGCGGTCGAACTCGATCAGTGCGCGCTGGTAGTCGAGTATCGCGCGCAGTTCGAGCTCCCGGGCGGCGGCCAGCTCGCGCTGCATCTGGACGACCAGGTAGTTGGTAGACAGCCCGACCTCGAACTTGATCTCCTCCGCTCGAAGCTGCTCCTCCGCGAGCTCCCGGGCGACAACCGCAGCCTGGATGCTCTCCTGGATCGCTTCTATCTGGAGTGCGGCATCGGTCACCTCACCCACGATCTGGATCTCGATCCATTCCAGCTGGACCTCGTTCTGTCGAAGCTCCAGGCGCGCCCGTTCGTAGGCAGCCTCGTCCGCACTCCGACCCAGCGGGTAGCTCATCTGCAGCTGGACGCTCCAGATCGGGTAGTCCGCCCCGACGATGTCGCCGACCGCGTCCCGGTAGCCACCCGGGATCACCGCTCCGCCGCCCCCCAGGATCTCCTCGAACGTGCTCCCGGAAGGCAACAGCCGGGGACCGCCCTGGCCGGTCAACTGATAGCTTCCGACCAGATCGAGAGCAGGAAGCCTGCTGCTCCGCAGGTTCTCGGCCGTGGCATTGTTGCTGTCGATCCGGAGCCGCGCCCGGGCGATGTCGGTGCGCCGGTCGAGCGCCGTTCGGATCGCTCCCTCGAGGTCGATCGGCATCGCATCCGTCCGCGGCTCGTCCGTCGGGTTGAGCTCCGCGTTCCACAGCTCGTCCGTCCTGCCGTCGACGATGAGCAGCTTGAGAGCCAGCTCGTTGGTGCGCAGCACGCGAACCGCGTCGGCCAGCGACTGCCGCCGCAGCGCGGCTTCCGCCCGCGCCTGCACGACCTCGATCTCTCCCACCATGCCGATCTCGACACGCGCGCGATTGTCACGCTCGAGTTGCTCGGCCAGCGCCAGCGACTGTCGCTGTACCGCGACGGCCGCGCGCGCATGGACCAGTTCCCAGTACGCCAGCCGGACGTCGGCGAGCGTGTTGACGACGGTCTCCTCCAGGTCGATGTCGGAGATGTTGCGGTCGATGCGAGAAACGACGAGTTGCGTCCGCTCATTTGTCGGTTCGGAAGCCCCGCAGCAACGGCTGCGTGTACGTCAGGCTCGCGGTCGCGGCGAGGCTCGGGTTGAAGTTCGTGAAGGTGTTGGTCGACTCCACGCGGTTGCTGCTCCAGGTCACGTCGTACCGCCCGCCGCCCCACCTCATCCGCTGGCTGACGCCGACGTCATAGCTGCCTTGATCGGTGACGATGGATGCGCCGCCGAGGCCCCCCCCGTCCAGCAGCGAGCGGCTGGGCTGGGTGGCCTGGTTGAGGCCGAAGCCGGAGACAGCCAGAGGCAGAAACGCCGCGTTGGCGGTGGCGACCTGCGCGTCCCGCACGAGTGGATTGATGCGCTGGACCGCGACTTGGCGGTTGCGTTCGAAGGCTCGCTCGACCGCGCCGGCGAGCGTCAGATCGAACCGCCGTATCGCTCGATCGTCATCTCCGACCCGACGCGCCGCATCGGCGACAGCACCGGAGAGCGTGGTTTCGAACGGTTGAGCCTGCGCAGCGCGTGCCGTCGGAACCGTCGATCCGGCAACGATCAACCCGAGCACGAAGACGGCGCGAACTGAATTCGGCAACGTGTCCCTCCCATGACTCGGCAGTGCGCGTGGCAGCAGAGACAATACGCGCCGGGCACGCTGGTCATTACGGCGGGACTGCGCCGGCTTGCACCGCCGAGGGTGGGGGTCGAACGCACCGGGCTGACGCGCGAGCGCCTGAAGCCCCGGGTCGCACCGGGCTGCGGGTCAGACCCGCGCGGTGGCGGCTCCGCTACCGCGATACGCGGCCAGCGCCCAGGCGAACAGGCCCCCGACACCGATCAGCGTCAGCACCAGATTGACGATCCAACCGATGAACGGCAGGTTCACGGCGACGAAAACGGCGAGCAGGCCGACCAGCAGGGCGGACGCCGGTCCGCCGTAGCCGGGCGGGCCGAGGACCGTGCGGGCCAGGAAGAGCGCGACCGGGATCTTCGCCAGGTAGATCGCGAGTGCCCAGAGGCCGAGCAGAACGATCGCCAGCGGCAATCCAACCAGCGTCATCGCCGCAACCAGCGCGGCGACCGGGGCGGCGATGACGCACAGGAACCCGACGCCGAGTGTCCGCAGCACCACCGACGGCGTTTCGAGCCGGACGGTCGCGGCGCCGGGCGCGAGCCACAACAGCAGCCCGCCGGCAATCAGGGCGGCAACCAGCCACAGAGACTGCCGCAAGTAGAACGACGCTGTCAGGTAACGGCTCGGCGAAGCGCCGCCCCCCGCAAGTCGAACCACCGGCTCGCTCGCGAGCGTCGCCGCCGGATCGATGCGCAGATCGCCGCGGTGACGGACCTCTGCGATCAATGCCCCGCCGATGTGACCGCGCGACCCGACGGTGATGCGTTGGGCCGCGGCGTTGACGCTCCGCTGGACGGGTCCCGCGATATCGATGCTGCCGCCGGCGGCCCGTACGCCGTGGGCGATCTCGCCGTGCACCGATAGCACGTTGCTGTAGCTGGCGACGCCGCGGCCGACGCGGCTTCCCTGCGCGATGCGGGTTTCCTGCGAGAATGTGAACAGGCTCCCGTCCACCCGGCCCTGCACGGTGACGAACTGGGCGCCCGTGAATACGGAGCCCCCGACCCCGCCCTCCAGATCCAGAGAGTGCGACCACGAGATCACGCTGCCCTGCACCGTACCGCGGATCGTTACGGTCGTTGCGTAGACGATGAGGTCGCCGGTCACGACCCCGTCTACGAACACTCGCGATCCGTAGGCAAGGAGCGCGTCGTCGATCGTCTCGTCGGCGGAGATCTTCACGTCGTCGTCCGACGTCCTGACCACGAAAGCTTCGGCGGGAACTGCGACCGCGGCGAACACCATCGCCGACAGAGCCGGCACCGTCGTGCGCCGGGCCCTGTGAGGCACGAACAGCACGACGAGCAGCAGCAGGAGAATCGCGGCCGCAGCCTGGCCGACCACGGTCACCATCGACGTCAGCAAGGTACCGACCTGGACAACGACGATGATGCCGGCAAACAGCCAGGTCAGAAGACCGGACGCATGAAAGGGGCTGACCCATTCCAAAAAGGGCGGAACCTGCCACGCCGTCGCCACCGTCGCACCCGCGAGGGCAGACACCGCGGCGACGACCAGCTCCGGATTCCACCACCCATTGCCGGCAGCCGAGCAGCCGCCGTTCGAGACGATCGGACCGGCCGTGGCAACGCCCTCGTCGAGCGCGCCCTCATGCAGCGCCTCCACAAGCAGCCTGCGCTCGGCGCGCAACTCCGCCAGCGCGGCGCGGCACGATGCGCAATTGGCGGCGTGCTCCCGGACGGCCGCGGCCGCGGCCAACTCGTCGTCCGCCAGCATCATCAGGGTCGGTTCGTCGGGACACGTCATTGGCTTTTCCTGTCCGGCGCGGTCAGCATCCGCCGCAACTGCTTTCGACCGCGGAACACCAGCACGGCGACGTGACCGGGCTCGATATCGAGGATCGCGCCGATCTCCGCGTAGGCGAGCTCGTGGAAATAGGCCAGCACCAGGGGCACGCGGTACTTGTCCGGCAACGCGGCGACCGCCTCACGGACCTGCCGGCCGCGTTCCCGCGCAAGCAGGGCGGTCAACGGGTCCGGCTCACGCGCCGGCGCCGCCGCCCGCTCGACGTCCGCCGTGCCGAACAGCCGCGTCTCCCGGCCGCGCCGCCGCAGCCGATCGAGACAGTGATGGCTCGCGACCGCGAGGATCCAGTGCGAGAACGGCCGCTCCCGGTCGTACTGCTCGAAGCGTTGCCGGGCGCGCAGGAACACCTCCTGCGCCGCGTCCTCCGCCTCGTCGGGGGAGCCGAGCAGGTAACGGCAGGTCTGCAGCACGCGCCGGGACTGGGCTCGATAGAGGGCGTCGAAGTCCGCGTCGCCGTCGCCCCTCGCCGCCGTCTCCTCCCGCCGAACGCCGGTCATCGCCAGCGGACGGAGCATGCCGCCGGCCAGCGCGGTCACCGCGTTCATCCGCGCGCCCGGCCCTTCCGCATCCCGCTCCCCGGACGGGAAGGCGACACGCCCGGCATCGTCCCGGCCCCGAGCACCCGCATCATGCCCATACTACGCACCGGGAGAGCGCGGGATTACGACGCTGCCGGGAGGGGCCGACGGCGACGGCTGCAATACGACGCGGCGTGAACCGCGGAGCACCTGCGACGGCGCGCGCGCCGCCGGATCAGTTCGGCAGGGAGCTGCCCCGCACGTTGGCGAGGACACGGGTGATGGTGGCGGTGAGGGTGTCGACGTCGCCCTCGAAGGGGCCCGCCACGACCGCCCCGCTCGGGATCTCGATGGCGATCGCGATTCCGCCGTCGACCGGCGTCACGATCCAACTGAAGCCGCGCAGCGCGACCGAGCGCTCGTCCGCGTCCGGGTTCTGCACCTGATCGAACGCACCGAGGGTCAGCTCGAGCACGCGGCGGACGTCATCGTCCGCCCACGCCGTGGGCTCGGGCCCCTCGAAGTCGACGTCGGTCTCGACGACGTCCTCCTTGCCCTTGAGCAGAACCTCCACCTTGAACGTCATCCCCGGATCCCCGCAAGCTGTTCGTCCAGCCGCGCCGGATCGGTGACCGGCTCCCGGCAGGTAAAGTTCGTGCAGACGTACGCCGTGGGGCGACCGTCGATTTCTCGCAGGGCGCCGATGAAGGGCAAACGCTCCGCCAGACGGGCCTGCCCGTCGCCCGGCGTCACGCGCAGCCGCACCGCGAACGGGAGGTAGCGCGCCGCCACCACCCGATCGAGCGTGCGGGTCTCGGGCGCTTCGGGCTCCCCGACGATCACGATCTGCGTGGCCGGGGCGTGATAGCGAACGAGAGCCGCCATCATCAGCGGCACGGCGCGCGCGGCCTGTCCGAGTCGCGTCCCGAACCGGCCGAGCGTCTTCTCCACCCGGGCCGCCGCGTCCGGAGCTTCCCGCAGGTGCGCCAGCGTCAGAAGGTTCTCCACCGCCACCGAGCTGGCAGCAGGCTCGGCGCCGTCGTACTCCTCCTTGACCCGCAGGAGCACGGAGGGGTCATCCCCCGTCGTCGCGAACCAGCCGCCGCCCTCGTCGTCCCAGAACAGCGCGTCCTGCCGGGCCTGCAGCTCGACAGCCCAGTCGAGCCACGCGGGGTCGCCCGCGGTCTGGAACAGCTCCAGCAACCCCCAGACCAGATACGCGTAGTCCTCGGCATAGCCGTCGATGGACACCGCGCCGTCGCGGGCGCGCCGCCGCAGGATGCGTCGATCGGGGTCCCACAGCCGTTCCCGTGCGAACGTCGCCGCCCGGGTCGCGGCTTCGAGGCTCCGCTCGGCCGCCGCGCCGTTCAGCACGTGCGCGGCCCGCGCCAGGGCCGCGATCATCAGACCGTTCCAGGCCGCGAGCACCTTGTCGTCGAGATGCGGACGGGGCCGCTTCTCGCGCGCGTCGAACAGCGTCTTCCGCGCCGCGCCCAGCGTCGCCGCGACGTCGTCGGCGGTGCGGCCGGTCAGCTTCGCGATCTCGCCGACGTCCTGCTGGAGGAACGGGATGTTCCGGCCCTTGAACTCCCCCATCGGGTCCTGCGGCGCATTGCCCCCGGCCTGGATCCCCAGCCGCCGCTTCGCCGCCTCTGCGGCGGCGCCGAGCAGTTCGTCGACCTCGGTGTCCGTCCAGAGATAGAAGGCGCCCTCGGATTTCGGCGCCTCGGTTCCGGCCGCCTCCGGCGGCAGGCTGTCCGCGTCCTCGGCGGAATAGAAGGCGCCCTCCGGACTGGTCATGTCGCGCCGCACGTACTCGATGGTGTCCTCGGCCACCTGCAACAGCGCGCCGGCGCCGGCCGCCTGTCCGGCCTCCAGGTACGCCAGCACGAGTTGGGCCTGGTCGTAGAGCATCTTCTCGAAGTGCGGCACGCGCCAGGCGGCGTCGACCGAGTAGCGGTGGAAACCGCCGCCGATATGGTCGCGCATGCCCCCGCTCGCCATCGCCTCGAGGGTGGCGACGGCGATGCGGCGGGCGTTGAGGTCGCCGCCGCGCGCCGATTCCCGCAGCAGGAAGAGCAGCTCGGCCGGCCGGGGGAACTTCGGCGCCCCGCCGAAGCCGCCGTGCCGCGTATCGAAGGACGACGCGAACTGTTGCACGCCGACCGTCAGGGCGTCGACCCCGGCGATCGCCGCGGCGGAACCGGAAGAGCCCGCGACGGTCCCCGCCGACGGCGCCTGCATCCCGCGCAACCGTTCGAGCAACGCGTCGGCCGACTGCGCCAGCTCGCCGCGGCTGGAGGTCCAGCGCGCCGCGACCTCGCGCAGCACGTCCGGGAATCCCGCCCGTCCCCAGCGCGAGTCCGGCGGAAAATACGTGCCCCCGAAGAACGGCTTCAGCTCCGGCGTCAGCCAGACGCTCATCGGCCAGCCGCCGGAGCCGGTCGTCGCCTGCACGAAAGCCATGTAGACCCGGTCGACGTCGGGGCGCTCCTCCCGGTCCACCTTGATCGATACGAAGTGCTCGTTGAGCAGCGCGGCGATGCCGGCATGCTCGAACGACTCGTGCTCCATGACGTGGCACCAGTGGCAGGTCGAGTAGCCGATCGAAAGGAAGATCGGCTTGTCCTCGCGGCGCGCGCGCTCGAACGCCTCGTCGCCCCAGGGATACCAGTCCACGGGGTTCCCGGCGTGCTGTTGCAGGTAAGGGCTCGGCTCACCGGCGAGACGATTCGGCACAGCGCTCACACCCAGCGGGTCTCCACGTCATACGCGGAAAAAACAGCATCGCGGCTCACGAGCACGGCGTGCAGAGCCTGTGCCTGCGCGATGAACAGCCGGTCGAACGGATCACGGTGGTGCTGCGGCAGGGCGACGGAGGCAATCATCTCATCGACCTGCGGAATGGCCAGCTTGACGCCGGTGGCGGCCACAAGCTCCTTCTTCCATGATGACACGTCGTCGATCTCGATTCTGCCCTTCCGCGCCAGCAAGGCGACCTCCCAGAACGCGGCAGTCGAAACGAGCACGCGCCCCGACCGGCTCGCCACGTCCAGATCGTCGGCAAGCGCCCGCGGCATCGCCGTACCGATCTGCCAGTGGATGACGGCGTGCGTGTCGAGCAGGAACCGCGTCACACGTACGCATCCCAATCGTCCAGCGGCAGAAACGCTTCGTCATCGGCCACCCGCAGACGAGGCGTGATCGTCATGCGCCCGCGCCAGTCCGGGTGCCCGGCAGGCAGGAGCCGCGCTACCTCGGTGCCGTTCCTGACGATGATGATGGGCTCGCCTCGGCTGGCTCTATCGACCAGGTCAAACAGGTTGCGCCGCAGCCGGGTGATCGTCACAGTCACCGTACATGATCATCGCCGGAGTGTACCGGTACGTCAACGCTTGCGTGCCGGCGGTTGTTCGACTAGCCCATGTTTAACAGGATTGCCGACAATTCTGTAGATCTGGGCGATATTCAGAGGTCGCAGGCTCGTAACTTGTTGATTCTAAAGAAGCGGAGGTTGGCAGAGCTGAATGTAGTGCCATAATTTTAAGGGATGTGTTGCTTCGGTGGACGTGCACCCGTTATCGTGGGCGCATGTTCGTTCGGCGTACCCAAACCCGGCGGACCGAAGACGGACAGCCCTACTTCTCGCATCGCCTCGTCCACTCCGAGCGCATCGGCAACGCCGTCCGCCAGCGCACCTTGCTCAATCTCGGACGCCACTTCGACATTCCCCAAGCGCAATGGCCGCTGCTCTGCTCCCGCATCGACGACATCCTGGCCGGCCAGACGCCCCTGGTCCCCGACTGCCCGACCGCCGTCGAACACGAAGCGCAACGGATAGCCGCACAGTTGATCGCCCGCGGCACACCCGTGCAGGGACCGGCCGCCGGACCGACAGACATCCAGCCGGTCGACGTCGACTCGCTGCGCCTGGTCCGCCCCCGCTGCGTCGGCGTCGAGCAGGTCGGCCTGTGGGCCCTGGAGCAGTTGGGCCTACCGGCCCTGCTGACTGAGTTGGGTGTCAACGGCGCGCTGCGCACCGCGGCGGTCGGCGCCGTCGTCGGGCGCCTGGCCCAGCCGGCCTCGGAGCGCGCGACGCACCGCTGGCTGCAAACCCGCAGCGGTCTCGGCGAGTTGCTCGGCGTCGACTTCGAGACCGTCAGCGCGATGCAGCTCTACCGCGCCTCGGACGCGCTGGTGAAGCATCGCGACGCGATCGAGGCACACCTGTTCGAACGGGCCATGGGCCTGTTCGACCTGCAGCCGACGGTCACCCTCTACGACCTGACCAACACCTACTTCGAAGGCGAGGCGAGCGCACAGCCGCAGGCCAAGCGCGGGCACTCGAAGGAGAAGCGCAGCGATTGTCCGTTGCTGACCCTGGGACTGATGCTCGACGCCAGCGGCTTCGTGCGCCGCTCGCAGGTCTTTGCCGGCAACGTCCGCGAGCACCGCACGCTGGCCGGCATGCTCGAGGCGCTTCGTGCGCCGGCCGGCGCTCTGGTCGTCATGGACCGCGGCGTCGCCACCGAGGCCGCCATCGGGTGGCTGCGCGACAACGGCTACCGCTATCTGGTCGTCAGTCGTGAACGCCACCGGCAATTCGACGCCGAGGCCGCCGTCGCGATCCAGACCCAATCCAAACAGACCGTGCATCTGCACAAGGTGGTCTCGACCGACCCCGACGAGGTGCGCCTGTACTGCTACTCCGAGGAGCGGGCCGAGAAGGAACGCGGCATCGTCGAACGTTTCGCCGCCCGCTTCGAGACGGCCCTGACCAATCTCAACGACGGGCTGGCGCGCCCCCGCGCGCACAAGCGCCTCGGCCAGGTCTGGCAGCGCATCGGGCGACTGAAGGCAAAGCATTCCCGCGTCGCCCCGCACTACCAGATCGAGGTCACCCCCGACCAGACCGGTGAGAAGGCCGCCACCGTCACCTGGACCCGACGGCCCCAGGACGGCTCGATGGCCACGCATCCGGGCGTCTACTGTCTGCGCAGCAGCGAGACCGACTGGGACGAAGACGCCCTGTGGCGCACCTATACCACGCTCACCAACGTAGAGGCCGTCTTCCGCGCGCTGAAGTCCGAGCTCGGACTGCGTCCCATCTACCACCACAAGCCGCGGCGCGCCGACGGCCACCTGTTCATCACCGTCATCGCCTACCAGCTCGTGCAGGTCATCCGCACCCGGCTGCGCGCCCACGGCGAACACGCCAGTTGGACCACCCTACGCCGCATCCTCGAAGGCCAGCAGCGCGTCACCGCCACCTTCCGGCGCCCCGACCGACGCACGCTGCACGTGCGCACCGCCACGCAAGCCGAACCCGAACAGCGGGCCATCTACGACGCGCTCGGCATCGACCCGCAGCCGGGAGGAGTCCGCAAGACGACCATCTGACCGACCCATTCCCGGTTTGTGCGCGTTTGTAGTGCCACTTGAGCATTCTTGCCGGCGTAAACCGCTGATTCCAAATAGCTTAGAAATACCCTTGTTAAACTTGGGCTAGGTCACATGTAACCGGGGAGCAACACCATGCCTGCTCGTACGGCAGCACGTCTCGACTCGCGCGAGAAGGCGCGAGCCTATCGCGAACGGATGCGCGCCAGCGGCTTTCGGCCGGTCCAGTTCTGGGTGCCTGACACCAGAACCGCGGCCTTTCGCGCCGAGGCTCGCCGCCAGTCCGGCGCCGTGGCCGGGAGCGCGCAGGAACAGGAAGATCAAGCGTTCATCGACGCAGTTTCGGACCGTGGGTCGGCGTGACCCGCGGCGAAGTCTGGACCGTGTCCGGCGCCGGCTACGCCGGCAAGCCCCGCCCGGCCGTCATCGTACAGGACGATCGCTTCGACGGTACCGAATCGATCACCGTCTGCGTCTTCACGACGGATGAGACGGACGCGCCCTTGTTCAGGCTCCCGGTCACCCCGAGAGCGGAAAACGGTCTGCCGAACGTCTCCCGGCTGATGGTCGACAAGCTCACGACGGTCCACAAGTCGAGACTCGGCAAGCGGATCGGACGCCTGGGCAACGCCGACATGGCGCGACTCGACCGGGCGATCCTGATCTTCCTCGGCCTGGTTTGATCCGCCCATTCGCGGCGGCATCCGTCGTACCGTCACGACCAGGTGAGGGTCCCGGTGCTCTGGCCGAACGCGTCCGTCTCCACCCCCATGCCCTGCAGCAACGTCACGAACAGATTGCACAGCGGGGCGCCGCAGAAACCGCGCAGACGTTGAGCTTACGTCTCGGGCTCCTTCCACGCCTGGTACGAACCCAGCGTCCGCAGCGAGGGGGCGAACTCGGCCAGGTGCATCAACGCGCGCGCGCAACGCAGGTCGTTCCGGTTCGCGGCCACGTCGGCGTAGAAGAGGTACTCGAACGGCCGGTCCGGAATCGGCCGCGACTCGAGCTTGGCCAGATCGATGTCGCGCAGGGCGAAGACGCTGAGCGCCTTGAAGAGCGCGCCGGGACCGTTCGAAACCGTGAAGACGATGGTCGTCTTGTCGGGCGTCCCGAGCGGCGCCGGGTCGCGGCTGACGATGAGGAAACGGGTGAAATTGTCCGCGAAGTCCTGGACGCCGCTCTTGAGGATCTCCAGACCGAAGACCTCCGCCGCCCGTTCGGACGCGATGGCTGCACAACCTGCCAGGTCCTGCTCCTTGATCATCTTCGCGCTGCCCGCCGTGTCGTAGGTCGGCACCATCTCCACCCCGTCGAGGGTGCGCAGGAAGCGCTCGCACTGGGCCAGCCCCTGCGGATGGGAATAGACCTTGCGCACGTCTTCCAGGCGGGTCCCCCCGCGGACGATCAGGTTGTGCAGGATGGGCTGCTTGACCTCGGCGACGATCGGCAGCTCGTGCGCCAGCAGCAGGTCGTAGTTGCGGTGGATGCTGCCCCCGATGGTGTTCTCTATGGGCAGGATGCCGTGCGTCGCCTCCCCCTGCGCCACGGCACGGAACACGTCGTCGAACGACGGCCGCGGCAGCGGGTCGGCGCTGGAATTGAACCGCAAGGCGGCCGCCTCGCTGTAGGCCCCCGGCTCTCCCTGATAGGCGATGCGCATGATTCGCTCCCGGCAGCTAGAACCGGATGGCCAGCCCGGCGGTAGCGCGCCAGAAGGACACGTCCTCGATCAGGAAATCGGAGATGCCCAGCGATTCGGGCACGCGGAGCGTCTCCAGATCGGACATGGTCACGCTCCGCACGTAGCGCAAGTCGAGCCTGACGCCGACGCTCCCGCCCAGGAACCCGAGAAAGCCGCCGCCCGCGTCGATCCCGAGGCCACCGCTGCGCGCGGTCGTTCCGTCGCCGAGAATTTCCTTCCGCAGCCAGCCGACGCCACCGACCACGTACGGCCGGAACTGGCCGAACGGAAATCCGAGCAGCACATTGCCCATCAGCGACGTCACGCGGCTGTTGTCGGCGAACGCGGCGCTGCCCGCCGCCTCGGAGGTCCGGCCGAAGTCGAGCTCGAAGCCGAAGCCGCCGCTGATCGTAGAGGCCATCGACGCGCCGATCGTCGTCACCTTCACGGCATCGTCTCTCGTGGCGAACGACTGGCCGATGAACGGCGTGAACACGGTATCGGCGCACGCCGCATCCGGAACCGCGGCGCACGCCGCCGCCGTGGCCGCTATCGCCACACATCGTGTCCATTGCCCTGCACCCATCAGAGCATGATAACAGTCGCGACTCCCACACCGGCCCCACCCCCGGTGGGGTTCTAGGGGGATCGACCCGGCAAGCACGCACCCGGGGCAAGGGTCGACGGGATGCGGCGTCTATAATTCGCCTCATGTCCGCTCCCTCGAACCCGATCCGGCCGCCCGCCCCTGCCCCGACCGCCGCTTCGCGGGACACCGGGACTGCGCGCGCGGCGGCGGCACGCGACGACGCGGTCATCTGCGAACGCTGCGGCGCGGAGATGTTCCGCATGCACGCCGTCTGGCGTTGCCCCGCCTGCCGCTACAAGACCGACTGCTGCGGCTGGTGATGGACCGGCTGCAATCCCGGGTCAGGACGGATTCCGACGAGTTCCGCGCCAACCGCGCTGCCATGGAGGCGCTCGTACGCGAGCTCGCCGAGCGGAGAGCCGCCGCACGCGAGGGCGGGGGGACCGCCGCCCTGGAACGGGTGCGCAGCCAGGGCAAGCTGACGGCGCGGGAGCGGATCGAGCGCCTGCTCGACGACGGATCGCCGTTCCTCGAGCTGGCCCCGCTGGCCGCCTGCGGCATGTACGACGGCGCCGCGCCGGCGGCGGGGCTCGTGACCGGGATCGGACGCGTGTCGGCCCGCGAGACCATGATCGTAGCCAACGACGCCACGGTGAAGGGGGGGACCTACTTCCCCGTCACGGTCAAGAAACACCTGCGCGCGCAGCGGGTCGCCGCCGACAACCGACTGCCCTGCCTCTACCTGGTCGACTCGGGCGGCGCGTATCTCCCGCTCCAGGCCGACGTGTTCCCGGACCGCGAGCACTTCGGACGCATCTTCTACAACCAGGCCCGGATGTCGGCCGCCGGCATTCCGCAGATCGCGGTGGTGATGGGATCCTGCACGGCGGGCGGAGCCTACGTTCCCGCGATGTCAGACGAGACGATCATCGTGCGCGGGGCCGGCACCATCTTCCTCGGCGGTCCGCCGCTGGTGAAGGCCGCCACCGGCGAGGAGGTGACGGCAGAGGAGCTCGGCGGCGCCGACGTCCACACCCGGGTCTCCGGCGTCGCCGACTATCTCGCCGAAGACGACGAGCACGCCATCCGCCTGGCCCGCACCGTCCTGTCGACCCTGCCGCCCGCTGCGTCCGCGTCCTGCGGCGACGACCGCACCACCCCCGAAGATCCTGCTTGCGACCCCGACGAGTTGCTGGGCGTGGTGCCGCCGGATCCCCGGAAGCCCTACGACGTGCGCGAGGTCCTCGCGCGTCTGGTCGACGGCTCGCGCTTCGACGAGTTCAAGGCGCGCTACGGCCCGACCCTGGTGACCGGCTTCGCGCGGCTGCACGGGCTGCTGGTCGGGCTCGTCGCCAACAACGGTGTGCTCTTCTCGGAATCGGCCCTCAAGGCGACCCACTTCATCCAGCTCTGCAACCGGCGAGGCGTCCCGTTGGTGTTCCTGCAGAACATCACCGGCTTCATGGTGGGCCGCGAGTACGAGCAACGGGGCATCGCCAAGGACGGCGCCAAGATGGTCAACGCGGTGGCGAACAGCGTCGTTCCGAAGGTGACCGTCATCATCGGGGGATCTTTCGGCGCCGGCAACTACGGCATGTGCGGGCGGGCCTACGATCCGCGCTTCCTCTGGACGTGGCCCAACGCGCGCATTTCCGTGATGGGCGGCGAGCAGGCGGCCGGCGTGCTCTCGACGGTCAAGGCCGACCAGGCGGCGCGCGCGGGAAAGACCCTCGCCGAAGCGGAGCTCGAGGCGGTCCGGGCGCCGATCCGGGAGAAGTACGAGCGCGAGGGATCGCCGTACTATGCGACCGCGCGCCTCTGGGACGACGGGATCCTGACGCCGGCGGAGACGCGCGACGCGCTGGGGCTCGGCCTGGCGGTGGCATGCCGGGCGCCGATGGCAGAGCCGTCCTACGGCGTGTTCCGGATGTGACCTGCATGTTCACCCGCGTCCTCATCGCCAACCGCGGAGAGATCGCCGTCCGCATCGCAAGGACCTGCCGTGCGCTCGGGATTCCTGCCGCGGCGGTCTTCTCGGACGCCGACCGCAACGCCGTTCATGTCGGCGCCGCCGATGCCGCCGTGCACATCGGCCCGGCCCCTGCCGCCGAGAGCTATCTGTCGGTCGGACGCATCATCGACGCCGCGCGAGCCACCGGCGCGGACGCGGTGCATCCGGGATACGGCTTCCTCTCCGAGGATCCGGCCCTGCCGGCGGCCTGCGCGGACGCCCGGCTGACGTTCATCGGCCCGCCGGCGGACGTGATTGCCCGCTTCGGCTCGAAGATCAACGCGCGGCGCGCGGCCGCGGGCGCCGGGGTCGCCGTCGTGCCGGGCGGCGAGCCCGACGACCAGACGGATGCGGGCGTCGCGGCGGCGGCGCGGCAGACCGGCTTTCCGCTGCTCCTGAAGCCGTCGGCCGGCGGCGGCGGCAAGGGCATGGTGACCCTGACCGGCGAGGACGCGCTGGAGGAAGGCATCGCGCGTGCGCGGCGCGAGGCGCTGGCCACGGCCGGCGACGGCACGCTGTACGTGGAGCGGCGCATCGAACGCCCAAGGCATGTCGAGGTGCAGGTGCTGGCCGACCGGCACGGCAACGTGCTGCAGCTCGGCGAGCGCGACTGCTCCACCCAGCGGCGCCATCAGAAGGTGATCGAGGAAACGCCCGCGCCCGGGTTGTCGGCGGGACTCCGCGCCCGACTGGCCACCGCGGCGGTCGCCGTGGCGCGACACGCCGGTTACGAGAACGCCGGCACCGTGGAGTTCCTGATCGACGGCACGGGCGACGACGCCGGGTGCTACTTCCTGGAGATGAACACGCGCCTGCAAGTGGAGCATCCCATTACGGAGCTCGTGACCGGGGTCGATCTCGTCGAGGCGCAACTTGCGGTCGCGGCCGGACACCGGCTGCAGTGGACGGTGCGCGACGCCGCCCCCCGTGGGCACGCCATCGAATGCCGTGTCTACGCCGAGGACCCGGCGTCGGACTACCTGCCGCAGGCCGGGACCATCACCGGTTACCACGAACCGAGTGGACCGGGTATCCGCGTCGATTCGGGAGTCGGACGCGGCAGCGACGTCCCGGTGCACTACGACCCGCTTCTGGCCAAGCTCGCCGCCGCCGGTCGAACCCGCGAGCAGGCGCGGCAGCGCGCGCACGCGGCGCTCGGCGAGCTCGCGGTGCTCGGCCTGCGGACGAACATCGGCCTGCTGCGGCGTGTACTCGCCCACGATGCCTTCGTGACCGGCGACGTGCACACCGGGTTTCTTGCCCAGCACGGGAGCGTGCTGGCCGACGCGGCCCCGGATGATGTGACCGTGGCCGCGGTCAGCGCCGCGGCCAGCGCTGCTCTGGAGAAGCGAGATCGTCGCACGGCCGGCGACCGGTCGAGCAGCGGCGCGTACCTGCCGGACGACGCCGTTTCCGACGCGGAAAACGACGGCGTATGGAACCGTCTGGCCGGTTGGAGGCTCGGCGCCGCCGATGACTGAACGACGCGCGGAGCGTTGGCTGGTGACCTCCGGCAAAACCAGCCTTCCGGTGCGTACCCGGAGTGGCGCAGACGACATCGTTGGCGACATCGAGATAGAGATCGGCAGCGACGACACGGCCCGGATTCTCGCCGCCGCAGTGCACTTCCGCTCCGACGACACCTGTGTCGTTTCTATCGAAGGGCGTTCGACGGTGGTGCGACTCGCGCCGCACGGGAGCGGCTGTCATGCGATGGCTGGCGGTGAAGTGTTCGCTGTCACGAGTGCAGTCGAGGAGACGGATTCGGGCGATGGCCACAGGTCGGAGGCGGCGTCGACCTCCGGCGAAGTGGATCTCGACGCGCTCTGCACGCCCATGCCAGCCACCGTCAGCGCCATCCTGGTGGAACCGGGAACCGTCGTGGAGGCAGGCGACGCGCTGCTGAGGCTGGAGGCGATGAAGATGGAGCTGGCGGTTCGCGCCCCCGTCGCCGGCCGCGTGAAGACCGTCGACTGCCACGTCGGCGACCTCGTGCAGCCGGGACGGCCGCTCGTCGGACTGGATCCGGACCCGACAGGACAATCACGCTGAGAACGGCCCGGTGCAGTCCGAAAGCGCTGCCTGACGGCCGAAGCCGCGTCAGGATGCCGCGGCGCTCTCGCCGCCTTCTTCGGAAGCCTTCGCTTCCGGCTGGGGCTCCGGCGGGACGATGGCCTCGTACGGCTCCATGTCGATGGCGTCGTAGTCGGGCGGACATCCGAAGTCGCGGGGCTGGGGCGCCGTCGGGTTGCCGACGGTGACGCACAGGCCGCAGCCGATGCACTTGTCGACCCGGACGGCGCAGACCATCCGCCCGTAGACGTCCGGCTCCTCGATGATGCAGTCCTCGACCGGGCAGGCGGCCTGGCAGATGGAGCAGGCGAACGCGCCGAAGCAGCGCTCAGGGTCGATGATGGCGATCTTCTTAGGCGGCTTCTTGCGAGGCCGGTTCATCAGCTTGGTCCACATAGGCGGCCTCATTATAGCGGACTTGCAGCGACGATTCGGTGACGCCCGGGAGCCGGGGGAAGAAACAGCCCGCCGGCTCCCCGGTACGGCTCCGGCCGCGCCAGGTCTACGTCGAGTGACCTCGCGCCGCGATGTCCCAGACCGCCTCGACGATGCCGTTGCGGACCGCGTACATCTGATCGTACAGGTTCACCACCGGGTCGCAATGCGACACGATCAGCTCCAGCTTGTCGCCGACCGCGTAGGTGCGGCTGGCGCCGTCCTCGTACCGGAGCGAGCCGAACTCGTCCGAGCCGGACGTGTAGCTCATGCCGGTCTCGCCCTTGACGCGCGACCACGGGCGATTGATGGTGCACGCCTTGGCGCCCGCGTCGGTGGTCGCCCGGCCCTCGTACTGCGCGTTGAGCACGGTGGTCAGGATGGTCAGCGCCGGCTGGAAGTCGGTGTAGACGTCGGGGTCGTCCGCCCCGCCGACGTCGATGTACTGTGCGTCCATGAAGACGTAGCTCCCGACCTGCACGTCGGTGAAGCCGGGCGTCTGGTGGTCGATGTTGTAGGTGCCGGTGCCGCCGCCGCTGAAGATCTCGGTGTTCAGGCCGGCGCGCGCCATCCGCTCGCGGGTGTCGGCCGCCGCCGCCAGCCGTTCCAGCGTCTGCGCCTGCCGGGCCTCGAAGCCCTTGACGTGCTGCGAGCCCCCGTCGTAGCACAGCATGCCCCGCAGCCGCAGCCCAGGCAACTGGTCGACGAGCTGCGCCAGATCCAGCGCCGGTGCGCCCGGGGTGATGCCGGTCCGGTGCCCCCCGGGGTCCACGTCGACGACGACATCGGCCACGACCCCGGCCGCCTCGGCCGCGGCGGAGAGATCGCGCGCGTTCGCGGCCGTGTCCGTCGCCTGGACGAAGCCGTCGCACCATTTCCGCAGATTCATCGCGCGCCGGATCTTGAGCGGCGTCACGTTGCTCGTCGTCATCAGGAGCTGATCGATGCCGTGGTCAAAGAGCACCTGCGCCTCGCTGACCTTGGCGACGCAGATCCCGACCGAACCGGTGTCGAGCTGCATCCTGCCGATCGCCGGGCACTTGTGGGTCTTGGCGTGCGGCCGGCTCGCGATGCCGTTGCGCGTGACCGTGCGCTGCATGGTGGCGATGTTCGCCTCCAGGGCGTCGAGATCCACGACGAGGGCGGGGGTGTCGAGGTCCCACATCGAGATGCCGAGGGGGGTCAGCTCGCCTCCCTCCTGTTCGGCGCGGCGGGCCATCTCGGCCCCCGTGTAGCCCTGGACTGCCGAAGGTACCCAGACGGCGGCGCCCGCGCCGGCCGCCTGCAGGAAGTGACGACGGGAGAATGGCATGGTCATGGCGCTGTTTTACCCCATTTCGGCCGGTATCGCCAGATGCACGAGGACGGCGGTCAAGAGAAGCACCCCGGCGGCCAGAGCCAGCTCCAGGCGCGCGGACCGCAACAACGCCCGCGTGCCCGCCTCGTCTCCGAGCCGAGGCGTGAGCCGCCGCCAGTTGTACGCCCCGACGGTGCCCGTCCCCAGGAAGAGGACCACCTTGAGCAGCAGGACACGGCCGTAGCCCGTCGTCCAGAGATCGGCGGCCGCGCCGAGATAGAACCAGGCCGTCACCACGCCGGACACACCGATTGCCCCGACCGCAACCCTGGCCATGGGCGAGAACCGGCCCACGAGCTCGGGGACGCGCCGGTGCCCCGCCGGTCGTTCGACGAGGCCGGTTGCGACCGCAACCAGCGCCGCCAGCGCCCCGACCCACACGCCAGCCCCGATCCCGTGAACCACCTGCGCGAGCCACGGCACGCGGGTGTCGAGGCTCATGGCGTGTCCCGTCAGCGGCAGCGTGATCCAGGCCCCGGCCGCGGCCGGGGCGGCAATCCACCAACCGGCCCGGGGCCGCCACGCCCAAACGGCCACGGCCGCCGTCGCAAGCAGGGCGAAACCCGCCTGCGGTTGCCAGCGACCGCCCCAGCGACTGTCGATGCCGACGACCCGCACGAGCTCCAGCGTCACCGGCTCGTCGAGCCCGAAGACCGACCAGGTCTGCGCGTACAGCCGCGCCGCGGTTCCGACGAGCAGGATCGCCGCGGAGCACCCGGCCACGACTACCAGTCGCGGCTCGATCTCAGGCGCGAGCGCCGCGGCGGCGGTGGGCGCGTGGGGAAGCAACCAGCGGATCGCAACCGTCCCTGTGAACCCGATGAGCCCGGCATAGCTGACCCACTTGGCGCCGGCCAGCAGCACGAGCGCGAACGACTCACCGTCCATATCGGGTCGGTCCGGCCCCCGGCCGCGAACTAGTTCGCGGCGCGCACGGTGAACGCGAACTCGCCCCGCTGCGTGTGCCCGTCGTCGCCGGCGGTCCGCCAGTTCACGGTGTAGCTCCCGGCGGCCAACTCCGACGGCAGCATAGCCATGAGCGACCTGTCGTCCCGCACCTGCGTGTCGCCGAGCTCGATCACGCCGCCCGTCCCCTCGAGGGTCAGCCGGCTGATGGCGGGATCCGGCGATTGCGTGAACCAGATCTGGATGTGGTGCGGCGACTCCGAGAGAACCGCGTCGGCCTCCGGCATCGTCTTCTGCACCGCCATGTGCGCCGTGACGACCGCGACGGACGCGGCTGCCAGCACGAGACACCATCCGACGGTTCTCATCTTGTGCATCTGTGATTACCCTCCGCGCTCATTGTCCTATGAAACGCCATGGTTGCCGCACCGTGGACCAGACCCCAGCATCTCACGCAGGCGCTGCCCGATCATTTCAAAAGCCCACATCCGCCCCGATGTACGCGCTCCGGCCGAGCTCGGCGATCCGTTGGCGCGTGAACGGATTGAACGAGTTCAGGTGGTTGACGTAGTACTGGTCGGTCAGGTTCTGCACACCGGCCCGCAACGTCAGCCCATCGTTCATCCTCACCGCGGCCATCAGGTCGATCGTCGTCCAGCCCGAGGTCGGCACCTCGAATCGGCTCGCCGCGACGCGGTCCTGCGCGGCGGTACTCGTCACCAGCACCTCCAGCCAGCGGGTCCGGGCCGAATTGTGGATGTCGATGGCGTACTGCTGCTCGAACGGCGGCACACCGAACAGCGGCTCGTCGAACAGCAGATCCTCGGCCCGCACGTAGGACCAGCCGCCCCGCAGGTCGATCCACGGTCCGGCGGCGGACGTCGCCGTCAGGTCGAACCCGGCGAAGCGCGCCGCGTCCGCCTGCACGTAGCGGAAGAGCCGGTCCGGGCTGAGCGGCAGGCGCCTGGCCAGGTTGGGATCGGGAGCCACGGTGATGTAGTCGTCGACGTTGCGCAGGAAGACGTCCACCGTGACCACCGCCTCCGCGACCCGCAGCGTCGTCCCCGCGTTGAGCTCCAGGCTCTTCTCGGGGACCAGGTACGGATTCCCGACGAATTCCGCCGCGGTCTGGAACTTCACAGCCGGGAAGCGGTCGGCGTAACGCTCCAGCGCGGACGGATTGCGCACGGCCCGGCCGGCCCCCAGCGTCACGAGCCAGTTGTCGGTCAGCCGCAGGCTCCCGTTGGCGGCGGCGCTGATGTTGGTGTTGCGCTGTGCGAACCGGTCGCCCGACACCGGCATCGAGGCGCCGTGTTCGGCGTGCATTCCCTGCCCATGCGTCGTTCCCTGGCCGTGTGTCATGCCCGGACCGTGCGTCGTGCCGTGATCGTGCGTCATGCCGTGGCCGGTACCCTGGCCCTGCGGCGTCATGCACTGCACGGTGACGCAGTCGAAGCGCCCGTGCGCCGCGTGGAGGCCGTACCCGGGGATCGCGTTGTGGGCGAAGAACGACGTGACCTGCCCCACCCGCGCCTGCTCCCGGTCCACACGCACGGTGGCGCCGACGGTGCTCCGTCCGCGGTCGACCAGCACCTGGGCGTAGCCCCCGGCGTTGGTCAGGGTCGCGTCCGGCCAGACCGGATGCCGGTCGTGATGGATGTCCCCGGTCTCGCGATCGCGGATGGTCTGCGTGGCGCTCTGCCGCAGCCGGTAGGCATCGAAGCCCAGCTTGTAGCGGAGGGCTCCGGTCTGCAGGGCGGCGTGGAAGCGGCCGCCGACGGTGTCCGCCGCGGCCGGCAGATCGACGCGAATGGGGAACGCGGGAGTCCGCTGGTGGTTCCTCAGCGCGGTCGGCTTGTCGTCGTTGTTCATCAGGTGATCCTTGAGGTTCGCATACGCACGACCGACGATCTCCGTCAGGACTCCCCCCGCGGGCGCGTGCGAAAACGCCAGCGCGTGCGACTGCGTCTCGAAGAAGGTGGCGTCGAGCAGACGTCCCGGATAGTCGATGTCGTTCTGCCGCTGGAAGCCGCCGCTGTATTCCAGGAGCGTCCGGCTGCCCAGACGTCCCCCGAGGTCCCAGCGCGTATCGAACGACTCGTAGTCGCCCTGTACCGTGCCGCCCCTGCCGTCGGTGTAGTCGCTTCCGATCCGGGTGTTGTGCTGGAACGCGAACCGTACCCGGTCGGAGCTGCCGTACAGGCTGGCGAACCCGTCGTTGGCGCCCCCGTTGCTGCCGTAGTTGTAGCCCGCGCGACCGCCGAAACGGAAGTCGCCCGAGCCGAACGCCGGCTTGAACGTCTCGGCCTGGATCGCGCTGAGCGTGCCGGCGCCCCAGGTCAGCGCATACGGTCCCCGCACCACGCGTAGCGACTGCAGCGCGTGCGGACTGATATGGCTGAGCGCCGAGTCCATCCGCGCCGGGCCCGCCGCGAACGTGCGGGTACCGTCGACGAAGACGCCGATCTGTTCGGCGTACAGGCCCCGGACCGATGGATCGAGATTGATGGCGCCGCGCCGCAGCGCGGTCACCCCGGCATGGCTGCGAAGGGACTGCGCCAGATCCTGTGCGACGCGACGTTCGATCTCGGACGCCGGACTCACCAGCTCGGTGGCCACCTCCGGCATCAGAGCGCTCACCCGCACCTCCTGCGAGAACGAGCCGACCTCCAGGGTGATGGCAACGGGCCCGGTTCCGCCGGTACCGACCGTGACCGGCTCGGCGTGCCGCCGGAACCCGAGCAGGCTCGCCGCCACGACGTATTCTCCGGGCATGACGCCGTCGATGGAGAAGGCGCCTGCCCCGTCGGTCACCACCGAGGCAACGAAGTCACCGGCCGCCGTGCTCAACTCCACCGTCGCACCCGGCAACGCCAGCCCCTGGGCGTCCGTCACCGCCCCGGACACTGCCGCGCCACCCTGCGCGTGCAGGCCCGGCGGCCCGAGCAGCCCCGCCAGCAGGAACGCCAGACAGGCGCAACGCCGCCCCGCATACACATTTCCATGTGTTCCGACTCTCATGATGATCTACCCTCTCGCGAGGCCGTCCAGCCACCGAAGTCCTACGGACTCGGGTCCGGGACACCGCCGGCGGACAACGCCGCACCGACACGAAGAGAATGGAAATTGGGGATGAACCGGCGTCAGGCGCGCGGCGGTGGGGGTGAGGGGGCGTCGGCGAGAGAGGCGGCCGCGTAGCGGCGCTCCGCAATGCGCTCGAGACGAGCGGGAACGGCCGTCCACTCGAACACGTCCGGCGTGAAGCCGGAGAGGCTCAGCAACCCGATGAGGGCATCGTCGAGCGAGTTGCAGCCGATCATGCGAGGCAGGTTCTCCCGAGCGTCCGCATCCCGATCGCTGCCTGCGTCCCGCTTCATCGGACACATCGCGCCATGCTCGCCCCCTTCGCAGCAGGCGGGCACGGAGGCCTCGTTCGCGACCATCACCGCGTGGCAGCAGAGGGCCGCCGGCAGCAACGCCAAGGTGGCGAGCTTCCAGGCAATCACGGCGGCAACGGTACCCGTGCGGAACGTGCGAACCGAATGCATCGTCTCGTTGGAACGCAGCGCCTACCGATTATAAACCGTCCTGGGTGCGACGCCGATCCCGCCACGGGTTTCTGGTCCGCATGCTCGGTGGCCGCTCCGGAGGCGCCGGTCTCGGGGCCACCAACCGGTACGACGGATGAGGCGACACGCCTTCACTGATCCGCGGCGCGCGGCACGTCGCGCAGGCGCTCCTGCACGGTGCCCGGAATCCCCAATTCGGTATTGGCGCCCAGCCGGAGCAGCAGGGCGGCGGTCTCCGGCCAGCTCTGGAACTGGAACGACTGCTTGGAGCCCTCGGCGAGCCGGTATGCCGTGCGCCCCTTGAAGTCGCGCGCGTCGATGTCGGCGCCCTGCTCCACCAGGTAGGTGACCACCTCGTCGAGACCGCGGAAGGCGGCCCCGTGCAGCGCGTTGAAGTCGGCCTCGTTGACGGCGTCGATGTCCGCGCCGGCCTCCAGCAGGATGCGGACCGCCGCCTCGGCGCTCGGCGACCGTACGCCGCGCGGCTGCCGCGGCCGATACGTCGAGCGCCCCAGTCCCGCCGCAACCATGAACGGCGTCGTCCCGTCGTCGGTGGTCAGGTGCTGGTCAGCGCCGGCGTCGAGGAGAGCCCGGATGATCGCGGCGCTGTCTCTCACGTACTCCTGGCTGGCGCCGTCGGGCACGGTCGGCCGATTCGCCTCATGAGCCGCCACCCAGAGCGGAGTGGCGCCGCGCAGATCGCCGGTCCCGCAGGCGAACGGCTCGAACGCACCCTTGCGCGGGTAGCCGATGTAGTCCATCAGCATCGCCGACGTCGTGATCCGCGCGTTCGGGTCCGCGCCGCGCTCCAGCAATTCCTCCACCAGTGGGAGCGCCCGACTCGCGTGCAAGCCCCGGCGCCCGAACGGGCTGCGGCGGCGGCTGTCGCCGTGGTGGCGCCGCCAGTCGCCGTGCCAGGTGGTGACGCTTCCCACCGCGGCGTGCAGGGCGCGCACTCCGCCCATCGAGCCGTTCGGATCGGCGCCCCGCCCGAGGAGATACAGCGCAAACTCGTCGTTGCCGACGACGATTGCATACACCAGGGCATGTGTGCCGTCCACACCCGTCTCGTTCACGTCGACGCCGGCGGCGATGAGGGTCTCGGTCATCGCGACGTCGCCGTTGTGGGTGGCGTAGAGCAACGGCGTGAAACCGTCCGCGGTGGAGGCGCGCGGGTCGGCGCCGGCGTTCAGCAGCGCGCGGACCACGGCCGGATGGGACCCCGCCACCGCCCACATCAGCGCCGTGCTGCGCGTCTCGGCCGTGGCCGCGTTGACGTCCGCGCCGTAACGCAGGAGCGTCTCGACGACTCCCGGGTGCCCGGTCCGTGCCGCGGTCATCAACGGCGTCAGTCCGCTGGCCCGCGCCACGTGCGGACTGGCGCCCGCCGCGAGCAGCTTCTCGACCATCGCCGGACTGGCATTCTCGGCCGCCCGCTCCAGCGGCGTCACACCGTTGTCGTCGGCCGCGTTCACGTCGGCGCCGGCGCCGAGCAGCAGGTCGACCAGCTCGAGGTCGTCGCGGTGGGCCGCCCAGAGCAGCGCGGTCGCGCCGTCGGCGCGGCGGGCGTCGACCTCGGCGCCGTCACGAATGAGCGCGTCCACGGTTGCCGCATCGCCGGCGGCGGCGGCCGTGATCAGCCGAAGATTCTGCGCGCCGGCCGCGTCCGGAACCGCGGCCAGACCCAACAGCAGCATCCACGGAAGCACCCGACGCGAGACCGTTTCGCCCATCGCTGTCCCCTCGCCTTCGACCGGGTGAATCGAACCACGCCGACCCTGCCACTATATGCAGCAGCCGGATGGACGTCCACCATCCCGCGCGATCAGTTTGCGCCGGGAACCTGCGCCGCCGAGGCGGGGCAGACTCCCGGTCAGGCCAGGTTGGGCGGAAAGCGGAGCCGCAGGCGACGGTTTTCGGGCTACGATCCGGACCCATGCCCTCCGTATACGAAGACACCTACCGTCGCGCGCGGGACAAGCCGCTCGATTTCTGGGCCGCCGCCGCGGAACCGCTCTTCTGGCACCAACGCTGGGACAGGGTGCGCGACGACGCCGAGCCACCGTTCTACCGCTGGTTCGCCGGCGGCCGGCTCAACACCTGTTACAACTGCCTCGACCGGCACATCGAGCGCGGCCGTGGCAAGCAGCTCGCGCTGGTCTACGACAGCCCGGTGACCGGCACGGTACGCCGCTTCACCTACAACGAGCTTCGCGACGAGGTGGCGCGCGTGGCGGGTGCGCTGGCGGCGCAGGGGGTGGCGGCCGGCGACCGCGTGATCGTCTACATGCCGATGGTACCCGAGGCGGTGATCGGCATGCTGGCGTGCGCCCGCATCGGCGCGGTCCACTCGGTCGTCTTCGGCGGATTCGCGCCGAAGGAGCTGGCCGCCCGCATCGACGACGCGCAGCCGAAGTTGATCCTGTCGGCTTCCTGCGGCATCGAGGTCGACCGGGTGGTGCCCTACAAGCCGCTGCTCGACGCCGCCATCGAGCTCTCGTCGCACAAGCCCGAGCGGGCGATCATCCTCCAGCGGCGGCAGGCCGAGGCCCCGCTCGTCGAGGGCCGGGACCTCGACTGGCGCGCGGCGTGCGACGGCGCCGAGCCGGCCGACTGCGTCCCGGTGGCCGCCACCGACCCCCTGTACATCCTCTACACCTCGGGCACCACCGGCGTACCCAAGGGGGTCGTACGGGACAACGGCGGGCACGCTGTCGCCCTGCACTGGAGCATGGAGAACGTCTACGGCGTCGGCGCCGGCGAGGTCTACTGGGCCGCGTCGGACATCGGCTGGGTCGTGGGCCACTCGTACATCGTGTACGGCCCGCTGCTGCGCGGCGCGACCACCATCCTCTACGAGGGCAAGCCGGTCGGCACCCCCGATCCGGGCGCCTTCTGGCGCGTGATCGAGCAGCACGGCGTCAACGTGCTCTTCACGGCGCCGACCGCCTTCCGGGCGATCAAGAAGGAGGACCCGGACGGCGTCTTCCTGCGCAACCGCGATCTGTCGCGGTTCCGGACGCTGTTCCTTGCCGGCGAGCGATCCGACCCGGATACCCTGCTGTGGGCGCGCGACCGCCTCGGCGTGCCGGTCATCGACCACTGGTGGCAGACGGAGACCTCGTGGGCCATCGCCGCCAACTGCGTCGGTCTCGGCACGCTGCCGGTAAAGCCGGGCTCGCCGACCCGGGCCGTTCCCGGCTACGACGTGCGCGTGCTGGGCGAGGACGGAAACGAGATGCCGGACGGCCGGATCGGCGCCCTGGTCGTGAAGCTGCCGCTGCCGCCCGGCTGCCTGCCGACGCTCTGGAACAACGACGACGGCTACCGGCAGTCGTACCTGTCCCGCTACCCCGGCTACTACCTGACCGGCGACGCCGGCTACCGGGACGACGACGGCTACCTCTACATCATGAGCCGCGTCGACGACATCATCAACGTGGCCGGCCACCGCCTCTCGACCGGGGGAATGGAAGAGGTGCTGGCCTTCCACCCCGACGTGGCCGAGTGCGCGGTGGTCGGGGTCGCCGACGCCATCAAGGGTGAGATCCCGATCGGTTTCGTGGTGACCAAGGCAGGGGTGACGCGCGGCGCAGACGAAATCGTGCCGGAACTGGTCGAGCGCGTCCGCACCTCGATAGGCCCGGTCGCGGCGTTCAAGACCGCCGCGCTCGTGCCGCGGCTGCCCAAGACTCGCTCGGGAAAGATCCTGCGCGGCACCGTCAAGAAGATCGCGGACGGCCAGCCGTACACGACGCCGGCGACGATCGACGACCCGGCGATCCTGGACGAGATAACCGAGGCGCTGCGGGGACTCGGCTACCCGAAAAACGCCGGATAAACTTGCCTTCAGCGACGCTCCCCCGCTGCTCGCGTCGGCGAATCGACCATATCCGGAATCGCGGAGTGTTCTGATGGCTGTGAATCCAATCCCCGAGGGCTACCACACCGTAACGCCGTACATCGTCGTCGACGACGTCGACCGGCTCATCGATTTCCTGCAGGCCGCGTTCGACGCCACGGAGAAGGAGCGCGTCCCCACGCAGGCCGGCCCCACGGGACACGCGGAGGTCGTCATCGGCGACTCGCCCGTGATGATGGGCAGGACCGGGGAGGAGATCCCCGCAATCCCCTGCATGCTCTACCTCTACGTGCCGGACACCGATGCCGCCTACGCACGGGCGCTGGCGGCGGGGGCGACCTCGCTGCAGGAACCGGCCGACATGTTCTATGGAGACCGGAACGCCTCCGTGAAGGACCCGACCGGCAACCTCTGGACCATCGCCACGCGCCAGGAGAACCTGACCCCGGAGGAGCTCGCCGAGCGCGCGAAGAAGCACATGCGCTGATTTTCCACGAGTGTTCGCGCGCCGGTCGGTTCCGAGACATCCGTCCAGTGCGGCGAGCGCCTACCGCAACACCGTGCTCATCGGCGCGCCCGCGTAGCCGGTCATCTCCAGGTACCCGGAGCCGGCGACGGGAACGCCGCCGCGCGTACCGCGCACATCGATCACGCCCTCCCAGTAGGTGACCCCGGTCGACTGGCCGGTTTCCAGCTCCTGGGCGTCGACCGCGGCCGTCACCTGCAGATCGAGTCCGTGCGGCGGGATTTCGATGCGCCACGCCACGGGATAGGCGGCGCCGCTGTCCGCGGACGTCCAGCGCCGGCCGGGGGTTAGCCGGTAGTCGTCGACACGCAGGTAGCTCACTCCGTTCTGCGAGACCAGGGTGCCGCTCGAGCGCGGGTCGCGGGCGCCGTCGATGCGCCGCATGACGTAGACCATCAGGTCGGTCCCGTCGTCGAGCTGGATCGAGAACCAGTCCCACCCCGCCTGGGCCGGCTCCAGGAAGCTCGTCCCGAACTCGTGATCCATCCAGCTCAACCCTGCCACGTCGAGCGACTCGCCATCGACAGTAAGACGCCCGGTGGTCAGCAGGCGGGTCAGCGAGTAGTAGTGGGACGCATTGCCGACCTCGGCCCCCTTCTGGCTGAAGCCGTTCACGCCGTGCAGCACGGGAGGCCCGGCCGGATCCAGGCGCAGATCGACGGCGAAACCGCCGTCGTCGCTCGCCGCTGCGAGCCCCTGGATGCGGCTGCCCTCCTCTTCGAGCGTCACGGACCACCCGTCGTTCCAGACATGCAGCGTCTCGGTGCTGGCCCCCGCCCACCCGATGCCGGCGCGGTTCAGCCGCTCGGCGACGTGGTGGGTGCCGCGCTCGACGTCGGTAACCGCGAAGTGCGCCATGTACAGGTCGCGCACGGCCCAGCGCGAGGGGTTCGCCGGCCGCCGGTCGACACCGAAGCGAAAGAACGTGAGCTGGTAGCCGAACCGGCGGCCGTCCGCTGCGCGCAGGTTGCCGGTGTAGTACCACCATTCGATGCGGTGGTCCGGATGCGCGGCATGGTCGCGCGGGAAGGACAGCGCATAGCCGGGATCGGCAGCCCTCCAGGTGCTCCGAGCGCCGGGGGCGTTGCTCTCTTCCTGGGCGACTCCCGCCGCGCCCGACGCAACTCGGTAGGTGACACCCTTCACCGCATCCGCGACCTCTTCCTGGGCGACTCCCGCCGCGCCCGACGCAACCGCCGCAGCGACGAATACGAACGCCGGCGCCCCCCGACGACGGCGACCCTGCACTCCCCTCGGGCTCCTCATCACAACCTCCGGCTTCACCATACTGGAAGGTCTGCCGGCCGGCCGCCGAAATCGTCCCGCACGCGTCACTGGAACAGGTGCGTTCCTATCCCTCTGCGGCACCCACGTCCGCCAGCTCGAAGCGGGCCGCCAGACGCGCCGGATAGAGACCGGCGAGCGCCGCCGCGGCCACGATGGCCACCGTCGCCTGCGTCAGGAAGCCGAGCGGCAGGTGGAACTGGATCGTCCAGCCGAAGCTCTGCACGTTGATCACGTAGATGAGAATCAGCGACAGCGCCAGTCCGACCACCAGCCCCACGGCCTGCGTCACCGCGCCCAGCACGCCCGCCTCGACGACGATCAGCCGCCGGAGCTGGCGTCTGTCCGCGCCCACCAGCCGCAACATCGCGATCTCCCGGCGCCGCTCCAGCACCAGCGTCAGCAGCGTGGCGGCCATCCCGAACAGCGAGACGCCGATGGCGATGACTTCCAGCGCGTAGGTGATGGCGAACGTGGCGTCGAAGATGCGCAGCACCGTGGCGCGCAGCGCGGCGTTGGTCGTGATGAACAGCCGCCGCCCCGGGCCGAGGACAGCCCTCAGCTCGTCGCGTACCGTCTCCGGGTCGGCCCCGGGCGCCAGGTAGACGGTCAGGCCGCTCGGCCGTGCCGGCCCGAAATGACGCTCGAAGGTGCCCGCGTCCATCACCACCAGCCCACGGTCGCTGGAGTAGTCGAAATAGACCGCCGCAACTTCGAACGGCGTCGGACCAAACGGGGTCGGAAGCCGGATCTCGTCGCCGGCGCCGGCGTCGTACTTGAGCGAGAACGCCTCCGAGACGACGACCCGATCGCGCCCGATCGCACTGGCCATCGCGGCCGTTCCGTCGGCCGGGTCCTTGAACTGCAGCGCGCCGCGCTCCAGGCGGGTGGCGAACCGGCCCGCTCCGACGGTGATCGTCGACCCGCCGTAGGACACGTCCATACCCTGGAACCCGTCGATCGCCTCCACCTCCGGGTGGCCGGCGATGACGGCTTCGGTCGCGGCGGATATGCCGCCACTCTCGGCCGCCGGAGACCCGCGGGCGGTGGAAACGAACAGGTCGGCTTGCAGGGTCTGGCCGATCCAGTAGACGACCGTCTCGCGGAAGCTCCCGACCATGATGGCGATGGCCGCCATCATGGCCAGACTCACGGCCAGCGCGGCGACGGAGATGGAGAGGCGCGGGATCGCGCTGCCGAGGTTGGCGTGGGCCAGGCGGCCTTCCACGCGCAGCCAGCGCGCCATGACTGCGCCGCACGACCGCCGGAAGCCGAACAGCACTGCCGGCATCGCCATGCCGGCCCCGAGCACCACCGCGAGGGCCGCCAGCATGCCGAAGACCGGCAGTCCGCCCACCGGTCCCTGCACCGCCAGCCACGCGCCGGCCGCGAACAGCACCAACGGCCCGGCGACGGAACGCCAAGGCAGCCGCGTCCGGGCGTCCAGGTCGTCGTCGCCGCGCACCGCGGCCAGCGGCGTCAGGCGCGCCGCCTCCAGGGCCGGCGCCGCCGCGGCCACCAGGGCCAGCGGCAGGCCCACCGCGAACGCCAGCCCCACCATCCGCGGCTCGAGTGGTGGCACCGTGGCCGACGAGACGATCCAGAACTGGCTGACGGTCGACGAGGTCAGCCGGACCGCGCCGTGCGCCAGGAGCCAGCCGAGCGGCGCGCCGAGCGCGCAACCGAGCAGCGCAAGTGCGCCCGCCTCGCCGAGGAACAGACCGACTACGGCGCGGCGGGTGACGCCGAGGGTCCGGAGCATGCCGATCTCGCCGCGCCTGGTGATGACCGACACCGAGACCGTGTTGTAGACCAGAAAGAGCCCGACAAGGAGCGCGATCAGGCTCAGGGCGGTCAGGTTGAACTGAAACGCACGCAGCATGCGCTCCACCTCGGCGCCCCGCGACGACGGGCGGCGCACCGTGATCCCGGCGGGCGCACGGGACGCGATGTCCCGCTCGGCCTCCGCGACATCGATGCCGTCCGCCAGCCGCACGTCGACCCGGTCGAGCCGCCCGAGGCGGCCGACCGCCCACTGCGCCGCGGCGATGTCCATCAGGACGAGGCTGCCGTCAAGCACGCTGGCGGGTCCCTCGTCGCCGAGGATGCCGGTCACGCGCAGCGACACCGAACGCTCCCCGACGACCAGGCCGACCTCGTCGCCCACGCGCAGCCCGTGACGGTCCGTGAACCGCCGGGTCAGGATGACCGACCGGGGATCGGTCAGCAGGTCGAGGAAGCCCTGCGTCGTCACGAGCCGCGGCGTGTCGCCGTCGACGAGCGGATAGTCGCGGAAGGGGCGATCCCGCAGAATGTCGACGCCGAGCAGGCGCACCGCCTCGAGGGCCGGCGCCTCGCCGTCCCCCGCGACCTCCAGCAGCACGTCGGCGTCGATCACCGGGCTGACGAGTCCGTACTCCCGCAGCCATCCGAGATCCGTCAGGCGGGTCTCGTCGAGACCGCCGGGCGTGGTGAGCTCCAGCGACGTCCGGCCCGCCAGAGCATCCAGCGCCGTGGAGAATCCGCGCACCGAGCTGGCGTTGGCGAGCTGGATGGCTACGACCACGGCCACGCCGACCGCGAGGCTGGCGATGGTGGCTGCGCTGCGCAACGGCTGCTGCCGGAGGTTCCGGACGACGAAGGCGCGGAAGAGCCCGGCGGGCGCGGGAGGCCGCGGTCCGGCCGTCACGACTCGGCACCCGCCACGGCGAACGCCGGCTGCTTCCCGGGTTCGATAGCGGCAGTGCGCGACTCGACGCGCAGGATGCTCCCGTCCCGCATCTCCACGGTGCGCTCTGCCGCCGCTGCGACCGCGGCGTCGTGGGTGGCCATGAGCAACGCCGCTCCGGACCGCTGGTTCACCTCCTGCAGGAGCGCCAGAATCCGCGCTCCGTTCTCGCTGTCCAGGTTGCCGGTGGGCTCGTCCGCGATGAGCAGGGCCGGCTCGTGCACCACGGCGCGTGCAATCGCCGCCCGTTGGGCCTCGCCGCCGGAAAGCTGTGAGGGCGCATGATCGAGCCGGTGCGAGATGCCTACCCGCTCGGCCCACTCCCCCGCCCGCGCCACCGACTCCGTAGCATTCCTACCGGCGAGCAGCAGCGGGAGCGCGATGTTCTCGGCCACCGTAAGCGTGGGCAGCAGGTTGAAGAACTGGAACACGAAGCCGATCCGCTCGCGCCGCAGCTGGGTGAGCTCATCGTCGTCGAGGGCGGTGAGCGACCGGCCGTCGAGCCGCACCGCGCCCGTGGTGGGCCGGTCCATGCCTCCGCACAGGTGCAACAGCGTCGACTTCCCGCAGCCGGACGGACCGACCACGGCGACGAACGTCCCGGCCGTCAGCGTCAGGTCGACACCGTCGAGCGCCGTGACTTCCGTGTCTCCGCGGCGGTAGCGCTTGCGCAGATCGCGCGCATCGAGAACGATCATTCCTTCACGATACACGAGGCGCGGAACGCCGCGTCACCGGCGCGGAAGCGCCACGTACCCGCGGCGCGCCCGCACGCGGTAGTCGCCGCCGCGGACCCGCACCTGGATGCGGCGATAGCGCCCGTCGGGAGCGACGCCGGGCGCATAGGCGAGCGTGTACTGGTGGTTCAGCTCCTCCGCGATCCGCTCGGTGGCCGGCGCCAGCTCCGGGCTGTCCGTGATGACCTCCGTGTAGCCGCCGCTCTCGGCCGTGATGTCGCGGAGCAAGCGCGCGTTCACGCGGTCGTTGATGGGCCGGCGCTCCGGTGCGTCGATGCCGACGGCGTAGACGAAAGCGTCGCTGAGCCGTATCTGCCAGCGCACATCCTCGCGCGTCACGTCGCTGGCGGTATCGGACCCGTCGGAGATGAGCACCACCGCCGCGCGGTCGTGGGCTCGGGCGGCGAACATGGGCAGCGCCATCATCAGCGCGTCGTAGATGGCCGTCGCCCCGTAGGGCCGAACGCCGTCCAGGCGCCCGCGGAGCCGGCTCGGACCGAGGGTCCACGGCGCCTCCAGCCGCGGATCGTGGTTGAACACCATCAGGAAGACCTCGTCACCCGGCTCGAGCAGATCGACGAGGAACCGCTGCAGCGCCGCGCGCGCGTCGTCCATGCGCTGCCCGAGCATGCTCTGGCTGACGTCGAGGACCACGCCCAGGCTGACCGGGACCCGGCCCTGGTCGAACTGCGCGATGCGCTGCGGCCGGCCGTTCTCGAGAATCTCGAAGCGGTCGCGGGTCAGATCGCCGACCAGGCGTCCCTCGGCGTCGCGTACGGTCGCCGTCACCTTGACCAGATCGACGCCGGACCGGAAGCGCGGCACGACCCGGCGCTGCTCTTCGAACAGTGCGGCCCCGGCGACGGGCACGAGAAGCAGCGCGGCTAGAAGGCCTGCGAAGGGCATCGATCGCGAGCCGGCGAACATGGCTGGGCTCCCTCCGAGCGCTGGCCCGGCCATTATAATCGGGGTCCCGTGAGCGCGCCCTCCTACGTGCACGGCGCCACCGGCGTACGCCTCCTGGGCGAGACCATCGGCGCGAACCTGCGCAGGACCGCGACGCGCCATCCGGATCGCGACGCCCTCGTCGTCCCCTTCCAGGATTTCCGCGCCACCTACCGGGAGCTGTGGGACCTGACCACCCGTCTGGCCCGCGCCCTGCTCGCCCGCGGCATCGCCAAGGGCGATCGCGTGGGCATCTGGGCCCCCAACCGCTACGAGTGGGTCGTCGTCCAGTATGCGACCGCCCGCATCGGCGCGGTGCTGGTCAACGTGAACCCGGCGTACCGCGCCCACGAGCTCGAGTACACGCTCAACCAGTCGGGACTGCGCCTGCTGCTGCACGCGGGACGCTTCCGCGCGGCCGACTACGCGGCGATGGTGGACAGCGTGCGCGACCGTTGCCCGGCGCTGAACGAGACGGTCGTTCTGGACGGCGAGTGGGACGCGTTGCTGGAGGAAGCCGGGAACGGCAACGACGCGGCGCTGGACGAGCGCGAGGCGAGCCTGAGCTTCGACGATCCGATCAACATCCAGTACACGTCGGGCACGACCGGGGCGCCGAAGGGAGCGACCCTCTCACACCACAACATCCTGAACAACGGCTATTTCTGCGGCGAAGTCCTGCGCTACACCGAGAAGGACCGCGTGCTGATCCCGGTCCCCTTCTACCACTGCTTCGGGATGGTGATCGGCAACCTCGCCTGCACGACGCACGGCGCCTGCATGGTCGCGCCGGCGGAGAGCTTCGACCCCGCCGCCACCCTCGCCGCCATCGAGAACGAGCGCTGCACGTCGATCTACGGCGTCCCGACGATGTTCATCGCCCAGTTGAACCACGCCGACTTCGCGGGCACCGACTTCTCGTCGCTGCGCACCGGCGTCATGGCCGGCTCGCCCTGCCCCGTCGAGGTCATGAAGCAGGTCCGGGAGCAGATGAACGTGCGCGAGATCACCATCTGCTACGGAATGACCGAGACATCCCCCGTCTCGACGCAGACCCGGGTCGACGACCCGGTCGACAAGCGGGTCGGCAGCGTCGGCCGTATCCACCCGCACGTCGAGATCAAGGTGATCGATCCGGAGAGCGGCCGGATCGTGCCGCGCGGCACCTCCGGCGAGCTGTGCACGCGCGGCTACGTCGTGATGCTCGGCTACTGGAACCAGCCGGAGGCGACCGCTACGGCCATCGACTCGGCGCGCTGGATGCACTCGGGCGACCTGGCGACGATGGACGACGAGGGGTACCTGAAGATCGTCGGCCGCATCAAGGACATGATCATCCGAGGGGGAGAGAACGTCTATCCGCGCGAGGTGGAGGAGTTCCTCTACACGCATCCGGACGTGGAGGACGCGCAGGTCATCGGCGTCCCGTCGGCCCGTTACGGCGAGGAGGTGATGGCGTGGATCAAGCCGAAAGCCGGCGCCGCCCTGACCGGCGACCGGCTCCGCGCGTTCTGCCACGGCGCCATCGCGACCTACAAGATCCCGCGCTACTGGAAGCTCGTCGACGCCTTCCCGATGACGGTCACCGGCAAGGTGCAGAAGTTCCGGATGCGCGAGGTCGCAACCGCCGAGCTGAAGCTCGATGCCGAGGCCGGAATCGAAACCGCCTGAACGGCAGGAGCGCGAAGTGCCTGACGGGTATCTATTCGGTCGGCGCCGTGTGGCTTACCATCCAGTGGACGCCGAACCGGTCGGCGCACTGACCGAAGTACGACCCCCAGAACTGGTCCTGCAGCGGCATGATGACCGACCCGCCCGCGGACAGCTTGGCGAACAGCTCTTCGCACCGCTCCCGGCTCTCCGCGTCGACGGCAATCGAGAAGTTGTTGCCGACGGCAAGCGGCGGGCCGAAGCTCGAACTGTCGCTCCCCATGAGGATGCTCGAGCCGATCGGCAGCGCGGCGTGCATGACGAGGTTCTTCTCTTCCTCGGAGATCGGCATGTCCGGCGGTCCGCCGGCAAACGTCTGGAACTCCGTGAACTCCCCGCCGAAGACCGACCGGTAGAATTCGAACGCCTCGCGGCAGTTGCCGCCGAAAGTGAGATACGTGCTCAACGACATGTGTACCCTCCTGCGCGTGCGCAGCATACTCCGAGTCGGCGCCCCTCGCCCCTGGAAGAATCCGCCGGCGGCCGCATGTCTCCTCGCGGTGACCATGGCTGGCGCAACGCGGCCCGCGCCGGCGGCGGCCCAGCTCCTGGCCGGGGCGGCGGCCGTCGACATCACGCCCGCGTTCTGTGAAGACGCGGCGGCCGACCCATCGGTTCCCCAGTTCGACCCGGCACGCGAGTGCTTCCGCTGGATCCACCTGGCCGGCTTCAGCCCCTACGTGCCCTTTCGCGAAGGAAACCGGCTCGCCGAAGGCGTTCACGACCCGATCTGGGCGCGCACGCTGGCGTTGCGGGACACGGCGGGAGAGACGCTGGTTCTCGTGGCCGCCGATCTCCCCGGCCTGGGGCGCAAGCACACCGGACCGGTGCGGCGCAGAGTGGCGCGCAACCACGGCATTCCCGAGAGCCACGTGGTCCTGCACTCCACGCACACCCACTCGGCCCCCGACGCCAGCGGCTATTGGTCAACCTTGATGAGGGGCCACAACCGGCGCTATACGACCCGGCTTCGGAAGCAGCTCTACGCGTCCATCGAGCAGGCCCTGGACGCGCTGCGCCCCGCGACCTTGACGACGGCGACGACCACCCACGTCGCGTGCCGGGACGTTCTCAGCGGCGCGCTCGAGACCGAGGACGATTGCCGCCTGCCCGCCGTCAACAACCGGATGGACGACCCGGCTGCCGCGTACGACCGCTTCGTGATGCAACGCGACCTGCGGGATCCCGTCGTCGGCAACACGCGGATCGTCGCCGCGGAGCTGAAGGCGGCGGAGACCGGCGAGACCATCGCCACGCTGGTCAACTGGCACAATCACCCGGACACGCTGGGCAGCGGCAACCGGCTGCTGTCTAGCGACTACCCGCACTACCTGCGCGAATACATGGAGCGCGAGCGCGGCGGGGTGGCGGTGTTCGTCGCCGGCACGGTCGGCAACCAGATGAGCGGACTGCGCGGCACGCCGGTCCCGCTGTGGGACGCCGACGGCCGCCGTGTCGTCGAGACGGCGCCGGACGGGACCGAGCGGCCGGTCCTGGTGACCGACGGTTGGGAGAAGATCCGCTCGACCGGCTACGAGATCGCCCACCAGGCGGTAGCCGCGCTGCGCGCCGCGGAACCACTGCCGTCTCCCGGCCTTTCCGTCAGGACCGCGTCGTTCGACACGCCGATCGACAACGTGATCCACCTGCTCGGCACCTGGTCGGTCTGGCACCACGACGTGGAGCCGCCCGAACGCCTGCGCTACCGGTGGCCCGACTGCTGGGGCCTGCTGGGCTGCGTGCGCGCCGAGGTCAGCCTGATGGAGATTGGGGACCTCAGCCTGCTGACCGCTCCGGGGGAGATCGATCCGGCCCATGCCCTGGGTCGTCCCGAGGTCGTCGCCGACTACGGTCCCGCCTGGGGGACATGGCGCTTCCCGGCCATGGCCGGTGTCGATCACCTGATGCCGGGCCGGCACCACGGCTTCCTCGGATCGACGCACGACTACCTCTCGTACCTGATGCCGCTGTCGGACAACACCGGGTGGTGGAACTTCGATCACCCCAATCACTACGAGGAATGGGTGACCATCGGCAAGCACTTCGGCGAGGACGTGCTGCAAGCTTGGCTGGCGTTGCTGGCCGCGCGCGGTGCGGCCTCCACCGGCACCCCGGCGTCTCGATGACGAACGCGGTCGAGGAGTCGGACGGGTGAGGCCAGGTCCCTGGAGCGCGCTGGAACGGGCCGCGTACGACACCTGCGAGCCCGACGTGCACGGGCTGCTGACGCACCCCGGCGAAACGCTGTCCGCCCTCGCCGGCCTGGCGGCCGCGGTGGTCGTCTGGCACCGGCTCCACCGGCGTCCCGCCGACGGGCCCGCACGCTTCCTGCCGGCCGTGCTGGCCCTGCTCAGTACCGCCTCGATGATCTTCCACGCCACCTTCGCGGCGGTCTTCCAGCAGCTCGACCTCGCCGCCATCCCGCTCTTCACCGGCCTGCTGCTGGCCGCCGCGCTGGTGCATCGGGGCCACGCGACGCATCGGCAGTGGCCCGCGCTCTTCGCCCTCTTCGCCGGGACCGGCGCGGTGCTGCCGTTCCTCGCGACCGCCGTGGGCTACGCCGTCGTCACGGCCCAGGCTGTCGCGCTGCTCTGGCTCTGGCGTGAGCTGGCGCGGACGCATCCGGCCATCCGCGTCGATCTGCGCCGGACGGCGGGACTCCTCCTCCCGGCCGCCGCACTGCTCGCCCTGGGTCACGCGGGCATCGCGTGCGTCGCCGCCGAGAGCCCGTGGGCGCACGTGCTGCAACCCCATATCGCCTGGCACCTCGCCGCGGCGGCGGCATGCGTCTTCATCGCCCGGATCGAATGCGTTCTCGAACGCGACGCGAGGTGGGGTCCAGCCGCAAGCGGCCGAGCCACCACCCGCCGCACGCCAGCGGCAGGAGACAGGCCAGAACACCCCCCAGTGCACTGACCGCGAACCCGGGCACGCCGACGGCTCCGGCCGACAGCCGGACAAGGAGCGCCAGCAACAGGGCGCCGGCCGCGCCGGCCGCGCCGAACACCGCGGCGCCCCTCCCCGCACGCCTCCAGCCGCCTCCGCCGAGCGCGAGCGCCATCCCTCCGAGGAGCGCATGGGAAACCGCAAGGCCTGGCAGGAGGCCGACGACCAGCTCGACGAGCCGCTCGCCCCCGCTCAGCGCCGGCAGGGTACCCAGCATCAGGAATGGCACCCAGAGCGCGCCGACGAAGGTCGCCCCGAGCGCCGCCCGCCGGCGCCCGGAGCCGCCGAGGCCGCCACCGGCCACGACACCGCCCGCCGCGCAGGCAAGCATCAGGACGGCAACCGGCCGCAGGATCGTGCTGCCGCGGTAGAGATCCCACGCGCCGAGCACCGGCAGCAGCACGAGCCACGTCGCGAGGGGCACCAGTCCCCCGGCCGCAAAGGCAGCGGCCGTACGCGCCGGCGACTGTCGATCAGAAGTCAATGTCGGAAAACGCCGCGCCCACCCAGCGCTTCGGCCGGCCGTCCGGGCCCTCGACCGGGTCGAGGGCGTAACCGATGTCGAACCTGACGCCGCCGCGGCTGGCCAGCCGGTGGCTGCCGACGAGCAGGCTCACGCCCACCCCGGTCCGCAGATCGCCGAGATCGACCCGACGCCCCGCGGGCCAGACGAAGCCGCTGTCGACGAATCCGGCCACGCCGAACGAGAACAACTGCCAGACGTCGTCCGCGAAGAAGAAGCGCTCTTCCGCGGTCAACAGCAGCGAACGCGTCCCCGTGAACTGCCGTACCGGATACCCGCGCAGGCCGGTCTCGGCCCCAAGGCGAAGCTGCACCTCCGGATCGAAGTCGTGGCCGTGGGCGTAGTCGAGCTTGCCCACGAACGCGGTCCGCGTCGAGTGCTTGCGGAGGTAGCGCGCGTTGACCGCCGCCACGCTGTTGCGCCAGCCGCCGCCCTCGCGCCGCCCGTCGAACCCCACGCCGAGCACCACGAAATGATCGTCCCGAAACCGCAGTCCCTGCCGATACCCGACCGAGACGAACGTCGCGGGCTGCCCGCCGAGCGCGGGTGTGGACAGCCGCAGCACGGCGTGCGATTCCGTCCCGAGATTGAAGTCCTCGGTCCTCTCGAACCGGTTGACGTGCGTCAGCCGCACGAACCGGTGCGTCACCGTTCGCAGACCGACCTCGGGACCGCTGAAGTCGCGGTTGTCGCCGCCCACCTGGGACCGGTGGGATCGGTAGGCGCCATGCACGCGAACCGCGTGGTTGTCGCCGCGCAGCAGGGCGCGGCCCGCTTCCAGATCGACGAACTCTCCCCGCAGCGGCAACCGCTCGACCTCGACCCCGTGCTCGACGATCGGCTCCGTACGCGCCACGCTCACGATCCCGGCCGAGAACGCCCACGGATCCCGTAACGAGAGATACCCGCGGTCCAGCGTCAGAAGACGCTCGTGGCCGTCGCTCAGGTCGGCAAGCGATGCCGCCAGACCGACGTTGGAGCCGATCAACTGCGGATCCTCATAGCGCACGCGGTCCGTCACGCGGTCCAGGTTCTGCCGGTGGGACACCGTGATCGCCTTCCCGAAGCCGAGGAAGTTCTTCTCCGAGACCCCGATCTCCCAGATGGTCCGGTCCTGCACCTGCGAGAAGTCGACGCGGGGCGCCAGCGACCAGCGGTCCCACGTGGTAACGACGGCGTCGACTCGCTCGGGGCGCCCGTCGAGGTCCTCGTCCACCGCGCTGGCCTCCACCCGGGCATCGCGCAGGAACCACAGGCTGCGCAGGTTGCGCTCCGTCTGGTCGATGAGCTCGCGATCGAAAGGGTCACCCGTCTCGAAGAGCAGCTCGCGCCGGATGACATGATCGCGGGTGCGGACGTGAATCCGGTTGGCGACGCGATGCGGCGCGAACAGGCCGCCGCCGCGTTCGTCGAAGACTTCCCGGCCGACGATCTCGATGTTTCCGATCGGCGGCGGAGCCGGTTCTTCCTGCTCGGGCTGCCCGCACACCGGCCCCGCCGCCAGCGACAGCAGGACCGCCGGAGCGGCAACCGACGGAATGCGCGAGGTCATCGGCGGATCTTACGGGAATGGACTAACCTGGAAGTATGACTACTTCACGTTGTTCGCTCATCTCCCTCGCCGCCACCCCCGCCGGGTCGGCCGCGCCCCGTTGCGCCTGCGCCTCTCCGTTTTCGGCGACGCAACGCCTTTCACCGCGGGTTCCTGCGCTCGGCGCCGCGCTGGTCGGCCTGCTCCTGCTCTCGATGCCGACGGTCGCCGCCGCAGACGAAGAGGCCGAGCGCATCGACGAGGCCATCACGGCGCTGGAGGAAATCATGGACGCCCCGGACGCCGCGATCCCGGAGGCGATCCTCGAACGGTCGGTTGCCATTGCGGTCTTCCCCTCGACGGTCAGGGCGGGCTTCTTCGTGGGCGGGCAGCGCGGCCGCGGCTTCATCGCCGCCAGGAACGAAGAAACTGGCGCCTGGTCGGCGCCGGCGTTCCTGACACTGACCGCCGGGAGCATCGGCCTGCAGGTGGGCGCCCAGTCCATCGACATCATCCTGCTGATACAGAACCGCCGGGGACTGTCCCGTCTGCTCGACAACCAGTTCACGCTCGGCGCGGATGCCTCGGCCGCGGTCGGACCGGTCGGCCGGAGACTCGAAGCCTCCACGGATCTACAGATGACGGCAGAGATCCTCAGCTACTCGCGCACTCGGGGGGTCTTCGCAGGGGTGACGCTGGGCGGGGCGACACTCCGGGCGGATCGCGATGCGAACGAGCGGTTCTACGGCGAGCGGCTCGAATCCAGGCAGATCGTGCTGGACGGCGAAACAGGAGGCACCAACCCGGACGCGGTGACGAGACTGCGGCAGGCGCTGGACAGCCTGACGGAGGACAACGCCCAGTCGGAATAGTTCCAACCGCTGACCGGGGGCGGACCGGCTCGGCCTTGTTGCGCGGCCCACGCCCCCGACGACACTCTCAATGTGAGTCGGGAACGGACACAGACAAAAAGCCCTGGCCGCCCGGAACTCGGTGACGAGCTCCAGACGTCCAGGGCTTAGATATCAGGTCCCAGAGGGACCGACGCGTTCATTCAGAACGACGCGCGAACTATTCGGGCTCGGTCGGGTCGCGGCCGTCACGCGGCGCGCCCGTACCGGACGAACCCATGAACAGCTTGCGGCCATCCCGGAAGGTCAGGTCGCGGCCGTTGCCCTTGTTCGAGCCGTCCTTGGCCTGGTAGCCGTCCACGATGATCTCGGTGCCCGGAAGCAGCGACTGGCGGTTGAAGCCGCGGCGGAGCAGCGTGTTCGGCGTGCCGCCCTCGACCATCCAGACGGTCGTCGATCCGTCGTCGTTGGTGACCTCGAGGTGGACCCACGCGTGCGGGTTGATCCACTCCATTCTCACGACCACGCCCTCGAGGTGGATCGGCGCGTCGGCGTCGAACTCCGCCGAGAACGCGTGATGGGCCACCACGGGAACGGCAGTCGCGGCCATCGCGACGGCCAGCACCGAAAGGATTACCTTTGCTCGCATCGGTTTTCGCCTCCTGTCTTAGCGCGGAACGGGTTTCGGCATTATCGCCAACTTCTACGTATTCGTCAACCGCATCGACCTCGTTTTTCTACCGCGGGCCGGGCGCCTCACCCTCGTAGGCCGAGCCGTAGCCGCTGGGGCGATAGGTCGGCGTCAGGTCGGGATCCTTGCGGAGATGTCCGTACATCAATTCCTCGGCGAATTCCACGCACTTGTACTCGAGGAGCTGCATGTTCTCGTCGATCCGGCGGTACAGCGGCAGGCTGATCGACCAAGGCCGCGTGTAGGTCTCCGGATCCTCGATCGTCGCCTCGTAGCTCATGTGGTACGGGCTGGTCGCCGTGTACCGCTCGACGACGCGGATCTGGTTGCTGTGGTGATTGCCGTTACGGTCGAGCCACGTGTCCGGCATCTGGGCGGTCACTTCGATGACCAGGGTCTCGCCGTCCCACGAGCCGAGCGAATGGCCCATCCAGGCGTCCACCGGCGCCTCGAAGTCGGGCCGGTCCATGTAGACGACGCGGCTGGCGCTGGCGAACTCGTAGGCGAAGAGGATGTACTCCTCGGTCTGCACGATCTGGAACGGATACGGCTGATAGGTCGCCCGCGGGATGCCCGGCATGTAGCACTTGGCGTTCGGATCGCGCTCCACCCAGTGCTGCGCGTTCTCCTGCTGCTGCGCCCGCGCCGCGGCGGTGTAGGGGATCTCGCCGCCCTCGACGATGCCGAGGCCGCCCGGAACCGCAAAGATGGCGCCGAGCTCGACGATCGGGCCGTGGCTGGCCGCGTGCGGCTCGATATTCCAGTGGTGGGAGCCGATGGCCTGCCAGATCCCGTTCAGATCCGGTACGTCGAACGCCGTCCGGGGCGCCATGTAGTCCTGCCCCGCCACGCTCGTCGCGCCGACGGAGAAGACCATCGCCAGCGCCAGTGCCCCGGCCGCCGCCGTGGCAATCATCTTGCCGTTGAACCTCTTCAGATTTCGCATTTGACGCTGTCTCCCCGCCACGACCGCCACACCGGATGATGTCGCGAGCCGCCAGCAGACTGGTCCAGGCACCCCTCCTCCTCAGAAGGGCCTGAACGTGTTGACGAAAGTGGGCAATCTATACATGCGACTTTGCGGCGCTGTCAAGGCATGTCCGTCGAGCCGCGCCTACGAGAGCAATCCGATGAGCCGCGCTCCGACGGCGACCCCGGTCCACGCTGCGATCGAGAACATGCCCGCAACCTTCGGCCACACGGGCCCGAGCGTCGCCTCGTCCATCCGCGCCATGCGCCGCCGGACCGTGAACGCGAAGATCAGGGCGATGACGAGCAACTCCATCTTCCACCAGAAGAAGGGACTGTAGTACTGCTTCATCGCCGTCGACATCACCGACGGCCAGCCGGTGACGAGGAGCGCGACCAGCCCCCACACCATCCACGGCATGGCGTCTTCCGACACCTTCGACAGCGGCACGCGCTTGAGCCCCACGCCGAGCAGCCGCAGGTCGACGACCAGGATCGCGCCGGCGAACACGGCCAGGGCGATCAGGTGCATCACCTGCACGATCGGCGAGAACCAGGTTTCGTTCAGGATGTACGCGCTGAACGCGTGCTCCTGCATCCAGAGGAAGAACGGTTGCAAGGACATCTTCTAGCCTCTCGGAACCAGCTCACGCCACCACTGCGGCACGAGATCCTGGTAGGCGATCATCCGGCCGACGACGATGACCGAAGACCAGAACGCGATCGACAGCACGCCGGCGACCTTGGCCCCGAACGGCGGCGACGGATCCCGGTCCCACTGGTCGACAGTCTGGTACGTCGTCTGGTGGAAGTACCACATGTTGAGTCCGGCCAGGACCAGCAGCACGTTCTTCGTCCAGAAGTAGAAGTTCGTATAGAACCGCATCGGGTCGCTGAACAGCAGCAGCAGGCCGGTGACGATGCTGATGGCGAAGCCCCACATCTGCCACGGGAACAATCGCTTCTGAACGTCCGTGATAGCGCTGTTGAGATTGCCCACCCCGGCCAGCCGCAGGTCCATCATCATGATCAGGCCCGCGAACATGCACATCCCGATGACGTGCGAGGTGAGCATGATCGGATAGGCGTTGAGCGACTCGCGCAGGGCGATGCTCGACTCCATCGCGCCAACCCATTCGAACCAGCTTCGCATGCGTCAAGCTCCTCCGGTCCGGATCATCGCATCGCGTGTGAACGGCGGCGCTCACTCGGCGGGGGGAGTGCAACGCGGCGTCGGCGGATCGGTGTAGCTGTCGCGATAGACGCCGTGGCAGTTCGAGCAGGCCTCGGCCACCTCGCCCGTCATGAGGATAACGTCGAAGTCGTCGTACACGCGGGCCTGCGCCCACTCGTAGGCCGTCTGCCCGGCCGCCCGCAGACCGGCGACGTACTGCTTCCAGTCGTCGCGCTCGACGGGAGCCGGTGCGCCGATGCGCCCGGCCTCGTCCTCGTTGAGCTCGCAGTTGCGCGGCAGCTCGATGAGGTTGGCGGCCTCGACGAGCGCCACGGCCGCGTTCTCGAGCGCCTCCCACCCGGTGTAGATGTTGGCGAATCGCTCGGAGGTGGAGTCGCCCTCGACCGCCTCGACCGGCGCGTCGGGATTGTTGGTCTGGGCGTCGAAAATGATGTTCGAGTTGGGGAAGAGTATGCCGCGCATCACCTCCGCCAAGTCGCCGAACACCTGTGGCTCCTGGGCGCCGGCCGTGCCGGCGGTCAGCGACATCGCCAAAACTAGAACGCTCAATACACGCATTCGATCACCCTCCGATCCGCCCGATAGGCCCTGAAGTCAGGGCGCGCAGTGTACCCCGTCGCCCGCGAACGGGTCAACCGCCAACAACAAGCTCCGGGCTTCTGCTGGGCGCCGCCGCGGCGCGGTATAGACTCATGGCGAAGCTACACCTTGAGGAGGATGCGTGACCATGTCGAGTCTTGTCCGAGTCGCGGCGGTCCTGGCGGTTCCGGCCGCCGTGTTCACCCTGCTCGCAACCGCCGCTCCCGGCACGGTGCAGGCGGCCGGGGCGGTGCAGGAGACACAGGAAGCCGCCGCGGAGATACCGGAGAACCCGATCGAGGCGACGGAGGAATCGGTCAGGGCCGGCCTGCGGATCTACGGCCGTTTCTGCCGTTCGTGCCACGGGATTCGCGGCGACGGTCGCGGCCAGAACCCGTCACCCGGAACGAGACCGGCCAACCTGATCGACGACGAATGGGTGCACGGCGACAGCGACGGCGAGATCTACAACTTGATCCGTCAGGGAGTCCCTCCGGCCTACGACATGGACGCGTGGGAAGGCCGCATCACGGACGAGGAGATCTGGCACGTCGTCAACTTCCTGCGCAATCTCGCCGAACGCATGAACGCGCGTTAGGAATCTGCGCCGTAGAAGCTGCGCAGACCTTCCAGCCAAGCCCGCTTGGGCGGCAATCGGAGCCGCAGCCGACGATCGTCGGCCAGAGGCCGACGGCGGCGAGCCGGCCCGCGGTCGTATCAGCGCACCGGAAAGAAGATGTCGGTACGCCACTTCGACCGGTCCGGCTCGGCGCCGGGGTCGGTGACGTAGACCTCCCAGGGCGCTCCGGCCGCCTCGAGGCCCTGCGATTTCATCCACTCCGTCAGCGCCGCCCACGTGGCCGGCAGATTGTCGTACGGCCCCATGTGGGTAACGGCCGCCATGGTCCCGGCAGGCAGCTCGCACGCCCGGATGCGGTCCGTTCCGGTCATGGGAGACGCGACGGGCAGCGCGCACTCGAGATCGACGGTGTTCCCGTCCATCGAGTGGTAGATCGTCAACGGCATGCCGGCCGGGGTCTGGCCCTGCTGCTGGATATACCCGAATACTTCGCCGAAGAGCGGACCCATCATCTGCGCGATCTCGTCCATCGTGGTCGTCGCTCTAATGCCCAGGATGTGCTGCGCTTCGAGTTGCTCCGTCCTGAATTCCGGCTTCATCCGCTGTTCCTCCACGGCGTGCCTACGGCCGGGGTCGGCACGGTCCCCAAGTGCGCCGTGATTTCCTCGGAGCCCCGCAGGCAGACAAGAATATGCCAATCGTGGACACCCTGCGAACGGGCGCGCGGCCGGCGTCTCGTTCACCAGCCGTCATTCATCGGGCGAACATGAACACTACTTCCGAACGGCCGCCGCCGCGGTGGTCGCCGCGCGCTTCGACGACGTCTTCGTTCCACGCGAGGGCAAAGCGCGAACCCGCACCGCGGATGGCCGGAATGAGCGACGCCGTCGGATTGTCGGTCAGCCGCCGCGGCGGCCGCGCCGGCACGCCCGCCGCGGTGAACCGCTGGAAATAGACCTCGTGAGGCCGACCCGGCTCGACCTCGTCGGACCACGCCAACCCGAATTCGGTACCGTCCCATGAAACGTAGGCGCCTATCGACTCTCCGGCCGTGTCGGTCACGCGCCGAGCGTCCCGTTCGATATCCCTCCGCAGCCCCTCCTCGTCCACGACCGCGAGATAGATCTCCGCGTTGCCGTCGCGCATGTCCCACCACGTGACGGCAACCCGACCGGCGCCAAGAGCGAGGTCGGGATAGAGGGAGGATGCGCCGTCGTCGGCGCTCAGCCGATCCAGCGTCACCCGGTCATGGTCGACACGCGCCAGAAAGAGCTCATGGGCACGCGTCCCCAACCGTGCATCGAAGACGACCCAGGAAACGCCGTTCTCATCCGTGCGCAGGTTCAAGTTCCACGTCGTCGGGCTCGCGTCTGCAACGCGGCGCGGCGGCCCCAGCGGTTCGCCGTCGAGACCGATCTGCTGCGCCCAGACGATGGATGAGGACTGCCGATCGGCATCCGCTGCACGGCTGTCCGGCCCGCCCTTCCCGGCACCGTCGCCCGCACGCACGCGGGGCGCCTCCTCGATCCAGACACACTGCATCCGATCGCCGGCCACTGCAACCGCGGTCGCGCGCCCACGGCGGCGGGGATCGGACAGGGTTCTCGCCCAGCGCGGCGTACCGTCGGCCGCCCAAGCGCCGACCCTTGCGAGCGACGACGAGTCGTCGGCGGCCACCTCGTACCACGCCACGACAAGATCGTCGGAAATATCCGGATCGGGAACGTCGATGCTCGGCTCGTACGAGCGGCCCGCGCTCGCCGTCAGGCGGTACTCGTCGGAAACGGGTCGGCCGGTCTCGTCGACAAGCCGCGCGTAGATCTCGGGCAACCCGTGGCGGGTGTCGTGCCATGCGACCGCGAAACCGCGGGGGTGCGCCGCGAGGCTTGCTTCGTACGCCCCCCGCCCACTCCGGCTGACCTGCACGGAACCCGATTGGGCGCCGGCCGGCACGACGGCGCAAAAGAGAACAGACGAAAGCAGGGCGGCAACCCACCGCGACATATGACACGACCCGGCCAACGGAGCACGTCCCGGGGATGGGCCGAAACGCCCAGCCGGCAAGGCGTTTCGGGGCGCTATCCCCGACGGCGGCGCCAGCGCCAGACGGCGAGCAGTCCCACGAGCGGCGCGCCGACCCAGAGCGGGGTCCAGACGCCGTCGTCCGCGCCCGAGGCCGGCGGCGCTGGCAGCGGCTCGGCGTCGTCCGCCGACTCCTCCATCCGGAAGCCCTCGATGTTCATCGTGGTCAGCGCCGGACGCGATTCGTTCCACCGGACGAATTCCTCCGCCTCCGCCGCCGCGGTCTCGATGTCGGCGCCGATCGCCTCCTCCAGCGCCGCCCGGTAGGCCTCCAGGGCCGGGCCGGGGATGTTCATCGCGGCGCCCTGCTCCAGCACGTAGCGCAGCAGCCGGGGATTGCCGCAGGTATGCTCCGAGCAGCCGACGCCGTGCGCGGCGACGCTCTCGACGTGCTCGCGGAGCAGCCGCTCGGTGGTCGCGTCGTCGGCCGCCCAGTAGCCCTTGCGGATCGTCTCGACCATCCGGCCGGTTATGTCCTGATACGCGTGGGGCGAGTGCTCGTCGAAGAACGCCTTCAGGTCGAGGTCGTGCCGGTCCTCCACGTAGACCGCGAACGACTCCTGCCACATCGCGTCGTCGACCGTCTCGGGCACCGTCGCGTCCCAGCCCCAGAGGTACTCGACGAACGCCCGCATCTCGCCGGCGCCGGCGTAGCCCTCGCGCTGCATCCCCTCGATCCAGGTCGGGTTGACGTAGCGCGTCCGGAACTCCGCCCCGAGGAACTTGTCGATGTTCGTCATCTCGGGCTGGCCCGGGTCGCGCGTATTGGTGACGACCATCTGCGGGCTCTCCCCGTCGATGCTGCGTACGGCCGCCGCGAGGCCGCCCATGTACATGAAGAAGTCGTCGTTGTCGAGGGCGCCGTAGAGCATGGTGGAGCTGCTGTGCACCACCTTCTCGGTGCCCGAGAGCGCCAGGCGGAACACGTCCTCCATCGGCTCGCCCCAGAACCCGTTGCCGTAGCCGTGCCCCATCTTCGACAGGTACTCGTCGGCCATCGGCCGGTCGCTGTCCCAGGTGCCGCTCGCCGCGGCGATGCGCGACGTGTTCAGGTTGAACGTTCCCGGCGGCTCGTCGAAGATGCGCACCCCGGCGCGCCGGTCGGCGTCCTCCTCCGCGTACCCGCGGTCGATGAGCGCCGCTCGCGTCGCCAGATAGTGACGGCGGACGAAGTTCTCGGCCTCGTCGAGCACCTTCACCCGTTGCACGGCCTCGTCCATCAACCGCGTGACGTTGTTGAACATTCCTTCGGCGGCCGAGGCAATCACGATGTCCACCCGCGGCCGGCCGAGCTCGCGCGCCGGAACCACCTCGACGTCGACCACCCTGCCGCGGGCGTCCCAGACCGGGCGCGTGCCGAGGAGGTGGAAGATCTGGGACTCGAGCACCCCCTCGTGACGCATCGTCTCGGCGCCCCAGATGACGAACGACACCTTCTCCGGATACCGCCCGTGCTCGGCGATGTGGTCCCGCAACATCCGCTCCGCGAGAAAGACGCCGAGCGTCCAGGCGGCCGGCTTCGGCACCTTGTTGGGATCGATGCCGTAGAAGTTCTTGCCGGTGGGGTAGGCGTCCGGATTGCGGATGGGCTCGCCTCCGTTCCCCGCCGGAACGTAGCCGCCGTCGAGCCCGCGCAGCAGGTGACCGAGCTCGCGCGGCCCGGACTCGACGATGCGCCGCTCCATGTCCGCCGCCATCACCGTGCTGTCGTCCGGCAGCAGGTCGCGGTCGACCGACACGATCGCGTCCACGGTGCTGGCGCGCATCTCCGCCTCCGGCGTGCGGCCGAAGGCGTGCAGCCCGTACGGGATGTTCTGCCCCCGCAGCTCTATCAGGTAGTCCTCGATGGCGTGCAGCGTGTCGTGCTCGATCTCCGCCCCGGTCCCCAGCTCCAGACCGAGATCCTTGACCATCCCCAGGTCGTGCGCCTGCCGACGGATCTCGTCCGCGTACGCCTCGGCGAGCTGCACGTTCTTGTGCACGTTGTTGTGATAGTCGTCGACGCTCTCGCTGAGCGCGGCCAGCTCGGGCAGCAACCCGCTCTTGACGAACGGCGGCACCATGTGGTCCACCAGCGTTGCCATGCCGCGACGGCGCGCCACCAGCCCCTCACCCACCACGTCGACGTTGTAGACGTACAGGTTGGGCAGGTCGGCGATAAGCGCGTCCGGGGCGTCGGCGGCGGACAGGCCCAGGCTCTTGCCGTCGAGCCACTCGAGCGTGCCGTGCGTCCCCAGGTGGACGACCGCATCGGCGCCGAACCCGACCGGCTCGGGCGCACGCAGCCAGGAGTAGGCCGCGACGTACTGGTGATGCGGCGCCAGGTCCTTGGCGTGATACAGCTTCTCGCCGTCCTCGCCCCACCCGCGCGCCGGTTGCGGCAGCACCGCGACGTTGCCCCAGCGCAGGGCCGGGATGATGAGGCTGCCGTCCCTCGCCATGAGGGTCACGTCCTCCGGCCGGCCCCAGTCGGCAACCACCTTCTCCCGCAGCTCCGGCGCGTAGCCGCCGAGCCAGCGCAGATAGTCGCCCATCCAGGCGCGCGCGGTGTCGCCCTGGGCCAGCATCGCGTCGAGCTCGCCGGGGGCGTACCCGCCGACGTTCCGCGCCCGGGCGATCATCTGTTCGAGAAGCCCTTCGGACGAGAGATCGATATCGTCTCCGCCGAGGTCGTACCCCGCCGCCTGCAACTCCTGGAGGACGTTCGCGAGCGACTCGGCGACGTTCAGGTAGCTGGCCCCTATGCCGGCCTTCCCAGGCGGGTAGTTGTAGAACAGGATCGCCACCCGCTTGTCAGCGTTCGGCGCCGCGGCGAGCGCCGCGTAGCCCAGCGCTCGCCGCACGGCCATCGTGACGCGGGAAGCAATCGGCTGACTCGCGACGATGGTCAACCCGGTGTCCGGGTCAGTGCGGCGCTCCTTGCTTCCGACCACCGTCGGGGCCACCAGACCCGCCAGCTCCGGCACGGCGATCTGGAACGTCCCCTCGAACATCGACAGCCCCTGCGCCGAGGCGCGCCACTCGGCCTCGCTCCGCCCGTAGAGGCTGATCAGACTGAGCACCGGTATGTCGAGCTTGCGCAGCGACTCGCCGGCCTCGGGACCGGCGAAGCGGAACAGGAACGCCAGTGCGACGTCGGCCCGCGCCGCGCCGTCGGGACCGCGGAGCAGCGTCTCGAACGCGATGCCGGCCGGATAGCCGAAGATCGGTATCGCCTCGGCGCCCTGTCGCTCGATCTCCGCGATCACCGCATCGATGAGCGCGGTGTCGCCGTCGTCGTAGTTGGACCCGTAGAAGCCGATTGCCACGCGCGCCGCCCCCGGCCGGTGCTTCCCGGCGGCGCGACGCCAGGCGTCGAACGCCTCCCAGGTAGCGAAGACACGGCCGGTGGACCCGGCGCCGGTTCCCGCCGTGGCGGGCGTGTCGGGGTAGTAGTAGCCCGCCTCCAGGCTCGGCTGCGGCTCCGGCACGGTCATCCCCGGGATACCCGCGGCCGACAGCGCGTACTTCAGCAGCCCGACCTGATTCGCGAAGCCCGAGTGCTCCCAGAACGCGCGCGCGCGGCCGTCCCAGGCCACGCCGCGCTCGACATAGTGCTCCCGCGGCAGCAGTCCTTCCCCCACGCCGAGCACCAGCCCGCGGCCGGTGACCCCGGCGACGAGGTCGACACCGTAGGTCTCGTCGAACCGCTCGAGCGTGTGCTGGTCGTGGACGTGCAGGACGAGCACGTCGCTGCGCAGCACCTCCTCGGGATCGACCGAGTCGAGCAGCGATTCGGTCACCAGCGTGACCGAGACGCGCTCGCGCAGGTCGGGACGCTCCCCGAGCACCGCCTTCCACGCGCTCAGAATGCCCGGCAGAGTGGAATCGCCGGTGAGGTACGCAAGCCGTACCTCCTGGGCGGCCGCCGAACCGGCCGCACCGGCCGTCAACACGGCGATTCCGGCCACGAGGCAGGCGGCCCGGCCTGCATGACGGCCCACCGCGGAACATCGCCGCGGGGCCGCGCGTCGCTGCGGATGTATTGCTGCGCCTCTCATGCCGCACCTCTCAGTCGGGCACGTAGACAATCTGACCGTCGGCCAGGCGATAGGCGGTACCGAGGCGTTCGCCCTGTCCGCCGAGCGTCTCGCCGGTCAGCTCGTACGCCGTGATCTCGGTGCCCCGCTTGACGATGATCTCGCTCAGGCCGTCGGCGTTGGTCTTGACCAGCGTCACCTCGCTCTCCGGATCGACGAGATCGCCGATGCGATAGACGGAGAACAGGGTGATCATCAGGCCGACGATGAACACCACCGAGACGTCGAAGATGTTTGCCACGCCGGAAAGCGGATCCTCGTCCTCGGCGTCAGCGGGCGAGGGCAGGTGCAGAAAGCGTCCCATCGTGTGCTTCCTCCGGCGCAATCTCGCGCAACGCGTCGCGGGCCAGCTCGCCGGCGAGGCGCTCGGCCAGAAACCGCTGTTCGCGCACGGTCTCGTTGACCCAGCCGTGGCGTACGATCTGGATGACGTAGGCGACCGTCCCGGCCGCCAGACCGACGATCGTCGTGGTGAAAGCGACGACCATCTGACCCGCCATCGCCTCGAGATTGCCGGCGGTCAGCGAGGCCAGCGCCGTACCCATCGGAATGAGGGTGCCGAGCAGGCCGAGGCTCGGGCCCACCTTGACCAGCAGGCGCGAACCGTTCAACGTACGCCGGACCCGCTCTTCGCGTTCCAGGACCAGGTGCTCCAGACCGCCGTCGCCGAACGACGGCTTCGGGCGCTCGGCGTCGACGTCGCGCAGCAGAGCGCGCAGCGGCGCGGGCAGGGTCGCCCTCCGCGTCGCGTCCGCACCCAGCACGGGGCCGGCATCGAGCCAGGCATTCAGGTCGAAGCCCGCGCGCTCCCGCCGCCGGGCGAGCCATTCCATCACGCACCCGCCGGCCAGGAAGACTGCCGCCCCGACCGCCACCCAGAGCATCGCGATCACGGGAAAGCGCAGCACCTGCGCGAGGGCGAACAGACCGTTCTCGAGCGTCCCGAGCAGGTTCACCCGCGCCTCCGCAACGTGTGCAGGCCCCCCATCGCGACGACCGCCGCCAGCCCGATGACCACGCCCGGGTGCACGCCGGGCCTGACCATGTCCTCCGACGCGAGATTCATCGCCTGCGCCGCGCGCCACCCCGCCGCCACTCCCGGAGCGGCGGCGACGGCGAAACCGAGCATCGCCAGCGCGGCCAGCGCATCTTCCCGAACCGCCGGAGCGGCGAAACTCCGATCGCGGTGTGACGAAACCGCCGCAATGAGAAGCACGCCGAGCGCCAGCAGCCACGCGGTCCACGCCGGCAGGCCGTAGCCGGCCAGTATCCGGATCCACAGCCCGCCCGCCGCACCGGCGGTCAACGGCCCGGCCAGCATCGCAAGGGCTCCCCGGGGACGAACGAGCGACAGGCAGGCAACGCCTCCGACGCCGGCGCCTACCCATCCCGGGTCCGGCTGGACCCAGGCGATTCCAAGCACGAAGCCGGCCGCCAGCGCGAGGGCGCCACGACGGTCCCGCACCGTGGTCGCGAAGGTCGCGGCCCCCAGCGCGCACAGTAGTCCGGTGGCATGCAGCAGCAAGCGAAGACTCCGGCGACAGAAAAGTTCAGGACAGCCGACCCACTCTATACGAGTTGCCCCGGACGACAACGACGGCTTCAGGAATTCTTAAGGAATTCTTCAGAACGCGACCAGGGAGCACTCACTAGACTCGAATCCCGGGTCGAGCACGGCGCACTGGCTCGACATCACTCGGTGTCGCCGTCGCTCCGGACCTCGAACGTTAAGGAAGAGACCCCATGACGCGGTACGCCCTGCTCGGAATCCTGTTCTGTTCGCTCGCCGCCGCGACCGTCGTCGCCCAGGAGCCGTTGGCGGTGACCGGCACAGTCACCGACTCTTCCGGCGGGGTCCTGCCCGGCGCCACGGTCGAGGGGCTGCGCGGCCTCCGCGTGGTGTCGAACACGACCACGGGGGCTGACGGACGGTACCGACTGGATCTGCCCGCGGGCGGACGCTATCGCGTGACGGCGCGACTCGACGGATTCGCCGCGGGCGCAACCGAACTGACCGCGGGCGCCGGTGCGACCGCCGACTTCAGGCTCGACATCGCCCCGCTGAGCGACATGGTCGTCGTCACCGCGTCACGGACCGCGGAAGGCAGCGCGTCGGTCATGGAGTCCCACTCGGTCTTCACCGAGGACGACATCGAAACGCTTGGCAGCCATTCGGTGGCGGACGTTCTGCGTTACGTGCCCGGCCTCAACATCGAGTCGACCGGCCGGGAGGGCTCGCTCACGTCGGTCTTCGCGCGTGGCGGCGAGTCCGACTACAACCACGTCCTGATCGACGGGGTGCGTGTGAACGCCAACGGCGGCTACTACGACTTCGGCCGCGTCTCCGCCAGCGAGATCGAGCGGGTCGAGGTAGTTCGGGGCGCGCAGTCGGCGCTCTACGGCTCGGATGCGATCGGGTCGGTCATCCAGATCTTCACGAAGCGGGGAACGCCGGACAGCGGGCCCAGACTGGCCGGCTCGATCGAGGGGGGCTCGTTCGGAACGGCCCGCGGAGACCTGCGGGTGCTCGGCGGCGCGCAGCAGCGCGTCGACTACCAGCTCGGCGTCGCCTACCGCGGAACCGACGGCGCGTTCCAGGACCGCCTGACGGAGCTCGACCGCTTCGATCAGCAGACGATCGACGGCAACGTCGGCGCGATCCTCGGCGACAGCACCAGGCTGCGTACCGGTTTCCGCTACAGCAACGCCCGCGCCAACTCCGTCGGCCCGATCACGTACGCGCCGGGCGACACCGGCACCGGCGCCGACACGGACGACCTGACGTGGCACCTCGACTTCGACCAGACGCTCTCCTCGCGCATCGACCACTCCGCGACGGTGAGCTACTTCCGGTCCGGGCGTCAGTTCGTGGACGACGGCAGCGATCCGCAATACCGCGTCTTCGCGATCCTCGAAGGCATGCCCGGCGCGCTCTATCCGGCCGGGCCGCGGCTGGTACGGCTGCTGGACCAGGCAACATTCGACACATTGGCCGCCGATCCTACCGGTCTCGGCTCCGGTCAGTTCCTCGCACAGAACGGCCCCTACAACGGCTTCGACTGGGCCTCCGATTTCGAGACGCAGTTGCGCCGCCCGGCCGCGCGCTACCAGCTCAACGCGACCTGGCTGGACAACCAGGTGCTGAGCGCCGGCTACGACTACTACAGCGAGACCAATGCGCTCGACGAGCTGCAGACGGTGGCGAACCACTCCTACTTCGTGCAGCAGCAGTTCAACGTCGCCGACGCCTGGTTCGTCACCGCCGGGACGCGCATCGACGACAACGCCCACTACGGGACCTCGGTCAACCCGAAACTGTCCGCGGGGGGGTATCCCCTGCCGTTCCGGGAGGGCCCGCTCTCGTCGCTGAAGGTGTCGGCCAACGTCGGGCGCGGCATCAAGAACCCGAACTTCTCGCAGTTGTTCGGCTCGCAGTGGGTCGACGGCGATCTGTCCCTGCTGCCGGAGGAGGCCGTCACGGTGGACGCCGGCGCCGAGCTCACGTTCGACGACCAGCGCTGGCGGGCGAGCTTCACCTGGTTCAACAACGACTACGAGAACCAGATCGCCTATTCGCCCTCACCCGGGTTCGCCGGTGACGGCCTGCCCGACTACGTCAACATCGACGGGTCGCGCGCCGACGGGGTCGAGTTCGAGTTCGGTTTGCAGCGGCCCGTCGGCGGGCTCACCGCGAGCGCCTCCTACGCGCTCGTCGACACCGAGGTGGTCACCAACGTCAGCACCAGCGAGCAGTTCCAGCCGGGACAGCCGCTGCTGCGCCGGCCGCTGCATTCCGGCAACCTGCGGGTCGGCTACACGCAGGGGCGCGGCAGCCTGAACCTGAACCTGCGGATCACGGGTGACCGGCACGACAATTCGTTCATGGGGCTTCAGCGACTCTCCGACGGGCGCGGGGTGGACATCAGCGTCAACCCGGGCTACACGCTGCTCACCGCGGGCGGACAGTTCCGGGTCCACCGGGCCCTGACGCTGTTCCTGCGAATCGACAACCTGACGAACACGGTGTACGACAGCGCACTCGGGTACCCGGGCCTGCCGCGCGCGGTCGTCGCGGGCGGGCGCTTCGACATCGGCGGCTGATCGTGAGCCTGCTCGACCGTTCGGGACCGTTGCGGCGCGTCCTGTTCCAGGTGCACCTCTGGGTGGGGGTGGCGGCGGCGCTCTACGTGCTGGTGGTCTCGGTGACCGGGGCCGCGCTGGTGTTCCGCATTCACCTGCAGCGCGCCGCGCACCCGGAACTGCTGACGGCCCGAACCGCCGGCCCGCAGGCGGACATCGTTACGGTCCTGGAACGGGTGCGGGATGCCTACCCCCGAGGACGTCTCTCCGGGGTCGACGCACCGACGGCCGTGCGGCCGACCCATCTCGCGTACGTCACCGAGGACGACCGTTTCCGCACAGTGCTCAGCGACCCGGTCACGGCCGAGGTGCTGGGCGAGCTGCCCGAGCACTCGGTGGTGCGCACCCTGCAGGATCTGCACTTCGACCTGCTCGCCGGCCCCACCGGTCGGGTAATCAACGGAGTCGGGGCGCTCTGTCTTCTCCTGCTATGCGCCACCGGCCTGTTCATCTGGTGGCCGGGGCGGGCGGGATGGCGACGCGGCCTGGTCGTCGACTGGCGCCGCCCCTGGCGGCGGATGACCTGGGAGCTGCACGGCGCGGTGGGCATCTGGATGCTCGTTCTCACGGCCGGGTGGGCCGTCACCGGTGCCTACTTCGTGTTCCCCAACGAGTTCCGCGCGGCGGTCGATTGGGTCTCGCCCCTGACCACGGTCCGCCCGCCGCAGTCCAATCCCGATGGCCGCGCCTCCGCGCCGCGACCGACCTGGCGGGAGATGGTCGACCTTGCGCGCCGGTCGGAACCGGACGCCTTCGTGGCCCGGGTCGTCTTGCCCGCAACCGACGACGCGTCCTTCCGGGTGCTCTTCACCGATCGGCGTCCCACGCCGCTGGGCGCCCGCCACCTGCGGACGGTCCACCTCGACCAGTACACCGGCGAACCGCTAGCCGCACCGGAACGGCCGGCCGCCACGTTCGGCGACACCGTCATGGCCTGGGTCGGCCCGCTGCACTTCGGGAACTTCGGAGGTCCGGGAATCCGCTTCGTGTGGCTCGTCACCGGTCTGGCGCCCGGGGTGCTGGCGGTCACCGGCCTCCTCCTGTGGTGGACGCGCGTCGTCGCTCCGCGATGGCCCCGCCGGGGCTTGTCGCAAGCCAGGGTGCAAGCCGGCGCGCCGGTCGTGCCGCTGCCGGATGACGCGAGCACAGGAGAGGTTCCATGACTCGGATGCAGGAACAGGCAACGGGCGACGCCCTCACGGCCGCGGAACGGCGGCATCTGCTGCGGCGCCTGGCCTTCGCGGCCACACCGGAGCTGGATCGGACCCTGGAGGGGTTGTCGGCGGACGAGGCCCTGGAAGTGCTCCTGAGGGCGGTGCGCGACACTCCCTATCCGGAGCGACCCGAGGCCGCCCGCGGTATCTGGGGCAACCCGGCCCTGCGATTCGAGGGCGTATCCGACGAAGACTTCGAGGCGATCGTCGACCGGCAGGCACAGGACGTTCGGGCCGCCATCGAGGATGTGCGCCGCTGGTGGCTGGCGGAGTTGCTCACCTCGCCGGCCCCGTTGCGCGAGAACCTCGTGCTATTCCTGCACGGGGTATTCGGCAGCAGCACGGGCTCGGTCGACGCCCCGCACGCGCTGCACGGACGCAACGCCCTGCTTCGCCGGCGATGTCTGGGAACCGTCCCGGACCTGCTCGCGAGCCTCGTCGTCGACCCCGCGATGATGATGCAGGTCGGCATGGACGATCACCGGCGGCTGCGGGTGTCCGACCGGCCCGCCAAGCTCATCCTCGACCACTGGTCGGTGGGCGAGGGCGCCTACGAGCCGCGCGACATCGAAGAGCTGTCGCGGGCGCTCACCGGATGGCTCCTGGTTGCCCCCGACGGCCGTGAGCCGGCCCGGCCAATCGATCCCCGCGCGCCCCGAACGGCCCGCCGCACCGGCCTCGTGCCGACCTTCCGTCCGGAAGAGTTCGACGCCGGTCCGAAGACCATTCTCGGCCGCACCGGCTCGTTCGGCGCGCGCTCGGCGGTCAGGTGGCTCGCCGCGCACGAAGCGACGGCGCGCCGTTTCGGCCGCCTGTTGATCGCCCACCTCGGCATCGAGGATCCCGACAGGGCACTCGAGGCGCGGCTGGCGGCCAGTTACCGGGCGACCGGCGGATCCATCGAGGCGTTGCTGCGCGAGGTCGTGCGTTCGGACGCCTTCTGGTCCGGATCGTCGCGGTGGGCGTTGATCAAGAGTCCGGTTCATCTGGCCGCCGGCGCCTGCCGGCAGTTGGGCATCGTCTCGCCTCCGATTGTCGAGCTCGACCGCTGGCTGCGGGCGAGCGGCCAGACGCTCTTCGACACCCCCGACAACGGCGAGGGAGGCTGGCCCGGTCAGGAAGCCTGGGTGGAACCCCCCGCCCGCCTCACCGTGCGCTACCACCTGGCCGCCGCCCTGGCGGGCCGAATGCCGCCCCTCGGTCTCGAACGCGCCGACCCGTCGACCGAGGAAGCCGCCGGCACGTCGACGGCGCCTGTCGAGACCACACTCGGCGAAGCGTCCGCGGCGGCGCTGCTCGAGCGGCTCGACCCGGCCCCGGGACTGGATGCCGAAGTGCTCGAACGGGAAGTTCCCGGCCTCGGCTCGCCGGAAGGACGGAACGCCTTCATCCGGCGCGTGATGATGTCCCCGCAGTATCAACTGGCGTGAGCGCCAGTCTGGAGGATCCGATGAGCTCCATCAGCCGACGCGACCTGCTGACCTGGTTCGCACTCACCCCGACCGTGCCGTTCTTCGTCCGCCGCAGCGCACAGGCGGCCACTCCGGGCGCGGAAGCGAGCCACGACGGGCGCGTGGTGGTCGTCCTGCGCCTGCGCGGGGGCAACGACGGGCTCAACACCGTCATTCCGGTGCGCGACGACCGCTACTATCGCGCACGGCCGACGATTGCCATTCCCCGGCGGGAGACGATAAGGGTAGACGGGAGCGACCTCGGCCTGAACCCCTGGCTGGCCGACGTGCGCCGGCTCATGGACGACGGCCATGCCGGCATCGTGCAGGGCGTGGGCTACCCGCGCTCGTCCCGATCCCACGTGCGCGCGACCGAGATCTGGGAAACCGGCTCCGTGGCCCCCAGGGCGCCGGAGCACGGATGGCTGGGCCGGTACCTGGATCACGCCTGCGAGTGCGGCGACGAGCCGCTGGCGGGCGTGCAGTTCGCCGAATCGCTCGGCCGGACGCTGGCTTCCGCGTCGGACCGCAGCACCTCGATCGGCCATCCCGAGTTGTTGCTCGGGATGGACACCGTCCCGACCATCGCCGACGCTGCGCGCGGTACGCGCCCCGTCCGGCTCGACTACCTCCGCCAGATCGACAACGGCCTCGCGCACGCCGCGCGCCAGCTCCATCGCGCCAGGGCCGGGACGGGCGAGGACTTCGACTACCCCGACACCGAGTTCGGTCAGGCCCTCCGATGGACCGGCGACATGATCGAGACCGGCTGTCCGACCCGCGTCTACTACGTCTCCATCGGATCGTTCGACACCCCGGCCACCGCTTCGTTCGACACGCACGTCGATCAGCTCGCAAAGCACCGCATCCTCTTCACCGAGCTCGGACGCGGCCTGCGCGCCTTCGCCGGTCATCTGCGGCGGTCGGGACAGCTCGACCGCGTACTCCTGTTGACCTTCTCCGACTTCGGCCGCCACGTTGCCGAGAACCGGAGCCACGGCACCGAGCACGGCGACGCCGGGGTGCTGTTCGTGATGGGCGGCGGGGTGCGGGCAGGACTGCTCGGCGAGCCGGCCGACCTCGGCAAGGTCACCCGCGGGGGCCTCGACGCCACGGTCGACTTCCGCGACGTCTACGCGGACGTGCTGCGGCGCTGGCTAGGCGTCGATCCCGCCGCGATTCTCGGCAGCGAGACCGGCGCATTCCCCATCGTGAAGGCATGACCCCGGAGGTTACCCATGCGCAAGACGGCACCCGCACTGATCACCCTCCTCCTGCTGCTGAACGCAGGCTTCCCGTTGGCACAGGGCGACGACGACCTCCAGACGCTGCAGGGCGAGTGGACGGTGGCGGCGGCCGAGCAGCGCGGCAGGCCGTTCGACGTCATCGTCGGCGGCGTCCTCACCATCACCGATGACCGCTTCGCACTGCGCACCGCGGCCGGGAACGAGTTCGGAGGCCGGATCCAGGTCGACGCCACCCAATCGCCTCGCCAGCTCGACTTCGTCCATGACGACGGGTTGCTGTGGGAAGCGATCTACGTGGCGCAACCGGACTTCTTCCGCCTCAACTACGTCGAAGCGGACACCGACACTGCGCGCCCGACGATGTTCGTCACCACGGCGGATACACCGGGGACGGTGATCGTGATGCAGCGCTGAACGGCCGGGCCGCGAAACGGCCGCTGGCGCCTTCAACGCCTGCCCGTGGGTCCCGGCTGCTCGGGATTCCTGTTTCAGCGTCCGAGCGCCCGCCGGATGCGCCCGCACCCGATCCAGAGGCCGATGCCGCTCGACGCAAGGCCTCCCAGGCTCAGTGCAATCACGCCGATGTCCCAGAGAGGCCGGCGGTCGTACCAGAACGCGAAGTCGAGGCTGTGCAGCCCGTTGAAGAGCCACCGCTCGATACGGGTGAACCGGTGCTCGCGGGCGACCACCCGGCCCAGTGCCGGATCGACGTAGACCCAGGTTTCCATGGGGTCGCCGAACTTGACGCGCAGCACCGGCAACGGCGCCTGCCGTTCGCGCGAGTAGCCGCGCGCGTAGTAGTAGGCGTCGTACCGGTCCAGCAGCTCGGACTCGACCACCCGCACGCCCGGAACCGCCGCCGTCAACCGCTTCAACAGCGACTCGCGACTGAACAGCTCCTTGCGCAGCACCAATGTATCGGCCGCGACGAGCAGCGGCCCGCGCCCGCCCCCGTCTCCGTCGACGTTCGCCCGGCGCTCGGGCGGGATGCCGGCCGACTCCACCGGTCCTGCCGCCACGCGCACGGCGTAGTAGGGCTCGTCCTGTATGCGCAACAGCTCGATCTCTTTCGCCGGTTGCCCGGCGGCGAGGCGCTCCCATGCCCGGCTGTCCAGCGCCGGGAAACGCGCCAGATCGACCGGACCGCCGGACAACGCGTGGCGCGGGACGTCGAGGCCACTAGCGTTGTTCCAGGCGTAGGGATCCATCGAGAGCAAGCCGCTGAAGACCCAGGTCAGGGTCACGAGTCCGAAGACGACGCCCGTCAGGTAGTGCCAGCGCATCCAGCCCGCGTACGGGATCCGCGCCCGAAGACCGCCCGCCGCGCGGATGTCTGCCCGCGGCAGACGCCAGCGGAACTGGGTGACGCCCAGAACCAGCCCGATGACGGCGAGCAGGCAGCCGAGGGTCGAGGTCCAGACCACGATGTCGTACCAGAGCGGCTGGTTCGTGCGCAGCGCCGTGAAGTAGATCCAGTGGGGGATCGCCCCTACCCACGCCAGCGCCCTGCTGCCCCGCGTGGTGAGCATCACCACCTCGGCCGTCCGCGGCGAGACGTAGAGCTCGGTGCCGGCCCGGTCGTCGATCACCAGCTTGTGCAGCGGAAGCTGCCGCCGCTCCACCAGGGTCCACTGATCGGGCTCCGTGAGGGTGCCGACGTAATCGACGGCACGGGGCGGCTCACCGGCGAACCGGCTCGCAACGGCCGCCGCGGCGTCCGGTCCCACCTCGCCGAGGCGCTCCCCGGTGTCGGCGAACACGGTCACGCCGTCGAACCGGTAGGCCGGCCGGTCCATCACCGTCAGCAGCGAGGCGCGCTGCGGCGTCGGCGACAGATACGCCCGCCGGGCCGCCGTGGCCGGGGCCAGCGCGATGCGATCGAAGTCCAGCGCCGGCAGCCGTTCGAGCCGCAGCTCCGGCGTCAGCCGCGGCATGTCTCCCGTGTACATCATCACGATGCCGGAGGCGAACCAGACCACGAAGAGGGCGCTGAGCGGAATGCCCAGGTAGCGGTGGATCAGGATCAGCCAGCGTACCGCCGCCCGGAGCCCACGCCTCGATTCGTTACTCGCCACGCTGCAGCACCTCCGAGATTCGCCTGATCCGGAATCCTAGCGGCTTGCTTGGAGCAGGATTCTGAAGATTTGCTGAAGCGGGTCAAGCGGAGACGTCGCGCCCGTCTCCCGGCAGCGTGATGCGGAAGGTGCTGCCACGCCGTTCCCGCTCGTAGCTGAGTCGCCCGCGGTTGGCTTCGACGGCCCAGCGGGCAATCGCGAGTCCGAGGCCCGCGCCGTCGCCGCCCTGCAGATCCTCACCCGTTCCCGTCGCGTCGGATCCCGCGACGCGATAGAGGCGGTCGAACAGGTACGGTGCATGCTGCTCGGAAACGCCGGGACCCGTGTCGGTGACTTCCAGAACCGCACTGCCGTTCAAGGCCGAGACTCTGACCTGGATCTCGCCGCCGGGCGGCGTGTACTTGATCGCGTTGTCGACCAGGTTGATCAATGCCTGCCGCAGCACGATCCGGTCGCCGCGACAGGTGGGCCGACAGTCCCGCACCACGACCAGCGCCTGCTCCTTCTCCTCGGCGAGCACGCCCAGGTGCCCCGCGACGTTGTCGGCGAGATCCGCCAGATGGATGGTGTCACGGGCGCGCGCACGATCGCCGGTGTCCGCGCGGGACACGGTCAGCAGCCGGTCCACCAAGCCACTCAGCCGGTCGGCCTCCTCCAGCATGCTTTCGATGACGGCGCGGTACGACGCGGCGTGGTGCGGCTCGCGCAGGGCGACCTCCCCGACGCTGCGGATCGCAGTGAGCGGCGTCCGCAGCTCGTGGGACACGTTGGCCGTGAACCGCCGCATCTGCTGGAAGGACGAATCGAGCCGCGCGAGCGTCTCGTTGAACACTGTCGCGAGGCGGCCCAGCTCGTCGTCGGAATTCTCGATCGGCAACCGCTCACCGAGCCGCGACGCGGTGATGGCGCGAGCCCTGCCGGTCATGTCCGCAATGGGCGCCAGCGCACCCCGCGCCAAGTAGTAGCCGCCGAGCCCCGCCGCCGCCACACTGAGCGGCAGGCCGAGCAGCAGCACGAGCGCGAGCTCGCCCACCTCCTGGCGCATCAGCGCCTCGGAGCGGCCCACCTGGACGACGACCGGTTCGCCCCCGATGACTGTCCGCCGACCGAGAATCCGGAACGGCGCCGGCTCGCCCGCCACCGAGACGATGCGGCCGTCGGCGCGGTCGAGCAGCGCCTCGCTCTCCGGCACCGGGAGCCGCCGGGCGACCGCCGTCCGGTAGACCAAGGTGCCGTCGGAGGCCCACACCTGCAGCCAGGGACTCTCCTCGCTCCACGGATCCCCCTCGAACCAGGTGAGGGATCCGTCGGGATCCTGCTCGGCCATTCCTGCGGCCCACCGGAAATCGCTGCGCAGCATCGCATCCAGCGCCCGCGACGCGTTACGCGTGACGATCAACAGCACGACCGCCGCGTAGATGGCCAGCACCACCACCATCATGGCCACGTGCCACAGGGTGAGCCGGACGCGCAGCGTGCGTGGCAACCAGGGGAAGGTCATGGGTTCCCGGCCTCGCGCAGCACGAACCCGACACCCCGTACCGTGTGGATCAGACGAACCGGCTGATCGGCGTCGATCTTCCGCCGCAGCCGCGAGACGTGCACGTCGATGACGTTGTCGAGGGTCGTGCTGCGGGCGGTCTCGCGCCAGACCTCGCGGGCAAGGGTGTCGCGCGACACGACCTGCCGCGCGTGGCGCGTCAGGTGCAACAGCAGGTCGAACTCCTTCACCGTCAACTCCACCGTCTCTCCGGCCCGTGTCACGCGGTGGATCGCGCAGTCGATGACCAGCGTGTCGACCGTCAGGCGCTCGGCCTCGGCGGGCCGTCCCCGGCGGGCCACCGCCCGAATCCGCGCGAGCAGCTCGGCGAAGGCGAACGGCTTGACGACATAGTCGTCGGCTCCCGCGTCGAGACCCACGACGCGATCTTCCAGCGTGTCACGTGCGGTCAGGACCACCACCGGCGTCTGCAGCCCGCGCCGCCGCACGGCCGACAGGATCTCGATGCCGTCCCGGCCGGGCAGGCGCAGGTCGAGCAGGATCAAATCGAAGCGATCCGTGGTCAGGCGAAAGAACGCCGCTTCGCCCGAGGTCTCGACGACCACGTCGTAGCCCTCGCCCTCGAGGCCCTGACGCAGCGCCTCGGCCACCTTCCGCTCGTCCTCGACCACGAGCACCCGCAAGGGGCGCCCGGGTCCGGCGGCGGCACGCCCCCTGCCCGCATCCGGGATGGCCACGCTGGACGGCATTCATCGCATGATATCGGCCGCACGGCCACGGCGAATGAGATTTCAGAGGATCTTCAGGATCGACACGCCCGGAGCGGGCTATCATTGGGGGGCGCTGTTCCGACTACGCCGCTCCCGAGACGCGTCGTCGGGGACGAAGCCGGGAACACGCGTCGTCCCGAGTGGAGAACGGCCATGAAGTGGAACTTGCCGGTTCTGGTCGCCGCCTGTCTGACCGTTGCGTTCTCCGCGCCGGAGCTCCACGGAGCCGGCCATCACGCCATCGGGGAGATCTACGACGAGGAACGGACGATCGTCCTTGCCGGAGAGGTCGAGTCGTTCCTGTTCGGGAATCCCCACTCGCTGCTCCACGTCCGCATCGTGGACGATGGCGGCCGCGCGCGCACCTGGGCCGTCGAATGGCGGGCCGCCAACCGGCTGTCGCGGGCCGGCCTCACCGGCGACGCACTGTCGCCCGGCGATACGGTGACGCTGTGCGGGCACCCGGGACGGGACCCGGCCGCCTATAGACTGTACCTGCTGAACGTGGCGCGGAGCGCGAGCGGGTCCAACCCATCGTCCGAGACCCGTGCGGCGTTCTGCGAGCGCGAGGCGAGCCCGGAGATCGCCGACCTGCCGGCCCGGTCGGCGCGCTAATCCGCCTCGGAGCCTGTGGCAAAGCCCCGCGGCATTCGAGCGGCGTGCATCGTGCGGAGCAGCTTCAGCGCTTGAGCGGCCGGGCGGCAAAGCTCGGCTGCATTCGAGCGGCGTGCATCCCGACTGGACGAAGGCCCCCCCCCAGGGAGCCGCCGGCGCCCACCGGCTCCCGTAGCGCCCGCGCCCGGCGGGGTCGATTCGTCAGGGGATGGTCCGGCCGCGCTGCTCGTCGCCTATCCAGTAGGTGTTGTGGCAGTTGTTGCAGGCGTTGTAGACGACTTCCCCGCTGTCGAAGATGCGGTCCGGGTCGCGCGCCTCGGCGGCCTCCAGCGCCACCGCCGCCGCGTCGATCATGTCCTGAGAGTACTGGTACCACTGGTCGGTGTCACGGGCGCGACTGCCCAGCATGAGCAGGTTGCCGGACTCGATGAGGGCCATCGCGGCGCCGGTGACCTGGAGCCAGTCCTCCTCGGTCTCCGGCTCCCAGTAGTTCTCGCCGTTCTCGTCCCAGATGGTGCCCACGGCGTCCCAGAGCGCATCGGCCGACGCGTCGATCATCCCGGCCATCAGATCCCGGGTCGTGTGCCGCATGTCGAACGGGGGCCCGGCCGGTTCTTCCGCCGCACACCCTGTAATCGCCAAGGCGCCCACCAATACGAGCCCGTAGATCGTTCGCATGTCGTGTCCTCACCGCGCATTCACGATGCGCAATCCGCGCGTCGCACCAAGCAAAGGGCGACGGCCGGGTGTCTATGTGCACATGGTACGTGCCGCGCCGTGGGGAAGCAACCCTGCCCCCGGCCATGGGCAAGCAACCCCGCGCGGCCGTGGGCAAGCAACCCTGCGCACGGTCGGCGGGAGCAACCCCGCGCATGCGCGGCCCGGTCCTTCGCGACCTCAACCCAGACGCGCTCAGCGGGAACAACCCGGCGCACGCGCGGCCCGATCCGTATCGCGTACGGGATCGCGCCGCGTACAGAGAAAGGGCCGGGACACGTGCGCCCCAGCCCTTACGATTACGACCGCACGAACGCCGTTACGGGCGCGGAACGCCGATATCGCCCTTGGCGTTGCCCATGCCCTTGTAGACGAACCGCTGCACGCGCTTGCCCTCGTAGGTCTCCGTCGTATAGACGTTGCCCTTCGAGTCGGTCGCGATGCTGTGGTTGCCGTAGAACTGCCCCGCCATGCGGCCGCCGCTGCCGAAGCTGTAGATGTACTCCAGCGGCTTGCGGCGCAGCACGTGGACCTTCTCGTTCATGCCGTCGGCAACGTAGGCGAAGGTCTGGTCCGGATCGGTCGAGAACGCGATGTCCCAGACCGCGCCGGCGCCGAGCGTCTTCGTCATGAGGTAGATCTCCTCGACGAACTCGCCCGCCTTGGTGAACACCTGCACCCGGTTGCCCGGCCGGTCGCACGCATAGACCAGGCCGTCATTGGTCGGGTCGGCGCAGTGCACCGGGTTGCGGAACTGCGGGGTGCCCGACTTGTCCTTGCTGACCGCGCCGTGCGCCGGCGCGTTGGCCAGGTCGTAGCGCGGCAGCTCGTCGTCGCTCGGCGTGTTGCCGTAGGCGCCCCAGAAGCGCTTCAGCTCGCCGGTCGTGCCGTCGACCACCGCCACGCGCTTGTTGCCGTACCCGTCGGCCAGGTACGCCTCGTTCGCCTCGTTGTCGAAGGTGACCTTGGCGACCTGAGAGTAGCGCGTCGTCGAGTTGCTGTCGGGATCGGCAAAGCCGTCCTCGCCGACCTGCAGCAGGAACTCACCCGTATGCGTGAACTTCAGGGCGTGCGAGTCGTCGCCGCCGTTGCCGCCGATCCAGACGTTGTCCATGCCGTCGACCCAGACGCCATGGTTCGACTCGGGCCAGTCGTAGCCTTCACCGGGTCCGCCCCAATGCTGGACGAGGTTGCCTTCCTGGTCGAACTCGAGGATGGGAGGCGCCGCGAAGCAGCAGGCCTCGGCGAACGGCGGATCGAGCGCGGCGGGAATCTCGTTCGGCGCGAGGTTGCCGCGGTGCACGATCCAGACGTGGTCGTCCGAGTCGACCGAGACCCCGATGGTCGAGCCGAGCAGCCAGTTGTTCGGCAGCGGCTTCGGCCAGAACGGGTCGACCTCGAACATCGGTGCGTTCGGGATCATCCCCTGAGCCCCGACCACGCCGCTCTGGATCCCGCCCCACACGAGGCCGGCGGCCACCAGAACGCCCAGGCTCATCACAATCAGTTTTCGCTTCATGTCAGGGTCCTCCTCAGACTCCTTGCGGATCAACAGACACCACGCCCCAAGTGCGCTGCGCACAGACTGCCACCTGTCGCCGCGTAAGGCAAGCCCGATGGTCAATTTTTCTGGTGATAAGGTGCAGGAAGATCCGGTGGCGGATCCGTCCGTGGATCCGGTCCATCGTCCGCACGCGATTCGCCGTCTCTAATCCGGACCGAAGGAGTGTCCAGATGACTCGCAGGCTCGTGCTCTTCCTACTCGTCGGCACCGCGCTGGCCGCCGCGAACCCGACGGCCAGCGCGCAGAACGCACCGGCCCTGCCGACGGCGACGCCCGAGGCCGTCGGCCTGTCGTCCGACGGCCTGGCGGAAGCGACGCGCCGGCTCCGGACCCATGTGGATGACGGAGACATCGCCGGCGTCGTGGCCGCCGTGGCGCGGCACGGGCGGCTCGTCTACCTGGAAGCCCTCGGCGATCTCGACCGCGAGCGCGGGCTTGCGATGCGCGACGACGCTCTCTTCCGCCTCTACTCGATGACGCGCCCCATCACCAGTCTCGCCGCCATGATCCTGTGGGAGGAGGACCGCTTCGAGCTCGACGACCCCGTGTCGATGTACCTGCCGGAGTTCGCGGACCAACGCGTGTTCGTCGACGCGTCGAGCCCAGACATGACCGCGACCCGCCCACGCCGAACCGAGATGACGGTCGAGCATCTACTGCTGCATACGTCCGGCCTCGGCAGCCGCAGTTCGTCCATCTACCGCGCCGAGCAGGTGCGCCTGCGTTCGATCACGCTGCAGCAGATGGTGAGCAACGCCGCCCGGGTGCCGCTGTTCGAGGATCCGGGAACGCGCTGGCGCTACGGCATCTCCACCACCATTCTCGGCCGGCTCTTCGAGGTCTGGTCCGGCATGCCGTTCGACGCCTTCCTCCGCGAGCGGATCTTCGAGCCGCTCGGCATGACCGACACCGTGTTCCGGGTCGACCCGTCCCGCGCTGACCGTTTCGGGCCCGCCTACCGCCCGGGCCCCGACGGCGAGCTGCGCCCCTACGCCATCGAGCCGGTCCCGTTCACCGAACAGCCGACCCTGGTCGAGGGCGGCGTCGGGCTGGTTTCCACCGTGCGCGACTACCTGCGCTTCGCCCAGATGTTCCTCAACGGCGGCGAGCTCGACGGCGTTCGCGTGCTGCAGCCGGCCACGGTCGCGCTCATGACCGTCAACCGGGTTCCCGACGCCCTGCTGCCCATCGGCTTCGGCAACCCGCAACCCGGCCGCGGCTGGACCCTCGGCTTCTGCGTGGTCATGGACGCCGGCCTGTCTCCCCATCCGGTCAGCGAGGGGACGTTCTGGTGGGACGGCTCGTCCGGCACGCGGTTCTTCATCGATCCGGTGCAGGACATGGTGACCGTCATCATGGGAGCGGCATCGCCGTCGTACGGGGGCGGGTTCCGGGAGGGGTTTCTCGACGCGGTGTATGGGGCTATCGAGTAGCCATAAGCTTCTTCCCGGCGCTCCCCAGCGGTGCGCCAAGCCATTGCCGAAGTAGATGTCCGCAAGGAATCGTCCAGCGACATCACCGGCGCACAAGAGTACAGCCAGGTGTTCGAGTGGCGCTCCGTGACGCTCGGCTCTGTAAACGTCGCTTAGCAGCCCGTGGCGAAAGTCCGTTCCAGGAGGGATCGACATGACCGATCCCGTGCCCTACACTGGCCGGAATGGCAATGGGCACGACCCGCGACGACGGGTCCCAACAACCGATGTGGGTGGCGACCGCGGACCTTCCACAGGGCGGCGGCCACCCGTTCTACGAGCGTTTGAACCAGATCCTCGGCGCGGCCGGCTTCGATGCTTTCGTCGAGAAGCTGTGCGCTCCGTTCTACGCGCGGATGGGGCGACCGAGTCTGGCTCCGGGCCGCTACTTTCGGCTGCTCTTGGTCGGCTACTTCGAGGGCCTGGACTCGGAGCGGGTGATCCCGTGGCGGGCTGCGGATTCGCTGGGCCTACGATCCTCTCTGCGTCTGGCGCCGCCGGCGTCGCCACCCGACCACTCGACGATCTCGCGAACGCGTGTAGACTGCTGAGCCTGGAAGCGCATCGGGCGGTCTTCACCTGGGTGTTGCAGCAGCTGGCCGACGCGGGCTTGCTGCGCGGCAAGACGGTGGGGCGGTGCAGAGCGGTGCAGGGCCGCCACGCGCTACAGACATCGGATGCGCTGGGCGCGGCCGGCGTGCAACTCGGCCCCGGCGCCGCCGCGCTGGTCGTCGAGTTGCATACCGAAATGGGGTACCGCTGGCGAAGGTCTCCCACGTGCCTTGTCGGCCCCCCGCCCGGCGTGCAGCGGCCAATTGCCGCTTCAGGTCCTCGATCTCCCGCTTCTGTCGCTCGTCCTGGCGTCGCAAGCCATCGATCTGGCGCTTCTGGCGGGCGTTCTCCTGCTGCAACTTGTTGGCGTCACGCTCGCGCCGCGTCAACTCCTCGCGAAGCCGCTCCACCTCGTCGCGCAGGCGTCCTATCCGGTCGTCGCCGGACAGCCCGTAATCATTGAATACACAAGACTTATGCCATATTTCGCGAAAAGTACAATCCAAACTTTGGATCTTGTGTGGCCACCCGGTAGAGTCGAACGCAGGCGCCGCGGCTACAGGCCGTGGGTGGGTCCCGCTGCATCCTTTCGGGCGACGCCTCAGTCCCACCGGCCATACCCGGTTTCCTGCGAGCGCTCGTCGAACCGTGCGAGCCGTTTTCCAGCACACGGCTCTCGGACTGGTTTCACGCCAAGGCATGCGACCGGGCCGCACGATGCGCCGCGCCCAGGTGGAACAGGCCATCACGTCCGAAGACCTGTTCCGCCGTAAAGCGCCGCGTCCCTCGCCCAAGGAGTTTGTGCCGACGCATCACAAAGCCACGGGCGCGGGACAGCAGGAAACTTGTCCAGGTTCCAGTACGCTCGGCTCACCGTCCGTACGAGAAGTAGCGCTGCCAGCCGCCAACCACGCGGTTAACGTCGCGCACTACTTCCGGCCACGGAGCCTGATTGCCAGGGCGTAGAATGCCCTGCACCCGTTCGCGCAAACGGGCCACGGCCCGCCGTGACGGCTGCGCCCCCACGTAGGTGCGACCCGTCGGCCGATGCACCATCGGACCGAAGGTGTAGCCGAGAAAGTCGAAGGGCTCCTGCGTCGCGTCGCAGGTGCGGGTCTTCGTCTCGTTCAGCGTCAGCTTCAACGCCTGCATCCACCGCCGCGCGATGGAGAGCGCTTCAGCCGCCGGTCCCTGACACAGGATGACGAGGTGAGTCGCCCGGGGGAATCGCACCCCCGGGCGCTCGCAGAACTGTACGTGAACGTCTCCGCTCATACAGCTCCCATCATCCAGCCGCCGGCGTCAGCCCCAGCAGATGCCAGTGAGCGAACAACCGGGGCGCGCGACGCGCAAGACCCCCGAGCCAGTACGTGGCGCGGCGGCGATGGCGCCGGAGCCTCTTGTATTTCCGCATGGCCCATCGGATCAACAGGTCGTTGAAGTGGCGAAAGGCCGAGTACAGGGCCGACTTGTAGAAACGGCCGTAGTACTGAATCCAGCCGCGAAGGACGGGATTCCACATGCGGGCCAGGTCGTCGATGGCCTTGTCGCTGCGCCGAGGGAGGTGCCAACGCCGCATCGTCTGCCGCATCCGCTTCGCTGCCGCATTGCTCACCGCCGGGATGAAGCTGATGAAGTACCGACCCCATCGATTCTTCGCCCGCCGAGGGCGGAACGTGTACCCCAAGAAGGTGAACTGCTCCGTGGGATACTGCCCCGGCCGGTCGTCATCCTTGCAGTAGACGATACGCGTCTTCTCCGGATGTACCTCCAGCCGGCATTGCGCCAGACGTCGCTTGATGTGCGACAGGACCTGCTGCGCCTGCGTCTCCGTCCGACAGTGCGCGACGATATCATCCGCGTACCTCTCGAACGGAACGTCCGGGTGCGTGGTCCGCATCCAGTCGTCGAACGCGAGGTGCAAGAAGATATTGGCCAGGAGCGGGCTCGCGACGCCCCCTTGGGGCGTCCCCGTCGTGCGCGGCACCAGGGTTCCGTCGTCCTGTTGCATCGGAGCGGTCAGCCACCGCTGCACATAGAGCAGAATCCACCGGCACCGCGTGTACTTCCGGACCGCTCGCATGACGAGCGAGTGGTCCAGATTGTCGAAGAAGCCGCGGACGTCAAGATCGATCACCCAGTCGTAACGCCAGCATCGCTGCCGGGTTGCCGTGAGTGCGTCGATCGCTGACTTCCGCGGGCGATACCCGTACGAATCGGGGTGGAATTGCGGCTCCACCGCCGGTTCCAGGTACATCTTGACCACCGTCTGGGCAACTCTGTCGGCGACAGTGGGTATGCCCAAGCGGCGCTCGCTTCCGTCCTTCTTCGGTATGCCGACCGTCCGGACCGGAGGCGGGAAGTACGTGCCCGACGACATCCGATTCCAAATCCGGTAGAGATTGTTCTTCAGGTCCTGCTCGAACATCTCGACCGACTCGGCATCGACGCCAGCCGCTCCGTGGTTCGCCTTGACCCGAGTGTAGGCCTCCCAAACCACCCACTTGGAAATACAAAACGGCTTCGCGTGGCTCGACGGCTCCTCCCGCTCGCGCGGTTGACCGTCAGGACACGCTGGATGACGCGACCCCTTTGCTCCATCGAGTTTCCTCGACTTCGTCGCTCGTACGGGTCGCTCCGCCCCTGTGCCTCGCATCGGGCTTCTCATCCTTGGGGGTCGGCCCCTTGGATTTCTCCCTTCGCATCGAGGCGACAGGTTCCCACGTTCCACACAAGGGCCTGGTGCAGGGTCACGCCACCTTTATGCCGGGTGCCGACCAGCCAAGCTGCAGGCTCCCGCTGGACTTGTCCCGGGTTAACGACTCGCCCCGGTTTCGACACCGTCCCTACGCTTTCGACACGTTGCCGGTGGTTCATTCACTTCGTCTCCCTGCGCCCTACCTGACGCGGTCTTGCCGCGCCGTTTCCGTGACGCTTACCACCTCGGCTCTTGACCGAGGCAGCGCACGGCGGTTTGGAGCCTCCCCCTGCCGGGCGGCTCCGAGGGGCCTGCCCTCATCCCTCGTGCAGCATGGCTGCAGCTAGGCGGCCATCACGGCCTCCCTTCTGCGCCTTCGTGGCGCACAATCATCCGCGTAGCAGACCACCTTTGCCTTCAAGCGCCGGTCCATGCTCCGCTCCTGCCACGCCCGGAGGAAGTCCGCCAAACCCCGGCGGGCCGATACCGGCGCGTACGCAGGTCTTCCCGTAGCCGCGCCAACCAATCCTCACGTCCTGCCGACTCGATCTGCTCGAACGTCTGCCCGTCCACGCCCGGCGCGCCACCGGTGGCCTTCGCCAGTGCATACGCGTGCGACAGGATGTCGGCTCGGTAGACCTTGTCGTACAGGCGGTAGAACCGGAAGGTCGGCTCGGTCTTGGCCTTGACGTACAGCTTGCGTTGAAGCGTTCGGATCGCTGGTGGGGTTGTAAGCCGCATGCCAATCTCCCTGACCCTCCACGCCCGTTCAAGCACCCAGAACCAGGGCTCCTTCCCTCCACCGGCGTTACTCGGCTTCCGCGGTACTATGAGCCCCTCCGACTCCCGTCCCCGCCCGACCCTTGCGGTCGATTGGGCGTGCGCCCGGGCTTCATCGGCAAACCCGGCTGCGTGCGGTCGAGAGCCTGAATCTGGCTCTTCTCGTCGACGCACAGCACGACGGCCTTGTCCGGCGGGTTGAGGTACAACCCCACGACGTCGGTCAGCTTCTCGGTGAACGCCGGGTCGGTCGACAACTTGAAGGTCTTGACGCGGTGGGGCTGCAGGCCGTGCGCGTCCCAGATGCGCTGCACCGTCGAACGGCCCACGCCGGCCGCCTTGGCCATCGAACGGCAGCTCCAGTGCGTGGCGCCCGGCGGCGTCTGGTGCAACGTGGCATGCACGATAGCCTGGACCTGATGCTCGGTGATCCGCGGTTTCCGACCTCGGCCGACGCGGACCGCTCCCACCGAATCGAGGCCGTCGGAGAGGAACCGCGCTCGCCATTTCAACACCGTGGGCCGGCTGATACGCAGCGTGGTCGCGATGCGACTGTTCGACGCGCCGTCGCCCGCCATCAGCAAGGCCTTGGCGTGGGTCACGACGCGATACGGCGCCGCAGCACGGTTCGACCACTTCGCCAGGATGTTTCGGTCACCGTGACTCAACAGCAGCGGGGCGGCGCGATGGCTCATACCTGCGGGAATACTATTCGCAGCACACACTGTCAATACATTTCCGGGACATACCACTAGCCGAACTCGTGCGCCGTCGATTCGGTTACTGATCGGCCCGAATCGGCACCCAGAGCAGGTTCTGGGGGGTACTCGATCAGCGGGTTGATGCCTGCGGCCTGAACTCAGAGCATTCGCTTGGAATAGATACTGCTCGTTCTTCACGCTCCCGTTCCCGAATCTCAACATACAATGCTACCGCACAGGTCCCGGCATCGTCAACTATTTCCCGTGCGACCCCACGTGCGGCGTTTTGTATAGCTTCTGTCGAGATAGTCGGCTGTATCACTTCCTCCACGCTTGCACGAACGGCTTCTCGTATAACCTCTGCCGAGGTGGTTGGCGGCTGCATCACTTCCTGTACCGCCTCACGAACGGCTTCTTGTATAGCTTCTGGTGCAACGCCGGGCGGCTGTATCCAGATATACACAACTGCTCCGCCAGTCAACAGGGAGGCAGCAGAAACAAACAGCATGAGTATATTCGATATGAGGCCTGCAAACAGGGACGAAAAGAATGTATATACTCTATTGTTACCGTTCATCGTCTTCCTCCATTCCGCGTTGTGACGGACCTCATGCGTGACCGCACCTGTAAGTGTTGTGGCGGGTAGAATCCATGCTCACCGCGCCTCCTCGACGACCTGGACCGGTGTCACAAGCGCGCGGCCTACATCCCTCGAGATCCTCGAGCGTCGCGTCCGACGGGAGCGTGATCGCTCGTTCAGTTCTCCTCGGTCGGCTCGTAGCTGAGCGGCTCCACAGGGACGACAGGCGATCTCGATCTCTGTGCTCAGGCATCTTCGCCTCCATTTCGTCTCCAGAGAGCAGCCTCCCTATGCGACCGGTGCACCTAGACGCCAGCGAAAACCAAACTCAGCTGCGGTCTTTTGGATCGTCTTTGAGCAGTCTCCGCGATAAGCCCCTCCGCGTCCATTTCATGTCACACTCTCCACTCGGACCAACCCTCGCCGCCGGAGATCGTCGAGAAGTGTCTTTATGTCTCGCTCAAGTACGTCTTGGGACACCTCGTATTCGGCGGAAAGGCACTCGATGACAGCACCGAACGTGGCACCGTCACTAACCAGATCCCATACTCTCGCGCCGACGCCATCGAGCCCCAGGTAGTGACCTGATCGCATGTCGGCCAAGATGACCTGATCGTCCATCCGAATGTGATGGACGTACTCGGAGAGTTTCAGCTGAATATCCCCGCGGACATCCTTGGAACCATTCTTTACGCTGCTGAGGTTAGACACGCGGCGTCTCCTTTGTGAGCGGGGTGCTGCAGCCAAGCGTCGAGTGTCAGCGTCGAGAGCAGTCCGCCGAGATGGAAGGCATGTCCCTGGCGGGCAAGGTGAAGGGCGTTCTGCAACCGTTCCCGGTCCACGATGCCCAGTTCGACCAGCATCGACGATTCAGTCAGTTGTTGGAGAACCCCCCATTCCTTGCGTAGGCCAGTGTAGACTGCGTGGCCTGTCGAAACGTCCCGTGTACGTCCTCTGATTTCCTCTGGTAGAACCCCTCGCATCGCACGTCGCAGTAGTGCCTTGGGCTCTCCCGGAACTTCCTTCGCCCTCCAAGGGGTAGCGAGCACCAGTTCCACGAGCGGGCGGTGTAGGAAGGGGTACCGGATATCGCAGGCCTTCTCCAAGTAGCCACGCAGCAGGAAACCGGTGATGCGCCCAATCGCTTCGACCTGCCACTGATCGGCCACACCGCCATCGACCGGCGGCATGCTTCCATTCCGCGCCCGCGCTTTGAGATCCCACTGGCGCGCGAACGTGGGATCGACCCAGTCGTGCAGTTCCGGCGACCACTCGTAACTGATTAGGGATCGGCTCGCCGCCGGTCGCAAACAGTAACGCCACACTAGGTTACTGAGCGGTATCCTGAACACACGCTGCCACTGTTCGAGGTCTCGCCAAAGGGCAGCGATTCGTCCGCGGCGCAACAGGTCGGCAAGATAGACCGGCACTTGGTGCTTGTTCATGACGACCGCTTCCGCGCCGATGCCCGTCAGCAATATCGGGACGCCAGTTCCGCGCAAGAGCCGGTCATACTCCGCGTGAACCGCGAAGAACGCGGCCGCCGCGTGAGGCTCCTCCCAGTACTCCACGGCCTCCCGCAGCCGACTAAACGGATGATGAGCGTCGCCGTTGATGCAATGCTGTCGAACGCCGAGCGCTCTTGCGGCGGTCACGGACCATTCCCGCTCGTCGCTCAGTGTCGATTCATCGAATACGACGCTGACCGTGCGGAAACCGACGTCGCTTCGCCGCTGCGCCGCGACGCTGACGATCGAGGAGGAATCGAGGCCGCCCGAAAGATCCGCCCAGACCCCACCGAACCCTCTCATGCGACACTCGACGGCTTCGAAGAACGTCTCCCGGAACATCTCAACGAACTCCCTGTGCGGTCGACCGGATGCGTCGCCCCGCGCCCGCCACTTCCAGTACCGTTCGATCCGAACTCGTCCGTTCTCGACGACCAGACGGTGGCCGGGCTTGAGCCGGGTCACGCCCCGGAACGGGGTGCGGTTAGCATCGGCGCGATCGACGCCATGGACGAGCCGGTCTGCGACGAACTCCAGATCGAAGGCCAGCGGCCCTGGGCACACGGCCACTATCTGCCTGAGCTGCGTAGCGAAACAGACCCAATCGCTTCGTACGTGCACGTACATCGGCCGCACGCCGAGCGGATCCCGCACGCAGAGCAGACGGCGCTCGGGACCGTCCCATAGACCGAACGCGAAATCACCGACGAGCTTCGCCGCGCAATCGTCTCCCCAGGCTTGATACGCCGCCAGCGTCAACTTGGCGTCGTCTGTTTCGTCCCGGGCACCGCGACTACGCAACCGGGCGATCAGTTCCTTTCGATTGTCCAAACGCCCATCGAAAACCAGGACCCTTTGCCGGCGGTCGCCGCTTACCAACCCCGCGCCGCCAGGGCAACCGCTGTGTTGAACGGAGGCGTAGGCGAACGCCGTCGGCCCGCCGAACCAGGAACCCCGTCGGCTCGGAAGCAGAAGCTGTGCGGCGCCATTCATTCGACTGATGGCGGAACGCTCGACCGCCCGGCCGTCGAGCCTGTAGATCCCACCAATCGCGTTCATTGTCCTCAAGAGTCGACGCCGCCGCTGCCGTATGGCGCAACCCCCACGCCCAATTACGCCGAGATAATCGGAACGTACGGCTCGTGGCGCCACGAGTTCGGCGTGTCGTCCAGCACTTCTCCCTGACACTCCACCCAAGCATGAGCCCCGAAGGGAAATCGTTTCACACCGATGTGCAATGTCGCGACAACGCGCCTTCTCCGCAGAAGCACGTAGAGGGTCAACGACCTCGGCAGACAATCCAACCCACAACGCCAGTAGTAGCGCGTGGCGGTCCGAACGGATTCACGCGCCCTCTCCACGACGAGAGGCCGCTTCGGCACCTCGGCGGCGGTGGGCGCTCTCCGACACCACCACTGCACGAGTCGGTACACGCGGGAAAAGCCCAACAGGCGAAACCCGACATCCAGAGCAATGAAGATCAGGAACGCCTCAGCCGTAAGCAAAGGTCGCGAGTGACTACCCACAAGGCTCCCCTCATGCGAAGACCCCACGCGTCAGGGCACAACCCACGTCATTCCCCCGCTCTCGCCGTCGACGCACATACCCAAGCAACCATCGGTCAGATCCACGATAGTCCCGAAGGTGACGATGCGCGGCGCCACATACGGCTTCTTCGACCGACCACACGGATGAGACTTGGCCACAGCTATTCCTCCCTACACATTGCGGGCTGGCGACTGCCCTACATTTCCATCGAAGGCGTAGAATCGCATCTCGACCTCGACAACGCATTATCCTCTGTCAATCGCGACACCGATATGGGTCAAGCGCCCGCCCGAGATAGACGTGTGCATGTGAGAGCACGGAACGCCGCCGGTGGGCTATCCCATGAACCTGTACCCGACTCGATGAACGGTGACGACCCAGCGAGGGTCGGATGGCTCGTCCTCTATCTTCTGGCGCAGCTTGGCAATATGCATGTCGACAGTGCGCGTCAGCGGGGAGATCGCCTCGTGGCCCCAGACCGAGTCCAGTAACTGATCCCTGCTCACCACTTCGCCCCGGTGCTCGACAAAGTACTCCAGGAGCCGGAACTCGCGCGGTAGCAGCGTAAGCACTCGACCTCCCTTGGTCGCCTCCCGCGTTCTCAAGTTAAGCACTACGTCTCCGAACTCATGGGTCTGCATCCTATCGGTAGTCCGCTGGCAGCGCCGCAGGGGTTGTCCCGTTCGCTGTTGAAGTTTGCGAGTGGCAGACTCCCTGTTTCCTCCGCCAATATTACGCCACTTCAGCAACTACGTCGTCGGGCGGGGCCAGCGCGTCGAGGGCGCCCACCAGGTAATGCACGTCGCGGTAGCCTCGGACCCGCCGGAAGCGCGGTTCCGCCTCCACCAGCGCGCTCGCCACCCAGCGTTGAATCATCTGACCGCCACGCCACCGCTTGACGTTGCGTGTGTAGCGCTCGACGCTGCCGTTGAGGTTCTCGATGATGTTCGTCGTACGCAACGTACGCTGCAGCGCCCCCGTCAGGCCGAGGCGCTGCACGGTCAGCGTCTCCTCGAGTCCCTCCCGGATGGACGCTGCGGCGCCGGGATGGTCGCGTTCCAGAGACCCGGCCAGCCGCTCCAGCACCCGCGCCGCGCGGTCCGCCGAATCGAGATTCCACGCATCCCGCAACGCCTTGCTGACAGACGCGTGCAGCCGCTCGGGAAGATGGCCGAGCACGTTCCTGCACTTGTGCACTTGGCAACGTTGCACCACGCCCCGAGAACCGAACACGTCGGTGATGGCCCGGCGCAGCCCCGCCGCGCCATCGACGACGAACAGCAACGTCCGGTCGGTCGGCAGGCCCCGCGTCACCAGGTCGCTGAGCAGACCGGTCGTGACGGCAGCCGTCTCGGTGGCGCCTTCGCGCAGGCCCAGCACGTGTTTCCGGCCCTGTGTGTCGATGCCCAACGCGATCACCATGCAGTGGTCCCGGAACACCTTGCCGTCGATGCAGACCACCCGCAGATACAGCTCGCCCAACGGCCGGGAGAGAAACGCATGCAGGCGCTTGGTCGACAGCGCCACGAACCGCCGCGACACCGCGCTGCTCGACGTCGCTCGCTCGTTCACCGCGGCCGGTACCGGGTCCAACGTGCTCGCGTAACGGCGCGTCGACACCCCAGCGGCGACCGCGGCCAGCGTGTGCTCGTCCAGCGGGTCGGTCGATGCCGCCCACTGGAAGCTCGCCAGCGGGACTTCACCCTCGGCGCTGCGCACGCGCAGCCGCGGCACCTCGACCTGCCGGCCGCCGAGCGTCACCTGGCTGTCGACACTCCCGCCGCGCCACGCGGGCCGCTCGACCTGGTGGTGCCCCTTCGGGCCACACAGGGCTTCCCGATCCGCCTCCATCATCGACTCCAGGACCTGTAGCCCGGTAGCGATGCACAAGCCATGGAACGCTTCCCGGACACCGTTGAGCACGCCGAGCACCGGCAGCGGCACCTGAATCGTGACGGGTTGCGAGCTGCGGGGTTGGCCGGAAGTCTTCCGCCTGTCATGCTTCGCCATGGGTGGCTCTCCTCCTTCTTGAATCCACCCCTGTCCTATCACAGAACAGGGGCGAGGAGTCGCCACCCGCTTCACCTCAAGTTCAACAGCCTCCGGGACATTCCCGCGCCGCAGCACCGCCTCGACGCGCGCCAGCAATTCCATAAAGCTGAACGGCTTCGTGACGTAGTCGTCCGCACCGGCTTTCAGGCCGACTATCTTGTCGAGCTCCTGTCTCTTCGAGGTAAGCATCATGATCGGCACCGCGATTCCCCGTGATCGCAGCCGCCGGCAGACGTCCACTCCATTTACTTCTGGCAGCATGACATCGAGCACGATCAAGTCAATCCCCTCTTTACCGGCCAGTCGGATAGCCGCCGCACCGTCCCGCGCCACCAGCGTGGCATATCCCTCGTACCGGAAACCCTCCGACAATGCGGTTGCCAGAGAAGAGTCGTCCTCGACGATCAAGATCCTGCTCACTGTGCCCTTCTCACCGCCGGTCGCTCCAAGCCTATTGGCAGGATGCAAGCCGCGTCACGCCCCATTCTCATGCTGCATGACTCACGAGTTGCCAGGCGCTCGCGAGCGAGGACCGACCGAATGACAAGAGGAAGAATGCCCAGGCGATAACTCATTCGGACCCACCAGCAGACAGACGACCGTGATTCGCCACAAGTCGATGACTACCACCCTCTTTCCCTGTGCGTTCATGCCCGGGCACCCGCCTTGAGACCCACGCCCTGCATCGGCGCAGAAGCCCTAGCCCTGTGGCGATCCGCCACCGTCCCGATAAGCGGGATCAGGACGGTGAACGTTGTCCCGGAACCGAGGCGGCTGTCCACCTCGATACGCCCTCCGTGAGCATGCACCACGTGCCGCGCGATAGCGAGACCGAGACCGGTCCCACTCACCCCATTTTCGACCGCTGACGCAGCGCGGTAAAACTGCTGAAAGATCTGTTGCTGTTCATCCGCCGCGATGCCGATCCCGGAATCCACAACGCTGACAGCCGCGTAGTCGTCACGCCTCGAAGACACCACCCCGATGCGTCTGGAACTCCCCGAATACTTCATGGCATTGTCCAGAAGGTTGACAAAGACCTGTGACATCGCCTCGGTATCGACACTGACGTTCATCGACTCGCCCGCCGACAGGGAAATCGTGAATCCGTCCCTCTCCCGGCGAGCGTCGACCGTCCTGACGGCCCCACCTACGACATCTTCGATAGCTGTCTCCCGTCGGCAGTACTCCTCGGTGGCCGACTCAATGCGCGCGAAATCAAGGACGTTGTCGATGAGCTGCCGCAACCGATTGCTCTCATGTTCGACGTGGCGACCGTATTCCGCTACCTTTTCCGGAGCCGTGACGCGTCCGCGTCGCAGCAACTCGCCGAACACCGAGAGCGACGCGAGCGGCGTGCGAAGTTCGTGCGACGCATTCGCGACGAAGGCATTCCGGATTCGAGAGAGGCGCCGCTCTCGATCTGCCGCACGCCATGTGATCACCACGCCGCCGAGTACCACAAGCAACATCAGCACCGTCAACAACCAAGTGACCGTTGCATTGGACTGTAGCACCTGCGCGGCGGCCGTGTGGCGGCTACGCGCCGACAGCTCCCAGTCCCGGAATGCGAAGTCGAAACGTGTTGCGAGCGCATCGTCCTGCCCCGTCTCGTCGTGGGTAGTGGCAACCACGCGCTCTGCGACGTCCGTCACCCGTACGACCACGTTATCCCGCACATCTCTTGGCAGCAGTACCATGGCTCCAGCTATGGCACTCGGCAGGTACTCGCCCCCGAACCGTTCCACATCAACGACGAAGCCGGCAACACCTACGATCGCGGCATTCTCATCCGTGATGAATCGGTAGACGACGCGGTTATTCGGATCCGTCTCGTCCACATAGGTCGCGTCGGTCTGCAGCCGCAATCGGTGTTCCTCTTGCGGTAGCGTACTGGCCTGCAGCAGGGTAAAGAGTCTGAGAGCAATCGCTTCCGCGCCGTGATCGGCACTGAGACGGCTTGTCGCTGTCACCGGATCATAGTAGCGCGCCTGACACCAGCACCGGTCCAGTGGAACAACAAACAGCAGTCGGGCCGCCGACGTATCCGTGGACTGGAAGTACCGTTCGATCTCCTCGAATCGCCTATCGACAAGTGCGTCCGCCGGCACCTCCAGCATCACGTTGGCTGCATCCTCGTACACTCGCCGCACCTCACCGACCACGGCGTCGAGATAGTGCGAGATCGTGGTCTGCCGCGCGATGAGCTCGACCTCGGCCAACCGCCGGCTCGAGACGTACTGCAGAACAAGGATCGCGAGCAGCGGGACGACGACGATCGCAACCTCCAGGCGACACTGGCTACAGAGCGTTTTGAATCGACGCATGGCGATCTCCTCGCCGCCAAGATACCACCATCCAGCCGTCGCGGAAGCATCACGCCGCGGACCCGAGAGTTTCCGACAATGCACATTTCGTGCGCTACACGAGGAGTTCTTCTGCTTACCCCGAAACGTGTGCTCACGAATTATGCAAGCTCAACCACGACAATACGGGCCGAACCTCGCTTCGGGTTGGTGTCAGCAATCGCCGGCAGACGAACCGTGCGCACCCGTTTGGCGTGATCACCCGAACTTGACCACCCGACCCCGGCTAAACGACGTTCAGCGGCCAGCCGACGTCGCGCCGGGTCGGGTCGACGATGCGCAGCCTCGAAGGATCGAGGATGATCAGGCGGTCCCGCCGCAACTCGATCAGGCGGTCGCGCTGGAGTTGGCCGAGGAGGGCCGACAACTGCGTCACCGGCACGGAGATCAGTCCGGCCAGTTCGCGGCGGTCGAGCGGCAGACGAAAACGCACTTCCTTGTTCAACTGGATCGAGTCGTTGGCCTGCATGAGCCGGTGCAGCAGACGCTTCAGGCGCGCCGCCGGCGATGACTGCGTGTGGTCGACGTCGCGCTCCAGCCGGTCGATGAGCTCGCGGCTGTGCATCTGGCTGACGCGCCATGACAGGTCCGGATCCGCGCGGACGAGCCCGAGAAACCGCTCGCGCGAGAGCGCCCGCACGGCGCAGTCGGTCACGGCGACGACTGCCACCGGGGCGTTCTGCTGGGCGATGACCGACTCCGCCCCTAGAAACCAGCCCGGGAACCGTAGTCCGACCGTGGCGCGCGCCCTCGTCGAAGCGACTCGTTCCAACTTGGCAATCCCGTCGTGCAACAGGTAGACACGTTCCGGAACGGCAGCCTGCCGGAGGATCTCCGTTCCCGCCGGACGGGTCTCCGGCGGCGACAGATGTGTCCTCCAGTCTTCGATCTCCCGGCCGACGACGGGAACCGCTCCGATTCTCTCCATCACCGGGCCCGTAGGGTCGCACTGCGACTGCCATTGGTTCCCACAGACGTCGTCAACACCCCGAAACCCTCGGTGTCGTCGGCCGCAAGCCGGCGCATGTCCGGGATCACGATCCATCCCTTCTGCACGCGAATGACTCCGTCGTTGCGGAGCTGCTTCAGGAGCCGGCTGAGATGTTCCGGCGTGACCGCGATGAGGCTGGCCAGTTCCCAGCGCTTGAGCGGTGACAACAGCCGGACCTCCTTGTCGTTGTCGCCCGGGTTCGTGACCGCCACGAGTCGTTGCAGGACGCGTTCCAGCCTCTGCCGTGCGGTCTTGACCCCGAGGTCCGCCATGTGATGGAACTGGCTGAGCACCTCGCGGCTGTGCATCCGGTGCACGTGCCATGACAGATCCGGCTGTTGCGTCATCATCTCCAGAAACGCCTCCCGCGACAGCCGCCTCAACGTGCAGGCGGTCACCGCAACCACGCTGGCTGGATGCGACCGCCCCACCAGGACGAAGGCCGCGCCCAGTATCCACCCGCGGCCTCGCAGCCCAAGGATCTGCTCGCGCCCGTTCCCATCTATGCGGACGAGCTTGGCCAGGCCGTCCTCGATAAAGAAGATGTCGCTCGGCTCGCACCCCTGCCGGACCAGTACCGTTCCGACAGGATAGAGCTGGCCGGCGGGCAGGAGCGACAGCCAGGATTCCAGACCGCGTCCGGCCGTGGCATGGGACGTGTCAATGCCGTTGTTGCGTACCGCATATGTTTGGAGTGACATGAGCCTGATGCTCACCTACCGTGTCTGTAAATGTCATCTCTAACATGTCAAAGTTGTCATGGAGTTGTAAAAGAAGATCCGAAAAGTGCGCTCGTGGGGACAGGAGCCTTGACATGCAGCCCGTTTTCGACGGTGCCGAGCTCACACGGGCATCCGCCGGCTGGCGGGTCGGCAGGCCTCACCGGTCCGTAGCGAAACCCCGCGTAGTAGCGAGGGTAGCGAGAGTAGCGAGGCGCCCGCGTCGGAGGGCGCGACGAGGCGCCCGGTGGCAAGACGCCGGGAGGATTAGCGAGCCTCGGTGGCGAGCGGCGCCAGGCAGTCGGTCTCGGAGTTGAGGTCGAGCGGCCACCAACCGGCAAAGTCCGCGTCGGAGGCCGCTATGGGCACGACCAACGGGAAACCCTCCGGCTCGAACGCATCGGTCCCGCCCGCCTCCTCGTACCGGCGCGCCAACGCCTCGCGGAAGCCCGCGACCTCCGCCGCTTCGAAGAGGGCGTAGTAGAGCTGCCGTGTCGTGCCGGGTCCCTCGCGCCGAACGACGCCGACGCACACCGGCGCGGGTGAGGCAGTCGACAGCCCGGACTCCTCGGCCGTCTGCAGCACGTCGGGGGGCGTCAGCACCCCGCCGAGCGCGTCGCGATACTCCGAGTGCAGCACCAGCGGCATTGCAGCCACGGTCGGAGAGGTCATCGACTCCATCGTGCGGTTGAATATCTGCTGGAAGAGCTCGGCGCGAAACTGATCCGACGGCTGCAGCACCAGCAGGCCGGCGCCCGGCTGCATCGGACCACGCAGCGCCAGCGTCCACTCCGAGACGAACGCGGCGTCGACGACATAGGGCGCGGCCAGGCTGCTCTGCACGGTCCGCCAGAACAGCCAGCCCAGCACGGTGAGCGCCACGAGCGTGATGGCGAGCTTCCGCATTGCCGCCCTCCGGTCAGTACTTCAGCCAGGTGTCCCGCAGGCCGGTCTGACCGACGCCCGGCTGCGTCCAGTCGCAGACGCCGTCGTCGAACACTTCGCGCAGCTCCGCCTCCTGCTCGGCAGTGAAGGTCGCGCCATAGTCGCCCATGTCGATCGGCTTCAGCTCGCACTTGATGACGTCGCTCGCCAGCGGCGCCCCGGCCACCTCGCGCGGCGCCGGCGCCGACGGGTACAGCTCCTCGCAACGCCCCCCGCCGCGCACCTGCTCCTCGACGATGCGGGTCGGATCGTCATCCCGCGTCCAGCAGGCGTCGACGAGATCGACCGGCCTGGCCCCGACCACCTGATCGATGCGCTGACCGTCCCCATCCGCCGTCTCGATATTCGCCAGCCACTGGTCCATCTGCGCCAGCGCGCCGCGCAGCACGGGACTGCTGCTGCTGTAGAGCCCGTAGCGGTCGTCCTCGGTCAGCATCACGTGGTTGTCGGTGCGGCCGTTCGCCTTGCGCAGGCGTTCCCGCATCGAGAACGAGTGGTAGCGGACGTGCACGTCGCCGTTCTCGCGGTCGTCGCTGTAGGCGCGGTAGTCGATGATCGGGGTCTCGGAAAGTCCCCCGCCGCCGTTGGTCAGCCGTCCCGTCTCGTAGGCCAGCCGGACGGCCTCCGGATCGGCCACGGTCCGCTCGGCCTGGAAGCCGCCGTCCTGGTCGAAGCCGCCGACGCGGCGATTCAGATCGAGGAACTGCGCCGACGAGATGACGCCGTCGTTGAGCGCCCCGAGGCCGTACTGCACGCCGGCGTTGTCGAGCGGCCGACGCGCGAAGCCGGTCTCGGCGTCCCTGCCGTAGACGTTCACATAGTGGCTGTAGACGTCGCAACGGGCGCCGTCCGGATTGTCGGTCGGGTGATAGCGCAACCCCTCGGGCAAGACATCGGGGCAGAACTCGCCCACCTGGACCCGCCCGGCATTGACCGACACGTTGGGCATGGTGGCCAGGTTCAGGAACCCGGCGACGGCGCGCTTTTCCTCCTCCGTGAACGGCACGGACGTCTCCCGGAAATAGCGGTCGAGCAAGCGCGCGTCGGTGATCATCGGGATAGTGCCGAAACCGACGTCCGGGAAGCTGCACCCAGGGATGATGCCGTCGAGCAGGCCCGGGTAGTTGTCGGCGATCTGGTGGTTCTGGTACGAGCCGCCCGAGCAGCCCCAGCCGATGGTGTAGCGCGGCGGGCCGTAGGCCTCGATGAACCGCTCCTTGACCATCATCATCGTCTCGGCGGCCAGCAGGTCGTTGCAGTTGTTGCCGTAGACGTTGAGGCTCGCCGACGCCACCGCGTAACCCTGGCGCAGCATGACATCGTCGGTGACGCCGCCAGTGCGCGGGCCCTGGCGGTACCAGCCGTTCACGCAGCCGCCGCCGAACGTGTAGATGAGGCGACGGTTCCACCCCGGCGACGCCGTCCAGGCGTCCGGATCCGGGTTCCCGGCCCCCGGGGCGTGCAGCATCGCGATCTGGTAGATCGCGCGGTTGACGGTACCGGTCTCGATGCGGACGACGTAGGGCACCTCGGCGCCGGTCAGCGTCGTGGTCGTCGCGACGTCCGCGGGAAGCGCGGCCGGATCGGCCAGCGGCTTCAGCGTTCCGTCCGCCGCGCGGTACGCGTAGTCCACGCGGCGGGCCACCGAGCAGTTCTCATCCAACGGCGCGCCGAGCGTCTCTCCCGACGGCAGCTCGAACGCATCGGTCTCGCAGACGAACGGCTGCTCGTGCGGTCCGGAGAAGACCGGACCCTCGACCGGATGGTTGACAAGCTCCAGCGCAGCGCCGCCCTCGTCGCCAGCGACGGTGACGGTTACTTCGTTGGCTCCGGGCGACAGCCCATCGACGATCCCCACCAGCCTGTGCGCGTCGCCATCGGCACGAAACGCCGCGGTCGCGCCCGTGCCGTTGACCGCCACGCGCACGTCGGACAGCGCTACGTCCGCCGGGACGTCGACGCGCAGCAGCGCGTCGCCGCCGCTCACCGTGTCCGCCCGGCCCGACAGCACGGTCACCTCGATCTCGTCGGCGGCGTGCGCGGTGCCGACCAGAAGACTCGCCGACATCCCGGCCACCAGCATGGCGACCGCGGCGATGCTACCGATGATTCTCTGCTCGCGCATGGATCTGACTCCCTGGAACGGATTCGACCGCAAGACTACATCACATTCCGCCAGGCGGCTCGTCATCCGCACGAGATCGCCCGGACGCGGACCGGTTCAACAGACGCGCGCGCTACGCCTCTTCCAGGCTCCGGAACTTGAACACGCCGCGCCAGGAAACACGGGGACAAGGGAGCGGTACCGCCCGCAATGACGAATGAGCCGCTCGAATCCGTCGTCCGACCCGGCACGCACCGGCGCCGCGTTCATCTCCACTACCGAGCGAATTCCAAGCGTCGCAACAGCATCCGGCATGCGCCGAACAGGAGGCCGGCTCCTGCCAGTCAGCTTCGAGCAGCCCCCGGTGGGAGAGACGCATGAGGAGGGGATACGGCGTCAAGCACCGGATCTGCCGGAACGACCGGCGCGACGCGCACGACGGCCAATCCCGGAGACTGGCCCAAACCGGCCTGGTCAATGCGGGTGACCGCGGGCTCCTACAGCCTCTCCTCGCGCAGTGCCCTGGCGCCGGACACCGCGCGAGCCACGTGCTCGGCGGTGTTGTAGACGTGCGGGCAGATCCGCAGGCCGCCCGTCGCGGCGCACGCTATGCCGTGCCGCTCGTACAACGCGTTCACGAACGGGCCGCGCCGCGCCGAGTCCACCACCGCGATGGCGACGCCGCCGCTCAGCTCGGGCTCCATCGGCGTCACCAGCTCGAACCCGGCGTCCTTGAGCCCGGCCTTCAGCAGAGTCGCCAGCTCCACCACGCGCGCCTCGACCCGCTTCATCCCGAGTCGGTCATGGAACGCGACCGTCGTGCCGACCGCGGCCAGCGCGGCGTCGTCGCGCTGCCCCAGCGACTCGAACTTCCGCGCGCCCTTCGTCCGTGGCTTCACGGCGTTGCCCCAGCTCGGGGCGACGATGCTCGGCCAGATCTCCTCCACCCGGTCCGCGCGGACATAGAGGAGCCCGACCTCCTTCGGCCCCATGAACCACTTGTGCGCACTCCCCGTGAACGAATCGCAGCCGAGCGCGCGCAGGTCGACGTCCAGCGAACCCCAGCTCTGCGCGCCGTCGACGTGCACATGGATCCCGCGGCGGTGCGCCACCTCGCACAGCTCGCGCACGGGAAGCCGCACGCCGCTCACGTTGGAAACCTGTGTCAGCGCGAGTACCCGGGTCCGCGGCGTCAGCGCACGCTCGAACACGCCCATCAGTTCGTCCACGCCCGAGGGTGCGACCGGCGTCGTCACCTTCTTCACGGCGAGCCCGTAGCGGGCCGCGCGCACCTCCCAGGCGACGTTGTTGGTCGGGTGGTTCTGGTCCCAGACCACGACCTCGTCGCCGGCGTCGAGGGGAACCCCGGCGTTGATGACGTTGTTCGCCTCGCTCGTGTTGCGCACCAGCGCGATCTCGTCCGCGGTGACGCCGAGCTGCGCCGCCACCGCCTCGCGCGATTTCTCGAGCAGCGGACCGAACTTCGCGCGGTTGGGGAACGAGCAGTCGACATCGATGTCGCGCGTCAACTCACGCACCCGCTCGGCCACCACGCGCGGCGACGGACACAGGTTGGCCGCGTTCATCGGCACGCGCTCGTCGCGAAACGCGAACTGGCGTCGCACCTCCTCCCAGAGCGCCTCCGGCCCTTCGCCAGGGTGCGACTGCGCCGCGGCGGGACGGCCCGCCAGTAGCGGATGCACGACGCTGCCGACCGCGAGCGTCTGCAGGAACCGGCGCCGGTTGGTGTCGACGGTCATGGAAACCTCCGGGTCAGGGCGTTGCACGTAATCGAGTTGTTCCCATAGCCTACCCCTTCGGGCCACCGACCGCCGACCCGAAGGAGCAGATTCATGCGATCGACTCGACTACTCGGCGCCGTTCTTGTCGCGTTCACCGTGGGCGCTCTCTCCGCCCCCACGGTGCTGGGCCAGCAGGTTCCGGTCAACAACGTGCTACCGCTGCTCGACGCCGACAAGCCGATCTTCGGGCAGTTCGTCAACTACCTGGGCATCGGGAGCGATCGCGAATCCGCCGTCGGCCACGCCGCCGACCGCGCGTTCGACTTCGTCGTCTACGACCTCGAGCACACGCCTTTCGATATTCCGCGCCTGGCCGAGTACCTGCAATGGCTGATCGACCGCCGCACCATCGCCGCGGAAGGGCTCACCGCGACAAAGACCGTCTTCGTACGCATGCCGGTCAACTCGCGCGAGATGAACGAGTGGGTCGCCAAGAACGTCCTCGACACCGGCGTGCACGGCCTCGTCTTTCCCCACACCGAGACCGTCGATCAGGTGCTGCACGCCGTGCAGACGATGCGATATCCGCAGGCGCCCGGCGTCGCGGACTCCGAGCCGGCAGGCATTCGGGGATCCAGCCCGGCCATCGCCGCCCGCTACTGGGGCCTGTCCGGCGGCGAGTACCGCCAGCGGGCCGACATCTGGCGGCTCGACCCGGCGGGGAGCCTCATTCCCATCTTCATCATCGAGAACCGGACCGGCGTCGAGAACGTGCGCGCCATCGCCCGGGCGCTCAGCGAGAGCAACATCGGCGCGATCCTCTGGGCCGGATCCGGCGACATGAGCGTGTCCTACGCCGGCGACCAGGCGGCTGTGGCGGCTGGCCTCGACACGGTGATAGACGCGGCCCGGGAATTCGGCCTGCCGGCCGGCATCAACGGAACCGCCAATCTCGCCGAGCGGTACGAGCAGGGGGTGCGCATGTTCGTCAGCATCGGCGTCGGCTCGCGACCGCCGTCCGACGAGGAACGCGCAGCAGTGGGACGATAGTTGGTGACTGGTGCCGACTAGCGAGCGACCGTCGGTCTCGAGGCCAGATCGAGACTCCACTCCGAGAGAACGGCATGCCGCGGCCGCCAGGCCCCGCCGGATCTGCGCCGCTCGAACTGGTAGGCGCCGATGAAGGAGTGCCCGGACCCGAGCCGCCAGCGGACCCCGACGCGGGACCGGGACCGCACGAAGCCTTGCCGTTCGAAAGCCAGCGACTGGTGCAGCCACGGCGACACGCGCGCGGCGGGGCGCTCGAGCTCCACCTGCTGGCGATAGCGGTTGTAATCGCCGCTGTCCCGCCTGCCGACGTGGCGCTCGTAGAGCGTGGTGCCCTCTATCCTGACGCCTCGCCGAAGCAGCGGATACGTCAACGCGGCGTGCAGACGGTGGTCCCGGCCGAAGCCGGAACCGAAGCCGTCCCGTGCCCGGTTGAGCAGAATGTAGCCGAGCGTCACGCTGGCGACATCGCTCAGCGTGAACTCCACGTCGGTCCGGGCGCGCCGGTCGTACACGCTCCCCAGCGAGTCCCGGATGCGGGCGACGCCGCCGATCGTCCAGTCGATCCGGTCTGACCCAAGCACGCCGACCTCGACCTCCGTCCAGGACTGGACGTCGTCAGCCACGGCCGAGCGCGCCCCGAGCAGGAACAGGAGCACGGCCAGCAAGGCAGCTTGCGACGCGGCACTCCTCGGCATCGAACCGGCCGGTGAACTGTAGCGATGAGCTTCCGAGGCGGGCGGTTCCGCTTCCAGTGTGTGTTCCTTGACGGGCGGGCCCGACGTACCGGTCGCCCGCAAAGGCGAGCGGGCCGCCGTGGCAGCCCACGACGGCCCGCGGGTTCCCGGTTCGCGGGAACAGCGCTCCCGACGGTTACTTGAGGTGCGAGTAGTCGCTGGAGCTCAGCATGAAGACCTCGATCCCCTCGAGCGGAGCGGGGTACCTCGCCAGCAGCGCGTCCCACTCCGGGTCGTCGCGGAACGCGGCCCAGACCTCTTCGCGGTGCGCGCGGTCGCGATAAGCCAGCATCCAGACCAGCCGGTTCGGGTTGTCGAGGTTCTGCCAGACCGCCACGATCTCGGCGCCGTGCTTCTCGAAGATGGCGACCTCACCGTCGCGGAACCGCTGGTGCAGCTCGTCGATGCCGCCCTTGCCGTCCACTGGGGGCCTGGCGGTGTACATGCGGATCTCGAAGCAGCGCGCGTCGGCGCCCACGTTGTTGGACAGCTCGGCCGGCAACTGGGCGGCCGGGCCGCACGGCGCGGGCGGATCATCCTGCTCGGCGCTGGCCACGCCGAGGAAGCTGAAGCCGATGATGACAGCGAGTGCGAGTGTGCGCATCACGATCCCCCTCTAGGAAGTAAAGCCGGATTCACCACCTGCGCCGGCTCGAACGGTGCGGCCGGCCGGTGCGCTTCGGACGGCATTGTATGGCAGTCCGTCGCGTCCCACCAATCGGTCAGGGAACCGCCACGCACAGCAGGTCTTCACCCACGGTCAGCGGTCCCCCGTAGGACTCGCGCAGGTAGCCGAGGCTTTCCGCCAGGACCTGCGGCGAGGAGGTGGAGATATGGGACGCAACGACCCTGCCAACGCCGGCCTCGGCGGCCAACGCTCCCCAGCCGCTCGGACTCGCATGCAGGTCGGCTGACCGTCCGGTCGCGCCTTCGGCCCGACCCAGGTGCACGACCAATACATCCACGTTTCTCACGAACTCGATAAAGGCCGGATCCGATCCGTTCTGGTCGCTGCTGAACGCGACGCTGGCACCTTCCGCATCCACCCGGTAGCCGACGGCCGGGACACCGCCATGAGGAACACCGATACCGGTGACTCGCACATCGCCGTCGCGCCAGACCTCGACGGCCTCACCGGTCGCGACGTCCACGGTGACCGGATCCAGATCGATGCGACCGCCGAGGACGCGAAAGACGCCCTGCGGGCCGAAGAGGCCGTTCAGCCAGTCGTCGAGCGACGGAAAGAGACCGCTCCCGGAGGGGCCCGCCACGCGCAGCGTCGCCCCGCGCGGCCACAGGAGCGCGGGCACTGCGGCGGCATGGTCGGGATGCAAGTGGCTGAGGGCCAGCAGCGCGACGTCCCCCAGATCCGCTCCGGAGGCATGAAAGCGCTGCTTGATTCCGCCGCCGGCGTCGACCAGGATGCGACCGACACCGTCGATCCAGACCAGGTAGCCCGCCGAGGCCCGCCCCGCCGACGCCCCTGGTCCCCCCGAACCCAGGATCTGAAGCTGCATGCCGTCGGCTTCGCAAGCCGCCAATGCCGGCTTCACCGCCAGGAGCCCGAGGACCACGACCACGACGGCCGAGCGGCGCATCCGTTTCAGCATCGGGAAGACCTTTCGAGTGGTTGCAGTCAGACGTCCGACCAGTAAACGGGACGCACGTCCGTCAGCCCTGCCCCGCATCGGGATCGAGCGCGCTCAGCCGATTCCAGAACACGCTGGTCCGGACCTCCTGGCCGTCGACCGTCGAGACCGTGGGCCGCAGGATGAGCTGGCCGTCGCGGAACTCGAAGGCGCGGGGCGCATCGACGCCGATGCTATCCGGATTGAGATGGCCTGCGCGGCCGTGCACGACGACCCCCTCCTCGGTGTCGACGCTGAACGGACCGAAGTAGCTGGCGTAGCTGCCCATCGCGGCGTGCGCCTCCAGCGCCGTCGGCCGGGGGCCCTCGTAGGGTCGGCGATCCGGCCTCATCAAGTGCACCGCCATGTAGCCGGATGGCATGTAGACGAGATAGCCGGCGGCGAACTGCTCGGTGGCGAGCTCGGTGCCGTCGGGGGTCCGGCGTTCGATCCGGTCGATCTCCCAGAACCCGAGGAATCGTCGTGTCTCGTCGCTCAGCTCCGCCGACGCTGGAAGCCTTTCCCAGACGTTGCGCAACTGGATGCCGGTGGTGCCGTAGGCGCAGCCGCGATCCGTGACGTACGAATCGGGACACTGCCGACCGGGCACGAGCACGAGCTCGTCGACGCCGAGCTCGTAGAACGGCTCGAACCGGCCGCCGGTCAGGCGCGGGTTGAGGCTTCCGATCATCTGCTGCGACAGGAAGCCGTGCGCCTCGTGCACTGCATAAGGACCGAAGTACGAGGTATAGCGCTCGACGGCGCTCCGCGCGTCGTCGGGCGGTGCTCCACTGTCCGAGTCCGCCTCAGCGGGCTCCTCCTGCATGACGAGTGCCATGCGCTCGCCGTCGAACATCACGAACCCGAGGGTCGGCGCCAGACCGATGGTCGGATGCATGAGAGCGGACAGTGGGGCTCCCGCCTCATCGTAGCGTTCGACCCGCGCCAGCCTCCAGGTTCCGATGAAGCTCGCCGGCGGGTCCACCGGCTCGGCGGATCCTGCCGAACCAGCACCCGCGTCGTGCCCCGCGGGATCCACTCGCGGAGCGGGCGGCTGGCAGGCAGTGAGGACGCCCGCAAGCATCGCCGCCGCCACGGGGCACGCGAAGAACCGACGACGGTGGTGGTCGCTCATCGTCATTATCCGGTCACTTTACCAGCCGTTACGGCGCGGCGCGCGAGTCTGTCTCGCGTACGGCGGCCGTCGCCCCATGTGCAAGCCGAGCGCCTGCGCCGACCGGACCTGCGTTGGCTGTTGGTCGCGGTTGGCGGCCGTACGACTTCAGTAGAATGAGCTTTCGGCTCGTCCCGCCGCCTGGAGGTTGCCATCATGGACAGCACACGGACCGCCTGTCGTCGCCTCGCCTGGATTGCACTCGCCGGCGTCCTGCTCCTTGCCTCGCCGGCCGGCGCCGCGCCGCAACAGGAGGAGGACACAGAGCCCCCCGGGCTCCCTGCCGTCCCCCTGCCGGACGAGCCGCTCGTCCTGAACACGCACGCCATAGCCGAGATCCGCGTGGTCGTCGTTGCGAAGGGGCTGTCGCATCCCTGGGGCATGGCCTTTCTGCCCGACGGCGGCATCCTGGTCACCGAGCGCAACGCGGGACGGCTGCGGATGGTCCGGGACGGCGTGCTCGACCCGGAACCACTGGACGGAGTGCCCGAGGTGCTGTCCAGAGGCCTGGCCGGCCTGATGGACGTGGCGCTGCACCCCGGGTTCGACGAGAACCGGCTCGTCTACCTCAGCTACACGCGGCCCCTGCCGGACGAGACCGGCACCGTCGCCGTCGTCCGGGGACGTCTGGACGGGATGGCGCTGCGCGACGTGGAGGACATATTTGTCGCCGAGCCGTTCGGCGGAACCACCGCGGGAGCCCGCATGGCCTTCGCGCCCGGCGGCCTGCTGTACCTGACCGTCGGGGGCGCCTTCCGTACCGACCCGCTCGACTCGCGGGCGCAGGATCCACGCACGCACGCCGGCAAGCTGCTGCGGCTGCGGGACGACGGCACGGTCCCCGACGACAACCCGTTCGCCGGGCGGCCGGGATTCAAGCCGGAGGTCTACTCGCTGGGGCACCGCAACCAGAACGGCCTGACGCTGCATCCCGAGACGCACGCGCCGATGACGGTGGAGCACGGCGTGCAGGGCGGAGACGAGCTGAACCTGATCGAGGCCGGCGGGAACTACGGGTGGCCGGTCGTCTCCTACGGACGGCAGTACACCGGCGTCCCCGTCGGCGACGGGTTCTGGGCGCCCGGCATGGACGAGCCACTCGTCTTCTGGGTGCCGTCCATCGCCCCGTCCGGTCTGACCTGGTACACCGGCGACCGCTTTCCCGCCTGGAAGGGCAACCTGTTTGTCGGCGCGATGCAGACCGGCCGGATCCCCGGCACCGGGCACCTGGAGCGCATCGTCTTCAACGAGAACGATGAGGAGCTGGCCCGGGAGTGGCTCCTGGCCGAGCTCCGGCAGCGGATTCGCGACGTGCGGCAGGGTCCGGACGGCCTGCTCTACGTGTTGACCGACGCCGACGACGATGGCGCCCTGCTCCGCATCGAGCCCGTGGAGCCGGCGGCGCAGCAGTAGGAGCCCGTGTACGGACTCCTGGATCCCTCGTGAAGATCGTTCACTTCGCTGACCTCCACCTCGACTCCGGGTTCGCGTGGGCGGGCGCGGACGGCACGGCGGCGAGGCGGCGGCGTCAGTCGTTGCGTGATTCGCTCAAGAGGATCACGGCACTCGCGCGCGACGTCGGCGCCGACGCGCTGTTCTGCGGCGGCGACCTCTACGAGCACGACCGCGTCACGCCGGACACGGCCCGTTTCCTGCAGGCGACGTTCGCCGACCTGGATCCCTGCCCCGTCTACCTCGCGCCGGGCAATCACGACTGGTACGGACCGGGCGGTCCCTACGCGCTCGTCGACTGGAGCCCCAACGTCCACGTCTTCCGCGAGCCGCGCCTGGAGCCCGTGCGCCTCGGCAACGGCGTGACACTGTGGGGCGCCGCCCACTGCGCGCCGGCGAACACCGGCAACTTCTTCGAGGGGTTCCTGGCGGACGGTCCCGGCGTGCACGTGGCCCTCTGCCACGCCGCGGAGCGGACGGGACTCGCCGAGCAAGGCGGCGGGAAGCAGCCGCACGCCCCGTTCGACGCGCAGGACATCGAGCGCGCCGGCCTGACGCATGCGTTCCTCGGCCACTACCACCGGCCGCGCGACGCGGCGCGCCACACCTACCCCGGAAACCCGGATCCGCTGGCATTCGGCGAAGACGGCGACCGCGGCGCGGTGATGGCAACGGTCCGCGCCGACGGTTCGGTGAGCAGGGAACGCCGCGTCGTCGCGACGACGGCGGCGCACGACCTGCGGCTCGACGTCACCGGGTGCGCCTCGCAGCAAGAGGTGCGCAACCGTCTGACCCGGGCGGCGGACGGCAGTCAGGGCGTCGCGCGGCTGACCGTCGAGGGCGAGCTGCATTCCGACGTCGACCTCCGGGAGGAGGATCTGCGCCAGGCGCTGCTGGAGTCCTTCGATGCCGTACAGGTCCGCTTCGGCGCCCTGCACGCCGGCTACGACATCGGGGAGATCGGCCGTGAACAGACGGTACGGGGCCAGTTCGTGCAGGACGTGCTGGCGGCCGATCTCCCGAAAGACGAAGCGCGGCGGGTGCTGGCGGCCGGCCTGCGGGCGCTCGAGGGCCGGACGGATCTGGAGACGCTCTGACCGATGCGGTTCGAATCCGTGCGCGCACATCCGTTCGGACCGTTCGACGACCGGACGCTCGTGCTGGCGCCGGGCCTGAACGTCGTCTACGGACCGAACGAGGCGGGCAAGTCGAGCTGGCACGCGGCGCTGTACGCCGGGCTCTGCGGCATGCGGCGACGCAAGGGGGCGCTGAGCGCGGAGGACAGGCGCTTCCGGGACCGCCACCGGCCGTGGGACGGAAACGGCGAATGGGCGGTCTCCGCCGTCGTGGCGCTGGAGGACGACCATCGCGTCGAGCTGCATCACGACCTTGCCAACCGGGTCAACTCCAGCGCCGTCGACGCCGATCTGGCCGGCCGCGACTACGCGGGCGAGATCACGTACGACGGCGCGCCGGACGGATCGCGCCGCCTCGGACTCAACCGCAGGTCCTTCCTTGGGGTCGCGTGTGTCCGGCAGACACAGATCCTCGGTTTGCTGGACGATGCCGGCACGCTGCAGGAGGACCTGCAGCGCGCCGCCGCGACGGCCGGCACCGACGAGACCGCCGCCCGCGCACTGGAGTTGCTCGCCACGTACCGCAAGGAACACGTGGGGTCCGAGCAGGCTTCGACGAAGCCGCTGCGGATCTCGCGCGAACGGGTGGACGCCGCGATGGAAGCCTTGGCGCGGGCACGACAGGCCCAGACTCGCTACCTCGCTCGCCAACGCGACGTCGAGCGGCTCGACCGCACGGCGGAAGCGAGCGAGGAAGAGGTCGCGGCGCTGCGGGCGGCACGGGCGGCGGAGGCCGCCGACGATGCCGAACGGCGCACGGCCCACGCCGCGGAGCTCCCGGACCTGTTGGCCGATGGCCCTGGCCGCCCCGCCGGCGCAGGGTTCGAGCCGTGGGCCGCGGCCGCGTTCCGCGCGGCGGCGCCGTATCTCGCAGCAGCCGTGGTGGCGGCAGGCATCGGACTGGCCCTGGCCGACCTCGTCGGGCCCGGCCTGCTCGCCGGCTTCCTGGGTCTCGGGTATCTGGCGTGGTGGTGGCTCGCGAAGCGCCAGGCGGCGGCAGCGGCGGCCGATGCTCGACGGCTGTTCGCCGATCTGCGGGCCGAAGCCGTCCGTCTGCGCGAAGAGGCCGCGGCGTTGGCGGAGCCGGTGGACCCGAAGGCGCTCGCCGCGGCGCACGGCGCAGCAACGGACCGGCTGGCCGCCGCGGAGCAGGAGGCCCGGACGGCGCGCGCCGCCTGCCACACGGCCCGCGGCCAGATCGAGCAGCTCGCCGCGGACCTGCCCGACCTGGCGGATGCGGAAGACGAGCTGGCTGCCGCGAAACGAGAGCTGGAACGGGTCGAGCGGATCGACCGGACGCTGGCCAGGACCATCGAGTTCCTGAAGCGCGCCGAAGAACGCATCCACCGCAACATTGCGCCGGTGCTCCGCGCCACCGTCCTCGAATGGCTGCCGCGCGTCACCGGCGGGCGCTATGCCGATTGCAAGGTCGATCCGGAATCCCTGCAGGTGGACGTTCGCAACGCCGGTGGACCCTGGCGGTCAGCCGGGCTCCTCTCCCACGGCACGGCCGAGCAGATCTATCTGCTGCTGCGCCTCGCGCTGGCGCGGCATCTCGTCGCCGACGGCGAAGTCTGCCCCCTGATCCTGGACGACGCGGTGGCCGCCTGCGACGCCGAGCGCAAGCATGCCCTGCTCGAGACCCTGCACGCGGTCAGCGCCGAGACCCAGGTAATCCTGTTCACGCACGAGGAAGACGTGCGGGCGTGGGCACGGCAGCGGCTGTCGGAGCCCCGGGACGGCGTGACCGATCTGTCCCGCCTCAACGCGGAACGGCGGGACGGCCAGGGCCAGGGCTAGGCGGAAGTTTCCAGGCCGATCGCGCATAAGTCACTGTTGGTGGCGGAGTTACAGGTTTCGAAGGTGTTGGGTGCTGGCTACATTTTCGGGGTGACTCCCAGCAGCTCGAAGCTGCGTTGCTGCACGGGTGTGGGCTTGGTGAGCATGGTGAAGGTGGCGTCGCCGTCGGCCACCCGCATGGTGTTGGCGGTCAGGGTGCCGAGGTCGGCGAGCAAGGTTCGGAAGCTGTGCACGGGCAGGTCGTCTTCGGTGCGCTTTCCGGCGGCCTTGGCGCGTGCGGCGGGCGAGCGCCTGGCCTTCTGGACCACCGAGGCGCGCTGTCGTTCGGCGGCGGCCGGGTCGTGGTCGTCGAACAGGAGCGGCTTGAGGGCCTGGCGCATGTGCCACTCGACGTAATAGGCGAGCATGCACAACAGGACGTGGGCGCGCACCCGGTCGGCGCGGCGGTGGTGGATCGGCCGTACCTTCAGGTCGACGGTCTTGAGGGACCGAAAGGCGCGCTCGACCTTCGCCAGGTCCTTGTAGGCGCGCACGGTCTGGGCGGCATCGAAGTGTTCGGGCTCGACGTTGGAACGGACGATGTAGAGCCCGTCGAGTTGCTGCTCGTCCGCGATCCCGGCTTCGTCGCGCTGGAACGAGAAGGACTCGTCGGTGATGTTGGTGACGAAGTGCTTGGCGACCTTGTAGCGGTTGATGACCTTGCCGACGCGCATGCCGATGGCGGCGGCCCCGCGTAGGGGGGTCTTCGGTCGCCGGGTGGCGGCGACAATCGGTTCGAGTTCCTTCTCGGTGGCGGCGAGCAGTTCGTGTCGCTTGCGCTGCCGCTCGGCGGCGAGCAGCGGATTGCGGCAGACGATCAGACGCTCACCGGGGAACTCCTCGCTGGTGACCTCGGCGAGGTCACGTTGGTCGAACAGCGACGCGCTGACGGTTCCTGCCGCCAGCAGCTTGCGGATGGTCGGTGCGCGCAGTGTAGTGATCCAGCGCAGCCCGTCGACCTCGGCGAGGTCCTCTCGGATGCGGGCCGCGGTCAGCATCCCGCGGTCGCCGACGAGCACCACGCGGTGGAGGCCGAAACGGGTGCGGATCTTGTCGACCTGCGCGGCGACGGTGTTGGGGTCGCTGGTCGAGCCTTCGAAGACCTCGACGGCGACCGGACACCCGGTGGCGGTGCAGAGCAGACCGAAGACGATCTGGAGCGTGCCCTTCTTGCGGTCGCGGCTGTGTCCGCGCTGGGCGAGTTCGCAGTGCGTCCCCTCGACGTAGCTGGAGGTCAGGTCGTAGAGCACGAGGGTGTGTTCCTGGAGGTGGCGCTTGGCGAGGCGCTGCTCGATGACCGCCTGCCGCTCGACGAGCCAGTCCATCGCGGCGTACAGCTCCTTCGGGTCGACGGCGCCGAGGTCGAGCATCTGGCCGAGCGTGGAGACGGCGCTTTCGGGCGTCAGAGCGCGGGCGGTGGCGAGCTTCGACTGCGCGTCGATGACGCGGGCGACGAGCAGTGCGAGGACGAGGTCGCGGAGGCGGCCGGGACTGCGGGCGAGGATGGCCGCCAGTCCGAGCTTGCGGACGGTGGCGAGCACGGCGGCGACGTGGCCGTGTGGGAGGCTTCGGAGGCAGGTGAAGGCGTCATCGGGACTGACGAGTCGCTCGCCGCGGAGGGTGCGGCGCAGGGCGTTGATGGCGACGTCGGGGAGCTTGGAGAGGTTGGCGAGGGTACGCTTCTTGACGCGGCCGCGGTCGCGGAAGGACTCTCGGAGGAGGATGGCGGGGGGCGAGGAGCGGTTGGGGACGCTCTCGATATACATGGATACCATTATCCCGCGTTAAGGCATCTATTGCAAGGGAATACAAGACGTTCATCCCTGCCATTACATGGCTACATTTCACCGGATACGACCCGCAAAAAACCCCGTAAAGCCTTTAGAATCTATGGGTTCCGGGACAATGACCGCGGAAACTTCCGGCTAGGAGTCCGTGGTGAAACCCCGCGTCGCACCGAGAGCGGCGAGGCGCCCGCGTGGCAAGGCGCTACGAGGGACCATATTGGGCATATTTGACCGAGGAGCAACGCAGTCCACGCGGGATGCATCGCCGCTCAAATGCAGCGGGGCTTTTGCCACGGGCTCCTAGTCGCGCCACCGCGGCGCGCGGATCTTTCAATCGACGCGCGTGAGCGGGCAAGAGGCCTCGCACCAGCAATCCGGTCGGGAGACGTACAATTGCCGCGACCCGCTCGGACGGAGATTGAACCGAGCGGGCATGGAATCCAAAGGAGAGAGTCGATGCGCGCCATCGTAGCCGGTCTGGCTGTCGTCCTCACGCTGGTGTTCGTTCCGGCGCCGGGAAGTTCCGTGTCGGGTCAGCAATCTGCGGACGACGCGAACGATCCCATCGCCGTACTGGTCGGCCGCCTCGACCTGGAACGCTACAAGACCGTCATCAGGGGCCTCACGCAGTTCGGCGACCGGCGCCAGGGCACGCAGCGCAACCGCGATGCGGTCGACTGGATAGAGGCCTGGCTCGAGGCGGCCGGCTGCCCCACCGAGCGCTTGTACTACACCTACGATCCGCCGCCGCGCACCGGCGGGGGCCGCGGCAGACCGTCCACGCCCCTGAATCCCACGGAGCCGACGCCGACCGGCGGGCGCATCGGGCGCAACGGAAGCGGTGCGGGCGGCAGCTCGATCTTCGGCTACCGCGTGCGCACCGGCGTGGTCCGCGACCCGCTGATGCAGCCGGACGAGGCGCTGCGCGCGCTCAACCTGGAGGAGCCGGTCAACGGCGACCGCTCCCAGGTGTACTGCACCAGGGTGGGAACCACGCGGCCCGACGAGATGTACATCCTCGGCGCCCACATGGACGGGCACGGCTTCGGCGAGGCGGCCGACGACGACGGGTCCGGGACGGCCCTGGTGATGGAGCTGGCGCGCATTCTCAGCGCGCCGGACGTGCAGACGGAGGTCTCGATCCGCTTCGCGCTCTGGAACGACGAGGAGGTCGGGCTCATCGGCAGCCGCGCCTACGTCGAGCAGCGGCGCGAGCGGCAGGGCCTGGAGAATCCGCCCGGCTCCGGCCTGTACCCCGAGCCGCGCTGGCTCGGCATGATCCAGCACGACATGATGCTGTTCGACCACGGGGCGCCGGGACCGGACGGCGTGGTCAGCCGCGACCAGCGGCGCGAGGCGGACGTGAACATCGAGTTCCAGTCGAGCTCGGACCTGGCCGACGAGTCGCGGGACCTCGCGTTCCGCTTCAAGGCCGCCAACGACGCCTACGCCACCGACTACCCCGCGGCGGTCGGACCGCACATGAGCAGCACGGACTCGATGCCGTTCATGAACATCACCCCGTCGATCAGCCTGCGCGAGAACGAGCGCGGCATGCACGTCGGGGCCGGCTGGAACCCCCACTGGCACCAGCCGACCGACCTCTACGTGACCTACACCGACGAGGACTTCCGGCTCGGGCTGAACGCGGCGCAGACCACGCTGGCCGCCGTCGCCGGGCTGGCCGGGGCCAGCATCACCGGTCCCTGATGGCCCGAGCCGGCGTCATTGCGCTACATCCTCGGCGACCAGGTCGAGGATGAAGGCGTACTCGAAGGCAAGCTCCTCATAGCGGCGGTCACGGCCGGAGCCGCCGCCGTGGCCGCCGTCCATGTGCGTCTTCAGGAGCAGCCGGTTGTCGTCGGTCTTCAGCGCCCGCAGCTTCGCCACCCACTTCGCGGGCTCCCAGTACTGCACCTGCGAATCGTGCAGTCCGGTCGTGACCAGCAGGTTCGGGTAGGCCTTGGCGTCCACCTGATCGTAGGGCGAGTAGGAGAGCATGTACTCGTACGACTCCCGGTCGGCGGGATTGCCCCATTCGTCGAACTCGAAGGTGGTCAGCGGTATCGACGTATCGAGCATGGTCGTGACGACGTCGACGAAGGGCACGTGCGCGACGACGCCGCGGAAGAGATCGGGCCGCATGTTGGTCACTGCGCCCATCAGCAGCCCGCCGGCGCTGCCGCCCGTGGCGAACAGTTTGTCGGGACCGGTATAGCCGTTGGCGACCAGGTGATCGGCGACGTCGACGAAGTCCGTGAAGGTGTTTTTCTTGTTGAACATCTTCCCGTCGTCGTACCAGGACCGCCCGAGCTCCTGGCCCCCGCGGACGTGGGCGATGGCGTACACGAACCCGCGGTCGAGAAGGCTGACGCGCGGGGAAGAAAAGGTCGCATCCATGGCGTACCCGTACGCGCCGTAGGCACTCAGCACGAGTGGATTGCCGCCGTCCTTCTCCAGCCCCCGGCGGTAGACCAGCGACACCGGCACTTCCACCCTGCCGTCACGCGCGGGGGCTTGGAGGCGCTCGACGACGTACCGGGCGCGGTCGTAGCCGCCCAGAACCTCGTCCTCCTTCAGCAGCGTCCGCTCGCGCGTCGTCATGTCGTAGTCGTAGACGGCGCTCGGCGCGGAGAGCGACGTGTAGCCGAACCGCAACACGTCCGTGTCGACCTCCCGGTTGGCCGACAGGTAGGCGAGGTACGCCGGTTCGTCGAACGCGATGTAGTGCTCTTCGCCCTCCCACGGACGCACACGGAGCCGGGTCAGCCCGCCCTCGCGCTCGGACAGCACGAGGTGATCGCGAAACAGCTCGAAGTACTGCAACAAGACGTCGCCGCGGTGCGGGATCACCGTTTCCCAGTGCTCCGTGCCCGTGCGGCCGACCGGCGTGCGCATCAACTGGAAGTTCTCGGCGCCGTCCCGGTTGGTCCGTATGTAGAAGTAGTCGCCGAGATGGTCGATGCGGTGCTCGTGTCCGCGGGCGCGCGGCAGGAACACCCGGAAGTCGCCTTCCGGCTCGGCGGCGTCGACGAAGCGATGCTCGTCGGTGATGGTGTGCGACGACGAGATGACGACGTAGCGCTTCGACTTCGACTTGCGGACGAAGACGCTGAATTCCTCGTCCTCCTCGTGAAACACCGGCTCGTCCTGTTCGGGATCGGACCCGGCCGCATGGCGGTAGATCCGATCCGCGCGCAGCGTGGTGGGATCGCGCCGGGCATAGAACAGCGTCCGGTTGTCCTCCGCCCAGACCATGTTGCCCGACGCCCCCTCGATCGCCTCGTGATACGACCGGCCGGTCGCCAGGTCCTTGATTCGGATGGTGTAGATGCGCCGTCCGCGCGTGTCCTCGGCATAGGCCATGAGGCTGCCGTCCGAGCTGACGTTGGGAAACGCGTTGTAGAAATCGTGCCCCTCGGCCAGCGCGTTGACGTCGAGGATCACCTCTTCGTCGGCGTCCAGTGACCCGTGCTTGCGCGCGTAGATGGGATAGTCACGGCCTTCCTCGACCCGGCTGTAGTAGAAGTAGTCGCCGTCCCTCAACGGCACCGAGAGATCGGTCTGCCTGATGCGCCCCTTGATCTCGTCGAAGAGCTCTTTCTGCAACTCCTCGGTGTGCGCCATCCGGGCCTCGGTGTACGCGTTCTCCGCCTCGAGGTACGCGATGACGTCGGGGTTCTCGCGCTGGTTGAGCCAGTAGTAGTTGTCGATTCGCGTATGCCCGTGCGCCTCGAGCCGCTCCGGAATCACCTTCGCGACCGGAGCCTCGCTCGGCGCGACCTGAGCGGTTGCGTTTCCGGCGCCTCCCACTATTGCCGCGGCGACAGCGTGACCGACGACGAGCACGTGAGCGAGCATCCGTTCTGCGGACACGACTACCCTCCTCGACCCGCTTCGATGGGGGCCTGACTCCCGGACGACTTCGAGAACGCGGCCTTCAGCAGCGGCGGCGTCACCAGCGTCGTGAACATGACCATGGCGATGATCGCAGAAAACGTCGCGTCACCGAGAACCGGCGTACCGGCGACCAGTACCCATTGCGACTCTCCTCCTCACAGATACCGCCAGCGCAGCAGGTGGCGCTCGATGCGTTCGGCGCAGGCGAACAACAACAGGACGACGCTCATGATGATGAGGATCAACGCGATGGTAAGCGCGGCGTTGTACGTGCTCTGCGCGAACTGCAGCAGGTAGCCCAGACCGCGGCTGGACGCAACGAACTCGCCCACCACGGCGCCCGTGAACGCGAACCCGACGGCCACTTTGAAGCTGCCCAGCACCCAGCTCGTGACCGACGGCACGTACACCTCGCGTACCAGGGTCCGCCGGCCGCCGCCCAGGGTCCGGACCCGCTCGACCAGCCGCCGGTCCACCTCGCGGACGCCGTTGTAGACGGCGAAGAAGATGAGGACGGCGACGAGGATGGTGGCCAGCGCCAGCTTCGACGCCAGCCCGATGCCGAGCCAGATGACGAACAGCGGCGCCAGGATGACGCGGGGGATGGCGTTGAGCAGGATCATCACCGGCTCGAGCAGGTCGGCGATGAGCGGCACGAGCGCGGCGGCGAAGCCGAGCGCGATGCCGAGCACGAGGCCGACGAGCAGGCCGGCGAACGCGGCGGTCGCGGTCGCCCCCAGGTGCGGCCACAGGTCGCCGCCGGCGGCCAGGGTGAACATGACCTCCGCGACCGCCGACGGCGGAGGCGCATAGAACGGGTCCAGCACGCCGGCGCGCGACGCCACCTCCCACACGGCCAAAAGGAGCAGCAGCGCCACGCTGCGGCGCACGGGTGGAGACGCGTGCCAGCGCTTCATGACGTCACCTGCCGCTCGGCGCCGCGACCTCGTGGATCCACTGCTGGCATGCCCTGCACGAAGCTGTCCGTACCTCCGCCGTGTTCCCCGGCGGTTGCAGGGTCGGCGTCGCTGGCCGACAGGACATCGGCTTCCTGAAAGCCCACTGTTGAGACCGGCGCCCGCCCTTCATGGGGTGACCGCCTCCGTGGACCCGGCAGGCGACTCTTCCGCGGCCAGCTCGTCCCACAGGCGCCGCAGGAGCGGACCGAAGGCCGGGTGCCCCCGCGCTTCGAGCACGCGCCGGGGCCGTGGAATCCCGACGTGGTGGCTGGCGCGGATCGCGGCGCGCGGCCCCTGCCCCAGCACGTGCACGACGTCGGAAGCGCTGATCGCCTCCTCGAGGTCGTGGGTCACGAGCAGCACGGTGAGCCGCTCGCGCTCGACCCACTCCAGCAGCTCCTGCGTGATGCGCGTCCGGACGATGGCATCCAGCGCCGCGAACGGCTCGTCCATCAGCAGCAGCCGCGGCCGCAGCGCCAGCACCTGGGCGATGGCCACTCGCTTGCGCTGGCCGCCGGAGAGCTGCCCCGGATAACGGTCGCCGTAGCCGGCCAGTCCCAGCACCGCCAGCCAGTGCTCGGCCTGCTCGTCGGCCGCGTCCGGCGGCACTTCCCGGATCCGCAGCCCCAGCGCCACGTTCTGCCGCGCCGTCCGCCACGGCAGCAGTGCGTCGTCCTGGAACAGGAAACCGACGTCCCGCACCCCGACGTCGAGATCGACCGTCCCGCGTAGCGGCTCCAGCAGACCCGTCACCACTCGCAGGATGCTGGTCTTGCCGGAGCCGGAAGGACCGATGAGGGTGGCGAACTCCCCCGCCGCCACGTCGAGGTCGATGCCATCGAGGACCGGCTCGCCGCCGAAGCCGACCGCCAGCCCGTTGACCCGCAGCATGATCGTCCGCGAGCGGCGCCCAGGGCCTAACCGGCCAGGACGCCGGCGTCCAGCAGGGCATCCAGATCGACCTGCCCCGGCTCGAGCAGGCCGGCGACCTCCTGGGCGCGCAACACTCGCCCGGCCGCCTCGACGTCCACATCCACGGTCTCCGGATACAACGATTGCCGGTAGCGCTCGATGACGCTCCCAAGGCGGTCGATGTCGCCGCCGGCGACGAGCGCCTCCGGCAGCGCGCCGACGATGTCGGCCGGCGGCAGGGTCCGCGTATCGACCAAGCCCGCGGCGAGGCCGGCGGCCAGCCTGCGTATCTCCGGCAGGCGCCCGTCGCGCTCGGCCGCCCGCACCGAGACCCCCATGAACGCATAGGGACCGCCGAGATGACGCCGTGCCTCGTCTATTTCCATGAAGTTGACCAGCTCGCGTCCGCCCGCCTCGACGATCAGCGACAGGGCCGGCTCCTGCAGCATTGCGGCGGCGACCTGACCGATCCGCAGGGCGTCGAACACGTTCGTGCCGATGGCCGCGAACTGCACGGCGTCCACATCGGCGCCGGCTTGGTCCAGCAGATACAGTAGGAGGGCGTGATCGGCGTTCCCCAGGGCGGAGATCCCGACGGTCCGGCCTTCGAGCGCCGCCACCGAGTCGATGGCGCCTGCCTGCTCCGGGGCCGTCGCCAGCGCGAACAGCGGCAACCGGCCCGTCGACGCCACGCGCCGGATCGGCGCGCCGTTGGCGGCCGCCTGCAGCGCGACGTCGAACGAGGTCCCCGCATAGTCGACCGCGCCCCCCACCAGCGCCTGCATCGCCGCGTTGCCCCCGCGCGTATAGACCAGCTCGACGGCCAACCCCTGTTCGGCGAAGTGCCCGCGCACCCGCGAGACCTCGTAGGGCACGACGCACAGGAGCTGCCCGCAGAAGGCGAGACGCACGCCGGTCATCCCGTCCTGCGGCTCGCCGGCGCAGCCGCTCACCGCGATGACGCCGGCCGCGCCGGCCAGGCTCTTGAGCGTCGTGCGCCGGTCCCAGACCACACCGGGTGCGGGCCATTGCCGCGCGGCCGGCTCCTGGACGGTTTCGCGCGACGGCTCCGACACCACCCCGGTCAGGTTCGGATTCGTCGCCTCGCAGCAGCCCATGGCGGGGACCATACCACGCGGCGCCGGGAGCGGGGCCGCCGGCGCCGGCGCACGACAACGCGGCACGATGGCCATCCGGTCGCGATGGCGCTGGGGCGGTGGGTCGTACGGAGCGGGCCGCGTAGCTTGTGGCGGGAGTCACACGACGCGCTGCAATTGCCGGCACGCCGGCGCCCATCCTGTGTCAAGATCCGGAACGATCGAAGGAGGATCCGATGAGCAACCGCTGCCTGCCCGTGATATTCGCCGTGATCGCGTTCGTGGCGCTGGCCCCGGCCGCGACCCCCGCGCAGTCGTCCGGCGAGTCGCCGCGGACGCCGTGGGGCGATCCCGATCTGCAGGGCATCTGGAACAACTCCACGCTGACCCCGTTCCAGCGCCCGGCGTCGCTGGCCGACCAGGAGTTTCTGACCGAGGAGGAGGCGGCGCGCATCGAGCAGGCGGCAGCGGACCGCAACACGGATCTGGCGGCCCGGCCCGCGCTCCGCACCGAAGCCGATCCGAGCGGGAACGTCGACCGGGGCATCGACGGCGCGCCCGGCTCCTACAACAACTTCTGGATGGAGCGCGGCACGACGGTGCTCCCGACCCGCCGCACGTCGATCGTCACCGACCCGCCGAACGGCCGGCTGCCGGAGCCGACCCCGGAGGTCGCGGCGTGGCTGGCGTCGGACGAAGCGGCGCGGCTGGCCGACGTGCGCGGCGGGCGGCTGCCCACCGACACCTACACGCAGTTGGACGGCGGCGACCGCTGTCTGTGGTACCGCGGCATCCCGTCGTTCCCGACCGCCTACAACAACCACTACCAGATCGTGCAGAACCCCGACTTCGTGGCGATCTTGCAGGAGCATATCCACGACGTGCGGTTCATCGCCCTCGACGGGCGCCCGCACATCGACCCGGCCATCCGCCTGTTCGCGGGCGACTCGCGCGGCCACTGGGAGGGCGACACCCTGGTCGTCGAGACGACGCACTTCAACCGCCACGCGTTCATCCGCAACTTCAACGCGAACCTGAGCGAGGAGTTGCACGTGATCGAGCGCTTCACGCGCGTCGGGCCGGACACGCTCGACTATGAGTTCACGGTGACCGATCCGAACACGTGGACACGGCCCTGGAGCGGATCGCTGCCGATGGCGCGCTCGGAGGGGCCGGTGTTCGAGTACGCCTGCCACGAGGGCAACTACGGACTGTTCAACATGCTGGCCGGGTCGCGCGCGCAGGACGCCGCGGCGGCGGAAGGAGCGCGCTAGCTCTTCGCCCCGCTCGGCGTCGAGCGCTGCACCGCCTGATCCATCAAGTCAACACCTTCACAGAGTTTCCCCATATCCCGACCCCATCGCGCCAGCATTTATTGAAAGCGAGCCTCCGCGAGGGTTACCGCGCTCTCGCCGGCCGTGTTGGTCGCAAACAAGTCGGCGCCCGACCGCGCAATTGTGGCGATGGCGTAGAAGCCGTGCTCGGAGAGAATCCCTTCTGCGCTCAACGCCAGGTGCAGGGGCGTGTTCCCTTCGTCGTCGCAAACGGCATTTCAGGCGGACCCCGTGTGTCCGCCCCCCCCTGAACCGTGGCGTAACGATGGTTCTTTCCTGCCAATTCACATAGAGCAGGCGAGACGCCATTGCCATATGAAAGGAAGTGTGGTCTTCAGGATAGATTCCTGCCAATTCTGGCAGGGACAAAGGCTGCGCCAATGTTGTACAAGAGACACCGGTTCTGGACGATGGCACGCACCGATATCCGACCCTAGGCGCAATCGACATGAGCGCTCAGGACGCATTCGAGCGCATCCTGGCGTCGTTGCACGACGCGATGCTCGACGATGCCTGCTGGCCGGCCGTCTCGGCCCTCATCGACGAGGCCTGCGGCATCGGGGGCAATGACCTCCTGGTCGGCGAAGGCCCGAAGGACGACGTCCGGGTTCTCGTCGTCGGGCTGTACCGCCGGGGACAGCGCCGCGAAGACCTGGAGCGCGACTACATCGAGAACTACCATCCCATCGACGAACGCGTGCCGCGCTTTCGGCAACAGCCCTACGGTCTTCTGGTGCCCAACAAGGACCTGTTCACGGCCGAGGAGTTGAAGGCCTCGTCCACCTACAACGAGGCGCTGCCTCGCGGCGGTTGCCAGCACGGCTTGGCCGTGCGGCTCGAAGGGCTGGACGGCTCCCACATCGCCTGGAATCTCGGCAACCCTGTCGACTCGCATGGCTGGCGGTCTTCGCGGGTCGCGATGGTCACGGCGTTGCTGCCCCATGTCCGGCACTTCGTCCGCGTCCGGCAGGCGCTGGTCGGCGCCGAGGCGCGGAGCACGACGGTTACCGCCCTGCTCGACAACCCGCGGATAGGCATGGTCCATCTGGACCGGCGCGGGCGGATCATGGCGGTCAACGATCGCGCCCGCGGCATCCTGCGGCGCGGCGATGGGTTGGCGGACCGGAACGGAATGCTGCACGCCCGCGGGCCGGCCGACCACGTCCGTCTCGAGCGGCTGGTGGGCGATGCGCTGCCGACTTCCGCCGCGGTCGCGGTGAGCGGGTCGATGCTGGTCCACCGCTCGGCCGTGTCGCCTCCGTTCGTGGTGCACGTCAAGCCGGTGGGCGTCGCGCAACCGGACTACGGCGCGCGGCATGTCGCCGTGCTGGTGCTGATTGTCGAGCCGGCACACCATCAGCGTGTCGACCCGGAACTGGTGGCCACGACCCTGGGTCTGACGCCGGGGGAGAGTCAGGTGGCGGTCTGGTTGGCGGAAGGCAAGAACGTACGGGACATGGCCGAGGCGACCGGACACACGGAAGGCGCCATCTACTGGCACCTGAAGGAGATCTACCGGAAGCAGTCCATCTCGCGGCAGGTGGACCTGGTACGGTTGGTGCTGTCGCTCGCCGAGTTCGGCAATCGTTCGGACCCTCGACGCTGAAGCGTTTTCGCCAGGAGCGCTCGAACGCGTCTTCATCGCTCATGACGATTTCTGCCTGGGGCCCGGGTATCCGTGCTTGCCATCAGAACGTCACGACGCGGCCGGCGGCGGAACAGCGGGGTCCGGAGCCGTCCACGCGCCTCCCAGAGCACGGTGCACCTGCATCCTGCCCCGGAAATCAACGCTCGCCGACCTCGGTCGCCATCCTCGTCGGATGACCGCTCGTACCTCCCGGATCAGCGACGCGACCGTTTTCGGCCCATCCCCCCCGCTCCAGGAGCCTACGCCGCAGAACTCACTTCGTTGCGTTCTACGGCGCAGACTCCTAGTGGTCCGTCACATCAAAACCTGTGGGTAGACGGACTTGAGCTTGCACCGCGCATCGTCGACCTTCATGTGCCAGTCGACACCGCGTTGGGTGTTGTTGACGTCGGCGGACCACGCAGACACTTCGCCGTGCAGCGTCGCCAAGTCCCCGATGCGACGCCCCTGCAGGCATTGGCGCGTCATGACGCTGAGCTCGTTCTCCGCGATGTTCAGCCAACTGCCGTGTTTCGGCGTGTAGCAGAACTCGATGCGACGAACCAGTTGCCGGGCCCGGACCGGCTCGAACACTTCGTAGAAGGCGCCCTTCGTGTGCGTGTTGAGGTTGTCGCACACCAGGGTGACCCTCGGGCACGCCGCGTAGCGGCCCTCCAACAGGCCGGCGACCTCCACCGCCCAGTCCGCCTTCGTACGCCGGGCCCGCGCCGTCGCCTGTCGCCAACCCGCCAGCGGTTCGCTGAACAAGAAGACCGAGGCCGTGCCCGCCCGTTCGTACTCGTAGTCGACGCGGCGGGGTCGATGCGGCGTGGCGGCCATCGGCGGGCGCGTCTCCTTGACCAATTGCACCGGCTGTTCATCCATGCACACGACAGGCCAAGCAGGGTCGTACGGTTGCGCATACACGTCGAGGACCTGTTCCATGTGCGCCGCGAACTCCGCGTCGGCCGCCGGCGGGATCACCCAGTACTCGACTTTCCGCTGCGTCATCCCGTTTTTTTCAGCGTCCGCCGAACCGTTTCGTGGCTGATCGACTCGACGATCGCCAACTCGACGACCCGGTGCGCCAGCAGCCGCAACGACCAGTTCGCGTAGCCCTCCGGGGGCGGCCCCGTACGCAGAGCAATGACCTGCGCCTCCTGTTCGCCGTCCAGCAGTTTGGGAACCGGGGGCGACGCCCGCTGTCTGCGCTCCAGCGCCCGCTCGAACCCTTCCAGCACGCATCGTTGGCGAACGTTCTCGACCGTGTTGGTGCGGCAGGAAAAGGCGTCGGCGATCTGCTGGTCGGTCCACTCGGGTCCGTCCGCATCCGCCTTCAACAGAATCTGTGCTCGGCGGACCCTCTCGCTGCTGCCGTTGAGCTTCCGGATCGTCTCTCGACAGACCTCGCGTTCCTCGGGGGTGAGTCGAACGATGTACTTCTTCTGGGGCATGAAAGCTGTCTCGGCTCGAGACCAGCTTTCAGATAGTCCCAATGTTTAATCGTGGCACGGCACTAGCCTCCCGCATCGGCGGAAGGCTCCGCGACCGCAAGGCAGTCGCGTCCCCGGCGAACATAAGCGAACGCGGCCGCGCCGGAGAGCGTGTGCGCGACGAAAGGTGCCAGCAGCCCGCCAGTCGCCAGGGTCAGCCACCCGAGCGCGGCGCCCATGAGACCGGCCCAGGCGCCGGCGGCCAGCGGGCCGGGCCCGCGCGTGTGCATCGCGCCGTAGATGATGCTTGCGGAAGCCAGTCCGAACTCCGCCTGCAGTACCCCCCGAAACAGCAGCTCCTCTCCCACCCCGGTGGCATCGTGCACACGCAGCCCGGAAATCAACGTTCACCGAGTTCGATAGCAATCCTCGTCGGATGACCGCTAGTACCTTCCGGACAGCGACGCGGCCGTAGCAGCAATACCGCAGATGCACCTCTTCGGTCCATGCCAGAATTGGTAGGTTCAGAACGAAACGCACGCTTCCGCAAAGAGAGGAAGATGGGCAGGTGGATCAGCGCCACGACGGCTCCGACGAGACCGCTCACGAACGCCGCAATCCGCGCCGGCAACAATGCCGTGTCGACCGTTTCCGACATCGTTGCCACGCTCACCACGGGCACGCCGGGATCTATTCGCCCGATGGCGCGTCGCGCCGCGTCGGCCGATGCGCCGCGGATGTGGAACGTGACCTGTGGGGAGTACACGTCCTCGGTGGACTGGAACACGACGGGAATGGCGGCCTCTCGAAACGAAACGAAACGGGCATCCTCAACCACGCCGACCACCGTCGACCACTGAAGGTCGGGAGAATCCGAGCCGGGTCGCGGTGGGCCCACTGACCGGCCCACTCGCCTGCCGACCGCATTCTGGCCGGACCAGAATCGCCGCGCGAACGCTTGGTTGTCGTGACCGCGCTTGGAGAGACAGGAACGGCGCCTCCGATACCGCGGCCGTGGGCATCTGCTCCAACGCCTGCCGGAGATACGCGCGGCCGCGACCCTCGGAGTACCCGGCCGTTTCCAGATCGACCGCGACAAGCACCAGCTCATCCGGGTCGTAACCGAGCGGTAGTGCGTATGCAGTTGGCCGTACGCGCCGGGGCGGGGGCGAAAGCGCTCAGCGCGCGACGTAGGTGCCGCGGGCCAGCACCGTCCCATCGACATCGGCCACGTCGACCTCAATTGGGTACTCGCCCGGCTCGACGTCGGGCCGTTCGGTGAACAGCACGTATCGGCCGCGGATGGCGTTGGCCACCCGATCGATTGCGCGCCGCGGCGGTTGCCGGTAGGTGCGCACGAAGAACCCGCCCGTGTCCTCGGCCACCATCTGCAGCCCGTGCTCGAAGGTGTGATAGTCGGCCTGTGTAACGTCGAGCGCGAAGACCGAGGCGCGCGCCGCCTCCAGCGCCGCCCGCGCCTCGTGGTAGGGGTCGTCGAGACTCGACCCCACCATCCCCAGTACTACCCGGAGATCCCCGAAGCCGTAACCGATCAGGACGACCGACTTGGCGCCGGGCAGGGGCTCGAGGGCTTCGCCCAGCAACTGCAGTGCTTCCTGGATCTCCCAGGTCCGCCGCCCCTCGTCCTGGCTCAGCCTCGCCAGCAGCGACGGTTCGCCTTCCGGCTCGAGCACGGGCGGCCGCTCGAACATGATCTCGTCGGCGAGCACGGTGCGGACGCGGTCGAGATCGTCGGTGAAGTCCACCCAGATCTTAAGATGCGAGTCGAACGACACCACCGCAACCCGATCCGCCGGCGTGATTCCTTCCACCAGCCGCTCGCTGAACATCAGAAGGCGCAGGAGCCCCAACGCCCGGCTGTGCACCAGGCTCTTCTGCACGACGAAGACGATCAACTGGCCGCGGTCCGCCGGTTCGAGAAAGCCGGCGAACTCCGCCGAACGGAGGTTCTCCCCCGCCGGCCCGCCGTCGGCTGCATTGTTCCCCGCGTCGTCTCCGACCCAGAACGCGGATTCGACACGGACCGGCTCGTCGTCGATCCGCACTTCGAAGTCGTCCGGCTCCAGCCCCCGGATCGGTCGGCCGTCGTCGTCGACCACGCGCACGTCGATGATGACGCGGGCGACGTCGACACGCTCGACGATCGGTTGCGGCTGCGACGCGCTCTCACTCGCCGCGAGGGACCAGAGCGCGGCCAGGAGCACCGCCCGACTACGGCACGCGGACATCCGGCGCCACCTGCAGCACGAGCTGCGACGGGTGCAGATCGTCGTGCAGCACGCGCTGCGTGGCCGGCACGGGCTCGGCGCCCTCCCCGAATACGGTCGGGGTGTTCAGGTTCCGGTCGAAGTGCGGGAAGTTCGACGAGCTGATCTCCAGCCGGATGCGATGCCCCTTGCGGAACACGGTGGCCGTATAGCCCATGTCGATCGTGTAGTCGTGCACGGCGCCCGGCGTGATCCACGACTCCAGGTAGTCGGAGTTGCGGAACCGCGCCCGGACGATGCCCTCCGAGACGTTGTGGGCGTAGCCGTCGAGGTGCACGTCCACCAGCTTGGCGGTGAAGTCGGTGTCGCGGGCCGACGAGGCCGCCCACAGCTCCACCTGCACCGGGCCGATCACCGTCAGATCCTCCTCCAGCGGCTCGGTGGTGTAGACGAGCACGTCGCCGCGCCGCTCCACCCCACGCTGGTCGAACGCGCCGGAGGCCAGCATGTCGTTGCGGCAGCACATGTTGCCGCCCACGGTGGGCACCGGTTCGCGCGGGTCGTAGACGTAGGCGTCCGGCTCCCCGCCCGGACCGTCGGTGCTGAGCACGCCGTCCCCGGCCGCCGAGTTGGCATGGCCGCCGCTCCGCAGGTAGAAGCGGGTATCGACCGCGTCCGGCAGCGGGAACTCGTCCGCCTCAATCCAGAAGCCGCCGCCCGCCGTCCCCTCGTCCGGCGGGGTCATCACGAAGAGCCGTACGGGTGGATCGTCCGCGACGCCGTTGTCGATGCCCTTCAGCCAGTAGTCGAACCAGCGCGCCCACGCCGCGTTCAGGTCCAGGACATTGTCGGGGCCGAAGTCGATCTCGCCCGCCGTGGTGTCGGCCGGGCAGGCGTGGCAGAGCGCCCGCATGACGAGCCGCGTGCCGGTGCGCGCGCCGTCCGATCCGCCCTCCTCCCGCATCCCCATGAAGTTGCGGATCGTGCCTTCCTGGAAGATGTCGTACCAGCCGCCCGTGATGAGCGCGGGCACCGTGATGCTCGGATACTTCGCCTCCACGTCCAGCAGCGCCCAGTAGTCGTCGTAGTCCGGCCGGGCGAGCCACTCGTCGTAGTAGGCGGCGATATTGCCGTTGCGGCGGAACCCGGCGAAGTCCTTCAGCGGAAGCTGCCAGAGCCAGTCGTCGAGCAGGTTCTCGCGTCCCTCCGCCACGAATGCCTCGACCTCTTGCACCACCTGCTCCAGCGGCATGCCGGCGGCCTCCAGCCGGCGCTGCAGGGTATCCGGGGCCAGCGTCTGCGCGGTCCAGCTCTGCGCGAACCAGAGGTCGAACGCGCCCCCCTGGTAGGTCCAGCCCTTGTGGTAATCGGACGAGCTGTAGTGCGGCGCGATGGCCACCAGGTGCGGCGGCGTTTCGCCGGCCGCCTGCCACTGCGTCAACCCGACGTAGGAGCCGCCGATCATCCCCACCTTGCCGTTGGACCACGGCTGGGCGGCAGCCCATTCGACCGCGTCGTAGCCGTCGGGCGGCTCCTGCCGCATGGCGTCGAACTCGCCCCCCGAGCGGTAACGCCCCCGCGTGTCCTGGTTCAGCAGCACGTAGCCGCGCTCGGCGAAATAGTGACCGACGGCCGCGTCGCAGTCGCTTCCAGGGCTGGGCGAGCGGCGGTTGTAGGGAGTCCGCTGCAGGATCACCGGAAACGGTCCTTCGCCCGGCGGCAGGTACACTTCGGTCGCCAGCTCGACGCCGTCGCGCATCGGCGCCTGCTCGATGCGGCAGGTCACGCCGTCCGGATCGCCGCTCTGGGCGTTCTGCCGCGCCGCCGCCGCGCCGGCCGTCCCGACGATCGCCAGAACCAGCCCGGCCGCTACGGGGGCGATCGAGCGGTCCTTTACTCCCTGCGTCTCCATACTGCCTCCTCTGCCAAAGGACGAACTCACCCGTGCCAAGGGACGAACTCACCCGCCGCGCATCGGACGCGTATCCGCCGGTTCGCCAGCCCCCCAAGCATGCATTCTCCCGAGGCCTGCGACCGACACGAAGCACTCGCTCGTGCGCCAGAGCCGGAAGAGCCTCGGCACTATCGCGATTGGCCCATCCTCCAGGGTACGGGCTACGGCACCGTCAACCGGACGAGCCGGTCGGCCCGGTCGGCCCGGTCCAGATCGCGACAGGTCGCGACGATCTCCTCGAACTGCGCGGCCGAAATGGGAATGCCCGGAACGACGTCGCCGATGCGGCGCACCTCCTCGTCGAAGTCCCAGATGAACTCGCGTCCGGTGGCCTGCTTCGTATAGCTCCGCCCGTCTTTCGTGAAGATGGTGATCCGCGGACCGAAGAGGGTCATCTCGTGCGATGGGATGATGGTGACCCGCGTCATCAGGTCGAGGACTTCCGGCGGGTCCGGCGCCCCCGGCAGCACCGGCAGACCGCGCCGCACGACGCCGTACGCGGTGTGGTAGCGCGTGCTGCCCACCGTCGCCTCCCCGAGGTCCTCTCGCCGGACGGGAAAGGCGGGGCTCGGGTACTGCGTCTCCAGCCAGTTCACCACCGCCTCGACCCGGTCGACGTCCTCGTAGCGGATGTCGTGCTCCTCGCAGAGCTGCGCCGTGACGTCGACGTGGGCGATGTTGTAACCGGCCGTGGAATAGATGCGGTAGAGCGTCTCCAGGAATAGCCACTCCTCGCCCAGCCCGGCGGTGAGCGCATCCAGGCTCGTGCGGGTGTCGCCGACGAAGCTGTAGGTGAGATCACCGCGGTTGTTGCCGGCGTACGCGTGGTAGAAGCCGGCGTCGCCCTCCAGGGCGGCCTCGCCCGCCTGGCGGCCCTGCCGTGCCAGCGCCACCGCGAGCATGGCGTTGCGCGCAGCGGCGCTCTCCCGCAGTCCGCGGCTCTCGAGATTGCCGCCCGCCAGGTTCGCACAGAGCCCGATGGCGTTCGTCAGCTCGTCCTCGCTCAGGCGCATGACCTTGGCGGCCGCGACGGCGGCGCCGAAGATGCCGAAGACCGGACCGGCGTGGAAGCCGCGCGCCATCAGGGTCGGAATGAAGTCGGCGGCCATCCGCTGCATGACTTCGTAGCCCGCGACCATGCCGACGAGGTAGGCGCGGCCGGAGGCCCCCTCGGCCTCCGCCGCCGCGAAGGCGCACGGGATGATGCACGTGCCGGGATGCGTGAGCATCCGGAACGTGTCCCACTTGCCGCCGGCCAGCATCAGCTCGGCGTTGGCGAAGACGGCGCCCGCCTTGGTGGCCGTCCTACCGTTCACCATGACCGTGACGCCGTTCGGGACCCCGGCCTCTTCCCCGGTCACAAGCTCGATGGCATCGCGGCCCGCCGGGAATTGCGAGCCGAGCAACGCCGACGCGAGGTTGTGGAGAGTCAGGCCCTTGGCGCGATCGACCACCTCCGGCGGGAGATCCTCGTACCGCAGGCCGACGACCCACCGCGCGAACTGGCGGCTGATGGATGCGGCCGGGTCGGGTCGTGATGTGCCGCCTCGCTGGGGCTGCCGCGCGCCCAGTGCGAACGGCGCGGCGGCGCCGACCCCGAGAAAACCGCCGGCCGCGAACGCGCTCTGCAACAGGCTCCGCCGAGTCAGTCCAGCTCTCATGGTGGGACGGACGCTATCACTGGCGGATCCCGCGATCAAGGCCGCTCCTCCCCCGGCGACCGCCGCGCCTTGACAGACCTGCGACCTTCGCCCATCATCGCGGGGGAATTCGCATCCGGCCACGCGGTTTCTCTGCTGTCCGGCCGGGCGGGGCACGCGCGCGATCGCGGACCCGATTCGCCGGGCATGCGAGAGGAGGCTACGATGACGTGGCGCCTCACCGTATGGACTGCGGGGTTGCTGGTCCTCATCGGGACCGGCGCCTACGCGCAAGCCGCCGGTCCTCAGCTCCCACCTTCCCGGGCGCCGGCGGAGTCGACGGCTCCCCACGCCACGTTCCTCGGCCGGTACTGCCTTGCCTGCCACAACGAACGGCTGCTCGCGCGGGGCACGGTGCCGGTGTCCTTCGAGGAGCTCACCGTGGCGGACGTGGGTGCGGGCGCCGAGGTCTGGGAGAAGGTGGTCCGCAAGCTGCACGCCCGCGCGATGCCGCCCGCGGGCCGGCCGCGGCCCGATGAGGAGACCTACGACGGTTTCGTCACGTGGCTGGAAACCGAGCTGGACCGCACGGCCGCGGCCAGGCCCAATCCGGGCCGACCCGCGGTTCGGCGACTGACCAGCGCCGAGTACATCAACGCGATCCGCGATCTGCTGGCGCTCGAAGTCGACGAAGAATGGCTGCTCTTTCCCGCCGACGACGTGGACGAGCAGGGCTTTGCGACCAACGCCGACGTCCTGTCGGTCTCGCCGGCGCTGTTCGAACGCTACCTCGTGGCGGCCAACCGGATCAGTCGTCTGGCCGTGGGCGACCCGACGATCGGGCCCGGATTCGCCCCGGCCACGTACAGCACTCCCCGCTTGTTGTACCAGGACGACCGCATGAGCGAAGACCTGCCGTTCGGGTCACGAGGTGGAATGGCCATCCGCTACCACTTCCCGCTCGACGGCCAGTACGAGGTCCGGATCCGCCTGCGTCGCCAGATCTACGACTACATCATCGGGATGGGCAAGCCGCAGCAGCTCGACGTGCGCCTCGACGGCGCCCTCGTCAAGCGCTTCACGATCGGGGATGCCGACCGGAAGGGCTATCCGTCGGCCTACACGTTCTTCGGAACCATCCGCGGCGACCCCGAATGGGAGGACTACCTGTCCGGCGGCGCGGACGAGGGCCTGGTGGTCCGCTTCCCGGCACAAGCGGGGACGCGTGTGCTGGGCGTGACCTTCGCCAACATCCGATCGGAGCCGACGGGGATCCTCGAGCGGCGGCTGTCGGGCTTCTCGCTCAGCGGCGAGGGCTTCTACTACGGCAACGCGGCGGTCGAGCGCGTGGACCTCACCGGCCCGTACGACGCCACCGGCCCCGGCGACACGCCGAGCCGGCGGCGGATCTTCACGTGCCGGCCGGCGAGCGGAGCGGACGACGAGCCGTGCGCGAGGCAGATACTGTCCGCGCTCGCGCGGCGCGCATATCGGCGTCCGGTGACCGAGGACGAGGTCACGAGGCTGCTGACCTTCTACACGTCCAACCGGGATGAGCACGGCTTCGAAGGGGGGATGCAGAAGGCGCTCGAGCGCCTGCTGGTCGCGCCCGATTTCCTGTTCCGGGTAGAGGCCGACCCGGTGGATATCGCGGACGGCACGGCCTATCCCCTGAGCGACCTGGAGCTGGCTTCCCGGTTGTCGTTCTTCCTGTGGAGCAGCATTCCCGACGAGGAGTTGCTTGCCGTGGCCGAGGAGGGGCGCCTGCACGAGCCTGCCGTGCTCGAGCGGCAGGTGCGGCGCATGCTGGCCGACGGTCGGTCGACGGCGCTCGTCGACAACTTCGCGAGTCAGTGGCTGCAGTTGGACCGCCTGGGCGGCGTGCAGCCGGACTTCGAGGTGTTCTTCGAGTTCGACGAGAACCTCCGGGCGGACATGGAGCAGGAAACGAAGCTGTTCCTGCGAAGCCAACTGCGCGAAGACCGCAGCCTGATGGAACTGCTGACCGCCGACTACACGTTCGTGAACCAGCGCCTGGCGCACCACTACGGCATTCCGGGCGTGTACGGCGAGCGGTTCCGGCGCGTGACGGTGGAGGGTGGCGGTCGAGCGGGTCTGCTGGGACACGCCAGTCTGCTGACGCTCACCGCCTATCCCACCCGGACCTCCCCGGTCCTCCGGGGCAAGTGGCTGCTCGACAACATCCTCGGCATGCCGCCGGCGCCGCCGCCGCCCGACGTGCCGGCCCTGGAGGAGGACCTCCGCGGGCGCGCCGCGCTGACGATCCGCGAGCAGATGGAACAGCACCGGGCGAATCCGGCGTGCGCGGCGTGTCATCGGATGATGGACCCGCCGGGTTTCGCGCTCGAGAACTTCGACGCGATCGGGCGCTGGCGGACCACGAGCGCGACCGGCACGCCAATAGACGCGTCGGGCACGCTCGTCGACGGGAGCGTCGTGGAAGGGGCGGCGAGCTTGCGGGACGCGTTGTTGCGCAACGAAGTCAGCGTGATGCGAACCGTCACGGAGAAGCTGCTGACGTACGCGCTCGGGCGCGGCGTCGAATACACCGATCAGCCGGCCATCCGGCGGATCGTCGCGGCGGCGGCGGACGACGACTACCGCTGGTCGTCCATCATTCTCGAGCTCGTCGAGAGCATGCCGTTCCAGATGAGGAGGTCGGAGTCATGATGTTCGTTACCAAGAAGGCGATCCCTCGGCGAACGGTCCTGCGGGGCATCGGCGCCACCCTGGCCCTGCCGTTGCTGGACGGCATGGTGCCGGCGCTGACCGCGCTGGGCAGATCGGCGGCGAAACCGGCGCTGCGGTTCGGCGCCGTCTACGTGCCGAACGGCATGGTGATGCAGAACTGGACGCCGGCCACCGCGGGGACGGGCTTCGAGCTCACACCGATCCTGCAGCCGCTGGCGCCGTTTCGCGACCGGCTGACCGTGCTGTCGGGGCTCGAGACGCCGCGGGGAACGGGCCGCGGGCCGCACGCACGCGCCTCGACCTGGTTCCTGACGGCCGAGATGCCGGACAGGCCGGAGGCCTGGAACCGGAAGGCGGTCCTCTCGCTGGATCAGCGGCTGGCGGACGAGCTGCGCCAGCACACCCCCCTGGCATCGCTCGAAATCGGCCTGGAGGGCGCCAACTTCGCGGGCTCGTGCAGCGGCGACCTCAGTTGCTCGTTCTCGTACACGGTCTCGTGGCGCAGCGCGTCGACCCCGCTGCCCATGGAGCACAATCCGCGGGCGGTCTTCGAACGGTTGTTCGGCGACACCGAGAGCACGGATCCGGCAGTGCGCCGGGCCCGCATGCGCGAGCAGCGCAGCATTCTCGACGCCGTGAGCGAGGACGTGGCGCGGCTGTCGCGCCGCCTCGGGCCGAGCGACCGCGTCAAGGTCGGCGCGTACCTCGATGCGGTCCGCGACGTCGAGCGGCGCATCGAGCTGGCGGGACGGCAGGACGACGAGGATGCGCCGACGGCGGCGCGGCCGCTGGGCGTCCCGGCGAGCTTCGCCGAGCACGCGGCGCTGATGTACGACCTGCAGTTGCTGGCGTACCAGTCGGACCGGACGCGGGTCATCACCTTCATGATCGGCCACGAGCTGAGCGGCCGGACCTACCCCGAAGCTGGGGTGTTCGAGGCGCATCATCCGCTCTCGCACCACAAGAACATCCCGGAGACGTTGGCGAAGCTGACGAAGATCCAGACGTATCACATGTCGCTGTTCGCGTCGTTCCTCGAGAAGTTGAGATCGACGCCGGACGGTGACGGGTCGTTGCTGGACCACGTCACGATCGTCTACGGCGCCGGGTTCAGCGACAGCAACGCCCATTCTCCGCGGAACCTGCCGATCCTGCTGGCGGGCGGCGGAGGCGGGCAGATCAAGGGCGGCCAACACCTCGTGTATCCGGACGGTGCGCCGCTGGCGAACCTGCACGTCGCGCTGCTGGACAAGTTCGGCATGCCGGTCGAGCGGGTGAGCAACAGCACGGGCGGGCTGCCGCGGATCTCTGCCGGGCCAAGGCGCGAGCGCCTGGTCGGGGTCTGACTCGAACGCGTACCCGACCCCGGAGCCCATACAGGGGCTCCGGGGATCGCTGGTCGAACGCCTGAAGAGTGAGAAGGACGATGACGACGCGCAAGCGCATCCGGTGGCGGGGCCGCTCGTGGACATACCGGCTGGCGGCCGTCGCCGGTCTCGTGACCCTGAGCGGCGGGGGTCTCCTCCAGGCCGCGAGCGACGATCTGCGCCTCGTGGAGGCCGTCAAGGCGCAGAGATGGGAAGCCGTGCGCCCGCTGCTGGCGCACGGACCCGACGTGAATGCGACTCAGGGGGACGGTGCGACCGCGCTTCACTGGGCGACCTACTGGGACGACCACGAGACGGCGGAGTTGCTCATCCGCGCCGGCGCCGGCGTCGACGCCGCCAACGCCTACGAGGTCACGCCTCTCTGGCTCGCCTGCGCGAACGCGAGCGGGCCGATGGTGGAACGGCTGCTGGCGGCCGGCGCCGATGCGAGGGCGACCCTGACGACCGGTGAGACCGCCCTGATGGCCTGTGCGCGCACCGGGAGCGTCGACGCCGTCAAGGCGCTCCTGAGCCGCGGCGTGGAAGTGGATGCCCGGGAGGCGTCGGAGAGCCAGACCGCGTTGATGTGGGCCGCCGCGCAACGCCACCCTGCCGTCGTGCGGCTTCTGCTCGAGCACGGGGCCGACCCCCACGCGCGATCGCGCATCAGGCGCGAGGTGATCAGCCGCCGCCTGCAATCGGACCTCCGGTACGGGGAGCGCAGCAGAAGCCTCGGAAGCGATGCCGAGGAGACCGACATCGGCGGATTCACGCCGTTGCTGTTCGCGGCAAGGGTGGGCGACCTGGAGTCGTCGCGTCTCCTGCTGGCCGCGGGGGCCGACGTCAACGACACGGGCCCGGACGGCGCCAGCGCGCTGGTCGTGGCGACGCACAGCGGCCACCGGGCGCTCGCGCAGTTCCTGCTGGAGCAGGGTGCGAACCCCAATGCCGCCATCGTCGGCTATACCGCATTGCATGCCGCCGTGCTGCAAGGCGACCTGAAGGTCGTCGAAGCGCTCCTGGACCACGGCGCCAGTCCGAACGCCCAGGTCACGCAAGGCACACGGGTCGCACGCAACGGGCAGGTGCTGTATCTGGGCGAGCACCTGCTCGGCGCGACCCCCTTCGCCCTGGCGGCGAAGTTCATCGAGGTCGAGATCATGCGCGTCCTGCTGGACGCAGGCGCCGATGCAGCACTCCCGCTGAAGAACGGCTGGACACCGGTATCGCTGGCGGCGGGCGCCGGCTGGCGCTACGGGACGTGGGACCGCCGGGACCGTGCCTTGATCCGCCTTCCGGCGGCACAGCACGAACTGTACGACGAACGCCGCACGCTGGAAGCGGTCAAGATGGCGGCCGAGGCGGGTAGCGACGTCAACGCCGTCGACGAGGACGGCAACACCGCGCTGCACTACGTCGTCGACAAGGGATTCCCCAACGTCGTGGCGTTCCTGACGGAGAGCGGCGCCAAGGTGAACGTGGAGAACAAGCGCGGCCAGACGCCGCTCACGAGGTTCGCCCGCCGCCGCCCGGAGGTCAGTGACGAGGCAACTCGGGCGACCGGGGATCTCCTTCACGGATTGGGGGCGCGCTGAGCTGGGAATCTGCGCCGCAGAAACGGCCCGGCGCGGACGACGTTGTTCCGCGAATTCGCGTCGCCGCGCATCCGCGCCGCAAAGGGTGCTGGCGCGGACGGCCCCGATACTCGTCTTGACAGTTCGTCCAGCAGCCCGTGGCCAAGCCACGGGCTGCTTTGTTCATGGGAGACGTGGAGATGGTGCAGCCGACTCGACAACGCCATGGCCGCCGAGAGTTCCTCAAGCAGTTCGTCGCCGGCACGACCGTCGCGGCTTCCGCCTCCGCCGCCGCCGGCGGCTCGGGCGTGCGCGCACAGGAAGGTGCGATCAGCAGCTTCGATCACGTCGCCGTCCCGATGCAGAACACGGAGGAGATGATCGCGTTCTATCGGGCCCTCGGCGTGCACGTGATGGAAACCGCCGGCCGGGTGTCGGTCCATTTCGGCGACCAGAAGATCAACTTCCACCGGCCGCGATCGTGGCAACGGGCATCCTCCACGTCGTTGCGGGCCCCCGCCGCGACGCCGCCGTGCGGCGACTTCTGCTTCGTGTGGTCGGGCTCGGAGGAATCGCTGACGGCGGTGCTGGATCGAGCGGGGGCCGAGATCATCGGCTCGGGCATGCGAGACGGCGGACGCGCCCTCGGGACGGTGCGTGGAATGAGCCGCTACGTTCGCGACCCGGACGGCAACCTCCTGGAGTTCATGATCTACTCGTAGCGGAGCGGTTGCGGGCGGCAAGAGCGTGGGCCGGCCAGTGCGGCTTCGAGGGGAGAGCGTTGGAATCCTCGGCGGTAACGACCACCGCGGGCGGCAGTATAGGGAAGGAACTAAAGAGATGATCTCAGCGCAAGACTCGCACCGACGCCTGCTCGTAGCGACGGCCGCACTGTGCGTCGCCGGCGGTCTCACCGCCCCGGTCGCCCTCGCCGCCGGGCAGCCCGCGCAGGACGGCATCCATACCGCGGAGCAGGCCGAGAACGGCCGCGCCGACTATACCCGGAGCTGCGCCATCTGCCATCGGACCGATCTGCGGGGCAACTTCGAGTCCCCGCCGCTGGCCGGCCCCAACTTCCTGAACTTCTGGGGAGACCTCACCCCACAGGATCTCGTCGAGCGCATCCGGCTCACGATGCCTCCCGATCGGCCGGGCCGCCTCGGAGACCAGACCTATGTCGACATCGTCGCGTACCTGCTGCAGGCGAACGGCGCGCCGGCCGGGGACCAGGCGCTGACGGCGAGCACGGCCGTCACGATCGGCACGGTGGCGACAGGAGAAACAGGATCCGCGCCGACGATAACCGCGGCAGCCCAGGGCCGGGCTCGGAGGCCCGACACGCGCACGGCGGCGGCAGCCGTGGCGGGCGGCGTGACCGTGGCGGGCGAGGTGGACAACTTCACGCCGGTCACCGACGAGTTGCTGCGCGACACTCCTCCGGGCGACTGGCTGATGGTGCGGCGCAACTACCAGGCCTGGAGCCATAGCCCGCTTACCTCGATCACGCGCGAAAACGTCGCCGAGCTCGAGCTGCAGTGGATGTGGGCGATGAACGAAGGCGGACGGAACGCGCCCTCGCCGATCGCGCACGACGGCGTGCTCTATTTCGCCAACTTCGGCCCGGTGGTGCAGGCGCTCGACGTACGCACCGGCAATCTGATCTGGGAACACGAGGTGAGCGTCGAGGAGGGCCAGCTCGCCAGCTCGAGCCGCAACCTGGCCATCTATCAGGACAAGCTCTTCCTCGCCACGGCCGACGCGCGGCTGATCGCGCTCGACGCGCGCACCGGCGAGGAGGTCTGGACCACTCGCATCGCCGACGACGCCCAGGGCTTCCGCAATACCAGCGGGCCGGTCATCGTCGGGGGCAAGATCGTGCAGGGGCTCGGCGGCTGCGGCCAGTTCACCCGCGAAGGCTGCTTCATCAGCGCCTACGACGCGGCCAGCGGCGAGCAGCTCTGGCGCTTCAACACCGTGGCCCGCTCGGACGAGCCCGGGGGCAACACCTGGGCCAACCTGCCCAACTTCCTGCGCGGGGGCGGCGAGACATGGATCACCGGCAGCTACGATCCCGTGCTCGACCTGGTCTACTTCGGGGTGGCGCAGGCGAAGCCGTGGGTCGCGATAAGCCGGGGCATGACCGTGCACGACCCGGCGCTCTACACCAGCGCGACGGTCGCCCTGCGGCCGGACGACGGCTTGCTCGAGTGGCACTTCCAGCACGTCCCCGGCGAGAGCCTGGACCTCGACGAGGTCTTCGAGCGGGTGCTGGTCGACCTCGAGGACCGCAAGGTGGTCTTCAGCGCCGGCAAGCACGGCATTCTCTGGAAGCTGGATCGGGAGACCGGCGAGTTCCTCGGTCACAAGGAGACCGTCTTCCAGAACGTCTTCGACCACATAGATCCCGAAACCGGCGCTGTCACCTACCGCCAGGACATCATCGATGCGCAGTTCGAGCAACTGGTCCCGGCATGTCCCAGCACCGCCGGCGGCAAGAACTGGCACCCGATGAGCTACCACCCCGGCTCGGGGCTGCTGATCCTCCCGCTGTCCCAGACCTGCATGGAGCTGTCGGCCCGCGAAGTCGCCTTCGAGATTGGCTCGGGCGGCGTGGGATTGAGCGCACGTCCCTTCTTCGAGATGCCCGATACGGAGGGCCGGCTCGGCAAGCTCGCCGCGTTCGATGCCGAGACCATGGAAGAAGTCTGGAGCGTCGAGCAGCGGGCGCCGTTCCTGACCGGCGTGCTGTCGACGGCCGGCGATCTGGCGTTCGCGGGAGACCTCGACCGGAGGTTCCGGGCGTTCGACGTGCGGACGGGCGAGGTGCTGTGGCAGGCCCGGCTGGGCACGTCGGTGCAGGGCTTTCCGATCTCGTTCGCCGTGGACGGCAAGCAGTACATCGCCGTGGCGACCGGTCTCGGGGGCGGCAGCCCGCGGGCGGCCCCGCGCGCCCTGGCGCCCGACGTTCATCACCCGCAGACCGGCAACGCGCTGTACGTGTTCGCACTCCGGGACTGAGTTGCCGGCGCAGCGCACCCGGACCGATTCAACCGACCGCCGAACGCCGCTCGGTGGCATAGTCGATCACGTGAGCCCGGAACAGTGGATCGCCTTCGGCGTGCTGGTGGCGACGATAGGACGATAGTCGGAACCGGCGCAGGCGTATGCTCGCTGGTCTTGACGCTGCATGGAAATATCCGCGAGGACCTTCGTGCGGTCCAGGATCGCATTCAGGGTCTTGACGATCGAGTCCGCGCGGTCGAGATCGCTACTGCGGGCGGAGGACCTTGACGCGTGCGGTTCGCTCTCAGTTCTGCCAGCGTCCGCCGAATGTCCTGAGCAACCTCGTCAACCTCGCGCGCCACTCGGGGCTCGAGTCCAAGCTCCCGTTCCAGCGCCGTCTTCAACGGCGACAGTAGATGCGGCGACGGCGATGCCTGGATGAGCTCGCACATGCGCTCCGGTCCAAGAGCGACGCTGAACTCCAGCAGGGCCATGATGGCCTCCCTGGGGATGGGTCGCAACTCGGACAAGAGCGCAAGAACCGCCTCGACGTCATGCTCGCACGCGGGCAGGTCACCGCCGCCAGCGAGGATCGCTTTGGCCCGGAGTGCGTGGCCTTGAAATCGCTGCGCCGGCACTCCCTTCTGACGTTCGATGGCTCGTGTCGCCGTCTCGACGGCCTTCTCGTATCGTCGGCTCTTGATCTCGACATCCGCTGTTCCGAGCAGTGCTCCCCCCACACCCACGTGGAGTGTAGGAACCTCGCTATCCCCGAAGCGGCGGACAACTTCGTCGTAGGCGCCCAGCGCATCCAGGGTCCGACTCAGCGCGCCGAGTACGAAGCCCTTGTTGGCGAGGGCGATCGCAACTCTCTCCTGAACGGCGGGATTCTCATTCTCGCCGAACCGACGGACCACCTCGTCACAGGCCTCCAGCGCTTCCTGCGGCCGGTTCAGGACGTCGAGAGCGCCCGCTCTGTTCACGAGAGCGGTCGCAACCGAGCGCAGGAGGGCGGGAGCATCGCTCTCTCCGAAGCGGCGGACCACCTCGTCGAAGACCTCCAGTGCCTCCTGCGGCCGGTTCAGCGCGTGGAGCGCAGTCCCCTTGTTTGCGAGGGCGCTCGCAACCGACTCCAGAAGAGCGAGGTTCTCGCTCTCGCCCTTCCCGAAACGACGGACCACCTCGTCGCAGGCCTCCAGTTCCTCATGCGGGCGGTTCAGCGCATTCAGCAGGCCTGCTCTGTTCAGGAGGGCCTTCGCGATCCACTCCCGAACACCAGGAAACTCACTCTCTCCGAAGCGACGGACCACCTGACCGCAGGCTTCCAGCGCTTCCTGCGGCCGGTTCAGCGCGCTGAGGGCAGCCCCTTTGTTCACAAGAGCCTGGGCGACCCTCTCCAGCACGGCGGGAGTCTCACTCTCCCCGAAGCGTCGGATTACCTCTTCGCAGGCCTCCAGCGCCTCTTGCGGCCGGTTCAGCGCGCCCAAAGCATCTCCTCGGTTCACGAGCGCGGTCGCAACCGACCTGAGTAGTCGCGGGGAACTGCTCTTCCCGAAGCGACGGACGACCTCATCGCAGGCCTTCAGCGCCTCGTGCGGCCGGTTCAGCGCGGCAAGAGCGCCTCCTCTATTGACGAGCGCGGTCGCAACCGGCTCCAGAAGTCGCGGAACCTCACTCTCCCCGAAACGGCGGACCACCTCGTCGCAGGCCTCAAGGGCGTCCTGCCACCGGTCCAGCGCGCCGAGAGCGCGTCCCCTGTTCACGAGAGCGGTCGCAACCGGCTCCAGAAGTTCCGGTGAATCGCTCCTTCCGAAACGACGGACAACCTCGTCACAGGTCTCCAGCGAGTCCTGCGGCCGTTGCAGCATGCCGAGGGCGGCCCCTTTGTTCATGAGAGCGGTGGCAACCGGCGCCAGAAAGGCGGGGGTCTCGCTCTCCCCGAAACGACGGACAACCTCGTCGCAGGCCGCCAGCACGTCCTGGGGCCGATACAGTGTGCCTAGGGTGCCCCCTCTGCTCGCGAGGGCGTTCGCAACCGACTCCAGGAGCCCCGGAACCTCACTGTCCCCGAAACGACGGACAACCTCGTCGTACGACTCCAGCGCGTCCTGCGGTCGGTTCAGCACACCAAGGGTGACCCCTTTGTTCACGAGAGCCTTAGCGACCTGCTCCAGAAGGGCGGGAACCTCACTCTCCCGGAAACGACGAATCACCTCGTCGTACGACTCCAGCGCGTCCTGCGGTCGGTTCAGCGCATCAAGGCCGATCCCTTTGTTCACAAGAGCGGTCGCAACCGACTCCAGGAGAGCGGGCATGTCACTCTCCCCGAAGCGACGCACTATCTCGTCGCAGGTCTCAAGGACGTCGTGCAAACGGTTCAGCGCGTCGAGGGGTTTCGCTCTGTTCAAGAGGGCGCTCGCAACCGACTCCCGAAGGGTCGGAATGTCGCTCTCTCCGAAACGAAGGACCACCTCGTCGAATGTCTCCAGTGCCTCCTGCAGCCGACTCAGCGTACCGAGGGCGACCCCTTTGTTCACAAGAGCCTTGGCGACCCACTCCAGAACCGCGGGAATCTCAGTCTCTCCGAAGCGACGGATGACCTCCTCGTAGGCCGCCACGGTATCTTCCGAACCGTTCCGAACGTTCAGAGCGTTCTTGAAGAGTTCCCTCGCCGCCCTCGCGGCCGCCTCGTTGGTACCCCCGTGAGACAGCTCCGTCCGATCGATTTCGACCGCCACTTCCGCAGTCGTTTGCTTCACCTCCGCTGGTGTCGAGCCCCGACCAGAAACCGGTAGGAAACCCGGGGGTATCATCTCCAACAACTCGTCGCGATACGCGGCCAGGCTCGGCGACTCCATCAACCCCTTGAGTACGATCCGGTGTAGCGAGCGCATCTCCATAGAGATGCCGCCCGCGTCACGGACCATCCGAGCGCTGATGTCCTTCATTTCGGGCGGCGAGTAGCACGCCTCCATGAAGTGGATGAGTCCATCTACGAACCGGTCCGGCCCACGCTGGCGCCGCAGCAGGTAGTAGATGTTGTACAGGCGCTCGGTCAGGTAGTAATGTTTGCGTCTTGCGCTGCCGCCCGCAACTCGGACCACCCCGCGCTCGCCGAGGCGCGCAAGCTGGGCGCTGCACGTGCTGGTTTCGAGCCGGGCTTGGCCTGCGATCTCCCGCGTGGTCGCCGGCTTCCACAGCGCGGCGAGCGCAAGATAGACACGCCGTTCCTGTGCCGGAAGCGATTCAAGGTGGCCCTTGAAGTATTCCGTGTGGTCGTCGACCAGATCCAGCAGATGGGCCATCAGGTCGCGGAACGACAATCCGGCCCCGAAGCTGGCTACGATCGAGACCAAGCGAGGACTCCCGCCGGTGAGAATCTCCAGCGAACGAACGGCTGCCCGCGCTGGAGGGCGGCCGGAAACCGTTTCCCACAGGACGGCACATTGTTCGGTGTCGAGGGGACGTAGCGTGCGGATCCGGAAGAGGTCGTACAGGGCGCGGTCCGGGTTGTCGATCTCGTCGAAGCGGCTGGTTGCGCTCCCGAACACGATGATCCGCGGCTCGGTCTGAAGGACTTTTCGCAACCGCCACCCCGCATCCGGATCGGCCATATCCCCGAACAGCATGTTCAGGTTCTCGACCAACAGCACAAGCCGCTTGCCCGCCCGATCGGCGAAGTCCAGCAGCGCGCCGAGACAACGATCGGACAGTATCTGGTCGTCGCGGATCGCGCGCAGCTCCTCGACAGTGCGGTCCAGGTCGGGGGCATCGTCCCCGCGCGGCGCCTGCGCCGCCAGATTGGTGAGACACTCCAACCAGAACTCACCTGCTGTCCCGACCTCGTAGCTCTCCTCCGCGAAGGTGACCGGGAAATAGCGCGTCTTTAGCACCGTGTCCCGCCTCGCTTCAGCCGCGACGCGCAGAAGCAGGCTCGTCTTCCCGCTGCCCCGCGGGCCGATCACGATCTGGTGCGCGTTCGAGTGTCCGGTGCACTCGCGCAGAACCTCGACGAGCAGATCGAACTCCGTCGTTCGTACGCAGTACGACGCCACCAGCTCGTCGTCGGTGAGAAACCCCGGGTTGAACTTGCGCGTGGGTGTGGCCATCGCGTCATGCACGCTGCGAACCCGAACGCCGCGCGACGGGGACGAAGTGCCGGCCATGCCGGGCGCGCCACCAGTCCTCGAGGAGACCCGAAACGAAACGGTATTCGTCTTCTCCCCATGGCTCCAGATACCCGTCGTGTTCCAGCACTCGAAGGACGTCGTCGATCGGCACCGGATGATCGCTCACCGCCCAGACGCGGAATTGCTCGCTATACAGGTCCATGGCAGCGCGCCCCAGCATGCCGTCATTGACCGCCGCTTCGGTCAACAGAGCGAGTGCGGCCCGATAGCCATCGGGTCCGAGGACCAGCTTCAGCCGGCTCTCGTAGTGATCCAGATCCGCCTGCCCGCGAATGCTGAGCATCTCGTCGGTGTACACGCGTTCGACGTCTTCGACTGAGGCTTGGCGCCGACCTCTCAAGCGCAGATCCTCGTCCAGGCTGTCGAAGAACCGCTGCACGTGGTGGGGAACGAGACACCGCAGTCGGCGGCACATCTCCTTGCCCGCCGCGAGGGGCAGGTCGAGTCCGTATGTCTCCGCGAGCGCGGCGAGGCAGCCGAGCGCGGTCTTCTCGTCCCAGGGTTTCAGCTCCAGGGGCAAGAAGATGTTTGCGTGCGCACTGAGTCCCGCCTGGTGCAGGACCGGCTCCAGACCTATGCTGCCCGAGAGGATCAGGCACAGCCGGTTTCGGTGGTCCTGGCCGATCTTGCGCAGCCAGCTCAGGAATTCGTCGACATCGCGTTTTCCCGCGGGCGTGATGCGAAAGTCGTGATCCTTGAGCATTCGGTTGACGAGGATCGGAAGCTCGTCGAGTGCGAGCACCACGGGTCGCTCGTTCTTCGCCAGGGCCGCGCAGACCGCGTCGCCCTTCTGCCGCCAGTTTCCGGGATCGATCCCGGCCCGCAGCTTCACGCGCACCTCGGCGACGGCCAGCTCATCGATTCGATCCTCGATTCCGCGCAGGACGTTGGCGAACCCGGACCTGATTCGGTCCCACGCACCATGCACGTGCCGCGACTCAACCCCGATTTCGACGACGGCGTCTGCCGCGGTGGTTGCATCCTCCAGATCGACGAAGACCGTCTCGAAGCGCCCCTCGGCTCCCAGGCGGCGCAGCAGTTCCCGAACCAGGCTCGTCTTGCCCATCCGTCGTTGCGCGGTCAGCAATGTGTGGGTTCCGTTCTGCACTCGCGCCGTGAGCACGTCGAGCTCACCATCCCGGTCGAAGAAACGATCCCCATCGACCCAGTTCGATCCCGCCTTCTTCAATCCCGCCATCGCATTTCCCAACAAATTCGTTGCCATCAATAATGCGTGCAAACAGTTCTGTTGTCAAGTGTGGGGCCGCGGCTACTCATCCTCCCGCTCTCGCAGACCTGCATGGAGTTGGCGGCGCGCCCTGTGCGTTTGGCGGTCCCGGACGGAGGCGTCGGGCGTTAGGCCGAAAACGGACGCGGGTTCGATCGCGCCGCCGCAGATCGGGTGCTGACCGAACTGGCGCCGAAGTGCGGCGTGGCGCCTACCGGATCACCTGAACGTCGATGCTCAGGTCGAGCCCTGCCCAAGCTCGGTCGGCGGTGATGACCCGAACACGCTCCCGGATCGCCAGCGCCAGGCACGCACGGTCGCCGAGGGACAGACCTCGCTTCCGTGTCGCAGAGCGCAGGAGACCGGCTGCCATCGCGCAGTCTTGGTCGAACGGGCGGATGGTCAGACCGAAGGCAAGAAGCGCCCGGCGAGCTTCAGCGTCGGCATATCCGAGATCGACGAGTTTCCCCACGACCTCCGAAGCGTTAACGGCCGACATGATGCCGTCGTGCACGTACCGCGCGGCGACGTCGGCACCGTCCTCCTGGAATGCGATGGTCAGAAGGGCCGAGCTGTCGAAAACCACACTCACGCCTCGCCCCACAGCTCGCGCCGCTCTGCGAGAAACTGATCCACCACGCTCTCGCCCGTCTCCCGGCGCCTTCGCAAGCGCGCCTGGACGCGCCTGATCGAGACTTCCTGCGAAACGAGGCGCAACTCCCCCGCTTCCACACTGGCGACTATCCGCCCTGCCGGTCCGAGCCGCATTGCGGCCCGCATCTCGTGAGGAATGAGGAGCCGGCCGTCGGAATTGACCTGGAGCGGCCGTGGCTCGATGTCGCGGGGCACGTCCGCCCGGGTCGCCGTCGGCTGTCTCTTGTCGTGGTCCGTCTTCCAGACTTGGTACTGGGTGTTCGCCGTGTTGGCGTTTCCCCCCTCCGCCAGGACGCGCTCCCGCACTTCACTACGTGTTGCGCGGCGACCCTTCTCGTTGGTGATCTCATCAGCGATCTGCCACACCCTCCGTGTCTTGCCGGAATGAGGCTGCGGAGTCGCGATTGTCCCAGTCGCCATTTGCGCGCACCTCCCACTGCCAAGAAATAGACAGATGCAATCCTAACATAATCGTATTCTGCCAGGAAACAAGTTAGTCCATCTGGTATTCCGGTGTGCTCATGATGAGGTGGGTCACCATGCGCAGCGGATCCTCCAGATAGGTCCGTGCGCGAATCAGATCCGACGTGCCGAGCTCGGCGTCCAGGAGCGCCACGAGCGCGTCGCGCGCGTCCGACGATACCGGCATCCGCAGGAAGCGCTTCAACAAGTAGTCCACCGCCTCCCCGGTGGTCGTCGCGCCGGAGTCCAGGACCACCTGTGTCAGGTTGATCCGGGCCGCGCCGCGCGGCGTCGGAATCAGTGTGCGAAAGACTTGCGCCCAGGCGATGTAGTCGGAGACACGCGTATTGAACAGCTCGTCCCGCTCCAGAAGCGCCAGGTCCTCCGCCGACATCATGCCGGGGTCGTCGACGTTGTCCAGGGCAATCGCCGCCCCGAAGTCATGGCCGCGGCGCAGGCGCTCCCCCACCAGCCCGTCCCGGCGCCGGGTGAGGAAGTTCGGATCCTGAAAGCCGACGATGTCGGGAAACAGGTAGTTGAAGGCGACGTTGCCCCGCTCCTGCAGGAGGGCGGGCGTGATCCAGGCTCGGCCCTGCGCCCAGCCCGCGACCGACGGCGGGTTCAGCAGGTGCTGGCCCAGCGAGATCGTGGTGTCGTTGAAGTCCGGCACGCCCGGCACGTCCTCGGCGCCGAGCTGCTTGAGCATCGTCACCACATGCTCGACCGGCCCCTTGATATGGGCGCCGTAGCTGGCCGCGCTGTAGAAGTCGCGGGAGAGGAACATGGTCTCCAGCAGCGGCCGCAGCTCGTAGGCGTTGTCCCGCAGGATGACGCCGAGTTGCGCCTGCAGCGCCGGCGACGGATCCTCGCGGACGAAGAAGCGGTAGATCTTGGACGCGATGTACTCGGCCGTGACCGGCTGCTCGAGAATCATCTCGAGCACGTCCACGCCGTCGAAACTCCCGGTGCGGCCCAGAAACGTCTTGGGTCCGTCATCGTGCTGCGCTTCGTTGACAACGAAGTCCAGGTTCTCGAAGTACCAGCCGGTGAAGGCGCGCGCCGCCTCGCGGACGTCGCGCTCCGTGTAGTGACCCACGCCCATCGTGAACAGCTCCATCACCTCGCGGGCGAAGTTCTCGTTGGCGGCCCCCTTCACGTTCACGCCGGCGTCGAGGTAGTAGAGCATCCCCGGATCCTGCGCAACCGCGACCAGCAACTCGCCGAAGTTCCCGGTCGCGTGACGCTCGAACATCTCGATCTGCAGCAGCATCTTCCGGTAGTCGCGGACCTTGCCCTGGGCGGTGGCGAAGTGCCCGTGCCAGAACAGCGCCATCTTCTCTTCGAGCGGCCGACGGGTGTCGAGCATCCGCTCCGCCCACCAGTAACCGACGCGTCGGGTCTCCAGCGTGGTAGCGCGGAGCCAGTAGAAGAAGCGATCGGAGACCGGCTGCACGTGCCGGTTGACATGCTCGGGCTTGACCCGGACGCCCATGCTCTCGCCGCGGCTGAGCGCGAGGTCGGTGGCGGCCGGCCGGCTCGGCGGGAAAGGGATCAACGTCTCGTCCCAGAAGCCTGAATGCACGAAGGGCTGCAGGTGGTCGTTGGCGATGTCGTCGTAGTACACGAGGGAACGGACCGCCTGCTCGGGGGTCATGTCGGCCAGCTTGCGGATCTCCTCCGGGGTGCCGGAGAAGCCGGCTCGGCCAAGCAGATGCGCGGCGCGGTCGTAGCTCCAGTCCGTCGCGGCGATCGGAGCCAGATCGCCCTTCCACGAGGCCGGTCCCGGTGACCAGACGGTCGAGCTTGCCGCAACCGCGTGACCCGTCACGGCAAGCGTCAGAGCGGCGCTGGCCAGCACTGCTTGACGAAGGTGTCGAGCTGTCATTGGATGGTCCCCTTCCTCACCCAGGTCGGTCCCTCCCGCAGGCCCCCTCCTCATTGCGGCACGAGCGTCGTGCCGGGAGCCAGGATCGGCACCCTTATACACCACTCCTCTCCCCGGATTCGCGGGCGATTGGGGTACGCTTGCACGGTTGGCGAACTGCCACGAGGAGGTTTCCAATGGTGCTCCCATGCTGTCATCGTTCCGCGTGGCCGCTGCTTGCGGCAGGTGTCGTCATCGCACTCCTGTTCGTCTCCGTTCCGTCGGCCCAGGAGTCGTACCTCCACCTGAACCCCGTCGTCGAGAAGCTCGTGCAGGGCAAGCACGTGTTCGGGGTGAGCACGGCCGACCTGTCGTTGCAGAACGCGCTGTCCCTGGCGGGCGATCCGAGCATCGACTACGTGTACGTCGACATGGAGCACAACCCGCTGCGGTTCGAGCAGCTCGAACAGTTCGTTGCGTACCTGGTCGCCGGCGACAAGGCCGGCATCGTCGAGCGCGGCAACGCGCAGATGCGCCCGCCGGTGTTCGCGCGCTTTCCCCCCTACGGCCGCGAGCAGACGCAGTGGATCGTCAAGCACGCGCTCGACCTCGGCCTGATGGGCATCCTCATCAACAACATCGAGACCCCCGAGCAGGCGGAGAACATCGTGCGGACGATCCGACCCCGGCAGCTCCGGACGTCGGCCATCCCGAATCCGCCGGGCGTGCGGGGCACCGTGCAGTGTCCGTTCTGGGGCATCGGCCGCGCCGAGTGCCGGCGGCGCGCGGATCTCTGGCCCCTCAACCCGCAAGGAGATCTGCTGTTCTGGGCGATGATCGAGACGCGGGAAGGTGTGGAGAACGCGGACGCCATCGCGCAGGTGCCGGGCGTCGGGGGCTTCTACCTGGGAGCGGGCGGCGACCTCAGCTCCTCCTACGGCGCGGAGAGCGCCGAGGATCCCGAAGTGGCGGCCGCCTTCGAGCACCTCCTGGACGTCTGCCGGACGCACGACCTCGCCTGCGGAGGCACCGTGACGCCGGCCAACGCCGCCCTCCGCATGGAGCAGGGCTATCGGATCTTCAACTTCGGGGGCGCCAACGGCGGCCTGACCGAAACGAACGCGGCGGCGCGCAACGCGGTCATCGCGGCAGGAGCGCAACGCTGAACCCGTGGTGGTCAGACGCCAGCGCCTATTGCCGTGGTGAACGCAGGGCCGTCGCCCCTGTCCTCATCGTGGCGAGTGACGCGCACCCAGGCCGACCTGGATCGGTGGAGGGTCGAGTTGTCGAACTGGGGACGCCGGGGACCGGACGACGAGATCGGCACGACGAAACCTCGCGACGCCGGCCAAGCGCATAGCGGCGGCGGCGCTGGTTCGCGACGGCATCAGCGTGTCGCTGCCGCAGGACGTGCGGCATGAGGGAGAAGGGATACATGGTCATGACCCGCGTGACGTTCGCCTTGCTCGTCTCGACGCTGCTCTGGACCCTCGTTCCCGTCGCCCAGGCGCAAGTGACGGAATTCGAGCCCGTCACGACCGAGGAGCTCCTCGCCCCGGACGACGGCGACTGGATCAATTGGCGCCGGACGCTGAACGGGCAGGGCTACAGCCCTCTCGATCAGATCAACCGGGACAACGTCGGCAGCCTGCAGCTCGTCTGGTCGTGGGCGATGCAGCCGGGCACGGACGAGGTCACCCCGCTCGTGCACGACGGGGTGATGTACGTGCCCAGCCGCAGCGGCGTGCAGGCGCTCGACGCCGCCAGCGGCGAGCTGCTCTGGGAACACTCGCGCCGACAGGCCGTCCCGGAGGACGAAGATCTTCCCATCAACCGCCGTCCCGGCATGGCGCGACGCAGCATCGCCATCTACGGCGACAAGATCTTCGCCGGCACGAGCCGGGCCGAGCTGATCGCCCTGGACGCGCGGACCGGGGAGTTGGTCTGGCAGCACCAGGTGGCCGACAGCGATCTCGGCTACCGATACACCAGCGGCCCGATCGTCGTGCAGGGCAAGGTGGTCGCAGGGATGACCGGGTGCGAGCGGTACAAGAACGACATCTGCTTCATCTCCGCCCACGATCCCGAGACAGGCGCCGAGTTGTGGCGTACGTCGACCGTCGCGCGCCCCGGCGATCCGGGAGGCGACACCTGGGGCGACCTGCCGCTAACGTGGCGCGCCGGGGCCGATGCCTGGATTCCCGGCAGCTACGATCCCGAGACGAACCTCATCTACTGGTCCACCGCCCAAGCCAAACCGTGGGCCATCGTGCAGCGGGGCACCGAGGGCGCAGCGCTGTACACGAACTCGACGCTGGCCCTCGATCCCGACACCGGAGAGATCCGGTGGTACTTCCAGCACATCCCCGCCGAGACACACGACCTCGACGAGGTCTTCGAGATTGTCCTCGTCGACCGGGGCGACGGGCTGTCGCTCTTCAAGATGGGCAAGATCGGCGTCCTGTGGGAGCTCGATCCCCGGACCGGCGCGTTCCGCAATGCGTTCGACCTCGGCTACCAGAACATCGTGGAGATCGACCCGGTGAGCGGACAGGGCATCCTGGTTCGCGAGCGCATCCCGCAGATCGACGTGCCGGTGGACTACTGCCCCGGTCCCGGTGGGCTGAAGAACCTATGGGCCATGGCCTACCACCCGGGAACGGAGGCGTTCTACGTCCCGCTCACACCCGGCTGCGCGCATTCGATCTTCGGCGCGATGCCTCCGCCCGAGCTGGGCGGCGGCGGGGTCGGCCCGAACGACCGGCGGTTCAGGGTACATCCGCAGAGTCCCGAGCAGTTGGGCGACTTCGTGGCCATGGACAGCCACACCGGTGAGCTTCTGTGGCGCCGGCGCAGCCGCTGGCAGTACGGAACGGCCGTGCTCACGACCGGCGGAGGGCTGGTGTTCGTCGGCGATATCGACCGGTACATGTATGCCTTCGACGCGCGCGACGGCACCGAGCTGTGGCGCACGCGCACGCCGACGGCGACCGACGGCTTTCCGATTACCTACGCGGTCGACGGCCGCCAGTATGTCGCCATCCCGTCCGGCCCCGGGTGGAGCATCTCGTGGAGGAACGCTCGCATCGCGTTCCCCGAAACGATGCAGAGGCCACCGGGGTCCGGTTCGGTGCTCCAGGTCTTCGCGCTGCCGGTGGAGTGACGCGGTAGCGGCAAGTCGACATACCGGTACTCGCTGCACCTCGTCGAAGCGCGAATCACCGCGTCCTGCGCGCGGGTCCAGGCGTGATTATCGGCCGAGCAGGGAATCCGGTGGCGCGGCGTCGGAGGCTGCCCGGTCGTCGAGCTCGGCCGGATCGTCGGTCACCGTCGTCGCCCTGCTCGCGCTGCCTGGCTTCCTGTCCGGTGAGCGGCTCGCGGCTGACCCTGGCGGAGCTGAAATCGGCGAAGGTCGGAGAAGGAACGGCAAGGGCACGGAGCGGACCGCCCGGTGCGGCTCGCTCCATGCCGTGAGGCGATGTGACGCGGCCCGAGCGTCCGCTACTGTCCCGCGGTGCGCCGCTCGACCGCCCGGGCGCCGGTCAACGTACCGTCCATGCCGTAGTTGCCCTCGTGGCAGGCGTACTCGAAGATCGGCAGGTCACTCTGCCGCATCGGCAGCTCGACCGTCCACGGCGCGGTCCAGGTGGTCGGATCCGTCACGGTGAAGGTGTAGAGCAGCGTGTCCTCGTCCACCCGGCGGATGCGCTCCACCAGATGCAGGTTCTTGCTTGAGTTGCGGAAACTGGTCTCGCGCAGGAAGTTCTTCGTCTCGACCACCAGCGTGTCACCGTCCCAGTGCCCGCGAGACACGCCGGTCCACTGCGGCAGCGTGCCGTGACCGCTGCCGTCGAGCGGGATGATGCGGGCGTTGTGAACCATCTCGTTCAGCAGCACCACGTGGTCCGGCGTCTGGAAGATCTGCACGTTCATGTTGTACGCCGCCGGCAGCATTGGCGGTCCGGAATTGAAGCCGGTGATGCAGCGCTCGCCGAGCGGGCGGTCCTCCGGCCCCTCGGTCGGCCGCTGGTTGATCCGCAGCCGCTCGGCCGCGCGCTGCGCGCCCCCCTCGGTCAGCGGCGGGATCCGGCCGTTCGCCGGATCGATGACCAGCGAGGTGCGCCGGGTTTCGACGACGTTGTCCCCTCGGTCCCACCAGAAATCGTTGTAGGCGAGGGCGAGGTCGCGGCTCTCGCGGGTACCGTTCACGGTTCCGCGGTCGGTGGTTATCTGCTTCCGCTCCTCGCGGTCCCGGTCCGCGTTGTTGGCCAGCACCCGCTCGGCGGCGTACTCGGCGCTTTCCTCCTCCGAGAAGAACGCCTGATCGCCGAGTTCCTCCGGACGCTCGAGCGGAGTGACGGTACGGAAGTCCCAGATGCCGCCGAGATCCGGGTGGCCATGCGGCGTGCGCAGCGTCGCGGTGTCGCTCGCCGACTGCGCGGCGGCGGTGGCGGCCAGCAGCAGCACGAGCGCCACGCTGCCGGCGATCTTCAGACTCGGTCGGATGGTCATCTTCTGCACCTCATGCTAGAGCCACGTGATGTCGATCGAACCGTAAGTATGACGCCAACGAGTCCGCGGCGAAAGTCACGCTCGCACGCGAGCCGCGATTCATCCAGGCTGACCTGCACTGCTCCTCCAGCGACCCCTTTCGCCTGCGCGACGGCACGGGAATACGCACGCCCGCTGTCAGCTCGTGATCCCGCCGGCCGCGCCGGCCCTGTCTCAAGGTTCCACCGGCGCCTCCAGCAGTCGGCACTCGAAGCTCGCAGCCTCGCTCAATTCGCCCGCTCCGTCGTAACGCGCGACTTCCGGATACGGACAGACCGGCCGGGTCATCAAGACTTCACCGCCCCGGTCTACCCGCTCGCCTACCAGCCGGTCCGGCGCGGCGCCGGTCTCCACCCACGCTACCAGGTCCGGGAACGCGTCCACCCGGTTGATCCCGCGCCCTCCGCCGCAGTGAAACATCCCCGGCACCATGAAGAGACGGTAGAAGTCCGCCGCCGCCGGCGTTTCCGCGAGCACGTCCTCGTAGTAGTTCACCGCCATCAGCGGATTGAGCGCCGTGTCCGACCACCCGTGATACGTGATCATCCTGCCGCCGGCGTCGCGGAACCGGGTCAGGTCGGGGTCCGTGGCGTCGAGGATGCGACGGATGGCGTCCATGCGGTACGGATCCTCGTCGAAATCGAACTCATCGAGCTGCCAGTCGGGATCGTCGCGCTCGAACGCCATGTAGCGCATGAAGGTGACGCCCAAGCGCTCGAGGAGCGGGGCGTCCGCCCCGGGGTCGACGAACCAGCGCCCCCATCCGCTGATTCGCGCGGCCGGTGAGCTGAGCGGATCGCCGAGCTCCGCGCCGAGCGGCTGTCCCGGGAAGTACGGCTCGCCGCGGCTGACGACGCCGTCGTAGATCTTCGCCAGCGCCGTGGTCTCGCCATCGCACCGGGAGAGTCCAATCCGGAGAATACGGTGCCGGCGCAGAACACGCTGTCCCGGGAGCCTGCGCCGCGGAACAGGATGCCGGAGCATGCGACGCTGTCCTACGATAGAAGGCTCGTAGCGAACCGGAGCCCAGTGAGGGGGAGATGACGGCAATGAAGAACAGACTTCAATCACCGGACATGAGATGGCGACGCGTCGTGCTCGGTGTGCTCGCCGGATTGGTCGTCCTGGGGTCGTCGATCCCGGGGCAGGCCGGGCAGGTTGCGGCCGGCGCGCCGGAAGACCTCGGATTCTCGTCCGAACGCCTGGACCGGATCCACGAAGCGATCCAGCGCCACATCGACGCCGGCGACATCACCGGCGCGGTTACTCTCGTCGCGCGTCGCGGACGCATCGCGCACTTCGAGGCGCACGGCCTCATGGACCTCGACGCCGGGAAGCCGATGCGCAAGGACGCGGTGTTCCGCATCATGTCTATGACGAAGCCGGTGACCGCGGTGGCGGTCCTCATGCTGCTGGAGGAGGGCAAGCTCCGGCTGAGCGACCACGCCTCGACCTTCCTGCCCGAATTCAAGGAGATGCAGGTGGCCGTAGCCACACCGGGGTCGGAGGCCGGGAGAGGGCCGGACGCGCCGGTCGAGACGACGCCGGCAGCGCGCGAGATCACTATCCGCGACCTGCTCACCCATACCTCCGGCATGGTACGCAATGCGTCCCGCACGCCGGAGGACAGCCTGGAGACCTACGTCCCGAAGCTGGCCACTGTACCTCTGGCGTTCCAGCCGGGCGCCGACTGGGCCTATAGCGGCCTCGCCGGCCCGGACGTCCTGGCCCGAATCGTCGAGATCGTCTCCGGAGAATCGTACGACGCCTTCCTGCGACGCCGCATCTTCGAGCCGCTCGGGATGCACGACACGATGTACTACCCGTCGGACGCGATTCGGCCGCGCGTGGTCACCCTGTACAACCGGACCGAACAGGGATTCGCGAAGCGCCCGAACCCGGACCGCCTGTCGAGCCGGGTCTACTTCTCGGGTGGGGCCGGGCTCGTCAGCACGGCGGAGGACTACCTGCAGTTCGCCCAGATGCTCGCCAACGGCGGCGAACTGAACGGTAATCGCTACCTGTCGCCGCGCACGGTGGGATTGATGGCGGCCAACCACGTCGGGGACATGTTCAACGGCAAGCTCAGGTTCCCCGAGCAAGGCTTCGGGTTTGGGTTGCTCGTCGCCCATCTGCAGGACAACATCGCGGCGGGCTGGCGCCTTCCCAACGGCAGTTGGGGCTGGTTCGGCGCTTACGGAACGCAGGCCTGGATCAATCCGGGTGAAGAGCTGGTAACCCTCCTGATGATCCAGAACCTCAACTACGAGGTGCAGCGCGACTTCGAGAACGCGGTGGTGCAGGCGCTCATCGACTGAGCGCCCGCACGCTCCCGACCTGCCGTCTATGGTCGGTCACGCTTGAGGGAATCGGCGAAGGAGACTCGCGAACTGCCGCGGGTCTCCCTTCGTAACGCTCGCGCGGCCGACGTTCGACACTCCGCTACCTCTGCTCCGCCGCTCTCCGCTCGTCGGCCCGGTGTCCGGACAGGATGCCCTCCATCGAGTAGTTGCCTTCGTGGCAGGCGTACTCGAACAGCGGATTCTCGGTCCGCTGCATCGGCATCGACGCCGTCCAGTCACTGGCCCACGTGTCGGGATCGGTAACGGTGAAGGTGTACTCCAGCGTCTCGTCGTCGAGGCGGGTGAAGCGCTCGACCAGCGTCATGTTCTCGGTCGACGTGACGCCGGATCCCCCGGAGGTGAGCGGGATCCACTGGCGCTGCTCGTTGAAGTTTGCGGTCTCGACGACGAGCGTGTTGCCCTCCCAGCGCCCGCGGGAGTCGCCGGACCAGAGCCGAATGCCCGCATCGAGCGCGGTCCGGCCGTCGAGCGGCACGATACGCGGCGTATGCACCATCTCCGTGTAGATCACGACATAGTCCGGCGTCTGGAAGAGCTGCATGTTCTGGTTGTAGGCCAGTGGGGTGATCGGCGGGCCGGCGTTGAAGCCGACGATGCAGCGGTCGGACGAGTTCCGATCCGTGTACGAATCGGCCGGGTGCTCCGCCATGTACGCTCGCCGCGCCTCGGCCCGCTCGGCTCCGATCTCCGACAACTCCGGGAAGCGTCCGGTCGGCGGATAGATGATCAGCGACGTGCGCCGCGTCTCGATTGGGTTCGTGCCCCGGTCCATCCAGAAGTTGTTGTAGGCCCCGACGTTGCCGCCGGCCTCGGTTCTCCGCGCTTCGGCTTCCCAGAGATCGATGTTGCGCTGGATCTCGGCCGCCTCGGCCTCCGCCACCTCCTCCGCCGTCAGGAACGCCTTGTCGCCCAGTTCCTCCGGCCGTTCCAGCGGCGTGATGGTGCGGAAGTCCCAGATTCCCTGCAGATCCGGCGCCCCCCAAGGGGTCCGGGGCATCTGGGCCGACACCGGCGCCGCCGCCAGCGCAACGAGCGCAATCACCGTGCACGCCGCCGCGCCATATCGATAACTCATCTCACCCTCCTGGTGCTTGCGAATTCCCTCTCAAGAAGTTCGACTCTCAAGAAGCTCGATCAACCCGTTCCGACAGCGTAACGACCGCCTCGGCGACCAGCCGGATATCGTCCCGCAGGCCCTCGGCGACCATGTCGAAGTGCGTACGCATACGTTGTTCCGATTCCGCAATGGCCGCTCGCAACTCCGCTTTCGTCGCCAGCGGCGCAATGGCCGCCCGCAACTCCGCTTTCGTCGCCAACGGCGCGATGGCCGCCTTCAGATCTTCCCGGGTCGCGAGAGTCGGCAGAATCTGCTCGATCCGATCGACCCGACGTTCGACGTTTTCGAGACGCTGTTCCATTTCTACGGTGCTCATCGTCGCCCTCCATCACACGACGGCGGGCGGCGGATGCAGTCCGCCGGACCGATCACCGCCATCCTAGCACCGTCGTGGAGCAAGGGCCGTGCCGGTATCAGGGAGCGTCCGCTACACCTTCCGCAACCACACGGTCGATCCAGTCCGTGAGGATCCGGCGCCGCTCGATGCGCCACTGGCCGTCCACGCGCCGCAGGCGATCCTCGTAGCGGCCCTGGAAGACGATCCGGGCCGGATCGTCGGTACTGACGACGGTCACGTACGAACGCATGGTCGCCTCGTCCCCGGCGCCGTCGATGACGAACGTCGTCGGGATGTGCCGGCCGCTGGAGGGCTCGCCCTCGCTCGGCAACGATCGCAGGGTCTCACCCTTGATCTCATATCCCTGCGCCACCATCTCCATCACACCGTCGTCGGTGAACACCTCCGCCCAGGCCACCGGATCCCCCAGGTCGAGAGCCTGGCTGTAGCGCCCGGCCAGATTCCGGATAGCGACGTGATCGTCCGCCGATAGTCCGACGGACGCGGAGCCGCCACCCGATGTATCGGTGTTCTCGGCGCCGCTCCGGGCGGCCCCGCTGCCGCACGCGGACGTCACCGTCGCGAGAATCAACGCAGTGAGCAGTCTCTCGAGCATGGTGCTCCTCGCAGGATGAGGGATGGATACGCCGCCTGTTCGCACGCGCCTGTCTCTGAATCGCCGCTCCGAATCGTCGCCGCTGCGTTTGGTCCGACACGGTGCGGGTGGCACCGAGCGGCGGCGGCATGAGCACCCAGTTCAACGCACTCGGCCCGTAGCGCGCGATGTTCGCCGATTGGACCGACCGCATCGCCGCGGGAGAACTGCCGGAAGCACCGGCCCGGCCCGCGGGGATCGAACGCACGCGGTCGCCAAGTGCGGCGGCTCGAACCCGCACGGGGCCGGAGCCCGCCGTTGGGTTCCGGCCTTCGCCGGCGAGCGGCCTGCCCGAGCCCGCCCGCCGACCCTCGTGAATCCGGAGGAAACCTCGGGAAGTCGGTTCCCGGCTCCTGCCCGGCCCTATTGTCCGCCTGCCGCCGCGGCAGCGAGTGCGCTGGCGGCGCGGGCGGCCTGGATTTGCCCCTCGGTCCGAAACTGGATCCTCGCCGCGCGGCTCGCCTCCCGGTAGACGACCCAGACGTCCGGACCGCCGGCGTCGTCGACTGCGATGTGGCGCAGCTCGGCCCCCAGGCTCGGGAGCCTGTAGATGGTGTACTCCTCGGTGTTCGGATCGAACTTCGCGACGGCGTCGTCCGACGACAGGTTCGTCCACACCATGTGGTTCCGGTCGACCACCGTCGCGTACGGATGCGCGTCGACCGGCAACCGGTAGTACGTCGCCTCGAGCGTGTGGATGTCGATCTTCGCCAGATTCGAACCCCACCAGTTCGCGACCCACACCGTATCGCCGTTCGGATCGGCCGCGAGCCGGCGCGGGGCCTGCCCGCCGGGGTTGTACACGCTACCGGAGAAGCGCATCGCGCCGATGCGATGGAAGAAATCGCGGTCTTCCGGCGTCAGCAACTGCTCGCGGTCCAGCGCGCCGGGCGGCCGCATCGGCACTTCGTCGACCTCGCCGGTGGTGCCGTTGGCGTGTCCGACGATGTCCATGTTGAACTGCGCCCACCAGCCGTTCCCGAGGCGGTCGGCGGCCGTGCCGTAGGTCTGGCCGTCGCCGATGGTCTTGTTCTGGTAGTACGTGAAGTCGTGCGTGTCGGGATTGAACTTGAGCGCGCCGTGACGGTTGCCGACCCAGATGTTGCCCTGCCCGTCCTCCTGCAGGCTCCCGCCGACGCGCAGCGGCCGCGGCGGCGTGTAGAGCTCGAAGGTCTCCGTCGTCGGGTCCAGGCGTCCGAGGCTGCCCGCCGTGTCGAACCACAGCATGCCGTTGCGCGCCTTCGTGATGCCGTGCGAGTTGCGCGCCCGCCTGCCGTCGGGCGCCGTCAGCTTGAAGCCGGTGACCTGGCCGGTCCGCGGATCGACCTTGGCGAGCGTCCGGAAGTCGTTCGGCACCGAGTCGGTGATCCACACGTTGCCGTCGTCGTCGACCGCGGCATCGTGCATGCCGCCGCCCCCGCGCATCCCCGATGGAATGCCTTCCGACCAATCGCTCCCGTTGATGGAGGTCAGCTCCGTCGGCAGCTCGGCGATAGGGATGTCGAACTCCGTGACGACGTGGCGCGCCGCTTCGCCGGTCGGGCGGGACTGCAGGTTGAACGTCGGAGGGGGCGACTCGGGCCCCCGGGCCTTGGCGAGATACGCGGCCAGCTCGTCGCGGTAGTACTCGATCGTGATCGACGGCCGGGCGTTGCGGCCGCGCCAGCCGTGGTAGCTGACGTTGGCCATCAGGTCGATCATCGCGCGCCAGCCGCGCTCGTCGAACCGGTTCTGCAGCACCAGACCCGCCTGATGGCATTCCGTGCAGGTAACGCGAAACACCTCTTTCAGCCGGCGATCCTCACGGGTCTCGGCAGGCAGGGCGTCCAGCCACTCCACGCCCGACAACTGGTGCGTGAAGTCGGCGGCGTCGGCCAGCGTGAAGTCCTGCGCCCTCCGTTGCGCGGGACCGAGGGCCACGTGGGCGCTCGCGCTCTCGTAGCCGACCGCTTGCGCCCAGACCCGGTAGCGTCCGCCTTCCAGCGGCGGGGCCAGCGGAGGAAAGTAGTACCGGCCGGCCTCGTCGGTGAAGACCGAGGTAGTGATGGGCGTACCCTCCGCCCGCGCGGAGACGGCCACGCCGGCCATCGGTTCGCCGCTCGCCGCGGTGACGGTCCCGGCGAGCGGTGTCGGTCCCGCCGGCTGCGCCGCCGCGGGCGTCAGCGTCACCGCCAGCAGCAGCATGCACACGCCGATGCACCCCGCCAATACGACGGACGGTCGGAATTCGAACATGTCGGCCTCCTCCGCGCATCCCCGCATGTCCTGCCGCGGGCGCGCCGGGCCGCGGACATGTCTCGGATACGCCGGCGTCGTTGCGCGTATCGGTTCCGATGACTCTCCGACTGACCTACTCCCGCGTCACGGTGTTCAGGTACGCGATGACCTGACCGATCTGCTCCTGCGACAGGGTGTACTGCCAGCCCGGCATCCGCACCGAGCCGACCATGATGATCTCGCGAACCGTCTCGTCCCCCAGTTCGCCGACGGTCGCCTGGTTGAGCACCGGACCGAGGGTCGCCGGATACGAGGGCTGCCCGAGCGCGTCGTGGCAGATCGCGCACCGCTGCACGAACAGCTTCCAGCCCGCCAGCGCATCCTCGGAGAGCGACGGCGGCGTGACGACCGCGGGCATGTCGTACACGGTCCGCACCACCTCCGGGGTGGATACCTGGGTTTCCCGTAACGGATCCTGCGCCTGCACGCCGAGAGCCATCAACGCGAACGACAGCAGAACATGCATGGGATTCACTCACATCCTAACCGCGCCGCTACCGCGAGACAACCACGGATCGAGCCGTCGTCGCCCGGCTGCCGGCGCCATGCGATCCACGGATCTTGACAGTCGGTGCCGGCGGTCCGGTCCGGGTGTCGCTGTTCTTCGCCAGCGCCCCGAAACGCCGCGCTGGATTGGCGTTCGGCCCATCCCCCGCTCCATTCCCTCTGCCGCGGCACTTCGCTGCGCTGCGTTCTGCGGCGAGGCTCCCAGCTATCGTGAGCCGGTCGGCTCCGCTTGCGCCGCGGCCCGTTCATCGGCGCGCGCCCCGCCGAGGATGCCCGCCATCGAGTAGTTGCCCTCGTGGCAGGCATACTCGAACAACGGTCCCGGCGTCCTCTTCATCGGCACCACGGCGGTCCATGGCCGTGTCCACGTCTCGGGATCTTCCAGGGTGAACTCGTATCTGAGGCTGTCCGGCCCGACGAGCGTGAAGCGTTCGACCACGTGCAGGTTCGCGGTGGCGCCTCCCCTGAACCCGACCTGATCGCCGAAGCCGCGGGTCTCGACGACCAGCGTCGCATCCTCCCAACGCGCACGCGAGTCACCCACCCACTGGCGGATGGTTCCATGCGGGCGCCCGTCGAGGGGCACGATGCGCGCGTTGTGGACCATCTCGTTGAGGATCACCACGTGGTCCGCCGTCTGGAGCAGTTGCACGTTGTTGTTGTACGCGGAGGGCACCATCGGCGGCCCGGCGTTGAATCCCAGGATGCATCGATCTCCGAGACTGCGGTCCTCCCAGGAATCGGCCGGGTGGTCTTGCAGGTAGGCGCTCCGCGCCGCGGTCCTCTCCGCCGCTTCGGGCGTCAACGGCGGGATTCTGCCGTCCGCCGGGTCCACGATCAGCGACGTTCGCCGATCCTCGACCAGCGCGTTTCCCCGGTCGTACCAGAACTCGTTGTAGGGCACGACCCCGCCCTCCGACTCGGGCGGATAGATGGCTCCGCCCACCTTCGGATCGACCAGATCGCGATTCAGGCGGCGGTTCTCGCGCGCTTCGAAGTCCGCCGCTTCCTCCGCCGTCAGGACCGCCTTGCCGGCCAACTCGGCCGGACGTTCCATGGGCGTGATGGTCCGGAAGTCCCAGATGCCCTGCAGATCTGGATCCCCCCAGGGCATGAGGGGAGCGGTCCAATCGTCCGACGCGGACGACCGGCTCTGGCCCGCGCCGGCGACGGGGGCCAGCACGGCGACAGCGACGAGAATGCACACCGCCGCGAGACACCGGTAGCTCATCTCACCCTCCTCACTGCGAACGGTCAGCTACCGCACCCGTTCCGAAAGCGCTGCCACGGTCTCGGCAAGCAGCCGGATGTCGTCCCGCAGGCTCTCGGTGACCACGTCGAAGTGCGTGCGCAGGCGCTGCTCCACCGCCCGCAGCTCCGCCTTCGTCGCCAGCGGCGCAATCGCCGCCCGCAGCTCCGCCTTCGTCGCCAGCGGCGCGATTTCCCTCTTCAGGTCCTCGCGGGTCGCGAGAGTCGGCAGAATCTGCTCGATCCGATCGACCCGGCGTTCGACGCTTTCGACACGCTGTTCCATCTGCCCGGTGCTCATGGTCGCTTTCCACCCCACGAAGGCGGCGACGGCGCGCGGGGTGCGCGCTCGAGCACCGCCATCGTAGCACCCTTGGCGAGCAAGCGGCGTGCCGTTATCTGGGAGCCGGCAGGGCGAATACGAACAGGTTGTTCCCCGCGCTCGGCCGCAGCTCCGGCGTCAGCCCCGTGAAGTGCGACGACGTCCCCCCCGAGCCGGTGCTCACCGCCACGAACTGCCGGCCGTCAACGGCGTAGGTGATCGGGAAACCCGTTACGGCGGATCCCAGATTGATCTCCCACAGCACCGCGCCCGTCTCCTGGTCGAAGGCCCGGAACCGGCCGTTGACGTCGCCGCCGAAGACGAGCCCGCCCCCGGTCGCCACGAGCGACATCGTCGCCGCGCGCTGCTCGTGGAGCCACAACGTGGCTCCGGTCTCGGCCGAGATCGCCCGCACCGTGCCCGCGTTCTCGGTGCCCGGCGCGAGCTGGTGGCGGTAGGCGATGGCATACAGCTCCGAGCGGCTCTCGTTGCGCTCGGCCGGCGGCGCGTCCTCGGGGAACACCCGCGTCGCCATCATGCGCGCGCAAGTGTTGCGCAGGGGCATGTACATCGTGTTGGTCAGCGGACTGTAGGCGCCCGCCTCCCAGTCCTTGCCGCCGTTCCAGGTCGGGCACGCGAAGACCTGCTGCCCCACCGCGGTGAAGGTGACCTCGGCATTCTCGGTCACCGCGCCGGTCGCCCCGTCTATGCCGCTGATGACGTTCTGGGTGACGGTCGGCGTCGCCCACAGGAACTCGCCCGTGGCCCGGTCGAGGGTGTAGACGACCCCGGTCTTCCCGGGAACGCCGGTGACGACGCGGCGCATCTCGCCGGGCTGCAGCCGCGGGTTGATCCAGCTCACCTGCGAGGGGTCGGGGGCCACCGCGGTGTCGACGAGGATGCGCTCGAAGGGATGGTCGAGGTCCCAGTGGTCGTTCAGGTGCTGGTAGTACCACCGGATCTCGCCGGTGTCGGCGTCCAGCGCCAGCGTCGAGTTGTGGTAGAGATGCTGGAGGTCGACCCCGCCGAGCATGAACTTGGGGGCCGGCGAAGTGACCGACGTCCCCAGGTAGACCAGGTTCAGCGCGGGATCGAAGCTCGGGACCATCCACGCGCCGACGTGCGTGCGCTCCTCGAACGGCACGCTGCCCCAGCTCTCGTCGCCGGGCTCGCCGGGCGCCGGAACCAGCCGCCGCCGCCACACCTCGTCGCCGGTCAACGCGTCGTGCGCGACGACCACGCACGCCTCGGGCCCGCCCCGCGGCAGGCAGCTCCGGCCCGAGACGGCCTTCCCGCCCGCGATGATCGGCCCCGCGCCCTGCATCGCCGCGTTCTCGCGGTAGTCGAGGACCTGCGTCTCCCACACCATCTCGCCGGTCTCGGCATCAAGGGCGAAGACGTGGGTGTCGACGCTGGTGTCGATGATCAGCCGATCGTAGATGGCGATGTTGCGGTTGTTGGTCGTGAGGTTGCCCAGCAGGTACTCGCGGACGTCGTCGGGCACGTCGCGCCGGTGCTCCCAGATGAGGTCCCCGGTCACGGCGTCGATGGCCTGGATGACGTCGTTCGGGTTCGGCATGTACAGCACCCCGCGGTAGGCCAGCGGCGTGCCCGACTGGAACCCATCGGTGAGCCCCCGCGACCAGACCATGCGCAGATCGCCGACGTTGTCGCGGTCGATCTGATCGAGCGGGCTGTAGCCCCACCCGTCGGTCGTGCGCCGCCACGTCAGCCAGTCCTCGGGCGCCGGCGCCTCGAGCATGGCGTCGGTGACGGGCACGAAGTCGTCGGCAGTCTGCGCGTGAACCGGCGCAGCGCCCGCGGCAAGCGACAAGACCACGAGGACGACCGACGGGACACGCCGCGATGCGGAGCGGGCTCTCATGTTGCGACTCCTCTCTTCTGCAACGACTGCTCTGCCACTACGACTGGTCACGTCGCGGGGGCGACGGAACGCTTCCACGCGCGAACGGAACGCAACCCGTCGTGGGGCTGGCGTCGGAACGTGACGGCCAACGGTCAAAGCGCGCCCAGCGCGCGCCGCTGCCGCTCCAGCCGGGACGCACGCTCCCGGGCGAAACGGGTGATGCCCTGGTAGATGGACTCCTCGTCGAGGTGCGCCTCGGCGATGACGTCCGGCTCCGTCCCCCCGCTGCGCCAGCGGTCGTCGAAGTCGGCGTACAGCGAGTACTCCTCGGTCAGCGCACCCAGATTGGGAATCGGAGGCACCCGCTTGGTCATCGTGCTGACGACCATGCAGTCGTAGCGCGCGGCGTCGGGCAGCAACCTCTCCCGGTACGCCGCCGGCTGGGCCGCGAACAGCTCGGTGCTGATGACGGACACGATGCGCACGTTCAGGCCCGCCTCCTCGAGACGGGGAATCACGTTGACCAGGTTCTTCGTCGAGCTCGACCCCTGCACATAGACCGTCCCCATCGGCGGCGCGCCGGGGTCGAACTCCCTGATCAGGTAGAGCCCCTTCGCCGCGGCCTTCAGGTCGGTGTCGGCGAAGGCGGACCGATCCGTCACCTCGAAATCGGGCCGCGCGACGTGAATGACGATGACGCCGATCTCCTTGACCGCCACCGCCCGCTGGACCGCCGCGAAATAGCCGGGGGCCACGTCGTTGTAGTCCCAGAAATAGAGATTGACGACCTGCCCGCGCGGCAGCAGGGTCCACACCTGCGGCGCGAAGATCCCGAAGTGGGTGCGCGCGTCGGCCGCCGTCTCCGGACCCGAGTGGCCGGCCAGCACGTGCAGCACCCCGAGCTCGAACAGGCTGTCCTGGTTCATCTGCGAAAACACCCGTGCCGGGGTGTACATCAGCGGCGTGAACGCACCGTAGGTCCCGGAGATCCCCCATACCCCGGCGTAACCGCCGGCATCGGTCGACGCGTTCTGGCTGACGAGGCCGATGACGGTCGACGCGTTGCCCGCCTCCTGGATCGCCGCCTTCAGGCGCGTGCCGTACGGGTTGTCGACCGGGTCGTAGTGACCGAGCAGGTTGGCCTTCTCGACATTGATCGAACCGGACAGGTCGGCCGCCATCGTCATGAAGCGCCCGCCGGTGACGTAGTTCAGCCAGGCGCCGATCTCGCTGACCGCCCGCCGCGGCCCCTTCTTCTCCCCCGGCTCGAGGAAGAGGGCGATGCGCCGCTCGACGTCCTTGCCGGTGTGCGGATTCCGAACCACCACGTCCCGCGGCTCGACCGGCAGGTTCTCCACCTCGAGGCGCTCGTCGAGAAACGGGTTCGCGGCCGGGTCGATGCGCAGCGACAACGACCGATCGAGCGTAGCCGCGATGTCGAGCACGCGCTCGGCGATCCACTCGCGCAACCCCGCGCGGCGCTCCATCACCGACATCACCGCGTCGACGTTGGTCTTGAACTCGACCAGGCGGTCCGCCTCGGTCTGCGGCACGCCGTCGCGAATACCCTCGAACCGGACCCCGTAGGCCTGTTCGAACGTTTCGGCCAGCCCGACGAAGTAGTCGCTGTTCATCTTGAACGCATAGGGATGGGACGGATAGCCGACGATCTGCTCGCGCCCGTTGATCCGCCCGTCGCGGGCCACCGGCCACCAGCCCTTGACCGTCGGTCCGACCAGGATCATCGGCCGCCGATCGTCGGCCGGCCATTCCTCCATCGCCTTGAACGCGGCAACCACCTGGTCGAAGTCGTTCCCGTTGTCGACCGTGAAGACGTTCCAGCCCCACGACACCCACTGCTGCGCGATGTCGTAGTCCGTGTAGCTCGGCTTGACCACGCCGCCGATCAGGCTGTCGTCGATCCCGGCGTTGTTCTGCGAGACGATCACCCGCAGCCGCTTCCCCACCTGCTGGGCCAGGGCGATGTTCTTCAGCTCCTGCGCATGTCCCTCGGTGAGCGCGAACTCGCCTTCGAGAGCGACCACCTTCAGTCCCGGCGGCGCGCCCACGTAGTCCCAGAACAGCGCCTTGCCCGCCGCGGTCGCGATACCGATGCCGGAAGGGCCGCCGTTGACGTCGTTCGTCGCGTCGATGGACTCGGCATGCCCCGACAGGGCGCGGATACCGCGCTCCCCGGCGTCCGCGAAGAGGGAATGACCGGTCAGACCATTCTCCTCCAGCAGCGTGGCGAGCGCCCCGGCCCCGCGACGGAACCCGAGCGCGTCGATGGGCAGCATCGCCACCCTCGGGTCGCAGGCGAAACGCGCGTCGCCGGTTGCCTCGTGCTGCCGGCGCAACGCCTCGTACAGGATGATCCAGAGCGCGTAGCAGGTCGGAATGCAGTGCCCGCCCGCGAGCATGAACTTGTCGGCGTAGGCAAACTTCGGCTCGCGCAGGTCGTAGCGCAGTCCGCCCAACGCCGGACCGGCCAGGTGGCAGGCCACGTTGTAGGGCGTGTAGGCCAGCGGACCGCCGAAGTGCCCGGTCTGGGCGTAGTTGCCCATCAGGCACAGGCTCATCGCGGTCATGAACGCAACGTCGTCGAACCGTTCCCGGTCGTAGTCGGGCAGCTCGACCGCGTGGGCCTCGCGCCGGTCCGACGCCGAGACGGTGTGGAGCGTGACGGCTTGCGAAACGGGAACGTGTGTGGTCATGGGCGTGCGATCTCGGAACCGGCTTCGGAATCGGCCGGGCAGGGATCGCATACTACACGCCGGCGGGCGCGGTGTCAGCCCGCGGCGGGGCGGCGAGAGTCCTCGGCGGGGCTGCCGGGCCTCGACCTTCCGGCTTGCGGCGAACCCGCGTGCCGTGTGGGCGGCGTCACCGCGCGGCCCGGATGCAGGCGCATGAACGGAGACAATCGAGTCATGGACTTCAACGACAGGGCCGTGCTGGTAACCGGCGCATCGCGGGGAATCGGGCGCGCAATAGCCCGCCAGTTCGCCGGGCGCGGCGCACGGGTGGCGGTCCACTACCGGGAGGGCCGCGCGGCCGCCGAGCAGACGGGGGCGGCACTGCCCGGGGGACCGCACCTGGTCGTGCAGGCCGATGTCGCCGACGCGGGCGAAGTGGAGCGGATGGTCGATGCGGTGGTCGATGGCCTGGGCCGCATCGACGTCCTCGTGAACAACGCCGGGATCTACGAGGCGCACCCGCCGGTCACCGCATCCTATGCAGCGTGGCAGGCGGGCTGGCGGCGGACCATCGAAACGAATCTCATCGGCGCCGCCAACGCCGCCTACTGCGCGGCCCGGCACATGATCCGCCAGGGCGGCGGGCGCATCGTCAACGTCTCGTCGCGCGGCGCGTTCCGGGGCGAGCCGGACGCCCCCGCCTACGGCGCCAGCAAGGCGGGCATGAACGCGATGAGCCAGTCGCTGGCGCTGGCGCTGGCGCCGCACGGCATCTTCGTCGGGGCCGTCGCGCCCGGTTTCGTCACCACGGACCGCGTCGCCTACCGGCTGGACGGCCCCGAGGGAGACGACATCCGGCGGCAGAGCCCGCTCGGCCGCGTGGCCACGCCGGACGAGGTCGCGTACGCCGTGGCCTTCCTGGCTTCGGACGGAGCGGAGTTCACCACCGGGACGATCCTCGACGTCAACGGGGCGTCGTACCTGCGGTCGTGACCGAAGGCAGCTTGCGGCGCACGGTCACCGGCAGACCGTTGAAGGCGGCGTTCCCGCTCAGCGTGTCCAGGTGGCGCTCGCTCGTGACGTCGTTCGCGCTGACCCCGGCGCGCGTCCGGGCAACGCCCAGTCGGACGCCCTCGAGGTGGTGCCCCCAGCCGTGCGGCAGGCTGACGACGCCGGGCCGGATCGCGTCGGTCACCTCGACGGCGACGGTCAACGCGCCGGTTTCCGATTCGAGCGCCGCGAGATCGCCGGTGACGAGCCCGCGAGGCGCGGCATCGTCGGGATGGACGAGCAGCACGCAACGGTCGGCCCCCTTCACCAGGCGCGGGCTGTTGTGCATCCAGGAGTTGTTGCTCCGCAACTGGCGCCTTCCGATCAGCACCAGGCCGTCCGTCGCGCTGCCGTCGGCTTCGGCGCCCAGCTTGTCGCCCGCCTCGCGGAGGAAGTCCTCCGGGGCGATGTCGATTCTGCCGTCCGCCGTAGCGACACAGGCGCCGACCCGCCCCGGCTGGAGTGGACCCAGATCGACGCCGTGCGGCGCGGCGCGCAGGCGGGCGAGGGTCAAACGGTAGGGCCCGGCCCGCAACAGCAGGTCCAGGAGCCGCTCGGGACTCAGCGCCGTCGCGGCCCGGGTGACCAGCCAGCGCAGCGGGCGCGGAGCGAGGGCGCGGCTCCCCAGTTCCACCAGGATCTCCCAGTCGTGACGCTGCTCCGGCGACCGCGGAACCACCGGTCCGGCGTACTTCGCCACGTTCCGCACCGCGAAAGCGCCCGGCGCCAGGGGGTAATGAGGACGCGCGAGCAGCGAAGCCGGCGGTAGAAGGACGTGCGCGTGGCGCGTGGTTTCGTTGAGATAGGGATCGACCGCCACCACGTGCTCGAGGGTTGCGAACGCCCCATCGAGCCGGCGTCCGTTCGGGGCCGCGAGCACCGGGTTTCCGGCCACGGTGATCAGCGCCCGCACCGCCCGTGGACCGGCGTGCTCGATCTCGTCCGCCAGGGCCGCGACCGGCAGCTCACCGCTGAATTCCGGCAGGCGGCTGACGCCGCTACGCCAGCGGTCGAAGGTGCCACGCCATCCCAGCCGACCCAGAATGCCCAAGGCGTCGACGGCCGGCGTCGGTAGCAGCATGCCGCCGACCTCGTCGAGACGACCGGTCACCAGGTTGAGCGCCTGCTGCAGCCAGGCGGCGAGAGTCCCGTACCGCTGCGTGCAGAGTCCCACGCGGCCGTAGCACGCCGCCCGCCGGGCGTGCGCGAACGCCGCGGCGAGCCGGCGTATGGCCTTCGGGGCGATACCGGTGCGCCCGGCCACGCGTTCGGGAGACAGCTCGCGGACGAACGCGATCAGCGCGTCGAGCCGCTTCACGCGGCCGTCGAGCGGGCCGAGGCGCATCCATCCCGCGGCAACGATCACGTGCAGCATGCCCGCGAGCAGCAGCGCGTCGGCGCCCGGCCGGATGGCGAAGTGCTCGTCGGCGGCGGCGGCCGTCTCCGTGCGGCGCGGGTCGACCACGACCACGCGTCCGCCGCGCTGCCGAATGCCGTCCAGGCGCCGGCGCATGTCGGGGGCGCTCATCAGGCTCCCGTTGGACACGACAGGGTTTGCACCGATGATCAGGAAGAAGTCGGTCCGGTCGACGTCCGGCACCGGAATCAGCCCCAGGTGCCCGAACATGCGCAGGGCGGCCAGCATCTGCGGAAGCTGATCCGCCGAGCTCGCCGAGTAGACGTTGCGTGTCCCGAACGCCCGTCTGAAGGCGAGTCCGTGGGTCAGCAGTCCGAGGTTGTGGGCGACGGGATTGCCGTAGTACAGCGCTACGGCATCGCGGCCGTGCCGCCGGCGGACACGCTCCAGCCCGGCGGCGGCGCGATCCAGGGCTTCCTCCCAGGAAACCTCGCGCCAGTCGGCGCCGGCCCGGACGAGCGGCCTGCGAATGCGATCCGGATCGTGGTGCAGATCGGCCAGCGCCGCCGCTTTTGGACAGATGTAACCGCGGCTGAGGGGATCGTCGGGGTCACCCCGTACGCCGAGGATGCGCCGGCCGTCGACCTCGACCAGCACCCCGCACATCGCCTCGCACAGCGGACAGGTTGCGACCCGCGGCTGCCGCGGCTCGTCGTGGGAGGTCCCGGCGCGCCCGCGATCGCGCGAGCGATCAGGGCTCGTCGTCGTCCTCCGCCTGCGGCCGGAAGCTGGCGTCGGGCAGGTACCTGACGAGCCACTGTTCGCTGCGCTGCACGGCGTCGGAGAGCTTCCCCAGGACCTCCTGCGCGCCCTCGGCTCCGAGGGCGCGCGCCAGCGGCGAGCCCTGGTCGAGCGCGGCGAAATCGGGCACGTGAAAGAAGTGGACATACCCGCTCTCACCGCCGAAGGTCAGGGCGCCGGAGGAATGGTGCATCTCCGCCTCCTCGAAGTGCGGCAGCACGTCCTCGACCATCACTTGCAGGTACTCGCGTTCGCGGCCGGGAACGACCGAGACCACCTGGACGATCGCCAGTGACGGCTCGACGTCGTCAGGAAGCGGATTGTCGAACCCGGGCATGGTGCGCAGCGCATAGGTCCTGCGACTCGTGATCGCGTGCCGGATGCGACTGATGATGGCGGCGCGTGCAGGATTGGCGTCCGCGGCGTCGTCGAAGCGGGCGAAGTTCGCGAGCGGCGTCATGACGACGAAACGGTAGGTATCACCGAACACGGCCGTTCGGCTGACGCTGCGCCAGGGCACGCCCGCCTCGCCGTCGAGAGCCGAGAGCTCACGCTGCGCGGCCACGAACTCGTCGACCCGGCCCGGATCGACCCCGACGATGGTCATCTCGATCCAGGGTGCGGCATCCTGCGCCGGCGTCTCGGCGGGGGCGACACCGACCAGACTCAGGGCAAACAGCACACTGCGCACCGCTCCCGACAGGGGACTTCGTGATCGTTGCATCGGCTGTCGACTCGCTGACGGATCTGACTCAGGCGGCACCCGGCCGACGGACGCGCGCCGCGCTCGCGCCGCTGAAGCGACTCAGCACGACACGCAGTTGTGGTTGTTCTTCGAGCCGAGGCTCTCCAGCAGCGCCACGGTCTCGGGTATGGGCGAGACTCGCTGCACCGGACCGTTGGCCATGTCGGCAGTGGTCTGGCCCCGGCGGCTGACGGCAGCAACGTCGCCGCCCTCCTCCACCAGGTAGAGGATGAGCTCGTTGTCGCCCCGCGCGGCGGCGTGGTGGATGGCGTTGTAGCCGTTGTGATCGCGCTGGTTGACGTCCGCGTCCATCTCGACCAGGTACTCGACCGTCGCCAGCCAGGCGTCCGGCGCATGCCGGTGGGCGTTGCCGGCGAATCCCTCGCCGTACCCCACTCCCGAAGCCGCATGGATCGGATACACCCCCGGGTCGCCCGCCTTGTACGGCGGCAAACCGGAGGGATCCGGACCCATCGATTTCAGGTCGGTCGCCACCCACAGACCGGGCGCGGCCGGCAGTGCCGCGAACGGATCCGGCTCGTCGTCGTTCTGCGCCGTGGTGCCGCCCCGGGCGCGGCGCGGCGGCGGGGCCTTGGTGGGGATGTGCGGATCCGCACCGTGCTCGACGAGCAGCCGCATCGCCGGCAGATCGGTCGCGTAGGCCGCGCGCCAGAAGGCGGTCGCCCCCTCGGTGTCGACGAGGCCGCAGTTCCGGTTGCCGCATCCGCTGTAGACCATGTACCACGGGTGCCGCGTCAGCCGCGCATCGGGGTCGGCCCCGGCCTCGAGCAACGCCAACATGACGTCCAGGTACGTCGCCTGCTGGAAGCCGTGCTGCTGCGGCTGGGGGAATCGGGTACGCGGCTGCCACTCGGCATTGACCGCGGCCCACAGCGGCGTCACCCCGTTGAGCCTGGATGCGACGTTGGGATCGGCGCCGCGCTCGATCAGCATCAGGGCGAGATCGAACTGCGCGTTGATCGTGGCCATCAGCAGCGGACTCGTGCCATCGCCCGCCGAGACCCGGTCGATGTCGGCGCCGCCGTCCAACAGCCCCGCCGCCGCGTCCATGTACCCCTGCCGCACCGCATGCAGCAATGCCGTCAGTCCGCCCTGGACCTCGATCGCCGGCGGCCGCGCGTCGGGATCCTCCTCCGCCTCCGGGACCTCGCCGGACAGGTAGCGCTCGCGCCCCGCCAGTACGGCGGCCTGAATCTGGGTCGGTGTCGCCCGGACATCACCCGCCTCGAAGGCCTCCATCACGCTTCTTTGCCGCCGCTGGGCCTCGTCGGCCAGCCGGCGATCGGCGACGAGGTCCACCGTCTTCGCGGCAACGTCGGGATCGGCCCCGCGCGCCAGCAACGTGCGGATGGCGTCGACGCGGTCGCGCGCCGCGGCGAAGATCAACGGCGTCTGGCCCCACGCCTTCTCCCGCGCGTCGACCTCGGCCCCGTGGTCGAGCAAGGCCGTGATCGCCGCGACGCTGCCGGACGCCGCGGCCAAGTGCAGCGGGGTCACGCCGCCGGTGCTCGTAGCCGCCATCGCGTCCGCGCCCGACGCGACGAGCAGCCCGACGACGTCAGCCTGTGCCGCCGTGCTCGCCACGTGCAGCGGCGTGTAGTGACCGATCCGCGTCACGGCGTCCACCGTCGCGCCGGCGTGAATCAGCGCTTCGGCCATCTTCGCGTCGCCGCGCTCGGCGGCCCAGTGCAGCGCCGACATCCCATCGCCATGGGCAGCGTTGGCGTCCTCCCCCCGGGCGAGCAAGGATCGGACTGTCTCGAGGTCGCCCGTGCGCGCCGCGTCGGCCACCGGCGTGGCCGTGGGTGCGGCCGAGAGCGCGGCGCCAAGAACGAAACTCCAGGCAACCGCGATGAGCAGAGCGGCAAGCCCAATCCCCGCACGACTCGGTATCAGGTGCACCGGCCTTTCCCTTCCCATGTCGCATCTAGATGGCGTCCGCCGCCACCGGCGCGTTCAGTGCAAACGTTCCGTTGCTGTCGCCGAACTGATCCATCTCCAACCCCAGCGACTGCATCAGCGTCAGCATGGCGTTCGCCATCGGCGTCCCGTCCGCCGCCTTCAGGTGCAGGTTGCCGGTGAGGTGCCCGTTGGCCCCGCCGAGCAGAACGAGCGGGCAGCGCCGGTGGTTGTGGATGTTGGCGTCGGCCATCGGCGAGCCCCAGATGATCGCCGTCTTGTCGAGCAGCGACGCGTCCCCCTCCATCGTGTCCCGCATCTTCTCGAGGAAGTACGGGAGCTGACCCACGCGGTACTGGCAGATCTGGTTGAAGACCATGATCCGCTCTTCGTTGTTCCCGTGGTGCGAGGAGGGGTGGAACGGGCGGTTGGTGCCGCTCTCGGGGAACACGCGGTTCTGGGCGTCGCGGCCGGTCTTGAACGAGATCACGCGCGTCATGTCCGTTTCCATGGCCAGCACCTGGAGATCGAACATGAGCTGCATATGCTCGGTGAACGAGTCGGGCACGCCGCGCGGCGCGTCGGGCAGCTCCCGCGTCTCGCCCCCGTCGTTGCGTCCCTCGACCATCTGGATGCGGCGCTCGACCTCGCGGACGTCGTCGAGGTAGCGGTCCATCCGGCGCCGGTCCACCGTGCCGAGCTCCTTCCGGACCTCGGCCACGTCGTTGAGAATCCAGTCGAGGATGCTGCGCCGTGTCGCCCGCCGCTCGGCCCGCTCCTCGGGCGTGCCGCCCGCGCCGAACAGCATTTCGAACGCCACGCGCGGGTCGCGGATCATCGGCAGCGGCTCGCTCGGCGACGACCAACTGATCGAGTCCGTGTAGGCGCACGAATAGTTGTAGGTGCAGCCGCCCGCCTGATCGAGGTTCTCGATGCACAACTGCATCGACGGCATCGGCGTCGACTGGCCGAACCGGCGCGCGTAGAGCTGGTCGAGCGACGTGCCGACCCACAGGTCCGATCCCTGTGTCTGCTTCGGATGGGACTGCGTCAGGAAGACCGCGGACGACCGGAAATGATCGCCGCCGATCTCCGGCGGGCTGAACGCCTCGGCCATCCGCACGTCCGTGTTGCTGACGATGGTCAGGTAGTCGCGGAACGGCTCGAGCGACTTCAGGGCATTGTCGGGCAGCAGCTCGAAGTCGACCCCCACCGTGGCGGGCGCGAAGAGGTGCCGGCTCGCGCCCCACTCGTTGCAGCCGGGCAGGCCGTGCACCTCCTCGATGCAGACCAGGCGCGTCACGTCCGCCGTGGCGGCCGCGACCGTGCGGCCGAGCCGGCCCGCCGGGGTCATCGCGTCGAGGAACGGCAGCGCCACGGTGGCTCCCATTCCGCGCAGGAACGTCCGGCGAGGCAGGTGCTTTCCGGTGATGAACGACATGGTCTCTCCTCTGCCCGGTCCCAGGTCAGGGTTCGTCTGCGTGCATCCTTCCGCGGCGCAGACGCCAGAGCTTCCGCGGTCCAGACGCCTAAGCGCTCAGTCGCCCCGCTTGCGCTGGAACGCGTCGCTTCTCACAACGCCCATGATGAACGAAGCCATCCGGTAGTCGTCCGTCTCGGCGGCCCGCGCGATGGCGCGGACGGTCGGCTGATCGAAGTGCTCGACCCGCCGGCCGGTAGCGAACGCCAGCAGGTTCTCGGTAAAGGTGCGCACCAGCGGGATCGGCCGCGCCAGCAGCGCGTCGACCAGCTCGTCCGGTGACGTCACCGGGGTGCCATCGTAGTAGTCGCCGCGGGTGTCGAGCGGGATCCCGTTCTCCCGCAGGCGCCATTTCGCGGTGACGTCGAAGTTGTCGAGGGCCAGGCCTATGGGGTCGATCAGCCGGTGGCACGAGCTGCAGCTCGGGTTCGACCGGTGCGCCTCCATCCGCTCGCGGGTCGTGAGGCGCCGCCCGTCCAGCACCTCCGCAGTGTCCTCCAGCGCCGGAATGTCAGGCGGCGGAGGCGGCGGAGGCGTGCCCAACAGGACCTCCATCACCCACTTGCCGCGCAGCACCGGCGAGGTGCGGTTGGCAAGCGAGGTGAGTACCAGCATGCTGCCGTGGCCGAGCACGCCCCGGCGCGTGTCGTCGGGGTACGCGACCCGCCGGAAGTGCCGTCCGGCCACGCCGGGAATCCCGTAGTGGCGCGCGAGCCGCTCGTCGACGAACGTGTAGTCGGCCCGGTAGAGGTCGAGCAGGCTGCGGTTGTCCTGCACCAGGCTGGCGAAAAACAGCTCCGTCTCGCGGCGCATCGCCCGCGCGAGGTTCTCGTCGTAGTTCGGGAAGAAGTTCGGGTCCGGCCGGACCTTGTCCATGTCCTGCAGCCGGAACCACTGCGCGGCGAACCGGCGGCCGAGAGCCGCGGCCCGCGGGTCTGCGAGCATGCGCAACGCCTGCCGGTCCAGCTCGTCCGGGGTCAGAAGCCCCTCGTCGGCCAGCGTCTGCAGCTCGTCGTCCGGCGGGGTCCCCCACAGGAAGAACGACAGGCGCGAGGCCAGGTCGACGTCGCTCAGGCGGTAGCCCCGCTCGGGGGCGTCCACCGGCTCGCGCTCGAGCCGCAGCACGAAGTGCGGGCTCGCCAGCAACGCCTCCAGCCCCGTCCGCACGCCGACCTCGAAACCGCCGATCGCGGCCCCCTCGTCGAAGAAACCGAGCAGGTCGTTCACCTCGCGATCGGTCAGGGTCCGCCGGTAGGCCTCGCGGCCCAGCCGGGCGAGAATGCTGCGCGCACACGGCCGCGCCTCTTCGCGAGCCGTCGGCCGGCAGGTGAAGATGCGCCGCCGGCTCGGCGTCTCCGACAGGCCGGTCGCGTTGTAGGGCCCCGTGATGATGACGTCGCGCACGTGCGGCAGCGTCGTGATGCCCGCACCGCCCGAGCCGCCCCCGGCAAACGACCAGTCGTGCGGGCGGATCAGGTCCTCGTAGGGCCCGTCGTGCCGCCGGATGAAGGCCGCCGCCACCCGGTGCGTCCCCGCCCGGACGAAGATCGGCGGGGTCGCCGTGCTCACGCCGCCCCGGCCGTCGGCGTCCACGCGCCGGTCCGTGTTGTAGTGCAGCAGCGCCACCCGCTCGCCGTCGATGGAGACGTCGATGTCCTCGATGCGGGTATTGGCCCCGGAGGTGAACGTCAATCCGAAGACGTACTCCGCGTCGGCCGGGAACACGTGGTCGACCACCAGCCCGCCGCGCGTCCCGTACGGCGCCCCCTCGACGTGGTCCCAGGGGTGCTGCGACACGTACTCGGAGTTGGTGTAGGTGTGATCGACCGCCCGGCCGCTGCGCTCCCCCATCGCGAGCCGGCTGATGGCGCTCGCCGCGTTCAGGTACGCTTCGAGCAGCGTGGCCGACAGCGTCTGGGCGTCGGCGATGTTGTCGAAGTTCGCGCTGACCGGATCCAGCGGCAGCCAGTCGCCGGCGTCGACCTCCAGGTCCAGCAGGTCGCGGACGGCCTGCGCGTACTCGGCTCGGTTCAGCCGTTGGAAGGGCCGGCTGCCGGGATCGGGAGCCAGCGCGGCGGCCTCGTCCAGACGCCGCTCCAGCGTCTCGGCCAGGTTGAGCAGCGCCGCGGCGTCCGGGCGGCGGGGGCCGGGCGGCGGCATCATGCCCGCCCGCAGCTTGCGAACCATTCGCTCGGCGACGTCGGCGTGCTCGGCCGCGTCCCGGACGTCGAAGCGGTCCAGCGACATGTTGCCGCGCAGGGTCCGGTCGTTGTGACACGTCCTGCAGGTGCCCTGGACGACCCGGTTCGCTTCGGCATCCGCCCGGGTGTTCTGTGCGGCGGCCTCCAGCGAGGCGCCACCCACCACGAACAGTGCGCACAGCCCGCTGGCGACGGTGTTTCGTGCTCTCATGGGTACAGGCTCGCGCAGATACGTGCTCGACTCGTTAGTTTGCCCGGTTCACGTCCAGGATTCAAGGTCTCTGCCCGCGAGGCCGGGGCCGGACCCGCACGTCGGGTCTTGCGCCGAGGCCGGACCCGCACGTCGGGTTCCGCGCCGCAAGGCGAGTGCCGCGGCCGGCCAGCGCCCGGATGCGCCTCGCCGGCTCCGTTGGGCACGCCGGGCGGGGAGGCCACGAACAGGAACTCCCAGCGGTTCAGCTCCCGGGCCGTCTCCGCCAGATCCTCCAGACCCATTCTTCCGCGCGATCAGAACCGCTGCAGTTCGACGAAGTTCGCGTTCTCGACTTCCAGGTCCGAATGCACGCGGGCGATTACCACCGCGTCGCCGGCGCGGACCATGCCGCGGCGGGCCAACTCCGGCTTGAGCTGCCCCACGACGAGCCGCTCGGCCGGCGCCACCAGGGGGGCGACGCTCCGGTAGAGCGCCAGCCGGCGGGCGACCGCTTCGTCCGCCGTGACGGCGTGGATCGGAATCGGCGGCCGCAGCGCGGCGAGGTGCCGCGCCGTCGTGCCGCTCCCGGTGACCGCCACGATGGCCGCCGCGTCCGCGGCAGCGGCCAGGGTCACCGCCGCGTCGCACAGCGCCCTATCGTGCCGGTCTCCGATGTCCCCCGGAACCACCCGGTCGGGCTGCGCCGATTCGGCGTCCCGCAGCACCGCGTCGAGCGTCTCCACCGCGAGCACCGGATACTCGCCGGCCGCGGTCTCCCCGGCCAGCATGATGGCGTCGACCCCGTCGTCCACGGCGTTGGCCGCGTCGCTCACTTCCGCCCGCGTGGGCCGGGGCGCGTGCCGCATGGTGTCGAGCACCTGCGTCGCCACGATGACCGGCACGCCGGCGTCCCGTGCGCGACGCGTCAGGTCCTTCTGTACGCGCGGCACGCGCTCGAGCGGGATCTCGAGGCCGAGATCGCCGCGCGCCACCATCACCGCGTCGGAAGCAGCGAGAATGTCGTCGTACCGCTCCAACGCCTGCGGCCTCTCGATCTTCGCCACCAGGCCGACGTCCTCCCCGCCGTGGCCGTACGCCACCGCCCGGGCCTTGCGCATGTCGTCGCCGTTCTGGACGAAGCTGACCCCGAGGAAGTCGACCCCCATTGCCACGCCGGCCCCGATTTCCTCCATGTCGGCATCGGTCACGGCCGAGAGCGGCAACTCGACGCCCGGCACGTTGATTCCCTTGCGGGGAGCAAGCAGACCACCGTACTCCACCTCGGCCACCATCTCGGCGCCGTCGCCCGAGACCACCCGTAGAACGATCCGACCGTCATCGAGCAGCACCTGATCGCCGCCGCGCACCGCGGCCGCAAGCGGCGCACAGGTGGTGGACACGCGGTCCGCATCGCCCGGAAACGTGCCGAAGGCTATCCTGAGGCGGCCTCCCGCCTTCAACTGCACGCCATCGGGATTCGTCAGGGGCCCGATGCGGATCTTCGGACCCGCCAGGTCCTGCAGCACGGCCACGATACGGCCCGCCTCGGCGGCGCGGCTCCGCACACGCTCCACTATGCGGCGCCGGTCGTCGCGCGTGCCGTGCGAGGCGTTGATCCGGAACACGTCGACGCCGGCGGCAAGCAGGGCGTCCAGCTTGGCGTCGGATGAAGAAGCGGGTCCGACAGTCGCGATGATCTTGGTGTGGCGCAGGGTGTAACTCCTCCCCGAGTCGACTACATCATGTCACGTGGACCGCCGGCCGCCCCAGCGGGCATACTGCCCAGGCCGGTTGGGACCGACACAGCGCTCCCGCCGACCCGTGCATCCGCCTCGGCCGCGATAGAATAAACGAACGGATGTTCGACACGCACGCGATCGCGCGCAGCCTGACCGATGCCAACCTGACTCCTGAACAGGCTGACGCCATCACCGCGGCTGTCCGTCAAGCCGCCGAGCATGAGGCAACCGGCCTCGACTTCGGCACCGTGGTGACGAAGACCGACCTGCGCGCCGAAATCGCCGGGGTCGATGCCCGTCTCGCCGGGATGGAGCTTCGCCTGGTCAAGTGGATTGTCGATAACGGCCTCGCCGCGGCCGGTGCCGTCATTGCGGCCTTTTGGTTGCCGGGTTGACGCTGCTCCTGTACGCATCACACGACTTTCGCCTTGCTCGAGGAGCGCTGGATGCCAAGTCCAAAAGGACAGATGTTACCTGATCAACGCGCGAGATCAGAGTCGTACCTTCTGAGCGAAGCCCCGGGGAACGAAAGTCACGTGGCAACACGTTCGCATTGCGCAGTTCGGAATCGTCAACCAGACAACTCTCACACTGGCCGTCGCCGCAATTGGCTTCATCCTGGCAGCTCAGGATATCGCAAACTACCACATCATTCTCTTTGCGCTGCCTACATTGTTGGGCACTGCGTGTTCCTGCACCCGACCGGCAGATTTCAGACTTACAGCTCGTATTGCGAGAAAGAAGCGACTCAGCAGGGACTCGAAGGACACTTCGATAGGCGCCGATCAGCGCACCGCCAACTGCCTGGGGAGAGAAATCCTGGACTCTTCTCTATGGCCAACTCGGAGCGTTCAACCTCGGCATATTGCTCGTTGTGTTTTTTGTTCTTCTACCGTGATTACATGGAGGAGGTATCGCGCCGTGCCCGCTACACCAGACAGGCACCGGACACTTCTGAATGAAGCTCGGGGACCAGGCTTCGACAACCGTGAGCACGACCGGTACGCTCTGTTGGGATATCCTTTCTTTTTTCAAAGACCGGAGGCGCCCGTCCATGCAGCACCCCAACCCTATCGACCCCCGCGACCACGCCGTCTATGCGCCCGACAAGATGGGCAAGACCACCCTCTTCCGATCCGACCGAGTGATGGTCGGCCTCAACGCCTTCGAGCCCGGCCAGGAGCACAAGCTCCACGCGCACGCGGGGATGGACAAGGTCTACCACGTCCTCGAAGGCGAAGGACTGTTCCTGCTCGAAGGCCGGGAGGCGCCCATGCGGGCCGGTACCCTGCTCGTCGCTCCCGAAGGCGCACCGCACGGGATTCGCAACACCGGCACGAGACGGCTGCTCGTGCTCGCCGTCCTGGCCCCCGCACCGGCATGACCCGGCCGTCGACCAGGAGTCCGTGGTGAAACCCCGCGTCGCACCGAGAGCGGCGAGGCGCCCGCGTGGCAAGGCGCGACGAGGGACCATATTGGGCATATTCGACCGAGGAGCAACGCAGTCCACGCGGGATGCATCGCCGCTCGAATGCAGCGGGGCTTTTTCCACGGGCTCCTGGGTCACGCGACAGAGACCACTCGTTGAGCTCCGCGCCGGCGACCGGATGAGCCTACAAGAGGCGCAGCCCCTCGTCGACGATCGCGGCGAACAGGGGATGTCCCTCCCTGCGCCGCCTGTTGAATGTCGCCGCACTGACGACGATGGGCTCGACGGGCAGCGTCGTGCGCCGCAGCACTTCGCCGACCCGGTCGAAGACGCGCCCCGGAAGCTCCCCGACCACGAGCAGGTCGATATCGCTCCCCTCGTGCTCGGTCTGCCGCGCGAACGAACCGAAGACGTACACCGCCTCTATCGCGAAGTCGCGGCGCAGGTCTGCGGCTAGGCGCCTCAACTCGCCATGGATGCGCGCGCGCGCTCCAGGATCAATCGAGCAGACTGCAGACATCGCTCCGCATCCTTTTCGTCGTAGTAGTCCGACGGCGTCGTCTCGCTGTCGAGTCCATTGGGATAGCGCGTGGGAATGTAGTGCTGATCGAGTAGTCGAGCATGCTCGTCGAGGTCGGCGAACCCCGTATCGATCGCCGCGCTCTCCCTGACGAGCCGGCGCAGGCTGTGCGTGACGATGCTCGTCCGCCCCCGCGCGTAGAGTACCGCCTTCAGCGCCTTCTCGCCCGCCTGCTGCGCCTGGAAGCAGGCCCACTCGTGATGTCGGGTGGCCGCGCTGTCCTCCGCCGCGGCGAGATCGGCGCGTGCCTGATCGAACCACGTACGGGCGAGCACATCACGTCCGGCCATTGGCTACGATGACACGGCGCACGTTCCTTGACCAGCGATCCCGCTCACGTTCGCTCGATACTTCGAAAGGGCTGCTGTCGGACATGCCGCGCGACATCGGTCTGACGCGGCGTTCCCTGCGCCGCAGCCCGCTCTTCACGGCGCTGACGGTGGCAACGCCGAGCCTCGGCATCGGCGCCACGACCGCCGCTTGCTCATTCGTCGAGGGGATCCTGCTGTCGCCGCTTCCCTGCCGGCACCCGGACCGTCGGGAGAACTGATTCGGGACAGCACTTGTCAATGACATCCCGACGGAGAGGGTGCAGGCTGCGCATACTCCGTCGTCGGCGTTGCCGGGCACTCGGTCAGGTCTCGACCCGGCAGGATGCACGCATGTGGACACGCACACGTCTCTGGTTCAGCGCCCTGGTGGGGCGAAACCGCTACGAGGGAGAGCTGGCGGACGAACTGGCGTTTCACCTGCAGTCGCAGGCCGACAGCCTGGAGCGGCGAGGCCTGCCGCCCGCCGACGCCAGGCGGCAGGCGCGCCTGGATTTCGGAGACCCGGAGACTATAAAGGCGAGGCTGCGCGATGTGAGACAGGGCGTCTGGTTCGAACAGCTTCGCCAGGACCTCGCCTACGGTCTCCGCCTGATTCTCCGCGACCCGGGACTCTCCGCCGGCATCGTGGCGATTCTGGCCGTTGCCCTCGGCATCGCGACCGCGGTCTGGAGCTTCGCCGACAAGTCGTTGCTTCGTCCGCTCCCTTTCGAGGAACCCGGCCGGCTCGCCTGGGTCCGCGGCGGCGACACGCAGCGCGGGTTCGAGCGCATGCCGCTCTCCTATCGGGACTTCCTCGACTGGCGGGAACGCACCCGGGGCTTCGAAGACCTGGCTGCGTGGCGCACCGCGAACCGCGTCCGTTCCGACGGTGCGTTTCCCGAACACATCCGCATCGCTGCCGCCACCGACAATCTCTATGCGCTGCTGGGCACGACACCACTCCTGGGCAGTCTCCCCCGATCCGAAACCGATGTCGTTCTCAGCTACGGCTACTGGAACGCTCGCTTCGGTTCCGACCCCTACATCGTCGGTTCCAGCCTGCGCCTCAACGACCGGACCCATACGATTGTCGGCGTCCTGCCCGAGCGCTTCGCCTTCCCTCCCTTCCCCGCCGAGTACCGTCCGGAGGCATGGCTCTCACTCGAGCACGATCTCGATAGCGCGTCTCGCAGCAACCGCGGCGCACGCAGCCTCTGGGCGGTCGGGCGCTTGGCCCGCGGCATCGATCTCGACGCGGCCCGGACCGAGATGGAAGTCATCGCACTCGATCTGGAGAGGACGCACCCGGAAACCAATCGGGCGGCCGGCGTCAGCATGGGTCCCCTGAACGGTCTCTGGGGCGACCGACTGGAGAGGACCCTGCCGGCCGCGGTACTCGGCGCGGGTCTGGCGCTGCTCGTGGCGTGCAGCAACGTGGTCGGCCTGCTCGTCAGCCGCGCCGTGCGTCGGCGGCGAGAGCTCCTGGTGCGCTCGGCCCTCGGAGCAGGTGCGTTCCGCCTGGCCCGCCAGCTCGCGACCGAAGTCGGTCTGCTGTTCCTCGCCGGGACCGGCGCCGGCCTGCTGATCGCGCACGCGGCCCTGCCGCTGCTGGTCCGGCATTTCTCGCGAGACGGCTCGTACCTGAGCGCCACCCCGCAGGTGGACGTCCGCGTGTTCCTGGTCATGGCCCTCGTCGCCGGCGCGACCGGCCTGCTGACTTCACTCGGCCTCATCGCCGGGGCAAGACCGGGTCGGGGCCCGTTGTCGCTCTCCGCCAGCATCGGCAATGCGCCTCGTCGGTCGGGGTTGCGCCGGGGCCTGCTCGTCGTCCAGGTGGGCGTCTCGATGGTGGTGATCTTCACCAGCGCACTGCTGACCGAGAGCCTCAGGAACGCGGCCACCGAGCCGGTCGGTTTCGACATGGCGGATCTGCTCGCCCTGCGGGTCGAGGTCCCGGCGGAGCTGCGGAGCGAATCCGAGCGTCTCGCCGTTCTTCTGCGACAGATCGGCGAGCGTGCGGTCACGCCGGGTGACTCCCTGGCCCTGGCCTACTCCGGCCCCTTCGGTAGCCGTGGAGCGTCCCGTTTCTTCGAGGTCTCCGCGCAACCCGTCGCCGACGCGATTCGACCTCCAATGGTCGGGTACCGACTGGTCAGCCCCGACTACTTCGACGTGCTCCGAATCCCCCTTCTACAGGGACGGGGACTACTACAGGGACAGGGACTACCTGCGAAATCGGCGGACATCCTCCCTGTCGTCGTCAACCAGGCGTTCGTCGATCGGCACTTCCGCAACGGAAACCCTGTCGGCGCGACTCTGCGGTTCTTCTCCGAGCTGCAGGAGCGGCTCGATCGCTCCCAGGCGATTTCCGCGGAGATCGTCGGGGTCGTTGCGAACGAGAAGTTCTGGCGCCTGGACGGCGAGCTCCGGCCGCAGGCGTACGTCAACATCGAGTCCCAGCCCCCGAACGGCTTCGACCTCCTCCTGCGCACATCGGATCCGGAAGGCGCGCGCGAACGACTCCGTACCGAGCTTGCCCCGCTGCTCCCGGGGGTGCCGATCGACAACGTGCGACGCATCGAGGACTCGGCGCGGGCTACCGTCCGGGGACGCTGGCTGGGCGTGGCAGTCATGAACCTGCTCGCCACGCTCACCCTGGCGCTCGCGATGATCGGCGTCCACGGCGTCCTCAGGAGCACGGTCGACGAACGCCGCCAGGAACTCGCTATCCGCGCGGCCCTGGGAGCGCTGCCCTCGAACCTCCTTCGGCTCGTCGCGCGGGACGGACTCCTGCTCGCCGCGGCAGGCGTCGCACTGGGCGTGCTCGGATCGCTGGCGGCCGGTCGATTCCTCGCCGTCTACGTCTATTCGGTCTCGGCGACCGATTCGCTGACGCTGGCCGTTTCCGGCGTGCTGCTGCTCCTGTTTGCCGGTGTTGCCGCGTGGTTCCCGGCGCGGCGAGCGGGCCGGACCGAGCCGGCTGCGGTCCTGCGGGAAGCGTAGGGAGAAGAGAACCGGGAGCCCGGCAAGAGCCCCGCCGCATCTCGGCGCCATGCGGGGCCGCCGCATCGTTCGCCGTCTCGTCGCCGACGACGCGGCAAGAACCCCCCGCCTCCCGCCGCCATGCGGGGTTTCGCCACGGTCTCCCCGCTTGCAGACCCTGAGGCTACTGCTTGCCGATCGCCGCCCGGCCCTGCCGCAGCACGTACTTCTGGATCTTGCCGGTCGCGGTCTTCGGCAACTGCTCTACGAAGCTGAACCGGCGCGGCGCCTTGAAGTGCGCCATGTTGTCGCGCGCGTAGGCGGTCAGCTCCTCGACGGTGGCCGATGCCCCACCGTTCAGCACCACGAAGGCGTGGGGCGTCTCGCCCCAGCGCTCGTCGGGGACGCCGACGACGGCAATCTCGCAGATGGCCGGGTGGCGCATCATCACCCCTTCGACCTCGACCGAGGAGATGTTCTCCCCGCCGCTGATGATGACATCCTTGAAGCGGTCGCGGATCTCGACGTAGCCGTCCGGGTGGACGACCGCGGCGTCGCCGCTGTGGAACCAGCCGCCGCGCATCGCCTTGGCCGTCGCCAGCGGATCGTTGTAGTAGCCGGCGGTGACGACGTTGCCGCGTACGACGATTTCGCCCAACGTCTGCGCGTCGCGGGGCACTTCGTTGCCGTCGTCGTCGACGACCCGCAGCTCGCCCGAGGTGATCAGCTCGACTCCCTGCCGTGCCTTGACGGTGGCCCGCTCGTCGGCCGAGAGAACGCGATGCTCGGGCCGGGGCTCGCAGACCGTGATGAACGGCGCCGTCTCGGTCAGGCCGTAGACGTGGATCAGCTCCCACCCGAACTCGCCTTCGAGCCGCTGAATGGTCGCGGCGGCCGGGGGCGCACCGGCGGTCATCACCTTGACGCCGCGCCGGACCTCGCCCCGCGCCTCGGCGGGCGCGTTGGCCAGCATGATCAGCACGGTCGGGGCCGCGCACATGTGCGTGACCGACTCGTCGCGCATCAACCGGAACCCAAGCGCCGGGTCCACGGCGCGCAGGCAGATGTGGGCGCCGCCGACCGCGGTCACCACCCATGTGAACGTCCAGCCGTTGGCATGAAACATCGGCAGCGTCCACAGGTACCGCGTCCCGCAGTTCATGGGCCAGTGAACGAGGGTGCCGACCACGTTCGCCCAGGCGTTCCGGTGGGTGATCATCACGCCCTTGGGGCGCGACGTCGTGCCGCTGGTGTAGTTGATCGTCAGCAGGTCGCTCTCGTCGACTTCGGCCGCCTCGAAGACCGGCGCCTCGGCCCCTAGCAGCGCCTCGTAATCGAGCCATCCCTCGCGCGCGCCCTCTAGCGCCACGAGGTGCTCGACGTCCGGGCAGTCCCCGCGCCCGCTGTCGACCGCCTCCAGGTAGTCCGCGTGCGCGCAGACCACCTTCGCGCCGCTGTGGCCGATGATGTAGGCGATCTCTTCCGGGGTCAGCCGGAAGTTGATGGGGACGAGCACGGCGCCGATCTGCGGCACCGCATAGAAGGATTCGAGCTGCGCGTGGGTGTTCGGCGCCACGTAGGCCACACGGTCGCCCTTGCGGACGCCCAGCTTCTGCAGAGCGGCGGACCATCGGTCGCAACGCGCGAAGAACTCGGCGTAGGTAAGCTGGAGCGACCCGTCGATCACCGCCTCGCGGTCCGCGTAGAGGCTGCGGGCGCGGCGCTGAAACTCCAGCGGCGTGAGCGGCGTTTCCACGATGGCCCCGGATGATACCATGCAGGGTTGAGCGTCCTGTCCCGTGTCGGACAGCGCCTTCGGGTGCCTGACGACGGCTGGGAGCTTGCGCCGCAGAACGCAGTGCACCGTGTTCTGCGACGCAAGGTCACGGAGCGGATGGGCCGAGACGCCGAGCCAGCGACGCGTCTCGGGACGCTCGCGGAGTAGTCCGGGTGAATTCAAGACCGCCGCCGGGCCCCGAGAATCGGTCCTGCGAGCGGGGATTCCGGAGATTGCCATGACGTTCGTTTCATCGCTCGAGCCGAAACCGGTCTGGAGCCATTTCGACACCATCCTGACCATCCCGCGCGCCTCGAAGGACGAGGAGCGGATGCGGCAGCACGTGCTCGCCGCCGCGACCCGCGCCGGTTGCGACCATGCGATCGACGCCGCCGGCAACGTCGTGGTGCGCAAGCCGGCCACCGCAGGGCACGAACAGGCGCCGGTCACCATCCTGCAGTCGCATCTCGACATGGTGCAGGAGAAGAACGCCGACGTCGCCTTCGATTTCAGGACCGACGCCATCGTCCCGCGGCGCGAAGGCGAGCACCTGTACGCCACCGGCACCACGCTCGGCTCGGACAACGGGATCGGCGTCGCGACGATGCTCGCGGTGATGGATTCGACCGACCTGGTCCACGGGCCGCTGGAGCTGCTGTTCACGATCGACGAGGAGACCGGGCTCACCGGGGCGGCGCAGTTGGACGCCAGCCTCCTGGCCGGTCGGCGGCTGATCAACCTCGACTCCGAGGAAGAGGGCATACTGTACGTGGGCTGCGCCGGCGGCGGCGACATGCGGCTGTCGCTCGGCGTGACGCCCGCCGCGGCCGGCAGCGGTGACCGTGCGGTGACGCTGGCGCTCACCGGACTCAAGGGAGGCCATTCCGGCTGCGACATCCACCTGCAGCGGGGCAACGCGGTCTGCCTCCTGGCCCGCGCGCTCTGGGCGGCGCACGCCGGCACCCCGTTCCGTCTCGCCCGACTCGAAGGCGGCAGCGCCCACAACGCCATCCCCCGCGAGGCGTTCGCCACCATCGTCGCCGGGGCGGCCGACATCGAGAAGCTGACGGCCATCGTACGCGCCGAGTTCGAGGCGTTCCGGAACGAGTACCGGCCTGCCGACCCCGGCATGAGCCTGGCTGTCGGCGAGCCTGCCGCCGCGGATCAGGCATGGACGGCAGAGGCGACGGCAACCGTGCTGCGACTCGTCTCCAGCCTGCCGCACGGCGTCCAGGCGATGAGCTACGACATTGCCGGCCTCGTGGAGACCAGCAACAACGTCGCCACCGTCAAGGGCGCAAACGGCTCGCTCGTCATCACCACCAGCTCGCGCTCCTCCGTGGACGCGGAGCTCGATGCCCTGCGCCGTCGCATCCGCGCGACCGGCGAGCTCGCCGGCGCGGACGTGGACGTGCGCCCCGCCTACCCCGGTTGGAAGCCGAACATGGACTCCGAGGTGCTGGAGGTCGTCAAGAAGGTCCACGCGCGGGAGCTGGGTGCGGAGCCCGAGGTCGCGGCGATTCACGCGGGGCTCGAGTGCGGCATCATCGGCAAGAAGATCCCCGGCATGGACATGATCTCGTTCGGCCCGGTCATCGAGGCGCCGCACTCGCCCGACGAGCGGGTCCACATCGACTCGGTGGGACGCTTCTACCGGCTGCTGAAGGCGACGCTTGCGGAGCTGGCGTAGCCGGCGCCGGCTCAGGGACTTTCAGCTCGCTGCCGCTCCTCGTGGCGCGCACCGCCGAGGATGCCGGTCACGGCGCGGTTCCCCTCGTGGCAGGCGTACTCGTAGAGGTCGTAGGTCATGTCGCGCCGCAGCGGCAGCTCCAGCGTCCAGGACGCCGTGTAGACGTTGGGATCCTCGACGAGCACCTGCCAGTCGAGGACGTCCTCGGCCACCCGGGTGAAGCGCTCGACCAGGCGCAGTTCGCGGCTCACCGGCACTCCATGCATGCGGCCCGCGTTCTGGTTGGGGGTGATCCACGCCTTCTCGGTGAAGTTCCGCGTCTCGACGACCAGCGTCTCTCCTTCCCACCGCCCGCGGGCGTCCCCCATCCACTGCGCGATCTTCGGGTCGACGAAGGACCGGTCGTCCAGCGGAATGATCCGCGGCTCGCGCACCATCTCGTACAGGATGACGACGTAGCCGGGAATCTGGAAGATGTGATTGCCGGTGTTGTAGGTGTTGGGGAGCATCGAGCCGGGGATGCCGCGGGTGATGCAGCGGCTGTACGGGCTCATGTTCTCGTGCGAGTCCGTGCGGTTGGCCACGAGCCACGCGGCCCGCGCGTCGGCTTCCGGCCGCGTCGGCACCCGCCCGGTCGGCGGGTCCGCGATCATCGACGTGCGGCGCGTGTAGACGACCGAATCGCGGGGATCGCTCCAGAACCAGTTGTAGCCCTGGGCAAGGCTCCCGCCCACGGAGGTCCGTGTGGCGCCCGGCGCGTTGTCGGCCTCGCGCATCTCGCGACCGCGGGCCTCGATCTCCGAAGCCTCCTCCTCGGTGTAGAACGCCTGATCGCCGAGCCCTGCCGGCCGCTCCAGCGGCGTCAGGGTGTCGTTCCTCCAGATGCCGGAGATATCCGGCTGTCCGTCGACGGTGCGCGGAGCGCGGTAGGTCGGGTCGGGCACGCCACGAGCCTGTCCCGCCGCGCTCTGCGCCAGGGTAATTCCCAAGAGCGCAACCACCGACTTGGCCGCAATCCGCTTGTGCATCGTCTCTCCGCTCGACTACCCCGCACGCGGTGCCGACGGCTCTCCGAACACGCAGCGCGCAGAGACTACGCGGATGCGTCGCCGCCAGCTCCCAGCACGGTCGCGCCGGTTTCTCGCGCGACCGCCGCGAGCCGCTCGTCAAAGACCACGAACGGCACGTCGTGGCCCAACTGTTCCTGCAAATGGTAGCAACTGGCGAGCTGGACCGCGTCGGACGCGCGCAATGCGTACGCGTTCAGCAGATTGCGTGCGCGCGACGTGACCGCAGGTACCAATTCGACGACCAGGAACGATGGCAACTCTCGATCCAGTCTCGCGAGCCAGGCATCGCGCTCCTTGGCGGTCCAAACGCCGGCCCGCGTCTGGCGGGCCAGAGCTGAGGCAACCTCTACTTCCGACAACCGGCTGACGGCCGCGGTACCGGACATCAGCCAGTGCTCGACGGCGTCACTCCCGGGCTCGCGCACGTAGTGCTTCGCCAGGGCACTGGCATCGAAGAACCGGGTCAGAATCGATCCTCCCGGTCCTCGATGATGATCTCAGAGAGGGGACGGCCCTTCAGGTCAACAGGATTGTGCACCCGTGACAGGGGCTTTCCGGTGCCGGTCACGACACCTTCCGCGCGCAGCCTTTCCAGCCGCGCCTCGATGGACTGTCCAGTCATGTCGACCGGCGTAACCGTGGCGACCGGACGGCCGCGGTCGGTGATCGTCAGAGTCCGGCCCTCGCGGACCTGACGCAGGTATGTGCCGAGACGTGTCTTGAATTCCCGCGCTCCGACGGTAAGCGGCTGAGGCATGTAGTCATTGTGACTACATGAAACCGGCGTTGTCAATCTGCCGGCCCGGCCGCCGATCGTACAGAAACGTCGATGCTTCGTGGAAGAGCAACCGTGTCCGCGGCGCGTTCCGGAACCCTCACTCCACCGGGTTGCCGCGGGGGTCCCGGAGGGTGCGGTAGCCGTCCGCGCGGTCGCGTGCCACGTGGGCGTCGCGGTAGAAGCCGGCCGTGTGGAGCGTGATCGTCACCTCGCCGGCGCCCGCGTTCTCCCAGTACCAGCCGTGCACGCCGGTGAAGGGAGCGATGTAGCTGCCGCGCGCCAGGTCGTTCTCCTGGGCGTCGAAGCTCTCGGCGTAGCCGGGCGGCGCCCCGTCCGGCGCGCTGTGGAAGTTGTATTCGAGCGGCCCGGTGGCGGTCCAGGAATACACCATGGCTCCGCCTTCCTGGATGCGGTAGGTGTACTCCACCCACTCGCCGGGTCCCACGGGGAGCTCGTACGCGTCGAGCCGGTACTCGTCCTCTTCCGCCGTGATCGCGACGACCTGGGCAAGCGCCAGCAGACCGAACAGCTCGCCGGTACCGAGCGGGTCGACGCCGCGCTCGGCCGGCAGCACCGCACCGACGAAAACGAGGGCCGCCACGAGCAGCGAGGCAAGCGCCGCAATGCCGAGCCGCTTGAGCGAGGTCGGCGGGGCCGTGGACGAGGGAACCGGTTCAGCCATCAGGGATAGTAGAAGTAGCCGAAGATCTGCTGCGCGGTCAGCAGGAACCCGCCGCCCATCAGGGCCGCGTTGGTCACGAAGGCGTGGCGGAAGAAGCTCGGGCGCATCCGCCACAGCGTGATGCCGATGAGCACGGCGCTGAGCGCCAGGACCTGCCCGATCTCGACGCCGACGTTGAAGCTCAGGATGTTGGCGACCAGTCCGTTGTCGGTGACGGTGAACTCCTGCAGCTTCGTGGCGAGGCCCAGCCCGTGGAAGAGCCCGAAGATCAGCACCGCCGCCTTGGTGTTGGGACGGACGTTGAACACGCGCTCGAAGCCCCCCATGTTCTCGAACGCCTTGTAGCAGACCGACAGGCCGATGATGGCGTCGATGATGTAGGCGTTCACCTCCAGCCCGCCCAGCACCCCGAGCAGCAGCGTGATGCTGTGCCCCAGCGTGAACAGGCTGACGTAGAGGACCACGTCCCGCAGCCGGTACAGGAAGAAGATGACGCCGACCAGGAACAGCAGGTGGTCGCTGCCGGTAACCATGTGCTTGGCGCCGAGGTACATGAATGGCGCCGGCGCCGGGCCGTCCACGCCCTGGACGAACGCGGCATTCTGCGTGTCCATCGGGTGGCCGGCGGCGGCCTCCGGCAGCAGAACCGGCGCCAGCAGGAACGCGGCGGCAACGGCAAAGCGCAGGAAACGCGTCATGTTGTGAAGGATAAGGCCCGGAGCCGTACATGGCAATGGGTCGGGCGCTGGCGATTGGCGCTCGACCCGCCGGGACCTGCCGTTGCCATCCGACGGGAACCGGCGCACGCCGACCCCGGCGCGCGCCGGCCCGGATGCGGCTACTGCTCGTTCGTCGGCCGTCCACCCTTCGGGCCGATGGTGTTGCGCAGCACGCCGACGTTCTCGAGCTCGATCTCGACGACGTCGCCCGGCTGCATGGCCGAGGTCGACCCCGGCGTGCCGGTGAAGATCATGTCGCCCGGCTCCAGCGTCACGTAGCGGCTGATGTAGCTCACCAGGTCCGAGGAATCGAACAGCAGGTCGCGGGTCCGCTGCGACTGCATGACCTGGCCGTTCACCCGCGTCTGGAGCAGCAGGTCGTTGTAGTCGACCCCGCGGGCCATGACCGGTCCGACCGGCCCGAAGGTGTCGGCGCCCTTGGCGCGGAACCACTGCAGGTCGTTGCTCTGCCACACGCGCTCGCTGATGTCGTTGCCGGGCGCGACCGCGAAGATGTGGTCGGGCGCGTCCTCGACCGAGACATTGCGCGTCACCTTGCCGATGATCAGCACCATCTCGCCTTCGAAGTGCAGGTTGGTGGCGTCCTCGTAGTAGGTGATCTCCGCCTCGTGCCCGATGAGCGACGTGGCGTGCTTGTCGAACAACCCGGGATACTCCGCCGGCTGCGCGCCGCCCAGGTGGCTGCGGTAGTTCAACCCGGCCGCGACGACCTTCTGCGGCTCGGTCGGCGGCAGCAGGGTGACGTCGCCCAGCGCCACGGTGACGCCGGTCCGCTCGGGCGAGTCGAAGACGCTGCCGCCGAGCTGGTGGATCGTCTCCCCTTCGAGGACGCCGTACGACGCCGCGCCGTCGTGCTCGTACCGCACGTACTTCGTCACGTCCTGTGCGAACGCCGACGCACCGACGGCCAGCACCGCCACGGCCACGACCGCCGACACGAGATGCATGCGCTTCATTGCCTTTCCTCCTCTGGACTCGTTCTGCAGAAAACCGTGACCGGGTCGGGGTCACGCGCCGGGAATATAGCACCCCACGGCCCGCGTCTCGGAGAACGCGAGGGACTCTCCGGCGGCGATTCGGATCAGTCTGTCGTGCAGGTCACGCGTCCGGGGCGCCCTGCGCGCGACGCCGAACGAAACGTAACGGTCATCGATCCGTCCGCGGTAGATCAAGCGCCGGTCGGGATCGAACACCGCCACCTCCGGGGTCACCGTGGCCCCGGCCAGCCCCACGAGCGCACCGTCGACGTCCCGCACCGCCCCGAAGGGATAGCCGAACGACGCGCGGTGCTCCCGCAACTCGTCCACGGGCCGGTGCGTGTCGACGTAGACCAGCCAGAACCGAACGGTGTCGGCGAACTCGTCGTGCAGGCGCCGTATCTCCGGCGCGTAGCGGTTCGAAATCGGACAGTCGGTCATCACGAAGAGCAGGACGGTTGCCTCGACATCCCGGGCGGGAGCGAGCGGCTCGACCGATGTTCCGTCGAGGCCCGGCACGGCCGTGGCCAGGGAAGATGCGACCGAAAGCGGAACCGCGGTCCGACCGGCGCCCGCGGCCGCGAACCCGGCGAGCGCCGCGCTGATTGCCACCGCGACGAGTCCCACGCGAAACAGCCGGCGGCGCGCTCTGTCGACCATGCCGATCCCGTAGCGTAGCACGGTCGCGTGCTATGCTGCTTTTCGGGGAAGCTCGACCGACTGCGAGACGGCAGGCAGCCCGTGCCGGCCATGCGGCGGGTTACCCGCGGGACCTCCCCGCGGCCTCATTGAAGAAAGAGCCATGACAGCGACTGCCGACCTCCTGACGCGCGATATCGCCCACCTCATCCACCCGCTCCACGAAGAGCCGTTGCAGCGGAACGCCCGCGTATGGGTGAAGGGCGACGGGACGATCCTCACCGACGCGGACGGGCGCGAGTACATCGACGGCCTGGCCGGGCTGTGGAACGTCACGGCCGGCCACGGCCGGACCGAGCTGGCCGACGCAATGCGCGAGCAGGCCGCCGAGCTCGCCTACGTGTCGGGCTACGCGGGCAGCTCGAACCCCCGCGCCATCGAGCTGGCCGAACGCCTGTCGGCGCTGTGCTACCCCTCGATCAACCGTTTCTTCTTCACGAGCGGCGGCGGCGAAGCGACCGACAGCAGCATCAAGATGGCGCGCGCCTACTGGAAGCTGCGCGGCCGGCCGGACAAGACGAAGGTGATCTCCCGGATCAACGGCTACCACGGGGTCACGCTCGCAGCGATGAGCGCCACCGGCCTCAGCCGCTACTGGCCGCTCTTCGAGCCGCGCGTGCCGGGGTTCTCGCACATCCCCGCCCCCGACCCGTACCGCTACGAAGCACCGCCTGGCCAGAGCCAGGGCGTGGCGGCCGCGAACGAGCTCGAACGGGCCATCCTGCGCGAGGGCCCCGACACGGTGGCGATGTTCATCGCGGAGCCCGTGCAGGGCGCCGGCGGCGTCATCGTCCCCCCGGACGACTACTTCCCGCGCATCCGGGAGATCTGCGACCAGTACGACGTGCTTCTCGTCGCCGACGAGGTGATCACCGGCTTCGGCCGCACCGGGCGCCTGTTCGCGCTCGAGCACTGGGGCGTCGAGCCGGACATCATGCAGTTCGCCAAGGCGATCACGTCGGGGTACTTCCCCTTCGGCGGCATCGGCATCAGCGACCGCGTGGCCGCGACGCTCGACGACGGCGGCGAGCCGTGGATGCACGCCTACACCTACAGCGCGCATCCCGTCGGCTGCGCGGTAGCGCTCCGGACGTTGCGCATCATCGAGGACGAGCGGTTCCCCGAGCAGGCGGCCGTCAAGGGCGACGAGCTGCTCGCGCGGCTCGAAATGGCGCTGGCCGATCACCCGCACGTGGGGAACATCCGTGGCAAGGGGCTGATGTGCGCGGTGGAGCTGGTCGAGGACCGGACCACGAAGCGCTCGTTTCCGGCTGAACGCGGGGTCGGCGCGGCGGTTCTCCAAGCCTCCATCGACCGCGGACTGGTCAGCCGGGTGAAGGCCGACACCTACGTACTGGCGCCGCCGATGGTAATCACGAGCGCTCAACTCGAGCGGCTGGTAGAGATCCTGGCCGACGCGATTCGCGCGGTGCTGGACTGAACGATCGCCGCTGTCGAACCTGCAAGCTCCCGCGACGACTGCAACCGGCGCCACCGGGACCGCATCCGTCCAGCCCCGTCCGAACCGGCCATGACGGCTTCCGCAGCGGGTCACCTCGGTGACGATGATGCGGAAGGGTGCCGCGGCGCCGGCGGAGAAACGCGTACAGGAAGAAGCGGAACGGCCCGCAGCAAGGGCTACGGGACAAGCGATGCGATCATCAGGATCATGTCGGCGACCGCGCCGTCCCGGCCGATGGAGAAACGTCCGTTCGTGAGCCCGCGGAACGTCCCCTGCTCGAGCCACTCCCGCGACGCCTCGTGCATGAATCTGTACTGCGTCTTCTCCCAGACCGCGAAGTGGGTCGCGCAGGCCATGGTCACCAGCACGCTGCCGTCGGCGCCGGTCAGATCTTCGTAGAGCTGCTCGTTCGGTTGGAGAAGACGGTCCTGCTCGCCGACCAGGATCAGCGTCGGCGCCTGCACTTTCGCCGCGTACTCCCGGTTCCAGCCCCAGGAACCGGCCGAGGTGCGCACCCGCATCACGCCGTGCGGCGGCCCCCACACCGCACCGCGCCGGTCGTAGGCCATGACGGTCCGCCAGATGACCCGCTGGATACCGGGATCGATCTGATCGTCGCAGGCGACGGTGGAGCGCCAGCGCCCGTTCTCCAGCATGTCCCGGGTCTGCAGGCGCATCGGCACCTCGCCGCCGGGGATCACCTCGGGGGGCTCCGAAGGCCGGTCCCGCCCGTAGCCCGGCGCGAACAGCACCAGCTTGTCGATCTTGTCGGGATGGCGCGCCGCGAAGCCGCCGGTGCGCGGGCCGCCGGCCGACCAGCCGACGAGACTCACCTTGTCGACGCCCCGGAGCTCGCGGATGTAGTCGACGACGCGTCCAATCTCGTCCCAGTCCGACTGGCTGGTCGTCAGTCCGTGCCGGTAGCTCGGCTCGCAGTCCTCGGCCAGCGGGTTCGGGGTCACGATGGCGCGGTCGTCGGCCGCCATGTTGCACGGGTCGTCCATCATCGGCCGCGGCGACAGGCCGTAGCCGGTCTGGTCCATCGAGAACGTGTCGAACCCGGCCACCGCCAGGTGCTCCATCCAGGAGTAGTCCTCGTAGGGCAGGTCGTAGTCCGGCACCGATGGAATCGACCCGCCGTGCACGAAGAGCACGACCCTGCCTTCCGGCCGGTGCCCAGCCGCGATACGTTCCGCGAGTTCACGGCTCAGCTTCTCGTGCAGGAAGAGGCCGACCCGCTCGCCCTCGTTGGCCGGAACCGTCGAGGTGTGCGGCACGAAACGGTCGACGGTGACGAAGGCGTCGTCCTCCGCGCCGAGCCCGGTCGCCGCCAGCGCGAGCGCCGCGAATATCGCCGTCGCCAGGGCGCCCGCTCTCCGTGTCGATGTCATCGTTCCGAACATGCCTCAACACCCTGTCCTGTCTCCGGCGACCTCGATGACGCCGGCGTCCCCTGGCGCCCCGAAACGCCTCGCTGGCGATTCGTTCGGCCCATCCCCCGTGCTCCATGACCTCGCGCGGCAGCACTTCGCTTCGCTCGCGTTCTGCGGCGCAAGCTCCTGACCGGTCGACACCGGTTCTGCCGGCCGTTGCAGCCCTGACGGTCACCGCGCGCGACGCGTCGTCGTGCGCGGCGGCGTTGCCGTGCGCGGTGCGTCACCGCGCCGGCTGAATCGGTCCCTCGGGGGGACGGGCCGTATCTGCGACCTCGTGGCCCCTCGCCTTCCAGTCGTTCAAGGCGCAGAATTCGCCGGCGCTGTAACCGTTGGATCTGAAGAGCTCCGCGGCCCGGGAGCTCCGCCCGCCGGCGTTTCAAAAGAAGACGAGCCGCACGTCCTTCGGGATGTCCGGCATGCGGGCCTCGAGCTCGCCGACCGGAATGTGGATCGAGCCGGGGATCGAGCCGCTCTCGACCTCGTAGTCCTCCCGGACGTCGATCAGCAGCACGTCGGCGCCGGCGTCGAGTTGCGCCTTCAGCTCGTCGACATCCAGGCGCTCGGTCTGTGCGGCCGCCGGAGCCACCAGCAGGACGCCGAGCATCGGCAGCCAGACCGTCATGCGTACGCGCGCCGCCATTCGTCTCGCTCTCATCGCGGTACCTCGCTGATGAATCGATTCAACGCGTGTCGATTTCCGTGTGTTCTGCCAATCATGCCCCAAGCAGCGGCGCCGGCACCAGCGGATCCGCCGCCTCCCTGGCGGAGACGGCGACCAACGCCGGTGCGGGCATCCGATTCCGTGCCGAAACGGCGGGGCTGCGAGCAGCGTCTTCCAGGACTGATAGAATGGTGCCCGGTCGCGTGACAGCCGGTCTGACCTGCCGCATCGGCCTCGCGTCGTTCGTCGCATGCCTCGCGATGACTCCCGCGGTTTCGGCTCAGGCGCCGCGGACCCTCGCCATCGCTCCGTTCACAAACATTAGCGCCGAACCGGACCGCGACTGGATCGGGATCGGCATTGCCGAGACGGTCGGCACGGACCTGCGCGGCGCGGACGGAGTCGATGTCCTCAGCCGCGCGGTCGTCGAGGAAGCGATCGCCAGCCTGCGCGGCGCCGGAGCCCGGCCGCCCGGCGAACGCGTGCTCATCGAGACTGTACGCGAGCTCGGCGCGGACTACCTGCTGGCGGGAGCGTTTCAGGAGCTCGGCGAGCGGTTGCGACTGACCGGGCGGCTCATCGACGTCCAAAGCGAAACCGCGGTGGAGGCGTTCAAGGTCGACGGTCACGGCGACGACCTGTTCGAGCTGCAGGACCGGTTGGCCGGCAGCGTCCGCGAGGCCGTGCGACGCTTCAGCAGCCGGGGCCGAAGCGCGCGGGACGCCCGCGTCGGGACGCCGGCAGAAAGCGGCGGTAGCGGGAGCGCCACGCGACGCGCCGGCAACGGCAACGGCAACGGCGCCGGGCGGCAGGCCGGCAACACCCGATCCGGCGGCAACGGCATTACCGGCAGTAACGGCGGCAACGGTGGGAGCCTCGGGCCGGATAGCTCGACGACCGGCCGCGGACCTGCGGCGGCCGGGCTTGGCGGCGGCATCGCCGGCGGCGAGCTTCTGCTCGGTGCGACCCCCGCGCCGCGGCCGGCCCCGACACCGGCGTCGGCACCCGCGGCCCAGGCCGGACCGACAGGAGGCTTCGCCATCGGCGGCCGCCGCGGCGTGCAGGCGCGTCGGGCGCTCGCGCCGCCCACCATCGACGGCCGTCTCGACGACGCGGTCTGGCGCGACGCCGTCCTCATCACCGACTTCACGCAAACCAACCCCATCGAGGGCGCAGCCCCGACCGAGCGGACGGAGGCGTGGATCGCCTACGACGCCGATTACCTCTACTTCGCCTTCTACGCGCATTACTCGAACCCCGGAGAGATGCGGGCCAACCGCGTGGACCGGGATCAGACGCGGCGCGACGACTGGATCGCGGTGATGTTCGATCCGTTCCTCGACCAGCAGCGCGCGTATCGCTTCTCCGTCAACGCCTACGGGATCCAGGGGGACGCCATCATCCGGGGCGGCCGAAGCATGCGCGGGCCGCCGGGGGGTGGCGGCGACACGTCCTGGGACGCGCTGTTCGACACCGGAGGCGCCATGGTCGCCGACGGGTGGACGGCCGAGATGGCGATCCCCTTCAAGAGCCTGCGTTATCCGTCTCGCGGCGACGGAGAGCACCGCTGGGGCTTCCAGATCACCCGCACGATGCAGACGAAGGACGAGACGGTGGTCTGGGCGCCGATGACACGCGCCGTCGCGGGCGTGCTCACCCAGATGGGCATGCTGGGCGGGCTGCGCGGCCTGTCGGCGAGCCGAAACCTGGAGTTGCTGCCGACCGCGACCGCCATTCAGCTCGGCCGGCTGACCGACACCGGCTACGTGGACGACAGGACCCAGCCCGACTTCGGGTTCAACATGAAGTACGGCGTCACGTCGAACCTCACCGCCGACTTCACCCTGAACCCCGACTTCTCGCAGATCGAGGCCGATCGCCCCCAGATCGAGACGAACCAGCGGTACCCGCTGTTCTTCCCCGAGCTGCGGCCGTTCTTTCTCGAGGGACAGGAGATCTTCCGCACGCCCGGCCGCACGAACCTCGTCCACACCAAGACCATCGTCGACCCGCAGATCGGGGGCAAGCTCACCGGCAAGACCGGCAACACCACGCTGGGCCTTCTCGTGGCGAACGACGCAGCCCCCGGCAAGTTCGACGACCCGAACGCGTACGGCTTCGGCGAAACCGCGAACTTCGTCATCGGGCGGGCCCGCTACGACATCTACTCGCAGTCGTACATCGGGGCGATCATGACCGACCGCGAGTTCCTCGATTCGTACAGCCGGGTCGCGGGAGTCGACGGTCGGTTCAGACTCGGGCAGACCCACAGGGCACAGTTCATGGCGGTCACCTCGTCGCACCGCGACCTCGACGGCAACACCCTGAGCGGGCCGATGTTCAACGCCGAGCTCCGGCGCGACAGTCGCAATCTCAGCTACAGCCTCGACTTCAACAGCATCGACCCGGACTTCCGCACCGATGCCGGCTTCGTCCGGCGCGTCGACATGCAACAGCTCGACGCCGACATCGAGTACGAATGGTGGCCCGAAAGCTGGCTGATCAGTTGGGGGCCGCAATTCCGCTACCGCCGGAACGTCGACCATGCCGGGGTCCTGCAGGACGAGGACTTCCGCGCCGACATGAGCATGCGGTTCGCGCGCAACATCTTCTTCCGCGCCGACGCGCAGCGGGAAATGGAGCGGTTCCAGAGCATCGACTTCCACAAGACCCGCTTCTCGATCCGCAACGGCATCAGCTCGAGCCGGCGCTTCTCGATCTTCTACGGCATCGACTGGGGCGAGCAGATCCGCTTCGTCGAGAATCCCTTCCTCGGCCGCATGTTCGACTACAACATCAGCCTGACGCTGCTGCCCACGTCCCGCCTCAACACGCAGTTCAGACTCGACACGGCCCGCTTCAGCGACATGCACACCGGCGGGCTGGTGTTCGACGTGAAGATCCTGCGCACGTTCACGACCTACCAGTTCACCGATCGCCTGATGGTCCGGAACATCCTGGAGCACAACACGGGCAACGGGAAGGTGGGGATCAACCTGCTCTTCACCTACCGCGTCAACGCCGGCACCGCCTTCTACATCGGCTACGACGACCGGCTGCAGGAGGGCATCTACCTGGACCGGGAGCGGTTCTACAACCGCGACCTGCAGCGGCAGCAGCGGGCGTTCTTCACCAAGCTGCAGTACCTGTTCCGCTACTAGCAGTCCGTGGCGAAACCCCGCGTCGCACCGAGAGCGGCGAGGCGCCCGCGTGGCAAGGCGCGACGAGGGACCATATTGGGCATATTTGTCCGAGGAGCAACGCAGTCCACGCGGGATGCATCGCCGCTCGAATGCAGCGGGGCTTTTGCCACGGGCTGCTAGGCCTGCTCCGAAGAAACGGCGCAGACCTCCAGCCAGGCCCGGCTGGGGCGGCAATCGGAAGCGCGCGACGATTGTCGGGCGAGTGCGACGCGGCGGTCCAACGCCGGTGCGTGTTGTACGATGGCGAACGCATGGTCGATACCGCTCGGGGCTCGTCACTCGACCACCTGCTGCAGACCCGCCTGGAAGACCATGAGAAGCGCGCCGTCCGGCGGCGCCTGCGTCCCCTCGACAGCGGCATCGGGCCGCGGGTGGTCGTCGACGGACATTCCGTCATTCAGCTCTGCTCGAACGACTACCTCGGGCTGGCCGCGCATCCGGCGGTCACGCGCGCGGCGGCGGACGCCGCGCTGGAGTACGGCGCCGGCGCGGGCTCGGCGCGTCTCATCGTCGGCACGTCGGCACCGCACGCGGCGCTCGAGCGCGAGCTCGCCCGGTGGAAGCAAACCGAGGCGGCGCTCGTCCTCTCCTCCGGCTATCACGCCAATACCGGTGTGCTGCCCGTTCTCGCCGGAGCGGACGACGGCATATTCAGCGACGAGCTGAACCACGCCAGCCTCATCGACGGCTGCCGCCTCTCGCGGGCCGCGGTCCGCGTCTACCGGCACGCCGACGCCGAGCATCTCGACCGTCTTCTGCGCGACGCCGCCGGCTTCCGCCGCCGCCTGATCGTCACCGAAACGGTCTTCGGAATGGACGGCGACATCGCGCCGCTGGAGGACCTCGTGGCGCTGGCGCGACGCCACGACGCGTGGATCGTGGTCGACGAGGCCCATTCGACGGGTGTCTTCGGGCAGAACGGCGGCGGGCTGGTCTCCCAGCTCGGCCTGACGGAGGCGGTGGACGTACAGATCGGCACGCTGAGCAAGGCGCTCGGCTCGCTCGGCGGCTACGTGGCCGGCTCCGCGGCCCTGGTCGACTGGGTGGTCAACGCCGCCCGCACGTTCATCTACACGACCGCCCTGCCCCCGGCTGCGGTCGCGGCGGCGCGGGCCGCGATCGCGGTACTCTCCGCCGAGCCCGAGCGCCGCGATCGCGTCTGGTCGCACGCCGCGTGGCTGCGCGAGCGCCTGACGGAGATCGGTTTCCGGCTCGGTCCCGGCCGGTCGCCTATCCTGCCGGTCCTCATCGGCGACGCGGACCGAGCGGTGCGGCTCAGCGACGCGCTACTGGCGCGCGGCGTGCTCGTGCCCGCCATCCGGCCGCCCACCGTGCCCGACGGCACGGCCCGCCTGCGGGTCGCCCCGATGGCGACGCATACGGCGGACGATCTGGTCGGGGCGGTCGACGCCTTCGCGGCGGCCGGACGCGCGACGGGGCACCTGCGATGAGCGACGCCTCCGGACCCGCCTCTTCCCATGAAGAGCTCCGGCGCCTGGACCACACCTACCTCTGGCACCCGTTCACGCCGATGCAGGCGTGGCTCGAGGAAGATCCGGTGGTCATCGTCCGCGGCGAGGGCAACGAGCTGATCGACGACACCGGGCGGCGCTACCTGGACGGCGTCTCCTCGCTCTGGTGCAACGTCCACGGACACAACCACCCGACGCTGAACGCGGCGATCACGGCGCAGCTCCGGCAGGTGGCGCACACTACGCTGCTGGGTCTGACCAATATCCCGGCGGTGCGACTGGCCGAGCGCCTGGTGGCCCTGGCCCCGCGCGGCCTGACACGTGTCTTCTACTCGGACGACGGAGCGACGGCCGAGGAGGCCGCGCTGAAGATGGCGCTCCAGTACTGGCACCTGTCCGGGAAGCCGGGCAAGACCCGCTTCGCGTCGCTCGTGCAGGCGTATCACGGCGACACCCTCGGCGCGGTGGGGGTCGGCTACTCCGAGACGTTCCACCGTTTCTTCAGGCCGGTGCTGGCCGACGCGCTGCGCCTTACGCCGCCGCACGTCCGGCGCTGGCGCGACCGCCTCTCCCCCGCCGACGCGCTGGACCAGGCGATCGGCGAGGCCCGCGACGCCATCGCCGGGGAGCGCGACGCGCTGGCCGCCGTCGTCGTCGAGCCGCTGATGCAGGGCGCGGCCGGCATGTGGCCCCACCCGCCGGACTACCTGCGCGCTCTCCGGGAGGCGACCGCCGAGTCCGGCGTGCTCCTCGTCTGCGACGAGGTAGCGACCGGGTTCGGCCGCACCGGGACGATGTTCGCCTGCGAGCAGGCCGGCGTGTCCCCCGACCTGCTCTGCGTGGCCAAGGGCATCACCGGCGGTTATCTGCCGCTGGCCGCGACGCTGGCGACCGAGCGCATCCACGACGCGTTCCTCGGACCGCCCGCCGCGGGCCGGACCTTCTACCACGGCCATACCTACACCGGCAATCCGCTCGGTTGCGCGGCCGCCCTGGCCAGCCTCGATCTGTTCGAGCAGGAACGGACGCTGGACAGGCTCGGTCCGAAGGTCGCCCGGATCGAGAACCTCCTGGCGGCCGAAATCGCACCCCTTCCGCACGTGGCCGACGTACGGCAGTGCGGCGTCATGGTCGGCATCGAGCTGGCCGAGAATGCCGCCGACCGGCGCCCCTATCCCGCCGCCGACCGGACGGGCGCCCGCGTGACCGTGGCGGCCCGCCGCCGGGGCGTCATCGTTCGCCCCCTTGGGGACGTCGTCGTACTGATGCCGCCGCTCTCCATCACCGGCGAGGAGATCGACCGCCTCGTGACCGTCGTCCGCGAAGCGATCGGCGAGGTCACGAGCGCCTGATGCCCGGATGGTTCATCACGGGCACCGACACCGGGGTCGGCAAGACCTTCGTCTCGCGCGGACTCGCCTCTACCCTGCGTGCCCGGGGACGGCGCATCGGCGTCATGAAGCCGGTGGAAACGGGCTGTGGCGCGGACATCACGCGCCGGCCCGCGGACGCGCTGGCGTTGCGGGCGGCCGCCGGCAGCACGCTCTCCCTCGACCGCATCTGCCCCTATCGGCTCGATGCGCCGCTGGCGCCCTGCGTGGCCGCCCGACTGGAGAACGTGCGGATCGATCCCGCCGCGATCGTCGCGGGGTTCCGCGCCATCGAAGACCAGCACGACCTGACCATCGTCGAAGGCGCCGGCGGCCTGCTGGTCCCCATCCTGGAGCACTACTCGATGGCGGATCTCGCGGGCGATCTCGGCCTGCCGCTGCTGGTCGTCGTCGACTCGAAGCTCGGCGCCATCAACCACACACTGCTGACGCTGGAGTCCGCCGCCGCACGCCGGCTGGCAGTGTGCGGGTACGTGCTCAACCACGCCTCGGCGGCGGACGAGGCAGCCGCCTCGAATGCATCCGTCCTGGCGCGCTGCACCGACGTCCCCTGTCTGGGCACGATTCGGTGGACACCGTCGGCGGAACGAGATCCCGGAGCGGTGGTCGAGTCGGCCATCGACTGGACGCGGCTGCTTCGCTTTCGGTGAAGGCGGCTGACGACCGGCCGCGTCTCGGCAACCGCCGCGTGCCGGTCGTCAATCGCCGGTCGAATGCAGCGGGCTTTGCCGGGGGCTCTACGCCCGCACGGCGGCCGTTCCGCGCAGGCCCAGGCGCTGAAGGAACGCGGCGTCCGCATCGGGCTCGGGGTTCGGCGTCGTCAGCAGCCGGTCGCCGAGGAAGATGGAGTTCGCCCCGGCCAGGAAGCAGAGCGCCTGGACCGCGTCGTCCATCCGCAACCGACCGGCGCTGAGCCGCACCTTCGACCGCGGCATCAGGATGCGGGCGGCAGCGATCATCCGCACGACGTCGTCCCACGGAACCGGGTCCCGATCGGCGAGCGGCGTGCCTTCCACCGCCACCAGCGTGTTGATCGGCACGCTCTCGGGCGGCGGGCTCTGCCGGGCCAGCTCGAAGAGCAGATCGATGCGGTCGTCGTGGCTCTCACCCATGCCGAGGATTCCGCCGCAGCAGACCTTGATGCCGGCTTCCCGGACGTGACGCAGCGTATCGAGGCGGTCCTCGTAGGTGCGGGTGGTGATGATCGATTCGTAGAAGTAGCGACCCGTATCGAGATTGTGGTTGTAGTAGTCGAGGCCCGCCTCCTGCAATCGCTCGGCCTGGCCGCGGTCGAGCATGCCCAGCGTGGCGCAGCTCTCCAACCCCAGCGCCTTGATCTCCCCGATCATCTCGAGCACCCGGTCGAATGCCGGCCCGTCCGTCGCCTGCCGCCACGCCGCACCGATGCAGAAGCGGTCGGCGCCGCCCGCCCGGGCCCTCGCCGCTGCTTCGGCAACCTCCGGCACGCTCATCAGTCCGGTCGATTCGACCCCGGTGTCGTAGCGGGCCGACTGCGGGCAGTAGGCGCAGTCCTCCGGACAGCCGCCGGTCTTCACGCTCAGGAGCGACGCGCACTGCACGGCCGACGGATCGTGATGGCGCCGGTGCATGCCCGCCGCCTCGTACACCAGGTCGAGCAGGCCCCGACCGTAGAGGGCAGCCACGCTTTCTCGGGTCAACGAGTCGTTCTCCATGCCACCTGCAACGACGGAATCTCAAGCCGGCCGGGTTAATCCGGCCGACCTGCTGCGAATGTCCGATTATAGTGGCTCGTCCCGCTGCCGGCCCGGCCACGCGCTCCGCCCCGGTCGCGCCGGGCCACGCCCCAGCCGACCCGCACCGCTCACCGCTCGCCCTATAATTGAGGGTCATGTTCGACGGTGTGAATCACGAATCCCTCGTAGCGCACGAGCGCGCGCTGTCCGCAGAGTTCGAAGCGCTGAAGGGCGCAGGCCTAGCGCTCGACCTGACGCGCGGCAAGCCGAGCCCCGAACAGGTTGCGCTGTCGGACGGGCTCGAGGAGGTGCTCGGCGGCGACTATCGACTGGCCGACGGCACGGACGTGCGGAACTACGGTGGTCTGCTCGGCATCCCGGAAGCGCGGCGCCTGGGCGCCGATCTGCTCGGCACGCGGCAGGAGGAAACGATCGCCGGCGGGAACGCCAGTCTCACGTTCATGTACCAGTACGTGCTGCACGCTTGGCTCAACGGACCGCTCGGCCCGGAGACGGCGTGGCGGCACGAGCCGGGTCCGCTGAAGTTCCTCTGCGTGGTGCCGGGCTACGATCGGCACTTCACGATCACGGAAAGCCTCGGCTTCGAGCTGATCGACGTCCCGATCGACGACGGCGGACCCGACATGGATCGGGTCGAGACCCTCGTGGCCGACGATCCGCGCATCAAGGGCATCTGGTGCGTGCCGAAGTACTCGAATCCGACGGGACACGTCTATTCCGACGAGGTCGTCGAGCGCTTCGCGCACCTGGCGCGGCGGGCCGGACCCAATTTCCGCATCCTGTGGGACAACGCCTACGCGGTGCATGACCTCGACGACGAGCCGCCGGTGCTGGCGAACCTGATGGGCCGCTGCCGGGCGGCAGGTACCGAGGACAGCGCCGTGCTGTTCGGGTCGACGTCGAAGATCACCCGCGCGGGGGCCGGCGTGGCGTTCATGGCGGCCTCTCCGGCCAACCTGGCGTCGTTCACCCGCCATCTCGGCGTGCAGACGATCGGTCCCGACAAGGTCAACCAGCTCCGCCACGTCCGCTTCCTGCGGGACGGCGGCGGCATCCGCGCCCACATGCGGCGGCAGGCGGCCATCGTGCGTCCGAAGTTCGAACGGGTGCTGCGGCATCTGGACGAGGGATTGACGGCCGACGGCCTGGCCTCGTGGAGCCGGCCGCGCGGCGGGTACTTCCTCTCCTTCGAGGCGCCGGAGGGACTGGCTGCAGAAATCGTCCGGCTCGCGGGCGAGGCAGGCGTGAAGCTGACTCCGGCCGGGGCGACCTTCCCGTACGGACGGGACTCGCGCGACTCCAACATCCGCCTCGCGCCGACCTACCCTTCGCTGGAAGAGATCGATCGCGCCATGCCGGTGTTCGTCGCCGCGGTCGCGCTGGCCGCGGCGCGCCGGCGGCTCGATCCGGCCGCCGTGCACGCCTGACGAACGGATCACGCGGAGCATTCATGGACGCCATGGGTAGCCGAGTCGTCGCGGGAGTCTCCGTCCTCGCGGTCGTGGTCGTGATCGGCTGGGTCTGTCCGCCCCAGGCAGCCGGTCAGGGCGCCGTGACGTACGACGCCGTCGCGCCGCTGCTGAGCGAGAACTGCGTCCGCTGCCACCGGGCGGGGGGATTGGGACCGTTCAGCCTGGCCACCTACGAGCAGGCACGCGCGCGCGCCGACGGAATCGCCGAGATGGTCACCGCCCGGCGGATGCCTCCGTGGCAGCCGGTGTCCGGTTTCGGCGCCAGTCCCTTCGGGGGCGAACCGCGCCTGACGGAAGCCGACCGGGATACGCTGCGCCGCTGGGCCGCGGCCGGCGCCCCGGCCGGCAGACCGCCCGGCGCGGCACCGCCGGTACCGTCCGTCGACTGGCCCCTCGGGGAGCCTGATCTGATCGTCTCGCTGACCGAGCCGTATACCGTCGAACCGGGCGGAGGCGTGGCGTACCGCAACTTCGCCCTGCCGGTCGACATCCCCGCGCCCCGCTGGGTGCGCGCCGTCGACGTCCGGCCGGACGCGCCGGCGGAAGCGGCGATCCAGCGCGTACAGATAATGCTGGACGACACCGGAACCGGGCGGCGGCTCCAGGAGGAGCAGGACGCTCCCGGCTTCGGCGGACTGGCGCCGGACCAGGGCCGGTTTCCGCCCGGGGACTTTCTGGTCTGGGCGGGGGGCCGGCGCACGGCTCCGCCCCCGGAAGGCGTGGCGTGGCGGCTCGACCCGGGTTCGGATCTCCTCCTGCAGCTCGGCCTGCGGTCACGCGAACAGCCGGTCGACGTACAGGTCTCCGTGGGGCTGTACTTCTCCGACGCACCGCCGGCGCGGCGGCGCGTCGGCATCGTGCTGGACGCCCCGGCGCTCGACATCCCGGCGGGTGAGCCGGCCCACGTCGTGGAAGACCGCTACATCCTGCCGGTCGCCGTCGAGGTGGCGGGTGTCTACGCGTACCTCCACCGCCTGGGCACGACCGTCGAGGTTGCGGCCGACACTCCCGACGGCGCCGCGGTGGGCCTGCTGCGAATCGACGACTGGCGGTTCGACTGGCAGGACGGCTACCGCTATGCGGAACGGGTGCAGTTGCCGGCCGGAACGGTGCTCCGGGCTCGCTTCAGCTTCGACAATTCGAACGCCAACCCGCACAACTCGTCGGACCCGGCGGTCCGCGTCCGCTACCACCCGGACGACACCGCCCCGCGCGCCGAGGTGTTCCTGCAGGCGCTGGCGGTCAGCCCGGGCGACGAGGCAGCCCTGGTCGACAACCTGTTTCGGAAGCAGGCCCGCAACGACCTGCTCGGTCTGCAGGCGATGCTGCGGGTGGACCCGAACGACTACCGCAGCCACACGGATCTGGCCGCCCGCTATCTTTCCCTGAACCAGTTGGCGCTGGCACGGGAGCACTTGGAAACGGCCCTGTCGCTGGCCCCCGGGCACGCGACGGCACACTACAACCTCGGCTCGCTGCTGGTGGCCGAAGGAGACACCGCCGGCGCCATCGATGCGTTCCGGGAGGCGGTCCGGGTGCGGCCCGAGTACGCCGCGGCGCACAACAACCTGGGCGCCCTGCTCGCCGCCACCGGCGACCTGAACCAGGCCATCGTCTACTACCGGCTCGCCTTGCAGTTCGGCTCGCGTGACGCCAGCGCCCACTACAACCTGGCCAGTGCACTGCTCTCCACCGGCAGCATCGAAGAGGCGATTACGCATTTTCGAGAGGCGCTGACCTTGACCCCCGACGATCCGGACGTGCACACCAACCTCGCCCGGGCCCTGGTGGCGACGAACGACCTCGCCGGCGGCGTGACCCACTACCGGCGCGGGCTCGACGCGAACCCGCGGAATCCTCTGGCGCTGGTGGGTCTGGCGTGGTTGCGCGCGGCCGCCCCGGACGCGGCGCTTCGCTCGTCCGCCGAGGCGCTGTCGCTGGCGCAGCGGGCCGTGGCGCTGATCGGCTCGGACCACCCGGAGGTGCTCGACACGCTGGCGGCGGCGTACGCGGCCGTGGGCCGGTTCGACGACGCGCTGGCGACGGCTCGGAGGGCCGCCGACGCGGCCCGCGGCACGGTCTTCGAATCGCGCATACCGGCGATCGAGGGGCGCATCCGGCTCTATCTGACCTTCCGGCCCTACCGCATGCCGGCCCCGCTGCCCTGATCGCCCGTCGTACGCCGGCATGCCGCCCGTACGAACGTCTCGATCGCGGAGAACTCCGACTCGACCGGAATCGCGGCCGGCAATCCCGGCACGTCGTCACGCTCGCTGAGCCAGGCGATGCACGGGCGCCCGTAACGAACCGCCAAGCGGGCCTCGCTGGCCGTCCCTTCCGCTCCCGGCAGAACGATCACCACGCTCGAGGAGAGCACGTTGAGATGGTTGCGTGAGGCCGGGCCGGCGCCGTCCGGCCCAACCCGATCCAGGTGGGTGCGGACCACGATCTCGACCCAGGGATTCGGATAACCCGGCGGTGAGGCGCCTGCCCGCCCACCCGCGACCGCCGGCAGTATACCGATGGCGAGACCGCGACGGTGCTCGACGCCGACGAACGCCTCGGTAACGGCGGCCATCACCCCCGCACCGCCGCCGGTCAACAGGTGATGTCCCTCGCGTGCGATCCACTCGCCGACGCGGCGGGCACGCTCGGTGTGCGGCTCGCGCCCCGAGCCCATCACGCCGATGACCGGCAATCGGGAAAGGGGCTCCATGGTCGCCGACTATAATGTTCTCATGCGCCCTGAAACGTCTCTCGGACCTGCACTGGCGCTCACCGTGCTCGCACTCGGGCCGACCGCCGGATGCGGCGCATCCGGAGACGCCGCTTCCGACCCGGCCTCGGGCACGGAGTCCGTCGAGCTCGGCATCGAGCACCGCTCGGAGTGGCGGCAGCTCTGGATCGAGGGATCGACCGACCTGCCCGACGGCGCCTTCGTCGACTACCAGGTGACGCACGAGGCGGGAGAAACAACCCCGGCCGACGAGTGGCCGGCCACGAACCTGATCGAATCGGGGCGGGCGAGCGTGACCGAGGGCCACTTCTGGAGGCGGATCAACACGTTCAACTGGCCGCGCGGCAGAGTGCGGGTCGTCTTGCAGTTTCCCCTGCCGCCGCAGCCCGCGGAGGTCGAGGCGCGCTACGGCACGTTGGGCGAGCACCTGACAGGCGACAACGTCGTCTCCGTGGCCGGTGCGAAGCTCGTCGAGGTGGAGCACGTTCTCGATCACCGCCGGTAGCCGACGGTCGGCCGGCAAGGCAGGTTGTCGGTCGACCATCCGAACCCTGTGCCGGTAGCCGGCCAAGCACGGCGAACCCAGGCTGGCGGTGAGATGTGGTAGCGTGTCTGACGGCGTCCCTGTCGACGCCGGCGGGCGGGGCGTGGCGCAGTCCGGTAGCGCGCCTGCTTTGGGAGCAGGAGGTCCCGAGTTCGAACCTCGGCGCCCCGACCATCAATCTCGATTGCACGGTTTCCAGCCCGAGTCCCGCTCCCATGCCGGACGGACCCGGCGGTGCGCGCCCATGTGGACGCTGAGCAGGTCGCCCCTCACGGTCTTTCTCCTGCTCGGAATCGGCGTGTTCGCCGGCGAGCGCTGGCTGGTTGACGGGAACGACCAACGGCGCGTCGTCAGGGTGACGGTCGAGCAGGTCGACGCCCTCCGCGCACGTTGGGACGCCCAGTGGGGCCGGGCGCCGACCGGCCGGGAACTGCGGGGGCTTATCGACGAGGCGGTCCGGGAGGAGATCCTCTATCGCGAAGCGCTGCGGATGGCGCTGGATCGCGACGACCCGATCGTGCGGCGCAGGCTCGCACGGAAGATGACGTTCATGCTCGAGGACAACTCGGACGTGCAGGAGCCCGCGCCGCGTGAAGTGGAGGAGTTCTTCAGCGACCACGCGGAGCGATATCGGCAACCGGCGCGAACCACGTTTCAACACGTGTTCCTGAGCCACGATCGTAGAGAAGATCCGGAACGGGACGCGGCGGGCCTTTTGGGCGTGCTGCGCAACGAGCCGGACAGGAGCTGGAGAACTGCCGGTGACGCCTTCGCGCTGCTCAGGGAATACGCCGGCCGAACCGATCGGGAGATCGCGGAGTCGTTTGGGGCGGACTTCTCAGCCGCGTTGGCGGACCTGGCGCCCGGCAACTGGCGCGGACCCGTTACCTCGGGTCACGGCACGCACCTGGTGCGGGTTCTGACGCGGAGCACGCCGCGGACCCCGGCGCTGCAAGACGTGCGTGAGCGGGTGACGCAGGATCTGCTGGAAGCCGGGCGCCGCGCGCAGAACGCGGCCGCGCTGCAGACCTTGCGGGAACGGTACGAGGTGCAGCTTCCCGCCCTGGACGCCTTCGAGGGACGGCCGCGGGAAACGGGCTAGATGGCGATGTCGATGTCCGCAACCGCAACGGCAGGCGGGTGCCGGAAACGGCCCGTCACCGGCCGCCGGGAGGAAGCCTGCGCGCCGCGGCGCGAGCGTCGCTCGCAAGGTTGGGCGGCGGCGGTTCTGCTGGGAATGCTGCTGACCCCTGCGACGGTTGCTGCCCACGAGGTGCGGCCGGCGTACCTGCAGGTGACCGAGGTCTCCGGCGGCAGCTTCGAGGTGCTCTGGAAGCAGCCCATCCTGCCCGACGCGGACCCGGCACTCGTCCGTCGGCTGCCGATCGCACCGCGATTCCCCGCGCACTGCAGGGAGCGCGAACGGCGACTGCCGGATCTGACCAGCGCCGCTCTCATCGAGCGCTGGACGCTGAGCTGCGGCGAAACCGGTCTCGTCGGCGCGGAGATCTCCATCGACGGCCTGCCGCGCACGCTGACCGACGTCCTGCTCCGGGTGCGCCTGCTCGACGGTGGGTCGTCGGATCACCTGCTCCGCTCCGAGGCGCCGCGGGTCGTCCTGTCCCGGGAGTCCGGCGCCGGGGCGGCGGTACCGACGTACCTGCTGCTCGGCATCGAGCACCTGCTCTTCGGCTTCGATCACATCCTGTTCGTCGTCGGCCTGCTCTTCTTCGTGCGCCGGCCCCTGCAGCTCGTGCAGGTGGTGACGGCGTTCACCGCGGCGCACAGCATCACCTTGGCGCTGTCGACGCTCGGCGTGGTGACGCTGTCGCAGCGGCCGGTGGAGGCGGTGATTGCGTTGAGCATCCTGTTTCTGGCCGTCGAGCTCGCGCGTGATGGCGGGAGCGGCCAGTCGGCGATGGCCCGCTCGCCGTGGGCGATCGCGTTCGGCTTCGGTCTGCTGCACGGTTTCGGGTTCGCGGGAGCGCTGGCGGAGATCGGGCTGCCCGAGTCGGCACGGGCCATGGCCCTGCTGCTCTTCAACGTCGGGGTCGAGATCGGGCAGCTCGCCATCGTCGGCCTCCTGCTCGCCCTACTGCAAATCGTTAGAATCTCGCGGATGCCGATACCCGCGTTCGCGGCGCAGGTACCGATCTACGTCATGGGTACCGTTTCCGCCTACTGGTTCGTCGAACGCGTGCTGTCGCTGGCGCCGGCCGCGCCCTAGCTGGGAGTCTGCGCCGCCGATAACCGCCCAGACGAGGTTGCGCCCGCGCCCGCCGCTGCATCGCGGACCGTCCTGGAGGTGTCATGTCACGTTACGCCCGTCGCCCGGAAGTCCGTCCCGTGCATCGTGCAAGGGTCGCCGCGGGAATCGGCATCCTGGGAGTGGCCTTGTCTCTTGCCGGCTGCACCAGCGGCGGCAGTCCTGTCGCCGCCGCGGGCCCGCAGAACAGCGCCGCGTCGGCCGGCGCGGCCATGCCTGCGCCCAATCCGCTTCGGAACGTCTACTTCGGCGACCTCCACACGCACACCAACTTCTCCTACGACGCGTTCCTCAACGGCACCCGGGCCACCCCGGACGACGCCTACCGCTACGCGCAGGGCGAGCCGTTGACCCACGCGGCCGGCTTCGAGATCCAGCTCGCTCGGCCGCTGGACTTCTTCGCGGTCACCGACCACGCCAGCTTCCTGGGGATGCTGCCGGCGATGCTGGATCCGGAGCAGGAGGTCTCGCGCCATCCCGACTCGGAGCTGGCGAGAAGCATCGCCTCCGGGGCGCTGACCGGCCCGGAACGGGGGGCTGCCTATGCGGACATCCGGGCTCACACCCTCGGCACCCGCGAGGGACTGATCGACATGGACATCGTGCGCTCCGCCTGGCGCGAGACCATCGCCGCGGCCGAGCGCCACAACGATCCGGGCCGCTTCACCACCTTCATCGCCTACGAGTTCACGGGCAGCCCGGAGAACCAGAACCTGCACCGCAACGTGATTTTCCGCGGCAGCGCGGCGCCGGAGGTGCCGTTCAGCCGCCTCGACTCCTTCAATCCCGAAGAGCTGTGGGCATGGATGGACCGCAACCGCGAGGCGGGCATCGAGGCCCTGGCCATCCCCCACAACTCGAACGGCTCCAACGGCCTGATGTTCCGGCTCGCGACCTATGCCGGCGAGCCCCTCGACGCCGCCTACGTCGAGACCCGCACCCGCAACGAGCCGCTGGTCGAGATCACCCAGACGAAGGGCACCTCCGACACGCATCCCGCGCTCTCCCCCAACGACGAATGGGCCGACTTCGAGATCTGGTCCTACCGCATCGGCGGCGGCACGACGCCGAGCCAGCCGTCGGGCAGCTACGTGCGCGAGGCGTACCTGAACGGGCTGCGCCTGGAGGAGGAACGCGGCATCAACCCGTTCCGTTTCGGGCTGGTCGGCGCCACCGACAACCACGCCGGCTCGGGTGCACACACGGAGTCCGACTACTTCACCGCCGGCGGCCGGCCCCAGCGGGGCGCATCGATACCCTTCGACCCGCCGCGACCCGACGGCAGCCTGTACAGCGCCTCTCCGCTCGGGGCGATCCGCGGCGCGTCGGGGCTGACCGGAGTCTGGGCGGAAGAGAACACGCGCGATTCGATCTACGACGCGTTCCGGCGCAAGGAGACCTTCGCCACCACCGGGCCGCGCATCCGCCTGCGGTTCTTCGCCGGCTACGACTACGGGGACGATCTGGCGGACGATCCCGATCTCGTCGCGGCGGCCTACGCGAACGGTGTCGCGATGGGCGGGGAGCTGGTCGCTCCGGACCGGCGCGTTCCGCAGTTCCTTGTCTGGGCGAGCCGCGACCCGGCGAGCAACCCGCTGGCGCGGCTGCAGGTCATCAAGGGCTGGATCGAAGACGGCGAGGCGCACGAGCGGGTCTACGACGTCGCCTGCTCCGACGGAGCGTCCGTGGATCTGGAGACGTACCGCTGTCCCGGCAACGGCGCGACGGTGGATCTCGACACCTGCGCCGCGAGCGAGGGTGTGGGAGACGCCGAGCTGCGCACACTGTGGACCGACCCCGACTTCGATGCCACCCAGCGGGCCCTCTACTACGTGCGGGTGCTCGAGAACCCGTCGTGCCGCTGGTCCACGTGGGAGGCGGTTCGCGCGGGCGTCGAGCCGCGTCCCGATCTCCCGGCCACCATCCAGGAGCGAGCCTGGTCGTCGCCGATCTGGGTCACGCCCTGACCGTCACGATCCAGCGCATCGGGACCTGGCGGCGCGGGAAGGCGGCGCCGGCCGGCCTCGCGCGACGCGCGGCGGGAACCGCGATCGCCGGCATGCTCGCGCTTGCGATCGCGGGCGCGGTGTGGCCCGTCCTTCCGTCCCTGGCGCCCGCAGTGCCGGCGTGGGTGGCGCTCGGTCTGCTGTGGCCCGGAATCGGCCGACGGCAGCAGGCGCAGGCGCTCGTCTTCATCGGGATCGGATTGGCCGCGTTCCTCTGGGGCGCCGGCCGCGGCGCACCGTTGCAGCTCGACAGCCTGCTGGGCCAGAACCAGCCGATCCTGTCGATGCTGGCCTCCATCACTCTGCTGCGGCTGCTGAACCGGCCGCCGCGGACGGACGAGCCGGAGCTGCCCCGCGGCCCGGGCGCCTACCTGCAGAACATGCTGGGGATCCACGCGTTCGGATCCGTGATCAACATCTCCGCCGTCATCATCATGTCCGACCGGTTGGCGCGCGTGCAGCCGCTCGGCTTCAACCAAGCGCAACTCTTCAGCCGGGCGTTCAGCGCCGTCGCCTTCTACTCGCCGTTCATCGGCGGCGTGGCCCTGGGCCTGACCTACACCCCCGGCTCGAGCCCGCTGGTGATGATGCTGTTCGGCCTCCCGCTGGCGATGGCCGCCTTCCTGTGGCTGTACTGGTACGCGAGCAGCGGCCGCGCCGAGGACGTCGAGAGCTTCCGCGGCTATCCGCTCCATCCGCAGGACCTGAAGGTGCCGCTGGCTCTCGGGGCCGGGGTGCTCCTCGCCTACGTGGCGCTGCCCGGCTATTCGGTGCTGACCCTGATCACGATGGTCACCCCCGCCGTGGTCCTGGGCGTCCTGCTCAAGCGGCACGGCGTCGGCGGCCTGCGCCCGGCATTCCGGGAGTACGTGCGGGAGCGCGCTCCGCAGATGGGCGGCGAGCTGGCGCTGTTCCTCGGCGCCGGGGTGCTGGCGGCCGGCCTGGTGGCGACGGCGGCCGGGACCGGCGACTGGGTGCTCTTCGCGACCCTGGACGGATTCCACGCGAGCCTGCTGGTGGCCGCCTTCATCGTGACGTCGCTGGTCTGCATCCACCCGGCGGTGCTGGTCGGCGTCACCGTGGCGCTGGTGGAAACGATGGAGTTCGACCCCACGCTGCTCGCCACGACGTTCGCGATGGGCTGGGGACTGGGGTGTGCCGTCAACCCCCTGTCCGGGGTCAACGTCGTGCTCGCCAGCCGCTACGGCGCAGACAACTGGCGCATCGCCCGCAGCAACGTAGCCTACAGCGCCACGCTGTACTTCGTGGCGGCGGGGTTGCTCTATCTCTACGAGTACACGCGGCTGTGACCGGTGCCCGGAGGCGCAGGGTCAATCGGCGGATTCGTCGCGCCGGAGGGCTTCGATGACCAGCGCCCGCAACTCGCGAATCTCGGCCTGCATGCCGTCTAGACGCACGTTGACGCCATCGATGAAGTCATCGAAGCGCGCGTTCACGTCGTCGAAGCGCGCGTTCACGTCGTTGAAACGCGCGTTCACGTCGTTGAAGCGCGCGTTCGTCGAGCAGGTTCCGACACCAAGAGTGACGACGATCGCGCCGACGCCGACGAAGAACGAAGCACGGTCGCTTGGCGACATGCTCTACGTTAACACACTTTGGCACGTGTGATCATGCGGCCGGTCAGAAGAAGGCCCGCGCGTGCCACGAGTCCGCTGCCGGCACCTCCCACCGCCCGGCCCGCACGTCGCCCAGGCTGGTCAGCGTGTTGTTGAAGACGGTGGTGTCCGGACCGACTTCACCTGCCTCGGCCAGCTCCGCGAAGGCCTCGCGCGGCACTCGGGCGATCGCTTCGCCCTGGCGGAACAGCACGGGCGAGTGATTGACCAGCTCCACCCCGATCTCGTCCTGCAGGCCCTTCATCTGCCGTACGAGCGCGTCGATGGAGCAGCCGGACGGACCCGCGGCGCGCTGGTCGACCGCGATGAAGAGGAACTGGTCGTAGACGAGGTCGCGGCCCGCGGTCAGCGGCATCGCGTGCGCTCCCCACTGATCGATGAAGGCATCGACCTCCGCCAGCAGGCGTGTCCGTTCGGGCTCGGTGAGCTTCCGCTCCGCCGAGAAAATCCAGACCCGTGCATCCTCCGGCAGCTCGTCGAACCCAATCCGCGGCATCCACTCCTCCTGCGTAAACGACTCGTCATTAGAATACAGCCCCGTGAGCACCAGCACCCGCGACGCAGCGCCACCGTCCGTCGCCGCCGTCCGGACCGCCGCCGCCGTCCATACGATCGCGGCGACGACCCATGGCCGCTATCTGGTCGCGCCGGCCGACACGCCGGGGCCCACGTCGCTGCTGGTCGGGTTCCACGGCTACGGCGAGAACGCCGAGCGCCACTTGGCCGAGCTCGACCGCATTCCCGGCGCCGAGCGGTGGACGAGGGTGGCCGTTCAGGCGCTCCACCGGCACTACAGCCAGAGCAGACGCCACGTAGTGGGAAGCTGGATGACCCGCCAGGACCGCGAGCTGGCCATAGCCGACAACCTTGCCTACGTCCGCGACGTCGTCGGTGCGGTTCGGGACGCGTGCGACACGACAGGCGCCCTCGTCTACTGCGGCTTCTCGCAGGGCGCGGCGATGGCCTACCGGGCGGGGCTGCGCGCGGGGCACGAGTGCCGCGGCGTCATCGTGCTTGCCGGCGACGTCCCGCCGGAACTGCAGACCGACATCGGCCCGGCATGGCCACCCGTCCTGATCGGCCGCGGCCGTCGGGACGAGTGGTACACGCAGGAGAAGCTGGACGCCGACCTCATGTTCCTGGAAGGCGCCGGGGTTCCGGCCACCCCGTTCGTCTTTGACGGCGGTCACGAGTGGACCGACAGATTCCGTGCGGCGGCCGGACGCTTTCTGGCGGGACTCGCCTGATGCCGGCGTCCTTCTCCGTTCCGCTCGAGGACAACGATACGGTCTCTGCGCTGGACTATACGGTCGAGACCGGGTCCGCTCCGGACCTTCACGCGACGCTCATCCTCGCACACGGCGCCGGCGCCCCGCAGACACACCCGTTCATGACCGCCTTCGCCCGCGGCCTGTCCAGCCGCGGCGTCCGCGTGGTCACCTTCAACTTCCTCTACAAGGAACGAAGACGGCGCGCCCCGGACCCCGCCGCCCGGCTGGAGGCCTGCTACCGCACCGCGATCGCCGCGGTCCGCGAACGGCAAGCCGGCACGGGCCGCCGGCTCTTGGTCGGCGGCAAGTCGATGGGCGGCCGCATCGCATCACAGGTGGTAGCGGCCGATGCACGGGCCGGGGTAGCCCCGAGCGTGGATGGTCTCGTCTTGCTCGGGTATCCGCTGCATCCGCCGGGGCGGCCGGAGAAGCTGCGCGACGCGCACCTGCCGGCGGTCGCCGCGCCGATGCTGTTCGTACAGGGCAGCCGGGACACGTTCGGCACGCCGGACGAGCTGCGGCCGGTGCTCGACGGCTGTGTGGCCGCCGAGCTCTTCGTCGTCGACGGCGGGGATCATTCCTTCAAGATGCGGGGGAAGGACGCTCCCACGGAGGCGCAGGTCTACGCGCGCGTCCAGGACGCCATCAGCGGCTGGATCGGCAGGCTGCAACGATAGGCACGGCCCCCCAGGTACTGCCGCGGATCTGTCCGTTCCGGCGAGAAGCGAGACCGGGAACACGGCGATCGGGCAATTCGCCTTGACTTTGCTCGCAGGCCGGCGGTAGCGTGCCTTCACTTGATGGATGACCGCGAGGAGCGGATGTCCATCGCGAGTCACGCGAGCGTCGTCGGGTAAACGTCAGGCGCGCGAACACCGTCAGGCAATACGAGACGCACGAGCATCGTCGGATACACGTCGGTCGTCGTCCAGCCCGTGACCGGAAAGCGAGTGCCGGGCAGATGCAAGACGTCGTCGTTCGCGAAGCTCCGTTTGGCGGCGCCCCTTCCTCGACCGGGTGCACTTCCCCCGGTCTGCCATCCCCGCATCGGTCGGATCGGACGTCCCGCGCGCGGCGGGTTCCCGACAGTCCCTGGCGGGTCCCGTCTCGTCAAACCGGCAAGGAGGCGTATCGGTGACTCGGAACAGGCTCGTTTGTTCTAGATCCGGAGTGTCGAAAACGTCCCGTTCGAACGCCACTCACCGCCCATTCCGGCGCATCGCGCCGATGCTCATGACCACTGTGCTGATCCTGCCCGTCGCCGCTCCGGCGCAGCAATCGAGCGGCATCGCCGGCTCGGTGACCGACGACACGGGCGGCCTGCTGCCCGGCGTGACCGTCGAGGTCAGCAGCCCGGCGCTGATCGAGGGTTCCCGCACGGTCTTCACGGACGGCCAGGGCAACTACAACGCCGTCAACCTGATACCGGGAACCTATGCGGTCACCTTCACGCTGCCCGGCTTCTCGACGGTCATCCGGGAGGGTGTCGTACTGACGGCGGGCTTCACCGCCAACATCGACGCCGAGATGGCGGTGGGCGGCATCGAGGAGACGATCACGGTCACCGGGGCGAGCCCGCTGGTCGACATCCAGAACACCGTCGCGCAGCAATCGCTGACGACCGAGCAGCTCGAGACGCTGCCGACCGGACTGAAGGCCGTGGCGTCGTCGCTCATCGCGCTCGTGCCCGGGGTGACCGGCACGGCCGACGTTGGCGGGACGTCGGGTCTCTACCGGGCCAACGGCCAGAGCGGCGCGCTGTTCTTCCACGGCAAGAGCGACTCCGAGATGCTGTTCGACGGGATGGGCATCGCCGACCCGAACGGGGTGTCGATCATCTACATGGTGAACACCGCTTTCTCGTCCGAAACGGTCCTGGAAACGAGCGGCGGCAATGCCGAGAGCAAGGCGACGCTGGTGATGAACCTGATTCCCGAGGAGGGCGGGAACCAGTTCTCGGGCATGTTCGACGCGCGCTATTCCAACGACAGCCTGCAGGCCGACAACCTGGATCAGGGACTGATGGACCAGGGCGTGACGTTCACGAACGAGATGCTGAAGTTCTACAACGTCGACGCCACCCTCGGCGGCCCGATCGCGGAAGACAGGGTGTGGTTCTTCGCGGCGTCCCGCGCCGCCCGCAACAAGAACACCGTGCCCGGCCCGTTCTTCAACACCAGCATCGGGAGCCCGACGTTCGAGTACACCCCCGACGAGAGCCGGAAGGCGTACCGCACGGAATGGATGCGGAGCGTCGGCGGACGGATCACGTGGCAGGCCTCGGAGAGAAACAAGATCGGCGTCTTCGCCGACTTCCAGTCGTTCTTCAATCGGGGCCGGGGCGAGTTCTACTCGCCGGAGGCCTTCGTCCACCAGTACAACCTCTCGCCCGAGCAGTTGTACCAGACCACCTGGACGTCGCCGGTGTCGAGCCGGCTGCTGCTCGAGGCCGGCTTCTCGAACATGCGCGGCCGGTGGCCCTATCCGTCGCCCGGAGACGGCGAGTTCGCGTCGGCGCCGGACGCAGTCCACCTCCGGGAGCTGACGACCGGTTTTCGTTGGAACGCCCGGCACTACTACTCGGATCACATCAAGAAGCACCGCTACGCGGAGCGGGGCTCGCTCTCCTACGTCACCGGCTCGCACGCCTTCAAGGCCGGCTTCCAGTTGGAACACGGCATCTCCGAGTTCCAGCAGGAAGTCCACGGCGACGTGTGGTACCACCTCCGGAACGGGTTGCCGAGCCGGATAACCCAGCACGCCACGTTCGCCGACGACCCCAGGAAGGAGCACCTGACCCCCCTGGGAATCTTCGTCCAGGATCAGTGGACGCTGCCCCGCATGACGCTCAACCTCGGCGTGCGATTCGACCGCTTCAACGGCCGCGTGCCGGCCCAGAGCTTCCGCGCCACGCGGTTCGTTCCGGCGCGCGAATACGCCGAGATCGCGGACGCCGTCCGGTTCACGGACATCAATCCGAGGATCGGCGTCGCGTACGATCTCGCCGGCAGCGGCCGGACCGCGCTGAAGTTCGCCCTCGGGCGCTACGTGGAGACGGCGTTGAGCGGTCTGGTCACGAACCTCAACCCGCTGGTGACCTCGGTGAACAACGTGACCCGCACCTGGAACGACGACAATCTCAACTTCACGCCGGACTGCGACCTGGCCAACTTCGGCCAGAACGGCGAGTGCGGGCCGATCAGCGACCTCAATTTCGGTCAGAACAGGCCGGGCGCGACCATCTACGACGAATCGATCACCCGGGGCTTCGGCAACCGGAACTACACGTGGGACATGTCGGCGGAATTGGTGCACGAGCTGGCCGCCGGCGTCTCGCTGACCGCCGGCTACTATCGCAACTGGGCCGGCAACTGGCGGGCCCGGGACAACATCCTCGTGGGTCCGGAGGACTTCGATCCCTACTGCGTCACCGCGCCGATGCATTCGCAACTGCCGGGCGGCGGGGGCTACGAGATCTGCGGTCTCTACGACATCAAGCCCGAGAAGTTCGGACAGGCCCAGACGGTGGCAACCGAGGCGGGACAGTTCATCTCGGGAGCCGCCGGGGTCACCTGCGGCGAGCAGCGGACGTCGTCGGGACGGGCCCCGTTCGCCGGCAGGAACTGCGGCACGTCGGACTTCTTCGGCGTCAACATCGACACGCGGTTCCTCAACGGCGCGCAGCTCGGCGGGGGCTTCGACACCGGTCGGACGGTCATCAACACGTGCTTCACGATCGATTCGCCGCAGGCCCTGCTGAACTGCGACACCCGGATCCCGTTCAGCGCGCACCACAACTTCAAGATGTTCGGCAGCTACCCCCTGCCCTACGACATCTCGTTCAGCGGCTCGTTCCGGACCGTTGCCGGGAGACCGATCGACGCGGACTGGCGCGTGCCCAACGACCTGATCGCGCCGTCGCTCGGGCGGAACCTGGCGGCGTGCGGCACGCGGACGGAGTGCACCTCGACGGCGGCCGTGCCGCTGATCGCGCCGTATACCCAGTTCCTGGACCGGCGCAACGTGCTCGACCTGCGGTTCTCGAAGGCCGTGGACGCCGGCGGGGCCCGGGTGACGTTCAATCTCGACATCTACAACATGTTCAACGGCAACCAGGTGCTGGGGGTCAACGAACGGTTCGGTTCCCGCTGGCTCGTCCCGGCGTCGCTGCAGAACAACGAGGTGGATTCGATTCTCGCGGGCCGGCTGATTCACGTCGGCGGCTCGCTGGAATTCTAGGGAGGGAGTACGCCACCATCGTCCGCATGCGCATCAGGCTTCCGGGGGCTCGTGGCAACACGCGCGCAGGGTCTCACCACGGGCTCCTTCTTCTCCGGTGCCTGATTGCCCCCGCGGGCCGCGATGGCAAGACTCACGCTGAGTTTCGCCACCGGCTCCTGGCCGCGTTCGTGGCGGTGGCGCTGCTCCCGGGTTGTGGCGCCGAGACGCCGGACGCGGGTGCGTCCGGCGGGTCCGAGGGAAGCGAGCTTCGCACGATCGCGGGCCATGCCGGGCGTCCCCAGCCGGAGAACGGGTCCGAGTGGTTCGCGGACCGCGCCGAAGAGACCGGCCTCGACTTCGTGCACTTCAACGGCATGTCCGGGGAGTTCTACTTTCCCGAGATCATGCCGCCCGGCGTCGGGTTGCTGGACATCGACAACGACGGCGACCTCGACGTCTACCTGGTACAGGGTCAGTGGCTCGGGACGGGGACGGCGATCGACAAGGCCCTGTTCCCACCGCCGGGGCCATTGCCGCTGACCGGCAGGCTGTACCGCAACGACCTGGCGGTGCAGTCGGACGGGGCCCGCACGCCGCGGTTCACGGATGTGACGGGCGAGAGCGGGATAGACGCGCGCGAGTACGGGATGGGAGTGGCGGCGGGCGACATCGACAACGACGGCCGGGTCGATCTCTACCTCACGAATCTCGGCCCGAACCAGCTCTTTCGCAACAACGGTGACGGAACGTTCAGCGACGTGTCACGACAGAGTGGCCTGGACGACCCGGGATGGGGCATCTCGGCCTCGTTCGTGGACTACGACCGCGACGGATGGCTGGATCTCTACGTGGGCAACTACGTGGACTACAGCACCGAAACGGAAAGGGAATGCCCCAGCGAGACGGGCCGGCTCGGCTATTGTGTGCCACAGGTGTACCGAGCACAGCCCGACAAGCTCTATCGGAACCGGGGCGACGGCAGCTTCGTCGACGTCACGGCCACCGCCCTGGCGACGAGCACATTCGGGCCCGCCCTCGGCGTGTCGACCGCCGACTTCGACGGCGACGGGTGGCCGGACATCTACGTCGCCAATGACGGCGAGGCGAACCAGTTGTGGATGAACCGGCGGGACGGAACGCTCGTCGACACGGGACCGCTGTCGGGCACGGCCCTGAACGGCAACGGCAACGCCGAGGGAAGCATGGGCGTGGACGCCGGCGACTTCGACAATGACGGGGATGAAGACCTGTTCATGACTCACCTGACCACCGAGACGAACACGCTCTACGTCAACGACGGGAGCGGACTGTTCGAGGACCGGAGCGCCCTTTCGGGCCTCGGGCCGCCGAGCCTCCGGTTGACCGGCTTCGGGACGGCCTGGCTCGACTTCGACAACGACGGCTGGCTGGACGTCCTGACCGTCAACGGCAGGGTGAGCCGGACGGAGGAGCGCGCCAACGAACCGTTCCCGTACGATCAGCCGAAGCAACTGTTCCGCAATCTCGGCGACGGCCGGTTCGAGGAGGTGACCGACCGCGCCGGCGCGGTGTTCGCGGTCTCCGAAGTGGGACGGGGCGCCGCGTTCGGCGACGTGGACAACGACGGCGACATCGACGTGCTGGTCGGCAACGACAGCGGGCGGATACGGCTGCTCGTCAACCAGGTGGACAGCCCCCGCCACTGGCTGGGATTGCGGCTGGTGGGAGGGCAGGAAGCCCCGCGCGACATGCTGGGCGCGCGTGTCGAGGTCGTGAGGAGCGACGGAACCACGTTTTGGCGACGGGCCCGCTCCGACGGCAGCTACGGATCGGCCAACGACCCCCGTGTGCACGTCGGGCTGGGCGACTCGACGGACGTTGCCCGGGTTCGCGTGCACTGGCCGGGCGGACAGGTCGAAGAGTGGACCGACATGGAGATCGATCGATGGACGACGTTGACGGAGGGGAACGGGCGATGAAGCCATCGTCATATCGACCGGCAGGTCAGCCCACCGGGCGAACGCGAGGCTCGACCGAAAGGAGCGGACGGTGAAACCATCGTCACGCCTCGCCATGCGAGCGCCTCGCCGCTCTCGGTGCTGCGCGGCGTTTCGGCACGGGATGCTGGCGTGGGCGGTGGCCGCCACACTGGCCGGCTGTGCCGCGGATACCGGCGCGCCCGCCCCGGAGGGGTCGCTGTCCGGTGCGGCCAACGAGCAATTGCTGCCCACCCCCTTACCCGATCTCTCGGAGATGTCCGCCGCCGTGCAGGGCCAGATACGCGAGCGATACGCGGCATTGACCTCGGCCATCGAGCAGCCGGCCACGCCCGGCGCGCTGAGCGCGGCGTACGGCGAGATGGGCAACGTGCTGATGGCGGCACGCTACGCCGACGCTCCCGAGTCCTTCTATCTCAACGCGCAGGCGCTGGCGCCGGCCGACAGGCGTTGGCCCTATTATCTCGGGCACCTGTACACGACCCAGGGCGCGTTCGCGAAAGCCGCGGCGGCGTTCGACCAGGCCCTTGCGCTGGAAGCCGACGATGTGCCGACGCTGATCTCCCTTGGCGAAGTGCACCTGGCACAGGGCCGGCCGGAGGCGGCCGAGCCGCTGCTCGCACAGGCGCTGGCGCTGCAGCCCGACTCCGTCTGGGCGCGGATCGGCCTGGGACGCGCGGCCTTGATGCGGCAGGACTACCCACAGGCCGTGGAGCGTCTGGAGGAAGCCCTGGCGGTGGATCCGGAGGCCGCGGACATCCACTATCCGCTCGCCATGGCCTACCGCGGGCTGGGCGCGCTGGAAGAGGCCGAAGCGCATCTGCAACTCCGGGACAGCGGCACCGTCCGCCGGCCCGACCCGTTGATGCAGGCCATGCGCGACTCGCTCCAGAGTCCGAGCGCCTACGAGCGTGAAGGGATTCAGGCGCTCGGCAGCGGCGATTGGGAGGCCGCGGCCGCCGCCTTTCGGCGCGGCATCGAGCTGGCGCCCGAGAACCCGTCACTCCGGCACCGGTTGGGGACGGCGCTGTTCATGATGGGAAACGAGCGCGAGGGGCAGGCGCAGTTCGAAGAGGCCCTCCGGGTATCTCCGCAGCACGCGGAGGCGCACTACAGCCTCGGGCTCATCCTGGAGGGAAGCGGCCGGTTCGAGGAAGCGCTCCACCGGTTCTCGACCGCGGTACGCCACGAGCCGAGCTACGTCGAGGCTCGGGTCCGACTGGCGCGCCTTCTGCGTCGGGTTGGGCGACCGAACGAAGCGCTCTACGAGTACTCCCAGGTTATGGCCGCCGACCCCCAGGGCGCCGAGGCGCCGTTCGGGTATGCGATGACGCTGGTTCTCCTTGGGCGTTATCAGGAGGCACGCGAGCGGTTGGAGGAGGCGATGACCCGCCATCCCGACCAACCGATGTTCGCCAAGGCGCTCGCACGGTTGCTGGCCGCCGCTCCCGATGCGCGCGCCCGCGACGGGCAGCGGGCCCTGATGCTCGTGCAGGAGCTGCTAGCGCGCGAGCGGAGCTTCGATCTGGGCGAAGCCATGGCGATGGCGCTCGCCGAGATCGGACGCTACGCCGAGGCCGCGTCGTGGCAACGGGAAGTCATGTCGATGGCCGACCAGGCCGGTCGCTACGGCCTCGTCCAACTGATGTCCGGGAACCTCCGGCTGTACGAACGCCGACAGCCTTCCCGCACTCCCTGGCGCGACGACGAAATGCCGTGAATGCCGGCGCTTCGGATTCAGTTGGCGCTCGACGCCGAGTAGAGCGCAAGCGTCCGGAGACTCTCCGCTCTGCGGCCGCCGGCCGAAACCACGGAAATCAAATCTCCAGATCGGCGGCCACTCGATTCGCCGCCACAGCTCGAACCTTGCCTGCCAACCGGTAGGAATCGCCGCCGGCGTGGACTACGACCGCCTCGGAGAGCTCCAGGTCGGCGAGCGCCGAGCGCAACGATCGGGTGACCTTCGGCGTGGTCGTGCGCTTGATCTCGATACCGATCCGCCGGCGCCCGCGGGTGATCAGCAGATCCAACTCGGCGCCGGTATGCGCCGCCCAGAAGTGGACCTGCTCGTCTTGCAGGCCCAGCCGCTCGATGATTGTCTCCAGCACGAATCCCCTCCCACGACGCGCCGGACTTGGGATGTGTATTCAGGGACCGCATATCGCCGACGCCGAGCAGTGCATGCAGCACCCCCGTATCGCGAAGGTAGATCTTCGGGGCCCGGACCTGCCGCTTGGCGATGTTTGCGTGCCACGGTTGCACTTGACGCACCACCAGCGCGCCGGTCAGAAGATCGAGATAGCGCCGCACCGCGCCATCCGAGACGCCGAACGACCGCGCGAACTCCGACGAGTTCCAGATCTGCCCGTGCCAGTGGGCCAGCATCGTCCAGAAACGACGCAGCGTCGGTCCCGGCACGCGCACGCCGAGCGCCGGCAGGTCGCGCTCGAGGAACGTCCGCACGAAGTTCTCGAGCCAGAGGAATGTCGCGGCGTGCGAGCGCGCGAGCCATGCTTCCGGAAAGCCGCCCCGCAGCCAGCGCCGGTCGAGACTGCCGGTGCCGATCTCGTCCAGACTCAGCCCGCCCAGGCTGTGGTAGTGGATGCGCCCGGCGAGCGATTCCGACGACTGTCGGATCAGGTCCGGCGAAGCGTTGCCGAGTACGAGGAACCGCGCCGGCCGCGGCCTGCGATCCGCCAGCACGCGCAGGACCGGGAACAGATCGGGGCGGCGTTGCACCTCGTCTATCACGACTAGGCCACGCAGCCCTTCCAGGACGAGTAGCGGGTCGTCGAGCAATCGGTTGAGATCCGCGGGATGCTCCAGATCCAGGTGATGCGTAGGACCCGCGTGCGCCTCGGTCACCTGCCGCGCCAGAGTCGTCTTGCCGATCTGCCGCGGCCCCAGGATGCCGACCACGGGGAACGCACGGAGCCGTTGGCGGACGGTGCGCACATGGCCGATCCGCTCGATCATGGCGTGAGGCTACCATGAAATCTCGATGGTAAGCATCGAGATTTCATGGTAGCGACGTGCTGTTCCCGGAGACCGGCTACGCGCCGCTACGCTGGAGGTCGCGTGTCTCGGCGGCGGTCGAACGCCCATTGCGGGCTCGACCGCTTCCAGGCACCACCGGCGTCTTGATTTCGCCCCGCGTTCGTCACGTACGCCGACGAACGCCGGGAGGAACGGCCACTGGCCGGTCCGGTGACGGTCCGAATCGGCAACCGTTCAATGAGCATGGATTGTGTCGTCGGCCCGCCCCTGAGCGAACCCTTGATCGGCCAGGTCGTCCTCGAAACCCTCCGATCTGATCGCCGACTGCACGAACCGGACGCTGACTCCGCGGTATCCCGACTACCCGCTCCTCAAGCTGAAGTAGCCGAACGAAGCCGCGCGATGTGCAGCCAATTCTGAAACCGCTTGTTCAACGCACTCACAAGAAGATCCTGTTCCCGGCAGGTGGGCGCGCACCGAGTCGAACACACGGTCTTCGTGCTTGGGCTCTTCTGCCATCGGCGCCATCGCATGGGCATCGATGAACTGGAGGCGGGACACGTGCCTGCGGGCAGCGCTCACCAACTCGCACAGCACCCAGTGCTGAACGAGATTGCCCTTGTTGCCCTTGCACTTCGGCATGGCGCAAGGTTCCGGTCCGCTGCCGCACGCCTGCCTGTGCTGCCCAAAGATCCGACTGGTTCTACACGTCCTCCTTCAACGTCACCGCATCCAGGAACGGCATCATGGCGCGCAGCTCCGACCCGACCTTCTCGATCTGGTGCGCCTGCTCCTGGCGGCGCTGCGCCATGAACCAGGGCCTCCCCGCCTTGTCCTCGTCGATCCACTTGCGGGCGTAGGTGCCGTCCTGGATCTCCTGCAGGACCTGCTGCATCGCCGCGCGGGTCTCGTCGGTGACCATGCGCGGGCCGCCGGTGTAGTCGCCGTGCTCGGCGGTGTCGCTGACCGAGTAGCGCATGTAGTTGAGGCCGCCGCGATAGAACAGGTCGACGATGAGCTTCAACTCGTGCATGCACTCGAAGTAGGCGACCTCCGGCTGGTAGCCCGCCTTGACCAGCGTCTCGAAGCCGGCCTTGACCAGCGCGCTCACGCCGCCGCAGAGCACGGTCTGCTCGCCGAACAGGTCGGTCTCGGTCTCCTCGGCGAAGGTGGTCTCGATGACCCCGGCGCGGGTCAGGCCGAGCGCCTTGGCGTAGGAAAGGGCGTGCTCCTTGGCATGACCGGTGGCGTCCTGCTCGACCGCGATGAGAGCGGGGGTGCCGCCGCCCTCGAGGAAGACCTCGCGCACCCGGTGGCCCGGGGCCTTCGGCGCAATCAGGGTGACGTCGACATCGGCCGGCGGCCGGATGGTCTTGAAGCGGATGTTGAACCCGTGGGCGAACATCAGCATCTTGCCGGCGCCGAGGTGCGGGGCGATCTGCTCCGCGTAGATGCCGGCCTGCGTGGTGTCGGGGGTCAGGATCATGACGACGTCGGCCCACGCCGCGGCATCGCTGCCGGCCACTACGGTCAGGCCCTCGGCCTCCGCCTTCGCCTTCGAGCGGCTGCCCGCGTGCAGCGCCACCCGCACCTCGACGCCGCTGTCCTTCAGGTTCAGCGCATGGGCGTGCCCCTGCGAGCCGTAGCCGAAAATTGCGACCTTCCGGCCCTGGATGTGCGAGAGGTCCGCGGAATCGTCGTAGTAGATCGTTGCCATCTGTTCAATCCTCGCGATGCTGCTGGTGAATCGGCGGGTGCCGCCTCTGGCGTCGGCGGCGCCGCTTCGGCGGCGCAGATTCCAGGTCAGCGTCGTCTGCTCGGCACGCTCAGCGCGCAGACTGTCGGCTGACGGTCAGCCCGCCGCCCGTCCGGGACCGGGGTCCCTGTCGGGAAACCGGTGAATGTGAATCGAACGCGAAACGCGACAGTCTACACCGAGTACGACACGTTCGGGTCGTCCGCCTCGGCTTCGTCGGTGGCGGCATTCGGGGAGTACGGCTCGCGACGCTCCTCCGGATCGATCATCACGCTGCGGGCGCCGCGTGTCATGCCGACACGGCCCGTCCGGACCAGCTCGATGATGCCGTAGGGCCGGAGCACCTCGAGCAGCCCGTCGATCTTGTCCTCGGTACCGGTCGTCTCGATGACCACCGAGTCGGGCGCCACGTCGACCACCCGCGCCCGGAAGACGTCGACGAGCTGCATGACGTGGGTGCGCGTGTCGGCGTTCGCCCCGACCTTGATCATCGCCAGCTCGCGGAAGATCGCCGGGCCGGTGGTGATGTCGTGCACCCGCAACACGTTGACCAGCTTGTAGAGATTCGCCTCGAGCCGCCGGGCGCCGATGGCGTCGGTCCGGACCACGATGGTCATGCGCGAGGCGCCCGGGATCTCGGCGTGGCCGACGGTCAGCGATTCGATGTTGAAGGCGCGCCGGCGGAACAGGGACGCGACCCGGTTGAGCACGCCCGGCTTGTCCTCGACGTAGACCACGAAGGTGTGGCGCTGCATCTTCCCCGTCATGACCGCTCCCCGCTCCCTGCCGGCTGCGACGACGTTCTACTCGTCATCGGCGGTCTCCACGATCGGCGCCGGGCTCGGACGCCGGATCATGTTGTGCAGGTCGGCGCCGGCCGGCACCATCGGGTAGACCGTGTCCTCCTGCTCCACCTGGAAGTCGATGACGACGGTGCGCTCGTCGGCGCGCGCCCGCTCGACCGTCGGTTCCACTTCACCGCGGGTCTTCACCGTCGCGCCGCCGAGGCCGAAGCATTCGGCGAGCTTCGCGAAGTCGGGACTCAGCAGCGGCGTCGCCGCGTAGCGCCGCTCGTAGAAGAACTCCTGCCACTGGCGGACCATCCCGAGGTAGCCGTTGTTGATGATCGCGACGTTGATCTTGATCTTCTCCTGCGCGATCGTCGCCAGCTCGGCCATCGTCATCTGGAACCCGCCGTCGCCGGCCACCACCCACACTTCCGCGTCGGGCCGGGCCAGCTTCGCGCCGATGGCGGCCGGCAGCGCGAAACCCATGGTCCCGAGACCGCCCGACGTGATCAGCGTGTGCGGATCCCGGTGGTGGTAGTACTGGGCCTCCCACATCTGGTGCTGGCCCACGTCGGTCACGACGATGGCCCGCCCCCCGGTCATCCGCCAGATGTCGTTGATGACGTGCGCCGCGTAGAGATGCCCGCTGTCGGGCAGGTTCTGGATGTCGCGCACCGCGACGTCGCCCTTCATCTCCTTGATCTTGTCCAGCCAGGCGGCGCGGTCGCCCGTCTCGACCAACGGCGCGAGGTCATCCAGGACCGCCGACAGGTCGCCGGCCAGCGCCACGTCCACCTTGACGTTCTTGTTGAACTCGGCCGGGTCGATGTCGATGTGGATCTTCCGTGCGTTCGGGGCATAGGTGCGCACGTTGCCGGTGACCCGGTCGTCGAAGCGCATGCCGAGGGCGAGCAGCAGATCCGCCTCCTGGATGGCGGCGTTGACCCACGCCTCGCCGTGCATCCCCATCATGCCCATGTTCAGCGGATGCTGGGCCGGAACCCCGCCGATGCCCAGCAGGGTCATGGCAATGGGGATGTCGGCGCGCTCGGCCAGCTCCCGGACCTGCTTCATGGCGCCCGAGAGCAGCACACCGTGGCCGGCGAAGATGATCGGCCGCTTGGCGCTGTTCAGCAGGTCTGCGGCCCGCCGGAACTCCGCGTCCGACGCGCGCAGGTCCGGACGGTAGCCCGGCAGCTTGACGTCCTGCGGATTCCAGTCGCCCTCGGTCGAGCCCTGCTGCGCGTCCTTGGTGATGTCTACGAGCACGGGCCCCGGCCGGCCGGAGCGCGCCACGTACATCGCCTCGTGAATCACCGGGGCGATCTCGTCGACGTGCGACACCAAGTAGTTGTGCTTCGTAATCGGCAGCGTGACGCCGGTCACGTCGGTCTCCTGGAACGCGTCCGAGCCGATCAGCTTGCTGCCCACCTGTCCGGTGATGCACAGCAGCGGCGACGAATCGAGCATCGCCGTCGCGATGCCCGTCACCATGTTCGTGGCGCCGGGACCGGAGGTGGCGATGGCCACGCCGACCTCCCCGCTCGCCCGCGCGTAGCCGTCGGCCATGTGGGTCGCGCCCTGCTCGTGGCGCACCAGCACGTGACGGATCGGGTACTCGAGCAGCGCGTCGTAGGCAGGCAGGATCGCCCCGCCGGGATAGCCGAAGACGGTGCCGACGCCCTCGCGCACCAGCGCTTCCCAGATGATCTGCGCGCCCGTTCTCATCGAAGCCATCGCCTGTTCCTGTTCTCTCAATGCATCGCCGTGCCCGGCTCGGCCGACGGGCTCGGTCAGTTGGTGACGGCGCCCGTCGCAGCCGACGAAACCAGCCGTGCGTACTTGGCCATCACGCCGCTCTTGAAGCGCGGTGCCGGCGCCCGCCACGCGGACAGCCGCGCCTCCATCTCTTCGTCGTTCACCTCGAGCTGCAGCCTCCGGTTGCGCTCGTCGAACAGGATCGTGTCGCCGTCGCGCACCACGGCGATCGGTCCGCCGCGGGCCGCCTCCGGCGCCACGTGCCCTGCCATCATGCCGCGGGTGGCGCCCGAGAACCGGCCGTCGGTCAGCAGCGCCACCGATTCGCCGAGCCCCGCCCCGACGATGGCGGCGGTCACCCCGAGCATCTCCCGCATGCCCGGCCCCCCGCTCGGCCCCTCGTAGCGGATCACGACGACGTCGCCCGGTTGAATCCGCCCCTGCTCGACCGCCGCGAAGGCGCCTTCCTCGCTGTCGAACACGCGCGCCGGCCCGCGGTGCGTGGCCGGCTCGTGACCCGCCACCTTCACCACGCAGCCGTCCGGGGCCAGGTTGCCCTTGAGGATGACGAGCCCCCCTGTCGGGGTTATCGGATCGGATACCGGCCGCACCACCTCCTGACCGGAGGTCTCCACCGCCGCATCGGCAACGTCGCCGATGGTCTGCCCCGTCACGGTGACGCAGTCGCGGTTGAGCAACCCGGCTTCGCTCAATCGCCGGGTTACGAGGCCGATCCCGCCGGCCCGGTAGAGGTCGGTGGCGACGAAACGGCCTCCCGGCTTCAAGTCGGCCAGCAGCGGCGTGCGCTCGCTGACGAGATCGAAATCCTCGATGTGCAGGTCGACGCCCGCCTCATGGGCGATCGCCAGCAGGTGCAGGACCGCGTTGGTCGAGCCGCCCGTCGAGGCGACAGCGGCGATGGCGTTGTCGAGCGCGTCCCGCGTCACGATCTGCCGGGGCCGCAGGTCCTTCTTCACCAGGTCCATGACGAGCGCGCCGGCCCGGCGCGAGACCTCGCCCTTCTCCGTCTCCATCGCCGGCACGCCGTTGGCGCTCATCGGCGAAACCCCGAGCAGCTCACAGACCGTCGACATCGTGTTCGCGGTGAACTGCCCGCCGCAGGCGCCGGGCCCCGGGCAGGCGACGTCCTCGAGGGCGCAAAGCTGCTCGTCGGTCATCTTCCCCGCCGCATGGGTCCCGACCGCCTCGAACACGTCCTGGATCGTGACGTCGCGTCCTTCCCACCGCCCGGGGGCAATCGAGCCGCCGTAGAGCACCAGGCCGGGAATGTCGAGCCGCACCAGCGCCATCACCCCGCCCGGGATGGTCTTGTCGCAGCCGACGAGAATCACGATGCCGTCGAACAGGTTTCCGCGCGCGACCAGCTCGATGGAGTCGGCCACCACCTCGCGGCTGACGAGCGACGCCTTCATCCCCTCGCTGCCCATCGTGATGCCGTCGGAGATCGACACCGTGTTGAACTCCATCGGCGTCCCGCCCGCGGCCCGGATGCCTGCCTTCACCTCCTCGGCGAGGTCGCGCAGGTGGTAGTTGCACGGCCCGATCTCGATCCACGTGTTCGCCACGCCGATGATCGGCCGGCGCAGGTCGGCGTCGGTGAACCCGACCGCCTTCAGCATGGCGCGCGCCGGCGCGCGGCTCGGTCCCTCGGTGATCGCGGCGCTCTTGCGTGTGCTCATAGCAAAAAGGCCATCACCCGGTGTCGGATGATGGCCCCTCGTGGTCTCTTTGGTTGCTGTTTCGGGAACATCATCCGCTTGCGGCCGACGCAATCGCGCCGGCCACGATAACGATGACCGTGGCAATGCCGGGAAGTTCCCGATGGGAGTTCATGGATCGACGCTGCCTCCAGCGGCGAACCTATTGTACCGCTTCCGCGGGTGGAGCAGTCAAATTTATAATCCTTACCCTTTCATAAGGGTCGAACACAGTGCGGCGCGCGTGTGCGGCGGGCAACGGCCGACCCGCTTCAGCATCGCCGTTCCACGTGGCGCGCCGATCGATCTCGCGTTGCCGGCCCCCGGCCGCAGGGTGCGCTAAGATTGGCAGACGCGGAGCGGCGTGGCGCCGGTTCCCGAAGCTCCACAGGAGGTAGACGATGCGAGAGCGAGCACGACCGTACAGGACAGGGTTGGGCCTGTGCGCGCTCGCGGTGGCGGCCGTAACCGCGGGGGTCGGTTGTTCACCGCCTCTCCCGAACCCCGTCGCGACCGTGACCGACGTCAGCGTGGAGATCGCGATGAATCCGGACACCGGCAATCCGATGGGTCGCCGGATCACCGGATCGCTCCAGCTCGCGGACCCGGGCACGCCGGCCGCCAGCGACCCGTTCCCGCGGGTCGCGGCGTTGATCTGGCGCGGCGAGACCGCCTCGCGGCGCACCTGCGAGCATACGTTCCCGGACGGCATCATGACCGGCGAGACGTACGAGTTCGAGATCATCTGCAGCGCCTCCGGCAACGACCTGTCGTTCATTGTGCGCTCGGGCGGCGAGCGCGACAGAACGTACCCGTGCGACGGCTGCGAACGCAGACCGATACTCTGAGCCGAGCAATCGGCGCTCCAGCGCGACGGCGCGCCTTGACGCTCGAATCCCAGGGCTGCTGTACGCCTGGGGCCGCCCCCGGGTAGTTCGACACCGATTCTGGTGCCTCGCGCGCGGCTATCGTCGATGGGAGAGCTTGGTCATTGCCGGGGCGGCTGTCCGTGCCACGGCGAGATTCCGGATTCCGCCGTGTCCCGAAGCCCCGCCCCCTCACGCCAAGGGCGGCACTCGGCATCGCCGGCATGCGGAGCGGAATCTCCCTGTCCACGATGACACGCGTCCGTTTGCGGGCGTCTTCGCTGTTCCAGTCTCCCATTCCGCCGGCGATGGAATCCTTCCCAGATGGGACACGTCGAGGCGATCGAGCGGCTTCAGCTCGCGGACGCGACCTCGGGAGCGGAATCGTGCAGGAAACGGCTGGCAGAATCGGCCGGCAGAAAACAGCCAGGCGTGTAAGTTATTGATTCGAAAGGATGCGCCCGTAGCTCAGCAGGATAGAGCATCGGTCTTCTAAACCGATGAAGGGTTGGCTGCGATCCCCAATAATCCCCGTGTTTATTGGAAAAATCGAAGGTCAGAGGAGGTCCCATCGGGTCAGAAAACGGCTGGCAGTACGCGAAACGGCTGGCAGTACGGCTGGCAGTGATGAAGACGTGAAGCCCCGTCCGTCACCATGGCTACGCCGCTCTTCGCCACGACGTCGGCCGCGCACAGCTACCTCAACGGAACGAATTGCACATCCCGAACGACTGCACTGCGCCACCGGTGGATCAGTCGCCTACGACGGCCGATGTCGACGCAGAGAGCGCGAGCGGCCCGGCACGCGCCTCGATCGCGACCCCAAGCCGCGCCCGGGTCAGCCGCACACGCCCTTCGACTTGTCGAGGCATCGCCCTGCAATTCGTGCGGTTCTGCTGGCAGCGCGACGGCCGTAGCCTTCCGCGCACGGCAGTTTGCAGCTCGCGACAGGGGCAGAACGACGTCGGTGCCGCACACCTCGCCTGGAGTTGCCCCTGTAATTGAGAGGCGGAAGTTCACCGCCCGCCGTCCGTGCTGGAGGACCGGCTCGAGAACGCCGTGGTCGCGGGCCGGGTCGCCGCAGTAGATGCGCTGGCGGCGCAGGCTGCGGCTACGGGGACAGAACCGCATGCCGACCATGACGAACGCGGCGAAGTTGATCTCGGTGTAGCCGTGGGTGTCGGTGTAGTTGACCGGCCAGGACGAGACGGCAAGAATCGGGCCAGAGCAGGAAGATGACAATCGAGCAGCGGATCCGCGCCGCGGTCGACGAGGTCGTCGCCGCCACCGATCCGGACCAGGTGGTCGTGTTCGGATCGGCCGCGAAGGGCACCGCGCGCCCGGACAGCGACATCGACCTGCTGGTGATCTGCGATCCGGCGCGGCACGACGGCGGCATGCGCACGTGCGCCGCCACCGGCGACGACGTCGACGTCTTCGTCACCGATCGCCGCAGCGCCGAGCGCTACCGCTACAGCGCCGCCTACCTCGAGGGTATCGCCCTCGGCGAGGGCCGCACCGTCTACGCGCGCGACCCGCAGCAGGCTCTGGCGGCCGGGAGAGCCATGATCAGACGCACGCTGTACGACCCAGACAGGGCCGAAGAGTGGGTGGCCGAGGCGGCCGACCGGCTCCAGCAGTTCGAAACCAACGTCAAGGACGCCTACAAGTGCCAGGCGCTCGGCGACGCGGTCGAGAACGCGCTCAAGGCGCTCATCGTCGCCGGCGGCAAGCGCGTCGAGCACCGCCACGGACTCGACAGGCTTTGGCGCCAGGCCGAGGCCGTCGCCGGCCCACTCCCCGCCGTCCTCGCCGAAGCCGACCTGCAACACCTGACGAAGTACGGCGGTGAGTTCCGGTACCCGGCACCGGGAAGCCGCCAGCTGGACCCGGCCGCCACGTGGCGGGTGATCGAGGCGCCGGCGCGGGCCGTGGTCGCACACGCCGAGCGAATCGTGCCGGGGCTGGTCGAGCGGACGAAGGCGCGGATCGCCGAGGAGTGAAGAGCGCGATGGCCGAGATTCGCACCGAGGTGACGCTGGAAAACGCCGTGGACCGCTGGCTGATCCGCTACGGCTACGCGACCGAGCCCGGGTTCGGCACACGACGGTGAACGGCATCGTCGACACCAGGGTTGCGACCTTGAGGTTGCCACAGAACGTGGTCGAGCGCCTCGGCCTGAAACGACAGGGCACAGCGTTCGTCATGGACGCCGACAAGCGGCTCGAAGAACGGCCGCGTGCCGGTCCCGTGACCGTCCGGATCGGCAACCGCGAAATGTTGACCGAGTGCGTGGTCGAAGCCTCACCGAGCGAGCCGCTGATCGGGCTAGTCGTGCTCGGGATGCTCGCCCTGATCGCCGACTCGGCGAAGGGGACGCTGACGCCGCGCCATCCGGACGGCCCGGTCCTGCGGTGTTGACCAGGTAGGCGAGGTTGCGGCCGCTGCCCTCGGGTTCAGGCGGCCAGCACCTTCTCGCCATGCTCGCGCACACTGGGCCCCGCGGGTCGACGTAGCGGTAGAGCGTCCCCGGCGTGACGCCGAGTTCGCGGCACAGCTCCGACACCGAGGTGCCGCGGTGCGCCGAGTCCGCCTGGGCCAGCCGGGACGATACTGGCGCGCATGCCCCTCACTTCCCGATCGGCAACTACCGCCTGAGTCGGCTCGAGTACAGGGCCGCAGTCGAGGCGGGCAACACGTGCGGGCGGCGGGAGAGCCGCCAGCACGACATCGCCATCGAGATCGTCGCCGAGGCCCTGCAAGCCGCGGCCGCGGTTCGGGCCGTAGGTGCGAGTGCGCACCGATCGCCCGCTGGCCGCCGGCGACCACTCCTGACATCCTGACCATCGCGCCGGGCTCGGTCGCCAGCACGGGAAGCGTGACGATCGCCGCGCTGGACGACGGTGAGCGCAATACGCCGGCACTCGACAAGGTGCTGTACGTGAGGGGATACCGGCAGGCGGGCGTGACGTCCGGACTCACGACGCCCTGGCGGGAGTTGGTGATCGTCGACGATGAAACGCAAGACCGGAGCCCGTCGGGGTGGCCTGCGGGCGGCGCCACGAGACTGCCCACCGGAACCCGCGGCCATGAGAATCCGCCGCGGGCTATCGCACCGGTTCCGACGTTGGCGTGCGGAGGTCCGCAACGAGGTTCCGCGCCATTTCGTGGTCGGGGTCGAGCAGGAGCACCCGTTCCATGGCCCCCAGCGCCTGTTCGCGGCGGCCCAGGAAGTAGAGGGTCACGCCGATGTTGGCGAGGATCGCGGGGTTGTTCGGCTCCAGCGCCGCCTTGACGCGATACAGGCCGAGCGCCTCGTCGTAGTCCTGTTGCTCGAAACGCCAGAGTGCGAGATGGTCCAGCGCCTCGGCGTGTTCCGGGTCATGCTCGATGGCGGTCTCGAAGTGCACGGCGGCCGCCGCCGTCCGTTCGAGTCGCTGCAGCGTCCGGCCCGCCAGATAGTGGGCGGTCGCCGCCGTTGCGTTGTCCATTTCCAGCGTGATGGCCCGTTCCAGTGATTCCAGGGCGTCTCTGTAGCGCTGCCGGTCGAACCACGCCGCGCCGACGCCGACATGGGCGGGTGCGAAGTCCGGGTCGATGCGCATCGCGTCGCGGTAGGCGGCCATCGCGTCGTCGTGCCGTCCCGCGTTCCTGAGCGCCTCGGCCGCCTTGTGGGCGGTGGCGGGGTCGTCCGGCTGCAGCTCGCGCGCGCGGCGCAGGAGCTGCTCGGCTCCGTTCCCCCGGTCCTGAGCGAACAGCACGCCGGCCAGCTCTGTCAGCGGCTCGGTCGCGTCCGGACCGAGCGTTGCGGCGCGCCGCAGATGCGCGCCTGCGGCAGCATGCCGGCCCAGCTCGCGAGCCGCGCGGCCCGCGAACAGCGACAGCTCGCCCGCGAACGGCGCATCCGGCTCCCGGGCGAGCGCCTCCTCGATGGCCGCGAGCGCCTCCTCGTAGCGCTCCATCTCGAACAGGGCCATGCCGAGCCCGGCATGCGCCGGCACCAGCTCCCCATCGACATCGAGGGCCCTGCGGTAGGTTTCTGTTGCCTCTTCGTGCCGGCCCTGTTTCCGCAGCACCTCCCCGAGGTTCTGGAGGGCGTTCAGATGCCCGGCTTCCAGCTCCAGGGCGGTGCGGAGCGCGGTCTCGGCGTCGTCGAGCCGTTCCAGCAGTACGAGCACCCGGCCGAGGTTGGAATGCGCATCCGCGTCGTCGGGGCGCCGCTCCACCCCAATCCGGCCGGCGGCCAGCGCTTCCTCGTGTCGACCCGCGTCGGCCAGCGGACCCACCAGATTCAGGTGCGCATGGCGCGCGTCGGGGTTGCGCGCGATGATGTGGCTGAAGAAGGTGACGCCGTCGCGGTAGATCCCGGCCTGGCGCCAGGTCAGCGTGCCGAGCAGCGCCAGCACGACGACGAGCACGCCGGCCGCGCCGGCCCGGGCGCCGGCCGGCAGGCGTCCGGCGCCGCTCGAGGCCGCGCCGAGCAGCACCGCCAGCACGCCGAGACCCGCCAGGTACTGGAACCGGTCTGCGACCAGGGAGAACTGCATGTAGCCGTAGTCGACGAAACCGAGCACGGGCGACAACGTCACGGCGAAGAACAGCGCGCCCGCCAACGGCCCGCGGCCCAGGCGGAAGCGGCCGAACCAGAGCGCCGTCGCCAGGGCGACCGCGGCCAGCACGTACATCCAGGCCGCCGGGTCCGCGGCGTCGATGTCCCACAGCGGATAGATGACGGCGAGCTCGGTCGGCCACAGCAGCTTCCCGGCGTAGAACCACAACGCCCGCGCCGCGATCAGCACCCGGTCGACGAACGAGTAGCCGAGCGCGAGCGGCTCGCGCGACGTGTAGAACGACAGGTCGAACGCGGTGACGACCAGCGCCACGGCGAAGAACGGCGCCAGCCGCGTCACGTCGGTCGGCGTCACGCGGCCCGCCCGCCACCAATGCCCAATCAGAAGGGCGACGGGCAGGGTGACCACGATGGACTTGGACAACAGCCCGGCGGTGAACAGCCCGAGGGCCAGCAGGTAGCGTCCCCGCCGCGGCGCCTCGACGAACCCGATCCAGGTCATCGCGGCACTCAGGTAGAACAGCCCCGACAGCATGTCCTTGCGCTCGATGACCCAGGCGACCGACTCGACGTGCAGGGGGTGGACGGCGAAGACCGCCGCGACGACCCAGGCGCCGGGCGCCGCCAGCCGCTGCAGGAGGCGCCATATCAGGAGGACGTTGGCGACGTGCAGCAGCAGGTTGACCGCATGATAGCCGAGCGGGGCCAGCCCCCACAGCTTGTGCTCCAGCCAGAAGCTCGTGTAGACGACGGGCCAGTAGTGTGCTTCCCGGGCGATGTCGCCCGGCGAGAACCAGATGTTCCACAGCCCGGACCAGGCGCGCAATTCCCGCGTCTCGACCAGAATCGCATCGTCCCAGACGAATCCGGCCCCGAGCACCGGCAGGTAGCTGGCAACTACCAGCAGCGCGAGGGCGAGCGCCTGCAGGCTCGGCAGCGAGCGGGCGCCGTCGTTCTCGGCGACGGTCGGCGGGACCGGTCCCGCCGCCGCCGGCCGCGGCGCATCGTGGTCGTCCCTCGTGCGCCCGGCCGACGACGCGGCGGCGCGCTCGGCCGCCAGCCGCTCACGGCGTGTCAACCGCGTCTTCTTCTTCATGAGCAGGCGACGCCGGCGCATGCGCATGCGCCGGCGGTAGCACGACACCGTGTCCGGACACTCGCCCGCGCACCGCTTCCCGCAACCGGTGAATGTAGAGCCGACACAGTTGACGGAGGAAGTCGCGGTGCGTGCGCCAGCTCATCTTGCTGCGGCCCCGGCGGCGGTCGGTGAACCGGATGGGCACCTCCCGGACCCGCAGCCGCCCGCGGACCATCAGCTCCAGCGCGATCTTGTAGCCGAGGGGACGAAGCGCGTCCGGGTCCGGCAGCCGCCGGCGGTCGGTCACGAAGAACCCCGACAACGGGTCATGGCAATCGGCCAGCGGACGCGCCAGCAGCGTCCCGACCCGCGAAGCCAGCAAACGCCGCCCGCTCCACGCCCGGTCCACCCGCCCGCCGGGCGCATACCGGCTGCCGACGACCAGGTCGCAGTCTGCATCGAGGGCAGAGAGCAGGTCCGCGATCCGTTCGGGCGGATGCGACAGGTCGGCGTCGGTCACAACCAGCCGATCGAAGCGCGCCAGCCGCATCCCGAGCAGCACCGCCAGCGACAGGTCCCTCCGGGCGCCGCGCCGCGTCACCAGGCGCACCGGCAGGCGTCGGGGCAGCGCCGCCACGACGGCCTCGCTGCCGTCGCGCGAGTCGTCGTCGATCAGGATCAACTCCCACTCGATCGCCTTCTCGGACAGCGCGGCGTGCACACGACCGACCAGGGCCGGCAGGTTCGCGGCCTCGCAAAACGTCGGCACCACGATGGACACCGCGTCGGACATGTCAGATTCCGGCCGCAGCCGAGCGCCCCGGCTCGGGCGGTGCGGCCCGCGCAGCGTCCGCCCCCGTATCGGTGCAGGGGGCGACGGCCGGGTTGCAAGGCCGGCGCGGACGCGCGCCGAAGTTGACGATCCCGTACAGGCTGACGCGGTGGTCGGCCCCGCCGGGTCGGGCGTAGCGTTCGCCCATGAACTCGACCTGCACGGGGCTGGCGAGGTCGCCGTTGAACAGCCCCTCCAACCCCAGGTTGGCGCCCACCTGCATCCGCTCGGCCCCGCGCGTCCGCCCGTAGCCTCCGAACGGCGTCAGCAGACGCTCGCCCGGCAGACGCAGCCCGTAGCCGACCCGCCCGTCGACCCCGACATCGTCGCGTCCCGTTCCTTCCGCATAGCTGTGGAGGTGGTCCTGCCAGAGCGATTCGGCCCCGTATCCCGGCGCGCCCCAGCGCGGCCGCAAAGACGCCGTCAGGCCCGGTTCGTACAGCCCGCTGCCCACCGTCGCCGTCACGCTCACGCCGCGTTCCTCGTACTCGGTCGCCGTATGCAGGGCCAGCATCCGCCCCTGCGCCTCGACGCGCACCCTTCCTGTGTTCAGCCGCACCCCGCCGGCCACCTCCAGACCCACCCCGGTCTGCCCGTCCCCGCCGTCGTGTCGCGTGCTGACCGCCCCGAACGGCGCCAGCGTCATCCCCCCGCGGACTTGCCACGGCAGCGTCACCTCGACGCCGCTGCGCACCCGACGCACGCGAGCCTCCAGTCCGTCGACCGTCTCCTCGCCCGCCCCGGTGCGCAGCCGCGCCCACGACGCCTCGCCCCGCAGGTGCACCTCCAGCCCCGCCCCGGTTGCCGCCACCCGCTGACGCCCCTCCAGCAGCCCCAGCGCCAAGTGCAGCGGGCTCGCCCCGCGCCGGCCGGTCAACGCCCGCACGTTCTCGGCCGTCCCCCGCCCGATGCCCGCCACCGCCCATACCGCCCGCTCCTGGTCCCCCCAGCGCACGTATGGATGCAGCACCGTCAGCTCCGTCGCCAGTTCGCCGCTCGACGGGCCAACCTGCCAGTCGCCGCCGCCGCCGCTGCGTCCCACCGCCACGCCGGCCAGCAACCGCTCGCGCAGCCGCACGTCCAGTCCGACGTAGCCACTCAGCAGGTCGCCCTCGTAGGCCGTGGTCTCCGCCGGCGCGCCCCGGAACGACTGCCGGTCTCCCTGCCCCCACACCCGCCAGCGGCCGACGCCGACGCCCTCGGCCGCCGGCGCCTCATCGTCACCGCCCCCGAACGACAGCAGCACGTCGGTGCCCTGCAGCAACTGCTCGCGGCCGCCGACGCCGAAACCGCCGCCCGGCATGCCCGCCGACCCCGGACCCCGCAGCCGCGGGTCCGCCGACGTCCCCACCAGGTCCGTCGCCGAGCGCCGCTGTTGCAGCGTCGCCGCACGGAACAGCAGCTCGTGCGACTGCGGCAGACCCCCGGCCCCCATCTGCCGCCACGCATCCGGCGACAGGTGCTGTCCGGCCACCATCAGGCGCGTCATGCCCCCGCCGCCGCTCTCCAGCAACCGCCCGACCGTCATCCGCACGCTCGACAGGTGTCCCCGGCCGAAGCCCGCCAGCGTGTCGACCAGCACCCCCCGCACCAGCCGGTCGCCCACCGCCACCCCGAACCGCTGCACCGCCGTCAGCCCCTCGACGTCGGCCGCCGTCACCGTCACCGTCGCCCTCCCCGCCACCACCGGCGACAGCGTCAGCGTCGAGCCCGACACCGACACGGTCACCGCCATCTCGTCCGACGACACCGCCGTATACGTCAGCACGTCACCGTCCACGTCGGTGAAGTACGGCAGCACGTCGACCGTCACCGGCAAGCCCCCCTCCTCGACCGCCTGGTCCGATATCACCCCCACCGCCTCCGGCGGGTCGTTGACCGGCAGAACCGTCATCGTCACCGTCGCCGTCGCCGTCAGGCCCTCCGGGTCCGCGATCGTGTAACTGAAGCGGTCCGTCCCGTACCAGTTCAACGCCGACGCGTAGCGCACGCCACCCGACACCACCGCCGTCGTCCCGTGCCCTGCCGGCCCCACCGACACCACTTCCAGCGGGTCGCCGTCGACATCGGTGTCGTTGGCCAGCACGTCGACCACCGCAGGCACGTCCTCGAGCGTCTCCGCCTCGTCGTCGACCGCTTCCGGCGGGTCGTTCACCGGCGTCACCGTCACCCGTACCGTCGCACGCGACGTCAGCCCGCCCGGGTCGGCCACCTTGTAGCCGAAGCGGTCCTCCCCATACCAGTTCAGGTCCGGCTCGTAGCGCACCCCGCCCGAGACCACCGTCGCCGTCCCGTGCGCGGGCGCCGACACCGACGCCACCCGCAGCTTGTCGCCGTCCGGGTCGCTGTCGTTGGTCAGCACATCGATCACCGTCGGTGTGTCCTCGGGCGTCTCCGCCCGGTCGTTCTCCGCCTCGGGCGACTCCGGCGCATCCACCACCCGCACCAGCACCTGCGCCCGCGCCTGCTGCTCGCCGTCCTGCGTCGTCACCTCCAGGGGAAACTCCGACGGGCCTGTTTCGAAGTCCTCGCCTTCGCCGATGTAACTGACCGTGCCTACCTCGCGCGACACCGTGAAGCGATCGCGGTCGCCCGTGGCCAGCGCGTAGCGCAGGTCGTCCCCGTCCGGGTCGTGCGCGCCCACCGTCCCGAGCTCGACCGGCTCCTCCCGACCGGAACGGTTCTCCGGCAGATCGAACGTGTAGCGATCCTGGCCGAACGTCGGCGCCGTGTTCGACTCGTCGTTGTCCGTGATCAGCAACGTGACCGGCTGCACCGGCATCGGGCTCGTCTCTCCGCTCACCACCACCCGCTCGTCCGGCTCGTCGTCGCCGTCTTCCACCGGCGTCAGCTCGAAGCGGCCCGACCCGCTCGTCGCACCCTCGGGAATCTCCACCTCGAACGCCGCCGGCGACACGGCGTATTCGTGCGCCTTCTCCGCCACCGTCACCTGGACCACCGTCGCCGACTGCAGCCCCGCCCCGTCGAGCGTCGCCGTCACCGTCACCTCCGTCGCCCCGGCGCCCTCGTCCACGCGCGCAGGCTCCACCGACAGTGCAATCCCGCTCGTCGCCTCGTCGTCGTCCGTGATCGTCAGCGCCGCCGGCACCACCGTCAGATCCGGCGCCGTGGTCGTGCCCGTCACCGTCACCGTCTCAGCACCCTCACCCAATTCATCGTCCACCGGCGTCAGCATGAAGGTCGCCGTTCCTTCCGTCGCATTCGCCGCAATCGTCAGCTCGAACGGCGGCACCGCCACGAAGTCGTCCGCATCCGCCGTGTCCCCCGCCACCGACACCGTCACCACCGTCTCGGCCGCACGCGGCGCGCCGTCCAGCGACCCCGTCACCGTCACTTCGGTGCCGCCACCGTTCTCCGAGACCGAGGTCGGCGCCACGGTCAGGGTTAACTCCGTCGCCGCCGACTCGTCGTCGGCCACCGTCACCGAAAGCTCCGCCGTCTCGCCCCCGTAGTCCGCGCCCGACGCCGTGTGCGTCAGCGTCGCCTCATCGTCCGTCGCGTCGTCGTCCTGGCCCGCACTCACCGTCACCGTCTGCGCCGTCCCCCAGTCCGACGTCGTGAACGTCAGGCTCGACGTGCTCAGGCTCAGGTCCGTCCCGCTGTGACCCGTGACCGCAACCGTCACCGTCGCCGTCGGCGCCGTCGACAACGTCACCGTGTAGCTCGCATCCCCGCCTTCGGTCGGATTCAAAGAGGACTCCGACAACACAAGGCCGACCGACTCGTCGTCGGCCACCGTCACCGAAAGCTCCGCCGTCGCCCCCGCGTAGTCCCCGCCAGACGCCGTGTGCGTCAGCGTCGCCTCGTCGTCCGTCGCGTCGGCGTCCTCGCCCGCACTCACCGTCACCGTCTGCGCCGTCCCCCAGTCCGACGTCGTGAACGTCAGGCTCGTCGTGTCCAGCGACAGGTCCGTTCCCGTCGTGCCCGTAATCGTCACCGTCACCGAAGCCGACGGCTGTGTCGACAGCTTCACCGTGTAGCTCGCGCTGCCCCCCTCCGACGGCGTCAACGACGACGCCGACAGCTCGACCCCCACCGACTCGTCGTCGTCCACCGTCACCGAAAGCTCCGCCGTCGCCCCCGCGTAGTCCCCGCCAGACGCCGTGTGCGTCAGCGTCGCCTCGTCGTCGGTCGCGTCGGCGTCCTCGCCCGCACTCACCGTCACCGTCTGCGCCGTCCCCCAGTCCGACGTCGTGAACGTCAGGCTCGTCGTGTCCAGCGACAAGTCCGTCCCCGTCGTGCCCGTAATCGTCACCGTCACCGAAGCCGACGGCTGTGTCGACAGCTTCACCGTATAGCTCGCGCTGCCCCCCTCCGACGGCGTCAACGACGACGCCGACAGCTCGACCCCCACCAACTCGTCGTCGTCCACCGTCACCGAAAGCTCCGCCGTCTTGCCCTCGTAGTCCCCGCCCGACGCCGTGTGCGTCAGCGTCGCCTCGTCGTCCGCCGCGTCGGCGTCCTCGCCCGCACTCACCGTCACCGTCTGCACCGTCCCCCAGGTGGAGGTGCTGAACGTCAGGCTCGATGTGTTCAACGTCAGGTCCGTCCCCGACGTGCCCGTAATCGTCACCGTCACCGAAGCCGACGGCTGTGACGAGAGCTTCACCGTGTAGCTCGCGCTGCTGCCCTCGCCCGGCGTCAACGACGACTTCGACAGCACAAGACCGACCGATTCGTCGTCGCTCACCGTCACCAACACGTCCGCCGTCGCCCCCGCGTAGTCCCCGCCCGTCGCCGTGTGCGTCAGCGTCGCCGTGTCGTCCGTCGCATCGGCGTCCTGGCCCGCACTCACCGTCACCGTCCTCGCCGTACCCCACGTGGAGGTGCTGAACGTCAGGCTCATCGTGCTCAGCGTCAGGTCCGTCCGCGACGTGCCCCCGATGGTCACCGTCACTGAAGCCGTCGGCTGCGACGACAGCGCCACCGTGTAGCTCTCGTTCCCTCCCTCGCCCGGGTTCAAAGACGTCTTCGACAACACAAGACCGACCGATTCGTCGTCGCTCACCGTCACCAACACGTCCGCCGCCGCCCCCGCGTAGTCCCCACCCGACGCCGTGTGCGTCAGCGTCGCCGTGTCGTCCGCCGCGTCGGCGTCCGAACCTACCGTCACCGTCACCGTCTGCGCCGTACCCCACGTCAAAGTCGTGAACGTCAGGCTCGTCTTGTCCAGCGTCAGGTCCGTGCCGGCCGTGCCCCCGATGGTCACCGTCACCGTCGCCGTCGGTTCCGATGACAGCACCACCGTGTAGGTCGGAGTCCCGCCCTCGTTCGGGCTCAGCGACGTCGGCGTCAGCACGATACCCACCGACTCGTCGTCGTTCACCGTTACCGGGAGGTCCGCCGTCTCTCCCGCGTAGTCCCCGCCCGTCGCCGTGTGCGTCAGCGTCGCCGTGTCGTCCACCGCGTCGGCGTCCGAACCTACCGTCACCGTCACCGTCTGCGCCGTCTCCCACGTCGACGTCGTGAACGTCAGGCTCGTCGTGTCCAGCGTCAGGTCCGTGCCGGCCGTGCCCCCGATGGTCACCGTCACCGTCGCCGTCGGCGCCGATGACAGCACCACCGTGTAGGTCGGAGTCCCGCCCTCGTTCGGGTTCAGCGACGTCGGCGTCAGCACGATGCCCACCGACTCGTCGTCGTTCACCGTCACCGGAAGGTCCGCCGTCTCCCCCGCGTAGTCCCCACCCGACGCCGTGTGCGTCAGCGTCGCCGTGTCGTCAACCGCGTCGTCGTCCTGGCCCGCACTCACCGTCACCGTCTGCGCCGTACTCCATGTCGACGTCGTGAACGTCAGGCTCGTCGTGTCCAGCATCAGGTCCGTGTTCGACGTGCCCCCGATGGTCACCGTCACCGTCGCCGTCGGCGCCGATGACAGCACCACCGTGTAGCTCTCGTTTCCGCCCTCCGAGGGCATCAGAGACGTCTTCGACAGCACCAGGCCCACCGTCTCGTCGTCGTCCACCGTCACCGACAGGCTGGCCGTCGCCGACCCGTAGTCCCCGCCAGACGCCGTATGCGTCAGCGTCACCGAGTCGTCCGCCGCGTCGGCGTCCGAACCTACCGTCACCGTCACCGTCTGCGCCGTCTCCCACGTCGACGTCGTGAACGTCAGGCTCGTCGTGTCCAGCGTCAGGTCCGTGCCGGCCGTGCCCCCGATGGTCACCGTCACCGTCGCCGTCGGCGCCGATGACAGCACCACCGTGTAGGTCGGAGTCCCGCCCTCGTTCGGGTTCAGCGACGTCGGCGTCAGCACGATGCCCACCGACTCGTCGTCGTTCACCGTCACCGGAAGGTCCGCCGTCCGGCCCGCGTAATCCCCACCCGACGCCGTGTGCGTCAGCGTCGCCGTGTCATCAACCGCGTCGGCGTCCTGGCCAACCGTCACCGTCACCGTCTGCGCCGTCTCCCACGTCGACGTCGTGAACGTCAGGCTCGTCGTGTCCAGCGTCAGGTCCGTGCCGGCCGTGCCCCCGATCGCCACCGTCACCGTGTCCGTCGGTTCCGATGACAGCACCACCGTGTAGGTCGGAGTCCCGCCCTCGTTCGGGTTCAGCGACGTCGGCGTCAGCACGATGCCCACCGACTCGTCGTCGTTCACCGTCACCGGAAGGTCCGCCGTCCGGCCCGCGTAATCCCCACCCGACGCCGTGTGCGTCAGCGTCGCCGTGTCGTCAACCGCGTCGGCGTCCTGGCCAACCGTCACCGTCACCGTCTGCGCCGTCTCCCACGTCGACGTCGTGAACGTCAGGCTCGTCGTGTCCAGCGTCAGGTCGGTGTTCGACGTGCCGCTGATCGCCACCGTCACCGGCGCCGTCGGCTCCGATGACAGCGACACCGTGTAGGTCGGGCTCGACCCCTCGTTCGGGTTCAGGGACGTCGGCGTCAGCACGATGCCCACCGTCTCGTCGTCGTTCACCGTCACCGGAAGATCCGCCGTCTCCCCCGCGTAGTCTCCACCCGACGCCGTGTGTGTCAGCGTCGCCGAGTCGTCCGCCGCGTCGGCGTCCTGGCCCGCACTCACCGTCACCGTCTGCGCCGTACCCCACGTCGACGTCGTGAACGTCAGGCTCGTCTTGTCCAGCGTCAGGTCCGTGTTCAACGTGCCGCTGATCGCCACCGTCACCGTCGCCGTCGGTTCCGATGACAGCACCACCGTGTAGCTCTCGTTTCCGCCCTCCGAGGGCATCAGAGACGTCTTCGACAGCACCAGGCCCACCGTCTCGTCGTCGTCCACCGTCACCGACAGGCTGGCCGTCGCCGACCCGTAGTCCCCGCCAGACGCCGTATGCGTCAGCGTCGCCGTGTCGTCAACCGCGTCGGCGTCCTGACCCACCGTCACCGTCACCGTCTGCGCCGTCTCCCACGTCGACGTCGTGAACGTCAGGCTCGTCTTGTCCAGCGTCAGGTCCGTGTTCAACGTGCCGCTGATCGCCACCGTCACCGGCGCCGTCGGCGCCGATGACAGCGACACCGTGTAGGTCGGGCGCCCGCCCTCGTTCGGGTTCAGGGATGTCGGCGTCAGCACGATGCCCACCGACTCGTCGTCGTTCACCGTCACCGGAAGGTCCGCCGTCTCTCCCCCGTAGTCCCCACCAGACGCCGTGTGCGTCAGCGTCGCCGTGTCGTCAACCGCGTCGGCGTCCTGGCCCGCACTCACCGTCACCGTCTGCGCCGTACTCCACGTCGACGTCGTGAACGTCAGGCTCGTCTTGTCCAGCGTCAGGTCCGAGTTCGACGTGCCCCCGATGGTCACCGTCACCGGCGCCGTCGGCGCCGATGACAGCACCACCGTGTAGCTCTCGTTTCCGCCCTCCGAGGGCATCAGAGACGTCTTCGACAGCACTAGGCCCACCGTCTCGTCGTCGTCCACCGTCACCGACAGGCTGGCCGTCGCCGACCCGTAGTCCCCGCCAGACGCCGTATGCGTCAGCGTCGCCGTGTCGTCAACCGCGTCGGCGTCCTGACCCACCGTCACCGTCACCGTCTGCGCCGTACCCCACGTCGACGTCGTGAACGTCAGGCTCGTCGTGTCCAGCGTCAGGTCCGTGCCGGCCGTGCCCCCGATGGTCACCGTCACCGTCGCCGTCGGTTCCGATGACAGCACCACCGTGTAGGTCGGAGTGCCGCCCTCGGTCGGGTTCAGGGACGTCGGCGTCAGCACGATACCCACCGACTCGTCGTCGGTCACCGTTACCGGGAGGTCCGCCGTCTCTCCCGCGTAGTCCCCGCCCGTCGCCGTGTGCGTCAGCGTCGCCGTGTCGTCAACCGCGTCGGCGTCCTGACCCACCGTCACCGTCACCGTCTGCGCCGTACCCCACGTCGACGTCGTGAACGTCAGGCTCGTCGTGTCCAGCGTCAGGTCCGTGCCGGCCGTGCCCCCCATGGTCACCGTCACCGTGTCCGTCGGCTCCGATGACAGCACCACCGTGTAGGTCCGAGTCCCGCCCTCGTTCGGGTTCAGCGACGTCGGCGTCAGCACGATGCCCACCGACTCGTCGTCGGTCAACGTCACCGGCAGGGACGCCGTCTCTCCCGCGTAGTCTCCGCCAGACGCCGTATGCGTCAGCGTCGCCGTGTCGTCAACCGCGTCGGCGTCCTGACCCACCGTCACCGTCACCGTCTGCGCCGTACCCCACGTCGACGTCGTGAACGTCAGGCTCGTCGTGTCCAGCGTCAGGTCCGTGTTCGACGTACCGCTGATCGCCACCGTCACCGTCGTCGTCGGCTCCGATGACAGCACCACCGTGTAGGTCGGAGTCCCGCCCTCGTTCGGGTTCAGCGACGTCGGCGTCAGCACGATACCCACCGACTCGTCGTCGTTCACCGTTACCGGGAGGTCCGCCGTCTCTCCCGCGTAGTCCCCGCCCGTCGCCGTGTGCGTCAGCGTCGCCGTGTCGTCAACCGCGTCGGCGTCCTGACCCACCGTCACCGTCACCGTCTGCGCCGTACCCCACGTCGACGTCGTGAACGTCAGGCTCGTCGTGTCCAGCGTCAGGTCCGTGCCGGCCGTGCCCCCCATGGTCACCGTCACCGTGTCCGTCGGCTCCGATGACAGCACCACCGTGTAGGTCCGAGTCCCGCCCTCGTTCGGGTTCAGCGACGCTGGCGTCAGCACCAGACCCACCGACTCGTCGTCGGTCAACGTCACCGGCAGGGACGCCGTCTCTCCCGCGTAGTCTCCGCCAGACGCCGTATGCGTCAGCGTCGCCGTGTCGTCAACCGCGTCGGCGTCCTGACCCACCGTCACCGTCACCGTCTGCGCCGTACCCCACGTCGATGTCGTGAACGTCAGGCTCGTCGTGTCCAGCGTCAGGTCCGTGTTCGACGTGCCGCTGATCGCCACCGTCACCGTCGCCGTCGGCTCCGATGACAGCACCACCGTGTAGGTCGGGCTCGACCCCTCGTTCGGGCTCAGCGACGTCGGCATCAGCACGATGCCCACCGTCTCGTCGTCGTTCACCGTCACCGGAAGGTCCGCCGTCCGGCCCGCGTAATCCCCACCCGACGCCGTGTGCAACAGCGTCGCCGTGTCGTCAACCGCGTCGGCGTCCTGACCCACCGTCACCGTCACCGTCTGCGCCGTACCCCACGTCGACGTCGTGAACGTCAGGCTCGTCGTGTCCAGCGTCAGGTCCGTGTTCGACGTACCGCTGATCGCCACCGTCACCGTCGTCGTCGGCTCCGATGACAGCACCACCGTGTAGGTCGGAGTCCCGCCCTCGTTCGGGTTCAGCGACGTCGGCGTCAGCACGATACCCACCGACTCGTCGTCGTTCACCGTTACCGGGAGGTCCGCCGTCTCTCCCGCGTAGTCCCCGCCCGTCGCCGTGTGCGTCAGCGTCGCCGTGTCGTCCACCGCGTCGTCGTCCTGGCCCGCCGTCACCGTCACCGTCTGCGCCGTACCCCACGTCAAAGTCGTGAACGTCAGGCTCGTCTTGTCCAGCGTCAGGTCCGTGCCGGCGGTGCCCCCCATGGTCACCGTCACCGTGTCCGTCGGCTCCGATGACAGCACCACCGTGTAGGTCTGAGTCCCGCCCTCGTTCGGGTTCAGCGACGTCGGCGACAGATCCAGGCCCTTCTCGTCGTCGTCGGTGATCGTCACCGTCTGCGACGTGCCGACCAGGTTCCCGCCCAGGCTCGCCTCGATCACCACCGTCTCGCCGTCGTCGTCCACCGAGTCGTCCACAGCGGTCACCGTCGTTGTCACCGACGCGCCCCCGGCCTCCAGCGTCAGAGACGCAGACCCGATCGTGTAGTCGGTCTCCTGCGTCGCCGACCCCGTCAGCGTCAGCGTGATGGTCTGGTCGGTCGCGAACGTCACCCCGCCGCTCGACACCGTCACCGTCGACGTGCCCCCGTCCTCGGCAATCGACGCCGGGTCGACCGCGAGCGTGAAGTCGGGCGTGTCGTCCTCGGTGATCGTCCCGACCGCCGTGCCCGTTTCCACCGTCACGCCCGGCGGCAGCGTGCTCCCCACCACCGTCACCGCGAACGTCTCGTCGCCCTCGACCAGCGTGTCCTGCGTCGTGCTCACCGAGAAGGTCGCCTCGGTCGCGCCCGCCACGACCGTCACGCTGCCGTCGGTCACCGCCGTGTAGTCGGTCCCCGACGTCGCCTGACGCGCTCCCGGCGTGTCGTCGTCGCCCGTGCTCCAGCCCAGCACCACGTCGGAACCCACCGTCTTCGAAAGCTCGACCGTGAACGTCACGTCCGAGCCCTCGGTCGCCGAGGCCGCCGCCACCGACACCGTCGCCGCGTCGTCGTCCTCGATGGTCCCGACCGCCGTGGCCGTATCCACCGTCACGCCCGGCGGCAGCGTGCTCCCCACCACGGTCACCGCGAACGTCTCGTCGCTCTCGGTGTCCGAATCCTGGGTGGTCGAGACCGAGAAGGTCGCCTCGGTCGCGCCCGCCACGACCGTCACGCTGCCGTCGGTCACCGCCGTGTAGTCGGTCCCCGACGTCGCCTGACGCGCTCCCGACGTGCCGTCGTCGTCCGTGCTCCAGCCCAGCACCACGTCGGAACCCACCGTCTTCGAAAGCTCGACCGTGAACGTCACGTCCGAGCCCTCGGTCGCCGAGGCCGCCGCCACCGACACCGTCGCCGCGTCGTCGTCCTCGATGGTCCCGACCGCCGAAGCCGTCGGGATCGTGACCCACTCGGGCAGCGCCGTCCCGGTCACCGTCACCGCGAAGGTCTCGTCCCCCTCCGTGTCCGTGTCCTGCGTGGTCGAGACCGAGAAGGTCGCCGCCGTGTCGCCCGCCACGACCGTCACGCTGCCGCTGGTCACCGCCGTGTAGTCGGTCCCCGACGTCGCCTGGCGCGCACCCGCCGTGCCGTCGTCGCCCGTGCTCCAGCCCAGCACCACGTCGAAGTCCACCGCCCGCGACAGCTCGGCCGTGAACGTCACGTCCGAGCCCTCCGTCGTGGAGGCCGCCGCCACCGACACCGTCACGTCCTCGTCGTCGTCGGTGACCGTCACCACCACGTCGTCCACCGCGACCGAGTCGTAGCCGCCGCCGCTGGCCGTATGCGACAGCGTCACCTCGTCGTCGTCCGGGTCCGCGTCGTCCGCCGCGCTCACCGTCACCGTCTGCTCCGTGTCCCAGTCGTCCACCGTGAACGTCAGCGCCGCCGGCACCACAGTCAGGTCCGTGTCCGCCAGCGCCGTCGTCATCCCCACCACCACGTCCGCCGTCGGCTGCGAGGCCAGCACCACCGTGTAGCTCGCGCTGCCCCCCTCGGCCACCTCCAGCGCCCGCGGCTCGATCACCACGCCTTGCGTGTCGTCGTCCTCCAGCGTGACCGTCGCCACCTGCACCGTCAGCGCACCCATCTCCGTGTCCTGCACCACCGCCGTGCCCTGCACCACGATCGTCTCGTCGCCCTCCGCTTCCGTGTCCTGTTGCGGCGTCAGCGTCAGCGTCACGTCCGCCAACCCCGCATCCGACCCCGACGGAATCGTGATCTGCCTCGCCGACGGCGACCACGACGCCGTGTAGTCGCCGCTCGCACCCTCGGTCGCCGTCCCGCCCAGGTCCAGCGTCACCACCACGTCGGCGCTCACCATCACCGACGGGTCCAGCGTCGCCGTCACCCTCACCGCCGAGCCGCCCGTCTCGCTCTCCAGCACCGTCGCGTCGTCGACGGCCAGCACCACCTCCGGCGTCATGTCGTCGTCGGCCAGCGTCAGCGCCGTCCCCTCCACCAGCAGGCCCGGCGTCGAGCCCCTCAGCTCAATCGTCTCGTCCATCTCCAGCAGCCGGTCGTTCACCGGCGTCAGCGTCAGCGTCGTCGTGCCAGAGCGCGCGTTCGCTGGAATGGTCACCACCGTCTCCCCGGTCACCGAGAAGTCGTCGCCCTCGACCGCCGAGCCGGCGAACGTCAGCGTCACCGGGATCTCCCGCGGCCGGACCTGGTCGGTCGCATCCCCGAGCGCCGCCGTCACCGTCACCGTCTGCCCGCCGCCGTCCTCGCTCACGCTTCCCGGCGACGCCGACAGCGCGATGCTCGGCGCGTCCAGGATCCGCAGTTCAGCGGCCCGCGCGAAGATCGAAGGCATCGACGGGTCCGCCTCGACCCGCACGGTCTCGACGCGACTCTCCTTCACGAAGTCGTCCACCGGGGTGAACGTCACCGTCGTGCTGCCCTCAAGCTCCCCGGCCGGTATCGTGACGGTCTGCTGGCCGGTCACGACGTAGTCGGCAGACGATGTCGTGCCGTCCTGGAACACGAAGGGCACCGTCAGCGATGTCGAGCGGAGTCGTTGGGTCGCATCTATGGCGCGCACCGTCAGGCTGGTCGCACCGGTGCCTTCCTGCAGGGTCTGCGGGCTAACGGAGAGGTCGATCGCGTGCTGCCCGCCATAGATGCGTGGGAGCGGCAACTGCCTGGCGGTGGACGGATAGGTAGGTACGGGCCAGGTGATGCTGGAATCTCGCTCGTCGCGCCAAGTGAACTGAAGTCCCCCGGGGGCGACCGAGACGCTGCCGTCGAAGTCGTAGTCGCCTGGGCGTATCAGATATTCGCACCGCACAATTGTAGAGTCCAGCACGCACGGAGCCACCACGTTGCCACTGTCCAGCGTGAGAGTCAGCGTTCCGGTCAGCAGCTCGAACGGCCGGTCGAACGAAGTTTCAAAAGAAACCGTGGAGCCAGCTGGCAGGACACCAGGGCCGATTGACCAACGAAGCTCACCAGCAATCCTCGGCGCACGGTTGGTTACGACACGCATAGAGATGTGGCCGGCACTGCCGATCACTTGCTGGGGATAGGTTACCAGTAACTGCCCATTCGTGCCAAAAGGAGTGTTCCCGGGAGGCGTCACAATGAACGTCGCAGATCCATAGGTTTCCCCCGCAGCGACCGTGATCGTGCCCGAACTCGGCTCAAACCAAGTTGTCTGCGCGGACGGCGGGGTCATGCCAAAAGAGACGTTCTGCCCTAGGCTGCGACTGAGCCTCACCCCAAAGGTCACGGTGGTCGACTCGCCCGCATATATGAAGTAAGGAGCTGGGGCAAGAAGCGTAGCCACAGCACCGTCGTCATCAGCAATTCTCACAAATCGGAGGTTGTTCGATTCTATCGTGCTCCCCCGATACGACACTGCTGCCCGCAAGCGCAACCACTCTGAACGCTCCGCCAGGTCGTCATCCACAGCCATGACAGTAAACTCACGCACCACACTCTGTGTGCCCGCTTCCACATTGAGCTCCGCCGGCAAGGAGGGAGTGATGCTGTAGTCCGTAGAACTCGCGGTGGTGCTCAAGTGAACACTCACGCGGATCACGACGTCGTCCTCGAATGTGCCGTCCAGCAGTGCGGTGAGGTCCAGAACCCGAGTGGCTCCTTCATCAACACTGCGGATACCACTAGCAGTGATTGTCAACGTCGGCAGCGCTTCAGTGTCCGTCAGGGTCAGAGACGCGCCGGTCACCGCCAAGCTGCCGGCGGCGCCGTCCACCGTGACGGTCTCGTCCCCTTCGTAGAACGCGTCGTCCACCGGCGAGACGACCAGGGTCGCATCGGCGCTCGTCTCGTTCGGCGGGATCGTGATGGAGGGAATCGACCCCAGGACCGTATAGTCGGTGGCCCTGGCCGTTCCGGCCAGCGACAGCGTGACGGTGGTGGCGTCGGTCTGCGCCTCGGACAGCGTGGCGGTCACCGTCACGTCGGTCGCGGCAGCGTCCTCGGCCAGGGTGGCGGGTGACACGGACAGCGTCACGCTCTGCGCGGAGGCATCGACGGCAGCGAACGCCACGCCGAGCAGGACCATCGCCGGCACCAGCCAACCGCCGCTACCTCCACCCCTGCGCCGCTGCCAGCGCAAGCGTCCCTCCGCCGAAGGCCCGAGCCCGCCGGCCCGGACCTGTCCCCTGGCAATAGTTGGCCGGGATTCGCTCCGCCCCCGCCCGGGGGACCCTTGCCTCGAGGCCCGCCCGCACACCTTCGAGGCAAGCTTCCAATCCGTGCTGACCGACCGGAGGATGTCCATAAGACAGGGTCTGCGTGTCGGGGTGTGCGCCGGACGGAGAACCGAGAGCTTCGGCGCTACTTGCAGCCCGAAAGCAAAGAAGCAGACCCGACAAGGTCCAATCTGCAGAATCAAGAAAGCACGCCGCTCAAGAGCCACGATGCGTCGGCGGGTCCCTCATGCTTCGGCATGCGCTTCGGCTGCGCCTCCGGCTCGTCGTGGTGAAGCAGCGCCAACACGCACACCCCGCGCCGTCCGGGGCAAGTGCGGCAGAGACCGGCGGCCGGCTTGCGGGAACCACGAGAAGTTCCCACAAGCGAGGCGTTTCGCGCGGCGTTGCATCCAACAGACCAAGCATCGGGCTTCTCCTTCGCCGCTTACGGGCCCCGCTTCGGATTTAGAAGCGACTAGGGAGACTACACAACAGATGTGACACTTACGCGCCTGGGGGGGGGGGGGGGGGGCTGCGATAACTTTGCTACATCATCAAACATCGCGGCGCCACGCGCCCGTACTTACTCATGACAGGGTCAACGCCGTGATGGGGCGGCCCGGTACCGCAGGGGCGAAACCGAGGCTGATGGACATGGCGGTGACGCGCTGGTCTCGCCGGCCAAGGGTTCCGGCCCGGGAGACGATTCGGAAGCGACATCGGGAAATCGCGTGGGGCGAGGCACCGAAGGGCCGCATGGATCGCGGGCTGGCCGCCGCGTGTGGACCCCACCGAACACAACACCGGCCTCCCACGGCCACGCGCAAGACCGTACCCGATCAGAACCGGGAGCCTGCGCCCGCCGCTGGTGAAACGACCAACGGCCTCGCCGGCAGTGTCATCCGTCCGCTCCCGAACCGCAGTAGCGCACCACCTGCCCGGTACGATACGATGTCAGCCGCGCCAGCCCGCACGCTTGGCACACGTCCGCCTGACAATCGGCCGTCGAGCGCTCCCGGTCGAACCGCCACAGATGACCGTTCTCGCGCCGCGGACAAACCGGGACCGAGAGCCGTTGCTCCGGCATCAGTGTCAGTGCGTCCGCTCCGTCCGCGGCGGCGCCGGACCGCCGCGACGAGCCGCGGGCGCGCGCCCGCTCTTCCGGCCGCCGCGTCCCGAGGCGTGAGCTTCTTCAGAAGCCGACCGAATACCTTGCGTCGATGCTCAGATTGCCGTTGTCGGGAATCGTGTTGATGCTCAGGCTTCTCGCAGGGCTGTCGGGCCAGAGCAGCCCGATGAGCGCGCCGGCCGCAGTCAAGGCGATTCCTCCCAGACGCATGCCCTTCCTGTCGCTGAATTCTTCCTGTACTACGTACGATTCCGGCGTGAACGCACCGTCGTAGACCACGAATCCGTTGGCGTCCAGGATCTCGATTGCGGACGCCCGTCCATCCATCCAGCCTTGCCGGTGCCCGTTCACGCGACCTTCGTAGTGGCCATCGTCGTACCCATCCTTGTAGCCGAAGATGTACTGCTGCTCCAATTGGTAGTCCGTGAACCCGCACTCGAAAGCGGAGCAGACGTGCCTCGTGCCGTAGTCGTCGCCCCGTCTGTGGGTGAGGCGGTAGCTGTGACCGGGATAGTCGCCGCTTCCCAGGTACACGCTCAAGTCCACCCGGCCCGGAGCGTTGCCGGGCACGAAGCGCGAGGGCACGTAGTGCGGGTCTGCGGCCAACGCCATTCCGATGCCGGCCCCCACCAGCACGATCATCGTGGTCACCTTCGCTGCGGAGCGTCCACGCCGCACAATCGCTTCCTGTCCGGACTCGCCGGACGCCATCCGCAGGGCAGATGCCAGGATCCCTTCCCCATCGGCGCCCTGCGCCGACGCTGGCCGGACGCCGGCGAAGGCGAGAGCAACTGCCAGGACGATGCGCAAGTATCCGGGTCTCATGTCATCTACTCCGCGAGGTATCTGAAACTGGCGCCATCCTGGTTCAGCTTCGGTCCTCTTCCGGCGGCCGCACGGGCGCTATTCGGTGCTGATGGCGACCATCTCCTGTTTCCGTCACAGCCACGGTGAACGACTGCATCGCGGTGTAGCCGCCGGGATCGGTCGCAATCACCTGAATCACCGCCCTCCCCAAGCTCATGCCCGTCAGGGTCAGAAGAGCTCCTGTCCGACGGAGCGCCACCACCTCCGGCGCCGATGACAACGCCGTGAACAGCAGCGGATCGCCGTCGGGATCGTGAAACGCCGCACCCACGAACACGTCGCTCTCGGCGCCAACCCGCAGTCTCCGATCCTGCAGCGTTCCAGCGATCGGAGCCGGCTTTCCGCGCAGCCGCACCGCCGCCGCGTGAATGTCGCTCAGATTCCTGGTCCCCGTGGCGTCGGTCACGACGGTCCTGAAGACGTGAGTCAGCGCTCCGGTCATCCTGTCGTCGTCGAGCGTGACGACGCCGAACCCCGGACAACTGCCCAGCGCGGCGTGCTTCACGGTGACCGGGTGCGGCCCGCGGAAGGCGACGATGAGCCTGCTCCCGTCCGGAGCGATATCGACCAGATCCGGAGCCGGATCGTCATTGGATTCGTAGTTGTCCCCGTTGATGTCGACGAACGGAGCGCTCTCGCCCACGCAGTGACCCGACCCGGTGAGATCGAGCGTCCCGACATGCGCCGGCGCGTGCGCGGAGAGCGGTGCGTCCGGATCGTCGTCGATCATGCGCACGTCGAACACTTCCGCGTTGTTCTGCACGCGGTCGAACTGGTAGAGGAGGCGGCGGTCAGGCGACATGACCAGACCGTGGGCGTCCCGCCGCACGGCGAGCTCCGCCTCCGAGGTGATGTCCATCTGCTTCACCTCGAAGAACTTCACGACCGGCGGTTCGTTGGGCACGGCATCAGCCACAGGACCGGCCGGATAATCGAGCGGCAGACGATACAGTATGAACGTCGAGTCGTCGGCCCCGGCAGGGCTTGCCGACACCCCCGCGTTCAGGTACATGAAGTCGTCTCCCTCGGCCCCCCCGCACCCGGCGACGCTGATGACGTCGTTGGTGTATTCCGCGACGATCGACATCGGCTCGGTCGTCAGGTCGACGACGAACAGGCCGCCGCCGCCGAACGTGACGTAGACGTGACGGCTGTTCCTGCTCGGGGATCGGGCAGATCACGACGTTGTTCGGCCTGCCCGGCCCCTCCCGAAGCGCTCCGCTCGGCGTGAGCGTCGACTGGAAGTTGGCGTACACCCCCGTGACCCGTCCCATCGGTAGTGTCGAATCGGCCATCGCCGGCATGGCCGCCAGATTGCGTCCCCCGACCAGGTCGAGCGTGGCCGCGCGGTTGAAGGTGAACAGGCCCGTCTCGGCGTCGTAGTCGATGCGTTCCAGGAGCTTGGCGCTCAGGTTGGCGACGATCAGCTTGGTGCCGTCCGCCGTCCAGAAGGACATGTGGTTCCTGGGCGCGGAACCCTCCGGTCCGGTCGTGCGGAAGAGCGCCGCGGCGAGCTTCCCGGCGTCTCTTCGGCCGCCTCGGATCGGACCGCAGGCTTCCCCGCCCGCCGGCCCGCACTGCCCCCGCGCGTCGATGATCCCGACCAGCCCGACACCGGGGCCGAAGAAGTTCGCGTTCAGGTAGCGGTGGTCCGGATGCGGCAGCATGCCGTGCAGGACATCGACGTTCACGCCAAGCTCGGAGAGCGCGTTCGGAAAGACATGGTGCGCCTCGATCACCGTCGGCCCGTACATCGCGTGGTCCTCGCCATACGTTCCGGGTGGGGCATCCACGATGTTGCGGCCTTCGTAGATGATGATCCGACTTCCGAACGTACCGCTCGGATTCTCGGCGCTGATGTCGGCGCTGTCCGACTGATCCGACAGCCACACTTCCCAGTCGTTCGCCATGACGCCGCCGGTGTTCGACACCCGCAAGGCAAGCATGCCTACAACGATTCCCCACCGCATCTTCTTCATGTCACGGTTCCCTCTGCGCCGCTCCACCCCCCATGCAGCGACGCGGCACTCAAAGGTCAAGACCGAACCCCTGGACGAAACGATGGGAAGTCCCCCGCCCGCCCCTCTGCTGCGTGGCGACGATCAGGACTCGGTCCAGACCGACCGGGTACGTTGCCGACCGGCACTCCGTAGCCGACGTCGCCGTCGAGTTGGTGCACGCAAGGCGTGTCTCCTCGTCCTCCTCTTGTGGCCGCTACAGCCGGTGGCAAGGCCCCGCTGCATTCGAGCGACGATGCATCCAGCGTGGACGGCGTTGCTCCTCGGTCGAATATGCCCGATATGGTCCTTCGTCGCGCCTTGCCACGCCGGTGCCTCGCCGCTCTCGGCGCCACGCGGGGTTTCATCACGGACTGCTAGCGATCGGCGGGCGCCAGTTCGTGTCGAGTCGCAGGAACCACCAAGCCGCCCCACCGGCCGCCGGCAAGTCGTACGAGAACGACCTCGCCTTCGATGGAATCGATCACGCCGTAGAGACTCGAATGTAGCGGAACGGTCACACGGCGTTCCGCGCACAGGTCCCCTGAGTATCACACGGAGGCGATAGCGTTACGCGTGGCGCCTTGGCGTGCTGCGGCGCCAAGGCGGAAAGGGGCTGAGGTCGTCGTTGCCACACGGCGATCCGAGGAGTGGTTCATGAGCGACCCTGGACGAGGATCGACATCGAATTCTCGCTTGCGTTATGCCGTCGACGAAACGCCGTCGGACGGGCTGACCCTCGGGCTCAGCCTGCAGGTGGTCACCCTCGTCCTGACCGGCGTCATCCTCATTCCCATCATCGTCCTCAACGCCGCAGGCAATCGCGAGGGGCTGGAGTGGGCGGTGTTCTCGGCGCTGGTGGTCAGCGGGCTCGCGACCATCTTGCAAGCCCGGCCGGCCGGCCCGATCGGCGCCGGCTACCCCCTCTACATGGGCACGTCGGGCGCGTTCATCGGTGTCTCGGCGGCGGCGGTGGCAGCCGGCGGCCTGTCGCTGCTCGCGACGCTCGTCGCCGCCTCGTCGTTGGTGCAGTTCTTCTTCTCCGCGCGGCTGTCGTTCTTCCGCCGGCTGATCACGCCCACGGTCGGCGGCACCGTGATCATGCTGCTCGCCGTCAACGTCTTCCCCATCACGACGGACATGCTGGCGACGTTGCCCCCCGGCGTCGACCCCGCCTCACCGAGCGGGCCGCTGGTCGCCGTCACCGCCTTCGTGACCATCATCCTGATATCGCTCTACGCGCGCGGCGCGGCCCGCCTGTGGGCGCCCCTCGTCGGCATTGTGGCGGGCAGCGTCGCCTCCGCTCCGATCGGGATGCTGAACTGGACGCCGGTGCTCGACGCGGCTTGGCTCGGCTTGCCCCAGACCGGCTGGCCGGGCCTCGACCTGTCGTTCGACGCGCGGTTCTTCGGCCTGCTCGTCCCGTTCGTCATCGTCACCATCATCGGCGCCATCGAGACCTACGGCGACGCCATCGCGATACAGCGGGTCTCCCACCGCACCCCGGTGCCGGTGGACTTCAAGGTCGTCCAGCGGGCGCTGAACGCGGACGGCGTCGGCAACCTGCTCTCCGGCCTCGCCGGCACCGTGCCCAACACCACCTACTCGAGCAGCATCTCCATCGCCGACCTCACGGGCGTCGCGGCGCGGCGGGTGGCCCTGTGGAGCGGGATCATCATCGTCCTCACCGCCTTCGTGCCCAAGATTCCCGCGCTGCTGCAGGTCGTGCCCGACCCGGTCGTCGGCGCGTACGCCTTCGTCTTCGTCGTGCTGCTGTTCCGCCAGGGCGTGCGGCTGGTCACCACCGGCGGGTTCGGCTACGAGCGCGGCCTCATCGTCGGCATCTCGTTCTGGGCGGGCCTCGGCTTCCAGTACGGCGCCATCTTTCCGGACCACCTGCCCGAGTGGTCCCGGGGCATCCTCGACAGCGGCATGGCCGCCGGGGGCATCATCGCCATGGTCTTGACGCTGCTGGTGTCTCTCAGGCAACGTGCCCAGCACGACGTGCTGGAGCCGAGCGTGCGGTCGCTCTCGAAGCTCCGCGCCGCGCTAGACCGCGCGGCGGAGCGCGCCGGCTGGGACGACGTCGCCGTCAACCGCCTGCAGCTTGCCGGCGAGGAGGCGTTCCTGTACCTGCTCGAGCGGCAGGAGGAATCGAAGCCGCAACCCGTGCGCGTCGCGGTGCGGCCGGTCGACGACGTCCTCCAGATCGAGCTCGTCGCCGGCCCCGACGATGTCAACCTGGAGGATCGCCTCGGCAAGCTGGACGAGGACCGCGAGATCGTCACCGACGTCGGCCCACGCATCCTCCGCCACGTGGCGAAGGAGGTGAAGCACGAGCAGTTCTACGACCTCGACGTGCTTACGGTGACGGTGGATACTCGGGAGCTCGTGTGATGGCCGGGGTATGCGGCTGCGGGGTGGAGGCGACCGCTTCCGGAAAGACGTCCGAGAAGCACCGACGGCTCCGCAAGCTGAGAAGCGTCCTGCAGCGCAGGACCTTCTCGTCGTGAGCGAGCTCTCGCGCCTCGGCCGGTCGCGGGGTCAGAGCGTGACCATCCTCGACGCCCTCGCCAAGGCCGGCGTCGCCTTCGTGGCGTCCATCGGGTCGCGGCCTTGCTCCGCGCTTCCTTCAGACCCCGCCTCGAGCCGACGAACCAGGACCGGGCTTCACGGATCCCTCATTCGTAGCAAGCGTATTGCCGCTGGACAACCTCGCTCGCCGGTTTGTCCCGGATGCTGTAGCTGCGGGCATCGGCCCAGAAGCTCCGCCACAACTCGTTGCTGGCGATGTTGGTGTCCCAGAAGAACGTGCCGTGAATCGTGCCGGGATACCGATCCATCGTCCGGAACAACGCCTGGACGATGTTCGCCTGGGTCTCGCGCCCGTCATCGACGCCGTTCCCGTTGCCGTCGGAAAACTCGAAGCGCTCGCCTTGCCGCGCGTTGCCGGGACTCGTGGGCGCTTCGACGATGTCCATGAATCCGTACTCGGTGAAGACGATCGGTCGACCTGTGTTCTCGGCCGCCAGCGGCAGGAGGTGCTCCCGAAAGATGCGGTTGTACGACTGCTGCAACGTCTCCACGCTCATGACCGCGTCGAGCGGCGGCTCCGCCAGCGGGTAGTAGCCGCTGACGCCTACGACGTCGAGCTCGAGGTCCTCCCACAGGTACTTCGATCCCGGGTCGAACCAATCGCCGATGGTCGCCAGGTACAGCATGGTGTACGTCAACAGCCCGCCGTACTCGGCCCGCACGCTCTCGGCCAGCGTTCGCAGTTCGTTGCCGAAATCGTTCACCCAGAAGTCCCCGCCCGACCGTGAGCGGAACAGGCTGTCGGTCTCCGTGCCGAGCGAGTACATGCCGATGCCCTCTTCCTGTGCGATCCGGGCGTAGTGGACCGCCTGGTCGGTGTACGTGCTCCAGAACTCCCGAACGAACCGAGCGTGGTCGGTGTGGTGGGGGAGCCATGGCCAGTCCTCGGGCCGGACCGTCGGTCCGTAGTCGGGGATGGCGGGCAGTCCGAGCTGCCCTCGATTCACAGGACGCTGCGACTCCTCGGCTTCAAAGGCCTCGAACGCCAACGTGAGGTACACCTCGAAGTCGTGCTCCCGGAACTCCCGGATGTACTGCCGCAGCGCCCGATCCGAGAAGGTCGGGATCCGGACGTCCGTCGAATACACGCGCTCGACGGTGCTGTCCATGCTGTCGTCGTAGTGCAGCGCAACGGAGAGTCCGACCCAGTTGACGCGCAGCTCCTGGAGGAAGGCGACGTAGTCGGGCGGTACGAGCGGCTCCGACGTGTCCTTCTCCCACGCCTCGACGGTCAGGCGGTTGTTGCCCCAGTTCCCGCCGGCGTGAACGGCCCGCATCGGCCGATCCGGAGGGAGCGCACACAGGTCGACGTCGCGGATGTCCTGCGCCGCGGCGCTCGCAGAAGCCAGCAGGACGACGAACGCAACGGCAATCCGCCGGGTCTTCAACTCGGTTGCTCCAGACATGCCTTGAAACCAGTCCTGTTCGTGCTGTCCATGCTCGGCTGCCTCAACAGGGTCTCCTGCTCGGTGGCTCCGGCGGAGCTAGACCCTGCTCAGGGTCGCCTCGAAGCGTGCGTCGCCGCACCCTTCGGATTGCCAGGACGACTTCATGTCCGCGGATCCGCCGGTGAACCGAATCTCCATGCTTCGGTTCGTGCGCCGGCCGCACGCCTCGCTGTCGTCGTCGGCCAAGTCCGCCGTGAATGTCCCGGCGGCGGTGATCGTTCCGCTTGCCGTGTCCATGAGGATCGCGTCGCTTTCTATCGTCCCCTCCACGGTGATCCGGTTCCCGGACTGTTCCACCGTCATCGTGATCGGGTATGTCCCGATAGGCTGCCCGTTCAGCCACGCGGAGATCGTTCCCGTGTAGGCACCGCCGACCGTGGGGAGGTCCGTGCCGCTGGGCGTCACGCTAGTAGTGGGTCCGGTCGGACCCGTTTTCCCGTCCCCGCACGCAGCGGCGGCCAACAGAAGGCACAGTGCAAAGACGCGCCAAGCTAGTCGTTGCTCCATCTTCCTGCTCGAAGGCAACGTGGCGATCGGCCCAGGGCCACACCGTTCGGCAGGCGCACCATCTCGGCGCACACGCCGACAGTCCCAGAATACGCCGCCCTGGGCGCCGACCGCGAGTACACCGGCCAGCAGGCCGGCGACCGTCGTCGCGATCTGCGGGTCCATTGTTCCCTTGTCATGGAGCTGGATTCCTCATGCAACCGGAGGATCCGGAGCCCGGCGCCGCCGCGGCAGAGAGGGCTTCACACGTCGTCTGCCCGCGCCATGCGGTAGCCGACCCCCCGCTTGGTGACGATGTACTTCGGTTTCGCCGGGTCGTCGCCCAGCTTGCGGCGCAGTCGCCTGACCAGGGCCCGCACGACTCGCCAGTCATGGTCATCCCGTTCGCGCCAGACCCGGCGGAGCAGGGTGTCGTACGTCAACACCCGGCCCGCGTTCACCGAGAGCAGGCGCAGCACCTTGTACTCGGTCGGCGTCAACTCCACGCGACGGCCGTCCACAGTCGCGGTGCGTTGCTCGTAATGGATGGCCAGGTCTCGGAGCGTGAACGGCTCGCTCCCCGTCCGTCGGCGCAGCGCCGCCCGGACTCTTGCCGTCAGCTCCGTAGGCGAGAAGGGCTTGACGATGTAGTCGTCGGCGCCCATCTCGAAGGCCTTGGCGATCGTCTCCTCCCTGCCGTAGACGGAGATGATGATGACGGGCAGATCGGCCAGCTCGGGAATGCGTCGCAGCAACGCGAGCCCGTCGGTTTCCGGGAGCATCAAGTCCAGCAGGACCAGGTGGGGCCTCTCGGTCCTGAGCAGGTGGGGCACCTGCCGCGCGTCGCCGGTCACCAGCGTCTGGTAGCCGGCTGCTGTGAGGGTGTCGCGAACGCGCCGGAGCGCCTGCGGGTCGTCGTCCACCACCAGCACGCGCCTCTCATGCTGTCCTTCGACCGGTGAGCGGGAACCGGTTCCGGCGACATCTGTCGCGGCGCGGTCTCCGGCCTCATCGGCCGCCGGAATCGTGAACACGATCCGCGTCCCCTGGTTCGTGCCACCGCTTTCGGCCCAGATGCGGCCCCCGTGCGCCTCGACCAGCCCCTTGCAGATGGCCAGCCCGAGACCGGTGGCCCCGCCGCGGCCCTTGCGATCGGCGCCAACGAAGCCGGCGTGTTTGCGGAACAGGTGCGGCAGTTGCTCCGGCGGCACGCCGGCGCCTTCGTCGGACACCGACATCGCAACGTGCACGCCGTCGCGCGCCGCGGCGATCCGAATCGGGGACGACGGTGGAGAGTGCCTCGACGCGTTCGACAGGAGGTTGTTGAGGACCTGCACAATCCGCTGCCGGTCGGCCGTCACCCGCGGCAGGTCCGGGGCGAGGTCGATACGGAGGTCCTGCCGGCCGCCGCCGCTGACGAACGTGTTCCTGGCCTGCTCCACCAGGCCGGCGACCTCGGCCGGCGCGGTCGAAATCGAGAGCATGCCCGTCTCGATGCGCCCCACATCGAGCAGGTTCCTGATCAGGCCGCGCATGTGATCGGCCTGCTGGTCGATGATGCGAAAGAACTGCAGCGCCTCGGCCGGGTTGGGTTCCTCCGAGGCGCCCAGCACGGTGGCGGTCGAGCCCTTGATCGAAGTCAGCGGAACCTGCAGTTCGTGGCTCACCATGCCCAGAAACTCGGCCCGCATGCGCTCGAGCTCCTCGAGCGGCGCCAGATCCTGCATGGTCACGACCACCGACTCGACCGTGCCGTCGGCCCCCTGGATCGGCGTGGCGTTGACCAGCGTCGTGACGCTCCGGCCGTCGGGGACCGTCAGCACGATCTGCTCGGCCCGCACCGTCTCGGCGCTGCCAAACTGCTGCGCCAGCGGGAACTCCGCAAGCGCGATCTCCCGCCCATCGGCACGCCGGCACGTGATGACCTCCAGCAGGTCCTCCACCGAGCGCCCCGGCGTCCGCAGGCCCTCGACGATCCGCCTGATCTCGCGGTTGAGCGACAACGGCTGGCCGGTCCGGGCGTTGAAGACCACGACGCCTACCGGCGACGTGTCGACCAGGGCCTCCATGTCCGCCCGCGCCTGCTGTTCGTCCCGGTGCGTACGGGCGTTGGCGATCGCCGTCGCCGCCTGCGACGCGAAAAGCACCAGGATCTCCTCGTCCTCGCTGGTGAACTCGCGTCCGTCGTCCTTCTCGGCAAGAAAGAAGTGGCCGACGAGCGCGCCCCGGTGCCGCATCGGCGTGGCCTGGAAGGTCTTCACCGGTATCAGGTCCGACGATAGGCCGAGCGAGTCGACGTAGGCGGGCAGGTCCCGCACTCGCAGCGGGCCTGGAAGGTCCCGCAGGTGTGGGAAGAACCGCTGCCCGTCCTCCCACCCGGCCATCCGCCGGTGCACCTCCGGCGCGACCCCGGCGGTGATGAAGTTCTGCGGATGCCCCGCGTCGTCAACGGTCGTGATCGACCCGTAGCGGGCACGTGTCAACTCGCGGGCGCCCTCGACGACTTCATGCAGCACGGTGTCGAGGTCGAGGCTCGCGCTCACACGCAGCGCCGCCGAGCTCAACTTCGAGATGCGTTCGCGCAACGCCTCGTTCTCTCGGCGCAGGTCGGACTCCTTCAATGGCACCCCCCCGGAGAACCGAACAGGCCAAGGCGCCTGGTCCGACACGGACCTCGCCGCGCGCACGCGACGGACACGCGCTTGAAGCCGCAGAATGGTACCAAAGGCGCATGAACAGGGTTTGAATGTCGCGGAGCCGTCACAGAAAGACCTCAAATGCGGTACCTGGGTATCACACGCGGGTGACATATCGCTGCACGGCTTGGGGTGCTGCGGCGCAAAGGCCGGGAGTCGGACTAGAGGTCGTTGTGCTTGCCACACGATCCGCCGGGCGCCGGGTAGAGTGGAGTGACACCCTGCGCCCGGTGGCGGTTCCCACACGAACACGATCTGCATGTCGCTGGGCAACGCTTGCTTGTGAGTGCTCACCGCCCTCGACGCTCCCTCGACGCATCGCGCCGCGTCGCTGGATCGCCCCGCCTACCGGTGACGTGTCGACCAGTGCCTCGCGGTCCGCCCGCGCCCGCCGCAGCGGCCCCGGCAGGTCTCGGAAGTGCGGGAAGAGCCGCGCCCCGACCGCCCAGTCCGCGATCCGCTGGTGCACCTCCGGCGGGAAGCCGGCGGTGATGAAGTTCTCGGGCTCGCCAGCGTCGTCGATGGTGGTGATCGACCCGTAGCGTGCACCGGTCAGATCGCGGGCCGCGTCGACGACTTCACGCAGCACGGTCTCGAGGTCCAGGCTCGCGCTGACGCGCAGGGGGGCCGCGCTCAGCCGCGAGATGCGTTCGCGCAACGCCTCGTTCTCTCGCCGCAGGTCGGACTCCCTTCAATGGCAACCCCCTCGGAACCGGACAGGGCACGGCGCCCCGTCCGACACGGACCTCGCCACGCGCCGGCAGCGGGCGCGCGTTGAAGCCGCGGATGGTACCAAGTGGCGCATGAACGAATCAGAATATAGCGGACCGGTCACAGGGCAACCTCCCACCCGGTCCCTGGCTATCACACGCGGGCGCTAGCGTTACTGCGGGGCTTAGGACACTGCCCTAAACTAGTTGTCCATCTGCGGGTTTCTGGTCATACTGGAGGTGTACGCTCGCCTGGCGGGGCTCCTCGACGCGGAGTGGAAATTATATGCAATCGTAGCCAAGCCGCCGGAAGCGCCTGAGCCCGCGCGGGTTGCGCGCCGACCTGCTACGAAGTTCGCTGCCGCCGGATCTTCGCCTCCGCGCAACGGTCTTGCACGATAGCCTGATACAACATGACACAACACGCGGCAACCTGCTACGATGCCCGCAGGAGGGGTAAGAAAGAGGACCCACCACGCCCCGGCAGGGGCGGCAAGGTTTTTTTGAGTGGCGGGAGGGGGCGGGATTCGAACCCGCGGCTGGCGTGTGCTTGATGGGCTTGGCCAGCACCTGATTGTCAATCAGGAACCTTCAACCGCTCGGCCACCCCTCCAGGGCTGGCGGCTGTCAACCGCCAGCCCGCTCATTGTACCGGCAGAATGCGTCTTGACGCTGCGCGCAACGCGCTAACTCCTTTGTTTACGGTGACTTAGCATTGTTTGTGTGCTATAATACTGGTATGTCTGATCGCGGTGCTGGAGAACAACACCTGATGCCTACGAAACGCGACCGCCCGCTGAGTGACAAGCTCCCGAAGTCGGACCCGCGGTATCAGCCGACGCCGGAGGAGCTGAACGAGGATCTCCGCATCGACGCGACGCCGGAGCAGATCGCGGCGGCGCTGTTCGGTCGTCTTCCAGGATAGCCACGCAGCCATCGCCGTGCCTGAGCGCGGGTTCTTACCACCCCGCGCCCAGGTCGACGCTCATCCGCAGATTTTCTCGTTACTGCAACTGCCGGTCGCGATCGACACCACCGCGGGAGCGATCACGTCTGCGAGCCATCCAGAGATAATCCGAAGGAGTGCCTGACTCTCCGGGTCCTGGGCTCGAACGGGGTTCAACGCGGCTGCGGCGTTCAGGAACAGGCCGACCGCGATTGCGGCCAACAGTGCTTTACTCGTTCGGTCCATCGTCGGTCCCCTTCCCACTGCCCGTGCTCCCGGGTTTTCCGTCGAGGTTTGCGTTTCGGCACGGCGCGAGTGTAGCACGGGCCGCGGCGGGCTTGGCTACTTTCGTATGTAATCTCCGCTCCCCTCCGATGCGAACAGAAATGTCACGCAAAACAGATGCGAACCTTCAGGAAATGTCACACGCGAGTGCTAGGCTCCCTACCCCGGTACGTGCCGTCGTCACACTACGAAACGCGGTTGCGGAGGAAGAACAGTGGCTGGATACGCGCTGATAGACATAGAGATAACCGACCACGCGGTCTTCGGTGAGTTTCGCGAGCGAGCGCCGGCAGTCATCGAGGCATACGGCGGCAGGTTCCTGGTGCGCGGCGGTGCGACGGAGGTCGTACAGGGTGACTCGACGCATCACCGTGTCGTCCTCGTGGAGTTCGACAGCGTCGAACGGGCGAAGTCGTGGTGGAACTCCCCGGCCCACACCGAGCTCCAGGCGATGCTCGACCGGTGCTCGAATACGACCACCACGATAGTCGAGGGCGTCTGACGGGTGAGCAGCGGCTCGAGCCGGCGTACGAGCGTTCGCTATCAGCCCGACGAGAGTCCTCCGGCGGCGCTTGCCTTCGGCTGCGGCGTGCAGCTGGTGATTCTGGGCGGCGCCAGCATCGTGCTGATCCCCACGATCGTGGTTCGGGCCGCCGGCAGCAGTGAAGCGTACCTGTCCTGGGCGGTGTTCAGCGCAGTCGCCATCAGCGGCGTCTGCACGGCGCTGCAGGCGGCTCGCGTCGGGCGGATCGGAGCCGGCTATGTCCTCGCGATGGGTCCGCCGGGAGCCTTCGTCGGCCTCAGTGCCGCAGCGCTGGCCGAAGGAGGGCCGGCACTGCTCGGCACGCTGGTCGCTGCGTCGTCGTTGCTGCCGATTGTGGCCTCGACGCGGCTCTCCCTGTTCCGGCGGCTCCTGACGCCGACCATCGTCGGCACGGTGAACATGTTGATACCGGTCACCGTGCTGCCGGTCGTCTTCAGCCGCATGCACCAGACGCCGGACCAGGCGCCGGCGCTGGGCGCGCCGTTGACCGCGCTGGCGACGATACTGATCATACTCGGCATCGCACTGAAGGGGACGGCGACCCTCCGTCTCTGGGCTCCGGTCATCGGGATTGCGACCGGCTCGCTGGTCGCCGGTGCGTTCGGTCTCTACGACCTGGCCCGGGTGATCGAGGCGGCGTGGATCGGCGTGCCGCGGGGCGGGTGGCCGGGCATCGAGCTGGACGTTGGCCCGGCCTTCGTCGGGCTCCTGCCCGCCTTCGTGTTCGTGGCGCTCATCGGCGCCACGCAGACGATCGTCGGCGCCGTGGCCATTCAGCGCGTCTCGTGGCGCCGGCCGCGAGCCGTGGACTACCGCGCGGTGCAGGGCTGCATGGCGGCGGACGGCGTCTGTAAGCTGCTGTCCGGCCTGGCCGGGATCATGCCGACCCAGACCATCGCCGCCATCAGCGTACCGGTGGTCCAGATTACCGGTGTCGGGGCCCGCAGGGTCGGAATCGCCGCGGGCGGAGTGCTGATCGCCCTGGCTTTCCTGCCCAAAGTGCTGGCCATGGTCCTGGCGATTCCCGGCGCCGTAGCCGGCGCCTATGTGACCGTCCTGATGGCGTTGACCTTCGTGCGCGGCATGACCGAGATCGCGCAGGGCGGCATCGACTATCGCAAGGGGCTGGTGGCCGGCGTGGCGTTCTGGGTCGGCACGGGTTGCCAGAACGGCATGATATTCGCCGGGCTTCTTTCGGACGTCGCAGGCGGCCTGCTGCAGAACGGCATCACCACCGGCGGCCTGGTGGCCATCCTCATGACGCTGTTCCTGGAGATGACGGCGCCCCGCCGCTCCCGAATCGAAGTCGACTTCGATCTGGCGGTGCTCCCGAAGATCAGGGAGTTCCTCGGCGCGTTCGCGCAACGCAGCGGTTGGGACGCGAAGATGGTGCACCGCCTCGAAGCGGCCGGCGAGGAGACGCTGCTGACGCTGACCGGCCCGGACGAGCGGGATGCGAAGCGGCAGCGGCGCCGCCTGTTCCTGTCGGCGCACAAGGAAGCCGACGGCGCGGTCCTGGAGTTCGTGGCCGCGGTCGGCGAAGAGAACGTGCAGGACCGGATCGCGATTCTCGGGGAGCGGCCCGACGACGTGCTGATGGAACGGGAAGTCTCGCTTCGATTGCTGCGCCATATCGCGACCTCGGTCCGACACCAGCAGTTCCACGAGACGGACATCGTCACGGTTCGCGTGGACGCGCCGGAGACGAGTCGTGCGGGCCAGTGAAGCGCTGACCGGTCAACGGGCATTCGCGTTGCGGGTGCTGGCCGGGCCGGCGGCGTTCGCCGCCGTTCGCGCCGTGCCCCTGGCCGGCCTCGGACCGGAGGCGCACTTCGCGGTTGCCGCCTACGCGTGGATCCTCGTCTGGTGGGCGACGGTGCCGGTGCCGTGGGCGGTCACCAGCTTTCTCCCGTTCGTGCTCCTGCCGGCCGGCGGCGCGATGCCCTTTGCCGAGGTGGCCGCCCTGTACGGCCAGACGCTGCTTCCTTTTCTGATGGGCTCGATGCTCTTCGGCCACGCCTTGCACAAGCACGGCCTGGCGACGCGGGTCGCCCTGGCGCTACTGCGCATGCCGGGCGCCGTGCGGTCGAGCGGCAGCCTGATACTCGTGTTCCTGATTGCGGCCGCGGTGACTTCCGCGCTGGTCAGCGACCTCGTCGTCATCGTGATGATGACCCCCATCGCGCTGTCGGTCAGCCGGTCGGCGGTGGCCGCACTCGACGCCGGCGAATCGGCTTCCCGCGCGCCGCGCATGGCGGAGGCGGCGAGTCTCGCGGTGCTGTACGGCGTCGCCGCCGGCGAGCTGGCCACCCCCATGGGCATCGCGTTCAATCCGCTCGTGCTCTCCGTGCTCGAAGAAACGACGCGCTACCGCATCAGCTTCGCACAGTGGACGTCGACCGGGGTCATTCTCGCCGCAGTCCACGTCCCGATCTATTACCTGATCCTGAAGCTGATGGTCGTGCCTGACGTGCGGACCCTCTCCGCCGGCCGGTCGCGCATCCGCCGGCAGGCCGAGCAACTGGGCCCGCTCGGCCGCGGAGAGAAGAACGTCCTGTTCGTGTTGACCGTGATGCTGGCCCTGTGGATGCTGCCGGCGCCCGCGACGATGGAGTTCCTCGATATCTGGTACGTGCCCCCGGTGGGAATGGTGCTCCTCTTCCTGCTGCCGGTGGACGCCAGGCGCGGCGAAATGACCCTCGACCGCAAGGACTTTCAGGAAGGCGTCGCGTGGAACGTGCTGTTCCTCGTTGTCGGGGGCATGGCGCTGGTAAGCGGACTGACCCGACTGGGAGTGAGCGACTGGATCGGGAGCGCCTTCACGGGGAACGTTACGGCGACGGCGTTGCCGTGGCTGGCAGGTCTGCTCACGACCGTGCTGACGCAACTGGCCACCGGCATCTCGACGACGGTGATGGTGTCCTCGATGCTGTTTCCGATCGCGGAGGCCATCGAGTACAACGCAGCGATTCTGGCCCGGATCATCGCCGGCACGGCCCATGCAGTGGCGCTGCCGTGGTCGAGTCCCACGGCGGCAACGACGTTCGCTGCAGGCGCCGTCCACCTGGGAACGATGTTCAAGGCGGGCGCGGCGGCCACCGTGCTGACGGCAATCGCCGTCATCGTGCTGAGCATGATCCTCGTGCCGGCGTTCGGAGCATTTGCCGTGCAGTGAACTACGTGCGCCAAGGCGACGAGAAATCTCACAGTGGACTCGCCTGTCAACCGACGCGAAGACGCCTGTTCGGACAGGATATCGGCCCGATGCACGAGAAAGGCGAACGCGTTCGTTCGAGTTCGCACTGCCGGGATATCCGGCAAGCGCTCGTGAAGCTGTGCGCCGCCCTGGCGGTCGTATCCGGGTCCGTCCTCGTGCCGGATCCAATCGTGGGCGTGCGCCCGGCCGCGGCCGGACAGGCGCAGACGGACGGCGTGATCGACGCCAATCTCATCGATGGCCCCGCGGCTCCGGTTCCGCCGGCGGTGATGAACCGCGACGAGCAGGGCCGGGTGACGGTCCGTGCGGTCAGGGTGGACGAGGGTATCGACCTCGACGGCGCGCTCGGGGAGCCGATCTACGGGGCGGTCCCGCCCGTGACCGGCTTCGTGCAGATGATGCCGGACGAGGGCGCGTCGGCCACCGAGCGGACCGAGGCCTGGATCCTGTTCGACGAGACGAACATCTACGTGTCGGCGCGGCTCTGGGACTCGGCGCCCGAGAGCCAGTGGGTCGCCAACGAGATGCGGCGCGACACCCCCCAGCTCCGGCAGAACGACACGTTCTCCGCGTTCTTCGACACGTTCTACGACCGCCGCAACGGGGTCAACTTCTTCACCAACCCCCTCGGCGCACGCGCGGACGCGCAGTTCACGAACGAGGGGAACCCGAACACGGACTGGAACCCGGTCTGGGACGTGCGGACCGGCCGCTTCGACGGCGGCTGGACGGTAGAGATGGAGATCCCGTTCAAGACGCTCCGCTATCGCTCGGAGCCGCCGCATGTCTGGGGCATCCAGCTCCGGCGTTCCATCCGGCGCAAGAACGAGTGGGTCTACCTGACGCGGCTTCCCATCTCGGCCGGGGGCGGCGACGGCGCGAGAGGCATTTTCCGAATCTCGGCGGCCGGGTCATTGGTCGGTCTGGAGCCGCCGGCGGCCAGCCGCAACATCGAAATCAAGCCGTACGCGATCGGCGGCGTGACCACCGACCGGACCGCGTCCCCGCAGATAGTCGACGAACGCAGCGGCGACTACGGCATCGACGTCAAGTACGGCATTACGCAGAACCTGACCGCCGACTTCACCTACAACACCGACTTCGCCCAGGTGGAGGTGGACGAGCGGCAAGTCAACCTCACCCGCTTCCCGCTCTTCTTTCCGGAGAAGCGGGAGTTCTTTCTGGAGGGGCGGGGCATCTTCGGCTTCGCGCGCGGCGGCGTGACACGGGGCAGCAGCCCCGGCGCCGTCCCGGTCGGCGGCGTCTTCGGTGACGTCAACGTGCCGCAGCTCTTCTACAGCCGGAGGATCGGGCTGGAACAGGGCCGCCTGGTGCCCATCGTCGGCGGTGCGCGGGTGACCGGCAAGATCGGGCAGTTCGACGTCGGCGCCCTGAACATCCAGGCCGGCGACGAGACGGCCTCCCGCTCGGACCCGACCAACTTCACCGTCGTTCGCCTCCGGCGCGACATCCTGCGGCGCAGCTCCATCGGCGCGATGTTCACCAACCGCTCGGTCTCCCGGCTGGCGCCCGGTTCCAGCCAGGCCTACGGCATCGACGGCACCTTCGCCTTCTTCGAGAACCTGAGCCTCGTCACCTACCTCGCCCGGACCCGCGTTCCCGGCCCGGAGCACCGCGACAAGGACATGAGTTACCAGAGCACCCTGGAGTACGGGGCCGACCGCTACGGGATGAAGGTCGATCACCTGCTGGTCGAGGACAATTTCCTGCCGGAGGTGGGGTTCCTCCGGCGCGACAACTTCCGGCGCACCTACGTGACGGGCCGGTTCAGCCCCCGGCCGCGGTCGATCGAGAGCGTTCGGCAATTCAGCCTGGAAGGGAGCATCGACTATATCCGCACGGCCGACGAAAACCACCTGGAGACGCGGCAGTACATCGTGGCGTTCCAGACCGAGTTCGAGTCGAGCGACCGGCTCACCGTCACCGCGACCGACAGCTACGAGCTGCTGGTCCGGCCGTTCACGCCGCCCGGCGCCGGTTTCTCGATTCCCGTTGGGGGCTTCGGCTTCGCCGACGCACAGGTCTCGTATGCCGTCGGGCAGCAGCGGCGCATCAACGGGACGGTCGCTATTCGTCGCGGCGCCTACTTCGACGGCGACCTGACGTCGGTGGAGCTGACGCAGGGCCGCATCGCGCTGCTGCCGCAGATGTCGGTGGAGCCGACCGTGTCGTTCAACTGGATCGACACGCCGTACGGGGCGTTCCAGACGAACCTGACGGTGACGCGGGTCAACTACGCCTTCAACCCGCGGACGTTCTTCAGCGGACTGATCCAGTACAACTCGGCGAGCAACTCGTTCGGCAGCAACCTGCGGTTGCGGTGGGAGTACAGCCCGGGCAGCGAGCTGTTCGTCGTCTACACCGATGACCGGGACGTCACCGGCGGCCTGCGGCCCGACCGGGGCTGGGACCTGCGCAACCGTGGTTTCGTCGTCAAGTTCAACAAGCTCTTCCGGCTCTGACGGCCCTCGACAGCAACCTCGCTACAAGCGTACAGCGCCACTCGTCCGCTTCACCAGCAGATCGTCATCGACGCGCGCATCCCGCCGCGCGTCGGTGCCGCGGTCGCCTGACCTCTGAACGTCCGCCAACTGAGGACGTCGGCCGCGAGCCACGCGCCCGCGCCAACACCGACCGCCATGGTCCAGGGTGTCAGGTTCGGTCCAGAGCCGAGGTGGATGGCTTGGCCGACGAGCAGTGCACCTCCCACCGAGCTGCCGACCACCGCGAGTCCCTGCATGACCTGTCTACGCCGCGCATCGCGTGCACTGTTCGCCCATCGCGCCTTGATCTCTGCCGTCGTCGAAGGCGAATCGTCGCTGGCCATCGCTGGCGTAACCAAGGTCAGCAGAATCAGGGCCGTCAGTACACTCCTCATCGTCTTCTCCTATTGGCCCGTACGTCGGCATCGCGAGTTCAACCTAGGCAACCGTAGCAAATGCGTGTGATACTACCGGTGCATTCAGCGGGTTATTCCGTCACATAATCGTGACAAACGAGTGGAATCATGTCCGTAGTTCTTGGCAGCCGTCATCGGCCAGAACTACTCCAACGGCCGAGGCGCGACGCGGGATGAACTGGACATCAGTCTCGTTACCCATCGACCTGCTTGTGGCATTCCGGCCCCTCGTGCGGCGTCGGCGATTGTTGGCAGGCCGACCCTCGCGTGGGCACAGGGAACTTCCGCACGAAACACCGCCCATCGCGAAACACAGACTTCAGCGACTTCCAGCTCGGCAAGCAAACGCGCAACTCGGTCCTCGCGGGGTCTTACACGAGCGGCCTGGTGTCCACGGTCACCGTGAGGATGTCGAGGTCGTAGAACTGCTCGTGCCTCAGTTCTTTCGCCACGTGGCGCAGGATGCGCGGCCCGACGTTGTGGAGAACTGCATACTCCTCGTGCTCCGCGTCGAGTTGACCGAGCCGGAGTTCCAGGTTCGTGCCGTCGGGACCGCTGGCGAGCTCGATCTGCAGGGCGTCGTCCACCGGTCGCACCTCGACGCGGATGGGATGCGGCTTCGTCTCGGCCTGCCGGTCGAGCAGGTACTGGAACGCTTCCTCGCCCGCCAGCTCGAGCCGATTGACGGCGATCTCGTCCCAGCCGGCGCGTTCGGCGGCACGGTCGAGAGCGGCGCGCAGCTTCGAGAGCGACCGCACGCTGGGCTCCAGGATGTCGTGCGGTCCCCGTTGCCCGAGGGACACCAGCAGCGTGAGGGCCATGGCGACGATGCCGGCGGCGGCCATGCCGGTGTCGAGCACGCCCCTGGACCATTCCGGCAAGTGGTCCGGGAAGATGACACCGAACTGGAAGCCGAGGCCCACCCAGACGAGATGCAGACAATGAGCCCCTTCTCGTAGTCGAGTCCACCCGTGGTGACCATGCGCACGCCCTGGCAGAACAGCAGCACGATGAACATGAAGATCTACGCGCCGGTGACCGGCTCGGGCACGACCTGCAGCAGCGCCGCGATCTTGGGCACGAAGGCCGCCAGCACAATGAAGATCCCGGCGTACAGCGCCACGCGTCGCGCCGCAACGCCGGTCAGGTCGGCGATAGAGACGCTACTCGAGTAGGTGGTGTTCGGCACCGTGCCGGCGAGACCGGAGAGCAGGTTGCCGACGCCGTCGGCGTTCAGCGCCCGTTGCACCGCCTTGAAGTCCACCGGCACCGGCGTGGAGGGTGACCCAGGCGTAGTGGAAAGTCGGTGGCGACTCCTTGCCCGACCGTGGTATTGGTCGGGTGGCAAAGAGAAAGGAGAAGCCACCGTGAAGAAGCAACCGTACAGGATCGTGGGCGAGGAATCCACGGCCAGCAGCCGAGAGTTGGCGGACTGGCTGGCGAAGGACGGGCAGTTGCTGCTCCCGCTCGTCGAGCTGCTGGAAAAGGGGGAGCGCGCCATCGACGAGGTGATCGACGTCATGGGGCGTGCGACGGTCGAGGCGGTCCTGCAGATGAGCGCCGAGCAGGTGGCGGGACCGAAGGCGCAGGGGCGCTGCGGCCCGGACCGGGAGGTGTACTGGCATGGGGTGCAAGGAGGCCGGGTCGCCTTGAAGGAACGGCAGTTGCGGGTGACGAAGCCGCGGCTGCGCAAGAAGCGGTCGCGCGCCGACGAGTCGGGCGAGGTGGAGGTTCCGGCCTACACGGCGTTGCAGGCGGACCAGGGGCTGGCCGACCGGATGCTGGAGCTGGTGATGAACGGGGTGTCGACGCGGCGCTATGCGTCGGTGCTACCGGAGATGGCCGACCAGGTCGGGATCAGCAAGTCGGAGGTCTCGCGGGAGACCATCGAGGCGGGGACGCGGGTTCTGGCGGAGCTGGCCGAGCGGGACCTGAGCGAGCTGGACGTGCTGGTGGTCTACGTCGACGGGATCGTGTTCGGGGACTACCACGTGCTGGCGGCGGTGGGTGTCGATGCGACGGGGCGCAAGCACGTGCTGGGTCTTCGCGAAGGCGGGTCGGAGAACGCGACGGTGGCGACAGGGCTGCTCGAGGAGCTGGTTGAGCGCGGCCTGCAGGCGGACCGCCGACGTCTGTTCGTGATCGATGGCGCCAAGGCGCTGCGCAGCGCCATCGGTCACGTGTTCGACGCGCAGAATCCGGTCCAGCGGTGTAGGAATCACAAGGTTCGCAATGTGGTTGGCCATCTGCCGAAGGCGCAGCACGACCAGGCGCGGTCGACGTTGCGGGCGGCGTGGAAGCTGGAGGCCGACGCGGGCATGCGCAAGCTGGAGCAGTATGCCTCCTGGCTGGAGCGGGAGTGGCCGTCGGCGGCGGCGAGCCTGCGCGAAGGGCTCGCGGAGATGTTCACCGTCAATCGCCTCGGGCTGCCGCTGCCGCTGCGCCGGTGCCTGACGACGACGAACATCATCGACTCGTCGCACGCGGGGGTTCGTCAGCACACGCGGCGCGTCAGCCGCTGGCGGAACGGAGCGATGGCAGTGCGTTGGGCGGCAACGACGTTCCGGGAGACGGAGAAGAACTTCCGACGTATCACCGGTTACCAGCATCTGTGGATGCTGAAGGCGCACCTCGATGAGGAAGATGCCCTTGCCGAGTTGCAGAAGGTGGGGTAACGTGAAGGTCCCGTCGTCACCGACCTTCTACTATCGGCGGGACACCCTCCCGGCGTGCGGTGGGACACGCGCTGTATCGCGATGGCGTCGCCGTAGGTCTCGATGGTGCCGATGATCGTGACGATGACGAAGGGGACGAACAGACTGAAGAACTGCGCATCGAGTGACAGGTCCAGGCTCGGCCAGCCGATCTGCTGCACGCCGAACCAGGCGGCGGTCCGCAACGGCGCCCAGTCGAGCATCCCGTTCGTGGCGGCGACGGAGGTTCCCACCAGAATGCCCATGAAGGGCGCCCACAGGCGGACTGCGCCGGCGTAGAGCGACACCACGGTGATGGTGGCGAAGGCCGCTACGGCGACCAGCCGCCCGCTCATCGAGGCGGGGGCGACGCCAGGCGGAACCGCTGCCCGCAGGTCCGTCGCAGTCGGAAGACGTTGACGGCGAGCAGCATGATGACCGTGCCGCCGACCGTCGGCGTGATCAGTCGGCAGAAGAAACGACAGCCGAGCGGAGAAGAGGAACTGCACCAGCGCCGAGGCGGCAACCAGCGTCCCCAGTAGCGGCAGGCCGCCGGCGGCCACCGGCGCCGTCGACAGGCCGATGAAGGCCCCGGAGGTGCCCATGTAGAGGGGATAGCCGGCGCCTATCGGTCCGACCCGCCGGGCCTGCAGGATGGTCGACATCCCGCTGACGATCAGGGCAATGAACACCGCCCAGTCCACGCCGTCGGGATAGCCCGCCGCGTCGAGCACGATGATCGGAACGAAGATGATGCCGGCCAGAACTAGTGGTGTGTCACTAGAACAAGTTTGCAGTTCAACTTCCGTGGCGCAGTGACGCGCTCGTCCACAATCGCCCTGTAAATAGGCCGTTTCTGCGAGCCGTCGGCCACGAGAGGTCGCTGTACAGTCATTTATGAGACATACCACTAGCGTGACAACCTGGAGGCTGAGGCCGAGCGTCAACGCCTCCGACGGCGTCTCATCGACGGCGTAGCGCAGACGGGGGTTCGGGGTCGATCCCCGGGGTTCACTCATCGGCCAGTTGCCCCCGTCTTGCGTGCACGCCGCGGCCGTCTAGATTCGAGAAGCAACACACGCGGCGGCACGCAGCGAGTCAAGTGCGCCCCGGTTCTGCTTTTGCTCCAGCGCAACAATGACGCGGCAAGGTCGACCCTTGGCTCGAGAGCCTCCGCCTCGGTCGCCATGGAGGCGTGCCCGTCGCGGTGAGTCCAGCCGCGTCGGCGAGCCGCTCGCGCAACTGGTCCCAGCCTTGGGGCCAGCGGACTGCACAGGCGGCGAGCCGCTTCCAGCGGCAGACTCATCCGGTTCACTGAGGCGATGTCCGGCCTTCGCGGATTGATTCGCCTCCGCGGGCCGGTTCTGGTCGGAACTGACCACACTGACACCGAACAGGCCCACGTCGTCGGTCGGGATCGTAGGTCACGGTCGGCGTTCCAGGCCCGTTGTCGGAGCTGTGGCTGCGGATCTGTCCCACTCGTTTCCGCCCTGGAACGCGCCGTACCGGACCCAACGTGCCTTGACCCCAATGGTCGCGTTGTCGGTGAGCGCGTAGTCCGCGCCGGCGACCGCTTGCCACGCGAGGACGCGGTCGGTAAGCGTGTGACTCGCCGTGCTCGTGGTGCCGGCGATCCGTTGGTGCAGGGCGCGACGGTCGGCGTCCTCGTCGCCGCTGCCGTTGTACACCGCCCCGTCTGCCGTGCGGATCGTTGCCGGGTCCAGGTTGCGGGCGAACGTGCCGTCGTAGTCGAGTGCGATCCTGCCTAGCCCGCCGCCGCCGCCCACTTACGGGCGGAACCGCCCGGCCCGACGAAGGTCGTAGTAGGTGTTCACGAACAGGCTGTCGACGAGCACCTTGCCGATGCGCTCCTCCGCGCGGACGAACTCCTGGCTCACTTGTCCTGGATGTCCGCCCCGGCGCCGCCCTCGGAGGACGTTGCGTCGTATCGCAGGCCGGCGTAAAGGTACTCGGCCTCGACCCGGGCGCCGACACCGGTGCTGATGCCGATGGCGACGGCCGAGATCGCGCCGGTTGGGCAGCCGAAGCTGTTAGTCCACGTCGATGCGGCGGACGAGCACCCATCCGGCTCGGCGACGCCGGTCGGCGAGAACAGATACTCGGGGTCAAGGTGTCCGTCGCACAGGGTCGGGAAGTCGGTGTCGCTGGTGCTGGTATCCAGCGGGCGCCCGAGGCCCGAGCCGATCTCGGTGGTGACGTAGAGCTGCTGGGCGCGGGTCGTGAGAGGCGCGGCCAGCGTGAGGAGGACGATGCCCGCCACGGCGCGAGCCATCTGAGTTCGGTCATTGGGCTGAGGGCGTCGTCCCTGGGGCTGCGAATTGGAGGTCAACGCATGATGACGGCTGTCTTACCCGGCCGTGCATCAGATCGCACGTTCGCGGCGCAATCGCGCTGGGGTGGGGGGTTACTACAACACCGCACCACCCATTCCCAGCCCGGCTTGATTTTCGCGATCTGTCTGGTCTCTCCGAAACCGAAGTCGTGCCCAAGCGCGCCCCGCCCATGCCGATTGCACGGTGAGAGAATAGCACCGCTCCAACAGCATCACCGGCTCTGACTCGACAAAGGCTGAATCGCCCCGTCGCCGCAGCACATAGGCCATGAAGCTCCCTTCTTCGATTCCGCCTTCGCGGGTGAGGATCGCGAAAGCCGCCGTATCCGGGTTCTCGGTTTCTACTTCGATAACGTACGTTCCGCGTTCGACGCATACCGCTTCCGTGTGCTCTCCAGCCGAAGTGCTCACGACCAAAATGGCGGTGTCGTTTCGTACAACCCTGACCGCTCGGCGCTCCGTGTCGGCTACGGCTGCCCGGTGCGCCGCTACACCTCGCCAACCGGCGCTCGAACGTGCCGCAACGACCGCCAAAGCGCCGCTCCCGACGACAACGACGAAACGGTTGAGGCTACTTCCCAGGTTCAACATAGGGCTTCAAGGAATGGCTACTGTGGTATGTAAGCCCCTTGACGAACGGCCAAGGGCATGGGCAACTTTTCTCACGGACGGTCCACTAGATGGGCTCGCACGCAGCCGGCGCCGGCGTTGGAAGGCAGCGGCGAGGGCGTGCCGGGCCCGGCCGGATACGCGCTGGCCGGGCATTCTCAACTCCTCTGCGTCCGGCCGCGCGGCCCCATGGCATCCAGAGGGCGCGAATTTCCGGCTCTGGTGAACGTGACAAATGGGGGGGGGTAGCGCTAATACAAGGCATAGCCCGAAGCATATCAGTAGCGCGTGACACCCCTGCGACAGGCATGGTCGCTCTTGTGATACTTCTGCTACTTTCAACTTCCCGCGTGAAACTTGTGCCAAGGGAGCTTTGCGTCCCCGAAACGGACCCGCGCCGACTTGCTCCAAGCGTGTAACGGACCGGATCGACCGTTGGCCGAACGAATCTCTCCGGGCCGGGCCGTCGAGCCGTCGCCTCCGTCATACATACCCGTCGTGGACGCAGGCGACCGCAAGCTCGAAGTCGTCGCTCCGCGACCGCGCCTCGAACGGGTCCGGCAGCATCTCCCGGTCCCGTCTGGCGGAGGATGCACTATCGGGTGCGCTCTTGCTCCAGATACTCGACGGCGGCCCGCAACTGCCCAGCGTCCCATGTCGTCCAGTCGTCGCTCTCGGGCAATTTCCCGACTCCGGTGCTCCGGCCGACGGCGACGACCCGGACCGCCAAGCGCTCCGAGCCGTAGTCCTCGCACAGGGTCAGGAACCGCTGTGTCAAAGCGACCGAGGGAAGTTCGCCCACACGTCTGCGGCTGAGGGTGTCCCGCCGATAGTAGAAGGTCGGTGACGACGGGACCTTCACGTTACCCCACCTTCTGCAACTCGGCAAGGCATCTTCCTCATCGAGGTGCGCCTTCAGCATCCACAGATGCTGGTAACCGGTGATACGTCGGAAGTTCTTCTCCGTCTCCCGGAACGTCGTTGCCGCCCAACGCACTGCCATCGCTCCGTTCCGCCAGCGGCTGACGCGCCGCGTGTGCTGACGAACCCCCGCGTGCGACGAGTCGATGATGTTCGTCGTCGTCAGGCACCGGCGCAGCGGCAGCGGCAGCCCGAGGCGATTGACGGTGAACATCTCCGCGAGCCCTTCGCTCGCCGCCGCCGACGGCCACTCCCGCTCCAGCCAGGAGGCATACTGCTCCAGCTTGCGCATGCCCGCGTCGGCCTCCAGCTTCCACGCCGCCCGCAACGTCGACCGCGCCTGGTCGTGCTGCGCCTTCGGCAGATGGCCAACCACATTGCGAACCTTGTGATTCCTACACCGCTGGACCGGATTCTGCGCGTCGAACACGTGACCGATGGCGCTGCGCAGCGCCTTGGCGCCATCGATCACGAACAGACGTCGGCGGTCCGCCTGCAGGCCGCGCTCAACCAGCTCCTCGAGCAGCCCTGTCGCCACCGTCGCGTTCTCCGACCCGCCTTCGCGAAGACCCAGCACGTGCTTGCGCCCCGTCGCATCGACACCCACCGCCGCCAGCACGTGGTAGTCCCCGAACACGATCCCGTCGACGTAGACCACCAGCACGTCCAGCTCGCTCAGGTCCCGCTCGGCCAGCTCCGCCAGAACCCGCGTCCCCGCCTCGATGGTCTCCCGCGAGACCTCCGACTTGCTGATCCCGACCTGGTCGGCCATCTCCGGTAGCACCGACGCATAGCGCCGCGTCGACACCCCGTTCATCACCAGCTCCAGCATCCGGTCGGCCAGCCCCTGGTCCGCCTGCAACGCCGTGTAGGCCGGAACCTCCACCTCGCCCGACTCGTCGGCGCGCGACCGCTTCTTGCGCAGCCGCGGCTTCGTCACCCGCAACTGCCGTTCCTTCAAGGCGACCCGGCCTCCTTGCACCCCATGCCAGTACACCTCCCGGTCCGGGCCGCAGCGCCCCTGCGCCTTCGGTCCCGCCACCTGCTCGGCGCTCATCTGCAGGACCGCCTCGACCGTCGCACGCCCCATGACGTCGATCACCTCGTCGATGGCGCGCTCCCCCTTTTCCAGCAGCTCGACGAGCGGGAGCAGCAACTGCCCGTCCTTCGCCAGCCAGTCCGCCAACTCTCGGCTGCTGGCCGTGGATTCCTCGCCCACGATCCTGTACGGTTGCTTCTTCACGGTGGCTTCTCCTTTCTCTTTGCCACCCGACCAATACCACGGTCGGGCAAGGAGTCGCCACCGACTTTCCACTACGCCTGGGTCACCCTCCTGCGGCTCGTCAGAGACGTCTCTACCCCCCGAACGTGGCCCGTCCGAGGAGCCCGTTGCTGGCCCCGCCGTGCATCGGGCTCTCCCGCCGCTGCGCGTCGACGCCCAGTTCGAAGTTCACGTTCCCCGGCTCCAGCACCCCGAGACCGTCGCCGACCCGGTATTCGCGACCGTACTGTTACGGGAGAAGCTCGCGCGCGGCGGTCCGACGAGGTGGCAGCCGCCGGGCAGCCCGTAGCCCACCTGCGCGTCGACACGGTCGCCGGACGCGTACATCTGGTGCGAGCCGATGCCGTAGGCCATCTGGCCGCGCCCCAGCGCCTCGTCCCTGCCCGCGCCTGCCCGCCCCACAAGGGGGTCACCTTCGCGGTCAGCCCCAGCGGGCTCGCCGCGTCGGGTGGTGGGACGGTGACGGTTGACTACACAGGACGGGAGCGCGCGGGCGGCGACATGTACATCGTGTTCGACATGTTCTGCAGCCGCTGTCCCAGAACCGTCGCCGGACGCAAGGTGTCACTCCACTTTCCCTGCGCCCGGCGGATCGCTGTGCGACAACCACAACGACCTCAGTCCGCCCACGGCCTTCGCGCCGCAGCACCCCAAGCCGTAGCCGTACCCCGTAGTCGAGGCTGTCCCAGGCGTAGTTGAAAGTCGGTGGCGACTCCCGCCCGACTGGTTGTGGTATCAGTCGGGTGCTGAAACCGAGGAGGGAGAAGCCACCGATGAAGAAGAAACCGTACAGGATCGTGTCCGGCGCGTCCAAGCGCTCGCCGGATAGCCGGGAGTTGGCCGGCTGGCTGGCAAAGGACGGACAACTGCTGATCCCGCTGGTTGAGCTGCTCGAGAGGGCGAGCGTGCCATCGACGAGGTGATCGACGTCATGGGCCGTGCGACCATCGAGGCGGTCCTGCAGATGAGCGCGGTGCAGGTGGCGGGGCCGAAGGAGCAGGGACGCCGCGACGCGGACCGCGAGCTGTACTGGCACGGGGCGCAGACGGGGCGCGTGGCGTTGAAGGAGCGCCAGTTGCACGTCGAGCGGCCGCGGCTTCGCAAGAAGCGGCCGCGGGCCGACGAGCCGGGCGAGGTTGAGATTCCGGCGTATACGGCGCTGCAGAAGGACCAGGGGCTGGCGGACCGGATGCTGGAGGTGGTGTTGCAGGGCGTGTCGACGCGCAAGTACGAGAAGGTGCTGCCAGCGATGGCCGATCAGGTTGGCATCAGCAAATCCGAGGTCTCCCGCGAGAGTATCGAGGCGGGGACGCGGGTTCTGCAGGAGCTGGGCGAACGGGACCTGAGTGCGCTGGACGTCCTGGTCGTCTACCTCGACGGGATCGTGTTGGGGGACTACCACGTGCTGGCGGCGGTGGGCGTGGATGCCGACGGGCGCAAGCACGTCCTGGGTCTTTGCGGTGGCGCGTCGGAGAACACACAGGTCACCGTCGACCTGCTCGAAGCGCTGGTGGCGCGCGGTCTGCGGGCGGACCGCCGGCGCCTGTTCGTCATCGACGGCGCCAAGGCGCTGCGGCAGGCCATCGACCGGGTGTTCGGCTCGTCGAACCTGGTGCAGCGTTGCCGGCCGCACAAGGTCCGGAACGTCTTGAGCCACCTGCCGAAGGAACAGCACGAGCAGGCGCGGGCGACGCTGCGTGCGGCGTGGAAGCTGGAGGCCGACGAGGGCATCCGGAAGCTGGAGCAGTATGCGTCGTGGCTGGAGCGGGAGTGGCCGTCGGCGGCGGCGAGCCTGCGCGAAGGGCTCGCGGAGATGTTCACGGTCAATCGCCTGGGCCTGCCGAAGGAGCTGCGTCGGTGCCTGACGTCGACCAACCTCATCGACTCGTCGCATGCGGGGGTCCGCCAGCACACGCGTCGAGTGAGTCGGTGGCGGAACGAGGATATGGCGGTGCGATGGGCCGCGGTGGCGTTCCGGGAGACGGAGAAGCACTATCGCCGCATCCTCGACTATCAGCACCTCTGGATCCTGAAGGCGCACCTCGACGAGGAGGACGACGGAGCGCTTGCCGAGACACGGAAGGTCGGGTAACGTAGCAACTCTCGCCGCCGACTTTCAACTGTCGGCGGGACACCCTCCCAGTTCCTGCTGGATCAACGCTGGCTCCTCGAGCAACCGCAGAACTTCGGTCCACACGACCTCGTCCAGCAGGTCCTGCCGAACCGGGACGGGTGTCGCACCGCGGACCCGCCAAGTGTCGCCCCCGGTCGGACCCGATACAGCGATAGTACTGAATCTTGCGCGCGGTCGACCGCGTCGAGACGCGCGAGAACGCGTAGCCGCACTTACGGCAACTCACCAGTCCCTGCACGAGGCTCGGCTCAATCGTGCGGCGGCGGGCGTGCACCTTGTTCTCGTGCAGCAGCTCCTGCGCCCGCGCGAAGGTCGACTCGTCGATGAGCGCCGGTACCGGGATCTCAATCCACTCCTCGCGCGGCCGTTCGCGGGGCGCAGTGTCGCGACGCGGAACGGCGCCGCCCATCCGTAGAGTCCGCGTTACGCGCTTCTGACGGGCCACTCCCCGGACTATCCGCGTCTTGCCGAAGCAGGCAGTGCCGCAATAGGCCGGGTTGCGCAACATCTGCCGCACCGTAGAGCGCCCCCAGTGGGCCCCGGCCTTCCGCGTGGCCACGCCTTGCTCGTTGAGCCACCGGCAGATCGCCTCGATGCTCCAGCCCGTGACGGTGTAGTGCTCGTAGACGTCGCGCACGACGCGCGCTTCGGCCTCAACGACGACGTACGAGGCCGGTGCATCGTCACGCTTCCGGAGATAACGATAGCCATACGGGGCACCGCCCATGACGCTGATCTCGCCCGCTCGTGCGCGGTGCCGCTTCCCTCGACGTGACCGTTCGAGGATCTGGGCGCGTCCGTACTCGGCGATCATGCCCTGAAACTGCACCAGCAGCTGATCCTCGGCGGTGGCGCTCGACGGGGCCTTGAGGAAGCGGGTCTCGACCCCGTGACGTCCGAACTCTTCGATCAACAGCACCTGGTAGGCGTACTTGCGGCTCAGCCGATCCGGACTGTGCACGAGCACCACCTCGATGTCGCCGACGGCCGCCAAGTCACGGACCCGTTCCAATCCCGGCCGTTCGAGAGTCGCTCCGCTATACCCGTCGTCTTCGAAGATCCACTCCCGGGGCACCTCGAGATCGAGCGTCGTCGCCCACTCGACCAGTGCCGCCGTCTGACTCGCGATCGTGTGCGCTTCGCGTTGCCGCTCCGAGGACACGCGCATGTAAATCGCCGCCATCTGCATGTGGACGCTCCATTCCGCGGGTGGCAACCGGACGCGTGCGGGCCGGCACCAGCAACGTGTAGGCGTGGGCGAGCTTGCCGACGAGAAGTCGATCGAACGTGTAGTCGAGATGCACCTGCCGGAGAGTGTCCCGGGGTTGTCGTTCACCCACGTCGTTGATGGACGGTGTCCAGGAGCGCCGTCACTGCCCGGGTGACGACCTGGCCGAGCGAGAGTCCGCTGCGTCGGGCGTATGCGCGGATAGCGCGTACGGTGCTGACCGGCAACTTGAAGGTGACCGCGACGGTCGGCTCGACCGCCGGTACAGGGTCGCTCAGGGCGGCCGCTTCCTGGAGATAGCGGTAGGCCTGCCGGCGCGACAACGCGAACTCGCGGCCGAGATGCCGGGCCGCCTCGGCGCGTTCCATCCGCTGCCCGAGCAGACGGTACGCGGCGTTGAGCAACCGCGCCTTCTCGGCCTTGGTGGCCCGCGCCATGCCGCATAAACATATTACCTCTTGAGACGCAAATCAAATACCGGCCGGTTTCGCCAGCCGGTGATCACACGGTCGAACTGAAAGTTGCCTTTTGCGTTCGTGGAGTAGTTCCGTATAGCTGGGGTTTCGCGGAGCTCCGCATAGCTGGGGCAACCTCACTCGTCGCTGCGGGAGTGCGCACGAAGGCACGCACAAGCTGCCGGAAGATCAGACGTCTCAACCAACCGGGTGCGGTCGGTGGGAAGCACGGCAACGGACGCTATCGGCGCCCACGTGGCAAGCGCGCGCCGGGCGTCAACCAGAAAACCGGAACGGGTTGCGGTCGAGGACGAGACACCGCAGAGCACGTCCACGAGGACGGAGTACGCACCACCGCTACGAGTAACCGGTCGTACACCGGATGGCTCGCTGAAGGACGCGGCAAGAGCCGGGTCAGCCCGCGCCGGGGACGGCGTCGAACAGCACGATCGAGGCAACGCGTAGACACGCCGACAGAACCCGGACACGTCTACCCGAGGACGCGCTCCAAGAGGACGTCGACGATTGGCAACGCGCCACTCGGAAGCGCTTCGAGAGCACGTCGGCGGAGAGCTCGAAACGCGCGTACACCGGAGCGGGAGCCAAGCGACTTCACGGGGGCGAAAGTGCGGTCAGATGACATCCTCGTCAGCAGGCTGCGGCCGGGGTCGTGGAGGCCGCAGCTTCGGTTCGTGAACGAAGCGATCGGTACGGGGGCCATCCGAGCGCGGACCGCGCAACCGGACGTCCCGAGCATGCCGGCGCGCCATGCCGGCCGGCCGGTAGCCGTTGGCGAACAGGCGCCGCAGCCGCTCGACCGCGACAGGAAGACCGTCGGCCATAACCTCGCGCACGAGCCACGCGCGCGACATGCCGAACTCGTCACAAAGGCGGTCGAGCTGCAACATCTGCCGGCGCGACAGACGTAGCTTGACGGTACAGTCGAGAGGTTCTACATCAGGGGCATGAATCGGCATCTCTCACCCAAGCCGCAATCCAGCACGGCGTCGACCCGAAGCGATGTCGCGGTCGGCAGGTTCGGTAAACCGCACCTCAGTCGCCCGGCAACGGCGGGTCGTCATCATCCGAGATGATGGGCTCGCCGCCTCCAGCGCCGCTGACCGCGTTGAGCACGCTCTCGATCATGGACTCGAGATCATCATCGTCCAGGCCAAGGGCTTCAGCGTGCGCAAGCAACGCGGCGTACAGCACATCACGGTCGGGTGCATCGAACAAGGACAAGTACATATTGCCGTAAGCCAGGAGCTGGTCGTGGGTGCCGAGTTCGGACACGGTAACGGAGGCTGGAGCAGATGCGGAAGATCCCCCGCCGCGCGCTGCACGATAGGTCGGCGGACGAGACCGTTCAAGGCGTTTGAGCGCAGGCCGGATGTGCCTGAAGCCCGCCTCAATCGCGAGCCGATAGACCTCGGCCTTACTGGCCCGGTGACGGGCCGCAAGCTGCGCGACGCGCTTCGCAATGGCCGGATCGACGTAGATGACTTCGCGCGTCCTGCTGCCGTAGCGACGCATCAGCACCTCCCCAGGGAGACGGCCGAGTCAGTCGGAAACGGGTCGGATTCTTGACAATGCGACCGGTTTTGCATCCAAAATCTCGTCCGTCTGGTTATGGGGCCGAAATACTTTAGGCCCTTATTATAACCCTAAACTTTAGGCCGAGATCCAAACGGGGGTCAAGGTACGGTCCGTCTGGTGGGCCCACCGGGCACGGAATCGCCGGTGTATAGGCCTATAGCTAAGATGGAATTTAGGCATTCCTTTATTCTCAGGTGGACAGAATTGAGTCGGCACTGTGGCGCGATAAATCTGGTGTCCATACAGAGTTACCATCGGATTAGGGTGCGATGCCGGCCGGAGTTTTGAGTGCATAAAAAAAGTGCGGTTTAGGACTCAAGAATCAACACATAGGCAGACACGATAAAAAGGTGAGGACCCGGTACCCCGGGTCGCTCACCGAGCATTTTTCCCTGCGGGAAGGCGTGGTTTTGACCCCTAGGTACCGGATCGAACGGGGTCAACGGAAAACGCGACCCGAAACCGAACGCCCGGCCGGCGTTTTCGTGGCCAAACTTAGTGCCATGTCCCTAAATGGGGTTTTTATTCCTGGCGCCCGAACGGCGGGACTACGGCCCCACCGTACAGGCCGACGCCCAGAGCATCCGAAGAGCGACAGCGACCTCGCCGACGGCGACGGGCAGAGCTGCAGCGCTGAAGCGCGAAGCACGCACGAGCGAGGGTCCCCAACGCGACGCGGGGCACGGATACGACGGCAGGACAACGGCCAGGTTGAGCACGACCAAGGCGGAAGACACCGACGCCGACGACAAGCTCGACGCACGAGTTGGACCGACACCGGGGAATCACGAACACGGAACGAAGACCGGGCGGACACGCACGCCGGAAGGCGATGCAGAAGAACGAGCGGAGTGGACCTGCCGAAAGATCAACACGACGCGGGCGCGAGAGAACCGCAGCTCGACGACAGGCTAGCCGCGGAGAGGAGCACCGAGTCACCGAACCGGCCGTCGTCAACTGGTGTCAGCCAGTTGGAGCGCACCGCGGTCGTCAGCTCGCCGGGCCAGCGGCGTACAGGTTCGGTCCAGCGAACCTGGGGCGGATCGCACCGAGGCCGCGATCAGAGGCGCGCGACAACGCCAACGCTGATGTATGGAAGACCAAGCCGAAGGTGGAGAGCACACGAAGTGGACCACCGAGGTCGTGAAACGACAGCGGCGCAACCGTCGAAGGGGACGGGCGCAGACGCCGAATCGAGATCCGAACAACGCCGCCAGGGCGACCGAACAGCATCGCCAGAAGCACGCGACAGCAGCGCCAGCGCCACAGTCACGGAAGCGACGCGCACGAGTACCGGACAAGCGCCAGAGGTGCGACGCCAGGAACGCCGTTCGTAGACCGAACCTGCAGAGCGCGGGCCGGCGACGCGCGAACGCGACAACAGTACGAGCAGCGCCGCCGACGTCGCCGGCAACGCGACGACGAGGACCATCGAGGCCCAAGGCAACAGCAACACGAGAGAGACCAGCCCACGTCGCCAGCGAAAGCGCAGGGCGAAGGTGGCGCAAGGCGATCAGGCCCCAGACCCGGAAATGGGCGGCAACGGGCTACGCGAGGACGGGACGTTCAGGACGTCAAATCACAGCCACTCGGCGAGCCGGGTACAGACCCGAAGACGAACCGTTGGAACGCCGACAGGCAAGGGTCGAAGAGCGACCTGAAGACGGGCTTGAGAACGCGCACGGAAACACCGGAGAACCGCTCCACATGCCGCTCGATCGAATCGGGCTGACGCGCCAGAACTGCGCGTACGACGCACGCGCCGCCGGCACCATCTACGACCCGATCGGTTGCTCCGCGACGGCCCCGGGAAGAGCGCGGAACGAGGCCGCAAGTGGGTCGCCGAATGGCTCGCCGAGATAACCGGCGTCGACATCGAACGACCACCAGCGGGCACCAGCACGAGACTCGCATGACGTCGCCGATGCGACGGAGATGGCGGCGACGAGTACAGCCCGGGCACGGCGGCCGCAGCGCGGGCGCCGCTCGCGTTGTGGGCGACGATGTACACCGGCCTGGTCGCGATAGAGCTTCCGGAAGCGGGCCTGACACGCGGCCGGACGAGGTCGCACGCTTGGCCGCAGCGCTCGGCGCCGACGGATGCGACGTACGGATCAGCACGGACAGCGACGTCGTTCTCGAGGAGCTCGGCGCGATCGCCACCGACAGCCACGTGCGGCGCACCGGGGAGCGCGGCGGGACGCTTCCGCCGCAGGACGAGTTGCTCGACCGCGCGCATCGACCTGGCCGCGAGCCGACGGCGTCGCCGAGCGAGAGGCTCGAAGCCTCGATGGCCAGCCTGCGGCAGCTGACCGACGGGTCGGCGGGGCCGGCCTTCCGCAACGATGTCCTGCACGACATGGCGCACGAGGCGACCGAGCTCTTCGAGGCCGAGTACGGTTTCGACGCGCTCGGCAGGGAAGTCCGGCAGTGAAGAACGTCAACGCCCGGTCGAAGACCCGGTCGGTGGTGGCAGACGCCCGAGGGCGCTACGCGTTGCCACCCGCACATCCCGCTGGTGCACGCCGCCGCCGTGATGATCGACCAGGACGGCAACGCGTTCGAGGTCGAGAACGTGCGCACGTACGTTGGACGCCGAGGACGTTGTACCGCTCGCGGCCGGTCGGAGCGGCTCGCCGCCATGCGGCCGAGCTTGGCGTCGACGCGATTCCTGGTGCGCGTTGACGCCAGCACGCTCCGGTCAGGGCCCCCCACGAACAGGTAGCGCCGCTACTGGTAGCGGTGGCCGTGCAGCGCGCGGCCGCCGTTGCGGCTCGCGATGGTGTCGGCGCGCCGCGTCCGGCGCCTGTCTCTATCCGCTCTCGACCTCCAGTCCAACCGCGCCTCACAGATCGGCGCGGGACCGGACGAGAACCACGGAAGGGAAGGATGCAGGCGAGACAATAGAGATAGGCGACCGGGCGGAAGAACCAGAGTCACTCCCCCGGCGGACACGCACTCGCGCTTTCGCGACGATTTTCCCCGCTGCGGCGCCAGGGCGCCGGTACGGCCCCGCTTGACCGGCCGGAGGCCGGTTCCCGACAACGACTCGGCCGGTAGCGGCCGCCATGCGTGACCGGCGCTACCGGCTGCGCCGTGAAGGACATCGCCAGGAAGGGTCCATCGGGTGGACGGACCCGCGCCTGTACGCGTGGCCTGGCAGCGCCGCGGGCTGCGCAGGTTCGGCGAGCGTGGGATGGAACAGGTCTCACCCCGGCTGAGCGCCCTCGTCGCAGACGCAGCGCACGTCTCACGGCAGGCGCCCGCCCGCCGCCGGCATTCGTGGTGTCCACGAGACCACGCCACAGACCACTGACACAGATAGGAGGAAAAGATGTGTGACGAAGGAGAAAAAACCATTGGTGCCGACAGCGCCACCATCCTGGCCGATTTCAGGCGGCGCTTCGCCGACGAGCTCCGGGGCATCGGCATCGACCGGATCCGGGTCGTGCTGCCGGGCTCCGAGCCCGGCACCTACCGCGTCGTCGTGTGCGAGGACGCCGATGAGGCGGCCGCCTGCCTGCACGCGAACGCCGCCGTCGACAGGGGAAGGTCCGATGACCGCTGAGGCTGCGTCCGGGCAGAAGAAGTTCAACTACAAGCACCCGGTCTACCTGGCCGCGAGCAAGGCGGCCTTCGCCCGCTCGGACGGCACGTGCCAGCTGTGCGGCCAGCAGCCGGCGGTCGAGGCGCACCACTGGGCCGTCGACTACCCGCCGCCGGAGGAGACGACCGCCGACGACCTGACACCGCTGTGCTTCGACTGCCACGTCATCCTGACCACCCTCCGCCGCTTCACGCGCGCTGGCGGATCGCGGCACCAACTCTGCGCGCTACTCGAAGAGGCAGTAACAAAATGCGACTTCAGCTCACCCTTGCCGGCGTCTCCCCCCTCATCATGCACAACGGCGCGGCCGGACTCGACACAAGAAGCGCTCTCAGCCGCGAGATCGCAGCGATCACGTCGAAGCGAGGCGGCAACCGCACCGCGGTCGACGACGAGCGGCTCCGAGAGCTCGAGTGCCACCGGTCCCTCTATCTCGACGCTGACGACAGACCCGCGCTACCGGAAGCAGCGCTTCGGGCAATGATCGAAACCGCAGCCCGCAAGACGAAGCAGGGCCCGCTGGTGCGCGAAGGGCTGATGATCGAGAGCGTGCGGTTCGGCTACGACGTCGAGCGCTACGGCAAGGACCTTGGGAAGCTGAGCAAGACGACACAGTTCGTCGCGCCGGTGGTGGTGAGTCGCCAGCGCATCCTGCGCACGCGGGCGATGTTCGACTGCCCGTGGTCGGTGGTCGGCATCGCCGACGTCGACCCGGAGCTGGTGGACAAGGACAAGCTGACGGCGTGGCTGGCGCTGGGCGGCCGGCGCGTCGGGCTCGGCGACTGGCGGCCCGAGAAGAGCGGCCACTACGGGCGGTTCGACGTCGAGGAGGTGACCGAGTTGCCGGACGCTGCTTGAGCGCGGCGTCCGGCGGATGAAGACATCGCGGCTTGGCGTGACGTGGCGGGTCGGGCCCTGGCATGGCTTCGGCGCGGCTTGGCGGGGCGAGGCAGGGACGTTTCACGATACGACCCGCACGAGCCGGCGGCAGTCCGCCGGACCCGATGGACCACGTCGATCCCGAGCGCGCTGCGTAACGGCGCCGGCCGACGGTGGTACTGCGCGACGATGCATTCGTCGCTCCGGGATGTCTCGACGTGGGGTCCGCCTACGTCGTGCATATGTTCGACAACGCCGAGCCGGCCGCCGCTTTCGTCCACCGCGTGTCGCCGAACCGGAAGTGCCGGCACCACCCACGGGATGAGGGTGTCGGCGGCCGCCGGCGCCGTCCCGCGCCTTCCGGTACTTTCCGTGCGCTTCCCTACTGTTTCCGGGTGCAGGCGAGTGACGTAACCGCCTGCGCCTGACCTGACGCGCGTTCACCGCTCCGCGTGCCTCCCGCCCGACTTGGCGGGAGCGGCAGAGGCACCCGAGCGGACCGCGGCGCGTGGGTCTGCCTGCGTAGCCGCCGCCGAGAACGTGATCGGGGCCCCCAGCCTTTCCCCGCTGAACCACGACCAGTCAGGACCCGTCAGCCTGCCACGTGACTGCACCGCCTGCGACCCGCTCGAGGCGGAAAACCCTGAAGGACGACGTACATGCGCGTGAAGATACTGCGGCGGAAAGACAGCGGCCCGGTGCTGCTCGTCTATCCGTCGACGCTCGACGAACACCGCCAGGTGCTGACGCTCGGCCGCGGGTCCCGCCCGGCGGCCGGTCACGAAGAGCCGGCCATGGGCCGTACGGAATCCGGTCCGCCACAAGGCTGTTTCGTGGTCACGACCGAGGAGCAGCGGCGCCGGTGGGGTTTGCCTGACCTGGCCGCCGGCGGCGGTGCGCGCGTGGTAGACGAGTCGCAGACGTTCGAGTTGCTCGACGAGCCGGGCGCCTGGTCCGCGGCGGCCGAGGTGCCCGCCAACGCCGAGGCCGTGCCGGCGAGGTCGGACGCCGAACCCGACACGTCGGGACTCGCGGCCGTGCGCGAGCTCGTCGAGCCCGGACCGCGCGTCGATCGGGTGCTCGCGGCGCTGGAGAGCGGCGTGCTGCCGCGCCTGGTCTGCGACACGCTGCGGCGCGCTCTGCTGCAGTCGGTCGAGTCCGGAAAAGCGGCAGCAGAGGAAGCGCTGGCCCGGGCGGCGTTGGCCATCGCCCTGCCGTGGCGGACCCTCGGGCCCGTGCAGTTCGATCCTGCCCACCTGAAGCAGGCGCTGGACCGCACCCACGGCGGCCTCGACCGCGTCAAGAACCAGCTCATCGACGTGCTGGCGGCCAGCCCGCAGACCCGTGGCGTGCTCACCGTGGAGGCTCCGCGCCGCGATGACGATGTGAAGACCGGATCGTCGGCGCTCGTCGTGCTCCCGCGCACGTGCGGGACCGCGGCGCGCGTCCCGTGCCTGGTCGGGCCCAAGGGCACCGGCAAGACGTCACTGGCCGTGGCCGTCGCCGAGGCGCTCGGCCGCGCTCACGTGCGCGTGGCGCTGGACGAGCACCACACCGAGGAAGTGATCCGCGGGAAGGAAGGCGCAGCTCCCGGACGTATCGTCCGCGGCCTGTGCGAGGCCGAGGCGAGAAACCCGGTCTTCATCCTCGAACTGTTCGACGAGGTGAAACCCGAGGTCGCCGGCGCGCTGCTCGACGCCCTCGAACCGGTTGGCAGGCTATTCCAGGACCAGTACCTCCGCGTGCGGTTCGATCTGTCCTCGATCCTCTGGATCGTGACGGCGGCCGATCCCGGGGCGATTCCCGAGCAGATGCGCAAGCGCCTGGAGGTGATCGAGCTGGCGGGCTACACCGAGCAGGAGAAGCTGCACATCGCCGAACAGTACGTGTTGAAGCGACCGTTCGAGATGACCGTGCCGGTGTCGGCCGGGCGCCTGGGACCGGAGCCGGCAGCGTCGTCCTCGGTCGTCGCACCGGACACCGTCCCGGACGGTCCAGCCGTGATAGCCGATTGCGAGGTGTCGTCACTCAAGGAGCTGGAGGCGTTGTCGGCGGGGCCGCCGTTTCCCGCCGACGACGCATGGCGGACGGCTGCATCGGAGGGCATGGTCCGTTTCGAGACCGAGGCGATCCGTCTGGCGATCCGCGACCACACGGACGAAGCCGGCGTGGCGCTGCTGACCGCAAAGCTGGCGCTGCTTTGCCGGCAGGCGATGAAGCGCCGGCGGCCTGCAGACGCGGGACCGGAAGTGGTCACGCCGGCCGTCGTGCGCGACGTGCTGGGCGAAGGAACCGTCGACACGCTGCCCGCGGCCGTGTGCGCCGCCATCGCGCGCGAGAGGCGGCGCGTGGCGGACAAGTCCGACGGCGACGCCAAGACCAACGACTGGATCGAGTGGCTCGAGCAGCTGCCGTGGACTCGCCGCGGCACGGCGCCGATCGACCTGGCGCACGTGCGCGCGGCGCTCGATGCCGGGCACGCCGGCCTCGGGCATGCCAAGGCGCGCATCCTCGAGTACCTGGCCGTGCGGCGGCGGAACCCGCGCGGCACGGGCGCCGTGATCTGCTTCTCGGGCCCGCCGAGTCCGGTTTCATAATGCACATCTCGCTACTTCACTGAAAATCCAGCACTTTCTGAGCCGATCTCGATGTTAGCGGACGCCGTGCGGGCGGGATCGCGCCATCGAGCGCGGCGATCTCCTCCTCCCGAATGGCCCAGGGCGCGCTCTTGCAGACCTGCCGGGCGGAGATCGTGCCGTCGCCGATGAGCCGCAGCACGGTCATGGCGCTCACGCCGAGCCGAGTGGCCGCCTCCTTCAGCGTCAGTTCCCCACGCTCCGCCATCTCGCCGGGTCGATAGACCGGCACGCCGTGCCGGCGGCGGAAGGAACACACCCGCGCCTCGGTCCAGGCATTGCCTCGTCCGGTTTTCTTGCCGAGCCGATTCAACGTCTTGGCGATGGCGCTGTCCGGCGACTGGCGGGCCAGTCCCCGGATCAAGTCGCCGACCGTCGCGTCCGTGCACCAGCGATGCCGTCCCGGTCCGTTGCGTGGGACCGACAGGCGGGTGTGGTCGCCGCCCCGCCAGTGCAGCAGCAGGTCGATCCGATCATCGGCGAGCTTGACGACGACCTCTTCGAGCACGGCCCGCACGATACGTTTGCGCGTCTGCGCGGTCGCATTCGGATGGGTCCAGGCCGTCTCGAGGTCGTCGCCGAGCGCCAGCAGCCGCTCGTGCTCGGCCTCGGACAGCGCCTCGGGGCGGGCAGCCGTCAGGCCGGCGAGCCTCTCTTCCTGTTGTTGCACGTCGGCGAGCCGGGCGTTCCATCGGCATTCGAGCTCGGCGGCCACCAGCCGGTTCGCCGGGTCGACGGCGTCGTACTGGCGGCGCGCCAGGTCCGCTTCATACCGCGCCTGGGTCAGCGCCAGCTCCGCCTGGCGGCGCGTTTCGGCGTGCTCTTCTTCGCGCATCGCGACCGCTTCGAGGGCCGCTTCCATGCCCAGCGGCTGTAACAACCGCAATACCTCGGTGGCCACCGCCGCGTCGACGCGGACGCCGCCGAACGCGATGCACGCGCGCGTCCCATGGTTCAGATGCGCACCGCGACAGCTGTAGCGAACGCACACGCCCTGGTTGCCGTTGTAGCTGACGTGGAGCCGCCGTCCGCAATGCCCGCAGCGCAGCAGGCCGGCCAGCAGCCCGTTCCCGCGGCGAACCGAGCCGCGCGCCACCGCACCCACCCGCGTGTTGTTGTCGGCAATCACGCGCTGGTTCCTTTCATACTCCGCCCAGGAAACATAGCCCTCGTGGTGATCGACGATCAATACATCCCACTGCTCACGGTCCCGGAGCAGCCCACGCCTGACGCGCTTGCGCCCGTTCTCGACGGTGATGCGGCTCCCCGTGCGACCGAAGGCGTAGGCGCCGCCGTAGACCGGATTGGTCAGCAGACTGTGAATCGTGTTGTACACGGGCAGCTTCCACACCACGCGCCGGCCTTCGCCGATGTCCTCGACCGCCGGCAGTCGCACCTCCTCCTGGCGCAGCCACAGATGCACCTGCCGGATGCTCTGCAACGCGGCGAACTTCCGGAACACCAGCCCGATCGCCTCTTGCACCCGCCGGTCCGGGTCCTTGGCGATGCGGTCGTGCCGGACCTTCAGGTAGCCGACCGCGACGCTGAGGAACAACTCGCCGCGCTGCGCCTTCTGCCGCAGCGCTTCGAACGAGCGCTGGCGCAGCAGCGACAGCTCCAGCTCCGACATTGACCCTTGCATGCCGAGCAACAACCGGTCGTTCGGCAGGCGCGGGTCGTAGATCGCCTGCTCGTCGGCGAGCAGACAGTGCACTAGGCCGCAGAACTCGAGCAGCGTGTGCCAGTCGCGGCCGTTGCGCGCGAGCCGCGACGCCTCGACCGCGAACACGATGCCGACGCGGCCCTCGCAGATCGCTACCAGCAGGCGTTCGAACCCGGGACGGGCAGTGCCGCCGCCCGACCGCCCGAGGTCGTCGTCCACCATCACCGGTTCGCTCCAACCCAGTTGGCGGGCGCGGTCCGCCAGACCATACTGCCGCCGCCGGCTCTCGTGATGCTGGCGCAGTTGGTCTCGCGTCGATTGCCGGACATAGACGAAGGCCTGACGATTGAGATGGTCAGGTGTGATCTTGCTCACCGTTTCCCTCCATCTCCTGGGCTTCCTCCGGCCTGGTCACCGCCGCTGGCGCCGCCGCTTCGAGCAGCAGAGTCGCCACCAGCGGGAGCAGCGTCGCCCGTGTCCGCGCCGTGAGTGCCGGTCCCGGCTGCGTCTCCACCAGCAACTCGCCTTGCCTTACTACCTGTATCCGTCTCAAGCCGCTCTCCTTCCTCCATGCCGGAGAACGACGATAGCGCCGCGTCAACAGTGAGACGGAGGTCGCGCAGGCCCGCCAACGCGACCCGCGGACGGTCCTTCACCGACAGCGCGGCGGCCGCGGGCTCGCACATCCAGGTCGGGACCTGCGCCAGCGTGCCGTCCGGTTGTCGAATGACGAGCACGCTCCCGCCAGCACGCTGATGGCGGCGCACGACTTCCACGCGCTCCCCGCTCCGCGGATGGAATCGGTAGTGGATCGTCGCGTCGGAACCCTGGTAGCGGGCAGTATGGGACTGTTTCCCCCGGCGTGGGCAAGACGTCGCTGGCCCAGTGCACCGCCCGCGCGCTCGGGCGGGGGTTCGTGAAGCTGTCCTGCGGCGGGCTGCACGACGCGACGGACCTGCGGGGCCACAACCGCACCTGGCGAGACGCACAGCCCGGCTCGATCCTGCGCGAGATGCGGCGGGTGGGGAGCAACGACCCCGTCTTCGTGCTCGACGAGATCGACAAGCTCGGCCCGGCGCCGGCCGCCATGCTGCTCGAGGTGCTCGACCCTGAGCAGAACGACCACTTCCGCGACGCGTTCATCGAGCTGTCGTTCGACCTGTCCGAGGTCTTCTTCATCACGACGGCGAACGCGGTGTCGCGGATCCCGCCGGCGCTGCGGGACCGGCTCGAGGTGATCGACCTGCCCGGCTACACCGAGGCCGAGAAGATCGCCATCGCCGAGACCCACCTCATCCCGGCGCAGAACCGGGCCGCCGGGCTGACGGCCGCGCCAGTGCGGTTCACCCGCGGCGCCTGCCGGCGGATTGTCCGCGACTACACGAGCGAGCGGGGGATCCGTCAGCTCACCCGCTGTTTGCAGACGGTCTGCCGCAAGGTGGCGCTGGGCCTCGAGACCGGCGACGCGGCGCTCGTCCGCAACCGCGTCACGGCGGCGCAGGTGCGCACGTTTCTCGGCGCGCCGGCCGTCGACCGCGCCGACGGTCTCGACCGGCTCCGCGAACAGCTCGACGCGCCGGGCATGCCGGACGCTGTGCGCGAGCGGGGGCGGGAGGTCCTAGAGCGGCTGGCCGCGTGGCCGCGGACCGATCCCGAGCATGCGAAACAGCGCAAGTACCTGCGGCGCCTGGCGAGCCTGCCGTGGACGAAGCGCACCGCCGCGCCGCTCGATCTCGCGCGCGCCAGGGCGGTCCTCGACGCGGGGCACGCCGGGCACGAAGCGGTGAAAGAGCGCCTCGTCGACTACCTCGCCGTGCGCCTGACGAAGCCGGAGGCGACGGCGCCGATGATCTGCCTCGTGGGGCCGGCGGGGGTGGGCAAGACGTCGCTGGCCCGGCTCCTTGCCGCGGCCCTCGGGCGCGCCCGAGCATGGGTGCCCTGCGGCGAGTTGAACGGTCCGGTGTCGGTCCACGGCAACCCCGCGGGACCGCCCGGCCGGATCGTCGAGGAGTTGCGGCGCGTCGGCGTCCGCAACCCGATGTTCGTCCTCGACGAGGTCGACCATCTCGATGAAGAGAGCGGCGCGGCCACGGCCCTGCGCGAGGCCATCGCCCCGGCGCCGGGCGCGGCGTTCCGTGACCGCCATGTCGACGTGCCTTTCGACACGTCCGAGGCACTGTTCGTGGCCACGGCCAACAGCCTCGGTTCGGTGCCGGCGGTGCTGCGGGAAACGATGACGGTGATCGAGCTGTCCGGCTACACCGACGCGGACAAGCGCATCATCGCGAGAGAGCACCTGCTGCCGTGGCAGCTCGCGTGCCACGGTCTGACCGCCGCTGAGGTCCGGGTTACCGACGAAGCGATGGACGCCATGATCGACGGCCACACCCGGGGAGCGGGGGTGTGGGACCTGGCCGATGCGCTGGGCACGGTCTGCGCCAAGGTGTTGCGCCGCCGGGCCGAGGGAGACGAGGCGTGGGTCGAGGTCACGCCGGAGACCCTCGCCGGGATGCTGGGTCCGCCGTCGCATCGCAAGGCGGAGGTCGCCGCGCGCGCCGGCCGGCCGGGCGTCGCCCTGGGGCTGTCCCTCGGCACGGTGGCCGGCGGCGGCGTGCTGTTCGTCGAAGTCGGCCGGATGCCCGGCACGGGCGCGCTGACCCTGACCGGCGGGCTCGGCGAGGTGATGCAGGAGTCGGCGCGTGTGGCGCTGTCGTGGGTGCGAGCCAACGCGGCGCGCTACGGCATCGACGCGGGCTTCCATCGCGGCGCCGACATCCATGTGCACATGCAGTCGCGCGCGGCGCGCAAGGACGGAGCCTCGGCCGGCGTCGCGATCGTGGCCGCGATGATGTCCGCGCTGACCGGTCGTCCGGTCCGCGGCGACCTGGCCATGACCGGCGAGATCACCCTCTCCGGGCAGGTCCTCCCGGTCGCCGGCATCCGGGAGAAGGTGCTGGCCACGCACCGCTGCGGCCTCGCCCGCGTCATCCTCCCACAGGAGAACGAGAGGCAGGTCGACGAGGAGCTCGGCGACGACCTCCGGCGCGCGGTCGAGGTCCACTACGTCGCGCAGGTCGACGAACTGCTGGACCGAGCGTTGCGGCGGCCGTCGTCGTCGGCCACGCTGACTGGGCCGGCGCCTTGAGAATCGGCGGATCGGGGGCACGCGGCGTTGAGGTCTCCGCCGGCCGTGGTCGCCCGGATCGCCGAGCATGAGAGTACGTCGTGCTCGCTGCGCGCGTCGAGCCGGGCGGCTGGTGGCCGATGAAGCGACAGTGCGGTTGTCCGGCTTGCGCCGAGGGTTTCAAATCGCCTGATGGGCCACGCGGCGGGCGTAGGCGCACGCTGTGCTTCCGCTGGTCATCGCGTCGCTGATTGCCTTCAGGGCGCAACGCTGCGGACGCTCGCCGCATCGTCGTTTCGATGGTTTGCCATCGCCGTCGTCATGATCGCTGCCGTCGTCGTCACCGGACCTCCCCATCGCCGCGGCCGTCGCCGCCACCGTAGTCGTCGCGATCACGGCGCTCTTGCACAGCGGAACGCTTCGACCGACGACGACCACCAGGGCCGCACGACAGATGGCGCCGCCCGGGATGTGGATGGCCGGTGCGCCGTTCGCCGTCCTGCGCTCGACATCGAGTGCCGCCGCGGCTCCGGCGTTCCCGTCCGATGCCACGGCCGGAGGCACACGGCGGGAGAACGGTGTCGAGCCGCGATCACCAGAAGGAGAAGGACAGCCATGGCTGCCGATGAAGGCGACAAGAGCGTCGTCCTGCACGTCTACAACGTCGAGAACCTCTACGCCGCCGTCGTCGAGGCCTACATCCAATGGCAGACCGCCCTGGTCGAAGCCGTGCTGCGGGCATCGCTGTCTGGCGACACAATCATGCGCCTGCGTGGCCACCAGCTCTGCATCCGCAGGCTGGCGAGTCTGCTGCAGGTCGCCAGCGCCTATCGGCACGGCCGGAGGTGGCGCTGCGAGTGCGACTGCTGCCTCTTCATGTGGGGGCTCCGGAACTAGTGTCCGGCAGAAAACCCCTCAAGTTGTTGATTCTACGGGATATCTCGCGGATTTCAGGTGGCGAAGATCGCCCGAATCCCGTATTCTTTGGGGGTGATTCCCCAAGAATCGGCCCATTTCGGGCAGATCTTCGCGACATTGACATCATGAGAGAAGTTCACAGGTCACAGCTCCAGCTCGGTGAGGTGTCCATCGACAAGATCCGGATCAACCCGAAGTCGCGGGACGATATTCCCGCGGTGCTGAAAGGGCTGCAACACATCTGGTCTGACGAGGCATTGCGCGAGCAGTTGTATGCGCTGCTGGACGAGCATATTCTGCCGGAGGCCGACCGCACGGTCGGGCGTCCGGGAATGGACCTGTGGCAGATCCTTGTGTTGGGAGTCCTGAAGCAGGGGTTGGGCTGCGACTTCGACCGTCTTCATGAATTGACGAACCATCACGATACGATACGCGCATTCCTGGGCCACAGCGACTTCGGTGACGAGACGCATTACGAGTACCAGACGGTGGTTGACAACGTGTCGTTGTTGACGCCGGAGTTGTTGTCGGCGGTGGGGCGCCTGGTGGTGGAGAGTGGTCACAAGGTCGCTAAAAAAAAGCCTGGCGAGCCATTGCGCGGGCGGTGTGATTCGTTCGTGGTCGAAACCGACGTGCACTATCCCACGGATGTCAGCCTGTTGTGGGACGCGGTGCGTTGTCTGGTGCGGGAGACCGGACGGGCGGCTGCGCAGCACGGGGTGCGCGGTTGGCGTCAGTGGAGCCACCTGACGCGAGAGGTCAGGAACCTGTTCAACAGGGTGCGCTCGACGCGGCGAGCGAAGCGGCACCCGGAGCGGGTGGAGGCGTATGTGGAGCGCTGCCGGGGGCTGGTTGAGCGCGTGGATTCAACGCTGGACGCGTTGCGGGATCAGGGCGCGGCGGAAATCACCTGCTGCTCGATTGCCGGCTTTGTCGCGCATGCGCGCCGGCAGATGGATCAGGTGGAGCGGCGGCTTCTGCGTGACGAGACGATTCCTCACTCGGAGAAGGTCTTTTCGATTTTCCAGGAGCACACGCGATGGATTTCGAAAGGCAAGGCGGGGACGCCGGTTGAACTCGGAGTTCCTGTCGCCCTGATCGAAGACCAGTTTGGATTCATCCTTCACCATGAGGTTCTGTGGAAGGGCGAGGATGTGGACGTGGCGGTGCCGATGGTGCAGGAAGCGCAGGCGCGGTATCCGGAGTTGCGGGCGTGCAGTTTCGACCGGGGCTTTCACAGTCCTGACAACCGGGTCCGGCTCGATGGGCTGCTTGATGTCAACGCCTTGCCGGGCAAAGGATATCTTTCGAAGGCCAACCAGGAGCGGGAAGCGGAGGAGTCGTTTGTGGCGGCGCGGCGTGCGCATCCGGCGGTCGAGTCTGCCATCAATGGATTGGAGCATCGCGGACTCGACCGTGTTCGAAGCCATGGCGCGGATGGGTTTGCGCGCACGGTTTCCTTGTCGGTGCTGGCGGCCAACCTGCATCGCATCGGGTTGCTTCTGCAGAAGCGTGAGCGCAAACGACGACAACGCGTCGCCTGACTCAGCCGGTTCTTGCAAGTACCATCGGATTGCTGCCGCCGCAAGACGGCAGGGTGTTACTGTCCTTGGAATAGGGCATCCGGGCTGATCTCCTGCTCTTCGCTACCCGCAGTCTGGCCGGACTGCCTCCCTCGCGGCCGGATTCGCCCCCGAAATCACGTCCACGATCCACGAATTCGTCTCAGAATCTCGCTCGAAACGGGGGTTTTCTGGCTGCCACGAACTATCTGGCCCACCACTGGGGCCGCGACGACGCGGCGTTCGCCATCTCGGGAGGCAGATGGAGCTCGGGCAGCATCTGGACCCGGCAGTACAACGCCCGCTTCGACGACAATCGCGGCTACCGTCGTACCTACGCTCCGCAGGTGCGCATCGCCGCGGTGCGCAAGACGTTGAAGAGACGCCGCAGGTTCGACGCGGCGGTCCGGGCGCTCGCCGACGGCGGCCCGACGTGCAGTCTGGTACCCGTCGTCGACGGCTACCTGCGGTGCCTGTCGGCCAACTGCGCTGCGTGGCGGGCCGCGAATCCGGTGCCGGAGCCGGACGGCCACGAGCACGGCTACCCGCGCACCGCACTACTGGAGCTCGCTAGGGAGATGCGGCAGGCGTCGGCGGCGCACGCACTGGGCAGTCTCGGTCTGGTGGGCGGAGCCTGAAGATGCCGCGCTTTCGGTTGTTGAGGGTCGCAGGGCCCGACCCTCTGCCGGGCGGATCCGCCCTGGGACTCTCCAACGCTTCCTGCAGATCGATAGACTCTGCGCCGCTCTACCCGTGGGCGCTCAGCCGGCGCCAGCGGCCGGAACGACTTGCTTCCACGGGGCGGGGAGCGGCAGAATCCTGCGGTTCAGGTCCCACGGGAAGCAAGTCCTGACCTTGCCGGAGCCGGTGCGATTGGTGCTGCGAGCGGCAGTCTAGATTCGTGGTCGGGACCTCCGGGCCGCGGTCGTCGAATCGGGAGGAAGCGCTCTGCCCCAGCGGCGTCCGGCGGCGTCTCCTGCTCGATGATGCGGGATCTTCGTGAGAAAGGTGAACGATGTCGAAGAGCGAAATCCTGGACGCGTTGCGCAACGAGGAACGCTCCCTCAAGAGCCAGCTCGTTGCCATACAGCGCGCGATCGAGGCGATCGAGGACAACGTACCCCCAGCCGCCGGGCGCGGCAGGAAGAAGGCGGCCAAGACGGTCGGCAGGCGCAAGCGCGCGATGAGCGAGGAGCAACGCAGGGCCGTCGCCGAGCGGATGCGCAGGTACTGGGCATCGCGCCGGGAGGCCAGGGCCCAGGAGGAAACTACGCAGGAATGAGGCGACGCGCCGGACTCGCCGGGCGTCTGGCCGCTACACCCCGGATTCGACCCGACCGACGATGCCGGCGCGGCGTTTCTTCCCCCTGACTTGTCCACGACCCGGTGCCGCTCCGCGGATCTTGCAATGACCGAACCCGTCGCACGGCTCAGGATCGAACTGCGGGAGATCGAACCCCGGCTGTGGCGCCGGGTCGACGTGCCGCTCTCCTCGACGCTGTTGGCCTTGCACGACATCATCCAGATCGCAGTCGGCTGGACAGAATCCCATCTGTTCGAGTTCGTGATCGGCGACCGCGTCTACGGCGAGCCCCTGCCCGATGACGACTTCTGGGACCGGCGCCTGTACAAGGCCGCCGGCATCCGCCTGAAGACGGTCATCGACCGTGGCGTCGAGCGCTTCCTCTACGTCTACGACTTCGGCGACGATTGGAGGCACGACATCTTCATCGAATCGGTCGGCAATGGCGAGGCCGACGTCGACTACCCTGCGTTCGTCGGCGGCGAGCGGCGGTGCCCGCCGGAGGATGTCGGCGGTGTTCCTGGCTTTATGGAGTTTCTCGAGGCGGTGCTCGATCCGCTCCACGTCGAGCACAACGAGGTGGAGACCTGGTACGGGAAACCGTTCGACCCGGTCGACCTCGAGGAGCGATGGGTGCGGCTGAAGCTTGCCACGCTGGCCGCCCGCCGCCGGGGCGCCCTCGCGAGAGATCGAGGTGCAGCGCGGTCCGATTCGACCTGACCCGTATCTGCGTTCCCGATAACGGGCATCGTGCCACCATGCGTGGCTTCCGCACCGAACGTAACGGTAGATCCGTAACGCACTTATTTTCAGTAGTTTACAAGCCGCGCTCCGCGGCCGTATACAGTTTCATGCCCAATTTGCGACTGGATTGAACCGGACGAGCCCGGCCGTACGTGGATACGTGGATAGTAACCGTTCGGCCAAGGCGGTATCTGGCTGCTTCTACCGGTTGAGGGTGCGCTTCCAGTCCTTGCGGAGGGGCCGCAGCCAGATGTCCTTCCTGGGCTTGTCGGAGCGGTTGTTCATGTCGTAGCGACCGCGCCCCTGGGTGGTACCGACGCGGGTCCAGCCGGAGGCCCGGTAGACGGCGCCGGTGTAGCGGGGAGTCTCCACGAAGGTCTCGATGAGCACGGGGGTCGTCTTGTAGCGCGCGATCCAGTCGGCCGGCAGTTGGCGGCGGACGAGGGCGAGGATGTGCGAGCCGAGGTTGTGGATGCGGATCCAGGGCAGGATCAGGAAGCGCGGGTTGTCGACGACGAGCGGCAGGTTCTTCTCGCGGTGTCGCCGCGACCAGCCGATGAAGCGGTCGCGCGGGGCGAGCGTCCAGGCGGCGGTCGAGAAGCCGAGCATGGCCAGCGGCGTGCCGTCGCTGGCGTGCACGGCGTAGCGCATCTGGGCGCCGACCAGGGTCTTGTAGCCGAGGTAGTGGTAGCGGGCGACGTACTCGTTCCACAGCTTCCCCCCGCGGTCGCCGCGCACGACGGTGCGCATCTCGAGCGGGCGGACGGCGTCGAGCGTGGTCGGCGGCGGCAAGAGGGGCGGTTCGGTGTCGGGCCCGAAGGTGATCGGCCCGGGCCGGTTCTGGCGCCACTTCGGCGGCGGCAGTTCGATGCGGCCGTCACGGTGCATGGCCAGCATGACGACGCGGGCCATCATGTCCTTGCACCCGCCGTCGGCCTTGTACCAGCCGATGCGGCGGCAGAACTCCTTCGACAGGGCGTGGCGGTTGAGCGCCGGCGGCCCGGCGATCAGCGCGCGCAGCAGCGCCATCTCTGCGGTCGTGAAGTCGCGGCCGTAGTAGCGGCACTCGACCGGAGTGGTCATGCCGGCGCCGTCAGTTCGCGCCGGCGCGCCGCGTCCATCGACCAGGGCAGCCACGGCGAAGTGTCGTCCGGCGGCCGGCCGCCGTTGTCGGCGCAGGCCGCCAGCCACGCTTCGAGCCAGCGCAGGACATCGATCCGGTTCAGCACCAGGGTGCCGACCACCGAGTACATCAGCGCCGTGAACTGCGCGCCGGTTCCGCTGTCGGAGCCGAACGACAAGCGCCGTCCGATGGCCGGCCCCCGCAGCAGCCGCTCGGCGAGATTGTTGTCGAGCGGCACCCGGGGACGGTCGGCGAACACGCTGAGTCCCTCGCGGTGGTTGACGAGCGAGCGCAGCGGCTTGCCCTCGCGCGCGTGCTCCGGCAGGTCGGCCAGTTCCCGTTCCGCCGTCGCGAACAGGCCGTCGAGCGCCGCCGCGAGCGCGCCCTGCGCCGCGTCGAACGCCGCGTTCTGGCGCTCGATGTCGGGGTCGTAGCAGTCCAGCCGCGCCTCGTTCAGGCGGTAGATCGCGGCAATCCGCGCAAGCCATGCCTCGCACCAGCCGGTCAGGTGGACCTGGGCGGCGGCGCACTGGAGGAAATCTCGTCGGAGGTGCGCCCAGCAGTACGCGAGCACGACCGTGCCGCCGAGCAGCCGCGCCAGCCGCTTGTAGGCGCTGTAGCGGTCGCAGACGATCACCGTCTCGGGCGCCAGGTCGCCGAACAGCTTCGCCGCCGCCTCGGCGCTGCGGCTCGCGTCGATGTGGAAGCGCACCGCGTCGTTGCCGACCGCGGTCCACAGCCAGGCCCGGCCCGAGTGGCCCTCCCCGCGCAGCGCCTGCACGCGCCACGTGGTCTCGTCGGCGTGGCGCAACGCCACCGCGTCCTGGTGCGCGAGGATCGCCCCGGCTACCGGCTCGAACAGCGGCACGAAGCGGGGCACGCTGTCGGCCAGTGTCCCCGACGAGACCGGCAGCCCCTGGTCGCCCAGCCAGGCGCCGACCCGCTGCAGCGGGCGCAGGCACGCGTAGCGTTCATACAGCACCCGCGACCAGACGCTGGTGCCGTAGGGCGTCTTGTCGAACAGCCGCGGCGCCGGCGGCGCCAAAACCTCCGCCGGCGACGAGGCGCACGCGCAGGATCGGCGCCAGCGTCGACGGCGGATCACCCGCCGGTGGGCACGGACCTCGATCTCGACCAGGGCCGACTCCTTCACGCCGACCGCCGCGTAGGGCTTCCCGCAACCGGAACATCGGCGCGCAGCGGCCGGCAGACTGCGCTCCTCAATGCGTTCCTCCAGGTCGCAACGCGGCGTGCGGCCGTGGCCGGGAGCGCCACACTGCTGGCCGCGCGGGCGGCCGGTGCCCGGCCGCTCCCGCTTCTCGCTCTTGCGCCCGCGCAACGCCTTCGACAGCACCGCCCGGGTCGCACGCAGCTCGCAAGCTCCGCCTCCTGCGTCCCGACCCGCCGCTGCAGCGCCTGCTCCGTCCGACGCAGCCGCGCGTTCTCCTTCCGCAGCCGAACGAGCGCGGCCTTCCGGCGACGCGACTTCGCCAGAGCCTTGCGCAGAGCCACGTCCGACGCCGCCGGCGACATCGCCCGCGCCGATTCCGCCGTGCGTTGCAGTCGGACCTTCAGGCGCTCCTTCACCGCCTCGGACCGCTGCAACGCATACCGCAGCCGCCCGACGTCGTCCGACAGCGACACAACCCGGTCGTGCTGGTCGCGAAGCCGCCGCGTCCCATCGTAGAGCCGGACGGTCTCGTGCAGCAGACGGCGCAGCGACGCCTTGTCGTCGCGCTCCTTGCACAGAACCTTGTGCAGCCGGCGAATCTCGGCCGACTGGACCTCCGCCCTCGGCGCCGCCTTGCGCAACCGGGCAACCTCCCGGCGCAACGACGTCTCGTTGTACCGGCCCGACTCGACGCCGGCATCCGCAAGCAGCTTGCCGAGACGGGCTACCTCCGACTGCAGCGCCAACGCGTCCTTCGCCGCGCGGCGGGCTTCCTTCGACTGCTCGACCGCCGCCAGCCGCTTGCGCCGCGACGACTCGAACTGCCACTTCCAATAGCCCGCTTCGCAACGGGCGGAAATCTCCGCCCGCCTCAGCGCTTCCGACCGCGCTTCCGCCGCCTCGGCACGATCGCGTGCCTGCTCATACAGCCGTCGCCAGCACGGCCGCCCGGGCAGCGAAGCCCCTTCGGAAACCGGTCGGGCTTCCGTGTCCCGACTCGCCATGGCCGAGACCATAGCGAATATCGATTCGCGTTACCAGTACAAAATACCGCCTTGGCCGAACGGTTACCGTGGATACGTGGGCGCGTGGACGCGTGGACCTCGTGTGCTGCAGCTTCGGCCTCGACACCCGCTCCACACGGCGCCCCTGCGGGGCCTCGGCGGCGCGGTCGAGGAAGACGCACAGCCCGACGAAGGTCCGCGCGTCGGGCGCAAAGCCGCTCGATAGTCGTAGCGGTCGGCAGTATCGTCCGGGTCTGCCCGCAGGCATCGACAAACGTGCTGGCCCAATCCTCGCTCTTCCGCGCCAGCGGCGCCCCTTCGCAGAGCCGTTCGCCGAACTCATCGCGCCGCGTGGCGACCACCCTCTTGATCAGAACAACAGTGTTGCGTTAAACTGATTTAGTGTGCTTCATGAGGAGGGTCGAGAATTGGCCAAGTCCAAGTACGAGCCGCTGAAGACGTTCTTGAGCGAGTCGGGGCGCGCGGAGATACCGATGACATTCAAGGAGATCGAAGCGATCATCGGGTGCAAGTTGCCACCGAAGGCCTCCGGATATCCTGCCTGGTGGTCGAATAATCCATCGAACAACCCGATGACCCGGGCTTGGCTCGATGCGGGGTACAAGTCGGAGAGCGTCGACCCGAAGAATCGCCAGCTGATCTTCCGGCAACAGGTCGAAGCCACCCGCGAGATCGAGCTCTGGGTCGGCGGGCAGCAGTATCAGAACGATCACGAAGACGGGGGTCCACTTCACGTGGCCTTCAAGGGCCGTCTCCTAGCCGAAAGCGCGGGTCTCGCCCTCGATGCGATTCCTGAAATCCGCGTCTACCAAACGAGAACGGGCAAGCTCGTCGTGTACCGGGATTGGCGCGTGCCTGGTGGGGACGACGACGAGGGGGCGACGTACCTGACGTTTCCCGACTTGAAGGCTCTGGCGGCATGTCCGGACGCGCTGCACGCCTTTTGGGTCGAAGGCGATGACCGAGACGGTGACGATCGGCCTGACCTCGAACAGCGGCTTCTGCGCCAAGCTGCTGATGCGCTGGGCGAACCTCTGGTCATTCGCATCGACTGACGGCGCTGGAGGTAGACCGTGACGGCGATCAGAGACACGGACGGGCGGCGGCTTGAGGTGCACGGCGGCCGGTTCAAGGGACGGGATCGACTCCTGGAGGTGGTCCGGATCGAGCGTGAGGGACGCGAGCGGGACGGGCGGATGTGGAAGCATCTGCACCTCCGCCCGGCGGAGGCGCTACGGTTCGCAGCGGAGTTGCTGATGGCGGTCTACCGGACTCAATTCCGCGGAGAAGGGAGGCGCGATGAGTAGGGCGTTGTGGTTCGGGGTGGCTGTGTTGATGGTCGGCTGCGCGGCACGGTTGACACCGGCCGGTGCTCGAGTGCGGGAGGCTGGGTCGCTGCTTGGACCGACCGTGCGCGCGGAGTGCGCGTTCTTGGGCGTTGTCGAGGCCGATGACAAGGGCGCGCGGGTCACTGCGGCGACCGTCGGCGGCTTGACGGGCTTCGCGGAGGGGGGCACGCGGGGAATGCGTGTGGGCCGCCAAGTTTCCGGCTCGGCGTCGAAGATGCTCCGCCACATTCGTAACGAAGTCGCGGAGCTGGGCGGGGACGTTTTCGTGATCGCCGGGGTCGACCGGTTCGAGGTACAGGCAGAAGCATACCGCTGTGCGGCACCCGAGCGGTGGGAGGGGGGTGGGAGGGGGTGGAGTGGCAGGAAGTGAAAAACTGAACCCCGGGCGCATACCCAAAGGCAGAGGCGGACCCGGGGCGTACCCTTTGACGGTAGCGCGACCGGCGAGAGGAGTCAAGTCCTTCACCGAAGGGGACCTCCTCAGCCGCCTGGAGGCGGCGTTCTCTCCGGAACGCATGGGCACCTACCTGCGAGCCGTCAGGGAGGACCGCAAGCAGGCGATGCGGCTATATAGTGGCAGCCAGAAAACCCCCGTTTCGAGCGAGATTCTGAGACGAATTCGTGGATCGTGGACGTGATTTCGGGGGCGAATCCGGCCGCGAGGGAGGCAGTCCGGCCAGACTGCGGGTAGCGAAGAGCAGGAGATCAGCCCGGATGCCCTATTCCAAGGACAGTAACACCCTGCCGTCTTGCGGCGGCAGCAATCCGATGGTACTTGCAAGAACCGGCTGAGTCAGGCGACGCGTTGTCGTCGTTTGCGCTCACGCTTCTGCAGAAGCAACCCGATGCGATGCAGGTTGGCCGCCAGCACCGACAAGGAAACCGTGCGCGCAAACCCATCCGCGCCATGGCTTCGAACACGGTCGAGTCCGCGATGCTCCAATCCATTGATGGCAGACTCGACCGCCGGATGCGCACGCCGCGCCGCCACAAACGACTCCTCCGCTTCCCGCTCCTGGTTGGCCTTCGAAAGATATCCTTTGCCCGGCAAGGCGTTGACATCAAGCAGCCCATCGAGCCGGACCCGGTTGTCAGGACTGTGAAAGCCCCGGTCGAAACTGCACGCCCGCAACTCCGGATACCGCGCCTGCGCTTCCTGCACCATCGGCACCGCCACGTCCACATCCTCGCCCTTCCACAGAACCTCATGGTGAAGGATGAATCCAAACTGGTCTTCGATCAGGGCGACAGGAACTCCGAGTTCAACCGGCGTCCCCGCCTTGCCTTTCGAAATCCATCGCGTGTGCTCCTGGAAAATCGAAAAGACCTTCTCCGAGTGAGGAATCGTCTCGTCACGCAGAAGCCGCCGCTCCACCTGATCCATCTGCCGGCGCGCATGCGCGACAAAGCCGGCAATCGAGCAGCAGGTGATTTCCGCCGCGCCCTGATCCCGCAACGCGTCCAGCGTTGAATCCGCGCGCTCAACCAGCCCCCGGCAGCGCTCCACATACGCCTCCACCCGCTCCGGGTGCCGCTTCGCTCGCCGCGTCGAGCGCACCCTGTTGAACAGGTTCCTGACCTCTCGCGTCAGGTGGCTCCACTGACGCCAACCGCGCACCCCGTGCTGCGCAGCCCGCCCGTCCGGTCTCCCGCACCAGACAACGCACCGCGTCCCACAACAGGCTGACATCCGTGGGATAGTGCACGTCGGTTTCGACCACGAACGAATCACACCGCCCGCGCAATGGCTCGCCAGGCTTTTTTTTAGCGACCTTGTGACCACTCTCCACCACCAGGCGCCCCACCGCCGACCGACAACAACTCCGGCGTCAACAACGACACGTTGTCAACCACCGTCTGGTACTCGTAATGCGTCTCGTCACCGAAGTCGCTGTGGCCCAGGAATGCGCGTATCGTATCGTGATGGTTCGTCAATTCATGAAGACGGTCGAAGTCGCAGCCCAACCCCTGCTTCAGGACTCCCAACACAAGGATCTGCCACAGGTCCATTCCCGGACGCCCGACCGTGCGGTCGGCCTCCGGCAGAATATGCTCGTCCAGCAGCGCATACAACTGCTCGCGCAATGCCTCGTCAGACCAGATGTGTTGCAGCCCTTTCAGCACCGCGGGAATATCGTCCCGCGACTTCGGGTTGATCCGGATCTTGTCGATGGACACCTCACCGAGCTGGAGCTGTGACCTGTGAACTTCTCTCATGATGTCAATGTCGCGAAGATCTGCCCGAAATGGGCCGATTCTTGGGGAATCACCCCCAAAGAATACGGGATTCGGGCGATCTTCGCCACCTGAAATCCGCGAGATATCCCGTAGAATCAACAACTTGAGGGGTTTTCTGCCGGACACTATATACGTGGAACACGGCTATGTGCGCTGCGTTCTACGGGCCGCTCCAGGCGCTCGAGATCGCGCTGCGGAACGCCATGCACCGCGAGCTCGCGGCGTGTTACGGCGAGGAGTGGTACGATAATCTGACGGCCGGACTCGACCGGGGGGCTCACGAGCGGATTGCCGACGCGAGGATGACCGCGCAGCGCGCCCGCCGTACAGCGACTCCTTCTCAGGTGGTGGCGACGCTCCCGTTCGGCTTCTGGGTCGCGCTGCTCAGCGCCGGAGGCCGCACCGAACGCGTCGGCCCCAAGGCCGACTACGAGAAGACGCTTTGGCGGCCGGCGCTCCGCGACGCGTTTCCCCACCGCACGCCCCTGACGCGCCGACAGGCCCACGCGCCGCTGGTCGCGCTACGCGCGCTGCGGAACCGGATCGCGCACCACGAACCTGTCTTCGCGAGGCCCTTGCGCGAGGACTACGACCGCATCCTTGAGGTGACCGGGTGGATGTCGCCTGACGTGCGAGCGTGGATTGAGCGGCACAGCCGCGTGCCGAGCCTGCTCGACGCCGTAAATGGCGCGACGGACAGCTTCTGACGCCCGTTGGGATCCCCGGACGGAACTACGGCGCACGCCGCGCTGCGGATTGCCGTTACCTGCTGCCCGTGCTACGGTACTCGATCGACGCCATCAAGGTTGGAGCACCGGTCGCGGCAGGGGTTTCCGATGAACGAAGATGAGAGATTTCAGTACCTTGAAGGCAAGATTTGGGCGTTGGAGTGCCTATTGGGAGCCGCCCTGGAGGCGTCGGGCATTAGTGAACAGCCGTTGGACGCGATGATAGAGCGGGCGCGACAAGGCTATCCGGCGGCGGGTGATCCGGAACATCCAGTCGGCAAGGGATTCGACCAAACCGTGGCACATGTTCGGAGTTGGAGGACTCAGTCGCCGGATTGATGGGGCCTCTGTCTAGGACGGCTTCCAACATCCGCGGCTCAGAATCGCCTCCGTCGACGGCGATCTTGTCCGCTTCCTCCATGACCGCTAGCGGGCGCCAGCCCGGCTGCGGATCGCGTTGGCGATCACGGAGATCTTCTCGTCGACCGCTCTACGGATCTGGGTGACGTGCTCCGGCCAAGTCCAGACCAGGAGTTGTCCGCCTTGCGCTGCTAGAATCACAAGGTCCTGAGCGGACGAGCCGCCATGCACTCGCAACTGGATGTCAACCCATGCCGCACACTGGCGCGCCCCGGTCGAGAACGTCACGACGTCGACGGACAACTGAGCAACCAGTCGGTTTCCTTCTTCGTCCACCGTCCAGTATCTGTTGTCCCTTGACGGAGGACGTGCGGACAAAGGTTGCGCGGCGACGCCGTCGCGCCTCAGGGCACGCTCAGCCTCTGCCTCGAGGATTTGCGCGCTGAACGTACAGCGGTCGTCGGAATCTACCGCCACCGAACCACTGACGTTGACGATAGCCCCACGCTGGAGACCTTGGGCTACAAGGTCGATCCCGCTGTTGAACAAGTCCTGTCCAGTGGCGGGACTGACTCCCAGAGTCAGGAACGACACCCCTGCACACCACCGTCGCGCGCTGCATGCCCAGATGTTCTTGAACCGTTCCATCCTCCACGCCTCGTTCGTTCGGCTCGGGTACCGAAACCGTGCGATCCAGGTTCCGCGGCCGCCGAGAACCGGCATCAGTCGTTAGCCGGCCCGGACGAGGGCAACTGCCTCTTGAGCGTCGCCAGTCGCTGATCCACTGCGCGGAGCACGCGCCGGACGTCAGCGAACCTGTCCAAGCCCTCCGAATCGTACATGTTGACCGAGGATACACCGGACTGGACGGAGCGTTTCCTCCCCTTCTGAGGGACATCGCCCGTGCTGGCGCGTCGGCGTGGGCTTGCCGATCGGAGTCTTGACCAGCGGCGTCTCCGGGTTGCCGGGCACAGCGTCGGCCGTGCCGATGGCGGGCATGGCCGCGTCGCTGACGGTAACGGTCCAGGTCCTCGACGGCGGCGACGAGATCGACGACACCAACAGTCACAGGTTCATGCTGCAAGACCACGTGTGGGACGCACCCCAGGTAATCGATGCGACGGCTCGGGCGGGCGATTCTCTAGCGGTCGTACCCGGGCTGCCGCTGCTGCTGCGCCTTCTTCGTCGCTTCGGCCGCCGGGGCCGGCGCGGACGGCGGGACAGCCCGGCCAAGCGGCTGCTTGCGGTGCGGTTCCTCGCGGTGCGGCGCAGCCTTGGGCTGCCATCGCGCCCGCTGTTCGCGCCAGGCCTTCTCGATGTCCATCCAGTCGGCCGGATACTCCTGCTTGAAGCGGGCGTAGTGCGCGCGCAGCGGCTTCACCCACGCCGGGGCCAGCCGCGGGCCGACCACCGCCTCGAGCAGCTCCGGGTCGACCGCGTGCAGCACCAGGCGCTTCATGCTCTTCCCCGCGTCCATCCGCTCGAAATCCGAGCGCGCCCGAGAGAGGCGGGAACCGCCCGCGCACACTGCGCCGATCAGGATCGGGACCAGCTGCGGTTTCGGGCCTGCTGGGCGGGAGCCGGCGGGCGCCGCGGCCGGCGGGCGCTCCCGAGCGGGCGGCTGCTGGCGAACGCCGGGAGTCGGCGGTGTTCTCGAGGGCGGCGGCCGCTCCGGCTTGGCGACCCGGACAGGCTGGGGGGCCGGCGCGGGGTAGTCGCGCTCGACGTGCCTGTCGAGGTCGCGCATGATGCTCGACAGCGACGGGCCGCGGTCGCGGGGCGGTGGCGCCGGGGCCGGCGGCGGTTTCGACAGTCCCAGCCGCTCGAGGACCCGTTCGACGGCCTTCAGTACCGTGTCCACGGTGGTCAGGCGCTGTCTCAGGTCCGCCACGCGCTGCCGGAGCCGGTGCAGCCTGCGACGTGCCGGGCGGTGCTCACGGGCCTTCCGACGGCGGTCCTGCCGGTCCCGGCGCCTGTCGGCCGCCGCGTCGCGCCAGCGTTCGCGCGCCTCCTGCTGGTTGCGGGCTTTCCATCTGGCCTGGACATCGGCTACGAGCTCGGCTTCGCGGGCCTGGTCGCAGCGGTCCTCGGCATCGAAGATGGCGCGGGCCTGGTCGCTGCCGCGCTGACGGTTGGGCGTCCAGCGGGATGCCGCGCGGGTGGCGTCGGCGAGGGCATCGCGGGCCTCGGCATAGTCGCGGGCGGCGGCCTGCAGGGTGCGCCGGGCGCCCCGGTCGTCAACAACGGCCGCCTCGAACGTCTCGCGGGCCTGGCGCTCGCGGGTCGTGCTCACCGGCGCGGATCTGCGTTGCGGGCGCGGGACGCCGCGCTCGGCCTTGCGCACGGCCGCCTCGGCGTCGCGCAGCTCGTCGCTGATCCGGTTGCGCTTCGAGCTGATCTGCGCTTCGAGCCGCTGGAGGTCGGGGCCCGAGATTTGCGGCGTCGTCGCTTTCGCCGTCGGCTCCGTCCTGCCGGACGTTGTGCCGGGCGCGCGCTTCCACAGCTTCAGTTTCGTGAGTGGCGCGAGGACCTGCTGCCGCCTGCGCCGCCGCCGATGCGAGCGGGCCAGCCGCACCCGCTCGCGCCGCGCCTGCTCCGGCGGCGTCCGGGACTGGACCTGAGCCTTGAAGTGCGCCGCCCACTCCTGCCGCTCCGCCGGTGTCCGGGCCGCCCGGCCCGCGCCGCGCTTCTTCTCCATCGGGGGCAGCGGGACCACGGCGCGCGCCTTCTGCTTCGCCTCGTCGACCGGGACGCGGTCGTCGACCTGGACGCCGACGACCGCGCGGTACTGCTCGCGGGCCTGCCGCCGCGCGATACGGTTCGGCACCTGGACCCGCCCCCTGCTTCGCTCGTACTTCGCCGCCCAGGTCGAGAGTTTCTTCGCGTCGTTCTTCCTCCCGCAGGCCTTCCCGGTCTCCGGGTCCACGCGACAGACCGCCACGTGCACGTGCGCATGCGCGGTGTCGGTGTGCTCGACGAGGAGGGCCTGGCACGCGTGCATGCCGATCGACTTGAGCGCCTCTTCGGCTGCCCGGCGCATCTCGGCGCGGTCGGGGCGCGGCTCGTCCGGCGACCACGACAGCGACAGATGGCTGAACGGCGCCTTCAGCTTCCGGCCGCGGCTCGAGGTGCCGGCCAGCTGCTTGATGTCCTCGGCGTCTGCCGACGTGCGCGCCATGATCAGGCCGGCCAGATGCGGGTCATCGGTCGGCAGGTTCAGGCCGGCGACCAGCCCGACGCGGTTGTCGGTCGTCGGGTGCCGCTCGCCGGGCGACGCGGGGTCGTGGGTGATGTAGGCCACGAGGCCGCGCACGCCACGGCCGCCAGCGTGGATGCGCGGGATCACACCAGCCTCCGTGCGACGACGTCGCGCACGGCGTTGACCGCGGCGGCGAGGTCGGTATCGCGGCCGGCATGCGCGAGCCGGACCGCCTGGTTCAGGTTCACGCCGATGCGCCGCAGCTCCTGCCGGATGGCCGTCTCCCCGGTCCGGGCCGGCTCGCCGTGCCGGGTTGCCGAGCCGGCCGCGGCCAGCGCCGCCGAGCGGATGAAGGCCACGGGCGGTCGGCCGGCGCGGGTCGCCGCCGCCTCGACGAGGCGCGCCTCGTCCGGCGTCAGGCGGATGCCGAACTGCCGCGAACGCCGGGCGTTGTCGTCGATGCGCGGGCGCGCCATTGGTGCTCTTCTCTGTCCGAGATCGGTTAGGGGCCGCAGGCCCCGGTTTGCGATAGCAAAAACCGCATCTCGCTCCTACCGTCTCTGGTGCGGCGGGGAGTATACGGAACGGTGTGCCGCCAGACAGACAAACGTCTGCTATCGGCGGCGAACGCCCGGCGCCTCGCATTGCTCACACCGGCGGTGTTGCCGGCTCCAGCCACCGTCGGCGGGGATTCGAAGGTCCGGCGCCTGCGCCGCGGTGGCGTTCCGGAAGCGGAGGAGCGGGAAGGCGGACCGAGGTGGTCGTGAGCAGTCGTGCTCATCTGGAGGTCGGGATGCGGTGCTGAGGAAGCCGGGCGCCATGCCGCGCTGGTGGACAGGTCCGGGACCGGCGGGCGCGCCAGAGCCCTCACCAACGCAGGCAGGGGTCGCCGAGGTCGGTGAGCTCGTCGAGGGTCGGGACGACGGCGGGAAGGTGATCGGGGGTGTCGTCGTGGCTCGCGCACGGCGCGGTGTCGTCTTCGAGGATCGCGGTGATGGCGAGCTCGACGTCGTTGAACGCGTGCTTGAGAAGCCACCAGCGGCGCCTGGCGCAGTGGATGCAGCGCTGCGACTCGGCGTGGACCATCCGGCCGCAGGTGCCGGCCTCGAGGGGCAGGTCGACGCCGACGCAGCACAGCTTGCGGGCTTCGCGGGCGCGGCGCATGTGCTCGCGGTTGGCGAGGCGCTTGCGCAGTCGCCGCAGCGTTCGGCGGTGCTGGGGGCGGAGCGTGTCGATCAAGGTCATCGTCTCCTCCGGTGATGCGCCCGACAGGGCGGCCAGCGTGGCGGCGTCCGGTGGCGTGTGCGCCGCCGATGGCGGCGGCCGTCGAGCCGCTTCAGGCGTCGAGCGTGTGTGGGTGATGGCCCGGCAGGGCCGGTGCGTGGTCGAGGCCGGCGTCAGGGACGCGGCGTCGTGCGGCCGGATGCAGCACGCCGAGGCGTGGGTATGTCCGCCCGCGTCGTTCCCCTGGCCGCCGCTCGGATCTGACTCATTGTCGTCCGTCCCCCCGCCTCTCCCGGGGTTCGGTTCGTCCGCGCGCCGACTCCGGGAGGCGCGTCGGGCCGCAGGCCGGAGGTGGTGGGTGGGTCAGTCGGGCGCAACGCGCCGACGGGATCGTTCGCCACCGGCCGGGCGACTCGCAGGCATCGACGCGGATGCTGTTGATGTCGTCCGCGCGGACGGGTACAGGCCTTATGGGGCCTGCCTTATATAGAGGCGGCACGCCGGGCGGCGATCACGACGGTGACTCCTCGGCGCCGGACAGGCTGATGGTGTGTCACCGGCGGTTCGGCTTCGGTCGGCTGGGCACGGCGGCCTTTCGGTCGGCGCCCGAAATCGAGAGGTTCGCGGGCTTGTCGGCCGCGGCCGGGTCGGTCGCTTGGACCCGGAACGACGAGCTGAAGCCGGTCGGAAAAACCTGACGGTCCGCTGGCAGGTTTGGTCAGCGGCACTGAGTCACGATCGCGGCACTCCCGAACGCTGCGAACGAGGCGATCTCGTTCGGCGGCACGCGGACGCGGAGTCCGGGGGTGCTACGGAGCATGTGGAAGACGAAATCTCGATTACTGTCCCGCGGGTCAGTAATTCGCAATCGGGAGAGTTTCAGCGAAGCGCCGTGACCGGATCGTGTGCGGGAACGTCAGCCCGGTGACCACGCCCCGTCGGCTACTGCCGCCGCCCGTTCAGGTAGCTCATCCAGTCGTCCATCAGCCGTCGCCGGCGCTCGAACAGGTCCGAGCGCGCATACGCCGCCTCGGTCCGGTTCCGCACCACGTGCGCCAGCGCGGCCTCGATCACCTCCCGCGGATGGTCCGTCCGCTCCGATGCCCAGTCCCGAAACGACGAACGGAAACCATGCGGCACCGCCCCGATACCCAGCTCGTGCAGCACGCCCGACAGCCGCGCGTCGTGCAACGGCTTGCCGCGCTGGCTCGGAAACACCAGCCCGCCCGCCGCGCCACCGGTCCGCCCGACGTCGAGCCGCCGCGCATCGTCGACGATCTCGATCACGCGGCTGCACAGCGGTACCCGGTGCTCCCGCCCCGCCTTGGTCCGCGCCGCCGGCAGTGTCCACACCCGAGCGTCCAGGTCGATCTCGTCCCACGTGGCCAGCCGTGCCTCGGCCGAGCGCGTCGCCGTGAGCACCAGAAACTCGAAGACCAGCTTCAGCCCGGCCCACGCCGCCGAGGCGCGCACCGCTGCAATCGCGTCGGCGACCTCGCCATGCGGAAGCGCGCGTTGGTGCCGCACCGCCGCGGACCGCTTCGGCAAGGCCGCCGTCAGCGCGTCGCCCGCCGGATTGTCGTTCCGGTAGCCTTGCGCGATGGCCCATTTCATGACCGTGCCGATGCGCTGGCGCACCTTCTGCGCGGTGGCGTGCTTGCTCGTCCAGATGGGCAGCAGCACGGCCATCACGTCGGCGGTCGTGATCCGGTCGACGCCCTTCCCGCCAAGCTGCGGGCAGGCGTACTCGCGCAGCGTCGCCTGCCAGCTGTTCGCGTTCCTGCCGCCGGCCTTCCACGCCGCGCTGTGAATGGCGAGCACGGTGGCGACCGCCTCGTCGAAGGTCGGAACGCCGGGGGCGCGGCGTGCGGCCGGGCGCGGGTCGCCGCCGGAACGGGCGACCCGGCGGTTGGCGAGGGCGCGTTCGCGGGCCTGAGCCAAGGGCACGAGGGAGAAGCTGCCGAGGCCGAGCGCGCAGGCCTTTCGGTGAATGATGAGCCGCTGCACCCAGTGTCGGGACCCGGAGGGCTCGACGTGGAGGTAGAGTCCGTTGCCGTCGCAATACCTGCCCGGCTGGACGACACTGCGGCAGAAGGCGGCCGAGAGGGCCTTGTGGGGATGGGGGCGCTTGGGCTTGGTCTTTCGGGGGTGGTCGGCGGGGGTAGGCATATGCTATTCCCTGTACAATTCCGTTCCGGATTGAAGCGGCCTTTTCTGCACCGTCCGGGACGGGTAGCAGACGGAGATGCTCCAAAAACCCTATTCTACAAGGGAATTTATCGTGGAAGCAGCCGGAAGGAACGGGACAAAGCTGGACGATCTAAAGTGGCGTTCGCACCGAACGCCATGCATGGGGGTCACCGCGCGCGGCTAACGAGATGGACCGCGTGCGCGGATGCCGTCGGCATCGCAGCCGGCGGCGCTGGCTTGCTCTTGCCCATCGATTGACTCAGATGAGGCGTGACAGGCTGAACAGGTCAACGAGAGAGCACGCAGGGGATCACCTCGGTCGACGGCGCGACGGACGGCAGTGGCGAGCCAATGTTCCCCCTAGACATTCTACCTGTGTCCGGCTACTCTAGTGCCGTGCCACGATTTAACATTGGGACTATCCGGAAGCCGGTCTCGAGCCGAGACAGCTTTCATGCCCCAGAAGAAGTACATCGTTCGACTCACCCCCGAGGAACGCGAGGTCTGTCGAGAGACGCTCCGGAAGCTCAACGGCAGCAGCGAGAGGGTCCGCCGAGCACAGATTCTGTTGAAGGCCGATGCGGACGGACCCGGGTGGACCGACCAGCAGATCGCCGACGCCTTTTGCTGCCGCACCAACACGGTCGAGAACGTTCGCCAACGATGCGTGTTGGAAGGGTTCGAGCGGGCGCTGGAGCGCAAACAGCGGGCGTCGCCCCCGGTTCCCAAACTGCTGGACGGCGAACAGGAGGCGCAGGTCATTGCTCTGCGTACGGGGCCGCCCCCGGAGGGCTACGCGAACTGGTCGTTGCGGCTGCTGGCGCGCCGGGTCGTCGAGTTGGCGGTCGTCGAGTCGATCAGCCACGAAACGGTTCGGCGGACGCTGAAAAAAACGGGATGACGCAGCGGAAAGTCGAGTACTGGGTGATCCCGCCGGCGGCCGACGCGGAGTTCGCGGCGCACATGGAACAGGTCCTCGACGTGTATGCGCAACCGTACGACCCTGCTTGGCCTGTCGTGTGCATGGATGAGCAGCCGGTGCAACTGGTCAAGGAAACGCGCCCGCCGTTGGCCGCCACGAAGCAGCGGCCGCGCCGCGTCGACTACGAATACGAACGGGCGGGCACGGCCTCGGTGTTCCTGTTCGCCGAGCCGCTGGCGGGCTGGCGGCAGGCGACGGCCCGGGCCCGGCGTACGAAGGCGGACTGGGCGGTGGAGGTCGCCGGCCTGTTGGAAGGCCGCTACGCCGAGTGCGAGAAGGTCACCCTGGTGTGTGACAACCTCAACACGCACACGAAAGGCGCCTTCTACGAAGTGTTCGAGCCGGCCCGGGCCCGGCAACTGGTTCGTCGCATCGAGTTCTGCTACACGCCGAAACACGGCAGCTGGCTGAACATCGCGGAGAACGAGCTCAGCGCCATGACGCGCCAATGCCTGCAGGGGCGTCGCATCGGGGACTTGGCGACGCTGCACGGCGAAGTGTCTGCGTGGTCCGCCGACGTCAACAACACCCAACGCGGTGTCGACTGGCACATGAAGGTCGACGATGCGCGGTGCAAACTCAAGTCCGTCTACCCACAGGTTTTGATGTGACGGACCACTAGTAGGAAATCTACCCGTGGAGGCACGCACGTGGCACGACCGCCGCTGAGCGACGACCAGCTCGGCCTGCTGCAAGGCACGCTGGACATGCTGATCCTGCAGACGCTCCGGCAGGGTCCCGCGCACGGCCACCAGATCGCGATCACCATCGAGCGCACGTCCAACGACGTGCTGCAGATCGACCACGGCTCGCTCTATCCAGCGCTCCACCGGTTGCTCAAGCGCGGCTGGATCACGGGCTCGTGGGGTGTCTCGGCGAACAACCGGCGAGCGAAGTTCTACGCCCTCACCGAGTTGGGCCGCTGCCAGCTCGTGCGGGAAGCGACGAAGTGGGAGCGCATGGTCGAGGCGGTGGGACGCGTCATGCGGCCGGCCGAAGCGGAGGAATAGCCGAGGTGCCACGATGAAGTGGCCATCATGGCTCTATCGGCTCGTGCCGTACCTCGGTCGCCGTCAGGCCGCGGAGGATCTGCAGGAGGAGCTACGGCTACACCTCGAGTTGGAGCGCGAGCGGCAACGTGACGGCGGCCTGTCGGAGGACGATGCCCTGCGCGAAGCGCGACGCAAGCTGGGCAACGGGACGCTGATCATCGAGCGTACGCGCGACATCTGGGGCTGGCGCTGGCTCGACGATCTGGGACGGGACGCGCGCCACGCCCTCCGCAGCCTGCGGCGGAGTCCCGGTTTCGCGGGCGCGGTGGTGCTCGTGCTGGCGCTGGGCATCGGCGCCAACACGGCGATGTTCGGCATCGTCTACGGCGTCCTGCTGCGGCCGCTGCCCTACCCGGACGCCGACGCAATCGTGCGCGTCGGCGAGTCGTTGGGGTCGAGCGGCGTATCCGACATGTGGCTGTCCAACCGCTCGATGCCTCTGCTCGTGGAGAGCGCCGAGTCGTTCGAGCAGCTCGCTGCGTACCAGGATCACTCGGTGGAGTCGGCGAGCCTGGACGGCGCCGCGCTGTCCGGCGCCCGGGTCTCTCCGTCGCTGTTCCCGCTGCTGCGGGCGGCGCCCCATCTCGGCCGGCTCTTTACGGAGGAGGAAGCGCGGCTCAGAGCGGACCGCGTCGTGCTGTTCAGCCACGCGATCTGGACCAGCCAGTTCGCCTCGGATCCAGACATCGTGGGGACGCTGGTCGACCTCGACGGCGACCCGCATACCGTCGTCGGCGTGCTCTCCGAGGGGTTCCACTTTCCGACTCCGGACAGCGACTTCTGGACGCCGTACGTCATCCCGCCGTTCACGCCCCCGAGCATGGAAGGCCCGGCAGAGCAGCGTGCAGTCATCTCTGCCGTGTTCCGCGGGCTCGGGCGGCTCCGTCCCGGCGTGTCGCCGACGCAGGCCGCCACCGAAGCCCGCACCATCCTGCAGCGGAGCAGCGACGAGCTCATGGCGCTGGTGCGGGAGAATCGGCCGGCGGGAGAGGTTCCCGAGGTCGGCGTCCGCGTGGTTCCGCTGCTGGAGGAGATGGTCGGCGAGTACCGGCCCGCGCTGCTGGCTTTGGCCGCAGCGACGGCGCTGGTGCTGTTGATCGCCTGCATCAACGTCGCGGGGCTGCTTCTCGCGCGCGGAGTGACCCGCCGGCGGTCGCTGGCCGTCTGCGCGGCGCTCGGCGCGGGCAGGGGTCGGCTCGCGCGGCAGCTCCTGACCGAGAGCATGGCGCTGAGCTTGGGCGGGGGCGTGCTCGGCCTGGCCGCTGCGGCCATCGTCCTGCGCGCCGCGCCCGCACTTATTCCGGTCGAGGTTGCGCGGCTCGACGAGGCGGGAATCGACACGGTGGTGCTCGTGTTCACTGTGGGGCTGTCGATCGCCGTCGGGCTGCTGTTCGGCGCGGCGCCAGTGCTCCAATGGTCGCGAGTCAGTCTGGTGCCCGCGTTGAACGAGGGAGGCGCGCAGTCCGCGGGCGGCTTCAGGCTGCTGCGGTCGAACCGGGCGCGCGCGGCGCTGGCCACCGCGCAGGTAGCGCTCACGCTGGTGCTGCTGATCGGCGCGGGACTGCTGCTGCGCAGCTTCGTGCAGCTCGTCACGTTCGACCGCGGCTACGACCCGATCAACGCGGTCACCACCGCCGTCACCAACCCGGTGTCGAGCCAGCCACCCACGACGCCGGAAGCATTCCTCGAGTTGCAGGCATCACATCACCGACTCCAGGTGCAACTGCTCGACGAGATGACGGCGCGGCTGGAGCCGCTCCCGGATGTCGAAGCGTTCGGGTTGTCGTGGAGCCTGCCCTTCGAGGGCGTAACCGCAAGCGATTCGCCGTTCCGTCCGGCCGGCACACCCTGGCCGAGCAGTCCGGACGAGTTCGTGCAAACGCGGCTTCAGGTCACGAGTCTCGGCTACCTCGAGGCGATGGGATTTCGCCTCCGCGCCGGCCGTACCTTCACCCGCCTGGACGGACCCGAGAGCCCGCGCGTTCTGGTGGCCAACGAGACGCTGGCCCGCGAGCTCTTCGGTGACGAGCCGGCCGTCGGCCGGCGAGTGTTGATGGGGGATCGCGACGAGCCCTGGGAGGTAATCGGCGTCGTGGAGGACATCGTGTACGGGGGACTCGAGCTCACCGCGGAGCCCCGGGCCGAGGCGTTCTTCGCGCTGGCTCAGATCGGCGGCCAGAGGGTCTTCGGCTTCAGGACACGGACATACGCCACCATCCGGACGACCGGCGACTCGCTGGCGGCGATTCCGTTTCTCCACGAAGCCGCAACGGCTGCTAACCCGCAGGCGACGCTCGGCCCGGTGATGACGATGGAGGCGCGGCTGTCGGACGCGGTCGCGCAACCGCGCTTCTACGCGGTGTTCGTCGGGTCGTTCGCGGGGCTCGCCCTCCTACTCGTCGCTTTCGGCATCTACGGCCTGCTCAGCTACACGGTGGCGCAACGCCGGGGCGAGATTGGGATCCGCATAGCGCTAGGTGCCCGCCGCGGCGACATTCTCGGGCTGGTGGTGAGGCAGGGCGCCTCGCTTGTGGCCGTCGGTGGCGTCATCGGGGTGTTCGCCGCCGCCGCGTCGGCTCGCGTGCTGGAGAGCCTTCTGTACGGCGTCGACACCGACGACCCGCTGACGTTCCTCGCGGCGCCCCTCGTGGTCGTGGCGGTCGCGCTCGTCGCCTGCTGGCTCCCGGCACGGCGGGCGGCCCGCGTCGACCCAATGAAGACGCTACGCTTCGAATAGCATGCCTCGTGTGCGACGCTGGCTCGACGACCTGGAGCGGGATATGCGGCATTCCTTCCGCGGCCTGGGAAGGAGTCCGGGTCTTGCGGCCACGCTGCTCTTCGTGCTGGCGCTGGGCACCGGCGCCAACACGGCGATGTTCGGCATCGTCTACGGGATGCTGATCCGCCCCCTGCCGTACCCGGACGGCGAGCGCATCGTACGCGTCGGCCAAAAGCCCCGACAGATGCCGGGAGCACCCGTGTACCTCAGCGCCCGCGCGATGGCGCAGGTGGAGGACGAGGCCGAGTCGTTCGAGCAGCTCGCCGCGCACGAGGCTGCCGTCTTTCCATGGACGAGCCCGGACGGCGCAAGGCCATGGGGCATGGCGGTCTCGCCGGCGCTGTTGCGGCTGCTCGGGGCGACGCCGCGACTCGGCCGGCTCTTCACCGACGAGGAAGCGCAACGGGGCGCCGACGGAGTCGTGCTGCTGAGCCACGGCGCCTGGGCCCGACGCTTCGGCGCAAACCCGGACGTCGTCGGCACGGTCATCGATGTCCGCGGCGAGCGTCGCACCGTGGTGGGCGTGCTTGCGGAGGGTTTCTACTTTCCCAGCCCCCGGGAGGAGGTGTGGGCGCCCTTCGTGCTTCACCCCGACCGGGCAACCGTCGTCGTGCTGGGACGGCTCCGTGAGGGGGTCTCGGCGGGGCAGGCCGCCACCGAGGTCCGCGCCATCCTGCAGCGAATGGAAGGCGCCGCCGACCGGCTCCCGACCGGGGACGCGAGTGGACGCCCTTCCGGCGATTCGCAGAACCGCGTCCGGGTGATCCCGCTCCGGGAGGAGATGGTCGGCGAGTACCGTCCCGCTCTGGCCGCGCTGACCGCGGCCACCGCGCTCGTCCTGCTGATCGCCTGCATCAACGTGGCCGGATTGCTGCTGGTACGGGGAGTGAGTCGCCAGCGCACGTTGGCGGTCTGCGTGGCGCTGGGCGCCGGCCGGGGCCGGCTCGTGCGCCAGCTCCTGACCGAGAGCATGGTGCTGAGCCTGGGCGGCGGCGCGCTGGGGGTCGCGGCCGCGGTCGTCGTGTTCCGCGCCGTGCCGGCGCTGGTGCCGGGCGACATCGTGCGGCTCGACGAGGCGAGCCTCGACGGCGTGGTGCTCGCGTTCACGTTCGGGTTGTCGATGGTGGTCGGGCCGGCGTTCGGCGCCGTGCCGGCCTTCCAGTGGTCCGGGAGCCGACTGCTCCGCACCCTCGTGGAGAGCGGCGCGCGGTCCACCGGCGGCTTCGGGCTGCTGCGCGCCAACCGGGCGCGTGCGGTGCTGGCGGCGTCGCAGGTGGCGCTGGCGCTGGTGCTCCTGGTGGGCGCGGTCCTGCTACTACGCAGCTTCGTCACGCTCGTGACGGTCGATCGCGGTTACGACCCGACCAACGTGATTACGGCCAGCGCGCGTCGCCCGTCCACCTTCAGTGCGGGATGGGCGACCAGCGAGGACCGCGTCGAGGAGGAAGCATCACGAAGGCGCTTCTACCGCGAGCTCGACGAGGCGATGGACGGGTTGGCGCGACTTCCGGACGTCGAGGCGGTCGGGGTGACGTCACGCCTTCCGCTCGCCGGTAGCGGCTCCGTGCAGCAACGGGTGCATGTACCTGGCCGCTCGGTTCCCGACGATCCGAGCGAGTCGCTCGGGACTCTGCTGCACGTGGTCAGTCCCGGCTACTTCGACGTGCTGCGGCTGCGGCTCGTGAGCGGACGCATGTTCACGCGCCGAGACGGGGCGGGCGCTCCGCGGGTTCTCGTGGTCAACGAGACGTTCGCGCGCGAGGTGCTGGGCTGTGCGCCGGCCGTCGGGCAGCGGGTGCGCTTCGTCGTTGCAGGCTCGATAGATTCCCGTAGTGACGACGTACCGTGGGAGGTCATCGGCGTCGTGGCGGACGTCACCTACCGGGGCCTTCCGGTTACGGAACAGGGAGCCGAGGCGTTCGCGCCAGTGCGGCAGATCGACGCTGCGCCGGAGTTTGCCCTCAACTTTCCGCTCGTTGCGGTGCGGACCAGGGGCGATCCGGCGGCGGCGGCCCCGTTCCTGCGCGAGGCGGTGGCCGGCACACGCCCCGGCGCCGCGGCCGAGTACGTGATGACCATGGACGCGCTGCTGTCGTCCCGGATCGCCGAGCCCCGCTTCTACGCCGTGCTGGTCGGGTGTTTCACTGCGCTCGCCTTCTTTCTGGCCGCGTTCGGCGTCTACGGCTTGCTCAGCTACAACGTCGCGCAGAGACGGGGAGAGATCGCGATCCGGATGGCGCTTGGCGCGCAGCGCGGCGACGTCCTGGCGCTGGTGGTCCGGCAGGGTGCGGCGCTGGTGGCCGCCGCCACCGTCATCGGCCTCGTTGCAGCCGCTGCGTCCAGCCGCATCCTGGAGAGCTTCCTGTACGGCATAGCCACCGACGACCTCGTGACGTTCGTCGCGGCGCCGCTCGTGCTGGTCGCCGCGGCGCTCTGCGCCTGCTACGTGCCGGCGCGCCGGGCGACACGGATCCCTCCTATGGAGGTCCTGCGCTCCGAGTAGCGCCGGCGGTGAATGGACACGAACAAGAGAGGACCGACGAGCGGTCGAGCGTGGCTGCATCGCCTCGTGCCGTACCTGGGCCGCCGCGCGGCACCGAACTCTGCGGCATCTTGACAACCTACTAATCGTCAACACTTTACAAGCATTGACAGCGTTTCCGTGACGCATTCCGTTCCCAATTTCGACCTGGACTCAATCACACTCTGAAAAGCCACCTAGGCACCTGGGCCGGCTGCGGACGATTGGGGTCGGGGCGCGACCAGCCCGCTTGGGGGGAGGCCGGCGTCCGCAGCCCGCTACCTAGATTTGTCGAAATTCGATAGGGTGTTCCTGCCGGATCGCTTGAGGAGCCGACGACAAGGAGCCAACCCGTTGATGAATCCGGACCCGCTCCGGCCACGATGCGTACGGGTGATGCGCCCTCAGGCGCGCCCCGTTCGCATCCGCTCACTACCGCAGCGCCCATCCGGGCGCAGAGAGGCGACCGCCGAGAACCGGTCCGACACAAGCGGAGACCACACACGGCGGCCGGTTTCGAACGCCTCCGGGAGCGTCTGCAGACAGACGCACCCTGCGCGCCCGACTGCGGCTTCTCAAGGCACACGGCATGACCTGGACCGCAACCGTCGACGTGTCCGCCAGGTCGGAGCCACTCGAAGAACGGTCTTCAACGAAGGAGGTTATGGACTGACGAATTGACAGAACTGAGGGTCCCATTTCAAGTGGCCACGCGGGTCCCTTTTCAACTTGCCATTTCCAGCGCTGCGCAAGCGTGATCATCCTTCCTCCTTGTCCCCGCGATGCGCGGCTCGCGCATCGAAACCAGCCACTGGCCGTCCGCCCGCAGACCACGCATCGGGTGGCGACGGGGGGCTGAATCGGGGCGGCGTCAGGGACGGGGAGTCTGGTCGATCCCAGCGCGGCGGCGGAAGACTGATCCATCACGCGGCGGCGGCGGTCGCGGTAGGCGCGCTACTGGTCGCGATGGTCGAGACGGCCCTCGGGACTCTGCTGATGTCGCACCCTGGCAGCCCGTAGCGAGCGGCGACGACCGGTTGCCCGGCAGCGCGGCGTGCAGTAGGCATGGCCGCGATCACACGCCGCGCAGATGGCGAACAGGCGGCTGCAGTATCGGCAGGTCTTCTGGCGTAACGGCAGGTCCACGGCGTCGGAGCGCGCGGAGTGAGCTCCGACTGGACAGCGCCGCGCCGGCCGTGGCACAACAACGGTGACCGGCTCGGTCTGTCGGAGCTCGGGGCGGTCACGAGGGTCCGGCTCTATCCCGGGCCCTCACCCCCACGCTTGCGTCCGCTTCCACGCTACCCGACCGCAGAGGATTCGCGCGCGACCGAGCGTCAACGCCCATCCGGACGTGGTCCGCGCGCGCGCGAGCGCCGCCTCCAGGCGCGCCTGCCGCAACAACCACCACCGCCCGTCTCCACGGTCGCCGCGTGCGCCAGACGAGCCTTCCGCGGCACTGGGGTTGTCGCTCGACGGAACGCCCTTTCCCGCTCGTCGTCGTCGACCACACCGTCCGGCCCACCCCGGCCGTTCCGTCTCGCGAGGGTACCCCGGCCGGGTATGACCAACACCGACGTTCGGCTCGGAACCCACCCGGGAAACCGGACCAGAATTCGCTCCGCTTTGTCTCCTGCTCTTCAGAACACGGTCTGAAGCGACCCGCCTTCAGATTTGATCACTTCTTCGTGCTCCCTGACAAACTCTGCATGCCGTCCCGGCAAAGCCGGGGGGTCTCCCACGATTACGCTAGGGTAACCCCTAGTTCTGCGGATCTTCGGGTGCAGCTATCCTGGGATCGTCAGTCGGGCCAGTTGGTGACCCGGCATTTCGCGGGAGGCTGCAATGATTCGAGTGCTCCTACGCATGGCCGTGTTCGTTTTCGCAGCCGCGGTGCTGGCTACTACCACGCAGGCTGCAGAAGAATGCACGTACCGTCTTATCTGCGAAGGTCGCTGCCCTGACTGGGACGGCGAGAGGACGGACGTACCGACACGCCGCGGGAGTTCGACGTGGCAATGCTGTGATGACGGCGTGTGCGGCCCGATCTTCATCGCCGGCGGCTTCTGCTGCTGGTGAGGTTCGCGTGTCTACTTGACGGGTCTTTCTGCTAGGTGAAGAAGGAGGAATGGAAATGCGACATGCCACTGTAATCGCGCTGATCCTGCTGGCGCTGCCGACGTTCGTGCAGACCCAGCAGTCGGTCATCCAGTTCGACTACGTCGCGACGGAGACAGTAGATGGCGTCATCGTCCAGCGCGACGAAGGGGTCCACTACTTTTCCCCGGATGGCGACTACCGCCATGACCGTCTGGTCAATGGGGAGCGAACGTCAGAAATCCGTCTCGCGAACGGCGAAAGGATCGCGGTCAACCAGGCGTTGGGTGTCGCGGTGCACAGCCGGTCTGGTGCTCCCGTTGGCGACCTTGCCCTGGAACGTCCGGTGATCTCGTCGTCGGATGTGTTGCCGGGAACGCTGGAAGACCGGGCCATTCGGGCCGGCATCGAATCCGGCGGCCCGGTGACCGAGCTGTCGTCGATCGGAGTGCAGGCCAGGGGACCAGTTCTTCTGCACGGCTACCAGGGCTCTTTGCCTCCGTGGGGACAGCTAGTATCGGATGACCTCGAAATGTGGCAGTACCTGCACAACACGGCCACGGGGGGAACGGTTCCCTTCACTGTGGAATCCATCAGCACGTCAGTGTACAGCGACGGCACTACGGTAGAAGTGGCCACTCGGCTCACGAACGTGGTGCGCGCGTCCGTACCCAGCGGCTTCTTCGACGTGCCCGCAGGCGTTAGCGTGCGGAGTCGGTAAGAAAGGCTTGGTCGGCTATGGGACATCAGCGATGGACTGTTGTAGCTGACGTGGCTACGGCCGTGGTCGGCGTGGTCGCCTTGACCGTCCTCGGTGTACACGTTAGTGACAGTCCACGGACTGTTGCGCCAGGTGTAGGCCAGCACTTGCACGCTTCGGCCATCGGGGGCGACTTCTCGACCAGCCGTCAGACGTTGATTATAGCGCTCCAATCCGGCTGCGGCTTCTGTCAGCAGTCGATGCCGTTCTATCGGCGCTTGCTGGAACGCGACACGGATGATGTGCGAATCGTTGTAGCCGCTCCGCCCTACGATACAGGCATAGGTGACTTTCTGGCGGCCGAGGGCGTAGAGCCTGATTCGGTCGTGTTCGCGGGGACGGGCGCTCTGCCAATATCAGGAACGCCGACACTGTTACTGGTGGACGGCGCAGGGCTGGTAACACATGGGTGGATCGGGCTGCTGAACGCCGAACGTGAAGCGGAAGTGCTCGAAGCTGTGTTCTGAGGTTGTCCTGACGGTGGGGGGCTGTCAACACCCCCACCGTGTTTTGTGTGTACACCAGGGCAAAGCGCTGGCGGTACGTCGCGGTCTCGGCTGCGGGTAGACCCACCTGCGCCGGGCTGCCGGCAGGGTGCTACCTGCAGGAGATGTAACATGTGAACGAAACCGCCGCGGCGGTAGGCACTCACTCGACCCGCCGCCACTGACCCGACCGTCCACATTTTCCGACCGCCGCAGCTCCTCTTGAGCCCCGCCTACGCTGCTCGGCGAGCGCCTGGAATCCCCCAGGCCCTTCGCAGAGGAGCGTCCGATGACATCCCTTCGTCAACGCATGCTCGAAGACATGCAGGTGCGGCGGCTGTCGCCATTCACCCAACGCGCGTACGTCGAGACCGTCGCGCGGTTCGCCCACCACTTCGACCGGTCCCCGGATCGGCTCGGTCCCGAGCAGATCCGCGCCTACCAGGTCTACTTGGCCACCGAACGCGGACTGGCAACGAGCTCGCTGCTCGTCGCCGTATCGGCGCTGCGCTTCCTCTATCGGGTCACGCTTCAGAAGCGGTGGTCCTTCGACGACGTGATCCCCGCGCCGAAGAAGCCGCAGTCGCTGCCGGTCGTGCTCAGCCCGCAGGAAGTGGTCCAGTTTCTCGACGCGGTCAAGCCCGCGAAGCATCGCGCCATCCTGACCGCCTGCTACGCGGCCGGCCTGCGCATCTCCGAGGCCATTGCCCTGACCGTGTCGGCCATCGACAGCGAACGGATAGTGCTGCGCATCGCGAAGGGCAAGGGACAGAAGGACCGCTACGTGATGCTCTCGCCGAAGCTGCTCGCGGTCCTGCGCGCCTGGTGGAAAGTCCAACGGCCCCGGCACTGGCTCTTTCCCGGCGAGCGCCCCGATGCGCCGATCACCCGCAACGCGGTCCAGCTCGCCTGCCGCATCGCCTGCCGGCGCGCGCGCCTCGGCAAGGCCGTCACCCCACACCTGCTTCGCCATTCCTTCGCGGTACATCTGCTCGAGGCCGGCACCGACCTGCGCACCATCCAGCTCCTGCTCGGGCATCGGAGTCTGCAGACCACCGCCCGCTACCTGCGGGTCGCGACCACCTCGGTCTGCTCGACCACCAGTCCGCTGGACCTGCTCCCGCGGCCCACTCCCCGACGCGCCCCGTCGAAGTGAGCGACACGCGGTGCCGCGCCCCGCCCTCAGCGTGGGGGAGTGATCAACGACAATTACTTTGACCGGTCGGCGAGCACGCGATCGGTCGTTTCGAGGTTGCACGCAGAGTCGTGTGAGACTGCCCGTTTTCCTGGTGGAGGACGGGTTGGTCACGGATGCGCAGGTTCGGCGATTTCGCGAGAAACGGATGTCTGGGAAAACGTTGGCGGCGGCCGCGGCAGCGGCGGGCATGAGCGAGCGGACGGCGCGTCGTTGGCAACAGCGCGGCGCGTTGCCGTCGACGACGAACGCGCCACGGACGTGGCGGACGCGGGAGGACCCGTTCGCCGAGGTGTGGGAGTCGGAGGTGGTTCCGCAGTTGGTGGCCGACACCGACGGCCGGCTGCAAGTGCTGACGTTGTTCAAAGCGCTGTGCGTGCGGCATCCGGGCCGTTTCCAAAGGGGGCAGCTACGGACGCTGCAGCGGCGGGTTCGGGACTGGCGGGTGCAGTACGGTCCGGACCGCGAGGTGTACTTCGAGCAGGTGGCGGTTCCGGGTCGGGAAGCGGCGTTCGACTTCACGGACGCGAGCGACCTGGGGGTGACGATCCGGGGCGTGCCCTTGCCGCACCTGCTGTTCGAGTGGGTGCTCAGCTACAGCAAGTGGACGTATGTGGGACTGGCGCTGAGCGAGACGTTCGAGGCGCTGGTGGCCGGCCTGCAGGGGGCGCTTTGGATGCTGGGCGCGGTGCCAGCGTTGCTTCGTCACGACAACCTGTCGGCGGCGACGCACGAGCTGAAGCGCAGCGGTGGCCGCCAGCTGACGGCTCGGTTCAAGCAGGTGCTGGACCACTACGGGCTGGACTCGTCGAGGATCCGGCCGGGGAAGGCGCACGAGAACGGGGTGGTCGAGCAATCGCACTTCCGCACGAAGACAGCCATCGAGCAGGCGCTGCTGCTGCGGGGCGACCGAGACTTCGATGACGAGTCCTCCTACCTGCGCTTCGCACGAGCGGTCGTCGACGAGGAGCGGAACCGGCCGGCGGCGGCACGGCTGGCCGAGGAGCGGGCGTTTCTGCGGCCGTTGCCGGCGTCGCGGATCCCGGAGTACACGACGTTCCGGTGCAGGGTGCGCAAGTGGAGCACGATTCGCCTCGGCAACCGGATCTATTCGGTACCGTCGCGTCTGATCGGTCACACGGTCGAGGCGCGTCAGCACCCGTCGACGGTTGAAATCCTGTACGGCGGCCGGGTGCTGTGCACGATGCCGCGTCTTCGAGGCGCGGCGGACCACCGGATCGACTATCGCCACATCATCGCGAGCCTGGTCCGCAAGCCGGGCGCCTTTGCGCGGTACCGCTTCCGCGAAGAGCTGTTCCCGTCGCTGACGTTCCGCGCGGCGTATGACGCGCTGGGGCGGACGCACGGCGAGCGGGCCGACGTCGAGTATGTGCGGCTACTGCACCTGGCGGCCTCGACCAGCGAGCGTCAGGTCGAGACGACGCTTCGGGCTCGTCTCGACGCCGGCGACACGTGCGAGTACGCCAGCGTGCAGGCCGAAGTGCGTCCGCCGGTCCCGACCGTGCCGGTCGTAGACATCCCTCGCCCCGACCTGACGCGGTACGACGCGTTGTTGACCGGAGGCCTGCACGGATGACGGCGCCGAGCACGCAGGTGACGACTCTGCTGACGCAGTTCAACCTGACGACGGCGTCCGAGGAGCTGGTGCCGCGGTTGACGCAGGCAGGCCACCACGACGCGCTGCCGGTGTTGCTGGAAGTGTTCGAGGCGGAAGCCGAGGCGCGACGCCAGCGGCGGATTGCCCGGTTGCGCCGGACCTCGCGTCTGCCGCCCGGCAAGACATTCGAGACCCTCGACACGGGTCGGTTGCCGGGCCCGGTCGTTCAGCAATTGAAGACACTGGCCAGCGGGGCGTTCCTCGAGACGGCGACCAATGTGCTGGCTTTCGGCCTGCCTGGCGTCGGCAAGAGCCACGCGCTGTGCGCCGTCGGGCACGCGCTGGTTGAGGCTGGCCACAGCGTGTTGTGCGTCCCGGCCTACGCCCTGGTCCAGGAACTGCTCGGCGCGAAACGCGACCTCGACCTGCCCCGGGCGCTGCGCAAGCTCGACCTCTTCGAGGCGATCCTGCTCGACGATCTCGGCTACGTGCAGCAGAGTCCCGACGAGGCCGAGGTGCTGTTCACGTTGCTGGCCGAGCGCTACGAGCGGCGTTCGGTAATGGTGACCAGCAACCTGGTGTTCAGCCAGTGGGACCGGATCTTCCGTGACCAGATGGCCACTGCCGCGGCGATCGACCGCTTGGTACACCACTCGGTCGTGCTCGAGTTCGACGTGCCGAGCTTTCGGACCGACCCGTCACGGCCCACGTCATCGGCGCCATCACCGCCGCCTGTGCCTCGCGGACGTCCGCCAGGCCCCCTGTTGCCACGGCGCCGCCGACCTGCGAGTTCGTGAAGCCTTCCGCCAGTTGCCCGGTATTGCGGGCCGAGCGGAGGATTCGCGCGCGGCCGAGCGTCAACGCCCATCCAGACTGTGGTCGGCGCGCGCGATAGCGCCGCCTCCAGGCTCGCCTGGCGCAACTACGGACGCCGCTCGTCCCCACGGTTGCCGCGTGCGCCAGACGAGCCTTCCGCGGCACTCGATGGGTCGCTCGACGGAACGCCCTCTTCGGTTCGTCGTCGTCGACCACACCGTCCGGCCCAGCCGGCCGTTCCGTCTCGCGAGGGTACCCCGACCGGGCATGACCAGCACCGACGTCCGGCTCGGAACCACTCGCGTTCAGTTTCCTTCAGATCTCAGTGACCGTTGACACATGAGGGCCTCTGATCCTCTCAACCGGCCAAAATGGTTGACGCTGACCGGCCAAAGTAGTTGACGCCGAACAGGGAGGTCTTCCGCCGCTACGGCGACGCCTTCCGAGCCCAGGTCGGGACCGTTCTGTCGACGGCCCAGCACCGCGTGATGACGGCCATCGAGCAGTGCCGCACCGCCGCGCTCGGCGGCCACGTCGAGCAGTGTGACCACTGCGGCCATCGGCGCGTCTGGTACAACTCCTGCCGCAACCGTCACTGCCCGACCTGCCAGTCGCTGGCCCGCGCCGAGTGGCTCGAACGACGCCGCGCGGACCTGCTGCCCACCGAGTACTTCCACGTGGTCTTCACCGTCCCCCCGGCCGTCGCCGAGGTCGCCGCCCAGAACAAGGCCGTCATCTACGGCCTGCTCTTCCGGACCGTCGCCGAGACGCTGCGCACCATCGCCGCCGACCCGCGCCACCTCGGTGCCGAGATCGGCTTCTTCGCCGTGCTGCACACCTGGGGCCAGACGCTCGTCCATCACCCGCACCTGCACTGCGTCATCCCGGGTGGGGCCTCGCCAACGACGGCAGCGGCTGGGTCGCCTGCCGACCCGGATTCTTCCTGCCGGTCCGGGTCCTCTCACGCTACTTCCGCCGCGTCCTGCTCGCGGCGCTCGAAGACGCCTTCGAGTCCGGACAGTTGCATTTCACCGGCCGACTGCAGCCCCTCTCCGACCCCCGCCGCTTCGCCGAGCACCTGCGCCCGGCCCGCAAGACCGAATGGGTGGTCTACGCCAAGCGGCCCTTCGCCGGTCCCGAACAGGTCCTCGACTACCTCGGCCGCTACACCCACCGCATCGCCATCAGCAAGCAGCGCCTGCGCAGCCTCGACGACGGCTCGGTGCGCTTTCGCTACACCGACTACCGCACCAATGGCGCCGCCCGCCACAAGACCATGACGCTGGCGGCGGCCGAGTTCATCCGCCGCATGCTGCTGCACGTGCTCCCGCCCGGCTTTCACCGGATCCGCTACTACGGCTTCCTCGCCAACCGCGCGCGACAGCGGAAGCTGGCCGAGTGCCGACGGGCGCTCGGCACGCCGCCCCCGCCAGCGGCGCAGCAGGACGCCGAGGTCACTGACTATCGGGACCGCTATGAGGCGCTGACCGGCCGCTCGTTGCGCCAGTGTCCCCGCTGTCAGGCTGACGACATGCAACCGATCGACCACCCCGGCGCTTGGGCGTGTCCGGCCATTCTGGATTCGTCGTGACTAGCGCATCGACGTCCGCCAGGCGCACTTCCGCTGCTTCCGGAGTCGCCGGGACGGTCGAACTGCGTCTGCAATCCTCGCGGCGGGCTGCACGACCACCTTCGCGGCCATCGCCGCCGGCCGCGGGCGGTGCCCGACCTACCTGCACCGACCCGCCCGATCGCCGCCCGTGCCGTCTGCCCGCAATGCAACGCCCATAGAAGTCCAACGGCGGGGGGCGGTTTCGTCCAATCCATCTTTCGGTCACCGGCGCGGTGAACGCACTGCCACCGTTGCCCGGTCACTGCCGCGCCGCCAACCGAAAGCTGCTCTGCAGAATGTTGAGCTCAACATTCATCGACGAATTGGGATACGTTCCGCTCGACAAGGTCGGCGCCGACCTGCTGTTCGGCTTCATCAGCCAGCGCTACGAGCGCCGCAGCCTCGTGGTCACGACGAATCTGCCGTTCGCACGCTGGTCCGAGGTCTTCCTCGACCCGACGGCCGCCGCCGCGGTCATCGACCGGATCGTCCACCACGCGACGGTGCTTCAGACTTCGGGCAGCAGCTTCCGCCTGGCAGCGGCGAAACGGAACCAGGCGCCGACGGCCGACGAGGAGGGGAAAACACGTTGATGGTCTCGGACCCTCTTCGGAGAATCGGCTGTCCAGCGTGACCTGTTCATCCGGAGGATCTCGATGAGCCACCGGCTCGTCCGTCCGCAGACCACGCGCCACTCTGCCCTGGCCTTGCGGAGCGCAGCAGAGGATTCGCGCGCGGCTGAGCGTCAACACCCATCCGGACGTGGTCCCCGCGCGCGAGAGCGCCGCCTACAGGCGCGCCTGGCGCAACAACCGATGCCGACCAACCCCACCGGCAACGCGTGCGCCAGACGAGCCTTCCGCGCCACTCGGGTTGCCGCTCGACGGAACGCCCTCTCCGGTTCGTCGTCGATCACACCGTCCGGTCCAGCCCGGCCGTTCCGTCTCGCGAGGGTAACCCCGGCCGGGCATGACCAACACCAACGTCCGTCTCGGAAACCACCGTCCGCACACGGACTTCACTCTGCCGATCGGTTCCAGAAAGGAGGTCAGCAACTGACAACAGACTGACGAAACTGGGGGGTCCCTAGAGAGAAACTCAGGGCCACGGCACCGGTTCAGGCGGCCTTCACTTCGACCTCCACGCCGAGATCTTGCAGCCGCCGGAGGAGGCGCTGGGTGATGTGGTGCTTGTCGCGATCCGCCAGGTACCGGCCGCCCAGGTCGTGGTAATCCCTCTCGTCGCGGAGGATGAAGTAGGTGGCGGTCAGCATGGAGGCGGCGACCGCCACGATCGCCTTCTTCGGGCCGCGCCGGCCCTTGAGGCGCCGGAATTGGGACTGCAGATAGCTTCCGTTCTTCCGCGTCGCCGCCCACGCAGCCTGGACCAGCGCCGTCTTCAACCAGGGAGTCGCGTGACGGATCCGGGTCGAGCGACGCTTGCCCGCACTCTCGTCGAGGCGTGGGCACAGGCCCGCCCACGAGACCAGATGTCCCGCACTGGGAAACCGCGTCATGTCCACGCCGATCTCGGAGATGATCACCCGCGCAACCGTCTCACTGACCCCGGGCATCGTCGTCAGGCGGTCGGCGGCGTCACGAAAGGGGCGCAAGACCTGCTCGGCTTGGTGCTCGATCTGCTGCACGGCGGCGGTCAGCGCGTCGATCTGCGACAGGTGCAGCTTCAGCAGGAAGCGGTGGTGCGGCATCACCCGGCCGTGCACCGCGGCGACGATCTCCGCACGGCCGGCCTTCAAGCGTCCGGTGGTGCAATCGGCCAGTCGCTCGGGATCGGTTTCACCGGCGATGAGCGCATCGAGGATCGCCCGGCCGCTGGCGCCCAGCATGTTGGTCACCACGCGCGTCAGCTTCACGTTCGCATCTTCGAGCGTCTTCTGCACGCGCTGTGTGTGCCGCGCAATCTCGCCGACCAGTTGCTTACGGGTCCGTGTCAGGTCGCGCAGTGCCTGAATCGGGGCCGGCGGCACGAAGCTGCTCCGAATCAGCCCGTGGGCCAGCAGGTCGGCGATCCAGGCCGCGTCGTTCCGGTCGCTCTTGCGGCCGGGAACGTTACGGATGTGTTGTGCGTTGGCGAGCACCAGCGTGAACGACTCCTCGAGGATGTGCCACACCGGCTTCCAATACACGCCGGTCGCCTCCATCGCCACGTGCGTGCAGCCCGTCTCGGTCAGCCATGCCGCCAGATCGAGCAGCCCCGGCGTCGTCGTCGCGAACTCCCGATGCTCGGTCGTGGCCTTGCGACCGGCCGCCACCCGTACGCACGCGTTCACCTGTCGCGAGTGCACATCCAACCCCGCGCACCTCGGATACAAGACTTCCACATGTCACCTCCCGACCGCAGGTCGCTGGCGTGGAGTCCTCTACTACGGAATCTAGAGGCCGCGCTCACCGGACGATCCGGTCTCGCAATATGGAGTGCTCGCAGGACTCCCGGTCAAACTTTTCAACGGGCTCTCCGGCACCATGGCAAAAGCCGACCTCTGTGCCAACGTGGCCTCTACACGGTAACCCCTGTTTCATGAATACGCGGGTCCGGCACCGCCGGATGGAGAACTTTTCACGTGGCCACAGGGGTCCCTTTTCAAGTTGCCATTTCCACTGAACGGGACATCCAGGCTGGCGCCACAACGTTGCGTCGTCGATCTCGCGGCGCGAGAGACGCAGGTCGTCGTCGTCGAGCGGTTGCGTGGGGTCGTTGCCGCGACCACCGTCCCGCCAGGATCGTGCGCGACAGAATCTCGCTGTCGGGTGCGAGCCGGACCGCCTACGCGGCACCGGAACGCGTTGAGAGGGCCTTGAGCCAATGACCAGCAAGGAACTGCAAGCGCACTACCGGGCAGAACTGGCAAGAATGCTGAGCCCGGAAGGGGGCCGACACGTCAACCCGAAGACGACGGCGTGGATGCTGAAGCACACCGCGGCGACCGAAGGAGGCACCTACACGCCGGAGACCGGAGCACGGACATGGATCTGGTCCGACCTGCACCTGCACCACAGGAACATCATCCGCTACTGCAGCAGGCCGTTCCAGAGCGTCGAGGCGATGAACGAAACCCTTCTGGCGGCATGGAGAGAGACCGTCGACGAGGCCGACACGATCATTTGCGGAGGCGACATCGCCCTGGCGGGGGCACTCAAGCGCGAGCGTCTGGCACGGGTGCGTGCCATGCCGGGAAGGAAGCTTCTGGTACGCGGGAACCACGACTTCGGAAGGAACGGGCGCCCCGCCGACACGGGCAGCGACGCTACGTGGATGACCCTGGTCATCACCGGCAATCCGACGCTCGTGGTAACGCATATCGCGATGAACGAGGTGCCCGACGGAACCGTGAACCTGTACGGACACGTGCACAACAACGAGCCGTTGCGGGAGGGACCGTACGTGAACATCTGCGTCGAGCACACCGAGTACCGGCCGCTCCCGCTCGACGCTGTGCGGCGGCTGGCCTTGGCACGGCTCGACGACCCGCGGCCGCGGGCGGCGACGACGGCAGAGGAAATCCGTTGCCTGGACACGTAGTCGACCACAAGGGGCGGAAGAGGTGGACAGAACGGACCTGGGGCTGGATGAGAGACTGCGGAGACTCGAGTTTCCCCAGCACGGGACGGCACGGACCCGGATCGGACGACGTTTCGACGATAATCCAGGATGCGTCACCAAAGGTGATCGGCACGATCATCGTGTACGCCCGGCGCCCCGACCGCCTCGGCCACCTCGCGAATGTCCTCGGCCGTGGTCCTCCCCGACGATCGTGATGGCGACGCCGGCCGCACAGTCCCGTTGACCTACTGTTGCTTGGTACCACTGCCGGGGCGGCGGACTGTCGGTAGCCTCCGTAGCCGGCCCAAGTCGTCTCGTGGAATCCGGACCAGAATTGCACACGGAATTGTCACGGCCACGCTCGCGGTGTTCATGGAATCCCCTGGCAACAGGGACGTCATCCGAAGTCGCGGGTTTCGCACCGAACGCCACCAACTAAGGTTGCCACCCACGGCAGATGCCGCCACTGCCGCAGCGGTCGCCGGTCATAGCGCCGCCCCCGCCCGCCGCCCACCCCCGCATCGCGACCGGCCCCACAGCGGCCGCACCGTCACCAGCCCGTATTCCCCAAATGCGCATCCTGGTCGTGGTGGTACACGCCAATGAGAACAGGAAGCCCTGCGTTCTGTCGTTCTAGTCGCGCGGTTGATGCGTGGCGGGATGCGTGGTCGTGAGCCGGCCCGGACATGGCGATGCGACGATGACCGAAAACCAAGCCGTCAGAAAGCGATGCCACCCTCGCCGGCCAGCTAGTCAGGCCGGTGAGCGCGCCTCAATCGGCGGTTCGCAGAGGAACGTCGGGGTCAATCGTGTGACCCAAGTATCTGGTCTGTAATGACCCCGAGGTCACTTGCACCCGTGGCGCGTCCTCGGTCAAGTGCCGCCAGTTCGTCAAGGTCGTGTTCCACAAGTACACGCAGGACTGTCGGGAGTGCATCTGAGCGCGAACGCAACGAGCTAACAGAGACTCGCCTCGACTCCAAGAAACGCCTAACGTCTCGAAATTCCGGTAAGAAGTCGCGTTCGTCGTACGCATGTGCAAGTTTTTCTACGAGCTCCCTAGCTGTCGGTCGTGGATTAGCGTCCTGTACCATCTCCTCGATACTCTTCCTGCGTCCTCGTCGTGCCCCTTCCTTTGCTCTCCTCCTTTCGTAGCCCTTGAGGTCATCGTCGACTACGGCAAGATCGACATCGCCAATCGTCGAAAGAGCCTTGACTATTTCCGTCTTGCCGTGGCGAGCCACTAGCAGACGGAGTTCAAGATCCAGGAGGGTCTTATTCCGGGTCACGGCGCCTTCCTCCTTAGCCCAAGTTTGTCGAAAACCTCGTCCTTGAGCTTCTGGAAATCTTGGATGACTTCGTACCGAGCATAGCTGGTACGGCTAAGTGGCGCACCCTCCCGCGCGGATTTTGGGTATGATGCGGAGTATTCGACTCTGTTCCTGAAAACATGCCAGCCTTGCTTGTTTGCCTCCTTCTGAACCTCCTTGATCGACTGCCGGCCTTCTGGTCCCGTCGAATACGATGAAGAATTATTGAACACGAGTCCGGCTATCTCGATATCATGATCTTGATTCTCGGCCTGAAACTCTTGTATCGATCGCGCCAGTAGTGGTAGGCCGATCGTTGCCATGAACTCTGGCTTGACTGGCACAATTGCGTAGCGACTCGCGAAGTAAGCAGCGTCTGTTAGGATCGACTCCGTTGGGGCGCAGTCTATGAGAATCAAGTCATAGCGGTCGCTGACACACGCCAAGGCCTTTGCAAGGCGCCGTTCCTTTCCGGTCGGGTTCTTCAGGGTACGGCTCAACTCCAGTCGAGAGACCATCAAATCAAGATAGGTCGCGGCGCGCCATGCGCACCTCGAGCTGGGATGTACTCGTCAAAAATCTGTGCGACGGTCGGACGGTCATCCTGTAGGTGCTTGACGTAGTCCCGTGGACCCATAACGGAATGGCTGAGGTTTGATTGCGGGTCGAGATCTACCGCCAAGGTTCGGAGGCTGTCGTTGGCGGCCGCGTGAGCCAATTGCGCTGCAAGCGTCGTCTTGCCAACGCCACCTTTCATGTTGATTAGACTGACGACGATTGCCATGCGACGGTGCTCCTTCACAAGGGTTCCATGAGTAGCGGGGAGGTTGAGCAGCTAGTACTCTACTTTCTCCAGTCGTCTCTGGGCGAGGTCTCGATAGAAAGTGTCAGCGTTCCCGGACTCGCTGATGATTACGTTCAACCACTCACGGGTTGTATCCCAGTCACGGTTGCGCCAGTAGACTTGGGCGATCTGGAATCGAAACGCTTGAAGCGTGGACGCATCGGGATAACCCTCCTCGAACGCCGAAAACGTCTCGAGAAGTACTGGCATGTAGTCGTCGAACGAGGCTTCTACGCCATGCTTAGTGCCGTAACGCCCCGGATCCTCCCAGCCAAACAGCGTGCGTAGTTTCTCCTCGTACGCCCGGCGAGCAGCCTCGGTCCCCGGAAATTCCACGATGACCTTGTCATACCATTTGACAGCAGCCTCCACATTGGGGATCCAGCTGGCGTCAATCGTGAACCGGTCTGGCTTGCGCTTTGACCAGAAGTCGGCATGCCGGAGATATGTGCTGGCGACAGCGTTTTCTATAGAGCCTTCGGCGGATTCCTCGACAATCTGAGCGAGCGCGTCGAGATCATCCATAACAAGTGTCGCCGGCTGTGATTGCGGATACTGCTCAGCGAGCGTACGCCAAGAGTCCGCGGCAACATCCACCCGCCCTTCCCCGAAAGCGATACCTCCGAGCAGGTAGTGTGCTTCTGCCTTGGTCGCGTCGTCGGTGGCGTCGAAGAGGATCTGGATCAACTCCGCCTTGGCGTCACGCGTCAGACCATGACGGTGTAAGAGACGGGCCTTTTCAATCGATGCCTCACCGGAGACCACTTCTTGCGCGGAAGGGAGGGAGGCGACGAACACGCCGGCAACGACGAGTCCGATGATCGTGGCCAACAATAGGAACCTCGTCTTCACGGCAACCTCCCCTGATCTATTTCCAGCCAAAGCGCGTGGTCAACTCTCGGCCGTGAGCGGCACCGGAGTGATATCGATCACGATGACCGCAACACATCGTCGGTGACCTGGGCAGTCAGCACCCTCACGGCCGCGTGAATGCCCATGCGAGAGGATATCACGGCCGGGGCAGACGCTGCCGGCCCGGGGCCGCCCCGTGGGACGGCGGCGGGCAAGCGGCGGCGACGCGACTGCTGCTTGCGTGGCGATGTGGCCATCGGTGGCATCGTCGGGCGAGGAGAGCGCGGGCGTGCCCACCCGTCAGGAGGCCTGGCTCCGCTTGGCTTCTCTCCGGGGCTGGCGGTCGCCGCGGGCACCAGCCGAGCCTTCCACGGCACTTGAGTTGTCGCTCAACGCAACGCCCTATCCACTGCGTCGTCGTCGACCAACACCAAGATCGCTTGGTGTTGGCGAAAAGGCGGCGAAGCCAGCGCGCTGGCGGCTACGATCTCTACTCTACAGCGCGCTTGACCGGCGGCCGCCGCCTGCGGTTTACCGTCCGGGTCGCGGCGCTCCACCAGCGGAGAGGCGTCGACGGCTCTCGTCCGGCCAGCCCTGCTCCATCGCCTCGCGCCGCATCGACGGCGGCAGCTCGGTGGCCGGCTCGAAGGTCAACGCCAGCCAGCCGGCGCCCGGCGCGCTCGGACCGCGCCCCGGGCACCGCCACGCTTGGCGATCCTGGCGTTGTGGTAATCAGCGTGGTAAACGATTTCCCAGACCTCCTGTAAACCTCTTAAATATATAGTCGTTACGGTTTATTCAGTTCTGTAGCGCGAGGAGACCCGCAATCTGTTCCTTCAGCTCAAGACGTTCGTGGAGTCCTTGGGACGCGTGCGAACGGGGGGTTGTCCCGTTCGCTGTTGAAGTTTGCGAGTGGCAGACTCCCTGTTTCCTCCGCCAATATTACGCCACTTCAGCAACTACGTCGTCGGGCGGGGCCAGCGCGTCGAGGGCGCCCACCAGGTAATGCACGTCGCGGTAGCCTCGGACCCGCCGGAAGCGCGGTTCCGCCTCCACCAGCGCGCTCGCCACCCAGCGTTGAATCATCTGACCGCCACGCCACCGCTTGACGTTGCGTGTGTAGCGCTCGACGCTGCCGTTGAGGTTCTCGATGATGTTCGTCGTACGCAACGTACGCTGCAGCGCCCCCGTCAGGCCGAGGCGCTGCACGGTCAGCGTCTCCTCGAGTCCCTCCCGGATGGACGCTGCGGCGCCGGGATGGTCGCGTTCCAGAGACCCGGCCAGCCGCTCCAGCACCCGCGCCGCGCGGTCCGCCGAATCGAGATTCCACGCATCCCGCAACGCCTTGCTGACAGACGCGTGCAGCCGCTCGGGAAGATGGCCGAGCACGTTCCTGCACTTGTGCACTTGGCAACGTTGCACCACGCCCCGAGAACCGAACACGTCGGTGATGGCCCGGCGCAGCCCCGCCGCGCCATCGACGACGAACAGCAACGTCCGGTCGGTCGGCAGGCCCCGCGTCACCAGGTCGCTGAGCAGACCGGTCGTGACGGCAGCCGTCTCGGTGGCGCCTTCGCGCAGGCCCAGCACGTGTTTCCGGCCCTGTGTGTCGATGCCCAACGCGATCACCATGCAGTGGTCCCGGAACACCTTGCCGTCGATGCAGACCACCCGCAGATACAGCTCGCCCAACGGCCGGGAGAGAAACGCATGCAGGCGCTTGGTCGACAGCGCCACGAACCGCCGCGACACCGCGCTGCTCGACGTCGCTCGCTCGTTCACCGCGGCCGGTACCGGGTCCAACGTGCTCGCGTAACGGCGCGTCGACACCCCAGCGGCGACCGCGGCCAGCGTGTGCTCGTCCAGCGGGTCGGTCGATGCCGCCCACTGGAAGCTCGCCAGCGGGACTTCACCCTCGGCGCTGCGCACGCGCAGCCGCGGCACCTCGACCTGCCGGCCGCCGAGCGTCACCTGGCTGTCGACACTCCCGCCGCGCCACGCGGGCCGCTCGACCTGGTGGTGCCCCTTCGGGCCACACAGGGCTTCCCGATCCGCCTCCATCATCGACTCCAGGACCTGTAGCCCGGTAGCGATGCACAAGCCATGGAACGCTTCCCGGACACCGTTGAGCACGCCGAGCACCGGCAGCGGCACCTGAATCGTGACGGGTTGCGAGCTGCGGGGTTGGCCGGAAGTCTTCCGCCTGTCATGCTTCGCCATGGGTGGCTCTCCTCCTTCTTGAATCCACCCCTGTCCTATCACAGAACAGGGGCGAGGAGTCGCCACCCGCTTCACCTCAAGTTCAACAGCCTCCGGGACATTCCCGCGAACGGACGCGTTCAAGACAGAGATATCATTCAAGTGCCTGGACGCACCGGGCAGAGAGAAGGTCATCGCCTACGTCAACTTGTATATCCGGGAAGTCCGTATCCGCCTGGTAGTCGCCGAGAAGCACGTGGCCGACATACCGCTTGAGGATGGACTCAGTCGGCCTTCTCCCTACTACAAGGGGTACCGCGAGATAACCGTTCGTAGCGATGCAGACATTAAGAAGGCGGAACCGGTGTTGCGCGCCGCTCACGACAGTCTGAGCGTGCACGCTCCACGGTGAGCCGTCTTGAGTCCGCGAGTTGGGAGATGGGGTACGTTACGCGTCGTGCCGGAGTCGTCTGCGATGGGCTTCCAACGGCCACAGTATTCCCGCTGAAGATGTGGGAACGAGCGAGGGATCGGTGGCCGATGTTCCTACAGTAAACCATTTGCCGTGAATGACTTATGGAATACACGCAACTCCCGCTGCCGGACCCTGGAGTTGCTCCGAGACCGGATCTTCCCTGCGGGCGAGATCCGCGTCGCGCGGCATGACCGCAACGGTCCGACACTCGACTGGCCATCCTCGCCTGACAGCCCATCCGAGCCTGATCCTGGCGAATGACCTGCGGCGCGAACGTGGGGTTCGGACCGAAAGCCACGCATTGTGGCTGCAAGCCCGTGTTTCGTGGCGGAGGACATCGGCGAGGCCATGCTCGTACCCCATTCCGTACGTAATCGGCGCGCGGATTGCTCCAGACTATCCCCGACGTCCTGTCCCGTCCGCCTCGCCAAGACGTTCTTCGACCCCTCAGGGGCGACCACGCGTCCGGCGGCGGCCCTGCTGGCCGTCGTGGAACAGTCGGCTCCCAGCGAGCCGAGGGACAGCATTCCCGAGGCGGCTCTCCATGGTCCACGCGGGACGAGACACAGGTCAGGTCGAATCTGGCGGCGTAGCGCCTCGATGCCTCATCAGTGCACCCCGGCGGCCGGCGGCCAGGGTGGCAAGCCTCGGCCGCACCCAGCGTTCGTCGATGTCCACCGGGTCGAATGGCTTCCCGTACCAGCTCACCACCTCGTCGTGCTCCTCGTGAAGCGGATCGAGCGCCGCCTCGAGGAACTGTATGAAGCCGGTAGCGCCGCCGACGTCCTCCGGCGGGCACCGCCGCTCGCCGTCAACGAACGCCGGGTAGTCGACATGGGCCTCGCCATCGCGGACCGATTCGATGAAGATGTCGTGCCTCCAGTCGTCGCCGAAGTCGTAGACGTAGACAAAGCGCTCGACGCCACGCTCGATGAGCGACTTCAGGCGGATGCCGGCGGCCTTGTACACGTGCTGGTCCCAGAAGTCGTCATCGGGCATGGGCTCGCCGTAGACGCGATCCCCGATGACGAACTCGAACAGATGCGAATCTGTCCAGCCGACCACAGCCTGGATGATGTCGTGCAAGGCCAGCAGCGTCGAGGAAAGCGGCACGTCAACCCGGCGCCACAGCCGGGGTTCAATCTCGCGCAGTTCGATCCTGAGCCGTGCCACGGGTTCGATCATCACAAGACGCCGGTAGCGATTCCGAACAGGCTGCTGTTCAGCCGAGGGTCACTCGGACGCACGACGTTCGGTCCCTGCGCCGGGTAGCTGCCGGGTCCCAGCCGCCAGGGCTCCCGGCGCAGACGCCACTGAGGGCGTCGTCGATCCGGTAGAGGCCAGCCGGCAACCGCCAGACGGCGACGCCGCTGGCCCCCGAGCGTCACTGCTGTGCCTCTTGCTCCTGCGCCTTGGCCTCTCGGCGCGATGCCCAGTAGTTGCGCATCCGCTCGGCGACGCCCTGCGCTGCTCCTCGCTCATCGTGCGCTTGCGCCTGCCGACCGCCTTGGCCGCCTTCTTCCTGCCGCCCCCGGCGGCCTGCGGCACGCCGCCATCGATCGCCTCGATGGCGCGCTGTATAGCAACGAGCTGGCTCGTAGCGAGCGCTCCTCGTTGTGCAGCGCATCCAGGATTCCGCTCTTCGACATGGCGACCTGCTCCTGTGGACGCGTGCCGCCGCTACTCTCGCCAGCGGACTCCGTCCGGCGCCGGGCGAAGAGTCCGCGGCGCGGTCGGGCGCGATGACCCTGGTCTGGCCGCCGCCGCAGTCTGCTGAAGGTACTCGACCGCCGCACGCATTTCGGCCGCGTTCCACTCCGGCCAGGCGTCGCGCTCGGGCAAGCCACACACGCCGGCCCGCCGGCCGAGAACAACCGCCGCCACCGCCTCGTGATGCGAACCATATCGGTCGCACAACGCCAGGAACCTCCTTGTGGTTTCGACCGACGGCAGCGCGTCGTCCTGACCCGCCTCGATGTCGCGGTCTTCACTCTGCATCGACACCTCATCGGTGCGCTACCGGTCGCGCATCACGTTGCGGGGATACGCAGCGAACCCCGAGCGTCACCCGTACGCCGGCCCAGCGCGCATCAAGCGCGCTGGGCCACGCGGCGCCGAGCGCCGTGTCCTCGCTCCGCGCCTTCGGCTCAATCCGCGTTTCGGGTCGGGCTGTTCAGCGCACGAAGCTCCTTCCGGACCTCCCCGATTCGAGACTCGGATGCCTGTTCCGCCTCGAGACGGGCAATCCGCACGCGGAGCCTCACGACCATCAATCGCCGAGCGGTTCGCTCGCGCGTCACATCGTCAGCCGCCGCCCGCGGGTTCCGGTCGCCCCACTCTGTTCCATCCTGCACCCTCGCGCGCGGAGGGCGGCGAAGAGCGCCGCACCGACCATCGTATCGCGGCGGGTCGAGAACAACGACTTGTCGCCCCGACTGCTAGTGTCTACTTGCCCGACGATCCACTCCAGATCGTGCCACCTGTCGATCAGACCGGCCGCCTGAGCGGGGATCAACCGCATCGTGGTGTGCCGGCGGCACCAGTTGTACCAGACGGTGCAGAGAGCCACGTGGAGCGTTTGGTTTCCAGCTTCGGTTCGACGCCGGCTACTCGGCCAACGGCGGGGGTACGGGCTGCGCCGGACCCCGGTTGATCAACTCCTTCAGCTCCTTGCCGGGAGTGAAGTAGGCGACGCGCTTCGACGGCACCTCAACCCGGTCGCCGGTCCTGGGGTTGCGGCCGCGGTGCGGCTGGCGGTGCCGGAGACGGAAGCTGCCGAAGCCCCGGAGTTCGACCTTTTCTCCCCGGTGCAGCGTCTTGGCGATGCTGCCGAACACGGTGTCGACGACGATCTCGGCGCGCTTCTTTGTGAGGCCGGCGGCGTGGGCCACCTGCTGGATGAGCGCCGCCTTCGTCAGGCTACCGTCGGTCATGAGTTCGTCTGTCGTCGGAAGCGCGCTGGAGGCCGACAGGGCACGGGAGTTGCCTGGTGACAGCCTGCGGGCGGAATGATAGCAGCGCGCAGCATGGTGAGCGCGGCGGCCACCCTGGAGGACTGCGCCGTGCTCGTCGACGGCGTCTCCGCCGCAGTCCGCGGGAACGAGGTGGTCAACCATGGCCGGCGAGGCAGTCGTGTTTCTCGGCGCGCCTCGAACCACAAGGAGCAGGCGTTGCACGCGCTGGATTCGTGGACGCGGGCGCCGCGGCCGCCGCCCTTCGCGCTGCTCGACGCCACGCTCGCGCTCGACTCCGTCGCGAGGTGGCTGTGGCGAGGTGCTGCCGCCGGGGACCCAGCGGCTGCGCAACGCCGTCGAGACGTTGGCCCGAGAGCCGGCCGCCGCCGCCGCATACGGCGGGAACGTTGAGGGCTGGCTGCAGCTTGGCCGGCTATCTGGAATGGCTCGTCGAACTCGACGCGCTGATCCGGCGCCGTCCTGTCGACCAGGGCAAGCGGCTGACGGCCGGCGAGCTTCCACGATGAACACCACGTTTCGCGGTCGGCTCGGCAACCGGGTGGCTCCGGCGACACGCCGCCGCCTGCACCGCGGCCCGCGTCAGCGCAGAGGCGAACACCGCAAGAACACGCCACGCGAAGTCACGGCGGCCGCACTGAAGACGCGCGTGAACCGGTTGCACGCGTTGGGGGACGAACTCTTGAGGCCGAAACACGGAGTCGCAGCGTTGCAGCCGTCCGCGGTAGCGCGGGGATCCTGCGCCTCGTCGGGCAGCCGTGTTCATAGGCATCCGTGCCGAGAATCGACCATCGGTCTGGTGCGCCTTCGCCTCGACGTCGGCCGGAACCGTCTACTCTTTGCTGCCGACGGTGGGGAGTACGGGGTCTTACAGTCTCAGCAGCCGTTGATCGACGTCTTCGATGCCGGCCTCGATCCCGCGCAACCGCTCGTGTTCTCGACACCCTAGCCGTCGACGGTGTCGACATCGTGACCCGCTTCGCGTCGAGGTCGGCGTTCATCTTCTCGATCGTGTCGGATGGCGATGCGTCCCCCGTCGTCGCCGTATCGAGGCCGTTGTTGCTCTGGTCAGCCAGCGGCGGCGGGCCCGTCCGACGAGGTAGTCGGGTCGCGCCGTCGTCGCCGGGTCGGTCCACCAGGTTCGGCGGCCGGAACTCGAGGTGGCCGTTCCGCTCATCGGCCGGGCCCTTCGTTTCCTTCCCCTGTGTGTATGGCTCGCGGGCTGGACGCGCGGTTCAAGTGGCCCCGGGGACCGCCTTGCAGGATGAACCGTTGCGGCGCGATCAGGCGGATGCTGTGCCGCCGGCGCCGCCGACGCCCAACCGCCGCCGCCGTGGCGCCCAGGCGCACGCTTCCGCTCGGCGAGCCACTAATGCCAGAGCCGACAGCGGAAGGCTGCGGTCAGCATCAACGGCGGCGGCCGCCACGCTGCCGGACGGGTCTACAGTGCGGAGGCGGTGCTGTTGAGCACTGATGCGAAACGGGCTCGGCTCGAGAGGGCATTCAGGCAACGCGCGATTCCTGAGGCAGCGGCCCTGCTCTCGGTGCTCGACGAGCTCGCCGCGCGGACGGGCCTGATCTGGCGTTACGACAACGAACTGGGCATTCGGGCGAGTTGCACCGTCGCCACCCCGACGATCACTACTGACGGGGCTGGACCGGCCGGCGACGCATGGACCGACGACGGCGAGCTGGACCATCTGTGCCCGGTAGCACTGATTGCAATGATCGGCGCCGAGACTGAGACGGCAGAGCATCCGGAGAAGTTGCGGACCATTCATGACAACGCCACCGAGCGCGTACACGGCGTACTACGGCAAAGTGGTCGCTACCACCCGGCGGCAGGACTCGATCCAAAGAGGCTCAAGGGTGCTGAGAAGTTGCTGGTCATGGCGGCGGACGGCGAGGCGGGGGCCGGCAACCACGCTTGGCCGCCCGCACTCAGCGACGAGGAGATCACGAATACCCGTCATGCGATCGCGCAGTACCTGATCGAGGCGACGACAGCGGAACGTGCCCAGCGGCAGTGACCGGTCCTGCTGGCCGAAGTGTCGAGGCGGCCGTCGCGCGGCGACCGCCGCCTCGACGTTCGAAGGGTCGACTCCGAGGCTCTGCGCGGGCGAGAATCGATCCATGGATCCCGTTCTGGAGGACGTCCTCGTCGAGTTGCTGGTGGACCTGCCGGCCGACGCCGACATCCCGATCATGGCCAGCGCGCCGGAGCGGACTTGGCTCTGGTCGGACCTGCATCTGTCGGACCCCGCGGTGCTGCTGGGCTGGGGTCGGCCGTTCCGGAGCGTCGAGGAGATGAACCGGCACCTGCTCCGAAACTGGAGACACCGGATCGGCGACGGCGACACCATCATCTGCCTCGGCGACGTCGGCCATCCGGATGCCTGGCGGGACGATGGCTTGGTGCTCGACGTGGCCGAATGCCCGGGCGAGCGGCTCCTGGTTCTCGGCAATCACGACCGCGATGTCGCGGGACTGCGACGAGCCGGCTTCCACAGGACCTGCCGGACCGCGTTGTGCGCCACCGAACCGCCGCTGGTGCTGACCCACATACCGCTGCTGAAGGTACCGGCCGGGGCCGTCAACGTCCACGGCCACCTGCACCGGGCCGCCGGGCCGACCAACCGGCACGTCAACGTGTCCGTCGAGCACACCGACTACGCCCCCGTGGGACTCACGTACGTCCTTGAACTTGCCTGCAGATCCCCGGAACCGAGCGTCGCCACTCTGCGACTGGATTTGCCGTAGCGGTTGGGGGCGAGGAGCTCCCGACGGTCACCGCGGCTATGGTCCGGGCTCTCGGGAGTCCGGTCGTTGCGGTCGGCGTGCTTGTCGTCAACGGCAAACCTCGACACGGCCGACGGTTCCCAATCCGCGTCCGGCCCCCCGCCCCTCCGGCCGGGTGATTCGCCAGGCCGTGGTGCAATCGGTGGAGTTGGGGCGGAAACCGCTGACTTCGGATAACCGCCCTGTTGCCAAGGGATTCCATGAACACCGGCGCGTGGCCGTGACAATTCCGTGTGCATTTCTGGTCTGGATTCTACGAGAGCACCTGGGCCGGCTACGGACAGCTGACGCCCCGGCAGTGCCATCAAGCAGCAGCAGACCAAGGGTGGTGTGGCGCCGGCCGCTGCCCTATCCGGCTCGGGCAGCGGCGGCACCGGTAGCCTCGGCGCGAGCAAGGCGTTCAGCGAACACCGCTGTTCCATCCGCTCGAGTTCGCGCTACTCAGCAACACGAAACCACCGTCATGTCCTACGACGGCAGCCGCGCGCTCGAACCGCGGCGCTGCTACCTCAAGCCGGACTTCCTGCCACCCGACCGCCCGTACTGGCGCGCCCGCGAGGCCGGAGAGTTGTAGAGGGAGTTGACCATCACGGACCTGAAGCACGTTCCCGCCGGGGCTCGAAGTCGTGCCCGACGACGAGGCGGTCTCGCAGGTGATGGTCAACGCTTCGAGGACCGTCTTCGTCGAGCGCGCCGGTCTCATGACGGCGCCGAACGACGTAGCGCTGACCGCCGAGGCGGTGGCGCGAGCCGCGACCCAGGTCGGGCGCGGTCGGCGAAGACCGGGCGACCGACCCGATCAGCGACGCGCGAGGTCGAGCGGGACCTGATCTCCGAGCGCACTCGCGAGGGCCTCGCCAAGACCAAGGCCTCGGGCCTGAAGCTCGGGCGACCGAAAGGCTCGCCGGGCGTTTCACGTCTCGATGGCAAGGACGACGACATCCGTCACTTCCTCGATCCGGGTGTCCCGCCCGGGAGCCGTTCACCCGCCGGGTGCGCGGCGCCGTTACGGCACGACGGCTGATGGGTCCATGCCCGTCGGACGCGACAAGATGGCGACGAGGCCCTCTATCGGAGCCGGCGGAGTGAGGCCGACCGGACGATAGCCGTCACGAACGGCCGCGGCAATCTCCGCTTCGAGCGTGCGAATACGGGAGGTGGTGACGACCCGGAATTCTCTCGCGACTGCGTCAGCCGCCTCATCCCGTTCCAGGATGACGGATGTTCCGACCTCACGCACGCGAAAGCCGGCTTCCCCGGCTTCGTTGAGCCGGGCCTCGAGTTTCGATTCCGCTTCGTCTCGCGCCGGCACCACGCGATAGCTAAAGCGCGCCGGTTGGGCGGTGCGAGCGACGATCGCCATCATCTCCCGCCGGTCCCCGGGAAGCGGCACAACGCCCCACAAAGTGCCCCCTACGCGCCATGTGAGGGTCTGAAGCCGATAACCGACGTCAGCCGCCGCGTTGAGTTCCCGCTCCAGCGTCGAGGCCCGTCTCGTCGCAAGCACCTTGTACGAGCCGTCAGCGTCGGCCTCCTCGATGTCGTCCACGTCGCCCGTCGGCTCGATTGTCGCTTCCTCGACTACTGCACCTTGAATGCTTGTCCGGGGCTCGAGGCGACCGGTGGGCCGGCCGGAGTCGCCGAGCAGGTCGGGCTGCTCGGCGAGAACGGTCTGCTGGGGTTCCTGGAGGCCGGTTGCCTTCGCGACGAGTTCCGCGATTTGCTCGCTCGACGGCTCCGCCGGCTGCTCCTGTTCGACCGCGTCGCCGATCGATTCGGCAGAACGCGACGCGGACACCGGCCCGACCTGTACCGGTTCCTGGAGAGCGGCAGGGGTCGCAACCACCGGGACGAACTCCGTGAGTCGCCCACTCGACGGCTCGGTCGGCTCCTCCTGCTCGACCGCACTGCCGGTCGATTCTGCCGAACGCGACGCGGACACTGGCCCGACCTGCACCCGTTCTTGGAGGGCGGCAGGGACCACAGCCACCGGGACGAACTCCGTGAGTCGCCCGCTCGACGGGTCCGCCGGCTGTTCCTGTTCGACCGCGTTTCCGGTCGATTCGGCAGAACGCGACGCGGACACCGACCCGACCTGCAGGCCGGCGACGACGACCGAGACCAGCACGAGCACGCCCAGGCTCCCGAAACGAGCGAAGCGCGTCAGCGGACGCCGATTCGTGCAGGGATTCAACATCGTGGACAACCTCCGTTCCAGGTTGGAGGGACGTGCCATTGCCGGCGCCGGTAACCACGTCCGCCGGTGTTGCCGAACTTCTCTCGCAAGCTCGAAGAGATGCGTCGCGCAGGTGGCGGCGGGAACACCCTGGGCCAGCACGAGGTCGTCCGCCGCGTGCTCGCTCTCGCGACGCAGCCGTGCACGGACCATCCAGGCCAGCGGGTTGAACCACCAGACACAGCGCAACGCGTCGGCCGCGATCTGCAGTATCCAGTCACCGCGGCGCACGTGCGCCAACTCGTGCAGCAGCACGACGCGCATCCGCTCCGCCGACCACTCGGACGCGGACGCCGGCAGCATGACGGCCGGCCGCTGCCAGCCCCACGTCGCCACCAGCCCCGGACGCGGACTCAACAGGAGGTCGATGCCGCGGTTCAGGCCGCACGACCGCGCGAGGTCGGCGCACAGCCGATGCCACCGCCCGTCCGTCACACGGCTCGACGACGCACGGAACCAGCGGAGCCTCGCCAACCCGACCAGAAGCACACCGAGACCCGCGAACGCGCCCACCAGCCAGATCGTCACGGCCACCCGGCCGACGACATCGTCGCTCGCGACGGCCACCGCCGCGGGTCGAGACCGGCTGGGTCGGGAACCTGCCGGCTGAAGCGCAACGACCGATCCGACCACGTCGCCATCTACCGGTTCCGTGAACTGGACGTAGGGATCCAGTTGGATCGCATCGAACAAGAGCGGTCCGACCGGAGCCATCCGCGCCACTGGCGGTGTCGGGAGAAAGTGGAGTGCGGGCACCGCGACGGCCGACACGACCCCGACCGCCAGCACCCAGTGCCTCACGGAGGCCGAGCTCCTGCACAGAAGGAGGGTACCGAACAGCGCCAGGAGCAGGATCGCCGACACCTTGAGGGTCAACAAGGTCAGAAGGCTCATCATGGTTCCTCCCGCTTCCCGCTCGTGTCGTTTCCGTTCGGCCCGTTGCCGGGTGACACGCCCGCGGATCGGCCGGCCCTCTGTTGCGCCGCTCTCGCGTCCGACACGACCCGTGCGATCCGCTCGAGCTCCGGCTCGGTCAGACGCCTGGCCTCCCCGCCGAGCAACGCGGCCACGGCCTGTTCTGCCGACCCGTCGAAGAACGTCTCGACAAGATGCCGCAACGCCGACCGGCGCGCGGCCCGACGAGGCGTCACCGGACGATACACGTACCGCAGCCCTTCCTCCTCATGGCGCACATGCCCCTTCTTCTCGAGGATGCGCAGTTGCGTGCGGACGGTCGACGAGTTCGGGTCGCCGGGCAGCTCTTCCCGGACGACGCTGGCCGGGGCGCGCCCGCGCCGAAAGAGGATGTCCATGATCTGCCGCTCGCGACGCGACAGCCGGCTGTGCCATGGTCCTGCCATGCCCATGAGTGACTCGGTTCCGGGCCATCCGCCCAGGATCCAGTTGCTACCTTTATAACATAAACGCCATTAAATTAACACAAGCAACTTCGGTCCTGACGAATCGAATCGTGGATGCTCACCGAGCCAGACGATGGTCTTCGATGTGGCTGTCGCCTTGTAAGGCAATGCGTCGTGGAAGTCTGGCGTCAGGCGATCCCCAGCATGACCTCAGCCGCCGACGGCGGCCGGGAGCGGTGGCGCGCTACGTGGGCATCGCGCGCGCCAGCACCCGGCCGCGCCGTCGGCGCCTTCGCCCATGGCGTCGACCAGCTGGACGCAGCGGTCGTCCCCGGCGCGGCGCGGCGCGGCGCGACGACCGCCGTCCAGGCCGCGGGCGGTTGCGCAGCGCAGCTTATCCGGCGTAACCGTTCATGCGGGACGGAGACGGCGACGGCGTGGTGTGCGAGTCCAGTGGCCGGCGTGCGCCCCGACAGGTCCACCGGCATCGCCGCGTGCGTCAGGACCCGGTGCGGGCCGCATCGCAACTGCACCGCGCTGCGGCGCGACCGTGGCCGTTGTGATACGGGGCGAATAGGGCACGACAACGACGGCCCAGTCTGCGAACGGTAGGGTAGTAGTCGTCGTCGCCGGCGGCTGGAAGAAGCGCCGCGGCAACACTCTGCCCGCAGGGCGATCATCGGGTCGACTCGGCCGGTCCGGCGAGCAGGAACCATGAAGCGGCCAGTGCCGTCTGGACGACGACGAAGCTGCAGACCTGGAGGGCGCTACTCCGCCCGGAGGACCGCTACCGGATCGAGCGTCGTTGCGCGACGAGCCGGAAGCCACGCGGCGGTCACGGCAAGCGCGACGAACAGCACCGGTACTGCCGCGTACGTGAGCGGATCCCACGGACCGACGCCGAAGAGCTGTGAAGACAGCGACGACATCAGGACCGCGGCCCCGACCTCCCCGATGACGATCCCAACGGCAGCAAACGCGAGGGCCTGCCGAACGAAGCGCGCACGGACGTTCGAGCGCGTCGCGCCGAGCGCGAGCCGAATGCCGATGTCGCGCTGCTGGCGCGCGGCAGTGTACGCCACCACGCCGTAGACTCCCAGCATCCCCAGCACGACGCCAAGGACCGCGAATCCCAGTACGAGCGCCGTCGTGAAGCGCGGCCGGCTCACGGCCTGCGCCATGACGTCATCCACCGCACGGATCCGACTGACCGGCGTTTCGGAATCGAGGGAGGCGACCACGGCACGCAGACTGTCCGCAACCAGTGCCGGGTCGCCGCTCGACTGCACGATCAGCGTCATCGCGTCGATGGCGCCAACGTGCTGCGCCAGGGGAAGGTACAACGTCGTGCCTTCGCTCGCCGGCCCCTGCCAGCGCACGTCCGCGACGACGCCGACCACCGAGCGCCAGGGATCGGTATCCCGCTCACTCCCCGGAAATGCAATGCGTTGCCCGACCGCGGTCTCGTCTGGCCACCACGTTTCCGCGAGGCACTGGCTGATGAGCACGACCCGCTGCGCGCTGCTCGCGTCAGACTCGGTGAAGGAACGGCCGGCGATGACCGCTACCTCGAGCGTGCGCAGGAAGTCGGCGTTTACGGCCGTTCGCAGATCCGCCCAGGGCCACTCTCCTCCTTCGGTCGCCGGATTCGGCCGTCCCTCGATCCTGAACACGCTGCCGCCACGGACAGCGCCGAACGGCTGGAATGTAGTCGACAGCCCTACGCCGCCAACGAAGGGAAGCGCGCGAAGACGCCGCTCCAGGCTCGCGTAGAAGTCGAGCCGGACGGCGTCGTTGGGATGACGCACGGGCGACGGCGCGACCTCCGCCGCGACAAGACGATCCCCGCTGAACCCGACGTCGACACCGACCTGCACGGCCAGACTCCTGGCCAGCAGAACGGCGCTGATCACGAGCATGACGGCCGCCGCGACCTCGGCCGTGACGAAGATGCCGAGACGGTGGCCCGACGCGCCGCCGACGGTTCCCCGCAAGCCCGCCAAGGCCGCGTGTTGGCCCAGCCGCGCCGCACGAAGCGCCGGGAGCGTCCCCGCGGCCAGCGCAGTGCCGAGTGAGACGATCGCGGCGAAACAGAGAACGAGGCCATTGACGCGAATCCCCTCAGCGCGCGGCACGTCCGCTGGCAGGAGTGCAACCAGAGCTGGTACGCCGGCATACGCAACCGCCAGGCCGGCCGCGCCCCCGAACAAGCCCAGGAGCGAGCTCTCTGTCAGAAGTTGTCTTGCAACGCGGCCCCTACCTGCGCCGAGTGCCGCGCGCAACGCCAGTTCTCGCCGTCGAGCGGCGGCGCGGACTTGCTGCAGGTTGGTCAGGTTCACGGTGCCGATGAGCCAGACGGCGACCACCGCGCCGAGCAGCAGCAGGAGCGTCGGGCGCACCTCGCCCAGTCTTTCCTCGCGCCACGTCCGCAGGCCGACGTCCGTGCCGTGGTTGTCCGGCATCCGCCACGGGAACAATCGGCCGAACTGCGGGCCGAGCGCCCGGACCTCGGTGGTTGCGGCGTCCAGCGTGACGCCGGGACGGAGCCTGCCGACCAGATGAGCCGTCCGCGCCCACAGGCCGACCCGGTTCGTCACATCCACGGTCATCGGCACCCACAGGTCGGCGGAAGGGAACTCGAAGTCCGGCGGCATGACGCCGCGTACCGTGTGTGCCACGCCGTCCAGCAGCAGCGGTCGGCCGACCATTGCGGGATCCGCGCCGAAACGTTGACGCCACAACGCGTTGCTGACGATGGCGGACGGCTCCGCCCCGGGACGCTCGTCGTCGAGAGCGAATCCTCGACCGAGCACCGGCGTCCTGCCGAGACGGGTCAGCAGATCGCCGGTGACGGACACGACGCTCAGCCGTAGTGGCTCGTCGAGACCGGTGAGCGTTCTGGCGACGGGCGGGAGGTACGCCGCGACGTCGAGCGTGCGTGCCCGCGCACGCAACTCCACCAGCTCGCCGACGTAGGCGATGTTCACGATCCGGACGAGCCGCTCCGGTTCGGCAACGGGTAGTGGCCGGAGCAGAATGCCCCAGACGACGCTGAAGATGGCCGTTGTGGCCCCGATGGTCAGAGCGAGCGTCGCCACGGACATCCCGGCGAAGCCGCGACTGCGTGTCAGGGCGCGAGTGCCGCACCGTACGTCCTGCACGAGTTGATCGAACCATCGCCATCTCCAGACCGCGCGGACATCCTCCCGGAGCAGTGGCACGTTGCCGAACGCGGCACGAGCAGCTCGTACAGCCTCCTCCGACGACATTCCCTGCTTCCGGTACTCGGAAGCCTGCTGGTCGAGATGAAATCGCAACTCGTCGTTGAATTCGTGCTCCAGCCGTTGACCCCCGAACAGAGCACGCAGTCGCGCGCGCAGGCGGTACAAGCAACGCGATAGCAACATCACGCCTCCTCGATGACGAGGTCGATCGCACCGGAGAGCCGCTCCCACGCCGCAACCTCCCGTTGCAGGTGCGCCCGACCCGAGCTGGTCAGCGAATAGAACTTCGCCTCGCGGCCGGTCTCCGTCGCCGCCCAGTGACCGACGATCCAGCCGTCCTTCTCGAGGCGGTAGAGGGCGGGATAGAGCGAGCCCTGTTGCACCTTGAGGACGTCGTTCGAGACTTGCTGGATGCGTTTGGCGATGGCCCAGCCATGCTTCGGCTCGTGCTGGATGGTCCGGAGGATGAGCAGATCCAGGGTGCCTTGGACGAGGTCGGTCGGTCTTCCCATGCGTATGCCTCGACGGTCGACAGTACAACCGGCAATTGTAGATTGTCAAGGCATCGGATTCCCGAGGGATGTTCGTTCGCGCCAGCAGGCCTGCGTTCACAAACGAGGCTCTCTTCCGACGGATCGTCAGAACGACTCGCGACGTCGAGGGTTTTTCCTTGCCAGTTTAGGAGAGCGCATGCTAGGCTTTCCTGACTAATTTAGGAGAGAATCATGCCTCCACGCGCCACGTTGCTCCCCGGGACACTGGACGTCCTGGTTCTCAAGGCCGTCTCGCTCGGACCCCTCCACGGGTACGGCGTGCTGCTGCGCATCGAGCAGATCACGCGAGGCGCGCTCGTCGTCGAGCAGGGCGCGCTGTATCCGGCGCTCTACCGGCTGGAGCAGCAAGGGTTGCTGGCGACGGCGTGGGGCGTGTCGGACAACAACCGCCGGGCCAAGTTCTACCGGCTGACGCCGGCGGGCCGCCGTCGGCTGCAGGAGCAGCGGGCGAACTGGCAGCGTCTGGCCGATGCGATGGCGGCGGCGCTCGACACGCGGCCGGGGGAGGTGTGACGACATGTGGACTCGCCTGCGTCTCAGGTTCGCTGCGCTCTTCAAGCGCACGCGGTTCGAGCACGATCTGGCTGACGAGCTTGCATTCCACGTCGAGGCGCGTGCCGAGGAATGGGAGCGGCGGGGGCTGCCGGCGGCGGCGGCGCGGCGGCGGGCTCTGATCGAGTTCGGGAGCGCAGAGCGCATCAAGGAAGAGGTGCGGGACGTCAGGCTCGGCAGGTGGCTGGAGGAACTCCGGCAGGATCTCCACTACGGGTTCCGCGTGCTGCGCGCCCATCCCGGCATCACGGCCATCGGCGTTGCGTCGCTGGCTTTCGGCATGGCCGTCTGTATCTACTCCTTCTCGCGGGTCCACGCCGATTTTCTGGCGCCGCTCCCGGGAGCCCGGGATCCGGGTTCACTGGTTGCCGTCGACGCGCGGTTGTCGTATCCGGCTTTCGAGCGTATCCGCGAGCTGGACGTCGTCGAAGGGGCAACGGCGTACCTGGGCCCCGTGCCGTTCAGCGTTGCCGTCGACGGCGAGCAAAGCGCCGAGCGCGTCTTCGGCCATCTCGTCTCGCCGGAGTACTTCGAGGCACTTGGCGTTGCACCAGCCGCCGGTCGCCTCCTTTCCCCCGGGACCGAACGGGCGGGCTCGGAGCCGGTCGTCGTCGTCAGCGAACGGTTCTGGAGGCGCCGACTCGATGCCGATCCGCGTGCCGTAGGGAGCACGCTGCAGGTGAACGGCCAGAGCGTGATGCTCGCCGGCATTGCCGCGGGGGAATTCCGGGGCGTTTTCCCGGCGAGTCCGGCGGAGATCTTCGTACCGGTAACCGCCGGCGCCGCCCTTGCGCCGGAGCTGGAAGGGGACATTCTGTCGGACGAAGGGGCGGCGCGGTTCCAGGTGGTCGCGCGACTGGCGAGCGGGGCGTCGATGCAGACCGCCGAAGCGGCGCTCGACACGGCGGCGCGGGCGCAGGACGTGCCGCAGCCCGACGTCGGCGAGCGCCGCCGCGAGGGCCGACAGGTGCGGCTGTTTTCAGCGGGCCGCGTGTTTCGAATCGATCAGACGCAGTTGCGGCTCATGCTCGGCATCAACGGGCTGCTCGTCGGGCTCGTGCTGTCGCTGGCCTGTGCGAACCTGGCCGGTCTGCTGTTGGCGCGCGCCGGCGAGCGGCGCCGCGAGATGGCGGTTCGCTTCGCGCTGGGCGCCGGCCGTTGGCGGCTGGTCCGGCAGTTGCTGACCGAGAGCGTGCTGCTGGCTTTGGGCGGCGGCGCGGCGGGGCTCTTCTTCTCCCACTGGCTGCTGCGCGTCACCGCATCGACTAGCCCGATGAGCCCATTCCCTTTAGAGATGAACATCAGCTTCGGTCCGGTGGTCTGGCTCTTCGCGGTGGCTATCGCCGTAGCGACCGGGATGGGCCTCGGACTGGCGCCCGCCTTCGCGGCGACCCGCGGGGCGCGCGACGACATTGTGCGGTCCGTGCAGGGAAGACCGACGCCGTTATTCCGCTATCGCTGGTTCGGTGTCAGGAACCTGTTTGTCACCTACCAAGTGGCCGTGGCCCTCATGCTGCTGCTCACCATCGGCCAGTTGGCCATCGGCTACCAGCGGTTCAGCAGCATCGAGCCCGGGTTCGACACCGCCGGCTTGACGCTGTTCGCCGTCGATCCGGGGCGTGACGGCTATACCACAGCGCAATCCGCGGCGTTGCTCGACGAGTTGCCGGACCTGCTCGCCGCTATTAGCGAAGTGCGGTCAGCGGCGATGGCTGAGCACGCTCCGTTGGGAATGCCGACAGGCCCTGGCGCAGCATCCGGCGTCCGCGTGTCGACGTCGACCGAGGAGGACGACGTTCAGCGCACGTTCCATTCCATCGCGTTCGAGCACGTCGGCGGGCGCTACTTCGAGACGCTCGGCGTTCCGCTCGTCCGGGGCCGCACGTTCACGGAGCGGGACTTCATACGCGGCGACGTAGCCGAGGACGCCCGAGAATCGGAGACATCCGTCGTCATCAATCAGACGGCAGAGCAGCGAATCTCCGGAGCCGGCTCGGCGGTCGGCCGCCGGTTGTGGGCGGACGACGATGGCCGAAGTTACGTCGTGGTGGGCGTGGTCCCCGACTTCAGGCCCTCGTTGCTCTCCGCGGACCCGATGGCGACGGCGTTCGTGCCGATCCCCGTCGCGCGCTTCCGCAGCGCTTCGGTCCAGGGAACAACGTTGCTGATCCGCGGCACGTCCGATCGGGGCGCGATGGCCGCCGTCCGCGACGAGTTGAGGCGGACTCACCCGCGGCTCACTATCTTCGACGCTCGTACGATGGACGAACACCTCGAGCGATTCGAGCGCGCGATCCGGAGCGCAGTCAGCCCGCTCGCCGGTCTGAGTCTGTTCGGTCTCGTGCTCGCCACCATCGGTCTGACCGGCGTCACGTCCTACGCGGTCGCCCGCCGGCGCAGCGAGATCGGGATCCGGATGGCGCTCGGCGCTGAGCGCCTCCACGTCTTGTGGCTCGTGCTCCGGGAAGGCACATTCCTGGTTGTCGCGGGCGCGGTCCTCGGCGCCGCGGGGGCGCTTGCGGTGGCTCGAGCGCTCTCCGCCCTGGATCCGGACCTTGCGCAGATCCTGGGTACTTTTGTCGGGGATCAGGTTCTTCTCGTCGGCGCGCCGATACTGCTCGTCGCGGCCGCAATGCTCGCCTGTGCGGTGCCCGCCTGGCGGGCAGTACGGATCGACCCGGCCTCGACGTTGCGAGCGGAGTGACAGGACGGCTGCGGCTACCGCTCTTGCACACGACCAGCGGCGTCCGCACCGGACTCCACGCATGCTCGGTGTCGCACTGCGTAAGCCCAGCCGGCTCGACTTCCGTCATTCCTTCCTCATGGATGTGCGACGAGTCGCTCGGCGAATGTCGAGGCGACGAGAGATGCCCGATAGTTCCTGTTTATCATGCAGGACGTGCCTGCTCGCGGTCGCCGAGACGGCACCCTCTTGGCCACGCACCGCGCCGGCGCCGAGGCCGCGGTCGGGCTCATCGAGCGGTCCGTCTCGGCGCATACGCGCCGGGTCTACGCCTAGGTCCTCGGCCAGCTCACCGCCTGGCTCGACGAGCGGCCGCTCGTCGATGCGAGCCTCGTAGCGTATCTGGGGCATCTGCACCAGGCTGACCGCGCCACGGCGACCGCCGCGCCGGTCGTCGCCGCCGTGCGGCGCGCCTCCCGCGATGCCGGCGAGGTGTCGCCGGCCGGGCCGCTCACCCGCCAGGCGCTCGAGGGCTTCCGCCGCGCTGCGGCCGCGTGCCCTCCCGTCCGCCGCGGTCAGGCGCGCGGCCTCACCGCAAAAGAATGCGGCGCCGTGCTCGCCACCTGTCTCCGACCGCGCCGCACCGGCCGCGGCCTCGAGCGCCCGAAAACGGCCGAGCGCCGCGGCCTCGTCGACGCCGCGATCGTTTCGCTGCTGTTCCACGGCGCGCTACGTCGCAGCGAGGTGGCGGCTCTGCGTTGGGCTGACATCGAGCTCGCCGACGGCGGCGACGTCGTCGTTACCGTCCGCCGCTCGAAGACGAATCAAGCCGGCGAGCGACCCGACGTCCGTCGTCTGGTGGGCGGTTGCGCGGTCGCTATCCGCCGCCTGCAGGCGGCGACGACGCCTGAACCGGGCGATTCCGTCGTCGGTCTCGGCGTCGACCAGGTGAACCGCCGGTTTGCGGCCGCCTGCGCTGCGGCCGGCCTCGAGGGCCGCAGAACCTCGCACGGCGGCCGCGTCGGACTCGCCGTCGAGCTCACTGCCCGCGGGGCCTCCACCCACGCCGTCCAGCTCGCCGGCGGCTGGAAGAACGCCAGCATGGTGGTCCGCTATGCCGCCTCGGTCGCGACCCGCGACGGCGCTGTCAGCCGCTACATGCGCTGAAAGACGGCGAGGACCGGTCGCGCCAGAACCGCAGCGTTGCGCGCGACCGAGAGCAGGGTCGGACTCTGGACGTTCGGCCGTGCGGGGCCGGCTACAATGTGCCTCTATGTTGAGCTTCACCGTCGGACAGCAGTACTCACGGAGGGACGTCCAGAACGAAGCCGGCTGCCCCGACGCCAAGGGCGGTACCTGGGATACGGGAGTCGTGACGCCTGCGGTCGCAACGGACTTCGTCATCTTCGCCACCGTCGGCGACGAAGGACGCACAGGCCACGACTACCCGAATCGCTGGGAGGACAATTCGTTTCGTCGCCTTCGCTGGTACCACAAGAACCGCTCTCGCATTCACTGGCCGAGCGTTCAGGGAATGCTCGATGGAAGCGCGCCCGTCCATGTGTTTGGCGTTCTTCGAAGCAGGATCCGCGTTTCATGTACGCGGGGCTGGCAACAGCAATCGAGGTGCAGAAGGATTCCTCCCCGGTTGAGATCCTCTGGTCGCTTGCCGCTCCATGAGACGCGCTCGTCAATGCTGATGTCGCGGATCACGCTCGGCCGGGTCCTTCGGCCACGGATGCTCGGAGCGGCTCCGCACGCGCAGTGGTGAGGTCCCGGCCACGACCGCGACCGCGGCCCGCGTTCGCGAGGCGATCACCGCGTGGGACGACAACCGGAACGGTCGCGTCAGTTGTCCGGAGGCTCGAGCGCACGGGCTCGCACCGGTGACGCGCGACCATCCTGCGTACCCGTTCATGCGGGACGGCGACGGCGACGGCGTGGTGTGTGAATCCGGCAGCCGGCGTGCGGCTCCGACAGGTCCGCAGGCATCGCCGCGCGCGTCGGGAGCCGGATGCGGGCCGTACCGCAACTGCACGGCGCTGCGGCGCGACCATCCCAACGGCGTCCCGCGTGGCCATTGTGCGTATCAGCGGCGCATGGACCGCGACAACGACGGCCGGGCCTGCGAACGATAGGGTAGTGGTCGTCGCCCGCGGCTGGAAGGAGCGCTGCGGCGACAAGATGCTGGATGCTATAGCCGGTCGGACCTGGACCGGGACCGGCTGACCCGGGGGCACCAGGAGGGAATAGAGAGAGGAAACCGGATGGCTGATTCCCGCAGAATGAGCAAGAGCGAGCTGTTCACGCATTTCGCCGAGCGCTTCGGCATCAAGCGTACGGAGGCCGGCGAGTTCTTCGACGGGCTGCAGCAGTTGACCGAGCAGGAGCTGTTGCGGTGCGGCGAGTTCGTGCTCCCGGGGGTCGCGAAGCTGGTGGTGCAGCAGCGTGAGAAGCGCATGGGCCGCAACCCGGCGACGGGAGCGCGGATTGAGATCCCGGCCAAGCAGGTGGTCAAGGCGCGCATCGCGAAGCAGCTCCAGGACGTGTTCGAAGCGTAGATTCCGTGACGCCTCACGCCTTCATTACGAAGTGGCGGGCCTCGGCGCTGAAGGAGCGCTCGGCGTCGCAGGAGCACTTCATCGACCTGTGCCATCTGCTGGGCGAGCCGACGCCGGCCGAGGCGGACCCGTCGGGCGAGACGTACTGCTTCGAGCGGGGCGCGCGCAAGGATACCGGCGGCGACGGCTGGGCCGACGTCTGGAAGCGCCACCACTTCGCCTGGGAGTACAAGGGCCAGCGCGCGGACCTCGACGCGGCCTTCGACCAGCTGCGGCAGTACTCGCTGGCGCTGGAGAACCCGCCGCTGTTGATCGTCTCCGACATGGTGCGGTTCCGGATCCGCACCAACTGGACGAACAGCGTCAGCCGGACGCACGAGTTCGAGCTGGACGACCTGGCCGACGCGTCGACGCGCGACCGGCTGAAGTGGGCGTTCTCGGATCCCGATCGGCTGCGGCCGGGGGAGACCCGGCAGTCTCTCACCGAGCGCGTGGCGGCCTCGTTCGCGTCGGTGGCCCAGGCGTTGCGCGAGCGCGGGCACGACCCGCAGGCGGTGGCGCACTTCGTCAACCGGCTGGTCTTCTGCATGTTCGCCGACGACGTCGGCCTGCTTCCGGACCACATGTTCACGCGGATGTTGCGGCATGCGCGGCCCGTTCCGGAGCGGTTCACCGAGCTGGCCGGCGACCTGTTCGAGGTGATGGCCACCGGCGGCCGTGTCGGCTTCGAGACGGTGGCCTGGTTCAACGGCGGCCTGTTCGACGACAGAACGACGCTGCCGCTGGAGAAGTCCGACATCGAGACGGTGCTGGCGGCGTCGGACCTCGACTGGTCGGAGATCGACCCGTCGATCCTCGGAACGCTGTTCGAGCGCGGCCTCGACCCCGGCAAGCGCGCCCAGCTCGGGGCGCACTACACGGACCGCGACAAGATCATGTTGCTGGTCGAGCCGGTGGTGGTCCGCCCGCTGCTGGTCGAGTGGGAAGCGGAGAAGGCGACCATCGCGGCCGAGCTGGAGCGCGCGAAGGCCGCCAAGTCTCGCGCGGCGCGGACGAAACGGCGCAACGAGGCCGAGCAGCGGTACCGGGCGTTTCTCGAGCGGCTGCGCACGTTCACGGTGCTCGACCCGGCGTGCGGCTCAGGGAACTTCCTGTACCTAGCGCTGCAGGCCCTCAAGGACCTCGAGCACCGGGTGCAGCTCGAGGCCGAGGCGCTGGGCTTCCAGCGCGCGTTCCCAGAGGTCGGCCCGACCAACGTCAAGGGCATCGAGCTCAATCCGTACGCGGCGGAGCTGGCGCGCGTGTCGGTGTGGGTCGGCGAGATCCAGTGGATGCGCCGCAACGGCTTCGCGGAAGCGCAGGATCCGATCCTGAAGCCGCTGGACACGATCGAGTGCCGGGACGCGATCCTGACGGCCGAGAGCGCCGAGCCGGAGTGGCCGGCGGCCGACGTCGTGATCGGCAACCCGCCGTTCCTGGGTGGGAAGCTGCTGATCACGCACCTGGGCGAGGACTACGTGTCGCGGATGTTCGCAACCTACGCCAACCGCGTGCCGGCGGAAGCCGACCTGGTCTGCTACTGGTTCGAGAAGGCGGGCCAGCAGATCGCCTCTGGCAAGACAAGCCGGGCAGGGCTCGTCGCGACGAACTCCATCCGTGGCGGTGCGAATCGACGGGCACTGCAGGCGGCGACCAACACGCGGCGGATCTTCGAGGCGTGGAGCGACGAGCCGTGGGTGATCGACGGCGCGGCGGTGCGGGTGTCGCTGGTCTGCTTCTCTCGCACCAGCGACGAGTCCGTGTCCGGCGCGCACCTCAACGGCGCGCCCGTCGATGAGATCTATACCGACCTGACGGCTCGGCGCGGCAGTGCCGGCGTCGACCTTACCGGTGTCCGGCGTCTTCCGGCGAACGCCGACGTGGCGTTCATGGGCGACACGAAGGGCGGTCCGTTCGACGTCGCCGGGGACCAGGCGCGCGAGTGGCTCCGTCTGCCCGCGAACCCGAACGGCCGAACCAACGCCGACGTGCTGAAGCCGTGGGTGAACGGGATGGACCTGACCCGGCGGCCGGCAGGGAAGTGGATCGTCGACTTCGGGTTGAAGATGTCAGCCGCCGACGCGGCGCTGTACGAGGAGCCGTTCCATTGGGTCAAGGAGCGCGTCTACCCGATGCGCCAACGAAACCGCCTTGAAGCCCACCGCGATTACTGGTGGCGACACGTCAGGTCAAGGCCGGACATGTGGGATGCACTGAGCGGTCGATCCCGCTACATCGCGACACCGACCGTCGCCAAGCACCGGCTGTTTACTTGGTGCGACGTGCGCATCTGTCCGGATCATCAGCTGATCGTCATCGCGCGCGACGACGACACGACCTTCGGGATTCTGCACAGCCGATTTCACGAACTGTGGTCGCTCCGGCTCTGCACGTGGCTCGGGAAAGGCAACGACCCGCGCTACACGCCGAGCACGACGTTCGAGACGTTTCCGTTCCCGGCCGGCTTGGCGCCGAACGTGCCCGCGGCCGACTACGATCCACGCGCGGCTGTTATCACGGAGGCCTCGCGCCGACTCGTCGACCTGCGCGACCGCTGGCTCAACCCGCCTGAATGGGTCGAGTGGGTGCACGAGCCAGTTCCCGGATATCCGTCCCGTCCGGTTCCCCGCGATGAGGAAGCCGCGAAGGCGCTCAGGAAGCGTACGCTGACCAATCTCTACAACGCCCGTCCGCAGTGGCTCGTCGATGCGCACACGGCTCTCGACGCCGCCGTCGCGGCCGCCTACGGGTGGCCGGCCGACATCACCGACGACGACGCCCTGCGCGGGCTGCTGGATCTCAATGGCTCATGAGTTCACCAGGTTCAACCGGACCGGATCCATGCGCGCAAGGTCCGGCGATGGCGGGTGTGTTAGCGTGGCGGCGATCGAGCGGTTCTGCCCGGCTGGAGATTAGCTGACGATGCCGCACCTTCCCTTCGAGGCAGGGTTCGAAGCGCGCGCCGTTTCCCCGTTCCGGGAGATGGGTGCCTACGAGGCTCTGTGGTCCGAACCGCACACGACATTCCGGTCGCTCTCGAAGCGGTTCGCTGAGCACCCCGGTAGCGTTCCGTCCGATTTCGTCCCGCCGGGCGACGCGGAAGAATGCGCGACATTTGTGCAGCAGCGGTTCGCTGCGGCACAGATCTCCCACTTCGGAGTACGCGTTCACGGCGCCGGCGAGTACCCCGAGAAGCTACGAGACGCAACCCATCCGATTGAGCTCCTCTACTACCAGGGCTGGTGGGATCTTGTAGCGTCCCGGTCCGTTGCCGTCGTCGGCACCCGCAATCCGTCGCCCGACGGCCTCGCTCGGACGCGTCGTCTCACGCGCGAACTCGTCGGCGACGACTTCACCGTCGTGTCCGGACTGGCCGCTGGCATCGATCGGGCTGCCCACGACACCGCCATCGAGCACGAGGGTCGGACGATCGCCGTCATCGGGACGCCCTTGTCGAGCGTCTATCCCAGGGAGCACGAGGGGTTGCAGCGCTACATCGCCGACCACTTCCTGGTTGTGAGCCCCGTGCCCGTGAAGCGGTACGAATCGCAGGACTACCGCCGCAACCGGTTCTTCTTCCCGGAACGCAACGTCGTGATGTCCGCCCTCACCGAGGCGACCATCATCGTCGAAGCTGGTGAGACGTCCGGGACGCTGACGCAGGCGCGTGCGGCGATCAAGCAGGGTCGGAAGCTCTTCATTCTCGACAGCTGCTTCCGGAATCCGCACCTGACGTGGCCGGCGCGGCTTGAAGCTAAGGGTGCCGTTCGGGTCCAGGAGTACGGGGACGTCCGACGTGCCCTTTGCCGATAGGTTCACCCAGATCGACGAGCTGACGCGGCCAGACCACGTCTGGCTGACCGAAGACGATTCCTGCTTCTTCCTCGGGGAATACACCGCACGCGGAGGCTACGCCTACAGCGTGACCAACGACCTCATTCACAACTTCAAGAAGTCGCCGGATCGCCGCGGGAGACCCGAGTGGCAGTACAAGGAGCGTGACATTGGACGCGCGGCCGCCGCCTTCCGCCGGCAGCTTGGCGAGGAACCCCCGCCGCTGACGCTCGTCCCCGTACCGCCGTCCAAGGCGCGCGACGATCCGCTGTACGACGACAGGATGACGCGAATGCTCCAGGCTATCTGGCCCGGCCAGCAAGCCGATATCCGCGAGCTCATCGTCCAGACGGAGAGCACAACCCCCGCACACGTGGCCGGCGTCGGCCGTCCGGGGCCATCGGAGATCCAGGAGCGCTACGAGATCGACGAGGCCCTGACAGTACCCGCGCCGACTTCCATCGCGATCGTCGACGACGTGCTGACGACCGGAGCTCACTTCCGCGCCGCGCGCGTCGTCGGCCATCGGTTTCCAACAGCGGCTATCGTTGGGCTCTTTATAGCGCGGCGGGTACCGGGGGCAGTCTGACCATCAGCGAGTCGGCTGGCGGCGGTTCTGGTGTCGGAAGGAAAGAAGAGATGCGACTCGGGATTCCAAAAATCACGTGGTTCGAGTACCAACCGCCGGAAATAGCCGTGACTCAGGAGATACGATAGCTGCGCCCGCCCTATGATCAAACGGGAATAGCTGCGACTACGGGTGCGGATCGAATTGATCTCGAGCAGGGGTACTGACGCCCGTTGCGCGGTCGTGGTCGCGCGAGCGTCTGCCGGCGCGACGCCGATGACGTCACGATCGGCCCTTAGCACGGGTGATCGATACAACTTTCCCAACTGGCGTGACGCCCCAGGCCCGTGATTCCTGGGCTCGCGCCCGTGAACGTGGCAACGTAGTTTCCGTCACTGTCCTTTAGCGTAGGATTTCGCCCCCTCCCGCAAACAACCCACAGCGGCGCGGGCGGGGGCGGGAGACGCCCGCCGCGGCGGCGACCCGCGGCCGGCGCGACGCCTCGATCGCGGCGCTGGCATTCCGCGCCGTGCTGCGCCGCTCCGAGATCGCCGCCCTCGTCTGGGACGACATCACGCCGACGGCGCGCGCCGGGCAACTGCGGGTCCGCGTGCGGTCCTCGAAGACGAACGCCGACGGCCGCCGCGATGACCTGCGCCTGCTCGCCGGCGCGTTCGCCCGCGCCATCGAGCAGCTACGCGCGGCGACGGAGCCCACTGCTGGCGAGCGCATCGTTCCGCTCGGCCCGCACCAGGTCAACCGCCGCCTGCAGGTCCTGGCCGGCATGCTCGGCCTCGAGGGCGTCTCGCCGCACTCCAGACGCCGCGGCCTGGCATCGGAGCTCGTCCGCCGCGGCGCGTCGACCGCCGCCGTGCAGGCCGCCGGCGGCTGGCGCAGCGCCGCGATGGTCGCCCGCTACGCCTCGGCCGTCGAAGTCGAGGACGGCGCCGTCGCCAGGCTCTTCGGGCGCGGCTGAGTCCAAGAGGACGGAAACGGTGTAAATCGGAGTTGATCGTTGTCCGCTTCAGGGAGTCATCGTGGAACTCTCCCAGGGGGGATGCATGGCCGCCGCTTCCTGAGGGTTTTCAAGCCCGTTTGACAGTCAGCGTGTCGCCCTTGAGGTTGACGGAAAGCCGAAACACCATGTCGGGCCAGTTTCCCAGGACCCCGGTGCCGATCAGTAAACGAACAAGGGCCTTCACGTGTGCGGCCGTTCCTGAAGTGCTCGAGTTGCCCGTATTCCACAGGCGTACTGATCCCGCCCAGCCCGACGGACGCCGGCCGTATTCCGTCAGCCCCGATACGTCGATGATCTGAGCACCGACACCGTCTGCGACGGCACCGAGTCCGCTCGAAATAGCGCTCAAGCGTGGCTTCCAAAAGCTGTCGTACCTGCTAGACATTCCGGGATTACCTCCTTCTCTACGCTCTGCGGAAACCGACTCCGCGAGTTCCGTCAAGGCCACGCGCTGCGCCTCATCGAGATCCCGACGGGCTGCCATGTGCTGCCACCTTTTGAGAGCCGCGCGTGTTCTATCCAGCTGCTCGATCACCGTCTTGAGCGCGTCCACTTGGCCACGCACGCAACCGGCATAGAACGACGGTCCGGTCCGGTCGTCCTCGAGTACGGCCTGCACGGCCATGATCAGCCAGCTATTGACCGACTGGTTGGTGGCGGTCGCGGCGTTTTCGACCTGGTGCTTCAGTTCAGCCGGCAGGCGGAGCTGAAGCGTTGCCGTAGATGGAATCGTTTCAGCCATGGTCCTCCTGGGACGACGACCCGCGATGGCCAACATGCCACGAGAGACATCGGGAACAGTAATAGGACACGAGCCGCCCTTCACGGGGCCGGTTCAGTCCACGGCGGATGAGAGACCGTCTGGCAGCTTCGGCCTTGCCTTGAGAGACGTGCCTGAACTTGCGACCACCGCCACAGCAGTAGCGGTCGACTCTTCGAAGCCGGTTGGCTTCAGCTTGCCGCCGGCGCAAGCGCGGCCGAGATTCGTCACGGTGGTTCCTCAGCCCCGTTCCGCGTGGACACAGGTTCTCCATGGCTTCTCTCCACTCCCTCGCTGTTCGACAGGTTGCACTGCACGGACGCCCAAACTCTACCATCTGAACTAGTTCAGTGCAAGCACCTTATTCTGTTTGGGCCGGCGGTCGTGGAGTTCATCGGCCGCCAGCTCGACCCTGGCCGCCATGCTTCGGCCTCGTCTCGCGTCGGTTCCCCCGTTCGGCCCGCACCCCAGGGTCAACCGCCGCGTCTAGGTCCTGACCGATGCGCTCGGCCTCCGGGAGTCCGTCCCGCCGCGGTGCCTCGATCATCGCCGCGCAGGTCCTCTAGTTCGCGTACACACGCAAGTACATGTACATGTAGACATAGACCCCGGATCGGCGCGCCGGTTCTCTGCCTCTCGACCTCTCAGGGACGGTGATCGATACAACTTTGCCAACTGGCGTGACGCCCCAGGCCCGTGATTCCTGGGCTCGCGCCCGCGAACGTGGCAACGTAGTTTCCGTCACCGCCCCTAAAGCAACTCGCGCGGGCCCGTCGGTGTCAACGAGAGCCGGCTCGCCCGCGCCGTAGCGGCGCGAGCGCCAGCGCCGAAGCAGGGGTGCCGACCTCGAGGGATCGCCTCAGCGCGGGACACGGTTCGCTCAAGCTGCAGTCGTCCGGCTTCCCGCCAGCATTCAACAACATTGGGACATCGCCGTTTCGTCGGTGTCGACGTACCGCGCCACGGGCGGAGCCGGGCGAGCGGTCGCTGGAGCCAGCCGCCCTGCCCGCTCCCCAAGTTCACGAATGGGAGATGGAGATGCTTCAGGATGCCGATTGCACGGTGGGTGTGCCCGGCGGCTGAGGGAGCACGAAGCGCTCAAGGGTCACGCGCGGGCGTCGTAGGCGAGATATCCCAGTTCGTCGACTCATTCGTTCGGAGTCACAACAAGATCAGGATCCACGGAATTGAGGATGTCCACCAACCGGTCGTGTTGCGTCGCGAGCCATTCCGCAGTTTCCGCCCACTCGTCTTCTCCGTCGAGATCGATCGGCGTATAGATCGCTGTCGACCGTGCCAGCGTATCGTCATCGGGTAACTTGCGGCGCTGGTCACTCATCTCAGCGGCGATCCGCCTGTTGACCGCGACGATCCAGGGTCTGGCTGCATCTGGAGCGTCTGAGCCGGCGGATTCGATCGCGAGCCGGATCTCGCCCGGATCGACCGTGATGGCGATTGTGTTACCCCTGGCGTTGTGTGGCCCGGTGCGTGTGAGCCGGCTTGGGGCAGGGCTCGGACGGGTTCCTGCGAGCAGCCGCCCAGTCTTCTGGAATGCTGTCCAGAATCGCTCGTGGATCGCGGGTTCGCTTCTCAACTGCACCTGAAGCGTCGTTCCGCACCGCATGGCGAACTTGCGGCAGTGCTGCACCGCGTTCTCCTGGCTCCTGTAGGCATTCATCACCCAGTCGGGGTGCCGCGGAATCGCCAGCATCATGATCGCACCGGCCTTTTGCCCCGCCGGATATTGTGAGGCAGGGTGGATGTCGGCCGTGACGGCGGGCCCTGACAGGCGTTTCACGTTCTCGGGGTCGAGATCCAGCAGCGCGGCCGTCACGTTCAGCGTGAACTGGCTTGTGCCGACGTCCACGTGTTCAGCGCCATCAGCCACCTTCCAGCGGTATTCTGCGGCTTGGCTCAGTCGGCGATCCGGGCGGGCGCCGGCAGCGGGATCGTCCCAAGGCCACTGCGCGACGATGCGGTTGGCGAGATCCTCGGCTCGGGCCTCGAGTTCGGTTTCGCTCCATGCGTCGGCCTCGGCGATCTGTCGGTTCATCAGGATCGGGCTCTTGCCGTAGTCCGCACGCTTCTCGTGGAACGGCCCGTTGCCCATCGCGGGGTTCACACGGTCGCCGCTGAGCGTCAGATTGCCGAGCTTGTCTCGGTACTGCCCGTGGATGCTGGCCGCGTCGGGCCCGAGGTCGTCGCGCCAAGCGTCGTTGAGCTTCTGGGGCATCACGTGTTCGATCGTCAGCCGTTCAAGCGGCGGGCTCTCCTCGCCCTGCTCGGCGCTGATCAGCGCGTACAGAATAGCCAGGGTACTGTTGTTCGCTTGCCCACCGTATGCCTTGCGGTTGTGGACGCCGTCGCGGACCTCGTCGTCGGTCGGAACGCCGGTTCGCGTGTGACGTAGCTCCTTGATTTGGTTCGTCCAGAACGTGCTCGGCTCTTCTCCGGGTTCAGGTCCCTGGTGGGCGGCGAGCATCGCGCCCGCGGTGTTGAAGCCGGCCGTAGCCTTCCCGCTCAACCAGAGTCGGGTTATCCACGTGGATGCTGCGCCCAGCGTCTTTGCGAGTTCGTTGATCGTGTTCGTTGGGGGCTCGGCGGCAGCGGTCCTGTAGGCGTCTCGCAGCAGCCGCAGGACGAACGGCCGCAAGGTCTCGATGCGCGTTGTGCGCATGTGGGCGAGTTCCCGGGCGACTCGGCGATCCAACCGGCTTGTGTCCGCCGTCCCGGTGATGAGCCCGTACCAGTCGGCGTATTTGGCGATCTCCCGCAGGAGCGCCGGTTTGTCGGCGTCGCGATCGGTGCGGGCCGCCCATCGGCGGAGTTCCTCATACGCACGATCCTTGGAGAGGGTGGCCCCAGTGTGGGCCCGTAGCAGGTCTCTGAGGAAGACGTCGATGCGTCCCGGTTCGTCGTGGGCGTCGAGCACCTTCTCTGTGCGCTTCCACACGTCGTCGTGAAGTTCCTGCTGCTCGTCTTCAGCGAGTCCCATCAGGAGCCAGTTCTTGACCTTCTCGCCCTCAGACAGAGGTTGCCCGGTCCCGTTCAGGCTCTCGTAGATTTGCTGCGGGTCATCGTGCTCCTGCAAGTTGATCTGCACGACCTGCATCCGCTCGATGCCGTCCATCAGGACCTTGAGGTTCTCACGCGCGGCGATCCCGCGGCAGATTTTGAACGCGGCCGACACGGCGCCGGGGCCGTGCTCCTGGTGGTCAAGCTCGTTCCGGTACTCCTCCTCGTCCCTGTTCTGAAGCCGCAGCTTCCGCCGCAGCTTCGTGGGCTTGCCGGCGTTCAGTAGGCGGTCGTTCCGGATGGTTTCCGCCGTCCACGGCCCGATTTCCCCCGCGGGCCCGAGGGCTTCGGCGATCGTCGCCAGGAGGATGCTAATTGTCGTCAACCGCTGCTGCCCGTCGACGAGCCGCAGACGCTTCACGATCCGGTTTTGGTCCGGCTCGGGGAACGTGAGGATTGTGCCGGTGTAGTGGCGGTTGTCGATCGGCTTGCCAGCGACCGTCTTCAGGTCCTCGACCAGACGCTCGATGTCGGCCTTGCCCCAACGGTAGCGGCGCTGCCAACGCGGCACCATGTACTGGACCTGGGCATTGAACAGTTCAAGCACGAGTACGGGCTGCGTCGTCATGGCGTCTGCTGGCAGGTCGTGGACCGTAGCGCGTTAGTCTACCTGAGGACCGGCTCACTCCGCGCGGAAAGGGACTGCCAAGTTCACGGGGGCACGGGCCGCTCAGACTCCGCGCTCCTGGACCTCGCGCGCCGTGTGCGCAGGCGCCGCACGATCGGGAACACGACTCGATACGAAGGCGAGTGCGGGCCTGCTGGGTCGCCAAGCCTCCGTCGTCCCGGGCCGCCAAGACTGTCGGCGGACGAGACTTCAGGACCGGCCAGACGAGCGATTCTCACGTGTACACAGAAGACGCCATCGACATCCATCGCGCGTTTCCGTGGCACTGGTGCGCCAGCCAAGACATCAAGCTGTCGCACGCCGACTGGACCGTGAACAAGACCGCGCTCGATGCGCACACGAACCGCCGGACCGGCGGCCAGCGCGCCCATCATCTACCTAGCGCGGATCGAGTCGGGCGATGGCATCAAGCCGCACGTGTTGGACGCCTTCCTGCGCTCTTTCTATAGCGATCCGTGGGCCCTACGCCGGGACCACTTCGCACAGTTTCCGGGCCGTTGGGGAGGCGTCCGGGTACTCACCCAGTGAGAGTGACCTTCTGCCAGGGAGTTGCCAGCAGGATCCGCTGTTGGTTGATGCATCGGGCACGCGCCACCGATGTCTCGATGCAGACGGTCTACTCATCCGGTCAATGGTCACGCCTGCGGACGGTCCTGGTGTACGAAGTCGGCGAACGGCTGCGGGATGCCGGCGACGATGCGGACGGTCTCGACGCTCACGTACACGGAGCGACGGATCGCCGCAACGAGGTCCTCGGGCTGTGAGTACCAGCCATTCGGGTCGTTCACGCTCCGGCTCTTTCGGTCTCGCGCCACGCGGTACCGTTGACGATGTAGCGGTGAACCTCGCGCCGAATTCTGAGAGCGAGGCGGGTGGTCCGACATCGACTGGCCCATCGTCGAGTTGTTGGTGACACAATGGTGACACGCACTTGCTTCGATTGAATCGCGCTCCCTCTAAGTTGTTGATTTTATTGGAGCCGGCGAGCGGACTCGAACCGCTGACCTGCTGATTACGAAATCTCGACGGCGCCGTCGCGCAGGGCGAACCCGGTCTGGTGGCGGCGTTCGCCGTCCGGACCGTTCCTTGACGCTGTGTGGCATCTGCGGCGAATTCGATGGATCAGTCACGCCCAACGTCCGGGAACCGACTCTGGCGCCCATTCGCCGGTCCGCTCAACGCTTGGGCTGGATCACGGCGGCTGGCACTTGTGGAACTCGGCGTATCATGGGCACATGATCGCTACCGGTCCCGCAGCAGCGTTCGCGGTACGGCAAGGCGCAGATCCGCAAGACCCGAGCCGGCGGTCGGCAGCATGAGATCAGGGGCGCGGTTACCCGGTTACGTAACCGTTCGGGCACGCCGTATGGACGTCGGAGCGGGCCAACCGGACGCTGGCGTTGTCCGACGGCCAGCACCGGTCGATGTCCCCTGCGCAGGGAGGGCGCCCGGACCGGATCGGCTCGCTGTTCGACGGTGCTTGCCCGACCTCCGCAACGCCGGATACCGGGTTGACCGAACGCTTACCCGGTTACCTTGAGCCACCCGCCAGCGGGTCCTTCCGGACGTTGTGGGATGCATCGTGGTATATTTGCTGCCGGCATGCCTGTAAATCACACATAGTAGGTAGTTTACAGATACAGTCTTGCTCACGCTGCCGGAACGAGTGTGGCGCGTACTGCAGAGCCTGGCCAGGGGACGGACGCGGCAAACGGGACGACCGAGAGCAGTCAAAGTCCTGGTGCTGGCGCTACCCAGCGACGGCAAGACACAGGTGCTGGCCCCACCGCATCGCTTACCTGGTACGCCGCCGCCGAGATCCAGCAGCGCCTGGAGGTGCTGATCGGCGACGAGGCACGCGGAGTCACCGTGCTCACCTGTCACGGCTTCGCCATGCGGCTGGCGCGCGCCACCTTCGCCCGTAGGTCGTCCATGACCGTGTTGGCTGCCGCGACGATATGCGCGGGGGACCGCTCATTGTCCGCGAGGAAGGCGATTCCTGCGGTGTAGTCGCGCTCGAAGCGCCGGATGAACCGCACCGACGTGCCGCTGAACGCGTAGATGTTCTGGTCGTCGTCGCCGACCGCAAAACTAAGGAGAGCTTCTCGTCGCCATCTTCCGAGCGACCGACCCGCGATCGCGGCGGTCGGCTCGTACTGCTCCAGACCGATGTCCTGGTACTCGTCGACGAGCACCCGGCGGAACCCCGCTTAACAGCCGCGTGCAACTCTTGCCGGCATCCTCCGGCGGCAGACGGCTGCCGCGCAGCAACGCGACGGCCTGCCTTATCACGTGCCGGACGGCGGCGTCGTCGAGCGGCTAGTCACGGGGGTTGAGCACCCGGTGCTCGCGGCATGGCGCGACGGCCAGCCCTTGAGGACGGTAGACCGAGTTGCTGGTCGACGCGATCGACGAGGACTCTACGCCGGAACCGGCGGAACTGACACACCGCTGGTCCACTTCGAGGAGCGGCTCGCCGAGTGGGAACGGGATGCACGCCGCCAGCGTCACGGGGCTGCTGCCGCTGACCGCACACCGGGCCAAGGACCTGGAGTTCGATCACGTCGTCGTCCTCGACGGCGGGTTGGACCGTGCCGGCACTGGAACTGAGGACCGAGGAGAGGAAGCGGCTGAAGGAACTGGAACGGGAGGTTCTCGAGCTGCGCCGGGCGATGAGATCCCGCGCGAGGCCCTGGCGGCCGGCACCAGTAGGCCCCGGGCCGTCCGCCGCCGCAACCCACAACCTCTGAAGCCGAAGCAGCGGGCATCACGCCGACCAAACGCGCGACGGCCCTCGGACCGTGTGGCTTTGCCCGCTCACGTGCGGCGTCAGAAGCGCCGGGATCGGCTCAGGCGCCAGAAATCCGCCCAGGACGCGATTTCTCATCGGCGGAAGGCTGCTGGTCACCCTCGCATCGACGCTCGTACAGCCGATTCTCGCCGCCCTCAGAGCATGGGTGCTGGCGAACCCTCTGGATTTCGGTAGTTTCTGCGCGGATCTTGTCCGTTACGTGCTATCATGGCACGTAATGGCTTTGTCCAATGCCGAAAGGCAGCGGCGATGGCGCGAAAAACACCCGGCGGCGGCCAAGGCGCGCCTTGACGCCTTCAAGGAAAAGAAGGCGCAGGACAAGGCCGGCGAGCCGGCAGGAACTGAGTGCGACCACGAGGATCGCGGCGTGCGGGTTAAGGGTATCTATTGCGGCAAGTGCAAACAGGCGTTGATTCTCTTCCCAAGCGAGCTCGAGAGAGCTCACGAGGAATGGCTGTCAAGGCCCCCGGAGGCTGGATGACTGCACTTGACTCGACAACGGCGCTGGCACACGCCGTGCGCCCCGGCTAACGCACCGCCGACGACACCTCGCTTCGCCGTGGCGTCTTCGTAGCATCCTGGCCGCGCGCCACATCGTGCCGTCGGCGGTCGGCCCTTGGAGTAACAGTCGGTACGACCGGCCAGCCGCAGCAACGTTGCCAATCTGCGGGAGCCCAGGCGTCGCGATTCCGTTGAGTTTCCGCCCGGCCCTTTACCCATTGGCGTCGCCGTCGACACCGCGCAAGATTCGCCGCGCAGGTCGGCCGCTCAGCCGCCCGGGGCCAGAGGGCCGGCCATCGCGCCGGGCATCATGCGGCCAGCCAACTCTCGGATGTCCGTCGTCAACGCCCGTCGTGCCGCTGACGCCTCCCTTTTCCTCGCGCGGCCGTGCGACGGCGCCTTCCTTCCGCCGCTGAACCGCGGCGGGCTCGAGGCGGACGCGCCAGCCGCGGCCGTCGGTCGTGCGGTCTCGATCGTCGACCGCCGCCGCGCCAGTGGGAGCATCTCATGCCCGCCAGATCCTCGGCGCTCGTCGTCGCCATTTCCCAGTTCCTGCCACCGAAGGCGAGCAAGGTGTCCGGTCGCCGCCCGCGGCTCGGCGGCACCTGCGCTCACCGCTTCGTCACCGAGCCGTCGGCCATCTTCAGCGCGGGCCGGAGGGGTCGGGTCCGGCTATCTGTCGTCGCCGAACATCCCGCTTGCAACGGCTGTCTCCTCGGCCCGAATCACCTCGGTGCACTGCCGTGCAGCATCGACCTGCCGCGCCGGCAAGTCTCGCGCACCATGTCGAGCAGCCGCTCGGCGCCGCCTTCGATCTCCAGCATCGTGAACGGCGGGCCGGCGCCCGCCGGAGGGGATGGCATCGAGCGATCCTCGACCAGGGCGTGGTGGCCAGCGGCCTGACGCCCGGCGACGTCGCGTTCGGCGTCGCGGCAGACGAACGTACCATCCGTCGGCTCGCCTCCCGCCAGACTCGCCAGCGGCTTCGCCATCCGCGCGGCGCCCGCAGCGGGCGACCGTCGTTCGCCGTTTGCAGCTCCTCGTCGTGAAGAGCCACAACGAGGTCCGGCAACCACTTGACCTCAACGCTTCCAGCAGATATTCGCCGAGCAGAATCCATCCGCTCTTTCCGGTGCTGGTAGGGCGGCGCACACCAGACCCTCGATGTCGGGCGGCACGGAGTCGCTATGTTTCATTCATGCCGAAGGACGCCCTGGTCCGCCTGGACGCTCTCCCCGACGTACTGACCCTCCGGGAGCTCGCTGACGTGTTGCGATGTTCCGAGTCGACCATCAAGCGCAGACTGCGCGCCGATTCGTTTCCGATCCCGAAGCTACGTGGTCTCGACAAACGGACGCGCTTCGCAAAGGCCGCCGTCCGCCGCTACCTCGACTCCAGCGGCTGGGCGAGGACAGCGCGTGCGTAGAGCGATTGTTGTCCGACAGTCTGGCACCCACTCGACCCAACGCCCCTCTTCTGTCTGACTGGCCAGTAACAGGCGTTCCGCCTCCGCATGGCTCGTCTGCTGTTGTTCAAGAGCCCGACATCTTCGACGTTCACCGCCGAACGCGCTCCGCGCCTTGCTGTCAACGAGCGCCGGAAAGCGCGTTAGTCTGAGCACGTCGTCGACCACAACATGTAGGGGTCAGAATTTGGGCATCGTCGGACAGGAGCCAGTCTGGACGGGCGTGCGCGGAGCCGGGGTCAAGGCCGTAAGCCCCGCGACAGCGGGGGCGGAGCGGAGCGACGCGCCTTGACGCTGGCGAGCACACGCGCACGCTGTTCGTCTGACGATGCCGCCAGCACCACAACATCTTGTGGTCGGCGGAACTCCAGAATTCCGCAGATCCTCGAGCTCGCCAACACTTACTCACCCGCATCGGTTGTGTCGCAGCCATCTGCATCTCTGAGGTCCAGATTGCCGACGCTTTTGCGTCGATACGCCAGGCCGCGAGCCTCACCTCCCCCGCGCGCCGTCGTCGGCTCCACTCGGCAGCGTTGACGTCACGCGACGGAACCAGGCGACCCCGACTGTAGAATGGCCATGACGAAGACACGCACTCTTACGAACACCCGTGACCAACAGCGACGAACCGGTGCACGTGCAGGTGCTCGACGCGGCGAGGCGCGTGTGCGACGACGCCACGAAGCTGTTCACGCTCGCCGCGATCGTCGCAGCCCTCCCGGACCTGAACAGCGGGACCGTCCGTACCCACGTCAGCAGTCGATGCTGCGTGAACGCCCCGGACAACCATCAGCACCGCTGGCCCTACTTCCACCGGGTACGACGTGGCGTCTACCGCCTGCGCCTCCCCTTCGTCGAGCCTGCCGGTCCTTCGTACGAGGCACATTCGAACCGGCGGCCGCTCCCGAGCCGTTGGCGACCATCGCCAAAGCGTCTCTCCTCGCACCCGGACGCCAGCCGTTGACGGCCCGCGCCGTGACTACGCTCGGGTCGGCAGCCGACTGCCGGCCTCTTCGATCTCGCTTCCGCTGGTTCGTCGCTGCCGCCTCACAGGGACTCGTCGGTGCGGCGGGCGCCGGCCACCCTGGTTAGGAGTTGCGGTCCTGCCGCTTGGTGTGACCACGCGTCGGCGCATATATTACACGTGTAAATAAACGTGACAGGAGCGACCCGCACTCTCGCCCAGCAACGATGGCCTCGGAAGACTGCCGGTCACTCCCCGACGCCAAGCCGAACCCCGGCCGCGGCTGGACCGCTCTCGCGGCTCAGGAGCAGCCGGTGGCTCGAATCGGCACGCAAGACGACGACACCCAGGTTGGCACTCGAAGATCGGTGGACGAGAGCGCGGCGCCCTCACGAACCGAGCCGAAGCCACAGGCCTCCAGCACCCACACCGAACGTGGACGGCAGTCATCAATGTCGGGAGCCACCTCACAGCCCCGTCGACGGATCCGCGTCGCCGAGGGCATCTACAAGGACCGCTACGGGCTCGCCGCCACCGTCAAGGTGAATGGGATCCAGCGCGAGATCCGTTTCCCCACGGGTACCTCGCTGAAGACCATCCGGGGGCGCCGGGACGAATTGCGGGCGAGCCTGCGGACGCTCCCTTCCGGCGCACGCCACACCCTGGCGCACGATGCCGAGCGGTATCTCGAGCAGATCGAGGGTGAACTTGCGAGCATGGCGGACCGCCGCCACCACATCGGACTCTGGGTCCAGCGGTTCGGGCACCTCCGCACGCTGGCCCTCGAACAGCACACGCCCATGATCAATGAGCAGCTGCGCGAGTGGCGCCGGACGCTGTCGGCCTCGGCCTGCAACAACCGGCGCAACGCGCTGACGAACCTAGTGAAGGTGCTGTACGGACGCCGCGCCGCCTCCGGCCTGGTCGACATCATTCGGTTCAGGCTGCCTGCCCCGCAGCCGCGGTGGCTCCCTCGCTCCCACATCGCCGACGTGCTGGCGCAGTTGACGCCGGGCTCCAAGACTGCTGTACGCTTGAGGCTGATGCACTGGACCGGCATGCGGCCGTCCCAAATGGCGCGCTTGCGGGAGGAGGATTTCCGCTTCGACGAGCCGACGCCCTACGTCGTCGTGCCGCGCGGAAAGCGGGGCCTACCGGCGGCGGTGCCACTCGTTGGCGACGGACTGAACGCGGCCCGCGAGTTCGTGCGCAAAGGAGCCTATGGGCGCTGGTCCTGCGCCAGCGCGAACAAGGCGCTACGCGGGGCGGCCCGGCGCGCCGGTCGCGGGCCGTTCACGGTGTATCAGATCCGGCATGCGTTCGCGACAGGACTGCGGCGGACGGGAGCGGACGTGGCGGATATCCAGGACATGTACGGGCACACGGATCCAGAGACGACGACGATCTACGCCCCGCCGCAACTGGAGAAACACTTCAAGGCTATCGAGCGGCTTCAGCGCGCTGACGCGACATCGGGAGCGGAATCGTGCGGGAAACGGCTGGCAGAGTCGGCTGGCAGAGAAACGACGTCACGCGTAAGTTATTGATTCTAAAGGATGCGCCCGTAGCTCAGCAGGATAGAGCATCGGTCTTCTAAACCGAGGGTCGCTGGTTCGAGTCCAGCCGGGCGCGCCACTCCTGCGGAAATACCCAGTAGTTTTAGGGTTTTTCTCCGCAGCCTCCGGTTTTAATCCCACATATGCTACACCCCTTGTGCGGGAAGAAGTGGGAATCTACGGCAACGCAACGCGGCTGGTGTTGACAGGAAAAGGGCGGGTGCTGGGCGACTCAGAACAGGGGCACCAAGAGCGAGATTGCGAGGCAGACTACCGAGATTCGAAGGCTGATCTTCACAGTCATGGTCGGCCTCCTTTCTGCTTCGTGGCTCCGTATTGGGTGCGACGCCCTAGTCGGCAAGTCGAGGTGTTTTCCTTGGTGCGTGTCCCCAGAGGGAACCCCTGGTCTCAATCGCCCGACAACCCTATGCATTAGACGCAACCCGGGCAGCGAAAGTTCCGCACCCGGTCGCGGTCCGGTCCGCCCGTTCGGCTGTCGAACCGGCCGCGGGAGTCAGTGCAGGATGGCGGGCGTCTTGCTGCCGAGGGTGCGCTCGAGATCCGCTTCGCGTCGCGCGGCTTCGTCCATGTCGACCGCTGCCCACTCGGTCAGCAGCGCAGCGGCGCCGTTGGCGAGAGCGGCGACATCGGTCGGGTGCAGGGTGACGCGCTCGCCGGGATGTTGCGTCGCACGGATCCCGATGCCGCGAATGGTCAATACGAGGATCTCGATGGCGTCCAGGTCCTCGCCCCGCTCCAGCTTCGCCAGCATCTCGGCGACGATGGCGTTCGCGCGGTCCCGGGTCGCCCGCTGGCGTTCGGCGTTGGTCATGCCTTCAGCCCCGACTCACAGAAGCGGCGCACCAACTCGGCGAGCGTCAGGCCGCGCTCGCCGGCACGCTGGCGAAGCCGGCCGCGGAGCATCGGCGACACGGGAATGACGATCACGACCCGCTCACCGTCGAACCGTCGCCGCGAGCGCCCCCACAGGCCGCGCTTGTGCATCTGCGCGCGGATCGCCCCGATCGACCGGCCCGGCAGTTTCCCGCTCCGCCAGATAGCGGGCGCTCCCCGCCCTTCGGCCGCGAGTTCGCGGAGCAGGACGATCTCCGGCATCGTCCACGGCCGACGCCCCCCGCATCGCCAGTCATCGAGGAGCACGCTGGGACTCCTGAATCGGGGGCGTGACCCACACGAACCCGCAGTCGGGACACCGCCAGCGCGTCACGCCCTCGCCGCACGGCCACGCCACGGCCGCCGAATGGTCGCACCCGCTCGCCGTCATAGACCGACAACCTCTCGCGCGTCTTCGACGCTCATGCCGGCCCCGGTCAGCGATTGCACGGCCCGCGCGAGCGTCGCTACGTCGGCCGCTCGGGGCATCGTGAGCGTGACGTCGACGCCCAGCGCCTCGGACAACTGATCGCTGATGATGGTGGCGAGCGGCTCGACGGTCCCGACCGTCATCTGACGCCAAGCCTCCCGCATGGACGTCCCCGGAGCCGCGTGGTTCGCCAGCACGGGCGGAACCCCGCATGCCGCGAGGATCGACCGCTCTACGTCTCTGCGCGCCTCGACGGCCGTCTCCGGGGGCGCGAAGCCGAACCGCTCCGGCTTGTAGTCCTTCGACGGCGCGGCACCGGGGCCGGCGCCGTATCCCGCGGCCGTAGTGGGCGCGAGCACCGTCCGCCCGCCCGCCGCGGCCAGGTCGCGCCGGAGCGTTGTGAGCGGGTCGTCCTCTTCGTCGGCGTTCTCGCCTTCCTGCCCGCGGTCGCCAACGTCCGGGGTCGGCAGGATGTAGCCCGACGCGGATCCCGCCTCGCCGGCAAGCTGGCGCTCGATTCCGGCCAGCAGAGTCCCGGAGAGCGACGCCGATGCCCACGGCGGACGCCCGAGCCACGGCCGCACGGGGTCGACCATGTAGGTCAGATGGGCGACGCCGGAACGGCTCCGGTAGACCGTCACGGTGGATCCCGGCCCGTCGACGGTCACGACGTAGGTCCAGGTCCGGCGGTCGCCGCTCCCCATCGTCACGTACGCGGCGCTCGCCGGTAGCATCGTGACGCCGGCCGGTGACACGGACAAGTCGAAGACAATCTCTCCGGAGCGGCAAAGCGCGCGGCCGATCATCGCCAGCAGCGTCGGAGTGATCGCTCGAGTACGTCGGGACTGCGGCTCGACGGTCGCCAGCGACAGCGCACGCGCCCACGTCGAACTCGCGACCTCCACGGCCGCGGTCGCCGCCGCGACACCCGCGCCCGTGCCGGCCGCTGCCGACTCGACGGCGTTGACGACGGCGCTCGTGTAGCTGCGCGTCTCGGGCGCGGGACGCCACGGGGCGAAGCTGATCACGCCGACGCCCCCTCGATGACCCGCGCGCGCGGCCGTCGCCACGGCGCCAGGAGGGAAGCTGCGCCGGATCGGCGTATGTGTGCCGGCCCGAGATTGTGCGTGCTCACCTGTTGGTCGTCGAATTGCACGTCGTTCTCGTAGGGCGGATCGAGCATGCTGTCGACCAGCATGGCCACGGCCGCGGTTCGCACGTCCGCAGGCGCGCCCGGTGCGTAGTTCGTGACGATCTCGACGGCTGCGGCCCGCGCATCCGACTCGCTCACAGCCACACTCGCACCTCGGGACGTTCGCGGATCTCGGCTGCCGTCGAGTCGTATTCCGGCCGGTCGGTCACCGTCGCGCCGGTCACCAGCGCCCGCTGCACTTCGCGGATGCCGGTCGGCGTCGTCCGTTCCTCCAGGGCGAAGAACTCGACGGACGCGAAGCGCTTGCCGGCGTGCACGGCCGCGAACAGTGCCGGCGTCGCGGGCGCGTCGATGACGATCCGGCCGTCCGTCTCGCGGGTCGGAACCGCTCGCGTCTCCGCCTTCCCGAGATGCTCGGTGCGCAGTTCGACGCCTTCGGCCGCCCACTGGGTAGCGCCCGGCGTGAACAGCTCGCGCCGCGAGCCGGTCGACGCGCGCCCCTCCTGGATGAGCGTCGCGCGGATCCGCGGCCCGGAGTCGGACGCGCGGATCTCCAGTTCAGCGGCGAGACGGTCGGCCATCCTACGACACCTTGAATTCGGCCAAGCCGTACGCAGCCGGCTGCACGATCAGCACCTTCGACCCGCACAGCACGTGCAGCGAGAAGTGGCGCGTCCCGGAGCCGGAGTCCGAGTAGATGTCATCGATCGCGACGTTCGCCCACACCGGATGCGAGGCAATCCGCAGACCGGGCCGGCCCATGCGCCGGACGATGCCGCGGGCGATGTTGTTCGCGGTCGCGGGCATCCGCTTGTTCGTCCACCAGCCGCCGGTGTGCTGGGCGAGGTAGTCCGCGGCCGACGTGTCGCCGAGACTCACGCCCCCGCGCTGCCCGGTGTCGATCACGCGGTCGCGGAACTTCTTCGCCGAGAGCTTGTAGGCGTCGACGTTCGCGACGATGGAGATCTCCCGCATGGTCGACGCCCACAGGCCGTCGATCTGATCGGCGAAGGCTTCCACGAAGTCATCGAAGCCGGCGACGCCGGTCGGGTTCGCCGGGTCGGTCAACTGCTTGATGAGCCCTTCGACGTTCGGGGCTTGTCCGTCGCCGTTGATGCACTGCGAGTCGTACGCGTCGCTCAACACCGCCCGCGCGTTCTCGCGCAGCGCCGCTTCGAAGTTGCCGACGCCGATCTGCGCCACGTCTTCCATCGCGACGGACAGACGGGCCGAGATCCGCCGCGGCGAGGCGGTCACCGGCGTGATCGCCGCGGCCGTGCTTTCCTGCGCGTCGCCCTTGTTCTTCGCCGCCGCGGTCAACGCCGTCGTGATCGTCGCCTCGCTGTAGTTGCCGGAGCCGACTTGCGGCATCTGGATCCCGAGGCGGGGGGCGATGGAGTCGGCGAAGATGAACGGCTGAATAGGCGCGAGCGTCGCGCCCTGCCCGGTCGCCGGGGCCGGCGATACCGCGTCCGCGCGCGTCTCGACGTTCCGCGTCTCCGCGGGCCGGTCCTGTTCGAAAAGGTCGACCGGGAAACCGTCCGTCACACCGCACGCCGCGGCGTACTCGGCCTCTGCGCCACCGGGGAGCCGGCCCTGCAGGGCCGACAGCAGGAACCCGCCGAGCGTCGCGCGGCTCCGCAGTTCCAGACGCTCGCGCGTCTCGGGATCGACGCCGGCAGCTTCCGCCGCTTCGCGGGCTTGGCGCTCGGCGTCGCCTTCCGCCACCAGCGCGGCGCGGATCTCCGGCTCCAACTTCTGCGCGTCGGCCGTCAGTTCGCGCAGCTCCGTATCTTCCGCCTCGGTGCGGGACTCCTTCCCGAGAAGCGTGTTCAGCTTCTCGCGGATCTCGCTCTGCTTCAACTGCAGTTCCTGGAGCTTTGTCATCAGTTCCCCTTATCTGACGTGGGACAGCTATTCGCGCATCGAATATCTACAGCATACCATACGGGTGTATGTCACGGCGTCAATCGCTCGCCGCGTGGTTCCGCGCCAACGTGCGCGTAACCGATGGCCCGCAGGCCGGCCAGGCCATCGCCCTCGAACCGTGGCAGCGGCAGCTTCTCGACGCTATCGACCGCGAGCCGAAGACGACGTTCGCGCTGATGATGGCCTCCCAGGTCGGGAAGACCGTCTGCGGCGTCCCCGTCGCGCTGCGCAGTGCAGTCGACGGCGCCGGGACGATGCTGGTGTCGGCAACGGACTTCGGGTGCAAAGACCTCCGGCGACGGCTCGACAAGATCCTCAAGGCGTCCCCGGCGATCGGGACCGAGTTCGAAGCGCAACGCTCGGGACCAGGCGCGCGGTCATCGTGGAACAGCCGCGAGACGCGGGCGGAAGGCTGGCTGTCCATCGCCACCGCCGGCTCGCCCTCGCAGCTCGCGTCGCGCACCGTCCGCACCGTCGTCGCCGATGAGCTCGCCCGGTGGCCGCGGCTCGTTCGGGGCGGCGAGGGGGCGCCGCTCCAACTGCTGGAGATGCGACAGGCCGACTGGGGCAGCGACGCCGTGCTGATCGCGATCTCCTCGCCGGTTTCCCGAGGCGACGGGATCGACCTCCTGTTCCGGGACGGCGACCGGCGACGGATGGAGTACCCGTGTCCGGACTGCGGCGACTCGACGCACTTCGACTTCGAGCACGTCACCGGCCGCGAGCAAGGCGAGACGCCGATGATCGCCTGCGCACGGTGCGGCGCTCTGCACGATGAAGCCGCCCGCCGCCGCATGCTGCGCCGCGGGAAGTGGGTAGCGCAGCGCGACACGCCCACCGACGAAGACTGCGCATCGTTCCGACTCGGCCGGCTCGACTCGGCCCGGTCATCGCTGTCCGAAGTCGTGAAGCGCTGGCGGAAGGCGCGGTTGCGTGTCGAGAGAGGTGACCCTCGAGCCCTCGCCGCGTTCCGGAACACCGTTCTTGGCCTACCGGCGTCGAGCGGGGCCGCCGACGTGGACAAGCTGTTCGAGCGCCGGGAGCGGTCGTTCCGGCTCGACACCCTGGAACAGGTCGTCGCGGGCGCGGACGTTCAGGACGACCGGATCTACTTCGTGGTGCTCGGGTTCGGCACCGACGACGCGGACGTATGGGTGCTCGGGTTCGACCAGGTCATCGGCGACCCCCGCGACGACGAAGTGTGGGCGGCCCTGCAGGGCCGGCTCGGCGAGCCCTACGCCCGCATCCCGGTGTCGTGCATCTCGGTCGATGCCGGCTACCTCACCGCCGACGTGCGCCGGCAGTGCTCGCGGCGCCGCTGGTGGATCCCCACGGTCGGCAGGGCCGGCGACGGGAAGCCTATCGCCCGTGCGATCTCTCGCACGTCTGGCGTCTGCACCCTCGGGGCCGACGACGCGAAGGCTTGGTGGACGGGCCGCGTCCGGGACGGGCACGTGCACCTGCCGATGACCATCGACCGGCCGACGATCGGCCAGCTCTGCGCCGCGGAAGCGTTGACCGCCGAAGGTGGGAAACTGCGCTGGCGGCCGGTCGAAGGTAGGCCGAATCACTACTTCGATTCCGCTGTGCTCGCCCTGCACTCGCGGCGGTTCCGGCCGCTCACGCGCTCGCGGCGCGGCCTGCGACTCGTGGCGATCTAGGGACCCGTGGAACGCCCGCCGGTTCCACGTGGAGCCGGACTGTTCCACGCCGAATATTGAGTGACCATCGGGGGTGAGTCCGCCGCACGGCGCAGGGGGCAATTGGCGGCAAGGCTCCAAGGGGACGTAGACTGCCCATGAACTGAGGGGAAAGAGAATGAGCGGATCAGAACAAGCAGAGCGAGTTGTCGGCTTTCTCAAGACGCACAAGGGGGAATGGTGGTGCGACGAATGTATCAAGAAAGCACTCAAAACACTCTACGCCACCAAACCCTACAACGCGCAGACGACCACCAAGGTTCTCCCATACTGTTGCTCCGACTATCACCAGAAAGATGCAGCATGCCCCCAATGTGGAGAGGAGAAGAAACTGACCATCTACAATCCGGTGACGCGCCCGTGAGTCACCGGGAAGTGGGCAGGACACGCCGGCTCACTGGCGTCGTCATGGGTCGCCGTCGCCGTGAACACGTTCCTGCCTCGCTCGCTGAAGCGTGCGCACCGACACGTCCGCTCTGCGGGCGACGCGGGCGAGGGTGAGCCCGCACCGGAGCGGCACGCCCAACCGCGACGCCCGCATGCGGATGGCCTCGGGCGTGCGGTCGATGATGGCGGCGAGCCGCAGGGCAAGGCCGCCAGCGGGCCGCAGGATGTCGCGAGAGAGATCGCCCATCGCGCGAATCTTCGCGTCTTCGGCCGCCGTCCACGGTCGCCTTCTCGCCATTGTTACGTTCTACGCCACGTGACGTGGCTGATCTGTGACTTGCGTCCAATCGCTCGCCGCGCGCGTCTCCGGCTCGCTGGCGTCGTCGTGGCGCCATGTCGCCGTGAACACGCGCGAGTAGTCGCCGTTCCGGATATACGTCACGAAGTTCCGATCGCGAGGCTCCACCTGATGCTCTTTCTCGACGCTCCTGATGGTGGCCTCGACACGGACACCGTTCTCGTAGCGCTCCAGCACATCACCCACGTTCGCTTCCATCAGTCTCATTCCGCTTTCCTTCCACTCGCCGCGCTGCTCAGCGCCAGCGCGAATCAACCTCATCGTACTCCGCCCCGCCGCGGCGGGGCCGCTCGCGCCGCGTCAGTCATGCGGAGCGTTCGCGTTTGTAGTCCGGGTGCAACGCTTCGTACGTGTAGAGCGGTTGCGGGTTGGCTTTCTCGATCTCGATGGCTGCGGCCTCATGGTTGAGCGCCGCGAGCCGGTGCCGCGCCACGTCTTCGCGCTCGCCATGAACGGAGAGCGCGGCGAGTTCGCACATGCGGGCCGTGAGAAGGGCGAGCAGGATCTGCGCCGTCAGTTCCGTCACGGTCCGCTCGCCCTCGCCCGCCCGCGGCCGATCGCCCGCGGGTGCGGGATCGGGTAGTCCCCCGAGATTCCTGTTCGGAATCTCGCCGGACCCCGTACCCGAGGCGAAGGGTAAGACGCTCCCTTGCTCCGGTACGTCTGGCTTTCCGCTGTCGTCGTACGTCGTACTGTCTTTGTGTGTCCCGGACACTAGTTCATGGCTACTAGCCCCCTTGTGTCCGGTGACGTTCTGTGACGCTCGCAATCGGGCATTTGCGAGCCGGTCGCGCCGGCGCAAACTGTGGTCAATCGGCTCGCGCTTCGCGCGCCAGTCCGCGAACGTCATGCGCTCCGATGCGATGTCGGCGCGGTAGAGGAGCCGGTACTTGTTGGGGTAGTGGTCACCGTTCCCGGCCTGCTCACGGACCACTTCCAACAGGCTGATCGCCTCCAGATAACCGACCACGCGGATCGCTGTGCTCTTCGAGCATCGACCGCGCCGGACGATCTCATGGTACGGGGCGACGTGCCATCGCTCCTCCTCGATTGGCGGGTCGGCCGCCCATTCCAGGAGATCGCGGGCCGCGCGGCGAGTGACCGGCGACGGTATGAGCCGTCGCAGCTCCGCCAAGACGGTATCGAGATAGGGCCGGAGTTCTACGCGGGTCGGGTAGGTCGGCGACGGTGCCGACTCGTCGGGTGCATCTGGCATGGCTGGTATCCCATCCGACGCATCCAGCTACCCGCGCCCTCGGTAAGGGCTGGCCCGACCGGGTACGGGTGGCCACCCGTGATCCCGGCGGGCGCAGATGCGGATGGGATACGCACGATATCACTCTACCACGGAGGGGGGGCGCGGTTCCTTACTTGCATATTCCGTCTTAACTATTAAGACGATAAGAAAATATTAGGCGGTATCGGTGTCGCCATGTAATGCTCATGGACATGCATGAGAACAACAGGGAAGACCGTTTCATGACTCGCGCCGAAGTCGAGAAGCGCTGCGGCATGACCACATCCGCCTTGTATCGTTTGCTGCGAGCCGGGCAGTTCCCGGAGCCATTCCGGATCGGCCCGCGGGCCGTTCGATGGTCACAGCGGGAAGTCGAGAAGTGGTGCTCTACCCGGCCGCGGTCGCATGGCGAGAGTCGCGACGCTGCCTAGCCTTGAAGCCGCACCACCTTCGCGCCGGCACCGGTCACGTACTCCGCCCAGCGGTCCATCAGGCCGCGGCGCTTCTCGAACAGGTCAGACCGCGCGTAGCTGCGCTCCACGTCGGAGCCAACGCGATGCGCCAGCGCCATCTCGGCGACCGCGTGCGGCACGCTGGTTCGTTCGCTCGCCCACGTCCGGAAGGCCGAGCGGAAGCCGTGCACCGTGGCGCGTTCGGCCAGCCCGGTATCCCGGAGGATCTTCGTCAGGCTCATGTCGGACAACGGCTTTCCGGATCGGACTGGCGAGGGGAACACGAGGTCGGACCCGTCACGCAACGGCCGGACGGTCGCCAGCACGTCGAGCGCCGGGGCCGACAACGGGATCCGGTGGTCGACACCGGTCTTCATCCGCGCGGCGGGGACCCGCCACTCGCGGGCCTCGAGGTCGAACTCGACCCACGTCGCGAGCCGTGCTTCCCCGCTCCGGCACGCGCACAGCACCACGAGCCGCAGGCAGGCCGTCGCCGACAGCGACGCACGGGCCGCACCGATGGTCTGGAGAGCCTGCCCGACCTCCGGGTATGGCAGCGCCCGGAAGTGCTTCTTGAGCGCCGTCGTCGCCGGCAGCGCGGCGTTGATGGCCTCGCCGGCCGGGTTGTGCTCGATGTGGCCGTGGGCCTGCGCCCAAGCCAACGTCGCGCGGATGCGCGTCCGGACCTTGCGGCCGATCTCGGGCTTGGTCGACCAGATCGGCGTGAGCACCCGCAACACGTCTTCCCGACCGATCTGGTCGACGGGCCGATCGCCGAAGACGGGGTGCACGTACTTCGCCATCGTGGCGATCCAGTTCTCCGCCGTCTTGGCGTTCCGCCAGCGCGCCCGGTTCGCTTCCAGGGCGCGGTCGCTCGCCTCCCCGAAGGTCGGGGTCTTCGGCTGGCGCTTCTCGGCGAGCGGGTCGCGGCCGTCGGCGATGGCGACGCGGTTCGCGAAGGCTCGCTCCCGCGCCTTCGCGAGCGAGACGACGGGCCACGGACCCAAGCCGAGATCGTGACGCTTGCCGTCGATGACGATCCGTTGCGACCACGATTTCGTGCCGCGGCGCGTGATCTGGAGATACAGGTTGCCGCCGTCGCCGTACCTGCCCGGCACCGTCAACGCCCGCACCTTCCCGACAGTCAGTTTCCCCATGTCGACCCCCGTGATCCCACATCGTGAACCCACATATGCTACACCCTTTTTGTGGGAACAAGTGGGAACCGGGCCGACCTACTGAACACAGCGCGACGCGATAACGTCAATATTTTAGGGAGTTTTTGGAGTTCTTGGGAAGGGTCGGAAATCCGGTTCGAATCCAGCCGGGCGCGCCACTCCTGCGGCCTGTTTCTCCACACGGACTGCCTGCTTCAGCCAACCGCAAGCGATGCGTTGCGGACGTCCGTGACCAGCATGTGCGCCGGTGTGTGGGTGATCGCGATGGGCGGGCGCGCCGCGCGCAACGCCACCTGCGGGGTCACGCCGCAGGCCCAGAAGACCGGCAGCTCGCCGGCTGCGATGATCGGATCGTCGCCCTGCCACGCGCGCTCGATGTTCTCGATCCCGATGCGTTCCGGCATGCCGAGATGAACGGGCGCCCCGTGCACCCGCGGGTACCGGGTGGTGATCTGTACCGCCTTGATGACGTCCGCCGGTGTGAAGGGGCGCATGGAAACGACCAGTCGGCTCCGGAAACGGCCGGCCGGCGCGCACTCGATGTCGGTCAGGTACATCGGGCATACGCTGCCGTCGTTCCAGTGCCGGACGGAGAGACCTGCGTCGACCAGGGCCTCCTCGAACGAGAAGGAACACCCGAGCGCGAAGGCCACGAAATCGTCCCGCCAGAGATCTCCGATGCGCGCGACGTCGCCGTCGGGCTCGCCGTCGCGGAAGACCCGATAGCTCGGCAGGTCGGTGCGGATGTCGAGGTCCTCGCCCATCTCCGGCAGGCGCGGACTGCCCGGCTCCGACGTCGCCAGCAACGGACAGGGCTTGGGATTGCGCTGACAGAAACGGGCGAACTCGCCGGCGCAGGCCGCCGGCAGCACGACGAGGTTGGCCTGGACGTACCCCCTGGCGAGCCCGCCCGTCTGGCCCTGGTGTCGACCGGCGCGGATTCGGCGCCGGACCTCGACCGGGTCCGAGGTGTTCCAGTCGAGGCCAGGTCCGTGCGTGGGCCCGGCCACGGGATGCAGGGTCGCGTTCACGGCTGCTCCTGTTCCGGCGCGCCGGGGCTGTCCGCTGAAACCCGTCGTCGGCATGCTGTCATGCTCGGCAGCTAGGCCCACCGGGCTCACGCCGATGCTCGGCAATCCGCGTGCCGAGCGTCTCAAGCACCTGTGCGTCGCACGCCCCCTGCATCTGCTCGAAGAGCACTCGCTCCTCGGTGTGGATGTGCGCCTCGAGCAGCTCGCCGAAGGCGCGCAGCCGCTCCCGCAGGCGTGAGGTCGCATCGGCAGCGAGGTCGCGCACCATCTTCCGCATGGTCTCGTGCTCGGCCAGCAGCGCCCGCGTGCGGCTGTCGCCGTCGTCCAGGTCCCGCGCCGCGGCCGGAAAGACGTGCGCCTCCTCGACCTCGAAGTGCGGGCGGAGGTCGGTCTCGAAGAACTCGACGAGGCGCGCCGCCTGCTGCACCGGGTCCGCCGGCCAGTCGGCCCGCGGGTTGGTGGACCGTCCCAGGATCAACCGTCGGGCCATCACCAAGCCGTGGTGGTGGTCGCGGGAGAGCGGGACGAGGCTGGCGTGTCGCTTCATCCTGATTGGCCGCGGCACGGCGCGTGCAGTGGGTCGGTATCCTCTACCGCGGCGCGAGCCCCCTTGACGCCGATTGTAGTCTTTGCAGATGCGATCAGCCCGCGCGCGCCTCTGGCTGTCCCTTCTGGCGGCCGCCTGTACCCCTCTCCTGGCCGCCCCGGCGACCCACGCGCAGGGAATCGGCTTCCAGGGCGGAGTGACGGTCAATCCGGAGCAGGTCTATGTCGGGACCCACATGGAGCTGCCTCTCGGGTCCGACCAGCTCGTCCTCCGCCCGGCAATCGACGGCGGGTTCGGCAGCAACCTGCGGGTGGCGGCCATCGGTGCGGAGCTGCAGTACCGCATCGAGCTGGGGAATTCCGGCTGGCGGCTGTCACAGGGTTTCGGGCCGAGCGTGTACATCGCCCGGATCGGCGGCACGTTCCGGGACGCGGAAGCGAAGGACGTGAGCAGCGCGTGGACCTATGCTTTCGGCCTGGTCCACGAGGGCGGATTCTTCACCGAGTTCAAGGGAGGCGGCAGCCGCAGCTTCACGATCCCGATGCTGCGGATCGGCGCGGGGTTCACCATCCGGCCCGAGAGGCCGTAGTCACGATCGGTCGAACCACTCGACGAAGCGGGAGGACGGCTCCTCGACGATCATGACGCGGACGACCCGCTGATGCTCGTGCATGAGCTCCTTCGCCGCGGTCCTCGCATCGTCCACCGACGCGTACTTCGCCGATGCCGCCGGCAAGTTGACCGCGCCGCCCCTGACCGTTGTCACCAGCTTGAACATCGTCCTCCCCGCAACGCGGGGCGATCATATCACCGGGGCGACACGGGCGGCTGCACAACGCCGTGGGGGTCGATCGGGCCCGCGAGCTCCCGCCACGCGGGCGTCCCGTCGGTCCCCAGCAGCAGGTCGACCACCAGGCCGTAGCTGGCAATCCCCGCAGCGATCCGGTTGGCGCGCAGGTACCGGTCGTAGACGCGGCTCGCGCTACGCCGCACCACCGGAACGGCTTCGCGGAGGCGCGCCGCGATCGCCCGCAGGTCTTCCCGCGGGCCCCCGTCGAGGCCCGCCCAGACCCGTTCGCGCTCGGCCTGCGACAGGTGACGCACGAGCTGCTGCGAGAGATACAGCCACGCGCTGTAGCGGCTCTGTGCATCGCCCGCCAGGCAGATCAGCACGCCGACGAAGCTCGCCTCGGACTCGTTCGCATACCCGGCCAGGTGCGACCATTCGTGCGCGACGAGGAACGGGCGCTCGAACGGCAGCACGGCTCCGTTGACCAGCACCTCCAGAGAGAAGGGGCTGATCATGCCGTCAATGCCCGCACGGCGAAAGTACGCGGTCAGCAGCGTGGCCTTGGGACGGCCGGCCACCGCCGGGCGCGTTGCCCCCAGACGGCGTTGCACGACGGCGAACGCCGAACCGTAACGCGCGGGCAGCTCGCCCAGAGACGGCCACGGCTTGGCCGCAGCCGGCTCGTACAGCGCGTTGAGACGGTCGACCGACTCGGATGCCAGCGACACGAGCGCTGCGGAAGATATCCGGGCCGCGTCGTAGTCGAGCTTGGCGGTCAGCGGCACGCGCCGGTAGTTCAGGCCCCACATCGCCAGAAAGACGAGGTAGAGCGCAGCCGCCAGAGCGGCGGTGTGCAGCGCCAGCCGCGCGAGGGCGACGACGCGTCCACGCCCCTCGGAACCGGACCGGCGCAATCCGCGCCACCACCAGAAGCCGAGGCCGAGCATCCCGGCAATCGCCAGCAAGTCGAGCAAGGAAAAACCGACGAGCCCGGAGACCGGTGTCAGGATGCGCTGGCCGGCGACGTACCACTGCCGGGAGTAGGTTTGCTCTACCCATGCGGCAGGTGTCGGCGCGAGGGCGGCGACGGCCGCCGCGATGATGACGCCGGGCGCCATCCACTTCTGGACGCCGGCGCGACGCACGAGCGCCGCCGCCTCCGCCGCCACGCCCCGGAATCCTGGTGCCCTCACACCTATCGACTCACGCCGTCAGAACCAGTCGTTCACTTTCTGTACGACCTCTTGCCGCCCTCCCGCTCCCACTGCAGGGCTGCTTCCCTGGTCGTCCTTCTACCGATTTGCTCAATCCGCGCCCCGGGAAACCGCTCATCCCGGCATTACCGAGACTCCTCGATGGTCTACCTGCCGAAGACCGCACCTACAACTGTTCCAGGCGAACGCCGCGGTCGTCGAAGACGATGAAGTGCTTCGACAGGATGTGGACCATCACCCGCTCGTCCGCCTCGAACGGCTCGTCCACCAGCGCCCGCACACGCACCCCCTCGGTCGCAACGGTCACCAGCCACTGCTCGTGGTGCGGCTCGCCGGAAACGACGCGGCCGCGCCAGCCGGCGCCTTCGCGGTGGAGCCGGGCATGCTGCGGACGAATGCCGACCGTGACGTCACGGCAGAACTCCTCGGCGATACGACCGGCCAGAGACACGGTCCGGTTGCCGACCAGGAGGGCCTGGCCGTCCTTCTCGAGGATGGCCGGCACCAGGTTGATCGGCGGCCGGCCGAACAATTGAGCCACGAGTTCGTTGGCGGGCCGATCGAGCACATCTCCAAGGCTCCCGGACTGCACGATTCGGCCGCGGTCCAGCACGGCGATGCGGTCCGACACGGCCAGCGCGTCGTCACCGTCACGCGTCGCGTATATCACGGTCCGGTGCTCGGGTTGCGAACGCAGGTTGCGCAGACCGCGCACGAACGCGCGACGGGCACCGGCATCGCCGAACGCCCGGTCGCCGCTCAGGTCGTCCACGAGCAACAGATCCGGCAGGCTCTCGTCGTTCGGGGCAGCTCCCTCCCAGCCGACCCTCCGCACCGTTGCGTCTTCGGACGTGACGGTGAAGTGCACGTCGTCGGCGTCCTCAGACCACCCGCCGGACCGCTCCCGCTCGGAACCGTCGAGCGCCATGTTCGGAAACGCGTAGCGGCGGATAGCAACGCCGCGCCATCTCTCGGTGCGCCACCGCGGCGGAAAGGCGTCGCCGGGACTGCCGAAGCGCCACCCCCGCACGAGTCCCGGCCTCGTCTGACCCGGCTCGCGCTGATCGTCCGAGCCCATGAACACGCCATCGCGTCCGTCCGAGCGCCTGCCGATGAACCTGAGCAGGGCCGACTTGCCGGCGCCCGCCGGCCCGACTACGGACACGATCTCACCCGGCCGCGCATACAGGGAAACACGGTCGAGAACCGGTCTGGACGAGCCTTCGTCGTGTCGGGTGATCTCGTCGAGGAAGAGGTACATCACACGCGCCCGAGGCGGCGAAACCCCATGGTACACTCTCGAATGCCAGCCGACGAAGACTTGACCTGGGGGCGCTCGACGGTCGAGACCGCCTGTCCGCTCGACTGCCCCGACACTTGCAGCCTGGCCGTCTCGCTCGAACGGGGCCGGATCACGAAGATCGACCATTCGCCCCGGCACCCCGGCACCGACGGCTTCATCTGCAGCAAGGTCCGGCGCTTCGACCGGCGCATCTACGGCGAGGAGCGACTTCTCTATCCGGGATCGAGACGCGGCGCCAAGGGCGAGGCGAGCTTCAACCGCATCGGTTGGGACCAGGCGCTCGAGACCGTCGCCGGGCGCATGCGGGCGATCCGCAGGGAGTTCGGGGCCGAGGCGATTCTGCCGCTGTCCTACGGCGGCTCGAACGGCCTGCTGTCGCAGGACACGACCGACGCCCGCCTTTTCCGCGCCTTCGGAACCTCGCGGCTGGCGCGCAACGTCTGCGCCGCGCCGACCACGACGGTGACCGCCGCGCTCTACGGCCGGATGGCCGGAGTCGCCTACGAGGACTACCGGCATGCACGGCTCATCGTGATCTGGGGGGCCAATCCCTCCACTTCCGGGTTTCACCTGGTACCGCACGTACGCCAGGCTGCGCGCGACGGCGCGGCAGTGGTGGTCATCGATCCGCGCCGCACTCCCCTTGCCAAGCGGGCGGATATCCATCTCGCGGTACGGCCCGGGACCGACGTGGTCGTCGCCCTGGCGATCCACCGTTTCCTCTTCGAGAACGGCCTTGCGGACGAAGCGTTCCTCGCCGAGTGGACGCACAACGCGGACGAGTTGCGGCGCCGTGCGTCGGAGTGGACGTTCGAGCGCGCCGCGGCGGTGGCCGAGGTGGATGCCGATCTGCTGGAAAGGGTGGCTGAGCTGTACGCGGAGACGTCCCCGGCCGTGATCCGCTGCGGCTGGGGCCTGGAACGCAACCGCAACGGCGGCAACGCAGCCCTGGCGGTGCTGGCGTTGCCGGCCGTCGGCGGCAAGTTCGGGGTGCGCGGCGGCGGCTTCTCCATGAGCAGCTCGCGCGCGATGCCGCTGTCGGAAGAGGACTGGATCCAGACCCTGGAGCCGCGGACGCGGCTCGTCAACATGAACCGCTTGGGCCGCGCACTGACCGAGCTCGACGACCCGCCGGTCAAGATGCTTTTCGTCTACAACTGCAACCCGCTGGCCACGATGCCCGCCCAGAACCGGGTGCTGGCCGGCCTGGGGCGCGACGACCTGTTCACGGTGGTCTTCGACCAGGTGATGACGGACACGGCCCGCTGGGCCGACGTCGTCCTGCCGGCCACCACGTTCCTCGAACAGTACGACCTGGCCCTCAGCTACGGACATGGCGCGGTACAGCTCGTGCAGCCGGTGATTGAGACGGCCGGCGAATCGCGGCCCAACGTGGAGGTCTTCGCCGAGCTCGCGACACGGCTCGACGTCGAGATCGACGAGCTGCTGCAGAGCGACACCGGCATGCTGATGCATGTGGCCGGCGCGCTGCCGGACAACGCCGGCGAAGAGCTGCTGAGTCGCGGCATCACCCGTGGCGGCGCGCCCGCGGCCCCGGTGCAGTTCGCCGACAGCTTCCCGCGTACGCCGGACGGCCGCGTGGATCTGCTGCCGGCGGTACTGGAACAATCCGCTCCGCTCGGCCTGTACCGCTTCCGGCCGGAGCCGGTTCCGGACCGTTACCCGCTCGCGCTGGTCTCCCCCGCGAGCGACAAGACCGTCTCGTCGACGCTCGGCGAGCTGCGCACCCGGCAGGCCCGCCTGCAGATTCATCCGCGCGACGCGGAGGCGCGGGACCTGTCGACCGGAGACGTGGCGCGCGTCTTCAACGACGAGGGCGAAATCCACTGCGCCGTCACCGTCAACCCCGACGTGAGGCCCGGCGTGATCAGCCTGCCGAAGGGCCTCTGGCGGCGCAACACGATGAACGGCTGTACCACCAACGCCCTGGTGTCCGACGAACCGACCGACCTGGGCGACGGCGCCTGCTTCAACGACGCCCGCGCGGAGGTCACCCGCGTCGTGACCGCCGACCTCGGCGGGCGGAACATCGCCATCTGGACCGGTCCGGCGTCGCCGAAACGGGTACACTAGCGGCAGCGCTCGGACTCGACACCGGCCCACGCACAGGGAACAGAGGAAGATCGAAGATGGCCGACACGCCCGGGGGACGTACCGTCAAGTGCGTGAAGTTCCAGAAAGAGATGCCGGGACTCGACGAGCCGCCGTGGCCCGGCGAGCTCGGCCGGCGCATCTACGACAGTGTGTCGCAGGAGGCCTGGAAGCTCTGGGAAGAACGGATGAAGATGATCCTCAACGAGTACCGCCTGATGCCGTGGCAGAAGGAGGCCCAGGAGCTGGTGGCTCGGCAGATGGAGGACTTCTTCTTCGGCGAAGGGTCGGCGCTGCCACCGGAGTACGTCCCACCGCAAGCGAAGCAGTAGCGCGCTACGAGGGGCCGGTTGCGCCTTGCCCCGTCCCGGCCGCGACAGGAATCTCCGCAGCAAGCCGGAACGCCAGCTTCTGGTGAGCACTCCGCACGGCCGAGACTACGTCGTCGCGCATCCGTCCCCGCGCGAAGATGAAGCCCGGGTAGCTCGCGCCCTCCGGCCAGGGCACGAGCCGCTGACCGGGCTTGGTCGTGATGACCACGTCCTCGACGAGAGGCGTCGACCGGGCGGTGTCGAGCCCGTCGATCCCCTGACAGATCCCGGCGCCCGGCACCGGGATCATCATCACCGCCGCCGCTTCGCGGCAGACGCGATACGCGCCGGTCGACTCGCCGAGCGCATGTCGGAGCAGCACCTCCTCCAGGGACCGCCCCGAGCCGTCCGGCCCGTCGAAGCGCAGGACCCGCGAGCAGAGTCCCCCGATCGGCCGCGCCGCCACTTCGAGCACGACGACGCCGCGCGGCCCCAGACGGCACTCCGCGTGCACGGGACCGCACGTCAGGCCGATCGCCCGGACCGCGGCGTCCACCTGCTGCACCACCTCCCGGCGTTCCGTGGCGGACAGACGGTCCGGCGTGACGTAGATCGTCTCTTCGAAGAACGGTCCCTCCAGTGGATCCGGCTTGTCGAAGATGGTAAAGACCCGCAGGACACCGTCCGTCACCACCGCCTCGACCGCAACCTCGCGCCCCGGCAGGTACTCTTCGACCACCATCGCGTCGCTGGCCGGATCGCGGCGCGCGCGGACATCAGGCGCCGCGAGCAGCCGGCGCAGCCGTTCGACCGCGGCGACCAGCTCGGCTGGCGTGTCGGCGCGGATGACTCCCCGGCTCGCAGCCAACCCGAGCGGCTTGACGACGCAGGGATACGCCACCCCCTCCAGCAACGCCCCGTCGTCACTGTTCACGGGAATCGACCGGAACCAGGGCGTACGCAGCCCGGCGGTCCGCAGGCACGTGCGGGTCTTCAACTTGTGCCCGGCGGTGCGGACCGCCTCCGGCGGATGGCCGCGGAGACCGAGCGCGCGCGCCGCGAGTGCACCGATGAGGGCCGGCCGATCGCCCACCGCCAGCACGCCATCCAGCGGTGCGTCGGCGGCCGCGCCGACGATGGCGCGCACGGATGCATCCTCGTCGTGGAATCGGATCGGTACCGCCCCGTCCCGCCACGGATCCTCGAGCCGGTCGCAGCGGTCGGTGGCCAGAACCAGCTCGACACCCAGGCGGCCGGCCGCGTCGCTGAACGAGCGGACCTGATAGCCGGTCGTGGCTGCGACGAGCAGCGCCCGCGGTGCGCCACCGGGTGAAGGAGACATTCAGACCAGAGCCACCGGCCCGGTCGTGGGCTCGGCTCAGCAGTACCACGGCTCGTTCAGGTACGGCACGTCGACCCGGCTTCTGGCGGGTCCCGCGGCGACCGGCGCCGCCATGTGTCCGCCGTGCGCGAGCGCCCGCACGGCATCGAACATCTTGCGGCGATCGGTGGTCATCCGCCGGCCGACCAACGCCCGGATATCGTCCGCCATACGGTCCACGCGGGGATCGGGATGTCGCCAGGGATAGACCAACCGCTCGTGGTCGAACGGTCCGAGCCGGGCGCGGAGGTCACCCAGCTCCCGCAGGCGGGAACCGGACGTCACGAGCAACCGCAGCGCGAGCTGGATGGGCGCAACCTGTTCGACCAGATCGAGCCGCTCGATCTCGGACAGCATCTCGCGATAGCCGTCGATTGTCGTCCAGGGGGTGAAAGCGACGAACGTGGGCGCCAGCACCACGCCGGCGGCTCGGCAGAGCCCCACCGCGCGGGCTATGTCGTCCCGCGTATGCCCCTTGTCCAGACGGCGCAGCACGGCATCATCGAACGACTCTGCCGCACTGGTGACGAAGAGACAGCCGGTGTCGCGCAGCCGCGGAAGCAGGTCGGCATGCGCAATCAGGTGCTCCACCTTGATCGTGACGTCGTAGGTCAGCCCGGGAAAACGTTGCGCGACCCCTTCGACGACCCGCATGGCATGCTTGACGCCGTTGAAGAAATCGGGGTCGCCGAAGGTGATGTGCCCGGCCCCCTGCTCCACCTGCGCCGCCACGTCGGCGATGACCACTTCCGGTCGCACGACGCGAAACCGGCCGCCGTAGACCGGCACGATCGGGCAGTGCCGGCAGGCGTGCTTGCAGCCGCGGCTGGCCTCCGTGTAACCGACCGTCTTGCGAACGGCGCCGTGCTGCAACGTCGCGTACCGGTCGAGCGGCGGGAGTCCGCTACGTGACGGTGCAATCAGGTCGAGGCGCGGCAACTCTTGCGCCGGCGCGGAAACCTCTGCGCCGGTGGAGATGTCCGCCGCGAGCCGGACCAGATCCGCCTCGAACTCTCCGCCCAGCAGGTGGTCGACGCCGACAGACTTCAGGAACTCGGCGTTCAGCGGGGCATAGAGGCCGTAGGCACACAAGCGGACGGCGGGATTCAGACGTCGGACCTGCGCAATCAGCGGGACCGCAAGGCGCGTCGCGGTATGCATCGGGAGATGAAATGCCACGAGGTCTGCATCGGCCACCGCGGCGTCGAAAGGCTGCCGCGACAGGTCGAGGCACGTGACGTCGATGCCGGCGCGCCGCAGCCACGCCGCGGGCGAGGCCAGGCCGAAAGGCTGCCGGCCCAGCTCGTAAGTGGCTACAAGCGCGACTCTCATGGCGCGGCGGGCCGCAACTCGACCTCCGCATCGGTCGGCGGCGGCGTTGCGAAACTGACGACCACCAGGGTCCCTATGGAGAGCGCGAGCGCCGGGTACGCCGTCTGCCAGCCGAAGGGATAGACCGGGACCCCGTCCACCGCCCGCGCCAGGGCGACGATCTCCCAGACGAGCGTCGTCAGCATGCCGGCCAGGATGGAGGCCACCCCGCCGGCCCGCGTGGCCCGCTTCCAGAGCAGCGCGCCAAGCAGTGCGGGCGTGATGCCGGCGCCGTACATCGTGTACGCCCAGAGCGCCATCGCCAGGATCGTCGGAAAGAAGTTGCCGGCGATGTAGCCGAGAGCACCGACCGCGACCACGATCACCCGCGTATAGAGGACGACCTGCCGGTCGGTCACGCCAGGGTTGACGAACCGCTGGTAAACGTCGCGGATCAGGTTCGTCGATGGCGTCAGCAAGAAGCTGTTCGCGGTGGAGACGACGATAGCGGCGGCGCCGCACACCAGCATCACCCCGAGCACGGGCGGCAGCACGTCGGTGGCGACGCGGATGACGATCTCCTCCGATGCCGCCGTGCTCAACCCGCCGACCGCCAGGCTGCCGAAGATGCCCGTCGCATCGATCAGCGTCTCGACGAGAATCGTGCCGGCGATCCAGCCGATTACGGCCAGCCGCGCCGCCCGTTCGTCGCGCGCCGAGAAGAACTTCTGGTACATGTTGGCTTCGCCGAGCAGCAGGAACATCGTCGGCAGGAACAGGGCGAACGCCGCCTGCGCCCCCATGTCTCCGAACAGCGACACCTGGTGCGGCTCGAGCGCCGCGAGCGACGCCGACAGACCGCCGGCGTCGCCGACCAGAAAGGCAACGCCGAACATGACCGCGACGGTCATCACGAGGCCGTTGCCCACGTCGAGATAGGCGATCGACAGCATGCCGGCGAGCGACGTGAACAGAACGCAGAAGACGGCCGTGATCAGGGCGCCGGTGCCGGGATCGACCCCGGCCACCAGCGCGAGCAGCCGCCCCCCGCCGCGGAACTGGTACGCGGCGATGGTTGCGTAGGCCAGCACCGTGGTCAGCGTCCCGAGCACGCGCGCCGTCGGCCCGTACCGCAGCTCCAGGATGTCGGGAACGGTGTACTGCGCGATCCGCCGGACGCGAGGCGCGATGAAGTAGACGAGCGCGATGCCGGCCCACGCCCCGGCCGACTGCCACAGCGCCGAGAACCCGGACCGGTAGCCGAGCCCGGCGCCGCCGAACAGGCTGCCCGACCCGATCCAGGTCGCCAGCAACGTGAAAACGAGCACGCGGGCCGGGAGGCGTCGCCCGGCAACCAGAAAGTCGTCGCCGGTACGGACGCGCCGGCTGCGCCAGGCGCCGACCAGCACCAGCACCGACATGTAGACGATTACCGCCGTCAGCATGCCGGCCATTGTGGATCATAATGGGCGGTCCATGCCTCTCGACGAGTACCGGCGCAAGCGCGATTTCAGCCGGACGCCCGAGCCGGAAGGCCAGGCGGGCCGGTCGCGGCGGCGCCGGACGGAAGAGGGCGGCGGAGGCTACTTCTGCGTCCAGAAGCATCTCGCCAGCCATCTCCACTACGACCTGCGGTTGGAGCACGACGGCATCCTCCTCTCCTGGGCCGTGCCCAGGGGCCCCTCCCTGCAGCCCTCGGACAAGCGGATGGCCGTACGGACCGAGGACCATCCGTACGAGTACGGCAGCTTCGAGGGGGTGATACCGGAGGGCTACGGCGCGGGTATCGTCATGCTCTGGGACCACGGCACGTGGACCCCTGAGGTCGGCAGCGTCGAGGCGGCGCTGGAGAAGGGCGACCTGAAATTCGCGCTCGACGGCTACAAGCTCAAGGGCTCCTGGGCGCTGGTGCGCACGCGGGACCGCGACGGGACGCCTGAGCGCCGACGCGGCCGCAACTGGTTGCTCATCAAGCACGCCGATTTCTGGTCGGGTCCGGTCGACATCACGGAGTTCGCACCTCTCAGCGTCAAGAGCGAAGGGGACTTCGACGATATTCTCGCGGCCGACATGCCCGATCTCTGGATCACCGGGCGGCCCGCCACGGCCCGCGGCAACGGCCGCGCCGCCGCACTGACGCGCGAGGTCATCGAGCGCGCGGCGCGCAAGATCCTCGCCCGCCGGCGTTGACGTCCGGGAGCTCGCGGTGGAACGCCGCGCAACGGGCTGCTACTGGAGCAGACGCTGCGCCAGGACGCTCCAGACGGCGTACGCCAGGCGCCGGCGCGAATGGCGGGCAATCTGGCGCTGGGAAAAATGCCCGGTGACGAGCTCGCACTCGGCGGGCATGTCCCCGATCGGAAGCAGTTCCTTGTGCTCGGCCGCGTAGCGCGCGAGCACGTCCGGCGGCGGCGTGGCGTTGTTGGCAATCGCGACGTCCACCGGCCGGCCGATGGCATCGCTCACACGGTGCACCGCCTCGCCCACCGAGAACCCCTGCATGCCCCGCCCTTCGGTCAGGATATTCGTCACGAGCACGATGGGACCGTTGGTCGCCCGTACGGCGTCGGCCACGCCCCGCACGAGCAGGATCGGCATCAGGCTCGTATAGAAGCTACCCGGCCCGATGACGACGGCGTCGAACCCGCGAATGGCTTCCGAAGCGGCTTCATGCACGTTCGGCTCCGGCTCGAGCCAGATCCGCCTGATCCGCCGGCCGTCGGTCTGCTCCCGGTCCACGCCGACCTCGCTCACCGCGTGTGAGCCGTCCTCGTACTCCGCGTAGAGCGTCGACTGCTCCACGCTCACCGGGAGCACGCGGCCATTGCAGTCGAGCAGGGTCCGCAGGCCGTCGACCGCGGCGAGAAAATCGCCGCTGTACTGCTCCATCATCGACAGGAGCAGGTTGCCGCCGGTGTGTCCCCGGAGCCGTCCGTTCTCCAGTGCGGGAAGGCGCGAAAGCAGGAGACGGCGGGCTTCGCTCTCGTTCCTGGCAAGCGCCAGCGCGCACTTGAGCACATCGCCGGGCGGCAGCACCCCCAGTTCGTCCCGGAGCTGACCGGAGCTCCCGCCGCTGTCGAACATCGTGACGACGGCGTTCACCCGCAGCCACGGGTTCTGCTTGAGGCCGCCCAGCAGACTCGGCAACCCCGTCCCGCCGCCGAAGCACCCGACGTTGACCTCGCGCAACCGCACGCGGCGCATTATGTCACACGCCCGCCGTGCCCTCATGGTCCTGCCTGCCCCGCTCCGGGCAGCGGCAACGCCGGCGCGACACTGCACGAAACCGCCGTACGCGTCGATAAGCCCTAGTGGTCCGTCACATCAAAACCTGTGGGTAGACGGACTTGAGCTTGCACCGCGCATCGTCGACCTTCATGTGCCAGTCGACACCGCGTTGGGTGTTGTTGACGTCGGCGGACCACGCAGACACTTCGCCGTGCAGCGTCGCCAAGTCCCCGATGCGACGCCCCTGCAGGCATTGGCGCGTCATGACGCTGAGCTCGTTCTCCGCGATGTTCAGCCAACTGCCGTGTTTCGGCGTGTAGCAGAACTCGATGCGACGAACCAGTTGCCGGGCCCGGACCGGCTCGAACACTTCGTAGAAGGCGCCCTTCGTGTGCGTGTTGAGGTTGTCGCACACCAGGGTGACCCTCGGGCACGCCGCGTAGCGGCCCTCCAACAGGCCGGCGACCTCCACCGCCCAGTCCGCCTTCGTACGCCGGGCCCGCGCCGTCGCCTGTCGCCAACCCGCCAGCGGTTCGCTGAACAAGAAGACCGAGGCCGTGCCCGCCCGTTCGTACTCGTAGTCGACGCGGCGGGGTCGATGCGGCGTGGCGGCCATCGGCGGGCGCGTCTCCTTGACCAATTGCACCGGCTGTTCATCCATGCACACGACAGGCCAAGCAGGGTCGTACGGTTGCGCATACACGTCGAGGACCTGTTCCATGTGCGCCGCGAACTCCGCGTCGGCCGCCGGCGGGATCACCCAGTACTCGACTTTCCGCTGCGTCATCCCGTTTTTTTCAGCGTCCGCCGAACCGTTTCGTGGCTGATCGACTCGACGATCGCCAACTCGACGACCCGGTGCGCCAGCAGCCGCAACGACCAGTTCGCGTAGCCCTCCGGGGGCGGCCCCGTACGCAGAGCAATGACCTGCGCCTCCTGTTCGCCGTCCAGCAGTTTGGGAACCGGGGGCGACGCCCGCTGTCTGCGCTCCAGCGCCCGCTCGAACCCTTCCAGCACGCATCGTTGGCGAACGTTCTCGACCGTGTTGGTGCGGCAGGAAAAGGCGTCGGCGATCTGCTGGTCGGTCCACTCGGGTCCGTCCGCATCCGCCTTCAACAGAATCTGTGCTCGGCGGACCCTCTCGCTGCTGCCGTTGAGCTTCCGGATCGTCTCTCGACAGACCTCGCGTTCCTCGGGGGTGAGTCGAACGATGTACTTCTTCTGGGGCATGAAAGCTGTCTCGGCTCGAGACCAGCTTTCAGATAGTCCCAATGTTTAATCGTGGCACGGCACTAGTGCCCCGGGGGGTTGGGCATGAACTCGACGACTCGCTGCATCTTGCTGACAACCGGAGCGCTGGCGTTCTGCTTCCTTGTGATGCTCAACGTGGGCGGCTACCGCTACGGCGTCTCCGATCAGGCCTTCTACATCCCCATCGTGCGCCAGGGACTCGAGCCGAGCCTGTTTCCGCATGATGCGCCGCTTCTCGCGGTCCAGAACCGGCTGCTGGCGTTCGACGACTGGTTCGCTCCGCTCGTCCGCGTCACCGGGCGGAGCCTGCCGGTGGCCTTCTTCGCCACCTACCTGACAGGACTGGCGCTCCTCTACGGCGCGATCGTCCTGCTTGGACGCTCGCTCTACCGAACCTGGTGGGGGGTCGCCACCCTGACCGCCGCCCTGACCCTGCGGCACCGGATTCCGGACACGGCCGTCAATTCGCTCGAAGCGTACATGCATCCCCGGCAACTCTCCTTCGCCATCGGCCTGCTGGCGGTGGGATTCTTCCTGCGGGGCCGCATGGCGGGAGCGGTGTCGGCGATCGCCGGCGCCTGCCTGTTTCATCCAACGACCGCACTCTGGTATGCGATTCTGCTGAGCGTGGCCGCCTTCGTCGGCCATCCCGCGGCGCGTCGGCCGTTGATCCTGCTGTCCTGCGCCGCGTTGCCGGTCACCCTGGTGCTGCTCGCCGGGGCGTTTCGGGACCAACTGGACGTAATGAGCCCCGCCTGGACCGCGTTGCTGGAATCGAAGGACTACCTCCTGGCGGCGCGATGGCCGATGCTGACGTGGTTCGCCAATCTGGGTCTCGCGGCGGTCATCGTAGCCGCCTACGACTACCGCAGATCGCTCGGCGTGACGGTCCCGCGCGAAGATGGCCTCGTCGCGGGCAGCTTGGCGCTGCTTGCGCTCTTTCTGGTCTCCATCCCGTTCGCGTCCGCTGGCGTGGCGCTCTTCGTCCAGTTGCAGTTCAGCCGGATCTTCTGGTTGCTCGACGTGATCGCCATCGCCTATGCGGCGTGGTTCGTGGTGGAGAGCCCCCTGGCACGGCGATACACAATGCCGCGCGGCGAGGTGACCCCCGCGGCACCGGGCTGGCCCGGCGGCGCCCGGCGGGTGCGCATCCACCGCGCTGCGTTCGCGCTGGTCGTGGTGGCATCCCTTGCACGCGGCGGCTACGTGACGCTCGTCGAACGGGCCGACCACGCGCTGATCGAAATCAATCTGCCGGAGTCGGAGTGGACGCAGGTCATGCAGTGGGCCGGGCAACGCCCCGTGGGCACCAACTTCCTGGCCGATCCGGGTCACGCCTGGCGGTACGGATCGAGCGTCAGGGCGGCGAGCGGACGCGACGTCTATCTCGAAGCGGTCAAGGACATCGGTATCGCCATCTACTCCCGCACCATGGCCGAGCGCGTCAGCAGCCGCCTCGTGGAGCTCGGTGACTTCGCGGCGCTGGAGGCGGCCCATGCTCGCTGGCTCGCCAGACGCCACGACCTCGACTACCTCATCACGGAACACGACATCGCCTTGCCGCTCGTGCATCGGCGGGGCCGGTTGGCGGTATACGATCTCCGCGACGACGCGCGGATGGCTCGCCGCAGTTCGCCGACCGACGGGGACTGACCTCCACTCGCATTCGAAAGCGCGCCGCCGTCCCGGTCCGCCTGACCGGCTGCGACAGGAAACCTCTGCAGGCATGGTCTTCGACTGCTCGCGCGATTTCGTGCCGGCCCGCGGTCTCGATGGCGGGCATCGCATGACCCTCTACACCTGGGGGCGCCCGCGGCACTTCCCGCGGCTACCGCCGCCCGTGCGGCGCTACTTCGACGTCGCGCCGGATGCGCGGGTGCTGGCCCACTGCCATTGGCAATCGTCGCCGTCGACCCGGCCGACGCTGCTGGCGCTGCACGGGCTCGAGGGATCGAGCAGCGCCCACTACATGCGCGGCCTCGCGGACAAGGCTTTCGCCACCGGTCTCAACGTGATCCTGCTCAACCAGCGCAACTGCGGAAACACGGAGCATCTGTCGCGCGGCCTCTACCACTCCGGTCTCTCGGCGGACCCTGCCGCGGTCATTCGGGAGCTGGTCGATGTCGATCGCCTGCCTGCCGTGGCCGTCGTCGGCTACTCGCTGGGCGGGAACCTGGGGCTCCGCCTTGCGGGAACGACGCCTTCGGGCGTCCTGCGGGCCGTCTGCGCAGTCTCGCCGACGATGGACCTGGCGCGTTGCGTCGATAACCTCGAACGGCGCCGGAACGCGATCTACCAGTGGAACTTCGTACGCAATCTGAAGCGCCGCATGCGGCGAAAGGCCCGCCTCCTGCCCGGCCTCTTCGACCTGTCGGCTCTCGCCCCGATCCGAACCGTCCGGGAGTTCGACGATGCGTTCACGGCGCCTCATCACGGGTTTCTCGACGCCGCGGACTACTATCACCGCGCAAGCAGCCTGCGCGTCGTCGACTGCATCGCGACGCCGACGCTGATCCTCAGCGCGGAAGACGACCCGTTCGTCCCGCCCGAGCAGTTCCGCGACGCGGCGGTCACGGCCAACCCGAATCTTGCCGTCGCGGTCACCCGGCACGGGGGACACTGCGGTTTCTACACCCATCCGACACCCGGTTTCGACGGCTACTGGGCAGAGCGGACCGCGGTCGAATTTGCCCTCCGCCACGTCGCCTGAAACGGACGCGGCCGATCAGGTCTGCGCCAGGTAGTCCCGCAGGCGCCGAGCGAACGCCGGCCCGGTTCCCCGTTCCTCGTGCTTGAAATAGACGTAGACGTCGTCGCAGCCACCCGCGCTGGTGGCGATGGTATCCGCCCAGCGGGCCAAGTCGTCATCGTCGTACCCCTGATCGCGGAGCCGGAAGTAGCCGTGGCGCGCGGTGACGCGCACCGGGGTGCGCAGGCGCTCGCTGTCGGCGACGCAAAGCGCCGCCCCGTGCTCGTGCAGGAGATCGATGACGGCGGCATCATGCCAGGACACATGCCGGAACTCGAACGCCGGACGGACCCCGGAGGGTAGCGTGGCCAGGAACCGCGCAAGCACGTCGACGTTCTTCCTGAACGACGGAGGCAACTGAAACAGCAGCGCGCCGAGCTTCTCGCCGAGCGTGGCGGCCGCCTCGCAGAACGCTTCGGTAACGGGCTCGCACCCGGAGAGCCGCGCCTCGTGGGTGATGCGGCGGGGCGCCTTCAGGGTGAATCGGAAGCCGGACGGCGTCGCGGCGGACCATCCGGCGAGCAGCCGTTCCGTCGGCAGCCGGTAGAACGTGTAGTTGATCTCCACCGTGTCGAGACGCTCCGCGTAGTACGGGAGCATCCTCTTCTGCGGCCACTTCTCCGGGTAGAAGGATCCCTTCCACGCCGGGTAGTTGTAGCCGGACGTGCCGATCCGGTACCGAGGCATGTGTACTTGGAAGGCCAACTCGCGGAGACGCCGCTAGCGCCCCGAAACGCCGCGCTGGCTCGGCGTTTCGGCCCATCCCCCCGCTCCATGAGCTTGCGCCGCAGCACTTCACCTCGCTGCGTTCTGCAGCGCGAACTCCTAGTCGAGGTCGAAATCTCGCGTCGGCCGGGTGACCGGTTCCTTGCGAGCCTGCTCAAGCGCCTCGTCGAAGCGCTTCGACAACGCGTCGCCGCGGCCCTTCTCGTCGGCAACCGACCGCTCGAAGATCGCCTCCCGGCGCGCCGCCGCGGCGGCCAGGATCCTCTGGGCGTCATCGAGCTCCGGCATGTCTTCACGCGGGGGCGGACGGTGCGATATCAGGCGGCGCAGATTGGCGTCGACAACCAGAACAGAGCCGCAGCAGGGACAGCCGACCTCGAATTCGGAGGAGATCGGAGGCATCGGGGCGACGCCTATCCTTCCTCTTCGTAGTCGCCCTCGAGAGGCGGGATGAGCCTGGTCGGAGGACGGAGCGCTTCGCGATGGTCGTAGACCGGAACCCCGCCTACGTGTACCGCCACTCGGCACGCTGCCCCCTTGCGGTCGACCACCACGGTCACCGGACTGCCCTCGACACCGTCCCGAAAGCTGACGCGGCACCCGCACGCGAGCCGAGCGTGCTCGAATCCTTTGCCCATACGGAATGATACTACAGCCGGGCGGCCTCCCTCTGTCGAATCTCTGCAAAGCCCCCCGCTGCGCGGGCTCCTAGCAGCCCGTGGCAAAATCCCGCTGCATTCGAGCGGCGATGCATCCCGCGTGGACTGCGTTGCTCCTCGGTCGAATATGCCCGATATGGTCCCTCGTCGCGCCTTGCCACGCGGGCGCCTCGCCGCTCTCGGCGCGACGCGGGGATTCACCACGGACTGCTAGAGCAGTGCGTCGATGCCGCGCTGGAATTCCTCCCGGGTGGCGATTCCCATGTGCGTCCGGCAGAGAATGCCGTCGCGATCGATGAAGAAAGTGACCGGCAGCCCCCACACCGGGCCGTACGCCTCCTGGAAGTCCTCGCGCCCGAGACCGACCAGCATCGGATAGTTGACCTGGAACTCGGCCGCGAAGGGCCGGATCTGCTCGGGCGTATCGTCGACGGACAGGCCGAGCACGACGAGTCCGTCGTCCTTGTGCCGGCGCTGGAACTCGACGAACCAGGGAATCTCGATCTTGCAGGGCCCGCACCAGGTGGCCCAGAAGTTCAAGAGGATCACGTTGCCCTTCAGTTCCGCCAGCCGGACCTGGTTGCCGTCGATGTCACGCAGCGTGAAGTCGAGCGGCGCCGGCTTGGCGTCGGCGTCGCAACGGGCGTCCTGGGCCGTACCGCGCTCGAAAGGCGCGAACGACAGTACCGTCACACCGCGCGCCGCCGGCAGTGTGAGGAACGCAAGGGCAATCGCCGCCGCTGCCGCCGCCATCCACCGTCTGCTGGTCATGTCCACTCCTGCTGAAACGACATCCTGCCCGCCCCCGACGGTCACCGCCCGCCCGCTCTCGATGGTCCGATCCGGCAACCGAGACCGCAGCGGCGCCGCATGCCGCGTGATTCTCAGATTACCGCTTCCGGTCGGTGGATCTCAAGAGCAGCGGGGCGTCCGCGAACGCCGTGTCCCCCTCGGAGTGCGCCGCGTGTCTCTTTCGGGTGACGGTGTTCGCCTCACTACGGGTCGCGCATGCGCCCCGGAACGCCTCGCCGACTCGGCGTTCGGCCCATCCCCCACTCCAGGAGCTTGCGCCGCAGCACTTCGCTTCGCCGCGTTCTTGCAGCGCTCCTCGACGGCACGTCGCTTGCTTGATCGAGTACCCGATTGCCGGCGGGTCGGCTAGAGGATTAAGATGGCTGTAGGTGCCGTGGGCCAGCCACGCCTCCCCGACGCGGCGGCCGCCGCGAGGTGTCCCATGATGCGAAACCGAACCGGGTCCCGCCCCCGCAAGTTGTTGATTGTCCTGCTCGCACTGCTGATCGCGGCGATCGCCGCGCCGGCCGGCGCCCAGCAGTTCGCGCCGTACTACGGCAAGAACCGCGTCAAGTGGGACAAGTTCGACTGGCACATCTACGAGACGGACCACTTCAACATCTATTACTATCCCGAGCTCGAAGAGCATCTCGAGCGGGTGGCGGCCTACGCGGAGAGCGCCTACCAGCAGCTCAGCGCCGACCTGCGCCACGACCTGGCGTTCAGCGTCCCGCTCGTCGTCTTCAAGACGCACAGCGAGTTCGAGCAGCAGAACATCTTTCCCGGCGGCAGTCCGGAGGGGGTCGGCGCGTTCGCGGAACCGTACCGCAACCGCATCGCCCTGCCGATCGACGAGCCTCCGGACGGCCTCTACCGGCTGATCACGCACGAGCTGACCCACATCTTCGAGTTCGACATCATCCCGCGCTCGATGATCCGCAACACCGTGCCGCTGTGGGTCGACGAGGGACTCGCCGACTTCATGGCCGGCGTATGGCGCCCGCTCGACCTGATGCAGGTCCGCGACCTGGCGGTCGCCGACATCGTGCCGGCGATGACGGAGTTCGATCGGTACGGCGGCTTCGCCAGCGGTCGTGTCGTCTACAACCTGGGCCACGCCGCCTTCGAGTTCATGGAGGAGCGCTGGGGGCTGGAAGGAATCCGGCAGTTCCTGTTCGCGCTGCGCCGCAACGCGATCGGCGGCGGCGAGGATCCCTACGAAGAGGCGTTCGACCTGGAAGCGGAAGAATGGGACGACGCGTTCAAGTCGTACCTGGACGACCGTTTCGAGGCGTTTCGCGACAAGGAGCGCCCCGCCGATTACGGGCGCAACCTCGCGCCCGACCCGCTGCGCAGCCGCTATCCCGTGGTCTTCTCGCTCGAAGCGTCGCCTTCCGGCGAATTGATCGCGGCGATGGCGGTCAACCGCAAGGACCGCGAGGCGGACATCGTGCTGCTGTCGTCCCGGACCGGCGAGGTCGTCATCAACCTGACCGAGGGCTTCGATCAGGATTTCGGGTTCGACTACATCAGCCAGACCGGACTCCGCTGGAACACGGTGCCGTGGATGTCCTGGTCGCCGGACGGCGATCGACTCGCTTACATCGTGCGCCACGGCAAGGGCAAGGCACTTGTCGTTCAGAACGTCGTCACCCGCGAGGTCGAGCGCTTGATCGACCTCGATATGGTCGACGAGCCGGAATCACCGGACTTCTCGCCCGACGGACGCACGGTGGTCTTCTCCGCGCTCAACCGCGCCGTCGGCGACATCTACGAGATCGACCTGGAGACGCGGGAGGTCACCAACCTCACCAACAGCGCGCTGGCCGACTACGCTCCCGTCTTTTCGCCCGACGGCGGCACCATCGTCTACCTGTCGCGCGTGAGCGGCAACAACAAGCTGTTCCGTCTCGATCGGGAAACCGGGCAACGCCGGCAACTGACTTTCGGGACCCACGACGAGGCGGGGGGGCAGTTCATAGACGAACGCACCATCGTGTTCGCCTCGACGGCCGTCGACCCGACGCAGCCCATCGACCCGGACACCGCTCGTGACGGCGAGATCTTCAATCTCTGGACGCTCGACCTCGAGCACGGCGCCTTGCATCAGCTCACCGACAACGCGACCGGGGTGGTCAACCCGATCGTCCTCGCGCCGGACGAAGACTCCGACCTGCCGCGTATCGGTTTCATCACGTACTTCAGGGCGGAGTACGGCCTGCATACCATCGAGTACGACGAGCCGCTGTACACCGCGGACGCCACCGACTTCGGCGGCCCCGGCCCGCTGATCGATTTCCAGGCGCCGCTGACCCACACCCTCAACCCGGCCAATTCGCGGCGCAAGGGTCGGTTCGAGAACATGTACATGCAGGGGCGTCCGAGCTTCGGCGTCGGCCTGACCAACAGCGGCGACGTGCTCGGCGGCACGATGATCAGCTTCGCGGACGTGCTCGGCGACCAGATGTTCAACATCCAGGCCTATTCGATCCAGACCTACCGCACCTACGGGGCCTCCTACGTGAATCTGGCAGGGCGGCTGCAGTACGCCTTGCAGGGAATATCGTCCGAGCAGTACTTCTACGGCCTGGGGGCCTACTACGCCCCGACTCTCGCGTTCCTGAGCCGCGACGACGCCATCGCCACGCGCCGTCAGGACGGCGGGAGCGCCATCGGCATCTACCCGTTCGACCGCTTCCGGCGCCTCGAGTTCTCGGCCGGCGTCTACAACTTCAGGGAAACCTTCGCCAACGAGGCGCTGCAGGCGCAGTCCGACGCGTTCCAACGGCAGCAGTTCGGCACCACGCTCTTCAACGACGGCACGCTCATGCCGTTCAGCGCGCGCTACTTCCAGGAGACGACCGTCTTCCGCGAGTACGGCCCGGTCGCCGGCAACACGCTGATGGCGGGGTACGAATTCGCCCCCGGTTTCGGCGGATTCCTGTCACGGCACGCCATCGATCTCGATGCCCGCTACTACTTGCGAATCCTGGAGAACGGGGTTCTGGCCGTCCGCGGCCGCGCGTTCAACAGTTGGGGCGACTTCCCCACGTTCATCTTCTTCGGCGGGCAGTCGGACATGCGCGGCTACGAGTACCTCCACTTCCTGGGCCACAAGGCGTTCCATGGCAACGTGGAGCTGCGATTCCCGCTCGTCGAGGCGATGGCGACGCCGATCGGCATCCTCGGGGGCATCCGGGGCACCTTCTTCTTCAACATCGGGGCCGCCGCCATCGCCGGGCAGCCCTGGAACCTGTTCTCCAGGCAGGAACAGTGGGTGCGGCCGGTAGTCGGGTACCGGGCGAACTACCTGGAGAACGTCGAGGGCCAGGCGACCGAGCCGGTCTTCGGTGCGCCCGTGCTCGTCAGCGGGTTCCGTCTCAACAACGCCCGCGCCGCCTACGGGTTCGGTCTCACGACCTACGCCATCGGCTTCCCGATCCATCTGGATTGGGCGTGGCCGACGCTCTTCAACGAGCAATGGGAAGATATCGTCTTCGCGACCGAGGCGCAGTACGGCGGATTCCTGCGCGGGAGCGACTATTTCGGCAAGGTGCGCTTCTCGGTCTGGATCGGCTACGACTTCTAGCCGGAAGTTTCCAGGCCGATCGCGCATAAGTCACTGTTGGTGGCGGAGTTACAGGTTTCGAAGGTGTTGGGTGCTGGCTACATTTTCGGGGTGACTCCCAGCAGCTCGAAGCTGCGTTGCTGCACGGGTGTGGGCTTGGTGAGCATGGTGAAGGTGGCGTCGCCGTCGGCCACCCGCATGGTGTTGGCGGTCAGGGTGCCGAGGTCGGCGAGCAAGGTTCGGAAGCTGTGCACGGGCAGGTCGTCTTCGGTGCGCTTTCCGGCGGCCTTGGCGCGTGCGGCGGGCGAGCGCCTGGCCTTCTGGACCACCGAGGCGCGCTGTCGTTCGGCGGCGGCCGGGTCGTGGTCGTCGAACAGGAGCGGCTTGAGGGCCTGGCGCATGTGCCACTCGACGTAATAGGCGAGCATGCACAACAGGACGTGGGCGCGCACCCGGTCGGCGCGGCGGTGGTGGATCGGCCGTACCTTCAGGTCGACGGTCTTGAGGGACCGAAAGGCGCGCTCGACCTTCGCCAGGTCCTTGTAGGCGCGCACGGTCTGGGCGGCATCGAAGTGTTCGGGCTCGACGTTGGAACGGACGATGTAGAGCCCGTCGAGTTGCTGCTCGTCCGCGATCCCGGCTTCGTCGCGCTGGAACGAGAAGGACTCGTCGGTGATGTTGGTGACGAAGTGCTTGGCGACCTTGTAGCGGTTGATGACCTTGCCGACGCGCATGCCGATGGCGGCGGCCCCGCGTAGGGGGGTCTTCGGTCGCCGGGTGGCGGCGACAATCGGTTCGAGTTCCTTCTCGGTGGCGGCGAGCAGTTCGTGTCGCTTGCGCTGCCGCTCGGCGGCGAGCAGCGGATTGCGGCAGACGATCAGACGCTCACCGGGGAACTCCTCGCTGGTGACCTCGGCGAGGTCACGTTGGTCGAACAGCGACGCGCTGACGGTTCCTGCCGCCAGCAGCTTGCGGATGGTCGGTGCGCGCAGTGTAGTGATCCAGCGCAGCCCGTCGACCTCGGCGAGGTCCTCTCGGATGCGGGCCGCGGTCAGCATCCCGCGGTCGCCGACGAGCACCACGCGGTGGAGGCCGAAACGGGTGCGGATCTTGTCGACCTGCGCGGCGACGGTGTTGGGGTCGCTGGTCGAGCCTTCGAAGACCTCGACGGCGACCGGACACCCGGTGGCGGTGCAGAGCAGACCGAAGACGATCTGGAGCGTGCCCTTCTTGCGGTCGCGGCTGTGTCCGCGCTGGGCGAGTTCGCAGTGCGTCCCCTCGACGTAGCTGGAGGTCAGGTCGTAGAGCACGAGGGTGTGTTCCTGGAGGTGGCGCTTGGCGAGGCGCTGCTCGATGACCGCCTGCCGCTCGACGAGCCAGTCCATCGCGGCGTACAGCTCCTTCGGGTCGACGGCGCCGAGGTCGAGCATCTGGCCGAGCGTGGAGACGGCGCTTTCGGGCGTCAGAGCGCGGGCGGTGGCGAGCTTCGACTGCGCGTCGATGACGCGGGCGACGAGCAGTGCGAGGACGAGGTCGCGGAGGCGGCCGGGACTGCGGGCGAGGATGGCCGCCAGTCCGAGCTTGCGGACGGTGGCGAGCACGGCGGCGACGTGGCCGTGTGGGAGGCTTCGGAGGCAGGTGAAGGCGTCATCGGGACTGACGAGTCGCTCGCCGCGGAGGGTGCGGCGCAGGGCGTTGATGGCGACGTCGGGGAGCTTGGAGAGGTTGGCGAGGGTACGCTTCTTGACGCGGCCGCGGTCGCGGAAGGACTCTCGGAGGAGGATGGCGGGGGGCGAGGAGCGGTTGGGGACGCTCTCGATATACATGGATACCATTATCCCGCGTTAAGGCATCTATTGCAAGGGAATACAAGACGTTCATCCCTGCCATTACATGGCTACATTTCACCGGATACGACCCGCAAAAAACCCCGTAAAGCCTTTAGAATCTATGGGTTCCGGGACAATGACCGCGGAAACTTCCGTCTAGCCCCGAAACGCCTCGCCGGCTCGGCGTTCGGCCCATCCCCCGGCTCCATGGCCTTGCGCCGCAGGACTTCGCTTCGCTGCGTTCCGCGGCGCAAGCTCCTAGCAGTCCGTGGTGGAACCCCGCGTCGCACCGAGAGCGGCGAGGCGCCCGCGTGGCAAGGCGCGACGAGGGACCATATTGGGCATATTCGACCGAGGAGCAACGCAGTCCACGCGGGATGCATCGCCGCCCGAATGCAGCGGGGATTTCGCCACGGGCTGCTAGTTTACCACTCTGGATCTGGGTGAGCCGGACGGCGCTATCTCCGTGAGCCGGAGCACGCTGTTCTTCAGATCCAGGGCCACGCGGTAATCGCCCAGGAACGTGTGGCCGATGATGCCACCGATGTGGAACCCGAGCAGGGCGCTCGGACGGTGCAGGTTGAGAACCACGACCGCGAAGTTGTCGAAGCGGATTCTATCGAAGCCGAGATTGACGCCGGGCAGCAGGAAGGCATCGTCGTCCCACCCCGAAGTACCGAAGACACGCAGCGGAATGTGACGCACCGGCACCATTCCAAGCGCGTTGGCAGTGCTCAGGCTGATCGAGATGACCTCGCCCCCCGTATCGACGATGAAGCTCTTCTGGACCGAGCCGTTTATGACGCCGCGCACGAGCGCGAGGCGATGGAAACGCATTGGGAGCTCGACGTCGGCGGGCGGCTCCGGCGGCAGCTCGCGTGCGATCACGAGGTGCTGATTCTCGTAGTCCACGATGGTGGACATGCCGAGCGCGAGTGGCGAGAAGCTGTTCTCGCTACGCGTCTGCGGCAGGCCCGTCAGTGGCGGGTTCTTGATGAGGGCCGGAACGTTCTCGACGAACAGGGTGCCGACCTCCAGGGTATCGGCGCGCCCCAACTCGAGCCCCCGCATGCCGACCCGGCCGACGCCGGCGCTCAACGTATTCGTGATGGGACGGATGCCGACGCGTTGCGCAGTCGCCTGGGAGAGCACCATCTGTTCCGCGCCCGTGTCGACGACGAGGTCGATCTCGGAACCTCCGTTCACGCGCCCGCGCACGATGACCTTGTCGCGCTCGAGCCGGAACGGCACGGTGTGCACGACGTCGAGGTGCTCCGGCGCAACATGGACCGGCACGCGCTCGCCGAACGACCGCAGGAAGCGGATCTCGGACCGGGCCCACTCGACCTTCTGGTCCATGCGGGTATCCGCGAGGTCTTCGACGTACGATTCGAAAGCATCCGCGGCCAGGTCGTAACGCTGCAGGCGCCGGTGAACCGATCCCAGGGTGTGATAGAACTCCCCGCGCGGGTCGCGGGCGAGGGCCGCCTGCAACTCGACGACCGCCTCTTCCAGCCGGCCTCGTGCGGCAAGGCTGCGACCGAGCCCGTGGCGGGCCATGGCGCTGTCGGGATCGCTGGCGAGCACGTCCTCGTACACCTGCTCTGCTTCGGAGAACAGCCCGAAGGCCCACAGTGCGTCGGCGTACAGCGCTCGAGACTCGGAATCGACGGGATCGAGGCTGTTGAGGAAATCCGCTTCCTGCTGGGCGCGGGTGAACTCCGCGATGTGAAGCAGCGACTTCAGCAGACCGCTGGATGCCCGCAGAAGCTGATCGGGCCTGGCCCCCTGCTTTGCGTTCTCGTAGGTGGAGAGCGCCTCCCAGTAGCGCTGGTCGCCGTAGAGGAGGTCGGCCAGTTGCAGGCGCACCTCGCTGCGCGCCGAATCGGCTGTCGACTCGGCACCGATGATGATGGGCGCCGCTACGCAAAACGCGAGCGCGACGAATGCTCTTCGGTATCGGATCCGCATGATCCCCCCCGGATCGCAACCGGTCGCCGGGCGGCGAGGCCTACCGCGTGTAGTGCTCGATGGGAACGCCGTCGTACATCTCGTCAACGCGCAGGATCTGGGCGTTCCGGCTGTAGGTGCCCAGCTCGTAGTCCTCGCTCATGATGAGCGCCTTCACCGGCTTGGTCGGGCAGACTTCCGCGCAGAGACCGCAGAACGAGCAACGCGACAGGTTGAAATCGAAATAGTCCAGCACCTTGATCTTGTGCCCCGGCTCCCGGTGACCGCCCAGGTTGATCAACTCGTCCGGACAGACCTTGGCGCACTGGTCGCAGACGATGCAGGTCTGGGCGCCGGTCTCGGGCTCGACCTGCAGGCGAAGCACCCCCCGGAAGCGCGGCGCCACCGGGCGGCGCTCCTCGGGGTACTGGAAAGTGAACGCCGGCTGCGGGGTGTACTTGAGGGTGACCCAGAGGCCCTTGAGCAGGTCCACCAGGAACACGGTCCGAAAGAACTTGGCCAGAAACAGCACGTCGACCTACCCCCGATCCTCGACGATGACAGGCTCGGTCTGCCCCGCCATGATCACCCGCTCCTTACGGAGGATCGTGTTTTCCTTCCGGATCTTGTCCTGCAGTCGCATCAGCCCGTACAGCAGCGCCTCGGGGCGGGGCGGACAACCCGATACGTACACGTCCACCGGCACTATCTTGTCGACGCCCTGCAGCACGCTGTACGTGGGGAACGGACCCCCCGCATTCGAGCAACTGCCCATGGAGATGACCCACTTGGGCTCCGGCATCTGATCGTACAGCCGCCGCAGCACCGGCGCCATCTTCTTGGTGACGGTGCCCGCCACGATCATCAGATCGGATTGCCGCGGCGACGCGCGAAAAACCTCGGCCCCGAAACGGGCTATGTCGTAGCGCGACGTCGACGTCGCGATCATCTCGATTGCGCAACAGGCGAGACCGAATCCCATCGGCCACAGCGAGGATTGCCGCGCCCAGTTGAGAACCCGGTCGAGATTGGTCGTGATGAAGTTGTCTTCGAAACGATGATCGATGAGACCCATCTGGATGGATTCCGCTACCGGCCGCACGAGCGGCCGGCCAATCGTTCAGTACCGCCTACTTGCCCTCGTACCACTCGGCGTTGGTCTCGATGAAGCTCTCCCACTGTTCGGGCACCTCGTCGTTGGCGAAAATCGCCTCGACGGGGCACGCCGGCACACAGGCCCCGCAGTCGATGCACTCTTCCGGGTGGATATACAGCATCGTCTCCGCTTCGAACTCTTCCTCGTCCTTGCGCGGGTGGATGCAATCGACCGGGCACACGTCAACGCAGGCGGTGTCCTTCGTGCCGACACACGGCTCACAGATCGAATAGGCCATTCATCTCCTCCGAACTACGCGAACCAGTTGTTGCCGCCCACAGAATACAGGCTGGCCCGCCAGGGATCAAGGCGAAGTCGGGCCGCCGCGCCCGCGCTCCGCGACGCCCGGTGGACGCCGTCCGAGCACCCGCGGTACGATTCGATCAGCGCATGACAGCTCCCGTTCCCGTGACTCTCATTCGCGGCCGGCCGGCGCGTTCGCGCGACCTGCCCCGCGGCGCGAAGCCTCCGTGGCTGCGGGTCAGGGCGCCGGGAAGCCCCGGCTACCTGCACGTGGCCCGCCTGACGCGCGATCTCGCCCTCAACACGGTGTGCCGGGAGGCGAGCTGTCCGAACATCGGCGAGTGCTGGGAGCACGGCACCGCGACATTCATGATCCTGGGAAGCGTCTGTACGCGTTCCTGCGGCTACTGCAACGTGGTGCACGGCACCCCGGGGGCCGTGGACCCCGGCGAGCCGACGCGGCTGGCGGAGGCCGTGGCCGCGCTCGGTCTGGCGTACGTGGTCGTCACGTCGGTCGACCGCGACGACCTGCCGGACGGCGGGGCCTCGGTATTCGCCGATTCGATTCGCGCCATCCGACAGCGCGTGCCGACCTGTCGCGTAGAGGTGCTCGTTCCCGATTTCTCCGGACGCACGTGCGCCCTGGAATGCGTGCTCGACGCCGGCCCCGACGTGCTGAATCACAACCTGGAAACGGTCGAGCGTCTCTATCGCACCGCCCGACCCGGAGGACGCTACGGACGCGCGCTGCGCCTGCTCGACCATGCGCGGCGGTACCGTCCGTCCACGCCGACGAAGTCGGGGATCATGGTCGGCCTGGGCGAGTCCCGCGACGAGATCCTCACCGCCCTGACTGACCTGCGCGGGGCCGGCTGCGACATCGTGACCATCGGCCAGTACCTGCGGCCGTCCGCGGCCCATCTTCCGGTGTCGCGCTACTACCATCCCGACGAGTTCCGGGAGCTGAAGAGCCACGCCCGGGGCCTCGGGTTCCGCCACGTCGAGTCGGGGCCGCTCGTCCGCAGCTCCTACCACGCGCACGAGCAGACCGCGGCGCTTGACCGTTGCGTGTCTTGAGACCCGCGGCAGGCGCGAACCGCATCAACTGCGCTTCGGCCGGTAGACGTGCGCGCTGCGGCCGAAGAAGACCTCCGCCGCCTCGGCGAACGTCTCGGAAACCGTGGGGTGCGGGTGAATCGCAGCGGCGACGTCGGCCGCGGTCAGTCCCTTCTCCACCGCAACGACCCCTTCTGCAATCAGCTCGCCGGCCCCGGCGCCGACCAGGCCCACCCCCAGGATCTGCCCGGACTGCGGATCGAGAACCAACTTCGTCAGGCCCTCCGGCCGGTCGAGCGTGAGCGCACGGCCGGACGCACCCCACGGGAACCTGGCCACCGACACGGTGCGATCGGATGCCTTGGCATCCGCTTCGGTCAGGCCGCACCATGCCACCTCGGGGTCCGTGAAGACGACTGCCGGCACTGCCCGCGGGGCGAACGACGCAGCCCTCCCCGCGACCGTCTCGACTGCAACTCGTGCCTCGGCGAACGCCTTGTGCGCGAGCATGGGCTCTCCGGCGACGTCGCCGACCGCGAAGATCGCAGGCTCCGCCGTGCGGCGCTGCGCGTCGACCCGAATGAACCCACGGGCATCGCGCTCGACCCGCGTGCGTTCCAGACCCGCCACATCCGAGTTCGGCCTCCGCCCGACGGCTACCAGCACCTGATCGAAACGCTCGACGCGCGACTCTCCCCCAGGTGTGTCGAGCACGGCATCGATGCCGTCGTGGCGGGCCGTCAAGCCCGCCACGGAAGTGTTCACGTGCACGGATCCGACACTGCCGGCGATGCGCCGCGCAAGAACCCTTACCAAGTCTGCGTCGGCGCCCGGCAGCAGACCGCCGGTCATCTCGACGACGGTGACGGCGGACCCCAGCGCGGCATAGACGGTCCCCAGTTCCAAGCCGATGTAGCCTCCCCCGACCACCAGCAGCGATCCCGGCACGCTGTCGACGTCGAGAGCGCGCGTGGAGTCGAGCACCCGCGGATCGTCGAGGCCCAGCGCGGCGGGCCGGGCCGGTCGCGAGCCCGTTGCCAGGATGGCGTGCTCGAACGCGATCGTCAGAGGACCATCACCCGCTCGGTCACCCGTCGGCGAGACACGCAGCCGGTGTGCATCCTCGAAGGTGGCACGACCCTGCACGCGGTTCACTCCCCGCTGCTTGGACAGCAGGGCCAGTCCGCCGGTCAGCTTCGCGACGACCTCGTCCTTCCATGCCCGCAGCCGGCCGACGTCGATGGTCGGCTCCCCGAAAGTCACGCCCCAGGCGGCCGCCGCGCGGGCGTCGGTCAGCACCTTCGCCGCATGCAGCAGCGCCTTCGACGGCATGCAGCCGCGATACAAGCAGACCCCGCCGGGACGCGGGGCCTCATCGATGAGAGTTACCGCCAATCCCAGGTCCGCGGCCAGGAAAGCCGCCGTGTAGCCGCCCGGACCCGCACCGATGACGGCAAGCTGCGTCTTCTCGATCATGCAAGCTCGTCTACACTAATTGTAGGAGGTCGGGCAGATGACAAGAGCCGCCGCCGTCGCAATCAGCCTCGCCGCGCTGATCGCCGCCGCGAGTCCTCCCGCGCAGAGCCAGCAGCTCGGCACCACCATGACACCGCTCTTCGCTCCGGTCGACGTCGGCGCCGATATCTCCGCCCTGCCCCGATCCGAGCGGGCGGCGCTGGCACGGATCATCGACGCGGCGCGCATCATGGACGCGTTGTTCCTCGAGCAGGTGTGGCCCGGCAACCCCTCCCTGCTGCTCGCCCTCCAGAACGAGCGTAGCCCGGCCGGTCGTGCGCAGCTCGCCTTCTTTCTCGTGAACAAGGGCCCCTGGTCGCGCGTCGAGGAGAACCGCGCGTTCGTGCCCGGCGTGCCGCCCAAGCCGGAAGGCGCCGCCTACTACCCGCCCGACGCCACGCGCGACGAGGTCGCGGCCTGGATCGACGGGCTCTCCGCAGAGGAGCGGCGGGCGGCCACCGGTTTCTTCACCGTCATCCGCCGGGATCGGGAGGGCGGACTGCGAGCGGTGCCCTACAGTCTGGAGTACCAGGGACCTCTCGCCATCGCGGCCGAACACCTCCGGGCGGCCGCCGGCCTGACCGCCGAACCGACGCTCGCGCGCTACCTGCGGACCCGCGCGGACGCCTTCGCATCGAACGAATACTACGATAGCGACGTGGCGTGGATGGAGCTCGACGCCGCGATCGAGCCGACCATCGGCCCGTACGAGGTGTACGAGGACGAGTGGTTCAACTACAAGGCGGCCTTCGAGGCGTTCGTCACCATCCGCGACGATGCCGAGACCGCACAGCTCGCGCGTTTCGGCGGGGATCTGCAGGAGCTCGAGGACAACCTGCCGATCGACCCTGCGTACCGGGATCCGGAGTTGGGCGCCCTCGCCCCGATCCGGGTGGTCAACGTCGTGTTCACGGCCGGCGACGCCAACAGCGGGGTGCAGACCGCCGCGTTCAACCTGCCGAACGACGAGCGGGTCATCCGCGACCACGGCTCGAAGCGGGTCATGCTGAAGAACGTCCAGGAGGCGAAGTTCCAGCGGGTTCTGACCCCGATCGCCGCGCTGGCGTTGCCCTCCAGCGAGCGCGCCGACATCTCGTTCGACGCGTTCTTCACGCACATCCTGATGCACGAGCTGATGCACGGGCTCGGACCGCATTCCCTCGAGATCGACGGGCGCGAGACCACGGTCCGGCAGGCCCTGCGCGAGACCTACAGCACCATCGAGGAGGCGAAAGCCGACGTCTCGGGCCTCTGGGCGCTCCACTACCTGATCGACAAGGGCGTCATCGACCGCTCCCTGGAACGCCAGATCTACACGACCTTCCTCGCCTCGACGTTCCGGTCGATTCGCTTCGGCATCGGCGCGGCGCACGGGCGCGGGGTGGCGATCCAGCTCAACACCTTCCTCGATGCCGGCGCGGTGCGGGTCGGGCCGGACGGGCGGTTCCGGGTGGACCACGGGCGCATCCGGAACGCGGTGGAGGGACTGACCAGCCGGCTGATGACGATCCAGGCGCAGGGCGACTACGAGGAGGCCAATCGCGTGCTGGAGACGCTGGGAGTGGTACGGCCGGAGGTGCAGCGCGTGCTCGACCGTCTCCGCAGCGTGCCGATCGACATCCAGCCTCGCTACGTCACGGCGGATGCGCTGTCCGCGGAGCGCTGACGTCCGGCGTCTGTCAACTCCCGCAGTCGCGCCGGCGGCAGCGTAAAGCCGAGGGTCGAGCTTGCGTCGGGGCGCCGGCGCCCGGCCCTCGCTACCGCCCCTACGCCGTCTTCGTCGCCGCCGGCCCGAGCACGCGCTCCTCCATCAGCTCCTCGGCGCGCGAGAAGAGGTCCTCCTTGGAGATAATCCCGGCGTCGACGTCGGCCAGGATGGCGCGCTGCGCCGCATACTCGGTGTTCTGGATGCCGACCTTGCTCTGGAGCAGGCGCCATGCCTTGCGGCGCTCCACGCAGAAAAGCACGAGCTGGCGCGAGATCTTCATCGTCACCGGCTTGGTGCCCTTGGCCGGCAGCGTCTTGATGTAGACGCCGAAGTCGGGCACGTAGGCGCGGTGCTCCGGGTCGAGGTGCCGCCGGTATACCACGTCGTTCTGGGTCAGCCGCGCGAGCATGCTCTCGAGCGGAATGAGCCTGGCGGCCTCCTCCTCCTTGATCTTCTTGAGGTGGTTGCGGAAGCGCGCCTCGGTGGCGCACCAGTGGGCCACGGTGTAGCGGTACGGCTCGCCGGTCGCCTTGAACTTCGTCTTGTACCAGTCCCCCTGCATGTTGGGGTTGCCCTTCAGGTCGAGCGCCTCCTCGTAGGTCTCGCCCATCCGCGGGTTGAAGACGAACTCGGGCGCCCCGCGCGAGTCGCGGACCCGCTGCGCCTGATCGAGGGCCATGTCGTCGCCGACCCCGTGCTCGGGCTGGCAGGTGGTAAAGCACTGCAGGAACGCGGTGCCGCGGTAGTCGAGCGCGTCGAGAATGGACCGGAACAGCTTCGGCGCGTTGGCGATGGAGACCTGCGCCACGAAGGGCGAGCCGTGGCCGGCAAGGAACGTCTCGGCGACCGTCTTCTTCTCGACGCACTTGCCCTGGCTGGCCGCCCCGAACGAGTTCATGTCGCCGCCGCCGAGCATCGGCGTCGAGTCCGAGTTCTGGCCGCCGGTGTTCGAGTAGACCTGCGTGTCGAGCATCAGCGCCTTCACGTTCGGGCGGTTCTGCAGAACCATCTTCGAGACGTTCTGGTAGCCGATGTCGCCCATCCCGCCGTCGCCGCCGACGATCCAGACACGCGGCATCTCGTTGATCTCGGCGTCGGTCATCAGGTTGTCGGAGAAGTGGGTGAACTCGTAGTAGCGCTGCTGGTCGATGATGCCGTCCTCGCGCTCGAGGAGCCAGGTCGCGAGCCGCTCCGGAATGACCGACCGGCGGCCGTGCTCCATGATGAAGCTCTCGCCGATGAGCCAACCGATCGTTGACCCGTCCTGGAAAAGCGAGTTCATCCAGGGATAAGGGTGCGGGTTGTTCGGCGGGGTCGAGCCGTAGACCGTGTTGCAGCCGGTGTGCGCGGCCATCGCCATCACCGACTGGCCGTTCGGCAGCCGGCCGTCGAGCGCCTGCAGCTCCTGGTGGTTGAATGCCTCTTGCCGCATGACGGCGCTGATGGCCCCGACGACCTGCTCGTTCGAGATCGGTCCGTGCGCCTCGAGCCGCGCCGTCGTGTCGTCGTCGGTGTCGCCGCCGAGCCCCATCAGGATGTGGGCGACGGTGCGCACGAACAGCGTGTGCTGCTCGGGGTCGCGCTCGGCCAGGGCTTCGAGACGCGCTGGACCGTTGGCTTCGAGCTCGTCCGCTACGCGGCGCAGACGCGCCGCCTTCTCGTGGAAGATCGGTCGCAGGTACGCCTCGGTCACCCCGGCGATGGCGCGCAGCACACTCTTCTCGCCGCAGCCGGCGCAGGCGCCGTCGCCCGAGACGAGCGCGTCGTAGTTGCGGCGCACCATCATCAGGTTGCGCAGCGTCGCGGTCTTCGAATCGGTCGGGTTCTCGTTGTTGTAGAGGCCGAGGAACTTCTGCGAGGTGTCGGGCAGCAGGTCGAGAAATGCGGTGCCGGTCTCGTGGTCGGCGTTGACCTCCTCGGTCTCCTGCACCATCTTCAGCGCCTCGTGGTCGCCGCAGGCGGTCACGCAGGCCGCGCAGCCCTTGCAGAGGTCCGAGACGAAGATGGAGAAGATCCCGCCGCTGCCCGGGTTCTTGCGCTCGGCCGACTTGAAGATGGCGTTCACCTTGTTGTAAGCGAGCGGCTGCTTGTCGATGACGTCGAAGAACTCGTTCTTCGCGGTCTCCGAGAAGCCGTTCAGGTTGTTCGTGACGTCGCGGATGATCTCCGGCAGCGGAGTCTGGACCTTCGCCTTCACTGCCTCGTTCATCGCCTCCCGGGTCCGCTGCTCCATCTCCGGCACGGCCGCGAGCATCTTGCTCCGCTCGCCGTCGTCGGTGACGTAGTTGGTGATGGCGGTCCGCAGGACCGTGTCGATGTCCTGCGAGCAGTTCGGCAAGGCCGTGTCCGGGCAGACCGAAATGCACTCCATGCACTGCGTACAGTTCTCGGCGATGAAGAGCGGGGTCTCGCGGCGAGCGACGTACTTCGAGGCGGTGTCGCCGCTGCCGGCCGCCATCACGCCCATCGCGGCGAGCGGCGAGGCGGGCTGGTCGTAGCCGTAGTCCGACCGGAACTCGTTGTCGAAGCTCGCGACCTGCGTGACCGGCGTCCGCTCCTCCTGCCCTTCCGGGAGATCGTGCGAACGGCAGGTCGCGCAGCCCTCTCCGCCGCCGTTGGTCGGCATCGCGGCCAGCGGCAGAATCGGCAGCCCGCGCAGGGTCGACCGGTCGGCGGCCTGGATCTCGCCGATCGGGATCTCGCGCACCCGGCCGAAGCCCTGCGTCATGACCTCCATGTTCGACTGCACGACGGCGTCGCCGAGCCGGCCGAACTTCTTCTTGTACTGCTTGTGGACGACCTCCTCGAACTGCTCGCGGCTGATGTCGAACTCCTCGAGCAGCGGCGAGACGGCGAAGAAGGCGCCGAGGAATGCGTTGCCCTGCATCCGGAGCTGCAGATCCGGCCGGTTGGTCGCCTTGCGGGCGATGTCGAAGCCGGGCAGGGTGTAGACCCGAATCTTGTGCTCGATGATCTGCGAGCGCGCCCACAGCGGCAACCGCTCCCAGGCGTCCTTCGGCTCCTCGTCGGACTCCCAGATCAACGCGCCGCCCTCGGAGATGCCCTCGAGCGGGTTGCAGTGGGTGAAGGCCTTCGGGTCGCAGCAGAGCACCACACCCACGTGTCGCAGGTCGCAGTTGACGCGGATGCGCTCCGGGGCGACGACGAGGAAATAGGAGGTCGGCGCCCCCTTCTTCTCGGACCCGTACTTCGGGTTGGCGCTGACGTGAATGACCTCCTTCGGCCGGCCGTACTCATCCACGTCCGTGCTGCGCTCCGACAGGAAGTCGTTGAAGTCGCCGATGATGGCTCCGAGGTTCTTGCCGGTGGTGATGGCGCCCCAGCCGCCGATCGAGTGGAAGCGGACCGCGATGGCTCCTTCCGGCAGCAGGGACGGCGTCTCGTCGGACTTCACTTCGTACGGATGCGGTACGCCGAGCACCATGAACGACTCGCCGTCGGCCGCCGTCTTGCCGTCCGTCCGGGCGCGTCCGCTCGTGACGTACTCGTAGGCGCCGATGATCTGCTCGGGACGGAAGTCACGCGATCCCAGCCCGTAGATGCCGTTGAACAGCCGCGGCATCCGGCTGGGAGTCACCTCCGGGAAGCCGGCCTCGACCGGTCGCCCGCGGAGCTTCAGCGCCTTGTTCAGCGCCGTGCGGGTGTCTCGCCCCATCGGGTTGTCGCCGGCCAGGGGCTCGTCGGTGCGCTCGATGATGATCACGTTCTTCTTGCCGGCCAGCGCCTCGACCACCGCCCGCTCGGGGAAGGGCCGGAAGACGTTCAGATGAACGGACCCGACCTTGGCGCCGCGGGTCTCGCGCAGGTAGTCGACCGCCGCCTCGCAGTTCTCGGCGGCCGAGCCGAGCGAGAGGAACACCGTATCGGCGTCGTCCGCCTTGTACTGCGTCACCAGCCCGTAGTAGCGGCCGGTCAGGCGGCCGAACTCGGTGTGGGCCTCTTCGAGGAACTGCAGGATTGGCTCGACGAAGTTGTTGCGCCTCGCCACGACGCCCTGCATATAGTGCTCCTGGTTCTGCACCGGTCCGAGGAGCACGGGGTTGGTCAGGTCGATCATCCGCGGCACGCGGCGGCGGGTCGGACCGTAGAGCGTTTGCTGCGCCTCGGTGGGACACTCGATGATGTCCTCCGGCGCCCCGAGGAACTCGCGGATGAGCTCGGACTCGTGGCGGTAGAACGTCCGCTCGAGGTGCGAGGTCAGGAACCCGTCCTGGACGTTCATGCCGGGAGTCAGGCTGAGTTCGGTGACGCGGCGCAGAATCAGGGCCTGGTCGGCCGCCTGCTGCGCATCCTTGCCGAACAGGATGATCCAGCCCACGTCGAGCGCCCCGTACACGTCGTCGTGCCCGCAGTGGACGTTCAGGGCGTGCTTGGTCAACGCCCGCGCCACCACCTCGACCACCATCGTCGAGGCCTTGCCCGGCGCATGGTAATACTGCTCGACGCCGTAGACGATGCCCTGCCCCGACGTGAAGTTGACCACCCGGCGGCCGCACACCGAGTAGGCGATGGCCCCGCCCTGCGCCGCGTGCTCGCCCTCGGCTTCCACCGCCAGCGTGTTGCGCCCGAAGACGTTCAGGCGCCCCTCGGCGAAGGATTGCTGATAGAGCTCGCCACCCTCGGTCGACGGCGTAATCGGATAGAAAATCCCCGCGTCCGCGATGCGCGCCTCGGTGTGGTACGAAACGAGCTGATTGCCGTTGGCGGTAATCCGCTCGCCGGGATACTTGGGAAGAGTGCTCATGGCAACGTTCTCCAGGGATATGGGGACCGGGCTGGCCGCACCGACACGATCCTGCCCTCCGGCGGCCGGCCGGCGCACCGGTCCACGATCCACCCGCATTGTAGCGACGGCGGGGCCGCACGGCAATGGCCGGCGCCGGTCCGGGTGGTCCGAGACGATTCTAGTAAGATCGGTTCATGCTGCCCACCACCTTGGGGAGCCTGCGTCGGGCGGTCGACAAGGGCAAGATTCCCCACCGCAGCGTCAAGCAGGAGCTTCGCGACAACCTGATGCGCCGGCTGGGAAGCGGCGAGCCCTTGTTTCCGGGCATCGTGGGTTACGACGAGTCGGTCGTTCCGCAGGTGACCAACGCGGTTTTCTCTCGCCACGATTTCGTGCTGCTCGGTCTGCGCGGACAGGCGAAGACGAGGCTGATCCGGGGCCTGACGGAGCTGCTCGACGAGGCGCTCCCCGTCGTGCCCGGTTGCGACATCAACGACGATCCGCTCGCACCGATCTGCCCGGCCTGCCGCTCGCGCGTCGAGGAGGAGGGAGATGACCTGCCCGTCGCCTGGCTCGACCGCTCGATGCGCTACGTCGAGAAGCTCGCGACCCCCGACGTCACCATCGCCGACATGATCGGCGACATCGATCCCATCAAGGCGGCAGCGGCGGGGCGCCGGCTCTCGGACGAGCTGACCGTCCACTACGGGCTCGTGCCGCGCGCCAACCGCTGCATCTTCGCCATCAACGAGCTGCCCGACCTCGCCGGCAAGATCCAGGTCGGCCTGTTCAACATCCTGCAGGAAGGCGACATCCAGATCCGCGGCTACCCGGTCCGCCTGCGTCTGGACATCGCCATGACGTTCACGGCCAATCCCGAGGACTACACGGCCCGGGGCAAGATCGTCACCCCGTTGAAGGACCGCATCGGCTCGGAGATACGAACGCACTATCCGCGCACGCGCCACGAGGCCATCGCCATCACCGAGCAGGAGGCGTGGGTCGCCCGCGGGGCCGCGGCCGACGTCGTGGTGCCGCTCTACGTGCGCGAGGTGGTCGAGGAGATCGCCTTCCAGGCGCGGGCCAACAAGAAGATCGACGGCCGCTCGGGCGTCAGCCAACGGATGCCGATCAGTTGTCTCGAGAACGTCGTGTCGAACGCGGAGCGTCGCGCCCTGGCCGCCGACGAAGCGCCTGCCGCGCGGGTCACCGACGTATACGCGGCGCTCCCGGCGCTGACCGGCAAGTTCGAGCTGGAGTACGAGGGCGAGTTGCGCGGCGCCGACGCCGTCGGACGCGAGCTGATTCGCGCCGCCGTCGGGGCCGTCTTCGGAGGCTGGTTCGACGGCGTCGATACGAATCAGGTCATCGAGTGGTTCGAGATGGGCGGTACGCTGCAGGAGAGCGACACCACCTCGTCGAAGGTTTTCCTCGCGGACGTGGCGGAAATCCACGGACTGCTGGAGCTGGCCGCGCACGCCGGCGCGGGCGCCGGCGATCCGCCGGCGCAGATCGCGGCCGCCGTCGATTTCGTGCTCGAGGGACTCTGCGCCCAGCGCAAAATCAGCCGCAGCGACGGTGGCGGCTACGAAGCGGTCGAGAAGCCGCGCCCCCGCGAGCGGCCGTCGGAGCCGGCCTTCGAGCCGCGGCAGCCGATGCCGCGCGGCGACCGGAAGAAGTACTACAACTGACGCGGGGCGGATGCGCTATCGCTACACCCGTTACACCGGCGACGACCTCGAGGGCATCGACCTGGACGAGCTGGTCTCCAAGCTCTCCCAACTGCTTCTTTCGAGCGGGTTCGGCGACCCCCACGGTCAATACGCCGATCCGTCCGGCGAGGACGACCACGAGAGCCTGCAGTCGTTGCACGACGCGATTCTCGACGCGCTGCTCAACGGCGGCCTGCTCTCGGACGACGCGCTCCAACGCCTGTTGGGGGATCCGGCCGACGCGGACCAGGCCGACGGTCTGTCGGATCTCGAAGAGCTGATCCAGGAGCTGATCCGGCAGATGGCGTCCCAGGGGTACATCTCGCTGGAGTCCGGCACGCCCCCCGGCTCGGGCACCGCCGGCGACGCCGGCCGGGACCCTCCCCCGACGCACTTCCGGGTGACCGACAAGAGCCTCGACTTTCTCGGGTACCGGGCCCTGCGGGAGCTCCTCGGAACGACCGGACGCAGCAGCATCGGGCGACACGACACGCGCGAGCTGGCCACCGGCGTGGAGGCGGGCGGCGCCCCGAAGCCGTACGAGTTCGGCGACACGCTGAACATAGACGCGAGCGGCACGATTCTGAACGCCGTACGGCGCGCCCCGGCCGGAGAAGGCGGCTCCATCGACGTGCGGTACCAGGATCTGATGGTGGCGCAGGGCGAGTACCAGAGTTCGTGCGCGACTGTCCTCATGCTCGACTGCAGCCACAGCATGATCCTCTACGGCGAGGACCGCTTCACGCCGGCCAAGCAGGTGGCGCTGGCCCTGTCCCACCTGATCCGCAGCCAGTATCCGGGTGACGCCCTGAACGCCGTGCTGTTTCACGATACGGCCGAGGAGATCCCGCTCAAGCAGCTCGCGCGCGTGCGCGTAGGCCCCTACTACACGAACACCCGCGAGGGTCTGCGCCTGGCGCGACGCATCCTCGAACGGCAGCGCAAGGACATGCGCCAGATCGTGATGATCACCGACGGCAAGCCCTCGGCCCTCACGCAGCCGGACGGACGCATCTACCGCAACGCGTTTGGCCTCGACCCCGCGATCATCCGCGAGACGTTCGCCGAGGTGGCCAATTGCCGGCGTGCCGGCATCATGATCAACACGTTCATGCTGGCGCGCGACTACGAGCTGGTCAGCTTCGTCCGGCGGGTAGCCGCCATCTGCCGGGGCAAGGCGTACTTCACGACGCCGCACACCCTGGGGCGCTACGTCCTCACGGACTACATGGACAAGAAGACGAAGACGGTGCACTGAGTGGCTCGCGCTACCTTGCCCGACCGGATACCGATCTTCCCGCTCCCGAACGTGGTGCTGTTCCCGGAAGTCTTCCTGCCGCTGCACATCTTCGAGCCGCGCTACCGCGAGATGGTGGCCGACGCCATCGACGGCGACCGCCTGATTGGAATGGTGCTCCTCCGTGACGGTTGGCAACGCCACGCCGGCCCGAATCCCCCCATCTTCGCGATCGGCTGCGCGGGGCGGATAACGCACGTCGCGTCGCTTCCCGACGGGCGCTACAACATCGTGCTGCGGGGAAGCCAGCGCTTCCGGGTGCAGGAAGAGGACCATTCGAGGGCCTACCGCATCGCCGCGGTCGACGTGATGCCCGACCGTCCTGTCGCCGAACGCGAGACACGCCTGCAGGCAGGCCGGCAACGGCTGGAGGACCTGCTGGGCCGGCAGGCGGCGAAGGCGGTGGCAACGTCCCGGATCCCGCCGGGCATGGCCGACGGGGAGCTGGTCAACGTCCTGTCCCAGTATCTGGAGTTCGAGCCGATCGAACGGCAGGCGCTACTGGAGAAGGACGACCCGTGCGAAAGGTGCGCGGCACTGATCGACCTGCTGGAGATGCGCCTGCTGGCCGAGGGCAAGCCGTTCTCCGACGCGGGCGTTCAGTAGGACTTCGGAGAGCCGCGGGCGACGGGTTCCCGGCACGGAGCTCCTACGCGCCGACCGTCTCGCGGCCGAGGCGGCGCGCAATGTGCTCCACGACGACGCGGCCATGGAACCGGCCGTTCTCGATGAACACCTCGCCGCGGTTGGCTCCCGCGACCACGGCGCCGGCCAGATACAGACCGGGCACGTTGGTCTCGAACGTCTCGGCGTCGTGCCGCGGCACGTTGTTGGCAGCCACCTGAATGCCCGCTGCGCGCAGGAAATCGAGATCGGCGAGGTAGCCGGTCAGCAGAAAGACGCCTTCTGCGGGGATGATGTCGCGCACGCCGTCCCGCTCGACGACGACCTCGTGCGGCCGAATCTCGACGACGCGGGTCTCGAAGAGCGCCGCGATGGAACCCTCCTTGATGCGGTTCTCGATGTCCGGCTTGACCCAGTACTTGATGGAGGCGCCGAGCTCGGCCCGCCGGTGCACGAGGGTGACGCGCGCTCCGCTGCGGTACAGGTCGAGCGCCGCTTCGGCGGCGGAGTTCTTGCCGCCGACGACCACCACGGGCTTGCGGTAGAACTCGTGCGGCTCGGTGTAGTAGTGAGAAACGTGCGGCAGATCCTCCCCCGGGACGCCGAGCTGGTTGGGATGGTCGTAGCACCCGCTGGCGATGACCACGGTTCTCGCACGCCACGTCTCGTCACCGCGCGCATCGTGTGCCGTGCGAATCGTGAAGGCGTCGTCGCCGCGGCGGATCGCGGTCACCGAATAGCCGAAATCTATGGCGAGATCGTAGGTATCGACGACGCGCCGGTAGTAGCGCAGCGTCTCGTCCCGCGTCGGCTTCCCATGCGGGGTCACGAACGGCAGCCCGCCGATCTCGAGCAGGTCCGGCGTGGTGAAGAAGACCATCTGGCCGGGAAAATGGAACAGCGCGTTGACCAGCACGCCCTTCTCGAACGTGCGGAAATCGAGACCGGCCTGCTTGGCCGCGATTGCGGCAGCCAGACCCGCCGGCCCCGCGCCGACGATGATCAGATCGTGTATTGACTTCATGCCTGCGTGTGTTCCGAACTATCGGGATACGTACTCGAGCTTCATGTCGCTGATGATCGCAACCGGCCGGCCCGGTGACCAGATGCGTTCGAGGCTGCCTTCGATGCCGGTCAGCTCCAGCGTCTGCCCCACGATCACCACCTGATCCAGAGCGGGCGGGATTGTCACGAAAACCCGTTCCGACCCGGTGGGCGCAACCGCCTTGAGCCCTTCCGGCCCGGCGCCCCCGCCGACGCGGTCGAACAGGTCGTCCGCCGTCCGGAACTCGTTCAGGACGTAACGCCGCGCGAGCACGTCGCCCGCCGGCGAAGCGACGGCGACCTCGGCGAGATATCGCACGTATGCGCGACCGCGCCGGACGTCGTCCTCGGAATACGTGTGGCGGTTGTGAAGATTGAACGAGAGCGTCGCCTCGCCCCGGCGCCGCGGAAGGACGACGATGACGCCCAGGGTCGGGTCCTGCTGGGCGAGCACGTCGCAGAAGACGAGATCCGTCTCCACCCCGATGCCGAGCACCGACGGACAACGCACCTCCACCGATTCGACAAGGCTCGCCTGGCCGCCCGCGGCCGGAGCCGCGGCTCCGGCCGCAAGGCCCGCCAGCACCGCCCACGTCCACCTCCGGAAGCGCAACCGTCTCATGTTGGCGCCACCTCCCCGGCGCCGGCCACGAGCCGGGCCGGATCCAGCGCGGCGCGCATGTCGCCGCGCAGCTTCAGCAGATCGAGGAACTCCATCCGCGTCCGGGCGTCCGAGCGGAATGCGCCGCGCATGGCGCTCGTAAGTGCAAAGGCGTTCTGTTTCTCCACGCCCCGCATGAGCATGCACAGATGGGTCGCCTCGATGACCACGCCGACGCCGAGCGGATCGAGCCTGTCCGAGATGACTTCCGCGATCTGGTTCGTGAGGCGCTCCTGGATCTGCAGCCGCCGGCTGAATACATCCAGGAGACGCGGGATCTTGCTCAACCCGACCACCCGGTCGCGCGGCAGGTACGCGATATGACACTTGCCGAAGAACGGCAGCAGGTGATGCTCGCACAGACTGTAGAAGTCGATGTCCTTCACGATCACCATCTCGTTGCACTCGACCGTGAAGAGCGCGTTGTTGAGAACCGCGTCGATGTCCTTCCCGTAGCCGCTGGTCAGGTACTTGAGAGCCTCCGCCACACGGTGGGGAGTACGGGCCAGACCCTCGCGGGTCGGATCCTCGCCGACCTCGGCCAGCAGCGTCTCGACCGCCGCCCGGACGCGTCCCTCGTTCATCGGCAGCGACATCAGTACGTGTAGAAACCTCGGCCCGTTTTCCGGCCGTGCCGGCCGGCCAGGACCATCCGCTTCAACAGGGGCGGCGGCGCGTACCGCGGGTCCTTGAACTCGTCGTACATGATGCCGGCGATGTAGCACGCGGTGTCGAGCCCCACGAAATCGAGGAGTGTGAACGGCCCCATCGGATAGCCGCATCCGAGCGACATCGTCTTGTCGATGTCCTCGATCGTGCCTACCCCCTCCTCGTACGCGCGGATGGCATCGAGCAGGTACGGAATTAGGAGCCGGTTGGCGATGAATCCGGGACGATCCGGAGCGGTCACCGGCTCCTTGCCCACGCTGCGGCCGAACGCGGACACGCCCACGAGAGTCTCGTCGCTGGTCGCGAGTCCTCGAATGACCTCGACCAGCTTCATGACCGGCACGGGGCTGAAGAAATGCAGCCCTACGAACCGATCCGGCCGCCGAGTGGCCGACGCCAGCTCGGTGATGCAGAGCGACGACGTGTTGCTGGCGAAGACGGCATCGTCTCCGACCAGATCTTCCAGCGCCGCGAACACCTCGCACTTCGCGTCGACGTTCTCGACGATCGCCTCGATGATCAGATCGCAGTCCGCCAGGTCTGCGAGCCGAGTGGTGCCGCGGAGACTGGCCAGCGTGCGATCCCGATCCTCCGCCGCGACCTTGCCCCGCCGGACGCCCGACGCGAGGAACGACTCGATGCGGCCGATGCCGGCGGCGACGGTCTCGTCGTCCACCTCGCGCACGATGGTGCGGTAGCCGGCCTGCGCCGCTACCTGCGCGATACCGGAACCCATCAGTCCGCAGCCGACCACGCCGACGGTTTCGTAACTCATGCGATGACTGCGCGCTACTCCCCGGGGACGCGCAATCTCCGATCATAGCAAAGGCACGATGCCGGAACGCACCCGCAACGGGAAGCCGCGCATCAGCGTCCCGTAGAAGAAGATATGGCAGGGCGGGACGGAAATCGCGGGCGCCGGGCCCTCACGGGACAGTCGCGGCATCCGTCTCGGATCGGTCGGGCAACAGTTCCAGCACCGCGTCGGCAGGCAGCTCGAACGCCAGCGTCACGTTCGCCCCGACGGTGCTCAGACGAATCGAATCGAGCAGGCCGCGCAGCTCGGGACGCGAGCCGAGTTGCAGACGGGCAAGAGCGAGGAACCCCTGCAACAGGTCTCGCAGATTGCGCCCGGTCTCCTCGTCGCGCGCCACCGCGGTCAACGTCCCGTTCACTCCGCCGTTGACGCGAACCCCGACCGCGAACCCCGCGACCTGCGAGACCTGTGACTCCACCTGATCGGGAAGCCACCCGCCGCCGCCCGCGCCGTCGAGCCGGCCCACGGTCCACGCGGTGCTTCCACTGTCGACGTGGTTCAGCAGGCCCATCAACGAGTCGTTCGAGTCCACCCCTCCACCTGTCGCCGGCAGGTCGATGGTTCGCCGGACGACCGGCTCCGACCCGACCGCGATAACCCCCGCCTCCAGGAACGCCATCGCCACGGGCTCCCCGGCGATGGTGATCAACCGGCGCCCCCGATAGTCGCTGGCCGCGCCCCCGTGCTCCAGGGCCAGTGCTTCGAGCCGGTCGACGTCGAAGTCTCCCGAGAGAATCGCGACGCCGCTCGTGTCGTTCGAGCCGTCCGGGACAACTCCGGCGACCACGTACTCGATGTCCCGCTCGATGTCGATGCCGGTCCGTTCCTGGAACTCGCGCTGTCCGTCCAGCTCGGGCTGGATCTCGCGCAGGCGCCGCCGGAGGTCCGAATCCATCACCGCGCGTACGTTGGCGAACGAGAGAATCGTCGCCTCCGGGGGAACGTACCGCAACTCGTCGGGGCGTTCCTGCGCCAGTACCAGCGACGGCAGGCTGCTCACCCAGGCCACCAGCCCTCCGGCCAGCCCGACCGCCATCAGGCCTGCGCCGCCGAACAGCACGTAGCGGGTGCGCGTCGTCATGCTCATTTGGCTCGTCATCAGAGTATACCGGCCGTCCCGGTCGAAAGTTCCGCGGAGCCCCGGCGGATGGTCGGGTTCCGTGCTCGGAACCCGCCCCCGGCGCGGCTACGCCTACTGCCCTAGCACGTACTCGCGCCGCTCGACGACGCGTATCGCCGCCGCCAGCGCCGCCGCACCGATGAAGGCGAGCGCCGCCAGGTTGGCTCCGGTCCCCAGCGGCGTCTGCACCGAGGTCAGCACCGCCTGTATCACGCTCAGGGCGTCGCCCTGGGGCATGGCGTGCGGCGCGAGTCCCTGCAGGTAGTACGCAACGCTCAGGTACTTCATGTAGCCGGGCAGGACAACGACAACCGGCTCCCACCCGAACACGAACACCAGTCCGGTCAGCAGAGGACGCCGGAACCAGGCCCCCACAAAGGCAAACACGGCGCCGTAGACTGCGAGCCCGGCCGCGATGAGTCCGAGGTCGAGCAGCAGAGCCGGAAAGTTCCGGCCGATGCTGCCCCCCAACAGCGGTACGACCAGAAAGTAGACGAGCATCACCGAGGGCAGGACCACCACGGCGGTGCAGACCAGGTAGGCGAGGTACTTGCCCGCCAGGACCGCGCCCCGCGCCACGGGCCGGGTGAACAGGTAGGTGATGGTGCGATCCTCGACCTCGTCCGCAATCAGCGCCGTGCCGTAGAAGACGCCGAGCACCGGCACCGTGAAGCGCAGGTAGAACGTCCAGATCATGAGGCCGAAGATGTCCGGCCCGTCCAGACTCACCGGACGTCCATCGATCTCCCCTGCTCCTCCGCCGAAGGCCGGCAGCGTGGAGACGACCCGCAGCAGCGCGGCGATCAGCACCGGCCCCCCTGCGACCAACGCCATGAAGACCGTGCGCCGCGACCAGAGCATCTGACCGAGACCCAGATCGAGGACCCGCAGCGCGGCGGTCCCGAACGCAGCGATCGAGTGCGCCATCAGTGCTTGACCAGATAGGAGAAGACCGCTTGCAGATTGTCGTCCGGAGAGGTCACCTCCCGGACGGCGCCGACCTCGTCGCCGGCAGCCAGCAGCGTCAGCTCGGCGTAGAAGGCATCCGGCCGGTTCGTCTGCGCAATAACCGCGCCATCCCGCAACTGCATGGCGATGACGTGGGAGTAGCCGAGCAGATGGCGCGCGAGCCGGCGCGGATCCTCCGCCGAGATGCGGACGGTGTGCGGGTGCTCGTCGATGAGATCGCGGATCTGGTGTACGTTTCCCTCGGCCAGGATTCGCCCGTTGTTCAGCAGCAGGATGTTCGAGGTCATCAGCTCGATCTCGTGCAGGACATGGCTCGAGACGACGACGCTCCGCCCGTCGCGGCCCCATGCCCTGATCACGTCGATCACCCGCCGCCGCCCGAGCGGGTCCAATCCGGCTAACGGTTCATCGAGCACGAGCAGCTCCGGCTCGTGCGCAATCGCCTGCGCCAGCTTGATGCGCTGCCGCATCCCCTTGCTGAAGCCGCCGATTTTCCTGTCGGCAGCGGTCGCAAGGCCAACCGTCTCCAGCGCCCGCTCGGCGGCGCGTGCGGCCCTGTCGCCCTCGAACCCGCTCAGGCCGAGCAGCGCCGTCAACCAGTCCCGGCCTGTCATCCGCTCGTAGAAGGCGTCGTGATCCGGGCAGTAGCCGATGCGGCGGTACGCGTCCGGATTGCCCCAGATCGGCTCTCCGAGCACCTGAAGCTGTCCCTGGTTCGGCTTGAGCTGACCCGTGACCAGCTTCAGCAACGTCGACTTGCCGGCGCCGTTGGGCCCGAGCAATCCACTGATGCCCGGCGGGATGGAAACCGTGACGTCGTTGAGCCCGATCACCTGTCCGTACCACTTGGACACCCCGCGGGCGGCGACCACCGGCGGGCTCACGTGACGATCTCCACGCCGCGCACCCGGCGCGCGAGCACCCAGGCAGAGACTGCAATGACCGTCACGACGGCCACCAGGGAGACACCCCACGGCGTGTCGTAGCGCGGCTCGACCCGGAAGATGACGTCTCCCACCTGCGAAAGACTGGCGCTGAAGGAGACCCAGGACAGGCCGCTGCCCCCGGTAGCGCCCCGCAGCGTCTGGAACACCGCCTCGGAAAAGATCACGGCACCGGCGTAGAGCATGCCGGCGTAACGCGCGCTGGTCGAGAGAGCCGACAGCGCCAGTACCGTAATCGACGCCAGCAGGACGTAGAGGAACCCGAACAGCGTGATCGCGGGGATCAGGAACGTGTGCTCGCGCACGAACGACAGGCTGCCGGTGAACATGGTCTGAAGCACGAGCAGCAGAAGCGCCGGGGCCCAGGTGACGAGGGCCAGGAACGTCATTACCACGGCAAGCTTGCCCGCGATGTACTCGATCCGTGTCAGCGGCTTCGCCAGGTAGATCTGCAGCGCATTGACGCGCCGGTCGTTGGCGATGAGCCCGGTGCCGGCGTAGACGGCGACGACGAAGACGAAGAACCCCTGCTGGTCGAAGAACTCCCGGAAGGTCGCCGGCGAAGGCGCTATCACGTCCGCCTGGGGCACGTTCGCCGCCAGGTAGAACATGACCGCGCGGACGAAGAACTGCAGCCACGCGAACAGCAGAACGAGCAGGAACGAGCGGGCCGACAGCAGGTTCCGGATGCCGGCGCCGGCGATGACGGCCCACGCCCGGCCCGGCGGCCTGCGGGTTCCGGAGTAGCGCGCGTAGCCGTGGTCGTGAATGGGCATCAGGATTCGTCGACGGCACGCGCGAAGACGTCCTCCAGCGTCTGCACGCTGGGACGCAGGTGGCGCACCTGCACGTCGTGCCGCACTGCCAACGCGAACAGGTCCCGGGCCCCGCGATCCTCGCCGATCAGCACGCGCATGACGTCGCCGGCCGTGTCGTGGCACTCGACACCCGCTTCGCGGAGCCCGGCGACGAACCCCGCCGCGTCGCCCTTCACACGCACCTCGAACACGCGCCGGCTCGTCCCCTTCAGCTCGGCAATCGGGCCCTGCGCGACGACCCTCCCCTGGTGGAGAACCACCACGCGTTCGCACGTTGCCTCGACATCCGGCAGCACGTGCGACGAGAGGATCACGTTGACCCCCTTGCGGGCCGCGAGATCGCACACGAGGGCCAGCATCTCCTCGCGTCCTTTCGGATCCATCCCGTTGGTCGGCTCGTCCAGGAACAGGAGATCCGGATCGTGCACGAGCGCCTGCGCCAGCTTGATGCGCTGCTTCATGCCGGTCGAATATGTGTCGACCGTGCGGTACCGCGCCTCGCCGAGTCCCACGTACTGCAGCACGGCGTGGGCGCGCTGCATGGCGTCGGCAGCCGGCAGACCGGCGAGGCGGCCGCAATAGGCGACGAGAGTGACCGCATTGACGTCCGGGATGTGCGCCTCCGACTCCGGCATGTAGCCGAGCCGCGCACGAATCTGCAGGGGCCGCTCGACGACGTCCATGCCGAGCACCTGCATCCGGCCGCCGTCCGGGCGAACGAAGCCGAGCAACGCCTTGAGCAGCGTGCTCTTGCCGGCGCCGTTCGGCCCCAGCAGCCCGACCGCCCCCGGCAGGAATTCCGCGTCGACGTCGTGCAGCGCGTGCCGGCGGCCGTAGCGCACGGTGACCCCGGCGAGTCGGGCCACCCTCGCGACGCCGTTCTCGGAATCCGACGGTGGGCCGCCCGAAACCGCTGCCTGTTCTTTCTCGTCCACGTCGAACGACTATACGGAAGGGACTCGACGCTGGTTCGGAACGCCGGCACCGGCACGCGTCACAACGAGCCCCGCAGGCCCAGGGCGTCGGCCTCCGCCCGCATGAACCCGATGACGTTGGTGATGTGCTCGTCGAGGGAGAGCCCGAGCTCCTCCGCCCCCTGACGCAGGTCGTCGCGGCTGACGGCACGGGCGAACGCCTTGTCCTTCATGCGCTTCTTCACCGAGCGGGCCTCGAGGTCGAGGACGCTCTTCGTCGGCCTGACCAGCGCAGCCGCGGTGATGAAGCCGGCAAGCTCGTCGCAGGCGAAGAGGGTGTGCTCGAGCCGCGAACCGCGCGCGACCCCGCTGTAGTCGGCGTGCGAGAGGATGGCGCGGATCATGTACTCCGGCCAGCCTCGCTCGCGCAGGATCTCGCTGCCGCGGAACGGGTGATCCGAGGCGTCCGGCCAGCGCTCGTAATCGAAGTCGTGAATCAGGCCGACGATGCCCCACGCCTCCTCGTCCTCCCCGCACAGGCGGGCGTAGCCGCGCACCGCGGCCTCCACGGCGAGCGCATGCTTCCGCAGGCCCTCGCCTGCCGTGAACTCGGTGAGCAGCGCCCACGCGTCGGCGCGCGTCGGCGTCATGATCCAGCCCCCGCCGATGCACCGCCGGCCGCCGCGCCGGCGAGACCATTGAGGGCGGTCGGACGCAACTGCCCCTCGGTCGACGCCACGACGGTGGCGACCGCCGCGTCGCCGGTGATGTTGGTCGCCGTCCGGCACATGTCCAGAATCCGATCGACGCCGAAGATCAGGGCGATGCCGGCGGGGGGCACTCCGATCGCTTCGAGCACGATGACCAGCATCACGATGCCGGCGCTCGGTACCGCGGCGGTCCCGATAGACGCCAGCATCGCGGTGAAGACGATGGTCGCCTGCGCCCCGATGTCGAGCGGAATGCCGAGAGTCTGCGCGATGAAGACGGCCGCCACCGACATGTACACGGCGGTGCCGTCCATGTTGATGGTGGCGCCGAGCGGAAGCGCGAACGAAGCGACCTCCTCCGAGACGCCCAGGTCGTGCTCGGCCTTCTCCATGGTGACCGGCAGGGTCGCCGCGCTCGACGAGGTCGAGAAGGCCACCAGTTGCGCCGGCACGATGCCCCGCAGAAAGCGCACCGGCGTGATCGGCGTGAAGATGTGCAGCAGCAGCGGATAGGTCAGGAAGGCGTGGATGGCCAATCCGACGAGCACCGTCAGGCTGTACAGGCCGAGCGCGCCGAGCAACTGCGCCACGTCGGCCGGGTCGTCGCCCGCCACCGTCGTGATCGTTCCGGCGATCAATGCGAAGACGCCGACAGGCGCGACCTTCAGGATGAGCCCGACGATGGCGATGATGGCGGCGTTGAGGCTCTCGAACAGGTCGAGCAGCGGTTGTGCCCGCGGGCGGGGAATCTGCATGAGGGCCACACCGAAGAGGAACGCCACGAAGACCACGCTGAGCATCGCCCGATTGTTCGTGGCCGCGCCCAGGATGTTCTCGGGCACCATGTCGACCAGCGGCTGGAGCGGTCCGGCGTCCATGGCCTGGTCGATGGCCGCCTGCCGGTCGGCCAGGTCTCCCTGGTAGGTCTCCTGAAGACTCGTGCGGAGGCTCTCCGGAATCGACCCTCCCGGCTGAATCAGGTTGACCAGGACGAGACCGATGATGAGGGCCACCAGGGTCGTGGCCAGATAGACCGCGATCGTCTTGCCGCCAATCCGGGACAGCTTCTGCAAATCGGCCAGCGACGCCACGCCCGTGACCAGTGACGCCAACACCAGGGGAACCGCGATCAGGAGCAGCAGGCGCATGAAGATCGTGCCGAAAGGCGCGATCCAGTCGCCGGTGAACCCGCCCCAGCCGGCGAGCGCCGCGATGATTCCGTAGACGATGCCCAGCCCCAGGGCGACCAGGATTCGCCAATGCGTCTGCTGATGCCAGATCATGAGACCTACTCTACCGCGCCCGGGACACCTCGTGCCGCCCGCTTCGGCTTCCGCGCCGTCTCGGTTACCGGCGTGGCGCGTCGTCGAGCGGCAGGGACGCCTTCGCGTTCAGATCGAGCGACGCCGTGACCCCGGCGCGGAGCAGCCGCAGCCCGGCCGCCCCGATCATCGCCGCATTGTCGGTGGCCAGGGCCAGCGACGGCAGGAACAGGGGCAACTCGTCACGCGCGGCCCGTGCCGCGGCGTCCGCCCGCAGCCGGGCATTGGCCGACACGCCTCCCGAGATGCCGACGCTCTGCGCCTGGTACCGGCGGGCGGCCAGGAACGTCCGATCGAGCAACGTCCTGACGACGACCCGCTGGAAGCTGGCGCAGATGCCGGCGATCTCGGCGTCGGGAAGCCGGCCTTCGCAGCCGAGCGCTTCGCGCCGTCCCTGCACGTGGCGCTTCACCGCGGTCTTCAGGCCGCTGAAGCTGAACTCGAGCTGCCGGCCGCTGCGCGCCGCGGCGAGTCCGGCCGGCCGTGCCATCGCGGGCCCCGCGTTGCGGTCGTCGTGCGTCATTCGGGCGAAGGGGAAATCGACGGCCCGGTCGTCGCCCGTGCGCGCTATTCGATCGATCACCGGCCCGCCGGGGTAGTCGAGCCCGAGGAGCGAGGCGACCTTGTCGTAGGCCTCACCGGCCGCATCGTCCCGCGTGCGGCCGACCAGCCGATGCGACAACCCCTGCGCGCCCGCCGCGGTCGTGAGGTAGAGGTTGGTATGTCCGCCGGAGACGACGAGCACCACGGCCGGCAGCGGCATCCGCCCGCCCTCGACCACGAGCGATTCGATATGCCCGGCCAGATGCTGCACCGGCACCAGCGGAACGTCGAGCGCAGCGGCCAGCGACTTGGCGAAAGCGACGCCGACCAGCAGCGACCCGACGAGTCCCGGCCCCTGGGTCACCGCGACGGCGTCGATATCCGGCCAGTCGGCGCCGGCATCCGCGAGCGCGCGCTCGACCACGCCGCAGATGTCCCGCACGTGCTGGCGCGACGCCAGCTCGGGAACCACGCCGCCCCATTCCCGGTGAATGTCCGCCTGCGAGGCGACGACGTTGGAGCGCACGGTCCACGGCCGCGCCGGATCTCCCGAATCCGCCACCACCGCGGCGGCCGTCTCGTCGCACGAAGTCTCGATCGCGAGAATGTCCATCGGACCCTTCGTCACTCCTGCCTGCACGCCGCGGCCAGACTCTCGTCGTACGGCGGCCGGCAGATGCCCCGCTCGGTGACGATGCCGCCGACGAATCGGTGCGGCGTGACGTCGAAGGCGGGGTTCCAGACGCCGGCGCCTTCGGCCGCCACCCGCGCGGACCCGACGTGCGTGACCTCGCGCGCACTGCGCTCCTCGATCGGTATGCCGTCTCCGTCGGCGGTGGCCAGGTCGATGGTCGAGGTCGGAGCGGCCACGTAGAACGGCACGCCGTGCTCGCGGGCCAGCACGGCCACCGTGTAGGTGCCTATCTTGTTGGCCACGTCCCCGTTCGCGGCGATGCGGTCCGCGCCCACCACCACCGCATCGACCTTTCCCCGCCGGAAGAGCGAGCCGGCCATCCCGTCGGTAACCACGGTCGTATCGATGCCGTCGCGCAGCAGCTCCCAGGCGGTAAGCCGACTGCCCTGCAGGAAAGGCCGGGTCTCGTCGGCGTATACGGCAATCCGCTTGCCGTCCTCCACGGCGGCCCGAATCACGCCGAGGGCCGTGCCGTAGCCGCCCGTGGCCAGCGCGCCGGCGTTGCAGTGCGTGAGAACGCGGCCGCTGTCGGGCAGCAGCGCGGCGCCGTGCCCGCCCAGCGCCCTGCAGCAGGCGACGTCCTCGTCATGGATGCGCCCCGCCTCGGCCACTACGATGCCCCCGATCTCCCGGGGCGAGCGCCCCGACCGCACGGCGTCGGAGAAGACCCTCTTCATGCGGTCGATCGCCCAGAAGAGATTGACCGCGGTGGGGCGCGTGGCAGCCATCATGTCGCACATCCGGTAGAACTCGGCGGCCAGCGCCGCGCTGCCCTTCGCCCGGCTCTTCGAGGCGCCGAGGGCGAGCCCCATCGCCGCCGCCACCCCGATTGCGGGCGCGCCCCGGATCACCATCCGCTCGATGGCGCGGGCCACCTCGCGGGCAGTACGCAGCTCTACGTAGACCTCCTGGCCGGGCAGCTTGCGCTGGTCCACCATGACGATGCGGTCGTTCTTCCAGGCAACGGTCGGGAGCATCGGCAGGGATCATACAGTCCGGCCGGCGGGTGCTCGACGCGGGGCCTTCCGCGCGCTCCGTAGGCTCCTACAGCAAGACCGCCGCAACCGAAGCGTTGATCAGGGTCGCCATGAATCCGGCCAGGAGTGCGCGGGCGCTGAGTCGCGCCAGATCGCCGCGGCGCTCGGGCGCCATGCTGCCGATTCCCCCCAGCACGATACCGATGGAACCGAAGTTGGCGAAGCCGGTCAGCGCATACGCGGAGAGCATCCGCGCGCGGTCGCTGACGGTATCGGCGTACTCCCCGCTCAACTTGACGTAGGCCACGAACTCGTTCGTGACCAGCTTGGTCCCGAGCAGATCCGCCACCTGCGGCACGTCGCCGCCGGGCACGCCGATGAGCGCCGCCACCGGCGCGAAGACCACGGCGAGGATGCCCGCCATCGACAAGCCGGGCCGAATCAGGGCGAGCAGGTAGTCGAACATCGCGATGAACGCGAGAAACGCGATCAGCATCGCGGTGACATTGAAGGCAAGCTGCATGCCGCTGGATGCCCCCCCGGCCGCGGCGTCCACCACGTTGACGTGCTCCCGCGCCGGGTTGACGACCACGCGGCCGGCGGTCACCGGCTCTTCCGTTTCGGGAAGCAGTATCTTGGCCAGATAGAGGCCGCAGGGCGCCGCCATCACGCTCGTCGTCAGCATGGCCACCGGATCGGCGCCGAGGCTGACGTAGATGGCGAACATGCTGCCGGCGATGGTCGCCAGCCCGCCGGTCATCAGGGCCAGCAACTCCGACCGGGTCATCCGCGCGATATAGGGCCTGACTATAATCGGCGCCTCCGTCTGTCCCATGAACACGTTGGCGGCGGCCGACAGCGTCTCGGCGCCGCTGGTGCCCAGCAGCGGCATCATGGCCCGCGCCAGCAGCCGCACGGCGGCCTGCAGGACGCCCAGGTGGTAGAGCACGGTGAAGACCGACGACGCGAAGATGATGATTGGGAACGCGGAGAAGGCGAGCACGAGCCCGTTGGGGAACCGCTCCCCCATCGCTACCGGATCGGCAAGGACGCCGAAGACGAACTGGGCGCCGACGCTGGTGAACTCCAGGAACCGCGTGACGACGGCGGCCAGACCCGAGAACAGGGCGTAGCCCGGCCGGACGCCGCCGACCGCCAGCTTCAGGATCAGGACCGCGAGCAGGACCTGCAGCCCGATCCCCCAGGCGACTGTGCGCCAGCGGATGGCGGTCACGTTGGCCGAGCAGGCCACCGCCGTCAGGATGAACGCCGCGATTCCCATGAGGGCGCGCAGGCGCGCCGGCAACCCGTCCAGGAACACGAACGCCGTCAACGCGAGCAGGACGGCGATCAGCCCCGCACCGGCGCGAATCCGCCGGGTCTCGTGCACCATCTCTCCACGCCTCCCCTTGCGTCGTGCAAGCGTACCCGGAAAACCGGCTGCTATACTGACGGTCCCTCCGCGGCTCGCCGCCGCGACGGAATTCCCGTGACCGACGCCACGCTCGCGTTCGCCGTCGTCTTCCTCGCCTTCGGCGGAACGGTCGCCTGGCTCTCCGCCGGCGCCCGCCGGGCGGAACCGACCAGCGGCCAGCGACTCGTAGCCGAGTTGCGCCTCGCCCAGTTCGCGGCTCTCCTGTTGGCGCTGGCCGCGGCCGTGCCCATCGGCTTCGCCCTGGGGCACGGCGACGTGCCCGGCACGGGACTCGTGGTCGCGATTGCCGCGGCCTGCTTCGTCGTGGCGGCACTGGTCACGACGTGGGAGCCGGTTCGCGCGCTCACCGCCCTGGCCCTCGCCTGGGGCGCGCACGCGGTGGCCAACCTTGCGCACGTCGCCGGGTTGCTGCCGCCCGACATCGTCCCCGGATGGTATCCACCCGCGTGTGCGACCTACGACGTGCTCATGGCCGCACTCTGCTATCTGCCGGTCCTGCGCCGCTAGGGACTAAGCTGTTGACCATGACCCGCACCATCGAATCCACGTTCCTCGACAGTGCCCGTACAAGGCTCTGCGTCCACCTCACGGGACAGATTCGCACCTGCCTCGCCGCGCTGAAGGTCGAGCAGATCTGGTGGCGCCCCAACGAATCGTCGAACGCCATCGGCAATCTCGTCCTGCACTGCGTCGGCTCGACTCGCCTCTACATAGGACACGCCGTCGGCAAACGCGATTTCGTACGGGATCGGCAGGCCGAGTTCGCGGAACGCCGGGAGCTGCCGGCAGCGGAGCTGCTGGCCCGGCTCGACATCGCGATCCGCGAGGCCGACGAGGTACTGGCGCAGGTGCCTCCGGAGCGCCTGCTCGAGATCACGGAGCGTACCCCGAAGCCGATGACCCTGATCGAGGCGATCAGCCTGCAGCTTGCGCACTACGCACTGCACGCGGGCCAGATCGCCTACGCCACGAAGCTCCTCAACGCCGACGCGATCCACGAGATCTGGCGCACCACGCCTGGACATTGAGGCCGCGAGATTCCCTTCTGTTACCCGAGCACCGGGCATGCGAGCGGACCCGAGCGGGAAGCGGGCGACCGCCTTCGCACGACGTGTGCTGACGGTCGTGCGGCGCATCCCCGCGGGGCGGGTGTCGACCTACGGAGACGTCGCCGCGCTGGCGGGGCGCCCTCTCGCCTGGCGGGCGGTGGGCAACATCATGCGCGGTTGCGCCGAAGCGGGGGTTCCCTGCCACCGCGTGGTCCGTTCGGGTGGCCGGCTGGGAGGCTACGGCGACCCCCGCCTCAAGCGGATCCTGCTGGCCGGCGAGGGAATCCGCGTGACCGGCGACCGGCTGCCCCGCTTCGCCGCCCTCCGCTGGCGGGGCACGTAGTCACGTCGCGACGGCGACGTGACTACGTGACGATTCCTTCGTCATTACGTCGCCATCACGTCGAACTGTTCGTGGTGGAGCCGAACGTCGGGCTTGACGGTAACGCCGCGCCCGAGCACGCGCTCCAGCTCCCGCAACACTTCCCGCTGTTCCTGCTCGAGGCTGCGCGCGATGTCGGGGTTGACTCGCAGTTGCACCGCGTGCCCGTTCAATTCGGCACCGATCTTGCGGACCTCGGAGAGCAGGTCGTAGCAGATGGTCGACGAGGACTTGATGACCGCGCTGCCCGAGCAGTAGGGGCACGGATCGGTCAACTGGCGCTCCAGGCTCTGGCGCACGCGCTTGCGCGTGACGATGATGAGGCCGAAGTCGGAAACCTGGATGGTCTTCGAGGGCGCCCGATCGCGCCGCAGCTCCCGCTCGAACGCCTGCGCCACCTTCTGGCGGTTCTTGCGTTCCTCCATGTCGATGAAGTCCGAGACGATGATGCCACCGAGGTCCCGCAGGCGGATCTGCCGCACGATCTCCTTCGCGGCCTCCAGATTGGTCTTGACGATGGTATCTTCGAGTCCGCCGCTCCGCTTCCCGACATAGCGTCCGGTGTTGACGTCGATCGCGACCAGGGCCTCGGTCTGGTTGATGACGATGTACCCGCCGGACTTCAGCCAGACCTTGCTCCGGATCGCCTTGTCGATCTCGGACTGGACCCCGTACTCCTCGAAGATTGGGAACGTCTTCGTGTAGTGGCGAACCCGCTCGACCATGCCCGGCATGATGCGCTCGACCAGCCGTACGACGCGCCCATGCTCGTCGGAGTCATCGATCCGGATCGCGGAGAAGTCGTCGTTGAGGAAGTCGCGGATCAGCTTCGCAACGAGACTCTCCTCGTGGTGGATCACCGCGGGCGCCCGCAAGGACTCCATGTTGCCGCGCATCTCGGACCAGAGCTCGTGGAAGTACCGCAGGTCGCCTTCGATGTCGTCCTTCGGACGCTTCGCCGCGGCGGTGCGAATGATGACGCCGCCGGTGAAGCCGTGCTCCTCGCGAAACTTGCGCACGATGCCGCGCAAGCGGCTGCGCTCCTCGCGCGAGTCGATCTTGCGCGACACGCCGATGTTGTCCGCCGTCGGCATGAACACGAGGAAGCGGCCCGGAATGCTCGCATGAGAGGTTACGCGCGCCCCCTTGGTGCCGAGCGGCTCCTTGACCACCTGCACGAGGATCTCCTGACCCGCCTTCAGCAAGTCCTCGATCTGGGGCGCGTCGCCGGCCGCGGGTCGCTGACTCGACCGACCCCGCCCGTTGCCGCGGGACCGTGCCCCGTCGCCGCCGGATTCGCCGTCGCTCTCGATGGCGTCCTCGGCGTCACCCGACTCGAGACGATCGAACTCCTCGATGGTATCGACGACGTCGGACACGTAGAGGAACGCGTCGCGCTCGAGACCGATGTCGACGAACGCCGACTGCATCCCCGGCAGCACCTTGTTCACGCGCCCCTTGTAGATGTTTCCAACGACACCGCGCTGGTGCTCGCGCTCTATGTGGATCTCGGCCACCTGGTCGTCCTCGAGAATGGCCGCCATCGTCTCGTGGCGGTTCGAGGAGACGATCAATTCCTTGTTCATTCGTAGCGCTCTCCCGTGGGTCCGGGCTCGCCGCGACGCGGGCGCGCCTCTCCGGCGCGCCCGGCTCGGCAACGGAAACGCGCGGCGGCGGGCTCGCGGGCCGAGCCTTCGTCCGCGCGCCTGTCGCACTGCCGCCTTCCCGGAACCGCATCAGTTTCTGAACCGGCGCATCCTGACGTTGAGGATGAGCCCGAACCCCATCAATGTCGCGATGATCGACGAGCCGCCGAAGCTCATCAGAGGCAGCGTCAGCCCCTTGACCGGCGCAAAGCCCGCCGACATCGTGATGTTGTAGACGACCTGGAACGCGAACCCTGCGACGATGCCCGCGACGAGGTACGTGCCGGTAGTGTCCCGGGCGACACGCCCCGCGTCGAGCGAACGCAGTATCACGAACAGATACAGTACGAGCGTGATCGACACGCCCACGAACCCGAGCTCCTCGGCCAGGACCGAAAAGATGAAGTCGTTGTGCGCCACCGGAAGAAAGTTGTACTGGTTCTGCGTACCCTGCAGAAAACCGCGTCCCGTGACCCCCCCCGAACCGACGGTGATGCGGGCCTGTCTCTGCTGGTAGCCGGCGCCCTGCGGATCCTGCTCCGGATCGAGAAAGCTGGAAATCCGGCGCTGCTGGTAGTCTTCGAGTCCGTACGCCCAGACGAGCGGGGCGGCGAGCACGGCGAGCAGCGCCACCACGACCAGGGCGCGGACCCGCAGCCCCGCGAACACCATGATGGCGAGACAGACCGGCAGCAGGGTGACGGCGGTCCCCAGATCGGGCTGCCGGACGATCAGCACGAACGGCAGCGCGACTACCGCGCCGCCCACCAGCCAGTCACGCAGCGAGCGCGGCCCGGAGTTGCTGCGTCCATATACCGAGGCGAGCACCAGCGCGAGAACGAGACGCGCAAGCTCGGACGGCTGACCGCTGAGCGGTCCGATGCCGACCCACCGCTGGGCGCCTCCCTGCTCGGTGCCGGCAAGCAGGGTGAGGACCAGCATCGCCGCCAGTCCCCCGTAGATGAGAAACGAACGGTCGGTCAGGGTCCGATAGTCCACCATCAGGCAGACCATCAGGGCCACCGCCCCGAGGGCGAGCGCCACGAGGTGGCGATAGAACTCCGGGCCGACGCTCCCGCTCGTGGAATCGTAGGTGGCGCTGAACACCATGGCGGCGCCGATGACGCTCAGGATGCCTATCGCGCCCAGCAGCAACCAGTCGATGTAGACGGCCAGACGGTGCTCGAACATCACTGGGCTCCGCTTGCGACGGCCGGCCGCGCGGCCTCGGCCACGGCCGTCACCGGGGGACTCGCCGGCAGCGGAGACGGCGGCAACGACCGTTGTTCCTCCTTGGCGAAGAACGTCTCCATGACGTGACGTGCGATTGGCGCCGCCAGATACCCGTGCTCTCCATGTTCGGCGAATACGACGCCGGCGATGCGGGGATCGTCGCGCGGCGCGGCGAAGACGAACCAGCCGTGGTCCCGCAGATCGCGGTCGGACGTGCCGGCCGCCGCCCTTCTGCCGGACAGCGAGACGACCTGCGCGGTGCCGGTCTTGCCGATGACGTCTCTTCCGGTCAGGCGAGCGCGTCTGGCCGTGCCGATACCGTTCACCGCCATCCAGAGTCCCTGGCGCAGCGTGGCGACCGTCTCCGGCTGGAGCTCCACCACCGCCGGCGCCGGAAACTCCATGCTCGTCCGCGCCGCTCCGCCGTCGAACGATCCGCGCAGCAAGCGGGGAGCGAAGACCCGGCCGCCGTTGACGACGGCGGAGATCATGACCGCCATCGACAGCGGCGTCACCGAAACCTGGCCCTGTCCGATGGCGACCGAGATGGTCTCGCCGGCGTACCAGCGCTCGCCGTGCGTCGCACGCTTCCATTCCCGCGACGGGATCAGCCCTCGTACCTCGTGCGGCAGGTCGATGCCGGTCAACGTGCCGAGACCCAGAGCGGTGGCCCACTTGTGGATCCGGTCGATGCCCAGCTCCTGTCCCAGCTTGTAGAAGTACGTGTTGCACGACTGGGCCAGGGCGCGCGGCAGGTCGACGCTCCCGTGCGTCGAGTGGCAGGCGAAGAACCGCCCGTAGAAGACGCCGCCCCCGCGGCAGACCACCTGGTCTTCGGGCTCCACCACACCCTCTTCGAGACCGGCGACGGCCATGACGACCTTGAACGTCGACCCGGGCGAGTACCGACCGCGCAGGGCCCGGTTCTGGAGCGGCTTGAGCGGATCGCCGGTCAACGCGGTCCACGCGGCGGCGTCGACTCCGGTCGCGAAGGCGTTCGGATCGTAGGCCGGTCGGCTGACGAGAGCCAGCACTTCGCCCGATCGCGGATCGAGAACGACGGCGGCACCATCGAACCCCGCGGCCTGAAAGGCCTCCTCCGCCGCCCGCTGCAGATCCGAGTCGATCGTCAGTTGCAGCTGCTCGCCCTGAACCGGAACGACCTCGCGGATGGTATCGATCTCCCGTCCGAGACTGTTCACGGTGACGTGGCGTGCGCCATCCGTCCCCATGAGTTGACCGTTGTAGGCGTACTCGATGCCCGCATGGCCGATGATCGCACCGCTGCGCAGTCCGTCGAAACGGGCCTGCGAAAGTTGCACTTCGGTCACTTCCCCGACATACCCCAGCGTGTGCGCACCGAACGTCGCCGCCGGATAGTGACGCATCGGAACCTGCTCGACGACGAGGCCGGGCAGCTCCAGCCTGCGGGCGGCGACGGCGGCGACCTGTGCGAGCGTGGCGTCCCGGATGACCACGATGGGTCGGCCGGACGGATCGTGGCTGCTGCGCTCCACGGCGCCGGCAATTGCCGCCCCGTCGGCGCCCGTCGCGCGAGCCAGCCGCGCGATCCACCCGCCGAGATCCTCGACCCGATCGCGCACCAGGGAGATGTTGAGCGAATGACGGTTCTCTACCAGCACCTCGCCGTCGCGATCGAGCACTGCGCCCCTGGGCGCGCGCAGCAACAGACTTCGCTGGTGATTGTTCTCCGCCATGGCCAGGAACCGCTCGTGCTGGCCAATCTGCACATGCCCGAAAGCGACGAGCAACGCGGCGAAGACCAGCACCGCAGCATGCTGGAACAGCCACAGGAAAGTACGTGCCCGGCGAATGTCGCGCGAAGGCGGCAGCATGCTCATCATCGTGCGGGCTTCGCCCGCCAGCGTCCGGACTCGAATCCGGCCCGCACGAATGGGTTCCGCGGCCGCACGCGCGGCGCGTTGCCGGCAATGCCGATCGCAACGGTTCCCACCAGCGCGTTGGCGACGCCCTGCACCGCGACGTCCGCCCAGCTCCCGATCGGGGTGGTGCCGGGAATCAAGGCGTACGTGCCGAAAAAGCACCCGGCGTGAACGAAGGTCGCGGCGACGAGAATCAGGCCCCGCTGCCAGAGAGCGGTCACGAGCAACCGCTCGCCGGCCACCCCCGCCGCGACGCCGACCACGCTCTTGCACAATCCGCTCACGCCGACGATGCCGCCGGAGAGCATGTCCTGCAGAAAACCGACCGCGGTTCCCGTCCACAACCCGGCCAGCGGACCGCGCGACAGCGCGGTCAGCACGACGACGACCAGCGGCAGATCGAGGTTGGCGACGGTCCCCCTGACAGACCAGGCCAGCGCCGTCTGGACCGCCACCGCCGCAACGCCGGCGAGTCCGACCTGCAACGCGCTCATCGCACCTCGCTCACCGCCGCCAGCCGCTCGTCGTTCGTGACGATCAGGACGTGCTCCATCCGGTTGAATTCGATATCGGGCTGCACGCCGATCGACTTGTACAGCCCGGCGCCGCGATCGACCGCCGCGACGCTCCCCAGCCGCAGTCCATGCGGATAGACCCCGTCGGCGCCCGAGGTCACGACGACATCGCCGACCTGAACGTCCTCGAGGTTCGACACATAGTCCATGCGCAGCGCCGTACCGTCGCCGGAACCGACGACCACGCCGGGCACCCGGGTTCGCTCGATGAGCGCACCGGCTGCCGCATTCCGGTCGACGATGAGCTGCACCTTCGCCGCCCGCCGGCCGGGTACGCCCACCACCCGTCCGACCACGCCGCCGGGCGCGATCACCGCCATGTCCTCGCGCACGCCGTGACGAAGCCCCCGGTCGACGGTGACCGTACGAAACCACGGCGTCGCATCGACGCCGATGATGCGGGAGCTCAGCGTAATCAGATCGACCTGCCGATCGAGCTCGAGAAGCCGCTCGAGGCTGTCCGCCTGCTGTACCAGCGCGTCCCGTGCCTGGAGGCTCAGCTCCAGGCGCGCGATCGTCTCCTGCAACGCGACGTTCTCCTCGCGCACCTGACGCAACGACACGTAGCGTGCCCACAGATCCCGTCCGGCGACGACGCCGGAGCTCACCGCCCGCTGTATCTCGGCGAGCATCCCGAAGGTGACCCTGTGCAGCACGCTGGTGCCGGGCGCGGAATCGACCTGCGACGAGATCAGCGCCAGGTGGGCAACCAGGACGCCCAGCACGACATAGGCGTTGCGCGGTCGCTTCTTCATCGCGCACGCTCCACGCGCCGGCCGATCAGCGGATGGCGATCAGTCAATGGCGATCCTGCGCAGGAGGTCGAAGTCACCCAGCATCTTACCCGTCCCCAGCACCACCGAGTGCAGCGGATCCTCGGCTATCGCAACCGGTACGCCGGTCTCTTCCCGCAGCCGCTTGTCGAGGTTCTTCATCAACGCACCACCGCCGGTGATGACGATGCCGCGTTCGTAGATGTCGGCCGACAGCTCGGGCGGGGTTTGCTCCAATGCCACGCGTACCGCGTCGACGATGACGGCGACGGTGTCCGCAAGCGCTTCGCGAATCTCCGCGTCGGTGACGGTCGTGGTCTTCGGGACGCCCTCGATGAGATGGCGTCCCCGGATCTCCAGCTTCAACGCTTCGTCGAGCTCGAATGCCGACCCGAGCTGCGTCTTGATCTGCTCCGCCGTCCGTTCCCCGATCAGCAGGTTGTGAGCCTTCTTGATGTACTGCGTAATCGCGTCGTCCATCTCGTTGCCGGCCACCCGCACGGCGCGGCTGTAGACGATGCCGGCCAGGGAGATGACCGCGATGTCCGTCGTGCCGCCGCCGATGTCGACAATCATGTTGCCGAACGGCTCCGTGATGGGCATCCCGGCGCCGATAGCCGCCGCCATCGCCTCCTCGACCAGATAGACCTCGCTCGCCTTGGCCCGGTAGGCGCTGTCCTTGACCGCGCGCTTCTCTACCTGCGTGACCTCCGACGGAATGCCGATGATGATCCTCGGGCGCACCCACACGGTCCGGTCGTGGGCCTTCTTGATGAAGTAGGTGAGCATCTTCTCGGTGGCGTCGAAGTCCGCTATGACCCCGTCCTTCATCGGCTTGATGGCCGTAATGTTGCCCGGTGTCCTCCCCACCATGTCCCGGGCCTCGAGGCCCACGGCCTCGATCTGCCCGCTGACGTGGTTCACGGCGACGATGGACGGCTCGTTGATGACGATGCCCAGCCCGCGCCCGTAGACGCACGTATTGGCCGTTCCGAGATCAATGGCCAGATCGCTCGACAGAAAAGACAGCATCGAACGTAGTGTCACGTCGCTCGTTTCCCGGCGGGGAACCCGGTCCGTCGCACACGGTCCGATCGCCCCCGCCCGCTTTGGCCCGGTACAAGGCGTCGTCAGCCCGCTGGAGCAGCGTGTCGGCCGCCACCCCGGGGCCGGACGCAGTCGCCGCCCCGACGGAAGCCTTCAGCCGGACGTCGAGTCCATCGCGCTGCAAGAATACGCGGTGCGCGATTCGCGCCCGCAGACGTCCCCCGGCACTGGCCGCCCCTGCCCCGCCCGTGTCGGGCAGGACGACGGCGAATTCGTCGCCTCCGAGGCGCGCCGCGAAATCGCTCGCGCGGATACAGTCCCGGAGCAACGCGGCCACCTCGATCAGCATCCGGTTGGCGCGCAAGTGCCCGTGCCGGTCGTTCACCCGCTTGAACCCGTCGAGGTCGATGACCAGCAACGACAACGGCCGTCCCGTACGCGACGTGCGCGCCACCTCCCTGCGAAGCGTATCAGTTAGGGCTCGCACGTTGTACAGCCCGGTCAGTGCGTCGGTCCCCGCCAACCGTTCCGCCCGCTGAATGCGCCGGGCGTTGTCGAGGGCGATGGCGGCGGGCTCGAGGACCAGACGCAACGCACGCCGCTGCACGCGGGGCGGCCTGGAAACGCAGGCGGACATCCGCTTGTCGAGCAGGACCAGAGCCGCCACGGTACGCATCCGACACGCCAGCGGCAGGGCCAGGGCCGAAACCGCAGGTCCCCGGGGTATGCGCCGATCCTTGCTGAGGTCGGCCGACATCCAGATGCGGGAGTGCCGCAGGACCCACGACCCGATCGCCCGCACCGACGCCTCCTCACGAAGTCCCAGCCCGTCTCGAGCGAGGATTGCCGCCGTTCCGCTCGACGCCGGTTCCAGGACGGCCCGGCAGGTTCCGGGCAACCAGGAAGATACGCGGGAAACCAGCACCTCCGCAACCCCGGCGGGATCCGACGACGCGCAGACGGCGCGCATGAACTCGACGATCGCGGTCGCCCCGGAGAGACGACCACCCGAGCCCGCACCACCATCGCAACGGCGTCGCGGTTGCGGTTCGTCGAAGGAAGCGTCAGGCCAGACGGGAAGGTGACCTGGGAATGCGGCGTCGCGTGCCATGTCGTTCAGGTGCCGCGGACTGGCGGCCAGCCGCTGACCACTCCGACCGCACGGCATCGACGCAGACCGCCGGAACCGGCGACAGGCCGACCGCCAACGAATCGGACCGGCCCGTCAAACTCCCGGTGTACCCACAACTTGGGTCCATAGATTACCACAGCGACGACTCGCCCCGCACGCTGTTCCCGTTCTTCGGTCTGGTAGTAGAATGGCGGGCATGACCATGCTCGACCGGATGCGGCGCCACAAGGGCTGGCTCAAGTGGAGCCTTGCGCTCGTCGTGCTCGCGTTCGTCTTCCTGTACGTGCCCGGCTTCATGGACCAGACCGGTGGAGTCGGACTCCCCAACGACGTCGTCGCCCGCGTCGGGGAGCGGGAGATCTCGCTGCTCGACTTCCAGCAGATCTACTCCCGCCAGTTGCAGGCGTACCGCCTCGAGTCGGGCGGCGAGATTTCCGAGGAAGTGCTTCGTTCGCTCGGCATCGATCGACAGATCCTGCAGCAGATGATCGACGGTCACGCCGCGCTGGCCGAGGCGGAGCGCCTCGGGTTGCAGGTGAGCGACGCGGAAGTGCGCGAGCGGATCCTGACCTTCCCGGCCTTTCAGGTCGACGGCCGGTTCATCGGCGAGGCGAGCTACCGGCAACTGCTGCAACAGCAGCGTCCGCCCCTCAGCCCCTCGCAGTTCGAGGAGGAGATCCGCAACGAGATCCTGGTCGACCGCCTGCAGGCCGCGGTCACCGGTTGGGTCCGGGTATCGGATGCCGAGGTCGCCGAGGAACACCGCCGCCGCAACGAGCGCGTGCGGGTGGACGTGGTCGCGTTCCGCGCCGCCGACTTTCGCGAGCAGGTGGAGGCGACCGACGACGACGTGGATCTGCAGTTCGCCGAGGAATCGGCCAACTACGAGGTCCCCGAGAAGCGGCGGCTGCGCTTCCTGCTCGTGGACCAGACGGCCATCTTCGACAGCCTGACCCTGACCGACGACGAGGTGCGGCAGTACTACGACGCCAATCTCTCGCAGTACCAGACGCCGGGACAGGTGCGCGCCAGCCACATCCTGCTGCGCATCGAGGGTGACGACGACGAGGCGGCGGCGGCGCGCGCGGCGGACCTGGCGGCCGAGGCGCGCGGCGGAGCGGATTTCGCGCAGCTTGCCCGCGAGCACTCCCAGGACGAGGCCAACGCGGAAAACGGCGGCGACCTGGGGCTGTTCGGGCGCGGCCGCATGGTGCCGGAGTTCGAGAACGCGGCGTTCGCGCTGGCCGCGGGAGAGATCTCCGATCCGGTGCGCAGTCCGTTCGGCTACCACGTCATCCAGGTGACGGAAAAACAGGAGGAAGTCACGCAGCCGTTCGCCGAAGTGCGGGGCGCGATCGAGAACACGCTCAAGCGGGAACGATCTTCCGCCCGCGCCACCGCCCTGGCCCGCGCCATCGCCGAGGAGGCCTCGACGCCGGAGGAGCTGGACCGTGCCGCCTCCGCCCGCGGCTACGAGTTGCAGGAATCGGGCTTCGCCGCCCGCGGCGAGCCGATCCTCGGCCTCGGCCTCGCGCAGGAGGTCTCGGCACAGGCCTTCGCCATCGCGCCGGACGCGGTCGCGGGACCGATTCCGACGCCGTCGGGCCCGGCGTTCGTCACCGTCACCGACATCCAGGATCCGTACATTCCCGAGCTCGACGAGGTGCGGGACGACGTGCGGGAGGACGTGATTCGCAAGAAGTCGCTGACCCTTGCGCAGGAGCGCGCGGCGGAAGCGGTCGAGAGCCTCCGGGCCGCCGACGATTTCGTCGGCGCCGCCGAGGACGCGGAGTGGGCGGTCGGTTCCAGCGACCTCGTGACCCGCGGGTCCGCGCTTCCCGAGGTCGGCCTGAGCGCCGCCGTCGAAGCGGTCGCGTTCGCCATGGCCCCCGGCTCGGTGAGCGATGTCGTGCAGGCCGGGAACGCGGTGGCCATCGTGCACCTGGTGGAGCGCGAGGAGGCTTCGGCGGCCGACCTCTCGCAGAACCGCAACACGCTGCGCGACGAGCTGATGCTCCAGCGCCAGTCCCGGTTCTTCACCGCCTACCTGGACAACGTCAAGGCCAGGCTGGAGATTACCATCGACCTGTCCGTCCTGGAGCAGGCGCTCGGACAGGCCTGATCCTCGACCCTGGAGCAACCCTGCAGCAGCCCGTGGCGGAAAGGTCCGCTGCACGACGGACTGCCGGGTCCGCGGGCCGGCTGGCGCCGCGGGCTCATCTACCCAGGGCGACACCCGGCATCAACGCCAGGGGCGCACCCTGTCCCACCAGTTGCATCTGGGCCCACCGTTGGTGCGCCGCGTGCGCATAGGGCGACTGCAACCAGTCGACCTGCGCTCCCGGCGCCCGCACCGACACCGCGCCGGTCAGCACCTCGACGAGAGAGCGGGAGCCGGGATAGGGCACCAGCCTCACCTCCCGGTCCGCGTCGATGCCCGCCCGCACCTGTGCGAGCACGACCGCGCGGCGGAGTCCGCCCAACTCGTCGACGAGACCTCGGACCAGGGCCTGCCGGCCGGTCCACACCCGCCCCTGCGCCACCGCGTGCACCTCGTCGCGGGACATCGCCCTGCCTTCCGCGACCACCTCGAGGAACCGCTCGTAGATGTCGTCCACCTGTGCCTGCATCGCCGTGCGGGCGGCGTCGCTGAAACGATCGACCGGGGAGAAGATGTCGGACTGCGCCCCGAAGGTCACGCCGTCGACTCCCACGCCCAGCTTGTCGAAGGCGCCGGCAGCGGCGAACTTGCCGCTGAAGACGCCGATCGAACCGGTCAACGTGCCGGGCTGCGCGACGATGGCGTGGGCGGGAGCGGCGATGTAGTAGCCCCCGGAGGCGGCCACGTCTCCCATCGACACGACGAGGGGCTTCCGCTCGCGCGCGAGCGACAGCTCGCGCCAGATGATGTCGGCCGCGGTCGCCGCTCCCCCGGGACTGTCGACTCGCAGGACGATGGCCTCGATGGACGGGTCGTCCCGCGCGTCTCGAATCGCCTCGGTCATCGTGCCGGATCCGACCATCCGCGCGGACCCGGGAAAGTCCGGCGTGCTCGATCCGAAGTTGATCATGCCTTCGGCGTACACCACGGCGATGCGCGGACCCGTGTCCAGACCGAGGCTCTCCGGCTCGACTCTCCGGTAGGTCGCGAAATCGAGCAGTCCCGATTCCTCGTCCGACGATAACCGGTCGAGCAGCTCGTCCTCGTACGCGAGCCCGTCGACCAGGCCGAGATTGACCGCATCGGAAGGCACGAACGGCCCCTGGTCGATGACCTCGCGGACCCGGGCCCGCGTCAGCCCGCGTCCTTCGGCGATCCCGTCGACGAGCTGCTCGTAGAAGTCACGGCTCAGTGCCTCGGTCGCCTCGCGGTGCTCGGGCGTGAACGCCGACTCCGTGTAGGTGTTGATGGCCGTCTTGTAGTCCCCGGCGGCGAGCATGTCTGCCTCTATTCCCACCTTGTCGAGCGTGCCGCGAAAGAAAAGCTCGTAGGATGCGACCCCGACCAGCATGAGCGGGCTGGTCGGACTCATGAATATCTCGTCGCACGCGGTCGCCAGGTAGTACGCCTGGCCCATGCCGAACTCGACGTGCGCGACGACCGGCTTGCCCGATTCCTTGAAATCGACGATGGCGTCCCGGATCTCCTGCACCGTTCCCCACAGCGCCGGCGCCGGCGGCGGCACGACCACCACGGCGGACACCCTGTCGTCGACCTTCGCCTTGCGCAGCGCGGTGACGACCGAGCCGACCGTCGCGCGCTGATCGAGGAAGCCGAAGACGTCGTCCGGCGACTGCTCACCGAGGTTGGCGGGAACGCGCAGCCAGAGTACGGAGTCTGACTCGACCGCCGGGCCGCGGGTGAGCAGGAAGTAGCTGATCGCCACCCCAGTCATCGACACGATGACGGCCGCGATCATGAACAGCAGGATGAACCGGACGCTTCTTGCGATTGCCACGTTCGCACTCCTTGGCCGGCCTCGGGCCGGCGATCATGGCGAGTATAAAGGGGGGCGCAGCGCTCCGGACCCGAAGTCCGGGCCCGCCGGTGGCCCGCAAGGCCGGTCTGACGGTTGCGTCAGGGCGGAAGGGCGCGGAATCGCGAACCGACAGCCGGATGGTATACTTCTCGCTCGTTTCCCGCCCCTCGCGCGGAAGTGGCGGAACTGGCAGACGCGCAAGCCTCAGGAGCTTGTGGGCCTTAGGCCCGTGGGGGTTCAAATCCCCCCTTCCGCACCAACCCGATTCGATCGGTCGTCGGCTATCAGGCGCGCTCGGGCCTCGGTGGCGCGGGTGCGACGACCCGCCGATCGCGACGAACGACGACCGGCAACACGCGGGCGATCCGCACCGGAATCGCCCGCGGTCTCGTGCTGCCGGCCTAATCGGACAACGCTTCGAACCGGGCCGGACTTCGACCGGCGATGGCCCTACCTGGACGCCCCCTGCGCCGCCGCGGCCGCCTTCCGCTCGTCGGCGCGGGTACCCGAGAGGATCCCCTCCAGCGAGTAGTTCCCCTCGTGGCAGGCGTACTCGAACAGCGGCAACTCGTTCAGGCGCATCGGCACCTGCGCCGTCCAGGGAGCCGTCCACGTCCCCGGATCGGTAACCGTGAACTCGTAGAGCAGCGTGTCCTCGTCGACGCGGGTGAACCGCTCGATCAGGTGGCGGTCGGGCGTCGTCCCGCGCCAACTGTGCTTGGCGCTGAAGTCGATGGTCTCGACCACCAGCGTATCGCCCTCCCAGCGGCCGCGCGACTCGCCCGTCCACGAGTCGATGCCCGGCCGGGGCCGCCCGTCGATCGGGATGATGCGCGAGTCGTGCACCATCTCGTTGAGCACCACCACGTGGTCCTCGGTCTGGAAGAGCTGCATGTTCTGGTTGTAGCCGCCCGGGGTCATCGGCGGCCCCTGGTTGAAGCCGAGGATGCAGCGGTCGAACGAGCTCCGGTCGAGCCACGAATCCGCCGGATGCTCGGCCCGGCGGACCCGCCGCTCCTCGGCGCGCCGCTCTCCCTCCCCGGTCAGCGGAGGCATGCGCCCGTTCGGCGGATCGATGATCAGCGAGGTGCGCCTGGTCTCGATGACGTTCGTTCCGCGATCCATCCAGAAGTTGTTGTAGGCGCCGACGCTGCCGCCCGCCTCGGTACGGCGGGGCGCCGCCTCCCAGAGCTCGACGTCACGCGCCACGGCCGCCTGCTCGCGGCTCGCCGCCTCTTCCTCGGTCAGGAACTCCTGATCGCCGAGCTCCTCCGGCCGCTGCAGCGGCGTGATCGTGCGGAAGTCCCAGACGCCCTGCAGATCCGGCGCGCCCCACGGCGTCCGGGGCGCCTCGTCCTGGCCGAGCGCCGGCGCCGCCAGCAGCGGCACCAGCGCCAGCGCCGCCAACACCGTAACGAAACATCGAGCTCTCATCTCAAACCTCCCGGAACCTGGAACACCATGTCCCCTTGCCGGTTCCCGTGCTCAAGCCTGTTTTGCCACCATAGCCCACCGCACCCGTTCGTGCAACGGCTTGGGCATCACCGGCGCGGGACCATATGCGGTGATGCGCAACAGCGCCCGAGTACGGCATCATGAGACGCACCAAGCAAAGGAGCGAACGCCATGCTGAAAACACTGACGCCGGCGTGTGCGGGCATCGTCATCGTGCTGTTGGGGCTCTCCGGGGGCGGCGGCGCCGGAAACGGCGTGGAGATCGAGCTGGCCGCGGCCGGCCAGGAAGAGGAGTTCGTGCCGGTCACCGACGAGATGCTTCGCGACCCCGATCCCGCCGACTGGCTGATGGCCTACCGCACCTACGACTTCCAGGCCTTCAGCCCGCTCGATCAGATCGACCGCGACAACGTCGGGCAGCTCCAGCTCGCCTGGATGCGCGCGATGGAAGAGGGGGCCCAGCAAATCCGGCCGCTGGTCTACGACGGCGTGATGTACATCGCCCAGCCGGGCTACGACCACCTGCAGGCGCTCGACGCTACCACCGGCGACCTGATCTGGGACTTCCAGCGGGAGCAGCCGGACGACATCCGCCAGTACGGCCAGTTCGGCAACCGCACGCGGCACCTCGCCCTGTACGGCGAGCACCTCTACCACCTGACCGCCGACGCGCAAATCGCCGCCATCGACGCGCGCACCGGCGAGCTCGCCTGGGAATCCCGCACGGCGGACTACCGGCAGGGGATCAGCCACTCGTCCGGCGCCGTGATCGTCAAGGGGAACGTGGTCAGCGGGCGCACGTGCAGCCCCTCGAGCCTGGAGGCGCGCTGCTTCGTGGCCGCCCACGACACGGACAACGGGACCGAGCGCTGGCGCACGTATACCGCGGCCGGGGCCGACGATCCCGGCGGCGAGACCTGGGGCGCACTGCCCACCGCCCGCCGTGTCCACGTCTCCCCGTGGGGCGTCCCCGGCAGCTTCGACCCCGAGTTGAACCGCATCTTCTGGGGCGTCGCGGTGCCGCTGCCCTATCCCCGGCTCGTCCGCCGGGGGACGTGGGACGTCGGCGACCGTTCGCCGTGCGAGCTCTACTCCAACTCGACCATCGCCATGAACGCCGACACCGGCGCCATCGACTGGTACTACCAGTACCTCCCGTGCGACGACTGGGACCAGGACTTCGTGCAGGAGCGAACGCTCATCGACACGGTGGTCAATCCCGACCCGGAGGCGGTACGCTGGATCAATCCCAAGCTGGCCGGCACGGCAGAGGAGCGGAAGGTCGTGGTCGTGCTGGGCGAGCCGGGGGGCCTGTTCGTCAACGACCGCGAGACCGGGGAGTTCCTCTGGGCCGACCCGTTCCCGTTCGAGAGCACCGAGCGGTTCGTGATCTCGGACGTCGACGTGGAGACCGGAACCACCTACATCAACATGGATCTGGTGGCGCGCGAGGAGGGGGACCAGTTCATCATCTGCGGCCACAACGTGAAGGGCTGGTGGTCGTGGTCGTACAGCCCCGTGACCGGGATGCTCTACGTCCCGATCAACCGGTCGTGCCTCAACCAGACGACCAACTCCCGCACGATCTCGGGGGCCAGCCCGCGGTTCACGATTCCGGATCCGGACATCGGGCCGAACGGCGACCTGACCGAGGTGCGGGCCATCGACATCTCGACCGGCCGCGAGGTCTGGCGCTACAGCCAGCGGGCGCCGAACGCGGGAACGACGCTCGCGACCGCGGGCAACGTCGTCTTCTTCGGCGATTCGAACCGCCGCTTCCGGGCCTTCGACGCGGAGACCGGCGACGTGCTCTGGGAAACCATCCTGGGCAGCCAGATCAGCGGCTACCCGGTGACGTACGCCGTCGACGGCAAGCAGTACCTGACGGTTCCGGTGGGCGGGGTGGGCAACCGGCTGCAGACCTACGCGCCGGAGATGGAGGCGCCGGTCGGCAGCAACATGCTGGTGACGTTTGCGCTGCCGTAACGGCAGACCGCGGATACGACGATGCACCGCGACCCAAGGGACAGGCGACGCATCCCGGTCCGCGGGGCGATCTGGCTCGCCGCGGGCTCGGTCGCGGTGCTGTTGACCGTCCGGGCCCTCGACGACGATGCGGTCGAGGTATTCGACGCCGCGATTACCGCGCTCCGAGTGGCAGAGGCGGCGCTCGACAACGCAGTCGCGGACATCGGTGCGGCGGCCGAGGCCCAACACGGGCAGGATGCCGGAACCGCCCGTCCGGACACGATGTCCGCGGCCGCGCGGCGGGCGGAGTCGGCGGCTCGCGCGGCGGGCCGCGCGAGCGCCGAGACACGGACCGTCCTTACCCGCGTGCGATACATGCGGATGGAACGTTCCGGCACGTTCGCGGAGGCCCTGGCGACCGTCCGGGGGTTGAGAGATGCGACTCGGTCCCTAATGGCGGCGGTCGAGGCGCTCCGCGACGGGGCGGAGGCGCTGCGCGAGGCCGGTGCGGTACGGGCGGCGCACCGGGCTCTGCTCGCGGCGGACGCCACCCTCAATGCCGCCCAGACCGTGCTGCGGGCGACGGAAGCGGCGCTCGACGACGACCGCTTCGACCTGCCGCCCCAGGCTACGGCTGCTGCGCCGCCGCCGCCCGATCCTCGGCGCGGGCGCCGCTGAGCACGTTCGTGAGGCTGTAGTTGCCCTCGTGGCAGGCGTACTCGTAGAGCGGTCCCTCGGTGACGCCGCGCGACGCCTGGTTCGTCGTCAGCGGCAGCCGCACGCTCCAGGGACTGGTGAACTTCGCCGGATCGGTCAAGGTGAACTCGTACAGCAGCGTGCTCTCGTCGACGCGGGTGAAGCGCTCGACGAGGTGCATCGTGTGGGTCGGCATGCGCCACGTCTGCGCCCAGCGGTTGGCCATCCCGTCGACGAAGCGGGTCGACTCGACGACCAGGGTGTCGCCCTCCCAGCGGCCGCGGATGTCGCCGTTCCACTGCCGGATCGTGCCGTGCGGACTATCCCCGAGCGGGATGATCCGGCGGTCGCCGAACATCTCGTGGAGGATGACGACGTGATCGGGCGTCTGCACGATCTGGTGGTTCGGGTTGTAGCCGAGCCAGAACATCGGCACCCCGTCCGTCATGCATCGTTCGCCGGTGTCGACGTCCACCCACGAGTGGCGCTCGCCGCTCACGCGGTAGATCGCCTGCAATCGGCTGCGCTCGGCCATCTCCGGCGTGTAGGGGATGCGCCCGTCGGGCGGATCGGTGATCAGCGCCGTGCGCCGGTCCACGAGACGCGTGCCCGGATCGAACCAGATCTGGTTATAGGTGCCCGGGTCGCCCTCGCGGACCTCGCGCTCGACGAAGCGGGTCGCGTCGGCGCGCATCTCCAGCTCCGCCGCCTGCTCCTCGGTCAGCAGCTCCTGGCCGGTGAAGCGCTCGGGACGCTCCAGCGGCGTCAGTGTCGATCCGGTCCAGACGCCCTGCAGGTCCGGGTCGCCCCACGGGGTGCGGAACGTGTCCTGCCCGGCCGCCGGAAACGCCGCGAGAAGCACGACCGCTGCAAACGTTGCGACTGCTGCGAATGTTCGACGCTCCATGATTCACCTCGTCATTCAGGATGGAGCCGATTGTTGCGTCTTGTACCGCGCATCTTCCCGCAGGCGCTGCGCGGATGCAACCCGTACCCCGTCCCGTCGGTACGCCCCGGCACGGCACGTCCGGCACGTCGCCGCAGGTTTTTCACGTTGGCGCCGGGCCAGCGGGCGATGTAACGTTGAACACGTACCCGGCTCGCCATGAGCATGATGCTGTCGAAAACCTGCGCGGCGCACAACTACAGGTCGCCGCGATCGCCATGCTCTTCCAGATTGCGCGACGGCTCGAGTGACCCCGACCGGCCCCCACCACTCTCCGAACCGCCGGGGCCGCCGCCCATCTCCGTCCGAATCTCCTCTCGAAGGACGTGCTTGCGGATCTTGCCGACGGACGTGCGCGGCAGCTCGGCCCGGAAGCGCACGAACTGCGGGACGCGGAAGCCGGCCAGCCGCTCGCGGCACCAGCCGATCACGCCCTCTTGCGTCAATCCGGCCGCAGGGCCTCCCTCCTCCCCGCTGCGCGGCACGACCACGGCGAGGATGGCCTCGTCGCGCATCTCGTCCGGCACGCCGATGACCGCACAGTCGAACACGCCCGGGTGCTCGCGGATCACCGCCTCCACCTCGCTCGCGGCAACGTTCTCCCCCGCCCGCTTGATCATGTCCTTCGCGCGGTCGACGAAGTGGAAGTAGCCGTCGTCGTCCTGCCGGGCGTTGTCGCCGCTCCACAGCCAGCCGTCGCGGAGGGTCTCGGCGGTGGCGCCGGGGTTCTTGTAGTAGCCCTTCATTAACGACAGGCCCGGTTCGCCCCGCACCACGATCTGACCAATCTCGCCGCGCGCCACCGGGCGGCCGCTCTCGTCGACGAGCCGCGAAGTGTAGCGGGGGGCCGGCAGTCCCATCGACATGTTGCGCCGCTCCCCGGCGAAGGGATTGATGATCGGCGGCCCCATCGTCTCGGTCATGCCCCAAAGCTGCATCAGCGGCGCCCGGAACCGCTCTTCCCACTCGTCGAGCTGTGCCGGCGTGACGCTCTGGGCGAAGATCACCGCGCGCAGATCGTTGCGCGCATGTTCGGGGCGCCGGCGCTGGGCCAGCAGCATCCGGATCGGCGCGGCGAACAGGCTGGAGACGGTGCAGCGGTGGGCGATGGCCTGGTCGAAGTAGCGGCTGGCGCTGAAACGCGCCATCAGGGCCACGCTCGCGCCCGCCACCAGCGCGCTCATCGTCGAGTAGTACTGGGCGTTGCCGTGGAACAGCGGCAGCACGCAGAGATGCCGGTCCTCCGGCGTCAGCCGCACGGCGCGGGCCACCGTCTCGCCGGCGCAGAGGTAGTTGGCGTGCGTCACCAGCACGCCCTTCGGTCGCGCCGTAGTCCCGGAGGTATAGAGGATGGCCGCTTCGTCGGTGGGCGACGGCGGCGGCGCCGCGGGCGGCGTAGCGGGACAGTGGGCGACCAGCCGTCCGAAGTCGACCAGCGGCGACGGAGCGCCGTCCCCGCAGACGAGCACCTCCGAGACCCGCGGGCACCGGCCGCGCACTTGGCGAGCGAGGACGAGCCAGTCGGCCCGGGTGAAGATCAGCCGGCTCTCGGAATGGGCGACCAGGTACTCGAGCTCCGAGGCCGAAGACGCCGTGTTGACGGGCACGATGACGGCGCCGAGCCTGGCGGCGGCGAACCAGAGCGCGAGGAATTCCAGGCAGTTGGGCAGGAGCAGGGTAACCGTGCCGCCCCGGCGCAGGCCGAGGCGATCAAGAAGGTGCGCCGTGCGGTTCACCTCCCGGTCGAACTCGCCGTACGCGCGCGTGGCGATCTGCCCGTGCAGGTCGTCGAAGACAAGGAACGGCCGGCCGGGGTTCGCTCGCGCCTGCGCCCGCAGCAGTGCTGGCAGCGTCCGCGCGGCTCCGGCGGCCGGGTGATCGGCCATGTCAGCTCTGTCGCCCCGTCACTTCCGTTGGCTTCCGGCCGGCGCGGCCTGCCTCCGGGCAAGCAACGAGGTCCGACTACCAGCCGAAGGACCGAGAGGCCAGCACGCCGCGGGTCGGGGTAACGGCGACGGCCACGTCTTCCACGACCACCCCCCCGTCCGACCAGCTCGTCGCGAGCAGCGCTCCCGCCCCACCAACGCCAACCCGCGGGTTAGCCAGCGCCAGCGCCACCATCGCGAGGGCGGCGACCGTTCGATAGGCGGCCGCGCGCGGCAACGGCTCGGTCACCAAATGGACGCCGGCGGCGAAACCGCAGATGGCCGAGTCCGGCCGCCGCGCACTCGAGTCCGCTCTCGGAGGCGAGAGCACTGCCAGTCCTGCCGTCAACGCCGTGGCGAGCGCCAGCCAGCAGACCGCCAGGGTCGACAGCCGGCAGGTCGCCCGCGGAAGGGCGACGTCATCTCCACATCCACTCCTGCAGCGTCGCCGCCTCGGTCGCCGGGATGGCGATCGGGGCCCGGCGGTAGCGACGCTCGAGGCTCAACGCCGGCCCGTCGCCTCCCACGTCCGCTCGGCCAGCAGCAGGTTCGTCATCGCGTAGTTGCCCTCGTGACAGGCATACTCGTAGATGATGTAGTCTGGCAGCCGCGGCATGTGCCGCATGCCGGTCCAGGGCCGCGTGTAGACCGTCGGGTCCTCGACGGTGAACGTGTGCTCGATGGTGTTGTCATCCAGGCGCCGGAAGCGCTCCACCGCGACGGTGTTCGGGGAGGACGGGAAACGGTGCTGGGTCTTCTCGCTGAAGTTGCGGGTCTCGACCACCAGCGTGTCGCCTTCCCAGTAACCGCGCGAGTCGCCGTTCCACTGCTGGATGTCGTCCGTGAGGCGGTCGCGCCCGTCGATGGGAATGATGCGCACGTCGTGAATGTTCTCGACGCGGATCGCCACGTGGTCCGGCGTCTGGACGATCTGGTAGGTGTTGTTGTAGCCCGTCGACACCGGCGGCACGCCGTGGTAGGTGATGCAGCGGTCCCAGTTGCTCCGGTCGAGGTGCGAGTCGGCCGGATGCTCCGCCCGGTACGCCCGGTCGGCCGCGGCCTTCGCAGCCGTCTCCGCGGTTATGGGCAGGCGCCCGTTCGGCGGGTCGATGATGAGCGACGTCCGCAGGTCGGGGCTCACCCTGCCGCGGTCGAACCACAGGGCGTTGTAGGACCCGACGCTCCCCGGCGGCGGCTCGCGATCCTGCGTCACCTCGAAGTTGCGCGCGGCGGCCTCCTCCTCGGTGTAGTGCGTGCGGTCACCCAGATTGGCCGGGCGCTGCAGCGGCGTGAGCGAGGCGTACGACCAGGTGCCCTGCAGGTTCGGATCGCCCCACGGCGTCAGCGGCTCGCCGTCGGACCGGGTCTGGGCCGGGGCCGCCCCCGGCAGAAGCACCGCGACGGCCGCGGCGACGAGCGCTATCGAGAGGGATCGGTTACGCATCTCTCACCTTCCTTCGGCGTGCGCCGTGTTCGGGTCCTGGCCCGGCAATCGTCGCCCGCGGCTCCGGTTGCCGCCCAGCCGGGCCTGACCAGGAGTCTACGGCGCAGACTCCCAGGCGGCTACGATAGCCCCCGCCGGGCCGCCGCGCAAGGGCGGATCGTGCGGTATCATCAGCGCGAAAGCGAGGGTTCATCATGGCTCGATCCATCACCGCGCTCACCCTGACCGCGCTGGTGCTCGCCCTGCCCGGCGGCGGCGCGGCGCCCGTACACGCCCAGGACGGCGACGGCTTCGATCCGCCCCGTCTGGCCGACGGGCAGCCCGATCTGAACGGCACCTGGAACAATGTCGGCTCGGCCCATATCCCGCTCGAGCTGCCGGACGCGCTGGCGGGACAGGACGTCTCGCAAGCGGATATCGACGCCCTCGTGCGGGAACGGTCGGACGCGCGCAAGGCGGTCACCTGGCAGGGGCACGAGAACAGCCGCGGCGTGGGCGCCTACGCCAACTACTGGTTCGACTGGTTCTGGAAGGAGCCGGCCGGGGTCGACGCACCGGCGCTGCTCATCGAGCCGGCCAGCGGCAGAATGCCGGCCATGACGCCGCAGGCGGCCGAGAGCGTCGCCTGGCACCGCGAGCACCTGCACGACTCGTACTCGACGATGGAGACGGGCGACCGGTGCATCTCGCGCGGCACCTACGGCATCATGATGCCGACGGCGTACAACAACGGGAAGATGTTCTTCCACACGCCGAATCACGTCGTCGTCCTGAGCGAGATGATCCACAACGCGCGCATCATCCCGATCGACGCCGGCGCGCACATCGACGACGGAATCGCGTTGTGGAACGGCGATCCGCGGGCGCGCTGGGAGGGCCACACCCTGGTCATCGAGTCGCGCAACTTCAAGGCGGTCGCCAATCAGCGCGGGCCCGGCTCGCGGGCGCCCCAGACCGAGGCGCGGCACGTGGTCGAGCGGTTCACCCTGCTCGACACCAACACGCTGCGCTACGAGTTGCGCGTGGACGATCCCGAGACCTACACCGCGCCGTGGACGGTGGCCTTCAACTACAAGCGCGACAACGAGTACCTGCAATACGAGTACGCCTGCCACGAGGGGAACTACGCCGTGCCGAACTCGCTGAGCGGCGAGCGGGCACAGGAGAAGAAGTAGTCAAGAGGATTCAGGAAGGAGGAAAAAGGAGGAAAGAAGTAGTCGGGAGGATTCAGGAGGGAATAATCAGGCACCGGACGAGCAGGCGCGGTTGCGGCGGAAAGCGGGCTGCGCAATAGCGTTCGGGCCGTTACGCGGGAGTGCAAGTTCATGCTGAGAAAAATCAACCTGGGGATCACGGTTGCCCTCGCCCTTGGGATAGGGCTGTCCGCTATGGTCGGCCAACCGTATCCCAACCCCTATCGCCTGGTCGACGGCTGGGCGAAGTTCTCCGACGGCCGCATCGTCGGCGCGGTCGGGGACGCGACCGTGGACAACGACGGCGAGCACATCTGGGCCATACTGCGTTGCGACGCGGGGCCGGAACGCTTCGGGTGGGAGTGCCTGGACTCCGATCTGGATTCGGTCATCAAGTTCGCGCCCGACGGCACCGCGGTCGAGAGTTTCGGCGGCGGCATGTTCATCTGGCCGCACGGCATCGACGTCGACCCGGACGGCAACGTCTGGGTGACCGACGCGGTGAGCGAGGCGCGCACGCCGGAGGGCGGCGACCGCGGCCACTCGGTGGTCAAGTTCAGCCCGACCGGCGAGGTCCTCATGGTGCTGGGCACGCCCGGCGAACCCGGCGACGGCCCGAACCACTTCAATGCGCCGTCCGACGTCGTCGTGGCGGACGACGGCAGCATCTTCGTCGCCGACGGCCACGCCGACACCACCAACAACCGCGTGGTGAAGTTCGATGCCGAGGGCAACTTCCTGAAGGAGTGGGGCACGACCGGCTACGCGCCGGGCGAGTTCCGCACCCTGCACGGCATCGCCATCGACAACGACGGCCGCCTGTTCATTGCCGACCGCTCGAACAACCGCGTGCAGATCTTCGACCAGGAGGGCACCTTCCTGGCGCAGTGGACGCAGTTCGGCCGCCCGAGCGGCATCACCTTCGACGCCCACGGCCGCGTCTACGTCGCCGACTCGGAGTCGGACGACGTGCAGAACCCGGGCTGGGAGCTGGGCATCCGCATCGGCGACGCGAAGACCGGCTGGGTCGACGAGTTCATTCCGTTCGTCTGGGGCGACCCGCGCGAGGTCGCCGGCAACGGGGCGGAGTTCGTGGCGGTAGACGCCGCGGGCAACATCTACGGCGGCGAGCCGCGGCCGCGAAACCTGCAGAAGTACGTGCGGGTGAGACCGTAGCGGGGCGGATGTCGTCCCAAACGACAAGCGAGACGATACCGAAAGGAGACCACGCCATGAACCGCTGTCTGTTGCTCGTGCTCGCGGCCCTGCTGGCCGCGCCGGCCCTCGCGGCCGCGCAGTCCTCGGACGAGGAGCTGATCGCGAAGGCCATCCAGGCGGCGCCCCAGCGGGTCCGCGGCGGCGTCGGCGTCGTCCGGTGGGACGCCAACAACAACCGGATCATCGTGCAGGCGAGCGAGAACGGCCTGGTCTGCTGGGACCGCTCCGACGTGCCGGGCACCGCGCCCTTCGCGGTCCAGTGTTCCGCCGAAGGCAACCTGCCCCGCTTCGAGCAGAACCGCATGTTCGCCTTCAAGGCGGCCGACGCCGACGAGCGCCGCGCGATGATGGCCGCGGCCGAGGCGGACGGCACACGGGCCCTCGCGAAGTTCGGATCCGTCTGGTACTCGCTGAACGGCCCCGATCAGGAGAACGCGCGGTTGCACACGACAATCGCCGTTCCCAATGCCACGGCCGAGACGGTCGGCCTGCCGGATTCGCGCCGGTTGGACGGCCTCTGGCTCATGGAGGCGGGCACGTCGAGCGCGCACCTGATGGTGCCGGGGCTGTAGAGCTCGCCGGTTCAGTTGCTCGAAGGGAAACGGCCCGGCCCTGCTCGCGAGGGTCCGGGCCGTTTGTTTCTGCGCAGGCGGATGGACGCCCGCCGGTCAATAGGCGCCGAGCCGATCCAGCCAGATCGTTCCTTCGCTGACGTAGTCGTATGTGTGGCGGTCGACGAAGAAGACCAGCCCCACGACGCGCCGCAGGTCCGGCGACCGGCCGACATCGGTCTGCACGGGATGCAGTTGCGCGAAGGGAATCGCATGGCGCCGCCATTCGGTCGACGTACGGACGGATGACAGCCACCAGTTGGGGTCGTGCTCGTCACCGTCCCGCCGCTCTTCCCAGAGCCCGATCCAGAGGCGGTACGCGCCGTCGGCCTTGACGTCGACGACGAGGCCCTCTTCGCCGGAAAAGTCCCGCCGCGTCCGATCGACGAGCGCGCTCGAGACGAAGGCCGGATCGGGCCGGGGCACCGCCGCGCGAAAGCGTAATCGAGCCGCGATGTCGCCGGGCGTCCGCTCGCTGGCGACGCGCACGCGAGGATCGACCCAGGTGCCGGCGTCGGATTCGGCGGCTAAGGGGCTGTCGTCCGCGAAGGTGTTCAGGGTGCGCGCGATGGGGGGCGGCGGCGGCTCGGCGGGCCACGCGGCACGCTCCACACGGGCGGCCGCCTCGTCGGCGTCGTAGACGTAGATCGGGTTCGAGAGGATCCACGGCAGGTTCCAGCCCGCGACGCGCACCTCGATGCGGTAGGTGCCGGGCCCGCGGGCCGGAATCTCCAGCCCGCCCTCGTCGTGGGCGATGCGTTCGCCGTTTCGGTAGAGCTCGATGCGCGCCTCCTTCGGCAGGCGGCCGCCGGCGCGGAGCAACAGCTCCGGCGCGGGCGGCACGGTGTCGCCCATCTGCCACGTCTCGTCCCCCCGGACCGCGTGGAAGAAGAACCCGTCGGCCGGCGCGATGGCGTCTACCGCCATGTAGGACCGGCCTCGAGTCAGCGCGTCGGTCACCGCGACGGCATCGCGCTCGGGATCTGCCGAGAGCGGGGACTCGAGCAGGACGTAGTTGCGAATGACACGAAACAGATTGCGGTACGACGGGAGCCCGTGTGCGTCGACGCCTGCCAGCCCCGTGACCTTGCGCCGGCAAAGCAACGCATCCCAGCGCGAGAGAACGACGTCCGGCCGATCGAGGCCCCGCGCGAGCGCGTAGGTCGGATTGAACGGATAGGCGGGCAGCCCCCGGAGCACCGTGAGCCAGGACGCCCGTCGCCACAGGCTGTCCATGTTGAGCACCTCGAGCCCCCAGGGTCCGCCGACCTCCCAGCCGCTCCACGCGAGGGCGTCACGCGCGCTCGCCGGGTGCGCCACGAACGCCGCGCCGCCCAGGTGGCGAACGTCGTCGAGCGCTCTGCGGGCATCCCGAGCGAGTGGGAACGGCAACGGCCGCATCCCGAGACCGAGCAGGTGACCCTGGTTCGTGGAGATTTCCATGCCCACCAGCACGAGGACGCCGTTCCGGTACCCCTGTACCGACCGGCCCGCGTCCGTATCGTGATCGGTGATGACGAGATAGGACAGCCCCGCCGCCCGGCCTTCCTCCACGACCTGCTCCGGGGTGCCCGCACCGTCCGAGAGGGTGGTGTGCATGTGAAGCGCACCCGCGAGCCGCACCAGACCGTCCCGCGGCGGCTCCCCTTCGAGAGGCAGCGGTCTCCAGACCAGCGCCGGTCCGATCCATGACGCCGCCAGGATTGCGACCGCCGGGACGATGAGCAGCAGCACGCGCTGTCGCCGCATCAATGGCAGATATCTCCTGGCGCCTGCCGAGACCGACTACCGCCCTCCCGCTCCCAGGCTGAGCAGGTTGGCGAGCAACGCGTACGCCCCCGTCGTGCCCGCGGGAAGCTGGCGCCAGAGCCCGAGTCCGACATAGATCCAGCGTCCGCGGCCCGGCTGCGCCTCCACGAGCGCCCCCCGCTTCAATCCGAGGTTGTACTCGAAAGTGTCCTCCAGCTCGACCAGATCGGCGTAGCGCTCGTCGCGCTCCCCCAGGAAGTACAGCCCGCGCTCCTGCACCCATTGCTCCCACGTGGCCGGGCCGACAGGATTGGGCCAGGCGAAGACGGGATGATCGTTGGCGAGTATGCGAATGGGCGCCACCTCGTCGGTGACCCGGTTGCGGCTGACCACGGCGGGATACGGACCGTACTGCGCCTGGTTGAACTCGAACTTGTTGTACTGGACGATGACCGTCCCGCCGTCGTCCACGTACTCCAGCAGGCGATCGTTGTTCGCGCGCAGATCCTGGCGCCGCTCGTAGGCCCGCACGCCGGTGACGATCACGTCGAAGCGTGCCAGGTCGCCCCACGCCAGATCGTCGGCGTCGATGAACTCCAGGCGCGCACCGAGCTGCTCGATGGCCGGCGGCACGGCATCTCCGACCCCTTCGATGTAGCCGACCGTCAGGTCCGGCGCAACGGCCACGTCGATGATCTTGAACGTGCCGGCGGCCGGGCGGCCGATGTGCCGCCGCTCGATGTGCGGATACTCGATCACCTGGAAGCCGCGCGTGAACCGCTCGCTGCCGTTCTCGACCGCCGCACCCACCTGGTACTCGCCTGCCGCGGCGCCATCCGCCGACACGCTGAAGCGCACCGTGCGCGACTCGTCCTCACGCGACAGTCGCACGGGCACGCTCGCGGGAGCCGCGCTCCATCCCGCGGGCAGATCGAGGACGACGGAACCTGCCGCCGCGTCGGGCCCGGTGTTGGTCACCGTGACGCGAACCTCGCGCGCGGTGCCGGAACGGGCGGGGATGATGGCGATCTCGGGCGTCATGGAGACGGCGAATCGCGGCACGACCTGCAGGTCCATCCGCTTCTCGCCGGTGAACAGGTCGTCGACGTAGCGGTTGCGGACCGGCCTGTCGACGGCGATGCGGGTCCCGTCCAGATCCACGTCGAACGTCGCGCGGAACGGTGTAGACCTGAACGGCGCTCCGAAAGGCACGTCCGGCTCGAAGTCGTAGCGGTCGGCGCCCTCGACGTGGCTCCAGTGGATGTCCGTGAGCCGGGCATCGACCGGAATCCGGACGCTGCGTTCGCAGAGGTACACGCCGCCGGCACCCAGTGGCGCCGCGTCGCAGCGGGAAGCGGCGTCGAAACCGGAGACCCGGACGCCGTGGATGGCCAGGTTCGCGCCGCCGTGATTCGCGGCCCGCAGCGCCAGGCCGACCGGCTGACCGCGCGTCACCACACCGTCATCCGCGAACGCGTCGAGCTGCAGACCGTGAACCAGCACGGCAGCCCGCTCGAACTGCCGCTCCTTGGTCTCCAGGCGGAGCTCGATCTCGCGCCGGGCGTCGTCGGTCAACGCCATTGCCGGCAAGCTTCCTCTGAGGGCGCGTACCGCGTCGAGACCGGCGACGACCGGCTCGCGGGCGCCGGCCATCCCCTCGGCGCCGAACCGATCGAGCGCCGCGCGCGCCTGCCGCGCCAGCTCGGCCAGTCCGCGCTCGAGCGCGGCCGGGGCGTCTTCGCCGGCGAAGCGCGCGAGCCCTGCGATAGAGGTATCCACCCCGTCGAACAGCGAGGCGTCGGCGTCTGCCGAGTGGTCCGCAATGGTCGTCTCGGCGAGACGGTAGCGCCCGCCGGCCGGGCCGGAGGGCAGGGCGATGAACTGCCCCATGCCCTGGCACTTGTGCATGCCGCGCGCGAGGCTGCCGACCTCCGCCCACGTCGCGCCGAGCAGCGGGTCGTAGCCACCGAGATCGACCGTCGTCACGTCCGCGTCGCGCGCCGGCCGGAAGCGGAAGCCCGGCGGACCGACACCCATGCCGAACGGGAACCCGACGCGGTAGTAGAACTTCCGCGCCTGCCAGGGAGCCAGCCCCTCGGCGATCTGCTCCGGGAAGCGTCCCGGATCCGCGGCGGCGCGCCACGCCTCGTGCGCCAGCACCGCCGACGCCTGGTGATGCTGGCCGCCGCCGCGCCCCTCCGGCGACATGGCGGAGACCACATCGGGCCGGATGGTGCGGATCATCCGGACGAAGTCGCCCAGGATCTCCTCCCGGCCCCACCGCTCGAAGGTCTCCTCGATGCTGAACGAGTACCCGAAGTCGACGGCGCGCGTGAAGTACTGCTCGGCGCCGTCCAAGCGGTGCGCGGCGTGCAACTCCTCGGTCCGCAGCACGGCCAGGGCGTCGAAAAGCTCGGGGCCGATCTCGTTCTGGCCCCCGTCGCCGCGTGTGGCCGAGAGCAGCACGGTACGGTGGCCTTCCCCCTTCGACAAACGCGCCAGCAGCGCGTTGTTCTCGTCGTCGGGATGGGCCACGATCGACAGGAAGACGCCCGTGCTGTTCAACGCGCGCAGCGCCACCCCGAGCTCCGCCCGGCCCTCCCCGGATTCGAGCGGCTGGGCTTGGACCGCAGTCGTGAGGACGCCGACGGCGACCAGGAGCGATACGGCAAACGCTGTGAATCGATAGGCGTGCATGCTGCCTCCAGTGTTCAGCTCTGCTGCAAAGTGCTCCTGTGGCTACCGATCACCGACAGGAACTCTTGTCTCGTGGTCCGGTCGTCGCGAAACGATCCCAACATGCGGCTGGTGACCATGCTGACACCCGGCTTGCGGATGCCGCGTGTGGTCATGCACTGGTGCGCCGCCTCGATGACGACGCCGACGCCGCGCGGCTCCAGCACCTCCTGGATGGTGTCCGCGATCTGCGACGTCAGCGCCTCCTGGATCTGCATCCGCTTGGCGAACACCTCGACTAGACGCGCCAGCTTGGAACTCCCGACGACGCGGCCTGTCGGCACATAACCGATATGCGCCTTACCCAGGATGGGAACGATGTGGTGCTCGCAATGGGACTCGATGCGGATGTCGCGCAAGACGATCATCTCGTCATAGGAGGCGGGCTTCTCGAAGGTCGTGGCCAGCAACGCGACCGGATCTTCGGCGTATCCGGCGAAGAATTCCTCGTAGGCCCGCACGACACGGTCGGGCGTTCCCTTCAGTCCCTCCCGGTCGGGATCGTCCCCGGCCCACTCGATCAGTGTGCGAACGGCGGCCTCCGCGTCGGCGCGGCGCGGCCGACGCCGCGCTTCCGACGCGGTGCGCGATGGGGTCGAGGTTCGGTGCTCGACAACTGCACTATCCATATTCCGGGCCTTTCGTCAATGTCGGGCCGCCCCGGATGGCGGTCTCTTGCGAAACACGACGCAATGTTATAGTATTGCGTATCCTTGCCGCAAGTTCGGATAGGCTATGACCAAACCGTCGCTCCAAACCCGGCCCGGCACCGATCCGGATTACCGCGGGCGGCACTCGCCACGTGAACGGATCGCGCTCGCGGTATCGATTTGCGAGGGGCGCGGCGTACGGATGACAGAGTTGCGGAGGCGTATCCTGGAGTTGCTTTGGGCGAGCGGTCGGCCGACGGGCGCCTACGAGCTGATCGAAGCGGTCACGCGCAGAGATTCGCGTCCGGTCGGACCGCCGACCGTGTACCGGGCGCTCGAGTTCCTGATGGCGCAGGGCCTGGTCTCCAGGATCGAGAGTCTGAACGCCTACGTCCCGTGCGTCCATCCCGAGCGCGACCACGATTGCCTGTTCTTTATCTGCAGCCGCTGCCGGACATCGGTCGAGCTCGAGGATCCGCGGATCGGAGGACTGCTTGCCGAGGATGCCGCCGGCCTCGGTTTTGTCGCGACACGTCGCACGGTCGAGGTCGAGGGCACGTGTGCACAGTGCGCAGAAGTCGGGGCGGCGTAGGCGGGAACGTGGAAGGCTGTGAGCACCGAAGCGAACAGGTACGCGAAGCGCATCCAGGCGCGCCGGCCAGGAGCTTGCGCCGCAGAACGAAACGGCGAGCCAGCGAGGCGTTTCGGGCGCTAGCGTGAAACCGATGGTCAGGAGAGAACGCGCACACCCGGAGCTCGCACGGCGCGGCCTTGACTGGAGCGCCTGGATCGTAGTCCTGGTGATGGCGGTGGCCGGCGCCGCCGCCGCCGAGGTCTTCTGTCACGAGGAGCACGTAACCGATCAGCATTGCGCGGTCTGCCAGCTCCGACACCAGCCTGCCGCCGAACTCTCCGGCTCGTTGCCGATCGGATTCGCCGATGTCGCGGGACCGCTCGAACAGGCTCCCGACGGCGAATGGATCGCGTCCGGTCATTCCCGCCGCCTTCCCGCCCGCGGCCCGCCCGCGTAGTTCCCGTCACGCTGCGTTTCTTCCATCGTTTGTCGATCGCGCATTGCCGCGAGCGCACGAGCGTGCGCGCCACGGCAGTGGTGCCTGTCCGTGGCTGACTGCGGTTCAAGGATGGCGTCTCCCGACACCGGTGAGCGGTGTCGTGCCCTGCGCCCGTCCAGGGTGCTGGCTCCCGGCGCGTTCGCGGCTGCCCTGCACGATGGAAACGGAACCGGGTCACGAAGAGTGGGCCTCGGGAGGGGGAAGGTGATGGACCGATTGACTGCAACCGGCATGAAGGAAACGGTTCGGGTGAGCCGATGACGAAAGTAGCCCGCTCGTTCGACATTGTCGTCGTCGGCGCCGGCGCCGCCGGTCTCGGCTTCGGTGGGACGCTGCGCGACCTCGGAATCGAGAACTTCGTGATCCTCGACCGCGACGCCGTCGGCGCCTCATTCCTGCGTTGGCCCCGGCAAATGCGCTTCATCACGCCGTCGTTCAACAGCACCCAGTTCGGCGCCCTCGACCTGAACGCCATCTGTCTGCACACCTCGCCGGCCTACTCGATAGGCGTCGAGCACCCCTCGGGGGAGGAGTACGCCGGCTATCTGCGAGGGGTCGCGAAGTACTTCGACTTGCCGATAGAGACCGGGGTCGACGTTCTGTCGGTCGCGACGGGAGCTCGACCCAAGCGGTTTCGGCTGGAGACGAGTCGCGGCGACATCCACGCCCGGTTCGTGGTCTGGGCGGGCGGCGAAATGCAGTACCCGCGGACCAACGGCTTCCGCGGCGCCGAGCTTTGCCTGCACAACTCCACGGTGACCTCGTGGGACGATCTCAGCGGCGACGTGAGGTACGTCATCGGCGGTTCCGAGAGCGGCATCGACGCCGCCGTCGGGCTGGCCGCCGCCGGTCGACGAGCCGTCGTCCTCGACCGCGAGGAGCCGTGGACGCGAGAAGGCTCGGACCCCAGCCAACTCTTGTCGCCCTTTACGAAGGCGCGTCTGGATTCGGCTGTCGACTCGGGTCGGGTGACGCTGCGCGGCGGGTGTCCGGTCATCGGCGTTCGCCGCAAGGACGAAGGCTATCGGTTGACACTCAAGGGCGGTGACGTCGTCGACTGCGCCGAGAAGCCGATTCTGGCCTCCGGATTCGTCGGTTCGGCAAGCCTCGTTCGCTCGCTGTTCGATTGGCGAGATGACGGTTTTCCGCTGCTGACGGAAGACGACGAGTCCACCGTGACGAAAGGGCTGTTCCTGGTCGGGCCGCAGGTGCGCCAGGACGATGTCATCTTCTGTTTCATCTACAAGTTCCGCCAGCGCTTCGCCGTGGTCGCCAACCAGATCGCCCGCCGCCTGCGGGTGAGCGTGAAGCCGCTCGAGGAGTACCGCCGCAACGGAATGTACCTCGACGATCTATCGTGCTGCGGCGATGAATGCGCTTGTTGAAGGGGCCGTGAATGCTCCCGACGCCAATTCGAACCGTGGTTCTGTTGGGCAAGGAAAACGTCGGCAGGACGCAACTGGCCGCATCGCCGGCGGGTGCGCCCGGCGCTGGCTCGAACCCGCGCCCTCTTTTTCTGGAGCGCTCCGTCCTTGGTCCCTTCTGGGCGCTGCTGCTGTTGTTGACGCCCGCCTGGGTCGCGGTGGACGCCGCCAACCGTCTCGCGGATCGAATCGAACCCTGGGTCGGCGCCCTGACCGGGCCGCTGACCGGGGTGCTTGCGAGCTGGCCGCAGCCGCTTGCGGAGATCCTGGCCGGCGACTACGGCTTTGTCACGATGGGGCCGCTGCTGTTGGTGTGGGCAACGCCGGTGGTCGTGCTCCATGCGCTGCTGATGGGTGCGTACAAGGCGAGCGGCCTGCTCGATCGGCTGACAACCGCCATGAATCCGTGGCTGCAACCGTTCGGCATGACGGGCCGGGAGTTGGCGCGGGTCGTGATGGGTTTCGGCTGCAACGTGCCCGCCGTCATCGGCGCGCGCTCTTCGTCGGCCTGCGCGCGCGGCGTATGCGTCTCGGCCATCGCTTTCGGTTCCGCCTGTTCGTATCAGTTGGGGGCCACGCTGGCGGTCTTCGCCGCGGCGGGACGACCCGATTTGGTCGTACCCTACCTGCTTTTTCTTGGCGCCACGACTCTCGCCTACGCCCGGCTCATCGCGCCGCAAGCGGCTCGTTCTGCCTTCAATGTGCTGTTGACCGAGGGCCGGGTCTTCTTGACCTGGCCGCGCCCGAGCGCGGTCTGGATCGAGACGCAGGGCGTCGTGCGGGAGTTCTTTCGCAGGGCCTTGCCGGTCTTCTTTCTGATGACGGCCGCGGCCTCCCTGTTGCATTGGCTGGGCGCGCTGCAAGCCGCGTCGGCCGTCGTCGAGCCGGCGATGGCCGTCTTTCGATTGCCCTCGGAGGCGGCCCTGGCGGTAGTCCTGGCGAGCGTGCGCAAGGACGGCATCCTGCTGCTCGCGGAGCCGGGCGTCGCGGCGAGCCTCGGCGCCGTCCAAGTGTTGACGGCCGTCTACCTCGCCGGCGTGCTGCTGCCCTGCCTGGCCACCTGCTTGACGATTGCGCGCGAGCAGGGCCGCGCATTCGCGCTGCGGTTGGTGGGTCGGCAGGCTGTGGCGGCCACCGGGTTCAGCGCGCTGCTGGCCTGGGGCGGAGCATGGCTGTGAACCCGATCTCCGGTGCCCGCCGACGCAAGGGGCAAAAACTGCTGGACCGGCAGTGCTGGAACTGGGGCCGGGACATCGTGCGTCCGGAAGGCAACCTCCTGCTCGAAGCGGGCTTCCTCAGGCGACGGCCGCCCGAAGGAGAGACAGGATCGAGCTGCTACACGCTCGCGCTACCCGACGGCGACAGCCTCATGTTGTGGGGTTTCGGCTTCCTGTACGGAACGCCGCGCAAGGGCGGCGTCTTCCTCAACCGCTTCCAGTTCCGACCCGTTTGGCTGGCGTCGGAGACGGCCCGGGAGCCGATCTGGAAGCCCGACATGATCCCGACTGCACAGACGCCTCCGTCGCCCCGCGTACCGGTTGATCTGACCGTCGCCGCCATTCGGCGCATCGCGGACTACGAGGAGTGGGCGCTCGCGCGTTGCGGTCTGGAGTATCGCCGCACCGTCCTGCGCCAATGGAAACGGCCTTCCAAGCGGCTGCCGCCCCAGGCGCTTCCCCAGGCTTGGCGCGCGCTCGCCGACGCCATTGACGGCCAACCGCATCCTCAGCCCGTGGAGAAATCGAATTGAACGACTCACGCCTTCCCGTAACCGTGCTCTCCGGCTTCCTCGGCGCCGGCAAGACGACGTTGCTCAACCACGCGCTGCACAACCGCGAAGGCCGCCGCGTCGCGGTCATCGTCAACGACATGAGCGAGGTCAACGTCGATGCTCAGCTCGTTCGCAACGGCGGCGCGGAGCTCAATCGCGTCGACGAGCGGCTGATCGAGATGTCCAACGGCTGCATCTGCTGCACGTTGCGTGAAGACCTGCTCGACGAGGTCGCACGCCTGGCGCGGGAACGTCGCTTCGACTACCTGCTGATCGAATCAACCGGTATCTCCGAGCCGCTTCCCGTCGCGGCCACCTTCGCCTTGTCGGACGAGCTTGGCGCCCAACTGGGAGAGTTGGCCCGGTTGGACACGATGGTCACCGTCGTCGACGGCCCGCGTTTTCTTCGCGACTTCGGCTCCGGAGAAGACCTGCTCGATCGCGGGCTGGGGGTCGACGCCGAAGACGACCGCTCCATCGCGGAGCTCCTCGTCGATCAGGTCGAGCTCGCCAATGTTCTCGTGCTCAACAAGACCGACAAGATGACCCGGACAGAAGTCGCACGGTTGACCGGGATCCTGCGCAAGCTCAACCAGACGGCGACGTTCGCCCAGGCGACCTACGGGCGGATTCCGCTCGACCTGATTTTCGATACGGGCCTGTTCGATTTCGAAAGCGTGGAGCAAACGGCGGGTTGGCTGCAGGAACTGCAAGGCGGCCACACGCCAGAGACCGAGGAGTACGGCATCGGCAGCTTCGTCTATCGAAGGCGACGGCCCTTCCATCCGGCGCGGCTGGCGGCGATCTTCGAAGGCAGCTTCGAGGGCGTGCTGCGGGCGAAGGGGATCGTCTGGCTGGCCACCCGCCATGAGGTGGCCGGCGCGCTTTCAATTGCCGGAGACTCGCTGACCCTGGAGCCCGGAGGCGCTTGGCTCGCCACGCTGGACCCGGCAGAGCTCGCCGACGACCCGGAGACCCTGGAGTGGGTCGGCCGGGTATGGGAGCCCGACCACGGCGACCGCCGTCAGGAACTCGTGTTCATCGGAATCGAGATGCCGCAAGAGGCCATCGAGGCCGCGCTGGACGGCTGTCTGCTGACCGACGCCGAGATGGCCTCGGGCGCTTCCGAGTGGGCTTCGCTGGACGACCCTTTGCCAGAGTGGATGGCGGCAGAAGAAGACGAACCGTAGTGCGTCCGCTTCCCGGCAGAAATCCGCAGCCGGTTTCGTCAAGCAGCGGCCGCCGGAGACGGCGCGGTTACCTGTCGACGGACGAGCCCGTTCGGGCATGATCGCAGGTCAGCCGACCACCACAAGGAGAGCACGCATCCGCAAACAACTGGATTACCGTGTCGAGGGCCTCGACTGCAACGAGGAGGCCACCCTGCTGCGCGACGCCCTCACGGACCGCGAGGGCGTCCACAAGGTGTCGTTCCACGTCGTCGACGGCCGCATGACCGTCGACGCCGATACGGACGCCTTCGGTCCCGACCAGGTCGCCGGGGCGGTCTCCCGGTTGGGGATGCGGGCCGCGCCGTGGGACGCGGCGCCGCGGAAGGAGTCGTGGTGGGATGCGCACGGCCGGCGTGTGCTGGTGGTGACCAGCGGGCTCTCCCTCGTCGCCGGTTTCGTCCTGCACATCGCAGTGGCGGGGGGCGGCGTGGTCGAGACCCTGCTGGCGCACACCCACGGAGCACACGACGTCGACCGGCCCGTGGCGGTGCTGCTGCTCGCCGGCATCGTCGCCGGGCTCTTTCCCTCGGGGCGGAAGGCGGTGGTGTCGCTGGTCCGCCTGCGGCCGGACATGAACGCGCTGGTGCTGGTGTCGGTCGTCGCCGCCCTGTTCCTGGCGGAGTGGGCCGAGGCGGCGGTGCTGGCCTTCCTCCACGGGCTGTCGGGGCTGATCGAGAACTGGAGTGCGCGGCGGGCGCGCAACGCTATCGGTTCGTTGCTGCGGCTCGCCCCGGCGACGGCGGCGGTGGTGCACGGCGACCACGAGCACCGGACGCCGGTGGACCGCGTCGCGGTGGGGGCGCACGTCCGGGTGCGGCCGGGCAAGCGCATCCCGTGCGACGGCGTGGTGACCGACGGCGGCTCCTACGTCGATCAGGCGCTGGTCACGGGCGAATCGGTGCCGGCCTGGAAGACGGCCGGAGACGAGGTGTTCGCGGGAACCGTGAACGGCCACGGCATGGTCGAGTTGCGCACCACCCGGGCCGCGGCGGACACGATGCTGGCCCGCATCACCCGCATGGTCGGCGAGAGCCACCACCACCGGGCGCCGACCGAGCGCTTCATCGACCAGTTCGCGCGGTACTACACACCGCTGATGTTCGCGGTGGCGCTCGCGGTCGGGACGGCGCCGCCGCTGCTGCTCGGCGGCGACTGGCAGCACTGGTTCTACCAGGCGATGCTCATCCTGCTGATCTCGTGCCCGTGCGGGCTCGTGATCTCGACGCCGGTAACGATTGCCGCGGCCATCGCGTCGGCCACGCGGCACGGCGTGCTGATCAAGGGCGGCTCGCACCTCGAAGAGCTGGGGCGCTTGCGCGCGGTGGCGTTCGACAAGACCGGCATCGTCACCCGCGGCGAGCCGGACGTGCGCGAGCTGCGGCCGGTAAACGGCCGCTCGGAGCGGGAGGTGCTGGCGCGCCTGCTGTCCATCGAGCTGCGCAGCGAGCATCCGCTGTCGCGCGCCATCGTTCGCTACGCGCGGGAGCGCGGGGTCGAGCCGTCCGATCTGAGCGACTTCACGGCCGTGGAAGGCCGCGGGGCGGAGGCGCGGATCGACGGCCGGCGCTTCTGGGTCGGGAGCACGCGCTTCGCCCGTGAACAGGCGGCGACCGAGGCGTTCGAGCCGCAACTCGCAGAAATGCAGCGGGCCGACGAGACCGTCGTCGTGTGCGGGGCCGGGGACGACGTCTGGGCGCTGGTGGCGCTGCGGGATCCGGTACGCGCGGAAGCGCCGGCCAGCGTGGCGCAGATCCACCGCCAGGGACTTCGGTCGGCCCTGCTCACCGGGGACAACGCCGCCACCGCCCGCAGCGTCGGCGCCCGCGTGCGGATGACGGACGTGCGGGCCGAGCTGCTGCCGGACGGCAAGGCGGAGGCGATCGACGAGATGATCGCACGGCACGGCCCGACCGCGATGGTCGGCGACGGCATCAACGACAGCCGGGCCCTGCTGCGCGCCTCGGTCGGCGTCGCGATGGGCGGCAACGCCACCGACATCGCGGCCGAATCGGCCGACGTCGTGCTGATGCGGGACGACCTGCGGAAGCTCCCGTTCGTGGTGGACCACGCGCGGCGCGCCCGGCGGATCATCATCGAGAACATCACCGTCGCCCTCGGCGCCAAGGCGGTCTTCCTGGCGTTCATGGCCTTCGGGGCCGCCACCCTGTGGATGGCGGTGGCCGCCGACATGGGCGCGTCTCTGCTGGTCACGTGCAACGGCCTGCGCATGCTGCGGCCGGTCGGCGCGCCCGGCGCGCCGCTTGCGGAGCCGGCGCTGGCCGCCGCCAAGCAGCAGATGTAGCGGGTTTCCGATCCGGGCTCCTGTGGCTCGCCCTCGACCCGCGCCCCCGTTACGGCAATCCGGGACAGGTAATACGTATGCTGCACGTGTTCCAATCGCACGGCGTCGATTCCGACTTCGTCGGCGCCTCGCGAAATGCTCCGGACGCCGCGTGTCAGAACGGCAGGCCCACCCGAACGTAGTAGCGCGGTCCGTCCTGCTCGACCAGCGGGAACGCCGTACCCACGCGCATTCGCAACGGGAGCCCGTACAGCGCCAGCAGATCCGTGCTGACCTCGAACCCGGCCGACAGCAGGGTCCGGAGCCTCGGATTCTCCTCCCCGGCCGACGACACGCCGCCCCACGCATTGCCGCCGTCGAGGAAGACGGACCCGAAGATGCGGTCGACGTGCAGCGGCAACATCCCGGGTCCGCGATTGTCGAGCGCGAGCGGCACGCGCAGCTCCACCGAGCTGGACCATGCGTAGCGCCCCGACCGCGTGGACGTGTCGTGGCCCCGGACGGGAAAGAAGAACGAACCGCCCACCAGCACGGGCGTTCCCGGCAACGACACGCCCTCTCCCGACGCACCACCGACGCCGAAGTAGCCGGTCTGCGCGCCCGGACCGCGCGCCATCCCGCCGCTCGCGCGTAGCCCCAGCACCGGCGCGGCGAATCCGGGTCCGGGCAGCGGAACGTAGGCCCGCAGTCGGCCGATGAGATCGTCGACGGAGAGGTCGACGGCGGTGCGCCCCGCGAGCGCGTCCGGAACATCCAGGTCGTCGCGTGTCCGCGCACGCAGGTACAGCGCCGCGCCGCGAGCGTTGCCCATCTGGAACGCATGCGACCGTGCCGTGGAGACGCTGAACGAGACCGAGTGCTCGCTCAACAGGCCGCGTGGACGCGCGAGACGGTAGCTGTCCGTCACCAGCAAGCCCTCGTCCAGCACCTCCCGGTCGCTCCGGACCAGCCCGGCCGAGAGCCTCAGCGACGTCGACGTGCGGACCCCGGGCCGGCGCATCCGCACCGACGTGGCCAGGCGCCGTTCCCGCTCCAGGACGAAGAACACGTCCTGCTGTCCCGCAGCGTCCGCTGCGGGACGGCGCACCCGGACGCCGTCGTCGTCCCACGTCTGCGAAGCGGTGACGCCGATGGTCGGATTCCCCAAGCCCCGATACTCGTACGACACGTCGCCCTCTCCCCGGCCGCCCGACGTGAAGACCTGCGCGCCGACCTCGTAGGCATGCCTGCCGACGAGATCGAAACCCGAGGTGCGGCCGCCGATCCCGTAACCGAAGAACTCGGTCCGCGGCACCTCGACGCCCCCGACGGTCGTCTTCGCGATTGCGACCGGCTCGCGGATCACGGGCAGCCAGTACCGCGGATACAGGGTCGAGAACGGCGAGTAGTCGCGGGCCGCGAGCTCGGGGCCGCGCCGCGCGGAGCCGGCGGGAGAAGCGTCGTGCTCGTCGAAGCGGGCCGCCGGGGCGGGAGCGGGGCGGGCGGCCTCCGGAACGAACCGGACGCGCTCCACCTCCCAGCCGTCGACGTGGTACCCCGAGAAGTAGGGCCACTCGCCGGCGGGATCGACACTCGGGAATGCCGCCCCCGTCCGCACGTTCGTCAGCATGACCGGCGGGCCGGCGGCGCCGGTGCGCGGATCGACTTCCGCTCCCAGGATGTTCGGGATGCCGGTCCGGTCCGACGACCAGACCAAATAGCTCCCGTCCGCGCTCCACTTCGGCGCCAGATCGAGGGCCCGGTCGCGGGTCACCTCGTGTGCCACGCGCCCGGCCGCATCGAGGATGACCACGTCGTGACGGCGCTCCGCCCAGCGGCTCACGGCGATCCAGCGCCCGTCGGGGGAGACCGCGGGATGGGCCCAGTACGTGCCGGCTTCCGGCGCCATCAGCGTTCGCATCGAGCCGTCCTCAACGTCGACCCGGGCCAGGCCGGTCGTTCCCCCGCCCTCCATTACGGCGACGGTCCACGTCCCGTCCGGAGCGGCCGACGGCGCCGACAACCGGGCCCCTTCCGTCACCCGGCGCACCGCACCCTCGATGGTCGTCACGTAGAGGTCGCTGAACACCCGGTAGCGGTCCGTGTAGTCGCGTTGCGCGAAGACGACCTCCCCGGACGGCAGAACATCGAACGGCGTGTGGTTGTTGAGTCGCGTGACCGTGGACGGACCGCCGCCGTCGGGAGGCATGACCACGAGCCGCGGATACGATCGTCCATCCGACCGGACGTAGATCAGGGCGCTGCCGTCCGGCGACGCCATCGGGTGCAGTCCGTAGCGGGCGTTCCTTGTCAGCGGTTCGGGCTCGCTGATCGGGCCGAGCTCGGCGAGCTCGCCATCGAGGCGCCCGAGGCGCGCCCGTACCTCGTCCGTCCAGGCGGCCCATTCACTCGACAGCGACGCGCCGAACGCGCGCCGGCCGGCGTCGTTCAACCGCGGCAGAGGCAATTGTCCCAATGGGCGTACCACCGCCTCTACGAACGCGGCCATCCTGTCGCGGCCGTGCTTGTCCAGCAGGTAGTCGAAGAAGAGCGATCCGTAGGCGTAGCGCCGCGTGCCGCCGGGCCACTGCGGCGAGTTGCCGCCCGCCTGTCCGATGCTCTCGAACCGGCCCTCCAGCATCGCCGTCCGCAGCACCATTTCGTGGAAGGTCCCGTGCACGCGGCCGGCGTCGGTCAGCGCCGACTCGTACCAGGTCGCGAGCCCCTCGACGACCCAGCCGGGAACGACGACGCCCGGGAACGTAAGGGGCGTCTCCGCACGCCCGAACAGCGTGCGGAAGATCCTGCCCAGCGTCCCGCCGTAGTCGAGGTGGAAGATGTGCGCCACCTCATGGGTGATCAACAGCTCGAGCCAGTCGTCGAAGTAGGCCAGCGCGGGATGATCGGCGGGCGGACGCGCGAAGAGAACGATCCGGTTCGACGGGAACAGCCGAGCGAAGCCGTTGGAGACGTCGACGTGGTCGGTCAGGACGATGTCTATCCGGCCGGGCGGCCCCTCGCGGAATTGCGCCGTCAGCTTGCGGTAGGCCTGCTCGGCCAGGTCTCCGGCCCGCCTGGCCAACGTCTCCAGAGGCTCGGGGAAGGTGATGCGAAAGTGCTCGGTCTCGATCGACCGCCACGCTTCGTCGGGAGGCATCTGCGCCGCCACCGGAAGCGGGGCGAGCAGGCACACGAGTAGCGCGGTGGAAAAACGGAACGCCGCACGGGACATGCTGTATCGACCCCCGGCAGGGCTGGCTACTTCCACCCTATCAGGAGAGACGAAGCTCCGGAGACTTCGGCCGGCGGAAGGTCGCGGGCCTGGGAGCCCGTGGCAAAGGCCCCGCTGCATTCAAGCGGTGATGCATCCCGCGTGGACGGCGTCGCTCCTCAGTCGAATATGCCCGGCATGCTCCCTCGTCGCGCCTTTCCACGCGGGCGCCTCTCCGCTCTCGGCGCCACGCGTCTCACCACGGGCTCCGAGTCAACGAGGCGGCACCGGCCATCCCGGGTCAGGTGCGACCCTACTCCTCCTGTAGCCACGCCAGAATCGCCGGTGTCACGATCTCCGGCACCTGCGTATGGGGACCGTGGCCGACGCCCGGCAGGATGCGCAGCGTCAGCGGACCGTCGACCCAGCGCCAGATGCCGTCGAGCGTCTCCGGCTTGAAGGGGCCGCTGTCCCTGCCGTAGATGAGCAGCGTCGGGGCCTGGACCGGAGGGAACTCGCCGATGCGGAAGCCGAAGCCCTCGGTTTCCATCGTGAACGGCCGGGGCGGCCAGTTGGCCTTGTAGAAGTTCACGATCGACTCCGGGTAGAGCCGCTGGTACGCCAACCGACGCAGGGCCGCCAGCTCGAAGGAATCGCCCGCGCTCGCCGGCCGGCTCCGCATCCGCGCCCCGAACTCCTCTGCCGCGTTCGGGTTCTCCTGCATGCCCCGCTGGAACATGCTCGCCTGCTGCTGCTCGGTATTCGAGATCAGCTCGCGGATCAGGCCCTCCGGATGGATCGTCCCGACCGAGACCAGGCGGGCGGTCCGCTCCGGATGCGTCATGGCAAAGTGCCAAGCGTAGAACCCGCCGCTGTCCTGGCCGACGATAATCGCGCGCTCCTCACCGAAATGGGCGATGATGGCGGCGATGTCGGACGAGATCTTCGCCATCGTGTAGTTCTCGACGCCCTCCGGCTTGTCGCTCTTGTCCGTGCCGCGGGTGGACATCGCGACCACGCGGTAGTGCTCCGAGAGCCCGACCAGTTGGTGGCGCCAATCGAACCACGGGCCGGTGATGCTGTGTACGAAGATGACCAGCGGACCCTCGCCCGCCGTGTGGTAGACGATCCGGACGCCGTCCGAATCGGCCGCGCCCTCCTCCATGGTCACCGACTCGCCGCGCCAGTCCGTGACGGGCACCTGCGCCGCGGCCGCTGCCGGGACGAGACCGAGGGCCGCAACGACGACCAGCGACAACCACCGTTTCTTCACAGCATCCTCCAGAGCACGCGGACACGCCGTCAGGCCGCAACGGCCCGCCGTCTCGAATCCGACGAAAGCGACGATCAACCTGACAAGCGCCGCCGGGGCTCCGCCGGCTGCCCACCCGACCCTCGCCAAGGCCGGAAGTCCGTTTTCCGTTCCGCCGCTTGCAGAACTTCTAGGCCAGCACCTCCCGGACCACGCGCGCCGGCTCGACGCCGGTCAGCTTGGCGTCCAGGCCGCGGTGCTTGTGCGTGAACCGCTCGTGATCGATGCCGAACAGGTGCAGGATCGTCGCCTGGAAGTCCCGGATGTGCACCGGATCCTTGACGATGTTGTACGAGAAGTCGTCGGTCTCGCCGTAGACGACGCCGCCCTTGACCCCGCCGCCCGCCATCCACAGGCTGAAGCAGCGCGGATGGTGGTCGCGCCCGTAGTCGGTCGGCGTCAGGCGGCCCTGCGAGTAGATTGTCCGCCCGAACTCGCCGCCCCAGATGACGAGGGTCTCGTCGAAGAGCCCGCGCTCCTTCAGGTCCTGAATGAGCGACCATGCCGCCCGGTCGACGTCGCGGGCCTGCGCCGGCAGCACCTCCGGGGCAAACGCGTGCACGTCCCAGCCGCGGTGGTAGATCTGGACGAAGCGCACGCCCCGCTCGACCAGCCGCCGCGCCATCAATGCCGCGTTCTGGAACTTGCCGGGCTGCTTCGCCTCCTCGCCCCAGCGCTCGAACGTGCTCTGCGGCTCACTCGACAGGTCGGCCATCTCCGGCACCGAGGACTGCATCCGGAACGCCATCTCGTACTGCTGGATGCGGGCCAGGGTCTCGGGGCTGCCGATCTGCTCGTGCTGGATGCGGTTCAGGTCGGCCAGACCGTCCAGCATCTGCCGGCGGACGTCGCGCGACACGCCGTCCGGATCGCGCAGGTACAGCACCGGGTCCGCGCCGGTCCGCATTCGGACCCCGGCATACTCCGGCGACAGGAACCCGGCGCTCCACAGCTTGGCAGAGATTGCCTGCACACCGGACTTCGGGTGGCTCTTCTCGGCGTTCATCACCACGAACGTCGGCAGGTCCTCGTTCATGCTGCCGAGGCCGTAGGCGAACCACGAGCCGATGCACGGGCGTCCCGGAATCTGCTGGCCCGTCTGGATGAACGTGATGCCCGGCTCGTGGTTGATGGCGTCGGTGTGCATCGACCGGATGATGGCGATGTCGTCCGCCATCCGCGCGGTGTACGGCAGGATCTCGGAGATCCAGGCGCCGCTCTGCCCGTGCTGGTGGAACTCGAAGACGGACGGCGCGACCGGGAAGCGCGCCTGCCCCGAGGTCATCGTGGTCAGTCGCTGCCCCTGGCGGATCGAGTCCGGCAGCTCCTTGTCGTACCAGTCCCGCATCTTCGGCTTGTAGTCGAGCAGGTCCATCTGCGGCGGGGCGCCCATCATGTGCAGATAGATGCAGCGCTTCGCCTTCGGCGCGAAGTGGGGCAACGAAGGCAGCCCGCCGAACGACGGATCGTCCTGCGGCAGCCCGAACGCGTCCTCGGCCATCAGGCTCGACAGGGCGAGCCCGCCGACCCCCATGGCGACCTTCCCGAAGAACTGCCGCCGGGTCTCCGCCAGGACCGCTTCTTTGACTGGATGCATCGTTGAAACCTCTCGTTGTCGGATACGCGTGCGCCGATACGTGCTTTCCGATCCGCGCGGCTACTTGTTGAGCACCTCGTCCAGGTTCAACACCTGGGTCACCAGCATGGTCCAGGCCGCCGACTCCGCCGCCGGCAGCGTGTCGTCCGGGAGCGAGTCCCCGACGTGCAGGAGCCGCTCGGCCTCGGCCGCATCCGCACGATAGGCGTCGACCAGCCCGTCGAACGACCGCCTGGCGATGTCGCGCTCGACGTCGTTGAAGCGTCGGGCCAGCAGCCGCAGGGTCACGAAGTCGAGACCCGCGTCGAACTGCTCGCCCGTCTGCCGCATCGCGCGCTGGGCCAGATGCCGTGACGCCTCGACGAACTGCGGATCGTTCATCGTCACCAGCGCCTGCAGCGGCGTGTTGGTCCGCTCCCGGCGCACGACCGAGTGCTCGCGCGTCGGGGCGTTGAAGATCTCCAGCGACGGCGGCGGGGCCGACCGCTTCCAGAACGTGTAGAGGCTCCGGCGGTACAGGGCCTCGCCCTCGTCCTGCCGATACAGCCGGGTGTTGCTCTGCGGCATCGCCACCGTCGACCAGACGCCGGCCGGCTGGTACGGACGCACGCTGGGGCCGCCGATCCTCTCCACGAGCAGGCCGCTGGCGGCCAGGGCGTAGTCGCGCACCATCTCGGCGTCCAGGCGGAAGCGCGGGCCGCGCGAGAAGAGCCGATTGTCGGGATCCGACTCCAGCTTCTCGGGCGTAGCCGACGCAGACTGCCGGTAGGTGGCCGAGGTCACCAGCGTCCGGAAGAAATGCTTGACGTCCCAGCCCGACTCGCGGAACTCCACCGCGAGCCAGTCGAGCAGGGCCGGATGCGTCGGCGGATCGCCCTGCGCCCCGAAGTCCTCGCTGGTCGTCACCAGACCGGTCCCGAACACCTGCTGCCAGAAGCGGTTCACGGTCACGCGGCTCGTCAGCGGATTGCGGTCGTCGACCAGCCAGCGCGCGAGTCCGAGGCGGTTGCGCGGCCAGGACTCCTCCATCGGCGGCAACGCGGCCGGCGTGCCGGCCAGCACGCGCTCCAGAGGCTGGTCGTACATCCCACGGCTGAGCACGTGCGCCGCGGCCTCGCTGTCGATGCGCTCGTTCATCACGTGGGTCACGCCGCCGCGGCGACGCATCTCGCGCCACTCACGCTCTATCTCCTGGCTGCGCGCGACGAGTCCGCGATACTGCTCGTCCTTGACACTGAGGTAGTAGAGCCGCAAGGCCTCCCGCTCGGCTTCGTCGAGCGCATCGGGATGCTTCTCCCGCGCCTGCTCCAGGGTCGACCAGACCGAGACGACCTTCGCCTCCTGCACCGTGAGCGGGCGGTTGAAGACGCGCAGGTCGGCTATGCCGCCGCCGCTGAAGTACCGCATCTCCAGCTCGTCGCGGCCGCCCCGGCCCCGCGTCCGCCCGCGGCCGAGCTCCAGCGGCAGTCCGGTCCGGATGCTGCCGATGGCCTTGGTGAAGTACTCGCTTCCCGACGCCTCGACCGCGTCTCCATCGCGGAAGACGTTCATCCCGGCGCGCTCGCCGGTGCCGTCATGGGTGATCACGATGTGCGTCCACTCGCCGGGCGGCAGCCGCCGGAGGTTGCTGGGCGCGACACGTGGCGCCGGACGCAGCTCACCTTCGGAGTCCAGCTCGCCGGTCATCCGGAACGAGAGCTGCCGCGATCCGATGTTCATCGACCAGCCGCGATCGCCGTCTTCCGCGTCGTACTGCCCCGCGACGACGTAGTTGCCCTCCTCTTCGGGCTGGTAGATCCAGAGCGCGATGGAATAGGGCGTGCCGGTGTCGAAAGGCACCGACGGGAGACTGGCCCAGGACTCGCCGTCGAACCGCAGCGACGCATGTCCGTGCGGGCCGGCTTCGATCTCCGCCCCGCCCTCGAGGGCCACCGGATGCTGTCGTCCACCCATCTCGAACACAGGCCCGCCGTCGGCGTCCAGATCGAGCCGCATCCACTGCGCCCCGGCGTCGAGCGGCGACCGCAGGTTCCGGTGCTCGCCGGTCGCGAGCCACTCGGTGAAGGTCGTGTCGACCGCCGCCGCGCGGTTCGTCATCCGCGCCTCGACCTCGGCGGCCTCTTCCCGCAGGGAGTACCAGAGATTGCGATCCTCCTCCTGCGGCACGACCAGGATGGGCGGCGGATCGGCGACGTTGCCGTCCATCACGTACTGCGTCGTATTGCGGAAGAACGCCGTCATCGCGTAGAACTCGCTCTGCCGGATCGGGTCGAACTTGTGATCGTGGCAAGTGGCGCAGCCGACGGTCAGCCCCATGAAGACGTTGCCTATCGTCTCGGCCCGGTCCTTGGCATAGATCGCCTCGTACTCCTCCGGAACGACCCCGCCCTCGTTGGTCGTGATGTTGTTGCGCTGGAACCCGGAGGCGACGAGCTGATCCAGGCTCGGCTCGGGCAACAGGTCGCCGGCGAGCTGCTCCACGGTGAACTCGTCGAACGGCTTGTTCCGGTTGAAGGCCCGGATCACCCAGTCGCGGTAGGGATACATCTCGCGGTAGTTGTCGATGTGGATCCCGTGCGTATCGCCGTAGCGCGCCGCATCCAGCCAGTAGCGGGCGCGGTGCTCGCCCCACTGTTCCGCAGCCAGCAGCCTGTCGACGAACTCCTCGTACGCGTTGTCCGACGGATCGTTGAGGAATGCATCCAGCAACGCCGGATCGGGCGGCAGGCCGGTCAGGTCGAGCGCCGCCCGGCGCGCCAGCGTCCGCCGGTCGGCCTCCGGCGCCGGGGCCAGCCCCGCTTCGTCCAGGCGCGCGAGAACGAAGCGATCGAGCCGACTCCGCGCCCAGCCGGCATCCTCGACCGCCGGCGCGTTCGGACGCACGATGGGCTTGAACGCCCAGTGCTGATCCCACGAGGCGCCCGCATCGATCCAGCGCCGCAGGATGTCGATCTGCTCGTCGCTCAGGGACTTGTTCGTGTGCGCCGGGGGCATCCGCAGCCGCGCGTTGGCATGCGTGACGCGCTGGTAGACCAGACTGGCCTCCGCGTCCCCCCTGACGACGGGACGGCCTGCCGGCCTTTCCGCGAACGCCCCCCCCTCGGTGTCCAGCCGCAGCCGCACCTGTCGCGTGCTCTCGTCGGGCCCGTGGCACTGGAAGCAGTTGTCGGCCAGGATCGGCCGCACCTGCCGCTGGAAATCGACACCCGGCTCGGAGCCGCTCTGCGCGGCGGCCGGCGCCGCTCCGACGCCCAGCCCGAGCGCGAGCACGAAGCCCGCCAGCGCCGAAGGCCGCAAATCACACGTGGCAAGGTTCACGGGTCGAATTGACATGGCGTTCACCCCGAATGCTGGTCCGTGGTCACCCGTCCCTGAGGGGAAGTTCACCAAGGTTATACGGGCGCACCGTCGCGGGTGTCAATGGGATGGACTCGCGTGCACGGCTCGCGGTGTTGCAGGCACGTGGGCGGCGACGGCGCGCGCCGCCGCACGCAGGCGATCCCCGGCGTCGCCGGCGGCGAGTTCCTCGACGGTCAACCGCGTAAGGGCGAGGACCGTGCCGATGCGCCCGTCCGGTCGCGTTGCGTCGTCCTCGGTCGCCGACCAGCAGTCGAGGTTGTCCACGGCACGCTTGACCAGATCGCGAAGGATACGGAAAGCCCCGTCGGAGAGCGGCGGGTCGCCGCGGTAGTGCTCGAGGCGTCCGCCCTTCCGGTAGCGCGGGTACGACTCGAGACCGAGAAACCTGAGCGCCCAATCGGCCCGGAACCGGCCGGCCGCATGCGCGATCCCCGCATAGTCGGCAATGATCTCGTCGAGCAGCCGGTTCTTCATCGAGCCGAACACGCGGCGCGTGAAGTAGTGCATGGACTCGTGCTCGATGCGAATCGCGAGCGACAAACGCTGCCACGTCTCGCGCCCGAGACCGAGTTGGCCGGCCGGCACGGCGCTGTACGAGGCGGTGGACGCGATGATGAACCGGTCCTGATACGCCGCCTTTACCGGCAGCAGGCTCTCGAGCTGCCGCTTCCAGCCGGCCTCGGTCGGAAACGGGTGATCGTTCCACCACCGCTCCCGGAGCCGCCCCAGGCGTTCGACGTTCGTGTACCCCGCCACCATGCAGGCCCCGATTGACGCGGGCACATGCACGGGCTCGTTGCGCTTCGTCAGGGCCTGCACCAGCAACTCGAAATCGCCTCGATGGGGCGCTACCACGACGGGGAGCCGTCCGGCCGGGGTTGGGTGCACATCGATCCGCAACTCGCCCGGCCGGTGCAGCTCGAGCAGAGCCGTCCCCGGCACGGGCACGTGACCGCTGGTGGCCGCTCGATATGCGGGCTCCCGACCGATCCCTTGCCGGACGGGGAAACGAAGCTGCACCAGGGCGTTGCGCAGCACGGGCCAGGCGCCGACCGACTCCGCTTCTCGCGAGTAGCGGTCCCAGGTCTCCACGAACCCCTCGTCGGCGAGCGGCAGCGCGCCACTCCGTTCGAGTCCCGCCGGATCGAAGTGATTCTCGTTGTAGCGCAGCAACTCGGTGCGCTCGACCGGGGTCGCGCCGAGGGCATCGAGGACGGCGATACGGTCCGCCAGCACCGCCACTTCAGTCGCTCCGGCCGCCGTCGCCCAACCAGGCGAACTGCCCATCCCGAACGACGACCTTGCCAATCACACGCCCGACCAGGTTGCCGTTGTCGCTGAACGAGATCGGCCCGGTGACACCGCGCCACCCCTCGGTCGCCCGCAGTACATCGGCCACGGTGTCGGGATTGATGCTGCCGGCACGCGTGATGCCGTGCACCAGCAGTCTCACGGCGTCGTAACCGAGTGCCGCCGACACGTCGGGCAAGGCGCCGTACCGCTGCCGAAACGCCAGGCTGAACCGCTGCACCTCCTCACGTTCGTCGGCGGGGTGAAACGCCGTGGCGATGACGGTGCCCTCGACGGCGGGCCCACCGAGATTCACGAAGCTCGACGTGCCGAGAGCGTCGCCTCCGAGCACCGGGACGGTGACGCCGCCCTCGCGGGCCGCACGGATCATCGCCGCAGCCTGGCGCGGCTCCCCGGCGATGAAGACCGCACGCAGGTCCAGATCTCTCCAGGACGCCAGGATGTCGGTCACGGCCCGGTCTCCGGCCAACGTGTTGGGATCGTAGGACTGGCGATCGGCGATGCCGATTCCCAACTCGAGAGCCCGTTCCTCGAACGCGTTCGCCAGTCCCCGACCGTACGCGTCGCGAATGTAGTAGATGGCCACGCGATCGTAGCTCTGCGACGCGGCGAAATCCGCCATCTGCGCCCCGATCTCCCGATCCGTGAAGGTGATTCGAAAGAGCCGGCGGTAACCCTGTTCCGTCAATCGCGGATCGGTTGCCGTGGGCGCCAGGTGGACGAGACCCGAGAGGTCGTAGATCGCCGCCGCCGGCAGAGAGACGTACGATTGCATGTGGCCGATCACGGCCACTACGTCCCTGTTCTGCGCGAGTCGCTCGGCAACGAGCCGTCCTCGATCGACGGCCTCGTAGTCGTCCTCGCGCAACACCGTGAGCGGACGACCGAGGACGCCGCCGGCGGCATTCACCTCATCGACCGCCATCTGCAGCCCCTGGCCGTACAACAGCGTCGTCCGCGATTCCCAGGGCCACGGCGCGGCGATTGTGACCGGTCCGTCGGCCTCCGCCTGTGCCTGGCCGCGCGCCAGCTCCGGCTCGCGGCATGCAACCGCCGTGATGGCCAGGACGATAGCGATCCAGAGCGTCATCGTTCGATTCCCGTTCGGATTCATGGTGGACATGGTTGGTTTGCCGTCGACTTCAACTGGTCTGCCTTCTGGCCAGGTCGGCGAACGGTCCCTCTTGCGCGACCAGCGCGTCGTACGTGCCGGACTGGACGATACGACCGCGTTCCATCACGTAGAGACAGCTTGCGTTCCTGATCGTGCTCAGACGGTGTGCGATCACGATTCGCGTGGCGTTGAGCTTCTCGAGGCTCTCGCTCACGATGGCTTGCGTGCGGTTGTCGAGCGCACTGGTCGCCTCGTCGAAGAAGACGATGCGCGGCTTGCTCACGATCGCCCGCGCGATCAGCAGACGTTGGCGCTGGCCGCCGGACAGGGTATTGGCCCCTTCGCTGACGACGGTGTGCATTCCCATCGGCATGGCCTCTATGTCCTCGGCCAGGCCGGCCATGCGAGCCGCCTCCCAGGCATCCTCGAGCGTGTGCGCGGTGGAACCGACTATGTTCGTGAAGAAATCTCCGGCCATGATTCGGCCCGACTGCAATACGACTCCGATCTGGCTCCGGACCGCCTGGACGTCCAGCCTGCTGAAATCCTGTCCGTCGAAGTACACGGACCCGGAATCGGGTTCTTCGAAGCCGAGAAGCACTCGCAGCAACGTCGACTTGCCGGACCCCGAGGGTCCGACGAAAGCGACGAACTCTCCGGGGCGCACCTTGAAGGACACGTCCTGGAGAGCGGGCGGCAGATCCTGCTGATAGTGGAACGTCAGATGGTGCGCCTCTATCCTTCCAGCCAGCGTCCCCGGATCGCCTCCCGCGTCGCGGACTTCCGGCGCCGCCTCCAGAATGGCCTTGGCGTTCTCGTAGATCGGAACGACGCCGAGCGCCTCCAGCGCCGCGGTGCTCATCGAGACCATGGCCGCCAGACACGCTCCGAACGCGGCCGAGAACGCCAGATAGTCGCCGGTTCGGATTGCGGGTACCGTGTTGCCGCCCGCGGTGGCTGCCGCCATGATCACGAGCAGCGAGAGAGTCGGGAACACGGCGTTGAAGACCCGCAGCCAGTTGGCGGCCGCTTTGGCTCTGAACTGCAGGCGGCGCTGCTGGCTGAACAGCCGCGCCCATTGCGCAAAGGCGTAGCTCTCCGCCGCGGCTACCCGGATCTTGGAAATCCCGGTCAGCAGTTGCAGGACCAGGCCCGACGTCCTGGCTCGCAACGGCACGATTCGCCGCTGGAGCCGCAACTGGCCGGAGCCGACGACCAGAGTTGCGCCGCCGGCTACCGCAAGCAACAGCGTCGCCCACCATGCCAGCGGGCCGCCGTAGTAGAACAGCAGCCCGAAGTTGAAGAGGGAAAAGACCCCGCCGAGCGCCGCCGTCATCGTGGCGCCGGACAACGTCTTGCGCATGGCGTCTATACCCATCGCGCGCACCGCCAGATCGCCCGCGCTGTAGGGACGAAAGAACCGCAGGGGTAAGCTCAGCAACCGATCCCAGACGGCCGCCTGCACGGCCGCACCCATGCGGCCATCGACGCGCGCGAGAGCCAATCGTCTGACCAGCTCGAACATCCCGGTAGCGCAGGCGCAGGCCAGCAGGATTAGCGTGACCTGCACGAGCTGGCCCCGTTCGGCGCCGGGAATGATCGAGTTGAAGAGCTCGCCGGTGGCAACGGGGGTGACGAGGCCCAGCGCGCCGCCGGCCAGACCGAGGAGCACGACCAGCCACAAGTCTCGCCGGCAACCGTGAACGCCGAAGCGGAGCACGTCCCCCAACGACAGGGCATCGCCCGGCAGCGGGCGATAGAAGGTGTACGCGAGCGGGTCCAGCGTTGACGCGGTCGCAACCGAGAGGGGTCTGCGAGACCCGTTGACCGGATCGCAAACCGCGTAGGAGCCCGCCGGCGTCGGCAGCAGCGCCACCCAGCGTCTGTCCTCTCCACGGGTCCGCCCGAGCAGCGGACCGTTGTCGTTCTTCCACCAGGAATCCTCCAGCAGTACCCGCCGCACCCGCACCCCGGATGCCCGGACGACGTCCTCGACGGCATCCGGCGATGGCGCGGTCAAGCGCTTCGGACCCCGAGCGAGTGACAAGCCGAGCTCGGCCCCGACCAGGCCGCAAGCCGAGGAGAGCGAATCCTGCTCCTCCGTCTCTGCGACCGGGCGGCGACGACCGTGGACTGCCGGCGCATCGCTCGTGGCGTCATGCGCCGCCACGAGCTCCGTGAAGGCGTCGCGCATCAACGTGTCGCGCTCGGCGTCGCGTCGCTGCTGACGACGCCGTTCCGTCGCGTACCGCTCCTCCATCGCCAGCAGCGCGCAGCGCGTGGCCAGACGCTGGAACTCGGCCAGACTCGCCCAGACATCGTCCTGCTCGAGCATCGCTCTGGTGGTCTTCATCGCGACGACGCTGGGTGTCGAGGCGACGAACCACGCGCGGGCCGAACAGGGGATCGGAGCGTCGCGCAAGGGCAACTCGGATCTGCCCAACAGGATCGATTGCCCTTCCCGGTGATGAATCCAGCCGATCCCCGCCCCGGAGCTGGCCGTTGCGGCCGAATCCAGAGTTGCGCCGGACGACGGCTGCAGCGCCTTGCAGTCGCGGGGCATTGCGCCTGCGACGAGCCCCGCGTAGATGGACTCGACCCAGCCGTCGATCAACCGGCCGGCCGCGGGATCGTGCGCCGCCGCGCCGAACCGTCCGCGCGCCGCGGCCAGCGGCAGGAAGCGCAGCCTGGTCCCTGCACTCCCGACCGCCTGCAGACCCCCATCGAATTCGGCTGTTCGGGGAATGTCGTCGGCAGAGCGCTCCGCGCGCCCCGCACGGTCACGCGCGTCAGTGCCGACCATGCCGAACAAGCAGTGTCCCGCGGATACGCGGGCAATGTGCGCGCGCGCCTGCACTGTCTCTTTCCCCTGGAGGCGCACGCAGAAGAGGTCGACCTGCCCCTGCTCGACGAACCAGACCCCGCCCGCGTCGAGCAGAAAAGACTGGTTGGCCCCGGCCTCAATCAGCGAGTCGCAGGAAGTGAACAGCTTTGTTCGCACCGCTGGTGCTCCAATCGATGTTTCCAAGCAACGGCGCTTCAGCCGGCCGCGATGAGCTGGCCGTAGGGTCCGGGGACCGTCTTCATTTCGTCGTGCGTGCCCCTCTGAACTACGCGACCCCGATCGAGCACGACGATCTCGTCGCAGTCCCGGATGGTGCTGAGTCGATGGGCGACAATCAGACAAGTGCATCCGCGACGTCTCAGGTTGTCGTCGATCGACGCTTCGGTCGCCGGGTCCAGTGCGCTCGTCGCCTCGTCCAGCACGAGGAGGACCGGGTTCGTCACCAGCGCCCGGGCAATCTCGAGCCGCTGGCGCTGGCCGCCGCTGAAGTTGCGGCCGCCTTCCTCCACTCTGCCGTGGTATTGACCCGGTCGAGCGGCGATCTCATCGTGTACGCAGGCGTCGGTCGCGGCACGCACCATGTCGGATTCGGCGACGGTGGAATCCCACAGCGTCAGGTTGTCGCAAACAGAGCCCTCGAACAGAAACACATCCTGATCGACCACCGAGAACGAGGTCGTCATCAACCGGCGGGGAACCGCCTGCCGCGGCTGGCCGTCGAACAACACTTCACCCCTCCAGGGGGCGTACAGACCGCAGACCAACCTTGCGATCGTGGACTTGCCGCAGCCGGACCCGCCGACCAGGGCGACGCGGCTGCCCGGGCGAAGCGACAGGGAGAAGTTGTCGATCAACGGCGGCTCGAGTGGGCTGTAGCCGAACGTGACGTTCCGCAGCTCCAGGTTGCCCGAGAGCTTCGGGGCCGCCGCAAACGCGTCGTCCTCTTCGTCAGGGGCAGCAGGTGGAATGTCCGCGGGGGCCGACAGGACGTCGTCGAGCCGGGCTATGTCTCCGTTCACTTCCTGCAACGTGCTGCCCAGGTCGACCATCTTGTTCACGGGTGTGATGAATCCCAGCATGAGCGCCTGAAAGGCGACCAGCATCCCCATGCTGACCGCGCCGTCCATCACCCGCAGCCCGCCGAGTCCGAGGATGAGCGCCGTACTGACGGGCATCAGGAAGCGCGGCACGGCCGCGAGCATCTCGGTCTGCACCTTCAACCGCTGCTCCGTACCTACCGCCTTGGCCTGGTAGCCCGACCACCGGGCGAAGAAGTCGCCCTCGGCACCCATTGCCTTGAGTGTTTCCATACTCTGAAGCCCGGCCATCGCGGTGCCCAACAAGCGGCCCTGGTCGTGGAGAAGCTGCTGATTCAGATGCACCCTCTTCGCGGAGAAATACTTGAGCGCAAGCACGTTCAGCGCCGCGGTAGCGATCGCGACGACGCTCAGAGCACGGTCGTACTGCCACATGAATCCTGCGTAGAACACCGCCATGCAGGTACTGATCGACGACGCTGCGAGCTCTCCCGACAACAGGTGGGCGATACGGTCGTTGATGGCGACCCGCGAACCGATGTCTCCGGCGAAACGCTGCGTGAAGAAGCGCATCGGCAGGTGCAGGACGTGCCACAGGAACCGACTGGAGGTCGCCACTGCGAACCGGGTCTCCAGTCGCAGCAGATAGCGGTGCTGCAGCCACGTAAGGGCGCCCATTGCCGCAATGGCCACGACCATCGCCAGAAACAGAGGCTTCGCGAGGTCCCAGGCCTGACGCACCAGCACGTCGTCGACGAACAGGCGGGAAAAAGTCGGAACCACCAACCCCGGCACGACCAACAGCAGGCCGGCCCCGACCACGTAGGCCAGTGCCGCGTACGAACCCGCCAGCCGTGCACGAAGCGCGGCCGTGAGCCGTCGCTTGACGCCACCCGGCTCGAAGTCGGGTCCCGGCTCGAACGTCAACGCCACGCCGGTGAAGGCCTCGTCGAACTCCCTCTCGGTTACGACACGAGGCCCGGCTGCCGGATCGTTGAGGAAGTGCTGGCCGCGGCGGCAGCCTTCGAACACCACGAAGTGGTTGAAATTCCAGTGAATCACCATCGGCAGAGGCAGGTCCGTGAGGGCCGACGGTTCCCGGCGGTAGCCGCGCGCCAGCAGTCCGTAGCTGCGGGCCCCCTTCAGGAGGTTGCTGGCCTTGCTCCCGTCGCGCGAGACACCGCAGGCGACCCGCAGATCCTCCAGGGCCACGAAGCGACCGAACGAGGCCAGCACCATCGCCAGCGCCGCCGCTCCGCACTCGACCGCTTCCATCTGCAGTACGGTCGGCACTCGCACGCGGCGCTTTCGCCAGCCGGTCCACAACCAGCGCATGACGATATCCATCGTTCGCATGGCGGGCTAGATTCCCAACTGCTCGCGAAACAACGGAATGACCATCTCAACCGGGCGTCGACGCTCCACGGTGATTCTGGCGACGCACAAGGTACCGGTGAGGATGTCCATGGGCGGACCCGCCGCGGACGACCACTTGTAGCCGCTGGCGGTGGCGGGATCGAGTTGGAGGTCGGCGCGTATCTCGTACGGCGCATCGCCGCGCGACAATGCGGCAACGAGCTCCGGGTTTCTCAGGATGCGCTGAATTGCCCGCGACGTGGTGGGAAAATCCGAAACGTAGGTTACCGTCCCGATCATGTAGCCGTGTTCTTCCGGCGCCACGGACGCGGGAGCAATCCGCACTTCCATACCCGTGCGAATCCGCTTCCCGTGCGCGGATGGCACGTAGATGACAGCCTCGAGTCCCTTTACGGTACGTCCGGTCCGGTCGAGACGAAGCAACGGCTGCCCCGCCGCCACGACATCGCCCTTCTCGGTCATGATTTCGATGATGCGGCCGTTGAAGGTCGAGACGATCTCGGACATGTCCCGCATCTCGCGTTCTAGCTGCTCCAACTCCGCCATGGCCCTGGAAATCTGGTGTTCGCTTGCCTGCAGCGTTCGGGCGTTCCGCGCCTCCATGGCCACTTGCTGGAGACGCAGCTCCGCCAGTTGGTGGCGACTGGAACGCAACCGTTCTTCCGTCGCGTGCATCTGTTGCCGACTGGTGATTACAGTCTGCCGCGTCAGCCGACCCTGGTCGACGAGTTGCTGTTGCGCGTCGATCTTCTCCCGCTGCCAGCGGAGGCTGTCCATTGCGGCGGCGATCGATTGATCCAGACCTTCACGCCGCTGGCTCAACTGGGCGAGCTGCAGGGCGGCTTCCTCCTCCGAATGCGTCGTGACCATGCTGTGCTCCACGCGCAGGTTCTCCAGGGCGAGACGTACCTGTCTGATCTGGTTGAGCACGCCCGGCTGGGCGACGCGCGCAACGACCTGCCCTTCGCGTACGACGTCGCCGACGTTGACCGCCACGTCGGTGATGCGGCCCCCGGCGCCCGCCGCGATTTCGAGCACTCCGCCGCTCTTGAGAAGAATGCCCTGGCCCACAACCCTGGAGGGGATGCTCCCTTCGAACCCCCAAAGAACCGCCGACCCCACCAGGAAACCGAGTGCGACCAGGGCAATCCATCCGCGCAGCCGCGTCACCTGAAGCAGCTTGTCCAATTGCTCCGGCGACGCCAGCCGCTCGAGCGATGCTTTCCGAAACACGCCACCGTCCTTCTTCATCGCTTGCGCTCCTCGAATGCGAACGTAGTCATGCTGCTTGCGTCTGCCGTTACGGCATCCGCAGCGGTCTGGAGTAGTGTCCCGCTCTCGAATCTGAATCGTGCCAGCGCGGCGGAAAACCGATACTGCGCGTTCGTCCGGCGCAGACGGGCGTTGGTCAACGAATCCTCGGCCAGGATCGCGTCGAAGAGAGTCGCGAGTCCAAGACGGAACTTCTCCTGTTCCGTGACTACCGAGCGTTCCGACAGGCGCACGGCTTCGCGGGCGGCCAGCGCCTCCCGCACTGCGTTGTCGAGCCGTTCCATCGCTACGCGTACATTCGCTTCGATCCGACGGGTGAGATCGTCGGCCGCGATGGCCGCGGTCCGCTCCAGGGCCGCAGCGCGACGCGCCGTGCCGCGAACCGCGCGGTTGATGGCGAGCGGCTCGTACTGGACCTGAATCAGCCCGTTCACTCCCCCATGCGCGCGCTCCGGCGACGAACCGGCTCCCGGCACCAACCCTTGCGAGATCCGGGTGTATCCGACGCGCGCCAGGACATCCCAGCGGGCACGTAGATCCTGGAGCGAGCCCTCCCAGGCCAGACGGGCTCCCGTATGGCGCGCCTGCAGCCCAGCGAGGTCGCGCCGAGCAGACAGCGCCATCCGGACGATTCGGGCGCGGGTCTCCGAGGCGATCGGGACCGCAAGGTCGCCGCCGGCCTCGGGAAACCCGGTCGAGGGCGGGCCGAGCGCTCCAATTGCATCGGCCCCGAGCCCCATCGCTATCCCGAGAGCGTGGCGTGCGTCGAGGACCGTCTGGCGCGCCGCAGTGACCGCGGTCTGCTTCTGCGCGAGATTGCTGGCCATGAGGTCCAGATCGGACATGGGACGCTCGTCCGCCCGAATCAGAACCCTCGTCTCCTCTACCAGGCGACGTGCCCGCTCCGCCGACTCGAGGTGCGTCTTCAGTTGCTCATGCGCCGCCAGATAGAGCCAGTACGCGCGCACCGCGTCGTGCACCGCACGCGCCGCGATGTGGTCTCGTTCCAACCGGCTGGCCGCGTAGGATTCCTGGGCGGCACGCTCTGCGCCGGCCGCCGCTCCGCCACCCCGTCCACCGGCGAGGGGCACCAGCAAGGAGACCCAGGTACGGATCTGATGGGCTGGCACGCCGCCCGCGCTGCTCCGCACACGACCGAGCGACAGATCCAACGACATCGCTAGCCCGGAGCGGAAGCTCTTCAGCATGGATGTGCCGGTCTCGACACTCTCCGTCACGAGGAGTCCGTTGTGCACGCCGGCGAGAGACAGAGCATCCCGCCCGCTGCGCACGTCGGCCCGCACCTGCAGGTCAAAAGGACTCGCGGCCAAGAGGCGTGCGCCGGCCTCCGCCTCGACTGCGAGGCGTCCCCGCTCGATTTCCGGACTGTTGGTCAGGGCTGCCTGTACGACCTCTTCGAGCTCGACGCCGGCGCCGGGACGTACCTGCGCGTGCGCCGGGAGAGCCAACGCCCACACGAAGACCACGTAGCGAAAGTCCATGCGCATCTGTTTCCGAACCACCTTGCGCTCCGGAGTCCGTCGGCGCGCGTCGCCATTCGGATACAAACCGCGTGCCATATGCGGCGGCGATGTCCCTGCCGACCGCGAACGCGACGTTTCCGTGGGAAAGAGACGGGTCGCCCAGGGAAAGACAGGGCAGGAACGAATACGAGCCCGCGGAGTTTCGGATGGACAGAGCCGATGCGCGCACGACCCTCGTGCGGCGCCACGCCCGCGCGTGCCGACAGGGGCAACCGCGGGTGACAACGCACACTACGGAAGCGGACCTGGCCGCCGAGGCGGCCAGCCGCGGCGCGATTCCCATCGATTGGCCCGGCAACCTCGACCGCTCGCCGTACCGGCGCGCCGTTCGGACGCCCCGTGGGTTGCGGCTCCCCGAGTCGACAGCGGTCAGCGCGTTCCCCTGCGTATTCCGCCCACTGCGGGCTCCGGGTGCGGCGTCGCGGTCAACCCGGTTTGACCGGGAACGGGTGAAGACCGTGACCGGTCTCCCTCGCTCCGGCACCCTGCTCCCGACACGGCCGGGCACTCCCCGGGAACCGGGCATGGCATGCGGCTTGCTGCGAGGAACGCTGTCCTGAGACGTAGCAGTGAGCGCGTCTCGTCACGTTCAATCGCACCGCACAGGAGGAATCGAAATGACGAGCACCACGGACAACGGAAGAGTGCAGGAGCTGCTTGCGCGAAGCGCAGTGGACAGCGACTTTCGCACTGCGCTGCTGACCGATCCGCGAACCGCCCTGGAGCAGGCGGCCGGCAAGCAGATCCCGGAGAACCTGCGCGTCAAGTTCATCGAGAAGGATGCGGACTGCGACGCGATGTTCGTCCTGCCGGATCCCGTGACCGGCGGCGAGCTGACTCCCGAGCAGCTCGAAGCGGTGGCCGGCGGCTGCGGCGAGGGCATCGAGGTCGGCGACGTCAACATCTGCTGGTTCTCCTTCTAGGCGCAACCCGCGGGAGCGACCGATGGCGTTTCGATTCGCAGACCTCCGCTGGATCGTGGCGGAATCGATGACGCTGTCGGAGCGACTGGGCGCCGACATCGTCCCCGGCGGCTCCGGCCCGACTGCCGGAGTCGCCGGGGAACGCTTGCGCAAATGGCGGAGCCGCGTAGCGAGCGGCGACCCGTCGCGGTTCGACAGACGGCTGCGCTGGGAAGGGCTGGATACCGAATCGGCGCTCGGGCTGCTCGGACCCGTCCGCATGAAGGCCGCCCGGTCTCTGCCCGCCTGGGCCCGCTTCCTCGACGCGGCACTGTCGGATCCCGCCGGCGCAGAAGAACCGCCCGGCGGCGTCCTCGATGCGGACGCCCCGGAACCCTTCGAGGAGTTGCTGTGGCGGTTGGTTCCTGAGGCGGCACGCCAGGCACGGGCCGGCCTGGGACCTTGTCGGGACCGGCTCTCGCCCGCGGGGGCGCGCGATCTCGAACGCGGCCTTCTCCGCCGGATCTGCCGGACGGCAGCACGGGCATTGTGTGCAGAATTCGATGCCTTCCGCGCGGCGCGGTCGAAGCTTCCCATTGGCGACGCGCGTGAGACTCCGGCGCGCGGCCGTCAGATCTACCGCGACTTCCTGCACGCTCTGGATGGAGACGGACTCGTGGGGTGGCTGTTGCGATATCCGATGCTCGCGAGGTTGCTGGCCACCTGTTGCCAGCAATGGATCGCCTCTACGGTCGACCTCTTGCGGCGACTGGACCGTGACGCCGAGGCCATCCGCGACACCTTCGGCATCGGAGAGCCCACGCTGCGCATCGCGAGCGTGACACCGGACCTGTCCGACCCGCATCGAGAAGGTCGGACGGTTTGCCTGCTGCGGTTCGAATCCGGGGCCAATCTCGTGTACAAGCCGCGGCCGCTCACCCTCGATCGCCTCTTCGGGGAGCTGCTGACCGAGATCGACCGGACGTGCGGACAGTCCGTAACGAGACGGTTGAAGATCGTCGACCGGGGAGACTACGGCTGGGTCGAATTCGTGGAAGCGACCCCATGCGTCGACCGTACAGCAGCGGAACGCTTCTATCGTCGCGCAGGCATGCTCACCTGCCTCGTCTACGCTCTCGGCGGCTCGGACGTTCACGCCGGCAACGTCATCGCCTGCGGAGAGCATCCGGTTCCGATTGACCTCGAGTGCATCGTTGGTGCGCCGCTGGCCGCACCGCGACGGGGAAAGAACACCGAGCCGTCAACCGGCCGCTCACCCGCGGGAAGCGTTTTCCTGACCGGAATGCCACCGACCACCCGACGCGGCAGCGGCAGCGTCTTTCGATTCGTCGGCGGCCTGGCGGATCCCGATCCCCATGGATTGCTCGAGCATCCGACCGCGCACACGAATACCGACTGGATGGCCTGGCGAGGTGGGGGCGGCCCGGGCCGGGCGGAGCACAACCTGCCGGTGGCGCACGAAGGCCCGCAGCCTGCATCGGGCTACGTGGAACAGATTCTGGACGGCTTCAGATCCATGTACCACGCCCTGAGCCGGGATCGAAGCCGACTGCGCGCCGCGCGGCCCCTCCGCCAGCTCGAACGGGAGGAATTTCGGGTACTGATCCGGGACACGCGCAGCTACGTAGCGCTTCTCGACGACGCGCTGATCCCGCAGCACTTGACGTCGGGCCCCGACTGGAGCATCGCGCTGGACATCATCACCGCCCCTAGCCTCGCTGCGACCGAACGCCCTCCTTGCTGGACCACGCGAATCGCCGAGCGGACCGAGCTCGAACGGCTGGACATTCCGTTGTTCGCCGGCAGCGCCGAGCGGCGGGCATTGCACACCTCGGCGGGAGTGGAACTCGAGCAGACGCTCTCGCGCTCGGGACGGTCTCCGCGCGCACGTCTCGCGCTGTTGAACGCCGGTGACCTGCAGCAGCAACTGGACCTGCTTCGGCTGTCGTTCTCGATTGCCGACGTCAAGCGCCGCCACAGGGACCGACGAGTGGGCGCCGCACGCCGACGCGGCCCGGAGCCGTTGCAGGCGCAACGCTTGCTGGTGGAAGTGCAGGCCATCGTCGATCTGCTGGAACGGCTCGCCGTAGATAACGGCGCGGAGGTCACCTGGCTCGGGTTCGGCGGGCCATCCGCGGACGCACCGACCCTCGGGCCGGTCGGAGCCAGCCTCTTCAGTGGAACATCGGGAATCGCACTGTTCCTGGCGGCGGCCGCCGCGGTCACGTCATGCGGCACGGCGCGCAAGCTCGCGGCGCGGGTCTTCGGGGCACTGTGTCATCGTGTCGGAGACGGGCCGCAACGACTCGCGCTGGCGTCGGCAATCGGAATCGGCGGCGCGGCCGGGTTCGGGGGAATCGTCTACGCCCTGGCGCGCGCGGGCTGCCTGCTCGGCGATTCCAGCTACCTCGCCGCCGCGCGAGCGGCAGCCAGCGCCATTACACGCGCCGCGATTGCGGAGGACGAGACGCTCGACGTGCTGTCCGGTGCAGCCGGCGCGCTGCTGGGACTGCTCTCCCTTCACGGCGCGACCGGCGACGGCGCCGCGTTGCGACGCGCTGTCTGGTGCGGCGAACATCTGCTCGAACGCCGCCTGTTCGATCCCGCAACCGGCCTCCGCGCATGGCGCACTGCGCAGGGCCGGCTTGCGACCGGCTTCGCGCACGGATCCAGCGGAATCGCGTTCGCCCTGGGGAGACTCGCCGGGCGTACCGGGAGAGACGAGTTCCTGCACGCCGCAACGGAGGTCTGGGAACAGGAGAATCGGCGCCGGTCGCCGCGGCACACGGTAGAGGTGAAGGACGTGCCGGCGACCCCCGGCTCGTCTCCCGCGCGGCGCCGGTCCTGGTGTCGAGGCTCGGTCGGCATCGGACTCGCGCGACTCGGCAGCCTCGACGATACCGACCCGCAAGCAGGTTCCGAGATCGAGGCCGATCTCGAATCGATCCAGCGCAGCGAGAGTGCCGAGCCCGATGGCCTCTGCTGCGGACGCATGGGGCACGCGGATTTCCTGCTCTCCGCCGGCTTGCGCCTCGGACGGCAGGATCTGCGCAGAGCCGCGGCAATCGTCGGCCGCCAGACCCTGACCCGGGCTCTCGCAGAGGGCCGCTTCGCCACCGGCACCGACGAGGGCTTCCGTCCGGGCCTGTTTCAAGGCGTCTCGGGAATCGGCTACGAGCTGCTGCGCATGCACGCTCCGCGAACCGTTCCTTCCGTGTTGCTATGGGAGTGATGGGCATGTCATCGCTCGCGGACACGCTGGACGTCATGCGGCCTCTCCTGCCGCCGGCCCTCGTCGGCGCCGATGCGTTCAAGCGGGCGCGCACTGCAGTCGAGCATCTGCGACCCGAGATTACGGATGGCATCCACTTCGAATGCCGGCTCCACGAACGGTCGAACCGGGTCGACCTGGTCATCATCGTCCGCCGCGAGGGCGCCGCGCTCCTGGCCGCCCCCCTGACACGGACGCTGCCCGGCGTCCGGTCCGAGGATCCCGCATGGCGCAGGCTCTCCGCCTTCTGCCGAGAATGGACCGCATCGCGCTCCCGTCTGCAGGAGCTGATCGAACACATCTGGCTGGAGTACGACGTGGACGCGGGAGGCGGATTGAGCCGGCCGGCGCCCGGAGTATTCTGCAGGTTGCGCCGACCGCACCTGGCGGCCCAAACGGCCCGGGAACTCTGCCGCCGAACGCTGACGGTCGTGGAGGCCCTCACAGGACATCCGGCTTCGCACATCGTGCGAGAGTGTCTGTGCGCCATGACCCGACTCTCGACGGACGCCGCGGTCCCCTACGTCGGGTTCATGCTGGGTCGCGCCTTGCCCACGATCCGCATCTGCATCGCGAAGCTCCCGGCAGCCGACGCGGAGAACTACCTCGACGCAACGGCCGCGGTCAGCAGTCGAGTCGCGGCCCGGATCACGTGTCAGGCAGCGCTTCCCGACGGGGCCGGCGGGCCATGGTACGTTCCGATGCTGCATCTCGACATCGACGAGCGACGCGGGTTCCTGCCCCGCATCGGAATGGAAAGACCCTTTCCGCAGCTCTGCCAACTCGCGGGCACGACGGGCGCCACGGAGCGCAAACTCCTGGACGTCCTGACGATGCAGGACCTCTGCACGCGGAGAAAGCGCGATGCGCTCCTGGCCTGGCCCGGAAGCTCGGTTGCGATGATGCGCCACCACCTTGGATGGAGCACCGTCGAGCGCAGGATCAACCACATCAAGTTCGTCCACGAACCGGGTCTCGGCACCGAAGCGAAGGCCTATCTCTTCGCGAGGTACTACCGGCGCGGAGACCGACGCTAGCGGGCCTCCGGACATGCGAGAAGCGAGATGGAAGACGACGCCAGACTGATCGCCGTCGACGAGCACGACCGCGAGACCGGCACCGTGGAGAAAATGGCGGCGCATCGGCAGGGCGTGCTGCACCGTGCGTTCTCCATCTTCGTTTTCGACGACGCCGACCGCCTGCTGCTGCAGCGGCGAGCGCCGGGCAAGTACCATTCCGGCGGTCTGTGGTCCAACACTTGCTGCAGCCACCCGCGCGCGGGAGAGTCTCTCCTGGACGCCGCCCACCGGCGGCTGCGCGAGGAGATGGGCTTCGACTGCGCTCTCGACCCGGTATACGGCTTCGTGTACCGGGCCGTCCTGGACGGCGGCCTCGTGGAGCACGAGTACGATCACGTGCTCGCGGGACGCTTCCAGGGAACGCCGGTCCCCGACGCCACGGAGGTGGACGACTGGGAATGGGTGAGCCTGCCGCTTGTCCAATCCCGGTTCGCCGAGAATCCGAACGCCTTCACGGCATGGTTCAAGCACGCCCTCGACGGGCTTCAGGCGCGCGGTCTGCCGACCGTTGCGCGCGGCACAACAACACACCAGTCAGGAGAATCGCCATGACGCACAACGAAGAAACCGTGAACGCGGAGAGTCTGGTCGCAGCGACCGGACAGATCTCCGACGAGGACCTCGAGGCGGTTACCGGCGGCCTTACGAGACCTCTGGGACCGGATACGTACGACCTGTCCGGCATGGACGACGACGCCGATGCGGGCTACGACGACACCAGCAATGGCTAGCACAGTTGCATCGACAGCGGAGACCGGAAGGCGCGAGGCGAAGCGACCCGCCTCCCGCCTTTCACTCGCACTCGAATGGGGGATCGGCGGCCTGCTCGCCCCCCCTTTCGCCGTCCTGCCCCACGAGCTCGGCCACTACGTCGTGCTTCTGCTGCTCGGCGTGCCCGGTCTGGCCCTGCACTACTCGACCGTCACGTGGGATCTGCAGGAATTCTGGGGAGCCGTCCAGCGCGCCGACTTCGACGCCGCCGCCGCCGTCGCGCCGATCTGGGGCGTCGTGGTCTCCGACGCCATCGGCCCGCTCATCACATACGCAATCGTCGCCGCATGCTGCTACGGCTGCGTCAGGTGGCGCCCGCATCCGGGTCTCGTCGCCGTCGCCTACCTGGCGCAGGCACGGATAGCGGTCGGCGTCATTCACATGGTGCGCGAGGCGTTCGGCATCGCCAGACCGACGAACTACGACGAGCTGCGCGTTTCGATCCTGACCGGCGTTCCCGTCGAGGTGTTCGTGGTCTTCGGCCTTGCCGTACTGCTGATTTCCGGCGCCTGGCTGACGCGCTGGTTCCCCGCCGGCGGACGCTTCGTGGCGGTCGTCTCCATGAGCGCCGGGATGGGCGCCGGCATGTTCCTGTACGCCCGCGTGATCGGTCCCTGGCTGTTGCCGTGATCCGCCGGGGCACCGTCAAACGCGTCCGGCGCCAGCGCCTCCGCCTCCGCGCAGGCGCTGGCTGTTGCCGTGATCCGCCTGGCACGGACAAACGGCCAACGGCGCCAGCCCCCACCGCTACCTCCCCGCCCCGTCGAGCGCGAGCACGAGATCGGTCACGATGCGGGCGGCGCGCGTCAGGGCGGCGGGCTCCAGCTTGTCCGCCGTGTCGCGGACCGTGTGGATCGTCTGCAGGATGGGCGGGGCGAGCGCGGCGCGCAGCGTATCGCGCAGATCACCGTTGAGAACGAGCCACAGGCGATGTGCTTCCTCGGCCGGCAGCATGGCGAGGGAGACGGCGGGAATGCCGGCCCGCTGAAAGCTGCGATCGTCGCTCGGGGGCATGCGGGCCGTGCCCACGCAGGCAACGGCGTGGCGGGCGCAGACGCGGTGCACGTAGCCCGCCAGGGGGTGCTCCGGGGAGAGCCGGCCGGGGCCGTACAGCAGCGCGTCCCCGTAGCCGACGATGTCCACGTTGACCATGACGACGCCGGGAGCCGCATCGAGCGCCTCGACGTAAGCGCGCGATCCGAGCAACCCGAGCTCTTCCATGTCGAAGAACACGATGTGCACGGCCCCCTGCAGCTCCGCGTCGCGCAGGGTCTCCGCCACGCGCAGGAGCACCAGCACACCGGCCGCGTTGTCGATCACGCCCTGGCTGAGCGTGCCATCGTCCAGTCGGGCGGCGTCGAAGTGTCCACCCACGACGACCCGGGGCGGGCCGACGCCGAGAGCGACCACCACGTTGCGTCCGCTGGAGCGGCCGTCCGCGCCGGTCCCCGCGAACGTCTGCAGTTCGTAGGGAAGCTCCCGTCCTCGCAGCTCCTCCTCGAGCACGGCAAGCCGCAGATCGTTCGACGGCTGCGCGAATCGGCGTGCGGCCGCGATTGCGTCGGCCGTAAAGGCCGCCGCCAACGGCGTCGGCCGACCATGCGCCGCCGGTTCCTGTTCGGCGCCTGCTCCGCAATCCCGGCCGAACAGCACCACCGGAACGGCTAGGCAAGCGAGTGCGACCAGACGGGCTTCCATGCGTCTCCTCCATTCTCGAAATCTCCACAAGCACGCAACCGATCCGTGCCTCGCGGCAGAAGGAAGCAACCGCCATGCCGACCCGGGCGGGCGAGTGGCACCTGCCGCGAACGCTCCGGGAACGCGTGGTGAAACCCCGCGGCGATTCCGCCGCGGGGTGCGGGAACCGGGAACGCCGCGCCGGCGCCCTTCGAAAAGGCAACGGCAGTTGCCCCCCGGGCGCCGGGAACGCAGGCTGGGAGGCTGGAGGCGCCGCCCGGATTTGAACCGGGGATGGAGGTTTTGCAGACCTCTGCCTTACCACTTGGCGACGGCGCCGTCAGAGCGGCAGCACAGGCGGCTCGGGAAGATGGAAGGTGGAGCGGGAAACGGGATTCGAACCCGCGACTTCGACCATGGCAAGGTCGCACTCTACCACTGAGTTATTCCCGCTCGCCCCGAGCGCCAATCCAAGGTACCACAGGGCGCGACGTCTCTTCAAGACCAGCCGGCGCCGAACGCGTTGCGAACCAGCGTGACTTCCGCTGTCCCGCCACCGCCGGACTGCACGGCCACGACGTCGAAGCGGCACGGCCGCGCCGCCCACCCCACCCGCGCCATGTAGCGTTGCGCCATCGCCATGACCTGCCGCCGCTTGCGCGGCGTCACGGCCCCGAGCGCCCCGCCGAAACCCCGGGACGAGCGAGCCTTGACCTCGACGAACACCAGCACGTCGCCGTCCCGGGCGACGATGTCGATTTCTCCATGGCGGGTCCGGAACCGGCGCGCGAGAATCGCGTACCCGCGGCGGCGCAACTCGCGGCACGCCAGATCTTCACCCTGTCTCCCGAGACGTTCCTGATGCGGAGTCGGCATGATGGCCGGAGCAGATGCAAGAGTCCGGCCAGCGACGCCGCGGGATCCCGGCGCAGGAGGCGCCCGGCCGAAAACCGCCGGATTGCCGACCGGATGCGCCCGGCCGAGCTACTTCCGTTTCCAGCGCGTGCCCGCCGGCGTATCCTCCAGCACGATTCCACGAGCGTCCAGCTCGTCGCGGATACGGTCCGCGGCAGCGAAGTCCCGCTGCCGGCGCGCCGCCCGGCGCTCCTCGATCAGCCGCTCGATCTCGATAACGTCAACCGGCGGAGCGGCCTCCTCGCGGCGCCGAAGCGCGATGACGCCGAGCACGTCGTCGAAGCGGTCGAACGCTTCGCGGACCGCCGCCACGTCCGCCGCCCCGAGATCGCCGGCGTCGATGGCGGTGTTGACGTCGCGCACCAGCTCGAACATCACCCCGATGGCGCCGGGCGTGTTGAGGTCGTCGGCGATCCGCGTGCGAAACGCGTCGCCCGCCGCCTGCGCCCGCTCGCCAATCGCCTCGTGGGCGCCGGCCGCGGTCACGGCATCCAGCCGGCCCAGGCAGTCCATCAGACGCCGCAAGGCCTCCTCCGCCTGCGCCAGGTTGTCCCAACCGAAGCGGAGCTGCTTGCGGTAGTGGGTCGACAGTAACACGTAGCGCAGCGCGGATGCCCTATAGCCCCTGTCGAGAACGTCGCGCACGTTCAGGACGTTGCCGAGCGACTTCGACATCTTCACGTCGCTGCCCAGCAGCAGGTGCTCGACGTGGACCCAGAAGCGGGCGAACTGCTCCCCCGTCGATCCCTCCGACTGCGCGATCTCGTTCTCGTGATGGGGAAAGACGAGGTCGACGCCGCCCGCATGAATGTCGATGGGCGATCCATCGAGCAGCCGCAGCGCCATCGCCGAGCACTCGATGTGCCAGCCGGGCCGGCCGGGGCCGACCCCGTAGTCCCAGGTCGGCTCGTCCGGTCCGGTCGCCTTCCACAGCACGAAGTCGCGCGCGGCGTCCTTGGCGTACTCGTCGCTGTCGACCCGCGCGCCGTCCTGCATGCCGGCGTGATCGAGCCGGGCCAGCTTGCCGTAGTCGGCCAGGCTGGCAATCCGGAAATAGACCGACCCGTCGCTGCGGTAGGCATGCCCGCGCGCCTCGAGCGCCTGAATGGTCTCGACCATCGCCCGCAGGTTCTCCTCGTCGGTCGCGCGGGGGGATTCCTCCGCCGGCTCGATGCCCAGCGCCTCGGCGTCCTCGCGGAACGCCTCGATATAGCGGTCGGTGTACTCGCGCAACGGGACGCCGGCCTTGCGGGCCCCGGCGATCGTCTTGTCGTCCACGTCCGTGAAGTTGACGACCTGCCGCAAGCGGTGGCCGCCCACGTGCCGCAACGCACGGCGCAGCACGTCGAGACAGACGAAGGTGCGGAAGTTGCCGATATGCCCGCGGGCATAGACGGTCAGTCCGCAGGCATACATCCGCACCGTGTCGTCGCGGAGCGGAGCGAAGTCTTCAATCCGCCGGGTGAGTGTGTTGTAGAGACGCATGGGATGACGCGCAGTCGGCAACGGGCACGGAACCCGTCAGGTGGTGGCGGGCAGCGGCGTGACGAGCGTGCAGCACTCGGCGCCGTCCACGCGCCCGAACTCGACGCGGCCCGCGAGACGCCGCAACGCCGCGAGGGGCGCATCGCGGCCTTCGTCGCTCAGAATCCGCTCGACGGCCCGCACGGGCGCCGCGCCGGGCGGACCCGCCTCGGCCACGTAGCGCACGCAGGTCGTCAGGACGCCGCCCCCCGCGCTGAAGGTAATCATCACGCTCGAATAGGCGCCGCCGCCCGCATGGTCGAGCACCCCGCTCGCGGCCAGCGCGACCGCCCGCGTCACCGCGTCGGCCTCGTCGTACCCCAGGCAGGCAGTCAGGCGCGGCACGACGCAGTCGCGGAGCGACCGGAAGCGCGCGTCGCACGGGAGCGTCACCTCGAACCGAAAGGCTCCCGGATCCGCTCCCGCGTCGTCTGACACCGCCATAACACTACAGGGAAATCTGACGAAACAGCGACCGCGCCCGTTCGCAGTCGGCTGCGATCTGCTGCCGCAACGCCGCGGCGCTCTCGAACGCCTGTTCCCCGCGCAGCCGCTGAATGAAAGCCAGCCGCAGCGATCGGCCGTAGAGATCGAGCGTCGCATCGAACAGGTGCGTCTCGATGGTCCGCGGGCCGTCGGGGCCGAAAGTCGGCCGGACTCCGATGTTCGTAACCGACGCGTGCAGCACGCCGTTCACCGTGGCCGTCGTCGCGTACACGCCGTCCGGGGGCAGCAGCTCGTTGTCGGTCCGCAGGTTGGCGGTCGGCACGCCCTGGTCCCGGCCGCGCCCGTCGCCGTGCTCCACCATGCCGTCGATCATGTAGTGGTGCCCGAGCAGGGCGCCCGCTTCGTCCACCCGCCCATCGGCGACCAGCCGGCGCAAGCGGGTGCTGCTGACGACGAACTCCTTATAGCGTACCGGCTCGATCTTCTCCGCCTCGAAGCCGTAGCGGGCGCCGAGGGAGCGGAGCAGCGAGAAGTTGCCGCTGCGATGGCGGCCGAACAGGAAGTTGGCGCCGACGCAGACCTCGGCCACCTGCAGCCACTCGACCAGCACCGTGCGGACGAACCGTTCCGGGTCCCAGTTGGAAAGCTCCCGCGTGAAACGCACGATGGCGGTTCCGTCCATGCCCGCGGCGGCGAGGGCCTCCAGCTTCTGGGTCTGCGTCATCAGCAGCGGCGGCGCCTTGTCGGCCCGCACGACGCGCGGCGGGTGCGGATCGAAGGTCAGCGCCGCGGCCGTGGCGTGCCGCTCGTCCGCGCGGCGCCGCACCTGCTCGATGATCCGGGTGTGCCCGCGGTGCAGCCCGTCGAAGTTGCCGAGCGCCAGTACCGTCTGCGTCCAGCGCGCCGGCGGCGGGTCGTCAGGGTAGTGAATCACTTCCATGCGCGATCCCGCCATGATAATGCAGAGCACGCGAGGCCGCGCCGCGGCCCGCCTGCGCTGGTTCCGTAGTCAATACAGCCCCGCCGCGACGCGGCCCGCTGCCAGCAGGTGATCCGTCGCGGCCGGCATCATCTCGATCTCCAGCCCGTCATACGCCAGCGAGATACCTTCCGGCAGCGCGTTGCAGGTGGCCGCGTGCGGCAGGTCGTGCGTCATGTGCGTGAACAGCGTGCGGCGGGCGCCGACCCGCCGCGCGACGCCCACCGCCTGCTCCAGGGTGAAGTGCGTCCGGTGCGCCTTGTGGCGCAGCGCGTCGAGCACGAGGACGTCGAGGCCTTCGAGCAGCGGCCACGACGCCTCCGGAATCGCATTGCAGTCGGTGAGGTAGGCGAACGCGCCGATGCGAAAACCGAGCACGGGCAGCGTGCCGTGCATCAGGGGTACCGGGATGATCGTCGCGCCGCCCAGCGAGAACGGGCCGGCCAGCTCCCGCAGGGCGAGTTGCGGGAGACCGCCGCCCTTCGGCGTGGCCGGGTCGAAGACGTAGTCGAACATCCGCCGCACGCGGGCCAGCGTCCGGGCGGCGCCGTAGCAGGGGATCGCGCCCCCCTGCCGGAAGTTGTAGATGCGCACGTCGTCGAGCCCGAGGACGTGGTCGGCGTGGGCGTGGGTGAGGAGGATGGCGTCGACGCGCTTGAGCTGGAAGCGGAGCGCCTGCGCCCGCAGGTCCGGCGAGGCATCGACCAGCACCGAGGTGCCGTCGTCGAAGGCGAGCGCCAGAGACGGGCGCCAGCGCTTGTCGCGGGGGTCGTCCGACCGGCAGGTCGCACAGTCGCACGCGATGACGGGCACCCCGGCCGAGGTTCCGGTGCCGAGAAAGGTGATGCGCACGTTGTCCGCCGTATTGCGCCCGGCTGCGCAGCGCCCCGAAAGACTCCTCGCTTCCCGGGACTCCGGGGTCCTTCCGGGTCGACTACCTCGCGGCGGCCGGCGGCGGCGGTCGGCCGCCCCGGCCAGCGGAAACCGGCCCCTCCTGCTCGCGGTGCGCCTCGATCAATCGCCGTCGCAGCTCCGCGAGCACCTGCCCGAGAAACGCCGCCTCGCCCGCGCTCAGGTTGCCTGCCGTCTTCCGCTCCAGCAGCGCGAGCATCTCGATGGCCTGCCCCGCCCCTTCGAGATTGATCGGTCCGGGCCGACCGGTGGCCGGATCGGCCATGTCGCCGAAATGGACGGCGGCGGTCGTCGCGAGAGAGACGACGAACGCGTTGAAGGTGACCTCGGACACGGACTGCCAGCGCCCCGAAACGCCTCGCTGGCTCGGCGTTTCGGCCCATCCCCCCGCTCCAGGAGCTTGCGCCGCAGCAAGCACTTCGTTGCGTTCTGCGCCGCAGACTCCTAGCATACGCCACCATGTCAATCGAACCGGAAGAGCGAGGCGGGACCGCTGGCGCCCGCTTCCAGCGGCTCGTCGACCTGATGCGGCGGCTGCGCTCGCCGGACGGCTGCGCGTGGGATCGGGAGCAGACGCTGGAATCGCTGCGCCCGTTCGTCATCGAGGAGACGTACGAGGTCGTGGACGCCATCGACCGCGGCGATCCCGACGCGCTGCGGGACGAGCTGGGCGACTTCCTGCTCGAGGCGGTATTTCTCGCCCAGATCAGCGCCGAACGCGGCGACTTCGAGATTGCGGACTCGCTGCAGGCGATCTGCGACAAGCTGGTGCGACGCCACCCGCACGTCTTCGGCGAGCAGGCCGCCGACGGGCGATCCCCCGACGCCGGCGAGGTCAAGCGCCAGTGGGAGCAGATCAAGGCCGACGAGCAGAAGGCGGCCGGCCGGCCGGCGAGCGCGCTGGGTTCGATCCCCGAGAGCCTGCCGGCGCTGCTGCGCGCGTACCGCCTCGGCAAGCGCGCCGCCACGGTCGGCTTCGACTGGCCGGATGCGGCCGGGGTCGAGGGCAAGGTCGCCGAGGAGCTGGCCGAGCTGGCGGCGGCGCGGGCCGGCGGGTCGGCGGCAGAGGTCGAGGAAGAGATTGGGGACCTGCTGTTCGCCGTCGCCAACCTCGCGCGGCATCTCGAGGTGGACCCGGAATCGGCGCTGCGGGCCGCCAACGGAAAGTTCTCCACCCGGTTCGAGGCGCTGGAGGCGCGCTTGCGGGAGCGCGGCGTCGCGTTGCGCGACGCGACGCTCGACGAGATGGAGGCCGAATGGGAGCGGGTCAAGATGGGCGCCCGACGACGGAGCTGACCCCCAGCCGGCGCAGGCTCAGTCCCTTGCGGTTTCGCCCTCGTTCGCATCGAGGAGCAGCGTGCGCAACTCGCGGATGTCGACCTCGATCCTGCCCATCCGGGTGTCGAGGTCGTCGATCCGGCCGCCCAGGTTCCTGTTGACGTCGTCGATACGGGCGTTGACGTCGTCAAAGCGGGCATTCACGGTCCTGTTGACGTCGTCGAAGCGGGCATTCACGGTCCTGTTGACGTCGTCTATACGGGTGTTCACGCTCCTGTCAACGTCGTCGATCCTGTCGTTCACGTTCCTGTTGACGCCATCGATACGGTTGTTGACGTCGTCGAAGCGGGCATTGATCCCGCTGGCGATGATTGCAGTGAAGGCCACTATCACCGTCGTGGTGGCCAAGCCGGTGCCGACGATGGAAACGACGATCGTTCTGGTGTCGCTCATTGGATTCCTGACGATATCACGGCCCTGCCGGCCGTTGATTGCCTTCGAAAGCGGGATGACGCCCCCCCGCCCGGAGCGGTGATCGATCCCAGGCCAAGCGCCGGCCGTCATGGGTCATCGCAACGAGACGACGACCGTCGGTGCAAATGGCCACCGCGCCTCCTTGGCCCGTGGCCAGCACGACCGCACCAGCCGCCTCGTAACGGGCCACCACCTCTGGATGAGGATGACCGAAGACGTGGTCGCGGCCGGCGCTCACCACCGCGAGGGTCGGATTCAAGACCCCCAGGAACGCGACCGAGCTCGAGGTCCGGCTGCCGTGGTGCGGCGCCTTCACCACGCGCCGCGGCGCCGGCTCGAGGGCCGGCGCGACCGCCGCTTCGACGCCCGCCTCGATGTCGCCGGGCAGGACGACCGATACGTCGCGGTAGCGCAACTCCAGCACGAGCGAGTCGTCGTTGCGCACCCGCGGCCGCTCCCAGTCGGGCGCGGGAGGATGCAGCACGCGCACCCGCACGCCGCCGATCGCCAGGACATCCCCCCCGCTGCGCGTCCGCCACGCCGCGCCGACGGCGCGCGCAGCGGCACGCAACCGCGCCAGCGGCTCGGACGACGGAACCGGGATCCCCTCCCACACCTCGCGCGGCCGAAGGTCGCGCAGCACCGCCTCGGCGCCGCCGACGTGGTCCGGGTGGCCGTGGGTGATCGCCAGGTAGTCGAGCCGCCGCACGCCGAGGGCCCAGACCGCGGGCACGACCACCCGCCCGCCGACGTCGGCCTGGCCGCGGACCTGTCCGGCGGCGTCGACCAGCAGCGACCGACCGCCCGGAAAGCGCACCAGCGTGGCGTCCGCCTGGTCGACGTCGAGGAAGTCGACCCGCAGCGGCCCCGTCCCGCCGGAGGCAGACAGCGGTGCGCACGCATCCGCGGTCCGCCACCCGATCCAGCCCGGGATCGGCGCCGCCAGCATCGCCGCCGCGCTCGCTGCGACCAGCACCGCACCCGCCCACCGCAGCGACCGGCGCAGCGTGCCGGACACTTCGAGGCCGCAGGCTTGGCCCACTTGCGACGCGCCCACCGGGCGCGATGTCGGGCCGCGGTGCGCCGAGAGCCAGAGGGTCCACCCGGCGTAGTAGACCGCTACGAAGATCAGCCCGGGCGGCGGCAGCCGCCACGACAGCCAGGGGGCCCAGGCCAGAACACGCGTCGACTCGACGATGCCCGCCGCGGCGAGATGCGCGATCCAGCCGGCCCCCTCCGCCGCGGCCCCGTTGACGGGGGTCAGGCCGACCGCCGCCATGCCCGCCAACTGGGTGACCGACATCAGGGGAATGGCGGCGAAGTTGAGGCCCAGGCCGGCCACGGTGACCCGCGAGAAGTGGAACGCGGCGATCGGGAACAGGGCGAGCTCCGCGCAGATCGTCGCCACGAACAGGCCGATCGCCGGAACCAGCAGGAACCTGACCGCACGCGCACCGGCGGACCGATCCGCACGACCCGTGGGCATCGCTGCCGGCCGGTTGTCACCGCCGGCCCACGCCATCAGCCGCGGCACGCCGACCAGGAGACCGGCCGTGGCGCCGAAGGTGAGCTGGAAGCCGGCGTCGACGAGCACGCGCGGGTCCGCCGCCACCAGGCAGGCCGCCGCCAGCGCCAGCGTGTTCAGGGCGTCCGTCCGGTGGTCGACCGCGCGCGCCGCCAGGAACACGACCGCGACGAACACCGCCCGCGTCACCGACGCCTCCGGCGCCACGACCTGCGCGTAGGCGAGGAGGCAGCCAATCGACAGCAGCGCCGCCGGCCGCGGGCCCGCGCCGGCAAGACGCAGGACCAGGAGGAGAGCGGCGGTCAGCACCGCGATGTTGCCGCCCGAGATCGCGATGACGTGGTAGATGCCCCCCTGCTGCAGGCGCTCGGTAGCCTCGCGATCCAGCCCGGCGCGATCGCCGATGAGCACCGCGGTGACGATGGCGGCCGAGCGAGCATCGTAGGACCCCACCGCCGCGGCGACGGCCCGCCGGACGTAGGCCCGGGCTCGGCCGCTCCACTCCTGGCGCGGCGTGCCCTCCTCGAGCACCTCGACCTGCAGCGCGCTCGTGACGGATGCGAGCAGGTCGACGCCGCGCACCTGCATGCGGTAGGCCTGGTCCGGCGTCCCGCGGTTCGCGTAGCGCGCCGGACGCCGCAACCGTACCGGAAGGCGCACCGTGCGTCCCTGCCTCCATTCGGCGAGATGCCCGCCGACGAGGGATCCGCCGACGCTGGCCCGCACCGCGCCGCGCAGCGGGCGCGCCACCCTTCCCTGCTCCACCCAGACAACCTCGACCACGAGGCTGGCGCCGTAGTCGGTGGGCGTTGCGTCCCGTCGCAGCCGTCCCCCGATCCAGGTCACGGTGTGAGGAGCGTCCGCGGCGAGCTCGGCTTCGAACCACTGCAGAAGCGGCGCGGGCAGCTCCGCGCGGGAGCGCTGCCCTGCCGCGAAGCCCGCCGTTGCGTAGGCGGCCAGACAGACGGCAGCGGACCACCGCACGCGGACACCGACGCTCAGGACGGCTGCCGCCGCCGTCACGACGGCCGCCGCCAGCACGAGCGCGGGACTCGGCGCCGGAAACGACCAGCCCGCGCCCGCACCGGTCAGGAGCACGAGCGCGGGAGCCAACGCGGGACGGGTCACGGGGCGGGGTCATGCAAACTCGTCGCCGACCCGCCACCGGCCGGCGGACCAGGAACGTCCGGAGCGGGTGCGCCTGCTCACCGGGCGCCTCTCCCGGGAAACGGTCGCCTGTCGTTGCGTGGTGCGCCGGTCAGCCGCGCGCCGCCACGCCGGCGTGGTATTCCTGCAGGGGCCGCACGAAGGGCTTCTCGGACCGCAGGGCGCGGATGGCGCTGACGGCGGCGGCGGCGCCGGTCAACGTCGTGACGCAGGGCACGCCATAGAGCATCGCGACGCGCCGCATTGTGAGGTCGTCGAAGTACGACTCGCGCCCGAGCGGCGTGTTGACGATGAGATCGATCTGCCGGTCGACCAACCTGTCGCCGACGTGCGGCCGCCCCTCGTTGATCTTGTAGACCACCTCGACGTCGAGCCCGTGGGCGCGCAGATACGCCGCCGTGCCCCGCGACGCGACCAGCTCGAAGCCGAGCTCGGCCAGATCCCGGGCGATCGGCACGACGTTCCGCTTGTCGTCGTCGTTGACGCTGAGGAACGCCCGTCCCCGGTCGGGCAGCCGCTGGCCGGCCGAGAGCTGGGCCTTCGCGAACGCGGTTCCGAACGTCTCGGCCCCGCCCATCACCTCGCCGGTCGACTTCATCTCCGGCCCCAGAATGGTGTCGACGCCCGGGAATCGCACGAACGGGAAGACCGGTCCCTTGACGAAGACGCCCGCCACGTCGAGGTCGGCGGTCAACCCGAGATCCGCCAGCGTCTTGCCGACCATCAGCCGCGCCGCCACCTTCGCCAGCGGCACGCCGGTCGCCTTCGACAGATAGGGGACGGTCCGCGAGGCGCGCGGATTGACCTCGATGAGATAGACGGTGTCGCCCTTGATGGCGAACTGGATGTTCAGCAGGCCCACCACCTTCAGCGCCCGCGCGATCCGCCGCGTGTAGTCGCGGATTACCGCCAGGTGCTCCTCCGGTACCAGGTAGGGCGGGACGACGCAGAAGCTGTCGCCGGAATGGATGCCCGCCTCCTCGATATGCTCCATGATGCCGCCGATGACGACCGCGCCGGTACGGTCGGCGACCGCGTCCACGTCGATCTCGAAGGCATCCTCCAGGAACTTGTCGACCAGGATGGGATGCTGCGGCGACGCGTCGACCGCCTCGGTCATGTAGCGATCCAGAGCTCCAGGGTCGTAGACGATGGCCATCGCCCGCCCGCCGAGGACGTACGAGGGCCGCACGAGCACCGGGTAGCCGATGCCTTCCGCGATGGCGCGCGCCTCCTCGCGCGACGTCGCCAGGCCGTGGGGGGCCTGCGGAATCCCCAGCTCGCCGAGCAGCTTCGCGAACCGCTCCCGGTCCTCCGCCAGGTCGATCGAGTCGGGCGAGGTGCCGATGATGGCGACGCCTGCCGACTGCAGGCCGAGCGCGAGCTTCAGCGGCGTCTGGCCGCCGAACTGCACGATGCACGAGACCTCGCCGCCGGCCGACCGTTCGCGCTGGATGACCGCCTGCACGTCCTCCTGCGTCAGCGGCTCGAAGTACAGCCGGTCGACGGTGTCGTAGTCGGTCGACACGGTCTCGGGATTGCAGTTGACCATGACCGTTTCGTAGCCCTCCTCGCGGAGCGCGAACGCGGCATGACAACAGCAGTAGTCGAACTCGATCCCCTGTCCGATGCGGTTGGGACCGCTGCCGAGAATCACGACCTTCGGACGGTCGTTGGGATCGGCCTCGCATTCGAGCTCGTAGGTGCCGTATAGGTACGGCGTGAACGACTCGAATTCGGCCGCGCAGGTGTCGATACGCTTGTAGACGGGGCGCAGGCGCTGGTCGGCCCGCCGCTCGGCAACCGCGGTTGCGTCCACCCCGATGATGGCGCCGAGCTGCTCGTCCCCGAAGCCGGCGCGCTTGAGCTCCAGCAGCAGGTCCCCGGACAGCTCCTCCGGCCCCGCCGCCGCGGCGCGCCGGTACAGATCCACAATCTCGGCGAACTGGGTCAGGAACCAGCGGTCGATGCGGCTCGCCTCGTACAGCTCCTCGACGGACCAGCCCGCGGCGAGCGCCTCGAAAACCGCCCACATGCGCCGATCCGTCGGCGAGACGATCCGCCGCCGCAGCTCTCCGGACTCCCCCTCGGCGCCTTCCGGCGCCCCGCCGAACAGCAGCCCGCCGCGTCCGATCTCCAGCGAGCGCATCCCCTTGAGGAACGCCTCCTTGAACGTGCGCCCGATGGCCATCGCCTCGCCCACCGACTTCATCTGGGTGGTCAGCGTCCGCTCGGCCCGCGGGAACTTCTCGAACGTCCAGCGCGGCATCTTCACGACCACGTAGTCGATGGTCGGCTCGAACGAGGCGGGCGTCAGCCGCGTGATGTCGTTGGGAATCTCGTCGAGGCGGTAGCCCAGGGCCAGCTTGGCGGCGATCTTGGCGATCGGGAATCCGGTCGCCTTCGACGCCAGGGCGGACGACCGCGAGACCCGGGGGTTCATCTCGATCGCGACCATCCGCCCGGTGTCCGGATCGACCGCGAACTGGATGTTCGACCCGCCGGTCTCGACCCCCACGCGGTTGATGATGCGCCGCGCGGCGTCGCGCATGCGCTGGTATTCCTTGTCGGTCAGGGTCAGGGCGGGAGCGACCGTGATGCTGTCGCCGGTGTGCACCCCCATCGGGTCGATGTTCTCGATCGGACAGATGACGACGAAGTTGTCCGCCCCGTCGCGCATCACCTCGAGCTCGAACTCCTTCCAGCCGAGGACCGACTCCTCGATGAGGACCTCGTGGACCGGGCTGAGCTCGATGCCGCGGCGCGAAAGCTCGCGGAACTCCTCCATGTTGTACGCGATCCCGCCGCCGACGCCCCCGAGCGTGAACGACGGCCGGATCACGACAGGGAATCCGAAGCGGTCGACCAGCTCGACCGCCTCGTCGAAGGACCGCGCGTAGGCGCTCTCCGGCACCTCGATGCCGATCGACTCCATCGCACCGCGGAACTCGAGCCGATCCTCGGCAATGCGAATCGCGTCGAGAGACGCGCCGATGAGCTTGACGTCGAGCTCATCGAGCACCCCGCTCTCGCCGAGCTCGATCGCCAGGTTGAGGGCGGTCTGCCCGCCTACGGTCGGCAGCAGCGCGTCCGGCTTCTCCTTCTCGATGACGGACCGGGCGTACTCCCGGGTGAGCGGCTCGACGTAGGTCCGGTCGGCGACGTCCGGGTCGGTCATGATCGTCGCCGGGTTGCTGTTCATCAACACGACGTCGAGACCTTCGCTCCGCAGCGCCTTGCAGGCCTGGGTGCCGGAGTAGTCGAACTCGCACGCCTGGCCGATGACGATCGGTCCCGAGCCGATGACGAGCACACGCTGAATGTCGGTACGGCGGGGCATGTAGGACGTCGGAAGACGGTGGTCGTTACGGATTCAGCCGCGCGCGGGCCTGCCTGCTCTCCACTCCATCGCCTCGATGAAGCCGCCGAAAAGGTAGTCGGCGTCGTGCGGTCCGGGCGACGCCTCGGGATGATACTGCACGCACGAGACGGGCAGCCGCTTGTGACGCAGTCCCTCGATGGTGCCGTCGTAGAGATTCAGGTGCGTGACCTCCACGTCATCTGGCACCGACTCGGGGTCGACGGCGAAGCCGTGGTTCTGCGAGGTGATCTCGATCCGTTCGGTCGCCACGTTGCGCACCGGGTGGTTCGCGCCGCGATGGCCGAACTTGAGCTTGTAGGTCTGCGCGCCCATCGCCAGCCCGAGCACCTGATGGCCGAGACAGATCCCGAACACCGGCACGTCGGCGGCCAGCACGTCCCGGGCGTTGCGAACCGCGTAGTCGAGCGGGGCCGGGTCACCCGGACCGTTGCTGAAGAAGACCCCGTCCGGCTCGATCCCCAGCAGCTCGGAGGCCGGAGCCGTGGCCGGAAACACCCGCACCTCGCAGCCGTGCACGGCCAGCCGGCGCAGGATGTTGCGCTTCATCCCCAGATCGTAGGCGGCGACCCGCAACGGCCGCGCGGCGCGCCGCTCCGGCTCCATGCCGAACCCGGGGGCGGGCGCGTCGTCCACTGCGCGCCAGTCGAACGGCTCCGCGCACGTAACCGACCGGACCAGATCGCTGCCCTCCATCCGAGGCGCCGCCTGCGCCCGGGCGACGAGTGCCTCGGGCTCGACCGCCCCGGCGCCGATGACGCCGCGCATGACGCCGGCGGTGCGCAGCAAACGCGTCAGGGCGCGGGTATCGATGCCCGAGATCCCGACCACGCCGTGCGCCGCGAGATAGTCGTGCAGCGTCCCGGTAGCGCGCCAGTTGCTGGCGACAGGCGAATCCTCGCGCATGACGAAGCCGGCCACCCGGGGTGCGCCGGACTCCCTGTCCTCGAGCTCGGCGACACCGTAATTCCCGATCTGCGGACAGGTCATCGTGACGATCTGTCCGGCGTACGACGGATCGGTCAGGATTTCCTGGTAGCCGGTCATGCTGGTGTTGAATACGACCTCGCCGGCTGCAACGCCCGCCGCGCCGACCCCTCGGCCCTGGTACCAGGTTCCGTTCTCCAGAGCGAGCACCGCGGTCATGGTCGACTCCCCGCTTCCAGCGACGCCCCGACCCGGACCTGCTCCGAACCGGAGACGTCGACCTCGGTGACCCAGGGCCGGTAGCCGGGCAACTCTATCCGTACCCGATGCGTACCGAACGCGACGTCCGGAACCTCCACCGGCGTCACACCCACCGGCACATCGTTGACCCGAACCCTCGCCCCCGGTGGACGGGAGCGGACGAGCAGCGATCCCGTACCCGTTTCGGCGGGGCGGACCGGCTCTTCGTTCACGAAGGGACTCGGCCGGGCTCTCGTCGGCAGCGCCGGCGGCGGCGCAACCGGGGTTGGCGCCTGCGAACCGGCGGTCGGAGGCACGGCATCCGGCGCGGGCGCCGCGGGCGCCGGCGGGTCGACGGGCGGAATCGGCTCGGCATCCGGAGCAGGTGGATCGCCGACCGGCACGATCGGCTCGTCGACCAGCGTCAAGGGTCCACCGGCGGCGGAGGCCGGGCTCCGTTCCTCACGAGCGGCCACCACCTCTTCGGTCGCCTCGACCTCCAACGCGGCATCGTCCGCTGACGGGGGCGCACCGCCCGTGGTCCCGTCGCCGGAGGTTCCCAACCCCGTGAGCACGAGATACGCCAGAAAAACGCCCACCGCCACGGCGGCGATGACGGGGGCGATGGCGCGCATCGACGTGGGCGACGGGGGCGGCGGAACGTCTTCGTCATACTCGGTCCGCTCGACCGCCGGCTCGATGCCGACGCCGTCGTCCAGCGGATCGAAATGCACGTCGTCGCGTACGGCGACCACGGGTCCCGTCCGCCGGCGCGTGCCTCCCTTGCGCGAACGACGCCTGGAGCGCGAACCGCGCTGCGATCGGGAGGGATGCTTCTTTTTGTCTTCGCGCGCCTCCGGCGCCTTCTCCTCCCGCCCCTCGCTCTCTCCGGTGCGGTACTCCAGGGCGGCAATCGCGTCGTCGGGCAGGGGAATCTGCTCCGGCAGCAAAGGCCCGCCGCCCGACCCGCCTGGCTCACGTCCGGCTCGTTCCTCGAATTCCTGCGTTCCGCCGACCGGATCCGAGTCGTCGGGGTCAACGTCGCCGGCCCCGGCGGCGTGCGGCGCGCCCGTCGCGTCCGCGAAAGAATCCGCTCCCTCATCCGCCACGGTTTCGCCGCGCCGGGGAGACGGCGCCCCGTCCATGGCCTCGGTGCCGGCGGCGCGCGCCAGCGCGGTCGCGAAGGCGGTTGCCGACGCCGACCTGATGGCCGGGTCCTCGGCCAATGCGTTGCGGAACGCCTGCTGGAACCCGGCGGGATCCGCGACGTCCGGCCGCAGCTCGAGCAGATCGGCGACGGCGTCGTCGCTGCTACCCGACGGCCGCGTTCCGGTGAGCAACTCGTAGGCCAGCACGGCCACGGCGAAACGATCCGCCGGCGGCCCCCAGCGACGGCCGGCCATCACCTCCGGCGCCGCGTACGGCCGGCGCACCGGAACGTCGAGCTGCACATGCTCGAGTGCCCTGGCGATCCCGAAACCCGTCGCGCACACCCCCTCGGAGAACACCAGCACATCGCGCAGGTGCAGCGCTCCATGCTCGAGCCCCCGTGCATGGGCCGCGTCGACCGCGCCGGCGAGCAACGCGATCCACTGCAACGCCTCGGGCGGACGGGCGTCGCGCCGCAGCGCGACATCGAGCGATTCGCCGTCCACGTACTCGTAGGCCATGAAAGGCGTCCCCGCGGCGAGGCCCGCCACGAGCGGCGCCGCGACCGCCGGATGCGAGATCTCCACGTTGACGATGTGGGCCAGCGCGTTGCCGAAGATCTCGACCTGCTCGGGCGTCAGATCGAGCTCGAAGGACTTGACCGCGACCGTCCTCTCGCCGTCCGACTCGCGGGCGCGATAGACGGGACCGAGAACGCCGGTACCTAGTTGATGCAGAACCCGATAAGGGCCGAATGCGCCGGGACCTGAAAAGTCCCCGGCATCTTCGCGTGTCAGTGGTCGAAATCTCCCGGCTGGTTTCCGGATGGTACCATGGGGGCGGTTTCCCGTTCAATGGATGGTGAGCACCCGACCCCCGGTATTCGAATAGACAACCGGCAACTCCCGTGGACCGGTCGTTTCGTCCGGGACTATTGTCACGCCTTCGAGCGGCTCGCCCCGTTCTACGCGGGCTCTCCAACGCATCCGGAAAGCTGGGCCGACGCACTCCGGGCCAGGAGCCGCCGAGCGCCCGACTCGGCGATGGTGGCCGTCATCGAACGCCAGCTCGCGGCCCGCGGCGCGCCGGACGCGTCGCGCGCAGCCGCGGCGCGCCTGCGCGATGCCGGAACGGTGGCGGTGGTCACCGGGCAACAGGCCGGCCTGTTCGGCGGTCCCCTCTTCACGCTGCTCAAGGCGATCACCGCCATGCGGCTGGCGCGGCGCCTCGCCGAGGAGCACGGCGCCGCGGTGGTGCCCGTCTTCTGGGTGGATGCCGAGGACCACGATCTCGACGAGATCAGCGGATGCCACGTCCTGAACGGCGAGCTGACGCGCGTAGCCGTCACGCTGGACGTCGACGTCCCGGCGGGCACGAGCGCGGCCGCGGTCGAGCTCGACGGCTCGATCCGGGAGACGCTCGACGCGCTGCGCGCCGCACTTCCCCCGACCGAATTCACGGCCGAGGTGACCGGTGCGCTCGCCGCCGCATACGCCCCGGAAATGCGGCTGGTCGAGGCCTTCGCCCGCTGGCTCGAACGGCAGCTCGGTCCCCATGGCCTGATCGTGTACGACGCCTCGGACCCGGCCGCCAAGCCGTTGGCGCGATCGCTGTTCAAGCGCGAGATCGGAAGCGCGGGACGCACCGCGAAGCTGGCCGCAGAGGCGGGCGCGGATCTGGCCTCCCGCGGCTACCATGCCCAGGCCTCTCCCGCCCCCGGCTCGGTCGCGCTCTTCCGGCTCGACGGAACCCGCCAGGCCATTCGGGCGTTCGACGGAGCGTTCTCGACCGGAGGGCACACGCTCGACACGTCGACCCTGCTGGCGGACGTCGAGACCGATCCGGCCCGCTTCAGTCCGAACGTGCTGTTGCGACCGATCTTCCAGGACACGCTGCTGCCGACGGTAGCCTACGTGGCCGGTCCCAACGAGCTGGCCTACCTCGGCCAACTGCGCCGCGTGTACGCCGCGTTCGACGTCCCGATGCCGGTCATCTACCCGCGGGCGAGCGCGACGCTTGTCGACGCTGCGACAACCAGGTTCCTGAACCGTTACGGGATGGAATTCGCGGAGTTGCAGCCGCGCGACGACGCTGCGTTGAACCGCCTGCTGGCGCTGCAGATCCCGGAGAGCATCGAGCAGGCGATTGCCGGGGCCGAGCGGTCCGCGGCCGAGCACCTCGACGCCATCGCCGGCGCCGTGCCGACGCTGGACCCGACGCTCGCCGGCGCCGTCGCCTCCACCCGGGGCCGGATGGAGCGGGAGCTCGGGAACCTGCGGGCGAAGGTCGTAGCCGCGGCGAAACGGCGGGATTCGACGCTGCGCCGGCAGTTCGAGCGGGCCAGGGCACAGAGCTTTCCGGTCGGCGTGCCGCAGGAACGGAGCATCGACGGCGTCTACTTTCTGAATCGGTACGGCTTCGCCCTCATCGACCGGCTGCTGCGGGACCTGCCGCTCGATCCCGGCCACCACTGGTTGCTGACCGTCTAGCAGTCCGTGGCGAGACCCCGCGTCGCACCGAGAGCGGCGAGGCGCCCGCGTGGCAAGGCGCGACGAGGGAGCATATCGGGCAATACTTGACCGAGGAGCAACGCAGTCCACGCGGGATGCATCGCCGCTCGAATGCAGCGGGGCTCTTGCCACGGGCTGCTCGGACGTTGCCGGATGGCCAGCGCGTATACTTGGGCCGGAGTCATATGAACGAAGAAGTCTTCAAGGCCGTCAACGACGTGTTCGCCCGCGGCGAATCCGCGGCGCTGGTCACGATCGTGCGCACGCAGGGCTCCACTCCGCAACGGGTGGGCGCCAAGATGCTCGTCTTCGCCGACGGACGCACCATCGGCACGATAGGCGGCGGGTGCTACGAGAACGACGCCTTCTGGAAGGCGCGGCGCGCCCTGGAGTCGCGCAAGCCCCTGGTCGCCCGGTACGAGCTCGCAGACGACATCGCCGAGGAGTCGGGACTCATCTGTGGGGGCCAGATGGAAGTCTACATCGAGCCGCTCGAGGCCTCGCCGCACCTGTACCTGGTGGGAGCCGGGCACGTCGCGCTGCATCTCGGCCGGCTCGCGACGCCCGCCGGGTTCCAGGTGCATGTGATCGACGATCGGGAGAAGTTCTCCAACGCGGAGCGTTTCCCGGACGCCGTCGAGGTCGCCGTGGACGACATCCCGACGTGGCTGGAGAATACGGATTTTCCGCCGACCGCCTACGCCGTCATTTTGACCCGCGGCCACCGTCACGATCTCGATGCCCTTCGCGCGCTCGCACCGCGCAAGCTCCGCTACCTCGGCCTGATCGGCAGCAAGGCCAAGGTCGCGAGGCTGCATGACGCGCTGCGCGAGACCGACGTCGCGATCGCCCATCCGGAGCGCCTGCACGCCCCGGTCGGGCTCGACATCGGCGCCATCACCCCGCAGGAGATTGCGGTCAGCATCCTGGCCGAGCTGATCGCGGTCAAGTACGGCAAGCTTGACGCCCCCGGCGTCGCCGCCGGGGCCGAGTCCGCCGTGAAGCCGCTGCGGTGGCTGCCTCCGACCCCGCCGGTTACACCGGAGCCCGCTGCCGGAGAGGCTCCGTTCGCTGACGGCGCGGTTCCCGCTGCTATAATCGAGGAGTCTTAGCGGCGCGGCCCGCGGGGTTGGTCGCACTGCCAGCAGCGGCACGCACGATGGCACCTCGCGCCACAGTCCACGATTCCGACGTCGGTCGGCTGACCGACCGCGCCAGCCGGATTCTGGCGGCCCTCGTCACGCAATACATCGACCGCGGAGAGCCGGTGTCGTCGCTGTGGCTCGCCCAGCACGGTGACGTCGGCCTCTCGTCCGCGTCCGTGCGCAACGTCATGGCCGAGCTCGAGCAGGTAGGCTACATCTCGCAGCCGCACACCTCGGCCGGACGCATCCCTACCGACCGCGGCTACCGGTACTTCGTCGACCGGCTCCTGAGCCGCCGCCGCGATGCCGACCCGCCGCCGGACGTCGAGGCACGCCTGCGACAGGCCGGCACGGTGGGCGACGTGCTGTCGAACGTGTCCCACGAGCTTTCGGTCGCGTCTCACCAACTGGCTTTCGCCTGCCTTCCCCGCGTGGCCGCCGGTACCTTCCGCCGCATCGAGTTCGTTGCGCTCGGCGGCACGAAGATCCTCGTAATGGTCACGACCGACGACGACGAAATCGCACACAAGGCGGTCGACTTGGGAGAGGAGACGGATCGCCGGGCACTCGAGCAGGGCGCCCGCTACCTGTCCGAGGAGTTCGCCGGCCTTCCGCTGTGGGACGTCCGGACGGCGGTGGTCGAGCAGTTGCGTCAGGAGCGGATGCTCTACGACCGGCTCAGGTCGCGCGCCCTGCGGCTGGCCAGCCTCACGCTGGAGGAGATGGTTCCGCGCAACCACCTTTTCGTCGAAGGCGCGTGGTTCCTCGCCGAGGAGGTGTCCGACGGCGAAGATCGCGTGCCGCTGCAGATCCTTCGAACGTTGCTGGCGATGATCGAGCGCAAGGATCTGCTCGTGCGGGTTCTCGACGAATACCTCGACGGTCCGGGACTTACGGTCGTCATCGGCACGGAAAACTCGTCGCCGGAAATGCAGGCCTTCAGCCTGGTGGCCTCCACCTACTTCGACGGCTCCCGCACGGGGCGCATCGGCATCATCGGTCCGCGGCGCATGCGCTATTCCCGGGCGATCTCGGCTGTGGATCAGGTCTCCCGCGCGGTGAGCCGGGTCCTCGTCGAGCAGACTGCATCATCCGAACATGACAGACGACGTGAACCTCGCACAGCCTGAAGAACACGCGCAACCGGCGCAGCCCGAAACAGAACCGGAACCGGCGCAGCCTGAACGAGACCCGAGTCCGGCACAGTCGGCAGCGGACGCGGAACCCGCGCAACCCGAGGAACGGTCCGCCGATCCCAAGCCGCCGGCCGCCGGGGCGGAGCCGGTCCCGGATCCGGCGGCCGAGCGCGACGAGTTCCGCGACCTGCTGCTCCGCAAGCAGGCGGAGTTCGACAACTACAAGAAGCGGGTCGAACGCGACCGGGCACGGGCAAACCGACAGGCCGAGAGGACGTTGATCGTGGCACTCCTGCCCCTGCTGGACGACTTCGAGCGGGCACTCGGAGCGACGACCGACGGGAGTGGAACGGACGCCTACCGCCAGGGGATCGAGATCATCCACGGGCAGTTGCTGGAGATTCTCCGCAAGCGCGGCGTCACGCCGATCGACACGGCCGGCGTACGGTTCGATCCCAACCTGCACGAGGCGGTGGCCTACCAGGCCGCCGAGGGCCGCGACGACGGAGACGTCATCGACGAGGTGCGGCGCGGGTACCTGTTCGACGAAGAGCTGCTCCGGGCAGCCATGGTCAGGGTGGCCAAGGCGTGAGCAAGCGCGACTACTACGAGGTCCTCGGCGTTGCGCGGGACGTCGGCGAGCAGGAGCTGAAGAGCGCGTACCGCAAGCTGGCGCTGAAGTACCACCCGGACCGGAATCCGAACGACCGGACCGCGGAGGAACGCTTCAAGGAAGCCGCCGAGGCTTACGGCGTTCTCGCCGATCCGGAGAAGCGGGCGCGCTACGACAAGTTCGGCCACGCGGGGCTCGGCGGCGGCTCCCCCGGGTTCGATCCATCCACGTTCGCCGACTTCAACGACATCTTCGGCAACCTCGGCGACATCTTCGGATTCGGGGACATCTTCGGATCGGGCCGTCGGCGGCGGGGCCCACGCAGAGGCGCGGACCTGCGTTACGACCTGCCGATCGCGCTCGAGGACGCGGCGGCCGGCACCGAGGCGACCCTGCAGGTGCCGCGCGAGGAACCGTGCGACCAATGTGCCGGGTCCGGCGCGGCACCCGGTTCAGGCCCGGAGACCTGCCCGCAGTGCCACGGCCGCGGGCAGGTGCGTTTCCAGCAGGGTTTCCTCACCGTCGCGCGCCCATGCGGCGCCTGCCGCGGGGCCGGCACGGTCATCCGCAATCCGTGCGGCACCTGCCGCGGCAACGGGCGGGTGTCGCACGAGCGGAAGCTCAAGGTGAAGGTGCCGGCGGGCATCGACACGGGACAGCAACTCCGGTTGCAGGGTGAGGGCGAGCACGGGCCGCACGGCGGCGGGCCCGGAGACCTGTACGTCGTCATCCACGTGCAGGATCACCCGGTGTTTCGACGCGAGGGCAGCGACCTGCTGTGCGCGATTCCGGTGAGCTACCCGACGCTGGTGCTCGGCGGCACGATTACCGTCCCCACGCTGAACGGCAACGAGACGCTGCACGTCCCGAAGGGCACGCAAGGCGACGCCCGGCTGCGGCTGCGGGGCAAGGGATTGCCGCACGTGGCGGGGCGGGGTCGTGGAGATCTCTACATCGATGTGAAGGTGGCGGTGCCCACGTCCGTCTCGCAGGAGCAGAAGGCGCTGATCGAGAATCTGGACCGGATCATGCCCCAGCGGTCGTTCGAGCCGAGCGGGCACGGCGACGGTGACGACGACCGTCCCTTCTTCAGCCGGGTGAAGGACATCTTTGGCTAGGAGTCTGCGCCGCAGAACGCAACGGCGTGCGTTGTTCGGCGCAGACTCATGGAGCGGGGGGGATGGGCCGAAGCGCCGAGCTTGCGAGGCGTTTCGGGGCGCTAGGACCGGTCCTGCGGACGGACGCGTGCAGCGTCCGGCGCTCGACATCCAGCTTCCGGCCGCTCCCGAATCGCTGCTGCCCCGACTCGACGCCCTGCTCGACGACTACGAACCCTTCGCGATAAGCGACGCCGGAGACGGCGGGACGCCGGAGACCGGCGCCCGGCATCCGTCCCGGCACCGCGAGCGCCGCGTGTACTTCTTCTCGGCGGGAGCCCGCGACGCCGCGCGCACGGCGATAGAGCACCTGCTCGGGCCGGAGGGCGCCCGGACGACCCCCATCGACGTGACCGACGACGGCTGGGCGGCGCGGGCGCACCACGGTCTGCGGGCGGTGCAGGTGGGAGACCTCCTCGTCGCTCCCCCGTGGGACGTGCCCGCGGTCGCCGCCGGCGACCGCACCGTCGTGATCATCGAGCCGTCGATGGGCTTCGGCACCGGCCATCACGCATCCACACGGCTCTGCCTCCTGGCGCTGCAGCACATCCGCGATCGATTGCGTACCGGCAGTCGCGTGCTCGACCTCGGCACCGGCTCCGGCGTTCTGGCGATAGCCGCGGCCCGGCTCGGCGCGGGGACGGTGGTCGCCGTCGAGCGCGACCCCGACGCGCTCGGCAACGCTCGGAACAACGTCCGCCGCAACCGGGTTGCGGAACGAGTCCGTCTCCTCGCCGGGGATCTCGTGCGCCTCTCCCCGCACGCCGCCGACGTCGTCACCGCCAACCTGACCGGCGCCTTCTTCGTGCGCCACGCGGGAGCGTTGCTGCGATGCGTCCGGCCGGGAGGCCTGCTGCTCGCGAGCGGCATGACCGCCGGCGAGGAGCAGGCGGCGCGCGGGGCGCTCGAGCCCGCGCTCGTCCTCCGGGAACGGGCGCTGGAGGACGAATGGGTCGGCCTCGTCTTTGAGCGGCCGGCGCGGGACCTTCCCTCATCGACGCGGACTCGATGACGCTCCACCGCTTCTATGCCGGCCCGCTCCCCGCACCCGGAAGCAACGTCCGACTGCCGCCCGACGAGGGACACCACCTGACCCGCGTGCTCCGCCTGCGCCGGGGCGCTCGGGTCGTCGTCTTCGACGGGCAGGGCCGGCAGCACGAAGCCACGGTTGCCGACGACGATCCCCGGCGCCCCGTGCTGCAGCTCGGCGCGCCCGTTGCAGCGGCACCGGAGCCCGTTGTGCGCATGACCCTGGGAGTGACGGTCCTGAAGGGACGCAAGCTCGACACGGTGGTGCGGGATGCCACGACGTTCGGCGTGAGCGACATCGTGCCGCTCCTGACCCGCAGGACGGAATCGGGAGGCGAGCGGCGCGCTGGCGGCAGGCTCGGCGACCGTTGGCGCGGCGTCGCGGTCGGCGCGGCCAAGCAGTGCGGGCGTGCGGTGGTGCCCGTAGTCCACCCGGCGGTGACGCTGCCGCGGTTCCTCGAGGCTGCGCAGCCCTGCGCCGTGCGCCTGTTGCTGGTCGAACCGGGAGCGGCCACGGCAAGTGCGACGGCGGCGAGGATGGGCGCGCTCGGCAGCGACTCGCGGCCGGCCAGTGCCGCCCTCGCCATCGGTCCGGAGGGCGGGTGGACCACCGGCGAAATCCATGCCGCGGAGCAAGCCGGCTTCAGATTGCTCACTCTCGGCCGCCGGACGCTGCGCGCCGAGACCGCTGCGGTCGCCGCCCTCGCGGTGCTGCGGTTCGCCTGGAACGATCTCTGAAACCCAGGCGACGTCGAACGGTGGCAGCAGGGCTCCCGCCATGGGCTGCAAGCTATACTTGCCGCACCCGCATGCTGTTCCGAGGGCAGACGCTAGGCAAGTACAAGATTACCGCCCCCCTCGGCAGCGGCGGCTTCGGTGCGGTCTATCTCGCCCGCGACACGTGGATCGACAAGGACGTCGCGATCAAGGTGCCGCACCGCCAGAATCTGAACTTCGGCGAGCTCCTGCGGGAGCCTCGACTGCTGGCGGCCCTCGACCACCCGAACATCGTCTCGATCACGACCGCCGAGAAGGAGGACAACGTCTTCTTCATCGTGATGGAATACGTCGCCGGCCACACCCTGGAGGATCTCATCACCACCAGCGGCGGCCTCGACGCGGAGCGCACCGTCGGCTACACCACGCAGATCGGCCGGGCAATCGAGCATGCCCATGCGCAAGGCGTGATACACCGCGACCTGCGACCGGCCAACATGCTCGTTTCCGACGCGGGCGTGCTGAAAGTCGCCGACTTCGGCACGTCGCGCTTCCTGGAGATCGCCGCGCACGGCACGACGGTCATCGGCAGCCCGCCCTACATGGCCCCCGAGCAGTTCGAAGGCAAGGCGGTCTTCGCCTCGGACATCTACTCTCTCGGCATCACGATGTACCAGATGCTCACGGCGGTGCTGCCGTACGAGTCGCCGGCCCCCAGCGATCTCGACAAGCTCAGGAGCGGCGCGCTGGTTCGACCGCCGCGCCTCTCCAATCCCGACGTGCCGAAGACGCTCAACGACATCGTCATGAAGGCGCTCGCCCCGGAGCTGTCGGCGCGCTACCAGCGGGCCACCGAGCTACTGGGCGACCTCGAGCAGGCTTCCGCGCCGGTGTCCCGCCAGGCGCCGACGCCGGACCGGCATGCCGATCCGCAACGCGAGTCGGCCCGCGCCCGGGTGCACGTCACCCCGCGCCGTCTCGGCACCGCCACCCCATCGTCTCGACGCTTCTGCCTGCGCTGTCACAAGCCTCTGCACGCACGCGCGGACCGTTGCCCGTTCTGCGGAGAAAGCGTGTAGACGGCTCGCTTGCAAAGAGCGCGCCGGACTCGTACACTGAAAGCGTAACTTGTTCACTTCATAGGATTTCACAGGTCTGTCATGAGCTTCGGGACTGGCCGCATCTGGATGAACGGCAAGCTGGTCGATTGGGCCGACGCAAAGGTCCACATCGGCTCTCACGTCATCCACTACGGCAGCGGCGTCTTCGAGGGCGCCCGCTGCTACGACACGCCGGACGGAGCCGCCGTGTTCCGCCTCGATGCGCATGTCCGGCGACTGTACGACTCGGCCAGGATCTACCGGATGGACTACGAGGATCTCGCACCAGCCGAGTTCCACGAGGCGATACTCGACACCATACGCGCCAACCGGTATAACGCCTGCTATGTCCGTCCGCTGATCTACCGGGGTTACGACACGCTGGGCGTCAACCCGTTCAGTTGCCCGGTCGAGGCCGCAATCCTGGTTTGGGAGTGGGGAGCCTACCTCGGCGAGGATGCCCTCGAGCACGGTGTGGACGTCCAGGTGAGCTCCTGGGGCCGGGGAGCCCCGAACCGGTTCCCGTCCGTGGCCAAGTCGACCGCCAACTACGCCAACTCGCAGCTCATCAAGATGGAGGCCACCCTGAACGGCTACGCCGAGGGGATCGCTCTCGACCCGCGCGGCTTCGTGAGCGAGGGCAGCGGCCAGAACATCTTCGTTGTGCGCGATGGCGCGATCGCCACGCCGCCGTCCGCCGATTCCATCCTGCCCGGCATCACCCGCGACGTCGTCGTCACGCTGGCGCGGGCTCTCGGGTTCGAGGTGCGCGAGGAAACGCTGCCGCGCGAGGCGCTGTACATCGCCGACGAGGTGTTCTTCACCGGTACCGCGGCCGAGATTTCACCCATCCGGTCCATCGACAAGATCACCATCGGCAGCGGCAAGCGCGGCCCGGTCACCGCCGCCATTCAGCGGCGGTTCTTCGACGTGATCAACGGCCGCGTCGCCGACACCCACGGCTGGCTCAAGTTCGTCTACGGCAACCCGGCAACGGCGGCGCACGCGGCCGAAGCCGCGGCCGGCGCCGGGTAGTCCTCGCGGCGCCGCCGGTCAGCCGAACCGCCTTGCCCTCGAACGCATACTCGGCGGGGCTCGCGATGCTCGCCCGGCGCGAGCTCTCCGCCGCGCAGGTGGCGGTGCGGTTGCGGCGCCGCGGTTTCGATGACGGCGAAGTCGAGGCCGCCGTCGCCCGCCTGCGGGACGACGGCAGCCTGGACGATGTGCGCACCGCGACGGTGCACGCGCGCCGCCTCGCCGGCACTGCCCTGCGCGGGCCGCTGCGGGCCGAACGGGAGATCGCCGCGCTCGGTATAGGCCGCGCGGTGGCGCGCGCCGCGGTCGCCGAGACCTACGCGGAACGCGGTGTGGCGACCGTGCTCGAGAAAGCGCTTGCGCGGCGTCTGCCCGCGGGCGCGACGATTGCGAATCGTCTCCACTTCGCCAGGCTGTACCGCTACCTGATCCGCCAGGGTTTCGAGCCCCGGTTGGTGAACGCGACCCTGCGCAATCGCGGCGGCGCGTCCGCCCCGCCGGAAGACGAGGAGTCCGCCTGAAGGACGTGCCCCGGCGCGGGCCGCGCGCCGCCGTGTGTCAAAATGACCCGGATGACTTCGGCCGAGATTCGACAGAGCTTTCTCGAGTACTTCCGCGAGCGGGGGCACCGCATCGTCGCCAGCTCGCCCCTCGTGCCCGGGGACGACCCTACCCTGTTGTTCACCAATGCCGGGATGAACCAGTTCAAGGACCTGTTCCTCGGCGCCGAGCGCCGCGATTACCAGCGCGCCACGACCTCGCAGAAGTGCATGCGGGTAAGCGGCAAGCACAACGACCTGGAGAACGTAGGGCCTTCCCTGCGGCACCACACGTTCTTCGAGATGCTCGGCAACTTCTCGTTCGGCGACTACTTCAAGACCGACGCCATCCCCTTCGCGTGGGAGCTGCTCACCGACGTCTGGGACCTGCCCGCCGAACGGCTGTACGCCACCGTGTTCAAGGGTGAGGACGGCATCCCCCGCGACGACGAGGCGTACGCCATCTGGGAGCGCCTGGTTCCGCCGTCGCGCATCGCCGAGATGGGAGCTGCGGAGAACTTCTGGGCGATGGGCGAAACGGGCCCCTGCGGCCGGTGCTCGGAGATCCACTATCACCGCGGCGACCATCTGCCCTGCCCCACCGAGCGCTGTCTCGGTATCGACTGCGACTGCGACCGTTACGTCGAGATCTGGAACAACGTCTTCATGGAGTTCGAGCGTCGCGCGGACGGCTCGCTCACGCCGCTGCCGGCCCCGTCCATCGACACCGGCATGGGCCTAGAGCGGATCGTCGCGGTGTTGCAGGACAAGCTGTCGAACTACGACACGGACCTCTTCACCCCGCTCCTCGCCGCCATCGGCGAGCGGGCGGGCATCCAGTACGGTCCTCTCGCCGGCCGGCCGGCCAACGACGCGAGCGACGTGTCGCTACGGGTCATCGCCGACCACCTCCGCGCCATGACGTTCCTCATTTCCGACGGTGTAGTCCCGTCCAACGAATGGCGCGGCTATGTGCTCCGCAAGATCATGCGGCGGGCGATGCGGCACGGAAAGAAGCTCGGCCTGACCGAGCCCTTCCTGCACGAGCTCACCGGAGTGGTGATTGCCGAGATGGCCGGGGCGTATCCGGAGCTGGAAGCGAACCGCGATGCGATCGTCTCGACCGTGCACCGCGAGGAGACGCAGTTCGACCGCGTGCTGCGCGAAGGGCTGCCGCACCTGGAAGAGGCGTTGGCCGGCGCCGAGAGAATGCAGAGGGTCCTGGACGGCAGATTGGCGTTTCGGCTCTACGACACGTTCGGGATGCCGCTCGACTTCATCGAGGACATGGCGCAGTCCCGGTCCATCGACGTCGACAAGGAAGTATTCGAACGGGCGATGGACGAGCAGCGCAACCGCGCTCGCGCGGGGGCGACGTTCGGCGGCGGGCAAGAGCCCGAGGTCACCGTCACGGCTGGCCCGTACATGCTCACGGCGGCGGGGGAACCGCATTTCGGTCGCCAGCGATTCGACGGCTACGAGACGACCTCCACCCGTAGCGGCGTCACGCATCTGTTCCGGCGCGACGGCAACGGAGCGAGCCTCACGGGCGTCGAGGCCCTTGCTCCCGGCGAGGCAGGATACGTCGTCCTCGACCGGACTCCCTTCTATCTGGAAGCGGGCGGACAGGTATCGGACACCGGCCGCCTGTCGGACCAGAACGTCGAGGCCCCCGTGGAGGACGTGGTGCGACTGAAGCCCGCCTGGCCGAGGATGCACCTGGCCGCCGTGCGGGAAGGGGAACTTCGCGTCGGCGAGGAGGTCACCGCCGAGGTGAATGCCAACCGGCGGGACGCCATCCGCCGCAACCATACGGCCACGCACCTGCTCCACGCCGCCCTGCGCCGGATTGTGGGCACTCACGTCCGGCAGAAGGGATCGCTCGTCGCCCCGGACCGGCTGCGTTTCGACTTCTCCCATCACGAGGCAGTCACCCCCGAACAGCTTGGCGAGATCGAGCGGCTGGTGAACGACCACGTCTTCATGATGAACCAGGCAGTCGAGACAGAAGAACGATCCACCGAGGAAGCGATTGCCGCGGGCGCGATGGCACTCTTCGGCGAGAAGTACGGCGACCGCGTGCGGGTGGTGACCGTCCCCGGATTCTCGGTCGAGCTCTGCGGCGGAACCCACTGCGGGCGGACCGGTGACATCGGTACGTTCATCATCACGCACGAGGGGGGCGTGGCGGCCGGGGTCCGGCGTATCGAGGCGGTGACTGGCGCAACAGCCGTGGAGACGTTCCAGGGTCGGGGAGACGAGCGCTCTCTCCTGGCGTACGCTCACGAGTCGACCGCGGATCAAGCTGAGGAAGCCGTTGGCCAACTCCAGAACCTTCGCTTTCGTCGTCCAGTGAACACGAAGCTCGCCGATCGCGCCGCAAGGACAGTCGGGAAACTGGCTGCCGACTACAAGCGAGTCTTGCGCGAGAACGAACGCTTGAGAGTGCGGGCGGCGATGGCCGACGGCGCCGAAGCGCCAGGGCAGGACGCGGACGCGGCCGAGGTCGGCGGCATCCGGCTCGTCACTCGCGTCGTGTCCGGCCTTGAGCCGGGCGCCCTGCGTACGCTTGCCGATTCGCTTCGCGATCGCCTCGGCAGCGGCGTCGTAGTGCTGGCCTCAGACAACGACGGCAAGGCGGCGCTGGTCGTCTCGGTGACGCGCGACCTCACCGATCGCGTGCACGCGGGCAACCTGATCAAGGCGCTCGCTCCCATCGTCGAGGGCCGAGGCGGCGGACGCCCGGACTTCGCGCAGGCCGGCGGCAAGCGGACGGATCGACTGCATTCCATCGTCCCCGAGAGTCGCAACGCGGTCGGGCGCCTGCTCGCCGGCGCGTAGTATTCGTGGCGAAGCGTTCCGTCACGTCCAGAAAGACGCCGCCCATCGTGCCCGAGCGCTTTGAATCGGCCCGCTCCGATCATGGACAATCGGAAGGGGCGATGGAAGACGAATGCAGCAGCCCGGCCGCATGGGCCGCCATGTCGGGAGACTGGTCGTTTCGGGAATCCTCCGCCGAGTACACGCAACTCGAGGACGCTTCTCAACCGATAGGCGTGGCGCTGTCTTCGGCTCGAATTCGAAACGGCCGCGTGTCCACCAGGATACGCCTAGGCGATCCGGTAGAGAACGCAGGACGTATTCTGCTCGGATACAACACCGTCACCGACGGCTATTTTTCCGCGGGACTCGGAGGCTACGGCCGCGCGTACGTGATTGACGAGCACGTGCCCCGTCAAGGTTGGAAGGCGGTGAAGCACAACGGTCGCGCGGCGCAGCTCGACGGCTCGACGGAGTACGCCGTGGAGGTCGAGGTCAGAGGTCAGCGCGTGCGTCTCGCCGTGGATGGCATCGAGTTGATGGATCAGTACCTGCCGCATCCGCTCGAGGGCCGCCAGGTCGGGCTGTTCGCCCGGGGACCGGGACCCGTCACGTTCGAGGACGTCGCGTGGTCAGGCACCCGCCCGAGGGCCTTCGTGGTGATGCAGTTCACCGAGCCCTTCGACAGTCTCTACGCGGAGGTCATCCGTCCGGTGTGCGAGGAGCTGCAGTTCGAGGCCTACCGAGCCGACGACGTGTTCCGCCCGGGACTGATCCTGCAGGACATCGTCTCCGGTCTCGTGGAATCCGACGTGATCATCGCGGAGATCACGCCGACGAACGCCAATGTCTTCTACGAGCTCGGCTATGCGCATGCTCGCAACACGCCGACGGTGCTCCTCGCCCGTCGCAATGGCGCACTGCCTTTCGACATCAGCGGGCACCGGGTCATCTTCTACGACGATTCGATAAGGGGCAAACCCGAGGTCGAGGTTGCCCTCAGGAAGCACCTTTCCGGCATCCTGAGGAGCACGGCCCGGTAATATGGGAGCTTGCGCCGCGGAACGCAGCGCAGCGAAGCGCTACGGCGCGAGCGCATGTAGCGGAGGGGATGGGCCGAGACGCCGAGCCGGCAACGCGTGTCGGGGCGCTCGGCCCGAAGAGCCGGTTCCTGCCCAATGACCTCACCGTCCCGTCCGGCAGACGCGAAGCCGTTGCAGTCGGTACGCATCGACGTCTGGCTCGACGTCGCGTGCCTCTTTCGTACGCGGTCGGAGGCCCAGCGCGCCGCGAAGGGAGGCAAGGTCGAGATCAACGGACAGCGGGGCAAGCCGCACCGTGAGATCCGGACCGGCGACGAAATCCGGATCACGCGCCCCAACCGGATGACGCAGGTGGTGTCGGTGGTCGCGCTCGCCGAGCACCACGTTCCGAAGGCCGACGCCCGGGCGCTCTACGAGGATCGAACGCCCCCGCCGACGGAAGAGGAGCTGGCGTTCCGGATGCTGCTCCGGCGTGCCGGTCGTGCGCCCGCGCCGGACAAGCAGCAGCGGCGGCAACTCAGACGGCTGAAGGGCCGCCCCTGAACGGACGGTCCGGTGTCGCGGCCGGCGTCGACGACTCGTCCAGCATGCCGTGCGACACCGCCGGGCGCGGGATGTCTGCCGGCCACTCCGCGAGTTCGGGCCAGTTCTCGGAGAGGAATCGCAGGGCGCGTTCCGCCCGCCGCGTGGTGATGGTGTGTCCCCGCTGCAACCGCGCGATGGTTTCTCCGCTTCCCGTCGCATGGCGGGAGACAGTCGATATGCTCCGTCCGGTGCTCTCGGCGAAGAGACCACAGAGAGCCACGAGCCGCCGAACCGTGTCGTCCATGGCACGGAAGCATGCCATGAATGGCACGCGCGCGCAAGTGTTTCCGTGTATCGTGTCGCTCGTGACACGCTACGGCGTCGAATACCTGCGGGAGGCCGTCCGGCAGCGGGTGGAAACCGAGGGGCTGCGGCCTTTCTCGTTGCGAACGGGCATTCCCCTGGGACAGTTGCGGAGCGTCGTGGAGGGCCGGGCGGCGCGGAGCACGACTCTCGAGCTGATTGCGTCCGTCCTGGAGCTCGAGTTCTACATCGGTCCCGCCCGGGCCGATTCCACCATCCGGCCGCGACTGCCGTCGGAGATCGCTCGCGCCCTGGGCCTGCCCGTGAACGCCAGCGTCGACGACGCGGTCGGCGCGATTCGCAAGGACGCGCTGGCGTCGAGGCTGCGCGAGGGTCTCGGCCTCGTGCAGGAGCTGATGGAGAAGGCGGCGGCAGCGGCGGCCCTGATCCCCGACCCCGTCTCCCGCAAGCGGCTGTCGACCCGCGAACGCCCGGAGCGCGCCGTCGTAATGATTCCGTTCGCTCCGGAAGTGCGGCTCGCCGTGGGTACCGGAGCGGTGGTGTTCGAGGAGTCGCCCGAGGTAGCAATCGCCGTCGCGACCGCCGCGTTGGCCTCCTGGGCGCGCCCGGATCGACTGACGTGCGTACGAGCGGCGGGCGATTCGATGGAGCCGACCATCCACCACGGCGATCTCGTCGTGGTCGACTCGGGCCGCAGCGACCCGCTGGACAGGCAACTGTTCGCCGTGCGCACGGATGCCGGGCTGGTCATCAAGCGGTTGCGACGGAACCGTCGCCGCTGGCTGCTGACCAGCGACAACCCGACCCACCGGTCCCGCGCCGTTGTCGAAGAAGACCGGATCCTCGGACAGGTCGCCTGGTGCGGGCCGCGTGGCCGGACTCATCTCTGACCGCCCTGCGAGTCCGCGGTGAAACCCCGCGTCGCACCGAGAGCGGCGAGGCGCCCGCGTGGCAAGGCGCGACGAGGAAGCATATTGGGCGTTCGGCCGGGTATTCCAATGTGACACGAGATACATGCTGCAAATAACACGCGCCCTGCCTGCCGGTTCCTGGTAACGTGTCAGCAGTGACACATCCCGACCGCGTCGAGTACCTGCGCCGGGTCGTTCGCCGGCGGATCGATTCGGAGGGGCTCAGGCCCTTCTCGCTGCGGACCGGCATTCCCCTGGGACAGCTCCGCAGCCTGGTCCAGGGACGCGCGGCGCGAAGCACGACCCTCGAATCGATCGCGTCCGTTCTGGGACTCGAGTTCTACGTCGGTCCGGCGCGGCCGGGCGCCTCGCCGTCACCGGCGGTGCCGCCCGAGATTACCGGGGCCCTCGGCCTGCCCCGAGACGCGAGCGTCGCCGACGCCGTCGGCGCGATAGACAGGGACGCCTTGGCGTCGAGCTTGCGGGAAGGGATCGGCCGCGTGCAGGAACTGATGGATCGCGCCGCGGCGGCAGCGGCGCCGATTGCCGCCCCGGAGGTCGATGGGGAGGCTGACGGTACGGACGACAGCGGCGTCGCCATGATTCCGTTCGCACCCGACGTCCGCCTTGCGGCGGGCCCCGGCGAAGTCGTCTTCGAGGAGTCGTCCGAAGTCTCGATCGCCGTCGCCGCCGGCGCTTTGGCCCCCTGGGCGCAGCCGGAACGCCTGACGTGCGTCCGGGCGGCGGGCGACTCCATGGAACCGACGATTCGCGACGGGAACCTCGTCGCGGTGGACTCGGGCCGCACCGACCCGCTGGAGGGACAACTGTTCGCCGTACGCACCGACGCCGGCCTCGTCGTCAAGCGCCTCCGGCAGACCGCCGGCCGCTGGCTGTTGACCAGCGACAATCCGGCCCACGCGCCGCGGCCGGTGGGGAAAGACGACCGGATCCTCGGGCAGGTCGCGTGGTGCGGGCCGCGGGACCGCCGGGCCGGCTGACGGTGTTCGGCTATAATGGCACGCGCACGCAGGCATCCGCCGCGCGCCCCGACAGGAGCATGAACATGCGAACCCTCATACCGGCGCTCGGTCTGCTGGCGCTCGCCGTCGCCGCCGTGGCGGTGACGTCAGGCGTCGCCCACGGACAGGACGGCGAGATCATCCACGTCTACAAGTCACCCACGTGAGGCTGCTGCATCCAGTGGGTGGTTCACCTACAAGAGCACGGCTTCAACGTCGAGATGACGGACGTCCCCAACGTACTGCCGCTCAAGCGGCGCGCCGGCATTCCGGCGTCGCTGTCGTCGTGCCACACGGCTCTGGTGGGCGATTACGTGATCGAGGGCCACGTGCCGGCGGCCGACATCCGGCGCCTGCTCGACGAGCGCCCGCGCGTCGCGGGACTCGCGGTGCCCGGAATGCCGATCGGATCTCCCGGGATGGAAGTGCCGGGGCGCGGGGTCCAACCCTACGACGTCATCGCATTCGAGCGCAACGGCAACGCGGAGGTCTACGCGTCGCACGGCAGGTAGCGAGCGACGTCCGCACGCAAGCAGGGTTCGCCGCCGATGCGGCGGCGACGGGATTGGAGTTTCATGGCGAACCACAAGTCCGCAATCAAGGCGCACGAGCAGAGTCTCCGGCGTCGCGACAGAAACAACCGCATGAAGAGCAGGATGCGCCGCGCGATCCGGGGGACGCGCAGCGCCATCGGCGCCGTCGGCGCGCAGGATGAAGATTCTGCGTCGGCCGCACGCGAGTCGATTCGCACCACCGCGGCGCTGATCGACAAGCTCGCGGGCAAGGGTGTCATCCACCGCAACGCCGCCGCGCGCCACAAGTCCCGGCTCGACAGGAGGCTGCGGAAGGCGTCGGCGCCGGCCCAGGATTCCTGAGCTCCCACCGCGTCGAAGGCGTGTTCACGCGCGGCGGCGCTTCCCCGCCGCCGCGGTACCGCACAGCTCGACGACCAGGCGTTCCAGCAGCACCCGCGGCTCGCCGCCCGACTGCTTGAGAGCGAGATCAGTCCGGAAGACAGCCTCGATTGCCGACTCGATCCGGGCGGCAGCCAGCTTGGAGCGCGCCACCCAGGCAAGCTGCCCGAGCACCATGTGCGGAACGGCTCCGGCGTCCAGGACCAGACCCAGCTCACGCAGCGCCCGATCGGCCACCCCTTGCTCTATGGCGCGCGCCACCGCCCAGTCGTCCGTGGCGTTGGGTGCGGACGGCCCCAGCAGTTCGTATACGTGGGCCGGGGCAATCGTGGCGCCGACATCGACGAACAGCAGCAGCCGGTCCAGCGCGTTTCGCAGGCGTACCGTGTCGCGGCCGGCCATGTCGCCCAGCAGCCGGACCGCCGCGTCATCCGCCCGTCGGCCCGCCTCGTCCAGACGCTCCCGAATCCAGCGCCGGACACCGGCCGCGTCCTCCGGCACCCCGCAGCGTACGACGGCCGCGAGCGCCCGCAGTTGCTTCACGATGCGGCGCCGCTCGTCGAGACCGCCCGCCGAGAGGACCAACGTCGTCTCCGGAGACGGCGCAGCCAGGTAGTCCTCGAGCGCGTCGAGAGCGCGCCGGGCCGCCTCGCTCTCCCGCGCCGGCTGCAGCATCCGCTCGGCCCGCAGCGCGATGACGATGCGCCGCGGGGCCATCATCGGCACGATGCGCGCCGCCGCCAGCACGTCCTCCAGACCGGCGTCGCCGCCGTGGAAACGGCCGACGTTGAAGGCGCGCAGCCCCTCGTCGATCGTCTCGGCCAGCGCGACGGCCAGCGCCTCTTTCTCGCGCTCGTCGTCACCGACGAGCAGGTAGACGGGATCGAGGTCGCCGGACGCGATCCGGTTGCGCAGCGTCCCCGGAGTCAGTGCAGGCACGCTCTCTAGAAGGCCTCGAGGATGGAGCTGACCACGGTGGCCGCAAAGTCCACGGCGAGGCGCTCGACGGTGTTGGCCTCCTGCCCGAAGAACGTCGAGACGCTGCCGATGTCGCCGGTTCCGGACGCCACATCGAACTCGTCGCTGAAGACCATTTGCGGGTCGTCCCAGACGATCTCGTCCGTCGTCAGATCGCGGAACTCGATGCTCGCCCGCAGCGTGAAGACGTAGCGCGACGCCTGCTGCTCCGCGCTGAAGCTGGCCGGGGCGATGCGGATGTCGGTGATGGTGCCGGTCAACGTCGCGTCGGCTCCCACCTCCTCGGTCTGCACGCGATACGAACCCCGGCTGATGAACGCGGTACGGACCTCCTGCGTCAGGAGCTGCTCGACGTCGAAGACGGCGGTATTGTTGCCGAACATCGGAATGGCGACGGTCTCGATGTAGTCCGGCAGGAACGATCCGCGTCCGGCCAGCGTGTACCCGCAGCCGGGGAGGGCGGTACAGACCAGCACGGCGAGCAGCGCGTGGACCAGCAGCCGGCGTCGAATGCCGGGCCGCAACCGGAGGGGGCGGCTTGCCTGCGCGGCCTCACGCCGGGATCGAATTCCATGCATCGGGGGTGCTCCTCTCACGATTCCGCGACGACGCTCACCAACCGGCCCGGCACCACGACGACTCGCGCCACGGTCTTCCCGCCGGTGTGCGCCTGCACTTGCGGCTGCGCCAGCGCGAGGCGGCGCAACTCGTCCTCGGCCGTATCGACGTCCACGGTGATCCGCGCGCGGACCTTGCCGTTCACCTGCACCGGCAAGACGACCGTCTCCGCCCGCGCCACGTCGGGATCGAACTCGGGCCAACCGGCAGCCTCGACTCCCTCTTCATGGCCCAGGGCTTCCCAGAGCTCCTCGCACAGGTGCGGGGTGAACGGCGAGAGCATCAACACAAGGGCCTCGAGCGCCTCGCGCACGACGGCCAGCGCCACCGGTCCGGCGCCCGCCGTCGGCGCCGCGGAATCGGCCGCGAACGGCCCGACGCGCGCCCGCTCGCAGAAGGCGTACAGATCGTTGACCAGCTCCATCAACGCCGAGACCGCAGTGTTCAGGTGCACGCGCGGATCGAGATCCTCAGACACGCGCCGAATGGTGTCGTGCGTCTTGCGGCGAAGCGCCCGCTCGGCATCGCCCGGCTTCAACCCGCCGACCGCGGGAATGTCGCCGGCCGCGCAGGCGTCCGCGAACGGGGTGACGAGGCGCCAGACGCGGCCCAGGAAGCGGGCGCTGCCGTCGAGCCCGGCGTCGGTCCACTCGATCTCCTTCTCCGGCGGGGCGACGAACATCTCGTACAGGCGCAGTGCGTCGGCCCCGCAGGTGGCCGTCATCTCGTCGGGATCGACCACGTTGCCCTTCGACTTCGACATCACCGCGCCGTCGCGCAGGACCATCCCCTGGGTCAGCAGCCGCGTGAAGGGCTCGTCGTGTTCGACCAGTCCCAGATCGCGCAGCACCTTGCAAAAGAAGCGGGAGTAGATGAGATGCAGAATCGCGTGCTCGACTCCGCCGCTGTAGAAGTCGATGGGCGCCCAGTACCTGACCGTCCCGGCATCGAACGGCGCCGTGTCGCCGCGCGGGTCGCAGTAACGATAGAAGTACCACGACGAGTCGACGAACGTGTCCATCGTGTCGGTCTCGCGGCGGGCGGGGCCGCCGCAGTCCGGGCACTCCACGTCGACGAACTCCGGCACCTGCGCCAGCGGCGAGTCGCCGCGGCCGGTGAACTCCTCCACCCGCGGCAGCTCCACCGGGAGCTGGTCCTCGGGCACCGGACGGGTTCCGCAAGTGTCGCAGTAGACGATGGGTATGGGCGTGCCCCAGTAGCGCTGGCGGGAGATGCCCCAGTCCTTCAGCCGGTACTGCACCTGGCCCCGGCCGAATCCCTGCTTCTCTGCAGCCTCCGTCATGACCGCCCTTGCCCGATCGCTCTCCAATCCGGTGAACTCGCCGGAGTCGACGACGCGGCCGGGCGCGGAGAACGCGGCTTCCAGGTCGTCGTCCAGGGGCGCACCGTCGTGGGGCTGGATCACGACCCGCACCGGGAGTCCGTACTTCCGCGCGAACTCCAGATCGCGCTGATCGTGGGCGGGCACCGCCATGATGGCGCCGGTGCCGTACTCGGCCAGGACGAAGTTCGCCACCCATATCGGAACGGTCTCGCCGGTGAATGGGTTCACCGCCCGGTGGCCGGTATCGATGCCCTCCTTGTCGATCTGCCCCGTCAGCCGCGCCTGCCGATCGAGCGCGCGAAAGCTCCCCACGCGGGCACGGAACTCCGCCGCATCGGGCCGCTGGGCCGCGATCCGCTCGACCAGCGGGTGCTCCGGCGCCAGGAGGACGAAGGTGGCTCCGTAGATGGTGTCGATGCGGGTCGTGAAGACCTCGATCCCCTCCTCCGGCGGAGCCGCGGCGCCGTCTGGACCCGCGAGGGGGAAACGGACCAGCGCGCCGTGTGAGCGGCCGATCCAGTTGCGCTGCATCGTCAGCACCTTGTCCGGCCACTGGTCGAGCGCTTCCGTCCCGTCGAGCAGCTCGTCGGCGTACTGCGTGATGCGCAGGAACCACTGCTTCAGGTCACGCGTCTCCACCGTCGTGCCGCAGCGCCAGCAGCCGCCGTCGACCACCTGCTCGTTGGCCAGCACCGTCCGGCAGTCGGAGCACCAGTTGACGCTGGACTGCCTGCGGTAGGCGAGCCCGCGCTCGTACATCTTCAGGAACAGCCACTGGTTCCAGCGGTAGTACTCCGGGTCGCAGGTGGCGATCTCGCGCTCCCAGGCGTAGCTGATCCCGAGCCGCTGCAACTGGTCCTTCATGTGCGCGATGTTCGCGCGCGTCCAGGTCTCGGGATGCGTCCGGTTCTTGATCGCGGCGTTCTCGGCGGGCATGCCGAAGGCGTCCCAGCCGAACGGATGGAGCACGTTGTAGCCGCGCATCCGCTTCATGCGGGCCACGACGTCGCCAATCATGTAGTTGCGCACGTGCCCGACGTGGGCGTGGCCGGACGGGTAGGCGAACATCACGAGGCAGTAGAACTTCGGACGCTCCGGATCGACGCTCACCTCGAACGCGCGGCGCTCGCGCCAGCGCCGCTGCCACTTCTTCTCCAACGTCTGGGGGTCGTAGTCGCGCACGGGAGAATTGTACCAGCCGGCGGAATCGCACGGCCGGGAACGACACGGACGCGCCGAGGTCCCCGCACCCGTCAGCCGATGCCGGGCCAGTACGGCGACTGGGCGCGAGCAACCGATTGGAGTGCGGCGGCGGCTATCGCCGTCGAGCCCCGCACCGGCGGGATGGACGCGGGCGGATCCGCGGCGCAGACCTCCAGCGTGCCGTCCAGACACTCCTCGAGCGCCTGCAGGTCGTATCCGCCCTCGGTAGTCACGGCAAGCCGGCCACCGCAGCGGCCTGCGGCGAACGCGCGGAGACGGCGGGTCAGCGTCGCATAGCCGCCCGTCGACAGTTGCATGCCGCCGAGCGGATCATCCGCGTGCGCGTCGAAGCCGGCCGACAGAATGACCGCGTCCGGGGAGTACGCGCCCAGGATCGGCATCACCACCTCGCGGAACACGCGGTCGAGATCCGCGTCGCCCGCGCCCGCCGCCAGCGGGACGTTGACGGTCGTCCCGGCCCCGTCGCCGCGCCCGACGTCGTCGGCCGCACCCGTGCCCGGGTAGAAGGGATACTGGTGGGTCGAGACGTACAGGACCCGCGGCTCGTCGTAGAAGATCCACTGGATCCCGTTGCCGTGGTGGACGTCGTAGTCGACCACCGCGACGCGCTCGAGGCCACGGGCGAGCGCATGCGCGGCGGCGACGGCGGCGTTGTTGTACAGGCAGAAGCCCATCGCCCGCGCGCGCTCGGCGTGATGTCCGGGCGGCCGCACGAAGGCGAGCCCCGGCGCGCCGTGGTCGAGCGCGTGGTCGACGGCGGCCACCGTCGCGCCCGCCGCCAGACGCGCCACCGCCACGGAGTCCGGCGACGTGTAGGTGTCGGGGTCGAGCCGGGCCCGGCGCCCCGCGGTCTCCGCGACGCCTTCCAGGTAGCGCACGTCGTGGACGCGAGCGAGCGCCTCGTCCGTGACGGGTTCGGGAGCCGCCGTCCGGCCTCCCCCCGCCGTCCAGCGCTCGGCCACGCGCGCCATGACCTCGGCGCGCGCGGAGCGCTCCGGGTGCCCCGCCGGCGTACGGTGATCGACGAAACGGGGTGAAGAGATCAGCAGGACGTCCGCATTCGCCATCACCGGCTCTCCTTTCGGCTGGCGCCCCGAAACGCCTCGCAGGCTCGGAGTTCGGCCCCAGCCCCCACTCCATGACCCTGCACCTCGGCACTTCGCTTCGCTGCATTCTGCGGCGCAAGCTCCCGGCCCGGGAATCGTCGCTGCCGGCTCCGAACCCCGCCCAGTCAATCCTGCCCGGGAGTCTACGCGGTCCTACTGCGCAGATTCTCGGCGTTCGGCCGTGGCGAGCACGATCGCGCGGGCGCGCCCCGCCAGCCCGTGCAGCGACCGCTCCAGCTCCAGGCGCTTCTGCTCGATCCGTTCCGGACCCGCCCCCCGCGGTACCTCGATCGGCTCGCCGACCACCATCGCCGCGCGTGCGAACGGCTGCGGCACCTGCGTCCCGTCCCAGCTCCGCGCTGTCCAGTACCGGTCGGCCTCGCTGTGAAACGGCAGCACCGGGTTGCCGGTGAGGCTGGCCAGCCAGACCGCGCCGGGCTGCACCGAGCGGGCCGGACCGCGCGGGCCGTCCACCGCGAACCCGGTCGGCGCGCCGGCCAACGCCAGACGCCGCATGCGGGCGAGGGCGCGTGCGCCGCCGCGTGACGTCGACCCGCGCGCCGTACGGTACCCGAACCTCTCGATGAGCCGGCCGATCCACTCGCCGTCGAAATTCTCGCTGATCATGACGACGATGCCGCGCCCGCGGAAGTACCACGTGGCGTGCACGATGCGGCCGTGCCAGAACGCCATGACCGGCTGGCGGCCCGTCGACTGAATCGCATCGTAGTGGCACAGCCCTTCGACCGTCCACCGCAACGTCCGGCAGAGCACGTCGATCACCGGCATGCCCACCGCCGCAATCGCGGTGGCTGACGCGACCTGACGGGACGACAGGCGCCGGCGCGGGGCGTCGCGGCTCACATGCCTTCGCAGGACGGACCGCCGCCGCCCTCGGGCGGCACCCAGTCGATGATCTGGTAGGGGTCCATGATGTCGCACGTCTTGCAGTGGACACAGTTCGAGGCGTTGATCTGGAGCCGCTTGCCCGCTCCCGCGTCCGCGTCGACGATCTCGTACACGTTCGCCGGACAGAAACGCGTGCAGGGATTGCGGTACTCCTCGATGCAGCGCGTGCGGCAGATGTCGGTATCCGCGACGAGGAGGTGCGACGGCTGATCCTCGTCGTGCCGCGTGCCGGAGTAGTGCACGTTGGTCAAACGGTCGAACGTCAAGGTCCGGTCTATCGGCACGCTCGGGGCCGCGGGCGCTGCGCCCCCGCCGAAGTACTGCTTCACGGTTCGGGTTCGCTCGTGGCCGGCGTGGGACGGCAGCGGGTCGCGGAACCACCAGCCGCCGGTCACCAGCGACATGCCCGAGTAGAGCAGGCCGGCCAGCAAGCCCCCGGCGAAGCTCTGGTGCACGTTGCGTACAGGGTACAGCTCGCGCCGGATCGGACCCTTCTCGACGAGACGGGAGTACTCGGACAATCGCCCGGCCGAGACGTCGTCCTCGCGGATTGCGCGGAACGCCACGTCGGCCGCGTGCATCCCGCTCCGCATCGCGAGATGAATCCCCTTCAGCCGCATCGAGTTCAGGAAGCCCGCGGCGTCGCCCACGATCAGGGCGCCGTCGACATGGCAACGCGGCAGCGCGTGCCAGCCTCCTTCCGGGAGGGCCTTGGCGCCGTAGCGCACCATCTGCCCGCCGGCGAGCAGCCTCGACACCAGCGGGTGGCGCTTGAAGCGCTGGAACGCCACGTGCGGGTCGAACAGCGGGTCGCGGTAGTCGAGACCGGCGACGAACCCGACCGAGAGGCGACCCTCCGGCAGGGCGTAGAGGAACCCGCCCCCGAACTCCTCGAAGCGCAGCGGATGCCCCATCGTGTGCATCACGGACCCGGCCGGCAGCCGCTGCGGGTCGACGTCCCACAGCTCCTTGATGCCGATGGCGTAGCTCTGCGGCAAACGGCCCGCGTCGAGATCGAAACGGCGGATCAGGGTCTTGGTGAGGTTGCCGCGCACGCCATCGGCCAACACCGTGACCCGGGCGCGGATGTCGACTCCCGGCTCGAAGGTCGGCTTGCGCTCGCCGTGCCGGTCGATGCCGCGATCGCCCGTGCGCACGCCGACCACCCGATCCCCGTCGTAGAGCAGCTCCGTGCCGGGAAACCCGGTGAAGACGTCGACGCCGGCCGCCTCCACCTGTTCGGTGAGCCACCTCGCGAAGCGGTTGAGCGAGATCACGTAGTGGCCGTGGTTGCGCAGGGGGGGCGGCGTGATCGGAAAGGGCAGCGCGCGGCGCGCGGTCAGGAAGTAGATGCGGTCGTCCCGCACGGGGACGTCGAGCGGCGCGCCGCGGCTCTCCCAGTCCGGCATCAGCTCGGAGAGAGTCGACGGATCGAGCACGGCCCCCGACAGCATGTGGGCGCCGGCCGCACGGGCCTTCTCCAGAACGGCCACCATCAGCGGCTCGCCGCCCTGCTCCTCGTTCAGCCGCGCGAGGCGATACGCCGCGGCGAGCCCGGCCGGTCCGCCCCCGACGATCAGCACGTCGACGTCGAGCGTCTCGCGCTCCACGTCAGCCTTCCTCGATCGCCGCCACGACCGCGGGAACCACCTCGAACAGGTCGCCGACGATGCCGTAATCGGCCACCTCGAAGATGGGTGCGTCGGCGTCCTTGTTCACCGCGACGATGGTGCGGGCGCCCTTCATTCCCACCAGGTGCTGGATCGCACCGGAGATACCCACTGCCAGATACAGCTTCGGCGCCACGGTCTGGCCCGAGCTGCCGATCTGCCGGTCCATCGGCAGCCAGCCGGAGTCGCAGATCGGCCGGGACGCGGCCAGCTCGGCATCCAGCGCCTTCGCCAGCTGCTGCGCGAGAGGCAGGTGCTCCTGGTCCTTGATGCCGCGGCCGACCGCGACGATGCGCTCGGCCTGCGTCAGGTCGACCGCCTGCTTCGCTTCCTTGAAGGGCGCTTCCGGCCGCTGGCGAATCGCTGCCGCGTCCAGGTGGACCGCGACACTCCGCACGGCCGCCGGCGACGCGCCGCGCGCACAGGCGTCGGCTCGATACGCACCGATCTGGAAGCTGGCGAAGTGCGGCGCCGGCCCCTCCGGCAGCACGTCCGCCACGAACTTGCCCTGAAACATCGGGCGCACGAACACCCGCCGGCCATCCCGGATCTTCGAGCCGATGCAGTCGGGAATCAGCACGCTCCCGAGCCGCGCGGCCAGCGCCGGCGCATGGTCGCGGGTCTGATACGTGTGGGGAAAGAGCACGAGTTCGGGACCCGCATCCGCCACCACCTGCGCCAGGGCCGCGACGAAGCCGTCGGGCGTATACGGCTCCAGCGCTTCGTGCTCGACCGCGAGCACCTCGGAAACCTCCGCCGCGGCCAGCTCCCCGGCCGGTCCCTGCACGTCCGATCCGACGACGGCCGCCGCGACCTGCTCGTCCATCTGCTGGGCTGCCGCCAGCGTCTCCCAGGAGGCGGGATTCAACGCACCGCCGCGCTGCTCCGCGATGACCAGAATCACAGGACCCTCGCTTCTTCTCGCAGGAGCCGGACGAGCTCGCGCGCCGCCTCCGGCGCCGGGCCGTCGATGAACCGCGTGGCGCTCGTCTTCTCCGGCACGTACAGCTCCAGGATCCGCTGCCCCGCCGCTTCCACGCTCCGCGCCGGCACGGTGCGGATCTCCTTGCGCTTCGCCGCCATGATGCCTCTCAGCGTCGCATAGCGGAGCTGGTTGATGCCGCTCTGAATGGTGAGCAGGGCCGGCAGCGGCATCGACACCCACTGGAACCAGCCGCTCTCGAGCTCACGCTTGACCCGCAGGGAGCCGCCGTCACCCGCCGCATCGACCTCCATGATGATGGTGGCGTGCGGCAGACCCAGGCGTTCCGCCAGCACGACGCCGGTCTGGCCGAAGCCCTGGTCGTCGGACTGCAGACCGGTCAGCACCAGGTCGAACGACTCGCTCTCCATCGCGCTGGCCAGCGACGCGGCCACCGCGTCCGCCCCGGCCGCGGCGAGCGCGTCGCTCTCGACATGGATGGCGCGGTCCGCGCCGCGAGCGAGCGCCTCCCGAATGACCTGGCTGACCCGGGCCGGACCGGCGGAACAGACCACGACCTCGCCGGCGTGGCGCTCCTTCAGCCGCAGCGCCTCTTCGAGCGCGTAGGCGTCCGGCTCGTTCATCTCGAAACTGGCGTCGTCGTCGCGGACCCACGTCGCGGACTCCGCCGCGCGCAACGGCCAGTCGCGGGTCACGACCTGCTTTATGCAAACGGCAATCTTCATCGTGCTTGTTCGCTCTCTCAGCGTGACCCGTGCGACGGGCCGGGGGCGGATCAACGCCGCCAAACCCGTCGCAAGGCTCCGTGTTCGGCCCCAGCCCGCACCGCTCCATGAGTCTGCGCCCCAGCACTCCGCTTCGCTTCGTTCTGCGGCGCAGACTCCTAGCCGTCGTAGCGCTTGAACAGGAGACTGGCGTTCGTGCCGCCGAACCCGAACGAGTTCGACAGCGCGTAGTCGATGGGGAGCGTGCGTCGGGTGTTCGGCACGTAGTCGAGGTCGCAGTCGGGATCGGGGTTCTCCAGATTGATGGTGGGCGGCGCCGTCTGGTAGCGGACCGCCAGCGCGGTGATACCCGCCTCGAGACCGCCCGCCGCGCCGAGCAGGTGCCCGGTCATCGACTTGGTCGAGGAGATCGCGAGCGACGACGCGTGATCGCCGAAGCAGGTCTTGATGGCCAGGGTCTCGATCCGGTCGTTGTGCGGTGTCGAGGTGCCGTGGGCGTTGACGTAGTTCACCGCGGCCGGCGCGACTCCCGCCGAGCGCATCGCATTCTGCATCACCCGCACCGCACCGTCCCCGTCCTCGCAGGGCGCGGTCATGTGATGGGCGTCGGCCGACATCCCGTAGCCCACCAGCTCGCAGTAGATGCGTGAGCCCCGGGCCCGGGCGCGCTCCAGGTCCTCGAGAATGACCACGCCCGCCCCCTCGCCCATGATGAAGCCGTCCCGGTCCCGGTCGAACGGCCGGCAGGCGCGCTGCGGCTCGTCGTTGCGCGTCGACAGCGCGCGCATCGCCGCGAAGCCGCCGACTCCCATCGGCGTGATGGCCGCCTCCGACCCCCCTGCCACCATGACCTCCGCATCGCCGCGGCGGATGATCTCGAAGGCGTCCCCGATGGCGTGCGCGGACGCCGAGCATGCCGTGCAGGTCGCCGAGTTCGGCCCCTTCGCCCCGAAGCGGATGGAGACCTGGCCGGCCGCGAGGTTGATGATCGCCGACGGAATGAAGAACGGCGAGATCTTGCGCGGCCCCCCGTTGAGCAGCGCCTTGTGCTCCCGCTCGATGGTGCTGAAGCCACCGATACCGGAGGCGATGAACACACCCACCTCCGTACCCAGTCCACCTTCGGTCGGCAGACCTGCATCCCGCAGGGCGAACTCCGATGCCGCTATCGCATACTGGATGAAGACGTCCATCTTGCGGACGTCCTTCCTGGTGAGAAACCGAAGCGGGTCGAAATCGGGCACTTCACCGGCAATCCGGGAAGCGTAGTTGGAAGCGTCGAACGCGGTGATGGTCCGGATGCCGCTCCGGCCGGCAAGCAACCCCTCCCAGTTGGCTTCGGTCCCGATTCCGAGCGAGGAGACGAGACCGACCCCCGTGACTGCAACGCGACTTGGCAACGAATGCTCCTGGTGGGACCACGCAAGAACGGACGTCAGCTCGCGTCCCCGGCGTGCGACTCGATGTAGTCGACGGCTTCCTTCACCCGCGTGATTTTCTCGGCGTCCCCGTCGGGAATCTCCAGGTTGAACTCCTCCTCGAATGCCATGACCAGCTCGACCGTATCGAGCGAGTCGGCGCCGAGATCGTCCACGAACGACGCATCCGACGTGACCTCTTCCTCGTCGACGCCCAACTGCTCGACGATGATGCTCTTGACCTTGTCAACGACCGCCATACACCTGCCTCCTAGCCCGTCAATCGTCGCCCGCGGCTCCGCTTGCCGCCCCACCAACCCTCGCCAGGAGTCTGCACCGTTCCGCGGCGCAGCCCCCTAGAGGTACATCCCGCCATTGACGCTCACAACCTGCCCAGTAATATACGATGCATCGTCCGACGCGAGAAAGCACACGGCCGCCGCGACATCGTCGACCGTGCCGAGCCGCCCCATGGGAATACGGCCGCAAAGCGCCTCGTGCGCGCGCGGGTCGAGCGCCGCGGTCATGTCCGTCTCGATCATTCCCGGCGCCACGACGTTCGCCGTGATTCCCCGCGAGGCCACCTCGATCGCCAGGGATCGGGTGAACCCCTCCAGACCGGCCTTCGACGCCGCATAGTTGGCCTGCCCCGGGTTGCCCGTCCGGCCCACGACCGAGCCGATGTTCACGATGCGACCCGACCGCTGCTTCAGCATCGGGCGCAGCACCGCGCGGCAGCACGCGAACGCCGCCGTGAGGTTGGTGGCGATCACCGCATCCCACTCCTCCGGCTTCATCCGCAGGAGCAACTGATCGCGTACGATGCCGGCGTTGTTCACCAGCACGTCGACGCGGCCGAAACGGTCGAGCGCCGTCTGCGTCATGGCGGAGATCGACGCCGTCTCGGTCACGTCCAACGCTACGGCAATCGCCGTCCCTCCCGCTGCCTCCATCTCGCGCACGACGGGCTCCGCGTGATCCGAGCGCGCGCCCGCCACCACGGAGGCGCCGGCGGATGCCAGACGCAGCGCGATGGCTCTACCGATGCCGCGGGAGGCCCCGGTCACGATCGCCGCCCTGCCCCTCAGGTCAACCAACGCCCGCTCCCATGCCGCGCAACTTCTCCTCGGCCGACTCCAGGCTCGCGGGATCGTGAACGCGCGTAGCGCCGGCCGCCCGATCGATCTTGCGGATCAGCCCGCTCAGGACGCCGCCCGGGCCTGCCTCGATGAACGTCGTCACGCCGTCGGCCAGCAGTCGCCGAACCACCGCCTCCCAGCGTACCGGCGCACTCACCTGCCGTATCAGCGCCTCGACCGCCTCGCGCCCCGTCCGCTTCGGCTCGGCGTCGACGTTGGCCACCACCGGAGCCGATGGGTCGGCGACCACGAGGCTTCGTAACTCCGGCGCAAGGCGGTCCTCGGCCGGCTTCATGAGAGCGCAGTGAAACGGAGCGCTCACCGGCAACGGCATCACGCGCCGCGCGCCGAGCTCCTTCGCGCGCCGGCCGGCCCGCTCGACCGCGGCGGCATGGCCGGCAATCGCCACCTGTTCGGGAGCGTTCAGGTTCGCGGCGCTGACGATCTCCCCGCTGGCGGCCTCGGCGCACGCCTGCGCGACGAGCTCGGCCGACAGGCCCAGAACGGCCGCCATCGCGCCCTCTCCGACCGGCACCGCCTCCTGCATGTACGTCCCGCGGCGCCGCACGGTGCGCAGCGCGTCGGCCAGCCCGAGAGTGCCCGCGGCCACGTGCGCGGAGTATTCGCCCAGACTGTGTCCGGCCAGAAATGCCGGCGCGTGGCCGCGCGAACGCAGCAACCGGTCGACGGCGACGCTGACGGCCAGCACCGCGGGCTGGGTGTTGCGGGTGAGCGCGAGCTGGTCTTCCGGGCCCTCGAAACAGAGCCGGCTGATGGGCTCCCCGAGCGCCTCGTCCGCCTCCTCGAACGTCCGCCGGCAGACGGGGAACGTCTCCGACAGCGCCCTTCCCATCCCGACGCGTTGCGATCCCTGGCCCGGAAAAACGAACGCGATCATTGCGCCCGCTCCAGAAGCGGGGGGCTCGGCGCGAGGCGATCGGCGATCGTGTTGACGAACTGCGCCCGCACGAAGCGACAGGTCAGCGCCAGCGCGTTGCGGACCGCCTTGACGGACGACCGCCCGTGGCCGACCATCGCGAGCCCGGCAACACCCAACAACGGCGCGCCCCCGTACTCCGAGTAGTCGACACGCCGGCGGAACCTGCGAAAGGCGCGCTGCGACAGCAGGTATCCCAACTGCGTGGTGAAGGTCCGGCCCAACTCGTCCCGCAGGAGCTCCTCGATCACCTCGACCAGTCCTTCGCTCACCTTCAGCGCCACGTTGCCGGTGAACCCGTCGCACACGATGACGTCCGCCGCGCCGGAGTACACGTCACGCGCCTCGATATTCCCGATGAAGCGGAGCGAGCCGCGACTGAGCAGCCGATACGCATCCCGCGTCAGATCGTTGCCCTTCGTGGACTCCTCCCCGATGGACAGCAACCCCACGCGCGGCGCCTCTATCGCCAGCATTGTTTCGGCATACACGGTACCCATGGCCGCGAACTGCACGAGATGGCGCGGGCGGCAGTCGACCGTCGCCCCGACGTCGAGCAGCACCGCGTCGCGCCGCAACGTCGGAATCCTGGTCGCCAGCGCGGGACGATCCACGCCCGGCAGCATGCCGAAGACGGCGTGCGCCGCCACCAGCGTCGCGCCCGTGTTGCCGGCGCTGAAGAAGGCCTCCGCATCCCCCTGCGCCACCGTCTCCGCCGCGACCCGTACCGACGCCCGGAGCTTTCGTCGCAACGCCGCCGGTCCCTCGTCCATCCCGACGACGTCCGGCGCCGGGACGACACGCAGATCGACAGCCTCGGCCTCCGGATGCCGCAGCAGTTCCTCGTCAATCGAGCGCGGTGGGCCGACCAGGGTCAATCCGAATCCGAGATGCCGAGCGGCCACGAGCGCCCCGGCGACCACGTTCCGCGGCGCATGATCGCCGCCGGCCGCATCAACGGCAATGCGCATGGTGCTCCGTCACCGCCGGTTCCGGTCAGGCCGCACGGCCGACGGGAAAGCGGAAAGCTCCCTACGCCTCCTTGATCGCCTTGACCTGGCGTCCCTTGTAGTAGCCACAGTGTGGACAGACGCGATGCGGAACCTGCATCTCGTGACACTGCGGGCACGGACTGAGGCCGACAGGTTTGAGGGCATCGTGCGCGCGGCGCTTGGCCGTACGGGCCTTCGAATGACGTCGCTTCGGATTCGCCATCTCGCTTCCTAACCTTTCGGCGTCGGCCCTGTATCGACGGGCGTGCGCACGAACGCTCGCAGGGGCTCGAGGCGCGGGTCGCGCCACTCGGTATCGCACCCGCAGGCCACCTGGTTGCGGTTGGCGCCGCATATCGGGCACAAACCGCGGCAACCGTCGTCACACAGCGGCTTCATCGGGGCCGCCAACTGCAACTGCTCCCGCACGAGGGCGCCGAGATCGATCTCGTCGTCGCGATAGAACGCGATCGACAGATCTTCCTCGGAAATCTCGTGCTCTCCCTCGCCCGCATTGTCCCGGTGAGGCAGGTAGCGCACGTCGATATCCACCGCGGTCGGCACGTCGAACGGCTTCAGACAACGGCAGCACTCCTGGCGCACGGTCGTGACCAAGCGCCCCAACAGGCTGTACTTGTCGCCGTCCTTCCGTACGTCGAGCCCCAATTCGACCGGCGACGCCACCGTGAACCCGTCGTCCGAACCGAACGCCGAGACGGGGAAAGCGCGAACGACCGCTTGCGACGGGCCGCGCACGTTGCGCAGATCAAGGCGCATCGACGCTCCCCCGGTTACATCTTCCGTCATGTGACCGAACCACGCACTTTATCACATCGGCCTTGATGCCCGGGGTCTGCGGCGCCGCCCCGGCCCCAGGGACGCGGCACGAAGATCTCCTCGAACAACCCGATCGCGAAGCGATCGGTCATTCCCGCCAGAAAGTCCTTGGCCGCGACGTCGAGGCCGTCCCTCTCGACGGTGCGTGGATCGAGAAACCGCTCCGGCGTCTCGCGCACCTTCTCCCAGAGTCCCTCCAGGATTCCACATGCCTTGCCGAACTCGGCGACCGCCGCGTCGTTCTCGTATACCTCCGCGTGCAGGAACGTCCGCAGATCGAGCGTCGCCTGCAGCACGCGGGAGCTCATCGCCACCTCGGGGTCTCCCGGGCGCGCGAGCGTCTCCCGCACCACGTCCGCGACCATGCAGCCGATGCGCTCGGACGACGTCGTGCCGAGAACGGAGACGGGGCCCTTCGGCAACTCCTCGACACGCAGTATGCCGGCCCGCACCGCGTCGTCGATGTCGTGATTGACGTAGGCGATGAGGTCCGCCACGCGCGCGACCTGCCCCTCGAGCGTTGCGGCGCGCAACGCAGGCTCCACGCCGACCGGGGCGCCGTGCTTGCCCTTGGAATGCTTGCTGATCCCGTCGCGCACCTCCCAGGTCAGGTTGAGTCCGGCCCCATCCTGCTCGAGGACGTCGACGACCCGCAGACTCTGCTCGTAGTGATTGAAGCCGCCGGGGATTAGCCGGGTCAGTACGCGCTCGCCAGCGTGGCCGAACGGCGCATGCCCCAGATCGTGGCCGAGCGCTATCGCCTCGGTGAGCTCCTCGTTGAGCAGCAGCACCTTGGCGATGGTCCGCGCGATCTGGGACACCTCCAGCGTGTGCGTCAGCCGGGTGCGGTAGTGGTCGCCGGTGGGTGCGAGGAACACCTGGGTCTTGTGCTTCAGACGGCGAAACGCTTTGGAGTGCACGATGCGATCGCGGTCGCGCTGGAAAGCCGGGCGGATCGGATCTTCCGGCTCCGCGCGCAGCCGCCCCCGACTTTCGTTGCTCAGCGCGGCATGCGGGCTCAGCGAGGCGTGTTCGCGCTCCTCGAGCTGCCGGCGCAACGAGTCCCGAGCGGACTGCAGCATCAATCCCCCGCACTGGCGCGCGGCCGGATCGTCGCCACCGCGTGCTTGAAGAGCAGCACGTCCGATTCTTCATCCTCGACGAGCAGCGCGTAGCGGTCGAAGCTCTTGATGCGGCCGCGCACGTCCGTGCCGTCCATCAGGCGCACGGTGACGTGCAGCCGCTCCCGGCGCGCGCCGTTGAGAAAGACATCCTGCAGGTTCGATGGGACCTGACGATCACCCGGTGTCGACATGATGGTGTTGGAGAACGCCCGCAACGCGGAATGCGCGTCGAGCGTCGCAAGGATTTCGGCCAACGCGTCCGGGTGCTCTCCCGGCCGCGAAATCCACCGTAGATTAGGTTCTTTTCGAAACCAGATCAACTGGCGGCGCGCATAGCGGCGGTTCTCCTGCACGATGAGAGCACGCGTGGCCCGCTCGTCGCGCACGCCCCGCAGATGCTCCAGGACCTGCCGGTAGACGAGCCCGCCGAACGGATGGGCGTCCTCGGGCACGCCGGCCGCGAGCGCCCGGCGGACCTCGTCGAGAATACCCCGTTCGAACTGCCGGTCGACGCGGCGGGCGACGCGCCGGGTCGTTTCCTCCGCCGGCAGCCGCAAGCCGAAGGTCAGCACCTCATGGTCCTGCAACGGCGACCGGGTGTCAGCGAAGTGAGCGGTCAGCGTCCGCCCGGTGAGCAGGTACACCTCCAGGGCCCGCACGAGCCGCTTTTCGTCCCGCGGCTGAATCCGCAACGCCGACTCGGGATCGACCCGCGACACCCATGCGTGCAGGCGCTCGACGCCCCGCCGCAGCGCAACGCGGCGCAACCGCGCACGCAACCGATCGTCACGTGCCGGCGCCGGGCACAACCCACGGACGAGGGCCCGGTAGTAGAGTCCGGTTCCGCCGACGAGCACCGGCACCCGGCCCGCGGCGGTCACTTTCTCGATGGCATCGGCCGCCGCCCGCGCGTAGCGGGCCGCGGAATAACGCTCCGTCGGCTCGGCGACGTCGATCAGATGATGCGGCACGCCGCGGCGCTCCGCCGCAGACGGCTTGTCCGTCCCGATATCGAAGCCGCGGTAGACGGCCGTGGAGTCGCAGCTCACCACTTCGCCGCGGACGCGCCTGGCCACCTCGACGCCGAGCGTGCTCTTGCCGCTTGCGGTCGGCCCGACGATGGCCACGAGGAGAGACCGCGGGGGCGATCTCACGACCACCGCAGCAGAATCCAGACGACCAGTGCGACCAGGAACAGGACCCAGCCGATCTGCTGCAGGCGCGAGGGCATGTGCATGCGCTCCGGTGCGTGGTCTCTCAGGCGGGTGGAGACTCGTTGAAGTAGAAGGTCACCGTGAAGAAACAGGTGTCGTCGGGATAGTCGTCCGGCAACGGGTAGGTCGGATTCGACGTGGAGATCGCGTTGAACGCGGAGTTGGTGAACGCCCGGACCCGGGACGGCCTCAGGACGCTGAGGTCGGTGATCGACCCGTCGCGGTGCACGTTGAAGGTCAGCACGACGTTCCCGTGCATCGACATGATGGCGTACGGCATGAACCAGTTGCGGTACACCTGCGCGACGAACCGGCGGATCCACGGCCCGAAGTCGGCGCCCTTGGAGTCGAACTGGATGAACGGCGCCCGCCGGTCCACCCGCCCGCGCTGGTTGTTGAAGGTCTGACTGCTCGCGTAGCGATCGAGGTTGCGCATCGCCCGCCCGAGAAGGCCGTCGGCCGGCCGTTCCGCGAGCGGATCGAAGGAGTCGGGATCCTGCTCGCCGCCGCCGGGCAGAACCAGCGCCCCGTCCGCCAGCAGTTGCTCGACCAGCTCGTCCGGCAACCGGCCGTCGTCCTCTCCCGGCTCCTCCGCGCTGCGCGAGGCATCCGCCGTCTCGGCGTCGGGCACGTCTCCGGCCGCGTCCTCGAACTGCGATTCTGGCGCGACCGCCTGCTCGCGCGCAGCCTCGGCGGCGTCGGCGGCGAGCTCCGGCAAGAAGTCCTCGGCGGAATCCTCGCTCTGCACGAAGCGCATCGAGTTGCCGTCGGCGTTCGGCAGATTGTTGAGCGGATCCTCCGCCGCGGTGGGCGACTGCGCGATGCGGTCGCGGTCGGAAAGCGGCGCGTTGGGATTCGGGGCCTCGTCGGCTGGAACGTCGACGAGAGGCTCGATGAACACGAAGGTGGGATCCTGCTGCGCGGCCAGCGCGAGCTGCGCCTGCTCCTGCAGCGCCGCAAGCTCCGCGAGCCGGGCCAACCGCTCGGCCTCGGCCTCCTGCACGAACGGAAGCCGGGGCACGAACAGCACGAGCAGCACCACGGTCACATGGGCGAGCACCGACAGCAGGACCTGCTCGCGCCATGACATCGCCGCTTCGATGGTCGGCGTATCGAAATAGCGGTCCTCGAAATTGAAAATCATGTATCGCCTACTCGATTATAGCTCGCCGGCCGGCGCCGCGGGCCGCGGCCGGGCACGTACACCCACGTACAGGTACACGATGCCGAGCAGCATTCGTATCGCCGCCGTATCCGCGAAGCCGGCGCTCGAGAGAAGCTCCCGAAAGCCCTGACCGCTCGGAAACTCGCCGACCGACGCGGGCAGATACGCGTAGGCGCTGCCGTGCCGCGAGATGACGCGCCCGATGCGAGGCAGCACGCGGCGAAAGTACCACCGATAGAGGGCGCCGAGGCCGGGCAGCGTCGGCATGCCGAACTCCAGGATGGCGATCCGCCCTCCCGGACGGACCACGCGGTGCAGCTCGGCGAGCGTGCGGCGCGGCTCCTCCACGTTTCGAATGCCGAAGGCGATCGCGGCGGCATCGACGGACGCGTCCGGGAGCGGTACGGACATGGCGTCTCCGCGCACGAGCCCGACGCGGCCGAGCAGCCCTCGCGCGACCAGCTTGCGGGCAGCCTGCTCCAGCATCCGGGGGGCGAAGTCGATCCCGACGACGCGCGCCGCGCCCTTCCGGCGGCGACTCAGAGCAATGGCGAGATCCGCGGTGCCGGTGCAGAGATCCAGGACCGTCTCGCCCCCCGTCAGGCGCAGGGCGCGGACCGCCCGGGACCGCCACCACCAGTCCAGGCCGCCGCTCAGCAGATGGTTGAGCAGGTCGTAGCGCCCCGCGATGGCGTCGAACATCGCGGCGATGCGGTCCGGCGTCTTGTCGATCACCCGGCCCATGCGGGAAACAAGTCCTGATCGAGACCGAGACACGACACGATCTTGCCGGCCATGAAGTCGGCCAGGTCGTCGAGCGTGTCCGGCCGCTGATAGAAGGCGGGCATCGCCGGCAGCAGGTGCGCGCCGGCCTCGGCGCAGAGAACCATGTTGCGGAGCTGCGGCAGGCTCATGGGCGTCTCGCGGGGCACGATGACGAGGGGGCGCCGTTCCTTCAGCGCGACGTCAGCCGCCCGCTCGATCAGGTTGCGGGACAACCCGTGCGCGACACCCGCCAGCGTCTTCATCGAACAGGGCACGATGACCGTCGCGTCGCAGGGAGAGGTGCCGCTCGCGATTGCCGCGCCCATATCCCGGTTGCGGTGGACCACCAGCGATTCGGCCGGTATGTCCACCCCGTAGCGCGCCGTCAGGTACGGCGCCAGACGATCCGCCGCCGCCTCCGCTCCCAGCTCGTCGGTCAGCAGCCGCCGCCCGAAGTCCGACACCACCAGATCCACCCGCACGTTCGCGGCCAGCAGCGCCGCCAGGGTACGCACCGCGTACAGCGCCCCGCTCGCGCCCGTGATGCCGACGGCGACGCGCGACGGCTTATCCGACATGGATGGCGGCCGCCGTCGCGGCCAGGTACAGGATACCGACGTAGCCGTTCAGGTCGAACGCCTGCTTCGCGCGAGAGAGATCGGCCGCGCTCACCAGGGACTGCTCGTACGCCAACAGCAGGGCGACCCCGCCGACCCCGGCCAGGTAGACGGGCCCCAGGGGCGCCAACCAGGCCAGTGCCGCCAGGCCCGCGACCGTCACGACGTGAAACAGGCGCGACAGACCCAATGCGCGTTCGATCCCGAACCGCGCCGGGATCGACCGGAGACCGTGACGGCGGTCGAAGTCGACGTCCTCGCAGGCATAGATGACATCGAAGCCCGCGACCCAGGCGCCGGTCGCCAGCGCGAGCAGCCAGGGCGTCCAGGCCCAACCCCCGCCCGCCGCCAGCCAGCCTCCCACCGGCGCGACGGCCAGCGCCAGGCCGAGAAAGAGCTGCGTGTAAGGGGTATAACGCTTTGCCAGCGAGTACCAGAACACGATGGCCAGCGCCACCGGCGACAGCGCGAAGCAGACCGGACCCAGAGGATAGGTGACCGCCACGAACGCGGCCGCGGCCAGGACCACGATGGCCAGGGCCTCGCGACCGGAGATTCTTCCCCGCGGCAGCTCGCGGCCCTCGGTCCGTGGATTCAGTGCATCGTAGCGTGCGTCGACGAGCCGGTTGAAAGCCATCGCGGCGGTCCGCGCGGTGAACATGGCCAGCACGATCCACCCGACGCGGGCCCAGGTGAGGTCCGCCTCCAGACCCGCCAGCAGCGCGCCGCACAACGCGAACGGCAGCGCGAAGACGGTATGGCCGAACCGGATGAACGAGGCGTAGGTACGAATGCGAGACAGCATGCGCGCTCTTCGAACGACGACCGCGGCACACGATCCCGGACGCCAGGAGCCTACGGCGCAGACTCCTGGCTCCATCCGGAACTCCACGGTTCTCCGGCGGCGTGTACCCGGTCGATCCAGACGACCTGCTCCGGAACAATGCCGGTCAACAGGTATTCTTCCACATCTCGCACGGAGTCCGGCGTCCGTACCGCTATCAGCGCCGCGCGGCGGGAAGGCTCGATGGCGCCGTGCGTCCGGCCCCGGCCGAGCGCGGCCGCACCGGCAAGGGTTGCGCTTCGCAGAATGCGCGAGGCCGGGACCGCCGGCGCCAGACGGCGCAGGCAGGTCAGCTCCGCGAAGGTGTTCAGGTCGGGAGCGCTCGCGAGACTGTCGGTGCCCACCGCCACCGCGGCGCCGGCCGCATAGAACTCGGCTACCGGCGGCACTCCGGCGCCGGTCCAGGCGTTGCTCCGCGGACAGGTCACCACGGTGGCGCCGGATTCGGCCACCCGACGGATCTCGGCCGGCGTGAGCTGCACGCAGTGAACCAGCAACGAGTCGTCTCGTAGCCACCCCAACGAATCCAGATAGGCCACCGGCCCACAACCCGGCGGCTGCCACCGCGGGTCCCAACGGCCGCGCGCCTCCAGGATCTTCCGCCAGGCCCCGTTCCCCGAACGGAGAAACTCGCACTCATCCGGCGATTCGGCCACGTGTACCGACCGCGGCCCGGGCACGCCGGCCGCGAGGGCCCGGAACAGCGCCGGCGAGACGGAGTACGGGGCATGCGCAGCCGCACGCAGGTTCACCCTCGCCTCGGAGCGTCGGGTCGCCGGCCCGGCGAGGTCCTCCACCATCGCCGCCGCCCGGTCCGCCGACACGTTGAACCCGAGCACCTCGCGGAAGACCACCGCATCGACCGGACCCGCTTCCAGTGCGGCAACCGAATCCGGCGTATTGGCAACGTCGCCGACCAGTGCCGTGCCGGCCCGGTACATCCCGTCGATCGCCCCGCGAATCGCCTCGATTCGTGTCCCCCGCGGCTCGCCCTCCCGGCCGCGCATGAGCGTTTCCGCCCAGGCCGGCATCGAGCTCGCCGGGGGCGCCGCGGCACGTTGCGCCGACAGCTCGAGGTGGGTATGCGCGTTGACCAGGCCGGGCAGGATGCAGGCACATCCCAGGTCCAAATCGTGGGTGGCGGAATCGCCCCGCGGGGGCGCGCCGGCGCCTACCGCCCGGACGACGCCGCCCTCCACCTCGACCCAGCCATGCTCGATGGGAGGAGAGACGATCGGCAACACCCAGCGGGCGTGGTAACGTGTACTTCCCGCGCGGGTCATGTTCGAGCCGACCGGCGCAGCTCTCGGTGCCACGCTGCGTTCACCAGGGGCCGCTACACGGCGGAGTGCCGGCGCCGCTTGCCGGCCAGACTGCGCGCCGGGTAGCGATCGAGCTCGACCGGTACCGAGTTGTCCCCCGCCTCGCGCGCCGTGGCCAGCGCGCTCATGCGCGGCACGCGCCGCTCGCGGAAGATCGGATCGCCGAGCACCCGGTACTGCATGTCGCGGCGCTTCGGCACGAATCCGGCGTCCTCGATGTTGCGTACGATCTCCACCTCGTCCATGCAGTAGGCTGCGCCGGCGGCACGCACGACATTCTCCTCGATCATCACGCTGCCCATATCGTTGGCGCCGTAGGCGAGACTCAACTGCCCGACCTTGCCGCCCTGCGTCACCCAGGATGCCTGCAGGTTGTCGAAGTTGTCGAGGACCAGGCGGGCGAGCGCGAGGGTCCGCAGGTACTCGACGCCGGTGGCCCCGGCGCCCCCCAGCTCGGTATTCGACGGCTGAAAGCTCCAGGTGATGAACGCGGTGAAACCGCCCGTATCGTCCTGCAGCTCCCGCAGCCGCAGCAGGTGCTCGATCCGTTCGTCCAGCCGCTCCACCGTGCCGTACATCATCGTCGCGGTGGTCCGCAGGCCCGCTTCGTGCGCGTCCCGCATCACGTCGATCCACTCGGTGGCGGTCGCCTTGGAGTGGCAGTTCAAATGCTGCCGGACGCGATCGACGAGGATCTCGGCGCCGCCGCCGGGAATGCTGTCGAGGCCCGCGGCAACCAGCCGGTCGATGACGGCGCGCGGCGGGAGCTGCGACAGGCGCGACAGGTGAATCACCTCCGGCGGCGAGAGCGCGTGCAGTTTGAAGTCGGGATAGCGGGCCTTGGTCGCCCGGAACAGATCCTCGTACCAGGCGAGCGGCAGATCCGGATTGTGGCCGCCCTGCAGGAGCAGTTGCACGCCGCCCACCGCGATGGTCTCGTCGATCTTCGCGAAGATCTCGTCGAACCCGAGCACGTAACCGTCTCCCGCGCCCACCTCCCGATAGAAGGCGCAGAAGTTGCACCGCGCGACGCACACGTTCGTGTAGTTGACGTTGCGATCGATGATGTAGGTGACGATCCGGTCCGGGTGGCGGGCGGCGCGCGCGGCGTCGGCCAGTTGTCCAAGCTCGTGCGTCGGCAGTTCCGTATACAGGGCGAGCGCGTCGGCGGGACCCAGACGCCCGCCGTCCAGCGCGCGCCGCACGGCGCCGTCCATCTGCCGGCCGGTCATGCGTCGAAGAACCGCAGCGCGTCCGCCTGCGGAACGATGCCAATATCGGCGGCGGCGGCGAAGAACCGCTTCACGCCCGCGCGGCCGTCGTCGGTCAGAGCGAACTGCACGTTGTCCCGGAGATACGCCCGCGCCAGATCGGTCTGCTCCTCGTCGTCGATCTGGTGCGCGGCCACGATCTCGTCCACCGCGGCGGCGCCGGCATCTCGCGCGGCCCGCAACGCCCCAACGTGCTCTGGCCGGACCGCGTCCCCGCGACCGGCCCAGAAAGCCCAGACGAACGGCAGTCCGGTCATGGCGGTCCATTCCTCACCCAGATCGATCTTGTCGAGGTCGACCACCGTCTCGTGCTCGGTGAACAGTGCGACGTCGCCGATGAGCAGCGCCGCATCGCACCGCTTGAGCATCGCCTGCAAGTCGGGATGCATGGTGACGAACTTCGGCTCGATGTCGAACCACTGCGCGCAGAGCACGCGCAGGAGGGCCACCGCAGTCCGCGAGTGCGAATCGATGGCGATGGACCGGATTGCCGTGGTCGGCCGCGTCGTGAACAGCGCGACGGACGCCACCGGCCCGGTCGACGCCACCGCGATGTCCGGCACTACGCGGTAGTCGGGTCGCCGCAGGTACTCGATCGCGGGCAACAGGGCGATATCGACCGACCCGTCGTGCAGCAGCGACGCGCAGCGCGCCGGCACGTCGTACTGCAGCGAGAAGAGGTCCGGGCGAGCATCCAACCCGTGGACCAGGGGTCTCGCGTTCAGATACTCGACGACTCCGACACGGATGGCACTCATTGGTGATGCGTGCACAGCGTCCGGAAACGGCCGTCGCGTTCGACCGGAACCAGGCCCGCCGCGCGGATGTTCCGCGTGATTTCCTCAAGGGTCGTACGACGGGGTCCGCGCTCCTCCGAATCACGCGGAGAAACCCCGTCGACGTCGTCCGCGCCGAACGTCAGCGCCACCTGCGCCAACTGCGGTCCGTAGAGTCGCCAGTCCACCTGAATCGACCCGATATTGTCGACCAGCAGCCGCGCCAGCGCAACCTGCCGCACGTCTTCGTAGCCGGTCGACGGCGGCTCGGTTGCGTTCGGCGAGAGCGGCGCGAAAGCCGGCAACGACGCGTCGGCGCCCCAGCGGGCGACACGCAGCAACGCATCGATGCCGGTAGCCCCCTGACCGCACACCGTCCAGCGCGCCACGGGCACCCCCGCCGCCGACGCGCGCATTGCCCAGGCGGGATCCTCGGTGCGCTCGACCCGCGCCTCGGCGATGTACGCCAGCCCCTCGGTCCGCAACGCCGCCAGCAGATCATCGAAGCGTGCGGCATCGCCGCCGCAGAGCTCCACGAGCTCGTCGAGCGCGAAACCGGTCACCGGAACGTCGCCCGCGGTGCGCACGGCCTGCCTTACCGACTCCAGCAACCGAGTCGTCGTGGCTGGACATCCGGCGAGACGAAGCTCGCCCGCATGCGGAATCGCTGCGCCGACACCTTCGGATGCCGGAACGTCCGACACGCGCACGAAGGTAGCCCGGTCGCCGCGCAACCGGCGTCGTCGTTCATCCGCCAGGGCGCCGAGACGCACGAGATCGCGCGTCTGCGAGAGCGCCGCGATCTCGGATTCTGCCAGCGACATGCCGGCCTGCAGCTTGTCGCTCAGCTTCTCGAACCGGGATGCGTCGGTCATGCAGCTCCGTGCGGGGTTGCCGGAACGCCGTTGTCATTGTCCACCATGGCGTCGGCGATTCGCTGGGCTACCGCAAGCGCGCGCCGGCCGTCGGCGCCGGTCACGCACGGAGGCACTCGCCGCCGCGCAGCACGCACGAAGTCGCGGAGCTCGCTCTCGAGGGGTTCGGCGTTCGCTACGTCCACGCGCCCCCCGTCGATCCCGAACCGCTCGTCCTCGCCCTTCTTGACCTTCCAGATCTCGACCTGCTGCTGAGCATAGTCTACCGACACGAGCGCGTGCGGCTGAAACACCCGCAGCTTGCGGACACGATCGCGGCTGATCCGGCTGGCCGTCAAGTTCGCGATGCATCCGTTCGGGAACCGCAGGCGAGCGTTCGCAATGTCTATCCGGGGGCTGAGCACCGGCACGCCGATGGCTTCTATCGACGTCGGCTCCGAGCCGACACAGGACAACACGACATCGAGATCGTGGATCATGACGTCGAAGACCACATCGATATCGAGACTGCGCGGCTGGAAGCTCGCGAGGCGATGCACCTCGATGAACCGTGGCGCCGAGATCAGAGGCAGCGCCGCCGCCACCGCGGGGTTGTGCCGCTCGGTATGCCCCACGGCCAGCGTCGCCCCGGACGCGGACGCGGCCTCGATCAGCCGGTCGGCTTCCGGTACCGACGCAGCTATCGGCTTCTCGACCAGGACCGCCACTCCCGCTTCGAGCAACGGTACGCCGACGCGCACGTGATCCTTCGTCGGCACCGCCACGACGACCCCGTCGACGGGTGGGTCGATCTCCCGCACGTCCGGAACCGCCACGGTTCCGACGTCCGCCGCGACCGCACGCGCACGGTCCAGGTCGACGTCGACCACCGCGACGAGCTCGACATCCGGGGCCGCGCCGAGGATGCGGGCGTGGTGACGCCCGAGGTGACCCACACCGATCACCGCCGCGCGAAACGGAGGCTCCGTCATTCCGGAGACACCCCCGAACCCGCGGGAGCGCGGCCAACGACGGCCACGCCGGCGGTGTTCGCCGCCTCGAACACGCGATCACCGTCCAGCACGACGGTCCTGCCGGCGTCCACCGAGAGCACGGCGGCACCGGCCGCGCCGAGCGCGTCGATCGTGGCGACGCCGATGACCGGCACGTCGAAGCGCATGTCCTGGTTCGGCTTGGCGACCTTGATGACGCAGACGCCGGGACCCGCGAGTCGACCCGCCCTGGCTATGACCTCGTCGGTACCCTCCATGGCTTCCACCGCCACTACCGCGCGCTGCCGCACGGCAATCGTCTGGCCGATGTCGAGCCCGGCTATGGCGTCCGCCATGCGGTATCCAAATGCCAGGTCACCGCGCTCCTCGTCGTTCGGAACCCGCTCGGTGAGCGTGCCCGCCCGGGCGAGAAGCGGCTCGAGAAACGCAGTCGAATCGACGAGCTGTATGCCGTGCGAGCCGAGCACGTCCGCCACCGCCGAGATCAGCGCGTCGGTGTTGCGCGTTGTCAGCCGCCGCAGCACCGAGAGCAGCGTGAGGTCCGGCACGACGCCCGAGAAGATGCGTGTGTGCTTGACCTGCCCCGCCATGAGGGCGCGGGTGACGTCTGCACGCTTGAGGATATCGATGCACCGTCCGAGCTGACCCAGCGAGACCCAATGCAGGTCCGCCGCCGGTTCGGCAGCGGCCGCCGCTTCCATGGCGGGGCTGGCCTCCTCGCGAATCGCGACTATGGTGACGTCGTGCCCGAGGCTGCGGGCGGCATCGAGGGCCAGGAACGGAAACTGGCCGTTGCCTGCAATCAAGCCGATGCGCATGGACGGCTCGAGATAGGGCTACTCTTCGACCACGACAGGCTCCACACGCCTGGCCGGCCGGCGCAGGTTGACGCCTCGCCTGGAGGTGCGGATGAACTCCACCAGATAGCGGACCTCGTGACCGTCGAGGCTCGGGTCCGTGTCGATACGCGCGAGCGCACGCGTCGTGTTGAGCTTGGACTGCAGCAGATAGCGGTAGGCACGCTTCAGTTGCGCAATGGTCTGGGGCGAGGCGCCGCGGCGCTGCAGCCCGATCGTGTTGACGCCGTACAGGCGAGCCCGATTGCCGACCGTCTTGCCGTACGGCAACGCGTCCATCGTGACCACGCTATAGCCGCCGATGAATGCCTGCCGGCCGACGCGGCAGAACTGATGGACACCGGAGAAGGCGCTGATCGTCGCCTCGTCCTCCACCATGACGTGCCCGCCGAGAGTGGCGCCGTTGCCGAAGATGGTCTTGTTCCCGACGATGCAGTCGTGCGCCACGTGCGCGTAGGCCATGAACACGTTGTCGTTGCCGACCAGGGTCAGGCCGCCGCCGCCGCGCGTTCCGCGGTGAATGGTGACGAACTCCCGAATCACGTTCCGGTGGCCGATGACGAGTCGGGTTTCCTCGCCCTCGTACTTGAGGTCCTGCGGAATCAGCCCGACGGAGGCGAACGGAAAGATCTCGCACTCGTCGCCCAGCTCGGTGTCGCCGTCCACCACGGCCGACGCACCGACCCGGCAACCGCGTCCCATGCGGACCCCGGCCCCGACGATGGCGTTCGGCCCCACGACGGTCTCGGAGCCCAGAACCGCGTCCTCGTGAACCTTGGCAGTCTTGTCGACATACACAGATCGCTCGATGCCGACCAGCAACTCCGCCTCCGCCACCATCTGGTCGCCGACGGTCGCCACGCCCCGGAGCACGGCTACCTTTTCGCTCCGGCTGCGAAGGGTCACTTCGAGGCACAGGCGATCCCCGGGGAACACCTGCTTGCGAAACTTCGCGTTGTTGACTCCGCGCAGGGCGGCCCGCCCTGTCGGCACGTCGCTCTCCGGGCCCAGCAGAAGCAACGTGGCCGCCTGCATCAGCGTCTCGATCATCATGACGCCGGGCATCAACGGGTTTCCGGGAAAATGTCCCTGGAAGTACTCCTCGTTGACGGTGACGTTCTTCACCGCGCGCACACGGCGGCCCGGCTCATGCTCGACGACGCTGTCGACGAGCAGCGACGGATAGCGGTGAATGAGACGATCGAGAACGACGGGTATGTCGAGAGGCACGTGCGTAGTGCGGATCACGTGACCGCGAGCGCCAGTCTACAAGGCCGAACCCCGACCGTCCATCGGACCGCCCCACCGAGCGCTCCCGGCCGACCGGGATTCAACCGGCGGTACGCCATCAGCGTCGGTTCAGGTCGTCGATGACCAGCTGCGTCAGGTCGAGCGCGGGGTTCGCCCAGACCAGCCCCGCAGAGTTCAGGATGAAGTCGATCCCACGCGCGGTCGCAACGGACTGCAGTGCGGGACCCAGCCTTGCGTCCAGCTCCACCTGGAGCCTCTGCTGCAGCTCGGTCACCTCCGCGTCGGCATCCTGCGTGACTCGCTGCATTTCGGCCTGGGCATCCTCGGTGTCACGCTGGATGTCGACCTGCAACCGCTGGATGTCGCGGGACAGGGTCTGACGGGCATCGAGGCTCATGACCGTCTCGCCCTGCGCCAACCGTTGCTGCAACTGCAGCAGGTTCTGGTTCTTGGCGTCGATCTGGGTCTGCAGGGTGGCCTGCCGCGCCTCGATTTCGGTGCGCTTCTGCTCGAGTAACTGCTGCACCTGGGCGTTGGCGCTCTGGCCCGGTACCGACTCGGCGATGACGCGCTGCAGATCCACGAAGGCGTACCTCGTACCGGCCGGGAACGGTAGCGATGACTGAGCCTGCGCAGCCGCGGGCGCAGCGGTGACTGCGAACAGCGCAACAGCGATCAACGTCGTCGGGACAGCAAGTCTCATCGGTAATCCTCGTGGGGGCGCGCGGTCTCCCGCCCGCGCGGCGAATGGTTGACAACCAGAGCGTGGAACCTGTTGCGTCGTATCAGAACGTCGTGCCCATGGCGAATCGGAATCCGTGCCGTTCCTGCGGTTGATAGCGATCGTTGAAGATGCCTTCCACCTGCGGGTTGTAGTAGTAGATCAATCGGAACGGTACGTTCAGCATCGGCATGAAGAAGCGCAGCTCGACGCCGGTCGACGTCCGGAAGTCGTTCATCGTGAACTCGCGGCCGAAATCCTGCACCTGCCCTGCGTCGTAGAAGGTCACGAGCCGTACCGGGCCGCCGAGCACGAACTGGTACTCGACATTGAACAGCAGACTCTTGTTGCCGCCCATGATGATCAGTCCCTGGTACGAGTTGTCCGGGACATCGGGATTGATGTCCGCCAGCGTCGGACCGATGCGCCGGATGTCGAACCCGCGGACCGAGTACTCGCCGCCGAGCCAGAGGCGCTCGAACACCGGGATCATCTCCGGGTTCCCGGCCTGCAGGTGACTGTACTGCACGCGGGCCCCGAAAATGGTCCTGGCCGTGTGCGGCCGGTACACGGTGGCCTCGAGGACCGGCTTCACGAACCGGGTGTTGCCGCCGGCTCCCGCGAGCTCGAGGGCCAGCGACACGCTCTTTCCCTGGCTCGGGAAGATCGGGTGATCGACCGTGTTGTGCCGGTACTGCGGGGTGATCTTGCTGACCGTGCGCCTGCCGTCGCTGCCGAGCAGAAGGGCGTCGGCGAAGAACGGGTTGTACGCGGCAAGATAGGAAGCGTCGAAGTATCGATCGTAGTACTCGCTGATGCTCGCCTGCGAGTTCTCCAGGCTGTAGGTCAGGAACATGCGCGAGAAGAGGGCGAGCGGAATGCCGAACGTCGCGGACCCGCCGACCGTCTTCTCCGCAAAGCTGAACCAGTCGATCTCCCGCGAGAAGATCTGCGTGCCGAGCGAGATCGGCCTGCCGAAATTGTAGGGCCGCGTGAACGACAGTTGCGAGTTGTTGGCCCACTGCCCCCGTTGCACGGAAACGCCGAACGTTTCGCCCCGCCCCATGAAGTTCGTGGTCTGGAACGAGACCTGGCCGAACACGCCGTCGAACTGCGAATAGCCGGCGCCGAAGGTCAACTGGTTGAGATTGGTCTCGGTGAGATCGAACGTGAGGTTCACCTCGTTCTCGACCGCGTCGACCTTCTCGATGCTTACGCCCTCCTCTTCGAGCGGCTCGAAGAACCCGAGCTGATTCAGGCGCCGCACGCTGTGCTTGAGAGCCTCGGTGTTGAGCACGGCGTTCTCGGCGACCTGCAGCTCGCGACGGATCACCTCGTCGTGCGTGGTCTGGTTGCCGGCGAACTCGATCCGGTTGATGAAGTACTGCTCGCCTTCCTGTACGCGAATGGTGACGTCGACGACAGGATCGCCCTCGATTTGGAGCGGACGGGGCGCGAAGACAGCGCCGGCGCCGTGCTCCTCCCCGTTCCCGTTGATGTTCGCGTATCCGTCGCCGTTGCCGTTCCCGTTCGCCTCGCCGTTGCCGTTCGCCTCCACGGCCTCGCGCTCGGCTTCGGCGACTCGCGCCGCCTCGCTCTCCTCGGAGCGCGGGGTGAGCTCGGGGGCGAGCGTCATCTCGTAGTAGCCGAGCGAGCCGTACAGCTCGCGGGCGTCGTCGAACCCCTTGCGGACGTTGCCCTCGCTGTAGTAATCCCCCGGCTCGATATCCTCGAAGATCCTGCGCAGGCCCGCCTCGAGAAGAATCTCGTTGCCGGCGAAGTCCACGTCGCCGATCCGGTACCGCTCCCCTTCGTCCACCGGGATCTGGAGACGCAGCCCGCGGGTCTCGCCGTCTTCGGAGAGATCGAGGTAATCCAGCTCCGGCTGACCCACCTGCGCGGTGATGTAGCCCTCGTCGCGGTAGTACGCCTCGATCGCCACCGCGTCCTCTTCGTACTCCTCGGGCTTGTAGGTGCCCCGTCCGGTCATCCACGAGAGCCACCAGCGCTGCTTGATCTTCTTCATCTTGCTGCGCAGGCGCCCGTCGCTCATCGCCTCGTTGCCGATGAAGTCGATCTCGTGAACCTGGACCTTGGGCCCCTCCGTCAAGTGGAACGTCAGGCGCACGAGCTTCGGTCCGCCCGGCAGCTCCTCGATGGTGTGGTCGACCTCCGCGAACATGTACCCCTGCGCCTGGAAGCCCTGGCGGACGATCGCCTTGACGCGGCGAATCGTCTCCGGGTCGACGAACGAGTCCATCCGGAGGGTGACGCCCTGCTGCTCCAGGTTCTCCAGGATGTCCTCGGTCTTCAGCACCTCGGAGCCCTCGTAGGTGACGATCTTCACCCGCTCGCGCTCTTCCATGTTGAAGACGACGGTCTTGGCGGGCACGCCGTTGGAAAAGGGCGTGTCGATCACCTCGACCCAGAGATCGTTCAGGAACCCGGTGTCCCAGAGCCGCTGGTAGTCAGCCAGGACCATCTCCACCGTCTCGTCCGTGTAGGGCGTCCACTTCTGCTGCGAGGGCAGGCTGACCTCGTCCTTGATCTGCATGTAGTAGAGGTACGTGTTGTAATCGACGCCCGCCACGTTCCCCTGGGTCGGAAACTGGATCGCGATGTTCCTGAGCAGCGTCGGCGAATCCGGAGGCGGCAACGCGGGCCGCGGCGGCTCCGGCGCGCCGCCGAAGATGGAGGGCGCCGGTTGCTGCGGTGCCCCGAAGATGGACGGCTGGCCTTCCGCGGGCGCCGCGCCCGTCGCGAGCATCCCCGCGAACGCCAGGGCCGCGGCGCCGATGCGCGCCTCGGCCTGCTTCGCATGTCCCGTTCGCTGTTTCACCTGCATCGATGTTCACCTGCGGGAAAGCCTGCGGCTCCGGCCGCGATCCCCGCCGATCCGGTCATCGCTGGCATGCCACGTGACAAACGAGCCTTCACGCCATTTTACGAGATCTTTGGACGCTGCGAACCGCGATTCGCCGGCACCGCGTTCTACGCCGCCAGCTCCTGGCGCCCCGAGACGCCTCGCCGGCGACGCGTCTCGGCCCATCCCCCCGCTCCACGAGCTCGCACCGCAGCACTTCGCTCCGTTGCGTTCTGCGGCACGACCTCCTAGGAGTCCGTGGTGAAACCCCGCGTCGCACCGAGACCGGCGAGGCGCCCGCGTGGCAAGGCGCGACGAGGGACCATATTGGGCATATTTGACCGAGGAGCAACGCAGTCCACGCGGGATGCATCGCCGCTCGAATACAGCGGGGCTTTTGCCACGGGCTCCTAGACGAGGCACCGTCCCTCCACCTGCTGGTCCGCGGCCCGGTACGCGAGCACGCCCGCATCGAGGTACACCTCGACCTCGCCGGACTCGAGACGCCCGCTGATCAACTCCTCGGACAAAGGGTCCTCGATGTGACGCTGGATCGCACGCCGCAGCGGGCGGGCGCCGTAGGAGCGATCCTTGCACGTCAGGTCGATGATCCAGTCGATGACCTCCGGCGTCAGCGTGATGCTCAGGTCGCGGCCGGCGAGGTTCTCGTTGAGCTGCCGCACCAGCATCCGCAGGATCTCGCGCAGATCGTCGTCGGTCAACGCCTCGAACACGATGATTTCGTCGACGCGGTTCACGAACTCGGGGTTGAACGTGCGCTTGACCTCCCCGAGCACCAGGTCCGTCACGCTGCGCTGGACCTCCTGCGCGCTCGACGACTGGAACCCCACCGCCGCCTTCTTCTGGATATGGCGCGCGCCGATGTTGGAGGTCATGATGACGATGGTGTTCTTGAAATCGACGCGGTTGCCCAGCCCGTCGGTGAGATGGCCGTCCTCGAACACCTGCAGCAGGATGTTGAACAGGTCCGGGTGCGCCTTCTCGATCTCGTCGAGCAGGACGACCGAGTAGGGGTGACGCTTGACCTTCTCGGTGAGCTGTCCCCCCTCGTCGTGACCGACGTAGCCGGGCGGCGAACCGATGAGCTTCGAGACGGAGTGCTTCTCCATGTACTCCGACATGTCGAAGCGCACGAGCGCGGTGTCGCTCCCGAACAGGAAGCCGGCGAGCGCCCGCGCCAGCTCCGTCTTGCCGACGCCGGTCGGCCCCAGGAAGACGAAGCTGCCGACCGGCCGGTGCGGAGACTTGAGCCCGGCCCGCGAACGCCGGATGGCGCGGGCCAGGGCCGAGATGGCCCGCTCCTGGCTGATCACCCTGCGGTGCAGCTCGTCCTCCATCCGCAGCAGCTTCGCGCTCTCGTCCTGGTTGATCGTGGTCAGCGGCACACCGGTCCACTTCGAGACGACCTCGTCGATGTCCTGCCGACCGACCTCGACCGGCTGTCCCCCCCCGGCCTGAACGTCGAACTTCTCGCGCACCACCTGGAGGTTCTCGCGCGCGAGAACCTCCTGCTCGCGGAAGAACTGCGCCCGTTCGTAGTCCTTCTGCGCGGTCGCGCTCTCCATCTGCTCGACCGCCACGCGGATGTTCCTGTTGATCTCGCTGAATTCCTCGCTGTAACCCGCGGCCCGCAGCTTGACGCGGGCGCCCGCCTCGTCGATGAGATCGATCGCCTTGTCGGGCAGGAACCGGTCCGTGATGTAGCGGTTCGACTGGAAGACGGCCGCCTCCATCGCCTCCTGCACGTACGCCACGCGGTGATAGCTCTCGTAGCGCTCCTTGATCCGGCTCAGAATCTCGAGTGCTTCGGTCTCGGTGGGCGGATCGACCCTGACGGCCTGGAACCGCCGTTCCAGAGACCGGTCCTTCTCGATGTACTTCCGGTATTCCGCCGGCGTCGTGGCCCCGATGCAGCGGATCTCGCCGCGCGACAGGGCCGGCTTGAGGATGTTCGCCGCGTCGAGCGAGCCCTCCGCCGATCCCGCGCCCACCAGCGTGTGCAGCTCGTCGATGAACACGATGATGTTCGGGTTCTCGGTCAGCTCCTTCATGATCGCCTTGAGGCGTTCCTCGAACTGCCCGCGGTACTTCGTACCCGCCACGATCAGCGGAATGTCGAGCGCCAGGAGCCGCTTGTCGGCCAGGAAATGGGGCACGTCGCCGAACGCGATGCGTTGGGCCAGGCCCTCGACGATGGCGGTCTTGCCGACGCCGGGCTCGCCGATGAGCACGGCGTTGTTCTTGGTGCGCCGGCACAGGACCTGCTGTACGCGCTCGAGCTCCACGGCGCGGCCCACGAGCGGATCGAGGCGGTTCTTCAGCGCGGCGTCCGACAGATCGCGGCTGAACTCGGCCAGCAACGGCGTCTCCTTGACGCGCGTCACCGTGGTCTTCTCGTTCAGGAGCTGCACGATGTCCTCGCGGACCGCGTTCAGGCGCATCCCCTTCTCGGACAGGATGGTCGACGCCACGGATCGCTCCTCGCGCAGGATCCCCAGCAGGAGGTGCTCGGTCCCGATGTAGTTGTGCAGCAGCCGGTCCGCCTCCTCGGCGGCGAACTGCAGCACGCGCTTCGTCTCCGCGCTGAACGGGATTTCGACCGACGTCGACACCTTCTCGCGGAAGACGGTGCGGCCCTCGATCTCCTTGCGGATGTTCTCCAGGGACAGGCGCGAGCGGGCGAAGATGCGGCTCGTCAGCCCCTTGCCCTCGCGGATCAGTCCGAGCAGCAGGTGCTCGGTCTCGATCGAGATGCTCCCGAGCTGGCTCGCCTCGTAGCGCGCAAAGAACAAGACGCGCCGCGCCCGTTCGGTGTATCGCTCGAACATGTCGACTGCTCCGACGCCTGTTCGACAGCGTCCCGGTGTGCTTCGATTATAAGGTATCGGCTGTTGGTATCGGCCGTTGGCCTCGGCTGGCAGTCCGTGGTGAAACCCGAGTAGCACCGAGAGCGGCGAGGCGCCCGTGTGGCAAGGCGCGACGAGGAAGCATATTGGACATATTCGACCGAGGAGCAACGCAGTCCACGCGGGATGCATCGCCGCTCGAATGCAGCGGGGCTCTTGCCACGGGCTGCTAGGAGCTTGCGCCGCAGAACGCAGTGCAGCGGAGTTCTACGACGCAAGGTCATGGGGCGGGAGATGGGCCGAGACGCACAGCCGGCGAGGCGTTTCGGGGCGGCGGGCACGGCATCAGGCCGCGACCAGCCGCCCGCCGGCCAGCCGGAGCACGCGGTCGCAGGCGGCGGCCAACCGGTCGTTGTGGGTCGCCACGACGGACGTCAGTCCGTACGCCCGGTGCATGTCGCGCAGCAACTCGTGAATCGCGGTGCCCGTGGCCTCGTCGAGATCGCCGGTCGGCTCGTCCGCGAGGAGCAGCGCCGGTCGCATGACCAGGGCGCGCGCCACCGCCACCCGCTGCTGTTCCCCCCCCGACAGCAGGCCCGGACGGTGATCGAGCCGGTCGCCGAGCCCGACCTCCCGCAGGAGAGCCGCCGCCCGTTCGCGGGCCTGCTCCACCGGCCTGCGGGCGATGCGCATCGGCATCTCCACGTTCTCCAGCGCCGAGAACTCCGGCAGCAGGTGGTGAAGCTGAAAGACGAAACCGACGCTCCGGTTCCTGAACGCGACGAGCGCGTCGTCGTCCAGGGCCGTCAACTCCACCTCACCGACGCGGATCCGCCCTTCCCGGGCGCGGTCGAGACCACCGAGAACGTGCAGCAGGGTGCTCTTTCCGACGCCGGACGCCCCTACGATCGCGACCATTTCGCCGGCTTCGACGTCCAGGTCCAGATCGCGCAGCACCGGCAATTCCCGGTCCCCCATGCGATACGACATGGACAACCCCTGCACGGCGAGAAACGGCATGTCCGCAGACCTCGGCGCACCCGCTACTCGTACCGCAACGCCTCGGCCGGATCGATCCTCGCCGCGTGGCGGGACGGATGCAGCGTCACCAGGAGGCAGACGACGTTCGCCGCCAGAAGCACGATCCAGAAGTCGAGCGGCTCGATGATGAAGGGAACGTAGGTCACCTGGTATACCTCCATCGGGAGCCGGAGGAGCCGGTAGCGGTCCATCACCGTGCAGATGACGTAGCCGGCGACGGCGCCGGCGGTGGTCCCGGCGAGGCCGATGATCGCGCCCTGCAGCACGAAGATGCGTCGCACGACCCGGGCGCCGGCGCCCATGGTCTTCAGAATGGCGATGTCCCGGCTCTTTTCCATGACGAGCATGATGAGCGACGAGACGATGTTCAGGGTCGCAACGAGCACAATCAGGCCGATGGCGATCGAGATGGCCATCTTCTCCAGAAAGAGCGCCTCGAAGAGCTGCGAGTTGAGACGTGACCAGTCATCGGCCAGGTAGGTCCCGCCGAGCTGTCCCGGAAGCGCTTGCGCCACGGCGTACGCGGCGGAGGGATCGTCGACACGAAGCTGCATCATCTCGACCCGATCCTTGCGAAACAGCCGTCTGGCCGCATCCAGCGTCACGAAGCCGTAGGCCGTGTCGTAGTCGAGAAGCCCCAGCCGGAAGATGCCGACCACCTCCATGCGGCGGGGGCGCGGCAGCACTCCCATCGGTGACAGCGTCCCGCTGGCCGCGGTCACCAGGCTGATCTCGTCGCCGACGAACGCGCCGAGCCGGCGGGCGAGCTCGGCGCCAATCACCACGCCGCCCAGCACCGGTCCGTCGTAACCTGTCAGCGCCGACAGGCTCCCGCGCTCGACCGCCGCCGCGAGCCCCGTGACCGTCTCCTCCAGCAGTGGATCGATGCCCTTGACGTTGATGAAGACTTCGCCGGCGGCGGTGCGGGCCAGCGCCTTGCCCTGGATTGCCGGCGCGGCAGCCTCGACTCGCGGCAGTGCGGTCAACGTGCCGGCCTCGGCCTCGTAGTCGTCGAAGCCCCCCACCTTGTAGACGTACACGTGGGCCTGCGCGCCGACGATCCGATCGCGCAGCTCCTGCTGCAGGCCGGTCATCAGGGCCAGGGCGACGATCAGCGCGGTGACCCCGACCGTCACCCCCAGGACCGAGATGAGCGACGTGCTCGCCATGGACGCCTGCTTGCGGCGCGCCACGAGGTACCGGACGGAGATGTACAGCTCGAGGGGCAGGTTCATGGCAGCGGGAGCTCTGCCGGCTACGCCCCGGACAGTGGACGCAGCAGGGGAAACAGGATCACGTCGCGGATGGAGCGGCTGCCGGTGAGCAGCATGACCAGCCGATCGATGCCGATGCCCTCGCCGCCGGTGGGCGGCAACCCATGCTCCAGGGCGCGAATGTAGTCCTCGTCCATGGCGTGCGCCTCCTCGTCACCGGCGCGCCTGGCCTGCCTCTGGGCCTCGAAGCGCCGGCGCTGCTCGGCCGGATCGTTCAGCTCACTGAACGCGTTGGCGATTTCCATCCCGCCGATGTACAGCTCGAAGCGCTCGACGGTATCGGGATCGTCCGGCCGCTGTTTCGACAGCGGCGACACCTCCGTCGGGAAGTCGTGCACGAACGTCGGCTGCAGGAGGCTGTCCTCGCAGAGCGCCTCGAACAGCGCGAACGTGACCTTGCCGGGGCCGGCGTCGGGTGCGACATCGACGTCGAGCTCGCGGGCCAGTTCCCTCACCGTCTCGCGGTCACTGAGGTCGTTCTCGGACACCGACCCGTCCCCCAGCCGTGTCGAGACGGCATCGCGCACGGCTTCCCTCAAACGCAGCTTCTTGAACGGCGCCCGCAAGGAGATGGTCATCCCCGCGTAACTGCATTCCCGTTCTCCGAGCACCTCGTCCGCCACGGCGCCGAGCAGTTCCTCGGTCAGCGTCATCAGCTTCTCGTAGTCGCTGTACGCCTCGTAGAACTCGAGCATCGTGAACTCGGGATTGTGGCGGGTGGAGATGCCCTCGTTGCGGAAGTTGCGGTTGATCTCGTAGACGCGCTCCATCCCGCCGACGGTGAGCCGCTTCAGGTACAGCTCCGGCGCCACCCGCAGGTACAGCGGCATGTCGAGCGCGTTGTGGTGCGTGACGAACGGCCGGGCGAGCGCGCCGCCCGCCATCGGCTGCATCATGGGCGTCTCGACCTCCAGGTAGTCGCGCGCGTCGAGGAAGCGGCGGATGGCCCGGATGACGCGGCTGCGGGTCTCGAAGACCTGCCGGGACGCAGGATTCACGATCAGGTCGAGGTAACGCTGGCGGTAGCGGGTCTCGACGTCGGTGTCGTACCACTGCTCCGGCAACGGCTCGAAGGACTTGGCGAGGAACTCCAGGTGTTCGGCCCAGACGGTGAGCTCGTCGGTTCGCGTGCGAAAGATGCGGCCCTCGACCCCGACGAGGTCGCCGACGTCGAGCAGCTTGAACAGGTGGAAGTCGTGGGCGTTCTTGAGAGAGTCCTCCCGCACGTAGGCCTGCAACCGGGACTTCCCATCCGAGAGCACCAGGAAGTTCGCCTTCCCGAAGCTCCTGATCGCCACGACGCGGCCCGCCGTCATCGTCTTCGGACGCTGGTCCTCCAGTTCCTCCCCAGCGCGACCTCCGTGCATGTCGACGATCGCCGACACACTGTCGGACCGGTCGAAACGGGCCGGGTACAGCTCAACTCCCAGGGCCCGAAGCGCCTCATGGTTCGCGCGCCTCCGGTCACGCTCGTCCAGGCGGGCCTCGTCGTCACGCTCCCTCAGCGCATACCAGATCTCCCCATCCGGGGCCTCGATTCTGTAGATGTCCGACTGCCCTGCAAGAAGAGCTTCCAGGTAATCGCGGCGTTGCTCGGCATCCAGATCCCGACGCAACCTGGTGGCCTTCAGAATGCCACTGATGGATCTTTGGCCACGCTGAAACTCCGGATTCATCCGCGCCTTCTTGAGCACCCTGCGCACCCTGGTCCGCGCTTCCTCGTCGTTGAGCGGTCTCCGCGCTGCGTCGTCCGTGACCGCACGCCGGGTGGCACGTCCTTGCCGCCACTTGTCGTGGCGCTCCTTCGACGCATAGTGGCTCTGCCGGCTCTTCCCCTCTCGCCGAACGACCTCGGATCCATATCGGACCAGAAGGTCCTCCACCTGCTTGCGGTCCAGTCCGGTCTCCTTCGCGAGACCCCTTATGGTCCTCCAGAGATCCTTGGGGCTCTCAAGGGCCGCACGCACGCTGGCCCACGCCTGGGCGTCGCTTGTCTGCGGTCCCGGCTCACCGTGCGTTCCCGCCTGCTCACCCACGCTCATGTCACGCCGCCCAACGGCTTGGTCTCGGCCCGCGCGCCAAGCGCGCTGCCCCGATCCTGCTCCACGAGCGCGCGCCGCACCGCATCGAGCACGCCGTTGATGAAGGCGACCGACCGCTCTCCGCTGAAGGTCTTGGCCAGCTCCAGCGCTTCGTTGATGACCACCGCCGGCGGCGTCTCCTCGGACAGCATCTCGTACACCGCCAGGCGCATGATCAGCCTGTCCACGACGGCCAGACGCTCCGGCCGCCAGTTGTCCGTGTGTTTCGCGATCAACGGGTCGATGGTAGCGAGCGCGTCAACGGCGCCGCCGGCGAGGCCCAGCGCCCGGGAGCGCCGCGGCGCCGGGGCCGGATGCACGGCCCAGTAGATCTCGAGCGCAGCCCCGCGATCGTCGGGGCCGATACGGCCCACTTCCCATTGGTACAACAACTGCAGCGCCGTCTCCCGCGCGAGATGGCGCTCCCGCCGACTGCCGGGGTCGACGGTCACGCTCCGGCCCGGGACGACCCCGGCAGCGAGCCTATGACGTTGGCCAACTGCACGGCGGCCAGCGCGGCTTCGCGCCCCTTGTTCGACGGGCCGTCGCCGGCGCGGGCGGCGGCCTCGTCCAGCGAGTTGGTCGTCAGTACGCCGAACGTCATCGGCACGCCCGTGGCTTGCGAAGCCATGGCTATCGCATGCGCGACGGCCGACGCCAGATAGTCGAAGTGCGGCGTCTCGCCGCGCACGATGCACCCGAGGCACACAATGGCGTCGAACCGCCCCGATTCCGCGGCGCGGCGGGCGGCGAGCGGCACCTCGAAAGCGCCCGGCACCTCGATGACCGTCACCGAGCCGGCGCCGCCCGTTCCTGCGCCGCGCGACCCTGCTTCCCGCAACGCCGCCAGGGCGCCGTCGCACAGCGCACCGGTGATCGTCCGATGGTACGCGGACACGACGAGGCCGACCCGCAGTCCCGACGCGTCGGTCGCCCCCTCGATGACCGGGGTGTCTCTCATGAGCCGGTAAAGCGCGCGGGACGTTTCTCCAGGAAGGCGCTGGTGCCTTCGCGCCAGTCGCTGGTCGCGGCGGCCAGCCCGAACAGGCCCGCCTCGTGGGCGCAACCGTCGACGAGCGTCATACCCAGCCCCTCGCGAACCGCGGCCAGGATGTAGCGGACCGCGATCGGCGCCTGGGCCGCGACCGTCCGCGCCAGCTCGACCGCTTGCGGCATCAGCTCGTCGCGCGGGACGACACGGTTCACGAGTCCGATCCGCCACGCCTCCTGCGCATCGATCGGCGCCCCGGTCAGCATGATCTCCAGGGCCCGGCCGCTACCGACGAGTCGCGGCAGCCGCTGCGTGCCCCCGTAGCCGGGGAGGAGCCCGAGAGCGATCTCCGGCTGGCCGAGCTTCGCCGTCTCGGCCGCGATCCGCAATGTACAGGCCATGGCGAGCTCGCAGCCGCCACCGAGAGCGTAGCCGTTTATGGCCGCGACCACCGGCTTGCCCATCCGCTCGATGGCCTGGCACAGGGCGTGCCCGCGGGCCGCCAGCGCCTCGGCCGCAACCGGATTGAGGGCGGCGAGCTCGCCGATGTCGGCGCCCGCGATGAATGCCTTGTCGCCGGCGCCGGTCAGGATCACCGCCCGCACCTCGTCGTCGGCCGTCAGCGCGCGCACCGCGCCCTCCAGCTCGGTGATCGTCTCGTTGTTCAGCGCGTTCAGCACCGCCGGCCGCGTCACGGTGATCACGGCCACCGGCCCGTCCCGCTCGATGGTCAGGTTCTCATGCGGCATGGCGTCTGGCCCGAACGGCAAGAACTATACTCCACGCCCATCCCAGCGCGGCCCCGGCCGCCGCCCCCATGGCATCTGCCGCCAGGTCCCGGAACTCCGGGGTCCGTCCGGGCACGAACGACTGGTGGACTTCGTCCGTCAGTCCGTAGGCCACCGTCAGCACCACGGCGAGCACCACGCCGCCGGCCGTGATCCGGGAAAAGTCCGCTCCGCTCACCGCCCGCAGCATCGCCAGAGCGAGGACGGCGTAAGCAATGGCATGCGCCGCGACGTCGGAAACCGAGGCTGGCAGCCGGGGCGGCGACGAAGTCGCCGAGACAGCGAAGATCGCGGCCATCAGAACGACGACCGGCCCCCAGACATGGAGCAGGCGCCGCAGCGGGACCGGACGCCGAAACGGAGGGACGGTCATAGCGGGAACGGGTACATGAGCCAGGCCAGCACGGTCGCCGCAAGCACGAATCCGGCGAACAGCGCGCCCCCGAAGCGGATCTGCTCCCCGGGCTCGTCGCGCATCAGCACCGCGAAGACGAGCGACACAAACCCGGCGAACAGCACCATCAGGAAGAAGTGGCTGGCCATCGTGCCGCCTACTTGCGTCCCTGGGCGATGTCGAACGCGTCCAGCACCACCAGCGCGTTCAGCAGACCCGAGACGATGAGGAATGTATTGCCGTACTCGTAGGTCCCCGCCGCCACGTCGCCGCCTCCGGCTCCCAGCGCGCGCGCCAGCACATACGGCGCCCCGATGCCGAGATCGGCGAGTCCGGCCAGCGCGACCAGGGGCTGGGAAGGATCGATGGCGAACAGCTCGCCGTCGAGCCCGAGCCCGATCGCGAACATGAGAGGCAAAGCGACGAGGAACACGACTCCCTTGGACGAACGCCCCAGCCAGAGGTGACCGGCCCCGGGCAACGCCCAGGCAACGGCACAGATGGCGGCGACACGGCCCGGCTCGACCGCGTGCGGACGGTTGGGCATCTCCCTCTAGTGTACCTTCCCGCGGATCGCACCGGCCACGAACCAGCAAACCGCGGCGCCCAGCGGAACCGCCGCCGCCGCGCGTCCGGGATTCCCGGGATCGAGCACACCGGACACCTCGAGGACGAGGGTCGCGGCGGTCGGGAATGCCGCCGCCGCGAGGAGCCCGCGCGTCGCTCGCACACGCACGCAGCGGATGACGCCGAGCAGGCCGAGCAGCGCCCCTGCATACAACCCCGCGCAGCGCCCGCAGACGGGAAGCTTCACCCCCCAGGGATGGAAGGACCGATCCGCACGCTGGTGACAGAGGAAGCTCCCGGCGACGTATACGATGGTCGCTCCGACCAGCGCGCCGCCGCCGGCACGCTGGCTCAGCGCATACGGCGCCGCCGCGAGCGCACCGTTCCAGAGCAGGACGCCTCCGACCAGCAACGGCAGGAGCAATCGTCTAGTAGTCGAGCTCATCGAAGTGGGTCAGGCGCCGGAAGGCTTCGAAGCGCAAGCGGATGTCCTCGTCCGTGAGGCTCAGCAGCCGGCCGAGGCCGAAATCCTCCACCGAGAGCGAGGCCAACGCGCTTCCGCAGACGGCCGCACGCACTACCGCGTCGTCGGACAGGTCGCCCCCGGCGGCCAGGTACCCGATGAACCCGCCGGCGAACGTGTCGCCGGCGCCGGTCGGATCGCACACCTCCTCGAGCGGCAGTCCCGGTGCGGCGAAGAAGTGGTCGCCCCGCGTCAGGAGGACGCCGTGCTCGCCCCGCTTGATCACGACCCGCCGGGGGCCCATCGCGCGGATCTCGCGCGCCGCCCTGACGAGGTTGGACTCGCCGCTGAGCTGCCGCGCCTCCTCGTCGTTGATCACGACGGCGTCGACGCGCTTCAGGACCTGCGCGAGCTCGGCAGGCGTCCCGTCGATCCAGTAGTTCATCGTATCGAGGGCGACGAACCCGGGCGCCTCGATCTGGTCGAGCACCTCCAACTGGAGGGCCGGATGGATGTTGGCCAGGAACACGATCGGCGTGGACCGGAAGCGCTCGGGAACCCGCGGCGAGAAATCCTGGAACACGTTCAGGTGGGTGTAGATCGTCTCCCGCGTGTTCAGGTCGAGCTTGTACTCCCCCTTCCAGCGGAACGTCTCGCCCGGCACGCGCTGCAGCCCCGCGAGGTCGATCCGCCGGCCGCCGAAGACCTGCATGTGGCGCGGGCCGAAGTCCTCCCCGACTACCGCCACCAGCCTCACGTCGCTGAAGAACGACGCGGCGATGCTGAAGAACGTCGCGGCCCCCCCCACCACGCGCGACACCTCTCCGAACGGCGTCCGGATCGAGTCGAACGCAACCGATCCGACCGTCAGCACCGGCTGCGCCATTACAGGTACCTGCCGATGATGGGCGCCAGCTCGGCGCGGACTTCGGAGGGAATCGCCTCGGGGCGCGTGATGATCGCCGTCGCGAGTGCGTCGCTGCAATCGCAACCGCGCTCCAAAGGCAGATGCGACACCATGTCGGCGATCGTCCTCTGCGCGGTCACCGCGTTCGCCTGCAGCGTCTCGATGACCATCTCGACGGTCACCTGATCGTGGTCGGGATGCCAGCAGTCGTAGTCCGTGACCAGCGCCAGCGTCGCGAAGCACATCTCCGCCTCGCGCGCCAGCTTGGCTTCCTGCAGATTGGTCATGCCGATGATGTCCATGTTCCACGAGCGATACAGGCGCGACTCGGCCAGGGTCGAGAACTGGGGGCCCTCCATGCAGACGTAGGTGCCTCCGCGGTGCACGGTCGCCCCGACCCGGCTTGCCGCGTCGCCGGCAAGCTCGCAGAGGGCCGCGCAAACCGGGTGCGCGAGCGAGACGTGCGCGGCGAGTCCGCGTCCGAAGAACGTGCCTATGCGCCCCCGCGTGCGGTCGACGAACTGGTCGGGAACGACGATGTCCTGCGGCCGGTACCGCTCCTGCAGGCTCCCGACGGCGCTGGCGGACACGAGCCACTCGACGCCCAGCGTCTTCATGCCGTAGATGTTCGCCCGGAAGTTGAGCTCCGACGGAAGGATGCGGTGCCCGACACCGTGACGGGCCAGGAACGCGACCCGGCGCCCGGCGAGGTCGCCGATCACATACGGTGCCGACGGCGCCCCGAACGGCGTGTCGATCTCGCGTTCTTCACGATCCGCGAGCTCGGCCATGTCGTAGAGACCGCTTCCGCCGATGATGCCGATACGTACGCGTTCGTCAGCGTGCATGATTCTTCCCGGCGTTCCTCTCCTGCTTGAGCTCGACGAGAACGCCGTGGGCGCTGGCCGGGTGCACGAAGGCGACCAGTGCTCCCTCGGCTCCCTCGCGAGGCGTCTCGTCGACCAGCCTGACGCCCCGCGACTTCAGGCGCGCGAGGGCCGCGGCGATGTCGTCGACCCGCAGCGTTATGTGGTGTATTCCGGCGCCGCGGCGAGTAACGAAGCGCCGGATGGGCGATTCCTCCGTGGTCGCTTCGAGCAGCTCCAGCGCGGCCGAACCGACGCGCACGAAGTGCGCGCGCACCCCTTGCGACGGCACGTCCTCCGTCGCGTCGACCTCCAGGCCGAGGGCCTCGGTATAGAACGCGAGCGCCGCGTCCAGATCGTCCACCGCGATTCCGATGTGGTCGAGCACCGCCTTCATGAGCCTGACGCCTCCTGCACGTATCGTCGCACGAGCTCTCCGGCCGCCGTGTACGGATCGACCTCGCGGGAGACGACCGCATCGATCGCAGCGTCGAGGCCGCGCTCCGCTCCGATGCGCTCGACGAGCCGGCCGACGATGATCGACTCCAGCCGGGTGCGCGCCCGGCGGCGCGCGCGATCCTCGGCGACGAGGCCCCGCTCGACGAACCCCCGCACCGCCGCGACCAGTTCCTCGACCCCGTCCCCGGACGCGGCGCAGCACTTGACCACCGGGGGACGCCACCCGTCCGTTCCTCTCTCCTGCAGGGAGAGCATTCCCTCGATGTCCGCGACCGCGCGGTCGGCGCCGTCGCGATCCGCCTTGTTGACCACGAACACGTCGGCAATCTCCATGATGCCGGCCTTGATCGCCTGCACGTCGTCGCCGCTGCCGGGAGCGAGGACCACCACCGCCACGTCGGCGGTGCGGCTGACCTCGATCTCTCCCTGGCCGACGCCGACGGTCTCGATCAGCACGACGTCGATTCCCGCCGCGTCGAGCACGATCCGCGCGTCGTCGGTCGCCCGGGCCAATCCCCCGAGCTGCCCGCGGGTCGCCATGCTGCGCACGAAGACGCCAGCGTCCGCGGCATGACTCTGCATCCGAATGCGATCGCCGAGAATAGCGCCGCCGCTGAAGGGGCTGGTGGGATCGACGGCCAGGATGCCGACGCGCAACCGCTCCCGCCGAAACACGGTGGTCAGACGGTCGACCAGCGTGCTCTTGCCGACCCCCGGCGCCCCGGTCAGGCCCACGACCAGCGCGCGCCCGGTCCGCGCGAACAACCGGCCTATCAACCGCGCCGACTCCGCATCTTCCCGCTCCACGACGGAAATCGCGCGCGCGACGCCGCGGGCATCGCCGGCCAGCACGCGTTCCGCCAGGTCCATCGGGTCGGGGTCCTTCGCGGCGGTCAGCGCAGGTACTGCCGCGCGATGACCAGCCGCTGGATCTCGCTGGTGCCCTCGCCGATGGTCAGCAGCTTCACGTCGCGGTACAGCTTCTCGGCCGGATAGTCCTTCACGAAGCCGTAACCGCCATGAATCTGCACGCACTCACCGGCCGCCCGGACCGCCACTTCGCTGGCGTACAGCTTGGCCATCGACGACTCGCGGGTCGTCGGGCGCCCGCGGTCCTTCAGGTACGCCGCGCGGTAGGTCAGCAGCCTGGCCGCGTCGATCCCGGTGGCCATGTCGGCCAGCTTCCACTGGATCGCCTGAAAGCTGGCCAGCGGGCGTCCGAACTGCTTTCGCGCGGCAGCGTGCCGGCGGGCCGCATCGAAAGCTCCCTGGGCCAGCCCCACGCCAAGCGCCGCGATGCCGATCCGGCCCGCGTCGAGGACCGCCATGGCGTCGACGAACCCATGCCCCTCGCGGCCCAGCAGGTGATCGGCCGCCACCCGGCATCCGTCCAGACGCGTATCGGCGGTCGTGCTCGCGCGCATGCCGAGCTTGTTCTCCTTGCGGCCGGCGGACAGGCCCGGCGCGCCGCGCTCGACGACGAAGGCGGATATTCCATGGCGCCGCGCGTCCGGATCCGTAACCGCCATCACGACGGTGAGGCCGGCGAGACCCGCGTGGGTGGTGAACGTCTTCGTGCCGTCCAGGACCCAGCCGTCGCCGTCGCGGCGGGCGCGCGTCCGCAGGCTGCCGGCGTCGCTTCCGGCATCGGGCTCGGTGAGCGCCCAGGCCCCCAGGAACTCGCCCTGCGCCAGCGGCGCCAGCCAGCGCTCCTTCTGCGCCTCGGTGCCGAACATCGCGACATGGGCCGCGCCCAGCCCGTTGTGGGCGGCCACGGTGAGGGCAATGGTCGGATCGACGCGCGCGAGCTCCTCGATGCAGATGCAGTACTCCACCGCGGTGAGTCCGGCGCCCCCGTAGCGGGTGGGAAACTGGATGCCGAGCAACCCCAGCTCCGCGAGTTGCGCCAGCAGCTCGGCGGGAAAGGCCTGCGCCTCGTCCCACGCCATGACGTGCGGCGCGATCTCCCGCTCGGCGAACTCGCGCACCGCCCGCCGCGTCACCTCCTCGGCCTCGGTGGGGCGGAAATCCATGGCGTCGAGACTCTATCACGCGCCGAGCCGCGGCCTCCGGCCCGCCGCCCGGCTCCAGCAGCCTCCGGACTTACCCGGTCGATAATGGTGCGCGATGGTTGGCTGGACCGGAGCCGGAGCCGGAGCCGGACGCGCGCTGCGCGTGGCGCTGTTGACGCTCCTGCTGGGAGCGGGCGCGGATCGCGCGTTCGCGGACCTGACCGTCTTCGCCGGCAGCACCACGACGGGCCCTCGCACGACGTTCGGCGCTGCGCTCGGCCTGTCGTTGCAGCCGGTCGGCGTGGAGTTCGAGTACGGCGGCACGCCCGCGGATCGGATCGCGGGAAGGCCCGCGCTGAGAACCGGCCTGTTCAATCTTCTGGTCGGGACTTCGTCGACCGATCGCCGCGTGCAGGTCTACGGATCCTTCGGCGGAGGAATGTACCGCGAACGCCTGGAGGGACCCGCCCGAACCGGCCTCGCGGCGAGCGCCGGCGGCGGCATCTACGTCCGCCTGAACGGGCCGTTCCGCGTCCGATTCGACTACCGCCTGTTCGTGTTGCGAGGTGACAGCGCGCATCGCCGGTCGCGGCGAGCCTACGCGGCGCTCAACGTGGCCTTCTGACGCCGGGCGCAAGGCGCCCGGTCCGCTATTCCTGCACCAGCACGACGGGATCGAGATTGAGAAACGCCTGCCCCATGCCGAACGACTGGTTGTAGGTCTCGTAGAGCTGCTGCACCTGGTCCGGAAACGCCTCGTTCAGAAGCTGCGGCACCGCGTAGTTCGCATTCGTCACGACCGGGTCGAACAGCCAGACGTAGACCGCGTTGTTGTTGGGACCCGGCTCGCGCACGCGGTACATGGTCCAGCCGGCGGCCTGCCCCTGACGCTCCGGATCCTCGCTCGCCGCCATCTCCTGGACCAGCGCGCGCACATTCTGCTCGAAGACGGTCGCGCTGGCGGCCTGGATGTAGTTCATGACCAGGGCGGCGGGCGCCTCGAACGTGCGCGTGGCAAGCGGCGGCGGCGCATCCGCTTCCGTCTCCGCGGCGTCCTCGTCGGGATCGGTCTCGTCGGGCGCCGGCGGTTGCGCGCCGGGAGACGGCAGGGGCGCAGGGGCTGTCTGCTGGACGCCCGCCGGCGGCTGCGCGGCACGAATGGACTCGAAGGGCCGGGGCATCGCCATGCCGACGGCTACTCCCACGAGTAGCGCCGCGGCAATCGGCAACACCAAGCCCGACCCGTGCCGGCCGGAGCGGCCGGTACTCATCGACAACATCGCCCACCCCTTCGAGCAGCAGCCAAGCGCTACCGGCCGAACGAACCGGGCCACCCGACCGCCGGGCCATGCGGTAACGGATGAGCCGTCGAACCCGGCGGTCCACCGGCCTCGGTGTCGGCCGCGGGACGTTCGGCGCCAAGCCAAGAGGAAAGGCGGCCGGGCGTACGACCCGACCGCCCCGAGTGCCGCGGACGCTCCACCCGGACTTCGCCGGGAAACGAGACGCCGACCGCCTCCCGCCGGAGCGAGCTATCCGAAGTCCGGCGCCCCGAAAACGAGTCGCAGGCTCGGAGTTTCGGCCCGTCGCAGCGTTCCGCGGCGCAAGCTCCTAGAAGTCGGCGACGAGCGTGAGATTGATCGGGAGCTGCTTCAGCGCGGCGTCCGTGAAGGAGCCGTTGTAGCTGTTGTACAGCTGCTCGATCTCGCCCGGGAACACCTCGTTCATGATGGTCGCCGCCGCATAGTTGGCGCCGCCCAACACCGGGTCGATGACCCAGGCGTACATCACGTTCCCCTGGCCGGAAATGTCCATGCTGGCGCGATAGACCTTCCAGCCGGCAGCCTGCGTCTGCCGGTTGGTCTGCTCGTTCTGGCTCTGCTGCAGCGCCTGGCCGAGCCTTGCCATCACGCCTTCGTAGGCCGACGTGGACCCCGGCTTGACGAAGTGCAGCATGACCGCGGCATCGCCGGCGAACGTGACCTGAGGCTGCGCCTCCACCTGCTGCGAAGGGACCAACGTTCCCAGCATCACGCCGACGGCCAGCGTCGCCGCAAACGCGCCCCCGAGAAAGATCCGCCGCATCGACCGCTCCTTGCGAAACCAGCGCATGTTCGTGTCCTCCTTGGATCCCCCGTGCCCGGAAAGAGCGGATACTTTACCGTACCGCCCGTGCTAGACGAAAGTCCCCAGCACCTCGTTCGACACCAGCATGCCGGGTCGGGTCAGGCGCCACCGACCCGCCGCGTCGACCATCCACCCCGCATCGACGAACCTGCGCACCTCGGCGCCGTACCGCGCCCGCACGTCGACGCCGTAGCGCCGCTCGACGGTGGCGAGGTGCACGCCCTCGACGAGACGCAGCCCCGTGATGAGAGCATCACCCAGCCGTTCGTCCGTGGACAGGCGGCGGCAGGTCTCCGTCGCCGGCGCTCCCCGCTCGACCGCCTCCACGTAGCGTACCGTCTCCGCCACGTTCTTCCGGCGGACGCCGGCCCGCGTGGAGTGGGCGCCGCACCCGAAGCCGAGCCACTCGCCATCCTGCCAGTACTTGAGATTGTGGCGCGAGCACCTGCCCGCCCGCGCGACGTTGGAAATCTCGTATTGCCGGTAACCGGCCGCGTCGGTCCGGGAGAAGGCATCGAGATACATCGCGACCGCGTCCTCGTCGGGGGCCTGCGACCAGCCGCAGCGCGCCGCTTCTTCCCGCAGCGGCGCGTTCGGATAGAGCTCCAGCATGTACAGCGATGCGTGATCGGGGGCGAGCGCCAGCAGGGCCTCGACCGATGCCGCGAACGCCGCGCGGGCCTGCGCCGGCAGCCACATCATCAGGTCGAGGCTGACGTTCTCGCAGCCGGCCGCGCGAACCGCCGCAAACGCCGCGCGGGCCTGCGCCGCCGTGTGCGCCCGGCCCAGCCGGGCGAGCTCGGCGTCGTCGAACGACTGCACCCCGAGGCTGATGCGATTGATCCCGGTGTCGAGCAGGGCCGCGACGTAGGAGCGACTGCACGATTCGGGGTTCATCTCGAGCGTCGTCTCCGCGTCGGACGCCACGTCGAAGGCGGCGCGGCAGGCGTCCAGAACCCGCGCCACCTCCTCGACCGCGAGCAGCGACGGTGTTCCGCCCCCGAAGAAAATCGAATCGACGCGGCTGCCGTCCGCGCTGCGCTCTATCTCTCGCGTCACCGCGGAGACGTAGCGCCGCTTGAGATCCTCGTCCAGCAGCCCGCGATTGAAGTTGCAATAGCTGCAGATTGCGGAACAGAACGGCACATGGACGTACAGGCCGACGGCGCCGCCGGTCGGCATCAGGTGCCTGCCTTGCCGCCGGCCCAGCCCAGGTCGAGCTGTCCTTCCGGGATCCGGGCACGCGCCCGCGCCGACGTCCGCTGCGGCAGGCGCTCGGCCCGCGGGGCGGACAGCCCGGCGCGAAGACCTGGCTGGATTCTCCGCTTCTGGGACAGGGACTCCGCGGTCGGCGGGTGATCGAACTCACGGTAGTCCGGCCCGTCGTACTCCAGAAACTCGCACATTTCGCGCAGTCGCGAAAGGAGACGGGGGCGGACGCGGGCGAGCAGCGAATCGAGATCCCCTTCTTCGGAAACGTCCTCGTAGTTGGTGGCGAAAACGGTGGGACGCTTCTCGTTGTAGCGCGAGTTGACGACCAGGTGCATCGTCTCCTCGACCCAGTCCGTCAGCCGTTCCGCGCCAAGGTCGTCCAGCACGAGCAACTCGGCATGCATCACCTCTGCCAGAACGTCCGCCTCCGACGCGCGGGTGACCGGGTTGTAGGTGCTGCGGATGGCGCTCAGCAGCGAGCGGGTGTCGTAGTAGACTCCGCGCATCCCCTTCAGCACTACTTCGCGCAGCACCGACACGGCCAGGTGCGTCTTGCCGATGCCCGGAGGACCGATGAACAGGAGCCCCTTGTCGACGACGGGGAACGCAGCGGCGAACTCGGCCGCCTTCCTGAACGCGCGCTGCAGCTTCTCGTTGTCGTAGGTGATGAACGTCGAGAAGTCGCACCTGGCGTAGCGCGCGGGGATGCGAGCCCGCGCCAGCATCTGCTCGGCAACGCCGACGCGCCAGCAGCCGCACCGCTCGGCCCGGCGCGTGCCGTCCACCGTACGCGTGCTCCAGCCGGTGCCCCGGCAGTCCGGACAGTCCGCCTGCACCTGCGCCTCTCCCCGCGGCGTCACCGCACAAGCTTAGCAGCCCGCGCGAAGAGCCCCGCTGCATTCGAGCGGCGGTACGATACGAAGTTTCACCACGGGGACTGGTGGCAGTCCGCGCCGACACCGCCGCGGCCCGGCGTCGGCTACTCCCGGCTGTCCGGCGTCCGGCGGCGGCGCGTCTCCGGCGCTCCGGCGCGGCGCGTCTCCGGCGCCCCGGACGGCGCCGGCCGCACCAGATCGCTCGGATTGGACTTGACGAGCGCGGTCCCGAGCCGTTGCTCCCAGTCGCCCACCCCACGTGCGAGCTCCTGCTTGACGTAGTGCATGAACTCGTTGACCTCGTGCTGCATGCGCGCCATCTTCTCGCGCATGTTGAGGATGATCTCCACCCCGGCGAGGTTCACGCCGAGGTCGCGGGTCAGCGAGAGAATGGTCTCCAGACGCTCGATGTCCTCTTCGCCGTAGAGGCGCGTATTGCCGTCCGTGCGCGACGGCTTCAGCAGACCCTCGCGCTCGTAGAGCCGCAGGGTCTGCGGATGGATGTTGTAGCGTTGCGCCACAACGCTGATCATGTAGGGTCCGGCGCCCGTCTGCTTGGCCATGTGCGTCAATCTTCGAAGAGCCCCTTGCGGACATCGGTTGCGTTGATCCGGCCGAACTCCCGGAGCAGCGCCCTGGACCGGTCGTCCGCCACCGGCGGCAGCACGACGTTCACCGTCACGACGAGATCGCCGCGAACGCCGTCGCGCCGCGGCGAGGGAACCCCGTGCTTGCGCAAGCGAAACCGCTGGCCGGAGCGCGTTCCGGGGGGTACGCGCAGCCGGGCCGCGCCGTCGAGGGTCGGCACGTCGAGGGCCGCTCCGAGCGCGGCCTCGTGAATGGCGACGGGCAGCTCGAGATGCAGATCCTGTCCCTCGCGCCGCAGGAACCGATGCCGCCCCACCTTCGCGACGATGTAGAGATCGCCCGGCTCGCCGCCCCGCGCTCCCGCGTTCCCCTTGGCCTCCACCCGGAGGCGTGACCCGTCGTCCACGCCGGCCGGCACATGAATGACGATTTCCTCGTCGCGGGACGCGAGCCCGCGTTCGCGGCAGGCGGCGCACGACCGGAAGCGGAGCGACCCCGTGCCTTCGCAAGCAGCGCAACGCGTCGCGAAGACCATGTGCCCGCGGCGCCGGCGGGTGGTTCCGGTACCGCGGCAGATCGCACAGCTCGTCTCGACGGCGCGGCGCCGGCCGCTTCCCCCGCATTCGTCGCAGACGTCGAGCCGGGTGACGGTCAGCCTGCGCTCGGTCCCGTGCACCGCCTCCTCGAACGAGAGCGCGATCTCGCCGAACAGGTCGCCTCCGCGTTCGGGCCGCCCGGGCGCGGCTCCCCCGCGCGCTTCCGGCGCCGGGAGCACGTCGGAGAACAGCTCCTCGAAGGTGGCGGAGGCTCCGGACCCGCCCGCACCTGGCGAAAAGTCGAATCCCTGGAACTCGATCGCGGCCGGCCGGGGCTCGTGCTCCCCCCGGACGCCGTGCGCGTCGTAGTCCCGGCGGCGAGCCGGGTCCCGCAACGTCTCGTAGGCCTCGGTCACGATCCGGAAGAACGCCTCGGCCTCGCCGTCGCCCGGATTGATGCCAGGGTGATAACGGCGGGCGAGGCGCCGGTAGGCCCGGCTCACCTCGTCGCGCGTCGCCGAGCGCTCAACGCCGAGAATGACGTAGAAGTCCACCTGGGGCACGGGGCGCCACCTCCACCGCCTCGCTCACCGCTACTGCTTCCCGTCCTCGACGACCTCCGCGTCTATCACGTCTCCGGCATTGCCGGCCCGCGGCCCGCCCGGCCCGGCACCGGCACCCGGTCCCCCACCGGGGCCCGTAGCGCCCCCGGGACCCGCGCCGGCACCGGTTTCGGGGCCTCCCGCGGCACCACCGGGACCGGCCTGCGCGGTCTTCGCATACAACGCCTGGGCCGCGGTCTGCTGGGCCGCATTCAGCTTCTCCAGCGCCTCGTTGATCGCACCGGCGTCGCCACCCTCGGCGGCCTTCTTCAGCGCCGCGACGGCCTCCTCCACCGGCTTGCGCTCCGCCTCGGACAGCTTGTCGCCGGCGTCCTTCAGCATGCGCTCGGCGGCATAGGCCGCCTGGTCGGCCCGGTTGCGGGTCTCCACCTCTTCCTTGCGGGTCTTGTCCTCGTCGGCATGGGCCTCGGCGTCCCGCATCATCTTGTCGACCTCGTCCTTGCCGAGGCCGCTCGAGGCGGTAATCGTGATCTGCTGCTGCTTTCCGGTGCCGAGGTCCTTGGCCGAGACGTTGACGATGCCGTTGGCGTCGATGTCGAAGGTAACCTCGATCTGCGGAACGCCGCGCGGGGCGGGCGGTATGCCGTCCAGATGGAACTTGCCGAGGGTGCGGTTGTCCCTGGCCATCGACCGCTCGCCCTGCAGAACGTGCACTTCGACGCTCGGTTGATTGTCCGCGGCGGTCGAGAAGGTCTCGCTCTTCTTGGTCGGGATGGTCGTGTTGCGCTGGATCAGGGAAGTCATGACCCCCCCGAGGGTCTCGATGCCGAGCGACAGCGGCGTCACGTCGAGCAGCAGCAGGTCCTTGACCTCGCCGGCCAACACGCCCGCCTGCACGGACGCACCGATCGCCACCACTTCGTCCGGGTTCACGCCGCGGTGCGGCTCCCTGCCGAACAGCTCCTTCACGATCGCCTGCACCCGGGGGACGCGGGTCGAACCGCCGACCAGCACCACCTCGTCGATCCGCGAAGGATCCAGCCCGGCGTCCCGCAGGGCGCTGCGGACCGGCTCGACGGTCCGCTGCAGCAGCGGCTCGACCAGTTGCTCGAACCGTGCCCGCGTCAACTTCTTCTGGAGGTGCTTCGGGCCCGAAGCGTCGGCCGTGATGAACGGCAGGTTGATCTCCGTCTCGACCACGGTCGACAGCTCCATCTTGGCCTTCTCGGCCGCTTCCTTGAGGCGCTGGAGCGCCATCGGGTCCCGGCTGAGGTCGATGCCCTCCTCCCGCTTGAACTCCCCGACGATCCAGTCGATGACCTCCTGATCGAGGTTGTCGCCGCCGAGGTGGGTATCGCCGTTGGTCGCCTTGACCTCGACCACGCCCTCGCCCACTTCCAGGATCGATATGTCGAAGGTGCCGCCGCCGAAGTCGTATACCGCGATCGTCTCATCCGTCTTCTTGTCTAGTCCGTAGGCGAGCGCGGCCGCGGTAGGCTCGTTGACGATCCGCAGCACCTCGAGCCCCGCGATCTGCCCGGCGTCCTTGGTGGCCTGCCGCTGCGCGTCGTTGAAGTAGGCGGGCACGGTGATGACCGCCCTGGTGACGGACTGGCCCAGGTATTCCTCGGCGGCCGCCTTCAGCTTCTGCAGCACCATGGCCGACAGCTCGGGCGGCGACAGCTCCTTGCCACCCGCCTTGACCCGCGCGTCGCCGTTCTTCGCGCGCACCACCTCGTAGGGCACCATCGTCATCTCTTCGTTCACTTCATCGAAGCGGCGCCCCATGAACCGCTTGATCGAGAAGACGGTGTTCTCCGGGTTGGTCACCGCCTGCCGCTTGGCGACCTGCCCCACGAGCCGTTCGTCGGACTTCGCGAACGCGACGACCGACGGCGTCAGCCTGCTCCCCTCCGGGTTGGCGATGACCGTCGGCTCGCCGCCCTCGATGACGGCCACGACCGAGTTCGTCGTGCCCAGGTCGATCCCGATGATCTTGCTCATCTTCTGCTGTTCCTCGTGCCCGGCGACTTTCCGCGCCGCGCGAAATCACCGCTCACTGCGGCCTCCAGCCTTGCCTATATGACGATCCAAACATATAATCTTAGCCACATCTTGTCAAGTCGAGACCGCTCCCGCAGCGCCGCCGGATTGGCCGATGCGCGTGCTATAGTCAATCCACCCCCAGTGAGAACGAGGAGATTCGCGTGGCTCCTGCACCGAACCGCTACGTGCGTCAGGCCGTCATCCTGAGCCTCTTCGCCGGCGCCGCCCTGTTCGGGATCGTCACCGGCGTGCTGCTCGCCTACTCGCCGGACCTGCCCGAAATAGAGGCGCTCGACGACTACGCGCCCGACACCATCACCCGCGTGTACGCGCGCGGCGGCGAGCTGATCGGGGAGTTCGCCACCGAGCGCAGGGACATCATCGGCTACGACGACATCCCCGAGGTGCTCCGCAACGCCATCATCGCGGCCGAGGACGCTTCGTTCTTCGAGCATCAGGGCATCAGCATCCCGGCCGGCATCCGGACCGTGATCCGGAACGTGGCGGCCGGCGATCTCACGGCCGCCGGCGCCAGCACGCTGACGATGCAGCTCGCGCGCAACATCGAGGTCGCGGGCCGGAGCCTCGGGCTCCAGAAGGCGTGGCAGCGCAAGGCCTGGGAGGTCTACTACACCTTCCTCATCGAGAAGCGCTACACGAAGCGCGAGATACTGGCCCTCTACGCCAACCAGATCTGGCTCGGCACGGCACGGCACGCCGCCCACGGCGTCGAGGCGGCAGCGCAGCTCTACTTCGGCAAGTCCGCCATGGAGCTCGAGCTCGGCGAGGCCGCCCTGATAGCGGGCATCCTGCAGTCGCCGGCGCGCTGGAGCCCGCTCGTCAACATGGAGCGCGCCATCGAGCGGCGCAACTACGCGCTGGGACGAATGGCCGCGGAAGACTACATCACCGAGGCGGTCGCCGCCGCCGAGATGGCCAAGCCGATCGTGCTCGCTCCGCGCAGCCGGAGGGCCAACACCGTCGCGCCCTACTTCCTCGAGGAGATTCGCCAGCACCTCGAGGCCGGCTACGGCGCGCAGCGCCTCTACGAGGATGGCCTCGTCGTCCACTCTACGCTCGACCTCTCCCTGCAGCGCGCCGCGAACAGGGCGGTCTCGGAGGGACTGCGCGCCGTCGACAAGCGCCACGGCTTCCGCGGCGCCCAACGCAACGTGCTCCGCGGCGACGACGCGGTCGAGTCCGTCGAGGAGTTCGAGCACTTCCGGTGGCGGTTGCCCATCGCGGAGGGCGACATGGTCCCGGCGGTGGTGACGGAAACGACCGCCGACACCATTCGGGTTCGCGTCGGCCCGCACGCGGCGGACATCGGCCCCGACGGCTTCGCCTGGACGCGGATGTCTGCGCCGGACGAGCTCGTGCAGGCCGGGGACCTGATCGACGTGACGCTGGTGACCCTGCCGGACGCGCCGGGCCGCCGCGGAACCGCCACCCTCGATCAGGAACCCGCGGTGGAAGGAGCGCTGATCGCCATCGAGAACCGGACCGGAGAGGTTCTCGCCATGGTGGGCGGCTACGATTTCGAACGCAGCCGGTTCAACCGCGCGACGCAGGCATTCCGGCAGCTCGGCTCGCTGTTCAAGGGCGTCCTGTACGCTGCCGCGGTCGATCAGGGCCACACGACGACCAGCATTCTCCGGGACGAACCGGTCAGCTTCGAGGCGGGTCCGAATCAGCCCAGGTACCGTCCGAACAACTACGACTACGAGTACAAGGGACCGGTCACCCTGCGCTACGCTCTCGAGACGTCGCGCAACGTGCCGGCGGTGTGGCTCATGAACGAAGTCGGCCCCGAAGTGGTCGTCGACTTCGCGCGCCGGGTGGGCTTCAGCTCGCCCATTCCGGCCTATCTGTCCGTGGCCCTCGGCTCGGCGGAGGCGACGCTGATGGAGGTGACCAGCGCCTACTCGGTGTTCCCCAATCAGGGCAGACGCATGCTGCCCTTCCTGATCGAACGGGTGATCGATCGCAACGGGGACCTGCTGGAGGAGAACCGCCCGCAGTCGCGTGACGCGTTGCGGCCCGACACCGCCTACATCATGGCCAGCCTCATGCGCGGTGTCGTGCAGCGGGGGACGGGCCGGCGGGCCCTGCAACTGAACTGGCCGGTCGGCGGCAAGACCGGAACCGTGGACGATTTCACCGACGCCTGGTTCGTGGGATTCGATCCGGACATCACGCTCGGCGTCTGGGTGGGGCACGACGAGAAGAAGACGATGGGCAACCGCGAGGAAGGCGCCCGCGTGGCGCTGCCCATCTGGATCGACTTCATGCGGGCCTACATCGGCGACCGCGAGATACAGCCCGAGTTCGATCCGCCGACGAACATCGTCTTCGCGTCGGTCGACCCGCAGACGGGAGAGCTGGCCGGTCCGGGAACGCGCCGGCCCATCGAGGAGGCCTTCATCGCCGGCACCGAGCCGGGCGCGGCCTTTCTGCGCTAGCGGTCCTCGGTCGCCTCCGGCTTTCCGAGCGTGCCGGACGCCTTGCGCATCAGGTAGGCCTTGATGAAAGCATCGAGGTCGCCGTCGAGGACCCGATCGACGTTGCCCTGCTCGACCCTGGTCCGGTGATCCTTCACCATGCGGTAGGGATGCAGCACATAGCTGCGGATCTGGCTGCCGAAGGCGATGTCCTTCTTCTCGCCGCCGATCTCCTCCAGCCGGTCCTGCTGCTCCTTCAACCTGCGGTCGTACAGGCGCGCCTTGAGCACCGCCATCGCCGCGTCCCGGTTGCGGTGCTGCGAGCGCTCGTTCTGGCACGAAACCACGATACCGGTCGGCAAGTGCGTGATGCGCACCGCCGAGTCCGTCACGTTGACGTGCTGCCCTCCCGCGCCGCTGGACCGATACGTGTCGATGCGGAGGTCCTTCTCCTCCAGATCGATCTCCACGTCGTCCGGCAGCTCCGGCCAGACGAACACCGACGCGAACGAGGTGTGCCGCCGGGCCGCCTGATCGAACGGCGAGATGCGAACCAGGCGGTGGATGCCCGCCTCGGCCAGAAGCAGTCCATAGGCGTAGTCGCCGCCGACGGTGACGGTGGCGCTCTTGACGCCGGCTTCGTCGCCGGGCTGCGTGTCGATTACCTCGCGGGAGAATCCGCGGCGTTCGGCCCACCGGAGGTACATGCGCAGCAGCATCTCCGCCCAATCCTGCGATTCCGTCCCGCCGGCGCCGGGGTGAATGGAGACGATGGCGTTGCAGAGGTCGTGCTCGCCGCCCAGCATCTTGCGCACCTCGGCGCCCTCGACCTCCTGTCGCAGCTCGGTGAGCCCCGTCTCCAGATCGCCGGCTACCTCCTCGCCCTGTTCGGCCCATTCGAACAGCACCGCCAGATCGTCCGTCTTGCGCCGTAACGACTCGGCCAGATCGAAGTCCTCCTGCAGTCGGCGGCGCCGCTGCAGCACGCGCTGCGCCGCCGACTGATCGCCCCAGAAATCGGGCGCCGCAGCCTTGCGCTCCAGCTTCTCCATCTCCGATTCGACGGCGGCGGGGTCAAAGATAGCTCCGCAGATCGGCCGCGCGCTTCATCAGGTCCTGATACCGACGAACGTGCTCGTCCAGGGCTATCGCCACGGGTATGCCTCCGTCCCATGCGTCGTCCCGGCCCGCCCCGACCACGAATCGGGCGCGCCGAACGCCGACAGTGATCCGCTGTCACGGCCGCCAGTCGCGAAGGCGGCGCCGCCGCCCGCAGCCGATCGCGATCGCGGCAATGACCACGCCGGCATATGCCGGCGCATCGCCGAACCGTCCGTAGAACGTGAGGCCGTCCAGTAACCGGACGTCCTCGACCACGACGGCCGGCTCGAACAGTTCCGACCGCGCCAGCACGCGACCGTACGGATCGATCACGCCGCTGATACCGGTATTGGCCGCGCGGACGAGAAAGCGCCCCTGCTCTATCGCCCGCATCGTCGCCTGCTGGAAGTGCTGGTACGGGGCGGCCGAGCGACCGTACCACGCATCGTTCGTGACCGTCGCCAGCAACTCGCTGCCGCGGAGCACGAGCTCCCGCACCAGGCCAGGATAGATGATCTCGTAGCAGATGGCGGTGCCCACGGAGCTCCCGCCGACCGGGAGCGTCCGCGGCTCCGTGCCGGGGGAAAAATCGGCCACCGCATCCACCAGCGGCGAGATGAAGAACAGCGCCCATCGCAGCGGCACGTACTCGCCGAAAGGAACGAGGTGCTGCTTGCGGTACACCCCGGACGTCGCGCCCCGGTCGGGCTCGATCATGTAGGCCGCGTTGTAGTACCGCGTGCCGGCGTCGCGCACGACTTCCGTCGTGCCGACCAGGAGATGCGCGCCGGACTCCCGCGCCCCGGCGCGCACCGCTTCCCCCCTCGAATCCCGATCGAGCGGGAACGGCGTCGCGGACTCCGGCCAGACCACCAACCGCGCGCCCCCGGCGGCCGCCCGCCGCGTCTGTCCGAGATAGGTCTCCAGGATGGCGTCGCTCCGCAGCGGGTTCCACTTCTCGTCCTGCCGGAAATTGCCCTGGAGCGCGGCCACCCGCAGCGCAGACCCGGCCCGCAGAAGGGACCGGTCCTCAAGGCGCCAGGCCCCGAACGCCACGACGACCGCGACCAGGGCAGCGGTCGCCACGACCGGCGTGCGCCTGGACCCCGACCCGGCCACCACCGCGTACGCGATGGCCCCGTTCACCGCAACCACGAGCCCCGAAACACCGAGCACGCCGACGACGCTCGCGGCCTGCGCGACGGCCGGGAACGGGACCTGACTGTAGCCGACCAGCGCCCAGGGAAAACCGGTGAAGAGATGCATCCGCCCCAACTCCGTCGTGACCCACAGGGCGGGCGCGAACAGCAATCCCGGCGGCCCCATACGCGCCGTCAGGTCGGCCGTGCCGGCGGCGAACAGCGCCGGAAACAGCGCCAGCACGGCGACCAGCAGCGCGTGCACGAACCACGCCGCCGGCACCGGCAATCCGCCGTACTCGATCATCACCGCCGGGATCCAGTAGAGGGTGCCCGCGAAATGCACCAACCCGGTGACCGCGCCCAGCCGCAGCGCCCGCCACGGGGTCACCGGCGCCACGGCGATCAGCAGCGGCACCAGGGCCAGCCAGGCGACGGCCGGGTGTCCCAGGGTCGGAAAGCTCAGAAACAACAGAACGCCGGAGAGGGAGGCAAGCAGCGGGGGCGCTGTTCGGACCGCCGAAGACACGCTACCGCGTGATCCAGGGCCGGAGCGACTCTTCGCCTTCGAGCCTCTTGAGAACCTGTTCGGCCTCATCACGATCCGTATACGTGCCGACCCTGACCCGGAACACCGAGACAGGGACACCGGGGGCGGGCGGAACGACAAACGCCGGATACCCCTTTTCCACGAGCCCCTGCGCCATCCTCTCGGCAGCGTCGCTCTCGCGCAGCGTCGTGACCTGGATCGCGTAGCCGTCGGATTGTCCCGCGGACGCCTCGGGCAAGCTCGCCCCTTCGGCACCGATAGGGGCGACGCTCTCGGCAGCCGGCGCGGAACGCTCCAGCAGACTTGCGTCGAGCTCGGGACCCAGATCGTCGTCCAGACGCTGGAAGTAGGACAGGTCGTCGCCGTCGGTCGCCGCCATCGAGGGCTCGCGCCGCGTGGTGCTGGCGATGAACGGCTGCTCGTCGGCCGCCAACGATTCGTCCGCGGCGCCGGCAGCCTCCTGCCCGGTAATCATTTCCACGATCGACACGTCGCGACCGACCATCACGCCGAGCAGGAACACGACCACGGCCAGCCAAGCGCTCACCATCGCCAGAAAGACGATGTGCTTGGAACCGAGGCCGCTCCCGCCCGAGGATCTTGGCGTCACGCTCCGTCGTCGCGTTTGCCGGACAACGCACCCATGAGGTCGATAGGCAGCGGAAAGACGATGGTCGAGTTCTTCTCGCCGGCGATCTCCGTCAAGGTCTGCAGATAGCGGAGAACCGGCGCCAGCGGCTGCGTGCCCATAACTTCGGCGGCCTGCGACAGCTTCTCCGACGCGATGAACTCGCCTTCCGCATGGATGATTTTAGCACGCTTCTCGCGCTCGGCTTCCGCCTGCGCGGCCATCGCGCGCTGCATGTCGACCGGGAGATCGACGTGCTTTACCTCGACCGAAGAGACCTTCACGCCCCAGGGATCGGTGTGCAGATCGAGGATCTGCTGGAGCTGCTGGTTGAGCGACTCGCGCTCCGACAGGAGGCCGTCCAGCTCCACCTGGCCGAGCACGCTGCGCAGCGTGGTCTGGGCGAGCTGCGAGGTCGCATAGTGGAAGTTCTCGACCTCGACGACCGACCGCTGCGGATCCATGACCCGGAAGTAGACCACCGCGTTGACCTTGACCGAGACGTTGTCCTTGGTGATGACGTCCTGCGGCGGCACATCCATGACGATGGTGCGCAAACTGACCCGGACCATGCGGTCGATCGGCGCGAAGACCAGGATCACGCCCGGCCCCTTCGGCCGCGGATAGAGCTTTCCGAGACGGAAGATCACGGCCCGCTCGTACTCGTTGAGAATCTTGATGGAGTTCGCGATGTACAGCAGAACGATGATCAGTACGACCAGCTCCGGGCCGATGTTCATGACTCCGATCCTCCCTCTGACGGCGGCGCCGCGCGCCGCACGGTAAGCACCATGCCCTCGACCGCGACCACCTGTACGCGCTCGCCGCCGGCGATGTCTCCCCCCGGGGCGGCGGCCGCCGTCCAGATCTCACCGCGCGTCGAGACCCGGCCGCGCCCGCCCGCCGGAATCGGATCGAGGGCCAGACCCTCCTGCTGCAGCATGCCGTCCACCCCGGTGACCGCGCGGACCTGATGCGCCCTGATCCCGAGCCGCGTCAACGCGCCGGTGCCGAGGCCCAGAACCAGCACCGTGAAGAGGATGAACGGCCAGCCGAGCTGCAGCTCGGGCGCCGGAGAGTCGAACAGCATCACCGCCCCGAACAGCATGCTGGTGATGCCGCTGACCGCCAGGAGACCGTAGGTCGGTGTGAACATCTCGATGACGAGCAGCACCATTCCGAACAGGATCAGCAGGAGGCCGACGTAGTTTATCGGCAGTATCTGGAAAGCGAAGAACGCCAGCAGCAGGCATACCGCCCCGACGATGCCGGGCACCGCGGCGCCCGGGTTCCAGAGCTCGATGGTCAGCCCGAGACTCCCGAGACTGAACAGCAGCACCGCTATCTGGGGGTGCGCAATGGCACTGAGCAACCGTTGCCGCCAGGTCATTTCGACGGTTTCGATCGCGGCGTCCGCCGTCCGCAGCACCTCGACGCTGCCGTCCCAGCGGCGCACCTCGCGGCCGTCGAGCTGACGCAGCAGGTCGTCGAGATCCGCGGCGATGAGGTCGATCAACGGCGGGTCGGCTTCGAGAGCCTCCCGTTCCGTGAAGGACTGGCTCTCGGTGACCGCCTTTTCCGCCAGCTCCACGTTGCGCAGCCGCTGGCTCGCGATCGACCGCGCGTAGGCCGCCACGTCGGACGCGGCCTTCTCCGCCGCGGTCTCGTCCATCCCCGACCCGGTGCCCGAGACCGGATGGGCGGCGCCGATGTGCGTGCCCGGCGCCATGACGGCCACGTCCGCGGCGATGGTGATCAGGAAACCGGCCGACGCGGCCCGGGTGCCGCTCGGACCGACGTAGACCACGACAGGCGTCTCGGCCTCGATAATCCGGGTGTTGATCTCGCGGGTGGAATCGACCAGCCCGCCGGGCGTCCGCAGCACCAGCACGACCAGATCGGCCCTCGCGCGATCCGCTTCGTCCAGCGCCTGGCCGATGTACTCGGCGGACACGGGATGGATGAGGGCTTCGACTTCCGTCGTGTAGACGACCGGACGCCGGTCCCGCTCTTCCTGTTGCGCGCCCGGCCACGCCGCAACCAGCAGCATCAGTGTCCAGACGGCAACGCCCCAGCGGAGCAGGCGCCGAATCCGACGACGAGCTTGCCTGATGGACATGTCGATACCTGGATTGGCTCCTGCCCCCACGGTAGCCGAGCCCCCGAACGGTGTCAACGCAAGCCGTGCCCGGCCGGCGGGGCGAACGGAAGGAAGAATCTGGTAAGGTTTCGGTCGGCGATGTCGACGGCGGCCATCCTCGCCGGCGGCCGGGCGCGCCGGTTCGGCGGCAGACCCAAGCTGCTGCTTCCCCTTGGCGACCGGCGCATCGTCGACCGCCTGCTGGCGGCACTCCGGGCGGTGGCCGATCAGGTGTTCATCGTGGCAGACGACCGCAAGACGTACGCAGGACTCGACGTGCCCGTGCATCCCGACGTCCTCGGTGCCGCGGGACCGCTCGGCGGCGTGCACGCAGCCCTGACCACCTCGCGGTCTTCGCGAACGCTGGTGGTGGCCGGCGACATGCCGTTCCTCGACCCGGCGTTCCTGGCCCGGCTGCTGCAGCACGCGAGCGTCGCGGTCGATGTGGCCGTTCCGCACACGCGCGACGGCTACCAGCCGCTGTGCGCCTGCTACCGCGCCTCCTGCATACCGCTGCTCGAACGCCGGATCGCGGCGGGGACGCTGCAGGCGCACGAGGCGGTGCGCGAGATGCGGCGGTACGAGCTGGGCGATGCCGCGATCCGGCCGCTCGATCCGGCCGGCACCTTGTTCTTCAACGTCAACACGCCGGCCGATTACGCGCGGGCGCTGGCGCTCGCCGCCTACCATGCACGTTGACGGCAGGTCGCGGCCGATTCGCTCGCGGCCGGCGCGCGGCCGAGCGAAGGAGCACATCCGATGATCCTGGGGATGCACGCGGCGGTGCGGTCGCGTGTGCGCGACGTGCTGGCGGACCTGTACGGTCTCGAATCCGATCGCCTGCCGGACGTGGCGATCCAGTACCCGCCGGACCGCTCGATGGGCGACCTCGGCGTCACCGTGGCGTTCGAGCTGGCCAGGGTGCTCCGCAAGGCGCCGCGCGCCATCGCCGCCGAGATCGTCGCCGCGCTCGGGCCCCTCGACGGCGTCGACCGGGTCGAGCCGGCTCCCAACGGCTACGTAAACATCTTTCTCGACCGGGCCCGCTTCGCGCGCGCGGCACTCGGACCTGCGCCGGCGCCCGCCGGCCGGGGCATCCGCAAGGCCATCGTCGAGCACACCGCAATCAACCCGAACAAGGCGGCCCACGTCGGGCACCTGCGCAACGCCGCGCTCGGCGACACCCTCGTGCGGCTGTTGCGCTTTCTCGGAGTCCCGGTAGAGGTCCAGAACTACATCGACGACACGGGCGTCCAGGTGGCGGACGTCGTGGTCGGCTTCCGGCACCTGGAGCGGCTGCCGCCCGAGCAGGTCGCCGCCCTCGCCGGACGGCCCCGCTTCGACTACTACTGCTGGGACCTCTACGCGCGGGTGACCGCCTGGTACGAGGACGATCCGGAGCGGCTCGCGCGCCGTGCCGAGACCTTGCACGACCTGGAGGCCGACGCCGGCCCCACGGCGCGGTTGGGCCGCCTGATTGCCGACCGGATCGTCCGCTGCCATCTCGCCACGATGGATCGGATGAACATCGAGTACGACCTGCTGACGTGGGAGGGCGACATCCTGCGCCTGCGTTTCTGGTCCCGCGCGTTCGAGGTCCTCAAGGAGACCGGAGCGGTGCGCCTCGAGACGGCCGGGCCGCAAGCCGGATGCTGGGTGATGCCTCTGGAGGGCGAGGCCGCGCCGCAAGCGGACGACGACGCCGTCGAAGGCGGGCCGAAGTCGAAGTCCAAGGTCATCGTCCGCTCCAACGGCACCGTCACCTACGTCGGCAAGGACATCGCGTACCAGTTCTGGAAGCTCGGGGTTCTCGAGCGCGACTTCCGCTACCGGCGGCACGGCGCGCAGCGCTCCGGCCGCCAGCTCTGGTCCACGACCTCCGCCGCCGGCGAAGCGGCGCAGGCACCGCGCGCGTTCGGCATGGCCGACGCCGTCTACAACGTCATCGACACGCGGCAGACCTACCTGCAGCAGCTCCTGAAGCAGGCGCTCACCGCCGTGGGCCGCGGCGCGGAAGCGGAACGCTCCGTGCACGTGTCCTACGAGATGGTGGCGCTGTCGCCGACGACGGCACGCGCCCTCGGCCATGACCTCGATCCCGACACCGAGCGTCCGTTCGTCGAGGTGTCCGGCCGCAAGGGACTCGGCGTTAAGGCGGACGATCTGCTGGACCGGCTGACCGGCGCCGCGCGGCGCGAGGTGCTCGCGCGCCATGCCGATCTGGCGGCCGGCGGCTCCGAGGCCGACGCCATCGCCACCGCCATCGCCACCGCGGCCATCCGTTACTTCATGATCAAGTACTCGCGGGGGAAGCTCATCGCGTTCGACATCGACGAGGCCCTGAGCTTCGAGGGCGAGAGCGGTCCGTACGTCCAGTACGCAGCCGTCCGGGCCACGAACATCCTGCGCAAGCTGTACGACCGGGACGGCCTGAACGACGCGGCGCTGGTGGCGGCGCTCGAAACGTTGCCGGCCGCGCCGCTGGAGCAGCCCGGCGACGGGACCGCCGCGTGGGGACTGCTGCTCGAGGCGGCCCGGCTCGACGAGGTGGCGGACCAGTCCATCCGCGCCCTGGAGCTGTCCGTGCTGGCCAAGTACGCGTTCGGCCTCGCGCAGATGTTCAACACGTTCTACCACCGCTGCCCGGTCGTGGCGGAAGAAGACGAGGCGACCCGGTTGTGGCGCGCCGCGGCAGTGCTCTACTGCCGCCTCCAGTTGACGAGAGCGCTCGCGCTGATGGGCTGCGACGTGCCGCCGCGGATGTAGGCGGGTCAGTCGAACGTCAGGCGCGGCAGCTTGAAGTGCTCGGCGAGCAGGCGGTCCGTGGCGGCTTCGAGCGCACTCGCGAGCGCGGCGGGCGGCATACGGCTCCGAAACGGCTCCAGGGATCCCTGCGCCTCGGTCCGCAACTCCTGCAGCACGGCATTGCCTGCGTCGGCCCGCGCGGCGATGGGGAATCGGCCGTCCAGCGCGGCCAACTGCTCCAGCACCCGGCGTCGGGCATCGCCTCGCAGCGTCCTGCCGCCGGAACGCACGGCTTCCACGGCATCGCGCGCCTCCTGCCGGAGGCTGTCGAGCGCGGCCGCGCCCGGCGGTGGATTCCAGACGGAGAGACGGGCGGCGAGATCATCGAGATGCGCCGCGAGCGAACGGCGACTCCGCGACCCGCCCGGTCGCCCCGCCGTCCCCGCCTCCTCGAGCTCCGGACCGCGCGGCGCCTCCTCGCCGCCCGGCGCCGCGCGCAGGCCGACCGCACGTTTCCACTCGTCGAACAGGTCGAGCACGTCGGCCTCGCAATACTCGATACGCAGGGGATGCCGCTTGGGCCCGCGGGCGTGGTAGCGCACGAATCGCCGGTCGATTCCGCGCTCGACGACGCGCAGGGGAATCCCCGCCGCCGCCCACCCGCACACCATCTCGAAGGCGGGACCGACGATGCGGATGAGGTGACCGTCGTTCTTGCGGCGGAGGTACGACTCGACCGCCCGACACAATGCGTCTGGCTCCATGGACATCAGTCACCGACACCGCCCCCCCGGATGCGCTCCCACACGAAGCGGAGACCGGTCAGGGTCAGATCCGGCTGCACGTGATCGATGAGCGCCGTCTCCGCGGCAATGTCGGCGGCGAGGCCCCCGGTACCCACGCAGAGTAGTCGGGCGCCGCCCTCGAGCTCGTCCCGGAGCCGTCGGACGATGCCCTCGACCATCGCCACGTAGCCATAGAAGAGCCCCGACTGCATGGAAGCAATGGTGCTGCGTCCGACCACCGCCGCCGGCCTGCGGACCTCGACCCGCGGCAACTGCGCGGCCCGGCGGTAGAGAGCATCGGCGGAGATCTCCACCCCGGGACAGATGACGCCGCCGAGGTACTCGCCCGCGGCCGAGATCACGTCGAAGGTCGTCGCCGTGCCGAAGTCGACGACCACGATGGGCCGCGCGGCTCCCCCGTACATCCGAACCGCCGCCACCGCGTTCACGAGGCGGTCCGCGCCCACCTCCGCCGGATTGTCGTAGCCTACCGGCAGGCCGGCGTTGCCGGCATCGACCCGCAATGCGTCCTGTCCGAGTCCCCGCCGGATCATGTCCGCAACCGCCCTGGTCAGGGTGGGCACCACCGACGACATCACCACGCCGTCGATACGCCCCGGGTCCACCTCGTGCTCGGCGAACAACCGGCTGACGAGTACCCACAGCTCGTCGGCGGTGCGGTCGGGCAGCGTCGCCAGACGCCAGCGGCGTTCGAGAGACGCCCCGGCAAAGATTCCGAGGACGACGTTGGTGTTGCCGACGTCAATCGCGAGCAGCATGACCGGAACTCCGCGATCCGGCGGGCATCAGTGCCACCGCACCTCTCCGCCGACAATGCGTTCGGTGCCCCCGGCGCACGACACGAGCAGGGCGCCGGTATCGTCGACCCCGGCGGTCACGCCGTGGCAGCGGGTCCCGGCACGGTCCCACGATACCGCCGCGCCGCGGCTGCCGGGCGCCAGCGCACGCCAGCGCGCAATCACGAGGTCCTCTCCCTCGGCGGCCATCCGACGCCGCCAACGGCCCAACCGCACGAGCAGCTCCGCGCACAACACCGAGCGGTCCATCCGCCGCCGCGCCAACGACTCCATCGTGGTCGCAAGACCGGCGATCTCTTCCGGGAACGTGCGGCTGCGCACGTTCACGCCTATCCCGACCACCACCGCCGAGTCTCGCTCCGTCGCACCGGGCAACACCTCGGTCAGAATCCCGGCCAGCTTGCGCCGCGCGGGTGAACCGGCGCCCCCGCCCGCCGGCGGCCCAACGACGTCGTTGGGCCACTTCAACTCGACCGCTACGCCCGCGGTCGCCTGCACGGCCTCGGCCACCGCCACGCCGGCCAGCAGCGTGAGCACCGGCGACTGCATTCCACGCAGGACGACGGACAGGTAGAGCCCCGCTCCGGGCGGCGAGTCCCAGACCCGCCCGCGCCGGCCGCGGCCGGCGCTCTGGCGGTCCGCGATGACCACCGTTCCATCCGCTGCCCCGGACCCGGCCAACCCGGCGGCCGTATCGTTGGTCGACGCCAGCTCCGGGAAGTAGCGCACGTCGATGTCTCCGAGTTCCGGGCGCGCGGCGAGCGCCGCCGCCAGATCTCCCGGCAGCACGGCATGAATCGCGTCAGTGGTCATGGCCCCGGCGCCATCTCGAAGCTGATGTCGACGGCGGCAGCCGAATGCGTCAGCGCCCCGACCGATACGCACGTCGGCCGCAGGGCGGCCAGCGCCGCCATCCGCGGCAGCGTGACTCCACCGGAGACCTCCGTGCGGGCGTGCCCCCCGCAGCGTGCGATCGCCTCGGCCGTCCCTTCGTTCGACAGGTTGTCGATGAGCACGATATCGGCCCCGGCGGCAAGCGCCTCGTCCACCTCCGCCAGGCTCTGGGCCTCGACCTCCACCGGCAATCCGAGACCCGCGGTCCGCGCGCGGGCCACCGCCGCCGAGATCGAACCGGCCAGCCGCACGTGATTGTCCTTGATGAGCAACCCGTCGCCGAGCCCGAACCGGTGATTGGTCACTCCGCCGGCCCGCGCCGCGTATTTCTCCAGGGCCCGCAACGTGGGAGTGGTCTTGCGCGTATCGAGAATCGTGGTCCGACCGTCGGCGGCAACGACGTAGCGACGCGCGGCCGTGGCGATTCCCGACAGGCGCTGGAGAAAATTCAGCGCGGTCCGCTCGGCGCTCAACAGCGCGGCGGCCATCCCCTCGATGGTGGCGATCACCTCGCCGGCGGCGCACGCGTCGCCGTCACCGCGGCACCGGTTCACGACTACCCTCGGGTCGCGTTGCCGGAACACCTCGGTGGCCACCTCGATCCCGGCGAGCACGCATTCCTGCTTGACGCGCAATTCACCGCGCCCGCGTTGGCCTGGTACTACCGTCGCCTCGGAGGTCACGTCGCCGCCCGCGAGGTCCTCGGCGAGCGCGCGACGCACGAGGTCCCGGTAGTCGGCCGGGTCGAGCGGCGCGAGCGCCGCGGCGGTCATGGCCCGAGCTCCGCGAGGATCCGCTCCAGCTTCTCCTGACGCCTGCCCACCTCCTCTTCCTGGTCTCGCGTATCGCGCACCACGTCGGGATCCGCGCGCTCCAGAAACGCCGGGTTCGCCAGCCGCGCCTGCAATCCACCGCGCTGCTTCGTCAGGCGGGCCAACTCGCGCGACACGCGCTCGGCTTCCTGGCCGCGGTCGACGATGCCGGCCAGCGGCACGTGCAGCTCGAACCCGCGCACCACGCGCCGGACCGTGTCCGGATCCGCTCTCGGGGCAGCGTTCGTCACGTCGAACGTGGACAACCCGGCGAGCCGCACGACGTGTCCCAGGTGGCGCTGCAGCACGCCCGCCGTCGCCGGGTCCAGCCCGTGCGCCAGCACATCGACCTTCCGTGCCGGCGGAACCCCCCACTCCGAGCGCACCGTGCGCACCGCGGTCACCACGTCCTGCAGCAGCGCCATCGTCGCCACCGCGTCCTCGTCCTGCCAGTCGGGCACGCGCGCGGGGAACTCCGACCGGGTGATGGTGCGTCCGCTCCCGGCACCGGCCTCGCCGGCGCCGGCCCGCGGCGGCAACGCCTGCCACACCTCCTCGGTCACGAACGGAATGAACGGATGGAGCATGCGCAGCAAGCGATCGTGCACCTCCAGGAGCACCGCCGCGGCGCGGTCGCGCTCGGCCCCGCCCGCTTGCAGCTCCGGCTTCACCAACTCGATGTACCAGTCGGCGTACTCGTGCCAGAAGACGTGATAGAGACGATCCGCGGCCACGTCGAACCGAAAGCGTTCGAGGGCGTCCTCGATCTCGACGGCCAGCTCGCTGACGCGGTGCAGCATCCAGCGGTGGATCACGTCCAGCGTCTCCGGCGACGGCGGGGCCTGCCGCTCGGCAAGCGACTCCGGTACGTGCAGGAGCACGAAGCGGGAGGCGTTCCAGATCTTGTTGATGAACTGCCGGTAGGCGCGCAGACGCCCCTCGGAAAGAGAGATGTCCATGCCCGGCGACGCCAGCGCGGCCAGGGTGAACCGGAACGCATCGGCCCCGATCTCGCCCATCACCTCGAGCGGGTCGACGACGTTCCCTTTCGACTTGCTCATCTTCCGGCCGTGGGCGTCCCGCACCAGCGACGTCACGTACACCGTCCGGAACGGCACGTCCTGCTTGAACCGGAGGCCGAGCATCATCATGCGGGCGACCCAGAAGAAGATGATGTCGTGGGCGGTGATGAGCAGTGTCGTCGGGTAGTAGCGCGCCAGATCCGCTGTCTCGTCGGGCCAGCCCAGCGTGCTGAACGGCCAGAGCCCGGAACTGAACCAGGTATCGAGAACGTCGGTGTCCTGGCGCAGCGCACCCCCGCAGCCACAGCCGCCGGGGGCCTCCTCGGCAACGTGCAGCTTGCCGCACGCGTCGCAGTACCAGGCCGGAATGCGATGCCCCCACCAGAGCTGGCGCGAGATGCACCAGTCGTGGATGTTCGTCATCCACTCGTCGTAGGTGCGGGTCCAGTTGCCGGGCACGAAGCGGGTGTCGCCGTCGGCCACTGCCTGCAGCGCCCGCTCCGCCAGCGGCTTGATGCGCACGAACCACTGGGTCGACAACAGCGGCTCCACCACCGTCGAGCACCGCTCGCACTGCCCGACCGCGTGCTCGTGGTCCTCGACCCCGACGAGCAGCCCCTCGGCCTCCAACTGCGCGACGAGCGCGCAGCGGGCCTCGAACCGGTCCTGCCCCGCGTACGGCCCGGCGTGCCGCGTCATCCGCCCGTCCTCGTCGATCACCGACACCTGCTCCAGCCGATGGCGCTCCCCCATCGCGAAGTCGTTCGGGTCGTGGGCGGGCGTCACCTTCACGGCTCCCGTGCCGAAGGCTGGATCGACGAAGTCGTCGGCGATAACCGGGAGATTGCGGCCGATGACCGGCAGCGTCAGCGAGCGTCCGACCACTGCCGCGTAGCGTTCGTCATCCGGGTGCACCGCCACGGCGGTATCGCCGAGCATCGTCTCCGGCCGCGTCGTCGCCACCGTGACGGCGCCGGCGTCGTCCGCGTAGGGATACCGGATGTGATAGAGCTTGCCCCGGGCCGGGGCATGCACCACCTCCAGGTCCGACAAGGCGGTGCGACAGCGCGGGCACCAGCTCACCAGGTACTTCGCGCGGTAGATCAGGTCGTCCTCGTAGAGCGTCACGAAGACGCGCCGGACGGCACGCGACAGATTCTCGTCCAGCGTGAACCGCTCGCGCGTCCAGTCGACCGACGACCCGAGCTTGCGCATCTGGCTCGTGATGGTGCCGCGGCTCTGCGCCACCCACTCCCATACCCGCGCCTCGAAGGCCTCGCGGCCGAGATCGTGGCGCGACTTCCCGTCCGCCGCCAATTGCTTCTCCACGACGTTCTGCGTGGCAATCCCCGCGTGGTCCGTGCCGGGCAGCCACAGTACGTCGTAACCCTTCATCCGCTTCCAGCGGGCGACGACGTCGGGCAGCGTCTGGTTGAGAGCGTGGCCGATGTGCAGCCAGCCGGTCACGTTCGGGGGCGGCAGCACCATGCTGAACGGAGGCCGGCCCGAGTCGGGATCGGCCCGAAACGCGCCGATCTCCTCCCAGTAGGCGTACCACTTGGGATCGACCGCCGCGTGCTCGAATACCTTCGTCAACTCTCGCATTGGACCGGGATCGTATCAGGAGCGGCGATGCTTTCCGGAGGGGCGGATCGGGAGGACGGAGAACGGAATCGCGTCACTCGGCGCCGGGCGGAACGCGCGTGATCTCCTCGCGCGCAAGCCGCTCCGCGATGCGGGAGACGACCTCGGCCACCGTGTTCCGCAGGACGGTGTCGGCCAGCCGCTCGACGACCCGGTCCACCAGGTCGTCCATCACCGCTCTCGGCAGCGGCCGCTCCGCGCCGCGGGAATCGCCGGCGGTGTCCGCGGCCGGCAACTCGGGTAGGGCAGCGCCCTGCTCGACGGCCAGAAAGATCACGAAAGACTGGGCCAGCACCGAGCCGCCCGCGCCGGCCGGCGGCGTCCGCCCGGCCCCTTCGGGAACCGCTTCCCCGGCAGACGGCGCCGCGGCCCGGTCCTCGACCGCCTGCTCGGAAGGCGAGCCGGCCGGATCGGCCGGATCCGCCGAATCGGCGTCAGCCACCGCGGACGACGAGTCGACGTGCTCGGACGGGGAGGCCGCGTCCACTGCCGCCGGGATCGGCGGCGAATCCGCTACGCCTGCCGGCGATTGCTCGGCGGCCTTCTCCTCGACGGAAGCCTCCACCGCTGCCGTTGCGTCCGGCGGACTCGGCTCCGTCTGGGCGTCCGCGGAGGGAGCTTCCCGGCTCGCGACGTGGTCTTCCGCCGCCTGCTCTTCCGCCGCCTGCAACTCCGCCTCGGGGGCTACGGCCTGTTCAGCAGCTACAGCCTCGACGGCAACAGTCGCTGGCGGGTCGGCTTCATCCACGGCGGCTTCGTCCCCGACGACCTGGTCCGCGGCTTCGTTCACGGCAACGGCTCCGGCAGCCCCGGCGTCAGCCTCGGCCGACTCCTTCGAAGGAACCGCTGACGACTCTCCTGACTCCGGGACGGTCTCGTGCGAAGCACCCCTTCCAGCGGCGGCTGTCGCCGTAGGCCCGGCGTCCCTGGGAGCTGCCCTCGCTCGCGCCACCGGCAAATCCAACAGCTCGCGGACCTTGCCGACCACCTCGCGCGGCTCGAACGGCTTCACCAGCACCTCATGGCGCCCTATGGCATCGCACCGCTCCTCGTCGAGAGGCTCGAACGCCCCGGTCAGCAGTACGACGGGAATCCCGGTCCGCGCGGAGTCGCTGCGCACGAACGACGCCACGTCGTAGCCATTCTTGCCCGGCATGCTGACGTCGGCGAGCACGATGTCGGGCTCGTCGCGCTCGATGGCTGCGATGGCCTGCGCGCCGTCGTCTACCGTCACGACGTCGATGTCCTCGTTGGCGAACGTCAGCTCGACGACGCGCTGGATCGTGTGGCTGTCGTCGGCCAGCAACAGCTTGTGGGACATGCTCGTGGCAGCCTACCGGCGGGGCGTGCCACCGTCAAGACGCCGGTCAGGCCGGCCGCACGTGCGTGGTGATGAACTCGACTATGGACTGCATCGACGTGCCGGGCTGGAAGACACCCTCGATCCCGATCTCGCGCAGCCGCGGAATGTCGGCGTCGGGAATGATGCCTCCGACGACCACCAGGACGTCGTCCGCCCGCCTCTCCTTCAGCAGCGCCATCACGCGCGGGCACACGTGATTGTGGGCGCCGGAGAGAATCGACACGCCGATGGCGTCGGCGTCTTCCTGCAGCGCGGCTTCCACTATCTGCTCCGGCGTCTGGCGGAGGCCGGTATAGATGACCTCCATGCCCGCATCCCGCAGGGAGCGGGCGATCACCTTGGCTCCCCGGTCGTGCCCGTCGAGTCCCGGTTTGGCGATGACGACGCGGATCTTGCGCATCAGACCGACGGCGCCTCCTCGTACTCGCCCCAGACGTCGCGCAGCGCCGCGCACATCTCGCCCAGCGTCGCGTGCGCCCGGACCGCCTCTATCAGCGGCGGCATCAGGTTGCCGGTGTCCGCCGCGGTGCGGCGCAGGACGTCGAGCGTTCGTTCGACCCGCATCGGGTCGCGCGACTCCCTCGTGCGGAACACATGCCCGGACTGGCGCTCGGCGGCGCTCTCGTCGATGTAGAGGGTCTCGACCGCGGGCGGCGACTCGTCGACGTGCCGATTCACGCCGACCACGGCCTGCTCACCCGCCTCGATGGCCTGCTGCGTGCTGTAGGCGCTGTTGGCGATCTCGCGTTGCGGGTAACCCGCCTCGATGGCCGGCACCATGCCGCCCAGCGCATCTATCTTGTCGATGTAGTCGCGCGCACCGGACTCGAGCGCACCGGTCAGCGTCTCGAGGAAGTACGAGCCGCCGAGCGGGTCCACGGCCGCCGTCACGCTGCTCTCGTGCGCTATCACCTGCTGCGTACGCAGGGCCAGCAGCGCCGCCTCGCGCGTGGGCAGCCCCAGCGCCTCGTCCAGCGCGTTCGTGTGCAGCGAGTTCGCTCCCCCGAGCACCGCGGCCAGCGCCTGTACGGCGGTCCGCACGACGTTGTTGTACGGCTGCTGCGCAGTGAGCGAGACCCCGGCGGTCTGGGCGTGGAAACGCAGCTTCAACGAGCGCTCGTCCGTGGCGCCGAAGCGCTCGCGCATCACGTGCGCCCATACCCTGCGGGCAGCGCGGTACTTGGCGATCTCCTCGAAGAACCGGTTGTGGGCGTTGAAGAAGAACGAGATCCGGGGCACGAACCGGTCGACTTCGAGACCGGCGTCGACGCCGTACTGTACGTACTCGATGCCGTCCCGGAGCGTGAACGCCAGCTCCTGCACCGCGGTCGCACCCGCCTCCCGGATGTGGTAGCCGCTGACCGAAATCGTATTGAAGCGCGGGACGTGATCGGCGCAGAACGCGAACACGTCGGTGATGAGCCGCATCGACGGCCGCGGCGGGTAGATGTACTCCTTCTGGGCGATGTACTCCTTCAGGATGTCGTTCTGCAACGTGCCCGAGAGCCGCGCCCAGTCGGCGCCCTGCCGTTCGGCGACGACCAGGTACATCGCGAAGATCATCGCCGCCGGCGCGTTGATCGTCATCGAGGTGGTCACCCGCTCGAGCTCGATCCCGTCGAGCAGCCGGTCCATGTCGGCGAGAGACGCCACGTTGACGCCGCACTTGCCCACCTCCCCCTGCGACAGCGGGTCGTCCGGATCGCGTCCCATCAGCGTAGGCAGATCGAAGGCGACGCTCAGACCCGTGCCGCCGGCCGCCAGCAACTCCCGGTAGCGCCGGTTCGTCTCTTCCGGCGTTCCGAAGCCGGAGAACTGACGCATCGTCCACAGCTTGCCGCCATAGCCGGACGCGTGAATGCCCCGGGTGTAGGGATACCCGCCGGGATCGTTCAGATCCCGGGCGTAGTCGAGGCCGGCGAGATCCGCCGTGTCATGCGTCGGGCGCACCTCTTCCGACGGGCCGGGGACCGCCGTTGCCGACGGACCGGGGACCGCCGTGCCCGCATCGGTTCCGGGGGCCGCCGATGTTCTCGCCACGGACATGGAACGGGTCACGCACCGAGGCGAAACGCGACCATCTCGCTCGCTTCGCCGTCACCCAGCGTCGCCCGGATCTCGATGATGTACTCGCCGGGCGGCAGGAACGACGGCGCCAGCTCCACCTGGCGAGAGACGCCTCCGTCGTCGGACGTGGTGACGTCGAGAGGAAACATCGTGTCGCCGCCGCGGTTCAGCAGGTTGGCCTCCAGATCCGCCGCCGCGTCGCCCGGGGCATACACATCGAACCGCAGCAACAGGCGATCGGTGCGACGGAAGTTACGCGCTACGGTGGGCTGCGCGTCCCAGTCGGAAACGAGTGCGTTGAACTCCAGCGCGTTGCGCGCGCGCACGAAGTAGGGTGTGCTCAGGACGAGCTCCGGGGCCGTGAAGTCCGGAACGACGATCTCGTCGCGGTCCCGGTCGAGCACTTCTCCGGCCTCGCCCTCGATGGCCAGGTTCATCTGCATGGTGCCCGGGTCGGCCTCGAACACCACGCGCGTGACCGGCGGCGGCGCGGGGGCCGCCCTCCGGCTCCGGCGGCGGCTCGAGCGGCGCCCGGGCGAGCGCGCCTGCTCCGGCACGCGGCCGCGAAAATAGGCGCCGCCGGTGTCCCCCATGGCGGTCACGAGAACCCGCGATGCGGAATCGCGACGCCCGCGCTCCTCGGTCGGCTCCCACACGAAGGTCACCTCGGTCCGGCCGTTCTCCGCGCGAGAGGTGCCCACCCAGGTCCGCACGAGCCGGCCGCGGCGCGGCTCGGCCAGCGCCGACAGCGCGACGTCGACCGCCTTGGGAGGCTCGTGGGCCCGGGTCGTGAGCGACCGCTCGACGTCGCGCACGGTGACCGCCCAGTACCCCTCGCGGGCGCGCACGCGCAGGCCCGGGCGCTTCAGGCGGACCTCGATCTCGTGGAACTCCCCGTCGGTCGGCGCGGCGGTCGAGTTGTAGCCGAGCAGGTAGTAGCCGCTGGCATCGTCCAGCATCTGCTGCAGGCCGGGACCCAGGTCGTTCTGGTTGACAATCGCCCGCCCGCCGGTCTCGTCGGCCAGAATCCGGAGCGTGTTCTGGGTGAAGCGCAGCGCCCGCTGATCGGTGCGAAAGCTGATCTGCGGCTGGTCCATGTCGAACTCGAAGGCGGCGAGCCCGCGCGGGTCCACGGAGTAGATCGAGGCGTTGAAGCGGCTCGCGGTCTCGATGATGCGCCGCATGTCGGACAGAATCTCGCTCCCCTGGAAGAACGACATCGTCTCCTCGAAGGGCGTGTCGCCCGCGAACGGATCGAGCACGGCCGGGTTGATGGCCGGGTCCGCCCGCAGGTCGGCGACCTGGCTCCGCATCTGCGGGGGCACGTAGTTCGTGTAGCCCTCGCTCACCAGCAGCACGGACTTGCGCCCCTCGCGGAGCCCGCCCAGCATCGTCATCAGCCCGCGCAAGGCCGACAGCGACACCTCGTTGCGGACCCGCTCGACGATCTCCGTGGGGTACATGTTGTAGCGCGCCTCGTAGAGGTTGCGCACGTCGTAGTCGTACTTGACCCCCCGGAACTGCCGGATGGCATTGATCACCGCCTCGTGATTGCGGGTGAGGAGCACCTCCGTCACCGGCATCAGGGGGTACATCACGCCGACCAGATCGGTCGGGATCAGGTCGTTCTCGATGAAGTCGATAAGCATGCGCCCGGCCCGGATGCTGTTGCCCTCCCGCACGTGGTAGTCGTCGAGGAAGATCACGAACACCCGGATGTCCGGCCGCGACGCGGCCAGTTGCTGGTCCGAGCGCGTGACCCCGACGCCGGTCACCGGCTCGCCCGAGAGCTGGGGGGTCGGGTCGACCTGGACCACCTGGAACGAGTCCACGGTCTGCAGGACGCCGTCCTCGTACACCTCGAAGTCGTCCTGCGTGAGGTCGAACACCGGGTTGCCGTCGTCGTCGGTCACGAAGGCGTCGACGCGGACGTAGTTGATACCGCTGCGAAAGACGGTGACTCCGCCCTGCAGCTCAACGGACTCACCGGCGGCGGTCTGCTGCGTCTCGCCCGGCTCGGACTGCGGCGGGTCGGCGGGTCGGCGCTGCGGTGCGGCGTACCCGGACACCATCAGCAACAGCCCGGCGGTCAGGCAGGCGGCGATCCAGCGTGTATTCATAGGTGTCCTCGCAGGCTGGCGCGTCGTCCAATGATACCATCGCGCCGCATGAGCACCGCCGCCCTCCCCGCACCCGAAACGACCCGCACAGCGGCGCCCCTCACCCGCCTCTCGGAGGAGGAACGCCTGCTGCGCGCCAGCGTCCGGGCGTTCGCCGAAGCCGAGATCGCGCCCCTTGCGCGCCGGATGGACGACGAGGCCCGCATGCCCCGGGAGCTCGTCGACAAGCTCTTCGAGCTCGGCGTCATGGGCATCGAGATCCCGGAACGCTGGGGCGGCGCCGGCGGGTACTTCTTCCTGTCGGTCCTCGCGGTGGAGGAGCTGGCCCGGATCGACCCGGCTGTCGCGGTGGTCTGCGACGTGCAGAACACGCTGGTCATCAACGCGCTGCTGCGCTGGGGCTCGGACGAGCAGAAGAACCGGCTGCTGCCACCGCTGGCCGACCGCTCCGTCGGGGCCTACGCGCTGTCGGAGGCGGCGTCCGGCAGCGACGCGTTCTCGCTGGTCACGCGCGCGGTGCGGGACGGCGGCGACTGGGTGCTGACCGGCCGCAAGCTGTGGATCACGAACGCGGCCGAGGCCGACCTCTTCATCGTGTTCGCCAACGTCGATCCGGCGGCGGGCCACCGCGGCATCACGGCCTTCCTCGTCGAGCGCGGCTTCGACGGCTTCGCCGTCGGCAGGAAGGAGGACAAGCTGGGCATCCGCGCCAGCAGCACCTGCGAGCTGCTGCTCGACGCCTGCCGCGTCCCGGCCGCCAACGTCCTGGGCGAGGTAGGCCGCGGCTACAAGGTGGCCATCGAGACGCTCAACGAGGGACGGATCGGAATCGCGGCGCAGATGGTCGGCCTCGCGCAGGGCGCGCTCGACCACACGCTGGCGTACGTGCGGGAGCGCGAGCAGTTCGGCAAGGCGATCGCCGACTTCCAGGCGGTGCAGTTCCAGCTCGCGCAGGCCGCGACCGAGCTCGAGGCCGCGCGCCTGCAGACGTACAACGCGGCCCGGCTGCGCGACGCCGGCGACGCGTTCCTGACCGCGGGCGCCATGGCCAAGCTCTTCAGCTCGCAGGTGGCCGAGCGGGTGAGCTCGCTGGCGGTACAGCTCTTCGGCGGCGTCGGCTACACGAAGGACTATCCGGTGGAGAAGCTCTATCGCGACGCCAAGATCGGACAGATCTACGAGGGGACGTCGAATCTGCAGTTGCAAACGATCGCGAAGCAGATCCTGGGTCCGCGCTGATCCGCCGGACGGCCGCCGCGGCTGGAAGGACATGCGGCGCTCGGGCGACCGCCGCCGGAAACCGTCCACCCCACCCGACACGAGCCCCCTTGCCCGCCCGGGTCGGACGACCATCTCGTCAAGCGCCGGCCGCCACCTGCGCGGCGATGATCATCCGTTGCGCCTCGGACGTGCCCGCCACTATCTCCAGGGCCCGCGCGTCGCGCAACAGCCGCTCCGCCGTCGTTCCCCGCCGGTAGCCGGCCGAGGCGAGAATCCGCAGCGCCCGATCCGCCGCGCGCTGCGCCGCCTCCGAGGCGGCGAGCTTCGCCATGGAGGCTTCCAGCGTGACGCGCTCGCGCACGTCCTTCGCCGCCGCCGCGCGCAGAACCAGCATCCGTGCCGCGTCCAGCTCGGTGGCGATGTCGGCGATCTGCCACTGGATCGCCTGATACTCCCCGATGGGATGACCGAACGTCTCCCGGGTGCGGGCGTGCCGCAGCGCCACCTCGAACGCCGCCCGTCCGACGCCGAGCCCCTCGGCCCCGATGGCGATCCGGGCGCCGTCCAGCGCCCACTTCGCGACGTCGAATCCCCGGCCGGGGCCACCCAGCAACGCCCCCGCGGGCACCGCGACGTTGTCGAGCCGCAGATCGACGCAGCCGAGGCCGCGCACGCCGAGCGGGTCGTCCGTCGCCTCGCGTGTCAGTCCCGGTCCGTCCAGCGGCACGAGGAACGCGCTCACGCCGCGCCCGCCGGCGGCGGTCCCGGTAGCCGCGAAGATCACCGCGACGTCGGCCGCCGCGCCGTTGGCCACCCACACCTTGCGTCCCCGCAGCACGTACCCCTCGCCGTGCGCCGTCGCGGTCGTCTCCTGTCGGGCGGCATCGGTCCCCGCCTGCGCCTCCGACAGGGCGAAGGCGCCGACGGCGCGGCCGGATGCGAGTTGCGCCAGCCACGCGTCCTTCTGCCCCTCCGTGCCGAAGCGGTGCACCACCTCGGCCACGAGCGAGTTGTTGACAACCAGGACGGCCCCCAGCGTCGCACTGGCGGCAGCGACTTCCTCGACCGCCAGCGCGTAGCTGACGTAGTCGCGGCCGGCGCCTCCCGCAGCCTCCGGCACGGTGACTCCCAGCAGCCCGTGGGCGGCCGCCGCGGAAACCAGATCCTGGGGAAATCGATCGGACGCGTCGATCTCCGCGGCCCGCGGGGCTACCGTGGTTGCCGCGAAGTCGCGGACGGCCTTCCGGAACCGGCTCTGCTCGGCAGTGAGCTCGAGTTGCATTCGCTTGCGGCCTGTCGCGCACCCGGCGTCGTCCGCCCGCTGGTCTGCGGCGCAGACTCTCAGGAGCCCGTCGCGAGCCGTTCGAAGACCGGCTGCAGGCGGGCCACGCTCGCCTCGGGCTGCTCGGGAACGACACGCGTATCGCCGACCACGGTCATGAAGTTCGTGTCCCCGTCCCAGCGCGGAACGAGGTGCACGTGCAGGTGTCCGACCACGCCGGCCCCCGCGGGCCGCCCGAGGTTCATGCCGACGTTGATGCCGTGCGCCCCGTAGCTCTCGGTCAGCGCCGTCTCGGCGACCTGCATGAGCGTGATCAACTCGCGCAGCTCCTCCGCCGACGCTTCCGCCAGCCGCGCCACATGCCGCATCGGGACGACCATCAGATGCCCGTTGTTGTACGGGTACTTGTTGAGAATGACGAAGACCCGCTCGCCGCGAAACACCACGTGCGGCGACGGGCTCGCCGGATCGAGCGCCGCACAGAAGACGCAGGCGGGAGCCTCACCGCGCGCCGCGCCGGTCACGTACTCCAGTCTCCACGGGGCCCAGAGTCGCTCCACCTTGCAGGCATTCCCGCCGACGCGCGCCGCGCGCCGCCAAACCCGTCGCAGGGCTCCGTGTTCGGCCCCATCCCCCACCGCCCAGGAGCTTGCGCCTTAGAACTCACTCCGTTGCGCTCTACGGCGCAAGCTCCTGGCCGTCAGCTCCGCAGCGGCACGGCGGTACGCCCCCGGGGCCCTCCCGCCGGGACGTGCCGCCGGCCGGACGTCACCGGGTCCCGCCCCGCGGCGGTCGCCCCCGCCGGGAGCTTCGCCGCCGCCGGCTGCCGGGACTCGTCCGGGCCCCGGTTGATCCGTTCCTTGAGGTCCTTGCCGGGCTTGAAGTAGGGGACCCGCTTGGACGGCACGTCCACCCGGTCTCCGGTCTTCGGATTGCGCCCCTTGCGGGACTCCCGCTGCCGCAGCCGAAAGCTGCCGAAACCGCGCAACTCTATCTTCTCGCCGCGGTGCAGCCCGTCGACGATGCAGCGGAACACGGTATCGACGATGACCTCGGCGTCCTTCTTGGTGAGGTCGGTGACCCTGGCCACCTCCTCCACCAGCACTGCCTTGGTCATGCTGCCACGGACCACCGCCTCCTCGATTCCGCGCACGCCGCCGCGGCCGCCCGCGTGGGACGGCACCGACTAGCGCCCCGAAACGCCTCGCTGGCTCGGCGTTTCGGGCCATCCCCCCCGCTTCATGACCTTGCGCCTCGGCACTTCGCTTCGCTGCGTTCCGAGGCGCAAGCTCCTAATCGGACGACGTCTGCTGCTTGAAGTGATCCCCCAGCGTCACCTCGGGCGACTCGCTGCTGGCGTAGCTGCGCCAGTCGGCCTCGAAGTTCTCGTTCGCCAGCGCACGCACGCTGAGCCCGATCTTCCGCTCGGCGGGGCTCAACTTGATGACGCGCATCTGGATCGTCTCGTCGACCTTCAGCTCGGCCTTGTCGCCGCGGCCCTGATCCTCGAACTCGGAGACGTGAATCAACCCCTCGATGCCCTCGGCCAGCTCCACGAACGCGCCGAAGCTGGTGATCCGGACCACCTTGCCCTCGACGACGTCGCCCACTTTCGTCGTGGAGAAGAAGTCGTCCCAGATATCCGTCGCGAGCTGCTTGAGGCCGAGCGATAGCCGCTGGTTCTCGGGATCTATGTTGAGCACCATGGCCTCGACCTCGTCACCCTTCTTGATGACGTCGGAGGGGTGCTTCAGCCGCTTGCTCCACGACATGTCGGAGATGTGAATCAGCCCGTCGATGCCCTCCTCGACCTCGACGAAGGCGCCGAACTCGGTCAGGTTGCGGACCGTGCCGGTGATCTTCGCCCCGACGGGGTACTTCTCGCCGAGCTGCTGCCACGGGTTGCTCTCGATCTGCTTCAGCCCGAGCGCGATCCGGCGCGCGTTCGGGTCGACCCCGAGGACCATCGACTCGACCATGTCGCCCACGTTGAGGAGCTTCGACGGGTGCTTGACGCGTTTGCTCCAGGACATCTCCGACACGTGGATGAGTCCCTCGACGCCCGGCTCGAGCTCGACGAAGGCGCCGTAGTCGGTGAGGCTGACCACCTTGCCCTGCAGGCGTTGCCCGACCGGATACCGGTCCGCCGCCGAGGTCCACGGGTCGGCATGGAGCTGCTTGTAGCCGAGCGAGACGCGCTCGGTCGCCGGGTCGAACTTCAGGACGATGACCTCGACCTCGTCGTTCACGTTGAAGATCTCGGACGGGTGCTGCGCCCGCCCCCACGACATGTCGGTGACGTGCAGCAGCCCGTCGATGCCGCCGAGGTCGATGAAGGCGCCGTAGTCGGTGATGTTCTTCACCACGCCCTGCATGACCTTGCCCTCGGCCAGAGTCGCGAGCGTGTCCTTCTTCTTCTCCGCGTTCTCTTCTTCGATGAGCACCTTGCGCGACAGCACGATGTTGCCCCGCTTCTTGTTCACCTTGATGACGCGCATGCGCAGTTCCTGGCCGCGCAGCGAATCGAGGTTGCGGACGGGGCGCACGTCGATCTGCGAGCCGGGCAGGAACGCGCGCACGCCGATGTCCACCGCGAGGCCGCCCTTGATCCGCTCGATGACGCGCCCGATGACGACCTTCCGCTCGGCGTAGGCCTTCTCGACCTCGTCCCAGATCTTCATCTTCTCGGCCTTCTCGCGCGAGAGCACGATGTGGCCGTCACGATCCTCGGTCCGCTCGAGCAGCACGTCGACCGTGTCGCCGGGCTGGACCATAGGCTCGCCGTTCTCGTCGTAGAACTCCGACAACGGGATGAGGCCCTCCGACTTGTAGCCGACGTCGACGATCACCTCGGATTCGGACACCTTGAGCACGGTGCCCTTGATGACCTCTCCCTCGGCGATGTTCTTCAGGCTGCTCTCGTAGAGGGCGACGAGGCGGGCATGCTCTTCGGGGTCGACCGTTTCCTCGTCCGGATCCACGAAACGTGGAGGCTCGGGAGGCTTCGGCGCGGCCGGGGGGTTCTCGCCTGCGCCGGCGGCCTCGACGGGGGCCGCGCCATCTGGTGCGTCTATCATCCTGTCCTTTCCTTCTTCCCGATCCGTCTCCCGCGGCGACCGAGCGCCATCCCGGCTGCCGGCCGCCCGTTGGGAGGGTCCCCTGATGCGCTGTAAGCGACAGACTGTACGATAGTTACCGAAAGCGCGTCAACTCCGCGAGGGCCCGCCTCGGCGGTCGCGGATCACCTCCATCACGCGTTGCACGACGACGTCTATCGACAGCCCGGTCGTGTCGATCCGCACTGCGTCCGGCGCCTGCTCGAGCGGCGAGGCGCGCCGGGTCCGATCCGATCGGTCGCGCGCCTTCAGAGCCCGGGCCACGTCGGCCAGACCCGCTCCCCGCGGCAGGCGGTGCGCGGGGTCCCGTGCGCGCCGGGCCGCCCGCTCCTCCGGTGAAGCGTCGAGGTAGATCTTCACCGGCGCGTCGGGAAAAACGGCGGTGCCTATGTCGCGCCCCTCCATCACGACGCTGCCCGCGCCGGCAAGGTCGCGCTGGCGGGCGACCAGCGCGGCGCGCACCCGCGGCAGCCTGGCCACGGCGGCCGCCGCGACGTCCATCTCGGGCGTCCGGATCGCCAGGCTGACGTCCTCGCCGTCGATCGCGATGCGTTTCCCGTCCAGCGTGAAGACCGCGCCGGAGGCCACCGCCGCCATCGCCGGCTCGTCGTCGAGCGCGCGGCCCGTCTGCATGGCCCGCCACGCGACGGCCCGGTACATCGCCCCGGTGTCGACATGGCGGCAATCGAGCGCCTTCGCCACGGCGCGGGCCACCGTGCCCTTGCCCGCGCCCGACGGCCCGTCGATCGCGATGACGTCGGGAGCGCTCATCCGCGGCCCCCCGCCGCCGGAGGCGACGCCGCGGACCGCACCGCGCGCCGCAGCGCCCCCACCTCGGCCGGAGTCAGGTCCCGCGACGCACCCGGCCGCAGCCCGCGCAAACTGATGGGGCCGAGCCGCGTCCGGCGCAACCGCCGCACCGGATGGCCGATCGCGTCGAACATGCGGCGCACCTGCCGGTTGCGCCCTTCGCGGATCACGATGCGCACCAGCGCCTCGTCGCTCCGCCCCGGCGCCCCCCGGGGCAGCATGCGTACGTCGGCGGGAGCCGTCGGGCGACCGTCGATATCGACACCGGACGCGAGCCGCCGCAGCCGTGCGCCGCTCGGCACGCCCCGCACCGTCGCCTCGTAGACGCGGGCCACGCCGTGGCGCGGGTGCGTGAGAACGGCGGCCAGCGCACCGTCGTTGGTCAGCAGCAGCAGTCCCTCGGAGTCGTAGTCGAGCCGGCCCACCGGATAGATGTATTCGCGCACGCCCGGAATCAGATCCAGGACCGTCTTCCGCCGGTGCGGATCGCTCCGCGTCGTGACGTAGCCAGGCGGCTTGTGCAGCACGAGGTACCGCCGGCGCACCTCTCGCGCGATGCGCCGCCCGTCGACGCGCACGTCGTCCCCGCCCGGATCCGCGCGCGCGCCCAGTTCCCGCACGGTCCGTCCGTTCACCGTCACCCGGCCGTCCGCGATGAGCCGCTCCGCCGCCCGACGCGAAGCCACCCCGGCCGCGGAGAGCAGTTTTTGCAGCCGCACCGGCACGTTGGTCGGGATCGGCGGCGCGTTCATCCGTTCGACAACTCTCGTCAGGCCGCGGGCTTCAGTGGACCTTGTCGGATCCGCGCGCTGCGACCGGCGCGGCTTGGGAGGGAGTCTCGAAGGGAAGAGCCGCCTCGCGCGGGCCGTCGGCGAGAGCCGGGGGCACTTCCATGCCGAGCGCCTCGGCCATGTCCTCCACCTTGGGCAGATCCGACAGGTCGTTCAATCCGAACCGGTCGAGGAACTCGCGCGTGGTGGCATAGAGGAAGGGCCGCCCGATCACCGCCTTGCGACCGATGACCTTGACGAGACGCCTGTCGACCAGCGTTCCGATCACCCCGGACGTGTTCACGCCGCGGATCTCGGCAATCTCCGGCCCGGTGACCGGCTGCCGGTAGGCGATGACGGCCAGCGTCTCGAGCGCCTGCACGGAGAGCCGTTGGCTGGCGTGCTCGTGGAAGAGGCGCCGCACGCGATCGTGCAATTCGGGCCGCGTGACAATCTGGAACCCGCCGGCCACCTCGACAAGCTGCAGGCCGCCCGGCCGGTCCTTCCAAGCGGTACGCAACGCGGCAAGCGCCTCCTCTACGTGTTCGCGCGGCTCGTCATCGAGGGTCTTCAGCAGGACCCTGAGCGTGAGCGGGTCCGGCGACGCGAAGATCAGCGCTTCGATGGTCGCCTTGAGATCACCCAGCGGGTCCCTCACCCCGGCTCCTCCCCGACGTCACCGCTCGAGTCCCGATCGCCGGGCGCCGGAGCGGCCGGCGCTTCCGCGACCCGCTCGCCGAGATAGATCCGAATCGGACCGCAAACACGAGCCTGAAGCACGCGAATCAACTTCGTCCGGATCAACTCCAGCGTGGCGAGAAACGTCACGATAATCTCCTGGCGGGACGACAGGTCGGCAAACAACTCGTCGAACCCGCACGATCCGCACTTCGCCAACCGCGCGAGCATCTCCTCCATGCGCGCCTCGATCGACACCGCCTCGGCCGGAAGGCAAACGTCGGCCTGCCGGTTGCGCGCCCGGGTCAGCACCGCCTGGAACGCCTGCAGCAGGCTGAACAGGTCCACCTCGAGCTCGCGTTCGAACGGCGCCCCGGCAATCTCCTCGACCCGTTCATCCGGACGGGTCCACTGCGCGCTCCGCACCGTCTCGCACTCGTGCAGCATCTCGGCCGCGGCCTTGAACCGCTGGTGCTCGAGCAGGCGCTGCACGAGGGCCTCGCGCGGGTCCTCCTCGGGCTCGTCGCCCTCGACCCCCGCCTCCACCCGCGGCACCAGCATCCGGGACTTGATATGAATCAACGTGGCGGCCATGACCAGGAACTCGCCGGCCACGTCCAGGTCGATCTCGCGCATCAGGTCCAGATACTCGAGGTACTGCTTCGAGATCAACACGATCGGGATGTCGTAGATGTCGACCTCGTTCTTCTTGATGAGGTGAATCAGGAGGTCGAGCGGACCCTCGAAGTTGGAAAGGCGGACCGGGTAGTCCGGCAGAATCGACTCGAAGTTCGGCGGAACGTCCAGGCCGGCTACCGGCGCGTCGGTCACACCCGCGTCCCGTTCCGCCATGTCGGTTGCCTCCGTCCTGTCACGCGCGCGGCGCGGGGTACCGCAGCCCGACCGCCTCGCGCACGCGTTCCATCGTGGTCCGGGCCATCGCGCCGGCGCGGGCCGAACCATCCTGCAGGATCTCACGAATCCGGCCGGGGCGCGCCAGTATTTCGGCACGCCGCTCGCGCAGCGGCTCCAGGTGCGCGTTGATCGCGTCGGCCAGCGCCACCTTCACCTCGACGTCGCCCACCTTGCCCGCCCGGTAGCGCGCCTTGAAGTCGTCTACCTGCGCGGTGTCGGGGTTGAAGGCGTCGTGGTAGACGAACACGGGGTTGCCTTCCACCGTCCCGGGAATATCGGCGCGGATGCGCTTCGGATCGGTGAACATCCGCATCACCTTCTTGCGCACGGTCTTCGCGTCGTCCGCCATGTCGATGGTGTTGGCGTAGCTCTTCGACATCTTGCGGTTGTCCAGGCCGGGCAACCGGGGGAAGTGCGTCAGCAGCGGCTGCGGCTCGACGAAGACCTCGCCGAAGAACTGATGAAACCGGCGGACGACCTCGCGGGCCAGCTCGAGATGCGGGACCTGATCATCGCCCACCGGAACGTACCGCGCATCGTAGATGATGACGTCGGCGGCCTGCAGCAACGGATAGCCGAGGAAGCCGATCGACGACAGGTCGCGCTCGGTCAACTGGTCGATCTGCTCCTTGTAGGTCGGCACCCGCTCCAGCCAGGGGATCGGCACCACCATCTGCAGCAGGAGGAACAGCTCCGCGTGCTCCGGCACGAGCGACTGCACGAACAGGGTGCTCCGCTCCGGATCGACGCCGGCCGCGATCCAGTCCGCGACGTTGTCGTAGGCGTACTCGGTCAGCCCCGACGTGTCGGCGAACTCGCTCGTCAGGGCGTGCCAGTCGGCGACGAAGTACATGCAGTCGTAGTCGGCCTGCAGATCCGCCCACTTGCCGAGGGCGCCCGCCAGGTGTCCCAGGTGTAACCTGCCGGTGGGACGCATCCCGGAGACGACGCGGGGCTTCGAGTTGTCGTCAGCCATGGACGGTACGGATCAAGGAATCCGGCGGCTGCTCGAACAGCCGCCGGATTCCGAAACCTCGGGAAGAAAGAACGGGAACCGGAAAGAAAGGACGACCCGGACGGCCGGTCTCGAACACGGATTACCAGCATAACGGCATGACCCGCGGCCGGCAAGCCGCGCCGCGCCGGCTCTCGGCGCGGAACGCGCTGCGATCAGGTCTTGATGGGCGGTCTCGCGAAATGCTCGAGGACGGCGTCGGCCAGCTTCGCGCCCAGCACCGGAAGCAGTTCTTCACGCGAGGCGCGCCGCACGTTCGCGAGACTCCCGAACCGCTCGAGCAGCGCCCGGCGCCGGCGCGGTCCGATGCCCGGGACGAGATCCAGCTCCGACTCGAAATCGCGCATCCGGCGCGCCCGGCGGTGGTAGGTCACGGCGAACCGGTGCGCCTCGTCGCGGGCTCGTTGGATGAGGTGCAGCGCCGGACTCGACTTCGGCAGGCGGATCGGCTCGGACGCGCCGCGCGTGAACAACTCCTCGTCGCGTTTCGCGATGCCGACCGCGACCAGATTGCCCAGGCCGAGCGTCTCGAAGGCGCTGTACGCGGACGTCAACTGGCCCTTGCCGCCGTCGACCACCACCAGATCCGGAAACGGCCCGCCCTCGTCCAGCAACCGGCGGTAGCGGCGCAGCACGACCTCTTCCATCGCGGCGAAGTCGTCCGGTTTCGCCACCGACTGCCGATCGGACGCCGACCCCGAGGGCGCGGCTCCACGCTGGTCGACCGCGGATCCCCTGCGGCGGCCTGCACGTCCGGCCCGACGGCGTGCGGCCGCTTCCAGCCCCTGCACCCGGAACTTCCGGTACTCGCCGCGCTGCATCCGGCCATCCTCGCAGACGACCAGCGACCCGACCGTCTCGCGACCCTGCACCGTCGAGATGTCGAAGCACTCCACCCGGCGCGGCGTCGCCGGCAGGTCGAGCACCCGTCGCAGCTCTTCCAGCGCGCCGGCATGAACCCGCGCGTCCTCGCTGTAACGCGAGTCGTAGGCCAGGCCGGCATTGCGCGACGCCAGCTCCAGCAGTCCGCGTGCATCGCCCCGCTTGGGCACATGCAGCCGCACGCGGCGCCCGGCCCGCAACGAGAGCCAACGCTCCACTTCGTCCTGTTCCTCCACCTCGACCGGTACGTGCACCTCCGGCGGCACGTCGTGCGTGGCATAGAACTGCTGGACCGCCGCCTGAACCAGGTCGCGCTCGCTGTCGGCGGCCGATCGCACGTCGTCCGCCACCAGCTCCACGCGCTCCACGACACGCCCGCGACGCATCTGGAAGACCTGGATCATCCCGCCCTCCGGTCCCAGCTTCACGCCGAACGCGTCCCTGTCCCCCAGCCGGCTCGTCGCCATCTTCTGCTGCCGATTGCGCAGCGTCTCGACCGTGCGCACGGCGTCGCGGCACTGCGCCGCGCGCTCGTACCGCTCCTCGTCGGACGCCTCCTGCATCTGGCGCCGCAGGCTCCCGATCACCTCGTCCGTGCGCCCCTCCAGGAAGAGACGCGTCTGGTCGACCGACTCCGCGTACTGCTCCGGACTGCAGATCTCGGACACGCAGGGCGCGACGCAGCGCTTGATGTCGTACTCCAGGCAGGGGCGATCCCGCTGCCCGGTGATCACCTCGTTGCAGGAACGGATGCCGAACAGCCGGTGGGTCAGCGACATCGTCTTGCGAGCGAAGGCTGCCGGCATGAAAGGCCCGGCATAGACGTTGCCGTCCCGCGCCACCGAGCGGGCCACCAGCACCCGTGGGAACTCCTCGGCGGTCGTCAACTGCAGGTAGGGATAGTTCTTGTCGTCCCGCAGGAGGATGTTGTAGCGCGGCGACCGCGCCTTGATCAGGTTGTTCTCGAGGGCCAGGGCCTCGACGACCGAGTCGGTCACGATCACTTCCAGCCGCACCGCCTCGTCGAGCAGGGCGTCGGTCTTCGGGCTGTTGCCGTACGCGCCCAGGTAGCTCCGGACCCGGTCGCGCAGCGCGCGCGCCCGACCCACGTAGATCGTCTCGCCGCGGCCGTTGAAGTACAGGTAGACTCCGGGTTGCTCCGGCAGCCGGGCGATTGCGTCCCGCAGATCACGAATCGCCATCCGACCTAGAATACTAGGGCTGCACGGATCACATCACGAGCATCGATGACGTTCACCGGGGCCATTGGCCGCGCCTGCCTGTTTCCGCTTCGAGCCATCATCGCGTTCTGCGTCGCACTTCGGATTCATCCGAACGTGCTGACGCTGACCGGCGTCATCATCAACGGCGCGGCCGGCTGGGCGCTGGCCGCCGGCCGCTTCGGCCTGGCCGGCTGGATCATGCTGGTGGCCAACATCTTCGACTTCATCGACGGGAAGGTGGCCGACGAGCTGAAGCTGAGCTCCCGCTTCGGCGGCTTCTGGGACTCGGTCATGGACCGTTTCTCCGACCTGTTCATCCTGACCGGCCTCATCTATCTCTACGCCGCGCTCGGCCGCCCGGACTACGTGCTGATCGCGGCGCTGACGCTCACGTTCTCGGTGATGACCAGCTACACGCGGGCCCGCGCAGAATCGATCATCCCGCTCTGCAAGGTCGGCTTCATGGAGCGTCCGGAGCGTATCGTGCTCTTCATGATCGGCGCCTTCACCAACCGGATGGCCGCCGTGCTCTGGGTCATCCTGGTGCTGTCGGTACTGACGGTGCTCGACCGGATCTACTTCACCTGGCGCGAACTCCGATCCGACAGCCGGGAGCTGCCGGCATGAGCCTGTCGCGCGCGATGACACTGCCGTTCCGGATGCTCTGGCATGCGCTCTTCTGGACCTTCGAGCGCGCCACGTGGCAGTACGACCTGATGGTCATCGCCATTCTCGCGTTCATCTGGCTGACGCCGCCGGGGTGGCTCGGCGACCCCATGGCCGGCGGACCGGGACTGATCGGCATCGTCCGGGCCTGGCTGAGATAGCCCCGCTCCGCGAGCCGCGCGCACTTGCGAGGCGGCAAGCGGCACGCCCCCCCGGGTCACACCAGGTCGCGCTGATCCGTTCCCAGGTCCAGCGTCTTGCCGGTGAAGTGAATGTCGTGCGCGGCAATCTTGTCCCGCAGCAGCCGGCGCACCTCGCTGTAGTGGGCCCGCGGCACGGTGAGCCTGCGGGCGAGACTCCGCAGCCGGTAGATGATCACCAGCGTGATGGTGGCGCCCTCCCGCCAGCTCAGGCCGCCGATCTTGGAGTAGGGTACGTAACCGCCGTCCGACCAGATGCCCCCCGCGTACAGCCCGCGCCCGATGCGCAAGCGCAACGGGACCGCGTAGGCGTAGTAGAGGAGCATCATTCCCTCGCCGAAGGCCCGCTGCGGCGGCTGCTGCTGCACGACCAGCTTCACGAACACCAGCACGCCGGCAGCCACTCCGAGGGCCAGCAGCCAGCCGTAGAGGGGCGGCTTCTGGCTCGGCCAGGTAACGAGCGCCGACGCGCGCAGGCGCCGGTAGCGGACGAACTGTCCGAGAATGCGCAGGTTGGCGACGAGGAACCCGACGCCGAGTGCGAACAGCGCGACGCGCACCGCCTGGGAAACGTCGATGTCCCCCTCCCCGCTCAGGCTCGCGAGAGGTACTCGCCCGTGTCGGTGTTCACGCGGACCTTGTCCCCGTTGCTGACGAACGGGGGCACCTGCACGACGAGACCGGTCTCGAGCCGGGCGGGCTTCAGTTGCGCGCTGGCCGTCGCGCCCTTGATCGCCGGGGTCGTCTCCTCGACCGTCAGATCCACGGTGAGCGGCAGCTCGATGCCCACCGGCGAGCCCTCAAAGAACTCCACTGTGATCGTGGAATCCGGCAGCAGGTAGCTGACCGCGTCGCCGAGCGTATCCGCGCCCAGGTGCACCTGCTCGTAGGTCTCGGTGTCCATGAAGTGGTGCCCGTCGCCGTCGGCGTAGAGATACTGCATCTTGCGCGTGTCGAGCATCGCGCGCTCGACGACGTCGCCGGATGCGAACTTGTGGTCGGTGAGGGTGCCGGCAATGACGTTGCGCATGCGCGTCTGCACGAACGCACGGCCCTTGCCGGGAGTGACGTGGTTGAACTCGAGAACGCGGTACAGCGTCGCGTTCATCTTGACCAACATGCCCTTGCGGATGCGGGTGGCCTGAATGGATTCCATACGCGGCCGGAGATCGTACTACAGGCGGCGCGAGGCGGTCCAAAGACGCCCGCGCCGCAGAAGCGCCCCGGATCGGGACGCCAAACCCGCCGCCCCATCGCCGCTCACGCCGGCCCGGCGCGCGAAACCGCCGGGCAATCGGCCAGGTAGCCGCGCCAGGGCCGCGCCGTCCCCACCGCGATCCCGATCCGCGGCCCCCAGCGCACCGCGCCCACCGGCAGCCCCCGATCCTCGATGAAGAGGCGCTCCCCGCACAGGTCGAGACGGTTCTGCCGCAGCGTGACGCCGAGCGCCCGCGTCAGGTTCCCCGGTCCGCGGCAGAGGGCTTCGTCGGTGGGCGGCACCGCGCCGGGCCGCACCCGCCGGCGGCGGCGCATGCGGTCGAGTCCCTCCACGGGACTGAGCGCGCGAACGAGCACCGCGGCCGGGAACCCCGCCGGCCCCGTGACGGCGTTCAGCAGGTAGTGGATCCCGTAGTTGAGATAGACGTAGGCGTAGCCGGGGGGACCGTAGAGCGGCGCGTTGCGCGGGGTGAGGCCCGACGCGGCATGGCAGGCGGGATCGTCCTCGCCCCCGTACGCCTCCACCTCGACGATGCGCCCGGCCGCCGCTCCGTCTCGGCCCCTGTGCACGACCACCTTGCCGAGCAGGGACCGGGCGACATCCAGCGGCGCCCCACGGTAGAACGAGCGCGGCAGGCGAACTGCATCGGGCACGGCGGTTCCGTCAGGCGGGGGCGCGCATTCCGGTCAGTACCTCTTGCAGATAGCGCCCCGTGTGCGAGCCGGCATGCGCGGCCACCTGCTCGGGAGGACCGGCCACCACCACCTCGCCGCCCGCTTCGCCGCCCTCCGGCCCGAGATCGATGACCCAGTCCGCGGTCTTGATGACGTCGAGGTTGTGCTCGATGACCAGCAACGTATGTCCCGCTTCCACCAGCCTGGCGAACGCGGCCAGCAGCTTGGAAATATCGTCGAAATGCAGGCCGGTGGTCGGCTCGTCGAAGATGTAGAGCGAACGCTCCCCGTGCCGCACCGCCAGGTGCGCCGCGATCTTGATGCGCTGCGCCTCGCCGCCGGACAGGGTCGTGGCGGGCTGGCCGAGCTGCAGGTACCCCAGCCCGATCTCGTCGAGCACCTTCAGCTTGCGCACCACCTTCGGCGACGAGCCGAAGAACTGCAACGCCTCGCGCGCGGTCAGGTTCAGCACCTCGTCCACCCGCAATCCGCGCCAGGTCACTTCCAGCACCTGCGGCTTGAAGCGCTTGCCGTCGCATTGCTCGCACGGCATGAGGACGTCGGCCAGGAACTGCATCTCCACGCGGACCTCGCCCTCGCCCTCGCAGGCGTCGCAGCGCCCTCCCGGCACGTTGAACGAGAAGTGGCTCGCCGAGAAACCGCGGGCGCGCGCCTCGCGGGTCCCCGCGAACAGCTCGCGGATGGGATCGAACGCCTTGAGGTAGGTGACCGGATTCGAGCGCGGGGTACGGCCGATGGGCGTCTGGTCCACGAGCACGATGTCGTTCAGCAACTCGACGCCGTCTATGCCGGCGTGCCGGCCGACGCGCTTGTCCCAGGCTCCCTTGGAGCGCTTGACCGCGGCATACAGCACGTCGTGCACCAGCGTGGACTTGCCCGACCCGCTCACGCCGGTGACGCAGGTCACCATGTTCAGCGGAATCTCGACGTCGATGCCCTTCAGGTTGTGCTCGGCCGCGCCGCGCACCCGCAGCGCCTGGCTGCTCGGGAGACGCTTGCGGCGGGCCGCCGGAATCGGAATCGCCAGATCGCCGCGCAGGTACTTCGCGGTCAGCGACGTCGTCTCGCGCGCCAAGCCGTCGCGGTCGCCGGCGTAGACCACCCGTCCGCCGCGCGTGCCGGCGCCCAGACCGAGATCGACCACGTAGTCGCCGGCGCGGATCATGTCGGCGTCGTGCTCGACCACCAGCACCGTGTTCCCCTGGTCGCGGAGCTGTCCGAGGATGCGGATGAGCCGCGCGTTGTCCCGGGGATGCAGCCCGATGGACGGCTCGTCGAGCACGTACAGCGTGCCGACGAGCGACGACCCGAGCGACGTGGCCAGGTTGATCCGTTGCGCCTCGCCCCCGGACAGGGTGGACGACAGCCGGTCGAGGGTCAGGTAGTCGAGGCCGACGCCGCTGAGGAAGCCCACCCGCCGCCGGATCTCCCGCACTACCCGCTCCGCGATGGCGGCGTCCTTGTCCGACAGCGTCAGGTCGTCGAAGAACCGGCGGGCCGCCTTCACCGTGAACGCCGAGACCTCGTCGACCGTCCGGCCGCAGATCTGCACGTCGCGCGCCTCCCGACGCAGGCGCGTCCCCCCGCAGTCGGCGCAGGCCCGGTAGCCCCGGTACCGGCTCAGGAACACGCGCACGTGGACCTTGTACTTCTTCTGTTCCAGCGCGGTGAAGAACCCCCGGATGCCGGCATAGCCCGCGCCGTCCCCTTCGATCACGAAGCGCCGTTCCTCGCCGGAGAGCTCCGACCAGGGCACGGTGGTCCGAATGTCCCGCCTGCGCGCAGCGCGCTTCAGGTCGGCGAGGTGCGACCGGTAGTGCGGCTTGCTCCACGGCTCGATGGCGCCCTGCGCGATCGACTTCGTCGCATCCGGCACGACCAGGTTCATGTCGAGCTCGATGACGTTCCCGAAGCCGTGGCACGTGGGGCAAGCGCCGAACGGACTGTTGAACGAGAACAGCGTGGGTTGCGGGACCTCGTAGGCGATCCCGCACGGCCGGCACTCGAAGCGTTCGCTGAAGGCGTGCCGCTCCGGTTGCGCACTCCCCGCCTCGACGGCGAACGCTTCGCCGCCCCCTTCGCGATAGGCGTTCTCGATCGCCTCGGTCAGCCGGGGAAGCGCGTCGGGTGCGGTCCTGATCCGATCGATCACGACCTGCAGAGAATCGCGCCCGGCCAGGGCGGCCGGGTCGAGGTCGTCGAAGGACACGGCGCGACCGTCGAGGCACAGCCTCCCGAACCCCTTGCGCCGGAGGCCGTCCACCGCCGCGGCGACGGCCTCCGGCCCACCGGTCTCCGCGACCCGATCGGTGCGTCCGGCCGCGGCGGGCGCGCCATTGCCTTCCGCTCCGACGCCCGCCGCCCCGGCATCGGCGTCTTCTGCGGCTTCCCTCGCCATGGAATGCGTGAAGCCGACCAGCAGCCGCGTCCCGTCCGGGAGCGCGGCCAGCCGACCCGCCGCCGCCTCCGGCGTCTCGCGCGTGACTTCCGCGCCGCAACCCCGGCAGATCGTGCGGCCGACGCGGGCGAAGAGCAGCCGCAGGTAGTCGTAGATCTCCGTGGTGGTGCCGACCGTGGAACGCGGGTTCCGGACGCTGTTCTTCTGGCGGATCGCGATGGCGGGACAGATGCCGTCGATGCGGTCGACGTCCGGCTTCTCCATCCGCTCGAGGAACTGCCGGGCGTAGGCTGACAGCGACTCCACGTAACGCCGCTGCCCCTCGGCGTAAACCGTGTCGAAAGCCAGCGACGACTTCCCCGAGCCGCTCACGCCGGTGACGATGATCAGGCGCTCCTGCGGGAGCGTCAGGTCGACGTTCTTGAGGTTGTGCGTGCGGGCGCCGCGGATGACGATCGCGCTCTCGGACGGCTGGCGGTTCGGCTCCGGCATGCGTGTCCTGGCGGTACGGACGCGGGCGGCGCGCCGCGTCCCGGGCTCGGCGAACGGTGCGACCGCCATGGCGACGCCTTGCGCCGCGACGGCAACAGGCTATTCTAGGTGTCTGCCCGCAATCCTGCAACGGTCACCGGGGGAGCCCGCATGGAACGACATGTGACAATTCTCGGCGCATTTCACATCGCCTTCGGCGCCCTCGGCCTGGTCGCTGCCCTCGCGATTCTGCTCGTCTTCGGAGGAGCCGCCAGCCTGATCGCCCTCGGCGCCGCCTCGGATCCGGACGCCCTGATCGCAGCGCCCATCGTCGGTCTCGTCGGCACCATCCTGATGCTGGCCGCGTTGATCCTGTCGCTCCCCGGCATCGCGGCAGGCTTCGGGTTGATGAACTACCGCCCGTGGGCGCGCATGCTCACCGTTGTGCTGTCGCTGCTGCACCTGTTCAACTTCCCCTTCGGCTCGGCCCTGGGCGCCTACGGGCTGTGGGTGCTGCTGTCGGACGAGGGGCGCATGCTCTTTGAGCGGCGCTCAGGGACGGGCTGAGACCGCGGCACGAGCGCCTTGGGGGAAAGCGAAACGACGCACCCCGTGTGCTAGCATTGAGGGTTGGCTGCGCGGCCGGGATGCTGCGCCCCAATCCGTCCCTCCGCCCGAGGAAGCCGGCGTAGCTCAGTTGGTAGAGCAGCTGATTCGTAATCAGCAGGTCAGCGGTTCGAGTCCGCTCGCCGGCTCCAATAAAATCAATAACTTACAGGTAGTCGAGAAGAAGCGGCACTGTTCCGCGTCAACACGGCGTCAGGACGACATCGACCACGGATCAGCTCCAGACACCACGCGATCAGCCAGAGAATCCGGAGCCGGAAGTCGCACTGCTGGTTCGCGTGTTGCCACGCTCCCGCTCGCAGCCACGCTTGCAACGCGGTGAACCACAAAGCACGACAGGTCACGGGCAAGGTGCGGTACATCGATCCGAAGTGAACGAAGACGACCTGAAGCACAAGCACCGCTGCCGCGTCGACAGACACCAGACGGCGACGCTGGTGATCAACCTGCGGGATCAAGGTTCCCGGCGAGCACCTGCCTGACGAAGCGCCATCGCCCTGCACTGGCGGGATCAGCTCCCAGCCGACTGGGCAGACCCGCTGCGTGCACCGAAATCCCGGCTGACTCCCCCTCGCGAATCATCGGTCGGTCGGACCGTCCGAGCCTCCAGCCACTCGTTTAGGTCCGAGCCGCGGTACGCAACGCGCCCGTTCATCTTGATGTATGCAGGCCCACGACCCTCGCACCGCCAGTGAGCAAGCGTCAGAGGCCGGCCAAGCACCAGCAGCGCCGGATCATCCGTCAGATACAGCTTGTCAGGATCGAACATCCACTTCCTCCCGCGTTCCGCTGTCAGCGACGAGTATGCGGACCTCATGTCAGGTGCCGTCGCAATAACCGCGACGCGAACACCAAGAGCGCGAACGCGCGGAACGCCGACAACCCGAAACACGAGCGCGCAAGCCCGCCACGAAGCCAGCGCAAACCCGGCAACGTCCCGCACACTCTCTACGGCGCGTGCGCCGACTCGCAATCCCGGAATCCGAACAGCAGGACTCTCCATGCCCAAGAACCCCGACCGTTGCGCACGGTCCGGCAACGAGCGTTCGACAAGCTGCATCGAACGGGTGATCCGCAAGAATCGACGAGCACCTGGCCGCACTCGACAAGGCAACGTGCGATCTGCACGCCGAGGCGACTCGCGCCGAGAGGGACGGATGCACGCGTGACGAGATCGACGCCATCGACGAGATCTACGTCAGAGCGCCGCTGGAGATGCTGGTGACCACCACGAGACCATCATCAACGCCATACCCAAGGACAGCGAATTCGATCTCGACCAGATCGTCCAGATCATCGAACGGCACGCGACGGCGGGAACCGCCACGTACCAAATGGCCGAAGACCTGGTGGAACTACTCGTCGAGTGCGTCGCCTACATCCGGAAAGTGTCCGAGACGAACCGGAAACACCCGAACGTTTCAACAGTCCACTGACGCCGACAGACCACGCCACCGGTCACCATACGTCGCCCCGGCGAACGTCGCAGGTCGGAGCCTGGGCCACCGCGGGACAACCCCGCAACGCCGCCTCGAACAGGCGCGCCTCCCACGGCGACACGCTGAGCCCGTAGCGCCGGCGGACCCGCAACTGCGTTCCCACGTACCAGCACAGGTTGCGGCCCGGCAGCCACTCCGCGTCCCCGCGCGCCACCGCCTCTTCCCGCGCCGCGTCAACCACGGCGGACAGGTACAACCGGTTGTCCGGGTCCCCGGCGAACGCCGCCCGGGCCTCCGGGCGACCGCACAGCCCGGCGTCATGCGCCGCCGCCGCCGAAACCACGCGTCCCGCTCGGACCGTCCGGCCGCCAGCGCCGAACAGCGAGCAGCCCAGCGGCTCGCGGAACCGGCCCCCTTCGTCCCGAAGACGGGGGACCGGCAGACCCGCCGCCGCATAGTCCGCCCCGTCGAACGCCGCGCAGCGCGCCGGCTCGGCGACGGTCAGCCCGCGCCACTGCCGCGGCAGAGGCGCAGCGGAATGCTCCACGCCCCTCACCGAGCGCGACGCCGCCCGGTACCTCTCCCAGGGCCTTCGGTCTACCGGGCCTGAAGACTCCGTTCGCACCTCCGGGGCGGACTCGGAATCCACCGGATCGCCGGGACCAGTGCCCGTTGGCGCAGGCGCCAGCGCTTCAGGCAGCGGGTTGCGCACGCAGGCCGCCAGCGCGGCAGCAAACAGGACGGCTATTACGACACGCGACATCAGGACCATTACCGTCCCGCCGCCGCAACGTGCGACGCGCGGCCGCCCCCCGCAGCGCCGGTGCGGACCGGAGACCACGCGTCGAACCACCCGGACAGCTCGACATCGAACACCCGCACGTCCGAGGCCGCCCGGCGCAACGCCGCGGCCCAGATCACGTCCGGAGCGAGCGTCCCGCGCCGCGGGTCGGCGGCCAGCTCGGCCGCCAGCCGCTGCTCGCGCTCGAGGATCGCGAGCACCACCGCCCGCGACCGCTCGCCGTACACGACGGAGAACGCGTCGAACGCTTCGCCGTCGAGCAGCGGACGGCACCACCGGCCGTACCGCCCCGCGACCGGCAGGACGTCCGAACCGGCCGCCGCGTCCGGATCCAGTGCGGCGACGTCCTCGAGACACGCCGCCAGCGCGGGCACCGCCTCCGCCGCGGCTGCCGACGAACGGGCCGTCAAGACGGGCGGCTGACTGCCGACCGGCTCCGGCAGCGACACGCCGCCGAGGCGACCCATCCCCCACAGGGCGAGCGAACCGGCCAGCACCGCAAGCCAGGTGCGCGAGAACACCGCTCCCACCCTCACTGCCTGCCAGCGGTGACGAACACCTTGCCCCACGACTCGAACGCGGAGTACAGCTCCTTCTTCTCGATCCCGAACACGTAGAGCACCATCCGGGAGGGAGCCTTGGCCTTTCCGCTACCCTCGACGTCGTACGAGGTCCGTTCGGTCTCGTACACGATTCCGGTCAACTGGGTGCTGCGCAGCAGCACGGCCTGGTCCTGATCGGACAGGTCGGACGGAACGAGAAACAGCGCACGCCGCACGCGCCCGGCGAACATCTCCCCCGTCAGCTTCGAGGCGAAGCGCCCCGCGGACTTCGACGGCGGAAACACGTAGACGTCTTCCGCGTCCCATGCCTGCTGCAAGCCGTCATCCTCACGGCTGAAGTACCGCAGCGCCCGGACCTTCCCGTTCGCGATCTCCGACGAGCACGGGTCCAGGTTTATCTTCGGCATGACCTTGCGCACGCCGGCCAGCAACAGCATCGGCGACATCGCCAGGTCCGGGAGCGTGGCCCGCGACGGCTGCGACGACGCAGACGCGGAGGAAGGGTCCGGAGACGAACCGGAAGCAGCGTCCTTGCCGCCGACGGCGCCAAACGCCGGCAGCGGCGGCATCCCCTCGGCGGCACCGTCCCCCTGCGCCTTCCCGCCGACCGACCTCTGCTGGCGCGTACGCGCCTTCGGCGCCCGACCGGTCCGCTGCTCGATGGCCTCCGCCCCGGTGCGCGCGCGGCCCGCGCGAACGTCCTCGACGGCCTGCTGGCGGACCTCCGGATCCTCCTCGCTGACGACCGCGGCATCGGCAACGGTCATCTCCCCCGCCGCGATCGGCTCCTGGAGTTCCGGAGCCTTGTCGACCACCTTGTCGAACCGTTTGATCGAGCTCTCCGATACGCCGGCGGCCTCCGCCGCCTTCGCACGGGTCGCAAGCGCCGAAGGAGGCGAGTCCAGAAGCGACGGGTTCAGCGTCTGCACCGCTTCGGCCGAATCCGCATCGACACTCTCCCCCGAAACGGCATCCCCGCCCGAACCGCCGGCCGCGGGAGTCCCGGACAGGCCGGAACCCAGGGAGCCACCCTCGCCGACGCCCGCGGCCTGTGCAGCCGCACGATCCTTCTCACGGCTCTCGCGGCCGGCGCGTGCCACCTCCTCGCGCCGCATCGCTGCTATACGCATCGCCATCCGCCGCAACGTGGACGCCAGGGCCGTTCGCTGACCGGACGTCAGGTCGCGGCGGAGGACGTTCATCTCCATCGCGACGACACAGGCGTCCTCGCCCGGATCGAGCTGCTTGAAGATGATCCTGGCGCCCGCCTTCTTGGCGGCGCGAAAACGGTTGCGCCCGTCGACGATCTGGTCCCCGAGCAGGAGCACGGGCTGACGCATCCCGTTCACCTGGAGGCTGAGGACCAGCTTGTCGAACGCCTCGCCCGTGAACAATGGGAAGACGGTGGCCGCCGGATGCGCCGTGTACGTCTTGCCCTCGTACTCGTAGACGTCCTTCGCGGCATCCGCGAACGCCTTGTCGACCGCCTTCTCCAGACCCTCGGGGTCCTTGTCCAGCCCGCCCAGCCCTTCCGGACTCAACTTCTGCAGCGCATCCGACACCGATCACCTCCGTGCAACATGAGCAGCCCGACCCCGCGAACACGCCGTACGCACATCCGCCTTTGTTTCGCAAAGGGAAATACCACGCCCCGCTCACGCCGGGCGCACCGGCGGCGGCGCCCCGGACCCGTCGTCGGCGGCAGGCGGCTGCTCGCCGGCCAGCCCCTCGGACACCGCCCCGGCCGCATCCTCGGCGTCCGCGCGCCGCGCGAGCCGGCCGATGCGTGACTGCCCGAGCACCGGGGAGAACGCCTGGGCGTCGGTGGTCTCCGGGGGCAGCACCGGACCGGGACCGCCGCTCTCGACGTAGCTCACCGTGTCGGCAGCCCAGACGACCAGGCGCGCCTGCATGTGCGGCTTCGAGTACATCCATGTGTCGAACCGGGCACGGATGACGAACCCCATCAGGAACGCGATCCCGTAATAGAGCAAGAACAGCAGCAGTCGCATCTGTCGCGAACCTCCCGTCCCCGGCCCGGCGGCCCCCGCCGTTGCCGTACGCTGCTAGCGTAAGAGACGCGTTCCGCCGACCCGAGGGGAGGAACAGATGCCCGCCGACCGCCACGACGACCGGCGCGAGACACTCACCACCGAGCAGGCCCTGGCCCAGCCGCGGCACCACCACGTGCGCGAGTCCGTCGCCTCGAGCGTCGCCACGATCCGCGCCCGCGCGGCCGCCGGCGCCCCGGGTGCGGGCTCTGGCGGCAGCATCGACGCGCACATGGACCGGATCGTGTCGCAGCATGCCAACCACACCCGCGACGCCCCGGGCCGGGCGAGCGACGGGGACGGCCGCACCAACGAACACCTGCGCTCGGTGCTCGAGGCCCACCGCCGCGAGATGGAGCTGGCCGGAGTCGGAGCGGCCGAACGCGCGGCGCGCAACGCGACCCGCTCGCACGGGGACCCACGCGAGGCGCCGACCGTCGACCGGCCGGTGCGTCCCGAGGACCTGCCACCGCGCCAGGCGGCGCTGCGCGACCCGCGCGACCCGCGCTCGCCCGGCCGGCCGTCGATCACGACCATGTCGCAGAAAAGCAGCTACGGCCCGCAGAACTTCTCGCGCACCGACGTCATCGACCGGCCGAAGAGCATGCCGACGTTCACGGCGGGCCATGTCAACACGGCCCCGCCGAAGGCGCCGACCCCTGCGCACAACGCCGCCGCCGCACGCGACCGCCAGCGAAGCGGGCCGGCGCGCACGATGTGAACCCGCCCGGCCGGCAGTCCCCGGCTGCGCGGCGCCACCCGGATCCCGTCATGTCCACGACCGTTCCCGCACCATCCGCCGGCGAGCACGAACGCCTGCTCGCCGGCCTGAACGACCGCCAGCGCGAGGCGGTGACCGCGCCCGACGGCCCGACGCTGGTGATCGCCGGCCCCGGCTCGGGCAAGACCCGCGTCATCTGCGCCCGCATCGCGCACCTGGTCCGGACCGGCCGCGCCGCCCCCGACCGCATCGCCGCGATCACCTTCACGCGCAAGGCCGCCGACGAGATGGCGGCCCGCCTGCGCACGATGCTGCCGTCGTTCGAGTCGCAGCGGGTCTGGATCTCGACATTCCACCGCCTCTGCGGCCGCCTGCTGCGCGAGCACGGCACGGAGATCGACGTGCCCGCCGACTTCCGGATCGTCGAGGGCGTCGAGCGCATCGGCGTCATGCGCCAGTGCATGTTCGACGCGAACGTCGACGTCCGCATCCACAAGCCGCAGGCGCTGCTGCACCGCATCAGCACGCTGAAGAACCGGATGCGCACGCCGGCCGACCCCGACGAGTGGGAGGACGACGGTTACGCCGAGCGCAACGCAAGGCTGGCCGCCGCCTACCAGACCGCGCTGACCGAGGCCAATGGTCTCGACTTCGACGACATGCTCCTGAGCGCCGTCCGCCTGCTGCACGAGAGCCCCGACGCGCGGCGCGCCGCCGGCGAGCGCCACCCGCGGGTGCTGGTCGACGAGTACCAGGACACGAACCTGCCGCAGTACGTGCTGGTACGCCAGATCGCCGAGGGCCGCGACGACGTGTTCGTGGTCGGCGACCCCGACCAGGCGATCTACGGCTGGCGCGGGGCCGAGCTGCAGAACATCCTCGACTTCCATCACGACTTCCCGAAGGCCCGGCGCATCGACCTGCACCTGGCCTACCGCTCGACCGCGCGGCTGCTCGAGGCCGCAGGCGCGATGATCCGCAGCAACGGCAAGCGGCTCGACCACACGCTTCGCTGCGCCAACCCGGCTGGGCAGCCCCCGGCCGTGCACCACGTGGCCGACGCCGCGGCCGAGGCCGGCTTCGCCGTCGAGCGCGCCGGCGCGCGCATCCGGCAGGACGACGGCGAGGTCGCCGTCCTCTACCGCACCAACGCGCAGTCGGGACCGCTGGAGAACGCCTTCCGGCGCGCGGGCATCCGCTACCGGATCACCGGCGGCGAGAGCTTCTACAGCCGCCCGGAGATCCTCGACGCGCTCTGCTGCCTGCAGGCCGCCTGGGACCCCGACGACGACGAGGCGATGCGCCGGTTCGTGGAGCTGCCCCCACACCCGCGGACGGGGCGCAAGACCTCCGCGCTGATCGACTCGATGCCCGGCCGCAGCTTCCGGGAGCGCGCCGAGCGGGCCACGCACGGCCGCACGCTGTCCACCTACCACGCCACGAACCTGCGCCTGCGACTCGACCTGGCCGCCACACTGCACGACGCGGCCGGGCGGCTGGCGCTCGATGCGCTGGTCGACGAAACGCTCGACTGCACCGGGTACCGAAGAGCCGTGGCCGAATCGGCGGACGGCGACGCCGCGGACCGGCTCGACAACCTCGCCGAGCTGGCCCACGACGCAAGCGTCTTCGCCGATGACGACGGCGGCGCCGACACCGACACCCTCGCAGGCCGGCGGCGGCTGGGCGCCTTCCTCGAGCACTGCCGGGCGATGCGAACCCCCGAGCGGGACGACGGAACCATACGGGTCACCCTGTCGACGCTGCACGGAGCCAAGGGGCTCGAGTTCGACACGGTCGTCATCGCCGGCTTCGACGCCGAGCACCTGCCCCACCGCCGCACGGTCGGTGCGGCGACCGACACCGGCGGCGCCATCGAGGAGGAGCGCCGTCTCGCCTACGTCGGAATGACCCGCGCACGCACGGAGCTGTACCTGAGCGTGCCGGCCGTCACCGGGCACGGCGACAAGCAGCGGCCCACCTCCCCGTCGCCCTTCCTGGCCGAGATCCCCGAGAACCTGCGGACCAGCGTCGCTCTCCCCGGCCCCCACGCCAAACCGCCGAGCGACGTGAAGATGGGTCCGCTCGGACCCGAACGCCCGCTGTAAGCGGTATCGGCCGCGCCGCGGCCAACAGGGAAAAGGCCCGCCACCGTTACTCCGAACCGACGCGCCTCCCGGAGTCGGCGCGAGAAGAGACGAAGCCACGAGGGAGGACGGCGGAGAGGCGAGAATGGGACAGATCGGGCGGGCGGGTAGAGAGAGAGCCGGGCGGGCAAGGCAACGCCTTGCATTCCTGCTCCCCGGCTCGCACGCCGCCGGTCGAAGACCCGCTATCGGACACGCCCCGGGGCCTGACGGCCCGCTTCACCCGGCCCGTTCCGGGCCATTCCCGCATCGGAGAACGCCCATGCCCATCAAGGACCTGCTGCGCCCGAGCGAGCTCGCCGCGCTGCGCCGCCTGCGCAAGCGCGTCATGAAGCGGACGGCCATGCGCCGCTACCGCTCGGATCCGCTCTACTACAAGCGACTGTGCGCCGGTGTCGACCTGCCGCTGGAATCCGGCACCTGCGGGCGGCTGGTGAACCGCTCGAGCGGCGATCGCTGCATCCACTGCTTCAACCGCCGCCGCTGGCTGCTCAACCACGCCATGACGCCGTACGAGATCGTGGTCTCAGGCATGCTCACCGACGACCTCGAGCGCAACGTCGTCGACGACCTCGGGCACGACGTCGCCGACAGCGAGCGCGAAGACGACCCGCACACCGGCGCCATCGTTCCCCTTCTGGACGCGGTCGACGACATGCTCGCGCCCGCCGACGCCTGCCTGCGCTGGTAGCCCCGGCGACACCTCACCGCGGAAACGGCGCCCGCCGCATCCGAACGACGCTTCGAATCCCGCACGCACCGGCCCGTCACGGACGAAGCCGGCCGTTGTGCAGAAACACTCGACACCGCCGGGACGGCGAATCGGACCGACGCCCTAGCGAACCCGCACGAACAACACGCCGCAGCGCCCGCACGGCGCAGAAGGAGAAGAGCAATGATCGACGACCGCAAGCGCAAGCCGAAGCGCTCGGGCGGCTGGACGCCGCGGGACCTCGGACTCTCCGCCACCGCGCTGGCCATGGCCGGCGGGATCGGCAACCTCGCCGGACGCGTAATGGGCGCGCCGCGGGCGGACCGCTACCCGAAGCCCGTGCAGGGCAGCGCCGAGCAGCGCCGCAGGCTGCGCCAGCAGGAGCGCCTCGCGCGCAAGCGCACCGCGCAGGGAGCCTGAGCGGTGCAGAAAGCACCGGCCAACGTCAACTTCACGGCCGGCGACCTGCTCGACGCGCCGGCCGACGCGATCTGCAACCCGGTGAACCTGACAGGCGTGATGGGCCGCGGGCTGGCGCTGCAGTTCCGCAGACGCTGGCCCTCGAGCTTCCTCGCCTACCGCGACGCGCTGCGCAGCGGCGATCTCGGCCGCGGCCTCGTCCACGCGCACCGCCTGCCCGACGGCCGGCACGTGCTGCACTGCCCCACCAAGGTCCACTGGCGCGACCCGTCGCCCATCGCCCTGGTGCGCTCCACCATCGACGCCATCGGCCCCTGCTGCACCGAGTACGAGATCGGCTCGGTCGCCGTCCCGCCGCTCGGCTGCGGCCTCGGCGGCCTCGACCGCAACGACGTGCGCGCCCTGCTGCTCGCCGCCGCCGCGCGCCACCCGCGGCTGCGCTGGCTCCTGTACATGCCGGCGCGCTGAGAAGGACTGCACATCGACCATGGATCGAGCGATCCCGGCGCCGTCGGCACCCCTGCCGCCGAAGAGCCGGCGGAAGAACCAGATGCCGAACACGAACCGGACCACGCATCACTGGTCGCGCGGACGGACACGCGGGCCGGCGGCCGCCATCTGCCGCCTGATCGGCCGCCTGGGCGGCATCGAGCCCGACCGCCGCGCGTGCTGGTGCGTCCGCTGCACGCTGCGCCACCTGGGCGTCTACCGCCGCGAGCACGTCCGGTACGGCCGCAACGCGTACGTGCGCACCACCGTGCTCGGGATCCGGATCCCGCCCGACCGCTACGCGTTCCCCCTCGACTGACCCGCCCGGGCACCCGGCCGGCTTACAGTACCGGCCATGACGACGAACACCTCCAGCAGAGCCGGACGCGGGTCGAACGCAAGGGGCGACGCCGCCGACTGGCGGATAGCCCGGCACGACTTCCACCTGGCGACCGCGCGCGATACCCGCAACGAACCGCACCCCTACCCGCTGGCCGTCCCGCGCGGCGGCCCCGGTCCGACCGAGCGGGCCGCCGCGCCGTTCCTGCCGCTGGCCAGCGCGGCGCCGGCGGTCGCCGAGCGCCTCTCGACCGCGACGGCGGTCGAGATGTTCGGATTCGATCGCCTGCAACAGGCTGTGCTGGCCTGCCAGCGCCGCGAGCGCGAGCGCCCGCGCACGAGCAATGAAGACCGCCGGGCGGCTGAGACCGCCGCCATGCGGATCGAGCGGCTCACCGCGTCGATGACCGACACGATCGATGTCTCGTTCGACAGCCCGCGCGGGACGACGGTTGCACCGTCGGCCGGCGCCGCAGCGCGGATCCGCCTGCGCATCGACGGCTGGCCGGGACATGGCGACGCACTGCCGCTGACGCTCAACGTCGACCCGGTTGACCCACTCGTCAACCCGAAGATCACCGCCGGGGACAAACGCGTCGACATCGCGCCGCCGTGCCTCGGACGCCTGGCCCGGGTCGCGGCCACCGACAACGCGGGGTTCCGGCCGCCGGCGCCCACGCCGGGAATGCTGACAGCCGCGGCCCGCGCCTTCGCCGCGGGGGCGGCGATCCAGGTAAGGACCCGCGCGGTCGACGACTCCGTGGAGCCGCGCGTCGAAACCTGCGAGCCCGAGACGCTGGCGCGGCTGCTGCTGACACGCTGCTGGCCGCGGCTAACGCCCGGCGACCCGAAGAACGCCTGGGTCATGCACCTGTCAAGCGGCCCGAACGCCCACCACACCACGCTGGCGCGCTACGACCGCGCCTCGCGCGCGGTCCTGATCGACGACCAGCCGCTGGACACCGGCGCCGGCGAGGCGGTAGGCGCTCTGGTAGCCGCTCTGCGCGCCGCCGGCCGCGACCCCGGCAACCGCTACTGGACGCACCACCGCACACGCTACCCGAGCGGGTTCGGGAAGACCGCGCCGTAGGAGCGCGACGACCACCGCACAATGACCGCGCCCCGGAATCCCCGGCAGCGGGCTGCAGGAAAACCATGCCCGAAAACAGCACCGTCCCACCCCGCCATGCGCTCCCCGGCCTGACGCGGCCGCTGTGCGTCATCGACACCGAGTGGACCGGCCCGTCGCCGGCCGACGCCCGGCTCGTGAGCCTCGCCGTCCACAAGCTGCTGCCCGGTGGCGCCGTCGAGGAACGCGAGTGGTTCGTCAATCCGGAGACGCCCATCGACCCGGGCTCGAAAGCCGTGCACGGCATCACCGACGAAGAGGCCGCCTCGTGGCCGCCGTTCCGCAACGTGGCGGCCGAGGTCGCCGCCTTCCTCGACGGCGCCGACATCGGCGGCTACTCGGTCTCATCCGACGCCCAGATCCTCGAGCGCGAGATCGAGGCGGCGAGCTGCGAGCTGCGCACCACGGACCTGCGCATCGTCGACCCGTTGCGGCTGTGGCACAAACGCGAGCCGCGCAAGCTGACCGACGCCTACGAGCGCTTCGTCGGGCGAGTCCCCGAGACGCTGCGCGCGCACGACGCCGGCGACGACGTGCGGATGACGATCGCCGTCATCGAGGCGATGGCCGGACAGGCCAGCGCAAACGAGCTACACACCGAGGGAAACCCGAACATGGTCGACGTCGCCGGCAAGTTCGTGCGCGACGATCAGGACCGGGTCGTGTTCAACTTCGGGAAGCACCGGGGAGACCCGATCGCCGCGCATCACGACTTCCTGTTCTGGATGCTCCAGAAGGACTTCGCGCCGTCCACCCTCGCCATCGCCCGCGCCGAGATCGAGCGCATCCCCGAGCCCGCCCCCGAAGCCGAGGACCCGAACGGCGAGGGGAAAGACGACGAGATCCCCTTCTGATGCGCGACACAGCCTGAACCGCCCGCGACGCCACGCGTCACACACGCAGCCGCAGACGGCAGGCCAGTCACACCGGCCGACCGCCTAGCCCATGTTTAACAGGATTGCCGACAATTCTGTAGATCTGGGCGATATTTCAGAGGTCGCAGGCTCGTAACTTGTTGATTCTAAAGAAGCGGAGGTTGGCAGAGCTGAATGTAGTGCCATAATTTTCAGGGATGTGTTGCTTCGGTGGACGTGCACCCGTTATCGTGGGCGCATGTTCGTTCGGCGTACCCAAACCCGGCGGACCGAAGACGGACAGCCCTACTTCTCGCATCGCCTCGTCCACTCCGAGCGCATCGGCAACGCCGTCCGCCAGCGCACCTTGCTCAATCTCGGACGCCACTTCGACATTCCCCAAGCGCAATGGCCGCTGCTCTGCTCCCGCATCGACGACATCCTGGCCGGCCAGACGCCCCTGGTCCCCGACTGCCCGACCGCCGTCGAACACGAAGCGCAACGGATAGCCGCACAGTTGATCGCCCGCGGCACACCCGTGCAGGGACCGGCCGCCGGACCGACAGACATCCAGCCGGTCGACGTCGACTCGCTGCGCCTGGTCCGCCCCCGCTGCGTCGGCGTCGAGCAGGTCGGCCTGTGGGCCCTGGAGCAGTTGGGCCTACCGGCCCTGCTGACTGAGTTGGGTGTCAACGGCGCGCTGCGCACCGCGGCGGTCGGCGCCGTCGTCGGGCGCCTGGCCCAGCCGGCCTCGGAGCGCGCGACGCACCGCTGGCTGCAAACCCGCAGCGGTCTCGGCGAGTTGCTCGGCGTCGACTTCGAGACCGTCAGCGCGATGCAGCTCTACCGCGCCTCGGACGCGCTGGTGAAGCATCGCGACGCGATCGAGGCACACCTGTTCGAACGGGCCATGGGCCTGTTCGACCTGCAGCCGACGGTCACCCTCTACGACCTGACCAACACCTACTTCGAAGGCGAGGCGAGCGCACAGCCGCAGGCCAAGCGCGGGCACTCGAAGGAGAAGCGCAGCGATTGTCCGTTGCTGACCCTGGGACTGATGCTCGACGCCAGCGGCTTCGTGCGCCGCTCGCAGGTCTTTGCCGGCAACGTCCGCGAGCACCGCACGCTGGCCGGCATGCTCGAGGCGCTTCGTGCGCCGGCCGGCGCTCTGGTCGTCATGGACCGCGGCGTCGCCACCGAGGCCGCCATCGGGTGGCTGCGCGACAACGGCTACCGCTATCTGGTCGTCAGTCGTGAACGCCACCGGCAATTCGACGCCGAGGCCGCCGTCGCGATCCAGACCCAATCCAAACAGACCGTGCATCTGCACAAGGTGGTCTCGACCGACCCCGACGAGGTGCGCCTGTACTGCTACTCCGAGGAGCGGGCCGAGAAGGAACGCGGCATCGTCGAACGTTTCGCCGCCCGCTTCGAGACGGCCCTGACCAATCTCAACGACGGGCTGGCGCGCCCCCGCGCGCACAAGCGCCTCGGCCAGGTCTGGCAGCGCATCGGGCGACTGAAGGCAAAGCATTCCCGCGTCGCCCCGCACTACCAGATCGAGGTCACCCCCGACCAGACCGGTGAGAAGGCCGCCACCGTCACCTGGACCCGACGGCCCCAGGACGGCTCGATGGCCACGCATCCGGGCGTCTACTGTCTGCGCAGCAGCGAGACCGACTGGGACGAAGACGCCCTGTGGCGCACCTATACCACGCTCACCGACGTAGAGGCCGTCTTCCGCGCGCTGAAGTCCGAGCTCGGACTGCGTCCCATCTACCACCACAAGCCGCGGCGCGCCGACGGCCACCTGTTCATCACCGTCATCGCCTACCAGCTCGTGCAGGTCATCCGCACCCGGCTGCGCGCCCACGGCGAACACGCCAGTTGGACCACCCTACGCCGCATCCTCGAAGGCCAGCAGCGCGTCACCGCCACCTTCCGGCGCCCCGACCGACGCACGCTGCACGTGCGCACCGCCACGCAAGCCGAACCCGAACAGCGGGCCATCTACGACGCGCTCGGCATCGACCCGCAGCCGGGAGGAGTCCGCAAGACGACCATCTGACCGACCCATTCCCGGTTTGTGCGCGTTTGTAGTGCCACTTGAGCATTCTTGCCGGCGTAAACCGCTGATTCCAAATAGCTTAGAAATACCCTTGTTAAACTTGGGCTAGCACCCGGCAACCGCACCCACGCGAGCGACACGGCCACAACCGGCGAACCGCAAGGAGCAAACGATGGCACGCTACAGAGACGACCCGCGATGGATCACCACCCGGTACCCGGGAGAGTGCGCCACGTGCCGGCGGAAGATCAAGAAGGGAGAGCGCGCCTTCTACCACCCGAAGGGCCGCAAGATGGCCTGCGAGAGCTGCGGAGAGCAGCAGTCCGCCGAGTTCGAAGCCGCCGCGTCGGACGAGAACAACAATACCTGCCTGTGAGACCACCGCGGCCGGCACCGGCCGCAGCACCACAAGCCGATGAACGACGACCATCCGTACGACTTCCTGAACGTCGACCCCGCACCGCCGCGCGAGCTGCACTCGCTGCTGAAGTACCTGAGCGACGCCTTCGCCCTGATCGAGGACTGGATCCTGCAGCCGGAAGAGACCGACCCGGTCATCCTACAGATCTCGAACCGGCCGATAGAAGCGAAGAACCCCGCAGGCGGCGTAACACGCATATACGTCAAGAGACGTTCACACCTGGACGCAACCGGCGAAGACCACCTGGTACGGCTGCACCACCCCGGGGAAGACGAACGAGCCGGATATGCCGAGGCGTACGAGCGCAGCCCTGCCGGCGCGGCGGAGCTGCGCCGCGACGTCGGCCTTCAGACCGTACTCCGCACCGAGGCGCGCTCCCAGTGGAACACCTGGGACGGCAAGCCACGCCACCCGGAAGAGATCCGGATCGCACTCGGCGCCGCGCCGGGCTACTACGTGCAGTGCCCGCTGGACTGCGACGGCAAGCCGATGCACGTCGTCGCCACGCTCGAGCTCGTCCTCGAGGACGAAGACCCGGAAGGCCCCCGGACCCGGGAGATCCCCGTCAACGCGGAAACCGAGCGCCTCCTGCAGCTGCTCGCAACGTGCGTCGAACCGATCAAGCCGTGAACGACCGGCCCGCAACGCAGACAAACCGCGGGGGGAGAGAGACATGATGAAACGATGCCAGGCCAAGAAAGTCGAGCGCGCCCAGCAGCAGACCAGGCCGGCCGCCCCGGCCGAGAGAACCGGCAAAACCGGCACAACCAGCAGCAAGAAGACGCTGCACCCGAACGCGAACGACGCGCGCGACTTCCTCGACCGGCGGGACGAAAGACGCATCTCGCACCGGCTGGGCCGGCCGTTCAGGTTCTGACCACCACCCGGACACCGCCTGAAGGTACGCTGTTTCCCGGAAGCGGAACCTCCGGTTTCAACAACCACTAACCGCCATCCGCAAGACTCCAACCGGGAACGGACGAGCGGATCCAACTGGTCCAAGTGAACACCAACGAACTGCTCGACGGCGTCGAACTGCACGAGGCGTCGTTCCTGACCATCGGCGACCGGGTGCTCGTCGTCAGGACCCTGGCGCCCGGATCCATGCTGGACAAGGACGAACGCCGCGCCTTCGGAACGCTGGCGCAACGAGGATTCGACGTCCTGATCCTGCGGCTCAACGCGGACAGGGATCCCGTCAGCGGCCTTGTAGCGCCGGCGTGGCGAGCCCTGGACGCACCCGAGGCATTCGACGACCTCGAAAACCCCGAAGCGGTGCAGGAGTTGGTCCACGCCTGGCTGAGGAACGCCCGGCGCGCCGCGATCCAGCCGCCGCCGGCGTCGAGGCCACAATGAAACGCGACAGGCTGACCAAGGTCCGGGACACCGTACGCACGCTGAAGTCGATCACCGACAACAGGTCCTCGGCACAGACCAGCGTCACCGGAGCCGACACGCTGACGAGCGCGCCGAAGGAGCTGCCGCGGATCGACACGCTCGACATGCGGGTCATCCACGCCGAACGCGAGAGCTGCACGGTCGGCTCCATCGTCGGGCTCACCATCGAGCTGTACCCGGAGACGGCGACACGGATCGCCGACAACGCGCAGCACAGACGCGGCCACCGCCAGGGACCGATGGAAGTCGCCGACACGATCCTCGGGTTCAACGGGCTGGCGCCCCACCGGCTGCTGTCCCCGCCACCGCACGTCAACCTGCACACCATCACGCCGGAGCAGGCGGCCACGGCCATCGACCGCGTGCTGGCCGGAGAGATGCCCGGACGCATCTGGGACCACGCGCGGTAACACCAACGAAGCCCTTTCCACCCGGCGGCCGACAACCCACGAGGAACCACCCATGCTGCTGCCCGACGACCGCCGCCCGGAGGACCGGCTGCTGAGCCCGTCGAGGTTCTGCCCCTACTCGCTCGGCGACTGGATCCGCGCATGCGAACGCGCCGAGATACCGCACGTGCCCGCGATGCACGTGACCGACTTCGAGCGCTACGACCTGCTGCAGCACGACGAAGCGGGCCCCCACCAGGAACGGCTCGACGCCGCGTACGAGGCCGTGCGCCGCGCCACGTCCCCCAACTGGATGCTCCGCTGGGACTGCTGCGCCAGCGCGGACCTGAAGTTCTCGATGAACGAGGGGCGAAAGCCCGACGCGGGGACCCGGCATTCGCTCCCGGTCGACTGCCGCCTGCTGGAGATCCTCGAGGACTACCCGCGCGTCGTCGTCCCCGTGTGGCGCCGCCCCTGGATCGGCGACGAGATGCTCTTCCTCGACGGCTACCCGGTCGAGTACCGGGCGTTCGTCGAGAGCGGCAAGCTGGTCGGGATCTCCTCCTACTATCCGCAGCGCCCGCTGCCCCGCAACGACGAACACCTCGCCGTCATCGAGAAGCACGTCGCCGCGCTGCTCGACGAGCTCGAGCCGCCCTTCGAGTGGCCGGTAATCGCCAGCGAGCAGATGCGCGCGAACGCGATGCGGGGGGCACCGGACGGCGGCAGGGCCGCCGCCGGAGGACCGCTTCAGGACGAGGTCCACTTCACCGCCGACTTCGCGGCCACCCGGCTCGGCATGGTGCTGCTCGAAGGCGGCCCGCCCCACTTCATGGGCGCTGCACCGTGCTGCTTCGCGGCCGGCCGCATCCACGGCGTCGCGCTCAAAGCACAAGACCCGACATGAACGCGATACCCGAACTCGAGATCCGCACGACGGACGCCGCGAACCACGCCTCCCACACCCTGACGTACCGCTCCGAAACGCACGAGCGCCTGCCGCACGTGGTCAAGTTCTCCGGCGGACGGTCGAGCGGAATGCTGCTCTTCGTCCTGCTCGAGAACGGCATCCTGAAGCCGGAACGCGGCGACGTCGTCGTCTTCAACAACACCGCTTGCGAGCACCCGGAGACGTACCGCTTCGTCGCCGAGTGCAAGCGACGCGTCGAGCGGACCTACCGCATCCCCTTCTTCCTTGCCGAGTTCCAGACCTGCGAGGACGCGCGCCGCGGCCGCTGGCGCCGCCTGCAGTCCTACCGGCTGGTCAACGAACGCCCGCGCACCCAGAACAACCCGAACGGCTTCCACTGGCGCGGAGAAGTGTTCGAGGAGCTGGTCTCGCACAGGGCGTACCTGCCCAACCGCCACCGGCGCGTCTGCACCGCCGAGCTGAAGCTCGGGCCGACCCGCGCCTTCCTGGCCGACTGGCTGGCCGGCAAGCCGGGCATCGACGCCCTCGGACACGGCTGCGCGCACTCGCGCGTCGACCTCGACGAGATGTACGAGCTGCACCGGCGCGCCGGCGGGACCGTCCCGCGCGCGATCCTGATCGGCAAGCGGCAGTACGTGCTCGGTCGGCCGACAAGGCGCCCCGCCCAAGCCTACGCCGACTTCTCCGACGCCGCGCGACCGTTCGACAACCCAGAGATCGAACCACACGTCTTCGGCGGCCGCGCCACGCTCGGCAAGGGCGGCGCCGAGTACGTCGTCCTGATCGGGCTGCGCAACGACGAACCGGCGCGGATCGCGCGCGTGCGCAGCCGCAACGACGACCCGCACGCGAAGGCGGACCACAACGGCGAGCACGTCTACATGCCGTTCGAGCGCATGGGCATCGACCGCGGCGACGTGAACCGGTTCTGGAGCCGCCAGTCCTGGGACCTGGGCCTCGACCCGGCGGCCGAGCTCTCCAACTGCGTCTACTGCTTCCTGAAGGGGGCGCGCAAGCTGGAGGCCGTGCACGCGGCGATGCGCGATCCGCAACCGGCGCCGGGCTTCGGACCGACCACGGGGACGCCGTGCGACATCCGGTGGTGGGAGCGGATCGAGGCGCAGTACGGCCGGGACCTCGTCGCCGAGCACCGCATGCGCCGGGAGCGCGGCGGAACGGACGACCCGACCCGGATCGGCTTCTTCGGACTGAGCAAGCTCGACTACCGCACCGTGAGAGAAAGCGTCCGAACACCCGGGGCGCCGGCCGCCTGCGACCAGTCCGTCCCCGCGCGCGGGTGCGGAGCCTGAGCCGCCCCCGCACACTCGCACCACGAGAGCGACCATGACGACGACACAGGGCGAAAAGGCCCGGAACGAAAGCGGAGTGACCACGGCGGAGGTGAAGCTGCCGCCGGTACGCGTCGACCGCGCCGCGCTGGACGCGCTGTGCGACGCCGCGCGGACGGCGATGGAAAGCGCCGACGGCACGCGGGTCCCGGACCGGCACGGCTTGGACGAACCGCGCGTGACGTTCTCCGCAACGTGGAATCGGCGGAACCGCGAGACGGTGCGGATCGACGAGAGCGACCTCGACGGGCTGAACGAGCCGGTGCGCAGCCGCGACTGGTCGCTGAGTGCAACGCGCCGCCTGGCGGCGGTCGACGACGACGCCATCCGCATGCACGCCTGCGACGGACACACACGGCTGAGCGTGACGAGCAGGGACGGCGCATGGCGCCGCGCGACCATCGCGAGCATCATCGAGGTGGTCGGCGCACACGCGCCGCGGTACCCGGCGTTCCACCACCGGACCACCCGCGCGGCCGCGGGGATCGTGACGGCAGCCGCAACCGCGGCCGGATCGCTGCTGACGCCGACCGGACTGCACCCTGCCGTCGACATCGGACTGGCGGCGTTGTGCGGAACGGTCTACGGCGGCTGGGCGATGTGGGGCCACTGGATCCTGAGCAAATGGCACAGCCACGTGCTGGTGCTCGCGCCAGTCGACAGGGACGAGGACGAGAATGCGTGAACCCGCATCCTGGCGCGACCTCGTCGCCACGCTCGACGAGATGAGGCCGCGTCCGTTCGACGGCTTCACTCCGGTCGCGGTCCCCCGCCCGGACTGCCCGCGGACGATCCAGGTCTGCGGGACGACGCGCTACAGCCACGACGGGAGCAACATGTTCCTGCACCGGAAACCGCCGGAGCCGGACGACGCCGAGCCCTTCCACTGCATCGACACAAAGAGCACGCCCTGGATCGGCAACGTGCGGAACTCGCCCGTGCAAAGGCCCCTGGGCTGGTCGCTCGTAATGGGACGACCACTCTTCTGGCTGATCGACAGCTTGGTCCTCCCCGCCGACATCGCCGCCTACGTCCTCTGGCGCCACCGGCGAACGGGAACGATCTGGCGCGCGGCCGACCCCGGCAACAACGACGCGAAGATGCCCATCGGCGTCTGGACCGGAGAGGACGCGACCGCGCCCGCACTCGCCTACCTGATGCCGTTCCACGCTCGCGCATATCCGCTCTGGTCGGAACTGCGCCACGACACACGAGGAGCCTGACGATGAACGCAACCGCACCCGCAAGCCTGCGCCGGTGGCGCCCGCGAAGCTGGAACCGCGAAGAAGAAGTCTTCGAGACGTTCGACACGACGGCCGCCATCGGCGACCCGCCGATCCTCGTCGCACTGGGCGGCCTGCCGGAGAACCGCGACCGGGTGACGCTCCACCGGGCCGCCGAGCGGAACGGTCTCGCCAAGCGGCTGTTCGACCCGGTACCGCTCAGCGAGCGGACGCCCTGGCACGACGGTCTCGAACGGATCGTCGCCATGCGCATCGAGTACCGGCTGGACGGCAAGACCGTCACGCTCGAATGCCCGCGGAACGGGGTGGACGACTACAACAACCACGCGTCGGTCGACGCCATCACGGTCCACGCCGTCCTGCAGCGCGGCAACGACGACAACGACACGCGGACACTGAAGCTTCCCACCGACTTCGCCGTCGCCGACGAGTACGAGTCCGACGCGACGACCGCAGGCGTCCTTCTCGGCGCCGGCAGCAGGCTCGACATCGACGAGCTGAGTGTCCTCATCCACGACGCGGTCTTCGAACCCGGCGGCGACGAGAACGACGACTCGTTCGAAACCCAGCTGAAGGACTCCCGGGAAAACGCGTACTACGCGGCGTGCGATCTACTGCTCGACAAAACCGCCGCCAGAGACGAGAAGCTCCGCTATTCCATCCAGCACCGCGTCGCACACCTGATCCCCGACCGAAGCACGGTACGCGTCGTCAAGCACCCGGGAGTCGACGCCGTCGAAATCAGCGTCGAAACGAACGAGTAGCCGAAGCGTCGCCCCCGAGCGCCGCAACAAACCCGACCACACGCACCACACCAGAGGACGCACATGACCGGACAGACCCGCAAGGCCATCGAAACACTGGGGAAGCAACTCGACATGCACCCGTGGGAACTTAACCGCGGACGCATCGTGTGCACTTCTCTCGAGGATACCCATGGACACGGCGAACGGACGATCTGCCCGCTCGCCATGGCGGCGTACGAGCAGGGCGACCGGATGCTCGAGCTCCTGCAGGACCCGGAGCAGCAGGAGTTCACCGACTGGGTGGCCTCGGTCCGCCCGGGAATCCGCGAACACCTCCAGGCGGTGAACCACCACCGCACGCCGGAACACGCCGAGGACCTGGAACGCGACGCGACGCTGCACGCCGCCGCGGCCTTCGTGGACACCTTCCCCCACAACGTCGTGACGCAACGGATCCTCCGGATGGACGAGAACACCATCGCCGCCCTCGTCGACGCGAGCGACGACCCGCACTCGGAAGCTGGCCGAGCGCTGATACGCGCCCTGGACCCGGCCTCGGAGTGGCTGGGGGCCATGTACGAGACGTACTACGGCAACCCCGACGCCGCGGAATGACCCGCGACCGCAAAGACCCGTCATGACCGGACCGACCCGCAAGGCCATCGAGATGCTGAAGAAAGAGCTCCGCGACTACTGCTGGGGCCTGTACTTCGGCAGCATCCGGTACGTCGCCATCGAGGACACCGACAACCACCCGGAACTGCGGCTGTGCCCGCTGGCGACCGCAACGATCCACCGCGGCGACCGTATCGACGCGCTGTTGCAGGACCCGGAGCACCGGAAGCTCGCCGAGGCGGTGGACCGCGAGCGGCAGCACGTCCGCGAGCACCTCGACGAGGAGGACCCGGACGCCGCGCCCGAGAGCCTCGACCGCGAGGCCACGCTGTACGCCGCCGCGGCCATCCTGCACGAAGGCCCGCACAGGGCGGAGATCGCGCGTATCCTCGACATCGACCCCGCCGTCGTCGAACACCTCGCCACGGCGGCCGACAACCCGAACTGCGAGACCGGACGCGCCCTGGTACGCGCGCTGAGTTCACCGAACAACATGCTGCGCATGGAGTACGAGGCGCACTACGGCAAACCCGGCGCCGGGAAGGACCCGGCGTGACCGACACCGAGCGACCGCACCGCACCGGAACGACACGATGCTGCTGACCATCTCCACCACGCACCGCCCGGCGACCGACCTGGGCTACCTGCTGCACAAGAACCCGGCCCGCGCGCAGACCTTCGAGCTGGCCTTCGGTAGCGCCCACGTCTTCTACACCGAGGCCACGCCGGAGCGCTGCACCGCCGCACTCCTGCTCGACATCGACCCGCTGAAGCTGGTCCGCGGCCCGGGCGCCGTGCTCACCGACTACGTCAACGACCGGCCGTACGTCTCCTCGTCGTTCCTCTCGGTGGCGATGGCCCGCGTGTTCGGGACCGCGATGAGCGGCCGCGCGAAGGAACGCCCCGAGCTGGCCGGTGCCCCGATCCCGCTCGAGGCGACGCTGGCCGCGGTCCCCTGCCGCGGCGCCGAGACCCTGGTCGAGGACCTGTTCGGACCGCTCGGCTACGACGTCGAGACCACGGCCGACCCCGACGACGAGCGCCCGCGCTACCGCAACGTGCGGCTGCGGGCGACGAAGACGCTCGCCGAGCTGCTCAACCACGTCTACGTGCTGCTGCCCGTCGCCGACAACCGCAAGCACTACTGGATCGGCGAGGCCGAGGTCGAAAAACTCCTCGCCCACGGCGCGGGCTGGCTCGAGGAGCACCCGCAGAAGGACGTCATCGTCCGCCGCTACCTCGGCCACCGGCACACGCTGGCCGCCGACGCCGCCGCGCGCCTGCGCGTTCCCGACGACGCCGAGGACGGCGACGCCGACGCAGAAACCGAGCCCCCCGAGCGCGTCAGCCTGCACCAGGCGCGCCACGAATGGGTCATCGGGACGTTCCGCAAGGCCGGCGCCAGGCGCATCCTCGACATCGGCTGCGGCCAGGCCCGCCTGCTGCGCCGACTCGCAGACGTGCCCGAGTTCACCGAGATCACCGGCACGGACGCGTCGGTACACGCGCTCGAGATCGCCGACCGCCGGCTGAAGCTCAAGCGCCGCAGAAAGAGCGGCGACGGCCGCATCCGGCTGATCCAGTCCGCGCTCACCTACCGCGACGAACGGCTCGCGGGGTACGACGCGGCCGCCGTCGTCGAGGTCGTCGAGCACATCGACCCCGAACGGCTCGACGCCTTCGAGCGTTCGCTGTTCGGCCATGCCCGGCCCGCGCTGGTCGCACTGACCACGCCGAACCGCGAGCACAACGTGCGGTTCGAGTTCCTCGAGCCGGGGAAGCTGCGCCACCGCGACCACCGCTTCGAGTGGACGCGCGAAGAGTTCGGGACCTGGGCCCGCGCGACCGCCGAGCGCCACGGGTACCGGGTCGAGATCGGCGAGATCGGCCCCGAGGACGCCGAGGTGGGCGCACCCACCCAGCGGGCGCTGTTCCACCGCCGCGACTGACGGCCCGGAGCCGACACGGAAAAGACGATGCGTTCGACCTGAAGGAACCTTGCAAGCACTGCCCGTTCCGGACCGACGACACCCGCATCACGTTCCGCGGGCGCGAGCGCGCCGAAGAGATCGAGGAACACGCCTACCGCCACGGCTTCCCCTGTCACCTCTCCCCCGAGTGCGACGAGAACCCGTTCACCGGAGAGGAAACCTACGTTTCCGGCGAGCAGACCCAGCACTGCGCCGGCTACCTCCTGCTGCAGCTGCGCGACAGCGCCGGCATGCCGTGGCCCGGCATCGGCAACGACGAGGACCTCGCCGACCGGCTGGCGGAACAGCTCGACTGGAACGCGCCGGTGTTCGAGACCGTCGAGGAGTTCCTCGAGGCCAACACGGAAACGGAAGACGCCGCGAACCCGAAGAAATGACGGAAACACGATTGCGCGCTGACGTCAGACACCCGGGACCGCGCTACCGCGAACAGGGCGCCTGCTCGGGCGAGGAGTTCCGCAACGACGTGCTGATCCCGCAGGTGCGGGAAGCCGCGGCCCGCGGCCAGACGCTCAGCGTCGAGCTCGAAGACGCCGAGTTCGGGTACCCGTGCGGGTGGCTCGAAGAAGTGTTCGGCGGACTCGTCCGCAAGATGCCGGGCATCACGCCGGCCGATGTGACACCCGTCTCGACGAACCATCCCGACGCCGCAGCCGAAGCCGTCGGATACATGCGCGAATGCGGCGCTGCACGCGGCCCGCTCCGCCACGTGAACACGAACGAGGACCGCAGCAGGACCGTTCCACCGATGCAACTGAAGATCCACGACTACGGCCTCGTCGTCCTCGTCGGCCCCAGCGGGTCGGGCAAGACGACGTTCGCCCAGCGCTGCTTCCGCCCCTCCGAGGTCCTCTCCTCGGACCACTACCGCAGCGTCGTCGGCGACGACGAGCGCAACGCCACGACGACGAAGGACGCCTTCGACGTCATCGAGGCGATCGCCACCAGGCGCCTGCGCGCCCGGCGGCTCACCGTCATCGACGCCACCAACGTCTCGCCCGACGACCGCAAGCGCTACGTGCGGCTCGCGCGCGACGAGCACGCCCCGCTGACGGCCATCGCCTTCGACCTGACCGAGCGCGACTGCCTTGCACAGAACGCCGCCCGGGGTGCCGACGCGCGTCCCCCACATGCCGTGCGCCGCCAGTGGCGCTCGATGCAGCGCTGGATGAAGAAGCTCTCCGCCGAGGGCTTCCGGCGCCGCCACCGCCTGCGCTCGCCCGAAGACGCCCGCGGCGCCGAGCTCGTCCGCGAGCCGCTCGACTGCGACCGCCGGGACCTGACGGGCCCGTTCGACATCGTCGGCGACGTGCACGCCTGCCGCGGCGAGCTCGAGACGCTGCTAGGAAAGCTCGGCTACCGCGTCGAGCGCAACGACACGGCCACAGGCCCCGGCTACCGCGTCACGCCGGCGGCGGGCCGCACCGCCGTGTTCGTCGGCGACCTGGTCGACCGCGGCCCCGACAGCGCCGGCGCCCTGGCGCTGGTCATGGACATGGTCGAGACCGGCAGCGCGCTGGCGATCCCCGGCAACCCGCGCGCTCGCCGGCCGCAACGTCGAGCGCAAGCACGGACTGATGCAGACGCTCGAGCAGCTCGAAGCGACGCCCGAGGAGTTCCGCAAGCGCGTGGCGGAGTTCCTCGACCGGCTGCCGAGCCACTACGTGCTCGACGGCGGGAGGCTCGTCGTCGCCCACGCCGGCATGAAGGAGGAGCTGCAGAACCGCACCTCGCGCCAGGTACGCGACTTCGGCCTCTACGGGGAGACCACGGGCGAGACCGACGCCGAGGGCCTGCCGTTACGGCTCGACTGGGCAAAGGACTACCGCGGCCGCGCGGCCGTGGTCTACGGCCACACGCCGGCCGGGCGCGCCGAGTGGGTCAACAACACGATCTGCATCGACACCGGCTGCGCCTTCGGCGGGCGCCTGACCGCGCTGCGCTGGCCGGAGCGCGAGCTGGTGTCCGTACCGGCGGAACGCGCCTGGGCCAAGCCGCCCGAGACGCTGGCCGCGGCGCTGCGGTCGACCACCGGCCCCACCCGCCAGCAGGAGAGCGACGCGCTGCTCGACCTCGACGACGTCGCCGGACCGTTGCGGCTGCACACGCGCATCGCCGGAAGCGTATCGGTCCGCCCGGAGAACTGCGCGGCCGCGCTCGAGACGATGGCGCGATTCGCCGTCGACCCGCGCTGGCTCGTCTACCTGCCGCCGACCGTGGCCCCGTGCGCCTCGGCGACCGTCGAGGGGCTGCTCGAGCACCCGGCAGAGGCGTTCGGGTACTTCCGCGCCCGGGGCATCCGCCGCGTCATGTGCGAGGAGAAGCACATGGGGTCGCGGGCCATCATCGTGCTCGGCCGGGACGCCGCGGCCGCCGAGGAGCGATTCGGCGTACGCAACGACAACGGCGGCATCATCCACACGCGCACGGGACGCCGCTTCTTCGACGACGCCGGCATCGAACGGCAGGTGCTCGACCAGGTCCGGGCCGGACTCGACTATGCCCGGATATGGTCCACGCTCGACACCGCCTGGGCCGTCATCGACACCGAGATCATGCCGTGGTCCGCCAAGGGCGGCGGACTCATCCGCAACCACTACGAGCCGGCGGGCGACGCGGCGCGGACGGGACTCCGCGAGGCGACGGCCGCACTGCGGCAGGCGGCTGACAGAGACATCGAGATCTCCGGCCTGCTCGACCGCTTCAGACAGCGCGCCGCGCTCACCGCCTGCTACGACGAAGCCTATCGGCGCTACAGCTGGCCCGTCGAAGGTATCGAAGGCCTGAAGGTCGCGCCGTTCCACGTGCTGGCGACCGAAGGCGCCGTACACGCCGACAAGCCGCACCGCTGGCACATGGAACTGGCCCAACGCATATGCGGCGCCGACGGCATCCTCACCACCACCGAACACCGCGAGGTCGATGTCGACGACGACAGCGAAGTGGCCGAAGCCACGGCCTGGTGGACCGAGCGAACGGAAAGCGGCTCGGAAGGCATGGTCGTCAAGCCCGCGGACTTCATCACCCGCACCGAGCGGGGCGTAGCCGCCCCGGCGCTGAAGTGCCGCGGACGCGAGTACCTGCGGATCATCTACGGTCCCGAGTACACGGCGCCCGACCAGCTTGAGCGGCTGCGCCGCCGCAACACCGGCCGCAAGATGACGCTGGCGCTGCGCGAGTTCGCGCTCGGCATCGAGGCGCTGGAACAGTTCGTCGCCAAGGCGCCGCTCCGCAACGTCCACCGCGCCGTGTTCGCCATCCTCGCGCTCGAGGCCGAGCCGATCGACCCGAGGCTCTGACGCGCCGAGCGCGGAACCCGCCCACACCCACCCCCGGATCGGGGGAATGGAGACACACATGAACAGCGAACCAACCACGGTGACCCTGCTCCCCCGCGGAGACGATATGGTCGAGATCCGGCTCGACGAGCTGATCCTGGCCCGCGCGTGGAAGGACGGCGCGTTCTGGAACACCGGAAAGATGCACGCCCTGAAGGGCCTCCACGACCGTCAGAGACACGAATGCCGATCCGACGCCCTGGGGCGCCTGGTGACCCTGGCTATGATGAAGCAGCACACGGCAAGCTGACAACACAACCCACCCACGAAACGCACGGAGCGACACGAGCAACCGGAACGCACCGAACGGGATCTAGCCAGCTCGGCGGCCCCGCGGCCGTGCACATGGTGCGCGGTAACCGTGCGCCCGCCCGCAGGGCCCCGCGCATCCCGACACTCGCTATGATGAATCTCGCGATCACCCGGGGGAACGGGAGGCACCGACGTGGCGAGCACGCAACCCGCCGTCAGGTTCACTTACGAGGACTACCTCACCACGCCGGAGGACGAGCGCTACGAGCTGCTCGACGGTCATCTGATCATGATTGCCGCCCCGAATCTCAAGCACCAGAGGGTTCAGCGCAACCTCGGTCAGAAACTGAACCAGTTCATCCAGGAACGCGACCTAGGCGAACTCTTCTACGCGCCCTGCGACGTGTTCCTGTCCAATACCGACGTCGTGCAGCCCGATCTGTTGTTCGTCTCCCGGGAACGCGAGCACCTGCTGAGCGACGGCCAGAAGGTGCGGGGCGCACCCGACCTAGTGATCGAGATCCTGTCTCCCTCATCAGCAGACACAGACCGCGGGGCCAAGCGCGACCTCTACGGCAGACACGGTGTCACGGAGTACTGGCTGGTCGACCCGATCGCCGAGACCGTCTCGATCCATCGCCAACACGGGGGCGTGCTGGCGCCCACCAAGAGCTTCCGCCGGCAAGAGACTCTGCGCTCGCCGCTCCTCGTCGGCCTCGAACTCCACGTGGACGACATCTTCTCGTCTTGAGGCAGGCGCAATTCACGTACACCGTGCATTGCACGGTAACCAGCCGCCGGCAGTTGTGGCACCGTCTGTGCGACGAGGCAGGTAGTGTCTCAGTTCAAACTGAGACACTACCCAGTGTCGATCCAGCTGAGCGTCAACGCCGCCGACGCTCCCGCGCACGACCCGCGCCGCGTACCGAAGACAACCTTCACCGAGTTCGTCAACTCCGTCATCGAACGCCATGCACGCCCAGAAGACAGCAACGCGCCGCGACAATGACGGCGAGGTGCTCGCCGGCACGATCCAGCGCATCAGCTACCGCAACGAGGACACCGGCTTCTGCGTGCTGCAGGTCGACGCCCGCGGACACCGCGACCAGGTAACCATCATCGGCACAACCGCCGCCATCACGGAGGGCGAGTGGCTGACCGCCACCGGCTACTGGAGGGAGCACCCGACCTACGGCCGGCAGTTCAACGCCCGCTTCCTGCGCAGCTCCGCGCCGTCGTCGACCCACGGCATCGAGAAGTACCTGCGCTCGGGCATGATCCGCGGCATCGGCCGCACCTACGCGCACAAGCTCGTCGAAGCCTTCGGCGACAAGGTCCTCGACGTCATCGACGCCGAGCCGGACAAGCTCCGCGAGGTCCCGGGCATCGGCCCGAAACGCGCCGGGAGCATCACCAACGCGTGGGCCGAGCAGAAGGCCGTGCGCGAGATCATGGTGTTCCTCCACGAGCACGGCGCCGGCACCGCACGCGCGGTACGGATCCTGAAGACCTACGGGAACGACGCCGTCGAGGTCATAAGCAGCAACCCCTACCGGCTCGCGCGCGACATCCGCGGGATCGGCTTCAAGCTCGCCGACGAGATCGCCATGAAGCTGGGCATCAGCAAGACCGCCATGACGCGGGTGCGCGCCGGCATCGGCTACGCGCTCGACGAGGCGACGAAGAAGGGACACTGCGGACTGCCCGTTGACGAGCTCCGCCCGCTGGCCGCCGAGCTGCTCGAGGTGCCCGAAGGCCTGGTCCTGACCGCGCTCGAGCACGAGCTGGCCGAAGGCGCCGTCGTCGCCGACACCGTGGCCGGCGCGCCGTGCGCGTTCCTCGCAGAGCTGCACGGCGCCGAGCACGAGATCGCCGACAGGCTCACCAGCCTCGCAACCGGAGCGCCCCTCTGGCCGGACTTCGACGTCGAGCAGGCGATCCGGCGCGCCGGCAAGCAGACCGGCCTGTCGCTGGCGCCGCAGCAGTACGAAGCGGTGCGGCTGGCGCTGGCCTCGAAGGTCGCCATCGTCACCGGCGGACCCGGCGTGGGCAAGACGACGCTGATCGACACCGTCCTGCGCATCCTCGAGACCACCGGCGTCAGGCTGCAGCTGTGCGCCCCGACCGGCCGCGCCGCTCGCAGGATGACCGAGGCCACCGCGATGGAGGCGTGCACGATCCACCGGCTGCTCGAGACCGACCCGGCCACCGGGCGCTTCAAGCGCGACGCGGCCAACCCGCTCGACTGCGACCTGCTGGTCGTCGACGAGACCTCGATGGTCGACGTCAGGCTGATGCGCTCGTTGCTGACCGCCGTCCCCGACACCGCGGCGCTGCTGATCGTGGGCGACACCGACCAACTCCCGTCGGTGGGACCCGGACAGGTACTCGCCGACCTGATCGCATCGGACACCGTCCCCGTAATACGGCTGACCGAGGTCTTCCGCCAGGCGGCGCGGAGCCGCATCGTGACCAACGCGCACGGCATCAACCGCGGGGCGATCCCCGACCTGCGCCCGCCCGCCGGCGACACCGACTTCTACTTCGTCCGCGCCGAAGAGCCCGAGAAGGCCACCGAGCGGATCGTCGATCTGGTGAAGACGCGGATACCGCAGCGCTTCGGCCTCGACCCGCTCCGCGACATCCAGGTCCTGTGCCCAATGAGCCGGGGCGGCGCCGGCGCCAGGGCGCTGAACGTCGCGCTCCAGGCGGCGCTGAACCCGCCCCGCGAGCGCAAGGTCGAGCGCTTCGGCCAGACCTTCGCCCCCGGCGACAAGGTCATGCAGACCGTCAACGACTACCGCAAGGACGTCTACAACGGCGACACCGGGAACGTCACCGAGGTGAACACGGACGACGAGCAGCTGACCGCCCGGTTCCACGGCGCCGAGCACGTCTACGCCTTCGGCGAGCTCGACGACTTGGTGCTCGCCTATGCCGCCACCGTCCACAAGAGCCAGGGGTCGGAGTACCCGGCCGTGGTCGTCCCGGTGCTCACCCAGCACTACACGATGCTGCAGCGCAACCTGCTCTACACCGCGGTGACCCGCGGAAAGCGCCTCGTGGTCCTCGTCGGCCAGAAGAAGGCCGTCGCCATCGCGGTCCGCAACGTCACCGAACGCAAGCGGTGGTCGAAGCTCAACGAATGGCTGCAAGACTTCGCAGACCGTTACAGCGCACGTACGGGAACGGCAAAGCGCAATGCGACAATGCAGGAAACACGTCGAGGGCGACCTTAACGACGAGAACACCGAACGCCCGGCCCCCGCCAGCCACGAACTCCAGATCGTTCCACGCCCGACGCCGGGAAACCGGCCAGCTCGAACACCAGCAGCGTCAGACAGACCTCAGGCTCAACGAGGTTCAGTCCGCGACACCAGGGGAGCATCGCGACGGTGCACAGAATCGCTACCGAGTAGATCCCGCAACATGCTGAGCCCCTCGCGCAGGCGGGACGCCAAAACGTCCTTGTCGATCGCGGCCACAGCTTCCGCGACGGTGGCGTCTCCGCGCAGACCGAGAGCTTGCGCGAGCTCAGGGGGCAACCGGTGCCGCACGGTACAATCCAACCGCGGCGGGCCGATGTAGAACTCGAGATCCAGGACAGCGGCAATCGACTCCAAGCGCGTGCTCCGGACCGCCCGGCCCTCGGCAAGGCTCCGCAACTGCCCCAGCGGGATGCCCGTGCGCCGCGAGAAGGGTCGCAAGCCTTCCTGCGCAATGCGCTGACGCACGAGCCCTCGCAGATACTCAACAGGCTGAACTCGCGGCATTCCGCACACGTTACCAAACATCAAGAAAGCGCCGGACGTGGGCTCCAGGATTTCGAGTGAGCCACAGCACTACGTGTCTGCCCGCTTTGCGCTCGACTCTCCATGCGTGCCATGCTCCCGGACCATGGACGAAACGGTTCGGCGACTCGTGACGCTGTGCGAAACCCTCGCTGAACAGACGGGACGCAGTGTCTCGACGATTTCACGCCACGCGACCGGCAGCGGCGAAACCATCACACGACTGCGGCGCGGTCACGCCATCACGACCCGGCGCGCAGACCGGGCCCTTCGGTTCCTGTCCGAGCACTGGCCAGAGTCGTTGACGTGGCCGGATGACATCCCGCGCCCCGCACAGGTCCAAAGCCCGACGACGTCAAGCCAACAGCGAGTCCTTCGGGCACCGTGAACCCAGGCAACACGGTTATAGAGACACTAACGGCACGACGCTGCCGAGAACGTGTCACCGCGGCTGGGCGGCGCAGACAACGCCTGACCACTCGGTTCCACGGCGCAGAGCACGTCTACCCTTCGGCGAGCTCGACGACGTCGTGCTCGCGTACTCCGCCACCCTCCACAAGAGCCAGGGTTCGGAGTACCCGGCCGTGGTCATCCCGGAGCTCACCCGGCACTACACGATGCTGCAGCGGAACCTGCTCTGCACCGCGGTGACCCGCGGAAAAAGCTCGTCCTGCTGGTCGGTCAGAAGAAGGCCGTCGCCATCGCAGTCCGCAACGTCACCGGGCGCAGGCGCTGGTCGAAGCTCAAGGAGCTGCTGGAGAAGGGCACAGACCGGCAGGCACAAGGAGCGGGGTCGGCGACAGCAGCACCGCGGCCGGGTGGCCGGCACGCGCAGTCCGCTCTAATCTTCTGAACAGCACGGCGTCACCGGAACCGTGAAGCAGGACGCGCCGAGAGACCGAGCAACCGACATGCCGCAAGCACTCACCGAGAAGGACGTCCCCGTCCTCGACACGATACTGGTCGCGCTGATGGAAGCCTTCTCTCCGTACCCGACCGAGGCCGACGAGAGAGAAGAGTCGGCGCCGCCTCGAATCGATCCGACCGAAGAGACCATGAACGCCATCGACCGTCTCCGGATGGACGGCAAGGCCATCGCGCGGACGGAACACGTCATCCACGAAGGGCGAGCGTTCCGCAAGCTGCACTTCCCGTTCTCGAGAACCGACTTCCCCGGCGGGCCGATGACCGTCTGCGCGGCACTGATCTTGCGCACGGCCCGGCTGGTCGGCGAATCGGTCCCCGATGACGAACGCGACAAGCTCACGCCGCAAGGGGTCGACTGGACAACGATCGAACGCCTCGCCGCATCCATCGAGATCGTCGAACCCGCCGAGACTGTTCACTGACCACGCAGGCGCCGAGCGAAGACACGCGCCGAGCGCAAGACCCGATCGGAACGCACAGAGCGCAGCGAACCCGCCGGCGACGACGACGACGCAGAACAGAGCGTGTGCCAGAACCCGTCAGACGCCGCCTCAGCAGCCGTCCAGCGTAGGCGACGAACAGACCGTCGTAAGACTGGGAACGCGCCTGTAGCTCGTCCTGGACCGCTTCAGGGACTAGGGAAGAACAGCGCGCCCGCCACCGAGCCGAGAAGTCCCCCGGAAACGCCGCTGGCGCCGAACGGTACAACTTCAAGAAGGCGTCGAGAGGATGCGCGTATTCCACAAGGGCCACGTCAACCAGACGCCCCGCCCCCGGCGGACGCCGCCCGAAACGGCAGCATGTCGCGCTCATCGCAGGAACAGGCCCGGTGACCGAAAACACCAAGCGACGACCCGGCCCGCCACCACCTGCGCCGAGCAGTACATCCTGAACGAGCCCGTCGAGCGAACGTTTGCGCCGAGCGCAACATCCAACCGAAGCGCAACGAGCGCTGCTGGCGCCAAGAAGAACACCCAGCCCGCACGCGCCGAGCAGGGTTGGACCCGCGCGTCCGGATGCATCACAATCGGAGAACCATGAACATGGGAGAGATTCGACAGAGCGTCACGCTGGAAAACAGAGACGACCGAGCGGTCGTCGACCGCGGCTACGGCACCCAGACGGACATCCGCCGAACAACAATCGAAGGCGTCGTCGACACCGGAGCAGTGAGCCTCGTGATCCCCGAAGAGATCGCAACCGAGCTGGGCCTGCGGCAGTGGGGCACCAGGACAGTCATCTACGCGAACGAGCAACGCGAAGAACGGCCCGTGACGGACGTCACGATCGAGATCGGAAACCTCTCGACACGCACCGAAGCCATCATCGGGGTCCCGAACAGCGAGGTACTGATCGGCCAGCTGGTGCTCGAGGCGCTCGACCTGATCGCAGACTGCAAGAACCGTAGGCTGACACCACGGCATCCGGACGGACCACTCCTCGCCATCCGCTGACTCTCGACCAGTTCTCGCTGCGACACACCCGCCCAGCGCGCGCAGGCGCCGAGCCGCACGTACCACCCGTAACCGCCGAGCGCACAGCAACTGACGGAACGCACGCGGCCCAGGACGATCCTCACCACGACGACCCGCCGAGCGGACAATCCCGGCAGACATCGCCGAGAATACCGGCCCCAGAATCCCAGGGAACATTCCCGAAACCGTCGAGCGGGACAGTGAAGACGCCAGCACTCGCCGAGTGTCCCACCAGCAGAGAACGACACCGAGAAGTACCGGCCCCGGCTCACCGAGCGTACCGACCCCACAAGAGCAGGACCGGAGTCCACACAAGGCCCGTCCGACCGGGACCCACAGCAAAGGCATGGAAAAGCTCCGAGACACTTTTTTTCGGCTCACCCGGAACCAAACAGCCGGATTCCGCATCTAACCAGCCCTCCGGCACCGAGTAGTGCAACACTTGGTACCGGCACGCCGATTTCGCCCGCAGATTCGACCCTGCCCGTCTACAAACCGCCAACTCTGGCTCCCCCAACCAAATCACTTCCCGCGCTTTCCCCGCAGCGACCGAGGCTCGCGCGCCTTGGGCGCATTCACCCAGCGGTCCGCACGCGTGCCGTCCGACCGCGGCCCGCGCCGCGGACCCACCGCCTTCGGGTTCTGATACTCCCCACGCGGCACCAGGCCCGCACGCCGCCGCTGGCGGACCTTGTCGACGAACAGCGGGAAACCCAGCGCGAGCGATTCGCGCAGCACCCAGGAGCGCGACATCCCGAACTCCTTCACCGCCAGGTTGAGATGCTCGAGCTGACGCGCAGACAGCCTGAGCTTCACGGTCCGGTCCAGCGGCTCGGCATCCGGTTCCCAGATCGGCGGCAACGGCATCGGAACACCCCACTCCGCTCGTTCGCGGATCACCCTCTACTCCGGCGGCTGCGACGGGTCCACGACCGGTTGCATCTGCGGGCGGCCGAACAGGCGCGACACCGCGTCGACGACGACGTCCTCGAGGTCACCGGCCGCCACGCCGATCACCTGGGCATGAACACGCAAGGTAGCACCGACGTCCTCCTCGGTCAGTTCCGCGTCAGCCCCACGGACCGCACGGCCGTAGTCCACGAGAACCGCAACGGCACGATCCGGATCCAGGACACTGCGGGGGCGGCCCGGCCCGGGACGCTTCTGCATCCCCCGGATACGCCACGAGCGCGAAGCGCCGGCGCCGAGCGCCTCGACCATCCGGATCTCCCGGAGCTTCTCCAGAGCCTGGACAGCAGCCGGCATGCCTTCGGCTATCGCGAGACGAAAGACCTCGGAACGGTTCGAGCCGTACCGGGCGGCAAGGTCATCGCAAGCCTTGACGGCCGCCATCGGCAGGAACGCGACCACGCGTTTCATCCGCATGAAACAACCCCCTGAACTACGCTACCGAGCGGATCACCCGACCCGACCACGCGCTTCATCTGCATGGCCCCCCATGCACTCCGCTACGAAGCGGATCACCCAACGAGATCGGCCCGAATCTTCGAAAACCATGCACCACGGGTGCAACGTTCAGGAAAATTCAGCAGCCGGCCAGTCCGATCGCCGTTTCGACTGGGGTCAAGATCGCGTTCGTTCGTGGGTCCACCAGGCCTGACCCGGTCCCGGAAACGCCCGGAGCCCGAACGGGCAATTGGTAAACGCGTGCCGATGGAACCCCCGCGGCCCCGGTAACCCCGCCAGCTACCCGAAAAAGCCCCTCGCATCAGCGTCAAGCCTACGGAACCGAAGACCGCACACGCCCGGCAGGCACACGCCAAATGACTGCAAGAACGCGACTTGCAAGCGAATGCAGCCGAACGGACACGCGCCGAGAGGACGTCCTCACCGACCGCTCCGAAGAGCCCTGAACAAAAACGCGAAAACAGTGCAACGTTTCACCGTACGTTCACCCGAAGAGGGCACTGTCGTGCAGACGTACAGAGATCAGAGATCCAGAGGGGTGAGCGACCCCGGTTCCGGCGTCGCTCACCTGAGATTTTTCCCTGCGGGAAGGCTGGATCCGGCGGAGCCGGCAGAGTGGTTCACCAGTGGTGAACAGAGGATGAACGGTCCGCATCGCTCCGCGATCGGTAGGTCAGCATCGGTGCACGATCGGCGCAAATCCGCCCCGCCCGCCAAGCGAGCGCTCGGCCGCCGTCAACGGCCGGTACACCGTCTTCAAGATCCACCCGGACAGCCAGATTCCAACGCCAGTTCCGCAGGCGCCCAGGCGCAGACCACCACATGCCACGACCACCGCCAGCACCAGACACGACATCGGCGAGCACCCCGCACCGAGCCGTTACCCGCCCTGGCATCGGCTGTTCGCCTACAACAACCTGGCGCCGGTTCCCGGCGAGCAGTCTGACGACGCGCGCGGTCGAGAGGCCTGCCAGCTCGCGACCGCGGCACTCGAGACCCTGCGCAACGCAACCACCAGGCTCGCTGATCCCTACGCGTTGTCCCAAACGGCCGCGCTGATCGAAGCGCAGGCCAGTTCCGCCATCGAGGGCATCGTGACGGTCGTCGGCGAGATGGTCGAGGCAGATGGACAGGCCGGGCCTGACGAACAGCACCGACCCTGACACAATCGACGCACTGCGCCACTACGACAGCATCATCGACGCTTGGCAGCACCACGGTCGCGAATCCGTCGGCACCCCGATGGCGGTCTGGGCGTGCTTGACAACCAAGGGCAGGCGGATGCCTGTGCGCCGCGGACACAGGACCGTGATCGCCGGACCGCGAGGAACGGCTGCCCGCCGTTCGCCTTCATCCGCGTCGCCGGGACAGTCCACAGGTGGTCCGTCGTGCGGAACCGGGATGACTGGAACGGTGCCGGCGTGCCGGGTGGGGGGATGCGCTGCCGAACGGACGGCCATAAACTGCCCCCAGCCGGCGCGAGCAGTGTGTCAGCCGGGTGATGTACCGCGTCGCGACGCGGCGCCAGGGTGAACGCCGATTCATCATTTCGTCGCGTTCCCTCAAGATGGGCCGATCCCGAGAAGCCTCTCTGCGTTCTTGTGGGCGATCTTCTCCTTGGTGGCCTGCGACAGCTCAAGCGCCCGGAACCAGTCGGCGCCCCGCTGGCCGCTCGCCATCGGATAGTCGACCGAGAACATGACCCGGTCCTCGCCCATGGCCGACAGAGCCAGCGTCAGCAGCTCGTCCCGGAAGAATGCGCTGGTCGTGATCCACAAGTTGTCGTGGAAGTACTGCTGCACGGGCTTGTGCAACCTACTCCGGGTAATGCGAGCGAGATCCTCGCCGAATCGCCGATAGTAGAAGGGAAGCCCTTCGCCCATGTGGCCGACGACGATCTGGAGGTTGGGGAACTTGTCGAAGACGCCGCTGGCGATCATCCGCAGACACTGAAGCGCGACTTCCTGATGCCAGCCATAGCCCGGACCGCCGATGATCCGGCTCAACACCTCGTCGCCGAGCCCGTCGTAGAAGACATCCATGGCCTGCGGCGAAGCCCAGTTCGGGTGTATGTAGATGGGCACGCCGAGCGCTTCAGCCCGGCCGAGCACCGGCGCGAAGTCGACGTGGTCGAGGTACTTCCCGTCGATCGCGCCATAGCTCATGCAGCCCACGAAGCCATGCTCGCGCACCGCACGCTCGAGTTCGTCGGCCGCCGCCTGCGGCTGGCTCAGCGGCAGCGTGGCGAAGGCGCGGAAGCGATCGGGATAGACCGGAATGACCTCGTTGGCGACCCAGGAATTGAGGTTGCGCGCGAACGCCACGCCTTCGGCTCCGGGCAGGTTCTGGGCGCCGGGCGTCACGGCCGACAGCACCTGCATGCCGATGCCCGCCTGATCCATGTCCGCGACCCGTCCGGCACCCACGTCGAGGAGCTCGGGCCGCCGGCCGCCTCCCGAGAAGAGGCGCTCGTCCCGCACACGGTTGAGCCGTTGAAGCTCGGGCGTCGCGAAGTGCTCTTCCAAGGTGAGCAGGTACAGCGTGTTGTCCTGGGCCGAGGCCGTCGTCGCGGCGACGCCGAGACCTGCGGCGCAGCCGAGGAACGTGCGCCGACTCAAGCTTGGGCGAACCGTCCCGTGTCTGGGGTGGGGGAATGCGTCGATCATGATGTGAACTCCTGGTAAACCGGTGGCCAGTGTACGACGCAGACCGCGGGCGGTTGGCGGCTCGGGCCGTGGTCCCGCTCCGGTACGCGCCGCCGGCCGTGCTGGTGCATCAGCTCCAGGGCCCCGCGCAACCTCTCGACGAGCCTCCTGCAGTCCGCCATCAAGCGCGTCACCTGCCCGGCGAAGTGCTCGACCTGCCCTTACAAGGCCGCGACCTGCTCGGCGTGCTGCGTCCGCGCCCGCTCGTGCTGCGCGGGCAACTCCCGACAGGCTCTCGTCAACCGCCGTTCCAACGCGGTCATACAGCTCCCTCGCTCGCTTCGACAGCTTCAAGGCAGGCAGGCCGTCCGCCCACGGTCCACGGCGGATGCTCCAGAGAGCCAGCCGGCAACACGAAACACCGCGCGGCGACCTGGACGCCACGGTCAAGGCGGCGACCTACCACCATCGGCGCGCCGCGAAGGTCTGTACCGAGTGCGTCGCGCCCGCGGACGGCTCCCTGTGCGACGGCTGCGCCAAGCTCCGCAACGCGGGGATCCGGATGACTCGCGACGAACGGAAGCGCCGCGGCCTGTGCGCCAGGTGCGGGCGCCGGCGGCCGCGGCCGGGGTGCGTCGAATGCGCAGCCCGTGCAACTCTTCGCAACGCGGCCTATCGTCGGCGCTACTGGGCGTAGCGGGAGACGTGACTCGATGGGGGCCATCGTCGAATCGTTCTGGTCGCGGTCCTGGGGCGCCGCCTGCGGACTAGTCCACCAGCACACCTGGCGAGGACTCGCCATCGCCTCGGAGGATCGCTGCTCGCCCTACAACGCCGACGAATACCGGATAACCGGCGTCGATAGAAAACGAGCTCGTCAGCAACCTGGGCGGGATCTTCAGCCCTCTACACGTGCGAGACCTTCGGCTCGACCTCGCGATCCGTTCAGGACCGGACGTTTGCGGCAGCGGAAGCCGCCGGCCCGTCCTCGGCTGCCGAACGGCGACGCCGGCATCGCAACAGCGCTCCTGCGTTCGACCGGGTGTCTTCGTGAGGTTGGTAGACCGGCCCCGAGACACGAACCGCGCGCGCCTGGTCCTGCCTTCCGAGCCTTCCGCGAACGACGTGCCGCGCGCACCCCGCCCTGCGAGATCCGCCCGATCATGCAATTAACACATGACGTCATCTTTCTTGACATCCAGTTATCACATGCTTGTGAGAGTCTTTGTGTGATCTGCACACCCAGCACGGGGCCGGTCGAGCACTGGTTGCACCTACGGATGTCGAATCTGATCGAATCACGGTTTGGCCAGGCCTCCGACGGACGTCTCGAAAGTCTCTTGGGGTCTTCTCGGCCCCGCGGCTGCCTGGGAGGCACGCGTGACCAGCCATCCCCTCTAGTTGCCGCCGGGGTGAAGCAGTCTCTCAGCACCGAAGGACGAGCGGAGTCCGCCCGGGTGTTCGACGCTTCGCGGCCGTCGCCAGCATCTCGCCGACTGGCGTCGTCCTGCCCGACCGGATGTGCTCATGAGGTCGAAGCACCAGTCGGAGCAATGATGGAACTCGCGACGGCCCCGCCTCGGACAGGATTGCGACAAGAGTGAGACACTCGCTGGAGGAGTGAGGTGGTCCCGCTTTTTCGGACCACTGCGTAAGGTGTATTCCAGAACCTCCAGGAGGCACTGGAATGACGACGAAACGGCGACGCCAGTACACGGCGAACTTCAAGAAGCGGGTGGCGCTCGAGGCGCTGCGGGGAGACCGCACCGTGCAGGCCATTGCGGCGAAGCACGAGGTGCATCCGAACCAGGTGGGCGCGTGGAAGCGCCAGGCGATCGAGGGGTTGGAGGACGTCTTCGCCGGTGGCAGAGCATCGCGGGAATCGGACCACGAGGCGACGCTGCGGGACTTGCACGCGAAGATCGGCGAACTGACGGTGGAGCGGGATTTTCTTCTGCGCGGCTTGCAACGCTGAGCCGCGCCGCACGCCTGGAGCTGGTCGAGCGCGACGGGGCGTTGAGCATCCGGCGCCAGTGCGCGCTGTTGGGCCTCAGCCGCTCGTCGGTCTACTACACGCCGCGGGGAGAGAGCGCGGAGAACCTGGCGTTGATGCGGCGGATGGACGAATTGTCGTTGCAGTACCCGTTCTACGGGAGCCGGCAGATGACGCGTCACCTGCAGCGCGAGGGCGTGGCTGTGGGACGGCACCGGGTCCGCCGGCTGATGCGCCTGATGGGTCTGGAAGCGCTCTACCGCAAGCCGCGCACGAGCAGCCCGCAACCGGGGCACCGCATCTATCCGTACCTGCTTCGCGACCTGACGATCGACCGCCCGGACCACGTTTGGTGCGCCGACATCACCTACATTCCGGTGTCGGCGGGTTTCCTGTACCTGGTCGCGATCATGGACTGGGCCAGCCGTCACGTGCTGGCCTGGCGGTTGTCGAACACGATGGACACCGGCTTCTGCATCGAGGCGCTGGAAGCAGCGCTTGGGACGGGCACGCCGGAGATCTTCAACACCGATCAGGGAGCGCAGTTTACCAGCGCGGCGTTCACCGAGCGGGTGCTGGCGGCGGGCGCGCAATGCTCGATGGATGGCCGGGGGCGTTGCCTGGACAACGTCTTCATCGAGCGGCTGTGGCGGTCGCTGAAGTACGAAGCGGTGTATCTGCACGAGTTGACCGACGGGTTCGCGGCCGAGCGGGTGATCGGGGCGTGGATGACGTTCTACAGCGACGTACGTCCGCACTCGGCACTCGGAGGTCGCACGCCGGCCGAGGCCTACGGCGAGGAGCGGGCGGCGTGAACATGCCAGTGGCCAGACGCGTGTTCGACCGCGGCGCGGACCGTCTCATGGTGGAGGCCGATCTGGGCCGCGATGGTCTCGAGCTCCCGGCCCTCGCCGTAGAACAGGCGCCGGATCTCTGCGCGTTGCGCGGGCGTGACCATCGTTCATCCTTGTGCGGGTCCGGTCCGCTCGGCGCGCGAGAGGGCACGGGGTATATCGCCGTCGGCCGCATCGAGCGCTCGGCGCGCCCACTCCCAGTCGCCGGCGTAGGCCTTGACCAAGCGGCGCAACGCCTCGTCTGTGGCGCAGCGCCGCGCGCGATCCTCGACGGCCACCTGATCGCACGTCAGGCAGATCGAGCGGTCGACGTGGCAGACGGGACAGGTCCGGCGTCGTCGACGACGCCACACCCGGCCGCAGAGCAGGCAGGCCCGCAGGTGCTTCGTGCGCCAGTCGCCGCGGCGCTCTCGTCCCCTCCCCCGGACCCCCTCCCGGGGCTCGCCGCCGCGCTTCGCGGACTCACTCATGAGACCGCATCATCATCTATGATCAGGTACCACACAGACGACGAGGGCGTGGTTTCGCAACCGGAATACACCTTATCGAAGCCCTCGAATGGTCCAAACGACCGGGACCACCTCAGAGACCGCCCATGACGACCACGACATCGCCCTTCAGTACTTCGACACGATTTGGCATCGCGGCGGTGCTGTTGGCGTCGTTGGTTGCCGCAACGGCGTTTGCCCAGTCAGTAGCCACGATCGAAGGCTCGGTCGTCGACGCGAACGGCAACGCGTTGCCCGGTGTCGTGGTGACGGTGACGGGTCCCGGCGTGCGCCAGGAACACGTGACCGACGCCGATGGAAGCTACACGGCCGGCGGACTGGCGGCGGCTGACTATGTCGTCACTGCCGTGCTGCCGGGTTTCGAGACGGTGGAGACGTCAGTCGCCGTCCAGGCCGGCGCCACCGCTTCGGTCCCGATCACGCTGCAGATCGCGCGACTGCTCGAAACGGTCAGCGTCGTCGCCGAGGAGCCTCGCATCTTCGCGCGCAACGTCGTCGCCGAACCGATGATGATGCAGCAGTCGAACATCACCGCAGTCACGTCGGTGGTGGACAACCTCCCCGGGGTGTCCGTGCAGGAGGGGGACGCGTACGGCTTCGACGACTGGTCGAGCAACGTCGCCGTGCGCGGCTTCCAGGTGACGATCAACGAGGCGCAGATCGGCACGACCATCGACGGCTTCCCGAACGGCACGTCCGACTACTGGAGCGGCTCGAAGGCGAACCGGTTCATCGACCCGATGAACCTCGGCGGCGTCGAGGTCTCGCAGGGGACGGCCGACATCGCCTCACGCTCGGTCGAGGCGCTGGGCGGCACGTTCGACTACCGGACCGACGATCCGGCGGCGGAACGGACCTACACCGCGTCGTCCACGCTCGGCGAGAACGAGGGGCAGCGGTTCTCCATGCGGGTCGACACCGGGCCGCTGTTCGGCCGAGACACCCGCGCCTGGATCGCCGCCGTCCGGCAGGAGGCGACCGACTGGGTGGAGGGCTCGGCACGGAACGAGCGGGAGCACATCGCCGCCAAGCTCGTCTCGTCGCACGGACGCCTCGATCTCACCAGCTACCTCTCGTACGACAGCATTCACGAAGACGTCTACCAGCGGCTCTACGGCGATGCCGACTTCCGGGCCAACCCGCGCTGGGACCGCCTGGTCGGCGAGTGGCCCGGCGTGCCGTACCTGAACCAGTTCTACCGGCCGGGCTGGCAGACGCGGCGGAACAACACGTTCGGCTACCTGAAGGCGGACTGGTCGCTGAGCGACGTAACCTCGCTGAGCCTGGGCGGCTATTTCCACCGCAACCGGGGCCGCGGCGACTGGCTGCCGCCCTACATCGCCGACGTCACCGACGACGGCGGCGGCCCGGAATCGGAGCTGATGGGCGGAACACCCGTCCTGGGCGGCTCGCAGCTCGGGCTGATCCGTTTCGTGAACCCGGACGGGGCTACCGTCGGGCCGATGCCCGGATGCACGTCGTCCTACATCTTCAACTACTACGGCTCGGGCGGCCCGGCGGTCGACCCGGCGTGCCACCCCGGCGCGACCGCGGTACAGTCCTACCGCCACAGCCACTACGGCAAGGACCGCGCCGGCGTGACGCTCGACGAGGAGTGGTTCTCCCCCATTGGCACCGCGGGCAGCACGTTGCGCGCCGGCATCTGGTACGAGAACACGCGGCGGGACCTGGGCCGCGACTGGCACCAGATTCTGGACCCGACGCTCAGCTTCAACTGGAACGAGCAGCCCTATTGGCAGCAGTACGACTGGCAGTTCCCGCAGCACGTCTTCAAGTGGTACGTGGAGGAGACGATCTTCGCCGGGCCGTTCGCGCTGAGCGGCGGCGTCAAGCAGTACCTGGTCGGCGTGTCGCGCGAGGACCTGTTCAGTGTCGATCCGGACCTGGAGGTCGATTCGGATTCGGACCTGCTCTTCTCCGGCGGCGTGACCTACGAGACGCCGGTTGAGGGTCTGGATCTGTTCGCCGGCTATGCGGAGAACTTCAAGGCGATCAGCAGCCTGCTGCTCGAGGTGCCCGGACGCAGCCTGGACCTGCTCGAGCCCGAGACCGCCTCGAACGTCGACGTCGGGCTGCAGTACGCGGGGGACCGGCTGGCACTGAGCGCCACTTGGTACGCGATCGATTTCCAGAACCGCATCTTCTACCTCGGGCCCGCGACGGCGACCGGTCCCAACTACCTCATCCCGGGCGGCGGCGCCTACTTCAACGCGGGTGGCATCGACACGAGCGGCATCGAGTTTTCGGCGACCGTGCCGCTGCCGCGCCAGACGTCGTTCTACACCGCCTTCACGTTCAACGACTCGCAGTACATCGGCAGCGGCGATCCGCTCGTCGACGCCGACCAGGGCATCGTGGCGGGAACCGACGTCACCGGCGTGCCGGACCGGCTGTGGGTCGTCTCGCTCGACCGGAGCGGTCCGCTCGGCGTGGGGCTGAGCGCCAAGTACACGTCGTCGCGGCGCGTCAGCCTGAGGTCGGACTGGTACGCGGACGCCTACTGGCTGGTGGACGCCTACGTCAGTTTCTCGGGCGAGGCGTTGAGCGACCTGCTCCGGTCGACGGAATTCGCGATCGTGGCGAACAACCTGCTCGACAAGCCGTACCTCTCCGCTATCACCGAGAACGCAGCGTGGCTCGGCGCGCCGCGGACGATCTCGATGACCGCGACCGTCTCCTTCTGACGGCCTCGTCGGCGGCCAACCGGCGCCTCCCCGCCTCGCCGAGGCCGCTCCTTCGCGACGCATGGGTGTGTAGCACACAAGCCCCGTTTCCTGACAGGGCGACGAGGAACGCCGGGAGGCGGCAGCTGTCTTGCGGGTTCCCACGCTGTTTCAGCACTGCAGCACGGCTGGCGCTACGGCACGAAGTGATACGTGATCTGGTCGAAGCGGTCCCGCGCGAAGGAGAACACGAAGAACAGCGGCTCCGAACCGGTGCATCGGAGCGCGTGCCGGGCATTGGCAGGGATGTAGACTGCGCAGCCGGGACCGACCGCCGCCGTGTCGTCGTCGATCTGCATCTCCCCTTGGCCGCTGACGATGTAATACGTTTCCTCGGCCTCATGGTGATGCAGCAGCAGTTGCGCGCCAGGCGCGAGTTGTGCGATGCCGGTGACGAGACCGCGGCTTGCCGTCCGCTCGCCGGCGATCAGGAGCTTCCAGCGGACCGCGCTCCCAGAATCGAGCGTTGCGTGGCGCCAGCCTTCCCAATCGAGCGCTGCCTGATCGACGATGAGAAGCTTGGGCGTGTTCATCAGCCATCCCTTGCCGGTCCCGGCGCGAGAATGTAGCGCTGTCGGACCGCGTGGCGGGATCGACGAGCGCTCGTCCCAGAGCAAGCTCGGGGCGAACCCTGCCTACAACACCGGCCGGCACGCACCCAGTCATGATCGGTCCTTGGCAAGTCTCCCGAGGTATTCCCGAATCCGATGCGAACCAGGGTTGTTTCCCTCGATGGACACTGCGGATCGCCTGAAGAAACAGCATGCCGTTCGACCGATGCTCTCACATTGCTGCAGAAGCATACGCGCCGGCAGGGCCTGCGGTTCGACAACGCAAGCGCAGTGATTCGATTCGGCTCGAGCTGCGTCGCCTTGCGCGCGGGTTAGAGAACTCGAAGAAGACGCCGGTCGCGGCGGCAAAGCCGACCGCGACCATGACCGCGTCGACCGGGACCGTGGTCGGCCAGACGAGCAACTGCGTCAACCCTCCGACGGGCTGAAGCCGAGCCCGACGCCCACCAAGCCCGACCAGGCTCAGCGCGATCGCCTCGAACCAGGAACCGCATAAGGGGTTTGCAGCATCGAGTGCGACCGCCCGCTCGCAAGAGCGCCCTGTTTCCGCGGCGATTGTGGCGGCAGGGCCGCAGCGCCACGGAAGTTGAACTGCAAACGTGTTCCAGTGACACACCACTGGACCGAGGCGGACCCGGCGTGCTTTTCAGCACCGCTACCGTGCGCGCGCGGGCGGGCGCAGAGGGCCACGGCCGGCTGCGTGGGCATGAGCGTCGGCCTCACGCTCTGCCTGGTGGCGGCGCTGGTCATGGGCGGGGGAGGCCGCACGGCAAGACTTCGGCTCTTGATGAACAGCCCAGGGGGAACGGGGCCGCCCCGTGGTAGGGAGCGGCCCTTTGGGGTGCTTTCGCCGGGACACTTCAATTGCCGGGTTGCGCGACTTCGTCAATCCAGACGCGCACCTGATGTTCGCCGCCGCTCACACGGACGATATCGCCGCGCAGAGCGCCGAGCTGCTCGACCGCGGCGTGTACGTTGAGGATATCGCCGTCTCCCGACAACATCGCGTCGACGACCGCGACCGGGACCCGGATGTCAACGGTTTCGCCGCCGTCCTCGTCGCACTCCTCCACCTGCACGTTGATCTGATCACCTTTGCGCGCGACGCGCACCGTCTCGTCGTCGCCGTCGACGGCCACGAACTCCGCCTCGCCGACACCTGCGATAGCGCGCCAGAGATCGCGCATGGCGCCGATGTTGACCTCGTCTCCAGCCAGGTCGAGCAACCGGTCGGACAAGGCGCCGTGCGGGACCAGGCTGAGCAGCGGCTCGACCGCCGACAGCGGGAGGTTGATGTTGGCGTCGAAGTCCGCTCCCTCATCGCCGTCGTCGTCATGGCGGTCATTGCCCCGACCGCCGTCGTCATCGTCGTCATGCCGGCCATCGCCCCTACCGTCGCCGTCGTCATGCCGGCCATCGCCCCTACCGTCGCCGTCGTCATGCCGGCCATCGCCGTCGTCATCGCAACGGCGGTCGCTGTCGCCATCGCCGCCGTCGCCATGATCGTCATGACCCTCGCTGGAGATCTGCACGTGCAGCCACGGCTCGGAGGCGGTGTCCTGCGCGGCCGCGGCGCCAACGAAACACAACAGACCAATCACAGCAAGTAGAGACCAGAGTGCACGAGTGGACATGGGATTCCTCTCCGGCCAGCACAGTCGACAGACGGGCGGGATGCGGGTTGTCGCGCTGGCTCCTATGATCCGTAGACGGCGGACCCAGCCGCAGGGTTCCTTATGGTTCCGCGTTGCTGACGGCACCGGCTGTTGGCACGCGGTCAGTGTCAGCCCCCCCCGGTAGCTGGCCCGTGCGGTCGTCTGGCTGTTTCAGTTGCGCCAGGGCGCCCAGCCCGACAACCGACGCCTTCCCCGCTTGATGCCGGAGGACGGGTTGCCTCCAACCAGTGCGCGGACCGCTTCGGCAAGCGGTGTAGCCTTGGGGGAAATGTCGTCCGACACTGGAATCGGCGTCCCGCTCGGGCCGGCCAGGGAGTTCACATGACCGACGCACGTTTCACCCCAGACATGGGACGGTTCGCAGAGCCTTGAGCCGGCGCGAGTTCCTGCGCCGTGCCCGCAGTCCTCGGTATCACCGCGGCGGCGACAACTACACTGCGCGCCAACATGCCGTCGCCCGGCGCGGGCGGCGATGGGGATTTGTTCCTGCTCGGATTGGAAGAGCATGATGTTCACACATGGAACAGCACCAGGGCGAGCATCCAGTCGCGTCCTGCGGCATGGTCGAGGCGGGCGGTCCCCTCGCGCTCAGCCATGCGACGAGCTCCGGGGTCATGTTCGAGACAGTGGGCGGCCAGGGCGCGAGCCGGGGGCGAGGCGCGAGCGGGACGGCCGCCCGCGCCGGACAGAACACCTCGGCGATCGACTCGACCGGGCCGGGCGCAGCTACGGCCCATCGCCCCCTCGGGATCTCCCCAGGTCCCAAGGAGCTTTCGTTTCGACGATAGTCGTGAGTGGGAGGTGACAGGGGTCAGTAGATCGGATCCAGAACCCGGTTTCGGAGCTTGTTCGTGATGGTCGTCTTCAGCCCCCGGTTGGCTGGGAGAGGAGGGCGCAAGAGATGGCCGCGAGAGCGCTTCCGACAAGTCTTCCTACCGCACGCATGTTGATCCCGGTCGAACCAGGTCGGCTGGAATCGGCAGGCGCTCGCAGTCATGAACTCGCAACACCGTGCTGGCTGACCTCGGACGAGTGGGTGTTGGTAGCGCTCGTCCTCGCTTCGATTCTCGTTTTCCTCGGGGCGGCGGTGATGGTTCCGCCGGTTGCGACGGTCTATCGCGAGTGGCCGTCGGGCACCTGCCGCGCGGTCGTAACGGGCGCTGGTGCGCCCGGCGATTGTGCGGCGCTGGCGCCGTTCCATGATGTCGTCTGGGTTTCTCCGAGCTGGAATGGTCCGCGGGCTGGGGGAACGCGGCTTGAGGAGAAGGAGGGCACATGAGTGCTGCGGTCCCACGGAATCGGCGTACGGTCGAAGGCGTTTGGGTGACCATCATCTTGCTGCTCCTGACCGTTTCGGCCTGCGGGCGGACCCACTCGCCGCACCCCGAGCGGACCAGCGCCGGCAACGCGCAGTGGGCGGTTGTCCAGGAGTACCTCGACCTGCAGACGGCCTGGGAGGAACAGGCCGGCGGCATGCATGACCTTTTCATGGCCGGCGACGGCACGGTCGAGGAGAACCTGCAGCGCGCGGAGGAGGAGCACGGGCAGTTGCCGGACGCGACTGCCGCCCTCGCCGCCGCTCGACAGCTCGTCGCGGCGGGCGGACCGTACATGATGGAGGCGGCCGAATTCCTGATCGAGCGGTCCGCTGGCCCCATGTCGATGATCGATCCGCTGCGGCATGAGAGGCTGGAGGAGTTGGTCGCTGAAGTCGGACCAGCGGAGGCCTTCGCGGCACTCCACGCAGCCGAAGACGTCATGTGGGAGGTGCTGATCGCCACGATCGGTCCCGACTGGTCGGTCGTTCAGGACTACCTCGACGAGCAGGATGCCTGGTTCGAGCGCATGCGCGCAACGGCCGCCGAGGGCGGTGGGCCGCCGGGAATGCAAAAGCGACCGAGCGTGGTTCGAGCCGTCGCTACGGCGCGCGCGATCCTAAACGCGGAGGGCGTGCACGAGAAGACGGTCGCGGCGGCGGAGTTCCTGGTTGACCACGCATGGGATGTGCCGCGCGGGGACTGGCACGGGGCCGTCGGCGCCAGGGCGTTGGCCACACACGCGCCGCCCGACTACGGACGGTGGCCGCGCGTGTTGGGCGCTCTGGACATGGCGCCTCGCCCGAGCGGGACTGGGGTGCCTGTTTCCCCGATAGACGAGTTCTTCGCGGAGGTGGCGTCGAACGCCGACAACCCGGTGCTGCGGGCCGCGGCGCAGTACCACCTGGCGGCCGGCCTGATGCACGAAGCGAAGCGATCCATGATGTCGTCGTCGGACGAGGACCACGCTGCACGCCGCGAGCGCGCCCTCGATCAGGCGAAGGGACTCAGCGCCGGCGTGGAGGACGAGACGTTCGACGACTCGACGCACAGATGGGGCGACGAGATGCCCCGTATCCGGTTCTTGGACGAGGACGACAACACGGTTCGCGAATTGGTGCCGTAGTCGAGTCCTGCCGCTCAAGTCCGCGACGGCACGTAATCCCCGCTGGCCACCGTCGTCCAGGTCCGGCAGCAGCACGTCGCGCACCCACGCGAACTGAGGCTCGAAGTCGAGGGCCTTCCGGTACTGCTCCCGGCCTCGGCCGCGGTAGGCTCCTCCGCCGCGCGCAGGCGTCGTCGGCGCGGGCGAAGCGGCCAGCGAGCAGGCGCTGGTCCTCGCGGCGGCCGTCGGTGTTCGTCTTCAAGGCCCGCACGCGGATCCCCGCCCTCACACGGGGCGGGGATCCGCGTGCTTCTGGTCCTTCTCACCTTGTTGGGCAGAGCGTCCTGTTCGGACACGTACCTCGCCAGAGCCCGTCGACATCCCGCTCGATTCTCCGGAGGGACTCCATGACGCTCCGGACTTGGAACTCCGTCTGGGCTCGTGCCTCCTCCGGCCGAACCCAATCCCCAACCACGTTCGCCCATAATCCCAACGCGATTGCGGCCAGCAGCAGCCTCGTCACCCGATCAGCCATTTGGGAAACCTCCTCACCGGTCTCGCGCCACCTTATTCTCCCACCATGACCTCAGGCGCGCCGAGCCACTCCGCTGGGGAGCAGTCCGGATCCTCACCCGCCACCGCCCGCTCGGCCATGCAGCGCAGCTGAGCGACGGGGGCGTTGCCCTTGAACAAGATCGTGCCGCCTGCGTCTACGAGCAGATACGTGGGGAAGCCGCGCACGTCGAGCATCCGCACGATGTCGCTGGAAACGCCCACGTGCCAGTTGTACCAAGGCATCGGCTCCTTCTTCATGAACTCGGTCACGGTGGCGACCTCCGCGTCGACGCTGATCGCCAGTAGCGCGAACCTGTCCGCAGGCAGGTCGGAATCCAGTTGGCGCAGATCCGGCAGCGCATCGATGCACGGAGGGCACCATGTCGCCCAGAAGTCGATCAGCAGCACGCGTCCGCCGTAGGACGACAGCGGCTCCTCCATGCCGTCGAGTCGCCGTCCGGTCCACTCTGGCAGCGTTCCGCCGACTGTCGCGTGCTGGATGCTGGCGATCAGATCGGCCTCGGCCTGCGCGAACGACCGAGGAGCCAGCGCACCGTCGCCTGTTCTCCAACTCGGATCGTCGAACGTCTCGTCCTCCACGCCGGCACTCAGACCAGTCGCCTCCTCCAGGGCGCGCTCACGGCGCGCAGCACGGTCCTCGGACGACAGCGTGAGGGGGGCGTTTACTTCCCGCATCAGCCCGGCCGCCAGGTAGTAACGCGCCGTCGCACGCACCACGGGGCTGTCGGCACCTGACGCCATCTCCGCGAAGAACCGGTCCAGCGACGGCTTTGCGCCTATCCCACGCGCCATATCGAGCTCGCCCAACACGCGCGGCCAATCCTCGTAGTCGGGCGCGTGGGTTGCCAAGGCCCTGGCCGCAGCGGCAAAGTGCCGGTCGTTGCGCGGCACGCCGATGGCGTGGTCAACGAGAAACTCCGCTGCTTCGACCAGTTTCTCCTGGCCGTTTCCGGCGTCGATGATCGCCCGCGCCGCCGCGACCGCACGGACGGCGCTCGGTCGCTCACTCAGTGTTGGGCTCGGCGACGCACCATCCCCGCGCGCACGGAGACGGGCAAACCAGGCTTCCAGTTCGTCGAGGAAGTCCTGCACGATCGCCCAGTCGGTTCCGATGTGGGCAATCAACGCCTCCCAGGTACGGTCGTCGGCCCCAAGTGTCTCGGCAGACTCGGCAGGACCGACCGCTGCGGCCGCCTCCTCCGGCCTCCGCTCCCTGTCGAGCATCCCCAGAGGGCCACGATCCCGCTCGATGAGGAACTCGGCCGCCTCAACCGTGTACCGCCCGCCCGAGGCAACGATCTCCCGAGCGGCGGCGATGGCGGGAGTCGCGTCCGGCAACTCCCCGTGCGCCTCCTCCATGCGTCGCACTTTCTCATCGAGCGAGCCTGCTCCGCCCCCAAAGAGAATCTCTCGAACGTCGCCCGCCTCCGCCTCCCAGGCCTCCTGCTGGTCCAGGTAATCCTGGACAACTGCCCACCGCGCGTCGTCGTCACCGGATGCCTCCCGGGACGGCGAACCGGCCGGGCCGCATGCAGCGCCAGCCAGCAGCAGGGTAACCAACCCAACGCCTTCGGCCGCACGCAGACACCTTGGGATTGCAGCACTCATACTGTCCTCCATCGCTACCCGAGTGCGAAGGTCACAGTACCACGCCAGGGTTCGCGCACCGGGTCTTCGTTCGACTCGCACCCGCGGCGCCTCCTCCCCGGCCGCAACGGCTCTCCGGAGCGGCGACCAGCGACCCGCCTTCGATTACCGGTCTGCAGGACGAAGAAGTTGGTCGACAGGCCCACCTCGAACTTGCTCTCCTCGGCCTGGAGCTGTTCCTCGGCCAGTTCCCGCGCCGCCCGTCGCGGCCTCGATCCGTTCGCGGATCGACTCGATGCGAAGCGCGGCGTTGATGACCTCGCTGGCTATCCGCAGCTCGATGCGCCGGATCTGGACCCGGTTGTGCTGCAGCTCCAGCCGAGCCCGCTCGTACGCGGCCCGGTCCGCACTCCGCCCGAGCGGGCAGGTCATCTGCAACTGGACGCGCCAGACTGGGTAGTCGGCGTTGGCGATGCTGTGCAACGCATCGCCGTAGCCGCCCGGGATCACGCCGCCGGCGCCGCCCAGGATGTCCTCGAGGCTGTTCCCGGCCGGTATCAGCCGCAGGCCTCCCTGACCGGTCAGCTGGATTGTGCCGACCAAGTCGAGCGCGGGCAGCGTGCTGTTCCGAAGATTGCCGGCGGCCGCTTCGTTGGCGGCGGGCTGGCGTCGCGCGCGCGAGACGTCCGTTTCAGCCGTGGCGCCAGCGCCCTCCCCGGCCACGAGGTAGACGCCAGCGATGGCGAACCCGACGCCGAAGCGTTGACAATTCCCGCACCCCTCCAGCCGCCCGCTCAGCGCGTTGAGCACCATGACCGCAATCGGCATACAGCCGAGGATCAGTGAACTGTTGGCGACCGTCGTCCGCTCCAGCCCGGTGACGAACGCAAGCCGGTACCAGCAGTGCCCGAAGAAGCCGAGCGTGATCAGCCGGGGCCAGTCGCCGCGGTCGGGCGCCGCCTCGCCGTTCAGGCGCGAGACGGTCAGCAGTACCAGGCACGCGGTTGCCATCCGGACCGTGTTGAAGCCGAAGGTCGGTACCTCCTCGATCGCCGTCTTGACGAGGGAGAAGTTGCTGCCCCAAATCAGGATGACGAGAAGAAGCAGGCCGTCGAGCGGCGTCAGGTAGTCCCACCAGGAGCGGCAGAGTACGATGTTCCCGTCAGGGTAGCCCGTCAAGTTGAACGGTCTGGCGCAGAAACCCAACGGACGGACAGGTGACTGAGAGCAGGTGACTGAGATGAGCACAATGGTCGTCGTTTCGGTAGCGGTCCTCGTCTGCTCCTTGTCGGCTCAGCCGGTGTCGGCGGCGTGCGAAGCTACCGGCGTCCAACTCCAGATCCTGGGTTCGGGGGGACCGGGCGCGTCGGCCGGGCGTGCCTCGGCCGGTTATCTCGTCTGGATCGACGGCGTGGGTCGCATCCTGGTGGACGCTGGCGGCGGCACCAAGCAGCGCTTCCATGCGGCGGGCGCGGATCTCGGGGATATTGCGCTGCTGGCGCTCAGTCACTTCCATCCCGACCACGTCGCCGAACTGCCGGCGCTGTTGTGGCCTTGGGGCGCGTCGTTCCGTGTCGCGGGTCCATCCGGAAACGATGCCTTTCCGTCGCTCGACGATTGGCTGGTCGGGCTCTTCGGTCCGCAAGGCGTCTTTCGCGACCTCGGCAGCCGCCTCGAGCTGAATCCGATCACGGTCGATGTGACCATCGGTGAGGCGGTCGAGATCTGGCGCGACGGCGACGTGCGCGTCAGCGGCATCGGCGTTCCTCATGGCGACGCGCCCGCGGTCGCGTACCGGGTGGATGCGGGAGAAGCCAGCGTTGCGTTCAGCAGCGACCAGAACGGGTCGGATCCCGCCTTCGTGGAGTTCGTCAGAGATGTGGACGTGCTCGTCGTGCATCTGGGGCGAGACGAGGACGAGACCGGACGGTCGGCCTTTCTGCACGCGAGTCCGAGCCACTGGGGAGCGATGGCTGCCGAAGCCGGCGCCGGCTTGGTGGTCGCATCTCACATCTCAACGTCGTCGCCCCGGGTTCTGGCGGAAAGTCTCGACTACCTGCGCGAGACCTACGGGGGACCGCTGACGGTGGGTGAAGATCTGCTGTGCGTGGCGGTTCGACGCTGAGAGGACCTCGAGACGCGACGAAACAAACCGAACCAGCCATACCGGGATGGCCCTGAGCGGGGCTTCACCAAGGAGGCGTTGGCCTCCCGTTACGCCGCCGCCCCGTATGTCGGCGAACCCACCCGCAACACCGGACGGGGGAGTACGACACGACGTGCGCCGACCGGCGGATAGAGGGCGTGCCGGCCCGGTACACTGCGAACCGATGAAGAAGACGCTCTACCTCGCGAATCCCTACGGTTTTTCCGCCCAACTGAGCCAAGGCCCGCTTGCCGCGCTTGTCGAGGCGCTGGCCGCCGCGGGCGCCGAGGTGTGGGAGCCGTTCGCCCGCAACAACGGGGTCGACAAGACGAGCAGCGGCTGGGCCTACCGGATTGGCCAGGCCGACCTTGCGGATGTACGCGCCGCCGACGGCCTGTTCGCCGTGGTGAACGGCTGTCCGCCGGACGAAGGCGTGATGGTGGAACTGGGACTCGCGATCGCCTGGGGCAAGCCGACCTTCCTGTTCCGCGACGACTATCGGCGTTGCACCGACAGCGAGGCGTACCCGCTGAACCTGATGCTGTTCGCCGGCCTGCCGGCGCAGGGTTGGGAGGCGTACTGGTACGCCTCGCTCGAAGAGATCGCCGACCCCAACAAGGCGCTGTCGCGCTGGCTGCGAAACCAGACGCATGCGGGTATCTGATGCGGCGCCCGGCCTTGAAGTGCGCCGAACGTGCCGGGCCAGAGGGGTGACGGGACTCGCTGTGACGCTCGGCCGCTATCGCTAATGGACGATTGAGCCGGTTGGTGACGATCAAGGGTCGCACAGACGCAGCCGGGAGCGAGGAGTACAGAGGACTACCGGCGCCTCACCGCGGCGGGCGTTCGAGGCGCCGGGCAACCCCGATTTGCGTTTGGGTACGGCATGAACTCCTCGCAGGGTTGGATGATCGAGCTGGTAGCGTATCACTGCTGTCCCACATTTTCAACACCACAGCAGCATCTGAGAGTTTGGGGAACCCGGTGGCGAGGGCGTCGTGAACAACTCCAGCAGTGGACGGCGGTCGAACAGGTTGAGTTGGAGAACCCGTAGCATTCGGTGCAGGGTCCAGCGCAGCCGCAGGATGAACTTCAGGTAGGCCAACAGCAGGTACATGCACGTCGCCACCCACAGTTGCGTCAACACCGCGTTCTTCGAGCGGCCCACGAAGCGCTTCACCTTCAGATTCTGCTTGATCCACTTGAAGAACAGCTCAATCTGCCAGCGCGACTTGTACAGGTCGGCAATCGTCTTCGCCACCCACGTCGTGTTGTTCGTCACGAACACGTAGCGCCGGCGCGTTTGCTGGTCCCAGTAGCCGACCCGCCGCAGCGTGCCCGGATAGGCCTTGCGGCCTCGCGCACTGGTCAGCTCGATCGTCTGGTCGCTCATCACGCCGGTCCGGATGTCGACGTCGTGGTCGTGCAGCACCCGGTATTTCACGCCCCGCTTCAGCCGGGTCACGAAGGTTACGCACTGTTCCTGCAGGTGATGCAGCCACTTGAAGTCCAGATACGCGCGGTCGGCCACCACCACGCTGCCGGCCGGGAACGTCCACGTGCGCGCCACCGTGACGTCGCCCGCTTTGCCGTCGGTCACGCTGAGGAAGCTCGGCAGATACCCGGCTTGGTCGAGGCCGACGTGCAGCTTGATGGCGCCCTTCGTGCGCCGGAACGACGCCCACGGAAAGGCCGCCAAACACAAGTCGATGGTCGACGCATCCACCGCATACAACCGGTTCTTGAACCGGAAGCCGTGCCGCGGGGCCCGCTGCTGACAACGCGCCAGCAGGCGTCCGAAGAGCGTTTCGTAGAGCGTGTACGGCTGCTCGGCGTTGACCCGCGCCAGCGACGACCGGCTGACGAGGGCCCCCACGCCGAGGTGATAGAGCTTGGGTAGTGTCTCAGGTAATTGAAAAGCGCGCCCGCGCACGGTACGCCATGCGCAGGCGCGCGTCACGAAAGGATACTACCGCTCGGCACGCCGCACGGCTTGAAGCTCCTCGTCCGGCGTGAGGTTCCGACCCTGCGGGAGGTCTGAACGCCGGAACGTTCCGCACCCGCGGCACGTCCGGCCGTCTGCCGGCTCAATCGTCACAGACGACCACTGCTGGCTACGCTCACCCGGAATCACGAGTTCCCGCTCTTGGGTTCCAGCTTCCGGGCTGTACCAGGTTTCGATGCTTGTCGAGAAGAAAGCGCCCTGTTTGAACTTCACCCTGACCTGGAACCTGCTGGCAGACTTTCGGGCCTGCCATGTGAAGTACAGCCAGTCCGTCACGCTGATGGACGCGTCGTAGCGGGTCACCCTGGCGATCTCGTAGTCCGGCTGTGGCGGCGGCTGGACCGTGATGGCGTGCGTGAGCCGCCGTTGACCGCCATGCACGACACGGATCTCAGCCTTCCCTGCGCTGATTCCGGTGTACCGCCACCGGTCGCCCTCCAGCTTGATCGTCACGGCTCCTGATGACGACGTGACACCTTCCGTGAGCCGTTGGCGCGCGCCGTCGCGGATGATGTTCACCCGGAAGTGTCCGGTGTCATTGGCCCTGATGGTGTGCGGTGGTTCCGGGTCAAACGCGAACGTCGCCGACGCTGCCACGACCTGGACGACCACGGTGCTGGTCACGCTGCCGCACGTCTCCGAGATCCGCGCCGTGCCAACCGAGACCCCGGTGACGAGCCCGTTGTCCACCGTGGCCACGTCCGGCGCGGACGATGCCCACGTCGCCGGAGTCGTACAGTCGCTACCGAGTCGGATCGTACCGCCGACATCCAGGGTCGGAAGCTCGATGAGGCTGCGCACCGGTGGGGATGGCACGAGATCGCGCCGCGCGGGCGCACCGGAAACTGCCCCCTGGTCGGTCGCCGCGGCAACAATGACCGAAGGTGACGGTCCGGCCGGCGGTGGGGTATCCTCGCTGCAAGAAGAGATGGAGAACAGGAGTCCGACGCCGACAACGCCGCCGACCAACAGCCGTGCGTGCATGGGGTGGCTCCTCAGCCCTGACCGGAAGTGGTCACCGGGCCGGTTTGCCACAACACGTTCTGCACGGTCGATGCAGGGTCCCGCCTGTTTCCGCGCGGGCAGCGCGGTCTTGCATTCAGCGGGCGACCCGGCGTCAGGCGACCGTGCAACGGGATCTCGCGATCCCGGTCCGAAACGGTTGTGGCGCGGCCATGCTAGCACAGCTAGGCGTGCTAGTATGCATGCAGGCAGGCATGACGCGGCCGGCTAGCCGCGAAGGAGGTAACGGGCGATGCCCTACGGACCCAAGGGCCAATGGCGGCCCGCCGACGACCGCGCGTGCAGCGTGCACGTCGCCAAGCTCGCCACCGGTCAGATCGAGGAGACCTACGCCCCGCCGCGCGACCCGGAGGCCGACCACGCCGAGCGCAGCCAGCGCGCGAGCAAGGCCGGCAAGGCCAGCGCCGCCAGCCGGACACCAGAAGAGCGTCGGGGCCATGCCAAGGTCGCCGCATCAGCACGTTGGGGGGCATGATGGCAACGACTGCAACGAAACCACCGAACTTCGACACGCTCGGCACGTCTCGCGACATGTCGCAGGCGGGTGCTTTCAACAACGATCAGGCTGATGCTCTGACCCGCGCTTTGATGTCCGCTACGGAACACCTTGCATCGAACGCGTCTTTGGCAGCGATGGAAGGCCGTCTCAAGCTGGATCACGCAGAACGAAGGCACGCAATCACGTTATGGTTCATCAGCGTTCTAGTGACCGCCGCCATTGGCGCGCTAGGCGCTATTATTGGCTGGCTCGGTTGATTCCTATGCCGACTACCTGTATCATGTAACACATGAGCAGGCTGAACACGGCGCAGCGAATCGACATCCTGAAGTGGCTGGTTGAAGGCGCGTCCATGCGCGCCATCAGCCGGAATACCCGGACCGGGCCAGACAGCAAGGCCAGCATCAACACGATCACCAAGCTCCTGGTGGACGCCGGGACGGCCTGCGCGGACTTCCACGATCAGCACGTGCGCGGCGTGCCCGCGAAGCGGGTGCAGGCCGACGAAATCTGGACGTTCACCTACGCAAAGCAGAAGAACGTCGGCAAGGCCGCGAAGGCCCCGGAGTTCGCCGGTGACACGTGGACCTGGACCGGGATCGATGCCGACTCGAAGCTGGTGATTTCGTGGCTGGTGGGGCACCGGGATTGGGTCGCCGCCTACTCGTTCATGCACGACATGGCGAAGCGGCTGACGGGCCGGGTGCAGTTGACCACGGACGGGCTGGCGCTGTACCGGCACGCGGTCGAGGGCGCGTTCGGTGCTGACGGCGTCGACTACGCGATGCTGGTGAAGGTGTACGGCAGCCTGCCCGACACCGAGTACCACTACTCGCCGCCGAAGTGCTTGGCGGCCAAGGCGACGGTGATCGAAGGCGACCCGGACCCGGCGGCGATCAATACCAGCTACGTGGAGCGGCACAACCTGACGATGCGGATGAGCATGCGCCGATTCACGCGCCTGACGAACGCCTTCAGCAAGAAGGTCGAGAACCACGTCCACCATCTGGCGCTGTACTTCGTCTGGTTCAACTGGTGCCGGCGGCACAAGACGACCCGGCTCACGCCCGCGATGGCGGCCGGCCTGACCGACACGTGGCACGACTACGACTGGCTGGAGTCGGTGGTCCGTGAGGCGGTTCCGCCGCGGAAGCCGGGACCGAAGCCCCGGTCAATTACCTGAGACACTACCTGATAGAGCTTGTGGGGTTGGGCGCACAGGTTGCCGACGATGTCGCGCAGGCTCTGCAGGCCGGCCAGTTGGCCGAGGCCGAGGGCAACGAACTGCGCCCAACGGCTCATCACGCGGAGTCTCTGGCCCTTCTGGTGCTGTCGAGCCTCGGCGTCGAATTCATGTCGGGGAAGCAAATCGAGAAGCTGCCGGAAGACTGTGTTATGATGGGCCACGGCTTGGATCTCCTGTCTTTTGAACGATTTGGAGCAGAATCATTCTATCAGACACGGAGGTTTCAAGCCGTTCTAATTTGGACTTCTATGGGACAGCAGTGGTAGCGTATAGTCGTGTCCGACGAGGGTAAACGCACCGATAACGCACCGCCGTTTGTGGAACCTGCCCGGACGTAGTCGCAACAGGCTTGAGAGTGCACTGGTATCCGCGCTACGTACGCGTCGACGAGCAACGCGCACGGACCGTTTCGGAGATGAACCGTCGTCGCCCCCGGCCCGAAGGTGCAACCGGTGGAGTTGCGCGGGCGAACACTGGCCACGAGTTCTGGGGCAGGCGCTGGTGCGAGCGCATCGAGTCGTTCTCCGAATACGCAGTTCGCCTGACGCAGGGCAGGGCCTGCCTGCGCAGCGGCTCCGTCTGCCATCTCTCCATCGACCGTGGCGGTATCGACGCGATGGTGATCGGCTCGGCGCTCCACCATGAACAACCAGCTGAGCCTGGAGTTCAGCCAAAAAACCACGCGCGGATCCGGATCGAACAAAGTCGCCGCACATCCGCCACGCCGACGTGCTGGAGGTCGACTGGGCCGACATGCTGCCGCCGGATGAATGCTCGTAGGTACTTTCGGCAACCCACCGTTCGGCGGGGTCAAGTTCCAGTCGCTCGAGCAGCGGGCGCGGTGCGTCGCCTCGCCGCTCTCGGTGGCAGCGACGGGGGGCGGCCTACCACACGCGGGCGCCCTGCGTGGCCAGCCAGTCCAGGACGCGGTCCACGGAGCGGGCGTGGTCCCAGGGGCGCATGCCGCCGCCGGGTTCACACGTCAGCCGGAACAGCCAGTGTCCCGGATGCCGGGCGCGCTGTCGACCCTTCGGCGCCGTGGGCGAGCGGACCCACGCCGACAGGCCGTTCGGGAGCCGAAACGAATACTCGCCGTTCGCGGCGCCGCTGGGCGTGAACCCGCCGAAGCGAACGGCCGGGACTTGCGCCGTGACCAGGCGCCGCAACGTCTCCAGTTCCGGCGCAGATGCACCGTAGTCCTTCGCTGTCGTCGTCGTCATCGGTCGTCATAGTGGACGGCGCCGACGAGTAGCGCGAGCGCCATGAGCGCCAGTGTGGGCGGTTCGCCGATGGCCACGTGAGCGCCGACCGCGAGCAGCAAGTGATACAGGAACCCGGCGTACGCCAGGGGGCGCAGGGCGGGGATCACGTCGGTCGTGATCGCTGCGATGCCGAGCACCTTGGCAACCGTCAACGGACGGATCAGCCAGGTCGGGAACCCCAGGCGCGTGAACGCGTCCACGGCCGCGGCGTGGTCGAAGACGTAGAACGCCGCGCTGCCCAGGATCACGACTGCGAAGGCGCCGGCGAACAGTGGAAACGGCCGGACACGGACACGTCTTTGCATCGGGTCTCCCCTGTGTGGTTGTTCCCCGGACCCAGGAGGCGGACCAGGCGCGTCCGATGTCTCATTTCGGAGAAACGCGCCCGCCCGGTCCCCCCAGGGCCGGATCGAAAAACAGTCACGGGCCGACCGTGAACGTGTAGGATGCCGGCTCACCAAGCACGACGCCATCGGGCAGCCGTTCGCCCTTGATTCGGCCGGTCCAGGTGCCGATCCACGACTCGGGGATGTAGCCGGTGCTGTAGACGCGCGTTGTCTCGCCGATCGGGAAGTCGATTGGCCCGCCTTCGTGGGACTCGCCGCTGGGCGTGGTCACGTCGGTCCAGATATCGACGGGCCGATCCAGCGCCGGCTCCATCCGATAGGTGAACGTGATGACCTCGCCCACGCGCGCCGTGGTCTGATCGAGTTCCACAGATACCGCGGATGGAACCGGATCCGCTGGCGGTACCGGAGTCGGGCTCGCGGGCGGATCGGTGCAACCCGCGAGCACCGCGAGCGCGAGCACGATTCGGCGCGCGCGCTGTCTGCCGGTCATGCCCCGCCCTTTGTCACGTTTCCGCTTGCCGGCCCACCAATGACGACCAAAAAAGTCGCGGGGCGGTCGACTACTCCGCCCATTCCACCCTGCAACACCGCGCCTCGGTCCAGTCGGAATCGAGATCATGAGTTTGGTGTCCGTCCCTTCCGGCGCCAGGGAACAATCGCCCACATGATTGGCGATCTCAAGTTGTGCTGTGCCTTCCGCGTCTCGCGCTCCCAGAACCAACTCGTTCACCAACTTTCGGCATGGTACCGACTCAACATGACAATGACGTGACTTTCAGCGTCCAAAAGATGGTATTTTCAGGATCTGCCGAAGGAACCGTGCATCGGAGGCGTTGTCCTTTCGCTCTTGGCCGGTAGGTGCTGCGGGACCGTCTCTCCCGGCTGAGCGCGGCCGTCCTGCGCGTCAGCGCGAACCTCGACCTGAATACCGTCATGCAGGAGATCGTCGAGAGCGCCCGCGCGCTGACCGGCACCCGCTACGGCGCGATCACGACCATCGACGCCCCCGGGCGGGCCCGCGAGTTCGTCTCCTCCGGCCTGACTTCCGAAGAGCACCGCCAGCTTGCCGAGTGGCCCGACGGGCCGAGGCTCTTCGAGCACCTCCGGGACCCGCCGGCGCCGTTGAAACTGCGCGATGCACGTGCCTTCCAGGAGATCCGCGAGTGCCCGGGCCGCATCGCCGCCACAGCGCTGTGGATGGATGGACCACATCATGAATAGCCGGCTGAGTCTGGAGCTCGGCCAAGACCTACGCGGGGATCCCGGATCGAAGAAGTCGCCGTACATCCGCAACGCCGACGCGCTGGAAATCGACTGGGTCGACGTGCTGGCGCTCGATGAGTGCTCGTGCATCTTCCGACAACCGCCGTTCGGCGGGGCCGAGTTCCAGTCGCTCGAGCAGCGGGCGCAAGTGCACCGCGTCGCCGCTCTCGTGGCAGCGGCGGAACGCTCGACTACTGCCCCGGCTCGACCGCACGCGGGCGAGCCGAAGGCAGTACGCGCAGCGCCATGCAAATCATCGAGCCCGAACCCGCACTCGCGTTCGAGTGCCGATAGGCCAGCATCACGAGTCCGGCGACCAGGGTCACGATAGCCAACAGCGCCGCAGCCGCCTTGGTCATACCCGCGTCCTCCCGGTCAGAACCCGACCCCGACGCTTACACGCGCCGCGTGGCCGACGTAGATCTCCTCGTAGACGTAGATGGCGAGGGTCATGTACTGCGCCCGCGCGAACAACCGCCCGCCCAGCGGGAACTCCGCCCCCAGTCCGCCGTACAGGGCGGGGCGACGGTGCGGAAAACCGTTGAGGCTCGTCGTGTCGAGGAACAGTTGGAAACCGGTCAACAGGTGTGGCCGGATACGGGCCGGCGCAGGCGACAACGGCAGGATGATGCCCCCTGAATACCATTCGAGCGTGCGCGTCCATGCGTACTCCGGATCACCGTAGTCGTGGCGCTCGGAGTCGCGGAAATAAGTCGCCTGCACTTCGAAGCGGCCGACGCGGAACGTCCCGTCGAAGCCGACGTACGGCCAGCGGCGATCATCGCTGGCGAAGTGCATCAAGTTCACGCCGACCGTTCCCCGGCGGTCCGTCTCCTGCGCTGCGGCGGGCAGGGCGAGAACCGACAGGATGCTGGCGCTGACGATGATTCGCATGACGTGTACCTCCGTATGGTGGTGCGACAAGCAGTGGTACAACGGCTCATCACGCGCGGCACAACCCGTGGAGAGATGTACGCGGTTCCTTCGAACGGCGGCGCGCCCGGTTCCAGCGCGAAGTCCGCGGTCTGGTCCTGGTCCACGGTGACCGTGGCGTTCGCGGGGACGTGGCCCGTGTACGACACGGTGACTACGACCACGCCGGAGAGACCATCGACCTGGTAACGCCCATCTTCGCCGGTCGCGATCTGGCGCCGCCAACCCGCACGCGAGCGCCGGCGAGCGGCCTCCCGAAGCGGTTGCTATGGACCTCGCCGGACAGAGTGAAGGTCGGCGCGGCGACTGGCGACATGGTCGGCGCAGTCGGCGCAGCCGGGCCGCCGGTATCGCACGCCACCAGTAACGCCACGACGGCAAGAACCGCGCCGGCGCGAACCTATAGCCGCATGCGAGCGGGGACCACTACGGGGCGCGCCGCCCGGTGGAGATCGCGTGTCGACGGATCGGCTTGCGTGTCGGTTGTGGGCGTCGGCGTGTCGCGTCGTGACATGGTGCTCCAGTTAAGTCAGTCAGAGCCGCAAGTGCGACCCACCTGTCACTCAAACACGACCAGCAGGATGTCGTCCGTGTCGACGGAGAGCCGGTCGGCCAACTCCCGAATCGAGACCTGCGGGTCGTCGACCGCGAACCCCGCGGCCGCGAGCCGGACGATCAACTCGTCGACGCTGGCTCCGACGACCGGTGCCAGTAGGGCGATCGGTGCGCTGTCGACCCGTTCGACGACGACCGCGTCGGCTTCGCCGACCCGCAGGACCGCCGACGCCGTGATCAGGCCTGCACCCGTCAGCCAGGCGGTCAGCACGATCCCGAGCCCGCGGCGCTGTCCGAGATGGTTCACGAACGGCCGCCGGTGGTTCAGCACGTGCAGCAGGATCGCGACCGCGAACGTGAGACCCGCCAGTTCGTGAGCGAACTTGAACGGGTTCTCGGCGACGAAGAACATCGTCAAGCCGGTCGCCGCGACGAACGTGCCCGCGCCCATCGTCAGCGGCGTCGACCAAGGGCGGGTGTTCCAGGTGCTCATCGACATCGGTGCCAGTTCCTCCAGTCAGTTCGGCATACTCGGTCCCAGGACAAAGAGCGTGGCGGTAGCGTGTGCATGCGCTCCAGGTTGCACCCCAGGACCGAGTCAAGGGCCAGGCTCGCCGTCGCAAGAACGCGGGCCCCCAGGCGCTCCACCGCCGTCGTGAACTCGGCAGTCTCGCAATCCGGCAGGTCGCAACTTTCCATGGTCTCCGTGGTCTCGGCACCGCGAATCACTCGCCGGCCGCCTTCATCGCATCAACCCGAGCAGGTCCATGAACTCCACCTCGGAACGAACATCTGCACCCAATTCACCCGCTCGGCGGTGCTTTCGAGTCTTGCGATGACCTGTCGGCCTGCCCGGCCTGCCCTCCACCAACATAGTGGTCCTTCCGTTCACCTCAGCGGCAACGGAACAACCAGCCGCGACTGCGAGATCAGCCGTGACGGCGGAACCAAGGCTCAACTCGCCCGCGAATACTACTCTTTTGAAGTGGTCCCGGTTGTTTGGACAGTTCGAGGGCTTCGCTAAGGTGTATCCCGGTTGAGAAGTCACGCCCTCGTGTTCCCGATTGATCATAGCCAAGATGACGATGCGCTGTGGGAGTGTGGGAATCTCGCGGCCCCGGCGCAGGCATGGGCGGCAGCGATCGCCCGCGAGATTTCCAAGGGCCTGTGGGCGCCCGCCTCGCCGACCTTCAGATTCAGCACAACGTCGACCGGGCGTCCATAGGCCCGGCACTTCCACAGCGTGCCGCACGGATGCGATGACCCCTCCGCTTTTGCGGGGATCGCTTCTGCGGAGGACGAGCAGCGCGACCAGCTGCTCGCGGCGGATGATGCCCGCCGCGATCGACTCCGGCCGCGTCCTTCGGATGCTCACGCCGCACGCTCCTCGCCGTAGGCTTCGGCCGGAGTGCGTCCCCCAAGAGCCGAGTGCGGACGGACGTGGTTGTAGAACGTCATCCACGCCGCGATCACCCGCTCGGCCGCGAACCCGTCGGACAGCTCGTGAAGATACACAGCCTCGTACTTCAGCGACCGCCACAGTCGCTCGATGAAGACGTTGTCCAGGCACCGTCCGCGGCCATCCATCGAGCACCGGGCGCCCGCCGCCTGGACCCGGTCGGTGAACGTCGCGCTCGTAAACTGCGCTCCTTGGTCGGTGTTGAAGATGTCCGGCGTGCCCATCCGCAGCGCCGCCTCCAGCGCCTCTACGCAGAAGCCGGTGTCCATCGTGTTCGACAGCCGCCACGCCAACACGTGACGGCTGGCCCAGTCCATGATGGCGACCAGGTACAGGAAGCCGGCCGACAACGGAATGTAGGTGATATCGGCGCACCAAACCTGATCCGGACGGTCGATCGTCAGCCCCCGCAGTAGGTACGGGTAGACGCGGTGACCCGGCTGGGCGTCGCTCGTACGCGGCTTGCGGTAGATCGCTTCCAGGCCCATCAGGCGCATCAGCCGACGGACCCGACGACGCCCCACCGGCACGCCCTCGCGCCGCAGGTGCCGCGCCATCTGCCGGCTGCCGTAGAACGGGTACTCCAGCGACAAGGCGTCCATCCGTCGCATCAACGCCAGGCTCTCCGCTCTCTCTCCCCGCGGCCTGTAGTACACCGACGAGCGGCTGATGCCGAGCAACACGCACTGACGGCTGATGCTCAACACGTCGTCGCGGTCGACCATCTCCAGGCGTTCGGCCCGACTCAGCGTTGGAACCCGCGCAGAAAAAAATCCCGCTCCACCGTCAGCTCGCCGATCTTCGCGTGCAGGTCCCGGACCGTCGCCTCGTGTTCCGACTGGCGAGACGTCCTGCCGCCGCCGAAGATCTCGTCCAGCCCGTCGATGGCCTGCCGCTTCCAGGTACTCACCTGGTTCGGATGAACCTCGTGACGAGCGGCGATCTCCTGCACCGTCCGGTCTCCCCGCAACGCCTCGAGCGCCACCCGCTTCTTGAAGTCCGCCGTGAACCGGCGCCGTCGTCTCGTCGCCATCCCAGTGCCTCCCGAAGGCTCTGGAATACACCTTAGCCGACTGTCCGAAAAAGCGGGGCCACCTCATTTCACCTGCCAACGGTGCGTCGGGAACGCCCTCCCGCTTGCGCGCCGCCGTCGCCGCAAGAGTATGGTGATTCCTCGCAACTGCAAGGGCGTCAAGAAGTCGAACACTGTCGAAGCCCAACGCACTGATGGCAGCCCACAGCACATGCCCAGCGGCCTTGGCATCGTCTAGTGCGTCGTGATGCCGTAGTAGGTAGGCAAGGGATTCGCAAACGCTCCGGAGTCCGTGATTGGCAAGTCGAGGCCACGCGCTACGAGCCACAGCGGCCGAGTCCAACCAGGTACAGGTCGGCAAACCAACCTGCCGACGCGCGGAAGCATTCGACAGAGCCGTCCGGTCGAACAAGGTGTGAGACACGACCACACGATTGAAGAAGAGTCCGTGAAGCTTCTCAGACACATGAGTCCATGTGGGAGCGCCACGAACGGCCACTTCATCGATTCCATGAAGGTCAACGTGCTGGACCGAAGACTCAACCTCCGGGTCGACCAGCGTCGTCCATTCCGACTTTGGGAGTCCGTTCCCGTATTCAACGACGGCAATGGAGCAGATCGATGACCGGTCACTATTCGCGGTTTCAACATCAACGGCAACGAAGTCGACTCCGTCCTTGGGGAAGTTCCTTGCTGCCATCTACTTCTCCACCGTCACGTCCGTCGCGGCGGTGATCTGGCCCGTCGCCGGGGACGCTGCGACGAACGCGGCGGCGAGTCCCATCGAGCACGCTGACAGCACTCCGCACATGTCGACTCCTAGTCCCGCACCAGCGGGCGCCACGCGAGCTCCCAGCTCAGCGGCGCCTCCTCCGGCAGATAGCAGATCTCGTGATCGCACGCCTGACACTCCAGCACCCCCTCGACCCGCGGGGTGGTGCCGAGCTCCGAGGCCAGCGCGTTGATGTCGCGGCGCATCGAGATCGTGACGTCCTGTACCAACCCGAACGGCTCCTCGTAGACGGCCACCGTCTCGTCGAGGGGCTCGAAGTGATACATCTCGGAAGGCGGGTAGGTCACCGCGTGGCTCCGCAGGAAGTCGGGCGCGGTCACGCGCAGGCGGATCACTTGGTAGCCGTGGTCGCCGGGCGCGTAGACGTGCATGCCGGTCTTGAGCGTCACGTCGACCACGAAGGACAGGCGGTTGCCCGGCGCGACCATGTCGTCGGTGGCCCACGCGAGGACCTCAAGGTGGTCCGTGGCAACGAGGTTGGCGGCTTGCTCGGGAGTGCCGGGAATCGCTTCCCCGAGGCGGACCGCGATGCTCGATGCCGTGGAGCGCTCCTGGACTGCCTCCTCGAAGAAGCGCACGGTCACGCGGCCCGACCGGTCCAGCACGAGCGTGCCGGGATGGGGGATGCCGTAGAATCGACGCATCATCTCACGCCGTTCCTCGGGCGCCCGCGCCGGGTCCATCTCCTGATTCAGGAGGCCGTAAGCGCGGATGGTCGCCGAGCCCGCGTCGGACAGGAGCGGAATCTCGATGCCGTGGACGCGGGCGAACTCCGCGAGGGTCTCGATCGGGTCGTAGGTGACAACGGCGACGCCGAGCCCCTGGTCCCGGAGGTCCCGATAGCGGCTCTGCAGCTCGACGAGCTGCGTCCTGCAGAACGGTCACCAGTCGGCCGACCGGCTGAACACCAGCATCAGCCCGTTCGGCCCCGTCAGCGACGCGAGATCCCGGCCCGCGCCCGTCTGGTCGGGGAGAGAGAAGTCCGGCCCTACGTCGCCGACCTGGAGTCCGGGCGTTACGGTATGCGCGTTTCTCATCCGCTCACATCTCCGATCGTCATCCCGCCCCCGGACTGCCGGGCACGTCCGCCGGTCCTGAAGACGCTCACCACTTCGACCCGCGTGACGTCACCGTACCCGCCCGCTCGCCATGCGCGCTCATCACTCGCCCGTATCGCCCCCGGTCGCGGTGCCGATTTCGGCGTGTTCGGCGTGGAGTTGCCGCCGTGCCGTTCACCGAGTCCCGGCATGGTACCGACTCAACATGACACTGACGTGACTATTGGCGTCCAACAGCGGGTATTTTCAGGACTATCACCGAAGGGACTTCGCGCACCGGAGGCGTTGTCTTGCGGCGCTTGGCGCGAACGACACCGAACGCGTCGCGCAGCGCCTCCTTCAGCGTCTACAGAACCCTTGGGGTCGTGGGGTCGCGGTCGAAGCGAAAACCGGCTGAGCCAGTGTTCAGGCGTCGGCCCACCGCAAGACGGAACGTTCAAGGCATGAGTACACGTCGCAGCCGTTGCCGCGTCCAGACCGGGCACGGTACCCTGCGGCGGCATTCCGGCCCGACAGGTGAGGGTCGTGGGAGCGTGCGATCTCCGAGACGCGGACCGTGCCGATGGGCGTCAATAGCGCCGGCTTCCATCAGAAGCCGGAGTCGAAGTCTCTGCGGCTCCCTACCGCAATGGCCAATACCGCGGTAGAGGGTGAGGCCGATGCCCGTGCCGACCCAGCCGGCCGAGGCTCCCTTCGCCCTCCCGCGCGCACGGTAGCCCTGCTGGAAGCACGTCACGTCCGCGTCGTCCTGTTTCTCAACGAGACTGGCCTTGTGGGAACGGACTCGATACCTATGTGGCGACCAGCGGCACGACGATCCCACCGGTGAGCCGACGGCCACTGCTTTCGACGAGGAGGGCGCCGCCTGACCCTGCAGCATTTGCCATCACGTGTCCGATCGGTTGGCCGATACCGGTGCCGACGAACGCTGGTGCCGTGCAGTCGGTTGGCCGGCGGGCCGACTCGATGGGGCCGGCCGTCACCGCGGACGGCAGTCAAGAGTACTGCTACCGCATATCGCAGCAACGATTCGGAGCATCGGCGGGCGACGGTAGCTGATCTGCGCCCGCCCACATCCAGCCGGGCGAGGGCGCCCCGGGCGAAAGCGTGCGCCAGACGAGGAACACCCGAGGGCCGCCGCGTCGGCCAACCCGCTGTCGGCTACCTCGATACCGGCAACCTCAAGACACGGTAGCGGGTCTCTCCCGAACCACGGCTCTCACGAGTCGCCCGGTCGCGGCATGCGGTAACCGACCCCGCGCTCGGTGAAGATGTAGGCCGGTCGAGCCGCCTTGTCCCCCAGCTTTCGCCGGAGCCGCTTCATGACGCTGCGCAGCAGCATCACGTTGACGGATTCCCGCCGAGCCCACACTTGCCGCAGCAAGGAATCGCAGGTCAATACCCGCCCCGCGTTGACCGAGAGCACGCGGAGCAGTTCGAATTCGGTGGCCGTCAATCGCACTGTCTGCCCGGCCACGCTCACCCGGCGTTCCTCGTAGGCGATGGCCAGATCTCCCAGTACGAACGGCTCCGCCCCGGTCCGCCTGCGCAGGGCCGCCCGGACTCTCGCCGTCAGCTCCGTTGCCGAGAAGGGTTTGACGATGTAGTCGGCGGCGCCGAGCTCCAGCGCCCTGGCAATCGTCTCGTCCCGGCCGTAGCCGGAGATGAAGATGACCGGCCGATCCTCGAGCGCGGGTATGCTCTGCATCAACTCGATGCCGTCGGTTTCGGGCAGCACCAGGTCCAGCAGCACCAGTTGAGGCTTGTGCGTGCTGACGAGGTCGGTCACCTCCCGCGGGTCACCGGTCAGGACCGGAACGTAGCCGGCTGCGACGAGCGCGTCGCGCACGTAGTGCAGCATGTGCGGGTCGTCGACGACGACGAGGATGGATGTCTGCTGCTGCCGTCCTTCTCCGCGCGGGTGGCTCACGGCGGGTCCGGCCGTAGCGCTGCCGCGGCTGTCTTCGACCACAGGGATCGTGAAGGTGACCCGCGTCCCCTGGCCCATCCCGGCGCTGTCGGCCCGGATGCGGCCCCCGTGCGCCTCAACCAGCCCCTTGCAGATGGCCAGGCCCAGGCCGTAGCCGCCGGCCCCGCGCTGACCGTCGTCCCCGGCAAGCCCGGCGTGCTTGCGGAACAGGTGCGGCAACTGCTCCTGGGGCACGCCGCGGCCCTCGTCGGACACCGAGATCGCAACATGCACGCCATCGACCGTGGCTGAGATCCGGATGGGAGACGACTCCGGAGAGTGCCTTGCCGCGTTGGACAAGAGGTTGTTCAGAACCTGCACGATGCGCTGCCGGTCGGCCATCACCCGCGGCAACTCCGGCGGCAGGTCGATGCGCACGGCGTGACGGCCGCCGCCGCTGGTGAACGTGTTCCGCGCCTGGTCCACCAGCGCGGTCACGTCCGTCGGCTCCGGGGCGACCGACAGCGTGCCAGCCTCGATGCGCCCCGCGTCCAGCAGATCGCGAATGAGACCGCGCATGTGGTCGGCCTGCTCGTCGATGATGCGGAAGAACTGCAGCATCTCGACCGGGTCCAGTGTCGGCGAGGCGCCGAGCACGGTGGCGGCCGAGCCCTTGATCGAGCTCAGCGGGGCCCGCAACTCGTGGCTCACCATGCTCAGGAATTCGGTCCGCATCCGCTCGAGATCCTCCAGCGGCGCCAGATCCTGCATGGTGACCACCACCGACTCGACCTCGCCGTCCGCCGGACGGATTGGCGCGGCGTTTATCAGCGTCTTCATGCGTCGGCCGTCGGGGACCGAGATCACGATCTCCTCGGCGCGCACCCTCTCGGCGCTGCTCAACTGCTGCGCCAGGGGGAACTCGGCGAAGGACACCTCGTGTCCATCCGCACGCTGGCAGGTGACCACCTCCAGTAGCTCCTCCGTGGAGCGGCCCGGCATGCGGAGGCCGTCGACGATACGCCGGGCCTCCTGATTGATCGAGACTACCGTCCCGCTCCTCGCGTCCAAGACCACTACGCCTACCGGCGAGGTATCGATCAGCGCCTCCAGGTCCGCGCGGGCCCGCTGCTCGTCACGGTAGGTGCGGGCGTTGGCGATCGCCGTCGCCGCCTGCGAGGCGAACAGCATCAGGACCTCTTCGTCCTCGCTGCTGAACGCCGCGTCACCTTTCTTGTCGCCGAGGAAGAAGTTCCCGACGTGGGTGCCCCGGTGGCGCATCGGCGTCCCCTGCATGCTCTTCGGCACGATCAGGTCGGAGGAAAAGCCGAGCGACCGGACGTAGGCACGCGCATCGCGCAGTCTCAGCGGCGACGGCAGTTCCCGGAAGTACTCGAAGAGCCTCGGACCGTCGGACCACTCGAGCAGTTGCCGGTGCTCCTCGGGAGTCAGGCCGGAGGAAACGAAGTCGCGGGGCTGCCCACGGGCGTCGATGGTCGTGATCGCGCCGTAGCGGGCGCCGGTCAGCGCGCGGGCGCTCTCGACGACCTCCTGCAGGACGGTATTCAGGTCGAGGCTCGCGCTGACGCGCAGGACGGCCGCGCTCAGCCGGGAGAGACGGTCCCGCAGCACCTCGTTCTCTCGCCGCAGTTCATCGGGATTCTGCAAGGTGGCCACCTCTTCCCGGACGGCTTCGGTGCTTCGCCAGATGGAGAAGCCGGGGCTCGACCCCGGGCTCGACCCCCGCCAAGAGCGAAAGGACAACACCTCGGATGCACGAAGTTGCTTCGGCAACAGTCCCGAAAATACCATCTTTAGACTCAAAAAATCATGTCAGTATCATGTTGAGTCGGTATCATGCCGGGCTTGGTGAACGAGTTGGCTCTGGGGGCGCGAGCCGCCGGACGACAGGTCGACTGCATGCCACCGGTTGCGCCGGGTGAGGATGGTTGGTCGGACGCGCTCCGCTGCCACCATCGGCAGGTTGATGTGCATCGACGGACGATGTGGCGGGGGGAACAGGAATGGACCGGCACCTGCAGCGATACGGCTACGTCACTGCGCGCGTCATGCTGGCTGCGATCTTTCTGCTGACCGGCTACGACAAGCTGGTCGACGTCGAGGACGCGGCGGGCGACATCGCCGGGATCGGCCTGCCGTTCCCGACGCTGCTGGCGGTCGCGGCCGGGCTCGTCGAGATCGTGTGCGGCGCCTTCCTCGCCTTGGGCAGATGGACGGACTGGGCCGCCGCAGGGCTGCTGCTGTTTCTCGTTCCCGTCACCGTGCTCATGGAAAATCCGCTGCGCACGGACGCCGACTTCGGTGCGGTCATCGACTTCCTGAAGAACCTCGCCATCATGGGCGGCCTCCTGCTCGTCATCCTCGCGGAGCGCCGCAACGTCGGAATCACGGTCCACAGGAACGCGGCATGATCGTCAGCGCGAGCGATTACGGCGCTGCTGCCGAAGACCTGGAGAGGTTGCGCCTCCACCTTCAGACGGCGAACTCGCTGATCCGTCTCTGCAATCGGACTCGGGACGGAGCGCGCATCGGACAGTACCGATTCCAAATCGGACCTGGCACGTCTGTCTACGTCCAAGCGCCCGTCACGCCTGCCGGCCAACGACGCACTTGGCATTCGCCTCGCACGCGCTGGCGATTCGGCCGGCGGCGGGGAGACGGCGGCTGGCAGTATGCCGCGACCGCCGCTCAAGTGGCCAGTGCCATCCTGAAGAACACGCGCCGGTGTCAAGGAGCCTCGAGAAGTGACGGAAATTGAAGCCGGATCGGTTCAAAGACCGCCTTCTGAAGAAGCAGATCCAGCGGAGCGAAGGTCGGTCTGCGGACGGTGGGTTCCGAGCCGGACGTTGGTGTCGGCCATGCCCGTCCGGGGTACCCTCGCGAGACGGAACGGCCGACCGAGCTGGGCCGGACGGTGTGACCGACGACGAATCGGAGAGGACGTTGCGTCGAGCGACAACCCGAGTGCCGCGGAAGGCTCGTTTGGCGCATGCGGCGACGGTGGGGCTGATCGGTGTCGGTTCTTGCGCCAGGCGAGCCTGGAGGCGGTGCTCTCGCGCGCGCGGACCACGTCCGGATGGGCGTTGACGTTGGCCGCGCGCGAATCCTCCGCTTGTCTGTTTAGCATTTGGCCGATGGGCCTTGGGGATGGCCCATTCCCCAGTAGCACCTTGTAGCGAGGCGCCCCTGGGTGGGGCGGTGGTCGGACCGTATCCTCCGCGGACCGTCGCGGGCCGTAGCGGAGTGTGGTCGCCACCGTCTTCCCCATGTTGTCTGAGTGAGTCCGCGAAGCGCGGCCTTGAGCCCCGGGAGGGGGTCCGGGGGAGGGGACGAGCGCCGCGTCGACTGGCGCACGAAGCACGTCACGCCCGAAGCCCCTGGGCAGCTCGACAGCCTATTGTGCACGGTTACGTAACGGAGCAGGGGAAAGCGGTCGACCGAGCGATCGAGGTAAGTGTTCCGAGCGCAGCGAGGGCCTTTTCCGTTCCGGTCTCCCGGCTGGGGTTGTCAGGCGGACGTTTTAGCATTTAGCCCGATGGGTCATGGGGGATGGCCCATTCCCCAGCGGCACCTTGTAGCGAGGCGCCGCTGGGTGGGCGGTGGTCGGACCGTGTCCTCCGCGGACCGTCGCGGGCCGTAGCGGAGTTTGGTCGCCACCGTCTTCCCCAAGTCCTGAATGGATACTCGAGCGTCGAGGCTCGCATGACAAGCACAGGAGCACAGGGAAGATGACCCATGATACTCGTAACTGCGTCGGCGTCGACATCTCGAAGGCGCATCTCGACGCCTACCAGTGTCCGTGCGGCAAGGCGGCGCGATTCTCCAACGACGCCGCTGGATTCAAGGCGCTGATCGCATGGATCGAGTCGCCAGTTCGGGCCGTCGTGTACGAGCCGACCGGGCAGTTTCACCGCGCGTTCGAGGAAGCGCTGCTGAGCGCCGAGATACCGCTGGTGCGGGTCAACCCGTTGCAGGCTCGGCGCTTCGCGGAGGCCATCGGGCAGCGGGCGAAGACGGATGCGGTGGACGCAAGGATGCTGGCGCAGATGGGAGCGGCCGTGGATTTGCGGCCGACCGAGGTGTCATCGCCGGCGCGGCGTGCCCTTGAGGAACTCCAGGTGGCCCGCGAAGCGCTGGTCCGGGACCGCACGGCCGCGTTGAACCGTGAGAAGCACCTTCAGAACCGGCTGCTCAAGCGCCAGAACAAGACTCGGCTGTCGCAAGTCGATCGCCATCTGGCGGCCATTGATGCCGAGATTGCCAAGCGGCTGGCCGAAGACGAGGTGCTTGCCCGCCGGGCAGAGATCCTGATGTCGATTCCTGGCGTGTCTCGCGTTACCGCGGCAGCCCTGTTGTCCCTGATGCCGGAACTCGGCTGCGTCGACGCCAAGGCGATCGCCAGCTTGGCGGGGCTCGCCCCCGTCACTCGTCAGTCCGGCATCTGGCAGGGCCAAAGCCACATTCAGGGCGGCCGGTCGCGGGTGCGGCGGCAGCTCTACATGCCGGCCTTGGCGTCGATCTGCTACAACCCCGACCTTCGTGCCAAGCACCGTCAGCTCGTCGCCCAGGGGAAGCCGGGGAAGGTCGCCGTGGTCGCCGTCATGCGCAAGCTTCTGGTGCTGGCCAACGCGCTGCTGGGACAGGACCGCACTTGGTCGCCCGACCCGCCTGGCCGCGGCAGGCCGGCCCCGGGCGGAAGCGCATCCGTCACGGCAGGACAGGCTGGAGACTTCTCACACGCGTAGCGTGCGTCTGTGGTCACGCCGTTGACGTTGCCTAACGCGAGGAGGTGATCGAGCCAGTGATCGAGCCCGTGCCGTCGTTTGAGCGCCAGCGGGTCGCCGACGGCCACCGTAGAGCCCCAGCATCAGCGTGTGGCTCGCCCCTGACCAGGCGCGTCGCTCCGCTCCGACCGCGCTGCGGGCGGCTGTCGGCCTTGACGCCGGCTCCGCGCACGCTCGTCAACAGCAGGCTCTTGGACGACGGGTGCCCAGATTTCGGTCCACTTGACACATGGATACTCGGCTCCGCAAGGCCGGGGCCACTGGGCGCGCGTGCCTGACCGCAGGGAGTCCGGGACGACCTTCGGGCTGGCGAGGTTCGACTGCAGTCGGGTAGCGTTGAAAGCGGGCTCAAGCGTGGGGGTGAGGGCCCGGGAATAGGCCGGACCCTCGTGACCGCCCCGAGCTCCGACAGGTCGAGCGGGTCGCCATTGTTGTGCCACGGCCGGCGCGGCGCTGTCCAGTCGGAGTTCACCCGCGCGCTCCGACGCCGTGGACCAGCCGTTACGCCAGAAGACCTGCCGACACTGCAACCGTTTGTTCGCCATCTGCGTGGCGTGCGACCGCGGCCACGCCTACTGCTCGCCGCGCTGCCGGGCGGCCGGCCGTCGCCGTTCGGCGCGGGCTGCCCGGGCGCGACACCAGCGCAGTCCCGAGGGCCGTCTCGACCATCGCGACCAGCAGCGCGCCTACCGCGACCGCCGCCGCGTGATGGATCAGTCTTCCCCCGCAGCGCTGCGATCTACCAGACTCCCCGTCCCTGACGCCGCCCCGGTTCAGCCCCCCGTCGCCACCCGATGCGTGGTTTGCGGGCGGGCGAGCCGGTGGCTGGTGCCGATGCGCGAGCCGCGCATCGCGGGGACAAGGAGGAAGGATGATCACGCCCGCGCAGCGCGCCGAGATCCGGCGCCTGTACTACGCCGAGCACTGGAAGGTCGGGACCATCGCGGCCCAGCTCGGCCTCCACCGTGAGACGGTCCGCGCCGCGGTCGAGCGCGAGTCGCCAGGTGTCCCTCCCAGCGTGTGGCGGCCCAGCATCATCGACCCGTATCTGCCGTTCATCCGCGACACCCTGACGCAGTACCCGAATCTGCGCGCCACGCGGATCTACGAGATGGTGCGCCAGCGTGGCTATGCGGGTTCCGTTTTCCCCGTACGCAAACTCGTGCGGCGCCTGCGGCCCGAGACCAGCCGCGCCGTCTACCGCCGGGTCGTCACCCTGGCCGGCGAGTCCGCACAGGTCGACTGGGGCTCGTTCGGCAAGGTCCGCATCGGCGCCGGCACGCGCACGGTCTCCGGATTTGTCATGGTCCTCGGCTACTCCCGGGCGCTGGCCGCGCTGTTCACCCTCGACCAGACGCTGGAGAGCTTCCTCCGCGGGCACGTCCACGCCTTCGACGCGCTGGGCGGTGTCGCGAGAAACCTCGTGTACGACAACCTGCGCAGCGCCGTGCTCGACCGCCGCGGCGCCGCCGTGCAGTTTCATCCCCGCCTGCTCGAGCTCGCCGGCCACTACCACTTCGCGCCCCACCCCTGCACGCCGGGACGGCCAAATGAGAAGGGGAAAATCGAGAGGAAAATTCAATATCTACGCCACGCCTACTTCGCCGCCCGTCCCTTCCGCGACCTCGATGACATCAACGCCCAGTTCCGGCGCTGGCGCGACGAGGTCGCCCACCGGCGGCCGCATCCCGATCAGCCCAATCGCAGTGTCGCCGAGGTCTGGGCCGAGGAGAAGCCCCGCCTGCTGCCGCTGCCCGCCAATCCCTTCGAGACCGACCTGGTGCGCGCCGTCCGCTCCGGAAAGACCCCCTACGTCCGCTTCGACCGCAATCTCTACTCGATCCCCCACACCCACGTCCGCAAGCCGCTGACCCTGGTCGCCTCAGCCACCCGCATCCGCATCCTCGACGGACAGACCGAGCTGGCCAACCATCACCGCACCTACGACACCGGACTGACCGTCGAGGACTCCGACCATCTGGAAGGCCTGCTGGCGGCTACCCGCCAGGCCAACGTCCACACCACCCGCGACCGGCTGCGCGCCGCCGTTCCCGCCACCACCACGCTCTTCGAACGACTCGCACAGCGTGGAGAGGCCCTGCGGCCGCACGCCACCCGGCTGCTCGCACTGCTCGACGACTACGGACCCGAGGAACTGGCCAACGCCGTCGACATCGCCCTCGAACGCGACGCCCTCGGCGCCGGCTCGATCACCCACATCCTCGAAACCCGACGCCGGCAGCGCGGACTCAAGCCCCCGCTCCGACTCACCCTGCCCGACCGGCCCGGACTGCGTGACCTCGATGTCCAGCCTCACGACCTGGAGACCTACGATGCCCTCGGACGACACGACCACGACGACGCTGCAGACTGACCTCCGGCGACTCGGGCTCAACTACACCGCCGACCAGCTCAATGACCTCATCGCCCTGGCCACCCGAAAGCGCTGGAGCCATACCGTGCTGCTCGAACACATCGTCGCTGCCGAACTCGAGGAAAAACAGCGCCGCAGCGTCGAGAGCCGACTCAAGCGCGCCCGACTCGGACGCTTCAAGCCGCTCGCCGACTGGGACTGGGACTGGCCCACCGCGCTGGACCGGACCGCCCTCGAACGCATCCTCTCGCTCGACTTCCTCAACCGCGGCGACAACGTCGTGATTCTCGGCGCGCAAGGCCTCGGAAAGACAATGCTGGCGAAGAACATTGCCCACCAGGCTGTCCTCGCCGGACACTCCGCACTCTTCACCACCGCCGCCGACTTGCTGCTCGACCTCAACGGACAGGAGACCGCACGCGCACTCGAACGCCGCCTGCGCCACTACACCCGCCCGGCGATCTTGTGCGTCGACGAACTGGGCTACCTCGCCTACGACGCCCGCGCCGCGGACCTGATCTTCCAGCTCGTCAGCCGACGCTACGAGCACCGCTCCCTGCTCATCACCACCAACCTGCCTTTCAAGAACTGGGACACCGTCTTTCCCAACGCCTCGTGCGCCGTCGCCCTGATCGACCGGCTGACCCACCACGTCGAGATCCTTCGCATCGAAGGACGCAGCTTTCGTCGCCGGGAGGCTGAACTCAGCCAGCAGGAGCGCAACCGCCAGCGTCCGCCTCGCGACGAAGAAACCGAATGACGCGATCAGCAGGGTCGTCCTCAACCAGTCGACGGCACTTCAGAAATGATCACTTCCTCGAGCTCGACAACACCGGTACTAGAACGGCGCGAACTCGTGAATGCGCCGCCCCCTGATCCTTGGACCGGGGGGTTGCAGCAGCGGGGGCCAAGGGCTGCGGGGGCTGGGGAACATCGACCCGCGGTCCCCGTCCCCGAAATCTGAATTGGAACGCTTGAATGAAGCGCGACGACCACGACGTCATCTTTCGGGATCCGGTTCCGGCATCGCTCGGCCGGTCCTGGCGGACATGGTAGGCCAGAGACGGCTCTACTGGGTCTTCACCGGGCTGCTCGCCGCCCTGATGGTCGGGAGCGCGAGCCGGCAGGTGCTCGACCACGCCTGGGCGGTCGAGTCGTTCGCCCGCCTCGGCTTCCCGGCCTGGCTCATCTACCCACTGTCGGCCGTCAAGCTGCTCGGGATCGCCGCGGTCGTCACCGGCGTGTCGCCGTTTCTCAAGAACCTCGCCTACGCGGGGTTCTTCTACCACCTGTCGCTCGCGCTGAGCGCCCACATCGCCGTGGGCGACGGGCCGGACATGATGGTCGGCGCGGCGGCCGGGCTGGTCCTCCTGGCGGGCTCGTTCCACTTCTACCGGAGGTTCTGATGCGTTTCGGAGTACAGGAAAAGAGCACAACTGCTCGTTGCGCTCCTCGCGTCGTTCATCACCATTCTGCTGGCGTCGACGGTGCAGTTCGTCACCGAAGGCGGCCTGCTTCGCCTGCTAGGACGTCCGCAGCGGTCGCGTACTCCTCGCGACGGAGAGCCTCTCAGAACTCCCGCAAAGTGACGCGCAAGCCGACCGGATGGTTCTCCGGGTGATCCGCCCGCCAGCTACGACGAACTCCGGATGCTTCTCCACTTGGTCCATGCCGGGCGCGATCTGCGAGCGCCAGCGAGGGCGTAGAGGCGTAGCGGCACTGTACATGGTGTTGATACCAGGCTGTAGGCACCGGCCTCCCAATCCTTGCCGACGCTGGCGTGCGGGCAGGCCAGGCCCCCTGCCCGTGCGCGGTGAAGACGAGCTCGGAGTTCTCGGACACCCCGGTACCCCCGTCAACGCCGCTCGGGACCTCGATCGTTCCGCGACGCGCCTGCCCATGCCTGGGGCGTCATCGCGCGAGAAGGCGGCAAACGTAGTTCCCGCCAGTGTCCTTAACTGGAGCACCATGTCACGACGCGACACGCCGACGCCCACAGCCGACACGCAAGCCGATCCGTCGACACGCGATCTCCATCGGGCGGCGCGCGCCGAAGCAGTCCCCGCTCGCATGTGGCTACAGGTTCGCGCCGACGCGGTTCTTGCCGTCGTGGCGTTCCTGGTAGCGTGCGATACTGGCGGCCCGGCTGCGCCGACTGCGCCAACCATACCGCCAGTCGCGGCGCCGACCTTCACTCTGTCCGGCCAGGTCCATAGCAACCGCTTCGGGGGGCCGCTCGCCGGCGCTCGCGTGCGGGTTGGCGGGCGCCAGATCGCGACCGGCGAAGACGGGCGCTACGAGGTCGATGGTCTCTCCGGCGTGGTCGCAGTCACCGTGTCGTACACGGGCCACGTCCCCGCGAACGCCACGGTCACAATGGACCAGGACCAGACCGCGGACTTCGCGCTGGAACCGGGCGCCCCGCCGTTCGAAGGAACCGCGTACATCTCTCCACGGGTGATCGACTCCAATGATCCGTCGTCGTTCCGGAACATCGAATACGCCGGCCGCGGCACGCGCGATATCTTCGACCGGCGGATCGGCGCCTGGACGAGGGCCGAAGTCTTCCTGTTCGACGTGCAGTACTCCGGCCGGGAGTTGGAGTTCCAGGTGAACATCGAGTTCGGAAGCGTCGAAGCGGCGCGCCGACAGGTCGACACCTACGCGCCGGCATTCGGCCAATTGCCGGCGTTCCTGATGACCGGCGCCCGCGAAGTCCAGATCCACGGCGGCGACGAGAATCACGGCGGGAACACACACAATGGGACGTTCCATATCCACAGCGGCCAGGGGGAGACGGACATCCGCAACGGGTTTCTCGAAGAGGTCCTGATCCACGAAGCGGCCCACGTGTCGCTTGACAGACTGCATGCGATGACTCCGGCCTGGCGCGCCGCACAGGAAGCGGACGCCGGGTTCGTTTCGAACTACGCCCGTGACCATCCCGACCGGGAAGACTTCGCCGAGAGCGTTCTCCCGTGGTACGCCGTCCGCCGCCGCTCTGAACGGCTCGACGCCGCGACCCGGACCGCAATCCTGGAACAGATCCCAAACCGGCTGGAGTACTTCGACCAGCAAGGCTGGTAGCGCGCCCGGAACCGGCCGCGGGCGCGCACCGCCCAATCCAGCATGACCCGAAGGGAAGCCAACCGACCTGCTGGTGAAGGTCGGAGCGTTCGCGTTGATCACGCTGGCCCCGATGCTGGTACAGTTCGGCTGCAGCAGATGGAGCGCCGCTGGCGCCGGGCTACCGAACTATGCCGGCGCCGCTTCGCAAGACTCATGAACGTCCACGTCGCGGCGGTGGTCGCCCTAGCCGCGTTGCTCGCGGTCGGATGCGCCGACCAGCCGGCGGCGCCGACACCGCCGGTCATCGCGCCGGCGCCGCCCGCCGTCTCCCTCGAAATCGAACCGACGACGGCGCGCGTGGGCGAGGTCGTAGCGTCCACCTATCGGCTGTCGCGCGCCCTGGACTACGACCTCGAGTTCTGGACCGAAGTAACCCCGCCCGCGGCCTACGCCGCAACCTTCGACACAGGCGAGACCTTCGAATCCGGACCGCTGACCATCGGCGCCGGGGAAAACGTACAGGTCTACAGCACAGGCTACCTGCGCGATATCGACGTCGGGGATTGGGCAAGTCGCATCAAGGGCGAGCGCCTTCCGGATGGCGTCGTGCTCGGCTCCCCGGCGGGCGGCACATGGACCGTCCTACCGTGACCCCTGACGCTCCCCCGCGCTGCGGCCGATACCCCTCGCTTCGAACACGTTGATTCTGTTGATGGACGCCGGGGCGTCCTTGGTCGCGGCCGCGTCTTGTCAGTCATGGCGTCGCACTCCGCAGCCCGCACCCCACACGCGGGCGAGGTTCGAAGATGCCGTCTGCGGGCCTGTCGGGGTTCCGAAGGGGTTCGGGTCGGCCCGGCGTTCCAATACAGAGCGAGATCCCGCGACCGGCCGGCAACGGCAAGCGAACGCTGAACGACGACCGAAGAAGCGTACGAGACCATTCTCCGCATGATCGCAAAGGACGCAGTGTACCGAGCCGAGTACGAAGGACCCGAAGAGACAGATCGCCTCGCCGGCACCAAGAAGGACACTTCTCGACGCCGACTACTCGGTTAGACAGCGACTCCTCCAGAAGGTTCCCGTCCGAACACCAAGAAAGGCCCTCACGAGCACGGCGTTCCACGACCGGAACGACGCCGCGGGAATACCCCATCACCCGCTGGAACGGGATCCGTACACTGCACGCCAGAACACCGGCGAGACCGGATCCGAACCACGGAAAGGACGAGAGACCCGATGAGCGACCAGACCCCCGGCCCGGTACTGCGCGCATGCGAATGCGCCTACCGAGGCAACCTCGTGGCCAAACCGCAGCTGATCGACAAGGAAGAACGCAAGTTCGTCTCCGCCCGCATGGGCGTCAACATGGCCGCGCCCAACGTCCCTCGGGAAGAGCAGGACGAGCTGACCGAGTGGGTCGACGTGATCACGTTCCCGGAGAGCATGCAAGGGCGCCTTCTCGCCTGCGACAAGGGCGACACCATCGCCGTCTTCGGACACGTCACCAAGAAGCCCTACGAACGACGCGACGGCGGGACGGGAATCAGCAGAACCGTGATCGCCGACTACGTCCAGGCGGCCAGAGGAGATGGTGTCAGCTCCGGAGACCAGGTCCCCGGCGCAGTCCCCCGCGGCTGCGACTGCACCTGCCGTGGCCGCCTCACCGCCAAGCCGCAGGTGATCGAAAGAGACGGACGCAAGTTCGTCTCCGCCCAGATAGCCATCCACATGGTCGCGCCCAGCGTCCCGCGCGAGAAGCACGACGAGCTGACCGAGTGGGTCGACGTGATCGCGTTCTCCGAAGCGATGCAGACGCGGCTGCTCGCCTGCGAGAAAGGCGAAATCATCTCGGTCTCGGGCAACATGACCAAGAAACCCTACGAGCGCCGCAGCGGCGAGACGGCAATCAGCCGGACCATCATCGCCGACTACATCCGCGCGGCCAGCGCGAGCATCGCCGCCACGCCGGCGCGCAAGCCCGCCGAAAAGGTGCAGGCAGCGCCCACACCCGACCAGCCTCCCGAGTAGGTCCGGCACAGCCGAAACCGGCGAGGCAGCCCGGCTCCGGCGGCGCCCCGAAACAGCGCCGCCGGCTTCTTCCCTGCGTGATCCAGGACGACGGACGCACGCGGATCCCGGGATGGTGGCTCCCCATCGAAACGGGTGGCCGCTCGACGCCCACTGCTCCGCCCGCGTGCTGGAGTTTCACCGGTGCCCGAGCTCACGAATCTGCTCACCCTAGCGGTCGTGATCCCTCTGTTCACGTGGCTGCGCAGCGACATCCGCAAGCTGCACGACCGGATCGACGCAACCGCGAAGAACTTCAACGACCGGTTGGACGCAACCGCGAAGACCATCAGCGAACGACTCGACATCCGGTTCGATGCCGTCATGCGCGAGATCGCGGACCTGCGCGAGCGCATGGCGAAGATGGAAGGATCCCTCAAGGGCTTTCTGGCCGGCCGCCGCGACCGCGACGCAGCCTGATCAACAACCGCCAGGATCCCAGCCGGGCTCCTCCACCCCGCCCAGTTGCCCCTCGCAGCAGCGAAGTCACCCAGTGCAACGATCGAGACTGACCGGCAGCACCCCAACCATCCATCACACAGGGAAGAACGCTCCGAGCAGCCCGAACGACTAGAGTCGTACCAACCAGTGGAAATCAGCGAACCAGGACCAAGCCGATGACCAAGCGAAAAAGCTTCCTGTACTACGAACGGCTCCTCCTCGACTCGCACCGCAGAGCAGCGCGAGAAGAACTGGGGCCAGACGCGAGCGACGACGAAGTCGAAACGCTCGCACAGCGCTACTACCAGGGACCACAGAGAAAACGCGACGACGACGCAGCGTAATCACCGAGCCACAGAGCCCGATTCCCGGTCGACCTCGGCCTCCGGATCCTCCACCCCGGCGACCTGCCCCTCGATGTAGCACTCACGCAGGATGATCTCGGCGCCCACCCACGCGCCGGTGAGGCAGACGATGCCCAAACGCTGCGCCAGCGCGATCTCCACCCCGCTGATGCTCACCCCGAACCCCAGGTACGCCCGGCCTACCGGCGCCGGCAGATCCACGTAGATCTCGTCGTACTCGATGCCGAAACGCTCGATGTCGTCCCGGATCGGCACGCCGACGTAGGTATCCAGCACCTCGGCGCGCTCGACCTCCAGCAGCGCTTCCTGCCGCGCGGTCTCCGCCCGAACCGCCTCGAGCGGATCCAGGATCCAACCGCAGGTGTCCGAGACGACCGACAGACGCTCGTACGCCAGCGCCGTGACCACGAACTCCGCAAACACCGCGGTGCCGCGCCGCGAAACCGTCTGCACGACGACCGAGTCGGCCTCGACCAGGTCCCGCAGGAACGCCAGCGGCGGGTCGACGACCAGCGACCGGCCCGCCGGGCCCACCTCGAAGACCACCGGGCGCAGGTCCCGCGGAACGAAGCGCACCAGCACGCGCTTGGTGCGCAGGTCCCCGTCGGTGATCACGTCGTCGCCCAGGTCCACCCCCAAATCCAGCTCGACCTCGGTGCGGTCTCCCAGGCAGCGGGCGTACAACACCACGTCGGGCGACCCGGTTACGTCGTCCGCCGAACGGTAGACGACGACGTTCTCCAGATCATCCAGCGCCCGGCGGCCACGCGACACATACCAGCGAACATCACGGCCGCCGGAAGGCGCAGCCGGCTCCGCGGCGAGTGCGCCGGCATCCACGGCATCGGAGTGGGAATCAGGAACCGGAATCTCCGACACCACTTCCTCGCCCCCGCCGCACGCGGCCAGCAACGGCAACGCAACGAGCAGACCGCATGCCGCCCGCATCACTTCTTCTTCCCCCGGCTTGCAGCCGCCGCGACCGGATCGGTGGGACGGCCCATCCTCGAGGCGTCGCCCATCCACTCCAGCGTGCGGATCACCGCGTCCGGCCCCTCGACCCGCGCGGTAACCACGACGGGTCGGGCCCCGTCCGGCCCGTCGACCTCCCCACCAGCGGCGATGCGGTCGAGCATCTCGCGGGCCTGGCGCTTGGTGAGCCGGCACGGGGCAAGCGCTTCCGGGTCCTGAATCAGCCAAACCTGGCGCGCCTGCTGGACCGCACGCCTGACACCCTCGACCCCGGCTACCGTCGGGGCCGGATCCAGCACGTCTGCCACGTCGCGCGCATCGTCTTCCATTGCTCTGCCTCCGCGGGAACCGCGCGCCCGCCTGCTGCCGCAAGCGTACGGGGCGCATTCCACAGGGGCCGTACACGAAAAGAGGGCGGACCCGGACGAGGGTCCGCCCTCACACTCGGCGCGCAGCGTCGGCTAGGGCAGGTTCTCGCCAGGACAGCGGCCGTCGGGACCGACGCGCATCGGCAGCAGGCAGACGATGCGCTGGTTCTGCTCCATGACCGAACCCTGCGGCGGCTTGCCGTCGACGTCCGTCCCGCCATCGACGGCAAGCGTGCAACCGCCCGTGCCGCCGGGGACAATCGCGCCGTACCAGGACAACGGGCCCTGATGCTCCAGCCGCGCCCAGTCCATTGGGACCTGGCTCTGGTTGCACCCTCCCCCAGAGCACCAGCCCGGCGCAACGCCCTCGTAGGACTCCCCGGTAACAAGCCACGAGGAACCGCGTCCCGGATTACTCCAGCCGCCGTACCCGCTCCAGATGGAAGCGCGCTCCACGTCCAGACTGCGATAACCCAGGCCCATGTGGTAGAAACGGCTTCGGTAATCCAGAGCGAAGAGCTCGGAGCCGTCGATCATGCGGTACGGCGTCGGACGCATGGGGCGCACCACGCCCGGCTCACCCGAATCGGACATCCCGTCCCCGCTGTACTCCAGCCTATAACGACCGGTAGCCCCGTCGCCGAGCGCAGACGAGCTGTACGCGCCACGGCCGCCGGTCCACTGGTCTCCCTGGTTGAAACCATTGGGAGGACCCGCCGGGACCAGCTCGAAGCAACGGCGCGTGCCGTCCGCGCCACGCACGTCGTAATCGTCGTCACCCACGCACGGCGTGCCGCTGGAGAACTGCCTCTCGGACAGGTCCCCGAGGCTGACGTTCGGGTCGGGATCCTTCCACCAGCGGTCCGGCTGGACAGGAGCAGGACCCATGCTGAAGCTGCGGTGACTCACGGTGCCCGTGCCGACCGCGGTCAGGCCCCCACCGTAGTACCCGCCGTGCGCCGTCGGACACGCGAAGTCACGCCATACCGAGGTCCCGGTCCTCACGTTGTAGTAGTTCGAATAGCGCCGCAACTCCTCGGGATACCGAACGCCCGGCCGAAGCTCCGCCTCCGAATACGGCGTCGTGCGGCCGACCACATCGGCGAACTGCGTGTAGTGGTCGCCCCGGTCCCCTGCCGCATGCGCGCCGCGGCCATCGAAGGCCGGACCGTACCACATCCGGCCGCCCTGACCCGGAACCGACGACTGCGCCGCCCAGCGCGTACCCGAAGAGCCCCGCTCGAAGGTCGGCAACGACGGCGTCAACGCCTCATTGTACCCACGGCCGCCCGGACCGGTGACGCACGCCCTGCCACCGAAACCGAGCACACGCCCGTTGGCCACCAGGCGCGAGCTCGACCCGGCATAACCGTACGGCGACGCCGACCGCAGGACGCGTTCCATCTCCGGCAGAACCGCCTGGCGGTAAGCCTGGATAATCCGCCAGCCGTGAGAGTAGCCGTAGAACCGGATGACGTACACCCGCTGAGCGAAACCGCGGGCGAGCGCCTCCGCCCTGCAAGCGTCACCGGCAGTCCGCGGAGTCGTAACGGGACAAGCCGCGAAGTCCGCCACCGCCCGCACGTAACGGGCGTGCGCGAGACGCATGCTGTTCAACCACAATTCGCTGCGACGTCGCGCATCATCTATCAGACCGAAATTGACGTCCGCCTCGAGGACCAGACAGCCAAGCGTCGCATTGCGGTGCTCGAACCAGCCGAAACCGGCCGGCGCGGTCCAGAGCCCCGAATGCCGCCGCGCCACCGCGCGCCCCCCATGGCCCCGGGAGTTGTCCACAGGCCCGGCCTCGCGCGACCGCTCCACGGCCCCGTACGCCATCGCCGCACGGTTCACGTTACCCGTCATCGGGCTGTTCTCGCGACCGTGGGCGCAATCGACCCGCAGAGTGCCGGTGGCCGCATCCCAACCAGCCTCGCCCATCTCGATGCACTCGCGCAGGGTCCCGGTGGGATCGTCCTGCACCGGCAAGGACACGGTGCCCGCGCCGAAAGTGGCGCCCCCGAACGGATCCACGCGGTTGGCGAAACGCGCCTGCAACGCAGGCCGTTGCGCTCCCTGGACCGCACCGGCGCCCGGGTAACTCAGCGTGTTCCACGGCACCGTCGGCGCCGATGTCTCCGCCAGCTCCGAAACCGTGAAGACCGCCACCTCACCGCGGCGCGCCATCAGATCCGGAGCATCGTAGTCCGGCGGAAACAGCGGCGGGCACACAAGACTTCCACCGTCCTGCGCAAGAACTGGAACAGAAAACAACGCGAAGAAGGAGCGCACAATCCTGCGGAAAGAACCAACATCTTCATCGCGGGACGGAAGAGACCACGGCGCCACGTCGGAAGGGGGAGCAGCGAAGCCCGGAAACAACGAACCCTGCGGTGTAACCGGAATCTGGCCACCCTGGCCGCGATTCCCTGGCGCCTGGGGATCGTTGCTATTGCCACCAGTACTCGGGATCCCCCCCTGCCCGGCCTGATCGGTACCGTCCGTCCCGACGCAGTTCGGATCATCCGGATGCGGCGAGCCGCCCTCACACCCCGGATCGGGACCGGTGCCAGGAGGCAAAGGATCCGGGTCTGCAGGATCCGGATCTCCAGGATCCGGACCCGGACCAGTCACAACCGGCGGTTGCGGCGGAGACGGCGGAAACGGCGAAAGAAGCACCGGACAGTACTCCGGAGGAGTCGCGTCGAAGATCGCCCAGAACCGGTCGGTGTAGACGTACCGCTCAGCCAGATTCGGCTCGCAGCGCCCCTCCGAGTTCGCGCGCAGGACCAGAGGCCGCGCGTTGGACCAGCACTCGCCGCCGTCGGCGCCCACCGGCCTCGGCGGAAAGACACCGCCGGAACCGCCTTCCTCCGCCCCATGCATCTGCACCATCGACATGCCCAGGCACGGCATCGCGAACCCGCCGCCGCCGTGCAGCTGCCACTGCGAAAACGCCGGGTTGATCCACGTCACCGAGTGGCCGCCATCGTACAGCGGCGGGCGCAGCACCGTGCCCGAACCGTCGCGCATGCGCACGTCGAACCAGCCGAACAGCGCCGGATCGTAGCGCGAACGGGCCCCGCCGAAATGCCGCGCCCTGGCCATCGGGCTGTCGTAGTACCCGCGGTACTTCATCCCCTGCCACCACTCGCCGATGTGCATCGACATCTGCAGACCGGCGAAACCGCCGCTGCTGGGCGTACGGGCCGTCCGGACCTCCCGCACGTTCCCGTCGTCGTGCGGCGGACCGACAGTGAAGTACTCCGTCTGATTCATGTTGTCGCAAGCGCTGTTGGGCGGCGCGCCCGAAACTTGGGACACCCACACGACGTCACCCGGAACGGTCGGAAACGAGGTCGCCACCCCCCAGTTGTCGTGCTGCGCTTCGACGTGCGAGATGTACCAGCGATCGTGGTGCCGCGAGTACGAGCTGTTGTTCTCCGGAAACCACCAGAGCGGTCCTCCCGAATCGATCGCGTTGTAGCCGCCCTGCGCCCGGACCGACATCCCAAACGAGAGCGCCAGCAGCGCCGCCACGGCCGCCCGCCCGAACATCGCCGAATACCTCATCGTGAACCTCCTGCCCCATGAAACCGTCCCCGCGACTCACCGCGAGGGGAAACCCTGATCCGGATCGCGACCATGCCCCGGCTGCCCCGTGGGACGAGGCGGCGCCGGCACGTTCGCCGCACGCTGATGCACCGTCGGGATGCCGCGGTCGGCAAGGCGCTCCTTCGCCCCGTCGGCAACCCAGCTGCTGACCCGGTCGACCTCCTTCCCCAGCCGCTCGCGCACCTGCGGGTTCTTGAGCATCTGCGCGAACTGCTTCCGCTCCTTCGCGCCGACCGGCGGCGAGGTGCGGTACGCCACCCCTATCCTGCCTGCGACCCGGTCAGCCGCCATCACCTCGACCAGCCGCCGCTCCACCTTCGCCTTGGGCGCCTCCTTCGAGTACGCGTCCTTCGGCGCCGCCGGGCGCGGATCGTTCTCGCCGCGGTTGGTCGACAGCGTCGCCCGCACCGCCGCCCCCACGAGCCGGCCGTTGCGCTCGGCGACGGATTCGCCGCCGTCCTTCGCGACGACGAGCGTGTCTTCCGGACGGTTCTGCTTCAGATCGGCGGGCTGAAACTCCGTGCGTCCCTGCGGATGACCCATGTCGAGCGTCTTGATGCCGACCGCCTGGCACAGGTCCTCCGGGGTCATCTGGCGCACGGGCGAGCCGAACGGCGCCGGCGGGAGCTTCGCGCGGTCCAGGTCCGTCTCGGTCGACACGTGGTACAGCACCTGCGGCGACTTGACGCGGTACTCGACCGGGTCGGCCTTCCCGTCGACCTTGCCGTTCTCGCCGAACGGCTGCGCCGAGACCGGCACCTCGCGCATGACGATCACGCCCTCGGCCTCGGGCGACACCCGGCCGCCGGCGGCCTCGATCTGCTCGCGGGTGGCGAAACGCAGGTCGTCCCCCTCCCCCACGCGGTTCGCCTTCGCCCGCAACAGGTCGCCGTCGACCCCTTCGACGGGCTGCTGCGTGAACGCGTTGGTCGCCTGGGTCGGCGTATGGCGCCCGCGCTCGACGTCGAATGGGGCGCGGCCGTGCTCGACCGCATCGGCCAGCGTCTCCCGCGCTGCGCCCTCGAGGTCCTGCATCGCGCGCTCGTTCTGCTGCTGGACCAGCTGCGGGTCCGTGCGCCGCTTGTGCGTCTGCGACGCGACGTCCTCGGCGAGACCCAGGGACCAGTCCCGATCCGCCTTGAAGACGACCTCGTAGGAGCCGTCCTCCCTCGGGATGACACAGTCGACCCGATCGTCGTCGTGGACCTTCCAGGACCCGTTGGGCGGCGGCTCGGCCTGCTGGGTCATCTTCGGCAGGTCCTCTTCCTTCACCTCGGTGTCGCGAAGGGCGTCGGCCGGGATCACGATGCTGGCGCCGGGGACCGGCGAAGAACCAACAGAAGGCGGGGACGGAACGTCCGGGCTGGCGCCGAGGACCGGCGAGGAACCCGCACCGGGCGGAGACGGAACGTCAGGCGGACGACCCGAGACCGGCGGAACGAGCGGCTGCGGCGCCGCGTCGGGGCCATCCTCCCCCGGACGCCCGCCCACCTCCCCCGCTGCCCAGTCGTTCTCCGCGCTCACGTCCGGCGCCGACGCACCCCGCGAAGCCCGCAGATCACTGCGATCCGGACCGAACCGCTCCTGCAGCTGCGCCGCCGTGGCTCCTTCGACCACCGCCTCGCGCCGGGCCCGCCACGCGTCGTAGACGCTGCCGTCCACGCTCCCCTGCTGAAACTGCTCGCCGAGCCGGGTATCGGCGCTCCACCCGCCGCCGGCGGCCCCCTGCCGGTTGTCCCCCTGCCAGACCTTGTCGACGAAACGCGCGCTCGCCTCGCGCATTCCCTTCACCGACACGAGCCCGCCTTCGAGCGCATCACGCTGCGCCTTGACGTCCGGAGCGTCACCACCCGAAACGGGTCGCGCTCCGTCCAGCCGCGCGACGTCCCGCTTGTGCAGCTGGTCCTGCAACCGCCCCAGCGGCCCGGGCTCACGCACCGGCCGGCCGGCCAGCATCCCCTCGATCGCCTTCGGCCCGATCGCCGCGGCGACGACCATCGGGTCCAGACGCGCCTGCAAGGCCGCCGCCGCACGCCGGGGATTCGACGCCACCGAGGTCAGGAACCGCTTGGTGGCGCCGGGACCACGCGCCATCGCCATCTTCAACCGCAGCTTGAACGCCATGCGGCTGGCCGCCATCCGCGGCGACAAGCGCGCGTCGGCCAGCTGCTCGACGCGGCCGGCGCCGCGAGCCACGAAGCGCGCCCGCGGACGCTGATGCCCCTTGCTGGCCTCGCGGCGGTGCTGCCACTCGTCTGGCAACGCCGTCTCGGCCACCGCCTGCCCGCGCATCCGGTTCCACCGCTCGGAGCCGTAGCCGGCCAGGTTTCCCGCATGCGCGCCCACCGGATCCCACGAGCGGGGCGGCACCGTGGACACCAGCCGCCCCTGCGAGGCCTGCCGCTCGGCCGAGCAGGCCGCGCCGTAGGTCGCCTCCATCGCCGACAGCGCCGGCCCGAGATGCCCCGAGCGCATCGTCGTGCGGCGCGCCGCCCACGTCGCCTCCAGCCGCTTGGCGCGTTCCGGATCGGTGCGGCACAGCTCCCAGTGCTCCTCGACGCGCTTCGCCGCCAGCGACTCCAGCAACGTCTTCGGCGCCTTCGAGCGGCCACCGGCAGGCGTCACCCCCGCCAAGTCCTCCATCGACCGCTTGCCCGCCAGGGCGCACAGCAGCAGCGGGTCGTGCTCGCCCGAACGGACCCCCGCCACCCGCAGGGGACTCGACTCGATACGCCGCCCCAGCGACCTGAAGTAGTCCGCGCCGCCATGCGCCGCCGTGCGCAGGGCCCAGGCCGTCTCCGCCGCCGACGCGCGGGCGCGGACCGTCCCCTGCAGCTCCAGGGCGCGATCGATGAAATCCTGGTTCAGGCGGGCCATCTGCCAGCTCCCTTCCGAGCGCCGCCCGCATCCCGGAGCGGCGCCAGGTCCGGCGCTAGCTTACGGACACGGGAGCCTGATCCGTCCGCACCATCGGCAACGCGGATCGAAGGGAGCCGACGGCGCGTCAGGACGACACGCCGGAATCGACGTCGAGCCCGCCGAAAACGAGTTCCTCGCGAGCGAAAGGGGTACCCGCGAGCCGCGGCCCGAGCATGCCGCCGCGCGCCGCCGCCGACGGCGCCGGCGCGGCCGTGAGCCGCATCCACACGACGCCGGAACCCGTCACGCCCCAGCCGCGGCGCAGCCCGTGCAGGCGCTCCGCCGCCGGATCGGTAGACAAGACGGTAGCCAGCAGGTGGCCCGGCTCGTCCCCCGACACGCCGTCGGGCACGTCGACCACCAGCGCGGCCAGCGGCACCCGCAAATGAGCGTCGATGCGGCCACCGGCGCGAAGCGAGCACGCGCCGTCGTCGGGCGAGACCACCACCAGCGGCAGGCTCTCGGCAGGCTCCGCGCCCAGGATCTCCGACACCACCCGCCGCAGCAGCTGCCCCGAGGCCGGCAGCGGCCACAGCCGCACCCGAACGCAACCGGCCGCCACCGCCGAACGCGACTCCGCCAACAAGCCTTCGGACATCACCAAAGCTCCTACCCCGAGGTCACGGCCCAGAGCAGCAGCAGGACCACGAACGCGAAGAAGCCGCCCGCGGCCGAACCGATCACCCCGCCGAGCAGAGCGAGACGGCGGACCGCGATCCCCTCACCGGCGACGCGGTTAAGCTCGGACATCACGCGCGACGCCTCGTCCTTGAGCGATTCGGACACCTGTCCGGCCGACTCGAGCTTCTCGCTGATGGAGACCGAGACCTTCTGACACGACTGCGCCTCGGCGAAAACCTGGCCGAACGAACCCAGAACCTCCTGGACCTTGCCGGTCAGCTTTGTCTTCTCCGCGCGAACGAGGTCCTCGAACGACTCGGTTTCCTTCTGCATCTTCTGCCGGAAACCGGCAATCACGTCCTCGACCTGCTTCTGCTGGGTCTCGATCAGCACGGTCAGGCCGGCGACCAGCTTGAGCTGGTCCTGAGCCTGCGCGTTGAACATCCGGATCCGGTGCCCCAGCGAGACCGACGCCTGCGTGGCCAGGTTGTCCACACGCTCGACGACGCGCAGGAACTCCTGCTGCACCTCGAAGGTCGTCAACGCCCGGCGGTCGTCCTCCGACATGGTCTCGTAGCGCAGGTGCACACCGGCGAGATCGATGCCCAGCCCGTCGAGCTCGGCGCGCAGCTCCTTCTCCAGCTCGGGATCGACCGGCTCGCCGTCACGCACGAGCCCGATGACGTGCGACACGCTCTCGGCCTCGAAGGTGGGCCTGTGATCGAGTCCGAGGACCCGCCTGACCTCGACACGCACCACCTCGGCCGCCTTCCGCGAGGCGTTCTCGCGGTCGTTCTCCGCCTGACGCTTCGCGTTCTCCCGGATCACGCGGATGGCCCCGGGATCCATCTGCTGCGGACCGACCTCCGAATCAACCGACCCCACGGGAAGGCGGTCGTCGCCACCGGCTGCCCCACCATCGCGGGCACGAGCAGCCGCGTCCGACCCGCGTCGGTCCGCCGGCGCATCCTCGCCCGGCACCGCCTCGCCGGCGGGCTGACCCGCATCACCGGACCCGGCTGCGGGCGGAGGACGGTCTGGCGAACCACCGGAAGCAGACGCATCGACCGGCGCACGCGCAGCCGAAGACTCCCCCTGCGCAACATCCGCGGGGGCTGAGTCGACCCGCTCCTCCGGGGGTTCATCCGGAGTCTCCTCGACGTCAGGACCCGTCAGGAGGTGCGACGGCAGGACTTCACCGCCACCGTCGGCCGAAGCGTCCACAGCGCCCTCGCGCGTCTCTTCCCCGACGCCAGGATCCGCCATCACCGGCTCCCTTCATCCACCGGCCGCGGCACCGGCTTGCCGTCCGGGTAGCCCACCACGCGGCTGTCGGCCAAAGCGTCGGGGTCGTCCTCCTCGGGCGCCTCCGCCGGCGGCGCCGACACCACCTCGCGCCGCCCGAACTGCTCGGTCACCGCCGGCGACGGCAGCCCCGGGGCCGCAGGCCGCGGGAGAGTGCCCCGGTCCTCCGGATCGACGTCGACGACGCCTTCGCCCGGCTTCGCCCCGGCGCGCACGGCCACCGGCTTGCCGCCGGACGACACGCCCGACGCAAGCGGCGGCAGCACCGGCCCGGCATGGACCCCGCCGACATGCGGACTGTGCCACAGCTGCTTCACCTTCCACTCGCCAGTACCCGAGTCGTACCCGTTCACCCGCAGCAGCTCGCTCACCCCCCGCGAGCCGTCCGGCCGCCGGTGCTGGTGGACCACCAGGTGGAAGGCGCTCGCCACCGCGCGGCACAGCACATCCCAAGGCAGCCGGTCCTCGGCCTGCATCGCGCACGAGGCCAGCCGCGAGAGCGCATCCTCGGCCGTGTTCGCGTGGATGGTCGTCAGGCTGCCGCCGTGACCGGTGTTGAGCGCCTGCAGCACGTCCTGCGCCTCGGCGCCCCGGATCTCGCCCACCACGATATGGTCCGGCCGGTGCCGCAGCGCGTGCCTGACCATGTCCCGGATCGTCAGCTTGGAGTCGGACAGCTGCCGCGCCTCGAGACGCAGCACGTTGCTCTGATCCACCTTCAGCTCGATCGTGTCCTCGATGACCACGATCCGGCGGTCCGCCGGAAACATCCTGATCAGCGCGTTGAGCAGCGTCGTCTTCCCGGAGCCGGTGCCCCCGGCCACCAGCACGTTGCCGCCGTGCGCGAGCGTCGCCCCCAACAGGTCCAGGACCTCCTGCGGCAGCGAGCCGCCCGCGACCAGCTGCGCGCCGGTCATCACCACCTTCGAGAAGCGCCGGATCGTCACCGCCGGCGCCAGCGACACCGGCGGCAGGCACAGCGCCACCCGGCTGCCGTCGGCGAGCCGCGCGTCGCCCAGAGGCGCCACGTCCGGGTCGACGTTCAGCGGCCTCGCGATCGCGTAGACGAGCCGCTCGACGTCGCGCGGCCGCATTCCGGTGGCCTCCATCCGGTGCAGCACGCCGGCGCGCTCGAAGAACACCAGCACCTCGCCACCGCGCCCACACACCACCATGATCTCGGTTACCGTCTCGTCCTCGATCAGGTTCGCGATCCCCGGAAACACGGTCCGTAGCGACGAGAGCTTCAGCTCCCCGCCGCCCGAACCCGTAACAGCCGTCACCGCCATCCGCCCCCCTTACGCCACCTTGTCGCGCTGCATCTCGTCGTACCAGCGCCAGTACGGCAGGTCGCGCGGCTTGTAGTCCGGCTTCAGGTACACCCGCGTGGCGTCGTGCACCTCGTTACCGTCGAAGATCTGCGCGATCGCCTGGCACGTGCCCAGCAGCGCGATGTCCCGCGGGTGGAACAGCGCCTCGCGCTTTTCGGCATACGACTTCGACAGCCCCGCCGAGGCCGAGCCGCCCCCGATGCGCCCGGTGAACCACGACGCGGCCGCCCGGCCCGTGTTCTCCGACAGCGAGTACGACGCCCGCATCCGGTTGACCTGCCCGAGCAGCTTGCTCGCCGTCTCCAGGCTCGCGTCGTCAGCCATGGACAGGAAGATGCGCGAGCGCAGCGTCTGCAACAGCGCCCGCCACGACTCGCCGTCGCCGAGCACCGACTTGATCGACGAGATGCTCTGCGTCGCCACGATCGGGATGCAACGCGACTGCCGGGTCAGCGCGAACGCCTTCTCGTCGCCCGCCGGGTCGTTCTTCCCCGTGGTCACGAAGCTCTGGTACTCGTCGCAGATGAACACCGCAGGCCGGAAGAACTTCCCCGGGTTCAGCTTCATCGCCTTCGGCCGCAGCAGCAGCGTCGACAGCCACGCCGACTTGAGCATGACCCCGGCGGCGCGCGCCAGGGCCGGGTTGGTGCCGCCGGGCATGTTCAACGCCAGCACCTTCCCGCTCTCGATGGTCTCGAGCAGCGGCGGGATCAGGCTCTTCTTCTCCGCCTCGGTCATCAGCGCCGGGTTCTTCGGACAGAAGACCTTCGCCACCCGCGGCTCCACGAAGATGCCGAGGAACACCGACATGCCCTCGACGATCGACGAACGCAGCTTCTCGTCCAGACCGAGCCAGTCGTCCTGGTACCACTGGTTGATCTTCTCGTGCAGCTTCTGGTCGTCCTCGGAAGGCCTCCTGGTCGCATGACCCTGGAAACAAACGACCTTCCCCTGCTTGCGCAGCTCCCAGCAGAGCGCGTGGTAACCACCGTAATCGGTCCTGGTAGACGCGTTGCCGTTGGAATACGTCGTCCACTCGAACGTGTGCCTGCGGTCCTGCCGCTTCCCGTCGACCAGCTTCCCCAGCGCGAACTGCTCCGGCAGCGAGGCGTGTTTGTCCTCCGGCAGGTCGACAACCGGCACGTTGCAAAGCTCGGCGTGCCGTGCCTTTTCCTTCTCCAAGAGAACCACCGGCGTGCCTTCGAGCGGCTTGTAGGCGTCCAGGTCGCCCTGGGTGACCGTCACGCTCTCGAACCGGGCCCGATCCTTCTCCAGCTCACCGAGAGGAACGATCACCTCGTACTCGTACTGGCCGTAGACGTGCTCCGCGTGACTGGCAATCAGGTCGGAGAGCCTTTCCTTGTTCAGCATGCAGTTGTAGACGTCCTCGAACGTCACCCACCCGCCGGGCAGCGACCGGTAGGTCGCCAGGATCCAGCGGATGACGTTCGTATACGCCTGCTGCCAGAAAGGCTCCTTCGACTCCCCGAACAACTGGTTGACGATGCTCGCCAGCGAGTACGCCAGCGAATAGGTGTCCAGCCACGGACAGTAGAGCGGATTCCACTGCCAGATCTGGCGCGGCCGCTGGTCCTCGTCCCCGGGCTCGGGCGGCAGCGACAGCTCCATGTAGTCTTCCATCCGCCCGTACTCGGCCAGCATCTCCTGCACCTCGTAGCAGAAGTCCCCCTTGACCTCGAGCACGAGCGCGGCGACCCGCTTCTCCCGGTCGTCGGCCTGCCACTCGAGCAACTGCCGGCAGAACGGCCGCATGCAGCTGGTGGTCTTGCCAGTGCCAATGGCGCCGAAGATGATCATCCCCGTGAACAGGCCCTTCTCGGGCATCCGCAGCCACTGCGGCCGCGGCACCTCGACAAGCTCGGTCTTGTGGTGCACCTCGCCGATGACCAGCGACGGCGCCTTGTCGGTCTTCCCGAGCGGCCACGCCGGCAGCTTCCCGGCCGACTTCCAGTCGAGCAGCCGCCCGAAGAAGACCTGCAGGACGGATTCGGTCACCGAGGTCCCGACGAAGAAGAGCACGCCGGGCGCGAAGAACGACATCAGCACTAACCAGCGGTAGACCCGCGGCGAGTTGCCCGCCAGGTACACCAGCAGCGGGTCGACGTCCGGGTCGGCCCCGGCGCCGAGGAAGCGCACCTGCGCGTCCATGCGCCACGCCTGCGCACGATCCGCCGGCCGGCGCTCGGCCAGCTCGAGCGCGCCACCCTCCCCCAGCGACAGCGGGAACACCAGGAAGCAGACGACGCAGACGACCATCGACGCAACCAACCGCTGCAAGCCGCTCATCACGCGCCTCCCGCCCACGACGGCTCCGAGAGCCGTTTCGAGTTCCACACCTCGAGGGCCATCACCTCGCGGCTCACCGCCAGCCGGGACAGGCCCTTCTCGAGCTCGCGCAACCGCGCGGTGGCGCCCTGCTCGCCCCCGTAGGCCCGGACCACCGCGACGCCGTTGTCGTCCTTGCCGAAACGCTCGATCAGGTACCGCTCCACCCGGTTCGCCAACCGCTCGCGGTCGTTGCGCGACGGCGCGGAGACGTACTTGCGCATCCGCCCGTCCCAGTCCGCCCGGTCGCCGTACTGCCCGACGATAACCACCTGCACCCACAGGCCCATCCGCCGCAGCGCCGCCCACAGCGGGCCGTAGGCCTCGAGCCGCGACACCGCCGCATCGACGGTGCGGTCCTCGCGGAAGACGAACGGGAAGCACAGCTTCCAGCTCGCCACGCCCACCGGCACGTGGTCGACGAAGTACCGCCGCGTCGTCACCCCGCCGGGAGCCTGGCTGGTGTAGTCGCGCGACGGCAGCGCGTCGCGGGCGACGCCGAGCGCATCGAACAGGGCCAGCTTCTGGTTCGCCTCCCCGTACCAAGTCCAGCGCCCCGCCGCCTGGTCCGAGTTCCGGTTCGACCCGGTCTCCATGGTCTCGAGCACGTAGTCGTACAGCAGCAGCCGCTGCATCGCCGTCTGCACCGGCGGCACCCGCCGGTAGCGCGACCCGCCGAGGCCGACCGCCTCGTAGGCCGGCCGTGAACCGAGATGCGCGAACTGCCCGCCGGACGGCAACTGGTGCGTCGACGCAAGCCGCGAGGGGCGGTTCTTCACGCCGTACTTGCGGAACAGGCTCTGCAGGAACCGGGTGCGGCCCTGCTTGCGCCGCAACTCCGGCTCTCCCTCGCCGTCCTGATCCCAGCCGGGCTTGTGCTGGTCCAGCCACACGCCGGCCTGCTCGGACGTGAACACGCCACCCAGGTGCATCACCGACGCGGCGAAACGGGCCTGCTTCTCGTCGAGCACACGGTCGCATAACGACCGCAACGCTTCGACGTACTCGTCGGTCACAGGCTCCGGACGCCGCTTCGGGTCGAAGTAGTCGACCTTGGGCAACGCAATCACCCCAGGCCGTCGACGCCGACCAGCTGCCGCTGCACGTCCATGAACGTAATCACCAGACCCAGCGGGTTGACCAGGAGCGCCGCAGCCGGCACCGAGTCCGCGAAGACGAACTGCAACGACAGCGTCATGCGCTCGCGTGCAATCTCGGTGGGACCGAACTGCTCCACCCGGTCGAAGATGAGCTCGGCCCGGTAGGGCGGCTCCGGCTGCGGGACCACCCGCACGACCACGTTCTCGACCAGGAACTCGGGCGCGTCCGGGGTCGAGACGAACACGGTCAGCTCCTCGACCGCCTCGTCGTAGACCCGCTGCTGAAGCGCCACGGTCATGAACGCGAGCGAGCGCTGCCAGCGCTCGGCCCGCAGCGCGTGCCGCCGCTCGAAGTGATCCCGCACGAAGCTGTTGAGGAAGTACCCGACCACGGGGTCGTCCTGATCCAGCGACGAGCGCTCGACCTGGTAGTCGACCACCTCGGCGCGGCCGACCTCGTCGACACGGACCACCAGCGGCATCGGCGCCGGACGCGACGCCTGCACCATCACCACCACGAGCAGGACCAGCACCACCACGGCGAGGAACACCGTCAGCGACCGGTACCAGCGCCCCGAGTGGATCAGCTCACCCCACAGGTCCGAGAACTCTTCCGCCTTGGCACGCGACTCCGCCACTGTTCACGCCCTCCCCGCATATCCGGCACGCAGGGTGCGTACCGAGCGGGCGGAGTGTACGGAACCGGGGCCGGAAGGCCCCGAAGTCGGAAACCCGCAAGAAGCCCGGCCCGGCCGCCCCGCCTCTCGAACATCGGCGGGGAACGCGGCTCGCAGACAGCGCCGCGAGAACCGGAGACGAGCCACGAGGGGAGGTGACGGGCGGGGGACAATGGACGTACGGGCGGACCGGAACGACGGCGGAACCCGCCGCCACGCCTTACGACTGTCGTCCCCCACGCTTCCACGCGACGGCGGCCACGGCCGCCCGAGGCGCCACGCCGCGGCCTGCGGCCGAGGACCAACAAGCGATGACCACACTCTTGTTCAGCGACGGCGCACGGCTGATCGAGGACTTCCTCGACCGAGCCGACGAGACGGCATGGCTCGAAGCCATCGACGCCGGCGACTGGTCGCACGAGATCGGACGCCGCGTCCAGCACTACGGCTTCCGCTACGACTACTCGCGCCGCACGGCGGGACGCGCTGCCCCGGCCGCGCCCTTCCCGGCATGGGCCGAAGCAGCCGCGGCGCGGCTCGAAGAGCACTTCGGCGGGGCCACGCCCGAGCAATGCATCGTGAACGAGTACGTGCCGGGGCAGGGAATCGGCATGCACGCCGACGCCGACGCGTTCGGCCCCGTCGTCGTGTCGATCTCGCTGGCGGCCGACTGGCCGATGCGCTTCCGGCCGCGCTACGGGCAGGCGTACAGCCGGGACGGCCTGCCCGGCGACAAGGTCGTGACGCTGCCGGCGCGCTCGGCGCTGGTGCTGGCCGGAGCGGCCCGCACGCGCTGGATGCACGGGATCGACCGCCGCGACACCGCCAGCGAACGCCACCGCCGCGTGTCGGCGACATTCCGCACCCTGACCTGAGACGACACGGAGCGTCCGGCTCCACTACGCTCCCGATGAAAGGACCCCGATGAACGACACATCCTCATCCGGCCGCGGCAACCACAATACCGCCACCACCGGCAACTTCCGCTTCGCCCAGGCGCACATGCGCGGCGTCGTCGTGCGCGACGGCCCGGAACGCAAAGGTGTCGCCGAAGGGCGCCGAGTGGATGGAGATGACCATCCTCGTCGGCCTCTACGACGGCCGCCAGAAGTGCGAGCGCGAACGCCCCGCGTTCGTCCGGGTCAAGGCGCTGGGCGACCGCACCCACCTGCTCGACGGTATCGAGCGGCGCGACCACGTCAGCGTCGCGGGCGCGCTGATGCTCGACGTCTGGACCGACCGTAGCGGGAACACCCGCGAGTCCTGGGAGCTGCTGGCCGATGCGGTCAGCCGCGAGAAGTTTCCCGACATGGCGGAGCTGATCCGCCAGCACGACGAGCCCCGCGAGCCCGGCGCCGCCGAGGCCCTCGACGACGCCGCCGACCCGGGAGCGGACGTGCCCTGGAACACGGGGGGCGGCCAGAGCGAAGGCAGCCTGCCGGCGAACCCGAACGACATGACCGAGGACGACATCCCGTTCTGACGCCCCGACGCGGCGGATCCTGATAGGATGCGAAGCAGATGATCAACAAGGACAACGCAGCCGTGCTGATCGGCATGCCCGCCATCGTCGCCACCCTCGGCATCGGGACCTGCTCGACCAACGCGCGAAGCGACGACACCAACCGCCGAATGGACGAGGGATTCACCAACGTCAACCGCCAGTTCGACGACATCCACCGACGCATGGACGACGGTTTCGCCAACGTGAACCGACGGATCGACGACACCAACCAACGAATCGACGACGTCCAGGAAGACGTGCGCGAACCGCGCACCATGGTCTTCGAGTTGCTGAAGAGCCTCAACCCCGCCAACTGAGCGCCAGCGGCCGGCGTCAACCCGCAACCACTCTCCCGCGCTCCACGTAAACCACCCCAGGAATCGACTCGCGGAATCGCCTGGCCGGCACCATCGAGTAGTCGTTTCGCAGGGAGAAACGCCTAATCAGAATCGCCGCATGGACGATTCCGCCCAACCCGCTTTCCGCCTGCCCGGGCAGGCCCGGAGACTACCAATGATCAGACTCATCATCCTCGGAATCGTGCTCTCGATGCTCAGCGGATCCCTCGGCGCCGGACTCGCCGCCTGCCGCAACTGGACGATGGGACCGCCGAGCGGCGAGACGGCCGCGGCCGCGTCCCCGGACCCCGCCACCATGCGCGAAACCCCGCCGAGCGAGACCGACCGCCTGTGGGCCGCGCTGGAACGCGAGCGCACGGCCCGCCGCACCGCCGAGCAACGCCTCGAGCGCATGGCCCAGCCGCAGGCGAACCACGCCCGCCCGGAACCGGCGCAGCCCGCTGCCCCGACAGCCCCGCCGGCGGCGATCGAACCGCCGCGCAACCAGCCGGCGCCGGCGCCGAAACCCCCAACTCCGCCCGCCCCGCAGGCGACGCCGATCACCATCCCGGCCGGTACGGCCATCGCGGTGCGGACCGCAGACGCGGTCACCAGCGCGACCGCACGCGTCGAGGACAGCGTCTCCGCGACGACCATCGGCGACGTCGCCATCGACGGCCGCACCGCCATCCCCGCGGGCAGCCGACTGCTCGGCTCGGTCACCGCCGTCGAGCGCGCCGGCCGCATGAGCGGTTCCGACCGGATCGCGGTGCGGTTCCACACACTCGTATACAACGGCGTCGAGACGCCCTTCGAGACAGCCCTCGTCATCCGCAACGGGCCGGGACAGGCATCGCAGAACGCGAGCCGCATCGGCGGCGGGGCCGCAGTCGGAGCCGTCCTCGGCGCCATCTTCGGCGGCGGCAGAGGCGCGGCCATCGGCGGCGCGATCGGCGCGGGCGGCGGCAGCGCCGCGGCAGCGGCACAGCGCGCCGCGCCGGCAGTGCTCGAAGCCGGAACGGCGCTGACGCTGCGGACGACGCAACCAGCAGCGATAGAGACGCGCTGACCGCCCGAATCCGGACCCACCAGGTACGGGACGCCGCCGCCGCGTCCTTCGACACGAGGAAGCCGAACAGTGAACACGCGCCGGTAGTGTCTCAGTTTGATTCTTCGGAGCCGAACCGAGACACGTCCAGCCGGCTGAACCAACGTCAAGGAACAGCAGCAGTGGCATCGATCCATGAAACGCATGCCGGGGTAGCGAGGGTGACGCCTCACGGCCAGCTCCGGCCTCTGCATCCTGCGGCGAATGACGGCGCCGGGAACCACTCCCGGCGGACGACCGCCGCAGGCCCGGACCCCGGTCCGGTACGGTCGATCACACACGGCGAGGCCGAGGACCCGGCAACGGGTCCGGGGTCCACAGGACCCGCGGCGCGTAAGCGCCAACACCCGCCGACGCGCACCAACCGCGTCTTCGTCATCGGCAGCGACGGCACGCCTCTGATGCCGTGCACCGTACGCCGAGCCCGCCAGCTCATCGACGCCGGCCGCGTCAAGAGACGGGACTACCGGCCCTTCACCATCCATCTGAAGGACCGCTGTGCAGACGACGGAAAGACGACGGTCCAACCCGTCGAGGTACGCTGCACGCCCGGTCCCCGCCGCACCGGCATCGCAGTAGTCGCCACGCTCGATGACCACGACCGCGTGCTCTACCAGGAGGAGATCGAGCACCGGACCGACATCAGCCGCAAGCTCCTTGAGCGCAAGGCGCACCGCCGCCGGCGCCGCGGGACGAAGTGGTTCCGCAAGCAGCGGTTCGACAACCGGCGGCGGTCCGCCGCCTGGCTCCCCCCGAGCATCGAAAGCGTCGTCTCGAACCAGCAGCACCGCATCCAGCGCCTGGCCGGTCGCAGCGGCGCCTCCACCGCCTGCATCCAAACCGGCAAGTTCGACACGCACAAGATCCTCGACCCGTCGGTCTCCGGCAAGGGCTACCAGCAGGGGCCGCTGTATCAGCGGCACCTGCGCGAGTACATCGCGACGCAGTGCAACCACCGCTGCGTCTACTGCGGGAAGGGGGACTGGGAGGACGCGACGCGGTTCAACCTCGACCACGTCGTCCCCCGCAGTGCCTGCGGCGCAACCAACATCCGCAACCTGGTCTGGAGCTGCCAGCCCTGCAACCAGCGCAAGGGCGACCGCCCGGTCCGCGAGTTCCTGCGAGAGAACCCCGAACGGCTCAACCGCGTACTCCGAAAGCGACCTGTCCCGCTGGCCGCGGCCGGACAATACGCAGCCATCTGCAGGGCGCTGGTCCGCAGACTCGAAGACAGCGGGCTGGAGACCAGCGAGACGACCGGCGCCGACACGGCGCACGCCCGAAGCGCAGCCGGAATCGTCAAATCGCACGCCAACGATGCGGCGTGCTGCGGAAGCAGCGGCGAAGTCGACACCCTTCGAACGGCGACGACACTGAAGGCCGTGGGACACGGCCGGCGGAAGCAGATCAAGAGCCTGCCGATCGGCCCGTACCTCACGTGGAGGCACCGGAAACCGGCCACGCGGCGGGCTACGCCCTGCCCCGGCCATGCTCGCCACCCGAACCACGTGCACCGGATCCGTACCGGAGACACCATCCGGATCCTCACCCCGGATGGCTGGAAGAAGGGCGAAGCCCAGGTCGAAGCCGGCCGCGGGCGAGTACACGTCCAAAGCTCGACAACGAGACGCAGCACGTCGAAGGCTACCAACGTCAGGCGCATCGCACCGGCCAACGGGTACCGGGAATCAAACTGAGACACTACCCACGCGCCAGGCAACAGAAACGGCGACGTCGCGGCGCTGGAACGCGCCTGGGACGAGATGGGGCAGAACGCCAACGCGGACCGCTACATCCGCAACGCTGACGCCACGCACCAGGTCGAAGCCATCGAAGTCCTCATCGACGACGGCGTGCGCCGCTACCTGCTCAGCGACCTGCGGGAGGAGCGATACGAGGGCGCCGTCAAGCGACCGCGGTCGATCTCGATCGTCGCGCAGGTGCGCGACAACGACGCAACGTTCCAGGCGGTGGTCCCTGCGCGGGTGGCGCCGCGCACGCGCGACCGCGACATGTACGAGATGCACAAGCTGTCGGTGTTCGTCATCCTCGACGCGGACATCACGGCCGAAGAGGTCGCCGACACGCTGCGCCGGGCCTACTTCCACCCCAGCGTCGAGGACCGCGAGGGAATCGACGCCGAGCGGCGCGAGTTCGACGAGATAGCGCGGCGCGCGGCCAAGCGCGCACTCGGGCAGGGAGAGCCCGGCGCAATCGACGTGCGCGTCCGCATCACGGACGCGGCGACCGGCTGGATAGCCGAGGCGACGGCCAGGCCCATCGACGGCGACAACGATTCCCACGCGACGAGGACCGGGTCGACCCGCGCCTCGGCAGCCGAGGCGGCGCTGCGCGCCGCGATCGACAACGGCGACATGCGCGAATACGGAACGGTACTGCGGTAGCGGCCGCACGCCGGGAAGTCCACCGGTGAAGCGGAACCACCACCTGCCGCTGATCGAGGCGCTGACGCTGCAGACAACGCGACCGGCGGCCATCGAAAAGCGCTGACCCCGCCTCACCGCCCAACGGGCGTACCTTCAGTCCACCGGGACCACTCGCCGGATGCGGTCGATCGTCTTGTCGCCCGCAGGCGTCCGGCCGGACACCAGCACCCTTGCGAGAGGCAGGACCTCGCTCCGAACGTCAAGCGGCCGGTAATCCGTCTGCTCGACGCTCACGTTGATCCAGGGACCAGGCTCCAGCGGCTTGAAGTCGTGGGTGTGACCGTGCACGTTGACGCAACCTGCGGGCACAGCGACCAGGGGCACATGGGTGACGAGCAGCGGCGGATCGCTCCGGATCAGAAGCGTCATCGAGGACGTATCGGCGCCCAGTAGGCGCTCCCGCCGATGGAACCACGTGAAGTCGTGGTTCCCGAGAACGATCACCTTCCGCCCGGGCAAGTCCACGCAGGGAGGCTGCCAGCGGCCGAGGAAGACCCGCCGACCGCCAAGATCGCCGACACAGACGATGGTGTCGCCAGGACCGACGGCCTCCCGCCAACGCGCCCGCAAGGCCTGGTTCATCTCGCGCAGACTCCGGAACGGGCGTTTGACGCTCCACCAGATCCGCTCGTCATCGAAATGCAGGTCGGACCAGATCCGCAGCCGCGTCCCGTCCACGGGCAGCCGCAACTCCGCACCAGACCGACGGCGGGTCTCACGAGCCATTGCGGCGAGGGCGCGCAGGTTCCCGTAAACGTCCCCGGCCTGCACCATCCCGTCGAGATGCGTCGCGTACAACCAGTCGAGTTGCGCCGTGGTCATCGAAGCCGGAGCGTACCAGCGCAAGGCGCCGCGGCCAAGCAGGCCCGCCCAGCACAACGATCCATCAAGAAAGGCCGCCTCATGCGCGCACGCTGGCACGAACTGATACCGACGCTGTCGCTGGCCGTAACCGCCGTCTCCTGCTGGGTCGTCGGCATCGCCCACACCGCCACCTACCGGACGCTGATCACGGGCGACGAGGAAGCCGCGTTCGGCAGCGTCTCCCCCCTCGACGGCGTCTGGTTCGCCCTCGGCGTCCTCGGAATCCTCGGCACGCACGAGCTCGGGCACTGGTGCGCCGCGCGCCGCCACCGGCTCGCCGTCTCGTTCCCGCTCTTCATCCCCGGGCCGACCTTCGCCGGCACCTTCGGCGCCTTCATCCGCATGCGGGAGAGACCGACCACGCGGCGCTGCGCCTTCGACGTCGCCGCCGCCGGACCGCTCGCCGGCTTCGCCGCGCTGCTGCCCGTTCTCTGGATCGGGGTAGCGCTGTCCACGCCGGTGCCGCTCGAAGCGATGGAGACCGCACGCACCGTCGGCCATCCCCCCCTGCTGCAGGCCGCCGTCGCGCTCGTCCACGGTCCGGTCGGCAACGGGTACGCGATCGCGCTCCACCCGCTTGCGACCGCGGCCTGGATCGGCATGCTGACCGCCCTGAACCTGTTCCCGGCCGGCCAGCTCGACGGCGGACACATCGCCCACGCCCTGCTGCCGCGACCCTGCGCGCGCGCCGCGGGCCTGGCCGCCACCACCGCGGCGGCGCTGCTCAGCACCGAGTCGACGATCTGGATCGCGTGGACGCTGGTGACCGTGTCATGACCTTCACGAGTTGGAACGCCAGGCCGTGGATCGAGCATCCCGCCACCATCGGCCCCGGACGCTGGCTCGTCGCCTGCCTGCTGGCGATAACGTCCGCGCTCTGCTTCACGCCCGTCCCGCTGGGACCCGTCCGCTGAGCCCGACAGCAGCACAGTAAGCTCCTAGTCTTCGCCCCTCGCCCGACGTACGGCATCACGCCACTGACGCCCCCGCATGCGCCTCCAATCCCCACGGTCGTTCTCGACATAGGGAACCGGCCGCAGGTCCGGTAGCGGATCATTCGCGTGCCGATACCGGGGTTCCTCTTCGGGAGATTCTCCGTCGGAAGCAGGAGTACATCCTGAGGACCGCAAGTCCCGCAACTGTCGCCGCAGACGAGCACGATGGTGTTCCTTGCGCTCGTCATACCCCCGGACCTGGCGCGACATGTCCTTGCGCCGATGCGGATCGACGGCCGACCACAGCTCCTGCACACGCTTGCGTCCGACTACGTCCCGGGGGAACACCTCGAACGCTGCGCGGCTCACGTCGAACAGGTGCACGTAGCTGTCACCCAGGCAGGCCGGCGCTCCCGGATCGTAGAGAAGAAGGCCGTACACCTGATGGAACCCGATCCAGTAATCGGTGCCGTTGTACGGCATTGCCGGCATCAGCCACCCCCAACCCGAACAGAACGAAAGTGTAGCCCCCAATGCTCGCGACATCACTCCCGAGACCCGCACGGCTCGACCGATCGACCGTGCGATTCAACATCACGGCCCGCGGCAGCCGGAAGATCGTCAACCACCGGAACGAGCGCCTCTACCGCGAACTGCTCCGCGAGACCCCGCAGTGGAACGCCGAGCTCGAGGTCGAGCACGACGACGACGGCGACTGGATCATCGTCGGGATACTCCCCCCGCGATGGACCCACGGCCGGTACGTACTCGAGAAGAACGTCCTCGGCAGCGGGTACTGCTGGGACAGCGAGGACGAGGCGCGGGAATACCTCGAGGAGCACGACGGCGAGCTGCGCCTCGAGCTCACCGAGAGCCTGTTCACGATGGGCCTGTGCACCCGCTGCGAAGAGGTAGTGCCGGTCTTCGGCGACTACGTCCCGTTCGCACCCGCCGGGCTACTGGTCTGCGGCAGCTGCCTGAGCGACGACGACAACGAGCCGGCCGGACCGGCCATCATCCACCCGTGAGATCGACGAGGAGGCAAACCCGCCATGTCCGCAACCGACCTGCACGAGAACGACCTCGACAACCTGCCACCGGTGGAGCCGCAGCCGGCAACCGTACGCAACGACACCAGCGCGGTGCGGACCGTACTCGTGCCTGACGAGGGCTACGAGGGAATCCCGTACACGAAGTGCGAATGCGGGAAGTGGTTCCACGCCGGATGGTTCCAGCGGCACGACTGCGTGCCCGCCAGCGGAAGACGACCATTACGGAGAACACGAGGAAGCGAGCGATGAACGGACAACGGCTGCGCGAGCGCGCCGCCCAGTACGGGGTGGGAAGCCTGGAGAACGACGAGCTGGTAGCCATCGTGCTGGGACACCGCGACACCGGGCACGCCAAGGAGGTGCTCGACAACGCGGGCGGGATCGATCGGCTCGCGGGAGCGACGGCAGACGACCACCGCAGGATGCACCGCGTAGGGCCGGCCGCCGCCACACGCCTGAGCGCCGCGGTCGAGCTCGGACGGCGCACGACCATCCCGCGCGACGACAAGCCCGAGAGGATGACGAGCCCCAGGATGTTGGCGCGCTACCTGCTCCCGCGCTACGGTGCCGGAGCCACCGAGCAGCTGGGCGTCCTGTCGCTGAACAGCCGGTACGGGCTGTTGCGCGACATCATCCTGACGCGGGGGACGGTGGACGAAACACCCCTGTCGCCGCGCGAGCTGTTCCGCACCGCGCTACTCACCGACGCAGCGACGATCATCATCTGGCACAACCACCCATCAGGAGACCCGACGCCATCGGAGGACGATATTGCGCTCACCGAGCGCGTGACCGAAGCCGGCAACCTGATGAACATCCAGCTGCTCGATCACATCATCCTCACGACAGCGTCGTACTACTCGTTCAAGGAGCACGGGCGGCTCTGAAAAGGGCGACTGCGCGCCGATCCGGACCAGCGTGCCCGTAACGGAAGACGACCATGAACCGCAAGACCGGAGGACTCGCCGCCCCCTATCGCTGGCGCATCGTCGGCGCCGACGGCGAGACGCTGCACGCCCCGAACCGCGGGCTGTCCCGCGGACCCGCCGCCGTGTACGCGAGGCTGTCGGAGGCCCGCCGGATCGCACGCCGGCTGCGAGAGGACGGGCACACGGCCGCCGTCGTCCCCTACGACAAGGTGGGCACGTCGGCCCTCGAGTACGCGAACAGCCACAGCGACGCGTGGAAGTGAGCCCGACGGGGCGGCGCCAACCGCCCACCGGCACGCCGGAAAGCATCCGGAAGGAAAGAGCGAGACCGGGCGACAGGATCGCACGACGCCGCCCTACTCGCCCCCCTCAACCGCATCCACCAGCGAATCACACGGAATGCACAGCTGGGGCGGCGCCGGGTACCGCGCCCGCACGACCCAGCTCATTGCCCACGCTTCCGGCACGAACTTCCCGCACAGCTCGCAGCGCGGCCGGTGCCGCTTCCCCAACAGGTCCGTGAACCGGCACGTCCGGCAATCGGTCGCCGGCGGGTCCGTCCGCGGACCACCGCAGACGACACAACGCTCCGACTCCACGCCGACGGGCGAAGTGCTCTCTGCCATGTCCTGACGGAGCGAGCATTCACCACGAGGACCGAGGGCGCGACCGCGCACCCGCGATCCCACAAGCTCCCCAACGACCGCACCCAACGGAGACCGCATGCTGAACCTGACCGCATCCCCGATCATGCTCCTGACCACCGAGGGTCCCTCGGACATCATCCTGCACCCGACGGTACTGACCGCCGCCGAGCACGTGCGCGAGAGCTACGTGCTCTCCGGCGAGCGGATTCCCACCGGCGCCAGCGCCATGGACGCCGCCACGCTACAGCCGCCGACCGCGGACCAGATCGTCGCGCTCAACCGCTTCCTGCAGATGGAGATCGAACGCGACCGCGCAGAGAACGGCGGCGACGGCCTGGTTCTGGTAGACCGCGACGTCCTCCACCACGTCGATCCAGGCCTGGCCGCACATGTCGCCGCACCGCACCCCGACGCGCTGCTGGCAAGCGAACCCGGCCCCGGCAGGGTCGGCATGCTGATCAAGCCACCCGCCGCCCCCACGCCCGAACCGAAGCAGGGGGACGGCGCCATCACGCGGTACACGCTGTACCTGGACCGGGCCGGCGTCGCCACCGACAACCCGACGACCGACGAGATCGGGCACGCCGACACCTGGGAGCAGCTGCAGTGGATGGCCCGCGGCGCTGAGCCGTTCGAGCACGGCGGACGGCTCTGGGCGCTGAACAACCACACGCACACCGTGCTATTCATGGCGGACATCAGGCTCGACGCGGATCCGCACGCGGGAGGTCAACAGTGACTCCCGATCAAGCAGTGCTGCACGTAGGGATCGACCGCGGCCGCTGGCTGCGCGGCGCACCCGACGGGACGCTGCGCAACTGCGACACGGGCCACGAGTGCGTGGTGGGCAGCATCGCACGAACCGCCGGAATCCGGGCCGACCGTCTCGAGAAGCACTGCCGAATCTCGGCGATGCGGAACCAGCCTCTCCCGACCGTCCTGCACGAGTTCTACACGAACCGCAACGACGCCACCTGGACAGAGGACCCGCGAACGCCCGAACGGCGGTTCCCTTCCCGGTACCTGCTGTACGCCATCAACGACGACCCGCTACTCGGCGACACCGCACGCGAGCAGATGCTGACCGAGGTCGCCGCCGGGATCGGCATCAAGCTGACCTTCACTGGCACGCCGCTGCCTCCGCACGCCATCGCACCCACCACCGACGGCCGGGCAAGACAAGCCGCCATCTCCCGCGGAGAACGCACCGACCGCCTCCCACGTCACCTGCGGATGATCAGAAGCACCCTCACCCGCAACCGCGACTGGCGGGCGCTGGGCGAAACGAGGCTCGTCCTCGACACCGATCCGGAGACGAGCTGGGCGTACGCCTACGACCTGCTACGCAGCGACGCCTGCGAGCACGACACCGCCGTCCGGCTCACCGTGCGCGACGCGGCCACCGGCCGCACCATCGCCGACGCCTACCACGAACCAGTCCCCTGACGCCGAACCAACGGACGCACCGAAAGGAAGAACATGCGCCTCTGCTACTACGTCGCCGTCGAGTGCCGCAACGGCCCGCCGGCCGCGGGAGACATCCAGTACCCGACCCGGGTCTACCACAGCGAAACAAGAGCCCGCCAGGAAGCCGAGATCGCGGCACGCGAACACCGCAACCGCCGCCTCGACGTCGGCTCCCTCGGGGACATCCCCGACTGGGCGACCGAAGTCGAGACCCTGGACTACCAGGTCCTGCCGCCCGAGGCCGTGCCAGACGACGACGCGAGCGTGTACACCATGCGCTACCGCCCGGCGACCCAGTACGGGACGCTGCCGCAGGGAGTGCAGGTCGCGGGCTGGACGCGCGTGCCGCAAGAGCTGGCCGGAAGGTTCCCGCGCCACCCCGTCTCGGAACGCACCTTCGGCGAGTTCTTCACCAACCGGCCGCTGACCGAACGCGAGCTGAGCGACTACCAGATCGAGATCGTCAGCTGAGAACGACGACCATGAGCGACACCAAGACCACCGCGGTCCCCTGCGACGAATGCCCCTGGCGAGTCGCCAACCACGGCAAGCGCCACCCGGGCGGCTTCTATCGCAAGGACAACCTGCGCCGGCTCTGGAACCAGATCCGCAAGGGCGGCGGCATGCAGAGCTGCCATCCGACCGACCCCGGCCACGCGGACCACCGCAAGTACGCCGGCGCGAAGCCCGGCGCCACCACGCTGGAGTGCGTCGGCAGCGTCATCCTTGTAATCCGCGAGCTCCGGTACGCCGACACGCTGGACGGCGACACCAAAACCGGAGAGCTGTCCGCCACCGACATCGAACGGTAACTGGCCGAGAGCAGACAGCGGCAGGGCATCACCCGCGAAGGCGTCGTGTACCACGGCTTCACCCGCGCCCTGCCGCGACCGATCGGCGAAGGCGCTCCGCTGCCGGCAGTCAACGAAGCCCTGCTCGAGTGCCCCGACTACGGACGCCCCGGCGAGCCGCCGGTGCTGACGGCGGCGACCGCGAAGCGCGAGCCCGCGGCCGCGCCGACCAGTAGCTGAATGACACGTCACGACTGCACGGCGACCAGATCGAACACTCAGCCGGCCCGATCCAGGGCAGAAGGAAACCACATGGAGAACCCGATCATCGGGTACGCGTGGAGCGACAGCGAAAGGATCAGCTGCGAGCCATGCGGAAGCGGGCGCATACGCAGAGCGCTGACGCGGAACGGCCGGATCGTCAGGGGACCCGAACCGATCCCCATACACGCAAACGAGTTGACCTGGGACGACGACATCCAGTGCGACGACTGCGGAACGAGACTGTGCGATCCGGCACCGCCTCCGAAGAGCTTCGAACAGGCCTGGGCGGCGCGAATCGCGCGCCGAGCCGAGGCGGCGGTCGCCAGGGCGGACGGCAAAGCCTGAACACCGGGATCCTCCGCGCCAGAACCCGGATCACCCAGCACGGAGCGTTCACCATGGACCCGAAGGGGACCCGCCTCGACGCTCCGGCAGACTCCTGCCTCCCGCGGTAAGCCCGGATCAGCGTTCCGGCCGCCCCGGAGACCGCCGACCCGTACGCTCCAGCCAAACGGAACGCACCCGGGGACGACGGCGCCGACGGCCCCCGAACCCGATGAATCACGTACGCCTGCAAACGGTCTGCAACGCGCTCGACGAGCTGAAGCCGCCGCGCGAAACGACCCCGTCCGGCTGCCGGACCGACCCGAGCGCGCTGGCGACGAACCCCGGCGCGCTGGCGCCGATCACGCGCTTCCACATGCGCACGTTCCACAGCAGCAACGGCCACGACACCGCCGGTTGCATCGCCGGGCTCGCCATCACGCTCTTCCCCGGGGCCGCCCGCAACGCGGCCTGGGACCTGATCGCCCAGCGGATCTGGCGGCCCGGCCGGCTGCCGGTGCCCGTCCCCCGGATCGTCGCCGCCGTCCTCGACGCGCCGCACATCCACGTCCTGCAACCTGCTGTACCCGGCGCCCGGACACTACACCCTCGACCGCATCACGCCCCACGAGGCGATCGCCGCGCTCGACCGCTTCGCCGCGGGCCACGCGCCGTGGCCCATCGACGGACCGTTGCCATGAACAACACGAAATCCGCACCTGGCGTACTGCCCGTGCAGGAGCTGCGCGAGCTCGCCGCCGACGGCCGCATCATCGTGCCGAACCCGATACGCGAGGAGCAGTACCAGCCCGCGAGCCTCGACCTGCGCCTCGGCATCACGGCGCACCGCGTCCAGGCCAGCTTCCTCACCGGGCCGAACGCCAGCGTCCCCGACAAGCTCGCCGAGTTCGGCATGGGTCGGCTGGAGCTGCGCCAGCCGACCATCCTCGAGCGCAACTGCATCTACGTCGTCTGCCTGCAGGAGATGCTGTACCTGCCGGAGACGCTGGGCGGGAAGGCCAACCCGAAGAGCACGACCGGACGCCTCGACGTCTTCACCCGGGTCATCACCGACCACGGGGACACGTTCGACCGCATACCCGCCGGCTACGACGGTCACCTCTGGCTCGAGATCGTCCCACGGACCTTTCCAATCGTCGTCCGCGAGGGCGACTGCCTGACGCAGTTGCGCCTCGAACGCGGAGACGCGCTGTGCACCGACGACGAACTGCGCGCCACCGACCGGGTACACGGCCTCTGTCGCACCGGCGCCGGAGAACGGGCCGTGGCCGTGATCGACGACGGCATGATCGTCACCGCCCGGATCGCCGGCGACCACCCCGGCGAGCTCGGCGACGTCATCGCCTGGCGCGGGCGGACCAACGCCCCGATCATCGACCTGAGCAAGCGCCGCCACTACCGGCCGACGGACTTCTGGGAGCCGGTTCCGGCGCCCCCGAGCGGACGGCTCATCCTCGATCCCGGCCACCTGTACCTGCTCAACTCCGCCGAACGCCTGTCGATCCCCGAGGACTTCGCGGCCGAGATGGTCCCGTTCGACCCGGCCGTGGGCGAGTTCCGGATCCACTACGCCGGGTTCTTCGACCCGGGGTTCGGCTGGAGCGACAACCAGCGGGGAACGCGCGCCGTCCTCGAGGTGCGCGCCCACGAGACGGCGCTGTCGATGGAGCACGGCCAGCGGGTCGGCCGCCTGCTGTACAGCCGCATGGCCGCGCGGCCCGAGCAGACCTACGGCAGCGCCATCGGGTCGGCCTACAACCGCCAGGGACTCGCGCTGAGCAAGCAGTTCATCTGAGAAACGAGCCCGGCATCCAGGAGACGGACCCCAATGACGAAGTGCCCGGCCTGCCACGCCGACCAACCGCACGCAGCCACGTGTACTTCATGCGGCTACGACCTCGCTCGACACGTGCGCGAGAACGACGACCCGTTCAACGTCACCGAAACCATGTACCGAGACTACCTCCTCCGCCTGAATCGCCTGCAAGACCAGGCACACACCTGATTCCCCGGCAGCAGCAGGTCGCCGCAAGGAGCACACCGAGCATGCGGAATGGACCCGACAATCCGGACTGCCCCGTCTGTAGCCCGCCCGCGGTCGCAGAGCGCCGCTACAACGACACGCGCCGGTTCCTCGCCGGCGGGATCGCCTGGTGGCGCTTCCTCGGGCGCGAGCACGCCGACGAGATCCGCACAACCGCGGACTGACACCGCCAGGGTCGGCAGAACCCGAGAATCCACGCCCGCACGCCGCATCAACGAGCGTGCACACCACCAAGGAGGGCGCCATGCCCCGCTATCCCGGCTACCGCTTTGCCAGCGAGTTCCACCGCGACGGACGCCCCGTCGACAACACCCTCGAGACGTCGTTCCTGCGCGTCTTCGCCAACGGGTCAGGAACGCTGCTCGCGGGGCTTCATCCGTACGCCCAGGCAACCGACGACGGCTGGAACAGCGGAACACCGCTGACCGACACGGCCGACGCACTCAACGCCGCCGCCGAACACCCCGACAAACAGACGCTGCAGCAGGAACGCCTGCTCATCGCCGCCTACCAGCGGCTCTGCCACGACACGACGACGCCCCGCAACGTCTACGTGCCAGCCGACCTCCGCCCCTGGGCGGCGCGCTTCGAGCTGCAGGGCCAGAAGATCCTGCTGTACGTGCAGGCCGCCACCAAGAACGGCGCCCGCTACGCCGCCATCGAAAAGGCGCGCCTGATGTTCCGCGACCAGGAAGACGCGACGTTCACGCGGATGGAGTAGCGCCACCATGTGCGCACGCATCATCCAGAACGTCGAGGTCCACGCCCTCGGGCGCGTCTACCACGTCCAGACCGACAACACCGACCCGCAGATCCCGATCCGTTGGAACGGACCGCCCGGAGACTGCTACGCGCTGTGCCGCGCCGAGGACCGACAGCGACGGATCGGGCGCCTGCGTTGGGGGCTGGTGCCCTCCTGGGCGCGCAGCGACGACTTCGCCCCGCACAACGCCCGCGCGGAGACGGCCGGCGTCAAGCCGACCTTCCGCGACGCCTGGAGGCGCCGGCGCGCCGTGCTGCCCGTCAACGGCTGGTACGAGTGGCGCAAGCCCGGACGCACGCCGTTCCTCATCGCCGACGCCGAGGACGGCATCCTCCACCTCGCCGCCCTCTGGGACCGCTGGAACGGGCCCGCCGGACCGCTCGACGGCTTCACGGTGCTCACCACCGTGCCGCGCGACGAGATCGCAGCCGTTCATCACCGCCAACCGGCCGTGCTCGAATCCGACGCCGAGATCGACGACTGGCTCGACGCCGGTACAGGCCACGACCGCCTGATGACGCTGGCCGCGCAACCGGGGACCCGGCCGCTCCGGATCCACGAGGTCTCGACGGCGGTCAACAACCCCCGCAACGACAGCCCGCGAGTCGCCGAGCCCGCCGCACTGCCCCTCTGACCAGACCGATGCCCAAGTCCGCACCGGCGCCGCTCCCGCTGGCGCCGCCGACCCCGCCGGCCGAAGTCTTCGCCGCCGCCGCCCACGCCCTGTGCCGCGAACGCGCGGAACTGGACGACACCGCGCCGTCCACCATCGAGACCGACACCGCCATCGACGTCCTGGCGCGGCACGCTCGGCCATCCGAGGCGCGACGTCGCGGCGTCCGGCTCGCGCGCCGCGTCATCGCCGACATCGCGGCCGGACGACGCGGACCGGCCGACCTGGGCGGAACGGGAAAGCAGCGGCCGTCGCTGAGCGACTTCGTGGTCGCCCTGACCTCCAACAAGCCGTTCACCTGCAGCGAGCTGGTCGACCGGCTCTCGCCGTACGTCCGCCTAAACCCGAAGCGCACCGCGGCAGCCCACAACATCCACGGCGCCGTCAACAACGACGCGCGGTTCCGCCGCCACGAGCGCGGCGTCTACACGCGCGTACACCACGGATAGAGGCCACGCGGCCGGAGCGCGGAATACGCGTCTCCGGAGGAAACCACCATGAGAATCACGCGAACCGTCCTGACCGTCCTGACCGTCCTGATCACCGCCGCCGCCGCAGGCTGCATCAACGACGCGCAGATCGCCTCCAGAAACCTGTCCCTGGCGGCCGACAACTTCGAGATCATGCGGCGTGTCGTGTTCCTGAACGGGATCACCGACACCTACCTGCTGTCGATCGAGGGGCTGTGCTCAGTCGAGGACCAGCAGAACCAGCTCGAGGTCACCTGCAAGGTCGACGACGCCGATTACAAGAAGCACTTCCTCGGCCTCAGCGACAACGTGACGTACTTCGCCGAGCAGCTCGACGGAGCGCGGGTCAGCGCGTACCACTACCGCGTCACCTTCAAGCCGCAGGCGATCATCCCGGACATCGACTTCCGGGGAAGCGGCGAGGAGCTGTTCGAGAACTCCTCGGAGAACGAGAGCCGCTGACGCTCGCGGGCGTCAGCGCCAACCCCAGCGACGAGGCATCCATGCCGGAGAACCGCCACACCGAACCGCTCGTCCCGGAGACCGAAGACAGCCGACGGATCTGCTTCGAGCAGGGCAGGCCGTGCGTGTACGAGCCCGAGAACGAGCCCGGAGCCATCGTGACCGAATGGCCCAACGGCGTCATCGACCGCTGGTGGCTGGAGAGCGACACGAGAACGCGCCACTGGCCCGACGGGACAACCGAAGCAACACCCGCCGACAGGCCGATCCCCTGCGCGGATCCAAGACTGGAAGAACCGACCGAGAGCAACCGATGCCGCAGCCGATCATCGTGATCGGAGCCAACGGGGCCGGCAAGACGACGTGGTGCAGACGCCACGGCGACCTGCTGCCGGAGCACTTCTACAACGCGGACACGATCACCGAGGGTCTCGGCGGGTGGAACAGCCCGGCGCACCAGCGCGCGGCGCGCGACCTGATCGACGAGCGGATCGAAGGCCATCTGACCCGCAAGGAGGACTTCGGTTTCGAGAGCACCTACTCGGGCCGATCCCGCCCCGCGATCATCGAGCGCGCCGGAGCGCTCGGATACCGTACAACGGCGATATTCCTCGGCACCCGGCGCCCGGAGATCAATATCCAGCGCGTCGCGGTCCGCGTCGCGACACGCACCGGGCACGAGGTTCCGGCAGCCGAGATCCGCCGGCGATGGGCGACATGCCCGGGCAACCTCGCACGCACCGCGCACGCGATCAGCTACATCCACATGCTCGACAACAGCGGCCAGACGACCTGCAGAGTCATCCTCATCGAGAACGGCCGTGAAGTGGCGCAAGCACCGACCATGCCCGAGTGGGCTTACGAACTGAACGAACGCATCCAGGCAGCTGCCGCCCGGACAACGGCGTCGTCCCGGGACTGACGCCCCGACCGGCCCTCAACATCCACCCCCGCGACTGGCGGACCACCCGCCAAACGTCCCGGATCCGTACCGGACCGGGCCACCGTACTCCGCACCCACTGGCGGATCACCACAACGCACATGTTCCGAGTAGCCAGACACACCGCCCACCCGACCGTCACCGACTGCGAGGACTACCACGCGGTCCTGGCGGTCGCCGACCAGTGGAGCCAGATGAAGACCGGGCGCGACGGCCCCGACTTCCGCCGCTGGGCGAACCCCTTCACCTTCATGACCACCTGCTACGAGAACCGCGTCGTCACCCGGCTCGACTTTGACACCAAGGAGGAGTTCGCGCAGCAGATCGACGACCTCGTCAAGTTCCACGCCATGAACGACGCCTGGAACGCGATCGACCCACCGAGCGAGCACGTGCGCAAACGCTTCATCGCCACCGGCGCCGGACGATTCATCGATCCGCTGCCGATCCTGCAACCGCCACCGATCCTCGAGCCGCTACAGGGACACCGGCCCAAGCCACTGAAAGCGGCGCACGACGGCGCGTACGTAACCGGACGTGCGCGGACCGCGTGGCGCGTCGTCAGACGCGCCACCACGTTCGGAGAACACCCGCCATGATCAAGACGACAAGAGAGTTCATCGGCCACAAGGTCGACAACCGCTACGCCTACGATTTCGGCCTTTGCAGCAGCCAGGGCGACTGGGCCCAGATGGACACCGGCCAGGACGCCTCCTGGTTCGGCCAATGGGCCAACCCGTTCGAGCGGCAGATCCTCTGCTACGCCGAGGGCGACCGCACGCTGATCGAGTGCAACACCGACGCCGAATTCGCCTCGGAGCTCGACCGCATCGCCGCGTTCCACCGCGAGAACGACGAGTGGAAGGGCATCGACACCTGGAGCGTCCGGATCCGCGAGCGCTTCACCGCCGCCGGCGCCCGGCACCTCGTGCACCCGTCCTGCTTCGAGCCGAACGACACCGAAGGAACGGAGAGGGCGTCCGAAACCGACAGCCTGCTGTCCGCACCGCCCACCCCGGCGCACGTCCCGGCTGGATGACACCCACCACCCGAACGGGCGGACCGCCCGTTCGACCACCACGCGCGCGCGACCACCACGCGCCCCTACGCTCTGCCCATGCCCGACGACAACTCCAGCCGGATGGACGCCATCGAACACAACCTCCAGAAGCTCCGCCGCGAGACCGGCCGCGTGGCGGCCATGACCACCCGCACGCGCGAGGACCTCGACCACGCGCTGGCCGACATCGACGAGCTGCTCTACGCCGCGCTGGCCACCGGCCACGAGCTGACGATCGGCGATGCGAGACCCGGCCCGGGCGACGCCGAAGCCGACCCGCCGCGCTGCACGCACCCGACCCACGACACCCTGCCGCCCGACGCACGGCCGGTGGCCACGCACCTGGTCAGCCTGCGCACGCCACGTTCGGCCGGCGAGCAGCCACACCAGCCGTTGCCCCGCTGCGCCGACTGCGCGGCACGGGCGCGCAAGGGCCCGTCCGCGTCACGGATCACCGTCAGGAGCATCGACGGCGACGAGGGGGACCGAAGGCCGCGCTGCCAGTCGCCCGTCCACTTCGAGGCCGAGCGGCCGGCGGCGACCACCGTCATCGTCACCGCCGGCGTGCGGCCCGGCGTCCGCTACTGCGACGCCTGCGCCGAGACGACCAGCGCCACGCTCGAGCGCCACCGGATCCCGTTCGAGACCGCCGCAATCGTCAAGCGGACGCCCGCCGGATCGAAACCCGCCGCGGGCAGGCGATAGCCGCCGCACCCCGCCCGGAGAGCGAGATGAATACCTTCCAGAACGCGCGAGGGAGCATCGAAGAACGCATGCGCAGACTGCGCGAAGCGACCGCGGCCACCCGCGGAACCGCGCCCGAGGTGTGCGCCGAGTGCAAGGGGACCGGATGGGTCGTCCGCACCAGCGACGCGGCTCGCCAGATCCGCCGCGCCACCCGGTGCGAGTGCTGGTTCCCGAAACAGGCCGAACGGCTGAGGGCCGGCGCCGGGATCCCGCCCCGCTACGCCAAGTGCACGTTCGACAGCTTCAACGTCTACCCGAACGAGGACCTCGAGCGCGCGTTCAACCGGACGCGCAGATTCGCGCACGACTTCCCGGCCCCGCAGAAGGGGCTGCTGCTCGCCGGGCCGAGCGGCACCGGCAAGACGCACCTGGCCGTCGCCATGCTCAACGAGTGCATCGACAAGGGCATCGGCGGCCTCTACTGCGACACGGCCAGGCTGCTCAGCGACCTGCGCGCCAGCTACGACAACGACACGGATACGCGCGAGCACGAGATCCTGCGGCGGTACGGCACGACCGACCTGCTCGTACTCGACGACCTCGGTGCCGAGCACCTGACCCGCTGGGGCCAGGACACGCTGGGGCTGATCATCAACAACCGCTGCAACCAGGACCGCGCCACCGTCTGCATCAGCAGGCTCGCGCCCAGCCCGCACGAGAAGGACTCGCTGCTCTGGGAGATCGGCGGGCGGCTGCTGTCGCTGCTGCACCAGATGTGCGACGTCATCGAATTCGACGGGGCGGACTACCGCCACGCCGGCGACCAGCCGACGAACGACCAACTCCAGAAGCTCTGGAGCGTCAGGAGACGGCTGACGGCCGCGGCGGCGGCAGCAACGCCGCGGTCGCGGTACGGAAACCACGACCACCAGCGGCGCGAGGAGATGACCTGAGCCCACGCCGATCGAACGCGATCACGATCTGTCCCATTCGCGATCCGGTCAGCTACAACGCTCAAGGACCGTAAAGGCGGCGACGCAGAGGATGCAGACCGCACCGATCGCGATCACGCTCACCGGAAACCTGTCGGGCCCCAGGTAAAAGGACAGGTCTCGCCCCAGGTAAAAGTACATGACCGCGAGGCACAACACAAACAAAAGCAAGCAGCACCAGGAACCCCGCAATCACTGAACACCCCCCTGCTGAAATGCCCAACCGGGTGCGCCGCCGCGCGGCGCCGTGCCCCCGAACCCGGGATCCACCGCCAAGATCCTACCAGTCACGACGGTCCGTCGGATCTCGTAATCTCGGACATCCCACAATTGAGCACCGATGACCGGAACGACGGCTGTGAAAAGCTCAACCATTTCCAGAACCTCCCCGCCCCAACCCGGCGAACCAATCCGCACGACTCACGGACTGCACCAGCTTGTTCGTTCTGCTGCATCCCGCGGCTGATCGCCGGTCTGCAGCGGGCGCACGTAACGGCCGTGCGCCCGTAACTGCTTCGCTCTCAGGCGCCGCTCTCTGCGCCCCGGCGTACGCCGCGGCGCACCCCGCTCCCGTGCGCCTGTTCTCTGATCCCGCGCGCTACGCCAGGCGCGGGTTCAGCTGCTACATCACCTTCTGCTTCACTTGCTGGAATGCACGTTCCCGCAAAGTGGTCAGTTCCTTGCAGCAGAACAGCGCGCAGTACGTGCACCCCTCCGGGGCGCAACCGGCGGCGCGCATTCCCGCGCGTCGGAAGGGCTCACCCGGCAGCAGCACGTGCTGCGTCGTCGGCGGGCGCAGCCAGGGGCGCAGCGACCTGTTCCGCTCCGTGCGCGCTCTCGTGCTCCAGCGCGAGGTCGCTTTCCCGATCGCTCCCGTGCGCCTCTGACTGCACCACCTGACCCGCACCGCCCGGCTCGCCAGGACCAAGCAGCAGAGGCTCACCGCCACCTCCGACCGGATCTGGGGATCCAGGCGCCGAATCCGGCACGCGAAGATCAAGCGCTTCGGCAACCTCGGCGATCGCGCCGTCCCGGCCCTCCACCTCGGCGGCCGGCGCGAGCGCGCCCGTGACCGCCAGGGCGCCATCCTCGCGCGCAACATCGAGCAGCCGTTCCACGGCGTAGTGAATCGCCCTGGACAGGGAAACGCCGCTGGCCGCCGCCAGTGCCTTGAGCGCATCCACCTGACTGACCGGGATGCTCGCGTGCACCCGGACCCTCCGCTCCTTGACGACCATCGGTATCTGCATGCGGCAAGCGTAAGCAACGCGGACCGCAACCGGTGACCCTCCGAGCGCGCAACCGTGCTCCTGCGCGTGCTGCACCACGGTGAAGCGCGAACCGGCCGCAGAGACCGGAGCAGCCCGGAACCGGATCCGTACACTCCCGCCGCCACGAAACGCCACGATGACCGACGAACCCACCGAGGCGGCCCTGCCGCCCGGCCACATCCCCACAGTGCGGATCGCCACGCCCGACCCGCGCGACGCGAAGCGGCACATCCGCACCCGGAGCGGCTGGACGCACTACTACATGGCCGCCTGCATGGTCGACTTCCCGAAGAAGTACAGCGAGACCGGCTCGGCGCCCGTCGAGGACATCGAGTGCCCGCGGTGCCGGGAGACGCCCGAGTTCGCCCGGGCGATCGCGGCGGCACGCGAGCCGGAACAGCTGCCTCGAACCCCAACGGGCGCGGCAGAGGTCAGCCGGCAACCGCCAGCGGCAGGCCGGCCGAAGACTCCGGCGCGGCCGCGCAAGAAGAAGCCCACCCGGAACGAGGCTGCCGGCCAGCAGCCCTCCAGCCCGCAAGGATCACTGTTCTGATGCCGAATCCGGACACAACCGCAAGGCTCTACGAGCGGATCACGAGCGAACACGCGGAGCAGTACAGGGCGCACGTACCCGTACTCAGCCGACTCGGCGCGGAGATGCCCGAGCAGGTCGACCGGCACCCGGCAGCCACGTACCTGATCACCACGCAGACCGCCATGAGCCGCGCGACGGCGTTATCGACCCTGAACATCGTCGCCCGCCTGCTCGGAGAAAAGGACATCCGGTCGACGCCATGGCACCTGATCCGCTACCACCACATGAGCTTCCTGCGCGCAACACTCGCCGACCACTACGCGCCGGCAACGGCCAACAAGATCATCTCGATGGTCCGCAGCGTCCTGCGCCAGGCATGGAAGCTCGGAATGATGGACACCGACAGCTACAAACGGGCGGTGGCGATCCCCGGCATACAGGGCAGCAGGCTCCCGGCCGGCCGCGCGCTCGACCCGGCGGAGGTCCGTGCGTTGTTCGAAGCATGCGCCGAACCCGGGCCCAACGCGGCCCGCGACGCCGCGCTGCTCGCCATCCTGATCGGGTGCGGGCTGCGCCGCAGCGAGGCAGCCAACCTCGATCTCAAGGACCTCGACAGGGACAACGCGACGCTGCGCGTCGTCGGCAAGGGCAACCACGAACGCCTCGCGCACATGAACAGCGGCGTCGAGGACGCGGTCAACGCATGGCTCAGGATCCGCGGGAACGCGGAGGGCCCCCTGCTGTACGCCATAACCGGGAGGGGAAACCACATCATCCCCAGGCGCCTGTGCACCGAGAGCATCCGCCTGATCCTGCAACGCCGTGGCGAGCAGGCCCGGATCCGTTCCTGCACGCCGCACGACCTGCGACGGACGTTCATCACCAGCCTGCTGGACGCCGGCAACGATATCGCCGTCACGTCACGGCTGGCGGGGCACCGGAACATCACGACGACGACACGCTACGACCGGCGGGACGAGCGCGCGAACCGGAACGCGACGGCGACGATCCACGTTCCATACCGTCCACCAATGGACGGGATTGCACCAAGCCCCCCACCCCCGAAAGAAACAGAAACCCATGCCAGCGCTTCGCGTTCCGGAAAAGAAGACTACGGTTCCGGAACCGGTTGGCCGGCCAGCTCGTAAAACTCTGTTTTCTTTTGAACGGCAATAGGACGATATCTGGCAACATCATTCAGTTGACGATTCAGAACCGCCTCCAACTCGGCGAAACGCAGATCCAGTTCAACGAAATCAAGCACACGGGATCCGAACCCCGACGAGTTCACGTGGTTCAACGCCACCCACGCCTCCTCATCCGTACCAGCCGCATCGAGAACCCTCTCAAGCGCGTCTGCAGACACGGTAGCCAAACGGGCACGGAGCACAGACACCAGATCGGTAACAGCATCAGGAACCAACCGGTCCCGAAACTCCCGCATTCCATTCAACTGGCGCCGGAGTTCAACAAGAGTCAAATTGCAACCGGCACGAGCACCCATGTACTCGGTATTGACGTCTTGCATGAGTGCACGCACATCACGCGGCACAGCAAAAACCAAGTTGATGTTCGGTACAGGATCAACACCCTCACAGCCACCACGTCCCCGCTCCTCCGCCGCAAGGATAACGCCATCCACGCGAGCTTGAAGAACCGAAAAACGCTCAACGGCCGACTGCATGACCTCCTCCGCGCGGTCATGCGGACTTGCACCACACGCAAACATCAAGAATGACGAAACCACAACGACGGGAGTCCCAAGGGCCCCAACGAGTGCCTCCTCATTACCATCTCCAATCCCTCCTACCAAGTTCGTCCTACCGACGCGACAGAATCTCCAGGACCTGGAAACCCGGCCGCGTATACCGCAACGGCACCATCAGCGCCTTTCGCTGCGGCACGTAAAGCTTTCCAGCCCGGTAATCCGACGTTTGGAACAAGAACCCCAAGTCTACCATCCGTAACGTTTCCGCCAACACTTTTCGGCCAGCACGCTCATAAAACGCGAACACCACAGGAGCATGCGTGACGGAATCCCGCATGGCTTCGTGCCTCTTCAACTCGCTATATGTGAGCAAATAGTACTCATTCCCATGCTGAGTGTAGCGCGTCTTGCACTTGACCTCAACCTCCGCACCACCGCAGTTCCGGACAACAAAGTCCGCACGCTTTACCGATCGGCCTGCCGCATCGCGATACCGCTGCATCGCTTCCTTGCTCTGCGGAATTCGCTCGACCACCCAAGGAGGACGAGCGTCGAGAGCCTGCCGTTCGAATACATCCTCGGCTACACTGCCTGCATAGTAGTGCGGACGAAAAACCGCATCAACGACCCGCTTGACTACCTTCAAAACCACCCTCCCTCGTCGACAGGCTCGCAGAGCCACATGAACGAGAATCACGAGCGCGACGTGCGCACCCCAACGCTATCGATCTTCACAACGAAACCGCGGTTACCGGATCGATCGTCAAAAACGTTAAACACAAGACCCGTCGGCAAATCCCACTCCCAGTTCAGCTCCCGATTTGAGTTGACTTAGTCTTCCCCAAATAGCCCTGCTTAATCTTCCGCTTCCAGATTTTGCACAGAAGGTGCGCCCCTTCCCACTCCCTATCCTGCCCACCAACGTCTCTCGGCTGAACGGCTTCCAGCAGAAACGCGCCTACGTTTTCACTACCCAAGGTCCACAGAGTGAACTTCGTTCCACCCGGAACCATCCAGCCATCGCCCCGTTTCTCGCCGTCCACGATACCTTCCCAGCCGCCACGCCCGTTCCCATGTAGACGGCACAACTCCACAAACGCCATCCCGAACCTCCCTTCCCGCAGATCATCAATTCCCCAACTCACACGAATCTGACCCACCACCCAGACCGCGCAAGCCACGACTAGCGTTCAGACACACCGACAGCATCGCCCACACCCCGCCGGTACACCAACTTGGGGTACTGCACCCCGGCCTGCCAAAAGACCACCAACCGTGAGCCGTTCGCACTTCGACCCCGTAGCCGCCCGGCTGCGCCGCCACCTGCGAGAGATGCGCCTGCGAGCCGGCCTGACCCAGACTGCCCTGGGCCGGCGCCTCAACCACACGCAGCAATGGGTCTACAAGGTGGAAACCGGCGAGCGCAGGCTCGACGTGATCGAGTTCATCGAGGTCGCCCGCGCGATCGGCTTCGATCCCGGCGAGTTCATCAACAACTTCATGAACGAGCCGGCAGACCTCGACGCGGTCCAGCGCTGCGACTCGCCGCATCCCGCACGGTCGACCAAGAACCGCACCTGACACGGGCTCCCTGCCCGGTCCCGCGATCCCTACACTCGCCGCAGACACGCGACCTCACCGCGCATTGGACGCATCGCACCCTGGAGGCATCCGATGACCCCGAACACGGCAACGCTCACGATGGAGCAGGAAAGGAACCCGCGGACCGTCGACTACAAACGCGATGCAACCCTCGTCTCGGAGAGGCTCCGCCACATGCGCCGCCGGGCCGGTCTGACCCAAGCGGCCGTCGCCGCCCGGCTGCGCCGCCCGACGTCCTTCGTCGGCAAGTACGAGAACGGCTACCGAAAACTCGACGTCATCGAGTTCCTGAAGGTCGCCGCGGCGATCGGCTTCGACCCCGCCAATTTCCTCACGACCATCGCCGAACAAGACGACAGCCCGGCATAAACACGAACCCGCGCATCACCCGCGGCAGCCGGATCGAACGTGCCCAGCAAGGACTCCACGGTTCGGCACTCACCCGCCCGCTGGCGCGAAGCCGCCATCGGAGCCGAGAAAGCCGCGCAACGACTCGACGCCGGCCGCCGCCTGGATCTTGCGCAACGCGCGCATCTCCAGCCGCCGGAGCTTCTCCCGCGGGATCCGCTTCAGAAGCCGGTCGGCGGCCGCATCCACCAGATCCGACAACCCGAACCGCCGGCACAGCGCCGCCTGTTCGACACCCTGCAGCTCACTCTGCATCAACGCAAGCAACGCACTACGGAACTCCGCACCGCGAACCACCGCCTCCGGATCCGGAGCATCCGGGTCCGGGAGTCGCGAGATCCACGTCTCGCTCTCCTCGTCGTTCGCTGACACGGGAGCGTCAACCGACACCGAGTGACGCGGCACCAGCCACAAGCGCTCGACCATCCCGGTCTCGACACCCATGCGCTCGGCGACCTCGTCCGCACCGGGACGCGAACCACGCTCACGGGCGACCTCCAACTCGACGGCGTTGGCATCCGCCAGCCGCTCCTGCACGTGCACGGGGATGCGCACCGTGCGACCCGTCTCGGTGATCGCCTTGCGCATCGACTGGCGGATCCACCACGCGGCGTACGTCGTGAAACGCCCCTGACCCGGATCGAAACGCTCGACAGCCTTCAACAGGCCGAGATTACCCTCCTGGATTAGGTCCGGGAAGGACACGCCGTGCTCCGGACGGTACATCTGCTTGGCGAAACCGACGACCAGGCGCAGGTTCATCTCGACGAACCGGCGACGCGCCCGGCCGGAATCGCGTTCACCCGCCGCCGCGCGGTTGAGCACCGCCTGAAGAAGAGCAGGAGCATCAGGACCTGCGGGCACCTGCCGGGGCACCACCCGGCGCCGCCCGCGAGCGCCCGCGTCCCCGTCACGGACGACACGCGCAACACGCGACAGCTCCCGCCCCACGACCTCCGTCATCTCCTCGAACACCGCCGGGCATACACCGAGCGCCTGCACCGCACGGGACATCCGCACCCGGGCACGACCGGAAACCAGGCCGCGCGCGAGATCGCGCCCGGACCAGAAGAGCGCACCCGAGACGACCGAAGCGTCATCCCGCACGCACGCGTCGATGGCCGCCTGCGCACGGTCGACCGCCGCGGCCAACGCCACACGACCTTGCTTGCCGACCTCGTCGACGACGACCTCATGGACCGGACACCGGCCGGCGGCGGCCTTCCGAGCCGCTGCCACCGCCACCCGGGCGCCGGCCACGGTGCGCGAAAGCGCCGTGACACGCCGCCGGACGCCGTTGCGATAGAGGCGCGACAGACGCCGCTCGCCTTCCGAGCCGAGCAGGTCCTTACGCCCGATATCCCGGAAATAGAGGCTGACCACCGACGCTCCGGACGGACCGTGCCGCTCGTCCTCGCCGAGCGCCACCGATACGCCGGCCGCGGTCAGGTCCGAGACGAGAGCCCGCAGCTCGGTATGCTGCGCGTCCTCTGGAACCACGGCCTCGACGTCCTCGAGACCAAGGCTCCCACGCCTGCGCCAGAGCGCCACGAGCGACCGCAACGCGGCCGTGCGCCAGTCGCCGGGAAGAGACGGTGAAACGGACACGGATTCGCTTCGAGGAGACATTCGGCTACTGCTCCTGGAACGACGGCGAGGAAGGAACACACGAAGTACGGCTGGCGCCGATCAAGGTATGAAGTTCTCCAGCAGTCTTGAAGCCAAGAATCCACCGAAACACGGTCGAAAGTCAAACAGCAGGACGGTAATTCCGCACCGCGGAGCGCAACCGCGGGAGAGATATATTTTTGTATCACTCAAATTCGAGCCCGAATACCCTGGAACGGGGAAAAGACAAGGTTGAGAGGTACAACGAGAAAAAGCGGAACGACACGTCAGAAGCAGGCGCGGCCGGCAACACCCGCCGCCAGCCCTGGTGCCCCGACAAACGGAACCGGGCTACTTCTTCCTGCCCTTCAACCGCTGGCGCTCCTCCTCAAGCTGCTTGAGCGGATCCCCGCGGTACGGCCCCCGTTCGGCAAGACGCGGCGAGCCACCAGCGCGCCGCTTCGCCTCGTCGATGGCCTGCTTGGCCCGCTGGCGGTCGGTGACCTGCGACAGTACGCCGCCGGCAGCCGCCGCCGACGCCCAACCCGCCGCCGTCCTCATGCCGGAGGCAGCCTTCGTGATGGCCGAGCCGAGACCGGCTCCGACGGGCGTACCGCCAGCGACGATCATCGACGAAAGCGCATTGACCTTGAGAGCCGCGAACAAGGACATGACCACCAGCGGTATGTATTCGGCGAAAAGCTGCACCATCAAGACCGCAGCATCCAGAAACCCACCCGGGTCGGTCGGACTGGCAAACACGGCGGCCTGCGTCATCCGCTGCAACGGAGCCACCAGGAGCATCGCGGTAACCGCGTACAAGGCAGCACCCGTCAGCATGTAGATGACGCCGTTGATCATCCCCTTCACCCAGCCCATGAACAAGAAGTCCAGCTGGCTGATCAGCATGAACGGGATGAAGAGCGGACCGAGCACCGTCAGTACCGCCAGGGTGAAGAAGCCCCAGACGTACTGGGCGTAGATCATCCATCCGATGACTCCGAGAAGGACACCCATCGTCCAGTGGAAGACCTGGATGAGCAGCATGCGGGCCTCGAACCGCGTGCGCGCGATCCACCCGCGCGCCTGCGCGGTGGGCCTGATGCTGCCCTGCAGCGCCGCGTACTCGCCGTTGGCGTCGGCGAGCACGATGCGGTTGGTCTCCGCCACCAGCTCGCGGCCGCGCGTTCGGGCCTCGGAGAACGCGCGCTGGAAGTCCTCGTCGGCGCTGCCGATGATCATGTCGCCCCAGGCCACCGCCTGGTCGGCGAACAGCGCGACGAAGCCCTGCGACCTCTCGCCCGCCGGGAGCCACGGCGTCGCCGCCGGCGAGGCGAAGAAATAGTTGTCGATCGCCATGAAGCCGAGGCCGGCGAGAAAGATCGTGCCGAGCAGCCCGCCCAGGTCGAACTGTCCGGAGAACATGAAGCCGACCCCGGTCCAGATGATCATGATGATCACGAGGCCGCCAAGCATGGCGCGGCCGATAGGCACGATCTCACGGTCCGCGTGGACGCCGGCACATACCCAGACGGCAGCGAGCAGCGTGTCCGGATCCTGGAACCCGCCGACCCGGTTATCGCCCGCGGTCGGCGTCGAGATCAGGTACGCCTCGACGCAGCCCGGGAAGTCGCCCGCGCCGGCCGGCGGTCCCTGCGCGCCGAGGGGGGTCGACCATGGACCGGCGACCCACAGCGCCGCGGCCGTCAGCGCGATTACCGCCCGCAGGCGCCACCGTCCGCGCCGCTTGTGCTGGTCGCGCATCGCGGATGCTCACCTGCGCTTGGTCGCCTGCGACAGCACCGACCCGGCGGCCACGACCGCCGCGCCCACGCCGGTAGCGATCGCCGCGGCCTTGCCAGCCATGGCGGCGCCGGCCTGTCCGGCCATCGCGCGGCCGCCGGCCAGCCCGGCGCGCGCGCCGCCCTTCATCTGGTTGAGCTGGCGCGCGCCCTGCATGCGTTCGCCGATGCCGGAGGCCGGCATCGAGCCGCCGTTCATGATCATCGACGAGATCTCGCCGATCTTGAACACGCCCAGGTAGGCGACCACGATCAGCGGCAGCGCCTCGACCAGCACCTCGGAGACCTTCCACCACATCCGGAGGATTGAGGTCCCGCCGGCCGCCATCATCGCGGTGTCGATGACGAGCGACCCGACGCTCCCGCGCTCCTCGGCGATCTGGTTGCCGACCCGGACCAGCGGGATCGCCAGGATCTGGGCGACCACGGCGAAGACGGCGCCGGCCACCATCAGGTGCACCGTGCCCCCGACGAGGCTGCGGAACCAGCCCCACGCGAGGAACTGGAGCTGCGGGACGACGAACCAGGGCACGAGCAACGGGCCGAGCACGATGCTCACCATGATCGACAGGTACCCCCAGAGGTAGGAGCAGTAGGCCACGACCACGGGTAGTATCAGCAGCGCGGTGATGACGACGATCACGATGGCGAGCTGAATCGTGCCGAGCACGTTGCGGAAGATCTCGCCGAACCAGCGGAACGGGTTCAGGATCGAGAACTCGGTCGCGTTCGAGGCCGTAACGGCCCTCTTCGTGCTGTCGAAGCGCCAGATGGTGGCCCACGTGGTGGCGACCGCGTCGCGCAGCGTCATGAACGCCTCTCGCACGAGGTCTCCGGCGACCGCCTCGCCCATGCCGGCGACCATCTGCCAGAACGTCTGGTTGCCCAGCCAGGGAACCGGCGTGTTGTAGGACTGCATGATCGCCAGCGGGAACCCCAGCAGGAGGGCCAGCGAGACGACCTCGCCGATGGCGAAGCCACCGGAGAACATCATCTGGATCCCGGTCCAGATGGTGATTATCAGCGCGAGCCCGGCCCAGATCCGCATCCCGATCGGCCGCAGCGTGTTGTCGGCGAACCCGGCCGCGCAGCGCATGGCGGACTGCACCAGCGGCTCGAGGGGCATCAGGGTGATGCTGCGGGCGTCGCCGTCGGGCGCGAAGGACCCTCCCGACTGTATGTCAGGCGTGTTGTTGCGCATGCACACGCCAATAGAGGTTGGAGTCTGAGCCGACAGAGTCGCGGTAAAAGCCGGCAACACCATCGCCAGCACGAAGGCAGCCGCGAGTCGGCCGGCGAAACGCCGCGCCCAGTCACCAAACGACGCGCGGCGGAAAGACCGCCGGCGCAAGCGCCGAAAGACACCACCACGCGGCACACGCGACCGTGGGAACCAGTACCCCATCCCTTCCTCACTACGGGATCAGCATCAAAAGCGTCCGTGGCTCGGAAGGGGCTTCACCAGCTTGTGATCGGCGTGTTCAGCATCCGTTCGGTCGCCTGGCGTATCGTCGCCTCGTCATCGACGGTGCCGCAGGCGCCGTTGGCGTCGACGAGAGCGTACAGGCCGCCGTTGGCGGCGCAGTTCAGCCGTCGGCGGTTCCGCTCGACCTCGTTGCGCCGATGCTCCTCGATCTCTTCCTCGGCCGCCATGCGCTCGGCCTCGTCGGTCGCTTGCTGTTCGACCTCGAGGGCGGCCATCTCCAGCAGCCCGGTCATGCCCGCGACGCGTAGCGTCTTGGCTTCAGTCTCCGACAGGTGCGCCTGTTCCAGGAGCGGGCTGTCGACGTGGTTGGCCGATCCGAGGCAGTCGACGTGCAGCGCCTGGTCGAGGATGGTCGGGTCGTCGTGCGTTCCCTCCTGGTTGTCCCACCCTCTTCCATCGTTCTGCAGCAGATCCAGGTCGACCTGGCAGTCTTCACCGGGGGGGCCGGACAACAGGCGCCGGTTGACGCCGGTCTCGTCGGGACCCCACCGCTGGAAGTTGCGGGCCGCGTACCGGCCGCGGCCCGAGAGGCTGCGCAGCCGTCGTATCTGCCAGCGGTTGCGCTGCACGTTGCGCTCGATGCGGCTTTGCAGGACCGCCACGTCGGGGTCGGCCACGCCGGCGACGTCGATCAGGACCTCCTGCACGCTGCGGCGCTGACCGGGGTCGAACACCTGCCGCTCGAGGTCGTCCAGCGTGTAGCGACCGTCGGCGATGCCCAGGCGCGCCTGCATCTCGATCTCGCGCAGCTCGGGCGGCGTGAAGTGCCGCTGGAACGTGCAGTTGGCGGGCGCGCCGGGCAGGAAACAGCGCGGGTCCGACACCGACGCACGGTAGGCGTCCATCATGCGGTAGACGCCGCGCAGGCGGCGGGTGTCGGTGAGCTCGCGCACGCCGGCGTGGATCTCGTTGAACGGCTGCAGTATCCCGGTGACCTTGTCCATGTGGTCCTCGAGGATCCGCGAGTACTTCTCCCACTCGTCAATGAGGATGTTCAGGTAGGTCTTCGTCTGCGCGAGAATCGCCACGAAACTGGCCTCGGAGCGAGCCACGCCGCCGGCCGGCGTCAGCGAGAAGACCAGCGCCAGCGCGCTGGCGACGAACCAAGCCGCGCCCCGCCCGCGGCGGGTCCGCCGTTCCGGGGGGTTGTGTTCTTGCATCGTCGTTCTCCTGCGCTAGGACGCGCACCGGCCCGGCAGCAGGCAGCTGTTCGCCATCCGGCGGATCGCTTGCTCGCTGACGTCGACCACCCGGCGGCAGCTGCCGGTCGGGGGCGTGTTCTGTTCTCCGTCCTCGATGAAGTGCGACTGCGGGCCGAACCGCTCCTGGCAGCGCAGGTCCCGCTCGAGGACCTGCAGCGAGCGGCGCCGCTCGGCCTCGACGATCATCCGCTCCTCCTCGCGCCGCTCGAGCTCGTGCGCCTCGCGTTCGAGGCGGACCGCCTGGAAGCGGCCGAGCATGATGATCAGCTGCGTCTGCATCGTGTCGAGCTGCACCTGCGAAACGTCGCCGTCCTGGTACGTGTCGAGCGCTTCGAGCTTGGTGCGCAGATCCTCCTGCGCGCCCTGCGTTCCGCCGCCGTCGTCGCCCTGGCCGAGTCCGCCGTTGGTGACGCACGGCAGCCTCTCGTCGCCGGCCGGGTTCCACGCGCCGGGCGGCGCCTCCTGGCAGCCGCGCCACTCCTCGACGATCGCCATCTGCTCCTCGATGAGCGCGCGGCGCATCGCGCGCTCGTTCTCCGCCCGCTCGGCCGCGGCCCGCGTCCGGCGGATGTTGGCGCGGCCTCGCGTCTCGAGGCGGTTGATGGTCTGGCGCAGCCGGCGGTCGTCCGCCGTGTACGACGCGATGATCGGGTTCGGCGACGTGTCCCGCACGGCAGCGCGGGCGTTGTCGGCCAGCGCGCCGATAGTCCGCATCGGCAAAGCGGCCGACCTGATCGGGGGCATGCACGGCTCTGCGCCGGTCGCGCCGGCGCACTCGTCCATCGGGCGGTTGAACACGGGGAACGTGTTCGGCGGCAGCGTCGTCGGGACCTGCGGGTTGTAGACGGCGCCTCCCACCCTGCGGGCGTTCTCGAGCCAGTCGGAGACGACTCCGAGCTTGCCGGTCAGCGGCGCCAGCTTGCCGAAGAACTCGGCCCGTGCCTGGTTGCGCACGTTCTCCACTTGGCGCTTGATCGCGACCGCCTGGCTGATTACAGCCGCCATTTGCGCCACGACTGCCCAACCTGCGGGGTCGAGCGCCGACAGGAACGCCCCGGCCGGCTGAACACGGCCGACCACCATCACCGCCACCAGCGCCACAACCACCGCCACCCGCCGCACGCCCTTCGACCGCATGACCGCACCCCCTCCGCACTACTGCGGCAATCCCGGCACCGCGGGCCACGCCCCCGGGCCCGCGTTGCCGGCCGCCGCCTCGCTGCGGCGCTCGACACGCACCATCGCCCGTCCCGCCGCGTCCGAGTAGATCACCCACGCCTCTTCGCCCACCGCGAAGCGGCTGTACAGAACCCCGTTGACCACCGACAGCACCACGACCACGTCCGGACGCCGGCGCAACGTCCCGGTGTAGACCATCGACCCGGCCGGGTTCACACCGGCGACGCCGGCCGCAAGCGCCGCCACGTCCTCGCGCTCGACGTCGTCGACCACCGCGTCGAAGACGCTGCCTGCCGGCCCCACCCGGGGCAGGACCATGCGGAACGACGGGCCGAGCCCGCGGCCGATGGCCGCCGCGTCGACCCCGAGCGGAAACTCCGCCCCGAAGGCCACCCGCCCACGCCACGGCGACCCGGGCAGCGGCCCGAGCACCAGCGGCGCCGCCCCCGGCGGCAGACGCCGACCGTGGCGGTCGAACTGCACCGGCTCGGCCGTGGCGCCGAAGGCCCCGGCCGCCAGGATCGCGACCGCCAGCGAAACGGCGATCGCGGACAACAAGTCGACGAGAGATCGCGTGCGCCTGCTCATGGTCCAAGTATTGGGACTGCGTGCCGCTATTCGACGTCCCAGGCCGCCTCGGCGGGCACCACGAGGTCCTGCATCAGGCGGATGTTCACGCGGTGCCCGGCCCGGATGGTGACCTCGGGCAGCCGATTGAGAAACTGCGAGACGATCTGCAGCGACGTGCTGGCCATCTGCTCGGACACGGCCGAGCGGAACTGCCCCTGTCCCCCGCCGACGCCACCCTGGGCAAAGCCGGCAAGCAGGCCGACGCCGCCCGCCGCCGCGAACATCTGCAGGTAGTGCCGGTTGACCTGGTCGCGCAGCGACGTCTCCCCGATCCCGTTCATCCCCGCGAAGTCCATCCGCACCCACCGCCCGTCGGGAAAGATGAGCCGGTTGAAGCCGATGGCCAGCCGCCCCTGCCACAGATCCTGCACGCCCTCGGAGGCCCCCAGCGCAACGGTCCCGCGCGGGATGAGGACCCGCTGGCGGTCCGCCGAGTACACGTGCCGCGTCACCATCGCGGAGAGCGGCCCCGAGAAGGACCCGTCGAGCTGCTCGCGCAGCACCGCCGGCAGCATCGTCCCCTCGTAGAGCCGGTAGTCGCGCCCGTCGTGCGGGGTGACGACCACGCCGGTCGGCCCCGGCCCGCCCGTGCCACCGTCGGCGGCAGGCCCACTGGTGAACGTCCCCGTGCGGCCGTCGCCGCCGGGCACGCCGACCCGCCCCCCCTGCACGGCCCCACCGGGGACCGGTGAAGCATCCCCGTAGAGACCGCCGCCCACCGGGTCGTCGTAGATCCCGCCGGCGGGGCCGGCTCCCGGCGCAGCGGGAAGGCCCATCGGCGTCGGCGGCACAGTCTGCGGTCCGGCCAGCACCGGGTCAGCCAGGGCCCCCAGCACCGCCGGCGGGATCTGCGCGGCGGTGCCCAGGCCCGGCTGCAGGTTGCCTGCCGCGGCGGGCACCGCGCCCACGGTGCGCAACGCGTGCTGGCGCTCGCCGATGCCGCGGGCCGAGGAGACGACCATCGGCGCCCGCACCGCCTCTGCGCGCCGGGCGATGTCCTCCAGGCGCAACGTCTCGAGCAGGTCCGCCTCGTCGGCGGTACGCGCGAGCATCTCCATCGGCGTTTCCTGCTCGGGTGCTTGCTGGCCCTCGGCCTGCCGGGCGCGCAGCGCCGCCAGCTGCTCCTCGGCGCGGGCCAGCGCCGCGGCGCGCGCCCGCGCCTCCTCGGTCGCCTCGCGCCGGATGCGCTCGGTCTCCTGCAGCCGCCGCCGCTCGGCCTCGATCTGCTCGGCGCGGCGCCGCGCCGCCTGCTGGTCGATGTCGGACTGCACCAGCAGCCGCGGGTCCACCGCCTCGACCTCGCCCAGCTCGGGCGGGGCCGGGTTCAACGGGTCGGCCTCCTCGACGACCTCCTCGCCGGTCAGCATCAGGCCGACGAGCACCACGACGCTGAGCGCCGCACCGAGCAGCAGCGGCCAGTTCGACGGGATCGAACCGAGCGGCAGCCGCACGTCCTTGAAAGACGGGATCTTCATGGGCCCTCCAGTTCCCGGCGCCGCCGGAAGTACAGCTCCCGCACCTGCGGGTCCTTGTCCAGGCGCACCATCACCACGCCGCGCTCAACCACGCGGTCGAAGCGGTACAGGAAGTCGTCGAGACGCTCGACAACCAGCGGCTCGCCCGTGTCCGCGTCGCGGAAGGCCGGATCGGGAGCGAGCATCCGCCAGTAGGTCCGGTCTCCGTCGTGCCACACCCCGAAGTGCCAGAGCGGCTCGGTGTAGGGCGGCAGCGGCGGGTCCAGCACGTAGCTGAACTGCGTGCGCAGCGGATACTCCTCGCGCAGCGCCTCCAGGTCGGCGTCGAGCCCGAGTTGCGCCGCGGCGATGCGATCGCCACCCGAACGACGCGCCGTGTCCACCCGGGCGCGGGCGGCCCGCAGCCGCGACTCGAGCGCCCCCATCTGCTGCCCGGAGACGTACTCCCCGGCATCCGGGGCTTCCACGCCGAACACCGGGTCGGACGACCGGATGCCGGCGCCGCCGTAGACCCCGGCCGCAGGCTCGGAATCACCAGCCGGTTCAGGCGCCGAAACCGGCGCCGCCGTGGGCGGCGCCGCCGAAACCGCCAGCGGCTGAAGACCCGCCGGGCTCGGGACCGCGCCGGTGCCGCCGTAGAGCCCAACCACAGCGACCGGATCGGCGAGCAGCTGCGCGACGCTGACCGGGGCAGCGGCCACCCGGGCACGCACATCGGCGGGCAGCATCGAGAAGATGCGGTCCACCAGCCACGACTCGGGGCCGACGTACACCCGGCCGATGCGCCGCGCACCGGCCAGCCCGGTGACCTCCTCGAGGTCCATCTGCAGGACCTCGCCCGAGGCGAGCACCGCCGTCAGGTTCGTGCGCGCGCCCGCCTCTCCCGGCTTGAGCACCACCAGCGGCCCCGAGTGCGTCACCGCCCAGCGCCGCGGGTCGCCGACGAAGACCTGTACCAGCGGCCACTCCGACGGAAAGATGAGCGTGACGTCGTGGTGCACCTGCGCCTGCACGACATACGGGATGGACCCTGCGACCGGGGCGGCGAAGACCGCGCGCGCGAGCGACTGCGCCAGATCCGCGGCGCCGCCGGCCAGCGCAACCCGCGTACTGCCCGACGGGTCCAGCGTCCCGCCGAGCAACGCCGCCGCCTGCGCGGCCAGCGACAGATCCGACTCGGCCCCCATCACCGCCGGAGCCGGCGCGGCCGGGGCCGGCGCCGGGGTGACCGGCGCATCGGCTTCGACAGGCTCCGCCGCATCCGCGGACGGCTCGGGTTCGACAGCCACGTCGGTCGCCAGGACCGCCCCATCGGGATGCGAGCCCGACTCCTGGACGACCGGCCCGACGAACGGCTCGCCCCCCTCCTGCGGACTCGACTCCCGCAACGCCTCGGGCAGCGCCGGAATGCTGACCGCCGGCACGGTGTCCACCGTCCCCCCCGGCGGCTGCGCCACGGCAACACCAACGCCCGGCGCCGCAAGTACAACCAGAGCCCAGACTCCCGCCATCGACCTCTGCACCAGCCTCTCCCTTCCGCGCCGCCGCATCAGCGCACCACCTTCAACGTGACGACCGCCCCGACGGCGGCGACGCCGACCCAGGCCAGCAGCTTCCCGCGCCGCCGCACGAACGGCCGCGACGAGCGCGTCTCGACCCACCGGGGACCGTCCCCGCCGCGCGGCAACGCCACCTCGGTCAACAGCGACAACGGCGGGGTGTCCCACAGGTGCCACTCCCCGCGCGCCCCCTGCAGCTGCGCGAACCCGGCCCCGAGCACGTGGTCGACCACGTACAGCCCGTTGGGCGACAGCGTGTAGTTGACGAACACCGGCTCCTCGCCCTCGTTGCCCGTCAGCGAGTAGAGCGCCGGCGATTCCTCCGAACGGCTCCGCAGGTAGGTGAACTGCCCGTCGGTCCAGATCTGTGTCAGCAGCAGCGGCGCCGCGCGCGCCTCCTCGCTCAGCCGGTAGCGCATCTGCACCCGCCGCGGGTACGCCCGCAGGTACTCGCCGAAGCGCCGCGACCCGAGCTCTCGGATGCGGATCTCCTCGCGCGCCGCGTCCTCTTCTATCCGCCGCACGTCCTGCTCCGCGGCCCGGATCTGCGCCTCGTAGCCGGCGACCACGCCGGCCGGCGCGAAGTCGAGCACCAGCCCGTCGGGGTCGAACCCCGGCACCAGCGACGGACCCTCGCCGTTGTCTCCCTCCCCCTCGTCGCCGCCGGCCCACCAGTCGACGACCAGGACCTCGTCAGGACGGTGCGCCTCGGTCGCGAACACGTCGAACGAGTACGTCCGGTTCGACGCCGTGACCAGCGACAGGCGCGTGCGCCGCCCGAGCGCCATCGCCTTGACGAACGCCACGTTGTCGGCGCCCCTGACGTCGAAGTAGACCGAGTCGCCCACGACGAAGTCGACGATCGACTCGTCGTCGGCCAGCTGGATCGTCGTGTGGCGCAACGTCGCCGTCAGCACCGGCACCGACTGGTTGCGCGGGTGCCGCACGTTGCGGATCGGCGGCACCTCGGCCAGCGCGCGCAGGTCCGGCCAGCCCGGATGCAACGGTACGCCGTCCGCGGCCGGCCCGGACCCGCCGAGCATCTCGATCTCGGCCTCGACCTCGCGCAGCCGCCGATCGACCTCCGCGTCGTCGAGCACCTCGCCGGGCGCCGGCAGGTCCGGCATCTGCACCGCCACCGGCGCGCCGTCGGCCCCGCCGGGAACGACCGGCGCGGGCGGCTGCGCCCACAAGGGAGCCGGCAGCAGCATCGCCGCTACGAGTCCCGACCCCATCCACCGTCCCGCACGTTCCGTCATGAGAGCATCTCCCGCCGCCCGGGCTCGTCGCCGGGCCGTTGTCCCGCCGCCAGCCGCGCCAGCGCGCCCGCCAGGCCGTGCCGTCTGACCATCTCGTGCCGGTCGGACGCCTCGCCGGCCGAGGAGGTCGACAGCCAATAGGTCTCCGGGTCCACGGTCAGCCGCAAGACCACCTTCTCCACGTCACGGCACAGGAAGAGCTCCTTCTTCGGCTCCAGACCCCGCACCGTCTCGTACTCGGCCTCGCTCAGCTGCAAGGCGTCCGCCGCCGCCTGCGGGAAGCTCGCATTGGCCAGCAGCAGCTTCGTCGGCAGCATCTCGAGCAGCGCCTTCGACTGCTCCGAGACCGTCAGGTCCACCACCGACTGGGTCGCCATCACGAGCGCCGCGTTGCGCTTGCGCCACGTCTTGGCCGCCTCGGTCAGCACCGTCAGCACCGCCGGGTCGGCCAGGTAGCGCCACGCCTCGTCGACCACCATCAGCTTCAACCGCCCGAGCTCGGCGTCGTCCTCGACGACCAACCGCAACCGCTCGAACAGGTAGAAGAGCGCCGCCGCGCACCAGTCCGGGTGCTCGGTGGCCCCGGCCAGATCGATCACCTGCCAGGCGTCATCGCCGACCTTCACGCGCTCCTCCGGCGGCCCGTCGAAGGTCGGGGCCCACGGCCCGTCGCCGATCCAGCGCGAGAGCGGCGGCTTCATCCGCGGCGGCAGCATGTTGACCAGCGTCCCGAGCTTCCGCTCGGCCACCGGGTACTTGTAGGTATCGACGATGCGCTTGCGGATGTCGTCGATGTCGGCCGCCTCGCACTCGTACTTGCCGATGGCCAGCAGGCGCTGCACCCAGCTGGCCAGGAAGGCATAGGTGCGCTCGCCCGGCGGCAGCGAGAAGGGCCGCAACCCCGGCTGCTCGGCCTCGCCGTCGGCGTCCGGCTCCGGCTTCATCGCCAAATAGCTGCCGCCGAGCAACTTCGTGATCCAGCGATATGAGCCGCCGAGGTCGAGGATCATCACGCGAGGGTCGTACTGCAGCGCCTGCTGCAGCAGGAAGTTGAGCAGGAAGCTCTTGCCCGACCCGGTGGCGCCGAGCACCAGCGTGTGGCCGACGTCGCCCCCGCCGAACAGGTCGTACCCGTAGGGCGTGCCCCAGCGCGTCTCGAACTGCGTCAGCGGCGGCTTGTCCAGGTGCTCGCACCGCTCGTAGCCGCGCGCCCCGCCGAAGAGCGGCGCCAGCGCCGCCGCCTGACCCGAGGAGACCAGGATCGGGCGCGCCAGCGGCTGCACCTTCTGCCCGGGAAAGCGCCCGAACCAGATCGCCGTCTGCCCGAAGCGCTCCTTGACCGCCTTGCCGTCAGCCTGCGTGAACACCCGCTGTACCAAGCTGCCGACCTGGTCCAGCTCGGCCGGATCCCAGCCGCCGACCGCCACCGACAGCGCCAGCTCCCCGTAGGGCACGCCGACCGTGTCCAGCTCGAGCGCGGCCCGGTAGAGCTGGTCCACCGCAGCCCCCGACGGCGCGTCGTCGAGTGCCACATTGGTCCCCTCGGTCTGCGTCATCGCGGCCCAGAACGACCAGCGTTGGGTGTTGTAGTGCTTCTGCACCGCACGGATGCGCGACAGAGCCTTCAGCTTGTCCAGCGGCCGCCACTCCATCACCACCGTGAAGTCGTAGGGCAGCGCGTAGAGCTCGCCCAGCGCGTTGGCCGCCGAGCGCGGCGGCGGCAGCGCCATCGAGAAGATCCCCACCACGCGGTCGCCGACCAGCATGTGCTTGCGCTCGAACGCCACCGTCTCGCCCGCCACCCGCCAGTTCAGCCCGTAGCGCGACGGACGCTCCATCGGCGTCCACACGCCCTGCCCCTGGTTGACCACCCGGAACAGGAGGGAGCCGACCTCGTCGCCGGCGAGCTGGCGCAAAGGCGTGAACTGCTCCACCAGCGTCTCGATCTCGCTGTACTGCGCACGGGATTCGGCCAGCGCCCGGTCGACGATCTCGCGCAGGTGGAACGACAGGTGCTTCTGGCGCCCGCCGGCGAACCACCCGCGGGCGTACTTCATCCACCACTTCGACTGATCGGCGCGCACGTGCGCCTTCAGGCCCGGCTGGATCGCCAGCACCAGATAGACCCGCATCTGGCGCACGCGGCCCGCGACCCAGGAGCGGCGCTTGCGCTGCGCCAGCATGCCGACGCTCTCGCCCTCGAACCCCGACGTGTCGATGCCCGCCGGCGGCCGCTCGAAGACGATGAACGCCCGGTTCGGCGGGCGCACCAGCCCAAGCAGGCGCTGCCACGCCTGATTGGTCGCGTCCAGGTCCTCGGAGGCTCGCCCGTCGACCGTGTCCTGGGTCACCTCGGCGAAGAAGAGGAACTGTCCGTCGGTCGTCAGCACGACGTCGTCGGAGACGAACCCCCAGTACGGCACGAACGTCGAGAGGCTGCCCTCCCGCGGCTTGAACAGGTCGATCACCGCACACCCTCCGCCTCGGCTGCAGCGTCCGCATCCTCGGCAAGCGATTCGACCGGCACGTCGAGAACGCACTCGCCGAATCGCTCCGGAACCCCGCCCGGGTCGCACCAAGCGACGTCGTAGCGCGAGGTCACCCGCAGGATCTCGAACCAGTGCGGGTCGTACACCGTCAGCCGCCGGAAGAGGACCAGCAGGCCGCCGGCGACGACCAGTCCGAGCAGGAACGACTCGAGCAGCTGCCACATCACGAAGAACGCCATGCCCAGCAGGCCGAACAGGCGGCGGTCCACCCCGGCCACCTCCGGCGCCTTGCACAGCACGTTGAAGCCCTCCCACTGCTGCTGCCCACGCAACGACACGCTCATCGCCGCAACCTCCCGGCAACTACGACGTGTAGTCGCCCGACTCCTCGCGCCGAAGCGCGGCCGACAGCTCCGCGTCCCCGCCGCGGCCCGCGCGCACCGACCGGTCCATGACCTCGATCCGGCTCCCGACGTCGCCGAGGAACAGCGAGCGGGCCAACTGGTAGTAGAGCGCGGCCATCAGCAGCACCGAGGCCGACGGCACCGCGACGAGATGGAAGCTGTAGTGCGTCCAGGCCAGGCCCCACAGACCCGTCAGGTACCCCAGGTCGTCGTAGACGAAGTACGCCAGGGGCACCACGGTCGCCAGCACCAGCCCGAACGACACCTGCCAGGGATGCATCTACCGGCTCCTCTCAGCGCCCGCCCCACGACAGCGGGAACTCCTCGACGTGCAGCGACCGCGCCCGCTTGCTCCTGTCCGGCCGGAAGCCGTACACCCGAAACCCCGACCGCTCCTTCTCTGCAACTTGGGCGTGAGTGTACGAACCCGAGGCCACCTCGACCGCGCGGGTGACCACCCGCCCGTCCGCCTCCTCGATCTCGACCAGCGCGTCGGGGAGCGGCACGCCGTCGTCGAAGACCCGGAGTCCGATGCCCGCGGCCGCCTCGGCGCGACTGCGCTTCGCCTCGTCGGCGCCGCCGCGCCGACGACCCGCATCGTCGGCCGCGGCCAGCAGGCCGCGCAGCTCCGACTCGAGCCGCACGCGGCGCACCCGGCCGCCGCCCGAGACCACGTCGGCCGCGTCCTGCGCCACCGCCTCGAAGACCTGGTGGTCGTGCCGCAGCTGCCGCTGGTCGGCAAGCCCCTCCCAGAAGCGCTGCTCGTCGGAGAGCACCGAGCGGACGGCAGTACGCTTGCGGCGGCGCTCGGCCGCCACGTCACGGCCCTTGCCGGTGAGCGTGAACACCTGGTAGCCGTACTTGCCGCGCTCGATGCGAACGGTGGTCACCAGGCCCTCGCGCTCGAGCTGGCGCAGGGCCTTGTTGGCGACGAACGGATGCCCGTCGAAGCAGTGCGCCACCAGCGCCTTGCGAGTCACCACCCGGAAGATGCCGATGGTCTCGAGCGTCAGAGCAATCCGCTGCTCGTAGGGCACCCGCGGTCCGTCACCGCGGTCCTCGCGGCGCCCGGCATGCACCGACACCTCGTCGAGGTCCCGGATCTTCGTGATCTCGAACGGCTCCGGCTTCGGCGCACCGGGCGGATCGGCGGGGGCCGAAAGCCGCCCCCGCGGCCGACGGTCGTCGCGATCACCGATCTGCGCATCGGGACGATCGTCCGGAATCGGACGCTCCGGGTTCTGCGGCGCAGGGCGCTCGTCGCGCGAGCCCGCCGAGTCGAGACCGTAGACGCTCCACACCGCCGGCTACCTCTCCCTGCCACGCTGAAGCGCGCGCACGCGGTCGGCCACAGTCATGTCCAGCGCCCACAGGTCCCAGCCGCCCACCAAGCCATCGGCGTCAATCCAGACGCGGCGGACCGAATCGACCTGCGCTCGCGAGTCCGCCATGGCCCGCAGGAACCGGTCGACCAGCGAACCCGCGCCACCCGACAGCACGATCCGGGCATCCTCCGAAGACGGAGCTCCCCGCGACGAAGACGCCGCAACGGCAGGCCGCGGCGCCGGAGGCGGGGCGGCCGGAACACCGTTGACCCCGCCACCCGGGACGGGACCACGGGCCACGCCGGGATCCGGCGGCGGTGCAGGCTTGCGCGCGGCGACAGCCTTCGGGGCCTCGTCGCCTTCGCGGACCTGACGCGCAGCCTCGTCGGCCAGCTCCGCGGCGACCTCGCCCGAGGCGACCGGATCGGGCGGAGCGACCACCGGCTCAACATCGGGGTCATCGACCGCCGCGACGCTGGCCGGGACCGGGCGGTGCGCCGGCGGCGGCTGGGTCGCAGGACGCTCCCCACGCAGCACGGGCGCCGACCGACGGCCCGCGCGCACCGGGCCCGCGCGAGGCGGCTCGGGGTCACGGTGCGGGTAGCCGCGCGAACGGACCCGCGAACCGGTCGCGACGGCAGCCGACCCCGACCCGGCCCCGGCAGCCGGGCGCCGCCAGCGCGCCCGCTGCTGCCGCCAGACCTTCTCGACGTCGACCCAGTCGGCCGGGTACGTCTGCCTGAACCAGGCGAAGCGCGCACGCAACGGTTCCACCCACACCGGAACCAGGCGCGGACCGACGACCGCGGCGAGCAGCTCGGGATCGACCACCGAGCGCATCAGGCGCTCGATCCCCTTGTTGCTCGGGTCCATCTCCTCGAAGTCGGAACGGGCACGCGCGAGACGGGGACCGCCGGCGCACACCGCGCCGATCAGCACCTCGACCAGGTCCACCCGCTTCCGCGCTCCCGCCGACTCGGCCATCGCAGCGGGAGTCTACGGACCGCGTTCCACGCAACGCCGAATGCAGCGGCACGGTACGGGCAGTGTCAGCACCACGGAAGCCCCGGCAGGGGCGGATCCAGCGGCGGCGCCTCGGCCGGCCCCGGACGCGGGAGCGGACGCGACCGCTCCGCGCGCTCCGCCCAGAACTGCCGCACGGCGCCCATCCGCTCCTGGTACCACGCGGTCAGCTCCGCCGGAGCGAGCGACGCGGCGGCATCGGCGCCGACCACCGCGAAAGGCGCGAGCTGGGAATCGGCCAGGAGCCGGTCGCCGGCCGGAACGTAGGCCAGGACCGGAACCACCACCGACCCGGCGATGAGCACCGCGCCGGCCAGCCCGGCCACCAGACCCGCCAGCCGGTCGGCCCAAGCCAGCATCGCCATGCGCACCACCGCACGCGCCAGCGGGAGGACGAGCGCACCGAGCAGCATCACGGCAATGAAGACCACGCCGTAGCCGATCCCGCTGGCAACCAACGGCGGCATCTCGAACCGGGCGACCAGCGCCGCTGCGACCTGCACGTGGCGCGCCGCCGCGACGACGAACGCGGCCACCAGCGCCGTCATCCCGACCATCAGCCGCGTCAAGCCCTTGACGACACCCACCAGCGACAGCACCACGACCAGCGCCGCGAAACCGGCATCGAACGCATTGACGCCGCCGACCTCGGCAACTTCCATGCGCCAAGCCTACGGGCCGCCGGTCCCTACACTCGGGCGATGACCACCGCACTGCGCCACGCGATCGCGTTCACCGCGGCGCTGCCCGTCGCGCTGCTCGCCCACAACAGCGGGATGGAACCGGCACACGCCGCGACCGCGGCGATACTGCTGCCCGCCATCCACGCGAGCGTCGACCTCGTCGCGAACGGACCCGACCTCCGCCTGCGCGGGATCGCCACGTGGAGCGCGTTCCACGTGGCGACGATCACGACGCTGGGGCTGTTCCTCGCCGGCATGCTCGGAACGCGCTGAGCGCACGATAGACGGCCGGTACGAAAAAGGGCCGCGAGCGCTCTCGCGCCCGCGGCCCCCATTGGAAACACCGCGAATACGGTAGACCGGCGCTACTTGGAGGGTCCCCTATCATGCTGCGGCCCGCGCTTCTGCGCCGCGGCGGCCGCGGCATCCGGCGGCGCGGGTGCCTTCGGCGGAATTTCCGGCGTATCGCTCTCGATGCCAAACTGCTTCTTGACGGTGTCCTTCCAGCTCGGCTTCGCATCCTGCGACTGTTGACTTGCAGGTAACTCTGAAGCCTGGGGCGCCAAACCCGGCAAATGGGTCCGATCCTCCGGCAAGTGACCGACACGATCCACAGCCTGATTTAGCGCAATCCGCTCTACTTCGACAAGCTCTGGTTCAGGCAAACCCCGACTCAGCAAATACACGCGCATTCTCTCAATGAACCGTCCGGCGCGATCACATTCCACTGCCGCATGATCTGGCGTAAACTTCGCAGAGACGTCGTAGTCCGCGCCAACGCGTTGATCAAGAGCGGCATGAAGATGCCCAGCCCATTCCCTCTCAACCGCACCCGTCCGAACCAGATGCAATCCAAACATCCGTTTCAAACCCTCGTGCGTGGCGACAACGACATCATCAACAGCAAGTGCTGCCTTCGCGGCGTGATTCATCGCATAGTACGCACGAGAAACAGAATCCGCGTTAAATGACCCCGCAAGGGATCTTCCGGCTCCCAACGCCGCCGTGGCCCGAGCCCACGACTCCAGTATGTGACTCTTGTTCACAACACCCTGATCCCATCCCGCTCCACAGCCACATGAAAGGGCGAACCAATACGCCCCAACCTCGCCCATTCAGCTTCGGTTCGCGCCAGAATCGACGGCACCGCCCACGAAGTCGCCGCCAAGTCGTAACCGATCCAACGAAGATCCCACATGAGAGCTTCGTCCTCATCCTTCACAATCAACATGAGATCAATATCACTCTCCTCATGAGCATCCCCACGTGCCTTCGAGCCGTACACCAGCAGACGACTGACCGCGTCCGGATAACGCTCCCGCACGGCAGCCACGTACTGCTCAAGCCAGAGCCGTTCTTCGGGATGCCAATCCTGAATGCAACGGGTCAACGCCGGATTCGCGTCCATGACCGTCACTCGGTTCATCTCTCTCGATCGTCCACCCACCACCCTCACGCTACCACTCGGCGGACACTGCAGGCAACCCGCCGCGGACGCTGCTCCATCCAACCAAGAAAGGGCCGCAAGCGCCTTCCCACCCGCGGCCCCTGGAAAACACCGCCACTGCGACAACCCGGCGCTACTTCTGCGGAGCCTGGGTCCTGCCCTTGCTGTGGCCGCGCTGCTACGCCGCTCGCTGGTGTCTAGTAGGTACCTTTCCCCCACCGGTCCATTTCCTCGATGGCCAGTTGCGTTCTTCGCTGACGCCGTGCACGGTCTGCATCGGTCTCCAAGACTACGTCGGCAGCTATCGGCCCGTCATACACTTCGCCCGCCAGTCTCTCGACTTCACCATCGGTCGCGTAGGGTCCCAGCGCCTCGCAAGCCGTTTTGCGTAGCATTTCCTGCAGTTCGCGTTCGACTTGCACGACCCTCACAGTCATCCGCAATCTCCCTGGCGCGACCACAACCGCAGCACCTTACTGCTCGAGCCAAGACGTTCCTCAGGATGCCAAGCCCGAACGCAACGGGACAACGCCGGATTCGCGTCCGAAACCACCGCCGGGTTCATCTCTCGCGATCCTCCACCCAACACCCCCAAAGCTACCAGTAGGCTCGCGTGCACGCAACCAGCGCGGACATCGCGCCCTCCAACGAAAAAAGGCCGCGAGCGCCTTCGCGCCCGCGGCCCCTGAAGAACACCGCTACTGCGGCAAACCGCCGCTACTTCGCCGGAGCCTGGGTCTTGCCCTTGCTCTGGCCGCGCTGCTGCGCCGCCGCGGCCGCGGCATCCGCCGGGGCCGGCGCCTTCGGCGGGGTCTCGGGCGTGTCGCCGGTGATGCCGAACTGCTTCTTGACGGTGTCCTTCCAGCTCGGCTTCGACTCCTGAGACTGCGACTCCGACTGGTTGGCCCGCGCCTCGGTCACGACGTCGCCGAAGGACTTGCCGCCCTCGAGCTGCTTCGCCACCGTGCGCGGCGGCTGCGCCTGGTTGAGCTCGTCCAGCTTCTGCTGCACCTGCTCCCTGCTCGGCGTGTCGCCGCCGGCCGCCGGCAGACCCTCCATGGTCTTGTCGGTGACGTTCTTGCGCTTGGCGTCGTAGAGCTGCGCCGCCGCACGCTCGGCCGCCTCGGCCGTCTTCTCCTGCGCCTGCGCGCCGCCGACCGGCGCCGCCTCGGTCCGCCCGGTGGCCGACTGCTGCTGCGCCGGGGCCGCCGCGGCCGGGGTCCGCTCGCCCTGCCGCGCGAGCAGGTCGCGGTTGGTCCGGTCCACCCCCTGCGCGTGCTGCTGGTTGCGCTCGCGCTGCTCGTAGGCCGTCGCCGCGCGTCCGGACGAGAGCCGGTACGTCCGGTTCGCGTCACGGCCGACCTCGTCGAGCCCGCCCGGCTTCTCCAGCTGCACCGCCTGCGCCTCGCGGATCTGCGAGCGGTTCTCGTTCGAGTACTGCGGCGGATGGAACGTGCAGCCCGCCTCGGTCATCCGGTCCATCGTGGCCGCCGAGGCCGCCAGCTCCGAGCGCGCGAACTCGGGCATCCCCTCGCGCTCGGCGGGGTTCGCCCGCGCGACCGCGATCGCGTCGGCGTTGCCGTCACGGCACATGTGGTACCGGTTGACCTCGTGGACCACCGCACCGAGGTGGTGCTCCTTCGAAGGGAACGAGTCCACCGGACCGGTGGTCAGCACGTACGCCTCCGGCACGGTCTTCCCGTTGCCGAGATCGACGCTCTGCTGCAGGCTGAGCTCGGCCCGGCCCGGCACGTCCTTGCTCTCGCGCACCTGCAGCGGCTGGTGCGCCGGGTCGGCCGAGTCCGCCGCTGCGCCCTGCACCGGCCGGCGCGCGACGGCCACCACGTCGGACAGCAGGTACTCGCGCGCCTCGGCCCGCACCTGCGACCGCGGCTCGAGCGACGGCATCCGCAGATCCTCGGCGTTGAAGTACACGACCTGCCCCTGGCCCTTGCGCTGGCCCTCCATGGTGACCAGCTGCTCCTGGATGTGCCCCTTGTCGTTGCGCTTCCAGTCGCCCGCCTTGCCGTCGACCTGCTGGCCGTTGGCGTCGAAGTTGGGACCGTCCTCGGTGAGCTTGACCCGCGCCATCACCTGACGGGGCTGGTCGGCGTCCTTCTGGCCGGGGACCGCGATGCCGTGATCGGAGACACGGCCCCTGACGATACCGCCCGTGACCTTGTCGCCGTCGCCGCGCGCCTCGTTGTAGTTGCGCGCGTTCTGCTCGGTCGCGAAGCGGGTGTCCTCGAAGCCCCGGTTGTGCGCCACCGTGCGCAGAATCAGGCCGCGCGTGCCGCCGAAGTTGTGCGGGGGCTGCACCTGGCCGTTCTTCACGTAGGGCAGCCCCTGCGGCGGCCGCGCCTGGGTCGGGTGCTGCAGCACGCTGGTGCCGCCCCGGACCTCCTTCCCGATCGACCGCCCCCACTGCTGGACCGACTCCTCGCGGGTCGGACCCGTGGTCACCCCCCGCGAGGGCCGCGAGGGCCGGCGGAACCCGCCGGTCTGTGCGCTCGTTCCGTTCGCCATCTGCTACCTCCTGATCTACGGTTACCGCCAACCGCGGGAGACCGGCCGTCGCGGAAACGCTTCCCGGTATCCGGCCTCCCAGGAACGACGAGAGCCTACGGGATCGGATCCCGAATCCGACCGCGTCTGTGGAAAAATTCCCGGCGTGGATCAGCGCGTCACCGAGAGCTTCCCGTCGAGCACATCCTGCTGGTTGCGCGGACCTCGCTCCCGGCCCCGGGACGGATCGACAACAGGCGCAGGCGCGCGCGGCGGCGTCTCGACGCCGCCCGTCAGCGACGGCCCCTGCCGGGCAGGCTTGTCGGCGTCCCTGACGAGCCTGTCGACGCGCTTGACGCTGCGCTGGATGTCCTTCGCGAGCAGCTTCCCGTCCCGCTCGAGCACCTCGGCAACGGTCTTCGGCGGACCCAGGCCCCCGATGCGCGCCTGGGCGATCCGCACCACGCCGTCCTCGCGCTCGACCACCCGCGGCGTCTCGTGACGCCACTTCCGCGGCCACGCCTGCTTCATCTGCTCGGTGGCGAAACCGTCCGCACGGACCTGCTCGCGCAACGCCTCGGCAAGAGCCTTCACTCCGGCCAGCGCTTCGCGCTGCGAGCGGTTCGCCGCACACGAGCCCACGCTGACCGTGACCGGCCGACCGTCACCGGCGGCCGACGCCAGCGCGCCGTACACCTTCGACCAGTCCCCAGCACGCTCGGGGTCGCCCTCGCCCAGGGCACGGCCCAGGTCCACGTACGCCTCTCCGTGACGCTCGGCCAGCTTCTCGTTGGTCAGCGACCGATCGCCGTGCCGCAGCCGCGGGTCCACCAGGACCTCGGCGGATATCTGCTTCGACGCGGGATCGCGCCGCACGGTGAAACCGACCGAACCGTCGGGGTCGGCCAGCAGATCCCGCACGGTGACCGTCACGCGTCCGGAAACCGCATCGAACACCTTCTCGAACCGTTCGACCGCCGCGTCGCGAGCCTCGATGCGCTCACGGCGGGCAGCCGCCAGTGCCGACGCTTCAGCGCCGATCTGCGAAACCATGTTCGAGACCACCTGCTCGACCTCAGACGAGACCAAGGACGGAATCGGTACCGGGTGCTCGAAGAGCCGCGCCGCCATCCGCTCCCCGAACCGCTCCGCCGCGCCGTCGGGAAGACGAGGATCCTGACGGGAATGGGCCTCGGCGGCCCCGCGCAGGGCGTCGGCAACCGCCGCGCGCTGCGCCGGCGGCGCCCCCACCGGCACAGGGCCCTCGAAGAGCTCCGCATCACGGCCCCGCTCGGACACCGTCCCGAAGGCACCGGCGGAAACCTCGACCACCACGCCGGCCGACATCTCACGCACGTCCCCGGGATTCGGCCCAACCTCGAAAAAGACGCCACGGTCGGCCAGTGCTTCGCTGAGGTCCCGGAACCCCTGCCCGGCACACTCCAGCAGCTCCCGCTGCTCACGGAGCCGCACCGACGCTCCAAGCTCGGCCGAGGACGGGCCGCTCCGCGCTTCGGGCGCACGGTCCGGAACACGTTCCGGGCCAGCGAAGGCGCCGGCCACATCGGCCAGCACGCGCGCGCGGACGACTGGCGGATCGAGCGGCGCGGCCTCGCGAGCAGCCGCGGCTACCGGAGCCCGCGCCGCGTCCAGCGCACCGGCCAGCACACGGCCGTACTCCTCCGGAGACACCCCCGCAGGGACGACGCACAGCGGCGAGTCCGGATCGACCACCCGGATTGAGGCGACCAGATCCGGATGCGCGTCGATCGCCGGACCCACCGCCTCGCCCGGCAAGGGCGACACTTCCCGATCGCGGCCGACCGCCGTGTGTACTCGTTCCACGTAGCAGAAGCCCCGGCCCTTCTCCGCCAGCTCCGCGCCGTACACGCGCATGCCCTCGACGAGCAGCCGCGTCTCCTCCGGTGCGTCGCACTGCGAGGCGGCGTCCCAGAGCTGGTCCCGCTCGCGCTCCCAGCGGCGCTCGAGCGCCTCGGCACGCGCCGGATCGTTGCGCCAGCGGTCCATGCACGCCGCCTCCACGTCGTCCAGCGCACGCTCGATCGCGCCTTGCGCGTTGCCGGCGGTATCCTCGTGCCCCAGCCCCTTGAGCCACTCCGGATCCAGGGACGGCTCCAGCACCGAACCCGGATACTTCCCCGCGGCCAGCGCCAGCAGCGCTGGGTCCGCCTCGGCGTGCGCCAGCGACGCGCCCAGCGGCGGAACCAGCGGCAGGCCGTCATCGACGACCTGCGCACGGTCGCGCCGGTTCGCCCGCCGGCCATCATCATCCAGCCGCGGACGGCGCTCGAGCCGCTCCAGCTCGGCCGCGCTCGGCGCCAGCCGGTCGCCGAGCACCACCGTGCGAACCCGGACCAGCTCGGACAGGCCGCCGCGGACCGCCTTGCGAAGCTCGCGATCGGCCGCCTCGCCCTCGTTCTGCAGCCGCGCGGCCTGCTGCTCGTCCCAGGACTCGCGATAGTGCGGCGCGCGCGTGTCCTGCACCCACGCCGACGGCGACTCTCCGCCGGCCGCCCGACCGGCGATGCGCCGTTCCTCGGCCGGGTCGCCGCCGAACGGCGTGCGCGGCTCGTTGCCGCCGCTGCGGCGCTTGAACGCCGGCTTCCCTTCCTGGACGTGGTGCTCGTCGAGGGCGACGTCGGATTCGTCGCGGCGCGCCATCTGATCCGAGCGCCGCTTCGCCTCCGCGGCGTCGACGGCGCCCTGCCGCGCGGCTTCCTCCGCGGAAACCTCGGGATCAGGACCGGTCACGGGCGGGGCCGTCGTCTTCACGCCGAGCGGCCAGCCGCCGCGCGGCTCGTTCCGGCCACCGCGACGACCCTTGGGTTGTACATCCTGCGCCATCGGTCCCCACTCCCCCCATCAGGCCAGCGGCCCCCTCACCCGCGGGACGACCGCCGGCCGACGGCACCAGCAGTCGGTCCTACGCCGAGGCGGCGGCAACCTCGCGGGGCTCGCCCTCGCCGGCGCCCGCACCAGGGCGGGCCGCGGCGGACCGCCGCACGTCGCGGACCGTCAGGACGGTGTCGAGACGGCGCTCCTCGGCCGCCAGACGCGCAAGACCCTCGGGGTCCGGGGCGTTGTGCTCGCCCAGCTGCCAGTTCTCGTCGACGTAGCATTCGTCGTCGATCTCGTCGAGGATCGGATCCCCCGGCTCGGCGAACAGCACGCGCAGCGCCTGCTCGTGCGAGAGAACCGACAGGCTCTCGTGCGGCTCGAGGCCCCACGCCGCGCGCTGCTCGGCGGTGGTCGCCACTTGGTAGCCCTGGTCGTAGTACTCCCGGAACTCCTCGAGGGACATCGGGTAGGCCACCGAGACGATCCGCTTCTCCAGGTCCCTGCCGACACCCGAACCGTTTTCCTGAGACATGCTGACTTCCTCCGCGCGGCGTGTTACCGATCCGAAGCCGCGCAACGCCGGGAGTCTAAGAGACGGCGACCACCGACCGACCCGGCGGGTCGGCCGCCGCAACGAAGGAACTACCGGGCCGGCCCCGGCCTACCATCGGAACGCGCAGCCGGCGTCGCGGCCGGCGCAGGAGCCTTCGGCGGCGTCTCCGGCACGCTGCCGCCCCTGCCCGCGCGGCGCAGCGCCCCCTTCCGCCAGTCCTCGGAACCGCCGGTAGCGGGACCATCCCCGCCGGCCGCGTCCGTGCGTCCCTCCAGATGGGCCTGCGCGCGCTTGACCGTCTTGCGGGCATACCCCAACGGGTCGGACTTGGCCCCGTGGCCCGTCGAACGCATCCCGGCCAGGGCCTTGACGACCTCCCCGGCAGGGGCGCCGTTCTCCAGCGCCGAAAGAACCCGGCCCCAGTCCTGCTTGTCGTACTCCGACGGCTTGCGGTCGTCCGCCGTCGCCTTCGCCGCAGCCGACTTCGGCTCGTCAGGCTTGATCCAGCCGTTGGCGATCCCGATCTGCCGCAACTGCTCTCGCTGCGACAGCTTGTCGGGAACCCATACCGGCATACCCCGCCGGTTGACGAAACGCCCGCCCGGTGAGGCCGGAATCCTGCGGGGAACAGCATCGGGCGAGCCCGGCGCCGTGACAGCGGGACGCTGCGGACGATCCGGCTCCGCAGCCGACACCGACGGCTCCGGCAGCATCCCGCGCTCAAGCCCCACGGCCCGGCCCGGCCAGCCGTCCGAAAACCGCGCCCGGGGAGCATCCGGCACCGTGCCGCGCATCCGCGTGGGCAACACCACCCCGGCTTCCGCACTCAGGGCCCGCACGAACGAACGGAAACCCTCGTTCTCGCGCGCCATCTCGGCCGCGCGGGCTTCGGCCTCGCCCACCTTCGCCGAAGAGACGCCCAGCCGCTGGTCCGCCGTGACCCATTTCTCCAGCCCGCGGCGCAAGGCGTCGACCCCCACGACCCCTTCGAGCGGACGGAACCGGTCGACGTCGAGCTTCGCCTTCGGACGGTCGGGCCACAGCCGCCGCGACAGCTCGATCTCGTCGACCACCGGCGAGCCCGAATCGGTCCGGTACTCCGGCTTCGCGTTACGGAACCCGGGCACGCGCATGACCTGGGTCGCTGGCGTCACCACCTCGTCGCCGCCGTAGCGCGCCGCGAGCAGGTGGCTGTAGAGCTCGGCCTGACCCGCGGTCCAGTCGTCCCCGGCAACGTGCCACAGAGCCTGGTACTTCTCCGGAGACGACCGCAGCACGATCGACGGCGCCGGCACGATGCCGTCGATCACGTCCTCGCGCATACGCTCGAACGCCGCCGCGTTCTCGGCCAGCGGACCATCCAGGTCCAGCTGCACGCGCAGCACCGACGCCAGATGCGCCCGCGTACGCCCGGTCTGCGGCCGGCCGTCGCCGGGATCGACCGGGCGGAACGTGTTCACCGCGACGAAGACGTCCCAGCCCCGCTCGTTGACGCGGTCGAACACGCGCTCGAGGTATTCCGTGCGCGACTTGCGCCAACCCTCGACCGAACGGCCGATCGGGGCGCCAGCCAGCTCGGCCACGCGCGGAAACAGCTGCATCTGGACCTGCGAGTGCGGCTTGCCGACGTCCTCGGGATTGCGGCTGCCGCAGAAGACGCACACGTGCTCGGCATGCGCCCGCGCCGAATCCTTCGCCACGGCGCCGAACATCTCCTCGAGGAACAGGCCCGCCGTGCGCATCCGGCGCCGGCGCTCGCCCGCGGTCTCGCCGCGAGTCCCTATCCAGCTCACGCAGCGAGTATTGGGAAACGAGACCCGGAAACGACCGGTCCGAGGACCAGGAGACAGGCCGCACACGCGCCCGGACCGGGCCGCCCCGCCTCTCGAACGTCGGCAGGGAACGCGCCTCGCAGACGTCGGCGCGGCACCAGAGACGAACCACGAGGAAGAGATCCGGACGGACGACAATGGTGCAGACACGGATCGGGAACGACGGCGCGACCCGCCGCCACGCCTCACGACTCCGTCCCCCCAGCCCCCACGCGGGCACGGACAAGCCCGCACCACGGCGCCACGCCGCCGGCCTGACAACCCCCTTTCGGACGCCCACGCGCGCCGTTCGGTCCCGATCCGCCCGTACACTCGCGACCGCGAACACTACCCGCGGAGGACGTCATGCACGTGAGCGCAGACACCCTGAATGAGATCAACCACGCGGTCGACCGCCTGGTCGCCGTGGCCGACTTCACGCGCCAGGGCGCGATCACCGACGAACGCGCCGACGCGGCGGGGTTCTACACCGACGAGGGGCTAGAGACGCCCGAGACCCTGCTCTACGGCCCCGACGGGGAGTTCGAGCGCGGCTGCGACCACTTCGAGGCATGGGAGCAGCTCGACGCGCTGTCGAACGGCGGCGCCGAGTACCACGTCACCGCGCACGACAACGGCGCGCTGACCGTGACCATGGACGTGCCCGGCGCCGACCCCGACGACCCTCCCGTCGAGCTGACCGTGGGGATGAACGACCGCATGGGCCTGCACGCCGATCCGGCGACGGTCCTGGCCCTGGGCGGAACGCCGGGCGCACCCGGTTACGGGCATCCGCAGCGGCGTCTACGACCACGACACCGGCATGGCGGTCGATCTGCAGAACCTGGCCGCCGCCGGCGTGCCCGAGGAGACGCGCGAGCGCGTCTGGGCCGCGCTGAACGAGGCCAGCCACGCCCACCCGGACGCGCGGCTGACACGGGAGTTCAGCCACGAAGGCGACCGGCGCGACCTGCCGCGCCACGACACGCTCGACCGCGCGCTGCGCACCGTCCCGGCGATGACGCCCGAGACGCCGCCGGGCCCGCCGTCTCCGGCCACGAGCGAGCTGGCCCGCCAGCGGGCGATCGAGACGCCCGACCGCGACTCGGCGCACTCCCGGTAGGCGCCGCCACGGCCGGACGGTCGCCGTCGGAAGCGGAAGACGCCCGCCCCCCCGGCGCGGAGACCCGGCCGAACCCGCTCATCGACGAACGCCGCGACGGACGACAAGGTACCGGGCGACGCTGTCCCGTCTCCGATCCGGATACATGCGCCGCGGGCGGCGACCCGCCCCCCAAAGGGGCGGGATCGCCGCCCCCCGCAGGAGCGCGTACGTACCAGTACACACAGACACATCGACTCTTACGAGTCGAGTGTCATGTGTCGTAAGTCGGAGGAGCGAAAAACCCCTATAAACATTGGTCGAAATCGACCCGATCCGATCACCCACCGTCACTCGCGCGATCACCCACTGTCAGCCGGCTGATCACCCACCGTCACTGAACCGATCACCCACTGTCACTCGCAACAACGCCGTCCGTACAAGCAAACGTCCCCGCCGACCCGCCGATCTCGGCGAACCAAGACGAGGACGATCACCCACTGTCGCTCCGAAATCGAAGGTTCTACACGATAATCTCCGCGTCCGGCAGAGGCGGCAGAATCCGGGTCCCGACGATGCGCAGGTCACCCGCCGCCTCGAGCCGGCGGACCACCTTCCACGCTCGGGAGGCGAGAACGCAACGGCTACGATGGACCGACGTCGGGTAGCAAAGCTCGATTATCCGGCTCTGGGAGTACTCCTCGTAATCGGCCGGATCCTGACTCTGCACCCAGCCGCCGCCGGCACCCGGAATCCGGGTGTGGCCGGGAAGGTACCACTGGTACGACAGCGCCACCAGCGCCCGGTACGCCGGCTCCGACGTGTAGCCCCAGTGGCGCAGCCGTGCACGGTGGATCTTCGGTCCGTACGTGGACCCGGGCGGCAGGTGCACCGCCAGCCCCACCGAGTCGTCCAGCGCGTCAGGACCCCGCGGGATGTCCGCCAGACTCACCACGCGGCGCAGACCGGACCGCCCGGTTTCCGCGTCCCGCCACGGCAGGCGGGACTCCTCGCGGTCGAGCGCCGCGCAGGCTGCCATCAGCCGCGGCCAGTACTCGTTGGGCCGCGGCCTGCGGACCGGGTAGAACCAGGTCAGGAACTCGCGCAACGTCGTCGACACCAGTACCGGATGGCGCTCCGACCGCTGCCAGTCACGCTGCATCACCGAGCAGAGACCCTCTATATAGATGCGCAACGCCAGGTCCGCCGACCCGTGCCCTCCCTTGCGATACCCCGGCGCCGACAACAGGTTGTAGAGCACCAACGGGAGCAGAGGCCCCTGCACGTCCCTGTCGAGCAACGGAAGCTCGCTGGCCCGCATTCCGGCGTCCAGACGCGTGTACACGGCGAAGCGGCCCTGGTTGGCGAACAACGACCCCGGACCTACCAGGGCCACCGAGTTGGGCAGCAACGGACTGTCGTGATCGTTTATCTCGACCGGTTCGGGAAGCTCGGCGCCCTCGACCACGACGGCGAGACCGGTGAGACCCTTGCCCGCCGGCAGCTCGCCGAGCAAGCGGGAAACGACCTCGGCCGCCCGGGCGCCGCCGGTACCCTTCTCGCCAGGACCGCGCGCGGGCAGGACGCCGTGAGCCGCCGAACGCAGATCCGAGACCCAACCCAGATCGGACGGCTGCACGCGCTGCTCGAGCATCTGCTCGAGCCGGTCCGCGAAGGCACGCACACGGTCGCGCGCACGCAGCGCCCGCTCATGGTCCACGCCCTTCGTGCGGGCAGTCACCATACCCGCCGCGGCGTGGCGCAACGAGGCGACACCAGTGCGGGAGACGGCCGCGGTGAAGACCGCCCGCAGTCCCCCACGGCCATCCAGTATGCGCCAGGCCCGACGGTTGCTCTCGCGCGCGCTCTCGCGAAGCTCCGTTGAGGCTTCCGTGTTCATGGACGCTCCAGGTAGATGTAGCGACGATCGGCCCGGTCGAAGTCGAGCACGACCGACTCCTGGGGCCAGCGGCCCGCGTACGACAGCCGCCGAAGATCCGATACGCGCGCACCGCAGCGGTCCATCTCCGGGTCCACGGCCTCGAAGGTCGTGATCATGTCCACCGACGCGGCGATGTCCCGCGAGTCGGCGAGCTCGCCGTCGCTGCGGCGCGCATGATGCACCACGAGCACGCCGACGCCTTCCTCCGAGAGGCCGCGGAACGTGTCCATCACGCGGCGCATGACGGCGGGGTCGCTCAGGGTCTCGCACCCGCTGGCGACGGCCCAAGAGGCGAAGGAGTCGATGATCACGACCTCGGGCGCAGAGCGGTGCATGGCGTCGACCAGGCGTTCGACGCCATGCGCCGGAGAAGCGACGTAGACCGCGCCCTTGTGCCCGTCGCCGACGCCGTAGAGACGGAGACGCTGCGCGAGCATATCGAGCGGCTCCTCGGTGACCAGCGCAATGGGACCGCGGGGAGCGACGGACTCGCCGGCGAACGCCTCGCCGCTCAGCCGGCATCCGATGGCCTGGGCCAGCACGGTCGACTTGCCCGCCTTCGGCGCGCCGGACAACACCGAGAGCCGTCCGCTCCAGGCCATGCCGGGCAGCACTACCGGAGGCTTCGCCGGCGACGCCGTCAGATCAAGCACGTCGACGAACGGCGACCAGCCCTCGTCGGCCTCCGGCGCACGGCTTGCGTCCGAAACGGCCGGCCCGCCGTGCCGAGCCCGCAGCTTGGCTACCGCCTCTTTCGTGACGGCCTCGATGTCCTCGTCGCTGACCTGGGCAAGCCAGCCACCGGGCGGCATACCGTCGCCGCCCTGATCCTTCGGTACTTCCGAAACCTGCTCAGTGCTCAATGATCCCCTCTCTCTCGATACAGATGTCATGCGCCAGGTCCGACCAGTCGGCGCCGTAGAACGGCCGCGAAACGATGTAGCTGCGGTTCTGCAGCTCCAGCTCCGCGCCGAGCTGCACCGCAGCATCGAGCCCCGCCTTGTCGGCGTCCGGAGCCAGCACCACCCGCCCCGGCGCCCAGCACGCGCGCGCCCGGAACCCGGCGGGAACACCCGCCACGCCGAAGACCGCCGCGCCGTCGAGCGGCTGCCGGCGAAATCGGCCGCCTGCGCCCCGGCGATTGAGCTCGCCGAGGGCGTCGAGACGGCACACCGCCAGCGCGTCTAGCGGTCCTTCGACAAGCCAGCACCCCTTGCCGTCGGCGCCGTCGGCGGCAGAGAACACCCGCCGTCCGAACGAGAAGGACGAGCCCGCCACCGACGGCCTCTTGATCACGGCGCCGCGTACCGTGCACACGACGCGACGACCGGCCTCGTCGACCGGCTCGAACTGCAGCGCGCAGGTCTCCGCCTCTCCGGGACCGGCGAAGCGGTACACCAGCGCACCGACGCAGGTCGCCGGCAACCGGGGCGCACAACGGACCGATGCGGCCGCACGAAGCGGCAGCCAACGCACGGACGGCGGAACGCGACCCGAAGCGTCAACGACGCCCCGGCTACGGAGGTACCGAAAGCCGGGACAGTCGGTCTTCAGCGCGACCGATGCCGACCACACGCGACCCGGGAGCGGATCCTGACGAGTCTGAATCGCGCACCGGGCCGCCGGAGCCTGACCGTTGACGGTCGAAGCCGTACCCAGATCGCCGACGACCGCGGCCAGATGCTCCCTGAAGGCGGACGAGGAGAGCCGGCCCCCGCACTTGCGGCAGCCGCCCCGGACCGGCGTGCGCGCACCCTCGGCGAACCAGCACGTGTTTTCACCGATCCCGCGTACCGGGCACGGCCCGTGCCACTCGCGCCCGATGCGCCGCCAGCGCGGCCGCTCCCGCAGGCGGCTCTCCAACACCGGCCACGACACAGGCTCGAACGCGCTCACGAGGCGGCCTCCGCCTTCGGCCTCGACACACCACCCAGCACGCCGCCGACGGAGCCCCCGTCAGACCGCTCCGCGCAGTCTGGCCCCCTGTCAGGCTGTCCTCCCGCCATGCGAAGTACTCTGAACACGGCGCGAGCTTACGGAACCAGTGCCGCCGAAGCCGCCAACCTGAAGCCTCGGACGGTCCAGACCAAAAGGACGAGAGCCTTCAGACCGAAAATCTACTCGCTACCCACGCCGTCGTCCCCGCGACGCACCCACGGCGCCGTCACCGGACATCGCCGCCGCCATCGCCGCCCCGATGGCGCGCCGAGCATCGGCAACCGGCGGGCCCACCGCCCGGACGTACCGGTCCGCCATCGCCGTCGTCTTGTGCCCAAGCAGGTCCCTGAGCACATGAGTCCCAACGCCCGCTGCCGCCGCATTGGTCATGACGGTGCGACGAAGATCGTGCAGGCGCACGTCCCGCAGCCCGGCCAGTTCCGCCGCCTCAGCAAAACGGGTGCGGACAGTGCGGTAGGTCAGGGGTCCCCGAGCATCGACGGTGAACACATGGACACCCCGGTTGATTCGCGGCATTCCCCGCAGGATGTCGAGCGCCGCGTCCGGGAAGTGATGCACCCGCCGGCCCGTCTTCGTCTCCGGCAGCGTCACCCGCCCGCTCTCGAAATCGACGTGCTGCCACTGAAGCGCGCAGACCTCGGAGATCCGCAGACCAGTCAGCGCGGCGACCCGGATTGCCGCGACGCTCGCGGGGAACCGTTCACCCAGCCGCTCCAGCGCCACCGAAAGCGCCGCCAGTTCGGCGGAATCAAGCACGCGATCTCTCGCCTCTTCTCTCGCCCGCGCAACGCCCCGCACCGGATTCGTGTGCTGAGGCCTCCACTCCCAAACCTCGAAGAGATTGAAGAGCCGCGAAACCAGAGCGAGCACGCGGTTCCGAGTCGCATTCGGCAGCCGCCCGACGGCGCGCTCGACATCCCGTCGTCTCACATCAGCCACACGGCGCTTGCCGAGCGTTGGCCGGACATACAGCTTCACCTGATTGCGATAGTTCTGCAGCGTCCGAGGAGACAAGCGGCCAAGACGAACCCGTTCCGGCCCGAACTCGTCCAGGAACCTGTCCAGTCCTTCGTCCACCGTCGGCGCCTCGCGAATCTCGCGCCGCCGCTCCAGCGGATCCGTCTCACCCTCCCGGATGCTCGCCAGTTCCCGCGTAGCCCGCTCGCGAGCCTCCCTCAACGACATCCCGGGATACCGCCCGATGGTGGCCCGCCGCTGGCGCCCGCCCGCGCGGTAGTCGATCACGTACGCCTTCGCTCCCGCAAGCGTGACCCGAACGCCCAGACCCTTGATTCGCGAGTCCCACAACACTCGCTGGACCGGGCCCGGTTTCGCGTCCCGAATGATTCTCTCTGTCAACATCGAATGCTCCACGCATCAACGCATCAACGCCGACCGCGCCAACGACCTGTTGAAGTCCGGCGAACAGGTCGTCCGACTCGGCATTCAGCCGGGCGAGGACACGAGGGAGTCTCGTGCCCACGTCAACAACGCGTCAACTCAGAGACAGCACGCGGTAGCATGCCGCCGCAAGTGCCCGCAGCGGTCGGCATGCCGTAACACGTTGCGCACCAGTGAGTTAAGATGCAAGCACAAAGGCCGCGCAACTATCGGAACAGGAACTGTCGGATTTTCGTAATCAGCAGGTCAGCGGTTCGAGTCCGCTCGCCGGCTCCAGACTTTCTCCTTATTTTTCAAAGGCTTATGGGCACACGCCAGGCGTGGCCGCCCGCGCCGACTGCGCGCGTAGGGTGCATATAGGGTGCAGATCCCGATCCTGTGGTTTCCAGCATTGCCGGCTCCTCGCTTGCCGGGCACACTGACGACGAGATGGCTCGAGCGATTCGTCAGGTCGAGCGGCCCGAGCAGCGATCGCTCGACCCGGACGAACTGGATGGCGATCCTGGACCGAGACGAACGGCTTCGGTACAGGCGGCCTGATCGGCCACGTTCCTGGAACTGCTAACGGGTGGACGCTCGGAGCGGGAATGCCAGGAACGGCGTCCTCGACCACGGCAAGGACCTCCGCCCGGCACGTCCGTTAGGATCCTCTCCGAACGTCTCCGACGCTCCGAAGTTGCTCCGCGCACGGCATTGAAGGCGGACCGCCTGACTGTACGGCGTCGAGGACTCCGCAGAACGTGCTCCCCTGAAAGGAGGCAAAACCCTTGCGCAAGCTCCAAGCGACGATCGCCATCATCGTGACCCTGCTTGTCCTGGCACCATCCCCGATGGCTCAGCAGCCGGAGAAGTACCTGCTTCTCGCGACCAACCGCACAGGAACCATGCAGGACGAGTTGAACGAGGCCGGAGCGCGCGGCTACCGTTTCGCCGGCACCCAGGGCGGCGAGACCGCCTTCGGCGGTCGCGAAGCGGTCGTCATCATGACGCTCGACCCGGCTGGCCGGCGATTCCGCTACATCCTGCTGGCGACGAACCGGACCGGAACCATGCAGCGCGAGATGAACGAGGCCCCGCCCGAGTACAACTTCGCCGGCATGACCGTGTTCTCCTCGACGTTCGGCGGCAGAGAGGCCGCCGTGATCCTCGAAGCCGAGATCACCGACGACTGACCGCGCCCGACAGCGGTAGGATGCCCGCCCACTACGAGCGCCCTGCCGCTCGCATCTCATTCGTCGCCAGCAAGGTTCAGCATCGTGTAGTGGGTCACAGCCAGGTACCGAGTCTGAAAATCATGGTGTCGCCAGTTCGATTCTGGCCTTCGGTACCACCTCTAACTTATTGATTCTAAAGGCCACGAACGGGACGCCGTGCACTATGCAACCTCGGGTCTGGGGTCCAAATAGGGTCCAATTCCTCCGTCTCTGGCCTCTCGCATCCCTTGCCGAGCGACGGCGCCGAGCGTCTCCCCGCCCAGTTTGCGCATGCCTTCCGCGGAACCGCAAAGGCGGTGATCGCCGAGGAGAGGCAGAATCACCCCAGCTCTCCCCCACTCCCGCGGCGGACAGGACGACGAGGTGCTCGACACCGTGGCTGGTCATGCCGTCCACCACGTGCCTCGTGCCGGTGGCCGGAGTCGTCCTGTCGCACAGGCCCTTGCCGCCCAGCGCCACGATCACCGCGGCATGGCCAGCGATCGCGTCTGCAACCGACGTGGCGTCCATGACGTCGCTCTAGGCAACGCGCAGGGCGGTGATCCGCTCGACCTTATGCGGCGAGCGCGCGAAGCATGCGGCGGTCATCCTCATCCCCTTGCGTGTTGTCCTGCTCGGACGTCATCGTAGTATGCAGCGTTTTCGATCGGGTGGGACAGTCCTCCCCAGCGAACCAGCACATGCTGTCCCGTGAAGTCACACGGTGCAGCAGCACACGGCACGGAACATGCCGCATCTCCGACGGAGCTCCCTGATCGACGAGCTCAGACGCATGGCACCTGAACTGCGGGTCGCGGGCGGGACGTTCGGCCATTGGATGCCGCACCCTCGCGATGTCCCGCGGAACGAGCGCCAACGACTCCGGAACACGGCCCAACGGGCGGCGACCGACAGATGCCTCGCGGATCTGCTCGCGAGCGTCGGGCTGCCGGCTGTCGCGCCGGCACACCTGGGCTCCGGGGCCCGGAAGTGGCCACCGGGCTATACCGGGAGCGTCAGTCACAAGGGCGCAACCGTCGCCGCCGCGATTGCCCCCACCGACCGGATGACATCGATCGGCATCGACATCGAACGCCTGGACGGAAAGGATGTTCCGGTGATTTCGGAACTGGACGCCCCCCGGCAGCCCTCGGCAGTCACGGGAGCAAAGACACGGACCATGCTCTTCTCCATGCAGGAAGCCGCGTACAAGGCTCTCGACCCGGTTCTCGGACCCAACATCAGCGCCAAGGACATCGACGTCTCCTGGAGTCGGCCCGGCCCCGTTCACAGCCGCGCCGTCGCGCGCGCACGAGGTGTTGCGGTCGAGGTGCGCTGCTCGGTAGCCGTTGCGTCCTGGGTCGTGTCCGCCGCACTGTGGCCGGTCACGGTAGCACCCGGCCTTCGACCGCGCAGCGACGGCTCCTGAGAACCGGTGCCGCGCGTCGGTTTGACATCCAGACTAAAGACGTGTTAAATGTTCGTTTATCGAACGCATGCCACCTCAGATGCCGCTTCCAGAAGTCGCCGCCGGACCCGCACTCGGCAGTCCGAACCTGAACGCGCGCACCCGGCTGGCGGCCGATCTGCTCGCATGGTGGGAGCAAGAAATGCAGGACTGGGACAGGCAGGTTGCCGGCGACAACATGACGGGCGACGAGCTGTGGGGCTGCATGCCGGCCGTAGACTCCAAGACCGTCGCTCGCATGGCGCCGATCTTCAAGAGGCACCGCCGACCTTTCAACGTCCGGGACATTCGCCGGGGCGGTTACAGCAGCATCGATGAGACGATCCAGCATCTCGTGTTCGGAAAATGACGGGCTCCTCCGAGTCGGCGGCAGTCACCTGCGGGGAGGTTGAGTCATGAGCGAAGAACGGGCAATTCAGGCCATCCTCAGCGAGCGTCTCAAGGAAGCCCGAGAATACCGCGGATTCTCCCAGGAGGAAGTCGCCCGCCACCTCGGTGTTCCACGCTCCGCGATTTCGCTGATCGAGAGTGGATCGCGCCGCGTCAGCGCCGCGGAACTCAGCAGACTCGCAAAGCTGTTCCAGACGACGATGGAGAGCCTCGCCGGCCACGATCACGAAGCGCCGGAGCCTGATTCGGTCCGCATGGTGACCCGCGCGGCCGCAGACCTGTCGGCGACGGACCGTGAGGAAGTGTTGCGCTTTGCGGAATTCCTGCGCTCGAGGAGGTCCGAATGACCAGACGCGAGGAAATACTGCGCGCGGTCAGCCAGGCCGCAACCGTGCACGCTGAATCACGGGGAGGACGGCGTACGAGCTTCGACGTGATCGGCGCCGTCGCCGAGCGGAACATCCCGCTCCTGTTCCGGCCCCTGGACAAACTGTGGGGCGCGTTCATCACCGTCAACGACCAAGAACGTGGAATCATCGTGACCACCAGGCTCGGCTTGCCGGTACAACGATTCACGGTCGCCCACGAACTCGGCCACCTGATGCTCGGACACGGAACGAGCCTCGACGAAACGATCGACTTCGCCGGACGAAACGCACCGGCCTCGCGTCCAAAACAGGAGGCGGCTGCAGACACGTTCGCGTCCGAACTCCTCGCGCCGCGGAGTCTGCTGCTCGCATCCGCGCAGCGCCACGGGTGGACGAAGGACAAGCTCCATCAACCCGAGAACATCTATCAGTTGTCCCTTCGTCTCGGCATCAGCTACCAGGCCGCCTGCTGGGCGCTGGCGACCTGCAAGATCCTCACTCGTCCGGAAGCTGACCGGCTCCGAACCAGGACCGTCAAGGAGCTCAAGCGGGCGCTGGCGCCGGCCGCATTGGTCGAGAATTCCTGGGCGGACGTGTGGGCGCTGACGGCGGCCGACAGTGATACGTTCCTCGAAGCCGGCCCCGACGATCTGTTCGCGGTCCAAGTCAACGACCACGCTTCCGCGGGCTACCTCTGGCGCCTCGTTGATGGGAATGCCGACACCGAAGTCGTCGATGAACGCCCACCGGATCTCGACGACGCCTATGGCGCGAGATCCACACGGATCCTGTACGTGAAGTTCCGGGCTCCCGGAGTGCACCATCTCGTTTTCGAGCATATGCGACCGTGGAGCCGGGCCACGCTGGCCCGCATCGAGATCGACATCGACGGGCACGGGAAAGAGCGAGAGGGTTGGGCGCGCCGTACGAGAATCGACGCCCTCGGACTCGTCGCATGAACATGACCATCCATCTCGACGTCCGTCCTCTGTTGGGTCCGGTCCGTGACCAGCGTGCGCGCCCGACATGCCTCGCCCACGCGTCTACGACAGCACACGAACATGCCCGTGGCTCTAAAGTAGCTCTGTCACCCGAATACCTGCACCATTTCGCATCCGCCAACGACGGTTCCGCCGACGGCCTCAACTTCCCGAGCGTGTCCCGCGCCCTCTCGGATCCTGGACAGCCGACCGAAACCGATTGCCCGTATCATCCGAAAGAACAGCCGCCCTCGTGGACCCCTCCCACCGGGGTCACCCTGTACCGACGACAGAGCACTACGCCGCCGCCCAGTCCAGACCACGTCGAGGCTCTGTTGACGGCTGGTCACGCCCCCGTCCTCGGTATTTCGACGACGGACGCCTTCTACGCCCCCGCCCCTCCGTGGGTGCTGTCTTCCGCCGGCCCGATTCGAGGCCTCCACGCGGTCGTCGCTGTCGGCGTCGGAACCACGTACACAACGCGCTGCTTTCTCATCCGGAATAGCTGGGGAACGGCTTGGGCTGACGCAGGTTATGCCTGGATCGATGATGACTTCATCGTCCATCACCTGCGCGATCTACTGGTGCTGACGGACGAATTGACATGATGGCGAAACTGATCGAGGCCGATACCCGACTCGATGCGTGGATGAAGGGTGTGGAGCATTTGTTGAACCACCAACGTGTTCTAAACCTGATTCTGGCTATCGACTCGCCGGCGCAAGGTGCAGGCAACACCGCCATAGACCACTTCCTGACCAACGAAGGCCAGTCGCCGATGCACACCGTCGCCGAGACACTCTTTCCCGGCATCGAGTACAGGAGACGCGGCATCCGGGGTGTCCTCGACTTCTATCCCAAAGAAGTGTACCCGGCAATCAAGAAACACCCGTCCATCTCGTGGGGCACCTATGCTTATCGGCTCGTCCGCCGAAGAGCCGCCAGCGGCGTAGTCATCAACCCTTTGAAACAGTTGATCGAGAAGATGCAGGATGAGGCAATGAAAGCCCGGCCAAAAAACTCCTGCTATGAGCTGGGTGTTGCCGAGGGCGAGTACGACTTGCCTCTCTACAGCACCTCAGAGGATGGGACGCGGCGCATGGGCGGGCCTTGTCTCTCCCACCTGTCGTTCAAGCTCTTTGAAGGCGCAGTCCACTTGACCGCATTCTACCGAAGCCACGACTATCGCCATAAGGTTGCGGGTAATCTATTGGGCCTCGCCAGACTCCAGGCTTGTGTCGCACAGGAGGTAGACCGACAGATCGGCAGCATGGTTGTCCATTCATCATATGCATATCTACAGGGATCGAAATCCCGGATGCGGACGCTCCTGAGTGAGCTCCGCCAATCCGAAGCACGTCGGGAGGCGCACAGTGCCGTGGCTCATTGACTATTGCAGGGACGCCGAGCGAACCGATCGGCTCGTTGGTCGCCGCAACCACATCGGTCTCCTCGCTGCCGGTCTCTTCGGCGAAGCCGGCAGCGTGCTGACCGAACTAAAGAAGTCGGAGCGCGAGACAGCGGCCTATCCGTCGTATCGAAACCGGCTTGTCGAGGAAATCGGTGACCTTCTCTGGTACTTCGCCCGTCTCGTGACCGTTCTCGCACCATCTGAGATGCAGAAACTGGACGACCTGGCAGCCCGCACTATGCGGCCCAGTAATGCTGATGCGATGAACGAAGCGTTGCACCTCGGCGGTGCGGCCGGCGCCTTGCTTGCCACGTTGCAACAGGAAACCGAAAACGTCGCCGCGTCACAACTCGGCACGATTCTGCGCGCCCTCCTTCGCGTCGCCAGTGCAGTGCATGTCGACATGCAGGAGGCCGCACAGGCAAACCTGGAGAAAACCCAAAGTCGATGGCCAGCGGTTCGGGAATTCGCGCCCCTGTTCGACGATGGAGTCGACGATGAAGAGCGCCTTCCGCGCACGCTCAACGTCGAATTCCGGCAACTTCATCGCGCCGGCAAGCCGGTCGTACTCCTGCGCTGCAACGGACTGAACCTCGGGGATCGTCTGACCGACAACATCGAAGAGCCAGACTTCTACAGGTTCCATGACATCTTTCATCTCGCCCACGCCGTGTACCTCGGGTGGTCGCCGATCCTGCGCGTCCTGCTGAACTGCAAACGCAAGAGCGACCCTCGCGTTGATGAGAACCAGGACGGCGCGCGAGCGAGGATCACCGAGGAGGCGGTATCGGCGATCGTCTTCAGCCGCGCCAAGGAAACCCGCTTCTATGACGGCATCGACCATGTAGACTACGACCTGCTCAAGACCATCAGCGAATTCGTGCGCGGTTTTGAGGTGGAGGACGTACCCCTGTGGCAGTGGGAAGCCGCCATTTTGAACGGCTACCGCGTCTTCAGGGCGCTTCGCGACAACGGCGGCGGCACGGTGAACGCCGATCTCGTCAATCGCCATCTCCACTACGCGGCGCCGAGTCCGAATCACTCAGCGGGAGAACCGCCTGAGCCGCTTGCGACGTTCCGCCGCTAGGAACGTCGCCGCCGAACCAGTCATCGACCCGCCGATTCAGGTTCCACTTCGGTGGAAAGAAGGGTTTCGGCAAGGCACCAGCCGCAGTGAACTTCTGCTTGATGCGGGTCCGTCCGGATCGTCCCTTGATCGCAGGATGAGTAGCTCGAGTGTATTTCGCGACCTCGCACAACAAATTCTGCACGTCGATAGGCTGAAGCGGCCGTCCCCACAAACCGGCAAAAGACAGCTCGTAACGTTCGAACTCCTCTTGCTGCCTGTGGGTCAACCACACAATCGCTTCCGCCGGATTGAACTCGCCGAGTGATTCGAAACACTTCGCCAACCCATCCAGCGCGCCCGGTCCGGCAACCACGAAGTCGCTCTCGGGATGAGACATCAACGGTGTGTAGTTGAAATCGATGGCGTACTGGAAGGCGAGGAACGGACCCAGCGTAGGCCATGCGAGGAGAAGAGCGTATGCTTCTCGCAAAGATCTCGACTGTCCGAGCTTGACCGGGAGCCCGTCGGCGACCATGTCTCGAACCAGCCCAAGATGCATACGATGCTTCGGAACACCAGAGCGCCCACCTGAGGGCATGATGTACGCGGCGGAATAGATGGGAACCTTGGCACGGCGAGTTGCCAGCAATTCGTCACACGCGGCGTAGTCGAACCGGTCCGCGACGGGCACCCCCAGTTTGTCGACGATTCCCTGCCACGTGTCGATCCGGTTGAAAATCTTGAACAGGATGGTTCTCAGAAACAACGTGTCGTGATTGACTTCATTGACTTCTCTGTCCGTATACACCAGACGGATCAGGTACTGGCTGACCCGATCCGCGGCGCGGAAGACATTCGTGAACCGATAGGCCGCTAATACGGGATCGTCGGTCCAAGGCGATGATGCCCCGGATAACCGACGCAGGTAGACCCGCTGCCTCTCGGATGCAAAGCGCCAAAGAATTGGATAGAGGATAGACGGCCGCGGTCGCGATCTCCTGGCAACCGGCAGCCCTCCTCGGAACCGACCTACCATCACACGCTCCCGAGCGCCGGCACTACACCGATAGCGCAAAGAGTCACACGGCGATCAACCATCTGACAACCCAAGTAACAATTCCCCCGGCAACTAACGCGAGTAACGTTTGGATGACCCGCTGTTGCTTCTCGATGTCGTGCACCCGTTCACCAACAGTACGGATCTGCTTAGCAAGGCCGGCGAAAGACTGCAACTCGCCAGAAACACTGGCAATCACGTTCACATCGATTCCTCTCGCCGCTACGGTCGCACCCTTGTTTTCGGACTCGGCATCAAGACTCGCATACCAAATGAGAAATGTCCTTTGCCCTCGCTTCAAATGAATCGGAACGGGTCCTGCGTCGAAGACCGCGAAGGTCAGTTGTCCGAAATAGCCAGGATCGACGTGAAAGCCGGAAACGTTGACCAGACCCCTAAACTTAACCTTCGCTCGGATTGCGATCAACCCCAAAGCATCGGGTGGCACTTTCACCGTTTCCTCCGTCAGCAGAAACGCAAACTGCCCGGGCGGAATCGTAAAGTATTCACCGTTCGCGAGTCTCCTGACGGTGATCGTGGTCGGGTCAGTGACCTGGTCGTTGGGAGTTACGTAGACTTCCGAACCGACAGCCAACGTGTAGGCTGCGCAGTCAATCTGCTCCCGGTCAAAAGGCCTAATCAGGCCCTCCAACCGTTGGGCCAAAGTGCCACTACTCCACAACATAACCAATTTCAGTATAGCGGATGGCTCCGCGTATACGCCTCCCGTAACACGGTCGGACCTCGGGGTCGCCTTCAACGCCCGACCGAATGAACTGTCGCAGCAGCTTGCCGTTGACCACGGTTTCTCACCCCCTGACGTCGCACGGACACCCGGTGCACGTGCTGCCCGTCGGCCGCGTCGCCGTCTGGTCCGGTCGCCAGCCTGTCGTCCAACAGGCTACCTGATCCGGTCGTCGCGCCGGGAGAAGGTCCGGTGTCTCGTCGACGATGGGCTCAGTCATCGGACGCTCCCCACAGTGGACGCGACTCGGCCGCCCGTGCGGCGCCGGCCCTGCGCTCGGTGGTCCACGCAGACGGCCGTTCCCTCTTCCGCGGTGCGGCGGTCGCCGCCTTGCCGGAACGGACTTCCTCGGCGGCACGCCGGGCGTTGAGCTCGAGCAACCTCGCGAGCACCTCGTCGCGGACCTCGTCCGGCCAACGATAGCGAAACGGCTTCTTCTTGGCGCCCCACTCTTCCTCGTCGATCTCATGGTCGAGCAGGAACTCGCAGTTGATCGGGATATCGCGCCAGCCGTAGGCGTCAAGGACCGCCCGGTCCAGGTAGTGTCTCACTTTGATTCGGCCTTCCGCCGCGGCCCCTTCGGTCCCGGCTTCGCCGGCGTCTGCGCCGCGGCGTCGACCAGGCCGACGATCCACTCGACGTCGTGCAGCGTGTCCGTGACGCCCGCGGCCATCGTCGGCGACATCCGCAGCGTCTTGTGAATCCGGCAGAAGTTGTACCAGACGAAGTACAGCGCCAGCGCGTAGATCATGTTCTGCAGCCGCTTCGAGAAGGCGTTGGTCAGCCGCGTGAACCGGCGCATCGACATTCGCATCGTCAGGTTGTGCCGCTCCACGTAGGACGTGGCGATGTGGTCCGGGTCCGGCTCGCCCTGGACGGTGCGAATGAACGACCCCTTGCACTCGCCCGGGCTGTAGCGCGCGCCCGTCTCGCGCGGTGCGTTCCCGAACACCTTGATGAGTTGCGCGTAGTCGACGTCGGCCCCGAAGGCATCCTCGACCGCCCCGGCGTAGACGGCGAGCCCATCCGATGTGAGCTGCACGCGGTTCGCCAGCCGCTCCGCGAGGTCCATCATGAACACGTAGGCGGCATGCCCGTCCCGCTCGCCGACGAACCAGGAGACGATCAGTTTCGAGTCGGCGTCGATGGCCGTCCACGTCCACGCGTCACCCGCGCCCTCCGGGGCCTTCTTCGCCTTCTCGACGTTGCGCGCCTTGGCGTAGACGAACTCCCAGATCTCATCGACCTGGACCCGCTCGGCCTTCACGCCGCGGACGTGCTCGTCGTGGTAGGCAATGCACGCGCGGCCGGCGTCAACGAGGAGCTTGGTGACCGTGTTGATCGAAGCGCCGGTGACCCGGCTGATGGACCGCAGGGACGACCCCTCGACCAGCATCCGCAGGATCGTCGCCCGCTTCGCAATCGACAGCTTGTTCATAAACAATATGATACACGCCGTCGGCATAAAAGTCTATTCTTTTGGCTGCTTTATGAACTCCGTCAACGCTCGTGCTGGGGCTTTACGAAGGCGGCGATGAGCGTGTCGACCTTGCCTTCGAGCCTGGCGAGCCGCTCGCCTTGGCCGCGCACGTGAGCGTCCAGCCGGCCGAACAGTCCGGCAACGACGCTGATGACGGCCACGCCGACGCCGATGATTGCCCAGAATTCAGGCGTCATTGGTTCGCGGCGGGATCCGTCCTCCAGCGCGCGGCCGCGGCACTCTTCGCGAGTTCGCGCCGCTGTTCCGGAGTCCGGCTGTCGGCGCTGGCCTTGCCGGCCTTGCTGGCGCGCCGGCTCGCCGCCGCGTGGTCCGTCTCACGGCGCGGCGCTTCGGTGGTCTCCTCGAGCTGGCCGGTCGCGAGCCGGCCGATGTGGACGGCACGTGCGACGGGGTCGGCCGGGCGCCATTCGCCCTTGGGTCCGTGCGGCATGGGTTCCACCTCCTGTCCACGATGGTACTGCAAGTTTTCCCGGGAATCTTGAAAACATGCTACGGTGTTCTCGCCACGTAGACCAGCGCACGCGGCCCGAACACCGGGCCACTGCTGTCCCACATTTTCAGCTCCACAGCAGCATCTGCGGGTTCGGGGCACCCGGTGGCGAGGGAGGCATGAACAACTCCAGCAGTGAACGGCGGTCGAACAGGTTGAGTTGGAGAACCCGTAGCATCCGGTGCAGGGTCCAGCTCAGCCGCAGGACGAACTTCAGGTAGGCCAACAGCAGGTACATGCACGTCGCCACCCACAGTTGCGTCAACACCGCGTTCTTCGAGCGGCCCACGAAGCGCTTCACCTTCAGGTATTGCTTGATCCACTTGAAGAACAACTCGATTTGCCAGCGCGACTTGTACACATCGGCAATCGTCTTCCCCACCCACGTCGTGTTGTTCGTCACGAACACGTAGCGCTGTTTCGTCTCCGCGTCCCAGTAGCCGACCCGCCGCAGCGTGCCCGGATAGGCCCGGCGGCCACGCGCACTCGTCAACTCGATCGTCTGGTCGCTCATCACGCCGGTCGGGATGGCGACCTCGTGGTCGCGCAGCACCCGGTACTTCACGCCTCGCTTCAGCCGGGTCACGAAGGTCACGCCCTGCTCCTGCAGGCGATGCAGCCACCCGAAGTCCAGATACGCCCGGTCGGCCACCACCACGCTGCCGGCCGGGAACGTCCACGTGCGGGCCACCGTCACATCGGCTGCCTTGCCGTCGGTGACGCTGAGAAAGCTCGGCAGATGCCCCGCCTGGTCCAGGCCGACGTGCAGCTTGATCGCGCCCTTCGTACGCCGGAACGACGCCCACGGGAAGGCGGCCAGGCACACGTCGATGGTCGTCGCATCTATCGCATACAGCTTGTTCTTGAACCGGAAGCCGTGTCGCGGGGCCCGCTGCCGACAACGCGCCAGCAGGCGGGAAAAGAGCGCTTCGTAGAGCGTGTACGGCTGCTCGGCGTTGACCCGCGCCAGCGACGAACGGCTGACGATGGCCTGCACCCCGAGGTGATAGAGCTTGTGGGGTTGGGCGCACAGGTTCCCGACAATGTCACGCAGGCTCTGCAGGCCACCGAGCTGGCCGAGACCGAGGGCGACGAACTGCGCCCAACGGCTCATGACGCGGAGTCTCTGGCCCTTCTGGTGCTGCTGGGCCTCGGCGTCGAATTCATGTCGGGGAAGCAAATCGAGAAGCTGCCGGAAGACTGTGCTATGATGGGCCACGGCTTGGATCTCCTGTCTTTTGAACGATTTGGAGCAAAATCATTCTATCAGAGACAGAGGGTTCAAGCCGCTCTACTTTGAAGTTCTATGGGACAGCAGTGAACACCGGGCCGCTCGCTGAATAGAACACCCGCGCCAGCGGGGAACAAGCGAGAGCCCGTCCGCGATCCGCGTGCGAGGTCTACGTGGCAGTCGGCCCGGTGACCAATTCCGGTCAGGGCGAAGAAAGGGCTACCGCCATGCGTACGATCGCCGCTCTGGTTATCGCGTCCGTCGTCGTCTTATTCACGGGCGTATCCTCCGCTCAGACGTGCGAGATCACTGGGGACGTTCCACGCAACATCCGGGAGAGCATCTGCGGGATCGCCACGTCCGTGCATGGTGACCCGTCAGGGTTTCGTCTCACAATCATTGCGACTCGCCCGGTGGCGACGACCATCGCCCTCCAGACTGTGGATGCGAGGAATGCCCTGGCGACCATCGCCAACAGTTGGCGGACCGGCATCGGTAGGAACCTCGGCTACCTAGCCCGCATCATGCACGACGTCCCGGACTCGGCCTCCGGGAGGCGGTGACGAGACCGGATTCGGTCACCGACGGCGGGTAGTGACCGGCGGGTGGCCCCCGGAACGTCCTCAACCACGCGTGGCGGCGTGGTTGAGCGCCCCATGGACGTGATGACGGGTGCCGAAGACGATAGCTGCACACACGTCCCGTTGCGGGCGCTTGGCAGCCGACCGGCCGGCAGCGATATGACGTGCGACAGAACGCTATCCGGTGCGCGCCCCGAGCGCGAACGCGATCTGTCGCCACGCCACCAAGTCCGGTGTCGCGCGCGGCAGGCGCAGGACGATGCGACGCACCGAGCGCACCACCTGGACGCCGAGCTTCAGCAGCCGGTCGCGCAGCCAAGGCACCTGTGCGCGGGCACACGCGGTGTCGGCGGCGCGCAACCGCAACTCCTGCATCAGCACGTAGGCGGCGGCCGTCAGCAGGACGCGCAACTGGTTCGGTGAGAACTTCTGGCAACTCGTGCGGTCGATCTGCAGGGCCTTCAGCTCCTTGATCCGGTTCTCGACGTCGCCGCGCGCGCAGTAGACCTTCTCGTAGATGAAGCGCGGCGTCTGCCGCAGGTTCGTCACCACGAAGCGCGGGTTGTCCCGCGGCTCGCGGTCCCCGAGGCGAACGACCTCGGCCTTGATCACGACGCGGCGCGCGTGACTCCATTTGCCGGCCCGATACTCGTCGGTCTCGGTGTAGACGTGCTCGGTCTGGTCGCTGCGCCAAGTGCGCGCCCGCGCCACCAGCATGGCCGGCTCGGCGTGTCGCAGCAGGACCGCGTTCTTCGCCATCGCGACCACGTAATCGAGCCGCGGCTGCGCCTCCAGGAAGTCGAAGACCGCCGGGCTGGCAAAGCCCCCGTCGAGCCGAACGAGAATGCGTGCCCGCGGAAACGCCCGGCGCACCAGCGGCAGCAAACGCGACAACAGCCCGACCGTTCCGTCGGAGGCGACCGCCTTGCCGTGCCGCAGCAGCGCCGCGCACAGATATTGCTCGGATTCGCGGTCGAAGCGCAGGAAGGCCAGCAGCGGCAGGTAGCACCAGTTGTCGTAGTACCCGTTGAACAGGGTGTACTGCTGCGCCCCGTGCGTCGGGTCGTCCGTCGGGTCCAGGTCGATGGTGATGCACCGCGCCTGCCCGTCCAGACGGCGGCGATGGCGCTCGATGACCCGCGTCGCCAACTCGTCCGCCATGCGGTAGAGCGCGCAGCGGTTGAACGCGTTCTCGAACCGCGACAGGGTCGGCTGCGATGCCAGGCGCTCACCCGAAACCGGGTCTCTGTCGAGCAACAGCTTGTGCACCGGGTCGTCGGCGAGGTGGTCGCCGTCGTTGCAGTCGGGATGGCCGCAGGCGATGCCGAAGATGCGCTGGCCGACCAGGTCCGCGAGCGTGTGACGGGTCTTGTCCGGCGCCCGCTTGTCGAACAGGCACCCGGCGAACGCCTTGACCAGACCGTAGACGCGCTCGGCGGCCTTCAGCAGAACCGCCCCGCCGTCGGAGCTGGCCTGCTCCTGGTTGAACTGGGCGAACAGCGGCTTGTCGAACAGATCCGGGAACAGAACAGTCTGTGATACAGTGTCGGTCGTCACGCAGGGGCCTCCGTGGTGGTGTAAGTGCTTGTTGCCACTACACTTGTACCACGCGGAGGCTCTTGTGTCTGTACCGAAAATCACACCCGCCGCGAATCTTCCGGGCTAGAGGTCTTCTACGGCGACGCTCACTTGGCGAGCGTAAGGTCCGCCATCAACCGGCCGGCGCAGGTCACCTTTCACTGAGTGCTCAGAACTTCCGAGGCGTGCTCCGGGGGGGGGCGCCGGGGGGGCGTCCTCATCCTGCGTTGGGCCGGCCAGCGTCAACGAGCACCGTCAACCGCGCGATGAACTGCGCGGCCCGGTCGGCCTCGCTGATTGTCACCGCCCCCAAAGCCTTCTCGATCAAGTCCAAGACCGGCAGGCTCTCGTCTGTTCCAAGGCGGATGAGCACCGCGCGTATCTTGCGCTCCGCCTCCGCGGCATCACCGGCGGCGATCTCCCGCGACAATTCGTCTCGTTTCCGCTGCAGCACGCTGCGGCGCAGGTCCCACCGTTCCTCGTCTGTCATCGGCGAGCAGTGTCCACCAGGGAGCCGTGCCGCCGCAAGGTAAAATCAAAGTGAGACACTACCCCGGTCCATGGCGGCGTGCAGGCTCCGGAGGACGCCGATGTCGGGCGCGTCCTCGTACGGGTCGTGGAAGCGGTTGTACGTCTTCGTCAGTCCCTCGCCGTGCCGGACCATCAGGTCCGAGCGGAAGTCTTGGTAGGACTCGCCGGCCGCCTCCAGGTTCACGCTAGTCTCCCAGGTCTCCGGGAACGGGAACGTCTCGAAGCAGTCGGACGGCGTGTACCGGAGCCTCTCTTCGAGGGAGGACGCGAAGAAACGAGCCCATGTCTCGTGAGTACGGGACTGCAGGACGCAGAAGGCGGCATGAGATGCAAGCGGAAAGACGTAGAGCGTGTGTGCATATGTCATGTCGGAGGGCAGCATGGCGAACGCCACGTGCTGGCCGACTTGGGAGATCGCAAGCACACGATCTAGACCGGCGATGGCAGCATGCAACTCCGGTCGGGTCCGGCCAAACCGCCACCAAGCCCGCTTAAAGGGGCGATTGCTCGCGGTGTCCGGTAACCGGGTCCGTTCCGGCTTTACTCTGGAGTCTACAATAGCGAGTAGGTCTGGCCAGTCCGCCGCAACGGGCTCGGGATAGTCCAGGGGCACGATCCCCCTCCGCAGCCATTCGCGGCGCTGGTCGTCGTTCGCACTGACCCACGGCTCGCCCACGTCTTTCCGCCGCAACGGGTAGTCGCGGAAGTTGATCACGTACCGGTGGTGGGCATGCGTGGGACTCGTGTTCACCTCCTCGCCGCCGATGTAGGGGAAGATCGCCTCCTGGTTGCGCGGATCTGCAGAAACAAGTCGCCGGCGTTCGGCCAGCGGCGAGGCGACTCCCTTCGTGTCGGTGTCGTCGAACGTGAAGCCCATGCCCCGAAGAAACATCCCATTGAACGCCGTGTTCTCATTGGACTTCAGACGCACCGGGTCGTCGTTGCCTCCGCGGTTAGAAAGAAAGGCCGTGATACGCTCGACCTTGTAGCCATCGATCCGTTTCCGTTCTGCTGCAGCTACATCTCCCTTCCCGACGTGCACCACGCTTACGACCACCGCCGCCAAGCCCGGCCACTTGACCCGGCGTCGAACCGAGAAGATCTCGCCGCCATGCTTGCAGATCCAGCGCAGCCCGCTCGCCCGAGTGTCCCCTTGGGCAATGGTGTTCGTCGCGATCAGACCGAACGTCCCCCCTTCGCGCACGAGGTTGAAGACACGCCGGAAGAAATGCGCCACGATGTCGGCGTTACTGTTGGATTCCTCGTGGAGCGTTGACAGCCAGTCTCGGTACTCGCCGCCGAGAACGGTGCTTATGCGCTTTCCCCCCAGGAACGGCGGGTTCCCAACCAGTGCATCGAAGCCGGAAGGGTTCACTGCACGCGAGTGCTCTCTCGGCGATCCCGCGAACGCTTCCTGTTCGAACACTTCCGGGAACTCGATCTCCCAGTGCAGGGGCGCGAGTGGCGGGTCGGCGCTGCGCCGGTCGTCGATCTCGTCCCGGCGGCCCTCGGCTGGACCATCGGCAACCAGGGCCGCATAGGCACTGCGCAGTAGCTCCCGGTCCTTGTGTTGGCGTCCCTCGAAGAACGCCGACACCACCAGGTCGCCGAACAAGCGGACGGCCTGGATCTCATCGACGGCCTGTCGCCACAGGTCGCGCACGTCGCGGTCCGGGACCGACTGGTCCGCCCCGCGAATCCGCCGCCGCAACGCGGATATGCGCTCGACGTGCTCCCGCACCCGCATCACCTCGAAGCCGGTCTGAAACTGCGGCGCGTCACCCTTCCAGTGAAACGTCTCGATCTGCCGGCGCGACAGCCCGACGAGGGAATCGCCGTGGCGGAGCGCGTGGTCGATGAACGTGAGCGGGTGGTCCCGCGCCAACGTCGCGAGCCAGAGCGACATCTTCGCGAGACCGACCGCCACCGGGTTGCGGTCGACGCCATAGAGGCACTTCTGCGCGACCAGCCGGCGGGCGACGATCACCTCGTCCTCGCCGGGCAGGAGCGGCGGTGCCGCGTCGTGCGCGCGCCACGCCTCGATCACCGCCTCGGCGAGCTGCCGGCACGTCTCCACCAGGAACGCGCCCGAGCCCATCGCCGGGTCGCACACCTTCAGGCCCAGGATCGTCTTCGGGCGAGGTGGCCGGTCGCCGCCATTACGCAGCCGCGCCAGGACCGGCTCGAGCGCGGTCCGGACGATCGGCTCGGTCAGCTCGCGCGGCGTGTAGTGCGACCCTGAGCGCCGCCGCTCCTCGCTCGGCTGGAGCACCATAGCCCCGAACGGGACCAGGTCGGGCGTCGCCTGCGGGTCGAGCACCGGATCGAGCGCCGCGTGCAACTGCTCCAGCGTGTCCGCCGCCTGCACCGCACGCCGCACCCGATCGGTCAGCTTCCGGTCGGTACGCTGCTGGAGCCACTTCGCCCGCGCCCCGGGCGGCTCCGCCAGCAGCGCCTCCAGGTTGACGGTGGCCGGCGCGCCGTGGCGCTTGGCCGCCCGGATGGCAGCCGATCTGCCATGCGCCGTTTCCAGCCGGAATCCCATCATCGTCTCGTAGACCGAGCCGATCTGCTCCACGTCGAGGGCGCGGTAGGAGATGCGCTCGCCGTCGAGCACCAGCAGCTTGTCGAGCGCGCGGTACACAGTGCCGTCGGGGACCAGCGGCGGCTCGATCCGCTCTTGGATCTGTCGCGCCCCGCCGGCACGGCGACCTTCCAGGAACGCGAACCGGTCGGGATTGAAGAGGTCACCGTGGCGCGGCGGTAGCTGCAACCCGTCCGCCTCGGCGCCGTCGTGGAACAGCCGGAACAGCACAAGGAGCTGTGCCCAGGCGCCGTAGCGCTGGTTCATCGTGTCGGGATGGAGCGCCGCGTCCTCGCGCAGCCGCTCGTAGAGGCCGGCCAGCGAGTAGTGGCGCGCGAAGGTCTCCCCCGCCGGCAGCAAATCCCGCTCCTCGGCGTAGAGCAGGAAGACGAGCCGGAGGATCACGGTGAGCAGCGCATGGTAGACGTCGTCAGGATGCTCGGCCAGCGGCTCGCGCAGCAGTTCACCGTGCGATGCGTCGTCGGCCGCCTGGACGCCGCGCAGCAGCTCGTAGAGCGCGTGCAGCACCTGTTCGGCCAGCCGCTCGCTCACCTCGTTCTGGAAGCGCCGGCTGTCAGCGAGGAGCGCCGCGAACCGTTTGTCGCGCGGCAGGCTCAGCAGCCGCGTCTGGCTCAACAGCAGCCGCAGCGCAGCCACGATCGGCCGGCCCGCCGTGGTGACCATGTCGGCCACATGCAGATCGAGGCAGCCGGAGCTCTCCCCGCGCGGTGCGGAGACGATACGGAGCGAGCGGCCGTTCGACAGCAGGCCCGCCGGCACGCCGGTCTGGCGCAACAGCCGTTCCATCCGGCCGTGGGCTGATACCTCCAGGCGGCCGGCGCCGCCGGCGACGCGGTCGAAGTCCTCGCCGGGCTCGATCACCTTGACGAGAAGCTGCCACGGCGACGCGTCCTCCCGCGGGTCGCGCTCCCGCACGGCGAAGTCGGGACGCAGTATCTCCCCGCCCTCTTGCAGCGGCGTCTCCAACTCCGATGGGATCGGGCTGTCGTCGGTTCCCGCGTAGCCCTTCGGGGAGAAATTCCAGCCGAGCACTGACGAGGCGAACGCCCGGAAGTCCGGCAGCCACGGTTCCGGCTCGCGGTCGGGATGGAATCGACGTTCGGCGACGCAAGCACGCAACAGTCGCTGCCCTTCCGGATCGCGCGGGAGAATTGCGCCGGCGCGCACCAGAGCCGGCGCCGACACCACGAGGCCGGTCGGCCGGACGAAGCCGATCCACTCCAGATGGGCGTCTATGTGCGGGTCGCGTTTCGGCATCGGCTACGTCGGCACGAACAGGGGAATGACGCGCCGCCCCCTCTGCCTGTAGATGCGGGAATCGGAGTTCAGGATCATCATCGACGCTTGTCTGGGACCATCAACAGTCGTCAACTATCCCCGTCAGCGGAAGCATGGTGGGAGTCCTGAAGGACAGCCTCGTCGAGAAGGCGCGTCTTCGTCGCCAAGTCGGAACGTCCGCTACGCACGGCGCCGACCAAGTCACTGGCGAGATCCGCGCAGTTCGGCACGGGCTGGCATACAGGGATACCCGGCTCACGGGAGGCCTTTCGGGCTAGTCCGGCCACGTCCTGAGCCCTTCTTCGTTCGCGGCGGCTGTCAGCTCGCCGTCGAAGGATCCGAACAGGACGCTCTCGCCGAGCCCCGTGATCGCCTCCTCGCACAGGAGGGCGGCAGCGAGCTGTACAGCATCGTAGGCGCGCAACCCGTGGTTTCCAGGTGAGTTCCTCGGCGCGAGTGAGGAGCGTGTCCGTAACGGGCACCTTCCCAAGTCCGGCCAGTCTTCAGCGAACTGCACCTGCGCTCCGCGAGCGCCGTCGGCGTCGAGCCGGTTTCCGCGGGCCGCTCTCGCGAGAGCGGCCCCTACCTCTACGCGGCTGATCGCCGACGTTCCGACGGCGAGGGTCTCGTCCATCAGGTGGGCGACCGCTTCCGAGTGTGGCTCGTCGATGTAGCGCTTCACGAGGGCGCTGCTGTCGAGGTACAGAAACATCATCTGCGCTCGCTGATGATGATGTCGCTCACGCTGCCACCGTCTCGGAGGCGCACCGATGGCGTTCTGCTCTTCGGCCGTCGGCCGCTCCAGTCGAGAGTCCCGCTGGCCTTCAGTGCTGCGCGCTTCCGCTCAGCGGAGTCCGTTTCCGGGATGATTCGCGCCACTTGACGCCCGTCGCGGCTCACAACGACCGTCGCGCCGTTCTCCACATCGTGGATGTAGCTGTCGAGCTTCGATTCGAGTTCCTGAAGGCTCACCTGCCTCTCTGGCATCTCGTACTCCCCACGGTCCGTTCGATTCTACCGTCTGGCTTTCCGTACAGGGCCGCCGGTTCCTGCGGTGAGCAGACTGTGTCGGTGAACCGCGCGATATCGTCAATTCGTCTCCGGCCAGAGGTACACGAGGCCGACCGGCTCGACACGCGGTGCCTGCACCTCGTAGAACGCCCGTATCCGGCCCGGCTCCTGCTCCAGGTCCCGATCGAATTGCTCGAGCCGCATGCGCCAGTAACGCATGTTCGACTGGAGCTGGCGTCGCTCCTCGTCGTCGAACGCCAGGGCGATCTGCTTGAACTGGCCCTCGTGGCGATCAAGCTCCTCGACGATGCGCTCGCGTTGCCGGCGGAGCGTCTCGTCCAGATCCTGCGCTTCGCGCTTTCCCCTCTCGCGCAACCTGCGCGTCGCCATCTCGGCCAGTTCCTCGGCACGCGGCTCGAGCTGCGGAAGAAGCTCTTCGACGTCGCGCGGCGCCGCGGCCAGCAGCCGGGCTCGGATGACGTCGTGCGGCGTCCAGTCCAATCCACCGGTCAGCGACTGCTCCAGCAGGTCGAGCGTCCGCGTCTCGGCTTCGCGAGCGTAGGCTCGGAGCGGTCCGCTCCGCTGCCCCGGCTCGATCCACCGGGCCGCCAGCGCGACGACCTCCTCGTGGAGCCGCTCCGCGCGGCGCCCGTAGAGGCAGAGCCGTCCGAGGAGGACGACCCGGGGAATCGAGTCCTTCGCCTGCGCGAGGCAGGCCCGGGACAGGTCGTGGTAGACGAAGCCTTGGGCTCGGAACCGGGCGAGCAGGCGCTGGGCGACCCGCTGTTCCATGCTGCAACCAGTGCTGCTGCTGCCGCCGCTGTACCGATCCCGTTTGCTGACGCCGTGCTCTTGGTGCCGATTCAGGTCACCATGCTTGCCGGCATCTCTGTCGTTTTCGGGCTTGATACTTCCAAGGCCTTTCTCGGCGTGCTCGTGGCGACGGCAACCGGAGCCACAGGAACTACCGTGGCCGGCCGCGCCATTGTCGCCAATCTTTTGAAGTTCATCCCTGGCGGTGGCCAAGTCGTCGGCGGAGCAATCTCCGCCGCCACGGCCGCGGCGCTGACGACTGTCTTGGGCGAGATCTACCTTGCCTCGCTCGTCGCCGTTTTCACCAGGACCGGCGGGACAACGCCGGAGATCGACGCCGTCACACGGGAGTTCACGGAACGGGTGAAGGCGGCGACGGACGACTCCTTCTTCAAGAAGTTCAAGTCCGCGGTTGGCGAATGGCTCGGTTTCGGCCAGTCGCAGTGACGAAGGTGTAACCACTCCATGCCCACCATTCCGTGCCTACTCAGAGGGTTCGCGCCAGGATTCGGTGTGCAGGGGGTGCAGGTGGATCGGCCACGCTACCTGTCTGTCACGTGGTCAGAAATCCTCCACGCTGCGGTCACAGTCGGGCGCCGTGGCTGGTGGGAAGTATGGCAGCATGCAGAGTATTCGGTCTTCGAGATGTTCTATCGAACGTCGATAATTTTCGCTAACCTCTGCGAGTCGCCGGGAGGAAGCATCCGAAAGACCGTCGCGCATGAGTGGCTGGACTCCTCGGAGAAGTCAGCAATTTCATATTTCGTTGGCCTGACGTGCGCAAAACTAATGGCAGCGCGGATACTGGGCGTGCATTGGGCCATGCATCTGGACGTGTACTCACAATATCTTCAGCCTACGTTTACGGCGTCGATGCGGCGGCAGCGACCGGATCTTGTCGGCCTGGATACGTCAAGCGGGTGGTGCGTACTGGAAGCGAAAGGGCGTACGAATAGAGGGGTCTTCCGCAGAATCTGTGGGCAGAATGGAGGACTGGTAGACCCCCGTCAGACCCACAGCGCGCGTGTGGCTCGCCGCCGTCAAGGTCCGCTGCGCCGCCGCTGCGCGGGGCTGAGGGCCTTGACGCCGGCTCCGCGGACGCGGGTCCCGGCTCTTTGAGGCCGGTCCGCGGGACGAGCGGATAACGCCCTCGCTGCGCTCGGAGCGCGTTCACCACGCACGGTCGGTCCCGGCCGTCAACCCGCTGCGCGGGTCCTTCGCTGCGCTGCGGTCCTTCGGATGACTGCCGCGACCGACCGTGCGGGAGACCCTTGCGGGCCAGCCGGAAGGCTGGCCCTTGATCGAATGGCTGCAAGTGCAACGCCGGAGCGCCGCTCCGTTGTCGCGGACAACCGTCGGGAACGGCCCCGGACTCGGCGGCGCGGTTTCGAGTGGCGCAGGCGGTTGCAGACGCACGGAGCTTACAGGTTCCCCCACCCGGCATCGGAGGCGACGACCCGTCCCGAATCACAGAACGCATCCCGTTCCGGAATCCGCGACAATCGGCGCTGCAAAACATCCAAGCGGCGCGGAAGGGGAACAGGATGCAACTCAAGACTATCTTGAATCGGATCCAGAAGCACTCGTCGTTCGTCTACGAGACGGTGCGACTGGTGGAGCACCCGCGGCTGAGCATCGAGGTCCGGATACGGCCTCGCGCCGGGGCCCGCGCGACGTGCTCGCAATGCCGGCGCCGGGCCCCGGGCTACGACACGCAGGCGCTCCGGCGCTTCGACTTCGTGCCCCTGTGGCACATCCCCGTGGTCTTCCTCTACGCCATGCGCCGGGTGTCCTGCCCGCGCTGCGGCGTGCGGGTCGAGGCCCTCCCGTGGGCCACCGGCAAGCACCGACTGACCGATGCCTACGCCTGGTTCCTCGCCGGGTGGGCCAAGCGCCTGTCGTGGCAGGAGGTGGCCGCGGCGTTCCCCACGTCGTGGGACACCGTCCATCGGGCCGTGCGCATGGCCGTCGACTGGGGCCTCACGCACCGCGACCTGACCAACGTCGAGGCCATCGGCGTCGACGAGCTCTCGCGCCGCCGCGGGCAACGCTACCTGACGCTGGTCTATCAGATCGACGGCCACTGCAAGCGCCTGCTGTGGGTCGGACGCGAACGCAAGGCCGCGACCTTGGAGGGCTTCTTCGACTGGTTCGGCGTCGCACGCAGCGCGGCGCTGTACTTCGTGTGCTCGGACATGTGGAAGCCCTACCTGAAGGTGGTCGCACAGCGCGCCTCGCAGGCGGTGCAGGTGCTCGACCGCTTCCACATCATGAGCCACTTCTCGCAGGCGATCGACGAAGTGCGCGCGGCCGAGGCCCGCAAGCTCGCCGCCGAGGGCCGGGCGCCGGTGCTCAAGCACAGCCGCTGGCTCCTGCTCAAGCGTCCGGAGAATCTCACCGACGGGCAGGCCGAACGGCTTGCGGAGCTGGTGCACCGCAACCTGCGCACGGTTCGCGCCTACCTGCTCAAGGAGGACTTCCAATCGCTGTGGGGCTACGTGTCGCCGTACTGGGCGGGCCGGTTTCTCGACCGCTGGTGCACGCGGGCGATGCGCTCGCGGCTCGAACCGATGAAGGAGGTCGCCCGCATGGTGCGCTCGCACCGCGACCTGATCCTCAACTGGTTCCGAGCCCGGGGGCAGTTCTCCAGTGGCGTTGTCGAAGGCTTCAACGGGAAGGCCAGAGTGATCACCAAACGGGCGTATGGGTTCCGCACCCCCGGAGCACTGGAAGTCGCTCTGTATCACGCACTTGGCGACCTTCCCGAACCAGAACTCACCCACAGATTCTGCTGACGAGGCGAATAGAGTGAGTCCCGAGACGATCAAGGCCGCCAAAGAACAGGCCCACGCAGTACGAACTATTCGCGGTGTCGAACCCCATGTTCGCGTCGCGTCGATTGCTCATTTCGTAAATCAAGCCCTTCATGTACACTTCGAAGATCCCACAGGTGCCGATGAGGAGTCTTTCGATCTAGATATTTCGGGAGCACAGTTGATAAGGGATTACTATCGTCCCTTTACACGTCTCGTTGACCAGAACCGCGCCGAATCCATAGAGATCGACGGCCAGAAGGTCCGCGTCGTCGGAGTACCTGGCGCTGATTTGAGAATAGGCCTGAGCGAACAAATCCGGGACATGGTTATGGACAAGGCAGCACAGGACTTGGTGCCCCGAGAAACCGTTCGTTCGCTTGACGCATCCAGAAACTTACTTCTCGGAAGCGACGGAATACTCGTCGAGTTGGGCAAGACTTGGTCGCCGGAGATGATGTCGCTGGAACCGTGGGATCGACGCAGCTAACTCAGCCACTTCGCAATGCGTGCTCCGTTCGCAAATCCATGTGTCGGTACCGAGGGAGCCTCGATAGTTCTGCCCGTATCATCGCCTCAACCTTGGCTCATCATGCCGGCAACGGTGCCAGAAGTGATCGCTCGATCAGCGTCGTGAAGTGCCGCGTCATCGTCGCCGCCAACGCACGGTCCCTGACGAGCAACCCGATCTCGATGTTCCGGTCCAGCGCTGCCTCGGTCAGGTTGGCCGACGTCACGAAGACCGCCTCGTTGTCGACGACGATCGCCTTGGCGTGGAGGACGCCGGCACCCCCATTCGGATCGAGCGAGCGCGGGTCGTAGAAGACCCGCGGCCGAGTCGAACCCGGCCACTCCTCGGTCCAGAAACGATCAGCGAACCGGCGGACGAGATGGTCCGCGTCGGTCGTGTCACCCTTCTTGCGCTGCACGTTCAGGAGCAGGGTGACGGAGAGTCCCGGCATCTGGTCCATCCGGCGGGCCAGCACCTCGAAGGCGCGCGGGCCGTCGAAGAAGGCATACGTCGTCACCCACGCCGATCGCGTCGCCGATCCGAGCAGTTCCTCGTAGACGCGGCGCGTGTCGCGCGCGTGCAGGCCGGGGACTTCCGGCCCGGACCAGACGAAATCCGGCACCCCCCGCCGAGAGGCCAGTTGGTCGAGACCGCGCAGCCACGCCGCGCAGCCACGGCCAGAGACGCCGAGTCCATGCAGATCGGTGAGCACCCTGGCCACTGCGTCGCTCTCGGATGCCCCGCCGATCGCTGCGCCCACAGCAGCCGCGCCGTAGGGCGGTGCGAGCGTTCCCGAATCGAGAGCATGCGCCAGCCGCTTGCGCAGGTGCGCCGGGAGCTCCAGCAACGCTTTGGTCATCCTGCCGGCCCGAAGAACGCGGCGTCCGGCATGCCGAGCACGGGCACGACGAGCGCGCGGTCGAGGTGGTCGTTGCGCATCTCGCACGAGGTCTCGGCCACGAGCGCACAACCATGGCAGGCGGCGCCGTGCAGATAGCGATCGGTCATGCTGTTGCCTGGCGCATGCTCGGCGCAGGTGGGGTCGTTCGAGCAGAGCCCGCCCGCTTCCAGCGCCCGCGTGAGGTGTTCGTCGATACGGCGCGCCTGCTGCACGAGTCCGCCGAGCGTCCGTTCCGCGTCCGGGCTGCCCGTGTAGATGAGCAGTCCGTAGCGGTCCTCCTCCGTGTAGATCCGTTCCCGGAGCGAACTGGCCGGATAGCCGCATTGCATGGCCAGGGAATGGATCAACAGATGCGACAGGGTGTGCAGCAGCACGTAGGGTCCGCCGGGGAACGGACGGGCCGACTTACGCCGCTGCGCCCATTCCAGATGTCCCTTGACCAGGCCGTCCAGCCGATCCCGGACCGCAGGCCGCTCCAGCCACGCATTGACCGCGCCGGTGCGCAGCCGTACGAACACACCCTCGCCTCGGTTCTCCACCGCGGGGAACCAGCTCGGCTCCAGCGCGATGGCGGCGCGCTCGACGTCCGTCTCGTACTCCCCGTGGATGTCGGGCGTCACCGCCTCGAACCGAGTGAACCCCGCCAAGGCCACTACTTCGCGGAGCCGGTGAAGCTGGATGACCGCCTCTACGCCGACGGTCCACTGCGACCGGCGCCACATGCCATCCGGGAGCCGGCGCGCGTGGAAATCCGGATTGACCGGCACGTCGTCGCCGAACCCCTCCGGCGCGGCCAGAATCGCCTCGAGCTCGATCTCCTTTACGGAACGCTCGCTTACCGCGCTGGTCCCCTTCGCGTTGCCGATTGCCGTGAGGACCTCGTCGTCGTCGAACGGCGCGAGCGCGGCGGCTACCTTCGGCTTGCCCTTGATGAAGGCGAGGCCGGCGGCGTCGTTGACGATCTGCAGATCGTCCCAGAGCTCCCGCACGACGGTATCCACCGCCGCGCCCGGCTCCGGGATGGACAGCACGCTCAGCACCTGCGGGAACCAGGCATTGGACGCCGTGCGCACCAGGAGCCGGCTGGGCTGGTTGCACTCCTCGTTCGTGTCGCGCCCGAGCCATGGCCGCGCTCCCCGGCAGGGCCCGAGCGGGTTGATCTCGAGCATGCTCGCATCGGACAGGCGGCGCGTCGCACCGCACTCGCAGCGCACGACGAGGTCCGCCAAGTCCCCGGTCGTGCCCTGCTCGTCGAGCCAGAGCGCACGCGTCGGCGGGCACTCGCTGCCGGGGCGATGCACGAACCGGCGCCAGTCGAGATCGTCGACGTGCCCACGCGGACATCCCCGGACGAACCGCGTGGCCACCACGTCCCGGCCCTCGAAGCGCCGTTTGTCGTCGAGCGCCTTCCGATGCACGAGGCGCCGGGACCGCGTGTTCGCCGTTCCCTCGCCTGCGTCCGCCGCCTGGACGATGAACCACTCCGGAAAGCGCCATGCACCGACGCCGGTCGGCGTCGCCCCGGGGTCCGACGACGCTGCTGGAGGCGCTAGCAAGTGCGGCGTGGTGACCCCGGTGATCGCCTGCAGCTTGCGCGCGAGCCGCGGCTCGTCGATCGCGTCCAGCTTGTGCGCCGGGGGCCATTCGTCGAGACCCGCGACGATGGCCGACTCCTGCGGCAGGTCGATGAGGGCGCCCGGGCCGTACGTGGTGATGACTTGGCTGCGGCGAACCTGTCCGTGCGCGTTCTGCCTCACGCGCCCTCCGATGACCGCGGCGCACGCAGGTCGTGCAGGTACAGATTGACCTCCGGCTCGACGTCCCGCAGCGAGCGGTTGGCCCGGAACTTCCGGTGGTGCTCGGACTCGAACCGTTCCTCGAGCATCTCCCGCAGCAGCGGCTTGGGCCGCCGGAGTTCGTAGCGCTGGTACTGCATCTCCACTCCGTCCCCGTGGTAGTCGTCGAGCACCCGGCGCCACGAGTCGAGCAGATCCCCTACCCGATCCCGCACGCTGCGGATCCCTTCCTCGCGCTCGTCGTCCTCGGTGAACGTCTGCTGCCCGACCCGATCGATGAACGCGTCGAGCAGACGCGATTCGAGCGCGGCGCGCACGTTCCCGATCTGCTCCACACCCCGCGGCGGCGTCAGGGCTGGTTCCAGGTGGCGCGCCAGGGCCACCAGGGCGCCGGCGAACCCGCGGTCGAGAGCCCCCGCCGAGAACGGCGTCACGCTGGCCGGCTCCACCGAGCGGTAGAAGGTCTCGTGATAGTGGCGGAACCGCTCGTAGTGCGACCGGTCGCGCGGCTTGTGGACGTTCAAGAGCGTCACGACCAGCCCCGGACGGTCGTCCGAACGCCCGACGCGGCTCGTCGCCTGGATGTACTCGGCATGCATCTTCGGCTGGCCGAGCACCAGCATCAGTCCCAGGCGCGGGATGTCGAGGCCGACCGAGATCATGTTCGTCGCCAGCGCGCAGTCGACACGGTTGTCTCTGTCGTTGAACGGGCACTCAAGCCGGCGCCGCGCCGCGGCCACCTTGTCGGTCGACACGCGGGAGGTCAGCTCCAGCACCTCCGAAAAGGTGGTGCGATCGCGGAACATCCGTTGCGACTCACCGACCCGCCGTCGCGCGCCGTAGCGCGCGATGGTCGTGCTGACCTCCTCTTCCATGATGCGCCGCGCTCCGCCCAGCTCGCGCAGGCTGTTGAAGTAGGCGAGCGTCGTCATGTACGGATCGGCCGGGTTCCGCGGATTCCGGTCGCCGCCGGCCTCGTGCCAGGCGTGCGCCGCCGCCCCCATCAGCGCCAGCAGCACGCGGCGCATCAGCACCTTCGGGTTCCGGCCCTGCGAGGCGATGCCGACGTAGAGCCGCGCGGGCGTCTCCGACGACGGCACGGTGCGGGCGAAGAACGTGTCGCGCCGATTCGGCCCGGGCGGCGGGAACACGTGTGTCGCAGGCCGGGCAAAGAGCGCCTGGACCTGGTCCTGCGCCCGGCGCGCCGTGGCGGTCGAGGCGACGATCTTCGGCTTGATCCTCCGCCCGTCCACCTCGCGCACCGCCAACGCCTCGATGGCCGTCTCGTAGAGGCCGGCCATCGTGCCGAGCGGGCCGGCGATCAGATGCAGCTCGTCCTGGATGACGAGGTCCGGCGGCGGGAGCGGCGCCTCCAGACGCTTCCCCATGCCCGGCTCGGCGGCGGCGTAGAACCCCTGCGCATCGAAACGGTCTGCCCCGCCGAGCAGCGCGCCGGCCTGTCCCACCCACGGCAGCGAGGCGAACTTGTCCACCGTCGCGATCAGGAACGCCGGCAGCCGCCGGTAGATCGGCTCGTCCACGCCGACGACCGGCAGCGGGCGGTCGCCGCTGAACTCGCATTCGAAGTCCGTGCAGACGATGCGCAGCTCGCGGGGATTGTCCGCGTTCGGCAACAGCGTGAACGACTCGGGCTCGAAGCGGGTCTGGCACCAGGGACAGTTCTCGAGCGGGATTGGCGATGGGTTCCGGTCCGGGTTGCGCTGTAACGCGGTGACCTTCGCGCGCGCCGAATCCGGCCGGCCATCCCCCTTGCGCCCCAGGATGTTCGGTGTCGCCGCCTTCCCCACCCACAGACCGATCTCGAACGGCCACGTGCCGTAGCGCCCGCCTGCCTCGCTCCGTTCGATCTCCAGCGCGCAGATCAGTCCGGCCGCACGCGCGAGCTGGTCCAGCGTCAGCAGCCGCAACGTATAGCGCATGATGACGCTGACCCCGGCGCCGGCCAGCCCGTCGTCGCCCGGATGCCGCAGGCGCCTGAGCACCATCGCCACCGCGGCCAAGCCCAGGTACGCTTCGGTCTTTCCGCCGCCGGTCGGGAAGAACAGCAGGTCCACCGTCTCGCGGTGCACATCCTGCGGATCGGCAAGGCCAGGGAGATTCAGCAGCAGGAACGCGAGCTGAAACGGGCGCCAGCGCGGCCCCTTCGGTCCGATCTTCTCGCGCAGGCGCTGGCGCAAGGCGCGGCCCACGGCCCGGTTCGCAACCCGGAAGGCGTCGAGCAAGTCGGCGTCCTCACCGAGCAGCGCCACGCCCCGAGCCATCCGTTCGGCGGCAATCCCCGCGTAGTGGAGCAACTGCGCGGCCGTATCCCGCCGGTCGCCCTCCGACGGACCGGCGGCAAGATCCTGACGGCGGGTCTCAATCCAATCGCGGTATTGCGCAACGAGCGGACTGAGCGCCTGCTCCGCCGCGGTCGCGTCGTCCAGCCGGCCGAGCGCCTCCATCGACAGCTCAACGCCGGGTACGTCTGCCGTCGCCGTCTTCTCTACTTCCGCCGTTCCGATCCAAGCCGTGCGGATCGCACGGCACTCGCCGTCGACCAGCTCCCACTCGGCCGACACGCCGTGCCCGGCGGCGTACTCCGGCGTATCGGCGTAGTGGAGGTCCGCGACCCGATCGTCCCAGTCGCCCGCGTGTGCTCCGCGCAGGTCGGGCCGCGGCACGAAGCCTTCGTCAGTGCGTACCTCGATCTCGGCCTGGAAGGCATAAGCCCGGTCCGGCTGGGCCTCGTCCGGCGGACGCCGGTTCACCAGGAAGCACGACACCGAACGCGTGCCGGAGGGCAACTGCGCGCCGCTCAGCCCCATCGCGTCGATCGGGCGCTCCGCAACATGAAGCTGCAGGCCCTGGGAGCCGGGGACGTCGCGTACGACTGGAACCGATCCTCCGTTGAGCGGGATTGTCAGCACCTCCTCGCGCGGGATACGCCGCCAGACTGACGCCTTGTCGCCGTCTCCTTCCTCTATATGCACCTGTACGTAGTCGCCCCAGCGCGCAGTGACCGGCAGCTCGCCGCAGGTCCCGGCTGCGAGAAAACTCAGTCCGATGGACGACGGGAAGAACGCCTTGCGCGCGGCTTTGCGCTCGTCGTTCGACTCCTCGGATAGTCCGGCCGACTCGGGCACGGTGTCGAGGTCGTCGTCCTCGTCGACGTCGCCGCTCCGGTCGGGCGGGGTTCCGGTCGGGATCAGGAAGCCGGCGACGTACCAGTTCGACGGGCGTTCGCGGCCCGGCAGTTGCTCGGCGCCGAGCGCATGGCCCGCCCGAGGTCCGACCAGATCGAGCTTGACGGCGTCGACGAGTCGCGACCGGACTTCGAGGGAATCGCCAGAAGCGCGGGCGGTGGCGGTCATGGTTCGGCGGGTACCTTACACGGAGTGAGTGCTACACTGACGCAGGGGTACCGTACCGGTGCTCTTGGCGCCGCAGCGGCGATAGTCGTCGCGAAGCACCGATGCGTCGCCCGCTGAGTGAATCCGGTTCTTGCGACCGTTCCGTAGGGCGCGGCGGACCGGAGATCGAAGGCGGGTAGGTGCGGGCGCCGGATTCGGGGCTGCTGGACCTCGCTGGCCGCAACTGCGGCTTGAAACTCTTTTGCGCATCGTCTCCGACCTGCCCGCGCCCGGCGTTGTGCCGCCGAAGCTCAGGTGTCCGGCGGCAGGCGTGACCACCACCACTTCGTCCCCGGCTGCCGGCCCAGGCTCTCGCGCCAGCGCCAGCAAGTCATCGATCCGCGTCACATAGTCGACGGCGACCGTGCGCCGGAGGGCGTCGCCGAGTTCCTCGAACAATGGCGGGAAGAGCTGTGGCAGAAGCCGTGAAGCTCCGTGCCCTCTTCCAAGCCAGGTTCAAGGACTTCTGATGGCTCCCTCTTCCAGCTCGAGATTGAAGCTCAATTCATCCGCAACACTCCGAGGGAGTGGTACAGTCGAATCCGAATCGGGCGTGATCAAGCGCGCGACCTCGTCCTGGCCCATCACAACGCGAAACCACTGTTCCCGCTCGGTCATCACTCGGTACTGCCGCTCATCGGCAGCGCCCGCCAAGTACGGAAGATAGACCATGATCTGTTCACGGCTCTCCGCCTTGCACCCTAGTCGGTCGATGCGGCCGGTTCTTTGCTCGATACTGCTCGGGTTCCAGGCCAAATCATGGTGCAAGACGTGTCGGCAATATCTCTGGAGGTCGACCCCTTCGCCCATGACTTGACTGCAAACCAAGATGTCGGGAAGAAACGGCGTATTGAATGCACGCATAAGCCGAAGTCGCGTATCGCGCTTCGTCGCGCCGGTCGCCACCTGAACGTTCGCAAGGGTGACAATGGATTCCTTCCTGTTGTCCTCCTCCACCGCCATAACGTCAGCATCGACGCGGATCCCGCCGGTCCTGGCTCCGGCTACCGCGTCCAGGTAGTCGTCTCGCTCCGTAACCGAGCATTTGGCCAGGAAACCGACAAACGCATCGAACTTCTCCCGCCACGTCAACTTCGAGTCGTCTTCGCTGTCGAGCATACGCCCCACCGCGATAGCCGGCGCCAGCGTCTCGTACTCGCCAAGCGGAAAACAGCGGACCAGGGTAGTCCGAACTCGCAGAAATCGGCGCATCACGTCGAGCATTCGCGCCAGTTCGGACTCTGACGCTCCTTTGCCAAGCAGCTCACCGCGTCGACGATCCACAATGGACTGAAGGGTCTCGTCCAACGCTCTGCGGCCCGGTGCCTCCGGAGCATCGAAGTACAGGTCTTGGATTCTCCCCAGGACACCCTCGACTCCAGTCCGTCGGATGGAATGTCCGGCCTTCGTGAGGCGTCGTTCGGCTAGCGTCGCCATCCGCCGCTCGATTTCCTTACTGAGGTGAATGCGAAGCGCGGCGCAAGTCTGCCGATAGAAGGCGAACACGAGGACCTTCTCCCCCTGTTCCCACAGATCGACCACCCTTTGCACCGTCGCTGCGACCTTCGGGTGGGCCCTTCCAGTGCACTGCTTGAGCGCCGTATCGAACTCCTGCAGGTACCAGGCCGAGTGCGTGACGTCCACGCTGTCCGGCTCGTCTTCGCGTTCATCGCGCGCTGGGACACGTTGCTCCCGCGTGTTGCGAAAGGCTTCATAGGACGAGCACAGAGCCTCGCCGAGGAGGTCTTTCCCTGGATTGACAGCACTCCGGGCGGCAAGAAAGAAAGGCAGCAGTCGGTCCGGCGGCACCGGCAAGCCGGTCGTGTCGGCTCGCTTGGCGACCGCCGCCCCCTCGATGCGTCGTCGCCGTTCGATCTTCGTCCCGGCCCAGTGGGTACCCTTGTTGTGGCGGACGATCCAGGTGCGAAGGGCCTTTTCGGCCGCCGCTTGGGAACACCGCGTCCTCTCGAAGCTCTCGACGACTGCACGCTGGTGGGTGGTGAGCTCGTCGAGAGGCGAGTTCCGCACGGCTTTCCACCAAGCGTCCAGGTCGCTGTCGCAATCCTCGGGGCGCAGCCGACTCCAGGAGCGTCGGAAAGCCACCGCGGTACGCTGACTCTCGTCCAGATGCTTCCCGAGAGCTTCCAGACGCTGACGAAACCTCTCCGGTTCGCCGAGTTGCGCCGCCTCCCATCGGACGTCGGCAAAGCGCTCCAGCACCCGCACCAGTTCGTGGTGCCCGAGTTGGAACGGCGTCGCGGTCAGGAAGAGCATTCGATCGAACGCCCCCGCCATGGCGCCGTCGCCGGTTCGCAGAGCGCGACTCGTGTCCTTCGACTGAAGCTGCCTCGCCAGCGACGTTGCCGGGTTCTTGAGATGGTGCGCTTCGTCCATCACCAGCAGGGGCGACCGCCAGCGTGCTTGGGAGAGAAGCTCCTTCCAGAGCAGTTGCTCTTCTTCCTTCAGGGCAGCGCGCGCGACTTTCAGGCGCTCGGAGACCCGTTCCTGGCCTCCGCGAGCGCGTAGCGGCATCTGCTTCAGCGCCTCGGCCAGCGGCGACAGGTCGATCCCGGAAAGCGTGCGAGCAACGGAGTCCGGCACGGGGTCATCGTCCAGTTTCCGTTTGTCGTGGACGGCATCGTTGTAGATTCGCTTCCATTCCGATGGTTGCGTCTCGAGAAGGCGCTCCCAGAGCTTGTCGCCCCATTCGTGTGCTCGCTGCTCACCGAATGCCCACAGGAGTTCGGCGAGAAACCGGTGGATCTGTCGCTTCACCTGGATGAGCCTCTTCGCACGTCCGCGGCCATGCTGCCTGAGTGCCTCGGAGATCAGCGCCAGCCGCACCCACTTGTCCGTCTGGTTGCGGGACATGGCGCCCTGAGCCAGCAGGATGAGATGGCAGCGAAGAGGATCGGGATCGTCCAGAAGCCGCATCAGGTCTACGCTGTGCCGGGCCGTCCCGTAGCGGACGGCCTCGGGTGCGGTCAGCTCCTCATGCCTTGCACCCTCGCGACGAACCGGTCGGCGATTCTCGAGGTAGAGCTCGCAGAACGTAGCGAGGTCCTGCTTCCATTTTCCGATGAGGTTCGCCGGAGCCATCACGATGACGGGTCCTCGCGGGTTTCGAGCGGCGATGCTGTACGCTATGGCGAGCGCGACGAAGGTCTTCCCCATGCCGACCTCGTCGGCAAGAACCACACCGGGCTGCTCGCGCAGGCGCGCCAGGATCTCTTCGACCTCTGAACGTTGACGCGTTTGGTCCGCCGTGGGCACGCGATCGTTCAGCCCGGTCCCGAGTACCAGCTCGGGTGGAATGGAGTATGGATCGCTCTTCATCGGCATCGGTCGAGAACCCGCCGCCAGAACCCCATGGGCTCCGGCGAGATATTCAACTGTTGGGCGGCAACCTGATTCTGGAGCTTGTCGGCGAGTTTGCGGAGGAACGGTCGAAACTCGTCGTCGAACTCCTGCTTCGACAAGGCGCCGTTGCTTGGCGCGTAGTCTACCTCCTGCAGCACGATGAGGAAGTCTGCCAACGTCAGGAGTGCTTCGTCTGCGTTACCGGCGGAAGTCGAGATTTCCATAGCTCGCCGCTCGGCAAGCGCCTCGATGCCAATCATCCCCCGCAGTCGCCAATCGAGCGCCCGCCAACCCCAGACCGGGCTCTCAAGTTTCTCGCGAAGCTGTGCCAGAACGCGTGCCCGCCGCCGCACGCGACGAAGAAAGGTTGCCTGCAAGTCGTGGCGACGGAGCGGGTCGAGGTCGATTGGAGTCGCCGAATCGAGGTCTGCGTCGAAACCATCGGATGGCTGCCGATCTCCTACCCGGTTGCGGATGGCCGTACTCGGGTCTGCTGCCGCCAGGATCGCGAGCATGTCGTCCGCGGACAACTGCGCCAGTACTTCGGGAGGCTGCAGTTGTCGCTCGTTCTCCACATTCAGCGGCATGAAGGCTTCTTCGCCATCCCAAACAACTAGGAGTCGGTCCGGCGGCTGCGCCGGGGACCACGGCAGCGCTACAACCGACCGAGAGCCGCGCTCCGCCCATGCTGACTCGGTAAGGAGTTCCCTTCGGTCCTGACCACATGCATGGATGCGCCACTCGGTTGGCAGGCGCGCGGGATCGAATCGCAACACAATCTCTCGGTCGTCACCAGCTCGGTAGGTGCCCGACACGAAACCAGCCGGCAGCGACGAGACGACCGACCCCGTCTCTTCGTCAGCTTCCGGCCGGGAGCCCAGCCACTCGGCTCCATCCGGGTCGACGACTGGCTCCATCCCTGACCATATCTCTTCGAGTGCGCCTGCCTTCCGCCTGAATTCGACGCGGTCGACAATCGTGAGCAGATTCGCCTCGGCGTTCCGGTACGGCGCGGCGCCCATCCCCGCGCACGTGAAGTTGGACGAGCCGACCAGGAGAGCCGTGTAACCGTCTCCCCGCAACGCAAGCATCTTGGCGTGCCAGCGGCGAGGATTCTCCTCATCGTCGAAATCGGGGAGGACCGCGACACTGACGCTCCCTCGATACTGGAGCGGAATCCTCGTGATGCCCTGTGGCGCGGCCAGACGAGAAACGTCAGTCTCGCCTTCATCACGGACGGCGGGCACGCAGAAGCGGATCTTGCGCGTTAGGCCTCTTGCCATCGACTTGCAGAGCGCGGCGACCACGCGGGCACTGTCGTCGTCCACATCGAAGAACGGCGAGGCGACCCAGGCCTCGTTCGGCGACCTGCCGCCGCGGCGGCACGCTTCGACCGTTTCGTCGAGGCTGCTCCGCGGTCCGCTCCCCGAGGGAACCGCGGGCAGGGTGCACGCGAGTTGCTGCCGAACCACGGTCTTGCGCCGAGGGCGTTCCCAGGTCTCTGCCTGTCGCTCCACTTGCGAGAGATAGTCCGACGCTCTCCCCACCTCAGGCGTGTCGTCCTGCGCCCCTGGCACAAAGGCAAGCAGGTCGCGGAGGAAGGCGATCGCCTGCATCAGCAGATCCCTGTCGGCTTCTTCGGGGGAGAGATCGACGGTTACGGCGACCTCGCGGTTCCTCCGATAGCCTGGCTCGGTGAGGTTCGCGGACGCGACGATGATCCGGATGCAACGACTCCAGGCGAGGAGACTCAGCTTGGCGTGCTGCTTTCCCGAGACACGCACCGGCAGTACGTCCCATCGAAGCGAGTGCTCCACACCGGCCTGGGTGTAGTCGACCAGGACGCCCGCGTAAGCGCCGCCGAGACGGCTCTCGCGCTCGCTTACGAACGCCAAGCTCTCTCGATTGGGTTCGGACTCGATCTCCAGGAAGCGGCCGAGGCAGTGCTCGTCGAAGAGCCCAGGGTGGAACGTGTAGGTCGTCGCGAGGCAGCCGATGGGCTCCCCGGCCCTCTCCGGTGGCCTCCACAACTCGAGCATCGCGCCGGTCCTGGCTCTTCGCGTGCGCCTGCTCATGTCAGATCCTCCCGGAACTGCTGGATCGGCCCGCCGCGATAGCTGTGCAGGTATCGTTCGGGGGCAATCTCGTGTTGCGGGATGCGATACGCCGGACGCATGTAGATGCGATCGCTCCCGATGCGATCGAACCATGGGCGCTTGCCCTCCGCCGACTTGGCCCGTTGGATCCTCTCGTGATGCTCACACAGCACGCGCGCGCAGGTCTGCGCGTCCATCGGTTCCGCCAGCTTGCCGAAGCGCTCGTCGAACAGGTTCTGGACCGGGGGAGTCGTAATCTCTCCCAGCGCCCGATGCGCCGCCGCGAAACGTTCGTCGAGCCCATGGACACTCGTCCGGAAGGCCTCCTTCCGAGCAATGCCGGGAACCGCATAGCCGCCGGCATCCGGGCCCGCTGCTTCCGCGCGAAGGACGTCGAACGCGTCCTGAAGGCCCCGCGCGAAACTCTCATAGGCACGGATCGCCTCCACCAGCGCACCGTACGCCGGAGCGTGTCGCTCGAGGTCGACGTGGAGTTCCTTCTCGTTGAGCGCGCCGTTTCCGTAGTTCGCCTGAAGGCGCCAGAGCTCCGGAAGTGCGCCGAGTTTCCGATCGCCCGAGGACAACAGCAACTCGACCAGCAGTCGCTTCTCTTCGACTCCCGCCGCCGCCGGAGCAAACGCCTGAGCGAGCTCACGCCAATCCGAGCGGTTCCAAAGGGCATCCGTACGCGGCGGAGTACGGTTCAGACTTCGGCGAACTGCAGCCTGCCAGCGCCCCCAGAGAGACTCTGCGCCGGCTATGCCACCCAGCCCCCGGTCGCGGGCCCACGCAGCAGCGAGGCGCTCCGCCGCATTCGGCCCCGGCGCCAGATGGACGTGCATCAACCCGAGGCGGTCCGCAAGACGCTTGTAGACCCCGTGGAAGCCGAAGATGCGAGGGGTCTTGAGGTAGCTCCGTGCGTCGACGTACCCGTGCTGCGCGAGCGCTCTCCGAGTAACGCCGGTTCCCGGCACGCCCCGGATCGATGCGTCGTCCGACATCTCTTGCGTCAGTGCCTGGACGACGAACCACTCCCACACGAGATACGGATCGGCATCGCGATGGCGTGGATCGCGTTCCAGGTCCTCGATCACGAAAGAGCCCACCACCATCGCGGTCAGGAATCGGATCCGCTGCATGCGCTCGCGCACGGCCGGCACGAGCTGGACGGCGAGCTGATCGGCGATCCGGTACAGGCCGAGGGGATCGAGTGATCCTTCGCTCGTGCCCGGCGGATCGTAGGTGGTGAGAAACGGAAAAGATGCAGGCATTCCCTCAACACAATCTGCGTGTCGGCGCAACCATTGCCGTACACCCAGAATCCAGCCCTCCACTTCGGCCACGGTCCGCTCAGCCGGCTTCAGGGGCTACAAGAACTCCTCCATCGGGCTCGAACGGGTGCCCTCGTCAGCCTGCCGAGCGGCCCACTCGTCCCTCCTGGAACTCGTCGATCGAATCGGTCCTCGTCCGAGTCCAGAACCTCCCGCCGCCGTTCCGCTATGAGCGGATTGTAGAGCACGCCGAGCACGCCGCGAGCCCGCTGGTCGATGATCCGGCGTTGTCGGGATTCCGCGCGAGCGGGTCGATGAGATCGATCTCGGTCCGTCGACCCGCTTGCTGCACCTCGCCGGCCCCGAAGCTCCGATCTTCCAGCCGGCGACAGAGCCACGGGATGAACAGGACCTACCGTAGCCGGGTCTGGATGGAGGAGGTGCAACTCGATGAAGCCCGGGAACGCCGCCGACGTCCTCCGGCGGGCATCGCCGCTCGCCGTCGAGGAACGCCGGGTCGTCGACGGCGGCCTCGCCATCTCGGATCGATTCGCTGAAGATGTCGTGTCGCCAGTCGTCGCCGAAGTCGTAGACGTAGAAGAAGCGCTCGACGCCTCGCCCGATGAGCGCCTTCAGGCGGATGCCGGCGGCCTTGTACACGTGCCGGTCCCAGAGTCGTCGTCGGGCATGGGCTCGTCGTAGACGTGGCCGCCCGATCACGAACTCGAACATCTGCGAATCTCGGTCCAGCCAACTGCGACTTGCATAGTGTCGTGCAAGGCCAGGAGCGTGGAGGAGAGCGGCACGTCGACCCGGCGCCACAGCCGGGGTTGAATCTCCCGCAGTTGGATCCAGAGCCGTGCCACGGGTTCGGTCATCACAAGAAGCCCGGAGCGGTTCTGGATCGTGTGCCCGTCAGACGGGAGTCACTCAGACGCAGGAAGTTCGATTCCCGGATTCGGGTCTCTGGTGGGTCTGGACGTCCGCTCCTCAGCGGGTAGTGGGCAGTTCTGAAAGTCGAGCCTGACTCTAAACCATTGGGCTCATTAGGGTTGTGGGCTACCAGTGTCAAACTGCTAGACTTGTACGTGGCGTGAGCAGGAGGTCCAATGCCGTGCTGGCGGGGAGTAGAGAATGGCGAAGTACAGAGGCGAGTTCTGGTTAAAGGGTGAAGAAGATAGGACTTTTCTAGGTGAGATAAAACTTGGCAAGAGGGCGTCAGAGCTATCGCTGATTATCCCGGCCACTCACAAATCGGACAGCGGTAGATTTCTTCAGAGTGACCCCTTGCGCCCCGTACTGGGAGTGACTACCTGCGGCAAGCGTATTACGCTGACTAACTAGTGGCAGCCAGAAAACCCCCGTTTCGAGCGAGATTCTGAGACGAATTCGTGGATCGTGGACGTGATTTCGGGGGCGAATCCGGCCGCGAGGGAGGCAGTCCGGCCAGACTGCGGGTAGCGAAGAGCAGGAGATCAGCCCGGATGCCCTATTCCAAGGACAGTAACACCCTGCCGTCTTGCGGCGGCAGCAATCCGATGGTACTTGCAAGAACCGGCTGAGTCAGGCGACGCGTTGTCGTCGTTTGCGCTCACGCTTCTGCAGAAGCAACCCGATGCGATGCAGGTTGGCCGCCAGCACCGACAAGGAAACCGTGCGCGCAAACCCATCCGCGCCATGGCTTCGAACACGGTCGAGTCCGCGATGCTCCAATCCATTGATGGCAGACTCGACCGCCGGATGCGCACGCCGCGCCGCCACAAACGACTCCTCCGCTTCCCGCTCCTGGTTGGCCTTCGAAAGATATCCTTTGCCCGGCAAGGCGTTGACATCAAGCAGCCCATCGAGCCGGACCCGGTTGTCAGGACTGTGAAAGCCCCGGTCGAAACTGCACGCCCGCAACTCCGGATACCGCGCCTGCGCTTCCTGCACCATCGGCACCGCCACGTCCACATCCTCGCCCTTCCACAGAACCTCATGGTGAAGGATGAATCCAAACTGGTCTTCGATCAGGGCGACAGGAACTCCGAGTTCAACCGGCGTCCCCGCCTTGCCTTTCGAAATCCATCGCGTGTGCTCCTGGAAAATCGAAAAGACCTTCTCCGAGTGAGGAATCGTCTCGTCACGCAGAAGCCGCCGCTCCACCTGATCCATCTGCCGGCGCGCATGCGCGACAAAGCCGGCAATCGAGCAGCAGGTGATTTCCGCCGCGCCCTGATCCCGCAACGCGTCCAGCGTTGAATCCGCGCGCTCAACCAGCCCCCGGCAGCGCTCCACATACGCCTCCACCCGCTCCGGGTGCCGCTTCGCTCGCCGCGTCGAGCGCACCCTGTTGAACAGGTTCCTGACCTCTCGCGTCAGGTGGCTCCACTGACGCCAACCGCGCACCCCGTGCTGCGCAGCCGCCCGTCCGGTCTCCCGCACCAGACAACGCACCGCGTCCCACAACAGGCTGACATCCGTGGGATAGTGCACGTCGGTTTCGACCACGAACGAATCACACCGCCCGCGCAATGGCTCGCCAGGCTTTTTTTTAGCGACCTTGTGACCACTCTCCACCACCAGGCGCCCCACCGCCGACAACAACTCCGGCGTCAACAACGACACGTTGTCAACCACCGTCTGGTACTCGTAATGCGTCTCGTCACCGAAGTCGCTGTGGCCCAGGAATGCGCGTATCGTATCGTGATGGTTCGTCAATTCATGAAGACGGTCGAAGTCGCAGCCCAACCCCTGCTTCAGGACTCCCAACACAAGGATCTGCCACAGGTCCATTCCCGGACGCCCGACCGTGCGGTCGGCCTCCGGCAGAATATGCTCGTCCAGCAGCGCATACAACTGCTCGCGCAATGCCTCGTCAGACCAGATGTGTTGCAGCCCTTTCAGCACCGCGGGAATATCGTCCCGCGACTTCGGGTTGATCCGGATCTTGTCGATGGACACCTCACCGAGCTGGAGCTGTGACCTGTGAACTTCTCTCATGATGTCAATGTCGCGAAGATCTGCCCGAAATGGGCCGATTCTTGGGGAATCACCCCCAAAGAATACGGGATTCGGGCGATCTTCGCCACCTGAAATCCGCGAGATATCCCGTAGAATCAACAACTTGAGGGGTTTTCTGCCGGACACTAACTATTTGCAGGCTAGTTTTCCGTATTCATTCGGTCAGCCGCGCCTCGCGAAGTTCTGCATAAATGCGGCGTTTATCGGCATGCATAGCGAGGTAGCTGACTGCGATCCTGAGGTACCGACAGCCGCAATAACGTCGAAGCCTCTCGCGGAGTGGTGCGGCACCTCGGCAATCAAGGAAGATCTAGACAGGTGGGCTGCGAGGTATGCCCCCCCAGACTCAAAGGAAATCTATAAGGACAAGGACTACACAATAGAACTAGTGGTATGTCACTAAAATAGCTTTACAGTTGGAGCGCCGGGTAGTATACCTGCGGGCATGAACAACCCCGCCGCCCCGCTGCTGCTCAGTCACGACGACCGGAACATGCTGACGAAGTGGGCGCACAGCGCAACCGCACCGCATCGCGTGGTGACCCGCGCCAGGGCCTTGCTGATGGCCGGTGACGGTGTGGCGAATACTCGCATCGCCACCACACTCGGTATCGGCCGACCGACGGTGTTGAACTGGCGAGGGCGGTTCCTCATCGATGGCCTCGATTCGGTGGGTGAGGTGCGCCCCGGCCGCGGTCGCAAACCCGAGATCACAGCCCACCAGGTGCAGGAAATCGTGCATGCCACGTTGCACGAGACGCCGCCGGGCGCCACCCACTGGAGTTGTCGCTCGATGGCCAAGGCGGCGGGCGTGAGCCGCTCGACCGTCCAGCGCATCTGGGACGCGCACGGCCTGCAGCCGCACCGCATCACGACGTTCAAGTTGTCGAAAGACCCGGCCTTCGTCGCGAAGCTGACCGACGTCGTCGGGCTCTACCTGAACCCGCCGGACAAGGCCGTGGTGCTTTGCGTGGACGAGAAGAGCCAGATTCAGGCTCTGGACCGCACACAGCCGGGCCTGCCGATGAAGCCGGGCCGGCGCGGCACCATGACCCACGACTACAAGCGGCATGGCACGACGACGTTGTTCGCCGCGTTGAACGTGCTGACCGGCGAGGTCATCGGCCAATGCCACGGCCGTCATCGGCACCAGGAATTCTTGAAGTTCCTGCAGCACCTCGACCGGGCGTTCCCGCCCGACCTCACGTTGCACGTCATCCTGGACAACTACGCGACCCACAAGCACAAGAAGGTTCGCAAGTGGCTGGCCGCCCGCCCGCGCTTCAAACTACACTTCACGCCCACCAGCGCCTCGTGGCTCAACCTCGTCGAGAGCTGGTTCAGCAAGCTGACGGAGCAACGCCTTCGCCGCGGCGTATTCTGCAGCGTGCAGGAACTGGTGGCGGCCATCAAGGACTACCTGACCCACCACAATGCAGAACCGAAGCCGTTCGTGTGGAGCACTACCGTCGATGCCATCATTGAGAAGGTCAGCAAGTGTAAAGTCATTCTTGGGACACACCACTAGGCTTCGGAGTAGTCGGGAAGTCCGCCAGAACAAGTTTCTCGTTAGCCGACAATCCGCGCATAGAGCTAAATGCGAATAGATCCTTGCCGTGGTCACGTGCGTTTACGATCCTGTCCAATGCTCTGGAAGTGGTGTCGATAGGCTGCGGTAGCTATTGTAGAATCTCTCACGCGTATGCGGCGTCCAAAGACCCTCTGTTTATAGCTGACTACCACTTCCACTCTTTGTTCCAAGAGCACAAAGTTCCTGATTTCACACAGTGGCTTTTTACCCTTCGTGATCTGCCCGACTCGGCATTCACAAAGTGGATGGAGAAAGCCGGTGAATTGAGACGTGCCCGTGCATTGTTCTTCTCTGCGAAGCATCACAAGATGTTTGTCGAGACACGAGCAAGTCTGCTGACACAGGCGGTGGAGGCATACTACCGTAGGGTACATACGCCAGACGACTTCAATTTGAAAGCTGCGCTGAAGAACTTGTGCAGTGAGTATAGCGACCCAATCTCAGTTGTCTTCTCGGACATTGAGTCTCGCGTAAACGCTGCGGTGCGCTACAGGAATGCAAGTATTCATCAACCTCTAAAGATGGTGACAGACACCATGGCGAGTGGGGACAAGTTGGCTGTAGAATATTTCCTCCAGCTCTTGCTGGAGATATGCTTCATGGCGCAGCTAGATATTCCCACTGCCCGCACTGTGGAGCTAGTGGCCAAATCCTCCAAGTACAGTCAACTTCGAGAGGTATATAATAGGTAGCACTATGTGGACACTAGAGTCACTCAAGGAGATAGACGGAGTGGTTGATGCATACATCGATCCCTTCGAGAACGGAGCCCATCTAGTCATCAAGTGTTCTGACGCCATCGCTCTAGATAGAATACGCCTCGCGCTGGGCGACGGTACTGGGCATCACTATCGCGTAGCGCCTAACGATAAGCCATACACGTGTATAGAAGGCGGTCTCGTAACCCGCGTCTACGACCTCCACAAGCAGAAGCCGGATGGCCCAATCCTCAGAAGTACAGGGTGACGTGGGCGGGGTAGTGGGTAATGTATGGGTTCTGAGTCTTCGGGTACCACTCTAAATCATTGTGGTCCTAGGGCTCATGCATCCCCTCATTTCGCATGGCATCAGATCACGCCGAAGACCTCTCGGAAGGCCCGTTGTTCGATCAGCATGCTCCCGAACGTCTCCATCAACGGACGAATCCGATCCTCGGGCCAGTTGGGAAGATGGTGGTACAGCATCAACCCTTGCCGAAACAACGAATGCGTCCGCCGCTTCACCGTGTTCGCCTTCAACCAACGGTCATACCCGATGCGTTCGCCCGCCGCACCCAGCAACGACAACACCGCAATCGCCAACGCGCTGATCAACAGCAGGCGGTCCCGCCGGTCCGGCCGCGAGACATGCATCGACGACAGGCCCATTCCGAAGCGCATGTCCTTGATGTCCCGAAAGCCCGCCTCGATCCCCCAGCGCTTGCCGTAGTAGCGAATCAGAACCCGCGTCGGCACCGTCGCTTCGCTGGCCACCAAACACCACGGTTCGTCCATCTTCCGGTCGTGTACGCACACGACCGCGCCCACAGGCCATTCGTGCTCGTCGGTCACCCGAGCACCCACCAGCCGCCGTGCGCGTCCGCCGGCCCCGACCCACGCGGCGGCCGCGCGCCGTTCGCCGCGCGCATTCGTCACATAGACGTCTCCGCGCAACCGAATCACGTATTCAAAGCCCAGTTCGGTCGCCAACGCGTAGAACAGCTTGCAGTCGGCAAAGCCCCGGTCTGCTACCACGGTGACTTTCACCCCCGCCGGCAGCACCTGGCGCAATCGGCACAGCACCTCGTACTCGTAGCGCCGCTGATTGCCCTTCCGCGTCGACGAGGCCACCGTCTTCCACAGCAACGGCGTCGCCCGGCCATGGCCGGTCACCATCGACAGCACGATGGTGTCCTGCGCATCGGCCGCGAAGCTCGTCCAATCCAGCGCGACGACTACCTCGGTGCGGGCGCCGACGATGTACGGCGTCCAGTAGGCGAAAAAGGTCCACACGTGGACGCCTCGGTTGCTCAGTAGCCGGTCGACCTGCTTGACGCCATGCTTGGTCAACGTGCCCATGGCCTGGGCCAAGCCACGTCCCACGGCATGGATTGCCAGCGAGGCGCTCGTCAGTACGCCCAGGGTGGCGTTGGCCAGCGACAGCACTCGTTTGGCATGCAGGTCGCCGTCGTACAAGACGTTATGAAGTTCAGAAGGTCGTGTCTCTGGAAGCATTTCCCGGGCGGGGTTTCATGCAGAGGCATACAACCACAATTCTAATTCGAAGCACTCACATTTCCCTTCCAAGTGCGAGATATCTCTGTCCAATCAAGGATTCCCCTATTCGATCCATATGGCCAAATGAGGGGATCTCTGAGGTCGGTCAGATGAATCGGCTATCCTTCAAAGGGCATATACCCACAAGACGACAGCCGACGGAAAATGTTTATCCGGGATAGTCCACTAGCCTTGACACACCTCCGTCAACAGAGTGCGAGCAGTCGGACCAAACGAGGAGTGCACCGGTACCGCCGGAGACGAAATGGCGCGATGGATGCCAGACGCCAGACGGCTCACCATCCACCGTGTCGAAGACGTCCCATGCCTTTGGCATCTGAGACAACGCCATGCATCGCTCGGTCCCATGCTAGACCATTCGTTACCTGAATGAACCCGCCGCGTTGTATACTTATATCCTTCAGTCCACGTGGAACCCTCGCGCCCAATACCGCTTGAAAGAATAGTCCCGGAATCAGGAATTGGTAGTGTCGATAAGTATCGCCACGCTCCATTTCTTCAGGTGGATACAGAGCCGCGGAATCGTTGTTGACTTCGTTGTTCAGGACTACGAATAGATACACGCCTTCCGGGAAGGGTTGCCCTCCCAAAAGAAACCGCCTGAGACGTTCCTCGTACGGTCCGAGCGATAGTCGAACAGGCGTGCCACCGCGCAACAACGTCCATGATCGGGCGGCGGCGCGCCAGAAGACACCTGCAGCGAAATGTACGAGATGTCTGAGAGCGGTCGCCGAACCTAACTTGCATATGTCGCGCGCCAGGGGAGATCCTTGGGTCAACTCGTCACGCAACAACGCAGCGAGTGGAAAGACGCCATCGCCGCGGTAACAGTTGCGAAGCACCCAGTTCTCGCCACCCCGATTCAGAGTCTGTTCGCAATCGGCACACAGTAGCGGCGCGCTCATCTGTCGTGAAGTCTGCACGGCGAGGCCATCTTGAATAGCCACCGGAGAACCCGAATGCTCGCGAACAATCCTATACAGACCCGCGGGCAGCAGGTGACTGTCTTGGAGCGGGCCTCGCCTCTGGCACAACCCGCAAGTTCCCGAGCCCCTATCCATACTCAGAATGTAGCACGGCGGGCGTCGCCGAAACCAGCGCCTACGGCGTCGCCCGCCTGGCGGACCTCGCGCATCCGCCCACGCGCGCACCGCGGGCGTCGCCGAACACCATCCCGATCTGTGCCATCTTTGCGGTAGGGACGCTGGTTACTGGGTCGGCGGTGACGAGGTCGGCCGCGACGGCTTCCGCGAACGCCCTCGTGTTGCTGCCGTTGGGATCGTCATCGGCGAGATCGGGGCCGCGGCCCTGAGCTCGTCGCCGTCTTCACAGCTCTTCGGCGGCGGTCCGTGGGATCCACTTACGTACGCGGCAGTACCCGTCCTGTTCGTCGCGCTTGCCGTGGCCGCCGCGTGGCTTCCGGCTCGTCGCGCAACGACGCTCGGTCCGGCGGCGGTCCTCCGGGGGGAATAGCGTCCTCCATGTCTGCAGCCTCGCCAATCGCTGCCGGCGCGATCCACGGGACGTTCGGTGAGGTGCAGCCATCGCGAGTACGATACGGAAGATGTAGACATCGCTACGCGATGACCAAAGACCGTTCTTGCCGTTGAGGATCCGATCGGCCGGCGCGTGGCGTTGACCTCGCTGCAAATCCTTCCGCTGTTCGGGTCCATTGGCTTCGCGGCAACCTTTACGGCCCGGTCGTCACGGTCGTCACCGCGTCAGGAGGAATGGTGCCCGGCCGATCTCGCCTGCCGCGGCGTCCGGTGCGGACTACACGGCCAAAGACGGCGCTGACGTTCCAGGCAGGCCAGTCGTCGAAGACGATCGAGGTGGCTGTGTTCGATGACGTGCATGACGACGGCGAGGAGAACGATGACGCTGACGCCGTGCAACCCTTCGGGGGCGTGTGGCGGACGGCGAGGCGACCGGGCCGATCGAGAACTCAAGAACCACGGCCCCCTGCCACGGGCGCTGATGGTCCGGTTTCGCCGGGCAGCGAGCGGTGCGTTTTGTTCAATCACGTAGAGAAGGGGCTCGAGGCGCCGCGAAAGTCCGGTGTCCGGAGCCGGTTCACAGGAGGGCAGGACCCGGACAGGTGGCACCCACCCTCAAGTTGGCCTACGGATCCGCCGTTCGTCTGATCACTTGACGGCGGTTCTTCCCAACGGTAGCCTGCCGCTGTCCGCCCATGTCCAATCTCGCCCCACGCGGCTTCGTTGCTGTTGATGTCGAAACGGCGAATACTGACCTGTCATCGATCTGCGCCGTTGCTCTTGTTGAATTCCAGCACGGTCGCGTAACAGCAAAGTGGGATACCCTAGTTGATCCGCAGGCTGTGTTCTCGCCCCTGCATGTTGGCTTTCATGGAATCGATGAAGCCAGAGTTCGTGGCGCTCCCCACACTGGATCGCGTATCTGACGAACTTCGCGGTCTTCTCCTCGACCGCGTTGTGGTGTCTCACCGGACGTTCGACCGGACAGCTCTGTTGCGAGCTTCTGCTCGCTGGCAGTTTGATCTGCCTGTCGATTCGCGAGCCTGCACGTGGTTGGACTCGTGGGCTATGGCCCGTAGCGCATGGCCTCAACTGGCCGATCACCGACTCCAGAGTGTGTGCGAGTTCCTTTCCTACCGGTTACGGTATCATCACGACGCGCGAGACGATGCCGAGGCCGCTGGACATGTGCTGCTCGCTGCCATGAAGGTGTTGGGTTTCGACAGAGATCGACTTCTTGATGCTCTCGCGGTTGCGAGGAGTGACGCCGTTCCAGTCACCCATCCCGCTTCCGGGGCAACGCCGTCCCGCAAGCGGGATGGCGTTGCCGACGCACCACTGGCTGGTGAATCTGTCGTATTCGCGGGCGAGTTGTGCCTCGGTCCCCATGTCACGGCTGATCTCGCCGCGGCGGCAGGTTGTTCCGTCGCCAACGACGTGAGCGGACGGACCACGATCTTCGTGGAGGGCAGGCCGAAGGATCCTGGTGAGACTCAGAGGCAACGCCGACCGCGTCAAGTGAGTGCAGACGTTCTTTCCGAACCAGAATTCATGGACCTGCTCGGCCTGCTGCGATGAAAGCGATGAGGTTCCGGACGGCGCGGCACATGCCTGTCCATGCGGATGGCGAGCGGGTCGGGACGACTCCTTCGCACCGCCCTCGGATCGGACTCACGACCATCGAGAGGTATGTGCGAACGGGCTACTCTGAGGAGATCGTCGGCAGTACAGTCGACGCCGTTGACTCTGTGTGCACGGTGTGCACGGTGATCTGCTGGTGACGTTGCTTGGTCGGGCGCCGCGACTTGTCGAGGTGCACGTACCACTCGGACGCGCGTTCGATGACTCCCGCGATGCGGCTCGGGCAGCGCAGGTTGTCTTCGAGGTGGAACCGGCGCGCCGCGACGCGGCGCGCGGCCAGCAGATGGTTCAACGCGCCCCAGTCGAAACCCGACGGACGCACGGTCTGTCCGTCGTCGCCGGCCGCCAGCAGCCACGGCGAATGCCCCCCGTCGGCGCGCGATCGCCAAGCACAGCTCGACGACCACGGCGGACTCCAGTAGCGTCAGGTCCTGGACATCGTCGACGACGACGCGGTCGAAATCGGCGAACCCCTCCGGCAGCTCGCCGTCCCGCAGCCGACCGACAGCCGCCGTGGGGGCGGCCAACTCGGGAAAGATGCTGAACATCGCGTCGGGCCCGACAATGTTCGGCCACCTTGAGCAGCGCGCTTGCCGCCGCCCGGCCGACGCCGTCGTCGTCGCCCGCCCGCCGGTCGCGGTACGTGGCGTCGCTCAGCCGTACCAAGCCGCCGGCCCGGATGGAGTCCGTGTCCCAGGGCACGGCGAGACCGAGCAGCATCGCCCGCACCTCGGCATGCAGCCCCCCGTCGCGGTCCGTCCACGGTCCGGCCTGCCGGCGCCCGAGAAGCGAGGTGGCCGCCGCGAACAGGCGCGCCGATCTTCGACAACGGTAGCCGGTCGACGTCAGCGCCGCACACCTCGCCCAGAAACGTCGCGAAGTCGCGCGCCTCCACTCGCACGTCGGCCGGGGCGAATGCGCGGAAGTGCTCCTCGGCGGCGGCTGTCATCTCGCGCGACCACGTCCGGTACAGCACGCTCTGGCCGCTTCGCGCCTCGACCGCCTTCCACAGAACGGTCGTCTTTCCCACCCGGGGCGCCCGTGGACGAGACGCACGGGCCCTTCGTGTCGTATGAACTGCGACTGGTCCGCTGTCCAAGGGCCGGCCGACGAGGTCGGCGTCCTCGATCTCGTGCTGCGAGAACGGCAGGTAGTCGTCCAGGGCGCCCGCGTCGAGACGCCCGCGGTGCCCGTTGCAGGTCGGACAGTGATGCAGGAGGACGAGAGATCGTACATCGGGTGTCCGGAAACGACGATATAGGGAATCGACGCCCATTCTCACCTCGCCGTCGCGGGGTCCTCGCCTGGACAATCCCCTGACAGTCGCGATTCGACCCTCCACGGATCTGATGGCCGACCATGGATCGATCCAACATCCCGCGCGCGCCGATTGTGCCACCCAATTGTACGAGCGTCGACTTCCGCCAACCGGCGGGGCGGTTCCCGAGCACCACGCTCCACGGGGGTATAGGCGATTTCGAGACCCTGGAATCTGTCTGCCGCCGGGTTGGCTCCGGGCGCAGCGGCCCGCGCGTGCACGGCGGCGGAAGAGACAGTCTGCACGTGGAGTTCGGTACCTGACGGACGGGGCACGACATGAATGTCGATCGCTGGCGGAGCTGCCGGCCTTGGGCTGGCGCTCGCAGGGATCGAACTGGCGCCGTCGGCGACTGCCGAACGTGTCAGCGGCGTTGAACGAACCTTGGCTGGCTCGTCGACCGGTCGCGCCGTACCGGTCGGTGCTATGATGCTGCCGCCATTCTGCGAACGAGACCGTGCCGGGATACGTATCGCGGCGGCAGGCGGCCTACCGTTCATTCACTGGGGGAGCAGGCGGATGCCCGGAACCAGCTTCGACAGCACGAAGATCCACTTGCAGGAGTTGCTCGACCGCGCCGGCAAGGGGAGCCTGCAGCTCCCCGACTTCCAGCGTGGCTGGGTGTGGGATGATGAGCGCATCAAGGGCTTGCTCGCCAGCGTCTCGGTGTCCTTCCCGATTGGTGCCGTCATGCTGCTCGAATCCGGCGGGGAAAACGTCCGCTTCAAGCCCCGGTTGGTGGCTGGGGCTGACGTGAGCCTGCGCGACATCGAACCCGACACCTTGATTCTCGACGGCCAGCAGCGGTTGACTTCGCTCTACTGGGCTCTCAAGAGCCGAACGGCTGTCGAGACCAAGGACGCCAAGGGCAAACCGATCCGACGCTGGTACTACATCAGGATGGAGGAGGCTGTACGACCGGACGCGGACCAAGAAGACACGGTGCTGAGCGTGCCTGAGGACCGTTCGGTCAAGGCGTTTGGGGGCGGGCGGGGCACCATCACCCTGGATCTGACGACCCCGGATCGCGAGTACGCAGCGCATCTCTTCCCGGTCAACCGCATTTTCGGGAACGCCGAACGGGGCGAGGACAGCGCTACGTGGCGTCAAGCCTACAGCGAGCACTGGCAGTACGACGCTGACAAGATGCGCCTGTACAACGAATTCGAACGCGCGGTCATCAAGCGCTTCGAGCAGTACCAGGTGCCCGTGATCGAACTGAAGAAGGAGACCCCCAAGGAAGCCGTGTGTTTGGTATTCGAGCGCGTCAACCGGGGTGGCGTTGCGCTCACCGTTTTCGAGTTGCTGACGGCGACGTTCGCCGCCGACAACTTCCAGCTTCGCGACGACTGGAACGCCCGTGAGCAACGACTGAAAACGAGCTACCCGGTATTGCGGAACTTGCAGAGTACTGACTACCTCCAAGCCATCTCGCTCCTAGTGACGCAAGAGCGCCGGCGAGGAGCGCTCGCTGAGGGCGTGAGCGTCGACAGGGCGCCGGGCATCAGCTGCAAGCACAAGGACATCTTGAAGCTTGAGGTCGCCGACTGGCGGGATTGGGCTGACCGGGCCGAACAGGGATTCGTCCGGGCGGCCAAGTTCCTGCATGGCCAGAAGATCTTCAAGGCACGCGATCTGCCGTACCGGACGCAGCTCGTGCCGTTGGCGGCGATCTTCGCGCGGCTCGGAAATGCCGGCGAGACGGAAGGTGCGTGGCGGAAGATCGCACGCTGGTATTGGTGCGGCGTGCTCGGCGAGCTGTACGGCGGTGCTATAGAAAGCCGTTTCGCCCGCGATCTCCCGGAGGTGGTCGCCATGGTGCTGGGCGAGTCAGTGGAGCCCACTACCATCGCCGAATCGAGCTTCCAGGCTGGCCGGCTGCTGACACTCCGCACCCGCAACAGCTCCGCCTACAAGGGGCTCTATGCGCTGTTGATGCGCGACGGCGGTCGCGACTTTCGCACAGGCGTACCGATTGAGGCATCTACATTCCTCGACGAGAGGATTGACATCCATCACATCTTCCCCGAACGGTGGTGCAAGAGCGCGAAGCCCGACGCGCTCCAGCCCGCCGTGTACAACAGCATCATCAACAAGACCGCCATCTCCGCCCGTACGAATCGCCAGATCGGTGGTCGCGCTCCGTCGGACTACTTGCCGGCAATCGAGACCGTCGCCGACATCGAACCCTGGCGCATGGACCAGATCCTGGCGTCGCACTGTATCGCTCCGGAACGCCTGCGAAACAACGACTTCTGGGGCTTCTACGCAACGCGCGCCGAAATGCTGCTCCAGCGGATCGAGACGGCGACTGGGAAGAAGATCACCCGCGAGGCGGAACTGTTCGGCGAAGACCGAGAGCCCGAAAGCTACGACGACGGGCCACCGCTGTGGGATGCTGAAGAAGCGATTGCGGACATTGCGTCCTGAGACCACCGAGCAAGTCGGTGCCGGGCCCAGGAACAGCATCGCCCGGTCAGTCGGCAACACGCGTGTCACTAGGTCGTTGAGCAGCACCGTCGAGACCGCCTCTGTCTCGGTCGGGCCTTCGCGCAATCCCAGCACGCAGGACCGCGGCGTGCGACCGGTGCGGACACCACTTGTAGCGCGCGCTGCCGGCAGCGCGCAGGAGGTCGCGGTGCGTACCGCGCCGGACGGAAGCTTGCATTCGTCTGCATCGGGCGGTAGCCTCTTGGGAGGACCGTACGTTTGCGCACATCTCTGTGGCCTGCTGCTCAGGACGTCAACTTGTTACTGTGGTGCGAGCTACGGGCGTTCCTTCGGAAGACCATCGGCAGGAGGTGGGAAACACCAGTGACGGAGTGGGAGAGGCTCTTCGCTGGCATCCAAGAGGAGGTTGAATCCATCTCCACGATTCGCATAAAGGAGTCATTGCGAGAGTCCGCGATCGCGCTCGGCTGGCTTCACGTTATGGAGAATGCACGCACAGCTGCGGGCCTCTTCGGTGCAGAGCTCGAGGCAAGTGGTGGAGCTGTCCTGAGAGCTGGCATTGAGCTCTCCTTCAAAGTGAAGCGGGGCAGCCGGGCGCCAGATGCGCAAAGCGTACTGAAGGTCATCGGGGCACAATTGGAAAGGAAAGAACGTCGCGAAGCTCGGCCGCACGCCATCAGTCTGATGAGGGAAGGGATTGCAGGAGGTCGGCGAGTCCCGTTGGTTCGTGACGGCGATGTGCAACAACTGTATGACGACTTCCTCAACGCTGTCAGTCACGCCAACTTGGATCACTTCCTGAAGAGCCAGAAGCCGCCAGACAGGAACTACTTGGCTACAAAACCCTGGAGGATGGACAAGAAGCTCCAGCGGTCAGCTGTGCCCGTTGTCGGCGGGCTGTTCTGGACAGCTTGTAAAGGTCTGAAGCAGATCAGGGAGACCTCCAACGAGCTCGGACGGCGGGCATCCGTGCCCGTTACGTTTAATGACGACAATACCGAACCACTCCGGCGTCGCGGGCGGCAGACTGCGGAGCTAGCGGGCACCACGGCTGAGTTCCTGCGGAGTTTGATTCGTAGACGCGCGGCAACGCACGGGGAAGACGAGGCCTTGGATTGGCTCGGTGCCTATGCCCTACTTGCGACCGATTACGCGCGCGCGATCGGGCATTGCGCTGACAATTGCCAGTGGCGATCGTTGTATATCTTGGCACGTCCCTTACTCGACAGCGTGGGGCGAATGGCGCTCATTGCTGATGGCATCCGGCGGGGAATGCCAGAGCGTATCAAGGACCTGAATAGGGATGGGAAATGCCAGCAACTCGGTGAGAAATTGGAGGAGGGAGCCCTTACGCCAGCAGGTGTAGACCAGGCACGGTCGCTACACGGCGACTTGGATTGCATGTACGCAGAGCTGAACCGAGTGCTGCACTACCAAGACCGCATCGTGATAGGCGAGTTCAAAAAGATGATACGGCAGAAGGGTGTGACGTCGCAACTGAAGTTGCCCTGCGACGTCCAGCTCGGTGGGAAAGTCGATCAGCTTGCCAGGTCGGCGTTGTCTAATGCCGCGGTGTTGTTGGCCCACCACGCTGTAAATGAGAGTGCGGTCGTGCACGCGAGGGACCTGATTCCGGGGCAGCACCATCACGCTGTCAAGCGACATCCGGAATTGACCCCCCGGCGACATCGAAAACTGACCCCCGAAGAAACGGCGTATGTTGTTGAACCGGGACGCTGCGACGCTCCATCGGTGTCGTGACGGATCGTCGAACGTCGTTCTGGTGATCTGGTGTACGAGAGCAAAGGACGACGATGCCTGTTGGTTCTGTGGGCGCCGTCTGCGGCGTCCAAGTGGTGTGGTAAACGCGCTCTCGACGACGGTTCAGTCGCCCCCAACGCCGGATGCGCGTTTTCCACGCCACGGCAGAATCAACAGGCCTCCCCGGACCCGACGAAACGATCGCCGATGCGGCCGACGCAATGGCCGGTGTCCGAGCTTGTCGCGCTGCCGGTCGCGTGCTCATGTCGCCTTCCGCGGCGGCTTGTCCGTCGTCGGCGCCGAGAGCTTCAGGACGCCGGCACGGCGCTTCTCCCGCAACCTGAAGCTCTCTCCGGTGATCGTCAAGACGTGACTGTGGTGCAGAAGCCGGTCGAGAATCGCCGTGGCGACCACCGCGTCGCCGAACACCTCGCCCCATTCGCCGACCGAACGGTTCGACGTGATCAGGATGCTGCCGCGCTCGTAGCGGCGCGAGACGAGCTGGAAGAACAGATGCGCGGCATGCGCCTCGAAGGGTAGGTACCCCAGTTCGTCACAAATGAGCAATTTCGGCTTGGCGAAGAAGGCCAAGCGCTCTTCCAGACGGTCGTCGCTGTGTGCCTTGACCAAGGCTGCCATCAGCGCCTGGGCCGTGATGAACAGCACCGTGTAGCGCTGTCGGATCGCCTCGCGCCCGAGCGCGATCGACAAGTGCGTCTTGCCGACTCCTGGAGGCCCGAGAAGCAAAGCTGCGTCGCCGTGCGCGATCCACCGCGATGTCGCCAGCTCCCGGACCTGGCGCTCATCGATGCTCGGTTGCGTGATCAACGACAATTATTTTTGCCGGTTGGCGAGGACGCGATCGGCCGGTTCGTGGACGCACCCAGAGCCGTGTGAAACTGCCCGTTTTCCTCGCGGAGGACGGGTTGGTCACGGATGCGCAGGTTCGGCGATTGCGAGAGAAATGGATGTCGGGGAAGACGTTGGCGGCGGCCGCGGCGGCGGCGGGAATGAGCGAGCGGACGGCGCGACAGTGGCAGAGCGGCGCGTTGCCGTCTACGGCGAAGGCGCCGCGGACGTGGCGGACGCGGGAGGACCCGTTCGCCGAGGTGTGGGAGTCGGAGGTGGTGCCGCAGTTGGTGGCCGACAGCGACGGCCGGCTGCAGGTGTTGGCGCTGTTCAAAGCGCTGTGCCGGCGTCATCCGGGTCGCTTTCAGCCTGGGCAGCTTCGGACCTTGCAGCGGCGGGTCCGGGAGTGGCGGGTGCAGGACGGTCCGGACCGCGAGGTTTACTTCGAGCAGGTAGCGGTTCCGGGTCGGGAAGCGGCGTTCGACTTCACCGCCGCGAGCGACCTGGGCGTGACGATCCGGGGCGTGCCGTTCCCGCACCTGTTGTTCGAGTGGGTGCTGAGCTACAGCAAGTGGACGTATGTGGGGCTGGCGCTGAGCGAGACGTTCGAGGCGCTGGTGTCGGGCCTGCAGGGCGCGCTGTGGATGCTGGGGGCGGTGCCGGCGGTGCTTCGTCACGACAACCTGTCGGCGGCGACGCACGAGTTGAAGCGCAGCGGCGGGCGTCAGCTGACGGCGCGTTTCCGGCAGGTGCTGGACCACTACGGGCTGGACTCGTCGCGGATCCAGCCGGGGAAACCGCACGAGAACGGGGTTGCCGAGCAGGCTCACTTTCGCACGAAGACGGCTATCGAGCAGGCGCTGCTGTTGCGGGGCGGCAGAGACTTCGTCGACGAGTCGGCGTATCTGTGCTTCGTGCGTGCGGTCGTCGACGAGGAGCGGAACCGGCCGGCGGTGGCTCGGCTGGCCGAGGAGCGGGCCTTCCTGCGGCCGTTGCCGGCGGCGCGGGTCCCGGAGTACACGACGTTCCAGTGCAGGGTGCGCAAGTGGAGCACGATTCGCATCGGCAGCCGGATCTACTCGGTGCCGTCGCGCCTGATCGGTCACACGGTCGAAGCGCGCCAGCATCCGTCGACGGTCGAGGTCCTCTACAGCGGCCGGGTGCTGTGCACGATGCCTCGGCTGCGGGGCGCGGCGGACCACCGGATCGACTACCGCCACATCATCGGCAGCCTGGTCCGCAAGCCGGGCGCCTTTGCGCGGTATCGCTTCCGGGAGGAGCTGTTCCCGTCGCTCGTGTTCCGGGCGGCGTATGACGCACTGGGTCGGACGCACGGCGAGCGGGCCGACGTCGAGTATGTGCGGCTGCTGCACCTGGCGGCCACGACCAGCGAGCGTCGGGTCGAAGCGACGCTTCGGGCTCGACTCGATGCCGGCGACACGTGCGAGTACGCCAGCGTCCAGACGGAGGTGCGTCCGCCGGTCCCGACCGTGCCGGTGGTTCACATCCCTCGCCCGGACCTGACGCGTTACGACGCGCTGTTGACCGGAGGTCTGCACGGATGATGGCGCCGAGCACGCAGGTGACGACGCTGCTGACGCAGTTCAACCTGACGACGGCGGCTGAGGAGCTGGTGCCGCGATTGACGCAGGCCGGCCACCACGACACGCTGCCAGTGTTGCTGGAAGTGTTCGAGGCCGAAGCCGAGGCGCGTCGCCAGCGCCGGATTGCCCGGCTGCGACGGTCCTCGCGCCTGCCACTCGGCAAGACGTTCGAGACGCTCGACACGGGCCGGTTGCCGGGCCCGGTGGTGCAGCAATTGAAGACGCTGGCCAGCGGGGCGTTCATCGAGACGGCGACCAATGTGCTGGCTTTCGGCCTGCCTGGCGTCGGAAAGAGCCACGCGCTGTGCGCCGTCGCGCATGCGCTGGTCGAGGCGGGCCACAGCGTGTTGTGCGTACCGGCCTACGCCCTGGTCCAGGAATTACTCGGCGCCAAACGCGACCTCGACCTGCCCCGGGCGCTGCGCAAGCTCGATCTGTTCGAGGTAATCCTGCTCGACGATCTGGGCTACGTGCAGCAGAGTCCGGACGAAGCCGAGGTCCTGTTCACGTTGCTGGCCGAGCGCTACGAGCGCCGCTCGGTGATGGTAACCAGCAACCTCGTGTTCAGCCAGTGGGACCGGATCTTCCGCGACCAGATGGCCACCGCCGCGGCGATCGACCGCTTGGTGCACCACTCGGTGGTACTCGAGTTCGACGTGCCGAGCTTTCGAATAGACCCGTCGCGGCCAACGTCGCCGGCGCCGTCACCACCGCCAGCACGTCGTGGACGGCCACCGGGTCCGCTGCTGCCGCGGCGCCGTCGACCGTCGACCTCCTGAGCGTTCCGGTCCGGACCCGAACGCGTCTGCAGCCGTAGGTCGGCGCGCGGCGTCGAGCGACGATCGAACTTGCTCTCGGCCGTCGCGTTGAACACCTTCTCGACGGTCGGTTCGACTCCCGAGGGCCTGTGCATCCTGCCAGCAGCGTGGAAAACGCGCGCGAGCGATCCGGAGAGCGTGTGACGTCGAGGAAGCGCGTTTCCCACCCTGCTTTGGACGGCGCCAAGCGCCGCCCACAGGCTACACAGGCATCACCTTCCTCGATACTGATCTCCGATCCTCTCAACCGGCAGAAATAGTTGTCGTTCACCGGCAAAAGTAGTTGACGCCGAACACACCGACCGCGACAACCGGAACCCCGCCCCGCGCGGCACGGCAGGCCGCGCCGATCTATGCGACCTTGTGCCAGCAGGCGCGGGACAACCCGTGATCACAGCGGACGAAACCGGCTGGCGCGTCAACCCCGTTCGCAACGCGCGCGACATCCGTTCTTGACGGTTGTCCATAAAACCAATAGAATTTCGGACTATCGAGCGTCCTGCCATGTCCACCGCACGAGCAATTCGAGACGGCATACGCAAGCTGCCGAAGGGAAAGCCCTTCACAGGCGAGCGCTTTCTGAAGCACGGCTCGCGCAGCGCCGTCGACCGGACGCTTTCGCGCCTCGCCGGCCGGGGCGAAATCCAGCGTCTGGCCCGCGGCCTCTTCGTCCGCCCCCGGACAAGCCGCTTCGTGGGCACCGTCCTCCCCGACGTCCTCGAGGTGGTCGAGGCCATCGCGCGGAACAATGGCGAGACGGTCCAGGTCCACGGCGCGGAAGCCGCACGCCGGTTCAAGCTCAGCACCCAGGTGCCGACCGCGCCCGTGTTCCATACCAGCGCATCGAGCCGCACCATCCGGATCACCAACATCACCGTCAGAATGGTCCACACCTCGAACCGACGGCGCCTGCAATTCGCCGGCGAGGCAGCGGGCGCCGCGCTCTCCGCCCTCTGGTATCTCGGCAAGGGCAACGTGACCCCGGAGACGGTCGCCAAGATCGAGGCCGCCCTCGGGCCGGTGGAATTCCAGAGGCTGTGCTCGGCGGACATGCCGGCGTGGATGACCAAGGCGTTCGCCGCCGCCCGGGACAGCCTGCATGGGTGAGGCATTCCTGTCTCTCCATGCCCGAGAGCGCGCCGACATACTTCGGACCGTCGCCGCCCGGTCCGGGCGAGCGGCCATCATCCTGGAGAAGGACATCTGGGTCTGCTGGGTCCTGCAGGCCCTCTTCTCCATGCCCGACCCCCATCCCATGGCCTTCAAGGGCGGTACCTCGCTCTCCAAGGTCTACCGCATCATCGACCGGTTTTCCGAAGACGTGGACGTCACCCTTGACTACAGGGCCTTCAACGACGGTTTCGACCCCTTTGCAGAAGGCGCCAGCCGGAACCAGATCAGACTCTTCAGCGAACGCCTCAAGGACCGCGTCGCGATGTACATGCGCGACGTCGTGGCGCCCGCCCTCGGCAGCGCCGCCGACGCACTTGCGGCTGACGGCCAGCACGACGTCCGGATCGGCGACGACGGCGAGACGATACGTTTCGCCTATCCGTCCGCGGTCGAAGACCCGAACGGTTATGTCCGGAGTGAAGTGCTGCTGGAATTCGGGGGACGCAACGTCATCGATCCGAACGAGCAGCACACGATCAGTCCCGACATGGCCGATCTGACCCGCGACCTCGACTACCCCGCCGCGGCCGTGACGGTCCTCTCTCCGGCACGCACTTTCTGGGAGAAGGCCACGCTGGTCCATGTCGAGTGCCACAGGCGGAGGCTCGCGGACCATCCCCAACGGCTCTCTCGGCACTGGTTCGATCTGACACGCCTCGCCGCCCACGATATCGGCCGGGCCGCGCTCGCCGACCGCGAACTCCTGGAGGATGTCGTCCGGCACAAGAGGGTGTTTTTCCACGCCGGTTACGCCAACTACGATCACTGCCTCGACGGCCGGCTGCGGCTCGTCCCCGACGACGACCAGCTTCCCGGCCTGCAAGCCGACTACGACGCCATGCGCGCCGCCGCCATCGTTGCCGACGACGCACCCGAGTTCGACGCGCTGGTCGAAGAAATCCGCATCCTCGAAGCCAACGCGAACCGCCCCCGTTGAATACGGACGCCACCGGCTCCGCTCCGCAGCCAGACCCCTTCCCGCGGCCCACGTTCCCCTGCTGTGTCGCCGCCCCCCCGGTCCGCCGGGGGTAATCCCGCCGCACCAGCCGGTACGACACTGCGGCGATGAGCGCATCGTCGACCGCGCATCCTGAGATGGTCCGGGAGCTCACCCCGCGTGCTTCGACGCCGTGGACCCCCGCTGCGCCAGGAGACCTGCGGACACTGCAGCCGACTCTTCACCATCTGCACGGCGTGCGATCGCGGCCACGCCATTTGCACGCCGCGCTCCCGGACAGCCGCTCGTTGCCGGTCCGTGCAGGCTGCCTAAGCCCGCCACCAGCGCAGCCCCGAAGGCCGTCTTGACCATCGCGACAGGCAACGCGACTATTTGCCGGCCTTCGGCGCCGGACGCTGGCCCGCCGCGTGACGTTCGTGCCCCAGAACCCCCGCATCGACGTTGCGTTCCACGTCCGTGACGTCGTCGACATGGGACGCCACCCGCACCTGGGCCGATTCGATGCGCCCGGCCCGCGTGATCGCGAAGCAGTGGAAGCGGCGATGGCCCGGGCCGACATCTCACAGCTCGCGAACCGACGGGTCAACGAGCTGTCGGGCGGGGAGTTCCAGCGGGTCGTCATCGCGCGCAGCCTGGCCACCGAAGCCGAGGTGCTCGTCCTCGACGAGCCCACCGCGAGCCTCGACCCGGACCATGCCCTGGCGATGCACGAGCTGCTCAGTGACCTGGTTGCCGAAGGCAAGGCGATCGCGCTCGCGCTGCACGATCTCAATGCCGCGCTACGATGGGCCGACGACGCCGTCCTGCTGGAGGGAGGACGCCTGCAGGCCTGCGGACCGACCGGCGACGTGCTCACGAACGAGCGCCTCGGCCCAGTGTTCGATGTGGAGATCGAACGGCAAGGCTCGCCGCGCGGGGTGTCCACGCTCGTCTTTCACCGCGGGGAGCAGCCGTTTTCGTATTGAGTGAAAGGAGGATGCCGACGGAGATTACCTTGCCCCGTTTGCAGCGTGGCCATCAGCGAAAACGGGCCCGCGCCCTGCGGGAGTCGACAAATCCATATCGATCGCGGTCCCATAAAGCGTTGGGTGCGAGGAGGTGCCGGACATCGGGACGCTGACGGCGGTGACGCGAATGCGTGGGGTTCGGGGCGGAATCCGCCTTTCGCTTTTCTGATCGCCGTCGTTGCATTCCGTATCGTACGTGGCTAAATTCCCAAGAGAAATCGAGATATTTCGAGGCAACGGCTCGCCTCGCCCAGGCGGACTTTCGCCGTACTCGGCATCGGAATTGGGAACGGAATACGGAATGCTTCCACTGCCCAGGAAGCGGCCGAACCGGAAGCGCAGGGGCCCACATCCCCACCGGGCCCTCTCGGCTTCGTTCTGCCGCAACGTCGGCGAGGCGGGGCGGTACTGCGACGGCGACGGCCTCTACCTGCACGTCGAGACCTCCGGCTCCCGGCGTTGGGTGCAACGGCTCGTGATCCGCGGCAAGTCCTGCACACTCGGCCTCGGAAGCTACAGGCTTGTGTCGCTGGCCGACGCGCGGGAACTGGCGCTGGCCAACCGCAAAGTCGCGCGCTCCGGCGGCGACCCTCTGGCCGAGCGACGCCAGGCAGATGGCGCACCGACATTCGCGGAAGCGGTCGAGAAGGTGATAGCGATTCATAGCGGAATCTGGAGGCATCCGGAGAGGACAAAGCAACAGTGGCGCGGGTGCCTGCGCGATCACGCCTACACCCGCATCGGTGACAAGGGCGTCGACAAGGTGACGACTGCCGACGTCATGGCCGTCCTGCTTCCCCTGTGGACGCGCAGGCAAGCCACGGCGCGGAAGCTCCGCCAGCGCATCGGTGCCGTGATGAAGTGGGCTGTCGCACAGGGCTACCGGACCGACAACCCGACCGGCGACGCCATCACGGCGGCACTGCCGAAGCGGGCACATCACGTGCGGCACATGCCGGCGCTTCCGCATGAGAAGGTTGCCGGCGCCGTTGAAGCAGTGAGAGCTTCGTCGGCGTGGGTCGGCACGAAGCTGTGCTTCGAGTTCATGGTGTTGACCGCGGTCAGGCCCGGGGAAGCGCGAGGGGCGAGGTGGGAGGAGATCGACCTCGGCGCGTCGGTGTGGACGATCCCGGCAATGAGGATGAAGACGAGTCGCGAGCACCGGGTACCGCTATGTGCGCGTGCCGTAGAGGTCCTGCATGCGACAGCACGCCTGCGCCGGAGCTCGACTACGACCGAGCCCGGCGGGCTGGTCTTTCCCAGCGCGCGCGGCAAGCAGCTCGCCGACGCCAGGCTGTCGAAGCTGCTCGAGCAGTTGGGGATCGGGGCCGTTCCGCATGGCTTCCGGTCGTCGTTCCGGGACTGGGCCTCCGAGTGGGTTTATCGGAGGAAGTTGAACGCCGGTTTCGGGGGAAGTTGAACGCCGGTTTCGGAGGAAGTTGAACGCCGATTTCGGGATGTTGAACACCGATTTCGGTCATCGTGAACGCTCGTCGGTAGCCTGACCCAGCATGCTTTCGCCCTTTCGACGGGAGGGGCGAGGCGATGCCGGCACGGAGGCTGCTGATGAGGAAGATTCGTGAGGTTCTTCGGCTCAAGTATGAGCGGGGGTTGCCCCACCGGGCGATAGCCCAGGCCTGCGCCATGGGCGTGGGCACGGTCACGCTGTATCTGAAGCGGACGGCGCAACAAGGGTTGGGCTGGCCGTTGCCGGCCGAACTGGACGACGCGGCGCTTGAGGCGCAGTTGTTTCCCCGACCGGCGCCGGTGCGCAACCGGGTCCGGCCTGACTGCGCCTACATCCACCGGGAACTCAAGCGCGACGGCGTCACGCTGCAACTGCTCTGGGAGGAGCACCTTCAGGTCCATCCCAGCGGCTACCGCTACACGCAGTTCTGCGAGATCTACCGGCAATGGGTGCGGCGGCTGCGGCCGTCGATGCGACAGATCCACCGCGCCGGCGAGAAGACCTTCATCGACTTCTCGGGCAAGCGGCCCAGCCTGGTCGACCGGCGCACGGGTGAGCTGCGGCCGGTCGAGCTGTTCGTCTCGGTGCTCGGCGCCAGCAGCCTCACCTACGCCGAGGCGACCCGGACCCAGCAGTTGCCCGACTGGGTCGATGCCCACATTCACATGGCGGAGTACTTCGGCGGCTCCACGACGATGTGGGTGCCCGACCAGCTGAAGAGCGCCATCACCCGCCCCTGCCGCTACGAGGCCGGCGTCAACCGCACCTACGAGGACCTGGCCGCGCACTACGGCGCGGTCGTCTTGCCGGCGCGGCCGAGGAAGCCGAGGGACAAGGCTGCCGTAGAAAATTGTGTGCTCATCGCGCAACGGTGGATACTCGCCCGGCTGCGCGACCAGACCTTCTTCGAGCTCGGTGCGCTCAATGCCGCGATCCGCGACCTGCTCGACGAGCTAAACGACCGGCCGATGAAGAAGCTGGGCGTCAGCCGCCGCGCGCTGTACGAGCAGCTCGACCGCCCGGCGCTGCGGCCCCTGCCCGCCGCGCGCTACGTCCTCGCGCAGTGGAAGCAGTGCCGCGTCAACATCGACTACCACGTCGAGGTCGAGCGCCACTTCTACAGCGTCCCGTACCAACTGCTGCGCGAGCAGGTCGAGGTCCGCTACACGACGAACACGGTCGAGATCTTCCATCGCGACAAGCGCATCGCGTCGCACCGGCGCCGCTACGACCGCCAGCCGTCGACCATCGCCGAGCACATGCCCAGCGCCCACCGCGCGCACGCCGAGTGGTCGCCGTCACGCCTGATCCGCTGGGCCAACAAGGTCGGACCGGAGACCGGGCAGCTCGTCACCCGGATCCTCGAGAGCCGCCCGCACCCCGAGCAGGGCTATCGCCCCTGTCTGGGGATCATGCAGCTGGGGCGGCGTCACGGAAACATCCGGCTCGAGGCGGCCTGCGCCCGCGCCCTCGCGCTCGGCTCCTGCCGCTATCACACCGTCAGGAACATCCTCACCGCCGGCCAGGACCGTTTGCCCATCGAGCCGCCGGCCGAGACGGCCCCGACGCCGACGCACGCCAATATCCGCGGGGCCGACTACTACGCCGCGGCCACGACCACCGAGGAGGACCGATGCTGATCGAACAGACGCTCGACAAGCTCAACGCCATGAAGCTGGGCGGGATGGCCGACGCCTTCCAGCAACAACTGCAGACCGACGAGGCCGCCGCGCTCGGCTTCGAGGAGCGCCTCGGGCTGCTCGTCGACGCCGAGTGGACCGCCCGCGAGCAGCGCAAGCTGCAGCGCCGCCTCCACACCGCGAAGCTGCGCTACCCGGCGTCGCTCGAAGCCGTCGACTTCACCCATCCCCGTCGGCTCAACCGCCAGCAGGTCCTGACGCTGGGAACCTGCGCGTGGATCGCCGAGCGCCACAACTTGGTCCTCACCGGGCCGTGCGGGATCGGAAAGAGTTTCCTGGCGTGCGCGTTCGTCGAGCGGGCGTGCCGCCGCGGCTTCACCGCGCGCTATCTCCGCATGCCGCGCCTGCTGCACGAGCTGGCCGTCGGCCGCGGCGACGGCTCCTATACGCGACTGCTCGCCCGGCTGGCCAGGCTCGACCTGCTGGCGATCGACGACTGGATGCTCGCGCCGTTGCGTGACACCGAGCGCCGGGACCTGACCGAGGTCATCGAGGACCGCGCCGAGCGCGCCTCGACGCTGATCGCCAGCCAGTTGCCGGTGACCGACTGGCACGCCGTCATCGGAGACCCCAACCAGGCCGACGCCATCTGCGACCGCCTGCTCCACGACGCGCACCGCATCGAGCTCAAGGGCCGCTCGATGCGGCGGACGCACGACGCGCCAACCAACGGCCAGAAGGAGACGACATGAGCCTCCCGTCGGCGACATCCAACCCCGCGACGCTTGGCCCCGGCGTTGCGGAGCCGAGCGGAGGATTCGCGCGCGGCGAGCGTCAACGCCCATCCGGACGTGGTCCCCGCGCGCGAGAGCACCGCCTCCAGGCTCGTCTGGCGCAACAACCGACATCGACCAGCCCCACCGTCGCCGCGTGCGCCAGACGAGCCTTCCGCGGCACTCGGGTGGTCGCTCGACGCAACGCCCTTGCCGATTCGTCGTCGACGACCACACCGTCCGGCCCAGCCCGGCCGTTGCGTCTCGCGAGGGTACCCCGGCCGGGCATGACCAACACCGACGTCCGGCTCGGAACCCACCGGGGTGACCGGAACAGAAAGGCCCTCGCTACGCTCGGAACGTTTCTTCGACCTCTCGACCAGGAGGTCGAGAGTAGGATCTCAAGGATCCGTTACGACACAGAAGGGAGGGAACTGACAGAGCATCGTCGCTACGCTCCGACGAGCGTTCACGTTCGCCGAAATCAGCGTTCACGTTCACCGAGATCGGTGTTCAACTTCAGCGAAATACCCACGAGCGGACGGATCACCCGCGGGAGGTGATCGAGGCTGCGCTCGCGCACGCAGTACGCAACCAGACCGAAGCGGCGTATGCGAGGAGCGACCTTTTCGACCGCCGGCGGCAGCTCATGGACGATTGGATGCAATACCTCGACGCCGAGCGCTCACCCCGACCTACCATTGCGTGACGTCCGGCGGGCGGATACGCACGCGTTGCTCCTCGGCAGTCACGATGGCGCCCTGCGCGAGTTCCGTACGGTAACGACGGAGAGCAGCGGCACACACACGCCCCTGATCCTGCGCACGCAAGTTGACGAGGCGCACGATTCCGGCATGTGGACGTCGATACAGGACCGCCAACTCGCCGAAGTCCTTGTTCGAGGGTAATCAGTACTTGTCCGTGCGCGGCGGCGGTCGCCAGGATCTGGTCATCCCCCGGATCCGTGGGCCAGTCGCCGACCCACTCGACGTCATGACCTGCGGAGCGCAGGACGGCCACGGCGCCACCCCAGACACATGCGTCGAGCAGAACCTTCACGAGATCGAGGACTCGACCAGCGCCGGTTCAATGCGTTCGTGTCCGACGAGACGTCGGGCGTATACCAAGCACGCGCGGATGTCGTCGGGTTCCAGCCAAGAGTAGCCCGCAGCACGATCTCCGGCGTGTCGCCAGCGGCCAACATGCCAAGAACATGCTCGACAGCCAGTCGGCGATTCCTGATGATCGGCTTGCCGCCGAAGATGGCGGGGTTCGACGTGATTCGACGGAGGAGGTCCGTTTCGCTACCAGTGCTGGCCACGGCTCACCTGTCGATCATGCTACCTCAGTTCCAGGGCTCCGGGCAGTCTGGCCGTTTCAGGAAGCGCTCATGCCCTGGGCAGGAACGGCAGCGCCATTCCGCTGCGCCGGTCGGTGTGTCTCGGTGTCCGAGGGCACATGTTCAGGCCAATCATCGTGACGGACACGGGCTACCGTACAGCAATGAATGACTGCCCTTGAACGGAGCCCGTGAGAGCGCGCAATGTCTTCGACGCCGCGGTCGAGGAACTGCAGCGCTGGTGGGGCGAAGCCGAGCGACACATTGGGGCGGCAGGCCGTTGTCTATGCCCCGGTCAAGGCGCTCCGTGCGTCGGTCGACCCGCGGATGGTGAATCGGGCAGGGACGCCGCCGCGGCGGCGTGGCAGGCGGAGCCGGTCGTGCGGCTTTTCTGCTCGACGTGCGGCGGGACGGTCGGCAGCGTGCAGGTGAGCGAGGACAGCTTCATCGCAATCACGGCAGTGGTGTCCGCGAACGAGCTGGTCGAGGAGACGATCGCCGTCGGACCCGACGGCACGTGCGCGTGCAAGGTCAGCACGGCCCCCGGGCAGGTTGCGTCGGCGTCGCCCGATACCCGGTCGCTGCGGAAGGTCCTGACGAGCCGGCTGGAGGAAGTCGGAGTGCGGAGTCAAGCTGGCGGCGACCCGGGTTGACACCCGGTTCTCATCGGGCGGTTGGCCCGTCGCCTTGATTCGCCAACTGACGGTGGCGACCTACAGCCTTCCCGCATCGGCCAATTCGCCAGGTATCGACCGCACCAACGGCGCGGCGGCGCGTGCGATGGCACCCGGCCCCGACCATGCCGCTGGACCCACCGCACGCGGCAAGCCACCGACGGTACTCGCCACAGACTCTTGCTCGTAGCGTCGTGATGCGGAACTTCCAGACGCTTACGTCCTGCGTCGTCGATCATGCTCCCGGCCCTGCGCCGCGCGTCTGGGCCGTTTCCACATCCTGGCCGCACACCCCAACCGTGGACTGACGCCGCTCCGGCGATTCGCTACACCGTGGACCATCAGATGCCTAAACCAAGAGCAGTGCCCAAGAACACTGCCACGAAGCCTCCCTCTTCCCTTTGCCACCCAAACCGCGCGCCGCCAGTATATGCGCCACTCCCATTGGGTATGAAATACACGGGAATCTCAAATCCGAAATGCCCATTGCCCAACCCTACTGCCACTGTAGGACTCACGGCTAGGTTCTCGCCAAAAAAGCGAGCCCCTCCAGACAAAATCCCTCTGTCCTCGGCGGCCGGTTGGAGTACCGACACCTCCGCGCAGTCTTGGGCCGCACTACCCTGAATTTGCTCACAGATCGTGCCTGTTTCACCCTTTTCGAATCGCCGATCCCATCGGACCTTCGCGAAGACCATACGGGATACACTGATAAGACCCGCCCCAAAGGCCAGCGACGTCGGTACCTTGGTGGTTCTCGCGACCGTCTCCTCCGTTCCGAGAAAATCGAATTCGTTACGGCCAACCTTCCCCTCGACACTCCAGAACTTCACCGGACCCGGAAACGCGACATGGAGGAATTCGCGCCAAGCCCGTTTACTAATCGGGGAGTCCATATTCCTAATCGTTTGGTCGTCGCACTCTTCCGTTTCTGGATCAATGCCAACGCGCCGGCAGATAGCGGCCATCTTAATGAACGTATTGGGATCCCGCTCAGGGAACACCATACCGGTGTAACCAAGCGCCGCTGTCATTGAGTCCGCGAGCCCGTCCAGAGAATCAACAAACCGAGTCTCCGAAGAGCCATCGCGTACTGGGGTGGACACCGTCGCAAAAAATCCGGTGGCGAAGCTGACCTTGATCCTCGCCGTCTCTTGCTTCGTCCCTCCTTCTATCGCAACACCGCTTCTCCCGGCCAGCAAGCCATCGGCGAGGGACGGGTCGTCCGCCTCAACTGCGATCTCTCGTCCATTCGACTGCGCCGACGCCTCGACCAACATCCCAAACACCATACTCGCCACCACCAGGGAGCGTACCAGTGCCCTCATTTTGCGCCTCGCGTCTTAATCGAGAAGTGCCGGAAACCTGCACTCAGAGTTGCGTTCTTTGCAGTTTTTCTCTTGATCGGGTGTTTTCCCACCATTACCAGGGTGCCCGCCCGAGGCGAAAGAGTGATCTCGAAGGGGGTAGCGGGGCTAGCAACGACGCGCCATTCTAGTACCTCGCGTTGAGAGTAGTCTACCGTGAAGGTGCCCTTGTTGTGGCGCAGCTCAACCTCATCGTCCACATGAATCCTAGCGGTCACAGAACCCTCAACCGCGACATCGACAACTGCTCGATCAGCCATTCGCGCATCCTCCTTCTTGGGCCACTGGTGTCCATAGAACTACAAATTAGGGCGGCTTGAACCCTCCCTGTCTGATAGAGTGACTTTGCTCCAAATCGTTCAAAAGACAGGAGATCCAAGCCGTGGCCCATCATAACACAGTCTTCCGGCAGCTTCTCGATTTGTGAGGTGGTCCCGCTTTTTCGGACAGCCGGTTAAGGTGTATTCCAGAGATGCAGCTTGGACACGAAACGCCCAACGGAAAATCACAGTCCGTTGATTACCACTCTGCCCGTACTCTAACCTGCAGTGTCGCGTCACGCGCGGGCGGAGTCGTGCGGCCACGCACCACGACAACCGTCTCGCCGAGCGAGACGTCCCACTCGCCAAGGGACGTCCTTGCCACTGCGAGCTAGTGTTCGGTCGAAAACCCCGCAAGTGATTGATTCTACAGGGTGTAGCGCGGATTCAGGGTGGCGAAGATCGTCCGATTGTCGTATTCTCGGAGGTGATTTCCGAGGATCGACGCACTCGGGCAATATCTTCGCGAATTGACATCATGAGAGAAGTTCACCGGTCGCAGTTACAGATCGGTCAGGTGCCGGTCGAGAGAATCTGGATCAACCCGAAGTCGCGTGACGACATCCCGGCGGTGTTGAAGGGGCTTCAGCACATTTGGTGCGACGAGGCGTTGCGGGCCCGGCTGTTGGCGCTGCTGGACGAGCATATTCTGCCGGAGGCCGACCGCACGGTCGGGCGTCCGGGAATGGACCTGTGGCAGATACTGGTGCTGGGAGCGCTGAAGCAGGGACTGGGCTGCGACTTCGACCGTCTTCACGACCTGACGAACCATCATGAAACGATACGTGCGTTCCTGGGACACGGGGATTTCGATGACAAGACGCGTTACGAGTACCAAACGGTGGTCGACAACGTGTCCTTGTTGACGCCGGAGCTGCTATCGGCAGTCGGGCGCCTGGTGGTGGAGAGCGGGCACAAGGTAGCAAAAAAAAAGCCTGGCGAGCCATTGCGCGGGCGGTGTGACTCGTTCGTCGTCGAGACGGACGTGCACTATCCGACGGACGTCAGCCTGTTGTGGGACGCGGTGCGTTGCCTGCTGCGCGAGACGGGGCGTATGGCTGAGTACTACGGGGTGCGCGGCTGGCGTCAGTGGCGCCATCTGTCGCGGGAGGTCAAGAAGCTGTTCAACAAGGTGCGCTCGACGCGGCGAGCGCAGCGGCATCCGGAGCGGGTGGAGGCGTATGTTGCGCGCTGCCGGGCGCTGGTGGAGCGCGCAGAGACAACGCTCGACGCGTTGCGGGACCAGGACGTAGGGGAATTGGGCTGTCGGTCCATCGCAGGTCCTCGTCGCTCACGCCCGGCGGCAGATTGACCAGGTGGAGCGGCGTCTTCTGCGTGGCGAGACGATTCCTCACGAGGAGAAGGTCTTTTCGATTTTCGAGGAACACACGCGTTGGATTTCCAAAGGCAAGGCGGGCACGCCGGTTGAACTCGGGGTTCCTGTCGCTCTTATCGAGGATCAGTATCAATTCATCCTTCATCACAAGATCCTGTGGGAGGGCGAGGACGTGGACGTGGCGGTCCCGATGGTGCAGGAAGCGCAGGCATTGTATCCGGAGTTACGGGCGTGCAGTTTCGACCGAGGATTTCACAGCCCCGCCAATCGGGTGCGCCTCGACACACTGCTCGACGTCAATGCGTTGCCGCGGAAAGGGTACCTTTCGAAAGCCGACCGGGAGCGGGAAGAAGAGGAATCGTTTGCGGCGGCGCGGCGTGCGCATCCGGCGATCGAGTCTGCCATCAACGGGTTGGAGCATCGGGGACTCGACCGTGTCCGCAGCCATGGCGCGGACGGATTCGCCCGGACAGTTGCTCTATCGGTGCTGGCGGCCAACCTGCATCGCATCGGGTTGCTTCTGCAGAAGCGGGAGCGCAAACGACAGCAACGCGTCGCCTGACCAACCTGTCTTCGTAGTCAAGGCCGGATTCGGAGCCGGCAGCACGGTCCTACTGTCCTTGGAATCAGCACATCGGGCTGATTTGCTGACCTTCGCCTCTCCGCAGTTCGTCAGGCGCCGTCGTCGCGCCCGGATCTGTGCCGAAATCGCGGCCATCAGGTCACGAAATGGCGCGGATCTCCGCTTGACACGGGGGTTTTCTGGCCGACACTAGCTATGAAGTTCCTTTCCTGGTTGGATGGCTTGCCGTCTGTTGGGTCGATATCCAACGTCCCCTGGACCCTTGTGTCCGGGGGTTGCATAAGAGTTTACCCAAAGGCTGACCGACTTTTCAATCCAAGCGGGCCCCCGGCGGGTCTCTTGTCTCAGTAATGGCAAAATAGCCGTTGACGTTGGCTCCCGCCGTGAGCGTGAAGGTTTCTTGTCCCATTGGTGGTCCTCCAGTACTTCGGTGAGCGGCAGTTGTTCGTTCTCAGCCCTTGCTCTCTGGGAAGCCGAGTTGTTCAATGAGTGCCCGGCCCCGGTGGCAAAGTCATAGGTTAACAGAAGGCACGGTTATCCGACCCACCCTGCGGTTCAGATCTCTGCCGGAGCGCTCCAAGCTCCGGCAGGTCTCACGCCTCGCAGTCGTCGTGTTCTGAAGCATCGAGTTCACCGAAGACGATCGAGTTGTTCTCGCGCCCACGAATCGCCCTGGTCCGCCGCACGACGATACCAACGGACGGCTTCCACTCGATCCCGTTGTACCCCACGACCGTTCTCGTACATGAAGCCAAGGTTCGCCTGCCCGAGGGCGTACTCCTGTTCGGCCGCCCGGCGGAACCACCGGACCGCTTCCTCATGATCCTGAGCGACGCCGCGACCGTCGCCGTACATGACGCCGAGGCTGGTCTGTCCACCGGCGTGCCCCTGCTCGGCGGCACGCCGGAACCAGCGGACGGCCTCTGCGTCGTTCTGAGACACTCCGAGACCTTCGCGGTACATGGCCCCGAGGTTGGTCTGGGCGAGGGCGTACCCCTGTTCGGCGGCACGCCGGTACCACCGGACGGATTCCGCATCGTCCCGCGAAACGCCGCGACCGAGACCGTACATGCGACCGATGTTGGTCTGCCCTCGAGCGTATCCCTGATCTGCGCCCCGGCGGTACCACGAGACGGCCCGCCAATAGTCACGTCCGACATCGCGACCGTCTTCGTACCGCTCGCCGAGTTCGGTCTGCGCCGCGGCATCTCCCGTCTCGGCCAGCTCGCGCAGCGGAGCGATGTGCAGCTCGGCGACGTCAATCTCCGGCGGATCGGGCCGGGGAGGATCGGCCAGCGCCGGGTCGGCTGCAACCGCTGCCGTCACGGTGGCCGACGCGCCCGTGGCCAGCGTCCGCGTCAGGTAGTGCTCGGCCACCAGCGAGTGGTACTCGTGCGGACGCTGCGCGCCGTTCGTCGCCGCCAGCACATGCGCCCGGACGCGACGGAACACCAGCCCGATCTCCAGCGGCGTCTCCAGGTGCGACAGCAGCGCCGCCGTGTACGGACTGTTCCGGCCCCGCCCGTCCGCTGCCGTCGTCCCCGCCGCCGCTGCATACGCCACCAGTGTCTCGTCCCCCAGCAGATCCTCGTTCAGGTCCGAGAAGCTGCCTGCACTGACGCTACGGATCGCCGCAGTGCGCTGCATAGACCGCGCCAGCGGGTTGTTCCGGCACGCATCCAGGATCACCAGCCGCAACGACGCGCCCGACGTCGATACCAGTAGATCGTCGACCGTCACCGTCTCGAAGCGCACGTCGACGTCGCGCTCCAGGCGCGCATCCACCGGGACCAAGTAGTTGACGCCATCCATCTCGATCCCGTGGCCCGCGTAGAAGACCAGCGACACATCCGCTCCGGCGCTCTGCCGCGTGAACGCCCGTAACGCCTCGGTCAGCTCCACTCGATCGGCATCGAGCTCGGTGGTCACCTCGAACCCGAGCCGCCGCAGCAACGCCGACATGTCCCGCGCGTCGTTGTCCGGGTTCGGCAACCGGCCGATGTGCGTGTAGGTGCTGTTGCCCACCACCAACGCCACGCGGCCATCGGCCAGCACGACCGCCGGCACCGCGAGGACCACTAGCGCCAAGGCGGCGACAACCAGCGGCCTCACAGATCGCATTGCGCTCATCTTTCCTGCAGCCCTCGTAGGCCGGCAGTGCTCGCGGTTAACCGAAGTGGTCTTATCGGACCCGCTCGCCGTCCCTGTACAACCATTCGTCGACATCTCCGTCGGCCCAGCGGATGAGCCAGTTGCCGTTCTCCTTGCCGTTGACATACGGACCTTCCACGACGAGCCCGCCCGACAGCCGGAGGATCCAGTGGCCGTGGCGCGCGCCGTCTACATACGGGCCTTCCTGAACGCCCCCGTCCGCGTCGCGGATGACCCAGTGGCCGTGGCGCTCGCCGCCAGCATACGGGCCTTCCTGAACGCCCCCGTCCGCGTCGCGGATGACCCAGTGGCCGGAATTCTTGCCGTCTTGCTTCTGCCCAGTGTTCGTCTCCCTACCCCCATCCGAGACCCACGTGATCGTTCCTGTTCCCTGGGCAAAGCCACCTGCGCATTGCCCTGTCCAGGTCACGGTCTCGCCCGGCTGGGGATTCGGATTCCAGACGTAGCATCCAGGCTGCCCGGAAATCTCCATCCAACAGGCCGCGCCGGCTGGCTGCCCGGCGCACGTACGATCCGGGCGGAACACCACATCCGGCCGTGGGCTCGCATCGCCGGCGGGCGCACGTCCAGAGGGCCGCGCAGGGGCTCGCGAGATTCTCGACCCGGCACCCGGCGCGCTGATTCCTCCCACCGTCGACCCGGCTGCCCCCGATGGGGACCCGCTTACGCCCGGCATCGCCGCCAGCCGGTTCTGCGCCAACTCAGTGAACACCCCGTTCGGGAACTGCGCCAGATACGCCTCGAAGTCCGCCGGGTTCGTGCTGTTCATGATCGATTGCCAGAACAGGTTCTCCTGCGCCGCGAGGGCCGGCGGCGCCGGCGCGACAGCGGCCGCCGCCGGAGCCGACCCGCCCGCCGTCCGCAGCGCCTCGGCGGACGCACCGTCCAGATACCCGGTCGACCGAACGCCGCGCGACGACTGCCACCGCCGTATCGCCGCCCGTGTCCGCGGACCGAACAGACCGTCCGCCCCCCCGGGCTCGAAACCTCCGGCGGCCAGCCCCTGCTGTATCCGACGCCGCGCGGCCCGGTTCAGGTTCAGCCCCTCCTCGACCACCGGGCCGTTGCAGCCCCAGGCCCGCACGATGCACCCCGAACCGCCGCCACGCGAACGGCACTCGGCCAGCGCCGCCTGCTGCGCGGCAGAGCCGGAGGCATACGCTTCGGCCCACCCCACCGCTGTGCTGTCGGCGTCCTGATCGGCCGCATACGCCGCGCAACGACCGAACGTCAGCACCGCCGAGCAACCCGCGCCGCACTCCCTCAGCGCCCGCTCCTGTGCAGCCGCCGCCGTCTCGTAGTCCACCGCCCAGCCCCACTGGTCGCCCTGACGTTGATCGACCGCCAGGGCTCCCACCAAGGACTGGGCGGCCGACGACGACGCGAGAACGACCACCGCCAGACCTGCTACGGCGAGCGACCACCTGGTTCTCATCTGCAGGCCTCCCTCACGCGCATCCTGCCCGGTTGACGTGTGAATACCCAACTCCCGTAGGATGATGTGTTCGTCTACGCCCCGGCTCCGGGATCCCAGCATCGAGGGCGACGCGCCAGTCGTCGCAATTCACCGCTTGGGCCGCGTCGGCCCGCGCAACGGTCGCAGTGCGTTCGGACTCGGCCGATCGCGGCGCGCTGGCAGCACGGAGCAGCTCGGTCTGCGCGCTGTCCAGCTAGCCGGTCGGCGGCCTGCCCTGCGCCTCTTGCCAGCGCCGAACGGCTCCCCGCGTACGTGGGCCGAACAGACCGTCCGGGGCGCCCGGGTCGAAGCCCTCGTTGCGCAGCTCCTGCTGAATCAGACGCCGCGTGGGCCGGTCGAGTCCCAGAGCCATTTCGACCACGGACGGATCCTGCGCAGTAGCCGCACTCTCCCGAAAAGCTGTCACTCGCCCCGACGCGAGCACGGGCCCGCAGGCGCGGCCCGTTGCGGCGATGCAAGCCGTCACATCCGCGACCTCGTGGTTCGCCGCGGTCGGGACCGCCATCGCCAGCAAGCCCAGAACCAGAGCCGCGCGCGTACACACCACCATGTCTGTGCACAGAATGTCGAGCACGCGACGATGGGCGGACGTTACGAGTCCCGCGTACCGATCCGAGTCGACCTGCTGCCGCAGCGTGAGCGCGTCCGCCATGTCGACGACGGAATCGTCGCGACCCTCGCTACCCATCGGAAACACCTCCTCGCACAGTCCGGTCGACGCCCGCAGCAGGACCGCCTGCAGCGTCCACGAGTTCCGACTCTCACTAATACAAGACGTCAGCGAGGCGATTCTGAACAGGTTGCCGTCGTTTTGTCCGTCGTTGCGAATTCGGGACGGCGTTGCGCAGCCGAACGACCCGCCTGCCGTAGCGCCATGCGGGCTGTCCTAAACCCCCGCGTGCCTCCGGCTCGCCGGAATCTCGGGCGACGGGACACCCTTCGTCGAATCGGGAGTGCCCGCGGCAGTTCGGCCTCGCGTCCATGCGCCCTGCATCTTTCGGGTCCCTGACCTCCATCGTCCAGGCCGCCGAGCAGGCTCCCCATCGTGAGAATCAGCCCGCCGCCCGCCACCGGTACTCAAGGCGCACGTAGTAGAACCCACCGTTGAAGCCGAATGGCGTGGAGGGCGGATAGCGGTTCCCGAGCCTGCCGGGGTTGGGATTGTCGTCCGGATAGGTGTTCAGGACGTTCCGACTGCCTATCGTGAGCGAGACGGCCTCGCTTATGGGCCAAGCGGCCTCGACGTCCAGGATCGGCTTGCCGCGGTAGCGTCGCAGGTCCCGACGGTCGAACCAACCGCCGTAGTAGGTCAGGCGGCCGAGCAGCGTCCCGCGACCGACGGCCTGGTCGATCGTGGCGTTCCAGCGGGTGTTCGGCAGCGCCTCCTCCAGCAGCCGAATCCTGTCGGCGAATCGGTCGGGATTCAGCAACGCCGGATTGAAGTCGGTGGCAGCGGTAGCGGTGTAGTTGAAGAGCACGCTGAGCGCCGTTGTCCCGCCGAGGGACGGCGGCGTCCAGGCGGTGACCAGGTCGAGCCCCTGCGTCCGGGTCTCCAGGTCGTTGGTGAAGAAGCGAAAGTTCGCCAGATTGCGGGCGCTCGTGATCCCCTCCGCCAGCAGCCGGTCGACTTCGGCGGCATCGAGCGCGAACAGCCGGCTCAGCGTCAGTCGATCGGACAGATCGATGCGGAAGTAGTCGGCGGTCAGCGTGAACGGGCCGCCGCCGGCCACGGCGCCGACGCTGACGTTGACGGCTCGCTCGGGCGTGAGGGGCCTGCCGCCGCGCAACCGGGCGACCGCGGAGGTCGAGGGAATCGTGCCGTTGTTGACCAGGTCGTGAAGCGCGAACACGTACTGGGTGGACACGTTGAACGCGTTCTGCTGGCCCGGGGTCGGCGCTCGGAATCCCGTGCTCAGGCTGCCACGCAACGCGACGCGCCCGGAGAGCGGGACACGGCCCGAGAGCTTGCCGTTCAGGGTCGCGCCGAAGTCGGCGAAATGCTCGAACCGGGCCGCCGCCCCGACGACCCAGTCGCGCTCGCCACGAAGCTCGACATCGCCGTACACGGCGGCGTTGGCGCGGTCCCAGCGGCCGGCGGCGATCGGGCTGAATCCCGGCCACCCGTTGGAACCGACGCTGAAGCCCTGGGCGGCGTACGGACCCTGGCGCCAGGACTCCGGCTGGCCGAGGCCGATCCGGAACTGCTCGTTGCGCCATTCGACACCGCCGGCGAGATGAACCCGGTCGGTCAACGCACGGCTCAGGTCGAGATTGACACCGACTTCCCGTTGCCCGTAGAGACCGACATCGAACGTCGTGGGCGACACGGGACCGAGCGAGGCATTGACCGTGTTGCGGATGGAAAAGTCCGCGGTGTTCGCGCCCGCCGTAACGCTCGCATCCCAGAGCACGCCGTCGGCGAGCTGTCCACGCACGCCGCCAACCACCGAGGCGTCGCGCGCAACACCGCCGAAGCGCGGCGCGAACCCGCCCGGGAACAACTCCTGGAAAGAAAAGCAGTGCGGGTCGTCGAAGACATGCGCGAACGCAGCCGGCTCGGGCGCGTTGTTCGTGATCGCCACCGGGGGACAGTTCGCCGAGCCGTCGCCCCGCGCGGCCAGCACGTCGCCGACGAGCAGCGTCCGGCCGCCGTCGTTGCTGAACACGCCGCCCCGCGTGTTGGGATTCCGGTAGTAGAAAAACGTGAGCACATCCCGGCGGGCGTAGTTCGCGTGGCCGTACGCCTGCGCGCCGTTGGCGAACAGGTGGCCGACGTTGACGAGGAGCTTGAGATCGTCGTCGACTTGCGGGGCTCCCCATTGCTGGGCGGGGTCGCCGACGTGACGATTCCCGGCCGCGATGAGGCCCGCCGCGTCCGTCCGCTGCACGCTCCGGTCCGTGGAGGCCGTGTTGCCGTACTCGAGGCTGAGGTTGGCGAAGCCGGTCCGGCCAAGCGGCAGGCCCGTGTTGGCGGCGACGGCGTATTCCCGGCCGTCCCCCGCGGCATGCGTCCCGCTGCTCAATTCGACGCTGCCGCCCTTGCGGTCGTCCTTCAGCAGGAAATTCAGCACGCCGGCGATGGCGTCCGAGCCGTACTGGGCCGCCGCGCCGTCGCGCAACACCTCGATTCCCCGCAAGGCGATCGCGGGTATGGTCGAGATGTCCGGTCCCTGCGCGCCGTCGGCCACGCCGCTGCCCTGCCAGGCAATCTCCGCCCCGCGGTGACGCCGCTTCCCGTTGACGAGCACCAGCGTATGGTCGGGCGCCAGGCCCCGCAGGCTCGCCGGACGGACGACGGCGGCGCCGTCCTCTTGCGGGTTGATATGGAAGGACGGCAGGAGCACGCGCAACTGGTTGGCCAGATTGGAGTCGCCCTGGCGCACGTCGGTGGCGGGGATGACATCGATCGGCACGGTCGAGTCGGTGACCGACCGCGGCTGCGCGCGGCTGCCGACGACGACGACCTCCTCGTCGAACTGCGGCGGCGGTGGCGGCGCCGAATCGTCTCTTGCGGGATGGCCGCCAGGCGAATCCGGCTCACTCCCGTGATCCGTTTCGCCGTGCCCGGCCTGCCTGGCCGATGGCAGGGGTTCGGTTTGCCGATCCTGCGCCAGCATAGGAGCGTAGCACCACAGGACCAGACCCAGCAGGAGCAGCGGCTTAAGTCGAAGAAGAGCCATAGTAGGGTCACAACGGTCACGACGACGACGAACCACCGCATCAGCCCTCGCTTGAACTCGTCCAGGCTGCGCATCCAGGACGGCGGCGATTCGTTGTGCAGGTCGGCAAAGGCCTAGCCTCAGCGGGCGGCGTGCGCGTCTTCGACGCGAGCACCGCGCAGCACGTTCACAATCGCATGGTTCCCCGCGTGGCAGCCATACTCGAACAGGTGGCCCGGGGTCACCAGTCACCCCCCGCCCCGCCTGGTCGTTGGACAGCACGAAGCGGACGGTCCACGTCTGGGCGAAACGCACCGGGTCCTCGTGCATTCTCAGAAGATGATGCTCAAGGCGCCGTGATCGGACAGGGTCTCCTGGTCCAGGACGGCGCGTTTGCGGCACAGGCGCAGGCGTCCGTCCACTCGGCGCAGCCGCACGTCGTAGCGCCCGACGTAGGGAGCGGACTCGCCCGCGCGAAAGCGCCAAACGGCAACCGCGGCGGTGGCCTCGATCTCGTCACCTTCCACCATCGTCACCATGACGTTGGAGACGAACCGGCGGGTGCGCGACCAGGGGTACTCGCGGTGGGCGTGGCGGCCCTGCAGCCTGACGACCCGGGCCGCCATCCGGTCGCGGTCGTCGTCGATGAACACCAGGTCGGACCTCGGGTCGCCCTTCGGCAGGTCGGTCGTGGGCACCACATAGCGCGCGTCCGGGGTGTACAGCGCCAGCCAAGCGTCCAAGCTCCAATCGTCCAGCAGCCGCGCTTCCAGATAGAGCAACTGCTCGACTTCGAGCTGCAACAGCAGCGAGGCGGCGTCGGCCCCAAGTCCGGCCGCGAACGGCTGAACCGGAGTGGATTTGGGTTCCATGCTCCGCTCCTTGCTCTCGCCAGCGGACTATTCCGCGCCCCTGGTCGACTCGGGGGACGGGGCGGCTTCCGGGATCGCGCCGGGCGGTAGTCCCTGTTCGTACTGCTCGGCGTGCGGTGTTCCGGCAATGAGCGACTGCCAGTGCCGCCAGAAGCAGCGCATCTGCAACTCGTCGTTCGCGTGCGGCTCGCGGTGCAACCCGCGGGAAAGGTCCGACCATTCGATGCCGCCCGATCGGAGTCCCTGCTGGCATGACTCCAGGGCTTCGACGTCGTCCGGCGTGGCGAATCCGCCCGGTCCCAGAAAGGTCAGGAAGGAATCGAGGCGGCGGCGCAGCCTGGCGCCAGCTTCCCCGGTGGGGGCCATCTCCCACGCCGTGACGTCCATGCCGGCGGGGCCGGTAGGCTGGAACACACGAATGGTGACGGCCATGATGTCGTTGATGATCAGATTGGGAAATATCAGCAGGTTACGGGATTTCTCGCACATCCGAAGCGCCTTGTTGAGCCCGTGGCGGGCGATGAGTTCGTCCTTGATGCTCTGGATCTCGGCGCGGGCATCCTCGCCGTAACACGGATGCCACATGGCGACCGGCCGCCCGAAGGCGGCGTCGACCTCCATGACGCCGTGTCCGTTGCCGAGGGAACGGCCGAACCCCCGGCGGTCGCCGACGGCTGTCGGGTTTCCCCCGCCGGCGCCGGCCAGGTAGTCGAAGAAGCTTCGGTGGGCGAAGGGCGTATGATAGCCGTCGATGCTGTTCTCGGCGAGCAGCTTCCAGTTTGCTTTGATGCTGTAGCGGTTCGACCCGGCGACGACCCGCATCCCGCCGGCGTCCTGGTCGGCCACCAAGTCGAGGTATTCGGCGGCTCCGGCCAGGTACTCGCGCAGCGGTTCGGTCTTGCGGTCGAAGCAGACGAAGATAAAGCCCCGGTAGCTGTCGAAGCGCGGCGACCGCAGCCCCATTTCGCCACGGTCGAAATCCGGGCCGTACCCGTCGACGCCGGGCAGGCCGATCAGAGCGCCGGACGTGTCGAACGTCCAGGCGTGGTAGAAGCACTGGAAAACCTCGGCGTTGCCGCGGTCGGTCCGGCACACGAGGGCGCCCCGATGGGGGCACGTGTTGTGGAACGCCGCCACCTCCCTGTCCCGGGTGCGGACGAAGAACAGCGGCCGTTCGGCGACCACTCGCCGCGCGTAATCGCCGGGAGTAGGCACCTCCGACTCGTGCCCCAGGTAGAGCCAGCAGTGATCGAAGATCCGCTGACGCTCGAGTTCATGGATGGGCCGCGACTCCATGGTGGAACGGTGCACCTTGAATCGGCCCAGGTCGGGGCGGTCGTAGACCAGACTGCCGATATCCATGCTGCGTGCCCTCACACCCTCAAGCCAGCGCGGCCTTCAGATCGTTCGGTCATTGCGAGGTCTTCGCTCGTCGCAACGCCATCGTCCGGGCTTTTCGCCTCTTGGTTGGGTTGGTGTCCTACCACTGCACGCCTCCTCGCACAGTCCGATCGACGCCCGCAGCAGGACCGCCTGCCGCGTCCACCGGATCCAACCCTCACTAGTACAAGACGTCAGCGAGGCGATTCTGAACAGGTTGGGACTCTTCCCTGGCCACCCGTCGTCGAATCGGGAGTGCCCGCGTCGGTTCGGTCTCGCGTCCATGCGCCCTGCATCTTTCGGGTCTTGTAGAATTCACGCTACGTTCCATGCGCGAAGATGCACGACTCCGTCGTTGCCACCTGTTTCCCACCACCAAGCCGATTGGTGATCGGGCATCGGGCCGAGAGGAGCCGATGCGCGTGAAGGAAGAGGAAGCGACTGACATGTCGGCGCCGCGGCTCGGGTTCGAGGCGCCGACCGGGTTCGGCAGCGCCCTGCCCGTGTTCGTGCGCCCGTAAACCCGGCCTGTCTCAGGAAGCCGTGGACGCTCCCGACCGCCGCAGTTCCAGCTCCGAGCGGCACCTCTTCGAGCGGGTCGGAACGGGGAGCCGCTCGGCGGCCGGCGCGCTGCTGGAGCGGTATGCACCGTGGCTTCGGCGGTGGGCTCGCGGCCGCCTGCCGCAGCAGGTGCGCGGTGCCATCGACACGAGCGACCTGGTTCAGGACACGCTGCAGCAGACGTTCGCGCGGCTCGGCGGCTTCGAAGCGAGACAAGCCAGCGCGTTGCGAACCTACCTTCGCCGAGCGGTCGAGAACCGAATCCGCGACGAGTTGCGGCGCGCAACCCGTCGACGGAACAGCATCGCGCCGGACGCGTCGGTTCGGTACGCGGACAATGCGGCGCCGCAATACCGGCAGCTTGTCGACGACGAGACCTGGAAGCGCTACCTGCACTGCCTGGGGCGCCTGACGGCCCGCGAGCGCCGGCTGATCGTCGGTCGCGGGGAGCTGGGATACAGCGACGAGCAACTCGCCCTCCTCGAACGCCTGCCCAGTCCCGCCGCCGCGCGGATGGCGCTGCGGCGGGCGGTGATCCGGCTGAGCAACGCCATCACGGATTCGTAGCGCGAGCCCGCGTGTTCAAATCCGGCCCGCTGACGTCCTATCTACACGAGAGCCGTCATGCGGATGGACCTGAAGAACCGAGGTCTGCTCGACGAGCGCAGCGCGCCGTGCTGCCGTACGCGCTGTCGTGCAAGCTGACGGCAGGCATAGTCGATGGGCAAGGACACTCGCGACGATCTGGTCACCGACGTGGCCGACGCGCTCACGCTGGACCAGGAGGTCGAGTGGGAGCGGTGCGCCGGGCTCGCCACGCCCGCCAATCGTCGCGTACTCGACAGCCTGCGCAGCCTCGGCGCCATCTTCGCGGGTCGACCTGTCGCCGGCGCTGCACTGCGGAGCGGGCCGGCGACGGGCTCCGAGCCGTTCGCCGGCGCCCGGGTTCGCCGCGTCCTCCACGCATTGCTCGCCATCGCCGCTCTCGACGTGGCGGCGGCACTGCTGGTGCTCTCATCGACATGGAACGACTACCGGGGTGCGCATGGCGAGCTTGCCGTCTTCCTGACGACCCTGTTCCTCGGGCATGTCGCGACCGCCTGCGTATTGCTGCTGGCTGGCCGCGGCGACCAGCGGGCATGGCTGCTCGGCGGGTTCTTCCTGCTGAAGGCCACGCTGGCGCCGCTGCACATGGTGTACGCGTCTGTGTGGGAGATTCAGCCTCACCTGATCGAGGGGTTTGCCCTGGAAGCGTCCGCGCCGGCCAAGCTGCTCGCTCACCTCTACGTACTGCCGTTCCTGTTCGCGCCCGCCTTCCTCTGGGCGTTCGCTCGCGAGTGTCCGCGTATCCGCCGCCGGACCCGGCTCGATGGCCTCACGCGCCGCATGGTGCCGGTCAGCGTGGGGGTCGGCTGCACGATGTGGGTCGCGCTCGCTCTATCGTTCGAGCTCGCGACGGCCGGGTACGGGACGGCGATAGTCTTCCCGGTCGGCGATGCGACTATCCCTGCCCTGCATCTGTCGGCGCTCGCGGCGTTCGCGGTCGTCGGACTGCGCGCGCGTTCGGCGCCGGCCGACGAGGCCAGGCGCGTCCTGGTGTTCAGCGGTGGGTTTCTGCTGTACGTGGGCTCGGCGTTGACCTACGACGTAATCGCTGTGTTCTCGCCGGGAGAGAACTGGTTGTTCACCTATGAATGGACGCCATCGGTGACGGTTATCGGGCTGATGCGTTTTCCCGGGATGGTCCTGCTGTGGTACGCGATGCTCGCGGTGCGCGTGCCTCACCTGCGCGAGGTGGTCCGGGCATTCTACCGACGGCTGCTGCTGCGCCCCCACGTGCTCGGCCTGGCTGCCGCGGCGCCGGTGGTCGCGCTGGGGTGGCTGATGGCGAGCCGTCCGGAGCGTACGGTGGGGGCGGTCCTCGCGGACCCGCTGGCGCAGTCTCTCGCAGCCGCGCTCGGGATCATGCTGCTGGTGGTCGTCGGCCGCGAGCGGCTCGTGATGCGCCTCGACGCCTGGATCTTTCCGGAGACCACGGACCAGCGAGCGGTGCTGGCCCATGCGGCGGCGGCGCTGGCCAGGGTCGGACGGATCACGACGGTCAGCCGAACGGTGCACCGGACGGCGACGCGCGGCTGCGGTGCGCCTGCCGTCATGCTGCTCACGACCGACACGGAAACCGAAGCGGATGACTTCCGTGCGCCGGACGACAAGATGGCGCCGCTGGCGCGCGCGTCGGCCATCGCGCACATCCTGGAGACGGCGGGCGGGTCGCTGCGCGTCCATCCGGGCGACAGGACATCGATGTTCGCCTTGCTGCCGCCTGACGATGCGGCGTGGGTGATCGAGACCGGCGCCGATGCGATCGTGCCGGTGCCCGGACCCGGCGCGGAGCTGTTCGGCGTCGTGGTGGTGGGACGTCGCCTCGACGGCCGGATCGGGCGCTCGGTCGACATGCCGTTCCTCGAGGCGCTGGGGGCGGCCGCGGGACTGGCCGTCGCGCGCCTGCGCGTTACACGCGGACCGGGCGCCCGGCCGCGGGAGGCGGCGGCGGCGCACGAGTGCCCCGTGTGCCGCGCCGTGACGGACACCGGCGAGCCAAGGGCTTGCGACTGCGGGACGGCGTATGTCGAGGCCGAGGTCCCCAAGCTCCTCGCCGGCAAGTACCGACTGACCCGGCGTCTGGGCAGCGGCGGGATGGGCGCGGCGTATCTGGCGCGCGACCTCCGGCTCGAGCGCGATGTCGCGGTCAAGACGCTGACGGGGATGTCGGCCTCGCGGCTGATGGGGCTGAAGCCGGAAGCGTGGGCCACGGCGACGGTGACGCATCCAGCCGTGGTCCAGATCCACGGCATCGAGTCCTGGCGGGGCCGTCCGTTCCTCGTCGTCGAGTTCCTGGCCGGGGGCACGCTCAAGGACCGGTTGCGGCACGGCCCGCTGCCGGCGCCGCAGGCGGTCGCCGCGGCCGCCCTGTTGTCCGATGCCCTGGCGGCACTGCACGACGCGGGCTATCTGCACGGGGATGTCAAGCCGAGCAACGTCGGGTTCACGTCCGGCGGGTCGCCGAAGCTGCTGGACTTCGGTTTGGCTCGCGCGGCCAACGACGGCGCCACGATGGGCGGTACGTTGGCCTATCAGTCGCCCGAGGTGCTGTCCGGCCGCGCGGCCGACGAGGCCGACGACGTCTGGTCGCTGTGCGTGGTGCTGCATGAAACGGTGTCGGGCGAGCATCCGTTCGCGGGGGGCGACATCGAAGAAGTGGCGGACCGCATTCGGCGCCGGCGTCTCGCTCCCCGCGCCGGCTCTGTGACGGGCTCGGACTCGTCGTCGCGCGTGCTCGCGTTCACGGCGTCGATGCTGGCCTCGCCCCGGTCGGCGCGCCCGGCCACCGCGCACGCGTTCGGGGAGGCGCTGGCCGAGATTCTCGACTGAGATAACACAGTGCGTCGCCGAGTTCCGGCGAGCCGGACGCCGGCGGAGTTTCGGGACAGCCGGGATGGCGCTACGGCGGACGGGTCGTTCGGCCGCGCAACGCCTGGGAATGGCCCTCGGCGGTCTCGACGGGGGATGGGTTGCTGGCTGGTTTACCTCGTCCTCCTTCACGAGTGGCCCCCATCCGATTGCTCGGGGCGCGTTCTCCGGGACGCGACGGTGACCGTGCTGGCAATGGGACTCATCGCCGTCGGCTTCCCGCACTTGCGCCGCGTGTCGCCGCAGCTGCCGGCGCTGCTGATCCAGTACCTCCCGGTTGTGACCGCCGTGGGCGGCGCCCTGCGCCCTCGCAGATCCTCGGCAGCGCGTCCTGCAGTCTCTTGATGGGTGTTGCTCTACGGCATGGTGAGGCAGCCCACCCGGTCAGGCGTGCGGCATGCGTGCAGTCTGCGGGGACTCAGCCGCCGCGCCAGCCGACACTTGCCGCCCATTCGTCCCGCGCTTTCGCGTACGCCTGATGAGCTGCCGGCGGCCGCTCTCCCTCGGCCGTCGCCCGGCTGCGCGCCTTCGCGATCTGTTCCTCCAGCGGGGGCAGGCCGACGGCGAGGCGGCGCTCGGCCAGCCGATGCGGGTCCTCCACCTCGCCTGGGGAGAGATTCCCCTCGGCGTCCCAATCGAGCTGGGTCCCATAGCGCTGGGGCCGGCCCTCGAAGAACCGGATCCGGTCCTCAAGCATTGCCGCGTGGGCTGGGTCCGCTCTTCCCTCCCGCGCGGCCGTCTCGAGGAGAGGCGACGCGCTGCGGAGCAGGTCGGGCTCGGCGATCGCGTGTTGCAGTATCAGCCAGGCAGCCTCTGCACCGTCAGGACCGACGAGGTCTGTCCCCGGCCATCCGACGGACTCGATCACCCGCCGAAGATGTTGTGCGTTTCGTGCATGGACGCGGGCCATCCGGAGCTCGTAGCCGGTGTCGAACAGGTCGCCCGAGGCGGCGAGCTCGGCCCGCGTGACGCGGTCCAACGACGCCATTTCCAGGAGGTCCCGCCTGAGAGACTCGTTTCTCCGCATCGTCGAGCCGCCCCCGGCGGCTGGGTGCTACAGCGTGAGCGCTGGGCCGTGTCAATCGACGACCGGCCTCGGAGTCACCTCCCACGGCCGCTCCCAGGGCCGGAGCGGACGTGGTTTCCCCTGGTTCCCGTTCCGCCTGCATCTACGCACCGCCGCCGAGTTCGCAAGCCGGTCGACTCACCGGGCGCCGGCCGGATCCACGTGAACCGTGACCACGTCGGTGTCGTGGTACTGGTTGTGGAAGTACTCGGGGAAGATCCAGTCGAGCTGAAACGCGAGGCCGAGCCAGAACGCGAGACCCACGGCCAGGCTCTTCCGGTAGTCGAGGCCCTCTTGCTGGAGGATCTCGAGGCCGAAGGTGAAGAGCTTGGCCAACAGGAGAACGAAGTAGCCGGCGACCACCGGGCCGGGAATCGCGATGACCGCCGCCAGGACCTTCGGCATGAACGCGACGGCGACGAAGATGAGCCCGATCGCGAGGCCGACCGAACGCGCGGCCACCCCGGTCAGCTCCACGACGGAGATGCCCGAGGCGTACGTCGTGTTGGGAAGCGTGCCGGCAAGACCCGACAGCAGGTTGCCGAGGCCGTCGGCCGACAGCGCCCCCTGGATCGACCGGAAGTCGATGGCGCGCGGCCGGCGCCACGCCACCCGCGGGGTGGCGACGCCGTCACCGAGGGTGTCCATCGCGCCCACGAGCGTTACCAGCACGAACGCCGGCAGCAGGGCCCAGAACTCGGGTCCGAAGCCGAGATCGAGCCCGGGGTAGACAATCGGCGGCACGCCAATCCAGCTCGCCTCGCGGACGCCCGACGCGTCGTAGGCGCCGAATGCGAGCCCTCCGACCAGGCTGCCCGCGACCACCCCGAGGACCGGCCCCCACAGGCGCCACATTCCCGAGCCGCGGAACGCGGTCACGACGACGACGAGCAGCGTCAGGCAGAAGGTGACCGGCGCCGCGGCGGGCGAGGCCCCCTCCGGCACGTCGCCGAGCCTTCGCAGAAGGATCGGAGACAGCGTCACCGGAATCAGCATCACGACGGTGCCGGCGACCGTGGGCGTGAAGATGCGCCGCAGCGCCGACAGCTTGGCCGCGAGGGCGAACTGGAACAGCGACGACACGATGATCAGGGTGGCCAGCAGCCCGGGTCCGCCCTGCTCCAGCGCCGACACGCTGATGGCGAGGAAGGCGCTGCTGGTGCCCATCATCATCACGTAGCCGGTGCCGATGCGCCCGACCGGCATGGCCTGAACCGCGGTCGTAACGCCACAGATCACCAGCGCCGTGCACACCGCCCACATCACGTACGCCTCGCTGCCGCCCGCCGACTGGATCAGGATCGCGGGACTCAGCACGATGCCGGGGACGACGATCATCGCGTGTTGCAGCCCGAGTCCGAGGGACAGCAGATTGGGGGGAGTCTCGTCGGGTTCGTAGCGCACATCCCGACGAGCAGAGCCAACGTTGGATGCCATGCCCAGGTCTCCTCCGAGCTTGCTGACCGCCGCCGGCTCGGAGGCCGCGGCGCGTTCCCCACCAGCCGCTCCTATCCCTCTGCCAGGCCATCCTCGGCGAGTTCGTCGCTGAACGCCTCAAGCGGCGCCAGGCGGCACGGCGCGCGGTTCGGGTCCCTGCAGGTTCTGCTCATCCCGCTTATCGTCGTTCCCCTGGCGCCGGCGGGCCGGCCGCACCCAGGGAGAAGGTGCCCGGAGGGGGCGAGGGCGAGTGTCGACCCACCAACGGCAGCGCGACGCCTATTCCTCAATCCTCTTCGCTTGCATCGACCGCGGACCGCTCAACTGCTTCGAGTGTCTCCCGGACGTCGTCCCACGTCGTGTTGTGGTTCACGATGCACAGCCGCAGAACGAATCGCCTGTTGACCACGGTGGACGACAGGAAGGCCTGCTCGCCCCAGAACATATGCGCGAGCACCTTGCGGTTGAGACGAGCCAGAGCATCCTCGCTGAGGCCACCGGGGTTGGCGCGGACGCAGACCATGCCGAGCGACGCCGACACCAGTTCCAGCGTGCGGCTCCCGGCAGCGTACTCCGCGGCGCGGGCGGCCAGATCGATTCCGTTCTCGATGGCCGCGCGGAACGCCGCCATCCCGAAGGTCTGAATCGACATCCAGACCTTCAGCGCGCGGAAGCCGCGGCTCAGTTGGATGCCCTGATCCGCCAGGTTGGCGTGCCTGGCGCCCCAGACCGAATCCTGCAGCACGTCGTGCTGAATCGCGAAGGCGCGTTCGAGCGTGCCGGCATCGCGCACCAGGATGGCGCCGGCCTCGTACGGCTGGAACAGCCACTTGTGCGGATCGACGTTGATCGAGTCGGCCCGTTCGATGCCCTTGAGCGCCGCGGCGCCGCGCGGCGTCAGAATCGCGAAACCGCCGTAGGCCGCATCGACGTGAAGCCACACGCGTTCTGCGGCGCAGATGTCGGCCAGGGCCGGCAGCGGATCGACGGCGCCGCGGGTCGGCGTGCCGGCGTTCGCGCAAACGACCGTCGGCGTATGCCCCGCCGATCGGTCCGTGGCGATCGCTTCGGCCACCGTGCCGGGATCGATCCGGCCCGACGTGTCGGTCGGGAGCATCCGAATCCGATCCGGCGCGATGCCCACGATGCGGGCGGCCCGGACCTGCGCGCTGTGACTCTGGTCGCTCATGTAGGCGACGGCCCGGTCGGGATTGCCGGCCGCTTCGCGGGCTGCCACCAACCCGTGCAGGGCCGCCGCGGACCCGCCGCTGGTCATCAGTCCACCCGCCCCGTCCGGCAGTCCGAACCATCGGCGGAACCAGCCGATCACCACCGATTCGAGCTGGCTCGGGCCGCTCGCCACGAGCCAGGTTGCCGCGTTGACGTTGAATCCGGAGGCGATGAAGTCGGCCAGCACGCCGGGCCACGTCGGGCAGGTCGGGACGAAGCCGAACGACCGCGGATGATCGAGTCTCAGCGTGTTGTTCAAGACGTCCCGCGTTGCCCGGTCGATTACCTCTCGCGCCGGCCGGCCGGCTTCCGGCGGGTCTTCCTCCAACCGGTCGACGAGAGCGTCCTTGAAATCGCCCTCCCACGCCCGTTCGCCTGGCAGACGAACGTTCCGCTCTATCAATATGTCCACGACATGATGCGCGAGCTCGCGCATGGTCTCTGGTGCCATCTGCAACATGCGAGTTCGACTCCTTCTCGTCAAGCGGGCTCGCAGCCCGAGCGCAGCTCGTCAACCCGGGCCACTCACGGCAGCGTGTACGCCACTCACGGCAGCGTGTACGCCACACCCACCTGCGGCACCGCGTAGGCCAGACCGGCCGAGCGGATCGTGATCACCCCGAGCGCGACGCTGCCGCTCCACCGTCCCTGGATGCCGAACGAGACGCCGCCGCCGAAGATCAGCTCCCAGGGTGCTCGTCGTTCCGGTTTTCGCCACGTACCCACCAGGACGCCGGGACGCAGCTTCCATCCGGCCCGCGCGAGGTTAAACCGCGCGCCGAACGCGAACGTCTGGCCGATTTCCTCCGGCCACTTCGTCCAGGATGCCCACGCGCCGAGGCGCCCGGTCACTCGTCTCGATACCCCGAGCACGAGGCCGTTGGCCGTTGCGGGAAGCGTCTCGTGCGTGCCGACGACGCGTCCGGCGCGCCTCATCGCGATGGAGAGCGATGTCTGCGCGGAAAGCGATGTCGCTGCGCACGCCATGAGCGTGACTCCGGCGGCGATCCGCCGTGCGTACTGCCTGATTGCGGCTGTTGGTGTTGATGTTGGCATGTGAAGTGGCTTCGGTCCCCTCTTGTGTGCACGGTTCGGGCGGCGAGTCCCCCGGGCAAGGGGTGAAGCGCTGGCCCGGCAGCCGGGCATCGGCTTGACGGCCGCACGACGAGGGTGGTGCTCCCGGGCTGCATCGTGTCCATCCCGAATCGCGTCCTGCCCCCGGCGTTCAGCAGAACCTCAAGCACGGCCTGGTTCGAGTTCGCGGCGGCTTCATGCAGAGGCGTGTGACCATCACCATCAGTTCCTGCCCACATGTCAGCCCCGGCGTCTAGCAGAGCCTCAAGGTCGGCCGGATTCGGGCTGAACTCGGCCGCCATGTGCAACGGTGTGTGGCCATCGTCTGTCCGCGCCGCCACGTCCGCCCCAGCGCCCAGGCATGCAGCAACGGCTCCGGCAGTCGCCGTCTCGAAGAACTCCTGCGTATTCCATTCGTCGCAATTCACAGTCGTCGGCGGCGCGGTGGGAGATGCCTCGGCAACTGGTGGGGAAATGGCGGCGACAGTCTCGGATTCCGCCGGCCGGGGCCCGCCGGTCGCGGCCGCGCTAAGCAGTCCGGCCTGTACGATGTCCAGATAGCCCGTCGGGGGGCTGCCCTGGGCCTCCTGCCAACGCCTAAATGGCCGCCCGCGTGAGTGGACCGAACAGGCCGTCCGGCGGGCCGGGGTCGAAGCCCTCGTTGCGAAGTCCCCGCTGGATCAGCCGGCGCGTGGGCCGGTCGAGTTCCAGTGCCGCCTCGACGGCCGAGGGATCCTGGACCTGTGTGTTCGTCACCGCGATGGAGCCGGACGCCTCGATTGAACCGTGCAGCAGTCCGATGCCGGCGACGAGCAGCACTGGCAGGAACATTGTTCGCATCGCTTTCTCCTCCGGTTGCAGGATGCAGGCCTGCTCCGGTCCACAATGTCATCATCCGCAGTTGCGCAGCAGCGTTGCTGCCGGTTCAGGCTTCGGTCGTAGTCGTACTCGATTGCCCCTCCAGGGATTCCGACAGATCGCCCTCGGCATCCCTCTCTTTCCGCACAGGCTGTCAAGCACCCGACGATGGGCGGCCGTTACGAGTCCCACGCATCGAGCCGAGTCGACCTGCTGCCGCCGCGTGAGCGCGTCCGCCACGTCGACGACCGAATCGTCGCGACCGCCGTTGCCATCGTGCACACTGCCGCACATAGTCCGGTCGACACCCGCAGCAGGACCGCCTGCAGCGTCCACCAGATCCAACTCTCACTATTACAAGACGTCAGTGAGGCGATTCTGAACAACGCGCAGGCGCGCGACCGCCAGCCCCGCGGCCGCCCCCAGCGCCTCGAGGAACGGCATGTCGACCGAGCGCACGATCCGGCCGTCGAGGCGACGCCCCACCACCACGACGCCGAACAGTTCCGCGCCGGGTCCGGGCACCGGCACGATGGCATCGGCCCCCGTCTCGACCACCCACGCCGCATCGTCAGGCGGCAGCAAGGCGAAGATCGACGTCCTGTCGCCTGGATGGACGCGCAGCGACCCGCCGGCCGTCTCCAGGATGTGCGCGATGGCCGACGCGCGCGCCAGCGGCACCATCTTCCGTGTCGGTGTCGGTCGTGAGCAGCATGACAGCAGGCGCACCGCAGCCGCGCGTCGCCGTCCGGTGCACCGTTCGGCTGACCGTCGTGATCCGCCCGACCCTGGCCAACGTCGCCGCCGCGTGGGCCAGCACCGCTCTTTGGTCCGTGGTCTCCGGAAAAATCCAGGCGTCGAGACGGAGCAGGAGTTGCTCGCGGCCGACGACCAACAGCAGCATGAGCGCGAGGGCGGCTACGAGAGACTGCGCCAGCGGATCCGCGATGACCGCCCCCACCGTACGCTCCGGACGGCTCGCCATCAGCCACCCCAGCGCCACCATTGGCGCCGCGGCAGCCATGCCGAGCAGGTGGCCAGCAGCAGCCGACGGTAGAACGCCCGGACCACCTCGCGCAGGTGCGGCACGCGCACCGCCGACAGATGCAGGGCAGGGATGGTCCTATCGCCGACCAGAAAGACTATCGCCGTCCCCTACCCTGCCGTCGCGAGCTCGAACGACATCGCGAGCGCGACCCACATCGTGCAGCCGACCCCAAGGCTGACCGGCACCATGCGACGCGTGAGGCCATCGAGCCGGGTCCGGCGGCGGGCACGCGGGCACTCGCGAGCGAACGCCCAGAGGAAAGCGGGCGCGAACAGGAACGGGAGTACGTAGACGTGAGCGAGCAGCTTGGCCGGCGCAGACGCTTCCAGGGCAACGCTTCGATCAGGTGCGGCTGAATCTCCCACACAGATGCGTACACCATGTGCAGCGGCGCCAGCGTGGCCTTCAGCAGGAAGAACCCCCCGAGCAGCCATGCCCGCTGGTCGCCGCGGCCAGCGAGCAGCAATACGCAGGCGGTCGCGACATGCCCGAGGAACAGGGTCGTCAGGAAGACGGCAAGCTCGCCATGCTCACCGCGGTAGTCGTTCCATGTCGCTGAGAGCACCAGCAGTGCCGCCGCCACGTCGACCGCGGCGATGGCGAGCAGTGCGTGGAGGACGCGGCGAACCCGGGCGTCGGCGAACGGCTCGGTGCTCGTCGGCGGCCCGCTCCGCAGCGCAGCGTCAGCGGCAGGTCGACCCGCGAAGATGGCGCCGAAGCTGCGCAGGCTGTCGAGCACGCGACGATTGGCGGGCGTAGCGAGCCCGGCGCACCGCTCCCACTCGACCTCCTGGTCCAGCGTGAGCGCGTCGGCCACGTCGGTGACGGGTGGCGCGCCGCAACTCGTCACGGATTCGGTTCTCGACCGCTCGGCGAAGGTAGGCTCGCAACGCGCTGGTCTGTCTCGCCTCGAAGCCGCCGAGCCGCACGAACGTCTGCTGCAGCGTGTCCTGAACCAGGTCGCTCGTGTCGATGGCGCCGCGCACCTGCTGCGGCAGCCGGCCGCGAGCCCACCGCCGAAGCCACGGTGCGTACCGCTCGAGCAGCGCGCCGGCCGCCGAGCGGCTCCCCGTTCTGACCCGCTCGAAGAGGCGCCGCTCGGAACTGGAACTGCGGCGGTCGGGGGCGTCCACGGCTTCCTGAGACAGGCCGGGTTCACGGGCGCACGACCACGGGCAGGGCGCTGCCGAACTCGGTCGGCGCCTCGAACCCGAGCCGCGGCGCCGACATGGCAGCCGCTTCCTCTTCCTCCACGCGCATCAGCCTCCCCTCGGCCCGATGGGCGATCACCAATCGGCTTGGTGGTGGGAAACAGGTTGCAACGACGGAGTCGTGCATCTCGCGCATGGAACGTAGGGCGAATTCTACAGGACCGGAAAGATGCAGGGCGCATGGACGGGAGGCCGAACCGGCGCGGGCACTCCCGGCTCGACGAAGGGTGGCCATGGAAGAGTCCCGATCAACCGCGACGGGAGATCGAGGCGCTGCGGGGCCGCAGCCTCCGACCCGGCGCCGCCATCCCTGCGCGCGTGGGCTCCTGAAGCCGCATGGCGCTGCGGCGGGTCGTAACGACGACCAAACGACGACAGCCTGTTCAGAATCGCCTCGCTGACGTCTTGTATTGGTGAGAGTTGGATCGGGTGGACGCTGTAGGCGATCCTGCTGCCGGCGTCGACCGGACTCCACGAGGAGGTGTGCCCGATGGGTAGCGAGGGTCGCGACGATTCCGTCGTTGACTTCACGGCTCCCTGTAACTCACCCGCGGCGGCCGAACAAGGCTTGCGGTGACGCCCGGAGGGCTCGACAAGTCGAGCCCTCGTTTGTTCTGTGCAGGGGGAAGTGACCGCGCCCCGGATCCGGCTCGACGTCACTGATCAACAGGTTCGGACTCTCGCGCGAAGGCCGGGCGGCGACGGGGTGATCAGCGCCGGACCGCCGGTGGTGTTCTCGCGCTCAAAGGAGTGGTTTCATGAGCGACCCTCGACGAGGGCCGATGTCGGATTCTCGCCTGCGCTATGCCCTCGACGAAACGCCGTCGGAAGGGTTGACCCTCGGCCTCAGCGTGCAACTATGCGATTGCGAACGTGCTGCGCGGTGCTCGCGTCGAGGACGCGCACGCTGCCCGCTGAGGCCAGCGCCTTCTGCCGGTTCGCTATGCAGCATCCCCATCCGCGCCGTAAGCCGCAACCGCGCCAGGCAGGTCGCAGTGAATCCCGATCCGGTCCTGATCACGCGTGCCGACCTGCACAACGAGATCGCCGCCGTCCTGGACGCGCAGCCTGGACGAGTTCGAGCGAAGGCTGATGCGGTGGTTCGTCGTCGTCGTGACCGGTGTGACCCTATGGGTCTCCTTCGGCTGAAGCCGCTGCTCCTGCTGGGTCTGGTCCTGTGGTGCTACGCTCCTACGCTGGCGCAGGACCGGCAACCCGAACCCCTGCCATCGGCCGGGCAGGCCGGGCACGGCGAAACGGATCAGCGGAGTGAGCCGGATTCGCCTGGCGGCCATCCCGCAAGAGACTCGGCGCCGCCACCGCCGCCGCCGCCGCAGTTCGACGAGGAGGTCGTCGTCGTCGGCAGCCGCGCGCAGCCGCGGTCGGTCACCGACTCGACCGTGCCGATCTATGTCATCCCCGCTACCGACGTGCGCCAGGGCGACTCCAATCTGGCCAACCGGTTGCGCGTGCTCCTGCCGTCCTTCCATGTCAACCCGCAGGAGGACGGCGCCGCCGTCGTCCGGCCTGCGAGCCTGCGGGGCCTGGCGCCCGACCACACCCTGGTACTCGTCAACGGGAAGCGGCGTCACCGCGGGGCGGAAATCGCCTGGCAGGGCAACGGCGTGGCCGACGGCGCGCAGGGACCGGACATCTCGACCATACCCGCGATCGCCTTGCGGGGAATCGAGGTGTTGCGCGACGGCGCGGCGGCCCAGTACGGCTCGGACGCCATCGCCGGCGTGCTGAATTTCCTGCTGAAGGACGACCGCGACGGCGGCAGCGTCGAATTGAGCAGCGGGACGCATGCCGCGGGGGACGGCCGGGAATACGCCGTCGCCGCCAACACGGGCCTGCCGCTCGGCCGGACCGGCTTCGCCAACCTCAGCCTCGAGTACGGCAACACCGCCTCCACGGACCGGAGCGTGCAGCGGACGGACGCGGCGGGCCTCATCGCGGCCGGGAATCGTCACGTCGGCGACCCCGCCCAGCAATGGGGAGCCCCGCAAGTCGACGACGATCTCAAGCTCCTCGTCAACGTCGGTCACCTGTTCGCCAACGGCGCGCAGGCGTACGGCCACGCGAACTACGCGCGCCGGGATGTGCTCACGTTCTTCTACTACCGGAATCCCAACACGCGGGGCGGCGTGTTCAGCAACGACGGCGGCCGGACGCTGCTCGTCGGCGACGTGCTGGCCGCGCGCGGCGACGGCTCAGCGCACTGTCCCCCGGTGGCGATCACGAACAACGCGCCCGAGCCGGCCGCGCTCGCGCAGGTCTTCGACGACCCGCACTGCTTTCTTTCCAGGAGTTGTTCCCGGGCGGGTTCGCGCCGCGCTTCGGCGGTGTCGCCCGCGACGTCTCGGTGGTCGGCGGCGTACGCGGACAGCTCGCCGGCGGCGTGCTCTGGGATGCGAGCGTCACGGCAGGCGCGAACACCGCGGACTTTTCCATCCGCAACACGGTCAACGCCTCGCTCGGTCCGGCGTCGCCCACGACGTTCGATGTCGGCCTCTACGGGCAACGGGAAGTCGGCGTCAATCTCGACCTGAGCCGTGCCTTGACCGACCGGGTTCATCTCGCCGGCGGTGTCGAATGGCGCAACGAGCAGTTCCGGATCGGCCTCGGCCAGCCGGAGTCCTGGCGCCAGGGTCCGTACGCCGCCCAGGGCTTCAGTGTCGGTTCCAACGGGTGGCCGGGATTCAGCCCGATCGCCGCCGGCCGCTGGAACCGCGCCAACGCCGCCGTGTACGGCGATGTCGAGCTTCGTGGCGAGCGCGACTGGGTCGTCGGGGCGGCGGCCCGGTTCGAGCATTTCGCCGACTTCGGCGCGACCCTGAACGGCAAGCTCTCGGCCCGTGTCCCGCTCTCCGGGCGCGTCGCGTTGCGTGGCAGCCTGAGCACGGGATTCCGAGCGCCGACCCCGGGCCAGCAGAACGCGTTCAACGTCTCCACCCAGTACGTGTTCGCGCTTCACGACCTGGTCAACAACGGCACGATTCCCTCGACCTCCGCGGTCGCCCGGTTGCGCGGCGGCAGGCCCCTCACGCCCGAGCGAGCCGTCAACGTCAGCGTCGGCGCCGTGGCCGGCGGCGGCCCGTTCACGCTGACCGCCGACTACTTCCGCATCGATCTGTCCGATCGACTGACGCTGAGCCGGCTGTTCGCGCTCGATGCCGCCGAAGTCGACCGGCTGCTGGCGGAGGGGATCACCAGCGCCCGCAATCTGGCGAACTTCCGGTTCTTCACCAACGACCTGGAGACCCGTACGCAGGGGCTCGACCTCGTCACCGCCTGGACGCCGCCGTCCCTCGGCGGGACAACGGCGCTCAGCGTGCTCTTCAACTACACCGCTACCGCTGCCACCGACTTCAATCCGGCGTTGCTGAATCCCGACCGATTCGCCGACAGGATTCGGCTGCTGGAGGAGGCGCTGCCGAACACCCGCTGGAACGCCACGCTCGACCAGGCCGTCGGTCGCGGGACGCTGCTCGGCCGCCTGAGCTACTACGGCGGCTGGTTCGACCGTCGGGACCTGCGACGCTACGGCGGCAAGCCGATCCTGGACGTCGAGGCCGCTTGGCCCATAAGCGAGGCCGTCTCGCTCACGATAGGCAGTCGGAACGTCCTGAACACCTATCCGGACGACAATCCCAACCCCGGCAGGCTCGGGAACCGCTATCCGCCCTCCACGCCATTCGGCTTCAACGGTGGGTTCTACTACGTGCGCCTTGAGTACCGGTGGCGGGCGGCGGGCTGATTCTCACGATGGGGAGCCTGCTCGGCGGCCTGGACGATGGAGGTCAGGGACCCGAAAGATGCAGGGCGCATGGACGCGAGGCCGAACTGCCGCGGGCACTCCCGATTCGACGAAGGGTGTCCCGTCGCCCGAGATTCCGGCGAGCCGGAGGCACGCGGGGGTTTAGGACAGCCCGCATGGCGCTACGGCAGGCGGGTCGTTCGGCTGCGCAACGCCGTCCCGAATTCGCAACGACGGACAAACGACGGCAACCTGTTCAGAATCGCCTCGCTGACGTCTTGTATTAGTGAGAGTCGGAACTCGTGGACGCTGCAGGCGGTCCTGCTGCGGGCGTCGACCGGACTGTGCGAGGAGGTGTGCCCGATGGGTAGCGAGGGTCGCGACGATTCCGTCGTCGAAATGGCGGACGCGCTCACGCTGCGGCAGCAGGTCGACTCGGATCGGTACGCGGGACTCCTAACGCCTGCCCATTGGTCGGTGCGGGCACGATTCTGCAGGTAACACCTGCCAGGGGGAGGGGACGATGAAGACCGCAGGGCAGATGCGCATTCACCTTCTGGAGAAGGCGACGGAGGACGAAGAGTTCAGGGCCAGACTGCTCGCAGATCCGCACGGTGCGATCAAGGAGGAGTTGGGTGTCGGCATTCCGGAGGGATTGAAGATCAAGGTGCTGGAAGACAGCGCGCATACCACCAATATCGTGCTTCCGCCGAGGGCGAGGCTGAAGGCGTCCGAGCTGGAGTCCGTCAGCGGCGCCAGCTGGGCCAATGACCGCGGTGAAGACGACAACGACCGCTGGAACAACGCCCCGCAGTGGTGGGACGCCAACGACTATGACGAGTAGCCGCCCTGGGACCGTGCCGGCTGCGTTAGCGGGTAATGTTCGCGAGCAACGTCTACAGGGATGACGCGGTCGTCGCGCACGCCCGACCCGACTCGCTGCACGGACTCGTCCGCGTGGATCCGCCGCATCAATTCGTCCTGATGAGGCTGTCTGTCGGCCTGACCGTGCTCGTGCTGGCATGGCTCGTGCTGGGGACGACGGACCACAGCCTCTGGCTCTATGGCGTGCCGGCGGAGCGGTGGGATGCGATGACGGCGTCGCCCGCCCTCGACGGAAAAGACGAGAGTCGCGCGGAGCTGCTCGCTCTGGTTTCCGTGCGGGACGCCGAGACGCTTGCTCCGGGCATGCGGGTCGACGTCCTTTCCTTCCGTGCCACGGCGAGTCGCAAAGTGGCGGGAACCGTGCTTTCCGTCTCGAGTCACACCGGTGAGATTCGATCGCGGATAGTGGAGGCAACCGGCCTTCGGCCGGGCCGGTCGCTGCTCGTCAGGATCGACGTTCCCGCGCGCGCTCTGCGAGAGGAGCGGGCCGCGGCGGACGGCCTTCACCGGCTGCGCATTCCGTTGGGCCGCGAGAGCCCTTTGCGGTTTCTGACGCGGCAACTCCCGAAGTGATGCGTGGAGACCGGCCGGCCGGCAGTGAATCCGGTGGAGCCCCGGGACGGCGCCCCAAGAGACCACCGTCGTGGATTGGACAAGGTACTTCGTAGCTCGAGGCCGGACTCCCAGCTTCCAGCAGGTCCACTCCTCGGAGTGCGGCGCCGCCTGTCTCGGCATAGTGCTCGCGCACCACGGATGCTGGGTGAGCATGGACGAGTTGCGATCCCGGTGCGGAGTCAACCGGGACGGCTGCACGGGCCGGGGCCTGCAACTGGCGGCGGAGCACTATGGGCTGCGGGCGACGGGCTGGCGACGGGAGCCGCGCCACCTTCGGAAGATGCGGCTTCCAGCCATCCTGTTCTGGGAGTTCGACCACTTTCTGGTGCTGGAGGGTTTTCGCGGCAGCAGGTACCTGCTCAACGACCCCGCCAACGGCTACCGCACCGTTTCCCACGACTACTTCAATGCCCGCTTCACCGGCGTCGTCCTGGAGTTCGAACCGACTCCGGGCTTCGAGAAGCGCGGCGAGCGGCCGAGCCTGCGCCGGCAGCTGGGCTCGTGGTTCAGGCGGCATCGGCTGCGCCTTCTGTTCTGCGCGCTATGCGGCCTCGTGCTGGTCGCGCCCGGCATCGGCCTGCCGCTGCTGCTGAGGGCCTTCGTCGATAACGTGCTCGTCGATCGCGAAGCGTCCGGCACCCCCATCGTCGTGGGCGTGTGTGCGCTGACCGCGCTCACCTTCGGCGTGACGTGGCTGCAGCAGCGGAGCCTGCGCAACCTCAACGTCACGGTGTCCGTGGAACAGGCCGAGCGCTTCATCACAAAGATGTTCCGCCTGCCCATCGAGTACTTTCAGAGCCGCTTTGCCGGGGACCTGACTCAACGCACGCTGTTGATCGATGCGATCGCCGGCGCAGGCTCGCTGCATCTCTCCAGGATGCTGATCGACCTCTGCATGTGCCTTGCCTTCCTCGTCGCCATGGTCGCCCTCGACCCGCTGACCGCGACGCTGGTGGCGGTCATTGGGGCCGTAGGCCTGCTGGCCCTGCGGGCAGTCTCGCCTTTCCGTCTCGACCACAACCACCGGATGCGCCGCGAGCAGGGGCAACTGGCCGGGATCAGCAACTTCGCGGCGAGGAACCTCTATTCGATACGTGCGGCGGGCAACGAGGACGACTTCTTCGCAAGCTGGACCGGGTACCAGACCCGGGAGCTCGTGGCCCGGCAACGGTTCCGTGAACTGGGGCTGGTCAGCGCCGGGGTGCCGACGCTCATGACCATCCTCGGCAGCGCCGTCGTGCTGGGAGCCGGGGGCCAACGCGTGATAACGGGGGCGCTGTCACTGGGCGATCTCATGGCTCTCTACTTCATTGCCAACAGCTTCCTCGTCCCGGTAGCCGGGCTCCTGCTGTCCGCGGACGTGATTCACGTGCTCGACGCGGACCTGCGGCGCGTCAACGACGTGGTCAAAGCGCAGGACGACCCGTGGGTGGTTGCAAGGGACGGCACGCGGGCGGACGGGATCGCGACGATCGACGGCCGGCTGCGCTTGGCCGGCCACTTGGTGCTGCGCAACGTTTCCTTTGGGTACAAGCCGTACGGAACACCGCTGTTGCATGGCTTCAACCTGTCGGTGAGACCGGGGCAACGGGTGGCGCTCGTCGGCCCGAGCGGGTCGGGCAAGTCGACGGTGGCGCTGTTGATTTCCGGTGCCTACCGGCCGTGGGACGGGGAGGTGCTGTTCGATGGACGTCCGCGCGAGGGAATCCCCCACCGGATCTTCAGCGAGTCGGTGGCGGTCGTGAACCAGCAGATCTCCCTGTTCGCGGGCAGCGTGCGCGAGAACCTGACGATGTGGAACCGTGCCGTTCCCGACGAGCTTGTCATCGCCGCCGCGCGGGATGCAGGCATCCACGGGGACATCGCCCGCCGTCCCCTGAACTACTCGGCGCGGGTCGAGGAAGGCGGTACGAACTTCAGCGGGGGCCAGCGGCAGCGGCTGGAGATCGCGCGCGCCCTCGTCACCCGGCCTTCGCTGGTCGTCCTGGACGAGGCGACGAGCTCGCTGGACGCGGCACTGGAGGCGGAGATCGACGACGCGTTGCGCCGGCGCGGTTGCGCATGCCTGATCATCGCCCATCGCCTCAGCACAGTGCGCGACTGCGACGAGATCATCGTGCTGGCGAAGGGACGCATCATCCAGCAGGGCAGCCACGACGAGCTGATCCGGGACAGGGACGGTCTGTACCGGCACCTGGTCGCCAACCAGTAGTGGAGTCGATGCCTGAACCGAACACGGCCCACGCAGCCAGGGAACGGCTCGGGCGGCTGTCCACCGACACGTTCGCCACGGTCGCGGGCGAACTCGTGCTCGACGACGTCGATTGCCTCTGGTGGGTGGAATCGGGCGAGGTGGATGTCTTCGTCGTGGAGCTCGAAGGCGATCGGGTCGTCTCGAGCTACAAGCACGTGACCCGCGCCGAGGCGGGGCGCCTGCTCTTCTGCGTGGACGGGACCGGGGAGTCCCGTCTGCAACTGCGCCTGAAGGGGCTCCCGGGGTTCCGCGTGCAGAGGCTTCCCCTTCCGGGCGTTCTCGAGAGCCTGTCGCCGGGCGCCTTCGCGCAGGAGACCGACCTGTGGGTCGAGGCCTTGTCGAAATGCGTGGCGCGCGACGTCCCACTGCTGCCGAGAGTCGATATCGCCGTCCGGACGGGAGAGGAGGTCCTGATAGCACCGCAGGCGGCGGTCTCGGCCCATCGCGGTATCGTATGGCTTCCGACCCGCCGGGTGGGGGCGTTCCTGGGGACCGGTCACACCGGACCGGACATGCCCGAGTTCATGCCCGTTACGCCCTGCACCTGGATGACCTTCGGCGCGACCGCGGAGGTTTCCACCATCTCGTCCCTGGACCTCGTCCGACAAGGGCGGTTGGAAGGCGCCTTGCGGGAATTCCACCGCACGGTGTTGGCGGCGGAACGACTGACCCGGAGGCTGGCCTCGATAGACGTCGCCAATCTGCAGGTCGACAGCGCGAAGTTGCGCGAGGGGGCAGCGGACGAGGCGCGACGCGAACTCCGACGCATCGCGCGGCCAGGTCGCGGCCTGTCCGGCCCGCCCTTGGGCGGCTCCCCGCTGATGCAGGCCCTCAGGCCTATCGGCCGGAGGGAGCAGATACGTTTCGTGGAACCCGAGGGGGTGGAGCCGACCCTCGAGGGCATTCTCATCGCCTCGGGGGTGCGGGCGCGCGAGGTCGATCTCTCGTCCGAGAGCAACTGGTGGACCGGGGACAGCTTCTCGATGCTGGCGTTTCGGCGCGAAGACGGCCGTCCCGTCGCCCTGCTCCCGAGCGCCATCGGCCCCTATCGAATCATCGACCCCTCGGCGGGCGGCTCGAAGCGTCTGAACGGTGCGGACGTGGCGCGGCTGGAGGACGGGGCCTGGGTCTTCTATCGGCCGTTTCCACCCCGTCCGGTCACGACGAAGGATGTGGCCTTCATGGCGGGGCACCGCCTGCCGATGGAGGCGGCGCGCTTCGCGGCGGCGGGCCTCCTGGTCGGCCTGTGCGCATTCTTTCCCCCCTTCGCCGTCGGCCTGTTCGCGGACTGGGTCATGCCGGCCGGAAGCCGGGAGCTCCTGTGGTCGCTGACGGCGGTGATGCTGGTCGTGGCGCTCTTCGGCGTCCTCATGACCCTGCAGCAGACCTCGACGCTGCTCCGGGTCGAGGCGCGCGCCGCCACCCGCCTCGGCGCCGCGGTCTGGGACCGCATCGTCGCCCTGCGGCCGAGCTCCCTGCGGGGCTATTCCGCGGGGGAGCTGACCTCGCGCGCCCTGGTGTTCCACAGCCTGCGGGAGCGTGCGTCGAACGTCGTCACGAGCGCGCTCGTCTCGGTCCTGTTCTTGTTTCCCACCCTGTTTCTCCTGTTCTCGTACGACCCCGCGCTCGCCGGCGTCAGCCTGACCGTCGGCCTTGCCGCGGCCGCGGCGATCGTCGGGCTCGCGGTCATGCAGTTCGCGCCACAGCGACGCCATGTCGACGCGCGCCAGAGGCTCGCCGGGACCCTGTCCCAGCTCATCGCCGGCATCGGCAAGCTGCGATCGTCCGGCGCCGAGGACAGCGCGTTCGCATTCTGGGCGCGAGGCTACGTCCGTCAGAAGCGGGCGGAGATTCAGGTAAACCGCCTCAACGAGCTGGCGGTCGCGATCACCGCGAGCATTCCCGGGGCGGCGTCGGCGATCCTGTTGGCGACGACCCTGCTCCTGGACTCCGGGGACATGACGGCGGGCGCGTTCTTCGTCATCTATGCCACGTCCATGATGTTCTTCGGCGCAACCACGCGCCTCGGCGCGACCGTGCAGGCCCTGTCGTCGATCATTCCGGAGTATCAGCAGGTGAAGCCTCTGCTCGCCCTCGCCCCGGACGTGCGCGACGACACCGCCGGGGGGGGGCGAGGTCGACCTGCGGGGCGACCTGCGTTTCGAACGGGTCGGCTTCGCCCACCCGGACAGCGATGCGGCCGCCCTCGACGACGTCTCGCTGCACATACGTCCGGGAGAGTTCGCCGCGATCGTCGGCGAATCCGGCGCCGGGAAGAGCACGCTGCTCAACCTCGCCCTCGGTCTCGAGGAGCCCACCCGCGGCGCCGTCTACTACGACGACCATGACGTGGCGCAGCTCAATCGGCGAACGTTGCGGCGCCAGCTCGGCGTCGTCTCCCAGAACGGGAGCCTCCAGCCGGGATCGGTCCTGACCAACATCATCGGGGTTGCCCGCGACCTGACGGAAGAGAACGCGTGGGAAGCGGCGAGACTCGCTGCCGTCGACGAGGACATTCGCCAGATGCACATGGGCATGCATACGCCGGTCGGAGACACCGGGGCGTTCTCGGGCGGGCAGATGCAGCGAATCCTCATCGCCGCGGCGCTGGTTCGCAAGCCTCGCGTCGTGTTCCTCGACGAGGCGACCAACTGGCTCGACAACAAGTCGCAGGCCCTGGTGATGGAGAGCATCGGAAGGCTGGCGGCAACCCGGGTGGTCATCGCCCATCGGCTGTCCACCATTCGAGCGGCGGATACCATCCATGTATTGGAGAAGGGGAGGCTGGTGCAGTCGGGCTCGTACGAGGATCTCGCCCGCGAGCCCGGGGCGTTCCAGCGTCTCATTGCCCGACAGCTTCTGGAGCCGGGAACGATGACGGAGGGAGAGCAGGCATGAAGGCATCGCAGATGTTCCGCGGCGTCAAGCCGGTCCTGGGCGGGATCGCCATGCGGGCCCAGTTCCGGCAAGAGGAGGCCTACGAGGAGGCCCTCGCGCATGTCATCGCCCGGCGCGCGGGCATCGCTCCGATCAAGCTGGGCTTCGAAGACGCCCGCGAGCAGCCGGCGGAAGCTCCGCCGCCCCCCCTGGCCATCGAGGAGTTCCGGGTGACCGGCGAGGAAGAGGGCGTGCGTGGTCTGGAGAGACTGTTCTGTCCGCTCGGGTCGCGGGCCTTCCACCAGGCCCAGTACGAGTGCGCTCGTCCCATGCTCTTTCGCGGGCCGCGTGAGCGCTTCCACCATCTGGTGTCCTGGGAGGCCCTCACCGACCTGATCTACAACCGCAACCTGTCCCAGTCGCAGCTGCAGGTCGTGCAGGACAGCAACTACGTTCCGGATCACCTCTACTCCTACCTGGGCTACCGCTTCGGCTCGCGCTCGCATGCGCCGTGGCACGGCACCGTCAACCCGCAGAGGTTCGAAGCCTTCGTGCGCAACGGCGCATCCGTGATCCTCAACAGCGTGCATACGATTCACGAGCCGGCCCGCGCGCTGATCAGCGAGATAGAGAGCAGCGTGGCCACCTACGCCGGCGTCAACCTCTACGCGTCCTGGCGCGCCACGCCGTGCTTCAGCACGCACTGGGACGATCACGACGTCTATATCATCCAGGTGCGGGGTCAGAAGGTCTGGCGTCTGTGGGGAGAGGTGCGAAGGCAGCCGCTCGGCCGCGACGTGGAGCCCAACGACGTTGCGCCCGCCCACCCCGTGTGGACGGGCACCCTCGACGAAGGGGACGTGCTCTACATTCCCCGGGGCTGGTGGCACAGCGCCCACGTCGCCGAGGAGAACGACGGTCGGGGCACCATTCATCTCACCCTGACCCCTCACTATCTCAAGGGCACGGACCTTCTCCGCTGGCTGGAGGCGAGGGTTGCCAGCCACGAGGGCCTGCGGCGTAACGTGCCCCTCTTCGCGAACGACGAGAGTCTGCGCGACTTCCTGCTCGAATTCAGGAAGGTGGTGGACGCGGCCCTGGTCGAGGCCGGCGAGGGCGCCCTGGCCCATGACCTGCAGCGTTCGTGGCAGGCGCTGGCGCCGGGCCAGTTCCTGGAACGGATCGAGCCGTGGCGAAGCGAGGCCTGGGAGGAGTTGGAGCTGAGCATTCGCGGCTGGGAGCAGGCGCGCGTACGAGTCGGGCCCGGGGAGGGGGTCTTCGGGCTTCGCGCGAACGGCCAGGAGTTCGAGCTGGACGCGCGCTGCCGGAGCCTGATCGAGTCGCTGCTGGAACGGGGACCCATCCGCGTCGGAGAGTTCCTCGAGCTGGCGGCGGCGTCCTTCGAGCGGAAATTCGCGACGGACTTCGCCGTGGAGCTGATCAAGGTAGGCGCCGCCATCGCGACGGCGAAGAACGGCGCATGACCGCCGGCAGGGCGGACGGTGGACGCGGTCGCCGGCCGCGACGGGGGCGTCGCCGGCCCCTCGGCGACAGCTATCGCTGACCGGGCATCGCGCGCGCGCTATGGAGCGCGGCGACGCAGCAGGCCGTGTCGTAGCACCGGGACGCGAACGCGAAGCGGCGTTCCTCCGGCCAGAGAGGACCGGAGGAAAGGGGGCAGGCGGGCCAGCCGCCGTCGCGTTGCTGCCGCATCAGCAGGAGGCGCGCCGACGCGGCGAGGTCGGCGCGGGAAGGAGGGCAACCGACGGAATGGAGGGACACGAGAGCGCGGGCGGTGCGCAGAAGGTCGCCGTAGGACCCGTCGTCCTCGCGCCGGTCCCGGATGCGCGCCGCGAGCAGCGATCGGACGTCCTCGAAGAGGGGCGTCTGCAACTGGTGAGCTCGCGCCATGGCGGCGTAGAGATCGATCGGGTCCCAGTAGTAGTGGATGGCCTGGCGCTCGTCGCCGGTCTGGAGGAGGGAGGCCAGCCAGTCGCGCGTGGGCCGGGTGGCGGCGCTTTCGCCGAGATACGCCAGCGCGTTGGCGTTGACGATCGCGTCGGCGTCGATCGAGGTGATTGGCCCATCCCGCAGCCAGGTGTGGAAGCGGCCCCGGCCGTCGCGGTTCCGCGTCAGGCGCTCCCGGTTCCAACCGGCCAGCAACCAGGGATGGAACCCCAGGGCCAGAGAGCAGATCGAGGTGGTGTCCACGTCCGGCGGCAGGTGCGGCCAGTACCTCCAGACTCCGGGGAACTCGATCGTGTCGCCGAGGTGGTGTCGCGTGCGCGACAGGACGGCCTCTGCACGCGGATCGTCGACGTCGGCGAGCTCCAGGGCCCCGAGCGCGCCCACGAAGGGGTTGGCGTCAGGCAGCAGGACGGCGGGGTCGGCGAGAGCGTAATAGTGGCACTCCCATACGCCCGCTCCCGACACCGCCCCGTCCAGGAAGTCGAGGCCCCGGTCGATGGCGCTGCTCGTCTTCCCGTCGCTCGCGACGGGGGTCGCTCCGTGGTCCGTTCGCTCGCCGCTCACTTCGGTAGCAGGAACGCGCCCATGTAGGCCTTGGTCGCGATGCGGTCTCCGTCGATCAGGAGCTTGAGGTGATTGATCCCGGTCAGGAGTTGGTAGACCCGTCTTTCCGTCAGGAGATAGTCCCCCTCGGGCCAGGACCGCAGGGCGGCGGCCTTGGCGCGCGTACACCATCCCTTCTCGACGAAATGACCGATCATCGGGGCCCAGAACCTGGCGCGTCGGCGGTGCCAGGGTTCCCCGAGGAGGAGCTCGAACGCCAAGCGGGTCGATACGCCCCGGGCGGACACGTCGCAGGCCACGCTGAGGGCGGTCCCGTCGTTCTGCCAGCGGTCGAGCCAACCGAGCGCGCGCTCCAGCTGGGCCATGGAGCCGGACCACTCGATGCGTTCGAGGAACGGTACGAGTTCGGTCTTCGGAATCCTGAGCACCAGACGCACCGCCCGAGGCTCGCGCCCCGGAAGCGCGCCCAGGTGGTCCGTGGTCGCGCCGCGCGGCAGCGCGCGGTACACGCGCCCCATCGCCTGGTGTTCAGCCTCGTTCGGCGCGCGGCCGACCGCCCAACCGACGGCGGAGGTCATGACGCCGTGATTGCACGTCAATCCCGGGCCGTGGCCGGGCCGCTTCGAACTCCCGGGCACGGCGAGAGCGCTGTCGTGGGGCTCGATGAAGACGCCCGGCGGCTCGCTCTCGGGCGGGCGGGAGGCGGCCAGGTCGTACTCCAGGATGACCGTTCGAAACCACTGCGAGAGGAAGCTCTCGGGCTCGGCCACCTCGGCGAGAAACTGGCCCAGGCCCCTGGCCCCCGCCGTGGCCTGCGCGCGGGCGCCACGTCGAATCAGGTGGCGGGAGAAGCTCGACCCGGGCTGCACCGAGAGGAACAGGTCGCAGTCGGCAGGGCCTTGGTCGAGTCGGCTCTCGAAGCCGAAGGTCGACTCCAGCGCAAACGCAGGGAACTGCGACGCCCACCGCAAGGTCCGGCTCCTGCCTGGGGCCGAGAGGATCGCTTCGGGTACGACTTCGAGCACGGCCGACATCACCTGGTCCATGGGTGCCAAAGGCAACGAGCTGGACATGCACTGTTCCTTGTCGGCGGACGACGCGGACGGCCACTCCCGTTCCGGCGAGTGCCGGCCATCGTCGCTTCGGGTCGCCGCCCAGGTGGTGGCGGTTTCGCCGAATGGCGCGCCGCGAGGTCCGACAGCTTACCACGGAGCCGGCGCCGGGCCGGGTCCCGGCAGAGCCGGGAAGAAGGCGTAGCGTGGATGAAGGTGTGCGGGGAAGGACCATGACGGACTCGGCCACGGAAGAGACAGGAGACGGAGCGAATCCCATGAATCGTGACGACGAGTTGAGCCCGGAGTTGGAAGACCTGGGACTGAGGACCTACGCGGCGGAACTCGCGGACAGCGGCTTGACCGTGGTTCCTCCGCAAGTTACCGGCTGCTCGGCGCCGTCGGTACGTGGCCTGGCGGACTTGGTGTTGCGGCGGGCGACGGAGTTCATAGGCTGCGGGTTCACGCTGGAAGGCGGCCCGGATGCCGACCTCGAGTACCACCCGGACGCGGAGCCGGTAAACATAGTGGTTCGCACCGGGAACAGGCCGAAGCAAGTCGTCATTCAGCGACTCGCCAGCTATCACCGTGCGTTTCGAGACCTCGCCGTGCACCCCGTTGCGGTAGCGCTGGCGCGGCATCTGATCGGTGAGGCCCGAACACGCTTCTCGCACCACCAGTCCTTCATCAAGTGGCAGGACGAATCGGGGTACGGCTCGACGCTGGGATTGCATGCCGATCAGACGGCGGTTCCCGAACCCTGGGGGCGGACGGCGTTCGTGGCGAACGCGACCTGGTGCCTCACCGACTACACCATGGAGGGCGGGGCCCTCGCCTACGTTCCGGGCTCTCATCTTCGTGACGGCAAGCCCGAGGGCACCGAGGCGGCACTGGAGGCGGTGCCGGTCGAAGCCGAGGCCGGGAGCCTGATCGTCTGTCACGGGGCGACCTGGCACGGTGCGTATCCGAGGAAGATTCCAGGTCTGCGGTTGTGCGTGACGAACCTCTACCGGCACCTGATGGTCACTTCCCAGGAGGATCTGCGTCACTCGCTGGATCGCAGCCTCGCCGACGACTGCCGGAATCCGGAGTTGTTCCGGGAACTCGCCGGGTTCAACGACGGATTCCCCTATGTGACGCAGCGCAGACCCGTCCGGGTGGTGTCGTAGGTAGGAGAGCTGGTCTCTAGCTGAGCTAGGAGTCTGCGCCGCAGAAAACAGATGCGACAATTGTAGGCGCGAGCCGACGACGGAAGGACTCGATGTCGACCACATTCCGCCCCTACGCGCGATTGGTGTTTGTCGGTGTCGGGCTTGGCAAACGTCACGTCGTCGGTGCTGATGGCGCCGATCAAGCAGCGGTTCGTCAACGCGATCAAGGGCTACGCCGAACGGGACGGCATCGACATCGTGTCGTTCCGTCGAGGCGAGCGCAAGGCTGATCTTGCGGATCTGCGCCTCGCCCGCGCCCCGGGCACGGGCCGGGTGTCGACCTTCTGCGAAGCGCAGCTCGGGGCTGGTCACTCCGGGAGCCCGGCTCGTCCGCCGTGCGGTCGACTCTGCCATCGTATTGCCGGGCCCGCCCCAGGCTGCTCGACGTGGACGCGCTCGGCACGATCGTGTACGGTTTGCTCGGTGGTTCTGCCGTAGCGTTGAGCACCCGACTGCTGCAGCCGGGCGGAAATCGCCACCGACCCTCCTCTGGGCGGGACGCCCCAACGGGAACGGATCGTGGCCAACATCCGACTGGCCTTACGCCTGCTCCTCAAGACCCCGGTCATCACGAACGTCGCGATCATGTCGCTGGCCCTCGGCATCGGGGCGAACGCGGCGATCTTCTCCCTCTACAGCCAGATCCTGCTTCGCCCGTTGTCGGTCGTCGAGCCCGAACGGCTGGTCAACCTCGAAGCCCCGGGACCCAAGGGCGGCTCGAGCAGTTGCGACGGCGCGGGCGGATGCGACGAGGTCTTCAGCTACCCGATGTTCCGTGATCTCCAACGGGATCAGACAGTCTTCACCGATATCGGCGCGCACCGCGGCTTTGCGGCCAACGTCACCTACCGGGGGCAGACCGTCAGCCTCCGGGGGACGCAGGTCTCCGGGTCGTACTTCCCGCTCCTGGGCCTCGTACCCACGGTCGGAAGGCTGTTCGGTCCGGAAGTCGACGCGCCCATCGGCGGGCATCCCGTCGTCGTGCTCAGCCACGAGTTCTGGCAGTCCGATCTGGGGGGCACGCGCGACGTGCTCGGCGAGGCCCTCGTCGTCAACGGCCAGCCGCTGACCATCGTCGGGGTAGCCCCGGCCGGGTTCCAAGGCACGACCTTCAGCCAGCCGTCCAGCATCTTCGTGCCGGTAACGATGCATGGCAGGCTGTCGGCGGGCGCCGGCGAAGACCGCTTCGAGAACCGCCTGAGCTACTGGCTCTACCTCTTCGCGCGCCTCGGGCCGGCGGTCTCGCGGGAGCAGGCCCGCGCGGCGGTGCAACCGCTGTACCGGAACATCCTGAGCGAGGTGGAGGCGCCACTGCTGGCCAGCCCGAGCGACGAGTTCCGGGCGCGGTTCGCGGCGCGGCCGCTGCCTGTCGAGGACGGACGCAGGGGACAGAACATCGTGCACGACGTGGCCGGCTCCCGCCTGCTCCTGCTGTTCGTCGTCACCGCGCTCGTCCTCTTGATCGCGTGCGCCAACATCGCGAACCTGTTGCTCGCGCGCTCGGCCGCGCGCGCGCCCGAGATGGCGGTGCGGCTCGCAATCGGCGCCCTGCGGCGGCACCTGCTCGTGCAGCTCCTCACCGAGTCGTGCCTTCTGGCTGCCCTCGGCGGCGCGGCCGGCCTGCTCGCGGCGCGATGGACGCTGCGGCTCATCGGCATGCTCCTGCCGCCGGAGGTCTTTGCGTACGTCCCGTTGACCCTCGATCCGTATACCGTCCCGTTCACCGGCGCTCTCGCGCTCGCGACGGGCGTGCTATTCGGGCTCTTTCCAGCGTTCCACTGCACGCGGTCGGCGCTGATCTCGGTGCTCAAGGACGAGGCCGGCCAGCCGGCGGGCGCCCGTGCGGCCGTCGGTTTCCGGCACGGAATGGTCGTGGCCCAGTTCGCCCTAGCGATGACGCTGCTGGTGGCCGGGGGGCTCTTCATCCAGAGCCTGCGCAACCAGAGCCGCGTCGACCTCGGCGTCCGGACCGCCGACGTGGTGACGTTCCGTCTCTCGCCCGCCCTCGACGGCCAAGGGGACGCGCAGGTACGCGCGCTCTACGAGCGGGTCGAGGAAGGGCTGGCGGCCCAACCGGGCGTGACCGGAGCGACCGCGTCGTCGACGGCGGTGCTCGCGGGATCCGGTCAGGGAACGTCCGTTATGGTCGAGGGCTTCGAGGCAGGACCGGATACGAACCGCAGCACGAGGTTCAATCAGATCGGCACCGATTACTTCCGGACTCTCGGCATCCCGCTGCTGGCGGGTCGGACGTTCACCGAGTCGGACGTGCCGGGAGCGCCGCCGGTCGCGGTCGTCAACGAGGCGTTCGCCCGCCGGTTCGGGCTCGGACGCGAGGCCGTGGGCAGGCGCCTGGGCCGCGGCGGGCTCGACGCCGCGCTGGACACCGAGATCGTCGGTCTCGTTGCCAACGTCCGCCAGGACGACCCCAGGGTCCCCGCCCCGCCGCTGCTGTACCTCCCCTATCGCCAGGAGGAGACGGTCGGGTCACTTGCGTTCTACGTCCGGAGCGTCCTTCCGGCAACCGGCATGTTGCGCTCGGTCCCCGCGCTGGTGGCCGGGCTCGCGCCCAACCTGCCGGTCACCGACCTCAAGACGCTGACGCAGCAGGTGGATGACACCGGTTTCCAGGACCGAGCGATGGCGGTGCTGTCCGCGGCCTTCGCGGCGATCGCGACCGTGCTGGCGGCGATAGGGCTTTACGGCGTGCTCGCCTACTCGGTGGCCCAGCGCACGCGCGAGATCGGCCTGCGCAAGGCTCTCGGCGCCGACGCGGCGCGACTGCGCGCCATGGTTCTCGGCCAGGTCGGACGGATGACCCTCGCGGGCGGCGTGCTCGGCTTCATTGCGGCGTTCGGCCTCGCGCGGGTCGCGCAATCGATGCTCTACGAAGTCAACGGCCTGCCGCCCGCCATCGGAGCCGCGGCGGGCTTGGTTCTGACCGCCGTCGCCTTGGCCGCCGGGCTGCTGCCCGCGCACCGGGCGGCGCGCGTCGACCCGATGAACGCGCTCCGGAACCGGTAGTTCTGGTGGGCACGTGCTTCGCTGCCACCCTGTTGTTTCGCCAACTACCGGTGACGAAACGCCATCAGAGCACTTGGCCGTCCCGGGCCGTGGACTCTGCACGGGCTCCGAATACAGCCCGCGCACAGACAGGGCGGTCAGGTGTACGCGCACGGCTCTGGTTCTGGGCTTGCTGGCGATAGCGATCCCGACCGCGGCGAACCACGAGGTCGCGGATGCGACGGCTTGCATCGCCGCAACGGGCCCGGCCTGCGGACCCGTGCTCGCGTCGGGGCGAGCGGCAGCTCTTCGGGAGAGTGCGGCTACTGTGCAGGATCCGCCCGTGGTCGAAATGGCTCTGGGACTCGACCGGCGCACGCGGCGACTGATTCAGCAGGAGCTGCGCAACGAGGGCTTCAACCCGGGCGCCCCGGACGGACTGTTCGGCCCACGTACGCGGGCAGCCGTTCGGCGCTGGCAAGAGGCGCAGGGCAGGCCGCCGACCGGCTGGACTTCGGTTTGACTCGCGCGGCCAACGACGCCGCCACGATGGGCGGAACGTTGGCCTATCAGTCGCCCGAGGTGCTGTCCGGCCGCGCGGCCGACGAGGCCGACGACGTCTGGTCGCTGTGCGTGGTGCTGCATGAAACGGTCTCGGGCGAGCATCCGTTCGCGGGGGGCGACATCGAAGAAGTGGCGGACCGCATTCGGCGCCGGCGTCTCGCTCCCGGCGCCGGCTCTGCGCTGGGCGCGGACTCGTCGTCGCGCGTGCTCGCGTTCACGGCGTCGATGCTGGCCTCGCCCCGCTCGGCGCGCCCGGCCACCGCGCACGCGTTCGGGCAGGCGCTGGCCGAGATTCTCGACTGAGAGATCACGGTGCTTGCTTGCGGTCTGTCAGCTCGATTGTTTTCCAGGTGTCCTTGGCCAGGGAGAGTAGAGCGGAACACGTGCTGGACCCCATAGAAGAGGCCTTCCAGGCGTTGTCCGCGTTCCCCCAACGCGCAGCTACCCGAGGGAACTGCTGGATCTGGGGGTCCGGGAGTATCGGGAAGTGTTCTTCAAGCCGTACCGGATCCTCTACCGCGTGCTGGAAGACGGCGTTTACTTGATGGTGACCGCCGACGGACGTCGTGACATGCGGCCGTTGCTGCAGCGGCGCCTGCTCCGGGTGTAGCCGCCGGCCCCATGAGGGCGCATCCGTTGCCGATGCGATGCTCGGATGCCGATCCGCTCTACCAGTCCAAACGCACACACATCGATGCACCCACCTCGTCAACCCGCCTCGTCCAAATCGCGGGAAACGGCGAGGCGGAAAGCCGGTCAGGCGAAGAAACACGTCATCGCCCGCCCTGATCGTCGGGGCCGTCGTCTCCCGGCGGCCCGCTCCCAGCCCTGCGGTCCTGGCCCCTCTTGTCGGCCGCGACTTCGGCCCGATCCGGCGCGTCGGCCGGCTCTGTTGTCCGGCTGCCGATAGTGACATTGCGCGCCGCGCGCCTTTCGAGTTCGTCCTTGACGTCGGCGGGCGGGGTCCAGCCTTCCTCCGGTACCCCGAGTGCCACCTTGATGTCGTGCTCGCGAGCGAGTTCTTCGACTCGTCGTTCGCAGTTGCCGACAATCGTCGCGGCGGCGCGCAGTATTCGCGCCGTCTGTTCGTCGTTGAGGTCCTTGAACTCGGGATTCTCGAACTCCTCGTACGGGGTCGGCGTTCGTCCCTTCTGCGGCTCCACGTCGTCGAGGTGATCGATCCCGACATCCTCGCCGCGCCGTTGCAGGTAGTGGGCCAGTTCCCGGCTGTTGTGCCGTTGGTTCACTCGACCGTCGAGCGCCATGACCACGCCCTTGATCGCGTATTCCACGGCCCTGTTGGCCTCGGTGGCGCGTTGCCACCTCGACTTGCCGTAGCCGAGCCCGGTTGTGCCCGCGGCGCCTCCGAGCGTCCCGTTCGCTCCGCTGATCCAGCGCGCCGCGGTCACGATCCGTCCCTCGGCGTTCATCCGCCGCGCCTCTCGTACAGCGTCCTCGCCTCGCCGAGCACTTCGGCCAGCGCCTCGTCCTCCCACTCGTGCAGACGCTTGCGAAGCCCGGCCGGCGTCAGGACCAGCACGTCCGTCCAGCGCAACCCCATCGGCAGCGCGTTGCCGATCGCCAGCTTCAACTCCAGGGGTCCCCCGGGCGCCTCGTCGATGACGAGAATGTCGATGTCGCTCCGGTCGCTCATTTCGCCGCGCGCTCCGGATCCGAACAGCAGCACGCGCTCCGGTTTCGTGACCTTCAGCACCGCATCGACGATGTCGCGCAGGTCCTCGGGGTGCGGCGATCCATCCTTCAGCCGCCGCCATCCCGGCACGCCATCGAGGTCCGACGGCTCGCGATCCGGATCCTGGAGCGCCGTTTCGATCTCGCTTCGCAGCATCGTCCTGCTCCACTGTCGGATTCCGCCCACCGCAGTGTCAAGCCCCGCCGTCGCCGTCTTTCGCTTCTGCGCGCCGTCTGGTCCGATCCCCGCGCTGCCGACGATCGTCAGCCCGGTGGCGCGGAGGCCGGTCCACGTTCGCACGACGCCAGTGCGCCCGGATCGAGTCGGGAGAAGTTGCCGGACCACGCATTCGATCTACAGGAGCGGCGATCGTGGGGAACGGTTGGATGCCGCCGGATGACGCGCTGGTCGCCCTCGGAGTCATGCTCTTCCGGGCGCCGGTCGTTGACGATGCGGCCGGAGCGCGCGCGGCGGCGAGGGCCTTGCTCGATGCGGGCGCCGACGGCATCGAGGTCTTCCCGGTCCAACCCTCCGTGCCGTTCGCCGCGCTGACCGATGACACGATTCGCGCCGCCGTCGACGAAGCCCATCGGCACGGTAGGCCGGTGTTCGCTCATCCGACGAACGCCGAGGGGTTGCTCGCCGCGGTGCGGGCCGGCGTTGATGTCGTCGCCCACACGACGCCGCAGTTCGGTCCGTGGGACGACGCGCTGCTGGCAGCGATCGAGGGGGCGGAGGTCACCCTCGTTCCGACGCTGAAGGTCTGGCAACACCTCCTGCGGGATGAGCCGGCGGCGGTGCGCGCTCGCTCGGCGTCGACCAGCACAGGCCAGCTCCGGGCTTGGCGCGGCGCCGGCGGCACCGTCGTCTTCGGCACCGATGCCGGCGGCATGAACGACTACGACCCGAGCGATGAGTACGCGCTGATGGCCGAGGCTGGGATGACGTTTCGAGAGATCCTCGCGGCGCTCACGACGACGCCAGCGACGATCTTCGGCGGGGCGGCGACGGCCGGGCGCATCGCTCCGGGCCAACCGGCGGACCTGGCGGTCCTGGACGGCGCTCCGTCTCGGAACGTTCGAGCGCTTGCCGACGTGCGCTATACGTTGAAGGACGGAGCGGTCGTTTACCCGTAGCGCGCAGCGGGCTTGGTACTACTTGGCTTGAAGCGCCGTCATCGATCGTTGACAAGAGGATCAGGAACCGGCGGTGAGCGAATCGGCCGCCGAAGTCGCGATGCTGACCTCCGTTTCCGGAACTGCGATTCGAGCCCGATTCACGGTGGCTTTTCGCGCTCGGCGGCGTCCCAGATTTGACACCCTATCTGACACCCTACGGAGCGGACGCGGCTGGGATGTCTGGACGTGGCTGGATCCGGAATTCGCGAATTTCCTAGGAAAAACGACGGTCTGGACACCTCTGGACGTGACTGGACGGCCCGCCATAGGATTCGTAATCAGCAGGTCAGCGGTTCGAGTCCGCTCGCCGGCTCCAATAAAATCAACAACTTACAGGATTTCACGGGACAGGAAATTTCCGCTGTGTCGGCACTATGTGGGCAAATCCCCCGCACAGGCCCGCAAGAGCCAGCGCTGCGCGGCTACATCGTGAACGGTCGCGAGCGAACCGCGCCGTTGCTGCCGATGCAGCCCGGGCAGGCCGAACGGCGAACGCACGACTATCGGCGACACGGCACCACGTCGCTGTTTGCTGCGCTCGACGTCAAGACCGGCACCGTCATCGCCGAGACGCACCGCCGCCACCGGGCCGTCGAGTTCCGCAAGTTCCTCGACCGCGTCGACGAGAGTGTGCCTGCCGACCTCGACGTGCACATCATCATGGACAAGCGTACGCTCAACCTCACACAGGCACCCGAATTTATGTCGCGAACCATTGGGACAGGACACTAGATCCCGGCGTCTCCACCGACGTCTCCACCGAACGCGTCAGGCTTCGGTTACCGGGAAGGCCTCGCTGCACAGGGCGAAACCGCGTTGGCCGCCGTCCAGCGGATCGCCCCGCACCTCGACCGCTCGGTGCTCCCGGTGCAGGCACCGCCGGGCAGCGGCAAGACCTACACCGGAGCCCGGATGATCCTCGACCTGCTCGCCGGCGGGAAGCGGGTCGGAGTGACCGCCAACATCCACAAGGTGATCTCCAACCTGCTCGCCGCGGTGTGGCGACGCGGCCGACGGTTCGCCTCGGTCGAAGTCCGCGGGATCCAGAAAGCGACGAGCCGCGGCGGAGGGCGCCCGTCTGCGGATTCGTACTTCTTCTGCGCGAAGGATGCAGAAGACTTCGACGAACTGCACGATGGGGATCCCGTCGCGTTCGAGGTGGTGCAGCCGGAACCGCCACGGGGCCGCGGGCGTTCATGGTCAGGAGGGCTGATGACGACGATTGAGTGCGTCTACGGGCGGTTGCGGGAGCTGCTGACGGACGACTTCGAGAAGGTGTCGAGCCGGCAGTACAAGGCGGCGTCGGACCCGTTCAGTTTCGACCTACAGCCGCGGAGCGACTTCGACGCGTGGTACGTCGATCCTCCGACGACGCGGTCGACCGGCTACGTCGGCGGTGTCGAGAACGTCGAAGCGCAGATCGGCATCTGGGTGAGTCGTGAAGCGGGCGAAGCCGCCGACGGCGCGGCCGTGGCGCTCGCCGGAGATCTTGCTCCTTGAAGGCCGGAGCTATCGCAGGCGCGAGTCCGACTCAGCCACGCGAGGCCGACTCAGCCAGCAGGAGCGCAACCGCCAACGACCACACCGTAACGACCCGCCGGAACCACCGCGATCCTCACGTCATCAATGAGACCATCGATACCTGTGCAGAAATGATCAGCCTCTCGTGCTCGGCAACACCTCGGTTGCGTTATAGTCATGGATTCAGCCGGTCCCCGATGACGATCGCTGTGTCATCGAGGCGAAACACGGCCGAGAGGAGGAGGTATGGTGGACCCGATCAGACGCAAGCTGCTGAAGACTGGCGCCGCTGCGGCGGCAATGGCCGCTACGCCGGGGGCGCTGTTCGCGCGGCAGGGCGGCAATGACGATGGCGGACGCTTCTACGAAAGGGGGAATGTCCGCATCCGCTATGAGGAGACAGGGTCGGGCTTCCCGCTGTTGCTCATCTCGGGCGGGGGGCTGAACGGCTCGACGATCGAGGGCATCCGGCGCCGCAATCCCTTCAACACGATCGAGGCGTTCAGCGGAGAGTTCCGCTGTATCTACGCGGACTTGCGCCACGCAGCCGGGCAGTCCACTGGCCCGCTCGAGGTCGACCGGCCGTGGGATGCCTACACCGACGACCAACTCGGCCTGATGGATCACCTGGGGATCGACAGGTTCATGGTGCTCGGTTTCTGCATTGCGGGACCCTTCATCTGGAACCTCATCAAGCGGGCGCCGGATCGCGTGGTCGCGGCCGTGCCGGCGCAGCCGGTCGGGTTCCGCCCGGAGTTGCCGAACGCCATGTATGAGAGTCAGAGCAACTCGTGGGGTGCAGAAGTGGTCGAGCGGGACCCCGACATCACGACGCAAATGGCCGACCAATTCCTGAACCGACTGTTCCGCACTGACCCTGACTTCGTGTTCACGGTGACGCGGGACTTCGTGAGGCAGTGTCAGACGCCGGTTCTCGTCCTGCCGGACGATACCCCGGGACATTCGTACGATGCCGCGATCGAGAGCGCGATGCTGGCGCCAAACGGACAGCTGAGCATGTACCCCTGGAAAGACACCCCGGAGAAGATTCCGCTGGCGGTGCGCCACGTTCGCAGCTTCCTGCGGTCGTATCGGCCAGCCTAGCGCGGATCATTCATAAGGGGTCCTGACCGACCACCGGCAGGGTGCGATCGGCTCGCGAATTGGGCGGCACACGCGTCCTGGATTACGCCGTCGACCGGTGATGGCGTCGTTGAGCAGCAATACGCGGCACGATGAGCGTCATGGAGGGCTGGCCAAGGACAGCTTCGCCGTGATGGCGGTCGTGCACGCGGGTCCAGACTCGCGTTCGACGCGATACCCGGCGCGCGCCCCGAGGGAAAGGGCGATCTTGCGCCACGCGTCGAGACTCGGCATCGAGCGCGGCAGGTGCAGGACGAGGCGGCGGACGGAGCGGACCACGTGGACGCTGAGTTTGAGCAGCCGATCGCGCAGCCACAGCACCTGGGTTCGGGCACACGCGGTGCGCGCCGCGCGCACTGTTCGGTGTTGCTCAACCCGACGTCGTTGGCGGGCCCACCGTGGGCTGTTCCGGCTTCGTCCCCGCCCGGGCGGGGGGTACGTCGGCGGCGCGGCCCGCACCGGGGCCGGCGTCGGTTTATCGCGAGTATCCAGATCCGCTCTGTCAGCCTGCTCTCCAGCGCCGTGTGGTCGGATGGGCCGGGTCCGCTTGAGGGTGACGCACGACTGTTGGGCTGACGGTCACGCGTTCCTGCAGCCGTCGCCGCGTCCCCGGCTGCCGGGGGGCCGACCTCCTCGGTGTCGATCACGACGTGCGGCACGTCGTCGACGAGCATCTTGTCCTCCATGCGGTGCCGGGTACCGCTCAGCGGCAGATAGATCACCCCTACGCGCGACGGCGCTACCACCGCGGGCTGGGTCGTCGGTACCGGTTGGTCGGCGAGCCGGATGGTGATCAGGCCGTGGTCGGGTGCGACGCCGCTGCGTCCGGTCTCCTCAACGAGTCCCGCCGCTCGGATGCACGCCTCGCAGGCACGCTCGAGGCCGACCCACCAGATGCGCCCCCATGGCTCGGTGGACATTTCTTTCCGCCCTTGCTTGTTGTCCTCGCTCGCGTTCGGTTGTCTCCCGTCGATGGCGTTCCGGCCTTCCGGGTCCTCGTGCCATGTTGGCGACGCACAGGGGTTCTGGAAGCGGTCCCCCGGGTTGTTCGGTGGTGCGGCCTTGGATGCGTACCGGGCCGGTGTAGCCTTCAGTTGGCTGGCTGGATCCGGATCTGCAGCTGGTGCCACGCAACCTCCCCGCTGTCGATCAGTTCGAGGAGGCGGTCGTTATTGCGGGCGCTAGCGATGACTGCGCGGCAGGGTTTGTTCGTGAAGCGTTGCATCAGTGCCGCGTGCCTTCGCGCCCGGTCGGCGTCGTGGAGGTCGCCGGTGAACGACGCTTCGACCGCGAGGTAGGTCGTGTTTCCCTCCGCGTCTATGGTCTCCGCCACGATGTCACTGGCAACGAAGCTCTTGATCTCATCGTCCCGCAGGCCGGCTCCGTTCTCTCTGGCGACGTGCCTGAGTTCGACTCCCGGAACGATCCGTCGGTACTCGAGATTGAGTTCGTCGGCGATGACCGCGATGTTGGCGCGGGCCTTCGTTTCAGCGTGGGCGCCCTTCAGGATGCCCACGTCGTTCTTCAGCGTGCCCACGTCGTTCTTCAGCGTGCCCACGTCGGCAGCCACCTGGTGGAGTCGCTTGTTCGTCGCTGCCAGGTCCTGCGTCAGGAGATCGAGTCGCCTAGTCGTCTCGGCGGCGAATTTCGCGAACAGCGCGGGCAGTTCGAGCAGCTCCTCTCCGAGCAGCTGTTGGCGCAGCGCGGCACGCCATTCCGGGTGCCGCTCGAGTGCGGTCAGGATGTCCTGCAAGCTCCGCACCGGGATGTCGGGTGGTGCTGTCGTGGCCATCGTCTCTTCCTCATTCTACGCGGCGTACGCGCTGTTGGGAATCCGTGTTGGCGCGGATTCTCCGTGCCTTGTTCCGGAGCTGCATGCCGCGGTCCGTGCCGTGAGGGCCTACGCGTCGGTGCGCGTGCCGGTTTCGTCCTCAGCTCGGCCGGGCGGACGTCATCCCGGACTGGATGCGCAGGGCGATCGCGACTTCGTCCCCGCGCACGCACGGGAAGCAGTTTCGAACTCGACCCTTTCGTCCCCGCAGTGGGTCTATCCCCGCGCGCTGGGCACAGGCTGGCTGAGGAGGTCGGGTTCGAGTGGCTGACGGTCGATCCCCGCCGGCGCAAGCTGGCCATCGCCTGCTATTCTCGTCGGCAAGATGACCAGCAGCTTCCCCCGCCCATCGACGAGGCGAACGCGGAGGGCGACGTCGCCTCGTAGTTCGGCTCGGAGATCGTGCGTGGCGCCGCGGTTAGTCCGATCTCGACGTTCCAGCTCCGGTTCTACTCGTAGTCCGCGGCCGTCAGCGATACGCGGACGACCAAGGGTCGCGCCTTTCGAACCCGATCTTCGTTCGTGGAGGCTGGCCACCACTTCGCAAGTTTCGGCGGGGACGCGACCCGGTGACACCCCCACCCACCCTCGTCGCCGACGTCGCCGGCTCCCTCTACGGGGCGCGAAGGGTCTGGTCCGCCATCGGCCGACGGGGCACCTTGCTCACCCGTGGGTGACCCTGCCAGCATCCCTGCGGTGCGGACCAACACGGTTACTGGCGCATCAAGACCATCATGCCTTCATCGACGGCGGGCGGCTGGCACTGGTCGTTGGTCGTCCAGGACGCCTCCATCGTCGTCGCGTCGAAGGACGAGACGGACACCGAGAGCCCGCAGCCCTCGGGGAAATAGTCGGCGAATCCCTCTATCGCGAAAAGGAGTTCCGCGGTTCCGCCGGTCGCGTTGCCCGTCACGACGCCGCCGAGCTCGACCTCGGTGGGCGCACCGGGCACGGGCGGCAACCGCACCATCGCCGACCAGGTTCCGGACGTATTCCTTTCGCCATGGCTCCCCTGACTCTGCTCGAGATCCGCGCCGACCCGGTCGCTGGAGATGACCTGGCCATCGAATGAGCCGGCCCACATTCCCGTAAGCGTCACCGCCTCGGGCTCGACCGGCGTCGGACCCGTCGGACCGGAGTCGTCGCCACCGCACGCAGCGGCCAGCGAAGCGAAACTCAAAAGCACAGCCCGAAGGGCTCTGTTGCTCTTCCACATGCGTCGTACCGACTCCTCTCACACAATCGGAAGCAAGAGGGCCCACCGGGCGCGGCAACACCCGGTGGGCGGGTGAACGCTCGCCCGCAGGTCGCAAAGGCAGGTTGCACAGCGCGCGGCATTCGAGCCGTAACGGGCCTGTCAGCCCGAGTATTCGGTGCCGCTAGAACCCCGTCGACAGCGTCACCGAGAACGTCCTCGGGGGACCAAGCATCAACTGGTTGGCGTAGAACAGCTCCCACTCCCCATCCTCGAGGTTCGAGATGTACTGGTGGTGCGCCCAGGACGCATATGCCGTGTCCACCAGGTTGAACACGTTGAACGACAGCCGCGCATTGGCGAAATTGACGGCGAGCCACGTATCGGCCACCGCGTAGCCGTTCATCGAGACGCGGTTGGCGGCGGTCGCCCAGCGGTCCGCGACGGCGCGCGCCGACGCCCCCACTTCGACCGGAGAGCCGCCGATGTCCGAGTAGCTGAACCACACCTGCGACACGTTCGACGGCACGTTCCCCGGCTTGTTGCCGGCGAACCGGTCGACGTTGGCTCCCGCCACCAGCTCCGCGTTGGTGAAGGCGACGCTGGCCCCGAAGTACGCGTTGGCGTTGGGCCGCGAGACCATCGACAGCTCCACGCGTGTGCTTTCGCGGCCAACGCAACAGGGAATGGGAACGGGAGTACATCCGCGACTTCCATCCGATCGACGAACACATGCCGCGACTCAGGCGGTTGCGGGACTGCCGGGAGACGCCGACCTTGTCGAAGATGTGCGCTACGAGCCTGACGAGAGTCCTATGCCTATGCGCTGGTCGCCGTTCCCAGCATCGTGCTGAGCCGGATCATCCTCGCCAAGCTCGCCGATGTACCGGACGGCGCATCGCCGCCGGCGCCGCGGTCGGAGTACCTGTCTGAGGGCGAGCTGGGCCGCTATCGCCTGCTGGCGGCACTCGAGACGAGTATCGCGCCGGCTCCATGCCGAATCCTGCGCGGTCGTAGCGAGCGCGAGGGCCCGCTTCAAGTCGGGCGCGCCGGCTACCAGGTGTTAAGCGGCCGAACCCCACGTATTCAGAAGGCGCTCGGACCGGATGTGGCGTCGACTGCCCGGCTACCTCCACGCAGCGTGCCGACCACGAAGCGCGACTCAGGGTGGCCGTACCGAAGCCTTAAGCACGTCATGGCCTTGATCCCGCAGCCAGTCGGCCAGACGGCGGCCGACGCAGCGGTCGACGAGGAACTTCACGGTTCCGCTACCGACACCGCGGAGAGCGTATCGTGGGCGATCACCGCGTGCGCGTAGGCCACGCACGCGCGAATGTCCTCAGGCTCGAGATCCGGATAGTCGTCCAGGATGGCCTCCGCCGTAACTCCCTGGGCCAGGAGACTCAAGATGAGCTCGACCGACACGCGCATGTCCCGAATGATCGGCTTCCCACCAAATATGTCCGGTCGCGCCGTGATGCGTTTCAACAGTTCCGAACGTGTCATGCCCGCACTCCCTCGTTGCGATCCTCCAGCTCGGCAGAGCCGAGCGAGACCTACCGGAATCGTCCCGGTCGTGCGCCGACCCCACCGAGTGTCTAACCGCCCAACTCCGTCCCCGCAACGGTTTCCGCGCGCATCGGCGCCTTGAGGGGCGGGCCGGTCAGGCTCAGACCTTCGGCGGCAGTCATCGCGGCGTTCATCAGCAATTGTAGTTGCCGGAATCAGGTCCCGAACGCACCCAGAACCCATCCAGCCATTCGGCCAGGATCTTCCCGGACGCCACCGGCCTTCGATTCGGTAGGCGTGAAGTGAAGTGGTTGGTCGTCTTCGTCCGCGCATCCTTCCGTGTCCTATAGGTAGGCCGCATACTGCACTCGGCGGCGGGGAACGAAGGCCCGCTGCTCGAACCCGGCGACCGCCCACGCCGCCCTCCCGCGACGCCGAGCCTCCGACGAAGCGCCCGGCTCACGGCTCGCCTACCCCGAGATTTGACACCCTATCTGACACCCTACGGAGCGGACGCGGGTGCGATTTCTGGACGTGGCTGGATCCGGAATTCGAGAATTCCCTAGGAAAAACGACGATCTGGACATCTCCGGACGTGGCTGGACAGGCTACATTAGGACTAAGCGGAGCTCCGCATAGTCGAATCAAACTCCACTACGTTGATGCGCCGCATGTCGAACAACCCTCCTCGGCCCCGCTCCTCGCGCCGCATGCCGCGGGTTCGCCGCCGGCTGTAGTCAGAAGTCAAGCTGCAAAGCGACCTTGGCCAGTCGGCCGGGCATGATCACTTGCGGCGCCAGCCAATTCGGATCGCCGGCGAACGCCATGCCGTACTGTTCCTTGGTCACCGTATTCGCGTTGAACACGTTGAAGACGTCGAACATCGCCCGCAAGCGGCCGGCGCCGACGTCCAGGACCTTCGTCAACCGCAGGTCGATCTGATTGAACCGCTCGCCGTAGAAGGAGCCGGGCGGAACGAGGTTCAACTGCACCCCGCCGGGGTAGCTGGTCAGGTCGCGCCCCAGCGAGGTGTCGGTGAACTGCAGCAGGGCCGAGCGCTCCGGTCCCGGCTGACTCTGCACCGTCCCGGCGACCTGAACGCCGTACGGCAGGGCGTAGGATGCGATCAGCTTGACCTGCATCAGCCAGTCGTGGTCCTGCCGGCAGTGCTCCAGCGGGGTGGCGTCGCCGGCCACGAACTGCGACGGGTCCGTCGGATCCCGGTAGAGCCACGTCCGCTCCGGCAGGGCGTCCTGGACGCCGCAGTAGTCGAGCGAGGCCCGTCCCGTGCTCACGCCGCCCTGCAGCAGCAACGCCGCCAGACGGGCGCCCAGGGTGAGGTCCACGCCGTGCCATGTCTCCCGTTCGCCGCCGAAGGCGGCGGCGCTCGTCTGCGTCTGGTCGGGCAGCCGCACCGAACCCGGCTTTAGATCGAAGAAATGTAGCGTCCCCCCGCCGCCGCCGCCCGGCAGCCGCGGGTCAACCGGGACCGTGACCGAGGCGATGTCGAAGTCGTCGAGGCCGACCGCACGGTCGTCCCGTACGCTGTGGTTGACCTGGTTGCGGCGGAAGTAGCCGATGTCGAGCGACAGGCCGGCGGCCAGCTCGTGCTGCAGGCTCGCCGCGTACTCCCAGTTCGACCGGCGGCTGCCCCACCCGAACGCCCACTCCGGATCGTAGACGAGCGTGATCAGGGGCTCGCCGAACGCCAGGTTGACGTTGGGGCTCAACAGCTCGCCGTTGGGCGCGGGGTCGGTCGGGTCGCCCTGCGGCAGACCGTCGCCCGGGATGCACACGGCGGCATCGAGGCAGGTTGCGCCGTCGTTCCAGGACCGGTCCTGCCGGCGGTTGCCCACCGCCGGATTCACGCGCTCGGCCCAGTCGGAGGACTCCCGCGCGCCGTAGCGGCTGGCGGAGAGCTTGACGGCGGTGCGCCCGTCGCCCCGCAGGTCGTAGGCCATTCCGAGCCGCGGCTGAAGGTCCTTCCAGGACACGACGACGGCGCCCGGAATGGAGAAGGCCTGCGGCACCCAGTCGTTCGTGGGACGCACCTGGTCGGGGTAGCCCGCCTTCACGTAGTCCCAGCGCAGACCGGCGTTGACCGTCAGGCGGTCGCGCGTCCACTGCTCCTGCGCGTAGATCCCGAGCGTCGGGCTCGCGTAGTTCGCCGAATCGGACGTGCCCCAGTAGGTCGCGCGGAACGGCGCGCCGCGCAGGGTCCAGAGCGAGAGCCAGTTGGCGTCGCTCTCCTCGCTCACGGCGATGCGCTGCTGCAGCAGGGTCGCGCCCACCTTCAGGTTGTGGCTGCCGGTGACGTAGGACAGCGAGGCGCGGTAGGACCGGATGTTCTTGGGGCTCCGCCGGCTCGTCGGGCCCGAGAGCCAGCCGGACGTGTTCCGGGACGCGCGGAACGGGGCGACCTCGAAGACGCCCGGCAACTCCGTGACGGCGGTGGCGGAGGGACCGAACACCAGGCGAATCGGTTGCCGCGATGCGCCCGCCTCGAACAACAACCGGTTGGTGTGGGGCCGCACCCAGGCCGCCTGGTAGACGTTGGTCCGCACCTCGGCGGCGCCCGCCGCGTCCGGCGTGATGAAGACCGAGCCCAGCGTCCGCCCCTGCAGCTGGCGCGGCCGGTCCGTGGCGCTGTTCGTCCAGTACGCCTTGAACTTGTCCTTGTCCGTCGGCTGGAGCGTGAAGTTGATCGACTGCTCAGTGACGAGCGCCTCGTCGACGGTCGGTCTGGTGGGGTCGGGCTCGAAGACCAGCGCGCGCGGGTCTACGGCCTCGAAGACGCCGGGCGCCTTCAGGTCGGCGCGCTGCCGGGTGTGCGTCAGGAAGAACCAGAGGCGGTCCCGGACGAGCGGACCGCCGACCGAGGGCGACACGGTCCAGTTCTCGTCGACCAGGGTGCCCGACGGCAGCCCGCGGTCGATCAGCGCCTGATCGAGGTTGTCGGCGTGCAGCGCCGGGAACGTGAAGGTCGTGAACGTCGAGCCGCTGAACCGGTTGCCGCCTTCGCGCGGGATCATGTTGACGACGACGCCGCCCGTCTCCACGTCGGCGCCGTTCGCGGAGTAGTCGAACGAGATCTCCTCGAAGTTGGTGTCCGGGAAGTAGGCCAGGCTGGCGCCCTGCGTCCAGGCGTCGCCGACGTCCAGCCCGTTAGGACAGTGATCGATATAAAGTCTTCAACTTCATCGGGGTAGCAGTTTGTAATTCCATTCCCCGTGAAATGCATCGGGAACCAGCGCGAGTGCGTCCATCTGCTCCTTGGTCACCGTAATGCCCGTCGGATACTCCCCGGCGTCGAGTTCGGCGCGGACCTGGAGCCCGGTGTCCGTCCGGACGTTCCCGATGCGGTCGACGATGGTCTCATACGTCGTCAGCGGGGTGCCGCGCCAATTCGCCGTGATGTGGCAGAAGAGCCGGTGCTCGATCTTGTTCCACTTGCTGGTGCCCGGTGGGAAATGACTCACCTCGATGGTCAGTCCGGTCTCGTCGGCCAACTGTTGAAGCTCGTGCTTCCAGGCGCGAGACCGGTACCCGTTGCTCCCGCCCGCATCGGCCGTGATGAACAGGGTCGTGGCCTCGGGGTAGGCGTCGCAACCCATCTGCTGCCACCAGTGGCGAATCGACGCCACCGCGAACGCCGGTGTGTCGTGGTCCCAGCCCACGCTGACCCAGGCTTCGTTGCGCGCCATGTCGTAGACGCCGTACGGAATCGCCTTGCCCTCGGCGTCGGTCGGGAAATCATGCACCAGCACCGCTGGCGGCGTGCCCTTCGGCTGCCATTCCCGCCCGCCATTCTTGAAGTTTCCGACCAGCTCCTTCTTCTTCGTGTCGACCGAGATCACCGGTTCGCCAGCGGTCAGATGCTCGTCGGCAGTCCGGTTGATGTGCTCGAACTGCGCGTTGCGGTCCGGATGCGTGGCGCCTTCCTGCCGTTTGCGCGGCGATTGCAGCCGGTAGCCCAGGCGGTGCAGCAGCCGGCCCACCGTGGTCGAACTCACCCGCCACCCCTGCTCGGTCAGCGCCGCCGCCAGCTTCGCGCGACTCTTGCACGTCCAGCGCAGCGGCGAGGTCGGGTCGCCGCGCGTGAGCGGATCCACCAGCGCTTCGAGCGCGGCCTGGATGCCGGGTTGATCCTGCTGGATGCGCGGCCGGCCGCCCCCAGGGCGCCGGATGCGGTCCGTCGGTGCCTCGTCGCGGGCAATCTCCCGACGTCCCTTGCGAATCGTCTCCCGAGCCAGACCCGTGGCCGACGAAACCACCGCGTCGCCGCCGTAACCGATAGCGAGCGACTCGGCCGCCGCCCACCGGCGCCGACTGCGCTCGTCCAACACCGGCGCGATCACGGCATACTTCGCAACCAGGGTCGCTTCCAACTCGATGTCTCGCTTCATGCCTCCAGTATGGCCAGAAAACCAGAAGGTAGCAAACTAGTTTAGGGCAGTGTCCTTAAGGTGGAGGAGCTGGTCGTGCCGCGAGCCGCCGTGAATCGACATCCGCTGCATGGTCTGCGACGTGAGCCCGCCCGAATCCTGGGCCAGGCTCGTGCCGTACGACTCGGCGCCCACCATGCCCGGCACGAGCAGACCGTAGCTGACCAGCGACTTGCCGGTCGGGATGCTGTCGATGACCTCGCGGTCCATCACCGTCCGTTGCACGACGTTCTGGATGTCCACCAACGGCCTGGCTTCGGAGACGGTGATCGTCTCGGCAAGCTCGCCGACCGCCATCTGCACGTCGACGGTCGCCGCGAAGCCGCTGTTCAGCTCGACACCCGCGCGCACGACGACGCGAAAGCCAGGCAGGCGGTAGGTGACCGTGTAGGCGCCGGTCTCGAGGGCGACGATCAGGTACTGGCCGTTGCCGTCGGTGACTGCGGTCCGCACCTGTTCGATCAGCGCGGGGCTGCGCGCCTCCACCGTCACCCCGGGCAGGACCGCGCCGGTCGCGTCCGTCACCGTGCCGCCAATCTGCTGCGCGGCGGCGGTGGCCGGCGCAAGCGCCAGACATACGACCACCGCCCGCGGGACCCATGCGCGCGGGCGGTGGTCGCTGGACACCGTCATTGTGCGCCTCTTTCCGCCTACGCTGGCCGCGCCATCGGCCCCCCGCATACCGGACACTCGGGCAGCTCCGCGCCTCGGTCGGTGAATACGCATACGTTGCATCGCTCGCACGTCGCCGTTTGCGGAGCCGGCTTCTCTCCGATTGAGTCCTTGCCGATCAGGCCCTCGACGGCTGTTCCGATGACCCTCACCCCGTGCCTGTCGCCTTCTTCGGCCACCCAAAGCTGCAGCGTGTGCAGGACAGAGATCGCAAGCTCGCGCACGCACTGCAGCCGCAACTCGCGCTGCTCCGCGATCGGCATCTGCTCGAGCAGCTCGCGCACGTCGCCGTCGTTCAGGATTCGCGTCCGTGCCAGGCAATCGCGCACGTCGTCGTCGCTCATCCGCTCAGCGTTCTCCCCTGTCTCCTCCACCCTCCGGAACGGCCGCTCCCCGCAACCGCTCGTCCGGCGGGACGTTCCGTTAACCGGTCTGTCCGTGGGGTACAGACGCTTGACGCCTCACAACGAAACAGGGGATCGAGAGAAAAAACGGGGAAGGAGAGACGGTCTAGCGTTGCGCCGCGACCATGGCCTCGAGCGCGCCGATGAACGCTTGCGCCGTCGCCGGCCGGGCCGGCCGCCGCGCGGTCAGCAGCGAGGCGGTCAACGCCAGCAAGGCCGACGGCAACCCGGAGCCCACCGTCGACGAGTCGTCGGCGGCCAGTCGCTGCCGCCCGATGCGGTCCCGCACGTCGGCGGCGCTGCCGCCGTCTGCGAACGGATGCCGCCCCGACACCATCTCGTGCAGGACCACGCACAGCGACCACACGTCGTCGGCTTCCTCCGCCGGGCGCCCGGCGATCATCTCCGGCGACATGTAGCGCAGCGTGCCGCCCAGCGTAGCGGTGTCGTTCACCTCGCGGGCGAGACCGAAGTCCAGCAGCTTCGGCGACCCCTCGGACGTGAAGCCGATGTTGCTCGGCTTGACGTCCCCGTGCAAGTACCCCGCGCGGTGCAGCGCGGCGAGCGCGGCGCCGAGCACGGCGGCCATCGCAACCGCCTCGGCCGCTGGCACCGGCCCCTGCCGCAACCGGTCGGCGAGCGTGCCGCCGGCCAGGTGCTCGACGACGAGCAACGGCCGGCCGCGCCACGACTCGATACCATGGATCTGGGCCACCGCGGCATGCGTGACGGTAGCCATCGCCCAGGCTTCCGGCTTCAGTCGCATCAGGCGCGACACCGACACGCCGGCCAGGGTCTTGACGGCGACGTCGCGCTCGAGCCGCAGGTCGCGTGCCAGATAAACCGCGCCCATCCCCCCGGCCCCCAGACGCCGCGCCAGCCGGTACTTGCCCGCCAGCAGCTTCGGCGCGCTGATCTCGACGTATGCCGACCCGCAACCGCAGCAGGGCGGCTCATCCGACCCCGTCACGCATCCACACGCCGGACACTCCCGCGCGGGGGGCGGCTCCGACGGCATCTTGGTCGGCGCCTCCAGCAGGCGCAGCCGCGCCACGGCGAGCCCGGCGGCCGCCGCCAACGCCTCGAGGAAGGGGACGTCGCCGCCGCTCACCGTCCGGTCGTCGAAGCGTCGTCCCACCACGAGAAGCCCGACCAGTTCGGTTCCCGGACCGGGAACCGGCACGATCGCGTCGGCCGCCGCCTCCACCACCCACGCCGCCTCCTCGGACGGAAGCAACGCGAAGACCGACGTCGTGTCGCTCGGATGCACCCGCAACGATCCGCCGGCTGTCTCCAGCATGTGAACGATCGCCGATCCCGCGGGCAGGGGTGGCATCCCGGCGTCCGGGGCCCGGAAGCCGCGGCCGTCGGTCTCGGCGCCCGCTGCCAGCAGCAGGGTGGCTGGCGAGCCGCAGCCGCGCCTGACCGTTCGCGCAGCCGTCTGGCCCACCGTCGCCAGCTGTCCCGCCTGCCCCAGCATCGCGGTGGCCGAGGCGAGCAGGCGCCGCTGGTCCGTGGTTTGCGGATAGATCCATGCGTCCAAGCGGGTGAGGATTTCCTCACGGCCGGCGAGCAGCAGCAACGTGCTCGCCGCCGCCGCGAAGAGCAGCAGCGCCAGCGGGTCCGCCAGGACCGCGCCCAACGTCTGCTCGCGATGACCCGCCGCCAGCCACCCCAGCGTCGTCCACAACGCAGCCGCCGCTAGCCAGAGCCGGCCGCGGCGCATCAGCAGCCGCCGGTAGAACGCCCGGACCGCCTCGCGCGGGTGCGGCACCCGCACCGCGAGGACCGAGTACCAGAGCAGAACCATCCCGGGGAAACGCATCGGCTGCATCAGCCGCAGGACCGAGCCCGAGTCGTAGTTCGACAGCCACGACCCGGGCGAGACGGCCTCGACGAGGTCATGGGCCGTCGCCATACCCATCCACACCAACAGCCCGAGACTGAACAGGACGACACGCCGCACCTCGGCGGCCGGCGCCGTGTACGCGCGCAGGGCGACGACCACCACCGCGGCCAGTGACAATAGGCTCGACGTGGCAATGGCCGCCTCGAGAGCCACTACGTACAACGCGCCACTCACCGCGTCGTCGACCACCCCCGCCACGTACAGCGACACCACGCCGGCGCACATGACGACGCCGACCGCCACGCTGACCGGCACCATCCGGCGCGCAAGGTCGTCGAGTACCGTCCGCCGTTGTACCCGCGGGCACTCTCTGGCGAACGCCCACAGGAACGCAGGCGGTATCGCGAACGCCAGCGGGAACCCGCACAGGTGCAGCAGGGCCATGGTCGGACCGGGAATCTCCCAGATGGACGCCTCCAGCGTCTCGGGCGGCGGCACATGCCCCAGGAAGGCAGGAAGCATGTGCAGGGGGGCCAGCGTGGCCCGGAAGAGGAAGTAGCCCCCCAGGAGCCAGGTCCGCCGCTCGCGGCGGCCGGCGAACAGCAGCAGGACGGCGCTTGCGCCGTGCCCGCCCAGCAGGATCGAGACGTAGACCGCAACGTCGCCGTGGACCCGATGGTACTCGTCCCAGCGCCAGGGCAGCAGCACGACCGCCGCTGCCAGCTCCAGCGCGGCGATGCCAAAGAGCACGGCCACCGCGCGGTGGACGAATCCGCCGGCGGCAGGCTCGGCGGCCCGCACCGACGCCGCCGAATCGGCTCCCGCCGCGTCGCCGGTTGCGAAGACCGGGGCGAGCGCGCGCAGGTTATCGAGCATCCGGCGGCGGGCTGGAGCGGCGCGTCTCGCACACCGATCCCAGTCCACGTCCTCGTTCCAGGCGACGGCATCGGCCGCCTCGGAGACGAGGTCGTCGCGATCGTCGTCATTCATCCGACATCTGGGCGCTCAGCCGCAGCATTGCACGCCGCAGGGTCACCCGTGCAACGGCCGGGCTCGACAGGCGTTCGAGGAACGCGAGCTGCGCGCTGTTGTACCCCAGCTCGGCTCGGGCCACCACCAGGCGGCGGTCACGATCGGGCAGCCGCTTCACCGCGTCGAGGTAACGCAGCCACGTCTCGTCGTCGATGAGCTGCCGAAGCTGCGGGTTGGAGGCGTCCGAGGCCCGAACCGTGCCTTCCGGCAGGATGACGCCCTGGCGAAACGTCGCGCGCCGCAGCTCGTCCCGGATCCGGTTGTCGACGGCGCGCCGGAGGTAGACCCGCAACGCCCTGGCCTGCGTGGACTTGAACGACGTCAGGTGCGTAAAGGTGCGCTGCAGCGTCTCCTGCACCAGATCGCTGGTGTCGACGGCCCCGCGCGCCCGGCGCGGCAGGCGGCCTCGCGCCCAGCGCCGCAGCCACGACCGGTGCCGCTCGAACAGTACGTCGAGCGCCGGGTGGCTACCCCGACGCGCACGCTCCAGCAGATGCCGCTCCGAGGTTGAACCACCGGAATCAGGTTCCACCGGGTTCCCTCACCGTGCGCAGGCCCGGGCGTCCTTGTCTCGCGCCGGCTGCGGCGGAGCCGCCTGGTCGCCGCATGCGCCGCCGATGGGCACAGTGTCGAGCGTCGCGCGCCTTTCGACAACTGCTCCTTGTGGGTCGAACACACGGGGCTGACCGACCTGCAGTCCCTGCGGTCGCCATAGTCTCCAGATTCAGCGTCGGTCTTGCCACTCCCACCCGTCTGCTGAACTCTACCGCACTGAGTGGCCATTTCTGATCGATACCGAAGCCACGGAGCATGGCGCCTTCTGGACGGCATTCCTGCACAGTCTGGTCCGCCGCGGCCTTCGGGGCGTGCGCCTTGTGATCGAGCCGGCGCTGTGCGCACGAACCCACTGCCCGGCGTAGCGGGAGAATGCCGACAGGCGCGTGCCACACCGCGAATCGCGGGCGATGAACGCGCGGCTTCACTGACGCGCCTGGCGCCATGGCCGCGGCCCGGCAGCAGCCCCCGCCTTCTCGTTTCCTGTCCGCCTGTTTCGCTTCGGGTCTTCAAGCGTCTGTACAGGAGAACAGGGTCGCACCAACTGGCTGAGCGACAGGCCGCTCGCCGACCGGTTACGGATTCCAGGCCGGGGCGCCGGCCCGCAGCGCGGCGCGGGGCGGTCGAATAATGACCGTGGGAACGGCGACGTCGCCGGGTCCGCATGCGCCGAGATGGCGAACGCGATTCGGGCCGCGCGCCGGCTCCTGAACACGCCGAAGTCACCGGCCTGGGCAACGTCGATCAGCAGGTCGCGGCGAGACGCCGCGGCATCGGGCTCCAGCAACGCGTAGATGCCGACGAGCCCGTCCTCGTCGAAGTGGTTGTTGGAGACGACGTCGGCCGCAACGTGCAGGTCGGGGCGGTCGAGATAGTTGATCACGATGCCCGTCGACGTGTCCGCCATCAGCTCGGCAGGGGCGCCGCTCCGACGCCAGTGGGACAGCGTGATCAGCGTGCGGTCATTCGCCGTACCGTCGACGATGATGTTGGGCTCGGACGAGGCGGCGGCGTACGGCAGGTATCGCATCAAAAGTCCGCTCCCAGGAGGTGTCCCGGAACTCGAATCCCGCGCCCGCGAAACGCTCGGGCAGACTGCCACCCGTCCCCGGGGACTCCAGGGCTGCCTCCGCGGGCCGTCCGGGACATGTTGCAGCAGACGCCGTCGGCGGTCCGCCCGCGGCCCGCGCTCGGTCACAATCACCTGTCGGGGCTCCAATCCCAGGCCCGTTCACACACAGGAGACCACGATGGTCAGACAGTTGACGGCAATCATCGAACGCGAAGGCGACGGCTACGTCGCCCTTTGTCCCGACGTCGACATCGCCAGCCAGGGAGCCACGGTCGGTGAGGCCCGCGACAACCTGAAAGAAGCCCTGGAACTGTTCTTCGAGACCGCTCCCGACACCGAGATTCAGCCGCGGATCTGCTCGGGACCGAGGCGCTCGGGGACCGGTCGAAGTAGCGGGCGAACCGCGCGACGGTCTCGACGTACGTGCGTTGGGTGAACGGCGACAGCCGTCGCACCTGCATGTCTTCGAGCATGCGTTGACGAAGGGATGTCATCGGACGCTCCTCTGCGAAGGGCCTGGGGGATTCCAGGCGCTCGCCGAGCAGCGTAGGTGGGCTCCGCCCGCCTCGGCTACAAGCGGGCCATCCTCGCCACGGCCCACAAGCTCTTGCGCGTGATCCACGCGGTGCTCCGCGACGACCGCCCGTACACCGACCCGGGCATCGACTACGAACGGCTCGTCGTCGCTCGCAACGCGCCGCGCTGGATCCGCATGCTCACGCAGCACGGATTCCTCGAAGAAGCCCAAGCTGCGCGCAGCTGACAGCCGACGTCCCCGATCCACGCTGACCGATCTCTGCCGTCCCAGCGGCCCGGGTAGTTTCCAGATTCAGGCTAGTCTTGCCACTTCCATCAGTCTGCTGAACTCTACCGCACTGACTGACCATTACCGCTCGATGCCGAAGCCGCGGACCTGGAACTCCTGACGGGTCGACGCCCGGAACCGGAACGCCAGGAACGGCGTTCTTGACGACGGCACTGACCGCCGCCCGGCGCGTCCGTTAGGATCATCTCCAAACGTCTCCGACGTTCCCGAGTGCTCCGCGACCCGCCTTGAGACCGCGCCCGGCGATCGACTTCGGAACGGACCCGACATGAACCACAGCCAGATCGCAGCTTCATCTGGGGCGTCGCGGATCTCATCCGCGACACCTTCAAGCGGGGCAAGTACCAGGACGTCATCCTGCCGCTCACCGTGCTGCGACGGCTCGACTGCGTGCTGGCCCCAACCAAGCGAAACGTGCTGGAGGTCCAGGCCAAGTACGCGGGCAAGATCGACAACCTCGACCCGCAGCTCCGGCGAGCCTCCGGATTCGCCTTCTACAACACGTCGCGCTACGACTTCGAGAAGCTGCTGGCCGATGCCCCCCAAATCGCCCAGAACCTGCGCAACTACATCGCCGGGTTCAGCCCGAACATGCGAGAGGTGCTCGAGAAGTTCGACTTCGACAACACCATCTCCAAGCTCGACGAGTCGGGGCTCCTGTTCCAGGTCTTGCAGCGTTTCGGCGATCCGCAGGTGAACCTCCACCCCGACGCAGTCGACAACGCCGCGATGGGCACGATCTTCGAGGAGCTCATCCGCAAGTTCAACGAGGCGCTCAACGAGAACCCCGGCGAGCACTTCACGCCCCGCGATGTCGTCCACCTGATGGTCGACCTGCTGCTGGCCGGCGACGAGGAACGGCTGCGCACCAGGGGGGTCGTGCTCAGCGTCTACGACCCGTGCTGCGGCTCGGGCGGCATGCTCACCATCGCCAAGGAGCACCTCACCGCCGGCGAGACGCGTGACGGCGAGCGCCGGGCCAAGGCAGTGAACCCCGACGCCGACATCCACCTCTTCGGCCAGGAAGTGAATCCGGAGACCTTCGCCATCTGCAAGTCCGACCTCTTCATGAAGTCGGCGGACGGCCGCGACGCCGAGAACGTCCTGTTCGGGAGCACGCTGTCGAACGACCGGCACGGCGGCTCCGGCTTCGACTACATGATCGCCAATCCGCCCTACGGCAAGGACTGGAAACGCGACCAGGACGCGGTGCGGGCCGAGCACGACCGGGGCGCGGCGGGCCGCTTCGGGTCGGGGCTGCCACGCATCAGCGACGGCCAGCTCCTGTTCCTGCAGCACATGCTGGCCCACGTGAAGGAACGGGACCGGGGCGGCTCGCGGGTGGCGATCATCATGAACGGCTCGCCGCTGTTTACCGGCGACGCGGGCAGCGGCGAGAGCGAGATCCGCCGCTGGATCCTCGAGAACGATCTGCTCGAAGCGCTGATCGCCCTGCCCGAGCAGCTCTTCTACAACACGGGCATCGCCACCTACGTCTGGGTGCTGACGAACCGCAAGCGGCCGGAGCGGCGCGGCAAGGTCCAGCTCGTCGACGCCACCTCGTTCTGGGTCCTGCTGCGCAAGAGCCTCGGCGCCAAGCGCCGCGAGGTGCCGTTCGAGCGGAAGCAGGACGTCCTGCGGCTGCTGGCCGACTTCGAGGACGGCGCCACCCGCAGGGTCGAGCGGGACGGCGAGGAGCGCGAGGCCGTCGTCAGCCGCGTCTACCCCACCGCGCACTTCGGCTTCCGCAAGATCACCGTCGAACGGCCGCTCCGACTCGATTTCCAGGCCAGTCCCGAGCGGCTCGCGCGGCTCGACGATGAGCGCGCCTTCGCCAACCTCGTCGTGTCGCGCAAGCGGGGCGAGGCCAGGGTCCGGGACGAGGCGGCGGGCCGGGAGCAACAGGCCACCATCCGGACCCTGCTCCGAAGCCTGCCGGATAAGCTGTTTCTGGACCGGGCGGACTTCGAGGCGGCACTCTCTCAGGCGGCCCGAGCGGCGGAGCTCAAGCTCGCCGCGCCCGTCCGGAAGGCCATCCTCTCGGCCCTGTCCGAGCGCAATGACGAGGCGGAGATCTGCCGGGATCGAGAGGGTCGCCCCGAGCCGGATCCGGAGCGGCGCGACACGGAGAACGTGCCTCTACGAGAGTCCGTAGAGACGTTCTTCGCGCGCGAGGTGAAGCCGCACGTTCCCGACGCCTGGATCGACACGACGCGCCGGGATCCGCAGGACGGCGAGGTCGGGTTCGTCGGCTACGAGATCAATTTCAACCGCTATTTCTACGAGTACCGCCCGCCTCGGCCGCTGGAGGAGATCGAGGCCGACATCCAGCAGGTGGAGAAGGAAATCGTGGCCATGCTGCGGGAGATGACGGGGTGACCCCGCGGCGTTGCCGGAAGACCTGTTCAGGGACTATATTTGGTCCTTGCGGGAGGCCGTAGCATGCCATTGTCCGGCCGAATCAAACCGATCAGCTACCTGAAAGCCCACGCCGCCGAGATCATCCGCACGCTCGCGGACCAGCCGGAGCCCTTGATCGTGACCCAGAACGGCGAGGCCAAAGCCGTCGTGCAAGACATCGACAGCTACGAGCAGATGCAGGAGAGCATGGCTCTTCTCAAGATGCTCGCGCTGGGGAATCGTCAGATCGAAGCCGGTCGGGTGCAGCCGGCGGCCGAAATCATCGCGCGGCTTCGGAAGCACCGGCAGGCTGACTGATGCCCGTCACGGTCCGCCTGACCGATGACGCCGCCCGTGACCTGGAAGAGATCTTCGACTACGTCTCCCGGCGAGACGCGCCGAGTAGAGCGGAACGTGTGCTGGACCGAATAGAAGAGGCCTTCCAGGCGTTGTCCGCGTTCCCCGAGCGCGGCAGCTACCCGAGGGAACTGCTGGATCTGGGGGTCCGGGAGTACCGGGAAGTCTTCTTCAAGCCGTACCGGATCATCTACCGCGTGATGGACGACGGCGCTTATGTGATGGTGATCGCGGACGGACGTCGTGACATGCGGGCGCTGCTACAGCAGCGCCTGCTCCGGGCATAGCCTTGCTGGCATGCAGTGTCGGCAACTGCGTATACGTGCCGTCAATTCGATCCACTCGTGCGCACTGGGCTGCCGGCGGGGGCGGGGACATCCCGGCCCTCATCCAAGGCCATGCCCCGATTCCCGGCGCTCGCCAACATTTTCTCCGGCCCGCCGCGTGCCGCCGCCTTCGGGCCGGAAAGCACACCGATGGCCACCTTCTGCAAGGAGCAGCCCGACGGACGGCGCCGCCGTCCGGGTCTCGGCTTGGGCGCAAGCCAACTGCTCGGCGACGTCCAGTCCGCGAGCGACGAGGGGAGGGATGAATGAGCGATGCGCACGACATCGGACTGCGTTACTATTTCGCCAAGGTACACTTGGACACCGCCCGGCTCTTCGCTTGCGAATGTCGTACCATTGAGCGTTCCCACGACCGCGCCGACTCGCAACAAGTTCTCACTCGTTACCAGTCATTCGCAATAGGTGCGATCTTTGCCGCTGTCGCCGGACTTGAGGCGGGGATCAACGAACTATTCGTCGACGCCGTGGAGTGGCACGAAGAAGCCCGCCGGAAACAACCCGCTCCGAACCTCGGTGGCGTGTTGAGAGGGTTGGAAACGCGCGTCGTCAGCAAGCTGGCGAAGGCCTGGAAAATGCAGAAGAAAAGGCCCGACGGGAAAGTCCGACACAGCTCTACGCCACGTGTGGTAAACAAATGTAGGCTCTTCGGGCTGCCGCTCGTCAAGAGATTTCGTGCGCTGAGTCGGAAGACGTTCGGCTCGTCGTCAGACTCAGGAATTCGCTCGTACATCCGAAGCCAAAGACAGAATGGCTGGAGACTGGAACAGCTTCAAGAAGGGGCGAACGCATTTTCGCGGAGCTGGAGGGGAGATTCCACCGCCGTATGGGAACAACGCCTTCGTACCTGACATGACCATATATGCAGAATCGCGAGTTCGCGCCGCGAGGGACGCGCAACGCCGGTACGTCTGCGGCATCCCCTGTCGAGAGGAGGGCGTCGTCTTCGACCCGGCCACGATCTCGATCACGAGCATCCGCATCGATCAGCGACGGCGGCCTCGGGGTGCGGATCCGCGGCGGCCTCGGCCGGGTCCGGCTCGCGGTCCCGGTCGACATCGGCTTCGGCAACGTCATCACCCTCGGCCGCAAGGAGAAGGATTACCCCACGCTGCTCGACCTCCCCGCTCCCCGCCTCTGGATGTACCCGCGTGAGATGATCGCCGAGAAGTTCCACGCGATGGCCAGTCTGGGTGACAGGAACTCGCGCGTGAAGGACCTCCGGGACGTGGCCCGCCTCGCCCGCCGCTTCACGTTCGACGGCGACACCCTGCGCACCGCCATCGCCGAGACCTTCCGCCACTGCGGGACGTCGCTCACGGGCGGCCGGCCGACGGCGCTGCTCGCGGGCTACCACGACGAGCACGACGCCGCCGCGCGCGAGCAACGCTGGCGCGAGATGCCACGGCAGATAGGGACCGGCGTCGACGGGCCGGACCACCTCGTGGAAGCCGGCGAGGAGCTGCGCCGCTTCCTCGGGCCGGTCTGCGACAGCCCGATCGAGGAGAGTCCGTTCACGCAGGCGTGGCCGGCCGGCGGGCCATGGCGGCCGAGCGTTCAAGTTCGGACGGGAGGAGAAGGTGGTGGCTGAGGTGACCGGTCCGGTTGGGAAGCCGCGACCGCGGCGCCGCCCGCCATACCCATACTACAAGGAGTCCGGCGTCCAGTGGTTGGGTGAGGTCCCGGCGACCTGGGACATCGCTCCGGTGTATGCGCGCTACGAAGTGGCGCTTGGCAAGATGCTCGATGCGAAGCGAGTCACCGGTGAATCGTCTGGCAAGTACCTACGGAATGTCGATGTCCAATGGGACACCGTGAACGTCCATGGTCTCCCGGAGATGGACTTTCCGCCATCCGACCGCAATCGCTATCTGCTTCGGCCGGGAGACCTTCTCGTTTGTGAGGGTGGAGAGGTCGGCAGGACCGCAGTCTGGCGTGGTGAGCTCGATGAGTGCTACTACCAGAAGGCAATTCATCGTGTGAGACCGTGGTCTACGTGCGACGTGCCGAGGTTCTTCTACTTCCTCATGTACGCAATGGCAAAGCGAGGAGTCTTCACTGCCGGGGGAAACCCGAACACCATTGACCACCTCACGGCCGTCCAGTTGCGACGCTATCGCGTGCCAATCCCAGCCGCCATTGAACAACGCGCCATCGTCGCCTTCCTCGACCGCGAAACGACGAAGATCGACGCGCTGGTGGCGAGGAAGGAGCGGCTGATCAAGCTGCTTCAGGAGAAACGCACCGCCCTCATCACCCGCGCCGTCACCCGGGGCCTCGACCCGAACGTCCCCACGAAGGACTCCGGCGTCGAATGGCTGGGCGAGATCCCGGCGCATTGGGGAGCGAAGAGGACAAAGTTCGCGGCCACTCTGCGGTCAGGGCACACGCCCAGCCGGCAGAATCCAGAGTATTGGAAGGACTGCACCATTCCATGGTTTGGACTTGCTGACGTCTGGCAGATTCGGGATGGCCAAGTCGAATACGTCCACGCAACCGCCGAGAAAATCAGCGAGATCGGATTGGCTAACTCCGCTGCCAGACTCGTCCCCAAGGACACAGTGATTCTGTCTCGTACGGCGTCAGTCGGGTTTTCGGCAATCCTCGGCGTTGACATGGCCACGACTCCAGACTTCGTTAACTGGGTATGTGGGACTTCGATGCGACCCGAGTACCTGCTGTACGTGTTGCGGCGCATGGGACCAGAGTTTCGGCGCCTCACGATGGGCTCAACGCACCAGACCATTTACATGCCTGATGTCGGTTGCTTCTCAACACCGGTCCCACCAGTGCCAGAGCAGGATCGGATCGTGGCTTTCATCCGATCGGAAGCCTCGGGAATCGACGCCCTCATCGCCAAGATCCGCCAAGCGATCGACCACCTCAGGGAATTTCGCACCGCCCTGATCTCCGCCGCGGTCACGGGCAAGATCGACGTGCGGGAGGCGGTGCCCCGATGAGCTTCCAGCCGCGCTTTTTCGGTCACGCACGCGGAGCTGTGACAGGCTGTGACGCGGAGCTGTGACAGGCTGCGGCTGTCGGCGATGAGCTCGCGGTTCTCGAGTCTGCGAGGTCACCGCGCCGCCTTCTCCTCCACCGCCTGCTTGATCCAACTGTTCAGGCTCACGCCGTGCGCGCTGGCCGAGAGCGCGGCGCGCTGGTGCAGGTCGGGGCCGAGCCGCAGGTTGAGGGTGCCCGAGAACGGCTTCTTCGGCTCGACCCCGTCTTCGCGGCACGACGCGAGGTACTCGTCGGTCGACCGCTCGAACTCGCGCCGGATTCCGTCGACGTCGTCGCCTCGAACGTCGCGATGCGGTAGGCGCCGCTATTGACGACCCGGTCGTGAAGACGGCGCGCGGCGGTCACACGAGATCGTCCAGCGGCACATCCAGAGCGGTGGCCAGGCTCTTGAGCGCCTTCACCGATCCGGGCTTCACGCCGCGCTCGATGGCGGAGAGGTAGGAGCTCGGGATGCCCGCGGCGACGGCCAGCGCGCGGGCAGTCATGCCGCGGTGCGTGCGCCAGACGCGCACGGGGTGTTCCCCTTCGACAATGCGGCGCACGAGCTCTGCCGGCGCCCAAGTCTCGTCGGGGTCGTCGAGGACGCGCTGGATGGCGGCGACGTCGGCGGCGTCTTCATCGGCGGCGGCGCGCAGGCGCTCGTACTCATCTCGGGGAATCACGACGTAGTCCTCGCCGGCGAGGGTCAGGGTCTGCGGCGTGGTGGTCATCGGTACGCCTCCCCGCGTGACAGTATCGCTGCCACGCGCAGCAACTCCTCGGGGGACTCGACGACGTACAGCACGCGCCAATTGCCGACGCGGAGGCGAAAGCCCGGCCCGCCCTTCAAGGCCGCGGCGTTCGGGTTCGGCGCCGTAGGGTCCGCCGCGAGAGCGTCGATCTTCGCGACTATCGTCTGCGCGGTGTTTGCCGCCATGCGGCGCAGCCGACGGCGGGCTTGCGCGCTGTACACGATCTCGAACACCCGGCCAAATTATCCAATGGGTTCGCGTATGTCAAGCGCGAGATATCCAAAAGGTACTCGGCGGCTTCCTTGGCTGGCACGGGCTCTTGCGCCGCGGCGTCAGAGCTGCTCGCCCGCGTCCGCGGCGACAACGGGTCAGACGGTTGAGGCGCCGGTGGCACGGACACGTCGGTTGCGCGGTCGGCGTCGAACGCGTTGCCGACCTCGTCGAATGCGAGCACTTCATTGACTCGTGCTAGCATTCCTGAAGAACCAGAGGAGCGGTGAACATGGCGAGCCTGAGCGTACGCCGTCTGGACGGCGAGGTCTTTCGGCGGCTGAAGATGCGGGCGCAACGCGACGGCCTGTCACTGGAAGAGGCCGTGCGTCGCATCCTGGCCGACGCCGTCGTGGACGTGGAGCCGGCCGGCGCGATGATCCGCCGCATCATCGGCGACGATGCCATCGATTTCGACCTGCCGGCGCGTGAGGTCGACGATCCGATCGACTTCGCATCAAGCGAATACGGCCGGGATGCCCCCGAATGATCCTGCTGGACACCAACGTGCTGTCGGAAGCCATGCGCGTCGAACCGGACGGGCGTGTGATGCGCTGGTTGGACGGACACCCTCCTTCGGTCCTGTTTCTCTCCGCCGTCACCGTCGACGAGATCCTCTTCGGAATAGAGATACTTCCGCCCGGACGGAAACGGGCGCGCCTGGGCCGCGCGTTCTCGAAGATCGTCGACGGGTTCTCGGAGCGTGTCGTCCCGTTCGACGTGCGGGCCGCCACCGAGAGCGCGAGGCTTCGCGCCGAGCGCCGGCGTGCCGGGTCGCCGATGAGCCTGGCCGATTCCCAGATCGCAGGCACGGCCAGCAGTCGCGGCTATTCCCTGGCGACGTTGAACACCTCGGACTTCCGGGACCTCGGTCTCTCCGTCCTGGAACCGCGCTGAACAGGTCGGCGGACACGACTGCGCGTCACCGTTCCCATGACTCCTGACACGAGAAGACCGACCAGAGCCTCGACCTCGCGCTCTTCCTGAACGGTATCCCCATCTTCACGGCCGAGCTCAAGAACCCGCTCAACGGCCAGGACGTCCAGGATGCCATCCGGCAGTACCGGAACGACCGCGACCCGCGCGAGCCGCTCTTGGGCTACGGACGCTGCCTCGCCCACTTCGCGGTGGACCCGGAGCAGGTGTTCGTGACAACTGCCCTTGCCGGACCGAAGACCCGCTTCCTGCCGTTCAACCAGGGGCGCTTCGGCGGCGCAGGAAACCCGCCGGTTCCGCCCACGCGCACGGGCTTCCCCACCGACTACCTGTGGGAACGCATCTGGGCCCGGGACAGCGTGCTCGACCTCGTCCGCCAGTTCATCCACGAGGTCGAGGCCGAGGACGACCGCGGACGCAAGACCGGCAAGCGCTTCCTGATCTTCCCGCGCTACCAGCAGCTCGACTGCGTGCGCCGGCTCGTCGGCTACGCACGGGACCACGGCACGGGCCAGCGCTACCTCATCCAGCACTCGGCCGGCAGCGGCAAGAGCTTCACCATCGCCTGGCTCGCCCACCGGCTCTCGGTGCTGCACGACGTCGGCGACCGGCGCGTCTTCGATTCCGTGGTCGTGGTGACCGACCGGCGCGTGCTCGACCGCCAGCTCCAGCGTACCATCCGGCAGTTCGAGCAGACTCTCGGCGTGGTGGAGAACATCGACCACACGTCGCGCCAGCTCCGCGAGGCGCTCGAGGCGGGCCGAACGATCATCGTTACCACGCTGCAGAAGTTCCCCGTCATCGCCGAGCAGATCAACGAGCTCCCCGGCAAGCGCTTCGCCGTGATCGTGGACGAGGCGCATTCGTCGCAGTCCGGCGAGAGCACCAAGAGCCTCAAGGCCGTCCTCGCGGCGGGGAACCTGGAGGAGGCCGCGCAGGAGGAAGCGGGCGCCCGGACCCCGGAGGAGGAGATCGACGAGCGGGTCCTGGAGGAGATCCGCAGCCGCGGCCGGCTGCCGAACTTGTCGACGTTCGCCTTCACGGCCACCCCGAAGCCCAAGACCCTGGAGCTGTTCGGCAGCAAGCGGCACGACGGAAAGTTCGAGCCCTTCCACCGCTACACCATGCGCCAGGCGATCGAGGAGGGGTTCATCCTCGACGTGCTCGCCAGCTACGCGACCTACAAGGCGTACTGGCGCCTGCTGAAGACGATCGAGGACGACCCTCGATACGACAAGCGCAAGGCCGAGCATCTGCTGAAGTCGTTCGTCGAGCTGCACCCCCACGCCATCGGCGAGAAGGTCGCCGTCTGCGTGGAGCACTTCGCCGCGCAGGTCGCGACCGCGATCGGCGGGCGCGCCAAGGCCATGATCGTCACGCGCTCGCGCCTGCACGCCGTCCGCACGAAGATCGCGCTGGACGGCTACCTCGCCGAGAAGGGCCATCCCTGGAAGGCGCTCGTCGCCTTCTCCGGCACCGTGAAGGACGGCGGCGAGTCCTACACGGAGTCGGGCATGAACTCGGCGGGGCAGGAGCTGACCATCGGCGACCGGCAGACGGCGGCCGAGTTCGAGAAGCCCGAGTACCGCTTCCTCGTAGTCGCCAGCAAGTTCCAGACCGGCTTCGACCAGCCGCTGCTGCACACGATGTACGTGGACAAGAAGCTCGGCGGCGTGAACGCCGTGCAGACGCTCTCGCGCCTGAATCGCACGCACCCCGGCAAGCAGGGCACGATGGTGCTCGACTTCGCCAATGAGGCCGACGAGATCAAGAAGGCCTTCGAGCCGTACTACGAAACCACCCTGCTCTCGGAGGAGACCGACCCCAACCTGCTCTACGAGGTCCAGGGCCGGCTGCTCGACTTCGGCGTGTTCGCGGCGGCCGACGTCGAGTCGTTCGCACGCGTCTACTTCGACCCCAGGTCGAACCAGGACCGGCTCTACGCGGCGCTGGAACCGGCGCGCCAGCGCTTCGTCGACCTCGATCCCGACGAGGGTGGCGACTTCCGCGGCCAGCTCACCGACTACGTGCGCCTGTACTCGTTCCTCTCCCAGGTGCTGACGTTCGCCGACCCCGACCTGGAGAAGCTCTACGTCTTCGCCCGGCACCTGCGGCGCCTGCTGCCGGCCGACAAGGACGAGCTGCCGCGCGAGGTCCAGCAGAACATCGACATGGAGACCGCCTGGACAACGACGACAAGTTCATGCGCCACCTCGCCCAAGCCGTGCGCAACGGTCTCGGCGACCGCGCTGGCACTTGCATCGACCCGAAGACGCAGATCGTTGAGGGCAAGACCGTCTGCCTTGTGAGCTGCCAGCGGAGTCCGGAGCCTGTGTATCTACGCTGGAAGGGCGTTGAGAAAAACGATGGCGGCGACCTCTACGTCCGAACCGGACCCGGTTCTGTGCGGCTCGATGAAGAGGATGCCAAGAAGTACGTCGCCACTAGGTTCGACACGAGGTGACCCCGCTGCCGCGGCTGGAGGAGATCCCGACCGAGACTATGAGCGCCCCTATCCCTTACGGATCGGTCTGTGGCGCTCGACCTCGACGTGGTAGTCGATGTTGACGCGGCACTGCTTCCACTGCGCGAGGACGTAGCGCGCGGCGGGCAGGGGCCGCCGCGCCGGGCGGTCGAGCTGCTCGTACAGCGCGCGGCGGCTGAGTTCTCGCGCTTCGTGACCGCCCGCCTGGGCCGCAGGGAGGCTGTGTCGACACCGGGATTACTGGCGGAGATTCACGCCACGTTTGGCGTCGTCCTCCACCGACGCACGCTCGAGAAGCTCGTGCGCGATCTGCGCTCAAAAAAAACGCTGGCGGCTGACGCGCACACCGCGGGGCCGAGCCGTCTTGCCGCCGACCGGGCGGCAACGCACTATGAACGGCTTCGTGGCCGGTGGATGGAGACGGCGAGAGGAAACATTCGCAAACCGTGTGGATGCCGGGAGGATCGATGGGTCACTTGGCCGCGGCCATTGAATTGACCTGGATCGTGTTGGTCTCGGAGTCCAGCGTGCCGACGACTACCACTTTCTTTCCGGCGAACTCTCTTGATTTGTCCTGGTCGCTCAACCCATAGACTTCGTTGCCGTCAAACAAAACGAACGGGACGCTGTGGTCATCGACGCAAGCGATGGCGCAGGCAGCGTCGGTCGACCCCATCCGCATTCCGGAATGATCGGCTATGGGGCACTCCTCATCGGTGATCGTGCCTGAGAACGTCTGTCTGCTCTGGGTTGCAAACATCGTGGCGGAGGCAAGAAGAGCGGAGGCAAGAAGACCTGTCAGTAGGTATTTCATAGAACTCACCCAAAGCGATGTCATTCGCAACCTGCGGGAATCAGGGGAAGGTGTCACACACCTCCCCCTGATTCGTGGTCGAAAACCCCGAGGCCGAGAAACTCTCTGCCGGTTATCGGCCCGGCAACATGACGTGGGCTTCCGGCGTGCCCTCAAACATCAGCCAGGCGCCGCCCGCGTCGCGGTTGTTCGGCAGTCCGATGTCTTTCGCCATGAAGTTCGGCATGCCGATAAACGTGTGCCAGATCGCGGTGTCCTGGCTGTCGCCCCGGAGGTTGTACCAGATGGACCCGACTTCGGGCAGCTCACGCGTTCCGTCTTTCCCGGCGGCCACAACCAGATCCCTAATGCCTCCGGTGCCGCTGCTCGACAAGACAGGCCTGCCGGCCCGCCGGCCATCTGCCAGCAGTGGCTGGGCCTTGGCCCCCATTTCCGCGAACGCTCGATTCTGCGCGATGCGCGCCATGTTGGCATCGCTGCTGACGCACTCCACCGACCACGGCCGCTCTCCGGGAAAGCCGGTCAGGTCGTAGCAGACCATACGGCCGGGGCCGGGCCTCAAGACTTCAAACGTAAAGTCGGCAGCCGTGACGTCGTCCTCCGGACTCTTCTCCGGATTCCGAATCCACTTAACGACCGTGGCGTCCCTGGCCATAGCCGCGTTCGGAGCGGCGAGCAACGGCTTTTGGATGGGGTCATCCGTATCAATCCGGCGCTCCTCGTAGACCTGCGCCTGCGCCGGCGCGGTCATCGCAACCGCCATTACGCCGAGTACACACAGGGAAAACCATTTCATGTGAGCCCTCCAATCGCTATGCCCCAAAATTGGGTGTTCAACAGCCAGCCTACCACGACGGCGCGTACTCTGTCTAGCGAATTCTTCCGCCGACTTGCAGGCCGCTCGGTACGCGCTCGGGAATCGTACGGTCGAACGAGCTGTCGCTCAGAGCAAACAAGAACTCGATCAAATCCGTGTCTTCTTCGTCCACGTTCTGCAACGCGCGAAGCCGCGGATCGAGCTCCTCGTAGCTGACGTTCGGGTTCCGGGACTCCCCGGCGATGGTGGCCTCATAGAACCCCACGACGGCGCGCAGCGTCCGGAACATGCCATTGTGCCCGTATGGGAAGGTCAACTCGAGGTTTCGCAGCGACGGCGTGCGAAACGCATAGCTGTCGCACGCTGCTCGGGACGCTGCAGTACGCGGCTCCTCAGGAGCTGCCGGGCAAGGAGGGTTCTGCGCGCCTCCGTCGGAGGCGGGCGTTGTGAGACCTGATGCAAGAGCGGGGTTGTCGGGCACGCCCATGACATGCAGTTTGTAATCGGAGAACATGGGCCCGTTGTGGCACCTGATGCACCCGATCTCCTCGAAGCGCTGCATTCCCCTGACCTGTTCCCGCGTCATGGCGCTGCGGTCGCCGCGCATGTAGCGGTCGAACGGCGAGTTATTGGCCAGCAGCGACCGCATGAACGCCGCTATCGCCCTGCCCAGGTTTTCCGCGGTGACCGGCTGTTCACCGCCGAAGGCCCCGGCGAACAGGCTCTGGTACTCGGCGTTGGCCTGGAGCTTCTCCACCACTCTCGCGATAGCCTCATCCGCCGGGTAGGTGTCCCCTCGCATTTCCTCAAACGACTTGAGCGGTTCGAGCGCCTGCGAGTCGAGGCTCCTGATGCGATTGTCCCAGAACGCCGGCGCACTCGCCGGGTCGTAGCTGCCCGATTCATCCATGCCGTTGAAGGCAACGTTCAGAACCGTCGGACTATTGCGTTTGACGAGATGCCCGTCACGCCGGAAGCGGCTCAGGCCGATGCCCTTCACGCCGAGCGACAGGTCGCGGTTCTCCGCATAGGCGCTTTGGGGATGATGGCACGTCGCGCAGGCTACGTCTCCGGGTCCCGACAAAATCGGGTCCCAGAACAGCAGCCTTCCCAGCTCAACTCTTGCTGGGGTCGTCGGGTTATATCCCGGCTCCTGCTGAGTCTCTGGCAGCGCCGACACACTGTGTTCAACGGCACCAGCTTCTTGTCCAACGGCGCCAACTTGCATGAAAAGGAGTACGGCGACCGTAGCTGCTGCGACCAGCAGTCCGGCAGGGTGTTTCGCTCCGAACAAAACCTCACGGAATTGGCTTTTCGTCATTGCTGTCTCCCATCGCACGCGCTACTACGATTTCTCGCTCTTCCGCAGAATCTGTGGACCCCAATCGGCACCAACGGACCGCGTCATGCCGTTCTTGCGCCCGCCGCAGCGGCCCGGCTTCATCGGCAGGCCCGGCTGCGTGCGGTCCAGAGCCTGAATCTGGCTCTTCTCATCCACGCACAGCACCACGGCCTGGTCCGGCGGGTTCAGGTACAGGCCCACGATGTCGGTCCGCTTCTGGACAAACGCCGGGTCCTTCGACAACTTGAACGTCGTCACGCGATGCGGCTGCAGACCGTGCGCGTCCCAGATGCGCTGGACGGTGGAGCGGCTCACGCCGGCCGCCCTGGCCATCGAGCGGCAACTCCAGTGGGTGGCGCCCGGCGGCGTCTCGTGCACGATGGCCTGCACTTGATCGGCGGTGATCTCGGGGTTACGGCCGCGGCCGGGGCGCACCGCACCCACCGAGTCCAAACCCTCGGCACGAAACCGTGCCCGCCAGTCCAACACGGTCGGCCGGCTGATGCCGAGTGCGGTCGCGATGCGACTGTTGGCAACGCCGTCACCGTCCATCAGCAATGCCTTGGCCTGGGACACGACGCGGTGCGGCGCTGTCGCACTGCGCGCCCACATCTCCAGCGTGCTCCTGTCTTCGGCGTCGAGCGGCAGCGGTGCGGCGGGGTGGTCCATACCGACCCGCATACTACTCAAGGCGCGGCTAACCGTCAAGCAGTTCTTGGGACACACCACTAGACGGGAATTTCAGCTGCTGATCGCGTGTAAGTCACTCTTATTGTTGCAGTTGTCTGGTTCTTGGGGGTGTCGGTTCTGGCTACATTCGCGGCGTCACCCCCAAGAGCTCGAAGCAGCGCTGCTGGAGTAGCGTGGGCTGTGTCTGCAGCGTGAAGGTGGCCTCGCTGTCGGCGACCAGGTCGACCGACTTGAAGCAGCGAAACGCCCGAGCGCGTCTTCGTCGCCGTCGTCCTGGGGACTCCCCGCGACCTCGTCCAATTGCCGTGCTCTCGCCGCCGGCGGGGCGCGCCGCGCCGAACGACACGTCGAGGTGGTTCTCCCGGTTCCGCTCGAACTCGATCCGCCGGAACTGCGGGTGCTCGACCCGGTAGCCGCCGCAGGCGGCGGCCGCGCGGTCGAGCAGCGCGCGCCCGTCCTCGGTCGTGTCGAGCTCGACGTGCGCGTCGACGTCGCGGCTCAGCCGGTGATCCCAGCGCGCGGCGAGGATGGTGCCCCCGCCGAGCCGTTCGCCGGCTCCGGCTTTCGTGTGCGGCCGGACGTGCTCGCGAAGCGCCGGGCGCACCCGCTCGAGGATCCTCTTCGGCTGACCCTTCGTGCGCAGCACCGGCGGCGGCCGGTCTTCGTTCATCGTCGTCCGAACCGGTTGATGCGCTCGCGCCTTCTCCCTGGGTCAGCCCGACGCGGTGCTGCGCCCGCACGAGCTCGCGCCACGAGTAGGCGCCTTCGACGCCGCGCGCGGACCTGCTCGATCGGGTCGGGTCCCGACGGCGGGCGAGTTCCACGACGCGGTGCACGACCCGCGGGGAACGGACGGCATCGACGAGGCGGTGAACCATATTCGGAATCAGCGGTTGAGCCATGCCGCACCGCCGGTCACGGGCTCGGAGCCATCGGCGCCGGTGGCCGCGTTGGCGGCGTTGATGCTGACGGCTTCCCGGTCGGCGCGCCCGATGACCGCCCGTGCGTTCGCCGAGGTGCTGCGCGGGTTGGCCGGCGGCCGTAGGTCGGCCGTGCAGCGGTAAAAGGCGGTGAATGCCGTCAGTCTCGTGGCGAATCGCTCTGATGGGAGTCTCCGCCGATATGCTCGACTACCCGTTCACCGTCCACGTTCGTCGGTGCGCAGGCCTCCTCCTCCTCCTCGCCAAGAGGATAGGTGTCCACGGAACCGGGTCAACTCCAGGTGCTCGATCCTACGATCGTCGGAGACACACTCCAGGTATAATCTGCTGACTCGCGGCAGCTTATGCCCCTCGAACCCCTGCTGGTTGGTGACGAGCAGCGGCTGAGGAGCCAAACGGGTGAGATCGACGACGGTACTCGATTCAGGAGCCGAACCTTCATGGCCATGAAGTCTGTGCTGGTGGTGCTCGGTGTGCTCCTGTTCCCCCCGTCCGGCGTTCTCGCCCAGCCGGCCACGTCAGCAGAACCGCCGGACGTACCCCCCGACGTCGAAGAGTGGATGCGCACCGCATGGGGCATGGAGCCGCAGGTGCTTGGCGTCACCGACACGCACTTTCTGTCGTCGTTGAGCGCGAGCGAGCGGCAGGGCGCGTTTCTGTTCAAGCAGCGCTGCAACACCTGTCACTACTCGACGATGTCGACCACCGGAGGCGCCGGGGCAGGCCTCGTCGACGCGGCATCCTACGGGCCGCCGCTCTCCAGGACGAATGTCGAAGGGGAGGACCGCGAACGCGCGGTGCGACGGCTCATCTCCGAAGGCTCAGCCACGATGCCGGCGTTCAGGTACGCCCTCCGGCCCGAGCAGATCGACTCGATCATCGGCTACCTCAAGAGAGTCGAGACGCTCCGCCCGCCGGTGGTGGACCGGCTGGTCGAGCTCTCGTCGCCGAATGTGGCCGACCCCGTGTCGTTCGGCGAGACCGCCGGTCCCCTGTGGGGGAACGTCACATCGACGTCAGGCGAGAGGCTCGAGGGCGTCACCGTGTCTGCCCGGGCGCCGGGGCGGAACGTCACCACGAGCGTGTTCACCGACAGTGACGGCGAGTACCATTTCCCGCCGCTCGAGACTGGACGGCCCTACAAGGTCTGGGCACAGGCCCAGGCCTTCGAGGCGGGCCGCGCGGAGGTGGCGCTGAGCGAGGCCGGGGCCAGACAGAACTTCACGCTCACCCCTACCGCGGACTTCCACAATCAGCTGACGGGGAGCCAATGGTATGCGGCGCTGCCGGACGGCACCCGTGAGGACCTCCGGATGAAGGAGGTCTTTCGGGCGGCCTGTATGGGATGTCATCCGCAGAACTTCACGCTGATCAGCCGATTCGACGAGGCCGGCTGGCGGAACATCATCGACGTGATGAGCCGGATGCACCCGTATCGGTATGGCACTCCGGCCGCCGCGGCCCGTCGCCAGCCGAACGCGATCATGGTCCACTTCCGGGATGAGCTGGCGGCGTGGCTGGCGAAGGTGCGTGGTCCGGGCCCGTCGCCCATGACGTTCACGCCCCGTCGTCCGACGGGGGACTCGACGCTGATGATCGCCCGCGAATACGACGCGCCCGAGCCCGGTTTCGGATTGCCGTTCTTCAACGATGGCAGCACCGATTGGGCGCTCGGCCCTGTCGATTTCATGGACGAGTCCAAGCACCACGCGATGAACGCCACGCTGGATGCCGATGGAAACGTGTGGATGGCCGACATGTTCAACATCACCCGCACCGTCGTCAGATACGACTGGCGGACCGGGCACGCGACGAACTTCGTGCTGTCGGAGACACCGGACGCTCCCCCCGCGAATTCGCACGACATCATCCGGGACGACGCCGGAGTCGTGTGGTTCGACATGAGCAACATTGGTGCGCTGGGGCGCATCAACCCGCGGACGGGCGAATCGGCCATCATTCGCCCGCCCGAGGGGGCACGCGTGGGGCCCTGGATTGGCGACGACGGGCGAGGTGGCATCTGGGCCGCGGGGGCGACGAACGACGCGAAGGCGATGCGCTACGACACGAGGACCCGCGACTGGACGCTCTTCGAGAACCCGGTTCCGAACGCCTCGAACTACGGGATGACCGGCGATGGCGCCGGCAATGGCTGGTGGTCGACCGCCATTCCGCGGGACGGGTTGATGAAGGCGGACCTCGAGACCGGCCAGGCCACGTTCGTGCCTCTACCCGAAGCGGTAAACGACAGGAGCGACCTGTTCACCGCGGAGGAGCTGGCGGTCTTCGCCGATCGCCTGACGTTCTACGGCTACGGGAGGCCGGGCGCCGTGGCGATTCGCAAGCCAGGCGCCGATCCGCGGAGCACCACGTTCTGGGGCTGCTCGTGGTACGGTGGCGGCCTGCTGAAGCTCGACAGCCGCTCTGACCTCGAAGAGATGTATCCCTTTCCGCCCGAGCATGAGGACGGGAACTGCTACGAGACGTCGGTGGACGAAGACGGCATGGTGTGGCTGCCGTTCACGCATGGCGATTCGATCGCGAAGTTCGATCCCGGCACGGAAGAGTGGACCAGCTATTACCTGCCGACGATCGGGACCAAGACCCACGGGCTGCAGGCGGTGACGGTGAATGGCCGCACCCAGATCGGCATGGGCTACCTTGGGGCCGGGAAGGTGGCGAAGCTGGAGTTCCGGTCGCGGGAGGAGCTGCAGCGACTGAAAGCGGAGACGAGACCATGAGCATGGCTCAGTACGTCCTGCGATGCCTCGGGCTGGCCGGCGCCCTCGCGGCGCTTCCGTGCTCGGCGCCGGCGCAGCCGGCCGACGAGGCGGGCCCTCCCCGTACGCCCTGGGGCGTGCCGGATCTCCAGGGGACCTGGTCGCTTCCCACGATGACGCCCCTCGAGCGACCGGCCGAATTAGAGGACAGACTTCGTCTCACGGAAGAAGAAGAGGCGGAGTTTCTTGCCACGCGGCGGCGCGGCATCCGCGAGCGGCTCGATCGGGCCCTGAGCGCCGACTTCGAGCTGGGCGATGGCGGGGTCGACCAGTCCATCTACGACCATCCGCTGCTGGACGGGCGCACGTCGCTCGTCGTCTCACCCGAGAACGGGCGGATTCCACGCACCGAGGAAGGCCGCTACCGGGTGGGCATGCCAGGTCGGCGTATGAGCGGCATCCCGGAGGGCCCCGAGGACCGGGCACTGGACGAACGCTGCCTGGTGGGCGGGATGCTGCCGCTCCGAGGGAGTGCGTTCCCGGCCCGGATCTTCCAGACCCCGGATCATGTGGTCATCCACTACGAGTTCATCAACGCCACGATCACGATTCCGCTGGACGACCGGCCGCAGGTGTCCAGCGCCATCCAGCAGTGGACCGGGACCTCGCGCGGCTCCTGGGACGGCGACACCCTGGTGATCGAATCGACGAACTTCGACCCGCGCTGGACCTTTGCGGGGTCCGGGGCGGGTATGCGTCTGGTGCAGCGTCTGACGCGGATCGACCAGGCCACGATGCATCAGGAGTACACCGTCTACGACCCGGACTCGTTCACGGAGCCGTGGTCGGCCGAGTACCCGCTGACCAACACCGAGGAGCCGATCTACGAGTATGCCTGTCACGAAGGCAATCGGAGCATGACGCTGATGTTGAACGGCGCGCGGGCCACCGAGCAGATAGCCCGGTTCGTCGGCGCGTTCGGTCTCTCGTCGTTCGAGCGGGTCGGTGGGGCGGCCGCGGACGGTTCGGCGTTCACCGACGGGATGCTGTCGTATGACGCCAGCGGCCGCGTGTCGGTCCAGCTTTCAAGCCGTGAGAGCTATCTGGCCTACTACGGCCGATATGACGTGAACGTCTTTCGGAGAGTCGTCGAGCATGAGGTCGAGGGCGGGTCTCGACCGGATGTGCGGGGCAGGACGCTGAGCTACTCGTACGACCTCGCGGACGACGGCGACACGCTGGTGCTGTCGCTGATGGGTGACGACGGAGTTGAGAGCCGCGCCACCTGGCAGCGTCATCGCTAGTCCCTCCGGACTGGGTTCGTCGCGGTTCGAGACCGGCGAGACGTGCGACTTGACACGGGCCGTGAACGGCATCGGGGGTGTGGCATAACCTGGTGGTGCAGGCCGGCCGCGACCCGGATCAGCTCAAGCACGGCGGGATGCCGCCCGCATGAACCAGCGCTGCTGCTCGACCAGGCCCGACGTCGGCCGCGGCGCGCGCGGAGGTCTGGTGTAGTCCGCCTCGCCGTAGAGCAGGGCGATAGCGCGCTGCGGGTCGAGGCGGCGGAGCTCCTCGCGGCGTACTCTGTCGAGCCGGGGCCCGGCCTCTTTCCAGACCTGAACCCACCGCTTGCCCGCGGCGATCCGGGCTAGGACAGTGATCGTGGCGAATCGAGGCCACCGCAGAGGCCGGCGTGTCGTGGTCGCGTCCAACCGCTCACCCACGCTTCGTTGCGAGCCATCCTTACTGATGCGGGAGAGACATCTTGCGATTTGCTGTCCTGTTGCTGCTCGCCGCGCTTCTCGATCCGGCGCATTCGTCGGCTCAACTGCACCGCCTCGACGACGTTCCCGTCGTCGATCCGCTGGAGCTACCCCGCCAGCGCGCCGCGCCTGCCGACGATCCCGCGCCGGCTTCCGCCGACGTCGACACCCGGCGCCGATGGTCTGCACGGAGGCTCGCACTGGGCGCAGCGGTCGCCGCCGCCGGCGTCTGGTACGCGCTCGCCGGGCGCCGTTGCCGCTTGGACGGCGCGTTGGCCGCCTTCCGTCCTTCCCCTTCGCGACCGGGAACGGTAGCGGTCGCGAAGCCGTCGCATGCCCCGGCCGCCCTCGCCACGCTGGAGATCGCCTACGGCAGCCCCGAGAACCCAGTGACGGCGTGGACCGGCTCGGGTTGCTCTCTCGATTGGGCCTACACGTCACAGGAATTCTGGTCCGCCCGCGTCGGCACCCGAACTCTTCTGACCACCTACGCGGACGTCGACCCCGATGCCGTCCGTCGCTGGTCCACGAACGACTCGCTGGCGCAGGGAGATCATCCACCTGCCCCATCCGAGGCGCTTACGGCCATGCGCGGTGCCATTGAGACCGAGGACTACCTCCCGCGGCTCTATCCCGGTCTCGGTATCGCCGCGGCCGGCGCTCTAGTCGCCCTGTTCTTCAGCCGTGTCGGCGTCCCGGATCTGGTGGCTGTCGAAGTCGCGCCAGAGCGTGCGAGGCTGTCCTTTCGTCTCGGCTTCTGAGACCGCCTTGGGAGATCGACCATTGCGCCGCCGTACCGCCGCTGTCATCGTACTGCTTCCGTTTGTCGCAGCGGCGCCCGCCGTCGGCGCCCAGCCCTCGCCTGCCGTGCGGGTCTCTCTCTTCTCCCCCGACCCCGCAGGCGCACTGGCTGCCGGCCTCGCCGCCGACGTCTACCTTGTGCGGCTGGATGCCGACGGCTTGACGCGCGTCCGTGATCTGGTTCTTGGCGGCTCGCCGGTCCGCATGCCGCTTCCCGTCGGCCAGGGCGTCGTTCTAGACGTCGTCTTCGCCGATCTCGTTCCTACCGGCCGCGGTTACAGCCTCGTGGGCCACTTGGCGGATGTCGCCCCGCCGGCCGGCGAGGCCCCGGCAGAGGTTGTCAGGCTCACCGTGCACGGTGACGATGTCGCAGGCGAAATCGTTTCCCGGCTCGGCGGCTGGACGCTGACCGGAGAGGTGGGGCTGAACGGCGTCGTCGTCTCTCCGCACGCCGTGCGTTCGCCATCGCGCCGAGTTCCCGACGCCGTCCTGCCGCCTGATCCGCCCGTCCGCGAGTCGCACCGTCGGCCGTGGGTCGATCCTGCCTATGACGCTGACGTCCTCGTTGTCGTTCTGCGCTCAGTGATCGACCAGCTCGGCGGCGTCGGGCGCGCCCGCGCGCTTGCCGATAATTGGGTTCAGGGCACCAACGCCGCACTGGCAAACAGCGGTGCACCGACGCGTCTGCGCCTAGTGGCGGCCCTTCCTGGCCGGCCCTCCGACCCCTACCGTGTTGAAGAACTCTCAGCCGCGCTGCCGCAGCTTGGCTACAGCGCTGATGACGAGTGGAGCGACGGCACCAGGCCTGACCCGCGGGGTGTGTTCGATTGGGTCCTTCACGCCCGGGAGGAACACCGCGCGGACCTCGTTCATCTGATTGTCGATGACTACCGACGCGGCACCGACGAGTTCTGCGGCATCGCGTATGTCGGAACTCCCGGCTGGACGACGCCCTGGCTGGACGGTGCGGAACCGTTCACCTTTGCCGGTTCCGGGTTCGCCATCACACGGAGGAACTGCGGTTCCACTACGTTCGCCCACGAGGTCGGCCACAACTTCGGTGTCAACCACGACCGTTACACGGAACAACGCTCCGCCGCCGTGCACTCGGAAGAGCATCCCGAGGACGCCTACAGCATTGTGGACTTCGACTCTCCGTATGCGTTCGGTTACGTCAATCAGGTCCGGTTTCGGCGTGGTTCTCCCGGCAGGGTATGGCCTCCGCGACGCGACGCGTGGCACACCATCATGTCGTACTACGACCAGTGTGACGACTCGGGCTTCTACTGCTATGTGCTTCCCCGCTTTTCCAGCCCTCACTGGAACCACCACGGCGATCCGGGTGGCGTGTCGGGGAATCGCCCCTCCTCCCGGGTTGACGGCCCCGCCCATGCGGTCCGCGTCTTCTCGGAGTTCTCCTCGCTGACCACTCACAATCTGCGCGCCAACTGCCTCCGCGACGGCTGGAAGCTGAACATCCAGACGTGGACCGGCGACTTCGTGCGTGCCGAGCACGGAGGTGGGGGGCGGGTAATCGCGAACCGCTCGCGACCGCTGATTCAGGAGACGTTCACGGTCGAGGCGAATTTCCCTGGCTGCATCGAACATGGTTCCGTGATCTCGTTGCGCGCCAACGACGGCAGCTACCTTCGCGCGGTCGACGGCGGAGGGGGACCGGTCGATTCCCGTGGTGTGCGCCCCGGGGAGTGGGAGCGGTTCCGTCTGGAGCGGATCGAAGAACAAGACGGGCTCATCGGGCCGGTCGACGACATCGCTCTCCGCAGCGCTGATGGGTCGTACCTGCGTGTCCGCTACCGCGACGAGCGCGGGCGGCCTCTCCGTGCCGAGGGTTCGACGGTGGGCCCCTGGGAGCGCTTCATCGTGACCGTTCATCGGCCCTGACCTTGAAAGATCGATGAAGCCGTGCTGGCGCTCCTCTAATCTGGGAGCCGCTTCAGCAATTTGTGGGCAGGACGCCGGACGTCCGTCTGCGCTATCATGGGCTGTCCGGACAGGACCAAGTCGGTCGTGCGGCGCAGCAGTCCGGTGCGCCATGAGCCATGACACGGAGGTTCAGATGACAGGTTCACTCTTCGGCCGCGCACTCTGGGTCGTCGTCGCCAGTCTGCTTTTCGCCTCGTCCGCGGCGGCACAGGCGGTGCCCCAGCTCGATTCCTACGACGGGGTGGTCGTGCGGATCCTGCAGAGCAACAACGCGGGCACCATCCAGCACGTCATCGACCCCGAGCTGAATGAGGTCGTAGGGCTGATCAGAGGTTGTCCGAATCCGCACAACCTGACGATGCATCCCGACGCGCTCTACTACTACTGCGCGAACGAGCAGGACCATACGGTCGACGTGTTCGACACGAAGACGCTCGAGTTGATCGAGCAGATCAAGCTGTCGCAGCGACCGAACAAGGTCGCGGTCAACAAGAAGCACCGGAAGATCTATGCGGGGATCAGGCAGCGGTCGACGACTCCAGTCGGCCCCGGGGTCGAGGTCGATCCGAACCGCGCGGCGCCGGCGCTCGTCGATGTCATCGACATCGACACGCACGAAACCGTCAAGAGTATCGAGGTGCACTATCCGGTGCACAACGTCTTCGTGACCCCTGACGAACGATGGGTCGTGCTCGGTCTCAGCGGCCGGGCCGGGCCGGATGATCCGACGATCCAGGTGATTGACCCCGAGACCGACACCGTGGCCTGGTCGCTCGGGCTGAGTGGATACGAGCAATACGGCCGGACGCACCACACGGTGCGACCGATGGCCTTCGAGGCAAACGACGACGGGTCGACCAAGCGGATCTTCGCGCAGGCGACCGGGATCAACGCCGTGTGGGTCGTCGACTGGGAGAGCCGTGAGGTCGTCGACATGCTGTGGCCGCCCGAGCTGCCCTTGTGGGAAAAGAACGCCGACGGGATACAGACCGGTGATATGCACGGTCTCGAGGTGCTGGCGGATCGTTCCGCCGTGTGGGCCTCGAGCCGGCTCGACAGCCGCATCTACGGCTGGAGTCTGCCCGACCTCGAGTACATCGGCGGCGTCGAGGTGGGCCCGAGCGCCAACTGGATGACGTCGACACCCGACAGCAAGTACATGTATGTCGCGGTGTCCGGGACGGACCAGACGCTGGCGATCGATCTGGAGAAGCTCGAGGTGGTCGCCACCATCACGACCGGCTCGCGGCCGGCCCGCATCAGCACGGTCATCCTGCCCCCCGACCGCGTGAATCCCAAGGGCACCAACATGCGCTCGGAGCAGGAGTAGGCGTCATGATGACGAGACTCGGCCTGGGGCTGATCTGCTGTCTGGCTGCGGTGGCGGCCGTGGCGCTACCGCCAGGCATTGTCGCGCCGGTCGCCGCCCAGACCCTGAGCACCGGCGAGTTGGAGACGTATCGCGGCACCGTCGAGAGCGTCTTCATGGAAGACCGTGGGGGCACGATTGGAGGCTATGCGTCGTGCGTGATGTGTCACACGTGGCAGACGAGCGTGCGCTTCAGTCTGGAAACCCCGAACTCGAACGCCGGCTGGAGCAGCGAGCAGTCGATGCGCAACTTCGAGGTGGTGAGCCAGCTCATCAACACGGCCGACCCCGAGAGCAGCCGGCTGCTCTTGAAGCCCCTGTCACCCGATGCGGGCGGACTGACTCACACTGGGGGGACCTACTGGACCTCGGCTGACGACCCGCAGTACGTTGCGCTGCTCGATTGGATTCGAAGCATGCCGGATGACGCCTTCGTCCCTCCGCCGGAGCCCGAGATCGACTTCGAGTTCTTCCGCGCGTGCGTTCAGCCCGTCTTCGCGAATCCGCGCGAAGGGCAGCTCCGCTGCAGCAACTGCCATTCCGGGGGTCTCATCGGCTTCGCGCCGGCTCCCGGACGTGGCGACGAGTGGAGCGACGAAGAGGCCCAGCGAGCCTACCGGCTGATCACCCGCGTGATCACGCCGGGCAACCCTGAGCAGAGTCGGTTTCTGCTGAAGCCCCTTCATCCCGACGGCGGCGGCGCTTACACGCACAACGGTCCGCGACGCTGGCAGAGTCGCGACGACCCGGAGTGGCAGATGCTGGCCGGGTGGGTTCGCGGGGAGCGAACCGGGTCCAGCTGTTCCTAGAACCTGATAGCGAGGCCACCGACGCCCGTCGGTGGCCTCCGCGGGTCTCGGCGCCGACACCCGCCTTTCCGTTTCCTGTGGCGAAGGCTCGACGTTTGGAAGGAGCGTGACATGCCCAACCCGAGCGCCCCGCAGACCGACCGGCGTCAGTTCCTGCGGATGCTGGCCGCCAGCCCCGCCCTGCCGTACGTCGCGCTGTCTCCGAAGATCCTCCACGCGCTCGGCCAGGAGCCGTTCCGAGAGGGCGGCCCCGCGGGCGAGCTGATCGCGTCGCCGGAAGAGGCGCTGACGGTCTTCGACTTCGAGGCCGTCGCCAAGGAGAAGCTGCACTACGGGCACGTGGCGTTCCTCGGCGGCACCGAGGACGAGGCGACGTACCGCGCGAACCGGGAAGGGTTCACGCAGTACCAGCTCCGCGTCCGGCGCCTGGTCGATATCAGCCGCATCGACATGTCGCTGTCGCTCTTCGGGTCGAGCGCGCACTCTCCGATCCTCCTCTGCCCCTGCGGCGCACTCAGCGCCTTCCATCGGGACGGCGAGGTCGAGGTGGCCCGCGCGGTGCACACGCGCGGCCACATCATGGCGCTCTCGAACGCGGCGAGCCAGCCAATCGAGGACGTGGCGGCGGCCCGCGGCGGGCCCGTCTGGTTCCAGCTCTACCGCGACCCCGAATGGAGCCGGACGCTGGCCATGATCAAGCGGGCCGAGGCGGCCGGCTCGCCCGTGCTCGCCTGGACCATCGACAGCCAGGGCGGCGGCAAGCGCATCGTGCACGCGCGCGCCCGGCGCCGCGACCGCGCGTTCTGCGGCACCTGCCACACGCTGAACCCGGAAGATCGGGGCCTCGCGCTGCCCGGCTTCCTCGGGTCGACGATCAACCCCGACGGCAAGCCGATGACCACCACGCCGCCGCTCGGGCCGCCCCAGCTCGACGGTCGCATCGCCACTTGGGACTACGTCAAGCGGCTGAAGGACGCCACCTCCATGAAGGTGGTGCTCAAGGGCATCGTGACGCGCGAGGACGCCGAGCTCGCCCTGGAGTACGGCGCCGACGGCATCTGGGTGTCGAACCACGGCGGCCGCATGGAGAACAGCCTGCGCTCGTCGGTCGAGTGCGTGCCCGAGGTGGCGGCCGGCGTCGCCGGGCGCGCCCCGATCATCGTCGACGGGGGCTTCCGCCGCGGCACCGACATCTTCAAGGCGCTGGCCCTCGGCGCGACGGCCGTGGGCGTGGGACGTCCCTACATCTTCGGCCTGGCCGCGTTCGGGCAGGCCGGCGTGGAGACGGCGCTCGACATCCTGGACAGCGAGTTGCGGATGGTGATGCGGCAGGCCGGCACCCCCAGCCTCGGGCGCATCACGTCGTCCTACGTGCGCGATCGCCGGATGCCAGCCTGGTAGGTTCTGGTCGATCGCGATGTAGGGCGAGGTGTTCCGGATCAACGCCGAAGGGCTTGACCGCCACCGTGCAGGGCGCCGATCCGCCTCCCGATCCGGCCGAGATGCTGCAGTTCTTCCGGGTCATCGACGAGCCGGCGGACCGGATGCGCGGTCTGGTCGGCGCCCTGCTCGACCAGACCGCGCATCGCCCGCCTAGCGTGGGAATCGAGCGATCCCGTAACTGCCCCTGATCCCGCCAATCCAGATCTCGTCATTCGCCTCGATGGCCACGGTGCCGAGCCTGAAGAACTCGTTTCCCTTGTAGTCCACCAGTTGGCGGACTTCGAACGTTGTCGGATCGACCTCGGCCACGCGAGCGGCCGACAGCTCACAAGGCTCAAGATCCTCACACTGGGTCAGGTGACCGGCGACGATGACTTGGCCAGCGGGTCCCCAACGCACGTTGTCGACGTTGAAGCCAACCGGAATCCGGTCGACGCGCACCGGACTCTGGCCGCGTGACAGCCGCACCAGCGCCCGATCGCTCCAGCCCCCGATGTAGAACCACTGCCCATCATCCGAGGACACGAGACCGTTGGGACCGGGCATCTGGCTGCCGGGCACTTCGACCCAGCCCGTCGTGGGATGCCATTCCCAGAGCTCCCCACCTGCGCGGTCGAAGTTCGTCGCGCCAAGATAGCCGTCCGGCAGCGCCGTAATGGAGTTGATGCGGGCGGTGCCCTCCGGTGCCGGGATGCAGCCGATCCACTTCATCGTGGGCACGGCGCCGCCGACGTCCAGCGCAAAGACTTCGATGGCCTCGCGCGCGCCATGACCGACCACGTAGAGTGTATGCACATCGCCGCCGCCCTCCCGCAGGGTCAGTCCGTGCGGCTGGAACACGTTGTTCGGACCGGGGCAGGCGCTATAGGTGTCGCGGTCGTGCTCCGGCGGCAACGCTCCCGCGGGAAAGATCTCCCGGGCGCTGTGATCACGAAGGCTCACCGCATAGACGGGACCCTCCGACGCGGAGTATCGTCCCGATGCGATTACCCAGGGGGCGCCGGGAACCGCGTAGAGATCCTCCGGATTGGTCGTGCCGCAGACGAAGTTCACATCTCCGGCGGGATCGCAGTCCGGGGCGGTCTGGGCACCAAGTGGGTGCCCGCTGAGAAGACCCAACACCGACGCAAGGAGCACGAGCACTCGCAACATGGCGTACCTCCCGACTCTTCTGACGCCCTGGAGTATACCAGGGCTGGCCGGCGCCCTGGCTCGGCTCCAGGCCCCCCGGCTATGCGAAGCGCATAGCCGGGGCAACCTCACAACTCATCCAAGTGCTTCTGCGTCTTCTCGATCTCGACCTCTCATCGGACGTCCATCAGTCGATGGCAAAGCAGTAGAACAGGCCGGCCCCTCCCGTAGCCACCAGATCGTCCTGCGAGCAACCGCGTGACGGGTGGGCGGTGTTCCAGGGCGAACCCGGTGTCGTGAAGGAGTAGCGGTCGGCGTGGCCGAGCATGGCGCTGCCTTCGCCATTGCTGGTCCAGTTGCCGCATGTGCGGTCCTCGCCCTCCGGAAACGCCGTGCCGTCGATCCGCGTGCCGGTCAGCACGTCGTGCTCCGTGAAGTCGGGGTCTCCGTCGATGCGTGATGCGAACTGGTTGCCGTTCTCGTCCAACGAGTGGGTCCAGTTGAAGGTGGAGTTGTCGTAATGCAGGCGTTCGACACTGGTGGCCATGACGAGGCCCTCCGCGTTCACCCACGGTCCTTCCCCGATCCGATCACGTGCGTTTACGGCTCCGGTGCCCTGCGTGCTCAGGTAGGCCCGCCAGGTGCGGTCGCCGGCGCCCGCCGCCGCGGCCAGCGTCTGGCAGTGGCCGTCCGCGCCTTCCAGCCCACCCAGGTTGGCGCCGTCACCGAGGCCGACACTGGTGACGAAGAAGCCCATCGGAGGAGCCTCCTGTGCCTGTTGCTCGGCCACGACCGATAGCCCGGACACCACGAACGCACCGAAGACCGCCGTAGCTGCCAACTGGATTCGTCTGTTCTTCATCTGTGTTCCCTCCTGCACGATGGTCAACGAATCGGGGTCAATTCTACCCCACCCTCATCCGGATTCACCCGCGTCTGCAGGAGGTAGGCCTCGGCGATATCGACCGTCTCCTTGGCGAGGAAATCGTGCGACAGCGGCACGGTGGCGCCGGTCCGCACCGGCGCGGCCGGCAGCCGGCCCGCCTCCGCGAGGTACTGCCGGCCGTCGACCTCGAAAGTGATCGGGGCGCCGGAGACATCGCCGTTCAGCCGGGCCGTGCCAGGACAAGAGGGCGTGACGAGGGGAGAGTCAGGCGCGCAGTGGAGGCAGGGATGCACGGCCCGCATCCCTGTGCGGAAGACGAAGCGGCCGGCACCTTCCCGCGGGGGGAAGATGCCGGCCGGTCGATTCCTGCGTGGTACTCGGCGCCAGGCCGCTGCCGGACGCCGTGCGCGTCAGTTCCCGCCGGAATTCGTCTCGGTGGACGGCCCCGGGAACGGATACCCGGGCGGTCCGTACGTGTAGTACGCGCCCAGGTCGTCGATCTTGTCCATGTCCGGATACAGCACCCCGAACGCAGGCGCCTCGCGGCTGCCGCGCGGCGAGTACCATACGGCGCCGTCCCGCGTGATCTGGATCTTGGGCGAGTCGGCGTGCCGCTGCGGCTTCGGATAGAAGGTGAACTCCTCGCTGCGCGGGTCGAACTTCCAGAGCGTGGCGCCGTACTCGCCGTCGGTCCGCTGGCCGACATCCGGGGCCCAGATGTTGTCCTCCGGGTCGGCGGCCACGTCATATGGCTCGGCGTTCTGCTGCGGGATCGACCACTCGGTCATCTTGCCCGTGGACTGGTCCAGCTTGACCAGCTTGCCGTCCCGCTTGCCGGCCGAGTAGATGCCCCACCAGATGTTGTTCTGCGAGTCGACGTTCAGCCGCCGCGTGTGCCCGGGGTAGGTGGGCGCGGTGAACTCGGTCCACGAGTTGTTGGACGTGTCGAACTTGACGATCTTGCCGCCGCTCCAGAGCGCGATCCAGATGTTGTCGTTGCGGTCGGCGATGACGCCGTAGGGGATGGCATGCGGGGTCGGGATGCGGAACACCGACACCTCGCCCGTCGCCCGGTCCCACTTGCTGATGGCGCCGCCCATGATCCACCCGATGTAGATGTTGCCCTTCGAATCCATCGCGAGCGACTGCAGGAACTTCGTCGGGTTGCGGACGACATCGTCCGGATCCATCGGAATCTGGTACTCGAACGTCTCGGTCTCGGGGTTGAACCCGAGGAGCCGCTTCTCCTTGGCTCCGGTGCGGCCGCGGTGCTCCGGCAGCCAGATCAGGCCGGACGGATCGATGAGGATCTCGTGGTTGCCGTTGCGCGGATCGGGATACAGGTACTCCCACTGTTCGCCGGTGCGCGGATCCAGCTTGACCAGCCGGTGCGGGATGCCGCGGTCCACCAGCCAGACGTTGCCGTCGGCGTCGAAACGCGGATCCTGCCCGTAGCGCCCGACCCGGTCCCGTGCCCACGGCTCGGCGTTGACGCCCTCGTCGGGCCCGTCCTTGGCGAGGTAGTACTCGATGTACATCGCCTTGCCGAGGGCCTCCTCGTCGACCGGCGTCTGCTGCTCGATGGCCACGCGCCGGCGCTTGCTGTCCGGCCCGAAGTTCTTTACGACGTATGCGAGCAGATCGTCGCGGTCCTGCCGGCCGAAGCGGAACATCGACGCGCGGAAGGAAAGCAGCCCCTGCCCGTAGCGCGTGGGATCCTGCTCCCCGAGCGTGCTGCCGACCATGTGGTCGATCCAGGACATCCATTGCCGCTCGGTGCCCGGCCGCGTGGGGAAGAAGTTCTCGCCGTGGCATGCCATGCAGACCTGCTCGGCGACCTCCTTGCCGGGGCCCGGCGGGTAGATCTCGTCGTAGCTCGCGTACTCGAACGCACCGGCCCTGCCGCTCTCCATCGCGGTCCGGCCGGCGGGAATGACGAGCGGGGGCGCGTCGCCCGAAAGCTCGCCCAGCGTGAGATCGACCTCCCCCGCAGCGCCGGCGCTCAGCGTCACCGTCTGGACGTCCGACTCCAGACGCTTCGTGCTGGCGCTCACCTCGTAGGTGCCGGGGAACAGAGCGACGGCCCGGTAGCGCCCCTGGTTGGTGTAGACCATGTACACCATGTCCCTGTCGAGGTTGCGCAGGTAGACCTGCGCCGCCGTGAACGACTCGGAGGCCGTCACGGTCCCCGACACGGTAGCCGTTCCGGGCACCTCCGCCTGTACCCCGATCCCGGTCAGAACCAGGACCGACGCGCATACCGCCACGGCGGCCAGCCGCGCGGCATATCGGTTTCCGCCATGCATCTTCGAAAACTTCATCGTCTGCTCCTTGGACGATCGACGGGTTGTGTCGTGACAGAATGCGCCCCGCGGCAGGTCAAGTCAAGTCCCCGCGGCCCGCTGGCAGCCAACCGTACAAGCCGCTCGGCACGCGCCCTCACCGGGGCATCCGGCGGTCGAGGAACAGGCCGAAGGCAAGGTCGTTGCCGGTCACGCTCACCGACAGGCGCATTCCCGGCGGGTCCGGACGCTCGAAAATCAACCGGTAGCGTTTCGACACCACGTCGTAGTGATCTCGCAACCGCTCTGCCAGCCGCGGCAGGAAGCTCTCGTAGCCGTTCGGGGCCGCGAAGTTCTCGACCGTGCCGCCGGTGTTCTCGACCAGGCTGAGGGCGTACTGCGGCAGTCGCTGCTGCGCCCGTACGCCCCCGCGCGTGCTCAGCATCACCGCGTGCACCGCGACGCCGTTGGAGATCAGGGGCTCCAGCAGATCGGCATACTGGTTGTCGTTGTAGTTGCCGCTCGCCTCGGTGCCGTCGGTCAGCACCAGCACCATGACCGGGAACGGGTCGTCATCGTCGAAGCGGCGGCGCCATGTCTCCCGCACGCCATCCAGCAACCGCGCACCGGCGCCCCGGTCGGGGAACAGCAGCCCGACCCCATCCCTCAACTCCGCGCCGTCGGTCGTGAAGTCCACCCGCTGCTGGACGCTCCGGCCGATCGTGGTCAGCGAGATCTCGTGCCGCGGCGACAGGATGTCGACGAACCCGTTGAGCCCGTCGCGGAGCGGATTGAGCGCGTTGGTCTCCATCAACCGGTCGCCGTTGTCGATCAGCACGGCGATCTTCATCGGGTCCGTGTCGAGACCGGCCGACACGATCCCCGCCGAGCGGCCGTCCTCGGAGACCTCGAAAGCATCGGGGCCGAGGTTCAAGACCGGTTCCCCCGTCGACTGGCGGGTCACCTCGACGAACACCTGCCCCATCGATTGCGCGGCCGCTCCGGCCGGCAGGCAGCAGGCCAGAGTGGTCGCCGCCGCGATTGTGGCCTGTCGCACGACGCGCTCCTACTGCATGCGGAGGCTGGCGAACAGACCGGTGATGTAGGCGCCGGACCGCGACAGGCCGGCCGAGATCCGGGCTCCCGGCGGATTGGGGCGCTCGTAGACGACGCGGTAGCGCTTGGACACGTTCTCGTAGTGGGCGTTCATGCGCTCGGCGATGCTCACCAGCATCTGCTCGATGCCGGTCGCCGCCGCGATGTTCTCGTAGATGCCGCCGGTGTTCTCGGTCAGGTTGATCGCGTACTGGTTGATCGTGCTGCCGCCGCGCGACGACAGGAGGACGACGTGCACGGTGATCGACTTCGTGATCAACTCGTTGATCAGGTCGACGTACTCGTTCTCGTTGTAATGGCCGCTCGACTCGGTGCCGTCGGTCAGCACCATCACGAAGACCGGAAACGGCTCGTCGTCCTCGAAGCGGCGCTCCCAGGTCTCGCGAATGCCGTCGAGCACGACGGAGCCCGCACCCCGGTCGAGAAAGATCTCTCCGGCGGAGCGCTTGAGCTCCGCGCGGTCGGTGGTGAAATCGACCCGCCGCTGGATGTTCCTGCCGATGGTGAACAGCGAGATCTCGTGCGGAGGCGGCACCGCGTCGAGGAACCCCTGCATGCCGTCGCGCAGCGCGTTCAGCGCGTTCATCTCGACCATCCGATCGCCGTTGTCGATCATGAAGGCGATCTTCATCGGCGCCATCGGCTCGACCGAAACGATACCCGCGTCCCTTTGATCCTCCTGTATCAAGAAATCTGCCGGGGTCAGGCCGGGCACGAATTGACCGGACGCGTCGGTCACCTCGATGAAGAGCTGTCCCAGCGCCTGGGCCCCGGCCAGGGACGGCAGCCCGAGCAGGGCCGACACTGCGAGAACGACAGCGAAACGGATCATGTGGACCTCCCGTCTCCGGCGGATGTTGCAGGCGCAGTCGCCGATGGCACCGCAACAGGCAGTATACTGCGCCGCCCCGGTTCGACCGGCGGACAACTGGTATCGTCTTGATGCGGGTCATGTCACTGTTCCGCCCCGCCGTCGACCGGCTCGCGGCCTACGTTCCCGGCGAGCAGCCGCCCGACGGCACCGGCATCGTCAAGCTGAACACGAACGAGAACCCGTACCCGCCGAGCCCGGACGCGCTTGCCGTGCTCGACGCCGTCGACCCGGAGGCGCTGCGGCGCTATCCCCATCCGCTGGCCGACGCGTTTCGGCGCAGCGCCGCGGAGGTGCTCGGCGTAGAGCCGGAGTGGATTCTCGCGGGCAACGGCAGCGACGACCTGCTGACGATGCTCTTTCGCGCCGTCACCGGCGCCGGACGGCCCGTCGCGTATCCGGTGCCGACCTACGTCCTGTACCGCACGCTGGCCGCCATCCAGGGCGCTCCGGTCCTGGAAATCCCGTTCGACGAGGAGTACACCCTGCCCGTGGATGCGCTCGCGGACGCCGGCGCGGCCCTGACCCTGGTGGCCAACCCCAACAGCCCGTCCGGGACCGCGGCGACGACGGACCGGCTCGCAAGGCTGGCGGACCGCACGACCGGCGTGCTGGCGATCGACGAAGCCTACGTGGCGTTCGCCGGGGCGTCGGCGCTCGACCTCGTGCGGCGCCACGGTCACGTCATCGTGCTGCGCACGCTGTCCAAGAGCCACGGCCTCGCCGGGCTGCGACTCGGCTTCGGCATCGCCCACCCGGACCTGCTCTCGGGCCTGTCCCGGGTCAAGGACAGCTACAACGTCGACGCCGTCGCGGCGGCGGTGGGTGCGGCGGCCATCCGCGACGTTGCATACACCCGCGAGACCGTGGAGCGAATCCGCGCGACCCGCACCCGCCTCGGCGAAGCGCTCGCCGCCCGGGGCTTCCGCGTCTGGCCGAGCGAGGCCAACTTCGTGCTGGCCCGCCCCGCGGACGGCGATGCCCGCCGCCTGTACGAGGGCCTGAAGCAACGCGGCGTTCTCGTGCGATACTTCGCCGAGCCGGGCCTGGCGGACAAGTTGAGAATCACCGTCGGCACCGAGGAGCAGACCACGCGGTTGCTCGACCGGCTCGCGGACCTGATGCGCTGACCCTGCCGCGGCACAGCCTGCTCGACCGGCTCGCGGAACCGATGCGTTGACCGTGCCGCGGCACAGCAATGCGGCGTGCCGGCGGGTATGATGCGGCGGCACCCCAATTGCAGCGTTCCAGCGGGTATGATGACGCGGTGACCGGCTCAGCCCTACGCTTGTCGAAGACGTTCTTTCTGGCCGCACTGACCGCGTGCCTGCTGATCGGCGCGGGCACGGCCGCCACCGCCGCGGCCCAGTCGGCCGTGGACCGCTACGAGCTAGACCGCGACCGCAAGCGGCAGCGCGACCGGACGTTCCGCCGGCTCAGCGAGGGCGTCCTGCGCATGCGGAAGCTCTCGTACGAGAGCCGGGCCGACGGCCTCGATATTCCCTTCTACATCTTCGAGCCGTTGCAACTGCGAGGGGCGCGCGGACATGCCGCGCTGGTGTGGATTCACGGCGGCGTGCACGGCGATCTCGATCCGTCCTACTTCCCGTTCATCCGGGAGGCGGTGGCGCGCGGCTACGTCGTCCTGGCTCCCGAGTACCGCGGCAGCACCGGCTACGGACGCGCCCACCACAACGCCATCGACTACGGCGGGTACGAGGTGGACGACTGCCTGACCGCCGTCGACTACATGCGCCGCCACATGCCGCACGTCGACCCGGAGCGGCTCGGGATGATCGGCTGGAGCCACGGTGGGTTCATCACCCTGCACTCAGTGTTCCGCGACCGGGACTCCTTCCAGGCGGCGGCGGCGATGGTGCCGGTAACCAACCTCGTCTTCCGGCTCTCGTACAAGGGACCGCGCTACCAGCGGCACTTCGTGACGCAGGAACGCATCGGCGGCCCGGTCCACGAGCGCCGCGACATCTACGTGGAGCGCTCACCCCTGTACCACGTCGACAAGCTGGAGACCCCGTTGCTGGTCCACGTCGCGGACAACGACCGCGACGTCAACTTCGAAGAGGCGCAGCAGCTCGTCCACGCGCTCGAATACCTGAAGCCGGAGCTGGCGGAGACGCGCATCTACCGCGATCCGCCGATCGATCGGTTCGGCGGCGGCCACCGGTTCAACCGGCGCGTGGATCGGGACCGAGGCTACCGCCGCGTCGACAGCCCCGAGCAGCGCGATTCCTGGAACCGGATCTGGACCTTCTTCGACTGGCACCTCCGGCCGTACCTGACCCGCAGCCGGTAGTGCCGCACGCGTTGCGTCGCGGTGTGTAGCGCCCCTGCCCAGTGAGCTCGCACGGAACCACGAGCTCGTCCGTCACCGGCCCGGAGCCAGCCCACCGAGCCGGCCCGCCGCCTCTGCGAGGGTCTCGCGGCCGCGGCAGAACGCGAAGCGCAGATAGCGCTCTCCGTCGGCGCTGTTCCCATAGAAGTTGTCGCCCGGCACCGCCGCCACCCCTGCCCGCTCGATCAGGTGCATGGCCGCCGCCAGCGGATCGAGGTCCGCCAGCTCCCGGACGCCGCGGTAGTCCGCCAGAAAGTAGTACGCACCGCTCGGCTCCGTCATCCGGAACCCGGCCGCCCGCAACGCGTCACCGAGAATCGTGCGCTTGTCGGCGTACCCCCGCGCAAGGTCGTGGAAGAAAGCCTGCGGCATGTCGAGCAACCCGACGGCGGCCTTCTGCAGCGGCGTCGGCGCCTGCACCACCAGCGTGTCGTGCACGGCCCGAATCGCCGGCGTCAGGTGCGGCGGCGCGAGCACCCAACCGATGCGCCAGCCGGTCGCGTTGGCCGTCTTCGATATCGAGTTGACGACGACGGTCCGCTCGCGCATGCCCGGCCAAGTGGCGATGGAGCGGTGGCGGGCGCCGTCGAAGACGATGTGCTCGTAGATCTCGTCCGCGACGACGACGAGATCCTCCGCCCGCGCCAAGTCGGCGATCGTCTCCAGATCGCCGGCTGCGAACACCTTCCCCGTGGGGTTGTGCGGCGTGTTGAGGACGAGGAGCCCGGCCCCCGCCGCGGCTCGCCGCAGCTCGTCCGGGTCGAGGCGCCATGCCGCGCCGTCCGTGTCCTCCCGCAGGGTGACGAAGCGGGGCGAGAGCCCGAAGACTTCCGCCTGTGCCGGGTACATCTCGTGAAACGGCTCCAGGACGACCACGCCGTCCCCGCGGCGGCCGACCGCGGCCAGCACCGCCGCCAATCCCTCGGTCGAGCCGAGCACGACCGTGGTCTCGGTCTCCGGATCGGGCTCGAATCCACTGTAACGCGCCGTATAGTCGCCAATGGCCCGGCGCAGCTCGGGCAGGCCGAACGGATAGGAGTACTGGTTCAATTCGTCGCGATGCCCCTGCAGGGGCTCCAGCAACTCCCGCAACGACATCCCCACCGCAGCGGAATCGAGCCCCGTCGAGCCGGCAACCGAAGCCTGCTCGAGTCGCCGAATGCCCGCGTCGGTGCCTCCCAGCAGCGCCGAGATCGCTCCCCAGACGAGAGGAAACGGCGGCGGCTCGTCAGTGAACCCCTGCGCCAGGTTGATGGCCCCGTGCTGGCGCGCGAGTCGCGTCATGCGTCGAATCACCGATTCGCTGACCGGCATGGCCCGCCATTCTACGCCGCTAATCGTCCGCCGGCGGTGCACGGCCTGCGAAGCGTGGTCGCCCGCATGGCCCGCCATTCCACGCCGCCGCTAATCTTCCACCGGCCGGCGACCGATACGACGGACGCGATGGTCCGTTTCGTCAATCGCCGCCGGCGGGAACGCCGCCCGCTCACGGTGCGGCGCGTCGGATGCCGCGACGGCTACCGCCTGCTGGTCACGTATCCCGGCGGCCTGCGGCGCCTGCACACCTTTCCGGACGAATCGGCCCTCGTCGCGGGCACCTCGGCGTTGCAGGCGGCGCTGGCCAGGGACGGCTGGGAACCGCTGCACCGGCCGGTGCCGCGGTGGCGGCCGGCGGCACATCCATAGGCGGCAGCACGCCGGTCCGCGGGCGCGGCCGACGACGTTGTACTCTTCGCCGATGCCCGGTTCGCTGGTCGCCATCGACGTCGCGGTGCTGCTGCCGCCGGCCGCGCATGAGGTGGTCGCGCGACTGAACATGCAACTGGCCAGCCCGCCGGACGGCTTCCGCTTCGACGCCACGCACCTGCCGCACGTGACCTTGGCGCAGCAGTTCGTCCCCGCGGACGACCTGCCGTTGGTAGCGGCCGAGGTCGGCGCCGTCCTGGCGTCATTCCCGCCGCTGACGCTCACGGCCGAACGGCTTGCCTCGAGCGGACGCACCACGTCGCTCGTCCTCGCCGCGACGCGGTCGATCGACGCCCTCCACACGCGCCTCATGGACCGTCTCGCGGCCTTCGACATGACCGCCGGGAGCGGGGACGCGTTCCTCGCCGGCGACGAGCCGTCCCGCGCCCGCGACGTCGAATGGGTCACGCGGTTCCGGACCGCGGCGGCCTACGCCTCGTTCCAGCCGCACGTCACGCTGGGAGTGGGTGTTCTCGACGCGCCGGCGCCGCCGTTCGAGTTCAAAGTGAACGAGGTCGCGCTGTGCCACCTCGGGCGCTTCTGCACCTGCCGGCGGGTATTGGCCTCTTGGACGCTCGCGGAGCGGTCCGCCCCATGACCCTCGTCATCGGCCTGCTGGCCGTCGTCGGCCTGGCCATCGCCAGCTATTTCACGGCGGTCGCGTATCGCTGGACGAAACCGGACGTGCGCTGGGTCCCCTCGTTCTGCCGGCTGGAAGAAAGGACCTGCGCCTCGGTCGTCTTCACGCCGAGCGCCCGCGTGCTCGGCCCGCCCAACTCGCTGCTCGGCCAGATCTTCTACACCGCCCTGCTGTTCGGCGCCGGCGGCGGCTGGCTCACCGACCCGCGACTCTGGCCGCTCTACCTCGCGGCCAGCCTCGTCACGGTCGGGTTCGGCGCGTACCTGAGCTACGCGCTGCTGTTCGTGCTCCGCGTGCCCTGCCCGCTCTGCTTCGCATCGCACGGAATCAACGCCGTCATCTGCGGACTCCTGCTGCTGCTCCGGCCCGCGGGGTGAGCACACCCGGCCGGCACGCCGAACGGGCGGCCACGTTTCGGAGTAAGGTGTTTTGTAGACCATCGTCAAGAAACGGAGGGAGGCGATGTCGGAGCAGCAGTGGTACATGACGCGCCGGGGCCACCAGATCGGCCCCGTGCCCCAGTCCGAGATCGAGGCCATGATGCGCGCCGGCAGCGCGGACGGCGATACCTACGTCTTCACCGCCGGCATGACGGAATGGACGCGACTCAAGGAAGTGGATGCCTTCCAGCCGCTGCTCGAAGACGACGGCTCCGCTCTCATCCCCACCCCGCCGGGGCGCACCGCGCACGAGATCGACTTCCGCATAGAAGGCGCCGAGATGCAGTTCGTAGAGGTCGAGCTCGACCCCGGGGAGAGCGCCGTCGCCGAGGCCGGCACGCTCATGTACATGACCGACGCCATCCGCATGGAGACCATCTTCGGTGACGGCAGCCAGAAACAGTCGGGCATCATCGGATCGCTGCTCGGCGCGGGCAAGCGGCTGCTCACCGGCGAGAGCCTGTTCATGACCGTCTTCACCAACGGCGGATCGAAGCTGGCCCACGTCGCCTTCTCCGCGCCCTACGCGGGCAAGATTCTCCCCCTCGACCTGTCCAACCTGGGCGGCGAGATCGTCTGCCAGAAGGACGCCTTCCTGTGCGCCGCCAAGGGAGTGTCGATCGGCATCGCCTTCCAGAAGAAGATCGGGGCCGGGCTCTTCGGCGGCGAGGGCTTCATCATGCAGCGGTTGCAGGGCGACGGGCTGAGCTTCCTGCACGCCGGCGGCACCGTGCACCTGATGGAGCTTGCGGCGGGCGAGACGCTGCGCGTCGACACCGGCTGCCTGGTCGCCCTCCTCCCGAGCGTCAGCTACGACGTGCAGTTCGTCGGCGGCATCAAGACCGCGCTGTTCGGCGGCGAGGGGCTCTTCTTCGCCACCTTGACCGGCCCCGGCAAGGTCTGGCTGCAGTCGCTGCCGCTGAGCCGGCTGGCCGACCGGATCTACTCGGCGGCGCCGCAGACCGGCGGGCGGCGGCGCGGCGAGGGCTCCGTTCTCGACAACCTGGGCATCGGCAATCTGGTCGACGGAGAATGACCCCGTGGTGGTATAGTTTGTGGTTGTCTTCGGGACACGCGTTCCGGCACGTCGACCACATTCGAGACGCTGAACTGCTGAACAGAAGAGGGACTCAATGATCGCACGACGCAACGGCATGATCGTCACCGCCGCGGCCCTGCTGGTGTTGGCCGGCATTTTCTCCGCGAACGTGGCGGCACAGGACACCCAGTCGACCTGGGACGGCATCTTCACCGCGGAGCAGGCGGAGCGTGGCGAGGCGGCCTACAACCGGGAATGCGCCCAGTGCCATCTCGAGGACCTGCTCGGGGACGGCATCGCTCCCTCGCTGATCGGCGCGCCGTTCCACTTCCGCTGGAGCGAGCTGTCGGTCGGCGACATGCTGGTCGCCATCCGGACCACCATGCCGCAGGGCGCGCCGGCGAGCCTGAGCCCGCGGGCCTACGTCGACATCGTCGCCTACATGCTCTCGCGCAACGACTTCCCCGCCGGCGACATGGAGCTGCCGACCGACCAGGACGTGCTCGAGTCGATCATCATCCAGGAGGACGCCCCGTAAGGCACCTGTGCAACGGCGCGCCGTCGGAGTCAAGCGCCAGCAATCTCGGGTGACGGGCGGGCGGCCGGTTTCGCAACCGGCTGTTCGCCCTCATTTGCGTACGGGAACGGAATGCCGCGCTGGTGCAGCCGCATTCGCGCTGCGTGTGCCACAATCAGCGTCGGGTCATCCACCTCATCAGGAGCACGAAGTTGAAGCACGCCAACACCAAGGGTCCGGGTCGCCTTCTCACTTCCTGGGTATCGCTGTGCGCCGCCGGGCTCCTGTTGGCTCCGGCGCTCGCAGGGCCGTCGTTGGCGCAGGGCGACATCGTCGTCGTGGGCGGCGAGGGCCGCCATTGCGGCGAGGATCCGCAGTGCATGAACCGCCTGCATCCCGCCATCCCGATGGCGGCGCAGGCGCGCCCCGGGCAGACCATCGTGTTCCGGGCGCGCAACGCCAGCGACTTCGACCTCGACCCGGAGAGCACCTACGACGACCCCCGCGCCGGGGATTCGCAGATCGGGACCGTGCACCCGCTGACCGGGCCGGTGCACATCGAGGGCGCCGAGCCGGGCGACGTGCTGGCGGTGACCCTGCTCGACATCGCGCCCGGCCCGTTCGGCTACACGTCGGTCAGCCCCATCGGGTTCGTCTCGGATCACGTCACCGGGTCGTTCCGGGCCGAATGGCGTCTCAACCGGGTCGAGGCGGTCAGCAATGACCTGCCCGGGGTGCGCATTCCCAACGCCAGCTTCCCCGGAATCGTCACCGTGCTGCCCGGCCCCGACCAGCTCGCCGCGATGCTCTCGCGCGAGGCCGAGCTGCGCGCGGTCGGCGGCGCCGGCTTCCCACCGTATCCGACGCACGCCTCCCCCGCGGCCGTCTGCGGTCCGGACGGTTCCCACCCCGACGAGTGCCTACGCACCCTCCCGCCCCGCGAGCACGGCGGCAACCTCGACATCCGCTACCTGCAGGTGGGCGTCACGCTCTACCTGCCCTGCTACGTCGCGGGCTGCGGCCTCGCCATCGGCGACCCGCACTTTGCCCAGGGCGACGGCGAGGTCTCCGGCACCGCCATCGAGATGGACGCCGACTTCACCTTGACCACCCGGCTCATCAAGGAGGGCCCGGAGCTGCGCCGCGGCCCGCACTTCGAGGGACCGGTCCGCGTTCTGGACATTCCGTCGCGCCGCTTCTACGCCACCACCGGGTTTCCGCTGAAGAATGCGGGCGAGGTGCCTCCCGACATGCGCTACCTGGGTGCGTCCGAGCGCATCGGGGCGCTCCGCAACCTGTCGAAGGACGTCTCCCTGGCCGCCCGCAACGCCCTGCTGGAGATGATCGACTACATGACCGAGACCTATGGCCTCACGCAGGAGCAGGCCTATGTCGTGGCCAGCGTGGCCGTGGACCTGCGGATCGGACAGCTCGTCGACGCGCCGAACGTAGGTGTAACGGCGCTGCTGCCGCTGGACATCTTCACGTCCCCCAGACGGTGATCGGCCGGCCGTCCCGGCGCACGTCCCGGCGGAAGATCTTCTCGTCCCACGACCGGTCCGCCCGGCGGTCGAACACGACCAGGTGACCGGTCCGCGCCGCGCAACGGTCCATGTAGGCTGCCGTCTGTGCCATACCTTCCGCAATCGTCCGCTCGAGGCCCTTGTGCGCCACTTTGCACTCGATTACGAACTTGTCGACCCCGGCTTCCGGCGCCGCCGTGCCCCCGCGCGGCCAGACGATGAGCAGGTCGGTGCGCCCGCGGCCGAGGCCGTACTCCCGCTCGATGCGCCCCCCGCCGTTCACCACGCGCTGCAGGAACGCCTGCAGAATGAGCTGCGGGCCGGCCTCGGCGTAGTCGAAACGGCCCAGCCAGTGCTCCGAGTGCTCGCGGAAGAACGTCTGGAAAGCGCCGAGCAGCTTGGCGACGTCCAGACCGCCGTCGGCGTCGACGTACCAGGCAATGTCCTGAATCAGCTTCGCCTGAACGGCGTAGGTGAGCTCACGCGGCACGACTTCCGCGTAGATGGGGTTGGCGATTCGCGGCGGATCGTCGCGTGCGATCAGGCCCAGGTCGCGGACGTACTCCAGGTCACGGGTGGATGACTCGTCCTCGCTCGCACCGCTCAGCAACGGTTCGACCACCCGGCGCACCCGATCCTCCCGTAGCTTGTCGGCAAGCTGGTCGAGGTGCACCTGCCGGCTGAGGATGAGGTGCTCTTGAGCGTCGAGGACATCGTGAGCAGTGATGGCTCGCGAACGATCACGGCCCCCCGGCTCGTCGAAGCAGACGCGACGGCAGAGCGCGTTCACCAGCCACGGCTGCCCCCGAGTCTGCCGCCAGACCGTCTCCAGGGCCTCCGGCGTAAATGGCTGGCCCGTCTCTCTGGTGTGCTGGTCCAGCAACGCACGCACCTCGACCTCGCTGAAGTCGCCCAGACGCAGCGGTTCGGCCCTGACGTTGAATGCGCTGCCGCCGGCTATCGCCGCGTTCTCGGCACTCGACCGAATCCGGTAGTCGCACACGTCGCGCACGCCGCACAGCACGACGCTCTGCGGGAAGCTCTCCGGGCGCCGATCATAGCGCGCCCGCAACTGCCGCAGCACGGCGATCAGCGTGTCGCCGATCAGGGTGTCGATCTCGTCGATCAGCAGCACGACCGGCGCGGCGGTGTTCTCGCACCAGCGGGTAAGCGCCTCGGCCAGCGCACCCTCGCCGAAGGTCGCCAAAATGTCCGGCCAAGTGTCGTAGAGGAACTCGTCGCCCGCGGACCGGGCTCGGGAGGCCAGTTCCCCCAGAATGACCCGCATGGCGCGCTGCACGTCTTCGCGCACGGCCTGGGCGGCCTCGACGTTCACGTACACGCAACGGAAGTCCCCCGCGCCGCCGCTGTTGAGCAGGTCGCGCAACGCGAGCAGAGCGGACGTCTTGCCGGTCTGACGGGGCGCATGCAGCACGAAGTAGCGCTTGTCCCCGATCAATTCCAGGATCGACGGCAGGTCCAATCGTTCCAGCGGCGGGATGCAGTAGTGATCCCGCGCGACGACGGGCCCTTCCGTGTTGAACTTCCGCACGGTCCGAGTATGACACTCGGCCGCCGCCGCCCGGGTGGGACAGTTACTGATCGGCCGCTCCGCGATCGGCCGCACGGTTGACGAGATTCTGGAACTCGCGGCGCGGATTGATGCCCCCGGGGCTCTGCGTGAACACCATGCCGATGATCTCGCGGACCGGATCGACCCAGCCCATCGTCCCGTCGGAGCCGGCGTGCGAGTACGCGCCGTCACTGGTGATCTGCCAGCCGAGCCCGTACCGGGTGTTCGTCCCGCTGGCGATCTCTCCGCGTGTGCCGTCCGCTACCGAGTCCTCCGAGAGGATCTGCGCATCGGCGTAACGCCCGCGGTTCAGATACATCTGCAGGAAGCGCGCGTAGTCGGGCGCGGTCGAGATCATCCCGCCCGAGGCGCGGACGATCGGGAAGTCCGGCGGATCGCCCGGCGTAAAGCCCTGCCGGAACTCGACTCGACCGCCGTCCCGGGGCCGCCCGCGATAGACGGTGGCCATCCGGCTCAGCTTGGTCTCGTCCTCGTGATTCAGCGTGTCCGTCATGCCGAGCGGCTCGTAGATGCGTGCACGAAGGAAGTCTTCGAGCGGCATCGCGGAGGCAACCTCGATGATGGCGCCGACGGTGTTGTAGCCGGCGTTGTTGTAGCTGTAGGAGGTACCGGGCTCCACCGCCGGCCCCTCGGCTCCGAACCTGGCGACCGCGCCGATCAGGGTCGGGTTCTCGTCGCCCTCGAACGGGTAGAAGATGGGACCGATCCGCAGTCCGGAGGAATGGCTCAGCAACTGCCGGATGGTGATGTCGCGCGAGCGGTCGTTGTCGAACGACTCCAGGTACAGCGCCGCGCGGTCGTCGATCGAGAGCCGGCCCTCCTCCTGCAGAATCAGGACCGCCGTGCCGATGACCGGCTTCGTGTTCGAGGCCATCCGGAACAGCGTGTCGTTCTCCATGGGAAGCTCGTACGCCTCGTGTCGCCAGCCGACCGCCTCGTGCAGGACGATGACGCCACGGCGCGCGACCATCAGCACCGCGCCCTTCAGCTCGTCCCGTTCGACGGCGTCCCGATAGAGCTGGACGGCCTCGTCGAGCACCCCGGCGTCCATTCCCACCGAGGCGGCCGAGCCGTAGGAGAGCGTCGTGGCCTGCTGCGCCAACGCTGCCGATGACCCGACCGACAACGACCAGACAACCCCTACGACGGCTGCGAGACGGCAAGTCGATGGCTTCATGGCGTGCTCCCGATCGGAGATCGAGCCGGTCGTCGGTTGCCGGGACGTCTTTCCGGCTACCGGAGATTCAAGAGTGGATAGTCCGGCGACTCCGGGCGCGGACCCAGTGTCCGCTTGGCGCAATTGACCACCAGGTCCAGGGCCTCCAGCACGATCTGACCGAGAAGGGGCTGGCTGAGCGGCGGCCCGACGACGCATTCGGTGATCATGAACCGGTTGCCGATGCGCACGGTCAAAGGACCGGCGACCGGCCGTTCTTCCTTCCGCTCGTCGGCGTAGGTCACGACTACCGTGCGGAGGACGTTCATCCCGAGCCGCTCCACCACGTTCTGCGGCAGAACCAGCATGACGGCGCCAGTGTCGACGATAGCCTCGACCGTCGAGCTTCGGATCTCCGATGCCTGACCGTGCCCGCGCTCGAAGACGCCGCGATCCAGGGAATTCTCCAACTCGACGTCAACGACGACCTCGCCCATTCCGTAAACTCCTCAGGACGCCCGACCTCCCACTGTAGCACGCACGGATGAGCGTCCACACGGACTCGCAAGAACGGGAACGCAGACGGAGTGACGTCATCCGGCGCGCCGACACAGCTCGGTCACGACCGCTCCCGTGTCCCTCAGACCGGTTTCCATCATCGTCCGCGCAGCGATCCCGGTGACGTTCGCCACGGCGAAGCTCAGCCCCTTCAGGTTCCGTTCCGGATCGACACCCGGGATCGGACGGGGATAGCCGCAGGTGCGGAACACCGGCGCCTCGGCTGAGTCGGTCACCGTGTGCGAGCCGCGCGGGCAGGCCCACTCGAGCTCGACGCGAATCACACCGTCGCAATCGAGCGTGCCGGGCAGCCAGTCGATCCCCCGGTAGGAGCCGGCCGCCACGATTACGACGCCGGCCTGATGCGCACGCCCGACCGCATCGGCCAGCGCACCGGCACTGGATACGTCCTTCGTGCCAAGGCTCAGGTTTACGAGTGGCAATTCGTGTGCCGCCGCCCAGTCGAGGGCCGCGACCAACGCCTCGACCGACGCGTCGAGGGTGCGGTCGAAGACCTTGAGTGGACAGACGTGGATCGCGGGCGCCAGATCCTGGATCGCCGCGGCGACCGCCGTGCCGTGGCCCAGGCGGTCGAGGGTGTCGTCCTGGATGTTCCCCTCGCTGTCGAAGCCGGCGCCGGCCGCGACCGCGCCGACGTGCGGATGGCCGGGATGAACGCCACTGTCGATGACCCCGACGGAGAACGGTTGCCGTGGGATAGGTAACGTCACCGGACCACGCGATGGGATGCTCTTGTTCGCCTACCGGACGGGCGCGGCGTCCCGCGCGCGCGGCGTTCCGTCCCGCTCCGCGGTCGGTTCGCTGTCGGTCGCCGAACCGGACTCCGCTCCGCCGGATTGGGCTTCGGTCTGCTCCGCGCTGCGCGACTGCGACTCGAACAGCCGTGCGAAGACCCCGCCTCGCGACAGGAGCTCGCCCGGCGCCCCGATCTCGGCGACGTGCGCGCCGTCGAGCACCACGACACGGTCGGCCCGCCGCGCAAGCGCCAGGCGGTGCGTGATGAGCAGCGTCGTCCGCTCGCGCATGAGCGCCTCGTAGCCGTCGATCACGCGCCCTTCCGCTACCGGGTCGAGCGAGGCGGTAGCCTCGTCCAGCACCAGCACGGCCGGGTCCGCCAGCAGCGCGCGGGCAATGCCGACGCGCTGCCGCTCGCCCGCAGAGAGCGCCGCTCCGCGTTCTCCGACAATGGTGTCGTAGCCCCCCGGGAGCCCAACGATGAAGTCGTGAATGCCGGCCGCGCGCACCGCCCTTTCCACCTCGCCGTCGCTTGCGTCCGGCCGGGCGTAGCGCACGTTCTCCGCCATCGAGGCGTGGAAGATGAATGGCGCGTGCTCCACCAGCGCCACGTGCCGGCGCAGGAACGCTAGCGGCAACTCCCGCAGGTCGCGTCCGTCCAGGCGGACGACGCCCCGGTCCGGGTCGAGAAACCGAAGCAGCAGGTCGGCCACGGTCGACTTTCCCACGCCGCTGCGGCCGACGATGGCCACGGTCTCTCCGGGCGCGACGGCGAACGAGACGTCCTCCAGCGTCGGCGCTCCGCGATCGAACGAGAAGCTCACCCGGTCGAACTCCACCACGCCGCGGACCTCCGATGGCGCGGCCGCCCCGCGCGCGTCTTCCACCTCGACCGGCGCGTCCGCAATCTCGTGCACCCGCGCCAGCGACACTTTCGCGGTGGCGAGGCTCGCGTAGAGCCCCATCAGCCCCTGGACCGGCGCCATCAGCCGTGTCTGGTAGGCCATGAACGCCACCAGCGTCCCCATGCTGAGGGTGCCGTCCAGATAGCGGAAGCCGCCGTACAGGAACACCACGCCCAGGCCGCCGGACAGCAGCACGCCGGGTAGCCCGCCGGCCAGATAGGTCACCCTCTGCATCGCCATCAGCGCGCCGATGAATGCCTGGTTCCGGTCGCGGAAGCGCGCCACCTCCCGCCCTTGCGCGTTGGCGGTGACCACGAGCTTCATGGCCGAGAGCGTCTCGATCAGGAAGCTCCCGATGTCGGCGCTCCGCTCGCGGAACGTGGCCACGCGCCCCTCGAGCCGGCGGCGGTAGACGACCAGCGCCCAGACGCTCAGCGGCAGCACGGCGATGCCGGCCAGAAACAGCCGCAGGTCGAGCCAGATCATCATGCCGACCGACCCGGCCAGGAACAGCAGGTTGCCGATCCACGAAAGCGCGACTTCGGCCGCCACGCGCTGGATCTCGCCGATGTCGTTGTTCAGGCGCGACACGATGTCGCCCAGCCGCGTGCGGGCGTAGAAGCGGGGCGAGAGGCGCTGCAGGTGGCGGTACAGATCGAGCCGCATGTCGAACAGGATCTCCGCCGACACGCGGGTGTAGCGCAGGCCGCTGGCCACGTTCAGCAGGAAGCCGAGGAGGGTCAGACCGACGAAGAGCGCGACGGTGCGCAGCAGCACGGTCCTGTCGCCGGCGAGCAGCGCGTCGTCGATCAGGTCGCGCGACAGCAGGGGGACGACGAGCGATGCCGCGGTGCTGGCGAGGCTGAGAACCACCACGAGGGCGAGGCGCCGCCAGTACGGCGCGACGTAGGCCAGCGCACGCCGGAACTGCGGATCCAGGAGCCCATGGCGGCGGGATGTCACCAAGGGGCCCGCGTCAGGGCGCCGGCGAGGACGGGATGATGATGAGACCCGACGTCATGTCGCCGTCGAGCGCCAGGGTGTCGAGGTAGTCGAACGTCGCGGCGTCGTAGAAGTCGATCGTGTTGCCGGCGGACGAGATGTAGAGCACCTCCCCGTTGGTACTGACGTCGAGGGCCATGCGCGGCCGGCCCGCGACCTGGCGGCGGTTGCCGATGCTGCGCTGCTCCAGATCGAAGGTCCAGAACTCGTAGCCCTCGATGCTGCTCTGCAGCCCGTAGGCGGTCCGCCGCCCGGGCGCCAGCGCGAACTGGATGCCCCGGGAAGGCCCGAGCGTATAGAAGTCGACCTCGCGGTTCGGCAGGTCGATGCGGGCGATGCCCATCAGGTCGCGATCCTGCGCTTCGTCGTGCAGCGTGAACAGGTTGGTGAAGAATCCCGGCTCCTCGTAAGTCAGGTCGGTGGAGAACCCGAACCGGATCGGCCCGACACCGGGCTGGATCGGCTCGCGGAGCGACCAGCGGTCGACCTCCGTGAATCCCTCGGTCTCCAGGATGATCACGTCGCGCCCGAAGTGGTACACGTACTCGCCGTCGGGCGAGTACAGGAAACTCGATCGGGGCGTCGGCTCCCCCGTCGGCCACGGCAGGTCCTGCAGGATCTCGTGGGTCGCGAGATCCACCTCCACCAGTCGGTACGGCTCGATCTCGAAGCGGTCGATCAGCTTGACCGCGGTGTCGAGGGTCAGGATCGCGGTCCGCCCGTCGGGCGCCGCCCGGAACCCCCGGATGCGCACCGTACGGTTGCCCTCGCTGAACCTGAACGCGTCGGAAACCTCCCGCGAGGCCACGTCGACCGTCGTCAGGTACTGCATGGTCGGGTCGAGGAAGTAGAAGCGCTCGCCGTCCTCCGATACGACCATCGCGCGCGGCGAGCCGTGCGGCACCGCGATCTCGTCGACGACGCTCGTGGTCGCCTCGTCGATGACGAAGATGCGGCTGGGGAACCCGCCGAGATAAAGAGTGCCGTCACCGGCGGACACCCCCGCCGGCAACGACGCCTCCTGCGCGGGAGCCGGCTGGACGGGAAGAACGACCAGTGCCACGAGCGCCGCGGCGGCAGTCGGACACGCGGTCCGCCACCGACCCCGCGTCCGGCGCACATCTTCTGATTGCATGGATGGCTGGCAGGCCGTGTCACGCAGCCGGGCGGCATGCCTACGGAAATATGAGGTCAACCTTCCGCCAGTCCTTCTGCGCCGCGGCGCATTTGCCCGTCCAGTCGGGGGCGTGATTCAACTGGTCCGGCACCTGCGCCGGCCAGAAGCAGCCGAGGTGGCAGTCGAACAGGTCGCGCTCGACCGGCTGGCACAGCCCGGCCGCGCCGCCGTTGCTGTCCGCCTCCCAACCGGGCAGGAAGATGAAGCTGCAACCGAGCGGGATATGCGGACCCTCCTGCTTCGGTTCCGCCGGGCTGTCCTGCAGCGCGACCACCCGGCCATCCTCGCCGATGGCCGTCCGGCCGTTCCCGGCCGCGGCCTGACGCCGGGCCTCGGCGATCCCCGCGGCGATCCGGGCCGCCTTCTGGTTAATGGGTCTGAGATGCGTCATCGTTGCCCTCTTCCGGCGTGCCGCCGTTCTCGAACCGTCGCAGAAACGCGGGGTTCCGCTCGGCGATCTCGCCGTAGATCTCCAGGCAGGTCTCGGTCCAGCCGCGAATCCACTCGCAGTAGTGCAGGTTCGGCGCCTGCGTGGTGCCGTAGCGCGTGTACGCCTCGTGGTAACAGCCGCCGGCGCAGAGCGGTCGAGCCCAGCAGGTCCGGCAATCGGTCTTGCGGTCGATGTGGTGCGCGTCGAGGAACGCCGTCTGCGCCGTGTCGTCAACGCCGTCCGCCACGGTGCCGAGCTTGTGGGCGTCGGAGCCGGCGAAGCGGTGACAGAGCGCCACGTCGCCGTTGGTCGCCACTCCCATCAGGCCCAGCCCGGCCCCGCACGGCAGCGCCTTGCTCGCCCCCTTGTGCAGTTCCTCGACCGTGTCGCGGACGTTGCTGAAGCCGTGGTGCCGGCCCGCGAGCGCGGCATCCAGGAACTCGTGGGCCAGCTCGCGGAACTGCGCCAGCATCGAATCGAAGCCGGTCTCCCCGATGGCGTGGGCGCGACCGGGCGACGTGGTCACCGGCGCAAAGCCGACCTCCCAGAATCCGACCTCCTCCCGCAGATGCCGGTAGATCCGCGTGATGTCCAGCACGTCGGAGGTCAGCGTCACCCGCGCGCCGATCGGCCGCGACCGGTGCCGCTTGAGCAGCTCGCGCACCTTCGGCGCCACCACGTCGTAGCTGCCCCGCCCGTCGTGGAACACGCGGAACTTGTCCTGCATCTCCTTGGGGCCGTCGATGGAGATGGTGACCCCCACGTCGTTGTCGGCCAGGAACTCGATGACCTCCGGACGCAGCAGCGTGCCGTTGGTCGTCAGGCTGAACTCCACCCGCTTGCCCGCTTCGGCGGCGCGGCGGCGCGCGTAGGGGATCGTCTTCTCCAGCACGTCGAAGTTCAGCAGCGTCTCGCCGCCGAAGAACGTCAGCCGCACCACCGGGCTGCTGCCCGAGCGCTCGATCATGAAGTCGACGCTGGCGCGCGCCGTCTCCTCGCTCATCAGCTTCGGCATCCCGCCCGCGGTCGGCTCGGTGATCTTGTCCTCGCCGTACTCGTAGCAGTACGCGCAGCTCAGGTTGCAGCGGTTCGTGACGTTGACCACCAGCGTCGAAAGCGGGATCGGCTTCAGCGGGATGATGTTCGGGGCCGGCTCCGGTGGCGGCACCGCCCGCGGCGCGGGATCGACCGGTAGAATGACCCGGGCGCCGGCCAGCTCCGAGAGGCTGGCCTCGACCGTCCGCGGGTCGAAGCGGGGCGCCAGGCGCGAGTACAGGTCGGGCGCGGCCAGATGCCCGCCCCGCAGCGTCTCGACGACGGCGGCCGACGTGTCGTCGAGCGCAAACACCGCGGCGCTCGGCACGAGGTACAGGAACTGCCGGCCCGCCGCCTCGAACGGATGGCACTCGCCGAGCGCGATCTCGGTCACTGACCTGACTCCCCTCGCCGCAGGTAGATCGGCACCGTCACCAGCAGATGCGCGCGCGCCCGAAGCGGCCGGTCGAGCACGGCGCCGTCCGGGGCCGTCGTGAGCGTCGCCACCACCCAGACGTCGCCGATGTTGTTGCGGTCTCCGCTCCGCTCCGGGTTCGGCCCGTCGACGGCCGGCTCGAACACGCCGTGCTGGCCGAGCGTGCCGACGAACGCGGTGTCGTCGTCGTCGAAGGTGACGGCGTACTCCTCCATGCTCCAGTCGGCGTCGGCCAGCATGCCGAGATCGAGGTCGTCCTTCGTGCCCGGCTCGCCGTCCGGGCCGTCATGCCAGGCGCGCGCCTCGAAGCGCTCGTACTGCTTGGGGAACGCCGCACCGCCCACGCGGGCGAGCCCGGTGGCCGGGGTCACCTCCAACCGGTGAATCTCGTCGTACACGGTGACCGCCTCGGTCAGCGCCGCCCGGCCCATGAAGAGGTCCCGGCTGCCGACCCGTGCGTCGGGCGCCACAGTCACGTGCAGCGCCGCCCCAGTCGACGACTGATCGCTGACGCCGGTGACGGTCAGGCCCGCGCCGAGGTCGATCGACGCCGCGTCCAGCCCGTCCGGCAGGTTGGCGCCGAACAACCGCAGGGTCGTCTCCGCCGCCGTGACCAGCACCGCCGGCGGGTAGACGCCCGTGATCATCGGCTCGGGTCCCACTCTGCGCAGCGTCACGTCGATGCCGCGCTCGTCGTAGGCGCCGGTGAACCAGCGGCCCGTTATCTCGTCGCGGTCGCGGGAGACGAACATCACCTCCCGCGCGCTGAAGTGCTCCGCGCTGGTGCTCCGCCCGCGCCACTGGTAGCCGGTGTAGACCAGCGCCTGCCCGGTCCGGGTGACGTCCACCTCGCGGGCCGGATACGTGTAGCTCGCCCGCGTCTCGAGCTGGTCGGGCGCGGAGGGATTCGCCTCGACGACCACCTCCCCGTACACCGGCCCCTGGCCGCGCTCGTGACCGACCAGCGCCCAGGTGCCCTCCAGCCGCGGCGTCCGCATGTTGGCCGACCAGCTCGCCCACTCCGGCGAATCGAGCGGGAACACCTCGGCCAGGTGGGCCACCGCGCGTTCGACCGCGGTCCGGTCGTCGTCCCCGTCGCCGCCCGATTCCGCCCCACCCCCGCCAAACCAATCGCCCGTCAGGAACGACTGGACGTCCGCAAGCGGGTAGTAGCCGCGGTGCATCGCGGTCAGCAGCTCCCACTCCTCGAGCGTCCGGCGCTGATTCAGCACCCTCCCCATCGAGTGGCAGCGGTTGCAGGTCTGCTGCGTCTCCGGGTCGGCCTCGTAGTAGAAGTCGATGTTGCGGCGCTCGACCTCGAAGGCCCCGAGCCGGGCTTCGTCCGGCGCCAGACCGTGGTTCGTCGCGAGATAGCGAACCGCCTCGCGCGCGTCGGCGGGCTCGATCTGCAGGTTGTTGAGCAACACCATGCGGCGGATGGTCTGCTGCCAACCCTCCGGCGTCGTACGCTGGTAGGAGATGCGGCTCATGCGGCGCTGCTCGTCCGCGCCGTGGCACGTCCCGCAGACGCGGTGCACGAGATCGCTCGTAACCGGGATGCCGCCGTCCGGCAGAACGGCCCCGGAGGTTGCCTCCTGCGCGGCCGCCGGCGTGCCGGTGACCGCCATGACCGTCAGCAGCGTCACCGCCGCCGCGAATCGTCCGCACAGCGCCGCGACACACGTGGTGCGGCGCGGAGAAACCTGAAATGGGAAAGACATGACTGCTGCCTGTTGTAGCACACATTGGCAGTGCGGTCGAATGCTGCACCAAGGTCGGCAGGTCTCGGATCTCGTTCCCGAGCAGTTCCGTGCGGAGCAGGACCGCCAGCGCACGGAGGAGAATAGGCCTATCCGCTACTGCTTGAGGCTGGCCAGCAGCGTGTCGAGAACTCCGCGCATGTACTTCACGTCGCCGGCGACGGCGCTCACGTCCGCAGCGACCGCATCGATCCGTTTGCCCATGTCCGCGGCGACCGCATCGATTCGCTTGCCCAGCTCCGCGTGCGCGTCCGCGTTGCGTTTCTCGTAGTAGGTGAGCATCCTCCACACGACGAAAACGACGCCGAGCAATCCGGCGATCTCCGGCACGTAGTCCATCACTGCTCCCACGGCACTGTGCGCTTCCTCATGCACCGCGACGCGCCAATGTGCATTCACTTACCCGCCAGTATACCAATCGCTGCCTCCCCCCAGGGCCGATCCATGGCGAACTGCGCCCGACGCGCTCAGATCGCGTTTCGCAACAGCCCCTTGCCAAGCAGAACCGACAGCGCGCCGAGAAAATCGGCCAGCTCCACCGGCGGATGCGACCGCCCGTAGGCCTCGTACAGGTCCGGCACCTGCGTCCCCTGGTCGGCCATGGCGACGAGCGCCGGCAGGTCGACGCCGCGCAGATAGCGGATGGCGACGGTCCCCGCCTCGCCCGCCGCGATCGACAGGCTGGCGTCCGGCACGATCTCGCGTCCTACCACCGCCGGTGCGGTCGTCGCGCGGGCGGCGCGCGTCGGCCGCAGGCTGATCGACGGTGCGCGCCGTAGCGCCTCGAACGCGTCCCGCACCGCCGGATCACGGCGAAACGCCTCGACCGCATCGGCCGCGCCGGACCGGTCCGCCGCCGCGTCGACTATGACCGGATCCGCACGGTCGTTCCAGAAAGGGTGCAGCTCCTTCGCCGACACCTGCGCAAAGAACCCCGCCGCCTGCCGCCGGTAGCTCGCCCACACCTCCTGCTCCCGCTCGGCGTGGAAACGCCGGGCCAGATCCGCGCGGCCGGGATGCCGCAGGCAGGTGTTCGTCACGACAGCGGCGAGCCAACCCGACGCCATCGCCTTCTTGACCCCGAAGGACGAGAGAGGATCGATGAATGTCGCGGCATCGCCGACGAGGAGGAACCCGGGACCTCCGAAACGTCGGGCGCCGTACTGAGAGGCGTCGCAGGCCCAGGGCGGGCTTTCGAGCGTCGCGCCGGCGGCGACTCGGTCCAGGTGCATGGTCTTGGCGAGTTCCGCGCGATAGCGCGCAGCCAGTGAGCCCGGATGATCGGTTTGCGTCGTGCGCGGGTCGACCATCACCGTCATGTAGCGCCGCCGGCTCGACACCGGTACCGACCACGCCCAGCCGTCGGCGTACGCCTCGACAACGGTGTGCGCGTCGCCGTCCTTCTCCGATTCGGTGTCGCTGCCGGACACTCTTTCGAGCGGCGGCCATCCATCGTCGCACCGCCAGACACCAATCAGGGCAAGCGTGGTCTCGCCGGCCTGCACGCGCGTCCGGTGATGGCGCGCGACGATGCCCGCCCGCCCGGAGCAGTCCAGGACGATTCGCGCCACGGCCTCGACCGCATCGCCTCGCTCGTCCCGGCCGGTGACCGTAGCCGGGAAACCCTCTCCGGCAATGCGCGCGTGCCGCACCGCCACACCCGTCCGCACGACCGCACCCGCGCGTCGCGCTTCGGCCAGCAGCAGCCGGTCGAACTCCCGCCGCAGGACCTGGAACCCGACGCGGCCCCCGCCGAACTTAGCGTTCCGGGGCGGGCCGCCATCCCAGCAGACCGTGTTACCGCTCGCGGTCAGGAACCCCGCCGCCTCGATCGCCTCGCGGACGCCGACTGCCTCGAAGACCTTCCGGCAGCTCGGCGGCAGCGACTCGGCCAACCCCGGCGTTCCGGCGTCCGACCTGGTCAGCAGGAGCACGGAATGACCCCACGCGGCAAGGAGGCGGGCCGCTGACGCGCCGGCGGGACCGCCGCCGATGACCGCCACGTCAACCAGTACCTCCGCATCCGGCCGGCCGGCCATGTCGTTCGCAGACGCCTTCAGACGATACCCACGCCCGCGGACCGGGAGGCGGCGTTCAAGGCGCGATCCACCGACGCGACCGGCGCGTCCAGACGCACCGCAAGCTCCAGGTACGCCGCATCGTAGACGGTCAGGCCGTGCTTGCGGGCGAGGGCGAGAACGAGGCGTTCTCCAGGATTGCCATCCACACGGATCGGAAGGCGGCCGAGGTCGCGGAGAAACGCCGCGGTGTCGGCCGCGGAGACGCGTCCACGGCGCTCGTTCACGATCAGCACGTTGCGAATCTCGAACCACCAGAGCTGAGGAACGAGGGCTTCGTCCGTCGTCAACCGGTCGAAAGCACGATCCGCGGCCCTGTCCTGCTCGTCGGAAAAGCACCAAGTCGCGGCCGCCGACGCATCGAGAACGAAAGGCATCAGCCGCGACGTCCCTCGTCGCGGGCCGCCAGGATTTCATCCACGGAGACCGGCGGTCGACGCGCGCGGGCCGACTTCATTCTCGCGATGACGGCTGCGGGCTCCTCCGGCATGTCGCATGCGACGGAAACCAGGCGGGCGATGGGAACGCCGCGCCGCGTAATGGTTACGGTCTCTCCCAGCTCAACGGCTCGGAGCAACTCCGGGAGCCGCGTCTTGGCTTCGTACGAACCGACGATATGAATGACTGCACCTCCAAGACTAGACCTGTAGACCAGTCTATACCGTCTCGGGTACCCGCGACACAGGGTTGCCCTCGCTCGGCCAGTGAGATAACCTGATCCTGTTCCAGAGACCGCGTGCCCCGGAGGTATACCATGCCTGTTTCGCGACCGATTCTCCCGATTCTGCTCGCCGCGGCCGTCGCCGTGGTCTTCGTCCAGCCCGCGTTCGCCCAGAACAGCGCCCGCATAATCGGGGTGGTGACCGACCACGAAGGAACCCCCGTTGAAGGCGCCCGCGTCCACATAGACTTCCAGGGCGGCATCACGCGCAGCTTCGAGACCATCTCGAACGACGAGGGCGAGTACATCCAGATGGGCCTCGCGAGCGGCCCCTACATCGTTACGTACACGGCGGAGGGGATCGGCACCTTGACGTACAACCTCCGGCTATCCGCCGGGCAGGAGCTCGAGCTGGATGTACAGATCCTCGGCCGGGGACAGGTCGACCGCACGGGGATGTCGGCGGATGAGATAGCCGAGCTGGAAGCACGGGAAGCGACGGCCGACGCGTTCGAGGGGGGCCTGGAAGCGGCGCGCGGAGGCAACTACGACGAGGCGGCGCAGCTCCTGAACGAAGCCATCGAAACGACGCCGGATTGCGGCGAGTGCCTCCGGAACCTGGGCATCGTCGAGTACCAGCGGGGAAACTACGACGAGGCCGAGCAGGCCCTGCTGCGGGCGACCGAGATCGCCGCGGACGACGCGGCGGCGTTCGACACGCTGGCCGCCGTCTACAACGCGCAGCGGCGCTTCGACGATGCGGGCGAGGCGAGCGCCGAGGCGTCCCGGATCCGCGGCAGCGCCGGGGGCGGGGCCGGCGATGCCGGCGCGGTGTTCAATCAGGGTCTCGCCGCCTGGAACGCGGGGCGTACCGACGAGGCCCGCGGCCACTTCGAGCAGACCCTGGAGCTGGAACCGAGCCACGGCGAGGCGAACTACTGGCTGGGGATGGCGAGCCTGAATGCAGGAGATCTCGCCGGAGCGGTCAGCTACTGGCGGACCTACGTGGAACGCGAGCCCGACGGCCGCTTCGCGGCCCAGGCCACCGGGCTGATCGCCCAGCTCGCCCCGTAGCCGTACGGCCAGTCGGCGGCCGGGTTCGCGCGCCTCCGCGCGGCAGGGTCCGGCCGCCCGACGACGCCGGGCTCCGAAGGTCTCGGAGTGCCGGGGCCGGGGTGGGTTGCCGCCGGGTCCCGTCGCCTACCTGCCGGGGAACTGCAGAAGGTTCCGAACCTCCTCCGACTCGAAGGCCTGCCGGGCGATCGTCTCCAGGATGCGGCTCTCGGCCCCGCTGCGGACCGACCCGACGAGCATGACCACCGCCTGATCCACGATGATGCGAAACGGCGGGATGATGTCGCCCGTCAGCGTGTAGTGCGACAGCGTCGGGTGCCGCAACGCGCGGGCAGCAATCTCCATCCGCAGCCGGTCGTCGCGGGCCGAGGCCGACTGCTGGGCGATCCCCATCCGGATATCCTGCACGCCGGGAATTCTCGCTACCCGCTCGAACAGCTCCGCCGGCTTGTCGCGGTCCGGCGTCACGGCCCCGTTCAGGGTCACCACACCGTCCTCGACGCCGCCGCCGACGTAGTCCCAGATGGTGATGTAGCGGTAGTTGATGATTGCCCGGCCCACCTCGCGCGCGATCTCGTTGTCGTCCTCGACCTCCGGGACGATCAGCTCGCTGGCGACGGTCTCCACCTGGGGAAACGCCAGCGTCCGGTTGATCGCCTCGGTCTTGTCCCACAACGTCGGTACGCTGCCGGCGAGCGTCGCCTCGGTTCCGTCAACCGAAACCGTCACGCCCTCCAGGTCGAGCGCGTCGCGCAGCATCTCCGCCACCGCGGCCGCAACGGTCGGCCGGGACTGTTCCGCACCGGCAGTCGCCGCCGCGACGGGACCGGGAGCCAGGATCAAGAGACCGGCCAGGGCGAGGCCGGTTGCGAGCAGTCTGAGATCTGGTGCATGCATCTGATCAGTCCATCAGGAAGAGTCTAATCACCAGCATCCCGATGCCGACCAATGTCGAGACACTGAGCGTGATCAACAGGTTCAGCTTGATCTCAACCCGAACGAGGCGCGTGTCGAAGGCGGCGATCTCCTCCGCCGCGGCACGCGCCTGTTCCTCGGAGACACCATCGGCTGCCCGGAGAGCGTCATACGTCTTCGACAGCATGAGGGACATGGTCAATCAGGCAGTGCCTTGATTGTACTCTCGGCGCCCATTCGGTTGAAGGATCATCCGGGCACCGGGCGCACGATGAACCCGTTTGCCGCTGGGCCGGCGCGCAGAGAATCCACCGGCGTCTCACTGCGGGGACTTCACCATGGGCTCCCAAACGGGTTAGGATGGTCGTTGTGTCGACAAGGAGGATGAGGATCCCCATGCGTAATCTTCCAGCGATTCGGTCCAGATTCCTGCGTGCCGGGCTCGGGGTCGGGATTGCCGTTCTGTTTGCGGGACTCGCGCCGGTAGCGCAGGCCCAGGTCGAACAGGCGCCCGGGCTCCCGCAGGCCGGCACCTTCCGGTCCGGCGTCACGCTGATTCGCACGGACGTCATCGTCCGCGATGCCAACGGCGCCTTCGTTCCCGACCTGACGCCGGCCGACTTCCGGATACTCGAAGACGGCGTGCCACAAGACGTGGCGTCGCTGATCCTGGTGCACGGCGGCCGCGTCTTCAACCAGCTCGTGCCGCCGCCGCCGGTGCACGAGGGCATCATCCTTCCCCAGCGCCGCGTCCAGAGCCAGGTCCCGGGACGGATCATCGTCTTCTTCGTCGACGCGATGCACCTGGAGCCGGAGGTCACCCCCCGGGTCCGCCACTTCATCAAGGAGGTGGCCGACACCCTGGTGCACGACGGGGACCTGGTGGGGCTGATTTCAAACGGCCCGGGCGGGAAGGCGGTCGACCTCACCTACGACCTGGGCCACGTCAAGTCGGCGGTGGACGGGATCGTCGGCAGCGGCATGACGCCGCGGGACCTCATCGAGAACACGCAGGAGGGACCGGACGGCCCGGGCGAGCTGCGCTGGCGCGCGCACCGCGCGTTCATGGCCGTGAACGGCGTCCTGGAGGGATTGTCGGGAATCCAGGACCGGCGCAAGGTCATCCTGTACGTCAGCACCGGATACGACCTGAATCCGTTCGCCTTGCAGCGGCTGCATGGCATCTCCATGCGCGACGAGCTCCTGCGCGAGAGGCCGCTCGACCTGGCCGGCGGCGGCAGCGGCGCCGACGAACGTGCGATCATGAGTCCCTTCAACCGCGTCGAGCGCCAGGGGGCCGTGTTCGCCGACGGAGAGCTCATCACCGAGCTGGCCGAGCTGAGCGAGACGGCCACCCGCGCCAACACGACGCTGTACACCATGGACCCGCGGGGACTCATCTCCAGCCCCGACATCGACTACGACGTGCCGATCGAGGCGTGGCGCGAGTACATGATGGCGGCCCGCTCCAGCCTGCGCACGCTGGCGGAGCTGACCGGCGGCATCTCCATCGTGAACACGAACAACTTCTCCGAGCTGCTGCGGCAGATCGACGCGGAGACGAGCGACTACTACGTCGTCGGCTACTACACCAGCAACCCGGACCCGACCCACCGGCGACGCGCACTGCACGTGACGGTCAACCGTGACGGCCTGGAGGTGCAGGCTCGCGATTCGTATACGCTCGCCCGGACGGCCGAGCCGGTTGGCCTGCAGGGAGGACCGTGAACGACGTCGACCAGCGGGGGTTCCCCGAAGGTCGAATTGCGCCCGGGTGCTCCGGTTCGGGTGCCTTCGCCGCTGGCGCGTGGGGCGGATGGCGGACAGCCAACTCTCAACTGCGCTGCGCGGAAAGCAGTTCGTACAACTTGTCGATTCGTGCGGACAGTCCTTCGGTGAGCTTGTCGATGCGCGTGTTCATGACGTCGATCCGCCGGCCCAGCTCGGCGTGCGCCGCATCGTTTCGCGTCTCGTAGTGCGCCAGCATCCGCCACACGCCGAACAGGACGCCCACCAGCACGCCGGTGCCGGTCAACACGACCGACATGATCTCCGAAGTCATCGTGCATTCCACGCTGCGGCGGCGCCGGTCCCCAGGACGGTGAGCCGATCCGCGACTGTCATCCGAGCATCCTACCACAGTTTCGCACTATATGCACGCGCCTGCGACCGGCCTCCGCGCGCGCGTCGAACCCTGCAGGAGCGTGAACAGATGGTAGAGCGGGCGGCACGCCTGCGCGCGCGCGTCGAATCCTGAGACCGGGCGGGCGGCACGCGGAACGCACCGTACAAGAAAGGAGCCGGACGCCCCGAGGGCGCCCGGCTCGAAGTGACTCCGGTCAGACTCTAGACGCGGCGCCTAGAAACCGTACCGAACCCCGAAGTTCGCCTGCCGCGGGATCCCGCCGGAGCGCAGCAACGTGTAGCGCGAGAAGTTGCCGCTGTTCTGGTCCCCGTTCGCCCACGACGCCACGAAGAAGTTCGGGCGGTTGAACACGTTGATGATGTCGAAGTAGATGTCGAGCGTGTCCCCCTCCGCGGGACGCGCCCGCCACCCGAACCGCAGGTCCAGGTTGACGTAGTCGCCCCTGCGGGCGCCGCCCTGCCGGCCGTTGTGGTCCACCGTGAACGCGTTGTCGCCGTCGCCGGTGTAGGTCCCCTGTGGAATCGGGTCCCAATTGGTGCCGTTCCTGTCCAGGTCCAACGTGCTGTTGTACATGGTGAACGGGTTCGCGCTCATGTAGCGGAAGATGGGGCTGAGGGTGATCCCGCCCGCCAGCTCGGTGCGCCCGCTCAGCGTCAGGACGTGCTTGCGGTCGTGCTCCGCCGGCTGCCAGTTCTCGGCCATCCTGAGGTCGCCGAGGACCTGGGTCTGGACGCCGTTGAGGCTGACCCCGTTGGTGCCGTACTGCTCGAAGGTGTCGCCGCGCGAGTAGCCGAGCGCGTACGACAGCCGCGCGCCCCAGCGGTCCGAGTAGCGCTTCTCCATCGAGACGTTCAGGCCGTCGTATTCGGACAACCCGGTGCTCTCGATCGACAGCAGCCGGCCCTGCCAGACGCCGATCAGCAGGCCGGTCCGCGGGTCGATGCCCGTCGCGGGATCAGTCAGCGCACACTCGGCCTCAAGCAGCGCAGGATTGCTGTAGAGGCCGGAGGCTACCGCGGCCCCCCCCTTGCAGCTCGGGTACGAAGTCAAGTGTGAGAAAGCACCTGAAGGGCTGCCGGTGTCCGTCCGGTCGTAGACCCCGCCCCGGTCCGGAAACACGTCGTACCACGTGAGCTTGTCGGCACTGTCGATGCCGTCGCGGTACGGCGCCACGTAGTTGATGCGGTTGAGCAGTTGGCTGCCCCGGATGTTGACGTAGTCGATCCCGACCGACAACGTCGGCATCAGCTCGCGCTCGAACCCCACCGTGAACTGCTTGAACAGCGGCTGCTGCCGGCGGTAGTTGTCGACGTAGACGTTCGACTCGTTGAAGACGCTCGCGGGGCCGGTGGGGTAGATCGACTCGATGAAGTCGCGATTCAGCAGCACGCAGTTCGGCACGCCGTCGCGCGTGGTCGCCGGCCCGCACTCTCCGTTCGCCGCCACGCCGATGCGCATGGCTCCCATCAGCTCGGGGTCCTGGATCGGCATGTTGTTGCGCGGCCCGGGATCTTCCTGCCCGCCCTGGTCTCCCCCGCCACGGGGGAAGGAGGCGGTGAACGAGTCGTTGAACACCGGATCCTGCAGGACGTTGTCGAGTCCGCTGAACAGCGTCCGGTCGTAGAAGAACCCGTAGCCCGCCCGGATGACGGACCGGCCGTCACCCGTCACGTCGTAGGCGATCGACAACCGCGGCGAGATGTTGTTCCAGTCGCGCGGGTCGGTCCCCGGCCTCATCAGCGGGTTGTCCGTCAGCTTCGCGTTCAGCATCTCCCCGTCCCAGCGGGCGCCGAGCCCCAACGTCCAGCGTTCGTTCAGCGTCCACTTGTCCTGGATGAACGCCTCGACCGTGTTGATGGGGTAGGCGAACTGCCGGCCGTTCTGCTTGCCGACGCGAATCTGCAGCCGTTCGGGGTAGGTCGAGTAGTCGTTGACGTCGAACGGCATGTCGGTGTTGAAGTAGAAACGACCGCCCAGGTAGTGCTCAGCGAAGTCGTCGATGAACGAGCGGTGGAAGGTGCCGCCGAACTTGATGTCGTGATCGCCCATCTTGTCGGGGAGGAACCACGACGTGGTGTTGTTGTACTGCCACTGCGAGTCCTCGCGGCCCCAGGCCCACGGGGCGACGCCGTCCTGGAAGCTGTTCATGACGTAGGCGGGCGTGACGTTCCGCATCGCGCCGTCGAGACTGGTGTGCCCGCCCATGTCGTACCAGGCGGGAGGGCCGCCGCTGTAGAACTCGTGGGTGCGGGTGACCCGCACGGTGTTGACGATGTTGTTGCCGATGACGCTGGTGTAGCTGCCAACGAACATGTACTCGTCGTCCGTGCTGTCCACCGACGATATCTCGGTCCGGTTGCCGATCCGGTTGTCCTCCGGGCTCGTCTCCCGCATGTATCGCAGGGCCCAGGAGTTGTTGCCGTTGACCTGATGATCCACCCGGTACATGGTGTTCAACGCACGCCAGCTCTCCGGTGACGACCAGCTCAGATTGGGCAGGCCGGCGCCACGGGAAGGCAGGATCGTCGACCGGGCCGGGTTGTTGAGCCGGCGCTCGAGACTGACGAAGAAGTGCGCCTTGTCCTGGATGATCGGACCGCCGAACACCCCGCCGAACTCGTACTTGTTGTTCGTCGGCTTCGCGTTGCCCGGGTCGTCCGGGTCCTTGAGGTACTGCTGGGCGTTGAAGAAGTTCCGCGCCGTCATGTTGGTGCTGGTGCTGTAGCTGAAGCCGGCGCCGGACCACTGGTTCGTGCCCCGCTTGGTCACCGCGTTGATGACCGCGCCGCTGGAGCGGCCGAACTCGGCGTCGAACTGCCCGCTGACCACCTGGAACTCCTGCACGGACTCGATCGCCACCTTGACCTGGCTGCCGCCGGCGCCGCCGCTGGTGGAGTCGCCGTTGTAGCCCCCGTCGACGTTCAGGTTGCTGGCCGCGGCGGTCTGCCCGTTGGCGATGATGGTGTCGTTGCCCGACGATTCCGACGGCAGGAACTGGATGCCCGGCAGCAGCGAGATCGCGGCGAACGCGCTACGGTTCTGCAGCGGCATCTCCACCAGCTCCTGGCTGTCGAGGGTGCCGCCCACCTCGGCCGAGGTGAGGTCGACCAGCGGGGCCTGCCCGGAGACGGTCACCGTCTCCTCGAGCGCGCCCACGCCGAGGATGATGTTGAGCGGCAGCGTCTGTCCGACCCGCAGCTCGTAGCCGGTCGTCTGGAACGTGGTGAAGCCCGGCAGCGCGGCCGTGACCGAGAAGACCCCCGGCAGCAACTGCGCCGCGAAGTAGCTTCCGTCACCGCCGGTGATGACCTCTCGGAAGGTCCCGTCCGCCTCGTTCTGAATGAAGACGGTCACCCCCGGGAGGGCGCCTCCCGTCTCGTCGGTGACCGACCCTCGAAGCTCCGTCGTACCCTGCTGTGCCAGGGCAGACGTCGCCGTCGCGCCCACGAGCGCGGCGACGATCAGGAATGTCGTAAGCCTTCGCACTATTCCACCCTCCTTCTAGGAACGAAGCGACGTCTCAAACGGGTTTTTCGGGGATTTGCCGCAGGCCGCGATGCCGCCGAACCAGGCCGCGATGCCGCCGACTGCGTCTGTACTCCGCCGACTCTCTCGTTCGCTGCCCCTCCTTGATGGCGCACAAACCAGGAAAACGCACCCTAGCGCAAGACGCGCGGCGGTTGCAAGTCCCTTTTCGCAACGCGCGGCGACTTGTGCGGCTCCTTGATGCATACTCCGGGCCATCTCGTCGGCGGTGCCGTGGAGCACCCCAAGCCCGCCAACGTTCGCCTCGCGCAACACATCGACACGCGCTCGCCATCGTGGGATCCCGATTCCTGGATCCAGGATCCCGGATCATCCCGGCCGGCCAGTGCGCCGCCACCCGCGCTTCAGGCACCCGATCCCCGGTACGCAACGGTGGGCAACGTCCTGGCAGCAGCCCGGACGGGCTCCTGTCGAGCCGGGGCGGCGGTAGAGGCGTACAGGCGGTAGAGGCGTACAGAAAACGAGCCGGACGCCCCTCGCGGACGCCCGGCTCCAAGTGACTTCGGTCAGACTCTGGACGCGCCTAGAAGCCGTACCGAATCCCGAAGTTCGCCTGCCGCGGGACCCCGCCGGAGCGCAGCAGCGTGTAGCGCGAGAAGTTGCCGCTGTTCTGGTCGCCGTTCGCCCACGACGCCACGAAGAAGTTCGGGCGGTTGAACACGTTGATGAGGTCGAAGTAGATGTCGAGCGTGTCCCCCTCCGCGGGGCGGGCCCGCCAGCCGAACCGCAGGTCCAGGTTGATGTAGTCACCCTTGCGGGCGCCGCCCTGGCGGCCGTTGTGGTCAACCGTGAACGCGTTGGCGCCGTCGCCGGTGTAGGTCCCCGCGGGAAGCGGATCCCAGTTGGTGCCGTTGCGGTCCAGGTCGAGCTGGCTGTTGTACATGGTGAACGGGTTCGCGCTCATGTAGCGGAAGATGGGGCTCAGGGTGATCCCGCCCGCCAGCTCCGTGCGCCCGCTCAGCGTCAGGACGTGCTTGCGGTCGTGCTCGGCCGGCTGCCAGTTCTCGGCCATGTTGAGCTGGTCGAGGACCTGTGTCTGGACGCCGTTGAGGCTGATGCCGTTGGTGCCGTACTGCTCGAAGGTGTCGCCGCGCGAGTAGCCGAGCGCGTACGACAGCCGCATGCCCCAGCGGTCCGAGTAGCGCTTCTCCATCGAGAGGTTCAGGCCGTCGTAGCGCGACAACCCGGTGCTCTCGATCGACAGCAGCCGGCTGTTCCAGACGCCGATCTGGAAGCCGGTCCGCGGATCGATGCCCGTCACCGGGTCCGCCTTCGCGCACTGCTCCGCGATTATTGCAGGATTGCTGCTGTACTGACCGGCATCGGCCGCCGCCTGCGGACAGCTCGGGTAGAACACGGTGTCGGTCCGGTTGTAGACCCCGCCGCGAGCCGCATACACGTCGTAGAACGTGACAGGGTCGCTGCTGTCGATTCCGTCGCGGTACGGCGCCACGTAGTTGATGCGGTTGAGCAGTTGGCTGCCCATGATGTTGACGTAGTCGATCCCGACCGACAGCGTCGGCATCACCTCGCGCTCGAACCCCACCGTGAACTGGCCGAACAACGGCTGCTTCCGGCGGTAGTTGTCGACGTAGACGATGCCCTCGTTGAAGCGGCTCGTGTTGCCCGGGGGGTAGATCGACTGCACGAAGTCGTGATTCACCAGCGGACAGTGCGTCAGGCCGTCGCGGGCGGTCGCCGGCCCGCACTCCCCGTTCGCCGCCACGCCGATGCGCAGGGATCCCGCCAGCTCGGGGTCCTGGATCGGCATGTTGTTCCGCGGCCCGGGATCCTCCTGCCCGCCCTGGCCGCCGCCCCCCCGGGGGAAGTTGGCGGTGAACGAGTCGTTGTAGATCGGATCCTGCAGGACGTTGTCGAGCCCGCTGAAGAGCGTCCGGTCGTAGAAGTGCCCGAAGCCCGCCCGGATGACGGACCGGCCGTCGCCCGTCACGTCGTAGGCGATCGACAACCGCGGCGAGATGTTGTTCCAGTCGCGCGGGTCGGTCCCCGGCACCATCAGCGGATTGTCGGTCGCCGCCGCGTTCAGCATCTCCGCGTCCCACCGGACGCCGAGCCCCACCGTCCAGCGTTCGTTCAGGGTCCACTTGTCCTGGAGGAACACCTCCCACGTGTTGATGGGGTAGTCGAACTGCCGGCCGTTCTCCTTGCCGACACGAATCCGGAGCCGTTCGGGGTAGGTCGAGTAGTCGTTGACGTCGAACGGCCTGTCGGTGTTGAAGTGGAACTGGCCGCCCAGGTAACTCTCGCGGAAGTCTTCGATGAACGCCTGGTGGTAGGTGCCGCCCCACTTGATGTCGTGATCGCCCATCTTGTCGGGGACGAACCACGACGTGGTGTTGTTGTACTGCCACTGCGAGTCGATGCGGCCACCCGCCCACGGTGCAATCCCGTCCGAGAAGCTGTCCATCTCGTAGCCGGGCGTCAGGTTCCGCATCTGCCCGTTGCGGAGACTGGGCCCGTCCAGAGCCCACCACGCGGGAGAGCCGCCGCCGACGTTCTCGTAGCTGCGGGTGATCCGCACGGTGTTGACGACGTTGTTGCCGATGACGCTGGTGTAGCTGCCGACCCAGATGTGCTCGTCGTCCCAGCCGTCGTGCCCCGAGGTCAGCGTCCGGTTTCCGTACCGGTTGGTCTCCGGGCTGGTCTCGTTCATCAGCCGCAGGGCCCACGAATTGCTCCCGTTGACCTGGTGGTCCACCCGGTACATGGTGTTCCATGCCTCCCAGTTCTCGGCCTGCGACCAGTTCAGATCGGGCAGGCCGGGCCCACGGTCGGCAAAGATGACCGCCCGGGCCGGGTTGGTGATCCGGCGCTCGAGACTGACGAAGAAGTGCGCCTTGTCCTGCACGATCGGACCGCCGAACACGCCGCCGAACTCGTACTTGTTGTTCGTCGGCTTCTCGGTGCTCGAGTCGTCCTCGAACTGCTGCTGGTTGAAGAAGTTCCGCGCCGTCATCGCGGTATTGGTGCTGTAGCTGAAGCCGGCGCCGGACCACTGGTTCGTCCCCCGCTTGGTCACCGCGTTGATGACCGCGCCGGAAGAGCGCCCGAACTCGGCGTCGAACTGGCCGCTGACGACCTGGAACTCCTGCACCGACTCGATCGCCACCTTGACCTGGCTGCCGCCCGCGCCTCCGCTGGTGGAGTCGCTGTTGTAGCCCCCGTCGACGTTCAGGTTGCTGGACGCGGCGGTCTGCCCGTTGGCGATGATCGTGTCGTTGCCGCCCGAAGCCGACGGCAGGAACTGGATCCCCGGCAGCAGCGAGATCGCGGCGAACGCGCTGCGGTTCTGCAGCGGCATCTCCGTCAGCTCTGCGCTGTCGAGCGTGCCGCCCACCTCGGCCGAGGTGAGGTCGACCAGCGGGGCCTGCCCGGAGACGGTCACCGTCTCCTCGAGGGCGCCCACGCCGAGGATGATGTTGAGCGGCACCGTCTGGCCGACGGTCAGCGCGTAGCCGGTCGTCTGGAACGTGGTGAAGCCCGGCAGCGCGGCCGTGACCGAGAAGGTTCCCGGCAGCAACTGCGCCGCGAAGTAGCTTCCGTCACCGCCGGTGATGACTTCCCGGAAGGTCCCGTCCGCCTCGTTCTGGATGAAGACGGTCACGCCCGGGAGGGCGCCTCCCGTCTCGTCGGTGACCGTCCCCCGAAGCTCCGTGCGGCCCACCTGTGCCAGAGCCGAGGACGCCGTCGCGCCGACGAGCGCGGCGACGATCAGAAATGTCGTAAGCCTTCGCACTGTTCCACCCTCCTTCCAAAGACCAGCGCTCGAGGACGAGCGCCACGATGGTTCTTCGAATTCGACGCGGACGGCGACGACGACGACGACAACGACGACGACAACATTGTCCACGTTGCTTGCCGACTCTACTGGTGTCTCTGTTCCTCCTTGATGACGCACAAACCGCGAAACTGCACCGTAGCGCAACGCGCGCGGCGGTTGCAAGCCCCTTTTTGCAGCGCGCGTCGCCGGTCCGCCCCTTCCAATGCATACTCCGGGCCACCCTGTCGCCGACGCCAGGTTCTCCGGCAATGCACGCCGGCGGTCGCTCCACGGGTGGATCGCCAGGCGCTCGACACGGCAGGAATCCCGATTCCTGGATCCAGGATCCCGGATCGGAACTGTCGCACTCGTCCTCCCGAGGGGTCCGGTCCGCGGCGGCGGGCCGAGGCCCCGAGCCTGGGCGGCGGCGGTAGAGGCGTACAAAAGGAGCCGGACGCCCCCCGTGGGCGCCCGGCTCCCGATAGCACCGGCTCTTGAACGCGCCGCCTAGCAGCCCGTGGCGAAAGCCCCGCTGCATTCGAGCGGCGATGCATCCCGCGTGGACTGCGTTGCTCCTCGGTCGAATATGCCCAATATGGTCCCTCGTCGCGCCTTGCCACGCGGGCGCCTCGCCGCTCTCGGTGCGACGCGGGGTTCCACCACGGACTGCTAGAAGCCGTACCGAATCCCGAAGTTCGCCTGCCGCGGGATCCCGTTGGAGCGCAGCAGCGTGTAGCGCGAGAAATTGCCGCTGTTCTGGTCGCCGTTCGCCCACGACGCGACGAAGAAGTTCGGGCGGTTGAACACGTTGATGAGGTCGAAGTAGATGTCGAGCGTGTCCCCCTCCGCGGGGCGCGCCCGCCATCCGAACCGCAGGTCCATGTTGATGTAGTCGCCCTTGCGGGCGCCGCCCTGCCGGCCGTTGTGGTCAACCGTGAACGCGTTGGCGCCGTCGCCGGAGTAGGTCCCGGCGGGAATCGGATCCCAGTTGGTGCCGTTCCTGTCCAGGTCGAGCGTGCTGTTGTACATGGTGAACGGGTTCGCGCTCATGTAGCGGAAGATGGGGCTCAGGGTGATCCCGCCCGCCAGCTCCGTGCGCCCGCTCAGCGTCAGGACGTGCTTGCGGTCGTGCTCCGCCGGCTGCCAGTTCAGGTCCATGTTGAGGTCGCCGAGGACCTGGGTCTGGACGCCGTTGACGCTGATGCCGTTGGTGCCGTACTGCTCGAAGGTGTCGCCGCGCGAGTAGCCGAGCGCGTACGACAGCCGCATGCCCCAGCGGTCCGAGTAGCGCTTCTCCATCGAGAAGTTCAGGCCGTCGTAGGACGAGAACCCGGTGCTCTCGATCGACAGCAGCCGGCCCTGCGCCCAGACGCCGATCAGCAGGCCGGTCCGCGGATCGATGCCGGTCAGCGGATCCGCCTTGGCACACTCCCGCATGAGCACGGCAGGGTTGCTGCTGTACTGACTGGCATCGGTCACCGCCTGCGGGCAGCTCGGGTAGAACACCGTGTCGGTTCGGTTGTAGACCCCGGTGTAGCCCCCGCCCGGTCCGTTCTGGTACGGGAACACGTCGTAATACGTGAGCTCGTCGCTGCTGTTGATTCCGTCGCGCAACGGCGCCACGTAGTTGATGCGGTTGAGCAGTTGGCTGCCCCGGATGTTGACGTAGTCGACCCCGATCGACAGCGTCGGCATCAGCTCGCGCTCGAACCCCATCGTGAACTGGGCGAACAACGGCTGCTGCCGGCGGTAGTTGTCGATGAAGGTGTTGGCCTCGTTGAAGCGGGTCGACGCGCCGCTGGGGTAGATCGATTCTATGAAGTCGCGATTCAGCAGCAAGCAGTTCGGCACGCCGTCGCGCGTGGTCGCCGGCCCGCACTCCCCGGCCGCCGCCGAGCCGACGCGGATGGCTCCCGCCAGCTCGGGGTCCTGGATCGGCATGTTGTTCCTCGGCCCGGGATCTTCCTGCCCGCCCTGGTCTCCCCCGCCCCGGGGGAACGAGGCGACGAACGAGTCGGTGAAGATCGGATCCTGCAGGACGTTGTCGAGTCCGCTGAAGAGCGTCCGGTCGTAGAAGTGCCCGTAGCCCACCCGGATGACGGACCGGCCGTCGCCCGTCACGTCGTAGGCGAGCGACAACCGCGGCGAGATGTTGTTCCAGTCGCGCGGGTCGGTCCCCGGCACCATCAGCGGATTGTCCGTCCGCGCCGCGCTCAGCAGCTCCGCGTCCCAGCGGACGCCGAGCCCGAGCGTCCAGCGTTCGTTCAGCGTCCACTTGTCCTGGAAGAACGCCTCGAACGTGTCGATGGGGTAGGCGAAATTGTTGCCGCCCGGGTTGCCGACGCGAACCCGGAGCCGTTCCGGGTAGGTCGTGTAGTCGGCGACGTCGAACGGATGGTCGGTCGCGAAATGGAACTCGCCGTTCAACCAGTGCGCGGCGAAGTCGTCGATGCCCGACCGGTGGTAGGTGCCTCCGAACTTGAAGTCGTGATCGCCCTTCATGTCGGGCACGAACCACGACGTGGTGTTGTTGAACTGCCACTGCGAGTCGTCGCGATTCCACGCCCACGGCACGTGATCCTGGAAGCTGGCGTGGATGTAGGCGGGCGGGAGGTTCCGCATCTGGCCGTCGCGGCTGACGTTCCCGCCCAGGTCGAACCATTCGGGAGGACCGCCGCCGCGGGCCTCGAAGACGCGGGTGACCCGCACCGTGTTGACGACGTTGTTCCCCATGACGCTGGTGTAGCTCCCGACCCAGATGTAGTCTTCTTCCTCTCTGGTGAGCGGCGAGATCGCAGTGCGGTTGCCGAGCTGGTTGCGCTCCGGCTTCGACTCGTTCACGTACCGCAGGGCCCAGGAGTTGTTGCCGTTGATCTGGTGGTCTACGCGGTACATGGTGTTCAACGCCCGCCACTCCTCGTTCGACGACCAGCTCAGCTCGGGACGGGTGCTGAAGGTCTGCGCCCGGGCCGGGTTGGCGACCCGCCCCTCCAGGCTGACGAAGAAGTGCGCCTTGTCCTGCACGATCGGCCCGCCGAACACGCCGCCGAACTCGTACTTGTTGTTCGACGGCTTCTCGACGCTCGGGTCCTCGGCGAACTGCTGGGCGTTGAAGAAGTTTCTCGACGTCATGTTGGTGCTGGTGCTGTAGCTGAAGCCGGCGCCGGACCACTGGTTCGTGCCCCGCTTGGTCACCGCGTTGACCACGGCGCCGCTGGAGCGGCCGAACTCGGCGTCGAACTGGCCGCTGATGACCTGGAACTCCTGCACCGACTCGATCGCCACCCTGACCTGGCTGCCGCGGTTGCCGCCGCCGCTGGAGCTGCTGTTCGAGCCCCCGTCGAAGTTCAGCGAGCTGGCCGCGGCGGTCTGCCCGTTGGCGATGATGGTGTCGTTGCCCTGCGAGGCCGACGGCAGAAACTGGATCCCCGGCAGCAGCGAGATCGCGGCGAACGCGCTGCGGTTCTGCAGCGGCATCTCCGTCAGCTCCTGGCTGTCGAGGGTGCCGCCCACCTCGGCCGAGGTGAGGTCGACCAGCGGGGCCTGCCCGGAGACGGTGACCGTCTCCTCGAGGGCGCCCACGCCCAGGACGATGTTGAGGGGGACGGTCGCCCCGACCCGCAGCTCGTAGCCGGTCGTCTGGAACGTGGTGAAGCCGGGCAGCGCGACCGTGACCGTGAAGACGCCCGGCAGCAACTGCGCCGCGAAGTAGCTTCCGTCACCGCCGGTGATGACCTCGCGGAAGGTCCCGTCCGCCTCGTTCTGGATGAAGACGGTCACTCCCGGGAGCGCGCCTCCCGTCTCGTCGGTGATCGTCCCTCGAAGCTCCGTGGTGCCCTGCTGTGCCAGCACTGGCGCCGCCGTCGCGCCGATGAGCGCGCCGACGATCAGGAACGTCGCAAGCATTCGCACTGTCTCACTCTCCTTCCAAAAACCGACGCCGACGACGGTTCTTCGAATTCGACGCGGACGGCGACGACACCGACGACGATGCGTGATTTCCCGGCTTTGGAACTCCTCCTTGGGGATGGGCAAGAAACGTCAAACTGCAACGTAGCGCAGCCGCGGAGCGTTTGCAAGACACTTTGTCGGCGTGCGGAATCCAACGACTCGACAGGCGGCGGGGCCTCAACCGGGCGAAGGGTGATACCCTTGGCTCATGGCTCCCCGCGCCCCCTTGAACCACGGGATGGGATTCCGGGACGGGACCGGATTTCGAAGGGGGCTCCATGTCTGATCGATCGACGGCAGAGCGGCCGGCGGCGGCGCTGCGCCGCGGCGTCGAGATGTCCATCGCATCCTGCAAATCGCAACGCTAGCCGTCGAGCCGTCGATGAAGCACGTCCTGACGCTCGCGGTTGCCGGCCTGCTCGGCGCGGCCGGTCTCGCCCAGGACCGGGCGGGCGAGCCGGTCGGGACGGACGCCGTGCCGCGCAAACCGCCCCTGGCGCTGACCCCCACCGAGTACAACAACACCGTCGCGGACCTGCTCGGCTTTCCGCGCGACGGCGAGCGCTGGCCCGCGCGGCCGGCGCTGGCGGACACGCTGAGCCCGCGGCGGGCGGCGAGCAAGGGGGTCTTCCTGCCCCCGCCTCCGCCGCCGGTCTGGCCCTGGCGGTTCCCGTCCGAGCCGGGCGCGGGCGGCTTCGAGGGCATCGTGCAGGGGCAGGACCCGTCCTCGTACCAGGTGGAGGAGCTGCACCTGGCGGCGATGCACTTCGCGTCTTTCGCCCTCCTGTCGCCGATGTTCCTCGCCTGCGACGAATGGGACGCGCTGTCCCGCATCGACCAGGAGAGCTGCGCCCGGGCCAGCATCGATCGGTTCGCCGAGCGCGCCTGGCGCCGGCCGCTCGTTCCGGGGGAGCGGGAGCGGATCGAGGCGTTCTGGCGCACCAACCTTGCGGCCGGCCCGTTCGACGAGGCCGTCGCCCTGACTGTCGCCGGCATCCTGCAGGCGCCCGCGTTCCATTTCCGCATCGAGCGGGGCGAATCCGCCGGCGGCAGACCCACGCCGTGGGAGCTGGCGACCCGCCTCTCGTACTTTCTGTGGGACTCGATGCCGGACGACGCGCTGTTCGCTGCAGCGGCGGCCGGGGAGCTGTCGTCGCGCGAGGAGATCGAGCGCCAGGCCCGCCGGATGCTGCTGGACCCGAAAGCCCGGCCCGCGGTCGTCCATTTCCACAACCAGTGGCTCGGTACGGACGACGTGCTCCGCATCGCACCCGCGCGACGCGCCTTCGGGCCGCGGTTCGGCATCGAACCGGAGATCGACACGGTGCGCGACGACGATGTCGAGTGGCCGGCCATTCTGGGCCCCGTGCGCCACTCGCTGAAGCTCGAGACCGAGCTGTTCGTCGAGCGGACGGTGTTCGACGGCGACGGCACGTTCACCGCCCTGCTGACCGACAACCAGGGCTACCTGTCGGACGCAACGGCGCCGATCTACGGGACTGGCGTCAGGCGACTCGCCGACCAGCCGGAAGTGACGCGGCAGATCGAGTACGTGGCCGTGTCGATAGGGCGCAAGGAACCGCTGGCGCTCTATCCGGCCGAATTCCCGGCCGGACAGCGCGCCGGGGTATTGACGCACCCGTCGGTCCTTGCGGTCGGCGCCTACGCGGTGCAACCGGGTCCGATTCCGCGGGGCGTCCACGTGCTGGAGCGCATCGCCTGCGTGGAGCTGGGCGCCCCGATTCAGGGCGCCGAAACCGCACTGCCGCCGGACTCGCTGGCGGTCGAGAGCACGAACCGCGAGCGGACCGCCGCCGCCACCGCTCCCGCGACCTGCGCCTCGTGCCACCGGCGGATCAATCCGCCCGGGTTCGCGTTCGAGCACTACGACGCGCTCGGCGCCTGGCGCGCCCGCGACAACGGGCAGCCGGTGGACGCGAGCGGATCGCTGACGCTGCCCGGCGGCGAGACGCTCGCCTTCGCCGACGGCGTCGACTTCGTCCGCCAGCTTGCGGCCAGCGACCGCGCGCGCGACTGCTACGCGCTGCACTGGACGCGCTATGCTCTCGGCGATCGGATCGACGCATCCGCCCCGGAGCTGCAGACGATTCAGCGGGGCTTCCGGGAGAACGACTCGGTCGAGGACCTGCTGGTTTCGATTGCCGGCAGTGACCTGTTCCGCAGCGGCCGGGCGGCCGGCGACAGTTCGGGAGGCAAGCGATGATCACGCGCCGGCGCCTTCTTCACCTCGGCGGGCTGACCGCCCTCGGCGCCGGCTGGCCCGACGGCGTGTTGGGGGCCTTTTCCAAGTCCGCGGCGCCCCCCCGGCGGCTCGTGGTGGTCAGTCACTGCCACGGATGGCCGTACACCGCCTGGCGGATGCGCCCGGCGAGGATGCCCGAAGCGCAACCCTGGTCGCTCGACCTGACGTCACTGGGGCAGGACGAGTGGAGCGCGCCGTTGGCGCCGCTGTACGCCCACCGGCATCGCCTGCTCGTCCTCGACGGGCTGTCGCTGGCGACGGCGGAGCTCGACGCCGGCGGCAACCGCCACGACCGCGGGTGGATCCACGCCTGGACCGGCAACAACGCCGACTTCTCCGCCCGTGACACGCGGTCGACTTCGGCGTCGCTGGACCAGCTCGTCGCCGCGCGCATCGCGCGGCCGGACCGGCTCCCGTCGCTGGAGCTGTCGGTGGATGCCGCGCTCGAGGCGGGCCGTCCCATCGCCTACAACCAGGGCGGCATGCGCCTGCCGGCCGAGAACACGCCGCTGCGCGCCTGGGAACGGGTCTTCGGACCGGCCTCCTCCGGCGATGCGGTGGGCATGCGCCGGCGGACGACGCTCGACTTCGCGTACCGCGAGTACCGCGCGCTGGCGAGCGGTTTCGATTCCATCGATCGGGCACGAATCGAATCGCATTTCGGGCTCGTCGACCGGCTCGGCGGGCGGCTGGAAGGCCTGGCGGCGCTTGCCTGCGACGCCCCGGCACGGCCTGCCGCCGCATTCGAGCAGTACGACCGGCGCTTCGACGCCTTCGCGGACATCATCGCCGCGGCGTTCGGTTGCGACATCACGCGGGTGGTTTCCCTTTCGCTCGGCGAGATGCCGACCGCGGAGTTCGGCGGCGACCACATCAGCGACAAGGTCCACAAGGGCATCGCCCACTACATCTACGACGACCCGGCGAAGCACGCCGCGATGGCGGACTACGTGCGGCACCACGCGCGGCAGCTCGCGCGGCTGGTCGAGACGCTGGAGGCGATGCCGGACGCGGGCGGCGGCTCGGTGATGGACAACACGCTCATCGTCTGGGGCTCGGAGCTCGGCGACGGCTGGCACGGTTACCACCGCTACAACCCCGTGCTCATCGGCGGCTCGTGGTCCTTCCGGACCGGGCGCTACCTGCACTGGCCGGACCGCACGCCCATACGGATGCGGGTTCCCGCCCATGTCGCTCCCGGCGGGCGGACTCGACTGGCCGGCGCGCCGCACCAGCGGCTGCTGGTGAGCGTCGCGCGGGCGATGGGCCTCGATGTGAACCGCGTCGGTCTCCGGCAGGTGCGCGGCCAGCGCGGCGATTTCGTCGACGTGTCCGGACCGCTCGACGGGCTCACCACGTAGAGCCCGCCCGACCCGGTGCGTGTATTCTTGTGACCTCATCAGTCACAGGAGAGCTTCTCAGTTGGCCGAACCTCCACCGGCGCCGCATGCCGAGCCTGCCAGGCAGCACTGGAAGCGCTCCGCACTCAGCCTCCACGATCTGCTGTCCGGATCCCCGCTGAACCTGGAGTTCGGGAGCGGAAGCATCCGGAGCCCGGTTCGTGAGATCGACGATTCGAGCGAAGCGTGACTCGAACTTTCTTCGCACCAGCCGTGGTCGTCGTGGCGCTTGGCGTCTTGCCGATCGCGGTCCACGCCCAACCGGCGGATAGCGCCGACTATCGGATCCTCGCCACGGAGCGCGGAGAGTGGCCGAGCTACGGCGGCGACGCGGGACACAAGCGTTACTCCCCGCTCGACGAGATCGACGCCTCGAACTTCAGCGACCTGGAGCTGGCTTGGCGCTTCGGAACCGACAATCTCGGTCCGACGCCCGAGTTCAAGCTGGAAGGGACCCCGCTGGTGGCGGGCGGCGTGCTCTACGCCACCGCGGGCACCCGCCGCACCGTGGTGGCGCTCGATGCCGCCACCGGCGAGCTGCTCTGGATGCACCGCGAGGACGAGGGCGAACGGGCAGCGGCTTCGCCGCGACGCCTGTCCGGCCGGGGGCTCGCGTACTGGACCGACGGTGACGAGGCGCGGATCCTGTACGTCACCATCGGCTTCCGCCTGGTGGCGCTGGACGCGGCCACCGGCCAGCGGATCCCCGGTTTCGGCGGCGCGGGCGCCGTCGACCTGAAGGCGGCGGCGTCCATCGGCGACGGCCGGCGGATCGACCCGGTCACCGGCGCCATCGGCTCGAACGCCACCCCGACCGTGGCGCGCGACGTGGTCATCGTCGGCGGCACGTTCGCCGACGGCGCGGCGCCCCCCACCCACAACCACATCAAGGGGTTGGTGCAGGCGTTCGACGTCCGCAGCGGCCGGCGCCTGTGGACCTTCAACACCGTCCCGCGCCCCGGCGAGTTCGGGGCCGACACCTGGCTGGGCGATTCATGGGGCACCAACGGCAACAACGGGGTCTGGACGCAGATCTCGGCCGACCCGGCGCTGGGCATCGCCTACCTGCCGGTCGAGTCGCCGACCGGCGACTACTACGGCGGGCACCGGCCGGGCGACAACCTCTTCGGCGAGAGCCTCGTGGCCGTGGATCTGTTCACCGGCGAGCGGCTCTGGCACTTCCAGCTCGTCCACCACCCCCTCTGGGGCTTTGACATGGCCAGCCCGCCGATCCTCGCCGACATCACCGTCGACGGGCGGGCCATCAAGGCGGTGGCGCAGCCCGGCAAACAGGCGTTCCTGTACGTCTTCGACCGGGTCACCGGCGAGCCGGTCTGGCCGATCGAGGAGCGGCCGGTGCCGCAGGGCGACGTGCCGGGCGAGTGGTACTCCCCGACGCAGCCGTTCCCCACGAAGCCGCCCGCTTACGACCGGCAGGGAGCCTCCATCGACGACCTGATCGACTTCACGCCGGAACTGCGCACGGAGGCGGTCGACCTGGTGTCACGCTACAAGCTGGGACCGATGTTCACGCCGCCGGTCGTCAGCCGACCCGAGGGGCCGATCGCCACACTCGGCCTCGGGGCCGGCAGCGGCGGCACGAACTGGCCGGGCGGCGGCTACGATCCGGAGACCCACATTCTCTATGTGCCGTCGCGCACCGGCTTCTACTCGTGGGAGCTGATTCCGAGCCCCGGCCCGGACGTCTCGGACATGCGTTACGTCAAGGGGACCGCGAAATACGGCGTGGGCCACGGCGGGCTGCGGGACCTCAACGTGCAGGGACTGCCGCTGGTGAAGCCGCCCTATGGGAGACTCTCGGCCATCCATCTCGACCGTGGCGAGATCCTGTGGCAGCGCCCCCACGGCGACACGCCGGACGTGGTGAAGAACCACCCGGCGCTCGCGGGTCTCGATATCCCGCGCACGGGCGAACCCTGCACCCATCTGATTGGTCCGCTCGTCACCGCGACGCTCGTCGTGATGGGCGAGTGCGGCTTCCACGAGACGCCGGACGGGCGCGGCGCGATGCTGCGGGCCTACGACAAGGCGACGGGAAACGAGGTGGGCGCGGTGTTCATGCCGGCGCCGCAGTCGGCATCGCCGATGACGTATCTCGCCGGCGGGCGGCAGTACATCGTCCTCGCCGTCAGCGCGCGCGGCTATCCGGGCGAGTACCTGGCGTTCCGGCTGCCCTCGTGAGTACCGGACGGCGGTCGTTTCCGCCGGGAGCTCCAGGGCGGAACGGTTGCGTCGCCATTTTCCCGGGAGGCGATATTCGGACGGCGGTTGGCATGTGAGATTCTGGAGGTCGTGCATGGTTCCGGCACCTCGCCCCCGGCGCATCCGGCTCTCGGCGGCAGTAGCTCCGGCGCTGTGCAGCGCGGCGGCAATCCTGTCCCTTGCGGGTACCGCACCGGTCCTGGCGCAGCCGTTCGACGGCCAACGCGACGCGCAGCCCGAGAGCGCCACGCTGGCCATCGTCGGCGGCCTGCTCATCGACGGGCACGAGGGGCCGCCGGTGCCCGGCGGGATCGTCCTGGTGGACGGCGAGCGCATCGTGGCCGCCGGCAGCCGGGACACGCTCGCCGTGCCCGACGGCGCCGAGATCATCGACGCCACCGGGATGACCATCATGCCCGGGCTCATCGACGTCCATGTGCACCTGGACATCCTCGGGCATTCCGACTACCAGCACTGGCACGGCTCGCATCGTCCGAACTACGCGGCGATCATGAAGGTCTCGGCCCGCCAGCTCCTGATGAGCGGCGTCACCACGGCGGTGGACCTCGCGGGCAACCCGGACGCCCTCATCGCCACACAGCAAGCTATCGAGAGCAGCGAGATCCCGGGTCCCCGCATCGTCGCCAGCATGGGCTGGATCACGCATTGGACGGACGAGGAGGTCCAGCGCCACCATCGCCGGACGCACACCGTCAACGTCCGCACCGTCGACGAGGCCCGCGCCGCGGCGCGCACCGCGATCGCCCAGGGGGCCGGCATCATCAAGGTCCACACGGGACTCACGGAAGCCCAGTTGCGGGCGATCGCGGCCGAGGCGGACCGGAACGGCCTGCGGGTCACCGGACACGTGGGCGACCGCGACGATCTGCTGATGCGGATCCGGTCCGGCCAGGACGGCATCGAGCACCTCTCCCTGTCCGCCGGAGACAGCCCCGCAATCCATCCCGACGTCATCCAGGGCCTGCTGGACCGCCGGACCTGGGTGGTGCCGACGATGATCCAGACGATGGCGCAGGGCTTGACCGCGGAATGGCCCGACCGGCGCGACAACCCGCGGGCGCGCGCCCTGACCCCGCCCGACCTGTGGGCGGATATCCGCAGTTCCATCGAGAATCCGCGGCGTTTCGGCTACTTCGGGAGCGGCCTGCGCGTAAGCCGCTTCCAGACGATGGGCACGAAACTCCGCCAATTGCGGGAGGCGGGCGTGCGGGTGCTGGTGGGCACCGACGCCGGCACGCCGCTCAATTTTCATACCGACGCCACCTGGCAGGAGATGGACCTGATGGTCCGCTTCGGCTTTTCGCCGATGGAGGTGCTGGTCACCGCCACCCGGCGCAACGCCGAGTACCTCGGCCTCGGAGACGAGCTGGGCAGCCTGACGCCCGGCAAGCTGGCCGACATCATCGTCGTCGACGGCAACCCGCTGCTGAGCATGCGGGACCTGCGGAACGTGGTGGCGGTCGTCAAGGACGGCCGGGTCTACAAGCGGTCCGACGCGGGAGCGCGGTAGTTGCACCTCCAAGGGTCCGGTCCCGCTACCGTGCTACGATGAATCCGTGACCCCCGAAGCGTTCTCACTTGTCACGACCGGCCTGGGCAGTGTCATTGCGCTGTTGCTCGGTCTGCTGGTGTGGTTCGTGCGGCGCGAGATCAAGCAGAACGACGAAGCCCACAAGAATCTGGGACAACGCATCGACCGGGTCGAGGGGAAGATAGATCGCCTAAGCGAAGTTATAGGGGTGCTCAAGGGTATTCTCATTCGGCACTACGGCAGTCCCGACCACGGCCGTTAGGCACGTCCTCCGATTTCCGCCTCGCCAACAACGACCGGCATGTTCCGGAAGTGTCGGGACCCATCGTGCAGAACCGGACCGATTGACCATCGAGGATCGCAACGGGAGCGGAGTGATGCAGACAAGAGACACCCGGTTGGCCATCGCCGCCCTGCTGCCGCTCTTCTCCATCGGCGCGGCGGCAACGCTCTCCCCCGGCGTGGCGGCGCAGGTTCCTGCGCCGTACGAGGCTGTCCTGTTCGCCGAGGACGTCATGGTGGCGATGCGCGACGGCGTCCGTCTCGCCACCGATGTGTATCGGCCCGCACGGGACGGCGTGCCGGTCGCCGAGCCGTTGCCGGTCCTGCTGCAGCGCACCCCCTACGGCAAGAGCGGACGCGGCCTCGTCGAGCGGTCGCTCTACTTCGTCGAGCGCGGCTACGTGGTCGTCCTGCAGGACATGCGGGGACGCTATGGTTCGGAGGGCACGTTCTCGAAGTACCACGACCACGACGCCCCGGACGGCCACGACACGGTCGAGTGGGCCGCCGCCCTCCCCTACACCTCGGGCGACGTCGGCATGTTCGGCACCTCGTACGGCGCGCACACACAGGCGGACGCGGCCAAGATGAACCCGCCGCACCTGCGGGCGCTGCTGCTCAACCAGGGGGGCATCTCCCGTCCCTGGGCGCACAAGGTCCGCAACCACGGCGCGTTCGAGCTGGGCCAGCAACTCGGCTGGGCGTTCAACCAGCTCCGGGTCTCGCCCGACCCGGTGGTGCGAGCCACGTTCGAGGCGGAAGAGGTGGCCGACTGGTTCGCGGCAATGCCGCTGCGGCCGGGCCTCAGCCCCCTCGCCGCGGCGCCGGAGTTCGAGGAGTACGTGCTCTCCCAACTGACGCGCGCGGACGACGACGACCCGGACGCCGACTTCCGGCACTGGGACCGCATCGGCGTGAGCTGGCGGCGGTACTACGGGCGCACGGCCGACGTGCCCATGTTGCACGTCGCCGGCTGGTACGACCCCTACTGCGGCAGCATGCTCGAGAACTACCTGGGCCTGTCGGCCGTCAAGACCGCGCCGCAGCGGCTGCTCGTCGGGCCGTGGACGCACGGCGGGAACACCCGTTCCTACGCCGGCGACGTCGACTTCGGACCGGACGCGGCGCTGCCCGGCTTCGCGAGCGAGCTGCACCTGCAGTGGTTCGACCGCCACCTGAAAGGACAACCTACCGAGGCCGACGACTGGCCGCCCATCCGGCTGTTCGTGATGGGCACGGGGGACGGCGGCAAGGACGAGAACGGACGACTGATCCACGGCGGCTACTGGCGCGACGCGGCGGAGTGGCCGCTGCCCGAGGCGGAACCGACCCGCTACTACTTCCACGCGGACGGCTCGCTGAGGACGACCCCGCCGGGAGCCGGCGTGCCGCCCACCACCTACACCTACGACCCGGCACACCCGGTGCCGACCATCGGCGGATCGTTCTCCGGCGTGCTCAAGCGCGGCGCCTACGACCAGCGGGAACGCGAATTCAGAAGCCTGCAGGGCGGCTCGGAGAACGGCTTCTACGGCTCGCGGCCACCCTATCTGCCACTGAAGACGCGGCCGGACGTGGTGGTCTTCCAGACCGCGCCGCTCGAAGAGCCGGTGGAGGTCATCGGTCCCATCTCGGTCACGTTGTACGCGTCGTCGACCGCGGTCGACACCGACTTCACGGTCAAGCTGGTCGACGTCTACCCGCCAAGCCGGGACTTCCCCGCCGGGTTCGACATGAACGTCACGGACGGCATCCTGCGAGCGCGGTACCGCAACTCACCCAGCCGGCCGGAGTTGATGACGCCGGGCGAGATCTACGAGTTCGAGATCCACCCGTATCCCACGGCGAACCGCTTCAAGGCGGGCCACCGGATCCGGATCGACATCTCGAGCAGCAACTTCCCGCGCTTCGACGTCAACCCGAACACCGGCGAGCCGCTCGGCCGGAGCCGGCGGGCAATCGCCGCGGACAACTCGATCCACCACGAGGCCGCTCGCCCGTCGCACGTCGTCCTGCCCGTCGTCGCAGTGCGGTAGGACGCGGCCGGCCGGCCAGCCGCACTGGCAGGGCAATCGAAGCGACGAACGAGCCGGCCCGCCGCTCCGCCTCCGAGCGTCGGCAAGCCGCATTGCACGCACAACTCCGCCCGACGGCGTCGGGCGCGGCCCGCCGCTCCGCCTCCGAACCTACTGCCCTTCCTGCGACTCCAGGAACCGCGCGTTGCGCAGCGCGTGCTCGATCGCGTAGTTCCCCTCGTGGCAGGCGAACTCGTAGATGATGCCCGTGCCCGGGGACGGGCGCATGAAGATGCGCGCGGTCCACGGCTCGATCCACGTGGCCGGATCGTCCAGGGTGTACTCGTACTGCAGCAGTTCCGGACCGACGCGCGTGAAGCGCTCGGTCACGCGCACGTCGGTCGTCGAGCCGCTCGCCCCCCGCGAGAGGTTGGTGGTCTCGACCACCAGCGTGTCTCCCTCCCAACGCCCGCGCGAGGATCCGACGGCGCTCGGCGGCCCGAGCCGGCTCGGCGCGGCGTCGCCGATCGGGATCATCCGCGTCTCGTGGTACATCTCCTTCAGGATGGCGACCTGCTTGGGCGTCTGGAAGATCTGGTAGGTGCTGTTGTAGCCGCGGCCGCTCAGCAGCACGCCGCCGCCGAGACAGCGGATGTTCGGATCGATCCGCACTATCTCGTCCGCCAGGGTCGGCCGCTCGGGCAGGGGAGAGTTGCGCTCGGCCCGCTGCCGCTCGGCGCGCTCCTCCGCCTCCGGGGTCCTGGCCGGCAGGCGCCCGTTCGGGGGATCGACGATCAGCGACGTCCGGTTCTCAAACCAGCGGCCGCTCATCCAGAACTGGTTGTAGCTGAAGGTGGATCGCCGCGGCGGCGGCGCTGCCCCGCCCTGCCCGCCGTCCGCCCGTTCCGCCAGGACGGCCAACGCCCGCCGGAACGGCGTCTCGCCGAACACGGCGTCACCGCCTACCGCGGAGTACTCGCTGGCGTGCGCGGCCAGCGCGGCCACCTCCTCGTCGGTCAGAAACTCCCGCTCGCCCAGCTCCTCCGGCCGCTGGAGCGGGGTCGCCGAATCGCTCGCCCAGATACCCTGCAGATCGGGGCGGCCGTCCGCCAGACGCGGGACCTCCCAACCGTCCGGCGCCTGGGCCGCCGCCAGGGCCGGCGCCACCATCATCACCGCCGCCGTCGCATATGCCGCCACGCGCTGCCTGTTCATGCCTGCCTCCCGTGAAATCCGGGCCAATCCGCGGAGCCCGTGGCGAGAATCGCCCGGTTCCGCCGCACGACTCCGGTCGCCGTCGATACGGTGAACGATAGGACTCGGCGGCCGGATCGCGCAAGCGTGCCCGGGCCGCCGCGAGTCGGCCCGCTCGCCGACCCGGCCGCGCGCGATCAGCTCCCGAGGCCCACGAGGCTCATCATCGCGAGCGTAACGATCGGCACCAGGGCGATGGCCAGGAATCCCATCAGCAATCCGTACTTGATCATGCTGGTGATGGGGATGCGCCCGGACGCGTAGACGATGGCGTTGGGCGGGGTCGACACCGGCAGCACCACCGCCACCGACGCGCCGAGGGCCGCGGCAACGGCCGGGGTGATGGGGTCGACGCCGGCTGCCACGGCGATGGAGATGACGATGGGCACGGCGATATTGGCGGCGGCCGTATTCGACATCGTGTTGGACAGCACCACCGTGAAGAGCGTCGCCGCGAACGTGATCGGCACGACGCCGTTCGACGGCACGAGACCGGTGATGCCCTCGCCCACCACCCGGGCGAGCCCCGTGGCGCCGGACAGCGTCCCGAGCGCCAAGCCACCGCCGAACAGCAGGATGGTGCCCCAGTCGATCTGCGCCGCCTGCTTCCAGGTCAACGTCGATCGTTGCGTGCTGCTGACCGGCAGCAGGAAGAGCAGGATGGCACCGGTCAGCGCGGCCACCGACTCCGGCACGCTCGAGAGCACGGCCACCGCGAACGGGTGCTCGCGGCCGAGAAACAGCGGGAGCAGACCCGGACCGATCCAGAGCAGCACGGTCACGCCGAAGGCGATTACGGCGTTCCGCTCGCCCGGCTTCCAGGGACCGAGGGCACGTTGCCGCTCGGCGATGATCGCTTCGGCGCCCGGGATCTCCGTGACGCCGGTCCGTCCGACCCAGTTCAGGTAGACGAAGACGATGGCCATGAATATGGCCGTAACCGGCACCGCCAACAGCATCCACTCGACGAACGAGATCCGGACGCCGAGCTGCTCGCCGATGAAGCCGATGGCGATGATGTTGGGCGGGGTCCCGACCGGGGTCGCCATGCCGCCGATCGAGCAACCGTAGGCGGTCATCAGCATCAGCGCCGTGCCGTAGTGCTTCGGCAGCTTGCCCTCGGATTCCATGAAGACGACGAGCGACACCCCTATCGGCACGAGCATGGCGGTCGTGGCAGTGTTGCTCATCCAGGCCGAGAGGAACGCCGCGAGCGCGCCGTAGGCCACGAGGATGCGGGTCGGGCGGGCGCCGATGAAGCGCCACGACAGGACCCCGTAGGCGATGCGCTCGTTCACGCGGTGCACGAACAGCGCCTGCGCCAGGATGAAGCTGCCGATGAAGAGGAAGATCAGCGGATTGGCGAACGGGGCCAGCACCTCGCGCACCGGCGCCACGCGCAGCATGACGGCCAGCGCGGGACCGAGCAGCGCGGTGACTGCCAGCGGCAGCGCCTCGGTGGTCCAGAAGACGATGACCAGCGCCATCACCGCGGCCAGCCGGTGGCCTTCGGGGGACAGGCTGTCGAACGGCAGGACGAGCACCAGCAGAAACAGGGCCGGCCCGAGCAACAGGCCGACCCGGCGCCGCATCTCGTCGAAGCGGGCCTGGGCTTCCTGGACCGCCTGAACGTCGGAGCCGGCAGTGTCTGTCATCTGGGCGCCTACCGTAACATGAATGGTCGAACCCTGTCCGCGGTCGCGCCAGCGCCGGGCATGACGCCGTACCGTGGGATCGGGACCGGAATCGATCTACAATCGGAGAACGCAGAAAGAGGTCAGACGATGTACTCCGAACTGATGCTCGCGCTGGTCGGTCCGCTCGGCATTTGGGAATTGATCATCATTCTCGTCATCCTGGTCTTCATCTTCGGCGCCAACCGCCTGTCCGGAATCGGCAAGGGGCTAGGCCAGGCAATCCGGGGATTCAAGGACGAGATACGCGTCGAGGAGAAATCGGAGGGCTCCGAGTCCAACTGACCGGCCGCCATTCCCCAAGAGAAAACGGCGGACGACGCAGGCACGTCATCCGCCGTTTCCGCGACGTCCATGTGCCCGCCGGGCGCCCGGCCAACTTATTTCCGGGGCACCCCCAGCTCGGTGAGATTGGTGACGAGTTCCTGACCGGCCCGCGACATGCTGACCTGCTTGTCGATCATGCGGATCTTCCCGTCGGGGCCGATGATGAAGGTCCACCGGTTCGGTAGCGACCACGCCGCGTTCAGCACGCCGTACGCGTTGGCGACACCCCGGCCGGGATCGCTGAGGATGGGGAAATTCGCGTTCAGCGATTCTGCGAACCGCCGGTTGGTCTCGGCGTCGTCGACGCTGATCATGAAGTACTGAATGTCGAACTGGTTCAGTTGGTCGCTGGAATCACGCAGCGACTCGCACTCGGCCGTTCAACCACCGGTGAAGGCCTTGAGGAACCAGGCCAGCACCACCGTCTTCCCCTCGTACTGGGCCAGGGTGTGGGTGTTCCCGTCGCTGCCCGGCAGCTCGAACGGGGGCGCGACGTCGCCGACCTCCAGATCCTGCGCCGTCGCAGTGCCGGCGCCAAGCGTAGCGACGGCCAGGACGGCAGTGAGAACGCACAGTCGCCTCATGCTTCCCGAGCTCCTTTACTTGCGCATACGCGGGTCATTCCGCGGATGCGGCGGTTGGTCCGACACACAGAATATTGCAGCGCCGGCGCATTCGGCCAGCCGTCCGGACGGCCGTAACGCCGATCGGGACCGATCACGAGCACCCATTGCAGCGCCGGCGCATTCGGCCAGCCGTTCGGACAGACCACCGCGGCCGGCCACGCCGGCGACCGGCAGGACGGCGGCGGGAGGCCTCGGATGAACGGCGCCGCGCGCTGCGGGCCGGCCGACCGGCCATCCGGGCCAGCCCGCCTTCTGCCGCGGGTAGCGGCCGGTACCGCGGCCGTCGTGATTCTCGCCTGGCTCGCAGCCCTCGCCGTGGACATGCGCCGGATCGACACCGGTCGACCGCCGGTGGACGTTCCCGCACTGCCGCGCGCCGACGCGCTGCAGCTTCCCGCTCCCCCCTCCGCCGGCCCGCGGCCGGGCCACCCCGTCATGGCCGGACCCGGCTGGCGCGTCATCAGCTTCAACTCGATATCCGGGGTGCTGATGGTGATCGTCGAGACGGAGCGCTTCGACGAGATGACCGCCATCGCCCGCGAGGTGCTTGCCCCGGCCGTGCCGGAGCTTCTCGAGGCGCTCGTCTATTTCCACCGCCCCGGGGCGTCCGACGCGGTGGGTCGCGTGCAATGGACTCCCGACGGCGGCTACCTTCCTCTCAGGTTCGGGGAATAGCCGCGGCGCGTGACAACGCCGCGGACCGGCCCGGACGCCCCGGGGCGACCCGCCGGCCGGCCGGGCGCGAATCAACGGACCAGCCGCGTCTCGGGAAACTGCGAGTACCACCCGAACCAGAATGCGCGCTGCGCGGCAACCCTCGGCGCCCGTCGATCCGGATCCGAAGCACTGACGAGCGCCTCCTCCGTCACCTGCCAGCGCCCCCCTTCTGCATCGAGGACGACGCGGTCTCCGGCGAGGCGTTCGAACGCCGTCGACCCGGCGTCGTAGACCCGGTTGGCGCCCTCCCGGCTCGTCACGACGAGCAGGCGGCGGCCTGCGTGCTCTTCCACGTGCAGGCGATTGTCCTCCAGGTAGTCGGCCGAGATGGCCAGCGGCCGCCGCTCGCCCCGCTCGTCGGCGAGGAGCACGACCAGCACCTCGTCCTTGTTGTCGAGCCTGTCGTCCAGCTCCGGCACGTCGAACATCAGGTCGTCGGTGGAGAAATAGGCGCGGTAGGCCACACCCTCGCGGTAGTCCCGTTCGTGCCCGGTGTCGAGCGACAGCACGGTGGTCTCCGGATGCATGCGGCGCCACTCGCCCCAGGTGGTCGTGACCACCGACCGGTGGGTCAGGCGCCGCCCGGAGCCGACCAGCGTGCCGACGACCGGAACGCCCTCGAAAGTGTTCCACAGACTCCGCGTCCCGTGGTCGAACATCAGCTTGTTCGAGCGGTACAGCAGGCCGCTCGTCCCGAACCGGATGTGCTCACCGTCGATGACGCTCTCGTAGGGAATGACCGTGCCGCACAGCGTGCAGTAGACGATGGTCAGCTCGACGCCGCCCAGGCGGTCGAGCGCCATCTCGTGCCACGCCAGGATCCGCTTCGGATAGGCCCGGGTCTCCCCGCCTGCCGCAACGCCGAACACGACGTGGTCGTCGTCGAGATAGTCCGCCTCGCCGGCCGGCAGGTGCTCGGGGTACTCCAGTGGCGGAATCCCGTTGACGCTCACCCCGCCCCAGTCGATCTCGTCCAGCCGAATCACCGAGAACACCCGGCGCGGAAAGAAATCCGCGAACCGGGAATCGATCTGCGCGTACCACTGCCCCTTGAAGAAACCGTAGTCGGGATGCGGATCGTAGGGCTGATCCCAGATCCACTGGTGCGCCCGGCGGATGTCTCCGCGGAAACGCTGTCCCGTCTGCCGCTCGAGAAACCGCATCAGCCGGCGCCAGACGCGCGTGCTCGGATGCTCCGGCTCCGTCCACCGCAGCCGGCCGCCGCCGTCCGGATTCGTCGGGTCGCCGCCGAGACCGGGCGGTCCGAGCACCGGCCGCCGCGGCGGGCGCATGAACCGCACCAGATCCCAGATAATCCCGGCATAGCCGTTCCGCCAGCGCGCGGCTATCTGATCCAGCGCCGCGTCGGCGACATCGCCGTCCTGGTCAATCGCCTGAAAGAAAAGCCGCACGTCCGGATGCCCGTCGAAGGCCACCGGCTGCGCCCACGCCGGCGTAGCGGCCGAAAGCCACGACGCGAGAACCGCCGCAACGACGCAGGCCAGAAGCCCGTGGTGTCTCATGCCCATCTCCTGCGACCCCCGCCTCGGCCCCGTGAGACCAGTGCCTGATCCGGTCCCGGCCCATGGTCCCGATGGTGTACTCTCGCGTGCATCGTTCCCATCATGTCCGCGATGCCGACGCCGCTGTACACGGCCGAGCAGATTCGCACTCGTGTGGCCGAGCTTGCGCACACTCTCGCAGCCCGGTTTCCCAGGGGCGAGACGCCGCATTTGGTGGCCGTGCTCAACGGCAGCTTCGTGTTCCTTGCCGACCTGGTGCGGGCCATGACGCGGCCGGTCACCGTGGACTTCGTGAGGATGACCAGCTACGGATCGGCCACGACGACCTCCGGGACGCCGCGGCTCGTTCACGGTCCCGGCATGGACCTTCGCGATCGGCATGTCGTGATCGTGGAAGACATCGTGGATACCGGGTTGACGCTGCACGCGCTGCGCGAGCATCTGCTCGCCGCGCAGCCCCGGACCCTCGACACCGTCGTGCTGCTCGACAAACCCGCACGGCGCAGAACCACGGTGCCCGTCGACCTGGTCGGCTTCAGCATCCCGGACCAGTTCGTGGTCGGATACGGCCTCGACTGCAACGGCGCGCACCGTCACCTCCCCTATCTGGGAGTCATTGCGCCATCATAGCCCGAAGCGAGACGCTCGATGCCCAGAACCCCACCCCCGACTCCCGAGGATCCTGCGCCGGAAGACCGCTGGCCAACCGCCATCACGCACGTCGAGCAGGACAAGATCCTGGTGCGCGGATATCCGCTCGACGAGCTGATGGGACGCCTGTCGTTCGGCGACGCCATCTATCTGCTGATCAGCGGCGAGGTCCCCTCGCCCACCGTGAGCCGCGTCATGGACGCCCTCCTGGTGGCGTCGTTGGATCACGGAGCCTGGCCCCCGTCGACACTGGCCGCCCGGCACGTCGCCGGCACGGGCGCTCCATTGCGGGCCGCCGCGGCGGCTGGCATCCTGGCCCTGGGCTCTCCCCTGGGCGGCGGCGGCAGCATCGAAGGCTGCATGCGATTCCTGGACGAAGGACTCGCCCTGGTGGGCGACTGGGTCTCCTACGACGACGCCGCGCGTCGCATGCTGGATCAACAGAGCGGCGGGCGCGTCCCGCCGGGCTTCGGACATCGCCAGCACCGCCGTGACCCGCGAGCGGTCCGCCTGATGCAGCTCGCATTCGAGCTGGAGCTCGAGGGAGGGCACACGCAACTCGCGCGAGCCGTCGAGCAGGAGCTCGGGGAACGGCAGGCAGCGGCGGGACAACCGAGGCTGTCGCTCAACGCCGACGGCGCCATCGCCGCCGTGGCCGGCGACCTCGGGCTCGACGCCGAGATGGCAGCGCTGCTGTTCACCATCTCCCGCGTGCCGGGCCTCGTGACGCACGCCATCGAGGAACAGAGGCGCCAGGACGCCATGCGCTCGATCGATCCGTCCAAGCACGTCTACGACGGGCCCGGAGAGCGCCGGCTCCCCGATTCCCCGCTGTAGGAGTCTGCACGCGGAACGCTTCGCGCGGACGACGCTGTCCTGGCGGTCCATCCGCCGTCCGCCGGGCAAATCCTCCGGGAACCGCGGCCAGCCGTTTCACGCACCGGCGCGCGAGTATGGCGAGCGCGGGGTAGTCCGAGGGGGAACGGAGTCTCGAAACCAACTGCCCGGAGGAACACGGGCAGTGGTGGGCGCTAGTGGATTCGAACCACTGACCCCCGCCGTGTGAAGGCGATGCTCTACCACTGAGCCAAGCGCCCGACCTCGCTCGAACTGGCAGTGTACCGGAAGACTCGCTCTGCCGCCAAGACGCGGAATCAGCGCGCCTCCGCGATCAGCGCCCGCAGCATGCGCGCGTACTGGGCGTCGGCGTCCGCATCGCCGTCGTACCTGGCCGGGCCGGACCCGGTGTCCACCATGTCGGCCGAATCGTCGCCGCTGGCGAGCCCGTCGGCCCCGGTGTCGGTAATCAGCACCTTCGTTTGCGGAATCGACGCGGCGTTCAGATCGATATAGACCTCGCGATACTCCTCGGCCGCGATCTTCTGCTCCACGTACAGCTGCACCTCGAGGCGCGCCGACACGACAAGGAGCGTACCGGGGAACGAGAGCGCGGCCACGAAACGGTCTTCGTCCTCGGTGTCCCTCGCCGCGATAGCGTCCAAGTTCGCGGCGGTGAGCAGCTCCGCCAACTCCGCCGCCAACGGCGCCGACGCCGATTCCTGGGCCTGGACCTGCCCCGCCGCCGCAAACACGGCCAGCGCGACAACGACAGCTACTCGCTTGAAGATCTCGGAACTCGGCATCGTGAATACCCCCTGGAGCGCGCCAGAGCCGGCGCTGCCCACGTTCTACCACCGGGAACGCCCGGCGTCAACGACCGATTTTCAACTCATCGCGGCCTGCGCGGCATGCGCGTTCGATTCCCGCTCGGCCGCTTCGCCGGACGACGCGTCCGCCGCGCCGCCCGCGTTGCCGAACGCCCGCGGCGCCGCCCGCAATCTTCTCACATCAAGGCGCGCCCGCCACGCCGATCTCCAGCTTGCGAAGCTGGCGCACCTCGTCGCGCAGCACCGCTGCCCGCTCGAACTCCAGGTTCGCCGCGGCGCCGCGCATCTCGGCCTGCAATGCGGCAATGCGTTCGTCCAGCTCGGCCTGCGTGCGAAAGGCCGGGCTCGTCGATTCGCTGGCGGGAGCAGAAACATAGTCGCGCTCGTACACGCTCGACAACACCCCGTCGATGTCCTTGCTGACCGACGCCGGCGTGATCCCGTGCTCCCGGTTGTAGGCCTCCTGGCGTTCCCGCCGCCGGGCCATCTCGGTCAGCGCCGCCTGCATAGAATCGGTCACCGTATCGGCGTACATGACGACACGGCCGTTGACGTTGCGCGCCGCACGACCGGAGGTCTGGATGAGAGACCCGGCCGACCGCAGGAACCCTTCCTTGTCGGCATCGAGGACCGCGACCAGCGACACTTCCGGCAGGTCCAGTCCTTCCCGCAACAGGTTGATCCCGACCAGCACATCGAAGACCCCCCGCCGCAGATCGCGCAGTATCTCGACGCGCTCCAGGGTGTCGATGTCGGAATGCAGGTACCGGACCCGCACGCCCAGCTCCTGGTAGAACTGCGTCAGGTCCTCGGCCATGCGCTTGGTCAGGGTGGTCACCAGCACCCGCTCGCGCCGGTCCGCGCGCAACCGGATCTCGTGCAGCAGGTCGTCGACCTGGCCCTTGACGGGACGGACGTCGACCGCGGGATCGACCAGGCCGGTAGGACGGATGATCTGCTCCACGACCACCCCCCCGCTGCGTTCCAGCTCGTAGGGTCCGGGCGTGGCCGAGACGAAGACCACCTGGCCGACGCGCCCCTTCCACTCGTCGAAGGTCAGCGGGCGATTGTCGATGGCCGACGGCAGGCGGAAGCCGTACTCGACCAGCACGTCCTTGCGGGCGCGGTCACCGTGGTACATCCCGCGCACCTGGGGCACCGTCTGGTGGCTCTCGTCAATGATCGTCAGCGCATCTCCCGGCAGGTAGTCGAGCAGGGTCGGCGGCGGCTCGCCCGCGGCGCGGCCGGACAGGTGCCGCGAGTAGTTCTCGATCCCGTGGCAGTAGCCGATCTCCTTCATCATTTCCAGGTCGAACATCGTCCGCTGGTGCAACCGTTGCGCCTCGAGCAGCTTGCCAAGCTCCTCGAGTTGGGTGCGGCGCTCGACCAGCTCCGCCTTGATCGAGTCGATCGCCTGGACCGTATGCTCGCGCGGCATCACGAAGTGCGACTTCGGATACACCGCGATGCGATCGTGCCGTTGGTGCGCGCGTCCCGTCAGCGGGTCGAAACTGAGCAGCTCGTCCACCTCGTCCCCGAACAGCTCAATCCGGACGGCCTGCTCGTCGTACGACGGGTACACCTCGATGATGTCGCCCCGGACCCGGAACACGCCGCGCTCGAAGTCGTGGTCGTTGCGCTCGTACTGGATCTCGACGAGCTTGCGCAGGATCGCGTCGCGTTCGATCCGCTGGCCCCGCTCGAGCGCGAGCAGCATGCCGTAGTACGCCTCCGGAGAACCGAGCCCGTAGATGCAGGAGACGCTGGCGACGATCAGGACGTCGCGGCGCTCGAACAGCGCACGTGTGGCGGAGAGCCGCAGGCGATCGATCTCGTCGTTGATGGTGGCCTCCTTCTCGATGTACGAGTCGGTGGCCGGCATGTAGGCCTCGGGCTGGTAGTAGTCGTAGTAGCTGACGAAGTACTCGACCGCGTTGTCGGGGAAGAAACGCTTGAACTCCTGGTAGAGCTGCGCCGCGAGGGTCTTGTTGTGGGCCATGACCAGCGTCGGACGGTTCACCGCCGCCACGACCTGGGCCATCGTGTAGGTCTTGCCGGATCCGGTCACGCCGAGGAGAACCTGGTGCCGGTCGCCGCGGCTCAGGCCGTCGACCAGCTCACCGATCGCGCGTTCCTGATCTCCGCGCGGCTCGAAGTCGGAGACGAGATTGAAACGGTCGTACGTGGACGGCATCGGTGAACGCGCCCGTCACCAGAGCGAAACAGGCATCGTACCACGAGGGGCGGCTCGGTGCGGAGCAACCGCGGTGCGGGGGTTGCCGGGCGGCTTGCGCCGTTTCTACGGGGCAGACTCCTAGCGGGAATCGGACGCGGCCTCGTCCTCGTTCCAGAGCGCGTAGTACCCCTCGCGGACGCGCAGCCTCGCGTCCCGCAGGTCCGCGCGACCGGAGCGGAGGCGCACGTCGAGCTCCCGCCAGGTGCCATCCCGGCGCGTGTTCGCAGAGACGTAGCCGAGCGAGTAGCGCCCGTCGAGCTCCTCGACGATCTCCTGGTAGATTCCTTCGACGGCGTTGATCGAATGCGGGAAATACGCCCTCCCGCCGGTGATCCCGGTCAACTGGCCGAGGCGCATCCGCTGCCTTTGGCGCGCCCTGGACCGCAGATCGCCCTGGAAGCCGATGGCGTAGACGGTGACGTCGGAGGCCCGCAGCAGCTCCCGCGCGTCGCGGATCGACAGCCGGCTCCGCGTATCCTCCCCGTCCGTGTAGAGCACCAGCACCTTGCGGCCGTCCTGCTCGAACGCGCCGTCGAGGTAGACGCCCAGCGCATCGTACAGGGCCGTGTAGCCCTCCGGTCGACGCCCCCGGATGCGTTCGATGAGGCGCCCGAAATCCTCCTGCCCGTAGCGGCCGACCCGCACCTCGGTGTCGAAGTCGACCAGCGTCATGTCGGCCGCGTAGGTGATCGTGTTCAGGAACCGGATCGCCGCGGTCTTCTGGAACCGGTCGTTCCGCTCCATGCTGCTGCTCATGTCGAGCAGGAGCCCCAAGTGCAGCGGAACGTCGTCGACGTCGCTCGCGAGTCCGACCGAAAAATAGCGCACGTCCTGCGGCCGGCCGTCCTCGAGCACCTCGAAGTCGTCTCGCGTCAGGTCGGTCACCAGGTTGCCGTCGCGGTCGAGCACGGTAACGCCGACGTGCACCAGGTCGATGCGGCTGGTGAACAGCGGCTGCTGCGCCTGCACGACGGCCGGCGCGAGGAGCAGAGCGGCGACGACGGCTGCCAACCACTTCATGGCCGCGATGATACCGCATCGCACGACACACCTCAGCGGGCCGGCCGGTCCCGCCGACATATAATTAGAGGCTCCGATGAGGTGCGTGGCGGTCTGCCAGGATGCCCTGGTCGTAAGGACACTGCACCGGGCGCTCGCGCCAGCTCTCGACGTCGAGTTCCTGGTCGAAGATCACACGCTCGCCCGACGCCTCCACGATGCCGGCATTCCCGCCCGCAGCGGAGATCCGCGCCGTATCGACACCTACCTGCGCATGGACGTGACGCCGGCAACGTGCGTCATCGTCGAGGACAGCGGGCGCCGCAGCGTACGCCGGGTCCTGGAAACGCTGGCCGATGCCGGCGCCGTGCTGACGTATCTGCTCGACGTGGGGGAGCGCCGCCCGAAGCGCGCCGACGATTGCCCGACCGCCTTTCCCGAGGTCAGCGTGCTGGGTCTCGGCGACCTGCTCAAGGGATCGCTGCTCGGTGCGCTCGGCCGCGCCCTGACCCGCTCGCGGGTTCAGCAGTATCAACGCTACTTCGCCGATGCCGATCGCGTGCTGATTCTGCTGCACCACGACCCCGACCCGGACGCGCTCGCCAGCGGTCTGGCGTTGCGGGCCCTCCTGCACCGCACCAAGACCACCGCCATCATCGGCGCCTTTCACGGCGTGACGCGTCCGGAGAACCTGCGGATGGCGAACCTCCTCGACATCCAGGTGCAGCCCGTGACCGCCGAATCGCTCGGCGAGTTCGACCGTATCGCCACCGTCGACGTCCAGCCGCACTACTTCGGCGGCCTTCTCTCCCGCGTCGATCTCGTGGTCGACCACCATCCGGAACGCACCGGCTATACGACCACCTTCAAGGACATCCGGCCGGACTACGGCTCGACCGCAACCATTCTCACCGAGCATCTGCGGTCCACCAACGTGAACATCTCGGAACGCATCGCCACCGCGATGCTCTATGCCATCAAATCGGACACGCTGTTCCTTTCGCGGCAGACGAACCGCAGCGACCTCGAGGCCTTCACCTACCTGTACCCGCTCGCCGACCCGGCCCTGGTGCGCAAGATGGAAGGTTCCGAGATCACCCTGGAGCGCTTGCGGCACGTGACGCAGGGGGTGCAGTCGGGCCGCATGCGCGATCAGGTCTTCGCGGCCCACATAGGCGACGCACCGCGGGAGGACCTCGTGCCGTACGTCGCCGATTTCCTTCTGCAACTCGAGGACGTAAAGTGGTCGGTCGTGTCGGGCGTGGTCGGCGATCGGCTGGTCGTGTCGGTCCGCAATCTGGGTTATTCGCGCAATGCCGGCGAGTTCGTGAAGCGCTGGTTCAACGACATCGGCAGCGCCGGCGGACACCGCGCCATGGCCAAGGCCGTGGTCCCGCTCGATGCGTTCCGGACGAAATTCCTGACGACGGAACACTCCGATATCGCGACGCGGCTCGCCGATCTCGCGGCGCGGTTCCTGCGGGAGCCGCAAAGCGGCGAGCGGCGCGCCGCGGGCAGGAATCCGCGCGCCCCCGCCAGGGTCCGGTCGCAACACTCCTGAGTGAACGCCGCCGTCAGTCCTGACCGGCCAGCCGTGCCGAGAACGACTCGGGCGGCTCCACCCGGTCGGCCGGCGGCACCTCGATGAGCTCGCCGCTGGCCCCCAGCACGGCGTCCACGAACTGCCGGAAGCCGTCCTCGTAGCCGCGGTCGAGCAACTCGTCGAGCGTCTGGGTCCGGTCGGAGGAGTCGTCGTAGCAGCCGGCGACGTCGAAGGGACCGACCGGATTGTGGGCGGGCCTGACCTCGAACAGGGACTGGAACTGTCCGCGCCGGGTGTCGATGGCATCCTGCAGGGAAACACGCTCTACGGCCAGGAGATGCTCCCCGGCTCTGCCGTGGATGTCACGGCGGGCGGCGCCGAGGGCATGGGGTCCGGCCGCCGGCGGCAGCGCCGAGACCAGGATGACCTGCTGAACCCCGGCCCGCGCGACCTCGTCCAGCAACCGCGCCGTGCTTTCCGGGCGGTCGCAGAGCCGGTGGGTCTCTCCTCGCCAGGCGCTGTCGTGCTCGAAGGTCACGTAGCGGGGATCGGTGGCGACGGGCAGGCTCAGCGCGGCGGCGAAGGCATCCATCGCGTGGCGCTGCGGGGCGCGCGTCAGGTCGACCGTCTCCAGCGGCCGCACGGCGCCGTCCTCTCCGGTCTGCGACTGCAGGAACTCCTTGCGGTACGGCTCGGCGAGCAGGGCGAAGGCCATGTCGCGCCGCGCATCGACGTCGTGCACGAGCATCAGCAGCTCGCGAAACCCGGGCTGCCCGAGGTTCTCCTGCAGCAACTCCGCGTAGCGTCGCCCCAGCTCGTCGTCCGTCGGCCGCTGCACGCGCGAACCGTGCATGATCTGCCAGAGGCCGCCGCTGAACCAGGACACCGCCTGCGCGTGATCGATAGGCGCGCCGAGCAGTCTCCACCACAGGCCGCCGCGCGCGATTCTGCGCCTCCTTGGGCGCAGCGCGCGCTCGATGGCGTCCAGCACCAGCAAGGCGAGCAGCGAGGCGACCACGATCACCACGAGCCGGGGCAGGTACACGGGAAGGAACGAGGGTGCGAAAACGGCCCGGAGCCATTCTTCGTAGACGGTGGCAAGCGCCGTGCCGAACTCGAACCCGACGAGGGTGAGGAAGTAGCCGATCGGAAAGACGACCGCGGCGAGCGCCAGGGCCGCCACGGGCAGCAGGGTCGTCGCGAACGCCATGCCCAGCATCCACGCCGCGACTCGCAGCGTCTGGCGCCAGCGGTAAGTGCGCCGCACGCCGCGGCTGCGCCACAACCCGCTCTGCGCCCACAATCGCGATCCGCCGTCGACGGCGGCGAACATGGCGCCTACCGCACCGATTCCGCGTCCCGCAACGAGATCGATCTTGACGCCGGCCTCCACGAGCGCACGCAATACACCCGCGTGGTAGGCGCCAGCGCTGCCGGTGCCGGTGAGGACGAGCGCCGTCCGCAACTGCGGGACGTACCGGCGAACCGTTTCGATGGAAGCCACGGTCGGGCTGGCGGTCAGGACTGGTGAATGGTCGTCAACTCGACTATCTCGAACTCGCGAACGCCGTTCGGCGTTCTGACGACGATCTCGTCGCCTTCCTCCCGGCCGACGATCGCCCGGCCGATCGGGGACGCGGTCGACACCCATCCCTTTGCGGGATCGGCGTCCTCGGGCATGACCAGCTCGTAGGTCACCTCGCCGCCGTCCGTGCCACGCAGCAGCACCGTCGATCCGAGGGCCGCGCGATCGTGGGGCAGCCGATCGAGGTTCATCAACGAAATCTCCGACAGCCGGGCCCGGAGCATCCCGAGACGGGCCTCGACGAGCCGCTGCCGCTCCTTGGCGGCCTGGTACTCGGCGTTCTCGCGCAGATCGCCAAGCTCCCGCGCCCGTTGAATCTCCCTGGGCAGCTCGCGCGTCAACTCGCGCTCGAGCGTCTGAATCTCGCCCTCGATCCGTCTGACCAGTTGCGCTTTCATTGGGGAATATCGGCTCGTAGCGTAACACATCTGGTATGCTCGGCCGGCCGCCGAGGCGCCGTGGAAACCGTCAGCAATCGCCGGAATGCACTCGTCGCGCGCTTCCGATCCGCAACCGCCGCGAGCCGCCGCTCCAGGACGCATCTGCTGCTCGACGGGCGCCGTCTGATCGCCGACGCGATGCGGGCCGGCGTCGTTCTCGAGACCGTGCTCGTCGCGTCGGCCGCCCTGCGGAGCGGCGATCCCGCCCTCGCCACGCTCGTTGCCGACTGCGCGCGCGACGGCATACCGGTCGCGGCGGGAACCGAACGGGTGATGGCGGCCGCAAGCCCGCTCCGCTCCCCTTCCGCCGCCGTCGCCCTGGCCAGCCATCGTCCTGGGGCGGTGGACGGCGTGCTCGCGCGCGCGGCGCGGGGCTGTCTTCTCGCGCCGATCGGCGTACAGGATCCGGGCAACATGGGCGCGATCGTCCGCGCCGCCGAAGCGGCCGCTGCCGGCGGTGTCATCGTTGCCGAAGGGGGGGCCGACCCCTTCGGCTGGAAGGCGCTGCGCGGGGCTATGGGCAGCACGTTCCGGGTCCCGGTGGCCGACGCGGGCGACGGAAGCGACCTGCCGGAACGAGCCCGCCGGGCCGGCTGCACGGTCCTCGCGACGGCGCCGCGGGGCGGCCGGTCGATGTACGATCTCGACCTGACGCGACCGCTGCTGGTCCTGATCGGCGGCGAGGGGGCCGGCGTCGAGCGCCCGCTGGTCGAATCCGCCGACGCCGTGGTTTCGATCCCGATGGCGGGGGTCATCGAGTCGCTCAACGCGGCCGTGGCGGCCGCCCTGATCGCATACGAGGCCCGCCGGCAGCGGACGGCTGCATGAAGTCAGGCCACCTGTTCGAATCGCCCGCACCCGAATCTTCCGGCCCCACCGCTCCGCTGGCCGAGCGGATGCGTCCGCGCACGTTCGACGAGCTCGTGGGCCAGCGGGAGCTGCTGGCGCCGGGGCGGCCGTTGCGCGGTGCGATCGAACGCGACGCGCTGCAATCGATCATCCTGTGGGGTCCGCCGGGCACCGGCAAGACGACCATCGCACGCCTGATCGCCAACGTCACGCGCGCCCACTTCATCGCCTTCAGCGCGGTCCTTTCCGGCATCAAGGACATCAAGGCGGTGATGGCCGAGGCGCAGGCGGCGCGCCGGGAGCTCGGCAGGCGCACGATTCTGTTCGTCGACGAGATCCACCGCTTCAACAAGGCGCAGCAGGACGCGTTCCTGCCGCGGGTGGAGGCCGGCGACATCGTGCTGATCGGCGCCACCACCGAGAATCCGTCGTTCGAGGTCAACGCGGCGCTGCTGTCGCGGTCGAAGGTCTTCGTGCTGCAGCCTCTCACCCCGGAGGAAACCGCCGTCATCCTGCGCCGGGCCCTCGAAGACCCCGAGCGCGGCCTCGGCGCCGCGGGAACGGTGGCGGACGACGACGCTCTCGAAGCGATTGCCCGCCACGCCAACGGCGACGCCCGCGTCGCGCTCAACCTGCTGGAGCTGGCCGCCGCCCTGGCGAGCCGGCCCTGCCCCGGCGCGGCACACGGAGACCACGCGGCGGTCGGAGACGATACGGCGGCAACCTCGGACGGGGATGCGACGGCGAACGGTGCGGCCGGCGCCGGACGCATCGACCGGGAACTGCTGGCGCGGGCCATCCAGCGGCGCGCTCTGCTCTACGACAAGTCCGGCGAGGAGCATTTCAACCTCATCTCGGCGCTGCACAAGTCGCTGCGCAACAGCGATCCCGACGCCGGCGTCTACTGGCTGGCGCGCATGCTCGAGGCCGGCGAAGAGCCGCTGTACATCGCGCGCCGCCTTGTGCGCTTCGCTTCCGAGGACGTCGGCAACGCCGACCCGAACGCCCTGACGGTGGCCGTCGCGGCCAAGGAGGCGGTGCACTTCATCGGCATGCCGGAGGGCAACACGGCGCTGGCCCAGGCGGTCACCTACCTCGCCACCGCGCCGAAGAGCAACGCCGTCTACGCGGCCTACAACCAGGCCGCGACCGACGCGCACGAACAGGCGGCCGAGCCGGTCCCGCTCCATCTGCGCAACGCGCCTACCCGCCTGATGAAGGACCAGGGCTACGGCCGCGGCTATGCGTACGCGCACGACGATCCCGACGGCGTGACCGGAATGGACTGCCTGCCCCCCGCGCTGGCCGGACGCCGGTACTACCGGCCCACCACAAGGGGCTACGAGAAGGAAGTGGCCCGCCGGCTGAACGCGTGGCGGGCGCTGAAGCGCGCCAAGGGCCCCTCCGGTCCCGCGCGGACGGAGGAGCCGTAGCCGTGCCGGGAGCACTCTACTACTTGGGGCGCGGGCTGCAGCTTCTCGGCATGTGGTTGCTGCTCGTCGCGATCATGACCGCCGGGCCTCTCGGACCGAGCCCGCGCATCTTCGGCGCCGGCGTCGGCGTGTTCGTCGTCGGCTGGCTCATCGTCAAGCGCACCGCCGGATAGCGGTGACGGAGCGCACGGGAGCCGGTTCCGCGACCACCGGCGTCAATCCCGCAGCGCGAACGTCGAGAGCGAGCTTCCGGCGATCACCGCGACGTACTGCCTGCCGTCCACCTCGTAGGTCATCGGGCCGTTGACGACCTGGCCGCCGAGGCTGATCCGCCAGAGCAGGTCGCCGGTGCGTGCGTCGAGCGCCTGGAAGTAGCCGGAACGGGCACCGGTGAACAGCAGATCCGAGGCGGTCGTCAGTATGCCGCTGCTCGTGACGTCGGTCATCTCGAACTTCCACCGTTGCTCGCCCGTCAACGCGTCCAGGGCCACCACCGCACCGCTGCCCGCCGCGGCGGTCCAGGTGTTGACCGGCCCGCGCGTCAACCCCGGCACCGTGGGCGCGTCGGGAACCGGTGCGGCCGCCCTCGGCCGCCCGCCCACGAACGGCCGTCCCGGCGCGTACTCCTGCGGCTGCGCGTCGAACACCGACGCGTAGGACTCCCAGGCGGGGACATACATCATGTCGGTGCGCGGACTGTAGGACGGCGAGTACCAGTTCGTGCCCCCCTGCACGCCGGGATAGGTGGGCGCGCCCGGCGGCTGCGGCGTCTCGATGGGCCGCCCGTTGTCGTCCAGCCCCTCGGCCCAGTTCACCGTCACGAACGGCTGTCCGGTGAGGAACCGGCCCGTCGCGCGGTCGAGCACGTAGTAGAAGCCGTTGCGGTTGGCCCAGAGCATCGCCTTCAGCGTGACGCCGTTGCGCTCGATGTCGGCCAGCACCGGAATCTGCACCGCGTCGTAGTCGTACGGATCGTTGGGCGTGAACTGGAAGTGCCAGCGCAGCTCACCGGTATCGGCGTCGAGCGCCACCACCGAGTCCGAGTAGAGGTTGTCGCCCGGCCGCTGGAAGCGATTGAAGTCCGGACCCGGATTGCCCAGGCCCCAGTACATCAGGTTGAGCTCCGGATCGTACGACCCGGTCAGCCACGCGGCGGCGCCCCCGTGCATCCACGCCTCGGGGTCGCAGTACGTCTCCGGATCCTCGGGGCACGACTCCCACGTCTCGTGGCCCGGCTCCCCGGGTCCCGGAATCGTGTGAAAGCGCCACAGCTCCTCTCCGGTGGCCGCATCCAGGGCCACGATGAAGCCCCGGATGCCGCGGTCGCCGCCGGCCGAGCCGACGATGACCTTGTCGTCCACGACCAGCGGGGCCAGGGTGAACGAGTATGCCAGGTGCCGGTCGGCCAGCTCGACGTCCCAGAGCTCGGCCCCCGTCGCCGCGTCGAGCGCCACCACGTGCGCGTCGAGGGTCGCCATGAACACCCGGTTGCCCAGTATGGCGACGCCGCGGTTGTTCGAGCCGCAGCAGGCCCGGTGGTCGGGCGGCGTCGCGTAGCTGTAGGTCCAGAAGACCCGCCCGGTCCTGGCGTCGAGCGCCACCACGTCGTTGGGCCTCTGCGTCACGTACATGATGCCGTCGACCACCAGCGGCGTCGACTGCCACGGGCCGAAGACCGGCGTCTGGTAGACCCACTGGAGCTGCAGATCCCGGACGTTGGCCGGGGTCACCTGGCCCAGCTCGCTGTAGCGCTGGCTGAAGTAGGTGCCCGAGTAGGTCAACCAGTCGGCCGGCGCTTCCGCCGCCGTGGTCAGCCGCTCGAACGACACGTCCTGCGCCGAAGGACCGGCCGCCGCCAGCCCGGCCAGCACTCCGGCCACTGCGAACCGCCGCGCCGTCTCCATGCGTCGCGTCATCTGTCTCAGCCTTTCAGGGACACGAGATACGCCAGCAGGTCCGCCAGCTCCGCCGCATCGAGCCGCTCCCCGTAGGCGGGCATCGGCGACTGCTCGATCACGCGGTACTCACGCAGATCGGCCTTGTCGAACGACCGCAGTCGCGCGTCGTCGTCGAGGATCTGCACCGTGTAGGTATCCTCGTTCAGCCGGCGGCCGGTGAAGCGCGTGCCGTCCGCCGTCACCAGCTCCACCGGACGATCGATGGGCCGCATCGTGCCGGTCGGGTCGAGCAGCGAGCGCCGCAGCGCGCTCAACGTCCGGACGGAACCGATCCGCGTCAGGTCCGGCCCCGTCCGGAACCCCTGGCCCTGCCGTCGGTGGCAGCTCAGGCAGTCGCCCGCGCCCTCGAATATCGCGCGTCCGCGCGCCGCGTCGCCCAGCATGGCGACGTCGACCTCGTAGGTCATGTTGCGGAGGTAGGCGACGATGCCGGTCATCTCGGCCGTGTCGAGGTCGATGGCGAGCATGCCGGTCCCGGGAATGCCGTTCCGGATGACCTGAATCAACTCGCGGTCGAGAGCCGCGCGCCGCAACTGGCCGCTGCGGAGGTCGACCCCCGCCACGGCCGCCCCGTCCTCACCGTGGCAGGCCGCGCACTGCTCCAGGTACACGCTGCGGCCGTACTCGATGTCGGCCGGTTCGTACTGGGTGTGATCCTGCGCATGGGCCTGGCCGACCCACGCGGTCAGACAGAGCACCGTACCCGCGAACGAACGCCCCGGAATGAATCGTTGCATGAAGGCTGTCCTCTGCCGCATTGTAGATCCGGACCGGGCCGGAACCCGATGCCTCATCGCGAATTAGGGAACATCGCACGCGCCGGTGCGTCTTCCAAGGAACAGGATGAGGATGATGATGCGCGATTTCGGACGCCGCCTGTGCGTGCCTGCCGTTCTGGCCTTACTGGCCGCGGCTCCGCACGCCGGCGCCCAACCGGAACCGCCGCGTTTCACGGCCGGCGTCGAGCTGGCGCGCCTCGACGTCGAGGTGACCGACGCGCAGGGCCGCCCCATCCGGGACCTCCGCGCCGACGAAGTGGAGGTCATCGAAGGCGGTGTCCGACGCCCGGTGACGCTGCTTCAGCACCTGCGCGCTCCGGCCGGGTCGTACGCCGAGGCGGCACGCCGCACGATGGCGGGCGACGTCTCGACCAACCGGGGCGCGCCGCGCGGCCGGCTGTACGCTTTCGTGTTCGACCAGTCGCACATCATGCCGCGGAACGAGCAGGCCGCCCGCCGCGCCGCGGAACGGTTCCTGCGCACGCGCGTCCGCCCCGGCGACCGCGTCGCGCTCTACGGGCTGCCCGGTCCCGGCGCGCGCATCGGCTTCACGAGCGACGTCGGCCGGGTCATCGCGGAGCTGAGGAACCTGGCCGGGACCCGCGATCCGTTTCACTTCACCAGCATCGGCGAGATGCGCGAGTTCGAGGCCTACGAGATCGATCGCGGCAACCAGGAGATCCTGCAGCAGGTGCTGCAACGCCTGGCCGCCGAACACGGCCCGGCCGTCGGCTTCACCGCGCTGGATGTCCGCGACGCCGCCCGCTCGGTCGTGAGCCGGGCCGACTTCCAGGCGCGCCGGTTTCTCGACACGTTCGCGGATCTGATCCGGGGACTTCGCCTGGTGGAGGGACGCAAGGATCTGATCCTGGTCTCGGAGGGGTTCTACGCCGACAACGTCGGGCGCGACCTGGAGCGCGTGGCCGCCGCGGCCGCGCAGTCCTACAGCGCGGTTCATGCGCTCGACATCAACCGGCGGGACTCGGACATCCAGGCATTCGCGCCGCGCGGCGGGCAACGGTTCACCGCCATCCAGAGCCGGGTGTCCCCACTCGGCACGCTCGCCGCCGAAACGGACGGCGAGCTGTTCGTGCAGGCCGCACGCCGGCTCGACGCCGTGCTTCAGCGCATCGGAGGCCGTTCGGACGACTACTACGTGCTCGGATTCGAGCCGGCCGCCGGCCAGGATGACGACGCCGAGACGTACCGGCGGATCACCGTCCGGGTCGGCCGGCCGGGCGCACGGGTCAGCACGCGCACGGGCTACGCCATGCTCGGCGACGACCCCGCGGCACGAGGGCGCCGGCAGGCCATCGACGCGGCTCTCTCTGCGCCATTCCCATTCCAGGGCCTGCGTGTCGATTACACCACCTACGTTCTGCGGGGAGATAGGGCAGGTTCGGCCAACGTGATCCTCAGCCTGGAGGCCGAGCTGCCTGTCGTGTCGGCCCGGTCCGGTGGCGCGGCGGACGTCGTGTTCGTGGTCCGCGACGCGCGTACGGGGCGGGCGGTCGCCAGCGGGACCGACATCATCGCGCTGCCGACGGTCCCCGCACCCGGCAGCGCGGCTGGGCGGGGACCGTACCGGGTGCAGTTCGAGGCGCCGCCCGGCGTCTACCTGATGCGCGTCGTCATCCGCGAGCCCGGCGGCCGGATCGGCAGCGCCGACCGGCGATTCACCATCGGCACGATGGACGGTCCCGGCGTGTCGGCCGGCGATCTCCTTCTCGGTCCTCCGGACGACCGCTTTCCGGTGCGTGCAACCGTCTTCACCGAAGAGGGCCTCAGCGGGAGGGTGGAACTGTACGGCACGGCCGAGGCGATCGATGCAGCCGATATCGATCTGACACTGGCACCGACCGGGGACGACGAGACCGCGGCGCGCATTCGCACCGGCGCCGTCGAGATCGGCGATGCAGCGGATGGCGCCAGCCGAATCGCTCGCCTTGAACTTCCCCTCGCCGGGCTCGCCGCCGGGCGCTACGTGGCGCAGGTAGGCATCGAGCGGGACGGCGCGCCCGTCCACCTCACCCGTCGGGAGTTGGACATCGTGACCGGGTCACGGCCCCGCCCTGCCCCCGATCGGGCAACTGCGCTACAGGCTTCCGAGATCCTCCGCGGGGAGTTGGCCGCCCGCTATCTGATCGCACTGGCCCCCGCCGCCGGTGACCGATGGCAGACGGCACTGCTGGCGCGAGCGCAACGGGACGACTGGCGAGGCGTGGAGAAGCTGCTCGCTGCCCCGCGAAGCGGGGCTGGAACCGTAACCGGCGTCGTCGAGCTCGCCCTGGGAGGGTTGGGGCGTTTCGCCCGGCAGGATCACGCCGGCGCAACGGAAGCGCTCGAAGCGGCGTTCGCGACCGACACCCAGTCGCCCCGCCGCGCCCTGACCGCGTTCTTTCTCGGCTGGACCTACGCCTATCGGGACGACGACCGCCAAGCCGCGAGCGCGTGGCGCCGCGCGGTCTTTCTGAATCCGGAGCTGGTACCGGCGCACCTGGCGCTCGCCGACGCCTACGTGCGCCTGTCTCGGCCGGCGCTGGCGGCGCAGGTCCTGCGGGCCGGCCTCGCGGCGCTGCCCGATTCTCCGGAACTTCTCGATCGCCTGTCCAGGCTCGGACGCTGAGCGGCTGCGCCGCGGCTTCCGGCAGATTCCGATCGGGCCCCCTTGGGGGGTCATGGATCGGTGGTCCCCGTGGATTCGGGCGGGCGCAACCGGGTCTCGACCCGCATGCGGTTCTCCGTGGCCGCGGCGAAGAACGGCTCCCACTGCCGGCGGATCGTGTCGAGCTTGGTGACGTGATCGGAATTGGCCTCGCGCCCGTTCCCGACGACGTACACGAACGCCTGCCGGTGCACGCGAGGCGCATCGTCCGCATTCGGCACGCGGGCGCCCTCGATCTCGATCACGTCGGCGATCAACACCTCGCGCTTCGTGCCGTTGAACGTTACCCCCACTTGCGGCGATCCGGTGCTGCGGGCCGGCGGCATCGCATTGGTCGGCGCCTCGACGTAGAAGAACGCAGGCACCTCGTGATCGTGACGCAGGCCCATCGCGTACTGGTCAAGCGCGCTGTAGCGCTCCTCCGCCGCTACGGTGCGAAAGGAGCCGCCCCCCAAGTCCTCGATGTCGTTGCCCTCCATCACCGACGCGTCGCTGTCCAAGAAGAAGCTCCAGTGGGCCTGTTGCCGGCCGAGAAGCGCCTCGGAGCGTTCCCGGTCATGATTGCTGAACTCCAGGAAAGCGAGCCAGCGATGACCTGTCTCGTGACCGAGCACGGCGAGCGTGGTGGCCTCGCCGCTGACCTTCTTCTCCGCATCGTCCGAGTACTTGCCGAGCCAGCCCATGACGACGATGCTGGTCAGGGTGTCGCTGCCGAAGTCGGCGGGAATGTCGTAGATCGCCTGCCCGATGCCCTGGATTCGGTTGCCGATGGTGATCTCGTAGGCGAATGCCTCGAAGAGGATGGGCTGGTCGGTCCAGATGATGATCTGGTCGTAGGCGTCCGGGTGGGACTGCAGGAACTTCTGGGCCACGGCCACCGTGTCGAGCTCACCGCGCGCCGCGAAGCGTTCGCCAACCGCCGCAGCGCCGCCCTCGGCGCCGGCCGTGTCGCTCAGATCGACCGATTCGAACGCCGTGGCGCGGCCGGGCGACAGGCCCACGACCGCGTCGCCCAACCCGATATCCGGATCGAACGTCATCTCGATCACGCCGGTCGACAGCAGGCTGACCTGCACCGTGGTCGTGCTCTGCGATTCGAACCCCGGCACGTCGCACCAGGTCACGGTCAGCGCGTCGGCGCCGGACTGCGCATACACCCCGCCGCCGACCGACGGGTCCAGGTCGGACAGGAACGGCGCGACGCGCGGAGGTCCCGAGAGCAGCCGGGACACGCTGCGGGCCGTGCTGGCGTTGTCCCCCTCTTCGAACGTGACATTGCCGTCGGAGTTGACGAACGCGCTGTCCTGGGTCCCCGAATAAAAGGGGAAATCGAACGAGAGCGCCAGCGACGTGCTGTCGTCGTCGTCGAGCGTCAGCGCATCTCCCAGGGACGAGCGCCAGGTCGCGGTCCCGAGGTGCGTCACGTCGTACCCGCCGTCGTCGTTCGCCGCGAAGCGGAGCGTGACGTCCCGCAGGTCGTAGGTGTTCGCAGCGCGGAACAGGTCGCCCTCGTCCTGCAGGACCGCGATCTCGCCCTCGTCCCGGTTCGAGATCGTTGAGGCCAGCGGCCGCAGGAGTCCCCGCTCCAGAGCGGTCCGGTGGTTCCAGACGCTGTCGAGCACACCCCAGGGCCGCCCATCATCGATCAAACCGAAATACTTGTCGGTTCCGAGCAACGGCGGGGCGGCAAAAGCCGCACTCCGGGCCGCCGCCTCGGCGGGTGCGGCCGGGCACGGGTTCTGCGCGGCGACCGAACCGGGCGCGACGATGGCAATCCCCGCCGCGAACAGGCCGCCCGACAACGCCCCCCGCACGCGTGTCGCGCGTGGCATGACCGCTCCGGGCGCCGGCTAGAAGCCGAGCCGGAACCCGACGCGCAGCAGGCTCGGATTCATGATCTCAAGCGTCTTGCCCGGGCCGGTCGGACCCTCGGCGGTCCCGACATCGTACTGCCGCTTGAGCACCGTGCTCGCGTTGAGGATGTTGAACCAGTCGAGGTCCACGTTCATCGTGACGTCGTTCACGCGGAACTCCTTCCCGATCCGCAGATCGAAGCTCCTGATGGCCGGCAGACGGTGGGCGCCGACGTCGGGAGCGAGCAGCACGTCCTTGAACGCCGCCGCGTCTCTAGGATGGGCCTGGATCTCCTCGAAGTAGGGCTGTCCGAAGCCCTGTCGGACCAGCAGGTTGGCGGCGACGTTGATGCCGAACGGCGCCTCGTAGAGCCCGTTGGCGACGAACTGGAACCGCGGGCTCACGAAGTAGAAGTCCGTCTTGCCGCTTCCCGACTCGCGGCTGATGACCAGGCCGCCGTCGCGCTTCGGGCTGATCGGCGATGGCGTCGGATCGATGATCGCCGCCGCCCGATCCGTGAAGTACTCGCGATGGTCGTTGTAGGAGTAGGCGATGCGCGCCATCCAGCGGTTGCTCAGCCGCTTGGTGAAACCGGTCTCCCAACCCCAGTAGCCCTGGTGATAGCCCTCCCGGTTGCGCTCTTCGACGCCTCCGCCGGGGGGCAGGGCCACTCCCGGCAGCGGTGCGTAGACGTCCTGGCTGACCGACCCGCCGCCGCCGGCCGACGGCAGCATCGCGGTGATCGTGTCCACCACGCCATAGTCGGCGGACGTGAGTCCGATGAGCGGCGTCCACGTGAAGTTGGTGAAGCGCCGATAGGTCACCGACGCGGTCAGGGCCGAGTTCGGAATCGGCAGCTCCCGATCGACACCAAAGATCAGCTCGTGCGTCCGCGGAGACGAGAGGTCGGAAGCCACCTGGTGGACGCTCTCGGTCGACGTCGGGTTCGCGGGATCGAACCCGTCGGCAAAAACGATCCCGTTGTCGAGAAGCAGCTCGTCGCGCTGCGTCACGCCGTCGCCGTTGAAATCGACCGCCAGGTAGTAAACGGCCGAGTAGTCGACGGGACCCGCGAGGATGCCGGAAGCGCCCGCCTCCAACTGCGAGGCGAACTGCCCGTAGCTCGCGCGGACGAGCGTGTCCGACTCCTCGCCGAGCGCGTAACTGACGCCGATGCGCGGGGCCAGAATGTCGAAGACGTGCGTGTTGCTCATGGGCGAGGCGGTCAGGGCGGGCAGCACGTCCGGCACCAGCGGGTTCGCCCGACGGCTCGATTCCAGCAGCGATGCCGCCGACCGATCGAAGCGCACGCCCAAGTCGATGGTCAGCCGGTCCATCGATATCCGGTCGCTGGCATAGAAGCTCAGATACCGGCCCTCCGCATTCACGGAGGAGTCGCCGAAGATGATGGGCAGCATCAGGCCGTTGTCGGGATAGCTGTCCAGATGCAGGGAGAGCGTCCCCGATCCGGGCCAGACCAGATCCGTCTGTACGCCGTTCCGCCGCCAGTTGAAGCCGAACCGCAGTTCGTGGTCGCCGCGGAAGTAGTTGGCGTCGAGGTCGGCCACCGACTGCGGCCGCCACGACCGGAAGTCGAGGTAGGAGTTGTGGTAGACGCGGTTCACGTCGCGGTAGACGTCCTGGTCCAGTCCGCCGCGGGGCGTCAGGAAGAAGCCCCAGTTGTACTGCGTCGCCTTGGCGCTGACCACCAGGTTGCTCCCGGTCCAGGTGGCCGAGCCGGTGAACAGACCCTTGCCGCTGCCTCCCTGGTTCCAGGTGGTCTCGTCCGGCCGCGTCGGCCCCGCGTTGCGCCCCAGCTTGATCTTCGCGCCGTTGAAGTGGTTGAACCCGAGGCGCAGGCCGTCGGTGACCTGTCCCTGGACCTTCAGCGCCCGGTTGGTCAGCGTGGTGCGGTCGGCGGTGTCGATGAGGGTCCGCAGCCGGATGTCGGTCTCCCCGAGCGATCCCCAGGCCCACAGCCGATCCCGGACGAGCGGGCCGCCGACCTCGAAACCGTAGTCGGCGTACTGCTCCATCCGGTTGCCCTTCATCGTTTCGCCGCCGATCGACTCCGCCAGCTCGTCCGAAAGGTTGTTGCGCTGCAGCCCCTCGTTGGCGAAGTAGCTCCGCAGGCTGCCGTGGTACTGGTTCGTTCCGCTCTTGAGCACCACGTCCACCGCCGCGCCCGGGGTCTGGTTCCGCACGTCGGCCCCGCCGGTGTTGATGCGCACCTCCTGGAACTGGTCGAAGTCCCAGTAGGTCGGCGACGAGAGCGACGCCATGTCGGTGATCACGACACCGTCGAGGGTCCAGGTGTTCTCGTCGTCGCTCGCACCCTTGGCCATGTAGATGGACTGCTGGCCCGACTCCGCGCCGCCGACGTTGACGCGGTCGACCACGACGCCGGGTATCGTCTGCAGCACCACCCACGGATCGCGCGCGGACGGGATCTCCTGCAGCTCCTCCACCGTGACGTGCGTGTCGGTGCTCTGCCGGCGCGGGTCGATGATCGGGGCCGTGCCGGAGACCATCACGGTCTCTTCGACACCGCCGACCTCGAGCGTCGCGACCAGCGGGGTCGCCGACGCCGCCCGCACCTGCACGGCCGTGTCGACGAACGTTCGAAAGCCCTGCAAGGTGACGCTCACCTCGTAGGTGCCGACCGGGAGCCGCAGCAGGTGCGCCTCGCCCTCCACGTCGGTAAAGACGTTGGAACGATCCTGCGGCCCCGCGATGGTTACGCCTGCGCCCGGCAGAACCGCGCCGGTGGTGTCTTCGACGACAAGGTCTATTCTGCCGAGGTCGACCTGGGCCGCCGCGGGTGCTCCGAGCAGGACAAGCGCGAGCCCGCAGGCCGCGCAGGCGTCGGGAGAGTATGTTCGCCGCTTCATCGCCGCCCTCCTCACGTATGCGGGAGCGGCTGAACCGGCGCTTGGGTCCCGGCAACTCGCCGCGATCCCTACTACGTACTGGCATCGTATCAGCAAAGTCGTTCCAGGGCGAAAGGCGAAGTCCTGCAATGCAACGTTTCCGCACGCATACTCGAAACACCGAGCAGGAGTCGATTCCGGAATGTCCGGTAGTCGTCAGGCGCGGGCGTGTTCGAGGACACCGGACAGGCGCTGGGATGTCGTCCCCATGGGGCGCCGGCGGCTCACCGCGGCTCCCCGCCGAAACGGCGAGCCGCCTCGGCGCGGATCTCCGCGGCGCGCCGCCCCCCGCCGAACATTTCCCACAACTGCGCGGCCAGGCGGTAACCGTCGGGGGTCGGGGCGGCGTCGAGCAACTCGTCGACGGCACGAGCCGCCGCTTCGGCCTGGCCCTGCGACTGGTAGAGCATGGCCAGCGCGGACCGCGCTCGCATGTCCTGCGGAGCCAGCCGGATCTCTTCCCGAAAATGCCTCTCGGCGTCGGCCGGGCGGTCGAGACGGGCCAGGGTGTCTCCCAGGTAGAAGTGCAACTCGGGCACGGCCAGCGTTCGGGAACCGACCGCCGCCACAACCGTCTCGAAAACGGGCAGCGCCTCGGCGTACCGGCCGTCCTCGTGCAGGATCCTCGCCTCGACGAAGTCCGGAAGCGGCAGCGTCGGATCGGCTTCACGCGCCAGCTCCGCCTGACGCCGCGCGGCGTCCCGATCGCGCCGGACGAGCCCGATGCGGGCCAGCAGCTCGCGGGCGCGCACTCGACGGTCGGCGGTCCCCGCCACCTCCACGGCCAGCAGGCCGTGCTCCCAGGCCTCGTCCAGTTGCCGTAGCCGGAGTTGGATCGTCGCCACCGCCAGCAGCGACCCCGAATCGGTCGGGTTCAACGCGACCGCCCTCCGGTAGGACTCCAGCGCGGCGGGCAGGCGCCCGGTGCGCGCCTGCAGGTTCCCGAGCTGCAGCCAGACATCGGCCATCTCCGGGTTGCCGGCGAGGATTTCCCGCAGCAACCCGATGGCGCCATCGAACTCGAACCGTCCGGCCATCTCGATGGCCGTCCGATAGCGCGCGAGCACGCCGACCCCGTCCTTCGGATCCGGCAGGGCCGCGGACGGCGTCCGGATGTCGACCGCGCCGCCGCCCCCGAGATAGCCGAGCGACCGCAACCGCCGGAGCGCGTCGTCGGACATTGCAGCGGGGGTCTGAAGCGGACCCGTCCCCCGCAGGTCGTCGAGCGCCGTGCGCAGATCGCGCACCGTCCGTGCCCGCCGCGCGGCCAGGTTCTCGCGCTCGTCCGGATCGGAGATCAAATCGTAGAGCTCCTCGCGCGGTGCCTGTATATACCGGTGCCGCGCCGTGGTCACGGCGTACAACTCGCTCCACCCGAAGTGGTAGCGCGGATAGAGCGCCTCCGCGTACAGATGCCGCTCCTGCCAGCCGCCGTCGTCGCCGGTCAACAGCGGCCGGAGCGAGCGTCCCTGCAGTCGCTCGCGCCCCGGCGCACCGGTCAGGTCGAGCAGCGTCGGCAGCAGGTCGATGTGCTGCACCGGGGCGGACACCCGCCGCCCCGCCTCCCGGCCGCCGGGCAGCTTCACCACCAGCGGCACGCGAATGGTCTCGTCGTAGAGAAAGACCCCGTGCTCCTGCTCGCCGTGGTCCCCGAGTCCCTCGCCGTGGTCCGACAGCAACACGATGAGGGCGTCGTGGTACAGACCGCGCCCGCGCAGGTAGTCGAACAGGCGGCCGACGATCTCGTCGGCGTACGCGATCTCGCCGTCGTAGGGTTCGTAGCGCGCGAAACGGGCCGGCGGCGCGTAGGGCGTATGCGGCTCGTACAGATGCAGGAACAGGAAGACCGGGGCGCCGGAGACGGCGTTCTCGTCGAGCCAGCGTTCGGCAACCTGCAGCGATTCGCTGCCGTCGCGCTGCACCTGGGCGCTCGACGCGCTGGGCGGGGCCTGCGGCAGCCGGTCGTCGTAGATCGCGAACCCGCGTGCGAGACCGACCTCCTTCCGCAGCACGTAGGACGAGACGACCCCGGCCGAGCGGTAGCCGAGCGGGGCCAGCAGCTCCGGGAGCAGCGTCTGTTCGGGGCCGACGGCGAAGCCCAGGTTGTCCCGCACGCCGTGCTCGACCGGCAGCAGGCCGGTGAACATGGAGACGTGGGCCGGCAGCGTCTGCGGCGAGTGCGAATAGGCGCGCTCGAACAGCACGCCGTCCGCGACGAACCGGTCGATGGCCGGCGTCTCCACGCCCTCGTACCCGTAGGCGGGAAGCCGGTCGGCGCGGAGGGTATCGACGGAAACGAGGACGATCGGCCCGTCAACACGCAAGGGGGCCTCGCGCTGGAACCAGACCAGAGCCGCGGCCGCCGGCACCGCAAGCGCCAGCCCGAGCCACATCCCGACGGGTCTCCGGCTCGCCGGGTCCGCACCGCGCACATCTCTCGCACGCGGGCCGCCGGACGGACGCCGTCGCCGCTTCGTCATCGTCGTCGCATCGCAACCGGTGTCTGACGCCGTCGCACGCCCACGGATCTTCGTAGAGAGGCACGGGTACGCGCAAGCGCCAGCCGGCGCCTCAACGCTTCCGGCTCAGATCTCGACGCCGAGCGGTCCCCTGCAAGCAAGCCCGGAAGCCATCGACAGCACAAGGAACCCGACCAGCCAGTCCACCTCGAGCCCGAGCAGGCGCAGGTCGAGCGGCGGATAGGCGACCACGACCGTCTCGACCGCGTGATCGGCGGGAATCGGCGCCTCGCCGGGATGGAGCAGCGTCGCGAGCGCTCCCTTCCCCGTTCGACGTTGCGGCACCGGCCCCCAACCGGCGCCGCCGACCAGCGTCTTGCCGATCGTCGCTTCGCCGACCTGCACCCGCAGTACGTGACGGCCGGACTCGTCCACGCGCACCCGCCAGGCGATCTCGCGGCTCTCGCGGATCTTCACCGGGGGCGTCTCCACGGTGACGCCCTCGGACGCCACCAGCGCCAGCGGCCGGTCCAGCACCGCCGGGTCACGCACCGTCGCGGTGACGACGGCCGCCGCTCCCGGCTCGATCGGCCGCACGGCGAAGCGCAGATGGAGCTGGGCCGCGACAAGGATCACCGGCGCAGCCAGGATCAGCATCGGGACGGCAGCGAGCCGCAGGAACCGCAGCGTGTCGCGGAGAATCCGCCCCTGCAGGCTCATCACGACGGCGACGTCGCGCCGGAACAGACGAACCCCGATGAGGTTGCCGCGGATGCGATCCCGGACTTCCCGGACACGATCCTGATCGGAGAGCCGCCCGAACAGCCACACCAGGCAGACCCCAGAGGCACACGATATGGCCGCCAGCGCAACGATCGGCGGCAGGCCACGGAGCGGCAGGCAGACCACGTCGAATACCGCGGTCAGCGCCCTGTTGCCCGGATCGACCAGTGCAGCCATGGTTCGCGAGCGCCCGAAACGCCTCGCAGGCTCGGCGTTTCGGCCCATCCCCCCACTCCACGACTAGGAGATGTAGCCCAGGCCCTTCAGACGCTTCCGGATCGCCGCTTCGGAATCGCCGCCCTCGAGCCGCGCCATCTCCTTTTCGATCGCGTGTTCGATGAACTCCTCCACGCTGGCGTAGCCCGCGTCGGCCGCGTAGCGGGTCGCCTTCTCCAACAGCATCCTGTCGATCTTCACTCGCGGGCCGAGCATATGCACCTCAACGCGCGGCAATCGTATCCCGTCCGATCATCGCCGGGAGCGGCGCGACGCCGAACTCGTCGAGCACCGCAACGGTCAGATCGGCGAGCGAGGGAGCATCCAGCGTAATCCGCTGGTTGGTCAGCAGCACGCCCGGCACCAGCCGGTAGTCGTTCTGGTGGTCGCCGCTCCAGGGATCGTCGTTGGCCACGAAGACCTCCGCCGGGAACGCTCCCAGGGGGCTCTCCCACGAGCTGCGGTAGCCGCGCGCGAAGCCGACGATGAGATCCGGTCCGAGATCCAGATGCGGGCCGTGGTATCGCTCCCGGGGGCGATGGACGAGGCTGACCGGCCGGCGGCCGGTTCGCGGATCGACCATGGCCAGCAGGTCGCGCTCCAAATCGTCGAGGAGCAGGTCGTAGTCCGCGCCCTCCTCCACCACGCCGTCGCGCTCGCGCCCGCGCAGGTTGACGTAGATCCCGGCCAGTCCGAAGGCGTAGGCGCGGGTCCCGGACCAGTCGACGTCGAGGAACAGCGGCGCTCCGCTCCGTTCCGCGGGATCCCGCAACGCGACGTAGCCCCGCTCGGCCAGCCAGGTGTTCAGGTTGACGCCGGTATGGAAGGGGGCGAAGCCGTGATCCGACATCACGATCAGCGTCGTCCGGTCGTCGACCGCCTCGCGCACGCGGCCGAGCGCCTCGTCCATCTGCTCGTAGAGCGTCCGGATGCCGTTACCGAGCAGTGCGTCCGGCTCGTGGTACGGATGCTCGCGATCGGCGTAGCGGTAGAGCATGTGCGACCCTTGATCGACGCTCGAGAAGTAGAAGAACAGCAGGCCCTCGCGGAAGTCGTCGAGCAGGTGGTCGAGCGCGCGGCGCCGTTCCCCGTAGACGAACTGCGTCTGGTCCCAGAACTCGCGCCCCTCGAACACCCCCTCCGAGAACGCCTTCGTCTCCTGCGGCAGCTCCTGCGTGTAGAAGGGACCGAGCACGTCGTGCAGGTCGCCGGCCCAACCGCCCGGGTTCGACAGCGGCAGCGCGGGATCCGCCGGGTCGATCTGCAGCGGCGTCACGTAGAGTCGAAAGACCGGGCGGACCTGCTGCAGGTAGAAGCGCACGAGGGCGCTGACGGTGACGCCCGGCGCTGCGCGGAAACCGACGCGCACCCAGTCGCTCCACTCGCCCTCGTTCAACACGAGGTCCGTTGCCTGGATCCTGATCCGCGCGACGGGTGCGTCCGGATCCATGCGGACCTCGAAATCGACGGTCAGGTCCGGGTGCTCGTACTCGACATCCTCCTCCTCGCCGCCGGCCGGACCGCGCGGGAGCGGGCGCCGCCGGATCGGGTTCGGCGGCCCCTGAAGCTGCGCGGCGACGCGGTCGTCGACCACGTCGACCAGCTCGACGTTGCCGGTCATTGCCGCTTCGTTCTCGGGCGGCGCGCTCGTAAAGAACGAGTAGGTGCCGTGCGTTCCCAGCAGGTCCGGCGTACCCATGCCGGCGAACGAGCGGCCGCCGGTCTCCACGGGCGGGAAGTTGACCGGCATCCGGAACACCGTGGTGTCGACGCCCGCCGCGTCGAGCAGCTCCCACAGCGCCTGCCCCCGCCGGTACAGCGTCACCTCCCGGCCCGCGAGCGGCAGCACCCAGGATCCGAGCGCGAGCGACCGCCCCGGTGGGGCAATCGAATAGAAGGGCTCCACCGGCTGCATGGTGGCCGGGTCGCGGTGCACGAAGTCGAAGATCCCGTGCCCCCCCGGATCGAGGCCGGTGATGAAGGTGGACCAGGCCACCGGACTCAGGGGCGGCATGGTGGTCTCCAGCGGCGTGAAGTCCCCCTCCCGGGCCAGGCTTGCAAAGTTGGGCAGCCGGCCCGCGGCCAGGAAGCGCTCGAGCAGCCCGTGATCGAGTCCGTCGATGCCGAGCACGATCACGCGCCTGCCGCCGGAGCCGTCGCCGCCGCAGCCGGTCCCGGCGAGGCCCAACGCCAGACAGGCAACCACCGCCAGGAGCCCGCGGCGACACGCCGCGGGGCGCCGAGAGCGGCGAGGCGTCCACTGGACAAGGCGCCACGAAGTGCACTTGGCAACGCCCGGCGCCCGCGTCCGGACGGCAAGTGTTCGCCGGCAGCCCGGCTGGACGACCGTCACGACGAAACAGCCTCCCTGGCGGTCGCTTCCGCCGCATCCGCCAGCAGCGACCGGCCGTCGCACCACGGGGGTACCCGGACACCCAGCAGGTCGAGCACCGTCGGCGCGACGTCCATGATGCTCGGCGCCGCGGCGGCGATGGGCCGGTTCGCGAACAGCATCCCGGGCACGTCGGGTGGATTGAAATTGTGGTCTCCGCTCCAGGGGCGGGTGTTGTCCTCGAACACCCGCTCGCCGATGCCGCCGGTGACCGACGTCCAGCCGACCCGGTGACCCGGGCGGAATCCGACGATCAGGTCGGGCGCCTCGTCCACGTAGGGACCGCTGTAGGCCTCGCGCGTGTCGTAGACCGCACGCACGGGACGCACGCCCTCGTCCCGGTCGACCAGCGCGCGGAGACGGTGCCGAATCTGCCGTTTGACCTCCTCGGCCTCCCGGCCCGGGTGCACGATGCCCTGCGCTTCGCGGCCGGCGAGGTTCAGGTAGATGCCGCCGAACCCCACCGCGTACGCGCGGGTCCGGGCCCAGTCGACGTCGCCGAGCAGGTCCGCGCCGCCCGGCTCTTCCCCCCGCGCGGCAAGGAACCCCTCCTCGTAGAGCCAGCGGTTCAGCTCGACGCCCCGCCGGAACGGCTTGAACCCGTGGTCCGACATCACGAACACCGCGGTATCCTCCCCCGCCGCCGCCAGCGTTCTCCCGACCAGCGCGTCCATCTCCATGTACAGCTTCCGGATGACGTCCCCGCGCTTCGTGCCGCGGCCGCGGTTGGCCGGATGGGTGGAATCCAGGTGCCGGAAGAACATGTGCTGCAGCCGATCGCTGATGTCGAAGACGCAGACCACGGCCCCCGACCGGGTCTTGTCGAGCGCATCGAAGAACATCCGCTTCCGCTCGTCGTGTACGAGGTACGCCTGTTCAAGAAATGCGTCCTCGTCGATCACCCCCTCGTTGAGCGCGGAGGTGTCCTCGGCGAGCCCGAGCGTGGCGTAGCGGCCCTGGGTCTTCGACAGGTACACGGCATACGTGAACGGATGCGAGATCGGCAGCGCCGGCCGATCCGGGTCGATGTTGATCGGCGTCATGTAGAGCTTCAGGTGCGGGTCGGTCTCCAGCAGATAGAAGCGGACGATCCCGTTCACTGTCATGCCGGGTCCTGTCCGGAAGCGCAGCGTGATCCAGGGGGTGTACTCGCCGCGCGGCAGAGAATGCACGGCGCCCTGAAGGTGCAGCGCGGCGTTTCCGCCGGCATCGGCGCGCACCTCGAACGGGATCCGCAGTTCGGCGGCGTCTTCCCGCACGCCGTTCTCCGGCCCCGTGACCACGCCCCGCCCGACGCCGTCCGCCCACTCCACCGGCACCCGCTCGCCGCTGGTCAGGACCAGCCGTTCGTCCGGGTCGCTGCTGAAGTAGCAGTACGTTCCCTGGCTCCCACGCAGGTCGGGCACGCTCATCGCGGACAGCAGCGCGCCCTCGAACGGCTCGGCGGGAAAAGTGATCGGCACCCGCAGGATGCTGCTGGGCACCCCGTGATCCGCCAGCGTCTTCCAGAACGGCTGGCTGCGGCGTCCTCCCGTGATGCGGGGCCTCCCGAGAGGCAGGCGGAACGGTCCCAGCCGCAGGGTGCGAGGCGCCGGCGAGACCCGCGCCGAGCAGAGCTCCGGCCTGAGCGACCGGCGGTTCGGCGTCAGGAAGTCGAAGATGCGGTGCTTGCCCGGATTGCAGCCGGTCTGGAACGATGCCCAGGCGACCGGGGATTCGGCCGGCAGCGTGGTCCGCAGCCGCCGGAAGGCGCCGTCGGCGCGCAGACGCGCGAAGTGCGGCAGCGCCCCTTCGTCCATGAGCCGTTCAGTCAGCTCCGGATCCTGGCCGTCGAGGCCCAGCACGATCACGCGCCTGACCGGTCCCACCGCCCGCGCGGGTCCGCCGCGAGCCCACTGGACGGTCAGACGCAGAGGCCAGGTCGCCAGCGTCAGCACCGCCAGCGCCATCGTCCACACCAGGACGAACAGCGACGAGATGACCGCGAAGCCCGCGCCCGGGCCCACGTAGGCGTGCGCCGGCCCCGGGATGCCCAGCAGCACGACGGCCGCCAGCGCCAGGGCCGGCACCGGCGGAAAACCTGCTGTCCACTGCCACCGTGGTACCCGCGATGCGCTCACCGCCTGCCTCCGTGCGCCGCCCCTCATCCCCGGAAACGTCCCGTTGAATCCGACTCTTCCTCCGCTCGCTGCCGGTAGAGCCGCGGATCGACCGCCGCCACCATGCGGTCTACGTCCAGGCGTTCGTCCAGGAACCGGTTGACCTCCTCCGCAACCGCTCGCGGGTGTTCGATCACCGCGCGGTGGTCAACGTAGAGGACGGTGCAGTCGGTACGGGCCGCCAGCTCGCGATCGACCCTGGTCAGGTGGGCCGCGAACGCGCCGGCCAGACGTCCCTCATCCGCCGCATCACCACCGGATTCGCCGCGGCGCGCCAGCATCCTGCGCTGCGACGCCAGCACCTCCGCGAGATTCCGGCGGACGAACACGATGCGATAGCGCTCGCCAAGGGGCAGATGCTTCAGGAAGTACGAGATCACCTTGACGCACTTGCCGCGCGCTTCGCGGAGCCATGCGGTGTCCATGCCGGTCTGGAGCTGCTTGACCCGCTCGAGCTCGAAGTAGCCGCGGGGGTTGTCGTCGTCCGGTGCGCGGGCGCCGTCGGTCAGCGCCTCCAAGCCCCCGGCGACCAGCATCCCCATGAGCACGGAGGTTCCGGACCGTGGGAGTCCGGACACGACTACCACCGACTGCGCGACACCCGACCGGCGGCCCCCGACCAGCCGGCGAAGCAATCCTGCCATAACGGCCCACCTTGCGTCCGCGCATTGAGCTCGGCACTCCGCCGGGTCGCCGCGGGCGCCGGCCCCGCGCCGCGCAGGGCGCGAAGAGATGGATCACTCGGGCAGCGTGAGTTAAATAATCCTCGTAACGTATTGAAAACTAATGACATGCTGTCACACGCCTGATCACGCTTCCCTCGTTGTACCCCTCATTGTGGATGGGAATCTACGGGACCATGAAGGCCGTCTGCGGATCTGCGGAACGCCTCGTGCTCTCATCGTCGACACCCGCCCGACCGCTCCGCGCCGATGCGCGTTCGTTCCACGCTTCCAGTGCCTGGCGGCCCTCGCCGAACTGCACGCGTTCGAGGTCGGGCAATCGGTCCGTGCAGGACATCATGCCCCTGATCTGGCCCACGTTGTCCTCAGCTACCTTCAGATGGACCGTCTTGCCCTTGGGTGAGACCACATATCGACCCCAGGGCTCGCCTTGTTGCGACGACTCGCCTTGTCGCGCCAGCCGCTTGTGGACGGCGATCAGCTCATCGGGCGGCCACTGCCGTCGCACGTCCTTCATGACGGTCGACAGGCATCGCAAGTGCTCATTGATGACCGTGAACAGGTCGATCTCGTCGAGATCTGGAAACTCGGTCCTGCATGCGTCCTCGAATTGCCTTCTTCTCTTCTCCGAGCCCCGGCCCTCGATGTTGTCCCGCACGTCGCGCCAGCGGACGCGCAGCCCGACTACCTTGGGTACTCCGGGTGCACCGCGCAGCGCTGGGATCGGACCGTAGCGATGAACGGAACCGAGAACATCATGCTGCAGCCGATTCCGCAATTCCCTCGCAATCGTGCAGATCGAATTCCCGCACTCGTGCCTCCAGTGTCGGCCGTCCTGCTCGCCGGCCTCCGTGAACGAAAAAGCGGCTGAAAGGACGTTCGCGACCCGGAGCATCAGGTTGCACTCGCGCTCGGCTCTCACCCAGGTAGCTCTCTCCAACGCGAACGTGCCGGCCGCCGACAACCGAGAGGCGAATCTGACCATCGCTTGGTGCCACTCGACGACATTCGTGGCGAGTTGCTCGAACAGTACTTCCACCCGCAGTCGTTTCGAGGTTCGAGCGCGTTCTGCGCGCAGATCCTGGTATTCCGTGTCACTGATCAGCAAGGTATCGGATCCAAGGACCCACTGCACCGTTTGTTGACGACGCGTGACGCCTCTTTCTGTCATTCCCCCGTCTCCGGCTCGTGGCCAACGCGGTCTCATCGCACCGGCCATGCCGCCACCTCCACCGCCGCGCGCTTCACCGCAAGCAGGTCGGTACCGCCGCTCGGTCACCCGGGGTCGCCGCCGTTGAGCGCCAGCAACTCGCGGAGGACCTCCTCGTCGGAGATGTCGGCGGACCAACCGTACGCCGCGGCAACGGCGGCGTCAAGGGCCTCGTGAGCGTCGGCGAGCCACTGCGGGCGAGCGTTGTAGAGGTTCGTCAGCGTCCGTTTCCTGAGCGCCTTCGCTGCATCCTCGTCGCGGGGGACCGGGCGCTGCGGATAGCCGGAAACCGGCTCGTCAATCCACTCGACCCATTCGGGCGGGTTAAGCCAGCGGTCGCGCAGTTCCGCGAGCCTCCGGGCTTCCAGGGCTTCAGCCACCTCACGCGGGTCGCCGACGTAGTCGGCAGCCGGAACGTCCGGCGACAGGCCCTCCGGGAACGAGAACGTCTCGAACGTCGTGCTCGGCGTGTAGCGGAGATCGTTGCCCTTGCCAAGCCACGTGCAGAGCCGGACGGTCGACGAGATCGAGCGTATCGTGATCTGAACGAGGTCACCGCTGAGATGCGAACCGGCGAATTATTCATCCCACCGGAACGGCGGGTATCGGTCCGTGGTCAGCAGAAACATGTATGCCTCCACCCGCAGCATCCAGCGCATCACTCCGACCTCGAAAGCGAAGATCCCCCGTGGATAGCGGCCCGTGAAGAGGATCGCGAACCAAGCAGCCACGAGCAGCACCAGGGCCGTCAGCCCGACCGGTATCAGCGCGACGTAGTGCGGGAACGCGAGCAGCCACTTGACCAGCGGGAGCCAGCGGTTGAGGTCCCGCGAGGCGTTGGGGTAGTCGATGTCGAGGTGGACGGCCTGCTGCTCGTCGGTCGACGGGTACTCATCACGGAGCAGGGAGAGGTAGGCGCCGACCCGGGTCTGGAAGCGCATCAGCTCGAGGTTCCAGTCGAACCACCACCGCGGGTATTTTCGCCGGAACACGATCATGAGGAGCGCGGGCAGGAAGACGAAACCAGAGGCGGCAAGCAGCTCGGCCCAGATCTCAAACCCAACGTTCTCCTCGGTCCAGTCCAGGGGGTTGCCCAGCACCGTCAAGAGCATGATGATCGGGACCTCCCAGATCTCAAACCCAACGCTCTCCTCGGTCCAGTCCAGGGCGTTGCCTTCCAGCATCATCAAGAGCATGATGATCGGGACCATCAAGATCAGTCGAAACGCGGTACTGGCACGGTTCAGGCCCTTTTCCGGATAATCGATCTCCAGGCGGGCCGGATAGGCGGATGAAGACGGTGTGGTGGATGTCGGCTGCATCGGCAAACACTACAGCAACTTGCCGGGGTCGAGCCCGCGCTCGAACAGCGTCCCGAGGATCGACGGGTCGATCTCCGACCAGTCGAGGCGCGATGCCACCAGCACCGTGTCGATGTCGGACCGCTCCAGCGTCAGCGCCGTGTCGTCGTCGAACAGCCCGCCGTTGCACCAGTCGACCGTCTCGAAGCCGACCCGGCCGCCGGAGGCCATCACCCGGAACAGGTCGCAGGCAAGGTCGGCGAAGTGCGCCACCACGTGCGGGTCGTGGCCGCGTTCCCGGAGCGTCTGCGCGAGCGACGCGAACGACTCGGCCGCCTTCTCGGTGAGCGACTGCCGCGCTCGCCCGGCCGCAGCCACTCGGGGTCAGAGAACGCCCACTTGAGCCGGTCGCGCGTCGCAGCGTCGGCCAGGTCGTACAGGCCGAACTCGTGCGTCTTGCTGACACAGTTTGGTCCAATTGGTACCGATCGGGAACCGCTGCATGTCGGAAACGATCAGCAGCGGCGGGTTCTCCAGCGCCAGCGCATACAGCCGGAGTTGACCGAAGGCGGCGTCCAGGTCCGCCCGCTTGCCAGGCGAAGTGGTGGCGCTTCCAGACATCGGCCCAGCCGTCGCCGCCGGTGTCCTTGCGAGCGCCCCGCTCGAAGCAGTACGTCTGGCCGGTCGGGTCCGCCTCGGCCGGCGTCGGCTCGCCGAGCAGCCGGCACAGGTCGATGAAGTGCTCCTGCGAGGCCGAGCGTTCCTTCAACTCGGCGGCCCGCCACTTGTCGATGAACTCGTACGGCGTCATGGGCGCGTTCAGGGTAGCCCATGACCGCCGCCGCCCGCCACGGGAGCCGATCCGAGGGATGGGCGATGACGGTGATCAGATCCGCGGCGACGCCGCGGCATAGCCTTCCGCAGGAAGAATTCAGCCTGGAGCGACCCGGCCCGGCAGGTGTGACGGAGGAACACCTGTTGGGGCCGAAGACCGCAGGTCTGAGGTAGGGTCGCTCCAGGCTTTTCCCCCGGCCCTTTCTCTGGTCCCGGTGTGGTTCGTGGCTGGGCGCTTGGGCCAAGGGAATCAACGACTTGGAGCGGCGATAGTGTGATCGGGGGGTGACTGGAGATGTGACTGGGACTGTGACTCGATCACACGGCTACGATCACAAGCTCGCGCGGCACAATGCCTGTAAGCACCGAGCCCGATCTCCTCTCGAAGCGTGCCGGGCTCTCGGGCTCGCTTCAGTGGGCGCTCCGGTCGTTCAACGGCCGGACGACTGCGTCGTTCGGCATAGCTGCCCAGACCACGCCGTCAGCCGGTGGGTCACCCGTCAGGGCCGTAGCGAACGCGAAGGAGCCGAAGGCTTGACGCGCCGGCTGACGGCGTGGTTCCCCGTCTCCGCCCTTGCGCCCGCACCCGCTCGGCTTTCGCATTCCCACGGTCCAGACTGCCCGACAAGCCCGAGCGTGTCAACCGTGCTGAGGGGCGACGGACCGAAGCGTCTTGCCGTCGAGGTACTCCGCCCAGTCGGCCATGAGCTGCCGCCGCCGGTCGAACAGGTCAGACCGGGCGTAGGCGGCCTCGACCTTGTTCTGGACGACATGCGCCAGCGCCGCCTCGATGACCTCGCGCGGATGGTCGGTCTTCTCGGCCGCCCAGTCCCGGAACGAAGATCGGAATCCATGCGGCACAGCCGCGACCCGAAGGTTCTGGAGCGTCTTGACCAGCGTCGACGGCGAGATCGGTCTCCCGCTCCGCATCGGGAACACGAGCGGATTGCCGTCGCCCAGCGCCCGCGCCTCGTCGAGGACCTCCAGCGCCCGGTCGCACAACGGAACCCGGTGCTCCCGCTTGGCCTTCATCCGCTGCGCCGACAAGGTCCACACTTGGTCCGTCGTGTCGATCTCGGCCCATTGTGCGCCGCGTGCCTCCCCCGACCGCGTGGCGGTCAGCACGAGGAACTCGAACGCCAGCTTGACGGCGGGCTGCGCGGATCCCGACCGCACCGCCTCGATGGCCGCGGCAACGTCCCGGTGCGCCAGCGCCTGCCGGTGCGTCACGATGTCGCTCTGCGGGCCGAGCACCGGCAGCACCCGGTCGCAGGGATTGTCGTTGCGCATGTCCAGGGCGATGGCCCACTCCAGCACCGACCGGATGCGCTGGCGGACGGCGCGGGCCGTCTCCGCCTTGACGTGCCAGATCGGCGTGAGGATCTCCAGCACGTCGGCCGTGTTGACCTCGGAGACGGGCCGGCCGCCGATGCGGGGGAACGCATACCGCTCCATGCTCCGGATCCAGTTCTGCGCGTGCCACCGGCCGCGCCAGCCGTCGCGCTTCTGTTCGAGCACGCGTTGGGCGGCTTCGGCGAACGTAGGCACTCCCTGGACGCGGCGCTTCTCCGAGAGGGGGTCGCCGCCCGACCGGGCCAGCATGCGGTTGGCGAGGGCCTGCTCGCGGGCCTTGGCGAGCGGGACAAGCGTTGCGGCGCCGAGTCCGAGTTCTCGGCGCCGGCCGCGGATGACGAGCCGCTGGACCCAGCTTCGGGTCCCGGTGGGCTGGACGAACAGGTACAAGCCGTTGCCGTCCGCGTGGCGTCCAGGCGGCGCGGAACGGACGAAGGGGGCCGACAGCGCCTTGTCGGGGTGGCGTCCTCGGCGCTTGGTTCTGCGGCGAGTCGGGGCGGGATTGGCTACAACATCCATTCCGCCATTATATACGGGATGCGGCCGGATTCCGCCACACGTCCCGACCCGCTCAGTCCGCGCCAACGAAACGTAAATTATTACTAATCAGCGATTTGTAGACTCTACGGCGCCATGCTGGACGCTCCCGGAATCCCTGCGGTTGTTAAGGCAGCGCGAGCGCGATGTACTCGCTCGGCATATCCTCCCAGCCGACCGTGACCAGGATGTACTGCCGGCCGTCGACCATGTAGGTCATCGGCGCCGCCGTCGTGCCGCCGGGCAGCTCCATCTCCCAGACCACGTCCCCGGTCAGCTTGTCGTAGGCGCGGAACATCTTGCCCCCGGCGCCGCCCCAGATCGGCTGCAGGACGACCACGCCGGTGTTGCCACCCTCGCCGAGAAAGACGAACGACTTCGTCACCAGCGGCGATACGCGTCCGGGCTGGCCGAGCGGCGGCAGGTCGAGGTCCTTCAGCAGCGGGTGCTCGCGTGGACCGTCTCCGTTGGCCTTCGACCAGAGGATCTCCCCCTTCTTCAGGTCGATGGCGACCAGCCGCCCGTACGGCGGCTTGAAGATCGGCAGCTCGTTGGGCCCTTCCAGCAGCGCCAGCGTCTGCACGACGAGGCGCATGTCCGAGCGGGGATGCTCGGACGGCACGATGCCGATGACCGACTCGCTGTGGACCGACGGCACGTACAGGATTCCGGTCTCGGGATCCACGGCCGAGCCGCCCCAGTCTGCCCCGCCCACCACGCCGGGCATCTGCAGCGTTCCTCCGGTACCGCCCGGCGCTTCGTCGACCATCGACGGCGCGGTAAAGAGCGGACCGGTCACGTACTGCTCGAAGACCTCCAGCGCGTCGCGGCGAAGCTCCGGCGTGAAGTCGATCAGGTCGTCGAGGCTGGTCCCTTGCTGGTCGAACGCCGGCGGGCGGGTCGGGAACGGCTGGGTCGGCGCGTACCACTCGCCCGGCACGTCGCCCGGCGGCACGGGCCGTTCCTCGATCGGCCACAGCGGCTCGCCCGTCACGCGGTCGAAGACGTAGGTGAACGCCTGCTTGCTGACCGCGGCGACCGCCTTGACCGGCTCGGACCGTCCCTCCACCTGCAGGTCGATGACATTGGGCGCGGCGGGAAAGTCGTAGTCCCAGATGCCGTGGTGCACGGCCTGGAAATGCCAGACCCGCTCTCCCGTCCTGGCGTCGAGGCAGACGATGCTCTCGGCGAAGAGGTTGTCGCCGGGGCGGTAGCCGCCGTAGTAGTCGTTGGTCGGCGTCGACAGCGGGACGTACACCAGTCCGAGCTCCTCGTCGGCGCTCGGCCAGGCCCACATGTTCGTGTTGCCGCTGTACTCCCACGACGCGCGATCCTCGTTGAGCGCGGTCAGCCAGGTCTCGTTGCCCGGCTCCCCCTCCTGCGGGATGGTATGGAAGATCCAGACCTGCCGGCCGGTCCGCACGTCGAAGCCGCGCACGTCGCCCGGCGGCATCTCCTTCATCGCCGGCATGTTCGGGTTGGTGACGTCGCTCATGGCCGAGCCGATGACGACGATGTCGCCGACGACGAGCGGTGGCGACCCCCAACTGAAGGTCTCCACCGGGCGGTCGAACCCCTGCGTCAGGTCGACCTCCCCGCCGTCGCCGAAATCGGGATAGCGCTCGCCGGTGCGGGCGTTCAGCGCCACGAGGTACGAGCCGACCACCGCGAGCACGCGCGCGTCGTCGCTCTGCGGATCGTCCCAGTAGGCCACCCCGCGGGTCTGGCGCACCCGCGTGAACGGCTCCCCGTCGCGGTCGGGCGGCGTGTCGAACCAGAGCACCTCGCCCGTCGTCGCGTCGAGGGCCGCCACCGTGCCGAGGGCCGTGCTGATGTAGAGCCGGCCGTCCGCCATCAGCGGGGTGTTCTGCGAAGCGACCGGCGGCGTGAAGTCCTCGCGCCCCGCCCGCATGGCGTCCGGCAGCACGGACTGCCGCCAGACGATCTGCAGGTCGTCGATCGTCTCCCGGTCGATCTGGTCCAGCGGCGAGTACTTCGTGCCGGCGGCGTCCGACCCGTAGGAGCGCCACTCCACGTCCTGGGCGTGGGCCGCCGGCGACGCGGCAAGGAACAGGAGCGCCGCGGTCGCCGTCAGCGCCAACCCGCGGGTGAACAGGCTCGGTGTGTCATATCTCGAAGATCGTGTTTCCATCGTCGTCCCGGCGGACAGTCAGCGTCGCGAGGTCATCCGCCGCCCCGCTACTGCTCTGCCGCGATCTCGTCGTAGAAGCCCGGAATGCTCCGGCGCATGAACAGGCCGTTCTCGGCCGTGGTCCAGCTCAGCTCCGGCGTCACGATCCGCGCCGGCGCGTCGTCCCTGGCGAGGCCGCCGTCGATCAGCCCGCGCATCCGGGTGCGGACGGCGACGAACTGATCGCGGAACGCCTGCACATCGGCCCGCGTCATCAGGCCCCCGTGGCCGGGAATGGCGGTGTCGAAGTCGAGCGCGAGGATGCCGTCGAGCACCCCGAGCCACTCCTTGCTGCTGCCGCCGTTCGCGTAGTCGATGAAGGGCGCCGTGCCGTGCAGCAGGTCGCCACCGTGCACGGTGCGCAGGTCCGGGAAGTAGACGACCGAATCGCCGTTGGTGTGGCCGCGGCCCAGGTGGTGCGCCCGCACCTCGACGCCGCCGAGGTGCACGGCGGTCTGGTCCGTGTAGACGATGCGCGGCGGCGCGTCCTGCTCGTTGCGGATCATGTTCCTGCGGGCGTTCTCGTGCGCGATGACGTCCGCCGAATCGATGAACCCGACGTTGCCGCCGGCATGGTCGCCGTGGTGATGCGTGTTGATGACGTAGCGGATCGGCTGGTCGGTCACCTCCGCCACCCGCGCCTTGATCCCGTCGACGTTGCGGGGGAACTTGTCGTCGATCAGAATGACGCCCTCGCTCGTGACCCGGACACCGACGTTCCCGCCGACCCCGTTGATGTAGTAGAGCCCGTCCTTCACCGGCGTCACGCTCAGCGACTCCGGCTGCTGCCCGGTCACGACGATGACGGCGGCGGTCGCCGCGGCGAACACCGCCAGGAGGCCCGATCTGGAAATGCCACGCATCTGCTCCCCTCCTCCCGACGAGCCGCCCGGCCGCCTGGGCCCTGCCCCCCTGCGTCACGGGCCGCCGGCCAATGTCCGCGCCAGTTTACTCCCTGTCAGGACGGACGCAGCGGGTGTTGCCATCGAAGCCCGGGAAACCGATCGAAGTCGGAGTCGGTCGACACCATCGTGCATCCATGCTCGATCGCGATCGCGGCGTGCTGCGCGTCGGCAACGAGCTTCCCCGTGGCTCCGGAGTCCCGGCACAGCCTCTCGAAGATGGCAAGGTGGTCGGGACCCGGACCGACGACACGGGCGGTCGGCCGCTCGACGAGCTCCGCAGTGAAGCGGAACGCATCGTCAATGGTCGATGGCGGACTGAAAATCCGGTCGTTGGTGGCGATTCGAACGAAGCCCGACAGCACCAGAACGGAGAGCGCGAAAGGCTCCGGCCCGGTCGCCAACCCGGTAAGCCACTCCGCGTACTCGGCGTGATTCGGGAGCGAATCCCTGCGGTGTGCGTAAAGGAGCACGCTGACGTCGGGTAGCAGCATGCCGCTCAGGAACCCCGAGGACGGAAGCGAGCTTCGTCGTCCGCAGTATCGACCGCTCGCGGCCGGTCGAGATCGATCCCCGGACGCGGGCCGCTGCCGCCAACCGTGATCAGCCGGAACGGCCCGGGCGTCTCGGCGGACGTCCGGCGCTTGAGCGCATCGTCCAGAACAGCAGCGATGAAGGCGCTGACGCTGACGCCGCGGGAGGCTGCTTCCCGGCGGACCTGTGCTGCGAGGCGGTCCTCAAGCGAAATCGTGGTCCGCATGTATGCATAGCATAACGCATACTCATCACTTCATCAACACTCGCTGGGTCACTGCGCCACAACAAGGAGCACGGTAGCCTTCATACGCTCTCCAGTTCGTAGGCGACTGCGGCCGAGAACCGCCTCTCGCCAAGATCCGTCACGCGCCAGGACCTCGACCGTCCACGGTGCAGACGGACCGTCCCGGAGCGCGCGCCCCGCAGTACGCCCCGCGGCACCTCGTATGCCGTCGGGTCGCAAGCGAACCCGGTACCCAACGCCTTGAGCAGCGCCTCCTTCAGCGTCCAGATTCGATAGAACAGATTCGTCTTCTCCTGTCCTTCGGCCGTAGCGAGCGCCGCCCTCTCGTTCGATCCACAGAACCTCTCGGCCATGCCCTCGAGGTCGTACCGCGGTGATCGCTCTTCCACATCGACCCCGATCGATACGCCTGCAGCAAACGCGATCAGACCGTGCGCGCCACCGTGGCTCACATTGAATCCGTACGGGACGGTCCTTCCGTCGACGGTCGCGAAGGGCTTGCCATATCGGAGCGCGCCGAAGGCGAGCCGTCGATTCGAACAGTCGAGCCGCCGGCAGAGATGAAACCGCACGGCTGCGCGGCAGAGCGCAAACTCCCGGCGCGCGCGAACGCCCCTGAGCCGCATCCACCGCTCTTTGTCCGACATGTCGAGCCAAGCGACCGCGCCTGCCTCGCGCTGCTCGTCGGCGCGGAGATCGACCTCGACGAGGTCTATCGGACCGACGGTGGCGAAGGGGCTACTCCACGAGACTTCAGGACATGCCATCGGAATTCTCTCCCCGGCGCTGCCCCAGCGGCTTCCGTGCTCTGCCGAGCCCAGCGGGCGGTGCGGTACCAACGCCAGCCGGAATCGCTCCGTCAAGGCCGTGTCCGGTGCGCCGGCTGCAGCGCCCCGGAGAGTTGTCCTCGAGCGGCGATGAAGTCGAGATACGGCGCGAAAGCGGCGTCGACTCCTTCCGCCGTCAGACCGTAGTCCTCCAGACGGTAGCGATGCCGCCTTTCCCGGCGCCGCCGCTCCGCCTGCCGCGACAGCCACGCCTCCATCCGATCGACCGCCGCCTGCTCGAGCGGCCAGCCGAACCGGTCGTAGATCGCTCGCACTGCCGCCAGGGGGTCCCGGACCAGATCGACGTACGCGATGTCGACCCACCGGTCTTCCAGCTCCGGGCGGCTGACGCGGAACCGCGTGGCCCGGTTGAGCATGCCGCTCATGAAGTCGAGCTGCTCGGGGCCGGTCTCGTGCTGCGGAGGCGGCTCGACGGCGGCGGAACGGGCCCGTTCCACCAGGCTGTTCCACGACCCCATGACCTCGGCCGGCGCGCGGTGGGTCTGGATGAAGAGCGCGTCGGGGTAGGTCTCCAGCAGCGTCTCCAGCTCCCTGAGATGGAAGGGCATCTTGAAGAGCCACTGTCTCTCGCCCCCGGCTTCGTACCGGCGACGCTGCCAGGTGAAGCGCTGCACGATGCGCCGGTGGTGGGCGTACGCGTGCTTCGAGCCGGCCGCCGCCAACCAGCGGCCGTAGTCGGGCAGACCGAACCGAACCACCGAGGTCCACGTTGCGAACGACAGCCGCAACAGCGGGAAGTCCTCCTCCGGCTCGTCGATATCGAGATCGTGAACGCCGCTGTAGTTCTCGACGGCCCCCGCCGCTTCGAACATGTCCTCCAGGGCCGCCCGACGAAGGTCCCCGGCGCCGCCGGCGGGTCCGCCGTCCACTCTCGGCGGGCCCGCCGGTTCGAAGCACTCGTAGCCCCGCAGCGTCCAGAAACGCGGATCCCGCGCCATCAGCCGGTGCAGAAGGGTCGTGCCGGTGCGGTTGATCCCCACGATGAAGACCGGCCGGACGACCTCTTCCCGCTCGATCTCCGGATGTTCCCTCCGCTCGCGGGCGAGCGCCGCGTTGTTGCGCAACAAACGGCTGAGCTCGAAGACCAGCAGGCTCCGCCGCTCCTCCCGCAACCGCACCTCCGGCGCCTTCAGGCACTCCACCAACCGTTCCAGACCCCGGCGCATCCACGCCGGATACGCCTGCCCGAAAGCCACGCCCGCCCGCTCGGCGTAGCGCCTCGCCTGCGAGATCAGGCAGTCGAAGTCCAGGCGGCTCTCCGCCGCCGGATACGGCCACCGGTCGCGACGCCGCCCCACCCACGCGCTCAAGCGCGCGAGCATCGTCAACAGCCCCGGCCACTCGATCGCGAGGGGACAATCCTCCCGCATCGCGCGGTCGCAGACCGGCTGGGCGCCGCGCGTAGCCCGATCCCCGAACCAGTACGGCGCGACGTGGTCGAGCAGCGCCCAGTGCCCATGGAGGGCCGATCGTTCGCCGCGCGCCTGGCACGCCCGCTTGAACGACGCATAGGAAACCTCCGGCCAGTACCACCCGAAATCGGCGGGCTCCACGTCGTGCAGGGCGGGACGCGAATCGCAGCACTGATAGATGGTGTGACGGCGCCGCGGGTTCCTCGAGATGGCCGCGCAGATCCGGGTCAGCACGTCGACGGGCTCGTTGACCCGTATGGAGAACCCTTGCGGCACCATGCCTACCTCCACCAACGCCGCGATGAACCTCGTGAGGAGGTCCTCGGCCCTGACGACCCCCGTGCTGGCCCCTCCGGTAGCCGGCAACCGGAAGATCCCCACCGGCAGGCCCGCCGCGGCCGCGAACAGCAGGACCTGCTCGACCACCAGCTTGCTCCACGGGTAGCCGAACAGCCCGACGGGGAACTTCCTCTTCATGTCCCCGAGGTCGGGTTGCATCTGGTGCTCGATGCCCCTGTCCGAGAACTCCCCTCCGAACAGGAAGAAGTACTGCGGGAACACGCCCATCGACGAGGCGAAGAACAGGTGCTTCAGGCGCGTTCGCAGGCACAACTCCAGAACATTGCGGACGCTGAACGTATTGACCCTCCTCAGGTCGAGATAGGGCACCGTGAGGGCGACGTCGGCCGCGACGTGGTACACCGCGTCCACGCGTTGACACAGCTCGTCGAAGTCGCCCGCCTTCAAACCGAACCGGGCGGCGCCGACGTCTCCGACCACCACGCGGAGGCGGTCGGCGAACCCGTCCTCCCAGACTTCAGCCTCCTCCAGGGCCGCACGCAAGCGCTGCAAACCATGCTCTTCATGTTCGGCCCGGACCAGGCAGTGCACGACGAGATCGTCGTCTTCCCGCAAGAGGTCGCGCAGCAGGAAACGTCCGATGAGACCGGTCGCTCCCGTCAGGAGAACCTCCCGAAAGGCCGCGGGAGACACCGCATCCGCTGGCGCTCCCCGGCCCATGGCCTCCTGAACGAACCGCCGGAGGGTCCCGAGATCCCTTGCACACTGGGGCGGCAACGCACCCACCAAGGGGGCCACCGACCCCGTGTCCACCGTGCTGCCGATCATGTGGTCCATCTCCGGGAATGGGAACTGACGGGCCGGTTCTCACATCACCGCCGGGTGAACCGGCTGTCCCGACCGTTCGTGCAAGGCGGACCTGAAGGACTCCAGAGAATCGTCGATACCGTCCCCGAGGTAGCGGAATTCATCGGGAATCGCCCGATAGCGCAGCTCGACCCGCCCGAATGACGCTCGCCGTCGGCCCTCGATTTCGCGCTCGTCGCGGTCCTTGCCGGACGCCGATTCTTCGAAGCGCGTCAGCTCGGCCGCGAGGAAGTCCTTGAAGTCCTGGAGCGCAACCTGTTGGCGGGCAATCTTCTCGAAGTGGTAGCCAAGCCCGGCGAGGACGACCGCTTTCGGGAGCATGCTGGGATAGCGCCTGGACACCGCGGCGATGAACTCGAGAAACGCCTGCGCCTGGGCATCCGAAAAGAGACGGCGCAGCGCCATGACGTCCGCATAGATCGCGTTCCTGCTTCTCGGCCTCAGCACGTGCGGCGAGGGCTGGAGGTGCTTGAACAGCGTCAGGCAGCGCTGGAAGTAGGTCTCGAGGGTCGGCCCGTAGAGAGTGGTCGTCACGCGCCGATGTCCATCGATGAGGGTCTTCGGGTCCAACTGCGTCCTGAAGTTGAGAGCTGTGGCGCTGGTTCCGATAGGCACTCCCAGGAGCCGGTTCTCCGCCTGCAGCCGGTTGTACATGTCCGTGCCCTTCAGCGCCGTCAGCAGGTATATCGCAGCCGCGGGAATGCCCGCCTCCTGAATGAACTCGATCTGAGCATCGAAGACATCCTCTCCGTCCCCGTCCAGACCCAGGATGAATCCCGCCTGCACCTGCATCCCTCTCCGCTGAATCCTGCGGACGGCGTTGAGAAGAAAGTTCTCCTCCCCCTCGCTGACGTTCTGCGGCTTCCTGGTCGTGAGCAGGGCTTCCGGGGTCGGAGTCTCGATACCCACGAACACCGTATCGAAACCGGCCTCGCGCATCGCTTCCATCAGCTCGTCCATCCGCGCCAGATTCACGCTGGCCTCCGTGGACAGGCTGAAGGGATAGCCACGGGCCTTCTGCCAGTCCGCGAGGACGGGCAGCAGGTTCATCGCAGCGCGCTTGTTGCCGATGAAGTTGTCGTCGACGATGAAGACCTGCCCGCGCCAGCCGAGTCGATAGAGCAACTCGAACTCCTCGACCAACTGGTCCGGCGATTTCGTCCGGGGTACGCGGCCGTAGAGCTTGGTGATGTCGCAGAATTCGCAGTCGAACGGGCATCCGCGCGAAAACTGCACGCCCATGGTGTCGTAGTTCGACGGATCGATCAGGTCGAAGCGCGGTACCGGGGTCTTGGCAACATCCGGTTTTCGAGGCTCCCGGTATATGCGCCCGGCGGAATCGTTCTCCAGATCCGCAAGGAACGCGGGAAAGATCTCCTCGACTTCATCCAGCACGAAATGGTCCACGCCTTGGATTTCGTCGTGAAACGTGGTGGGATGCGGTCCCCCCGCCACCACGGGAACGCCGGCCCGGTTGCAGCGCTCGACGACGGCTTGCAGGGAAACGCGCTGAACGATCATGGTGGAGGTGAACACCATGTCGGCCCATTCCAGGTCGGAGTCGTCCAGCGCGTTCACGTTCATGTCGACGACGCGCAGGTCGTATTCGGGCGGAAACATCGCAGCTACGGTGAGCAGGCCCAGCGGCGGGAAGGCAGCCTTGATTCCCGTGATCTCCAGAGCGAAATTCGCTCCCCAGTAAGTGGGAGGGTGTTCGGGGTAGACGAGAAGCGCATTGGGCATGGCCGCGTTTCCCTCAGTCGCGCCTGGCGCGGCTAGCGCATTGCCGGGATTGCCGAGGCACTCGATTCGACACCGCTCCCGCGCGGAAAGTGGTCTTGCCGTGGGTTGGCGAACGCCGACGGCGGGCGGCGCGTGCGCGGCCGGACCGTGCCGGAAGGGTCCCCCGTACAGCTGGCTTCCGCCTCGGCCCGATCTTCCTCGATTTCCTCCTTGCCGTGGACGATGCCCTGCGCCAACGACAGGGCGGAAGCCGTGGTCATCAGCTCGAGCGCGCTCACCCGGTAGTTGAACTCCGTCTGGATGAACGTTCCCAGCTCGGCGACCGAAATCGACGTGAGCCCGAAGCTGGACAGCGGCTCTTCGACACCGCCTTCTTCGTGGCCGCACAGCTCCGCCACCTTGGCGGCGATCTGCCCGACCACGCCGTCTACCGTCAGCTCGCCGGCCGCGCCGGCCGCGAAGGCATCCTGGTTGCGCATCAGGCGCCCGACCCGCATGTAGTCGGGAGAATCCACCGTCCACGACGGGCGCTCGAACAGGGCGGTGACCAGGTGGTCCTCGTCGCGCATCGCGCGCAGCGCGTAATCGAGGTTGGCAATGGCGAAATCGCTGCTTACCGGGGGCACGCCGGCGGCCCGCATCATGCGCAGCACGGGGAGACTGCGGGCGGCCATTCCCGCATCTGCGACGGCCGCCAGGTTGAATGCCAGGCAGGGCAGGCCCCGCCGCCGGCGACTGGCGGCCAAGCCGTCCAGAAAGCCGTTGGCCGCGCTGTAGTTGATCTGCCCCGGATTGCCCAGCGCCGAGGCGGTAGACGAGAACAGCACGAAGCAGTCGAGCGCACTGCCGAGGGTGGCCCGGTGGAGATGGAGGGCGCCGTGGGCCTTGGCGGCGAAAGCCCTTGCCACGGACTCGGGCGTCAGGTCGTCCAACAGGCGGTCGTCCAGCACGCCGGCGAGGTGGAAAACGCCCTTCAGCGGACGCTGCAATCGCGCGACGCAACGTTGGACGTCCTCTTCCACCGCGACGTCACCCGTCACGATGTCGAACTCGACCTCCTTGTCCATGTAGGCCAGAGCGCTCGATCGGCGAATCCAGGCGGCATCCCGGCCGCGCTGCGGATCGCGATCGAACAAGGTGAGATGGCGTGCACCTGTTGCCACCAGGTAGGGCAACAGCCGCAGTCCGAAGCCGCCCAACCCGCCGGTCACCAGATACGTTGCCGCCGGATCGAAGAGCGGCCGTACGTCGGCAACCGGAAATTCGGGATGGCTCCGGGCAGGCGGCGCCTTCAGGACCAGTTTTCCCTGATGCTGCCCGGACGTCATCAGGCGGAGGGCCTTGGCGTAGTCCCCGTACGGAAAGACGCTGACGGGCAGAGGGGGCAGCGCTCCCCGGTCGAGCAGGTCGAGACAGGTCTGCGAGAGCTCCCGTGCCAGAAGCGGGTCGTCCACCATGAGGCGATCCACGTCTATCGCGGCGAAGCGCAGGTTCTTGCGGAAGATGCGCAGGCCGATGTCGCTGTCGGCGAAGACATCGACCTTCCCGATCTCGCAGTGCCAGCCGCCGGCGCGGAGGGCGCGCAGGCACAGCTCGATATGGCGCCCGGCAAGGGAGTTCAATACGGCATCGACACCTTCGCCCGCGGTAGCCGCCATCAACTCGTCGTACCAGTCGAAGCTGTGGGAATGGAACGCTGCCCTGACGCCCAGCGACCGCAATCGCTCGCGCTTGCTCTTGGTGCCCGCGGTTGCGTAGATCTCGGCCCCTGCGTCCCTGGCCAGCGCGATGGCGGCCTGGCCCACGCCGCCCATGGCCGAGTGAATCAGGACACGCTGTCCCTCGCGCAGACGGGCCAGGTGAATCAGCGAGTAGTAGGCGGTGACGTAGACCGACAGTACCGAGGCGGCCTGCTCCATGCTCAGGCAGCCGGGCCTGGCGAACACGCGGTGCTGTTCGACCACCACGCGGTTGGCGACAGAGCCGCCCTTGATGAAGGCCACTTCATCCCCGACCCCGCAGTGCTGCACGTCCGGCCCGACGCGGCTAACGACTCCGCTGGCCTCCATGCCGACTTCCTGCCCGAGCGCCGAGCGCTCGTAGGCCAGCGCCGGCAGGAGACCCAGCGTGACCATGACGTCGCGGAAGTTGAGCGCCGCCCCGCTCACCTCGACTTCCACATCCTCCGGCCCCAACGCGGGGAGCTCGCAGGTCTTCATCTCGAGACCCGCGATCTGTCCCGGGTTGTCCAGGGCAAGCCGGTACACGGCATCCTCGCCGGCAGCGAGGCGCGAGTACCGTTCGCGCACGCTGACCATTCTCGGTGCCCACACGCGCCGCTCGCGTATCGCGAGCTCCCGCTCGCGCAGGTCGCACCGGGCGAGCCGGGCCAGCGTTTCCAGATCGTCGGGATCTCCAAGGTCGACCAATCGGAAGTCGAGCCTGGCTTCCTCATCGACCTCCATGGTCATGCTGCGGACGGCTCCCCAAAGCCCGCTGCCGCGCGGATTCTCCACATCGTGGGCGGCTCGATGAGTGACCACCGTCAACCGGCACCGGTGGCGCGCATGTTCGATCCGGTGGGAGACCAGTGCCTGGACAAACGCGATGAACCGTGACGCTACCCTCTCGCCCGTCGGATCCCGAGGGTCCGTGCCACAGAAGAAGTCGACGGCCCGCAGCTCGGCCGCGCCGGGCCATTGGTCGAGCGAATGGAACGCGGTGGCTTCAAAATCCTCATCGGAGACCGCGTAGACTGCCTCGGGCTCTTCGAGCAGGGACATCCAGTCCGAAGACCAGCTCTCCGGCTCACCCAGCACCCACCTGGGGCCTGGAAGTTCCCCGGTGTCGGGCATGTGCGCATCGGCTTGCGACGCCTGCAGCAGTGTCGTTGCCCGCCCCGCACGCACCTTTGTCCAACCGGGGCCCGACTCGACCGCGCCGCCCTCGTCGTGACGGACGAGCAGCAGGCCTCCGGGCACGGCCAACCGCAGCGCCAGTTCCCATCGCTCGGGCCCGAGCGAGTCGTCGTCTCCATGCAGGAAGACGATCTCGGCGGCGCCCGCACGCAGCAATCCAGCCTGCAGCGCACGGTCCGCGGAAGGATCGACGCTTGCGAAACGCAGGGCGGAATCGCGCAGATGGAACGCGTCGTAGAAGGCGCGGGCGGTCTCCTCGCCGTCTCCCACGATCCAGTACTCGGTCTGCCCGTCGGGCAGGGAGAGATAGTCGGCGCAATCGTTGAGGATCGCTCCGTCCGGCTCCCGGTTGCCGGCCAGCTCGACGACGTGACAGGCGTAGCGCTCGGCGCCGCGTTTCGGCCGCTCGAGCGCCGCGATCAGCGCGGCGGGCTCGATCTCCCCGTCCGGCAATCGGTCGGTCAGCGGTTGGCCGGCGGGAACGAACTTCGGCTGCCATGCGAGCCGGTGCTTGCTGTCGGGCAGGTCGTTCCAGTGCGGATTGGAGGTGAAGTAGGTGTACTCGCCGATGTGAGCGACGAGCTCGCCCGTGTCGCCGTCGTAGAAGCTGATGCTCCCTCCCGACCGCTCCCCGCGACGGACGGAGTACTGCCCCCGCTCGTTCGCGTTCATCCAGTCGTCGCGGGGCTTCGTCACGTGACAGATGATCCGCGGCGCGCTGGGTGGACGAAGGAACGTCATGCCTTCGGCCCGCTGGGGTATGGCAAAGAGGTCGGCGGCGGTCAGCAGGTGGTACAGGAATATCTGGAGGCCCCCGTCGAGCAACGGGGGGCACGCGACGTAGCCTTCCTCCCGACCCGTGGTCCACAGGCCCTCGTCCATCTCCACGTCGAACAGATAGGCCCCGGAGATGCTGTCCGCCCGGACGCGCCGGATGGTTCTGAAGAAGGGACCATATTGGAAGGTCTCGCTGAGGACCGCTTCCAGGCGCTCGTAGAAGTCGCGATCGTCCGCCAGATACGAGGATCCGAAGCGGGAGGTATCGATATCCGCCAGCCGCTCCGGCACGCCCGCTACGCGTTCCTCGCCCGCCAGACGAACCTTGCCGCGGCAGTGCAGCTCGCTCTTGCTCTCGACGTCATACGAGCGGGAAGAGATAGTGAAGGTGAATTCGTCCGTGGCAGAGGCGACCGGCTGCAGGGCGGTCTGCAACCGCACCGGCACTCTCGGGACGGGGCAGGGCTGGAGGAATTCGAGCACTTCGAAGTGGACCGGAACGCCTCCCAGCGCCTCCATGATCAGCTCCATGTAGCCCGCCGCCGGCATGATCGCCGCGTGGTGGACGCGGTGGTCCGCCAGCCACGGAAAGTCCCGCTCCGAGAGGCGGGATTCGAACAGCAGGTGCTCGGCGGGAACCCTGTGTCCCACCAGCGGACCGTGCGAGTACTCGCCCTGCCGGACGAACATCTCGTTGTCGCACATCAGATCCATTGCCGCCTGCTCTTCTCTCGGATGGCCCGGAAGCAGGTGGGCTATGGGTCTGGGCCGCGGATACTGGGCCGCGAAGTCGAGGTCCCAACCGGCCCTGAAGAGCGCACCGAGGGTTTCCTGATAACCAAGGCAGACATCGCTGTCCCGCATCAGGGTCGGAACGCAGACCGGCGCCCGGATGTCGCCTTCCGTGCACTGCGCGATCGTCGGCTGCAGGGCGCTGTGCGGGGCGACTTCCAGAACGATGTCGGGCCGGTATTCCCGCCGGGCTGTTTCCATCGCGGAAGCGAACAATACCGGCCGGCGGATATTGGACCACCAGTAGGCGCTGTCCAGCCGCTCCGTGACCCGGCCGGTTACCGACGAAACGAACGGCGCTTCCCCGTCGAAGGTGCATTCGTCGAGAAAGGAGAAGGCCGCCAGCGCGTCGTCCTCGATGGAGTCCATAACGGCGGAATGGAAGGCGATGTTGCCCGGCAGCAGCACGTGCTGCAGGCGGCGCCGGTCCAGCTCGGCGATAACCGGGTCCAGAGCGCCTTGCCTGCCGCAGATGACGGTGTTGGCCGGCGCGTTGACGCAGGCGATCTCCACCCGGCCCGCCCTTTCCTCGTCGGTCCCGAGGGGAATGCCGAGCTCGTCGAGCAGTTCCTCGATGCCCGGGCGGTCGAGGCCGATGGCCAGCATGCGACCGGAGCCGGCCGTGCGCTGCTGCAGCGTGGCGCGGTGATAAACCAGGCGGGTGGCCTCGGCCAACGACAGGGCGCCGCAAGCATAGGCGGCGGCGACCTCGCCCGAGCTGTGGCCGATCACGCAATCCGGATAGACCCCCCAGGTCTTGAGCAACTCGACCAGCGCGCACTGGATCATGAAGATGGCGGGCTGCGCCAGCCGCACTTCGTTGAGCTCGTCCTGCCGAGCGGAGAAACAGCCCTCTCGGAGCGAAGTATGCGAGTGCTGCCGCCAATGCTCCTCGATGGCGTCGATGGCGCGGCGGAAGACCGGGTCGGCGTCGTACAGCTCGCGGCCGCTGCCCGCCCACTGCGTACCCTGGCCCGAGAACACCATGAGCAGCCGCTTCGTGCCCTCGTCCACCGTGGCGACCGGCGTGGGGTCGGCCGCGAACGCATCGAGCGCGTCGGACAGCTCGTGCCGGTTCCGCGCCGCAAACGACGTGCGCGTGGCGAAATGCGAGCGGCGGCGGCCGAGATTGGCGGCCAGCGTATAGAGATCGAAGTCCTGCTCGTCGAGCACGTTCCGGAGCCGTTGCACGCTCCGGGTCAGCGCCCCCGTGGAGCGGGCCGACAGCGGAATCATGAAGCCCCCGGCCGGGGCCGGGGGAACCGACCAGACCCGGGGTTGCGAGGGGCGGTACTCCCGCACAACGCAGTGCCCGTTGGCTCCTCCGAAGCCGAAGGAGTTGATGCCGACCAGGACAGGGCGCTCCGGAAAGGGCTCGGGAGTGGTCTGCACCTGCATGGGGCAACTGTCGAAGTCAATCTCCGGGTTCGGCGCCAGGAAGCTCCCGGAGGTGGGAGCGAAGGTGCGATGCCGCAGCATCAGGATGACCTTGAGCAGAGCGCAGTGGAACGCCGCCGCCTCCATGTGGCCCACGTTGCTCTTGACGCTGGATATCCGCAGCGGCGCCTCGCGGTCGACGCCGCCGAACGCCTCCGTGATGGCGTTCCCCTCGATGCGGTCGCCCACCACGGTGCCGGTTGCGTGGGCCTCGATGTAGTCGAAGTCCCGCGGTGCGCGGCCGGCCCGGGCGCGGGCCATGCGCATGAGGGCCACCTGTGCGTGACGGGTGGGTGCGGTGATGTAACGCCCCTGGGCGAGGCCGTCGGTGCCGTCGGCCGCGCCGGCCGCATTGACCGCGGTCGCCTCGACGATGGCGTGAATGTGGTCGCCGTCCCTCTCGGCCGCGGCGAGCGGCTTGACCGCAAAGCAGAACGCGCCCTCCGAGCGCATGTAGCCGTTGGCGTCGGCGTCGAAGGAGTGGCACTGGCCGTCCGGGCTGATGACGCCCAGGGCATTGAAGGCGATGCTGAGCCTGGCCCCGCCCAGGTAGTTCACGGAGCCGACGAGAGCTTGCTCGCAATCGCCGCACTGCAGCGCGTTCATCGCCGCGTGCAACGCGGTCAGGCTGGCGGAACAGGCCGTGCAATGGGTGATCGACGGCCCCATCAGGTTGAAGTGGTAGGAGATGCGGTTGGCCAGCATCGCCAGGCTGATGCTCGTAACCGCGAACTCGTTGACGCCGCCCAGCGGCCGCCAGTTGGCTACCGATGGAACCTGCCCGCCGATGAAGACTCCGGTTGCGCTGTTGCGCAACGAATGCAAGTCCCAGCCGGTGCGTTCGAGGGTCTCCCAGGCACACGACAACATCATCCGCAACTGCGGATCCGTTGCCATCATCTCGTTGTGCGACATTCCGAAGAGGCTCCTGTCGAAGAGCCTTTCTTCGTCCTTCCGGATCAATCCCTCAAAAGGACTGGCTAGTCTCCCGGGACCGGAAGATCCTCCTATCGGTCGATACCCTCTGCCGTAGCGGTCGAGAATCGGCTCCTGAACGATCTCCCGCTTACTGAGCAGGCGCCAGAAATCCTCATCCGTGCGGATGCCGCCGGGCATACGGTAGCTGTAGCCCACTATCGCCACGGGAACTTGCGGCCGCGGCGGATGCACAGTCACTACCGTCCGATCGCCGGGCACGATCCGTCCTATTCCCTGGCGCCCTCGGCCATCATCACCAGGGTCGGCAGGATGAAGAGGATGAACGCGCCCGACAGGATCAGGCCGCCCACCATGCTGACGACGAACGGCACGAGGAACATCAGGTCGTCGCCACGCTCGTAGAGCAGGGGAGACAGACCCAGGATGGTGGTCGCGCTCGTCAGGAACACCGCCCGGAAGCGGTGCCGCGCCGCCGCCGACGCCGCGGCGATGGCCGGCAGCATCTCGTTCTCGCGACGGATCACGTTGTAGCGGTCCAGCAATACCAGCGCGTCGTTGACGACGACCCCGAAGACGGCGATCAGGCCGAACAGCGACATCGCGGTCAGGTCCCAGCCGAGCACCCAGTGCGCCAGGATCGCGCCGGCGAACGATATCGGGAATCCGGCCACGGCGACCAGCGGCTTCCAGTAGCTCCTCAGAAAGGCCGCCATCAGCGCGTACATCGCGATCAGCACTACCGGGACCAGCAGTCCCAACGTCTCCAGCATGGCGCGCTCGTCCCGTACCCCGCCCTCCGGCTCGATGGTCAGGCCGGGGTAGTTGGCGAGCAGTTCCGGCACGATCTCCCGTTCCACCCGCCGCCGGGCCTGGTTGGGGGTGATCACCGCGGCGTCGGCCCGCGCGTTCACCGTCGCGGCCCGGTTGCCGTCGATGCGCATGAACGTCGCCTGCTGACGGCTCTCGGTCAGGTTCGCCACCGCGGACAAGGGCACCTCGCCGCCGCCGGCGCGGCGGACACGCTCGCTGGCCAGCTCCCGCAGATTGCTGCGCCGCTCGCGCGGGTACCGCACCATGACCTTCAGCTCTTCATGGCCGCGCTGAATCCGCTGGACCAGCAGACCGTGGAAATTGGCTCGCAACTGCGTCCCGATCGCGGCCGGCGTCAGTCCCGCCGCCTCTCCGACCGGGGTCAGCGCGATCTCCAGGTGGCGCTTGCCGAGCGAGAGGCTGTCGGCGATCTCGTAGACGCCCGGCACCGTCGCCAGAAACGACCGCAACTCGGCCGCGGCCGTCGCCAGCGTCTCCGCGTCGTCATGCTTCAGCGCGTAGGCGACGCTCGGCCGGGGCCGAACGCTAGTGGTCTGGAACTCCATCCGCTCCACTTGCGGAAGCTCGCCGATACTCAGGCGCCACGCCCGCTCGATCTCGGCGGGCGTGGCCTGCCGGAGCGGCCGCTCGTTCAGATGGACCCGCACCCCGGCGAGGTGGCTGCCGTTGGACTGCTCGATGCCCGTTCGCGACGACACGATGTTGCCGGCGAGGATGCTGACCGCGTCGATCGACTCTCCCGGAAGCTGCTCGTTCATCGCGTTCGCGGCGTCGGCGACCCGCTCGGCGGCGCCCAGCGTCGTCGCGAACGGAGTACCCGCGGGCAGGTGCAGGTCCACCTGCACGTTCTCGGGAGGGTTCATCTCCGCATCGAAGATGATGATCCGGATCGCCTCGGAACCGACCAGCAGCAACGAGAACAGTACGAGCACGGCGCCGGCGGTCAGCGTCGACGAGCCATGGCGCACGGACCACGACACCGCCGGCACCACGGTGCGATCGCGGATCTGGTCTATCCAGACGCACACGCGGTCCTGAATCGCACGCAGCGGTCCCAGGCTCCAGCGCGCCTCGTGCGAGAGGTGGGCTGGCAGAATGAGGAACGCCTCGATCAGCGACACCGAGAGCACGAAGAGCGCAACATACGGAAACACGTTCACCAACTGCGTGACCGTGGCGGTGACGAAGAGAAACGGCACGAACGCAAGGAGCGTGGTGCAAACGCCGATGGTTATCGGACCCACCACCGCCCGGGCGCCCGCTTCGGCCGCCTCGGCCCCGCGCTTGCCCTTGTCGCGTTCGGCGGCGATGCTCTCGCCGACTACCAGGGCGTCGTCGACGACGAGGCCGACCATCAGGAAGAAGCCGACCAGCGTCCCCATGTTCAGCGTCAGGTTCGCCGGCCCGAAGAACATCAGCGAGCCGATGAAGGACAACGGGATGCCGACCGCTATCCACGTCGCGGCGCGCAGGTCGAACACCAGCAGGAGCAGCACGAACACCAGCACCGCACCGGCCAGCCCGTTTCTCGCGATTCCCGACAACCGGTCGAGGGCCGGCTGGGCCCGGTCGTTCCAGACGCCGACCGCGACATTCTGTGGCGGCTCGTAGCCCGCGAGCCAGCTTCGGATGTCGCCGACGATGTCCGTGATCGACTGCTGCTCGGTAGCGTCGACGCGCACGAACACGGCCGGCGTGCCGTCGACCTCGGAGACGATGTCGTCGTCGACGAACCCGTCGCGGATCTCCGCCACGTCGCCGAGCGTCACGATGGTCCCGTCGAGCCGCGTGATAAGCGGAATGCCCTCGAACTCCTCGCCGATGCTGCGCTTGGCGACGGTGTGCAACACCACCCCGCCGGAATCGGTGCGCAGCTCCCCGAACGTGAGGTTGAGCGACGCCCGCTGCACCGCGTTCGACACCTGGGTGATGCTCAGGTCGTTGCGGCGCAGCTCCTCCTCGCTCAGCTCGATCGCTATCTCGCGGTCGCGCGTGCCCCTGAGCGTCACCTGCGAGACGGACGGCAGCTCCAGCAGCTCGCTGCGCACTGCCTCGGCCGCGAGCCGCAACTCGTCCTCGCCCGCCACCGACGACGAGATAGCCAGGGTCATCGCCTCGATGGTCAGCCGCGCCAGCTCTATCTCCGGCTGTTCCGCGTTCAACGGCGGGAAGCTCTCGATGGCGTCCACCGCGTTCCGTACGTCGTTCAGGACGGTATTCGCATCGGCAAAGGTCGCCATCTCGATACGTATATTGCCCCGTCCTTCGGTGGCGGTGGCCACGACCCGCTCGACGCCGGCGAGGCCGATGACGGCCTCCTCGACGCGGCGATTGACGTCCTGCTCCACCTCCTGCGCCGACGAGCCGGGCGAGCGCACGTTCACGATGACGTTCCGCAGATCGATTTCCGGAAAGTTCTGCACGGCGAGACCGAACCCGGACGCGATTCCGCCCACGATGAAGACCACCATGAGCAAGTTGGCGGCGACGCGATTCGACGCGAAGTAGCCGATCAGGCCCTTTCTCGCCGGGTCGGCGGGCTGTACCGTTCCCTGGGTGTCGGTCGTGGTCATGCCCATGACTCCTTCAGTTCGACGGCGGCGTGTCGGTCACCTCGACCGCCAGCCCCTCACGGGCTCCGGGCAGCATCCCGACGACCACGCCATCGCCCGCGTCGAACGCCTGCACCACCCACCCCTCGGCCGTCCGGCCGACGGTTTCCGGCGCGAACGCGCTCAGCAGGCCGTCCCGGACCACCCAGACGCTGTCGCGCTCCTGCAGAACGGACTCCGGCAGCACGTACACGTTCTCGTTGACCGGCCCCGCGATGTCGACCTCCACGAACGAGCCCGGCGCCGGCAGCGAGTCCGGGTGTGCATCCTCCGCGAACTTCAGGAATACCGATGCCAGGCGGGTCCGCGGAGCGACCACCGACGAGACGCGCGCCACCCGCGCCTCCCAACTCGCCATCTCTCCGAGGACGCGTGCCGAACGGCCGATCACCGGATCCAGGTACTCCAGGTCCCGCAGCTCTATGGGTACCGCTACCTGCAGCGCCTCGGTCCGGTACACGATGCCCAGGCGAGACGACGGCCGGTCGACCCGGTCCGCCGGTCCCACCAGCTCACCCACCTCGACGTCCGAGGCCGTTACCCGGCCGTCGTACGGCAGGGAGATGTTCGTCCGCTCCAGATGCAGCTCGGCCAGCTTCAGGTCGGCTTGCGCCCTCATGAGCCGCGCTTCGGCCTCCGCGATCGACGGCAGGCGCCGGACCGCCTCGGACGGCTCGACGCCCGGATTCTCGCGCTCGAAGTTCCGGATGTCCTCTTCGGCCCCGGCCCTTTCGACCCACACTTGGGCGTCTGCCTCCCGGACGGCCATTTCCGCCGCCTCCACCTGCAGCTCGAACTCGGCCGGGTCTATCCTGATGAACGGCTCGTTGGATCCATCGTCATACTGCCCCCAAGCTTATGAGGAGTGCTCGAAGAGGGTGGCTTGATCGTCGATCACCTTAATTCGCAGGCCTTTTCTCTTCCCGCGGTGGACATGCACGGCGTCGAGTTCGCCGCGCTTGACACGCTGCAACACGGTCTGGCGCGACACGCCGAGGATTCGGGTCGCGTCCTGCATCGGCACGTATCCCTCCGGCGGCTGCTCGACGAAGCGGGCGAGCAGTTCCGGGGTCACGCGGATCCGCCACGGCGCTCCGGGCGTGAGCTGTTCGCCCGCGATGAAGCCATCGTTGATCCAGCGGTGCAGCGTCGACGGCGCCATATCCAGCCGGCGGGCCGCTTCCTGGATGCTGACCAGTTCACCATCGGTCGGGCGCGTTGCCGGGTCGAAGCACCCGAGGTTCCAGCGGCGGCGCACGTTCCCGACGTGCATCGCGGTGAAGGCGTGGCCGTAGGCGGTCTTCTTGCCTTGGCGGCTGAGGATGCCGGCGATCACCGCGTCGGGATAGTGGCGGGACAGCCGGCGCACGAGTTCGACGGTGTCTTCGTCGGTTCGGATCGGCGCATGGCGCGTCTGCGGGCGATCGATGTCGAGCTCGGTCAGCAGACCCCCGCGCCAGCGCAGCGTCAGGTGGGCAGTCTGCCCGCCGCGCGGCGCGGAGACGACGACTTCATCGAGCAAGGTGCGCAGCAACTCCTTCTTGTCGCGCGCCGTGGTGGTGGGCGCGTCCCAGACCCGCTGCAGATCCGCGCCGAGTGCGAGCACGGCTTGGCGCTCGTCGGTCGTCAGTTCGCGCGGTCGGCGTCGTTCGCGGCGCTCGAGTTCGGCCCGCGCCTGTTCGAGTTCGCTCAGACGCTGTTCCCAGTCCGTCTCCAGGCCCCGCGCGACGAGCCGATTCTCGGGCTCGACAGCCCGATAACGGCGTTCGGCGCGCTCGGCTTCATAGCGCGCCCGTTCGACGGCCAGACGCCACTGTTCAAGTGCGCTGTCGTGATCGGCTTCGATTTGTTCGGCGGCGCCCAACGCGGCCTCCAGACCGGCTGGCCGCACGGCGTCGAGCACGGCCTCGGAGACCGCCCGGTCGATCTGTACACCGCCGATATTCAGGCAGTACACGCCTCTTCCCTGGACGATGTCCTTTCCCGGGCAGTGATAGCCCGGCGAGGCAGTTCGTCCCTGGTAGTGGGTATACAGCCGCCGCCCGCAGTGACCGCACGTGGCAATGCCTTGCAGCAGTGCGCTTCCTTCCCTGACGGCGCCGCTCCCCGCTGCATGCGGTCGCGGCCGGGTGTTGCCGGCGATGCGGGCGAGGTTGTCCTCATAGGTCGGCCAGTCGATATAACCCGGGTGGTGGTTGGTGATCAGCACCGGCCACTCCGAGCGAGGCACCTGACGCACACGCTTGCGCACCGCGCCGTTTTCGTCGACGACGCGTTCCTGCCGCGACTTGCCGTAGGTGTAGGCGCCGGCATAGGCCGGGTTGGTCAGTACCTGGTGAATCGCATGATACGACGGCGGGACCCAGCGGATGGCGCCGTAGTTCAAGCGCAACGGGAAGGTGAGCTTCTCGGAGACGAACCACAACCAGACTCGGCGAACCGACCCGAATTCGGCGAACCGCTCGAAGGCAGCGCGAATGGCGCCTGTGACCGCTTCGTCGGGATGCAGCCGGATTTCGCCGTCGCGCTCGCCCCAGACGAGCCCGACCGGCAGACCGCGGCGGAGTTCTCCGCGCGCCGCCTTGTTGCGGATCCCGCCGTCGAGGCGTGCACGCAGGATATGCAGTTCGGCCTCCGACATTAATGTTGACCGGACAGTAATGGAGAGTTGGAGCGCTCCGGCCCTGCGAACACGGCCCGCAAGGCCGGAATCACTCAACATTTCTATTGGGCACGGGCGTCGTTCAGGATCGCGAGCAACCGGTCCGGCGCCTCCTTGAACGAACCCTTTCTGATCGCCGGAGGGAGCCTCGCTGCGAGTACGTCGAGCTTGCCGATCGGGTCGCTACGCAGGTAGATCTCCGTACTCTGGATGCTGGCGTGGCCGAGCCACAGCGACACCTTGCGGATGTCGCCGGTCGCCTCCAGGGTGTGGGCAGCACAGCTGTGTCTCAGAAGATGCGGGAAGATGCGTTTGCCGGTCATCGACGGCATCCGCTGCCGGGCGGTAGTGGCATGCAGCTCCAGACGATGGGCGAACCCATGCCGAGTCATGGCCTTGCCCCGTGCGTTGAGGAAGAGGTGGTCCTGGCCGTTGTCGGGCCGGACGCAGAGCCAGTCCCGGAGAGCCGAACGGGTTTCCTGCCACAACGGCAGGACGCGCTCGCGCCGCCCTTTTCCGGTCACGCGCACGGTATCGAGGTGCGGGCGTGCGAGGTCGGTGCACATCACTCCGATCAGCTCCGAGACTCTGAGGCCCGCGGCGTAGGTTAGGTGCAGCATCGCCCGGTCCCGCACGCCGGCGGCGGTCGTCGGGTCAGGGGCATCGAGCAGGACCTGCACCTCGTCACGGTTCAGCGATTCGACCATTGCGTCATCGTGACGCTTGATTGGAATCGCATGGACCTGGCGCGCGAGGTCGAGACAGGCCGGTACGCGGAACTCGAGGTAGCGGAAGAATGACTTGACCGCCGCGAGGCGTACGTTGCGCGTGCCGATCGTGTTGTTGCGTTCCCGCTCCAGACTATCGAGGAAGTCGAGGATGAGCGGTGCGGTGAGCTGCTCGACTTCGATGCGGCACGGGCGCACGCCGAGGCGCTCGGCGGCGAAGCAGACCAGGAGCTGGAAGCTGTCGGCGTAGCTGTGTACCGTATGGCGGCTGGCGTTTCGGTCGCGAGGCAGGTGCTCGCGCAGGAACATGCCGAGGTGGGAGGCGAGCTCGGTCATCGCGAAACCCTCCCGGCGTGGGCCTGTTCCGCTTTGCGGGCGATGTCGCGAAGCAGAACGGGCGTGGCCTCGAGGTACCAGTAGGTGGAGGAAACGCTGTTGTGACCGAGATAGGTCGCCAGCGCCAGCATGTGGCGGTTCGCGCTGTCGCGGTCGGTGGCGACGGTATCTTCGAGCGACCGAACGGCAAATCGGTGACGCAGGTCGTGCAGCCTCGGGCCCGGCTCGCCGGGGCCGCCACGAAGCCCGACTTGGCGTGCCAGCTTGACGAACATGCCGGTCACGATGTCGGGATTGATCGCTCGGCCGGTCGAGAGAACGAACAGGTGCTCGCTCGCCGCACCGCACTGTCGTCTGATGGCGAGGTAGCGGTCGAGGGCATCGACGGTGCTGCGATGCAGCGGAACGAGCCTCGACTTCTGGAACTTCGTCTCGCGCACGACCAATCCGTCAGCGGTGATGTCGGTCAGGCGCAAAGCGCATACCCCGCCGCGCCGCAGCCCGGTGGAGGCCATCAACCCGATGATGCAGTGCCAGGTATGGGGCGAGATCGACCCCTTCGGCGGAAGCGACAGCGCGGCCGCCATCAGCGTGCTGATCTCGGCGTCGGTCAACAGGTACGGGGTGGGCCTGCGCTGCGTGGTCGGTCCAAGCACATGCTGGGGCGGAACCTCGTGGCGGGGGTCCTCGGCCTGGAGCCACACGGCGAACCGCCGGGCGACGCTCAGCCGCTTGCCTGCGGCGGCCGACGACGATGCGTCGCAGGCCCAGCCGAGCATCGTGTCGGCCACGATGAGGTCGTCACCGCGGTTCATGGCCCGGGTGGCCCACGAGCGCAGTATCCGCTCGTTGTTGACGAACTTGTAGCCGAGATGGCGTTTCAGAGTGACGTAGCGGTCGACGTGAGCCTGCAGGGTCATCGCGCATCTCCTATCCAGGGCTGCGCCACCTCCAGGAGCATGGGCCGGTCGGTTTTCGCGTAGATGACCGTGGTATCGGGGGAGCGATGTCGGAGGAGCGCGCCGATGACGTCGAGCGACGCGCCGGCTCGCAACAGGTTCGTCGCCGCGGAATGGCGGAACAGGTAAGCGCCTCTGGGCTTGACGTCGTGCATGCCGGCCCGCTTCAGGGCCTGGATGACGATGTCGGTGATCGCGTTGCTTGAAGTGAAGGGCCGATACGGCGCCCTGGCCGTGAGAAAGACCCTGTCGTCGCCGATGCGTGGGCGCGCGTGCTCGATGTAGTCCAGCACGGCATCGCCGGCGTCCTGCGGAAGTGGCAATCCGGTCTCACGCCTGGACTTCCCGCACACCCGTACCCGGGCGTTCTCCCAGTCCAGGTCGCTGAGGCGAAGATGCACGATGTCGCCCGCACGCAGAGCCAGCCGGGCGAGCAGCAGCAGAATGGCCCGGTCGCGCAGGCCCACCGGCGTGGTGACGTCGCACGAGGCGATCACGCGCTCGATATCGACGGCGGGAACATATCGCGGCAACTCGCACAGCCGCCAGCCGGGAGCGGTGGGAATCGCGCCGACCAGCGCCGGGGGGCACTGTCCGCGCGCGGCGAGGAAGCGCAGGTACATGCGCATCGAGGTGGCCAGTGACCGCGCGTAGGACCGGGAGGCGGTTGCGAACCGGCGCAACAGCACCTCCCTGACCGATGCGGCGTTGTACTGCCCCGGGTCGGCGCCGAGCTCCGTACGCATCTCCGCGACCCGCCTGAGATGATTGAGAATCGTCGCTTCGCGGGCGCCGCGATGGCGTCGAAGCCACGCACCGAACGCTTCCAGATCCGCATCGACGACTTCGTTCCTGGGCGTCGACACAGCACCCGGCAGCACTCCCCGGGCGGCAAGAAAGCGGGAGAAGCGCTCGACGGGATAGACGTATCGCCCTCCCCCGAGGCGCTTGCGCGGGCTCTCGAATGGTCCTGGACAGACACAGTCATGGGCGACGAAGCGCTCCAGGACGTCGGCATCCATCCGCCGCATCGGGATGCGCGACTGGTGAAGCCACACCAGGACGTGCCGGCAGGCACTTCGATAGCCCATGAGCGAATCGGGCGCATAGCCGCGCCCCGCGCACTCGGCCAGGAACTGCTCGAGCAGGCGCAAGCCTTCGTCGAGCTCGCCCGGATGCTGGAGACGTCCGCTCTGCTCGAAGAACCGAACGAGCCGGAGCGCTCCGGAGACGAACTGCCGGGACGGGCCGGCGAGCATCTTGCGACGCTCGCGTTCCATTCCCGGGCACCGGCAATCGTGACGGCGAAAGCGCCGCAGCACGGCGTCATCGATCACGCCGATGTCGATGTCCTCCTGGCCGAGCCAGACCAGGAAGTGACGCGCCGAGGCGCGAAGGCAACGGATCCGGCTTTCCGTCAAACCTTCCCGCTGCAGGTACTCGATGAACGGCGCAAGACATCCATGGAAGGCGCCCTGGGTCGTTCCCGAAGGTGGACTGCTCGCCTGAGACAACTCCATTGCTGCTCTCCTCTCGTGACCGAACGACGGAGAGGAGAACGTATAGAAATGGAGAGTGATTCCGGCCGTGCGGGCCGTGTTCGCAGGGCCGGAGCGCTCCAACTCTCCATTACTGTACGGTCAACATTAATGAGTTAATGGAGTGCACTCCATTACGACACTGTCCCCTTCAACCCGAGTACGAGCCGGTCGTTGAAGACGTTCGGATGGTACACGCCGTCAGCATCGCCAATCAGAGTGTCGGTCATGCCGCACAGGTCGAGCAACCTGTACCAGTCGGCATTGTTGCGGGCCAGCCGCGAGACCTCCAGGCCGAGCAGAATGCCGACGTGTCCGAGCGCGACCTGCGCGGTCATGCGGGCGAAGCCGCTACGCCCCTGCGTCGTCGCGCCGGACAAGCCCAGGTCGTCGTCGATCACCGTGATCTGCTCGGGGCGCCACCCGAGCTGGCGCGCCCGTTCGGTCAGGTCGTATTGCCGCCGGGTCGATTCGCGATGGTGCTCGACCTGGGCCGCCGTGGACTGCCGCACGTAGACGACCGCGGGGCGGCGCAGGTGGGTGGGCTGGACTTTCGCCTCACTCATCGTCGTGTTCCTTTCCTGCGCGCAGTTCCAACTGCGCCGCCTGGGCGATCAGCCTTGCCAGCACGTCGAACGCGACGCTGCGGTGCTCGTCCTCCAGCGTCGCCCACACGTTCGGTCCGGGGCGCCGGGTCTTCAGGAAGCCGAGGTTCAGTTGCATGCTTCTCCTCCGTTTCGATGCGACGGAGAAGAGCGTCGACAATCGTTCGGGCCTGCAACAACTCGGTGATGCCGGCTAGGCGTGGTGCAGTACCGGTACCGCGGTCGTTCGGGCCGGTCGACGTGGCGTCGGTCCAGGCGATCGGCGTCAACCGCCGGCTTCCATCCGGAAACACCAACAGGAGTTGGTGCACGCCTTGCCGGTACATCCGCCTCAGGACCGCGAGGCGCCGGCCTTTGAACGGATGAGCGTCACGGGTGATGGTGACGAAGTCGGGAGGGTCTTCGGGATGGGTAGTGTGTCGGGTGTTCCTTGGCCCTGATAGACCCCCCGTTGCTGAAGTCGGGCGAGACCCAGGCGATGCGGCCCACGACCTCGGACGCCACCCGCACCCTCTCCTCCAGATTTACCGTTCCGGTCAGTTCGACCGTCAACGCCTGCTCGGTCGGGGCCGGGTGAATGACCCTGACGGTGGGTCGGGCGCTCTCCGACGCGGGGCCTGAAGCGGCACCGCGCTCCACGCGATCGGGCGCTCGCGCAAAGAACAGCGCTGCGACGATCGCGACCAGGATCAAGGCGAGCTGAGCGTAGCCGCGCCAGTCAACCCCGCCTGACGGCTTTCCGGATACGTTCGTATCGTCGGCCATCTACCTGTTCCTCCCGGCCAAAGGACCGATTTCGTCTGCCAATATTTCGTGCAAACGCGTGCGCCTGCAGCTCGGCAGCGTGGCCAAGTAGCGTGGCCACGTATCCTGTACGCAAAGACTACCAGAGTGACAGCCGTCCGTGGAAGCGAGAGTGGACGGCCGTCGGCCGAAATCCATCCGCTGCTTCGTCAAGCTGCGCAAGGCCGCCCTCTGCGGCACCCCCGACTACCGGCCGTATACAATGCGGCGAAGGGAAGGGCGATGACAGAGCGTACTTCGACCGTGCGGCCGGCCGTCCGGACGGCCTTGCTCGTCTCGATTCTCTGGTGCGTCGGCGTCGGCGCCGAGGCCAACGACTGGCCGCAGTTCCGCGGACCGACGGGCCAGGGACACGCCCCCGACGTCGCGGTTCCCCTGGAATGGAGCGAGACGGAGAACGTCACCTGGAAGGTCCCGGTAGAGGGCCGCGGCTGGTCGTCGCCGGTAGTTGCCGACGGCCGCATCTGGCTGACCACCGCCGCGACCGATCCCGCCGGCAGCTCGTTGCGCCTGCTTGCCTACGATGCCGAAACCGGCGCCAATACCCTCGACGTCGAGGTGTTCGGCAGCGACGAGACCTACCTGCTCAATCCGAAGAACAGCTTCGCCTCGCCGACGCCGGTCCTCGATCCGGACGGCGAGCGGGTGTACGTCCATTTCGGGGCCACGGGCACGGCGGCCGTGAGCACCGCGGGCGACGTGCTCTGGCGCACACGTTTCCCCTACATCTCGCAGCACGGAAACGGCGGATCCCCAATCCTGCACGACGGACGGCTCGTGGTCAGCATCGACGGTTACGACACGGCCTATCTCGTGGCGGTGGATGCGCGTACGGGCGAGGAGCGTTGGCGCTCGACCCGCCCGGACCCGGTGTCGCAGGCCTACTCCACGCCGCTTGTCATCCGCGTCGGGGACCAGGAGCAGATCGTAAACGTCAGCGCGTTCCGAACCAGCGGTCACGACCCGGAAACCGGCGCGCAGCTCTGGCGGGTCCGCTACCCCAACGGGTTCTCGAACGTCCCGCGACCGATCTACGGTCACGGGATCGTCTACCTGTCCACCGGCTTCCAGACGCCGACGCTGCTCGCCGTTCGCGCGGACGGCGAGGGCGACGTCACGCGCTCCCATGTGGCATGGCGGCTCCGGCGCGGCGCACCGTTGACGCCTTCACCGATCCTCGTCGGCAACGAGCTGTACGTCGTCACCGATTTCGGCATCGCGACCTGCGTGGACGCGCTGACCGGCGACATCCACTGGCAGCAACGTCTGGGCGGCAATCACTCCGCGTCGCCGGTGTTCGTCGGCGGCCGGATCTACTTCCAGAACGAAGAGGGCGTGACGAACGTGCTGGCCCCCGGGACCGAGTTCCGCGTGCTTGCCCGGAACCGGCTCGACGGAGTGACGCTCGCCTCGATGGCGGTCGCCGACGGCGCGCTGTTCATTCGCACCGACAGCTACCTCTACCGCATCGAAGAGCAGCCGTAGCGGCCTCGCCGGGCCAACGCGGGCGAATGCTCCCACCGGCCGAGCCGCAGGGAACCGAGTCGGGCAGCTATTCCTCCGGCAGCCGGTAGGCAATCAGCTCGCCCGGGAACCCGGCGCCGCCGATCGCCGTGACGATGTACTGCCGCCCTTCGTGCAAGTAGGTCATCGGTGACCCGGTCACCCCGGCCGGCATGTAGACGGCACCGAGCTCCTCGCCCGACATCTTGTCGTAGGCGCGCAGCATGGCGCCGACCTCGCCGGAGGGCGTGGTGAAGGTTCCCGCCTCGCCGGCAATCACCATCGTCGGCGTGTTGAGCGTCCCGACCCGCCCGATACGGCCCGTGCGCGGGATGTCGACTCCCTGCAGCAGACGATGGTTGCGGATGTTGTCCGGCGTCTCGCCGTGCGGAACCTGCCAGAGGATCTCTCCCTCCTTGAGGTCGATCGCGGTGATGCGTCCCCACGGCGGCTTGACGATCGGGATCCCCTCGATGGTCAGCGAAGCCTCGCGAGCCGAGATGCCCGCGCCGCGCCCGCGGATGAAGTTCATGTCCGAGAGCTCCGGATCGTTGACCAGGCCGAGCGATACCATCTGCGTGAACGTGTACAGGTAGATGATGCCGGTCTCGGGGTCGAGCGAGCCGCCCGGCCAGTTCGTTCCGCCCGCCTGCGACGGCAGCATCAGGGTGCCGTAGACGCCGTCCGCCTCGGAGACCGTGGGCGGCGTGAAGATCGGCCCCATCAGGTGCCGCGAGGCGATCTCCTCGGCGCGCCGCCGCAGCTCGGGCGTAAGGTCGATCAGGTCGTCGACGTCGACTCCCTGCCGGTCGTAGGCGGGCGGCTTCGTGACGTACGGCTGGGTCAGCGCCAGGAGCTCGCCCGGCACGTTCGACGGCTCGACCTCGCGCTCCTCGATCGGCCAGATCGGCTCGCCGGTCACCCGGTCGAAGACGTACAGCCACGACTGCTTGCTCGGTTGCGCCACGATCTTCCGCAGCTCGCCATCGATCATCACGTCGGCCAGGATCGGCGCGCACGGCAGGTCCCAGTCCCACACGTCGTGGTGGATGAACTGGAAGTGCCACAACCGGTCGCCGGTCTCGATGTCCACCGCCACCAGGCTGTCCGAGTAGAGGTTGTCGCCGTGCCGGTGGCCGCCGTAGTAGTCGTTGGTCGGCATCTCCGTCGGCAGGTAGACGATGCCCTCTTCCAGATCGACGCTGATCTGCCCCCACACCCCGGTGTTGCCGGTGTAGCGCCACGATTCGTTCAGCCACGTGTCGTTGCCGAACTCGTCCGCCCCCGGGATCGTGTGGAAGATCCACTTCCGCTCGCCGGTGTCGGCGTCGAAGCCGCGGATGTAGCCCTTCGTGTTGCGCATCGATCGGGGCCGGCCGCCGGGCACGTGCGCCGCGCCCACGACGATGGTGTCGCCGGCCACCAGCGGGGTGGCGTGCAGGCCGATCTCGCCGGACAGCGGATCGATATCCTGATCCATGTTCTGCATCAGGTCGACGATGCCGTCCTCGCCGAAGTCGGCCAACCGCTCGCCCGTCTTCGCGTTCAGGCCGATCAGACGGTAGCCGGGCGTGACGTAGAAGATCTCCCCGTCGCCGCCGTTGTCGCGGTACGCCAGCCCGCGTCCCGAGCGCCGCCGGGGCGCCACCTCGGCCCGCTCGCCCTCGTCGAGGCGGTGCATCCAGAGCAGCTCGCCGGTGCCCGCGTCCACCGCAATGGCCGCCCGGCGCAGGCCGGCGGTGGAGTACAGCACGCCATCCACCATCAGCGGCGTCGCCTGGAAGTTGAACTCCGGCTCCGGTCCGAAGTTGGCGGTTTGCAACCGCCAGGCGACCTCCAGGTCGTTGAAGTTGTCGGCGGTGATCTGGTCGAGCGGCGAGTAGCGCATGTTCGCGATGTCGCCGCCGTAGCTGCGCCACTCCCCGTTGTCGGTCTGCCCCGCCGCCGGGACGGCGGCGCCGCCCAGCAGCGCGGTGAGCACGATGATCGACGCGATTCGGCTGTGATGTATGGCCACGGTTCGACTCCTTCTCGCCGCGTCGCGAAGGATAGCAGGAAAGCGGAGCCGCAAGGCGACGCTTTTCGGGCTGGGAGTCTGCGCCGTAGAACGGCGTAGACTGCCAGACAGGCCCGGTTGGGCGGAAAGCGGAGCCGCAAGGCGACGCTTTTCGGGCTAGGATGGCCGCCGATGTCGGCTTCATCGCCGCAAGGACCGGCGCAGGGCGATCTCGCCTACCAGGCCGAGATCCTGCAAGGCGTCTCGCGCACCTTCGCCCTCAACATACCGCAGCTTCCGGGCGGCCTGCGCGACGTCGTGGGCAACGTGTACGCCCTCTGCCGGATCGCGGACACCATCGAGGACGAGCCCGCCCTCTCTCCGACGCAGAAGCGGGCGTTCGCCGAGCGCTTCATCGAGGTCGTAGCCGGCCGCGGCGAGGTGACGCCGTTCTCACGGGAGCTCGGCGCGCTGCTGTCGCCGTCGAGCACCGAGCGCGAGCACGACCTGGTCGCCAACACCGCCCGAGTGGTCCGCATCACCAGGGGATTCCGCGCCGCCCAGCGCAGCGCCATCGAGCGTTGCGTGCGGGTCATGTCGCGCGGCATGGCCGAGTTCCAGCAGAGCGCCGGCCCCGCCGGACTCGAGGACGTGCCCCACCTGGACCGGTACTGCTACCACGTGGCCGGCGTGGTCGGAGAGACGCTCACCGACCTGTTCTGCGACTACTCCGCCGAGATAGGCAAGCGCCGCGACGACCTCTTCGCGCTGTCGGTTTCGTTCGGCCAGGGACTGCAGATGGTCAACATCCTCAAGGACGTCTGGGAAGACCAGCGCCGGGGGGCGTGCTGGCTGCCGCGCGACGTGTTCCGGACGGCCGGCTTCGAGCTGCGCTTGCTGTCCGCCGGTCAGGCCGCGCCCGGGTTCGTCGAGGGCCTTTCGCAGCTCGTCGGTATCGCGCACCGCCATCTGGCGAACGCGTTGCGCTTCGTGCTGATCATTCCGTCCCACGAGACCGGCATCCGCCGCTTCTGCCTGTGGCCGCTGGGCATGGCGGTGCTCACCCTGCAGCGCATCCATGCCACGCCGGCCTTCAGAAGCGGGCAGGACGTCAAGATCTCGCGGGGCAGCGTACGGGCCGTGACCTCGGCGACCAGTCTGCTGGTGCGCTCGAATCTGGCCCTGAGGCTGCTCTTCCAGGGGCTGACCCGGGGTCTTCCGCGCACGCCGGAACCAGCCTGAACGCCGACCGTTCACGTGCCGGGAGCCCGTGGTGAAACGCCGCGGGACACCGGGAGCGTCCCGGCGCCCACATGGCTCCGGGCACTCCCGTGCTTATCGGCCCGCGGCAAAATTCCCGCTGCAGTCGAGCGGCGATGCATCCTGCATGGACTGCCTTGCTCGTCGGTCGAACAGGCCCAACATGCTCCCTCGTCGCGCCTTGCCACGCGGGCGCCTCGCCGCTCTCGGTGCTACGCGGGGCTTCGCCACGGACCGTTATGGCTTCGCTCGACGCTACTCCTCGGGCAGCCGGTAGGCGATCAGCTCTCCGGCGAAGTTGCCCCCGCCGATAGCGGTGACGATGTACTGCCGGCCTTCGTGCAGGTAGGTCATCGGCGATCCCGACACGCCCGTCGGCATGAGGACGGCGCCGACCTCGTCGCCCGACATCTTGTCGTAGGCGCGCAGCATCGCGCCCACCTCGCCCGACGGCGTCGTGAACGTGCCCGGCTCGCCCGCGATCACCAGCGTCTTCGTGATCAGCGTGCCGACGCGGCCGATGCGGCCGGTGCGCGGGATGTCGACGCCCTGCAGGGCGGGATGGTTGCGGACGTTATCGGGCGTCTCGCCGTGCGGTATCTGCCACAGGAAGTCGCCCGTCGACAGATCGATGGCGGTGATGCGGCCCCACGGCGGCTTGACGAGCGGCAGCCCGCGAATGTTCAACGCCCGCAGCCTCGCCGGCACCCCCGGGGGATTGCCCCGGATGAAGTTCATGTCCGACCGCTCCGGATCGTTCACGAGGCCGAGCGAGGTGACCGACGTGAAGGAGTACTGGTAGAAGATGCCGGTCTCGGGATCGACCGAGCCGCCCGGCCAGTTGGCGCCCCCACCGGCCGAGGGCAGCATCAGCGTGCCCCACGGACCGTCCGTCTCGGCCACCACCGGCGGCGTGAAGATGGGCCCGATGCGGAAGTTCGAGACCAACTCCTCCGCCGCGGCGCGCAACTCCGGCGTGAAGTCGATCAGGTCCTCGATGCCGACCCCCTGCCGGTCGTAGGCCGGCGGATGGGTCGGGAACGGCTGCGTCGGCGACAGCAACTCGCCCGGCACGTCGGACGGCGGCATCTCGCGCTCCTCGATCGGCCAGATCGGCTCGCCGGTCACGCGGTCGAGCACGTACAGCCACGACTGCTTGCTCGGCTGCGCGATGAGCTTGCGCATGACGCCGTCGATCTCCACGTCGACCAGCACCGGCGCGCAGGGAAAGTCCCAGTCCCAGACGTCGTGCTGGATCACCTGCAGGTGCCACAGCCGCTCGCCGGTGTCGATGTCCACGGCGACGATGCTGTCCGAGAAGAGGTTGTCGCCGTGCCGGTGGCCGCCGTAGTAGTCGTTGGTCGGCATCTCGGTCGGCAGGTAGACGATGCCGAGCTCGATGTCGGCGCTGATCTGCCCCCAGACCCCGGTGTTGCCGGTGTAGCGCCACGAGTCGTTCAGCCAGGTATCGTTGCCGAACTCGTCGGCGCCCGGAATCGTGTGGAAGATCCACTTGCGGACGCCGGTATTCGCGTCGAAGCCGCGGATGTAGCCCTTGGTGTTGCGCATCGAGCGCGGCGCGCTGCCCGGCACGTGCGCGGCGCCGACGACGATGGTGTCGCCGGCCACGAGCGGCGTGGCGTGCAGGCCGATCTCGCCCGCGAGCGGGTCGATCTCCTGATCCATGTTCTGCATCAGGTCGATGATGCCGTCCTCGCCGAAGCCGGACAGGCGCTCGCCGGTCTTCGCGTTCAGCCCGACAAGCCGGTAGCCGGGCGTCACGTAGAAGATCTGCCCGTCGCCCCCGTCGTCGCGGTATGCCAGCCCCCGGCCCGACCGCCGCCGGGGCGCCACCTCGGCCCGCTCGCCCTCGTCGAGACGATGCATCCAGAGCAGCTCGCCGGTGCCCGCGTCCGCCGCGATCGCCGCGCGGCGCAAGCCCGCCGTCGAGTAGATGACCCCGTCCACCATCAGCGGCGTCGCCTGGAAGTTGAACTCCGGCTCCGGCCCGAAGTTGGCGGTCTGCAGCCGCCAGGCGATCTCCAGGTCGTTGAAGCTCTCCGCGTCGATCTGGTCGAGCGGCGAGTAGCGCGTGTTGGCGATGTCCCCGCCGTAGCTCCGCCACTCGCCGTTGTCGGTCTGCGCCGCCGCCGGCGACACGCCGGCCGCAAGCAACCCGCCGAAAACGACGATCGACGCGACTCTCATCCCTCGTGCAGACATGTCTGCCTCCTCGTCCTCAATACGGCCCGTTCCACCGGCCGCCGGCCGACGACCGGGAGCACGACTCGAATCCACTGCGCGGGCAGCCGCCCACACCGCGGCGCGGCTACTGAATGAGAGGATTGACCCAGCCGGCCGGCAGCACCTTGTCCGGGTCCGGCCGGATGCTGAGGTAGGTGACATGGTCGGGGATCGCGGTCCAGCCGTGGAACACGCCGCCCGGGATCACCACGATGTCTCCCTCCGAGACGTCGCGCACCTGCCCGCCCTCGGCCGCGGCGCGGTAGCTCTCGCCCACCAGCACCTGCACGATATGGCTGTCCTCCGGAATGTCCCCGCGCTCGACAATCGTTCCGCCGGTCATCAGCGTGCCGGCCCCCGAGACGATGTAGTAGACCTCGGTCACCAGCGTGTGCACGATGCCGCGCGCGGGCCCGTCGCCCGCCTCCAGCGCGTCGCGGTGCAGGATGCCGACCGCGACGTTCGACTTGCCGATGTCGACCACCTTGACCTGCCGGTCGACGCCCCCCTCCGGGGCGTTCTTGACCGTCATGTACTCGTCCACCGTCACGTCCGTCGCGGTCGTGATCTGGGCGACCGCCTGCGGCGGGGCGAGCAGTGCGACGGCGGCGCCGAATCCAACCGCGAGTCCGATCGACAACCTGGACATGTCAACTCCTTAGTTGCGGCGGGGCCTATTGTATCGCCTGCGAATCCTCCGATCGCGCGCCGTGTCGCATGGCTGCGCCGGCCGTACGTCAAGTGCGCTCGAAGCGCTTCTCCAGCTCCTGCCGCGTCAGCCGGAGAAGGACCGGGCGCCCGTGAGGACAGACGGTCGAGTAGGCCGTCCGCCGCAGCTCCTGGAGAAGGTAGGTCATCTTCTCCATGGTCAGGCGGTCGTTCGCCTTGACCGCGGCGTGGCACGCCGTGCTGGCCGCGATCCGCCCGATGGCGTCGCCGACGACCGCGCCGCGGTCGAGTCCCTCCAGGTCCTCGGCCAGATCCCGAACGGCGCTCTCGCACTCGCCTCGGCCCAGCAGGGCCGGGACCGCGGCCACCCGAACGCTGTCGCCGCCGAACGGCTCGACCTCGAATCCGAGGCGGACCAGATCGTCCGCATGCGCCGCCAGGGCGTGACGGGCGCCGTCCGGCAAGGCGATCAGCAGCGGCTCGAGCAGACGCTGCGACTCGAGCGGTCCGCGGGTCAGCCGCTCGGTGACCTGTTCGTACAGGATCCTCTCGTGCGCGACGTGCTGATCGATGATCACCACGCCGTCGTTGTCCACCGCGATGATGAACGTGTCGCGGAACTGCCCCAGGGGGATCAGGGGGGACGGCCCGACGTCGGTGGGGACAGCGTCGGCCGGCGCCGCCCCAAGGCCGGTGGCGCCCGCGCCCTCCGCCGGCGTCAGCTCCCACGTGACGGCTTCCCCTGTTCCCGTCGACACGCCCGGACCCGGGACGCCGGCAGGATGCACGCGACGGTCCCGAACGACGCTCGCGCCACCGGTCTCACCCTCCCGCCGACGGAAGACCTCGGTCACCGGGCCCCAACGGCTCGCCGCCCCCATGCCGGCGACGATGCCGGGAATCGCGTGCGAACGAGGCTCGGCCGACGGCGCCCCGGGCGACGGCGTCAGCGTCACCTGCGGCACCGCCTCCTGCCCCAGCGCGTCGGCCAGCCCGCGGCTGACCACCTTGTGCACCAGCGACTGCTCCAGGAACCGCACCTCCGCCTTGGTGGGGTGGACGTTCACGTCGACCCGATCGTGGGGAAGCTCCAGGAACAGGTGCACCTCCGGGCTGCGCGGCTTGATGGTGGCGGCGCTGTAGGCGTCGTTCACCGCGTGCAGGATGGTGCGGTCCTTCACCGCGCGGCGGTTCACGAACAGGTGCTGCGGCCCGCGGACCGGTCCGTCAGCGGCCAGCGCGGCGGCCAATCCGGTCAGGCGAATCCCCGCCGCCTCCTTTTGCACCTCCACCAGCCCGGGCCGGTCGCCGTAGATCTGGAAGAACCGGTCGGCGAACCTGGCCACCGGCGGATGGTCGAAGAGCGTGCGCGAACCGCTGCGCAGCCGGAAACCCACCCCGTGATACGCCAGGGCAAGCTGCGTCAGGGAGCGTGAGACATGCCCCGCCTCGGCCCCGTCCGACTTGAGGAACTTGCGCCGGGCCGGCACGTTGTAGAAGAGGTCGCGGACTTCGACGACCGTACCCACCGGCAGCCCGGCCACCGCCGCCCGTGCGGGTGTCCCGCCGTCGACCGCCACCTCGACGCCGCTCGAAGCGCCGCGCACTCGCGTCCGCAGCCGCAGATGGGAGACCGACGCGATGCTGGGAAGCGCCTCCCCCCGGAAGCCGAGCGTGGCGATGGCGGCGAGATCGTCCAGGTTGCCGATCTTGCTGGTCGCGTGACGCTCGACGGCCAGCTCGGCGTCGGCGGGAGTCATCCCCTCGCCGTCGTCCTCCACGCGAATCAGCCGCTTGCCCCCGCGCTCGAGCGTCACCGCCACGCGGACGGCGCCGGCATCCAGCGCGTTCTCGACGAGCTCCTTGACCGCCGAGGCCGGCCGCTCGACCACCTCGCCGGCCGCGATCTGGTTGGCAAGCCCGGGCGGCAGCCGGTTGATCCTGCCCATCGCCGGCTCGCTACCGGCGCGCGAGCGCGGCCTGCGCGGCGGCCAGCCGCGCGGTCGGCACGCGGTACGGCGACGCGCTGACGTAGTCGAGGCCGGCGTCCTCGAAGAAGTCGATCGAGGCGGGGTCGCCCGCGTGCTCGCCGCATACCCCGAGCTTCAGCTTCGGCCGCGCGCCGCGGCCCCGCTCCACCCCGATGCGGATGAGCGCGCCGACCCCCACCGTGTCGATGGTCTCGAAAGGGTCTCGGGTCAGGATGCCGCGGTCCTGGTAGTCCTTCAGGAACTTGCCGATGTCGTCGCGCGAGAACCCGAAGGCCATCTGCGTCAGGTCGTTGGTGCCGAACGAGAAGAAGTCGGCGCCGGCGGCGATCTCGCCGGCGACGAGCACGCTGCGCGGGATTTCGATCATGGTCCCGACCAGGTACTTCACCCTGACCCCGGCCGTGGTCATCGTCTCGGCCGCCACCCGGTCGATGATCGCCTTCTGATCGCGGAACTCGCCCACGTGGCCGACCAGCGGGATCATGATCTCCGGAATGACCTTCGTCCCCTCCTTGGCCAGACGGCAGGCCGCTTCCAGGATGGCGCGCGCCTGCATCTCGGCGATCTCCGGGTAGCTGATCGCCAGCCGCACGCCGCGGTGCCCCATCATCGGGTTGAACTCGTGGAGCTGCTCGACGCGCCGCAGCAGCGCGCGCCGCTCGTCGAGACCCTTGCCGCCGCCGCCCGTCGCTTCGGCGCGCGCGATCTCCACCATCAGCTCCTCCCGCTTCGGCAGGAACTCGTGCAGCGGCGGATCGATCAGGCGGATGGTGACCGGCTGACCCTTCATCGCCTTGAAGACCCCGTAGAAGTCGTCGCACTGCAGCGGCAGCAACTTGTCGAGCGCCGCCCGCCGCTCGGCCTCGGTCTCGGCCAGGATCATCCGCTGGACGATCGGGATGCGCTCCTCGCCGAAGAACATGTGCTCGGTGCGGCAGAGGCCGATGCCGCGGGCGCCGAACGCGTACGCCGTGGCGGCCTGGTCCGGCTGGTCGGCATTGGCGCGGATGCCGAGACGGCGGACCTTGTCGGCCCACTTCAGCAGCTTCGAGAACCGGCCGTAGATGTCCGACTTGCGCTGGTTCAGCTTGCCGGCCAGCACCTGCAGGATCTCGCTCGGCCGGGTCGACACGCGGCCGATCTTCACCTCGCCGGTCAATCCGTCGAACGACACGTAGTCGCCCTGCTCGAACTGCTGCCCGTTGACGGTCACCACCCGCCGCGATTCCGAGACGTGCAGCTCTCCGGCGCCGACCACCGACGGCTTGCCCATCTGCCGGCCGACCACCGCGGCGTGCGAGGTCATGCCGCCGGTGGCGGTCAGGACGCCCTGCGCGACGTGCATACCGTGGATGTCGTCGGGCACCGTCTCCTTGCGCACCAGCAGTACGTCGCGGCCCTGGCCGGCCCAGCGCACGGCCTCGTCGGCGGTGAAGACCACCTCGCCGCAGGCGGCCCCCGGCGACGCCGGCAGCCCGCGCGCCACCGCCGGCAGCGCCGCCCAGGCCTCGGGATCGAACACCGGCGCCAGCAACTGCGACAGCGCGTCCGGATCGACCATGCGCACCGCATCCTCCGGCTCGATCACCTTCTCGGCGACCAGGTCGGTGGCAATCACCACCGCCGCGTACCCGGTGCGTTTCCCGTTGCGCGTCTGCAACATGTAGAGCTTCTCGTCCTCGATCGTGAACTCGAAGTCCTGCACGTCCTTGTAGTTCTGCTCCAGACGCTTCGTGATGGTACGAAGCTCCTCGTAGGCGCGCGGCATCACCTGCTCGAGCTCGCGGATCGGCTGCGGCGTGCGGATGCCCGCCACCACGTCCTCGCCCTGCGCGTTGATCAGGAACTCGCCGTAGAACTCGTTCGCCCCGGTGGCCGGGTTGCGGGTGAAACCGACGCCGGTACCGGAGCGATCGCCGGTGTTACCGAACACCATCGCCTGCACGTTGACCGCCGTCCCGATGGCGTCCGGGATGTCGTAGATGCGGCGGTACTCCTTCGCCCGCGGGTTCTGCCACGAGCGGAACACGGCGTCGCGCGACATCCGGAGCTGCCGGCGCGGATCCAGCGGAAAGGGCTCGCCGCTCTCGCGAATGACCACCGCCTTGAACCGGTCGACCACCTCGCGCAAGGCGATCTCGTCGAGCTCCGTGTCGAGGTCCACGCCGCGGTGGGCCTTTACGCCGTCGAACTCCTCCTCGAACGCCTCCTTGGGGATCTCCAGCACGACATTGCCGAACATCTGGATGAAGCGGCGGTAGCTGTCGAAGGCGAACCGGCCGTTCGAGGTGCGCATCTTCAGCCCCTCGACCGCACGGTCGTTGAGGCCGAGGTTCAGGATGGTATCCATCATGCCGGGCATCGAAAACTTGGCGCCGGAGCGGACCGACACCAGCAACGGCTGATCCGGCGCCCCCAGCTTCGCGCCGGTCAGCTTCTCGAGGCGGGCCAGGTGCTCGTCCATCTCCTTGTCGATCGCTGCCGGCACCCGCCTGCGCTGCTCGTAGTAGACGGTGCACGCCTCGGTGGAAACGGTGAACCCGGGGGGCACGGGCAACCCGGCGTTGGTCATCTCCGCCAGGTTGGCTCCCTTGCCTCCCAGCAGGTCGCGCATCGTGCGGTCCCCCTCGGCGGCGCCGTCGCCGAAGAAGTAGACGTACTTCTCCTTGGAAGCGGCCTGTTTCGCGGCCGGCTTGCGGGCGGAACTGGCGGACTTGGTGGTCTTGCTCTTCTTCTGCAACGGCTTCTTGGGCATGCGTGTGGGTCCGGCTTGTCTGTTGGTGTCGACGATGGACGGGCGGTCCGCGCGGCTATTCTAGCGTGAACCTTCATGTACGATCCGGGGCAGCGACGGATCGGAAGCGCTGCGGACGGCACGTCGAACCGCCGCGGACGAACCACCGTCTCAACGTTGGAGCGCATGGACTCCGCTATCCGAATGACCGGCGTCACGAAGACGTTCGGGCAAATGACCGCCGTCGCCGATCTCGACCTGGAGGTGCCGCGGGGCGGGCTCTACGGCTTCATCGGACCCAACGGCGCCGGCAAGACGACCACGATCCGGATGATCATGTCGATCCTCTTCCCGGACGCCGGCGCCGTCTCCATCCTCGGTCACCCGTCGGCGCTGGAAGCGAAGGACCGCATCGGGTACCTGCCCGAGGAGCGGGGGCTGTACAAGCGGATGAAGGTACTGCCGTTCCTGCGCTACCTGGCGCGCCTGAAGAACGCCGACGGTCCCGAACTCGATCGGCGGATTGCGAGGGCGCTCGAGCGGGTCGGTCTGGGCGGCGTCGAATCGAAGCGCTGCGACGAGCTGTCGAAGGGCATGTCGCAGAAGGTCCAGTTCGTTGCGGCGACAATCCACGGGCCGGACCTGCTGATCCTCGACGAGCCGTTCAGCGGGCTCGATCCGGTCAGCATGCGGATGCTCCGCGACCTGATCCTCGAAGAGCACCGCCGGGGCGCGACAGTTCTCTTTTCCACCCACGTGATGCCGCAGGCCGAGGAAATCTGCCAGCACGTCATCATGGTGCACGAGGGCCGCAAGGTGCTGGACGCCGACCTCGGCGACATCCGCAGCCGGTACGATCCGCGCTCGATCCGGTTCGAGCCGCTCGTTCCCGGAGCCGACACGACGGCGCTGGCCTCGATCCCGGGTGTCGAGCGCGTGCGGACGGACGACCGGGGACCGGAGATCGTGCTGCGTGCCGGGACCGATCCGGCCGTGGCGATGCGTCGGATCCTGGACACGACGCCGGCTGCCCGCATCGAGCTCTCGCGCCCGCGTCTGGAAGACGTGTTCGTCGAGCTGGTCGCCGGCAGCGCCGCCGCGACCGAAGCGGACCGGTTGCGCGCCTCACTTCGGGAAACGGCGCAAGAGGCGCCCGCATGACCCGCATCTTGCACGTCGCCCTCCGTGACTTCATCGCAACCGTGGTCACCAAGGGCTTCATTTTCGGCCTGCTCGTCATGCCGGCCATCCTCGGCGCGTTCGTGATCGTCGGACCGCGGCTCTTCAATGACGACGCCTACCGGATCGCGGGAGAGTACGCCGTCATCGATCCGACCGGCGTGGTGCTTCCGGAGTTGCGCGCCGCGCTCGATCCGGAGTCTGTCGCCCGCCGGCGGCTGGAGGAATTCCGCCGGGGACTTGGCGGGGCGCCCGAAATGGTGCGCAGCATGGCCGAGGCCGCGAGCGCAGAGTCGATCGACGAGGCGCTCGGCCCCGCCCCCGACGTCCGCCTGCTGGCACTGACGGCCGACGCGGATGTCGAGATGGCGAAAGGCTGGCTCAACGAGGAAACGGACGGGCCGCGCCACGCGGCGCTGATCGTGATTGACGAGCACGCGGTGGAGGCGGCGGACCCCGGCGGGGAGCTCGGCGCCTACGACCTCTACGTGGCTCCCGGCCTCGACGACCGGGACCTCTCGTTCATCCACCGCAACGTGCGGGATGCGATCGTCGATGCGCGCATCGCGGCCCGCTCCCTCGACCGCGCCGTGATCGACGCTCTGCTCCGGGTTCCGCGCCGGGCGTCGACCACCGTCAGCCCCGACAGCGAGCGCGAGACGGTTCGCGGATTCAACTTCATCCTGCCGGTAGCGTTCATGGGCCTGCTGATCATGGGCATCATGGCCGGCGGCCAGACGATGCTGACGTCGACCATCGAGGAGAAATCGACCCGCATGGTGGAGGTGCTTCTGTCGGCGGTGTCGCCGATGGAGCTGATGGCCGGCAAGCTGCTCGGGGCGGTCGCGATCAGCCTGCTGATGATCGGCCTCTATCTCGGGCTCGGCCTCGTGGCGCTCTCGTCTTTCTCGATGTTCGGCCTGCTCGATCCCTGGCTGATTCTCTACCTGCTGATTTTCTTCCTGATCGGCTTCTTCGTGATCGGCTCGCTGATGCTGGCGGTGGGCGCGGCGGTCAACGACATGACCGAGGCGCAGTCGCTCCAGATGCCGCTGATGCTGGTCGTCATGCTCCCCTGGTTCCTCTGGCCAGCCATCTCGCACAATCCCGACTCGGTGCTCGCCGTCACCGTCAGCCACCTGCCGCCCGTCAACACGTTCGGGATGGTCCTGCGGCTGGCGTCGACCCAGCCCCCGCCGTGGTGGGAGGTGTGGCTGTCGATAGGGACCGGCATCGTGTCGGTGGTCGCTGCCGTGTGGGTCGCCGCCAAGGTGTTCCGCATCGGCCTGCTGATGTACGGCAAGCCGCCGAACTTCAGAACGCTGCTCCGCTGGGTTCGGGCCGCGTAGCGCCCCGAAACGCCTCGCTGGCTCGGCGTTTCGGCCCATCCCCCCCACTCCATGACTCTGCGTCGCAGCACTTCGCTACGCTGCGTTCTGCGGCGCAGACTCCTAGCCGCGGTCCCAACACTCAATCCTCGACCAGGTCGAGAACGTCGAGCAGGGCCAGTCCCACCCTCGACATCAGACGCGGTTCCACTTGCATGAGCGGTCCCCGGACCAGCCGCCGGTTGTCGATCGCCCGCAGTTGATCGATCAGGACATCCGAGTCCCGCTGTAGATGGCCCGCCGCGGGGATTCTGATCCGCAACGGCTCTGCCTCGTCCAGGACGCGTGTCGTGAGCGGCGCGACGAGGGTCGAGGGATGCCCGGCATCGAGCAGGGCTTGCGCCTGCACGATCAGCACGGGACGGGTCTTTCCGGGCTCGGTTCCCCTCTGCGGATTGAGATCCGCCACCCAGACCTGGCCCCGCTCAGGCATCGATGTCCCGTTCGATGGCGTCGAACTCGACGTTGATGCGCATGCTGTCCTGTCGCACTCGGCGGGAAGCGGCCCGAAGCCGGTCTGCGCGCAGTCGAGCCCGCGTATCCCGGTTCATGCGCTCCACGGCCCGGCGGATGTATTCGGCGCGCGACAGTTGCAGAGCGGTGGCGCATTCGCTGGATGCCACGAGCAGGTCTGCCGGTAGTTTCAGTGAGATGGCAGGCATGAATATCTTTTATTAAAATCCATATTGGACATCCAGGCATCATACCACGTCGTGGGGCCCGCCGCGTGGAAACCGACAGGGCGCCAGCGACCACGGCGCCAGCAACAGGGTGCCAGGTTACCTTGAACACATATGCATTGTTGTGCTATGTATAGATCCAGCCGGCCGCGCCCCGGCCTCGACGCGGAACACTGCGATGAACATCAACAAGGACCTGGTAGCCGCTTCGGCCGCGCCGCTCGTCCTCGCCATCCTGGCCGAGGGCGAAAGCTACGGCTACGCCATCATCAAGCGGGTCGGCGAGCTGTCCGGCGGACAACTCCAATGGACGGACGGAATGCTCTACCCGGTACTGCACCGCCTCGAGCGGCTCGGTTACGTGGCGGCGAACTGGGCCACCGCAGAGAACGGCCGGCGACGCCGGTACTACCGCATCACGAAGGCAGGACGGGCGCACCTGGCAACCCAGCGAGAGCAATGGCAGGCGGTGGACGCCACGCTCCGCGGGATCTGGCGGGAGCGCACCCCGACCCTCACTTTCGGATAGCCGCGCGACGGCGAGGACGGAACGACCCATGGCGAAGCACGACGACACGCTCGAAGCACAGATCACGCAGTGGCGCGCATACCTGCGACGGCGGCCGGCAATCCGGACCGGTGACGTGGAGGAGCTGGAAAGCCACCTCCGGGACCAGGTAACCGCACTCGTCGATGCCGGCCTGGCCGCGGACGAGGCGTTCCTCGTGGCGGTCAAGCGGATGGGCAACCTCGACGCCGTGTCGCGGGAGTTCGCGCGCGAACACTCCGAGCGGCTGTGGAAGCAACTCGTCGTGGCGCCCCCGGGTGCAACCGAAGCGGAACGAAGGGCGTCGTCCGTCGAAACCCGTGTCGTCGTCGGCCTGGCGGCCGCCGCGGGGCTGGCGGTGAAGCTCCCGGAGCTGTTCGGCTACCCGCCGCTGGTCAACGTCGATGAAGAGCTCCTGCCGTTCTACTTCCGCAACATGAGTTTCTTCGTGCTCCCGATCCTCGCCGGCTACTTCGCCTGGAAGCGTCGGCTGGACCGGGCGGGATGCGTGCGCCTTGCGGTGGTGTTCGCCGTGGCCGCCCTCGTCATCAATGTCTTTCCGTTCGCACACGGCGGTCACACGATTCTGCTCGCGGCGCTGCACTTGCCGATCGCGCTGTGGCTGGTGGTGGGCGTCGCCTACGCCGGCGGACGCTGGCGCGACGGCGGCGGGCGCATGGACTTCGTGCGCTTCTCCGGCGAGCTGTTCATCTACTACGTGCTGATGGCGCTGGGCGGCGGCGTGCTTACCGGTTTCACCATCGCCACCTTCTCCGCTATCGGCGCAAACGTCGAGTGGTTCGCGCAACAATGGCTGCTGCCGTGCGGCGCGCTGGGCGCGGTCATCGTCGGTGCGTGGCTGGTGGAGGCGAAGCAGAGCGTCGTCGAGAACATGGCGCCGGTGCTGACCCGCCTGTTCACGCCGCTATTCGCCGCGGTGCTGCTCGCCGTTCTGGGTACCATGATCTGGACCGGCAGCGGCATCAACGTGGAACGGGAGGTGCTGATCGGCTTCGACCTGCTGTTGGCCGTCGTCCTCGGCCTGCTGCTCTATGCCGTTTCGGCGCGCGACCCGCAGGCCCCACCCGATGCGTTCGACGCGCTGCAGCTTCTGCTCGTGGTCAGCGCCCTCGTCCTCGACGGCGTGGCGCTGGCCGCCATCGCGGGACGCATCTCCGAGTTCGGCTTCAGTCCGAACCGGGTGGCGGCACTGGGCGAGAACCTGATCCTCCTGGTGAACCTGGCCTGGTCGGCCTGGCTCTACGCGCGCTTCCTGCGCGGCCGCGGCTCGTTCGCGGCCCTGGAACGCTGGCAGACCGACTACCTGCCGGTCTACGCGGTCTGGGCCGGCTTCGTCGTCGTCGCCTTCCCGCCGCTGTTCGGCTTTCTGTGAGCCGAGCTCTGCCTGCCGGAGCGGGCGTGAAGCCCGATCAGTAGCGCCGGACCCGCGTCTCGCCCATCGCATTCGTCAGATGCAGTCTGACGAGCGGCGCATCGCCGCTCTCGTCGTTTCCGGCCGCGGGTTGGCTGGTCGCACCGAAGACGTTCGATACGTTCGAGTCGGGCGCGACCCGAACGGTGTTCGGAACATCCAACCGGAACTCGCCCATCGAGCCGTCCAGCCGCACGTCAGCGACGGCGCCAGCCGGCCAGTCACCGCCCAGATCGACGGTGAGGCTGCCCATGCGCCCCTCCACGTCCAACTCCCGGGGACCCGCGTTTCCGAAGCGTTCGAGCCGGATTTCGCCCATCCCGCCGGCCACGCGGATGCGGTGCGGCCTGCCGGCAAGCGGCTCGCTGAAGTCGAGGCGGTGCTCGCCCATGGTGAGATCGGCGTCGAGGTCGGTCAGGGTCAGCCCGCCGAGATCGGTCCGCGTTTCGCCCATGCGCAGGCGCAGGCGCAAGTCGATCGGGACCTCTCTCGGGATGGTGACCGTGAGCAAGTTGTGGGCGCCGTCGTGCCCGCCGAACGCGCTGCCGATCAGCCGCACGAGAAACGAGTGGGCGGGACGCAGGCGAATCACGGTGGCCGGTCCGCCCGGTTCGCCGGCGGGCGTGTGCTCCTCGGTCAGCTCGTAGTACGCCTGCGCATAGGCGCCATCCACCTGGACCCCGGCGCCCGGCGGCCCCGGACGCACCTCGAACTCGCCCTCTTCCAGCTCGATCTGCACTCGGAGCGGCTGCTCGGCGTTCGCGGCTGCCGCCGCGCGGACCCCGGCGTCCCGCGTCTCAACGGTCGAGGCAACCGGCTCGGGGACCGGCTCGCCCAGCCGCTCGGCGGTGGAGGTGGCCCAGACGAGACCCACGGCCGCCGTCGCGGCCAGAAACAGGACCACCGCGGCCGCGACACCCACGACGGCGAGAACGATCTTCTTCCAGCCCCAGGCGGTCTGTTGCGCCATCCGTCAGCCCTCCATCTACTCGCTTGGACGGAGGAGGTATCGGCGTGGTTCCCGGTCTGCTACCGACCTGCCGACGCAACCCGCGTCAAACGCGGCAGGGACTACCTCTCGGGAACGATCTCGGAGACGTCGGCGAGCTGGACGATAACCTGCTCGACCTCCCGCATCAGGCGCAGGCGGGCATTCCGCAGCTTCGGGTCTTCGGCCATGACGAACACCTCGCTGAAGAAGCGGTCGACGGCGGGGCCTATCCTCGCGGCCTCGGCAAACGCCTCACGGAATCCGGCGCCCGTCTCGACGGCGGCGTCGATCACCGACCGGCGCGCATCCAGTTCTTCGAGCAGCGCCCGCTCGGCCGGCTCGGTGAGCGCGAACTCGAACGCCTCGTCAGACGAGCCGCCGTCCGTAAGCTCCCGCGCGATGTTCTTGACGCGCTTGAAGAGCGTCGCGAGGGTCTGGAAGTCGGATGTCCCGGTGAACTCCGGAAGCACTTCCAGCTTGCGGCGGGCATCCAGCGGCCGAATCTCGTCGAGCGGCTGGTGGGTCACCGCGCGTACGTTGCGACGGTCGAATCCACGCTCTTCGAGGAGATAGCGGAGCCGTTCGCGAAGGAAGCTCACCGGCTTGAGTCGCAGCGTGTACAGGGGCCGTTCCGTCGCCGTGGCCTTGCGTACTTCGGATGAATGCTCCTCGATCAAGTGCTCCACACGCTCCCGATCCAGCCTGGTTTCCTCGGTGATGCCCCCTATGGACCTGAAATCCCTTCGTTCCGAATCCTGGTCGAGAGCCCAATACACCTTCGACCAATCATCGTCCGTATGCCTCTCTCGGGCAGGTTCGAGAATCTCCCTCACCGCAACCCGAGCACCCAAACCGGTCAGTTCGGGCAGGTCGATGAGGATGCGCAGCATCCCCTGCGCCTGACGGCGGATGCCGAGCGGATCGCGCGAGCCGGTCGGCTTCTCGCCGGCTCCGAACAGGCCGACGACGGTGTCCACCTTGTCGGCCAGCGCCACTGCTGCCCAGGTAACCGCCGCCTTGCCCAGGTCGTCCCGAGACGGCGGCTCGTCGGCGCCGACGCCGATCGGCAGGTAGTGGTGGTAGATCGCCTTCCAGACCGCCTCCGGCTCACCCTGCTCGCGGGCATAGACGCCGCCCATGACGCCCTGGAGCTCGGGGAACTCGCCGACCATGTCGGTGGCCAGATCGGTCTTGCACAACACCGCCCCCCGGCGCGCCGCACCGGCGATCTCGGTGGATTGACCGAGTACCTCCGCGGCAATCCGTTCCGCCAGCTCCGCCACGCGCTCCGACTTGTCCCGGTAGCTGCCGAGCCGCTTGTGGAACAGCAGGGTGTCGAGCCGGTCGAGCCGGTCCTCGAGGCGCTGCGTTCGATCCGCGTCCCAGAAGAAGCGCGCGTCGCGCAGCCGGGCCACCAGTACCCGCGCCGAGTTGCCGGCGATGCGCTCGTTGCGGGCCTGATCGTCACCCGGCGTGTTGGTCACCGCGAGAAAGTGCGCCGAGAGGCGGTCCTGTTCGTCGACTACCGGAAAGTAGTGCTGGTGGTGCACCATGGTGGTGGCGAGCACCTCGTCCGGCAGTGTGAGGAACTCCTCGGGGAAGGTTCCGGTGACGACCGCGGGGTGCTCGACGAGATCCGGCACCTCGGCATGGAGGGCCGACTCCTGGTCGAGCGTCGCTACCCGCCCGCCGACATCGTCGGCAGAGTCCTTCAACTCGCGAGTGACGCGGTCGCTCCGATCCTCCCGGTCGATCAACACGTAGGCGTCCGCCAGACGTTGCCGGTAATCAGCGAACGACGTCACCTCGATCGGCTTTCCCGGCGTACCGTCGCCACCGAAGAACCGGTGCCCGTAGGTGACGCTGCCGGCTCGGACCGGCGCCACGCCGGCTACTTCCGCCCCCGGCGTGCGGCCGATCTCGAACGGCACCACCCGCAAGGCGTACAGGAAGACGAGCCAGCGAACAGGCCGGCCGAACAGGAACTCACCGCGGCCGTCGTCGAGCATCGCATCCCAGCGCATCGCCTTCGGAAACGCCAGGTCGCGCAGCGTCGCGGCGAGAACGCCGCCCAGTACGGAGCGCGTGTCGTCCCCGGACTGGCGGCGATGACAGGCGAGATACTCCCCTTTCGGGGTCTCCATGCGCGCCAGATCCGAGACGTCCACGCCCTGCTTGCGGGCGAATCCGATGGCAGCCCGCGTCGGCTCGCCGTTCGCATCGAACCCGGCGCGCACGGGCGGGCCGGTCACGGTCTCCTCCAGATCGGACTGCCGCGCCGCCAGCTCGGCCACGGTGGCCACTAGCCGGCGCGGGGCCACGAACGTCCGTACGGGTGTGCGGCGCTCGATCCGGACCTCGTCCAGGCGCGCCGACAGCCGCTCGGCAAGTTGCCCCTCGATGCCGGGAATCCAGCTCGCCGGCATCTCCTCGCAACCGATCTCCAGGAGCAGTTCCTGGTACTCCATGCTCATGCGTACACCTGCCACCGGTTCAGTGGGAGAGCCGCACCACCCGGATGCGTGCGAAGCGCTGATTGCCGCTGTAGGTATCTGTCTTCCTTACAAGCGAACAATCCGTTCGGGTTGCGTTCGCCGACCTCAGCCATCGCCCCCGCCCGCGACCGCCGCGCCGGCCCCGGCGCTGGACGATTGACCTTGCTCCCACTCCGCGTGCGCCTCGGCGATGGCGACGGCCAGCTTCCGGACCCGCAGGATGTAGGCGGCCCGCTCGGTCACCCCGATGCTGCCGCTCGCGTCGAGCAGGTTGAAGGTGTGCGAGCACTTCAGGCAGTGGTCGAGCGCCGGCAGGGTCAGGCCCGACGCCAGCAGCCGTTCCCCCAACACGTAGTAGCGGTCGAACAGGTCGCGGTGCGTCCGACCGAACTCGCCGGCCGGCAGGTCGACCTGGCCGAAGGCGTACTTCGACTGCTCCACCTCTTCGCGGTGTCGCACCTCCCGGTAGGAGACGCCGGGCGCCCAGGCGAGGTCGTACACGTCGTCCACGCCCTGCAGGTGCATCGCGATGCGCTCGAGGCCGTAGGTCAGCTCCACCGAGATCGGCGCCAGGTCCATGCCCCCGGCCTGCTGGAAGTAGGTGAACTGCGTAATCTCCAGCCCGTCGAGCAGCACCTGCCAGCCGATGCCCCAGGCCCCCAGCGTCGGCGACTCCCAGTTGTCCTCCTCGAAGCGGACGTCGTGGCGCGTCGGGTCGATGCCGCAGGCTTCCAGGCTGTCCAGGTAGAGCCGTTGGGCAGCGTCGGGCGATGGCTTCAGAATCACCTGGAACTGGTGGTGCTTGAAGAGCCGGTTCGGGTTCTCGCCGAAGCGGCCGTCCGCCGGCCGCCGCGACGGCTGCACGTAGGCGACGTTCCAGTGGCGGGGACCGATGACGCGGAGGAACGTCTCCGGGTGCATCGTCCCGGCTCCGACCTCGACGTCGAGCGGCTGCTGCAGCAGGCACCCCCGCTCCGACCAGAACCGGGACAGCGTGAGGATCAGATCCTGCAGAGTCATGCCCAGGCCGACACACCCGTCCTTGCCGACGTCGACCGATTGGTGAAGTCGCTCTGCTCGAACTTGAGGGGATGGCCCGGATCGTAGTCCTCGCTCAGGCCGTGCGCGGAGTAGATCTCGAAGTTGCGCCGTAGCGCCGGATCGTCCTCATCCCAAGCCAGCGGCTGCGGGAACTTGTTCGTATGGTGCGGAATCGTCAAGGCGTCGCCCGCGGTCAGCGCCAGGACGCACGCCACCACGAACGTCGCCGCTGCCAGTTCCGTTCTTCCCATGGTCGTCGTCGGCCGCCGGGCTGCGTCAGTCCGGGTCTTCCAGTGAGTCGTAGAACTTGATGATGTCGCCGCGGTCATCGGACTCGTTGAACGCCATCCCCGCCCGCGGATGCTGGTTCAGCACCCCGGTCATCATGTAGGGATAGTCGAAGCCCCACTTCAGGGCGGCGCGCATCGGCTCGATGTGATGCTGGATGCAATGCAGCACCGGCCGCAGCCGAAACTTGGGGTTGTGCAGGAAGCTGAGCAGCAGTTCCAGCGGGCAATTGCCGGCCCCGCGGCCGAGGCCCGCCATGCTGGCGTCCAGCCGATTGGCGCCCTTGATGGTCGCCTGAACCGTGTTGGCGAAGGCGAGCTGCCGGTTGTTGTGGGCGTGCATGCCCACTTCCTTCCCGGCCGGCGTGGCATAGCCCTGGAACGTGGTCATGTAGTTGTCGATCTGCTCGCAGTACAGCGCGCCGAAGCTGTCGACGATGCAGATGACGTCCGCCTCGGACTGCGCGACCAGGGCCAGCGCCTCGTTCAGCTCCCGCTCGGGGACCGTGGACAGCGCCATCAGGTTGAGGCTGGTCTCGTAGCCCTTGTCGTGGGCGTCCCTGATCATGTCCAGGGCCAGCGGGATCTGGTGGATGTAGGTGGCCACCCGGATCAGGTCGATCACGCTCTCCGACTTCGGCAGGATGTCTTCCTTGTAGTCGCTCTTCTCGGCGTCGGCCATGGCCGACAGCTTCAGCGGCGTGTCGTTGTCGCCGACGATGCGGCGGACGTCGCTCTCCACGGAGTGCTTCCAGGGCCCGAACTGGCCGGGCGGGAACTGCTTGCGGGAGTTGATGTAGCCGATCTCCATGTAGTCGATGCCGCTCTCGACGCAGGCCTGGTAGACCGCCTTGACGGTCTCGTCCGGAAACTGGTGATCGTTCATCAGGCCGCCGTCCCGGATGGTGCAGTCCATCACCTTGATCTCGGGGCGGTACGAAATCCAGTGGCCGGCAGGGGTGTCCTGCGGCGCTCGCTCGCTCATCGCACGGTCTCCTTTGTCGCGTCGTGGCATCGTCCATCTCGGCGTCGTCTGCGCCGGTACCGTTCGACCGTCCGTCCCGGTCGTCACCCGATCCGGTTGATTCTACAGGGATTCTATAAACGCGTCGTCAGCCCGAAGTCCAGGCCCGGCCCTTCAGCAGCATGCGGCCGCCCGCGACGAGCCACGCAACGAAGAGGGTCCCGGTGATCATGTGCATGACCGTCGCAGCATCGAGCCAGACGAACTGAATCGCCAGGCCGAGCAGCACCGACGCCGACGCGAACCGCCTGAGCGCGATACCGCCGCTCCGCTGGCGCCAGCCGAGGACGACCAACGCCAGCCCGGCCAGGGCAAAGCCGGCCGCACCGGTGAACCATCGCAGCCGGACCGTTGCCTCCTGGTGGCCGAGCGCAACCCCCTCGAGGCCCGCGACATCCATCCATTCCGCCGGCGCCGCGGCCAGGCCGACCGCAAGCGCCCCCGAACACGCGGTGAACGCCCCCGACACCGCGAACAGCAGCGGGACGACCGCCGCACGACCCGGGCTGCCGCCAGTCGCGGAGCCGAACAGGAACCACCCGGCGGCAATCAGCGCGATTCCCGACAGGAACCGCCCCGCGCCGCCCAGACCGTACAGGCCCCGACTCTCGGCAATCGCCGCGAGGGAATCCGCCAGCGTCTCGTGATCGGCGTCGGCCCAGACGCGTCCCACAACCGCGACGACGGTGGCGACGGCGGTGAGGATCAGCATCAGCCCGATTCTGCGCATCTACCGGTGGATCATAGTGGCTTACACGGCTCCGCCCCGGACCCGTTACTATCGCAGGACGACCTGCAGGGACATCGAAGCCGGAAGCGTCCTCTCACGTCGGGGCGCCGCATGGAGATGAAGAGATGAGACACCCGCACGCTCGCACCTCGGTCGCGTCCCTGGCCACCGTCGCCCTGGTTCTTGCGGCCGCCCTGCCCGCCCTCGCGCAACAGCGGGCCCTCGACCACGACGACGTGCTGCAATGGAACACGATCGAGGATCCGTCCCTGTCGCCCGACGGCGATTGGCTGACCTTCGTCCTCGCACCCATGGAGGGCGACCCGGCGCTTACCCTGAAGGCGGCCAGCGGAGACGGTCCCCCGCTGACGGTCCGGGGCACGGATCCGACCTTCACGTCGGACTCCCGCCATCTCGTCTACGCGGTTCCGGCGCCGGAGTCGGAGGTCGACGCCCTCAAGCGCGAGGGACAGGAAGGCGAGGACCTCCCGCAGGACGCCCTCGCGGTCGCGGACATCACCGCGGTGTTCGCTGACGGTGAGGTCCGGATCGGCGGGATCCGCGATCTCGGCCCGGTCGAGAGCTACGAGGTCGCGCGCGAGGGAAGCTGGTTGGCGTACGTGCCCGTAGAGGAAGCTGACGTGGACCGCTCCGAGGAGTCGGATGCGGACGTCGAATCGGCTCGGCAGAACGAAGCGAGCGAGAGCGGCGCCGACGCGGAACGCGACTCCGACGACGGGAAGGAAGACGGTTCCACGCTGGTCCTTCTGAACCTGGCTACCGGTGACGAGACGCGCTACGACTGGGTGGAAGACTACGAGTATGCGGAGGAAGCCGCCGTCCTGGCGTTCACCACCTCGACGAGGGACGGGACTGGAGACGGCGCCTACGTCGTGCCGCTGGACAACGTCGCGCGGCGAGCGCTTCTCGACGGCGAGGGTCGCTACGAGCAACTGGCGCTGTCGAAGGACGGCGCGCAGGTGGCCTTCCTCACGGACCGCGACGATTCCGCCGCTGACCAGCCCGAGTTCACTCTGTATGGGGCCGCTGCGCCCGATTGGCAGGCCGAACCCCTTGCCGCTTCCCGCACGGACGGCGTGCCCGACGGCTGGTGGGTCAGCGAACACGGCGACGTCCGCTTCTCGGAGGGCGGCGCCCTCCTCCACTTCGGCACCGCGCCCCGGCCGGAGCCGGAAGCGGACGACGAGACGCTGGAGGAGGACAGGGTCACCCTCGACATCTGGAACTGGAAGGACCCCTACCTGCAGCCGATGCAGCTCGTGCAGGCCGACGACGAGCGGAAGCGCACCTATGCGGCGACGGCCCATCTGGACAGCGGCACGGTGGTGCAGTTGGGCACGACCGACATCCCGACGGTCCGGTTCGCAGCCGAGTCGGACGCCGCGCACGCGCTGGGCGTTACCGACATGCCGTACCGGCAGCTCCTCTCCTGGGACGGGCGCTACAACGACCTCCACGCCGTGGATCTGGCCAGCGGAGAGCGTCGACCGCTCGCCGACAAGGTCGGGCGCTTCGCCCGCGCGGCCATCTCGCCGGCCGGGAAGTACGCGGCGTGGTGGAACGGCGCCGAGCGGCAGTGGAAAGTGGCGCGACTGGACGGCGGTGAGCCGTTGACCGCGAGCGCCGACGTTCCACACGCGGTCTGGAACGAGCTCGACGACCACCCGCACGATCCGCCCCCTTACGGCTCGGCAGGCTGGACCGCGGACGACGGCGCGTTCCTGTTCTACGACCGCTTCGATGTCTGGCGCTTCGAACCCGAATCGGGCCGGACCGTCAACCTCACGGCAGGCGCGGGGCGGGCGTCGCAGATTCGCTTCCGCTACGCGCGGACCGAGCCCGAACTGGATCACGTCCCGGAGGGCAAGGCGCTCTGGCGAGCGATCCACGACCGGAACAAGCAGGGCGGCTTCTACGAGGGACGTACGGACCGCGAGGCCTCGCCGGTCGAGGTGGTCATGGGGGACAAGAGCTTCCGCCTGCACGACAAGGCGACGGATGCGAACCGCTGGCTGCTCACCCGCGAGGACTTCCGCGAGTTTCCGGACCTTTGGGTCACGGACGGGGATATCACCGACATGCAGCGGGTGTCGGATGCCAATCCCCAGCAGGCCGACTATGCATGGGGCTCGGCCGAGCTCGTCGAATGGACCTCGAACGACGGCGTCGAGCTGCAGGGCATGCTGTTCAAGCCCGACGGCTTCGATCCTGCGAACGAGTACCCCCTGCTCGTGTATTTCTACGAGCGGATGTCGGACGGCCTTTACACGTGGCGTACGCCGCGGCCCGGCAGCTCGTCCGTGTCGGTTCCGTTCTACGTGAGTCGCGGCTACGTGATGTTCATCCCCGACATTCCCTACGAGATCGGCTACCCCGGCGAGAGCGCCCTCGACGCGGTCGTGCCCGGGGTGCTCAGCATCCTGGACGAGGGGTACGTGGACCGCAACCGGATCGGCATCCAGGGTCATTCCTGGGGCGGCTACCAGATCGCGTACATGATCACCAAGACCGACCTCTTCGCCGCGGTCGAGGCGGGCGCCCCGGTCAGCAACATGACGAGCGCCTACGGCGGCATCCGCTGGCAGACCGGCATGAGCCGGATGTTCCAGTACGAACGGACGCAGAGTCGCATCGGCGGCTCGCTCTGGGAAGCCACCGCCGAGTACCTGCACAACTCGCCACTGTTCTATGCCGACAAGATCCGCACCCCGGTGCTCATGATGCACAACGACGACGACGGGGCGGTGCCGTGGTACCAGGGCATCGAGCTGTTCGTAGCCCTGCGCCGGCTGCAGAAGCCGGCGTGGCTGCTCAACTACAACGGCGAGGGCCACGGCCTGCGCCGCGACGCCAACCGCAAGGACTGGGCGATCCGCATGCAGCAGTTCTTCGACCACTACCTGCAGGACGCGCCGGCCCCCGTGTGGATGGAGAAGGGCGTCCCGGCCGTCGACAAGGGCCGGACCCTGGGGACGGGGTTGATGACGCCGGATACCCGCTGAGCGCAGGAGACGAGGAACGCTCGCCGGCCTGGTTCAGGCCGGCCCCTGAGGGGTGGCATCGGGGGGGAGATGGTGTGCCACCGCGCCGCGCATGAACCCATCGACGGCGCCTTCGAGCTTGGCCATCCTCTCGCGCAGTCCGGCGACGTCGCGATGCAGCGCCCCCACGTCGCGCTGCAGGCCCACGAGCATCACCAAACCGGAGACGCCGACCGCCATCACCGGCACGCCGACTCCGAGAATCGCCCAGAATTCAGGCGTCATGTCCTCAGTCTACCGCACCCCGGCCGGCGTCGGCAGTAGCCCCGGCTACGGCAGCGCCAGCGCAATCAGCTCCGCGTCGGCACCCCCGCGGCCGACCGCGACGACGAGGTACTGCTTGCCCTCATGGAGGTACGTCATCGGGTTGCCGCCCGGGATCGCCGGCAACGGTACGGACCCGAGGTGCGCACCCGTCTCCTTGTCGTAGGCGCTGATGGTCCGCGTGCTGGCCGCCATCAACAGCGCAGCGTCCGCCGTCGGGTCACCGGTGGCTTCGACGAGCGCGTCGTCCGCCGCGGACTCGTAGCCGCGCCCGCCGTGGTTCATGATCAACAGGGTCGGCGTCACCAGCGGGCCGGAGCTGATGCCGCCGCCGCCGCCCAGCGGGGGCAAGTCCAGATCACGCAGAGCCGGGTGGTAGCGCGGCCCGTCGCCGTGCGGCTGCACCCAGGCCTGCTCGCCGGTGTTCAGGTCCATCGCGGTCACCCGCTTGTAGGGCGGCTTGAACAGCGGCAGCCCCCGTGGTCCGGAGAGCCCTACGCCCCAGGGGTCGGTGAAGTACCCCACCGTCGCCGGCGGGTCGTAGGGCACCACCTCGACCACGATCAGCGTGCTCGACGACGAGACGAAGAGCTGCCCCGTCTCGACGTCGACGGCCGCACCCTGCCAGTTCGCGCCGCCCCCGGCCCCCGGCACCTGAATGAACGGCACCTCGGCCCCGCGCACCACCGGCGGCGAGAAGATCGGCCCGAACCGCGCCCGGCTGTTGATGATCCGAAGCGCCTCGGCGCGCAGCTCCGGCGTGAAGTCGATCACGTCCTCGATAGCGAAGCCCTGCCGGTCGAACGGCGGCGGCTTCGTCGGGAACGGCTGCGTCGGCGAGTACCACTCGCCCGGCACGTTGCCCTGCGGCACAGGCCGCTCCTCGATGGGCCAGACCGGCTCGCCGGTGAGCCGGTCGAAGACGTAGGTGAACCCCTGCTTGCTCACCTGCGCGATGGCCTTCACCGGACGGCCGTCGACGGTGATGTCCAGCAGGTTCGGCCCGGTCGGGAAGTCCCAGTCCCACAGACCATGGTGGATGGCCTGAAAGTGCCAGACGCGCTCCCCCGTCTCGACGTCGACGGCGACGATGCTCTCGGCGAACAGGTTGTCGCCGGGCCGCATGCCGCCGTACCAGTCGTTCGACGGCGTGCCGGTCGGCAGGTAGACGTAGCCCGCCTCCTCGTCGACCGCCATGTAGGACCAGACGTTGGAGTGGCCGCTGTAGCGCCACGACTCGTTGCCCCAGGTGTCGGCGCCGAAGTCGTCGCCCCGCGGGATGGTCCGGAAGATCCACTTCATCTCGCCGGTGCGCGCGTCGTAGGCGCGCACGTGGCCGGGAGATGCCTCGCGCAGCGTAATCCGCCCGTCCTGGACGATGCTGCCGACGATGACCGTGTCGCCGGCGATGGCGACCGGCGACGACCAGGTCATCCGCGAGGCGTCGATCTCGCGCTCGAACCCCGCGGTCAGGTCGACGTAGCCGCCGGTGCCGAAGTCCGGGTAGCGCCGTCCTGTGCGCGCGTCGAGGGCGACGAGCCGCTTGTCGTGGCTGGCGATGAAGATGCGCGCGTCGTCGCTCTCCGAGTCCTTCCAGTAGGAGACCCCGCGGTGGTGCCAGCCCATGTTGGGCGGCCGGTCGAGATACGCGTAGATCTGCGGGTCGTAGGACCACACCGTTTCGCCGGTGCCGGCGTCGAGCGCCGCCACCTGTCCGAGCGCGGTGCTGACATAGACCAGCCCGTCCGCCATCAATGGCACCGACTTGAACTGACTGGGACGGATGCGCTCGTTGGCCTCGGCCACGGCCGTGGACAGCGAGGTCCAGCGCCACGCCACCTCCAGGGCCATGAAGTTGTCGGCGTCGATCTGGTCCAGCGGCGAGTACTTGGTGTTGGCCGCGTCCCGGCCGATGGCGTGCCACTCGCCGTCGGGCACCGAGGTCTGCGCCCCGGCGGAACCGGAAATGGCCAGGACAGCCGCCGCGAGTGGAACCAGACGACGCCGAAGGCTCTGGGTCATCGGAATATCCCTTCCCGGCCGTTCCCCGGCTCTTCGCAAGTGTCGAACAGGCGTCGATGATAGCGCGGCGGGAATCGGGAACACCCGCCCCTGCAAGGTGTCGGCGACCGCTCCCTGGCGAGCTCAAGGCAGCGCCAGCGCAATCAGCTCCGCGTCGGCACCGCCACGGCCGACCGCGACCACGAGATACTGCTTCCCGTCGTGCAGATAGGTCATCGGATTCCCGCCCGGCGTCGCCGGCAGCGGCACCGACCCGAGGTGCTCGCCGGTCGCCTTGTCGTAGGCGCTGATGGTCCTGGTACTGGCCGCCATCAGCAGCGCAGCATCCGCCGTCGGGTCGCCGGTCGCCTCGACCAGCGCATCATCCGCCGCCGACGCGAAGCCGCGCCCGCCGTGGTTCATGATCAGCAGCGTCGGCGTCACCAGCGGCCCGGAGCTGAGGCCGCCGCCGCCGCCGAGGGGCGGCAGGTCCAGGTCGCGCAACGCCGGGTGGTAGCGCGGGCCGTCCCCGTGGGGTTGCATCCAGGCCTGCTCGCCGCTGTTGAGGTCTATCGCGGTAACGCGCTTGTAGGGCGGCTTGAACAGCGGCAGTCCCTGCGGTCCGGACAGCCCGACGCCCCAGGGGTCGGTGAAGTATCCCACCGTGGCCGGCGGGTCGTAGGGTACCACCTCCACCACGATCAGCGTGCTCGACGACGAGACGAAGAGCTGTCCCGTCTCCACGTCGACTGCGGCGCCCTGCCAGTTGGCGCCGCCGCCCGCGCCCGGCACCTGGATGAACGGCACCTCGGCCCCGCGCACCACCGGCGGCGAGAAGATCGGCCCGAACCGCGCGCGGCTGTTGATGATCCGAAGCGCCTCGGCGCGCAGCTCCGGCGTGAAGTCGATCACGTCCTCGATAGCGAAGCCCTGCCGGTCGAACGGCGGCGGCTTCGTCGGGAACGGCTGGGTCAGCGAGTACCACTCGCCGGGCACGTTGCCCTGCGGCACCGGACGCTCTTCGATCGGCCAGACCGGCTCGCCGGTGATCCGGTCGAAGACGTAGGTGAACCCCTGCTTGCTCACCTGCGCGATGGCCTTGACCGGACGGCCGTCGACGGTGATGTCCAGCAGGTTCGGCCCGGTCGGGAAGTCCCAGTCCCACAGCCCGTGGTGGATGGCCTGGAAGTGCCAGACGCGCTCCCCCGTCTCGACGTCGACGGCGACGATGCTCTCGGCGAACAGGTTGTCGCCCGGCCGCATGCCGCCGTACCAGTCGTTCGACGGCGTGCCGGTCGGCAGGTAGACGTAGCCCGCCTCCTCGTCGACCGCCATGTACGACCAGACGTTGGAGTGCCCGCTGTAGCGCCACGACTCGTTGCCCCAGGTGTCGGCGCCGAAGTCGTCGCCCCGCGGGATGGTCCGGAAGATCCACTTCATCTCGCCGGTGCGCGCGTCGTAGGCCCGCACGTGGCCGGGAGACGCCTCGCGCAAGGTCAAGCGGGTGTCCTGCACGATGCTGCCGACGATGACCGTGTCGCCGGCGATGGCCACCGGTGACGACCAGGTCATACGCGAGGCGTCGATCTCGCGCTCGAAGCCCGCGGTGAGGTCGACGTAGCCGCCGGTGCCGAAGTCGGGATAACGCCGGCCGGTGCGCGCGTCGAGGGCGACGAGCCGCTTGTCGTGGCTGGCGATGAAGATGCGCGCGTCGTCGCTCTCAGAATCCTTCCAGTAGGAGACCCCGCGATGGTGCCAGCCCATGTTGGGCGGCCGGTCGAGATACGCGTAGATCTGCGGGTCGTAGGACCACACCGTGTCGCCGGTGCCGGCGTCGAGCGCCGCCACCTGCCCGAGCGCGGTGCTGACATAGACCAGCCCGCCCGCCATCAGCGGGACGGACTTGAACTGGCTGGGACGGATTCGCTCGTTGGCCTCGGCCACGGCGGTGGACAGGGACGTCCAGCGCCACGCGATCTCAAGGTCCGTGAAGTTGTCGGCGTCTATCTGATCGAGCGGCGAGTACTTGGTGTTGGCCGCGTCCCGGCCGATGGCGTGCCACTCGCCGTCGGGCACCGAGGTCTGCGCCCGGGCGGAACCGCACATGGCCAGGACGACCGCCGCGGCGAGTGGAACCATCCGCTGCAGGCTCTGGGTCATCGGGAACATCCTTTCCGGCCGTTCGCCGGCTCTTCGCAAGTGTCGGAACAGAAGGCGATCATAGCGCGGCCGAACTCGGGGACCGACGCCACGGGATGCAAGGGCGACGACTTCCCGGCGCCCCGAGGAAGTCCAGACAGCTTCGCCCTACTCGGTCGGTCGTAGCCGCGGGCGGCGGCGAGCGCCCTCCGGCGCGGGACCATTGAGCTGGTGCCGTGGAACGCAACGAAGTGAACTCCGATGTGCGAGGTCCTGCGGAGGCGGGTTCGGGGCCAAACACGAAACGCTTGCGACGGGTTTGGCGACGCTATACTGGACGTGCTTCCCGACGAACGCCCGCTCCCTGGAGTGGTGCATGACCCACGACCTTCGGACAGACGACGCGGACGCCGCCCCGCAACCGATTACACCCTCGAACCCCGACGCGCCGGTGCGGGTCGACGTCGCCATGCTCGGCGCGGACCACCGGGATCCCGTCGACCCGCGGTGAACGGAGATGGATTTCAACGCGTTCGACCTGTTCCTGATCGTCCTCGTCGGGCTGCTGATCCTGACAGGGCTGCTCAAGGGACTGGTGCGGCTGCTGATCGGGATCGTGGCGCTGGCGGCCGCGTTCATCCTCGCGGCCCGGTTCCATGGGCCGGCCGCCGCCGCGGTGCTCGGGGTGATGGACATGCCGGCGTCGGCCGCCAACCTAATCGGCTACCTGGCGATCTTCCTGGGCACGATGCTGGTCGGCGCGCTGGCCGGGCGCCTCCTGCGCGGCCTGCTCCAGGCGGCGATGCTGGGCTGGGCGGATCGGCTGGCCGGCGCCGCGGCCGGCCTGGTCGCCGCGTTGCTCGCCGCCGCGCTGATCGTTCTGCCGGTCATCGCCTACGTTCCGACCGGAGAACAGTTGCTGCGGAACTCGGTGCTGGCCCCGTACGTCACGCGGTTCTCGGACCTGGCGAACGCGCTCGTGCCGGAGGAGCTTGCCACGCAGTACCGGGAGCGGATGGACGCGCTGCGGCAATCCTGGCGCCAGCGTTGGGATGCGGCGGGCGAAGATACCGGCGACGGCGATGACGCCGCTGACCTGGAAACCCTGAACGAGGCACGTCCCAGTGCCCAATGAGCGGGCGAAGCGCCCAACACGTGGAAGCACCTCGGCAACCTCAGGGAATTGCACGTCCCGGCGAAGCCGCGGACGCGATGAAGTGGAGGATGTCATGAACTGGCTGCGCAGCCTCGTCGTCGTCACCGGACTCGCCCTGATCACGGCCGCGGTCGCCGTCACCGCCCAATCCGAACCGGAGATCATCATCCGCGGCGGCGAGGTCTTCACCGACGGGGCGCTACGGACCGCTGACGTCCGCATCGTCGGCGCGACCATCGCCGAGATCGGCGCCGGCCTCGAGGCGCGGGACGCGGACACGGAGGAAATCGACGCGAGCGGACTGCAGGTGCTGCCGGGAGGCATCGACCCGCACGTGCACCTGGGCGGCATCCGGATGGACGACTACACCTCCGGCTCGCGGGCGGCGCTGGCTGGCGGCATCACCACCATCTCCAACTTCGGCGGAGTCGCCGACGGTGAGACGCCGGCCGAGACGCTGGCGCGGGCCCTGACGGAAATACAGGCGCAATCCATTGCTGACGTCATTTTCCACCCCATCGTCTCGGATCCGACGAGCGCCACTGCGGAATCGCTGACAGCGCTCGTGGACGCCGGGCAGACCACCATCAAGGTGTTCATGGTCCGGCCCACCTTCGACGCGCGCGCCCCCGGCTTCATCAACACGATGCACGCGGCGCGCGAGACCGGCGTGCTGATGATGATGCACTGTGAGGACGCCGCCATCGTGCAGATCACGGCGGAACGCATGGTCGCCGAGGGACGCGGCTCGCTCGCCTACTTCGCCGACGCCCGGCCGGTGGAGGCCGAGGAGGCGGCGACGCAGCGCGCGGTGGCGATGGCTGAGGCGACCGGCGTGCCGATGTACATCGTGCACCTGTCGTCGGAACGCGCCCTGCGGGTCGCCGAGGCGGCGCAGCAGCGCGGCCTGCCGGTCTACGTCGAGACCCGCCCCATCTATCTGCACCTCACCCGCGAGCGGTTCGACGGCCCCACGCCGGGGCTCTACATCGGCCAGCCGCCGCTGCGCGAGCAGAGCGACCTCGACGCCCTCTGGGACGGCATCGCCCGCGGCACCGTCCACGTCGTGGCGACGGACCACGTCGCCTACACGCGCGAGCAGAAGCTCGATCCGGCGCAGAACGTCGCGCAGCACCGGGCCGGCATGAGCAACCTGCAGGTGATGCTGCCGATGCTCTACTCGGACGGCGTGAACGAAGGGCGCATCTCGCTGGAACGGTTCGTGGAGGTCACATCGTCGAACCCGGCCCGGCTGTTCGGGCTGTATCCGCGCAAGGGCACGATCGCCGTCGGATCGGACGCCGATCTCGTCCTGTGGAACCCGAACGAGACGCGGCCGATCCGCAACGAGGACATGTTCTCGGGCAGCGGCTACTCGATTCATGCGGGCCGGGAAGTGACCGGCTGGCCGCAGCTCACGATCCGTCGCGGCGAAATCACGTATCGGGACGGCGAGATATTGGGTACCGCCGGCAGCGGCGAGCTGGTGCGCCGGGAGCCGTGGCAGGGGCCTCCGCTGTAGGCCGAAGCGGCGCCGGGGTCCGCCCCAACCGCGGCGACACACGCGCCGGTGGAGCGACTCCGCGGGCCACGCATCGCTCGTGCGCCGATGATGCGCGCCCCCGACGCCGGCGCGGGTTCAATCCAGCCGTTCGGCGCGCGTGACCTGCAGGACCGTACCCTGCCCGCAGCCGGGCGACTCGCCCAGTGTCGCCTCGACCAGCACCTCGTCTCCCAGGGCAAGTTCTTGCACTTCACCTGTCAACACGTAAAACTCGTCCCCTTCGCCTGCTTCGCGGAGAGTCGGACAGCCGCCGGTGTCGCCCGCGATCTCCCCCCTGCGGCGCAACGTCCCATCAGGCCCGGTCACATGAAAGGCGGCGGAGACCGCCAGCGGCCGGAAGTAGACGTCCACGAGGACGAAGTAGTGCGTGCGATCGGCGGTCGCCCAGTCCGGCACCTCGACGACGGTGGACATCTCGCCCCGCTCGCTCGTGACGAGCTGGCGGAGCACCTCGAAGCTGGAGCGGGTGGCCCCCATGCCAAGGTAAACGGGCGTGAGCGCGGGGAGATCGCGGGTCTCCACGGTCACCTCCGTCCCTGGCGCGCCACTTCGCGGAGAGAAGACCGGAGCGCGCGTGTGGACGGGATCCAGTGGCTGCTGCACACGCCCATCCTACGCCCCGCCGCGGACGGGGTCCAGCGGGTGACGATTTCCTGTGGCACTTGCGCCCGGGACTGATACACTGTCCGGATTCGGAATCCGGCCGTCGGCGCACGGTCGTTTTGGCGCATGGCCGGGGCGATACGCCATGAGAACATTAGCTGCGCCCGCCGCTCTGCTCGCCGTCCTCCTCGCGGCCGCGGTCTGGTCCGTCGACACGGCTGCCCGCACGGCCGGCCAGGAGGCCGTTCCTCCCCCGTCCGAGTCGGTCCCCGACCACGCGGAGCTGACCGGGGTCGTGCAGCGCTACTGCCGGACCTGCCACAACGACCGCATGCTGACCGGCAACCTCTCGCTGGAAGACTTCGACGTCGGCACGGCGGCGGCCAGTCCGGAACAGGCCGAGCGTACGGAGAAGATGATCCGCAAGCTGCGGGCCAACATGATGCCCCCGCCGGGCGTTCGCCGACCCGAAGCCGGGACGCTCGCCGCTCTCGTCGAGACCCTCGAGTCGGTGGTGGACGAGGCGGCTGCCGAGAATCCGAACCCGGGCTACCGGACCTTCCAGCGGCTGAACCGGTACGAGTACGAGCGGGCCGTCCACGATCTGCTGGGGCTGCAGATAGATGCGGGCGACTACCTGCCGCTCGACACGATGAGCGCCAACTTCGACAACATCGCCGACGTGCAGATGCTGTCGGCCACGCTGCTCGACGGCTACCTGCGGGCCGCGACCGAGGTCGCCCAGCTCGCCGTGGGCAATCCGAACGCCGCTCCGAAACAGACGACCTACTCGAAGTCGCGAGCCTACTCGCAATGGGACCGGGTGGAGGGTGCGCCGTACGGGAGCCGCGGCGGTTTCTCCGTGCTGCACAACTTCCCCGCCGACGGGGACTACCTCTTCACGATGGCGTTCCAGCACACGACCACGGGCGGTCTGTCGGGATCGACCATCCGCAACGAGCAGATCGAGATCTCGGTCGACGGCGAGCCGGTGGCCCTGCTGGCGATGGACCAGTGGCTGCGCACCTCCGACCCCAACGGCGTGTATCTGGAGGTGGAGGAGCCGATCTTCGTCCGGGCGGGGCCCCGGCGCGTGTCCGCGGTGTTCGTGCGGCAGTTCGAAGGGCCCGTGGAGGACGTGCTGGCGCCGCACGAATGGTCGATCGTCGACACCGAGATCGGCGACCTGGGCTACGGCGTCACCGCCTTGCCGCATATGCGCGACTTCATCATCGACGGCCCGTACGACGTGACCGGCGTGTCCGAGACGCCAAGCCGGCAGCGGATCTTCACGTGTCGTCCGACATCGCCGGCGACCGAGCGCCCGTGCGCCGAGGAGATCGTCACCCGCATCGCCACGCGGGCCTACCGCCGGCCGTTGACCGAGACCGACGTCGCCGATCTGATGGCGTTCTACGAGGCGGGCCTCCGGGACGACGGCTGGGAAACCGGCATCCGCACGGCGCTGCAGGCGACGCTGGCCAGCCCCGACTTCCTCTTCCGGCTGGAACGGCCGGTGGGAGATGTCGAGCCCGGCAAGAACTACCGGATCTCGGACGTGGCGCTGGCGTCGCGCCTGGCCTTCTTCCTGTGGGCCGGGCCGCCCGACGAGGAGCTCATCGCGCTGGCGGCCGACGGCAAGCTGTCCGACCCGGAGGTGCTGGACGCACAGACGCGGCGGATGCTGGCCGACCCGCGGTCGGAGTCGCTGGGCACCCGGTTCGCGGCGCTCTGGCTGCGCCTGCAGGACATGGATCAGGTCCAGCCGGACGCGTTCTGGTTCCCGAACTTCGACCGCCAGCTCGCCGACGCGATGCGCCGCGAGACGGAGCTGTTGTTCGACAGCCTGGTGCGCGAGGATCGCGGCTTCTTCGACCTGTTCACGGCCGACTACACGTTCGTGAACGAAAGGCTGGCGCGGCACTACGGCCTGCCGAACGTCGCGGGACCGGAGTTCCGGCGCGTCCGCCTGACCGACGACCGGCGGCGGGGCCTGTTCGGCCACGGCTCGGTCCTCATGCTTACGTCGCTGGCCAACCGGACGTCCCCCGTCCTGCGGGGCAAGTGGGTGATGGAGGTGGTCCTCGGCGTGCCGCCGCCGCCGCCCCCGCCGGCCGTGCCCGACCTCGACGAGACGGCGACGGTCATCGACGGGCGCTCGCTGACGACGCGCGAGCGGATGGAGATCCACCGGACGAACCCGACGTGCAACGCCTGTCACCGGTTCATGGATCCGCTGGGGCTGGCGCTGGACAACTTCGACGTCATCGGCAAGTGGCGGATCCGCGAGAACGGCATGCCGCTTGACACGCGCGGCGAGATGTGGGATGGGACCCAGGTATCCACCCCGCAGGATCTGCGCGGTGCCCTGCTCGCCCTGCCGGACTCGCTGGCACGCACGTTCGCCGAGAACCTGATGGCCTACGCGCTCGGCCGGCGCGTCGAGCACTACGACATGCCGACCGTCCGCGCCATCACCGCGGCGGCGCGCGACAACGACTACCGCATGTCCTCGTTCATCCTCGGCGTCATCGACAGTCCCGCGTTCCGGATGCAGCGGGCGGAAACGGACGGCGACACGACCGAAGCACAGTAACTGCCGGAAGACCAACCGACAGGAACAGGTGGGGAGACAGATTCATGTACATCACTGGCAAGCACATCCCTCGGCGTACGTTTCTCCGTGACGTCGGCGCCGCCTCGTTGTCCCTGCCCTTCCTGGATGCGATGCATCCGGCCGGCCGGGTATCGGCGGCCACCCGCGCCGCGCTCGATCCGACCCGCCTGGTCTGCATGGAGATGGTGCACGGCGCCGCGGGCTCCAATGCCTGGGGCGGCACGCAGCACCTGTGGGCCCCGGCCGCGGCAGGCCGCGACTTCGACCTGAACGCCGGCGCGCTCAGCTCACTGGAGCCGTACCGCGACCACCTGACCATCATCAGCGACACCGACGTCGGGATGGCCGAGGCGTTCTCGCCCCCGGAGATCGGCGGCGACCACTTCCGGACCAGCTCGGTCTTCCTGACCCAGTCGCATCCGAAGCAGACCCAGGGCTCGGACGTCCGCGCCGGCACGTCCCTGGACCAGATCCACGCGCAGCGCTTCGGGCAGGACACGCCGATCCCCTCGATGCAGCTCTGCATCGAGAACGTCGACCAGGCCGGTGGTTGCGCCTACGGCTACACCTGCGTCTACACCGACTCGATCAGTTGGGCGTCGCCGACCGAGCCGCTGCCGGTCACCCGCTCGCCGCGGGTCGCCTTCGAGCAGCTCTTCGGGGTGGGCGGCACGGCCGAGGAGCGCGCCGCGCGACGGAAGACCGACGCGAGCATTCTGGACTGGATGACCTCGCGCGTCTCGCAGTTGACGCGCGAGCTCGGGCCGACGGACCGCCGGCGGATGGAGCGCTATCTGGACAACATCCGCGAGATCGAGCGGCGCATCCAGCGGGTCGAGGAACGCAACATGAGCGGCGAGCCGCGCGAGCTTCCCGAGGCGCCGGCCGGCGTCCCGGACTCGTTCGACGAGCACGTCAAGCTGATGTTCGACGTGCAGGCGCTGGCCTTCGAGAGCGACGTGACGCGCGTCTTCTCGTTCAAGATGGGCCGCGACGCCTCCGGCCGCGTCTACCCGCTGAGCGGCACGGACCGGCCGTTCCATTCCGCCTCGCACCACGGCGGCAACGAGGAAGGGATCCTCGAGTTCAACAAGATCAACAACTACCACGTCAGCCTGCTGCCGTACTTCCTCGACAAGCTCAAGAGCACGGTCGAGGGCGACACGCACCTGCTCGACAAGAGCGTGATCCTGTACGGCTCCGGAATGGGCGATCCGAACCTCCACAATCACAAGCGCTGCCCGCTCATCGTGTTCGGCCACGCCAACGGCCGGCTGCCGGGCGGCCTGCACGTGCGCGCGGCGGAAGGTACGCCAATGGCGAACGGGATGCTCACCCTGCTGCACGCGCTCGGGCACGACGACCGGGCGACCTTCGGCGACAGCACGGGCACGCTCGCGCTCGACATCTGAGCGTCCGGGCAGGACGGAAGACAACAGGAGCTCGCGCCTTGCGACCGGAATCCGACCCGGTGGTCGGATTCCGGCATTCTGGAGAAGAGCCATGAACGGATCGCTGCGCTGGGGATTCACGGCGGCGTTGTGTGCCGCTCCGTTCCTTCTCGCCGTGCTGGCGGCGGCGCCCGCCGACGCGCCGGTGGCGGACGCGGCGAGCCGGGGCGACGTCGAAGGGGTCCGGGGCTTGCTGCAGCGGGGCATCGACGTGCAGACGGCGCAGGCCGACGGCATGACGGCGCTGCACTGGGCGGCGATGCGGAGCGACCTCGAGTTGGCGGAGACCCTTCTCTATGCCGGCGCGAACCTGGAGGCGACCACGCGCATCGGACAGCACACGCCGCTGCACGTGGCCAGCCGTAGCGGGCAGCCGGGCGTCCTTCGCGCTTTGCTCGAGGCCGGGGCCGATCCGCACGCGCTCACGGCCAGCGGGGCGACTGCGCTGCACCTCGCCGCCGGGGCGGGTAGTGCCGAGGCGGTGGCCGCGCTGGTCGACCACGGCGCGGACATCGACGCGCGGGAGAACACCTGGGGCCAGACGCCGCTGATGTTCGCGGCGGCGGCCGACCGCGTGGGCCCGGTCACCGTGCTGATGGAGCGGGGCGCCGATTTGGAAATTGCGACCCGCGTGGTCGATCTTCCCGCCCTCGACGCGGAGGACCGCGCCGCCGCCTACCGCCGGCAGGAGGTGCTGGACGGGTTCCGGGCCGCGGCGCCGCCGCACGAGCAGACCGGCTGGCAACCCACCGCCAGCCAGGTGCAGGCCGCGATCCGGGCCGCCCGGCAGGTGCAGGCGTTCCCCGAGACCGCGAAGCAGGACAACGATGGCAGGCGGCTCTCCCGCGGAACGCCGCGTGACTACACCGAGCGCGTCGGCCGGCAGGGCGGGCTGACCGCGCTGCTGCATGCGGCCCGGCAGGGCCACATCGACGTGGCGATGGCGCTGGTCTACGCCGGCGCCGACATCGACCGCGTGAGCGGCGACCACACGAGCCCGCTGCAGATCGCCACGATGAACGGGCACTTCGACCTCGCGCTGCGCCTCATCGAACGGGGCGCCGACCCGAACATCGCCACCGACGGCGGAGCCACGCCGCTGTTCGCCGCCCTCAACCTGCAGTGGGCGCCGCGGGCCCGCTACCCGCAGCCTCGCGCCCACGACCAGCAGGAAGCCAGCTACCTCGACGTCATGGAGGCGCTGCTCGAGGCCGGGGCGAATCCGAACGTGCGGACCAACAACCACCTCTGGTACATGTCGTACAACCACTGCTGCTCGGAGAGCGTCGACGGCGCCACGCCGTTCTGGCGGGCCGCCTACGCGACCGACGTCGCGGCGATGAAGATGCTGATGGCCCACGGCGCGGATCCGGACATCCCGACGCGGGCGCCCGAGCCGCGGCGGCGCAGGGACGACAACTTCCCGGATCCTTCCGGGCTGCCGCCGGCCGTTCCCGGGGGTCCCGGCGTCTGGCCGCTCCACGCCGCCTCCGGTGTCGGCTACGGCGAGGGCTTCGAGTCGAACGCCCACCGGCACGTGCCGGACGGCTGGATGCCGTCGGTGAAGTACCTGATCGAAGAGGTGGGCGTCGACGTCAACGCCCGCGACCACGACGGCTACAACGCGCTCCACCACGCCGCCGCGCGCGGTGACACGGAGCTGGTGCGCTACCTGGTCGAGAAGGGCGCCGACGTCCTGGCGATCAGCCGCCGCGGCCAAACCACGGCCGACATGGCGAACGGGCCGTACCAGCGGACGCTGCCGTTCCCGGAGACGCTGGGGTACCTGGAGGGCCTCGGCGCCGTGAACAACGACAATTGCGTGTCCTGCTGACGGCGGACAAGCACCGACAAACTACGCCGGGCAATAGGCGGGGGCGGTTGGCCTGCCGTGCCCGGCGTTTTTGCCGCCGCAAGAGGCGGGCCGCCTGCAGCCGATCCGCGGCGGCGGTGTCGATCGCGTTGCTGATGAATCGGCAGTCAAGGGCCGCAAGTCATCGCCACGACGAATCGAGACCAGCGTTCAGGCCGTCTCCACCTCGAACGCGGTCACGTTGCGTGTCTCCTTGCTGAACTCCACACCGATCAGGTGGATGGGTTCACCGGAGGCACGGTACTTGTGCGCGTAGCCCCGCTCCTTGAGTTGCGCCAGCGCGGCGCCCGCGGTGGCCTCCTCCATCACCTTGAACTCGAACAGGTAGATGTTGCCCCCGAACCGCACCGTCATGTCCGCCCGCCCGCGGCTGCTCGAATCCTCCACCGTGACGTCGAAGCCGGTCGCCGCGAAGTACGAGTAGAACACGCTCGCGTAGTAGCCCTCGTAAGCGGCGATGTCGTTGTTCGTGTACCACTCGTAGGGGATGCTCGCGAAGAAGGCCTGGAACAGCGTCTCCAGCCCCGCAAAGTCGTTGGCCTCCAGCAGGTCGTACAGGCGGTCGCTGTTGGCGGTCTGGCGCGTCGCATCCTGCACGAGACGCCGCAGCAGGGTCTCGTTCAGGCTCTGCCGAACTTCCCGGTTCGGGTAACCCAGCCGATAGCGGCGGACTCCGCCCCGATCCCGCACGTCCTTGATCGTCAGGTAGCCGGTCTGGAACAGCAACGCCTCGGTCGCGATGGCACCCACGTCGAACGAGGAGAGGAGGTCGGCGCTCGTCAGCATCCCGTCCAGCGACAGCGAGGCGACCCGGCGCTGGAACAACGTTTCGACCAGGAAGTTCGGCGTTCCGGTCTCGAACCAGTGCGCCCCGAACTCGCGCGTGTCGAACAGCAGGAGGACGTCGAACGGGTTGTACACTCTCTCCGCGCCACGCCAGTTGTAGCCGTTGTACCACTCGCGGACCCGCTCGCGGTCCAGCCCGGGCAGTTCCGGCGCGAACACTGTATCGAGGTCGGCTTCAGTGTAGCCGCAGATGGCGGAGTAGCGCGGGTCCAGGGTGATTCAGCGTGTCCAGCAGCAGACTCTTGCCGAACCGACGCGGGCGCGAGAGGAAATAATGCGTTCCTTCGTCCACCAGCCGCGCCACGTAGCCGGTCTTGTCGACGTAGTAGCAGTTGCGCTCGTCGAAATGGCGCAACGTCTGCAAGCCTATGGGCAACCGGCGTCTGGTCATCACCGCGGATCAGCACAGCCCGAGCTCGGAGTCAGGACGTCGTGTCCACGGCTCAGGCGTCCGCCCGAGCACCCATCGCGGCCCGGCTCGTCAGCCGCTTCGAAACCGCCAGCCATCAACGCCACGGGTGTCTGCGATTGTCGACACGAATTCCAACCGCGACGCTTCCTTGCCGTGCGAGCTCGCCGCAGGCGGCCCGCTCCAGGCTGTCGCCCAGATCCTGCAGATCCGCCCGCACCACCTCCGTAAGCCGGATCATGACGTTGCTCACGATCCAGGCCGAGCCGAAGATGGCGCTCACGATGGCCCCGACAACAACGATCATCTTCGCATCGTCGCTCACGTCAGTGCTTCCTTGACCTATCCGGTCCTGTTTCCGTTCTCAACCGCGCCCGTGCCACATCCAGCGGCGACGCCGTCGACTCAATCAATTCCCACTGTACAGGATGCGGAGCGCCTGACGGGATGGGCCTGCGCACGAACGCGCAGGGAGCCGAACACGGTTGCGTCTCATTGGTCGCGCGTGGCCGCCGCAGAACGCGCCCGCACGCGGCCCGCGGCATCTTCACGCGCTCGTCGCCCGGCAAGGTGCGCGACGAACAGGATTCGTATGCGCAACCGTTCAGGCGACGGCCCGGCGGACTGACGCCGGCGCCTTGCGCATCCGGCGGAGAACGGCTCAAGCCCGCTCCACCTCGAACGCCGTCACGTTGCGCGTCTCCTTGCTGAACTCCACCCCGATCAGGTGGATGCGCTCGCCAGAAGCACGGTACTTGTCCGCGTAGCCCCGCTCCTTGAGCTGCGCCAGCGCGGCGCCCTCGGTCGCCTGCTCCAACACCTTGAACTCGAACAGGTAGACGTTGCCCCCGAACCTCACCGCCATGTCCGCTCGTCCTCGGTTGCTCGAATCCTCAACCGTGATGTCGAACCCCGTCGCCGCGAAGTAGGAATAGAAGACGCTCGCGTAGTAGCCCTCGTAAGCGGCGATGTCGTTGTTCGTGTACCACTCGTAGGGAATGCTCGCGAAGAAGGACCGGAACAGCGTCTCCAGCCCCGCGAAGTCTTCGGCCTCAAGCAGATCGTACAGGCGGTCGCTGTTGGCCGTCTGCTGCGTCGCATCGTGCACGAGAAGCCGCAGCAGGCTCTCGTTCAGGCTCTGCCGAACTTCCCGGTTCGGGTAACCCAGCCGGTAGCGGCGGACGCCGCCCCGTTCCCGCTCGTGCTTGATCGTCAGGTAGCCGGTCTGGAACAGCAGCGCCTCGGTGGCGATGGCTTCCACGTCGAACGAGGAGAGGAGTTCGCTGCTCGTCAGCATCCCGTCCAGCGACAGCGTACTGACCCGGCGCCGGAACAGCGTTTCCGCGAGAAACGTCGGCGTGGCGCTCTCGAACCAGTGAGCCGCGAACGTGCGTCGACGGAACAGCAGCAGGATGTCGAACGGGTTGTAGACCTTCTCGGGCCCCAGCCAGTTGTAACCGTTGTACCAGTCCCGGACCCGCTCCCGGTCCAGCCCCGGCAGTTCCGGAGCGAACACCGCGTCCAGGTCCTCCTCGGTATAGCCGCAGATTGCGGAGTAGCAGGGATCGAGGGTGATGTCGGTCAGGTTGTTGAGGCCGGAGAACACGCTCACCTTGGAGAACTTGCTGACCCCTGTGAGAAACGTGAAGCGAACGTGCGCGTCGCTGGACTTGATGGTCGAGTACAGACCCCGCAGGTAGTTGCGGTTCGCCCGAGCGACGTCGGCCGTATCGAGAGCATCCAGAATCGGCTTGTCGTATTCGTCGACCAAGACCACCACGCGCCGGCCGGTCTTCGCGTGCAGCGTCCGAAGCAGGTCGCGGAGCCGCTCGGGCGCGGTGTCGTGCCCTACCGTGACCCCGGCATCCTGTCCGGCCGCCGCCAGTTGCGCCATCGTATTGGTATGCACGTAGCCGGACTCGCCGAAGTGTCCGGCACCGAAGTCGAGTCGCACGACCGGATGGCGGAGCGACCAGTCCCAGCGGTCGTGGATGTGCAAACCGGTGAACAGCGCCTCGTTGCCCTCGAACAGCTCCTTGAGGGTGTCCAGGAAAAGGCTCTTGCCGAACCGCCGCGGGCGCGACAGGAAGTAGTGCTTGCCCTCGTCTACCAGTCGGGCGATGAAGCCGGTCTTGTCGACGTAGTAGCAGTCGTCCTCACGCAACTCGCGGAGGGTCTGTAACCCGATCGGCAGCCGGCGTCTGGTCTTCGTATCCACGGCTCAGGCTTCCTCGTCGACTTCGAGCGCGTCCACGTCGAAGCCGTACTGCTTCAGAATGGGACCGAAGAACCCGGCGAAAGTTCCTGCCACCGGCCCGGCAACCGCCAAGCGACGGTCCCCGCAACAGACGACGAGATCGTCCGACAGGATGCCCTTCCGGCGCAGAAAGCGCACGCCTTCTCGGGCATGGCCCTCGGGTTCGGCGTCGTCCAGCGCGACCGTTCCCTCCGGCGCGCGCCCCACGACGGCACGATCGGCAAAGAGAAGCACCCAGCACGGCGGCTCCTCGCCGGCCGCTTCGAAGACCGCCAGCGGCCGGGGCGCCGGCAACGGCGTGACGACGGTTTCAGGCGCGGAGAGCTCCTGAGCGCCGCTTGCCCGCAGGATCGCCGGCGCCGCGGCCTGGGGCCAGGAGGACGCCTGCGCGTGCTTCAGCCGGGCGCGCAGCCGCGTCGACACCGCCGCCAGATACCGGTCCCAGCGCGCTTCCACCTGCTTCGGAGCGCCGAGCAGCACCGAGGCGTTGAGCAGCACCATGTGGTCGTGCTCCAGGGGCCACTGGTCGGGCGTCGCCTTTTTCAGCAGGTCGACGATCGAGTCGACCATCGGCGCTGCCAGCGCCTCTCCCACCAGATCCCGCGGCGGTTCGATCGGGCGCCGCACCGGTGGTCCCGTAGCGCCGCCGGTGTCGACCGCCTGGTCGTCCAGCGCCTTCAGCAGTTCCTCGGCCGCTTCCTCCCTGCCGAGTTTCTTGCGGGCGGCGCCAGCGAACGGGCCGTCCCAGATCTCCTTTCTCGCGCGCTCGCGGTCGAACCGGCACCAGTCGAAGGCCAGCTTGGCCAGACTCTCGAAGCCCTCCTGGACACGCACTGCGGCGCGGCTGCCGGAGAGCACCAGAGAGACCTGCAGGCCGTGCCCGAGATCACTCTCCAGGGCCTCGATCGCCTGACTGGCTTCCGGCTCGTCGAGTCCGCGCATCGCCGGCAGGATCTCGACCAGCCGATCCGTGATCGCCTGACGCTTCGCCGGCGGCAGCGAACGCAGGTCGACCGGCGGCGCCTCGGCGGCATCGGAATCCCCGTCGTCGGCGAGCGCGCGCAGCAGGGCCAGCTTCGCGAACTCGTCCCGGATCGGCGCACGCAGGATACGGTCCAGCAGCAGCCTGCGGTTGTGGTCGACGCCGGGAATGCGGCGGTGCACGTCGAGCGCGGCGACCAGCGCCGCGTAGTCGGCGCTTCGCTGCACCCGCCCCGGATCGTAGATGCGTGCCACGTGCTCGTAGACGAGCGCGACGGAGGATTCGAGGGCGTCCCGGAGCCAAGCATCGACGTACTTCTTCGCAACGTGCGCGCCCGCGAATCTCAACGCCTCGCCGCCGACGAACCAAGCCGCCAACGTGACCGGGTTCATCCCCAAGGCGACCCGCGTCGCGGTGCTCCCGACGTCGATCACGCGCCTGTAGCGCGCATAGAACCGGTAGGCCTTACGCACCTGCTGGATCTGCTCCAGCCTGGTCTTGACCGTCGCCAGGCTCTGGGCGGGAAGATCGACGACCGGCGCGAAGCGCGCGATCTGCTGGAGCTGGACCAGGAGTTCCCCGAGGACCGAGCGACCCGTCAGCAGGATGTCGCCCAATCGCGCTTCCATGACGGGATCGTCCCTGTCCCGGTGATACAACCCGGCGACCTCTCGCACAACGTCCTCGATCTCCTTCCCGATCGCGCCGAGATCGGGGCCGACCGTCTTCCCGTCCAGCTGCCGCCAGTACCGTTTCTCCTTAATGCCGGTCCAGACACGGTCGCAGCGCTGCCGAATCAGGTCGGCGAGCCGCTGGTCGATATGGTTCGCTGCCACGCCTGCCGCGGCCGGGTCTTCGTCTGCAGCTTCGGCCCGTTGCGCCAGCGCCCTCCAGCTCTGTTCGATAGGCGATACGCCATCGGAAAGCCACTTCTCTTCCAGCGCCCGCCGTTGTTCCTCGCGCAGTTCCTCGAGTTGCCGATCGATACGTTCCGTGAGCTCGGCGTCGAGAATCGCCGACCGAGCCAAGCCCACCAGGTAACCTAGTGCAGCGGCCCCGAGCAAAACGAGCGCGATGCCGAACTCGAACCACCAGAAACGGGCGAGGCCCAATCCGGCCAGCATGAGACCGGCCCCGGCCGCCAGCCACCTGCCGTGCTCGCGCAACCACGTCGTCCACATAGCTCCGTCATCCCCAGCGAATCTGCCTTGCACAATCCCGTCCGACGACCGTTTCCGACACCTGCCACCGGGTCGGTTCCCACGCTCCGCGATTCCCCCACGAATCACTGACAGATTGTGACACCTGCGGGCGGCGGGACCACGCTGATCGTCGCCCCGACCGGCGAGTCGGTGCTCGTCGACACCGGCTGGCCGCGGCCACAGGGCCGGGACGCCGAGCGAATCGTCGCGGCGATGCAGGAAGCCGGCCTCGACAACTGGACTACATGCTTATCACGCACTTCCACACCGACCACGTCGGCAGCCTGGCCGAGCTGGCCGAGATGGTCCCCATCGAGCGCTTCCTCGACCACGGCGGCGAGACGGAAGAGCGGACGGCACGTTCGCGATGACGAACGGCCGCAACGGATACAGCCGGACTATATGCCCCGCTGACGATCGTGTGTCGGCGCGCTCCGTGATACGCTTCTGGCGCATGAGTCATACAATCACTGTGCGTCTTACGCCGGAGCTTGCCGCGTGGCTGAAGCACGCGTCGACGACGACCGGTGTGTCGCAGGGCGAGATCATTCGCGAGCAACTCGAGAAGGCGCGCGAGAACGCCGAGAACCGTTCGTTCATGCGGCTTGCCGGCACGGTGCGCGGGCCGCGCGATCTCTCGAGCCGAAAGGGATTCGCCACGGAATGATCGGCATCGCCGACACCGGCTTTCTCGTGGCGTTCGCCAACCGGAGGGATCGGCATCACGACTGGGCGGTGGGCTTGGCCGCGCGGGTAACGAAGCCGCTCCTGACATGCGAAGCCGTACTCGCCGAGGCCTCGTTCCACCTCGGGAGCGTCCCGCTCGTCCTGGCGATGATTCGAGAAGGGCTTGTCGACAGCGTCTTCGTAGCGAGCGACCATCTGATCCAGTTGGCGCAACTGGCGGAACGCTACGCGGACCGACGACCGGATCTGGCCGATATGTGTCTCATCCGCATGAGCGAGCTGCACCCGCGTCATTCCGTGATCACGGTGGACCGCGCCGGCTTCCAGGTGTATCGTCGCAACAAGCGCGAGACGATCCCACTGATCTGTCCCCCTGGCTGAGACGGAACCGCGAGGATTCTCGTCGGTGGATCGGTAGAATGCACGTATAATCCACTGCATCCCGCGCTCACTCGCCGGGTAGCAGCTCGCTGGTTCGGAGGCGCCGTCGGAGACGCGGAAGCCGGGACACGAGGGGGGAGCATGCGCACCGGAGCCGGGGTCTCAACCATCGGCCTTCTGGCAGTCGTCCTGCTGGCGGGTGCGAGCTTGCCTGCCGAATCCGCCGACCTGCAGCTCAAGGAAGCGATCCGGAGCGGAGACCACGCCGCGGTCCGCGCGCTGATCGACAGCGGCACGGACGTCAACGCTCCCGAGGCCGACGGCGCGACGCTACTGCACTGGGCAGTCCGGTGGGACGAACCCCAATCGGTCGACCTGCTGCTCGGCGCCGGTGCGGACGCCGACGCCGCGAACGCCTACGGCGTCACGCCCCTGTCGCTTGCCTGCATCAACCGCAGCGCCCCGCTCGTCGCGCGGCTGCTGGCCGCCGGGGCCGACCCGAACGCCGCCACCACAATGGGCGAGACGGCGCTGATGACCTGCGCGCGGACGGGGAACGCGGACGCCGTCGCCGCCCTGCTCGAGCACGGGGCGAGCAACGTCAACGTGCGGGAGGCATCGCGGGGCCAGACGGCGCTGATGTGGGCGGTGGCGCAGGGCCATCCGAACGTGGTGCGGATCCTGATCGAGCACGGCGCCGACGTCCATGCGCGCACCGAGACACGCTCGCTGCTGGTGAGCGTCGGCGGACGGGGCGACGAGCGCGCCCGCGAGTTGCCGCTGGGCGGGTTCACGCCGCTCCTGTTCGCGGCGCGGCACGGCCGGGTGGAAGGCGCCAGGCACCTGCTCGACGCCGGCGCGGACGTGAACGAGACGGGGCCCGACGGAGCCTCCGCCCTGGTGACGGCCAGCTTCAGCGGTCACGGCGAGTTGGCCGCCTTCCTACTGGAGCGCGGAGCCGATCCGAACGCGGCGGGCGCCGGGTACGCGGCCCTGCACACCGCCGTGCTGCGCGCCGACGCGGCGCTGGTCAGGACGCTGATCGAGCACGGCGCCGATCCCGACGTCCGGCTCACCGGGGGCAGCCGCGTGCCGCGGGCGACCCACTGGTGGATCCTGCCGGGCTCGCTGGCTGGGGCGACGCCGTTCCTACTGGCCGCCAAGTACGTCGACGTGGAGATCATGCACATCCTCGCCGAGCGCGGCGCCGACCCGCACCTGCCGCTGCGGGACGGGACGACGCCGCTGATGATGGCGGCCGGCGCCGACTGGAGCAACGGAGAGATCGACCGCCACTACCGGCGCGTGCCGCCGGAGGTCGCCGAGGCTCTCCATTCGGACGAGCGGCCGAACCTGGAGGCGACGCGCTTCGCCCTGAGCCTGGGCACCGACGTGAACGCCCGCAACGACGCCGGCGACACCGCCCTGCACTCGGCCGTCTTCAAGGCGTGGCCGGCGGTCATCGACCTGCTCGTCGAGCACGGCGGCGACATGCAGGCGATGAACGGACGCGAGCGAACGCCGTTGTCGATGATGTGCTACGAGGGCGACAAGCTCGTGCGCTGCGCCGGCTAGCCGCGAGGCCAGGCCGAGACGGTATTGAGGTGATGTGATGTCACACGCGAGAGCGAGCCGGATCGCGACGGTGCGTCGGCGCACGGCGATTCGGGGGGCAGACCGCTGGCTCGGGCTCACAGCCGCAGGTTTGCTGTGCCTGTCGGTCGGGGTGGCAGGTGCGGGGCCCGAGGGGGCCAATCCGCACGCACCCTCCGCGCAGACCGCAGCGGCCGCGACGACGCCGTCCGTCGACGCGCCGCAGGTGCGGACGATGCTCAACCGCTACTGCGTCGGCTGCCACAGCGACCGCGGCGCCGCGGCGGGCAGCGTTCCGATCTCCTTGCAGGGCATCGACGCGTCCGATGTCGCGGCACACGCCGCGGACTGGGAAACGGTGGCGCTGAAGCTCCGCGCCCGGATGATGCCCCCGGTGGGCCGGCCGCGCCCCGACGAAGCAACTTACGACGCGGTGGCGGACTGGCTGGAGGCCGAGCTCGACGGCGCCGCGGCCGACGACCTGAACCCCGGCCGCACCACGGTGCACCGCCTCAACCGCCTGGAGTACGGCAACGCCATCCGCGATCTGCTCGGGCTGAAGATCGACCCCGAGGCGCTGCTGCCGCCGGACGACGAGGACGAGGGTTTCGACAACATCGCCGACGTGCTGTCGGTGTCGCCGACGCTGATGGAGCGATACCTGTACGCGGCCCGGCAGGTGAGCCAGCTCGCCATCGGCGACGCGGGCCTGCGCGCCCGCTTCGACACCTATCGCGTCCCCGACCGCGAGATCCAGGACGAGCACAACAGCGACGACCTGCCGTTCGGCACCCGGGGCGGCATCGCGGTGCGCCACTACTTTCCGCTCGACGGGGAGTACAGCATCCGGGTCGGCCTCCGCCGCAACTTCTACAACTACATCCGCGGCATCGGCAACACCGCGCACCAGCTCGACGTGCGCCTGGACGGCGCCCTGGTGACCACGTTCGTCGCCGGCGGCGGCCTCAGCGAGGATGCCGAGCGCTGCATCGCCAGCTTCTGCGGCAGCTCCGGCATGGGCGGGGCCGAGTGGGAGCGGTACGCGAATCACGCGGACGACGACTTCGAGGTCCGCGTCCAGGTACAGGCGGGGCTCCGGACCGTGGGCGTCGCCTTCGTCCGCAACCCGGCCCTCGAAGAGGGGGTCCTGCAGCCGCCGGTCGACATGTCGACCTTCGGCTACAGCACCGACGAGGAGATGGACGGGAATCCCGCGGTGGGCGACGTCATCATCGGCGGCCCGTTCGACGGCATGACCCCGCAGCAGGTGACGAGCCGGCAGCGGCTCTTTGTCTGCAGTCCGGGGGACGACGGCGCGGAAGGGGACTGCGCCCGGGAGATCATCCGCACCCTGGCCCGCCGCGCCTACCGGCGTCCGGTGACCGCACCCGACGTCGAGCACCTCTACGGCTTTTTCGAGTCGGGCAGGCAGGCGGGCAACTTCGATGCGGGCATCCAGACGGTGCTGGAGCGGGTTCTCGTCGATCCGGAGTTCCTGTTCCGCGTGCCGCGCCCGCCCATGGATCCGGACGTGACCGTCTACCGCATCGGCGACATCGAGCTGGCGTCGCGACTGTCGTTCTTCCTCTGGAACAGCATCCCGGACGACGAGCTTCTCGCCCTCGCCGAGCGGGGCACGCTGTCGGAGCCGGCCGTCCTCGAGCGGCAGGTGCGCCGCATGCTCGCCGACCCGCGCTCGGACGGGCTGGCGCGCAACTTCTTCGACCGCTGGTTGGAGCTGCACAAGATCCGCAACGTGGCGCCGGATCCGACCATCTTCCCGGCGTTCGACGAGAACCTGCGCCAGGCGATGCAGCGCGAGACCGAGCTGTTTCTCGCCAGCCAGCTCCGCGAGGACCGCAGCGCCATCGACCTGCTGCGGGCCGACTACACGTTCCTGAACGAACGGCTGGCCCGCCACTACGGAATACCGGGCGTGTACGGGAACCACTTCCGGCGCGTTCCACTGCCGGACGAGCAGCGGGCCGGGATCATCGGCAAGGGGAGCATCCTGACGCTCACCTCCTACTCCACCCGCACGTCGGTGGTGAACCGCGGCAAGTGGCTGCTCGAGCGCGTGCTCGGAGCGCCGCCGCCGGCGCCGCCGGCCAACGTGCCGCCGCTGGAGGAGAACACCGCTGCCGGGGCGGCGCCGAGGTCGCAGCGCGAGCGGATGGAGGCGCACCGCGCCAACCCGAGCTGCGCGGTCTGCCACCGCCTGATGGACCCGCTCGGCTTCGCGCTCGACAACTTCGACGCGATCGGCCGCTGGCGGACCACCGACGATCCGCGGTTCCCGGGGCAGCCGGGTCCGCCCATCGACGCCTCCGGGATTACCCCGGACGGCCAGCGCTTCGAAGGGCCCACCGGGCTGCGGCAGCTCCTGCTCGACCGGCGGCAGGAGTTCACCCGGACGGTTACCGAAAAACTGTTGACGTACGGGCTCGGCCGGCGGCTGGAGCATTACGATCGGCCGGTGGTCCGGCAGATCGTGCGGGACGCGGCGGCCAGCGACTACCGCTGGTCCGCCCTGATCATGGGCATCATCGAGAGCACGCCGTTTCAGTTGAGGAGGGTTGGATCATGATCGTCACGAAGAAGGCCATCCCGCGCCGCACGGTGCTGCGGGGCGTAGGCACGGCGCTGGCGTTGCCGCTCCTGGACAGCATGGTGCCGGCGTTCACGGCGCTGGCGAAGACCGCGGCGAACCCGACCAAGCGGCTCGGCGTGGTCTACGTCCCGAACGGGATCATCACCCAGGAGGGCGACTGGACCCCGACCACCGAGACTGCCGGCTTCGAGCTGCCGCGGCTCCTGCGATCGATGGAGCCGGTGCGCGAGCACCTCACCATTCTCACGAACCTGGACAACCGCGCCGCCTTCGCCCGCCCCGGCGAGGCGCTCGGGTCGCACTCGCGTCCCGCCGCGGCGTTTCTGACCGGCCTCCATGCCGAGCAGACCCAAGGGTCGGAGCTCGATCTGGGCACCTCGATGGACCAGTTCGCGGCCCAGGTGCTGGGACGGGAGACGCGCCTGCCGTCGTTGGAGCTCTCGCTGGAGGGCGCCGACACGTTCAACGGCGTCAGCACCTGCGACACCGGCTACAGTTGCGCGTACCTCAACATCTCGTGGCACGACCAGACGACGCCGATGCCGCGCGAGACCAACCCCCGCATGGTGTTCGAGCGGCTGTTCGGCGACGCCGGCAGCACCGACACGGGCGTGCGGCGGGCCCGAGCGAAGCAGCAGCGCAGCATCCTGGACGCGGTGATGGACAAGGTGGCGAAGCTGCAAGGTGGCCTGGCCGGCGAGGACCAGCGCAAGCTGGACAACTACCTCGACGCCGTGCGCGAGATCGAGCGGCGCATCCAGATCGCCGAGTCGCAGGCCGACCGCGAGCTGCCGCTGCTGGAGTCGCCGGCGGGCATCCCGGTCTCGTTCGAGGATCACGCGCGGTTGATGTACGACCTGCTCGTGCTCGCCTACCAGACCGACACCACGCGCGTCTTCACCTACATGATCGGCCGCGAGCAGAGCGGGACCACCTATCCGCAGATCGGCGTCGCCGACCCGCACCACCCGTTGACGCACCACCGCGGGGACCGCGAGAAGATCGAGAAGGTGAAGAAGATCAACGAGTACCACGTGTCGCTCTTCAGCGAGTTCGTGGCCAAGCTGGCCGGCACGCCGGACGGCGACGGCTCGCTGATCGACAACGTGATGCTGCTCTACGGCGCGCCGATACGCGACGGCGACGCGCACCAGTACAACAACGTCCCGCTGCTGCTGCTGGGACACGACGGCGGCGCCATCCGGGGCAACCGCCACCTCGTGTATCCGGCGGACAAGAATCCGATGACCAACCTGCAGCTCACCATGCTGCACCGGCTCGGCGTCCGCGTGGAGAACTTCGGCGACAGCACGGGCCTGCTGAAGGAGCTGTCCGGCCTGTCGTAGCGCCTCTTCCGCGGCGGCCGGGGCGCCTGACCGGCACCCCGGCCGCCCGTGTTCCCCTTCCGAACCCACTCCGCAGCGCGCCCTGGCTCCCCCGTCTCCTCGTGAATCCGACTGCGGAGAATCGACGTGGTGCTGCCGGGCGGCACCTTCCAGCACGGTGGTCGGTCTCACTCCGCGCGGTCGACAACGGCCGTTCCCAGCCGATCCTCCAGGTCGTCGATCGCCTTGCGGGCCGCCTTCGCATCCAACCCTTGCATCTCTGCCAGCACCTCCCTCAGCCGCTCCGCAACCGCCCCGCGCTGCGCGGCGCCGAGCCCCTCCAGGTCGACGGGCGGGGCCGACCGGCGATCCGGCTCCCGGTCAGCGGCCAACGCCCGCAGCAGCGCCATCTTCGCGAACTCGTCCGGGATGCGCGCGCCCAGGATGCGGTCGAGCAACACCTTCCGGTTGTGATCGACGCCGGGACTGCCGGCGTGGATGCGGAGCGCCTCGACCAGAGCCGCCCAGTCGGGGCCGCGCTGAACACGTTGGGGATCGTAGATGCGCGCCACGTGCAGATAGACGAGTCCGACCGAGCCTTCCAGCAGCTCCTTGACCCACGCCTCCGCACGCCGCTTCAAGAACCGCCCGCCGATGCGCTTGGCGCCCTCCGTCCCGATGAACCAGGCGGCGATCGAGAGCGGACTGGCGCCGGCGGCGAAGCGCGCGGCGATCCACGCGGCATTGATGTAGTGCTCGTAGGGCGAGATCTTCTTGTAGAGCGCGAGGCCCTTCTCGGCCTGCTCCAGTCGCGTCACCACCGATTCCACAGACCATGACGCCGGATCGACGTAGGGAATCTGGTTCACCAGGTGCAGCAGATCGCCGATGGCCGAGCGGACGGCCAGCGCGATGTCGCCGGTGCGCGCCTTGAGCACGGCGTTTTCGGAGCCCGCGTGGTACAGGGTGGCGACCTCCTGCACGATGTCGCGGATCTCCGTGAAGATGGCCTCCCCGTCGAGGTCGATGACCCGCTCGCCGTCGCTCTTCACATAGCGCCGCTCGCGCACGCCTTCCCACACGCGGTCGCAACGGGCGCCGATCAGCTCCCCCAGGCGCCGTTCGTTGTCGTCGAGGTCGGCCGCCGACAGCCGTGCCGGCTCGCCGTCCTCGGCGGCGCGCGCCACCCGGAGCGCGTGATAAGTCTGCTCCGCGGGCGAGACATCGAGACGGTCGAGCTCTGCGGCGGACGCGGCCCGGCGCAGCGCCGCCGCACCGGCCACGAGCATGCCGGCGCCGAGCACGAACAAGGCGATCCCCGCCTCCGGCGACACCGAGAGAGCGAGGATCACACCGGCGGCGGCGCAACCGAGTCCGGCAAGGAGCCAGGCGATGGAAGGGTTTCTCGACATCGCGAGATGCAGGTCAGTGATTGCCGAAGCGGTCGGCCGTACCATAGCGGAGAAGCCGCGCCCGTGAGGAAGCGACCCGACGTTGCGGCAATAGGCGCCTGGAACAGCGGCACGTACACTCGCCATCGGCTGGAAACGGGGAGGTGGCGCCCGGCGATGGAGAGTTCCGCTGACGCCCGGCAGTCCGTGGCGGCTGAATTCCGCTACGATGGAGGGAGATGCCGCGCCTGCGTCGGGAGGTAATCCCATGCGTTCCTCGCTCATCGCAGCCGCTCTCGTGCCCGTCGCCGTCCTGCTCGCCGCGCCGCCGCTCACAGCCCAACGGGCCACGGAGAGCGAGACGGTCGCCGAACCCCATGAGGTAAAACGCGCGGGACGAGACATCGTCGAGTACACCAGCGACCGCCTGCAGGTCGTCGCGGTGCACTACTACTTTCCGGAAGGTCACGACCCGAAGTGGCTGCTCCTCGACGTCGCGATGGATGTCCGGTCGGGCGATCCGATCAAGGTGGCGCGCAGCGATTTCTCCGTCGAGGGGCCGAGCGGCCTCCACGTGCCGCTGAGCACCCTGCCTGCCTTCCGCCGTGCCCACCGGCAGTTGCGGCCCATGATGCTCCAGCTCCACACGCGGGAGCGACCGATCGCGGGCTTCTTCCCGATTCCGTGCGCCGACCATAATTTCCGGTTCTTCGTTCCCACCGGGGAGATCCGACAGACGGAGGTCCACGCGAGCTGGCAGGGATCATGCGTCCGGGGCGACCTGTTCTTCGAGGCCCCCGACGGCGCATGGGGCGGGGGTACCTACACGCTCGTCATCGGCGGCGACACGGACATACGCCTGCCGTTCGATCTCGACTGAGACAAACCAGTGCGTGCCCTGAGTATCGCTGCCGCTGTAGCGTTCGTCGCGGTCACGCTCGCCGGTGTCCTGTCCACCGGCGAGCTTCGCGCGCAGGACGACGAGGCCGCCCGACCGGATGCAGCCAATCAAGTCGAACGCAACGTCGTGGAATACGAGAGCGACCGCCTGCACATCGTCGCGGCGCACCACTATTCCTGGGGCGACCACGACCCGAAATGGCTGCTCATCGACGTCGGGATACAAGTCCTGTCGAGCGGGCCGCTGGCCGTCGAGCGCCGCGACTTCTCCATCGTACGTCCGGACGGCGTAGAGGTACCGCTGACTTCGCAACGGGACTACCGGCGGGCTCGTGCCGAGCTGCTTCCATTGCACTTGCAGCTCCACACGCTCGCCGTGGATCCGGTCAGAAGTTACTTTCCCGGCGGTAACTGTCCGGCGCACCGCTTCCGGTTCTTCGTCGACAGCGGCATCCGGCAATCCGTGGTCTACGCCAATCGGGTCGGACCCTGTGTGCGGGGCGACCTGTTCTTCATCTCGCCGACCGGGACGTGGGAGAGCGGCATCTACATCCTGGTCATCGGCGGCGACACGGACGTGCGCCTGCCGATCGAGATCGAGTGACCGTCGTTCGGGAGCCCGCAGTGAACCCCGGGCTCTCGGGCGACGCCCGTGCCCGGCCAGCATGCACCCGAGAGTCGCCTCCGCGTCGCTTCACCCCGGTTTGCCGTAGCGCGGGTTGGCGGTAGCGCCGCCGAACCCGTCGCAAGGCTCCGTGTTTGGCCCCAGCCTCCGCCGCCCCAGGATCTTGCGCCTCAGAACTCACTTCGTTGTGTTCTACGGCGCAAGCTCCTAGACTGACCTCCGTTCACCGAAGGAGGTCGAGATGCGTCACGTCGCAACCCGAATCCGCCCGGCCGCGACCGCGGCCCGTGTTCCGGCGCTGGCTTCGGCCCTGGTGCTGAGTCTTGCCTCGCCGGGGGCGACACAGACGTTGGAGTGGCCATCGTACGCGGCCGATGAGGCCGGCACGAAGTACTCCGCGCTCGACCAGATCAACGCCGAGACCGTCGGCGACGTCGAGATCGTCTGGCGGCAGCCGGTCATCCCGGACGCGATTCGCGGAGGGGAGACGACCCGGGGACCGGTCGGCTCGCAGACCACCCCGCTGATGGCGGGCGGGATGCTCTATTTCAGCACCGGCCTGGGCACCATCGCGGCGCTGGAGCCGACCACCGGAGAGGTGCTCTGGAACACCGGGCCGAGCGACGGCGTGCGGGTGCGCCAGACGCGTGGCGTCGCCTGGTGGACCGACGGCGAGGAGGCGCGCGTCCTCGCCACGCTGGGCCCGAAACTCGTGTCGCTGGACGCGCGCACCGGCGAGCGGGACGCCGGGTTCGGCGAGTCGGGCGAGGTGGACCTGCGGCTCGGCCTCATCCGCCCGTTCCCGGAGTTCTACTGGAACTCGGCCCCGGTCATCGTCAACGACGTGGTGGTCATCGGCTCCTACGTCGAGGACATCACCACGAACCAGCGGGTCGCGAACAAGGAATCGCCGCGGGGCGATGTGCGCGGGTTCGACGTGCGGACCGGCGAGCACCTCTGGACGTTCCATACCATCCCCCTGGAGAATGAGTTCGGGGTCGAGACCTGGGGCGTCGACCCGGTGGACGACCGCGTGTCGTGGGAGTACAGCGGCAACACGAACATGTGGGCGCACCCGACCGGTGATCCGGAGCTGGGTTATGTCTACCTGCCGCTGTCGACGCCGACCAACGACTACTACGGCGGGCACCGGCCCGGCGACAACCTGTTCTCTGAGAGCCTGGTCGCCGTCGACGTACGGACCGGCGAGCGCATCTGGCATTTCCAGGCTATCCACCACGGGGTCTGGGACTACGACTTCGCCTCTTCGGCGGTGCTGGTGGACATCACCGTCGACGGGCGCCCCATCAAGGCGGTCGCCCAGCCGAGCAAGCAGGCCTTCGTCTACGTCTTCGACCGCGCCACCGGCGAGCCGGTCTGGCCGATCGAAGAGCGGGCGGTGCCGGGGTCCGACGTGCCGGGCGAGCAGCTCTCCCCCACGCAGCCCTTCCCCACCAAGCCGCCGCCGTTCGAGCTGCAGGGCGTGACCATCGACGACCTCATCGACTTCACGCCCGAGTTGCGGCAGGAGGCCATCGAGATCCTGGACCGGTACGTCTGGGGGCCGATGTTCACCGCGCCGATCGTGCTCGAAGAGGGCCCCGGCGCGAAGCAGGGGACCGTCTTCAGCCCCGGGACCGCGGGCGGGGCGAGTTGGAGCGGAGCCGGATTCGATCCCGAGACCGGCATGCTCTACGTCCCTTCCGCCTACAGCCAGAACGTGGTCGCGCTCACCCCGTCCGAGCACCCCCGCGCCGACGTGCGGCTGGTCCGCCAACGGTACACGCCGCTGATCGGCCCGCGGGGACTCTCGATGTTCAAGCCGCCCTACGGCCGCCTCACCGCCATCGACCTGAACGCGGGCGAAATCGCCTGGCAGATCCCCAACGGCGAAGGGCCGCGGGACCACCCGGCGTTGCGCGACCTCGACCTGCCGTGGCTCGGCCAGGGCGGCCGCGCGTCGGTGCTGGTGACGAAGTCACTGGTCTTCCTCGGCGAGGGGGGCAACACGGGCGTGGCGACGCTGCCGCAGTGGTGGAACGGCCCCGGGGGCAAGATGTTCCGCGCCTACGACAAGGCGACCGGCGAGGTGGTCTGGGAAATCGAGCTGCCGGGCGGCACCAGCGGCGCGCCGATGACCTACATGGTCGACGGCCGGCAGTACATCATCGCCACCGTCGGCTGGGACGACATGGGAAGCGAACTGGTCGCGATGGCCCTGCGGGAGTAGGCGCCGCCCCGTTCGGGACGACGCCGTTCCTCGGCAGCAAGCCGCGGCCGGGCATGGGGTCGCGCAGCCGCGCGCACGGGCCTGGATCCGCCGCGACCTGCGAGTCTGGCCCGCGCCGGCGCACGACGTTGCTCTAGCGCGAAGCGGCCATCTCCCGCTCGTCGGCCCGTGCCCCGGCGAGGATGCCCTCCATGCCGTAGTTGCCCTCGTGGCACGCGAACTCGTAGAGGTCGCCCTCGACAGGCGTCATCGTGATGGACGCCGTCCACGGCCGCGTGTAGCTGGCCGGGTCCGAGACGGTGTACTCGTACTCCAGCGCATCCGCCCCGGTGCGGGTGAACCGCTCTACCAGGTGCATGCCGTGGGTCGATCCCTGGTAGTAGGCCCTGCCGTTGAAGTTGGTGGTCTCGACCACCAGCGTGTCGCCTTCCCACCGGCCGCGCGAGTCGCCCATCCATTGCCGGATGGCCCCGGCGACCGGCGGACGGCCGTCCATGGGGATGATGCGCGCGTCGTGGTTCTGCTCGGTCCAGACGACGACGTAGCCGGGCGCCTGGAAGAGCCGCAGGTGGTTGTTGTAGCCGCCGGCGGACATCGGCGGTCCCGCCTTGGTGTGGTGCGCGCAACGCTCGCCGGGCGAGCGGTCTTCCGGACCGTGCGCGGGGCGACCGAGGAGCCTGCGACGCTCGTCCAGCCGCTGGCGTCCGTCCGCCGTGAAAGGAATGCGCCCGTCGGGCGGGTCGACGATGAGCGACGTACGGCCGGTCGACTCGCCGCGGTCGAACCAGAACGCATTGTAGGCGCCGGTATCGCCGGGCGGAGGCGGCTGATCGCCGCGGGTCAGCGCCTCGGCGTTCAGCGCGACCACTTCTTCGTCCGTCAGGCGGTCACGCCCGGCATAGGCAGCCGGCCGCTCCAGCGGCGTAATGGTCGCGAACGACCAGACGAGGCCCTGCAGATCGGGGTCACCCCACGCCGTGCGCGGCAGCTCCCACTCGCCGGCCGCAGCTTCCTGCGCCTGGACCGCCGGGCCCGCCGGCGCAAGCCACGCCACCGCGAAAACCATGCACAACGCCGCCAAGCACCTGATGGTCATCTGGCACCTCCTGGGAGCGCAACCGTAGGATCCGTAGCCCCCGTAACCCTTACCCGCTACCGCGGATTCCTTATTTCCCGAAAGAACGCCCGCAGGTCATCGACGAACAGCTCCGGCTCCTCCGCCGCCGCGAAATGCCCGCCGCTCGGCATCATCGTGAAGCGCACCAGGTTGTAGCGCGCCTCCAGCCAGCGCCGCGGCGTGAACCGGAACTCGCCCGGAAACGCCGCGCAGGCCGTCGGCACCTCGATGCGCGCCGGCTCCGGCGAGCTGCCTCCGTGCCGGCCCTCGTAGTAGTACCGGGCCGCCGACGTCGCCGTCTCCGTGGCCCAGTAGATGGTGAGCGTCGTCAGCAGCTCGTCCTTGGTGAAACGGGTCTCCGGGTTGCCGTCGCAGTCGCACCAGCTCCGGTACTTCTCGACGATCCACGCCGCGAGCCCGACCGGGGAATCGTTCAGGCTGTAGCCGAGAGTCTGCGGCTTGGTGCCGTGCATGTGGCTGTAGCCCCGCTCCTCGTCGGTCCAGAACGCCGCACGCTCGCGCATCAGCGCCAACTCCTCGGGCGGCACGCCGGCGGTCGGGTCGTCCGGGTCGGGCGGGCCGGCGCTGCACAGGTTCAGGTGCAGGCCGGCCACGTGCTGTGCGTCGTTGGCGGCCAGCCAGCGGCTGATGCCGGCGCCGAGATCGCCCCCCTGCGCGCCGTACCGCTCGTAGCCCAGCCGCGCCATCAGATCGGCGAAGATCGCGCCGGTCCGATCGCGCCCGTAGCCCAGCCGCGGAGGCCGGTCCGAGAAGCCGTAGCCGGGGATCGACGGCACCACGACGTGGAACGCGTCCTCCGCCCGCCCCCCGTGGGCGACAGGGTCGGTCAGCGGCCCGATGACCTTGGCGAACTCGGCGAACGTGCCCGGCCAGCCATGAGTCAGGATCAGCGGAAACGCATCCGGCTCCGCCGAGCGGCGGTGCACGAAGTGGATGTCGAGACCGTCGATGCGGGTCTTGAACTGCTCGAGCTCGTTGAGCCGCCGTTCCTGCGCCCGCCAGTCGAACTCGTCGCGCCAGTACTCGATGAGCTGTTTCAGGTAGGCCTGGTTCATCCCGAGCCGCCACCCGACGCCCGCCGGCTCGTCCGGCAGCCGGGCGCGCGACAGGCGCTCGCGCAGATCGGTCAGCACGTCGTCCGGGATGTCGATCGTAAACGGTTCAATCCCTGCCTCGGAACCCTCGGCCGACGCGGCGTGCAGCGGTTCGGCGCCGCCCGACAAGAAGGGATCCAGGGCGATCAGGCCCATTCCCAGAGCCAGCGCGAACGCCAGAGACAGCGATACGACAGGCCGCGTCATGGTTCACACTCCCACGATGAGCCGAGACACCGGACGGATGGAATGGATGCAGTCTTGCCGCCCACCAGCCGCGTGTCAAGGTAGCTCGGAGCAGGTCGGCCGCCACATACAAGTAGCCAGCCGGTGAAGCGGATCAGAACCCCGGCCCGGCCACATACCCCTCACGGGCCGTGACGACGTGTCGCCGGTTTCCGGTCCGCACCTCGATGCGACGCCAGGAGCCGTCCCGGCCGGGGTTGGACGGCTGGTAGGCCAGAAAGTACCGGTTCTGCAGGCGGTCGCGGATATGGGCCAGCACGCCCTCCAACTCTTCGATTCGCTCGATGGAGAAAGCACGGCCGCCGCTGACGCGCGTCAAGCGACCGAGCAGCTCCCGGACCCGCTCGATCTCGCGTCCGCGCCCCATCGTAACGACGTACACAGTGGACTGACTCGCGCGGATCCGTTCCTCCACCGCATCGACGCCCGAGAAGCTATGCTGGTCATCGCCATCGCTGAACAGCACGACGACTCTGTGCGCCTGCTCGTCGCCGTGCAAATCGAGCGCGTAGTTCATGGCGTCGAGCAGCGCCGTGCCGCCGAACGGCGCCGGCAGGGCGTCGATCGCCTGCGAGAGCGCGGCGCGGTTCCGCTCCTGCCGGGCCAGGACGTAGGTCCGATCGTTGAATGCGATGAGACCCAACCGGCCGCTCTGCGGCAGCTCCCGGAGGAAATGGCGGGCGGCGAACCGCAGCGGACCCATCGCCGCCGTCATGCTGGCGCTGAAATCGACCGCCAGCACCAGGTCGAGCGGAATGTTCGCGGCCTCGAAGAAGGAGGCGTCCTGCCGAACCCCGTCCTCGAGAAGCTCGAAGTCTTCGAGCGCAAGGTCGTCGACGAAACGCCCGCGCCGATCCTGCACCATCACCGGCACCAGGACCACGTCCGTCCCGGCCGAGAAGAGCGCGGCCGGCCGACCCCGAGCCCGCATGCTCCGCACCAGCCGTCCGCCGGCGCCGAAGCGAGCCACGACACGCACGATGCGCGGCCCGGAGCCGTCTCCCGCATCCCAGGAGCACACGAACGGCGGCGGGGCCGGGGCCGTACACGCAGGCGCGCCGTTGACGTAGAACTCGACCCGCTCGACGTCGGCCGCAGGAACCACCTCCGCGCGCATCGTGACGATGCCGGCGAGCGGGGTCTGTGGACCCGGCTCGACAATGGTCAGCACCGGATCCGCTTCCTGCGCCCGCGCGTTCGGCGGCTGCCAACCGGCGAGCGGCCAGCAGAGCGCCAGGCACACCGCGAGCGGCCACGACATGCGAGGTTTCGGTTCCATCATGGCTCCCGCCCGCTCTCGATCGGGCGCAGCGGACGACCCGGCCCGACCAGGGACGCCACGTAGTCCTCGATGCGCTCTCGCGGGAGGTCGTGCACGTAGCCCACCAGCGCGTCGAGCCGCCCGCGGCGCGTGGCACTGACGCCGTCCAGCAGTTCGCGCATCGCCAGCGGCAGCAAGTCGCCGATGATTGGGGCGGGAAGTCCCAGATCGTCCACCGTTTCGGCCAGGGCAAGTTGCAGGTCCGCAAATCCGGACGCCAGGCGCTCCGCGGAGACGAGGGAAGGGTCGAAGGCATCCGGCGGCGGGATGCGCACGCACAGACAACCATCCAACCAGACGGCCGGAGCGCCCCAACCGGACGGCGGCGGCCGGTCCGCCCCGTTCTCTCCATCGTTCAGGCCCAGCCAGAACAGCTCGGTCCGCGAAAGAAACCGACCCACCGCATCCGGACGGTGCCGCAGCGTCCACGCGAGCTCGTTTCGCCGCAGGACACCGAGCTCCGCTTCGCGCGCGACATCCGGCAGCAGCGACGGATCGTCGTGCAACTGCTCCAGGCGCGCGCGACCATCGCGGATGACGGCTGCAATGGCACCGACCTGCGTCCCCGTAATGCGCGCCGGATTGAACAGCGTCGCTCCATGCGCGAAGTAGTTCTCCTCCGTAGGCAGGATGGCGGGCGTGTCCGAGGGGATCACGCCTGCCAGCCGGGGCAGGTGGAATCTCGCCAGGGCCAGATCCAGCGACATCAGGGCGCCGTAGACGTGCCAGGCGCCGATGAACCGATCGTCGCCCTCCGGCGCGATCCAGAACTCCCCGAGCCGGTGGAACGGGACCGGCGGCGCCGACCCGCCGCGCGGCATGCTCCAGGGTGCGCGAGCGCGCTCGGCGGCATCCCCGATGCGAACGCCGAACTCGTGCCGCGCCGCGATGTCGTCGCCCATCAGGCGCACGCCGTAGCTGTTCGACACGTGCACGACGTAGGGCAGCGTACGCAGCAGGTCGGCGAGCAACACGTCGAGCACGGAACCGAACCGGCGCGCGATGTCCGGCAGCCGGCGCAGCCGGCCCCGGCGCATGTTCTCCTGCAGTTCCTCCACGATAGGCCGGACCGTGTCCTCGTACGAGACGCTCCGCGTATTCGGCACGTGGATGCCGACGCGGGGTGTCCGGATGCTGGTCAAGGACCGTTCCAACTGCTCGACGAGCGGCTCGGGAGCCGAAGCGGCCCCGCTCGCCAACTCGGCGGCCGACGCCGACAGCGCGACGATCGCATCGAGACGGTTGCCGCCCAACCGATCGCGGGTCTGGATGAAGCGCTCGAACTGTGCCGTGCGGCGGTCGAACCGGTACGGCAGTCCTTCCCACTCGACGACCGGCCGCTCGACGTCCCCGGCGCCCGCCAGCGCGGCCAGCAACTGCTGGTCCATCGCGTCCGAATCGAGCGCGGGCGCGACCCGCACGCCAAGGCCGGGAAGCAGGTGCTCGACGAGCCAGCCGCCCACCGCGCCGTTGAACTGTCCGTTCCGCGTAAGCGGCAACTCCGCGAGCGCCAGCAGCGCATTGCCCGCGGCGGCGGGGGTCATCGCGCCCGCCAGCGCGGCCCGTTCCACGATGGCGACCGCCCCCTGGAACTGCGACAGCGCGTTGCGCAACTGCAGGGGTTGCCTGATCCGCTCCAGACCGGCGGCGGCACGGGCGAGCGACGCATAGACGCCAGCGTCCGCGATGCCCATGCGTTCGACCGAGAGCATCAGCATGGGGTAGCGAATGACGGCCCGGGCCGCCACCAGCACGGCCGGCAGGTCCCGGCCGTCACGGTCCCGGAAGACGCGTTGTACGAAGGCCAGTACGCGCAGGCGCGCCCGGCCCGTCGGCGGGGGTTCGTTGCAGGTGGTGGCCAGCACGTACGCCGCGTCGATCAGCGGCGTGTCGTCGATCCCGCGCAGCTCCCGCTCGGGATTGTCCGGTATCCGCTCGTCGTCGAACACCCGCTCCCAAAAGTCGCGCGAGGCGGGGCCGACGAACATCCCCGCGTCGTCGAACGACAGGGCGCGCAGCACCATCGCAGGATCGAGCGCCCGCATCTCGGGATCGTCGGCCGCCTGCGCATGTGCCCAGGGCGGCAACCAGCCGCACGTTGCGAACACCAGCACCAGGGCAGCAACCATCCCGTGCATCGAGACGAGCCTCACTCCCCTGGCTCGGAACCTGCTGTCAACAGGGAGTCCAGGCGAGATATGTCCGCAGGTCCATCACGTTGGGCATGTCACGCCGCAACTTGAAGCCGAGTCGGTACATCCTCGCAACCAACGGTGGAAGAACCAACGCATCTCTGATGCCCACACCCAGAGCTACAGCGGCAGGCGTGGGATACGGCATTCTTGCCTGCACTCGACCCACGAATCGGAATCCCTGCCGCGTGACATCGGCGCCGACGTCTTCGAGCGCAAACAGTTCGTTCGATCTTCCCACAGGCGTGCACTGCACCGCACTGCAGGCGAAAACGCTGCCGCCCGTCGGCTCCCCGAAGTAATTCTGGGTGATCGACCCCTGCTGACTATACATGTCCCAAGTAATAGCTATCGCCTCGTCGGGCGGAATGCCGCAGACGTACTCGCCGGGGATCCGGGCGGCCACGTCCACGTCCGCCAACGGCGCCGCGCCGGGATTCGCGAACACCGAGTCGGGCTGCGGCAGCCGTTCCAGCACGCGCTCGAGATCTGCCTGACCGCGCTGCCGGTCGCGGGCGTCCGTTCGCCAGGAGCCGACCACGAACCGCTGTTGCCGCTCGGGCAGGCGCGACACCATCTCGTAGGCCTGCGCCACGCGTCCCGCCGACCTCGAGAACAACCGCTCGAAAAACCGCTCCAGATCGGCCGGGGAGGCATCGACAAGCCGCTCCCAGAAAGCGATCGCGTCGGCGCCGCCCGGCACCTGCACTTCGCCGTCCAGCACGCGCAGGCCGCCAGCGAATCGGGCGAACATGTCCAGACGTTCGTCACTCAGGCGGAGGATGGCCTGCGGACGCTCCAGCAACCAGTCCAGCGTCGGGTCGTCGAGCGCGGCCAGGCCGAGGTAGAGTTGCGCGGCGCGCGCATCCGTAACCAGTCGTCCCGTCAGATCGGCCGCCCGCTCGGCCAGGAGCGTTGCCGCGAGCGTCTCGCTGTTCGTGCGCTCGCCGTACAGCAGTTCCAGCCAGAAACCCGCCGACAACGGCAACGACACGACGAAGTGCGGCAGGTCCCAGGCAAGCGCCTCGCCCGCGTTCAGGCGCCGCTGCACGGCGTCCGAGCGCCAACCGGGTTCCGCGCCGCAGATTGCCCGGGGCTGCTCTTGCCGCGCGCTGACGCGATAGTGCGCCCCGTCGCGCTCGAGACGCAGTTCGAAGCGCTCGAGGAGCCGCTCCAGCGCTCGCCTGGCGCCCTCCTGGCTCGTCCCCGCACCGAGACTCACCTCCCCCACCGCACGATCGACCGCGCCCCACCGAGCGCGGAACTCATGCAGGTCCGCCAGGCAGGCCCGAAAGACGCCGGCATCGGTCGGATTGGCGGCCGGCGAACCCAGATCGTGAAAGATGCCGACGAGATCCCGCAGCACACGCGATCCGGCCGGTTGCGGAAACCCGGGCCCCAGGATGCGTTCGATCGAACCGGGCACCTCCAGCTCGAACCAGGGGGCCTGGGCATAACCGGGCGCCGGCGCCACGAGCATCCCGGCGCACAGGGCGATGGCGACGTATCTCATGGTCCCCCCGCAAGCCCGTCAGTTGCGGGCCGCCATGGGAAAGTACGCGATGCTGATGCCGATGCGACGCTGGAACGGCAAGCCGTACCCGCCGCTCCCGATCACCTTCAGTCCCGGCGCCACGGTTACCGCCACGGCGACCTCCGCGCGGAAGATCGGCACGGGAATGTTCTTGAAGCGGTCCGGCAACATGTCCGCGGCCGGAACCTCCGCACCCACCCCCTCCAATGGTGTCCCGTCCAGGGCCAACTCGTCGATGCGCGCCGTACCCTGGAACCAGCCGCCTCCCAGGTCGACGTGCATACCGGCCTGCACTCGATCGCCGGCGAACGGAGACCCGAACGGCAGGAACCAGTTGGCCGCAAACCCCTGCAACCACGCGGAGCCCTGCGACTCGTAACAGCCGGAGGCCGTGCAGATGGACGCCTCCTGCCAGCGCTGCCGCACGAGCGACAGTCCCCAGTGCCCCGATCTCATGCGCCCTCTGGCGAACCCGACGGTAAAGTCGGACCCCGACAGGTCGAATCTGTCGAAGTCGAGGATCTTCCCGCCCTGCTCGACGGATCGCCATTCGGGCGTGAAAGAGACCTGAACTCCCCACAACCTCTCCTCGAAGTCCTGCAGGAACTGGGCACTCGCCGGAGCGCTGCCGGCCAGCAGCAGGACGGCCGTCAAGATGAGCAGGAAACGCAAAACCGTCACCCCCTTCATTTCCTGTCACGAGGAACGTCGAGGACACCATGCGGCGACCATATTGCTCGCCGTTCGAAACAAGGCTCGAACCAGGAGAAGCACTCGCCGACCCTGAGCTTCCTTTCGTGGCAAGACGTATCCTAACCAGGAAGTTGCGTTCGGCAAAGGTTAACACTGACACCCATCAAGACTTGACGAGCCGGAACGCAGTCGTCGGTGTGCCGTGCTCGGGGCGCATGTCGATCTGGCCCCGACGCTGCTGGCCGCCGCCGGGATCCCGCCACCGCCGGGCATTGCCTTCGACGGCTTGAATCTGATGCCGCTATGGGAAGACGCGGATGACTCCTGGCCGGAACGGACCTATTCCGTGCAGTCCCATCGGGGCAATACGCCCGAGCCCCACCGGGCCTTCGCCGCGGTCGAGCAGCGCTTACAAGCTGGTGCAGGCCCTCAGCTTCTCGCCTAGGAGTCCGTGGTGAAACCCCGCGTCGCACCGAGAGCGGCGTTTCGGCCCATCCCCCCGCTCGATGACCTCACGCCGCAGCAACTCGCTTCGCGGCGTCCTGCGGCGCAAGCTCCTAGCCTGCCGGGCCGCGCATCAGCGACCGGACGACACGCAACGACTTCAGTTCCTTCTCCAGGTGGGTCGAAATCAACCGATGGTGTGCCCCGGCCAGCTCGCGGTCGGCCGCCAGCGGCAGCTCGACTTCGGCAAGCCCCGCGGGGGCAACCGTCCGTGCCGCTCCCAGAAACGACAGCGCGGCGGGCGACAGCCTGCCGCCGTCGCCCGAGGGTTCGCACCGCGCACAGGCCAGGGTTCCGCCACCGACCAGGCATGCGCCGCCGGTCAGCTCGCCGCCGCAGCGGCTGCACGCCGACAGGGGCGGATAGACGCCCTGCAGCCGCAGCAGCCAGAACTCGAAGTAGCGCGCGAGGCGCTCGATCGGCACGTCCGCGGCCAGCGATTCGACTACGGCCGCACCCAGCCGGAACAGCTTCTCATTCGGGTCGGCCTCCGGGGCCCACTCGTCGATCAGCTCGGCGAAGTACCCTACGTGGGCGAGCGCCTCGGCGCTGCCGGCAGCCAGCGGGGAGCACACCGGCTCGACGTACTGCAGCCGCACCAGCTCGCGGCGTTCCCGTTCGAAGTAGGCGACGCGCCCCCGCGTCATCGGCTCCAGGGCGCCGGAAAACGCCGAGCGCGGCCGGCGCGCCCTCCTGGCGACTCCCCGGCGCTTGCCCCGGTCGGCGGTCAGGAACACGACGATGCGATCCGCCTCGCCCAGCTTGTAGGTGCGGAGAATCAAGGCGTCGGCGGTGTGGAGCGGCATCGGGTAGGAACGAACCCCCGGTGCACCTTAACAGCGGGACGAACGCCGCGATGGCGCACGTCATCGACATTGCCGGGCCGCCTCCGACGTGGAGGGACAGCCTCTCCCGGAACCGACCCGCCAGGTGGCCTATTGTTGCGGATCCTCGTGCGTGTGCATGAAGCGCTCGCCGTTGGCGACCGCGATCCGACCCGCGGCCAGCCGGCGCCGGTTGGTGACGCCTTCCCAGCAGGCTTCCTCGAAGAACTCGTAGCCTTCCCCGCCGATACGGCCCATGGTGAACGCCAGCGTCCAGGGCTGCGTGAACACCGCCGGATCCTCGATGGTCGCCTCGTAGCGGAGGGTGTCGGCGTCGAGCATGCGCCAGCGCTCGACCACGTGGAGCTGCTCGCTGTAGAAGCTGCCGTGCGAGTCGAGCCACGGCACGTCGTTGAAGTTGGTCACGTCGACGACCAGCGTGTCGCCCTCCCAGCGGCCGCGCGAGTCTCCGTTGAACAGCGCGATGTCCCCGCCGATGTGAGGCCTGCCGTCCATCGGAATCACACGGTAGGCGTGGGCCCACTCGTACAACATCACGACGTGGGCGCCGTTCTGCCTGATCTCGATGTCCCCGCGATAGTTGCTTCGCGGCACCCCGTTCAGCAGGCAGCGATCCTCCGGATCGATGTGCGAGAGCTCGGTCGGCGTTTCCATGTCGAACAGGAACTCGACGCGCTTCGCCGCCGCCCACGGCCGATAGGGAATCCGCCCGTCTGGGGGATCGACGATCAACTGGTACGGCAGCCCGAGCCGGTCCGGGGTGCGGCTCTGCATCCGGGCGTGGATCGCGTCGCAGCAGCCGTCCTCGATGCTGTGCGAGGCGTTCCCCGGCCCGCCGTCCCAGTAACCCTGCATGTCCGGGTGGCCGTCGGCAGTCCGCGGCAGGTCCGCCGCCTGCCCGAGCGCCGGCTGCGGCGCCAACCACGCCAGCGCGATGAAGGTCGCCACCGCGACCGCGGCTCGGATGCACCGTCTGCTCATCGGATCCTCCCCTGCCTGGAAACCATCGCCTTGCGGCTCCGCTTTCCGACCCATCACTTGTCGGCCGCCAGCTCTTCCTCGGAGTAGGCGAAGCACTCGTACTCCAGGAGCTGCACGTTCGCTTCCTGTCGGCGATACAGCGGCATGCTCATCGTCCAGGGCCGGGTGAACACCTTCGGGTCCTCGATGGTGACGTCGTAGCGCAGGTGATCCGGCCCGGTCGGCGTATAGCGCTCGACCACGTGCAGGGCATCGCTGTGGAAGTTGCCGGCAGCGTCGAACCAGGTGCGGTCGTCGAAGTGGATGACGTCGACGACCAGGGTGTCGCCTTCCCAGCGGCCCCGCGAATCCCCCATCCAGAAGTCGATGTGCCCCTCCGGGTGTTGGCTGCCGTCCATGTAGACCGTGCGCGAGGCGTGCACGTACTCGTACAGGATCAGGATGCGGTCGGAGAACTGGAGAATCTGGAAGGGATACGGCATGTAGGTGATCCGCGGCACGCCCGGCAGATAGCACTGCCGGTTGGGGTCCGCGGTCAGCCGGTTCTCGTAGTTCTCCTGCTTCTGCGCCAGCGCCCACGGCTGGTACGGGATCTCGTTCCCGTCGACGACCCCCTGGCCGGCGGGCACTCCGGCGTCGGGCCGGTGGTCCTGGATGTCCCAGGCCGCGGTGTTGAGCGCCTGCCAGATGCCCTGCAGGTCGGGCTGCCCGTCCGGCGTACGCGGCGGGACGTACGCCTCCGCCGCGGCGGATTGCGCCTGCGCTGCCGCCGGCAGCGCCACGAACAGACAGAAACAGGTGGCCGCGACGACCGCCGGCATGGACCGCTTGGACACCATACTCATCCCTCCGCGCCATGGCACGCACGCAAGACGCGCCCGCGACAGGTCCCGGAAGCCGACAGCCTCGGAACCGGCCTCGGAAACCGCCGCCTCAGACTCCGCTTTTCCGACCAGCCAACCTTTTCCGGAAGTCTGCACCGTCCTACCGAGTACAGACCTCTAGTGTCCTGCGTCCGAAGTTGATTCGCAGTAGTGAGCAGGCATCCGTACCGTCTCGCCCCGGCAAAACCGGCTGGTCTGCATCACGTCGCTCCGGATCTACTGCGAACGAACTCACGATTCGGGACACTAGCGCTGCCCCGGCGGCACCGGCGCGCCGGTCCCCGAGGAGCCCGCGAAGAAGTCGCGCCCGTCCGGGAAAGTCACCGTGATTGCATTTGCCGTGGGCGAACCGTCCTTGGCCTCGTACCCCTCGACCACGAACTCGATCCCGGGCGGAAAGTCGCCCCGCCGCAGGCCGCGCCGCAGCAGCGCCGTCGGGTTGCCCAGCTCGACCGCCCAGTTCGTAACCGTGCCGTCGGGGTTCTCGACGTCCATGTGAATCCACCCGTGGGGGTTGACCCACTCCAGCTCGGTCAGCTTGCCCTCGAGCGTGACCGGCTTCTCGATGTCGAACTCCGCCGAGAACGAGTGGTGCGCGGATCCGGTCGCCGCGGCCAGCAGCACACCCACACTCACGAGCGCAATCGCCAGCGTTCTCATCGCATCCCTCCCGCGGCCCGAACGGACCGCCTGACGTACGCAGGTTACACCCCGGACGGAGCCAGCGCAATCACGCGACGGCCCGGTCTCGCACCAGCTTCCCCGCAACCTGCGGTGCGGCGCTTGAAGTCGATGTCCTGCCGGCAATTGACCCATGTTATTGTGGCGTTTTGGACACTCGGCGACATTCGGTATCAATTCCGCAGGAGGTTACAGATGGGGCGCGGACGAATCGCGGATTTGTTGACGATCCTGACGCTGGCGGCACTGGCTCCCGCGTCGGCCCTGGCGCAGGGCGACGTCCCACCCACGCCGTGGGGCGACCCCGACCTGCAGGGCGTGTGGGACTTCCGCACCATCACCCCGATGGAGCGGCCGGAAGACCGCGCCGAGCAGGCGTTCCTGACCACCGAGGAAGCTGCCGCTCTCGAGCAGGCCGCGCTCGACCGGAACGCCGATCTCGCCGCCCGGCCCGCCCGGCGAACGGAAGCGGACCCGTCGGGCAACGTGGACCGCGGGGTCGACGGCGCGCCCGGGTCGTACAATAACTTCTGGTTCGACCGCGGCACGTCGGCCGTCTCCACCAACCGCACGTCGCTCGTGATCGACCCGCCCAGCGGGCGTGTTCCACCCCTGACGGAAGCGGCTCAGGCGCGGCGGGACGCGCTGGCGGAGGCGCGCAGGAACACCGGGCCGCATCAGCCGACCCCGGGCGGCTGGGTCGACGACCTCGGCGCCAACGGGCTGCAGGTACGCTGCATCGTCGGCTTCAACGCCGGGCCGCCGATGACCCCGGGCGGCTACAACAACAACATGCAGCTCTTCCAGACGCCGGACGCCGTGGTCATCTACAACGAGATGAACCACAACCCGCGCGTCATCCCGCTCGACGGCCGGCCGTTCACCGGGCTGCGCCAGTGGGCGGGCGAGTCGCGGGGACGCTGGGAAGGCGACACCCTCGTCGTCGAGACCACCAATTTCCTGCGCGAGACCAGCTTCATGCGCGGCGGCGCCACCGCCGACCTGCAACTCACCGAGCGCTTCACCCGCGCGGCGCCCGAGGTGCTGCTGTACGAAGTGACGGTCGACGATCCGAGCACGTGGACCGCCCCGTGGACGTACGAAGTCCCGATGCAGTGGAACCCCGCGCCGATCTTCGAGTACGCCTGCCACGAGGGGAACTACTCGATGGCAGTGATTCTGGCCGGGGCCCTGGAGGGCGAGGAGGAAGACTCCTCCCGCTAGAGCCCGCATGGCCCTCGCCCGCCGTCGCACGACCGCGACCCGCCCGGTGTTTCCCTGGGTACCGGTGCGCATCGCGGCGTGCGCCGGCGTCGCGGTGGCGATGATCTCGCCTTCGGCGGCCCGGCCTGCCGCGCAGGAAGAAATCGCCGCGGCGGTCCGCGACGCCGCGGCGGCCTGGCTGGCCGCCCTCCCCCCCGAGCCCGCCTTCGTCTGCGGTACGCCCGAGCTGGTTGCCCGGCAGACGTGGTCGGGAGTCACAAGGATTCCGCCCCTCCGGATGGCCGACGCAGAGGAGGAGGAATCGCCGGACGGGCGACCGCTCTGGTTCGACCCGCAACCCCGCCTGATCCGCGCCGACAGCAATGAAGGGCTCGCCTTCGATGACTTCCTGATAGCGGGCGACATCGAGGCGGTGGAATTCGAGCGCTGGTCGAGCGCTGCCGGAGAGGTCGTGACCGAAACCTGGACCCGCACCGAGACGCGGACCTTCTTCGGACGTCTCGTGACCACATTCAACCCGAGCTGGACCGGGACGGAGCTGTGGGATGCCATCGGGCGGCGACGCCGCGGGTTCGACAGTCCCTTCGTGTACTTCGGCACGCTCAAGATCCCGAAGCCGGTCGAGGCGGACAACGAAACCGAAGAGGACGAGACCGAAGAAGACGAAACCGAAGAAGACGAATTCGAGAGCGTGCACATTCGCCTGCCGGTCGTCCCGCTCAACCTTCCCGAATCGCGCGTGGTGAAGATCGGCGACAGCATGCAGTACGCCAGCCACGTCGTGAACATGGTCGTCGGCGGCTTCGGCAACGAGCGGGTGGGAGGCGACGATTACGATTTCGAGCTGCAGGAGGTGACGAAGGCTTTCTACGAGGTCTTTCCCGACGTCTACGACTCGATTGCCATCGTGACGGCGGAGCAACACCCCAGCTCGAAGTTCTCGGCCTACCACTGGAACGCACGGAACCCGATCGAGGGCCTCGGCAGGGACGAGTTCGACTATACGGATTTCTTCGGCAGCAGGGGCGCCCTGCGGTCGGTCGAGTTCTACCGCGACGCGCAGTTCACCGCCACATGGACCTCGAACCACGAGATCGGGCACCAGTGGGCCGACTACTGGGACTGGACCGAGATCACCGAGGGCATAGAACGCAAGGGATGGGGTCCCGGCAGCCACACACCCCTGCTGTTTCCCGGTGAAGCGCTCCTCGGCGCCGTCCTGAGGCCGATTCGGCGCGTCGCGCGCGCGGGCGGCGGCGACGACGACGAGAACGAGGGGACCTCCTACGTTATAGAACGTACGCCCGCCCCGTCCGTCTACCACCCGACGGTTCTCTATCGCATGGGGCTAATCGGCGCGGAAGAGGTGCCGGAGATGGTCGTCTTCGACGACCAGGCTCAGTTCGACGAGGAATCCGCGACGGCGCCCGGCATCGGCACCGCCGTCGCGGGAGAGACGACATCCGTCCACATCAGCGACATCCTGGGGCAGCATGGGACGCGGAGCGGGCCGGTGGACGATGCGTGGCGGCGCGTGACGGTCGTCGTCTCGCGGAACGCGCTGCTGTCACCCGAAGAGATGGACTACTGGAACTTCTTCGCCGCGCGGCACGAGGCGCGGTCCGGCGCGACGACGTTCGGCGGAATGCCCGCGTTCTTCGAGGCGACCGGCGGCCGCGCGACCCTCGACACGACGGTCGAGAGGTACGACGGGTCCCGCATCGTCAACGTTCCGCCGCTGCAGGTATCGGACGTTCCCATCGACCCGGGGGAATTCCGGGGCGTGCAGCTCGACGACGAAATACCGGGCTCGATGACCGTCGGAGAGACCATCATGTTCGCCGGCACGATAACGTCGAGCGACGCGCCGGACGTCGTCGAGGTCTGCGTGCACCAGGTCCACACAGGTGGTCCCGTGGACGACGAAGGCAGCGACATCCGGGTGGTGACCACGTGCGACGAGCCGGCCGGCAACCGCTTTTCGATGTCGTTGACGTTCGATCGGGCCAGCCGCTACGGGCTCGAGGTGAGCTTGAAGATTCAGGTCGACGACACGGACGAGCCCGACCTGAGGCGCTCGAGCTTCATGACCGGCATCACGGTTCAGTGAACACCGCGACGGCGCAAACGCAGTCGCACCGAAAGCAGGCTCCGGTACCGCTACTCCGCGTTCTCCTGCTTCCGAAGGGACCGTATCGGCCTCGGGGTCGCACCGAAAGCAAGCTCCGGCACCGCTACTCCGCGCCAGGCAGCTCGAAGACGAACAGGGTGCTCCCCACGCTCGGCCGCAGCTCGGGGGTCATCCGCAGGTTGATGCCACCTCCCGCACCGGTATTGACCGCCACGTACTGACGCCCGTCGACCGCAAAGGCGATCGGGAAGCCGACGACCGGCGAGCCGAGGTTGATCTCCCAGAGCACGGCGCCGGTCTCCTGGTCGAGGGCCTTGAACCGGCCGTTGACGTCGCCCGCGAAGATCAAGCCGCCGCCGGTGGCCATCAGCGGCATGGTGGCGGCCCGCTGCTCGTGCACCCAGGCCGTCTCGCCCGTCTCCGCCGACACTGCGTGGATGGTGCCCAGGTAGTCGGTGCCGGGGGTCAACTGGTGCCGTGCGGCCAACGCGTAGATCTCCAGACCGCCCTGGCCGCCGGCGGTCAGCGCCCGCGCCCGCTCGCTGCGCACGTCGTCGGTGGCGAGCATCCGCGCGCAGGTGTTGCGCAGCGGCATGTACATCGTGTTCGTCAGCGGGCTGTAGGCGCCGGCCTCCCAGTCCTTGCCGCCCGCCCAGGTGGGGCACGCGAGCACTTCCTGCCCCAAGGCCGTGAAGATCACCTCGGCGTTCTCGGTCACCGCGCCGGTGGCGCCGTCGATGTCGCTGATCACGTTCTGCGCAACCGTCGGGGTCGCCCACAGGAACTCGCCGGTCTCGCGGTCGAGGGTATAGACCAGGCCGGTCTTGCCCGGCACCCCGGTCACGACCTTGCGAACCTCGCCCGGTCGTATGCGCGGATTGATCCAGCTCACCGCATCGGGATTCGGTGCGACCGCGGTGTCGACGAGCAGGCGCTCGAACGGATGGTCCAGATCCCAATGGTCGTTCAGGTGCTGGTAGTACCACCGGATCTCGCCGGTCTCGACGTCGAGAGCCAGCGTCGAGTTGTGGTACAGGTGCGTGTTCTCCACCCCGCCGAGCAGGAACTTCGGGGCCGGCGAGGTGACCGAGGTGCCCTGGTAGATCAGCCGCAGCTCCGGGTCATAGCTGGCCGGCATCCAGGAGCCGACGTGCACTCGCTCCTCATACGGCACGCCGCCCCAGGTCTCGTCGCCCGGCTCGCCCGGGGCCGGCACCGTGCGGCGCCGCCACAGCTCCTCGCCGGTGCGCGCGTCGTGCGCGACCACGACGCACGACTCCGGCCCGCCCCGCGGCCGGCAGCTCCGCCCGGAAATGACCCGGCCGTCGGCGATGATCGGACCGGAGCTGTGCCCGGCGGGTATCTCCCGATAGTCGAAGATCTTCGTCTCCCACGCGATCTCGCCAGTCGTCGCGTCGAGCGCGTAGGCGTAGTCGTCGTCGCTGATGTTGATGATGAACCGGTCGTAGATGGCGATGTTCCGCATGCTGCGGGCGTTGCCGCCGACGTACTCGTAGACGTCCTCCGGCAGATCCCGGCGGTACTCCCAGAGCAGGTCGCCGGTCCCTGCGTCGATGGCCTGGATGACGTCACTGCCGTTCGGCATGTAGAGCACGCCGTCGTAGGCCAGCGGCGTCACTTCCTGCGTGCCGGCCATCAGGGCGCGCGACCAGGCGAGCCGGAGGTTGCCGACGTTCTCGCGCGTCACCTGGTCCAGCGGGCTGTAGCCCCAACCGTCGAGCGTACGGCGCCACATCGGCCAGTCCGCCGGCTCGGGATCCTGGAGCATCGCGTCCGTGACGGACACGAAGTCGTCGGCGGTCTGCGCGACGGCGGGCGTCGGAACGGCGGCGTGCGACACCGTAGCGAGAATGGCAACCACGACGAGCGGCGCGTTCAATCGAAGCTGTGGCATCTGTCGACTCCCCGAACCGGAGGCTGAACGGCGTTTGACAGCGAACCGGCGATTGTAGACGCAGGCGCCAGCCTGACCGACGCCTCCTCGGGAACGCCGGGTAGTCGATGCAGACGGAAGAGCCCCTTGGCGGGCGGTCAGCCGGCAGCGTCGAACACGGCGTCGACGTCGACCGTCAGTCCGTCGAGCAACGCGGAACGGGCTTGCACACCGCGGCCAAAGACCCCGTGCTCGACATAGGCGGCGCCTCGGAGCGCGAGGACAGTGACCGTCTCGTGTCGTGGGTCGACGATCCAGTACTCGGGAATCCCCGCCTCGGCGTAGTCCCGCCTCTTGTCGACGATATCGCGTTTCTGTCCGTCGGGGCTCACGATCTCCACCGTAAGGTCCGCGCCGAGCCAGAAGCGGTTCTGGCGCCGGACATCCCCCGCGTCGCGGATCAGCACGAGATCCGGTTCCCGGAACGCGCCCTCACGAACGCGAAGCCGTAGCGGGGCAAACAGAACCTTCCCGCCATTCGCCAGCGAGAAGGCGTCCAGGAGCTTGTACAGACAGGCCGCAATGCTCTGGTGCCCGTCGGTCGGCATCGGCAGGACTTCTATGCAACCATCGGTCCATTCGATGAGACGGTTGGTGTAGTCCGTGAGCCGAAGATAGGCGTCCTGACTCCAGTGTCCCTGCGGGGGCGCCGCCTCCCGCAGCAGGCGGCTCAATTCCTCCTGCGTGATCTCTTCAGTCCTTGCGTCGGGCGCAGCAAGAGTCGTTGTCGTGGTTGCCGTCCGATCGGTCACGTCGGTTTCCTTGGCAGTCCTGATGGTCACGCTGCAGTCGGGCTCCTGGAATTGTACGCGAGATCCCTCACACGGCCAGGAGCCCGTCGAATTGCCCGCACGCCGCAACTGGTTACAGGCCCCGCTGCAGGTACGGCAGGAACGCCGTGGCCAGTCCCAGAATGGCGAAGAAGCCGAACACGTCGGTCATCGTGGTGATGAACACCGCCGACGCCAGGGCCGGGTCGATCTTCAGGGCCCGGAGCGCGATCGGGATCAGCGTCGCGGCGATGGCCGCCACGAGCAGGTTGATGACCATCGCCAGGGCCAGGATGGCGCCCAGGTAGGGATTGCCGAACACCCCCCAGGCCACGCCGGCGCCCGCCGCGCCGAGCACGATGCCGTTGGCGACGCCGACCAGCGCCTCCTTGCCGAGCACGCGCCGCGAGTTGCTCCAGGTCAGCTCGCCGAGGGCGATGCCGCGCACGATCACGGTCAGCGTCTGGGTCGCCGCGTTGCCGCCCATGCTCGCCACCACGGTCATGAGCGCGGCCAGCGCGATGATCTGCTCCACCGTCGCCTGGAACTCGCGCACCACGAGCGCGGCCAGGGTGGCCGCGAACAGGTTCACCCCGAGCCACGGCAGCCGCTTGCGCCATGCCTCCCACGGCGACGTGAACACATGCTCGTCGGCCGGCACGCCGGCCAGGCGCAGGATGTCCTCGGTGGCCTCGTCCTTGATGACGTCGATGACGTCGTCCACGGTGATGATGCCGACCAGCTTGTTCTCGTCGTCGACGACCGGGATCGCCAGCAGGTTGTAGTTGGCCACCTCCTGGGCGACCTCCTCCTGATCGGTGTCGACCCGCGCCTTGATCAGCTCCGACGTCATGATCCGCTTCAGCGGCGTCTCCGGGGAGACGAGCAGCAGGCGGCGCAGCGACACCACGCCGACCAGGTGGCGCCGCTCGTCGACGACGTAGAGATAGAAGACCATCTCCACTTCGCGCGACCGCTGCAGCGCCTCGATGGCCTCGCCCGCCGTCAGGTCCTCGGAGAGGGCGAAGACCTCCGGGTTCATGATGCGGCCCGCGGTCTGGTCGCCGTAGGCCAGCAGGTGCTGCACGTCGCCGGAGTCCTTCCGGCGCATCCGGGCGAGCACCTCGGCCGACAGCTCGTCCGGCAGCCGGTCGATCAGCGCCGCCGCGTCGTCGGTCGCCAGCTCGAGAAACAGCTTCGCCAGCTCGTCGGGAGGCCGCTTCGTCAGGAGCGCGTCGCCGATCTCGGCGTCCAGCTCGCTGAGCGCCTCCATCGCGAGACGGCTGTTCTGCGCGATGAGCGTGTTGAACGTGGAAAGCCGCTCGGCGTCCGACAATCCCGTCAGGACCTCGGCGAGGTCGGCCGGGTGCTGTTTCTGAAGAACGTTGAGAAGGTTAGCGGTCGCACCAATCCGCTGCAGTCGCTTGACTGAATCGAGCACGACATCGATTCGGCGGAGAGGCGGCATGGCTCCGGTCCGCGAGGTCGCTCCCCCTCGCGCGAGACGGTCCGGTGTTGGATCGTTGTCCCACTAGTCCAGACACTAAGCGATTGATTGTACCATGCCCGTTCCCGGGCCGGCCGGCCCGGAGCCTCATCGCTCCAGACCCAGCTCCCGCAGCATGCGTTCGCTCTCTCGCCAGCCGGGCCGCACCCGGACGTGCAGATCCAGGTACACGCGGGTGCCGAACAACTGCTCCAGTTCTTCGCGCGCCTCGGTGCCGATTCGCTTGATGCGGGATCCGCGGCGGCCGAGCACGATCGGCTTGTGGGTGTCGCGGTCGACGACAATCGAGCAATAGAGGCGCATGATGCCCCTCGGGTCGGGCTCCTCGAAGCGGTCGACGACCACCGCGCTGGCGAACGGCAGCTCCGCCCGCGTCTCGCGCAGCAGCTTCTCGCGCACGGTCTCGGCCACCATGACGCGCTCCGGCTGGTCGGTCACGTAATCGTCCGGAAACAACGGCTCGCCTTCCGGCAGGCAATCCCGGATTTCTCCTTCCAGGTCGGACACGCCGTCACCCGTGAGCGCCGAGACAGGCACGAGACCGGCGAAGTCCCGCTGCTGCCGGTACCAGTCCATCAACGGGAGCAGGCGGTGCTTGGCGATCGCGTCTATCTTGTTGAGGGCCAGAATCACCGGCGCCGAGGCGCGCTCGATCAGCTCCAGCACGAACCGGTCGCCCCTGCCGGTCCGAATGCTCGCGTCGAGGACCACCACCAGCACGTCCACCTGCGTGATGGTCTCGACCGCATGGTCCACCATGCGGACGTTCATCCGGTGCACCGGGCGGTGGATGCCCGGCGTGTCGACGAACACGATCTGGCCGGGATGCTCGGGCGAACCGTGCTTCACGCCGAGAATCCGGGTGCGGGTGGTCTGCGGCTTGTCCGAGACGATTGCCAGCTTGGTTCCGACGATCCGGTTGAGCAGGGTGGACTTGCCGGCGTTGGGGCGGCCGATGAGCGAGACGTATCCGGCTCTCACGCAGGCGTCTCCAGCGGCGCCGCCGAGCTGCGGCGGAACCGGACGCGATGCACCCGGCGGCGCTCGGCCTCGATGACGTCGACACTCAGTCCGTCGACCTCGAAGGACTCGCCCTGCTGCGGCACGCGACCGAGACGGGCGAGGATGTACCCGGCCACCGTCTCGAAGCCCTGCGGCTCGATGACAACGTCGAGCCGCTTGCGCAGGTCGTCGAAGCTGACGCGGCCGGTAAAGACATAGCTGCCCGACCCTTCGTCCACGATCGGATCCGCCTCGACGTCGTACTCGTCCCGAATCTCGCCGACGATCTCCTCGATCAGATCTTCGATGGTGACCAGACCGGCCGTGCCGCCGTACTCGTCGTGCACGATCGCGCTCTGGACCCGCGCCTCCTGCAGCTCCTTCAGCAAGTCCGCCACCCGCTTGGTCTCCGGCACGGTGTGCGCCGGCCGCAGCAGCCGGTCGACTACGCGCTCGTCCCCGGAGGCGTCGGACAACGTCACGAGGTCCTTGACGAACACGAACCCGAGGACGGTGTCGAGGCTGTGCTCGTACACCGGAAGCCGGGAGTACTGCTCCTCGACGAACAGCGCGCGCAGCTCATCGAGCGTCGCATCGGCGCGCACCGCCGCGATGTCCGGCCGCGGGGTCATCACCTCGCGCACCAGCGTATCGCCGAACTCGACCACCGATTGCAGCAGTTGTCGTTCCTCCTGCTCCTCGAGTGCGGCCAATCCGTCGGTGCGGTCGCGGGATTCCGCACCGGACACGGTTCCCCCGTTTCCGGCGATCGTCCCGTTGACGCGACGGCTCCCCCGCCGCAGCAGCCGGATGAGGGGTTGCGTGACCGGCTGCAACAGCACCACGGTCACCCGCAGGGACGGCAGCAGCGCCTCCAGCACGCGCTGCGGATTGCGCCGGACGATGACGATCGGCAACAGGTGACCGCACACCAGCACGAAGGTCACGAGCGCGACGACGAGCAAGGCCAGCGACAGCGCGTCGCGCGCCGCCACGGAGACCATCGCGAGCACGGCCACGGCCGCGACGAGCACGCTCTGCAGCACGCGCACCGGGACGAACAATCGCAGGGGGTCGTCGAGGTAACCGAGCCGATCGAGGCTGCCGCGACGCTCCGCGTCCAGTCGCAGGGACAGGCGCATCAAGGTGGTGAACGCCGCCTCGACGGTCCCGACGTAGACCGTCGCACAGGCGAGGAGGAACAGTGCCAGGGGGATCACGCAAGCCCTCCCCGGCGCCGGAGACGCCGCTCCAGGCGTTCCATCTGGCCCGTATCCCGTTCGTGGTCGTACCCGAGCAGATGCAGCAGGCCGTGCAGCGCCAGGCAGCACAGCTCGGCACCGAGCGGGTGACCGGCGGCGCGTGCCTGCCGACGGGCCACGCCGGTCGCGATGACGATGTCACCCAGATGCGGCTCGGCACCGTCGACCGGCTCCGGCATGCTCGCTTCCGGCTCGTCCGAACGCTCGGGTCCGTTGCCGTTGCACGCGGCGCCCCCGGCCGGTTCGAACCCGGCGTCCGGCGCCACCGCGGACGTGGCCGGAAAGGAGAGCACGTCGGTCGCGCGACCGATGCCGCGGTACCGGCGGTTGAGATCGCGCATCTTGCGGTCGCAGACCAGCGCCACCGCCACCTCCCCGCGCGCCGCGGGCGGCGCCACGTCGGCCAGCCAGCGGCGCAAGCGCAGGGCGCGCCGGACGCGCCCGCGCCCGTCCGTCACCACGACGCGCAGCCTGTTGCGCTCGGGCCGGTCAGGGTCGGGTTCCGAATCCGGATCGTCGAAGCTCATGGAGACTCGGGGGAATCGGCCGCCGGAGCGGGAACGAACCGCTCGTAGGCCTTCACGATGCGCTGCACCAGCGGGTGCCGCACCACGTCGCGGTCCGTGAAGTGGACAATCGCCACGCCGTCGACGCCGCGCAGAACCTTGAGCGCCTGCACGACGCCGGAGGTCTGCCCCGCGGGCAGGTCTATCTGCGTGATATCGCCGGTGACGACCGCCTTCGACCCGAAACCCAGACGGGTCAGGAACATCTTCATCTGTTCGGTCGTCGTGTTCTGCGCCTCGTCGAGAATCACGAACGCGTCGTTCAGGGTCCGTCCCCGCATGAAGGCAATCGGGGCGATCTCGATGACGCCGCGCTCGAGCAGCCGCTCCACCTTGTCGGTGTGGAGCATGTCGTACAGGGCATCGTACAGCGGCCGCAGGTACGGGTTCACCTTCTCCTGCACGTCGCCCGGCAGGAAACCGAGCTTCTCGCCCGCCTCGACGGCGGGCCGCGCCAGGATGATCCGGCTGACCCGCTTCGAGGTCAGGTAGGCCACTGCCTGCGCCATCGCCAGATAGGTCTTCCCCGTGCCGGCCGGGCCGATGCCGAAGACAACGTCGTGACGTTCTATGGCGTCGAGATAGCGCCGCTGGCCGAGCGTCTTCGGCGTCACCTGCCGCGTGCTCGACGCGCGCAAGGGCGCCCGCAGGAAAAAGTCCCGCAGGTCGATCTGCGCGTCCTCGCTCACCATTTCGGACGCCCGCCGCACGTCCTCCCGAGAGAACCGGTAGCCTTCGCGCAACAGTCCCGTCAACTGGTCGATGACCCGCTCGGTCTTGGCCAGGCCCGCTGCGTCGCCCGTGATCAGCAACTCGTTGCCCCCGGTCCGGATCTGCACGTCGAACTGCTGCTCGAGCTGCTTGAGGTTCTCGTCCCGGGAGCCGAACAGGGTCTCGACCCCTTCGTCGGGGACAGGAATCTTCACGAGGGTGGGTGTAACGATCGGAGTTCCCCTAGCGCCGCCAAACCCGTCGCATCGCTCCGTGTTTGGCCCCAGCCCCCACCGCCCCGGGATGTTGCGCCTCCGAACTCATGTCGTTACGTTCCAAAGGCGCAAGCTCCTGGAAACCCGCGGTGGAAGTCCGCGTGACACCCAGACCGCCGAGAATGCTGCGTGGCAAGGTTATGCAATCGATACCACGCGCCGCGACCACCGGTCAAGATCCGGTGAGAGCGATATCGCCGGACTCTCAATCCAGGTGCAATTCCCGCAACTGGCGCCGGTCCACACTGGAGGGCGACCCGGCCATCAGGTCGACCGCGGCGGCCGTCTTCGGAAACGCCATCACGTCCCGGATGGACGGCTCGCCCGCCACGAGGGCCACGATGCGGTCGAGGCCGAGGGCGATGCCGCCGTGCGGCGGGGTGCCGTACTGCAACGCGTCGAGGAAGAAGCCGAAGCGGGCCTTGGCTTCCTCGTCGCTGATCTTCAGCAGCCGGAAGATGCGGGCCTGCAGATCCGCCCGGTGGATTCGAATGCTGCCGCCGCCGATCTCGTTTCCATTGAGCACGAGGTCGTAGGCGCGGGCGCGGACCGCCCCGGGGTCTTCCTCCAGGCGGTCGAGGTCTTCCGGCCGCGGCGAGGTGAACGGATGGTGCATCGACACCAGCCGCTGCTCGGTCTCGCTCCACTCCATGAGCGGAAAGTCGACGACCCAGCTCAGCGACGTCCGGCTCTCGTCGATCAGCCCCTCCCGCTGCGCGAGCCGCAGTCGGAACTGGCCCAGCAGGGCGGAAGCCTCGTAGCCTTCGCCGCCCGCGATCAGGATCAGGTCGTCGCGCTCCGCCCCGACGGCCTGCACCACCTGCGCCAGCGATTCCTCACCCGCCGCCTTCAGGATCGAGCTCTGGATGACGCCCTCCGGCGACTGGCGCACCCAGACGAGCCCCTTCGCGCCCAGGGCCAGTGCTTCGTCCACCAGGTTGTCGATCTGCGCGCGCGACTGGCGCCCGGCGCCCGGAACCACCAGCGCACGTACCGAACCGCCTCCGGCCACCAGCTCGCGGAAGACCTTGAAACGGCCCGCGCGGAACACGTCGGAAACGTCCTGGATCGGCATCTCGAAGCGCAGGTCCGGCTTGTCGCTGCCGTAGCGGGCCATCGCCTCGTCGTAGGTCAGGCGTGGGAACGAAACCGGCACCTCCTTGTCCACCACGCGGAAAACCGCCTGCATGAGCCGCTCCACCGCGGCGAAGACCGCCTCCTGGTCGACGAACGACATCTCGATGTCTATCTGCGTGAACTCGGGCTGCCGGTCCGCGCGCAGGTCCTCGTCGCGGAAGCACTTGACGATCTGGAAGTAGCGGTCCATGCCGGAGACCATCAGGATCTGCTTGAAGATCTGCGGCGACTGCGGCAGCGCGTAAAACTCCCCCGCGTGCAGCCGGCTGGGCACGAGGTAGTCGCGCGCCCCCTCCGGCGTCGACTTGGTGAGCAGCGGCGTCTCGATCTCCCAAAACCCGTCGGCGTCGAGGCTGTTGCGGACCGCCATCGTGATGCGGTGCCGCAGCCCGATGTTCTCGCGCATGCGCGCCCGGCGCAGGTCCAGGTAGCGGTAGCGGAGGCGCACTTCCTCGGAAACCGGCGTCTCCTCGTCGATCTGGAACGGCGGGGTCCGCGCCTCGCTCAGCACGGTGAGGCTGCGCGCCTCCACCTCGACCTCGCCGGTCACGATCTTCGGGTTGAGGGTCTCCTCCGAGCGGCGCTCCACCGGCCCGGCGACCACGATGACGTACTCGGGCCGCACCTGCTTGATCCGCGCCAGCACCTCGCTGCCGTCGCGGGCGACCACCTGGGTGATGCCGTGCCGGTCGCGCACGTCCAGGAAGGTCAACCCGCCCAGATCGCGGATCTTGTGGACCCAGCCCATCAGCACCACGTCGATTCCGACGTCGCCCGGGCGGAGCTCGCCGCAGGTGTGCGTGCGGGTGCGCGGAACGGAATGTCTCTCTTCAGTCACGATCGTCTCGTATCGGGTGGAGGAGCCCCGCAGCGGCGCGCCGGGAGTCGTAAGGACTCAATCGTGTCGGCGGAACGCTTCGAGTCCCGGATGTCTGTCGGATCTGTCGGCCTCTGTCGGATGTATCGGACGGCTGCAGCGAGGCATCAGCCGCTAACCCGCTGCACGACCTCGGAACGCGCGACGGTCACCTGCTCACTCGACGCCATGTCCCTCACGGTAACCTCGCCGCGGGCGAGCTCATCGTCGCCGAGGATGAGAACCCGGCGCGCGCCGGACCGGTTCGCCCGCTTCATCTGCGCCCGCAACGAGCGGGCGTCGTAGTCCACGAGCGTCGCCACGCCGGCGTGGCGCAGGTCGCGGGCCAGCACGTGGGCAGCCGGCCGGGCCGCCTCGCCCAGCGCCACCACGAAGGCGTCGGGCGCCACCGTCCCGGGATTCTCCGGCATCGCCAGCACCAGCCGTTCCATGCCGGCGGCAAACCCGATGCCGGCCCGGTCGGGCCCGCCGAGCTGGCGTACCAGCCCGTCGTAGCGTCCGCCGCCGAGCAACGCGTTCTGGGCGCCGAGCGTCGAGCCCAGCACCTCGAAGGTCGTCCGGGCGTAGTAGTCGAGCCCGCGCACGAGCCTGTGCGAGACGCGGTGGTCGAGCTCCAGCGCCTTCAACTGCCCGGTTACCGCGGCGAAGTGCTCGCGGCACGCGTCGCACAGGTAGTCTGTCGAATGCGGCAGGGCGTCGACGATCGGCTGGCAGGGCGGCACCTTGCAATCGAAGATCCGCAGGGGATTCGTCTCGGCACGCCGCCGGCAGTCGCCGCACAACTCGGACTTCCGCTCACCGAGCGCCTCCAGCAGCGCCCGGCCGAACCCCGGCCGGCACTCGCGGCAGCCGACCGAGTTGACGACCAGTTCCGCCTCGTCGATCCCCAGTGCGCGCACGAGGGCCGCCGCCATCTCTATCACCTCGGCGTCCAGCGTTGCGTCCGAGACCCCGAAGACCTCCACGTCGAGCTGGTGGAACTGGCGGTAACGGCCCTTCTGCGGCCGCTCGTAGCGGAACATCGGTCCGAAGCTGAAGAGCTTGACAGTCGGCAGCGCCTGCTCGAGCGCGTGCTCGACGTAGGCCCGCACCATGCTCGGCGTCGCCTCCGGCCGCAGTGTGACCCGCTCGCCCCCCTTGTCCTCGAAGGCGTACATCTCCTTCTGGACGATGTCGGTGGTCTCGCCCGTCCCCTTGGCGAACAACTCCTCGCGCTCGATGACCGGAGTGCGGATCTCGCGGTAGCCGTAGCGGGCGCACACGTCGCGGATCACCCGCTCGGCGTGCTGCCAGCGCTCGATCTCGCCCGGCAGGATGTCGTGCGTGCCGCGGATGGCCGGAATCATCGGATCTGCACCGTTGCAATCACTGGATCGGACAGAGCGCGAGAACCTGGATTGCCGCGCGCGATACTTCGGAGCCACGCGCGGCGCCGGAGGCTGGCCGTCTCGCAACGATTATAGCCCGCGCCGAGCCTCCGACCGGCCCGGGGGAGCCTTCAGGAGGCCCTGCAGAGGGGCGCGCGGTCCGGCAGGCGATTTGGTCGTGCGGCAAGCGGCGGCGCCCGTTGCGCCGCTCGCGCGACGCGGGACTCGTCTGGTGCGATAATGAAGAGCCGATGGCCGCTCTCGACCGGTTGGATCGTCCGCTGCGCAGCCTGCGAATCTCGGTCACCGACCGCTGCAACCTGCGCTGCCAGTACTGCATGCCGGAGGAGGAGTACGTCTGGCTGCCGCGCGGGGACATCCTGACCTTCGAGGAGATCGGCGCGCTCGTCGACGCCTTCACCGACGCCGGCGTCGACCGCGTCCGCCTGACCGGCGGGGAGCCGCTGCTCCGCAAGAACCTGCCGGACTTGATCCAACGGCTGTCAGAGAAGCCGGCCATCCGGGACCTCGCGCTCACCACCAACGGCATGCTGCTCGCGGACCAGGCCGCCGGCCTGCGGGAGGCCGGACTCCACCGGCTTACCGTGAGCCTCGACACGCTGCGCGCCGACCGCTTCCGCGAGCTGACCCGCTTCGACGGTGTCACCACCGTGCAGCACAGCCTGGACGCGGCGCGGAAAGCGGGCTTCACCGACCTGAAGATCGACACCGTCGTCATCCGCGGCGTCAACGACGACGAGCTGATCGACCTGCTCGCCTATGGCCGGCAGGTGGGCGCCGAGGTGCGCTTCATCGAGTACATGGACGTAGGGGGCGCCACGCGCTGGTCCGTACAGGACGTCCTCTCGCGTGCCGAGATGCTGCGGCTGATCGGGGAAGCGCTCGGACCGGTCACGACCATCGAGGAGGAATCCTCCGCGCCCGCCGACCGGTTCCGCCTGCCCGGCGGTCAGACGTTCGGCATCATCTCGTCGACCACCGAGCCCTTCTGCCGCTCGTGCGACCGGAGCCGCCTGACCGCCGACGGCCTGTGGTACCGCTGTCTGTACGCCCGCGAGGGTACGGACCTGCGCGGCCCGTTGCGCGCCGGGATGTCACGCGCGGAGATCGGTGCCCTGATCGAGGGCATCTGGACCGCCCGGAGCGACCGCGGAGCGGAAGTTCGTCTCGCCACCGGCGACCGCCAGCCGTTCATCCCAATCGAGACGCTGCAGAAGGAACCGCACCTGGAGATGCATACGCGGGGCGGGTAGGCGAATCCGCGCCTCCCGCCACTTGCCGGATCTGCTGGATCGCGAACAACGTGACGCATCTGCCGAGTCCAGGCGCCGGGGTCGGCCTTGCCCCGACGCCCGACGAGGCGGTCAACCGCCCAGCGACAACGGCCCCGTCGCGTGGCCGAGCGAGTCCACCGGCACGCCCAGCTTGTCAAGCAGCGTCAGGTGCAGGTTCGCCAGCGGCGTGTCGGGCGAATACCGCACGTGCCGGCCGCCCTTGCCCGCGGCCCCGCCCGCCAGCAGGATCGGCAGGTTGTCCGAGGCGTGGGCGTTGCTGTCGGCCATGCCGGCGCCGTAGACGATCATCGAGTGGTCGAGCAGCGATCCGTCGCCGTCCGGCGTCGACCGCAGCCGGTCCAGGAACCGCGAGAAGACGTCCACGTGATACTGGTTGATCTTGGTAAGCTTGGCCAGCTTCTCCGGGTCCCGCTGGTGATGCGAGATCGGGTGGTGCGCGTCGGCCACGCCGATTTCGGCGTAGGTCCGGCCGGTCAGCTCGCGGCCGAGCATGAAGGTGGCGACCCGGGTGAGATCGGTCTCCCAGGCCAGCGCCAGCAGATCGAACATCAACCCGGCGTGCTCGCCGAAGGTGTCGGGGATACCCTCCGGCCGATCGACCGCCGGCAGCTCGCGGCCGGACTGTGCGGCGGTTCTCCGGATGCGCCGTTCGACGTCGCGCACCGCGTCCAGGTACTGGCCCAGCTTGCGCCGGTCGCCCGCGCCGAGCTCGCGCGACAGGTCGCGCGCACGTTCGGTGACCGAGTCGAGCAGGCTGGCGTCCTTCTTCAGCCGCGCCCGGCGGATCGCCGGATCGGTACTGCCGCTGTCGCCGAACAGCCGCTCGAAGACGACGCCGGGATCGTTCTCCATCGGCAGCGGCGTGGTTGCATCCGCCCACGCGATGGTGTTCGTGTAGGCGCAACTGAATCCGTTGCCGCACGACCCGGCGAAGTCGCGGCCGTCGAGCGCCAGCTCCAGCGTGGCGAGCTGCGTCTCGCGTCCGAGCACGCGGCCGGCGAGCTGGTCCATGGACACGCCGGCCAACACGTCGGCGCCGTTCTCCGGCTTGGCGGGAACACCGGTGAGAAAGCGCGTGGAAGCGCGCGGGTGCGGGCCGGGACTGGTGACGCCGTGCATGCCGGAAAGCACCTGCACGTGGCGGCGAAGCGGCTCGAGCGGCTTCAGGACGAGGGGAAGCTCGAAGTCCGCGCCCTCCGTCGCGGGGATCCAGTGCTCCATCCGCATCCCGTTGGGCACGTAGACCACGCCGAGCCGCGGCACAGGGGTCGCCGCGGCCTTCCGGAACGCCCCGAGGGCCGGAACCATCGAGTCCAGGAACGGGAGCGCGAGCGATGCGCCGATTCCGCGCAGGACCGCCCGTCGTGGGAGCGCCTTGCCAGTGACGATCATGATGCTGTCCCCTCGCTGATTCCGGTGGACGCGGCCGCGAATCCGCATGGATGCCGCCCATGATAGGACTTTGCGGCGCGAAAGTGCGCGGTTTTTCGATACCACGGCACGGAGGCGGCCTCGACGTCGCCTGTGTCGGCGCGCCGGGCGCACGCCCGGAACCCCGGAGGCTCGGCGGGACGCGGAGGCGGCCGTCCGCTCCGGCTTTCCAACCGGCCCCGCCCGTGACATAGTCCCCGGATGCCGGCAACGAGCCGGCCGATGGAGGAAGCACCGTGACGCGAAGCAGACGGACGGCGGCGCACTACGAGAACAGCGAGACGGCGAGACGCGGCAGGCAGTGGCTGGCGGTCGCCGTCGCCGTCTGGCTGCTGGCCCCGGCCGTTGCCGGCGGCCAGGGCTTCCAACTGATCGAGGCGACGATCGCGGACGCGCACGCCGCCTTCGCGTCGGGCGAGCTGACCTGCCGCGGCCTGGTTCAGGCCTACCTCGATCGGATAGCAGCCTACGACCAGACCGGCCCGAACCTGAACGCCATCCAGGTGGTGAATCCCCGTGCGCTGGAACGCGCCGACGAGCTCGACGCGGCCTATGCCGAGTCGGGACCGGTGGGCCCGCTGCACTGCGTCCCCGTGCTGCTGAAGGACCAGGTGGAGACGCGCGACATGCCGACCACCTACGGCTCGGCCCTGTTCGAGGGCTTCATGTCCCGGCGCGACGCGACCATCGTGGTCCGCATGCGCGCGGCGGGCGCCCTCATCCTGGCCAAGACGAACATGGGCGAGTTCGCCTCGCGCTACGTCGGCTCGGCGTTCGGGATCATCCGCAACGCCTACGACCCGACCCGCAATCCGAGCGGGTCGTCCGGCGGGACCGGCGCGGGCATCGCCGCCAACTTCGGGATGGTCGGCATCGGCGAGGATACCGGCGGGTCGATCCGCGGCCCGGCCGCGGTCCACGCGCTGGTCGGCCTGCGCCCCACCCTGCCGCTGGTCAGCCGCTTCGGCATGATGCCGGCCAACCCGTCCAGCGACACGCTCGGCCCGATGACCCGGACCGTGCGGGACGCCGCCCTCCTGCTCGACGCCATCGCCGGCTACGACGCCAACGATCCGATCACCTCCTATACCGTCGGGCAAGTGCCCGAGTCCTACGCCGCCGGTCTCGACACCGAGGGCCTGCGCGGAGCGCGCATCGGCGTCATCCGCGAGTCGATGGACCCGAAAACCGATCCCGGCGCCGACGACTACAAGCAGGTGCGGGCGCTCGTCGACCGGGCCCTCGCCGACATGCGCGCGCTGGGGGCCTCCGTCGTCGATCCGGTGACCATCGCCGGGCTCGAATCGGCGCAGCGGGCGTACACCACCAACAACTTCGAGACCGAGCGCGCGATGAACGACTACCTCGCCGAGCACGAGAACGCGCCGGTCAAGACCGTCCGTGACATCCTCGTGTCGGGCGTGGTCACCCCCTGGCGGGCGCGCGGCCTCATCAACGTCGTCGGCCAGTCGACCCGTGACCGCGGGTACCTCACGATTCTCCGTGTTCGCGAGGAGTTGCGGCGCAACGTCCTGACCGCGATGGCCGACAACGACCTCGACGCGCTGGTCTATGCCACGTTCGATCATCAGACGACGGTGATCGCTCCCGACGCGCTCACCAACGCGAGCACCCAGGACGCGTACGCGCGGGGCAACAACCGCTTTCTGAGTCCCGCCACCGGCTTCCCGGCGCTGACCCTGCCGGCCGGGCTGACCGCCGACGGACTCCCGATCGGGCTGGAAATGCTCGGTCGGCCGTTCGCCGAGGCGACGCTGTTCGAGCTGGGGTACGCCTACGAGCAGGGCACGCAGCGCCGCGAGCCGCCCACGACGACCCCGGCGCTGGCGCCATGAAGGACCCGGCGAGATCGGGCTCGCGGCCGACGGTCCGGTCGTCGACGGGCGGCCGTGGCAAACCGGGCGCGCGACGGGACGATGGCCGACCCTGCTGAGCCGGCCCTGTCCTGCGCGGGCCTCGTCAAGCGCTACGGCGACGTGCTGGCGGTCGACGGTCTCGATCTCGACGTGCGCCGTGGCGAGTGTTTCGGCCTGCTCGGACCGAACGGCGCCGGCAAGACGACGACCATCGAGATCCTGGAGGGGCTGCTGGCGCCCGATGCGGGTCGGGTGCGGATTCTGGGGCGCGCGTGGGGGGAGGACGACGACGCGTTGCGGGCGCGGCTCGGGATCCACCTGCAGGAATCGCAACTGGACGAGAAGCTGTCCGTGCTCGAGACGCTCCGGCTGTTCCGGTCGTTCTATCCGCGCGGGCGCCCGGTCGACGACGTGCTCGGCCTCCTGGAGCTGGGCGGCAAGCGCGCAAGCTGGGTCGGCAAGCTGTCGGGCGGCCAGCGGCAGCGTCTCGCCGTCGGGTGCGCCCTGGTCGGCGATCCGGAGCTGCTGTTCCTCGACGAGCCGACCACCGGGCTGGATCCGCAGTCGCGGCGGCAGTTGTGGGCGCTGCTGCAGCGCTACCGGACCGAAGGGGGCACCATCCTCTTGACCACCCACTACATGGACGAGGCGCACGTGCTGTGCGACCGGGTCGCCATCGTCGACCGGGGACGCATCGTCACCGAGGGCAGTCCCGACGAGCTGATCCTCTCCATCGGCGCGCCGCACATCGTCGAGGTGGCTTTCGCCCGCAGCGAGGGACCGGTGCCTGCGGACCTGCAGGAACGGATCGCCGCGCTCCCCGACGTCGACGCGGTGCGCGCGGACGGGACGGCGCACGCCTGGACGGTCACGGCGACGGCCCTGCACCGCACGCTGCCCGCACTGGTGGGGGTGGCGGCGGACGCCGGCGTCGACATCGAGACGCTCGCCACGCGCACCGCCACCCTGGAGGACGTCTTCGTGGCCCTGACGGGACACCGACTCCGCGATGACTGAGACCCGACCCGAGGAGCCGCGTCATCCGTTCGTCGAGATGACCCTCACCCGGCTGCTCATCCTCGTGCGCGAGCCCGAGATGATCTTCTGGGTCTTCATCTTTCCGCTGCTGATGGCGCTCGCCCTCGGAATCGCGTTCCGCTCCCCTTCCGAGGCGCCGGTGGCGGTCGCCGTCGAGGAGGGTTCTGGTGCGGCGGCGCTGCTCGGGGCCCTGTCGGCGCACGACAACGTCGAGGTCGTATCCGTCGATCCCGGCGGCACGGGCGCGGCGCTGCGCGACGGGCTTGCGCACGTCGTGGTCGTTCCGAGCGATCCGCCGACGTACCGCTACGACCCGACCCGGCCGGAGAGCCGGCTGGCCCGGCAGACGGTCGACGATCTGCTGCAGCGCGCGGCCGGCCGGAAGGACGTTTGGACCGGCCGGAGCGAGACCGTCACCGCCCCCGGAAGCCGCTACATCGACTGGCTGATCCCCGGCCTGCTCGGCATGAACATCATGGGCACCGGCATGTGGGGCATCGGCTTCACGCTGGTGGTGCAGCGCACCCGCAAGCTGCTCAAGCGGCTGATCGCGACGCCGATGCGGCGCCACCAGTACCTGGCCGCCCTCGTGACGGCGCGCCTCGTGCTGCTCGCGATCGAGCTGGTGGCGCTGGTCGGCTTCGCCCGCCTGATGTTCGGCGTGCCGATCGAGGGCTCGCTCGTCAGTCTCGCCGCCGTATCCCTGCTCGGGGCGATGACCTTCGGCGGCATCGGCCTGCTCACGGCGAGCCGCGCGCAGACCATCGAGGGTGTGTCCGGCATCATGAACGTGGTCATGGCGCCGATGTGGATCTGCTCCGGCGTCTTCTTCGCCTCGTCGAACTTTCCGGACGCCATGCAGCCGTTCATCCAGGCACTGCCGCTGACGGCGCTGAACGACGCGCTGCGGGGCGTGATGCTGGACGGGAACGGGCTGGTCGCGAACGGGCCGGATCTGCTCATCCTCGCGGCGTGGGGCGGCGCGAGCTTCGGCGTGGCGCTCCGGATCTTCCGCTGGCGGTAGGCTGGTGGCTGCCGGATGTCCGCAGAGACCGTGCTTTCAGGTCGACGGCGTCTGCTGGTCGGTCGGCGTCAGGCTGCGTCGCGGTCTCGCCGGCCTGCGAGGAACCCTTCGAGCGCGCCTTCCAGCTTCGCCATGCGTTCGCGGTTCTCCCCGAGTTCGCGGGTGACCTGATCGAACCGCTGGTGCATCTCGGTGGTCAGCGTCTTGACCCCGTCACCGACACCCTTGAACCGCTCGTTCATCTCGCGTCGCAGTTCGCGCGTATCTCTCTGGAGCCAAGTGAACAGCGCGATGATAAGCGCCGGGGTCAGCCAAGGGGCGATTTCGTCCATCGTCGATGCCAGTCTCACGATAACACGCGTGGCGGTGCGGCAGTGCGCTGAGTCTTCCCTCCCGGAGTCGCAGGGACCAGCAGCATCTCGGGCCACGCAATCGGCCGTCGCATCGCTGGCGCGTGGTCTGACAGGGCTGCCTCGAACGCGATGCGCAGGTGCTCGACCGCCGCCCCGACATCGGCCGGCAACGTCTCGCACTCGGCGGCCCCCACCTTCAGGCCGTTCAGCAGGCAGAGAAGCTCCCAGTCGCGCAGGGTCTCTGCCTGGCTGGAGACCTGCCTGACCCCGAAGACCAGACGCTGCACCAGTGATCCAGTGCCCGTCACCTCATCCTCGACCGACAGAACCAGAACCAGAGTGGTTATCCCGTCCAGTACTGCGACCCGCGCAGGAAGTTGTCGACTCTCGTCAAGAGCGATGTCGAAGAGATGGTGGCCGACCCCCAGCACGCGGGACGCTGCATTCCGGCCTCGCAGTCCGCGATCGAACACGAGACCTTCGTACCGCGAGCGCACCGCGTAGCTGCGCTCCTTCCATGCATCCGGCGCCTTGATCTCCATGCCATGCTCGTGTCTCAGGATGCGCCGCCTGTGCCGGCCGACCGCCAGCGTGAAGAACCGTTCGAGATCCGGGAGGTCCACTTGCGGCACGTCGGCGCCTACCTGCTGGAAGTCGAAGTGCGACACGTTGCCGACCATGTCCCGCACCGTCTCCAGAACGTCGCGTCCGCCGAGTGTGGCGGTAGCCTCGTTGAACCAAGTGGTCAACTGCTCGCCCGTCTTCCCCGCCGCACCGGTGAACAACGTGTTGAAAACGACGCCGCCGGCCATGCCGACGACCAACTGCGCGATGTCCTCCTGCTGCTCCATGACGGCGCAGAACGCTTGCTGCACACGCTCCAGCTTCTCCCCCAGCAGGTCCCATATGCGCGCCTCGACGGTGTCGGGGTTGCGCAGGATGTAGGCAGCGACAGACCGCCGCTGCCCGTACCGCGACAGGCGCCCGACGCGCTGGTGGAGCCGCATCGGGTTCCAGGGCATGTCGACGTGCACCAGCGTGGCGCACTGCTCCTGGAGGTCGATTCCCTCGCCGCCGGCCTCGGTAGATACGAGAAAGCGCACCTGTCCCTCGTTGAACATGGCGGCCGCCTTCTCGCGTGGCTGACTGACGGTCCTGACGCCCCCCGACCCCTGCTCCACCCCGGCGAGCCGATCGTCGCCGTTGATGAACGTCGCCGATCCGAAACCGAACCGCCGCTGGAGAGCATTGAGGACGAGCGCCTGCGTCGCCTTGTACTCGGTGAACAGGAGCACGGCCTCATCCGCCGGAAACCCATCGTCGAGCATGGCGATCAGGCGCTCGACCTTCGTTTCGGCTGCAATCTTCTCGCTCAACGCGAGCACTTCCCCGATGCGATCCACCTCGTCCCGCATCAGCAGCACGGCCGCGGCGCCGGGCAGTTGCTCCTCGGCTTCAGCAATCTCGTCCAACGTCGCCTGGTCCTCCACCGGCAGGCTGACGTCCCGGACGTTTGTCCCCGTCCCCTCCCCCTGAAACGCCGGCCCATGAGACGAAGAGCGCCCTGCGGGAGCCAGCTTCGCCTGCAGCATGGCGCGCCGATTGAGAAGCGCGCTGCGGACGGCGGCAACCGAGCTGGCCGCGAGTTTCTGAAGGGCGGTCAGCACAAGCATACGGGCGGTCTGCGCCCGCCCGTCCAGGGTCGCCGCGTACGCCCGCCCGTCCAGGATGAACCGGCTCAGCGTCTGGTAGAACAGAGCTTCCTGATCGCTGTAGCGGTACTCTCGGTTGTGGACGCTGATCGGCTTGAACAGGCGGTTGCCCTGCAGGTCGGTGACCGCCGCCTTGTTGTTGCGGATCATCGCGTGCCGAAGCTGCGGAAGCTGTTCGGCCATGTCTCGATCCGGGTCGAACAGATCCGGTCGCACAAGGCGCATCAGACCGTAGAAGCCGAAGTCCTTTCCACGGTGGGGCGTGCCGGTGAAGAACAGGAGCGAATTGACCTTCCCCCGCTCCTCGAGGTCCGCCACGAGACTGTGGGCCAACGTAGGCCCCGTGCGCTGATCGATACCCAGATGGTGGGCCTCGTCGACGATCACGAGGTCCCATGGATCGGCTTCGAGCAGCCGCTGGCGGGCGCCGCGCCGGTCGCCCTGGGCGCCGCGCAGCGTGTGGAAGGACGCCACCACCATCGACGCCGTCGCCCAGAAGTCGCCGCGCGCGGTGTCTGCCTCGGCGACGTAGCGCTGCACGCGAATGTCGAACATGTCCTTCAGGCGGAACTGCCACTGCGGCACGAGCTTCGCGGGTGCGAGGATAAGCAGTCGGCGCACGCGCCCGGAGGCTATCAGGGGCATCAGCACGAGGCCGCATTCGATGGTCTTCCCGAGTCCCACGTCGTCGGCCACCAGCCAGCGAAACGGCCACTCGCGATTCACGGTGCGGCAGACCCACAATTGGTGCGGGAGCAACTGGACCCGAGACCGCGAGAAGACGCCCCACTGCTCGTTGACCGACGAGATGGCGAGCGCCTGGGCGCGTACGACCGCGTCGGTGGCGTCGTCAAGGGTCCCGCGCCGGAGAGCCGCGTACAACGACGGGGTCTCCGCGACCTCGCTCGACGGCACCTGCTCCAGCTTCCCGTCGAACCGCACAATGACCGTCGCGCCCATGTCCGCCACGACCCGACCCGCGCCATGGCGCGGGTGGGTTACCGGCGTGCCGGTGGCGAGCGGTTCGTTGGTATTGGCCATCCCGGGTTCTATCCAAGGGAACCTGCTGTCGAACGTCATTCTGAGCCGAAGGCCGGCAGCTCGAAGCCGGCCGCTGCGAGGCATCGACCGAGCGCTTCTCGGTACCGTGAGCGAGTCATGACCTGCAACGGAAGATCGAAGTCGCCCTCGAAGCGCGCGCGGTCGGCCCCGATGTGGTCGACGATGAATCCGTATATGGCGCGACTCTCGTCCGGCTTGGCCAACGCCTCAGTGATCGGTGCGTGCAACGACAGCAACAAATTCCGTACGCGCTGCGTGGGCATCCAACAGTACGGGGCGGTCAAGTCGGCGTCAGAGCATCCGTACAGACCATTGCGGGTCAATTCGCGGATCATCCAGTTCACCCCGCTGCTCAGCGTGCGGTCGACGGGTGCAGCCTCCGTTCCCAGTGACGCCAATGCACTTGAGTGCGACGGTCGGAGCAGGTCGATCAAAGACACGGGACCCCGCTCGCGGACAATGTCCGGGAACTTGCGGAATATCTCCTCGTACTTCGACAGCCAGCGGGCCACCGTGTACAGATCGACGAACGTCCGTCTCCAGGCATGGGCATGCTGGTCGAAAGGCTCGGCATCGCTCCACCGCTCAAGCCGATCGAGCCAAGGTTTGACGCTGTCGGGCGGCTGGGATTCCGCGAGTTCCGGCCACCAGCCATCTTGCCAGCCGTGATCGATGAAGCTGCGGTGCTGTTCGTCCTGCGTTCGGCCCAGCGACTGGAAGCAGGCCAACGCGAACATGGTGAACCATGCCGTCCGGTCGATAGGATCGGTCCGCTGGAGGGCCGAAAACGAGAAATTGGGCGGATAGGTGGCTTCCACGTGGCGCTTCCGCTCCTGGACGTAGTGGTTTTGCCACCAATTGTGAATGCACTCGACTACTTGTCCCACTTGTCCGGGGCGTGGAGCGGTCGGCAGGGTTGGTGGAGGGGTCGGACGTCGCACGAGCTGGTCGGGGGCGAGCTCGCTGACCAGGCGTTTGCGATCTTCCTCCGGCCAATCCCTCAGAAGTTCGTGATCGAACAGAACCTCACGCTTCGGCAACCAAGTCGGAGGTGTGCTGCGCATCGCTTCCGATAGCGACGCTCGATGGTCCCCGTCGATCACGTAGCGCAGCGCGGCGCGGCGCTTGCTGTCGTCCTGGGCGACTCTCGCCCACCCGGCGAGCAGAAGTGGAAGCTGGGGACCATAGCCGGACCGGACCCGCGCCACTTGGAAGAACGCGACGGCGTCGTGCCCGTACGCCCGGTCGAGCAGGGCGTGCTTGGGCGCGAAACGGCAGATTCGTCGTTCGTCGTGGTTGTCCGCTGCCTCCAGGCTCAGTTCGCGGGCGTTTCTCCACGTCCCATCCTGTGCGCGGAAAGCGGCCTGCCCGGCAATTCGGAGTAGGCTGTCGCGTTCCCGATGGATTGGATCGGCCTCAAGTGTCTTCAGTGTGATGACTCGCCCGAGCTGCTCCGCCAGATCGACATCGACGCGGTTCTCTCCACCGAGTTCCTCACGAAGAAGGTCGTATAGCGCGATTCCTCGCACGTCCCCGAAGCCGAGCGACCAGAGGCGCGCAGCCACATCGCCGGCGACGATGCGTTCCCTGCGTCGACTCAGCGATGGCCACGCCTCGACTGCCTGCAGCACACTGGGGTCAGCCAAAGCCTCCGTCGTGCAGTGTTCGACGTCCGAGGCACGGACCAAGCGGTTGAAGGGCTGAGGCAGACCGGTCGGCGCCGTCGCACGCTCGGCCAGCAGACGCGCGTACCCACTGGTGTTCAGGTGGAGATGACGGGCCAAGTCGTCCCCCGCGTCCAGACTCATGAGGTCGAACAGCCGCGACCAGAACTCCGCCGGTTCGATCGACGGCCCCAGACAAAGCGTCTCCGCCAGCACACGCCAATGTAGGGAAGCCAGGTCGTGGAGCGCCAGCAACCGTTCGCCGAGCGCTTCGCCGAGTCGCTCGATGCAATCGCGCCGATCATCCTCCGTTCCGGCGAGCCGCCCGCGACCAGGATCCACCCGGAACGGGCCGTTGATCAACCAGCCGCAGCGCAGCTTCTCCTCCAGGGGCGCGAGGTTCCACAGGCGGCCGACATGCTCAGGGAAGCCACGTGGGCCGCTGTCGCCGGTCCCGATCAGCAGATGGAAATCGCCAAGATCGAACCGCAGCATCCGTTGCGCCCCCGCGGTCGTGTCGGTGACAGTGATCACATCGAGGACTCTGCTGCCGGGAAGTTGCGGCGGGAATCCAGCTACCTCGCAACGAATACTCCGGGGCTCGCTACCGATGATGTCAATCCGACGGATTCGCCGGGCGAACGCGGGCAACCAGGGCGCGGCAGCGGCAAACTTCCCGACCGCCGCCCGACCCTCCGTCTGCGCCGCGGGTTCGTCCGCAAGAGGAACGTCGAATAGCGTCGCCCTGCGGCCGTCGGCACTCATGTCCGCCGCCAAGTCGATTCCATCCGGCCACTCCTGCGGCAGGATGCCGCCCCGGACCCGTAGCGCGACGAAGCGGCTGGCGATGCCGACGCGGTCCGACAGGACGTGCACGCTCTTGAAACCCAGCCCGAACTTTCCGGTCAAGTCGCTCCCTGACCGCTTCTCCGAAAAGCTCATCACGAGCATGTTGAGCAGGTCGCGGTCGTGGCCAAGCTGCCGAGCCCGGTCGTGGTCGGCGCCCATGTAGTTGATGGGACGACCCCAGTGCACGACGCGGAATCCGGCGGGATTCTCCACGTACTCGACCCGAAGCCCATCGTCGCCGCTGGCGTCTGGCTGCTGCACGCAGGCATCGTCCGCGTTCTGGAACAGTTCGAAGAGCACCCGGTCGCCGGAGTAGCCGAGGCCACTTATCCTGTCGCGCACGGCGGAGAGCAGCTCCGCCGCGGAGTCGGGATCCTCGACGGCCTCCCACAACGCGCCCTTCGCGTCGTCGAGATTCTCGGGCGCGCTCTCTCGTTCGGTCGCGGGCAGCCGGCCGAGCCGGTTCTCCGTGCGCTCGTACTCCCGGAGCGCCTGTTGACACCGCGAGTCGGTAGGCAACTTCATCTCCGCCAGTAGTGTCGGCAGGCGGTCGCGCAAGAGCCGCCTCGTCTCGTCCACCGGCGGCTGATCTCCCCCGGCAACCTTGTCGAGAAAAGTATCGAGTGCAGCCTGCTGATCGGACATGTGAACCAGGAGGCACTCGATCGCCACTGTCTCAACGAACGGGCGAAACATGTCGCGTGCTGACTCGAAGGAAGATGGAGGAGGGAGCGGTCGGAAATGCAGATCGATGACCAGCTTTCTCGCTCCGTCCTTCCCGAGGACTACGTCCCGCTGGCGGTACGATTCCCGATGCAGATTGCCGACCGCGAGTTCCGAGTCATCTGCCAACGGCGCGTCGAATTCATCGCCGGACAAGGCCGTTACCCGTACGCGCTCACCAGCGACCTCGGTGATTCGAAAACGGCGCGCGTCCACTCTCGCCTCCAGCGGATTGGCAACGGGACTCCCGGCCTTGAGAGGCGGCTTCATGTGCCGGTCGAGATCGCCCCAGAGCGACTCGACAGCGAGCTTGCTATCGCTCTTCCACTCTTCGGCGAGTTGCCTCATGGCCGGAAACCGGCCGAGAAAGCCCAGGAGAATGATCACGAGTTCCGGCGGCACGCGGTCGCGCCACGGCGCCAGAAGACGCCGGAGCTTCGCGGCGGCCGCTTCCTCGAGTTCGTCCACATCGCCGCTCGGAGCAGATCCGTCTACGGGGCTGCCAGCGCGTGTATGAACACTCACGGGCTCGGGCTGACTGTCCGCTTCCGGCCGCTCAAGCATGCCTGCGCAATCGCTGGCGAGAAGATGCGTCTTCGCCATCCCGTGGCCGACTCCCGCCACCTCTCGTCCGCTACGCCAACCTCCAGATGCGGTCGGCACGTGCGTGGCGGCGAAAACCCGACGCTGCAGCCCGTCCGGCCACGCTGCGACGGCCTCGAACCCGTGGCGGTACGCCTGCCGCGCCGCCGTTGCCGTCGCATCCCTCTTCCTGGCGCGTTCCGCCAATGCATCGAGATGCCGCGCAGCAAGCTCGGCGGCCCTCGGACTCTCCGAGGGTAACTGACGCAGGACCGACAGGATCCGCTCGATGCTCTTGTTATCGCTGACGAGCGAGAGCACCGACCGCAGAAGCGGCCAAGCAGGCAACTCCAGCTCGGCGCCGGCGCACGCCAACGCGGTGAAGTGTTCGATGGGGTAGTTTTCGGGACGGCCGAGCATGCCGACCAGTTTCGCAGTGGCTATCAACTCGGCTAGCGCGTCGAGGGACGATTTCGGGTCAGGAAACAAGTTCGCGGTCAGGTAGTGGAGAGCAGGATGTTCCCGGGTATCGGCCGGCAAACCGTCGATTGTCCGGAACGGCGGCCTTTCACCGTCTCTCGACAGCAGGTCCAATGCCGCGGCTACAGCCGCGTCCGGTAGCGACAGGACCTCTTCGGGGGCAACCGGAAAGCGGCCTACCGCGATCCAGCGCGCCTTCTTCAGCCGGGCGCGAGTCTCCGGCGGGAGCGTCTCACCGCGCTCGGAGAGTGCGGCAAGCGCGCGGAGTATCGGCTGACAGAACCGCTCAGGCGCCGGCAGAGTCAGGGCCGTCTCGACCTGCCGCCGACAGTCCCAGCGTCTGATGATCCTGCGCTGCCGCTCCTGCGCGCACGGAGCCTCGAAGAGCCTTACCGTCGGGGCGCTTGGTCGAAGCGCTTCCGGAATCGGCCAATCGTCTTCCCAATAGAGGTCGTCGGCTCTTCCGACCGTACCGTCTGAGCGGTCGTGGATCGGCAGGCGCTGCAACAGGTCGTTGCCGATGCCGTCGATGCACAGCAACGCCGACCGTTCTGCCTCCGTCAGCGCGATTTGGCCCATCGCTTCGACGTTCCTCTCCAGGAGCAGTTCGAGTCTCCCCGAATCGAGAGCCTGGATGCCCAGATGCTGGCTCAAGACGCCAGTGAGGTTTTTCGTGATCACAGACGGCACGAAGAGGAAGCTGTCGTCTTGGCTGGCGAGCGCGGCGGCAAGTCGTTCGACCGACGCCAACTCGCCATCCGGGCACCAGAGTGCATTGGCGCTATACCGGACGCTGGCATCACCCGTGCAGAGCATCCGTAGCGCGTCCCGGTCGTCGGCGATCGTCGGTTCGAGGTTCGCGATCAGCGCAGCCCTTTCGCCAGCCTGACCGAACCGGCGTGCGGCCTTGACTATGGCGTAAACGCTCGCCTCGTCGGCGGTACGCGGATGCAGGGGCGAATCGTCGCCTTGCTCCCTGAGAATCTCCGCCGTCCGCCCCGCCACGATGACCGGCAGCGCGTCCGGAACGGCGGCGATCAGCTTGTGCAATCTGTGTTCAGCTCCGGGCGACTGCTGGAACAGGAGTCCACGGCCTTCCCGCTCGACCAGCTCTCCCAGCGAGAGCAGGACGGTCCGTCCGGTTCCCGGGTCTCTTGCCTTGAGCACCTTGAGCGAAGCAAGGTCCTCCCGGCTCGCAAGCCTGGAGATCGGGTGTCCCTTGAGGAGAGCGACCGCCGCGGCTGCGGCCTGGTCAGCCTGATCGACATTCTCGTTGCCGATCAGAGTCTCCAGGGAGCGCAACAACGCAACGAGGTCCGACGGTGATGCAGGTCGTGTCTCGGCATCCGGGAGCCACGCGCCGCGCACCGGGAGAACGGCGGCATCCGTCGAGGCGAGCGCACGGAGCACCTCGCGTTCCTCCACCTGCCTGGGAAGCGGGAAGAAGACTTTCGGCGAGGCCTGTCGGAGGACGTCGGCGATTCTGTCGGCCGAAGCCAGCGGCGGGGGCGCCTTCAGCGCCCCCCGGAGAGCACGCTCCAGGTGCGTTCCGATCGCTTCGCGATGGTCGTCCTCGATCATCGTCGCGGTGAGAATGCCGCCGAGCAGCCGTGTTAGTGCGGAAGACTGGAAAGCGCGCGGCTCAAGACGGGAGAACAAGGACTGAAGCTCCTCCACCGTCCAGTAGGTCGCGGATGGAACGAGGGATGCGTGATGGTCGACGCAGAGCAACAGCTCGCGTTCCTCGGCCCAGATATCCATTTCCGGAAAGAGTTCATCGAGGCGTTCGGGGGCATCGGCGACGGCGGCGGGCAACGGGCGGATCACAGCATGCGCCGATGCGAGTCGCCACGCGATCTTACTCTCCTGCACTGCGCGCACCAGTACGTGCTTCTTGCAGATGGCCCCGCGGCGTTCGTCGGTGAACCACTTGCTCTTGGCGATCGCCTGCACCACGTGTCCAAGGTCTACGTCGTTCAGTACCTTCATGCCGAGTGCGTCATTCAGCACCGCGGGAATCAGCGGCAGGACGACATCGTCGCGTAGTGCCGTGTTCCAGGCGACTCGCAATGCGGCGGCATCTCTCGGATCGTCGGACCGCGGCTCGGTCAGGCCTTCGATGCGGCTGCGTCCGCCGTCGAGGAAAAAACAGCCGTGGAGCAACAGGTGCAACGGGCCGAGACCCTCCCCTGGAAGGGGAAACACGACGCCAGCGGTTGATGGACCGGATCCACCGACATCGTTCTCCGCTTCCGTGATCGGCAGAAAGACAGCCCACGAAATCGTCAACTGGCTCGGCAGGCTCGGCAGACGTGCACTAGCCCGCATCATGCACGACGTCCCGGACTCGGCCTCCGGGAGGCGGTGACGAGACCGGATTCGGTCACCGACGGCGGGTAGTGACCGGCGGGTGGCCCCCGGAACGTCCTCAACCACGCGTGGCGGCGTGGTTGAGCGCCCCATGGACGTGATGACGGGTGCCGAAGACGATAGCTGCACACACGTCCCCGTTGCGGGCGCTTGGCAGCCGACCGGCCGGCAGCGATATGACGTGCGACAGAACGCTATCCGGTGCGCGCCCCGAGCGCGAACGCGATCTGTCGCCACGCCACCAAGTCCGGTGTCGCGCGCGGCAGGCGCAGGACGATGCGACGCACCGAGCGCACCACCTGGACGCCGAGCTTCAGCAGCCGGTCGCGCAGCCAAGGCACCTGTGCGCGGGCACACGCGGTGTCGGCGGCGCGCAACCGCAACTCCTGCATCAGCACGTAGGCGGCGGCCGTCAGCAGGACGCGCAACTGGTTCGGTGAGAACTTCTGGCAACTCGTGCGGTCGATCTGCAGGGCCTTCAGCTCCTTGATCCGGTTCTCGACGTCGCCGCGCGCGCAGTAGACCTTCTCGTAGATGAAGCGCGGCGTCTGCCGCAGGTTCGTCACCACGAAGCGCGGGTTGTCCCGCGGCTCGCGGTCCCCGAGGCGAACGACCTCGGCCTTGATCACGACGCGGCGCGCGTGACTCCATTTGCCGGCCCGATACTCGTCGGTCTCGGTGTAGACGTGCTCGGTCTGGTCGCTGCGCCAAGTGCGCGCCCGCGCCACCAGCATGGCCGGCTCGGCGTGTCGCAGCAGGACCGCGTTCTTCGCCATCGCGACCACGTAATCGAGCCGCGGCTGCGCCTCCAGGAAGTCGAAGACCGCCGGGCTGGCAAAGCCCCCGTCGAGCCGAACGAGAATGCGTGCCCGCGGAAACGCCCGGCGCACCAGCGGCAGCAAACGCGACAACAGCCCGACCGTTCCGTCGGAGGCGACCGCCTTGCCGTGCCGCAGCAGCGCCGCGCACAGATATTGCTCGGATTCGCGGTCGAAGCGCAGGAAGGCCAGCAGCGGCAGGTAGCACCAGTTGTCGTAGTACCCGTTGAACAGGGTGTACTGCTGCGCCCCGTGCGTCGGGTCGTCCGTCGGGTCCAGGTCGATGGTGATGCACCGCGCCTGCCCGTCCAGACGGCGGCGATGGCGCTCGATGACCCGCGTCGCCAACTCGTCCGCCATGCGGTAGAGCGCGCAGCGGTTGAACGCGTTCTCGAACCGCGACAGGGTCGGCTGCGATGCCAGGCGCTCACCCGAAACCGGGTCTCTGTCGAGCAACAGCTTGTGCACCGGGTCGTCGGCGAGGTGGTCGCCGTCGTTGCAGTCGGGATGGCCGCAGGCGATGCCGAAGATGCGCTGGCCGACCAGGTCCGCGAGCGTGTGACGGGTCTTGTCCGGCGCCCGCTTGTCGAACAGGCACCCGGCGAACGCCTTGACCAGACCGTAGACGCGCTCGGCGGCCTTCAGCAGAACCGCCCCGCCGTCGGAGCTGGCCTGCTCCTGGTTGAACTGGGCGAACAGCGGCTTGTCGAACAGATCCGGGAACAGAACAGTCTGTGATACAGTGTCGGTCGTCACGCAGGGGCCTCCGTGGTGGTGTAAGTGCTTGTTGCCACTACACTTGTACCACGCGGAGGCTCTTGTGTCTGTACCGAAAATCACACCCGCCGCGAATCTTCCGGGCTAGGACCACCACCGCGCAGCAGAATCGCCGCGCCGTGCGGTTCGCCCTTCTCCGGTTCGGTTGTCTGGATGGTGATTGTCCGCGGCCAGTGGTCCGACTTCTGAAGTGCAGCCAGACAACTGCTCGGAAGCGTCGCCTCGCGCCCGACAAACGGTGCAACGCGAGCGTCGGCACCGTTCGCCTGCACCCCAATTCGGCCGCCGAAAGACCGTTCGCCCTCCTGCCACGCATCCGGGCCGAGTAGCCGGTCGGCGCCGCGCGCATGTACGGCGCAGAGCGTCCTGCCGTTGTCCAGGATCTCTATAGACTCCAGATTGCGGAGGGCGGAAAGAAGCACCTGCAATTCGTCCGTACGAGCCAGTTCCCTCACCGTGTCGTCGATCCGTGGCTCGTCATGGGAAAACCCGACTATGTCTCGCGCAGGCCGCAGGTCAGGTCGCCGAAACGGCAGCCAGAGGAACAGCGCGCGCCTTCCGACTTCGCGGCGGCCTCGCAGCCGGTCGACATCGTCGTCTTGCAGATCTTCCCACGTCCTGGTGACATTGTCCGTGACCTTGACATCCAGAAACGGATTCACAACGCTGCGGAACGGTTCGTCCTCCCAGTCCTCGTCGAAAGCGTAGACAACGAAGGCGTCACACAGGTGGAACACAGCCTTCTGGCCGAGGCCGAACCGGCCGACGGCAGCGCGATCGGTAGCCTTGACGCTGTCGCCGAACGCAAGGATGCCCTTCCGGTCCTTGGGACTGAACTCGCCGTCGTTTGCGACGAGCAATCCCGGGCCCTGCAGGAGCGGGTTGCCCGCATCTCGCCAGCCAGGCAACGCCTCCAAGCTGAATCGGCGTGCCCGTGCGTCGTCCGCGTTCTGCAGGAGCTCCTTCAGGATTGGGTAGCCGGAAGCGTAGCGGTCCTGAAGGTTCCTTTTGATCAGGTTGACGATCGCGAGGGGGTCCGGGACGTAGCTGGGCATGTAACTTGTCCTCTGCGCACGCAGATTTCTTGGGATGGCGAGGGAAAACTGCCGATGGTCGACTGAGGGATGGTAGCTGACCGCAGCTGTCAGTGTCTGTGATACTTGCTACCGGCTCATCTGCTGAAGCCGCCGGTCGATTTCCAGGCGAGGAAGAAACACCGTTCGGTCATCCCGCCAGCGTTCGAGCACCGAGATCAGCCGGTTCTCGCTGCGTGCGCCCCGTCGGTGAAGCTCCTCCTCGACCCACAGCACGCCATGCACACGCACTCCTGCCTGCGTGGCTACCTGGCGCAAGATTTGGTCTCCCGTCAGCAGCGTGGCGCCATCGTGGCACTGCGCCGACACCAGGCAGAAGCAGTCGTGCGCCGAGAGTTTCGGGTGAAGACTCCTCAGACGCAGCGCGTCCGCGACTCGTTCCGACGGCAGGTCGAACGTGACGAGGCCGAGGTCGGCCATCTGCCGCCAGTCCCGATCAGTAAAGGTCCAGCGCCTCAGCCAGACGAATCGGTAGCGGCACCACGAACCGGTACGGCAGTCTCAGCATGACCGGCAGGAGCCGGGCCTTGTGCAGATCGATCAGGCACGAGGCGTCGTTGACGATGACGGCTGTCACCGGTCATGCGGCCCTCTCATTCCCCGTTCGACGTCGCCCTGCGAGCACTTCAGCAGCTCCGCCGCCCGAACCGGAGAGATCAGCTCTTCTCCGAGCGCGCGCCAGACCAGACGTTCGAAGCGCCACGGTCGTTCGAAGGTCGCCAGTCCTTCGTTGGCCGCCGTCGGTTCCGGCTCGCGCTTCCGCCACGAACGGGCGTACGCCCGGAACGCGTACTCGACGCCGACAGGCGGCAGAATGCGGACGTCGCGAAGACGGATCAGCATGGCCGCCGCCGACATTCCGTAGGAATGCTTCAGCCGCATCAGTTCCCGGTAAGGGACACGCCGACGGCGAAGATCCGCGGGGGTCAGAAAACGCCGCGGCGAACCGGTGCATCGCCTTCCCAAGCCGGAGTTCCGGACGGCCGGTGCTGCAGATCACCCGGTGCGCCAGTTCGAGCGCCAGCGTAGGCCGCCGACCGCTCAACGGTTGGTCCGGACCGAGATGACTACGGCTTCCGTGCTCGGCCGGTTCCCATCGCGAGTGACACCACAGGCGAGGCCGTCGCAGCGCGCCGGCAGAGGGCGACCACGCTCGGCACCGGATCGAGTCCGAGATCCCAACGCCTTCGTAGCGCACCGGCCTTGTCCTCGATCTCGTCGAAGCTCCGGACATGATCACAACGGATGTCGCCGAACGGATCGGCAGGAGGCGGGATCTCCAGGATGTCCTCTATGGTCAGGTATTCCTCGAGCTGCTCGGTGACGATCGCTTCCGCACGATCCCTCGCCGACGTGCCGCTATGCTTGCGAAACTCGACCTTATTGGCAGCGGGTGAAACCGGCCACGGGCCGCCATGACTGCGACCTCGCTCCTCGATCTCTCTCCCATCCCGGAGGGCGGTGACGCCACCGTGGCGCTCCGCAACTCGGCGGATCTGGCGCGGCACGCGGAACGCTGGGGCTACCGGCGCTTCTGGCTGGCCGAGCACCACAACATGCCCGGCATCGCGAGCGCCGCCACGGCGGTGGTCATCGGCCACGTGGCCGCCGCCACGTCGACGATCCGCGTCGGAGCGGGCGGGATCATGCTGCCCAACCACGCGCCGCTGGTAATCGCGGAGCAGTTCGGCACCCTGGCAACGCTGTTCCCCGGCCGCATCGATCTGGGACTGGGCCGCGCGCCGGGCACCGACCGCCGCACCAGCCACGCCCTCCGGCGCAACCTGGACGGCGACGTCGACGCGTTCCCCCGCGACGTGGTGGAGCTGCAGCAGTACTTCGCCGCGCCGCCCGACCAGCGCGTGCGCGCAGTGCCGGGGATGGGACTCGACGTACCGATCTTGATCCTCGGATCGAGCCTGTTCGGCGCACAGCTCGCGGCAGCGCTGGGACTGCCCTACGCCTTCGCCTCGCACTTCGCGCCGGCGCTGCTGATGGACGCCCTCGCGATCTACCGCGAGCGGTTCGAACCGTCGGCGCAGTGCGCAAAGCCGTACGTCATGGTGGGCCTGAACGTCTTCGCGGCCGACACCGAAGCAGAGGCGCGTCTGCTGCGCACGTCCGCCCAGCAGTCGCTGCTCGGCCTCCGCCGGGGGATGCCCGGCAAGCTGCCGCCGCCGGTAGCAGGCTTCGAAGACCGGCTGTCACCCGTCGAGCGCGAGATCCTGAACCAATCTCAGTCGTGCTCCGTGGTCGGAGGACCCGACAACGTGCGTACTGGCGTGCCGGAGTTCGTCGAACGCACCGGCGCCGACGAAGTGATGATCGTCAGCCACATCTTCGACCACGCCGCGCGGCTACGCTCGCTGGAAATCACGGCGGAGCAGGTGATTGCGCAACCCCTGGGCGTCTGACGCCGGACGTCCGGACCCGGCGTTCCCGGCCTCGCTCCGGCGCCGTGCCCTCCACGTATCCGCCTGCCTCGCGGACGGCCGCGCGAGCGAGAAGGACGATTCTCGACTCGATCGCGAGCGAGCTACACGAGGTAGCGCGCCACCGCCGCCTCGTCCCAGTCCATGCCGAGCCCCGGTCCCCGCGCGGTCACGCAGCCGTCCACCGGCAGCGGCGGGTCGGCGAGCACGGCGCCGGCCAGGTCCAGGTACTCCAGATAGTGCGCCAGCGGCGTCACCGGCAGGACGTGGGCGCTGGCCTCGATGAACAGGTGGCTGGAGACCGGGACGGCGGCCGCCTCGGCCTGCCCCATGGCGCGCATCCAGCCTGTCACTCCGCCCATCTTCATCAGGTCCGGCATGCAGAAGTCGCAGGCGCCGGCGGCCAGGGCATGCGCCATGTCGTGCCCGAACCACCAGTTCTCGCCGGTCTGTATCGGCACGGGCGAGCCGGCGCGGACCCGGGCGTGTCCGGCCAGGTCCTCGGCGGGCACCGGCTCCTCCACCCACTCGAGGTCGAAGCGGGCGAGCGCACGGACCCGGCGCAAGGCCTCGGGAGCCGTCAACGACTGGTTGAAATCGATCATCAGCCGAATATGCGGACCGATGACTTCGCGTACCCCGGCGAGGTTCTTCACGTCCCAGTCGAGGTCGGCCGCCCCGACCTTGACCTTGATCGCGCGAAAACCCTGCTCGACACTCTGTTCCAGCGCCGGGGCGTCCGCCACCGGATCGACGATGCCGTAGCTGTCGTAGGCCGGCACGGACGCCGCCTCCCCGCCGAGCAACTCGACCACCGGCCGTTGCAGCGCCCGCCCCCGCAGGTCCCACAGCGCCATGTCCAGTCCCGACAGCGCCATCCCGACCAGGCCCTGGCGCCCCATGAGGCGAAAGCGCGCGGCCAGCTCGTCGGTCACCGCTGCCGGGCAGGCCGGACGGCCCCGCAGCGCCTCGTCGAGATCGTCGACGAACGCCTTGAGGGGCCGCAGCACCAGGGTCGTGTACCCGAAGATGTAGGCCCGCCCGACGGGACCCTCCTCCGTCGCGACGTCGATCAGCAGGAGCGGCGACACCGGGACATCGCCGGATGCGGTGCGCAACGGCCGGGCCAGCGGCGCGGCGACGGCGCGGGCGGTAAGCGAGCGGATGGTCAGCTCGGACTCGGACATGGCGGTCTCCTCCGGGACACCGCCTGCAACGACGCGCGGCGGCGCCTCCGACAACACTTTATCCCCAGCAGCCCATAGCGAACGCTCCGCTGCGTTCGAGCGGCGATGCATCCCGCGTGGACGGCGTCGGATTGCACCACGGACTGCTATCCGCCGTGGTACGATGGCGGCGCTTTCTGCGAGGCGAATCCGCCGCTTCCCTCGACCTGCCGGTTCCGCGAGGATCGGGACGTCGGGCGCGAGGATCGGAACGTCGGGACCGCGGCGCGGCGACGAAGGAGAGAGAAAATGGCGAAGCGTCTTGTCGGAACCGTCGTTCTGCTCATGCTGGGGGTGAATCCACTGGCGGCCCAGGAGTTCCCGCCGGGCTTCGTCGACCCGGCGCCCCTGCTCGCCGCCGTCGCGGAAGAGATCGGCGAGGCCGACCTGCGCTGCCTCTCGTACTCCGGCAGCGGCGGCTACGCCGGCGCCGTGGGCCAGACGTTCGAGAACGCGGTCAACATCGACTGGCCCCGCATCGGCTCGCTCGACAACTACAAGCGCACCATCAACTGGGAGGCGGGCACGAGCGTGGAGACGTTCGACCGGGAGCCGGGCCTCGCCCCCGCATCCTGGAAGTACGGCCTCGGCTGGCGCGGCGGTACGCCCACGCAGACCCAGACGCGCCAGACGCACGTCACCAACGGCGAGTTCTCGTGGCACATGGACGGCGACGGGCCGCCGGTGGCCGTGCACCCCGAGATCGCCGAGGTGTACCAGCTCGACATGTGGCTGAACCCGCACGGGTTCCTGAAGGCCGCCCGCATGCCGGGCGCAAACCCCGTGGCGTTCTGGCGCTGGGAGCAGATCGAGAAGGGCCGCGACGGCAACGTCGTGGCGCCGGTCAAGATGCACGTGGTCGCGATCGAGATGTTCGGGAAGTACCGCGTGGACGCCACCATCAACCCCCAGAACCTGATCCAGCGGCTCAAGACGACGGTGAACATCCCGGCCCTGGGCGACTTCAACATCGAGCACGAGTCCACCAATTTCGTCTCGTTCGGCAACGTCAAGTGGCCGACGAACTGGCACTCGCACCAGGGCTGGGACGACAACTGGCAGTTCTACCGCCAGAGCACCGGGCACAACGCCTACGGCGGGCCGTTCCCGGACATCAGGCCCAACGACTGCGGCGACCCGGTGCCGGTGCCGGAGTCGGTGGCCGAGGCGGACTGGTCCACCGAAGTCACCGTCGACGAGATCGCCGACGGCGTCTACCGACTCGGCGGCAATCCCGCCAACAGCTACATGATCGAGTTCAGCGACTTCGTGGCCGTCTTCGAAGCCCCCGGCGACGAAGAGTGGAGCCTGAAGGTCATCGACCGAATCACGAAGCTGGCCCCCGGCAAGCCGATCCGCTTTGTCATCGTGTCCCACCCGCACTTCGACTCCATCGGGGGACTGCGCACCTACCTGCACGTCGGGTCGACCATCGTCACCCACATGATCAACCTCGAGTTCCTGAACCACGACGTGCTGACCTACGAGCCGCGCACGATCAAGCCGGACATCATCTCGAAGTGGCCGCCGACGGAGCTGGCCGAGGGCTACAACTACGAGGCGGTCCAGGAGAACTACGTCATCACCGACAACTCGCGGATCCTGCGCGTCTACTACGTGCAGCCGCTACGGCACGTCGCCGGGATGCTGATGGCGTACCTGCCGGCCGAGCGCATCGCGTTCCAGGCGGACCTGTTCGACACGCATGAGCCGCCGAAGCCGGCGCAGTTGCCGTCGATGCGCGCGTTGCACACGCAGGTGGAGCGCATGAACCTGGACGTGGAGACGCTGGCCCCGGTGCACGGGGAGCCGGTGCCGTGGAGCGACTTCCTGGCGGCGCTGGAGCAGCTCGAACAGTAGCGGGATCGCCGCGCGTCCAGCACCCGCAACGCCGGGGCCGGCTCGACCGACCCCGGCGGCGCGCCGGGACGGTAGCCGGCTCGCCGGACCCGCCCGCCTCCCCGGCGAACTGGCGGCTCACGCTGGATTGACAGGACGGTCGGCGCGTGGTCACACTGGGATCGTGGTCTCTGCGTGCGCCGTCGCAGTCTGCAAGCCGCCGCGGCGGTCTGCGTTGGACGTCTGCATCGCGCTTGCGCTCTTGCCGGCCCTGTCCGGACTCGCCGGCGCGCAGCCGGCGGCCGGTACGGCGTCGTGGAGCGTCGCGGCCGGCGACGTACGGGTGCGCTGCCGCATGACCGTCGGCGGCAGCTTCGATGCAGTCACGTCGGACGTCTCCGGGACGCTACGACCCGCAGCGCCCGACACCGGCTCCTACCGGGGCGAGCTCCGCGTCGGTCTCGCAACGGTCGATACGGGAATCGAGCTGCGCAACGAGCATCTGCGCAACGGTTATCTGGAGCTCGACCGCGGCCCGGAGTTCCGCCATGCCGTGCTCTCCGGCATCGCGCTCGACGAACCGCCGCCGGACCGCCCCGGCCGCCACGAGACACGGTTCTCGGGCACGCTGACGTTGCACGGCGTGCGACGGGTGGTTGAGGGCGAAGCGGAGTTGCGCAGCCGGAACGGTCGGTTGCAAGTGGAAGCGGCGTTCTCGCTGAGCCTGGACGAATTCGACATCCCCCCCCCGCGCTACCTGGGCATCGGGGTGCGCGACACCATCGAGGTGACGGTCCGGCTCGAAGCAGCGCGCGACGAGACGTCCTCGGACGGCCGATGACCGTACAGCGCAGAACCTCGCGGCGTCCCCCCCGCGGCATTGGAATGGCAATGCCCCTTGCCTGGACGGCCCTGCTCCTCGGCCGAATCGGCATCGTGGCGGGGGTCTGGCTTGGCATGACGTGGGGAGCGTCCCCGGCGCTTGCCGAACCGACCTTCCTCTCGAAGCAGTACCCGCGGTGCACCGCCTGCCACTACTCGGCGGCGGGGGGCGGGCTGCTGACGCCCTACGGACGGTCGCTGTCGCGGGAAGAGATCTCGACCTTCGGCCGGCAGGGCGCGGGCGGCGTCCCGGCCGCCGGTTCGACCGCCGGCGAGGAGAGCTTCCTGTTCGGCGCCCTGTCGAGCGAGAGCCCGCTGCAGCTCGGCCTCGACCTCAGGCCCTCCCGCCTGCAAGTCGACGTGCCGGGCCGCACCATCGCCGACCGCAACTTCCTGATGAATCTGGATCTGCAGGCCGCCTGGCGGCGGGACCGCTGGACGGCGTACGGGACCGTCGGGCGTTCACCGACCCGCGGCGGCGGCGAGCTCGTGTCCTACGAGCACTGGGTCGCCTGGCAGGTCACGGACATAGTGAGCGTGCGGGGCGGACGCTTCCTCCCGGCCTACGGAGTCCGGTTCGCGGACCATACGTCGTTCACCCGCGCGCGCCTGGACCTCGCCGAGGACGACCAGGTCTACGGCGTCGAGCTGGGGGTATCGACCGACCGCACGCTTCTGCAGGTGTCGGCCGGTCCGGGGCGCGCCGAGTCCCTTCTCGACGACGACGGGCGGCAGGCGTTCACCTCGAGCACCCGGTTCCAGGTCGACCTGAACCCGCGGACGGTCCTCGTAGCATCCGCGCTGTACCGCGGCGCATCGGAAACCGCGCCCCGCAGCACCGGCACCGGCCTGTCCCTGGGGTACGCGCCGGCCCCGTGGCTGACCACGTGGACGCATGCGGACGTGCGGTTCCAGCGGCTGCGTGCCAGCGGTCGAGCCTACATCTTCGCCAACCAGACGTCGGTGGAGGCGCTTCGCGGCGTCTGGCTCCGGATCTCTCCCCAGTTGCGCTGGACAGATACCGACCCGCGGAGCGAGATACGCCGCCTGGTGTACGGCCTGGACTTCTACCCGCGCACGCATTGGCACGTCAACCTGTCCTACTACCGGGACCGCCTGCCCTTCACCGACCGCAGCACGCGCACGCTCCTGGCGCAGTTGCACCTCTACCTCTAGGAGTCCGTGGTGAAACCCCGCGTCGCACCGAGAGCGGCGAGGCGCCCGCGTGGCAAGGCGCGACGAGGGACCATATTGGGCATATTCGACCGAGGAGCAACGCAGTCCACGCGGGATGCATCGCCGCTCGAATGCAGCGGGGCTTTTGCCACGGGCTCCTAGGTGCCCATGAAGTGAGTCGCCTCCGCAAGCCGTCACCGCCCTGGAACCGGATACGATTGCGGGTCGAATCGTACGCTGGACCAGTCGGGCACGGTTCGATACGCTAGTTGCCATGAAAACCATCGTCCGTTCCTTGCTGGTACTCGTCATCGCGGGACTCGCCGCGTGTGGAGGCGACCCCCCAACCGCTCCGACGACGCTTCCCACGACGCCAACGACCCCGACGACCCCGACGACCCCGGCCACGGGTACTCTGACGGCCACGTTGTCGAGCATCCAGAGTGAAGTGTTCAACCCGTTCTGCGTCCAGCACCACGGCCCGTCGGCAGCCGAGGCCGGACTCGATATCTCCGAGGGACGCTCCTTCGAGAACCTGGTGAACGTGCCCAGCACCCAGGTTGGGTTCAACCTCGTGACGCCGAACGACGCCGAGAACAGCTACCTGATCCACAAGCTGGATGGCCGTGCGGGAATCGTCAACGCGCGGATGCCGCCGGGTGGTCCGTTCATTCTGGACGAGGCGCTCGACATCATCAAGCTATGGATCAACGAGGGCGCCCAGGACAACTGAACCGGCCGCTCGCCAAGCCGAGGACTGGTGCCGATGCCCGCGCAGCTTCGGTGACACGGATGCGTCGAGGTAAGCGTCGCCACTGCAATGCCGTGGCGCTTCGCGACGGGCTATCCGGGAGGAAAAGTGAAGGGATACGTTGACCCCATAGTTGCAGCGCCCGTGCTCCTGTTTCTGCTGTCCGCGCCGAACGCTTCTGCCTCGTCCGACCACTGGCCGCAGTTCCGGGGACCCACAGGCACCGCGGTCGTCGACGACGATCCGGGGCTCCCCGAGGCTTGGACCGCAACGGAAAACGTGGCCTGGAAGACGCCGATTCCGGGCCGCGGATGGTCGAGTCCAATCGTGTGGGGCAATCGCGTCTTCGCGACGTCGGTCGTCGCGGAGGAGGACTACGAGGGTCCACGTCCGGGCCTTTACCTGCCGGAGACGGGCAACGAGACGCCGCCCGATCCACCGCCGGGGACGCATCACTGGATGGTGTTCTGTCTCGATCTCGATACCGGTGAGCCGATCTGGCAGCGCGCGGCGCATTCCGGCGTCGTTGCCTCCACCATCCATCCGAAGAACTCGTTCGCGTCGGCCACGCCGGTGACCGACGGCGAGCGGGTCTACGCGCTCTTCGGCAACCTGGGCCTCTTCGCCTACGACCTCGACGGCAACCTCGCCTGGTCCCGTCCGGTCGAGCACCATATGGATCAGTGGGGCTGGGGCGCCGGATCGTCACCCACACTGCTCGACGACCAGGTGCTCGTGATGCACGACAACGACGAGGAGTCGTACCTCGCGTCGTTCGATACGGCCAGCGGCGAGCAGAACTGGCGAGTCGAGCGCGACGAGGTGAGCGCATGGTCGACGCCGTTCATCTGGCGCAACGACCTGCGCACGGAAATCGTGACCGTTGCCAAGACGCAGGTCCGGTCGTACGACCCGTCCGGCAAACTGCTCTGGTGGTTCTCTGGACGGATGACGAACGTGACGGTGCCGACCCCGATTCCGGGCGACGGCGTCCTCTACGTCAGTTCCGGGTACGTCGGCAACAACCACCGGCCGGTCTACGCCGTGCTCCCGGGCGCCGAAGGGGACATCACGCTCGGCCCGAACCAGCGCGCCAACGAGTACATCCGCTGGTACCAGCCGCGCATCGGGTCGTACAATCCGTCGCCGCTGCTCTACCGGGGCATCTACTACACGCTGCACGACCGGGGGTTCTTCACCGCGCATGACGCGCGGACCGGCCGTACGGTCTACGACCGCGTCCGCATCGAGCGAGGCGCGACGTTCACGTCCTCGCCGTGGGCCTACAACGGGAAGATCTTCGCCCTGAGCGAGGAGGGCGACACGTACGTGATCGCGACCGGGCCGGACTTCGCGGTGCTCGGCAAGAATGTCCTCGGCGAGATGGCGCTCGCCTCCCCGGCCATAGTGGGCCGCACCTTGCTGTTGCGGACGGCGTCGCACCTGTACGCCATCCGGCGGTAGGCGGTCGTCCGCGCGACAGCCCACTGGAGAATCCCCCATGATTCCGCGCCGCGCAGTTCCGTCGGCCTCGCCTCAACGGCGTACGCCGGTGTAGCGATGAGCTCGCTGGGGGACGTCTTTCGGATCCTGAACCGGATGCAAGACGAGGGCCTTGTAGCACAGTACGCCGTCGGCGGCGCGACCGCTGTCCTGTTCTACGCCGAGCCGACCCGCACGTACGACCTGGACGTGTTCGTCACCCTGGAGGCGTTCGGCAACGACGAGCTCGCGCCCCTGTCGCGCGTCTACGAGTGGGCGGGAAAGCAGGGGTTCGGCCTGCACGCCGAGCACCTGCTGATCGAGGGCGTCCCGGTACAGCTCCTGCCCGCCTACAATGCCCTCGTGGAGGGCGCGCTCCTGACCGCACGGGTCCACGATTACGGCGGCGTGCCGGTCCGTGTCGTGGACCCCGAGCACCTGGTCGCGCTGGCCCTGCAGGCCGGCGGCGCGCGGCGGCGCGAGCGGGCCTGGCAACTCCTGGAAGCCGGCGCGGTGGACCGGGAGCGGCTGCGACGGCTCCTGACCACCCACGCCATCGCGGCGAAGATCCCGGACGATGCCTGATCGCCTGCCGGGCGAGGTGAAGGACCTCCTGGAACGAAAGAGGCGTTGGCACCGGGAGCAATCGAAGGCGCCCTTCCAGGAAAAGGTCCGTATCCTCCTGGAGTTGCAGCGACAGGATTTGCCACTCATCGCCCGCCGGCGTCCGCTCCGACCGTGGGAGCGGCCGTGGGACGTGACCCCGTAGCGGATGCCATCCCGCGCCGGAACCGCTTGCGCCACGCGGTCTACGGGACGAATGCCGGGGTCCGCACGAGCACGTACGTGACGTGTCCGCCGTCCGCCACCAGGTAGCCGTGCGGCGTTTGCGCCGGGATGTGCAGCACGTCGCCGGCAGCTACCGGATGACGTTCGGCCGCCCCAAAGAAAAGCCCCGGGCGGCGTGGTCAAACCGGACCGGCCGCCCGAGGCGTTCGATGTAGTTCCGTGCACGGGCGGCTAACGCACCTGTGGCTTCGCCTTCGCGTCCTGTTCGGACTTCTCCTGCTTCTCGGGCTTGTCAGGCTGCGCGGGCGGCTGCGGCTGTTGCGCGGGCAGCGAGTACTGGTCGATGAGCTCCGGCCGCGGCCCCGCCGTGGAAATGCCGGCGCCGTCCATCAGGAACGTGACCGCCTCGATGGTGGCGCGTGACGGCCGCGGGAGACCCCCGCGGAATCCCTCCGCGATGAAGAGCGGCGTGCGCCCCTGCTCGTTCGGCTGCGTCCAGACGTGGATGTCTGCCCCGAAGTCGGCGAGTTGCTGGACCACCGTGGGGAAGCTGGCGAAGGCGGCGCCATGCACGGCGGTGTCGCCGTTGTCGTCCACGGCGTCGAGGTTGGCGCCCAGTTCGACCAGCAACGCGACGGCGTCACGCGCCTCGGCCTCGGAACCGGCTTCCTCCTCCGGCGCGGTGGTCCCGAGCCCCGCCGCCGCCATCAGCGGCGTCGAACCCTCGACGTTCGGAATGAACGGGTCCGCGCCAAGCTCCAGCAGCAACTGCATGAACGCGACATCGGCCCGATCGGCCGCCATCAGAAATGCCGTCGCTCCCTCCATCCCTAGCCGGGACGCGGTGTGGGGCGCGCGCTTCGCGGAGTTCAGCCGCAGGTTGACGTCCGCACCCTGCTCCGCGAGCTTGCGCACGAACTGCAGCCCGGTCAGGCTGCCCGATCCGATGGGCGGCGGGTCGCCGCGGTCGCTTGCATCCGGCTTCCTCACCCACGACATCGTGTGCAGCGGCGAGAACCCGGAGCGTTGATCGTTCGGATCGGCGCCGGCCTCGATCAACTCGACCGCGAGCTCGAAGTGGCCGTTGCGCACCGCCAGCACCAACGGACTCATACCGTCGTCCACCGGCCGATAGCTGGCGTTGTTGACCGCCGCGTCAGGCCCGTCCTTCACCCGCTCGAGCACTGCGTCGACGTCTACACCCATATCGAGGAGCCGGTGCACGACGTCGATGTTGCCCTCGCGCACAGCGAAGAACAGCGGCGTGAACCCGGACCGGAGAGACGCGTGGACGTCCGCACCCGCGTCGAGAAGGGCGTTGACGATGCCCAGGTGCCCCTCCGAGGCGGCCCACATCAGCGCGGTCTGCTCCCGCCGCTCGCGCGCGTTCGGGTCCGCATCCGCGGCGAGCAATGCCTGAACGGCACCCAGACTACCCGTCCGCGCCGCGGTCATCAGGACGGTCTCGCCGCCCAGCAGCGCCGCGTTCGGGTCGGCGCCTGCGTCGAGCAGGAACCGCACGAAGTCAGCGTTGCCGTTGGTGGCGACCAGCGACAGCGCCGGCACGCCATAGCGGTTCATGGCATTCGCGTCGGCGCCCGCCGCGACCAGCACCCGCGCCGTGTCGAGGTCGTCGTGGTACGCCGCCCAGTGCAGGGCGGTCGTTCCGTCGACCTGCGGGGCGTTCACGTCCGCGCCCTCGGCGAGCAGGGTGCGGACGAGCTTGCCCTGCCCCTGCTCGGCCGCATCGGCGAGGGTGGTCTCCTCCGCCGCCGTGGCCGCACCGGCCAGGGCAAGCGTCAGGACGGAGAGTCCAGCGATCAGTCGTCGCCAATCCATATGTCGTCTCCCGTCACTTCCAGGTGCCCACCGCTACACCGGCACGGCGTCGACCAGCTTCTCGATCCGGCCGTCGCTGTCGCCGAACGAATCCAGGTGGACGCCCACCCGATCCAACAGCGTCAGGTGCAGGTTGCCGAGCGACTTGCCCTTCGCGTAGTTGATGTGCTGTCCGCCGTTCATGCCGCACGCGGCGCCGCCGGCCACCAGGATCGGCAGGTTCTCGTGGTCGTGCAGGCTCGAGTTGCCCATCCCGCTGCCATACATGTACACGGTGTTGTCGAGCAGCGACCCGTCACCGTCCGGCGTGTTCTTCAGCTTCTCGAGGAACTCGGCGAACAACGACACGTGGAACGTGTTGATCATGGAGATCTTCAGCAGCTTCTCCGGATCGTTCCCGTGGTGGCTGGTCGGGTGGTGCGGGTCCGGCACCCCGATCTCGGGATACGTGCGGTTGCTCAGCTCGCGGGTGAGCTGGAAGCTGACCACCCGCGTGATGTCGGCCTGGAACGCGAGCGCCTGCAGGTCGAACATGAGCCGCGCGTGATCCGCGAACGCGGCCGGGACGCCGACGGGGCGATCCACGTCGGGCATCGGGTTGTCGAGGGCGCTGTTCTCCGCCCGCTGGATCTGCCGCTCGATCTCGCGGACGCTGTCGATGTACTGGTCGACGCGCACGCGGTCGGCCGCCCCCACCTCGCGCTTCAGACGCGCGATGTCGGCGCTGAACGAATCGAGCAGGCTGCCCCGGCTCTGCAGCGCCGCCTGCCGCTCGGCGGCGGTGCCGCCCTCGCCGAACAGGCGCTCGAACACGATGCGCGGATGCGCCTCGGACGGCAGCGGCGTGGTCGGCGACGACCACGACAGGCAGTTCTGGTAGACGCAGGCGTAGCCGTTGTTGCACACCCCGGCGAGCGGGTTCAGGTCCATCGACAGCTCGAGCGACGGGAGCTGCGTGTCCTGTCCGATCTTCCTCGCCGCGATCTGGTCGACCGTCGTCCCCAGGTGGTAGTCGGAACTCTCGGTGTGCTTGGCGTAGGCGGCGCTCAGGAACCCGGAGTTCGACGTGTCGTGGGTGCCCGGATACGAGAGCTGCAGCTCGAGGTTCGTGACGACCGTCAACTGCTCCTTGACCGGCTCGAGCGGACTCAGGATCGGGGTCAACTGCCCCAGCCGCCCGTCCTCGGCCGGCGTCCAGCGGCCATGGTCGCATCCCATCGGGATGAACACGAAGCCGAGCCTCCGCACCGGACGGGCCGGCGTATTGGCCAGCGCGGTCGCCGCGGGCACCATCGCATCGAGCAGCGGTAGCGCCAGGGTGGCCTGCAGCCCCCGCAAGAAAGTACGCCGGGGGAGGGCCTTCTTCGTGATGATCATGACGATCTCCTCATCTGGAATGGAACGCTCTTGACGATTTCCACTACGAGCGACGATAGACGGTAGCCATCCGGCTCGGTGGCGCGCAGGATCCGGCGAATGGTCGGCTGGTCGTAGTACTCGACGCCCCGCCCGAGCGCGAACGTCAGCAGCTTCTCGGCAATCGTGCCGGCAAACAGGTCGGTGCGGGTCATAAGCCCCGCTTCCAGACCGTCGATCCCGTTGAACTCGCCAACCAGGGGCAGACCCCCGGAGACATCGATGGATGCGGTGTCCCCTTCGTGGTCGCGCCAGCGGCCCACGGCGTCGAAATTCTCCAGCGCGAATCCGACCGGGTCGATCGTACGGTGACAGTTCGCGCAGACCGGGTTGCTCCGGTGCGCGGCCAGCCGCTCCCGCATCGGCAGGTTGGCGACCACCTCGTTCTCTTCGAGCGCCGGCACGTTCGGCAGCGGCGGCGGGGGCGGCGCGCCGAAGATGTTGGACAGCACCCACACACCCCGGATCACGGGCGACGTGCGCGTCGCATAGGAGGTCACGGACAGGATGCTGCCGTGCCGCAGCAACCCGCCGCGCCGGCTGTCGGGGTCGAGCTGCACCCGGCGGAAACGGGTTCCGTACACGTCCGGGATCCCGTAGTGCTTGGCGAGCCGCTCGTTGAGGAACGTGTAGTCCGCGTCGAGCAGGTCCGCGACGCCGCGGTCCTCGCGCAGTACGCTGTCGAAGAAGCGCTCCGTCTCTTCCCGCATCGCCCGGCGCAGGTTGTCGTCGAAGTCCGTGAACAGGCGCGGGTTCGGGCTGACGGACACGAGATTGCGAAGCTGCAGCCACTGCCCGGCGAAGTTGGTCGAAAGGTTGAAGGAACGCGGATCGGCGAGCAGCCGGCGGGTCTGCCGCTCCAGCTCCTCGGGGTCGCTGAGATCGCCCCCAATCGCCGCATCCAGCAGCTCGTCGTCCGGAATGCTGCTCCACAGGAAGAACGACAGCCGGGACGCCAGCTCCAGATCGCTGATCGGGTACGCGCCGCCGGCGACGTCCTGCGGATCCAGCTCCACGCGGAAGAGGAACTCCGGGTTGATGAGCACGGCGGCCAGCGCCTTCTCGATGCCGCTGTCGAAGTCGCCCGCGGCGCGCCCCTCCCGATAGAAGGCCAGCGGCCCCTCGACGTCCGCGTCGACGACCGGCCGGCGGTACGCGCGGCGCACCAGGGTCGAGAGGATCTCTCGCGCGCACGGCTCCTCGTCGCTCGGCCCGTCGGGCCGGCAGACGAAGATGCGGTTGCGGCTGGGCGTATCGGTCGCGCCCTGCGGCGCGTACGGTCCGGTCACCGTCACCTGGTAGACGGCAGGCGTCTGCCGGGGATGCCGGGTCTCGTTGAAGTGCGACTGCAGGGGCTGGCGCTCGGTCTCGGGCACCGAATCTCCGTCCCGCGGGAACGTCACGCCGAGCTGGTGCGGACCGGCGGAGACGGGCACGCGCACCTTCAGGTTCCGATCCAGCAGCGTGTCGTCGTTGCCTTCCGGGCGCGCGATCGTGAAGCTCGCTATCGGCATGCGGTCGAGCAGGAACTGCAGCTCGTGCGAGCGCGGATCGCGCAGGCCGCCGATGTTGCCGCTGCGATTGCGGGCGAGGAGCACCTGTACGTCGTACAGTCCGTCCTGCGGGAAGGTGTGCGACACGACCACGCCGCCCCGTGTGCCGATCGGCAGCCCCGGCACGTGCGCTTCCTGCGTGGTGTCCGGCGGCACGCGGATCACGGCGCTCTCGACGGATTCCTGCTGCGCGCCGACGGCCAGCCGGCTGATCTTGCGCGCCGCGGAGATGTAGCGGTCGAGCAGCGCCGGCGAGAGGTTGCCGACCGTCACGTTGTCGAAGCCGTACCCGCTCTCGTCCGGCAGCAGCAGCGCGGTGGCATCGATATCCAGAGCCAGCAGGTCGCGGATCGAGTTCTGATACTCCGTGCGGTTGAGACGGCGGAGCGTCTCCGTCCGGCCCGGGTTCGGATTCGTCTCCCACGCGGCGTCGAGCGATGTCTCCAGCCACTCGCGCATCGCCTGCCGCGCCTCGACGGGCGGCTGCGGCCGGTTGGACGGCGGCATGGTGCCGGTGCGCAGCTTCTGGATCACCTTTTCCCAGGTCTCTGCGCCCTCGGCGACGTGCAACGTGTCGATTTCCTGCAGGCTGAGGCCGGCCGTTTCGAGACGGTCGTTGTGGCAGGTCACGCAGTAGCGGTTGAGCAACTGCCGGCTGTCGGTCGCACCGGCCGGTGCCTCGTTCGCGGACGCAGCCACGGCGCTCTCTGGCGGCGAAGTCGGCTCCTGTGCGGAGAGCTCGGCGAGCAGGCCCGCCGCCGCCGCCAAGACCAACCCCGCGTACAGGATTCCGATCCTGGGGATGCACTTCCGCATAGTCTGATTCATCCGGGCATTGTAGGTTCCGACCCGGCGAAATTCAAGGAAGAAGTGACGAGCCCCGACTGCTCGCGTCCCGAGGGGGAGCGGCCCGGTATCCGACGGGAAGCGCACCGTCGCACGCCACGTCTTGACGCGCTGTCAGAGATGAAGACAGGTCGAGCAGCCACGCCGCCGGCCGAAACCGACTTGCCGGCCAGGCGGCGGTGCTCACGGGCGTTCGCGACGGGCGCGGCCAGCACCCTCCCGGCCGGCGACCGCGGCAAGTCGCAAGCGTCGACGGTCTATCTGGCTCCGCCGGCGCGCTCCTGGGCCCGGTATCCGGCGAGAATGCCCTCCATGCCGAGGTTGCCTTCGTGGCAGGCATACTCGAACAGCGGATCCTGGCTCCGTCGAAGAGGGATCATCACCGTCCAGGGACGGGTCCACGTAGTCGAGTCCTCGAACGTGACCTCGTAGTTGAGCGTGTCCGGTCCGACGCGTGTGAACCGCTCCACGACGGTCAGATCCTCGGACGCGCCCCAGAAGGCCCCCAGGCTGGAGTAGTTCTTCGTCTCCACCACCAGCGTGTCGCCCTCCCACCGGCCGCGAGAATCGCCGTGCAATTGACGGATCCTGCTGTTCGGGTGCGGCGGCCCGTCGATCGGAATCACGCGGGCGTCGTGGATCATCTCCATCAGTACGACGGCGTAATCGCGACTCTGGAATATCTGGTAGTAGCTGTTGTATCCGGCGAAAAGCGACGGCACCCCGAAGGTGATGCAGCGCTCGCTCAACGGACGGTCGGCCCACGAGTCGGCCTTCTCCGTGATCGGAGACGGGGGTTGTCCCCGCCCGACGCGCTCGGCGTCCCGCGTCCGCGGGGGAACCCGCCCGTCGGGAGGATCGACGATCAACGAGGTCCGGTTGTCGAAGTCACGCTCGACGAGCCAGAACTGGTTGTAGTTGCCGGTCCCCGCATCGTAGGACTCGACGTCGGTGATCCCGGCCAGGGCCGCCAGCGCCAACTGATCGCCGAAGACGGCGTCGAGGCCGCTCGCCGTGACGTCGGCCGCGGCCGCCCTGAACGCGGCGAGTTCCTCGTCGGTCAACCGGGACTTGCCAGCCCACGCCTCCGGCCGCTCCAACGGCGTCGCGTTGTTGTTCGCCCAGACGCCCTGCAGATCCGGGTAGCCGTCGGGAGTGCGGGAGACTCTCCACTCGTCAGCGGCCGGTTGCGCCCACACCAGGGAAGGGGCGAGCATCGTCAACGCCATGGCCGCGCCGACGCCGGCAACGACAAACCGTCCAGCCATCGGTACCCTCGCTTTCTCGACCGTCCGCTGTCGCTTCGCCGCCGGAACGGGCCTGGCGTGTCCGGCGCGCCCGGACCCTTCCCTACGGCACTGAATTCCGAGCCCTACGGCGCCGACTTCCGAGCTCTACGCTGCAACAGACTGGCCGCGGCAGGGTCACTCCGGGATCGTGTAGTCGGCGGCCCACTGGTGGGCGCCCCAATGAATGACCAGCCGGCCGGCGTCGGCCGTTGCCGGCACGAGAGCAGCACCGAGCGGGCGGGTGTCGAGCCCATCCTGCGAATAGGCCAGATCGATCTCGGCCGCGTCGAAGGCCGGATCGTGCTGCGTGCCCCACGAGTCCGCCTCGTGGTTGAAGACGAGGCGCCACCCGTCCCCGCGCCGCTTCAGCCAGAGGCCGTAGGAGCCGGCAAACCCCGGGGCGAGATTGCCGGTCGGAAGCGTCACGTCGCCGAAACGCAACGGTGTCTCGTTGCGAATCCGAATCACTGCCGCCCGCGTCAACCGCAGGACCTCTCCGTCGGACAGCGACTCGACCCCGGCGAAGTCCTCGAGACCCACGCTCTGCTCCTGCCAGAAGAGCACCGCGAGGCGTGCGTCGCCCGGCAGCTCGACGGCCGACTCGTGCCGCTCGGCGAGCCGCAGGAAACGGGCTCCGGCGCTCGTGTCCGAGTCGAAGCGCAACGATTCCGTCTCGTTGGCGACGCGGGGACCCTCGTCCTCCTCCGATTCTTCCCCCTCCGGTTCGTCCCCCTCCGACTCGCCGACAGACGCGTTGGCGTCGTCGCTCTCCTCCGCCGGGTCCGGCGTGTCCCCCTCCTCGCCCTCGTCGGGTTCCGCAGGATCGGCGAAGCGGAAATCGGCCGCCCAGCGGTGGTCGCGCCAGCGCAGCACCAACTGCCCGGCGGACTCCCCGGTGGGAACCAGCGCGGCAGAGAAGGCCTCCTGCATGCCCGCGGCCGCACGGGCCAGCGCAACCTGACCGATTACGGTCGTGTCCCGCCCCGCGGTGTTGGCGTCCGCGCCCGCCTCGCGCCCGTCTTCCCCGCCGTCGTCGGTATCGTCCCTGTCAGCGCCCGGTTTCCCCCGCAGGTCGACCGACCAGCCGCCGGCGGTACGCGCCAGCCACAGTTCCAGGGTCTTCGTGGCGGGGTCCGGCGATTCGCTGCCGCCGGGTTGCGAGCCGTCGAGCGTACCAATGCGTAGCCGCGGCATGGCCTCGATCTCGCCGACGCGGACGCGCGTGCTCGACGCGGACCCGTTCGCCGTCAACAGCTCCCCATAGACGGGGTCCCCGGCGTCGAGTCCCGGCTCGAAGGAAACCGCGACCGGGCGCAGGTTCAGGGTGAGCTCCGTGCGGACGACGTCCACCGGCGCGGAATCGGCACTGCCCTGCTGGGCCCCGGCGGCAACCGGAACCAGCAGGCACGCGCCGAATCCGCACGCCAGCAGACCCGACTTCGTCGAAGACATCATCGGCTATCCCGTGCGTGTCGGCGAGCCTCGTCTAGCAGTCCGTGGTGAAACCCCGCGTCGCACCGAGAGCGGCGAGGCGCCCGCGTGGCAAGGCGCGACGAGGGACCATATTGGGCATACTCGACCGAGGAGCAACGCAGTCCACGCGGGATGCATCGCCGCTCGAATGCAGCGGGGATTTTGCCACGGGCTGCTAGTCCTGATCGTTCGTCGTCGAGGCGTCGCCGAGCTCGGTGTAGCTGAGGAACGCGAGGGCCATCTCGTCGTTCGTCCGCTGTCCGAAGCCGACGCTGCGGTCTGCGTTGAAGCCGCGCCGCACCCCGCGCTCCTCCGTGCTGTCATACCAGAAGCTCGCTTCGATGCGCGTGCCCTTCGGCAGCAGCTTCGGCTCGCGGTACTTGTAGGTCACCTGCCAGCTCTGGTCGTAGTGCGGCACGTCGAGCAGCAGCTCCTCCGTGCCGTCCGGGTAGTAGGCGGTGTAGCGGGACGCGATCGCGCGCAGGTGCGCGTGCGGCCACAGGTTCAGCACCAGGATGTCCTTCTCGAGCGTGCGGGCCATGCCGACCCGGTAGCGGGGGTGGTTCGGCGGGATTTCGAACCCGTTGTTGCCGAGGGTATCGGTGATCACCTGGTGGGCGACCGGCCGATCCTCGACGAAGAACCCGACCTCCGCCTGGCTCGTGAACGACGTCCCGGGGCCCGGCTCCTTGTTGAAGTGCATGTTGAAGTTGAGGACGGAGCCCTTCTTGATCAGCAGGCCGTAGCCGTCGGGCAACAGCCCCGACTCGCCGCCCTCCGCCACGCAGCTCAGCAGGCCGCCCAGGGCCACCGCCGACTTGTTCGCGCCCGTGATGACCTTGCCGTCCTCGGGCCGCACGAACGCGCACATGTGATGCACGCCCGAGCCCTCGGCGCCGGTCCGCAGCTCCCAGCCGCGCACCCAGACGTCCTCCGGCACCACGTCCTCCGGGATCCGGACGTCGAACGAGATGTTGATGTCGAAGGCGTCGTCCGGCACCACGAACGGCTCTTCCATGCGCACGACGAAGTCGGGCGTGCCGTGAGACCAGCCGTCATGCAGGTCTTCCGGCCAGACCGGCGCCGGCGGCGCAGCGGCCCGGTCGCCGGCGGGCGCGCCCGCGTCGACCCAGGTCAGGATCGTGTCGATCTCGGCATCGGTCAGCCCGCGCTCGTTCTCGAAGACCCCCTTCGGCTCGGAAGCGAACCAGGGCGGCATCTCGCGCGACTCGACCTTGCGGGCGATGGCGCGGGCCCAGGGGCGGGTCTCCTCGTAGGTCATGAACGACATGGGAGCTACCAGACCGCTGATGTTGTGGCCCGACGGACGGTGACAGGTCTGGCAGTTCTCCTGGACGATGGGCAGCACGTCCTTGTAGTACGTCGCCGGGGCCTCGTTGGCCGCCGCCGCCGGACCCGCCAACCCGATCACGACGCCGAGCGCCGCGACGACCGACACGATGCGTGAAAACGTGGTCATTCCTAGGATCTCCTCACCGGCCGCGGAAGGCCGACTGATGCGCCTCAACTCACAAGGGTACACGATCCGCCGCGGCAGCACGTCTCCGCGCCGAATCCGCGCCGGTTCACGGCGATGGCTCCATCGACGAGACGCCCTTCAGCGACGCCGCCGGCCGCGGCATCTTTCGGGGGCCACCATGAACCGGTTGCCAAGGCCGTCTCACTACGGATACGTGTGATACTATAGGCGTGAATTCCCAGCTACCCGAACAAGCGCCCGTCGACGCCTCTATCGACCATCGACGGGGGATTCAACGTGCGTCTTCTACGTCGACGCCCCTATCGACCATCGACGGGGATTCAACGTGCGTCTTCTACTGCTCGGACGCCTCCCGCTCCTGGGCGCGGGCGCCGGAGAGCAGATTGAGCATCCCGTAGTTCCCCTCGTGGCAGGCGTACTCGAACAGCGGCGCCGCCCCGCGCTTCATCGGAAGCGCCGCCGTGAAAGGCCGCGTGAAGCTGGTCGGGTCGTTGATGGTGAACTCGTAGAGCAGGGTGTCTTCCGCCACGCGCCGGAACCGCTCCGTCAGATGGAGGGTCCGTCCTGTCCCAATCGCCGATACCACCGATGGACTGAAGCTGGAAGTGAGGCCGGTGAAATTGGTGGTCTCGACGACCAGCGTGTCGCCCTCCCAGCGGCCGCGCGAGCTGCCCATCCACTGGCGCATGTCCTCGGGCAGCGGATCGCGTTCGTCGAGCGGCACGATGCGCGCGTCGTGAACCATCTCGTTGAGGATGACCACGTGGTCCGGCGTCTGGAAGAGTTGCATGTTCTGGTTGTAGCCGCCCGGCACGATAGGCGGGCCGGTGTTGAATCCGAGCAGGCAGCGCTCGGCGAGCCCGCGATCCTCCGGACCGTGGGTCCCGATGCCGCCCACCCGGAACCGTACCGGGCGATCCGGCGGCGCCGTGTCGTCGTTGGATGTGGCCTGCCGCTTCGCTTCCGGCTGCGGCTCGGGAAGCCGGCCGTTCGGCGGATCGACAATCAGCGACGTGCGGCGGTCGTCCACCACGCCGGCCCCGCGGTCGAACCAGAAGTTGTTGTAGGCGCCGACGTCGCCGCCGACCGGCAACGGCTCGGTGCGGATCTCGCTCGGCCGGTCCGCCTCGATGGCCCGCTGCACCGCAGCCGCCTCGATCTCCGCGGCCTCTTCCGGCGTCAGCAGTGCCTGTTCGGCGCGGTCCTCGGGCCGCTGCAACGGCGTCAGCGTACGAAAGTCCCAGACCCCCTGCAGGTCCGGCTTGCCGTTGGCGAGGCGAGGCGGCTCGAACCCGGACTGGGCCGCGGCCGGCGCCGTCGAGCCCAGGGCGACCGCGAATACGATCAGCGCTACGGCGCATCGTCGGTTACTCATCGCAAGCTCCTGGCTGTTCCTGGTCATGGGGACAGGTTGGTTCTCGTGCGGAATCAAACGAGCGTCGCCGCATTATAGGCGCATAGGAGCTCGCCTCATCGACACCGGACCGCCGTAGTCCGCGCGAACCCTGCCGCTGCATCGGGGTTGACGTCGCTCGTCTGCTTGCAGCGCAGCCGAGTCGGCGGTTCCGACTGTCCGGATGCCGGGTCGGGAAGGCACCGCCTCGGCCTCCGAATCTGTGCGCGGATACGTGTGATACTATGGGCATGAACCCCCCGGAGAGAAACCATGACGGACCAACAGGCTCTGCTCAGCGCCGCACTGGGGGTTGGGGCCATCTGCGCCACTGTCGCGGGATCCTCGTGCTCGACGAACGCGCGGATCGATGATCTCCAGGCGAACCTGCTCGATTTCCGAGCCGAGGTAAGGTCGGAGCTGCAGAGCGTGCGCGACGAGATACAGGACGTGCGCGACGAGATACAGGACGTGCGGAGCCTCTTGATCGACCACATCGACGGGCACGATCAAGGCGCGCCGGACGACTGACACGCGTCGAACCGCGGCCACCGACCTTGCGGCGGATCCAGCACCGAAAGCGCGTTTCTGAGAGCCTGTGTCCGGTCAGTCGGGATTGACGCAGGAGAAGTTCGCCGCGTCGTCGATGCTGCCGCTGCCGTCGTAGCGGGCCACCTGCGGATAGACGCAGAGCGGGCGTGAGCGACGCACCTCGCCGTTCACCACCTTCGACGCAATGATCCGGTCCGGCGCCTCGCCCCGTTCCACCCAGCGCTCGATGGCCGCCACTGCGTCGAAGCGGTCGGGACCGGGGCCGCCGCGGCAGTGCGCCACCCCGGGCGCCATGAACAATCGGTAGAAGTCGGTCGTCTGCTCCAGGCCGCCCATCGCGGCCAGCACGTCCTCGTAGTACTGCACCGCGTAATGACCGGTGATGAGCGCGTCGGCCCAGCCGTGGTAGCTGATCAGCTTGCCGCCGTGCGCCTTGAACGCCGACAGGTCCGGATCGATGGCGTTCAGCGCCGAGGCCAGCGTTTCGTCGTTGCCCAGCGGACGGTTGTTGGCGCGATCCCAGTCCGCGTCGAAGTCGAAGCGCTTGAGGTCGTAGTCCGGATCCTCGAACACGCTGTACTTCATGAACTCGCCGGTGCTGCCGCCCGGCTCGGTGATGCCCGACCAGTAGCGCGCCCAGCCGCCGAGACCGTCCGGCGCCTCGAAATGCTCGCTGCCCGGCGCGTACCCCGGAAACAGGGACTCCCCCGTGCTCGGGCGCACTGGCCCGGCATAAATCGCCCGCGCCGCGGCGACCTGCCCCGCCGTCAGACAGCCCTCCGCGTCCCCCTCGTCACACAGCAGCACGCCGGGATCGAAGTCGCAGTTGCGCGGATCGTCGATCAGTCCGTCCTCCAGCCCGTCGAGGCCGTCGCAGGCCGCCATCACGGCGGCGCCGAGCACGGGAAGCTTGGCCCGCGGGAGGTCCTGCTCCGGATCCCGGGTGGTGGCGAGCCCGGCCCAGAGCTCGGCCGTCATCAGGCCGATCCAGTAGTTGGCCGGCGCGCCCGCCACGATGCCGTCGTAGTCTTCGGGATAGCGCTGCGCCTCCATCAGCGCGTGATGGCCGCCCTGCGAGCAGCCGACGAAGTAGGCGAAGTCGGCGTCGCGGCCGTAGTAGGCGCGGGTGACCGCCTTGCCGGCGACGGTCGCCTCGTGCTGCGCGCGGTACCCGAAGTCGACCAGCCGCACCGGGTGTCCGAGCGACCAGCTTCCGTCGAAGCCGCTGGTGCTGGTGTGGCCGTTGTCGGTCGCCACCGCCGCGTACCCTCCGGCCACCGCCGCAGCGAGCTGCCGGTAGCGGATGGCGCCGGCCGAACCCCCGGATCCGATGCCCTGGAACCGGCCGTTCCAGTCGTCCGCGGGAGGCAGCCAGACCTCGAACCGGATCTGGGAGCCCGCCTCCGGACTTGCTACCCCGGCCACGCGGCAGAACGAGACGTCCTCGACCGTGAAGCCCCGCGAGCTGAAGGTTTCCGGGGGTGTGAAGGGCGGCGTCACTTCCCCGGCGACGGTGATTGTCGTGTGCGGGAGGCCGAGATCCGCTCCCATGACCGCGGCGCAGGCGTCACCACCCTGCGCGACGCCCGCCGCCTTGGCCACGAGACGAGCAGCGGACGTTGGGCCGGACAGCGAGCCGAACGTGGTTCCGGTCGCCGCCAGAAACAAAGCGAAAAACAGCCGGGCGTTCATGTGATCTCCCCCACACGGTCGACTGCGCGCGGGCGCGGCGAAGACAGCGCCATCTGTCGAGGCCTCATCGACGGGCTGTCACCGGACCCGCCGCAGTCACCGGACCGCCGCATCTACTGCTCGGACGCCTCCCGCTCCTGCGCGCGGGCGCCGGCCAGCAGGTTGAGCATCCCGTAGTTCCCTTCGTGGCACGCGTACTCGAACAGCGGCGCCGCCCCGCGCTTCATCGGAATCGCCGCCGTGAACGGCCGCGTGAAGCTGGTCGGGTCGTTGACGGTGAACTCGTAGAGCAGCGTGTCCTCGGCGACGCGGCTGAACCGCTCGGTCAGGTGCATCGTGGCGCCGGTCCCGATCGCCGATCGCACGGACGGACCGAAGCTGGCAGTCAGGTCGGTGAAATTGGTGGTCTCGACGACCAGCGTGTCCCCCTCCCAGCGGCCGCGCGAGCTGCCCATCCACTGGCGCATGTCCTCGGGCAGCGGATCGCGTCCGTCGAGCGGCACGATGCGCGCGTCGTGGACCATCTCGTTGAGGATGACCACGTGGTCCGGGGTCTGGAAGAGCTGCATGTTCTGGTTGTAGCCGCCCGGCACGATGGGCGGGCCGGTGTTGAACCCGAGCAGGCAGCGCTCGGCGAGCCCGCGGTCCTCGGGACCGTGCGTCCCGATGCCGCCCACCCGGAAGCGCACCGGGCGATCCGGATCCGACGTGTCGTCGTTCGTCGTCTCCTGCCGTTTCGCCTCCGGCTGCGGCTCGGGAATACGGCCGGTCGGCGGATCGACGATGAGCGACGTGCGGCGGTCGTCCACCACGCCGGCCCCGCGGTCGAACCAGAAGTTGTTGTAGCCGCCGACGTTGCCGCCGACCGGCAACGGCTCGGTGCGGATCTCGCTCGGGCGATCCGCCTCGATGGCCCGCTGCACCGCGGCCGCCTCGATCTCCGCGGCCTCTTCCGGCGTCAGCAGCGCCTGGTCGGCGCGGTCCTCGGGCCGCTGCAGCGGAGTCAACGTGCGGAAGTCCCAGACCCCCTGCAGGTCCGGCGTGCCGTCGGCGAGGCGCGGCGGCTCGAACTCGGACTGGGCCGCTGCCGGCGCCGTCGACCCCAACGCCAGCGCCAGCAGAATCAGAGCCACGGCGCTTCCTCGGTTACTCATCGCAAGCTCCTGGGTGTTGTAATGGGTCCGCCCCGCGTCGCGGGGATCCACGAGCGCTTCCGCAATTATAGGGGTTGCCGGGGCACCGTCTGCAGCGCACCCGCCTCGACCGGGAACTGTACCTGGGGAGTCCCCGCAGGCTTTCTTCACCGGAACGGCGCCGCGGCAGCGGATCCGGAGCGGTTCCGGCGTCGGTACTCGAGCAGATCGCCGGCCAGAGGCGGCGCAAGTGGGGGCGGCCGACGCTCCAGGGTCGCCTGCTCGTAGTCGTACGCGTAGCCGATGAGCTTGCCTTCGTCGTACGGCCGTCCCAGGAAACCCAGGTTCATCGGCAGCCCTTGCAAACCGAAACCCATCGGCACGACGATGCTCGGGAAGCCGACAGAGCTGTATCCGGCCAGGGTCGACGGGCTGCGCTGGCCGCGCGCCGACACGTACGCCGGATCGTCGGCCGTGAAGGTCGGATCGCGGGCCGGCGGGGCGAAGCTGGGGTTGTACGGAAAGACCAGCGCGTCCAGGTCGTGGGCGTCGAACACGTCGAGCTTGAGGCGGGTGTTGCGCGGCAGCACGTTCCCGATGAGATCGATGTAGACGGGATCGTCGGTGGACGTCGCGCTCGCCCGTTCCAGCAGGTCCAGAACGGAAGCCTCGGCAGGCAACGGTGACGCCGCCACTTCGGAATAGTAGATCTCGAGGAACTCGTCGACCGTTCGCGGCACGTCGGAGACCAGGGTCGCCAGATACGCCTCCCAATCCGCGCGGAACCGGTAGTCTGCAATCCTCCGCACGCCGTTGACGAACGAGCCGTCGAACGTGACCGGATCCAGGATCTCCGCCCCCAGCTCCCGCATCGTGTCGATGGCAGCCTCGGCCAAGGCATCGATCTCGGGGTCGCCGCCGAAATAGTCGCGCGCCACGCCCAGCCGTGCGCCCCGCAGCGCCCCGCGCTCCAGAAACTGCGAGTAGTCCAGCCGCTCGGCCGCCTCGCCGGCCGGATGTGCGGCGAAGACATCAAGGCTCAGACCGTCCGGGTCGGCCGCGTCGGGGCCGGCGATGACGGTCAGCAGGATCGCCGTGTCAGTGACCGTCCGCGCCATCGGACCGGCAGTATCGAAGTTGAGGTTCTTCGGGGCGATGCCGTCGCGGCTTATCAGGCCGGTGGTTGGCCGCAGGCCGACGATGCCGGTGAACGAGGCGGGACCGCGCACCGAGGTGCTGGTGTCGGAGCCCACCGAGAACACCGCAAGATTCGCCGCCACGGCGACCGCCGACCCGCTGCTCGACCCGCCCGCGCTCCGCAGCGGATGGTACGGATTCACGGTCCGACCGTCGACCGAGTTGTAGCTGTTCCCGCCGGCGAACTCGCCCAGCGACGCCTTGCCCAGGATGATCGCCCCCGCCTCGCGCAGCGCCCGCGTGACGCGGGCGTCGTCGGGAGCCATCGCATCGCGCAGGATGACCGTCCCGTTGGTCGTCGGCATGTCCGCGGTGTCGATGTTGTCCTTGAGCAGGACGGGGATGCAGTGCAGCGGGCCGCGCGGGCCGCGCTCCGCACGCTCGTCCTCGAGTTCGCGGGCGACCTCCAGTGCCCGCGGGTTCACGGTGATGATGCTGTTCAACAGGGGACTGGCGTCGTCGTAGGCGGCGATGCGGTCCAGATACATCCGGACGAGCTCCGGACAGGAGAGGGCGCCCGCCTCGAACGCCGCCTCGATGTCGGCGACGGTCGCTTCCTCCAGCATGAACACCCGGGCCGGGGGCTCCGACGGCACTGTCCCGCAGCCAGCACAGGCGCACAGCACCAGGAGAATCGAGGCCGACGGTCCGAGGTGCGTGCGCATTGCTTTGCCCTCGCCTCCGCCTGGACGCGTCGGTCCGGGAGACTGAGCGACCGGCCACGGCCGCGCCCGGGATTCCCGGCCGCCCGGAGACTCCCGGGTCCCCCTTCACCACGGGGTACCCGGGAGTGCGGCTCTCGATGCCTCCGGACAGTCGACGGGCGGCGACGCCCGGCGGGCCGGCGACGCCGTGCGCTCAGTCGTCCACCGGTTGCAGCGTCAGTCTGTGCGTCGCCCGCTCGTCCACCGCTTCCCGCGTATAGAGCAGGGGAAAGTACTCCCCGTTGCCCAGGTTCTCGGCCAGGTTGCCGTAGTACGGGCTGCCGGGCTGGGCCGACTGCCCGGGGGCGTTGCTGGCCACCGAGCGGTCCGGATCCGCCAGGTCGATGATGCGCCGGAAGTTGGCGCCGGTAGCGTTGAGCGAGCCGAAGCCGCCGGGGCGCTCCACCGCCGGCAGATCGAACGCCGGGGCCAGCATGTGCGACAACTCGCTGGCGTGCACCCGGCCATGGCGCCACTCGGCCCGGTCGGGACCGAGCTCCGCGGTGAGCCGCTCGGTGGCCGCCGTCAGGCCCTGCTCGATCAACGCCTGCCGCTCGGCCTCCGGCGTCTCCGGATCCCGGACCGCATCGTCGACCTCGGTGTTCCAGCGCACGTAGAGCGCGCCGGCGGTGCTCTCCCGCGAAACCGTGGCGTCCCACTCCGCGATCAACCCGCGGGCCCACTCGACGTCCGGGTCATCGGACGTCCAGCCCTGGAACGCCGGGATGTCCCGTTCGGCCGCCAGCAGGCGAGAGTCGTGCTGGATGCGCTTGTGGTCCTCTACGGAGAGCACCTCGCCGGCGCCGAGGATCTGGTGCAGCCGCGCGATCCGCGCCGTCTCGACACCCCGCGAGGTGTGGTAGAAGACCGGCCGCCCCTGGTAGCCGGGCGGGTGAACGTTGTTGTTGGCGGTAGCGACGTAGCCGCGCTCGGGATTGAACTCCCGCGGCAGGTCCTCGCGGAACCCGCGCCACTCGTAGTCGCCGTTGCCGGGCACCGGCAACCGCCCGTTCCAGCCGTCGCGGTCCGGGGTCAGCCCGGTCACCTGCAGGGCGATGTTGCCGTCCGCGTCGCCGCAGACGAGGCTGTGCGTCGGCACCAGCCAGTGCATCGCGCGCTCGAAGAAGTCGGCGCAGCTCTCGGCCTGGGCGAGCTGGAAGCTCCCCTTGTAGGCGGCCGTGCCCGGCTCCTGAACCACCGACCGCACAGCGTAGGCGACGCCGTTCTCCAGGTCCTCGTAGAAGACGGGGCCGTGCCGGCTGAACTTCAGCACCACCGGCTCGGGCTCCTGTCCCTTCACGGGGATCTCCTCCTCGATGATCCGCAGCGGCTCCCAGCCGTCCTGCCAGCGCACGAGGTTCGGATCCTCCGGGTGCAGCTCCTCGACGTAGACGTCGACCATGTCGGTGCCGGCGAAGGTGAAGCCCCACGCCATGCGCTCGTTGCTGCCGGCGTCGACGCCGGCGAAGGGCGGCTCGCCGCCGCCGATGACGTTCCAGCCGGGGGCCACCAGATGCACGAAGTAGCGCAGCGCCGGCATCTCGATGCGGCGGTGCGGGTCGTTGGCGAGGATCGGCACGCCGCTCGGCGAGCGCGCGCCGGTCATGACCCAGTTGTTGCTCCCCTCGGTGGCGATCGGCCGCGGCGAGACCTGCCGGGTCTGGAGACCCGGCGCGGCGATCAGCTCGCGGTACGGCTCGACGATCTCCAGAGCCGGGAGGCGCCCCGTCACGAACGGATCGCCGTCGCCGGCGCGCATCGCATCGAGGATCTCCTCGGTGATGATGCTGACGTCGAGCCCCTCCGGCACCACGAGGTCGTCCCACGGGTCCGGCGCGAAGCGCCGATTGGCTTCCTCCACGCCGTACCGGGCGACGTCGAGGGCGAGCTGCATCTCGTGGATGGCGTGCCCCCGCACACTCGGCACCCCGAGAGCCGCCCATCGCAGCACGGCGGTCTCCGCCGTCCAGGGCAGCGGCTCGACGCCGGTGAGCTGGAACTCCACCGGCAGGTTGTCCCGGTTCTGCTCCACGAAGGCATTCACACCGTTGGCGTGCGCCGTGAACAGCCGGTGCGCGTCGGAGTGATAGCTGGTCCACTCGGTCTCGTCCCACGGCCCGCGGAACATCATCAATCGGGTGCGGCGGTCGTAGTCGAGCGCGTCCGGCCCGAAGACCTCGGCCAGCCGCCCCTCGCGCCAGCGGCGCCACATCTCCATCTGCCACAGCCGGTCCTGGGCCATGACGTAGCCCTGCGCGAAAAACAGGTCGTCATCGTTCTGCGCATAGATGTGCGGCACGCCCCACTCGTCGCGGATCACCTCGACCGGCTCTTGCAGCCCCGGAACCGCCAGTTCCCCGTCGATGGCGGCCAGCGAGCGCCGCGCGAGATCGTCCAGCGACCCGGGCGTTCCCCCCTGGTCGGAGCCGCAGCCGGCGGCGGAAGCCAGCAGCGCAACGGCCGTCACGCAAGCAAGTTGCCCGAGCGGTTGTCGCATCACGTTTCCTCCTTGCGATCGGTCCGCACCCGAGAGAGAGCGGTTACCCGCCGATACTATCGTCTTTTCGAGCCCGCCGGATCGCTCGATACGAGATGGACGATCTACGGGCGGACGCTATCGTGGCCGCGTGACATAATCGCCGCGGGCCGGCTAGTGAGAGAGGGGGAAGCATGAGGATACGCATGTTGCTGGTTTCGTCGCTGGCGGTCGCCAGCATTCTCGGCGTGGCGCTCGAAGGAGCGGCGCAGTGCGATCCGGATGGCGACGTGGGGTTCGTCTGCGGCCCGGAGAACCCTGAAGATCTGATCGCGGTACCGGACTCTCCTTGGGTCATCGTCTCGAGCATGGTGGACGATGGCCACCTGTACGCCACCGATGCCCGTGACCACTCCTCGCGGGCGATCTTCCCCGTCGAGGGCTCGGCGCCGCGGCATGACACGACGACCTTCGGCGCCTGCCCCGGCCCCGATACCAGCGGGTTCCGGCCGCACGGACTCGGCCTGCGCCCCGGCGACGACCAGGTGCACACGCTGTACGTCGTGCGCCACGGCGCCCGCGAGTCGGTGGAGGTCTTCGAGATAGACGCGCGCGGCGAGGTACCGGCCGCAACCTGGGTCGGCTGTGCGGTGGCGCCGCCGGGCGTAGGCCTGAACTCGGTCTCGGCGCTCCCGGACGGCGGCTTCGTGGCCACCAACTTCCAGCGCTCCACCGGCGAGCTGTGGGAATGGCAGCCGGGCGCGGGCTGGTCGGAGGTACCGGGCAGCGCGACGGCCGGCCCCAACGGCATCGAGACCTCGCCGGACGGCGAATGGCTCTACATCGGCGGCTGGGGCACGCAGTCTCTCATCCGTCTGTCGCGGGGACAGACCCCGGTCGTGGTCGACTCGGTCGATGTCGGCTTCCACATCGACAACGTCCACTGGGCGCCCGACGGTACCCTGCTGGCCGCCGGCCACGCGGGAAGCGGACCCGACTCGATCTTCGCCTGCCTCGGACAGGGCGCGTGCGACGCGGTTACGTCCCGGGTGGCGAAGATCATCCCCAACAGTCTCGCCAAGGAGGAGATCGTCCGCTATCCCTCGAACGATCGGATCATCCTGGGCACGGCCGGCATACAGGTCGGCAACGAGATCTGGGTCGGCGGCGTCGGCGGCGGAACGCGCATCGGGCGCTTCCCCGCGCCGTAGCGCCGGCTGTCCGGAACGAGGCACGCCATGACCTCCGGCATCCAGAAGTTCACCGTCTTCGCGCTGGCAATCCTGGTCTCGTGGATCGCGGGAGCCAGCGTCCCTCCCACATGGACCGTCAACCGCGTCACGCTGGACGTGCTGGCGGACGACGCCGGCCGTCTGTACTACCTGTCCGAGGGAAGCCCCGCCTACTTCGACGCGGTGCCCATCGAGGAGGCACAACTGGATGAGGCGGCTCTGCGCGCCTCCGGCGAATCGCCGGCCGTCACCGAGGAGTTCGTCTCGGCGGTCGAGACGCGCGACGGGCGGACCGAGACCTTCTACTACCGGCTCGAGGCCCGAGCGCACTGGGGCTGGTGGTCGCTGCTCCCGGCCGCGGTGGCGGTGATGCTCTGCTGGCTCACCAGGGAGCCGGTCACGTCGCTGGCCGCCGGCATCGTCTCCGGCGCGCTGCTGCTCGGCAAGTACGACATCACCGGCGAGGTGATGATCCCGTCGCTGGCATCGACGAACTCGGCGGGGGTCCTGCTGCTGTACCTCTGGCTGCTCGGCGGCCTGATGGGCGTCTGGTCCCGCACCGGCGCGGCGCAGGCGTTCGCCGAGTTCATGACCGCCAGGTTCGTCCGCGGCCCGAAGACCGCCAAGCTGGTCGCGTGGGCGCTCGGCATCGTCTTCTTCCAGGGCGGAACGGTCAGCACCGTGGTGGTCGGCACCACCGTCAAGCCGATCGCCGACCAGCAGCGCGTCAGCCACGAGGAGCTGGCCTACATCGTCGATTCGACCGCCTCGCCGATCGCGTCGCAGCTTGCGTTCAACGCCTGGCCGGGCTACGTGCAGGCGTTCATCTTCGTCTCCGGTGTCGGCTTCCTCGCCACCGAGGCGGACCGCATCGCCTTCTTCTTCCAGAGCGTGCCGTTCTGCTTCTACGCGATCTTCGCGGTCCTGGGCACGTTCCTGCTGAGCATCGAGAAGCCGATCTTCCTCGGCAAGCGCCTCGCCGCGGCCATGGAGCGCTCCCGCACGACGGGCCGGCTCGACGCCGAGGGCGCCGACCCGCTGAGCACGAAGGAGCTTCAGGCGAGTGAAGTGCCGGTCGGCTACACGCCCCACGTCCTGGAGTTCTTTCTGCCGCTCGGCGCGCTCATCGCCATCGCCGTCGGCACGTTTGTCGTCTACGGATCCCCCAACGTGCAGTGGGCGTTCGGGACCGCGCTGCTGCTGGCCGCGGGCATGGCGCTCGGCAAGGGGATGTCGCTCAAGGACCTCATCTCGGGCTTCCACAACGGCATCAAGGGGGTGGTGCTCGGCTCGGTCATCCTGCTGCTCGCAATCACCATCGGCAACGTGAGCACCGAGACCGGCGGGGGCGTCTTCCTGGTGGAGCAGCTCGGCGACGCCCTGCCGTACTTCCTGCTGCCGGTGATGCTGCAACTGATGACGATGGTCATCGCCTTCTCTACCGGCACGAGCTGGGGCACCTACGCGGTGGCGTTCCCGCTGGCCATGCCGCTGGCGTGGGCGGTGGCCGGCGCGCAGGGGCTGTCGCACCCGGAGCTGTTCATGACCCTCTGCTTCGCCTCCGTCATGGACGGCAGCGTCTACGGCGACCAGTGCTCGCCGATCTCGGACACCACGGTGCTCAGCTCGGTGTGCACCGGCTGCGACCTGATGGACCACGTGAAGACGCAGATCCCGCAGGCGTCGATAGCCGCCGGGCTGGCCGCGGTCTGCTGGACCGTGCTCGCGTTCTTCACGGCGTGAGCGGGAGAAGGCTGCCCTGAAGGTCAACTGCGAGCACGTGCCGGTGCTATACTGAGTTCGTGAAAGCGCTCACCGGTGGCGCCGCGATCGACAGCCCGGCCACGATGCACACCGGGCCGCTGGGCTCCCGGATTCACGTCCTGCACGCCGATGCCGGGACCGTGACCGCGCTGGCCGCGGTCGATTGGAACCGGTGGTTCGGCCGGGTCTGTCTCGATCCGGTGCGAGGGCTGATCGTGCTGATGACCCCCTCGCACCTTCACGAGGACCTCGCCGAGATCTTCGACGACATCGTGGACGCAGCGGCGAGCGTCTCGAAGAGACTCCGCAGCACGCGCGTCCGCGGCCGGGACGAGCCGCCGGGTACGGGAATGGAGCCGGACTGCGCCTTCTACTTCGACGAGCGGGCCCGGGGGTATCGCGCGGCGCTCGTCGACGGCAAAGCCGCGGCAGACTCGTTCGTCGAACGCACGCCGTTCGACCTCGTGGTCGAGGTCGAGATCACGAACGCCGACGAGGGCAAGATCGCGCGCTACGGCGACATCGGCGTGCGCGAGCTCTGGCGGCTGCACGGCGGCAAGGGGACGCACGACCTGCGGGCGGACTTCTTCGCCCTGCATCCCGGGCGGCCGCCGCGTCGGCTTGCCGCCTCCGCGGTCCTCGCCGGCCTCACGCCGGGCGACGTCTGCGAGGCGGCGGACGATCTACGCTTGTGCCTGACACGCGACGAGCGGACGGAAGCCGTCGCCCGCATCGTCCGCCGCCGCCAGCGCGCCAGCGTGCGCGCCCGCGAGGCGGATGCGCCATACGCCGCCCCGCCCAGTTAGCGCCCCGAAACGCCTCGCAGGCTCGGAGTTTCGGCCCATCCCGTCCTCACCCGGAGCTTGCGTCGCAGAACTCCACTTCGCTGCGCTTTGCGGCGCATGCTCCTGGCCCGGCGAGCGCCTGCCAGATCCGGTTTTCCAGTCGACGGTCGACGCGGCTACGGTTCGCGACGTGGTACGGTCATGGTATGCGTGTCGGAATTCCCACGGAGATCAAGGCGGACGAGCACCGCGTGGCCATCACCCCGTCAGGCGTCGCGGCGTTCGCCGCCCGCGGGCACGAAGTCGTCATCGAAGCCGGCGCTGGAACGGGCAGCGCGATTCCGGACGAGACCTACCGGGGGGCCGGCGCCGCCATCGTGGACGGCCCGGACGCGATCTGGGAACGCGCCGACCTCGTCCTCAAGGTCAAGGAGCCGCTCGATCCCGAGTTCGATCGGATGCGCCCGGGCCAGGTCGTGTTCACCTACCTGCACCTGGCCGCCTCGCGCGACCTGACCACCCGGTTACTCCAACGCCGCATCGTCGGGATCGGTTACGAGACGGTGCAGCTTGCCGATGGGACCCTGCCGCTGCTGGTCCCGATGTCGGAGGTCGCCGGCCGTCTGTCGATCCAGGCGGGGGCGACCTCGCTGGAGATGCGTTCCGGGGGCAAGGGGCTCCTGCTACCCGGGGTCTCAGGCGTCCGCCGGGGGCGGGTGACAATCATCGGCGCCGGCGTCGTCGGGCTCAACGCCTGCGTGGTGGGCGTCGGGTTCGGGGCGGACGTCACCATCATCGACATCAACCCGCTGCGCCTCGCCTACGTCCGGGACGTCGTCCAGGGCCACGTCACGACGCTGATGTCGAACGCCGCCAACATCGAGGGCGCGGTGGCGTCCGCCGACCTGGTGCTCTGCTCGGTGCTCATCCCCGGCGCCCGCACGCCGCGCCTCGTCACCCGCGCCTACTTGGCGCAGATGGAACCGGGATCCGCGCTCGTCGACGTCGCCGTCGATCAGGGCGGCTGCGCCGAGACCAGCCGGCCGACCACCCACCACGACCCGCGCTACGTCGAGGAGGGCGTGGTCCACTACTGCGTCTCGAACATGCCCGGCGCCGTGCCCCATACGTCGACCTATGCCCTGACCAACGCCACGATGGCCTACGCGCTGGAGATCGCCGACCGCGGCTGGCGCGTGGCCGCCGCGCGCGACCCCGCGCTCGCGAAAGGGGTCAACGTCGTCGACGGGCACGTGACGCACGATGCGGTGGCCGCCGCGCACGGCTTGGGCTGCGTCCCCCTCACCGAGACGTAGCAGCACCACCACGCCGGCATCACTACCCCCACGCCCCTCACATCGCACTGCTCGGCCACCCGTCCACAACCCCGCAATCAATCCTCTCGCGCGACCCACAATATAACCCCGCGCAGGCGGTGCACGCCTCGATACGTCATGTGTCAACCTCGCTACATCACTGCATTGTCCCCACGGTCTACGACCCTCGCTACGAGCACCCGACCTCCTGTCTCTCGCATTGTCCCGCTCCCCGTACATGGCCACAATGCGCCCGCCCTTCCCACCAAGTCAATAGACGACCCTGCAGTCCGGCAATGCCCTTTGTAGTTCTGTCACCATCCCCTGCGAGACATTCGTCCTCACCACCACAAGAGACCGGAGTCCGCGGAGCCCTCTCAACGACCTCACATCCGAAACCTCTGTGCCTCCCAAGTTCAGGGACTTCAGCCCCTCTAGATTCCTTGAACAAGGACCATCTTCACAGTTGAGTCAAGTTTTGGATCGGCCTGTCCGCCGGCCGTTCTGTTCTCCTGATCACGCGGCCAGCGCGTGTCCTTCCCAGAGGTGCCCGACCTCGCGATCGTACGCGGCGACGGCTGCCTGAAGACGTGTGGTCGACTCCCCGTCCAGCGTGGCCGACAAGACCGGGCCCAGCACGCGCGCCTGGGTGCGGTGATAGGCCAGGGCGATGCACAGCCCTTCGGCGGTGAGCCGATACCGCTGGGTGTGCGGAATCCGCTCGATCAGCCCCCGCAATCGCAGCCGCCGCAAGTCGTAGGTCATCTGTCCGGCGTTGTAGTCGTCGAGCGACATGCCGCGCAGCGGGGCCACCGCCTCGCGCAGCTCGCGGTTGCGGAATCCCGCCGGCAGCAGGTCGAAGCGCAGCAGCGCGGCAAGCAGCGCCTGTACCCGAGGATCCCCGAAGCGCAGGGTCGAAGCGCGTTGGCCGTCGATGTGCGCCGGACGGTGCGACGAAGCGAGCGTCTCGGCTCCGATGGTGGCGTCGTGGCTGAGGCGTTCGACGCCGAGCAGAGCCTCGCTAGTAAGTCGTGGAGGATCTGGGCGGGATCTCGGACGACCGGCAGTCTCCACACGTTCTGACATAGCTTTTCCATGTACGCCGCAGCCCGGGACTTCACGTGGCGGTCTTCCGATTCACCTCGCTGTTCTAGCTCATGGGCCGCGACCTCAATACGGCTACCGATAGCGTCCTCAACCGCCTTTTGGTTCATCCCGAGAACGAAAACGCAATTGTCTAGCCCGCATCATGCACGACGTCCCGGACTCGGCCTCCGGGAGGCGGTGACGAGACCGGATTCGGTCACCGACGGCGGGTAGTGACCGGCGGGTGGCCCCCGGAACGTCCTCAACCACGCGTGGCGGCGTGGTTGAGCGCCCCATGGACGTGATGACGGGTGCCGAAGACGATAGCTGCACACACGTCCCCGTTGCGGGCGCTTGGCAGCCGACCGGCCGGCAGCGATATGACGTGCGACAGAACGCTATCCGGTGCGCGCCCCGAGCGCGAACGCGATCTGTCGCCACGCCACCAAGTCCGGTGTCGCGCGCGGCAGGCGCAGGACGATGGTAAGCGTTCGGCCAAGCCGGTATCTGGGTGCTTCTACCGGTTGAGGGTGCGCTTCCAGTCCTTGCGGAGGGGCCGCAGCCAGATGTCCTTCTTGGGCTTGTCGGAGCGGTTGTTCATGTCGTAGCGACCGCGCCCCTGGGTGGTACCGACGCGGGTCCAGCCGGAGGCCCGGTAGACGGCGCCGGTGTAGCGGGGAGTCTCCACGAAGGTCTCGATGAGCACGGGGGTCGTCTTGTAGCGCGCGATCCAGTCGGCCGGCAGTTGGCGGCGGACGAGGGCGAGGATGTGCGAGCCGAGGTTGTGGATGCGGATCCAGGGCAGGATCAGGAAGCGCGGGTTGTCGACGACGAGCGGCAGGTTCTTCTCGCGGTGTCGCCGCGACCAGCCGATGAAGCGGTCGCGGGGGGCGAGCGTCCAGGCGGCGGTCGAGAAGCCGAGCATGGCCAGCGGCGTGCCGTCGCTGGCGTGCACGGCGTAGCGCATCTGGGCGCCGACCAGGGTCTTGTAGCCGAGGTAGTGGTAGCGGGCGACGTACTCGTTCCACAGCTTCCCCCCGCGGTCGCCGCGCACGACGGTGCGCATCTCGAGCGGGCGGACGGCGTCGAGCGTGGTCGGCGGCGGCAAGAGGGGCGGTTCGGTGTCGGGCCCGAAGGTGATCGGCCCGGGCCGGTTCTGGCGCCACTTCGGCGGCGGCAGTTCGATGCGGCCGTCCCGGTGCATGGCCAGCATGACGACGCGGGCCATCATGTCCTTGCACCCGCCGTCGGCCTTGTACCAGCCGATGCGGCGGCAGAACTCCTTCGACAGGGCGTGGCGGTTGAGCGCCGGCGGCCCGGCGATCAGCGCGCGCAGCAGCGCCATCTCTGCGGTCGTGAAGTCGCGGCCGTAGTAGCGGCACTCGACCGGAGTGGTCATGCCGGCGCCGTCAGTTCGCGCCGGCGCGCCGCGTCCATCGACCAGGGCAGCCACGGCGAAGTGTCGTCCGGCGGCCGGCCGCCGTTGTCGGCGCAGGCCGCCAGCCACGCTTCGAGCCAGCGCAGGACATCGATCCGGTTCAGCACCAGGGTGCCGACCACCGAGTACATCAGCGCCGTGAACTGCGCGCCGGTTCTGCTGTCGGAGCCGAACGACAAGCGCCGTCCGATGGCCGGCCCCCGCAGCAGCCGCTCGGCGAGATTGTTGTCGAGCGGCACCCGGGGACGGTCGGCGAACACGCTGAGTCCCTCGCGGTGGTTGACGAGCGAGCGCAGCGGCTTGCCCTCGCGCGCGTGCTCCGGCAGGTCGGCCAGTTCCCGTTCCGCCGTCGCGAACAGGCCGTCGAGCGCCGCCGCGAGCGCGCCCTGCGCCGCGTCGAACGCCGCGTTCTGGCGCTCGATGTCGGGGTCGTAGCAGTCCAGCCGCGCCTCGTTCAGGCGGTAGATCGCGGCAATCCGCGCAAGCCATGCCTCGCACCAGCCGGTCAGGTGGACCTGGGCGGCGGCGCACTGGAGGAAATCTCGTCGGAGGTGCGCCCAGCAGTACGCGAGCACGACCGTGCCGCCGAGCAGCCGCGCCAGCCGCTTGTAGGCGCTGTAGCGGTCGCAGACGATCACTGTCTCGGGCGCCAGGTCGCCGAACAGCTTCGCCGCCGCCTCGGCGCTACGGCTCGCGTCGATGTGGAAGCGCACCGCGTCGTTGCCGACCGCGGTCCACAGCCAGGCCCGGCCCGAGTGGCCCTCCCCGCGCAGCGCCTGCACGCGCCACGTGGTCTCGTCGGCGTGGCGCAACGCCGCCGCGTCCTGGTGCGCGAGGATCGCCCCGGCAACCGGCTCGAACAGCGGCACGAAGCGGGGCACGCTGTCGGCCAGTGTCCCCGACGAGACCGGCAGCCCCTGGTCGCCCAGCCAGGCGCCGACCCGCTGCAGCGGGCGCAGGCACGCGTAGCGCTCATACAGCACTCGCGACCAGACGCTGGTGCCGTAGGGCGTCTTGTCGAACAGCCGCGGCGCCGGCGGCGCCAAAACCTCCGCCGGCGACGAGGCGCACGCGCAGGATCGGCGCCAGCGTCGACGGCGGATCACCCGCCGGTGGGCACGGACCTCGATCTCGACCAGGGCCGACTCCTCCACGCCGACCGCCGCGTAGGGCTTCCCGCAACCGGAACATCGGCGCGCAGCGGCCGGCAGAGTGCGCTCCTCGATGCGTTCCTCCAGACCGCAACGCGGCGTGCGACCGTGGCCGGGAGCGCCGCTCTGTTGGCCGCGCGGGCGACCGGTGCCCGGCCGCTCCCGCTTCTCGCTCTTGCGCCCGCGCAACGCCCTCGACAGCACCGCCCGGGTCGCACGCAGCTTCACAAGCTCCGCCTCCTGCGTCCCGACCCGCCGCTGCAGCGCCTCCTCCGTCCGCCGCAACCGCGCGTTCTCCTTCCGCAGCCGGACGAGCGCGGCCTTCCGGCGACGCGACTTCGCCAGAGCCTGGCGCAGAGCCACGTCCGACGCAGCCGGCGACAGCGCCCGCGCCGACTCCGCCCTGCGTTGCAGTCGGACCTTCAGGCGCTGCTTCACCGCCTCGGACCGCTGCAACGCATACCGCAGCCGCCCGACATCGTCCGACAGCGACACAACCCGGTCGTGCTGGTCGCGAAGCCGCCGCGTCCCATCGTAGAGCCGGACGGTCTCGTGCAGCAGCCGGCGCAACGACGCCTTGTCGTCGCGCTCCTTGCACAGAACCTTGTGCAGCCGGCGAATCTGGGCCGCCTGGACCTCCGCCGCCGGCGCCGCCTTGCGCAGCCGGGAAATCTCCCGGCGCAACGACGTCTCGCTGTACCGACCCGACTCGACGCCGGCATCCGCAAGCAGCTTGCCGAGACGGGCTACCTCCGACTGCAGCGCCAACGCGTCCTTCGCCGCGCGACGGGCTTCCTTCGACTGCTCGACCGCCGCCAGCCGCTTGCGCCGCGACGACTCGAACTGCCACTTCCAATAGCCCGCTTCGCAACGCGCGGACACCTCCGCCCGCTGCAGCGCTTCCGACCGTGCTTCGGCCGCCTCGGCACGATCGAGCGCCTGCTCATACAGCCGCCGCCAGCACGGCTGCCCGGGCAGCGAAGCCCCTTCGGGAACCGGTCGAGCTTCCGTGTCCCGACTCGCCATGGCCGAGACCATAGCGAATATCGATTCGCGTTACCAGCACAAAATACCGGCTTGGCCGAACGCTTACTGACGATGCGACGCACCGAGCGCACCACCTGGACGCCGAGCTTCAGCAGCCGGTCGCGCAGCCAAGGCACCTGTGCGCGGGCACACGCGGTGTCGGCGGCGCGCAACCGCAACTCCTGCATCAGCACGTAGGCGGCGGCCGTCAGCAGGACGCGCAACTGGTTCGGTGAGAACTTCTGGCAACTCGTGCGGTCGATCTGCAGGGCCTTCAGCTCCTTGATCCGGTTCTCGACGTCGCCGCGCGCGCAGTAGACCTTCTCGTAGATGAAGCGCGGCGTCTGCCGCAGGTTCGTCACCACGAAGCGCGGGTTGTCCCGCGGCTCGCGGTCCCCGAGGCGAACGACCTCGGCCTTGATCACGACGCGGCGCGCGTGACTCCATTTGCCGGCCCGATACTCGTCGGTCTCGGTGTAGACGTGCTCGGTCTGGTCGCTGCGCCAAGTGCGCGCCCGCGCCACCAGCATGGCCGGCTCGGCGTGTCGCAGCAGGACCGCGTTCTTCGCCATCGCGACCACGTAATCGAGCCGCGGCTGCGCCTCCAGGAAGTCGAAGACCGCCGGGCTGGCAAAGCCCCCGTCGAGCCGAACGAGAATGCGTGCCCGCGGAAACGCCCGGCGCACCAGCGGCAGCAAACGCGACAACAGCCCGACCGTTCCGTCGGAGGCGACCGCCTTGCCGTGCCGCAGCAGCGCCGCGCACAGATATTGCTCGGATTCGCGGTCGAAGCGCAGGAAGGCCAGCAGCGGCAGGTAGCACCAGTTGTCGTAGTACCCGTTGAACAGGGTGTACTGCTGCGCCCCGTGCGTCGGGTCGTCCGTCGGGTCCAGGTCGATGGTGATGCACCGCGCCTGCCCGTCCAGACGGCGGCGATGGCGCTCGATGACCCGCGTCGCCAACTCGTCCGCCATGCGGTAGAGCGCGCAGCGGTTGAACGCGTTCTCGAACCGCGACAGGGTCGGCTGCGATGCCAGGCGCTCACCCGAAACCGGGTCTCTGTCGAGCAACAGCTTGTGCACCGGGTCGTCGGCGAGGTGGTCGCCGTCGTTGCAGTCGGGATGGCCGCAGGCGATGCCGAAGATGCGCTGGCCGACCAGGTCCGCGAGCGTGTGACGGGTCTTGTCCGGCGCCCGCTTGTCGAACAGGCACCCGGCGAACGCCTTGACCAGACCGTAGACGCGCTCGGCGGCCTTCAGCAGAACCGCCCCGCCGTCGGAGCTGGCCTGCTCCTGGTTGAACTGGGCGAACAGCGGCTTGTCGAACAGATCCGGGAACAGAACAGTCTGTGATACAGTGTCGGTCGTCACGCAGGGGCCTCCGTGGTGGTGTAAGTGCTTGTTGCCACTACACTTGTACCACGCGGAGGCTCTTGTGTCTGTACCGAAAATCACACCCGCCGCGAATCTTCCGGGCTAGGGTCAGGTAGATCTTGAGCCCCTCAAGGAGCCGGTACGCAGCTTCCGGTTCACACCGGTCTACGTCGTCGATGAACACCGCGACTCGAGGCGCCGCCTTTGCCCTTGTCAGCGGATTTACATCGCCATCTGTCTGGGGATTCGGCAACAGTTGGTCAATCGCTGCGGCTAGGTGTTGGCGCAGCGTGTGCGACGGGAGGGAAACGGCCAGATTCCGGACCTCCCATTCGCGATTGGCATCCCGAAACGTATTCGTTTACCGGGTGATTCCTCAACAGACACGGGCCGACATGGGCTGCGGACTTTCGAAGTCCCGAACGCCCACGGTGCTGGGAACTGTATCGGTACTATCGGTATTGGTGCTTCATCCTGCGCGCGTGAAGATACCCGCCGTGGGTCGGTCGTAGTTGAAGCGGCCGTCTCTCGGGGTGCGGGTCTTCCGGTCTCGCCAGGGTAGCTGTGATGCCCACCCTCAGGCGGACGGCGGGGGGAGCCCGAAAGCGTCGGGGACGACCGGACCGCTGGCGCGCAACATCGTGGCGAGCAGCGGAGGCAGAGCGAGGTCGCGTTGGCGGGCGGTGCGCACGACGCTGGCCAGCACCTGCTGGGTGTCGGCACCGTGGCGGGTGCGGTTGCCGCCACACACCTTGCGGGTGACGACAGCCGGCCGGATGGCCTGTTCGGCGCGCCAGTTCGTGGCGTCGACCGTCAAGTCCAGCAAGAAGAGGAACACGGCATCGAATTCGGTGGCCAGGTGCCGGGCGAAGCGTTCGGCGTCGTCCAGCGGTGGGGGTGCGTCGATCAGGCGACCGAGCTGGGCCACGAGTCGGCCGCGGAGCGATGCCAGACCGTGCTCGCTCAGCATGCCGTCGTTGCAGCGGTCACGCACGTCGAGGCCGGTCTGCAAGACCGCCTGCACCTGCCCGGCCCAGAGACTGTCGGGATGATCTTCCTGCAGCTCCCTGCAGCGTTGAAGCAGGTGATTCTTATGCCGATATCGGCATAAGAATCAGTATCCCGATATCCGGATTATGCCGATGTCGGTCGTGACGCCCCCGCTTGGGGCGGTTTCTGCGCCTGGATGATCGGCATAATCGGCATGAGTTGACGGACGGAGACTCTTCTCTTCACCGCCCACGAAGAGAGGAGGCTTCGATGATCGATCCGTCACGCGTTCGTATCTCCGGCGCCCTCCAGCCGTTCGCCACGGGTTTTGCGGCCGAGCTCGCACGCCAAGGCTACACACCACGCTCCCTGCAGACGCAGTTGTATCTGATGGCGCATGTCAGCCGTTGGTTGCACGCGAAAGACCTCGACATCGCCGATTTGCCGGCACAGACGCAGCCGTTCCTGCAGGCCCGGCAGGAGGCTGGCTACAAGCAGCATCTGACGGGCAAAGCGTTGCGCCCGTTGCTGACGTACCTGCGTGATCAGGGCGCGGTCCCAGTCGCGCCGCCGCCTGTTCCCATGGGGCCTCTGGAAGAAACCCTGATGCGCTACCGGCACTACCTCACCGTCGAACGGGGACTGGGCGAGGCCACCGCTCGTGGCTACATCGACGCGGTCCGCCCGTTTCTGCGCCGCTACGTCTCGGCCGACGGCCTCGCCCTGGACGTCGATCAACTCAGCGAGGCGGGCGTAACCGCGTTCATGGTGACGTGCTGCGCCGAGCAATCCCGCCGGGCCGCGCAATCGACCGCGACCGCGCTGCGCTCGCTGTTGGGCTTCCTCCATGTCGCCGGCGTGATCACACATTCACTGGCCGCGGCTGTTCCCTCGGTAGCCGGCCGACGATTGGCCGGGCTGCCGCCGCGCCTCGAGGCCGACCACGTCGAGCGCATGCTCGCCGTCTGCGATCGCCGGACCCTCGGAGGGCTCCGCGACTTTGCGGTCATCACCACGCTGGCCCGTCTCGGCCTGCGCGCCGCCGAAGTGGCGACCCTGCGCCTCGACGACTTGCAGTGGCGTGTTGGAGAGATCATCGTGCGCGGCAAGGGACACCGGGTCGAGCGCATGCCCCTTCCGACAGACGTGGGCGCGGCGGTCTCCGCGTACCTTCGCCAGCGCCCAGCCCGCGTGCAGGGTCGCACCGTCTTCGTCCGTCTGTTCGCTCCTCTGGCGCCGCTCGGTTCCACCGGCGTGACGCATATCGTGGGCGCCGCCTCGCAGCGGGCCGGCCTCGGCCGCATCCACGCGCACCGGTTGCGCCATTTCGCCGCAACGCAACTGCTCGACGCGGGCGCCCCGCTGTCCGAGATTCAGCACTTCCTGCGTCACGCCCGCCAGCAGACCACGGCGGTCTACGCGAAGGTGGACCACGACGCCCTGCGTACGATCGCACGCCCGTGGCCGGGAGGTGCAGCATGACGCCCCTGCGCCGCGCCCTTGCCGACTACTTGGCGATGCGCCGGGCACTCGGCTATCGCCTAGAGCGCGCCGAGAAGCTCCTCGTGCAATTCCTGGCCTATCTCGAAGACCGCGGGGAAACTCGCCTGCGTACCGAAACCGCCCTCGCCTGGGCGACGCTTCCCACCGGGACGGACCCCAGTTGGTGGGCCAGCCGGCTCACCCTGGTGCGCGGCTTCGCGACCTACCTGCACACGATAGACCCCGCCACGCAGGTGCCGCCCGCCGACCTGTTGCGGGCGCACCCCCGGCGCGCCACGCCGTACCTGTACACCGACGAGGACGTGGCGGCCCTGCTGGCCGCCGCGTCGGGATTGCGCACCAACCATCGGGTGGCGACGTACCGAACCCTGATCGGTCTGCTGGTCGTGACCGGGATGCGGGTCGGCGAAGCCATCGCGCTCGATCTGCACGACTTCGACGCCGAGCAGGGGGTGATCACCGTTCGTCAGGGCAAGCTCGGGAAATCCCGCGCTCTTCCGTTGCATCCCACTGCCGCCACCACGATCCAGCAGTATCTCCACCGCGCGGACCGACCGGCGCCCCGTCGCACCGCCGCGTTGTTCGTGTCCACCGCCGGTACCCGGCTGCTGAAGCGCAACGTACAGCACACGTTTCTCACGCTGGTGCGGCGCGTGGGTCTTCGGCCGCACACTGCCGCCTGCCGGCCACGGCTGCACGATATGCGCCATCGATTCGCAGTGTCTACGCTGCTCGACGCCTATCGGCAGGGCCACGATCCGGAGGCGCGCCTCGCACTGCTGGCCACCTATCTCGGACATGGCGACCCCAAGTCCACCTACTGGTATCTGTCGGCGGCGCCGGAGCTGATGCAGTTGGCCGCCGACCGCCTCGAACGCCATCCGGGAGGCTCGGCATGAGCGTCCTCGCCCCCACGCTCCAGGCGTTCTTTACGGACCGGCTCGTTCAACAGCACCACGCCAGCCCGCACACCATCGCCGCGTACCGAGATGCCTGGCGGCTGCTACTCCGCTTCGCAGCGACTGACCTCGCCAAAGCGCCCTCGCAACTCGAAATCAGCGACCTCGACGCGCCGTTCATCGGGCGGTTCCTGGCGCACCTCGAACAGGATCGTGCGAACACCGTGCACACCCGCAACGCACGGCTGTCGGCCATCCACGCCCTGTTTCGCTACGCCGCGCTGGAGCATCCCGAGCAGGCGGCCGTCATTGCCCGCGTGCTCGCGATTCCGCCCAAGCGCGGCCCGCGCCGGCTCGTGTCCTTCCTGTCCGATGTCGAAGTCGACGCCCTGCTCGCCGCGCCCGACCGCGGCACGTGGACTGGCCGCCGCGATCACACGCTCCTCGCGCTCGCGATCCAGACGGGCCTGCGCGTGTCAGAACTCACCGGCCTGCGGAGCGTGGACCTGCACCTCGCCCGCGGTCCGCACGTCAACTGTCTCGGGAAAGGGCGCAAGCAGAGAATCACGCCGCTCGCCAAACCGATAGTCGCGGCCTTGCAGACGTGGCTCGCCGAGCGCGCCGGCGTACCAGACGCGCCGGTCTTTCCCACGCGGACGGGCCAACCGCTCAGCCGCGACGCCATAGCGCAGCGCCTCGCGACGCACGTGGCCAAAGCCGCGCACGCCTGTCCTTCCCTCGGCAAAAAGACCGTCACCCCGCACACGCTTCGCCATACCGCCGCCATGCGGCTGCTGCACGCCGGCGTCGACACCGCCGTCATCGCCCTGTGGCTCGGACACGAGAACGTCGACACGACCAACATCTACATCCATGCCGACCTCGCCCTGAAAGAACGCGCGATCGACCGAACCACCCCCGCTCACGTCCGCGCCGGTCGCTATCGCCCCCCCGACACGCTCCTGACCTTTCTCGAAGGGCTGTGATTATGCCAATCACATCGGCGCAGACGCCGCTTACAACGGCGGCGTCTGCGCCGATGTCGGCATAATCCGGATATCGGGATACTGATTCAGACACGTTTGGTGCAACGCGGCGCGGTAGCAGCGATACGACACCCACCCGTCGCGCACGAGCACACCGGCGAAGTCGGCTCCCAGAACCGTGGTGGCATCGGCGAACCCGCGGCCGGGGCAAATGGCGTAGACCGTCGTCTCCGGGGTGACGAAGGCCCACAGCCAGTGGCTGTCGGCGCCGACGCGCCACCCGGTTTCGTCCGGAGTAACCGCGGGCGCGTTGCGGATCTGCTCGCACAGCGCCGTGTAGGTCGGCGCCGCGTCGCGGGCCATCCGATGCAGCAGGTGCGCGAGGCCGCCCGGCGTCACCTGCAGGCCGAACGTGGTCCGCAGCACGCGGGCGACCTTCGCCAGCGGCACGCCCATCTCGGTGTGTAACTCGACGACCAGTGCGACGACGCCGGGGCCGAGTTGCACGCCGGCCGCCCCCAGCGCATCCGAGGTCTGTAGCGCGTGGCGGCCCTGCACCCGCCGCTGACACTGCGAGCAGTGGCCCACTTCGATGTCGAAGCGGCGCACGACCGGGCGCACCTTGGGGATTTCTTCCTGATACTGCGACGCCACGCGGGTCACTTCCACCGACCCGCCGCAGTCGGGACACGCCGTCGGCACCGGCGCTTCCAGGACTTGATCAACTCGTTCCGGACGCGGGCGGCGCGCATGCCGGCCGTAGAGCGCACCGGCCCGACGGCCGGGGCGCCGGCCGCGCCCTTGTGGTCGGTCCTTGGCGAAGGGGGCCGCTTGTCGTTTCCCCGCCCGGCGCGCCGCGGCCAGCTGACGCTTCAGGTCCTCGATTTTCCGCTTCTGACGCTCGTCCTGCCGTCGCAAGCCGTCGATCTCGCGCTTCTGGCGGGCGTTCTCCCGCTCGCGCCGCGACAACTCCTCCCGAAGTCGCTCGACCTCGTCGCGCAGGCGTCCTATCCGTTCGTCGCCCGACAGCCCGTACTCATTGACCACACAAGACTTATGCCATATTCGCGCACAAAGTACAATCCAAATAATTGGATCTTGTGTGGCCAGCCGCTAACCAAAGACGCTGGCAGCTATTTCCGTCGCCCCCTAATTGAGGGAGGGCACGCGAAAGTCGAGTCGTGAATTGTTTGGGAGATTCTCCGAGTGGGCGGCAGGTGCCAGGGCCATGCCGGCCTGGCATGCCGCAATGGAGTGACCGAGCATCGCAAGTCTGGGACCACGACGGCGGGGCTGCTGCACTGGCATCCTGGCTGACCGAGGCCGGCTGCACGCACGTGGCGATAGGCTGCCGCGCGTGGTCACCGGCGGGCAGCGGCCGTGCGGTCCTGGCGGCGCTCATCGCCGCCGATGCAGCACGGTCCGCACGCACCTGGAGCACACCTTCGCCAGGCTCGGGTTCGCCGAGCTCGGGGTGTCGCGGGCGGATCGAGGTGGCGGGGCTCGTATTGCAACTGGGGAGCCTGCCGGCACCCTGCGAATAGCCAGGGCTATCCCCCAGTTGGGGGACGTCAGGAGAGCGGCGAGTTGGTATGTTGCGTTCAGATCGGCCGGGGGGCGGTCGAGCTTGCCGGTGCTGCAGGACTAGTGGTCTCAAGGCGTCAACCCATAACACGAGCCCGCACGACGCTGGCGCTCGCGCTGTGTCTCCTGACCGCCCCGGCGGCGGACCTCGGCGCCCAGCCGCACGGCGGATTGCGAACGGGCGGCCACGGGCCGGATCGGCCGCGTGTGGACGACAGCACCATCGCCGAGCCGGGCGGCGGCTACGATGCGCTGACCGGCCGGCCGCGGATCCGGATCCCGCGGACCGATGCGCCACCCGAGATCGACGGCCGCCTTGACGACCAGGTGTGGCGCACGGCGGCAATGCTCTCGGAGTTCGTGCAGCAGTCGCCGCTCGACGGCGCTCCGGCGACCGAAGACACCGAGATCTACATCGCCTACGACAGCGATCACATCTACTTCGCCTTCTACCTGCACTACTCCGACCCGAGCATCATGCGGGCCAGCCGGGTGGACCGCGACACCGCGTGGCAGGACGATCTGATGACGGTCTACCTCGACACGTTCATGGATCAGCAGGTCTGCTACGACTTCGACATCAACGGCTACAACGTGCAGGGCGACGGCATCATCAACGCCAACCAGGCGGAGGGGGGCGCGATTCCCTTCGCCGACCGGTCGTGGGAGGCGCTGTTCCACAGCGGCGCGCAGATCGTCGAGGACGGCTACACGGCGGAGATGGCGATCCCGTTCAAGAGCTTCCGCTATCCGGAGCGGCCGCCCGGCGTCGAGCACCGCTGGGGTTTCCAGATCGTGCGCGAGATCAAGGGCAAGAACCAGGAGACCGTGGTCTGGGCGCCGATGTCGCGCGACGTCCAGAGCTTCATGGCGCAGATGGGCGTGCTCGAGGGGATGACGGACCTGTCGACCAGCCGCAACCTGGAGATCCTGCCGTCGTTCACCGCCATCCAGTACAGCTCGATCGACCCGCAGACCGGAGACTTCGTCAACCGGGGCACCGACCCGGAAGGGGGCGTGAACGTCAAGTACGGCATCACGTCGAACCTGACCGCCGACTTCACCGGCAACCCCGACTTCTCGCAGATCGAGTCGGATCTGCCGCAGATCGAGGTCAACCAGCGCTTTCCCCTGTTCTTTCCCGAACTGCGGCCCTTCTTTCTGGAGGGAGCGGAGATCTTCGAGTTCGTCTCGCCGGTCGATCTGGTCCACACGCGCACGCTGGTCGATCCCAACATCGGAGCCAAGCTGACCGGCAAGGTGGGCGACACGACGCTCGGTGTGATGGTGACCGACGACGAGGCGCCGGGGAAGCGGGACGACCCGAACGACCCGGGGTTCGGCAGAAACGCGCAGGTGGCGATCGGCCGGGCGCGCTACGACCTCTACTCGGAGTCGCACATCGGGGCGCTGGTGACGGACCGCGAGTTCCTCGACGGGTACAACCGGGTGGGGGGGATCGACGGCCAGTTCCGGCTGGGGCGGGCGACCCGCTTGAGCTTCGTCGCGTTCCAGTCGCAGGACCGGGACGAGCAGGGCGTAGAGCGCAGCGGGCCGATGCTCGGCGCCACGGTTGCGCACGAGGGCCGCAACCTGCAGGCCACGTTCTCCGGGGCGCGCATCGACCCCGACTTCCGCACCGGCGTCGGGTTCCTGCAGCGCGTGGACCAGCGGCTCGGGGCCGCCAACGTGGGGTACCGCTGGTGGCCGGAGCACTGGCTCATCAGTTGGGGGCCGATCCTCGACTACCAGCTCAGCTACACCCACGCGGGCATCCGGGAAGACGAGATAGTCGATGCCGGGTTGAACTTCGACTTCTCCCGGAACATCAACGTCTCGGGGAACGCCATCCAGGCGCACGAGCGGTTCGGGGGCGTGGACTTCGACCGCCGCAACTACAACCTCTCCACGTTCGTCAGCACCAGCCGCCTGTTCTCGCTCGGCGGCAGCTACCGGTGGGGCGACGAGATCTACTACATCGACCGGCAAAATCCGTACCTGGGACGCGGCAACAGCGCGTCGCTCTCCGCCACGGTCCGGCCGGACCCGCGGCTGACCTCGCAGCTCGACCTCGTCACCAGCCGCTTCTTCGACGTCCGCAACGGCAGTCGCGAGGTGTTCAACGTGCAGATCCTGCGGGCGCTGTCGACGTTCGCCTTCACCGACCGGCTGCTGCTGCGCAACATCACGGAGTACAACTCGTTCCGGGGCACGCTGGGCACGAACCTGCTCTTCACCTATCGCATCAACGCGCTGACGGTGTTCTACGTCGGCTACGACGATCACTACCGCCAGGAAGACCTGATCGACGTGCACGATTCCCGGTTCTTTCAGTCGACGGCCTACCGGCGGACGAACCGTGCGCTCTTCACCAAGCTGCGGATACTGTTCCGCTACTGACGCCGCAAGGAGCCCGTGGCGATGCGCGTGGTGCCAAGAGCGGCGACGCGCCCGCGTGGCGCGGCGTCGGAGCGACGATCCGCAGAGCCGGCGGTGGCAGGCGCGTCACACTGCTGCCGACCTACTTCCGCGGTACCGGCAGGCTCGACAGCGCCACCACGAGTTGCACGACGTCCAACTGGCGCGACACCCCGAGCTTGGCGAAGATGTGCTTCAGGTGCGTGCGGACCGTGCTGTAACCGCGACCCGTCGTCACTGCGATCTCGCGGGTGGTCCGGCCCTCGGCAAGCAGCACCGCGATCTCGGCCTCGGTCGGGGAAAGACCGAGTGCCGCCTGCACGAAACCCGGGGCGATCCTCGTCCGCTCCATCGGGTCGACAATCAGCACGAGCGCCGCCACGCGCCGGGACCGACAGTCCAGTTCCCGATTCGCTACCGGTTTGACGTGCAACGCGAGCTTCGGCCGCAGCATCGGCCGCTTCAGCATCATCGAGCCGCTCGCGCCCGGTTCGCCAAAGCCCGGCAACGCCCGGGCCAGCAGGTTCTGGAGCAGGGTGTCGTCCTCCGGCGTTGCCGCACGTAGCGCACCGGCGCGATCGGACAACCCGTCGTTTCCGCGAAGCAGCTCCCTCGCACGGTCGTTCGCCTCCACGATCTGCCCGCCGTGGTCGAGCTGGATGATGCAGGCGCGAGCGTTGTCGAGCAGCGCGGCGAGCGGCGCGCCGAGCGCTTCGGCATCGACGAGCGCGGTGCGCACCCGCACGTACTGGCGAAGGTGGGGCAGGAGACGACCGACCATGTCGATCCGGGACGACGACCAGCCGCTTGCGTCGATGGGATCCGCGATTCCCCACACGATGTGCGAGCCGCGCGGTCCGTCCAGGCGCACGTTCAGGCCGTTCTGGCCATCGACACGGGCCAGCATCTCGTTGTACATGCGCGATGTCTTCAGCTCCTGTTCGCTGAAGAGGTCGACGACGCGGGCGATCTGGCCGTCGGGGAGCGCCCGCAGTCGCGGGAGATGCTCGTCCTCTGCGTAGTAGTCCCGGAAGTACTCCCGTTGCCAGTCCGAGCGGTCCACCCCGCGATACCAGCTTCTCGCGAACACGATTCGGGAGTCGCGCGGATCGGAGAGCTCCTCCCCAAACGTCAGTATGCTGCCCCCGGCTCCGCACGCCTCGTCGATGAGCGCGGAGGTGCCGGGCCAGCGGGCGTCGTCGAGCATGGCCTCGTTGAGTGAATCCACGATGCGCCGGTAAGCGTCGTGTTCGTCCATTGGCCCTTGCTTTCGGGAGTGCCGCCTGGAGCGCAAGCGCGAGGGCTGCGGCCGTTTCGCGCGGCGCCGCCTTGCGCTCCACCTCTCCACCTCCTCCGGTTGCAGTAGTTCAATACTAGGAAACTCGGCCGCTCGTGGCATCCTCCAATTGGGGCATGGCTCGGCGCGTTTCATCGCCACGGAGCGCGGAATGCGGCTTCAGCCGCACGGGAGGTATCTTTCGCGCAGGTGCGGACCGGCGCCAGAATTGTCAGACTCACCACCTGCATGGGAGCGGCCCCCCCCAGGTCCGTCCCTGTCGACCAAGAACGAGGCTGTTTGCAATCCATTTGGACGCCCTCCCTCAGTTGGGGGACGTCAGCAGAGCCGCGATTCGGTATGCTTCTCGTTCCGGTGGCAGCGAGCAGGTCAGCATTCCGGTGACCCTGGCACCGATAGTCCTTCGCAAGTTCGGCGACGCGGAGGCCGCCTTGCCCGCCGCGGCGCCGGTCACGGTCAGAGTAACGGCGCTCGTCGTGGTCCTGACCGCACTCTGCGGCTCCGGTCTGTGGCGGTTGTGAGGACCGGTCCTCGCAGCGATCGCAGGCTGGCTGCATCGGTGGCCTCGGATCGGGTCGACGCTGTTCGAGGAGCTGACGGGACCGCAACGCTGGCGCCAGCGCGTGACGTTGGGCGCCGGCGCCCACCCGACGTTGGACTGGAGAAGCTCGGTGCCGCGAGGTGCTGGAACGAGGAGATGGTCGAGCGGGTCCGGGCGTCGGCGAAGAGACGCTGCTACTCGTGCGGAGGGAGGAAGCGCGTTCGGCGGCGGACAAGGCCTCTGCTGCTGATCGCGGGCCGGCGAGGGCGATACGGCCGGGCTGGAGTTCATCGCCGCGACCGACGAGGAAACCTCGAGGTCCAGATGGCGGTACTGAGCGAGCAGGCGGATGGAGCGCGAGGTTTCCCCTCGGGTTGCTGCGGCACTACGCCTCGTCCGTGCGGCACAGCCAATACCACGACACCGACGTGATCACGGTTCGCGTCGAGGCGGATGGAGCGACCGGATGAGACGTTTGCGAACGGTAGTGGCGGTCCTGAGCGTGGTCCTGCTGGCGCCTGGCGGCGCGTTCGGTCAGACCAACGGCGCCTTCACCGGCCGGATCACGGACAACACCGGGGGCGTTCTCCCCGGGGGTAGCCGTCGAGGCGGCGAGCCCGGCGCTCATCGAGGGTTCCCGCGTCACCATCTCGGACGAAGCCGGCCGTTACACGCTGGCCGACCTGCGCCCGGGCGACTACACGCTGACATTCACGCTGCCGGGGTTCTCCACCGTCATTCGGGAAGGACTCGATCTGCCAGCCGGCTTCACGATGACGGTCGACGGGGAGCTCTCCATAGGCGGGCTCGAGGAGACGGCTACGGTTTCGGGCGCGGCGCCGGTCGTCGACGTGCGCACGAACGCCCGGGCGGAGGTGCTCGACCGCGCGATTCTCGACGCAATTCCGACCGACCACAACCTGCAGTCGACGGCCCAGTTGATCGTCGGCGTCAAGCTGAACCGCCCAGAGGTGGGCCTGACGACGGCGGCGCAGCAGACCTTCATGGCGATCCACGGGATGAACCCGTCGCAGACGACCGTGCGGGTCGACGGGAACGTCGTGAACAGCCTTAGTCTCGACGGGGCGGGCCAGACCTATCACAACCATCTGACCCACCAGGAGATGGTCTACGAGACGGCGGGCGTATCCGCGGAGACCTCGGGCGGCGGGGTGCGGCTGAACATGATCCCGCGTGAAGGAGGCAACGCCTTCAGCGGCCAGGGCTATCTGGGCGGCAGCCTCGACCGATGTCAGGCGGACGGTCTCGAGAGCCTGTCGCCCCGGAGCGTCGAGCGGGGTGTCGCCGGGACCGAGGGCATCGATTTCCTCTACGACCTCAACGTCGGGCAGGGCGGCGCGATCGTCCGCGACGAGCTGTGGTTCTTCGGCAGCTTCCGCAACATGCAGATCGACAAGAAGGTCACCAACAGCTTCCACCGCGAGACCGACGTCGCGCAGCGCTTCTTCGACCCCGCCCCGGTCCGGCTCGACGGCCGCGACGGTCGCCCGCGGGTGCCCGGGATCGACGAGAACACCGTCATCAACCCCCTGCTGCGACTGACCCATCGGGCCGATGCGGTCAACAAGTTCTCCGCGTATCTCGATCATGGACCGCTACTCGATTCACGATGCGTTCGCCGACGTGGCGACCGGGACGCGCCGGTTGCGCGGGATTCTGTACTACACGTCGACGGCCATGTGGACCGCGGCCGTCAGCAGCCGGCTGCTCTTCGAGGCCGGCTATTCGGCCACCGTCGCCAAGGGCAGCCGAGGCGACCGCGACGGCGGCCCCTCGACCGGTCCGCGGCGATCTGCTTCGACCCCGAGATTGCCTTCGGCGCCAGGGGGGGCACGCACGTCGGCGGTCCCCGCGGCGACTACGGCACCAACGGCGACGACTACGTGCAGGACTGGGAGATCGGACTGCCCACGGTGCAGGACTTCGGCGGCAGGGCGTCGCGTCCCGTCGAGGACCCGGACGGCGTCGAGCGGGCGTGGGTGGGCGTGTTCAGCGCGGGCGTCCAGCGCGAGATCCTGCCGGGCCTCTCGACGGGATTCACCTGGTACCGCCGCGATTCCCACGACACCATCCTGCGGGTGAACCGGGCGCTCGGCTTTGCGGACTACACACCCTTGAGCATCGAGAATCCCTGCGCGGCGAACCCGCGCGCGGGCTTCATCGGGTGCTCGTCACGCGGCGTCGCGGCGGAGCCGACCCTGCAGGTCTGGAACCTCGATCCCGCCAGGCGGGGCGTGACCGACTGGGTCGTGCGGAACACGACGAGTGACGACGACCTCTATGCCGAGGTCTACAACGGCTTCGAATCCAGCTTCAACGCGTCTGCCGAACGGCGCCAGGTACAGCATCCCCTTCCTGCACGAGTTCAAGCTGTCCGGCTCCGTACCGTTGCCGGGCGGCATCCAGGCAAGCGGTTCCGCACAGCTCTGTCCGGCGCAGGAAGCGGTCGTCGGCAGGACCCTCGATGCGTGGGGCGGGACGCACAAAGGGGGCGCGCTGGAGGGCGCTCGCCCCTACAACGGCAACATCGTCTATATCGTGCCGAGCTCGGTGTTCGTGGACCAGGGGCAGGTACGGACCCAATCGTTCAGCGTCCCGCTCATGCCGCCGGGGGCGCTCTTCTACGACCGGCTGACCCAGATCGACCTCTCCGTGCGGTGGACGTTCGCCCTGGCGAACGGCATGCGCTGGGAGCTGCAGGCCGACATCTACAACCTCATCGACGCCCAGCCGATTCTCAACGGCAACAACGCGTTCGGCACCACCGGCGCCAGTCTCGGAAGGGCATCGTCCACGATTCAGGGCCGTTCCTGCAGGTCGCGTCGCATGTCCACTGGTAGCCGGCACTGTGGCCTTGCTCACCCATCGTGAGCGGATTCGACGCAATGACGAGAGAGTCGAAGCAACCCGACGCGCGGATCGTGTCGCTGGCCACCGCGGTGCCGCCCCACCGGGTCGGGCAAACCGAGGCGATGGAGTTCTTCCAACGGTCGTTCGAGATTCCGCAGACCCAGCGCGACCGCCTGAAAGCGGTGTTCGTCAACGCCGTGATCGACACGCGGTACGCCGCGGCGCCCGTTGGTTGGTACGACTGCGCGCACAGCTTCCCGGAGAAGAACGACCTGTACGTCGACACGGCAGTGCGCCTGCTCGAGCAGGTGACGGTGGAGACCCTCGCCGGGGCCGGCCTTGCGTGCAGCGACGTCGACATGCTGGTCATCGTCTCGTCCACGGGAATCGCCGTGCCCACGCTCGACGCGCGGTTGATGGAGGAGCTGCCGTTTCGGCGCGACGTCGAGCGCCTGCCGTTGTTCGGGCTCGGCTGCGCGGGGGGCGTGCTGGGGCTGGCGCGCGCCGCCGCGTGCGCCACGGCCAGGCCGGGCAGCCGGGTCCTGTTCCTCGTGGTCGAGCTGTGCACGCTGACGTTCTGCCGGACCGATCAGACCACCGCGAACGTCGTCGCCACCGCGCTGTTCGGGGACGGGGCGGCCGGCGCGGTGCTGAGCACGGACGGAGCAGGACCCGCAGTCCGGGCGTGGGGCGAACACACCTGGCCGCGCAGCCTGGACCTCATGGGCTGGCACGTCACCGACAAGGGCCTCGAGGTGCAGTTGTCGCGGGGCATCCCCGATATCGCTCGCAACCGGGTGCGGCCCGTGGTCGAGGCGTTTCTGGCCTCGGCCGGCCTCGCGCTGGGTGATATCGACGAGTTCGTGTGCCATCCGGGCGGGGCGCGGGTGCTCGCCGCCCTCGAGGGCGCCTTCGGCCTGCCGTCCGGCGGCCTGGCAGTCTCGCGAGACGTGCTGCGGGACTACGGCAACATGTCGGCGGCGACCGTGCTCTTCGTGCTCGAGCGCGTGCTGGAGGCGGCGCCTGCAGACAGCGGACGGCATGGGACCGCGCGGCGGCACCTGCTGACGGGCCTGGGCCCCGGCTTCTCGATGGGGTTCGTGGTGCTGGAGTCGGACTGATGCCCGCGCTCCACCTCGTTCTCGGGTTCGTCGTGCTGCAGCGGGTCGGCGAGCTCGCGCTCGCGCACGGCAACCACCGCGCACTGCGCGCGCGAGGCGCCGTCGAAGTCGGCCGCGGCCACTATCCGGCCATCGTCGCCCTGCACGCGGCCTGGCTGCTCGCGCTCGCGACGACGATCGATCCCGCAACCGCGGTGTCGTTGCCGTGGGCAGGCATCTTCGTGCTGCTCGAATGCGGCCGCGCGTGGGTCATCGCCACCCTGGGCCGCCGGTGGACGACGCGCGTGCTGGTCCTGCCCGCAGCCGCACCGATCCGCAGCGGGCCGTACCGCTATCTCAAGCACCCCAATTACGTCATCGTGTGCGGCGAAATGGCCGTCGTGCCGCTGATGTTCGGCGCCTGGGAGCTGGCCGCGGCCGCCTCCGTGCTGAACCTGCTGGTGCTCCGCGTGCGACTGCGGGTCGAGAACACGGCGTTGGACGAGGTCGGCGCCGAGACACGTCGGGCCGACAACCGGGAGCGTGATTGATGCTGGTCTCCGCCGAAGAGCTCCTGCTCTTCCTCCTCGACGAACAGAACGGGACGTTCCTGCCGCTGACCGAACGCACCGAGGATCTGGTGCTCGCGGGCGCGGTGCTGATGGATCTGCAGCTCGCCAACCGCATCGACACGGACCTGGATGCACTGACGCTGAGCGACCCGACGCCGGTCGGCGACGACGTGCTGGACCCGACGCTGGCCGCCATCGCCGCCGGCGAGACGACGCGCGGTGCGCTGTACTGGGTCGAACAGACGGCCCGGCGAGGTCGGCAGATCCGCGAACGGACAATCGACCGGCTGATCGCGCGCGGGATTCTGCTCGCGCCGGGCGACGACGGATTCCTGTCGCTGAGCCCGGAAGTCGCGCACGCGCGGCGGTATCCGGCGGCCAACGGCGTTGCGCAGGAGCACATCCGGCTGCGCGTGATGCGCGTCCTGTTCAGCGACGAGATCCCGGATCCGGCCGACATCGTGATCATCAGCCTGCTCGATGCCTGCGACGTCTGGCGCAAGCTGCTCACCCCGGAAGAGCTGAAGAAGGCGCGCCGGCGGATCGAGACGGTCAGCCGGCTGGATCTGATCGGGCGCGCGGTGGCGACGCTGGTGCGGATGGTGCGGCCGACGGCCCGGGCCGACCGCCGGCGCGCCGTCGGCCTGCCGCTGGCGCGCGGCCTGCCGCTCATCGGTAGCACGTTGGCCGTGGCGCGCGATCCGCGGGGGTTCTTCGTGCAGGAATACCTGCGCAGCGGCCCGGTCTTCCGGGTCAGGACCGTGGGCCGCGACTTCGTCGCCATCGCCGGGCAGGACGCCAACCTGTTCGTGTCGCGCGCCGAGCGCATGCACCTGCACACCTCGGACACGTGGGATCCGCTGTGCGCCGAGTTCGGCGCCTCACGCTTCGTGCTGAACATGGACGGGAAGGACCACGTCCGGATGCGGCGCGAGACCAAGGAGGGGGTCTCGCGCCAGCTCATCGAATCGCAGATACCGAAAGTGGTGGAAGTCATCCGGCGGCACGTCGCCGCGATGCCGTTGCACACGCCGTTGGCGGGACTGCCGCCCATCTTGCGCCTGGCGGGCGAGACGACGAGCGCTATTGTCGCCGGCGCCTCGACAGGGGAGCACGTCGCCGACGTGCGGCTGGTGCTCAAGGAGGCTGTGACCCGCGGTATCCTGCACCTGCCGCGACTGCCGAGGACGCCGCGGTTGCGCCGCGCGGTCCGGCGCGCCGCGGAGCTCTCGGACAAGTGGCTGCGGCGACACCAGTTGCAGCAGCGCGGCCGCGAGTCCAACGCTATCGACAACATCCTGGAGTTGCACCGTGCCGATCCGACGTTCCTGCCGGAATGCGACCTGCCGCTGACGGCCCTGCTGCCGTTGTTCGCAGGCCTCGAGACCGTCGGGAGCATTGCCGCCTCGATGCTCTACGTCGTACTCAAGAACCCCGCGTTGCGGGACCGCGCGCAGGCCGAGGCCGACGCCCTCTTCGCCGACGGGGCGCCGGACGCGGCGAAGGTGCGCGAGCTCGACGTTCTGCACCGCATCATGCTGGAAGCGCTGCGCATGTATACGCCGGTCCCGGGGGTCCAGCGCAAGGTGACCACGTCGTTCGACTTCGCGGGACACCGGATCCCGGCGGGCGAGCATCTGTTCTTCGCGTTCTTCGTGACGCACGACCTGCCGGAACACTTTCCCGATCCGTACCGGTTCGACATCGACCGCTACCTGCCGGCGCGTGAGGAGCACAAGAAGCCGGGCGTATTCACGCCGTTCGGCGCCGGCGTGCATCACTGCTCCGGACGAGGCCTGGCCGAAGTGCAGATGCCGTTGCTGGTGGCGACGTTGCTGCACGAGGTCGAGATGGAGCTGGTGCCGCCGACCTACGAGCTGAAGACGGAGCGCTGGATTCTCTTCCCGTCGTTCCTGCCGGACAAGGGCTTCAGGTTCGCCATTCGCAGTCGACGCCGCTGAGACACCGCCCCGAGTGCGCACCGGCGCACCCGGCCGGAGGCACGCCCATCGATGCGCGAGTCGATGGGGCCGGGCGTCGCGGGCGTGGCGATATGGCCGTTTCTGCCTGCCGCGATGGCTGGTCGAGGGAATGCCCATCGACACCGACGGACTGAGCCACCGGCTGCGATCTCGCCGCCAACTCCTTCCTGATCGCTCCGAAGCTCCACTTTCGCTGGGCGACTACCAATCGTGGTAGAGACCGAAGCGGTGCGTTTGCAGTCGACAGTTCTTCGAGTGGCTCCGACCTCGCGGACACGTCGACGGTTGCGGTCTAGGTCATGCCTTGTGCCTTGAGAAGCCGCAGTCTGGCGCGCAGGGTGCGTCTGTCTGCAGACGCTCCCGGAGGCGTTCGACACCGGCCGCCGTGTGTGGTCTCCGCTTGTGTCGGACCGGTTCTCGGCGGTCGCCTCTCTGCGCCCGGATGGGCGCTGCGGTAGTGAGCGGATGCGAACGGGGCGCGCCTGAGGGCGCATCACCCGTACGCATCGTGGCCGGAGCGCGGTCCGGACTCATCAACGGGTTGGCTCCTTGTCGTCGGCCGCCGGCGCCTAGTTTCGTTTCGCGGCCCGCCAGCCTGTAGCTGCTGCCCGACGTCTGCATGATAGGAACGCAAATGCGCGATTGCGCTGGATCTTGACGATTCGCGTCGACCCGATCGCGTCGGGCTTGTTCCTGCGTCCCAAGTACCGACGGGGAAATCGTCGCTGGACGAGTTGAATCTGAGAGACAAATGGGCGTGTCAGGGGATCAAGGCCGCATGTCAGGAGATCTGAGCCGTTCAGCAGGCGGGAGGAGCGAAGGCGCGTTCAGCCTGGGGGTCGGGCTCTTGGGGTGGTCGCGGCGTGAAACAGGCACGTACAGAGATGGTTACTTGCAGTCGTTGACCCTGGGAGCTGGCCCGGGAAGATGACAAGAGAACTGCTGTGAGCAGACCCCGAAGCAGTAGCGGTAAAGATACATTGACATGCGTGGGCTCCCCGTGCAAGGCTGTCCCGCGGGAGGCAGCCCATGCCACGAAGCGAGCCCGAGAAGCGTCGGGCACTTGGGCAGGAACGAACGCTTCATCCGGCGCCGGACCGAGTGCGCGCGGCCGTGTTCTTGAAGCACCCGGCCTTCTTCGACGCCTGCGACGAACTCCAGGTCAAGTACGAGATGCTGCGCGCCCACTTTCTGGACGGCGAGTCGGTGACGACCGTCTGCGCGGCGTTCGGCTACAGCCGCCAAACTTTCTACCTGCTGCGCGACCGGCTGACGCACCGCGGACTCGCCGGCCTGCGCGACGGACGTCCCGGTCCGGTTGGCCCGCGTACCTGCACGCCGGAGGTGGTTGCCTTTCTCCGCGCCCAGCGCGCCGACGAGCCGACCGTGTCGGTCCCGGCCTTGCTGGACCGCCTCCAGCGGACGCACGGGGTCCGTCTACATCGGCGGACGGTGGAGCGGATCGTGGGAGGTGGTGCACGAAAAAAAAACGCCGCCGGAGGGTGAACCCGCCGTCGGTGCGGGCCGATGGCTCGACCCGGGGCGGTTCCGCGTGGCTGGAGGTCCGGCTCAAGCCGAGTACGAACGGCGGCGGGCCGCGTTCCTGGGTTGGGACAGCCGCGACGCCGCAGTGCCCCCGGCCGAACTCGGCCTCGCGGGTCTGGCTGGGCTCCTCGCACGCCCGGCGGCCGAGTGGATGGTGCACTGTGTGGCCGCGCGCCCGTCGCGCTGGACCGGGGCGCTGGATGTGCGGATGACCGCGTTGGGTGAAGCCTACCGGCTCATCCTGCGCGCAGCGCCCCGCCCGGACGCGCCCGTCGCGACCCTGGAACCGAAGGAGGATGATCATGCGAGTCGCGCTCTACGCCCGCGTGTCGACCGAACGCCAGGAACAGACCGGGACGATCGCTTCGCAACTGGATGCACTTATGCGCTGGGCTCGTGAGCAGCACCACGACGTGGTGGAAGCCTATGTCTGCGTGGACGACGGCTACAGCGGTACGCGGCTCGACCGGCCAGGCCTCGACCGGCTGCGTGACGGAGCCGAGGCCGGGGCGTTCGAGGCCGCGCTGGTTCTGTGTCCGGATCGCCTCGCGCGCAAGTACGCGTATCAGGTCCTGATTCTCGAAGAGCTCGAGCGCTTCCGCGTTCAGGTGCTCTTTCTCGACCAGCCCCTGTCCGATGACCCGCAGGCGCGCCTGCTCACGCAGATCCAGGGCGCGGTCGCCGAATACGAGCGCATCAAGATCGCGGAACGCTACCGTCGCGGGAAGCTCTTTCGCGCGCGACAAGGCGAGGTGTTCTGGTGGAAGGTCCCCTACGGCTACCGGCATGTTCCACGCCGTGACGGGGTCCCGGCGCACGTGGAAGTGTCCGAGCCCGAGGCCCAGGTCGTGCGCCAGATCTTCCGCTGGCACGTCGACGAGCACCTCAGCGTACGGCAGATCGCGTTGCGCTTGACCGAGTCGCCGCATGTGACCGCCACCGGACTCCCGCGCTGGGGAACGAGCACCGTGACCCGGATGCTGCACAACGAGGCCTACATCGGCACGATGCACTACAACCGCAGCGAAGCGGTTAGCAGCGAGCCGAGGTCCACGACGCGGCGTCGGCGTCGGCCCTTCCGCCAGCAGGCCCGCCCGACAGCCGAGTGGATTCCGGTTCCGGTGCCCCCGATCATCGACGCCGAACTGTTTCGCCGTTCGCAGGAGGTCCACCACGACAACAGCCGTTTCAGTCCGCGCCATCTCAAATCCGGCCACTATCTGCTCCGCGGCCTGGTCCGTTGCCGCGTGTGTGACCTGAGCATGTCTTGTCACCGCATGCGCGCACCCAACGGCGCGTTCCACCACTACTATTACTGCGCTGGGCACGACGTGCTGAAGGCGCGCAGTGCCATCGGCCGCTGCCCACAACGGAATCTGCGGTCGGACGAGATCGATGCACTCGTCTGGAGCGAGGTTTGCCGCCACCTCGAGGACCCTTCCTTGATCTGCGAAGGGTACGCACGCCTGCAGGCCCAGGTCGGGTCACCGGAAGGCGACGGCCTGGCCGACGATCTGTCCGCGTTGGAGAAGCAACTGGCCGAGCTGGATCGCGAGGAACACCGACTGCTTGACGCCTATCAGGCCGGACTCGTCGGCCTCGACCAGCTCCGGCAACGTCAGGAACGGCTGCGGCAGCAGCGGGCCCACGTTGACGGCAGTATCGAGGTACTGCGTACCGAGCGGACTACGGCACAGCAGCAGGCGCAGCTCCAGGCTGACCTGGAAACCTTCGTCGACCGTATCTGCGGTTCACTCGCCACGCTCGACTTCGACGCCCGGCAACAACTCGTCCGCACCGTGCTCGAACGGGTGATGGTCGAGGACGGCCGCGTCGATCTCCACTTCGCAATCCCGCTGCCGGATCCGCCGCCGGTTACCACCAACAACAACAAGTCCGCCGTGTCAGGACGTTTTGGGTTGCGTTCCAGTGGTATGCAGTACCGTGGTGTGGTGGACGATCCGGTCGATGACCGCGGCGGCGGCGGTCGGGTCGAGGAAGACCTCGGACCAGCGTGCGAACGGCAGATTCGTCGTCACCACGAGACTGCGGCGCTCGTAGCGCCGGCTGATGAAGCCGAACAGCAGGTCGGCGCCGACCTTGTCGAGCGGCACGTAGCCGAGCTCGTCGACTAATGTGGAGCTCCACATTAATCGATTAACTAAGGTTCTGCGTCTTTACACACCAGCTTGCCTCGTCGTCGCGTTGAGGGGCGACGACGACCTAGTCGTCGACGCTGGGATCGACGACCAAGTCGCCCGGATCCGCGACGCTATCTCCATCGCAGACTCCGCTGCTTGGCTTTGCCGCCAGCTATTCGGCGCGCCCGCCGACCGGCTGCCTCGTCTCGGCGTCCAGGTGAAGGTTTCGGTGGTTAGTTGGCTCGCAGCCTTGTCGAAGGTGGTCGGGACCTCCCAGCCACCCACCGGGGGCGTACCAGGACGGTCCCCGCCAGGGCGGGACGGACGGACTATCAGAGGGCGAGAGGAGCTCGTTGACCGGCGAGCCGTCCTTCGGCACCGCGATTTCCTCTTTCGCCGCTCCGACGCTGCCCATGTCGCGTACCGGCGCAGGTCGTCTACGGCCGCGTCACGCTCGGCGTAGTCGGCCCTCCAGCCCGCCGTGAGGCCGTCGGTCCGAATGATGGCGACGTGGTAGCTCTCCACACGTCCTCCTGACTTCAATCGGGCTCGCCGTTCGGTCCGAGCACGCTGTCGATGCCGCACCGCTGTGGGTGTGTGGCGCCGGCGCCGGTCCGCCCCGGGCGGCGGCCCGCCGGACCGCCGCGGCGACCTACGCCCACCTCGGTCTGCGATCATCTCGGCACCGGGTTCGTGCGGGTGGCTCCCGTCGGCCTGGTTCGGCGCCGGTTCCAGCGCGACGCCGTCGAGAAGCAACGGCATCAACGCCACGCGGTGCGTGGCAGCCAGTTAGCGCAAGGCGGTTCCGCAACGCACTGGTCTGGGCGGCGCGGTGCACTGCCGGGCCTTCCAATCCTGGCCCGTACCACCCCTATTGGGAAACTCAGCCAGTTTCATCCATGCGCGGGTCCGGCCCTGCCGGGTGGAAACTCCGACGGCGCTCCAGGGTTCTGCCGGCGTCGAGTCGTTGCGTGGTTTCGTCGGCGCCGACGGCGGCTTTGCCCCAGCGGGCGGGTGATCGGCCAATGGCGGACGTGGAGTCGTTGCCGGGCGTGCTGGTTCCGGCTGGTCGGGTGCTGTGGGGTGTCGGCGTCAGGCGGCGTTCCGGTCGTGTTCGGTAATGGCCGAGAGGAACCGGGCGGGGTCGAAGCCGATCGCGGCGGCGACCTTCAGGAACTCGATGACGTCGAGCTGGCGGTAGCCGTTCTCGTACTTGCCGACGAAGGACGTCGGGCGGCGCAGGTGGGCGGCGACGGCCGCCTGGATCAGGCCGGCCCGGCGGCGCGTGCGGCGGAGCCCTTCAGAGACAAGGGCCGCATTGCGTTCGTAGTCGACGGTCCGCGGGCTCCTTTCCTGGTCCATCGTTACGGTTCCCGTGTTCGGGATCATCGGATGCCTCCGGCTGAGAGGGGCGCACTGCGCGGCTGAGGTCGCTTGTCTGAAGCGAGTGTACGGACTGCGGGCCCGGGCAGGTGACCAGTGGTCAGGTGCGGTTCTTGGTCGACGGTGCGGGATGCGGCGAATCGCAGGGCGGGACCGCGTTGAGGTTGGCTGGCTCGTCCATGAAGTTGTTGATGAACTCGCCGGGGTCGAAACCGATTGCCCGGATTGCCCGGGCGATCTTGACGAACTCGATCACGTCGAGCCTGCGTTCGCCGGCTTCGACCTTGTAGACCCACTGCTGCGTGTGGTTGAGGCGCCGGCCCAGGGTGAGGTGGTCCCGCCTATGCGGAGCTCCGCATAGGCGGGACCACCTCACGCCCTCAACCCACCCATACCTGTTTCAGGAGAGCCGGTAATGTGTTCTTGTCGCCGCCGACTTTCAACTACCGGCGGGACACCCTCGCCGTGTCGGATTCGCGCGAGTCAGCGTGAGCACGGGATTCCGGGCGCCGAAGTCACGGCCCGGTCGAACGGAAATACACGGTTTCCGATCGGCTGCTCAAGAGCCTCCGGCCGGCACGTGTACAGATCGCTCCTTCCTCGCCACACGGTCGGTTTGGCAAGCCGATAGTGATGTCGTCGTGCGCGGTTGGCTTGACGGTAATTGCCCAACGCAAATTCCCTTCGAGTCGGCGCGCTCCCACCACGTCTCCGTTCTCCGGCTCAAAGGCGCGCAGTAGCGTCCTGTAGCTGAGAGCGATGTGTCTGTTGAACCGCAGCTCAAACGTGAACGGGCTCTCGCCGTCATGCTCGGGAACCTTATGGAAGCTCGCGGTCAGAGGCCAATAGAGGAGCTTTCGGATGTCTTTCGGGTCCACTCCGTCCTCTTCAAGAGACTCCCTGATCTGCTCCACGGCTCGGACCAAGTGCTCCTCCTCGTCTGGATTCCCCAGATTTTCGAGGACTCTTGCGAAGGTTGCGACCGTGTCACGATCACCGTAGACCGCAATACGTGCCCCTGCCCCCGCCATGCGCTGATGCGACTCAGCGATCTCGTGCGCTGTCGTGGCTTGGGCGTACTCCGCAAGTGCCTCAAAGTAGTCGGTGAACGCGAGCGCTGCCTGTTCCGTACGCGCTTGTGTACGCGCAGTAGGGCCGATGAACGCGTACGCGGTCAACGCAGCCAGCAACGCTCCGAGAATCGCAGGACCAGCAGCCTTGGCAATTCGATCCCTCATGTTACCTCCCGCCCTGTCTGCGTCTGTCTGCGAGCTTCCGCCATAGTGAAGTCCAAGACGACTGTCACGGTGTCGTCCGTACGAGGCGAAAACCCACCCCGAAGTTACCGCCTCCCCCAACGTCAAAGCCATCACGTGAAAACAGTTCACACTGCTCCGCCCGGGACATCCAGTAACAACCCCGCGTCACTCTATCCGGGTTTGCAAAACCCACGTTGCCAGTTGGCGCGGCAGGGCCTGTGGGATCCACGACCGATCCGCCTGGGTACCTATCGGAAAACCAGTCCTGCACGAGCTCCCGGACGTTCCCCAGCATGTCGTACAGCCCGAATCCATTGGGTCTCTTCAGTCCTACTGGATGCGTTCGGCGGTCGCTGTTCCCGCCGTACCATGCGTACTCATCCACATCTCGGACGAAGCGCTCGCGCCCCTCGCCGCCCCGGGCGGCGTACTCCCATTCTGCCTCCGTCGGCAAGCGGTACGTCCACGTGCTGTCGCCGGCACGGTTCAGAAACGAAATAAAGCGCTGCACGTCCTCCCACGAAACGTCTTCGACCGGGCATCGTGGACAGCCGGCGAAGTGCGACCGGTTGCTACCCATTATCGCTTCCCATTGGGATTGCGTAACCTTGTACCGCGCGATTGCGAAGCCCCGAGCGATTCGCACCTGCGTGCGTGGCGACTGCGTAGGGAATCGTCTTCGGTCGGAATAGCCCATTCTAAACCGGCCTGCGGGAATGTCTACGAACTCCATCCGTGTGACGACATCGGGAGCAGCGCTCAACGCGCGCTCTCTCTCGGCCCGCGCCCGGGTCTCTGCTGCTGCTCGAACCTCACGTTCTCGCTCGATCGCTTCGGTCGCGGCGGTTGCTCTGTTCATGAGAGTCAAGGCATCGACGTAGTGCTCTGCGTCCCGCCCTTCCAACTCAAGGTAGCGGACGGCCGATGCCAGCGCCCGATCCGACGCGCCCACGACTTCCCAGATTCTGGCGTACCGGAAGTGATATTCGGCCGAAGGCGTCAAGTCATGTTCCTCCTGCAGGGCGACAAGGCGCTCCATCGCGGCAAGGGCGCCAGCGTATTCGTTGTCGCGGACGAATTGCTCCGCACGCAGGAGATAGCTGTCCAGCATGATGACTGGTGGAAGCTGGGCAATCGCTGGTGCGACTCCCAGAAGAAACGAAGACACAACGCCTTGGAGTATCGCCTTCTTCATGGAGCCTCCGACTCACATCTGCTGAGAGTTACAAGTTGGCAGAAGCACGCTTATCGCATCCTACCGACCCCGTACAGGTGCCCGACTGCTTCTATGCCATCGGCATTCCCCTCGTCGGCAAGCCGCCGGAGCGAGCACAGCGCTGTCGCGTTCGGCCTCGGCGGCCATCGCCAACGGGATCACTGCCCCACGTCTCCGGGGCCTGGCCGGCACCGTCCGCTGCCGACCCACGTTGACACTCCGAGCACCAGTGGCAATAGCACCGTGCGAACTCTCATCGCTCCGTCTTCCCTCCATCGTGCGAGCACGTTCCGAGCGTAACGGTGGAAGAGCCGACTCGGAAGGCGAGACTATACTCAGGAGGTTTCTCTGTCGCCCCCCAACTGGAGGATGCGCGGCTCTTTTTCGTCTGCGATCTGAGGTTGTTCGGCGTCAACTACTGTGGTAGCTTCCCACCAGCTCCCGGAACAGCAGGCGTTCGGCGGGCTCACGCACCAGCTCGACCCGAAGCTGCCCGACATCGCGCACGGTGCCGTCGAGCGGACGCCCCGGCTCTCCGGCGGCGGTCCGGGGCACGCGGGTGACCGAACCGGTGGCGCGGCCCCGGCGCTTGTCCGGCAGCACCACGGTCCCGTCGGCGTCGAGCCGCTCGAGGAACTCCCGGCACTCGCGGGCCTTCAGCCTCCCGTTGGGGCGCCGCCACCGCAACAGCTCGCACACGGTGCGCGCCAACTCCATCCGGCTCAGGCCCGAAAGTCCCGCACGATCTCGCGGATCAGCGTCATCTCCCGTGCGCTGAAGGCGCGTCCCGAGAACCTCGTCGTCGCCACGGCCATCGCAGGACTTTCCTTCCCCCGACACCGTACCAAACCGCCGCGGGAATGTTCAGGGGGCAACGGAGGCGACAGCCCGGCGCGCGCCGGCGTCGTGAATCGAAGTCGGGCGGCAGCCCGAAAAAGGGGACAGGGTGCGGATTCCGGCGCAAACCGATCACCGATTCCGGCGCAAACCGATCACTGATTGAACTAACCCGCTTCGCGGGAGCCAGACACATGCCGACCGGATCGGTCGGTCCCCATCCGACTGCTCCCTGATCCCTTTCGCTCCTCGTCGTCCTCCGTAGGCTCTTCTGCGCAACCGCCTGGATGAACCGGGCCGGTTCTGTTCACGGAGGAGTCTCACCATGACCGTGCTTCGCCAACGGATGCTCGACGACATGCGGATCCGGAATCTGGCGGCCGAGACGCAGACCTCGTATCTGCGGCAGGTTGCGAAATTCGCGCGCTACCACGGGCAATCTCCCGAGCGGCTCGGTCCCGAGGACATCCGGACCTACCAGTTGCACTTGATCGATGACCGGCAGCTCGCGCCGACGTCGGTGGCGGGCACCGTGGCGGCCCTGCGTTTCCTCTATCAGGTCACGCTCAAGCGCAACTGGGCGGTCGAGGCCCTACCGTTGCCGAAGCGCGGCGAGACGCTGCCGGTCATCCTGAGCCCCGAAGAGGTCGTTCGGTTTCTCGGCGGCGTGGCGCGTCCCAAGCACCGCATGGTCCTCACCACGTGCTACGCCGCGGGGCTGCGACTCGGCGAGGCGCTGCGGCTCCAGGTTACCGACGTCGACAGTAACCGGATGGTCCTGCACGTCGCGCAGGGCAAGGGTGCTCGAGATCGCTACGTCATGCTCTCGCCGACGCTGCTCCAGCAGTTGCGGGCCTGGTGGCGGGTCGAGCGGCCGGCCCGGTGGCTCTTCCCGGGACGAAATCCGGAGCAGCCGATGCAGAAGGGGACCGTCCAATGGGCGTGTCGCCTCGCCCGGTATCGCAGTCGGCTCGGCAAGCCGGTAACGCCGCACTCGCTCCGCCACGCGTTCGCGGTCCACTTGCTGGAGGTCGGCACCGACGTTCGCACGATTCAACTGCTGCTCGGTCATCGGCGGCTGGAGACCACGGCGCGCTACCTCCGGTTGGCGACGACCAAGGTCTGTTCGGCGACCAGCCCGCTCGACTTGCTGCCGCGCCCGGAGACCGCGTCGGTCCCCACGCACTGATCGGGGGCCGCCGTGACTCGTCCGCTCCTTCGCGTGGCGGAGGTCTTCCGCCGCTACGGCGACGTGTATCGTGCCCGGGCCGGGGCCGCGTTGTCGACCGCGCACCTGCGCGTGATGGCCGCCGTCGAGCAGTGTCGCACCGCGGCGCTCGGCGGCCATGTCGAGGCGTGCGACCGCTGCGGCCACACACGGGTCTGGTACAACAGCTGCCGCAACCGGCATTGCCCCTCGTGTCAGTCGCTGGCGCGGGCGCGATGGGTCGACGCCCGCACCGCGGAGCTGCTCGACTGCGAGTACTTCCACGTCGTCTTCACCGTGCCGCAGGTGGTGGCGGCGATCGCCCTGCAGAATCCCGCCGCCGTCTACCAGCCCGTGGCGAAAGTCAGGGATCCAGCCTGGTCCGGGGGCGATCGATTCCCGTACACTGAAGACCCATGGCGATGGGCAAGAGACCGACAGCACGACCGGGGGCGCCGCTCTGGGTGACGACGGCGGATCTGCCGACGAACGCGGGCCATCCCTTCTTCGAGCATCTGAATCGGGTCCTGGACGAGGCCGGCTTCGACGCCTACGTCGAAGAGCTGTGCGCGGAGTTCTACGCGGCGCGGATGGGGCGGCCAAGCCTGCGTCCTGGGCGGTATTTCCGGATGCTGTTGATCGGCTACTTCGAGGGCATCTCTTCGGAGCGCGGGATCGCGTGGCGGGTGGCTGACTCTCTGAGCCTGCGGTCATTCCTGGACCTGGATGTGACCGAGTCGTCGCCGGACCACTCGACGCTGTCGCGGACGCGTCGTCTGATCGACGTGGAGACGCACGAGGCGGTCTTCACGTGGGTTCTCGAGCGGGTGTCGGCGGCGGGTCTGGTGCGTGGGAAGACGGTCGGGGTCGATGCGACGACGCTGGAAGCGAACGCGGCGATGCGGAGCATCGAGCGTCGGGACACGGGCGAATCCCACGAAGCGTTCATTCGGCGTTTGGCGGACGCGTCGGGGATGGAGACGCCGACGCGTGCCGAGTTGGCTCGGTTCGACCGGTCGCGGAAGGACAAGAAGACGTCGAACAAGGACTGGAAATCGCCGCACGACCCGGACGCGAAGATCGCGAAGATGAAGGACGGCCGGACGCACTTGGCGTACAAGGCCGAGCACGGGGTCGACATGGACACGGGGGCCATCGTGTCGGTGACGGTGCAGGATGCCTGCGAGGGCGATACGGCGACGCTGCCGGCGACGCTGACCATGGCGGCCGAGCAGGTGGAGTTGGTGCAGCCGGAAGGTCCGGGGGTCGAAGAGGTGGTGGCCGACAAGGGGTACCACAGCGACGCGATGCTGGTGGGGCTCGGCGAGGTTGGGGTTCGGAGTCACGTATCGGAGCCGGAGCGCGGCCGGCGCTGCTGGCAAGACAAGAAGACGGGCGAGACGCCGCCGGAGAAGCGCGCTGCGCAGAAGGCGTTGTATGCCAACCGCCGTCGCGTTCGCGGGCGGCGGGGTCGTCGCCTGCAACGCTGCCGGGGCGAGGTGGTGGAGCGAACGTTCGCGCACATGTACGAGACGGGGGGCATGCGTCGCGTGTGGGTGCGCGGTCACGAGAATGTTCGCAAGCGGGTGCTGATTCAGGCGGCCGCCTGCAACATCGGGCTGCTGCTGCGCCACCAGACCGGCATCGGTACGCCCCGGAGCCTGCAGGGGCGGGCTCTTTCGGCGATTTTTCGCCTGATCGGCCGTCTGATCGACCGCTGGGGGCGTCTGAGGCGCGCTTGGGGGGTTCAGATCGACACCGACGGCGCTCGTCGGCTCAATTGCTCATCGCCAAGCTGCCTGAACAGCAGGGCTCAGCGAACACACTTCTTCCACGGGCTGCTACGGGGTTCTGTTCCGGGCCACCGCCGAGACGCTGCGCACGATCGCCGCCGACCCGGAACACCTGGGGGCCGAGATCGGCTTCATCACGGTGCTGCACACCTGGGACCAGACCCTCGGCCTGCACCCGCACCTGCACTGTGTGGTTCCCGGGGGCGGGCTCTCCCACAATGGGACGCGCTGGATCGCGTGCCGGCCGGGATTCTTCTTGCCGGTGCGCGTGCTCTCCCGCCTGTTCCGCCGCCTCTTTCTCAGGTACCTCGAAGAAGCCTTCGACGCCGGGCGGCTGCGCTTCGGCGGAACGCTGAGCACCCTGACCGAGCGTCGCGCGTTCGTCGCGCACCTGGCGCCCGCGCGTGAGACCGAGTGGGTGGTCTACGCCAAACCTCCATTCGGCGGCCCGCAGCAGGTGCTCGACTACGTGGGTCGCTACACGCACCGCGTTGCCATCTCCGACGATCGACTCGTCGATGTCGAGGCCGGCCAAGTCCGCTTCCGGTATCGAAACTCCCGGACCGAACCCCCCTCGGTCGCCACGGCCACGCTCAGCGCGCCGGAGTTCATCCGGCGGTTTCTGCTGCACGTCCTGCCGACCGGCTTCCACCGCATTCGCTACTACGGCCTGTTCGGCAATCGCCACCGGACCGCGAAGCTGGCCCGCTGCCGGGAACTGCTCCGAATGTCGCCGCCGCGCCCGGCCGACCCGCCACCCGACTATCGCGACCACCACGAAGCGCTCACCGAAGAGTCGCTGCGCACGTGTCCGAGCTGCGGCGACGGACACATGACGGTGGTCGAGACCGTGCGACGTGCGTACACGCGGTCAGACCTCATCGATACGTCATGACACGACCGACGGCCTCCACCGCAACGCTGCGTGCCCCACATGTCGGGAGTAGTCTGTCTCGCGTCCCTCTCTCACGACGCCTCGACGGCCCTCGTGCTCTCCAGGCCTCCGACTTCGCTCGTCGCAAGCCTCCAGGATCTGCGCATCGGCGCCCGCCGAGCCCAAGCCACGGGACCGCCTTGCGTCCTCGGTCGACAGCCGGGCCGATTCAATCCCCATAGCATCGACGGGGCAGCGGCTTAGTTCAATCTATCTTTCGCTCACCGGCGCGGCGAGCTATCGTGCGCCTTCTGCCGCACCGCTGGGCGCCGCGCCGCCGACCGAAAGATGCTCTGCATTCCGGCCGAAACTGATCACCGGTTCCGGTCGAAACCGATCACCCTCGGTCGGGGCTGAGCGACGCGGGACAACCCCGCCAGCGTGGGATCCTCGTGCTTTTGCAGGAGGGACAGAGCTGGCGAACAGGAGGTTGTCCATGGGGAAGATTCGAGAGGTGCTGCGGCTGTACTTCGCCGCGGCGTTGAGCATCCGGGCGATTGCCCGCAGCTTGGGGACATCGCCGTCGACGGTGGGCGAGTACCTGCGCCGCGCCAGGGTGGCGGGGGTGAGTTGGCCGGTACCCGAGGCGATCGACGACGCCGGGCCGGAGCGCCGGCTGTTTCCGGCGCTCCCGTCGAGCCACACCTCGCGTCCGTTGCCGGACTGGAGCGAGGTACGCCGGGAGTTGCGGGGCAAGAACGTAACGCTGGCCTTGCTCTGGGAGGAGTACAAGGCGATCCATCCGGAGGGGTTGCAGTACAGCCGGTTCTGCGAGCAGTACCGGGAATGGGCCGGAAAGCTCGACCTGGTGATGCGCCAGGAGCACCGCGCCGGCGAGAAACTGTTCATCGACTACGCCGGGCAGACGGTGCCGGTGGTCGGCCCCGAGACCGGCGAGGTGCGCCAGGCGCAGATCTTCGTGGCCGTACTGGGGGCGTCGAGCTACACCTTTGCCGAGGCGACCTGGACGCAGACCCTGCCCGACTGGACGGCGTCGCACGTACGCGCTGGCACGACGGACTGCACCCCGAGGACTTCCTCGTGAACGCCGAAGCGCACGGCGGCGCGACCAGCATCGCCCGCTCACGACTGGCGGTCTTCGGCCAAGTGTTGGCGTCGAGAATCGGCCCTGGGCCGCCGCAGCGGGTGACTGCCGACGTCCTTGGCGCCGAAGCGGGGACGATCCGGCGCGGAGCGCGGGTGCGTGCCGCCGGGGTTGTCCGTGTTTTCTTCCGCCCCGGCTGTAGTCTCTATTCTCCCTTCTTCCCCCCCCGGCCCGTGGTTCGTTTCCCGCGCCGATTCAGAGAGGCGCGGCCGAACCGGAAAGTCAAGGGCGGGTACCGGTCCCGTCGCCCGCCGGTCGACGTCCGTTCATGGAGCTTCATGATGCGGTTGCGATCCAGGGACCCACTGCTGTCGCTCACCCCCGCGAGCATCACGACGTTCAAGTTGTCGAAAGACCCGGCCTTCGTCGAGAAGCTGACCGACGTCGTCGGGCTCTACCTGAACCCGCCGGACAAGGCCGTGGTGCTTTGCGTGGACGAGAAGAGCCAGATTCAGGCTCTGGACCGCACACAGCCGGGCCTGCCGATGAAGCCGGGCCGGCGCGGCACCATGAATGACCCACGACTACAAGCGGCATGGCACGACGACGTTGTTCGCCGCGTTGAACGTGCTGACCGGCGAGGTCATCGGCCAATGCCACGGCCGTCATCGGCACCAGGAATTCTTGAAGTTCCTGCAGCACCTCGACCGGGCGTTCCCGCCCGACCTCACGTTGCACGTCATCCTGGACAACTACGCGACCCACAAGCACAAGAAGGTTCGCAAGTGGCTGGCCGCCCGCCCGCGCTTCAAACTACACTTCACGCCCACCAGCGCCTCGTGGCTCAACCTCGTCGAGAGCTGGTTCAGCAAGCTGACGGAGCAACGCCTTCGCCGCGGCGTATTCTGCAGCGTGCAGGAACTGGTGGCGGCCATCAAGGACTACCTGACCCACCACAATGCAGAACCGAAGCCGTTCGTGTGGAGCACTACCGTCGATGCCATCATTGAGAAGGTCAGCAAGTGTAAAGTCATTCTTGGGACACACCACTAGTTATGCCCTCTATCGAATGAAGGGCACCCCGCACGGCAGTCTCCACACCGCGGGTCGCAGTCGTGGCCATCTGATGTCCCCAGGACAGTTGCGCGCGCATCTCTTGCAGCAGGGCGACAACAGGAGCTTCCTCATGTTGATACCTCCAAGCGTCGAACCAAACAGATCGTATACTCTCCTTGTACTTGCCGCGGGTCGTTTCGGTACTCTTGGAGGTATCTTTGGCCTCTGCGCCGAGTTGCTGCGGGCACTCGCCCGTGAGGTACCATTGCACCTGGTACAGAAAACTCGTCTTGCCGAGTCCCCAGTCGCCGTGGACGCCGAATACTTGAGGAGGTGTGCAGCGCGCGATGGCATCACCTACCTCCTCGATCAAAGCCTGTCGGCCGAGGAGGTCCACCAATGTTGGCTCATCGTTGTGCATAGTCTCAGGTCTTGTGTCCGATGGCAGCCTCAGATATCGTCGCGAATTGATTCGTTCCCGGCATTTGATGTACGATCATACTTCGCAACGGCCCTGATGCACAATCCTGGCAGTTCGTCAGGAGCCTGGACGGCCACATTTCGTCGTAAGGAGCTCCGCGCTACGTTAGCTCCTCAAGCGACTGCGCCGTCGCAGGAAAAGTCGAGAAGCACCTCCTGCGTCATCGGTCGATTGCCTCGCCTCGCCTCTTCACTAGCCAGTCCAGCAACCCCTGCTCCGGCACCATACGCCGCAGGAACTCCTCGACCGGCAGACACCAGACGGCGTCGATCCGCAGGCGCTCCCGGCCGCGGTAGAGCACCGCGGTCTCGGCCTCTGGGTAGTCGCCGCGGAATGCCCGCAGGGACCGCAGATCCGTGGAATGCACCCTGGCCGCGTTCTTGACCTCGAACGCCTGTACACCCGTTTCCCCATAGACGACGAAGTCGACCTCCGCGCCGGCCCGCGTCCGCCAGAAGAAGAGTTCCACGTCGCGTCCGGAATACGCGGCCCAGGCCCGAAGATGCTGGACCACCAGCCCTTCCAGCGCCTGCCCGTCGATCTCCTCGGGACGGTCCAGCGGCCCCTTCGGGCGCAACGACCGGAACACGCCGGCGTCGAACAGGTAGAGCTTTTCGTGCCTCGCAATCGCGCGCTTCGCCCGTTTCCGGAACACCGGCAGCCGGAACGCCAGCAGCAGATCCTCCAAAATGCCGACGTAACCGGCGACGACCTTGCGCTCGACCTCGCACTCGCGGGCGACCGCCGAGACGTTGAGCTGCGCGCCGTGGGAGAAGCTGATCGCCTCCAAGAAGCGCGTGAAGCTCCCGACGTTGCGAGTCAGTCCCTCCGCCCGCACCTCCTGGTCGAGGTACAGGTTCGCGTAGCCGGCAAGGACGTCCGCGGGATCGGAGGCGCCGACCACGAGGGGCACCAGGCCGACTCGCAGTGCCTGCTGAAGGTCGAACTCCGGTAGCTCCGCCGCCATGAACGGATGCAGCGTGCGTTGCACGGCCCGGCCGCCAAGCAGGTCCACGCCGCCACGTCGCAGCTTCCGGGCGCTCGATCCCGTCAGGATGAAGCGCGGCGGCGACGGCTCCTCCAGGACTGCATGGACAACCGTGAGCAGCTCCGGCACGCGCTGAATCTCGTCGATGACCACGGTCTCGGTTCCGGGTGCACCCGCGAGCAGCTCTCTCAGGCGCTCGGGGCGGGCGCTCAGGGTGCGGTGAGTCGACGGATCGAGCAGGTCGACGAAGAGGGCGTCGGGGATTCGCTCGCGCAGCCACGTGGATTTCCCCGTTCCGCGGGGACCGAACACGAAGCAGCTCCGGCTCGGCACCTGCAAAAATCGACCTAATAATTCCATTATTAGTCTAAATATGGATGTATTGATTCCATTTTATGCACTCCAGGTATCTGGGATCAACCCTGTCCCGTGGCGTCCGGCACCGGAGGTGGAGGAGGCTACGAAGCCCTCGCAGCGGTGGCTTCAGCCCGCCGTGCGGCGTGCTATCGTGAACACATGGCGAAGCATGAGGAACGGGCCGCGGCCGGCCGCGAGGCCACGAGGCAAACCGGGCCGCTCGGGTCCACGATCCACGTGCTGCGCGCCGACGCCGGGACCATCGCCGATCTCGCCGGCCTCGACTGGAACCGGTCGTTCTCGCGCGTGTGCCTCGACCCGGTGCGCGGGCTCATCACGCTGATGGCGCCCTCACGTCTCCACGAGGATCTCACCGACATCCTCGCCCGCATCGTGGACGCCGCGGGAAGCGCGATCACCGGTGCCGCCAGGGACCTCCGGCATACCCGTCTCCGCGCACCCGCCGATCCCCCGGACACGGGAATGGAGCCGGACTGCGCCTTCTACCTGGGCGAGCGAGCCAGGGCGTACCGCATCGGTCTTCGTTTACGGGGTGATTCGCCAATAGACACGGGCATGGGATGGGCCTGGAGCGTCGAAGGTCGGGCGCCGCGGAGGTTTCCATTGGCTGGTCTCGGGTCTTGCGGGGGAGTCCGTAGTGGCTGCGCTGTTACCCACGTCGCAGCCGCGTTGGGGGGCAGCGTCTCGGCATTCTCGCCCGGCGCGGCAGTCAGCCGCCGGTCGGTCGCGCGTCAATGCGCTCGTTGCGGTGCGGCACTGGGCGCGGACGGCGGCGGCAGTCCGAATACGTCGGGGACGATGGGCTCGGGGGCGCGCAACATCGTGGCGAACAGGGCGGGCAGGTCGACGTCGCGTTGGCGTGCGGTGCGTACGACGCTGGCAAGGACCTGCTGGGTGTCGGCGCCCTTTCGGGTGCGGTTGCCGCCGCACACCTTGCGGATGACGACAGCGGGCCGGATGGCTTGTTCGGCGCGCCAGTTGGTGGCGTCGACCGCCGGGTCCCACAGGAAGGTGAAGAGGGCGCCGAATTCGATGGCCAGGTGCGCAGCGAAGCGCTCGGCGTCGTCGTGCGGCGGCGGGTTGTCGATCAGCCGGCTGAGCTGGGCGAGCAGGCGACCGCGGACGGTAGCCAGACCGTGGTCGCTGATACCACCGGCGTTACGCCGGTCGCGCAGCGCGAGGCCGGCCTGCAAGATGTGCTGCACCTGAGCGGCCCATCCGCAGTGGGGATGATCCTCGAGTAGCTCCTCACAGCGTCGTAGCAGGTGCTGCAGACAAGATTGGTGCTCGCCGTGGGTGTAGCTGCGGTAGACCACCCAGCCGTCGCGCACGAGCACGCCGTCGAAGTCGGCTCCGAGGACCGCTTGGGCGTCGTCGAATCCGCGGCCCGCGCAGATGGCATAGACGGTCGTCGTCGGGGTGACGGCGGCCCACAACCAGTGGCCGATGCCGTCGACGCGCCAACCGGTCTCATCGACCGTGACCACGGGCGCGTTGCGGACCTGCTCGCGCAACTCCTCATAGGCCGGCCGCGCGTCGCGGGCTGCACGATGCAGCAGATGCACGAGGCCTCCCGGCGTCACCTGCAGGCCGAAGCGGGTCTGCAGCAGGTCGGCGACCTTGGCCAGCGGCAGGCCGCCGCGCGTGTGCAACTCGGCGACCAGCGCGACCACACCAGGGCCGAGCTGTGCGCGGGCCGCCCCCAACGCGTCGGAGGTCTGCAGCGGGTGGCGGCCCTGGATACGCCGTCGACACTGCGAGCAGTGGCCGACCTCGATGTCGAAGCGGCGCACCAGCGGGCGCACCGGGGGTAGGTCTTCCTGATACTGCTCGGCCGCACCGGTCACGTCGACCGTGCCGCCGCAGTCTGGACACCTCGTCGGCACCGGCGCCGCCAACGCCTCGTCGACGTGCGCCGGGCAAGGGCGGCGCCCCTGCCGGCCATAGCGCGTACCGGGCCGCCGGCCGGGACGACCGCCGCGACCCTGCGGCCGCTTCTTGGCGAAGGGTGCGGCTTGCCGGCGTCCCGCGCGGCGCTCGGTCGCCAACTGCTGTTTCAGGTGCTCGTTCTCGCGCCGCAGGCGGTCGTTCTGACGCTGCAAGCCGTCGTTCTGACGCTGCACGCGGCCGTTCTCGCGATGCACGTCCTTGTGGCGCGCCAGTTCGTCACGCAGTCGCGCGATCTCTCGGTCCTGTTGCTCGATGACAACGTCCCGCGGATCCTGCTCCGGCGAACCTTTGTCCAGAACGGCGCGGATGCGGCGAAGCAGGCTCACGCCCCTCTTCTATCGGCACGGCGCACCAAAACCTTTACCCCAACACGCGGATTTCCCACCGGGACCCGCTAACCGAAGACCCGCATCGCTCTCGCCGAGGGCGAAGCCGCGGCGGACGCCTTCCTGGAACGGACTCCGCTCGACCTCGTGGTCGAAGCCGAGATCACGCACGGCGACGAGAGCAAGATCGGACGCTACGCGGAGTTGGGCGTGCGCGAGCTCTGGCGGCTGCACGGCCGCAAGGGCACCCGCGACCTGCGAGTGGAGTTCCTTGCTCTGCGGCCCGGGACGATGCCGCGCGAGCTCGCAGCTTCCGAGGCTCTCGGCGGCCTCACACCGGAAGACATCCGGGAGGCCGTCGATGGGGTGCGCCTCAGCGTGACAATCGACGAGTGGACGTCAGCCGTCACCCGCATCGTGCGCCGCCGGCGGCGCGCCAGCGTGCGCGTTCGTGAGGAGGCTACGCCGTAGCGGGTCGCCCCGGTTGACGGTGACACATCAACCGCTGCTCGTCTCCAACGAGACGACGTTTGCCAGGACGCTTTGGGCCGACTGGTGCCGGCCGGCTTGGACTACCGCGCCGAGTACGGCGGCGGCTCGCGATAGACGTTCTCCAGGTGCACCGCCGCCGACGCGTAGTCGGCCAGCCCCACGGTCCCGGCCGGCGGATTGAACTCGATGGGCGCACCCACAGAGATTTTCCCTTCGCCCTGATCCTCCGCGTCGAGGTGCAGCTCGACCACCGTGAAGGCGGCCGCGGCCGGACCCGAGCCGTCGCTGCCGGTCCAGGGTCCGTTGCGATCCCACCGGCCGAGCGGGCGGTCGGTCACCAGGACGATGCGCTCGCCGCCGTCCTCGTCCTCGGTGCGGTGCGCGTACTTCAGGGCGTAGCCCAGGCTGCCGCCGGTCCAGATGAACCCTACCGTCTGCAGGTCCTGCAGCGCGCCCTCGAGGCCCTCGCCCTCCCCGGCGGTCTGTCCGGAGGGAGGGGTAATCAGGGAAAGGACCGCGCCGCGATCCTCCTCGGCCGTCCAGCGCAGAACGTTGATCCGCAGCTCCACCCCCTCCGAGCTGACGGCGCCGGTGGTGGTGCCCCGGAAGGTATCCAGCTCGTCGGATTGCGCCGCCGCCGGCGCGGCGATCGCGAACGCCGGCAGCAGGCTGAGAACGACGAGCCGATTCACGAAAGCCGCGGATGCAGACATGACGTTACCTCTTGGAAGAGAAGTGGCCCATTCGACGCGCAGTATTCCCGCCCATCTGTGTCCGTGTCAAGAGTCTTGACCCAAAGACAGATGGCGTTACACTCCCGCAATGGAGCGCGGCCCCGTCGACGTGATGATCGAGCGCTGGGAGCAGGAGCGCCCCGATCTGGATGCATCGTCGCTGCAAATCATCGCACGGGTCACGCGCCTCGCGCGAGCCATCGACGAGGACGCCGCGGCAGTGCTGCGGGAGTTCCACCTGAGCGAGGTCGAGTTCCAGTTGCTCGCCGCCATCCGCACCGCTCCCGACTGCCGCGCCTCGCCGCGTACCCTGCTGCAGCCGCTGATGGTGACGTCCGGCGGTTTGACCAACCGGATCGATCGGCTGGAAACAGCGGGATGGATCGTGCGGGCGCCCAACCCGGAAGACCGGCGGGGCGTCTTCCTGAAGTTGACGCCGAGCGGACGCGAGCTGGTGGATCGCGTGACCGCAGCCTACCTGCGCAACCAGGGAGAGCTGCTTCGGGAGGCGCTCACCGACGGGGAGCGCACGAGACTCGCGCCGCTGCTCCGCAAGCTTCTCGACTCGTTGTCCGACCGCAACGCGAAGCGGAAGCCGGTCTCGCGCCCGGAGCCCGAGCAGCCCGGGACATGATCGGGCCCCCGAGCCTCCTTCGGGCAACTCCTTTCCCCTCAGGACAGGGTCACGACGACATCCAGGATGTCACCGTCGCGCAGAATGGTGACGGTGACGTCGTCGCCCGGCTGGTACCGGTCGAGGACCGCACGCAATTCCCCTTGCGATGCAATCGGTTCGCCGTCGATGGCCTGAATGACGTCGCCCACCTGCGTGACCTGCCGCCCGTTCCGCGAGAGCTCCGTGCCGCGCAGCCGGGCCCCGGCGGCCCCGCTGCCGCGCTCTACCCCGACCACGAGCACGCCGGCCGTTCGCAGACGGCCGAGAACGAACCGGCTCAGGTAGCCGCGCCCGTCCATCCGGATGCCGAGCCGCGGCGGAACGTACGCCCCGGTCTCGATGATCTGCGGCACGACGCGGCTCACCGTGTTGACGGGTACGGCGAAGCCGACGCCGGCCGACGCCCCGGACGGACTGGCAATCTGCGTGTTGACGCCGATCACGCGGCCGGAACTGTCGAGCAGCGGCCCGCCGGAGTTGCCGGTGTTGATCGCCGCGTCGGTCTGGATCACGTCCTCGATCGGCGTGCCGTCGAGTCCTTCGATGCGCCGCTCGAGCGCGGAGACGATTCCGGTCGTCAGCGTCGCGCTCAACCCGAAGGGATTGCCGATCGCGTAGACGTTCTGTCCGACCCGCAGCCGGTCGCTGTCGCCGACGGCGACCGGCTGCAGCGCCGCCGAAGGCGCGTCGATACGGAGCACGGCCAGATCGTGAGAGAACGACAGCCCGACCAGTTCGGCCTCGTACGTCGTCTGGTCGTCCATGACGACCTCGACGGAGTCGGCGCCTCCCACCACGTGGGCATTGGTGATCACATGCCCGTCGCCGTCCCAGAGGAAGCCGGTCCCGGTGCCCTGCGGTACCTCGCCGCCCATCGGACGTCCGAACCAGTCGGTGCGCCTCGCGAGCGTGGTGATGTACACGACCGAGGGGCTGGTCCGCTCGAACAGCTCGACCGTTGCCCGTTCATCCGGCCGGAGATAGGACGGGATCGGCGGCAGCGGCCGCCGCGTCTGTGCCGCCGGAAGCAGCGGTGCGCTGACGCGCTGCGCCGGACCCAGCGGCGGCTCCGCCGGTGCGCAGGCGGTCACCGTGACAATCGCCACCGCGATCGGCAGCGCGGCGCGCCAGCCGACGCGGCCGGAAGCTTGCCCCGCAGAAACGCAACGGAGTGAGTTCTGCAGCGCAAGCTCCCGGGGCGGTGGGGACTGGGACCGAACACGGAGGCTTGCGACAGGTTTGGCGGCGCTCGTGCGGCAGGGGTCTCGTACTTCTCTCATGATCCGGGTCTCGTTTCTCCTGGCCGCGCTCATATGAGGGTCAACCGGTCGCTGCGGACCCAGCCGACCTTGCCGTCCTCCAGCACTATCTCCGCCCACGCGTCGCCGCGCCGTTCGACCCGTACCTTCGTCCCTTCGTGCACCGTGAAGATCAGCAGCTCGTCGTCGTCCGACGGGGCGCTGCGCACTGCCGCCTCCTCGGCCATGACGATGGCCTCGTCGGGCCGCCCCACATCGACCTCCCGCGCCAGCAGGCTGAAACCGAAGACCAGCGTCGCGACACCGGCCACCGCCGCCGTGCGGCGCGACCAGGCCGGCAAAAGGTCTCCGCGCCCGATGACGGCGACAATCAGTGCGCCAATCGTCACCAGCCAGGCCAGAGCAACCACGCCGAGGAGCGCCGGACGGGGCAACAGCTCGATCCACCAGCGTGCCACCCGGAAGAGCCAGAAGCCCGGAAGCGGTGCAACCCGATCGACGATCAGCGAACGGGCCAACTCGAGGTTCGCGCGAAGGTCGTCGTCGCGCGGCATCATGCGCCGCGCGCGCTCGTAATGGAGAATGGCCGGACCGAGCTCGCCCAGCCGGAACCACGCGTTGCCCAGGTTGTAGTGCAGCTCGCCGCTCTCGAGTCCGCTCTCCAGGATCCGCTCGTAGAGCCCTACCGCGCCGGCATAATCGCCCTCCTGGTAGCGCCGGTTCCCCTCGTCGAAGAACGCCTCCTGGGCCGCCACGGGAGCCGCGCCCCAGGCGATGACCAGAAAGACCGCCGTGCAGATCCTCCGTCCCCCCGAGCACGTCATGAACGCAGGGCCTCCCCCAGGACGGTCATCGCCTGCTCGGCCTCCTCGAGGAGCGCCTCCGCCTCATCGTCGTCGCCGGACGCCGGCGGGGCGAACCGTTGCTGGTCACATTTGTCGAGGCACGCCAGGTAGCGCTCGACCACGTCGCCGGCCACGCCGCGCGCGCCCAGCGCACGCCGGATGTCGTCCCGCACGAGGCCCGCCTCGGCCACGTTCAGGGAGTCCCCGAGGAAGCCGAGCAGTGCCTGACTGATCCCGGCGACGAACGCCTGGTGCTGCTCCGGCGCGCGGAGTCCCCGCGCGTTCTCCAGCCGCGAGCGGGCCAGGCGCGACGCCCGGCGGCGGCGGGCATAGGCGACGTTGCCCTCCAGCCGCTCGCGATGGCGGCGCAGCGCGAGCGCGCCGGCCAGTCCGAAGAGAGGAACCAGCACCACGGTCCAGAAGACGCCGCTACGGAACAACTGCCGGTCGGTGGGGACGAACGCCGAGGTCGCGACGCGAATGAAGCGAATGTCCTGCCGGGCCGCCAGCCGGGCGCCACCGCCCCCGAAAAGAACCGGATCGCCGGCCACGACGTCGCCCGTAACCTCCACGGTGAGCGGATCCGAGGCGGCGACCGCGTAGCGTTCCGCCGCCGCGTCGAAGTAGGCCAGCTCGACTGCCGGAATGGCGTGCGATCCGGGAGCGCGCGGAACGAGGACGTACTCGTAGCTCTTGACGCCGCTCACACCGCTCGGGCCGGCGTCGACGTCGTCGGCCACCTCCGGGGGATAGACGTCGAAGTCAGGCGGAAACGCCACCTCCGGATCGGGCAGCATGCGCAGATTGCCGGCGCCCCGCACGTCCAGACGGAACGTGAGCGCCGCGTTGGCCGCCGCTGCGGTCGTGTCGAGCGACGCCGTCACCCCCAGGCTGCCGACGAGGCCGGTGAAGGCGTCCGGCCGCCCGGCCGCGGGCAGCGGACGCGCCTCGATGTCGATCGCCTCGGAGTCGATCGGCACCGCGACGCTGCGTCCGAACAGCCCACCGCCGAAGGGATCCCCGAAGCCGAATGGATCGCTGAAGAACCGGCTGGACCGGACGCGCACCTGGGCCTCGAGCGCGAGCGGCTCGATCGTGCGGGGTCCTGCCCCGGTCGGAAACAGCGCCGCCCGGCGAACGACGGTGGTCGCGTACTGTACGCCGCCCCGTACCACCTGCTCCACCCGCGGCGCCCGCGGGAGGGCGATCTCCTCGACCCAGAAGCCGGTGGTGCCGGGGGCGCGCGCAATGCCGTACGACTCGACGTCCACGCGCGTGAAGAGCCGGTACTCGACCAGCACCGGCTCGTTGGCCCACGGCTCGCGCGTGCTCACCGACGCCTCGACGAACAGGTCCTCGGGCCCGATGTCGACACTGGTCCGCGACCGGTCCGGCGCGCGGCGCGCCGGTGCCGCTCCCGCCGGCCGCACCCGAACCGCGAGCGGGTCGGTCGCGTGGTGCTCCCCGCCGGCTCGCACTCGAACCGGACCGATCGTGTGAGTCCCCTCGGCGACCGCCCGGAAGCGGTACTGGTAGGTGACCGAGGTCGAACTGCGGCCGTTGACGAACTGCATCGACGTCTGCGTGCCGACGCCGAGGTAGGCCGCGAAGCCGGACAGGTCGGGCAGGCGCGGGTCCTCGTCGGCTCCATTGGCGCCCGACACTTCGACGTTCAGCGTGAACTGCCGGTCCACCGCCACCTCGTCGCGATCGAGGTACGCACGAACGTCGACCTCCTGCGCGGCCGTTGAAGCGGGCACGCCTGCCAGAAGCAGGAACAGCACACTCCCGCGCGCGACTCTCGCCTGCGTCATCGCCACCACAGTCATCGTCACCACGGTCGCCGCGTGGGCCGGCCGGGATCGGCGGACCGTCGCTGCCGCCTGATCTCGCCCGGGTCCTCGGTAATCGCCTGCAGCAGCCGCTCCGCTTCCTCGCGGCTCATCTGCCCGGGCTGCGGCCGCGCGTCCGCCTCACCGGTCTCCGGTTGAGAGTCGCCGTCAGGCTGTTGCTCCTCCTGCTCGTTCTGCCCCTGTTGGCCCTCCGGGTTCTCCTCCTGCGGCTGCTCCCGGGGTTGCCAGGGCTCCGACGGCTGCTCCTGCCCATCCTCTCCCGATTGCTGCCGGTCCTGATTCTCCTCGTCCTGGCGCTCGGAGTCGTCGGACTGCTGTTGCTGTTCCTGCTGCTGCAACTGCTCCAGCGCCATCTCCAGGTTGTGCTTCGCGTCCGTATCACCGGGATTGCGGCGCAGCGCCTCCTTGTAGGCCTCGAGCGCGCCCTCCACCTGCTGCTGCCGGTAGAGGGCGTTGCCCAGGTTGTACCAGGCCTGCGCCTCCAGAACAGGGTCCGCTGCCTCGATAGCCCCGCGATAGGCATCCACGGCGCGCGCGAACTCGTCGGACTGGTACAGCGCGTTCGCGTCGTTGAAGCGAATCACAGGCGAGTCGGGGGCCGCGCGCAACGCTTCCAGGTACTTCTCGTGAGCCTCGTCGTAGCGTCCCTCCCGGTACAGACGGTTCCCTTCCTGCACGTCGGCCCGCCCCGCCTGGGCCGCCGCCGACGGAGGCAACCCGGCCATGGCCGCGGCCAGCCCGACGGCGGCGACCACTATCCGCATCAGCGCAACCTCCCGACCCAGGCGTCCGCGACCCGGCGGCGCTCCGGAACGAGCGTCTCGGCCAGCAGCAGCGCCAGCGCAAAGCCGAGAAAGATCTGGTACTGCTCCTCGTAGAGGGTCACCTCGCGCGACTCGATCGCCTCTCCTTCGCCGCCCGTCAGCGCCTCGACGAGCCGCTCGAACGCCGCCCCGGACCCGGCGGCCGCGTGGTAGTAGGCGCCACCGGTCCGATCCGCGACGCGTTGCAGGGTAACGTCGTCGAGACGCGTCGTGACGACGCTCCCCTCCTCGTCCCGCAGGAAGCCGTTCGGGGCGCCGGTCTCGTCGAAGCTCGGAATCGGCACCCCCTCGGTCGACCCCAGCCCAACCGTATGGACCCGGACCCCCTCGTCCACCGCGCGCTCTATCGCCACCTCGATCGCCCCTTCGTGATCCTCCCCGTCCGTGATAACGACGAGTTGTCGGCCGCGCTCCCCGGCCTCGCCGAACCCGTCCAGCGCCACCTCTATCGCCTGGCCGAGATCGGTCCCCGGCACCGGGACCAGGTCCGGCTCCATGGCGTTGAGGAACATCGTGGCCGCCGCGTAATCGAGAGTCAGCGGGCTCTGCACGAAAGCCTCGCCGGCGAACGCCACGAGTCCGATGCGATCGCCGTCCAGTCGTTCGATCAAGCGGCCCACGGCGAGCCTGGCCGCGGCAAGGCGATTGGGCGCGATGTCCTCGGCCTCCATCGACGCCGACAGATCGAGCGCCACCACCAGGTCCTGCCCCTCGCGCCGCACCGTCTCGACGCGATCGCCGAACTGCGGCCGCGCGAGGGCGGTCACCAGCAGCACGACGGCCACGAGCACCAGGACCGCACGCGTCAACTGCCCGCGCCGGCTGACCAGCTCGGTGAGCCGATCGATCCGCCCGCGTTCCCCGAAGCGGTCCAGGGCGCGCCGCCGCCGGGCGGCGGCCCACCATTCCAGGGCCATCAGCGCCGGCAGCAGGAGATACGCGTAGAGCAGGGTCTCGACCCCGAAACGGAACATCCGCGGGTCACTCTCCTTCCGTCACGGCAGTCTCCGCAGCACCGTCCGGCCGAGGGCCACCTCCAGCAGCAGCAGCCCGAGTCCGGCGGCGAGCGGCAGGTGGAACAGCTCGCCGTAGCGCGTGAACGACGTCATCTCGATCTCGGTCCTCTCCAGCGCGTCTATCTCTTCATAGACGCGCTCCAGGCTCTCCCGGTCGGTCGCCCGGAAATAACGCCCCCCGGTCAGCGACGCCACCTCCTCGAGCGCTTCGTCGTCGATGTCGACCTGCATCGACACGGTGCGCCGCCCGAACAGCGGATCGTCCACCGGCACCTGCGCCGAGCCGCGCGTTCCGGCGCCGACAGCATAGATCCGGACGCCAAGCGCCTGCGCCATCTGCGCCGCGGTCGCCGGGTCGATCGAACCGCGGTTGTTCTGGCCGTCGGTCAACAACACGATTACCTTCGACTCCGCGCTCGAGTCGCCGAGCCGCTTGACCGCGGTGGCCAGCCCCATGCCGATGGCCGTACCGTCCTCGATGACGCCCACCTCCAGCTCCTCGATCAGCGTGGTCACCACGCGGTGGTCGAGGGTGAGCGGTGCCTGCGTGAACGCCTCACCGGCAAAGACGACGAGGCCTATCCTGTCGTTCAGCCGCCCGCGCACGAAGTCGGCGGCCACCTGCCGGGCCGCCCCGATGCGATTGGGCTCCAAATCCTCGGCGAGCATGGAGCTCGACAGGTCGAGCACCAGCACGATGTCGATCCCATCGGTGGCGACGTTCTCCGCCGTCACCCCGGTCTGGGGGCGGGCGAAGGCGACCAGCAGCAGCGCCAGCGCCAGCAATCGCAACCCGAACGGCACGTGCCGCCAGCGCCCGGTGCGGCGCCGATCCGCCTGCACCAGCCGGTCCACCGCCGAGTACCGCACCGCGCCGAGCGTGCGCGCGCCACGTGTCACGTGCCACCAGACCAGGGCTGGCAGCAGTAGCAGCAACAGCAGGTAGTACGGATCCACGAAGCGGTCGATCATGCCGTGCCCGCCTCCGCCGCAGCAGGCTCCGCGTCCTGCACGGCCTCCGGCGCCGCGACCACCACCCGCGTGCGGTCCACCAGGCTTCGCCCCAACGGAATCACTTCATTGCAGCGCTCCAGCACGGGCCTGTCCTTGGCGAACTTCACCAGGTCGCAGCGCTCCAGCAAATGCTGGAAATCTCCGCGAACCGCTTCCTCGACATCGCGAGCGCGAAGGCCGTCGAGCACCTCTCGCGTCGTCATCTCCAGCGCGTCCACCCCGAAGCGTCCCTCGACGTACGCACGGACGATATCGGACGCGCGGATGTGAAACGTCTTGATCTCACCCCTTTCGGGCAGCCGCCCGGCCTCCAGAATACGAAAGGCTTCGTAAGCTGTCTCGTGCGCGGGTCGCGGCGGCTCGACGGGCGCCAGGATGCTGTCCGGCGCACGCCCGCGGCTCCGCTTCCACAGCCAGTAGCCAATCCCCGCCAACAGCAGTATTCCGACCAGCCACGGCAGGAGGGTCAGCACATTCAGCGGAATGTCGAGCGGACCCTTGATGGCCCGGATATCGCCGCCCTCGTCCAGACCGACACTGGCAACGGTGACCGGCGCAGGCTCGGTCTCCAGCGTCACCGCGTCACCATCAGCGCTCGCCACTTCGATCTCGACCGCCGGCACCTCCAGACCGCCCAGCTCGAACGCGGTAAGGACGAGCTCGGCGCTCGATACCGCGCGGTCGCCCTCGACGCGCGGCCCGTCGACGCGCCGTTCCAGCACCTCGAACGGACCGAGGCTCTCCGGGTCGGGCCAGGTCACCGACGCGCTGGCGTCGTGCTCCACCCGGATGATGAGCCGCGCGCGGTCGCCCACCGCGATCTGCGCCGGCTCCAGCGTGAAGCTGACGGCAGGCGCCCCGGTCTGCGCCGCAGCCGGGACAACCGGGAGAGCGGCCGCGAGCAGAACGGCGGCCAATGCCCGCTGCCCCCTCGACGCGGCCTCGCGCGCTCCCGCGGGCAGCCGCAACGACCTGTGCCGGGCGCGCCGCTGCGACGCCGCGGCCGGGGTCGCCCTCATCGGAACCGCCTCGCCCGTTCCCGAAAGAACCGCATCAGCCGCTCGATGTAGGGACGGTCGGCCGACACCTCGATGACGTCCACCCCGGTCCGCCGGAAGAGCTGCGTGCGCGCTTCCCCGGCTGCCCGCGCGTCCGCCGCGAAGGTGTCCCGGAACACCTGGTCGGACAGGTTGACGGTCACGCGCTCGCCCGACTCCGCGTCCTCGAAGTCGACGAAGCCAATGTCCGGCAACTCCAGCTCCCGCCGGTCGCCGATGCGGATGACGACCAGGTCGTGCCGCCGGGCCGCGACGGCCAGCGCCTGCTCGTGCCCCTTGGCCAGGAAGTCGGAGACGACGAAGACGACGGCGCGGCGCGAGACCACCCTGGCGAGATACTCCAGCGCGGCGCCGATGTCGGTACCACGCCCCTCCGCCCGCGTGTAGAGCAACTCGCGCAGCACCCGCAGCACGTGGCGCCGGCCCTTGCGGGGCGGGACGAACTTCTCGATGCGGTCGCTGAACAGGATCAACCCCACCTTGTCGTTGTTCTTGATGGCGCTGAACGCCAAGATCGCGCAGATCTCGGCCGCCACTTCCTCCTTCATGCGCCCGCCGGTGCCGAAGTCGCCCGAGCCGCTGACGTCGACCAGCAGGACGACGGTCAGCTCGCGCTCCTCCTCGAAGACCTTGACGAACGGGGCGCCGGCGCGGGCGGTGACGTTCCAGTCGATGTTGCGAATGTCGTCGCCGTACTGGTACTCGCGCACCTCGGCGAAGCTCATGCCCAGGCCCTTGAAGACGGAGTGGTACTCGCCGGAGAACACGTCGTTCACCAGACCGCGCGTGGCGATCTCCACCCGCCGCACCTGCTTGAGGACCTCCCGCGGAATCATGATCCGTCTACGGCACCTCGACCTTGCCCAGCACGCGGTTGACGACCTCGTCCGCCGACACCTCCTCCGCCTCCGCCTCGTAGGTGAGCAGCACCCGGTGGCGGAGCACGTCGAGACCGATGGAGCGGACATCCTCCGGGGTCACGTAGCCGCGCCGGCGGAGAAACGCATGGGCCCGCGCCGCCCTCGCCAGATTGATCGTGGCCCGCGGCGAGGCACCGAACGCGATGAGCTGGCCCAGGTCCTTCAGGCCACAACTCGCCGGCTCGCGGGTGGCGAACACCACATCGACGATGTAGCGCTCCACCTGCGCGTCCATGTAGATCATCTCCACCGCGGAGCGCGCCCGGCGGATGTCGTCGGGATGGACGACGGGCTCGATCTTCGCCTCGTCGCCGGTGGCCATCCGGCGCATCACCTCGATCTCCTCGTCCTTGCCCGGATAGCCGACCACCACCTTGAACATGAACCGATCCACCTGCGCCTCGGGCAGCGGGTAGGTCCCCTCCTGCTCGATCGGGTTCTGGGTGGCGAGCACCAGGAACGGCTGCTCGAGCGGGTAGGTCGTGTCGCCGATGGTCACCGTCCGTTCCGCCATTGCCTCCAGCAGCGCCGACTGCACCTTGGCGGGCGAGCGGTTGATCTCGTCGGCCAGGATGAGATTCGAGAAGATGGGTCCCTTCTTCGTCCGGAACTCGGCGTGCTGCGGGTCGTAGACGAGGGTCCCGATGAGGTCGGCCGGCAGCAGGTCGGGCGTGAACTGGATCCGCCGGAAGCCGGTGTCGATGGCCCGGGCCAGCGTCCGGACGGTCAGGGTCTTGGCCAGCCCCGGCACCCCTTCCATCAGCACGTGGCCGTCGGCCAGCAGCCCGATGACGAGCCGCTCGACCATTCCGCGCTGTCCGACGATGACCCGCCCGACCTCGCCCAGCAGCCGCTCGACGAAAGCGCTCTCCTTGTGGATGGTTTCCTGTATCGCTTCGATGTCGTGGTGCATGTTGCGCGTCCGATCGTACCAGGGTGCCACACCCGAATGTCGCTTGCAATCAAGAATCTTGACACAGAGTCATGGCGCGTGGTAGCTCTCGACGTTGCGCGGCTACGGACTCGCGCGGCGTGCGGCGGTATGATCCGAGGCAGAACCATGAACGAGATCAACAAGACGGCCACCTTCGTCGGCATTGCCCTCGTCCTCGGCGTCGTGGCGTTCGCCAGCGCCCCGCGCCGGGCGGCGCCCGACCTGTTCTTCGACGTCGGGGAGCCGTTCTTCCCCGAGTTCGCCGACCCGGAAGCGGCGGCCACCCTCGAGGTGATGGAGTTCGACGAGGAGACCGCCTCGGCCACCCCGTTCCAGGTGACCAACCAGGGCGGGCTGTGGACGATCCCGTCGCACCACGACTACCAGGCCGACGGCGCCGAGCGGTTGGCCAACATCGCCGCGGACATCATCAGCCTCGTCAAGGACGACTTCCGCTCGGACAACGTCGCCGACCACGAGGCGCTCGGGGTGATCGACCCGTCCGATCTCACCACCTCCAGCCTGGTCGGGCGCGGCACCCGCGTGACCGTCCGCGACGAGAACACCGAGATCCTCGCCGACCTCGTCGTCGGCAACCGCGTACCGAACCGGCCCGGGCTCCGCTTCGTGCGCATGCCCGAGCAGAAGCGCGTCTACACGGCCCGCTTCGAGGCGGACATCTCCACCCGCTTCGAGGACTGGATCGAACGGAACCTGCTGGAGGTCGAGCGCGACCAGGTGAACCACATCGTGCTCAACGAGTACACCGTCGACGAGGTCACCCGCCGGGCCTCCGCGCCGAGCGAGTTCACGCTGGACAAGGTCGACGACACGACCTGGAACGGCTCCGGCGTCCCGGAGGAGCAGGAAGTCGACTTCGTCGAGGTCAACCGCCTGGTCGGCGCCATCATCGGCATGCGCATCGCCGGCGTCCGTCCCAAGCCGGCGGGGATGACCGGCAATCTGCGCGACGCCGCCATGGCCGGCCGCATCGGCCAGGCGGACATCATCGATCTGATCAACAAGGGCTTCTACCCCACCGCGGAGGGCGGCCTCCTCTCCAACGAGGGCGAGTTGCTGGTGCGCACCACCGAGGGCGTCCTGTACACGCTGCGCTTCGGCGAGATCGTCTACGGCCGGGGCGACGCCATCCTGCTCGGCAACGACGAGAGCGACGACGAGGAGACCGGACCGGGCGAGAACCGCTACGTCTTCATCACCGCGGCGTTCGACGAAGCGGCCCTGCCCGAGCCGGACGCAGCGGACACCGACGCCCATGCCTCGTGGGAACGCCGGGTTTCGGAGGGGCGCGAGAAGGCCGAGCGCCTCGCCGCGCGTTTCGCCCGGTGGTACTACGTCGTCGCGGCCAGCAGCTACGACCGCATCCACAAGCCGCGCGAGGACTTCCTGAAGGAGCGGGAGGAAGCGGACGCGGCGGGCGCGTAGCTTTTCGGAGACTACTCCACATGCCGGTCCAGGCCGTTCCGGCGGCATCCCCTCCGCTGTCCACGGGCGAGAGCGATTCACCGGGGCGGGTACGCCGACTTTCACTGGAGAACGGCGACCGGCTCACCCGCCGGGAGTTCGAGCGGCGGTACGCGACACGGCCCGACATCAAGAAGGCGGAACTGATCGAAGGAGTCGTCTACATGTCGGCCGCCGTTCGTCTCACCAGCCACGGAGAGCCGCACTCCCTGGCCATCGCCTGGCTCGTCAACTACTGCGCGTCGACACCCGGAGTGCGCACGGCGGACAATGCAACGGTACGTCTCGATCTGGACAACGAGCCTCAACCCGATGTCCTGTTGCGCATCGAACCGCGGGCGGGCGGGCAGTCGCATGTCAGCGACGACGACTACCTGGAGGGGGCGCCGGAGCTGGTCGTCGAGATAGCTGCCGGCAGCGTCAGCTACGACCTGCACGACAAGCTGCGCGTCTACCGCCGCAACGGGGTTCGCGAGTACGTCGTCTGGCGGGTCCACGATCGGCACATCGACTGGTTCGTGCTGGAAGACGACGAGTACCGGGGGCTGGAGCCCGACGCGGGCGGGATTCTCCACAGCACCGCCTTCCCCGGCTTGCGGCTCGCCGTCGAGGCGCTGCTGGCGGGGGACGTCGCGACCGTGTTCGCCGAGTTGCAGCGCGGTCTCGACACCGAAGAGCACGCGGCGTTCGTGAAGCGGCTACAGGCGGCGTCATAGTTCACGCGATTACGGCCAGCATCTCTTCGTGAACTTGTCGCCAGTCACGGGCGAGGTCGATGCTGCGTGCCCGGATGGAGAACCCCTCCAGTCGGACGTCGATCCTCAGCGGCTCGTCAACCACTGGATAGAGCAGGATGCCCTCGTGCCGCGGCCCCTGCCGCACGGTCACCTCGCGGTTTCGCAGATAAGCCAGAAGCTGGTACAGATGCGCCGAATGAAGTTTCCGGACACCGTAACGCCCACGGAGCGCTTCCCGGTAGAACTTGGCGTCCAGCACAATCCGTCGTGCCGGTCCGGTCCGCCGCATTGGTGACTCGAGGATGACGTCGGCCTCCATCGCCGGAAGCTTCGGGCGTTGATTGTCACTCGTCCCGTCATCATCCCATGCAATGCCGCGCCCTCCGGGATTCACGCGGTAGTTGCTCTGCTCACGGCGGTAGAACTCGATGACGAAGTCCTCGAACAACTTCGCCATCCGGTCGTCGCTGAAATCGGCGAATCTCGCGGTCCCCGACCGTTCGTCGACCAATAGCTGGTCGTGCACGAGACGGCACACCGTCAGCAGGAAACTCTCGAGATGGCGATTGCGGTCGAGTTGCACCTGACCGAACAACCGGTGGTTCAATCGCACCTCACTCACCCCGTTGAGCTTCAACCAAGCCTCGCGGATCTTGGCCTCTACTTGGCGATGCAGGTCCGGAAACCTCAGCAGCGACCCGAGCGTGGAACGCAGGATGCGATTGTGCAGCACATCGTGAGACAACTCGTCGAAGTCGCATGCTGTTCTGCCCCGGGCACGCAGCGCCCGTTTCGCCGTTTCGCCCACGGCGAGCTTCCCGCGGATGCCTGCGAGATCCTCGTGCGCTTCCTGGTAGTTCCGGTCGAGACCGCGCCGAACGAGTCGGAAAGTCCCTTCGGCGAGCACCTTGCCCAACAGATCGTGGACCCTCTGCAACCCTTCGATTTCGTCCAGCCGGACCACGTTCGACTCCTCCACGTGCCTCCAGGCGTAGCAAAGGAGGTAGTAGATGTTCGCGATGGGGATTCTTCTATCCGTCACTGCCGCAGATTCTCGACCAATTCGTCCACGTGCTGGGGACGGTCGAACCAGTACTCACGCAACAGCGGCGCGAGCTGCATATCGACGACATTGCGGTACCACTGCTCGTCTGCGTCGGCCGACTCGTCGGGCACGAAGTAGCTGTGTCCGATCTCGAAACCCGGTCCGAGGTCCTTGTCTTTGCGGATGTCATCGTTCAGAGCGGTCATGTTCCGAATGATCCGATCGACAAGCGCCCGCTCCACGTCGGCTTCGAGCAGGTATTCCCGGAACTTTGCGCCGAACGCCGGCTTCAGCGTTTCGAAGGCGAACCTGCGGCGCAGCGCGTAGTCGACGATGGCGAGCGAGCGATCCGCGGTGTTCATCAATCCCAGAAGACGGACGTTGTCCGGCACGCTGAAGCGCTCCCCGTCCCTGCCGTAGGTCAGGCGGATCGCATGGTCCTGACCGCGCTTGTCCGACTCGATGAGCAGGAGCAGCTCGCCGAAGACCCTGGAGAGATCCCCCGGTTGATCTCGTCGATGATGAAGACGAACGGCGTCCCCGGCTCTTGCGCCGCCCGCTTGCAGAAGTCGAAGAACACGCCGTTGCGCAACGTGAACCCGCCGTGCTCGTTCGGCCGCCACCCCTGCACGAAGTCCTCGTAAGCGTAGGACTGGTGGAACTGCACCATTTCGATCGGGCGTGGGTCCTTGCGACCGATAAGGCACCATGCGATCCGTCTGGCGATGAACGTCTTGCCGACGCCCGGCGGCCCCTGAAGGATCAGGTTCTTGCGAAGTGCGATGGAATCGAGAATGCGACGGAACTGCCCGTCATCGATGAACAGCTCGCCGAGCGCAAGGGCGATGTTGTACGGCTCGGCTCCTGGTGTCGCCTCCTCGGATTCGCGTTTCTCAGCAATCTCCCGAGGGTTCTCATTCCCATCAGACCCTTCATCGCGATAGACCCTTGCGAAAATGCTCCGCAGAGTCTTCCGATACGGAGAGAACCGGGTCAACGTCTTCGGCGTGATCTTCCTTGAGAGATTGATTGGAGTGCCGCAAGGATGCCACTCGACCGCTCGAGTGTGCCGATATTCCGGTCTCTCCGGCTCGTAACTGTATCCTCCAGTTACCTTCCCCCAACCGAGAATGACCGATCGTCCTGTCTTTGCGACCAGAAAATCGCCGATCTTCATCTCACGCGAGAACTCCCACGCGGCGAGCGCCGACACGTGAGGGTTCTGCCCATAACCGTTTTCGACCAACGCTCTGTGGATGGTTTCCCTCGTGTCGTATTCGCTAAGATCGCCGAGGCCGCCACCCTTGTCGAATCCAATTGCCGCAATACCGTGCTCCTGAAAGTCCGGCCACAGACGCGCACCTTCGCCCGCGGCGATCGCCCACACGTCCGCCTCGCCGAAGCGCCCCCGGTACCACGACTCGTGGTCGACGTTGTCGTCGTCCGCGCGTCCGCCGTCGTCCTTCGGCAGGAATGTCGAGTCCGAACTGCGCCACCAGACGTCCTTGAAGGGCGACTCGTAGAAGTCGACCTCTTCATCCTGATGTTCGACCTGGAGTCGTCCTCGAATGCCGAGCAACTCCCGGTCGAGGTCGACGAGGCTCATGCCGGCGACATCGGGCACCTCGCCCTGTTCGCCGCGGAACGCCTTGACGACATCCCTTTTGTGCCTCGTCGTCACAATTCGTTCGAAGTAATCCGGAAACAGCAGGAACAGCACCGCGTGCCGAAATTGACGGGCGCGGCTTTCCTCCTGCCCGTCGAGCCACTCGGCGAAGTGCCAGGGTTCGGCCAACCACGATCCTCTCTCCTCATCGGAAAGAGAAAACCAAGCGATCATCATGATGATGATGAAGCGGAACTCACGCCACCGGTGCCAGTCCGGGCCCGGATTCGCAACGCCACACTCCAGCACCTCGCCCAACGCCCAGTGATCTTCCGGCAACGATGCCCCCGACTGCTCCCAGACCGTCCTGATCCTGTCGAGCTTCGTCACTGGCTTTACGTTGTTCGCGATCAGGTCGTATGCCCAGGTCATCTCCGCCCACAAGCGTTTGGCCTCCGGGGGCGCGGGATCGAGTTGACGCCGCAGCTTGTCCTCGAACGGGTCACTTCCGGAGTCTGGACGCTCGACGAAGTGAGTGCGGAGCTGCTGGAAGCAGGCCCGGGTCCAGAGCCGCTCGTCGGTGAGCAGCGACCCGCCATCAAGCAGGCAGCGCTGCTTCCACTGTGCAGCCGCGTCCAGGACGGCGGCAGCGTGCTTCCAACGACCCACTGAAACCTCCTTGCTGACGGCAATGATCATACCGGCTGGTGATTGGCATGACGGGCCGGGCGACGCCTTCGACATGAAGTCGATTGGTCGGCAAACTGGAGTTCGTGCCGACGCAGGGCGGCAGGCCACTTCCCCGCGGAGGTGGCATCCGGTACGCTTCGCGACGATGATCGTCGATCCGTACTTCTACCTCGCCGCCACCGTCGCGGTGCTCATCGTCGGCATGGCCAAGGGCGGCTTCGGCGGGGGCATCGCCGTGGTCGGCGTGCCGCTGATGGCCATGATCGTCAGCCCCTTCCAGGCGGCCGCCGTCATGCTGCCGATCCTGATGGTGATGGACGTCCTGGCGATGCGTGCGTACTGGAACCGGTGGGACTGGCGCAACCTGCGGATCCTGCTGCCGGCTGCGATGCTCGGTACGCTGCTCGGCTTCGTGACCGCCCGCGCCATCTCCGCCGACGGCCTGCGCGTCCTGGTCGCCGCCGTCGCGCTCGTCTACGCGGTGCAGTACTTCCGGCGCAGGCCGAGCGACCGGACCCGCCCGCCGCGCACCGGCCCCGGCGTGTTCTGGGGTGCCACGGCCGGCTTCACGAGCTTCTCGATTCACGCCGGCGGGCCGCCGCTGCAGGCGTTCCTGCTGCCGCAGCGCATGCACCGGACCACGTTCCAGGCCACCAGCGTCCTGTTCTTCTTCGTGGTCAACTGGTCGAAGGTCGGTCCCTACTACTGGCTCGGCCAGTGGACCACGGACAACCTGCTGACGTCGCTGGTTCTGCTGCCGCTGGCGCCGGTCGGGGTGTTCCTCGGCCGCTACCTGCACGACCGGGTGGACGACGAGCTCTTCTTCCGCGTCGTTCACGCGTCGCTGTTCGTGATCGGCGTCAAGCTGCTGTACGACGCATCCGGGGCGTGATACTCGTTACAGGATGCGGCTGGCGGTCTCTGGGTGGACGACCGGAGGATCACAGCCATCCCCTTTGGCGCGCGATGCGCGCCGCCTCCACCCTGTTCGACGCGCCGAGCTTGCTGATCGCCTCGGACAGGTAGTTCCGCACCGTCCCCTCCGACAGATCCAGTTCCGCCGCGATGGCGGCACCCGACGCTCCGTCGCCAGCCAGCCGCAGGACCTGGCGCTCGCGATCGGTCAGCGGATCGGCTTCGTACCAGGCCTCGGCGGCCAGCTCCGGCGAAATCGCCCGTCCTCCGCCCTGCACCGTGCGCACGGCCCGCGCGAGCTCCTCGGCGGGCGCGTCCTTGAGCAGGTAGCCGCGAACCCCGGCGTCCAGCGCACGCCGCAGGTAGCCGGGACGGGCGAAAGTGGTGAGGATGATCACGCGCATGCCGCGCTCGACCAGACTTGCGGCGAGCTCCAGCCCGGTCACGCGCGGCATCTCGATGTCAGTGAGCACGATGTCCGGTTCCAGGCGTTCGGCCAGCTGCAATGCCTCGGCGCCGTCGCGCGCCCGCGCGATCACCTCGATGTCGTGCTCGAGATCGAGAAGGGCCGACAGCGCGCCCAGCACCATCGCCTGGTCCTCGGCGACCAGCACGCGGATCAAGCCGCTGCCTCCCGTGACGACGGAAGTCCCGATGTCGGACGCTGCGGGTCGGCCGGAATGCGCACGGTCAGCGTGACGCCGCGCGCCGTCTCGATCGTCATCGCGCCCCCGGCCTCCTCGACCCGCTCGCGCATGCCGGCCAGGCCGGCACCCTCGCGGATCGCGCCTCCTCGCCCGTCGTCCTCCACCATGAGGCGCATCCACCCGTCCTCGCGAACGAGAACTACCCGGCATTGGCCGGCCGCGGCGTGGCGAACGACGTTGGTGATCGCCTCTCGCAGGCACAGGGCCAACGTCGCCTGACGATCCGGCGACAGGTCGAACGGCCGCGTGTCGATCGTCAACCTGACATTGCCCGCCTCGCAAGCCAGCCGGGCGTTGGCCAGCTCTGCCCCGAGATCCGCCCGACGCAACCCGCTCACCGCCTCGCGGATCTCGCGCAACGCGCCGCGCGAGATCCGCTCCACCTCGCGGATCTCCTGCTCGGCGCGGCTGTCGCCCCGCGATGCGAGCTTCGCCGCCAGCTCCGCCTTGATGGTGATGAGCGACAGTGTGTGACCGAGCAGGTCGTGGAGATCGCGCCCGATCCGTTCCCGCTCCGCGACCGCCGCAAGCCGGCGCACCTCGGCCTGTGAGAGCTTCAGCTCTGCTTCCTGGCGATCGAGCTCCTCGGCATGGATGGTTACGGCGCCGATCAGCGCCGTTATCGCACCGCCGAACAGCAAGACAAAGTTGGAAAGGTCGAACGCCAGCCACTCGACGACGACCAGCAGCACGATGCCCGCGAGCCAGACGTAGCAGCCCGTGGCGAAAGTCAGGGATCCAGCCTGGTCCGGGGGCGATCGATTCCCGTACACTGAAGACCCATGGCGATGGGCAAGAGACCGACAGCACGACCGGGGGCGCCGCTCTGGGTGACGACGGCGGATCTGCCGACGAACGCGGGCCATCCCTTCTTCGAGCATCTGAATCGGGTCCTGGACGAGGCCGGCTTCGACGCCTACGTCGAAGAGCTGTGCGCGGAGTTCTACGCGGCGCGGATGGGGCGGCCAAGCCTGCGTCCTGGGCGGTATTTCCGGATGCTGTTGATCGGCTACTTCGAGGGCATCTCTTCGGAGCGCGGGATCGCGTGGCGGGTGGCTGACTCTCTGAGCCTGCGGTCATTCCTGGACCTGGATGTGACCGAGTCGTCGCCGGACCACTCGACGCTGTCGCGGACGCGTCGTCTGATCGACGTGGAGACGCACGAGGCGGTCTTCACGTGGGTTCTCGAGCGGGTGTCGGCGGCGGGTCTGGTGCGTGGGAAGACGGTCGGGGTCGATGCGACGACGCTGGAAGCGAACGCGGCGATGCGGAGCATCGAGCGTCGGGACACGGGCGAATCCCACGAAGCGTTCATTCGGCGTTTGGCGGACGCGTCGGGGATGGAGACGCCGACGCGTGCCGAGTTGGCTCGGTTCGACCGGTCGCGGAAGGACAAGAAGACGTCGAACAAGGACTGGAAATCGCCGCACGACCCGGACGCGAAGATCGCGAAGATGAAGGACGGCCGGACGCACTTGGCGTACAAGGCCGAGCACGGGGTCGACATGGACACGGGGGCCATCGTGTCGGTGACGGTGCAGGATGCCTGCGAGGGCGATACGGCGACGCTGCCGGCGACGCTGACCATGGCGGCCGAGCAGGTGGAGTTGGTGCAGCCGGAAGGTCCGGGGGTCGAAGAGGTGGTGGCCGACAAGGGGTACCACAGCGACGCGATGCTGGTGGGGCTCGGCGAGGTTGGGGTTCGGAGTCACGTATCGGAGCCGGAGCGCGGCCGGCGCTGCTGGCAAGACAAGAAGACGGGCGAGACGCCGCCGGAGAAGCGCGCTGCGCAGAAGGCGTTGTATGCCAACCGCCGTCGCGTTCGCGGGCGGCGGGGTCGTCGCCTGCAACGCTGCCGGGGCGAGGTGGTGGAGCGAACGTTCGCGCACATGTACGAGACGGGGGGCATGCGTCGCGTGTGGGTGCGCGGTCACGAGAATGTTCGCAAGCGGGTGCTGATTCAGGCGGCCGCCTGCAACATCGGGCTGCTGCTGCGCCACCAGACCGGCATCGGTACGCCCCGGAGCCTGCAGGGGCGGGCTCTTTCGGCGATTTTTCGCCTGATCGGCCGTCTGATCGACCGCTGGGGGCGTCTGAGGCGCGCTTGGGGGGTTCAGATCGACACCGACGGCGCTCGTCGGCTCAATTGCTCATCGCCAAGCTGCCTGAACAGCAGGGCTCAGCGAACACACTTCTTCCACGGGCTGGTAGGCGCGAGGTGGCCGGGCCGCCCTGCCGACGAACGCGGCTGCGTAGACGAAGAACGTGATCGCGCCGCCGTTGAAGGGCGTCCACACGAGGGCAACGAGCAGGATGCCGGCGATGTTGACGAAGACACGCGGGCCGGAGTGCCAGTAACCGTCGAAGTACAGGCTCAGAAAGACCGGCAAGGTGAGCAGGGCTAGTGCGAACTCGACCGGCTCCAGTGGAACGAAGAACCACTTGAAGCCGAAGCTGATCAGCCAGAACAGCCACAGGTACGGCGTCCAGCCGATGCGGGGATTCGACGGGAGCAGGTACCGGTGTAGCGCGAGAAACGCCCTGCCGACCGCGCGGCCCAAGCTGCTCGCCATCACCTGATCTCCACGTCGTCGATCTCGAAGGCGAACATCCCGTGCGGAGGAGCCTGCGCCACGAACGCCAGGCCACCGATGACGGCCGGCGTGCCCGTCGGGAACCTCACCAGCGGTATCTCGACATCGACCCAGTCCGGCGGTGCGGTGAACGGCACGCCGGCAGGCGCGGACGCGCTCCCGCCGGCGCCGAACAGCATGGCCATATAGGTCCGACCGTCGCCGCGCGTGCGGAAACGTAGTGCCTCTCGACCCGCAAAGTCGACCGGCTGCATCGGCTGCGCGCCGGGGAAAAAGATGGTTCCGGCCCAGGGGAAAGCAAAGCCGGAGGCGACCTCCCCCTCCACCCGCAACGCCCCGCTCTCTACGGACAGCCTGGCCGTGGACGATCCGCCCTGCATCCGGTCGGACGTTGTCTGCCAGCCGAAGCCGAACGCGGCGCCGACGCCGTCCTGGAAGTCGGCGATCAGCGTCGTCTCGGGCGCGGCGGACACGGGTTGAGTCTCCTGCCGCTCCTGGTCGACGCGGCTGCGGTCGACCGGATAGCCGTCCTTCCAGACGGCGACGATGCGGGGGCTGAGCGACAGGTCGTTCTCGAGGTCGCCGTCAACCAGCACGAGGTCGGCGATCCGGCCCTCCTCGATAGCCCCTCGGTCGTCGAGCCCGAAGATGGCAGCCGGTACGGAGGTGGCTGCCGCGAGGATGTCGGCGCCGCTCAACCCGGCGCGCCGCAGTAGCCGCAACTCTCCGTGCATCGAGAGACCGGAGGCCGTACCCGGGTTGGGGGCATCGGTCCCCGCGAGCAGCCGCACGCCGGCGGCGTGCAGGCGGCGCACGTTGTCGATCGCCACGTCGCCCGCGCTCGCGGTCCGCTCGACGTCGTTGCCGGAGAAACGGCTGGCCAGGGTCTGGCGCTGCATGACCGACACCGGCGTGCCGCCGGCCGCCTCCAGCATTTCCGACTCCATGGCCTCGCCGCCCATGGAAGCCGTGACCGAGAGCGTCGGGACGACGAACACGCCGGCCTCGGCGAGACGCGCCGCCCCCGCTTCATCGATGCGCTCGTCGCGCCAGACGTGCACGAGCCCGTCGGCGCCCAGCGAGACCGCCTCCAGGGCATGCTCCAGGGTGCTCACGTGCACCACGGCGCGCAGGCCCTCGGCATGGGCGGCCGCAATGAGCGCTCCGACCGTGTCCCGGCCGAGCGTGGCGATGTCCATGCCGAAAGTGCCGCCGTCCTCAAGGACGATCTTGATCCAGTCCGAGCCTTCCTGCTTACGTGCCCGGACCCAGGCGGGCGCTTCGTCCGGACCGTCCACGGTCTCCACCGACACCCCGTACTGCGTGCCGTGTCCGCCGGCCGCGGTAGCGAGCATACCGGCGGAGAAGAGGTCGGCCTCGTCCCCGCGGGCCAGCGTGTCGCGGGCCTCCCGCTTCGACGCGACGAGTTGCGGATCGCTGAACTGGTCGAGCACGGTGGCGACCCCGAAGCGCAGGGCGTCGTTCAGCGTGCTGCCGAACGTATGCACGTGACCGTCGATGAGCCCGGGCACCAGCGTCCTGCCCCGGCCGTCGACCCGGGCAAGATCCGGCGGCAGCGACAGCCAACGGCCGACGCCCCGGATGCGGCCATCCTCGACCCACACGTCCTGCTCCGGCCGGAAGGCCTCCCCGTCGAAGACCTTCACGCGAACGATGGCGAAGCTCGTCTCCGGCAGCGCGTCCCCTGCAGCCTCCGGGGGCGCCGGCTCGGGCAGCGCCATGAGCACCCCCAAGAAAACGACGCCCGCGAGACCCACGTACGTTGCGCTGCGGGCCACCGTTCTCTCCATTGCGTTCATCGCCACCTCCTCGCTCAGCGTTCTGCGCGCCGGCATCTGCTCCGCAGACTCCTACTTCTGGCCGACCCGCCGGAATCCGACGGCGGCGACGACGAGAAAGACCACCGTGAAGACGCCCATCGCCAGCACGTGAACGCCGGTGGACCCGCCCTGGTCCATACCGAGCACCTTCAGCGCGAGCTGCGACTGGTGGTAGGCGGGGAAGACGACGGCCACATCCTGCACGAACGCCGGCAGCAATGCGATCGGCATCCACAGGCCGGACAGGAAGGCCATCGGCAGGTAGACGAGGTTTACGATGGCGACCGCCGACTGCGCCTTCACCCAGGCGCCGATCGCCAGGCCGAGCGCGCAGAACGGAACCACGCTCGACAGCACGACACCGGCCAGCGCGAACCACTGCCCGCGGTACAGCCTCACCTCCGCCGCGAACGCCCCGAGCACGAACAGGCCGAGGACGATGGCCATGCCGAAGAGGAGCGCCGTCGCCACTCGGGCCAGCAGGTACGCGGCGACGGGCATCGGCGTGGTCTGCTTCAGCAGCAGGGCGCCGCTGTCGCGCTCGGTCGCGAACCCGACCCCGAACCCGAAAAGAGAAGGGCCGATGAGCCCGAAGACGCCATAGGTGGCGAGCAGGAACGTCGGCCCCAGCGGCGAGAAGCTCATCACCACGCCGAAGAAGACATAGAACATGATCGGGAACACCAGCGTCGGTATGGTGAACCCCGGCGTCCGTGCCAGGCTCAGGAACTGGGCCCGCGCCTCCAGCACGTAGATGCAGCCGTGGCGGGCGGGCCCGAGGCGCGGCGCGCAGCCGCTGGTCGTCATCAGGACACCTCCCGCGGGTCGCCGTCGCGCACCAGCGTGAGAAAGGCGTCCTCGAGTCCGGCACCCGTCACGTGCAGGTCGCACAGGTCGGGATCCAGGGCGAGCAGAGTCCGCAGCACGTCCTCGGGCCGCGCGGTCAGAATCTCCAGGTGCTGGCCGCTGACATCCGCCCGGACTACCCCCGGCAGGGCCGCCACCTCCCCGCGGCTGACGCTCGTGATGCACCGGATCCGGCGATCCGCGGTGCGGGACTTGATCTCCGACGGCGTTCCCTCGGCGACGACCCGCCCCTGGTGGATGACCGCGATCCGGTCCGCAAGCGCGTCCGCCTCCTCGAGGTAGTGCGTGGTGAGCACGGCGGTGCGACCCGACTTCTTCAGTCCCTGGATCTCGTTCCACAGGCTGCGGCGCGCCTCCACGTCGAGCCCGGTGGTCGGCTCGTCGAGAAAGACCAGCTCCGGGTCGCCAGCCAGCGCGAGCGCGAACATCACCCGTTGCTTCTGACCGCCGGACAGCCGCCCGTAGCGCCGCGCGGCGAGCTCCTCGAGACCGGCCATGGCGAGCAGTCTCGACACCGGCAACGGAGCCGGATAGTAGCTGGAGAACAGCTCCAGGTTCTCGGCGACGGTGAGCGTGTCGGGAAGACCGGACACCTGCAGCATCGCGCCGCGGCGCATCCGGACCGGTCGCGCCCCGGGGTCCCGCCCGAATACGCGCACGGCGCCCTGCTGTACCTGCAGGCTTCCCAGCAGGAGCCCGATTGCGGTCGTCTTGCCCGCCCCGTTCGGCCCGAGCACGGCCAGCACTTCCCCCTGCCGGATCTGAAGGTCGAGCCGGTCGAGAGCGACGACATCTCCGTAACAGTGGGTCACGGCCGACATCGTCGCAAGGGATCCGTTCTCCACCTGGCGTCCTTTCCGGGGTGAGCGATTGCGGCCCAGCAACCACTACGGGCTTGTCGACTCACCCCACTACGACGTCGCGCGGTGCCCGGGCGGTCGCTGTCCGACCGGCGTCGTCGTCCGCGCGAGGCCGCTTACGACTTGTGAGCGGATGATACGGGCCGCCCGGACCGCCCGGTAGTGCAGGTTGTCAAGGGTGGGATGTGACGAATGTCATGGGTCCGGCCACTTCACGACGCCCATCGGTCCGGTCACCTCACGACACCGTGGATCGGTAGCGCGAGAATACGCATGGGCTGCCTATAATCGCCTGCAGATGCGAAGTCGATCGGTCAACCGCGGCGCCGCGCCAAGCCCGGGACGGGTGCTCGCCCTCCTCGTGCTGATCGTCCATCTCGGCCCGGCCGCCTGCCGCGGGCTGCAGTGGGAGGACTACATGGAGGCCGCCTACCATGCCCGCCAGGACGGCCGCTACCGCGAAGCGGAGGACCTGCTGCTGGTGGCGGCTGACTACGCGGCCGAGTTTCCAGCGGACGACCTGCGGCGGGCGATGACCCTGAACGACCTCGCAGAGATCTGCGTCGCGGAAGCGCGCCATGCGGAAGCCGAGGTGCTCTACCGGCGGGCGACAGAAGTGATCGAGGCGGCGCTCGGTCCCGATCATGTCGACTTGGCCGCCCATCTCGCAACCGTTGCGGCGTTCTATGCCGAACAGGGAATCTACACCGAGGCGGAACCGCGCTACGAACGCGCCGTCGCGATCATGGAGCCGGCGCTCGGGTGGGCGGATCCCGACGTCGCCGCCAACCTCGCAGCCCTTGCTTCCGTCTACTACCGCCAGGGACTGCACGCGGAGGCCGAGCCGCTCTACGAACGCGCCCTGGCCGTCCTGGAACTCGCTCTCGAGCCGGACAACGTGCGGCTGGCCGAGATTCTCGAGGAGTACGCGGGCCTGCTGCGGGCAACCAATCGCGGCGTCGACGCGGGACCGCTCGAAGCGCGGGCCCGGCGGATCCGGACGACGCCGTAGTCCTTGGCAGTGGGTACGTCTCACCCGGATTTTCGACTCGACTCGGCGGCCTCGACGTGTCAATCTTGGCCAATCAACCCAGTAATGTCAGGAGGCGGGCGATGATGAGCGCCGGTCGATCCGTCGGAGTCGTCGGTGTCGTGAGCCTCATGGTGGTTGCCGCGGCCGCGCTGTCGATGCCCTCCGTGGCGCTTGCGCAGGAGAGCGAGATCACGTTCACGCGCGACGTGGCGCCTATCCTGCAGCGCTCGTGCCAGAACTGCCATCGACCGGGCTCCATCGCTCCCATGTCACTCCTGAACTACCGGGAGGTCCGGCCGTGGGCGCGCTCGATCCGGGAAAAGGTCAGGATCCGCGAGATGCCGCCCTGGTACGTCGACAAGCGTATCGGCTACCAGCGTTTCCTCGCGGATCAGTCGCTCTCCGATGAAGAGATCGCCACCATCGTGCAATGGGTCGACAACGGCGCGCCTCGCGGCAATCCGGCGGACATGCCGCCGCCGCGCGAGTTCAACGACGAGCTGGAATGGGTCCTCGAGGAAGAGCCCGACCTCATCGCCGAGATGCCCGAATGGTACACGGTGAAAGCAAATGGACCGGACGAGAAGATAACGTTCCCCGCGGACTTCCTGATCGAGGAGGACCGCTGGATCCGCGCGGTCGAGACCAAGCCCGACCCGGGCAGCTTCGGCGTCGTGCACCACTCGAACACCAGCCTGTACCACGAGGAGGAGGGCTGGAACGACTTCCTCAACGAGTACGCGGTCGGCAAGGGCCCCGATATCTTCCCGGAGGACTCCGGCCGTCTGCTCCCCAGCGGTGCGCGCATCCTGTTCAACGTGCATTACCACTCGCTGGGCGAGGAGATCATGAGCCGCTCGCGGGTCGCCTTCTGGCTGTACCCCAAGGGGACGAAGCCGAAGTACGAAGTGCACACGATGAAGGTCGGCCAGAACGACAACATCGACATCCCGGCCGGTGCCGTGACGCGGCACGACGGCTACTTCCAGATGCCCAGGGCCGCGATGCTGCTCAGCTTCCAGCCGCACACCCACATCCGCGGCGGACGGCAGTGCCTGGAAGCGATAGACCCGGTGCTGAGAGGCGACGACAACCGGCCGAACCCGGCGCGCACGTGGATGATTACCTGCACCGACATCAACTTCGGCTGGATGCTCACCTACAACTACGACCCGGACTACGCGCCGCTCGTGCCCGCCGGCACCGTCCTGCACATCATGACGTGGCATGACAACACGCGGGGCAACCGCGCGAACCCCAACCCGGACAACTGGGCCGGCTGGGGCGGGCGGACGACCGACGACATGAACTACGCCTGGATGAACATGATCTTCCTGGAGGACGACGACTACGAGCGACGCCTCGCCGAACAGGAGGCACGGAGGCGCGCCTCGACCAACGACCAATAGCGGTTTCCCCGGAGGTAGGCCGTGATGCAGGCTTCCGTGTCCGGAGCGCTCGTTACCGCTTTCCTCACCACCCTGCTGCTCGTCCGCGGCGGACCGGCGGCAGCCCAGATCGAGCACGACTACACGCAGGTCAAGTACGACCGCGGCCTCAACGTGCAGCCCGCTTTCGAAGGCTGGGTGCGCAACCCGGACGGCACCATCGATCTCTGGTTCGGGTACCTGAACCGGAACTGGGCTCAGCGGCTCCATATCCCGATCGGCCCGGACAATGTGCTGGAACCGGGCGGACCCGATCACGGCCAGCCGACCTTCTTCTACGCGCGACGGCACCGCTATGCGTTCAAGGTGACCGTTCCCGAAGGCTGGAACGACGAGTACACCTGGACCCTGACGGTCAACGGGCGGACCGACACGATTCACGCCGCGCTTTTCCCGGAGGACGAGCTGCTGGAGCACAACGTGCTGGCCGCAAGGGGCCAGGGCTTCGGGATAGCGCCTCGCAACGAGCCACCGTCTATCGCCATCGACGCCACCGAGTTCGAGACCGATGCGGCGGGGGCCGTCACGCTGACCGCGCGGGTAACCGACGATGGCCTGCCCAGACCCCCGACGGCCCGCAGGAGAACGCGCTCTACCCGGCCCGATGTACCGGAGCGGACAATCGACCCGACCCAGGGCCTCCCCCGCGAACGGCTGGTCGCCGAGTGGATCCAGTGGCGGGGGCCGGGCCGGGCCATCTTCGAAGGGGCGACGGAGACGCTGCCGGCGGACTCGGAAGGCCGGCTGGTCGGGCGTTACTACGCGCTCGAGAGCCGGTTCGACATCCAGCGTCCGGCCGCCGAGTACCCGGTGGGCGATGGAGCGGCGACGGCCACGGTGCGCTTCAGCGAGCCCGGGACCTACGTGCTCAGGGGCACGGCCCGGGACGGCGGACTGATCTCGCGCGAGCGGCTGACCGTCACGGTCACGGTCACCGAGTAGGGACCGGCCCGGGAGGAAGCCGCCAGGAGCGGCCGGCCGGACCCGTGACTTCCGGCTGCATCCGCGGGTTCCGGGCCGCGCAACGAACAGGAGGAATCGACTACCTGCAGATACGGATCACGGACATCGTCGATGTCGGCACGGAGCGGAACCAGCGCCACGAGAAGAGGTTTCCTGAAGGAGGAGGATCCGAATGGAAAGGAACCGCGTTCTCAGACGGGCCTTGGTCGTCCTGCTCGGCGTCGCGCTGCTGCCCGTAGCGGCGTACGGCCAAAGCCAGATCGTTGGCCAGGTCACGGACAATACCGGCGGCGTGCTCCCCGGCGTCACCGTCGAGGCCAGCAGTCCGGTGCTCATCGAAGGCAGGCGCGTCGCCATCACCGACAGCCAGGGCCGGTACGGCATCGTCGACCTGCGCCCTGGCGCCTACGAGGTGACGTTCACGCTCCCCGGCTTCTCCACCGTCCTGCGCGACGAGCTCGCGCTGCCGGCCAACTTCGCGATGACGATCGACGTGGAGATGCTAGTCGGCGCCCTCGAGGAGACCATCACGGTGTCGGGCGAAGCACCGCTCGTCGACGTGCAGCAGGCGCAGCGCTCGCAGGTGATCTCCCGCGATGTCATCGACGCCGTGCCCACCGGCCGAAGCTGGCAGACGCGGGTCGCGCTGATGCCGGGCGTGCAGACGACGCTGGACATCGGCGGTTCGCGCGCGATGGATCAGCATTACATCCAGACGGCGGGACTCGACGACGACAACACGAGCGTCACGATCGACGGCATGCTGATCAACAGCCTCAGCAGCGACGGCGGCTCGCAGTACTACCTGAACGACGCCTTCACGCACGAAATGGCGGTCGAGACGAGCGGCCCGGACGCGGAGACGTCCACCGGCGGCGTGCGGGTCACCATGATCCCGCGGGAAGGGGGGAACGAGCTCTCCGGCACCTTCTACTACGAGGCGATGAACCGGGACTTCACGTCGTCGAACCTGACCCCGCGGCTCACGAACCAGGGCGTTACCTCCGTGGACCGCATCGACCGGTCGTACGAGGTGAACGGATCGCTGGGCGGACCCGTCGTCCAGGATCGCGTGTGGTTCTTCTACACCGGCCATCGCAGGATCCGCGACCGGGTCGTGCTCGACAGCTTCTATCGCGACGGGTCGCCGGGCATCGACGACCGGCAGGTGCACGGCAACAACCTGCGGTTCACCATCCAGGGCACGCAGAACAACAAGTTCTCGGTGTGGTACGACCGCAACAACAAGCTCACCGGCCACAACCACACGGCGGGCGAGGACGTCGAGACGGTGAGTGAGAGCCGCGGCCTCGGGAAGCACGGTCCCCGCTACGCGGCGCAGGTGAAGTGGACGTCGACGATTAGCAGCCGGATGCTCACGGAGGTCGGCTGGTCGACCAACCGCATCGACTACAACAACGGTCCCCAGCCGGGGTTGCGCCACGATCGGCCGGCCGGCGTGCGGACCTGCCAGATGACGCCCTGCCTCGATTTCGACCCCAACCAGGTCGGCACCCTCGATCCGTGGTACTCGGTCGTGTCGCGGTTCGATCCGGAAGCGGTCGGGATAGAACGGATCGGCAACGCGGAGTTCGATTTCGGGAAGGTGCCGCAGCGCTACGTGCTGTCGGGCAAGCTGTCCTACGTCACCGGCTCGCACAACTTCAAGGTGGGCGTGCAGAACAGCTTCGGACCGGAAGCCTGGACATGGATCAACAACGCCGACATCCGGAGCCAGAACTACCGCTCGGGCGTTCCCGAGGAGATCCTGATCTCGAATACGCCGCTCATCTACAGCCACCGCCTCAACCACGACATCGGCTTGTTCGCCCAGGACTCGTGGACGCTGGACCGGCTGACCCTCAGCCCGGGCATTCGCTTCGAGTGGTTCAACGGCCAGGTTGACGCGAACGCGTCACCGGCGGGACGCTGGGTGCCGGCCCGGGACTTCGACGAGATCACGAACCTGCCCGACTGGTTCGACATTTCCCCGCGCTTCGGCATGGCCTACGACCTGTTCGGCGACGCCCGTACGGCGCTGAAGTTCAGCGCGGGTCGCTACATGGAGGGGATGACGGTCGGCTTCACCGACAACTACAACCCCCTGAACCGAACCTGGGAGTACCGCGACTGGCAGGACTGCTACCGGGACGGCCCGGGCGGCAACTCCTGCTCGGGCGCCAACCCCTACGGCACCAACGGGGACGACATCGTTCAGGACTGGGAGGTCGGTCCGGGCCAGTCCGACTTCGGCGCGCGCCGAACCAACAACCCCGACCCGGACATCCGGCGGCCGTACCACCTGCGGACCAACGTCGCCATCGACCACCAGGTAACGCCCTGGCTGGGGGTCACCGCGGCCTGGAACTACTCGGAGTCGAGGCTGTTCTTCACGACCAACAACCTGCTGCGCTCGCTCGGCGACTACGATGCGTTCGAGGTGGCCAACCCCCTCGCCGGGTACGAAGGCCAGATGGTCACCGTCTACAACCTCCACGCGGACAAGCGGGGCGACGTGGACAACCTCGACACGAACACCACGTCGAACCGCGACATCTACACCGGCTTCGAGTTCAGCTTCAACGCGCGCATCCCGGGCGGCGGCAACCTGTTCGGCGGCATCGACTTCGGGCGCGAGACCTTCCACCGCTGCGACTCGCCCTTCGATCCGAACACGTTCCGCTTCTGTGACACCACCGGCGGAGACGGCGAGGTGGAGGCGCTGACGCGCGTGCCGAACGCCATGGCGGGAAGCGGTCTCCGCGACTCGCCCCCGTACCTGGCGTCGTTCAAGATGGCCGGCGACTACCAATTGCCGTTCGACTCGGTGGTCTCCTTCGTGATCCGGAGCCTGCCGGGACGGGAACGGTTCATCCTCTGGAGCGTGCCTCGAGAGGCTTTCGACGCGGTCGGCGGCCGGACGCAGTCCGTCAGGGTGCGGCTGAATCCGCCGGGGTCGATGTACAACGAGCGGGCCAACGTGCTCGATCTGAGCTTCGGCAAGCTGATCGACGTCGGCAACACGCGGGTGCGCATAGGCGCCGACATCTACAACATCCTGAACCCCGACACGATCCTGAGGACGCGCGACAACTACGGGGCGTCGTTGGGCAACGTGCAGGAGGTCATCCTGGGCCGCTTCTGGAAGTTCCTGACCCAGATCAACTTCTGACGGTGACCGCTTCCCGTCGTTTCGCTACGCAAGACCGGTGGAGTCGTCGGGCTTCACCGGCTTCCTTCTTGTCGGCGCGACATCTGGCAGTACCCCCGGAAACCACACCATAGCGATTATGGCACCCGCTGTGGCATGGTATCGTTGCGGGTGATGGAGACCATCCGGAAGATCACGGTCCACGTGCCCGCCGACCTGTTGGACAAGGCTCGAGAGACAACCGGCGCCGGCATAACCGCGACCGTGCGTCAAGGCCTGCAGCTCGTAGCCGCGACGGACACTTACCGCAGGCTCCGGGAGCTCCGTGGCAAGGTGAAGCTGCCGATTGATCTCGAGCACCTGCGCGAGGATCGCCATTGATTGCCGTCGACTCCAGCACGCTGCTCGCCTTTCTTGCGGGCGACGAGGGTCGCGACGTGGACTGGCTCGATCAGGCGCTCGTGCTGAAGCAGGCGGTTCTGCCACCAGTCGTTCTCACCGAAGTTCTGAGTGCGCCCGAACTTGACCGCGAGACCGCCGATCTCGTGCGAGACCTGCCGGTGCTTGACATCCGGTCCGGCTTCTGGGAGCGCGCGGCGGAAACCCGTGGCCGGATTCTCTCGAAGCGGCTGCGCGCACGTCTGGCCGACACCCTGATCGCCCAGACATGTATCGATCACCACGTGCCGCTGGTCACGCGAGACCGCGACTTCCGGCACTTCTCGGCGCATGCCGGGTTGGATCTGCTCTAGCAGCTACACACAGCGGCCGGCAACCTCAGCATCAGGCTCAGTCCCGATAGCGACATTGAACAACGGACGTCCATTCTCCACTCGCGCCACCGCGCTTCACACCGACCCGCCGGTACTGAAGCGTTACAACGAACAGCCGACCATTCAACCGCCGAGCCAAGCATCGCCCAACAAGGTTGGGCTCCTGTTCGAGACCAATCGCAGGGAGCGGTCTCGAACCCAACTGGCGCGAACTGCTTGGTCGCTTCGTAAGGCGCATCTCCTCAAGAGACCGGGTCAAGGGAGCATCCTCAGCGGCACACGAGGTCAACGGGCCAGCGTCATCTTGGGCGATCGGAGCGGTCCCGACACCGCCCAGCGAAAAGCGAGACATCGTCGAGGCGGGGTGGTACGCTTCATGGTGGAGGGCAACGGGATCGAACCGCTCACCGGACCGGGTCCAGAGTCCGCCGGTGGGACCAACCGCCCCCCACAGGAGGAGGCGGGAGACGCAACCCGAACAGGTGCGGCTCCCGTCTCCAGCCGATACGCAACCCCCAACAATCGACGTGCGCACAAGCGCAACAGATTGTGTTTACAAGGAGTTACGGTTGACTCTTGGTGGCGGTCGTGCGAAAATACACACGAAGCCACGCAGCTTTGATGCTGTCATCCCTCTTGCTGGTGATGGGCTTCAGAAACGGTCGGGGATGTCGGCCAAGACACCTCCCCCGACCGTTTCGCCTATACGACTAATCTCCTCCTGCAGACTGCTCAACCGCGGCCTTGGCCGAGAGTACTTGCGCAATGCCCGCAAAAAACGCACTGATCCTTTCGGGTCGCCACGTAGCGAATTCACCCATGTCGACCTTGACGCTAACGTGAAATTGAACGACGCCCTCTGTCGGCTGTGTGAACGCTGTCGCGACGGCAGCCGCCGGCTTCGTCGGTGCCACCGGCTTTTCCGACTTCGCCGGCTCCGGCTGTCCCGCCGGCGCCGAACGGGCAAGCCTGACAACGTCTCCGTCTCGCTCAATCATGCCCGCAGCCTCCATGTAGTCGATTAGGAGCTTCAGGTTCGGACGGAACTTGGGAGCCGCAGCCGAGGCATCGGCAAGCGTGTTGATGGCCTCCGTCTCACTCATCTGCGAGAAAGTCAGCTTCGGCGTCACGGCCTGCACGAACCATGCTTCCCGAAGGCGGCTCCCCAGCTTGTGGGCCGCCGTATCAGGATTCCATGCGAACGCTCGGTTGTAATCCATCACCTCGGACGAGGGCATGAATCCGCTGCCCTCCTTCACCAAAAGGCCGGTTTCAGTGAAGAAAGGGTTAGCCAAAGAGACGGTGCTCGAGGCCATTTTCAGGATTTCGGCGACCTGCTTGTTGGTTACGCTGGTATTGGTCGGTCCACTCGCGGCAGCGAAGGCTCGCAGAATGTCGAGCTGCCTCTTGAACTGGATGCGTTCGGTCGGAACAACTTGGGTCGGCCTAGGCTCTCGTCTGGCCTTGGCCGCGGAATCTTCGACTGCGGGTTTGATCTGAGTAACTTCGCCCATCTAGGCACCTCCCTTGATGATGTCGGCCACTGCGAATCATATGCCACACTGAGGCTCATCGTCAAGAGCATCAACTGCAAGCGCCATACGGTCCTTCAGCCTCAGTCGCGCTGAGGTCGCGCCTCCCCGTCTTCCGGGCCGCTAAACGCAATTGTGCTCGGGTTCGGAGGCCAGCTCGGCGAACAGAAGCGAAGACCGGCAAAAAGAGCCGGCCGTTCCTTCCGTACCCGATGGTGGTTCGGGCTGAGCCTATTGGAGGCTACTGAGCGTAACCTAGTTTGCTCCGGGTTCGGCGCCGATCTCGACGAGATACTCGACGACGCTCTCGTACTGCAGCGCCTCGGCCTCGTCGAGCACGGTGCGGCCGGTGGCATCGACCGCGTTGACGTCGACGCCGAGCTCGACGGCGAGCATGGCCGCTTCGAGGATCCTCAATTCGGCCGTGGGTGCGCCGCTGTACGGCACCCAGGGCCGGGCGCGGCGGCCAGCCATCCCGAAGGCGGCCATCAGGGTCGTGGTGCGTTCGGTCTGCCGCTGCATGCGGCCGTCGACGATGTAGTCCACCTCATGCAAGAAGTGCGGGTCGGCGCCGTGATCGGCGAGCATCCGCATCAGGTCGATGCGCGCGAACCGCGCGGCGAGCCAGAAGGGACTCGCGCCGACGAACGGCGGCGGGTAGTGGTGGTCGCGCGACGCGCGGCGGGTCGGCGTCCAGGTCAGCAAGGGCTGGTTGGGATCGGCCCCGTGCGCGAGGAGCGCCGCAACCATCCGACTGTCGTTCCGCATCACCGCGTCGTGCAGCGCCGCGAAGCCGGCATCGGCCGCGTTCGGGTCCGCTCCGCTCTCGAGGAGAAACTCCAGCAGATCGCGATGGCCGCCGTGGGCCGCCAGGACGACCGCACTGACTCCCCAGGCATCGGTGTCGTCGACGTCGGCGCCTGCCGCGACCAGAACCCTCGCCGATGGCAGATCGCCGGCCCGGACGGCGAAAAGCAGTGCAGTGTTGCCGCCGTGGGGGATCTCGCGGTTGTACTCCGGCCGGCTGTGCGGGGGCACGGCCATGACCTGCGTCCACACGTCCGAGCGAACATTCAGGTCCGCACCGACCTCGATCAACGCCTCGACGACGGCCGGATGCCGCTGCGCCGCCGCCCACATCAGGGCCGTCTGCCCGCGCGAGCCCTGCCGGTCGAGGTCGGCGGCGGCGGCGGCGAGCTGGCGAACCACCTCCGCGCTCCCGGCGCGGGCCGCCACCATGACCGGCGTCTCGCCGCTCAGCAGCTCGCGGTCCGGGTCGGCCCCGGCGTCGAGCAGCATCCGCACTACCGCGGTGCTTCCGTTCTCGCTGGCCGCCCAGAGCGGGCTGGCGCCCAGATCGTTCGCGGCGTTGGCGTCGGCGCCGGCTTCGATGAGCAGCCGGACGCTCTCGGTATCGTCGCGGTGGCTGGCCCAGAGCAACGCGGTCGAACCGTCCAGTTCGGCCGCGCCGGCATCGGCGCCTGATTCCAGCAGCGCCCGCACCCGCTCGGCGTCACCGGCCTTGACCGCTTCGAGCAGGCCCGGCGCGGGATCGGACGCCGATACCCCGCCGGTCGACGCCGACTCGATGGCCTGCGCCGCCGCGCTCGGCGGCGAAAGGACCAGAACCGCGGCGAGCACGCCGGTGGCAGTCACGGTCGACCATCGGCCCACTCGACGGCCGGTGACCCGCTTCACAAGCGCCACCGGCAGGAAGCCACACGTGACGGGCACTCTCGCGCGCATCGCTCGTCCTCTCCCTGGCCGCCGCTGCCTGCCTACAGGTCGGACAACGTATCCAGCGGCAAACGCCCGGTGCTGCCGCCGACCCGGTCGACCGGCACGTCCATCTTGTCCATCAGCGTCAGCAGCAGGTTGGCCAGCGACGGCTCGTTCCCGTACTTGATGTGCCGGCCACTCGGCAGCCGGCCGGCGCCGCCGCCAATCAGCATGATCGGCAGGTTGTCGCCGGAGTGGCGCGTGCTGTTCGACAGGCCCGTCCCATACATGATGGTCGTGTGGTCGAGCAGGTTGCCGTCGCCGTCCGGGGTCGCCCGCAGCTTCGCCACGTACTTCGAGAAGAGCTCCGCGTGGTAGCGGTTGATCTTCGACATGTGGGCGACGAGCTCCGGCAGGTTGTTGTGGTGCGAGAGCGGATGGTGCGCCTCCGGCACCCCGATCTGCGGGTAGGGGCGCGCGCTCTGCTCCTTGCCGATCATGAACGTGATGACGCGCGTCAGGTCCGACTGGAACGCCAGGAGCTGCAGGTCGAGCATCAGCTCCAGGTGATCCTCGAACGCAGGCGGCGCGCCCTGCGGCTGCCGCATCTCCGGCAGCTCCAGGTCGCTCTGCTCCTCCGCCCGCTGGATCCGCCGCTCGACGTCGCGCACCGACTCGGTGTACTCGTCCAGCTTCACCTGGTCGTTCACGCCCAGCTCGCGCTTCAGGTCGGCCAGCTTGCCGGTCACCGCGTCCAGCAAGCTCTTGTGCTGGCGCATCCGCGCCTGGCGAGCCTCCCGGTCGGTGCTGCCGCTGTCGCCGAAGAGGGTCTCGAAGACCGCGCGCGGGTTCCACTCCATCGGGAGCGGCTGCGTCTTGCTGCGCCACGAGATCGTGTGCGTGTATACGCAGCTCAGATTGCCCGTGCAGGCGCCGGCGTTGTTCGGCCGGTCCATGGCAACGGCGAGCGACGCCACCTGGGTGTCCCGCGCGAAGTGCCGCGCGAGCAACTGGTCCATCGAGACCTCGCCGAGGATCTCGGTCTCGTTCCGGCCGCCGCGCGTCATGCCGGTCAGGAACGACCCGGAGGCGCCGGCATGGATGTAGTTCCAGCTCGACTTGAGCCCCGAGAGCACGATCATCTGGTCCCGGAACGGGGCGAGCGGCTCGAGAATGCGCGATATCTCGAAGTCGGTCCCCTCCCCCTTCGGCGTCCAGTACGGCATCGCCATCCCGTTCGGGGTATAGAACGCCTGGAAGCGCGGCACCGGCCTGGCCGCGGACCGCGCGGCCGACGCTACCGGAGCCATCGCGTCGAGGAACGGCAGCGCGAGCGTCGCGCCGATGCCTCTGAGAACGGTCCGCCGTGGCAACGACTTGTTGATCAGGGTCATGTCCGCCGTCTCCTCTGTGCCGTCCCTCGCCGTCTCGATTTCCGGGCAACGCGCCACCCGGGCGCGCCGCGCTCTCCAGTCCGCGTCGCCTGCGCGGGGTCGATTCCTGTCGCGCAGACTCCTAGTTCGCCGCCGCGGGCCCGGCCCGCATCGTGAACTGCGGGCTCCGCACGATGCCCGCGATGATCGCCGACCAACGATACTCCGACGACGCCGCGTCGCGCACGATCTGCCGCACCGCGGGCCGATCGTAGTGCTCCAGCCGCCGTCCCAGGGCGTAGGCCAGGAGCTTCTCGGTCAGGGTCCGCGGGAACTGCTCCGGATCGTCGAGGAGCAGCGCGCGCAGGCCCGCCAGCCCGTCGAGCTCGACCCCGCCGGCCGTGGTGCCTACGCTGTCGATCGGCCGGCCCTGCTCGTCGACGTCGCGCCAGCCGCCGATCACGTCGAAGTTCTCCAGCGCGAACCCGAGCGGATCGATCACCGCGTGGCAACTCGCGCAGGTCGGGCTCTGTCGATGGCGCGCGAGGCGCTCGCGGATCGTCGCCGGAATCTCGCCGGGCGTCTCCTCCAGGTCGGTGTTGACGCCGGCCGGGGGCGCCGGCACCGGCAGCCCGAAGATGTTGTCGACCAGCCATTTCCCGCGCAGCACCGGGGAGGTCCGGTCGGGGTACGACGTCGTGGCCAGCAACGCGCCGGCCGCCAGCAGTCCTCCGCGCTGAGCGGTGTTCGGGAACGTCACCCGCCGGAACCGGTTGCCGTAGATGCCCGGCAGACCGTAGTGGCGCGCGAGCCGCTCGTTGACGAACGTATAGTCGGCGTCGAGCAGATCGTGCACGCTGCGGTCCTCGGTCAGCGTGCTCGCCACGAACCGGATGACCTCCTCCTCGAACGCCTCGAGCAGGCTCTCGTCGTAGTGCGGATACTGCACCGGATCGACGACCACCTCGCCGACGCGCCGCAGGTTGAGCCACTGCGCCGCGAAGTCCTCGGCGATGGCCGCGGTGGCGCGCGGATCGGCGAGCATCCGCCGGACCTGTTGCTCCAGGACGACAGGGTCGCTCAGCCTTCCCTCCTCGGCGAGCCGCAGGAGCTGCTCGTCGGGAATGCTGCTCCAGAGGAAGAACGACAGCCGCGAGGCGAGCTCCAGATCGTTCAGCGCATACGTGTCGCGGTCGAGGTCGATCGGATCGCGGTAGACGCGCACCAGGAAGTCGGGGTCGACCAGGATCCGCTCGAGTCCGAACTGGATGCCCGCCTCGAAGCTGCCCGCCGCGCGCCCCTCGTCGAAGAAGCGCAGCAGGGAGTCGACTTCACCATCCGTTACCGGCCGCCGGAACGCGCGCCTGGCGATGGACGAGAGGATCTCCGTGGCGCAGGCGCGCTCCTCGGCGTCGCCGTTCGGCTCGCAGGTGAAGATGGCCCGCCGGCTCGGCGTGTCGGCGACGGTATCCGCTATCTGGTACGGCCCGCCGATCTCGACCGAGCGCACCGCCGCGTAGCCCATGTAGATCTGGTCGTTCGTCAGCACGCGGCCGCGCTGCAGCGGCTGCGGCAAGCCCTCCGGCTCCCACAACTGCCGGACGAACGACACCCCGACGACGTGCGGCCCGGCCTCGACCGGGAAGTCCACCTCGAGGTTGGCGTCGCCGGTACGCTGCATGAACTCTTCCCACTCGACGGCGCCCGCGAAGCCGGGCTCGCCGTCGCCGGCGTAGCTCGCGGCAACCGGTCGGCCGGGCACGTTGCCGCCCACCGTGAACCGCTTCACCAGCCGGCCGTCCACCCGGACGTCGAGCCACTGCGGCCAGCCCATCCCCATCAGGTAGTCCTGGTACTGGCGCCGCAGCAGCACCTTGACACGGTACACGCCGTCGACCGGGAACTGGTACGGAATGGCGACCCCGCCGCGCGAGCCGAGGGGCAGATCGTCTCCCTGCCGCGTTTCCTGCACGATGTGGATCGAGATCTCGAACGTGTCGGCGCCGGGGCTCGGCGGCGGCAGTCCCGTCGCCAGCCGGGTCACCTGCCGTGCGACGGACAGATAGCGCTCGATGTGCGCGGTCGACAGCCCGAGGACATCCGCGAAGTTGTCGAAGCTGCCATCGGCGGTCTCGTCGCCCGGCAGCAGCGACTCCACGTCGACGTCGAGCGCGAGCAGGTCGCGGATGGCGTTCCGGTACTCGGTGCGGTTGATACGGTGGATGGCATTGATCCGCCCCGGGTAGGGGTTGGCCGCCCAGGCTCCGTCCAGTTCGGACTCCAGCCATCCCGCGACGTGCCTGTAGGTCGCCTCGTCCGGCCGCGGGCGTCCGGGAGGCGGCATCGAACCGGCCCGCAGCCGGGTCACCACCTTCTCCCAGGTCTCCGCGTCGGCCGGGACGTTCTCCAGGTCGAGCGCGGCGATGGACAGATCGGCGGTCCGCAGGCGGTCGTTGTGGCAACCGACGCAGTACCGCCGGAACATTCTCCGCGGCTCCGCGGTCCGGTCGGCAGTGGCCTGCGGCGCGGAGGACGCTCCGGCGCGCTGCGCCGCGGCCGTCGCCGGTTCACCCGTCGCCAGGGCGCCCGCCGCCTCGGCCACCGCCGGGAAACCGGCCGCGGCCACGCCGGCCACCGCGGCCGCGACCATCCACACGGCGGCCGGACGCCACCCACTCCGGCGCGGCTCCGCCGCGCGCCGGCGATTCCGTTCGCGCCGCGCTGGGAACGTCATGTGCCTCTGCTCCTCGTCATGCATCGACGGGCAACCCTGCGTGCCGGATCGCGCCTGGTCGCTGAGCCCATGTCCTTCGTGCGAGCCCACCGGTAGTCAGGGCTCCTACGCCTCCGCCTGCTTCTCCAGATTCCGGTGAACTCGTCTACCGTCCCTCCGCCGCCTCGCGATCCTCGGCCCGGCCGGCGCTCAGGCTGTTCGCCAGACCGTAGTTGCCCTCGTGACAGGCGTACTCGAAGAGCGTGTACGTGCTGTCGCGGTTGAGCGGCATCGCCACCTTCCAGGTGTCGGTGTAGATGGCCGGATCCTCGATCGTCACCTCGTACTCCAGGGTGTCGGGGCCGGCAATCGTGAACCGCTCCACGACCCGTAGATCCTCGGTGCGCGGGAGCCCGCGGGCGCCGCGCGTCGCGATGTTCGTCGCGATCGCGCCCTTGGAGTTGTAGTTGCCCACCTCGACCACCAGGGTGTTCCCCTCCCAGCGGCCGCGCGAGGCCCCGTTCCAACTCCGGATCTTCCCCGACGGCAACGGGCGGCCGTCGATTGGAATGATCCGCGCCTCGTGAATCATCTCGTAGAGGATGACCACGTAGCCCGGCGTCTGGAGAATCCGGTAGCCTGCGCCGTAGCCGGGCGGGAAGATGCCGCCGGGCACCCCGCGGGTGATGCACCGTTCCCACGGCGTGTGGTTCATGTACGAGTCGGTCAGGTGGATGAGGTTGTAGTCTCGCGTCGCGCGGGCGTGGTCACGCACCGGAATCCGGCCGTTCGGCGGGTCGACCACCATGGAGCGGCGGCGCTCGTTGCGCGGCGCGCTGCCCGGCCCGTCGCCCCAGGGCCCCTGCGGCGGCCGTCGCCTGTCCGCGTCGGAAGCCGGCATCGCCGGCGCCCGCTGCGGCCGGTTGCTGCCGGGGAACCATGCCGCGAGCGGGGCGAGCCGCTCCAGGTCGACGTCGTCCGGCGCCTCGAACGGCGTCGGGTCGAAGTTGGTCCACACGCCCGAGATGTCCGGCTGCCCGTCAGGCGTGCGGCCGGGCTCCCACGCGTTGTCGTCGCCGGACTGGGCGCGGGCGACGCCGGCGTTCGCTACCAGGATCGCGGCCGCGGCCACGACGATTGCCGATCCAAGGAGTCTGTGGCGCATCTACCTCTCCTCCGGGCCGGCTCGACGCACGGCCACGCCGTGCCTCGGCCGACCGAGACTGGTCATGATCGCTCGGCGGGCAGGTCAAACGCAAGGATCTTCTCGGCGAGACCTCAGAAGTACCAGGTCAACGAGAGGTAACCGGTGGTGCCCACGAGGCCGTACACCGACGAGGGCACGATCTGGCCCGGCATATTGCGGACCGGCATCAGTGAAGTGTCGCCGAAACCGACGAACACTCCGCCCTGCAGCGCCGCTTCGTCGCTCAGCGAGTAGGAGAAGCCGGGTATGGCGATCGCGCTGCCGTCGTTCAGGTTCCACAGGGTGAAGGCGGTAAGGCTCCACAGGGGATGGATCTGGTAGCTCGCCGACACGGCCGCCTCGTCCCGGCCGATCACCTGGTACTCGCCGCGGCGGAACTCACGCGATTGCAGCACCGTGAGCAGCTCTTCCGGAGCCGAGGCGCCGCGTCCGTCGCGCTGGTAGTCGACCGAGACGGCAAGATCCCGCCCGCCCACCTGAAACAGCCGGAACGTGCCGATCGCTCCCCGTCCCACGACCGTCCCGTGGTAGTCGCGGACGACCGCTTCGACATAGAGGGCCCACGGTCCGATGCCCCCCGACGCGCCGACCGCGCCCGTGGGATCGCCGTAGAGCGTGCCTCCCCAGGCCGAGAGCCCCCAGCCCCTCCACGTGGTGAGTCCGCGCGCGAGCGCGGTGACCTCCTCGCCCACGTCCGAACGGCTGGGCCGGAAGACCACGTCGATCTCGCTGAGCGCGCTCGGGTAGATCCGCAGGCGCGCGGCGTCGACGCCGACCCGATAGACCTGGAACGGATCGGTCGGAGTGAAGGCCGGAAACGGATCGGCGGGCGAGAAGACCTGTGTCGTCCCCCACGAGATCGCCTGCCGCCCGACGCTGAGCTCCATCGACTCGGTCGGCGACCACGCCACGTTGAGCCGGTCGAAGCGGTGCCGCCACAGCGCGTGGCGCTGATCGTGACGCGTAATCGTGCCCTGGAGGTCAAGCCATTCGCCGCCGCCCTGGATTGCCTCCAGGCCCGCGAGGCCGAGGCCGAGAGGGAGCGTGTTCTTCTGGAAGGTCGCGGCGTGCTCGTAGGCCACGTCGAACGCGAACGGACCGAGCAACGGATCCGTCGACAGCCGAATGCGGTTGGCGCTGCTCGTATTGCTGTCCGTAAGGCTCGTCGAGCCGCTGAAGATGGCGTTCGTCAACACGTAGCCGGTGAGCCAGCTCGACTGGGCCGCGACCGGTGCTGCTCCGGCGACCAACAACCCGGCGGCGAGCAGGCCGGCGACGAAGGCGGTACCCGCGCCGGACCGGCTGGTCACGCGCGGGTCTCGTCGGAGTCGATGTTGCCGTCGACCATGCGCACGAGGCGCCGCGAGCGTTCCATCACGCGGACGTCGTGGGTCGCGAAGACGAAGGTCACGCCGAGGTCCCGGTTCAGCTCGGCCATGACGTCGAGCAGCGCCTCGCTGGAATGCGAGTCGAGATTGGCGGTCGGCTCGTCGGCCAGCACCAGGGCCGGCCTGCTCGCCACGGCGCGCACCACCGCCACCCGCTGCTGCTGCCCGCCGGAGAGCTTCCCCGGCCGCCGGTCCTCGAGCCCCTCCATGCCCGTCCGCGCGAACAGCTCCCGCACGCGGGCGCGCCGTTCGGCGGCGTCCATCCCCTGGAGCAGCATCGGGAACTCGGCGTTCTCCAGGGCGGTCAGCACCGGCAGCAGGTTGTAGGCCTGGAAGACGAAGCCGACCTGCTCGAGCCGGAGCTGCGCCAGCTCGCGGTTCGACATCTCGCTGACCTCGCGCCCGGCCACCCAGACCTGCCCCCGCGTCGGCCGCGTGAGGCCGCCGATGAGGTTGAGGAGGGTGGTCTTGCCCGATCCGGACGGCCCTGCGAGCGCGGTGAACTCCCCGCGGTCGACAGTCAGGCTGACGTCCTGAACCGCCCGGACCTCCTCGGCCTCCTGCTGGAAAATCTTCCAGACCCCCGCGGTCCGGACGGCGGCGTTGTTCGTATTGGTAATGGGGCTCATGGGATCGTCCGAGGATGGTCCGACTGGGATCGAAAGCGCTCCGGCCGACTCAGCGGTCGAACTTCATCGCCTCGGTCACGTCGATTCTCGACGCGCGCAGCGCCGGGTATATCGACGCCATGGCGCCGACGAAGAGGATGAACACCAGGACCTGGACGATGCGACGCACGGTGAACAGCGGGACGATGACCGGATCGACGGCGACCCCCGAGAAGGTCATCTCGTCCATGTTCTCCATCATCGCGGTGAGATCCAGGCCGTCGCCGAGGAAGTACCACGTGCCCAGCAGGCCGAGGCCAACGCCCAGGAACCCGCTGATCGCCGTCAGCGTGAACCCCTCGATCAGCACGACCGCGCCGGTCTGTCCCGGCGTCAATCCGAGCGCCTGCAGCACACCGAACTCGCGATGCCGGTGCATCACCGACATGAGCACGGTGTTGACGATGCCGAACGCGATGATGGTGAACAGGAACCCCTGGACGAGGTAGTTGCCGAAGTCGTCGATGGCCACCGCCGCGGCGAGCGCCGGGTCCGCCTCCCGCCACCGCATCACCCGGGCCTCGCCGCGCCCGACCGGGTCGGCCAGCACGCGCTCGAGCCGGTCGGCGACGCGTCCGGTGGCGGCGCTGCCGTTCAGCAGGACCCCGACGTTGGTGACGTCCTGCTGCGAGCCGAGCCATTCGCCGGCGGTGGTGAGCGGAATGTGAATCAGCGTACGGTCGACCTCGGGGACGCCGCTGCTGAAGATGCCGACCACGCGGAGCAACTGGCCCGCAATCTCGCCCTCGGCATCCTGCGCCTGCACCACGAGACGCGAGCCGAGGCGCAACTCGAGGCTCTCGACCATCTCGGTGCCGACGAACGCGGCCAGCCGGTCGTCCGGCTCCAGGTACCGTCCCTCGACCACCCGCTCGTCCAGCATCCCGAATTTCGATTCCGCTACCGGGTCGACCGCCATGATCTGCGCGGGACGGGCCCCGGCGGCCGAGCTGGACAGGCCGTTGATGCTGAGCTTCGATGACGCCGCAACGACGTACGGGGCGATCTCGGGCGATGCGAACGCCTCCTCGACCGTGCGCCGCACCTCGCCGGACAGGCGGTCGTCGATCCGGCGGCGCACGCGGAACTCGGGCCGTTCGACCGTGACGTGTCCGGTGCCCAGGCGCACCCCCGAGTCGATCCACTGCTCGTGGCTACCGTCGGCGAACGTGATCGAGAAGACCAGCAGACCGCCGCCGATGATCATGGCCGACGCGGTCAGCAGCGTCCGCCGCAGTTGCCGGCGCAGGTTGCGCATCGCGAGCACGACGAGAACCCCTGCGTGCATCTTCAATGTGGTCCTAGAGTCCGGACAGCGTATCGGCCGGCGGGATGCGGGCGGCGCGGGCCGCCGGATAGAGCGCCGAGACCAGGGCCGTGACCAGGAGCCCGACCGACGCCCAGGTCCAGGCCGGCACGTTGTAGCCGACGCGCAGGGTCGGCGTGAGCAGCGCACCCTGCAGGGTGACGTTGCCGTAGAGCCACTCCAGGCTGGGCGGCGCGTTGGACAGCCACACCATCAGCGGAAACGTGAACGCGGCGCTGCCGGCGAGACTGACGGCGCCGATGGCCAGCGCTTCCGACAGCACGATGCCCACGACGGCCAGCGGCGTCGACCCGAGGGCGAGCATGACCGCGAACTCCCGCCGGCGCTCGAAGGTGGCCATCAGCATCGTGTTGGCGATGCCGAAGGCGGCCACCGCGAAGACGATGACGATGATGATCCAGTAGAAGGACTGCGCCAGGGCGACGTACTCGGCCAGCACCGGGTTCAGCTCCGCCCAGGAGGCGACGACGATCGGCCGCGCCGGCACGTCGAGCACGCCGGACAGGCGCCGCGCGGCATCGGGGGCGAGATCGGGCTCGGCCGTCGCGACCGCGATCTCGTGGATCCGATCCGGCGCGAGCACCACGAACTCCTGCAGGTCGCCGATCGGCATCACGACGGTCGCGGCGTCGAACTCGACCAGCCCGGTACGGTAGATGCCCGCCACGGTGTACAGATCGTTGGCCATCGACCCGTCCGCGCCGGAGCCGACCAGGACGAGCTCGTCGCCGACGCCGACCGAGAGCTGCCGTCCCATCTCCTCCCCGATGACCAGCTCGTAGCGGCCGGCCACCGGCAGCGCCCCTTCGACCAGCGGGTCGAGAAAACGGGTCAGCGCCACCTCGCGCTCGGGGTCGACCCCCAGGAACATGCCCGCCGACGTCGCTTCCCCGGAGCTGACCAGCCCGCCCGCGTAGACGCGCGGGGCCGCCGCCACCACCGCCTCGTCGGCGTCGATGGCGCGCAGCAGGCCCTCCACGTCGGCGCCCTCGCGGCCGCCGATGGTGTCGTACAGGCTCCTGTCCGGCCGGTACTCGGCGTCGTGGATCTCGATCTGCCCGGTGACCAGGGAGGTCGCGTTCTCGACCAGCTCGGACATGATCCCCTCGGACCACCCGACGACGAACACGCAGGCGAAGTAGCCAACCCCGAGCCCGAGCGAGGTAAGCGCGGTCCGCTTGGGGTTGCGTCCGAGGTTGCGCCAGCCGATGCGCGGCCAGGGCGACTCCTTCACCGGCGCCGGCCCCGCCCGCCCTGCAGATTGCGAAGGGAGAAGAACGAGGAGTCGACGTCGATGTCGAACTCGATCTCCTCGTAGCGCATCGTGGTCCGCTCGCCCGGCTTGTCGGCGGGGTACATGTCCATCACCGCGGGCAGCAGGCGCCCGCCCATTTCGGTGAAATCACTGTGCTCCATCGTGCGGGCGAGCTCGCCGTCCTCGTCGTAGAACTTCGTCCAGAGCGGCATGTAGTCGCCCTGCCGGATGCGGTACTCGATGCTCCCCCACACCACCGGGACCTCCGGCTTCGGCGTGAGGACGAAGTCCCACACCGCAACGCCGTCGGCAGCGTCGCCCTCGAAGGCGATCTCGACGTCGTAGTCCTCGATGAGCCGGCTGTCCTTGACGAGATCGTCGTTCGTGAAGTGCGAGCCCATCCACGATCCGCCCATCATCGAGGCCGGGATCTTGATCGAGCGGTCGACCTTGGGCAGGTAGTTCCAGATGTCGTCCTCGGCCTTGAGCGTCGCCGTGCCGGCCTCCCGCCGCGGCGCCTGAACGCGCACCAGGCTGTAGTCGGTGCCGAGCGACCAGACCTCCATCGTCATGCTGCGGTCCCAGTTCTCGGTCACCACCTCCATGGTGAAGGTGCCGTGACTCGAGTCGCCCCGCAGCATGCGGTCGACGCGATCGATGATCTCGAGCGCATCGGTCTGGGCCAGGGCGGGAGCCGGCGCCTGGGCGGCGACGGCGGTGACAACGGCAAGTAATGTGACGAACGTCCGCGATCCGGACATGCTCACCCCCAGGGTTCGAGCAAGTGTACAGCGGTACCGCTACGGTCGCACAGGGTCACGAGGAGCGTGGCTCATCCGGCCTGGAGAGGGCGGTTGACGATCCGGCAGGCGGTTGCAAGGAGCGCGGGCCACCGCTGCCGCGCGGCGCGGCAAAACCGGTATCCTACCCATCGCCATGAGTACAGCCCCTGTCCCGCTGCTTCCCGACGACGAGTTCAACCGGCGGCTGGCCGCCCACGTCCATCCGCCGGATTGGGAGAACCCCACTCCGGATGGACGCTACAACCTGGTGGTCATCGGCGCGGGCACCGCCGGGCTCGTGACCGCCGCGGTGGCCGCGGGTATTGGCGCGAGAGTGGCCCTGATCGAGCGCCACCTGATGGGCGGCGACTGCCTGAACGTCGGCTGCGTGCCGTCGAAAGGGATCATCCGCGCGGCGCGCGTGTGGGCATCCGCCCGGGACGGAGCGGAGTTCGGCCTGACGTTCCCGGGCGGCGTCGAGCGGGACTTCGGAGCCGCGATGGCCCGCATGCGACGGCTGCGCGCGGCGATCAGCCACGTCGATTCGGCCGAACGGTTCAAGGGGCTCGGTGTCGACGTCTTCATCGGCGAGGGGCGCTTCACGGGACGCGACACCGTGCGCGTCGGCGACGCCACGCTGCGCTTCGCGCGGGCCGCTGTCTGCACCGGCGCGCGCGCCACCGCCCTGCCGATTCCCGGCCTCGCCGAGGCGGGTTTCCTGACCAACGAGACGGTGTTCTCGCTGACGGCGCTGCCGCGGCGACTCGCCGTCATCGGCGCCGGCCCCATCGGTTGCGAGCTCGCCCAGGCATTCGCCCGCTTCGGCAGTGAAGTGACGGTGTTCGAGCTGACCCCGCACATCCTGCCGCGAGAGGATCCGGACGCGGCGGCGGTGGTGCAGGCGCGGATGGAGCGCGACGGGGTGCGGTTCGCCTTCGACACGACGATCGACAAGGTGGAGCCTGTCACCGCGGGCGACCCGGACGGCAGCGGGAAACGGATCCGCCACACCACAGCCGGCGAGACCCGCGAGGCGACCGTGGACGAGATCCTCGTCGGCGTGGGCCGGGCCCCCAACGTCGAAGGACTCGGGCTGGAAGAGGCGGGGGTGTCGTACGACCGATCCGGCGTACAGGTCGACGCCTACCTGCGAACCAGCAGCCCGCGCATCTTCGCCGCGGGCGACATCTGCTCGCCGTTCAAGTTCACGCACGCGGCGGACGCGATGGCGCAGATCGTGATTCAGAACGCGCTGTTCCCGCATCCATTCGGCCTCGGGATGGCGTCGACCGAATCGCTGAACATCCCCTGGTGCACCTACACGGAGCCAGAGATAGCGCACGTCGGGATGTACGAGGCGGACGCGCGCAAGAAGGGCATCGAGATCGAGACATTCACCCAGCCGCTCGCCGACGTCGACCGTGCCGTGCTCGACGGCGAGGACGCAGGCTTCGCCCGGATCCACGTCCGGAAGGGGACGGACAGGATCCTGGGGGCGACGATCGTCGCGGCGGACGCGGGCAACCTGATCACCGAGGTGAGCGTCGCCATGAAGGCGGGGGTCGGACTGGGCACGATCGGGGCGACGATCCACCCCTACCCGACGCAGGCCGAGGCGCTGCGCAAGGCGGCGAACCAGATGCGCAAGGCGCGTTTCAGCGACCGGCAGCGGGCCGTCCTGACCCGCATGTTCGCCTGGCGGCGGTAAGCCCGTCGCAGCCCGGGTCGGCGCAGGAACAGCGCCGGAGCCGGGCCGCGCGCCACGTTCCGGCGCCGATCGTCAGCCTGGCGCGTCGACCGAACCTGCCGGGCGACCGGACGGGTCGAGCGGGCAGCACCGCGATCCCGTGGCCGGTGCTACCATTCACCGCATGACACACATGTTGCAGGCGTTGACGGTCGCCGCCGTCGTCGTGCTACTGGCGCACGTACCGGCGTCGGCCCAGGAGCGGGAGCAGATCGACGTCTCGTCGCTCGGCCCGCAGGTGGGCGAGAAGATCCCCGACTTCGCCCTTCCCGATCAGTACGGACGCGTCCGGACGCTCGACACCATCATGGGCGAGCGGGGTGCGATGCTGGTTTTTCACCGTTCGGCAGACTGGTGACCGTACTGCAAAGCGCAGCTCGTGGAGCTGCAAGAACGTCTCGGTGAGCTTCGGACGCAGGGACTCGGCGTCGCCGCCATCAGCTACGACTCGCAGGAAGTGCTGGCCGCCTTCGCGGAGCGCAAGGGCGTGGCGGACGTGCCGCTGCTCTCGGACGACGACTCGTCGGCGATCCGCGCGTTCGGCATCTACAACCATGTCGCCGAAGAAGGCATCGGCCCGAACAAGGACGACGCGGACGTCAAGGCCGACGTGGCGCAGTACGTCTCGGTGTTCGGGGCCAACCCGATGATCGTCGGCACGCCGTTCCCGGGCACCTTCATCGTCGACCGCGAGGGGCGCGTGACGTCGCGCTTCTTCGAGGAGTTCTACCGCGAGCGCAACACCGCGGCGAACATCATGCTGAAGCTCGGCACGCCGCTGTCGGGCATCTCGGGCTCCTCCGGGGAGACGGCGCACCTCGAGATTTCGGCGTCGCAGAGCAATCCGGACATCACCGTCGGCAGCCGCTTCCACCTCGCGCTCGACATCACGCCCAAGGCGAACATGCACGTCTACGCACCCGGCGCCGACGACATGGGCTACCGGGTGATCGGCCTGCACCTGGACACGCCGAGCTTCCTGCGCACGCCGGCGGCGGAGTACCCGGCGTCGGAGATCTACCACTTCGAGCCGCTCAACGAACGGGTGCCGGTGTACCAGCGGCCGTTCCGGCTCGTGCAGGAGGTCGTGGTGGAAGGCGATCCCGAGTCGACCGCCCGTCTGGCCGAGATAGACGCGCTGACGCTGACCGGCCGGCTCGACTACCAGGCGTGCGACGACAAGGTCTGCTTCAACCCCGAGTCGGTTCCCCTTACCTGGACGCTCGCGGTGCAGCCGCTCGACCGGACGCGCGCGCTGCAGCGGTAGACCTTCGCCGGCGGGCGGCGAGAGTCATCGCCCCCGCCGGTCGAATGCGCGTGGCGGCGGGGTCGGTCTCCCCTGGCAGGCCGGCGCCCCCCTTGTTCGGGCGCCGGAAGAGCCCTGCAGTCCCTCCTCGAACCGGGTACAGACGACCGAACCACCACCAGCGGCAACGGCAGCCTGCCGCCAGAACGAGTTCGTCTACTGCCGGCGGCACAAGTGATGTATGATGAATACATCATGCAGCGCACCCAGATTTACCTCACTGAGGAACAGGGACGACTTCTGAAGAGCCGGAGTCAGACGACCGGCTGCACGGTATCGGAGCTGATCCGCGCGGCCATCGACGGCGTGTACGCTCCGCGAAGCGCGCTGAGCACGGGGGACCGGGTGCGCCTGGCGCGGCGGACCGCCGGGGCCTGGAAGGATTCTCCGGAGACCGGTGCGGAGTACGTCGAACGCATCCGCGGATCGAGACGACTGTCGCAGATGGCGGAACGGCAGTGAAGCGACTCGTACTCGACACGTCGGTGCTCATCGATCACCTGCGCGGGAGGCCTTCGGCGGCGACCATGCTCATTCCCAAGGCCATCGCCCGCGGTGATCAGCTATGGAGCTCCTGCATCGTCCGAACGGAACTGCTGGCGGGGATGCGCGCTGACGAGGAAACGGCCACGCGTGATCTCCTGCGCCTGGTGTCGTGGGTCGAGGTCGACGAGTCGGTCTCGGAAGCTGCCGGCGCGCTGGGACGACGCTACCTGCGTTCGCATCCGGGCATCGAGGCGGCCGACCTCATCGTTGCCGCGCTGGCGCAGGAGCTCGGCGCCGAACTGAAGACGACCAACCTGAAGCACTTTCCGATGTTCAAGGGACTCGAAGCTCCCTACTGATCCATGTCCGATCTCTCGTACCCGCTCAGCCACATTTCTGCATCAGGAAGGCCCTCCCTGCCTTGCACATGCTCAGCCTTGCACCCGGGCGCACCGGTCGAGCGAGCCGCAACTGAAGGAGTCGGCGTGCTCACGTCGACCCATGTCCCGGGGAAGGGCCGGTAGAAGACTTCAAAGAGCCCTCCGGGCCCCGGCAGGCTCTCCTTATGAGGCCGGCGCCACGCCCTCCTTCGGCCGGCCCAGCAGACCCGCCAGCCCCTCCTCGAACAAGGTGTAGACGACCGGCACCACGACCAGGGTCACCAGCGTCGACGACAGCAGCCCGCCGATGATCACGCGGGCGAGCGGCGCCTGCAACTCGGATCCCTCGCCGATGCCGAGCGCCATCGGCACCATGCCGAGCAGCGTCGTGGACGTGGTCATCATGATCGGCCGCAGCCGCGTGCGCCCGGCCCGCTCCACCGCCTTGCGCAGCGGGATGCCGTCGCGGCGCCGCAGGATGTTCGTGTAGTCGACGAGCAGGATGGCGTTGTTCACCACCAACCCGCCGAGCACGATGACCCCCATGAACGCCTGCAGGCTGAACGGCGTGCCGGTCACGATCAGCGACGCGACGATGCCGATGCCGGCCAGCGGTATGGAGAGCAGAATGATGAACGGGTCGCGCAGCGATTCGAACTGCGCCGCCATCACCGCGTAGACGAGGAACATCGCCAGGATCAGGACGAGCTGCATCTGGCCGAAGGACCGCGCCTGCTCCTCGACCTCGGCCCCGAAGCCCACGGAGAAATCGGCCGGCGCGGCCATCTCGGGGATCCGCGCGTTGACGGCCGAGACCGCCTCGCTCAGCGTCGTCTCGATCTCCGCGTTGACGCGGACGATCCGCTCCTGGTTCTTGCGCTCGATCTGCTCCGGACCCGACTCGGGCCGCACCGCAATCACGTTGCGCGCCGGGATGACCATCCCCGACGGCGTGCTCAGCGGGACGTCGTTGATGTCCATGGTCCGCAGCCGATCCTCCTCGCGCAAGCGCACGACGATCGGATACTCGTCGCCCCGCTCGCGGAAGAAAGCGGCCTCCGTGCCGGCCACCCCGGTTCGTAGCGCGTCGGCGACCTGCGACACGCGCAGCCCGAGCAGCGCGGCCTTGGCGCGATCGACCTGAATAGCCAGCTCCGGCCTGCCCTGCTCGGATGCCATCTCCGCGTCGGCGATCCCTTCCGTGGTGTTCATGACGTCCATGGCCCGCTCCGAGACCCGGCGGGCATCGTCGAGGTCGTGACCGCGGATCTCCAGCGCCAGCCGCGCGTCGTCGCCGGAGCCGCTGCGCATCAACCGCGTCATCATCCGGTTGCCGCCGGAGGCCCGCGCCCGGATGACCGCGCCGGGAATGTTGTTCAGCGAGCGCCGCAACGCCATGGCGATCTGGTTGCTCGACCGCTCGCGCTCGGTCTTGTCCAGCAGGGTGACCGTCATCGAGCCGCGGTGGCTGGACCCGCCGCCGAACGGGCCGCGCCCGCCGCCCACCTGATTGGTGATGTTGACCGCCTCGGGCACCTCCGCCCGGATGCGGTCCTCCAACTCCAGCATCACGTCGCGGGTCCGCTCGAAGCGGGTCCCGATCGGCAACTCGGCGGAGATGCGCACTTCGCCCTCGTCCACCTCCGGGGTCAGCTCGACCGGGATGGTCGGCGCCAGCATAACCGTCACCCAGACGAGAACGCCCGCGACCATGAGCACGGTGGGCCGGTGCGCCAGCGCGTGATGAATACCCTGCTGGTAGATTTCGTCGAGGCGCTCCAGGCCGCGCTCGCTCAGCGTCAGGAAGCGGCCGTAGGCGCCCGCCCGCTGGTCCGCCGGCGGCGGCAACCGCAGCAGCCGCGACGTCATCACCGGCACGAGCGTCACCGCCACGAACAGCGACATCGCCAGGGCGATCATCACCACGACCGCCAACTGGCCGAAGACGATGCTCGACACCCCGGTCAAGAAGAGCAGCGGCAGGAAGACTGCCACCTGCGTGAGGGTCGACGCGACGATGGCCCCGCTGACCTCCTCGGTGCCGTCCACGCTGGCGGTGATCCGGTCCTTGCCTCCCTCCATGTGCCGGAACGTGTTCTCCAGGACGACGATCGAGGCGTCGACGATCATGCCGACGCCCAGCGCCAGTCCGCCGAACGTCAGCGTGTTGAGCGTGAAGCCCGCGAAGTAGACCAGCGCGAACGTGCCGATGATCGAGATCGGGATGGCGGTGCAGATGATGAGCGTCGTCCGGACGTTGCGCAGAAAGGCGAACAGCACCACGATGACCAGCATCGCGCCCCACAGCACGACGTTGCGGACGGCATTGATCGAGCGCTCGACGAAGATCGCCGAGTCCATCCGGGTGCTGAGCCGGACCGCCGGCATCTCGGTGTTGATGCGGTTGATCTCGGCGCGCACGGCCCGCGCGACCTCCACGGTGTTGCGCCCCGACTGCTTGCTGATCATCATCTGGACGGCGGTGCGCCCGTTGATGCGGATCAGCTCCTCCTGGTCCTCGGTCCCGTCGCTCACTTCCGCAATGTCGCGCATGTAGACCGGCACGCCGCCGCGCGTCATGACCACCACGTTGCGGATGTCGTCGAGGTTCGCGAACTGCCCGGGACTGCGCAGCAGGTAGGTCATGTCGCCGTCGTCGAGCTCGCCGATCGGCACGTTCTGGTTCTCGATCCGCAGCAGGTCGATCACCTCGTTCACCGCCAGATCGAGGGCGGTGATCCTGTCTTTCGCCAGCTCGACCCGGATCTGCCGGCGCAGGCCGCCGCGGACGGTCACGGTGGCCACGCCGGGCACTCGCTCCAGGCGCGGCGACAGGTCGTTCTCGGCCATCTCGCGCAACGCCACCGGCGACAGATCGCCCTCGAGGCCCAGGAACATGATCGGGGCGTTGGCCGCGTCGAACTTGAAGATGACCGGCGGCTCGGCGTCCTCCGGCAGCCTCCCCCGCATGCGATCGACCCGCGACCGGAGATCGTCCGCCGCTTCGTTCAGGTCGGTCCCCCAGTCGAAGTTCAGCCGAAGCTGGCTCTGCCCCTCCTGGGAGGTGGAAACCACCTCCTCGAGCCCCGCGATGGCCGCCACGGTCTGCTCCAGCGGCCGGGTGACGAGCTCCTCCATCTCCAGCGGCCCGACATCCGGATAGCTGACCGTGACGGTCAGGCTCGGAAACGTCACGTCGGGCATCAGGTCGACCGGCAGGCGGGAGAGCGCCACGATGCCGAGCAGCACGATGGAGATGCTCATCATCGACATCGTCACCGGACGGCGGACGGCAAGTCTGGGCAGGCTCATGACGGCTCCAATTCCTGATGCGCCATTGCGGATCGATGAATCGCTCAGCGTCCCGGCGCGGCGCGTAGCGTCTCCCCCGCGGCGGCGGGCGGAGCCTGCGGCGTGATGCCCAACGCTTCGAGCACGGTATTCCGAGGGGCGGAAGCGCGACCGGACACCGCGTCCGGCGGTGGTCCGGACACGGAATCTCCGGAAGGCGTGGACCGCATCGCATCCCGCGTTTCGGCAGCGGCGGCTGACGAGATACCACCGCCATTGGGGAATCCGGCGGTCGGCTCCCCGCGCCCCGGATTGCCGGCCGGTGGCACGGGTCGACCCGGGACGGCGCCCGGCGGCGCTCCGCGACCGGCTACGTTCCCGGGCCGCACGTCGTTCGCCGGGATCCCGCCAGATGGTCCGTCCGGTCCGCGAGGTCCGCGGCGCCCGCGTGGCGCACCGCCGCCCGGAGGGCCTCCGCCTCGTTCACCGGCGCCAGGCAGCAGAATCGGATCGCCGTGCTGAAGGCCAGCAGCGCCGGTGGTCACCACTCGATCGCCCTCGGAGAGCCCCTCCACCACCTCTACATGGCGCTCGTCCTCCAGCCCCGTGACGAGGGACACGAACTGCGCCGTCGGCGCCCCGCCGGCAGCGTCCACCCGGAACACCCCGCGGGCGGAAGTACGGATCACCACCGCCTCACGCGGCACGACCAGCGCCTGACTCTTGTCGCCGACGACGAGACTGACTCGCGCGTACATCCCCGGCTTCAAGCGGAAGTCCGAATTGGGAACCTCGATCTCGATCTCCGCGGTGCGGGTGGCCGGGTCCAGGACCGGAGCTATTCGCGCCACGCGACCCTCGAAGGACTCCGACGGAAACGCGTCGACCTCGATCCGCGCCCGGACGCCTTGCTCGACCAGCCGCAGATCCCGCTCGACCAGGTTGGCCACCAGGCGTACGAGGCTGATGTCGACCACGGACACCACCGCGGTGTTCGACGTCACGTAGGCGCCGGGATCGAGATAACGCCGGCCGATGAAGCCGTCGACCGGCGAGACCATGACCGTGTTGTCCAGGTTGATGCGGAGTTCCTCGAGCCGGGCGCCCGCTTCGTCGAATTGTGCGCGGGCCAGATCGAGCTGCGCGTTGGCCGCCTGGTAGCGCGCCTCGGCGTCGTCGAGTTCCTGGCGCGACACCAGCGCGCGGGAGAACAGGCTCTGCGACCGGTCGCGGGTGGTCTGCGCCAGCACCAGGTCCGCCTCGCGCTGTCGGACGGTTGCCCGGGCCACCTCGTACGACGCCTCCGCCTGACTCACCTGCTGGCGAAGCTCGTCGTCCTCGACCCGCGCCACCTCCTGCCCGCGCGTCACCGGATCGCCCAGGCGCAGGTCGACCTGCCGCAGGCGGCCGTTGATCTTCGGGGCCACCTCCACGCTCGCGGCACCGGTCAGGTTGCCGACTATCTGAAGCTGCTCGGCGATGTCGGATCGCGTGACACTTGCGGCGTTGACACGCATCGGTTGCGCGCCGAAGGCGCCACGGCCACCGCCGGGACGGAACCCGCCGGGAGGCCCGCCGCCGGGCCGCCCAGGGCCTGCCTCCCCCGCGGGGACGACGCGCTGGTAGACGAGAACGCTGGCGGCGCCCACGGCGACGAGCAGCAGAGGAACGAGATATCTGGATGTCATCGTTGGATTCTGCCGTCGAAGACGCCGAGACGGGCCGGATTCGTTTACCGGGTCCCCCACTCTGCTGGTGTTGACCGCGGCTCGACCCCGTTTATTCCCCGCCGCGTGCGCGGACCGCCGACGAGTCGCGCGACCCTTGCATCAACGGGGCAGTCGAGCCTGCCGGACCGCCGGCAGGAACTCCTGCCCGTACGGCGGCCGGGCAGGGACGGCGACGCGTTCGTGGCACTTGCCGGCGACCCCGCGTCCTGCAGGAAGGACAGGTCTGGATGGCACCCATCGGCAGGCCGGAGCCCGACAGCGGCCAGCCGGATCTACTGACCGGGCAGTGCTGTAGCGAGGCTATCGAAGCTCGACGTCATAAACCCGGCGGAGCTCACGGTCACGGCTACCCCGACCGCCGTCGACGCGCGTGGTTACGATCAACTGCCGATTGCCGACATCCGGCGTCCGCACCTCGTAGGTCTGGCGGACACGGAGCTCCATACGCGACTGCAGCTCGATCTCGGCCTCCAGCCTCGCGCCGCGCCAGCGCGTCCGGCGCGTGACACGAGCACGCGTACCGGCGAGCCCCGAGTGCTCCCGGCCATCCGGAATCAGCCTGACCACGCGGCGGTCGCCGTAGGTGAGCACTATCTCTCGTTCGTCGGCAACGATTCTCATACGGCGCGGCGCGGTCATCAGGTCCCGCATCGCCTCCTGCATTTCCGCCCGCATCCGGGCCATCTGCTGCGGATCGCCATCGAAGCCGCCGACACCGCCGCCACGACCGCCGAAACCACCCCGTCTGCCATAGCCGCCGCGACCGCCGAAGCCGCCTCCGGGTCCCCAACCGGGATCACCGAAACCGCCGGGACCACGCCGGCCGCCGTCTCCATCGCGGCCGCCGGGCTGCGGCCGCAGGTCGTCGCTCAGGTCCTCGTTGATCACCCAGGACCCGGCGAGCGCCTGCCCATTGCCCTGGGCGGTCGCGGTTCCGCCTCCGGAAGCCACAGTCCCTTCCGAGAGGACACCGAGCGTGACAGCTCCAATCAGCCCGACCGAGATGCTCGTGATGCTGCTCCTGGACATCCGGAGGCTCCTTGTCTGTGGCCACTCTTGATCGCGTGGACGTTACCTGCGTCGATTCCGCTCACACCGCCCGCTCCGTCGCCTGGTACGCCGCCAGCCGAAGCTCGTCCAGAACATCATCGTGGAAGCGGGCAAACTCCTGAGCCGTCCGCGGCACTCCGTTGGCGAGCGCCGCGGCAATGGCTCGTCGCAGCATGGTATCCGGGATCCGGGACGTGAGCGTCGTGAACTTCTGCAGCGTCATGGCGATCCTCCCACCGCAGCGCCTGTGGATCCAGACTGCTGGAAGCACTCGTTTATTCCGGAACGAGTGGAGATCCGTCGGCGCATCGAGCCGCCGACTGCTCGACGCTGATGTCGATACCCGCAAACCGGAGAGTCAGAAGTCGAGGTGCATCGACAGGCGCACCGTGCGGCCACGGAGAAACCCGGTCGGTTGACCGAACAGCGGCGATGACAGCACCCCGCTGTAGCCGCGCACGTTCGTGATGTTGAACACGTTGTAGACGCGCGCCTGGAAGCGGACCAGCCGATCCGTGCCCGGGGCGCCGGCCGCCTGGGCGAGATCCGTCGCCCGCGGCCGGAACTCCTTCGTGAACGTCATGTCCAGATTGATGCGCGCGGGACCGGTCTCGGTGTTGCGTGCGACGCCGGGAGGCCGGTCCCGGGTCGACTGATCGCCGTTCAGGTCGCGTCCGCTGCGGATGCTGTACGGCCGGCCCGAGTAGGCGCGCAGATTGAAGTTGAGGGCCGTCCCCTCGTAGGTCGCGCGGGCGAGGGCCCGCAGCAACGGGTGCCGCAGTCCGGCATCGCGCGGCAGTCGGACCCGGAGCTGCGACTGGACCCGGTGCTGCAGCCGGGCGAGCCCCCATGCGGGAAGGTACGGATTGTTGAAGTCGTCGTCATCCTCGCCGGCGCGGTAGCTGTAGTTCAGGCTCCCCGACAGGCCGATCCCCGCCACCCGTAGCGCTCGGCGGCGCTCGAGCCGGACCCGGAGCCTCCGCCCCACCGACCTGCCCGTCGATTCGATCTGGTAGATGTTGCCGACGTTGGGATAGAACGGCCGCATCCGATCCACCGTCTCCCGCCGGACGTCGCGCGGCAGGGCGAGGATCTCCGGCGGCAGGGGCGTGCCCGGAAACGGCGCGTTGACGTTGCGGATGCGCTGCTGGCGACGCCCGTAGCTCAGCCGATACGACACCGACAGGCGCAGCCCGCCCGCCAGTTGCTGCGTCAGGTTGAACTGCGGATCGAAGCTGTAGGGGGACCGGTAGTCGGGATCGAGCCGGTACAGGGACGTGCGCCGTTCGTCGATGATGGCCCGCCCTCCCTGAAACGGATCCGGGAACGACGGCGACGAGATGGAGAGCTGCTTCTGATACGTCGATCCGTCGTTGCGGATCAGCCGCACGTGATCCCGGAAGTCCCGAAACCGCACCCGCGACCCGACGCTGACGATGGTGTCGTCGAAGACCCGGTACTGCAGATTGACGGTCGGATCGAAGCGCAGATAGTCGACCGAGTAGTTGGTCGCCTCGTAGCGCAGTCCCAGGCGCAGGCTCGCCTGTTCGCCGAACTCCCGGTCCGCCTGCACGTAGCTCTCGACGCCCAGTTCGGTGATGTCCAGCTCGCCGTTGCCCGACGTGAGGGTGAAGGTGGTCGGCAGCCCGGTGATCGAGACCGTCTCGCCGCGGCCGTTCCGGTAGGTCGGGACGATGCCGCGTGCGAGCGCCTCCTCGACGAGACGCCGGGTCGGTTCGCAGTTGACGCCGGCATAGCCGGTCGCGCCGCAGTAGTCGTGCAGGCTGGCGAAGTCGAACGTCCCGTTGTAGTTGTCCTCCGACAGGCTGTAGTTGCGGGCGTAGTACCCCTCGAACCCGGCCTGAAAGCTCCAGTCCCGCCGTTGCCAGCGCAGCCGGTCCTCCACCTGGATGCGGGTATCGTCGTCCAGGTTCCGCCTGATTCCCCCGCCGCGGTTGAACGCGTCGGCGACATCTATCGCCACCCCTTCCGACACCGGCGTCGCGCTCGATCCCCGTCGCCGCATCCGGACCCGCAGGTCGTTGACGAACGCTTCTCCGAGTCTCCGTTCGCTGACCTGGAACGACCAGTCGCGCCGCGTGTCGCGCGTGCCCCGCTCGGTCAGGGTGAAGCCGCCCACGCCGCTGTTCTCGGTCCGGCGCGTCTCGTAGTCGAACCGGAACCCCAGGCTGCGATTGGAGGCGACCTCGATGTCGGCGTCGAGCTCCAGCTCGTGCTCGCCCCGCGGGCGGACGACGCCGTCGAACACGTTCCCGGCCGGCGTGATGGCCCTGAGCGAGTCGGCGGCGCGCTGCTGCCGGTTGGTCGACGCCTCGACGTCCAGGTCGACGCGGCCGGGGAGGATCGGTCCGCGCAGGTCGAGGTCGACGTTGCGCGTCTGGCGGGCCGGCTTCGCCCGCTCGCCCGGCGTCGTGGCGTCGAGCGCCTCGTCGGAGAAGTCGAAGCTCGCCGACCGCTGCCAGCGGCCCGTTCCCGGGCGCGTGATGATCTCGATGCGCGGCCCCTCGCCGCCGCCGTCGGCCCTCAGCGGCGTGGGATCGATGATGATCTGCGCGATCTCCTCCGGCCGCGGCAGCCGGCCCTCGTCGAAGCCGTCGATGATGAAGCCGGCTACGTCGTCCTCGAAGTCGTCGCTGGAATCCGCGCCGGCCAGCAGCATCAGGTAGAGCGCGAGGTCTTCCTCGTCGGCCGGCAGCCCCAGCAGGTCGTCGCCGGACAGCGTCGTGGCGGTCAGGCTCGACAGCGCGTCGACGGCGAACTCCCCCGCCGTGTCGACGACGTCGACGCTCTCTTCCAGTCCCTCCAGGGCGAGGGTCACCGCCAGCGGCTCCAGACCCGCGGCGGCGTGGACCAAGTGGTCGACGGTCTGGAACGCCGGCGCCGACACCCGTATACGATACGAGCCGGCGGGCACCTCCACGCTGAAGCGGCCGTTGCGATCCGTCGCGGTCTCCCGCACTGGCTCCGCGGACCCGTCGTCGAAGACGCGCACGGTGGCGGCCCACATCACGCCGCCGGTCGCGTCGGAAACCGTGCCGGCTATGCGGACTGGCGGCTCCCTGGGACCCAGCGCAGTCTGCAGAGCAACCGCGGGCCGACTGCCCGCGAGCAGGAGGCCGAGGACGAGGGCCGCCGCAACCCGCTTGGCTGTCATCGGTACTGTCTGTGTTGACGACGCCGACGACCGGGCTGCTTACGCGTCGCCCACTCGCCAGTCCGCCGGTGTTTCGGGAACGGCCGAGGCGACAGCCTGTCCTGGGGTCCAGCAACGCGAGCGGCGCGCGAGGCCGGCGCGCCCTGTTCCCCGAGCCACTGGTCGAACAGCACGATCGGCCCGACGCCGATCGCACTGGCCGCTAGAAACGGAAGAGCCGGTTCATCTTGACGACGAAGCCGCGGTTGCGCAGCTCCGAGAACCGGTCCGGGCGCAGGGGATCGGTCTCGCGATCCTCGGTGTAGACCACGAACAACTCGCTGCCGGGCGCGTACTCCCAGCGCAGCCGCAGGTTGTTGCTGACCGTGTTCGTGCTCGAGTTGTACTGAACCAACCCGCTGAAGAACATCCGCGGCGTGAAGGTCCAGTTCACGCGCGAGACGATGAGGTCCGTGCGGAACGACCCGTACGGGGAGTCGATCCAGTTGACCGAGACGCTCGGCTCCAGCGAGAGCCGCTGGGTCACCTCCATGCGCCCGCGGCGGAAGGCGACCGTACGGATGCTACCGTCGAAGTAATCGCCGGCCAGCACCGCGAAGGTCCCGTTGAGGCGGCGCTGGGTGCCGGGCGAATAAGTGGCTTCGACGTCGAAGAAGGTGTAGCCGCCGACCGGAAAGATCACATCGTCCGGCCCCGGGGTGAACGGACTGTGCAGGAACTCGTAGTTCTCCGCCACCGACACGCCGAAGCGATCGCTGTTCTCGAGCTCGGTCGAGAAACCCAGTTGCGACTGCCGGGTTTCCACGATACCCAGGTCCGCGGTCTCGATGTAGTCGTAGCTGCCTTCGAGCCGGAACTGGCGGATGCTGGGCAGCGACCGCGGCCGGGGGCTGAACCGCGCCCGCGCGTAGCTGCGGCGGAAGTTGTCGCGCCGGAGGAAACCGACCTCCGGGATGAAGTTCTTCTCGACCAGCAGGTGCTCGGCCTGGAGGCCGTAGCGGTCGCCGCCGTAGTCGAAGCGTCCCTGGTAGCTCAGGTCTTCCTCCCGCCGCCCGGGATCCGGAACCTGGGTCCGGGCCAGGTAACCCAGCAGGCTGACGTTCTCGTAGAAGGAGAGTGTCGCGTCGGCGCCGTAGGCTTGGCTGGATCCGTCGCCAGCCAGCGACACGGACCGGTTCGTGAAGATCGCGCCGAGGCTGCTGCGGCGCAGGATGTCGCGCTTGACCCGCACGACGGTGAAGTTCGTCATCTCCGCCCGCGCCAATGCGTCTTCGTCCGTCTGGATGTTCAGCGCGCCGACGTCGAACGCGCCGATCTTGCCGGTCAGCCGGCCGCCGCCCAGAATAGGCACCACCGAACGGTTCTGCAGTCCGATCTGCCGGCTGTAGAAGATGGTCGGGGCGTTGCCGCCGCCGAAGAAGCCGCCGCCGGTACGGCGCAACGCGCCGCCGAAGCCGCCGAAGAAGCCGCCGCGCGCGAAGTCGAATATGCCGCGGCCTTCGAGAAAGAACTCCCGCTTCTCCGGAAAGAAGAGGTTGAAGCGGGTCAGGTTCACCTGCTGCTCGTCCACCTCGACCTGCGCAAAGTCGGTGTTGAGGGTGAAGTCGGCCGTCAGGTTCTGGGTGACGCCGTACTTGACGTCGAGTCCGCCGTTCCCGTCGGCGGCGTTGCGTATCTGCGGCGATGCGGCGAGGTTGGTGCTGATGCCGCCGATCCCGTACGGCTTGACCTCCAGGTTCTTGCTGCCGCTCGGGGCGTCGAGCCCGACCAGCGTCGCCGCGTCGGAGACGCGGAAGATCCCGCCCGGCCCGGACCCGGCCGAGATCGGCAGCGGCGTGATGTAGTTCCACTCGTTCTTGCGCCGCACGTTGCGCCGGAGCTGCACGCCCCAGATCTGGGACGGTCCCGGCCGGTAGCGCAGCGACTTGAACGGGATCTCCATCTCCACGGTCCAGCCGCCCTCGAAGCGGCCGGTGCGGACGTCCCAGACCGGGTTCCAGTCGCTGTTCGGATTGCCCTCGTTGGTGATCTGGAAATCGGCGATGGCTCCCAGCGGATTGGTGTAGAACGCCACTGCGTTCCGGCGGTCGTAGAAGGTGTCGAGGATGACGGCGAAGGTGTCGTTCTGGCGGAGCTGCCGCGTGTCGCGGCGCATCTCGTTGGCCACCCACTGACTCGGCGGCGCCGAGTCCCAGATGCGGCCCCCCACGTAGATGTTGTCCGCGTCGAACAGTATCCACGCCTCGGTCTTCTCGGTGGCGGGCGCCCCCTCGTCGGGCGCCTGCTGGATGAAGCCGGTGATGGCCGGCACCGTGAAGTAGATGCGCTCGTCGAGCTGGCCGTCGAGACGGATCGGGGCATCCACCTCGACCGCGCGGATCGTGGCGCGACGCTGCTCGTCGCGGCGGATGACGTCCGGCGGGAGCGGCGGCGGCGGCCCGTCGATGAACCCGGGGGCAACGCGCGCGGTCTCGAAGCCGGCCACGCCGGCGGATGGAGATGCCGCCGCTCCGGCGGGCCGTGGCGCTGCCGGGTTCTCGGGCCGCGATGCTTCCGCGGGCCGCGACGCAGCCATAACGGCCGGCCTGTCCGAATCACCCCCGGCCCGCTCCCGCGCCGCCGGGGCGACGATCTCCCCCGCGCCCCGCGCGCGGGGCGGCCCGGTGGGTCTGCGTCCCAACGGTGGGCCTGTCTGGAACGGTCCTTCCCCGAAGGCCATCGTTCCGGTCGGCTGGTCCACTTCCCGCGCCACGAGCGCGGAATCCCTTCCGCCGTGCGCGTCCGCGAAGGCCAGCAGTTCGGCCGCTACACGATCTTGAAGCGCGAACAGCTCGTCGACGGCGCCGTCCACAACGGTCGCGCCGACGGCCATCCCGTTCCGTACGTCGACCAGCCGCGCCGTGATGCGCATCCGGTCGCCGACGCGCTGGTAGCCGCCGCCCGCCACGAGGCGCGCACCGACGGCCCGGCCCACCTCGACGAAGTCCGCGTTGGAATCCGGCGCCCCGCCGGACAAGGCCACCGCCGGGGCCGCCTCATGAACCGTTCCGCGCCCGATCGGAGTCAGCGTCGCGCGGCCGTGCAGCTCGGCCGTGACGGTTTCCGCCATTCCGGCACCGATCCAGTCGTCGTCCGGAACGCCGCTGATGTTGACGAAGGGGAGCACGGCCACCGCGACCGGCGGTTCGACCTGCGCCCGCACTGTTACGGAAGCGAGCCCTCCGATCACGATGAACAACGCGATCCGGGCCGGCCATGAATGCGACATGCATTCGTAGACGCCGACCCGAAAGCCGCCGTTTAGCTCATCGGTCTTCGCAGCGAGCACGTTCCCGTCCGCGAGCGGACTTCGGCGACGGCGGCCGGACGACCCGTAGAGGCGCCGTACGGGTTGGGACCACGGCCTCCGGCGACAAATTCCGAAACCGCTGTGAATCGGGCGGGTTCACCACGTGAGCTATTCTAGAAATACCGAGTGGCCCGCATCTCGCGGCGACCTGCGTGGCAGGGACATGGCGGCAACCCGCTACCCGGTCGAGTACTGGACCGTTGCTCGCGCGGCACGCTGGAGTTATGGCGGAGCTCTCCGGCGTGTCGGGCCATGGGCAGGTCACGTTCCGCGGAGGAAATCAATGCGTCTTGTCTCGTTTATCGCACCTGCCGCCGGCGGCATTCTGGTGCTCTCCCTTGCCTCGGATGCGGCCGCCCAGAGCGGCGGCGAGCGGCGTTCCGGCTGGTACATCGGCGGCGGCGGCGGGGCCAACCGGGCGTCGCAGATCGAACAGACGGGCTTCAACCGCGATCCGCTGTGCTATCCGACGGACGCGTGCTTCGACGAGAACCCGCGGCCCGAATTCCGTGGATACCGCTGGGCCTACGGCCTCGACTCCGCCGCCGACGCGGCGTTCGAGCTCTCAGCCGGATACGTTCTGAAGCGGGCACGTCTCGAACTGTCGTTCGGACAGCGCAGAAACGACGCCGACCAGATGTTTCGCAGCGTCACCACCTTCGACGGCATGGCGCTCGAGGAACGGCAAGGCAGCACGGTCACATCGAATACCACGTCGTCTATCGACAACCTGACGGTCCGCACGCTCGCGTTCAATGCGTACTATGACTTCCGGGCCGCGGCGTCCGGGTTCTCGCCCTACCTCGGCGCCGGCGTCGGCCCCGCGTTCGTTGCCATCCACGGCGTCAGCTTCTCGGACGAGTACTTCGACACGGCCGGTAACGGAGTCGTCCACGACCCGCCGCTGTCGTCCTACAACGCACGCCTGGACGACGACTACACGGACGCTGTGCTGGCCGGGCACTTGCACGTCGGTGCCGACTACGGCGTGAACGAGCGGACCGCGCTGGGCGTGAAGCTGACCTACTCGATGCTCCCTGACGTCGAGTACACGGGCACGTACGACCTGCATGCGGCCCAGCGATTCGATCCGGACTTCAGCCACACCGATACGTTCACAGGAACGCGCTACTGGTCGCTCCGGTTCACGGTCAGGTACGTATTGGGCGGCTGAGAGAGTCCGAGTCCGCCCGCGCCTTCTTGGGGCGCTCCCGGGATTCACTCTTCCCGGTGGAAGACGGTGCCGACGCGCTTGCGGTCACCGCGCCAGTCCCGCGAGGACCGGCACGTCGTCGAGAATCATGCAGGCGACCGGCACCAGAAGGGCGCATGCACTCCACGCCAGCGGGTTGGCTCTCGCACCAGCGCGTCACGGTCACCCGGTCCAGGTCACGATGGACCACAGATAGAGCAGGCTGCCGGCGATCACGAGCCCGGCCCCGAGCGAGAGGAACAGGAAGAACGAGACCGGGTGGTTCCAGAACAACGTGGCCAGCTCGATCCCAAGCCCTGATGCGATCAACACCCCCGACACCTGCAGGCGGCCGGCCAGACCGCCCCGCAGCCCACGCGACCGCAGCCCGCTCATCGCACAGACTCCGGATCCCGGCGCGGAAATCGGTCGAGCTGCGCCACCTCATGCACCAGGTTGTGGCACATGACGCAGGATCTCGCTCCCTCGCGCAGGTCGGCCAGGAATCGTGCATGGGCGGCTTCCTCCTCGTAGGATCTGGCGCCCTGATGGCAGGCAAGACAGGCACGGTTCTCGAACGGCTCGTACAGCTCGACCGGATCGGAGACTGTCCCCCACAAGGTGTGCCACACGTGCCGCACGCCCCGTACCTTGTCGTCGACGCCGCCGAACATCGTGTAGTTCGTATGGCAGGTGTAGCAGGCGCGTTCCACTGGAACCCGCCGGTTCTGATAGTGCGCCGCGGGCAGGAACCGCGGATCGTCGATGTGCAGGCTCTCTCGGTAGGACTCCATCCCGTGACAGGACACGCAGAACGTCGTGGTCTGGGCCTGCTCGTAGTGTCGGACCGCGCCGCCCAGCAGTACGAGCCCCGGCAGCAAGAAGAGGGCCGCGAACGCGGCGATCCTGCCGCCGAGAGTGGTTGCCGCTTCCGGTCGACGGACCACGACCGCGATGAGCGCAAGGGCCGCAACCGCCAGCACACCCAGGCTGAAGTCGGTCCCGGTCATCGGCGACGTTCCATGCCGCCGCCTAGCGGCGCGAGCGCAACTCCTGCGCCATCTCCCTGATCGCGGTCAGGTCCTGCACCATCTCGCTCCAGCCGTACCACAGGGAGTAGTCGGGGTTGTTGTGAAAGGCCCCCTGGAAGGTCCGCATCCGGTGCTCGAGGTGCATCCTGAACAGGCGCTGTTCGATCACCGTCGGCGCGTCGTGGAACGCGAGCAGGTCCGGATAGTCGTACACGTAGTGGTCGGGCTTGCGCAACACGCCGTCGGCGTAGAGCGCGGCGACGAGGCGGATCGCTTCGGCCAGCAGGCGGTCCGCCTCCCGGACCATGGCGTCGCCCTTCTCGAGTTCAACGCGCACGAAGTTGCCGGAGTGGCACCCTTCACAGATCGCGATCATGCGGTCCCGTTCGCGCTGCCAGTCCTCCTGCGTCAGCCGGGCGACATCGGCCTGCCGCACGACCTCGAGGCGCGGCGTCGGGTTGCCTTCGGGGTCCAGCACCCCCAGGGCCTGCAGGATGACCGTCTGGTCGGCAGCCCACTCCGGATCCTCCGCCAGCGGCAGGCGCACGGCCAGGAACCCCCAGGCGGTCCGGACCTCGTGGTCTCCCTGCGGCATGTGGCAGGTCTGGCAGGTGGGCGCCGCGGCATCTTCCGGCAGCGTGCCGTTCTGCTTCAGGAGGTGGCGCACGCCGTGCTTGGACGACGAATACATCTCCCATTGCGGGTGGTCGATCCCCATGTGGCACGTCCGGCACGCCTGGGGCTCGCGCGCCTCGGCCACCGAGAACAGATGGCGTGTATGGCACGCGTCGCACGAGGCCAGGCCGAACGAGACGCCGTCGGCCTTCAACTGCCGGATCTCGTCATCGGTCTTGCGTCCGAGACGATGACACCCGCCGCAGCCCTTCATGCCCTCGGTGAGGGCCATCGGCAGCCAGTGCGTGGTCGGCATCGCATTCATGCTGGTCCACGCCAGGGCGTGCTTGCCGCTCTCGAACTGCTCCGCCTGGATCGGATGGCAACCTGCGCACGTCTCCAGGGTCGCGGCCTCCGCGAGGTGGACATCGTCCGCCGTGCCGTGTCCGTCGCCATGGCACAGGGAACAACCGACTCCCGTCGCGCTGTGACCGCTCAGTTCCCAGTCCGTGACGACGTTCGGCGTCGCCTCGCGATGACACCCGACGCAGGAGGAATCCCTCGCAGCGTCTGGCGCCGGGTCCGGCGAGCCGCACGCCGCCGCCAGACTCAGCACCACCGGCAGGATCGAGCATGCGACCCGAGAGCAACTACCACCGGAGAAAAACAAGGCCATCGCCTATAGGCTATCGCAGTTCCGCTCCGTCGGTGAGGCTCGCCGCCCGCTCGCCGGCGGTGACTCGGAGTGGGCTTCCCCGACGTGTGACCGGGTTCCCGCGACTGTCCAGACATCCCCACCCGTGTGGCCGACGACGGCGTGACCACGCTCGCTCTCTGCTTCCGCGAAGCGGCCGGCCACGCGCTGCTCCGGCGCACTCGTACCCGCGCACACTTGAGTCCTGCCATCGCAGACTCGAGGAACGGGAACGGTCCGCTCTTCAGGGGACACCCTTGCGTCACGGCGAGGGGTTCACCAGCTCGCTCAACAGGGCCGCCGTCCGCTCCCGGGCCGTGTCCAGTCGCTCTTCGAGCTGGTCGAAGACGAAACGGTGACCGGCGCGCCGCGCCTCGATCACCGGGATCTCGGCCTGCAGGTACGCCGCCTGGAGCGTTCGTCTGCGATCGGCGTCGCGGACACGTTCGATCAGCCGCCGGGCCGCCTCGAGCGACTCCCGCACGTTGGCGATGCCCTCCAGCAGGAGACGCGCGTCGGCCGCACGCCCCGGGCGGGGTTCTATCCCGTCCGGCCCGTGGCACTCCGCGCATTGACGCTCGAGTCCCTGCGGCGACAACAGCCGCCCATCGACGCTGCCGTGGCACGTCGAGCAGGTCGGCACCCGGCGATCGCCCTGCCCCAGCAGCTCGTGGTGCCGGCTGGCCTGGAAGTTGACGTAGGGACCCACGTGGCAGGCGCCGCACGTGGCGGGCAACTGCGTGCGATGGACGGGGCTCGAGGGATTGAAGCTGCTAAGCACCCCCCGATGCGCCTGCAACGATTCGAAAGTGTCGCGGTTACCTCCGTGACAACTGTCGCACCCGACGTCGGCCCGCTGATGCGGCGACAGGCTCCAGCGGTGCAGATGCTCCTGCGCCGGCTCTGTATAGGGATTGGCGAAGTGGCAGTCGGCGCATCGACTCCGGTCGAGTTGCGCGAGCGCCGCCGGTGCCCCCAGGAATCCAAGGGTCGCCAGCGCGGCCACGATCGACGGCAGACGCCTCACTGTGGTTGAAACCATGGTGTTCCTCGACTGGTCGCAGGGATTCGGAAACGAACTCGAGCATCAGCCGCGCGGCGGATCATCCGCCTGCCAGCACGACCACCACCAGATACGCCACGCCGGCGATCAACCCGGAGACCAGCAGCACGCCCACCAGCCACGCGATCTCTGTTGCCGACACGCGCATTGGTATCGTCTCCCGATCAAGGCCACGCACGCGCTACTGTCCATGCCGCATCGTGGAGATCGGAAAGCAAGGCACGTGCCACGACTTGGGCTCCCGATTCGGCGCGCCCGGTCGTCCGCGCAGGCGGAGCCCGGCAAGGGAACGGGTGCTGGTTTTCTCCCGTACTGGTGGGAACAAATCCGCACCCCTTGACGCGGGAGACAGCTCACGCCGCAGCACGCCCGCCCCGCGCGGACGCCGGTTACTGTCCGGCTCAGGCTTCGGAACTGACCGCCTGCCGCAGGGGCAGCTTCACCGTCAGCACCGTCCCGCCGCCGTCCCGCGGTCGGGCGGTCAGTGAGCCGCCGTGCGACTCGACGATACGCCGGGCTGTCGGAAGCCCCAGACCCGCACCACGGCTCTTGGTGGAAAAGAAGGGCTGGAACATCTTCTCGCGCAGATCAGCCGCGATACCCGGCCCGCGATCCGCGACGCTGACCTCGCACTCGCCACGCGCGGTGTCCATGCCGATGTCGATCTTCCCGCGCAGGCCCATCGCCTGAGCTGCGTTCAGCAGCACGTTCAGGAAGACGATATGCATCTGCTCCCGGTCCAGCGGCACCGTAACGTCGTCGCCGCGGACTTCGATCGTTGTGCCCGCCATCGCCGGATCACCGCGCACGGCAGCCGCTGCCTCCCCGATGAGGGCGCGTAGCGCGCTGGGCGCGGGAACGGGGTCTCTCGGGCTGGCGAACGTCAACAGGTCCTGAAGCATCCGGTTCAACGCGGCGATGCGATCCTCGATGTCGTCGAGGATCCTGCGGTCGCGGCTCTTCGCCGGCAGCCGCGAGCCGACGACCTGGAGCGCGCCGCTGATGCCCGCGAGCGGGTTCTTGACCTCGTGCGCCACCATCGCCGACATCTGACCGAGCTGGGCCAGGGTCTCCCGCTGCCGCAGGCGCGCCTCGGCCGCCTTGCGTTCCGTGACCTCGTAGTGAATCGCCATGTATTGGTACGGCTCGCCCTGCGCGTCGAGGAAGGGCACGATCGTCGTGTCGACCCAGTAGATGGCCCCGTCCCTGGCGCGGTTCCGGATCTCGCCGTGCCAGATCCTGCCTGCCGCGATCGTGCTCCACAGGCCCCGAAAGAACTCCGCGCCGTGGTGCCCGGAATTGACGATGCGATGGTCCCTGCCGAGCAGCTCCTCGCGCGAGTACTTCGAGATCTCGCAGAACTTGTCGTTGACCGCGGTGATGGCGCCGCCGAGGTCGGTCGTGGCGACGATCGCCGATTGATCGAGCGCGAACTTGACGTCGCCGAGCTCCTTCAGGAGCCGCTCCCGGCTCTTCCGGCTGTGTTCCCGGTCGGTGACGTCCAGACCCGAGAGGATCATGCCGGCCACCATGCCATCGGCCAGACGGATCGGCGCCGCGTGCCAGGCCACCAGCCGCTCGCCGCGCGTGCGGCTGACGACGGGACTCTCGAAGTGGCCCACCTCCTCCTCGCCGGCCATGGTCCGCGTGAACAGCGTCCGCATGGGGCTCCCGACCGAAGCGGGCACGAACGTGTCGAACCAGTTCGTTCCGAGGATGTCGGCCTCGTCCCGGCCGAGCAGCTCGCAGCCGGCCCGGTTGATGTGCGACACCCGTCCCCGGTTGCTCAGGGTCAGCAGCATCGTCTGCGACACGTCGAGGTAGTCGTCGAGCTCGACGGCCACGAAGATCGGTGGCACGCGTCCGGCGACGTGACTCATGGACTCGCTATCCCGGTAGGGCAGGCATCGAAGCGTATCCGCATCGACGTCGCTCCATGCTACCGGCAACGCTGGAGTTGGCGCTACCGTGTCCACGGCGATCCCGCAGTGGTCTGGGACTCTTGGCGCGGTCGGGTACTGGATCGGATCGTGCATCGGACTTCTGCAGATGCAGACCCCGCGGGTTGGGGGGAAACGAGGGTCAGCCCAGGCTCGAGGAAAGGGGAAGAACCATGCGGGACACAGACGCAGGATCGCGCAAGGGAATCGGGAATGCTCTTCTGGCACTGGCCATAGTCGCGCTGGCGGCCGCTCCGGCGGCCGCCCAACAGGACCTCGGCAACCTGATGCGCCAGAAGCTGGATCGCGCCCAAGGACTCTTCGAGGCGGTCGTCCTGGCCCGTTTCCCGGCCGTCGCGCGCTACGCGGGCGATCTGTTGCGGATCAGCGAACAGTCCACCTGGACGCCGATGACGGCACCGGCGTATCGTCGCTACGCGGGGGAGTTTCAGGAAGCCGCGCGAAGCCTCGGTCAGGCGGCCGCCGCCCGAGACATCGACGAGGTCTCGACCGCCTACATGACCCTGACCTCGAGTTGCGTGCAATGCCACCGGTTGCTGCGCGAATCCGGCCGGGCGGAGCGCAAGCCGGCTCCCGACCTCCCTGTGTTTGGCGCCGCCGGCGCTCACCCGCTTCGTACGTCCGACCAATGACGGCGCGGTGGGAAGCGGCGCCTGCGCGGACCGGAAGACACGCCGCGCCTGCAATCCGGCAGCCATGAGCAAGGCGACGATCCTGATCGCCGACGACGAACGCCTGATCCGCTGGTCTCTGTGCCAGCGCCTGTCGGCCGAGGGATACGGAACGCTCGAAGCGGAATCGGGACGGCAGACGCTGGCGCGGTTCGACGACACCGTCGACCTCGTGCTTCTCGACTACCGTCTCGGCGATACGGACGGCCTTCACGTTCTGGAGGCGCTCCGCCGGCGGGACCCCGATGTCCTCGTCATCGTTCTCACCGCGTACTCCAACATCGAGACGGCCGTCGCCGTCATGAAGCAGGGCGCCTACCACTACGTCACGAAGCCGTTCAATCTGGATGAGATAGCGCTGCTGGTGGGCAAGGCGCTCGAGACCACGCGGCTGCGGCGGGAACTGCGAGCGATCCGGGCGAGCCAGCGCGAGCCGTACAGCCTCGACCGCATCATCGGCGACTCCCCCGCCGTCGCCGAGGTCAAGACGCTGCTCGGCAAGATCGCGTCGAGCCCGGCCTCGACCGTGCTCCTCACCGGGGAGAGCGGCACGGGAAAGGACCTGGCCGCGAAGGTGATTCACTACGCCAGCGCGCGGGCTGGGCGGCCGTTCATGAACATCACCTGCTCGGCGCTGACCGAAAGCCTGCTCGAGAGCCAGCTCTTCGGACATGAACGCGGCGCCTTCACGGACGCGAAGCAGCAGAAACGCGGCCTGTTGGAGTCGGCCGACGGCGGGACCGTCTTCCTCGACGAAATCGGGGAGATGGCGCTGCCGCTGCAATCCAAGCTCCTGCGGTTCCTCGAGGAGAAGACCTTCAAGCGGGTCGGCGGCGCCGCCGACATCGGCGTCGACGTGCGCATCATCGCGGCGACCAACCAGGACCTGGAAACCAAGGCGCGCGACGGCACGTTCCGGGAGGATCTCTTCTATCGCCTCGACGTGCTGCCCGTAAAGTTGCCGCCGCTGCGCGACCGGGCTGGCGACGTCCCGGTGCTCGTCCGGTTCTTCGTCGACGGCTTCAGTCGCGAGTTTCGGAAGCGCGTTCAGGATATCGACCCCGAGGCGGTCGAGGCGCTGCAGCGTCATACCTGGCCAGGCAACGTGCGCGAGTTACGGAACGCGGTCGAACGCGCGGTGCTGCTGAGCGAGGGCAGCCAACTGACGGAAGAAGATTTCCCGATGCTCCGCTCGCGGGACGGATTGCCGACCGGGGTCACGCTCCCGCCGGCGGGAACGAACCTGGAGGCCATCGAGCGAGACCTGGTCGTGCAGGCGCTGGAACGAACCGGCTGGAACCAGACCCGGGCGGCCAGGTTGCTCGGGCTCAACAGGGACCAGATCCGCTATCGAATCGAGAAGTTTGCTCTCACGAAATAGGTTCGTCTACTGAGCGCGGTTCCCTTGCCGCATCGTCAGGACGGGTACATTGGCCAAGCGACAGACACGCTCGGTCACGCTCCCGACGAGCAGCCACTCGGCGGCGGTCCTCCCCGCGTTGCTCATGACGATGAGATCCGTCGTGCATTGCGCCGCCGCCAGCGCTCGAACAGCTATTGTGTCGCGACTCGGCCATCAGTGCGCAGACCGCCGCGAGAGAAAGGGCGGTCGCCAGGGCCCACCGCGCGGGGCCTCTCGCGACACGCTCCTCCCATTGGACCCCTGCCGGACAAATGGGCTACCGTCGTTCGGCACCGAGCCGCAAGAATGATGCTAAGGGACTGGGTCCTGATCCCGGCGCTCGCGCTCGCCGCCTGCGGTGCGGCCTCCGAGCCGGCCCCGCATGCCCTGCCGACTGCCCTTTCGCTGCCCGATACCGACACTCCACGGCCCAACATCCTGTGGATCGTCGCCGAGGACCACGGCCCGCACCACGGCAGCTACGGAGACGCCTACGCGGTTACGCCGAACCTCGACCGGCTGGCCGCCGAGGGCGCCCGCTTCACGCGGGCCTTCGCGGTGACCCCGGTCTGCGCCCCGGCGCGGTCGGGGATCATCACCGGGATGTACCCCACGTCGATCGGCTCGCACCACATGCGCTCGACCGCGGTCCCGCCGCCCCATGTCAAGGGCTTCACCGAATGGCTGCGCGCGGCCGGGTACTTCACGAGCAACAATGCCAAGACCGACTACAACTTCTCGCCGTGGCTGCCGACCGAGTCCCGCCGTGCGGTGCGCGAGGCGCCGCTGGGGCTGTGGGACCAGAACGGCGAGCACGCGCACTGGCGCAACCGGGCGCCCGGGCAGCCGTTCTTCTCGGTGTTCAACCTCGGCGCGTCGCACGAGGGCCAGGTCCGGATGCCGGACGATGGCTTCGCCGAGCGGACCGCGGGGTTGACGCCGGCGGCCCGCCACGACCCGGCCGCGGCGCCGGTGCCGCCGTACCACCCGGACGCCCCGGAGACCCGCCGGGACATCGCACGGTACTACGACCTGGTCACCGTTATGGACGCAGAGGCGGCCGAGATTCTCGCCGCGCTCGAAGCCGACGGGCTGGCCGACGATACGGTGGTCTTCTTCTACGGCGACCACGGTTGGGGGCTGCCGCGCGGCAAGCGCTGGGTCTACGACTCGGGGCTGCGCGTGCCGCTGCTGGTCCGCTGGCCGGGCCAAATCGAGCCCGGTACGGTGCGGGGCGACCTTGTCAGCTTCATCGATTTCGCCCCGACCCTGCTGTCGCTCGCCGGCGTTACGGTCCCGGAGCACATGCAGGGCCGCGTCTTCCTGGGCGGCGACGCGGCGCCCGGGCCCGAGCACCTGTTCTTCACCCGCGACCGGATGGACGAGACCTATGACCGCATCCGCGCGGTCCGCGATCACCGCTACAAGTACATCCGGAACTTCGCCCCCGAACTCCCGTACGCGCAGCGCATCGCCTACATGGACCTGATGCCGACGATGCAGGTTTGGCGGCGGCTGGCGGCGGCAGATGAGCTGGTTGGACCGCAACGCCACTTCATGGCAGGGACGAAGCCGGGGGAAGAGCTCTACGACACCGAGACCGACCCGCACGAAGTGATCAATCTGGCCGGCGGCCCCGCCCACGCGGAGCAGCTCGCGCGGATGCGTGCGGCCCTCGATGAGTGGATCGTGACGACCGGCGACCTGGGGGAGATTCCGGAGACCGACCTGGTGCGGCGGTTCCGCCCGGACGGCGTCTACCAGGCGGCCGAGCTGCCCAGCGCGGATCCACCGGGCGGCATGTTCCACTACCCTCCGACGGTGGAGCTGACCTGTCCGACCGAGGGCGCGACGATCGAGTACACGACCGAGCCGGGCGAAGCGCCACGCTGGAGGCTCTACGCCGGCCCGTTCCGGATGCTCGACTGGGAGCTCCGTTTCCGCTGCGGCCGCCTCGGCTACTTCGACAGCGAGACGGTGCATTACGATTTCCACATCGACTACAACTGGTGGTAATGAATCAGACGCGTGCCCGGCATGACCGAGGAGGACCGATGAATCGCCTCATTGCAACGTTCCTGACCCTGTCCGTGATTGTGCTCGGCGTCGCCGCGACCGCGTCTGCCGACGTGGTCCGCGTCGACGTCGAGAGCCGCGCCGACGTCGCCGACGGCATGGCCTACGGGCTCGCGGGCCCCTACGAGAAGCTGACCGGCATGGTCCACTTCGAGGTCGATCCGGCGAATCCGGCCAACCGGATCGTCACCGACATCGACTTCGCGCCGCGCAACGACCGCGGCATGGTGGAGTTCCGCTCGAACTTCTTCCTGCTGAAGCCCAAGGACGCCGCGCGCGGCAACGGCACCGTCCTCTACGAGGTGTCGAACCGCGGCGGCAAGGGGATGCTCGGCTACTTCAACAACGCCGCCGGCAGCCGCGACCCGCGGACGGCAGAGGAGATGGGCGACGGGTTCCTGCTCGAGAACGGCTTCTCGCTGCTGTGGCTCGGCTGGCAGTTCGACGTCCCGGTGCGCGACGGCCAGATGCGGCTGCACACGCCGGTGGCTACCGACGACGACACCCCGCTCACGGGGCTGGTCCGCAGCGAGGTGATCGTCAACCAGCGCGCCTACGACCGCTCGCTCGCCGACCGCAGCCACATCGCCTACCCGGTCGCCGACCCGGACGACCCGGCCAACGTCATGACGGTCCGCGACGGGGTCGACCAGCCGCGGCGCGTGGTTCCGCGCGACCAGTGGCGCTTCGCGCGGCGCAACGACGACGGCTCGGTGGTCGACGACCCGACCCGCGTCTACCTGGAAGGCGGCTTCGAGCCGTTCAAGATCTACGACGTCGTCTACGTCGCCAGAGACCCCGCCCTGGTCGGGCTCGGACCGGCGGCGGTGCGCGACATGATCTCGCAGATGAAGTACGAGGCGACGCCGGAGCTGGGCCTGCCGGCCGGCGCCATCGAGCACGCCATCGCCTGGGGCGTCTCACAGAGCGGACGCTTCCTGCGGACGTTCCTCTACCACGGGTACAACGTCGACGAGCAGAACCGTCGGGCGTTCGACGGCGTGATGTCGCACGTGGCGGGCGGCGGACGCGGCAGCTTCAACCACCGCTTCGCGCAGCCGTCGCGCGACGGCCACCCGTTCCTGAACAAGCTCTACCCGAGCGACATCTTCCCGTTCGCCGACGTGGTGCAGCACGACCCGGAGACCGACATGCAGGACGGCCTGCTCGCGGGCATCCAGCCGGGCCACATGCCGAAGGTCTTCTACACGAACTCGTCCTACGAGTACTGGGGCCGCGCGGCGTCGCTGATTCACACCACCATCGACGGAACAGCGGACGCACCGCTGCTCGACAACGTCCGCATTTACTCGTTCGCGGGCGGGCAGCACGGCCCCGGCCGCTTCCCGCCGCAGCGCACCAGCGGCCAGGAGCTGAGCAACCCGAACGACTACTCCTGGTTCCTGCGCCCGCTGCTGCTGGCCATGGACCGCTGGATCGACGAGGACGCGGACGTGCCGCCCGCAAGCGTCTACCCGCGGGTCGACGACGACGATCTCGTGCTGCCCGAGAACCTGGGCTTCCCGGAGCTGCCGGGCGTCGGCCAGCCGGCCGTGCCGCACCTGGCCTACCGCGCCGTCTACGGGCCGGAGTTCCGGATGCGCGGCATCGCCTCGGTGCAGCCGCCGGAGGTGCTCTCGGCGTTCCCGATCCTGGTGCCGAGCGTCGACGCCGACGGCAACGAGACCGGCGGGCTGATGATGCCGGAGGTCGCCGTCCCGCTGGCCACCTACACCGGCTGGAACCTGTTCCACGCCGAGGCGGGGCCGACCGACGTGCTGTCGAGCATGCAGGGCTCCTACGTCCCATTCCCGCGGACGGCCGACGACCGCGCGCGCACCGGCGATCCGCGGTCGTCGATTCAGGAACGCTACGGCAACCGCGCCGAGTACCTCGGCCGGGTGACCGAGGCCGCCCTCGCGCTGGTCGACGACGGATACCTGCTCGCCGGGGACCTCGCGCCGATCCTGGCCCAGGCCGCGCGGCACTGGGACTACCTGATGGAGGAGGACACCGGCAACGACGGCCAGCAGTAACCACGGCGGGCGGGGCCTCGGCGCCCCGCCCGCACTCCCATTCCATCCCGGCGCCGAAGCGGAACATCGCGAGGAGAACATTCATGCGCACCCGCACCGGGTCAGTCGTCGGCTCCATCGTCCTGGTCGCATTCGTCGGCGGCATCGCCGCAGGCGCACAAGTGCAGATCCGGGAGCAGGCGCCCACCGACCGGGCGGCCGATTTTCCGCTGGCCGAGCTCGAGGAGATCGTGCAGGAGATGGACGCCGAGCAGCGCCAGACCATGCGGCTGCTGGAAGGCGGGAGCTACAACGTCAACATCCGCCGCATTCGGGGTGGCGAGACGGCGCTGATGCATCCGCGGACGATCGACGTCTGGGTGGTTCGGGAGGGTTCCGGGACGCTCGTCACCGGCGGGCAGATCGTCGACGAGAACGGACAACCGGTCGAGCAGCGCGGCGCGGCCATCCGCGGCGGCGAGGAGCGGGAGATCGGCGTGGGCGACCTCATCTTCATTCCCGCCGGCGTGCCGCACGGCATCCGCGAGACCGACGGCATCACCTGGTTCAATATCCGCTTCGACACGGTTCCCTGAGCGGTAAGCCGCGATCGGGAATCCGCGCCGGCCGCGGTCGCGACCAGCGCCGCATGCTAACGTGACAGCGTGACCGACAACCCCGTAGAGGCTTCGGCCGAGCATCAGATCACGATGCACACCGGACCGCTAGGGTCCACGATCCACGTTCTGCACGCCGACCCGCAGACCGTGGTCGAGCTCGCCTCCATCGACTGGAACCGGTCGTTCCGGCGAGTCTGTCTCGACCCGGTGCGCGGCCTCATCACCCTGATGGCCCCGTCGCGGCTCCACGAGGAGCTTGCCAGGACCCTCGACCATGTGGTGGACGTCGCGGCAAGCGCGCTCACAGGTGCGGTGAAAGGGCTCCTTGCGGCGCGGCTTCGGGAACCAACTGCTCCCCCTGGTACGGGCATGGAGCCGGACCGCGCGTTCTACGTCGGTGAGAGAGCCAGAGCCTACCGCGCCGCGCTCGCGGAGGGAAAAGAGGCGGCCGATGCGTTCTTCGACGCGAACGCACCCGATCTCGTAGTAGAGGTGGAGATCACGAGCGCCGACGAAGGCAAGATCGAGCGCTACGCCGACCTGGGGGTGCGGGAGCTCTGGCTGCTGCAGAATCCGGACGGGTCCGGCACTCCGCGAGCAGAGTTCCTCGCCTTGCGTCCCCGAACGGAGCCGCGGCGTCTCGCCTCCTCCAACGTCCTCGGGGGCCTCACGCCAGACGATGTGTGCGAAGCCGTGGCCGGCGTGCGGCTCTGCGTGACCCGCGACGAGCGCACGGAGGCCGTTGCACGCATCGTGCGCCGCCGGCAGCGGGCCAGCGTCCGCGTGCGTGACAGCGAGGCATCGTACGTAACTTGACCCCTGTGAACTTCGGCGTCAGTCGACCAGAACGGACACGTGCATGAGTGTGACCGAGATGCTACCGGGATGGACAGTGGCCAGAGAGATCCCGGCGGATTTGATCGACGGCCTCAACCGCGGGGACTACGTGCTGCATGGCGGCGTCATCCGGAGCGCACCAAGCACGGACGGAGCCGGGCAAATCGTCCGTCACCTCCTGCCCACTGGACGAGACCTGCCTGATTCCGTAGCGGCGAGTTCGGTCCCGGTTCTGACGCACGCTCGCACCACGCAACATCTGCTGCAGGCGACGAAGGGCACCATGCTCCTGTCCGGCATGAACCTGGCAGTCACTGCTGTTGGATTCGGAGTCCTCTACAAGAAGCTGACGGAGCTCGACAACAGCCTGAGCCAGATCAAGGATTCAGTGGACGGGATCGTCCGATTGCTGGAATTGGACGATCGAGCGAACCTCAAGTTCGCCCTCGATACACTGTCCATCGTCACGCGGGAAGGCCCGCCGGGCAAGCGTGAGGAGCCGCTTCTAGACGCGGTCCTGGCCACCCTCGGTCCAGCGAGAGTGAAGTACCAGGAACTCCTGCCCGGAGCGAGGTTCGAGACGGCGATGGCCTGCCTGGAGTACTTCACTCTGGCATCGCTGGCGGTGGCCTCATGTTGGGCGGAACTCGGCCGTGTCGACGTGGCGAGAGACCACCTGCAACGCGATTACAGGTTCTGGGCCGAGCAGGCCCGACGTATCGCCGGGGAGGATCTTCTGGGTGAACGCCCCGAACGGTTCATGGCCGGTGAGTTCGTGCCCGATGTGCCCCTTGGCGAACTGGCCGCCTGCCTCAATTTCGTCCACGACGAACACCAGAGCGAACCGGAGCGGATCGACGAGCTGCGCAAGAGGATCCTCGTGTACGCCGATGGCAAGCCTGGATTCCTGAAACCTAAGCCGGCACCGAAGGACGCAATCGAAGCGGACAAGAAGAAGATTGGTGAACTTCGGAAGCTCGTCGCCCGAAATGGCGTATTCCAGGGATACGTGCATCAGTACGCGTTGCTCAGCGAGAGTGGCCTGACGCCGGCCGAGCTTCAGCACAGGATAGACGCGGTCGATCGGCACATGCTGGTGGACGACTACGTTATTCTCCAACCGGCATGAGTCGAGCTCGCCAACGCACCTCCTCCGTTCCGACCAGCCTACGCGGAGGCTGCGGTCTCCACCGTGCCGGCGCCTTCCCGTGGCGTCCACAGCACGTCAATCGCATAGACGAGGTCGAGCCGTTCACCGTGCCAGTGCGGCGTCGCGGTATCGGGGCCGATCGCGATGCCGGCGTCATCCAGCCGCGCGTCGGTCGGGGCGAGCGGCGGACCGGTCCATTGCGCTGCGCGCGGAACAGCGGGCAGGGGCCGGCCGTCCGGCCAGCGGAACTCCGCTTCCCCCGACGCGCTCATTCGCACCGTGAAGCCCTCTTCGTGGACCGCTCTGTGATGGCGGCGGCAGAGCAGCACGAGGTTGTCGAGCCGCGTCCGCCCACCGTCGGCCCAGTGCCGGACGTGGTGCGCATCGCAGCGGCGCGCGCTGCAGCCGGGGAAGCGGCACTGCTGGTCGCGCGCCTGCAGCGCCCGCCGTAACGCCGGGGGGATGGTGCGGGTCTTGCGGCCGACGTCGAGGACCGCGCCGTCCGGGGCGTGCTGCATGACCACCGCCCCGGCGTCGCACGCCATCCGGCGGGCGGTCTGCGCGGAGACACGCAGCCCGTCGGCGTCTTCGAGAGCCGCGTGCCCGGACTGCGTCTCCGCGGAAACGTCCGCCGCCGCGACCGCCGGCGTTTCCGCGGGAACGTCCGTCAAAGCGGCCCGATGCGTCTCCGTGCCAGCGACCGCCGCGGCGACCGCTGGCGTCTCCGCGGAAACGTCCGCTGCCGCGACCGCCGGCGCCAACGCCCGAACATCCGTCGCCTGCCCGCTGGTTCCAGCTCGCAGCGTCTCCGCCTCTACATGCAGCACCACCTGGTACCGATCCCCCGCCGTCCCCCGGTCGAGGTCCGCCGCCAAGGCGCTCTCGGCCACCAGCCCCAACGCATCCGCCTGCCGCTGTCCGTAGCTGGTCTCCGCCGCTTCCTCCGTCGGCGCCTCCTTCCACAGCCGAGCGCCCGCCGCCTCGAGCGCCCGCCGCACCACCGCCCCCACCTCCGGCGACAGTCGGCCGCGGATGACCACCATGCCGTCGTCGTCCACCCAGGTGGTCAGTTGCCGCCGCTCGTGGCGCCGCTGCTCGTCGGCCGCCTCTTCCGCCATGTCCACCCGCCGCCAGGCGCGCGCCAGCCGCTCGACGTAGGACGCCGGGGCGCATTCCGCGAAGCCGAGCAGGCGGCGCTCGTTGGCCGGCGTCGCCACCCGCGTCAAGGCGCGCACTTTCGAGTAGGAGATCCGCCCTCGCCGCATCGCGTCGCTCAGCAGCGGGAGTTCGCCCAGGGTGCGCGCCACCCGGACCTTCTCGCGGGCCGCTCCGAGCGCGAGGCCCGTGCGCCAGTTCAGCCAGTGGGCGCACGACTTGAAGCCGCTCCAGCCTTCGCGTTCGTCGAAGGCGCGGATCATCACGAGCAGCTCGTAGGTCGCGGCCTGGATACGGGCGGCCAGCTCGGCGATTTCGTCACCGAGCCGCTCGGCCTCGTCGCGGCGCCGCAGCACCGCGGCGCGGTGCTCGTCGAGGGACGCCGAGCCGGTGGGGACCAGCGCCCCGTCCGCGGGCTCCGATGCCTCGATGAATGCGGCTTCGGCGGTGATGCCGGCCGCTGGTCCCGGAAGGAGAGCCGATTCTGCGGTCGCGCCGTCCGGTAGGTCCGACGCGTGGATGGACACCGACTCGGCGGCCGGGCCGGCCGGCGTGGAAGGGCGAACGGGCGCGATGCAAGCGGGTTGCGGAGGATGTGCGGCGAGGCTCATGGAGCCATTGTAACCCCCTGTTTTTCAAGCACTTGAGAGTGTCCAGGAGCGCCGTTTCGGCGCCGGATTGCGTTTTCCGTCCATCCCCGCCGGTCACGGGCCGCAGCGGGCCGTTCCGGCAGCCTGAACGCCGTTGCAGGCCGGCATCCCGGACCGGAATCGACCTGCCGCCGGAAAGCTGTCAAGTCCTTTCTTGTAGAGAACGGGCTTTTTCGATGAACGCACGAGCCCTGCCGGCATGCGGGAGCTGGAATAGACACGATGCGGGTTGGGGGGTCGTCCGTGAGGACCGAACGCCGCGACACTCCCTCGCTTTCTCCTGGAGCGGGCCGGCGTGCCCGGAACGCACCGTCAGCGCCTCCCTGCCCCTGCCTGCAGCGTCATCGCCCAAGAGGCGGCAACGTTATTTCCGTCAGTGTCCTGGGGGGAAGAGGTCCGCCGCCATTCGCGCCAGGGACGGCCGTCGGTCGGGATAGCTCAGTAGCTTCGCCAGCACCACCACGTCTTGCGGGAGCAGCGCGGACGGACTCATTGACGCTCCATATTCTGGAATCTGGAATATAGAACACCCACGGCTGTCGATCACCACCCAGGTAGCGACCAGCACGACTAATCCGGTCACACATCGCGCCAGCACAGGTCGACATGGGTGCCATAATGATCCGCACCATGTGTCAGAGTTTCAGCGTGCGTCTCGATGTCCAGGCGATCCGGAGGTTCGGCGGCGCTTGCCTGGTGCTCGCCCTGGCGGCGACGACGGTTCCGAGCACGGCCGCCGAACAGGCACCTGAAGCGGCGAGCGCATCGCCGGCCGCCGTGCTGCACGCCGAAGCCGCGCCGTTCTTCGCCGAGCACTGCGTCGTCTGCCACGGCAACCGCCTGAGCACGGTGAACCTCAACCTGGAGAGGCTTGCGGCCGCTATCGATCCGCAGGCGGTCTCCGCGGAACGGAACACTTCCGGTGCTGCCGTCGATCCGCAGATCGACACGTGGTCCCGCGTGCTCGGCAGGCTGCAGGGAGGGCAGATGCCGCCCCCGGGACGCCCCCGGCCGGCTGACGAGACCCTTGCGCGCCTGACCGCGTCCATCGAGGCGTACCTGGCCGACGCCGGCTATCGCAGGACGGCCGATCCGGGCCGCGTCACCGCGCGCCGGCTCAACCGGGTCGAGTACGACAACACGGTCCGCAGCCTGCTCGGCGTCCACGGCAGTCCGGCCGACGAGTTTCCGATCGACGATTCGGGCTACGGCTTCGACAACATCGGCGACGTGCTTTCGGTCTCGCCGCTGCTGATGGAGAAGTACGTCGCCGCGGCGAAGCGGCTCTCGCGCATCGCCATCTTCGGCGAGCCGCTACCCGCCGAGCCGACGCTGCTCGCCCGCTACATGGGCAGGCGCTCGCACGACGCCGGCAACGAGCTGACCGCCGGGAACATCCTCCCCTACTCGATGCGGGGCGCCCTCTACGGCTCGCACCTCTTCCCGTGGGACGCCGAGTACGAGCTGCGCTTCCGGGCCGCCAACTATCGCTACAGCCGGCGGCAGCTCATCGCCCGCGGGGCGATCGAGGCGGAAGAGCGCGACAGGCGCGACCGGGCACTCGAAGCACGCATGACGGCTGAGGAACGGCTGGACCGCTTCATCGAGGACGCCCGGCAGAGCCAGCCGCCGGTGCCGGTGGTCGCGACGCTCGACGGGCAGGTGTTCCGCGAGGAGCTCATCGAGGGGAGCAACGCCTTCGGCTACGAGCGCGGGGAGTTCGTCACGCGCGTCCCGGTGGCGGCCGGGGTGCACGACTTCCGCCTCTCCTACCCGCATGTCGCCGACATAGACGACCCGCGGGACAACGTGATGGACGACGGCCGGCGGGTCCTGTACGTCGACTACGTCGACATCGTCGGCCCGTTCAACCCGAGCCCGGCCCGGCCCGCGAGCTACGAGCGCATCCTCATCTGCCGGCACCAGCCCGGTGAGCACAGCGAGGACTGCGCGCGCGAGGTGGTCACGAATCTGGCCCGCCGTGCGTACCGCCGGCCGGTGACCGCGGCCGATGTCGACCCGCTGCTCGGCCTGGTGCGGCAGGCGCAGGCGGCGGGCGATTCGTTCGAGGAGGGGATACGGCTCGCTCTCCAGGCGGTGCTGCTCTCCCCCAACTTCCTGTTCCGCATCGAGCGCGACCCGGCGGCCGGCGAGGAGGTGCGCGCCCTCGACGACCACGAGCTGGCCTCGCGGCTGTCGTACTTCCTCTGGGCCGACATGCCGGACGAGCGGCTCTTCCGGCTCGCCGATGAGAGACGCCTTACCGACCCGGCCGTGCTGCGGGCCGAGACGCTGCGCATGCTGGCCGATCCGAAGGCCCGCACGCTGGTCACCGATTTCGCCGCGCAGTGGTTGCAGTTGCGCGCGCTCGACCGGGCCAAGCCCGACCCGGCGCGGTTCCCCACGGTCGACGACGAGCTCCGCGACGCGATGGGCACCGAGACCGAGCTGTTCCTCCAGGCGATCGTGCGCGAGGACCGCAGCGTGCTCGATCTGCTCGACGCGCCCTTTACGTACGTCAACGGCCCGCTGGCCCGGCACTACGGGATTCGCGGGGTCGATGGCGAAGCGTTCCAGCGGGTCGCTCTCGACGGACCGCAGCGCGGCGGGCTGCTGTCGCACGCGAGCGTCCTGACCGTCTCGTCCTACCCGACGCGCACGTCGCCGGTCCTGCGCGGCAAGTGGGTGCTGGAGAACCTGCTCGGCGCACCGCCGCCGGAACCGCCCGCTGACGTCCCGGCCCTGGAAGCCGCCCGTGGCGCCGGTGCCGGCGCCACGTTGCGGGAGCAGATGGAGGCACACCGCACCAACCCGAGCTGCGCGGTCTGCCATAACCAGATCGACCCGATCGGCTTCGGCCTGGAGAAATACGACGCGGCCGGCGCCTGGCGGACGCACGAGAACGATGCCCAGATCGACGATACCGGCGTGCTGCCAGACGGTACTGCATTCCGCGGGCCGGCCGAGCTGAAGCAGGTGCTGCGCGACCGCGGGGACGCCTTCCGCCGCAACCTGAGCGAGAAGCTGCTGACCTACGCCCTCGGCCGCGGGCTGGAGCACTACGATGCCGAGGCGGTGGCCGCCATTGCCGACGCGGCCCGCGAGAACGGTGACCGCTGGTCGGCGTTCGTCACCGGCGTCGTCGAGAGCGCGCCGTTCCGCATGCGGCGCGCCGAAACGCAAGAACCGTAGGCCGCTGGAGAACGATGAGCCGCCGGCTTTGTGAAGCAAGGAAGCGAATCATGACCATGCATCGAGCCCTTCCGCGACGGACCGTCCTCCGCGGCGTCGGCGCCACGCTGGCGCTGCCGTTCCTCGACGCGATGGTGCCGGCGGTCGCGCGCACCGCGCACGCCGCCGCGGCGCCGAATCGGATGGTCTTCGTCTACGTGCCGAACGGCGTCGTCATGAACCAGTGGACGCCCGCGACCGCCGGTCCCATCGCTCCCCTGCCCACGGCGCTGCCCCGCGTGCTGGAGCCGATGATCCCCTACCGGAACGACATCTCCGTCCTGAGCGGGCTCACCCACAACGGCGGCCGCGCGCTCGGCGACGGTCCCGGCGACCACGCGCGGGCCGGGGCGAGCTACCTCACCGGCGTCCACCCGAGGAAGACCTACGGCGCCGACATCCACGCCGGGATCTCGGCCGACCAGATCGCGGCGCGTCACCTCGGCGGCGAGACGCGCTTCGGGTCGCTTGAGCTCGGCTGCGAGCCGGGTCTGCTCGGGGGCAACTGCGACAGCGGCTATAGCTGCGCCTACAGCAACAGCATCTCGTGGCGGACGCCCTCGTCGCCGATGCCGCTCGAAGCGAGCCCGCGGGCCGCGTTCGAGCGCCTCTTCGGGGCGGAGGACATCGAGCGGGATCCGGCCGTCCGCGCCCGGCAGCGGGGCTACGACCGCAGCGTGCTCGACGTCGTGCTGGGGGACGCCCGCCGCCTGAGCGGGACGCTGGGCTCAACGGACCGGCGCAAGCTGGACGAGTACCTCTTCTCGGTGCGCGAGATCGAGCGGCGCATCGCGAGCAGCGAACGCGACGCCGACCTGGCGCCTCCGGACCTGGACCGGCCCGCGCCCGGCCTCCCCGGCGACTTCATCCAGCACGTCCGCCTGATGTTCGACCTGATGACGGTCGCCCTCGCGGCGGATCTGACCCGCGTCATCACCCTGATGTATGCCATCGAGCTGAGCAACCGCGTCTATCGCGAGATCGGCATCTCGGAGGCGCACCACGGCCTGACCCACCACCGCGGCGATCCGGTGAAGATCGAGAAGGTGACGCAGATCAACCGCTTCCACGTCGAGCAGTTCGCCTACTTCGTGGAGAAGCTCCGCAACACCGCGGACGGAGAGGGATCGCTGCTCGACCACGCGATGGTCGTCTACGGCGGGGGGATCTCGGACGGCAACCGGCACGATCACCACGATCTGCCGACCGTGCTGGCCGGCCGCGGCGGCGGCCACCTTAACCCCGGGCGCCACGTCACCTACCCGGACGAGACGCCGATGGCCAATCTGCTGCTCACCATGCTCCACCACATGGGGGTACCGGCCGAATCGATCGGCGACAGCACCGGCGCCATCGCGCACCTGTCGGAGGTGTGAGAACCCGCCGGGTGGACCGGCGGCCCGCTGGCCGGCGGTCCCGGTTGCGCAGCGGTCGGGGAGATGTGAGCCGGCTGGCGGCGCCTCACTCTCGTGTGGCCGCAGACCGTACTCGATGCCGGGGTGGAGGACCGACGACCGGCGGGCTGTCTGTCCCGATGCTTGGCCTTCTCCACGAAACCATCGCAATTAACTTTTCTAGCTTAAATTACATTAACGGGAACCGCTGTTGATATTTTGCACATGGTCTCGACCCGTCAAGTAGCGGTCAGGCACGGGCCATTATTGACTTTTTTGGCTAGAATTACACTAGTCGGCGTCGTTGTTGCAATCTCGAAAACCGCTGGACCGTCATGCGGCGTGAACGAATCGGCACCTACGAGGTCACGAGCGCGGGCGGCGAGCAGGTTCGCGCCTTCGTGCCGCCGCCGCTGCCCCCCGTGCCCGCCCTGGACCTGGATGGCGCACTGCAGCCGGCGCTGGAATCCGCGGTGCTCGCCGTGGGTCGGCTCGACGGTACCTCGACGCTCCTGCCGGACCGGAGCCTCTTCCTCTACGTCTACGTGCGCAAGGAAGCCGTGCTCTCCTCCCAGATCGAAGGCACGCAGTCGTCGCTGTCGGACCTGCTGCTCTTCGAGTCCGCGGAGACACCCGGCGTTCCGCTCGATGACGTCGTCGAAGTCTCGAACCACGTCGCCGCCCTCGAGCACGGTCTGCGGCGCCTGCGCGAGGGCTTCCCGCTATCGAACCGCCTGATCCGCGAGATGCACGGCGTCCTGCTGTCGACCGGACGCGGCAGCACCAAGGCCCCCGGCGAATTTCGCCGCTCGCAAAACTGGATCGGCGGGACCCGGCCCGGCAACGCAGTCTTCGTGCCGCCGCCCCACACCGCCGTACCCGACTGCATGACGGCGCTCGAGCGCTTCCTGCACGCCACTGACGACGGGCTTCCCGTCCTCGTCCGGGCGGGGCTGGCGCACGTGCAGTTCGAGACCATCCATCCCTTCCTGGACGGCAACGGCCGTCTTGGACGCCTGCTCGTGACGCTGCTGTTGTACAACGCCGGAGTACTGCACGAGCCTCTTCTCTACTTGAGCCTCTACTTCAAGCAGCACCGGGCCGACTACTACGAGCTGCTGAACGACGTGCGCCGCACCGGCGACTGGGAAGCGTGGCTCGCCTTCTTCATCGACGGCGTGCGGACGACGGCCGACGGTGCCGTCTCCGCGTCGCACCGTCTCCTCGAACTGTTCGCGACCGACCGGACCGCCATCGAGCAGCACGGCGGGCGGCGCGCCGGCTCGGCCCTGCGCGTGCACGACGCCCTCAAGGCGCAGCCGATCCTGTCCCTGCCGTCGGCCGGCGCGCGGACGGGGCTTGCTTTCCGCACCACCGCCACCGCCATGGAGTTGCTGGTCGACCTGGGCATCGCTCGCGAGATCACCGGGAAGCGCCGGGGACGATTGTTCGTCCACGAACGCTACCTTGCCATCCTCAACGAAGGGACCGAGCCGTTCACACAGCGCCATCGACGCGATGACGCCGCCGAGGAGATCAACGGTTGAATCTCGACTGGAAAGCCATACGACCACTGAACGGCTCACAAGCTGCCGGCTTTGAGGAACTCTGCGCCCAGCTCGCGCGAACTGAGTCCCCGGCCGGCGCCAAGTTCGAACGAAAGGGTACTCCGGACGCCGGCGTCGAGTGTTTCTGCGCCCTCTCCGACAACACCGAATGGGGCTGGCAGACGAAGTACTTCACCACGCTCGGCGACTCGCAGTTCGCTCAATTGGACGGGTCCGTAAAGACCGCTCTTTCGAGGCATTCCTCGCTCACCCGCTACTTCGTCTGCGTCCCGCTCGATCGCCCGGACGCTCGGGTTGACGGCAAGAAGTCCGCGATGGAGCGCTGGAATGAACGTGTCTCCAAGTGGGAACGCCGGGCGCAAGAATCAAGCCGACACGTGGACTTCGTATGGTGGGGCAGCTCCGAGCTGATCGAGCGGCTCGCGCGAACAGAGCATGTAGGCCGCGTCTTCTTCTGGTTCGGCCAACGGGGCTTCGATCAGTCGTGGTTCAATGCGCGCCTCCGTGAGGCACTCGATTCCGCGGGCCCACGTTACACACCGCCCGTCCACGTCGACCTTCCAATCGCGAAGGACCTGGAGTGCTTCGGCCGCACGGCTTCAAGCATTGATGCGGTCAAGGCGCAGGCCATTCCGCTCCGGAAGGCGTTCCAGATCTTGCACAGTGCTGGTTCGGACCAGGACGATCTTCAAGTTCCTCATCATGTTTCCGGTGCGTACACCCTCAGAGACGACGGACCCGATGGGTTTCTGAAGTTTCGCCGAGATCGCTTGGATCAAGAGCACGAGACCGGCGGGCCTGACGCCGCTACGAGCGGCCGCACGCCGCGGGAGAGCCCATCATCAGCAGACTCACCTGCACCGGAGTCGACGGCGGGCGGGTTCGCCGGGGCGGAAGGAACCGAGACGTGAACGGCCAACGCTCATCTGCGTACCTCAACGGCCTGGTCCAGGAGCTCCGTGCCCTACCCCGCGAAACCGAGTGGCTGGAGTTCAAGCACAGTTACGGCGATCCGCAGGAGATCGGTGAGTACATCTCCGCGCTCGCCAATTCCGCGGCACTGGTCGGGAAAGCTGCGGCCTATCTGGTCTGGGGCGTCCGAGACTCGGACCACGCCATCGTGGGAACGGCCTTTGATCCCACGGTTGCGAAGAAGGGCAACGAAGCGCTGGAGAGCTGGCTTCTGCGCCTGCTCGATCCGAAGATCGATTTCCGCTTTTTCCGCCTGGACACGGACACCGGGCCGGTCGTTCTGGCGGAGATCGCCCGGGCCGCACGCCATCCGGTGCGGTTCGCCGGCCAGGAGTACATCCGCGTCGGCAGCTACAAGAAGAAGCTCAAGGACTTTCCCGAGAAGGAACGGGCGCTCTGGCGCATCTTCGATCAGGTGCGCTTCGAAGACGGGGTTGCGGCGCAACGCGTCAGCGGCGAGGAGATCCTGCTTCAGCTCGACTACCCGGCGTATTTCCACCTGCTCGGCGCACCGCTCCCCGACGGGCGCGCCGCCATTCTCGACGCCCTGCAGCGGGATCGTCTTGTTGCGCCTTGCGAGGCGGGCGGCTTTGACGTCACGAACCTGGGCGCCATTCTGTTTGCCAGGAATCTGGGCGATTTTCCGCGGTTGAAGCGGAAGTCCGTGCGCGTCATCGAGTACCGCGGCAAGGGGCGCACCGAAGGCCTGGGAGAGCGTGAGCACGCCAAGGGCTACGCCTCCGGCTTCGAGGGGCTGATCGACTACGTCAACGCCAAGCTGCCCACGCACGAGGTCATCGGGCAGGCACTTCGGCGAACCATACCGGAATTCCCCGCCCCGGCGGTGCGGGAGTTGGTCGCCAACGCGCTGCTGCACCAGGACTTCTCCGTGACCGGGGCCGGGCCGATGGTGGAGATCTTCGACGGACGCGTCGAGATCACGAACCCGGGCGAGCCGCTGGTGGACACTCGGCGCTTCCTCGACAGCCCACCGGCTTCGAGGAACGAGGCGCTCACTTCGCTCATGCGCCGGTTCGACATCTGCGAGGAACGAGGCGGCGGAATCGACAAGGTGGTGGAACAGGTCGAACGTTACCAGCTTCCTGCTCCGCTCTTCGAGGTGCCCCCCGGCTCCACCCGCGCGGTCCTGTTCGCTCGCAAACCTCTGGCCGACATGGACAGCAAGGAACGGGTTCGGGCCTGCTACCTGCACGCCTGCCTGAAGTACGTGACGCGCGAATTCCTGACCAACACCTCCCTGCGGGAGCGGTTCGGCATCAAGACGAACAACAAGGCGACGGTGTCGCGGCACATCCGCGAGGCCGTGGCTGCCGGCGCGATCAAGCCGTTCGACGAAAACACTCCCCCGAGGCTGCGAAAGTACGTCCCGTTCTGGGCCGGCGTTCCTGCCGACCGGTAGTTGACAGGTAACCGTCGAGGCGCACGCTTTGTGCATGTAAATTATTGAAAATAAGCTTCTTACCTCAGTTGATGGATAGTTGACAGGAAGTTGATCCGTGCGGCGGGTAGAACGGACCGCCAGATTTCTGCAGGCTCGATTCGGCTGGCAGTTGACAGACAGGCACCCGCGTGGACGTCAGGAACCTGTAAGATGCCGAAAACACGATGCTTCCGGTAGTTGATGGGTAGTTGATCTTCGACTGGACAGACCGGCCTCCCGTTCCCATAACATGCTGAAAACAAATGTGTTGGTTCAGTTGATCGGAGGCGGCGGAACCCCGGTCAGCTTCTGCGGCGGGATGTTCCGTGCGCTCTTCCGCCGCGCAGACGGGCGGCAGAGCGGGATGCGGTTTGTCGACCCCGGACATCCGCGGGGCGGCATGCTGCTCCTGCTGCTCGTCGCACTCTTTGTCTTCGGCGCATCCGGTTCAGCGCCTGCCGGCGCGGCGCAGACGGCCCGCTCCCCCGAGCCTGCGGAGACGGGCGCTCCATCGAGATTGACGCTGGACTCCTTCCGGACGCCGGACCCACCCTGCTACGACCGTTCCGCCCAGCCGCAGACCGCCGTGGTGGACACCCACGTCCACTTCCGGCCGTTCGGCGGGGCCGCCGTGCCGTTCGAGGAAATCCTGGGATACTTCGAGGCAACCGGCGTCCTCTTCGCCAACGTCTACGGCATCGGCCAGATGCTGCCAGCGTCGTCCTCCTGCACGTACTACCTGGACTGCCCCGGCACGCCGGTGACGCCGACGCTGAAGAACGACTTCGTCAACGCCGCCAACGTCGTGACGAAGACGCCGGAGGGCTTGCACCTGACGCTCGCCATGACCTTTCCGGACCTGTCCGACTCCCAGTCCGTGCTTGACGGCATGGCGCTGCTCGACGCGGAGTACCCGGGCCTCTTCCGCTGGATGGGCGAGGTCAACCTGGTCAAGCAGGCGTTGTACGACAACGGCCACGAGCCGGTGCCCATGGAAGCCATCGCCGAGTGGACCGTCTTCATGGAAGCGCTGCGCGAGCGCGGCATCCCGCTGGCCATCCACTCGGATCTCGGAAGCGACGAGGAGCCGACCCGCTACCTCCCGTTGATGGAGGAGGTGCTGCGCCGCTACCCCGACAACGCGATCGTATGGGTCCACATGGGGCTGTCGAGGGAACTCACCACCATGAATCCTACCCGCCACGTTGCGCTGATGACCTCCATGCTGGAGCGCCATCCGAACCTGATGCTGGACATCGCGTGGCGGGTGATCGACGATGCCTACTTCTCGACGCCGGAGGGCCGAGCGGCGTACGTGCCGTTCCTGAACGCGTTCTCGGAGCGGATCCTCCCGGGCACGGACTTCCTGGCGTCGCGCGACAAGGACCTGGACGTCTACCGGGAGGAGCTGGAGGTCACGGGGCGCATCCATCGGCACCTGAACGACGACGCCTTCCGGAACATCGCTCTCGGTGAGAGCTACTTCCGGCTCCTGGATCTGGAGTACACGGCGCCCGCGATCTGTCGAGGAAACCCATGACAGCGACCCTGGAACGCTTCTTCGGACTGGCGGAGCACGGCACGGACGTGCGGACGGAGGTGACGGCGGGCGCGACGACGTTCCTCACGATGGCCTACATCGCCTTCGTCAACCCGCAGATCCTCTCCGACGCCGGCATGCCGTTCGACGCGGTGTTCGTCGCCACGTGTCTGGCGGCGGCGTTCAGCACGCTGGTGATGGGGCTGTACGCCAACTACCCGATCGCGCTGGCGCCGGGGATGGGGCTCAACGCCTTCTTCGCTTATGGCGTCGTGCTCGGCATGGGTCACTCGTGGGAGGTCGCGCTCGGCACGGTGTTCGTCTCCGGCGTGCTGTTTCTGATCCTGAGCGTGCTGCCGGTGCGGCGTTGGATCATCGAAGCGATCCCGCAGGGGCTCAAGCTGGCCATCGCAGCCGGGATCGGACTGTTCCTGGGGATCATCGCGCTGCGCAACGGGGGCATCATCCAGGACAGCGAGGCGACTCTGGTCACCGCCGGGGAGCTGACGGCGCCCGGACCGGTGCTATCCCTGCTCGGCTTCTGCGCCATCGTGGCCCTCGCGGCGCGCCGGGTGCCGGGGGCGGCGCTCATCGGGATGCTGGGCGTCGCCGTCGCGGGTCTCGTCCTGGGCGTCTCCGAATGGCAGGGCATCGCGTCGCTGCCGCCGGATCCGACGCCGACGCTGCTGGCGCTCGACATCGCCGGCGCGCTGCAGGCGGGCATGATCGCGGTCATCGTGACCTTCCTGATCGTCGATCTGTTCGACACGACCGGCACGCTCATAGGCGTCGCCCACCAGGCGCAGCTTCTGGACAAGCGCGGACAGCTTCCGCGCATGCAGCGGGCGCTGATCGCCGATTCGACGGGCACGGTGGGAGGCGCGCTGCTCGGCACCTCGCCGGTGACGAGCTACATCGAGAGCGCGGCCGGGGCCAGCGCGGGCGGACGGACCGGCCTGACCGCCGTCGTCGTGTCCGTGCTGTTCCTTGCCTGCCTGTTCTTCGCGCCGCTGGCCGGCTCGATCCCGCCCTACGCGACGGCGGCGGCCATCCTCTACGTGGCGTGCCTCATGGCGCGCCCGCTGGTGGACATCAACTGGAGCGACGTCACCGAGTCCGCCGCCGCGGTCATGACCGTCATCGCCATTCCGTTGACATTCTCCATCGCCGACGGCATCGGACTCGGCTTCCTGACCTACGTGCTGATCAAGGTGATGGCGGGCCGCCGGCAGGAATGCTCGCCGACGCTGATCGCGGTAGCGCTGCTCTTCGCCGTGAAGTTTGCCTGGTTGTAGCGGCGGCCGCGACGTCGGGGCTCGCGCCGCGGGCGTGCGGTGGAGGACGGACGGTCGGCCAGCTCGCCGCCAGAGTGGAGCGCGGACGGCAAGGCCGGCGTCAGACGGAGTACGGGTGCAACCGGTCCTTCCGCCACGCCCAGGCGGTGGCGATCATCTCGTCGAGAGTCCGGTGGCGCGGCGACCAGCCGAGCACCTCGCGCGCGCGCTCCGCGCTGGCCACCAGGCGGGCGGGATCGCCAGTCCGCCGGTCGGCCGCAAGCGCCGGAATCGGGTGACCGGTGACACGCCGGGCCGCCTCAACCACTTTCTGGTTCGAGAAACCGGTCCCGTTGCCGAGATTGAACGCGCCCGATTCGATCCGGTCGATGCGGTCGAGGGCCAGCAGATGCGCGTCGGCGATGTCGCCGACGTGCACGTAGTCACGGATACAGGTTCCGTCCGGCGTGTCGTAGTCGCTGCCGAAGATGCGAATCTCGGGGCGCAGACCGAGCGCCACCTCCAGGAGGATCGCGATCAAGTGCGTCTCGGGCACGTGGTGCTCGCCCCGCTCCGCCGTCGCCCCGCAGGCGTTGAAGTAGCGGAGAGAGACGTGGCGCAGCCCGTACGCCGACGCGTACCACGGCAACGCCAGCTCGAACGCCAGCTTCGAGGCGCCGTAGGCGTTGACCGGCCGTAGCGGCGCGTCCTCGCGGATGGGAATCGCTTCCGGCTCGCCGTACACCGCCGCGGTCGACGAGAAGACGAGTCGGCGCACGCGGACGGCGCGCATGGCGTCCAGCAGGTTGAGCCCGCCGGTCACGTTGACCTGGAAGAACTTCGCGGGCTCGGTCACCGACTTGCTGACGAGCGCTTCCGCCGCCAGATGCACCACGGCGTCAGGACGAACCGAGGACATCACCTCCGCAAGGCGGTCGCGGTCGCGGAGGTCTCCCTCGAAGAACCCGGCCCGCGCGGGCACCGCTGCACGATGCCCCTGCGAGAGATCGTCGAATGCGGCGACCGCGTGGCCCTGGGCGAGCAGGCGCTCAGCCACCACGCTACCGATGTAGCCAGCCGCGCCGGTGACGAAAACGCGCATGGGTTAGTCGGGACGGGCTCGAGACGGAGGCCGGTATTATTCCCGAGACCGGCGCGGAGCGGCAAGCGGGACATCGGGCGAGGTGTGGCGTCCGGACTGCTACGATGAGTCGGCGCGGCGCTCGCGGGCGCCCACCGCGCCCGCTTTCGAGGAGAACGAGCATGCATCGTCGAGGAATCCTGCGTCGGTTCGGCGGCGCGTTTGCCGCTGTGGGCATGGGCGCGTTGGCGGGTTGCGGGGACGGGTCCCCGGAGACGCCCGCAGCGGCGAGCACGGCGACCGTCTACGATGGCGGGCGGCTCATCGACGGTACGGGCACGCCCGCGATAGAGGTGGCGCGGCTCGTGATCGACGACGGCGCCGTCCTGGCCGCAGGACCGCGCGACGAGGTCGAATCGCCGCCCGGCGCTGTCGTGGTCGACCTGACCGGCACTACGGTGATGCCGGCGCTGGTCAACCTGCACGGCCATGTAGGCTTTCAGCGGGGACTGACCTACGACGCCGGCAACTACACCCGCGAGAACGTGGTCGACCACCTGAACCGCTACGCGTACTACGGCGTGGGGGTCATCGTCTCGCTCGGCACCGACGCCGGCGACGTATGGAGCGATATCCGCCGGGATCAGGAAGCCGGGTCGCTCGGCGGCGCCCGTCTCTTCACGGCGGGACGTGGACTGGCGCGGCCCAACGCCGGCCCCGGGGCGGCAGCGCTACGGCCTTCCGCCTACGGGGTCACCAGTGAGGAGGACGGACGGCGCTATGTACAGGAGCTCGCGGCCCGGGGCGTGTCGTTCGTCAAGATCTGGGTCGACGACCGCGGCGGATCTGTGGAGAAGCTCGAGCCGGACCTCTACCGCCCAATCATTGACGAGGCGCATGGTCACGGCCTCGACGTGATCGCACACGTCTTCTATCACGACGACGCCGAGGAGCTCGTAGCGGCGGGCGTCGACGGCTTCGCCCACCTGGTCCGCGACCGGGAAATGGACGACGCACTGGTCGCCGAGATCGTCGAGGGCGGCGTCTTCGTGATGCCGAACATCGGCATCTCGGAGCGCGGCCGGCACACGACGCCGCCGCCGTGGCTCGGCACGCCGATCCTCGCAGAGACGGTGGCGCCCGATGTGCTCGCGCGGGCGACCGACAGCTTCGCGACCCGCGCCATGGACGCGGCGGAGCGAGCCGCTCGCTCGTACGAGCAGATGGAGCGCAGCCTCGCCAAGCTGCACGCCGCCGGCGCAGCGCTCGTCCTCGGCTCGGATTCCGGCGTCCAGGATCACTTCTACGGGTTCTCGGCGCACCGGGAACTGGAGTTGATGGTGGCGGCCGGCCTGAGCCCGATGGACGCGATCGTCACCGCTACCAGTCGTTCGGCCGACCGTCTCGGACTGGACGACTCGGGACGCCTGGCGCCCGGAGCCCGCGCCGACTTCATCGTGCTCGACGCGAACCCGCTGGACGACATTACCAACACTCGACGGATCGCGGACGTCTACCTCGGCGGCACGGCTGTCGATCGCGCGGCACTCCGCTCCGGCTGGATGGCGCCCTGAGCCCCAATCGAACGCCGGGTCAGTTTCTCGCGACGGCACGACCCGCCCGCACCGCGGCATCGTTTCCGGCGGTGAGCCCGCCGCCGGCCCGCCCGGCGCCGAGGATGCGGAACCCCTGGTCGATGCGGCGCCGCATGTCGGCGGCGCCGGCCGTGATGCCACAGGCGACGCCGTGCGCCAAACAGGCGTCGACGACGGTCTGGATCGCGTCCTCCACCTCCGGGTCGTCCCGGGGCAGACCGAGCGAGTTGGAAAGATCGCTCGGGCCGACGAAGAAGCCGGTGACACCCGGCACCGATGCGATCGCGTCAGCGTTCTCCACACCCGCCGCCGACTCGATCATCATCAGCGCGACGAGGTCACCGCTCGGGTTGAGCGGCCACAGGTCGGCGTGCTGGCGGTAGTCGGCACCCGAGACGCCCCAGAACCAGGTCGCAATCCCCGGTCCGGACCCGCGCAGGCCGGGCGGCTCCGGAAAGGCCGAGCCGCGCCGCTGCGGGTAGCGCATCGCCTGTACCGCGGCCAGCGCCTGCTCGGGGTTCTCTATCGACGGGAAGATTATGCCCATCAGTCCGATGTCGAGCGCCTGCTTGACGGCCCACGCGGACGGTTCGCGCCCGTACGGCGCGATGCGCACGAGCGGCGTGACCCGTTGCTGCAGGCTGCCGCTCTCGGCGATCGCCTGCTTGTCGATCAGTCCGAGCAGAAAAGTGTGGAGCGCGGTGAAATCCATCGGCCCGTGCTCCATGTCGACGTAGACGTAGTCGATGTCGGACCGCGCGAGCGAGCGGGCGTTCTCCAGCGACAGGTCGTAGGTGCTCACCCCGAACACCCGCTCGCCGCGAGAGAGCTTGTCGACGACCGAGCTGAGATGCCCGCCCGCGTCCTGCGCGGACGGAACGGCGGCCAACAGCAGGAGCGCGATTCCGAGCAGCAGAACAATAGGATGAGAGGCGTCTCGCTTCAGCATGGCAGGCCCTCCGCGGTGCTGCCGGAGTCTACCGCATCGGCCCGCTCCGCAGCCCGTAGGGACTACTTGAGCAACTCGCTCAGCCTGGCGTAACCGCTCCGGCTGACGGGCAGTTGCGTGCCGTCCTTCAGCACGGCGACGTGGCTCTGCCGGGTGGCCGCCTCCAGCCGCGCCAGCCGATCGATATTGAGGACGCACGAGCGGTGGATACGCACGAAGCGTTCCGGATCCAACTGGCCCGCCAGGTCCGCCAGCGTCTGCTGCTTCAGCAGCTCCCGCCCGCCGACCATGACCCCGACGTAGTCGTCCCGAGCCAGGATGCAGTCGATGCGTCCGACCGGAACCACCTCCACCTTCGCGCCCGAGCGGATCAGGATGCGCTCGCGGTGGGCGCCTTCCGGCCGCGCGCTGGCCGCCACCTGGAGGGCGGGCGCTCGTTCCGCCCGCGCGAGCCTCGCCCGGGCCTCGTCGAGGGCCTCGGCGAAGCGCTCCGCCCCGAACGGCTTCAGCAGGTAGTCAACGGCGTGGACCTCGAAGGCACGTAGCGCGTATTTGTCGTAGGCGGTCACGAAGATCACGTAGACGTCCGCGCCGACGAGCTCGAGAACTTCGAAGCCGTCCAGCTTCGGCATCTGCACGTCGAGGAAGAGCAGCTCGGGCCTGAGATCGCTGACCGCCCGGACCGCCTCGAACCCGTTGGCGCACTCACCGACGACCTCGACGTCCGGGTGCTCGGCGAGGTACTCCAGGATCAGGGCGCGTGACAGCGCCTCGTCATCCACGACCACTGCGCGGATACGCCGCGCCGGCGGCTGGGTCATTCCGTTCGCTCCCGAACCCCGTCTTCCCGTGGAATGCGGATATCCACCAGAAACGAACCGTTCTCGAGCCGCCATCGGGTCTCGGTCCCGCCGTCGAAAGCGGCGGCGAGCCGGCGCCTCACGTTGTCGAGTCCGACTCCCGCGCCGGCCCGCGGCGCGGCCGCCGTATCGACCGGATTCCGGACGCGCAGGTATACGAACCGCGCATCGCACCGCGCCGTCACCTCCACGACGCCGCCATCGACGAGGGAGTGGATGCCGTGGCGCACGGCGTTCTCCGCCAGCGGCTGGAGGACCAACGGCGGAATCACGCATTCGCGGCATCCGGGCTCCAATACGACTTCGGCGGCCAGACGCGAACCGAAACGTACCTTCTCGATGTCCAGATACGCCCGGACCATGTCCATTTCCTGTTCGAGAAGAATCCGATCCTGCGCGCCGAGCCGGACGCTGCTCCGGAAGAAGTCGGCCAACAGCAGGCACATGCGCCGCGCGCCGGCAGAATCGGTCGAGGTCAGCGCGCTGAGCGACTGGAGGGTGTTGAAGAGGAAGTGCGGATCGATCTGGGCCCGTAGCGCCTTGAGCTCGGCCTCGCGCGCCAGCACCTCGTAGCCGAGCTCGCGCGCTTCCGCCCGGCGCGCCGTTTCGAAGGCGATCAGCAGGTAGTGGAGCATGCCGGAAAACCAGAACAGCAGCACGCCCGCGGCCGGCAGAACCACCGACCGGGCGCGGTAGGCGTCGAGCACGTCGGCATCGAAAGCCGGCGACCCGACCAGCACGCGCAACCAGCCCTCCCAGACGAGCATCCACAGTGCCGTCGCCACGACGGCGGCTCCCGCGTGGGTGCCGAGAATCCGAACCGCGGACCGGGCCGCAAGGGGCGTGGCCCGGCAGACGTACCAGGCCGAGAGGCACACGAACCCGTAGAACACGCTCGGCGGCACCACGACCGCGAGCGCCCCCGGAAAGCGAGCCCCCGGGCCCGCCCCGGACCACGCGACCGCAAACAGCAGACCGAGCAGCACCCACGAAGTCAGGTAGAGAAGGCGCCGCTGGCCGGAGGCGAGAATCGGGTGCACGTCAATCCCCGACGTCCAGCCTGCCCATCAACACGCCCCCGCGAACGACGAGCAGCGGCGCGCCGGCGACCGCCTCCCGCCGGGAGGTGTGGACCTCGGCCGCACCGAGAACCGCCTCCACCTCGGAGACGACCTTCCAGTCGTCCGGCACGAGGATCTCGACGCGTCCCATGACCACGTCCACCTCGATGACGACCTTCTCGCCCGCCATCGCCGCGCCGCGCAGGTCGACCTCCAGCCGCCCCATCACGGCAGCGGCTTCACCTCCGAGAAACGCCGCCGACAGATTCCGGTGTTCGACCGAGCCCAGGAACGCCCCGCTGTCGAGCCGGGACGCGTCCTCGGCCCCGGTCGAGTCCCGTGTGGCATCCGACTCGGCGATCACGACGCCAAGCACCATGATCGCCACGATTCCGAGCATTCCGCGCCCAACATAGGGACCTCTGGTCATCGTCTTCTTCCTCGTCGTCACCCGGACCCGCCACGACGTTCAGTTCCTGATCTCGACCCCGCCCATCAGGACCGTTCCCCGCAGCACGAGTCGCTTCGTCGCCGCGGCCGGTCCCCGCGTCTTGTCCTCGACCCCACCCATGATCGGCGTGACCCTGAGCTCCGTCTCCCAATCCTCCGGAATGCGAATCTCCACGCCTCCCATCAGCGCGGAGATCTGGAGCACCGCCCGATCCGCGGCCATGTCCGCCCCGGTGAGGTCGAGTTTGACGCCGCCCATGCACGCCGACACCCAGCCGCCCCGGAAATCCGACGAGCGGTTCCGGCGCTCCACGCTGCCGAGGAACGCGGAACATCTCTCGGTCGACTCGGTCGACTCGTCCGCCGCGTCCGGAACGGACCTGGCGTGCGAGAGCATCCGGAACCCGATCGCAACCAGGATGAGCGGCCAGAGGTCCCAGAGATCGACGTCGATCACGTACAGGTTGTCCAGCAGCAGCAGGCCGCCGGCGGACGCCAGAAGCGTGCCGCTGACGGCGGCGCCGCGGTCGCGCGCCTCCCACAGATACTTCACGCCGGCCGCGATCAGGAGCACCGGCCAGAACCGGAGAACCTGCCAGGGCCGGACGAAACCCAGGTTGTCCAACAGGAACACGACGCCGAGCGTGATGACCAGCAGCCCGGGCGCGAGAGGGCCGAGCCTGCGTGGGGGCTGCCGTCGGTGAACCTGGCCTTCGTCGTTGCCCGCGATGGTGTCCGTCAATCCATGCCTCCCTGAATGATCGTGGACATGCAGTCTGACGGCCGGTCGGCGCGGGCGCCAGGACCAATCGGCGAACGGCGGCTCCGCGCCGGTGAACGGCGACGCGCCGTGCTCGAACCGCAGCGAAGACCTGGTCGGGAGACTCGCGGCGCACCGGCGGATCGGCCACGTGGGTGAGCGGCTCCTACGACCCCGAGTTGAATGGGGAACCCGCCGTCAGGCTGGCTGGCGTTCGCGTTCCCCGTGCTGACGGCCGCGCGGTCGGGAGCGGTCGCGGCGAGCTCCCGGTCCGCCGGAGCAAGGACCGGGGTCCGGCGGCGGGTAGTGTGCTGCGTTCGTACAGAAGCGGGATCGGGATTCGAGTCACCTGCCGCCGAGCTTTTGCTCGACCGCCGGAGCCAGCGCTACCGCTTCGTCGATGCAGCGCAGCGCTTCGTCGAGCACGCCGTCCGCGGCCGCCGACCAGGCGCGGTTCAACGTCCGTTCCAGGCGGCTGAATGCATCCATCAGCTCCGCGTAGCGGGCCATGCCGAGCTTGCCTACGAGCGTGTCCCGGCCTTCCACCACCTGCAGCGCCAGCACGGACTGAACGTGGCCTACGCGCTCGATGATGGCGCGCGTCCGGTCGGCATCGGCCCCGAGCGCCGACAGATCGCGCTGGAGCCCGCGGGCGGCAGCGACGATTTCCGCCAGCGCCGCCTGCGGGGCGTCCTGCCGCTGCCGCTTCTCATCGACTTGGCGCGACCGCTGCGCCCGCGCCGTATCCCGCCTGACCAGCACGCTGCCCGCGACCAGCCCGGCCACCGCCAGCACGAAGAGCCAGGCGTGCTGCCAGCGTGCGAAGGCGAACTCCCGGACGCGCACGCGCTGCACGCCCGCCGCGCGCAGGCGCGCCTGCACGTCCGGCGTCAGCTCCGTGCCGGTTGGCGCCAGCGGAACGCGCGCGCCGGCGGCCGACAGCACGAACCCGCCCGCCGCGTCGCGCTGCACGCCCGCCGGGGCATTCAGATGCGCGTAGCCGCTCCCTGTGGCGAGCGCGGAATCGTCCGCGGTGAGGGGCGGGACGTACGCCGTGGTCGCCGCGACGGCGCCCAGCACGAGGCTCACGCCGATGACCAGATACCCGAACGTGCGCACCGCAGTCTCCTCAGCTCGTCAGCCGGTCGCCAGGACGATCATGTTGACGGTCATCGCGAGCAGCGACTCGCCCACAATCAGGCCCGCGGCGAACGGGACACCCCAGTCCTCCGCCCACACCCGGCCCTTCCAGCGCGCCACCAGCATGTTGACGACGCAGCCGACGCCGTAGGTGGCGATGGCCGCGAACGGCAGGTACATGCTGAGGCCGACCAGCACGCCGAGGCCGCTGAACGTGCTCAGGCCGAGCAGCGCCCCCAGCAGCGCGCCGAAGCCGTACAGTGCATACGGCATTTCGCCGCCCTGCACCCCGGTTATGACCGCCTGCAGCGCCTGCGCCTGCGGCGCCGTCGTGGGCGTCTCCGGGCCGAACGCCACGCCGAAGCTCTGGCGATTCGCTTCGGCGATCAGCAGCACGACCAGCATCGACACGAGCGGCCCGATGCCCACGACCAGCAGCTCCAGCACCTGCTGCCGCCGCGGCTGCGCGCCCACCAGGTGGCCGGTGCGCAGGTCGGCCATCATGTCGGCGGCCAATGTGATGGCGACGCACAACGCGGCCCCGATCAGCACGGCGCCGACCACCGCCCCCGTGCCGCCGAGCAGCATGACGAGCACCACGGTCAGCAGCGCCATGCCCGAGATCGGCGACCAGTCGGTCATGCCGGTGCACTGCGCGATGATGATGCCGGCCAGCCAGATCCACGCCACCCCGACGAGCGCGATGGCCGCCGCGCGCAGCAGCGGCGGGAATCCCGCCAGCCAGCCCGGCCGGGCGTTGTTGCTCAGCAGGTAGTCGTCCTTGCGGGCCGTCTCGTAGCCGTCCCAGGTCCGGGCCGCCTGCTCGCTCGAGAAGCGGATGACGTACCCGCCGTGGGAACGCGTGGCGGTGATAAGAGCGTCGACCTCGGCGTTGAGCACGTTTGCTGCCGCCCGGCGTTCGTCTTCCGACAGGTCGCCCGGGATGTCCGCGACGGACACGGCCCCCACCCACTGGCCGGTGACCGGACAGGTGCGGTTGAACGGCTTCTCCCCCACCACGTAGGCCGCCGCGAACAGCAGGATGCCGGCCAGGACGGCAGCCGTCACCAGCACCGGCAGGCCGAGCTCGTCGCCGCCGCCCCGCACCCTGCCGGCCGCCGCGACGCTCCTCAGCGCAGCCCGGACTGCCGGCAACGACATGACCATGCCCATCATCGCCCCGCCCAACAGCAGACCGATGCCCAGCGGCCGGTTGAAGGCGCCGAAGCCGTAGGCGGGCGCCTCGTGGGCGGCTACGGACGCCGGCATCCAGCCCATGGCGAAGGCGAAAGGCGTCAGCACGTGATAGGCGAGAATGCCGCCCGCCAGCACGAACAGGCCGGGACGACCGGTGATGTACCCGGCGCCGAGGGCGAACGGCGCGATCCCGAAGATCAACTCGACTTGCGGCGGGAAGCTCAGCAGACGGCCGGCGTCCAGCGCGCCGGCCGTCAGCACGTCGATGCCGAGCGAGCCGTAGCTGGGCAGCCCGAGCTGCTCGGCCGCAACGAACCAGTACACGGCCGCGCCGGCGCCGATGCCGGCAAGCAGCACGACCGCCTTGCGCGCGCCGGCGCCCGGCGACTTGAGGATGGCCGCCACCCCCGTCCCGGACGGAAATCGCAGGCGCTCGATCTCGATCATCTGCTTGCGCAACGGGATGATGAACGCCGTGCCGAGGATCGCCCCGCCGACCGCGGCCAGCGTTATCAGCCAGAAGTCGGCGCCGTCGGCCGCCAGCGGCAGCCCGAGCAGGAACAGGACCGGAACGGTGAAGATGATGCCGGAGTTGGAAACGTTGACGGCCGACGCACAGGTCTGCGCGGTGTTGGTCTCGAGAATGGAGCCGCGTCGCAGCACGCCGCGCAGGACGCCGAAGCCGAGCACCGCAGCGATGGCGCTGCCGGTGATGGTGAAGCCGATCTTCAGTCCGGCGTACGTGATCGCCGCGTTCATGACCACGCCGATCACGATCGCGAACAGGATCGCGCTGGCCGTGGCCTCGCGGTAGCGGGTCTGGAAGACGTCCCGGAAGAAGGTCCCCATGGAGGCGTCGTGCAAGTCTAGACGATACCTCTCGGCGTCAGAGCCGCAAACCAAGGGCGGGTCGGCGCCGGCGGGGACTCTCCTTGCCGGTGGCGGTCAACGTCAACGCTCCAGGAAGATCGCCTTCGGGACGAACGCCGTCACGACCTGCGTCAGGTCGACCGCCTCGGCGACGCGAAAGTCCACCGCGATGCTGGCCAGCGAGAACGCCTGGGGGCCGGTCAGGCCCCGCTCCTCGACGAGGAAGTCGACCGTGGCGACGACCGCCTTGCGCAGGGCGCGGTCGAGATCGAGATCGATTCCCATCAGGATGTGGTGCGTCGCGTTCTCGGCGCGCGGCCCGTCGATGGTCCGGCCCTTGTGGAGCACGAAGCGGAAGTCGCCGCTCAGCGACTGCTCGATGGCCGTGCCGCTCACCTCGCCGTCGCCCTGCACGGAATGCGGGTCGCCCACGTAGAAGCGCGCGCCGGGGTGGAAGACCGGCAGGTAGAGCGTGCTGCCGGCGGTGAGGTCCTTGACGTCGAGGTTCCCGCCGAACGGCCCCGGCGGCCGCGATGCCTGCACGCCGGGCACCGTTACGCCGGGCTCTCCGACCATCGGGTTCTCTGGCGCCACCGCCATGACCCCCATGAACGGCGCCAGCGGCACCTGGATGCCGTCGGCGAAGAACGCCACCTCTCGCCCGTCCGCCTCGCCCGTCCGGATGAGGTGCCGCACCGCCGGCATGTCCATCGGCTCGTCGTCCGCCGACGTGCCGGGATAGCCGGGGCCGAAGACGCCGCTCGTCGGACCGGTGTTGTTGATGCCGTAGGGCGCCCGCGTGCGCACCGACAGGATCTGCACCTCGAGCATGTCGCCCGGCTCGGCACCGTCGACGTAGATGGGCCCGGTAATGACGTGCCCGCTGCGCCCCTCGCGCGGCCGGTCCGGGCGCGTCCGCCAGAAATCGACCACGTCCTGCAGCACTTCGTCCGGCGTCACGCCGAACTGGCTCAAGTACTCCACGGGTTCCTCCGCCTGCGTCGTGCCGGCGTGGCTGAGCGTGTCGATGCGTACGGTGTCACCCGAACGCACCGTGAGCACAGGCTCGCGATCGAGGGGATACCAGCCCCAGACGATGTTCTCCGGGGTCGACCGCACCACGTGATCGGGATCGATCTCCTGGGCGTGAGGAACTCCCGGGGCTACCTGGACGAGGCCGGCCACCAGAAGCGTGACCAGCAGCGAGCGCTTGATTGGATGCATGGGCTCCAGCATAGCGCGCGCCGGCGGACCTCGGCACCTGATTCGACGTACGTGGACCGGGGACGAAGCCCGCCGCGCATTCGCTCTGCATCGTCCGCGCCCGTTTCCTGCGCCGCAGCCGCCGGTATGCGGCGACGCCGAGCGGCTACAATGGCCCGGATCGTTCGGGGCCCGGGGAGACGGAGCAAGGAGGACGGCGTGAATCGACGTGGATACGGATGGCGCTCGGCGGTACCGGCGGCGGCGGCCGGGCTGCTGTTGGCGACGGGCGCGGCCGCCCAGCAGACGCACGCGGGCGAGTACGCGCAGGCCGACATCAACTACGGGATGCAGGTCTACGGCGAGACCTGCGTCGCTTGTCATGGTCCCGACGGCGACGCCGTCGAGGGCGTGAACTTGCGCACCGGCCAGTTCCGCTCGGCCGGCTCCGACCAGGACCTGATGCGCATCATCAGCGCCGGCATCCCCGACACCGCCATGCCGCCCGGCGACTACACCGCGTCCGAGCTCGCCGGTCTGGTGGCCTACCTGCGCACGATGGGCGACTTCGACCCGAGCGACGTGCTGGTGGGAGACGCGATCAGCGGCGAGGCGATTTACCGCGGCAACGGGGATTGCGCGAGCTGCCACCGCATCGGCCCCGAGGGTTCGCGCATAGCCCCGGATCTGACCGACATCGGCGCCGTGCGCAGCGCCGGCTCGCTGGCCGAATCGCTCGTCGATCCGACCGCCGCGATGCTGCCGCGCAACCGCAGCATCCGCGCCGTCGGCAACGACGGAACGGTCTACTCCGGGCGGCGGCTCAACGAGGACACCTACACCGTGCAGCTCATCGACGAGAACGAGCAGCTCGTATCGCTCGTCAAGGACGACCTCAGCGAGTACACGGTGATCACGACCTCGCCGATGCCCTCGTACGCCGAGACACTGACCGAGCAGGAACGCGCCGACGTGCTGGCGTTCCTCCTGACCCTGAAGGGGATGAACCGATGACCCGTTCGACGCTCGCCGCCCTGACGCTGGCCGCCTTGACGCTCGTGCTCCTGCTGCCGCAGCCGCTGGCCGCTCAGGTAACCTTCGAGCGGCTGCTGAACGCCGACGACGAGCCGCACAACTGGCTCACCTACTCCGGCAACTACAGCAGCACCCGCCATACGACGCTGGACCAGATCACGCTCGACAACGTCGACCGCCTGGAGCTGCAGTGGGTCTTCCAGGCGCAGTCGCTGCAGGTGTTCCAGACGACGCCGCTCGTGGTGGACGGCATCATGTACATCACCGAGGCGCCCAACACCGTGCTCGCCCTCGACGCCGAGCACGGCCGCGTCTTCTGGCGCTACGAGTACACCCCCTCGCCGGAATCGCGCCCCTGCTGCGGCCGCGTCAACCGCGGGGTGGCGATCCTCGGCGACACGTTGTTCATGGGCACCATCGATGCGCAACTCATCGCCATCGACGCGGTCAGCGGGCGGCCCATCTGGCAGACCGCGGTTGCGGACCCGGGGGCGGGCTACGCGCTGACGCTGGCGCCGCTCATCGTCAAGGACAAGGTAATCGTCAGCGTCGCCGGCGGCGAGTACGGCATCCGCGGCTTCATCTCCGCCCACGACCCCGAGACCGGCGAAGAGGAGTGGCGGTTCTACACCATTCCCGGCCCGGGCGAGCCCGGCCACGACACGTGGGAGGGCGACGACTGGCGCTACGGCGGCGCCTCGGCCTGGATCACCGGCTCGTACGACCCCGACGTCGACCTCATCTACTGGGGCATCGGGAATCCCGGCCCCGACTGGAACCCGGCGCAGCGGCCCGGCGACAACCTGTACTCGGACTCGGTGGTCGCGCTCGACCCCGACACCGGCGAGCTGGAGTGGTACTTCCAGTTCACGCCCAACGACCCGTACGACTACGACTCGGTGCAGGTGCCGGTGCTCGCCGATTTCCCGGCCCAGGACGGCGGCACGCTGAAGCTGATGCTCTGGGGCAATCGCAACGGTTTCTTCTACGTGCTCGACCGCGAGACCGGACAGTTCATCAACGGGCAGGCGTTCATCGAACAGACCTGGGCGGAGGGGCTCGACGACAACGGGCGGCCGATCTTCATCCCCCAGGAACCGGGAACCACCACCTATCCCGGCGTGCAGGGCGGCACCAACTGGTACTCCCCGTCCTACAGCCCGTCGACGCGGCTGTTCTACCTGTCGGCGTGGGAGGGCTACGGCTCGGTCTTCGAGGCGCAGGAGGTCGAGTACGAGGAGGGACGGCTGTTCCTCGGCGGCCGCCCGGCCCCGCCCGTGCCGGGCGGCGCGCTTCCCAGCCTGGCGCGAGGCCCCATCAACACCTGGACCGAATCCGCGGGCACCGGCGCCGTCATCGCCATCGACCCGGCCACCGGCGAGCAGGCCTGGAAGTACGAGATGACGGACGTCACGAGCAGCGGCATCCTGACGACCGCCACCGACGTACTCTTTACCGGCAACCGCGAAGGCTACTTCCATGCCTTCGACGCGCGGGACGGCGAGCTGCTCTGGCGGAAGACGCTCGGCGGGATGATCGCCAACGGGCCGATCAGCTACGCGGTCGACGGCCGGCAGTACGTCGCGGTCGCGGCCGGCAACGGGCTGTTCGTCTACGCATTGCGGGAGGAATAGGAAGCCGGTGCGGGTCCCGGCCGGGCCCGCACCGGACGGCCCCTGGTTTCGTCCTTTACAGCGTGACGTATTTCTACGCCGGCGCGGGCTCGGCCGCCACGGATCGCGCGCACTCGGCGAGGTAGTCCAGAGCGGCGCCGACACCGCCGGACTGGTGCGGAACGCCGGCCAGCGCCAACCCCATCTCGACACCCGCCAGCGTCCCGAGCAGGCTCAGGTCGTTGAAGTCGCCGAGATGACCGATGCGGAACACCTTGCCGGCCAGGATGCCGAGCCCGACGCCCAGCGCCATGTCGAACCGGTCGAGGATGACGTCGAGCAGGCGCCCGGCGTCGTGACCTTCCGGCGTCAGGACCGCGGTGAGCGACGAGCTGTACTCCGAGGAGTTGACGCAGAGCAGCTCCAGGCCCCACGCCCGCACGGCGCGTCGGGTTGCCTCGGCGTGACGGTCGTGCCGGGCGAAGACGTTGTCGAGCCCCTCCGCCTGGAGCATTCGGAGCGCCTCGCGCAGTCCGAACAGGAGGTTCGTCGCCGGGGTGTAGGGGAAGAAGCCCTTCTCGTTGGCGGCCAGAATCGGTCCCCAGTCCCAGTAGCTGCGCGGCAGCCGGGCCGTGGCATGCGCGGCGAGAGCCTTGTCCCCCACCGCGTTGAAGCTGAGGCCGGGGGGCAGCATCAGCCCCTTCTGGGACGCGCCGACGGTCACATCGACCCCCCATTCGTCGTGCCGGTAGTCGATGGACGCCAGCGACGAGATCGTATCGACCATCAGGAGCGCCGGATGTCGCGCGGCGTCCAGGGCGCGGCGGACGGCCGCGATGTCGCTCGTCACCCCCGTCGAGGTCTCGTTGTGAACCACGCAGACCGCCTTGATCGCGTGGGCGTCGTCTTCCGTTAGGCGCGTCTCGACCTGCGCCGCATCCACGCCGCGCCGCCAGTCACCCGGCAGGAACAATGGATCGAGCCCGAGTCGGTTTGCGATCCCTTTCCAGAGCGTCGCGAAGTGCCCGGTCTCGGCCATCAGCACACGGTCGCCCGGCGACAGGGTGTTGGCGAAGGCCGCCTCCCACGCGCCGGTCCCCGACGCCGGGAACAGCACGACCGGGTGGCGGGTCCGGACGACGGCCCCCATGCCGGCGAGCACTTCGCGGGTAAGGTCGCGGAACGCCGGCCCGCGGTGATCGATCGTCGGCGCCGCCATCGCGCGCAGGACGCGATCGGGCACGTTGGTCGGTCCGGGAATCTGCAGAAAATGTCGGCCGCTGGCGTGTGACATGGCGCTAATCTAGCGTACTTGACCGCCTCCTCCGCGGATCGCTATCGACATCGCTGCAATCACGTTCCATCGTCTCAACGACAGCCCCTTGCAGCAACGACGACCTGCTGGATGCGGCCGTGTGTGCACTGGCCGCACAGGGCTCCTCACGGGACGCGCCGTCCCGTCAATCGATCGATGCCTCGCGGAGCGCGAGGGCTGGATCTGGACGGCGCTGCCGCAAGACGCGATTTATACTGCGCCGCATGAGTGACCTCCGGACCGATCTCGAAGCGCGGCTCGCCGGCGAGGTCCGCTTCGACGCGGTGTCTCGCGCGCTCTACTCCACCGACGCCAGCGTCTACCAGATCCAGCCGCTCGGGGTGGCCATTGTCCGCTCGCGGGAGGACATGCTGGCGGCGCTCGAGTGCGCCCGCGCCCACGGCTGCTCGATAACCGCGCGAGGCGGCGGCACGTCGCAGGCGGGTCAGGCGATCGGCTCCGGTCTGCAGATCGACACGTCGAAGTACTTCAACCGCGTGCTCGAGGTGAACGTCGAGGAACGGTGGGCACGCGTCGAGCCGGGCATCGTGCTCGACGAGCTGAACGCGCAGCTTGCACCGCACCGGCTGCGGTTCGCGCCCGACATCTCCACCGCCAGCCGCGCGACCATCGGCGGCATGATCTCCAACAACTCGAGCGGTGCGCGATCGGTGCGTTACGGCAAGACCATCGATCACGTGCTCGACCTGCATGTCGCGCTGGCCGACGGCTCGGTCGCGCACCTGCGGCCGCTGCCCCCCGAAGAGCTGGAAACGATCTGCGCGGCGGACACTCTCGAAGGCAACTGCTACCGCGCCGTACGGCAGTTGGCAGCGCGCCACGCGGAGGAGATCGACCGGCGCTATCCGAAGATCCTGCGCCGTGTCGGGGGCTACAACCTGGACGCGTTCACCCCGGCCCACACAGGCGGCGGCGAGCCGTTCAACCTGGCCAAACTGATTGTCGGCTCGGAAGGCACGCTCGGGCTGATCCTGGAGGCACGGCTCAACCTGGTGCCGCTGCCCAAGGCAAAGGCAGTACTGACCATCGAGTACGACGACCTGCTCGACGCGCTGGGCGAGACGCCCGCCATCCTGGCCCACAACCCGTCCGCCGTCGAGGTGATGGATCACTCGATCCTCGACCATGCCCGCGAGAATCCGGCCCTGGACGCGATGCGGCGCGCCGTGCTCAAGACGGACTGCGGGGCACTGCTCTGCGTGGAGCTCTACGGCGACTCCGCGCAGGAGATCCGCCCGCGCCTCAACCGGCTGGAATCGAACGTCCGCGCGCGCGGTGTCGCAACGCACACTTCCCGCGCCATCGCGCCTTCCGACCAGGCCCGCATCTGGAAACTCCGCGAGTCGTCGCTGGGCCTCTCGATGGCGATCAAGGGAGACGCCAAGAGCATCTCGTTCGTCGAGGACACGGCCGTGGGCCCGCAGAAGCTGCGCGATTTCATCGAGCGGTTCCTGGAGGTAATCCGCCGCCACGGGACCACCGCCGGCATCTACGCGCATGCGTCGGTCGGTTGCCTGCACGTGCGGCCGGTGGTCAACATGAAGACCGCGGCCGGCGTGCAGCAGTTCGAGGCTATCGCGAACGAGATTGCCGACCTGGTGCTGGAGTTCGGCGGCGCCCTCTCCGGCGAGCACGGCGACGGCCTCGTGCGCGGACCGTTCATGGAGCGCATGTTCGGGTCGGAGTTGTACGAAGCTTTTCGTACCGTGAAGCGAACGTTCGACCCGGAGGGACTCTTCAACCCCGGCAAGATCGTCGACGCACCGCCGCTGACCACCAACCTGCGCTACGGCGCCGACTACCGGACGCCGAACCCCGAGTCGGCCTTCGACCACAGCGAGCACGGCGGGCTCGGGCGCGCGGTGGAAATGTGCAGCGGCGTCGGCGCCTGCCGCAAGACGCTCAGCGGCACGATGTGTCCGTCCTACATGGCGACGCGCGACGAGGCGCACTCGACCCGGGGCCGCGCCAACACGTTACGGCTCGCGATGAACGGCGGCCTCGGCAACGGAACCGGCCTCGGCAACGGGAACCGTGCGCCGGACGCCGGACTGGGCGACCGCGGCGTCTACGACGTGCTGGACCTCTGCCTCGAGTGCCGCGCCTGCAAGACCGAGTGCCCGGTCGGCGTCGACATGGCGCGCTTCAAGAGTGAGTTCCTCGCCGACTACTGGCGGCGCCACGGCACGCCGCTGCGGGCGCGCGTCCTGGGCAATGTTCGCACTCTGTCGGCGCTGGCCAGCCGCGTCGCGCCACTGATCAACCCGTGGCTCGATCGCGACTGGGTGCGGTCTCTGAACGAACGGTTCTTCGGCATCGATCGGCGGCGGTCGCTGCCTCCGTGGGCGTCCCGCACGCTGGCCGGGGCGTGGCGGCGACGACGCCGTTCGGCAGGCGACGGCGCGCGGCGCGGCACGCCCGACGCGGTTCTGTTCAACGACACGTTCACCAACTACTACGACCCGCAGATCGGCCTTGCGGCAGCGGATGTCCTCGAGGCTGCGGGCCTCGGGGTCGGGCTCGCACCGCACGCCTGCTGCGGCCGGCCGCTCATCTCCCAGGGCCTGCTGGCCGCGGCGCGCAACCGTGCCGAGCACGCCGTTCGCCGGCTCCATCCGCTGGCCGCGGCCGGCACGCCCATCGTGCTCCTGGAACCGAGCTGCCTCTCGGCGCTGACCGACGACGTACCGGATCTGCTGCGCGGCGACGCGCAGCAGCGGGCGCGGGAGGTCGCCGCCGCCTGCGTCCTCTTCGAGGACTACCTGAACCGGCGTCTCACCGACAGCGGCGCAACGCTGTCTCTACGGTCCGGCCCCAACCGGATCCTGCTCCACGGGCACTGCCACCAGAAATCGCTCGGTCTGGTCGCGCCCGCCAAGGCGCTCCTCGAGCGGATCCCGGGAACCAGGGTCACCGACCTCGACTCGGGCTGCTGCGGCATGGCCGGCTCGTTCGGCTACGCCCGCGAGCACTTCGACATCTCGCAGCGCATCGGGGAAAGACGACTGCTGCCCGCGGCCCGGGCACTCGAGCCGGAAAGCGTCCTGGTGGCCGCCGGCACGTCGTGCCGCCACCAGGTGCACGACTTCACCGGTGTCCGCGCGCAGCATCCCGCAGTGCTGCTGCAGTCACTCCTGGAGTGACGATTGCCGGCAGGCGATGCGTGACGCCGCGCGATCCGCGTAGAATGAGGCGGTGGAGGGACGTCATCCATGCCGATCTACGAGTACCGCTGCCGCGCCTGCGGCCACGAGTTCGAAGCAGTGATTATCCCCAACGGCGATCCGCCGACCTGCCCCGCGTGCGCGAGCCGCGACCAACTGGAGCGGATGATCTCGATGTTCGCCGTCAGTTCCGACGGCACGCGGGAGATGAACCTGAAGTCGGCGCGCAAGCAGGCAGCCAAGATCCGCAAGGACAAGCAGGTCGCCGAGCACGAGGCGATCCACCACCACCATCACTGATGGGCCGGCAGCGAAGCCCTGCCGCAGAACCGGCGATCTACGAAACACGACGGGCGCCCCGCCGGGCGTGTCGCGCCGCTCGCACCTTTACTCGGCGATAGAGGACCAGTTCTCGACGAGATGCGCGGCCGTGCGCCACCCGAGCGCCTGCGCCGTGAGCGTCGGGTTGTGGGACCCGCTCGTCCCCATCACCGAAGCGCCGAGGATGCCCAGGTTCGGAACTTCGTGGGAGAGGCCCCAACGGTCGACCACGTTCGTCTCCGGGTCGTCTCCCATCCGGGTGCCGCCGTAGGCGTGCGTGGACGGCCCCATCGTGCCGAGACCCTGGCGGATGATCTCGGTGGCGCCGGCCGCGCGGAACCACTCCACCATCCGGTCCTGCACGAACGTCGCGATGCGGCGCTCGTTGTCCTTGAAGTCGGCGGTGATGCGGCAGACCGGATCGCCGAGCGGATCGGTCACGGTCGGGTGCAGGTCCAGGTAGTTGTCCTCGTACGGCAGCGTCGACTTCTGGATGTAGCAGTTGGTCCAGCAGTCGGCGTTGTCGGCCACGAACGCCTTCCACGCCGAGCCCCAGCGCGGGGCGCGCCCGAAGGTCGGCATGCGGGCCGCCGAGATCGGGCGGCGGTCCGAGTAGACCCACAGGTTGCCGCCGCCGATGAAATCGAGGTCGGAATGGTCGAAGTTGTCGGCGGCCCAGTCGTCGATCGCGACCCCTTGCGCCGGAAGCCCGTACCAGCGGTTGAGGCGGTGCGGGAAGAGCGCCAGGACGCCGGCCCCGGTTGCGTGCGTCATGTAGTGGCGGCCCACCTGGCCGCCGTTGTTCGACAGGCCGTGCGGATACGCGGGAGACTTCGAGAGGAGCATCAGGCGCACGTTCTCGTAGGTGTAGCCGGCCAGCAGGACGACGTCGGCCGGCTGGAAGTATTCCTCGCCGCCCCTGACATAGCTGACGCCGGCGGCGCGGCCCTCGCCGTCCACCTGCACGCGCCGCACGTGCGCCTCGGTCACCACTTGCAGGCGCCCGGTCTCCTGCGCGCGCGGGATCGTCGAGACGGCGGTCGAGTTCTTCGCGTCGAGGTGACAGCCGCCCCGGTCGCAGAACCCGTGGTAGGCGCACGCGGCCCGATTCTGGTAGCGGACGGAGTTGACCGCCGCCGGTCCGGGGAACGGGTGCCAGCCGAGCCCGCGGGCGGCCTCGGCCATCCGCTCGATGAAGCCGGTCCACCGCAGCGGCGGCATCGGATACGGCCGGCGCCGCGGTCCCTCGAAGAGGTTGCCGCGCTCGTCGAGATCGCCACCCACGTTGCCGGCCTGGCCGGAAACGCCGACGGCGTACTCCACCCGGTCGTAGTACTCCTCGAGCTCATCGAGACCGAACGGCCAGTCCTCCACCGTGGTCCCCACCGGCAGGCGCGACGCGCCGTAGCGTCGCGTCGTCTCGCTGACGACCTGGAAATCCCAGGGGCTGAGCCGCCAGCTCTGCGCCCAGTAGTGCAGCGACGTGCCGCCCACCGCGTTCATCATGGGGTGCAGCCCCCCGCGCGGCGAATCGGGCGACGACGCACTGCGACGGTGCACCGGGATCTCGCGGTTCGCCTTCTGCACCGACTCGGGCCAGCCGCGGTAGTTGTTGAACAGCTCGTCCGGTACATGGTCGCGCGCGCGCAGCCACCCTCCCGCCTCGAGACCGACCACGTCCATGCCGGCCTCGGCCAGCGGCAGCACGGCGACCCCGCCCACCGCGCCGAGACCGACGACCACGACGTCCCGTTTCGGCAGTTCAACGGCCACGGGTCCTCCGTTCGCGGGCGGCGCTGAACGCCGGAAAGTCGTATGCCGACACCTGGCGCGACGGCGGCATGCGGTCGATTCGCTGCAGGTCGGGCGGCACGGTCGTGCGCACGCCCGGATACCCGAGCATCCGCCAGCCGATGAAGTCGACGTTGCCGCCGTGCGCCGGGTCCGAGAAGGTGCCCTGGACGGTGTGCGTCAGCACGAGGTTGAAGAAGCCCGCCGCGCCGGGCCCGAACCCCGGTGCGGCATTCGCTTCCACGTCGCGGAGCAAACCATCCTGCTCGCCCGGATCGAGGGCGGCAAAGGCACGGCCCCCGGTGGATTGCGCGTACCGGTCGAGCGCCGCAAGTCCGCCGCGGTACGCCTCGCGCGAGGCCGCGAGCGGGCCGGCCAGCGCCCGGTCGATGTACGTCGCCGCGCCGGCCTCCAACGCCCCCGGACCCCGTTCGTCGGCGGGAATCAGGCGCGCAACCACCGCCTGCAACGTCGCGCCCTCGCCGGCGGTGAGGGTCTCGAATGCCGCGGGCGGCGACTGGACCGACGCCGCCGCGGTCCGCGGCGCGGGGAAGGACGCCGCGGCGCCGGCCACTACCACCCGCTTGAGCATCTCGCGCCGCGACAGATCAGCCATCGTCCCTCCGCGCCCCGCGGGCCTCGCTCTCTTATACCCGCCCGCGTCCCCCGGAACAAGCGAGACCAGCGTATCATCCGGATCCGACCGTCCGGGAATCACGCGAGGAGGTCCCCATGCGCATCGGCATCATGACTCTGACCGTCCTGCTGGCGGGCGGCGCCGCCACCGCCCAGGAACACGACACGCACGGCACCGGCGACGTCGCGCCGCCCGACGGTTTTCGCGCGAACCGATCCTCGTACAGCGCGATCATGGACGTCATCGAGTCCACGCGGGCCGAGACGGCGGTCAGCAACGAGGATCTCGCGCGGCTCGGCGAGATGCAGCTCGAGGACATCTGGCGCTCGCTCGGCGACTACCGGCGGAATTACGTGCGGGGCTTCCGGGCGACGCAGCCGGGCCGCCGCGTGGCGGGCCGCGCGCTGACGATGCGCTTCCTGCCGCCGCGCCCGGATCTCGTAGCGGCGATCGACCAGCTCGCGGCCGAGGGCGACTGGGACCGGCGCTACTATGCGAGGGCGGCCGAGGAGGCGCGGCCCGGAGACGTCGTGGTCGCGGAGCTGGGCGGCGCCGACGGCCACGTGCTGTTCGGCGGCATGGGAGCGCTGGGAATCAAGCTGCGCGGCGTGGCCGGTGTGGTCATCGACGGCGGCAGCCGTGACCTGGCCGAGCTGGTGGGACCTGCTTTCGCCGACTTTCCGGTCTTCGCCCGCTTCTTCGACGTCACCACCACGAGCTGGCTGGGCGTCGAGTGGAACGCGCCGGTTCGCATCGGAACGGCCACGGTGCTGCCCGGGGACGTCGTCGTCGCCGATGAGACCGGGGTGCTGTTCTTCCCTCCCCAGCTGGTGTCCGACGTGCTGCGCGCCGCCGAGGAGCAAGCGGCACTGGAGGAGTACGAGCGCGAGCTGCTCAGGTCCGGCGAGCACCGTTTTCGCGACGTCTATCCGCTGTCGCCGGCTCTGCGCCGGGAGTACGAACGCGACCGGTAGAGTGTGGAAGCTACCTGTACGCAGCCCATTGTGTTGCGGGTAGATCGGACTTGCGCCGCACCGGCGTCGTGGGCGATACTGTCGGTCCCCCAAGGGGCCGCTTGTCCGGTAACGGGCAAGCTCCCGAGTCGGCTCGTGGCGCGGCGCGTTGCCCGTCGGAGCCAAGTCTACGTAGTCGAGCAGTCCGTGAATGCGGGTTCGCCCCGCGGCGGACCATCACACGGACGATACGGCGCGCGCTCGTCACGCGGCGCCGGGAGGCAGGCACATGAGCGAGCCCACGATGTCGACGGCCTCAGGGCAGCGGCGCGTGAAGTACATCCGACGACTGGATCAGATGCCCGAGATCCCCCCGGACGAGCTCGCGCGGCTGCAGCCGGTGACCGAGGAGTACGTCTTCCGCGCGAACGACTATTACGTGAAGCTGATCGACTGGAACGATCCCGACGATCCGATCAAGCAGTTGATAATTCCGCGCCAGGAGGAGCTGAACGACTGGGGCCGGCTCGACGCCAGCAACGAGAGCGCGGTGACCGTCGCCCGCGGCGTGCAGCACAAGTACGTCGACACGGTGCTGCTGCTCTGCAACGAGGTCTGCGGCGCCTATTGCCGCTACTGCTTCCGCAAGCGGCTGTTCATGGACGACAACGACGAGGTGACCAACGACGTCGGCGCCGGACTGGCGTACATCGCCGAGCATCCGGAGGTCACCAACGTGCTGCTGACCGGGGGCGACCCGCTGCTGATGAGCACGCGGCGGCTGGTCGAGATCTTCGAGGCGTTGCGCGGCATCGAGCACGTCCGGATCATCCGCATCGGATCGAAGATGCCGGCGTTCGATCCCTGGCGCGTCCTGCGCGACGAGGACCTGCAGGCGGCGTTCCGCAAGTACTCGACGCCGGAGAAGCGCATCTACCTGATGGCGCACTTCGACCATCCGCGCGAATTGACCGACGACGCGATCGCCGGCATCGATACCTGCCTTCGGAATGGGATCATCTGCGTGAACCAGTGCCCGCTCATCAAGGGCATCAACGACGATCCGGACGTCCTCGCCGAGATGTACTCGAAGCTCTCCTACATCGGCTGCCCCCCGTACTACCTGTTCCAGGGCCGGCCCACGGCCGGAAACGAGCCGTACGAGGTGCCGATCGTGCGCGGGTGGCACATCTTCCAGCAGGCCCTGCGTCGCGGTTCCGGGCTGGCCCGGCGGGCCAAGTACTGCATGTCGCACGAGACCGGCAAGGTCGAGATCGTCGGCGTCGACGCGGAACGCATCTACCTGCGCTACCACCAGGCCAAGAACCCCGACGACCTGAGCCGCTTCTTCGTGCGCCGGCGTGACGACGACGCATACTGGCTGGACCAGCTCGAGCCGGTCGAGGCCGAGCTCGCTTGCGCGAACTGAACGCCCCGGACGCCTACCGCAACAGGTCGAACAGGTGGGTGTACTTCAGGATCACGCTGCGTCCGCTGCCGGGCAGAATGAAGTCGCCGAGGCCGTCGGACTGGTTGAAGACGAAGAACAGGCCGGTGTTGCCCTCCTGCAGCCAGCCGAAGCGGAGATTGACCGACCAGAGGTTGGCGCTGTCGTTGTACTGCACGAGGCTCTGGGCGAACACGCGCGGGGAGAAGTTGTAGGCGACGCGGCTCGACGCCAGGTTCGTCACGACGTGCCCGGCCGGCAGGTCGATGTCGTTGCGGCTCCAGCGGAGCTCGACGTTCAGCGCCTCGCCCCGCCGGAAGTTGAAGGTCGGACCGACCACCTGCAGCGTGCCCCCGAAGAACCCGCTCTGCTGGAACCGGACCCCGTAGCCCATCGGGGCCGAGCGGTCCGAGTTGTAGTTGAGGTTGATCTCGTGCCAGTCGTAGGACCCGGGGGCGACGGGCACGCCGGAGATCGTGAACGGGCGGGTCACGCCTTCCTTGCGAACGTTCCAGGCGGTGATCGCCCTCGAGCTGTCCTCGAACTCCCAGCCGTTGTCCATGTGGAGCAGCGAGGTCTGGATGAAGCCGGTCTCGATGTCCCAGAACCGGTTGAACGTGACGTGCGGCTGCAGCTCCTGAATCCGGAGCCAGTTGGATGGCGGCCGGGAGGTGTTGAAAATCCCGGCGTCCATCTTCCGGAACCCGGTGCGCCGCACGAAGCCGACCTCCGGGTTGAAATCCCGTCCCATCTCCCCGACGCTGCCGCGCAGGCGCCATGCCTCGGTGTTGTAGTCGACCGCGAGGTCGAAGGCGTGATCCTGGTCGAAGTGCCGGCCGCCGTGGTACGGCGTCTCGGTCCGGGCCGCGAACCCCGAGACCATGCCGTTCTGTCCGAAGCCCCAGCGCCCGTCGAAGGCGTAGGTGCGGTTGTAGTTGTCGGACCCGGCTAGCGGTCCGGTGGCCTGACGGTTCACCAGCAGCCCGCCGATGCTCGACCGGTTGGGGAGATCGTGCCGCAACCGCGCCACGGTGAAGTTGTTGGCGGGCGTCGCGTCGCCGACCGCCTCGGTCTGCATGTTCAGGAAGCCGACGGTGACTTCTTCGGACACCCTTCCCGACAGCCGCGCGCCGCCCAGGATGGGGATGGCCTGTCCCGCGTTGCCGATGCCGATGCGCCGGCTGAAGAAGAGGTCCGTCTGGCCGGGGTCGTTGAAGGCCGCCCCGCCGCTATTGGTCACCGTGAAGGCTCCGGCGTTCTCCAGGAAGAAGGGGCGCTTCTCGGGAAAGAAGAGCTGGAACCGATCGAGGTTGATCTGCTGGTCGTCCACCTCGACCTGCGCGAAGTCGGTGTTGTAGGTCAGGTCGAGGGCCAGCCCGGACGTGACGCCGTACTTCAGGTCGCCGCCGAAGTCGCCCAGCGCGAGCGTGCGGCCGTCCGGCCGGTCGACGCGATTGACGGTTTCGCCGATGAGGTAAGGGGTCATCTGCAACGTGCGCCAGAGCCCCTCGGGCGCCCGGACACCGCCCAGTTGCCCGGCGAGCGAGACGCGGAACAGGTCGTATTGCCGCGGCAGCGGCGCCCAGTACGCCTCCTCGTTGCGCCGGCGGATGTTGCGCTGGAAGTTGACGCCCCAGGTCTGCTCGCGGCCGGCCGGGAAGCGCAGGGTGCGGAACGGGATGGCGAACTCCGCCGTCCAGCCCATGTCGGTGATGGCGGTGCGCACCTGCCACACGCCGTCCCAGTTCTGGTTGAAGCCGCCACCGGCGCCGCCGATCTGGCCGCCGGCGCCGAACCTCCCCATGCCGCTGCCGCCGGCCCCCTCGTTGACGAGCTGCCCGTCGTACTCCTGGCCTGAGGGGCTGGTGCCGAAGATGAAGCCGTTCTGCCGGTCGAGGAACGTGTCGAGGATGAGCTGGAAGCTGTCGCTGTCGGCGAGCGACGAGTCGCGGCGGCTGTCGGTGACTATGATCGATGCCGGATCGCTGTCGTAGCAGACGACACCGAAGTAGATGGTGTCCGCCGTATAGACGATCCGCACCTCGGTCCGTTCGGAAGCCGGACGGCCCTCTTCCGGCTGTGTCTGCACGAACCCGGTGGCCGGCGGGGCGTTGGCCCAGGCGGGATCGTCGAGCACCGCGCCATCGAGCACCGGGGCCACCGTGGATTCGACCGCCATCGCCGTGCGCGCCCCGCCGATCGCGGCGATCTCGAAGCCGGCCGCCGAAGGCGGAACGCCGGAAGGCCCTGCCGGCGCCGGCGCCTGGCTCTGCTCGGTCTGCCCCGGCGCCGCGGCCGGCGCGCCGAGCACGGCAAGCGCCGCAACGAACCCGACAACCAGCCCTGGGCCGCATCGGCCGGCTGACGACACACCGGTGTACGCCGCCCCGTCAGCGTACCGGCCCGCGCGGTCGCACCGGCGTAGGGCTTCGCATCGAGCCGTCGAGCCGCTCGTCATTGGAGTTCGAGTTGGGTGGATGGGACTGGATCAGTCGAGGACGTCGAACAGGTAGCTGTACTTGACGATCACGCTGCGGCCGGCGCCCATCGGCACGTAGTCGAGCAGACCCTCGGTCTCGTTGTAGACCAGGAACAGGCCGGTGTTGGCGTCCTGCAGCCAGCCGAAGCGGAAGTTAAGCGACCAGAGCTCCGCGCTGTCGTTGTGCTGCAGCAGGGTCTGCACGAACACCCGCGGCGAGAAGTTGTAGCCGGCGCGCACGGCCGTCAGGTTGGTGATCGTGCTGCCCGACGGCAGGTCGATGTCGTTGCGGCTGTAGCTGAGCTCCAGGTTGAAGATCTCGCCGAGGCGGGCGCGGACCGACGGCCGCAGGGTCACGATGGAGCCGCCGAAGAACCCGCCGCCCTCCGCCCGGACGCCGGCGCTGACCGGAGCCGAGCGGTCGTAGTAGAACGACGAGCTTACCTCGGCCCAATCGTATCGTCCCGGCGGAATCGCCAGTCCGGAGACGGAGAAAGTGTCGAAGACTTCCTCGCTGCGAACGTCGTAGGCAATACCGGCCGACGAGCTGTCCTCGAACTCCCCCTGGAAGTGGGTGTGCAGATACGTGGTCTCCGTGATGCCGTCGAAGTTCCAGAAGTGGCTGTAGGACATGTGCGGCGTAAGCTCCTGGAACTTCAGGAACCCCTCGGGCCGGGAGGTGTTCTGGACGGCCAGGTCGTAGTTGCGGAACCCGGTGCGCGTGACGAAACCGACCTCGGGATTGAAGTCCTCCCCGTTCTCCTTGTAGCCGCTGCTGATGCGCCAGATCTCGGAGTTGTAGGTCCCGGAAAGGGCCAGGGCGTGATCGCGGCCCAACTTGCCGGGAGTCTGCGTGCCGCCGTAGAAGCCCGAGACGATGCCGTTCTGACCGATGCCCCACCGGCCGTCCAGCGCGTAGGTGCGGTTGTAGTCGTCCGGGCGCGCGTGCGATCCGGTTCCCTGCCGGTTGACGAACAGGGCACCGATGCTGGAACGATTGGGCAGATCGCGGCGTATGCGGGACACCATGAAGTTGTTGGCGCCGGCCACGCCGTCGACCGCCTCGGTCTGCATGTTGATCACCCCGACGGTGAGATCGTCGCTGACCTTGCCGGACAGGCGGGCGCCCGCCTGGATCGGGATCTGTGTCCCGGTGTCGCTGATGCCGATCCGGCGGCTGAAGAAGAGCTCCGTCTGCCCGAGCCGGCGTCCGCTCGCCGACTGGTTGTTCACGGTGAAGATGCCGGCGTTCTCCAGGAAGAACGGTCGTTTCTCGGGGAAGAACAGGTTGAAGCGGTCGAGGTTGATCTGCTGGTCGTCCACCTCGACCTGGGCGAAGTCGGTATTGAACGTCCCGTCGAGCGTCAGGCCCGAGTTGATGCTGTACTTCAGGTCGGCGCCGTACGCGTAGTCACCCCGCATGGTCGACGCTCCGCCCTCCGCGGCGTGGCGCACGCCGGTCTCGCCGATGGCGTACGGCGTCATCTGCAGGTTGTTGGTGAGCCCGGCCGGGGTGGCCAGCCCGGCGAGCTGGCCCGCCATCGAGACCCGGTACAGGTTGTACTGCCGGGGCAGCGGAGCCCAGTAGGAGACCTCGCTCCGGCGGCGGATGTTGCGCTGGAAGTTCACTCCCCACGACTGGAACTCCCGCGCCGGATACCGGACGGTCCGGAACGGAATGGCGAACTCGGCGCTCCACCCGACGTCGGAGATCGCCGTCTGCACCTGCCAGGCGCCGTCCCAGTTCAGGTTGAAGCCGCCGGCGCTCCCCCGCGAGAAGCCGCCGCGCCCCGACGACCGGCGGGAGGAGCCCCGCGAGCCCCCCTCGTTGATGACCTGCCCGTCGTACTCCTGCCCGGCCGGCGTCGTGCCGAAGACGAAGCCGTTCTGCTGGTCCTGGAACGTGTCGAGGACCATCTGGAAGCTGTCCGCGTCGGTCATCGACGAATCGCGCCGGCTGTCGCTCATGATGATCCCCGTCGGATCGCTGTCGTAGCAGACGACGCCGAAGTAGATCGTCTCGGAAGTGAACAGGACGCGGACCTCGGTCCTCTCGGTGGCGGGAAGGCCCTCGTCCGGGAATGTCTGCCGAAACCCGCCGACCGGCTGTGCGGCGGCCCAGACGGGATCGCCCAGCACGTTTCCGTCCATCCGCGGATCCTGCTCGACGCGCACGGCACGAACCACCTTGATGGACGACTGGGCGGCGAGCTCGAACCCGGCGACCGCACGCCCCGCGGGCACGTCGCTTCCCGCCGGGTCGCTCCCCGCCGGGTCGCTCCCCGCGCTCTGGGCCCCGGCGGACGCCGCAAACAGGCAGACCACCGCGGCCACGGTCGTGCAACATCGGAACCACGGCCCTGCACTCGCGGCACGGATCCAAAGGCTGGTTGTGTTCATGTCTGGACCTGTCGTCGAGGAACGAGGGCACGGACCCGGCCGATTGCCGCGCTCGCCCGTGCCGTGTCGGGAACCCACAACTGCCGACACGCTTGCAGTTTACCGCAAACGCAGTCAAGCTTCCGACTGCAAGTTGCTCCCGAACGCCCCACATCGACGTCAGACCGGAGCGCGATTCCCCGAAAGGTCCGCAGCATGCAGCAGCACCGAAACCTCATTCAGCACTGCAGGCTCGGCGCCGGCATCGTCCTCGGCGGCGCACTGCTGCTGGCTGCTGCACCGGTCGCGGCCGAACCCTGCGAGGGTCTCGTGGAGCTCGAGCTCCCACAGACCGAGATCCGTGACGCGGACATCGTGCCGGCCGGTAGGTTCACGCCGCCGGGCACCGGCACCGCGCTTTCCCTTCCGTCAATCTGCCGCGTCCGGGGAACGACGGAGCCCGCCGTGAACTTCGAAGTGTGGCTGCCCGTCGACGGCTGGAACGGCAAGTTCCACGTCTCGGGCAACGGCGGCATGGCCGGCGTGATCAGCTACGGCGCCATGGCCGGCGCGGTCCGACGCGGCTATGCGGCCGCAAGCACCGACACCGGACACGTACGGCCCGGCACGGGCGGCTTCGATGCGTCGTGGGCGCTCGGCCGCCCCGACCTCGTGGAGGACTTCGGCCACCGGTCCCTGCACGTCACGGCCGAGAACGGCAAGGTGATCACGACGGCCTTCTACGAACGCCCGCCGCGCTACTCGTACTACGTTGGCTGCTCGAAGGGCGGCCAGCAGGGACTGATGGAAGCCCAGCGCTACCCGGACGACTTCGACGGGATCGTCGCCGGCAACCCCGCCAACGACTGGACGCGCTTCTACGCCGGCGCGCACCTCTGGTACGCCCTGGCCACGCTGCGCGACCCGGACAGTTATGTCCCTCCCGCCAAGCTGCCCGCCCTGGCTGCGGCCGTCAACGCCGTCTGCGACGCGCTCGACGGCCTCGAGGACGGCGTGCTGGACGACCCGCGCGCCTGCCGTTTCGATCCCGCGGCGCTGACCTGCGCCGACGGTCGGGACCACGACGGTTGCCTCACGCCGCCGCAAGTGCAGGCGGTCAGGGACATCTGGTCCGGTTCGCGCAACTCGGCCGGAGACGTCGTCTTTCCCGGACTGGTGCCCGGCGGCGAGAACGGACCGGGCGGAGGCTGGGGCTCGTGGGTCACTGGCAGCGAGCCGTTCACGAGCCTCCACTGGCGCGCTGCGGACGGCTTCTTCAAGTACATGGTCTTCGAGGATCCGGACTGGCACTTCCGCACGTTCGACTACGACACGGACCTCGCGTTCGCGCTCGACAAGGTCGGGACGGCGCTCGACAGCGCCGACCCGGATCTGAGCCGGTTCCGGGACGGCGGCGGCAAGCTGCTCGTCTACCACGGCTGGAGCGATCCCGACATCTCACCGCTCGGCTCGATCAACTACTACGAGAGCGTGCTCGCGGCCACGAGCGGCGCGGTCCCGGGCGACGGAGCGACCCGCGAGCGCGCGCTGTCCGAGACCCGCGACTTCTTCCGCCTGTTCCTGGTTCCAGGCATGGGACACTGCCGCGGAGGCCCGGGCTACAACCACGTGGATCCGTTGCCGGCACTCGAACGGTGGGTCGAGGAGGGCGTCGCGCCGGATTCCATCCCGGCGGCCCGCATGGAGGGCGACGCCGTGGTTCGCACTCGCCCAATCTGCGCCTACCCCGCCACATCGCAGTGGAACGGCGCCGGGGATCCTGACGACGCCGCCAGTTTCACCTGCGTGAACCAGGAGTAGCCGTCCAACCGACACGGCGTACGGATCCGCGATGTCGCTGCATCTGGCCGTTCTGATCGTCTATGCGGCGATCCTCATGGCCGTTGGCCTGTGGATCGGGCGGAGGGTGCGGAACACGGCCGACTTCTTCGTCGCGGGCCGGCGGCTCGGACCCTCGCTGCTCTTCTCGACGATGCTCGCAGCCAACATCGGGGCCGGGTCGACGGTCGCCGCGGCCGGCCTTGGTTACGCCGACGGCCTGAGCGCATGGTGGTGGGTCGGCTCGGCGGGCATCGGCTCGGTCGTCCTGGCCGTCTGGATCGGGCCGCGCATCCGGCGTATTGCCGCAGAGCGGGATCTGCGCACGCTCGGCGACTACCTCGAGTACCGCTTCGGGGAACAGGTGCGCGCAACCATCACCGTTCTCCTGTGGATGGGCACGCTCTGCATCCTGGCCGCCCAGATCATCGGCATCGGCTGGGTCCTCAACGTCATCGTCGGGCTGCCGCCGTGGCTCGGCTGCCTCATCGGCGGCAGCGTCGTCATCGTCTACTTCACGGCCGGCGGGCTCCTGACCGCGGCCTGGGTCAATGCGGTACAGCTCGTGGTGCTGCTGGCCGGGTTCGTCGTGGCGCTGCCCCTCGCCGCAACGGCGGCGGGGGGCTGGGGCGACATCTACGAAGCGACCCGCACCGTCGACGCCACCTATTGGAGCGTCTGGCAGGGTGGCAACTCGGGCTGGTTCTACCTGGTCATGCTGGGGCCGGCGTTCATCATCTCGCCGGGACTGCTGCAGAAGACCTACGGGGCCCGCGACGACCGTACGGTCCGGCTGGGCGTCGGACTGAACGCCGCCGTCCTGCTGGTCTTCGCCTCCATGCCGCCGCTGCTGGGCATGATCGCGCGCTCGGTCGAGCCGGCGCTGGACAACCCGGAGCTCGCGCTGCCCACCCTGCTCATGGACGTGTTGCCGCCGGCCGTCGGCGCGCTCGGCCTCGCCGCGTTGTTCTCGGCGGAGGTCAGCTCGTCCGACGCGATCCTGTTCATGCTGGCGACGTCACTGTCCCAGGACCTGTACCGGCGGTACGTCGACCCGGATGCCAGCGACCGGCAATTGCTGACCGTCGCCCGCCGGGCCGCCGTCACCGGGGGGATTCTCGGCACCGCGCTGGCTATCTTCGCCGCGTCCATGGCGAGCGTGCTGCAACTCTTCTACACCCTGCTCACCGTCAGCCTCTTCGTGCCCGTGCTCGGCGGCTTGTACACCCGTCGCGTCGGGCCCCGCGAGGCGATGGGGGCCATCGCCGGCGGCGTCGGCTCGTTCGTGGCAGTGCAGGTCCTGGCCACCGGTGAGCGGGTGCTGGGCATGACGCCTGCCATGATCGGTCTTCTCGGCGCCCTGGTCGGCTGCGGCCTCGGCATGGTCCGCCGACCGAGAGCGTAGCCCGACAATCGTCGCCTGCGGCTCCGATTGCCGCCCAGCCGGCACATCGTCAGCGGCGGCGAGCGAGCGCAATGCGTCGAGCGGCGGCCCGCACCGGTTCGGGAATCGTCTGGCGGGCGATGTCGCCCGCCGCCGCGTACCGCTCCAGCCGCTCCAGTTCGGCAACCAGGCGCGCCGCAAACGCTGCCGGCGCGCGATCGAGGGAACGCACGAGGTCGGTCCGCGGTGGACAGCACCGCACGCGAATGCCCGGCGCCTGGCGGGCGAACGTCGCCGCGCAGCGACGCATCACGAACGGCTTCGCCACGAGCAGCGCCGAGGCCACGGCAACCCGTTTCCGGCGGAGCGCAGCCAACCCGAAGCGCACGTTCTCAAGCGTATTGCCGGCCTCGGTCTCCGTGACGATGGCTTCCGGAGGAACGCCGTCGCGGACCAGGTGATCCCGGAAGACGAGCGCCTCGGGCCGGTCGAAGACCTCGCGCGTCATCCGACCGTAGCGGCCGCTGGCCAGCACGATGGACGCGTAACCGTCGCGGTACAGCTCGGCGGCGCGCGTCGGGACCGCGAACGCCTGGCTCCCGAAGACGAAGATGATGTCGGCACGGGCAGGAGCGTCGGCGACCGCCAGGTAGTCCCAGAGCGGGCCGACGACCCGCTCGAAGTCGTCCGATCCCGGCGTTGGGGATGCAGCGGCCGGTGCTATCATGAGTGGTTCATGCTTCACGCGAAGCGGCCTCCGACCGCTATTGCCGCTCGCACTCCGGCGCTGGCCTTCACGGCGCTGGCCCTCGCGGTCGGCCTGTTCCCGCTCACCGCGCAGGAACCGGGCGGCGGTCTTACGCTGGTCACCCCGCAGGGCCGCCAACAAATCGGCACGGTCGAGGTAATGGGCGGTGAAGCGATTCCCCTCGACGATCTGGCCGCGTTGTTCCGGCTCGACATCGGTGAAGATACGGGAGAGCGTACGCTGACCGTCAACACGCGGGGGGGACCTATCGTCCTGACTGCCGGACAGCCCCTGGCATCGGTCAACGGGCAACTCGTGTCGCTCGACGCCGCGGCGCGCCGGGTCGGCGGGCGCTGGTTCGTCCCGCTCGACTTCATCAGCAACGCGCTCGCGCGAATCCACGATCAACGGATCGAGCTCCGCAGCCGGTCGCGGCTCCTGCTCGTGGGCAACGTCCGGGTTCCGCGGGTATCCGTTCAGTACCGTCCACGTGGGCGGTCGGGTCGGCTGACCCTGCAGATCACGCCCAACACCATGCATGCGGTGACCGAGGACAACGGCCGCCTCCTCATTCGCCTCGACGCCGACGCAATCGACGTCGTGCGATCGCCGGTACCGCGCGGCAGCGCCGTCCGGGCCATAGAGCTGCTCGACGAGCTGCCGGGATTTGCTATCGAACCCGGCCCATCCTACTCCTCGCACCGCATCGTCAGTGGAGAATCGGGCAATTCGACGCAGTTGGTGGTCGACCTGGAAGCCGCCGCACCGGCGGTCGCCGAAGCACGACCGGCGGAACCGGCGAACCCGGGAACGGACGCCGTCCCGAGCGACAGGCCGCCCATCCCGGATTTCAGCGCCCCTGCCGAGATTCGCACCATCGTGATCGACCCGGGCCACGGAGGCACGGACGAAGGAGCACACGGCCCGGAAGGGACACTGGAGAAGGACGTCACGCTGAGCGTCGCGCAGCGCCTGGGCGCACTGCTCGAACGCCGCCTGGGCGTCCGGGTCATCCTGACTCGCAACGGCGACACCGTCGTCGCGCTCGATCGACGGGCCGCCATCGCCAACAACGACCGCGCGGACCTCTTCATCAGTCTGCACGCCAACTCGGCGCTGCGCGAGGTCGTCACCGGAGCCGAGGTGTACTACCTCGGCATCGACGAGTATGACCGGGAGGCGCGCGCACTCGCCGACCGCGATGGACGGTACCTCCCTGTATCGGGCGGCGGGGTCCGCGAGATAGACATGATTCCGTGGGCAATGGCCCAGACACGCTATCTCGCCCCATCGGCCGATCTGGCCGCTTTCGTCAGCAGCGAGCTGGGCCTGCGCGTGCCGCTGAGTCCGCGCCCGGTTCAGGAGGCTCCGTTCCGAGTCCTCGTCGGCGCGAACATGCCCGCGGTCCTCGTGGAGATGGGCTTCATCTCGAACCCGGATCAGGAACGTCAGATGACACAGCCCGGCTTCCAGTCCCTGGTCGCCGAAGCCATCGTGGCCGCGGTCATCCGCTTCCGGGACCACCTTGCAACCGGACCTTACGTCCCGAGCGCGGAAGCTCCGGCGGACGAGGACAGCGCGCAGGAACGGGACTAGGAGCGGCTCGCGAGACCCGCGGACAGTAATGGTGTCGCCAAACCGGAAACACGGAAGTGGAGCACGCGGCGACTACCGGCGCGCGTTCCGCAATGCCGGCAGCGTGCTGCTGGCCATGACGGTCGGCGCTGCCGTGCTTGCTTTCGTCCTGGTCGAGCGTTGGGAATCGGCCGCAAGGACACCATCGGCACTGGACGGAGCGAACACCGGCGGCGGCGGAATATCGCCGTTCACCGCGACCATGTACTACGTGGCGGCCGACGGGCGTGGCCTCGTTCGCCGCGAGAGAGAGGTACCTTACGGCGCCGACACGCTGTCGCGGGCCCGGATCATCGTGGAACGGCAACTCGAGGTGGCGCCGCGGCAGTTGCTGTCGCCGTTTCCGCGAGGTACGCGCCTGCGCTCCATCTATCTGGCCGATGACGGCATCCTCTTCGTCGACCTGAGCGGCGAGGTGACGACCGAGCACTCGGGCGGCTCGCTCGACGAACTACTCACGGTCTACGCGCTCGTGAACGCGTTGACGACCAACGTCGCCGAGGTCGGTGCCGTGCAGATCCTGGTGGACGGCCGCGAGGTGGACACGCTGGCCGGCCATATCGATCTGCGCCAGCCGTTGACGCCGAACCTGACGTGGGTCGTCGACCTGCCGCGCACGAATGAGGAAGCGTCTTCGGCGGCCGACGCTGACGACGCCCAACCGGACGAGCGCTAGCCGTCCGTCGCGGAACCCCGCGTCGCACCGAGAGCTGCAAAGGCGCCCGCGTGGCAAGGCGCGACGAGGAAGCATATTGGGCATATTCGACCGAGGAGCAACGCAGTCCACGCGGGATGCATCGCCGCTCGAATGCAGCGGGACCTTCGCCACGGGCTGCCAGGAGTCTGCCGGATGAATTCGCCGAGCACGCTGACCGACGCACCGCGCTTCGACGGCCGCGACGCCGCCGATCTGCGCGAGACGCGCATCACTCCCCACTATGTTGTGCACGCCGAGGGATCGGTGTTGATCGAAGCCGGCCTGACCCGCGTGATCTGCACGGCCAGCGTCGAGGATCGGGTGCCACCGTTCCTACGCGGAAAGGGCACCGGATGGGTGACCGGAGAGTATGGGATGCTCCCGCGCTCGACCTCGACACGCTCCACCCGCGAGTCTTCGGCGGGCCGGGTCGGCGGGCGCACCCAGGAGATTCAGCGTCTCATCGGCCGCTCGCTACGCGCAGTGACCCGTCTGGAGGATCTCGGCGAGCGCACGGTCTGGGTCGACTGCGACGTGATCCAGGCGGACGGGGGCACGCGCACGGCGTCCATCACGGGCGGCTTCGTCGCCCTGGCCCTTGCCCTGCACAGGCTCCGCGAGTCCGGGACGATCGCGCGACTGCCGATCGACGACTACGTGGCCGCCATCAGCGTGGGAATCGTCGACGGTCGTCCGCTCGCCGATCTCGCGTATGCGGAGGACTCGCGAGCCGAGGTCGACATGAACGTGGTGAAGACGGGCAACGGCCGCTTCATCGAAGTACAGGGCACGGCCGAAGGGCAGCCGTTCGACCGGGCGGCACTCGACGACCTGCTGGCCCTGGCGGGCGCCGGCATCGAGCGGCTCGTTGCCATGCAGCGGCACATCGTCGGCGAGTTCCTGGCGCCCGCCGACTGAGGGAACACCGGGAGACTTCCATCGTGGGGGCTCCAGGAGCCGGTGACGAAGCCCCGCGGGGCGCCGAGAGGGGCGAGCCGTACAGCCGCAAGCTCGTCGTCGCCACGACGAATCGGCACAAGCTGATCGAGATCGCGCGCCTTCTGGATCGCCTCGACTGGACGGTCGAAGCCATAGCCGCCTACTCCCCCGGACCCGCTCCGGAAGAAACGGGCCGGACCTTCGCCGAAAACGCGCGGCTCAAGGCGCTCCACTATGGAGCGTTGGCTCCGCACCTGACGGTCGCGGACGATTCCGGCCTGGAGATTGACGGTCTGGACGGCGAGCCCGGCGTCCACTCGGCGCGGTTCAACGGCGCCACCTACGCCGAGAAGTTCGAAGCCATCTACACGCGGTTGCGAGAGCGCCGGGCCCTTGCCAGTCCGGCGCGATTCGTATGCGCCCTGGCGGCAGCCGAGCAGGACCGCATCGTCTTCGAGGCGACGGGTACCATCGAAGGACGCATTGCCGACAAACCCGCCGGCCGGGCCGGCTTCGGCTACGATCCCATTTTCTTCTACCCGCCGTACGGCTGCACTCTGGCGGAGGTCTCGGCCGAACGCAAGGCGGCGGTGAGTCACCGCGGCGAGGCCTTCCGGAAGCTGCGCGAGTACATCGCATCCGGAAGCATCCGGTAGCAGTTGGACCGGGAACTCCGGGCTGCGAGTGTCCGCGCGGCTCACGCGGTGAGCCGGTGCGGCGTCTCGACCGTGCCGGGGACCGTCGTACGCTTCGGCAGCACGATGGTGAAGACGGAGCCTCCGCCGGGGCGGTGGGCCGCCTCGACGATGCCGTCGTGAAGGCCGACGAGATGCTTGACGATGGCGAGGCCCAACCCCGTGCCTCCCGGGTTCCGGGCCCTGGAATGTTCCACACGGTAGAAGCGCTCGAAGACCCGCGCCAGGTCGGTATCCGGAATGCCCGGCCCGCGGTCGGAGATCCGCAGCACGACGCCGCCCGCATCGTCGCCGGCGGCCTCGAGCTCTATCGCGCTCCGTGCCGGCGCGTAGTGCGCCGCGTTCTCGACGAGGTTCTTGATGACTTCGTGCATCTTCACCTGGTCGACCACCAGTCGCTCCGCGGCCGGGTCGACTCGCGACTGCACCCGCAGTTGCTTCGTCTGCAGGACCGGATCCAGCTCCGACGCGACGTTCGAGAACACGGACGCGGCGGCGCACGAGTCGAGCCGCAACACCTCCTGACCGGCATCGAGCCGGGCGAGCCGCAGCAGGTCGCTGACGAGACGTTCCATACGCGTCGTGTGCCGCCCGACGATGTCCAGGAACCGCCGGCGGGTCGCGGCATCCGTTCCGTCCGTCAACGCATCCACCGCACCGCGAATGGCCGTGAGCGGCGTGCGCAACTCATGGGAGACGTTGGCGACGAAGTCCTGCCGGATCTGCACTGCGCGACGGTAGTCGCTCACGTCGTGCAGCACGATCACGACACCGGGTTCGTCCTGCTCGATGTACGGCGCGGTGCTCGCCAGACAGACCCTGACCGGCTCCGTGCTCAACGTGATCTCCGTCTGACTGGAACCGCCTGCCTCCAGCGCCCGTCCGATCTGCTTCGCCACCTCCGGGTGGCGGATCAACTCCACGTAGTGGCGGTCCACCGGCGTATCTTCGATCTGCAACAGTCGTCGCACGGCGTCGTTGGCGATCTTCACGCGGCCGCGCGCATCGACCACCAGCACGCCCTCGGTCATGCTCGCGAGAATCGCGTCCGTCAACCGGCGGTTCCGTGACAGCTCCGCGAGTCGCCGCCCGAGCTCCTGTACCGAGGCATCGAGCGCGCGGGCAACCGTGCCGATCTCATCGTCCCCGTAAGGACCGCTCTGCGGGGTCAGGTCCCCCTCCGCGTAGCGTCGCGCCACCGCCGCGATCGCGCTGACGCGCCGGCTCATCGCCGCCGATGTGACCCAGGCGAGCACCAGCGCCCCGGCAAGGGCGAGCAGAAGTCCACCGGCGGTGCCTCTCTGGACCGACGCGATCTGGTCGTCCACGGCGGTCAGCGGGAGCGCGAGGCGGACGAACGCGACGCCGGGATGGTCGACACGCACGGCCGCGTACAGCAGATCGCGTTCGACCGTCGTACTGTAGCGACGGGTGACGCCGACCCCGGCGGTCCGGGCAAGCGCTATCTCGGGCCGGGCGCCGTGGTTCTCCATCGCCGCCAGCGATACGCCGTCCTCGGCCGTGTCGCCGACGACCCGCCCGCCCGGTTCGATGATGGTCACTCGCGCCCCCAGGCTGCTCCCGAGCGAATCGGCCTCGCGGTCGAGCGCCGCAACCGTGGGTGAGGTTCCGCTGCGCGCCACGAGATCGGCGACCAGCCTCGCCTCGGCCAGCAGATCCGTCGCGATCCGATCCAGGAGCTGCCGCTCGAGCAGCCAGGCAACGAGCGCGGCGGCCAACAGCAGGCTGAGGCCCGCGATGCCAAACGCCGCGACGAACAGCCGGGTGCGGAGTCTCATGGACCGGTAGATGGTTCCTGAGCGTCCTCGACCAGCTTGTACCCGAACTGCTTGACCGTGACGATGGCGCTGGCCAGCATCGGCAGCTTCTCGCGCAATCGCCGGATATGCACGTCGACCGTACGCGTGCCGCCCGTGTAGGCGTAGCCCCAGACATCCGAGAGCAGGACATCGCGGGAAAGCACCCGTCCGCGGTGCTCGATGAGATAACGCAGGAGCAGGAACTCCTTCGCCGTCAGCCGGACATCGCGCCCGTCACAGGTCACGATGTGCCGATCCGTGTCGACGGTCACCGGACCGAAACGGAGCAGGCTTCGCGGCGGTTGCTCGCGCCGCGCCCGCCGCAGCACCGCCCCGACGCGAGCGACCAGCTCCTTGGGACTGAAGGGCTTGGTCACGTAGTCGTCGCCGCCGAGCTCCAGGCCGACGATACGGTCGGTCTCGTCGGTCTTCGCCGTCAGCATGATGATGGGCACGCCCGACGTCCGTGGCTCGGCGCGGATCGACCGGCATACGTCCAGGCCGTTGCGGCCCGGAAGCATGAGATCCAGCACGACCAGGGCCGGCGGCCGCTCGCGAACGACCGACATGACCTCCGCACCCGAGGTCAGGATCTCGGACACGTACCCGGCCTTGTGAAGGTGGTGCGCCACGAGCTCGGCGATGTCGTGATCGTCCTCGACGACGAGCACGCGCTCCGCCCCGTCGGCCGACAACGGGTCGGCAACCGGCAGGTTCGGCGCGGGCGCTGCGGTGGTCAGTGATTCAGTGCTCAGTGGCGGGCCTCCTCCCCTCCTGTGCATGATGCCGGACGTCACAGCCGGACACCATGAAGATCACCTCTTCGGCGATGTTCGTGGCGTGATCTCCGATGCGCTCGAGATGGCGGGAAATCAGAATGAGGTCGAGCGCGGGCTCGGTCGTCGCCGGGTTCTGCACCATGTAGCGCAGAAGCTCGCGGAACACCTGGTCCTTGAGCCCGTCGAGTGCATCGTCGCGGTCGAGCACGTCGTACGCCAGATCCGTGGCGTGTCGAACGAATGCGTTCAGGGCGTCCCGCAGCATGCCCTGCGCATGGTCGGCCATGCGCGGGATGTCGATGAGCGGCTTGACCGGCGGATGCTGCAGGTAGCTGAAAGTCGCCTCGGCGATGTTGACGGCCACGTCGCCGATGCGTTCCAGATCGCCGTTGATCTTGATACCCGAGACTATCACCCGCGCGTCGGTCGCCTCGGGTCGATGATCGACCAGCAGATCGTAGCAGCGCTTGTCGATCTCCATGTGCAGGCGATTGATGGGCTCGTCGCCGCACAGAACCCGCTCGGCCAGATCGAGATCGCTCTCGACCAGCGCCCGCACAGCCGCGCGCACCTGCTCTTCCGCTTCACCACCCATCGCGAGCAGGCGCGTCTTCAACTCGTTGAGTTCATCGGCCGCGCGTGGGACGGCGCCATGAACCGAATCCAGGTCGCACCTCGTCTGAGACTACGCTCCGAGAGTATCCCAGCGCCACCCGAACCGCAACATACCGACGCGCGGCTCGGCCGACACAAGCCAGCCCTGTCCGAATCCTAGTCGGCAGGGTTTACGGGATCGTGACGCACCTGTGAATTGTGCGTAAGTCACCGCCCGGCGCAGTGGGCAAATCCTCAGCACGCGTTCAGCGTTTCGAGCAGCAGATCCAGAACCTCTGCCACCTCACCAGGATCCCGTACCCGGTAGCGCGCCCACGTAGGCCGGTCTCCCTGCTCTACGACGACAGGCACCCCGTAGCCCTCCAGCAGCTCGAACGCGTGCTCGTCGGTCTCGTCGTCGCCGATGTAGACGGCTGCCCCCGGGTCCAGCGAAAGCGCTTCGATCAGCCACGCGACGGCGCTGCCCTTGTTCCAGGCAACATCCGGACGCAGCTCGAAGACCTTCTTGCCCTGCTCCCGACGCAGCCCGGGATAGCGCCGCGCGACGGCCGCGACGGCCTCCTCCACAACCGGAGCACGGTGCGCGTCGACGAGTCGGTAGTGGGTGGAGACGCTATACCGCTTGCGCTCCACGAGCGCACCGGTGAGACCGGCCAGCGCGCGCCGCAGGTCGGCCTCGGCGCCGTCGAGAGCAGGAAGCACGGTCTCGGCCGCCTGGTAGCGCAGGCCCGTGCCGGCCGCACCCTCGATATCGAGACCATGACAGCCCGCATAACCGATCTCGTCGAGCCGCACGAAGCGGCGCACGACCTCCACGTCCCGGCCGGTAACGATGGTAACGGGACAGAACGAAGCCAGCCGGGAGAGCCTTGCCCGAGTCGAGGCGCTCAACGTGGCCTGCTCCGGCCGATCCGCGATCGGGGTGAGCGTGCCGTCGTAGTCGAGAAACACCCCGCACGCCCCGCGGGCCACGGTCGACAGCCATCCCGTGCGCACGTGCGGATCGAGTGCCCATGGCAGCGCGTGCGTGGTTCGCCCGGCAACGCGTGCGGGGCGCGGCGACGCAGGGAGACTCGTGCTCGACATCTTCTCGTGCTGCTTCACGCGGCGCTCACCGGGAGAGCTGCGCGGCCACTGCCTCGGCCTCCCCCCACACGCGCAGCAGATTGCCCCCCCACAGCTTCGCGATATCCTCCTCGCTGTATCCGCGCCGCACCAGCTCCACGGTGACGTTGAGCGTCTCGCTCGCGTCGCTCCAGCCGAGAATGCCGCCGCCGCCGTCGAAGTCGGAGCTGATCCCCACGTGGTCGATCCCGATGAGGTTCACCGCGTGGTCGATGTGATCGACGAAGTCCGCGACCGTCGCGTCCGGGTACCGGGCATCGAGCGCGTCCATCCGGCCCATGTAGTCCTCGTACGGCTCGGCCCCGAGATCCTCCGGCTGCTGGCCGGGGATCATTCCGAAAGCGCCGCGGATGTTGCGATACTCCGCCGCGCGGCGGGCGGCGGTCTCGGAGAGAAAAGCGCCGAGCGCCACGGTCTGCACGACACCCCCGTTGTCGGCCAGGGCCCGCAACTGCTCGTCGTCCAGGTTGCGGGGATGCGGCATCAGGGCGTGCATGCTCGAATGCGAGGCGATGACCGGGGCTTCCGAGAGGCGCACGGCGTCGAGCATGGCCGCCCGGGAAATGTGCGACACGTCGACCAGGATGCCGAGACGGTTCATCTCGGCAATCACCTCTTCGCCGAACGCGCTCACGCCGTCGTGCTCCGCCGCCGCATCGCCCAACGCATCACGCGGCGTCGACGAGTCCGCGATGTCGTTGTGTCCGCCGTGGGCCAGCGTCATGTAGCGGGCGCCGAGCTCGTGGTAGGTCTCGAGCAGCGACAGATCGCGGCCGATCACATAGCCGTTCTCGATGCCGATCGCGGCCACCAGCTTGCCGCCGGTCGCGATTCGCTCGACATCCGCGGCGCTGTACGCGATTTCGATTTCGTCCGGGTACAGCTCCTCGGCCATGCGGTGAATCGCCTCGAACTTCGTCATCGCGTCCGCCTTGGCCTGCGCCTCGTTCTCGGGCGTACGCTCCGTCTGGCCCACGTAGACGATGAAAAAGCCGGCATCGAGCTGGCCGGCGCGCATTTTCGGCAGGTCGACCTGAAAGTCGCCCGACACGCCCGGATCGACGGCCCGGGTAGCGAAGTTCAGCGGGATGTCGATGTGCGTATCGAGCGTCAGCACGCGCTCGTGGATGGCGTTCGCGCGGGACATGACGGCCCGCTCCGCACGCTCCTCCGGAGTGCCGCATCCCACGGACAGCGAGACGGCAAGCAACAACAGGCCGCCGGTCTTGGTGCGCGCCATGGCAGACTCCTGAAAACCCATGAGCATACCATCGGACCGCGCGCGGTTTTGAAGTGCGCGGTGCCCCTGGGCGATGATTTCCGGGCTACGCTGGTACGTATGGCAGCCCACCTCGATCCCCATCATTCGATCGCCCCGTCCCCCAATCGGCTCGTCGAAGCCTTACCACGACCCGCACCCCGCAACCCGTACCGACCGCTCTTCTCCTTGCCGCCGGATCTCCACTACCTCAACTGCGCGTACATGGCGCCGGCGTCGAAGCGGGTCGCGGACGCCGGGCGCAAGGCCCTGGAGCGCCTCCAGGTCCCGAGCCGCCTGGAAACGGCCGATTTCTTCGAGCCGAGCGCGCGTGTGCGCCGGCTGTTCGCTCGACTCGTCAACGCCCCCGACCCGGACCGGGTCGCGATCGTTCCCGCCGTCTCCTACGGCATGGCAACGGTCGCCCGGAACATGCCGCTCGGTCCGGGCCGGACGGTCGTGGTGGTCGAGGAGCAGTTTCCCAGCGCGGTCTACACCTGGCGGCGGGCCTGCCGCGAAAGCCGCGCCACCTTGCGCACCGTGGCGGCGCCGCCCACCGCCGGCTCGCGCGGGGAGGCATGGAACGCGGCGGTTCTCGATGCGATAGACGAAAGCACGGCGGCCGCCGTACTGCCGCCGCTGCACTGGACCGACGGCCTCCGGTTCGACCTCGACGCCATCGGGACCCGGGCACGAGCCGTGGGTGCGCGCCTGATCGTCGACGGAACGCAGGCGATCGGGGCGTTCCCGTTCGACGTCACCCGTACGCGGCCCGACGCGCTGATCTGCGCAGGCTACAAGTGGCTGACCGGCCCCTACGCGCTCGGCGTCGCGTGGTACGGCCCCGCCTTCGACGACGGGACGCCGCTGGAAGAAAACTGGATCACCCGTCGCGGGAGCGATCGCTTCAACGACCTCGTCAATTACCGGGACGACTACCAGCCGGGCGCCATTCGCTTCGACGTGGGCGAACGCTCGAGCTTCCTGTTGCTGCCGATGCTCGAGGCCGCGCTCGAGCAGGTACTCGAGTGGGGACCGGAAACCGTCCAGGCCCACACCGGCGACCTGACGAATGCGGCGGTCGAGCAGCTCCGGGAACTCGGCTGCCGCGTGGAGGACGCGCGCTGGCGCGCCGGACACCTGTTCGGGGTGCGCCTCCCGCGGGGTGTCGACATCCCGCAGCTCGGCCGGGACCTTCGAGCGCGCCAGGTGTCGGTGTCGCTACGGGGCGGCGCCGTTCGCATCGCACCGCACTTGTACAACGACGCCGGCGACCTGGAAGCCTTGACGGAAGTGGTTGCCGGAGCGATCCGCGCGTGACGCGTTCACCGCGGCGCGGCGGGCCAGGGGACGGTCACGACGCGCTGCAGGGGACGCCGCGCCGGTTGGTGCCGGAAAGCCTCCCGCGCCGCCAGATCGTAGGTGTCACCGGAAGACAGAAGGTAGAACAAGCCACCGGAGTCGAGCTGGCGCTCGTGGTCGTAGATCGCCACGTAGCTGCGGCCGATGACCTCGAACGAGTCGCCGCGCACGACGATGGCGGTGTCCTCGTCGATGCCGATACCCAGCAGGTCGGGCCGCGCCCGAATCACCTCGAGCAGGTCGAACTGCCGGTTGCGCCGGAGCAGGTGCTGATCGACACCGACATCGCGGAGGAACGCGAATCCCTCCTCGTGGTCCCCCATCATGATGGTGTTCGTCCGCGTGTCGCCGCGCACGAGGTACGAACCCAGGATCGTCGCGCCGGCGGAAGACCCTCCCACCACGCCGCCCCGGTCGAGGACTGCTTGCAGCTCCTCGTGCACCCGCGTGTGCAGGTACGCGTCGGCCAGTCGCCACTGCCGCCCGCCCCCGAACCAGACGCCGCGGGCGCGGCGCAGCGGCGCGACGAACGCCGCCGTGTTCGCCGTGTCGCGGTCGGTCGTGTGCAGGACGGTGAGCCGGGTCGCCCCCGCCGCGCGAAACGCATCGCCGCCGCGCCACGTTTCGTCGTACGACTCCGCCCCTCCCGCCGTCGGGATCAGGACGACAGGGGCCTCGGGGCCACCCGCCAGCTCCAGGAATCGCTGGACTATGGCCGGATCCTGCAGGTTGCCGCCCACGAGCACGAGGGCGCCGTTCGCCGGTCCGACCTGTTGCGCCGCAACCGGCTGGGCAACCGCAGCCAGCGCCGCCAAGATTACGCGGATCACGAGTCGTGCCATCAGCGGCCGCCGTCGGCGGGAAACAACTCCAGAAGGGCGAGTGGATCGACGCGCGCGTCGTTCAGGCGCACCGTCCAGTGCAAGTGGGCCCCGGTCACGCGGCCGGTTGCGCCGACCTTGCCGACCACCATGCCCCGGCGGGCGCGGTCGCCCTCGGCGACATCGATCGCGGACAGGTGCGCGAAATAGGAGTAGAGCCCCCAGCCATGGTCGATGATGACGACGTTGCCGGAGAAATAGAGATTCGTCGCCAGCACCACGACCCCGTCGTTCGGCGCCTTGATGGGCGTCCCGGTGCCGGCGCGGAAATCGGCGCCGCTGTGCGGACTGCGGGGCTGGCCGTTGAAAACGCTGCGGCGGCCGAAGGCGCTGTTCGCGCGTCCCGGCACCGGCCGCACGAACCCTCCGCGCCAGTACCGCACGGGGGTCGAAACCGGAAACAGCGCCGCCTGCAGATCCCTCTCGCGCAGGATGCGTTCGACGACCTCCGGCGGCGGGTCGACGTAGCGCGGCTCGACGGTGAGCCTGCGAGTGGCGAACTGCTTCGGCTCCACCGCGAGCGAATGGACGGTCTCGTCCACGGTGCCGTCGACCGCCGTCGCCCGCACGGTGACCCGGTGCTCCCCGGGCTCGACCTCGAGATCGATGCCGACCAGCGTCGTCCAGACGTTCGCCGGCCCGGCCGGATAGAACCGCAACGCGGCTCCGAACGCGCTGGCCTCCAGCGCGGCCGGCGCCTCGGACGTCCGTACGTTCAGGACGACGATCTCGCCGGGATGGAGAGCCCGCGCCCGGTGTGTGACGTTGGCGATCAGGTCCGTTCCGCCCTGCCCGACCGCCGCCGGCGCGAAGTGCGACATGGCGGCCAGGACCGCAACGGTACAGGCCGCGGTGACACGGCGCCGGCGACCGCCGATGAGCCGTGAGCTACCCGCCAAAGAGCTGTACTCCGAACACTCGATCCATGATGGCAAGCACGGTCAGGCCGGTGAACACAACGAGACTGAACCACGCGAAGGCGCGCACCAGTGGCGACGGATAGAACGTCGCATCCGTCTTCGGGATCACCGTCACGCAGTAGTACACGTTCAGGAAGAAGATGACCGGCGCGATGAAGAACGCCAGCGCCGAGGAGACCAGGACGAGAAACACCGGTCGCGGGAGGCCGGCCAGGATGAGCACGGCCGCGATCAGCGAGTAGAACATCGTCATGCGATAGATGTTGTACTCGGAAGCCGCCGTCCGCCGGTGCGCATCGGTCAACTGGTCCGCGGCGATGCCGGGCAGCTCGGCCGTGGCCCGGAACAGGTTCCGGCAGCAGGCCGCCACCACGCGCGGCCAACCGTCGAAGTAGTTGAACGCGGTCGAGAACGTCGCCGCGAACGCGCCCAGCAGGAAGATCAGCATCATCCCCGGGCCGAGGCTGTCGGTGAAGATGCGGGCGATCTCGCCGATCACCGCATTGCCGGCGACCTCGCTCGGGTAGAGCCAGACGGCGGCCAGCAGAAGGAAGATCACCGCGAGCACGAACGACACCACGTGACCAAGCGTGAAGTCCCAGAGCCCGATCCGGAACCAGCGCCGGCAGTACTCCTGCGCGTGCTCGGGCAGCGCCGAGACGTCCACGGCCAGATCGCTGCTGTTCGAGTCGAAGGCATCGAACCGCTTCGCCAGCCCGTCCCGCTCGAGCTGCTCGCGGATGCGCCCCATGCCCACCCGCTTGGCCTTGCCCCACTCCGAGGCCTGCAGCGACACGTCGATGCCGGTCGGCAGCAGACCAAGGAAGGAAGCGATGAGCAGCCACGAACCGGCCGGTGTCTCGAAGACGAAGAAACGCCCCATCGCCGACATCGGCGCCGGCTCGAACAGGTAGACCCCCACGGTCGAGACGAACAGCAGTCCGGCCAGAACCTTGGTGGCCAGCTCGACCGCGGCATAGCGCCCGTAGAGGATGATGCCGACCGACAGCGCCCCCAGGCCGAGGCCGTACAGCCAGGGCGGCAGGCCGAGACCCAGGTACTCGGAGAACACGAAGAACAGCACGGCCGCCGCCGCCGCCAGCCGTCCCGCCTGGCCGAGCGCGCACTGGACGATCGTGGTGATCAGCACGTACCAGACCGGCCACTTGCCGGGCGCCGTGGTGTAGGCGTCGAGCATGCTCCGGCCCGTCGCGTTGGTAAACCGGAAGGCCATCTCGAAGCCGTAGTACTTGAAGATGTAGGCCACCGGAATGCACCAGAGCAGCGCGTACTCGAAGCGACCGCCGGCCGCCGGCGCGGTGACCAGGTGGCTGGTGCCGACCCCGGTCATCATCAGGATCAATCCCGGCCCGAGGTGACGCAGGAGCCCCCGCAGGTTGGTGTCGGGCAACGGAAGCCGACGCAGCGCATCGGACGCCGCGGCCCCGGATTGCGCGGAAGCGGAAGGCTGGTCGTTCGGCATGGCGGCAATCGTATCAGACCGCCCGTCTACTCCTGGCAAGCGTGGCGTGCCAGCGCGGTTTCCGCGGCGCAGCCTCCCGGCCCCCTACGCGGAAGGCGAACCGGGGAGCGGCGACTGGTACAGCGCCTTGCCGACGAAGAACGGTCCCATCTGCTGAATGAACTCCGACGTCTGCCGGGTGGCCCGCATGTCCTTGACCAGCCGGGACAGCGGGTACAGCTCGGATCCGATGAGGCCGATCACGAACTCGTTGTCGTCCCGGTCGAGGCCGTGACACTCGAGCCGCACGTCCATTGCGTAGCCTGCTTCCCCGTAGCGCCGGCCCAGCATGCCGTGCTCCATCAGGATCTTCCCCTGCTCGGCACGGGGGAGTTGGTTGAAGGCCCCGATGCGCCGCAGCGGATACCAGACGGCCCACGGGTGGTCGGGGCTGAGCACGTTGCGGGGCACCTTACGCAACAGGAAATCCTCGAGGTCGGCCTCCCGTCCGGACGAGTAAGTGCGGCCGATCATCGTCATTTCCGGCCGGGGCTTCAGGCTGCTGAACGGCATGTTCGAGAGCAGCGTGCGCCCTTCCGCGGCGAACAGGGCCGGATCCTCGCTCAGCAGCAGCACGCCGATGCCGCGCGGGTCGTTCAGGTCCGCATAGACGACCGCGTCGAGGCCGCTCCGCCGGACCTCGGCGACGATGCCGTTCGGCGGCGGGCACCCGGTGAACACGTGGAGCTGCACGAACAGCCGGCGGGTCGAGGTCTGCGGCACGCCGCGCACGGGCGCGCCATGCTCCAGCAGGTCGGGGGCTCCGTCGGCGGCGGGGCCGCCACGGGCCGCGACACCCGGCGGCGGGCCGGCTCCGGCCGGCCGCGCGACGTCCGCGGCAGGCAGTTCCTGTGGTTTCGTCGTCTCGGACATCGGCGCGATTCTATACTGATGACCGTCAGCCCGAGGCCAGGCACCGCGGGGCGCGAACGAGCGGCGGGAAGCCCGCGCGGCAAGACACGAGCGGAGAGTCTGCCGGGCCGGGACCGGCGCCGGTCTCGCCTGGGGGAGAGTGCCGCTCAACGTGCACGCATGGCGCGTCCCCACCTGATCGCGATCGCCGGCGCTTCCGGTTCCGGCAAGACGACGCTCGCCGAACGCGCCGCCGCCGCCCTGCCGGACGCCGCCATGCTGCCGCTCGATGCCTACTACCGGGATCGGCCCGACGCGACCCCGGCGGAGCTGGAGACCGTCAACTACGACACACCGGAGGCCATCGACGCGGCCCTGCTCGAAACGCACCTGCTGCGCCTTCGCGCCGGCCGCTCGATAGAGCGTCCGACCTACGACTTCCGGACGCACCGGCGCACCGACTCCACACTCGCCATGGAGCCGGGCAGCCACCTGATAGTCGAGGGTCTGCTGGCCCTCTACTGGCCCGCCCTGCGCACCCTGTACGACACGACGGCCTTCATCCGAATCGACGAAGCGATGGCCCTGGCGCGGCGGATGGCCAGGGATACGAAACTCCGGGGCCGGAGTCCGATCTCGGTGCGCCACCAATGGGAAACCACCGTGTGGCCGAGTTACTGCCGCTACGTCGAGCCAACCGGACAGTTCGCTGGCGTGACCCTCGACGGCGCCGCGCCGGTCGAGGCATCCCTGACTGCCCTGCTGGCGCACGTGCGGGCGCGACCTGGTCGTCCGGAGTCCTGAACCTGGCGCCCGAAACGCCTCGCTGGCTCGGCGTCTCGGCCCATCCCCCCGCTCCATGACCTGGCGCCGCAGCACTTCGCTCCGGTGCGTTCTGCGGCGCGAGCTCCTAGCCGGGTTGCTCGCCCGCGCCGTGCTCTTCCCCCGGCACCAGGGCGGCCCGCTCGCGCTCGACCACGTGCGCCAGCTCGCCGACGGCGGCGGCGACGAGCCGCTCGCGCGCCGGGTCCGGTGCAGTGGGCGCGCCGGCAAAGAGCTCGAGCACGGCCACGACCCGCCCCCGGCTTGCCACCGGGATCGCATGGACCGACCGTATGGACCCGAGCGCGGCGCGGCGCGCGTCGGACAGCCGCGGATCCACCGCAACGTTCGCGACCCAGGTCGATTCGGCGGACGAGATCGCGCGCCGCAGCACGTGGTCATCCGCGTCGTCGCAGCAGGCATCGAGGGCGGCGCGGGTCTCCAGCGGCGCGATGCGTTCGTCGCCGACGTGCCACACGCCGGTCGAGACCAGCGCCCCGCTGCCGTCGGCGGGCGCCAGATAGGCGGTACCGGCATCCCATCCACCCCAATCGGACAGCAGTCGCGCCAGGTCGCGAACCGCTTGGTGGAACGACACCGCTTCGCGCCCCAGCGCCATGGCGTCCTGCAGCAGGCGAACCGTCGCCTGGCCGCTCGAGGCGCTTCCCGGACCGGCATGGCCGGTGGCCGCGGTCCGCATCGCGGTGACATCGGCGTAGACGAGAAGCATCTCCCCCTGGTCCGTCGGCAGGGTGCGGATCTCGAGCCAGCGACCATCCGGAGTGCGCCGCGTCTCGGACACGGACTCGGTACGCGGGACGAGCCGCTCTTCGATCCACGCGTCGATCTCCGCCTCGGGAATGACGACCACCGCACGCGTCGCGGTGTAGCGCACGAGATCCTCGAACTCGAGGCCGGGCTTCAGGGTCACCGCGGGATAGAACTCCCGAAAGCGGCCGTTGCAGGCGGCGAGCCGTCCGGACGTATCCCACACCGCCAGTCCCGCCTCGTCGCTCTCCAGCAGGGCGGCCAGTCGCGCACGGGTCCGGATCTCGCTCGCTCGCGCCGACCGCAGCCGCCACGCCACGCCGAACAGCAGCACGAGGAGCAGGGCCGCAAGCAGGCCGGCTGTCAGGAGCACGGGAGGATCTTACCGGCACGGCTTGACGGGAACCCGGCCAAGCGGGAAGCCCACGCGTGTCGACTACGCGTCCCGGGTCCAATGCCGCAACGGCAGGGATACCAGCAGGTACCGCTTGCGCAACGCCACGACGTGGCGCGAATAGTCGCGCCTGGGGATCTCGCCGCCGACCTGACGAGCACGCAGCCGACGCAACTCGAAGCGGTACAGGTCGCTCACGAACTCGTGCACCAACTCCGGGCGCGTGCCGGGCGTCGGCCGGACGCCGTGCGCTTCCAGAGCCTTCAGGACCTCCGGCCGATAGCAAAAGGCCACGCCGCCCCCGGCGGGATCCTAGACGGGCTGCGCCTGGGCCGGTTCGGCGCCGTACGCCCCGAACCACGACGTCGCGCCGCGCAGCGCCTCGTTGACGTTGCCGATGTTCCGCACACCCTCCGTGGCGAGCCACTCGCGGAACGCGTCGCCGCCTCGGGTGGCGTACACCGGAATGCCCTCCTTCCACGTCGCCCGCCCGCACAGCACGCCCGCGAACTCGACGCCCGACTCGGTCGCCAACTCGAGCGACTCGGTGAACTCCGCGTTGCTGACCCCGGCCGACAGATAGATGAAGGGCTTGTGCGCCACCGCAGCGGCCTGGCGGAACGAGTGAATGGCCTCTTCCTTCGAGTAGACCTTCGTCCCCTGGAAGCTGCTCGTGCCTTCCACGAACTTCATGTTGACCGGGATTTCCACCTTCATCACGTCGACGCCGTAGCGATCCTTGGAGAACTCGGCCATGCTGCCGGCCACGACGTCCGGCTTGCGCTTGGCGAACTCGGGTCCCTTCTCGTCGCCGCTCTCGTGGTCATAGCCGACGAACTCCAGGAAGAACGGGATGTCGTTCGTGCAGCATTCGTCCCCGATGCGCTCGATGAACGCGTGCTTTTCCTCGTTTACGGCCGCTGCGTCGTACGGCGTGTAGTAGATGAGCACCTTGACGCAGTCGGCTCCCGATTCCTTGAGCCGGCGCACGGACCAGTGGGGAAGCAGGTCGGGCAGACGGCCGGGACGCGTGTTGTCGTAGCCGCTCTCCTCGTAGGCGAGCAGGAGGCCGGCGTTCGCGCTCCGCCGCTTCGATGCCTCGAGGCCCCACTGCGGATCGAGCAGGATGGCGGAGGCGTGCGGGGTCAACGCCGCGGTCACGATCGACTTGAACTCCTCGAGCATCGCGTCGGTGGCGTCGGCGCCGCTGGCCTTGCCGAGGGCCTTCTTCAGCGAGCCGCGCTGGTCCATCGCGGCGGCCGCGATGGTACCGGCAGCCGTCGACACCGCCTTCATTCCGGCGAGCTTTCCAGGTGTGATCTTCACGTCGGTACTACTCCCTCTGGCAGACGGCTGCTCTTTCTGTATTAGCAACACTCATAAACAGTGCCTGGTATTATACTGGAAACTCATAACGTTCCTGTATCCGTCCGGGGGACTTGGCGCCGTGGATTCAACAATGAACAGCTTGATTCGATGCGGTCTGGCCGGGCTCGCCTGGTTCCTCTCGGCGAGCGTCGCCGTCGCGCAGGAACCCGGCGCGTCCGGCGGCCTCCGGCCACCGCCCCCTACCTATTCCGGCGCCGTCGCGCACCTGCGCGCCGGCCGGGCCGACGCGGCGCTGGAGTTGCTGGAGCGCGAAGTTCCTGTGGCTGACGGCGCCGCGCCGCCCCTGGAACACGGCATCCTGCGCGCCGCACTGCTCGCGGAAGCCGGACAACCGGTTGCCGCGGAATCCGCATGGCAGGAGGTAACCGCGCGGGCGGTGTTCATGCGCACCTTCGTCCGGCGCGCCATCGTCGAGAGCGCCGCCGAGCGGGGCGCGCCGGCGGACGCCGAGCTCCATCTGGCCGAGCTGACCGGGAGCGATCCGGCGCGCCATCGTGACCTGGTCCTGCGCGTGGCGCAGGCGTACCTCGACGCCGGCTCGCCGAACAGGGCAGCGACACACTACCGGCGGGTACTCGGCGCCACGACGGCGGGCGCAGCGGCCGACGCCGCCCGCGTGGGTCTCGCGGCGGCACTCGAAGCCGCCGGCGACGGCGCCGGAGCCCTGGCCACGCTGCGGACGGCCCAGTTGCGCCACCGAACGGCCGACACCTTCGTGACGGCGCGGCGCGAATCCGGACGGCTGGCGCGCGCCCGGGGCGAGAGGCCGGCGCCGTTTACCGAAACCGAGTACCGGGGGATGGTGCGCCGGCTTCGCAACGCATCCCGCTTCGAACCCGCCCTGGAGCTGCTCGACGAATGGGCGGCGGCCTTCACCGGCCCCGCATCGCAGGAGCGCATTGCCGCCGAACGGGTCGAGACGCTCTACGCGCAGCGTGACAACGACGCCGCGGTCGCCGCCTGTGCGGCCTTCTACAATCGCTTCCCTTCCAGTTCCCTGGCGTCCGCCATCCGCCTGACCGACTTTCGCCTGGCAGTGCGCATGGGCGACATGGCGCGCGCGCGCCGGCTCGGCCTCGCCCTCTGGGAGGGTCGCGTCCGCGGCGCCACGTCCGAGCAGCGGCGCGACGCCGGCGTGCTGCTGGCCGCCGTCCTGGTGGCGACCGGGGACGTCGAGGGAGGCCTGGCCATCTTTCCCGGGCTGTTCCGGACCGCGCCGACCCCCGACGACCAGCGCGCGGTCCTGTGGCGGGCCGGGGTGGCAGCCGTACGCACCGGCCAATTCGAGCGCGCGCTGACGAACCTGCGCGGCCTCATCGAGCGCGGACCGGGCGGGAACCTCGCTCTGGCGGCGCAGTACTGGCTGGGCGTTGCCCACGAGCGGCGCGGCGATCACGCTTCCGCGGCACGCGCCTTCGAGCCGCTCGCGACGCGCTACCCCTACCACTACTACGGGCTGACCGCGCGACGCCGGCTGACCGAGATCCGGGGGGCGCCGGACGGCGGCATCCCCTCCCCGACCGTGCTCGACTTCCCCGCCCTTGCGCTCCGCCCCGCGTCACGCCGGCGCGCGGAGTTTCGCGCCGCCATGGCGCTGGCGCGCGCCGGCCTGATCGACGACGCAGCCTGGTACCTGCGCCGCCTGCTGGATCGGAGCCGCGGCGACAACGGCCTGGCGCTGCTTGCCGCGCGCGCCTCGTCGGAAGCGGGCGATCACGCAAGCGCCGCCCGGATTCTCTTCCGCCACTTTCCGGACTACTTCAACCGTCCGGCACGGGGACTGCCGGACGACTTCCTGTCGCTGGCCTACCCGCGGCCGTTCTGGGACACGGTCGTCGAATCGGCTCGCGCACACGGCGCGGATCCGGTGCTGCTCGTGTCGTTGATGCGGCGGGAGTCGCGCTTCGAGCCAGCCGCCCGATCTCCCGTCGGAGCCGTCGGCCTCCTCCAGATCATGCCCTACACCGCCGAGGCGCTCGCCGAGCGCGCCGGGGTCGCCGACATTCTGGCCGGCGGCGTCGACGACGCCGAGCTGGCCGAGCCCCGCGTCAACATCGCCATCGCGGCGCGCCTGAACGCGGACCTGCTGCGGATGTTCGACGGCGCGCGCCTGCCGGTGATTGCCTCCTACAACGCGGGCGAGGATCGCGCCGGCGACTGGTGGGCGGCGGCGCGCGGCTTGCGAGAGGACTTCTTCGTCGACAGCATCCCCTACACCGAGACGCGCAACTTCGCGCGGGAGGTGATCGCCAACTACGCCACCTACGAGCGAATCTACGGCGGCCGATAGTCGGCCGACGCGCGACCTCAGTATCCAGCCGCCGCGGCATCGGCGCGCCGCGGATCGGCTGCTCCCTCCAGCACGTCCGCTTCGGCGTCGAAGACGATGGCGTGCGCCGCACCCTGGGTGGTACGCGTGGCGAGGGTGTGACCGCGTGCCTCCAGCAATGCCACGGTGTCCGGCGACAGGCCGCGCCGTTCGTAACGGAGCTCGTCGGGCAGCCACTGGTGGTGGAAGCGGGGCGCGTCGACCGCCTCCTGGACATTCATGCCGAAGTCGACGACGTTCAGGACGGTGTGCAGCACCGTGTTGATGATGGTTCGCCCGCCCGGACTCCCGGTCACCATGAACAGACGGCCGTCCCGGGCGACGATGGTCGGCGTCATGCTGGACAGCATGCGCTTGCCCGGCTCCGCCAGGTTGGGCTCGGTGCCGATGAGGCCGGTGGCGGTGGTCAGGCCGGGCGCGGCATTGAAATCCCCCATCTCGTTGTTGAGCAGGAAGCCGGCCCCCGGCACCACGATCTTCGATCCGTAGGACTGCTCGAGCGTCGTGGTCAGCGCGACCGCGTTCCGGTCGGCATCGACCACCGACAGGTGCGTCGTCTCGTTGCCCGTCGCGGGCCACTCGAACGTATCGGGACCGGACGGGGATGCGCGCTCCGCGTCTATGGTGGCCCGCAGCCCCGCCGCGTACTCCTTCGACGTCAGCCGCAGCACCGGCATGGCGGGGTTGAAGTCGGGATCTCCGAGGTGCCGGGCCCGGTCGGCGAAGCCGCGCCGCATCGCCTCGGCTATGCGGTGGACATTGAGGGCGGAACCGTAGCCGGCGGCGCGCAGATCGTAGCCCTCCAGGACGTTCAGCATCTGAACCAGGGTGATCCCCCCGGAGCTGGGGGGCGGCATGGACAAGATCTCGTAACCGCGGTAATTGCCCCGGGCAGGCTCGCGGACCCTGGTCTCGTAGGCGGCGAGATCGGCCTCCGTGATCAGCCCGCCGTGCTCTGCCATCTCGCGCGCAAGCAGCGACGCCGTCCGGCCGCGGTAGAAGCCGTCGGGTCCTTCGGCCGCGATCAGTTCCAGCGTGCCCGCGAGGTCCGGCTGCCGGAAGCGCTCGCCGGCCGCGTAGGGCACTCCGGCGTTCGAGAATGCAGCGACCGCGGCGGGATACCGGGCCATGCGGGGCAGCACGCCGGCCAGCGACGCGGCACGTGCATGAGTAAGCGCGAACCCGTCGCGTGCAAGAGAGACCGCCGGTTCCACCAGGCGCCGCCAGGGCAACCGGCCGTGGTCGGCCCAGGCGCGATGCAGTCCGGCGACAGTACCCGGCACGCCGACCGCCACGTGGCTGTCGTGGTGCCGCGCCGCATCGTAGACCCCGCCGGACAGGAACATCTCCGGCGAGGCCGCGGCCGGTGCGGTCTCGCGGAAGTCGTACGCGGCCGCCGCACCGTCCGCCGCGCGGTGAACCAGAAAGCCTCCCCCGCCGATGTTACCGGCGGCCGGCAAGGTCACCGCGAGAGCGAAGGCGGTGGCGACCGCCGCGTCCACGGCGGATCCGCCGTCGCGCAACACGTCGCGCCCCACCTCCGCCGCCAGGCTGTCCGAGGCGACCACCATTCCCCGGGTCGCGCGGGTCGGCTCGGAGCTTCCGCCGACCGGGGCGACGAGCAGGGCAAGGGTGACTACGACCGGCATTGCACGGGTTCGAATCCACTGCATGCGGGGAGGATAGCAGCCCGTAGCGAGAATCCCCGCTGCATTCGAGCGACGATGCATCCCGCGTGCACGGCCTTGCCCGCGGGCCGAACATGCGCAAATACGCTCCCTCGCCGCACCTTGCCGCGCGGACGCCTCACCGCTCTCGGTTACCACGCGGGTTTCGCTACGGACTCCCGGGCGAACCAGGAGAAATGTGCAGTAACGGAGCCGACTTGCCGGTACGTCGGGATAGAATGCCTGCACGCTGAGCGGCCGGCGCGGCCGTTGAAACAGGAGACGGCAAATGACGACACGACACCTCGATTGCGCGGGTCGGAGAAGGCACGGCACGCGATGGTTCGTGCTGGCGGCAGCCGCGGTGATTGCCACCGGCACGCTGGCGTGCGGCGGACCGAACGCCGGTGGCGGCCTGACCGTGCGGCTCTCTATCGCGACCGGTGGCACCGGCGGCGTCTACTACCCCTACGGCGGGGGTATCGCCAAGGTGATCAGCGACAACGTCGACGGAGTCGAGGCAACTGCCGAAGTGACGGCAGGCACCGTCGACAACCTGAAGTTCATCGCCAACCGCTCGGCGGACCTGGCGTTCGGCCTGGCCGACTCCATCGACGACGCGGCGAACCAGCGCGGCGTGTTCGCCGACTTCGGCGAGGTACCGCTGCGCGGGCTCGCCGTCCTGTACGACAACTACAACCACCTGGTCTCGGTCACCTCGACCGGCATCGAGACCGTCGCCGACCTGAAGGACCGGGTCGTCTCCACCGGTGCACCCGGCAGTGGCACGGAGGTGAGCGCCTTCCGCATCCTGGAGGCGGGGGGCGTGAATCCCGAGACCGACATCACCCGGCAGAGCCTCGGCGCGGCGCAGTCGGTGGACGCCATCAAGGACGACAAGATCGACGCGTTCTTCTTCAGCGGCGGCCTGCCGACCGGCGCCATCCTCGACCTGGCGTCCACGCCGGGCCGCACGATCAAGGTCGTGCCGAACGGCGAGACGCTTCCGACGCTGCAGGAACAGTACGGCTCGCTCGTGTACCACAACTCCCCGATCGCGCCGTCGGTCTACCCGGGGATGGAAGACACGGTCACCGTCGTGGCTGTTTCGAACGTGCTCGTGGTTCACGCGGACATGGACGAAGAGCTGGCCTACGATCTGACCCGCGTCCTGTTCGACCACCACCGGGAGCTGGCCGCGGTGCACCCGATGGCCGCGGTTCTGACGCTCGACAGCGCCACCGCCGGCTCGCCCATTCCGTTCCACGACGGGGCCGTCCGCTACTACCAGGAACAGGGCGCCTGGTCCGAGTGAGAACGGGGGCCGGCGCTGACGACACCTGACTCGAAGGCCGCGGTCTACGAAGATCCGGAGGCGGATGTCCCGACCCGCAAGCTGGAGGGATGGACAGCGACGCTGGTCACCGTCCTGTCCGCGGGTCTTTCGCTGTACGCCCTGTACTGGGTGGTCGGAATCGTCCAGCCGCAGATCTACCGGGTCAGCTTCCTTCTCATCGCTCTCGTCCTGACGTTCCTCGTCTTCCCGGCGCATGCGCGCTGGCGCGCCCGGCCGATGTGGCTCGACTGGGCGCTGGGCGCCGCCGCCGTCGTGTCGCTGGCGTGGCCGGTCATCGATTTCGACCAGTTCGTCTACCGCGCCGCCACGCCCCTGACAGTGGACCTCGTGCTCGGGGTGGTCACGACCCTGCTGGTCCTGGAGGCCACGCGGCGGACGGTCGGTCCGATCCTGCCGGTGACGGCGGTGGCGTTCCTCCTGTACGGCTACTACGGGCCGTACCTGGAGCTGGTCGGGATGGAGTTGTTCGCGCACCGCGGCTACGACGCCGCGCGCCTGGTAGGCACGCTGTACATGACGCTGGAGGGCATCTTCGGCGTGCCCCTGAACGTGTGCGCGACCTTCATCATCCTGTTCACCATCTTCGGCGCGATCCTGGCCAAGTCGGGGGCCGGGCCGTTCTTCATCAACTGGACGATGGCCGCGTTCGGGCGTTCGGAGAGCGGGGCGGGGCCGGGCCGGACGGTGACGCTGTCCGGGTTCCTGCTCGGCACCGTGTCGGGAAGCGGTGTCGCGACGACCGTCACGCTGGGCGCTGTGGTCTGGCCGTTGCTCCGGCGCGCGGGCTTCTCGGCCGAGATCGGGGGCGGCATCCTGTCGGCCAGCGGCATCGGGGCGATCATGGCGCCGCCGATGATGGGAGCGGCCGCGTTCCTCATCGCCGAGTTCCTGCAGATCACCTATCTGCAGGTGATCGTGATGGCGATCGTCCCGGCCATCCTCTACTACTTCTCCATCGTGCTGATGATCGAGGCGGACGCCCGCCGGCTGGGAACCAAGGCGGTCACCGTGGACGTCCCGTCGGTCGGCGAGCTGACGCGCCGCTACGGCTACCAGTTCCTGCCTCTGATCGCCATCGTCGTGCTGCTGGTGAGCGGGATGACGCCGTTTCGGGCCGTCTTCCGCTCGATGCTGCTGGCCGTCGCGCTCAGCTTTCTCAACCGGGAGAACGCGCTCTGGCCGCGGCGGTCGGTGGCGGCGCTCGAGGCGGGCGGCCGCGGGGTGCTGTCGGTGGCGGCGACGACGGCGACGGCGGGGATCATCGTCGGGGTGGTGACGCTGACGGGACTCGGCCTGAAGCTGTCCGGCATCATCGTCGACCTCGCAGGCGGCAACATCTTCCTCACCGTCGTCTACGCCGCTGTCGCGGTCTGGATGCTCGGCCTGGCCGTTCCGGTAACCGCCTCCTACATCATCGCGGCGGTCATGATCGCACCGGCGCTGACGCTGGTCGGCGTCCCCGACTTCGCCGCGCACATGTTCATCTTCTACTACGCCGTGCTCTCCGAGGTCAGCCCGCCGACGGCGCTCTCGCCGTTCGCGGCGGCGGCCATCACCGGCGGCAACCCGTTCCGGACGATGATGCTGACCTGGAAGTACACGCTGCCGGCCTTCCTGGTGCCGTTCGCGTTCACGGTCAGCCCGGAAGGGGCGGGCGTGCTGCTGCAGGCGCCGCTCCCCGACATCGTCCGGACCGTGGGGACCGCCGCGGTCGGCGTCAGCGCGCTGGCCATGGGGCTCGGCGGCTGGCTGCGGCAGGCCGCCAACCCGGTCGAACGGGTCGCCGCGGTCGCCGGAGGCCTGCTCCTCTTCTACGCGACCACCGTCACGGATATCATGGGATTGGTGCTGTTCGGCGCGGCCATCGCGCTTCATCTGGTTCGAACCCGCGGATAGATCACGGAAGGTCGAGGTAACGCCATGAGATCACGCATTCGCCTGACGGCGGTCGCCGTCGTGTTCGCGCTGCTGCTCGTTCCACAGACACTGCTCGCGCAGGGACTCGAACGCGTCACGCCGGAAGAAGTCGGCATGTCGTCCGAGCGGCTCGACCGCCTGAGTCTGGCGCTCGAAAGCTACGTCGACGAGGGCCGGCTGGCCGGTGCGGTAACCATCGTGGTCCGCAAGGGAAAGATCGCCTACCGCGAGGGGATCGGCTACCGGGACGTCGAGGCCCAGGCGCCGATGCCGTCCGACGGGATCTTCCGCATCGCATCGCAGACGAAGGCGCTCGCCAGCGTCGGGGTCATGCTCCTGCAAGAGGAGGGCAAGCTGCTGATCACCGACCCGGTCGGCAAGTACCTCCCCGCGTTCGCCGAGACGACCGTCGCCGAGCCGAACGACGAGGGCGGCTACGACGTCGTGCCGGCGCGGCGGCCGATCACCATCCGCGACCTGCTGACGCACACCGCCGGCATCAGCTACGGCATGGGGCTGCTGGCCAACCGCGGGCCGGCCGCCGACGCGTGGGCGGACGCGGGGATCACCGGCTGGTACTTCGCCGACCGCGACGAGGCCGTGGGCGACACCATGGCGCGCCTGGCGAAGCTGCCGATGGACGCCCACCCGGGCGAACGCTGGATTTACGGCTACAACACCGACATCCTGGGCGCGATGATCGAAGAGATCAGCGGCCAGACGCTCGGCGAGTTCCTGAAGGAGCGGCTGTTCGACCCGCTCGGGATGACCGACACGCACTTCTTCCTGCCCGAGGGCAAGCTGGGCCGGCTGGCTACGGTCTATTCGTCCGTCGGCGACGGGAGCAGCTTCGAGCGGGCGCCCGACCCGGGCCACATGGTGGGCCAGGGCCACTACGTGAACGGCCCGCGCAAGGCGTTCTCGGCGGGCGCGGGGGTGCTGTCGACCGCCACCGACTACGCCACGTTCCTGCAGATGATGCTGAACGGCGGCGAGCTCAACGGCACCCGCATCCTGTCGCGCAAGACGGTGGAGTCGATGATCTCGGATCACATGGGCGACATCCCCTTCCGCAACGGCCAGGGCTTCGGCCTCGGGTTCTCGATCACGCACGACCCGGCGGCCGGCGGCCTGCCCGGCTCCGTCGGCGAGTTCGCATGGGCCGGCGCCTATCACTCCGTCTACTGGGCCGACCCGAAAGAGGAGATGGTGGTGGTCTACCTGACCCAGATCATCCCCGCTATCAACCTGGACGACCAGCAGAAGGTGCGGTCGCTGATCTACCAGGCGATCGTCGATTGAGTCGTTTCGAGATCGGAGGTCGGGGCGGCCGGCGGGCTCGGCCGCCCCGATCCCTTCACGATGAGCAAGTGCCTCGGCCGGTCTCCGATGCAAGGACGGTCAGGTCACCGGTGACCTCGACGACGCCAATGGGGCGGTCGCCGACGGCCGGGCCGGGGCACCCAAAGCGTAAGGAGCAACGTTGACCAAGGACGAGCTGATCGAGAAGCTCAACGGAGACCTCGCCGACGAGCTCGGCGCCATCATCCAGTACATCGTCTACGCCGCACGCGCCACCGGCCCCTACCGGCCGCAGCTCTCCCAGTTCTTCCTGGCCGAGGTCGCCGACGAGCAGTTGCACGCGCAGTTCCTCGCCAACAAGATCGTCTCGCTGGGCGGCAAGCCGACCACCGTGCCTCGCGAAGTCGCGCTGCCTGACGGCAACCGCGCCATGCTCGAAGCGGTGGTCGAGGCCGAGACCCACGCGATGAAGGGCTACACCACCCGGGCGCAGGAGGCCGAGGCCTACGGCGACAAGGGCCTCTCCGTGCAGCTCGAGGACTTCATCCGCGACGAGAGCAGCCACCTGGAGGAGACGGAGCGGATCCTGCGGGACTGGCCGCTGTAGGACGTCATGCCCAGTTCCGCTCCCAAGAAGCCGCCGGGGCTCACGTTCACCTTCAAGAACCTCGGTCCCATCGACAACGCAGAGCTGGAACTCGGCGACCTCACGATAATCGCTGGCCGCAACAACACCGGCAAGACCTACTTGGTATACACGCTGTACGGGTTCCTCAAGACCTGGAAGGACTGGCCTGGACCGGCTCTTCGGACCGGCAAGGCCCGCGCCGCCGAACGCGCTCGCCGGGGGGAACGGTATCCGGTGTTCGAGCAGATCGGCGACCAGGTCGACGAGAACGGACAGGCCGAGGTGCTGGTCGACCCTGACGCTCTGAGCCGGGAACGGAGAAACGCCATCGCGGCCTTGACCCGAAGGTTCTCCGACGGCGGGCTCGCCGGCATATTCAGTTCCTCACCTGAGAAGTTTGAGGGCGCTTCCATCGGCGTGAAACTGGGTACCGAGACTCCCTGGCCCAACCGACCGGTAGCCGGCACCGAACCCGTGGACACCCCTTCGATCCGCTACGACGGAACGAAGCTGATCGTTGTCGTGGATCCGCCGGAAACCAAGCTGTACCACGCCACGGCGTTAAGGCGTCGTCTGTGGCGCCGTTATCTCCGCTTCCTCTTTTCCGACTTGCCGTCGGATCCCTTCGTGCTTTCTGCAGAGCGCTTCGGCATCTCGCTCTTCTACAGAGAGCTCGACTTCAAGAAGAGTCAACTCGTCGACCTCCTGCAAAAGTACGGGGACAGCAAGGGCAAGGACGACGATTTCCCGTTCCTGCTGCTCGACGAAACGGTCAGTCGCTACGCGCGTCCAATCAAGGACAACATCGACTACACACGGAGCATTCCCGACCTCCGAAAACAGAAGAGCGAAGTCTATGACGACGGGTTCTTCAACGATATCAAGAAGCTGATGAACGGCTACTATGCTGCATCGAGCGACGCGATCGAGTTTCGATCCATTGCGCGCGGCGATCGCCGCTTCGCCATTCCGCTTCATCTTGCTTCCTCGTCGGCACGTGGCCTCTCGGACTTGTATTTCTTCCTGCGTCATGTAGCCCGACGGAACCACCTGCTCATCATTGACGAGCCAGAGAGCCACCTCGACACGGCGAACCAGGTCTTGCTGGCGCGGTTGCTGGCCCGCCTGATGCAGGCTGGACTGAAAGTGCTGTTGACGACCCACAGCGACTATCTCGTCAAGGAGATCAATAATCTGATCATGCTCAGTCGTTCTTTTCGCAACAAGTCGAAAGTAATGAGACGATTGAAGTACTCTAGGAATGACTTCATCGTGCCGGAACGGATCCGAGCCTACGTCGCGGTAGACTGCGGTATCGTCAAGTGCCAAATCGACAAGTTGGGCATCGACATGCCCAACTTTGACCAGACCATAAACGACATAAACGACGTAGCCAACGAGCTCTCCTTCCGAGTGTCGGAGGACTCTACCGATTGACATGTCACTCGTCTCCGAACTGCCTGGCATCGTGGACGAAGTGGCAGCCGCTCCGACGAATGCCGACGGCGTCCTGCTCTCGGAGGCAGAAGCCGGAATGCGGGTGCAAGTGCTGGCATCCGTCCCGATCACGGCGATACGCTTGGGGCAAGCGGGAGTGAGTCACGCTCCACGAATCAGAGCAGGTACGGGCTTGAATCGAGTCTGTGACTATCTGCTGCTTGTAGAAATGGGCGGCCATACATATGCCGTTCTCGTTGAGCTCAAGAAGACCTGGGAACCGAGGGCTCGGGAACAAGTACGCCGCTCGTTGCCGCTACTGGAGTACCTTCGGTCTGCATGCGAAGTCGAGCGTGAAGCACGGTTCGATGATGACGGGATACGGGTTGGCTATCTGGTCATTTGCGAGAACAGGCGCCTGAACAAACAGACCACGAGGCCAGAACCGGTTGAGGCAGTCCATAGCGAGGACTACAAGAACATCACCGTGCGGACGTATATCGGCACAACAATCTCACTGGCGATTCTCGTCGGTGCACGTCGGGACTGAAGCCGCCCGTCCACCCTCAGCCTTCTGTCCCTACCTTACCCTTTCCACAACTCGCTCAGCGGCGCGGCGAGCAGGCGCCGGTCGCCGAGCGGTAACACATCTTTTCCAGCGTAGAGCAGTACGCCTGACTCGAAATCTTTGCCGCAGCGATCCGCCAGCCGGCGGAGGCCCCGGCCATCGCCCGGTCCGATGGCGACGCCGGCCTTGACCTCGACACCCCAGGTCTTCGCTCCCCGCGTCACGACCACGTCCACTTCCACCCGGTCCTTGTCGTGGTAGTGCGAGAAACGAAGATCGGGATCGGACCAGGCGGCCTGGGCGACGAGCTGCCGAACGACGAAACTCCAGCAGGTGCCCCATGCGATCCCGGCCGGAGGGCCAGTGATCGGCCGTCAGGCCACCCAGGGTCGCGGCCAGACCGCTGTCCAGAAAATGCACTCGGTGACGCGACGAGGCGGTTGGCCGGGTTGCGGCACCACGCGGGCAGGCGTCGCACCAAGAACAGCCGTTCCAGCACGGCGACGTAGTGCTCGACCGTCTCCCGGCGCAGGCCGAGATCGTTCGCAAAGCCGCTGGCGTTGAACAACTCCGCACTCCGCAGCGCCAGCAGTTCCAGCAACCGGCCGATGCCGTTCACATCCCGCACCCGTGCCACGTCCCGCATGTCGCGCTCGATGATGCTCCGCAGGTACTGCCGGTGCCATTGGCGCGCCCGCCGCGGCGTTCTGGCAAGCGGTTCGGGATAGCCGCCGGCAACCAGCCCTTCGGCCAGCGACGGCCCCGAGGTTTCCTCGCGGGGCCGGATGCCCCGTTCGAGCGCGCCAGCGGCTGATTGCCGGTTAGGCCAGCGGCTGATTGCTGGTTTCAGGCGCGGCCGATTGCTGGTTACGAGGCATCGTATGCACGCGTCCCCCCGTCAGGTTCACTGTGTACCTACAGCGCATATATACTTGAAGGATGGCCTCTGAATACCGCGCCAAGCTCTTCTGGACCGGCGGCAGCCAGGCCGTTCGACTTCCCAGGGAATGCCGTTTTCCGCGGGACGCCGCCGAAGTGATCGCCCGCCGGGACGGGGACCGTGTCGTGCTGGAGCCGTCGGACGAGTGGCCGCAGGCGGTGCTCGACTGCATCGGGAGGCTCGATGATGATCTGCCGCGTTTGGATCAGACGCCAATCACCGAGTCTCGCGATCCGTTCGGAGACCGCAACGAATGACGTTCATGCTCGACACGGACACGGTGAGCTTGATCCTGCGCGACGAGGGCGAAACGGCGACCCACTTTCGAGCGACGCCCCGACACGAGACTTGCCTCAGCTCGCTGATCCTGGGCGAGTTGCGGCGCGGCGTCGCCCTGCGCCAATCACGCCGGCTTGCGGCGCTCGTCGACACTTTCGTGTCCGCCATCCGGATCGCGTCGTTCGATGCGGAGGCAGCCGGGCGGTTCGGAACGCTCGCCGCGAGTCTGTCTCGTCGGGGCGTTCCGATTGGCGTCTTCGATACGCTGATCGCGGCGCATGCGCTCGCCATCGGCGCGGTCATCGTGACCCACAACCGCCGCCACTTCGATCGCGTCGACGGTCTCGAGGTCGTCGACTGGCACGGTTGAGCGCCGGTACGGCGTAGTCAGACCCGCGTCAGCTTCCGGAACCGGATGCGGTGCGGCTGGTCGGCGGCGCGCCCGAGCCGGCGGCGCCGGTCCGCCTCGTAGTCGGCGTGGTTGCCGGCGAACCAGACCACCTCGCTGTCCCCCTCGAAAGCGATGATGTGCGTGGCGATGCGATCGAGGAACCAGCGGTCGTGACTGACCATCACGAGGCAGCCGGCGAACTCGACGAGCGCGTCCTCGAGCGCCCGCAGCGTGTCGACGTCGAGGTCGTTGGTCGGCTCGTCGAGCAGCAGCAGGTTGGCGCCGCCCCGCAGCAGCTTCGCCAGGTGCACGCGGTTGCGCTCGCCGCCGGACAGCGTTCCCACCTTGCGCTGCTGGTCACTCCCCCGGAAGTTGAACCACGAGACGTAGGCGCGCGAGGCGACCGTGCGCTTCGCGAGGGTGATCTCGTCCCGGCCGTCCGAGATTGCCTCCCAGACCGTCTGTTCGGGGTCGAGCTCGCGGCCCTGATCAACGTAGCCGAGCTGCACCGTCTCGCCGAGGCGAATCTCCCCCGCGTCGGGCTCCTCCTCACCGGTGATGAGCCGCAGCAACGTGGTCTTCCCGGCCCCGTTCGGACCCACCACCCCGACGATGCCGGCCGGCGGCAGCGTGAACGACAGGCCGCCGATCAGAGCGCGGTCGCCGTAGCCCTTGATGAGGTCGGTCGCCTCGACCACCACGTCGCCGAGGCGCGGGCCGGGCGGCACGTAGATCTCGACCGCGTCGATCTTCTGCGCGGCGTCCTCGGCAAGCAGGCGCTCGTAGGCGTTCAGGCGCGCCTTGCCCTTCGCCTGCCGGGCGCGCGGCGACATCGCGATCCACTCCAGCTCGCGCTGCAGCGTGCGCCGCCGCTTCGCCTCGTGTTTCGCCTCGACATCGAGCCGCTGCTGCTTCTGTGCGAGCCACGACGAGTAGTTCCCCTCCCAGGGAATTCCGGCCCCGCGGTCGAGCTCCAGAATCCAGCCGGCGACGTTGTCGAGGAAGTACCGGTCGTGGGTAACGGCCACCACCGTGCCCGGATAGTCCGCCAGGAAGCGCTCGAGCCAGGCGACCGATTCCGCGTCGAGGTGGTTGGTCGGCTCGTCGAGCAGCAGCAGATCCGGCGACTGCAGCAGCAGCCGGCAGAGCGCCACGCGCCGACACTCTCCGCCCGACAGCGTCGTGACGTCCGCCGAGCCGGGCGGCAGCCGCAGGGCGTCCATCGCCATCTGGACGCGGGAGTCGAGATCCCAGGCTCCGATGGCCTCGATCTTCGTCTGCAGCTCGCCCTGCTCCTCGAGCGCCTCCTCCATCTCGAGCGACCCCGGGCCGCTCGAGGCGAGGTCGCTGGCGATCTGGTCGTAGCGCCGCAGCAACGCGCGCATGTCCGCCACGCCGTCGTTGACGTTCCCCGAGACGGTCTTCGATGGATCGAGCCGCGGCTCCTGCGGCAGGTAGCCGACCGAGAGCCCCTGGGCGGGGAACGCCTCGCCGTCGAACTCGGTGATCTCCCCCGCCATGATGCGGAGCAGGGTGCTCTTCCCCGCCCCGTTGGCGCCGAGCACGCCGATCTTCGCGCCAGGCAGGAACGAGAGCCAGATGTCCTTGAGCACGGTACGGTCCGGGGGATACCGCTTGCCGAGCCCCTTCATCGTGTAGACGAACTGTGGCGGCATGGTTTTGATCCTAGCAGTCCGCCGCCATTGCCAACGCCGTGCGCCCCGTCCGACAATGGCGCGCAGGAGGTGTCCCATGCGCCCTATCGCATCCCTGCTGCTCTGTCTCGCGCTCGCCGCGGCACTGCCGGCCGCCCAGGGCGGATCCGACGACACGCTGGAGATCTACATGGTCGACGTGGAAGGCGGCGAGGCCACGCTCTTCGTGGCGCCGTCCGGCGAGTCGATCCTCGTCGACACCGGCTGGCCCGGCTTCGAGGGACGCGACGCCGACCGCATCGCGGCGGCGGCGGCCGACGCCGGGGTGACGCAGATCGACTACCTGATCGTGACCCACTTCCACGGCGACCACATGGGCGGCGCGCTGCAGCTCGCCGAGCGGCTACCGCTCCGCAACTTCATCGACCACGGGACCACCGTCGACGCAGGCGAGAACCGCCTGGCCGCCTTCCGGCTCTATACGGACCTGCGCAGCGGCGGCACACACCGCGTGGTCGCGCCCGGCGACCGCCTGCCGGTCGGCGACCTCGACGTCGTCATCATCGCCTCCGGCGGCGCAGTGCTCGACACCCCGCTCGACGGCGCCGGAGGCGCCAACCCCCACTGCGAGGGCTTCACGTTCCACGGCGAGGACATCACCAGCCGCTACGGCAACGCCGAGGACGATCAGTCCATCAGCACCTTCGTCGGCTTCGGCGCGTTCCGCAGCGTCATCATGGGCGACCTGAACTGGAACAAGGAACACCCGCTGATGTGCCCGACCGACAACATCGGCCCGATCGATCTGTACCTGGTCTCGCACCACGGCTCGGAGACCTCCGGCTCGGAAGCCTTGGTCTACGCCATCGCGCCGCGGGCGGCCATCATGAACAACGGTCCCCGCAAGGGAGGGGCGGTGCAGACGTTCGAGATCCTGGCGGCCGCCGACAATCCGCCGGACCTCTGGCAGAACCACTACTCCATCCCCGGCGGCGAGACGCACAACCGGCCGGAGCAGTTCATCGCCAACCTGGAGGAGGACACCGAGATGGCCGACGGCCGCAGGTTGCACATGGGGACGTCGCACTGGATCCACGTCTCGGCCCGCCGCGACGGCTCGTTCACGGCGACGAACAGCCGAAACGGGTTCAGCAGGACCTACGGCCCGCGGGAGTAGCGGACCGACCCGACGCACAAAACCCCGGAAGCCAGCCAGTTCGAACCGAGTCCGGCTCCCGCACGAGTTCCGCGGAAGGACGGGTCGACCCCGGTCGACCCAATGGTCTGTCGCTGCCTACCGCCCGTTGCGTTCCAGGCGTTCCTGCAGCCGCGCGAGGGCATCCTGCGTCCGCGTCAGCTCCGCCAGCAGCTCGTCGCGCGTCGGGGGCGCCTGCAGGTCGTGCAACCGCTCCTGCTTCGCCTCGTCCAGGCTGTTGATCACTACGGCGATGAACAGGTTGATGACGACGAAGGTCCCCACGACGACGAAGCTAACGAAGTAGGCCCAGGCCCACCAGTGGTGCTCGAGGGCCGCGTACATGATGTCGGTCCAATCCTCCAGGGTGACGATGCGGAAGAGGGACAGGAGCGAGATGCCGAGCGTGCGCCAGTGCGTCGGATCGACCTCGTGAAACAGGTGGTAACCGGCGACGCCATAGACGTAGAAGATGATCGACATCAGCGCCAGCACGTTGAACATGCCCGGCACGGACCGGATCAGGGTGGCGACGATCAACCGCAGCCCGGGCAGCGCCGACACCAGGCGCAGCACCCGGAACAGGCGGGCGAGGCGGGCCAGCGTGGCCAGCTCGCCGGTGTTCGGCAGCAGGCTGACGACGATGACGGAGAAGTCGAAGACGTTCCAGCCGTCCTTGAAGTAGTTCCCCACGCGCGGCCACCGGGCCGCCATCTTGATCAGCGCCTCGACCACGAAGATGGCCAGGAAGGTCTGGCTGGCGCTCTCGAACAGGGCGCCGAAGGCGGCTGACAACGCCGCGGACGTATCGAGACCGATGACGACCGCGTTGATCGCGATGACGGTGGTGACGCCGTGTCGGAACCAGGGGGCAGCCACCGCACGGTCGGCCCAGGCGACGAAGGGGCTGGCGTGGCGGAGCGGGACGTTGGCGGGAGTCACGAGCGGCCGCTCCGGCGCGCGAACATTCGCGCCACTGGATGTCGCGACCGGTTCGAGCGTCGTCGCGACCGATTCGAGCTTGACAGCGGTGACGCCACTGACCGCAGCGATCTACTCGAGCGTGAAGTCCGCCTCGGCGGTTCCGCCGGCCGTCACCGTGACCTGCCGGACGGCGCCCTCGTAGCGCTCGTGCCAGACGGTGAGCTGGTAGGTGCCGGGCGGAATGCCGGTCAGTTCGAATGTCCCGTCGGAGCCGGTCACCGTTCCGAGGTCGTCGGATACGTACACCCAGCCCCGCATCCAGCCATGAGAGTCGCACTCGATGCGCACGGGCCCGGGCCTCCGGAACGGCCGCTGGACCTCCAGGCCGGGGAACGGGATGGCGATGTTGAACAGGGTGCGCTGCCGGTCGTCGTAGGCGTGCGTCGAGTGGAGCGTATCGTCCTCGCTCTTGATCGTGACCACCGTTCGGGTCGGCAGCACCTGCACGCGCGGAAGGAAGTAACAGCCGGCGTTGTTGATGGACGCGTCCGCGGGCCGCTCGCTCCAGGGCACGCCGGCGACGAGGACCACGGCGTTCGCGAGACCGCCCGATCCATCGACGACCACCGCCTGGTCCTCAACCTCGGTGCCGCAGACCGCCTGGTCGGTGGTTACCGCCACCATGCGCGGTTCCGGCGGATCCGTCACCGTCACACGTCCGGTGATAGAACCGGCACCCTGCCCTTTACCGGCTCCCGCGGCCGGCGACCCGGGCGTCGCAACAAGCGCGACCGCGACCAGCGCGACGAGACCGGCGGCACCGCTACCTGACGTCAGACTACTGCTTCCCCGACTGCGGCTAACCATCTGCTGCCTCACGATCCGCTTTGGAACCGAACGTTCAATCCTACACGTACCGCCGGCGAGACCGTCGCCAGTGGCGATGCCACGACAGCTCCCATTGCGCTTCCCCAAGGAGGCGGCGGCCGACTACGTGCGACGGGCCGTCGACGACGAGGGCGTCGACCTGTGACACCCGAACGAGCCTTCGCGCGCCGCCTCGCCGCCGAGATCGAGCACGAGCTCGAACGCTTGGAGCAGCTTGGGGAGGAGGCTGACCGGCAGCGTGCGGCGCCTACAGCCCGCCCCGGCCGGGCGCCACCGCCACCTCGACGCCGCCGGGCTCCGGCGTGAAGTCCTCGCCGGGGTTGATGAAGCGGTTCCGCTCGATGCCGTACTGCTTGTCGTAGAGCTGCTTGTAGCGGCCTTCGAGGGCCATCAGCTCTGCATGGGTCCCGCGCTCGACGATCTCGCCGGCTTCGAGCACCAGGATCTGGTCGGCGCTCTGGATGGTCGACAGGCGGTGGGCGATGACGAAGGTGGTCCGGCCGCGGCGTAGTGCGCGCAGCCCGTCCTGGATCATCGCCTCGCTCTCACTGTCGAGGCTCGAGGTCGCCTCGTCGAGAATCAGCAGGCGCGGGTCGGCGAGGATGGCGCGGGCGATGGCGACGCGCTGCCGCTGACCGCCGGACAGCTTGACGCCCCGCTCGCCGACGATGGTGTCGTAGCCGTCGGGGAAGCCGTCGATGAACTCGTCGCAGTGCGCGATGCGGCTGACCTCCCGGATCCGCTCGAACGTCGCATGCGGGTTGGCGAAGCTCAGGTTCGCGCGGATGCTGCCGTCGAACAGAAAGTTCTCCTGCAGCACGACGCCGAGACGCGCCCGGTAGTCCCTGAGGCTGATGGACTCCAGATCGCGGCCATCGATCAGCACGCGCCCGGCCGTCGGCCGGTTGAACGCCATGACGAGGCTGATGAGCGTGCTCTTGCCCGAGCCGCTCGAGCCGACCAGCGCCGTCGTCGTGCCCGGCGGGGCGGTCAGCGACACGCCCTTCAGCACCGGCACGTCCGGCTCGTACTCGAACCAGACACCGTCGAGCCGCACCTCCCCATCCAGCGGGCCGAGCGAATCGCGCGCCTTGTCCTCCTGGTCCTCGGTCGCCATCTGCATGATCTCGCGGATCCGGTCGAGGCCGGCGAACGCCTCGGTGATCTGCGTACCGATGGACGAGATCTGGATGACCGGGGCGATGACGAGACCGGTGAAGACGATGTACTGCAGCAGCTCGCCGACGGTCCACGCGCCGTTCATCAGATCGCGACCGCCCAGCACGATCATAAGCGCGCTGATGATTCCCATGACCAGCGTCGACACGGCGGTGACGGCCGACACGCCGGTTACGGCCTTGGCGACGTTGCGGAACAGGCGGTGCGCCCCGCGGGCGAAGACGAGCTGTTCCCGCTTCTCGACGCCGTACGCCTTCACGATGCGGATGCCGCCGAGGGTCTCGGTAAGCCGCCCGGTCACCTCCGCGTTGATCTTCCCCCGCTCCCGGAAGACGGGACGCAACCTGGAAAAGCTGACGGCCATCGTGACGCCGAACAGAACGAGGATGAACAGGGTCACGCTGGTGAGCCGCCAGTTCAGGTAGAACAGCACCGCGAGCGCGATCGACGCGGTGAGGAGCCCGCCGGCCAGTTGCGCCAGGCCGGTGCCCACCAGGTTCCGGATGCCCTCGGCGTCGGTCATGATGCGCGATATCAGCACGCCGGTCTGCGTCGAGTCGTAGTACCGAATCGGCAGCCGCGAGACGTGGGCCATCACCCGCTTGCGCATCTCCGTGATTGCACGCTGCGCCGCCACGCCCAGCACCTGCGAGAGGGCGAACCCGGTCGCCGAAGCGACCACGGCGGACAGGAAGCCGACGCCGGCCAGCAGGAGCAGCTCCCCGGCGCGGCCAGCGGGCACCACCTCGTCGATGACGTAGCCGGTCATCGCCGGCACGACGAGGCCCGTCAGGCGGCTCACCAGGATCAGCACCAGTCCGAGCACGAGCCGGGACCGGTAGCGCCGCACCAAAGCGCGTGCCTCTTCCCAGGCGCCGGACGTCAGCTTGCGCTTGCTGTCCGGCGCGCCGGCCGGTTCCCCCCTGTCCGTTTCGGCCGCCCGCTTCCCAGTTGTGTCCCTGCCGGTCGCCATAGCCTTTCATGGTAGTAGACTTCCGCCGTGGCCGGGCCCGCGCGCCGGATCATCCACGTCGACATGGACGCGTTCTACGCGTCGGTGGAGCAGCGCGACCGGCCCGAGCTGAGCGGGCGGCCGGTGGCGGTCGGCGGGCGGCCCGAGCGGCGCGGCGTGGTTGCGGCAGCGAGCTACGAGGCGCGCAAGTTCGGCGTGCGGTCGGCGCTGTCGATGGCCAGGGCGGTCCGGCTCTGCCCGGACCTGGTCATCGTGCCGCCCGACTTCCGCAAGTACCGGGAGGTGTCGAGTCAGGTGTTCGAGCTCTTTCGCGCGGTCACCCCGGCCGTCGAGCCGCTGTCGCTCGACGAGGCGTACCTCGACGTCACCGAGAACGCCTGGGGAGAGCCGCTGGCGACGACCGTCGCCAGGCGCATCAAGTCGCGCATCCGGGAAGAGACCGGGCTGACCGCCTCGGCCGGCGTCGCCCCCAACAAGTTCCTGGCCAAGATCGCGTCCGCCTGGCGGAAGCCGGACGGGCTGACGGTGGTGGCGCCGGAGCGGATGGAGAGCTTTCTGCGGAAGCTGCCGGTGGACGCGCTGTGGGGAGTCGGCCCGGTGACCGCGCGCCGGCTGCGCGCGGCCGGCATCGAGCGGCTGGTCGACGTGCGGGCGGTGGACGACGAGACGCTCGGCGGCCTCGTCGGACGCCAGGCGGACTGGCTGAAGCGGCTCGCCCACGGCATCGACGAACGGCCGGTGGTCAGCGATCGCGAACGGAAATCGCGCAGCTCCGAGCACACCTACGCCGAGGATCTCGTCGAGATCGACCGCATAAGGGCGGAGATAGATCGCATGGCGGCGGGCGCGGCGGACTGGCTCCGGCGCGCCGACGTGACCGCCCGCACCGTGACGCTCAAGGTCCGCTACCACGACTTCAAGACCGTCACGCGCAGCGATACCCGGCCCACCGCCACCTTCGATGCGGCGGACATCACGCGCCGCGCGCGGGCGCTGCTCGACCGCACGGACGCCGGACGGCGCCCGGTCAGGCTGCTCGGGGTCGGCGTACACGGCCTGCTTCCCCGAAGCGACCCGGCCGTGTCGCCCGAACCGCTGCTGTGGGACAGCCCGCCCGGGGAGTTCAGGGCGGGCGATCATCGAGCACCATGACGAGCGCCGCCCATCCGGCGTAGGATGCGACGCGCAGCCGATCGAGAGGCGATACGAATGACACTCGGCGACCTCGGTTGGGACGACCGCTTTGCGGCAGCGTTCGACGCGCTGGGCGAGCGCGGGCTGATCCCTGCGCGGGTCGGGATCGAGCACAACCACTTCTATCGCGTGCTGACCTCCCGGGGCGAGCGCATGGCCCAGGCGGCCGGGCGGTTGCGGCACCACGCCGCCGGCCAGGACGAGTTGCCGGCGGTGGGCGACTGGGTGGCCGTCGCCGTCGGCGCGCACGACGACAAGGCGACCATCCGCGCCATCCTTCCCCGGCGGAGCAGCTTCTCCCGCAAGGCCGCCGGCGATCCGACGGCCAGGCAGGTCGTGGCCGCCAACGTCGACGTCGTGCTGGTGGTGGCCGGGCTGGATGGCGACTTCAGTCCGCGCCGCATCGAACGCTACCTGGTCGCGGCGGCCGACAGCGGCGCGCGGCCGGTCGTCGTGCTGAACAAGGCCGACCTCGAAGAACACGTGGCGCTGCGCGTCGCGGAGATCCGCAAGGCGGCGCCGGACGTCCCGGTCCACCCGACCTGCTGCAAGACCGGCTCCGGACTCCAGGCCCTGGCGCAATACCTCGCCCCGGGCCGCACCATGGCGCTGCTCGGCTCGTCGGGCGTCGGCAAGTCGACCATCATCAACGGGCTGCTCGGCGAGGCCCGGCAGAAGACGCAGGCGGTGCGCTCGGCGGACAGCCGCGGCCGGCACACGACGATCCACCGCGAGCTGATCGCCGCCCCGGGCGGCGGCATCATCATCGACACGCCGGGAATGCGCGAGCTGCAGCTCTGGGACAGCGATCGCGCGCTCGAGGACGCCTTCGCCGAGATCGAGGCCCTTGCCGCCGACTGCCGGTTCCGCGACTGCCGGCACCGGCAGGAGCCCGGATGCGCGGTCCGTGCGGCGGTCGCAGCGGGTACTCTGCCGGCCATCCGCCTGACCCACTATCTCCGCCTGGAGGACGAGCGCGCACACCTCGACCGGCGGCGCGGCGAGCTCGCGCGTCTGGAAGAAAAGAAACGCACCCGGGTCATGCACCGCGCGCCGCGCAAGATGTCCACCTCATCCTGAAAGGACCCGTCATGTCTCCACGCCGCGCACCGCGTCCGGCTTTGCTCGCCGTCGTGCTCACGCTCGCCGCGGCGGGCTTCGGCCTCGCCCAGGAGGAGGCGCCGATCACCATCCGGGCCGGGCTTCTGATCGACGGAACCGGAGACACCCGGTCCAACGCGCGCCTCTTCGTGAACGGCTCCACGATCACGCGCGTGGACGGTCTGCGAGGGGCCGTGGACTACGACCTGTCCGAGCTGACGGTCATGCCCGGCCTGATCGACACGCACGTCCATCTGACGTCGCACTTCCAGGCCGACGGCCGCCTGCATCAGGCGGGCAGCGCGGAGACGCCCGCCCAGACCATGCTTTACGCGGTCGGCAACGCCTACCGCACCCTGATGGCCGGCTTCACGACGGTGCAGAGCCTCGGCCACCCGCTCGACGCCGACCTCCGTGACGCCATCGACCGCGGCGACGTGCCCGGCCCCCGCGTGCTGACCTCGCTGCGCGCAGTGACGAGGGCCACCGGCGACCCGGACGCCATCCGCGCCGCTGTCCGCCAGCTCAAGGCCGACGGGGCCGACGTAATCAAGGTCTTCGCTTCGAGCAGCATTCGCGACGGCGGCGTCCGGGCGCTGAGCGACGAGCAGATCGAAGCGGCCTGCGACGAGGGCCGGGCGCAGGGGTTGCGGGTCGCCGTGCACGCCTACGGCTCCGAGGTCGTCAGCTCGGTCATTCGGGCGGGCTGCAACTCGGTGGAGCACGGCAACCGCTACGACGACGAGACGCTCGCGCTGTTCGCCGACCACGGCACCTTCCTCGGCTTCCACCTGGGTTTGTTGTGGGACAACTACGCCGAGAACCGCGAGCGCTTCATCGGCATCGGCAACTACACGCCCGAGGGATTCTCGCGGATGAACCAGGCCCGCCGCATCGGCATGCGACGGTTCCGCGAAACCCTCCGCAACCGGGACGTGCAGATCGTGTTCGGCACCGACGCGACGGCCGGCGCCCACGGCCGCAACGCCGAGGAGCTCGTCGTCCGCATCGACGAGGGCGGCCAGGACCCGATGGACGCCATCGTCTCGGCCACCTCGCGCGCGGCGCGCTCGCTCGGCCTGGAGGAGGAGATCGGCACGGCGGCGCCCGGATTCACCGCCGACTTGATCGCCGTCGAGGGAAACCCCCTGGATGACGTCACCGCGCTGCGCCGGGTCCGCTTCGTCATGCGGGACGGCATCGTCTACCGTTTCGAGCCGTAGCGACGCCGTCACATCCAGAGCCGTAGCGACGCGTCGCATCCAATAGAGGAGACTGCCATGAGCACCCTGCGTCCCGCCCTGCTGCCGCTGCTCTCTTTCCTCCTGGTCCTGCCATCTGCGGCGACCGCGCAACGCCGTCCCGCGCTACCCGACGGCGTGTCGCACAGCGCCGTCGACATCTGGAGCGAGGGCACTCGCATGGCGGGCGACCTCTACCGGCCGGCCGGGGCGAATGACGAACCACTTCCCGCCATCATCATGAGCCACGGCTGGGGCGGCACCAAGGCGGGCCTGGCTCGCAACGCGATACGCTTCGCCGCCGACGGTTTCGTGGTGCTCGCGTTCGACTACCGCGGCTGGGGCGAGAGCGACGGCAAGCTGGTCGTCATCGGCGAGATGCCGGAGCGCGGCGTGAACGGCGAGGTGCAGGTCCTTGCGCGCGAGATCCGGCGCGTCGTCGATCCGATCGACCAGACCCTCGACATCCGGCGGGCGTTCGATTTCGTGGAAGGCGAGCCGGGCGTCGACGTCGACCGCATCGGTTACTGGGGTTCGAGCTACTCCGGGGCCCATGCCATCTGGGCCGCCGCCAACGAGCCGCGGACTGCGTGCGCGGTCGGCCAGGTGGCCGCCGCCGACTCGCTCGACCTCGCGCAAACGTCCTGGAAGGACACCGGCATCGACATCGCGCAGCACGCGCGGGAGCAGGCGATCCGCCGCGCCCGTGGAGAAATCGCGCCCCTCCCGCAGGGTACCGACAAGGCGCCCAACCTGAACGGCTGGGCGCACCTGGACAAGGTCGTCGAGTACCGCCCGGTGGACGACGCCGGCCGCATCGGCATCCCGCTGCTGGTCATCGACGCGGAGCACGAGGAGCTCTTCGACCGCCACCGGGCGGGCGAGCTGGCCGTCGACCGCGCGAAGGCCAACGGCGCCCGCGCCGAGTACCGCGTGATCCCGGACATCACGCACTACGACATCTACCGGGAGGCGTTCGAGGAATCCGGCGAGATGGCGCTGGACTGGTTCAACGGGTGCCTGAAGGACTGAGGCATTCAGTCAGCGCACAGTCAGTGCACCGCGCCGGTGCCGCCTGGCTGCAGGAACGACGGATCGACGCCCATGCGGCGGATCGCCGCTTCCCACATGTCGTCCGGGCGGGTGTCGAAGACGATGTCCAGGTCGATGTCGGCGTGCAGCCACGACGACGAGGCCAGCTCCGCATCCAGTTGTCCGGCGGCCCAGCCTGCGTATCCGGTCAGGAGGCGCGTGCGCGGCGGCGGCGGCGCTTCCAGCAGCCGGCGCAGGAGTTGCGGCGAGGTCGACAGGAAGATTCCGTCGCACACGCGGACGGACTCGACCTCCGTGGGTTCGGCGCCCATCAGGATCCAGCCGCGTTCGGGCTCCACGGGACCGCCGATCCAGAGCTCCAGCGCACTACGGGACGAGACCGGTGGCGTCAGCCGGACGACCTCGGACGCGGGAGTCGTTGTCCGTTGGTTCAGCACCAGGCCGAATGCACCTCCCTCGCCGTGCTCGCAGAGCAGGATCACGCTCCGATGGAAGTTCGGATCGGCGAGCTGCGGCATCGAGACCAGCAACGACGGGGCGAGCGAAGGATACGATTTGTCGGGTTGGCTCATGGCATGCGCCGGGCGTCCACTCGGAGGACTATTCTCTCATGACCCGTGGGGTCGTGGAGCCGGCCCGGACGGCTGCGTTACGACGCGACCTCCCCGCCCAGGGCTTCGTGGCCAACCTCGATCGCGAACCTTCCGACGACCGTCAGTCGGACTTGTCGCCGCCCATGCCGTCGCCCCGAAGCACGGTCCTGGCCGCGAGGCGCCTCCACGCCCAGTCGACGTGCTCCGCCACCATGGGCGCGTTGCGCGACGGCGTTTCGGGAGACGCCGGATCGGCGACAGCCGTGGCTGCCGCCGGCGTCGCGCTGTTGCCCAGCGCGACCGCCACATTGCGCCGCAGCCCCGCCAGCCTGGCCCGTGACATCGCGCTTCGCTCCAGCAGCGCGCCCAGGCGCTCGTCGGACCACCGCCACAGCTCCGACAGCGACGGCTGATCGAGCTCGGGAGCCGGTTGCCACGCCGCATCGTCCGACCGGGCCGCCGCGGCATTGTACGGACAGACATCCTGGCAGATGTCGCAGCCGTAGACGCGCGTCCCCACGTCGGCGCGCTGCTCCTCCGGAATCGCGCCGCGGAGCTCGATGGTCAGGTAGGAGAGGCAGCGCGTGGCGTCGAGCACCCACGGCTCGCGGATGGCGTCGGTCGGGCACGCCTCGATGCAGAGCGTGCAGGTCCCGCACTGGTCGAGCTGCGGCGCGTCGGGATCGAGCGGCAGGCTCGTGATGATCTCCGACAGGAAGAACCACGATCCCTGCTCCGGATTGATGAGGCAGGTGTTCTTGCCGATCCACCCGAGCCCGGCGTGCTGTGCGTACACGCGCTCCTGCACCGGCCCGGTATCGACGTAGCAGCGGGCTGCGAACGGCTCTTCGACAACCGCCCGCATCCGCTCCAGCAGCTCCTCGGTGCGGCGGCCAATCACGTCGTGGTAGTCCCGGCCCCAGGCGTAGCGCGAGATCAACGCCGCGTCCGGGTCGTTCACCTCGGTCGAATAGGGATGGTCGGTGTTGTAGAGCGTGCCCAGAGAGACGACCGAGCGCGCCGACGGCACGACCTCGCGCACGTCGGAGCGCCGCCTCGCGCTGCGCGTCATGTAGCGCATCTCGCCGGCGTAGCCGCGCTCGAGCCACTCGTCGAGGAAGCGCAGCTCGGGGAACGCCTCGGCCGGTGCAATGCCGCACAGATCGAACCCGACGTCTCGGGCCAGCGCCTTGACGTCGTCAGCAGTCACGAACCGACATCTCCTCAGAACACGAAGCGCAGGCCGAACTGCATCTCCCGCGCGTTCAGCGCGCTGAAGATGCGGCCGAAGTTGGGCGACCCGAAGAAGCGGTTCGGCAGGTCGAAGTTGGCCCGGTTGAGGACGTTGAAGATCTCCCAGCGGAACTCCAGCCGGCTGCCGTCGGCCAGCAGCCAGTTCTTGGCGAGCGACATGTCGACGTTGAAATAGCCGGGGGCGAAGACCGGGTTGCGCGGTGCGCTGCCGTACGTGAACGGATCCTGCAGGCTGAACGCGTCCGTATCGAACCAGCGTTCCGGCGTCCGCTGGCTCCGCGGCAGATTCGGGTCGCCGGTGAGGTTCGGGCGCTGCGCCGGGCCGGCGCCGATGTTGGCGATGTCGTCGGTCACGTTGACCGTGAACGGCGCGCCCGACTGCGCCGTGACGATGCCGTTCAGCCGCCAGTTGCCGAACAGCCCCTCGCGCGCGCCGCCGACGCCGGCCGCGAAGGGAAGCTCGTAGGTCGCGCTCCCGACGAACTGGTGCCGGTGGTCGAAGCTCGACAGCGCCACCTCGCCCGGGAAGATGTTGCGCACGTCCTGCGGCACGTTCGCCTCGAAGGCGGTGGCCCCCGGGCTGGACGCATCGTCCTCCGAGCGCGACAACGTGTACGCGAGGTCGAATGCCAGGCCCTCGCGGATGCGGCGGACCGTCTTGACCGTGACCGCGTGATAGATCGACTCCCCGTCGAAGCGGATGGCGCGGATACCGGCGAGCTGCGGTACGGGGCGGCGCGCGCTGATCGGCCCGGGGCCGGGGACCGGTACGTTGTGGATGGTCGAGTTGTCGGCGCCGATCGTGTAGGACCCCATGTAGAAGAGCTCGAGCATCTGGCTCGGCCCCAGCTCCGTCTGCAGACCTCCGCTCCAGGTCTGCGTGTACTCGACGAAGTAGTCGTAGTCCATGATCGAGCCGCCGATGCTCCCCGTCGAATCCGACCCCAGGATCGTCCGCGTGTCGGCCGCCGGCACGAACTGACCCGCCGGCACGTCCACCTGCTTCAGCAGGAAGAACGGCAGATTGCGGGCGAAAGCGGTCTGCACGCTGTAGGCCCACTGGTTCAGGAAGACGCCGTAGCCCCCCCGCACCACGGTCCGACCGCTGTCGTCCGGCTGCCAGGCAACCCCGAGGCGGGGCGCGAGCCGTACCTTGCTCGGCCGGAGCAGGCTCCGGTCCCAACCCGCCTCCGCCGACGAGACCCAGGGAATCGGGATGAGCGGTAGCAGCTCCTCGGCCGCCGGTGAGATGTTCCCCGCGTCGTCGCTGGCAATCACGTAGCGCCCGCCCGGTACCGACAGGTCGATCGTCGACAGCCGGTTGTCGACGTCGCGCATGTGCTGATTGAGCTCGTAGCGCAATCCGAAGTTCATCGTCAGGCCGTCGCGTACCCGCCAGTCGTCCTGGGCGAACAGGTGCACCCAGTTCGTGCGGGCGTTCTCGTCGCCGCGGCCGCCGATGCCGGCGCGGGCGGAGACCGGATAGCCGAGCAGGAAGTCGGCGAAGGGGCTGCCGCTGAAACGTCCCGTGTAGACGAAACGGCCCCGGGGAGTGTCCGGGTTCTCAGGCCGGAACCGAAGGTGGAACCAGTAGCCGCCGAATTTCAGGTGGTGGGAGCCCCGGTCGATCAGCACGTTCTGATACAGCTCGAAGTGCTCGTTGTTCCGGTAGACGAAGCTCGTGGGGTCGCCCATCGGGCTGTACAGCCCCGCGGTGTCGATCTGCGGATAGCCGACATCGCGCGGGTTGCGGGTCACGCCGGCGATGCCTACCGGGCCGGCGAAGTCAACGCCCCGGTTCAGGCTTGCCTGCCCGCCGTCCACCCGCATCCAGCCAAACCGGGTCTCGCTCAGGAACGTCGTTCCGATCGGCCGCGCCCAGCTCAGCGCGAGGTTGCGCGTGCGCGTCGTGAGCGTGCGGCCGAAGCCCGGGATGAGCGACTCCTGCTGCACGCTGGTGCCGAACGGCTGCAGATCGTCGGCGTCGAACGTCGAGAAGCGCGCGAAGAACTGATCCGCCCGCCCGAAGCGGTGATCGATGCGTGCGCTGAACTGATTGATGTCCGACTCGGACTGCTCCACCGATGTCAGGTTCTGCACCTCGCCGCTGCCGTTCGGCAGGGGCACCGCGCCGAGAAACGCGTCGGCGACCGGATCGATCCTGCCGGCCGGAATCCGGTTGCCCCGAAAGTACGTGCCGCAGGCGCCGGTCGCCGGATCGCGGGTCAGCGGGTCGCAGATCGGCGTCTGACCCGCGAAGTCACCGCCGCGGACCGCGGCCGACGGCACCGAGAAGGTCTTCGTCAGCGAGCGCGTGGTGCGCTGTCCCTCGTAGCTGAGGAACGCGAAGGTCCGGTCACGCACGATCGGGCCGCCGAACGTCCCGCCGAACTGCCCCTGGTCGAGCGGCGGCACCGGCTCGTCACGCGGATCGAAGTAGTTGTGCGCGTCGAACCGCTCGTCGCGGACGAACGCGAACGCGCTGCCGTGGTACCGGTTGGTGCCCGCCTTGGTCGCGACGTTGATCAGCGCCGACGCCTTGCCGCCGAACTCCGGCGGGTACATCGACTTCTGGATCTTGAACTCCTGGATGGAGTCGACCGACGGGTTGATGACCAGGTTGTTGAACAGCTCGTCGGTGACCTTGACGCCGTCGAGCAGATAGATGTTGTGGCCAGCGCGCTGGCCGCCGACATTGGGCAGTGGCCCGGCCTGCTGCAGCGCAGCGCCGCGCGTCCCGCCCGGCGGGATCACGACCGCGTCGCTCAGTTGCGCGAGCTGCAGAAACTGCCGTCCGTTCAGTGGAATCTGCTCCACCTCGCGCGTGTCGATGATGTCGCTGATCTCCGCCGTCGTCGACTGCAGCAGCGGCGCGGCCGCGCTTACCGTCACTTCTTCGGTGAGCTGTCCCAGATCGAGCTGGAACGCCAAATCGAGGGTGCGGCCCAGGTCGAGGAAGATGCCGGTGCGGACGACGCGGCGGAAGCCGGGCAGCTCGGCGGTGATGGTCCACTCCCCGATGGGCAGCGACGCCATATAGAACCGCCCGTCGCTGCCGGTCACCCGTTCGACCGAGAATCCGCTCTCGGCATGCGTCGCGGCCACCGTCGCACCGGGCAGAACGCCGCCCGACTCGTCGCGTACGACGCCCTCCAAAGTGCCGGTGTTCGCCTGGCCGGCGACCGAAGCGGCGCCGACCACCAGCAGGCAAAGAAGCACCGGCACCTGCCGAACCACTGTCGCGGTTGTGCACATCCTCAGCTCACTCCTCCGCTCGCCGACATACCGTACCCCACGCGAGACGCCCGCCGCCATGCCGGGCAGGCAGTGGTTCATTGTAGCGACTCGCCGCCACCGGCAACCGCCCGGTCGGAACCGACGCGCCGGGACGCCATCGCCAGGATCCGCGCTGCCGCCCGCCGGCTCGCGCCCGGCGACCCGAGCCGCTGTCGTACGCGACCGAGCGCCGCGCGGGTCCGCTCGGCACTCCGCGCATCGGTGAGGAACGCGACCACCTGGTCGGCCACCGCGGCCGGGGTGAACGCATCCTGGATCAGCTCCGGGACAACCCGCTCGCCCGCAATGAGGTTGGCCATGCCCGCGTGCCGCACGTGTGAAAACGTCTTGACGATGCGGTAGGTCAGCGCCGACAGCCGGTAGACGATGACCATCGGCCGCCGATGAATGGCGGTCTGGACGGTCGCCGTTCCGGAGGCCGTGACCACCGTGTCGGCGGCGGCGAGGACATCGTCGGTACGCCCCTCGACCACCGCGGCGGCCCCGGAGGCCACGAGGGAGCGGACCGGCGCCAGCAACGCGTCGTCCAGGTCGGGTGCGCGCGCCACGACGAACTGCGCCGACGGGATCCGCTCCCGGACCAGATCCGCCGCACGTGCGACGTCCGGCAGGATCGCCCGCAGCTCGTTCGGGCGGCTGCCGGGCAGCAACGCCACGGTGGGCGCCGACGGGTCGAGCCCCAACGAGCGCAGGAAGGGCGCCCGGGATTCCCTCGGAGCCGACAGCTCCAGCAACGGGTGACCCACGAACTCGACGGGAATGCCCGCTTCACGGTACAACGGTTCCTCGAACGGGAAGATCACCAGTGCGAGGTCGACGAGGCGGCGCATCTGTTGGATTCGTCCCCGCCGCCACGCCCAGAGCTGCGGCCCGATGTAGTAGACGACCGGCACGCCGAGACGCCGCACCGCCGCCGCGACCCGGAAGTTGATCTCCGGGAAGTCGACCGCGACGAACACGTCCGGCCGCTCCCTCCGCGCCCGGGCCACCATCTCCCGGTAGACCGCGTACGATCGGGGCACCACGGCGAGCGCCTCCGAGAGGCCGGTCGCAGCCAGGCCGCGGTAGTGGGCCACGAGCTCGGCGCCGCTGTCGCGCAGCCGGTCGCCGCCCAGCCCGACCACGCGCGTGCCCGGGTCGAGATCGCCCAGGGCAGCGGTCAGGGCGCCCGCGTAGAGATCGCCGGACGGCTCCCCGCAGGAAATGAGAACCTTGGGCAACTGGTGCAGCGCCGGTCGTGCCTACCGGCGGAAGCGGGAAGCGCGGCGAAGGCCGGCGGCCGCCAGGTCGAGCTCGGCGAGGGGAATCACCTCGATCCGGTCGAAGCCGACCCCGGGCAGGTCGCGCAGGAACGTGGAAGCGTCGCCCACGAGTACCATCGACAGGTTGGCGGGCTGCAGCCAGGCCTCCGCCACGCGCTCGATGTCCCGCACGGTGACGGCGTTGATCCGCTCCGGCAGGAACTCGATCTCCTCCAGATCGAGACCGTAGAGGATGGCTTCCAGCACCTGCGCGGCGATGGCGTTCGGTGTCTCGATGGTGATCGGGAAGTTGCCGGCCAGATAGTCCTGCGCGCTCCGCAGCTCGCGCTCGTGCACGCGCTCGCGCCGCAGCCGGGCAATCTCGTCGACGGTCAGGCGCAACGCCTCCGCGGTGGCGGCCGACCGCGTATCGGTCTTGGCCATGAAGTCCCCCGCGATCTGCCGCGCCGCTATGTCCGCGGATGCCGCGTAGGTCAGCGACCGCGCGGTACGCAGTACGCTGCCGAGCCGGTTGCCGCCTTCTCCCCCGAGGATCTTGATCGCCACGTCGAACGTCGGGAAGTCGGGATGCGCACGCGGCAGGGCCACGTGGCCCGCGTGAATCACGGTCTGCACCGCTCCCGGCTTGTTGACGACGACGAGGCGCCGCGTGGGCCGCGGGATGTTGTCGGCAGTCACCGGCGCAGGCAACGGGCCCGGCTGCCAGTCGCCGAGCGCGCGCTCCACGCCGACGAACGCCTCGTCGGCCGTCACGTCGCCCACCACGGCCAGCACGGCGTTGTTCGGCAGGTAGTGCGTGCGGTGGAACGCCACGAGATCGCCCCGGGTGATAGCGCGGACCGACGCCGGGGTGCCACCCTGCGGCATGCCGTAGGGATGGAATCCGTAGACCAGCCGGTTGAACACGACGTTGGCGATGTACGCCGGATCGTCGTAGCTGACCTGCAGCCCGGACAGTACCTGGTTGCGCTGCCGCTCGATCTCGGCCGGCGCGAAGGCGGGCCGCCGCGCCACGTCGGCGAGCAGATCGAGGGCGAAGTCGAAGCTGTCCTTCATCACCAGGACATCGACGAACCCGAGGTCGCGTGCCGTGCCGGTGCTCAGGGCGCCCCCGATGCTGTCGATGCCCCCGGCGATCTCCTGGGCGGAGCGGGTGGTAGTCCCCTGGTCCAGAAGCTGCCCGACGAGCGAGGCGACCCCCGGCTGGCCGGGAGGATCCGCCGCGGCGCCGGCACGCAGGATCATGCGCACGTTGACCGCGGGCTGCTCGTGATGGCCGACGTAGACGACCTGGAGCCCGTTGGCCAGCGACCGGATCTGGTAGTCCGGAAAGTCGACGTGGCGCCTCGGCAGCGGCGGCGGCGGCTGCTCGCGCGGCCAGTCGACCCGCTGGGCGAAAGCCGGGGATGCCGCCAGCACCCCGACGATGATGGCCAGCAGCGGGGCCCACCCCCGCGGCGCACGTCGGCTGCCACTCATCGCAAGCCTCCCGTCACTGTCCCGTCCGCCGCGAGCCCCGCGGCAGGATGGTCAGCACCAGCCGGTTTTCGTCGCGCAGGTAGGTGCGGGCGACCCGTTGCACGTCCTCCCGCGAGACGTTCATGAAGATGTCGAACTCGGCGTCGGCCGTCGTGATGTCGTCGTGGATGACCTGCGCGTGGGCGAGGTGCATTCCCTTCTGCTCGACGCTAATGCGCCCGATGACGTAGTCCCGCGCGAACTGGTTCTTGGCGCGCTGCAACTCGGCGTCGGCCGGCGGGGCGGCCTTGGCGCGGTCGAGCTCGGCGATGAGAGCGGCGGCCGCCTGCTCCGGTGTGCGGCCCGGCTGGACCAGCGCCACCGCGTAGAACAGGTTCGGGTCCTCGATGATGACCCCCTGGCCGAAGGCCGAAACCGCGACCTGCTGCTCGTAGACAAGGCTGCGGTGAATGCGGGCGCTCTGCCCGTCCGAGAGGATCTTCGACAGGATGTGCAGCGGGTAGGCGTCGGGATGCCCGTCGTAGGTGATGGGGTGCGCGACCACCACCGCGGGAAGCGGCCAGTTGTCCGCCTCCACCGTCAGCCGCCGGCTCCTGGCCACCGTGGGCTCGCGCGGCAGGTTGCGCGGCACCGGCTTCCTGGCCTTCGGCACCCGGCCCAGGTAGTGCTCGACCAACTGCAGGGCGTAGGCGGTGTCGAAGTCCCCGACGAGGGTCAGGGTGGCGTTCTCCGGCACGTAGAACGTGTCGAAGAATTCCTGCACGTCCTCGATCGACGCCGCCTCGATATCCTCCATCGAGCCGATCGTCTGGTGCTTGTACGGATGCGTAGTGAACGCCTCGTCGTACAGGATCTCCGACAGCAGCCCGAACGGCTGGTTCTCGTACCGCCAGCGCCGTTCCTCCTTGACCACCTCGCGCTCGGAGTCGAGCGTCCGCTGGCTCACGCGGAGCGATGCCATCCGATCGGCCTCCAGCCAGAGCACGAGCGGCAGGTACTGCGCAGGCACGGTCTGGAAGAAGACCGTCACGTCTTCCGTCGTGTAGGCGTTGCCCTCGCCGCCCACGCTCGTGATCATCGACAGGTGCTCGTCTGAGCGCACGTTCTGCGAGCCCTTGAACATCAGGTGCTCGAACAGGTGGGCGAAGCCGGTGCGGCCCTCGGGCTCGTTCTTCGAGCCGACGTGGTACCACATCTGGACGTTCACGATCGGGGTGGAACGATCCTCGGAGAGAATCACCGTCAGGCCGTTGTCCAGCGTGGTGATGTGGTAGTCGAACTTCGTCGGCCGCACCGCGGCGTCGACGGGCGCCGCAACGGCCGCAGCCACGCCGATGGCCAACACGAGGAGGGCCGTGCACCGGGACGCTCGGCAGGTGGATCGCATGCCGCGATTATGGCACAGTGCCGCCGTCGCCACAGTGCCTCAGTCGACGACGAAACGGAACGCCAGGCGGGTCCAGCGCTTCGACCGCCGCACGAAGATGTCGGGATCGACGCGTCGCTCCCGGCCGATGAGGATCTCTCCCGCCCCGACCACCCCGCGGAACCGCAGGCCGAGGTGCGCCGAGCCGCCGTACTGGAGACGGCGCCCGAACATGCTCTCGTTCGTCCGCACCGCCGACCCGTCCAGCTCGCCGATCAGGGAAACGCGCCCGTTCAGCGGACGCAGCACCCGGAGATAGGCGTTGGCCTCCTGCTCGTAGTCGACCTCCGAGCTGGTGATGGTCCCGAGCCAGCGCCCCATGAACTCGACGTCGAACGCCCCGAGCCACAACCTGTCTCCGTAGGACAGGCCGAGCATGTTCCAGGAGGGCGAGCCGGGATGCTCGCGATCGGCGCGATGACGTGAGATGTGATGGAAGGTGACGCCGAACTCGCCGCGCGGCAGGCGCGTGAACACCGACAGGTCCATCGTGTAGTTGGTCTGGGTCGGGTCGATGGCGCGGCGCTCCTCGCCGACGCCCGTTTCCAGGTTGAAGAACACGCTGCCACGTGCGAAGAGAAGGTCGAACACGTCCATGTCGACCCCGAGATCGGTGTCCCAGCCGAACTGCGCGTCGCCGATTCCCCGCAGGCTCGCGGCCTGCGTATGGACGTGGTAGCGGGTCAGGAAGCCGAGCGTCCGGTCGGCGGTCTGCACGGGCCGCGGCCCGCCGATGACCTGCGCGGCGGCGGGCGGAGCCCAGACCAGGAGCGCGGCGAGCAGAAGAGGCGGAGCTGTGGCGCGCACCCGCGCCGTGACGGAATCGCCAGGCCTGAACGTGAACCCGGCGGGATAGTCCGCGAGCGCCCCGGACGGTTCCCGGTTCGTCGTCCTCAACGCCGTCGAACCGCCATCCGCTCGACGAACGCCGCGAGGTAGTCGAGACCGAGCCTGGCGGCGACGTCGCGCACGTGACCCGCCCGCTCGTCCGGGTTCAGGTCCAGAATGCCGCGCAGCTCCCCGAGCGGCTCGCTCGCCCGCGTGCGCCACTGGATGTTCGCCAGGCCGTGGCGGGCGCCGCGCCACGCCAGCAGGTGCCCGACGGCCAGAAACAGGAAGTAGTAACCGATCACGTTCGGGCCGGGCACGAAGAAGAGGAACACGCCGAGGAACACGGCCAGCAGCGACGAGGTGAACAGTCTCCGCAGGTGGTGCTCGGCGTCGCGGCCGAGCCGCCGGCGGGTCTCCGCCATGGCCCGGTCGCCGTCGAGGTCGGCCGGATGCACGAGCTCGAGAGCGGTCTGCTTGCGCAGGTGCCACAGGAGCCGCCACTCGGCAATCGCCTCGGCCACCCAGCCGACGACCGTGTTGCGCAGCCGGATCACCCACGGCTGCTGCGTGTCGGGATCCGCGGGAACCTCGGCGAGCCGCCTGGCCCGGCGCTGCTCCTGCACCTCGGCCATCATGCGCCGGAACCGTGCATGGAAACGCCCGCCCCGGTGCGTGTCCTCCCCGGGATCGAGGTCGCCGACCTCGGCTGATTCACAGAACAACTCGTAGCCGGCAGGACCGATCGGAACGAGATAGACGTCGACAGGCCTCAAGGCCGCAACGATACCACCGGCGGAGCTGGCGGGGGCGGGACCTGACGCGGCCGCGGGCTGCGGTCCGAGCGCGTATCCGCGACGCGGAGCCGCATCGTTTTCGATCACCGTCAACCCTTCAACAATACCATCGACCCCGCCGAACATGCAGGCGGCGGCGGTCGACGCGCCGGATCGCACCCGCCGTGCGCCGGTGAAGCTTGGCACGGGCGGCGGCGCAGGGCTAGAATGCGCTGGTTCGCCCTGCTCGGCACGTCCTTATCCCGGACATCGCGATGACTCGAGGTTGCGCGGCGCGACGGTGGATTCATGCGGCTCTGACCCTGCTGGGCCTCACCCTGGCGGTCGCGATGGCGGCCGTCTGGCACGACGCGGCGGCTCAGGAACCGGAGGCCTCGAACCTGGGGACGAGCACGGCATCCCGCGAGGCGGTGCCCGGGGAGCAACCGATCGCGTTCAGCCACTCCCGGCACGTCGAGCAGGCCGGCATCGACTGTCAGTTCTGCCACGCCTATGCTCGGCGCGGGCCCGTGGCCGGCATCCCGTCGGTGGAACGTTGCGTCGGATGCCACCGCGGCATCCTGACCGAACGGCCGGAAATCGTGAAGGTGCTCGACTACTGGGAGCGGGAAGCGCCGATCCCGTGGATCCGAGTCCACGACCTCCCGGACTACGTCCGCTTCAGCCACAAGGCGCACGTTCGCGGCGGCATCGACTGCGCTGCCTGTCACGGCGACGTCGGCCGCATGGGCATCGCCGTCCAGGTGGAATCGCTGTCGATGGGCTGGTGCGTCGACTGCCACACCTCCCGCAACGCTTCCCGCGATTGCCTGGTGTGTCACTACTAGCCATCGGCAGCCGCCGGGACCGAAGACTGGATCGCATGGTGCGTGAAACATCCTCCGAGCTCAGCGCGTTGACGGAGACCGTCGGACGCCGCACCTTCCTCAAGGTGCTCGGCGGCGCCGCCCCGGCCGCGGCCGTGGGGGCCTGCTCGCCGGTGCCGACAGAGACCATCATCCCGTTGGTGGTCCCCCCGGACGACGTGGTGCCGGGCGTGGCGACCTGGTACGCGAGCGTCTGCGGTGAATGCCCGAACGGATGCGGTACGCGGGTGCGGACACGCGAGGGCCGGGCGGTCAAGATAGAGGGCAATCCGGCCCACCCGGGCAACCAGGGAGCGCTCTGCGTTCGGGGCCAGGCGGCGCTGCAGGGACTGTACAACCCGGACCGCTTCCGGGGTCCACAGCGGCGGCGAACGACCAATGCCGCGGCCGGACAGTCGGTCTTCGAGCCGGTGAGCTGGGAGGAAGCCGAGCAAGAGCTCGCAGAGCGCATCCGCGCGCTGGTGGAGAGCGGCGACGCCGACCGCATCGCGGTGGTCACGCCGCTGCTGTCGGGCACGCTCGATACCCTGGTCGACCACTGGGCCGCGGCCGTCGGCGGAGCCCGCCGCCTCCGCTACGAAGCGTTCGCCTATGAGCCGATGCGGGCCGCGCACCGGCTGGTCTTCGACCGCGCCTCCGTGCCGTTTCACGACTTCGGCCGCGCGGAGCTGATCGTGTCGTTCGGCGCGGACTTCCTGGAGACCTGGCTGTCGACCGTCAGCCACTCGCGCGCCTTCGCCGAGGCCCGCCGACCGGGCAACGGACGGACGGTCCGCGCCGTGCATTTCGAGCCGCGGCTCTCGCTGACCGCGTCGAGCATGGACGAGTGGATCCGCATCGAGCCCGGTTCGGAGGGGGCCCTGGCCGCGGCCATGGTGCGGACCATCGTCGAGGAGGGACGGGTCCAGGCAGCCGGGATCACCGGTGGCGACCTCGCCCGCATCCGTGCCCTGGTCGCCGACTGGACGCCGGCGGCGGCCGCCGCGCGGAGCGGCGTGCCGGCCGGGCGCATAGTCCAGCTCGCGCGGGCGTTCTCGGATCCCGGGGCCGGTCCCGGGCGCACGCTGGCCGCCGGCGGCGGCGTGGCCGTCTCGGGATCGAACGGCACGGCCGCGCAGGTGGCCGTCGCCCTGCTCAACTACGTCGCTGGCAACGTCGGCTCGACGGTGCGGTTCGCTCCCGACAGCCCGTGGGACAACGCCTCCACTTGCGCAGACCTGCTCGACCTGGCCGACGCGATGCGCGACGGCGCGATCGAGCTGCTGATCCTCCACCAGGTAAACCCGGTGCACACGCTGCCGGCCGCCGCCGACTTTGCGGGGGCTCTCGACGCCGTTCCCTTCGTCGCGGCAACGTCGAGCTGTCCGGACGAGACCACGGCGCGGGCCGATCTGCTGCTGCCCGCGCACACGCCGCTGGAGTCGTGGGGCGACCATCGTCCCGCGGCCGGCCAGTACGGCCTGATGCAGCCGACGATGCGGCCGCTGTACGACACCCGGCACCTGGGCGACATACTGCTCGGCGCCGGCCGGGCGGCGCTCGCCGCGGCGGCCGACGCGGGAATCGAAACGCCCGCCGGCGCTCCGTCCCTGCCCGAAGGCGAATTCTACGAGGTGCTGCGGGACGACTGGCGCGCCATCAAGGCCGCGCTGGATCCGCCGCAGGAACCCGACGACGAACCGGCGCCGCCGGACGACGCGGAGCCGCAGGATCCGGCCGCGGCGCGACGTGCGGCGGCGGCGGCCCGGCGCGCGGCGGCCGCGGCCCGGCAGGCGGCCGAGGCCGAGTTCGAGGCGTTCTGGCAGGACGTCGTCCGGCAGGGCGGGCGCTGGTCCGCGGTCGAGCCGCAAGCGGTGAGGCTCGGTCCCGCGCTCGGCGATGTCGACCTGGCGCCGCTCGAAGCTCCCGGCGACGACCGGCGCTCGCTGACACTGCTGGCCTACCCGTCGCTGCACTTCCACGACGGGCGCGGGGCCAACCGTCCCTGGCTGCAGGAGATCCCCGATCCGTTGCTGAAGGTCGCCTGGGGAAGCTGGGCGGAGATGACGTCCGAGACCGCCGCCGCCATCGGCGCGGAGGACGGTCAACTGGTGACCCTCGAATCGGACCACGGCACCGTCGACGCGACGGTCCTGCTGAACCCGCACCTGCACCCCGGGGTCGTGGCGATTCCTATCGGCCAGGGTCACACCGACTTCGGCCGCTACGCCACCGGCCGCGGCGTCAATCCCCTGGTCCTGCTCGACCCGACGCCGGAGGCGGTATCCGGCGGACCACGGTGGGCCGGTACCCGCGTCGACGCGACACCGCGCGAGCTGCACCGTCCCCTCGCGCGCCTGCAGCGGACGTTCGACCAGCAGGGCCGCGAGCTGGCCCAGGCGGTCACGCGCAGGGCGCTCGAGGCCGGTGACGTGCATCCCGAGGAGGAGCACTTCAGCCTGTATCCCGAGCACGAGCATCCGACGCACAACTGGGGGATGGCCATCGACCTGAACGCCTGCAACGGCTGCAACGCCTGCGTCGCCGCCTGCTACGCCGAGAACAACGTCCCGGTCCTGGGCGCGGACAGGATGGTGCGCGGCCGCACCATGTCCTGGCTGCGACTCGAGCGCTTCGTGGAAACGCAGCCCGGCACGGACGGCAGCGAACGCGTCGACTCGCGTTTCCTGCCGATGCTCTGTCAGCACTGCGACCATGCGCCGTGCGAGTCCGTGTGTCCCGTCTACGCGACGTACCACAGCGAGGAAGGCCTGAACGCGCAGATCTACAACCGCTGCGTCGGCACCCGCTACTGCTCGAACAACTGCCCGTACAAGGTGCGGCGGTTCAACTGGTGGGACCCCGAGTTCCCGGAGCCCTTGAACCTGCAGCTCAATCCGGACGTGACGGTCCGCAGCGCCGGCGTCATGGAGAAATGCACTTTCTGCGTGCAACGGATTCAGGAGGGCAAGGACCGGGCGCGCGACGAGGACCGTCCGGTGCGTGACGGCGACGTGACCCCGGCCTGCGCCCAGACCTGTCCGGCACAGGCGATCGTCTTCGGCGACCTGAAAGATCCGCAGAGCCGCGTCTCGCAGCTCTCCGCCGCCAACCGCGGGTACCACGCGCTCGGCGTCCTCAATACGCGGCCCGGCGTGACGTACCTGAAGAAGGTGATCCCGTGAGCGTGGCGGATCACGCGATCAACTACGGCCGGATCGACGCCGACATCCTGCGGACGATGCAGCCGCCGGGGCGGGCGTACTTCGCCTCGCTGGCGCTGATCCTCGGCGGGCTGGCCCTCGGCGCCTACGCGTTCTCGGTGCAGTGGCGGCTCGGCCTCGGGGTCGCCGGCTACGAGCACCCGATGCTGTGGGGCATCTACATCACGAACTTCGTGTTCTGGGTCGGCATCGCCCACTCCGGCACGCTGATCTCGGCGGTCCTCTTCCTGTTCCGCGCCAAGTGGCGCACCTCGGTGGCGCGGGCGTCGGAAGCGATGACGGTCTTTGCGGTCATGACCGCCGGCCTGTTTCCAATCATTCACATCGGCCGCCCCTGGTTCTTCTACTGGCTGATTCCGTACCCGAACGAGCGCCAGCTCTGGGTCAATTTCCAGTCGCCGCTGGTCTGGGACGTCTTCGCGATCACCACCTACCTCACGGTGAGCGCGATGTTCCTGTTCCTGGGACTCATTCCCGACGTCGCCGCCGCCCGTGACCGCTGCACCGACTGGCGCAAGCCCATCTACCGCGCCCTCGCCCTCGGCTGGCGCGGCTCGACCCGGCAGTGGATCCACTACGGCGCGCTGTACGGCTTCTTCGCGGCCCTGGCCACCCCGCTCGTCGTCTCGGTCCACAGCGTCGTCTCTTGGGACTTCGCGATGTCCATCCTGCCGGGGTGGCACAGCACGATCTTCGCCCCCTATTTCGTGGCCGGCGCCATCTTCTCGGGCCTCGCGATGGTGATCACGCTGCTGATCCCGCTCCGCAAGCTGCTGGGGATCGAGCAGTACATCACCATCCGGCACTTCGAGAACCTGGCCAAGCTGATCATCGTCACGTCGCTCATCGTCGGCTACGCCTACCTGACCGAGTTCTTCGTGGCCTGGTACAGCGGCAACCCGTTCGAGCAGGGGACGTTCTACAACCGGATGTTCGGCGAGTACCGCCTCTTCACCTGGGGCATGCTCAGCTGCAACGTCGCCGTTCCGCTGCTGCTCTTCTTCAAGCGAGTCCGCACGAACCTGGCCGCACTGTTCACGATCTCGATCTTCGTCAACATCGGGATGTGGCTCGAGCGCTTCGTCATCATCGTCACGTCTCTGTCGCACGATTTCGATCCGGCCAACTGGACCGGCCTGTACGAGCCGACGTGGGTGGAAGGGGCCATCACCATCGGCAGCTTCTCCCTGTTCTTCCTGCTGTTCCTGCTGTTCATCAAGAACTTCCCGGCAGTATCGATCACGGAGATGAAAGAGGGCTCGGCGCACGCCGAGGTCTTCGACGACAGCCTGGCCCGCTGCTTGTCGAAGCACGGGTTCCTGGACCGCTTCTACGATCTGTTCCTCGCCTCGAGCCCGCGGGTCCGGGAAGCGTTCGCGCACACCGACTTCGCCCATCAGAAGAAGATGCTGGCCGATTCCCTGTCGCTGATGACCAGCGTATCGGGCGCGCCGGCGGACGAGCTCGAGGAGCTGGACCGCGTGGCGCGGCGGCACGGCAAGCACGACCTCGACATCAACTTCGACCTGTACGACCTGTGGCTGGAGTCGCTCATGCAGGCCGTCCGCGAGTTCGACGGGCACTTCGACCGGGATGTGGACCGTGCCTGGCGCAACACGCTCGCGGAGGGCATCGAGTTCATGGAGTCGAGGCACGAACGAAGAAGCCTGCGCCCCGGCAGTGTCGCCGACGCAGGCGACGCTTCGGCGGGTGGATAGGAGACGTGAGCACCATGCGGATACTGGGCGTGTTCGACGAGCCGGCGAAAGCCGCGGTTGCGGTCGCGACCGCGCAGGACGCCGGAGTGACCCGGGTCGACGCGTTCTCGCCGGCCCCGGACCACACCTTGGAACAGCTCATGCGAGCCCAGGTGAGCCCCGTCCGGGCGTTCACCCTGGTCGGCGCGCTGCTGGGCTGCACGGCCGGGTTTGCGCTGCCGATCTATACGGTCTCGGCCTGGCCGCTCATCACCGGAGGCAAGCCGCTCATCTCGATTCCCCCGTTCGTGGTGATCGCGTTCGAGCTGACGATCCTGTTCGGCGCGATCTTCGGCATGGCCGGCTTCCTGCTGCTGGCCGGACTGCCGCGGCTCAAACGCAGACACATCGGCGACCCGCGGTTCAGCAACAACTGCTTCGGCGTGGAGATCTCCTGTGACGAGGAGCAGGCGGCGGCCGCGCGTTCGCTCCTGGCGAACGCCGGCGCCATCGAGGTGCGAACGGATGACTGACAGCTCGGGTGTCCGGCGCAGGATCGACGCCCCCGGCGGCGGCCGGGGACCGTGTCGCGGCTCCTGCCATGCGACCGTGCTGCTCGCCCTTTCCGTGGCGGCGTGCGCGCCCGCGGACACGCCGCGGGATCCGGAGGCGCGCACCTGGATCCGCAACATGTGGACCGGCCCGGCCGTTCTGCCGCAGACCGAGGCGCGCCCGGCCCCCGAGCGCTCGATGGCGGTCGACGCGCCGCGCATCATGAACCGGCGCGAGGCACGCACGCGACTCACCAACCCGCTCGAGGAGACCGCGGCCGCCATCGCCGAGGGAAGGGCGCTGTACGACGTGTACTGCGCGCTCTGTCACGGTGAGGAAGGCGAAGGTGACGGCGAGCTGGCTCGTCACTACCGGCGGATGCCCTCGCTGACCGCCCGGCACGTTCTGAACTATCCGGACGGGTTCGTCTACAGCATCATCCGCGAGGGGGGCCGCAACATGCCGCGCTTCGGCGACGCGCTGAGCGTCGACGAACGCTGGGCGCTGGTGCACTTCCTGGGCACGCTCGGCTCCGCGGAACCGGAACGGCAGGCGGTAGCGCGGTGACCGACGTCGCTTCCTCGGCGGCGAACCCTCTGCTGCCGCCCGGCATCCGGCGCGTACTGCTCGGTCTGGCGACCCTGGGCGGCATTGCCTTCCTGCTCGGCCTGGCGCTCGACGAAAGCCGCGCCTGGCAGGCGTTGCTGGTCAACTTCCTGTTCTTCGGGGGGCTGGCCCAGGCAGGCGTGGTGCTCTCGTGCATCCTGCAGGTGACGTCAGCCCGCTGGGGCCGCCCGCTCAAGCGTGTCGCCGAGGGAACGGCCGCGTTCCTGCCGGTGGCCTTCGTTCTGCTGCTCGTTCTCCTCGCGGGCACCGCCGCCTGGGCGCCGTGGGTCCCTCACCCGGTCGAGGCGAAGGCGCCCTGGTTGAACATTCCCTTCTTCGTGACCCGGGAGCTGCTGGCATTCCTGGTGCTGAGCGGCTTCAGCCTGCGCTACGTGTACCGCTCGGTCCGCCCGGACATCGGTATGTTGCACGAGTCGGGGGAGCGACCCGCCACCGGTGTCGCGGCGCAGCTCATCGCCGGCTGGCAGGGCATCGACTCCGAGCGGGCGATCGGGCAGCGCCGGCAGAGCCGCTTGGCCGTGGCGGTGCTGGTGGCCTACGGCTGGGTGTTCACCCTGATCGCCTTCGACTTCGTCATGGCGCTCGATCCGCACTGGTTCTCGACGCTGCTGGGGGGCTACTACTTCATCGGGAACCTGCTGATCGGCCTGGCGTTCCTCGCCTTCGTCACGGCCACCGGACGCCGGCGGCTCCGCATCGCGGGCTATGTCGGGCGTCACCAGTTGCACGACCTCGGCAAGCTGCTCTTCGGGTTCTGCATCCTCTGGGCCTACCTGTTCTGGTCGCAGTACCTGGTGATCTGGTACGGCGACCTCGCGGAGGAGACCGAGTTCGTCTACCACCGTATGCACGGCGCCTGGGAGCCCGTTGCGATGGCAGTGTTCGCGATGACGTTCGCCGGCCCGTTCGTCGTGCTGCTGAGCCGCGCGGTCAAGACCTGGGCGCCCGGACTGACCACCGTGGCGGCCGTCGTACTCGCCGGCATGTGGCTGGAACGCTTCATCCTGGTCGCGCCGTCGCTGTGGCACGGCGAGGGCGTGCCGCTAGGCCTTCTCGAGGTCCTGATCACTGCCGGCACCTTGAGTGGCTTCGTGGTCTGCTACGCCACGTTTCTCGAAACCTTCCCCACTCTGCCGATCTCGGACCCCCGGCTCGCACCGGCCGAGACCGAGCACTGAACCGGCCCGGCGCACCGCCCCGTACGAATCTCAGGACCGCCGGAAGCACATCCCCCGCTCCGCGAAGCAGCGCATCAGCGCGCCGTCAGGTAGCGGTCGAACCACTCGATCATGGCGCCGATGTAGTCGGGCGGGTTCACGGCTCCAGGAAACGTCGGGCCGTGCCCCGCGCCGGGTACCCGCAGCAGGTCGACCGGCACGCCGGCCTTCTCCAACGCCGCCTGCATGACCTCGGCATTCTTGTATGCCACGACCTCGTCCGCGTCGCCGTGGATGAGCAGCACGGGCGGATCGTCGGCGGTCACGTGGGTCACGGGCGATGCGGCGACGAAACGCTGGTACTCGACCGAGTCCTTGCGCTCGGAGCGGCGGAAACCGAACAGCGAGTGGACTCTCCCCGGCGAAGCGAGGGTGAGATCCGTCGGCGCGGCGCGCGCTACGACCGCCTGCACCTTCGCACTCTCCCGATTCACCGGGCTCGCTTCATCGGCAGTCCCCTTGCCGTCGAGGACGCCGAGCAGACTGACGAGGTGGCCGCCGGACGATCCGCCCATCGCGCCGATTCTGTCGGGATCGATCCCGAACTCTTCCGCGTGGTGACGCACGAAACGCACTGCGCGTTGCGCGTCCTCGAGATGCGCGGGATGCCGGAAGCGGGGCGAGGCGCGGTGGTTGATCCCGAACACCGTGTAGCCGGCCGCGGCCAGGGGCACCGCGTAGATCTCCTCCTGCCCGGTCTCCTTCAACGGCGTGGCGTCCAACCCCAGCTCGCGGGTCCAGCCGCTGCCCGAGATGAAGACGATGCCGTAGCCGTTGGGGTTCTCCGGGTAGTAGACATCCATCAGCAGTGCAAGCCCGGAGTACATGCCGAACACGACGTTGTGCTCCACGCGCCCCTCGGCCCCGACCGGACCCGCCGCCGTCCCGATCAGGAACACCGCCAGCGCGACGACGAGAATCCGTTTCCTCATTTCGCTGCTTCTCCTTCCATTCCTTCCGTGCTTCCCGCCTGCGCGAGTTCAGGGTCATCTGCCGGCACCGTTTTCCCGATGGCGCAGACGCCCGCGTTTCGTCGTCGACCCGGCCCGGCTGTCCACGTCGCACGCGGTCGACCGGCTACCGAGCGTCCTCCGGCAGCGTAAACACGAAGATCCCGTGCCCGCCCGCCGGACGCTGCCTCTCCGGCGTCAATTGCCCGGAGATGCCGCTCCACAGCGACGGATCCGTGCCCACCGGAATCGCCAGATATTGCCGTCCGTCGACGGCGTAGGTGATGGGGAACCCGGACACGGAGCTGGGCATCCGCGTGCGGAACAGGATGTCCCCCGAGCGCACGTCGTGCACGTAGAGGTTCCGATCCCAGTCGCCGACGATCACCAGCCCGCCCGCCGTGGTCAGCGCAGCGCTATCGATGGCGGTACGGGTCCGATGGCGCCAAAGCACGTTGCCGCCGACGTCGATGGCGACGAATTCGCCCACGCCATCCGGCCGTTGCGGGTGCATCAGGTGCTTCCGCCGCGAGATGCCGACGCCGCCCCCGCCTTCGACGAGCTCCGGTCCCGGACCGAAGGTAGTCCGCTCGCAACTGACGAGCAGCGGCACGTAGAAGGCCTGCGTGTCCGGGTGGTAAGCCATCGCCCGCCAGCTCTTGAAGCCGGCCACGCTCGGGCAGAACTCCAGCTCCACCCCCTCCTGCGGAATCATGCCCGGCCGGTAGGCGATGGCGCCGGTCTCGGGATGAACGTCGAGAATCGTCTGGTATCCGAGGTCGTGGGCGGCGCGGAAGCGGCCGGTGGCACGGTCGAGCTCCCACAGTATCGCCAGCTTGCCTATCTTGAAGAGGGAGCGGCGCCCGTCGTAGTCGACAAGCACGTTTTCGAACGTCTCGTCCATGTCGTGGGTCTCGCCCGGCAGGAGCTGGTTGTACCAGACGATCTCGCCGCTGGCCGGGTCGAGCGCGAGCACGCTGTTGGTGTAGAGCGCGTCGCCGGAGTGCCCCCGCTGGAAGCGCGCCCACGGCTTGGCCTGCGCGGTGGCCCAGTAGATGAGATTGGTGCCGGGGTCGTAGCTGCCGGCGGTCCAACTGTCGCCGCCGATGCGGAACATCAACGGGGTGTCGCCCCAGGTGTCGCCCCCGGGCTCGCCCGGCCGCGCCACCGTGGAGGTGCGCCACACCTCGTCGCCGGTCTGCGCATCGCGCGCGGAGATGAAGCACGGCATGTCCTTCGCTTCGTGGTAGCGCTCGCAGCCGTTGGTGCTGGCTATCACCCTCCCGTCGACGACGATCGGCCCGGCCGTGTAGCGGAAGCCGAGCCGGTAGTCGGCGCCCGCCACGTTCCACACGGCGTCGCCGGTCCGGGCGTCGAGCGCCACGATGTGCGCGTCGACGGTGGTGAGGTAGATCTTGTCGTCGTAGATCGCGAGGTTGCGGGTGGTGACGATGCCGGTCAGCTCCTCCGCCTCGTGCTCGTGCCGGTAGCGCCAGAGCAGCTCGCCGGTGGCCGCGTCGAGCGCCTCGACGATGCCGAACGGGCTGGCGATGTAGAGCACGCCGTCGTAGACCAGCGGGTTCGGCTCGGGCCGGCCCTCGGTGCCGATGGCCCACGACCAGGCGAGCTGCAACCGATGCGCGTTCTCCGTGTCTATCTGATCCAGAGGGCTGTAACCCCACCCGTCGAGGGTGCGCCGCCAGTTGATCCAGTCGGCGGGGTCCGGCTCCAGCAGCATCTGTTGCGTGACCGGCGTGAACGGCCGCCCCTGGGCGTGGACCGCCGCTGCGCCCGTCGCGAGAACGGCAGCCAGCAGAATCGACAGGGTTCCGATTCTCATCGCACGCCTCCCCCCGGCCGCCCCTTCCGGCGACCGACCTTTCAAGCCACCGGACTGCGGTTGCGGTAGATGCGGCGCATCTGAGGTCGATGATACCGACGGTTCGGTGACGCCGCCACTGGACCGACCGATGAAGCAGGGCAGCACGACACCGTCGATCGAGGCCGCCGCGCTACACTGTCCCTCGTGGCCAGAAGCGGCGCCTACCTCTTCGGCCGGCTGGCGGGCCGGCAGTTCCGCAAGGCAAAGTGGATGTGGGACTCGGTCGCCGGCGCCGAGGACGACGCCATCCGCGCCCAGCAGGGGCTCGGCCGGGAGATGGCGGTAGCGGTACGCGAACAGGCCCCGGCGCCGGCGGACCCGAACGTTCAGGGGCTGCTCGACGAGTTGGCGGCGGCGCTGGCCGACCGCGTGCGCAACCCCGTCCACCGTTTCGAGGTGGCGGCGGTGGCGGGCGACCACCCGACCGCCTTCGCGCTGCCGGGCGGCTACATCTTCGTGGCGCCGGCCCTGATCGAGCTCACCGGACGCAACCGCGACGAGCTGGCCTTCGCGATCGGCCACGAGATGGCCCACGTGATCCGCGGCCACGCGATCGACCGCATCAAGCTGGAGTGGAGCCAGAAGGCGCTGACGGCGGTCTCCGTGGCCACGCCCGCGGGGCGCGCCGTCGCCCCGTGGCTGCGTAGCGTCGGCGTCCAGTGGCTGGAGAAGGCCTACTCGCGCGAGCAGGAGTTCGAGGCGGACGAGTTGGGCGGGCGTCTCATGCGCGCGGCGGGCTTCGATCCGCACGGCTGTCTGCGCATGCTGGAGCGCTTCCGCCGCATGGAAAGCGAATCCGACCCGCTGGGACTCGCCGCCTACCTGTCGACGCACCCGCCGGTGGACGACCGCATCCACCACCTGCGCGAGCGCCTGCAACTGGATGCCCCCCGCGGGCCGGCATAGCGCCACGATTGCCCCCCAACCTGGTCTGCGCAGGGATCTTTCGGGTCCACGGCGCAGACCCTGGCCGCCGCAACCCGGACCAAGGCTCCCCTGCGTGCTATTCTCCACGGTCGCCCGAGCCATCCCGGATGCCCGAACGGCCGCACCAGATCATCAGCCGGCCCGACGCCGGCGCGTCGCCGTTTTCGTACGAGGGGCGGACCCGGCGCCGCTTCGCGCGCCGCCTGCGGTTGCTCGGCATTCCCGACGACCTCACCGGCTGGACGGTGCTGGACATCGGCGCGTGGCACGGCTTCTTCTCCTTCGAGTGCGAACGGCGCGGGGCCGACCGGGTGCTCGCGGTGGACAGCTACGCCTGGGACCGCTTCGGCATGGACGAATTCCTGGCCGCACGCGAGCGGCTCGGCTCGTCCGTGGAGCACCGCCGCGCCGACGTGCACGAGCTCGACCCGGACGAGATCGGACGGTTCGATCTCGTGCTCCTGCTAGGCGTGTTCTACCACCTGCGGAACCCGCTGGCCGCGCTCGAGCGCGTGGCGCGAGTCACGAAGCGGCTGCTGATCTGCGAGACCCACGTGCTGCTGCCGTTCGTCCACGAGCGCTACCCGCTCGTGCCTTTCTTCCCCGGCGATGAAGGCGCGCGGGAAACGTCGCGCGAGCTGTGCGCCATGCCGACCCTGACGGCGCTGGAGCAGATGCTACAATCCGTCGGATTCAGCGAAGTCGAAACGGTCTACACCCCGTCTTTTCGCTACTGGAAGAAGCTGATCGCGCTCGTGACCAACCGCCCGCAATCCGGGCGGGGGATTGTGCACGCGCGCGTTTCTTCGGCGCCGACGAGGGAAGGAAGAAGGACGTAATGAAGATCGCCGTGCTCGGCCTGGGAACGATGGGCGCGCCGATGGCGACCAACCTGATCAAGGCCGGCTGCGAGGTCACGGTCTACAACCGGACGCGCGTGCGGGAGGAACCGCTCGCCAAGCTGGGTGCGTCGCGCGCCGAGAGCCCCGCGGCGGCCGCCGACGAGGTGGACATCGTCCTGAGTTGCGTGTCCGACACTGCCGATGTCGAGCACGTGCTGCTCGAGAGCGGCTCCGGCGCCATTCACGGCCTGCGGGAGGGCGGGCTGGTCATCGATTGCTCCTCCATCGCCCCGGCCGCGACGAGACGCCTGGCCGAACAGTTCCGCGCGAAGGGCATCGGCTACGTCGACGCCCCGGTGTCCGGCGGATCCGAGGGCGCGGTCAGGGGTACACTCACCATCATGTGCGGCGGCGCCGAGGAGGACTTCGCCCGCGCGGAGCCGGTGCTGCAGATCATCGGCGCCAAGGTGACGCGGATCGGTCCGGTCGGCTGCGGGCAGATCGCGAAGGTGGCCAACCAGGTCGCTATCGCCGGCACGTACATGGCCCTGGCCGAGGCGCTGACCCTCGCCTACCGGGCGGGTGCGAACCCGGAACGCGTGGTGGAAGCGATCGACGGCGGCGTGGCCGGCTCGTGGATCCTCAACAACCGGTCCTCCAAGATGCTGAACGACGACTACCCGCTCGGCTTCCGGACCCGCCTGCACCGCAAGGATCTCGGGATCGCCCTCGACGCGGCCCGCGAGCTCCAGGTGCCGGTGCCGATCGCCAGCCTCGTCGCGACCATCGAGGACGCGCTCATCGCACAGGGCTACGGCGACGAGGACATGTCCAACCTGGCGCGCTTCGTGCGCGAGGGGGCCGGCGTGCCCAACGGACCGATGAAGGCGTGAAGCGGAAGTACAGGCGAGAGGATCAATGCCCGGCAAGACCTACCCCACCTCGGCCGCCGCCCTCGAGGGCCTGCTCCACGACGGCATGACCATCATGGTCGGCGGCTTCGGCCTGTGCGGCGTGCCGCAGAACCTGTGCGTCGCGCTGCGCGACTCGGGCGTCAAGGGACTCACCTGCATCAGCAACAACGCCGGCGTCGACGGCGCCGGCCTGGGGCTGCTGCTCGACACCCGGCAGATCGAGAAGATGGTCGCCAGCTACGTGGGCGAGAACAAGACGTTCGAGAGCCAGTTCCTCGACGGCTCGCTCGAGGTGGAGCTGAACCCGCAGGGCACCATGGCGGAGCGGATCCGGGCGGGCGGCGCCGGCATCGGCGCGTTCTTCACCCCGACCGGCTACGGGACCCCGCTGACCGAGGGCAAGGAGACGCGACAGATAGACGGCCGCTGGCAGGTGCTGGAAACCGCGCTCCACGCCGATCTGGCCCTGGTCAAGGCATGGAAGGCGGACGAAGCGGGCAACCTCGTCTACCGCATGACCGCGCGCAACTTCAATCCGCCGATGGCCGAGGCGGGCAAGGTGACGGTGGCCGAAGTCGAGGAGATCGTGCCGGCCGGCGAGCTCGACCCGCACCTGATCCATACGCCGGCGGTCTACGTCGACCGCATCGTCGTCGGCGAGGATCCGACCAAGGTCATCGAGCGCCGACGGACACGGCCGGCGTAGCCCACTGTGCTGGAGAGGATGGGGCGGCGGGGACCGAAGCCGAACCAGCCAGCCCGCGCAGGCAATCCTGAAGGAGCGACGACGTGGCCCTGACACGCGAACAGATGGCGGCCCGCGCGGCGCGCGAGATGCACGACGGCGACTACGTCAACCTGGGGATCGGTATCCCGACGCTGTGCGCCAGCTTCATCCCGCCGGACGTGCGCATCATGCTCCAGAGCGAGAACGGCCTGCTCGGCATCGGACCGTACCCCACCGAGGACGAAATCGACGCCGACCTGATCAACGCCGGCAAGGAGACGGTGACCGCCGTCGACGGCGCCAGCTACTTCAGCAGCGCCCAGAGCTTCGCCATGATCCGCGGCGGCCACATCGACCTCGCCATCCTCGGCGCCATGCAGGTCTCGGCCGCTGGTGATCTCGCCAACTGGATGATCCCCGGCGCGATGGTCAAGGGGCCGGGCGGCGCCATGGACCTCGTCTCCGGCGCCAAGCGGGTCCTGATCGTGATGGATCACCTGTCGAAGCGCGGCGACCGAAAGATCCTCAACGAGTGCAGCCTGCCGCTGACCGGCAAAGGCGTCGTCAACACCATCGTGTCGTCGCTGGCGGTGCTCGAAGTCGAGCCCGATGGCCTGCATCTGCTGGAACGCGCGCCCGGCGTGTCGGTGGACGAGATCCGCGCGGCGACCGAGCCGACCCTGATCGCGAGCGGCGAGGTGCCGGAGATCGCCGTCTGAGGTTTCGCTGGCGGCGCTTGGCGGTATGTGACGAGGACATCTCGACACCGGCCGCGCACGTGTACCACCGTACGGGAACGCTCCCCATGCCCGACCACGGCTACTTCGCCAACCTGATCCGGCAGATTGCCGACCTGTTGCGTTGTCGGCGCCGTCCGCCACAACTGATCAGGAAACGCCGGTCCGCCTTGATCTCCGCGACCGTGACCGGGCAGATCGACGTGGAGAGTGCCCCTTGAGGGTCACCACGGTCCGTATCCGCAACTTCCGGGGGATCTTGCGGCGCCCGGCGGGAGAAGGGGCGGGATCCGGGAGATTTCAATTCGGCCGGAGTAGCCGGAAGGACAGGCAGGAAACATCATGAACTGGAGAGAACACGTTACCGTGGATCCCGAAGTCTGCCATGGACGGGCTTGCATCACCAATACTCGAGTCCTCGTGAGCACGATCCTCGACAACCTCGCAGCCGGCTTGAGCCCGGAGGAAATCACGAAGAGCTATCCGTCGATTACCCACGAATCCATCCAGGCCGCGGTGAGTTACGCCGCAGAGTTGGCGAGAGAACGGGTGGTATCGCTGTCGAGGTGATCCGCATGCGGTTCAAGGTGGATGAGAATCTTCCGGCTGAACTCACTGCACTGTTCCGTCAGTCCGGCCATGACGCGTCGACGGTTCTCGACCAGAATCTCGGCGGGTCGGCGGATTCCGTCGTTGCGTCGGCGTGCGTTCGCGAGGGCCGTGCGATCGTCACGCTCGACACGGACTTCTCCGACATTCGGACGTATCCTCCTGGCGTCTATTCGGGGATCGTGGTGTTCCGACTCGAGAAGCAGGACCGTGATCACGTACTGGAGGTTGGAGCCCGGTTTCTCCGGTCACTCGCCGACTCACCACTCGACGGGCAGCTCTGGATCGTGGAAGAATCCCGCATCCGGATGCGGGAATGAAGGTCTCCCCCGGCTCGCATGCAGCCAGCGGAATGTACACGTGACGAAGCCCACCAGCGAGCCAGCAGTTGGTCGACCGCGGCGGCGCGTTGAGCATCCAGCCAACAACGGACAGGCATGTGAAGCAGGTTCCAGCAACTACCTGACCGCACCAGGGCGCGTCACTCCTACGAGATCCGCAAAGCGACCAAGCCGGCGTTGACCACAACCGGCGACCTGCCGGAAAAAGCGGGTCGGGTAGCAGTCGCACGCCGGCCAAACCCTGCGCTCGTTCGCGCTGCCGAGAGCGCGGCACGGGATCTCGGCGTGCCTGGGCAGGGCCGCGCCACGACTACGGACGTTTGGCGCGACGCGGGTCCGGCAGCCGTCGGTCAATCGGACGCGACGGCCTGCCCGATGACCTCCAGCGCGCGACCGAGCGCCTTGCGGCGCCAGAGCCCGCTTGCCGGGCAAAAGCACTCGACCAGCTTCCGCTTCGCGCGTCCGTAGGCGGCCGCGCCGGGCGTCGAGTGGTGGTGCGCCCGGTTTTCCGCGCGTAGAGCAGCCAGCACGCGCAACGGAGAGTAGGTGCCGAACTCCAGGCACGCGAAACGGTAGCGGCGCGACCCGGCGTGACGCGCGAGCCAGGCGCCCATCACGCCGCGGGCGGCATAGGGCGTGTCATCCCCGACTGCCGCGACCTGCTCAGGATCGAAACGCGAGCGGTACCAGTCCAGATCGCCCACGTGCGGCGGCTCGATCAGGAGCCGGTAGTCCGCATAGGGGCCGAGCCCGGTATGCAGGTCCAGGTGCACCACCTGTTCCGCCGCCCGGGTGCAGTCCCAGAAGCGCTCCTGGACGAAGCGGGTGGATAAGGCAGCTTCGCGCCCCCCGAAGAAAAGGCCGCTCGGGTGCTCGTACTGGCCGGCCGCGACGGCGTTCTGAAGGACGGACGGTCCGTGGCGCCGGACGGCCCAGGCGGCCCGCAGACGGAAGGCGTCCAGCCGCGCCGGCGGTGTCGGCGGATTCAGCAGACTGTGGACATCGTCGTAGTGCTCGGGCACGCCGCCGTAGGACTCGTCGACATCGAGGAAGTTCCGGTTGAGGTCGACGTTGTCCTCGTTGGCCCGCCGCCGCCAGGCGAAGCCGAAGGGGTTGACGGCATGCAGCAGCACGACGAGCGTGCCGCCGGGTATAGACCAGCCACCTTCGCGGAACCGGCGCAGCCACGCGAGCTGGACGGCGGACCCGAAGAACCCCTCGACGCCGTGGAGCCCGGACGAGACGACCACCGTCCGGTGCGGGTTGCGGGCACCGACCAACGCGATGTCGATGGCCAACTCGCAACCATCCGGTCCGTGGCCGGACACCACGCGGCTCTCAAGCGGCGCCGCCGCCGCGCGGGCCGCCGCGCGGAACCGCTCCCGAGCGACCCGGTAGCTTCCCGAGAACGGATCGAGCACGGCGCTGCCGGCTACTCGGGCATCAGGGCGAACGTCCAGATCGAGCCGCCGGCGGGCACCAGGCCGCGCGCGTAGCGGTTGGCGAGCCCGCCGCCGAGCCCGGACGCGACCGTAATCTGCTGCCGCCCGTCCAGGGTGTAGGTGATCGCTGTCGCGTTGACGCTCGATCCGGTCTGGAACTCCCAGAGGGTTTCGCCGGTCTCCTCGTCGAGGGCGACGAACTCCCCCGTGATCTTCCCGGTGAACAGCAGCCCGCCGCCGGTCGCCAGCACCCCGGCCGAGCTGGGGAAGTCGTGCATCGGGATCTCCCACTCCTTCTCCCCGGTCAGGGGATCGATGGCCACTATATGGCCGAGCAGGTCGCCCGGTTCGACTGCCGGAAAGCGGTTGGTGACCCCGGTGGAACTCGCCCCGAGCACGAATTCCTGGGGCTCGGGAAGAAGCCGCTGGATGCGCGGCACGTGCCACGTCGTCGAGTAGATGAGGCCGGTGTCGGGGTTGAAGGCGATCGGGACCGCGTTGGTGCCGCGCGACGGCCAGATATAGACTTCCTCGCCGGCGAGGAAGTCGCGGTAGAGGTCGGTCAGCACCGGTCGGCCGGACTCCAGGTCGATGTGCGTGGCCCAGTTGACGTAGACGTAGGGGTGCGCGGCGATGAGCGAGCAGTCCGTGCGGTCGACGGTGTACAGGAAGCCGTTCTTGTTGGCCTGGATCATCACCTTGCGCATCTCGCCGTCGACCTCGATCTCGGCCAGCACCTGCTCGTCGATGCCGTCGACGTCGTACACGTCGTTGGGGGTGTACTGGTAATAGCAGTGGATTTCGCCCGTCTTCGGGCGGATGGCGAGCACCGTCGACGCGTAGAGGCTGTCGAGCCCGCCGCGCGTCGCCGGGTCGTAGGGCTCGGCGTTGCCGGTCCCCCAGTAGACGAGATCGAGCTCGGGATCGTACGAGCCGGTCCGCCACGTAGGCGCCCCGCCGTACAGGTACGCGTCGCTGTCGGCGGGCCACGTCTCGTGGCCGGGCTCGCCGGGGCCGGGGATGGTGTAGCGGCGCCACAGCTTCTCGCCGGTGGCGGGGTCCCAGCCGTCGAGGAAGCCGCGGGTGGTGGACTCGCCGCCGGACATCCCCGAGATGAGGACCCCGTTGGCGACCATCGGGGCGCCCGTTGCGTAGTAGCCCTCCGCCCCGTCGGCGAACTTCTGGTTCCACAACTCCTCGCCGGTCTCCATGTCCAGCGCGAGCACGTGGTTGTCGACGGTCACCCGGAAGAGCCGGCCTTCGTAAATGACCGGCCCGCCGCGATTGAAGCTGCTGCGCCGCCGCGATCCCTCTTCGAGCACTACCGGCGTGCGCCAGATCTGGCGGCCGGTCTCCAGGTCGATGGCGAAGGTCCAGCTCCCGTTGATCGCGTACAGCACGCCGTCGTGGATCGCCGGCGCGGCCAGCTCGCCCGACTGGTTCATCAGGCTCGTGCTCCAGATGGGCACCAGCCGGTGGATGTTCGACTTGTTGATCTCCTCGAGCGGGCTGTAGCTCTTGCGGTCGTACCCCATGCTGTGGACGAGCACGTCCTCGGGGGTCTGCGGGTCGTTGATCAGATCCTCATCCGTCTGGGCAAGTGAGGGGCCCGCGCATACGCCGAGGAGGATTGCCAGGAGTCCGGCTAGGTTCTTCATGATCAGCCTCCAATAGCCCCTCTGCCGCGGGATGGTCCCGCGAAGACAGGGCTCCGTGTCTTGCCGGTCTGTCTCGGTGCCACGCGGCGTTTCACCATGGGGTCCTAGGGCAACGCCAGCACGATCAGCTCCGGCACGGCATCGCCGCCCCCGCCGCCAACTGCCACCGCGATGTACTGCCTGCCCTCGTGCAGGTAGCTGATGGGATTGCCGTTGGGCACCGCGGGTAGCGTAACAGAGCCGAGATACTCCCCGTTGTCCTTGTGATACGCGGTGATGGCGCGCGCCGACGCCGCCTCGTCCGCCACGTACCGCGCGCCGGAGTTGACGATCAGCAGCGTCCGGGTCACGAGCGGACCGCCGCCGTGCATGCCGCTGTGGCCGCCAAGGGCCGGGAGGTTCAGCTCGCGCAGCGCGGGGTGGTTGCGGGGACCGTCACCGTGCGGGCTCATCCAGACCTGATCGCCGGTGTTGAGGTCGAACGCCGTCACGCGCTTGTACGGCGGCTTCACCAGCGGGAGACCCCGCGGCCCCGGCACCGGAACGGCCCATGGATCGGTGAAGTAGCCCACGGTGGCGGGCGGCGGGTACTCGACCAGCTCGACGGCCCGGAGCCTCGTCTGCGACGGGACGAACAACCGCCCGGTTTCCGGGTCGATCGCGGCGCCGGGCCAGTTGACGCCGCCGCCGGGGCCCGGCGACTGGACGATGGGCCGTCCAACGCCCCGGACCGGAGGCGGCGTGAAGATCGGTCCCAACTGGGCCCGTTCGGCGATCCGCAGCGCCTCTTCCCGCAGTTGGGGGGTGAAATCGATGAGGTCATCGACGGTGATGCCCTGGAGATCGAACGGCGGCGGCTGCGTCGGAAACGGCTGCGTCGGGGCGTACCATTCTCCGGGCACGTCGCCCGCCGGCACCGCCCGCTCTTCTATGGGCCAGACCGGCTCGCCGGTCACCCGGTCGAGCACATAGGTGAACGCTTGCTTGCTCGGCTGGGCGATCGCCTTGATTTCACGCCCGTCGACGGTGATGTCGATCAGATTGCCTGCCGTCGGAAAGTCATAGTCCCAGAGTCCGTGATGGACCGCCTGGAAATGCCAGATGCGTTCTCCCGTCTCGGCGTCGACGCAGACGATGCTCTCGGCGAACAGGTTGTCCCCATGCCGCATCCCGCCGTACCAGTCGTTGGTCGGCGTGCCGGTCGGGAGGTAGACGTAGCCGAGCTCCTCGTCGACCGCCATCGTTCCCCAGACGTTCGTGTGTCCGCTGTACCTCCACGATTCGCGCTGCCAGGTATCCGCCCCGAACTCGTCGCCCTGCGGAATGGTGTGGAAGATCCACTTCATCGCGCCGCTACGCGCGTCGAAGCCGCGCACGTGTCCGGGCGGGGCCTCACGCGTCTCGGTGCGGTCCCGCACCACGCTGCCGACGACCACGGTGTCGCCCGCGATGGCGACCGGTGACGAGTGCGTGATGCGAGCGCGGTCGACCGGGCGCCCCAGACTGCCGCTGAGGTCCACGACGCCGCCTATGCCGAAGTCCGGAGCCGGAACGCCGGTGCGAGTGTCCAGGGCGACGAGTCGCAGGTCGTGCGTCGCGATGAAGATCCGGGCCTCGCCGCTCGAGTCGTCCTCCCAATAGGAGACGCCGCGGTGCTGCCAGCCGACGTTGGCCGGCTGGTCGAGACGGTCGTACGTCCGGGGATCATAGGACCAGACGAGCTCTCCCGTGCCGGCGTCGAGCGCGGCCACCTGACCGAGCGCGGTGCTGACATAGAGCCGGCCGCCCACCATGAGCGGCGTGGCCTTGAACTGGCGCGGCTGAATGTTCTCGAACCGGTTTGCGATAGCGGTCGAGATCGACCGCCAGCGCCAGGCGATCTCCAGGTCGGTGAAGTTCTCCGGCGTGATCTGGTCGAGCGGCGAGTACTTCGTGTTCGTTGGATCGGCGCCGAAGGCGCGCCACTCCCCGCCGGTAGCGGGAGACTGCGCCGTGATCGTACCGGCCGCGATCGCGAGGACCATCACACCGCAGAGTCCGAGGCGCCAGCGCTGGCCGTTTCGCATCGGATCCTCCTGGCAGTGCACGCGGGATGCAACGCTCGAATGCCGCGGAACTCTCGCCACGGGCTGCCAACTCGTGTGCGGCCATCATACGGGCTCCCGCCGGGGCGATCCAGATCGTTGCCACGGTGGTCCGCAACCACTCCCGCAAAGGGGAGCCCGACCGCCCTCGACCCGAATCGCCGCCAGCGTGAGGGCTGCACCGGCGGGGTATCATGCTGACCTGTCACGGTGAGGTCGGAGCCGTCACCGTCAGTCGGGTACATCGAGCTCCGGGGTGAGGTGTCTGATGAGGTGGATGAGCATTGCGACCGGCGTGACTCTCGTCTGCGGCGTGCTTGCGGCCGCGGCGACCGTCAAGGCCGAACAGGAACAGACCGTGACCCGCGTGGCGCCGCACGACCGGCTGAGCGGCCCGCGCGTTGCGTTGCCCGACGATCCGCAGGGGGCCAGCCCGTTGCGGCAGCTCTGCCCCGAGGTGACCGACACCTGCCGCAACTACTGGGCCTACACGATCCACTTCGTCCGCAACTACAACATTCCTCTGCGCGACAAGGAACTGCTCATCCTGCGGACCGCGTGGCTGTCGCGCGGCGACTACATCTGGGGCCGGCACAACCTGGTCGGGCAGGACGCCGGGCTCAGCACCGAGGAAATCAGCCGCATCACCGCGGGACCGGATGCGCCCGGATGGGCGGACTTCGACAAGGCCCTCCTGACCGCGGCGGACGAGCTGCACGCCAGCCGTTTCATAACGGAAGACACCTGGAACGCGCTCGCCGTGCGATACACGGAGGAGCAACTGCGCGAGGTGGTCCTGATCGTCGGCAACTACACGCAGCTTGCGATGTTCCAGAACACGCTCGGCGCCCTGCTGCCGCCGGATGTGGAAGGACTTCCCGACGAGGGAGGGCAGTGAGCGCGCGAGGACGCGCGTAGAAGTCTGAACGCCGCTCCGGGCCGGGTGTGTCAATGACCCGCGCGGGAATCGGCGGCCCGGGTCGTTCACGCTCGCGCAGATCGAGCGGTGGGACCGGCCTGCGCGAGCGCCCATGTGTGCACGAACGACAGGTGGCCGCCGCGCTCCCGCGACCGCATCCCGGTGGGCGGTCCGCCCTCGAGCTCACGCTCCAGCGCCTGGATGATCGTCCGTCGAGTGGAGTCCGGTGTGCGTGTGAGATCGAGCCACGGGTCCACGGCGACCTCGACGTCGCGGGCGGACCAGTCGGCGACCGGCCGCCCCACGGAGTCCATGAGGCCGCGGAGCTCGCCGGCGGTGAGAGCCCAGGTGTGTGACGGATCGCGCATCCGCTCGAACGCGTTGTACCGTACGGCGAGGTTCGTATCGTCCGGCGAGAGCAGATCCACTATGGCCAGCGTGCCTGAGGTCCTCGCGACGCGCGCCATCTCGGCGATCTCCACCGCAGGATTGGCGAAGTGGTGGAGACCCAGACGGCACAGAACGAGGTCGAACCGGCCATCCGCGAACGGCAGGCGGCCGGCATCCGCCTGCACCGGTTGCAGGTTGTCCAGCCCCGCCCGCTCGGCCTCGGTCCGCAACCCCTGCAGCATCGCCGGCGTGACGTCGACGGCCGCGACCGACCGGACGTGCGGAGCCGCCGCGCGGCTCAGATGACCGGTGCCGGCGGCGACGTCGAGCGCCCGGATCTCCGGCCCCAGCGGCAGGGCTTCGATTATCCAGCGCAGAAGCTCCTCCCGGCCGAGGGCAAGGTTGGGATCCGCAAAACCCGGCGCCTGCCGGGTGAATGCCGACTGCACACGGTCGATCTGGCTCGTCACGCTCTTCGACGCTACCATGATCGGCATGCCCGCATCCAAGGTCATCCCGCTTGCCGAGCTGGCCGCGCTCGTTCCCGACGGCACTTCGGTCGCCCTGGGCGGGAGTTTCCTCCACCGCGGCCCCTTTGCCCTCGTACGCGAGCTGATCCGACAACGCAGGAGGTCGCTGGAGATCGTCAAGCAGTCGCCCGGCTATGACATCGATATCCTGTGCCGCGCTGGTGCGGTGGCCAGGGTACGCGCCGGTATCGTCGCCATGGAAGGCCATCTCGGTTTGGCGCCCGCGTACCGCCGGGCGGTCGAGCGGCAGGACATCGAGCTGGAGGAGCACGCCTGCATGACCCTGACCGCGGGTCTGCGCGCCGCTGCCTACGGCGTGCCGTTCCAGCCGGTCGGTGGCGTGCACGGCTCTGATCTTCCGACGCTCAACCGCTGGGCCTCCGTTGCGGATCCCTACGGCTCCGGCCAGCAGGTATTTGTGATCCCGGCGATCCGGCCGGACATCGCCGTCATCCACGTCAATGAGGCGAACGAGCAGGGCGACGCGCGCGTCTACGGAACCTCCCACTGGGACCGCATCCTCAGCCGCGCCGCGAAGCGGGTATTCGTGGTGGCGGAGACCCTGACGCCGGTGGCGTCGTTCCAGAAACGACCGGAGCTGACGCTGATTCCGGGCTTCATGGTCGAGGCGGTGGCGGTGGTCCCGAACGGGGCGTGGCCGGGATCGTGCTGGCCGCTCTACGAAGTGGACTACCCCGGCGTAGAGGAGTACATGCAGTCCGACGGTCTGCCGGAAGCGCACCTGGCACGCGCGCCCGAGTGTCGCGAGCCCGTCCATGCCTGAGCGCTGGTCCGCGTTCTCATACCTGGTCACGAACCTCGCACGCTTCATCCGGCCGGACGAGGTGACGTTCAGCGGAGTGAACTCGACGCCGCCGATGCTGGCGTGCCTGCTCGCGAAGCGGGCCTACGACTTCGACTTCGTCTACATCAACGTCGCCGGGGGAGTGCAGCCGACACCGTCGTCGATACCCCGCTCCAGCTCGGATCCGGTGCTCGCAGAGGGGTCCACCGCCATCTTCTCCAATGAGGACTTCTACGACCTGTGCACCCGCGGCGGGATGGACCTGTGCTTTCTGGGCGCCGCGCAGGTCGACGGCGTCGGCCGCACGAACGTGTCGGCGATCGGCGACTGGCGCGCCCCGAAGGTGCGTCTTCCCGGGGGCGGAGGCGGCGCGGTGATGCTGCCGACGGCCCGGCGCGCGGTGACGTGGCGCACGGAGCATTCCCGACGCACGCTGGTAGAGAAGCTCGACTTCGTGACCGCCGCGGGCGGCCTGCACGGCGTGGTCACCCCGATCGCGGTCTTCGAGAAGCGCGACGGCCGACTCGCCCTGCGTTCCTGGCATCCGGAAGCCTCGCTCGACGAAGTGTCGCAGCGGACCGGCTTCGCCTTCGACGCTTCAAGTGCGGCGGCGACGCCCGTTCCGGACGCCCGAGAGATCGCTGCGTTGCGCTCTCTCGATCCTGACGGGCAGTTCGAGCGCGATGCGAACGTGGCGTTGCGGTAGCACCGAGCCTGCCGCCGCCCGGAACACCGGCACCATGAGGACATCCTCCTTGAGTCGCCTGTTGCGTGAGCGGATCGGGCGCCAAGCATGGGCCGGAAGGACCGCGTTGCTCGCCCCGGAAGGCCCCGTCTCATACGCCGAGCTGGGCGCGCGAATCGACGGCCACGCGCACGCCTGTCGACAAGTCGCCCGCGGTGAGCTCGCAGGCGTGCCCGCGTCGCGCTCGGCCGACTCGGTCGCCCGTTTCTTCGGCGTCATGCAGGCGGGCGGCTGCCCCTGCTTCATCGAGCCCGGCCTCACGGCCGAGGCCCTGCTGTCGCGGGCGCACGCCGTCGGCCTGCGCCGAATCGTGCTCGACGAGGAGTCGGAAGGCATGGTGGGCGACATGGAACACGGCGGCGTGCAGGTCGACCTCGCGGCGGACCTGCTCCGCGAGTCGCGCAGGTCGGCAAGCGCCACGGTCATCCGCGAACCGCTCGGTCCTGCCGACCTCGCGATGATGCAGTTGACCTCGGGCAGCACGGGGCTGCCGAAGGGCGCCCTGCTCACCCACGGCAACCTGCTGCGGCACGCCGCGGGCATCATCGAGCGGACGAGGCTGACCGTAGCGGATCGCCTTCTGCACGTGATGCCGCTGCACCATACCAACGGCGTGAACAACCAGCTCATCGCACCGTTGCTGGTCGGGGCGACCGTCGTGCTGGCCGAGCGGTTCCGGGCGGAGGACGTCGAGGACCGGATCGCCGCTCACGGCGTCACCTACCTGACCGGCGTGCCGACGATGTACTCGCGGATGCTCCCGCATCTGCGCGACCAGGCGCGGCTGCGCTCGCTGAGATTCCTCCGCTGCGGGTCGGCGCCCATCACGGCACGCCTGCACGAGGCGGTCGAAGCCGCCTTCGGCGTGCCGCTGGTCGTGTCCTACGGGTTGTCCGAGGCCACGTGTACCTCGACGATGAACCCGGTCGGGGCGCGGCGCATCGGGACCGTCGGCACGGTCCTGCGCGGCCAGCAGGTCCGAATCTTCCGTCCAGGAACGGAGGAAGAGGCGTCCGTGGGCGCCGAGGGCGAAGTCGGCATTGCGGGCCCCTGCCTGATGCGCGGCTATGCCGGCGAGGGGTCGGAATCGCCAATCCGCGACGGGTGGCTGCGCACGGGTGACCTGGGACGGTTCGACGCAGACGGGCATCTTTCCGTCACCGGCCGCCTGAAGGACGTGATCGTGCGCGGCGGCGAGAACCTGTCCCCGCGGGCGATCGAGGAAGTCCTGGAACGGCACCCGGGTGTGGCCGCGTGCTGCGTGGTGGGCGCGCCGCATCCCGACCTGGGCGAGACGCCGGTGGCGTTCGTCGTGCGCAGCGGCGCCGAGCCGGTGGACGCCGCGGAGCTGACCGCCCTGGTCCGCGGCGCGTTGTCCCGGGTCCACACGCCGACGGCGGTCCGCTTCCTGGAATCGCTGCCGGTCAACGCGGTGGGCAAGGTGGATCGCAAGGCGCTCGAAGCCCGCGGCACGCGGCCCGCACGACCAGGAGCTTACGCCGCAGAACGTAGCGAAGCGAAGTTCTGAGACGCAGGGTCCTGGCGCGGCGGGGATGGGCCGAAACGCCGAGCCGGCGAGGCGTTTTCGGGGCGCTATCGGACAGCAGCGACCGTCCTTCCTATCAGTGACGTGAACGCTTCGGTGAGACCGTCCGTGCGGGCCAGGATGACGCCTTCCTCGTCGACGAGCACGTAGGTTGGGAGGGCGCGAACGTACCAACGCCGCGCGAGGTCGCTCGCCGGGCCGGCATGCCAGTTCGTCCACGGCATCGGCTCGTCCCGCCCAAGCTCGACGACAGCCTCCGGCGCTTCGTCGACGCTGATTGCGAGCAGGGTGAATCGATCCGCGGGCAACTCGGCGACCAGCTCGCTCAGCGCCGGCAGCTCGGCGGCGCAACGCCGGCACCCGGTCTCCCAGAAGTCGATCAGCACCACCCGGCCGGCGTAGGCCGACAGGTGATCCTCCGACCCGTCCAGACGCCGGCCAACCATCTCCGACACGGCACCCCCGACGGTCGCGTGCCGGATGCCGTGGATCAGGCTCGCCTCCGCCGCCGCGAAGGTCGGCGGGACAGGAGCGAAGGAATTGCCCGGCTCCTGCGCCGGGGCGAACGCCTCCTGCTCCACCCCGGCGCTCAGACCGACCGCCGCCTCGAGCGCGCGCCGCCGCCGCGCTTCGCGGGCCGCGGGCCGCGACCAGAAGCCGTTGGCGGACCGCATCAGGCCGACCGCAACGTAGTACCGCGCCATGGCGCGCACGGCCGGATCGGCAGCGTCCGCCGCCATCCGTTCGAAGAACGCGTCGATTTCCCGCGCCATCGACTGGCCGTTCGGCGCGAACCCCCGACCGGCGTCCAACTGCATCATGACCCGTGGCCACGCCTCGAAACGGGGCGCGTGGGCGGCCAGCGACCGCGCCCCCGCGGCCATGTGCCGGTCCGCGTCCGGTTCGGCGTTCGTGTGCGCCACGAGGAACGCCGCAGCCTCGATCAGCCGCTCCTGCGCACCGGCCGCCTCCACAATCGCCGTCGCGGCCGCGATGGCGCGGCGGATGTCCGGACGCTCGGACCACGCTACCTGCCGCCGGCGCCACTTTTCCTCGGCCGGGACGTCCGCGCGGGCGAGCTCGCGTTCGAGATCCGTCCAGGCCCGTTGCCGCTCGAGATACTCCTCCACCACCGCCCAGTCGGGACCGACGTCGCCCGGCAGGGGCAGACGCGGCGGCCGCAACGCGAACGTTCGGCGCCGTGGCGCCGGAATGGCGGCGGCGCCGCCCGTGAGCGGCAGTTGTCGGATGCGGCTCGGCAACCAGCCGGCAGCGTCATCGGGAACCAGATCCGGCGGCGGCGCCGGAACGACAAGGCCCGGCCGAAGGGCGTACAGCACGGCCGCGATCAGCAAGAGCAGCAAGGCGGACGCGGTGCCGGCCCAAACCGCCGGACCGATGCGCGATCGCCGACCGGCACGCGGAATCCGTCGCTGCATCGAGACCTCCGTGCCGAGACCTGTTCACACGGCAGGCGCGCCGGGAGCCGGACGGTCCTTGCGCGCTAGTAGAAGAGCATGGCAACGACGACGACGAGGATCGCCAGGATGACGAACCACTGCCAGATCTCCTGCTGGTCCTCGGACGGGATGAGCTGGAAGGTGATGGCGCGGTGGGCGTCGATGGCGTTGCGCAGGAACGGCGCCGCCGACAGGCCGATGTTCTCCAGCACGAACGAGCCGCCCCCGGAGCGCTGGTCGAACATCGCCACCCCTTCCGGGTTGACCCGCGTGCGGATGCCCTCGAGGTCGGCCTCGAGCGTCTCGTCGAAATCGATGCCGCGGACGTAGTCCTGCAGCACGATGTCGACGTCGACGCCCGTCCGCGTGCCGATCACCACCGGATAGACAGCCAGCCCCCGCCGGCCGAACTCCGACAGCGCCTGGTCGAGACGGGAGATTTGCTCGTTGTCGGCCGCGAAGTCCCCGTCGGTGAACAGCAGCACGACCCGGTCGGAGCGCTCCATGGGCTGCCAGTCCTCGTCGCCGCTGTCGAAGCGGTCCTGGTTGTCGAGCGACTGGTACACGTGCTCGAACGCGGCCGCGATGTCGCTGTCCCAGGGAAACGCGTCGCCGGAGAGCTGCCCGGGCGGCGCGATCTGCCCCAACTGCTCGACGAAGCGCTCGGCGTTGGACGACAGGTGGACCTGCCGCAGCGCGGTGGTGCCGAAGACGAACAGGGCGACCCGGTCGCCCGGCGTCAGGATTTCCTCGGTGTAGAGGCCGAGGGCCTCGCGCACCGCGAGCTCCAGCCGCGAGGGGCCGAGGTCCCGGACCCACATCGAGGCGGAGGCGTCGATGATCACAGCCACGTCGACGTCGCCCCGCTTGAAGCTCGACCCGCCGTAGACCCAGAACGGACGCGCCGCCGCCAGGCTGAGAATGCTCAGGGCCAGGACGGCCAGGAACCAGAACTTGATGTGCCCGAATAGCGGGTAGGCGGAACCGTGCGTCCACGGCGGACGCAGGCGCAGGCGCAATACGAAAATGCCGAAGCCGAACAGCAGCAGCAGCCCGGCGATCGGTACGAACGTCAGGTACTCGGGATTCTGGAACTCGACGCTCTCGCGCAGCGCGGCTTGCAGCTCGCCCATCCCGACCGCTCCTCGTGCGTCAGCCGCGCCGGCGGCGCACCGGCGTGCCCTCGCCGCGCATCTGCTCGAGTTGCGGCGGCTCGGCCTCGCGCAACGGCTCCAGCGCCCGCCGCACCGCCTCGGGATCGCTGGTCAGATCGTAGTTCCACTTGAAGTCGAAGCGACCCGTGGCATCGGCCCGCAACGCCCGCTCGTAGTCGGCGTTCACGTCATCGAGCACCTCCTCGATGATGGCCGCCTTCTTCAACTGGCCGTCGGGATCGTCGTCGGGGATCGCCCGGTACCGCTGCCGCGCGAGCTGGAACTTGGCGCTCGCCAGCAGGTGCGAGGCCCGCGGGTCGTCGATCTCGTCGGCCAGATCGCGCACGATGGCTTCGAAATCCCCCGTCAGGTAGTTGTACGAGGCCTGCTGGAGGAACGCGTCGCCGAAGAGGTAGGCGTCGGAGAACCAGCCGAGCCCCAGGTTCCGGCTGCGCTCGTAGAACCCGGTAACTTCGGCGAGCTGCAGATCCGCCTGCTCGTAGTCGCCGCGGTCGACCGAATCGCTCAGCGCGTCGAGGTTCGCGTAGAAGCCCCCGAGACTGCGCGCCGGGATTGCGACGCCCGCGAGAAACACGATTGCGAGAACGAAGCCGACCAGGTACTTGAACGACCGTTCCTTGTCGAGAAGGTCCGTCAGTGCCACGTCTGTATTCCCCCTGTGCGATGACCGGCCCTACGGGCTGGTCCCCCAGAACAGCTCCGCCACGAAACCGAGCGGGATGCCCACGACCAGCAGCCCCATCGCCAGCAGCAGGAACCGCCCGTAGATCGGCACCTTCAACGCGCGGTGACGCTGCTCCACCCGCACCGCCTCGCGCTCGTCGATGGCCTGGTACGCCGCGAGCAGGCTGTCCTCGTCGGTCACGTCGAAGTAGTCGCCGCCGTACTCGCGGATCATCTCGATGAGGCGCGGCGTGCTCGGATGCCCGATCATCGCGGTCCGGATGTCGCTCGTGTTGATGTAGATGATGTAGGGCGTGACGTTGCGCTGGCTGAGCGCCGCGAACTCGGCGTCCGGGAACTCGTCGACCGCCGCGTCGGTCACGATGAGCACGGCGCGGTTGACCTGATCGCCGCCGAGCGCCGCCTCGTCGTGATCGAGCTGCCTCGTGATCGACTGCAGCGGACGGATGATGTTCGTGTCCCCCTCGGCCGGCACGATGCGCACCTTGTCGGGCGGAACCACCATCGCCTTGTCGAGCCGCTGCGTCATCACGTACGGCGCGTCCCACACCTGGAAGTAGTACAACTCGTCGTCCATGACGAAGTCGTCCACCATGTAGGGGTAGGTGGAGAAGAGCCACAGCGACACGCGGTCGTTCTTGCCCGCGCGCATGTCGAGGAACCGCAGGTGCGCGTCGCGCGCCACCTCGGCCTTCGACTTGCCGGTGTCGGGGAACTCCCAGGCCATCGAGCCGGAGGTGTCGACCAGGTCGACCCGCACGCGCGACTCGATGTAGCCGCTCACCTCTTCGGTCGCGGTCAGAAACGGGTCGGCCGCGGCGAAGAGCATCAGGGCGAGGGCGCCGCCGACGAGCAGCTTGGGCAGCGAGTGGGCCGTCTTGACCCAGAGGCGCTTCGTGTGCCTGCGCTCGATCACGTGCCCCGAGTGCTGGCGCACGTGCTTGCGCTGGCGGAACATCAGCCGGGCCGCGGATGCGACCAGCACGACGCCGACGGCAACCGAGAGCATCGTCGCCATCCCGATGTCGCCGTAGCGCACCTGGGCGAACTCGGTCTCCAGCAGCTCGACCAAGCCGGTGTTCAGAAACGCGACGAACTCGGTCCAGGGTTGCAGCATGGGTCAGTCCCCTACTGGTCGAACATACCTGTGAACGCACGCCAGAGACGCACGTGCGGGCGGAGTGCCGCCAGCGCGTCCTCCAGCAGCCGGGCCTCTTCCTTCGGGTTTGCGATGGTCGACGCATCGCCCTGCTCGAGGCCCGCGTGGTGCTCGGCGAGTCGTGATGCGAGCGTCGCCAGCGCCGTCTTGCGTCCGCCGTCGTCGAGTCCTTCTATGTGCCGCAGGATGTCCTTCGGCGTATCGCCGCTGCGCAGCGCCGGCAACTCGGCCCGCAGATACTCCCGCGTGGAGATGACCAGATGCTGCTTGAGCTCGCCGAGCGCTCCATTGCCCTCGACCGCTTCAAGCGTGCGCACGTGAGCCTGCAGGGTCCGGCGCGCCTCCCAGATGGACGGCGGGGCGGGAATCTGCGCCTCCAGCCGCTCGATCTCCTCGAGCTCGCGGGCCACCTCGGTGGGAACCACTTCCTTCTTGCGCCACTGCCGAACGAGAAACACCAGCCAGACGAGCAGCGGCAGCGGGGCAACGGTCCAGGCCATGGTGCTGAACAGCGTGGCGCGCCCGCCGAACTCGCCGAGCTCGATGGTGTCGCGGATGTCGAGCACCGGCACGTCGGTCATCGTCGACACGTAGCGCACCAGGCCCTGCCCGCCGTCCACCTGCTGGATCTCGGCGTCCTCGATGTCCTCGCCGAGATCGCGGATCAGGTAGTAGAACGCGAACGACGGAACCAGGTAGACCGCCTTCTCGGGCGCGATGATCCGGAGCCCGTACTCGAAATCCCAGATGTGCTCGTCCTCGATCCGCCGCTTCACGACGTTGAGCGACACCGCCTCGAAGGGATGCACCGGCAGGTTCTCCGGCACCATCCGATCCTCGAGGATGATGATCTCGCGCCCCTCGGAGATGAGATCCGGGAAGCGCAGGCGGTAGGTCTGCGCGATGACGTCCCCCGTCTTGACGACGGTCGGCTCGAGCTCGAGCGTCTCGACGGCGATCGGCGACTGCGCCGCCGCGGAACCTGCGGACACCAGGGACACAACGAACGTCACGACGGCGAGGCGTCTCACCATGCTTCCTTCCGTTTCAGCTAGCGGGCGGTGCGCGCGATCAGGAACTCCGCCAGGGCGTCGCCGTGGTTCTGGGGAGTCAGCACGACCGAATCGACCCCGCTCTTGTGCTTGAGCATGTACTGGAGATCCGCCATCCGCTCCTCTATCGTGCGCCGGATGGCGCCCGCCTTGCGCGCGGAGATGACGGTCTGCCGGTCGGTCTCCATGTCGTTGATCCGGATGTAGCCGAGGCTGCTCCTGACCTGGAACTCCTCGGGATCGTCCAGGATGAGCATCATCATATCGTGCTTCGCGGCCAGCGTGCCCAGCAGCTTGAAGTCGAGCGCCGCCCGGTCGTTGACGAAGTCGATGGCGTCCGAGATCAGGATCAGCGTGTGGCGGTTCTTCAGGCGCGACGCGATGAACCGGAACGGCACCGTGAAGTTCGCCGCGCGTTTCTCCGGGAACTGCCGCTGCAGCTCGATCTTCTCGAAGATCTGCTTCGCGATGTAGAAGACCTGCGGGTTCCCGAGCTTCGGCTTGACGAACGTCTCGATGCGGTCCGAGAAGCCGAGCAGGCCCACCGGGTCGCGAACGTTGGCGCGGGTCAGCCCGATGTTGCCGATCAGATCCAGCATCAACAGCGCCTTGTTCGAGCCCTGCGAAAGCTGGAACAGGATCGACGACGACAGGTCGACGACGAAGAGGGCGCGGAGCTCCTTCGGCTCCATCCGCTCGATACGGAAGAGCTTCTCCGGGTACGTCCGGAGGCTGAGCACCCACGCGATGTCCTTGAGCGGCTGCCCCGGGCGCCACTGGTCGACGCCGACGATGTCGTAGCCGGCGCCCTTGAACCCGCTCTTGTGGTCGCCGTAGTGGATGGAGGTGGACTTCTTGCGCGTCTTGATCCCGTGCTTGATGTTGCGGAACCGCGCGAAGACCTCCTCTATTTCCACGGGGGGATCTCCATGTCCGCCACGATCTGGCGGAGCAGGTCCTCCTTGTTGACCGAGAACTCCATCCCCTCGCGCAGCACCAGACGGTGTGCGAGCACCGGCTCGGCCACCGCCTTGATGTGGTCCGGGGTAATCACCGTGTCGCCCTGGAAGAACGCGAACGTGCGGGCGACCGCCTCGAGATGGAAATGGACCCGGGGCGAGATGCCGACCCGGATGTACTCCCTGACGGTGCGGGTGGCGCGCCCCTGGACCCGGTGCGGCCGCGTATTGCGGATCAGCCGCACCTTGTACTGCTGGCCGTAGTCGGACATCTTCACGGTGTCGAAGATGTGCTGGGCGATGTCGAGCACCTCCTGGAGGTTGGTCAGCTTCTCGACGTGCTTGCCGACGACGTTGCGCGCGCTGATCTTCAGCTCGTCGTCCTCGCTCTCCGGATCCATCATGTTGATGGAGAGCGTGGTCCGGTCGAGCTGCGCCACCGGGTTGGCGAACGTCCCCTCCTCCTCGCCGAAGATGTTCTCGGTGCAGATCACCATGAAGAAGCGGGGGCCATCGATGTCGTTGTAGTCGCACGACAGCGGGAAGAGCGGCAGCATCTTCCCTTCGGCCATGTCGCCGTAGTCGGAGTTCAGCGTCGCCGAGCTCTCCTCCATCCCCTCCAGCACCGCCGCCTTGGTCTTGCCCGACAGGCGGTTGTCCTCGTCGATGAGGACGATGTGGGCCATCAGCTTGCCCGGCTTGAAGTGGATCTTGCGGCTGCCGTCCACCTCCTCGACGATGGTCTCGTAGCCGAGGATGTCCTCCGGCATGTAGGTCGGCAGCCCCTGGATGCGCTCGAACTTGGCGTCGATCGCCATCGCGCAGGCGCTGACCAGGTCGGTCTTGCCGGTGCCGGTCGGCCCCCGGAACATGAGGTGCGGCTGGCGCAGCTTCTTCCCCTGGCTCAGCTTGTCGGTGTACGGGAGGAGCGTGAAGAACGCCCACGAGAGAATCCGCGCCGCGTCGTCGAGCCCGTACAGCCACTTGGTGGACTCGCTCTGGAAGCGTTGCACGACCTCGTTGGCGCGATCGCGATCAACGGCCGGTCTGGTCTCGACAGTCATCGGTCGTACGAGCCGCCTTTCACACGGAGAAAGGGCGCACCGGGCCGCTCTGCGGCCGGTTCGTCCGGAAAAGTGGCAAGCATATCAGTGTCGCCGACTCCGCGCTACCGGGGTACTTGGCATCCGGCCGGCGGGGTGACAACATGGACTGTTTGGCCGGCGCGACGGTAGCCGGCACGGGACGCGCGGACCGGGAGGACGGACGAATGCCACTGATGACGGCCGAGGACTACAAGAAGAGCCTGCGCGACGGGCGGACGGTCTACTACCGCGGGAAGCGCGTCGACGACGTCACGACGCACCCGGTGATCGGCCGCGCGGTCGATCACGCCGCCATCGACTACCGCATGGCCCACGACGCCTCGGATCGCCCGCTGGCCGTCGTCGACGGCCCCAACGGCCCCTGCTCGCGCTACTACGAGATTCCGCGCACCCCGGAAGATCTGCTCCAGCGGAGCGCGCTCATCGAGCGGGCCACGGCACTCGGCGGCACCCTCGTGGTCCTCATCAAGGAGATCGGCACGGACGCGCTGTTCGCCCTGCGGCTGATCGCCGGCCACCTGGACCGCACCAACAAGACCAGCTACTCGAAGCGCGTCGAGGCGTTCCACGCGCATTGCCGCGACCGCGATCTCGCGGTGGCGGTGGCGCAAACCGACGTCAAGGGCGACCGGAGCAAGGGACCGACGGAGCAGGACCACCCCGACTACTACGTGCGGGTGGTGGCGCAGGATACCGACGGCCTGACCCTGCGTGGCGCGAAGGTGCACACGTCGTGCTCGACGAACGCGCACGAGATCATCGTGCTGCCGACCCGCAACCTGTCCGCCGGCGAGGAAGCGTACGCCGTTGCGTGCGCGGTGCCCGCCAACGCACCGGGCCTGACGATGCTGGCGAGCGGCTACGGCCGGTCGGGCAACGCGTTCGAGCATCCGATCAGCTCAAGTCACAAGATGATGGAGACGCTGACCGTCTTCGACGACGTGAAGGTGCCGTGGGACCGCGTGTTCCTCAACGGCGAGGTGGACATGGCGGGCCCCCTCGCCAAGACCTTCGTCGAGTTCCATCGCTTCACCGCGGTGAGCTACAAGCTCCCTCTCGTCGATCTGTTCGTCGGCGCCTCGCACCTGATGGCGGAATACAACGGCATCCTGCGCGCCGGCCACGTCCGCGACAAGCTCGCGAAGCTCATCGGCTACGCGCAGATCTGCCGCGGCATGACCCGCGAGGCGGCGCGCGAGGCGAGCATCGTGGACGGGGTCGCGGTGCCGGACGCGGAGCTCATCAACATCGCCAAGCTGTATTTCGCGACCAACTACCACCAGGCGCTGGCGTGGGTGCAGGACATCGCCGGGGGCCTGCTCGCGACCGGTCCCAGCGCCGAGGATCTGGAGGATCCGAAGCTGGGCGCGTTGATCGACAAGTATCTCGGCGCCGCGGAGTCGTCGGCCCGTAACCGCCTGCGGCTGATGAACCTGATCGCGGAGATTACGGCAACCGACTTCGGCGGCTACCAGGCGGTGCTGGCGGTGCACGCGGAAGGGAGCATCGAGGCCGAGAAGATGACGATCTGGCGGCAGCACGACATCAAGCCGCGCGTGCGCTACGCCAAGCGGCTGGCGGGAATCGACTCGTAGAGGCGGCCGTCAGCCACGCATGACGCGGAACGCGAGCGGCGGGGCCGGTTTCTCCGCCTCCGCCAGCGCTTCGGCGATCAGGTGGTGCTGCGGAGACAGGTGGCAGACCGGGTCGGTGGCGTTGGCGTCGCCGGTCATCAGGTAGGCCTGACAGCGGCAACCGCCGAAGTCGATCTCGCGCCGATCGCAGCTACGGCACGGCTCCGGCAACCAGTCGGTGCCGCGGAACCGCTGGAAGACGTCCGACGTGAACCAGATGTCCTCCAGGGACGAGTCCCGCACGTTGGGGAACTCAAGGCCCGGAATCTCGCGCGCGGTCTGACACGGCAGGGCCGCGCCGTCCGGCGCCACCGCCATGAAGACCATGCCCCAGCCGTGCAGGCAGGCCTTCGGAAACTCCTCGAAGTAGTCGGGCAGCACGTGCACGACTTCCAGCCGGCCGGTGCTCGCGGCCAGCTTCTCGTCCACGACGCGCTGGGCGCGCTCCACCTGCGCACGTGTCGGCATGAGTGCGGCCCGGTTGCGGAACGCCCAGCCCGTGTACTGCGTGTTGGCCAGCTCCAGACGGTCGACGCCCCAGGCGAACGCCGTGTCGATGACCTCGCCGACCCGCTCCAGGTTGTGCCGGTGCAGCACCACGTTGAGGGTGACGGGGAACCCGATCCGCTTGGCCGCCAGCACGGCGTCGCGCTTGCGGTCGTAGGACGGAGCGGCGGCCAGCCAGTCGTTGGCCTCCGGATCGGTGTCGAGCAGGCTCACCTGCAGGTGATCGAGCCCCGCCTCGCGCAGGCGCTCGATCGTCTTCTCGTCGGCCACCGTGGCTCCGGTGCTCATGTTCGAGTAGAGCTCGCAGTCACGCGCGGCGCGGCACAGATCGAGGATATCGCGGCGCACGAGCGGCTCGCCGCCGGAGAGATGAAGCTGCGCGACGCCCAGCTCCGCGGCCTGCTCGAAGACCCGCACCCAAGTGGCGGTGTCGAGCTCGCTCTTGTAGCGGGCGAGCTCCAGCGGATTGCTGCAGTACGGGCACTGCAACGGACAGCGGTAAGTGATCTCGGCCAGCAGCGCGCGCGGCCGGGGCAGCTCAGTCGGCGGCGGCGTCATGCACCAGTCCTCTCTCGGCAAGCTGTCCGAGGAACTCCCGGACATCGTCCTCCGGCTCCGCGCCGGGGAACTTCTCCTTGAGCGCCGCCACCATTTCGTCCAGCGACCGCCCGTCGCACAGCTCGACGATCGCCTTGCCCGGCTCGTTGAGCACGATCATCCCCTCGGGGAAGACGAGCTGATGCTCGTTGCGCACCTTGTCCCACCGGTATCGCGCGTGCGGCGCCAGCTTCGGGCAGCGGATGCCGGACTCCATCGTCATCCGGCCGCCCCGTCGGTCGGGGTCACGCACTGATGATAGATGGCGTCGAGCTGCGCCCACAGCAGATCGCACTTGAAGCGCAACGCCGCCGCCGCCCGTTCCTGCTCCGGGCGGGTCGAGCAGTGGTCCAGCACGATCCCCAGCCCGTGGTCGGTGTCGCGCGGCGCCTGCGTGAGACGAGACCGGAAGTAGGCCAGCGCCTCGGGGTCGATCCAGGTGTAGTGCTTCTCGAACGCCGCAAGCCGGGTCGCCATCAGGTTGGGCGAGAACAGCTCGGTCAGCGACGAGGCGACGCCCTCCACCCACGGGCGCGTCTCGACGAACTTCACGTAGGCGTCGACGGCGTACCGCACCCCCGGCAGCAGGCGGCGATCGTCTTCGAGCTCTTCCGGCGCCACGCCGGTGGCGGCGGCCAGGCGCAGCCACTTGTCGATACCGCCGGGACCGCTCTGGGTGCCGTCGTGGTCGTGGATCCGCTGGATCCACTTCTGGCGGATGGTCCGATCGGGGCACCGGGACAAGAGGACCGCATCCTTGATGGGGATGTTCTTCTGATAGTAGAAGCGGTTGGCGACCCAGAGCTGGAGCTGATCCCGACTCAACCGGCCATCGTTCATCAACCGGTGAAAGGGATGCTTGTCATGGTAGCGGGCCTGCCCGATGGCCCGCAGTTGCTCGGTGAACTCGTCCCGTGACCACGCTTTCATTGGTGCTCCCGACCAATCCGCGGCGATCCGTTCCGCCGGCGGCGGTCGCTCCCGCTTCTCAGAGATCGAATACGTCCCCGTCGGCGCCGACCCGCACCCCGGCCGCGTCGACGCGGCGGCGCTCCGGGCTCGAGTCGTTCAGCATCGGGTTCGTGTTGTTGATGTGCACGTAGACGCGGTGGCGAATGGGCAGCGCCCCGATCCAGGACAAGCTCCCGCCATCGACCGGCAGATGCCCCATCTCCCGTGCCGTGATGTTGGTGATGCCGGTCGTGCGCGGCTCCTCGTCCGACCAGAAGGTGCCGTCCATCATCAGGGCGTCGGCCCCCTCGGTCGCCTCGCGCAGGGCATCGTTGACGGTTGGGACGCCGGGCGCGTACACGAGCCGGGTGCCGCGCGCGACGTCGGTGATCTCGAGACCGATCACGGACCCGACGGCATCGGACGCCTCCGTGCCGACGACGAAGCGCGGCACGTCGCGCCCCACCTCGAAGGCGCGAAGCCGGAGGCCGCTCAACGCCCCGTCTGCGCCCGCCGGCATCTCGATCGCTTCGTCCAGCGGCAGATCGACCCAGGGACGCGGGGCAAAGTGCGACAAGACCGGCGCCACCGGAAAGTGCTCGGTCAGCCACTCGCGCACCAGGCGCGTCGAGACGACGGGGAACGAGCAGCCTTCGCGGATCAGCAGCAGTCCCGACATGTGGTCCAGCTCCGCATCCGTGAGCACGCATCCCGCGATGGCCGTCGCGCGCCCGCCGCCGCCGGCCGGCGTCAACTCGGGCGTGGCCTGGATCTGCTGCCGGATGTCCGGAGAGACGTTGAAGAGGAACCACCGAGCGCCGTCGGCGGTGATCGCGAGGGAAGATTGGGTGCGTGCGGAAATCTCAGGAGATCCCGCACGCACGCCAGAACAGTTCGGGCATCGGCAGTTCCACTGCGGCAGGCCGCCGCCGGCAGCCGAACCCAGGATCCGAACGCGCACTGCGAACGACCCTGTCGAATCTCGCCTAGCGGCTGTTGACGTAGAACGTCACTTCCATCGACAGCGAGATCGCCTTGAGCTCGGGCTTCGTCCAGGTCATCTTGGCTACTCCTTGGTAGTTCCGAAGAAAACGCCGCGAACCGTGAAGGCAGGAGCATACCACTGTCGTCAAGGGGATGCAAGAGAATGCAGATCCACATCGGGCACGCACAATCAGACCCGCAGACTCCGCCAGCGTCCGCTGCGGAACAACCGCTGCATCAGCGCGAGCTGCAACACCGGCGCCGCCACCCAGGCGAGGAGCGCGCCTTCAGGCGCCCAACCGGCGAGGATAAGCAGACTCGCCGTCAACGCCAGCAGCACGCCCCACTGGGTCACGACCGTGTAACGGAAAATGGGCTTCGTATCGCCCGCGCCCGTCAACGCGCCCTGCGTGCCGATGCTGAGCGAGCTGAAGAACTGCGCCACCGCGAACCAGCGCAGCACGGTGGCGCCGAGCGCCGCGACGTCGGGATCGGCGATGAACAGCGTCGCGATCGGGTCTGCGAGCAAGAACGTGACCGCTACGACGCCGGCCATGATCAGGGCCAGCAGGAACACCGTACGCTGGCCGACCGATTGCGCCAGATCGTACCGGCGTGCCCCCACCGCCTGACCGACCAGCGTAGCGGCCGCCACCTGGAACGCCAGCGCCGGCAGCACGCTGACCAGGCGCACCTGCAGCCCCACGCCGACCGCCGCGTGCAGCGACGCGCCGAGCGGCACCACTCCCAGCAGGGCGAGGTACACGACCCGGGCGCCGTTCCGGGCGATGGCGGCCAGGGCCGGCGGCCAGCCGATGCGCAGGATGCGGCGCACCAACCCCCAGTCGACGACTCCCAACGGCAGAAGTCGCAGGCGCGCGTGCGGGGTGCCGCGCACGAGCAGAACCAGGTAGATCGTCGCCCCGACCGCGCGGGCCGCCACGGTGCCGATGGCCGCCCCGGCCACACCGTACGCGGGAATCGCACCTGCGCCGAAGACGAACAGGTAGTTGAGGCCGATGTTGAGCACGCTGACGCCGGCGGCCAGCTTCATCGGCGTCCGCGTGTCACCCGTGCCACGGAAGACAGCCGCCGCTACCAGGCTCGCCCACAGGAAGAGCGTACCCAGGAAATAGATGTGCAGGTACGGCACGCCGTGGGAGAGGGTCTCGGGGCTCGCCCGCAGTGCGACCAGCAGCGGCCGGCTCGCCAGGTACCCGGCCAGCGTTGTGGGAACGCCGAGCAGAACGACGAGCCGGAAGCTCTGCCGCACGGCGCCCTCCACCTGCTCGCGGTTCCCCGCTCCGACCCCCTGGCTGACGAGCGTGATGACTCCGGTCGCCACTGCCAGTGCCGCGGACTCGAGCAGGAACGTGATCTGCCGGTTGAGTCCGATAGCCGCCGTCGCCTCGCTGCCGAGCCCGCGGACCATCAGGAAGTCCGCCACGCCCAGGCTCAGCTCCAGCACGCTGTAGACGAGCGTGGGCCAGGCGAGCGCCCAGATGCGGCGGTACGAGCCGCGGTCGGTCGACTCAGGCATTCATCTTGCTTCCAAGTCGCGGGAATGGACTTCCGCAGCGCCCGAAGTCACACAAGAGGTGTATATCAAGGTAATATACGAGCCACCGGTGATCGATGTCGGCTCCATTGTCGGATTCCAATGGGATGACGGCAACGCCCGGAAGAGCACCCTCAAGCACGGCGTCAGCCGCTCTGAAGCCGAGCTGGTCTTCTTCACCGAGCCGCCGCTGATCGCCGAGGACGTTCGCCACAGCCAGTCCGAGCCTCGCTTTCACGCGCTCGGGGTGACGAGGCAGGGCCGACGATTGCACGTCACGTTCACGTTGCGGGACGACAATACCAGGATCCGCGTGATCTCCGCCCGCGACATGCACCGTACGGAGCGAGCCCGATATGACCAGGCCTGAGCGGCGACCCCGTTTCCGGAACGAAGCCGCGGAGAGAGACTTCTGGGAGACCCATGACTCCAGCGGACAGGTGGACTGGGGCCGGGCCACGCGGACTCGATTCCCGAACCTGAAGCCGTCGACCAAAGCGATCTCGTTGAGACTCCCGGTCGATCTGCTCGAGAGCATCAAGGTGGCCGCCAACGAACGGGACGTACCGTACCAGTCTCTCATCAAGGTCTGGCTCGCGGAAAGGGTCGACGCGACGCGGTTGCAGGAGTAACCGCCCCTGGCAGCCCGTGGCGAAAGCCCCGCTGCATTCGAGCGACGATGCATCCCGCGTGGACTGCGTTGCTCCTCGGTCGAATTGTGCCCAATATGGTCCCTCGTCGCGCCTTGCCACGCGGGCGCCTCGCCGCTCTCGGTGCGACGCGGGGTTCCACCACGGATTGCTAGCCGACGCCCGTCATGTCCGCTCAAGCCAATTCCACGCCCGGGAGCGACCGGCCGTCTCCGCTCGCGCGGACGGCGGCCCGACTCGCAGAGAAACGCGTGGCCGACGCCACATCCACACTGGCCGAACTGGTCGCCTTCCCGACCGTCGCTGCCCCTCCGACGCCCAACATCCAACTGACGCCCTTTCGGGAACTCAAGGCCTGCTTGTCGGACACCTGCCGCGCGTTGGGTCTCGACTTCGAGGAACACGGGGCGGCCGTCGTAATCGGCCTCGGGCGGGCGCAAGACCGCCTGGGAATCCTGACCCACGGGGACGTGCAGCCCGCCGAGCGCGAGCGGTGGCGGACCGACCCGTTCACACTCGACGCGACCAGCGAACCGGGACGACTCATCGGCCGAGGCGTCGAGGACGACAAGGCATCGATCGCGACGGCGCTGCACGCCATGCGTGCCGTCCGCGAACTGGGCGTGCGGCCGCACCGCCGGATCGAGCTCATCGTCTCGATGACCGAGGAGTCGGACTGGGCGCCATTCCGCGAGTTTCTGCGCACCTGGGAGCCGCCGCGGATCAATGTGGCCCTCGACGCCAAGTACCCGGTAGTGATTGCGGAAAAGGGAACCGGCGCGATCTTCCTGACGGTGGCCCCGGATCCCGATGACGAACCATGCTCGGGGCGGCGCCGCCCGCGCCTAGTGTCGCTGACCGGCGGCGAGGCACGGACCCGAGTGCCCGCGGAAGCGGTCGCGGTCATCGAGGACGCGGAACCCGGCCTGGAGGCGGCCCTGCGAGACGACGCAGATCGTTCAGGCGGCATGACGCTCGACGTGGAGGCGGCCGGCGCACGGCTGACCGTGCGGGCGCACGGCGTCGCCGCGCACTCGTCCACACCATGGGAAGGCTGCAACGCGGTCACCCACCTCATTGCACTGCTGGCGCGCCGCCACTGGGCGCCGACGGCGGCCGGCCGCATGGTGAGGCTCGTCGACGACCTCGTCGGTACCGGCGATTGCGCCGAACGCTTCGGCGATCTCGCGTGCACGCATTCGTTCATGGGCCCGCTCACGCTCGTCCTCACCAGGCTGTACCGGCTCGATGACGGCGGCCTGGAGGCATGCCTCAACATCCGCTGTCCGGTCGGCCGGCGTCGGGAGCAGGTCGAGACGGCGGCCCATGCCGCGGTGGAGGCCTGGACCGCGCGCGGTGGAGGCGCAAAGCCCGGTTGCAGGGTCGAGGTGGGCGACCCGTACTACGTCGAGTCCCCGCCCCATGTGCCCGCGCTGGTCGAGATCTACCGCCACTTCACGGGCCAGCACGACGCCGGTCCCATCGCGATCGGCGGCGGCACGCAGGCGCGCCTGTTGCCGAACGGGGTGAATTTCGGGCCGTCGATGCCCGGCGCGGCCTACACCGGGCACAGCGACCACGAGTTCGTGACGGTGGAGCAACTCCGGCTGAATCTGATGATGCAGGCCGCGATGCTGGTAGACCTGGCGACGTAGCTTCCACGCCGACCCGTTGCCGGCACGCAGGCGCTCGGCCCTGCGACGCCCGTGGATGCGTGCCCCCCAGCGCAGTCCCAGCCTACTGTTTCCTGCCGGTCCAGGTGCCCGAACCGTACCAGACGAAGTGTCCCTCGTCGCCCGCAATGGTGGCGCCGTCGACCTCGCCGGAGAGATTGATCGGCATGTCGCCGTCGAGGTCCGGGACGATGAACACGAACGCGATCGTGTTGCCCTCGACGGAGCCTTCGACGGGCAGGGTGCCCTCGCCGTCGTTCATGTCGATCTCGCCGCCGAGCGTCGACCCGGTCTGCTCGAAGGTGACGGTCCAGGTCTGCTCGCCGGTCTGCGTGTCGAGGTCGAGCTGCCAGACGCCGCTCACGTCGGACTGCGCGTACAGGCCGGCGCCCGAGAGGCCGGCGGCCAAGGCGAGGACGGCAATTCCCACGATGGTTGTCGGTCGCGTACGTCTCGTCATCTTCTCTCCTGTCCGCTCTGGCGCGGACGCAATTCTAGCAGCCCGCACCGCCGCCCCGCGGCGTTCGGGCGGCGACGCATACCGCTTCCGCCCAGCCGACTTCCGCAGCGGGTCCACGCCGAGCCATGACCCGGACCTGCCGCCGCCCGGCGCTGGAAAAGTCGGTACGCGGGTAGAATGACTGGCCGGCCTGCGCTGTCCCACCGCGGACAGGCGCCGGCCGGTGCGCATCGGCGGGAACCGGACGCGACGCCGCGGGGCGTCGAAGCAAGAGGAGGGCCCCGAATGACTGACGCGACGGCCGGCACTGCCGATTCCTCGCCGAACCGCTGGCTTCCGCTCATCGGCGGCGTGCTGATGAACCTGGCGCTCGGCGTCATCTATGCCTGGAGCGTCTTCGTGGCGCCGTTCGGTGACGAGTTCGGCTGGAACCGCACCCAGGTCTCGGTGGTGTTCACCATTGCCATCCTCTCGGTCGGCTCCTGGTTCGTCGTCGCCGGCTTCCTGCAGGACCGCTTCGGACCGCAGAAGGTCGCGGCATTCGGCGGCCTCCTCTACGCGCTCGGCTTCTTTCTGGCGAGCCAGACGGACTCGCTCATCTGGCTCTACGTGACGTTCGGCGCGATCGCGGGGGCAGGCAACGGCTTCGGCTACGCCATCCCCATCCCCGTCTGCTCGAAGTGGTTCCCCGACCGGCGCGGCCTCGCGGTAGGCCTGGTGGTAGGCGGTTACGGCGCCGGCTCCGGCATCTACGGCCCGCTCGCCCGAGAGTGGCTGATTCCCGCGTACGGCTGGCAGGGCACGATGCAGATCTCCGCCGCGATCTTCCTGGTAATGACGCTGATCGCGGCTTGGCTGCTGAAGAACCCGCCGGAGGGATACCGGCCCCCGACCGCAACGCCCTCCCCTGCCGCGGGCGCGGCGCCAAGGGCAGCAGCCCCTGCCACGTCGCGCGACTTCACCACGGGGGAGATGGTCCGCACCCCGACCTTCTACCTGCTCTGGATCGCCTACTGCCTCGGCGCCGCGGCCGGGCTGATGGTGATCAGCCAACTGGTCCCGGTCGGCGAAGCGGCCGGTCTGGGCGCCGCGGCGGCTCTCGGTCTGACCATCGGCGCCATCGGCAACACCGGCGGGCGCGTGCTCTCGGGCTGGATGTCCGATACGTTCGGCCGTCTGAATACCCTGCGGCTGATGGTGCTGCTGTCGGCGGTGGCGCTGCCGCTGTTCTACCTGTTCGCGCAACAGGTCGTGCTCTTCTACCTGTTGCTCATCGTGATCTACTACGGCTACGGAACGCTGCTGTCCGTCTTCGCCTCCACCTGCGCCGACTTCTACGGCACGCGGCACATGGGGGTGAACTACGGCCTGCTCTTCTCGGCGTGGGGCGTCGCCGGCATTATCGGGCCTGTCATCGCCGGACGCGTTTTCGACCTCACCGGGAGCTACGAGACGGCGTTCTATGTCGCCGCCGTGCTTTCCGTCGTCGCGCTCGGGGCGTTGATGCTGGCGAAGCAGCCGCAGGCGCCGGCGCAGGCCTCCTGATTTGGACCCGGACGGATCCATGCCTGAGCAATCGCAGACCGGAATGGGAAACGTCATCGCCATCGTCGGCGACGCTGGCGACCGCCTCTGCCGGTTCACCCAACGGTGGATTCCCGACTCGTGGGTCGTCTGCATGATCCTTACCGTCACCGCGATCCTCTTGGCGATGTTCGGTGCGGACGCAACCCTGAACGAGTCGGTCCTCGCCTGGGGCAACGGCATGTGGGCGCTGCTGGAACTGGCGATGCAGTTCACCATCGCCATGATCGCGGCGCACGCCTGCGTGGCGTCCCGGCCGGTCTACCGGTTCCTCGACTGGCTGGCCGACCTGCCCGACAAGAACCGGCCGGTGCAGGCCATCGCCCTGATCGGCGTCTACTCGCTGGTCACCGGCTACCTGAACTGGGCGCTCAGCGTCGTGGCGTCGGCGCTCTTCGTGCCGTTCATCGCGCGGCGCAATCCCAAGGCCGACATCCGCGTGATCATCGCGGCAGGCTACCTCGGGATCTGCACGATCTGGCACGGCGGCCTGTCGGGGTCGGCGCCGCTCATTCTGGCCACGCCGGGCAATCCGCTACTCGCCCCGGCAAGCGGCGAGCCGATCATCGACCGCGTTCTCCCGGTAACCGAGACGCTGTTCATTCCGTTCAACCTCATCTTCATCACGATCCTGGGGGCGGTAGCCCTGGGGATGGTGATGCTGCTCCATCCACGCCGAAACGTCCAGACGCTGAGCCCCGAGCGGATCGAGGAGATGATGCCGGCGCTTCCGGAGGAGCGGGCGCCGGAGTCGCCGGCGGCCCGCATGGAGGCGTTCCGCGGCTGGATCATCCTGGCCGCGATTCTCATCGGCTACCCCCTCGGCTATTCCATCGTCACTCGTGGCTTCGGCGCCTCGTGGACCATCAACTCGTACAACGCGGTGTTCCTGGTGGCGGCGCTGCTGCTCCAGGGCCGGCCGTCCAACATCGTGCGCGCGTTCGGCAACGGCGCCCGCACCGCCTCCGGCGTCATCCTGCAGTTCCCGTTCTACGCCGGCATCTTCGGCGTCATCAACAACACCGGTCTCGGGGCCTGGCTGGGCGAGCTGTTCGTCACGTTCGCCACCGCGGAGACCTACCCCCTGATCGTATGGGTCTATTCGGGCTTCGTGAATCTGTTCGTCCCGTCCGGCGGGTCGAAGTGGCTGATCGAGGCGCCCTACCTGTTGCCGGCCGCGCGGGAGCTGGGCGTGTCCGCCACCACCACGGTGCTCGCCTACGGCTACGGGGATTCGGTGACCAACTTCATCCAGCCGTTCTGGGCGCTGCCCATCCTCACCGTCACCCGCCTGAAGTTCGGCGACGTGCTCGGCTACACGGGGCTCGTCGCGGTCGTCTGTACGATCATCAGCGTGATCGCCATGCTGATCATCCCGACGAACCTGTGAGGCGTTGCCAGCGATGCGGTGGTCGGCAGACTGGCGCAGACTGGCCGATGATGGGAGCGATGTCCCTCCCCGCCCAGATCAACGCCACTTCGGCGAAGCGCAGGAACTGGTGCATCAACAGGCGGACGACTATCTGCCCGAGCTGAAGCGCAAATCGGCTACGCGCTCGATCCGTTGTTCAGAGACAGGGAGCGGACGTTGCAGCGATTGTCGGCCACGTTCCGCCGGGCGGATCTCGTCGAAACGCTTCTGGAAGCCGAGCCAACCGCAAACGACATAGTGACGAGAGACCCGACGGGCGTCTCCGCCCGAACGCGCCGATTCCCGGGCAACCCGGACGGTCGACCGGCCCTCCACCGCCGGCCGGGCGGTGAAGGGCCGAATCGGTAACGCAGCTAGTTCGAGCCCCCCGCGACGGCGCCGGCGAGGATGTTCTCCAGGCCGTAGTTGCCCTCGTGGCAGGCGTACTCGTACAGCGGCTCGGAGTTCCTGCGCATCGGCACCGAGAACGTCCAGGGCCGCGTCCAGACCGTCGGATCGTCGACGGTGACGTCGTACTGCAGCGTGTCGGCGTCCACCCGCGTGAGACGCTCGACGAGCGTGAGATTCGGCGTTGTCGACCCCCGCATGAAGTTCGTCTCGCGCAGGAAGTTCGTGGTCTCTACGACCAGGGTGTCCCCCTCCCAGCGGCCGCGCGAGTCACCCACCCATTGCCGGATGCCGGCGTCCAGATGGTCCCGTCCGTCCAGGGGCACGACGCGGGCGTTGTGGTTCATCTCGTTGTACAGCACGACGGTGTCTTCGGTCTGGAAGACCTGGACGTTGTTGTTGTACGCGCTGGGCGCCATCGGCGGACCCGAGTTGAAGCCGAGGATGCAGCGCACCTGCAGCCCTCCCGGTCCGAGGTCCTCGACGAATCCGCCCTCCGTCGGCTCGTGGCCGCCCACGCCGGCGCGGGCCTCCTCCAGCGCCTGCTGCCGGTCCATGGCCTCCTGGGTCAGCGCGGGAATCCGTCCGTCCGGCGGATCGACCACCAGCGACGTGCGCTCGGTGGTGACCGAGGTCCCTTCATCGAACCAGAAGTCGTTGTAGGGCACGACGCGGTCCGAGGTGTCGTTGTCGCGGCTGCGGCGCCGGATGGTCTCCTCGGCGAACTCCGCCGCCTGCTCGGCCGTGAAGTTCTCGGTCTCGGCGAGCTCCTCGGGCCGTTCCATCGGGGTGAGGCTGCGGAAGTCCCAGACGCCCTGCAGGTCCGGGGCGCCCCATGGGGTGCGCGGCGGCTCCATCGACGCCTCGGTCTGCGCAAAGGTCTGCGCCGGCGCCAGGACGGCGATTGCCAGGACGATGAGCAGGGCTGCGAGCACGTGACGACTCATGTTGCACCTCCTATATTGGCAGCGTCGTCCGCGCCGGCACCATGCTCTGCGACGCAGACTTTCGGGCGTTACGTCTCCAATCCGGAGAGGCCCATTCTAGCGCCCCGAAACGCCTCGTGGGCTCGGCGTTGCGGCCCATCCCCCCGCTCCATGACCCTGCGCCGCTGCACTTCGCTACGCTGCGTTCTGCGGCTCAGACTCCTGGCTCCGATAATCCAGCTACCGCCCCGCCGCGGTCGTCTCCGCTTCGCGGACCATGCGCTCGACGTCCTCGTCGAGCAGCAGCCGATCGCCCGCCAGCTCTTCCGCGGCGGCTGCGACCGCGTCCACGTACGCCTGCGAGTCCGCGTAACGCTCCTCCAGCGACGGCCGCGGATCCCCGCTGGCAAGCCGCTCGGCCCGCGTCGCTGCGAAGTCGATCTGCTGGCCGGCCGCGTCGCACAGGTCGGGTCCGCCGAATGCCGGCGCCCGCAACGCCCAGCCGGTGAAAGTGGCGCGCGGGGCTGCGACCGCGGGCAGGCGAATGCCGGCCCGGTCGTTCCCGTCGCCATCGGTGCGCGGGACGAAGACGGGATACGGAGAGCCGGCCGATTCCGGCGGCAGCGTGGTCAGGATGCCTTCGTTGAAGTCGGGACCGTAGTCGAACAGGTCGCCCGTGCTCATGAGCCCGGTGTACCGAACGCCCGGAATGTTCGGAAAACCGACCATCTCGCGCGGCAGCGGAATGGTCAGCGAACCGTCGGCGCGGCGCGGCACGCGGCTGGCAGGCGGTTCGGCGCCGGTCGTGACCCAGTCGTCGAGCGCCACGAGCAGTGCCCGCAGGCCCGCGTTCGCGACGAGCGGATTTCGCGGCTGCTGGCAGATGCCGAGCCCGCTGGAACCGATGCCGGCGGCGTGCGGGAGGCTCGAGAACAGGTAGAACCGGACCTCGGGCGGGTCGGACAGATCGTTGCCCTCGAGATCGGTGTGCAGCAGCGAGGCCCCTTTCACCCAGTACTCGTTGGCCGAGTTGGCCTCCATCAGGCGGGGACAGGTCCCGCTTGCCCGGCAGCGTTCCAGCCGCCCGTCTGTGCGCCCGGTCACCGGATCGGTCAACCGGTGGTTGGCGAACGGGAACTCGCGCTCCGGAAACCGGCGCGCGATGTGCTGGCGGTGCGTGCGGAACGGCTGGGCGAAACGGTAGTTGAAGAAGCCGCCGCTGGCGCCGCCGATCCAGTTCAGGACCCCGTCGAACACAAGCCGGCCGCGCTCGTCGGCATTGAAGCCCAGGTGCACGAAGTCGCGCAGGAGACGCGCCGCCTGCGAGATGCCCATCGTGAGGACCTGCCGGACCGAGCCGGCCAGGGGATTCGGGGCGCCTTCGTCGTCCGTCGCGGCATGACGCAGGAACGCAACCACGTCACGCACGGCGGCCAGGCCGAGCCCCGCCACCCGCGGATCGCGGGCCGGATAGGCGAGCTCGTACAGGCGCCCTTGCTCGAACCGCGTCCCCGGGGGACGCAGGCGAATAGTGCGCTCGTCGATGTACTCCCACCCGTCGGCATCGATCGGCCGGGGAACGTCCGTGTAGCGCGCCCGCACCGTCAGGCTCGCCTGCCTGGTGTCGCGGCTCGCCGCGGGATAGGTGAGCGTCCCGGTCAGGGTCGAGTCGTTGTCGACGACGAACTCCTCCAGCGCCGGCCCCACGATGGGCGAGCCATCCGGGTGAACGGCGATCGGCGCGGCGATGCGCAGCCGCGTGCCGTCGGGCGCCGCCGTCGCGTCCCAGCCGCTCGACACGAAGGTGTAGCCGCGGCGCATCAGGAACCCGTTGCCGGCGTCCGCCGCAATCGTCGGATCGTTGCCGCCCGAGCGCGCGTCGTTCAACTGGCCGAGCGACAGCATCCGGCCGCGGTTGTTGAGCTCGTAGAAGATGCGGCCGTTTCCCTGCGCCGGATCGACAGGCCGCAGAATGAGGAGATCGGCGGCGTACTCCACCATGCCGTCCGCGTTCCGCGGCGCCAGCTCGATGTCGGTGATCACCGCGTTCTCCGGGGCCTCCGGATCGACCTCTCCGAAGACGCGGCCGACGAGCTTCTCGTACGGCCCCACGTCACCGAACGAGCGGCCCTCGAACGTCGGCGATTCCACCCGTTCGATCTCGATCCGCACCACGCGGGCTTCGGTCGGGCCCGGAACGGCGAGCATTGTCGTCAACGCCGCACAGAGAATGGCTCCGCGGAAACGCCGGCAGTTGGCTGACAGCATGTACTGCCTCCCTGGATGATTCTTTCGGAAGCTCACACCGGGATTGTCGCGCGCCCGCACCGTCCGGGCAACGGTGGAATCTATTTCGTCTGCCGGTCGAGGACCGCCTCGATCTCGTCCATCACGCGGTTCATCCGGGCGATGAGCGCATCGTAGGGACCATCGGTCGCCAGGTCGATGCCGCAATCGCGGAGCAGCTCGTACGCGTAGCGCGACCCGCCGGCCCGCAGGACGGCCAGGTAGTCGTCGCGCGCCCGGCCGTCGCCCCCGAGCAGGCGCTCGGCGAACAGGGCCGCGCCGGCGATGGATGTGGCGTACTGGAAGACGTAGAAGTTGCTGTAGAAGTGCGGGATGAACGCCCACTCCACCGCGTAGGCGGAGTCGTACTCCAGCACGCCTTCGTCCGAGCCGTGATAGCGGCGCACGAGCTCCTCGTACCGCTCGCTCAGCTTGTCGCCCGAGAGCGCCTCCCCCTGCTCCGCGAGCTCGTGCATCCCCAGTTCGAACTCGGCGAACATGACCTGCCGGAAGAACGTGGCGCGGATCCCCTCCAGCGCGGTTCCCAAGTAGAACAGGCGCTCACGAGCGGAGAGCTCCTGCGCGAGCAGGTGCTCCTGCAGGAGTATTTCGTTGGTGATGGAGGCAATCTCGGCCGTGAACGTCACGTAGCTGGCCGTCTCGTAGGGATTCTGCTGCTTGGCCAGCACCGTGTGCATGGCGTGGCCCCATTCGTGGACCAGGGTGGTGACGTCGTCGTACTCGCCGTTGTAGTTGAGCAGCAGGTAGGGATGCCCGTCGTAGATCGCACCGTACATGTACGCGCCGGGCGCCTTGCCGGGCTGCGGATAGACATGCATCCAGTCGCCCGTGAACCCCTCGCGGAGGAGCGCGACGTACTCGTCGCCGAGCCGCCCGGCGGCGGCGAGGGCCAGGACCTCGGCCTCGTCCAGGTCGAAGGACCGCTCCGACGCAACCAGGGAGGGATAGATGTCGTAGTAGCACAGCTCGTCCAGACCCAGCATCCGCTTGCGGAGTCCGAAGTAGCGATGCAGCGACGGCAGGTGGCGGTTGGCCGCCGCAACCAGCGTCCGGTAGACGGCCTCGGGGATGTTCGGTCCGGCCAGCGCCGCGTCGAGAGCGCTGGCGTAGCGCCGCGAGCGGGCCTCGAACACGTGCGCCTTGACGTGGGTGTCCAGCGTCTGGCCCAGCGTCGCCGCGTAGCCCTTCCAGGTCTTCCAGAACGCGTCGAAGACCAGCTTGCGGTCGGCGCGCACCCGGGACGCTCGGTGCTTGCCGTACGCCGCCTGGTCGAGACGCACCTTCTCGCCGGTCGACAGCGTGATGGTCGGGAACGGCATGTCCGAGCTCGTGAGCATCGCGAACACCCGTTCCGGTCCCTGGCGCATGGCACTGGTACCCGCGATGATCGCCTCGGCCTCGTCCGACAGCGTGTGAGGCTCCTTGCGCAGGATGTTGCGGACGTTGAACGCGTGCCGCGCGAGGCGCGGCTCCGCTTCCAGGAAGCCTTCGATGGTCGCGGAGCCGACACGCAGCAGTTCCGGCGAGACGAAGCTGGTCGCCTCCTCGAACGCGGCCAGCAGCAGCGTCGCCTCCCCGCGCCGTTCCTGCGCTTCGGACACCCTGCGGTCCTCGTCGGCCTTCAGGAACGCGAACACGTAGAGCCGGACGAGATGCTTCTCCGTCGTGCTGACCGCGTCGAGGGCCTCGGAAAGCACCCCGGCGCTCTCGCCGAGCCGGCCCTTGAACCGCGCGAGATCGTTTACCCGTGCTTCGAGGCGCGCCTTGTCCCTCCGCCAGGCGTCGAGGCTGTCGTAGATCTCCGCCAGGTTCCACTCGATCTGCGGCGGCGTAACGCCAGCGGGTTCGGCAGTCGCAATCGTGGTCATCTTCCTCTATTGTGCCGGCCAGCGCCCTGCTTGGCGTCGTCTGCACGGTTTCTGCGGCACAGCCTCCTACGCCGCGGCGAGCTGCCGCAGGACGTAGGGCAGGATGCCGCCGTGATGGTAGTAGTCGAGCTCGTCCGGCGTGTCGATGCGCGCGGTCGCCGCGAACTCCACCACCGTCCCGTCGGCGCGCGTCGCCCGGACCCACACGTCGCTGCGTGGGGCCAGCCCCTCGGCGATGCCGGTCAGGTCGAACGACTCCTCCCCCGTCAGCCCGAGGATCCCGGCGTCGTCACCGTCCTTGAACACCAGCGGCAGCACCCCCATGAAGACCAGGTTGCTGCGGTGGATGCGCTCGAAGCTCGAAGCAATGACCGCGCGCACCCCGAGCAGCATGGTCCCCTTGGCGGCCCAGTCGCGCGAGGAGCCGGAGCCGTACTCCGCCCCGGCCAGCACGACGAGCGGGGTGCCCTCCTCCTTGTAGCGCATCGCCGCGTCGTAGATCGCCATCTGCTCGCCGTCGGGCTGGTGCCGCGTCCAGCCCCCCTCGGTGCCGGGCGCAAGAAGGTTGCGCAGCCGGATGTTGGCGAACGTGCCCCGCATCATCACCTCGTGGTTCCCGCGGCGGCTGCCGAAAGAATTGAAATCCTTGGGCTCGACGCCGTTGGCGATCAGGTACCGGCCAGCCGGGCCGTCGTGCGGAATCGTGCCGGCGGGCGAGATATGGTCGGTGGTGACGCTGTCGCCGAGCAGGGCGAGCACGCGCGCGCCGGCGATGTCCGCGGGCGCGGCCGGGGTGGAGGTGAGCGTCTCGAAGAACGGGGGGTGACGGACGTAGGTCGAATCGTCGGTCCAGCGGAACCGGTCGCCGGTCGGGGCCGGCAGCCCGCGCCAGCGGTCGTCGCCGTCGAAGACCTGGCCGTACTTGTCGATGAACTGATCGGTACGAACCGCCGCCGCGAGCGCTTCCTGCACCTCGGCGGCAGACGGCCAGATGTCGGCGAGGTGGACGTCGTTGCCGTCCCGATCCTGTCCAAGCGGCTCCCTCGTCAGGTCGGCTGTCATCCGGCCGGCCAGCGCGTAGGCGACCACGAGCGGCGGCGAGGCAAGGTAGTTGGCGCGCACCAGCGGCTGCACGCGGCCCTCGAAGTTGCGGTTGCCGCTCAGCACCGACGTCACCACGAGGTCGCGTTCCCTGATCACCGCGGCGATGGGCTCGGGCAACGGGCCGCTGTTGCCGATGCAGGTGGTGCAACCGTAACCCACCAGATCGAATCCGAGCTCGGCCAGCGGATCGAGCAGGCCGGCGGCCCGCAAGTACTCGGTGACCACCAGCGAGCCGGGCGCCAGACTGGTCTTGACCCATGGCTTCGGCCGCAAACCGCGCGCCGCCGCCTTCCGGGCGAGCAACCCCGCCGCGATCATCACGCTGGGATTGGATGTGTTCGTGCAGCTCGTGATGGCGGCGATGACCACCGCGCCGTCCTCCAGTGTCGCCTCGCCGTCACCGGTCGCCGGTTCTCCCGCCGCCCGGCCGCCCGCGGCGGACCGCGCGCGACCACCCGCCAGGTCTCCGAGCGCGGAGGCGAAGGCCGACTTCGCCGCGTGCAGCGGCACCCGGTCCTGCGGGCGCTTCGGTCCGGCGATGCTCGGCTCGACGCCAGCCAGATCGAGCTCCACCACGTCGGTGTACCGCGGGTCGTCGGCGTCCGACGCGAACAGGCCCTGCGTCTTGGCGTACGCCTCGACGAGATCGACCTGCCCCTGGTCGCGCCCGGTCAAGGTGAGATAGTCGAGCGTCATCCGATCGATCGGGCAGATCGCCACGGTGGAACCGTACTCCGGCGACATGTTGCCGAGCGTGGCCCGGTCCGCCACCGTCAACGACCCGAGACCCGGTCCGAAGAACTCGACGAACTTCCCTACCACGCCGTACTGCCGCAGCCGTTCGGTGATGGTCAGCACGAGGTCGGTCGCGGTGGTGCCCTCCGGCAGCTCCCCCACCAGCCGGAACCCGATGACGTCCGGAATGAGCATCGAGATCGGCTGTCCCAGCATCGCCGCCTCCGCTTCGATACCGCCGACGCCCCAGCCGACGACGCCGAGACCGTTGACCATCGTCGTGTGCGAATCGGTCCCGACCAGGGTGTCCGGGTACGCCAGGACGCGCCCGTTCGACGTATCGCGGCAGACCACCCGCGCCAGATACTCGATGTTGACCTGGTGGACGATGCCGGTATCCGGCGGCACGACCTTGAAGTTGCGGAACGCATCCTGTCCCCATTTGAGGAAGGCGTAGCGCTCGCGGTTGCGGGTGAACTCGAGCTGCGCGTTGAGCTCCAGCGCGTTCGCGGTCCCGAAGTGGTCGACCTGCACCGAGTGATCGATGACCAGCTCGGCCGGCTGCAACGGGTTGACGAGTCCGGGATCACCGCCCAGGCGGGCGATGCCCTCGCGCATGGCCGCGAGGTCCACCACCGCCGGCACGCCGGTGAAGTCCTGCAGCAGGACGCGGGCCGGCATGAACGCGATCTCCTTGCTGACGCCGGGCGCCCAGCGGGCCAGCGCCTCGATGTCGTCCGCCTGCACGGCCCGGCCGTCCTCGCGGCGGAGCATGTTCTCCAGCAGGATCTTCAGGGAGTACGGCAGGCGGCCGACGCCCGGATAGCCGGACGCCTCCAGAGCACGCAGGTTGAAGACGTCGACGGTGGTGCCGTCGCCCGCCGGCAGGGACTGACGGGTACCGAATGAATTCTTGCTCATGGATAGGACTCTTGCTGTAGCTCGGGCATCCTCTCTCGCGCCGCCGTTCTCACGGCGGCGCGACGCCCTTGTAAATCAACCGTCAATGATCCTTCACTACCAGCCCACGACGCAAGCCGGCGCTCGTGGCGGTAGTGTCTCGGGCAAGTACCTGAGACACCACCCTCGTGGCGCCCGCGGACGATGAAGGGTCCCCGACTCGGTGCCCACATGTCGATCGCCGGCGGCTCGAGCCCCCCAGTTCCGGCGGCCGGCCCGCCGGGGACACCGACCCGGATCCGCTGGATCTGGAGAACCTGGGAATCCTCAAGCGTTTCCGCGACGGTCCGCGGTGACGCATCTCGTGTGCGTGCTAGGATGCGGGCGACGGTTCGCGAAAGGAAGTGGCCCGTGCGACATGGAGTCCGACGGTGGAGGCGCACCGCCATCAGCCTGGTCGCGGTGCTGATGGTCTCGGCGATGCCAACGGCGCAGGACTACGGGGCGGAGATCGAAGCGTGGCGCGTCGACCGGGAAGAGCGCCTGATGGCGGACGACGGCTGGCTGACAGTGGCCGGTCTCTTCTTCCTCAAGGAGGGCGACAACAGCTTCGGATCGTCGCCGCTCAACGACATCCTGGTGCGGACCGGACCCGCAGAGGCCGGCGTGTTCACCCTGCGCGACGAGACGATCACCGTGCGGGCCCGGGAGGGAGCAACGCTGACGATCGACGGCCGCGAGGTCGAGGCGGCGCAGCTCTGGCCGTACGAGGGCCGCGAGCGCCCGACGATCGCACTGGGTCCGCTGTCGCTGTTCGGCCACTACAGCGGCGACCGGCTCGCCATCCGCATGCGCGACCGGGACAGCGACATCCGGCGCAACTTCACCGGGCTGCGCTGGTATCCGGTGGACGAGTCCTTCCGGGTGCCCGGCCGTTTCATACCGCACGACGAACCGCGCGCAATGGCGTTGCCCAACATCCTGGGCGATATCGAGACCTTCCGCACCAGCGGGTCGGTGGCCCTCACCGTGGACGGCGAGGAGTTGCGCATGACCGCGGTCGATTCCGGGGACCAGTTGTGGTTCATCTTCCGGGACCTGACGAGCGGTAGCGAGACCTATCCCGCGGCGCGGTTCCTGTACGCGGACGCCCCGGACGCGAACGGCGCCACGACGGTCGACTTCAACCGGGCCTACAACCCGCCGTGCGCTTTCAACCCGCACACGACGTGCCCGCTGCCGCCACGGGAAAATCGACTGCCGGTCCGGATAGAGGCCGGGGAGCTCGACTACCACCGCTGAACGGAAACCGCGAATCGACTCCGGGCTGCCGTGAGGAGGGCTCCCCCGACGGATCAGGGGAAGAACGCGATCTTGATGATGGTCTCCCTGAGACTGGCCCGAACGGCCCTGTTCCGTCTGGAGTCGGTTCTGCCGGCCGAGCGTACAGATCGAGAATCCCGCCCAGCCGCGCTGTCTCGAGCGGCCACCTGACGAGCGCTCGCGTCCAGCCGGACCGTCCCGGCCGATCCTCTGCCGGCGTCTCCCAGTGCGTCACGGCGAACCCGGCCGCCTCGACGAGCGCGGCAAGCGTCTGCGGCGTGAAGAACCAGAGATGGTGCAGTGCGCCGTAGTGCTTCCAGCGCCGCCGCTTGAGGCCGAGGCGGCTCTGCAGGCTCTTGAGCCTGATACTCAGCCCGGCGACGTTGGGCACGCCAATCAGCAGGACGCCGTCGTCGGAAAGAACGCGGCGCGCCTGCCGCAACTCCCGCAACGGATCCTGCGTGTGTTCCAGCACGTGATTGAGGCGGACGGCATCGAAGCGGACGTCGTCGAAGTCGATGTCCGGCAACTGGCCTTCCCAAAAACGGCTGCCGTGGCGCCTGGCATCTTCCGTGACGTGGATGTCGGTGCCGGCAACCGCCCACCCTCTCGTCCGGGCGTAGCCGAGAAAGGCGCCGGCTCCGCATCCGACATCGAGCAGGGCGGCCGGGCGCCGATTGACGTAGCGCTCGAGCCGGTCCATCTGCCTCGCGAAGGTCCGCTCGCGGAACCGGTCGACGGCCGCATGCCCTTCGGGATGGTAGTCGTCCGTATAGACCGCCGCGGCAAGTTGCTCGAACACGGGCCGGGGGTGCTGGAACTCGATGCCGCAGGCGCCGCAGCGGGCCAGATGCAGGCCCTGGAAGTCGACGCCGAACCGCCGCGGCTCCCGGCCGCACAGCGGGCAGACAACCGGCTCGCGGTCCGGCAGGACCGCCTCGATCTCGGCTCGCGGGCGGCCGAAGAGCGACTCTGGCACGCACCCATGATCTCAGATCTCCCGTGCGGACCGAATCGCATCCCACGACGGTCGACCTCCGCCGGCAGACCCCGAAACCCCTCGCTGGCTCGGCGTTTCGGCCCATCCCCCCTTGACCTTGCACCTCGGCACTTCGCCTTCGCTGCGTTCTGCGGCGCAAGCTCCCGGCGCCCGTCGGCGACTGTGGTAGGGTCGTGTCCATGCCCGACCGTCTCACCCGCGCCGACGTCGAGCGGATAGCCGCGCTGGCGCATCTCGACCTCACCCCCGACGAAATCGATCTGTTCACGCCCCAGCTCGCCGACATCCTGGAGTACGCGGAGCGGCTGCAAGCGGTCGACGTCAGCGGCGCCGACGATGACTGGCAGCCGGGCGGCGCCTGCTGCCCTCGACGACCGGACGCCGTGCGACCGTCGCTGGACCGCGACGCAACCCTGGCGAACGCGCCCGACGGCGTCGCTGCCGGCGCTTCGGAACGCGGCGGGTTCTTTCGCGTGCCGCGAGTGATCGGGTGATGGCGGACGCGTCGCCGTCGTCCGGAATGGACACGGCCACCCGCATTCGGGACGACGTGCGGACCGGCAGGCGGTCGGCGGTGCAGGTGTGCGGACACTACCTCGACCGAATCGAGGACGGCGACGGGCGCTGGCGCGCGCTCACCGCCGTGTTCCGCGACGAGGCGCTGGCGCAGGCGGCCGAGATTGACCGCCACCGGGACGACTGGCGCGACCGGCCGCTCCTCGGGGTGCCGATCACGATCAAGGACGTCATCTGCACGCGAGGCCGGCTTACCACCGCGGCCTCGCGCATCCTCACCGGCTTCCGGCCGCCGTACGACGCCACGGTCGCGCTTCGTCTCCGGGAAGCCGGCGCGGTGCTCGTGGGAAAGACGAACTGCGACGAGTTCGCGATGGGCTCGTCGACCGAGCATTCCGCGTACGGGCCGAGCCGCAACCCGTGGGATCCGGCGCGCACGCCCGGCGGATCGAGCGGCGGCGCGGCGGCCGCGGTCGCGGCCGGTCTGGCGCCGGTCGCCATCGGGTCCGACACGGGCGGCTCGATTCGACAGCCGGCCGCGTTCTGCGGGATCGTCGGCTTGAAGCCCACCTACGGGCGCGTATCGCGCTACGGACTGCTGGCCTTCGCTTCCTCGCTCGACCAGATCGGACCGCTGACACGCACCGTGGGCGACGCGGCCCTCGTCCTGGACGTACTGGCGGGACACGACCCGCGGGACGCGACATCCGCGGACACGCCGGCGGCCGACAGCACGGCGGCGTTGAGCCGGGGAGCGGCCGGGCTGCGGGTGGGCGTGCCGCAGGCCCTGCTCGAGCGCGCCGACGCCGGCATCGACACGGAGGTGCTGGACGCTTTCCGCACAGCCATGGACGTGTTGGAGGCGGCGGGAGTCGCCCTGGTCGATGTCGAGCTGCCGCACGCGGAATACGCGGTACCGGTCTACTACCTTGTCGCCCCGGCGGAGGCGAGCTCGAACCTCGCCCGCTACGACGGGGTCCGCTACGGCTCCCGCGCCGGAGCGGGGAACGACCACGGCAACGACGGAAGCTCCCCGATCGCGAGAATGTACGACCGGACGCGGGACGCGGGCTTCGGCGCGGAAGTAAAGCGCCGGATCATGCTCGGCACCTACGCGCTCAGCGCGGGCTACTACGATGCCTACTATGGGCGCGCGCAGCGTGTACGAAGTCTCATTCGCCGTGACTACGACACCGCCTTCGACGGCGATACGGGATCGGGGGTCGATGTCGTGGCCATGCCGACCACTCCCACTCCCGCCTTCCGGCTGGGCGAACATCTCCAGGATCCGCTGGCGATGTACCTGGGCGACGTTTTCACGGTGAGCGCCAATCTGACCGGGCTGCCGGCAATCAGCGTACCGGCGGGCTTCACCGCCGCCGGTCTGCCCGTCGGCCTGCAACTGGTGGGACGGGCCTTCGACGAGGCAACGCTCCTGCGCATCGGACACTCCTATGAGCGCACGGCGGACTGGAGCCGGCAACCCCCGGCCATCCCTACCGGTTCTTGATGTGGTAGCGAAGCGGAGCTCCGACACGCAAGGTCGTGGAGCGGGGGGATGGGCCGAAACGCCGAGCCAGCGAGGCGTCTCGGAGGGCTACGACGTGGACGACTGCTCGACTTGAGACGCGGCAGCCGATTCGCCGGCCTGCTCGAGCAGTTCCGGCGTCCGTAACTGATCGGTGTTCCCGCCTTGCGCCTCATCGGGTGTGAGGTACCGCACGTGCGCACCATCCATCTGGTCCACGAGGTTGCGGACCACGAGCGACCCGCGCCCCGTTTTCCGAAACTTCGTGAATCCGGCAATGACCAGGAACCCGATGAAGAGCGCGAGCAGGAAACCGGTGGAGACGGCCAATCCCATCAGGGTCTGAACGGCCCCGCCGATGAGCGACTGCGCATCTGGTGCCACGATCACTCCCCACGCGCCGTCGACGGCACGTCGTAACGAATCTTGCCCCGGTCGACTTCGCGCATCGCGATGCGCTCGAGCTTGTGACCCAGCGTCACGGCTCCATCCGCGCCGAAATCGCCGGCCAACTCCTCGAGCCGCGGCAACGCACCCCGCCTCAACTGCTTCGCGCGCTGCGCGGCCACATCGACGTAGAGAAACCTGCTCTCGATGGGCGGGGCCGGCTCCCGATCGACCTCCATCTCATCCAACGCCGCTCCTTCGACATCCTCCGCTTCCGCGACGTTCTCGAGAAGCTCGGAATCTTCCATGTCTACAAGGATACGCGAAGAGTGCCCGCGGGGTCGACAGCCGCTACCGCGGTCTCGTCACCGTCGGCGACGACCGGCGCCGCCGGCCGGGGTTCCGGGAGAGCCTCGAACCACTCGCCGTGCAGAACGTAGTACGCCGGCCGGCCGCCGGCGTAGATGACGACGCCGCCAATCTCGTCCTCGATGGGCACGATCGCGCGAGCATCGACGTTCCCGCACTTCCGCGGCGCTCTTGCACTCGACATGGTCGCATTGTAGCACATGAACTTAGCATTACACGATAATTTAATATGAGCACTATAGACTAATATAATTCCCAATCGGCCATGCGCCGGCCAGCCCGCTCCCGGGCCACGACAACCTGTGCGATCATTCGAGCAGATGTCGGACCCGGTCACGCTGCTGTTCATCGGCGATATCGTCGGCAAGCCCGGCAGGGCGATGACCCGGCTCGCCCTGCCCCGCCTCGTCGCCCACCACGGTGTCGACGTCGTCATCGCCAACGTCGAGAACGCCGCCGGCGGCAACGGCATCACCCGCGACATCGCGGAGACCCTTCTCGACTACGGCGTGCAGGTGATGACCACCGGCAACCACGTCTGGGACAAGAAGGAAGCGGTTGCCTATATCGAGAGCCAGCCGCGTCTCCTCAGGCCGGGCAACTATCCGGCCGGGGTGCCGGGTCGGGGCTATTGCAACGTGCTGACGGGGAACGGCGTCGCCATCGGCGTGGTGAACGTGATGGGCCGCATCTTCATGAACCCTCTGGACAACCCGTTCCAGGTCGTCCGGGAGCAGATCGGCTTGGTCCGCGCCGAGCACGGCGCGCGGATCGTCTTCGTCGACTTCCACGCCGAGGCGACGTCGGAAAAGAAGGCGATGGGCTGGCATCTCGACGGTGAGGTGACCGTCGTCGCGGGTACGCACACCCACGTGCAGACGGCGGACGAACGGATCCTGCCGAACGGTACCGCCTATATAACCGATGTCGGCATGACAGGTCCGCACGATTCGATCATCGGCGTCGACCCGCGGCCGGCGTTGAAGCGGTTTCTCGACGGCATGCCGGCGAAGTTCGATACGGCGACACGCAATCCGCGGGTCAATGCCATCGTCGTGGGCGCCGACCCCGAGACGGGACGCGCCCGCACCATCGAGCGGGTGGATCTCTCGGCGGACGAGATTGACGCGCTCGCCCCCCGGACGCCGCAACCATGACGCGACTGCCGTTCGGCGAGACCGCGCCTGCGCCGCGCCTGCGACCGGGTCGTCGGGTGCTGACGGTCCCGGAGCTGACCACCCGCATCCGCCTGCAGCTCGAGTCGGCGTACCCGACCATCTGGGTCGAAGGCGAGCTGTCGAACTGTCGGCGGTGGAATACCGGACACCTCTATTTCACCCTGAAGGGCGGCACGGCACAGATTCGGGGCGTGATGTTCCGATCGGCGTTCCGCTATCTCCGCTTCGAGCCGGCCGACGGCCAGCGGATCGTGGCCCGCGGCCGGATCAGCGTCTACGAGCCGAAGGGCGAGTACCAGCTCGTGGCGGAGCATCTGGAGCCCTCCGGTATCGGAACGCGGCAGTTGGCGTTCGACCAGCTTCGCCGGCGGCTGGAGAACGAAGGCCTGTTCGACGAGGCGCGCAAGCGCCCGCTCCCGGTGCTGCCCCGCAAAATAGGCATCGTCACGTCGCTCGACGGGGCGGCGCTCCGCGACATCCTCAACGTGCTCGGCCGCCGGTTCCCGAACCTCCATCTCATCGTCAGTCCGACCCGCGTGCAGGGCGACGGCGCGGGGCGGGAAATCGCGGGCGCACTGGCGCGCATCGCGGGGACGGCCGGAATCGACGTGGTGATCCTGGCGCGCGGCGGCGGATCCCTGGAAGACCTCTGGGAGTTCAACGACGAAGGACTGGCCAGGACGATCGCCGGACTCGAAGTGCCGGTAATCTCGGCCGTCGGGCATCAGACCGACTTCACCATCAGCGATTTCGTCTCCGATCTGCGGGCTCCGACCCCGTCGGCGGCGGCGGAGCTGGTAGTGGCGCGGAAACACGACATGGCGGCCCGGCTCGAACGCGCGGCCGGCCGGCTCCGCTCCGCGGCGCGCACCGCCGTCCAGCGGCGCCGAGCGCTCGTCGACGCGGCGCGCCACCGGCCGGGCCTGGCTTCGTTTCCGACTCGGCTCGCGCTGCACGGCCGCCGGGTGGACGAGCTGACCGGTCGCCTGGTCGAGCGTGCGAGGACGGACATCGGTCGACTCGAGCGACGCCGGGCCGCGCTGCGGCTGCAACTGGAGGCGCTCGACGTCGGCCCTCGGCTGGCAAGCATACGGACCAGGCTCTCGGCCGCGGAAGGACGCCTGACCCGGGCGGCCGACACCGGCCGTGCTGCCCGGCAGGGACGTTTGGCGACGACCGCCGAACGCCTGGAGCAACTCGTTCGCGACCGGCAGGTCGACGCCCGGCGGCGACTCGAGACCAACGCGGCGAAGCTCGATTCGCTCAGCCCGCTCGGCGTCCTGTCGCGAGGCTATGCGGTGTGCTGGAATCACGATCGAACGGCCATCGTTCGGCGCGCGGCGGATGTCACCGTCGGCGACCCCGTGCGCCTCACGCTGCACGAAGGGGCCTTGCGGTGCGAGGTCACGGCGAGAGAAACGTGAACATGGACGACCCGAACATCAAGGACTTCGAATCCGCCCTCGCCGAGCTCGAGACAATCGTCAAGACCCTGGAGGACGGACAGCTTCCGCTGGAGCAGTCGTTGGAACGCTTCGAGCGCGGAATCGCGTTGTCGCGTTTCTGCCACTCGCGCCTGGAGGACGCCGAACGCCGCATCGAGCTGCTCACCGAACGCGGGCAGACCCGTCCTGCGCCGGCGGAGATCGCCGACACGGGGGTCCCGGCCGGCGCGGGAGCGGCGAACCAGGACGGAGACGAAGAACCGACCGACGATGACATCCGCTTCTGACATCACCGCCGGGGAGACGACGTTCGACGCTTACGTGCGCGACCGCCGGGCCGCGATCGACGCCGAGATCGACCGCCTGCTGCCTTCCCCGCCGGCCTGCCCGCCGCTGATCGCCGACGCGGTGCGCTACACGGTGTTCGCCGGGGGCAAACGACTGCGGCCGCTCCTCACGCTGGCGGCCGCCGACAGCGTGAGGCCGGGCGACATGACGAACGACGAGGTGGTGCTGCCGGCCGCGTGCGCGGTGGAATTGATCCATACCTATTCGCTGGTGCACGACGACCTGCCGGCGATGGACAACGACACCCTGCGGCGCGGCCAACCGACGGCGCACGTCGTTTACGGCGAGGCTGTCGCCATCCTGGCCGGCGATGCCCTGCTCACCGAGGCGTTCCGGATACTGGCGCGGGGTTCGAGCTCCGATACCGCGTGCCTGCGGAGTCGCCGGTTGCGCACGCTGGAACGCATCGCGGCGGCCGCCGGCGCCGAGGGCATGGTGGGCGGACAGGCAATCGACATCTCCGCCACCGGCACGTCTCCGCCCTTCGATTCCGAGCGACTCCGCCTCATGCACGAGCGCAAGACCGGCGCGCTCATCCGCGCCGCCGCCGTCGCGGGGGCGCTCATGGCAGGCGCTTCCGATGCGACCATCGACGCGGTCGATCGGTATGCGACGCACCTCGGGCTGGCTTTCCAGATCGTCGACGACATCCTCGACATCGAGGGTGCGCAGGAGGAGATCGGCAAGACCGCGGGCAAGGACGCGGACGCCGGCAAGCCCACCTACCCAGCGCTGTTCGGCCTCGACGAGTCGCGCCGCCTCGCGACGCGGTCGATAGCCGACGCGAAAGAGGCGCTCCGGACCGCGGGGACAGGCGGACGCCTGTACGAGATAGCCGACTGGGTGCTCAGCCGCACCCGTTGACTCCGGGCGGGAACGCGATGGCAGGTCGCTCGAGGCTGGATGCACTCGTCGTGGAACGCGGCCTGGCAACGACGCGAGCGCGGGCGCGCGCCCTCATCCTCGCCGGGCAGATCCAGGTGAACGACAGTATTCAGACGAAGGCCGGGACCGCCGTTGCGTTCGACGCCCGGATAGCGCTGCGCGTCCCCGACCATCCCTATGTCGGACGCGGCGGCGTCAAGCTGTCCCGCGCACTCGACCGCTTCGGCATCGGCGTGCAGGAGCGCAGCGCCCTGGATATCGGCGCCTCGACCGGGGGCTTCACCGATGCCATGCTGCAGCGCGGCGCGACCCTGGTGGTGGCGCTCGACGTGGGCCGGGGCCAGCTCGACTGGAAGTTGCGGGCCGACCCTCGCGTGATCCCGCTGGAGGGAATCAACGCCAGGCACCTGTCGGCGGCAATGCTCCCGGACGGGTTTCTCCCCGTCGACGTCGTCACGGTCGACGTCTCGTTCATCTCGTTGCGGCTCGTCCTGCCCGTGATCCCGCCACTGCTGGCGCGAGACGGTGACGTGCTGGCGCTGGTCAAGCCGCAATTCGAAGCGACCCGCGCCGAGGTGTGCAAGGGCGGCGTCATCCGCGATCCCGCGGTCAGGCGCCGCGTGATTCGGCAGGTGATAGCGACGGCCGATGGGGTAGGATTGGCCTGCGTCGCGGCGACCCCGGCGCCCCGTCGCGACACCAACGGCAACCGCGAGTATTTCGTCCACCTCCGCCGCGCGGCGACGGCCTCATCCTGATGGCAACTGCGTCCACTTCTCCGGACCGCGGCGAGCACCGTACCACGGTCGGAATCGTCGCCCGGCCGGGCGCCCCCAACGCGACCGCGGCCGCCCGGGATGCGGCGGCATGGCTGCGGCAACGCGCGATCCCCACGGTCATCGAGACGGAAACGGCGCGTCAGGCCGGTCTGAGCGAACCCCGGACCACGTCGCGGGCGGACCTGCCGGGCGAGGCGGACGTGCTGCTGGTGCTCGGCGGCGACGGCACCTTGCTGAGCGTCGCCCACCCGGTCGCGCGCCGGGGCCCGGACACGCTCATCCTCGGCGTGAACTGCGGGAGCCTCGGCTTCCTTACCGAGATCACCCGACCCGAGATGTACGAAGCGCTCGACTCCGTGCTGGCCGGCCGGGCAGGCATCGACGAACGACTCACCGTCCGTGCGGCCGTCCGGCGCGGCGGGTGCGAGATTGCCGATCGAACCGTGCTCAACGATGTCGTCATCGGCAGATCGGCGGACTCGGGCATCATCGACGTGGCCATAAACCTGCGCGACCGGCTCGTCACGAGTTGCCGGGCCGACGGCGTGATACTGTCGACCCCGACCGGCTCGACCGGCTACAACTTGGCGGCCGGCGGCCCGATCGTGCATCCGACCGTCGACGCACTGACCGTCACCCCGATCGCGCCGCATACCCTGACCAACCGCCCGGTCGTCATTCCCGCGGGCCAGCCGGTGACGCTGGTGCCGAAGCTGGCCGGATCCCACGTCGATGCGTTCGCCAGCTTCGACGGCCAGCTCAGCGTCGCACTCGAGGACGGCGACCTCGTAGTCGTCGAACGCTCGAGACGGCCGTTGCGGCTCGTGAGCGCGGCGTCGCGCGACTACTTCGCGGTGCTCCGGCAAAAGCTCAAGTGGGGCGAACGCTGACGCGCCGACGCTGCGGGCGCCGCGCATTACTTGTCGCTGATCGGCGGGTGGTGGATGATTTGCACGCGATTGCCGTCCGGATCCGAGAGGTACAGCGACCGCGCGCCATCGCGATGGGTCCGCGGCTGCGCGTCGAGCGAGATTCCCCGCCACATCAGGTAGTCCGCCCACGCGTCGACGTCGTCCGGTTTCCGCACGACCAGACCCAGATGATCGAGTGCGCCGCGGGCGGCGGCAGGCTCCGGACCGTCGCCGGCGGCGGGTGCGCGGTGAAGCGCCAGGTTGTCGGTGCCCGAAGTGAGGTACACGTTGTCGCCGTCCGGTTCCCACTCGACGCCGAAGCCGAGCACGTCCGTGTAGAACCGCCGCATGGCCCCGAAATCCCTGGCGTGAAGCGCCAGATGCCGCAGACCGCGGTGCGGCGGACGATTCGACAGGGATCGCGGCGGGCGATTCGGCATGGATCCATCGTAACCCCTGCGCGGGGCGCGTTCCCGAACGCGATCCCACGCTCCCGTGGCACCGGGGACTGCTAGAATCCGGGGATGGCTTCACGTTCGGCCGCACGTACCCGTTGTGCCCTGTGCGGCGCCAAGGAGGTCTCCGAGCCTCGCGGCGAGGAGAGATACTGCCGCGAATGCTGGGTAAAGAAGATGGCGGTCGAGGACGTCGTCGCCCAGGAATTCGCACTCAAGCGCTACATCCGGGCCCACAGCGCGGAAAAGTACCTCGTCTACCACTCCACGCAGAAACGGCCCTGCGGCCAGTTGATCGTCGTCGACGACGGCTATGACCTGTTCCTCAGCCTGATTCTCTACCCGACCTTCGCCTGGGACGACCCCGCCTACCACCTCGAAGGGGACCCGGAGGGGCGGGCGTTCGGGGAGTTGCTGGTCGATGTCGTCGCCGCCGAGGTCATCGAACCCTGGGGCGGCGGCAAGTGGCATCTGGAGGTGTTCCGATCCGCCAGCGCGGAGCCGGAGGACTGGAATGGGGAAATGTAGCGCGCGGCGATTGCCGCGGGCTGCTATACTTTCGCCTCATCTCTACGAACGATCTTCGGGAGGACATGCGATGCAATCCGTGAACCGCGCACTGCTCTTGGGTGTGATGGTCGTGCTGGCGGCGGCGGTCGCCTGCGGCGGCGGCGAGGAAGAAGCAGCAGCAGCAGCGGCGGCCGAGGCCGAGGTGATCGAGGTCAGCCCCGAGGCTCAGGCTGCGGCCGATCGTCTGGCGGAAAGGCTGGCCGCGGGAATCACGCTCGTGCCGACACAGCGCGGGCAGGCCGAGATCGGCTACACGCAGCCGACCGCCCGCCGGGGCACCGGCGACGACCGGGGCTTCAACATCACGTCGATCCGGATCAGGAACCTGTCGCAGAACGCGATCGCGGGGTTCCAGGTCGACGAGTTCTGGTACGACGGCGACGGCAACACCGTCACCGGCGACCAGGCGCGGCGCCGCCTGCCGATACTGGTAAACGAGGTGTGCGACATCGAGCTCCGGGTGCCGGTGGTGTCGGCCATGGACGCCAGCAACTACGAGTTCTCCCACCAGAACGGCGAGATCAAGGCAACTCTCCTGGAAGACATCGAGTTCCCGCTCCAACCCGAAGTCGAAGGGGAGGAGGAGGAGGAGACTGAAGACGTAGGTGAACGAAGGGAGCGCCAACTGTCCGAGGTACGCGAGCGGCTGGATGCCCTCAGGACCATCGCGGAGGAGGAAGGGCTGTCGGACGAGCAGTCGGAGGAGATCGGTACGCTGGAGATCGCCGAGCAGCAGATTCTCAAGTTCGCCTGTCTCCGCCCCGTCGAGGAAATGCCGGCCGAAGCCGACGCGGCGACGGAAGAAGCCGCCGAGGAGGGCGCCTGACCTTCTCCTGCCGCAGAGGCAGGAACCTGCCGGGCCCGGCGGCTCCACGGTCCCACGCGGACACGGGGATGGTCGCCGGGCTTCGACTCGCGTGCCACTGACCGGCCGGGGCTCTCGTCCGCGTCCGGTCACCATTCACTGGCCGGGCACATTATCTCCGATCCGGTCGGTTCCCGGACTCGGTCGCAAACCGCGCCGCGGGATCCGACGTCCTAATCCATGGAAGGGCGCGAAGCACGCGGCCGCGCCCCGCCAGGATCGAACGCAAGCATGGGATTCGACCGGTCGGCGATTCAGCAGGCGCTTCGCGAGGACGGTCTCGATGGCTGGCTGCTCTACGACTTTCACGGCTCCAATCCGATCGCGAGAAGAATCGCCCGCCTGAGCGATAGCGCGAAGCTGACGACCCGGCGCTGGTACTATCTCGTTCCCGCATCCGGGGAACCGCGCGCGCTGGTACACCGCATCGAGCGGAGCACCTTGGCGCACCTGCCCGGGGAGCGCCGCATCTACTCGGGGCGCACCGAGTTGGAGACGGGACTCGCCGAGCTGGTACGCGGCATGCACCGGGTCGCCATGGAGTACTCGCCCGCGTGCGCGATCCCGTACCTGTCGCGCGTCGATGCCGGCACCGTCGAGCGAATCCGGTCGCTCGGCGCCGAGGTCGTATCTTCCGGCGACCTGGTGCAGCGCTTCGAGGCGGTCTGGGATGAAGCGGCGCTCGAGTCCCATCGAAAAGCGTCGCAGTATCTGTACGCCATCAAGGACCGCACGTTCGAACTGATCCGGAGCCGCGTGGCCGGCGGAACGTTGACGGAGTACGAGGTCCAGCGCAAGATGGTCGAGTGGTTCCGGGAAGCGGGCCTGGTCACCGACTGTCCGCCGGTCGTCGCGGCGCAGGAGAGCAGCGGGAATCCCCACTACCTGCCGACCGCGGCGGATCACCTTCCGATCCGTGCGGGACAAGTCGTCCTGCTCGACCTCTGGGGCAAGCTCGACCGGGCCGGCGCCGTCTACGCCGACATCACCTGGGTCGGCTTTACCGGATCCGCCGTACCGGCCCGGGCCGCTGCGGTCTTCGCGGCGGCACGCGAGGCGCGCGACGCCGCGATTGCGCTCGTCGGCGAGCGCGTCGCCGCCGGACGACCGATCAGCGGCTGGGAGGTCGACCGTGCGGCCAGGAACGTGATTCAAGTCGCCGGCTACGGCGACCGCTTCGTGCACCGCACCGGACACAGCCTCGGCGAGGAGGTCCACGGCAACGGCGTGCACATGGACGACTACGAGACCCACGACGACCGACGGCTCATCGCCGGAACCGGCTTCACGATAGAACCGGGCATCTATCTGGACGACTTCGGCGTCCGGACCGAGATAAACATGCATGTGGGAAGCGTCGCGGCCGCCGTCACCGGCCCGCTGCAGGCGGAAATCGTGCCGCTCGGGTGACAGCCCGCGGCAAGTGCCCGCTGCATTCGAGCGGCGATGCATCCCGCGTGGACCGCGTTGCTCCCCGGTCGCACCGTCGAGCGTCGGGCGGGACTGCGCCGATGCCCCGGCCGGAGTGCCGCGGCGTTACACTAGGCCGGAGTGCCGCGGCGTTACACTAGCTTGCGGGAATCGAGGATGCGGGTGGTCGCCCCGCTGGAGGAAGTGATGTCGAGATCGAGGACCACATTCGTTTCCACGCTGCTGATCGCCCTGGCCGCAGTTGCGTTCGGGATGGTGATCGCGTCGCGTTTCAACCTGGCGCCGCAATCGGCCGCGCAGTCCATTCAGACACCGACCTCCAACAGCGCACCCATCTCCGGCAACCTGACGGCGACCACGTTCCGGGAGATCGCGGACGCGCAGACGGCGATGGTGGTCACCATCTGGACCCAGCGGCCCGAGCAGGACAACATGAACGAGTTGTTCGGCGGCGACGAGTTCTTCCGCCGCTTCTTCGGGCAGCCGCCGGAGCCGGACCAGGAAAGGCGCGATCGCAATGAGAACGAAGTCACGCCTCGGGCGCCCACCGGGACAGGATTCGTAATCGATGGCGCTGGACTGGTGCTGACGAACAACCACGTCATCGAGAACGCCACGAACATCGAGATCCAGTTCTTCGGCGAGGACGACGAGCTTTACGAAGCGCGGGTGCTCGGACGCGACCGGCTGACCGACAGCGCACTCCTCGAGTTGGTCGAGCGGCCCGAGGGCGAGTTGCCGGTGGCGACGTTCGGCGACTCCAGCCAGATGGCGCCCGGCGATTGGGTAATGGCCATCGGCGCGCCGTTCGGCCTGAGTCACACGGTGACCGTCGGGGTCATCTCGGCGCTCGCCAGACCCCTGCCGGCCGCAAGGGGCCGCTGGAACGACATGCTGCAGACCGACGCCGCGATCAATCCCGGCAACTCGGGTGGTCCCCTCCTCAATATCCGAGGCGAGGTGGTCGGGATGAACACCGCGATCGTGAGCGACCGCAGGGCCAATGCGGGCGTAGGGTTCGCGGTGCCCATCAACACGGTGCGCGACCTGCTCCCCGAGCTGCGCGGCGGCAGGGTGACCCGCGGAGTAATCGGCATCGGCATCGACGACATCGCGCGGGGCGAGTACGCGCTGCTCGGGCTCGACGAGAACGGCGGGGTCATGGTCCAGAGCGTCCAGCCGGACCAACCCGCCGAACGGGCCGGCCTGGAACCGGGCGACATCATCGTCGCGTTCGACGGTGAACGGGTCGGCGCCACCCGTGAGCTCCAGAACCGCGTGGTCGCCACCAGACCGGGAACGACGGTACCGGTCCGCATCGTCCGTAACGGCGAGCCCCTGACCCTCGACGTCACCATCGGCGAGCTCGACCTGGAGGCGGAGAGCCGCACCGTGATGGCGACCGCCGAGGAGACCAGCGAGGACTTCGGGATAACGCTGCAGGATCTGACACCCGAGATGGCCAGTCGCCTGCGCGTACCGGCCGGCACGGTCGGCGCGGTCGTCGTGGACATCCGGCGCGGCAGCACCGCCGCGGCGAGCGGCCTGCAGCCCGGCGACGTCATTCTCAGCGTCAACCGCGTCGATGTCGGGTCGGCCGGCGCAGCGACCGCGGAGCTCAACGCCATCGAGTCGGGACGAACGGCATTTCTCCTGGTGCAGCGCCGCGACACGCGCGTGTTCCTGCAGGTGGAGAAGGATTAGCAGCCCATGGCGAAAGCCCCGCTGCATTCGAGCGGCGATGCATCCCGCGTGGACTGCGTTGCTCCTCGGTCGAATATGCCCAATGTGCCTCCTCGTCGCGCCTTGCCACGCGGGCGCCCTGCCGCTCTCGGTGCGACGCGGGGTTTCACCACGGACTGCTAGAACCCGTCCTGGGCGGGCTCTCGAAGCGGGCACGCCGTAGCGACCGGATGCGATGACGCTACGGGAGGTGATCCGGGAACGGATCCGGACAACGGGTCCGCTGCCGTTCGCCTCCTACGCGGAGATCGCTCTCTACCACCCGGACCTGGGCTACTACGCCCGGACGGACCGGCGGTCCGGCCACGCCGGGGATTTCTTCACCAGCGTCGACCTCGGTTCGCTGTTCGGCGCCCTGCTGGCGTCGCAGCTTGCCGAGATGTGGCGCCTCCTGGATTCGCGCGATCCCGAAGGGCGCTTCGACCTGGTCGAGGCCGCCGCGGGCAACGGGCGGTTGGCGCGCGACGTGCTGGACGCCGCCGCGGTGGACGATCCGGCCTTCTACGACGCGATACGCCTGCATCTGGTCGAACGGAGCGGAGCCGCGCGCGCCGCCCAGACCGCCATCCTGGGACCGCACGCCGGCAAGCTGGCGTCGTCCGGCGATCGCCTTCCGACGGCGATCCGCGGCGCCATCTTTGCCAACGAGCTGCTCGACGCGCTGGCCCCGCACGTACTCGAAATGACCGCAGACGGTCTCCGGGAGGTGTACGTCGACGTCGACGAGGCGACCGGGGACTTCGTCGAACGCCTCGGTCCGCTCTCCGACGCTCGCGTGCGGGCGCACGTCCGAGACAGAGGAATCGTGCTGCAGACGGGCTGGCGGGCCGAGGTCGCGCCGGATGCCGCCGACTGGGTCCAGCGCGCGGTCTCCGCGCTGGCGCGGGGATTCCTGCTTCTGATCGATTACGGACACGAGGCCGGGGAGCTCTATTCCGCCACCCACGCGTCGGGCACGCTCACGACCTATCGCCGCCAGCGGATCGAGGACGCGGCCGACGGCGTCACCCCGCCTTGGCTCGTCGACCCCGGCGAGTGCGATATCACCGCGCACGTGGACCTCACTCTGGTGCGCGACTCCGCCGAGAAGGCGGGCGCGCGCACGCTCGGCGTGCTGGATCAGACCTACTTCCTGCTCGGACTCGGCGCGATCGAACGAGCGTGTCAGGGCGCCGGGGAGAATGGCGTCTCCGCCCTGAGGCGACGGTTGGCGCTGAAGTCGCTGCTCGTTCCCGGCGGCCTGGGCAGCACGCACAAGGTCATGATCTTCGGCAAGGGCGTCGGAACGCCGGCCCTGGCCGGGTGCTCCTATCGAATCCGCGCGACGCGCTAAGATCGAGAGGGAACTGGAACCCTCCGATGCGCGACAGGATCGAGCGCGAGATCAAGCTGTCCTTCGAATCGGCCGAAGCCGCCCGCAAGGCGGTCGCCGCCCTCGGGGCGGTGCCGTTGCGTGCTCGGCGCTTGCAGGACGACCGCCTTCTCGACACCGCCGGCGGTCGCCTGCGGGACGAGTGGTGCACGCTGCGGGTACGTGTCGAACAGCCGGCCGGCGGGGGCGAAAGCGCAGCCCTGACCTTCAAGGGACCGCCGCGCCCCGACGTCATGAAGGTGCGGGAAGAGCTGGAGACGGATGTCGGCGACGGCGCGGCGCTGCTCGAGATGCTGCGCCGGGTGGGTTTCGACGTCTGGTTCCGGTACCAGAAGTACCGCGAGGAGTTCGAGCGCGACGGTACGATCGTCGCCATCGATGAAACGCCGTGCGGCGTGTTCGTCGAGCTGGAAGGGAGCGAAGCGGGCGTGACGAGGCTCGCCCGGGCTCTCGGCCGCGGACCCGGTGACTACATCACGGCCTCCTATCGGCGCGTCTGGGAATCGGACTGCGCGGCCCGCGGACGCCCCGCCGGCGACATGGTCTTCGAATAGTTCCCGAACGCAATGATCGGCCCGCTTCCGCCCGCTCTCGTGCTCGCGGCAGGGCTCGGCACGCGCCTCGGGCCGCTGACGAACGTCCGCGCGAAGCCGGCGGTGCCGGTCGCCGGGCGTCCGCTGGTGATACGGATCCTCGAGTGGCTCGCCGGCCAGGGCGTCGAGCACGTGGTGCTCAATCTGCACCACCGGCCGGAGACGGTGACGCGCGTGGTGGGGCACGGCAGGGCGGCCGGCGTCCGCGTGCGGTACTCCTGGGAGCCGGTCGTTCTCGGCTCGGCCGGCGGCCCGCGCCAGGCGCTGCCGCTTCTCGGCCGGCGCTTCTTCATCGTCAACGGCGACACGTTGACGACCATCTCGCTCCGCGCACTTGCCGACACGCACGCACGCACGGACGCCGCCGTGACCCTGGCCGTCGCGCCCAATCCGGACCCGACCCGCTACGGGGGCGTTCGCGTTGCCGAAGAAGGCCGCGTGCGCGGTTTCGCCCCGGCCGGCAGTGGACCGGTCTCCCACTTCGTCGGTCTGCAGGTCGTGGAGGCCGCGGTCTTCGAAGACCTGCCCCTCGGTCGGCCCGCGGCGACGGTCGGCGGCCTCTACGACGAGCTGCTCCGGCCTTCCGGAAGAAGCGGAGGCAAGCGCATCCGTGCCCACCAGGTCGACGACGAGTTTCTGGACGTCGGCACGCCGGCGGATTACCTGGCCGCCTCGCTGGCTGTCGCCTGCCGCGAAGGGCATCCGTCCCTGCCGGCCGGCGCCGGCTCGACGATCGATCGCACGGCATCGGTGGAGCGCACTGCCGTCTGGGACAACGCGGTCATCGGTGCGCGTTGCCGACTCGAAGAGTGCATCGTGACCGACGGCGTCCGCCTGCCTCCCGGCACGGCGTTGCGGCGCCGGATCTGCGTGCGGGCCACGGACGCCGGAAACGTGGAAGGCTGGAGCACCATCGGAAACGCGGCCGTCTATCCCCTCGACCGCCTGCCGGGGAACGACCGATGACGGACCTGTCAGCCCATCCCGACACCCACGAATCGCGCGCGAGGGCATGGCTGCGGATTGCCGGACTGCCACCCACGACGCGACTCGAGCGGTTGGCGGGAGACGCCTCCGACCGCCGGTTCGTAAGGGTCATTCCGCCCGCGGCGCCATCCCGCGTGCTCGTCGTTCACGAGCAGCCCATCGATCCCGAGACGCTGCCGCTGATCCGTGTCGCCGATCTGTTCCGCCAGCTTCCCGTGCCGGTGCCCGCCGTCCACGGCGCGCACGCGGCCCTGGGCCTCGTCGTCGTCGAAGACCTCGGCGACACGATGCTGGAGGAGGCGGCCGCTACGCTGCCGGCTGTCGAACGCAGTGCGCGGTACCGCGAAGCCGTGGAGATCATCGTGTCGATTCAGCAGGGAGGCCGCCGCCTGGCGGGTTCCGGCGCGGGCCCGTTCGGCCTGGCGTTCGACGTCGCGAAGCTGACGCAGGAGCTGGACTTCTTCGTCGAGCATTTCGTGGCGGGCTTCCGGGGACAAGCGCTCACGGCGGAGGCGCGGAGCGCCCTCGACAACGAGTTCCGGGCGCTGACCGCCGGCATGGCCGCCGAACCGCGCGTGCTCTGCCATCGCGACTTTCACAGCCGCAACCTGATGCTGCACCGGGACCGCCTGCATGTCATCGACTTCCAGGACGCGCGCATGGGTCCGGATACCTACGACCTGGCGTCGCTGTTGCGTGACGCCTACGTGGAGCTGGACGCGGCCGAGGTCGACCGCCTGCTCGCGCACTACCAGACGGTCGCGTGTGTGCGCGACGGCGCGGCCCTGCGGCGGCGCTTCTTCCGCACGACCGTGCAACGGACCCTCAAGGCCCTGGGCACTTTCGGCTTTCAGATCACCGTCCGTGGCAATTCACGGTATCGAGACGCGATACCCCGCACGATCTCCTACGCACGAGAGGCGATTGCACAGGACCCGGAGCGGGACCGCCTCGGCGAGTTGCTCGGCGCCGTGCTGGAGCAACCCGCCTCGTAGTACGCTGCTAGCCATGGAGGCGACCAGGACGACCATCGACGGGATCTCCGGACACGAAGGCCGGGAAGTTGCGCTCCGCGGTTGGCTGCACCGGCGGCGATCGAGCGGCAAGATCCATTTCCTCACCCTGCGCGACGGCACGGGGTTCATCCAGGCCGTCGTTTCCAAGGCCGCCGTGGGGGACGACACGTTCGCCCGGACCGACCATCTCGGCCAGGAGACATCGCTGATCGTCGAGGGAACCGTGCGGGCCGACGCGCGCGCGCCGGGCGGCTACGAAGTGGACGTCGCGAGGCTGACGGTCATCGGCGAGTCCCATCAGTTTCCGATTACGCCGAAGGAACACGGCGTCGACTACCTGCTCGACCGGCGCCACCTCTGGATCCGCAGCCGCCGGCAGGCGGCGATCCTGCGCGTGCGCCACGAGGTGGTCGACGGCATCCGGGACTTCCTCAACGGCCAGGGGTTCATCCTGGCCGATACGCCGATCTTCACGCCGGCCGCCTGCGAAGGCACCACGACCCTGTTCGCCGTCCCGTACTTCGACCATTCGACGGCGTACCTGACGCAGAGCGGTCAGTTGTACAACGAGGCCAACGCCATGGCGCTCGGGCGGGTCTACTGCTTCGGACCCACGTTCCGCGCCGAGAAATCGAAGACGCGGCGACACCTGACCGAGTTCTGGATGGTCGAGCCGGAGATGGCCTACGCGACTCTGGACGACGCTACGGACCTGGCGGAAGCACTCGTCGTCTCGCTCGTCGAGCGGGTGCTCGACCGGCGCCGCGGCGAGCTGGACGTGCTGGAACGCGACACGGCGACGCTGGAGCGCGTCCGTTCGCCTTTTCCGCGCATCGCCTACGACGAGGCGGTCGAGATCCTCAAGACCCGCGGCCTCCCGTTCGAGTGGGGCGGCGACTTCGGCGGGCCGGACGAGACGGCCCTTGCGGAACACTTCGAGCGCCCGGTAGCGGTGCAGCGCTTTCCCGCGGCCATCAAGGCCTTCTACATGAAGCCGGACGCGGAGAGACCGGAGTTGTCGTTGTCTGTGGACGTGCTGGCCCCCGAGGGCTATGGAGAGATCGTCGGCGGCGGCGAGCGGCTGGACGACTACGAGCTTCTGCTCGACCGGATTCGCCAGCACGATCTCCCGCGGGAGGCATTCGAGTGGTACCTGGACCTGCGGCGCTACGGAAGCGTGCCGCATGCCGGCTTCGGCATGGGCGTGGAGCGTGTGGTCGCGTGGCTCTGCGGTCTGGAGCACATCCGCGAGACCATCCCGTACCCGCGCATGTTGTACCGCCTGACGCCGTAGGTCCCGTGGAAGACCGCGACCGGCTTCCGTGATATACTTCCTCGGCTACGGGAAACGAAGTCCTGCAGAAGTGGGCGTTTCGCCCACTTCTTTGTGTTTCAGGGCGCAGTTGCACGGTCAACGCGGAGCAAGGCAGGGTGAAGGCCGGGTTGCGCAGGTCTGGGCCATCGCGGAGCGGATCGCCCGTGACTTCGGTCTCGACGTCTTCGACGTCCAGCTGCGGCGCGAGTCGGTCGGCTGGCTGCTGCGAATCGTCATAGACCGGCCACCGAGCGTGACCGCGAAGAATGGCGATCCGGCGGGCGAATCAGTCACCCTCGACGATTGCCAGCGCGTGAGCACGGACGTCAGCGTGGTGCTCGATGTCGAATTCGAGTTCGAGCATCCGTACACGTTGGAAGTGTCGTCGCCGGGGCTCGATCGCCCGTTGCGGCACTTGGGGGACTGCCGGCGCTTTCGGGGTCGGCTTGCCCGGTTCGTGATGGCGGAGCCCGTGGACGGACAACGGTTCATCTGCGGGCGGATCGCAGGCGTCGAGCCGGTCGACGTGGAATCGCAGGATTCGCCGGGCCGCGTCGTGGTGAACGCCGGAAGGCGCGTCCACCGAATCCCGTGGGCACGGGTGACGAAGGCGCGGCTGGAAGTGGAGTTGTGAAGTCGTGGTGCAGGCCGCAGCCTGCGCGCGAGAACACGTGATGAGCAATCCGCTGCAACAGACGATCGAGGCGCTGGCCAAGGAGAAGGGCATCGAGCCCGACGTCATCGTCACGGCCATCGAGGACGCCGTCCTGACCGCCTCGCGAAAGTACTACAAGTCGACCGAGAATCTGCGGACGAAGTTCAATCACGAGACAGGCCAGGTCGAACTGTTCTCGGTTCGTCAGATCGTCGAGGAGGTGACCGATCCGCTGACGGAGATCTCGCTCGCCGAGGCGCAGGAGCTGTACGGCGACGAGGCGGAAGTCGACATGGAGATCGAGTTCCCCAAGCCGACCGATGTCCTCGGACGCATCGCGGCGCAGACCGCGAAACAGGTCATCTTCCAGAAGGTGCGCGAGGCGGAGCGCGACAACGTGTACGCCCTGTACAGCGACCGGGTCAACGAGGTGATCGGGGGCACCGTCAAGCGGTTCGAGAACGGCGACATCGTCGTGGACACCGAACGGGTGGAAGCGCTGCTTCCCCGGCGCGAACAGTCGCGAGCCGAGAACTACACCACCGGCGACCGGATCCGCGCGGTGATCCGCGAGGTCAACAAGAACACGAAGGGACCGCAGATCATCCTGTCCCGTACCGATCCGACGCTGCTGGTCAAGATGTTCGAGCAGGAGGTGCCGGAGATTTACGACGGCACGGTCACCATCCGCGGCGCGGTCCGCGAAGCGGGGGATCGGGCGAAGGTCGCCGTCCACTCGCGCGAACGCGACGTCGACCCCGTCGGCGCCTGCGTCGGGATGAAGGGTACGCGGGTGCAGGCGATAATCCGGGAGCTGCGCGGCGAGAAGATCGACATCGTCGAATGGTCCGAAGACCCTGTCGTCTTCGTGACCAACGCCATCAGTCCGGCCAGAGTGCAGCGGGTGACCGTGCTCGACCCGGAGGAGTCGATCGTCGAAGTGGTCGTGGAGGACCGCCAGCTTTCCCTCGCGATCGGCAAGAAGGGCCAGAACGTCCGTCTGGCGGCCAAGCTGACCGGCTGGAGAATCGACATCAAGAGCGAGGAAGAGAAACGACGCGAGGTCGAGGCGCAGTTCGAAGAGCTTGCCGAAGGCGATGAGGCCGGTACGCTCATGTTGCCGGGACTCGACGATGCGCAGCTCTTGCGCCTGAGCGAGGCGGGGCTGGACACGGCCGATCGCCTGCTCGACGTCGACACCGCGGCGTTGGCCGAGGTGGCGGGCGTGGACGAGACCACGGCCCGGGATCTGCAGGCCACGGTGCGGGACCAGGTCGCCGCCGCCACGAAAGCGGTGGCCGCCCCCGATGAACTGGAGGACGCTTCGATGGTCCAGTCGGCGGGCACGTCGACCCCGGCGGCGGCGGATGCGGCCGACGAGACACCGACAGCGGAGTGAGAGCGCCCGTGGGCACAATTCGCATCTACAAGATCGCTGAAGTTCTCGGCATCCCGAGCCAGGAAGTAGTGCAGTTGCTTCGCACGCAGCACGGGATTGAAGCGAAGAGTGCTTCGAGCACCGTGGAAGAGATCGTGGCCCGACAGTTTGCCGAGCGGATCGCACGCAAGCGAAACGTCACACTGCCCGCCGGATCGCTCTTCTCGCAACGGCCAGTCACGAAGCGCGGGGCCAGCGCGGCAGAGCCGGTCGCCCCGGCGGCGCCGAAGCTCGGTCCGCCACGACTGGTCAAGTCCGCCAAGGCCGCAAGGGCGGCAGCCGAGGCGGCCGCGGTCGACGATGCCGAGGCCGCCGCCGGCACGCCTGCCGCACCGGCAGCGGAGGTACCGGCCGCAACGGCGCCGACCGCGGCCGACGCTCCGCCCGCGGCTGCGCAGCCGGCGCCGAAACCTGCACCGCAGGCGCCGCCTCCCGCGATCCCGCGGCTGCCGTCGGCGCCGCGGCTGCGTGTCGAAGGCGCACCGCGGCTGCGGGTCGAGACGCCCCGCATCCGCGTAGAAGAACCGTCCACGGCGGTGAAGGAGACTCCCGTTGCGGCCGAACCATCGGTGCCGGACGTCGCGGCCGAACAGGGTCCACGCGTCGAGGCCGAGCCGCCCGGAGTCACGGTCGAGAAAGCTCCGCCGGCCGGGGTCCAACCGTCCGGCGTCGAGGTCGAGGAGACTCCGCCCGCCAAGATCGAGCCGCCCAGCGTTGCAGCCGAGGAGCCCTTGCAGGTCGAAGCCAACTTGCCTCGTATCGACGATGACGCGCCCGCAGGCGCGACGGTCGCGCCGCCCAGTATCCAGGTCGAAGGAATGCCGCTGCAACCGAATGAGGACACCGGACGGGCCGCCGCGAAAGCTGCTCCCCCCGTGGAATTGAAGGCGCCGCCCCCGGAGGTGGAGAAGCCAACCGCTTCGGAGGAAAGCGTCGCGGCGGCGCCTCCCGTCCCGCCGGCGGTTCCCATTCCGCCGCCCGCCTCCGGCTCATCTTCCGGCGTGTCGCGCCCCGGCTCGGGACTCGCGCTTCGTCCGACCGGGCGCGTGGTGCCTCCGCGGTTGCGGCTGCGGATCGAGGATCCCAAGCCCGTCAAGCCGCGACCCGCGACCCCGACCACCGTGCCCAGGGTACCCGTCCGGCCAGCTCCGCCGGTCGCCGCGGCGACGCCCGCCGCGCGTCCGCCACTGGGTGGACCGCGGCCGTTGCCTTCCCAGCCGGTACGGCCCCCGGCGGCACGCCCTCTGCCACCCCGGCCGGCAGTCGGCTACCGTCCGCCGCCGCGGCCGCATCACCGCCCGGGCGGGCGGCGCGCCCAATACCGGCGCACGAGGCCCCAGACTCCCGCCACGCCGGCACCTCCGCCCCCGATCACGCGGACGATTACCCTGGCCGAGGGCATGACCGTCAAGGACTTGGCCGAGCGCCTGGAGGTCAAGCCCAAGGACGTGCTCAAGAAGCTGATCGAACGCCGCGTGATGATGACCATCAACACGACGCTCGACCCGGAAACGGCGACCACCATCGCCCGGGAGTTCGGAGCGGACGTCAAGATGCGCACCTTCGAGGAGGAGATGGTCGTCATCGAGGCGGAGGAGGCGAAGCCGGACGACCTGATCGTCCGCGCCCCGGTCGTGACCGTCATGGGGCACGTGGACCACGGCAAGACGACCCTGCTCGACGCCATCCGCGAGACGAAGGTCGCCGAGGGCGAGGCCGGCGGAATCACGCAGCATATCGGTGCGTACTCGGTAGCGGTGAACGGCCGCAAGATCGTCTTCCTGGACACGCCGGGTCACGAGGCGTTCACGCTGATGCGCGCCCGCGGCGCCCAGGTGACCGACATCGTCATCCTCGTCGTGGCCGCCGACGACGGGGTGATGCCGCAGACGCAGGAAGCAATCGATCATGCAAGGGCGGCGGGCGTCCCCATCGTCGTCGCCATCAACAAGATCGACAAGGCGGACGCCAACCTCGATCGCGTCAAGAAGGAGTTGGCGGACCGGGACCTCACTCCCGAGGACTGGGGCGGGACCACGGTCACCGTGCCCGTCTCGGCGAAGAAGCGGGACAACCTGGACGGCCTTCTGGAGATGATCCTCCTGGTGACCGAGCTCGAGGAACAGAAGGCTAATCCGAAACGAGCCGCGACCGGTACGGTGCTCGAGGCCAAGGTGGACCGCGGTCGCGGACCGGTCGCCACGATCCTGGTGCAGGACGGCACGCTGCGCGTCGGCGACAACTTCATCGCAGGGGTCGTGGTCGGACGCGTCCGGGCGTTGCTGGACGACCGGCTTCAGAAGGCGAACGAGGTCGGCCCCTCCAGTCCGGTGGAGGTGCTCGGCCTGACCGGGCTGCCGCAACCCGGAGACGCGTTCCAGGCCGTGACCGAAGCGGCGAAGGCGCGGCAGATCGCTGTGTTGCGCCAGAACCAGGCGAAGGAAAAGGCGCTCGGCGGACGCGGCCAGCGGCTGACGCTGGAATCGCTCCAGCAGCAGTTGTCGGAAGGTGAGGCCAAGGAGCTGCCTATCATCATCAAGGCGGATGTGCAGGGCTCCGCGGAGGTGCTGGCCGACTCGCTGGGGAAGCTGGGCGACGAGCGGGTCAAGACGCGCATCATCCACACCGGCGTGGGCGCCATCAGCGAATGGGACGTGCTGCTGGCTTCGACCTCGAACGCCATCGTCATCGGGTTCAACGTGCGTCCCGACCGCAACGCGACGGCCGTAGCGGAACGCGAAGGGGTCGACATTCGGCTCCACTCGGTCATCTACGACGTCACCGACGAATTGAAGAAGGCGCTGGCCGGCCTGCTCGATCCCACGACGAAGGAGGTCAAGCTGGGTGCCGCCGAGATCCGGCAGACGTTCAAGATCCCCAAGTTCGGCACGGCAGCCGGTTGCATGGTCACAGAGGGAGTGATCACCCGCGCGAACGACGCGCAGGCACGGCTCGTGCGGGACGGCGTGGTGGTGCACGAGGGGCGCATCGGATCGCTGCGGCGCTTCAAGGACGACGTCAACGAAGTACGGGGCGGCCTGGAGTGCGGTCTGGCGTTCGAGCGCTTCGCCGATCTCAAGGTCGGCGACGTCGTCGAGTCGTTCACCGTGGAGAAGGTCGTCGCGACCGTCTGACCGACCGCCTGCGCCGACCGATGCCTGCCGTCGGGTTGCTGACCGTAGAACTCCACTTTCCGGGTGCGCGCTCGCTCAAGGACAAGCGGCGGATCCTCTCGAGCGTCAAGGACCGCGTCCGCAAGCTCAATGTCTCGCTGGCGGAAATCGACCATCTCGACACCCACCAACGGTCCCGTCTCGGCATCGTGGCGATAGCATCGCATCGGGACCACGTCGACCGCGTTCTGGATGGTGTCGTCATGGAGATGGAACGCCGCGATCCCGGTCTCGTGCTGGCAACCGACCTGCAGTGGTTGCGTTGAAGCACCAGAACATTACATGGCAGAGGGCAACCGAATCCGGCGTGTCGCGCAACGCGTGAGAACCGAGCTCTCCACGCTCCTCGCCCGCTCCGTCCGCGATCCGGGTGTGCTGAGCGTGACCGTCACCGACGTCAGAATGACCGCCGACCTCCAACTCGCACGCGTCTACTACACGCTGCTCGACGGCAGCGACCGCCGCGACGCAGCCCGCGGGTTGCGCCGGGCGCAAGCTTATCTGCGCCGCGAGATCGGCCAACGCCTGCAACTACGCCAGGTCCCGGAGATCCGCTTCGTGTACGACGACTCCGCCGAACGGCAGGACCGCATCGCGCGCATCTTCGACGAGCTCGAACAGCAGCGCGAGTCGCTCCGCTCCCCCGCCGGCGAGCCTGACCCTCCTGTCGAGACGGAAGACACAGATGGCGCCTGACGCGATCGGACCCATCGCCGGCGCCCTGCAGGACGGAGCACGTTTCGTGCTGTCCTCGCACGCCCGGCCCGACGGCGACTCCGTCGGCTCGCAACTGGCCCTGGCGCACACCCTGCGGGCGCTCGGCAAGACCGTACGTATCGTCAACCACGATCCACCGCCCGTGTACCTGGAAACGCTGCCGGGGGTAACGGACATCGAAGCGGCGGACACCGTGAACGACCGCTTCGACGCCGCGGTCGTGCTGGAATGCAGCACGCTCGATCGCACCGAGGTCACCGGGCTGGATCGTCAGCCGGTCATCAACATCGATCACCACGCGGGAAACGCCATGTACGGCGCGCTCAACTGGTTCGACCCGAGCGCCGCAGCCTGCGCGGAAATGGTCCGCGACCTGATCGCCGTGCTCGGCGTTCCCATCACCCCGGAGATCGGCGCGGCCCTGTACGCCGGCATCCTCACCGACACCGGCTCGTTCCGCCACGCGAACATCACCGCCCGAACCTTCGAGGCCTGCCGCGACGTAGCCGCCTGCGGCGTCGACGTCGCGGCTCTCGCGGCCGCGATCTACCAGAGCAGCTCGCTCGGCAAGCTGCGGCTGACCGGGCGCCTGCTGCACGAGATGCGGCTCGAGGCGGACGGCCGGGTAGCGCTCCTCCGCGTCGACGAGGCGCTGCTCCGCGACACCGCCTGTCCCCCCGACGACATGGAGGGCGTGATCAACCTCCCGCTGGCGGCCCGCGACGTGGAAGCGGTGATCATGATCAAGGCCCTGGAGGGAACCACTCGGGCCAGCCTGCGGTCGAAGGGTGTCGTCGACGTCCGCGCGGTGGCCGCAACGTTCGGAGGAGGAGGCCATCGGAATGCCGCGGGCTGCACGCTGGAGGCGCCCACGGCAGACCGGGAGCGGCTCCTGCTCTTGCGCACCGTGGCGGCAATCGAGCGTTCGCGGCACGCGGGATCGGCCGTACCAGGCACCTGAAATGGACGGGGTGCTGGTCGTCGACAAGCCGTCCGGGCCGACATCGCACGATGTCGTGGCCCATGCGCGGCGCTCGCTCGGCGTCAGGCGCGTCGGACACATCGGAACGCTGGATCCGATCGCCACCGGCGTGCTCCCGCTCGTGGTGGGACGCGCGACGCGGCTTGCGGCGCTGCTCTCCGCGGGACGCAAGGTCTACGAGGGCAGCATCCTGCTCGGCGTCTCGACCGACACGTACGACGCTGCCGGAACAGTCACTGCCGACGCCCGCGACCGGATGGGGACCGGCCTGGTCCAGGCGCCGGACCGGCAAGTGCTGGAGCACGCCGTGCAGGCGTTCGTCGGTACCCAGCCGCAACGGCCGCCCCCGTTCTCGGCGAAGAAGATCCGGGGCGTCCGGGCCTACAAGCTGGCCCGCCGCAACCAGCCGGTGGATCCCGATCCGGTCGACGTGACCGTGCATGCCGTCGACGTGCTGGAGGTCGACCGCACGCGGGTCAGATGCCGGGTCACCTGCGAAGCCGGCTTCTATATGCGCGCGTTCGCCCACGAGCTCGGACGGGTACTCGGGTGCGGAGCCTGCCTCGAGAAGCTGCGGCGCGAACGCAACGGGGCGTTCGACCTTAGGGGTGCGGTGCCGTTGGACGAAGTCGATGCGGCCGGTCCTTCCGTCGCGGACCGGATGGTGCCGCTCGCGGAGCTCCTGCCCGAAGTTCCGAGGTTCGTGCTGACGGAGCACGGCGCCCGGCGCGCTCGGCACGGCAACGACCTGACGGCCGCGGACGTCGTCTCCTCCAGCGCGGATTGGACCCCGGGGGTGAAGTTCTCCGCTACCGGGGTGGCAAAGCTGTATGACGCCGGCGGCACGCTGATCGCGATAGCGAAGGCCGATGCCGCCCGGCTTTTGCACCCGACAATCGTTCTAGTGTAGGATCGCGGTTTGAGCAGAGTGTCAAGTAAAGCAAGAGTAGAGAGGTAGTTGCACGTGGCGCTGGCCAAGGAGCGGAAGTCCGAATTGATCGGCTCGTATCGCCTGCACGACAGCGATACCGGATCCCCGCAGGTGCAGATCGCGATTCTCAGCGAGCGCATCTCCTATCTGACCGAGCATTTCAAGACCCACGCCAAGGACCACCATTCACGTCGTGGTCTGCTGCAACTGGTCGGCCGGCGCCGCCGCCTCCTCGACTACCTCAAGGGCAAGGATTCCGAGCGCTACTTGGTTCTGATCAAGCGACTCGGCATCCGCAAATAAGCGCGAGAAGAAGACCGGTCCCGACGGACCGCTGCCCGCCTCTCCGCACAACGCGCAGGGACCAAGAATCGTCCCGAGAACTGGAGCCCATCCCCATGCATACGGCCCAGGTGAATGTCGGCCGGTCCACCCTCACGATAGAAACCGGCAAGCTGGCCAAACAGGCGGACGGGGCGGTCACCGTACGCTATGGCGACACCTTCGTCATCGTCACCGCGTGCGCCGCGCCCAACGCCCGCGAAGGCATCGATTTTCTCCCGCTCACCGTCGACTACCGCGAGTACGCCTACGCGTCGGGACGGATACCGGGCGGGTTCTTCAAGCGGGAAGGCAAACCCACCGAGAAGGAAGTCCTGACGAGCCGTCTCATCGACCGCCCGTTCCGGCCCCTGTTTCCTGCCGGATGGACACGAGAAACGCAGATCATCGCACTGCTTCTGTCGGCCGACCCCGAGAACGACTCCGACGTGCTCGCCCTGACCGGCGCCTCGGCCGCGCTCGCCATCTCGCCCATTCCGGTCGCGCACCCCATCGCCGCGGTTCGTGTCGGCCTGATCGACGGCTCGTTCATAATCAACCCGACGTACCCGGAGCGCAAGCAGAGCGAACTCGACCTGATCGTCGCCGGGAGCCGGGCAGCGATCGTCATGGTCGAGGCGGGCGCCAAGGAGGTGCGAGAGGACGCGATGCTCGGCGCCCTCGAGACGGGCCACGCTGCGATCCGCGACATCATCGACGCCATCGAGGAAATGGCGGCGGCCGTCGGCAAGCAGAAGATCGCCGTCGAATCGCAGGTGATCGACGAAACGGTCCGCCGGGAGATCGAATCACAAGCCCTGGCGCCGCTGGCCGAGGCGATGCGCATCAGGGACAAGCTGGCGAGCTACGCCCAGGTGGACAGCGTGCTCGACGATCTCCTCGACTCCCTGCCGGAAGACGATCCGGCTCACCGCGCGGACGCCAAGCAGGTATTCAAGGATCTGAAGGAAAAAGTGCTGCGCGACGAGGTCCTCGGCGAAGGGCGCCGTCTCGATGGCCGGGCGTTCGATCAGGTGCGCGAGATCACATCGGACATCGGCGTCCTGCCGCGGGTCCACGGGTCGGCGGTGTTCACCCGCGGCGAGACCCAGGCCCTCGTCTCGGCGACCCTGGGCACGGCGGACGACCAGCAGAAGGTGGAGTTGGTCGACGGGGAGAGCTACAAGCGATTCATGCTGCACTACAACTTCCCGCCGTTCTCCGTCGGCGAGGTCAAGTTTCTGCGCGGACCGGGCCGGCGCGAGATAGGCCACGGCCACCTGGCGGAGCGCAGCCTGGCCCCGCTGATCCCGAGCGAGGAGGAATTCCCTTACACGCTGCGCGTCGTCTCGGACATCCTGGAGTCCAACGGATCGTCGTCCATGGCCAGCGTCTGCGGCGGCGCGCTCGCGCTGATGGACGCAGGGGTGCCGATGAAGCGGCCGGTGGCCGGGATCGCGATGGGTCTCATTCTCGACGAAGAGAGCGGCCGCCACGCCATCCTGTCGGACATCGCCGGGGCCGAGGACCACTACGGCGACATGGACTTCAAGGTCGCCGGCACCAGCGAGGGCATCACCGCGCTGCAGATGGACATCAAGGTCGCCGGAATCACCACCGAAATCATGCGGGAAGCGCTGGAGCAGGCGCGCGCCGGCCGGCTCCACATTCTCGAGAAGATGGGGGTGACCATCGCGACACCCCGCGAGTCCATCTCCACGCACGCGCCGCGCATCGTGACGATTCAGATCCCGGTGGACAAGATACGGGACGTAATCGGACCGGGCGGCAAGACTATCCGCAGCATCATCGATCGGACCGGCGTCAAGATCGACGTCGAGGACGACGGCCGGGTCAACGTGGCGTCGACGGACGAGACGTCGGCACAGAAGGCCATCGCCATCATCGAGGAGCTGACCGCCAGCCCGGAGCTGAACAAGACCTACCTGGGCAAGGTGCAGCGCATCACGGACTTCGGGGCGTTCGTCGAGATCCTGCCGGGCATCGACGGCCTGCTTCATGTTTCGGAGATCGCCCACTATCGCGTGGCCGAGGTGCGCAACGAGCTGACCGAGGGCGACCAGGTGTTGGTGAAGGTGATCAACGTCGACCCCTCCGGCAAGGTCCGACTGAGTCGCAAGGCGCTGCTTCCGGGCGGTTCGTCCGACAACGGCGACAAGGGCGATGGCCAGCCCCGCCGTTCCGGCGGACGCGGCGGGCCGGGCGGACCCGGCGGTGGTTCCCGTCCGCCACGACAGCGCGGCAACCGCGAGCCCGCCCGCCGCTGAGTGGCTGGCGAACCGGGCTGTCAGCCCTTGGAGACGGCCGCGCGGGCGCCCGCCATGCGGGCGGCCAGCGGGGGATGCGAGTGAAACAGCCACTCGACGAGCCTCGACGGTCGCTCCTCGGCGAGGTACTGCGCGCTCACGCGGCGCAGCCCCGACACGAACGCATCGAGGTTGCCGGTCACCCGTAGCGCGTACCGATCGGCCCTGCGCTCATGCCAGCGCGACAGCGTGTTGACGATCGGCGCCGACGCCACCGTCACGGCCCCGTAGACGAGTGCCAGCAGCGGCAAGCTGCCGACAACCCACAGCCCGGAAATCCCGGGGAGCGGCAACAATGTCGCCAGCACGGTGTTCGCCGTCCAGAAAGCCGCCAACGACAGTGCGGAAGTGCAGGCGATCGTCTGCCACAGATCCCAGTGCACGTGGTGGCCGATCTCGTGGGCGATGATCACCTCGATCTCATCATCGCTGTAGTCCTCCAGCAACGTATCCGAGACCAGGATCCGCCGTGACGGTCCGATGCCGACGACCGCGGCGTTGGCGGTGTCGGTGGCGGACCCGACCCGCCACTCGTGAATCGCGATGACCGGTGCCCTGGCGCGGCGCGTCAGCGCTTGCAGGCGGGCCTGCAGGGCGGGACGCCGCAACGGTTTGGCGCGCTTCGCCACCGCCGCCGACGCCAGCGTGGCCTGAACCACGGACATCGCCAGGTAGCCTGCCCCCGCTGCCTTCCACCACGTGTCGGGCCAGATGCCGATCGCCGTATAGACGGCGACCGCAGCGACCGACCAGCCGGCCACGCGAACGCCGATGGTCTGCCCCAGGCCCAGAAGCCAGACGCCGAACGACTGCCGGGAGAGTCCGAAGCGACGCTCCAGGAAATAATCGCCGTGGACGACGAACGGCAGCGCCGCCAGCTCCGTGGCGAGACCGAGCGCCACGGCCAGCATACCGGTACCGAGCACGACCCGCAGCGCCGACGGCAGCGCCGGCACACTCAGGAACGTCTCGACGACCGCGGCCGGATGACCCCAGACAGCGGCCGCGACGAGCACGCCTACCCTCGCGAGGAACGCAAGTCGGCGGCTCCGACGCCTCAGCCGGTGAAAACGGCGCGCCTTCCCCTCGTTCACCCGACTGTCTGTGCCATGTTGACGGAAATCAGCTTGGACACGCCCGGCTCCTCCATCGTGATGCCGTACAGGCGGTCCGCGATCTCCATGGTCTTGCGGTTGTGCGTGACCAGGACGAACTGCGTGCGATCCTGCAATCCACGCAACATCTCCACGAAGCGCCCGATGTTCGCGTCGTCCAGGGGAGCATCGATCTCATCCAGCAGGCAGAACGGACTCGGTCGGTAATGGAAGATGGCGAACATCAGCGCCATGGCCGTCAGCGCCTTCTCTCCACCGGACAGCAACTGAATGCTCTGGAGACGTTTGCCGGGAGGCTGCGCGGCGATGTCGATGCCGCTCTCCAGCACGTCGGACTCGTCGAGCAGCACGAGCTCGGCCCGCCCCCCGCCGAACAGCGTCTCGAAGGTGAGCTGGAAGTGCTCGTTGACTACCTTGAACGCTTCCTGGAAGCGGGAGCGGGTGGTCGCGTCGATGCGCTTGATGGCAGCTCCGGTGGCGGAGATGGCGTCGATGAGGTCCTGGCGCTGCGCGGTCAGGAAGCCGTGCCGCTCCTCCAGCTCGTCGAACTGATCGATGGCCATCATGTTGACCGCGCCCAGGCGCTCGACCTTTGCGTGCAGGAGATCGACGATGGCCTCGGCGTCGGCCGGCTGCGACTCGGCCATTCTGTCCGCGCCGGCCTCTTCGCGCGCAGCGTCCACCGTGTCTGCCCTTTCGCCGGATCCGGCAGCGGCAGCGGCACCGTCTCCCGCGATATCGACAGGCGTCGGCGTCCCGAGGAGCGTCGCGTCGGGTTCGATGGGCCCCTGCGCTTCCAGCGCCTCCACCTCGGCGCGGACATCGTCCAGGCCGGCCTGCAGCGACAGACTGCACGCCTCGGTCAGATGGCCCAGATCCGCTTCGGCCGTGGCCAGCGCCACCTCCTGCTTCCCCACTTCCGCGCGCGCGCGTTCCAACGCCTGACGGGCGGTGCGCACCTCCTCGTCCTGCGCAGCGATCCGCTGCCGCAGTTCCCCACCACGGCCATCGAGCTCCACGATCTCCTTGCGAAGCGCGTCGAATGCCTCGACATCGGCGCCGAGCTGCTGCTCCGAGCGGACGACTTCCGCCAGCGTGCCGCGCCGGTCGGCAACGGCGCGTTCGTTCTCGGCTGCGCACCCGGCAATCCGCTCCCGAAGCTCCTCGGCCTGCTCTTCCAGCCGCCGCACGTCGGAAGAGATCGCGGCAGCGCGTTCCGCCATCGTCGCATGCCGTGCCTTCGCGGCGGCCGCATCCCGCCCGAGCGCCTCGACGGTCTCGCGCGCTTCATGAAGCCGGCGCTCGGCGTGCATGAACCGGTCATCGGCCGCCCGTTGCTGCGCCTCCAGGCGGTCGATCGCTTCGCGTGCCTCGGTCTCGCGCGCTTCTTGAGCCGCCCTTTCCCCGGTCAACTGTTCGCGCTCGGTCTCGACGAGGCGCTGCCTGTCGGTGACACGGTGGCGCTCCTCCTCGAGGCGGGACAAGTGCATGTCGAGTCCGACGAGCTCCTTCTCCAACGCATGCTCGTCGTTCCGCAGCGCGCCGAGGGCCTGCTCGCTCCGAACCGCCTCCTCCTTGCCGTCGGCGATTCGACGTGCGAGCTCGTCGGCCGCCGCCCTCTCGACGGCGACCCGTTCCCGCAGCTCCTTGATTTCCCGCTTTGTAGCGAGCAGGCCGCCCGATCCCTGCCGCCCACCGCCGGCGACTCGATGCGGTCCGCGAACGACGACACCGTCCGGCGTCGCGATGGGATCGTCGGTCTCGCGCGCCGCCGCCAGGGCGTCGTCGAGCGACGGAGCGATCCAGCGCTGTCGCAACAGCCGGCGCACCACGGCCGCGCCGGCGCCTGTCACCTTGACCACGTCCGTCAGCGCCCGTAGCGCCGGGTGGGGCGGGCGAACGGTGCGCCCCGCCGGCTTCGCGTCAGCGAAGACGAAGCCGCAACGACCGCTGTTGCGAGAGGCCGAGAACGCGATCCCGGCCAGCGCATCCCTGCGCGACGGCACGACGACGTCCTGCAACAGATCCGCCAGACACGATTCGGCCGCCGACTCGTCACGCCGCTCGACCTCCAGATGGTCGGCCACCGATCCGTGATGGGCCACCCGGCTGTCCGCGGCCAGCACCTCGCGAGCGCCCTGTGCGTAGGCGGCCCGTCCGGCCTCCAGCTCCTCCAGCGACTCCACGCGCGCATGCAGCACCGCGACCTGCTGCTCGCGGTCCCGCAGATCGCGTGTCCGCGACTCGACCGCACTCCGCACCGACTCGAGTTCCGCGGCTCGCGCCTCCCGTTCCGCGCGGACCGTGTCCAGCCGCTTCCGCCCCCGGTCACGGGCGGCGGCCGCATCCGTATGCTCGCGCCGGACCCGCTCGAGCTCGGTCGCGAGATCCGCTGCCTCGGCATCGATCTTCACGACGGACTCGGTTGACCGCTTGTGGGCGGCGGCGGCATTGTCGATGACGTTCTGCAGGGCGGCCGCTGCGTTCACCGCCGCGAACATCTCACTGCGGGCGGCTTCCACGTCGCCCTCCCTCCCTTCGATTGCCTGCTGTCCCTCCGCGAGGGCCCTCTCGGCCTCCCGCAGCCGCTCGAGCGTCGCATCGCGATCGGCGACGCACCGGTCGTGCGCTTCCCGTTGCGCCGCCAGATCGTCGCCCACCGGGGCCCGGCGCGCCTCGAGCGAGGCGAGCGTCGCCGCTCCCTCCTCCAGCGCGGTGGCGAGCTCCCGGGCGCGGCGCTTGCCGAAGTCGATCTGCTGCTGCCGCCGCTCGATCTCGAGCTCCCGGCGATGCGCTTGCTCACGAATCGTCGTCGCAGCCTGATCCGTCTCGACCAGCTCCAGGCGCAGGCGTTCGCGCCCGCTCTCCAACCCGGCCAGACCGGCGGCGGTCCCGCGTTCGCCGGTGGCCGCCTCCTCCAGATTCCGCGCGGCCGTCTCGATGGCCGCGGTCAGCCGCCTGCTCCGGCGCGCGAAGGAAACCTTCTGCCAGCGCCGCAGCTCGTCGCGCAGCCGGCGATAGCGGCGCGCCTTGGCGGCCTGGCGCTTGAGTGCGCTGCGTTGCCGCTCCACCTCGAAGATGATGTCGTCGACCCGTGTCAGGTTCTGCTGCGCGGCTTCGAGCTTCAACTCCGCCGTGCGCCGCCGCACCTTGTACTTGGTGACCCCCGCCGCTTCCTCGAGCAGTTGCCGCCGCTCGGTGGGCCGGGCGCTGAGAATCTGCCCGATTCTTCCCTGCTCGATGACGGCGTAGGCCTTGACCCCGAGCCCCGAATCCATCATCAGATCCTGTACGTCCCGGAGCCGGCAGACCCGGCCGTCGATGAGATACTCGCTCTCCCCCGATCGGTAGAGACGCCGTGCGACTTCGACGTCGCGGCTGATGAATGGCCCGGCCACATCGACGTCTTCCTCGTGATCGGGGCGTTCAAGATCCGGGGCCGGCGGCAAGCTCGCCGGCATCGACAGAGGCGGCCCGCTCGTAGCGGCATCTGCGTGGCCGTTGCCGTTGCCGCCGTTGCGCCCGCCGTTCGCGGCGCGAATTCCGGACTCCCGCAGCGCCTTGCCGTTGTTGCCGTTCGCCAGTGTGGCGGTGACCTCGGAGAGCTGAATCCGGACCTCGGCGGCCGCGGTCGGACGGCGGGCGTCACTGCCGCTGAAGATGACGTCCTCCATGCGCTCACCGCGCAGGCTGCGCGCGCTCTGCTCGCCCAGCACCCACGTGATGGCGTCGATCACGTTGCTCTTGCCGCAGCCGTTGGGCCCGACGATGGCGGTCACGCCGTCGTCGAAGGCCAGCGCGGCACGCTCGGCGAAGCTCTTGAATCCTGCGATCTCCAGATGATTGAGTCGCATCAGAACCGCCGAGTCCGGTGGGAAGGAGTACACGAAAACAGCCGCACGAACAGGTTCACTGGCTTCTCCACCATCACCTGTCGAGCGGCTGGGAACGCTCAACGCCGGGTCAGGAACGCTTCAATTGAACGCCTTGACGTCGTGCCGTAGTCTAGCAACCAATCACGCGGGGCGGCAAGCCTCGACCCGGGTCGCCCGGCCAGGAGCTTGCGCCGCAGAACGGCTACGAAGTGAGCTCTGCGGCGCAAGCTCCTGGGGTGGTGGCGGCTGGGGCCAGACACGGAGCCTTGCGCGACGGGTTTGGCGGCGCTACCTGGATACCACCCTTGCCGGCGAGGACGACAGACGCAACAGCGCTTCCGCCTCCTCGAACAGCGTCAACGCGTGCTGCGCCTGCGGGTCTCGTCGGAGGAGGTTGCGGCGCGCCTCGATCTCTCCGAACAGGTCCTTGTCTATCTCGTAGTGGATCATCGCGCGGATGAAGTCCGCGTCGGCCGCGAACATCTCCTCGTCGACGGTGAGGCCGCGCCCCTGAACATGTTCCTTGAACCGCTCGAGCATCGCATCGTCGATGGCGAATCCGCGGTTCACGATCTCGCGATCGCGCCCCTCGACCGTTACTCGCGTGTCGCCCGCCACGACGAACCGCTGCGCGAACGAGACGAAGTCCCGCCGGGCCGCCAACAGCCGTCCGAAGCGCGACGGGTCGAAGCCCTGGATCGGCCCGGTGAAGAAATGATCCGGCTCGACCCCGCCGCCGCTGTAGACCTCGCGTCCCGCGTTCGTGAACTTGCGATCGCCCGGCGCGCGGACCGGCGTCTCCGGCTCGCGGAGGGAATAGGTGAGGTACTCGTCGAAGGCGGTGTCCCACGGCCGCTGGATCATCCGGCCGCTCGGCGTGAAATAGCGGGCGGTGGTCAGCGCGAGGCCGGCCCCGTGGCTGACGCGGTAGATGGACTGCACCAGCGCCTTGCCGAACGTCGTCTCTCCCACCACCAGCCCGCGGTCATGGTCCTGGATTGCGCCGGCGACGATTTCGGACGCGCTCGCGCTGTTGCGGTTGACGAGCACGATGAGCGGCTGGCGCGTGTACTGTCCGGCGTCGCGGGCGTGGTAGTCCTGGTCCGAATTCGCCACACGGCCGCGCGTATAGACGATCATGTCGCCGCGCGCGAGGAACTGGTTGGAGACCCGGATCGCCTGGTCGAGCGGCCCGCCCGGATTGCCGCGCAGGTCGAGCAGGAGCCGTGCGGCTCCCGCGTCCTGCAACGAGGCCAACGCCCGCGACAGCTCGTCGTTGCTGGTCTCGGAGAAGTCCCGGAGGCGCACGTAGCCGGTCCCTTCGTCGATCAGGAACGCCGCTTCGACCGTCGCGATGTTGATTTCGTCCCGCTCGACGCGCAGGTCGATCAGCTCCTCGTATCCCTCGCGGCGAACCGAGATGTTGACCGCGCTGCCGCGCGGCCCCCGCAGCAGGCGCACGGCGTCGTCGCTGCTCATCCCGATGGCGTTCTCGCCCTCGATGCGCGCGATGACGTCTCCGCGCCGAATCCCGCGCCGGTAGGCGGGCGACCCCTCGAAGATGCTGTTCACCGTGATGCCGCCGTTGATGACGCTGATCTGGATGCCGAGCCCGTAATAGCGGCCTTCCTGCCGCTCGCGCAGGCGCGCGTACTGCCGGGCGTCCATGAAGTTCGAGTGCGGATCCAGCGTCTGCAGCATGCCGCCGATCGCCCGCGTCACGAGCTGCTCGACGTCCACCTCGTCGACGTAGCTCTCCTCGATGGCGGCAATCGCCGACGCGAACGCGTCGTACTGCCGGGTCGTCGAATCCTGGCCCGCCAGCACCTGGCCGCCGAACAACCCGCCCGCGATGGCCGACAACACGACGGCGCCAATCCCGATCGCTAGAGATGTCACAGCTCGCATGGGGCCGATGCTACCAGATAACAGCGCGTGGCGAAACGCCGCGTGGCACCGAGAGCGGCGAGGCGCCCGCGTGACGAGGCGCGACGAGGGCGCATATCGGGCATATTCGACCGAGGAGCAACGCAGTTCACGCGGGATGCACCGCCGCTCAAGTGCAGCGGGGCTTTCGCCACGGGCTGTTAAGCTCCTGTGCAGCAACAACTTCGAGCGATCCGGGAGACCCCCGTGCCCTTGACCGCCCGGCGCGCGCGTTCCTATAATGCCCAGAACGGGTTACGGAAGATCCACCTACCGGGAGCATTGCCATGTTCGGTCCGATCGGCGTCTGGGAGATGGTCATCATCCTGGTGATTGCCTTGATCGTGTTCGGCCCGCGAAAGCTCCCCGAGCTCGGGCGCTCTCTCGGCAAGAGCCTCGGCGAGTTCAAGCGTGCATCGAACGAGCTTCGCAACACCCTCGATGAAGAGATCCGGGTCGAGGAGCGACCGCCAAAGGCGGCCGCACCGCAGCCGAAGCCCCCGGCCGATGCGCCGGGCAACGTCGGGGAACCGGGCGTAACCGCACCGGACGCAACCGAACCGGACACAACCGACAGCGCCAAGCCGGACGCGCCGTCGAAGCCGGTGGCAGCGGCGGGACCAACGGCGGACCCGCACCCGACCGAACCGAGCGCAGGCGCCTGACGCTCCAGCGAACCCGATGGCCCAGGCTCCGGATTCCGAACAGTCTTCGTCCGTCTCGACCGTCCCGGAGGAGGCGTCCGCCGCCGCCGGCTCCCCCGGCGGGTCGGCTGCCGAGTCCGCGTTTGCCGCGTCCGGTCCTACCGGTGCGTCTGCGGCAGCGGAGACCACGGCCGCCGTATCCGACCACCTCGCTGCCGGGTCGACCGACGGTTCCGCGCCACCGGAAGGCACGGACGACACACCGGCACCGCCCCAGAGCCCGGCGTCCGAGCCCATTCAGGAAACTGCGCCGGCCGCGCGGGAAGGCGTTGTACCAGACACCACGGCGACGGGCGTCGCGGAAGCGACTCCTGCACCCTTGCCGGCCACGACCCCGGCGCCGGCCGCGCCACCGGCGCCGGCCGGTCCCTCGGGTCCCGGCGAGCCACCCGTCGACGACGACGGGGAGGAGGATGACGAGGACGGCGCCGGCGGCAAGATGTCGTTCCTCGATCATCTCGACGAGTTGCGGACGCGGCTCATCACATCGTTCGTGGCGCTCGCCGTGGGCTTCCTGGCGTGCTGGGCCTTCATCACGCCGATCTTCGACTTCATCATGGAGCCGCTCGCCGCCGTCCTCGAGGAGGGCGTGCGGATGATCTACACGAACGCACCCGAGTACTTCTTTCTGCAACTGAAGATGGCAGCCCTGGCCGGCCTCATCCTGGCGACGCCGGTCGTCATGTCGCAGGTGTGGCTGTTCATCGCGCCCGGCCTGTATGCGCACGAGAAGAAGTTCGCGATCCCGTTCGTCGTGTTCGCGTCGTTCTTCTTTATCGCGGGCACCCTCTTCGGCCACTACATCCTGTTCCAGGTCGCCTGGGCGTTCTTCGCGGGCTTCGGCGCCGAAAACGAGTACGTCGAGTTCACCCCGCGGCTGCAGGACGCGTTCAGCCTCTACGTCCGCCTGGTGCTCGCCTGCGGCGTCATCTTCCAGCTCCCGACCCTGGTCTTCTTCCTGGCGCGGATGGGCGTCGCCTCGCCGCAATTCCTGATCCGCAACTTCAAGTACGCGTTCCTGCTCTGCTTCGTGTTCGCCGCCATCCTGACTCCGACCCCCGACCCGGTCACCATGACCGTGATGGCGGGACCGATGATCGCGCTCTACGGGCTGAGCATCGGCATCGCGTGGGCGTGCCGGCGGCGGGACGCGGAGTAAGGGGCGAACGCGCCGTCGCGAGGACAAACCTCTACCGCTGTCGGAAGCCGAAGCCGATATATGCTGAGGGGAGCGTGGCGACTCGCCCCCGGGGGGATTCCGTCTCGGGGAGCATCGGTGTGCATCGAGCAGTCCCGGGCCCGTAGGAGAAGACGATGAAGACGATGAGGAGCGCACTGGCGGCCCTGATTCTGCTGACCTCGGTTGCCCCGGCGATGGCCAACGACGACCCGGCCACGACGACGGCAGAGATCAGGGAGCGGTGGGCGGACAGCGCACGCGATGCGCGGCGCAGGCAGGTACTGCAGGGGCTCGCCATCATCGGTGGCTCGATGGCAGGCGGCTTTCTCATTGGCCGCGCCGTCGACATCGGCTCCGGACCGCAGCTGACACCATGGACCACGATGGCCGGTGCCGGCGTGGGCGCGTGGCTCGCCGTGGATGTCATCAGTTGGCGGACGTTTCGCGGTCAGGCGTCCGCGGCGCCGACGCGCGGCGGCGCGCGCGCGTCGATGGCGTTCCGCTGGTGAGTCTTTCCGCCGCCGAATCCCTTCAATAGGATTTGGCGAAGTAGGCGTCGGTCATCCCCGCCTGCCCGCAGCGCACGCAGTCGCCCGTCGCCGGCGGCAGGTCGAACGCCAGGTTGCGGATGGTCGCCTGCGTGTCCGCCTTGATCTGCGCCTCGCAGTCGGACGACCCGCACCAGGGCGCGATGACGAAGCCGGGGCGCCCCTCGAACGCGCGCCGGAACTCTTCGCTGGAGGTGGTCCGCATGGTGTGGCTGTCGCGGAACGCGACAGCCCGCTCGAAGAGCGCCGCCTGCACGGTGTCGAGCAGCTCGGTCACGCGCGCCTCCAGCCCATCCATCTCCGCCGTGAGCTTTTCTCGAGTGTCGCGCCGCGCCAGCAGGACCTGCTGGTGCTCGATGTCCCGGGGACCGATCTCCAGCCGCAAGGGCACGCCCCGCATCTCCCACTCCGAGAACTTCCAGCCCGGCTTGTACTCCTCCCGGTCGTCGAGCACCACCCGCACGCCCGCCTGCTTCAGGGCCGCCGCGATCTCCTGCGCCCGCGGCAGCACGGTGGCGCGCCAGTCGCCGCGCGGAATCGGCACGATGACCACCTGGTACGGCGCGACCCGTGGCGGCAGGATCAGGCCGCTGTCGTCGCCGTGGACCATGATGACGCCGCCGATGAGGCGCGTAGTCATGCCCCAGGACGTCTGCCAGACGTGCTGCACGGACTTGTCCCGCGCCTGAAAGGTGATGTCGAAGACCTTCGCGAAGTTCTGGCCCAGGTGATGCGAGGTGCCCGCCTGCAGCGCCCGCCCGTCGCCCATCAGCGCCTCGACCGAGTAGGTATGGGCGGCCCCGGCGAACTTCTCGCTCTCGGTCTTGCGCCCGTCGAGCACCGGCATGGCGAGCTCGGTCTCGAGGAACTCCTTGTAGACGCCCAGCATGCGCCGCGCCTCGGCCTCGGCCTCCTCCTCGGTCTCGTGGGCGGTGTGCCCCTCCTGCCACAGAAACTCCGTAGTGCGCAGGAACAGCCGCGTCACCTTCTCCCAGCGCACGACGTTGGCCCACTGGTTGATCAGGATCGGCAGGTCGCGCCACGACTGGATCCACTTCGAGTACATCGTGCCGATGATCGCTTCCGACGTCGGGCGGACCACCAGCGGCTCCTCGAGCGTCTCGTCGCCGCCGCGGGTGACCCAGGCGACCTCGGGCGCGAAGCCCTCCACGTGCGCCGCCTCCTTGCGGAGCAGACTCTCGGGGATGAAGAGCGGGAAGTACGCGTTGACGTGGCCCGTCTCCTTGAACCGCCGGTCGAGCGCCGACTGCATCAGCTCCCAGATGGCATAGCCGTACGGCCGGATCACCATGCTGCCTTTCACCGGGGAGTAGTCGGCCAGCTCGGCGCGGCGAATCACGTCGGTGTACCACCGCGAGAAGTCCTCCGACCGGGCGGTGATCTCGGTCACGAAAGCCTGCTGTTTCGACGCCATCTGCTCCTGTCCTCGTTCCGCTCTTGCCCCCGCCGCGCCGACGCTCGGCCGCCGTCCCACCGCCGGGGTGGTGCTATTCTACCGGCGCGCATGCCCGCCACGGTCATTCAGGTCGCCGCAACGTCGCGCACCTATCCCGTCCACGTGGGCGTCGGGCTTCTCGGGCGGCTCTCTACGCTGCTGGATGAAGCGGGCGTCGGCGGCCAGCGGGTCGCCGTCTCGAGCCCGACGGTCTGGAAGGCGCACGGCGAGACCATCGCCCGAGCGCTCGGCAAGGTGGAGCAGGTTCTGATTCCGGATGGCGAGCGTTCGAAGAACGCCCAGACGGTCACGCGGATCTACGATGCACTGATTCGCATGGCAGCCGAGCGCAGCGTCACCATCGTCGCCATCGGCGGCGGCGTGGTCGGCGACGTCGTCGGCTTTGCCGCGGCCACCTATCTGCGGGGCGTCGGGTTGGTGCATGTGCCGACCACGTTGCTCGCCCAGGTCGACAGCTCCATCGGCGGCAAGGTCGGCATCAACCATCCTCTCGGCAAGAACCTGATCGGCTCGTTCCACCAGCCGCTCGCGGTCTTCGCCGATCCGGAGGTGCTCGGCACCCTGCCCCGGCGCGAGTTCCGGGCCGGTCTGTACGAGGTCATCAAGTACGGCATGATCGCCGACCGGGGCCTGTTCGAACGGGTGGGAGCCGATCTGCGCGCCATCGTGCGTCGCGAGCAGGAGGCGCTGGCCCCGGTGATAGCCGACTCCTGCCGCATCAAGGCGCAGGTGGTGTCCGAGGACGAACGCGAGAGCGGGTTGCGGCGCATCCTCAACTTCGGACACACCGCCGGGCACGCCATCGAAGCGGCAACCCGGTACCGGCGCTTCCGCCATGGCGAAGCGGTCGCCTACGGCATGCTGGTCGTCGCCGACCTCGCCGTCCGGCGCGGCATCTTCGCCGATGCGGAGCGGTCCGCGCTGGCCGATCTCATCGCGCGTCTGGGACCCCTGCCGTCGGTCAGCGACCTGTCCGCGCAGGCGCTCATCGAGGCGATGCAGCGCGACAAGAAGGTTCGCAAGGGGCGCCTGCACGTGGTGCTGCCAACGCGAATCGGATCCACCCGGATCGTCAACGACGTCAGCAACGACGAGTTCAGGCAGTCCCTGTGCGCCCTCGGAGCGCGCCCGTAGGAGGAGCCTGCTCAGGTCGCCCGGCCGCTATCACTGCACAATGCGCCACGACACCAGCCGCACCCGCACGACCGGCGGGGCCGGGGGCGGCGGCGCCACCCTCTGCCGCACCAGCGTCGCCTGTACGGCCCGCGCCGCGCGGCGCGGACCGAACGCGCCCGCGTGGGCGACGATGGTGTCGTTGGCGTCCCGCTCGCGATCGGGATCCGGGTCCGCGCGGTCGTCGGCAATCCAGACCGCGACCAGCCAGGGTCCGTAGCCGGCGGGGACCGGCACCCACGCGCGCAGCGGACCGTGGGCGAACAGCCGCCAGGCGAGTCCGCGACCGGCCTCGCCCGCTCCGGCGCCGTCCGAGCGCAGCCGCCCGGTGAGGGCGGTCAGATCGATGCGTTCCCCGCCCGGCATGGCCGGGGCGAGCGCGCCGTTCCGAAACGCCGACCGGGACGCGCCGCTCAGTACCGCGCTCCAGTCCGGCAGGGACCCCAGCTCGGCGGTCGCCAGTTCGAGCGCGGCCTCCGCCGCGTACAGCCCTTCTACAGACCGGCGATGGTTGACGCCCACCGCCGTCTCGATCATCGCGAGCGGCGCCAGCACCCCGGCCAGGGCGACCAGCAGCAGCGCCGCCATCATCGTGACGATCAGGGCGATGCCGCGCTCGTTCGTGCCGGCGGCGTCGGAAGGAACCATCGCGCTACCAGCCGGCCAGACTGCGCGGCGCTACGTCGAGGCTGACGACCACGTCCCGGATCGCGGCGTTGCGGACCGGCGCCAGCGGCGATGCCGCCGCCGGCCGCCGCCACGCGGGATCCGTCACGCGCAGCGTCAACTCGACTCGCACCCGCCGGATGCGAAAGAGATCGACATCGAACGGTGACTCCCCACCGCAGGACAGGTCATCGGCCAGGCCTCCCAGGTCCAGGACCCCGACCCCGGTCGCAACCGGCGCCGCGGCGGCTGCGGCAGCCAGGCAGGGGGCCATCACCGCGGCCGGCCCCGCCGGCGGCGGCAGCGCGGGCTGCGGGGCGCCGAAGTACCGCACGGTGAACTCGACGACGCCGTCGACGAAGGGAAGGTCGCTGCCCGCGCCGTTGTGGACGCGAAGCTGCTCCGCGCCGCGGTCGAGGTGGAACCCGCGAACGATCACCGGTGCGATGAACGATCCGGTGCCGTAGGCGGGCCCGCCGCCGGCGGCATGCTCCAGCGTCGCCGTGGCGCCGGTCAGGTCCGTGATCCGATACAGATCGGAACGGCCGGCCGCATCGAAGACCAGCGCCAAGCCGCCGCCACGCTCCGACAGGCCGCACGGCAACGCGCAGCCGCCGGCGGGCGCCAGGCCAACGGTCGCGGGGCTGGCGGCGACGTCGCTTGCAAGCTGCGCGCCCGACTCCCCGGGCGGCGCGTACAGCACGGACAGGCGATCGGTTCCCGGCGAGCGGTCTCCGGCCATGCCCCGCAGCGCCGGCGCCACGGCCGGGCGCAGGTGCGCGACGATGCCGTTCGTCCCCGGGTGCGGGCCGCCGCCGGCCAGGAGCAGGTGCCGGTGCAGCTCGGCAAGTGCGGCGCGCTGGCGCTGCTGCAGGTCCGCCGCCAGCGACTGCACGGCCAGCGTTCCGGCGGCCGGGTCCACCAGCTCGAAGACGACCCCCAACAGCCCCAGCACGATGGCGACGGAGACGAGCAACTCGGTCAGCATGCCTGTGGTCTCTCAGTGCCGGACGCGCACGCCGGCCAGCCAGGTAACTCCGGGATCGTTCGGCCGCAGATCGAGCGTCGCCGAACTTCCCCGCACGCTCGTCGCGACGACCAGCACCTGCAGCAGCAGGACGTCGCCACCCGGCGCGGCAACCGGGGACACCGACCAGCGACGAACGAACGCCGTGCCGGGCGGCGGTTGGGCACCCGTCCCGACCCAGCCCCCGTCCCGATCCAGATAGTCCACGTAGCCTGCGGCGCCTCCGGAACCGGTGAGCGGACCGGACGGCAGCAGTCCCCGGCCGCCCGCCGCCGGCGGGTCGAGCGCCAGGCTCGTCACCTCGTCGGATACCGGTTGCAGGCGGTCGTCGAAGGTCCACGAGAGCGACTGCAACTGCTCCATCTTCTGGACCGCGAGGAACAGGGCCCGCCCCTGGGCGCCGCTCTCCTGAATCGCGGCGCCGGTCAGCAGGGCGACCTGCGCGATTCCGGCAGCGAGCCCCACCAACACGCCGGCCGCCACCAACGTCTCGACGAGCGCGTAACCAGCCGGGCATCGAGACATGCCGGCTACGAAAGCAATAGTCATGCCGGCAGAACGAGGCCGCGAGCAGCAGGTGTACGGCGTCGTGCGGCGTCAAGAACGCAAACCGGAGCGGGCCGTCACCGCGCAGAAACCGCCATCCGCCGCGAAATGGACCGCACGACGGCGGCGGGCGCGACGGCGCCGAACAACCTGGGGAAATCCTCCCTGGGCAGCGTCCGCAAACGCGCTGGCAACCGCCGGCGAACGGAGCCGCTCACCAATCCCCGAACAGCGGCTCCAGGAACCGCTCCGCCCCGGCGACGTACCAATCGAGGAACGGGTCGCCGACGAGCGAAGCGACCACCGCGGTGGCGGCCAGGAACGACCCGAGCGGCAGGGGGTGCTGCCAGCCGGCGCCGGTCCAGCGCATCATCCCGATACCCACGATCGCGCCCAGCAGCGACGCCCAGGCCAGCGTGACGAACGCCAGCGGCAGTCCCAGGAAGGCTCCGACCATGGCCAGCATCTTGACGTCGCCCATGCCGAGGCCCTCCCGTCCGCGAACGAGGGAATAGATCTTCGCGACCGCCAGCAGCGATCCGCCGCCGGCCATCGCTCCCGCCAGGGCGCCGGGCCAGCCCGGCTCCAGACTGAACGAACACGTCAGGCCGACGGCGATGCCGGGCAGCGTGATCGCGTTCGGCAGCACGTGATGGCGCAGGTCCACGACGAAGAGGACGATCATCGCCGCCGTGAACAGCAGGCGCGGGGCAAGCAGCGGCTGGAGGCCGAGCGCCTGCCACTGGACCAGAAACAGGCCCGCGGCAGCGACCTCCACGAACAGATACACGGGACTGATTGGGGCCCGACACGCGCGGCAGCGTCCGTGCAGCACGAGGTAGGAGACGACGGGGACGTTGTCGAACCAGCGAATGGGCCGGCAGCAGGCGGGACAACGCGAGCCGGGCGCCATTACCGAGCCGCCGCGGGGCAAGCGGTGAATGCAGACGTTGAGGAAGCTGCCGACCGCCAGCCCGAGCAACGCGACGACGACGGCGATTCCCGAATCGCTCACCTTGTCCGCCGATCCGGAAACGAACCGCCGTCTGGCAGCGGAAACAGCGCGGACCGCCCGGAGACCGCGACGGCGCCCTCGGGCGCCGTCAACTCGTACGCGACCCCGGTCGGATCCACCGGTATCTCCGGCATGTCTCCGGCCGCCAGGAGCTCGTTCCACGACGCCGGCGTCCTCCCGGTCCGCGCGCGAAAGCCGTCGACCACCCCCTGGTGGCGATCCACCGCGTCCAGAGCTTCGAGCTGCGCCAGACGACGGGTCGCCTCGCCGCGCATCCAGGCATCGCCGGTCGAGTCGCGTACCTGCCCCCAGATCGCCCGCGCCCCGGCGCGGTCGCCGCCCACGGTCATCGTGTACGCGGCCAGCGGCCGCAGCCACCACGGCGCGCCCGACTGGTCCGCGGCCCGCTCGAACCAGCTCGCGGCGGCCTCTGCATCGTGCAACCACCAGTAGTGCACGAAGCCGATGTCCTGCAGGTACTGCCAGCGCGCCGGAGCGCTCTCCAGTCCCTTCCGCAGCAACGCCACCGCGAGGTCGGGCCGTCCCGGGCCGCCGGGCGGCGGCTCGGCCAGGAACACCGCCCCCAGCCGATGCGCGTCGACGAAATGGGGATCGAGGGTCGTCACCACGTCGAGCAGCGGATAGAGGATGTCGTAGTCCTGCGCCGCGCCGCCGGCCAGTCTCGTGCGGCCATAGTGCTGCACCGCACGAATCCAATACACATCGGCGACAACCGCCTCGAACGACAGCGCCACCCGCTGCACGATCTCCGCCGGCACCGAGGGTGCGCGACGCCGGACCGGGCCCGGTTCTCCATCACGGTCACGCACCGACTGCAACATCGCGCCGAGCGCCAGCAGCAGGATCGCGACCCAGATCGCCACGGCTGTCCGACCTGCAAGCCGCCGGTGCTCCACACCCGGCCCGTGCAGCCTGCGGTCCGCGTCGCCGACCTGCTCTCGGACGGTCACGTCAAGTCCCGCCTCGAGAAGGCAGCCGCGGCCAGCACGAGAAAGGCGAGGATGTACGCCGTACCCGAAAGCGTGGTCAACGCCACGTGCCACGCGGTGACCGGTAGCTGATAGACCACCGCGTTCTTCACGTCGAACGCCGCCAGGTTTGGCAGGACGTAGGACAGGCCGGCGGCAAGCGATGCCGCGAGCGGGGAATCGACCACCTCGTCCAGCCGTCGCAGCTCCGCGCTGAAGTGACCGGCCACGTAGAGCGCGCAGGCCGCCACCGCGGCGAGCGCCGGACTCGCGAACATGGAGAAGCAGAGCGAAGCCGCCGCGACCACCGCGAGTTGCACCAGGATGAGAAACACGGCCTTCAGGATCGCCGGATCTGCAGCAGGCGCGGGCGGCGCCGGCATGAACCCGGTCTCCGGCGCCCACCATGCCGCGGCGCCCAGCAGGGCGTACAGGAACGCGGTCATCACCGCCAGGGCCAGGCCGAGCGTCGCCACCAGACCGACGTACTGCCCTACGATGAACTCGTGGCGCCGGACCGGCTTCGACAGCACCGCGTCCGCGGTTCGACGCGCCATCTCCGACGCAACCAGCCGTATGCCCATGGAGACGGCAACGAGCAGGCCCGCCAGATGGATCGCGGCAAGGCCGAGATCCTTTACCACCTTCAGATCCTGACCGGCGCTCAGCCGGCCGGCGATCGGGGCGGTGAGAGCCATACCCGCGACGAACAGCGTCACGCCGTGCAGCACGCGACTGCGCACGGCATCCCGCACCACGTGCCCCGCGATGGTCGCGACAACGGACATGCCGATCCACGGAACGGGTCTATCCGTGCTCGAGGGACGCGGGAGCCTCCGCCGCGTCGCTCACCCGCCTGAGAAAGTAGTCCTCGAGCGTCTCGTGCTTCGGATTGAACGAGACGATGCGGACGCCGCGTTGCGCCAGGTCGGCCACGGCCCGCTCCGGCGGCGGTTCGACGGGCAGGTCGATCACGTAGCGACCGTCGGCCACACGGGTCACGCGCCGACCGGCGCCGTTCAGGGCCGCAAGGTGCGACTCGCGGACGCCCGCGACGACGAGCTCCCAGCCGCGGACCTCGAGATCCAACTCGGCGATGCTTCCCGCGGTAGCCAGCCGTCCCCGCTTCAGAATGGCGACGTGGCTGCAGACCGCCTCGGCGTCGCTCAGGATATGGGAGCTGAGCAGGACCGTCCGCCCTTCGTTCCGCAATGCCAGGATGAGCTTGCGAACGTCACGGCGCCCGAGCGGATCGAGTCCCGTCATCGGCTCGTCCAGAAAGACGACTTCCGGATCGTTGAGCAGCGCCTGTGCGATCCCGACACGCTGCAGCATGCCTTGCGAATACGACCGGAGCCGGCGGCGGCGTTCGGCTCCGATGCCGGCCCGGTCGAGCTGCAGCGCCGCGCGCCGGCGGCGTTCGGCGGCCGGGTATCCGAACAGCCCCCCGACGTACACCAGGAACTCTTCCGCCGTGCAGGAGTCGTGGAAGCGCGCCCCCTCGGGCAGAAATCCGACCCGCCGGCGAACGGCCGGATCGCCGACGGCTCGACCCAGGATCTCGGCGCTCCCCGATGTCGGGTAGACGAGCTGCATGAGCAGCCGCAGCGTTGTGGTCTTGCCGGCGCCGTTCGGCCCGAGATAGCCGAGCACCGCGCCCCGAGGGACATCCAGCGATACCCTGTCGAGCGCGCGATGAACGCGGGAACCCCAGAACCCCGTGCGGAACGTCTTCGAGAGCTCGCGGAGTCGAACCGCCGGCATGGTCGCGTGCCGCCTGAAGCCGGTGAAACCCCGCGTGGCGCCGAGAGCGGTGAGGCGCCCGCGCGGCAGGGCCGGTGCGCCGGCTACTCCCCCTCGTCGGCTGCGGCGCGCTCGAGCTCGTATGCAATCGCTGCGTCGAAATAGCGCGGGGAGAGCGTTCCCTTCACCACGACGCCATTGACGACGTAGGTCGGCGTCGCCTCCACCGGCAGTCCGTTACCGAGAGCTATATCGGCCTGCACGGCAAGAACCGTCTCGTCGTAGGCCGCGTCGTAGCGCGCCCGATCGATGCCGGCCACCGCGGCCAGCGCTTCCACCACCGCCTCGCGCGTCAGGCCCGGCTGGTTCCCGTACAGCCAGTCCTCCATCGCGACGCGTTGCTCGTCCCCGACCGCGGCCGCGAGCCGGACCGCTACCGCTCCTGCGCAGGCGCCGTGGTGCTGGCCACGGGGCGCCTGCTCGTTGCACGCGGGATCGAGCGGGTAGTCCAGCGTCACCTGCCGCACCTGACCCGGATGCGACGACGCGTACTTCGCGAAGATGGGAGCGTAGGCCCGATGAGCGTTGGCGCATGCGGGACACTGGTAGTCGTTGAACTTGACCACGACGACGGCCGCACCCTCCGCCACGGCCGACGCGGGAAGGGCCAGCTCCACCCGCGGCTCCGCCGCCCAGTAGCGCTCGAACTCGCTCCGTTGATCCGCGGTCACTGCTGGCGGCGGCGCGGCGGACTCCACCGCCTGGACCGGGACCGGGACCGGCGCCGGCGGGGACCACGTGAACCAGCCCACCGAGCCCACCGAGCCGACGACGAAGGCGACCAGCAGGCCGAGCCCCACCGGCTCCCGGACAACGGCGCGCAGATCGCCGACGATCGCGGCCGGGAGGCGCCGGGCCGGCGTGGCTTCCTCCCCACCGGACAGGATGAAGATCCCGACGACGGCCACATAGACCACCACGCACAGCAGACAGACCGTCCCGAGCACGAAGAAGGAGGCGTAGGCCATGTACATCGCCACGGCGAGGCCGACCGTCGACCAGAGCAACTGGTAGCCCGCGACGTGCGGCGCAAGGGCCCGCGGGGCCCGCGCCCCGGCGTAGGCCAGGAGCAGCACGGCGGCGAACCAGATGACACCACCCAGCGCGACCGGCACGCCGAACACCGTGCCGTAACGGCTCTGGTACACCTGCGTGCAACTCACGCTGGCGTTGATGTCGCAGAAGCTGGCGTACCCCGGATCGGCAAGCATGCGGACGTGAACGTACGTCGAGGTGGCCGCCGCCGCGAGACCGGCGCACGCCAGTATCGTCATCCACAATCGCGTCCGTCTGGTCATCGTCTCACCACCCCTGTTCGTTAGCGCACGCGTCCCGTTCCGCCGGCGCCCGACGTCTCGCCCACTTGTAAGGCCATATCGCCGCGCCGTCAAGATCGGGAGCCCGCGGCGTCTCGCCACCGGCTCCTACTGTATCGGCGTGGCGCCGGCCGGAGCCCCTGTTTGCGTAACCGGCAGCGCCGCCGTGCCCTGGTAGATCGTCGCGCCCTGATTCGTTCCGAAGAAACGCGTCCCCCCGCCCGGGTTCGGATTCGCCCCCGCGAAGTAGGTGGCGACCACTCCACCGGCGCCGACGCCGTTGCACGACGCGGGCGCGCCGGTCGCTGGCGTCCCGCCGGTCATCGTGATCGTATAGCTGCTCTTGATCGAGGGGTCCGTACCCAGATCGGTACCGATGAAACCGTCGCCGCCGCCGACGGTCGGCGGCGTCGCCAGGCTGGCCAGCGTCGGCGCATAGAAGCCGCTGCCGCAGCTCGCCGCGTAGGTCGCCTGCGCGCCGTTGATGGCCCGGAGCGATCCGATGGCCGAGGCCTCGTTCCCCGCCATCCGCGCCCGGAACAGCCCGGGCGCCGCGATTGCAGCGATGATGCCGATTATCGCGACGACGATCAGCAGCTCCATCAACGTGAAACCTTCTTGCTTCTCAACCACCCGCCTCATCATCCCGTCTCCCTCGCTGCCGGATCGCCGGTCACATGCTTCCTCATCCCGCCAGCCGGCCGATCAGCTCGAACACCGGCAGATACATTGCCACCACGATGCCGCCGACGACGATCCCCAGCACCGCGACGACCGCCGGCTCGAGCAGCGCCGTCATCCCGGCGACGGCACGATCGACCTCCTCCTCGTAGAAGTCCGCCACTTTCGCGAGCATCGAATCCAGTGCTCCGGTAGTCTCCCCGACGTTGATCATCTGCGTCACCAACGTCGGAAACACCCCTGTGTCGTGCAGGGGCGCGGCCACCGACTCGCCGCGCTCGACGGCCGCGCGCGTCTTCCTGACCGCGTCCTCCACCACCGCATTCCCCGCGGTTCCGGCGGTGATGTCCATGCTCTCGAGAATCGGCACGCCGGCGCCGAGCAACGCCGACAGAGTACGGCAGAACCGGGCGACGGCGTTTCCGCGCACGATCCCGCCGATCAGCGGCGCCCTGAGGGCGGCGCCGTCGATGGCCCGCCGTCCGCCCCCTGTCGAATAGTATCGACGAAAGAGAAGCGCCGTGCCCAGCACGCCGAGACCGAGAAACGGGACGGCTCCCGCGAACGAGTCGCCGACTGCGACCACCACGCGGGTCGGCAGCGGCAACACCGCGCCGAGTCCCTCGAAGAGCGCGGCGAACGTCGGGATGACCTTCCAGAGAATCACCCCGACCACGACGCCGGCGATCGACAGAACCGCCACGGGGTACATCATGGCGGAGCGTACCTGCCCGCCGAGGGCCACCTGCTTTTCGATGTGCACCGCCAGGCGCTCCAGGATGACATCCAGCACCCCGCCCGCCTCTCCCGCCGCGACCATGCTCGTGTAGAGTCGATCGAACGAGCACGGGTGGGCCCGAAGCGCGTCCGCCAACGTCGACCCTTCTTCGACGTCGGCCTGCACGGCGCGGATCGTCGCGGCGAAGTCCTCGTCCTCTTCCTGCCTGCCGAGCATGTCGAGACACTGCACGAGCGGCAGCCCCGCATCGATCATCACGGCGAACTGGCGCGTGAACACAGCAAGGCTCCGCGCCGAGACGGCCTTCGAGCGCCTGAACCAGTGCGCGGACGCTGCGCCCTCGTCGGCCGGGTCGATCGCCGTCACCAGAATCTGCTCGCGCCTGAGCGCGGCCACCGCCTCGTCGACGGACAGAGCGCGGCGCTTCCCGCTGATCCGCACTCCCCGGCGCGTGCGGCCCGTGAACGCGAACGTGGTGCTCATCGGGACAGCCCCTCCCGCGGCGCCCTCTCCGCAACGTCCCGTCCGCGGGCAATCAATGCCTCCAGCTCGTCCGGGTTCCCGGCATGAGCGAGCGCCTGCTCCAGCGTTATGCGCCCGCGCCGATGGAGACCCGCGAGCGCCTGCGTCATGGTCTGCATACCGCGCTGCTTCCGACCGGCCTGCATGGCCGCGTAGATCAGGTGCGCCTTGTCCTCGCGAATCAGGTTGCGAATCGCGGGGGTGACTATCAGCACCTCGACGGCGCAGACCCGCCCGCCGTCATCGGCCGCCGGCACGAGGGACTGGCAGATCACCCCTTCGAGCACCAGCGAGAGCCGGGTGCGTGCCTGTGGCTGCTGGTGCGCGGGAAAGAGGTCGATCACGCGGCCGACGGCATGGACGGCCGAGCTCGTATGCAGCGTCGCCAGCGTCAGGTGGCCGGTCTCGGCAATCCGCAGCGCTGCCTCGGTTGTCTCCAGGTCGCGCATCTCGCCGATGAGCACGACGTCGGGATCCTCGCGCAGCGCCGCCCGCAGGGCCGGCCCGAAGCCGGCGGTGTCCGTGTGCACCTCGCGCTGATTGACGATCGAACGCCGGTGCGGATGGATGTACTCGACAGGATCCTCGATGGTCAGAATATGGCCGCGCCGTTCGGCATTGATGCGATCGACGAGCGCCGCGAGTGTCGTGCTCTTGCCGCTGCCGGTCCGGCCGGTCACCAGCACGAGCCCGTGGGGCCGCGCGGCCAGCTCCGCCAGGACGGTCGGGAGACCGAGATCCTCGAATCCCCGAATCGCCTCGGGTATCAGGCGGTAGACGGCCGCCACCGTGCCGCGCTGACTGAACACGTTGGCTCGCACCCGCGCCACGCCCTCGATCCCGAAGGCGACGTCCAGCTCGCGGGTCTCCTCGAACCGCTGGCGCTGCGCCGCGGTCAGCCCTCCGTAGATGAGGCGTCTGGCGTCTTCCGGCACGACGGGGCCGAGGTCCGCCTGCGCCTCGAGGGTACCGTTCACCCGGATCTGCGGCGGCACGCCGGTGGTCACGTGCAGATCCGATCCGCCCCGCTCGGCGGTGCGGGCCAGCAACCCGGCCAGGGTCAACTGCTCCATCATCGGATCGTCTCCCGCATGACTTCGTCTATCGAGGTCACGCCCTGCCTTATCTTCCGCAGCCCACTGCGGCGTAGCGTCAGCATCCCCTCCTCGATGGCCACACTCCGCAAACCGTGTCCGGTGCCGCCGGCGAGAATCCGCTCGCGCAACGGGTCGGTCATCTCCAGCACCTCGTACAGACCGATCCGGCCCTTGTAGCCCGTCCGGTTGCACGCATCGCATCCGCTGCCCTTGACCGGCGTCACGGTACGTGCTTCGGCATCGCTGAACCCGATCTCGACCAGCGATTCCGGACGCGCCGCCATCGGCGCCGCGCAAGCGCGGCATACCCGGCGAACGAGGCGCTGCGCGCAGATGAGGTTTACCGAGCCGGCGAGGAGAAACGGCTCGATCCCCATGTTCAGGAGACGGCTGACCGCGCTCGGCGCGTCGTTGGTGTGCAAGGTCGACAGCACCAGGTGACCGGTCAGCGCCGCCTTGACGGCAATCTGCGCGGTCTCGGCATCACGGATCTCACCGACGAGAATGACGTTCGGATCCTGCCGCAGGAGCGCGCGGAGAACCGTGGCGAAGCTCAGGCCGACGGCATCTCGAATCTGCACCTGATTGACGCCCTCGAGGTTGAACTCCACCGGATCCTCGGCGGTCACGATGTTCGTGTCCGCGGTATTGAGTCTGGCAATCGAGGAATAGAGCGTGCTGGTCTTGCCGCTCCCGGTCGGCCCCGTCACCAGGACCATGCCCCAGGGCTTGTGGATGTTCTCGGTAAACCGCCGGAGCGAGGCCTCCTCGAATCCGAGCTTCGTCATGTCGAGCGCGAGGCGAGCGCGGTCGAGCAGGCGCAGTACGATCTTCTCGCCGAAGAGCGTCGGCAGAGCGGAGACGCGCAGATCGATCGACTTCGTCGCGCCGCCGTCCCGGAAGCGGATCCGGATTCGCCCATCCTGCGGCACGCGCCGCTCGGCGATGTCGAGGCTGGCCATTACCTTCAGCCGGGAGGCGATGGCATCGCGCATACGCAACGGCGGCGTCATCACCGGATGCAGAACGCCGTCGATGCGGAACCGGATTCTTAGGTCCTTCTCGTAGGGCTCGACGTGGATGTCGCTGGCGTCGCGCTGCATCGCCAACGTCAGGATGACGTTGATCAGCCGGACAGCGGGCGCCTGCCCGCGAGTCTCGTCTCCGGCGACGACCTCGATTTCGCGGGTGGTCTCGGGGGCCTGCGCATCTTCCGGCTCGCCGCCCAGAGCCTCCATCTCGCGCACCGCCGCATCGAGCGCGCCTCCCCCGCCGTCGTTCTCGTGGGCGCCAGGGCCGCTGTCGTAGTAGCGGGCGATGGCGGCGGCCACGGCAGCCTCCGACGCCACCAGCGGCTCGACGGTGCAACCGGTCCTGAAGCGCACGTCATCGAGAACGGCGACGTTGCGCGGGTCGGTCATCACGACCGTCAGCGTCGTGCCGGTTCGCCGCAGCGGCACGATCCCGTGCCGGCGGGCCGTGTCGGCCGGTATCAGCTCGATGACGGCGGCCTCGATCTCGAACCCGGACAGGTCGACCGACCGAACCCCGTACTGGGCGCCGCGCAGCGCGGCCATCTCCTCGGCCGACAGGAATCCGAGTTGGACCAGGGCGTTGCCGAGATCGCCGCCGTTCGCCTCGCGGAACGCCAGCGCCTCTTCGAGTTGGGTCCGTGTGATGCGCCGCTTCTCGAGCAGCAGTTCGCCTAGACGGTTGAACACCGGGACATCGTCGTCTTCCCGGAGGTCCGAAGGTGAGCAGGGGGTAACTCCATTCTAGGAGCTTGCGCCGTAGAACGCAACACCGTGAGTTCCGAGGCGCAAGTTCCTGGGGCGGTCGGGCTGGGGCCGAACATGGAGCCTCGCGACGGGTTCGGTGGCGGCAGCGCGCCGCGGACGGGTGTCAACTCCCCGCGAGGGGCGTCCCGGCGACGCTCAGCCGACCATGACGGCCGCGGCGATGACCGTCGTCCAGAGACCGTTGCGGTCGCCGACCGCCGTCTGCGTGACGTGCTGGGTCCGGACGATCTGGTTCGACAAGCGCCAGACTTCCTTGTTCTCGTCCCAGCTTTTTTCGGGATCGAACTTCAGCCCGAGGGTCGTGGCCAGCATTTCCGCGGCGAGATCCTCGGCATAGTCGCCGGCGGTCTCCTCGTCCTCGCCGAAGCTGTGGTGCTCGGAGAGATAGCCGTAGAGGCTCGGATCGCGCGGAATCGCCACGCCGACGGTGGCCGCGATGAGACGCTGCGGCTCCCTGGTCGCCGTCTCGGACATGACCACGAAGGTCACCTGCCCCGGCTGCAACCGCTGTATGCCCTCTTCGCGTGGCAGAATCCGGCATCCGGGCGGGAAAATGCTGGACACGCGAACCACGTTGCAGGCCGCGATCCCGGCCGAGCGCAACGCCAGCTCGAACGAGGTCAGCTTCTCCCGGTGCGTGCCTGCGCCCTTCGTGAAGAAGAGCTCGCGGGGTACTAGACCAAACACGGGGAATCCGGGCGCCCAACCCCAGCGCCACTGACGAGCGAGGCATCCTACGGTACGGCATGCAGGCTGTCAAGACCGGTCGGCCCGGCATGAAACTTCCCGGGCGGCCGGGACGTATCAAGCGAATGTAGGCACGGGCGACTGCACTGGTTCAGCGTCGTCCGTGCCGGCGCCACTCGCCCGGGCGCGGCTTCCCGGCACGCCGGGAAGCCGCGCCGCAGCAAGCCGCGCAGACGACGCCGGGCAGGCGCTAGAATGGAGAGATCATGCAGGCCCGGAACGGGTTGGACGAGCCACCGGTCGAGCGCCTCGGCCTGAGCGCCCGCGTTCTCGGCATCCTCACGTCGCCCCGGGAAACGTTCGAGCGCGTGATGGTCGACCCGCGCTGGATCGGGGTGTTGGCGCTGAGCGTCGGCGGCGCGGCGGTGCTGAGCAGCCTGCTCCTGTCCACCGACTTCGCGCAACGGGCCCTGCTCGACCAGCAGATCTCCTCGATGGAATCCTTCGGGGCCACCGTGACCGACGAAGTGCGGACCGAGATGGAGCAGGGCGTCCGGTTCGCGGCGTACACCACGTTCGGCTCCTTGCTGCTCGGCGTGCCGATCTTCTGCGTGGTCCTGGCCGGTATGCTGCACGGCGTCGGCTACGGCCTGCTGGGCGCGGGGGCGAGCTTCGGGCAGGTCTTCGCCGTCGTCGCTCACGCCGGCCTGGTGTTCCTCGTACAGCAGCTCTTCGCCGCTCCGCTCAACTACGTGCGCGAGGCCATTACGTCGCCCACCACGCTGGCGGCCTTCACGCCGATGCTCGAAGAGGATGCGTTCGCCTACAAGCTGCTCAGCACCATCGATCTCGTCAACGTGTGGTGGATCATGCTCCTGTCGATCGGCCTGGCCGTCGCCTGGAAGCGCAGGACCGCTCCGATCGCCACCACCCTGTTCGGCATCTACGCCGGCATCGCGCTGATCATCGCGGTGTTGCGCACGAACTTCGGTTTCTGAACATGTCGAGAAAGCTGCTCATCGGAGGACTCGTCGTCCTGACCGGCGTCGCGCTCGTCGCCGTCAATCTGCTGTTCCAACGCTCTGACGCGGCGGAGGTGGACGTCGAGGCGATCGAACGACGCGATCTCGTCGCGATCGTCTCCGCGCCCGGCACTATTCAGCCGCAACTGTCGGTCGACATGAGCGCCCGCACGATGGGGCGCGTCACGCGCTTGGCGGTGGACGAAGGCGAGCGGGTCGCCGCCGGACAGTTCCTGCTGCAGATCGACCCCGAAAACCTGCAGGCCATCGTCAACCGCGGCGAGGCCTCCCTCGAGGCGACGGTCTCGGCCCACGAGCAGGCGCAGGTCGCCGTGGAGACGGCCCGCGTCAACCTGGAGGTCGCGCGCGAGAACCTGGAGCGGCAGGGAGACCTCTGGTCGCTGCGCCTCGTCTCCCGCGAGGTCTACGAGCAGGCGGTCGCCGATGTCGAGCTGCGCGAGACCGAGCTCAAGGCCCGTGAGGTCGACGTCAACGGGGCCGCGCAGCGCATCCTCCAGGAACGCGCGACGCTCGACGGTGCGCGCTACGACCTGACGCAAGTGACCATCACCTCGCCCATCGACGGCATCGTCACCCGCCGCAACATCGAAGAAGGCGAGACGGTGGTCATCGGCACCATGAACAATCCCGGGACAGTGCTGCTGACTATCGCGGACTTCTCGGTCCTCGAAGCCGAGATCGAGGTCGACGAAACCGACATTCCCGCCATCCGTCTCGGCCAGCCGGTCGAAATAGAGATAGACGCGCTGCCGGATCGCACCTACACCGGGCGCGTGACCGAGATCGGCAACAGCCCGATCCAGCCGCAGGCCGGCGCCGCGGGCAGCGGCACCCAGGAAGCGACCAACTTCCTGGTCGTGGCCGTCGTCGACGGCGACATACCGGGCGTGCGCCCCGGCTTCACGTGCACCGCGGAGATCACCACCGCAACGCGGACCGCCTCTCTGGCCGTGCCCATACAGGCGACCACCGTACGCGAGGTCGAGCTGGATGCGGCCGGCCGCATCGTACGTCGGGCGGACGACGGCGGATCCGGTGTCCTCTCCCGCCCTGCATCCGCTTCTTCCGCGCCGGCGCCGGCCGACGCCCAGACCACCCTGGAAGAACTCGAAGGAGTGTTCGTGGTCCGGCAGGGACGCGCGGTGTTCGTGCCGGTGAACACCGGCATCGCCGGCGAGCGCTACTTCGAGGCCCTGAGCGGGCTGGAGGAAGGGGACCTCGTGATCACCGGCCCGTTCGAGGTGGTCCGCAACCTCGACGACGGCGACCCGGTGGATCCCAATGAAGCTGATTCTGATTCATGAGATGGTCCGGGTCGCATTGAGCGCGATCTGGGCCAACAAGCTCCGTTCCTTCCTGACCATCCTCGGGAACATCGTCGCCGTCACCTCGATCATCACCCTCGTCTCGCTGATCCAGGGGATCACCGAGGAGGTGAGGAACGTGATCCTGTCGGAGGTGGGGGCCGACGCGTTCCTGGTCGACCGCCGCGGCATCATCATGAGCGAGGAGGACATGGAGCGGACGCGGAACAACCCGCGGATCACGCTCGACGACGCGGACGCCATCCGGCGGTTCGCCTCCGACGTCACCGCGGTCATGGCGGAAGGACGCCGTAGCGGCGAGGTGCGCTACCGCGAGCGCGTGCTCGAAGCCGCCTCCATCCAGGGCGTCACCGAAGATTTCGTCCGGTTTTCGACGTTCAACGCCGAGACAGGCCGCCTGATGACCCCCGCGGAGGTCCGTCGCAAGCGCAACGTGACGGTCATCGGCTCGGAGACCGCCAACCGCCTGTTCGGGGCGCTGGATCCGATCGATCGCCAGATCAGAATCCGCGGCGTGCCGTTCCGGGTCGTCGGCGTGAGCCGACCCCAGGGCTCGTCGTTCGGACAGTCGCAGGACGAGTTCGCGGTCATCCCGCTCGGCGCCTTCCAGCGGCTGTTCGGCAGCCGTTCATCGCTTGGACTGCGCGTGCAGCCGGCCGACCCGGCCGAGATCGACCGCGCGATCGGCGAGGCGACCGTCGCCCTGCGGATCGAACGTCGACTGAAGGCGACCGAGGAGGACAACTTCGGCATCTTCACCTCCGAGACGGCGCTGAATCTGTTCAACCAGGCCACCACCGGCATCTTCGCGGTGCTGGTCGGCGTCGTGGGCCTCGCGCTGGTGGTCGCCGGCATCGTCATCATGAACATCATGCTGATGGCGGTATCGGAGCGCACGCGGGAGATCGGATTGAGAAAGGCGCTCGGCGCCCGCCGGCAGGACATCCTGTGGCAGATGCTCTCGGAGTCGGTGGCGCTGTCGGTGCTCGGGGGGGCGGCGGGCACGGCGCTCGGCGCGGCGGCTGCGCTGGCCCTCGACCGCTTCGCCCCGGTGCCGGCGATCGTCCACCCCTGGTCGGTGATCCTCGCCATAACGATGACGGCCGCTGTGGGGCTCTTCTTCGGGCTGTACCCCGCGTCGCGGGCGGCCGCGCTGGACCCGATAGACGCCCTCGGGAGAGCCGACTGATGCGCGGGTCGCTCCTGCAGGAGATCGTGGTGATGGCGGTCGGGACCATCCGCACGCAGAAGATGCGGTCGGGACTGACCATCCTCGGCATCGTGATCGGCATCACCGCCATCGTCGGCATGACGTCGCTGATCCGCGGGTTCGACGAGTCGATGCGCGACAGCATCCGCGAGATCGGCCCCGACACGATCTTCCTCGCGCAGTTCTCGGGCCTGAGCATCATGTCCGGCGCGGAATTGAACGAGCTGCTCAAGCGGCCGACGCTGACGCCGGCCGACGCGCGCGCCATTGAGCGGCAGGCCGAGTCGATAGCCGAGGTCACCATGACCATCGGGGAAGGGCCGGGCTCGCCACGCAGGCGATTGTTCCACAAGGGCGAACGGACCAAGCTGCTCTCGATCCTCGGCACCACCTACAACTACCCGGACGTGTACCAGCTTCCACTCGAGCAGGGACGCTACTTCACCGAGGGTGAAGCGAGTCACCGGCGCCGCGTCGTCGTGCTCGGCCAGACGCCCTACCAGGCCCTGTTTCCCAACGTCGACCCCATCGGCAAGACGGTGCGGATCGGCAATCTGCCGTACACGGTCATCGGCGTCATCGGTGCACGGCCCGGTCTCGGGCCGCTCGACGCCGGCGAGAACGACATCGCCCTCATCCCGCACAGCGCCTATTCGAAGCAGTTCGGCATCCGCATCACGCAGTCGCGCCGCGGGCGGCTGCAACTCCTGCTTATCGGCGCGGTGCCGCGCGAGGGGGTCCCGCGCGAGGACGCCGTGCGCGACGTCACGGAGGTGATGCGCATCCGCCACGGACTGCGCCTCGACGAGCCGAACGACTTCGACATCATGACCCAGGACGCCGTGCTCCGGCTGTGGGAGCAGATAAGCAGCGCAACGTTCCTCGCGCTGGTCGCCATCTCGTCCATCGCGCTCATGGTCGGCGGCATCGGTGTGATGGCGATCATGACCATCTCGGTCAAGGAACGGACGCGCGAGATCGGTACCCGCAAGGCGATCGGCGCGCGGCGGCGGGAGATCCTCTGGCAGTTCCTCCTCGAGGCGGTGTTCCTGACCGCCATCGGCGGCGTCCTCGGCATCCTCTTCGGCAGCGGGATCGGGATGGGTGTGCACCACGCCACGGGATTCCCGGTGTCGCTGCCGTGGTGGTCGTTCGCGATCGGCATCGGCTTCTCGGCGACGGTCGGCATCGTGTTCGGCATCGTGCCGGCGATCCGCGCGTCGGGACTCGATCCGATCGAGGCGCTGCGCTACGAATAGACACCCCCACTTGAGCCGGCCAGCCAGTCACGGTACGATTACAGGTTTGGTCGTGGAGGCGTGCTCGAAGGAGGGCTTGTGTCGATGAAAGTCTATGACGCGTCGAACATCCGCAACGTGGCGGTCGTCGGGCACAGTGGTTCCGGCAAGACCCAGCTCGTGTCCGCGATGCTGTTCGGCGCGAAGATGGTCAACCGCCTGGGGAAGGTCGACGACGGCACCACGGTCACCGACTTCGACGAGGAAGAGATCAACCGCAAGCACACGCTGGCAGCCAGCGTCGGGTTCGCCGAGTGGGGCTCGACGAAGATCAACCTGATCGACACGCCCGGCATGAGCAACTTCCTGAGCGACACGCGGGCCGCCCTCCAGGTGGCCGACGCCGCGCTGGTCGTCGTCGACGCGGTAGCGGGCGTCGAGGTGCAGACCGAGAAGGTGTGGGGCATCGCGAAGGAGCTCGGGCTGCCCTGCCTGGTCGTGCTGAACCTGCTCGACCGCGAGCGCGCCAGCTTCGACCGCGCCCTGGAATCGGTGCAGGGGGGGCTGGGCCGGGAGGTGGTGCCGATCCAGCTCCCGATCGGCTCGGAACGAAGCTTCCGGGGCGCCGTGGACCTCGTCGCAATGCAGGGCGTCACGTTCCCCGACGACGGGAGTGGCGGGGCCACGACCGGCGACGTTCCCGCGGAGCTGTCCGGCCCGGCGGAAACCACCCGGGAGGCGCTCATCGAGATGGTCGCCGAAGCCGACGAGGCCCTCATGGAGCGCTTCTTCGAGGAGGGCACGCTGAGCCAGGAAGAGCTGGAGGGCGGGCTGCGCGCCGCGACGCGGAACCGGCAGGTGTTCCCGCTCGTCTGCACCTCCGCGCAGGCCAACATCGGCACCGGACCGCTGCTGGACACGATCCTCGCCTATCTTCCTGCGGCGGCGGATCATCCGCTTCCGGCGACCGATCCGGAGAGCGGCGAGCCGCAGACCTACGACGCGGGAGACACGGCCGCGCCCGCAGCGTTCGTCTGGAAGACCATCGCCGATCCGTTCGCCGGACGCATCACCATGTTCCGGATCGCGGCCGGCACGCTCAAGGCCGATTCCAGCGTGCACAACCTCACGCAGGACGGCAGCGAACGCTTCGGTGCGCTGGCCGTCATGCAGGGCAAGACCCAGCATCCGGTCCCGGAGCTGAAGGCGGGCGATCTGGGCGCGGTCGCGAAGCTGAAGGAGACGCACACGAGCGACACGCTCGGCGAGAAGGGCAGCCCGGTACGCTTCGCCCCGATCGCCTTCGCGGAGCCCGTCCTGTCGTATGCCATCGAGCCGAAGAGCCGCGGCGACGAGGAGAAGATCAGCGGTGCGCTGCAGCGCCTGCGGGAAGAGGATCCCACGATCCAGTACGCCCGCGACCCCCAGACGCGGCAGCTTCTGCTCTCCGGCCAGGGACAACTGCACATCGAGGTCACCGTCGCCAAGCTGAAGCGGCGATTCGGCGTGGAGGTCAACCTGAAGCTGCCCCGCATCCCCTACCGGGAGACGATCATGGCCGCCACCGAGGCGCATGGGCGGCACAAGAAGCAATCCGGCGGGCACGGGCAGTTCGGCGATTGCAAGATCCGCGTCGAGCCGCTCGCCCGCGGCGAGGACTTCGCCTTCGTGGACGAGATCTTCGGCGGCGCCATCCCGCGCCAGTTCATTCCGGCCGTCGAGAAGGGCATTCAGGAGGCCCGCACGAAGGGATACCTCGCCGGCTACCCGATGGTCGACTTCAAGGTGACGCTGCACGACGGGCAGTTCCATTCGGTCGACTCGAACGAGATGTCGTTCAAGATGGCCGGGCGCCTCGCCTTCCGCGACGCCATGGAACGCGCCCGACCGACGCTGCTCGAGCCGGTCATGAACGTCGAGATCTACGCACCGAGCGATTTCGCGGGCGACCTGATGGGCGATCTGAACGGGCGCCGCGGCCGGATCGGCGGCATGGAGCCGCGCGGGGCGTCGACCGTCATCAAGGCGCAGGTGCCGATGGCGGAAATGCTCACCTACGAGCAGCAGTTGACCTCGGCCACGGGTGGACGCGGGTCGTACCACATGGAGTTCTCGCACTACGAGGAGGTGCCGGCGCACCTGCAGTCCAAGATCGTGGCCGACTCGAAGGCAGAGGAAGGTGACGCTGGGGACGACGAGTAGTTTCGGGGCGCTAGGCTAGCGCTTCTTCCCGCGGCGGAACATCCGGCTCAGACGTCCGCCCGTCTGCTGCTCCTGCTGACGTTCGGGCCGCTCGTCCGGCTTGCCCTCGCCCTTGGGCTTCTCCAAGTCGGGGTTGTACTCGCTGCCGATCAGCTCCACCTGGGCCAACTCGGCCGCGTCGCCGCGCCGGAACCCGATGCGGAGCATGCGTGTGTAGCCGCCGGGACGATCCGCAAACCGTGGGGCAATCGTATCGAACAGCTTGGCCGCTATAGCCCGATCCGCCAGGTCGCGGCGGACCGTGCGGCGCGCGTTCACGGCGCGGATGGTGTCGTCGCCGTCGGCGATGCCCCGCTTGGCGACAGTGATGAGATGTTCGACGAACGGCCGCAGCTCCTTGGCCTTGGCGACCGTCGTGCTGATTCGCTCGTGACGCAGCAGGGCCTGCGCCTGATTGCGGAGCAGGGACAGGCGATGCTCCGTGACCCGACCCAGCTTCCGGTGTGCAACGCGATGACGCATGGCTCGCTCACTCCGCCTGCGCGGGCACGTTGTCCGCCGGCTGGTCCAGCCGCATCCCGAGGCTCAGCCCCATGTCGAGCAGGATTTCCTTGATCTCGTTCAGCGACTTCCGTCCGAAGTTCTTCGTCTGGAGCATCTCCGGCTCGCTCTTCTGAACCAGCTCGCGAATCGTCCGTATGTTGGCGTTCTTCAGGCAGTTGTAGGAACGCACGGACAGCTCCAGTTCCTCGACGCTCTTGTCCAGATGCTCGTTGATCACCGCGGACGGAGGCTCGGGCTCCGGTTCCACCAGCTCCTCGGTGTCGTCATCGATGTTGATGAAGATGTTCAGGTGATCCCGGACCAGCTTCGCGCCCAGCGACACGGCGTCGCGGGCACTGATCGTGCCGTCCGTCCACACGTCGATCGTCAGCTTGTCGTAGTCGGTGGTCTGCCCGAGACGCGCCGCCTCGACGAGGTAGTTCACCTTCTTGATCGGCGAGTGGACCGAATCGACCGGAATCCAGCCGATCCCGAGGTCCTCGTCGAAATTCTTGTCGGCGGACACGTAACCCCGGCCGCGCTTGACGCGCATCTCCATGTTGAGGGCGCCGCCCTCCGACACGGTCGCGATGTGGACGTCGGGATCCAGGATCTCGATGTCCGCATCCGTCTGGATGTCGCCCGCCCTGATCTCCCCCGGCGCGTCAGAGCGGATGGACACCGCTTTCGCGCCGTCGACGTGCATCTTGATCGGAACCTGCTTCAGGTTGAGGATGATGTCCGTCGCATCCTCGACCACACCCTGAATCGGCGAGAACTCGTGCAGCACGCCGTCGATCTTGACCGCCGTCACCGCCGCGCCCTCGATCGACGAGAGCAACACGCGCCGCAGGGCATTCCCGATCGTCGTTCCGAAGCCCCGCTCGAACGGCTGCGCGTGAAAGCGCCCGTACTGGTCCGTGTTCGTCTCGCGGTCGTACTCCAGGACCTTCGGTCGCTGGAAGCCTTTCCACAACATCGAGTTCAGTCCTTTCCGCGCGGTACGCGGGTGATGGCTGCGCCGGCCCGGCTCTACTTCGAATAGAGCTCGACTATCAACTGCTCCTGCACCGGAAGATTCAGTTGTTCCCGGGTCGGTACGGCAGCGAACCGCCCCTCCTGTCCGTCGGCGCCCAGTTCGAGCCACTCCGGAATGCCGCGCCCCTTGACCTCTTCGCGGGCGTACGCAATCGAGGAGTTGCTCGCGCTCCTGGCCTTCACGCTCACCCGATCTCCGGCTCGCAGGGAGTGAGAAGGGATGTCGGCCCGCCGTCCGTTCACGAGAAAGTGACCATGCCGCACCAACTGGCGCGCCTGGGGCCTCGAAGTGGCGAAGCCAAGGCGGTAGACGACGTTGTCGAGCCGGCTCTCCAGCAACTGCAGCAGCGTCTCGCCGGTGATCCCCTTGCGGCGGTCGGCCTCGTGAAAATAGCGGCGGAACTGCCGCTCGAGCACACCGTACATCCGCTTCACGCGCTGCTTCTCCCGCAACTGCAGCCCGTATCCCTGCAATTTTGCCTTGCGGCCCTTGCCGTGGTGCCCGGGCGGCACGTTGCGCCGCTCGACCGCGCACTTCTCGGCGTAGCAGCGCTCACCCTTGAGAAACAGCTTCATGCCTTCCCGCCGGCACAAGCGGCAGACCGGACCAGCGTACCGTGCCATGCTTTCAGATCTCCCTCAGTCGACCATGCCGTCCGTCACACCCGCCGCTTCTTCGGCGGCCGGCATCCGTTGTGCGGAATGGGCGTCACGTCCCGAATCGACTTGATGTCCAGGCCCACCGACGTCTGGAGCGCCCGTATCGCGGATTCGCGCCCGGCCCCCGGCCCCTTCACCCTGACCTCGACCGTCCGCACGCCGAACGCCTTGGCCGCGTGCCCCGCCGCCATCGCCGCCTGGGTGGCCGCGAAAGGAGTTCCCTTCCGCGATCCCTTGAAGCCGATGCCACCCGCGCTCGACCACGACAGCACGGCTCCCGCGCTGTCCGTCACGGTGATGATGGTGTTGTTGAACGACGCCTGGATGTGCACCACCCCGTGATGAACGACCCGCTTTTCGCCACGCTTCTTGAACGTCTTCTTGCGGCGCTTCGGCCGACCGGCCGGCTGCTTCCCCGATTCGCTGTCGCTCTTGGCCATAATTGCGTCTTCGATGCTGTCACGCTAAGTCGGATCGCCCATCAACTGGTCTTCTTCTTGGCAACGGCTCCGCGGCGCGGGCCCTTCCGGGTCCTGGCGTTCGTGTTCGTACGCTGACCGCGCACCGGCAGGTTGCGCCTGTGGCGGAGACCGCGATAGCAGCCGATCTCGATCAACCGCTTGATGTTCAGAGAGATCTCCTTGCGAAGATCACCCTCGACGCGGCCGTGCTCCTCGATGGCGCGGCCGATCTGCCGGACCTCTTCTTCCGTCAGATCCTTGACCCGCGTATCCAGACTCACGCCGGCCACGCCGAGGATCTCGACCGACCGGGCCGGCCCGATACCGAATATATAGGTCAGCCCGACCTCAACCCGCTTCGTGCGCGGCAGATCAACGCCAGCGATGCGTGCCATTTTGCCGTTACCCCTGCCTCTGCTTGTGCTTCGGGTTGCTGCAGATAACGCGCACAACACCCCGTCGGCGCACTATCTTGCACTTGCTGCACATCCGCTTGACCGAAGCCCGCACTTTCATGACGTTCTCTCTCTTCGTCGAATTCGGTGACGCCTGGAACCTCTCAGGCCCCGTCTCCCAGCGCCCACGTCATCCGGGCCACACCGTCACCGGGGGCTCCCGCCTCCTGCAGCGGGCGACTCAACACGAGCGGTCCGTCCGCCGTGACCGCCACCGAATGCTCGAAGTGCGCGGCCAGACTGCCGTCCTGCGTGACCGCGGTCCACCCATCGCCCAGTACCTGCACGGCCGGCTTGCCCATGCTGACCATCGGCTCGATGGCCAGGACCATGCCCTCCAGCAGTCGTTGCCCCTGCCCCGGCTCACCGTAGTTGGGCACCTGCGGCTCCTCGTGCAGGCTCGTTCCGATACCGTGCCCGACGAACTCCCGAACCACGGAGTAGCCGTGCGCCTCGACGTGGCGCTGTACCGCGTGTCCGAGATCCGAGACGTGGCCGCCCAGACGAACCTGGGCGATCGAGCGGGCCAGTGCCTGCTCGGTCACGTGCAGCAGCATCTCCGCGTGCTCGCTGATCGTGCCGACGGGCAGCGTTACCGCCGCGTCGCCGTAGTAGTCGTCCAGCACCACTCCCAGGTCGATGGATACGATGTCGCCGTCGCACAGCCGACGACCCGACGGGATCCCGTGCACCACTTGCTCGTTCACCGAGGTGCAGAGGGTGGCGGGATATCCGTGATAACCCTTGAACGCCGGAATCGCCCCCGCCGAGCGCACGCGATCCTCGGCGAGCGCGTCCAACTCGCGCGTCGTCACGCCCTCGCGCACGATATCCCGCAACTCGCCCAGCACCTCCGCCACCAGCGCATTGGCAGCGCGCATCCGCAGCAGCTCGGCCCGGCTCTTGCAAGAGATCATCGCAGCGCTCGCCAGACTCTACGCCGTCCGTCGCTCGACCGACCTGCCATGAGCGGCGTCCGCCACCGCGGCGGCCACGTCGTCCTCGGTCAGGCTCCCGTCGACCGACCGGAAGGTCGGCCGGTCACGGTAGTAGTCGACCAGCGGCGCCGTACTCTCCCGATACACGGCCAGCCGCTCCCGCACCACCGACTCGCGATCGTCCCGGCGCTGCACGAGCACGCCGTTGCAGTCGGGACATGCGTCCGGCGGGTTGCCTCCCTGCGCGCCGACGATGGTCCCGCACGCCGTGCACACGCGGCGCTTCGACAGCCGGCGAATGATGTCGTCGTCTTCCACGGCGATATCGATCACGATGAGCGGACTCCGCCGGTCGAGCATGTCGTCCAGCGCCTCGGCCTGCGGAACCGTGCGCGGAAAACCGTCGAGAACGAAGCCGGTAGCCGCGTCGGGCCGCCGGAGCCGTTGCCGGACGATCCCGATCACGATGTCGTCACCGACGAGCTGCCCCGCGTCCATGATCTCCGCCGCGGCTCGGCCGAGCGGACTGTTCTCCTCCACCGCCTCGCGCAAGATATCGCCGGTAGCTATATGCGGCACGCGAAACCCGCGGGCCAGACGGCGCGCCTGCGTACCCTTGCCGGCCCCGGGAGGCCCCATCAGCATCAGATTCAACGCCATCGGCCTCCGAGCGCTCCTTGGTACCAACTCGGTGACATTCGCATGGCGCGGCCGCCCGGCAGGCGCGGCCCCATCCTCCTCATGCTCGCAAACGTCCAACATATTGCCTCGATGCTCCGCGCAGGGCCGGCTTCTCCACCGTTTCTCCGTGCGCCAGGTTCTTCCATCGTTGGGACGCGTCCGCCTTATGCGCGCCTCCCGCGAATCCGCGTCTTCTTCATGAAGCCGTCGTAGTGCCGCATGATCAACTGCGACTCGACCTGCTGCACCGTGTCCATGGAGACCCCTACGATGATCAGCAGCGAGGTGCCGCCGAAATAGAAGGTCACGCCGAGCCCGTTGGTGATGAACGGGGGCAGCATGGCGTCGAGTTGATCCCCGATGAACGGGACCGCATCGGCCCGGAATCCCGTGATCATCAGATCGGGCATGACCGCCACCAGCGCCAGGTAGATCGAGCCGGCGAAGGTAATCCGGGTCAGGATCGTGTCGATGTGCTCCGCGGTCCGCTTGCCCGGACGGATGCCGGGGATGAACCCGCCGTACTTGCGCATGTTCTCCGCGACATCGTCCGGATTGAAGATGATCGCGGTATAGAAGTAGGCGAAGAAGATGATGCCGCCGATGAACAGCAGGTAGTAGGCCGGCATCCCGTTCTGCAACTGATCCGTCACCGTCTGGAACCACCCGCCCACCGGGAACGCGGTCGCCGCCGTCGCCGGAAATGCCAGAATCGACGAAGCGAAGATCACCGGGATGACTCCACCCGTATTGACCTTGAGCGGGATGTGCGTGCTGGTGCCGCCGTACATGCGGCGCCCCACGACCCGCTTGGCGTACTGCACGGTCACGCGCCGGTGCCCGCGCTCGATGAACACGACCGCGCCGATCACCGCGACCATCACGACTACGAGTGCAATCAACGTGAACAGGCCGATTGCACCGCTGCGCATCTGATCCAGGGTCGTGAGCACCGCCGTCGGCAGGCCGACGACGATCCCCGCGAAGATGATCAGCGACATGCCGTTGCCGACGCCGCGCTCGGTGATCTGCTCGCCGAGCCACATGATGAAGGCGGTCCCGGTGGTCAGGGTCAGCACCGTCATCAGTCGGAACGACCAGCCCGGCTCGTAGACCAGCGGCAGGCCGCCCGCGATGTTGGTCTGCCGCTCCAGGAAGATCGCGATCGCCATCGACTGGATCACGCAGAGCAGGATGGTGCTGTACCGCGTGTACTGCGTGATCTTCCGGCGGCCGAGCTCGCCTTCCTTCGACAGCCGCTCGAGATACGGCCAGACGACGGTGAGCAACTGCAGGATGATCGACGCGCTGATGTAGGGCATGATGCCCAGTGCGAAGATCGTCGCCTGCGCGAGGTTGCCGCCCGAGAACATGTTGTACAGGCCGAACATGGTGTTGCCGGCCTGTTCGACGAGAATCTGAAGCGCCTCGGTGTTCACGCCGGGCGTCGGAATGTGGCTCCCGATGCGGTACACGCCCAGAATGCCGAGCGTGAACAGCACCCGCTTGCGCAACTCCGGGATCGCGAAGACGTTCTTGACGCTCTCGAGCATTACGTGGCTTCCTTGGCGTTCGGCCGCACGCGCGGCGCCACTTCCGTACGGCCTCCCGCGGCCGCGATGCGCTCGCTCGCCCGGGCGCTGAAACCGTGCGCCGTAACGGCAAGCGCCTTGGTCAACTCGCCGCGCGCGAGCACCTTGACCAGCGCGTTGCGGCTGATCAGCCCCCGCTCGCGCATCACCTCCGGGGTCACCTCGGCACCCGCCTCGAAGCGCGCTTCCAGCGTTTCGAGGTTGACCACCTCGTAGGAAACCCGGAACGGATTGCGGAAGCCGCGCTTGGGCAGGCGCCGATGAATCGGCATCTGCCCGCCTTCGAAGCCCGGCTTTCTCGAGTATCCCGACCGCGACTGCTGGCCCTTGTGGCCGCGGCCCGCGGTCACGCCGGTACCACTTCCCTCGCCGCGTCCGACGCGTCTCCGGTTGCGCCGCGCACCCTTCGGCGGCTGCAGCGTGCTGAGGTCCATCGGTCGCTTGCCCGTCGCCATCATCAGCACTCCGTCGTCGTCACCAGGTGTCGCACGGCCCGAATCATGCCCCGGATAGAGGGATTGTCGACCACGTCGACCGAATGACCGATCCGGCGCAGGCCCAACCCACGGACAATCCGTTGCTGGCGCTTCTCGTACCCGATCCAACTCTTGACGAGAGTGACGCGAACGCGCTTCGCCTCGTCGTTGCGCTTGGCTGGTGGTCTCATTTCGTCGCTCCGCGTCGCGCGCACCCGTGCGCGTCTCAGGCGGTGAGCTCCTCCAGTTCCCGCCCGCGCAGCCGGGCCACCTCGACCGGATCCTTCAGCCCACCCAGCCCGGCGAACGTGGCGCGCACCACGTTCTGCGGATTGTCGGATCCGAGCGACTTCGTCAGGATGTCGTGAATCCCGGCCAGCTCGACGACCGCACGCACGGCCCCCCCGGCGATGATACCGGTCCCTTCCGGCGCCGGTTTCAACAGGACGCGTCCGGCTCCGAACCGACCGAGAATCGGATGCGGAATCGACGTGGCCTGCAGCGGCACCCGGATGAGGGCCTTCTTCGCCGCTTCGATACCCTTCTTGATTGCCGACGGCACTTCCTTGGCCTTGCCGACCGCGTAGCCGCAGTGGCCCGCCCCGTCCCCGACGACGACCAGCGCACTGAAGCTGAGGTTCTTGCCGCCCTTGACGACCTTGGTGACGCGGTTGATGGAAACGACCGCGTCCTTCAGGTCGAGCATCGTCGGGTCGATCTTGGCTCGTGATTCGCGCATCAGACTCTGCGACCTCGCTACCGGATCCGCCTCAGAACTCCAAGCCGCCTTCGCGGGCCGCTTCGGCGACCGAACGCACCCGCCCGTGGTACAGGAACCCTCCACGGTCGAACACGACGCGCGTGACGCCTTCCTTCAGCGCCCGTTCCGCCACAATGGCTCCGACGATCCGGGCGCCCGCCATGTTCCCGCCGCGCGCCCCGTCCTCGAACCGCCCCTTGACGGCCGGCTCGGTGCTCGACGCCGCCGCTATGGTACGCCCGGCGCGGTCGTCGATCACCTGCACCGAGATGTGCGCCAGACTTCGGCTCACGGCGAGCCGCGGGCGCTCCGGCGTACCGCTGATGCGTTGACGCTGGCGCAGGCGCACCCGTGTGCGGCGGTCTTTCTTCGTCTTGACTCTCATCGCTTATGCGCCGGTCTTCCCGACCTTCTTCTTCAGTACTTCGCCGGTGTACCGCACGCCCTTCTGCTTGTACGGATCCGGTTTGCGGAGGGCGCGAATGTTCGCCGCCACCTGCCCGACCCGTTGGCGATCGATCCCGCTCACCGTGACGTGCGTCTGCTTTTCGACCGCGATCTCGACGTCGGCCGGAATGTCGAACTCTATCGGATGCGAGTAGCCCAGCGAGAACACCACCTGCTTGCCGGTGTGCTCGGCGCGGTAACCGATACCGACGATGTCGAGCTCTTTCTTGAAGCCTTCCGAGACGCCGTGCACGGCGTTAGCGACCAGACTGCGACCCAGCCCGTGGAACTTCCCCAGCGACGCATCTTCCCGCACCGGATGGGCCAGCAACCGGCCCCCGTCGAGCTCGAACCGCACACCGGGCGGCAACGGCTGGGTCAGCGTTCCCCTCGGGCCCTTGACCTCGACGGCGTCCGATCCGATATCGACCTGGACACCGGGGGGAATCGGAATCGGCTTCTTGCCTACGCGCGACATGTCGTCCCTCGTGCTGCCGGCACCCGGATATCCCTACCAGACATTGCAGAGCACCTCGCCGCCGACGCCCGCCTTGGCGGCATCGCGGCCGGTCATCAAGCCCCGCGACGTCGTGAGAATGCTTGTACCGAGGCCAGCCAGGACCGGCGGCACCTTGGCATGGCCGTAGTAGACGCGGCGCCCCGGACGACTGACGCGCGTGAGCCCCGAGATCACGCGCTCTCCGTGCGGCCCGTACTTCAGATACAACCGCAGGACCCGCAACGGATGTTCGCCGCGCGGGTTCCTCAGTTCAAGCTGCCTGAAGCCGGCGATGTAGCCCTCGCTCTCCAGGATTCGCGCGATGTTGGCCTTGAGCCGCGAATCCGGCACGTCCACGCGCGGGCGGCGCCCCATCGTCGCGTTGCGAATCCTCGTCAGCATGTCGGCAATCTGATCAGCCATGCTTTCTTCGTTCCCGCCTTTTCGACCCTGGACAGGCCGCGCCGGACGCAACCCGCGGCACGGCGCGGCAGCGTCGCGTCACGCGCGGCTCCCGCTACCAACTGCTCTTGATCACACCCGCGATCTCGCCCTCGAGCGCCAGTTTCCGGAAGCAGAGGCGACAGAGCCCGAACTTCCGCAGGTAACCGCGCGGTCGCCCGCACAGCCGGCAGCGATTCCGTAGCCGCACGCGGAACTTCGGCGGCTTCTTTTCCTTGACGATTTTCGCGGTCGTGGCCATAGGCTGTTCGTCTCAGTTCCTGCGGAACGGCATCCCCATCAGTTGCAGCAACTTGCGACCCTCCTCGTCGGTCCCCGCCGTCGTCACCACCGAGATGTTCATTCCGCGGGCGTGATCGACCTGCATGTAGTCGATCTCGAGGAAGATCAACTGGTCCTTCAGTCCGAGGGTGTAGTTCCCGCGGCCGTCGAATCCCTTGGGAGACACCCCCCGGAAGTCGCGCACTCGCGGTAACGCAATCGAGACGAGCCGGTCGAGGAACTCGTACATGCGTGTCCCGCGCAACGTGACCATCACCCCGATCGGCATTCCCTGCCGGACCTTGAACTGCGCGACCGACTTGCGCGCGCGGCGCGTGACCGGCTGCTGGCCGGTTATGAGCCTCAGCTCCTTCGCGCCGACGTCGATCAACTTCGAGTTCTGCGTCGCCGCCCCCAGCCCCATGTTGACGACGACCCGCTCGATCTTCGGGACCGCCATCACGTTGGCATAGCCGAACTCCTTGCGGAGGGCCGGCACGACGTCGTCGTAGTAGCGCTCGCGCAGACGGCTCATTTGTCCACAGCTCCGTCGCATTTGCGGCAGATGCGCACCTTGCGGCCATCGCCGAGCAGTTGCCGGCCGATCCGCGCCGGCATGCCGCACTCCGGGCACACGATCTGCACGTTCGAAGCGTGCACAGAGGCTTCGCGCTCGACGATGCCGCCCTTGACGTTCGCCCGCGGGTTCGGCCGCGTGTGACGCTTGATGAAGTTCACGCCCTCGACCACGACGCGGTTGCGGTCGGGAAACACCTTGAGGACGCGGCCGCGCTTGCCGCGATCCCTGCCGGCCATGACGACCACGTTGTCGTTCTTGCGCACCGGGGTGCGTAGTCGGGACATGCTCCTGGACTCTTTCCTCTGTCAGACTCTCACAGCACTTCCGGTGCGAGCGAGATGATCTTCATGAACTTCCGCTCCCGCAACTCCCGCGCCACGGGACCGAACACGCGCGTGCCGACCGGCTCGTTCTGATCGTTGACGAGGACCGCCGCGTTCCGGTCGAACCGGATGTAGCTGCCGTCGCGGCGGCGTTGCTCCTTGCGCGTGCGCACGATCACCGCCCTGACGACCTGCCCCTTCTTCACCGTGGCATCGGGGGCCGCTTCCTTGACCGCGGCCGTCACCAGATCGCCGAGCCGTGCATACCTGCCGGTCGCGCCTCCCAGCGGGTTGATCACGGCAATCTTGCGCGCCCCGGAATTGTCCGCGACGTCAAGAATCGACTGCATCTGGATCATCGAACCGTCCTCTTCCTAGCGCCCCGAAACGCCGAGCTGGCTCGGCGTTTCGGCCCATCCCGTCCACACAATGACCTTGCGCCGCAGCACTTCGCTTCGCTCCGTCCTGCTGCGCAAGGCTCCTAGACCGTCTCGGCCCGATTGATCACCCGCGTGACGACGAACCGCTTGCGCTTGCTGAGCGGCCGCGACTCCGCCATGGCGACGCGGTCGCCGACCCGGGCGCTGTTGTCTTCGTCATGCGCCATGAATGTCCGTGTCCGGCGGCGGATCTTGCGATAGACGTCGTGACGCACGCGGCGCTCGACCGCGACGATCACGCCCTTGTCCATCCTGTCCCGGACCACGATGCCCACGACCTCGCGTTGGTTTCCCATCGGATTCACTCACGCCGTCAATCGGCCGGCTCCGGCTCCGCGGCGGTGGCGGCTGCCGTTTGCGGCTCCGCGGCAGCACCCCGCGCCACCTCCAACTCGCGCTCCCGCAAGAGCGTCTTCACCCGCGCGCGGTCGCGGCGCAGACCCCGCATCTTGTACGCGGCGTCGGACTGCCCCATCGATTTCTGGAGCCGCAGCCGAAACACCTGGTCGTCGAGTTCGAGCACACGTTGCTCGAGCTGGTCGGTCCCCAGATCGCGCAGCTCGGACACCTTCGCCATCACATCCCCGCCTCACCGAACCGAGTCGCAAAGCGGGCCTCGATCGGCAGCTTCGCCGCGGCGAGCTCCATGGCGCGCTTCGCGTCCGCCGCGCTCACGCCCTCCATCTCGAACAGAATGCGTCCCGGCCGCACGACGGCCACCCATTGCTCCGGCGCACCCTTTCCCTTGCCCATCCTCGTCTCTTGCGGCTTCTTGGTGATCGGCTTGTCCGGAAACACCCGCACCCAGATCTTGCCCCCGCGCTTGACGAACCGCGTCATCGCAACCCGCGCCGCCTCGATCTGGCGGTCCGTAATCCAGCAAGGCTCCATCGCCCGCAACCCGTAGTCGCCGAACGACACCGTCGAACCGCGCCACGCCTTGCCCGCCATACGGCCCCGGTGCTGCTTGCGGTACTTGACCTTCTTCGGCATCAACATGATGCGTCACTCCTCCGGTATCTCCGCATCACGGCACCTGACCCTCAGCCCCGCGCGCCGCGCCGCGGCGCGCGGTACTCCTCCTCGCGACCCACCAGCGGCGTGAGGCGCTCACCCTTGTAGAGCCACACCTTGATGCCGATCACCCCGTAGGTCGTGCGCGCTTCGCCGAAGCCGTAATCGATGTTCGCCCGGAGCGTCTGGAGTGGAAGCTGACCGTGCAGGTACCACTCCGAACGCGCGATCTCGGCCCCGTTCAGGCGCCCACCGACCCGCACCTTGATGCCACGCGCGCCGAACCGCAACGCCGCCTCGACGGCCTTGCGCATCGCCCGTCGAAACGCGACCCGCTTCTCGAGCTGCAGCGCCACGTTCTCGCTGATGAGCTGCGCGTCGAGCTCGGGCTTCTGTATCTCCTGAATGTTGATGAACACCTCGCGGTTCGTGCGCTTCTGGATCTCGGTCTTGAGCTTGTCGACCTCCGTCCCCTTGCGGCCGATGATGATGCCGGGACGCGAAGTGTAGATGTCGAGCTTCAGGTTGTTGGCGGCCCGTTCGATCTCGATCCGGGAAACGCCGGCGTGCGAGAAGCGGGTCTTCAGATCGCGCTTCAGGGCGAGATCCTCGTGCAACAGCTTCGCGTAGTCGCGATCGGCGTACCAGCGGGATCGCCACGTCTTGTTGAAGCCCAGACGGAAGCCGTACGGATGAACTTTCTGCCCCATGCTCTCAGACTCTTTCCCCCGCTCGCCCCGCGTCACCTGATGCCCAGGATGCCGCCCGGCGGCAGCGTGGGCGGTTCCTCATCCGGCTCGTCCGGCTTGTCCGGCTCCGGGTGCTCCTCCGGTTCCGGTTGCTCCGGTTCCGGCGTCGTGTCCGACTCGTCCTCCGGTTCCGGTGGAACATCGGACTCGGTCGGCTCCGCGGTTTCCGGTTCCGGCTCGGCCACTTCCGGCACCAGGTCCGTCTCGGGTTCCGGCGGCGTCTCGGGTCGCGGCGTCTCCACCTCCGGCGTCGTGTCCGGCCCCGGCACCTCCGGCTCCGGCGTAGTCACCGGCGCCCGCACGGCAGCCGGTCGCCGTCGCGGCCCGCCGCCCGCGCCGCCGGTTCCGTCGGATCCACCCCGCGCCCGCCGGGACCGAGAAACCTGTCCCTCCGGCCGCTCCTCGACGATCACCGTCAGATGCGAAGTCCGCTTCAGAATGCGAAACGCGCGTCCCATGGGCGCGGCCCGGATTCGCTTGAGGGTCGGTCCCTGATTGGCATAGCACGCACGCACGTAGAGCCGCTCGACCTCGTCGGCGCCCTCCTTCTGCTGCGCATTGGCGATGGCCGATCGCAGCACCTTCTCCACATCCTTCGCGATACCCTTGCGCGCGAAGCGCAGCGTGGCCAGCGCGTTGTCGACATCCTTGCCACGAATCAGATCGATGACGAGCTTCGCCTTCTGGGCCGACGTGCGGACGTACTTCGCCGTAGCGCGCCCTTCGATCACCGCCCGCCTCCCCTCGACGCCGACTTCTCGCTCTTGGTCGGATGCCCGCGGAACAGGCGCGTCGGCGCGAACTCACCGAACTTGTGACCGACCATGTTCTCGGTGACGTACACCGGCACGAACTTCTTCCCGTTGTGAACCGCCACCGTGTGTCCCACCATCTCGGGAACCACCGTCGACCGGCGCGACCAGGTCTTGACGACCTTCTTGACGCCGTTACGGTTCATGTCCTCGATCCTCTCGAGGAGCGGCAGATCGACGAACGGGCCTTTCTTCAGCGAGCGGCTCATGACCTGGATTCCCTGCTACCGCTTCTTCTTGCGCGAGATGATGAAGCGATCTGACGGTTTCTGCTTGCGCGTCTTGTACCCCTTGGCCGGAACGCCCCACGGAGACACCGGATGCCGTCCGCCCGCCGCATGTCCCTCTCCGCCGCCCAGCGGGTGATCCACCGGGTTCATCGCGTTTCCACAGACGTGCGGACGCCGGCCGCGCCAGCGCTGCCGGCCGGCCTTTCCAATCCGGACATTCTCATGGTCGACGTTGCCGACCTGACCGATGGTCGCAAAGCAGCGGGGCATGACGAGGCGCGTCTCGCCGGAAGGCAACCGGACCGTGACGTACTTCCCGTCCTTGGCCACGACCTGCACGGAAGCGCCGGCGCTGCGGGCGAGCTGCCCGCCCTTGCCGGGTCGCAACTCGACGTTGTGGACCTGCGTGCCGAGCGGAATGTTGCTGAGCGGCAGGGCATTGCCCGGCAGGATGTCCACATCGGGGCCGGCAACGATGGTGTTGCCTACCTTTAGGCCGAGCGGATGCAGGATGTAGCGCTTCTCGCCGTCGGCATAGGTCACCAGCGCAATGCGAGCCGAACGGTTCGGATCGTACTCTATGGTCGACACCTTCGCGGGCACGCCAATCTTGTCGCGCTTGAAATCGATGACCCGGTAGGCGCGCTTGTGCCCGCCGCCACGCCACCAGATCGTGATGGACCCCGTGTTGTTCCGGCCGCCGGACTTCTTGAGCGGTTGCGTCAGCGGCCGATACGGCCGCGTTGCGGTGATCTCGTCGAACGTCTGCACGCTCTGAAATCGCCGGCCCGCCGATGTCGGCTTGTGCTTGCGAATCGCCATTGGCTCGCTTCCGATTCCTGCGCTTCCTGCTAGGCGCCTTCGAGGAACTCCGGCACCGACTCCCCGGCACGGAGGCGGACGTACGCCTTCTTCCAATCCGGCCGCTGACCCGCGAAGCGACCTTGGCGCTTGACCTTGCCGTGCACGATCGACGTTCGCACCTCCGCGACCTTCGCCCCGAGCAACTGCTGCACGGCGCGCTTGACGTCGACCTTGGTCGCGCCCATCGCGACCTCGAAGGCGATGATCCGGCCCTCGCGCATCACCGTGGTCTTCTCCGTCACCAGCGCCCGCCGGATCACGTCGGTCACCTTCATGACGTCACCACCCGCGCCAGGTGCTCCGCCGCGGCCCGACTCACGACGAGCCGGCCGGCATTGGCGACGTCACGCGCGGTCACCCGACCCGATGCTGCGACCCGTACGTCCGGCAGGTTGCTCACGGCTCGCTCCAGGTTGTCATCCGGCGCCACGTCGATCAGCAGGGCCTTGCCGGTCACGCCCAGACCGTCGAGCAATTCCACCGCCAGCCGGGTCCTCGGCTCTGCAATCGCGAACGCGGACAGCACGACGACGGCGTCCTCCTGAAACTTCGCCCGCAGGGCGGCGCGGAGGGCGCCGAGGGCGACCTTGCGCGGCAGACGGTAGCCGTAGTCGCGCGGCTGCGGTCCGAACACCGTCCCACCGGTGCGCCACAGCGGATTGCGCGCCTCGCCGACCCGCGCACGGCCCGAGCCCTTCTGGCGCCAGGGCTTTCGGCCAGTACCGCTGACGAGCCCGCGGGTCTTCGTAGCGTGCGTACCGCGCCGGACTTCCGCCTGTTCATGGACCACCGACTCCCAGACGAGGCCGGCAGCAATCGGTCCCGCGAACAGATCGTCGCTCAGCTCCAGCGAGTCGACTCTCTCGTTGTGCTCGTTGACCACATCACACGTCATCGTCTTCAACCACTATCGCAAGGCGCCGGCCGGTCACCGCTTCTTCCCCTCGACCGCCGCCGCCGCCCGGCGCGGCGCCACCGCCCGGCGAATGACCACGTACGTGCCGGCGGCGCCCGGCACAGCGCCGGTAACGACCAGCCGGTTGCTCTCGGCGTCCACGGTGACGACACGCAGATTGCGCACCGTCACCCGGTCCCCGCCCATATGTCCCGGGGCCCGCATCCCCTTGAGAACCCGCGAAGGGTACGACGACTGCCCGATCGAACCCGGTGCGCGATGAAACATCGAGCCGTGCGTCGCGCGCCCTCCGCCGAAGCCGTGGCGCTTCATGACACCCTGGAAGCCGCGGCCGCGGCTGACACCGGTAACGTCCACCTGATCGCCCTCGGCGAACACGGAGGCCAAAACGCGATCACCCTCGGCGGGCTCGTCGCCCCGGCCGTCGAGAGCCACTTCCCGGCGGACCCGCGTCGGGGGCATATTCGCCCGCGCGTAGAGGCCGGCCACCGGCTTCGTGACGCGCGCCGGCCGGTCCTCGACCAGTCCGATCTGGACCGCATCGTAGCCGTCCCGGTCGACCTGCTTCCGCTGGATGACCACGCACGGTCCAGCCTTCAGCACGGTCACCGGCCGCGCGGCGCCGTCGGCGCCGAACACCTGCGTCATGCCGATCTTCTGCCCAATGATCCCGGTCACCATCGCTCGATTCCCGACCCGCTCGGACGCGGACCTGTTGCGCGCGCTTCGGCGCGGCTTACGCGTGCTCCTTGCCGAAGGCCTTGATTTCGACGTCCACCCCGGCGGGCAGATCGAGCTTCATCAACGCATCGACGGTCTGCGAGGTCGGCTCGAAGATGTCGATCAGACGCTTGTGCGTACGAATCTCGAACTGCTCGCGCGACTTCTTGTCGACGTGAGGGGAACGCAGCACGGTCCACTTGTTCTTGTCGGTCGGCAGCGGGATCGGGCCCGCGAGTCGCGCGCCCGTTCGCCGCGCGGTGTCGACGATCTCGCTCGTCGACTGATCGAGCAGGCGATGGTCGTACGCTTTCAGTCGGATCCGGATCTTGTCGCTGAACGTTGCCATGTCGCGCACACCTGCCTTCGACCGGGCCTCTCAACCGTACCCTGGCTACTCGACGATGTCTGTGATGGTGCCCGAGCCCACCGTGCGGCCGCCCTCCCGGATCGCGAACCGCAGACCCTTCTCCAGCGCCACAGGCGTGATCAGCTCCACGCTGATCGTCACGTTGTCCCCCGGCATCACCATCTCGACGCCCTCCGGCAGGTTCGCAACCCCCGTCACGTCCGTCGTCCGAAGGTAGAACTGCGGCCGATACCCGTTGAAAAACGGCGTGTGACGGCCACCCTCGTCCTTCGTCAGAACATACACCTCACCCTGGAACTTCGTGTGCGGCGTGATCGTCTTCGGCTTCGCAAGCACCTGCCCCCGCTCCACGTCGTCCTTCTCCGTACCCCGCAGCAACACCCCGATGTTGTCCCCCGCAACGCCCTCGTCCAGCAGCTTCCGGAACATCTCCACCCCGGTCACCACCTTCTTCTGCGTCTCCGCAAAGCCCACAATCTCAACCTCTTCCCCAACCACAACCTTCCCGCGATCCACGCGCCCCGTCACCACCGTCCCACGGCCCGAGATCGAGAACACGTCCTCGATCGGCATCAGGAACGGCTTGTCGATGTCACGCGCAGGAAGCGGAACATACGAATCGACCGCCTCCATCAACTGGTCCACCGACGCCTCGCCCTCCGTATCGCCCTCCAGAGCCTTCAGCGCAGAACCCTGAACCACAGGAATGTCGTCCCCCGGGAACTCGTACGAGCTCAACAGCTCCCGGACCTCCAGCTCCACCAGCTCCAGCAACTCCGGGTCGTCCACCGCGTCGCACTTGTTCAGGAACACAACCAGAGACGGAACCCCAACCTGACGCGCCAGAAGAATGTGCTCCCGAGTCTGCGGCATCGGGCCGTCGGTCGCCGCAACCACCAGAATCGCCCCGTCCATCTGCGCCGCGCCCGTGATCATGTTCTTGATGTAGTCGGCGTGACCAGGGCAGTCCACGTGCGCGTAGTGGCGGTTCGCCGTCGTGTACTCCACGTGCGCCGTCGCAATCGTGATCCCCCGCTCCCGCTCCTCCGGCGCGTTGTCGATCGAGTCGAACGAACGCACCGTGTTCGTCGGGTCGTGCTTCGCCATCACCTGCGTGATCGCCGCCGTCAGGGTCGTCTTCCCGTGATCGATGTGACCGATCGTGCCGATGTTCACGTGGGGCTTCGACCTGTCGAACTTCTCTTTCGCCATCGATTCGAGATCCTTATTTCCCCTGGATACGAGCCACGATCTGCTCGCCGACGTTGTCCGGCACCGGCTCGTACCGGTCGAAATGCATCGTGTAGGTCGCGCGCCCCTGGGTCCGCGAACGCAGCTCCGTGGCATAGCCGAACATCTCGGCCAGCGGAACACGCGCATTGACCACCTGGCTGCCGCCCCGGGCCTCCATCGAGCGGACCTTGCCGCGCCGGGCGTTCATGTCGCTGATGACGTCGCCCATGTACTCCTCGGGCACTACCACCTCTATCCGCATCACCGGCTCAAGCAGCACGGCGCCCGCCTTCCGGGCCGCGTCGCGAAACGCCATCACTCCCGCAATCTGGAAGGCGCCCTCCGACGAATCCACGTCGTGATACGAGCCGTCGTACAGCGACACCCGAACGTCCTCGATCGGATACCCGGCGAGCACGCCGGTGGTCATGGCGTCCCGAACACCCTCTTCGACCGGCCGGATGTACTCGCGCGGCACGGCGCCGCCGAAGATCTCGTTGACGAACTCGAATCCGTCGCCCGGCCGGGTCGGCGTCACGCGAATCTTCACGTGCCCGTACTGCCCGCGCCCGCCCGTCTGCTTGACGTACCGCCCCTCGCCTTGCGACGAACGAGTGAGAGTCTCCTTGTAGGCGACCTGCGGGGGGCCAACGCTCGCATCCACGCCGAACTCGCGCCGCAGCCGGTCGACGAGAACCTCGAGATGCAACTCGCCCATTCCAGAGATGACGACCTGCCCCACCTCCTCGTCCGTGCGGACCTGGAAAGTCGGGTCCTCGGCGGTGAGCTTCGCCAGCCCCTGCCCCAGCTTCTCCTGGTCCGCCTTGGTGCGCGGCTCGATGGCCAGGCTGATCACCGGACTGGGAAACTCCATCGATTCCAGCAACACCGTGTGCTGCGGGTCGCAAATCGTATCTCCCGTCGCGACGCTCCGCAGACCGACCGCCGCGGCGATGTCCCCGGCGTAGACCTGCCGGATCTCCTCGCGCTTGTTGGCGTGCATCTTCAGCAGGCGGCCGATTCGTTCCTTGCGGCCCTTGCCCGTGTTGAGCACCGTCGCGCCGGTCTTCATGATCCCCGAGTACACCCGGATGAAGGTCAACTGCCCGACGTAGGGGTCGGTCATCACCTTGAACGCGAGCGCCGAAAACGGCGCGGTGTCGTCCGCGGGGCGCTCTACCAGGTAGTCTTCGTCCGCTTCGGAACGCTGGGGATTGGTGCCTGTTATGGAGGGAACGTCCTCCGGCGACGGCAGGTAGTCGACGATGGCGTCGAGCAACGGTTGCACGCCCTTGTTCTTGAACGCGGAACCGCACAGCACCGGTACGAACGGCGCCTCCTCTCCGTGCAACGATTCGATGGCGCGTCGCCGCACCGTCGCCCGGATCTCCGCCTCGGGGAGCGACTCGCCGTGGAGATACCGGTTCAGCAGGGCGTCGTCCACCTCGCTGACCTTCTCAACCAGTTGCTCCCGGTACTCCATGGCCTTGTCGCGCAATTCCGCCGGGATCTCCCCGAGCACGGGCTCGGCCCCGAGCACGCCGGTGTGCCGCACGGCCTTCATGCGCACCAGATCGATCACGCCCTCGAACCCATCCTCCGCCCCGATCGGAAGCTGCAGAGCGACCGGGTTGGCGCCGAGGCGGCTCCGGATGTCCTCGAGCGTTCGGACGAAGTCCGCACCCACCCGGTCCATCTTGTTGACGAAGCAGATTCGCGGAACCCGGTACTTGTCGGCCTGCCGCCAAACGGTCTCGGTCTGCGGTTCCACGCCGGCCACCGCGTCGAACACCGCCACCGAACCGTCGAGCACCCGCAACGACCGCTCGACCTCGGCCGTGAAGTCGACATGACCAGGGGTGTCGATGATGTTGATCCGGTGGTCGCGCCAAACGCACGTCGTGGCTGCCGACGTGATCGTGATCCCGCGTTCCTGCTCCTGCTCCATCCAGTCCATGACGGCGGTGCCGTCATGGACCTCGCCGACCTTGTACGTGATCCCCGTATAGAAGAGGATGCGCTCGGTCGTGGTCGTCTTGCCGGCATCGATGTGCGCCATGATGCCGATGTTCCGGGTCCGATCGAGCGGGACCGCTCTTGACATGTCGTCTGTCGCCCGCCGCGGAACCGGCCGCGACTTCCCATGCTTCGGCGCCGCGATCGTCGAATCAGCCGTCCTCACCGTCGTTCCGTTCCCGCGACTTCGCCGCGACGCAAGTACCCGCGTTCAGGGACCTCACCACCGGTAGTGTGCGAACGCCTTGTTCGCCTCTGCCATGCGGTGGGTGTCCTCGCGCTTCTTCACCGAGCCGCCCCGCAGGTTGGACGCATCGATCAACTCGTTGGCCAGCTTCTCCCGCATCGTCTTGCCGTCGCCGCGACTGCGCGCGTACGAGGTCAGCCACCGAATGCTCAACGACAGCCGCCGGTTCTGGGACACTTCGACCGGCACCTGATAGTTCGACCCGCCCACGCGCCGCGACTTCACTTCGAGGCTGGGCTTCGTGTTGTCGACCGCCCGCTTGAAGATCTTGACGGGATCGTCGCCGGTCCGTTCCTTGATGATGTCGAGGCTGCCGTAGACGATGCCTTCCGCAACGCTGCGCTTGCCGCTCTTCATGATCATGCGCACGAACTTCGTGAGCAGCGTGCTGTTGTACACGGGATCGGGCGGCACCTCGCGCTTCGGTACTTCTCGTCTGCGTGGCATCCCGGTTCTCCCCTCGACCCGTCGCTTCCCTACGACTTCGGACGCTTCGCGCCGTACTTCGATCGACTCTGCTTCCGGCCCGCGACGCCGACCGTATCGAGCGTTCCGCGAACGACGTGATAGCGCACGCCCGGAAGGTCCTTCACGCGGCCTCCCCGGATGAGGGCCAGCGAGTGCTCCTGCAGGTTGTGACCCTCGCCGGGAATGTAGCTCGTCACCTCGATGGTGTTCGTCAGCCGGACGCGGGCCACTTTCCGGAGCGCTGAATTCGGCTTCTTGGGCGTCTGCGTGAACACTCGGACACAGACGCCGCGCTTCTGCGGACAGCCTTGCAGAGCCGGGCTCTTCGTCTTGTTGACGATTCTCTCCCGTCCCTTGCGAACAAGCTGGCTAATCGTCGGCACCGGTACTTCCTCGCTTGACGTCACGCTCCGCTGAAGCGGCGGAGCGTCCGACACCCGACAGTTGCGGCCGAGACCTTGAAGCGGCCACCATGGCCCCTTGGCGCCTCGACCAGTTGACCCTAAATCGGTTGGAGCGCTGGAAAGAGGATCGTGTACGACCGCGCGCCTCTTTCGGACGGTTCCGGGCCAGATAGGGTTTCCTGACCCCGACCAAACCTGCGAATCCTATCACTAAACCAGGAAACGAGACAAGATCCCCCGGCTCCGAAGGCCCCGGAACAGACCGACGGACCCTCCGGCGCCCTCAAACGCCTCGGCGACTCGGCGTTTCCGCCCATTCCCCGCTCCACGACCTTGCGCCTCAGATGTCGCTTCGCTGCGTTCTGCAGCGCAAGCTCCTAGCGCCCCGAAACCCCTCGCAGGCTCGGCGTTTCGGCCCATCCCCCCGCTCCATGACCTTGCGTCGCAAGGTCCTAGCCGTCCTCCTGCGGCGGCGCGGCAGCCTCGCGCGATCCGACCGGGCTCAGCGGGTCGATGGCGCCCAGCGCGCTCCTGGCCACGCTCCGCTCATCCGAATCCACGAAGTAGTCCATCTCGTGCTCCATATCGAGATCGTCGGACACCGGCGGCGGCGGCGGCTCATCCGCCTCGATGCGAACCTGCCGATAGAAGTCGAACCCGGTGCCGGCCGGGATCAGCCGCCCCATGGTCACGTTCTCCTTCAGGCCGCGGAGGTGATCCACCTTGCCGGAGATCGATGCCTCGGTCAGCACCCGTGTGGTTTCCTGGAACGAGGCGGCGGAAATGAACGACTCGGTCGACAGGGACGCCTTGGTGATCCCCAGCAGGAGGGGCCGCCCGGTCGCCGGCTGTCCACCTTCGGTGAGAACGCGCTCGTTCTCGGCCGCGAAGCGGAACTTGTCGACCTGCTCATCGACGAGAAGCTCGGTGTCGCCCACGTCCTCGATCTTCACCCACCGCATCATCTGCCGGACCATGACCTCGATGTGCTTGTCGTTGATCGCCACGCCCTGCAGCCGGTACACCTCCTGGATCTCGTTGACGAGATAGCGGTGCAGCGCCTTCTCGCCCAGCACCCGCAGGATATCGTGCGGATCGCGCGGCCCGTCCATCAGCGCATCGCCCGCGAGTACGCGATCGCCCTCCTGCACGTTGACGTGCACGCCCCGCGGCAGCGCGTATTCCTTCGGTTCCGCCTCGATACCATCGGGCACGATGATGATCTTCCGGCTCCCCTTGACGATCCCGCCATCCTTGACGGTTCCGTCGATCTCGCTGATGATCGCCGGCTCCCGCGGCTTCCGCGCCTCGAACAGCTCGACGACGCGCGGCAACCCGCCGGTGATGTCCTTGGTCTTGGTAGTCCCGCGCGGAATCTTGGCGAGCACGTCGGTGGCGTTGACCTCGTCGTCCTCACTCACCATCAGGTGCGCGCGCGACGGCAGCGGATACCGATGATCGTCAATCGCGATGACGACGACCGGCGGCTTCTTCTCGTCGGGCGCGTCCAGGATGACCCGCTGCTTCTCGCCGGTGCCCTCGTCCACCCGCGTCTCGAGATTCTTCTCGATGTTCTCGAAGCGGATCTTCCCCGGACCCGTCGCGATCATGGGCGCGCCGTCGGATCCGACCGCCAGCACGCTGCCCGCGACCACTTCATCGCCGCTCTTGACCTGGAGTACCGCGCCGGGGGGCAGCGGCTTGCTGCTGCTGACGATTCGAATGGCCGGTTGCTTCTCTTCCGGCCCGTCGATGATGATCCGCTCGGTCAAACCGGTCGCTTCGTCGAACTTCTCTTCGAAGGTCACGTCCTTCTCGATGTCCTCGAACCGCACGACCCCCGCCCGCTCCGTCAGAATCGAGCGCGTGTACGGATCCCATTCGACGAGCGTCTCGCCGATTTCGGTCGTCTCCCTGTCGCGTACCTTGAGGAGCGCGCCGTAGACGAGCTCGTAGTGCTCTCGGCCGCGACCCTGGGCATCGCGAACGACGAGCTCTCCGGTGCGGTTCATCACCACACCCTCGCGGGCAGTGGGACTGTCGAACGGCACGGGGTTGCCCACGGCGTCGAACCAGACCGCCTGTACGCCGATGAGATCCACGGTTCCCTCATGTTTGCACACGTGCGTCGACTGCTCCGACCCCGACGCCGTGCCGCCGATATGGAACGTGCGCATCGTGAGTTGCGTGCCCGGCTCGCCGATCGACTGCGCCGCGATGACGCCGACGGCCAGCCCCAACTCCACCAGCTTTCCGGTCCCCAGGTCACGCCCGTAGCAGCGCGCGCACACGCCCCGGCGAGACTCGCAGGTCAGCACGGAACGGATCTTCACCCTCTCGATGCCTGCTTCCTGGATGTCGGACGCCAACTCTTCGCCGATCTCGGTGTTGGCTTCGGCGATCACGTCACCGCTGACCGGATCGCGAAGCTGCTCCAGCGTCACGCGACCGTTGATGCGGTCCCGGAGCTGCTCGATGATCTCCCCGCTCTCGACGATCGCCTCCGCCTCGATGCCGTCGATCGTCCCGCAGTCGATCTCGGAAATGATGACGTCCTGCGCCACGTCCACCAGGCGCCGCGTCAGATAGCCCGAGTCGGCGGTCTTGAGCGCCGTGTCGGCCAGTCCCTTGCGCGCGCCGTGGGTCGAGATGAAGTACTGCAGCACCGTGAGGCCTTCGCGGAAGTTCGAGGTGATCGGGGTCTCGATGATCTCACCCGAAGGCTTCGCCATCAGCCCCCGCATTCCGGCGAGCTGGCGCATCTGCTGCTTGCTGCCGCGAGCGCCGGAGTCGGCCATGACGAAGACCGGGTTGAACGCCTGCCCGTCCTCGTCGAGCGTCTCCATCCCGACGAACATCTCGTCGGCGATCTTCTCGGTGACCCCGGACCAGATGTCGATAATCTTGTTTTTCTTCTCGCGGTCGGTGATTGCGCCTTCGTTGTACTGCGTCTCGACTTCGATGACGCTCTTCCGCGCCTCGTCCACCATGCGGGTCTTCTCATCGGGAATGACGAGATCGTCGATGCCGATGGACATCCCGGACTTGGTCGCGTACAGGAAACCGAGCTCCTTGAGACGATCCAGCATCTTGACCGTCAGCTCGAGCCCGCGCCGCAGGTAGCTGTACTCCACCAGTTGCTGCAGGCCCTTCTTCTTCAGGAGGCCGTTCACGAACGGGATCTCGTCCGGCAGCGCGTGGTTGAAGACGACCCGTCCGACGGTCGTCTTGACGATCTCCCGATCCACCTGCCGGACGGGCGCATGCAGAACGTCCTGGTCGTCACGCCAGGCCGTCAGGTCCATGTACGGCCCGCTCAGCCGGAAGCGGATCGGGGTCAGCGTCTCGACGTCGCCCGACTCGAGCGCCAGCAGCACCTCGTCATCGCTGGAGAAGACGCGGAGGCCGGCGTGGTCCGGCAGCGAGTCGCCGTTGTCGTCGCCGCCCGACACGCCCGGAGCGGCCCGTAGCGCCGCGGGGCTGCCTGCACCCTTCCCGACCCCGTAGATTCGACCGACCCCCCTGGCCCTGGTCTTTTCCTTGGTCAAGTAGTAGCACCCGAGCACGATGTCCTGCGACGGCACGGCAATCGGCCTTCCGCTCGACGGCGACATGATGTTGTTCGACGACATCATCAGCACCGACGCCTCGATCTGCGCCTCCGGCGAAAGGGGCACGTGCACCGCCATCTGGTCCCCGTCGAAATCCGCGTTGAATGCCGTGCAGACCAGCGGATGGATGCGGATCGCCTTGCCTTCGACGAGCACGGGCTCGAAAGCCTGGATGCCGAGCCGGTGCAGCGTCGGGGCTCGATTCAACAGCACCGGATGCTCGCGGATCACTTCTTCGAGAATGTCCCAGACCTCCGGCTCGTGCTGCTCGACCATCTCCCGCGCCTGCTTGATGGTCGCCACCATCTCGCGCTGCTCGAGCTTGTTGTAGATGAACGGCTTGAACAGCTCGAGGGCCATCTTCTTGGGCAGCCCGCACTGGTGCAGCTTCAGCTCCGGACCGACCACGATCACCGATCGTCCGGAGTAGTCGACCCGCTTGCCGAGCAGGTTCTGGCGGAACCGTCCCTGCTTGCCCTTGAGCGTGTCCGACAGCGACTTGAGCGGGCGGTTGTTGGCGCCCCGCAGCACCCGCCCGCGACGGCCGTTGTCGAACAGCGCATCCACCGCTTCCTGCAGCATCCGCTTCTCGTTGCGGATGATGACGTCGGGGGCCTTCAGCTCGATCAGCTTCTTGAGCCGGTTGTTGCGGTTGATGACCCGGCGATAGAGGTCGTTGAGATCGGATGTGGCGAACCGCCCGCCGTCGAGCGGCACGAGCGGCCGCAGCTCCGGCGGAATGACCGGAATGACATCCAGGATCATCCACTCGGGCCGGTTCGTCGAGCGGCGGAAGGAATCGACCACCTTCAGGCGCTTGGCATACTTCAGCTTCTTCTGGACCGAGTTCTCCTCGCGCATCCTCTGGCGGAGCTCCACCGCGAGGGTCTCGATCTCCACCGTGCGCAGCAGCTCCTTGATGGCCTCGGCGCCCATCTGCGCGTGGAACGTGCCCTGGTCCTCGAGCGCCTTGCGGTACTCCTCCTCCGTCAGAAGCTGGTTCTGGGCAAGCCCGCTGTCGCCGGGATCGATGACGACGTACGCCTCGAAATAGAGCACGCGCTCCAGATCGCGCAGCGAGATGTCGAGCAGATGACCGATGCGGCTCGGAAGCCCCTTGAAGAACCACACGTGACTGACCGGCGTCGCGAGCGTGATGTGTCCGAGCCGCTCCCGGCGCACCTTCGCCTGGGTAACCTCGACACCGCACTTGTCGCAGATGACGCCACGGTGCTTCATCCGCTTGTACTTGCCGCACAGACACTCCCAATCGGTGACGGGACCGAAGATCTTGGCGCAGAACAGCCCGTCCCGCTCCGGCTTGAAGGTGCGGTAGTTGATCGTCTCCGGCTTGGTCACCTCGCCGTGGGACCACGACATGATCTTCTCCGGAGACGCGAGCGTGATCCGGATGGCGTCGAAATCGACGGTCAGGGAACTTCGGTCTGCAAAGCTGGGTCGCATGGAGTCCCTCCCCTCACGCCTCGCCGTCGGCGCCTTGGAGCGCGGCGGATGCCACGTCAATCGCGGAATCGCCGGCGGTATCGTCATCCTCGCCCGCCAAGCCATCTTCCGGAGCCGTCTCGACCGTCGGCATCCGGGTCTTGATCAGATCAACATCGAGGCACAACGCCTGCAACTCGCGGATCAAGACATTGAACGACTCGGGCAGTCCGGGCGCGAAGGACGCGTCCCCCTTGACGATCGCCTCGTATATCTTCGCGCGGCCGGTCACGTCGTCCGACTTCGCGGTCAGCAACTCCTGCAGGATGTGCGCGGCGCCGTACGCCTCGAGCGCCCACACCTCCATCTCGCCGAAGCGCTGCCCCCCGAACTGCGCCTTCCCGCCGAGCGGCTGCTGCGTGATCAACGAGTACGGCCCGATCGAGCGGGCGTGGATCTTGTCGTCGACCAGGTGCGACAGCTTCAGCATGTAGATGTAGCCGACGGTGACCTTCTGCTCGAACGGCTCGCCGCTGAGGCCGTCGTAGAGGACCGTCTTGCCGCCGGTCGGGAGTCCCGTCTTGTCGAGCCACTGCTTGATCTCCGGCTCACGCGCGCCGTCGAAGACCGGCGAGGCGAAGTACAGGGGCTTCGCCTCGGCGCCGAACTTGTCCCGGTTGCCCGCCTCGTGGGCCGCCCAGCCCAGGTGGGTCTCGAGAATCTGCCCCACGTTCATCCGCGAGGGAACGCCGAGCGGATTGAGAACGATCTCCACCGGGGTCCCGTCGGGGAGATGCGGCATGTCCTCCTCCGGCAGAATCCGCGCGATAACGCCCTTGTTGCCGTGGCGGCCCGCCATTTTGTCGCCTACCGAGAGCTTGCGCTTCATGGCGACATATACCTTGACCAGCTTGATCACCCCCGGCGGCAACTCGTCGCCCCGCCGAATCTTCTCCTTCTTCTCCTCGAACAACTGGCGGATCACCTCGACCTGCCGCTCGGTTCGGATTTCGAGCGCCTGCAGCTCGTCCTCGAGCGCGGTGTCATCGGTCTCGATCCGCGCCCGGGCAAGGTCGTTGAACTGCAACTCTCGGATGGTCTCCCCGGTGAGTACCGTCCCCTGCTCCAGGAGCCGCTCGTTTCCGTACTCGTCGTGGAGATCGGCGGCCAGCGTCTGTCCGTCCAGAAGAACCAGAAGCCGCTTCTTGACCTCGTCGTGCAGGATGCGGACCTCATCCTGCAGGTTCTTCTCCATCATCTCCAGCTCTTCGGCCTCGATCGCCTTGGCGCGCTCGTCCTTCTCGATTCCCTTGCGCGAGAAGATCCGGACGCCGACCACGATGCCTTCGATGCCGGGCGGGCAGAGAAGCGACGCGTCCCGCACGTCGCCCGCCTTCTCGCCGAAGATGGCGCGCAGCAGCTTCTCTTCCGGCGTGAGCTGGGTCTCACCCTTGGGAGTGACCTTGCCGACCAGGATGTCGGAAGGCTTGACGTACGCGCCGATGCGGATGATCCCGCTCTCGTCGAGGTCCTTGAGGAATCCCTCGGACACGTTTGGAATGTCGCGGGTGATCTCCTCCGGACCGAGCTTGGTGTCGCGCGATTCGATCTCGAACTCCTCGATGTGAATGGAGGTGTAGTAGTCCTCCTTGACGAGGCGCTCGGAGACGAGAATCGCATCCTCGAAGTTGTAGCCCCGCCAGGGCATGAAGGCGACGAGCACGTTGCGGCCCAGAGCCAGCTCACCGAGCTCCGTGCACGGCCCGTCGGCCAGGACCTGCCCCTTCTCCACCCGCTGACTGCCGCGTACGATCGGCTTCTGGTTGATGCAGGTGTTCTGGTTGGAGCGACGGAACTTGGTCAGGTTGTAGATGTCGGCGCCCATCTCCTTGTCGGCGGTCTGCTCACCCTCGACGCGCACCACGATGCGCTGCGAGTCGACGAAGTCGACCACACCGCTGCGCCGCGCGGTCACCACCGCGCCCGAGTCGCGCGCCGTGATGTACTCCATGCCGGTTCCGACGTACGGGGCCCGCGCCTGGAGCAGCGGCACCGCCTGCCGTTGCATGTTGGAGCCCATCAGCGCGCGGTTGGCGTCGTCGTTCTCCAGAAACGGGATCAGCGACGCCGCCACCGAGACCAGTTGCTTCGGCGAAACGTCGATGAAGTCGACCTTGCCGCGCTCCGCAAGCACGAAGTTGCCGGCCTCCCGCGAGTTGATTCGCTCGTCGACGAGGTCTCCCTCGTCGTCGAGTCGCGCGTTGGCCTGCGCGATGACGTACTTGTCCTCCTCCCATGCCGACAGATAGAAGGAATGCGGCTCGAATTCCGCAGGACGCTTCTTGCGGCGCCTGGAGGCGGCGTTCGCGGACTCGGCGTCGCCCACCTCGACGACGTCGCCCACGTTGTGCGGCGTGCCTCCGGCGTTCGTGATCTTCACGTAGTCGATGGCGCGGCCCGCCTTCACCGTGCGGTACGGCGACTCGATGAACCCGAACTCGTTGATGCGGGCGTAGCACGACAGCGAGGAGATCAGGCCGATGTTCGGCCCCTCGGGCGTCTCGATGGGACAGATCCGACCGTAGTGGGTGGGATGCACGTCCCGGACCTCGAACCCCGCCCGCTCTCGCGACAGGCCGCCCGGTCCGAGCGCGGACAACCGCCGCTTGTGCGTGATCTCGGACAGCGGGTTCGTCTGATCCATGAACTGCGAGAGCTGGGACGAGCCGAAGAACTCGCGGATGGCGGCCATCACCGGCTTCGCGTTGATCAGGTCGTGCGGCATGGCCGTCGCCATTTCCTGGTAGACGGACATCTTCTCCTTGATGGCCCGTTCCATCCGCACCAGACCGATCCGGAACTGGTTCTCGAGCAGCTCGCCGACCGACCGCACCCGCCGGTTGCCCAGGTGGTCGATATCGTCCACGTTCGACGGATTCCGGCGCAGCGTCAGCAGGTACCGGATGACTTCGTAGAAGTCCTGCGGCTGCAGGACGCGTTCGTCCAGCGGCGTGTCGAGGCCGAGCTTCGTATTGAGCTTCAGGCGCCCCACCCGCGAGAAGTCGTACTTCTGCGGGTTGAAGAACAGGCTCTCGAACAGCGCCCGCGAGCTGTCGAGGGTCGGCGGATCGCCCGGACGCAGCCTCCGATAGATCTCGATCAGCGCTTCCTCCTGCGTCTTGATCGGATCCTTCTTCAGCGTGGCGGAAAGCACCGGGCCGACTTCGTCCTCCTCGGGGAAGAAGACCTCGATGGCCCCGACCTCCTTCTCCTGCGCCATCGAGACGATCCGCGGCGTGATCTCCTCATTCGCTTCGAGAATGACCTCGCCGGTCTCCGGATCGACTATGTCGCCGACCGAGAAGGCCCCGCCGAGCTCCTCGGGAGCCAACTCGATGGAAGCGATGCCCGCGCGCTTCAGTGCCTCGATGCGGGTGCGCGTCAGCTTCTGCCCCTTCTTGGCCAGGATCTCGCCGCCCGCTCCCTCCACCTCGGTCGCGACCTTGCGTCCGACCAGCGTGTCGGCCACCGCCCACCCGAGCGCCGATCCGGTCGTGACGATACGGTCCACCGTGTAGAACGCGCGGATGATGTCATCCGGCTCGTGCAGCCCCAGCGCCCGCAGGAAGACCGTGGCCAGGAACTTGCGCTTGCGGTCGATGCGCACGTACAGAAGGTTCTTCGCGTCGTACTCGAACTCCACCCAGGAACCGCGGTAGGGAATGATCTGGGCGACGAACGTGGCCTTGTCCTCGGAGTGGAAGAACGCGCCGGGCGAGCGGTGCAACTGCGACACGATGACCCGCTCGGTGCCGTTGATGAAGAACGTGCCGTTGTCGGTCATCAACGGGATCTCGCCGAAGTAGACCTCCTGCTCCTTGATGTCCCGGATCGACTTGATTCCGGTGTCGGGATCCTTGTTCCAGACCCCGAGTTGAATCGTCACCTTGAGGGGCACGGAATACGTCATGCCCCGCTCCTGGCATTCCTGCACGTCGTACTTGAGCCGCAGGCCGACGGTCTCGCCGCACACCTCGCACATCGTGCCGCGAACCTTGTTCTCGGCCCCGCAGGAGCGGCAGATGACGTCTTGCTCGCCGTAGGGATCCGCTTCGAGGACCGCACCGCACTGCGAGCAGGGCTGGCGAAGATGCTGCAGCCCGCTCAGACGCTTGCACTTGCATTCCCAGTCGCCGATGGAATAGTCGATGAACTCCAGCGAGGAGTTCTCCCGGAAATCGCTGATCGGAAAAACGGACTTGAAAACCGACTGCAGACCGGCGTCTTCGCGCTCGGCCGGCATCCGGTTCATCTGCAGGAAGCGCTCGTACGACTTCTTCTGGATCTCGATGAGGTTCGGTATGGGAACCGCCGCGCGGATCTTCGAGAAATCGATGCGCTCGCGATACACGTTGTTGGGCAGGATGTGCTGCACGGTGGAAGCCCTCTCCGTCGATCGGGAAACGCGCGGGACGCTCTCGCGGCTCGCAACCCGCACGGGTCACGCGCCTGCGTCCCAGGGCCCTGGCGGCCCGGCGGCAGTGCAGGTGCGCCGCCCGGGGACGGCCGCCGCCAACTACCCGCCGGACCGCGACGTGCGCCGCAAGCTACTTGATCTCGGCCTTGGCGCCGACTTCCTCGAACTTCTTCTGGAGCGCCTCGGCCTCGTCCTTGGGGATCGCCTCCTTGATCGGATTCGGCGCGCCCTCGACGAGATCCTTGGCTTCCTTGAGACCAAGGCTCGTGACTTCGCGGACCACCTTGATCACGTTGATCTTCTTCGGCCCGATCTCCGTCAGCGTGACCGTGAACTCGGTCTGCTCCTCCTCCGCCGCGGCCGCGCCCGGCGCCGCGCCGCCCGCAATCGCCACCGGCATGGCGGCGGCAGCCGACACGCCCAACTCGTCCTCGAGCCGCTTCACGAGTCCCGACAACTCGAGTACGGACATTCCCTTGATGTAATCGACCACCTGGTCCTGGGTAACGTCAGCCATGCTCAGCCTTCCTCCTCGGACTTCTTCTTCTCGACCTGGCTCAGAACACTCATCAAGTCACGTGGCACGGCGTTCAGCACCTGCACCAGTTGCGCCATCGGCGCCTGGAGCACCATCAACAGCGTCGCCTGCAGCTCCGCCTTGCCGGGCAGCGCCGCCAGATCCTTGACGCCGTCCGCCTCGACCGTCTGCCCCTGCACCACGGCCAGCTTCACGACCAGCTCGGGATCGGTCTTGGCGAAGTCCACGAGCGTCTTCGCCAGCGTGACCGGATCCGCCTGGCCGTAGGCCACCGCCGTGGTGCCCTCGAAGCGGTCCCGCAACGCCTCGAACGGCGTGCCGGCCACGGCCCGGCGTGCAATCGAGTTCTTGACGACCCGATAGCTCGCTTGCGCGTCCCGAATCTTGCGACGCAGCTCGGTGACCCGCGGAACATCGAGCCCCTTGTAGTCGACCAGCACGACGCTCTCCGCTGCGCCGAACTCTCCCTGAAGCTGCGCGAGCTGCTCTTCCTTGCCTGCCCTGCTGAGTGCCATGCCTATGCCTTCGTGCCGGCCTCGACGCTGACCGTGTCAACCGGAACGCCGGGCCCCATCGTCGACGACAGGTGCACGCCCTTGATGTACCGGCCCTTGGCGGCCGCCGGTTTCGCCTTGATCACGCTCGCCGCGAGCGCGTTCGCGTTGTCGAGCAACTGCTGCACCTCGAACGACACCTTGCCGATCGCCGCGTGTACGACGCCCGCCTTGTCGACGCGGTACTCGACCTTGCCGGCCTTGATTTCCCCCACCGCCTTCGCCACGTCGGGGGTGACGGTTCCCGTCTTCGGGTTCGGCATCAAGCCGCGTGGCCCGAGGATCCGGCCCAGCTTGCCGACCGAGCGCATCATGTCCGGCGTCGCCACGACCGCTTCGAAGTCCATCCAGCCGCCCTGGATCTTCTCGACCATCTCTTCGCCGCCGACCGCATCCGCGCCCGCCTGCTCCGCCTCCTTCTGCTTTTCCCCGCCGGCAATCACCAGCACCTTCTTGCTGCGCCCGAGACCGTGCGGCAGCACGACCGTGCCGCGGACCATCTGATCCGCGTGCTTCGGATTGACGCCGAGCCGCATCGCCATCTCGACCGTCTCGTTGAACTTGGCGAAGGTGAGGCTTTGCACCAGGGGAATCGCTTCCTCTATCGGGTACGGTCCCTGACCCACCTTGGCCTTCGCCGATTCGAACTGCTTGCCGTTCTTGCCCATGATCACACTCGTGCGTGGTTGCCCGGCCGGCCGCGCCGCAAGCTCCTAACCCTCGACATCGATGCCCATCGAGCGCGCCGTCCCCGCCACGATCGCGACCGCCGCGTCGAGGGTGTTGGCGTTCAGGTCCGGCATCTTCACACCAGCGATCTCCTCGACCTGCCGGCGGGTCACCTTCGCCACCTTCGTCCGATTGGGCTCGCCCGACCCCTTGGCGATGTTCGCGGCCCGCTTCAGCAGCACGGCCGCGGGCGGCGTCTTCGTGATGAAGCTGTAGGAGCGGTCCGCGTAGACGGTGACCACCGCCGGAATGATCAGCCCCTCCTGGGCCGCCGTCTTCGCATTGAACGCCTTGCAGAAGTCCATGATGTTGACGCCGTGCGGGCCGAGCGCGGTCCCCACCGGCGGCGCCGGCGTCGCCTTGCCGGCCGCGATCTGGAGCTTCACCAGTCCGATGATCTTCTTCGCCATGCGTGCCAGAGGGCCGTGCCGGCCGAGGCCGGCGCCGGGCCTCCCTCGTTACAGCTTCTCCACCTGCAGAAAATCGAGCTCCACCGGGGTGGAACGCCCGAAAATCGTCACCATCACCTTCAGAGTGTTGCGGTCGATGTTCACCTCGTCGACCACTCCGTTGAAGCTGGTGAACGGCCCCTCGTTGATCCGCACCTGATCGCCCTTGTCGAACGTGTACTTAGGCTTCGGCTGCTCGGCCGCCACCGTCACCTGATGGAGAATCTGGTCGACCTCCTCGCGCGTCAGCGGCGTCGGCTTCGCGCCGGCGCCGACGAAGCCGGTGACCTTCGGCGTGTTCTTCACGACGTGCCAGGCGCGGTCGGACATGTTCATCTCGACCAGGATGTAGCCTGGGAAGAACCGCTTGGTCGTGACCACGCGCCTGCCGCCGCGCATCTCCACCACGTCCTCGGTCGGCACGAGAACCTCGCCGATGTCCGTCTCCATGCCGTACGCATGGACGCGCTGCTGCAGCGACTCGGCCACCTTGTTCTCGAAGCCCGAGTACGTGTGGACGATGTACCACTGCTTCGTAACGACGTCGGTCATCACACACCAAACGCCTGGAACAGGGCCCGCGCGAGCCTGTCGAGCACCAGGTCGATGCCCCACAGGTAGAGACCGAACAGAATCGACGTCAGGATCACGACGAACGTCGTCGCCTGCACCTCCCTTCGGGTCGGCCACGTCACCCGCGAGAGCTCGTTGCGCACCTGTGCCAGGAACGTGCGCGACCTTCCCCACCAGCCGAACACGCCCCCCGCGGACGTTTCGCGTACGCTCTCCAGCTTGGTCGATGTCACGATGTCCTGTCCCTTGCGACGGTCACGCCGCGCGATCCGGGCGCCTCACCGGTCTCGGTGCGACGCGGGCGCCGCGGCGGAATGTGGCAGGCCAGGAGGGGCTCGAACCCCCAGCCCCCGGTTTTGGAGACCGGTGCTCTACCAATTGAGCTACTGGCCTGTACTGGTGCACGCGCTACTTCGTCTCCCGGTGCGGCTTGTGCGCCCGGCACCAGCGGCAGTACTTCTTGAGCTGCAGCCGATCCGGCGTCTTCCGCTTGTTCTTGGTCGTCGTGTAAGTCCGCCGCTTGCATTCCGTGCATGCCAGAATGACGATATCGCGCATTTCGTGCCTCTCCGAGCCCGCTTCCCGACCCGGGAGCGGTCACTCGACGATGTCGGTGATGGTGCCCGAGCCCACCGTGCGGCCGCCCTCCCGGATCGCGAACCGCAGACCCTTCTCCAGCGCCACAGGCGTGATCAGCTCCACGCTGATCGTCACGTTGTCCCCCGGCATCACCATCTCGACGCCCTCCGGCAGGTTCGCAACCCCCGTCACGTCCGTCGTCCGAAGGTAGAACTGCGGCCGATACCCGTTGAAAAACGGCGTGTGACGGCCACCCTCGTCCTTCGTCAGAACATACACCTCACCCTGGAACTTCGTGTGCGGCGTGATCGTCTTCGGCTTCGCAAGCACCTGCCCCCGCTCCACGTCGTCCTTCTCCGTACCCCGCAGCAACACCCCGATGTTGTCCCCCGCAACGCCCTCGTCCAGCAGCTTCCGGAACATCTCCACCCCGGTCACCACCTTCTTCTGCGTCTCCGCAAAGCCCACAATCTCAACCTCTTCCCCAACCACGACCTTCCCGCGATCCACGCGCCCCGTCACCACCGTCCCACGGCCCGAGATCGAGAACACGTCCTCGATCGGCATCAGGAACGGCTTGTCGATGTCACGCGCAGGAAGCGGAACATACGAATCGACCGCCTCCATCAACTGGTCCACCGACGCCTCGCCCTCCGTATCGCCCTCCAGAGCCTTCAGCGCAGAACCCTGAACCACAGGAATGTCGTCCCCCGGGAACTCGTACGAGCTCAACAGCTCCCGGACCTCCAGCTCCACCAGCTCCAGCAACTCCGGGTCGTCCACCGCGTCGCACTTGTTCAGGAACACAACCAGAGACGGAACCCCAACCTGACGCGCCAGAAGAATGTGCTCCCGAGTCTGCGGCATCGGGCCGTCGGTCGCCGCAACCACCAGAATCGCCCCGTCCATCTGCGCCGCGCCCGTGATCATGTTCTTGATGTAGTCGGCGTGACCAGGGCAGTCCACGTGCGCGTAGTGGCGGTTCGCCGTCGTGTACTCCACGTGCGCCGTCGCAATCGTGATCCCCCGCTCCCGCTCCTCCGGCGCGTTGTCGATCGAGTCGAACGAACGCACCGTGTTCGTCGGGTCGTGCTTCGCCATCACCTGCGTGATCGCCGCCGTCAGGGTCGTCTTCCCGTGATCGATGTGACCGATCGTACCGATGTTCACGTGGGGCTTCGACCTGTCGAACTTCTCTTTCGCCATGACAGTTCCTGTTCGAGATGCGAGTGCTCGCTGTCCTCCGTCACCAGGGTGGAGCCGATGACCGGGCTTGAACCGGTGACCTCGTCCTTACCAAGGACGCGCTCTACCACTGAGCTACATCGGCCCGATCACGAACCCGGTCCGGCCCCTCGCCCGACACCTCCGAGCGCTCGCGCCGGAATCCGGCCGCCGCCGCAACGACGCGCGAGCGCCGCCGCGGGCTGGAGCGGGAGACGGGGATCGAACCCGCGACCAACAGCTTGGAAGGCTGTGACTCTACCACTGAGTTACTCCCGCGCATCCGTCGCCCGCGCCGCCGCCCGACTACGCCTGCCGCTCTGCCGCTCAACGTGTGGTGGCGAGGGGAGGATTCGAACCTCCGAAGCCGCTTGGGCGACAGATTTACAGTCTGTTGCGTTTGACCGCTCCGCAACCTCGCCGAACTCGCTCCTCGTCCGGAACCTGCCTCACCGGGCGCTCCCGTGCCCGAACTGCACGTCAACCGGGTTGAATGGGATCGCGTGTTCACTGCCTGTGGAGCTGGCGAAGGGATTCGAACCCCCGACCCGCTGATTACAAATCAGCTGCTCTACCGGACTGAGCTACGCCAGCCGGACGAATTGGAGATTATACCAGAGCACGCCGCGGTCCACAAGCCCGGTCCTCACACGGAATCCGACCGCTGCCGCACGGCCTCGAACAGCGCGACGCCAACCGCGACCGATGCGTTCAGGCTCGACACCTTCCCCCGCATCGGCAGCGCGACCCGCCAGTCGCATCGCTCGGCCACCAGACGGTGGAGGCCGCGGCCCTCGCGGCCGACGACGAACGCGGACGGCAGCCGAAGGTCGAGGTCGTACAACGAACGGTCGGCCTCCGCGTCGAGCCCGATCGTCCAGACCCCGGCCGCCTTCAACTCCTCGAGCGCCCGCGCCAGGTTGACGACCGCGGCGAGGGGAACGTGCACCAACGCTCCCGCCGACGCCTTTACCGCGGTGCCGGTTACGGCCGCGGCCCGGCGGCGGGGCACGATCAGGCCCGACGCGCCGGCGGCGTCGACCGTGCGGGCGATGGCGCCGAGATTGCGGGGATCCTCGATGCCGTCGAGAGCCACGATCAGCGGCGGCGGCCGCGCCACGATCAGATCGGTTACGGCGCACGCGGCGAGTGGCCGTACCGTCGCAACCACGCCCTGGTGGACGGCACCGCCGGACAGACGATCCAGCTCCGCGCGTTCGACCCGCCGCAGGCGAACCCGCCGGCGCACCGCGAGCTCGAGTATTTCCGCCAGACCGCCCTGGCGGCGGGCACTGACCGCCAGTGCGGTCACCCGCCCGGCCCGCAGCGCCTCGACGGTCGGCTTGACGCCGAAAATCAACATGCACGCTCCTGGCGGAACGAACTGCCAGGAGTCTGCGCCGTAGAACGGTGCAGACTCCTGGTCGGGCCCGGCTGGGCGGCAATCGGAGCCGCAGGCGACGATTGTCGGGCTAGCGTGGCACCAGCGTCGCGACCGCGTGCACCGCGATCGCCTCGCCGCGACCTACCGCGTCCACTCCTTCGCCGGTCTTCGCCTTGACGCTGACCGCCGCCACCGGCACCTGGAGCGTTTCCGCCAGCCTCTGCCGCATCGCGGTGGCGTACGGGCCGATCCGCGGACGTTCGGCCATGACCACGACGTCGGCGTTCCCGATCGCGAAACCGCGTTCGTGCACGATGGCCACCGCCCGGCGCAGCAGGTCGATGCTCGACGCGTCCTTCCAGCGGGGATCGCGGTTGGAAAAGTGTTGGCCGACGTCTCCCGCCGCCGCGCCCCCCAGGATTGCATCGATAACCGCGTGGCAGACCGCGTCGGCGTCGGAATGCCCGTCCAGCCCCCGGTCGTGAGGCACCTGCACGCCGCCGAGGATCAGCGGCCTCCCGGCGGCCGTGCGGTGCAGGTCGTAGCCCAGCCCCACCCGCGGAAACGCGTGGCCCTGCGCAGGCGTACGCGCGACCCTTTCCCCGGCACGCCGCAGATCCGCCGGCGTCGTTACCTTGAAGTTGTCCGGATCGCCCTCCACGAGCCTCACCGCGTGCCCGCAGCGCTCCGCAAGCCACGCCTCGTCGGTCGCGTCGACACCGCTCCGCCCCAGGGCGACCGCATCGCGCAGCACGTCGATCCGGAATGCCTGCGGAGTCTGGACCAAGTAGATGTGATCGCGCGGCAGCGTGACGCCAACCACGAGCCGCCCATTCCGGGATACGGCCTGCTTGACCGTATCGGTCGCGCACAACCCCGGAACCGCGGCACCCGTCTCGGCCGCCGCATCGAGCGTGCGGTCGATGAGCGCCGGCGGGCAGAACGGGCGCGCCGCGTCGTGGACCAGGACCAGATCCGTCTCGCTGTCGACGGCGTCAAGGCCGTTGGCCACCGAGTCCTGCCGCCGCTCGCCGCCGGTCACGATGCGCAGCGGGGTGTCCAGGGCCCGCAGGCCCGCCGGCTGCGATGAGACCAGCTCAGCCGGCAACACGACGACGATGCGGCCGACCCGGCCGCTGGCCTCGAACGGCGCCAGCGCGCGATCCAGAAGCGTACCGTCTCCCAACGGCCGAAACTGCTTGGGTACGGCGCCGCCGATGCGCGCGCCGCGGCCGCCCGCCACGACGATCGCGGCTACGCGCATGCCGCTTCCCGTTCCGCGGCGGAAACCGACGCCGCGACGATGCTGCGAACGCGTTCCGCAAGAGCCGAGGCATCGGAGCGGGTGAGGTCGTCCGTCCGCAACGGTGGATGCACGACCAGCGCCACGTCGCCGGGTCGCGTCGTCAGCATCCCCTTGCGCATGACGTGGCGCGTTCCCGACACCGCCACGGGCACCACCGGCAGACGCGCTTCGATCGCCAGCAGGAACAACCCGCGCCGGAACCTCCCAACCCGACCGTCACGGCTCCGCGTACCCTCCGGAAACACGATGAGCGAGTGTCCGCGCCGCATCATGCGCGCGACCTGCTTCAGCGTGCTCGCCCCGGCCCGGGCGCGATCCACGAGCAGATGGCCGGTCCAGCGCAAGTGCCAGCCGAGCACGGGAAAGCGGCCCAGCGACGCCTTCGCGATGATCCGCAACTGCAGCGGCAGGGAAACGAACAGCACGGGTATGTCGTAGATGCTCTGGTGATTGGAGACGAACACGTACGGGGCGCTGCAGTCCACCTGCTCGACGCCGCGGACCGACGTCCGCACCCCGGTGGTCGTGAGAATCAGACGCGCCCAGCTTCGCGCGCACCAGTGGGCGAGGCGTCCGCGGCGGTCCACCGCCAGCGACGCCAGCGACAGGGCCCCGAGCACGATCGTGTAGACGGAGATCGCCGGTATCAGCCAGAAAACGGTTCTCCACCAATGGAAGGAAGGCATCATCCGGCCCGTTCTACGACGTCCCCAGCAGCACGTCGAGCGCGTCTTCGATCGTCTCCACGCCAATCGTCTCGCAACCGGCCGACGCGGTATCCCGGCCGCGGTTCACCGCGGGCAGCACGCAGCGCGTGAACCCGAGCTGGGCAGCCTCCCTGACGCGCAGGCCGGCCTGTGGAGTCCCGCGCACCTCGCCGCCGAGTCCCACCTCGCCGAAGACCGCCGTGCTCGGTTGCACTGCCCGCCCCCGCAAGCTCGAGGCCACCGCCGCCACCACCCCGAGATCGGCGGCCGGCTCCTCGATTTCCAGACCGCCGGCCACGTTCACGAAGACATCCTCCCCGGCCAGCCCCAACCCGGCCCGCTTCTCCAGTACCGCCAGAAGCAGCGACAGCCGATTGTGGTCTATGCCGCTCGCCATGCGCCGTGCGTTCCCGTACGCGCCGGTACCGACCAGCGCCTGTACTTCCACCAGGATCGGACGCGTGCCCTCCAGCGAGCAGAGCACCACCGACCCGGGAGCGCCGGCCGCGCGATCGGACAGGAACAGCCGCGACGGGTTCGACACCGGCAGCAGCCCCGCGCCGGTCATCTCGAACACGCCGAGCTCGCTGACCGCGCCGAAACGGTTCTTCACCGCGCGCACGACGCGGTGCGAATGGTGCCGCTCCCCCTCGAAATAGAGCACGGTATCGACCACGTGCTCCAGCACCTTCGGTCCGGCCAGACTCCCGTCCTTCGTGACGTGGCCGACGAGAATGGTCGGCAGGTTACCGCGCTTGGCGCCGAACAACAGATGGGTCGCAGCTTCGCGCACCTGCCCCACGCTGCCCGGCGCCGAGGCCAGGTTCAGCGAATAGATCGTCTGAATGGAATCGACCACGAGCAGGGCGGGCCGCACCCGCTCGACCGCCTCGAGCAACCGCTCGAGGCAGGTCTCGGCGAGCAGGAACAGCTCGGCGTCGCCGATATCGAGGCGCTTGCCGCGCTCCTTGACCTGCTGTTCCGACTCCTCGCCCGACGCATACAGGACGGGACCGGCCGAAGCCGCCACCCGGGCCGCCACCTGCAGCAGCAGGGTCGACTTGCCGATGCCCGGCTCGCCGCCCACCAGCACCATCGATCCCGGCACGATGCCGCCCCCGAGCACGCGGTCGAACTCGCCGAACCCGCTCGGCATGCGCGTGGCGGCCGCAACGTCGATCTCGCTGTAGCGCCGCACCTCGGCCCGGGCCGCCGCTCTGCCGTAGCGGGCATCCCCGTCCGCCGGCGCCGCGACCTCGCGCTCCTCGACCATCGAGTTCCAGGCGTTGCAGTCGGGACACTGCCCGGTCCACTTTCGCGACTGGGCGCCGCACTCCTGGCAGACGAACACCGTCCGCGGTTCGACCTTTGCCCTGGGCATGGTGAAGGAGGGTGAATCAGGGATTATAGGTCCGCTCGATCCGAGCCCCGATGCGGCAGAGAATCTCGTGCGGCACGGTCCCGATGGCGCCGGCCACGTCGCTGGCGCCGAGGAGATCTCTCCCCTGCGAACCGAGCAGGACCACCTCGTCGCCCGGGCTCGCCTCGATCTCGGTGACGTCGACGACCATCGAGTCCATCGACACCGCGGCGATGGGCGCCCGCACCCCACCGACCAGCACGACTCCGCGTCCCGCGAGCCGGAGGTCGAGACCGTCGGCATAGCCGGCCGGTACCAGGGCGACACGCAGCGCCCGACTTGCGACGAAGTGCCCTCCGTAGCCCGCGGTCTCGCCGGTCCGCATGCCCTTGACCGCCACCACGCGGCTGCGCAGCGACATCACCGGCCGCAGGGACAGGGCGGGGTCGAGCGGCGGCGGCGCGATACCGTACAGCAACAGCCCGGGACGCACCGCGTCGTACCAGGTCCGCCGGTCCCGCAGCAGCGCCGCGCTGTTCGCCGCGTGCCACCACACGCGCCGGAGTCCGAGTTGCGCCGCTGCCGCCCGCAAGGCCTCGAAGCGCTTCCGCTGGCGCTCGAACAGCGGATGCTCGCCGTCCTCCGCCGTCGCGAAGTGCGTATAGACCGCCTCGACCTCCAGGTGCGACGACCGCAGCACCCTGGGCAGCGTCGCTTCCAGGTTGTCGTGGCGGAACCCGAACCGGTTCATGCCCGTGTCGATCTTCAGATGGACCCGCAGGCGCGTGTTGCGTGCCTGCGCCGCCCCTTCGAGCGCCTGCGCCGCGGAAGGGGACGAGACGGTGGCGGTCAGATCGTGCGCGAACACGCCGTCGAGGTCGCTCACGCTCAATGCCCCGAACACCAGAACCGGCGCCCGGACCCCTGCCGCGCGCAACTCGACCCCCTCCTCGATGTCGGCGCAGGCGAGCATGGGCGGGGACACGCCGCGCGCCTCCGACTCGCCCTCGAGCGCCCGCGCCACGCGCACCGCGCCGTGACCGTATGCGTTCGCCTTGATGACCGCGATGATCCGAGGCGCCCCTGCGCCCGCTCCGGCATCGAGCAGCGACCGGATCGCCCGGTAGTTTGCGGTCAGGCCTTCCAGGTCGACGACGGCATGCGTTGGGCGAACCACGGAGTCTCGGGAAGGCCGCGCTACTGGTAGTCGGGGCTCAGGTTCTCGAATCGGGTCTGCTGCTTGAGGAAGGCCAGCTTTATCGTCCCCGTCGGCCCGTTGCGCTGCTTGCCGATGATGATCTCGGCTACGTTCTCGTTCTCCGGCTTCTCATCGTACATGTCCTCGCGGAAGAGGAACATGACCACGTCGGCATCCTGCTCGAGCGCGCCGGACTCGCGCAGATCGGACAACTGCGGACGCTTGTCGCCGCGCGACTCGGGCGCGCGGCTGAGCTGCGACAGCGCCACCACCGGCACGTCCAGCTCCTTGGCCAGCGCCTTCAGCGAACGCGAGATCGAGGCGATCTCCTGGTTGCGGTTCTCGAACCGGCCGCGCCCCTGCATCAACTGCAGGTAGTCGATGATGAGCAGGTCGAGCCCGTGCTCCGCCTTCAGCCGCCGCGACTTGGCCCGCATCTCGAGCACCCCGATAGACGGGGTGTCGTCGATGTACACGCGCGCGTCGGACAGAGCGCTCATCGCCTCCGAAAGGCGGCCGTAGTCCGACTCGGTGAGCAGGCCGGTCCGGTAACGGTGCGAGTCGATTTGCGCCGCGCTCGTCAGCATCCGCATGAAGAGCTGCTCTTTCGACATCTCCAGGCTGAACACGCCGACCGTCCGCTCGCCGGCGGTACCGACATGCGCACCGACGTTCAGGGCGAACGCCGTCTTGCCCATCGAGGGACGGGCGGCGACGATGACGAGATCGGCCGGCTGCAGTCCCGCGGTCATCTCGTCGATGTCGACAAAACCGGTCGGGACGCCGGTGACGGCGCTCTGGACGGTCTGCAGGTGCTCGATAGTGCTGAAGCCAGCCTCTACCAACTCGCTGAGGGGCACGAACCCGCTGTGGATACGGCCCTCCGCGATCGCGAAGATCTCCTGCTCGGCGCGATCGAGGACGACCGACGCTTCCTCGCGCGCCGCGTAGGCTTCGGCCTCGATCCGGTTGGCCGCCGCGATCAGGTTGCGGAGGGTGGAGCGCTCCTTGACGATCCGCGCGTAGTGCTCGACGTTGGTCGAGCGCGGAACCCCGTCCGCGAGAGACGAAATGTAGGCCGGGCCGCCAACCGGCTCCAGATCGCCCGAGCGGCTCAGCTCGTCGCGCAGCGTGACCAGATCGATAGCCTGACCCCGCTCGTTGAGGTCGACCATCTTGTCGAAGACGCGACGGTGGGCGTCACGGAAGAAGTCGTCGGCGTCGATCAGCTCCGCCGCCACGTTGAACGCGTCGTTGCGGATCAGAATCGCGCCCAGGATGGAGCGCTCCGCCTCCAGGTTGTGGGGAAGCGCCCTTTCGCCCGGGGAGATGGCCGGCTGCGCCATGTCTCATCCACCCCAATCGCCGTGCCGCCGGCCGCGCCGCGGACCTGCTATGACGCCTCGGCCTCGGCGTTAGCCGCCTCTTCGCCGGTCTCTTCCTTCACCACCTTCACCGTCAGCTCCGTGCTGACGTCCCGGTGCAGCTTGACCGTCACGGGGAACTCGCCCAATTCCTTGAGCGGCTCGCCGAGCTGGATCCGGCGCTTGTCGACATCGAGGTCTTGCGTCGCGAGGTGGTCGGCGATGTCGGCCGACGTGACCGATCCGTAGAGCGTCCCCGTCTCGCCCACCCGTCTCGCGATGACGCACTCGACAGCGTGCAGTCGCTCGGCGAAGCTCTGGGCCCGGGCGCGCTCGTCCGCCTCGCGCGCATCCGCGATCACCCGCTCGCGTTCGACCTGCCGCCGGTTCGCCGGGGTCACGAGCAAGGCGAGTTTCTGGGGCAGCAGGTAGTTGCGCGCATAGCCGTTGGCGACGTTGACGATCTCGCCGCGGCGGCCCAGGCTATCGATGTGATCCCGCAGGATGACTTCCATCGCTATACTCCCGCCCGGTTAATCGAGGACGTACGGCACCAGCGCGAGCTGGCGGGCGCGCTTGATGGCCGTCGTCAGCTTGCGCTGGCACTTGGCGCACGTACCGGAGATCCGCCGCGGCTGGATCTTGCCTCGCTCGGCGATTGCCATCATCAGCAGGCGCACGTCCTTGTAGTCGATGTAATCCACCTTGTCCACGCAATAGCGGCAGACCTTGCGCCGGCGCCCACCACCGCGGCGACCGCCGCCACCCCGACCGCCCCCGCCTCGTCCACCGCGTCGGTCGTCTCTCTCGTCACTCATTCTTCACCTCCGCGGTCTCTGCCGCCTCTTCCTTGCCGGTCGTCGAAGCGGACCCCGACTCCGAGGCAGCCGCAGGCGTCGCCGGGACAGCCGTCGGACCAGACGGCTCGGACGCAGCCGGCTCGGACGCGGGCGCTTCCACCTCCGGCGCGGCAGAATCCGGCGCGGCTGCCGCAACGGACGCCGGCGTTTCCGGCCCGGCCTCGGCAACCGGCGCCGGCTCCGCCGGTTCGGACGCGGCAACCACTGCCGCTGCCGCCGGTGCTGCCGCAGCGGGCGCCGGCGTCTCAGGCGCGGCGGCGGGAACGTCCGCCGGAGCGGTCTCCGGCGTGGCGGAGGTAGCGGACTCCGACGTAGCCGCCGGCGCGGACTCCGGCGTAGCCGCCGGCGCGGACTCCGGCGTAGCCGCCGGCGCGGACTCCGGCGTAGCCGGGACGTCGAGGGCGGTCGGCGCCTTCCTCGCCAAGCGCCGCTGCTGCCGACTCTGTCGCTGGTCGCGGGCTCGCTGCGCCTTTCGCAGATCCTCGTCCACCCGTACGACGAGGTACCGGAGGAGCTGCTCCATCACCCGCAGGCGCCGCTCGAGCTCCGTAACCAGCGTACCCGGCCCGGTGATCAGCTCGATTACGTAGCTACCCTCGCGGTGGCGGTTGATCTCGTAGGCCAGCCGGCGGCGGCCCCAGTTGTCGGTCTTGTCGATCTTGCCGCCCAACTGGCCGACGATTTCGGCGATCCGCTCATGCAGTTCGGTGACCCCCTCGTCGGTGACCTCCGGACTGACCACGTATACCAACTCGTACTGTCGTGCTTCGCTCATCGGTCTCCTTTCGGACTCGGCGGCCGCCGCGACCACGGCGGCCCTTCACGGGCCGCCGGCATGCGGCGACAAGGAGCGTCTCGGCCTCAATTGAACCGGTTCATCATCCTGTCGATGCCGTCCTCGACGAATGTCTCGACGGCATCGGCGGCGCGTTCCACGGCCGCCTCCATCTCCTCCCGTTCTTCCTCGTCGAACCCGGCCAGCACGTGGGCGGTCAGCGAACGTCGCGTATCGCCCCGTCCCACCCCGACCCGCAGCCGGGCGAACTCCCCGGTCCCGAGCGAGGCGATGATCGACGCGAAACCGTTGTGTCCACCGTCCGACCCGCGCTTCCGGCCGCGAAGCCGGCCCAGCGGCAGGTTCACGTCGTCCGCCACGACGAGCAGCTCCTCCGGCTCTATGCGGAAATAGTGGCGCAACGCCTGAACCGCTCCACCGCTCCGGTTCATATAGGTGAGGGGCTTGGCGAGCATCACCCGCGCCCCGGGTCCACGCTGCCGGGCCAGCAGCGCATCGGCCGGCGCGGTCTCGAATTGCAGTTCCAACCGCCTCGCCACGACGTCGACCACTTCGAACCCGATGTTGTGACGCGTCCCGCGGTACCGCGAACCCGGATTGCCGAGGCCGACGATGAGTCGCAAGCGGCCTCCACTCGCCGCGGACTGTCAGGACACCTAGGAGTCGTCCGACTCGCCGGCGTCGTCTCCCGCACCCTCCGCCTCCTCTTCGCCCTCCGCTTCCTCCATATCGTCGGAACCGGTCTTCGCGGTGGTCACGTGGACGAGCAGCGTGTCCAGGTCGCTTACCGCCGTCCAGCTCCTGCCCTCGGCCACGTCGCGGACGCGCACGCCGTCTCCGATCATCAGCTCGTGAACGTCGATGTCGACGTGCTCCGGAATGTCGGCGGGCATGCACTCGACCTGGATCTCGCGCGTCACGAAGTCGAGCAACCCGCCCTGCTGCTTGACGCCGGCCGCCTCCCCGCTGAGCGTCACCGGCACGGTGACCGTGATCGCCTTGTCCATGGCGAGGCGGTAGAAGTCGACGTGCAACAGTTCGTCCGTGATCGGATCGTGCTGAATGTCCTTGATCAACACCTGTCCGAGGGCATCGCCGTCGACCTGCAGATCGACCAGGGTGTTCACGCCCGATTCGGAATGCAGAATGCGCCACAGCGCCTTGGGATCCACCTCGACGGACCGGCTCTCTACCGGCGTGCCGCCGTACACGATTGCCGGCAGCCGTCCGGCGCGCCGCAACCGCCGTGCTTCGTTCTTGCCGCGCGTGTTCCGGGTTGCGGCGGCCAAAGTGGCTTGCATCTCGTCTGTCTTCCTTCTCCTGCGATCCGTACGCCTGTCCTCAAACGAACAACGACGACACCGACGTTTCCTGGTGGATGCTCTGAATGGCCCGGCCGAGCAGCCCGGCAACCGACAGCACGCTCACCTTGGGAGACTGCGCGAACTCCTGGCGCAGTGGAATGGTGTCGGTCACGATCAGCTTCTCGAGCGGCGAGTCCTCGACGCGCTGCAGGGCCGGCCCGGACAGCACACCGTGCACCGCGCAGGCCATTACGCCCGCCGCGCCACTCTCCTGCAGCGCCCGCGACGCCTGCTGCAGCGTTCCCGCCGTATCGACGATGTCGTCGAGGATCACGCAGACGCGATCTCTGGCCTCGCCGACGACGTGCATCACCTCGGCGTGTCCATCCTCCGACCGGCGCTTGTCGATGATGGCCAGCCCCGCGTCCAGACGCTTGGCGTACGCCCTGGCCCGCTCCACGCCGCCCGCGTCCGGGGAGACGATCGTGACGTTCCCCCGGTAGCCAGCGCGGGAGAGGTAGTCGATGAAGACGGGGGTGGCGAAAAGGTGGTCGACCGGAATGTCGAAGAACCCCTGGATCTGCGCCTTGTGCAGGTCCATCGTCAGCACGCGGTTGGCGCCCGCCGCGCTCACCAGGTTGGCGACCAGCTTCGCGGATATCGGGACCCGCGGCTTGTCCTTTCTGTCCTGCCGGGCATATCCGTAGTACGGCATGACCGCCGTGATGCGAGCCGCCGACGACCGGCGGAAGGCGTCGATCATCACGCACAGCTCGACCAGATGCTGGTCGACCGGCGTGCAGGTCGGCTGCACGATGAACACGTCGGTTCCGCGTATGTTCTCGTCGATCTGGAACGAGACCTCGGTGTCGGAGAAGCGCCGCAGCGCCGCGCGGCCCATCGGCACCCCGAGCACGGCGGCGATGTCCGCAGTGAGTGCCGGATGGGCACTCCCCGCGAACAGCTTCAGATCCCCGTTGTGCGTCGGCACGTTTCCTCGTTGCCTGCGGGTGGCTGGGGCGGAAGGATTCGAACCTTCGAATACGGGATCCAAAGTCCCGCGCCTTACCGCTTGGCCACGCCCCATCGGTAGCAGCCGGCGGCGCTCGCCGCATCCGGCCGCGCGCGGGCGGACGTACGCCGAGGCCCCGCGCGCGGTACGCGAACGGGCAGTTTAGTCGATGCGCGCGACAGCCGCAAGACGCGCGCCGGCACGCGCGTCGATGGTCCGCGTCAGAAGCCCCCGCCCGCCCGCCGCGCTAAGCCCACGGCGCGCCTCGGCCGCCCGCGCTCGCGAATCGAAGAGCCCGAAGACGACCGACCCGCTCCCCGTCAGGGCGGCGTGCAATGCCCCGGCGGCCCGCAGGCGTTCCGCCAGGCTCCGGATCTCCGGATGCCGGCGCACCACCGGCGCTTCCAGGTCGTTTCGCAAACGGCCCGGATCGCGGCGCCAGCCCCTCGGAAGGGAGACCGCCGCGCCGGGAACACCGTCCTGTCCGTCCCGATCCCACCAGCGATACGCATCCGCCGTCGACACGCCGAAGTCGGGAACCGCCAGGACCACCCAGCAGCCCCGCAGCGCCGGCAACCGCCGCAGCCGCTCGCCACGTCCCGTCGCCCGCGCCGTGCCGCCGCGCAGGAAGAACGGGACGTCGGATCCGACCTCGGCGGCGACGTCCTCCAACAACCGCGAGCTCGCCGAAGGCTCCCAGCGAAGCCGCAACGCCCGCAGCGCGGACGCCGCATCGCTGCTGGCTCCTCCCAGTCCCGCCGCGGCGGGTATCCGCTTGCGGATGACCACGCCGGCCCCGGCCGGATCCCCGCTGCGCCCGAGGGCGCGCCAGAGTGCGGCGGCAGCGGTCCAGACGAGATTGCCCCGATCGGCGGGCACCGCGGACGCCGCGCACCGTACCGTCAACGGTCCGCGCCGGGCGGCGATCGACAGCGTGTCATGCAGCGCTATCGATTGCAGGATCGTGATTACCTCGTGGAACCCGTCCGGACGCCGCCGCAGCACCCGCAGGTCGAGATTGATCTTGGCCGGCGCGCACACCCGCACGCGCCAGGGTGAGACCCGGCCCCTCACCGTCCCCCGGCGGCCTCCGCCGCGGGAGCCGTCCGATCTTCGAGGGGGGATGCGCCCCGCAGTCCGGCCAGGGTCACCGGCGTGTACTGCGCGGGAACGTCTGCCCGGAAGGCGGCCGGATGCAGCACGGTGTTCATGTTGACCCGCGACAGGTTCGCGGTCAGATCGGCCCCGCCGTCGTGACCCTCGACCAGGATTCGGAACCGGCGCGGCAGCCCGCGGACGTGGTCGGAGTATTCGACGCTCAGATCCCCCCGCCGAGCAGCCACAACCACCGGTCGGTCTCCCGGCTCGCGCACGTATGCCGTCGTGCCGCCCTGCAGATCCACCGCCACCGCTCCGTCGTCGTGCCGACGCGCGGAGACCGCCACCGGGTCCGGCTCGAGACACCCGGTCAGCAGGGCGTGCACGTCCGCGGGGTCGAGGGCCAGACCGGCCAGGGCATGCAGAACGTCCGCCGGCCTCGCGTCGTGCACCACCTGCCGATCTCTCGGCAGCAGCAGAGTCGCATGGTCGTCCCGGGCCACGAAGACGAATACGGGCGCGCCGAACGGGGCGAGCGCCTCGATGCGGAGCGACGCGGGACGCTGGGCCGCGGCCCGCATGCGCGTCCGGCGCAACGTCGTGTCGCCGGACCGTCCGCCGAGCACCAGGAGGAACTCCATGGTCCGGATCCCGCGGCAGGGGGCCGAGACACGTTCCCAGAACGCGGCGTGGTCGGGAAGCGGCACGCCCGGGCCGCCCGGCAATTGGATGCCGGGCCGAACCGGCGTGCAGGCGACCGCGAGCAACACGACGCCGAACGCAGTGGTTCGCAAGAACCCCGGGCGCCCGGCGGGAGCACGAGCCGGCAAGAAGTGCTCGCAGTTCCGGAGCTACTGGTCGAGACGGCGCTGCGCGTCGCCTATCTTCCGCTCGATGAGCGCGCGGTCGATCTCTTCTCCGTCGCCTTCGAGCGCGCGGCGCCACGCCTCGATGGCCTCGGCATAGCGCTCGAGACGGTGGAGCAGGTCACCGAGATGGTCCTGCACCACGGAGTTGCGCTGCAACTGGTCGCTGGCCGCACGCAAGGGGGGCTCGGCCAGATCCAGGCGGTCGAGCTTGAAGTACGCCCAGCCGAGACTGTCGAGGTAGGAGCCGTTGTGCGGGTCCTTCTCGACCGCCCGGGCGATGAGCTCCACCGACTCGTCCAGGCGCTCCCCGCGGTCAGCAAGCATGTAGCCGAGGTAGTTGAGCGCCTGCGCGTGGTCCGGATCCCGGTCGATCACGCGGCGGAACGCCCGCTCGGCATCGGCGAAGCGGCCGCTCTGCTCCAGCACCGCCCCCAGCAGAAACAGGATCGACGTCTGCCCCGGAAACTGCTGCTGCGCCGACTCGAGCACCAGGATGGCTTCGCGAAGCCGATCGATCTCGCTGTAGTAGGAGGCCAGCGCAAGGTGCGCCCGCGGCACGTCGCGGTTGTCCGCGAGGATCTCCAGCAGCAGGTCCTCGCCCCGGTCGACGTTGCCCTGCCGCCCGTGCAGATCCGCCTCGATGATGGCCAGCGTCAGGTTCGCGGGGCTGGCGCTGCGGGCCCGCGCAAGGAGACGCGCCGCGTCCTCGTGCCGCTCGGAATCGACATAGGCCTGCGCCAGCCGGGCCTGGAACCCGGGACTGGTCGGCATGAGCGAGACGGCATCCTCGTACACGCGCGCCGCGCCGGCAGCGTCCTCGAGCCACTGATGGGCGCGGCCCAGTTGATCCAGCATCTCGGCCAGCATCCGATTCGGACGCATGCCGCGGGCCTGCTCGAGTACGGGAGCGAGCGTCCCGACCACGCGCTGGAACTCGTGCCTGCGTTCGAACACCTGGGCCAGCACGTACGGTCCCCGCAACCCGTCCGGCTCGATCTCGATCAGTTGGCGGGCCGCCGACTCGGCCGCGTCGAAGTCGTTGAGCGCGATTTCCGTTTCCGCCAGCATCTGGTGGCCGGCGACGTCGCGGGGGCGCATCTCGAGCAGCCCGCCGAGCACGTCGCGCGCGAGAGTCGCCTCACCGGCCTCGAGCCATACCGCGGCCAGACGACGCCGGACCCCGGCGGCGCGCGGATTCAGCGCCACCGCGCCCCGGTAGGCCTCAGCGGCGTCGCGCCAGCGCCGGCTCTGCTCGTACAGCTCCCCCAGGCGCGCCAGCATCCGGTACGAGGGCCGGGTGCTCGCCACCGTCTCTTCCAGCGTGCTCAGCGCTTCCTCGTGCCGGCCCGCCTGCTGGTAGGCCTCGGCCAGCAGCATGCTCGCCGGGGCGTACGCGAGCTGGTCCTTGGATAGATCCTCCAGCAGGGCAATCGCCTCGTCGGTGGCCGCGGTCCTGAGATAAAAGCGGCCCAGCGTCAACTCCACCTGCAGGTCCGGAACGACGGAGCCGCGCGCCTGCTCCAGGTGCGTGACCGCCTGTTCGACGTCCTCTCGCGTGCCCTCGCGCAAGCTGGCCGCCGCCGCGTAGGCCAGCCCGAGCACACGGTGCGCCGAACGGTTGTCCGGCTCGCGCGCCAGCGCTTCCTCCGCGGCCGCGACGGCGTCTTCGGCACGCCCGGCCCGCGCGTACATGGCGGCAAGCTCCGCCAGCGGCTCCCCGGCCGTCGGATCGAGACGGGCGGCATCCCGGAACGCCCGGGTAGCGCCGTCCAGGTCGTCCGTCCCTTCCAGGTGCCGGCCGATCATGAAGCGGGCGTACGCCTCGGCACGCGTCGACGAGTCCGATTCCGCGGGCGCCTGCGCGGCGGCAGGCCCGGCGATCATCGTGACGAGCACCGGCAACGCAACAGCCAATGGGACAACGCGGGCCACGTTACACATAAGTCGCGATTCTTCCACAGGTCGGCCGCCGCGACAAGACGAAGATTCCCCTCCGGGCGCCGGCACGAGGCGGCGCGGGCGTTCTGCTATAGTGAGGAACCGGACCATGCCGATAGATTCGGAACTGCTCGACATTCTCGCCTGCCCGGCCTGCAAGACACCGGTCACGCTCGTCAACGAGGGAACCGGGCTACGGTGCGGCGCCTGCCGCCGCGTCTTTCCGATCAAGGACGACATCCCGGTGATGCTGATGGACGAAGCCACGGCGGAGCCTTGAACCGGATCACCGGGCGCGCCGCAAGATGCCCATGCGCAGCAGGCTGCCGGCCGCCGCGACGGCGATGTGGGACACCGCCGGCTGGCCTGTCCTGCTGCTCTTCGTCTTCGCTCTGCCGCTCTCGATCGCGGTCTCGCAGATCTTCCTGACGGTGCTGGTCGTCCTCTGGCTGGCGGCCGGGGCGCCGTACGCCCGCACTCCACCCGCGGCGGCGTTCTTTCCCCCGCTAGTCGCCTATTCCGCGTGGACGCTCCTGGCAAGCGTACCCTTCTCGCTGGCGCCCGGCCCCAGCCTCGTCGAGTCCCGGGAGGTGCTCCTCTTCCTGGTCGTACCGCTGGTCCACGCACTCGCAAACGGCGAGCGCGCCAGAACGATCGTCACCGTGGTCCTCGCCTCGGGCACGGCGGCCGCGCTCATCGGCGTCGCACAGTATCTGTTCTTCGGCCATGACCATCTCGGCCAGCGACCGTCAGGCTCAATGGGCCACTACATGACCTACGCGGGCGTGCTGATGCTGCTGACCGGCGCGGCCCTCTCCCGCCTGCTCTTCGACGCACGCGACCGCGGGTGGGCGTTCGCCGCGCTTCCCGCACTCGCCGTTGCACTCGTCGTCACGTTGACACGCAGCGCTTGGATAGGCGCCGCCGTCGGAGCCGGCGTCGTGCTGATCCTGCGGGACCGCCGCCTGCTCGCACTCGCCCCGGTGGCTGTTGCGCTCTTCATGGCGCTGGCTCCGGCGCAGGTCGTCGGGCGTGTCTACAGCATTTTCGACCTCAGCGATCCGACCAATCGGGATCGACTGGCGATGGTCACGGTCGGCACCGGCATGGTGCGCGACCATCCCCTGACGGGCGTCGGTCCCGGGCTGGTGGAGGCGGCCTACGACGAGTACCGCCCCGCTGATGCCGTGAACGTCACCAACCCACACCTGCACAACGTCCCGCTGCAGATAGCGGCCGAGCGCGGACTGCCGGCCCTCGCGCTGTGGGGCTGGTTTCTCGTGGCCGCGACGCTCGATCTGAACCGACGCCTCCGGGATCGGCGGTCGCGCACGCTCGCCATCGCCGGTCTGGCAAGTCTGGCGGCCATGCTTGCGGCCGGGATGTTCGAGTACAACTTCGGCGATTCGGAGTTCCTGATGCTGTTCCTCGTCCTCGTCAGCCTTCCGGCAGCGTCCACGGCCGGTCCCGCGCCGCGAACCACCTGACCGCGGGCGGCCGGTCCGGCCGTTGGCGCGTCCTGTACATCATGAGCACTTCTCCGAACCTCGATGGCTGCCCTGTCAGCCGCGGTCCACACCGTCTCCACCGCGCGCTCGCGGGGCTCCTGGCGCTGGCGCTGCTCCCGAGTGACGCAGCCTCCGCGCGGACAACGGCCTCCTCGCGCGGGGAACCCGGAGCGCCGAGGGTGCTCAGCGGCGTGGTGGTCGACGGCGCCAGCGGCGCGCCGCTCCCCGCCGCGACCGTCGCCAGTGGCGGGGAGACCGTCGCTACGGACGCGGCGGGGCGGTTCTCGGTGACCCTCGCGGCGAAAGACACCGAGCTGCGGATCGCGGCCGACGGCTACCTGGAAACCACCGTCGCGCTGGACGCCACCGTTGCGGGAACCGGCGCGGGACTGGAGATCCTGCTGTTCCGGAACACCTTCTCCGAGACTGTGGAGGTGGTATCCGCGCCGGCCTACGTGCCCGAGCGCCCCTCGGCCACGCCCATCGCGGCCGAGGAGGTGTTCGAGGTCGCGGGCAGTCTCGACAACATCTTCCGTACGCTCGACACGCTGCCGGGCGTGGCTTCCACCGGCGACTTCGGCAGCCGGCTCGCGGTCCGCGGCGGCACTCCCGACCAGAACCTCACGGTGATGGACGGGGTGGAGATTCACAATCCCTACCGGCTCTTCGGACTGGTCGGCGCGTTCAATCCGGAAACCGTGGAGCGCTTCGAGCTGACCGCGGGCGGTTTCGGAGCGCGGTACGGCGACCGCCTGTCGTCGCTGCTGATCGTGGACAACCGCCCCGGAGAGCGCGACTTCAGCGGATCGACCTCGGCAAGCGTCACCGACGCCAACGTGGTGCTCGAGGGCGCCGCGCCAGGCGGCGGATCGTGGCTGCTGAGCGGGCGGCGGACGTACTACGACCTGGTCGCCGGCCTCGTCACCGACCAGAGCCTGCCGGCGTTCGCCGACGTGCAGGTCCAGGCCGGCTGGGATTTCGGCCCGGGGCACCGGCTGTCCCTGTTCGGCCTCACGAGCCGCGAGAACGCCGACTTCCGGTTCGACGACGAGGACGACGAATCGTCGCGCGATACCGGGCGCCTCTTCTCCGAAGCGGGCAACGACCTCGCTTCGCTGCGGTTCGACGCGCTGCTCGGCGGCGCCGCGACGTCGCGCACCATCGTCTCGTGGTACCGCAACACCGACCTGCTCGGCGTCGACGCCACGTTCGAATCGTCGGCGCGGCGGTCGAACGCGGCGGACGCGCAGGTGGCGGTGGGTCTGACCAACGTCGTCTTCGATCGGGATCTGTCCGTGCGCGATCTGTCGGTGCGCCAGGAGCTGGTGTTTCCTCTGGCGGCCCGGCACACGATCGACACCGGGGTCGAGCTGCATCGGCTCGCCTCGGGCGCCGGCCTCTCCATCACCGGCGACCGCAACGAGACCATCGCGAACCCGTCCAGCATCCGCGGCGGGACGGGACTTCCCGACACCCTCGACTCGTCGCTCGGCGGCACGCGCGGCGGGGCCTGGATCCAGGACCGCTACAGCGTCAACCCGCGACTGTCCATGGAGCCGGGACTACGGCTCGACTGGAGTACCGTGAATGGCCAAGCCATCCTGTCGCCGCGCTTCGCCGCCACGCTGGCGCTCGGGTGGGAGAGCCGCCTGCGCGTCGCCGGCGGGCTCTACACGCAGAGCCCGGGCTACGAGAAGCTCATCCAGTCGGACTACTTCTTCGACCTCTCGCCGGCCGTCGTCGCCAACCTGCGTCACGAGCGCGCTACGCACCTGGTCACCGGCTTCGAGAAGGACCTCGGCACCGACACGCTGTTCCGCCTGGAGGGCTACTACAAGACCTTCGCCGACCTCATCGTGGGCGGTCTCGAAGCGGAGGCGGAACGGCGTGCCCGGGTGGCACGCTACGACTTTCCCGCGAATCTGGAGGCCGGCGTCCCAACGGCGGCGCGGATCACCAGCGCCCCGGTCAACGGAGGCGGCGGCACCGCGTACGGCGTCGACGCCTATCTCGTCCGGAGCGATCCCGGGGCCCGCCTGGCGGGCTGGCTCTCCTACGCCTGGGGCCGGGCCGAACGGGACACCTACGGCCTGCGCTACCCCTTCGAGTACGACCGCCGCCACGCGTTCAACGCCGTCGGCCGCTACCGACTGGGCCGGAGTTGGAGCGTCGCGGCAACCGCGCAGGTCGCCACCGGCTTCCCCTACACCCCGGCCGTCGGGGTTCGCGTCGCGGCCGAAGAGAACGGGCGCGGCCGGCTCGTCCCCGCGCGCGACGCGGCCGGGGCGCTGGTCTACACCGTCGACCTCGGCGGCCTCGATGCTCTGCAGCGCGGACGCCTCCCCAATTACGCCCGCGTCGACCTGCGCATCGCCAACCAACCCGGCGGTCCTTCCGGCCGCTGGTCCTGGTACATCGAGGTGATCAACCTGCTGAATCGCGACAACCCGGTGGAGCTGGAGACCAGCCTGGCCCACGACCCCGAGGGGCGGGTGCCGCGGATCGTGGAAAGCCCCACGGCAGGGTTTCCGATCATTCCGTCGTTCGGGGTCCGCCTGCGCTTCTGACGTCACGGCGGGCGGGGTCGACGACGACAGTTGTAGAATGAGTCCCGTCCTGCACTGTCAGGTGGCGAGCGGATTGATCCCGGATGTTCGTGCAGAGAACGTACATCGCCGGCGCCGGAATCGTCGTCGCAACCTGCGCTGCTCTGGCCGTCTGGTGGCTGAGCTCGGACCGCCTGCAGACCACGGGTGACGAGCCGCACTATCTGATCATCGCGGCGAGCGTGGTACGCGACGGGGACCTGGACGTCGGCAACAACTACAAGCACGACGCGCGGACGGCAGAGATCTATGGACCGGTCCCGCCGCACGTGACCGTTCGTGAGTCGGGCACGTGGCCCTCGCACGCGCCGGGACTCGGCGTGCTGCTGGCCATGCCGTTCGCACTAGGCGGGCCGCTCGGTGCACGTGCGGCGCTCTGCCTCTTCGCCGGGTTGCTCGTCTGGGTCGTCGTGTGGTGGTTCAGGGACCGCCTGCCGGCCGGCGACGTCGCGCTGGTCACCGCCGGGCTCCTGGCCGGACCGACAATCTTCTTCGGCGTCTCGCAGGTGTACCCGGACGGGGTCGGCGGAATCGTGGCCGCGGCACTGGCGGTCTGGTTGTGGGCGTCGCGCGACTCGGCACGCACGCTCGCCGGATGGAGCGCATTCTGGCTGTGCGTCGGGCTCCTCTGGTGGCTGCACGTGAAGTTCCTCGCCCCTGCCGCCGTTCTCGGGGCGGCCGGAGTGTGGCAGATCCGGCGCGAGAGGGCCACTGGAGCGGACCAACGCCATCCGGCTGCGCATCTGGCCGCCGCCTCCCTGGTGCTCATCGGTCTGCTCACACTAGGATGGTGGCACTTCGTCGCGTTCCAGGATGTTTTCGGACCCCGGGGACTCGTTGCCGAACTGTCGTCGCCCTGGCTGCAACGGATGCAGACCTTCCTGGGACTCCATCTGGATCAAGGCCAGGGCATGTTCTTCCAGCAGCCGCTGCTGCTGGCCGGCCTGGCTGCACTCGGATACATGGCCCGGCGGCGGCATCCGCTGATCTGGCCGTGGCTGCTGCTCTACGCGTCTCTCATCCTGCCGAACGTGATGCAGTGGTCCGGTCGCTTCGGTGGCGGCGGCCCTGCCGGCCGATTCGGCTGGTCAGCAATGTGGCTCTGGATCATTCCCATCGGAATCTGGATCGTCTCCGAGCGCGACGTCATCGCGCGATACGTGCGGCCGATGGTCCTGATCGGGCTCTCCTATCAGGCCGTGCTGGCGATGCGCTGGCTGCCCGACCCGCTCCTGCTCGTATCCCGACAGTCCGAGCTCGTCTGGTCGCGCCATTCCCTGTTCCCGGTGTCCGTCCGCTACTCGCTGCCAAGCTTCTACTTCTGGGATTCGGCGGACTACCTGCACTACCTTCCAAACGTCTTCTGGACAGGCGCGGCGCTGCTGCTGTTCGTCACAGGCTTGCTGTGGACCCGCGCGGCGGCCCGGGCGAACCTGCGTTCGGTCTGGCTCGGCGGCGGCCTGCTCGCGGCCCTGCTGCTACCGGTCGAGCCGACCGCCGATTCCGAGTCTCCGACCGATGACGCGCTTCACGATTCTCTCGAGCGCGCCCTGCGGAGCGAAATCCCTCGCCGCTTCGAAGCAGAACGCATGACCCCGATGTCGCTGGCCGGAGAGACGACCCGGCCGGACGCACCGGCGAGCGGTGGCCTGGCGCGTAGCAGCACGCCGATTCGAACGGACCGCTTCCTGCTCTTTGGACCCTATCTGTCGCTCGATCACGGGCGCTACCGGGTCGAGTTCGCGTCTCGACTCGCGGCGCCGGCCGCCGTCGCAGGCGCTGCGCTGCGCTTCGAGGTGACCGCGGACAGGGGAAGCACAATCGTCGGCGCGATGGAGGTGCCGGCGGAGCGTCTGCCCAACGATGGAACCTACGCCACGGCGGCCATCACTTTCGAGACCGGCGAGCGACTGCGCGACGTCGAGTTCCGCGTTGTCGCCTATCCCGGTTTCGACTTGCTCGTCGACTACGTGGACCTGATCCCGGTACTGCCGCAACCCTCGGATCCACAGCCCACGGTGGTCCGACAACTGCCCGCCACGCGTCCGTGAGTCGCTTCCGACCGAACTCCCCGGGGTTACGTGGCGACCGCGAACCGGCGACTGCTTCGCCGGATCGTCAGTGCCGGAAGTGCCTGCGGCCGGTGAAGACCATCGCCAGTCCGTGCTCGTCGGCGGCGGCGATGACCTCTGCGTCGCGCTTCGAGCCGCCCGGCTGGACGATGGCGGTCGCACCTGCCGCGGCGATGGCATCCAGACCGTCCCGGAAGGGGAAGAAGGCGTCCGACGCCACGACGGTGCCGGCCAGTTGGTCGCCCGCCTTCATCTTGGCCACGTTGACCGCGTCGACACGGCTCATCTGTCCGGCCCCTACCGCCGCGATACGGTCGGCGCGCGCGAAGAGGATCGTGTTGGACTTGACGTGGGCGCACACCCGCCACGCGAACCGCAGTGCCGCCCATTCGTCGTCCGTCGGCTGGCGCTTCGTGGCGACCTGCACCACGGCGCCGGAGGCCGCCTCGACCCCGGCCGACCACGGGCCGGCGCTCTCGACGACCCGGTCGCGCTCCTGCACCAGCCAGGCGCCGAGTATCGACCTGACATCGCGTCGCGCGGCATCACCGCCCCCGCGGAAGTCGGCCACGACGATCCGGAGGTTCTTCTTCGCGGCCAGCACCTCTCGGGCATCTTCCTCGGCCCCGGGCGCCACGACGCATTCGATGAACGTCTCCGCAATGGCGGCAGCGGTCGCCGCGTCGAGAGCTCGATTCAGGCCGACGATGCCGCCGAAGGCCGAGAGCGGATCCACCTCCCGCGCTTTCACGTATGCCTCGCCCAGACGCGCCGCAGTGGCGACGCCGCACGGGTTGGTGTGCTTGATGACCGCCGCCGCCGGCTCGTCGAACTCCAGCACCAGCCGCGCGGCCGCGTCCAGGTCCAGCAGGTTGGTGAATGACAGCGCCTTGCCCTGCAGGACCCGAGCCCGGCCGAAACCCCAGGCGCCGTCCGAGTACAACGCAGCGGGTTGATGCGGGTTCTCGCCGTAGCGCAGGTCCCGCTCCTTGGATGCGTGGATCGCGAGGTGATCGGGGGTCGTTCCCGCCAGGGCGAACGGCGAGCGGGTGAAGTCGGGACCGGAGATGTCCACCGCGTCCAGCGCCGCCGAGATGGTCGCGTCGTAGGCGGCCGTGTGGGCGAACGCCTTGCGGGCAAGCTCGAAACGTAGACGCCGATCCGGACCGGCGTCGCCGTCGATGGCCTCGACGACGCGGTCGTAGTCGGCCGGGTCCACCACCACCAGCACGTCCAGGAAGCTCTTCGCGGCCGCGCGCACCATGCTCGGACCGCCGATGTCGATCTGCTCGATCAACTCGTCGAACGCCGCTTCCGACGCCGCCGTCCGGGCGAACGGATACAGGTTCACCACGACGAGGTCGATCGGCCGGATGCCCTGGGCGCGTATCGCCGCCATGTCGTCCGGCCTGCCGCGGCGGGCGAGAATCCCACCGTGCACGGCAGGATGCAGGGTCTTGACCCGTCCGTCCATCATCTCGGGGAACCCGGTCACGTCGGAAACCGCCGTGACCGGCAGCCCCGCCGCCGCCAGCGCCCGCGCGGTGCCGCCGGTGGACACCAGCTCGACGCCGCGCGACACCAGTGCGCGCCCGAGATCCCCCAGTCCGCTCTTGTCCGAAACACTCAGCAAAGCACGCATCGATGCGATTCAGATCCTCCTGACGGCGAGCACGCACCATACGAGCGGCAGCCACAACTCGCGGGCGAAGGGAACCGGACGGTCGTCGATCAGCACCTCGCACTCACCGTGGCGATCCACGAGCTGGAAGAGCGCATGGAGCTTCGGCGCGTCGTCCGGATAGAACCGCGCGCGATGTCGCAGCGTCTCGCCGGATCCGGCGGTGCGGTACTCCGCCGACGTGCGGGCGAGCTCCAGCGCCCGTTCGCCGTCCGGGCCATCGAACGGGCGGAAGCTCAACGTGATCGAGAAGGGTCGCTCCTCGGGCCCGAAGAGCGCGTCGTGCAGATCGGGATCGAGCACCGCCAGCTCCTCGGGCGTGGGCTCCTCCGGCACGTCGGCATAGGGCCAGAACGATTCGCTCGGCCGATGCGCCGGAGGCTCGCTGGGCGCGTACCCGTTCGGAATCCGACTGTCGCTCATGACGGGAGTGGCCGCGATGGTATGCTGAACGCTCAGCCGCCGGCAAGCGGACCCGGATCTCGCACGGGTCGTGCGCATGCCGCGCGCCCCTTCCTCGATGTCGTCCCATCCGCGCCTCATTCCGTCCATCGAGAAGCTGCGGCAGAGATCGTCGGTGCAGCGCCTCGAAGCCACGTACGGCCGCGAGACTACCGTGCAGGCGTTACGCGAAGAGGCAGCGGCGCTCCGCCGGCGGCTCTCCCGCGACTCGCTGGCGGTACGCGACGCGGCGGAGGCGGCCGAGCGCATCGAGCAGGGTCTGGCCACACGGCTTGCCGCCGCCCTCGCTCCCTCGCTCCAGCCGGTAATCAACGCCACGGGCGTCATCGTCCACACGAATCTCGGTCGGGCTCCGCTCGGCCGCACCGCGATCGGCCGTATCGCAGCGCTGGCCGGCGGCTACACCAATCTCGAGTACGACCTGCCGGCGGGCCGGCGCGGTTCGCGGACGGTGCACGCGTCCACGCTCGTCAGGCGCCTGACCGGCGCCGAGTCGGCTGTCGTCGTCAACAACAACGCGGCCGCGGTGCTGCTGACGCTGGCGGCGCTGGCGGCCGGACGCGACGTGATCATCTCGCGCGGCGAGCTGGTCGAGATCGGCGGCGGCTTTCGTGTGCCAGACGTGCTCCGGCAGTCCGGCGCGATACTCCGCGAGGTCGGCACCACCAACCGAACCCGCGCCGCCGACTATGCCGCGGCCGTCGGCGATCGCACGGCGCTGCTGCTCCGCGTCCACCCTTCGAACTTCCGGATCGAAGGCTTCACGGAACGGCCGTCGCTGGCCGAAGTCGTCGGTGTCGGCGAGCGTTTCCGGATCCCGGTGGTGGAGGATCTCGGCAGCGGTTGCCTGAAGGCCGTCGACGGGGTCGAAGGGGAACCGACGGTAGGCGAGAGCATCGCGGCCGGCGTCGCGGTCTGCACCTTCAGCGGCGACAAGCTGCTGGGCGGTCCGCAGGCCGGCATCATCGTCGGACGGCGCGCGGAGCTCGACATCGTCCGGTCGCACCCCCTCATGCGCGCGCTACGGGTGGACAAGCTGACCTACGCGGCGCTCGAGGCGACGCTGCACGACCACGCCACCGGGCACGCGGGGGATTCGGTGCCCGTGGTGCGCATGATCGAGGAACCGGTGGCTCGACTCGAGGCGCGGGCGGAAGCCCTGCGGTCGCGGCTCGCAGACACCGGCGGGCTGACTGTCTCCGTCGCCTCCACCGAGGCGACCATCGGCGGCGGCAGCACCCCCGGGATCACGCTCCCCAGCCGGGCGCTGGCCGTGGCGGCCAGCGGACGATCCGCCAGCACGCTCGCGGCCGCTTTGCGTGCCGGCACGCCGCCGGTTGTCGGCCGCATCACCGAAGATCGGCTGCTCCTGGATCTCCGGACGGTGGCCCCCTCCGAGGACGAACGATTGGCGTACGCCGTCGAGAGAGCGTCCGGCGCACCGCACCACGCAGGCTGACGCAGACACGTCGCAGCGCGAGGATTCCAGACCTCAGGACCGGGCGGAAGCATCCGGCCCGGCGCTACGCCGTGGGCACGCATCGCAGCGCAATGACCGGCCCGTGTCATCGACGACGTCCGACCCACCGCAGGAACCCCGCAGGCAGGGGTACCTGAAGAGCACCCCCACCGCCATGATGAGCATGACCCCCGCGATCAGCCCCGCGCTCAGGAGAAACAGCGCCATAGGGTTCCCCGAACGATCAACGGATAGGACTCCGCTGCAAGTCGTGGGGCGCCGACAATCAGCATCCGGATGCCGGTCGCGTGGCTGGCCAGGTAACCGAACATCCGTTGCTCGTGCCTCGAGATTCATGGTGACGTGCATTCGGCAGCCGTGTCAAACAGCCCGGCAAGAAGCCTGCCGGACAGGCACAGCGACTGACCATCACCGCACAAGGGCGGTGAACGCCGGAGTCTCCCGCTCCACGAGACGGCCGGCGCCGTCGTCGGCGACGAACAGCGCCGCCCAGCCCTGCGCGATCGCCAGGTCGTAGCCGTCTGCGGGTCCCAGGACGTTCAACGCGGTCGACCGTGCGTCGGCGAGGCTGCACCGTTCCGCGATAACGCTCACCGAGCGCAGCTCGTGCGTCACCCAGCGCCCGGTGCGCGGATCGATCGTGTGCGATACCCGGGCGCCGTCGAGCTCGTAGAAGTTGCGGTAGTCACCGGACGTGGCCAGCGCGGCGTCCGTCAGTTGAACGATCCGCTGGGCTGCCGCAACGCCCGGCGACGGACGCTCGATGGCGACCCGCCACCGCTCACCCCGCTCGTTCCGGCCGCCTACACGCAGCTCGCCGCCGATCTCCACCAAGAAGTGGGCGAAGCCTCGCTCGGCAAGAATCGCCGCGACGGCATCGACGGCGTAGCCCTTGGCAATAGCTGACAGATCGACAACAACGTCCGCGCGCCGCTTCCGCAGCGTCGACGCCGCGAGGTCCACCTCCAAGAAGTCGCCGCCGACCCGCTCCCGGAGCGCGGCAAGCGACTCCTCGTCCTGCGCCTCCGACGGTCGCCCCGGGGGGCCGAATCCCCAGGCGTCCACCAGCGGCCCGACGGTCACGTCGAACGCGCCGCCGCTCGCCCGGTTCACCGCCAGGGCCTCGGCGACGACACGCAGGGTCTCGCCCGACATCCGTTGCGGCTCGGTCGTCCGCGCGCGGTTGAAGCGCGACAACTCGGACTCGGGGCGGTAGTGGGACATCCGCCCCTCGATCCGCTCCAGGACCGAGCGCACCTCCGCCTCGACGGCTGCGTGCTCGATTTGCCAGTCGGTCGGCGGGACGGGTGGAGCCGCGCGGGCCTCCGGATGGCCGAGCGCCTCGACCGGACCGCGACCGGAGACGACGGTCACGTTGAACGTCGTTCCCATCGTCTCGCCGGTGATCGTCCAGCGGCGAGGCGCCGCGCCGGCTTCCGGCCGCGCTGTCTCCGCGCACCCCAGCGCAGCTAGCGCCAGCAAGGCCGGCGCCAGCAAGGCCGGCGCCGCCGCGCCGCGATGCCGTTCCGCCCGCCCGCCGCTCGTGACTGGAGAAATCGCCGGCATGGCTCGCTGCGGCGATACCGCGCGGAGACTACCCGAAATCGTCGAACAGGATGTTGTCGCGCTCGACGCCGAGACTGTCGAGCATGTCCATGCATGCCTTGAGCATCATGGGCGGGCCGCACAGGTAGTACTCCACGTCCTCCGGCGCGGGGTGGTCCTTCAGGTAGTTGTCGTAGAGCACCTGGTGGATGAAGCCGGTCAGGCCGGTCCAGTCGTCCTCCGGTAGCGGCTCCGAGAGTGCGAGGTGCCACTCGAAGTTCGGATGCGCGGCGGCGATGGTGTCGAAATCGTCTATGTAGAACGCCTCGCGCAGGCTGCGGGCGCCGTACCAGAAGCTGATCCTGCGGTCGGTCCCGATGCGCCGAAACTGATCGAAGATGTGCGAGCGCATCGGCGCCATGCCGGCCCCGCCGCCCACGAAGACCATCTCGGCGGGGGTCTCCTTCGCGAAGAACTCGCCGAACGGGCCGGAGATGGTCACCTCGTCGCCCGGCTTGAGGCTGAAGATGTAGCTGGTCATCTTGCCCGGCGGCGTCCCCTCCGGCGCCCGCGGCGGCGGCGAGGCGATCCGGATGTTGAGCATGATGACGCCCTTCTCCTCGGGGTAGTTCGCCATCGAGTAGGCGCGCGTCACCGGCTCGTCGAGCACTGCCGTGTAGCGCCACAGGTTGAACTTGTCCCAGTCGGCGCGGTACTCCTCCTCGACGTCGTAGTCGCGGTAGTCGTAGGTCCCGGGCGGGGCCTCGATCTGGATGTAGCCGCCGGCCCGGAACGGCACCTCCTCGCCGGCCGGCAGCTCCAGGATCAGCTCCTTGATGAAGGTGGCGACGTTGTGGTTCGAGCGCACCTTGCAGCGCCACTGGCGGACGTCGAAGACCTCCGCCGGCAGCTCGATGGCCATGTCCTGCTTCACCTTCACCTGGCAGGACAGCCGCACGCCCGCGCGCTCCTCGCCGCGGCTGAGGTGGCTCCGCTCGGTCGGCAGCACGGCGCCGCCGCCGTCGAGCACCGTCACCGTGCAGACGCCGCAGCTCCCCTTGCCGCCGCACGCCGAGGGAATGAACAGTCGGTTGTCGGCCAGCGTGCCCAGCAGCGTGCCGCCGGCCGCGGTGCACAGCGCCTTGTCCGCGTCGCCGTTGACGGTGATGGTCACCTCGCCGGTGGCGACGAGCTGCCGCCGGGCGGCCATCAGCAGCCCGACCAGGGACACGATCACGAACGTGAACATCGCGACGCCGAGCGTGACGGTGACCATCAGAGCTGCACCCCGGCGAAGGCCATGAAGCCCAGCGCCATCAGCCCCACCAGCATGAACGTCAGCCCGAGGCCGCGCAGCCCCGCCGGTGGGTTCGAGTAGCGCAACCGCTCGCGGATGCCGGCCAGCGCGATCACCGCCAGCGCCCAGCCGATGCCCGAGCCGAGGCCGAACACGGCGCTCTCGGCCAACGTGTAGCTGCGCTCCACCATGAACAGCGAGGCCCCCAGGATGGCGCAGTTGACGGCGATGAGAGGCAGGAAGATCCCCAGCGCGGCGTGCAGCGGCGGCGCGAAGCGGTCGAGCACCATCTCGACGATCTGCACCATCGCGGCGATGGTCCCGATGTAGGAGAGGAAGCCGAGGAACGACAGGTCGTAGGCCGCCAGCGACGGGTGCAGCCACGCCATCGCGCCCGGGCTCAGCAGGTGCGCATAGATCAGGTTGTTCATCGGCACCGTGATCGTCAGCACGAAGACCACGGCGCCGCCGAGGCCGATGGCCGTGCTCACCTGCCGCGAGACGGCCAGGAACGAGCACATGCCGAGGAAGAACGCCAGGGCCATGTTCTCGACGAACATCGCCTTGACCGCGAGGCTCAGGTAGTGCTCCAGCATCAGTCGGCCTCCACCTGATCGGTCTTCCAGCTCCGCAGCGCCCAGATCAGGAACCCGATGATGAAGAAGGCGGCCGGCGACAGCACCATCAGCCCGTTCGGCGTGTACCAGCCCGCCTCGCTCGCCAGCGGCAGCACCGTCGTCCCGAACAGGGTGCCCGAGCCGAGCAGCTCGCGCAGGAAAGCGGTGATCATCAGGATGACCCCGTAACCCAGGCCGTTGCCCAGCCCGTCGATCAGGCTCATGCCCGGCGGGTTCTGCATGGCGTAGGCCTCGGCCCGCCCCATGATGATGCAGTTGGTGATGATGAGCCCGACGAAGACGGTGAGCTGCTTCGACAGCTCGAACAGGTACGCCTTCAGCACCTGGTCGACCACGATCACCAGCGAGGCGATGATCGTCAACTGCACGATGATGCGGATGTTCGTCGGAATCTGGTTCCGCAGGGCGCTGACGAAGAAGTTCGACGACATGATGACGACGACCACCGCCACGCTCATCACCAGCGCCGTGTCCATGCGGGTGGTCACCGCCAGGGCCGAGCAGATGCCGAGCACCTGCAGGGCGATCGGGTTGTTGTTGAACAGCGGGTCGATCAGCGCGTCGCGCGTCTTCGCCATCAGCCGTCCCTCCGCGTCCGGAGCGCCTCCAGGTAGGGGCCGAAGCCCTGCTCGTCGAGCCAGAAGCGCAGCATGTTGGTCACGCTGTTTTCCCCGGTTCAGAAAGCCGCCGCAAGCTGCTCGACGCTGTTCTTCGCCCGGTCATCTACGCCAGCGTGTTCAAGCAGCTCCCGGGCCTTTCCGCGGAGGCCTTCGTCCCCGGTGATCAGAAACGCTCGTTTCAGGTAGTCGATTGCGAGAACCGGGTTCCTCTCAAGTTGATCCGCGATCTGCTCGTAGTGCTCGGCCTGGTCCCGCAACGTGTTGAGGTACGCCGTGAAGTTCGCGTCGAATCCGCCGTCGAATTCGACGTACTCCGTCCTGACGAAGTCGCTCGGCACCTTGGCGCCGGGGGACTTGACGAGCAGAGTCTCCTTTCCCAGCGCCTGGGCTACACCGAGTTCGTAGTAGATGTTCGCCTGCGTGGAGAAAGGAATCTCCTCGTGGCACACACCGACGGCGACCGGCGCGGACGCTATCATCCTCCAGATCTTCAACAGGAAATCCCGGCCTGTGACGTGCGTACGTGCATCGACGACCTCGTAGCCTCCGTTCTCGCACAAATCCGATACGGAACGGCGGATAGCCTCAACCCCCTCCGGAACCGGATTGCCAAGCTGCGTCATCAGAAAGCAGCATCTCGGCCTGCTCCTGATCTGGGTCGTCAGGACCTCTCCGTCCAGCGGACTGTAGATGATCATGGCGCTACTACGATCGCTTCGAGCCGGCCTTGACCACGCGGACGCCCTTGTACGGGCCGGGAGACTTCTTTTGCGAGACGATCCGGCCGACGCTCCTGTCGATCTTCACGTAGCGTCCGCTTCTGGGGTTCTTCACCTGCACCAGATCCGGCGCCTTTCTGCTCGACGACGTCTTGGCGGCCATTCCTGCCCTTCAGTCGAGTTCACGCCGCGCCTGCCGGAGGAAGCGGGCGCACGACGGCGTCGCGGGTCTTCGCCATCAGCCGTCCCTCCGCGTCCGGAGCGCCTCCAGGTAGGGGCCGAAGCCCTGCTCGTCGAGCCAGAAGCGCAGCATGTTGGTCACGCCGCGGCTCGTCATGGTGGCGCCGGCGAGGCCGTCCACCCGGTACGGGTCGTCGGCCGGCGGCCCGGCCAGCCCCTTGATGACCTCGATGGCCGGCGCGCCGTCGGGGCCGAACGCCTTGCGGCCGTTCCACAGGCTCTTCCAGCGCGGATTGTCCACCTCGCCGCCGAGCCCCGGCGTCTCCTTGTGCTCGTAGTAGGTCAGCCCGCGGATGGTCTCCAGGTCGGCGTCGAGGGCCACGAAGCCGTACAGGATGCCCCACAGGCCGAGGCCGTGGACCGGCAGCACCACAAGGTCGAGCGCGCCGCCGTCGCCGCGCAGCTCGTAGACCAGCGCCTGGTCCGCCACCCGCTGCAACCCCGCGTTGTTGGGCGGCGCCGTCTCGCTCGTATCCGGATCCGCGGCCGCGGCGCGCGGATCGAAGCCGGTCGGATCGGCGCCGGTGGCCGCGCCGGTCTCGCGATCGATGACCACCTGCGTGATCGGCGCGAAGCGCGCCCCGATCTCGTCCGGCTCCAGCCTCTCGTCGGGGGCCGCCAGCCCGGCCGCCACCAGCACGTTGCGCTGCATGTCGAGGGTCTGGTTGATCTCCTGCCGCTCGCGCAGCGCCACCGCGGAGGACGACACGACGATGGCGCAGGCCACGCAGACGACGGCCGCGAAGCCCAGGTTGTAGACGACGCTACCCTGCATAGCGCGCCCTCCGCCGCCGCACGTTCATCCGGATCGCGGCGTAGTCGATCAGCGGCGCGAACAGGTTCATGAACAGGATGGACAGCATCATGCCCTCAGGATACGCCGGGTTGACGACGCGGATGAGCACGACGAGCACGCCGATGAGAAAGCCGTACACGTAGTGGCCCCCGCGCACCGAGGGGGCCGACACCGGGTCCGTGGCCATGAAGACGGCGCCGAACGCCCAGCCGCCGATCACCAGGTGCCAGGCGGGGCTCACGTCGAAGAAGGGATTCGTCGCCGACCCGATCGCGTTCAGCCCCGCCGCCGTCAGGAGCGTGCCGGCGGCGACGCTCACCATGATGCGCCACGAGCCGACGCCGGTGCCGACGAGCAGCGCCGCCCCGGCCAGGCAGGCGAGCACCGAGGTCTCGCCCATCGAGCCGGGCACGAAGCCGACCAGCGCCCGCCACCAGTCGAAATCGGCCGCCATGTCCGCCGTCCCCCCGAGGGTGGCGACGGCCAGCGCGGTGGCCCCGCTGATGGCGTCGGTGGAGGTATCCGCCGCAATCCAGACCGCGTCGCCGGACATCGCCGCGGGGTAGGCGAAGAAGACGAAGGCGCGGGACACCAGCGCCGGGTTCAGCACGTTCATGCCGGTCCCGCCGAAGATCTCCTTGCCGACCACGATGCCGAACGAGATCCCCAGCGCCACCTGCCACAGCGGAATGGTCGGGGGCAGGACCAGCGGGAACAGCATCCCGGTCACGAGAAAGCCCTCGTTCAACTCGTGCTTCCGCACCACCGCGAACAGCGCCTCCCAGAGGCCGCCGACCGCGAAGGTGACCAGCACGATCGGCAGGTAGTAGAGGCCGCCGTGGACCAGGCAGCTCAGCAGGTCGTCGGGCGCGAATTCGAAGCCGAGCGCCTGCATGGCGCCGGTCTGCCAGGTCGCGAGCGGCGCCGCCCCGGCCGCGATGGCCAGGTTCGCCTGGTAGCCGGTGTTGTGCAGCGCCATCCAGACGCACCCGGCCAGCGCGATGACGACGGTGATCATCATGCGCTTCAGGTCGAGCCCGTCGCGCACGTGCGACGGGCCGGCGGTGACCTGGCCGGGGGTGTAGAGAAAGCTGTCCTGGGCTTCCCAGAGCGGGTAGAGGCGTTCGAGCTTGCCGCCCGGCTCGAAGTGATGCGCCTGCGAGTCGAGCAGGCGCCGCAACAGCTTCATGGCACGATTCGCGCCGGCAGTGCTTGTGATTTTTTTCTCAAGCGCAGCGCCAAAAAAAGACGGGGACCCGTCCCCGAACTCTCGATGATCGTACCGCTGGCCCTGACGCAAGTCAATCGAGCGACGGTCAGACGGTCAGCCCTCCGTTCGCAACGTATCCAGGACGCGGCGCAGGTGCGGCCCGAAGTCGGTCTTGCCGGGATCGACGAACGTGCAGAGCGCGAGGTCCTCCTCGTCCAGCTCCAGGCAGCCGAGCTCCTCGGCTCGCTCGACGTCGTGCATGACCAGCGCCCGCAGCATCGCGGTGGGGAGCACGTCCATCGGCATCACGCGCTCGTACACTCCGATCGGCACGATTGCGCGCGGCGATCCGTGCGTGGACGTGGTCATCGCGAAGCGGCGGCCGGGAACCAGCCCGGACACGAAAGTGCGAATCGTCGAGAAAGTATCGAAGCCCGGACCGAGCCAGCCGAGGAATTCGCGTTCGCGTCCTTCCACAAGCACCGACACCTGCTGGTGGTAGCGTCCGAGGTACCCGTGGACGTCGCCCATCGCGGTGCGTCCGGAAAGCACCGAGCCGGAGATGACGCGGTGATCCGCGGCGTCGTCGATGTCCCCGTCCAGAAGCTCCGCGGTGGACGCTCCGATCCGCGTCCGGAGCAACCGGGGGCGGGAAACCGGCGGCCCGCCGAGGGCCACCACCCGCGACGGGTCGAGCACGCCGGTTTCGAACAGGCGGCCGGTGGCGATCGCGTCCTGCACGCCGATATGCCACACGAGCTTCCCGCCGTCGACCGGATCCAGGGTATGGATGTGGACGCCGACCGTCCCGGCTGGATGCATGCCCTCGAACACCTCGTGCCGAATCTGGTTGCTGGCCGAAACGGGCACACGGACGTTCTGGTCGGGACCGGTGCAGACATAGACCGGCCCGGGCGTCAGGCGCGCCAGGGCCGCCAGTCCCCGCTCGAAAGCGCCCTGCCGGCCTTCGACGATCACTGCGACGTCCGGCGCCAACGGATTCGTGTCGACCGCGGTGACGAAGATCGAATGCGGCCGAGTCGAAGGATCGGCCACGCGGCTGTGGGGCCGCGCGCGCAACGCAGTCCATTGTCCGGACTCGAGGAGCACGTTTCGAACCTCGTCCTCCGTCATCCCGCTGGGATGACGCCCCGTCCAGGAACGAAAATCCGCCGCCTCCGGCGCCCGACCCTCACGTTCCGCCCGGCTCTGCTCGATCACCACCGACTGCAGCGCACGCCGGGCCCCGCGGTTGATGGCCCTGACCGTTCCGGCGGCCGGAGCCGTGTAGCAGACGCCCCGCAGCGTCTTGTCTTCGAACAGGAGTTGGCCCCGCGCAACCGTGTCGCCCACCGCGACGTGCATCGTCGGCCGGAGACCGACATAGTCGGCGGCCACGAGCCCCACGTGGCGGACCGGGCGCGCGTCCTCGACCGAACCGGTCGGCTCCCCGGCGATGGGGACCTTCAAGCCGCGGGTAATCCTGTGGCGAGGCATGTCGGAGGCTCTTCAAGAATACCGCGAACCGGTCCGGATGCAGGTGCCGGTAAGATGAATGCCGGCAATGACGACCGGGCAGCCACCACTTCCACGGCGCGCGCAGCGGAACATACTGGCGGTGACACTGTGCGCCATGGCGCTGGGCGCCGGGCTGACCGCCTGGTGGACAGCCTCGGATCTCGTACCGATCACCGGCGACGAACCGCACTACCTGATCATTGCAGCCAGCCTGTTGCGGGACGGCGACCTCGACGTCCGCAACAACTACGAGCACAACGCCCGAACCCGCGAGATCTCCGGTCCGATCAGGCCGCATGCCTGGCGGAGTGGAGACGGCCTGCGTTCGTTTCACGCGCCGGGACTGGGATTGTTGCTCGCGCTTCCGTTCGGTATCGGCGGGGTGATCGGCGCCCGGGTAGCGCTCGCCCTCCTCGTGGCGGCCGTGCTGGCATGGACCGGCTGGGCCTGGGCCCGCGACCGGCTGTCGGCGTCGAACGCGACCCTCGCCACAGCCGGTCTCGTGTTCTCCGCTCCGGCAATGGCAGGTGGAGGATACCTCTACCCGGATCTGCTCGGGGGAGCCCTCGTGGCCGCCCTGACGGTGCGGCTGCTGGCCGCGCCGCTGCGCTCCGCCATGGCGTGGACCTGCCTGCTCGCGGTGATCGGGCTGCTCTGCGCGCTGCACCCGAAGAACGTCGCCGCGGCAGGAATGCTGGTGGCGCTGGCCCTCTGGCAGAGCTGGCGGGCAAGGGACACCGGCTGGACCATCCTCGCGACAAGCGGCCTGCGGCGACCCCGAATCACGGCGATCGCGATGGCGCTCGCCGCCGCCGGAGCGGCGCTCGTTGCGGCGTGGCTGCTCGCCGACTTCGCCGACATCTTCGTCAGGCGCCTGCGTACCGAGTTCGGGGCGCCTCCGGAGAAGGTGCTCCGGGTCTTCCTCGGCCTGCATCTCGATCAGGCCCAGGGGATGTTCTTCCAGCAGCCGCTGCTCATCCCGGGACTCGCCGGGCTCGGCTGGATGATCGGGCGCCGCCACCCGTTCACGCTTCCGTGGCTGGCGCTCTATCTCTCACTGCTCGTACCGACCGTCCTGCACGCCTACAGCGAGTACGGCGGCGCGGGTCCATCCGGACGCTTCGGCTGGACGGCGATGTGGCTCTGGCTGGTTCCGCTCGGCATCTGGATCGACGCGGAGCGCGAGACCGTGCTCCCGTACCTTCGGTCCACGGTGTTCTGCGCGCTTGCCTATCAGGCGGCGCTCGCGGTCCGGTGGTTGCCGGACCCGCTCGTCTTCTATCCACGGATCTATGAGCTCCTCTGGAACCGGAACTCGCTGTTTCCGGTACCCCTCCGTTACTCGCTGCCGGACTTCTACTACACGAGTCTCGACTACCTTCCGAACATCGTCTGGACGCTCGCGGCGCTGCTCCTCGTCGTTACCGGCGTTCTGTGGACATCGTCGCCTGCGCGGGGCCGGCTCCGCGGCGTATGGGCGGCCGGCGTGGCCATGGCGGCCCTGGTGCTGCCGGTGGAACCCACTGCAGACCGCGTGTCGGCCGCCGACGAACGGCGCGAGGAGGCGCTCGCCCTGTCCCTGTACAGCAGCATCGCGCGCCGTTTCGAAGCCGAACGCATGTCGCCGATGTCGATGGCCGCGAACACGACCCGTCGGGATCCCGCCGCGAGCGCGGGGGCGGCGCGCGCCGCCCGACCGGTCCGGCGGGACGGCGCGGTGGTGTTCGGCCCGTACCTGGAGCTCGGTCCGGGCCGCTACCGCGTGGCCGCGGCGCTGCGGCTCGGCGCCGCCGCCGGCGGGCGCGCGGCGCGCTTCGAGATCGTCAGGACCGGAGGACGTATCGCCGCCCTGAACATCCCCGCGTCGCACCTGCGAGACGACGGCAAGTGGTCGCTGGCGGCAATCACCTTCGAGACCGCCGAGATCATCGAGGGCGTCGAGTTCCGGATCTACGCCACTCCGGGGGTCGATCTGCTGATCGATTACATCGACCTGCTGCCGGTGTTGCCGCGACCGGGACGACCGGTGCCCGCTGTCGTCACCGAGCTCCCGCCGCCTTCCCGGTGAAGAGAGCGATGTCCGAACGCTCCGTCAGCGCGGACGATCTCGCCTACCTGAAGCGCGCGCGAGAGGAAGCGGACCGCGCCTACAACGATGCCCTCACCGTGCTCGATCGAGCGCTCCCGGCACGGCCGCCGTTGCCGGGCCCTCCCGCCGGCGAGCAGCGATTGGCCGCGCTGCATGCGGGCCGCCGGTTGGTGCCCGATGACGCTTCGGCGCCCGGTTCCGGCTGGCGGGCGCGCCTGCGCGCGGCCGCGTGGCGCATCATCGGCCCCATCGTGGAGCGCCAGCAGGACTTCAACACGCTGGTCGTGGAGCACCTCGAGCGCGCCGCCGCGACGGAGGCGGCGCGGCGGCAGGCCGCCGAGACCGCCATTGCCGCTCTCGGCGACCACCTGGACGCACTGGCCACGTTCAACTCCCGGCTCATCCAGTACCTGCAGCAAATCACGCCCTACGTCGACACCAAGGACCGGGAGGTTGCGGCCCTGGCACGACGGATCACGGAGGATGTCGCCGCGCAGGCCGCAGACCTCGACCGCCGCCTGCGCCCGCTCGCCCAGCTAGAGCCCCTCGGCACCACGGTAGCCCAACTGCAGCACGAGATGCTCGCGCTGCGCGCCGCCGGTGCGCAGGCGAAGCAGCCCGGGGCGGTCCGGGCGGAACCGCAGGCCGCGCCCGCGAACATTCGAACCGACCCGGGAGCGGCGGCGCAGGACCAATCAGCGCCGGAGGGGGCCGATTCTTCCGCGAACGCGTACGCCTACGTCGGCTTCGAAGACCGCTATCGGGGCGCCTGGGAGGCGATCCGCGACCGCCAGAGCGAGTACGTGCCGCTCTTCGAGGGCGCATCGGACGTGCTCGACGTCGGCTGCGGGCGCGGGGAGTTCCTCGACCTTCTGCGCGAGGCGGGGATCGCGGCGCGCGGCGTCGACGCCAACCCGGAGATGGTCGCGGCGTGCCGCGACCGGGGATTGGAGGCGACCGCCGGCGACGCGCTCGAGACCTTGGAGGCCCTGCCGGACGGCGCGCTGGGGGGGCTGTTCTCGGCCCAGGTGGTGGAACATCTTCCGCCGGACACGCTGGTCCGCCTGATCCGGGTGGCGTGGCGCAAGCTGCGGCCCGGCTCGACCATCGCGATCGAGACCATCAACCCGGCCTGCTGGCTCGCGTTCTTCGAGACCTACCTGCGCGACTTCACGCATGTCCAACCCCTGCACCCCGAGACCCTGCGCTATCTGCTGGCGGCCAGCGGCTTCCACCATCCCGCGATACGGTTCCTGTCCCCGATCCCGGAGGCCGACCGCCTGCAGCCCCTTCCGATTCCGGACGCCGCCTCCGGGGCGCGGATAGACCCGCGGCTGGTTGCCTGCCTGCGGACGGTGAACCGCAATGTGGACCGGCTGAACAGTCTCCTCTTCTCGAGCATGGACTACGCCGCCGTCGCCGAGCGACGCTAATCGCGCGCGCAGAGACCACCGGGCGCTCGCCGACGGGCTGTTTTGGTACGATGCGCGTTGCACGTGTCCAAGCTCATCATCCAGATCCCCTGCCTGAACGAAGCCGAGACGCTGCCCGCCACGCTGGCCGATCTGCCGCGCGAGATTGCCGGCATCGACACCATCGAATGGCTGGTGATCGACGACGGCTCCGACGACGCGACGGTGCAGGTGGCGCGGGGGCATGGCGTCGACCACATCATCCGGTTCCGCACCCACAAGGGACTCGCGGCCGCGTTCACGGCGGGGCTCGATGCCGCGGTGCGCTTCGGCGCCGACTACATCGTCAACACCGACGCCGACAACCAGTATGCCGGCGGCGACGTGGCCGCGCTGGTGCAGCCCCTGCTCGACGGCGCCGCCGACATCGTCATCGGCGACCGCAACGTCGCCACAACGCGCCGGATGCCAGCGGCAAAGCGCTGGCTGCAGCAGATCGGGAGCTGGGTGGTGCGGCGGGTCTCGAATACGGGAGTGCCGGACGCCACCAGCGGATTCCGCGCCTATACGCGCGAGGCGGCGCTGCGCCAGACGGTGGTGTCGGACTTCTCGTACACGCTGGAGACCATCATCCAGGCCGGCCGCAAGCGGATGGCGATTGCCCACGTGCCGGTGGCCACCAACGACAGCACCCGGCCCTCGCGGCTGTTCGACAGCGTCTTCACCTACATCCGCAAGTCGGCGGCGACGATCGTCCGCACCTACACCCTGTACGAGCCGCTCACCGTGTTCACCGCGGCCGGCCTGACGCTCGTCGCCGGCGGGCTCGGCATCTCGCTGCGCTTCCTGTACTTCTACTTCAACGGTGCGGGATCCGGACACGTGCAGTCGCTCATCCTGGCCGCCGTGCTGCTGATCGTCGGCTTCCAGGTACTCCTGATAGGGCTGCTGGCCGATGTCCTGTCCGCCAACCGCAAGCTGACCGAAGAGCTGCTGTACCGGGTTCGCACGCTCGAGGCGAACGGGGGCCTTGCCTCACGGCCGGGGGAGTACGAGCCGGTCCGCGAGGAGCTCGATCTGCCGGTGCCCGCGGCCGGGGCAGGGAGCAGGCGTGGCTGAGCCGTCCGACACCTCGGTGGTGATTCCGGCGTTCAACGAAGCCGCGGGCATTGCCGCCGTGGTCGAGGGCGTCCGGCAGGCCGGACCCTGGCACGAGATCCTGGTCATCGACGACGGATCGACCGACAACACCGCGGAACTCGCCCGCACGGCGGGCGCGCGTGTCGTCCGACAGCCGTACAACAAGGGACTCGGCGCCTCGATCAAGCGCGGCATCCGGACCGCCTCCGGGACCCACGTGCTGATCATGGACGGCGACGGGCAGCATCGTCCCGAGGACGCCCGGCGGCTGGTATCGCGCCTCGGCGAGTACGACCTCGTGGTCGGCGCGCGGCCGGCGGCAACCCAGGCCACGCCCGGACGACGGCTCGGCAACGCCCTGCTGAACGAACTCGCCTCGCGGTTGACGGCGCACCCGGTGGCCGATCTGACATCCGGCTTCCGCGCCGCCCCGACGGAGCTGCTGCGCGAGTTCGTGCACATGCTTCCCAACGGCTTCTCGTCGGCCGCCACCATCACGCTGGCCGCGATCAAGGCGGGCTACAGCGTGGCGTTCGAACCGACCGCGGCACGCCCGCGGGAGGGCTCGTCGAAGATCCGCTTCGCGCGCGACGGCTTCAAGTTCTGGCTGATCCTGCTGCGCGTGGTCACCATCTACAGTCCGTTGCGCATTTTCGTGCCGATCAGCCTGTCGCTGCTGGCCGGCGGGGTCGGCTACTCGTTGTGGACAATCGTCACCGAGACCAACGTCACCGACACCGCGGCGATGCTGATCATGCTCAGCGTCCTGGTGTTCCTGATCGGGCTGGTCTCGGACCAGATCGCGACGCTGCGCATGGACGCGCGCGGGCGCGACCGCGGGTGACGCGCAGCATGGGCGGCCACCGGCACACCGTCGTCCTGATCACCACGTCGTATCCCCGTTTTCCCGGCGATCTGACCGGTACCGCGGTGGAGCCGATCGCCCATGGCGTAGCGGCCCGCGGCCACGCCGTGCACGTGGTCGCACCCTGGCATCCGCAGGTCCGGCGCCCCGACCGCGAGGGAGACGTGCGCTTCCATTTCTACCGCTACGCGCCGGTGCGCTCCCTGAACGTCTTCGGCTACGCGGGCGCACTCCGCGCCGACGTATCGATGCGCCCCGCGGCCTACGCGGTCGCTCCCCTGGCCCTGCTCGCGGCGCACCGCCTGGTGCGGCGCGTGATACGGGCGCACGGCGCCACCCTGGTCCACGCCCACTGGGTGATTCCGGGCGGCGCCACCGCCGCCGCGGCGGCCGGCCCGCTACCCATCGTCGTCAGCCTGCACGGATCGGACCTGTTCCTGGCCGAGCGCAACCGTATCGTGGGGCGTGCCGCTCGCGCCGCATTCCGACGGGCCGATCGGGTCACCGCCTGCAGCTCGGACCTGCACGACCGGGCCGTCGCCCTGGGCGCCGACGGCGCGCGCACCGAGACCCTGCTGCACGGAGTGGACCTCGACCGCTTCGCACCCGATCCCGAAACCCGGCGGAGCATCCGCACCGCGCACGGGCTCGGCGACGACGCCGAGATCGTGTTCGCGGTCGGCCGCCTGGTGCGCAAGAAGGGCTTCGAGTACCTCATCGACGCCATCGCCCGGCTCGCGCCGCACCGTCCCGCTCTACGGCTGTTCCTGGCCGGCGGCGGCGATCTCGACCAGGAGCTGCACGCACGGGCGGCGGCGGGACGGGTTGCCGATCGGGTGACCTGGCTGGGTGCGATTCCACACGACCAGGTGGCCGGATGGCTGGCCGCGGCGGACGTGTCGGCCGCCCCGTCGGTGGTGGACGATGCGGGCAACGTCGACGGCCTGCCCAACACCATTCTGGAAGCGCTGGCCACCGGCACCCCGGTGGTGGCGACGCACGCCGGCGGCATCGCCTCGGTCGCCGTCGAGGGCGAGACCGCCCTCGTCGTTCCCGAGAGGGACGCCGCGGCCCTCGCCGCTGCGATCGAGAACCTGCTGAGCAACGCGGGATTGCGCGCGGCGATCGGCGGCGCCGCGCGCGCACGCATGCAACGCGAGCACACGTGGGAACGGGTCGCCGAGCGCTTCGAGACGGCCTACGAACTGGCAACCGAGCACGCGCGGATCCGATGAAGCGCATGCTGTCGACCGCGGCTCGCACGGTTCGCCGGATACTGCCCCTGCCGCCGACCTCGAACACCCGCCCGTCGCGGCGCCTGGTCCTGGCGTTGCTCGCCGTGTGCGCCGTCGCGTTCTGGATTCGTCTGGCCCACATCTCCGGCACCCTGCCCTATCCCCGCCACATCGACGAGGTGCGGATCACGGTGCGGGCGCATCGGATGGTGACCACCGGCGAGTACCACCCGGTCGACTTCATCTATCCGTCGCTGCCGCGCTACCTCGCGGCGGCGGCGATGGCCGCCGGCGCGGCCTGGACACCGGCCGCCGAGCAACCGGCCGGGGCCGACCCGGTGGGCCTGTGGACCTATCCGCACTACGAGCGGCCGGCCGTGATCGGAGCGGCGCGGCGGCTCTTCGCGCTGCTGTCCATAGTGGCCCTGGGAGCCACCGGGATCGCGGCCTGGCGCCTGCTGGACCGGCCCGGCGCGCTGCTGCTGGCGCCGCTGGTTCTCGCCACCTCCCCGCTCTTCTTCGTCCACTCCTGGGAATACCTGAACGTGGACGTCGTCGCCACCTGCTTCGCGGCGCTCGGCATCGCCGCCTGCCTGCACGGCACTCGGCGGCCGTCGATTCTCACCGTGGCTATCCTGCCGGCGATTTGCGCCGGCCTCGCCGCCGGCAGCAAGTACCCCTCGGGGCTCGTGCTCGCGCCGGTGCTGGTTGCGAGCGTGCTCTTCCTGGCGCCGGCACAGCGGCTGCTCGGCGTGGTGGTTGCGGCGGCGACCGCGGGCGCCGCGTTCGTGGCCGTCGTTCCGCACAGCATGCTCGACTTTCCTACGTTCCTGAACGACCTCACGGAGGAAGCCGGCCGCTATGCCAGCGGCGAAGACGTGCGCTACACGGACAACCGCGGTCTTGCCCAACTGGCGTTCTACGGCCACCACTTCCAGGCGCAGTTCGGTTGGACGGGCATGCTCGCGGCGGGCATCGGCCTTGCGGCGGCGGCAGCCGCCGACTGGCGGAGGACGCTGGTCTTCGTTTCGTTCCCCGCGGCGTTGCTCGCCCTGCTCACCCCGCAGCGGGCGCAGTTCGCGCGCAACGTCCTGCCGCTGCACCCGTTCCTGGCCGTGCTCATCGCAGGCGGACTGGCGGTAGCGCAAGATCGGCTGGTGCAGGCCCTCGAACGGCGCGCCAGCACGCCGCCCCGTTTGCGGCTCGTGCTCCCCGCTGCCGCCTGGCTCGCGATCTGCGCCGTCGGGCTGGCCACGCCGCTTGCCCGCCTGCCGGACCAGGCGCACATCACGGTCGACTCGCGGTGGGACGCGCTCGACTGGCTCGACGGGCGCCTGCCAACCTACTGGACCCTCGTCGTTCCCGCGGAGTTGAACATCGACCTGCGCGAGCTCCAGCGCCGGGGCTACCCGCTGCACGTCGTCGACTACCGCACGCTCGGCAACCTGGCCGCCGTCGACGCGGTGGCCAACCGGGCGCCGGGACCGGTCGCGGCGTTCCTCCCGCGCTGGGGTTACGCGGAGCAACCGGAAGGCACCGCCGCGGCGGCCCGGCGCGCCACCGAGCTCAACCGCACGGTATCGCCGTTCGTCCCCCTGGCGTGGTTCGGACAGAACCCGGTGCTGGTCAACTATCCCTTCCCGGTCCCCTGGGGCGATCCCCAGTTCAGCATCGCCGCCCGTTCGACCACCCCCCGAGAGTAAGCGCCGGCCCGTTGCTGGCGTCGCCGGGCGCATGGTACGCTCCGGCCCGATGTTGCGCACGGCGCTCGTCGTCCTGCTGCTCGCCTACCTGCCCGGCGCATTGCTCTTCCGCGTCCCCGTGCTCGACCGCGCGCGCCGCGCCGCGCTGGACGCCGAGGAGCGGTTGTTCTGGGCCGTCGTCCTCAGCGCCGCCGTGTCCTCCGTGGCGGCCTTCGCCCTGGCCGCCGCCGGTTCGTACGCGCTGGAACGTGTGCTCTGGCTCAACGGAGCGGTCTGTCTCGGAGTGGCCCTGACGTGGCGCACCCGGCTGCGTCTCGGGTCGCAGACACCCGGGCCCACGCGCACGGCAGCGGCGCCGCTGGCGCTGCTGGTGCTGGCCTGCGGTCTCTTCTTCCTCGTACCCCCCGCCGAGTACGTGAACGGCGGCCGCGACCCCGCCGTCTACTTCAACTCCGGAATCCGGATCGCCCAGGGCGGCTCGCTCGTCATCGACGATCCGCTCGTCCGCACGATTCCGCAGGAATACGATGACCTGTTCTTCCCGCCTCAGCCGCCGTCGGCGGCGTTCGACAGCGTCCGGTTCCTCGGTTTCTTCGTGGTCGACCAGGAGGCCGGGACGGTTGTCGGACAGTTCCCGCACCTGTACCCCGTTTGGATCGCCGTCGCGTACGACACGCTCGGACTGACCGGCTCCCGTTACGTGCACGGACTGTGGGCCGTGCTCGGCGTGCTGGCCGTCTACTTCGCCGGCGCCTTCGTGCTGGGCCGGCGGGCGGCGTTCGCGGGCGCCGGACTGCTGGCCGTGCACGTCGCCCAGGTCTGGTTCGCGCGCTACTTCTGCGCGGAGATGATCCTGCAGCCACTGGTCTTCGCCGGCGTGCTGGCCCACGCCCGCGCACACGCGGAAGGGGACCGGTTCTTCGCCCCGGTCGCCGCCCTCCTGCTCGGCCTGACCCTGTTCGCGCACATCCTCGGCGTCGTGATCGTCGGCGCCGCCTGCCTCGCCGCGATCATCGCCCGGGCCGACGGACAGCCCGTGCTGGCCTCCTTCGGGGCGCCGCTGGCGGCGGTCACGGCACTTGCCGCGGTCTACTACCTGACCGTGCTGGCGCACTACACGCCCCTGTGGTTCCTGGCAAGGCTCGGGCCGCTGCACATCGTCCTGGCCGCGGGCGCAGCGCTTGCCGCCGGCGCGGCCTTCGTGGTGCTCCGCCGCGCGGGGCCGGCGGCGCTGGCCCGGGCCTGGCTGCCGCGCGCCCTCGTCGCGGCCCTTTGGCTGCTCGCGGCCTACGCCCTCTTCGTGCGCGAAGGCGGCGACCGCGATCCCCGGATCGATCCCTACTGGCTGACTCTCTATACGGACTTCTATCTGCTGCCGGCGGGACTCGCGCTTGCTCTCACCGGTTGGGTCGTCGTTTCGGGCCGGCGGTTCTGGCGTGCAGCGGCGCTCTTCATCGTGGCCGCGACGTTCGCCGTCTTCATTTTCTACAACGCGCGCATCACGCCCGATCACTTCTGGACCGCCCGACGCTACGTGCTGATCATCCTGCCGATCTCCCTGCTGCTGATCGGCGCCGCGGCGTTCACACCGGTGGACCGGCTGGACCGGCGCCGGCTGCCGGGAGTCCGGAAGCTGACCGTTGGCGATGCGCGGACGGCGGCCGGGGCGATACTGGTCGCGGGGCTGGCCTGGTCGTACGGGCAGGCAACGCGCCCCATACTCGGGCACGTCGAGCACGCCGGCATGATCCCGCTGGTCGAGGAACTGGCGTCTCGGCTGAGCCCGGACGACCTGTTGCTGGTGGGTCCGCGCAGCGCGGCGGACGTGCAGGTCACGGCCCTGCCGCTGGCCTACATCTACAATCGCCAGGTGCTGCTGCTGGCCAGCGCGGAACCGGACACCGAGGTACTGGGCGATTTCCTCGACTGGGCGCGGGGGCGCTACTCCCGCGTCCTGTTCGTGGGCGGTGGCGGCACCGACCTGCTCTCGAAGCGTACGGCAGCCCGGCTGATCGCGAGCGAGCGCCGGCAGATTCCGCATTACGAGCGGGCCTTGAACGCCTATCCGAACGGCGTCGTGGACTGGCAGTTCGACTACGGCATCTACGAATTCGCGCCGGCCCCGGGCGACGCCGGTACGTTCGACCTCGACGTCGGCGCCGGCAACGACCTGTACGTCTTCGGCATGTACCCCAGGGACACCGACCGGCGCGGCGTCACGTATCGCTGGACCGGGGAGAGGGCCCTGGTCCGGCTGGTCGGTACGCAGCCCGATGCCGCGACCCTGACGCTGCGGATGAGCAACGGGGGACGTCCGGCGGCGGCCGGGGACGCGGTGGTGCGGGTATTCCTCGACGACTACCCGCTCGGCGCGGTCACGGTAGGCTCGGATCGGTTCGAGCCGTACTCGCTGTCGATCCCGCCGCACCTCGCGGAGCGAGTCGCGGCCCGGCCGACGGCGGCCGAGCTCCGCCTGGAGACCGACCCCTGGATTCCGCAGGACGTCCTCGGCATTCCCGATCCGCGTGCGCTGGGCGTGATGCTCGACCGAGTGGAGGTCCGCTGATTCCCGGGTCGGAGGGGTCCCGACGCGTGTTCGACCATCTGCAAATCGACGATCGCCGGGAGCGCTTGCTGGTCGGTTGCATGGACCTCTTCCTGAAGCCGCTCGGCGACATCGGCGGCTGGCGGCGGGCCGCCGTGGCCGATCAGCCACGGCGCGTCCTGTTGTTGCGTCTGGAGCGGATCGGCGACCTGCTGATGACCCTCGACGCGCTGGGCGCCGCGCGCCGGCGTCTTCCCGACGCGGAGCTGCATCTGGTCGTCGGAAGCTGGAACGCCGATCTCGCGCGCCTGATACCCGCCGTCGACCACGTCGAGACACTTGATGTCCCGTGGCTGTCGCGCGAGAACGCGCCGAGCACTCCGGGTTTCGTCGTCGCGCAGACCGCACGCTGGCGCCGGCAGGCTTTCGACCTCGCCATCAATTTCGAGCCGGACGTTCGCAGCAACGCACTGGTGGCGGCCAGCGGGGCGAGCCGCCGCGTGGGCTACGCCTCGAAGGGTGGCGGGGCGTTCCTCACCGATCCCCACCCGTACTACCCGACCTTGCACGTCACCGCCAACGCCCTGCGGCTGGTCGAACGGACGCTGCCCGCGGCCGAAGGAGACGCCGATCGTGCCGGCATCCGGCCGGCGCGGAACCGGGAGGCCCCGGCCGGGCGTGCGACCGGCGGCGCGCTCGACATTCCTTCCGCTGCCCGCGAACGCGCCGGACGGTTGCTCGCCGGCAACGATGAGCGCGGACCACTCGTCGGCCTGAATCCCGGCGCCGGCCGGGCCGTGAAGGAATGGCCTCCCCAGCGCTTCGCCGCCGCAGCGGCCCGGTTGTCGCAGCAGGCGCAGGCCACCTTCGTCCTGCTCGGTTCAAAGGCCGAGCGGCGCCACGCCGACGCGGTAGCGCGCGCGCTGCCGGCCGGCATCCGACTCGTCGATCTGGTGGGCGAGGCGCCGCTGGTGGACCTGGCGGCGATTCTCGAACGGCTGGCCCTGCTGATCGTCGGCGACACCGGCCCGATGCACCTGGCCGCGGCCGTAGGCACGCCGGTAGCCGCCATCTTCGGACCCTCGGATCCGCGGCGCTACGCGCCGTTGGGCGCGCCCTCGGCGGTGGCGCACGCGGATCTCTGGTGCCGGCCGTGCAACCGCGTGCGGCGGCCACCGGCCCGCTGCCGGGACGTTACGCCCGACTGCCTCGCCGGAGTGAGCGTCGACGCCGTCGTCGAGGCCGCACTGGACCTGCTGGCCACCCGCGATGCCCCACGAGGGTTCACCCGCCGCTGAGCACGTCCTGGTAGAGATCGAGCAGGCGATCGGTGACCGCGGTCCAGGAAAAACGCCGTTCGACGACCGCACGACCCGCCTCGCCCATCGCCGGCAGCCGGTCACGCGCCGTCAGCGCGGTCCGCAGTGCCCGGGCCAGCGCCGCCGCGTCGCCGGGAGGAACCAGCCAGCCGGTCACGCCCGACTCGACCTTGTCGGGAATACCGCCGGCGGCCGTGGCGAGCACTGCCCGCCGGTACGCCATCGCTTCGAGGGTGACCAGCGAGCTGCCCTCGTACAGGGTTGGATGGACGAAGAGCGTCGCCGCCGTGTACCAGGCATGGACCGTGTCTTCCGACACGCGCCCGAGCAGGTGCACGCGCGCCCCGAGATCCGCATGCCGCACTTGCCGGCGCAGGGCGTCGCGCCGGGGACCGTCGCCGATTACGACCAGGCGCCAGGGAGGCAACGCCCTAGCACGGGCCAGCCGCGCCAGTGCCTCAATCAGCACGTGGAAGCCCTTGTTCGCCTCGAGGCGCCCGACCGCGACCAGCAGGGCGTCGTCGGCGCCGGCGCCGATGGACTCCCGCAGGCCGCGCGCATCCACGGCCGGGCGGGCGGCCAGACGATCGAGGTCGACCGCGTTGGGGATGACCGGCGCCTTCCAACGCGGCACCCCCAGGTGCTCCATCACGACCGGCAGGAGCGCTTCGTCGGTTGCCACGACCCGGTCGGCCGCCCGGGCGCAGGCGCGCACCGCTGCCTGCAGCGGACGGTAGGCGAGGCGCTTGAGCGGCGCGCGGGACGGATCGGTCCCGCCGAACTCCTCCAGCCCCTGCGGGTTGAAGACCAACGGCACGGTCTCGAGCGGGTCGCGAGCCCGCGCCAGCGCGTAGCCGAGCGCGGCGGCGCCATAGCCCTGGACAATCTGCGCCGCCCGCTCCGCCACGAGCCGCCGGGCCAGCCGCCCCGCCCGCCAACCGAACAGCGGATAGGCGGTGTTGCGGTCGAGGATCGTCGTGCCGCGGCGCCCGGCGTACGGAAAGGTCCGGTACGGCACGAAGTGGGCGGTCAGCCGTTCGTGACCGAACACCGCATCGTCTGGATCGGAAGCGCTGCCCTCCCGCGGCGGCGGTGTGACCAGCGTCACCGCGGCGCCCCGCCCGAGCAGATGGCGGGTCAGATCGTAGACGTGGCGCTCCAGACCGCCCACGCCGTGCAGCGGGTGAACGGCACGCGTGAGAATGAGGATCCGCAGTGCCGTCAGCCGACCTCCACCGCCGCCTCACGGGCGACATCGTCCGGCACCCCGGCGGCGCGGTGGGCCGTGTGCGTCTGCGAAAACAGGAGTCTCACGGCATCTCCCATCCGCGACGCACCGGCGGCACGTCGAGCCGCTCCCGCACGGCCTCGAACTCCCCGCGCAGCAGGTCGAGCGCGCCGCCCATGTCGCGCAGCTTCCCACGCACGACGCCGGGGTCCGCACGAGCGTCGCCGAACTCTGCGCGCACGGCGTACAACTCGGTGCGCATGACGCGCAGATCCTGATGCATGGCGTCGAGGTCTCCCCGCATGGCGCCGCGGTCCCCCCGTGCTTCCCGGAGATATCCTCGCAGGTAGGACACGTCGTAGACGAGGGCGTACACCCGGCTGTCCACCCCCTGGATCTGCGTACGGAGCTCCTGGTGCGAGGCGTCCATCCTGACGCCCATGCCGTCGAATCGCGCGTGCATGCCGTCAAAGCGCGTGTGCATGCCGTCGAATCGGGCGTTGCCCCGCTCGACGGCGGCAAACATCGCGATCACCATGCTCGCCGCGACGCCCGCGATGCCGACCCACGATCCGGGAGTGAGCTGCACGCGGGCCGGGGGCCGCACACCGTTCGTCGTCATGTCTTCACCTCGCCGTGCATTCGATTATGCGCGGAACCGCCGGTCCAATCAACGCACCGTACCGGGGGATCCAATCCACGTATGACGGCATGATTCGTGCCAGTCGTCGAGAGTCCGAATTCGGCGGGGTCACGCCCATCAGGGCACCGCTGCGGCAATCGCATTCCGACAACCGCGGTTGACGGAGCACCAGGCATCAAGCGGCGCGCCGCAGCCGCTCGTACAGCGTCTCGACCTGATCGACCACCACCGGCGTGTCGAACATCCGCTCGACCCGGTGTCTAGCCGCTGTCCCGAGGCGGTTGCGCAGCGCGGCGTCGTGCCACAGCCGCGCGACGTGACGGCCGAGCTCGTCGTCGTCCTGCGCGAGCAGACCGGTCTCGTCGTGGATCACGATATCGCCGACGCCCCCCGTCTCCAGCGCGGCGGCCGGACAGCCGACGGCTCCCGCCTCAACCAGCACGCGGCCGAACGGCTCCGGCCAGTGGGAGGGAAACAGCAGCATGGCGGCGTGCCGCATGCATCCCAGCAGCGCGGGGCGGCGCTGCCAGCCCAGAAACCGAACGTCGCGTCGCGTCGCCCGCGCCGCCGCTTCGAGCGTCGACCGCTCGGCGCCGTCACCCGCCACGACGAGCTTGATGTCCTCTCCGGCCGCCGCCAACGCCGGCAGCAGCTTGGAAACACCCTTGTTCGTCTCCAGCTTACCCGCGTAGAGCACGTAAGGCCCGTCGAGAGGCGCCGACTGTTCGACCGCCTCCGACTGGACCGCACGGACGTCGACGGGGTTCGGGATGATCGTCACCCGGTCGCGCGACAGGCCATGAGCGCGCACGTGCAGATCGCGCGCGAGGGCCGAGCTGATCGCGATCACACCGTTGGCGCGGGCCAGCGCATCCTGCTTGCGCCGCAGGTTGGCGCGCATGTATGGAACGAGCGGCACGGCCATTGGCCAGAGCGCGCCGCCGCGCGGCCGGACGCAACGGGTCATCCGCCCGGGCGTGCACGCCGGACAGACGTCGCCGCGATCCGGATCGAGCAGCAGGTCCGACCAGTAGCAGAGCGGCCAGTAGTCGCGGACGGTACAGGCCACCGGCACACCCTCGGCCCGCGCGGCGGCAACGCTCGGCGGTCCGCTCAGCCGGTGCTGCGCATGGACGATCTCGATGCGGCGCTCGCGGATGACCGCGCACAGATAGCGGGCAAGGCGCCCCTCCAGCCACTCGTTCTTGAAGTAGTTGCGAACGAACGGGACGCCGGGCGCCCACGCGCGGAACTCCAGCGGGCGGAACCCGTCGTACGAACCGGCCTCGCCTTCGCCGGCGGCGCCGAAGCGCGGTCGGACGATCGTGATCTCGTGACCGCGGGCCCGCAGGCCGCGCGCCAACTCGTAGGTGCTCCAGCCGCTGCCGCCGCAGATCGGCGGAAACACGTCGGTGGTCAACAGCACGCGCATGGCGGTCAGCTTCGCCGCCGGCACGCCCGCGCGGCCGCGATGACCTCCGCCAGCCGCTCGCAGTGGCGGTCCCAGCCGAAGTGCTCGACCACCCGCGCCCGCGCCGCGGCCCCGAGTCGCCTGCGGCGCGCCGGGTCGCACAGCGTTTCGATGGCCCCCGCCAGCGCGGCGGGATCGCCGGCGTCGTAGAGGACACCCTCCTGCCCGTTGCGGACGATGCGGCCGAGGCGATCGATGGCTGGCGCGACCACCGGCAGCCCGGCCGCCATGTACTCGAACACCTTCAGCGGCGACCAGAAGAAGCCGAGCGACAGCGGCGCGTGCGCCCCGACGTCGAACGGCGCCGCCCCGATATCCGCCGCCGCGAGGCAGGCGGGTATCGCATCGTGCGGCAGCGCGCCGGTGCAGATCACGCCGTCGAGCCGCTCGGCCGCCTGCCGGACCCGCGGCAGCTCGGGACCGCCGCCGATGAGCACCGCCGAGATATCCTTGCGCCCGCGCTCGCGCAGGCGCCGCATCGCCTCGACCAGGTGAATCGCCCCGTGCCACGCCCGGAACGCACCGGCAAAGACGACCAGCGTTCCCGCCGCCGGGCGCTCGAACGGAACATCGCCGGCGGCGTCGGGGGTGAACCGCAAGGTGTCGGCGCCCCATTCGACCTCGACGATCCGTTCGGGGGTCACCCAGGACGGGAGGATATCGGCCTGCGGCGTGAGAAAGATGTCGGTATGGCGACACTGCCAGTCGCGCCAGCGCCGCATCGGCTCCACCAGCAGCGCCCGGTCGAGCCGGCGCTTGGCAGAGCCGGGGTGGTCGATGACGGGTGCGTTGACCTCCAGCACCGCGAGCGCGCCTACCGCGCGCGCGGCGACGACACCCTCGCCGCCGAAGTTGTAGTACCGCTCGATCACCACATCGGGCCGGATTCGCTCGGCCAGCGCCCGCACCCGCGCGGCCAGCAGCCAGCGCAGGCGACGCGCGCTCAGCGGCGGCGGCAGGTTGACCCAGTGGGCGCCGTCGTCCGGAAACGGCCCGTCGCCGCCGGTCACCAGCACGTGGACGTCGTGCCCCAGCGCGACCAGTCCGGCCGCCACGGCGGACACGTGCACCGAACCGCCGACCTCGCCCGGCACCCTCTGGTCCGTGGCGGCGTACAGGATCCTCAAGCCCGCGCCTCCTCGAATACATCGTCGAGCAACCGCTCGATGCGCTCCGCGCGGCGCGCCCAGGTGTAGTCCGCCGCAGCGTCGAAGGCGGCGCGCCCCATACGGTCGGCGCTCTCCGGGTCCGCAAGCACCGCCCGCACCGCGGCGGCAAGCGCCGCCGGATTGCCGGCCTCGAAGAGCCGCGCGGTCGTCCCGTCGACGAAGATCTCCCGCGTCGACAGAAGGTCGGACGCCACGATCGGGCGGCCGACCGCGAGGTATTCGAAGAGCTTCATCGGCGAGTCGTACCGCGTGTGCGGCATGTCGCGCAACGGCAGGACCAGCACGTCCGCTCCGCGCAGCAACTCCAGCACCTCCGCGGGCGGCACGAGGCCGGTGAAGCGGACGCGCTCCGCGATGCCGCGGTCGCGCGCCAGCGCGTTCAGCCGGTCGCGGTCCGCGGCGTCCCGCGGATGCCCGCCGATGACCAGGCCGCGGACCCCGGGAACGCATGCCAGCGCCTCAACCAGCAGGTCGGCGCCCTTGTAGGGATGCAGCGACCCCGCGTAGGCCACCACGGGCGCGCCGTCCCGTCGGGGCGGCGACCAGGCGCGCACGCGATCCAGCCGGACGGCGTTGGGGGCCGTCGCGGCGTGCGACCGTGCGCCGAACCGCTCGCGCAGCTCGCCCGCGAGCACGCGCGTCGTCGTTACGTATCCCTCGGCGCCGCGCCAGACCCGGCGTTCGCGGCGCTCCAGGCGCCGGAGCTTGCAGGGGCCGGCTGCGCGCGCTCCCGTCTCGAGCGCGGCGGCCGCGCGGGCGAAGGACGGACTGAAGTTGTGCGACTCGAAAACGACCGGCGGGCGCAACCATGGAGGCAGGCACAGCGCAGCGCTGGCGAGGAGGAGGTTCGGTGTGTAGACCGCACTCCAGCAGCCGCGTTGCAGGAGCCGCAACGTCATCCAGGCGAGGTACCCGGCCCGGCGCAACGGCGGCGGCCCGCACACCGGGACGCGCTCGACCCGCAAGCGCGGCGTCGCCGGCACGCCGTAGTACTCGAAGGGATCTCGGGCCGGCGCTACCGTGTCGGGCCGGACCAGCAGGTGCACGTCGTGGCCCCGCTCGGCCAGCGAGGCGCAGGTCTCCATCGTGTGCACGCCGTTGGCGCGCTCCAGAGGAAAGCGGATATCGGCCAGATACAGAATGGTCACGGCATGGAAGCAGGCGGCTCGCGGTAGCGTGCGGGATCCTGGTAGAAGGACGATCGGTCGAACAGGTACCGATAGCCCAGCCCGGGCAGCAGGCGCGGCAACTCGACGAACGTCGTATAGGCGTTGCGACCAGGCTCCAGGCGCTGACGGTCCATCAGACCGGCGCCGTACTGCGCCATCAGGCCCAGGTTCCACCACACGCAGCCGGCCAGCAACGTGACCGCCGCCCCCCGCAGGTACCGCCGATGCGCGGTCGCCGCCCACCCCCAGCGGATCGCCACCGCCAACCCGATCGTCAGGATGATGCTCGTGCCGACGAACCGGCGCTGCCCGAACGACCCGGCCAGCGTCCAGCGAGTAATGCTGCCCGCGATATACGCCTGCGAAGCGACCATGGCCAGCAGGCAGATGCCGATGCGCCGCGCGCGGTCCGGTTCCACCCGGCCGGCGCCGGTCGCTGCGAACCACGCCAGACCCGCCAGCGCCACCACGGCCAGCGGTGTCCAGACGAAGAAACCATGGCTGGGCGAGGCGAGCACGTCGCCGAAGTGGGGTGCGTGCCACAGCATCCGATCGTCGAGCGTGTAGGGCGACGTCAGACCGCCGTACAGCGTGACGTAGGCCAGGACCTGCGGCAGGTAGCAGGCGAACGCCACTGCCGTGCCCGCCGCGACCCGCAGCAGGAGCGTGCGCACGCGCTCCCAGCGATCCTGCCGGGCTGCATCGACGAGGGACCAGACGAAGTCGATGGCGGGCCCGATCACGAAGAACGCCGCCGGCTCGCGCACCATCGCCATCAGCGCCGAGCAGGCCCCCAGCACGATCAGCCCGCGCGTCGACCAGGTCTCGCGAACCGCCAACCACACGCTCACGAACAGCGCCACCGCGAAGGCCGAGCAGGCGTGCGCGAAACCGGGCGCGATGTACATGTAGTGAATGAGCGGCGTGCCTACCCAGATGGCTGCTCCGGCCAGATGCCCCTCGCCCAGCAACCGCCGCGCCGCCACGACGGCGAGGCAGACGGCCAGGAACCCATAGATCGCCGACCCGTAGGCCACGGCCCGCAGGTACGGCCGCGAAAACCCGTCGACGGCGACCCGCACGCCGAGCGCACGCCCGACGCGCGCGGCCGCGTCGGCCACCGCGTAGAAGGGCGACCAGAGGATCGCGGCGCCGATGGTGCCGTAGTTGTAGCGCAGGCCGGTGGCGGTGGTGCGCTCCAGATACGACTCGCGGAACGTCCAGGCAACCGCGATGCCCCGGTCGTAGAAGTGGCGGTACTCGTTGTCGAAGGACAGATCCCCATCGAACCAGAGCGAGCGGAGGTAGGCGAAGTACTGGATCTCGTCCGACGCATACAGGCGGGAAGTCGCCAGCGGCAGGGTCAACACGCCCGCCAGGATCAGCGCGATCCACGCGCCACGCCCCTCCGCGGCTGCTCGCCACGCGCCGATCGCCATCACCGCAGATTGTAGAGGAAGGCCTGGTGCGGGCCGGCGTCCGCGGCCGGCCGTGGGTCCGCTATCATGCCCCCGTGCTCGACACTGTTCGCCGGCTGTTCGGGCACATGCTCGTCTACGGCTCCGGCGAGATCGTCCTCTTCGCCGTCAACTTCCTGCTGTTTCCGGTGTACACCCGCGTCCTCGAGCCGGCCGGCTACGGGGCGCTCGGCCTGCTGCTGGCGCTGCGCGCGTTCCTGCGCCCGCTGAATCAGCTCGGCCTGGACGAATCGTTCCTGCGGTTCCACTACGACTGCGAGACCGATGCCGAGCGGCAGGCCCTGACCGGCACTACGCTGCTGGTCATCGGCGTGACCAGCGCCGTCGTGCTCGGCGTCTTCCTGTTCGCCGCCCCGCTCGTCAGCCCGCTGCTCGGCGGACCGGAGCACACCGGCGCGCTGCGGCTGCTCGCCGTCAACGGCTTCCTGGCGGCCTTTCTCTGCGTGCCGCACGGGCTGCTGCGTGCCCGCAACGAGGCGGCGCGCTTCGCTCGCTGGACGGTCGGGGGCGGCCTCGGCATCGTGGCGCTGCGCCTCTTGTTCGTCGTGGGTCTCGGGTGGGGCGTGTTCGGCATGATGCTGGCGGATGTCATGGTGTCGGCGGTGTTGCTCGCCGGCCTGTTGCCGGTGGCCGGCCGGCCGGGCGCGTGGCGCTGCTCGTGGCCGCTGGCGCGCGAGCTGCTTCGCTACGGCAGCCCGCGCGTCCCGCATGCCCTCCTCCGCCAGACCCTTGGTCAGGCCGACAGGTTCCTGCTGCGCCTGTATCTGCCGGTGAGCCAGGTGGGCGTCTACGGGGCGGGGGCCACCGTCGCCAACACGCTGTCGATGTACCGGGAAGCATTCCGCCGCGCCTGGATGCCGCTGGCGTTCGAGCGGATGGCGGATGCGGACGCGCCCCGCCTGTTCGCGCGCCTGGCCACCATCGCCTTCGGGGTGCTCGTGTTCACCACCCTCGGCTTGGTGCTCTTCGCCGGCCCCCTGATTCGGTGGCTGACCCCGCCCGGGTACCACGACGCGGTCGACATCGCCCCCGTGCTTGCCGCGGGTGTGGCGATCCATGCGCTCACGGTATTCCTGACGACGTCGCTCAACGTCAGCAAGCAGACCGGAGCGCTGCCTTGGGCCACCGGCGCCGGCGCGTTCGTGACCGTCGCGGCCAACATCGTGCTGATCCCGCTCCTGGGCATGCTGGGCGCCGCGGTGGCCACGGTGGCCGGCAGCGTCACGATGGTCGCAACGCTCGCCTTTGCCGCCCAGCACCACTACCCGATTCCCTACGAGCTGGGACGCCTGGCGCGTATCGCCGCGACGGCAGGCGCCCTGTATGTCCTTTCGCTGTACGGGCCGCAGGACGCCTCGCCGGCCGACGTCCTGCTGCGAACTGCACTCCTTGGCGCCTTCCCGGTCGTGCTGCTCGCCGTCGGAGTCCTCGACCGCAGTACCATGGCGCAGGCGCGCGGCCTGCTGGCGCGCAGACTACAACCCTAGCGAGAGCCTCAGGTATGACCGGCGGCATCCACACCAGGTTGGCGCATCTCGGCGCCCGGCGCTTCGACCAACTCGTCGCGCTCGCAACCCGCTGGACCCCGGGCGCGTCCCGAGACCGCTTCATCCTGATCAGCGGATTCCACCACACGGGAACCACCCTCGTGCAGGCGCTCCTGCGGCGACAGGGCGTGTTCACGTTCGTCGACGAGGCGGGAGACGGTTACCCGGACAGGCCGCGCGAACTGCCGCTGCGCCACATCCACCGCATAGAGCGTGCGGCCCGGCGCGCCGGCCGGACCTGGGCCATGACCAAGCAGACGACCAACACCGTCGACACGGTCAGACGGCTGGGGATCGAGCTGCGCCTGATCGCCCCGGACTGCACGCTCGTTCTCTGCGAACGGGATCCGGCCGCAACGGCGTTGTCGCTCTCCAAGCGCCACGGCTGGGATCCGGCGCGCGCGGTGGCCGATGCGGCCCTGCAACGGCAAGTGCTGGAGGCGTGGCGGCTGTACATTCAGCGCCACCGCGGTCCGGTGCACTCTCTCTCGTTGGAGAGCTTCTCCCGCCGGCCGGAACATTACCTGCGCCGCATCCTGCGGCTGGGGAATCAACCCCTGCCAGTACCGGTCGAGACGACCACCACCCAGGACGCGGCGCGTGGACCCGACGCTCCCGAAGACAGATTGCCCGACCCGCTGCAACACCAAGCCCGTCGCCATGTCCAGAGCCACCGACCGGTCCATCCCGTGGACAGGGACGCGTGGATGACGAACCAGGAGGGCGAGGTCCTCGCCGTGCTCCGGGACATCCGCGAGCGGTTCGGCACGTCGCGCCACTGACTCGCCAGGAGCTCGTGATGAATGTCTGGATGGTTGTCTCCGCACCCCGCTTGTTCTTTCTCTAGCGCGATGCTCGCGGTTTCCTTCCGGCACGCACCCATCGTCAGTTCGGACTCCCATGCAAAGCGAGGTAGAGCCTGCCTCGCGTGGTCTCAACGAGGCTCTGGACACCGTACCCGTGCTCTTCAAGCGTCTCCAGGACGTCCGGTAGCCAGTCCTCGGGGTCGCGCGAGGCTACAAACCAGATCCGGCGTGGCCTCGAACCGCTGAGGAACTGCTCAACCAAGCGTTCTTGCGAACCGTCATCCGCACGTGGAAGGTGGAGTGTCCTGTCGCGCCGGAGTCTCGCCTGCGTCGCGTTGGGCGACTGGTCGAACGCGAGAACATCGACGGGCCACGGGCCATAAAACGCCGCCACGAAGCTGGTCGGCCAAGTCAGAATCATGCCGTCCAGCGGCCGAGCATTCGCGGCAAGTGTCTCGGCCAGGTACGCGGCATTGGACTCCCGGTATTCCACCTCCAGCGGATGCACGACAGATACCCAGACCGCCGCAGCCGCAAGTATGAGGCGACACAGTGCCGTCCGAGGAAACGGTTCGGTAACGAGACGGACCCCGGCAGCGAACAGCAGGATCCCCACCGGGAAGGCGAAAATATCCGGCCGGCCGGTGCCGAGAGGATAAACGTCCAGAGCGCTTGCGGCTACGAAGGCCGCGTAGAGGCCGACCACGATCAGACCGCATGGCCGGGTAGGGCGACAGGCAAGGAGCCAGATCAGGCCCAACAGCAAGAATGGCACGGGCCAAGACACCATATCCGGCATCCAGACGGCGACTGGATAGCGTATGCCCGTCTGCTCCCAGCTCGCCAGGCTGAGCTTGAGCAACTGGAGACCATTCTCCGTCAGGAAACTCCAAGCGTCGGAGAAAGAGTCGAGTGGCATGAATCCGTCTGCAAAGCGACCGCCCCTGATCCCGTCGTTAGTACGATTTCGCAGAAGTAGATAGCAGACGAACACGGCAAGATCGTAAGCTGAAACAATGACCAGCACGGCAAACATCCGTGAACGATCCCTCACCCAGTCGCGAAGGGTGACCAGCGCAGCTACATGCACGACGGGAAAGCTGACCATCACTGATGTCACGGAGAAAAGCGGGGCCACCCCCGCCACTGCCGCAAATCTGCTGAACCGGCGCAGTTCGATGCAGGAAGGGTCCTTGAGGAGCTCGACCGCCGCCAACAGGAACATGGCCGTCACCAGGAAATCGAACGGGTACTGGTGAACGAACACGGAATAGTGCGCCAGCAGCGGATTGAGCGCGGTCACGGCAGCGGCGAGAAGACCCATGCTGAGATCGCCGGTCAACCTTCGCACGACAAGGAACATGACCGGAATCGCGGCGATGGAACACGCGAACGGCAGTATCTGCAGCGACCACTCGGGGTCCGGGAACAGCTCGTAGAAGCCGCGCCAGATCACGAAGAGCCCCGGCGCCACGTGGATGGGCACCGTGAGCATGCTCCACAGATCCGCCCGGATTATGGCCGCATACACCAAATCGTCGTGCCAGAGCGACTCCGGGTTCCAACCGGGCAGGCGCGCCCACGCCGCCCGAACGGCAATCGTCGCGACCGTCAGTACCGTAGCGATGCGCCAACCCTTCTCCCACAAGCGGCCTTCGTACGAACCGGATTCGAGCTGGGCTCGGGCTGCCCACAAGCGTCGAGCGAAAATCCCGATGACGAAGACAGCGGGAACGGCCCAAACCGAGAGGACGATCCGTTCGAGCCACTCGACTCGACGCGCCAGCCGGATGTCCTCGGCGACCGGCCATTCGCGGAACAGACGGTGCGCCGGAATCGGTTGCGGACGCCCGCCCCGCGGCGCCCACGCGAGGTACAGGTTGCTGCCGCCACCATGCTGCTCGTACTCGACCCGCAACTCGTGCACGCCGGCATCCAGCCTGAGGGTCCGCACCTCGGTGTGCATGTCGACCGGCGGGGTACGGCGGATCACCAGTGCGCCGTCCAACCACACGTCGAGGCGGTCGTCGCCGGCGCCGTACAGGTCGATCTCGACCGACTCCGGCACGTACCAGAACCCGCGCCAACGGGCACTGAAGAAACGCCGGGGGAGATTCGAGTCGGTGTCCAGAAAATCGAGCGACACATCCAAACTGAAGTCCGCGAGAACGGGCGCGCCGGAGAAGCCGAGAGACGGGTAGACCCGCCGATCGACTCCGGTTCTCTCCTCCAGAGACCCGCCGAGGACGATCAGCGAGGCCGTCAGCGCGACGGCCGTCACTGCGTAGCCGACAGCCAAGCCCACCACGTGCCCGCGCGCGACGCGAAAATCTCGAATCTTCACCGCTGTCTGTCTTCACCAGCGCTTGGCTTAAGACACGATGCAGACACCTCTGCTCGTCCTGCACCGGGTCCCGCACAGCATAGCCAGGGTTCTCGATTGCCGCCAACGCGGGTCCGGGATCCGGAGGCCTGACAACCCGTGGGACGCACGGTTGCCATGTCGGCAGAGGATCGCGTGGTACAGTGAAAGCCATCCAGGAACCCAGAAGATGCCGCGACGTCCCGCCCGCTCGGGAACAACTGTCCCGCGCACCAACCGGTTGTCGAAATCGAGATCATGGCCACTGGCGATAGCGTCGTTCGTGTTCATGACCGTGTCTTGCGGTAGCAGCAATGCCGACCGGCCGGACTGGCTCGACACTTTCCCTTACGGTCGTATTGTCCGGTCGGTACCGACAACAGAGAAGATCATCGCGCTCACCTTCGACGACGGCCCCAACGAACCCTATACGAGCCGAATCCTGGACGTTCTCCTGGACCGGGATGTCAAGGCGACGTTCTTCGTCGTCGGGGTGAACGCCACGCGATTTCCGCGGACCCTGTTGCGCATCGTGGAAGAAGGGCACGCCGTGGGGAACCACACGTGGTCGCACGCCCGCTTCAGCACGATGACTCCCGCCTGGGTACAAGCCGAAATCCAACAGGGCGCCGACGTGATCGAGACCCTGTCGGGAGTCCGGCCGCGGCTCTTCCGGCCGCCCGGCGGCGACATGGGAGACGTGGCGCGGCTGCGGCGGACCTGCCGCAGGCTCGAGTGCCTGATCGTCAACTGGTCGGTGGACGGGCTCGATGACGATGACTATCGGATTCCCGAAGTGGACCCGATCGTCGACCGCGTCCTGCAGCAGGTCGAGCCTGGCGCGATCATCCTGCTCCACGATGGTGACGGACTGAAGACCCAACCAGACAAGACCGCCACGGTCCAGGCGCTGGCCAGCATACTCAACGGCTTGCTCTCACGAGGCTATCGCCTGGTCACCGTGCCCGAACTGCTTGCTAGTTGCCATGCCGACGGTTGCTGATCGACAAGACCGGTACTGGCGGTGGGGAAGGCGCGCGGTACCGGTGCTGGCCGTAGCCGCGGTCACCCTGCAGGCCTGGATCTCCCGCCTTCCTGGCTGGAATCCGGAATCGCTCTGGGCGGACGACCTCACGTACGGCGCCGTCATTCGGAGTCACGACCTGTGGGGCATGATTACCGCTCCCATCCACGTGGCGCCGGGCCCGCTCGTCATCTGGCGCGTCCTGTACTACCTGCTTCCGGACCCGGAGTGGTCGCTTCAGCTCCTGCCGTTCGCGTGCGGCATCGCGGCCATCCCGATCATGGGCCTGGTGGTTCGGAAACTGACCGGCGACGACAGTCTGGCGGTGGCCGCCGCCGCGCTGACCGCACTGAATCCGTTGTTGGCGCACTACACGGTGTTCGTGCACCAGTTCCCGTTCGACTTCGTGGTGACGGCGCTGCTACTGTTGGCCGCCGCTACCCTGTGCACTGATGAAATCGACGTGGATCCAAAGCGACTCGGTTGGATCGCGCTCGCCGGAGGGGCGGCGGTGTTCTTTTCCGTCACGTCGGTGTTCACCAGCTTCGCGACCGTCAATCTGGGCGCCGTCCTCGCCGCACGCCGGTGGTTCGAGGACCGCCGGCGGACAGGCCGGATTCTCCTGACCGCCGCCGCCTACGACGTGGCGGTTCTGGCCGGCTATTTCTTCCTCCGAGACCGATCGAACGCGATGGTACGCGACTACTTCGCCACCGGTTTCGTACCTCTGGACTCGGTTGGGACTGCATGGAACGCCCTCGTCGCCAACGGGCGGCAGATGCTGGAACTCGGCCTGCCGAGCTGGAGCGACGTCGAACTGTGGAATCCGGCGACCGTGTCCTGGCCGCTGCCGTTTCTCGGGCTCGGATTTGCCTGGCTCCTGGCGCGTCGTTCGACGCGCTTCTTTGGGCTGGTCGTCGCCAGCTTCTACGCGGCATTCTCGACGGCGAGCGCCCTCGGCGTCTATCCCATGGGAACCGGCCGGCCCGACATCTTCTCGTTCCCCGTGGCGATCGCGCTCTTCGCCGCCGGCATCCATGTCTCTACCGCGGCCCTCCCGCGGGCGGGGCTGTTCCGGCTGATTGCCGCGGCTGTGGTCGTGGCGATCGCGGTGGCCAACCCGTTGCGCGCGGAGTACTGGGATGTGGACGATGTCCATCTGGTCGATGCGCTCGAGTCGCAACTGCAGCCCGACGACGGACTGGTCATCTCGCCGAGCGGAGCCTTTCTGGTGGCCTTCTATGGACGCTGGCCGGTCACCATAACGCCCTCGGATCGGCATACGCACGGGACCATGGCAACCTTCACGCGAGAACCGACGCTGTACCTCTTCAGAGGTCCGTCGGAGGCTTCCGACGTCACGCGTTTCCTCGCCGCGACACGACCGGCGCGGACGTGGTACGTCGCGTTTCGGACACGCAGCAGCGAAGCCGGGGTCGTCGGTGCGCTGGAAGGCCAGGGCTACGTCGTGCACGAGGTCAAGGAAACCCGACGCGGCCGGTTGTATCTCGCCGAAAGGGAGCTCTGAGGGACGCAGCTTCGTCGGGGAAAAAGATCTCCTGCGTGGACTTCCTGTCCGCGGCATGGACAACCGGAGCCGGCTCCTGTCGCATCAGGGGGACGTCTCGCGCACGGCCCGGTACACCCGTCCGTTCTGCGTGCTGCGCAACTCGTCGACGGCGTAGCCCTGCGTCCGGATCGCCGCCACTACGTCCTCTTCCCAGCCCTGGGTGTTGTGGGCTACGTACCAGACCCGTTCCGTCCCGAGTTGGTGTACGAACTCCTCCACCATGCGCCCCTGCGAACCGCTCCGGGGCAGGTGCAGCGTCCCGTCCCGAATCAGCGTCACGGCGGTCCCGTAGCTGACGTCGTCGCCGGTCGTCGACGCCACGGCCCAGGGTCCGTAGAACGCGGTCAGAAAGATCGCGCTCTCGGAGAGCACCAGGGCATCGTCGTCGTCGATCCGGGCCGCCATATGGTCGACCAGCGGCACGTCGTCGGTATCGAAGTACCAGGCGTCCACCGGGCGGGCCAGGGCGAACGCCACCACGGCGGCGGCGGCCGCGAGCCGGATGCGCGCCGGTCGCGGCAACGCGGCCGTGGCTGCCTGAATGCCGGCGGCGAACAGGCAGATCGCGACAGGAAAAGCGAAGACATCCGTGCGTCCCATGCCCAGGGGATAGATCCACAACGCGCTCGCGACGATTCGCTCCGCGTAGAAGCAGAGGACCACCAGACCCAGGAAGCGCGTGGACGGCTGCGCCAGCAGCCACGCCAGTCCGAGGAAGAGAAACGGAAGGGGCCACGAGACGGTGCCCGGGTTCAGCAGCCAGCCCGTTCCCCAGCCGGGCAGGCTCGTCTCCAGCAGGTACCGACCCTTCTCGGCGACGAAGCCGACCGCTGCGGCGACCGAATCGAACGGCATGAACCCGTCGGAGAAGAGATCGCGCGCACTCGGGTTGGAGCGGTTGCGCAACAGCAGGTAGGCGACCAGCACCGCCACGTTGTACGCGGCGGCGATGCCGAGCATCCTGACGGCTCGCCCCTTGTCGCGCAGCCAGTCGCGCGCCGCGTACGCCGCGCCCAGGTTGACTATCGGAAACGAGACGAACACCGAGGTGACCGAGAAGAAGGTCGCCAGGGCCCCGCACAGGGCCACCCGCCCGAACCGGCGCGCGTCCGCCGCGGCCGGGTCCGGCGACAACCGCGCCGCCGCCAGGAGGAAAAGCGCCGTCACCAGGAACTCGACGGCGTACTGGTGCACGAACACGGTGTAGCGCGCGAGCATCTGGTTGAGGGCGGTCACGCCCGCGGCCAGCACCGCCAGGCCGTCGTCGCCGGTGACGGCCCGCACGGCGAGCGCCATCAAGGGAATCGCGGCGATGCCGCTGGCGAACGGCAGAAGCTGCAGCGACCACTCCGGATCCGGAAACACCGTGTACAGTCCCCGCCAGATCGCCAGCAGCCCGGGACCGACGTGCAGCGGCGCCGTGATCATGCTCCAGAGGTCCTCGGTACGCATGATCGCGGCGTAGACGAGATCGTCGTACCAGAGCGAGCCCGGGTTCAGGCCGGGGAGGCGCGCGACGACGGCCCGCGCCACGACCGCGGCCAGCGCCAGCAGCAGCGCCGCGCGCAGCACCAGCGGCCCGTGTCTTCCGAACGAAAGCGTGGAGGCCGCGCGACGGCACCTGTCGGCGTATCTCAGCCCGAGCAACGTCGCGGCCACCGGCAACGGCAGGCTCCAGAACAGCAGGACGCCCCAACCGAGGAGCCGTACGGTTTGCGCCAGCCGGATGTCGTCCGGCGCGGGCGGTTCGCGGAAGAGCCGCTGGGGCGCAAGGGCCCGGCGGCGGGCGCCGGGCGGCTGCCACGACAGCCCCATGCCGTACGCTCCGCCGCGCTGCGCGTAGTCCACCCGCAGCCGGTGCGCGCCGGCGGCCAGCGTGATCTCCCGCCCGATCATGTGCATGTCGGCGGGCGGAAAGCGGCGGATCACGTGCTCGCCGTCGAGCCACACGTCGAGCTGGTCGTCACCGCTGCCGTAGAGGGTGAACGTCTGCGTCTCGGGCACGTGCCACCAGCCCAGCCAGCGCACGCTGAAGAACCGCCGCGGCAACGCCGGATCGTCGTCCAGGAAGTCGAGTGTGAGGTCGGTGGCGACGGCGGTCAGCCGCGGCGAGCCGCCGAAATCGGTTCCCACATAAAGGTGACGGACCAACCCGGTGTGCTCACTCGAAACCGCCCCGCGGGACAACCACGCCGCGGTGAGAGCGATCCCGAGCGCAAGATAGACGGCAACCGCCGCCGTGAGCCGCAGATGCCTTCGCGCCTGCCCCATCAAGTTGCTGCTCCGCGCGTGCCGCGCCGCCCGCGCCCACGAAACCGCAACCGCCAGGGCACGACGCAGGCCTCGGCCAGGATGCGGCCCGAGACCTTGCTCCGCCCGTGCCGCCGCTCGACGAAGACGATGGGCACCTCGTCGATGCCCGCGCCCAGGCGCGCCGCTTCGTACAACGTCTCCACCTGGAACACGTAGCCGTGCGACACGTGCCGCGCCAGCGGCAGCGCCGCCAGGACGCTGCGCGGCCAGCAGCGGAAACCGCTGGTGCAGTCCGCGATCGGCAAGCCCGTTATCGCCCGCACGTAGCGATTGGCGGCCCTGCTCAGGACCAGCCGGTGCAACGGCCAGTTGACGACGCGCCCTCCGGGCCGATAGCGCGAACCGACGGCCACGCGGCCCGCGCCGGCGACGTCGATCAGCGCCGGGAGCTGGGCCGGGTCATGCGACAGGTCGGCGTCCATCTGGCAGATGAGCTCGGCGCCGGCCTCAAGGGCGTGGGCAAACCCGTCGAGGTAGGCGAGACCGAGACCGCGCGGCGGGCGGCGGTGGATCACCTCGACGCGCACCCCGTGCCGCATGGCAAGCTCGTCGGCGACTTCACCCGTGCGATCGGGCGAGTCGTCGTCCACTATCAGCAGGCGATATCCGTGCTCGAGCACGGCCGGGGCCAGCCGTTGGAGGTTGTCGCGCTCGTTGTAGGTGGGAACGACGACCGTCACCCGCTCCCGTTTCATGCCGCCCATGCGCCCCGACCAGCGGTACCGTACCACAGCCTGGAAGGTGTCGGTTGCGCCACTACAATCTCGGTGCATGGACGCGCTGCTGCGCGAGACGCACGCCGCCGAACGACGACACTTCTGGTACAGCGGCTTCCACGGCTTCGTGCGGCCGCTGCTGGCCGCGGCCGTGCGCGGTGACCGGTCTCGGCGAGTGCTGGACGCCGGCTGCGGAACCGGCGCCAACCTCGGTCTTCTGGCGGAGTTCGGCGTTGCTTGCGGCATCGACGTGACGCTGTCGGGTCTGCTGCTCGGCCGGAGAGGCGGCACTCGCCGCGTAGCGTGCGCCACCGCGTGCCGCCTGCCGTTCCCCGCCGGCGTCTTCGACGTGGTGACGTCGTTCGACGTGTTGTATTGCCTCGAAGATGCGGATGAGCGCGCGGCGATCGCGGAGATGTTCCGCGTGCTTCGGCCGGGCGGGGGCGCCGTCGTCAGCGTGCCCGCGTTCGACGCGCTGCGCGGCGAGCACTCGGTGTTCGTCCACGAACGCAGACGCTACACGCGCGCCGGGCTCCGCGCCGCCCTGGAGCATGCCGGCTTTCGCATCGAGCGTCTGACCTGCACGAACGCCGTTCTCTTTTTTCCGCTGCTGGTCAAGCGCAGTTGGCAACGCGCTCGCGGACTACCGCACCCCGAGCACGCCCGTAGCGACTTCTGGCAACCTCCCGCGCCGCTCAACGCGCTGCTCGCCGGGTTTCTGCGGGCAGAGGCCCACCTGGTCCGGCTGATCGATCTGCCTTTCGGCAGTACGGTAGTCTGTCTCGCCAGAAAGCCTCCCGCAGAGCCACCCGCGAACGCCGCATGAAGCAGACGCCCACCCCAACCGACGCGCCCGGCCTGAGCGTCTTCTTTCCGGCCTACAACGACGGCGGCACCATCGCGAGCATGGTGGTCATGGCCGAGCGCACCGCGCGAGCGCTCACCGCCGACTACGAGATCATCGTAGTGAACGACGGCAGCAGCGACGCCACGGCGGATGTTCTGCGCGAGCTGACCGCCCTCTATCCCAGACTGCGGGTCGTGACGCACGCGACGAACCAGGGCTACGGGGCGGCGTTGCGGTCGGGTTTCCGGGCAGCGACCCGGTCCATGGTCTTCTACACCGATGGAGACGCGCAGTACGATCCGCGCGAGTTGTCCGTTCTGTGGCGCAAGCTGTCGGAAATCCCCGAGGTCGACCTGGTGAACGGCTACAAGATGAGCCGGGCCGACCCGCTTCACCGCATCGTCATCGGTCGCGTCTACCACCACCTTGTGAAGCTGTTGTTCGGGCTGCGGCTGCGCGACGTCGACTGCGATTTCCGCCTGCTGCGGCGATCCATCTTCGACCGCGTCACCCTGGAGAAGAGCAGCGGTGTCATCTGCCTGGAGATGATGAAAAAGATCCAGGACGCCGGCTTCCGTATTGCGGAGGTGCCCGTTCACCATTTTCATCGCGCCTACGGCGTGTCCCAGTTCTTCAATGTCCGCCGCATCGCCCGCACGGGGCTCGACGTCATCCGCCTCTGGATCAGCCTGGTCGTGCGCAGGGAACATCGCGCGGCGCGTGGCGGGTCCGGCGAGGTAGCGGAACAGCGGACAGGGGCTCGGCCGCGGCAGTCCGCCGCTGTCGAACCCGACGAGGCCCCCAGATGAGCTACGGGCGCTTCTATCGCGGCCGCCGGGTCCTCGTCACCGGCGGACTCGGCTTCATCGGCAGCAACCTCGCGCACAGACTGGTCGCTCTCGGCGCCGACGTGCTGCTCGTCGACTCGCTGATCCCGGACTATGGAGGCAACCTCTTCAACATCCAGGACATAAGAAACCGTGTCACGGTCAACATCTCCGATGTGCGGGACGCCAGCTCGATGAACCACCTGGTGCGCGACCGCGACGTGATCTTCAACCTGGCCGGTCAGGTCAGCCACCTCGACAGCATGCTGGACCCGTTCACGGATCTCGAGATCAATTGCCGGAGCCAGCTCTCGATTCTCGAGGCGTGCCGGAGGCACAACCCGCGGGCCAAGGTCGTCTTCGCCGGCACCCGCCAGGTGTACGGCCAGCCCGACTCGCTGCCGGTCACCGAAGAGCATCTCGTCCGGCCGGTCGACGTGAACGGGATCAACAAGGTGGCCGGCGAGTACTACCATCTGCTCTACAACGATGTGTTCGGCATCCGCGCCTGCTCGCTCCGGCTCACCAACGTCTTCGGACCTCGCCAGTTGATCAGGCACAACCGGCAGGGGTTCATCGGCTGGTTCATCCGCCTGGCGGTCGAGGACAGGGAGATCGAGATCTTCGGCGATGGCTCTCAACTGCGCGACTTCGTGTACGTGGACGACGCGGCCGAAGCGTTCCTCTCGGCGGGAGCCTCCGACGCCTGCAACGGCCACGTGTACAACGTGAGCGGATCCGATCCGTTGAGTCTTCGCGACGTGGCCGCCCTGCTCATCGAGGTTGCGCGGACCGGCCGTGTGCGCCACGTCCCCTGGCCGGCCGACAAGAAAGCCATCGACATCGGCAGCTTCTACGGCGACGCCGGCAAGTTCCGCGCCGCCGTCGGCTGGCGGCCGCTGACCACCGTGCGCGCCGGTCTGACTCGCGCCGTGGAGTACTATCGTGCGCACCTCCCGCACTATGTGGAGGACTCCGCCCAGGCCGGCTCAGCGTCACGATGACCCACCGCATTCCCTTCCTTCGATTGCACCCGGGAGCGGACGCCGAGGCCGTCGACGCGGCAATCCGGCGCGTCATGGGCCGTGGCTGGTTCGTTCTGGGGCCGGAGGTCGACGCCTTCGAGAGCGAGTTCGCGCGGGCCTCCGGCCTTGCTCACGTCGTCGGGACCGGCAACGGGACGGATGCGATCGCCCTGCTACTGCGCGGGCTGGGGATCGGAGCCGGCGACGAGGTGATTACGAGTCCCCTGTCGGCAGCGTTCACGGCGCTCGCCATCGTGATGGCGGGAGCGCGGCCCGTCTTCGCGGACATCGATCCGCTACGGCTGACCATCCATCCGGAGACGGTCGAGCCGCTGATCGGCCCCCGGACCGCGGCCATTCTCCCCGTGCACCTGTACGGACAGCCGGCCGATATGGCCGCATTGGCCGCGGTCGCGAAGCGTCACGGGCTCGCGGTCGTCGAGGATTGTTGCCAGGCCCATCTCGCCACGTGCGGCGGACGCCCGGTCGGCAGTTTCGGGGAGGGCGCGGCGTTCAGCTTCTACCCCACGAAGAACCTCGGCGGCGTCGGCGACGGCGGGGCGGCCTGCACGGACGACGCCGCGCTGGCGGCGCGACTACGCGCCCTGCGCAACGGCGGTCAGACAGCCCGGAACGAGCACACGGCGGCGGGTGTGAACTCCCGGCTGGACGAAATCCAGGCCGCCGTCCTCCGGGTCCGGCTCGGGTCGCTGCGCGCCCGTACGCACCGCCGGCGCGATCTCGCGAGACATTATCGGACACGTCTGGCCGACGCGCCGGTGCACATGCCGCCCGAGTGTGACGCCGGTCACGTGTACCATCTCTTCCCGATACGAACTGCTCTCCGGGACCGCGTGCGCGGCCTGCTCGACGCGGCCGGCATCGGTACGATGATTCACTATCCGACGCCGGTCACGAGGCAGCCGGCAATCGCGCCGTACGAGCCGGCCGCGTGTCCTGTGGCCGAAACCGTGTGCAGCACCGCACTGTCCCTGCCGCTGCACCCGGGCCTGTCGGAGGCGGATGTCGACATCGTGGCCGACGTCGTGCGCAGGGTCGCGCCGGCGGAGCGCACCCCATGAGGTCGAAATCGATACACGCGGGTCTGGCCGTTGCGCTCGGACTGGTGTTCATCGCGCATGTCAGCGTATTCGGATTCCGATCTCTGGTAGCCGAGCGGCGCATTCGGAGCGACGCGATGAACTACATCGAGGTCGCACGCAACCTGTCGGCCGGCGAAGGCGTGGTGCAGAGCGCGGTCGGATTCAACCAGCCCACTTTCTGGACGAGCGACTTTTCGACGGACTTCCCGCACAAGACACGATCGAGCCACAACGTCGGGTATCCCATTCTGATTGCGGCCGTCGCCGAAGTCACTCGCCTGGAACACGCCGACGCCGCGCTTCTCCTCAGCGTCGCCTCCTACCTGGCGACATTGGCGTTCGCATTCCTGTTCGCGAGTCGCGTCTGGGGCGTGGGCGCCGGCTTGATGGCCGCGGCGGTCGTGGCGCTCCTGATGCGCTGGTTCTTTCTCCGCGTCTGGGCCGGAACCGTTGCAGTAGCCCTGCTGCTGGCGATGCTCGCGGTGCTGGCCGGGGGCGTGACGCCGCGCCGCTCGGCCGCCGCCGGCCTGCTCGCCGGATTGGCGGTCACCGTGAGAAGCGGTGTGGCGCCCATCCTCGTGCTGGGCGGGCTGGCGAGCCTGCTCGGCCGCGAAAACAGGCTTCTCCAGTCGGCGCTCTTCTGCGCCGGGGCGGGATTCGGGCTGGCGGGCCTGTTCGCCGGCGCGGGACAGGTCTATCCCCCGCACCTGACCAGCGACGCCAGTTGGTTTACGGCCGCTTCACCAGGCGCTCTGGTGTCGAGCTTCCTGCAGCAGATGCGCGAGGAAATCGCTGCGCTGCTCGTTCTCGGCGGCCTCGCCTGGTGGCGCGCCCGCCGTGAGGGCGTCCCGCTCATCCCGCGGGGGGCGCGGCTCGGATGCCTCCTGGCCGCGGCATGGATCGCCGGATTCTCGACGTTCCTGGTGGCGGCGCGCCTGGTCGTGCTGACCGACATGTGGAACCCCTTCGACGATCGTCTCATGGCGCCCGTCCTGGTAGTTCTCTCCGTGTGCTACGGGGGCCTGTTCTGGCGCGCGCTCGGCTCGCGCTGGCGGCCGGCGGCCGCCGGCACCCTGTTCGCGCTGTCGATGATCTGGTGTACCGGCGCTGACGCGCGCGTGCTGGCGGAAGGACCGTACCGATCGGACATGTGGCGCATCAGCCGCTCTCCCCTGTTGCTCTGGGTCGGAAGCCACGTCGATTCCCGCGATTTCGTCGTCGGGACGGACGTGACCGAGGTGCCGTACTTCTTCAGGCACGCGCCGGTGACCGTGTCGCTCACGTACTACCCCTACTTTCAGCGTGTTTCCGGATCGAGGATAGACGCTCTCTTTCGCGCCCGCTGCGGCCGGTTCGACGACATGTACCTGCTCCTGCGCAAGACCGGCCGCGACTACGGCGGGTTCGTGCGCGGACTGCTGGCCGGACGGCCGGGGGATCCCGGCTCGCCGCGAGAGAGCTTCCGGCGTGTCGCCGACCTGGCGGACGGCATGGTGTTCCGCTTCGTGTCCTGCGACAGTAACCTGTCGGAGGCGGTATGGCCGTCTGCATCCTCCCGCGCCGGTGGTGAATCCGCTCCACATCGAGTTGCAGCCCGGATTGCAGAAGCGCCACGGGCAAGTGACATCGATGTCGTCAACACGCACCGCCGTTCACCGCGACGCATCTTGACGGCGGGATCCGCCGGCGGTACTCTGCGTGCGCGGTGACCATCCTCCTGAACGGTGAATCGTACGAGATGCCCGGCCCGCTCAGCGTCAGCCGCCTGCTCGAGACGCTCGACATCGACCGGCGGCGCGTCGCCGTCGAGCACAACCGGCTGGTGGTAAAGAAGGCCGCCTACGAGTCGACGGTCGTCGCGGCCGGCGACGAGGTCGAGGTGGTGAACTTCGTCGGCGGCGGCTAGGAGTCTGCGGCGCAGCGATGGTACCGACGCAGACGACGCCAGCCGGCCGCTCACCGAACCGTCATGCCTGATACGCCCTTGACGATCGCGGGACGCACGTTCCGCTCGCGCCTCATCGTCGGCACCGGCAAGTACGCCTCGTTCCCGATCATGGCCGAGGCGCACGCGGCATCGGGGGCCGAGATGGTCACCGTCGCGGTGCGGCGCGTCAACCTGTCCGACCGCTCGCGCGAATCGCTGCTTGACCACATCGACACCAGCCGCTACGCCCTGCTGCCGAACACCGCTGGCTGCTACACCGCCGATGACGCGGTGCGCGCCGCGCGGCTCGGGCGCGAGGCGGGTTTGTCGAACTGGGTGAAGCTGGAGGTGATCGGCGACGAACGGACGCTCTACCCCGACAACGAGGCGCTCGTCGAGGCGACCCGCGTGCTGGTGAAGGAGAACTTCGTCGTCCTGCCCTATACGAACGACGACCCGGTCGTCTGCCGCAAGCTGGAGGACGCCGGGGCCGCCGCGGTCATGCCGCTCGGCGCCCCCATCGGCTCCGGGCTCGGGATCCAGAACCCGAACAACATCGGGATCATCAAGGAGTTCGCCTCGGTGCCGGTTATCGTCGACGCCGGCGTGGGCACGGCCTCGGACGCCGCCATCGCCATGGAGCTGGGGGCCGACGGCGTGCTCATGAACACGGCCATCGCCGGCGCCGACAACCCGGTCGACATGGCCACCGCCATGAAGCTGGCCGTCGAAGCGGGCCGCCTCGCCTACCTCTCGGGACGCATTTCCCGCAAGCGCTACGCCACGGCCAGCAGCCCGCTCGAAGGCGTGGTCGGCACGTAACCGATCCCGTCGGCAAACGCCCCTGTGCCGGCCGCGTACGTGCTATACTGTACCGGGAGCAACGACCGGATGCGCAACGGAAGCACCGTCCAAGTCGTCACGCTGTTGCTGTCGTTGGTCGCCGCCCTCGCCGGCCTCTGGAACGGGTGGCAGATCGGCAGGCTCACCGGTCAGGTGCAGGCCCTGCAGGAACTGCTCATCACGCACGTGACGACCCCCGGCATCCACTCCGAATAGGGCGTCGCTCCCGACTCAGGAGCCGGACAGCCGCTCCATGTCGGCGTCCACCATCATCCGCACCAACCCCTCGAAGTCGACGCTCGGCCGCCAGCTCAGCTCCGCCTCGGCCCGCGCCGGGTCGCCGATCAGGTGATCCACCTCGGCCGGCCGCAGCAGCGTCGGGTCGGTGCGCACGTGCGCGCGCCAGTCGAGGCCGGCATGCGAGAAGGCGACCTCGACGAGCTCGCGCACCGAGTGGCTCTTCCCGGTGGCGATCACGTAGTCGTCCGCCTTGTCCTGCTGCAGCATCAGCCACATCGCCCGGACGTAGTCGCCGGCGAAGCCCCAGTCGCGACGGGCGTCGAGGTTGCCGAGCGACAGCGTATCGGTCAGCCCCCGCTTGATGCGCGCGACGCCGTGGGTGACCTTGCGGGTGACGAACTCCAGACCCCGCCGCGGCGACTCGTGGTTGAAGAGGATGCCGGAGACCGCGAACAGGTCGTAGCTCTCGCGGTAGTTGACCGTGATGTAGTGCGCGAACACCTTGGAGACCCCGTAGGGGCTGCGGGGATAGAAGGGCGTCGCCTCGGTCTGGGGCGTCTCGCGCACCTTGCCGAACATCTCGCTCGACGACGCCTGGTAGACCTTGATCGACGTGTCGACCTGGCGGATCGCCTCCATGACCCGGGTGACGCCCTGCGCGTTGTACTCGCCGGTCAGCAGCGGCTGGTCCCACGACGCGGGCACGAACGACATCGCGGCCAGGTTGTAGAGCTCGTGCGGCCGCACCTCGTCGATGACCCGGATTAGCGACAACTGGTCCAGCAGATCGGCGGGACGCAGCTCGATGCGGTCGAGCAGGTGCTCGATGCGCCAGCGGTTCGGGGCGCTGAGGCGGCGGGTGACGCCCACCACCTCGTAGCCCTGATCGAGGAGCAGCTCGGCGAGGTACGAACCGTCCTGGCCGGTGATGCCGGTGATGACTGCGCGTTTCGACACGTCGGACCTACAACCTGTAGATGTGCGCCGCGTCGATTCCCGCGAGCGCGTTGCGTGTGTCGACCACTAGCGGCGCGTCGCGGGCGATGGCCCGGTAATCGACGCCGCGGTGCTCCGTGGTGATGACCGCACAGTCGATGCCGTCCGCAAGCGCCTGCTCGGCGGCGACGGCCTCCATCGATACGGCCCCGGCCCGGACCGCGGGAACGAACGGGTCGCTGTAGGTCACGGACGCGCCCCGCCGCAGCAGCAGCTCGGCGACATCGAGGGCGGGCGACTCCCGAACATCGCTGACGTTCGGCTTGTAGGCCACTCCGAACAGGTGGACCCGCGAACCCCGAACCGCACGGGAGCGGCTGTTGAGCGCCTCCGCCACCCGCTCGACCACGTAGCGCGGCATCGCCGCGTTGACGTGCCCGGCCAGCTCGATGAAGCGGCTCTCGAACCCGCTCTGCCGCGCCTTCCAGCTCAGATAGAACGGATCGATCGGGATGCAGTGTCCGCCCAGCCCCGGCCCCGGATAGAAGGGCATGAAGCCGAACGGCTTGGTCTTCGCGGCGTCGATGACCTCCCAGACGTCGACGCCGAGGTCCCGGCACATCAGCGCCAGCTCGTTGACGAGCCCGATGTTGACGGCGCGGAAGGTATTCTCCAGCAGCTTCACCATCTCCGCCACGCGCGGCGACGAAACCGGCACCACGGTGTCGACGATCAGCCGGTAGAGCGCGGCGGCGGTCTCCGTGGAGCGCGCGTCCATCCCCCCGACCACCTTCGGGATGTTGCGCGTTGTCCACTCCGCGCTGCCCGGATCGACCCGCTCGGGCGAGAACGCGAGGCAGAAGTCGGCGCCGGCCCGCAGGCCGCCCGCCTCGAGTCGGGGGCGCACCACCTCGTCGATGGTGCCGGGATAGGTGGTCGACTCCAGCACGACGAGCTGACCGGCGCGCAGGTGCGCGGCCACCTGTTCTACCGCGGCGATGACGTGCGACAGGTCCGGGTCCCGGGTCTTGCGCAACGGCGTCGGAACGCAGATGTTGACGGTGTCGACGTCGGCCAGCGCCGCGAAATCGGTCGTCGCCGAGAGCATGCCGCCATCCACCGCCGCCCGGACGGCGGCGGCCGGCACGTCCGCGATGTAGGACTCGCCGCGCTGGACGGCACGGGTCCGTTCCGCGTCGACGTCGAGGCCGACCGCCCGCACCCCGGCACGAGCGAACGCCACGGTCAGCGGCAACCCGACGTAACCAAGGCCGATGACGCCGGCGCGCACCTGTCGCGCCGCAATACGCTGGAGCAGGGAATCGGCCACGGTTGGAGAGTATGAAGCATCGCCGGTACGGGTAACAAACGACCAGATGGCATGCACCGTGCTTTACCTCACACCGCGCCGGCGAGATGACAATTGGCCCCGTCATTCCGGCTGGCGTAAGCTGGAGGGAACAGGCCGTGGCGACTACCGACGAGCGCGTCGCAGTGATGGAAGGCAAGGTAGAGACAGTCAACGAGAGGCTGCATGGCATCCAGAGGTCGGTCGAGAGCATCGACCGGCGCCTGCAGGCTTTCGAGGATCGCACGGACCGGAGGTTCGAGGCCGTCGACCGGAGGTTCGAGGCCGTCGACCGGAGGTTCGAAGCGTTCCGGGAACACGTGGACCGGCGGTTCGGGGCCCTCGAGCAGCGCATGTCGCGACAGTTCCTGTGGCTTGCCGGCATGCAGTTCACGGCCCTGATCGCGATCATGACCGCTATCTTCACGCGCTGATTTGGAACCGATCGACACAGCGATTGTGGGCGGCGGGGTCGTCGGGCTCGCCACGGCCTGCGCGGTGGCCGCGCGCGGCCGCGCGACCTGCCTGCTCGAGCGCCTGCCGCGGCCCGGGCTGGAGGCGAGCACCCACAACAGCGGTGTCGTCCATGCAGGCATCTACTATCCGCGGGACTCGCTGAAGGCCGTCCTCTGCGTCGAGGGCCGCGAGCGACTCTACGCGTTCTGCAAGGAGCACCGTGTCCCGTGCGAGCGTTGCGGCAAGCTGATCGTCGCGAGCGACGCTAGCGAGATCGGCGCGCTCGAATCGCTGGTGGCGCGGGGACACGGTAACGGCGTGACCGACCTGGAGATGGTCGACCGCACCTTCGTGCGCCGCCGCGAGCCGCACGTCGAGGCGGTGGCGGGCATCTGGTCGCCGTCGACCGGCATCGTCGAGGCCGAAGCGTTCGTGCGCACCCTGGCACGCGTCGCCGCCGCCCGCGACGTGGCGCTGCTGCCCGGCACCGGCGTCGAGGGCGGGAGCCTTCGTTCCGGCGGCATCGCCATCCGGACTGCGCACGAGACCATCCTCGCCCGCGCGGTCGTCAACGCCGCGGGTCTCTACGCCGACGACGTGTCTGCCGCACAGGGCGGCGAGGAGTTCACCATTCACCCCGTCCGCGGCGACTACGCAGAGCTGACCCCGTCGGCGCGGCACCTGGTCAACGGCCCGGTCTATCCGTTGCCGGACCCCAGCGGGCACGGTCTCGGAGTCCACCTGACGCGAACTACATGGGGCAGCGTCATGCTGGGCCCCACCGCCCGCTACCAGGCGCGCAAGGACGACTATGAATCGAACCGCGAGCCCTTGGCACGCTTCCACACCGCGGCCCGCCGGCTGCTGCCCGGGCTGAGGCTCGACCAGATCCGTCCCGGCGGCAGCGGCATCCGCGCCCGCGGTGCGCCCGCGGAGCAGAAGTTCTCGGACTTCCTGATCCGCCGCGACCAACGCCAGCCCCGGCTGGTCCATGCCGTGGGAATCGACTCCCCCGGCCTGACCGCGTCGCTGGCCATCGCCGAGCGAGTCGCCGACCTGGTGGACGAGACGCTGGGCTAGGAGTCCGTGGTGAAACCCCGCGTCGCACCGAGAGCGGCGAGGCGCCCGCGTGGCAAGGCGCGACGAGGGACCATATTGGGCATATTTGACCGAGGAGCAACGCAGTCCACGCGGGATGCGTCGCCGCTCGAATGCAGCGGGGCTTTTGCCACGGGCTCCTAGGATTCCGCGCCGTCAGCCGACGAATCTCAGGATGGCGCCGATGGCGGCCATCGCGGCCACGAGACGCCACGTCAGGTCCGCCTTGAGGTTGGCCAGATCGGCCTTCGTAGCGAGCTCCCGGTCGTGGTCGGCGCTGGCGTGCCGGGCGATATCGACGACGGCCACGGCAAGCTATTCCTTGGCCCCGGCGTTTGTCAGCATCCTCACGGCCGCATGCGTGTCGAAGGCCATTTCCGCAGGATATCACGTCACGCCCGGGCAGCCAGCCGCAGTCTACCCGGCCCGCGAAGGCATTCGAATCTGCGCGTAACGGGCCAGCGCGTCCCGCCAGTGCGGCATCTCGATTCCGGCGTCGGCCAACTTGCGGTTCGACAGAGCGCAGAAGCGGGGCCGCGGGGCGCGCAGCTTCAGCTCGTCGAGCGTGATGCCGCGGATGGCGGGCCCCACGCCGAGGCGCTCGGCCAGCTCCGTCGCCACGTCGAACCAGGAAGCGTGCCCCGACCCGACGCAGTGATACAGCCCGTACGCCGGCGCCGTACGCACGAGCGACGACGTGGCCGCGGCCACGTCGTCGACATAGCTCGGCGAGACGACGCGATCGACGAACGCCCGGACCTCGCGCCCCGCGATCAGCGCGTCGGCGATGCGATCGAGGCTGCTGCCGAGACGGCGACCGTCCGCGCCCGGTTCGAGGGCCGCCCCGCCGAACAGGCTCTCGACCCGCAACACGTAGTGCCGCGCGCCTTCCGCGAACCACTCCCCCAGCAGCTTCGACATCGCGTAGACGCTCTGCGGATTGACCGAGTCGTCCTCGCGGTAAGGCTCGGACGCCGTGCCGTCGAAGACGAAGTCGGTACCGTAGTGGATCAGGGTGGCGTCGACGCCCAACGCCGCGCGGGCCAGCGAACGGACGCCGAAGGCGTTGACCGCGAGCGCCGTGACCGGGTCGCCCTCGGCCTGGTCGACGGCGTTGTACGCCGCGCAGTTGAGGATGACGTCGGGCCGCGCCTCGCCGACCCGGGCGCGTACCGCGGCGTCGTCGGTCAGGTCGAGATCGGCGTGCGTGAGCGGCACGACCTCGCCTTGGGCGGCGAACACCCGCGCCAGCGCCCGGCCGAGCTGTCCGCCGGCGCCGGTGACCAGCGCCCTCACCGCGAGCGTTCCTTCACCATGGCCCGGGTCTCCCTGTCGATCTGGCGGCGCTTGATGCTCTCCCGCTTGTCGTAGACCCGCTTGCCCTTCGCGACGCCGACCGTCACCTTCACCAGGCCCTTCCGGAAGTACATCCGGACCGGCACGAGGGTGAACCCGCGCTCCACCAGCTTGCCGATCAACTTGCGGATCTCCCGCTTGTTCAGCAGCAGCTTGCGCCGCCGCAGCGGCTCGTGCTCGCTGTAGCCCCGGTGGCTGTAGGGACTGATGTGCAGGTTGTGGAGAAACACCTCCCCGGCCTCGATGCGCCCGTAGCTGTCCTTCAGGTTGACCCGCCCCTCGCGGATCGCCTTGACCTCCGTCCCGAGCAGAACGAGACCGGCCTCGTAGGTGTCGAAGATGTGGTAGTCGTAACGCGCCTTGCGGTTGTCGGCGATCGGGTGAACGCCCCCGGCGGCGCTATCCGCCTTCGTCGGAGCTGCCATCGGCTGTCTTCGCTCGCTCGAAGCCGAGTCTATCCTTCCAGAGCAAGGATTCCTGGCGGGCAGGCACGCCGGACCCGGACAGGCGCGCCGCGAGCCGGACGGCGGCAATCATGCCGGACGGATCGGCGATGCCCCGGCCGGCGATGTCGAAGCCGGTGCCGTGGTCCACCGAGGTCCGCACGATCGGCAGGCCCAGGGTGACGTTGACGGCCTGCCCGAAGGCGATCAGCTTCACCGGCACCAGTCCCTGATCGTGGTAGCAGGCGATCACCGCGTCGAACTCCCCGCGCACCGCGCGGCGGAACACCGAATCGGCCGGAACCGGCCCGCTGACGTTCATGCCGCGGGCGCGGCAGCGCTCGAGCACGGGTGCGAAGACTTCCTGCTCCTCGCCACCAATCAGGCCGTCCTCGCCGGCATGCGGATTCAGGCCGGCCAGGGCCAACCGAGGGCGAGACACCCCGAAACGCGGGAGCTCGGTGTGCGCGAGCACCATGGTCGTCTCCAGGCACTCGCGCGTCAGCATCGCCGGGACGTGGGCGAGCGGCACGTGCACGGTCGCCAGAATCACCGACAGGCGTTCGGCGTGGAACATCATCCGCACTTCGCTCGCCCCGGTCAACTCGGCCAGCAGCTCGGTATGCCCGCGCCAGCGCAGTCCGGCGCGCGCCCAGGCGCGCTTGCTGACGGGAGCCGTGGCCATGCCGTCGATGCGCCCGGCCAGCGCATCCCGGGTGGCCCTGGTGACCGCCTGGTAGGAAGCCCGGCCGGCCACCGCGGAGACGGCGCCGGGCTGCAACCCGGTAACCAGCGGCTCGTAGAGCACCGGCTCGCAGACCTCGCGGACAGCAGGATCCGCCGCCGCCTTGCGGGCGACCTCCGGACCGATACCGGCCGGATCGCCCATGGTGATGCCGATGCGGGGAAGAGCCATGCTCTCAGCGCGGCGCTGCTCAGGCTTCGCCGCAGCCGCCGCAGCCGCCGGACCCGCACCCGCCGCCGCCGCTGCCGCACGAGCCGGTACGGCTGCACGACCCCTCGTGCGCGCAACCGGCGAACTGCTCGCCCGCAGCGTTCGGCAGCTCGTACCGCAGGCAGCACTTCAGGCGCCCGCACAGGCCGGAAAGCCGCGAGGGACTCAGGCTCAGGTTCTGGCGCTTGGCCATCTTGATGGAGATCGGCTCGAAGCCCCGCAGCCACGTGGTGCAGCACAGCGGGCGGCCGCACGAGCCGTAGCCCCCGAGCAGCTTCGCCTCGTCGCGCGCGCCGATCTGACGCATCTCGATCCGGCAATGGAACTGCGTCGCGAGATCGCGGACCAGCTCGCGGAAGTCGACCCGCCCGTCCGCCGTGAAGTAGAAGACGAGATAGGCCCGGTCCAACTGCTGCTCAGCCCGGATGAGCTTCATCGGCAGCCGGTGCTCGCTGATCTTGAGGGCGCAGATGCGATGCGCTTCCTGCTCGCGCCGCCGGTGCTCGGCCCGGGCCGTGACATCCTGCGGCGTCGACCGGCGGATCACCCGGTCCGCGGACTTGGGCGACGGGGCCACCCGCTCGGCGGTCTGCGGAATGGTCGCGGCGACGGTGGCGTAGGCACGCTGATCGCCCCGCGCGACCACGACCTCGTCGCCCGGCTTGAGGGGCGGCTCGAACTCGACCCCTTCGAGAAGAAAGCGCCGGACACGCCCCACCGGGTCGAACTTGACGCTGACGAAGGGCGGCGCGGGTGTGCTCATCGCTCCGATCCTACAGTCGGCACGCGACCCGGTCCGCGACGACTTTCGGACTCACGTTCCGATCCAGGGCGTCGACGGCCTCGGCAACCGCGGCGAACGCCCGCGGACCCCGCGCGCCGCCCCAGGCAGCGGCCAGCTCTCGCACTGCGCCGTCGATATCGGCGTTGGCGAGCTGCACGCCGGCGCCGGCCGAAACCGCGGCCATGTCGCGGAGCAGCGAAGCCACCGCCCGCAGACGCTCGCGCACCTCGTGCCGATCCGCGGCCGGAGCCCGCTTCGAACCCTTGCCTGCCGCGAAGTCCTTCGCGCCAGCGAGGCGTCCTCGGGCATCGCGCGCCGCCGATACCGACCGCAGCAGCCGGACCGCCGCATCGCGAATCCCCTCCTGATCGCGCGAGGTCATCCGCAGGGCGCGGCCGGCGCTGCCACCGGCGGCCGCGGCAGCCGCCCGGGCGGCCCGGTGGCCGATGCCGCGCCGCCCGAGGATCTCCTCGACCTCCTCGACACCCAGCAGGCCGAGCCGCAGGCGGGGGCACCGCGAGCGGACCGTGTCGAGCAGCATGTCCGGGCGGGCCGTCACCAGCACGAGTTGCGAGCACGGGGGGGGCTCCTCCAGGGTCTTCAGTAGAGCATTCTGCGCCGCCGGGAGGAGAAGATCCGCGTCGTCGACGACGATCACCCGGCGCCGTCCCTCGAACGGACGGTATCCCACCTGCTCGATCGCCACCCGCACCTGGTCGATGGTGATCGACCCGCCTTCACCGGCCTCGAGGAACAGGACGTCGGAGTAGGTCCCGTTCGCGATGCGCCGGCAAGCGGAGCACGCACCGCACCCGTCGATCACCGGGCGGGACGCGCGGCGCCGCGGCGCCGCGCAGTTCAGCGCTTGCGCGACGGCCGTTGCCAGCAGCCGCTTGCCGATGCCGGCGGGACCGGTGAACAGGACACTCGGAGGCAGTGAATCCCGCGCGACGGCGCTGGCGATACGCGCGACGACGGCACGGTGGCCGACGATTTCGTCGAACGGCATGGCCCGCCGGCATCGTAGCACAGCGCTTCCGCGAGGCTGGCGCGGCGCGGCGACCGCGCTCCGGGGCGATTGCCCACCGACGTTCACGAGCGCCGCCGGAGGATCCAGCTCGCGGCGTCCATCAGGGTGTCGGCGACGGTATCGGGCCGCAACCCCGCCGGCGGCGTCCCTTCCTGGCTGCGCCCGTAACCGGTCCGTACCAGCACGGCCCCCGCGCCGGCCGCCCGGGCCGCCTGCACGTCGCTCCACTTGTCACCGATGACCACCGACCGGGCCAGGTCGAGGCCGAGCTCTCTGGCCGCCCGGTGCAGGAGCCCGGGGCGCGGCTTGCGGCAATCGCACTCCCGGCGGTACTTCGCGATGGGGGCGAGCGGTTCGTGTGGACAGCAATAGTGCCCGTCGAGCCGTTCGCCGATCGCCGCCAGCCGGTCGTCGACGACACGCCGGACCTCCGCGACGAACGACTCGGAGACCAGTCCTCGCGCCACGCCGCCCTGGTTGGTGACCACGACCACGGCGAACCCGGCGCGACGCAGCAGGCGAATGGCGTCGAGACTCCACGGGAACAGTGTCAGGCGCTCGAGGCGGTCCAGGTAGCCGACGTCCTCGTTGAGAGTACCGTCGCGGTCGAGGAAGATGGCAGATCTCATGAATCGAGTCCGGCCCCCGGGGGGCGCCGCCCAATCAGCAGGGGCACACGCGGGTCCGGCGCGCCTCGGATGCAAACGAGCCCGTTGCACGAGTGTTGCCAACCCGACACATTCTCGATAAGAATAAGCGCTTCATGGTACGAGTGTTCCGCTTCGTCACGTTGGTCGCCGCCATCCTGCTGACGCTTGAGCCGGCGGCGTACGCCTATCTGGATCCCGGCAGCGGGAGCATGATGCTGCAGGTTCTCCTCGGGGGCTTCGCGGCGGTCGGCGTCGCCGCCAGGCTCTACTGGCATCGCGTGACGGCGGTCTTCCGGCGGAAGGATGTCGGACGCGACAGACCCTGATCGTGGCGCCGAGCGGCCTCGCACATTTCGAGCCAGGATCGTTCCGAGACCCAGACACCCGGGTCTTTCACCACAAGGGAGCGGTGTTTCGCGCCCTGAGCGAGCGGGCTCTGACCGACTGGCAGCGGCTCGCCGACAGCCGCCTGTACGAGCGGCTCACGCAGCAGGGGCGGCTGATCGGAACGCGGCGGGTTCCGCACCGGGACCACCTGCCGGATCTGGAGCCCAGGTGGGCCGCCGTCCTGGAACACAGGCGTCTCCCGGTGGTTTCCTATCCCTACGAATGGTCCTTCGGCATGCTCAAGGACGCGGCGCTCCTGCAGCTCGATCTCACGCTGGCGGCGCTCGACGAGGGCATGACGCTGAAGGACGCGACCCCGTTCAACGTCCAGTGGATCGGCTCGCGCCCGACGTTCATCGATGTCGGCTCCTTCACGGGCTACGAACCCGGCGCGCCGTGGGCCGGATACCGGCAGTTCTGCGAGACCTTCCTGTATCCCCTCTTCCTCCAGGCCTATCGCAACGTCCCGTTCCAGCCCTGGCTCCGGGGCCGCCTCGACGGGATGAGCGCCGCGGAATGCCGGTCGTTCCTTTCCGCTCGCGACTACCTGCGGCCGGGCGTCCTGACGCACGTCTGCCTGCAGGCCAGAGCGCAGGCCCGTTACGAGGATTCGACCGTCGATGTCACCGGAGAGTTGCACGCGGCCGGCTTCGGCGCCGCGCTCATCAAGAACAACGTCTCCCGCCTGCGTCGCACGGTGGACGGACTGACCTGGAATGCAACGCAGTCGACGTGGTCGGACTACCAGCGGACGCATACTTACGACGCGGCCGACCTGGAACGCAAGGCCGACTTTGCGAGGCAGGTCCTGCAGGCGAGGCGCTGGTCTCTGGTCTGGGACATCGGTTGCAATACGGGCGCCTATTCCCGGTTGGCCGCCGAGCACGCCGACTACGTTCTCGCCCTCGACGCCGACCAGGTCGTCATCGAGAACCTCTACCGGGCGCTGCGCCGGGAAGGGCGCGCGAACATCCTGCCGCTCGTGGCCGACGTTGCCGATCCGTCGCCGGGCCTGGGTTGGCGCGGTCGGGAACGCCAGCCGCTCGCCGACCGCGGGGGGCCGGATCTGCTGCTGTGCCTCGCGCTGATGCACCATGTCGTCATCGGAAGGAACGTTCCGCTGACCGACTTCGTCGCGTGGCTCGCAGAGTTCGACGCCGATGTGGTCCTGGAATTCGTCGATCGGGATGACCCGATGGTCGAACGCCTGCTGCGCAACCGGCGAGGCCAGGCGGTGGATTATTCCCGCGAAGCAGCCGAAGCGGCTCTCGAGAGCCGCTTCCACATAGCCGCGCGCGAAACGCTGGCATCCGGCACACGAACCGTCTATCACTGCCGGCCGACATCCCATGGGCAACGGTAGCGGGAACTCGAGTCCGGCCGCCCTCCCCGCGCACGGAAGGGCGCGAACGCCGGATGCCCGCCTCGGCGCCGGCCTGGACGAGCAGCCGTGGTGGCTGGAGGCGCTGCACCTCGCCGGCCTGTGGACCCTGGCCGTCGCACAGCCGCTGTTCGACCTGTTGGGGCGCAGTCCCGAGTTCTTCGTCGCCCACGACACGCAGGCGGGCGACCTGCTCGGCCTAGTGATCCTGCTCTGCCTGGGGGGACCAGCGTGCTGGCTACCCGTGCTCTGGGTCGGCCGGCGTTCGGGACCCTGGCCGCACGCACTGGCCGTGGGTGTCGCGACGGGCGTTCTCGCCGCCGTGTTCACTCTGACCGCGGTCAAGCAGGCCACCGCGTGGGACCGGGACCTGTCGCTCGTCGTCGCCGCGATCAGCGGCATCCTCTTTGCCGGCTCGTACGTCCGCATCGTTGCGGTGCGGCTGTTCGCCACGCTGCTGTCTCCCGCGGCGGTCGTGGCGCCCGCGGTGTTTCTGGCAGCGCCGACGATCGGGCCGTTACTGTCGAGCCCCGGCCCCGGCGCCGGCCCGCTGGAGACCGCCGCGCCCGAGAGGCCGTCTCCGGTCGTTGTCGTCGTATTCGATCAGTTGCCGCTGGTCTCGCTGCTCGACGGCGGCGGCGGGATCGAACGGGCGCTCTATCCCAACTTCGCCGCGCTGGCCGATGAAGCGACCTGGTTCCGCAACGCCAGCGCCGTCAGCGGCTGGACGGCATCGGCCCTGCCCGCGATCCTCACCGGCAACTACCCGCGCCCCGGGCGGTTGCCGACGGTGGACGACCATCCCGCGAATCTGTTCACCCTGCTCGGGTCACACCATGACATGCACGTCGGCGAACCCCTGACCGATCTGTGTCCCGAGGCGCTGTGCCCGCCCGCACGCGCGGGGGCGGCCGCCTGGTACGGCGCGGTCCTGTCCGACCTGACGGTCGTCTACCTGCATGCCGTGCTGCCCGACGACCTCGCCGCCGAGCTGCCGCCGGTGACCCAGGGCTGGCGGGACTTCGCGCCCGAGGACGATCTCGTGGGCCGGTGGAACGAACGCCGGAATCAGGATCGGCGCGAGACCGCCACCGAGTTCATCGACGCGATCGACGGGATTTCCGATGACCGCCGCCCGGCGCTCCATTTTCTGCACTCGCTCCTGCCGCACGAGCCATGGGTCCATCTGCCGACGGGCCAGCGGCATTCGCTGAACCCGCGCATCATCGGCGGGGTTCGAGACCACTGGCGGGACGACGCCTGGGCTGTCACGCTCGAGTACCAGCGTCACCTGCTGCAGGTACAGTTTGCCGACAGCCTGCTCGGCGGCCTCTTGCGACGCCTGCGGGCGGTCGGACTCTACGATGACGCGCTGGTCGTGGTGACCGCCGACCACGGCGCCAGCCTGCGCCCCGGCATGCCGTTCCGGCAGACCACCCGGCAGACGTTCGCAGAGATCGCGGCGGTGCCCCTGATCGTCAAGCGGCCGGGCCAGCGTGACGGACGGGTCTCGGACGAGAACGTCGAGACCATCGACATCCTCCCGACCGTCGCCGCGGAGATCGGCCTCCGGCTACCCTGGAACCCGGACGGAACGAACCTGTTCTCCGAGCACCGCCCGGCGCGGCGCGGGAAGTCGATGTTCCGCCCCGGCGAGAGCCGGATGCACGGCCCGGGCGATCTCCGGGACGCCGTCGAGGAAGCCGTGGCCTACAAGCTCGCACGGTTCGCGTCCGGGGATCCGAAGCAACCGCGCCTGGGACGCCACGACGATCTCGTCGGCGTCGCCGTGGCCGAGCTGGTTTCCGGCCGGACGGCCGGGTTCGACGTGATCGTCGACGAGTCCATCCTGCTGCACGACATCGATCGGGACGCTGCCTTCCTGCCGGCGCGCATTACCGGCGGCGTCGTGGGCGGCGACCGCGACGCCGCCATCCCGCCCCTGGCGATCGCCCTCAACGGGGTGGTTGCGGCGGTCACCCGCACCTATTCCTTCCGCGCTTTCGGTCACGCCACGCCCTGGGAAGTCATCGTCGATCCGCAGCGGCTCGCGCCGGGGTTCAACGATATCCGGGTCTTCGCCGTCCGCGGCGACCCCGACGGCTCGGTGCTGCTGGAAGAAGCGACCGACCTCGCCTCCTTGCGGGAATCGACGAACCTCCTGCCCGAACTGGCCGAGCAGACCCGCGGCGTCACCTCGTCCGGCTTCCTGCCCACCGAGTCCACCGGACACGGCACCCTGCGCTGGACCACCGGGGAGGCGCACCTTTCGGTCCCGATCGACCCGCGGTTTCCGCCGTCCGCACTGACCGTCCGGATCCTGACGACCGGGCCGCAGAAACAGCTGCGGCTGGCCATCGACGGCTGCCTGCTGTTCGAAGGCCCGATCTTCGGCCGCTGGGAGCGGACGCTGCCGCTCGACGGCTGCCCTCCGGACTCGTCCCCCGCAGTGGTCGAGCTGCACAGCAACGTGCACCTGGCCGACGACGCGTCGGGAATGAGCCTGGGAGTCGCGGTCGGCGCTATCGAGTTCGAGGGCGGCGGACCGCAACGGTAATCGCGCCAGCCGGCGGCGGACGCCGGACGACAGGTCAGGGGATTGGATGGCGGGGCCGACGAGACTCGAACTCGCGACCTCCGGCGTGACAGGCCGGCGTTCTAACCAACTGAACTACGACCCCGCAAGGTCAACGCGCGCCAACGGCGCGCAGAAACTCGATTATATCCCATTCCCGCCGCCTCGCAGGAGTCGTGTCGCCACGGACTCCTGGCCCGGCCCTGGCGCCCCGAAACCTAGATCCCGAGGCGGTGGAACAGCTCGCTCAACCGATCCAGACGCGCGAACGCGCCGGACGCCGGGTTGTGGTAGCCAACCGCCCGCTCGGCTTCGGTCAAGTCGCCGTACGGCTTCATCGGCTCGAATTGCGTCCCTTCGTGCCACTCGTTGAAAGTGACGATGTAGACGAGGAAAAACCCCTCCTCGACGTTCTCGAGTTCTGCATCCAGTTGCAGGAGGAGGTTCTGCCCCAACGTCTGCTGGACGCGCTCCACGGCTGCCGCGTGTGCACGCGCCCGGTCGTCCCGGCTCGACCAGTCGAGCGGTCCCACGTCCGGCACGAACGGCGGGATCCGCGAGAGACAGTCGCTCTCCGGCACCCGCGGATCGATCATGTCGAGGCCGGGATTGACGGGGAAGGTGAACGGCAGTCCGTACTCGGTCGCGCGCTCCGCCACCCCGGACCACTCGGCAATCGCGATCGTTGGATCGTAGACCGCGACGCCGTCCCAGCCTGCACGCGCGGCGCGGAACACGTCGACGGTGTCCGCCAGCAGCGTCACTCGATCGAACGTGCCCGCGAACTCGACCCGTGCGTCGTAGAGCACGCTGCGCCACGTTCCGTCCGGGGTGTAGTCCGCAACGTCCTGCGTCACGCCGTGACAGTCGACCTCGGTCAGCGGCAGCGTCGTCCGGAACCACTTGAAGACCGGACCCGTCGAGCCGTCCGTGCGCTCGTGCAGGAACAACGCGTCCCAGCCGCGCCGTTCGCCGTACTCGTGAACCAGGTACCGCAGGTCCTCGACGGTGCGCTCCACGCGCTCCGGGCCGTAGGGCTCCAGATGGAAGGTCACATGGATGTCGTGGGCCCGCATGACGTCCATGACCAGGGGCACGGCACGATCGGAATAGCTCCCTATGCCCCACCAGCTCAGGTTCACGACGCCCACCCCGGCGTCGGCGATCCAGCGCGCGTGCTGCTCGATGACCGCCGCCGCGTGGGAATCGTAGGGACCCAGCAATGGCATGCTGCTGGCGGCGATGTCCACCGGCGGCGTGCGGCGCCACTGGTCCCAGTGGCGGACCGGATCGATGGCGTACCAGGGATAGTATTCGAACACGAAGTGGCGCCGCGGATCGCGGTACCGCTGCCGCAGCGTCTCCCCCAGCGCCGCCCACGGAACGGGCTCTGCGGGCGCCTGCCGGACCTGCGGGGGCCGCGTCCGGGCACGGCGTACCGCTCCCCCTTCCATCGCACCGTGGACCGGACCGCCGGCGGCGGCGGCGAGACAGGCCTCGAGAAACGCCCGTCGACTCAGCTCCATAGCGAGTGCGCCCGATGCCGCCCCGCCGGAGATGCACCCCATGGAGGTGGTGGGCGGTACAGGATTCGAACCTGTGACAACCGGTGTGTAAAACCGGCGCTCTACCCCTGAGCTAACCGCCCCGCGACGTTTCCGCGCGAGCGACGGCCGAGTCGTGGACTATAGCAGCCCGTCACGGCTGCGGGGCCAGCCAGGCCTTGGCACACAACAACAGGGCCACGGCGATCAATCCGATCACGGCCAGGTGCTCGCCGTTGGCTGTCGCCCGCCGGGAACTGAAGCGACGCCGCGACACCGGGCACTCGCCCGCCGCATAGCGCGCGTAGGTATCTCCGAAGTCCGCTCGCAGGGTCGCTTCCTCGAGCCGGATCGCCGCAGCCGTCATGACCACGAGGTATCCCAGCACGATGCCCGCCACCAGCGAGGAGGCGGCCGCAACGACGAAGCCGATGCCGATGATGGCCGACCCGGCGTACAGCGGGTGGCGCAGCAGGCGATACGGTCCGGACATCGTCACCTCGCGCCCCTTGACGAGATGGCCGGCGGCCCAGATGCGCAGGCCCTCTCCGATCAGCGCCAGGGGAACCCCGACCGCCATCGATCGCCACGACGGGCGGGCGTACGCGAACGCCACCGCCGCGACCGCGAAGCCGAGAACCACGCGGCGCCGCGCAACGCGAAACAGGAAACGGAGAAACGGATCGGCATCGAGATCAAGCATGCTGCAAGGTGCTTCCCAGGCGCCGGTCCACGGCGGCGCAGACCCGATCCGCGGTGAGCGCTTCCAGGCAGGTCGTGCCCGCGCGGCAACGGCGAACCATGTGTACAGGGCGCCCCGCCGCGGCCCGTCGCGCCGCGCAGGTGCAGTCCGGAAACGCGGACACGACCTCGTCCTCCGGCGACCACGGCCCGTTGCGGGCCGGATCGCTCGGTCCGTACAGACCGACCACCGGCGTACCCAGCGCGGCGGCCAGGTGCAACGGCCCGGTATCACCGGATACCAGGAGCGCCGCGGCCCGCAGCAGCGAGGCCAGCTCGGCAAGTCCGGTAGGTGGCGCCAGCGCCGCGGCGCCGCCCGCCGCCGCCACCACCGCGGCAGCGCGGGCCTCGTCGTCCGGTCCCCAGATCACGACACAGGGCAGGCCGTACACGCGGCCCACGTGCTCGGCGACCGCCCCGTAGCGCTCCGGCGGCCAGCGCTTGGTGGCCCACGCGGCGTTGGGGTTGATCACGATGTAGTCGCCGCCCCGCGACGCTTCCACTGGGCTTGGCGCGCCGCTTCGGATGGGAAACGACCAGGCGCGGTCGGTCACTCCCACGGCGCCGAGGATGCCCAGGTTGCGGTCGACGACGTGCCGCCGGCGCCCCGCGTCGATGGTTTCGGTATACAGCCACCGAGCCCAGCGCTCGCGAAGAAACGGGACACCGAAGCCGACGATGCGGCGCGCGCCGGAGAGCCGCGCAACCAGGGCCGATTTGCCGAGTCCCTGCACGTCGAGGGCGACGTCGTACGACACCGCCCGGAGACTGCGGCGAAGCTCCCGCCAGGCGGCCAGGATCGGCCGGCTGCGAGTGCGCAGCACGATGCGGCGGTCGAGACCCGGCACCATGTCCAGCAGGCCGGCGTAGCGCTCCTCGACCACCCAGTCGACGGCCGCCGAGCTCGGGAGCCCGCGCCGGAGGGCGGCGGCGAGCGGAACGGTATGGACGATGTCGCCCAGCGCACCGAGGCGGACGATGAGGACACGCATCGCGATCGGCCGGTTCATGCCTTGCCGGCAATCCGGCTCAGCAGGTCGCGCGTCGAGTGGTCCTTCGGATCGCCGACGATGGCGGTGCGCCCGCCGTAGGCGCGCACGACCTCGCGCTCGGGCACCGTGTCGACGGTGTAGTCGGTCCCCTTGCAATGGACATCCGGGCGAAGGCGCCCGATCAGGGCGGTAACCGTCGCCTCCTCGAAGACGACCACGTAGTCGACCATCTCCAGCGCCGCCACGATCTCCGCGCGCTCCGCGGCCGCCTGCACCGGCCGGCCGTCTCCCTTCAACGCCGTCACGGAACGGTCCGCATTGACGGCGACGAGCAGGCGGTCGGCTTCGGCCGCGGCCCCGCGCAGGTAACGCACGTGCCCGACGTGCAGCAGATCGAAGCATCCATTGGCGAGCGCGACGGTACGTCCGGCGGCGCGGTCCGCGGCCAGCAGCGCCGCCGCCCGATCGTGCGAGACGACCACTCCCAACGGCTCAGTCCCCTTTCCCCGGGTCCGGATCCATCCGGATCGCCTCGATGAGCTCGGCCCGGGTGACGATCGCGGTGCCGCGCTTCATGACGACCAGGCCGCCCGCGTAGTTGGCGAGCCGCGCCGCCTCGTACAACGACGCGCCGGCCGCCAGGGCCAGCGTGAGGGTCGCGACCACCGTATCGCCCGCCCCGGTCACGTCGGCCACCTCATCGGACCCGAAGATCGGGATGTGCTCGGTCGGCAGGCCCGGGACGAAGACCGCCATCCCGCGGCTGCCGCGGGTGATCACCACGCCTCCGGCCTCCGTCCGTTGCAGCAACGTCCTTCCGGCGCGTTCGAGGCGCGCGGGGTCGTCGCCGATGGGTGCGCCCGCGGCCTGTTCCGCCTCCGATTCGTTCGGCGTGCATGCGGTGCAACCCCGAAAGTCCGTAAGGTTGCGGCGCGAATCGACGAGCATCGGAATCGGCGAACGGTCGCCGCCACCGGCTACCTGCTCCCGCAGCCGGGCGAACAGCGCCGGCGTCGCCAGCCCGAATCCATAGTCCGAGACGAGCAGGGCGTCGCAGTCGCCCGCCGCGTCGAGCGCCGCACGCTCGAAGTCGGCGGCCACCGCGGTCGGATCTCCCTCCGGGCCCCGGTCCACCCTGACGATCTGCTGGCGCGCCGTATGCAGCCCGCCGGCCAGAATCCGCGTCTTGACCGGCGCGCGATAGTCTTCCGGCCGCAGCACCCGGGACGTGTCCACCCGGACCCGCAAGCCGTCCATCAACTCCCCGTCGCGGGGACCGACGAGCCCGACCAACCGCGCGGCGCCTCCCAGGGCGCCGACGTTGCTCGCGGCGTTGCCGGCGCCGCCGGGCAATACGGTGGTGCGATCGTGCTCGAGGATGAGAACCGGCGCCTCGCGCGAGATGCGCGCCGGATCCCCATAGACGAACTCGTCCCCGATCACGTCGCCGATCACCCCGACCCGACGGCCGGCGAACCGCTCTGCGAGCCCGATCAACCGGAACCGGAGGTCGGCTTCGAGCCGTCGCGGGTGCGCTCCTGACGATGAACTCACGGTAGGGCGCCTGGATTCTAGGATTCTGCGCCGCAGAACGCAACGGAGCAAGAGATGCGGCGCAGAATCCTGGAGCGGGGGGATGGGCCGAAAACGCCGAGCCAGCGAGGCGTTTCGGGGCGTTAGCGCATCGTCGCGGCGTCACCGGGGACCGCGGACGACGCCGGCGCACGCCAGCGGCGATGCATCCACAGCCAGAGATGGGGATCGCGACGCACGTATCGCTCCAGCAGATCGGTGCAACGTTGCGTGTAGATTCGCACCGCGTCGGGATGGTCCGGATCGGGCGGGGCAATCGGCGCCTCGTAGATCAGCCGGTAGCGGTTGCCGGGCAGGGGCAGCGCGAACACCGGAACGATGGACGCGCCCGTGTGGAGCGCGAGCGATGCGATGGCGGAGGTGGTTGCGGCGGGTCGTCCGAAGAACTCGACGGCGACGGCGCTGCGATCCTGAATGTGCTGGTCGATCATCATGCCGACCGAACCGCCGCGGCGCAGCTCGCGGAGCAACTCGCGCAACGCTCCCTGGCGCGGCAGGACACGCGTGCCGACGCGGGTGCGAATCCGCTCCACGAGCCCCTCGAGCAGCGGGTTGTCGAGGGTGCGCGCGACCATGACGATCGGCTCGAAGCGCAGCGCATGCACCATGATCTGCAACTCCCAGCTTCCGAAGTGGCCGGCGAAATACATGACGCCGCGGCCGCCGGCGGCCGCGCGGCGCACATGCTCGTGGCCCTCGATGTCGACGAGCGGCAGCATCTGCTCCAGACTCATCGCATCGAAGCAGAGGAAATCGACGATGTGGCGGCCGAGTTGTGAGAACGTCGCGCGCAGGATGACCCGGCAGTCCGCCTCGGTGCGCTCCGGAAAGGCCGCGCGGAGGTTGGCCACCGCCAGCTCGCGGCGGGAGCCGTGGAGCCGGTGGAAGAGCGCGCCGAGCGCACCTCCCGCGGCCAGGCTCACCCGCCGCGGGAGCGTCCTCGCCATCGCGCGGAACGCGAGGACCACGACGTATTCGAAACGGTGCCGGAGGGAGATGCCCATCAGCGACCTCCGGCGGCGGCGACGCGCCCCGACAGCCAGGACCGGAACCGATCGGCGGGCTCCACCGCCACCCGCAGCCGCACGGCGGCCATCGCGAAATCCAAGGGCCCGAGCGGCGCCAGGCGCACCGCGTCCTTCTCGGTGGTGAGCACCAGACGGGCATCGTGCGCGGCAGCCTGCGCCGCGATGCGGCGCAGGTCGGCCGGCGTGAAGCGATGGTGATCGCCGAATGCGAGCGCGCCGGCAACCTCGAATCCGGCGGCGGCCAGTGCGTCCCGGAATCGCCGGGGAGCGGCGATCCCGGTCACCGCGAGCACACGGTCCCGCCGCGTCGCGCGTTCGCACGCTCGTGCGCCGGCGAGCGGGCGAAGGCCGCCGAGCGACCGATGCTGCCGGAACCACGTGGCCACACCCACGCTCTCGGCGACCGCGGCCGCCGCCGCCGTACTCTCCGACTCGACGACGAGCGCGTCGGCCCGGCGGGCCGCCTGCGGCCGTTCGCGCAGGCGCCCGGCAGGCAGAGTGGGTTGGCGCAGGTCGTCGGCGCGCAGAAGCAGCAGATCGACGTCGCGGGCAAGCCCGAGGTGCTGGAAGCCGTCGTCGAGCACGTGCACGGTGGCGCCGAGACGCGTCTCGGCGAGACGGCCCGCCAGGTAGCGGTCGCGAGCGACCACCACCGATACGCCGTCGAGGCGCTCGGCCAGCATGCGCGGCTCGTCGCCCGCGGCATCGACGTCCGCACGCAACCGGTCGGGATCGCGCACCACCACGACGGCGCGCGTGCGCGCCCGCCGACGGTAGCCGCGGCTGAGAACGGCCGGCCTCTCGCCCGCATCGCGCAACAGCTCGGCGACCAGGGCGGCCACCGGCGTCTTGCCGCTCCCCCCGACGGCCAGCGCGCCGACGCTGACGACCGGCCGCGACAGCCGGCGCCGGGCCTCGGGATGACGTTCGTACCATCGCCGGCGCCACGCGGCACCCTGGGCGTACAGGGCGCTCAGCACGCCGCGGCCCTCTCGGCGAACCGCCCCATCAGCATGTCGCGGCCTCGTCTCCGGCCGTCCCCCCGGTCGAACGCCCGAGGCCGGGGGCGGCGGACGGCAACAGCTCGGCCACCCTTGCGAGAGTGCGCCGGGTTGCCCCCCGATTGGCATCGACGATACTGCGCGCCACCGTGCCGAGCCGCCCGCGGCGCTCGCCGTCCCGCATCAGCCCGGCCAGCGCCTCCTCCAACTCGTCCGCGTCGCGCACCTGGATCGCCGCGCCGCGCGAGACGAACTCGCGCGTCACGTCGGCGAAGTTCTCCATGTGCGGCCCTACGACGATCGCCCGGCCGTACGCGGCCGGCTCGATCAGGTTGTGGCCGCCGGCCGGAACGAGGCTCCCGCCGACGAAAACCGCCGACGCGATGTCGAACAGGCGGCCCAGCTCGCCCAGCGTGTTCAGGATGACGACATCGGCGCCGGGATCCCGCCCGGGCGCGAGATCGCTCCGCATGTTCACGCAGTTGCCCGAGCGCTCGGCGATTCTGCGCGCCTCGCCGAATCGCTCGGCATGACGCGGCGCGATCACCAGCAGCGCTCCGGGAGAGACCTCCCGGACACGGGCATACGCCCGGAGGACCGGCTCCTCCTCGCCGCGCAACGTGCTTGCGGCAATCACCACGGGCCGACCACGGGCGAACTCGAACGCCGCGCGCAGATCGCCGCCGTCGCCCCCATCGTGCGCGCGCGGTCCCGCCGGCGATCCGGCGACGGCGTCGAACTTCAGGCTGCCGGTGACCGTGACGCGGGCGGGCTCGGCGCCGATCGCGACGAATCGCCGTCCCCACTCCTCGGTCTGCGCACACACGCGCGCGACGTCGGCCAGCACGCGCCGCATGCAGCAACGCACCAGGCGATAGCGCCGGAACGAGCGGTCGGACAGCCTGCCGTTGACAATCAGCGTACCCACTCCGCGCCGCCGGCAGGCACGCAGCAGATTCGGCCAGATCTCGGTATCGACGACCAGCAGCAACTCCGGGTCGATCCGGTCGAGCGCGCGGTTGACGAACGCGGGAAAGTCGAACGGCGCGTAGCACACGGCGTCGACCTCGGCCCCGAAATCGCGGGCCACGCTCTGCCCCGTCACGGTCGTGGTGGACAGCACGAGGCGGTGCCGCGGATACGCTTCCCGCAACGCCCGCAACAGAGGCCGCGCGGCCAACGCCTCGCCGACCGAGACCGCGTGCACCCAGATCGACGGCTGCCGGTCGGGATTGACCGCGGCCGGCAGATGACCGAGCCGCTCGCGCACGCTGCCGGTTGCCCCGCCCCGCCGCCACACTCCGTAGGCCGTCGCTGGAAGCACCGTCAGGAAATAGACGAACAGCAGCGCGCTGTAGAGGAGATACATGGCGGAGGCGCCGGGCGCGCCTTACATACTAGCCCGCCAATCGTCGCCTGCGGCTTCGATTGCCGCCCAACCGGGCCTGACCGGTAGTCTGCGCCGTTCCTGCGGCGCAGACTACCGGGTGTTTGACCACCCCGCGCCCCGTCGATAGAATTAATCGTTTTGCTTCCTTGTGACGGCTCTCGCCGGGGAGCGACACAATCGTTGGCCGACACACTATCGAAACACCGCGGAAAATGGAGATGCGGAACCATGTTCCGCCAAGGGAGCAGAGAATGGCCATAAAGGTGGGAATCAACGGTTTCGGGCGGATTGGGCGCAACATCATGCGCGCGGCGCTGGAGAACGGCGAGCGCGACATCGATTTCGTCGCCGTCAACGACATCACGAGCCCCGAGACGCTGGCCCACTTGTTCAAGTACGACTCGGTGCTGGGCAACCTGTCCGACGAGGTGGCGGTGGACGGAGACGGATTGCGGGTCGGTGAGCGCCGCTTCAAGGTCCTGTCCGAACGCGACCCGGCCGCCCTGCCCTGGGGCGAGCTCGGGGTGGACATCGTCGTCGAGTCGACCGGTCTGTTCACGAAGCGGGACGATGCCGCCAAGCACCTTGCGGCGGGAGCGAAGACCGTAGTCATCAGCGCGCCGGCCAAGGGTCCCGACCTGACTCTCGTGCTCGGCGTGAACGATGACAAGTACGATCCGGCGCGGCACAAGATCATCTCCAACGCGTCGTGCACGACGAACTGTCTGGCTCCGGTGGCGAAGGTGCTGCACGAGAGCTTCGGCCTGCGCCGCGGCTGGATGACGACGGTGCATTCGTACACCAACGACCAGAAGCTGCTCGACCTGCCGCACAAGGACCTGCGGCGCGCGCGGGCGGCCGGCGTCTCGATGATTCCGACGACGACCGGAGCCGCGGTGGCAGTCGGCCAGGTGCTGCCGGAATTGCAGGGCCGGCTCGACGGCATCGCGATGCGGGTCCCGACCCCGAACGTGTCGGTCGTCGACCTGGTCGCCGAGGTAGACCGGAAAGCCAGCGCCGAGGAGGTCAACGCCGCGTTCGGGGCGGCGGCGGACGGCCCGCTCGCCGGCATCCTGCAACTTTCCGAGGAGCCGCTGGTATCGATCGACTTCAAGGGCAACCCCCACTCCTCGATCGTCGACGCGTCCTACACGAAAGTGATGGAGGGCGACTTCGTCAAGGTGCTGTCCTGGTACGACAACGAGTGGGGCTATTCGTCCCGCTGCGTCGACCTGGTGAAGCTGATCGCCGGGAAGGCCGCGTAGCAGCCCGTGGCCAAGCGCTCGATTCGCGATCTCGACCTCGCGGGCCGGCGCGCGTTCGTGCGCGTCGACTTCAACGTGCCGCTGGCGGACGGCGCGGTAGCCGACGACACCCGCGTACGGGCAGCGCTGCCGACGCTGCGGCACGCCCTCGGCGCCGGGGCGTCTCTCGTGCTGGCCTCGCACCTCGGCCGGCCGAAGGGCAAGCGGAAGCCCGAGCTCAGCCTTCGGCCGGTCGCCGCGCGGCTGTCCGATCTGCTCGGCCGTCCGGTGACCTTCGCCGCCGACTGCGTGGACGACCCGGCGCGTCAGGCGATCGCCGAAGCCGGGACGGGCGGGATCACCCTGCTGGAGAACCTCCGCTTCCACCCGGAGGAGGAGGCGAACGACCCCGAATTCGCGGCGGCGCTGGCGGCCCTGGCCGACGTATACGTGAACGACGCGTTCGGCTCGGCCCATCGCGCCCATGCCTCGACCGCCGGTATCGTCGCGCACGTCGCCGACGCGGCGGTGGGACTGCTGCTGGACCGCGAGCTGCAGCACCTCGGAGCGCTCCTGGCCTCGCCGGCGGGGCCGTTCGTCGCGGTGCTCGGCGGAGCGAAGGTGTCGGGCAAGCTGGAGGTTATCGAGAACCTGCTGCCGCGGGTCGACGCATTGCTCGTCGGCGGGGCGATGACCTACACGTTCTTCCGGGCGCGCGGCCTGCCCGTGGGCCGTTCCCTGGTGGAGCCGGATCTGGTCGACGCCACGCGCGCCATCGAGCGCAGCGCGGCCGAGCGGAGCGTGCGCCTGGAGCTGCCATCCGACCACGTCGTCGCCACCGGCCTCGACGCCGCCGCCCAGCACGAGTGCCTGCCGGTCGACGACCCGGCGATCGGCGAGCGGCTGGGGGTCGACATCGGACCCGCGACGCGGAAGACCTATGCGGAGGCCATCGCATCCGCCCGGACGGTGGTCTGGAACGGACCGATGGGCGTATTCGAGCTGGACGCGTTCAGCCACGGGACGCTGGCCGTCGCGCGGGCCGTCGCCACCACGGAGGCCACGACCGTCGTCGGCGGGGGCGATTCGGTCGCGGCTGTCGCCAAGGCGGGCGTCAGCGAGCGGGTGACGCATATCTCGACTGGCGGCGGCGCGTCGCTGGAATTTCTCGGAGGCCGCACGCTGCCGGGTGTCGCGGCGCTTCCGGATCGGTAGACCGATGGGGGATACGATGCGCACGCCGGTACTGGCCGCCAACTGGAAGATGCACAAGACGGTCGCCGAAGCGACCGCCTTCACGACGGCGTTCCTCCCTCTGGTGGCCGAGGTTGACGATGCCGAGATCGTGCTGGCGCCTCCGTTCACGGCGCTGGCAGCGGTCGCCGGCGCGTGCCGCCGCAGTAACGTGGCCGTCGCGTCGCAGAACGTCCATTGGGAGGCGCAGGGCGCGTTCACCGGCGAGGTAAGCCTGACCATGGTGCAGGATGCCGGTGCGAGCCACGTCATCGTCGGCCACTCTGAGCGGCGTCATCTGTTCGGCGAGGACGACGCGGCGGTCAACCGCAAGACGCGGGCCGTGCTCGCGGCCGGCCTCACCCCGATCGTCTGCATGGGCGAGACGCTGGCCGAGCGGGAGGCCGGCGAGACGGCCGCGGTGCTGGACCGGCAGATCGACGGCGGCCTCGCCGGACCGAGCGCGGACGAGGTCGGGTCGATCGTCGTCGCCTACGAGCCGGTCTGGGCCATCGGCACCGGGCGCACGGCCACCCCCGGGCAGGCGCAGGAGGCCCACGCGCACGTTCGCCGCCGACTGGCCGCGCTGGCCGGTCAGGCCGCCGCGGACCGCTGCCGCCTGCTGTACGGCGGGAGCGTCAAGCCGGCCAATGCCGCCGACCTGTCGGCCCAGCCCGACGTCGACGGTGCGCTGGTGGGCGGCGCGAGCCTCGATCCGCACAGCTTCGCCGAGATCGTGGCCGCCGGCCGGCCCCGCTGACGTTCGCCGCGCTGAGGACAAGGGCCGTGCGCCGCGGTCGCCGCTTCCGCACGACGCCACTTGGAGTATGATCAGTGGCTGTGCTGACCATGATCCTGTCCGGCGTCTACGTGCTCGCCTGCTTGCTGCTGATACTCGTCGTGCTGCTTCAGCAGGGCAAGGGCGGCGACATCGCCGCCGCGTTCGGCGGCGGCGGCACTCAGGCGGCGTTCGGCGCGCGCGCCGGGGCCTCGTTGCTGACCCGCGTGACGACGGTGCTCGGCACGCTGTTCATGGCGGGGGCGCTGGTGCTGGCAATCATCGGCCAGCGCGGACCGGGGTCGGTGCTCGGCGGCCTCAACGCGCCGGAGACGGCGCCGGCCGCGGTCGAGGAACCCGTGACCTTGCCCGAGCCAGCCGCCTCGGAAGAGACCTCCGACGACGAGGATCCGGAGACGGCCGAAGATCCGCAGTAGCCGCGCCGGGACGCCCCGGCTTCGGACGCCCGCCCAGGAACGCGGAAGTGGCGGAACGGCAGACGCGCCAGCTTGAGGGGCTGGTGGGCCAATGGCCCGTGGGGGTTCAAATCCCCCCTTCCGCACCAATCTCCTGCCGAACCCGGCGCCACCTCTTCAACGCCCCCGCGCATCATGGCGACCAACAGGTCCACAACTCCTGAAGGTCACAGGTTCAAGCGACCGTCCCCCCGGATAGAATCGAGCGGAGTCGATGAAGTCAGCACTACAGCAACGCGCCGAAGCGGCCGCGGAGCGGTTCGGAACGGCCAGAAAGCCGGTCGTGATCGAGTTTGCCGGCGTCCCGAAGGCGGGCAAGACCACCACGCTCGGCCAGGTGCATGCGTTTCTGAAGCGCTGCGGGTTCCGCGTCGAGGTCGTCGTGGAACACGCGTCGATCTGTCCGATTCGGGACAAGAAGCACGCCAACTTCAACGTCTGGACGGCTTGTACCACATTGGCTCGGATCCTGGAGAAAACGCAGATTCCGTCGCGGCCGGGGGATCCGGATGTGCTGATCCTCGACCGGGGCCTGTTCGACGCGGTGAACTGGTTCGCGGTCATGGAGCGGCTCGCCGGGATCCGCAAGGCCGAGCGGGAACTGATCGAGAGATTTCTCCTGATGGATGACTGGCGCAAGCGCATCACCGGCGTGATCGTGATGACGGCATCCCCGGCGGACTCCATGGAACGCGAGCGTGGTTACCTGCCGGTCGACGGTGCGGCCGGCTCCATCATGAACGACGACGTGCTGCGGACCATGCTCGATACGACCCGGGCAACCGCGGCACGGCTGCGGAAGAAGCACTTCCGAATCTTCGAGGTCGACACGTCCGGGAATGCACCGGCCGGTCCGCGGGCGACCGCCGAGGAAGTCGCCGACCTCGTTCTTCGGTTGATCGAGGAACAGCTCGATGAGGAGATCCTGTTTCTCCCGGCGGACACCGTGGCGCCGCTCTTCGAGGCAGAGACCTGGATCGGCAGGACGGCGGCGCAGCAGCTTGTCGAGTTGTTTACAACGAAGGGCACGTTCAGAAGTCGCGAGACCGTGGAGTCCGACGTTGCGCTGGTCCAGGCTCTACCGGTCGTGGTCGTGCGCAACCGGAGCGGCGATCTCCTGCGACTGAAGCGTCGAGAGCAGCGCAAGGACAACCCGCTGCACGGCAAGATCGTGATCTGGGCCGGCGGTCACGTCAGACGCGAAGATGGCGCCAATGGGCCATCCATTGGACACGGCGCGGTCCGCGAGGTTCAGGAAGAGCTTCGTCTCAGCGTCGAGCCGCAGGAACTGCAGATGCTCGGCGCCGTCTGGATCCGGGGTGGGGACGGCGACAGGACGCGGCGTCACGTCGCCATCGTGTACGAGTGGCGAGCCCGAACGGACGACGTCGCCGTCGCCCTGAGCGCCACCGAGTTCTTCGAGCGGCGGGGCACCTCTCTCAGCGGCAGTTTCGTCGCGCCGCGTCAGCTTGCCACGGATATCGACGACGGTCGGATCTGCGAACCCTGGAGCGTCGAGATTGTCCGACAGCTCCTGCCCGAGCGTGAGCTCGTGGAACCCCGGCTCGTCTAATCGGCTTTACGGCGGCCCCGAAAACGGGCATGATGCGAAGCGTGCGTCGCAGCCCTCCCTGTACACCACAGTTCGTGCGGAGCGGCGCTGCGGCTCTTGCCGCGAGCTTGCTCCTCACCGGCGCCGTCGCGTTCGCGGACGACGACGAACCCGGCCTCGGCCCCCCGCCGCTGTACGACGAGCTGCGTGAAGCCGACATCGAACCGGCCGGGCACGTTCGCGGCGGGCGGCTGTGGATCGACCGCTTCGAGCTCGAACTCGAGCGCGGCGACCTTTATCTGACCCAACCGGTTGGCGGGAACTCCCGGGTGGCGGTGTTTCTCGGCCGCGGGACGGTGCGCGCCTGGCCGCCGGACGGGGTGGAGCACCAGCAGCTCCGGAAGCTCATCGACGAGGACTTCCTCGAAGAGGAGTTCGAGCGGTTCGTGTTCTGGTTCACCGGCGATCTCGACGAACGTCTGCGGGCGCTCGTGACCGACCCGCCGCGGGCCGGCGGTGGGCGCCGGGCGCGGCGGCAGCGGGAGCGGGCGGCGGATCTGCTCGAGGACCGCCGGGAAGCGTTGCTGGAAGACAGGCTGCGGAATCCCGACGCGCGCGTTGCCCTCGACCTCTGGGAGCCCGTGCCGGGGACGGCGGCGCCCACCGAGCATCCCTACCTGTTCGGTGAGATCGATGGCCGGGAGCACGACTGGTTCTCCATCGAAATCGAACCCCGTGACCGGGAGGAGGTCTCGATCGGGAAGTTCGATCGGCGCCGGAAGCTGCTCGACGTCTGGATGAGCTTTCACGCAACCGACGAGTTCGAGCCGGCGATCGTCGATCCGACGGTCGGCCGCTTCCCTCGCGATCCCGAAGTGGAAGGGCCCATAAACCCGGAAGCCGAGCGGGACGACGACGAATGGAGCTTCCGCGACTACGGCCTGTCTCCCCGCTATCTCGTCCCCGACGAAGAGCGCTGGGCACCGCGGATGCGGGTATCGCGTACCGACGTCGACATCGCCATCGAAGGCAACGGCGACGCGGTGGCGAGCGTGGCGCTGGTGATGGAACCGCTCGTGCCGCTTGCCGCGCTGCGACTGGCCATCTCGCCGTTCGCCGACGTCACCGACGTGCGTTGGCGGACCGGTCTTCCGCCGGACGTCGACGACGCGACGCAGGTGGCGCTGTTCGCCCCGGATCGTGCGCCGGCGGACGTCGTGGCGGATCGCGACCCGGACAAGGCGGACGACGGGCCGCCGGGCCCCGACGAGCCGTCGCCCATCGCCGGCGAGCAGCTCCACTACGTGCAGGCGACCCACGACCGGCGCTTCAGCGAGGATCTGCACGATCCGTGGCTGACGGTGCTGCTGCCGCGTCCGGTGGCCGCCGGCGAGCGCTTCGTGCTGGAAGTCGCTTACGAGGCGGAACTGATCGAGCGGCTGCGCGACGCCTCCGGGTACCTGCTCAAGGACACCGCCTCGTGGATCCCGCGGCATCCGGACAACCGGCGGCGGCGCTTCGACCTGACGTTCCGCGTGCCCGAGCGGTTCCGCATCGCGAGCGGCGGCGAGTTGCTGGACGAACGGGTGGAGGACGACACCCGCATCATGCGCTGGGTGACGAACCGGCCGGTCCGGCGCACGATGTCGTTCCACATGGGGCGGTTCGAGGTGGACGAGGTGGCGTACGACGACCTTCCACGGATTGCCGTCTACGCCGACCGCAACCACCTCGGCTTCGCGCCCGGCAACCGCCAGAAGACCCTCGACGACCTGGTCGGCTCGTTGCGCACCTACATCGAGTATTTCGGGCCCTATCCGTTCGACTCGCTGCTGGTCACCGAGACCCGGACAACCGGCGGACAGGCGTTTCCCGGGCTGGTTCTCCTGACGTTCCACGTTTTCGGCGGGTTGCACACCGGGGAGTCCGAACTGTTTCGCGCGCACGAGGTCGCCCACCAGTGGTGGGGCGCCGGCGCCGACTGGGAATCGTACCGCGACCAGTGGATCCCGGAAGGCTTCGCCAACTACTCCGCCGCACTCTACGTGCTGGCGGGCCTCGGCGAGGAGGATCAGTTCCGGGACATGCTCGACGCGTGGCGGCTGGACGCCCTGGGCGAGGTCAGCGTGGGCCAGGGGTACGGCAAGCGGTACGGCTTCGTGCCGGCCGTCATCCGCGAGAGCGACGGGAACGAATCGGGACCGCTGGTGGTCGGCTTCCGGCTGCGCACCACCGACACGCCGTTCGACTACCGCCTGCTGGTCTACGAGAAGGGCGCGTTTATCCTGCACATGCTCCGCATGCTGCTGATGGACCTCGAGACCGGCGACGACCAGCGCTTCCGCGACCTGATGCGGGGGTTCATGCGCGACCACGTGGGCGGGGTGACCAGCACGCGCTCGTTCGAGGCCGCGGTGACCGAGGCCTTCGGCGAGCCGATGGACTGGTTCTTCGACCAGTGGGTCTACGGCGTCGACGTGCCGACGTATCGTCCCGATCTGGACGTATCTCCCCTCCGCGACGCGAGCGAGCCGTTCGTGCTGCACGGCACCGTGCGCCAGGAGGACGTGCCGCCGGGCTTCCGGGCGGAGGTCCCCATTCGCCTGGAGTTCCGCGGCCACGATCCGATGGTCCGGCGGATCCTGATCGATCGGCCGGAAGTCGACGTGGAGATCCCGATCCCAGCCGAGCCGACCCGCATCGAGTTCAACTACCTCCACGGGGTTCTCGCGCGCGTCCGTTAGCGCCCCGAAACGCCTCGCCGGACCGGCGCGAGCGACCGGAAACGAGCGGCCCGCCTCGGCACGGTGGGGTACAATGGACTTCCCGCGACGCCGGCATACGGATCCTGCGACGCGCATCGACCATGCGTGACAGACGAGAGGTCCGCACCTACATCGACTCACACCGGCAACGCCGGCAGAGCAACAAGGTACTGCACGGGCATCCGTCGCCGGTCTTCTGGCTCGACCGGGACGTCTCCGTGCCGGCGGTCATGCGAAACCGCCAGCAGGCGGCCGATGGCGTCCGCAAGCGAATCAACCTGTACGTCGGCACGCCGTACTGCCTGCCGACCGATCCGGGACGCTGCGGCTTCTGCCTGTTTCCGACTGAGGTCTACCGGGATCGCCAGCAGCTCGAGACCTATCTCGGCTACCTGCGGCGCGAAGGAGAGATGTTCCGTCCTTACCTGGAGGGCGCCGAGCTGGCGAGCATCTACTTCGGGGGCGGCACGTCCAACCTCTACAAGGCCGACCAGTACGCCGCGCTGATGGACATCGTCCGCGGCGTCTTCGACGTTCCCCCCGATATCGAGGTGACGCTGGAGGGCATCCCGCAGACCTTCAGCCACGAGAAGCTGGCCGCCATGCGGGCCTGCGGCATAAACCGGATCAGCATGGGCGCACAGCAGCTCGACGACGAGCTGATCAAGGCGAGCGGCCGCAAGCAGACGGCCGAGCAGGTGTTCCGCACGCTCGATTCGTGCCGGACGCTCGGCCTGCCGGTCAGCGTCGACCTCATTTTCGGCTGGCCGAACCAGACCGTCGACCACATGCTCCGCGACCTGCAGGCCCTGGTCGAGGCCGGCATTACGCACCTCACTCACTACGAGCTCAATGTGGCCGGGCGAACCGACTTCGCACGCAACCGGCGCGACCAGCTGCCTTCGACCCAGCAGAACCTGGAGCTGTATCGGATCGGGCGGGACTACCTGGTGTCCGCGGGGTTCACGCAGGTGACGCCCTACGACTTCCAGCGCCGCGGTCCGCTGCCGAGCACCTATCTGTACGAGGAGCTGTTCCGCAAGCCGCTCCGCGAGGACGACGGACAGCTCGTGGGGTACGACTGCTGGGGCTGGGGATTCGCCGGCATCTCGTTCTTCTTCGGCACCCCGCGGGATCCGGGCTGGGCCTACCTGAACCAGACGCGCGTGGACGACTACTTCCGCGATCTCGACGCCGGCCGCTTTCCGGTCATGCGCGGCTTCCGGTACTCGGAGACCGACCTGCGGCTGCATCTGCTGTTCCAGGAGTTGCAGAGTCTGGCGGTGGACCGCCGGCGCTACCATGCCCTGGTGGGACGCGACGCGGTGGAGGAGCACCGTCCGGTGTGGGACGCGCTGGTCGACATGGAATGGGCGACCGTGGACGAAGACCTGATTGCCATCGAAGGCGACGGCGCCTTCTACCTGCCGCTCATCCAGAGCGCCCTGGCCCACGACCGCCTGGACTGGATGCGGAAGGCACGGCGCAAGACCACCGCCGGGGTTCGCGCGGACGGCTCGCTCCCCGCCCAGCCTCGAGCAGAGGTCGTATCGGTCCCGGCCGCGCGCGCGAGCTGACGACGCACAGTCCCGCGCCCGGGGACACCCGACTCCTCGTCCCGCGATCCGTTCCTCGCTATCCGCCGGCCGGATCGACTGCCGCGGCAACAGCCAGCGTCCGCTTCGCCGACGCGATGACCGGCCGCTCGATGAGCTTGCCGTCGACCAGCAGCACCCCACCCTGGTTGCGGTCATAGGCCTCGACGATGCGCCGCGCCCAGGCCACCTCCTCCATCGAGGGCGAGAACGCGGCCTGGATGACCGCGACCTGCGTCGGATGGATGGCGGCCTTGCCGTTGAAGCCGAGCCCCCGGGTGCGGCGGCTCTCGGCGGCCAAGCCATCGAGGGCGGGCACGTCCATGAACGGCGAGTCGAGGGCGCTGACGCCGGCGACGGCGGCCGCGACCACCACCCGCGAGCGCGCGTAGAGCGCGGCGTCCCAGCCGACCTCGCAGCCCACGTCCGCCGCGAAGTCTATGGCGCCGAAGAAGACCGCCGACACGGTCGGGGTCGCGGCGGCGATGGCCTCGGCGACGGCCACCCCCCGCGCCGTCTCGACCATCACGATGAGCGGCAGGTCGGGCAGGGCGTCTCCCAGGGCGCCCGCCACGTCGCGGATCTCCTCGGGCCCGTCGCATTTCGGCAGCATCAGCGCGTCGGGTCGAATGCCGGCGCGCCGGATCGCGTCCAGGTCGCGCTGGCCGAGCTCGGTCTTCGCGTCGTTGATGCGCAGGCTGACCTCGGCCCGTACCGGCTCGCGCTCGGCGAACAGGGCCAGGGCCTTGTCGCGCGCCTCGTCCTTCGCGGCGAAGGACACGCCGTCCTCCAGGTCGATGCAGACCGCGTCGACGCCGGTGGCAAGCGCCTTGGGATAGCGGTCGGGACGGACGGCGGGAACGAACAGCAGGCTACGGCGTACGCGGAACGCCGACTTCATATGCTCCCCCGTCGCGCCTTGACAAGCGGGCGCCTCGTCGCTAGCGGGTGCTGCGCGCGGTTTCACGACGGACTGTCAAGCCGGTTGGGGCTCGGGAGTTGCGACAGCCAACAGACCCGCAAGGTCCTTCACCGAGGCGGCGCTGTCGAGCGCCCACAGGAAGTCCAGCGCCGCCTCGGCCGCCTCGGCCGGCACCGCGCGGCGCGCACAGGTAGTGAACTTGCCGTCCAGCTCCTCCGATGACGCCGGGCGGTCGGGGTACCCGCGCGCGCCCCGGACGAACCGCTCCAGTGTCCGCCCGTCGGACAGCCGTACGGTCACCCGCGCCTCGGTGAGTGGCGGCGACTCGCGGCCGAGCCGTTCGTCCGCCCGCATGGTCACGCGCGGAACGAGCCGGGCCACCTCCGGTGTCCGCATGGCTTGTTCTTCGAAGGTGTCGATGCCGACCCGACCGAACGTCAGTGCAGCGGCGGCGCAGTAGTGCAGGCTGAACTTCCCTTCGAGCCCCGTGGACGGCCGGGCGTGGATCAGCACGGTCGGGGTCACCGGATCGACATCGATCTCCACCGCCTCGACCGTGGTGGGGTCGATATCGTGCTCCCGCCGCAGGTCGATCAGCGTGTCGATGGTCGGATGCGTCGCGGCGCACGACGGGTACAGCTTCACGGTGATGCCGCCCTCGACGATCTCCCAGCGCCGCCCGAGCTGCTGGCCGGCCGCCGACAGATCCCGTCCGGCGCTCCCCATCGCGACCAGGAAGCCCTGCGCGCCGTCGATGGCGTGCTCCGACGCGGTGAACGATTCGCGCGCGAGGAGGGCCGCCAGCACCCCGTTGCGCGCGGCCAGTCCACCCTGCAGCGGCTTGACCATCGTCCCGAAGTTCTCCTTCAGGCCGCACGCCTCGGACGCGGCGATGGACAGCGCCCGCCCCGTCGTCTCGGCGTCGAACTCCAGGACGCGCGCCGCCGCGGCGGCGGCGCCGATGGTGCCGATGGTCGAGGTGCAGTGCCAGCCTTGCTCGTAGTGGGCCGGGTTCATCACCAGACCCAGGGCGCATTCGACCTCGAAACCGACGACGTAGGCATCCAGCAGCGTCCGTCCGGAGGCGTCGGCCGCCTCGCCCGCGGCCAGGCCCGCGGCGACCAGCGGCGCGCTCGGATGCGCCAGCGACACCCAGCACATGTCGTCGAAGTCGAGCGCGTGGGCGGCGGTGCCGTTGGCGAGCGCGGCGTAGGTCGGACCGGCGGTCAGGTCCGTTCCCAGCACGCTGCATGCGCCCGCGCCACCATCGGCCCGCGCAACCCGTTGCACGATACGGGCGGCCGGCTCCCCGGCGCCGGCCAACGCGACGCCGACCGTGTCCTGTACCGCGGTCCGCGCCGCGGCGCGGGCGGCGGCCGGGACCTCGACAGACGCGACGAACTCGGCGAATCGGGAGATGGCGGTCAGCGGTGTTTCACCAGCGGACTCGGGAGCAGGGGACCCCGCCGTGCGGCCCGTCATGCCTTCACCTCCGGCCGCGCGCCAGCGTATTCCGGCACGTGCCCCCGCCTGTAGACCATGAAGGTTCGCTTGTAGGTGATGACGACAGTACCGTCCTGCTTGAAGCCGCGCGTCCTGACGGTCACGATGCCGACGTTGGGCCGCGACTTCGACTCGCGCTTGTCCAGCACCTCGCTCTCCGAGTAGATCGTGTCCCCCTCGAAGACCGGGGCCGGCAGCCGCACCTCGTCCCAGCCGAGGTTGGCCATCACGTTGACCGACAGGTCCATCGTCGACTGGCCAGTCACCAGGGCCAGGGTGAACGTCGAGTCGACCAGCCGCTGGCCGAACTCGGTCTTCTCGGCGTACGCCGAATCGAAGTGGATCTTGTTGACGTTCTGCGACAACAGCGTGAACCAGACGTTGTCGGCGGCCAGCACGGTACGGCCGAGCGGATGCTTGTAGACGTCGCCGACCTCGAAGTCCTCGTAGACGCGGCCGGTCCAACCTTCCTTGACGGGCATTGCGCTTTGCTCCTGGAGACTGGCGCTGACGCAGTGGACCTGCGCGCGCCACGGTCGAGAAATTGTAAATCAGCGCCGTCAGACGATGTCGGCGTCCCGCCACGCGGCGACGGTTTCCGGCGCGTAGCCGAGCTCGGTGAGGATCGCCTCGGTGTGCTCGCCGACCTCGGGGATCGCGTCCATGCGGGGCTCGGCGCCGTCCAGCGTCGCCGGCGGCAGGGCGGCCCGCAGCGGCCCGGCGCTGGACGGCACGTCGCGCCAGCGGTTGCGGGCCCGAAGCTGCGGATGCTCGGCGAGCTGGAGGACGGAGTTCATGCGGCCGTTGGCGATCTGCGCCGCGTCGAGCCGGGCGGCTATCTGCTCGGCCGTCAGGGTCGCGAAGACGTCATCGATCGCGGCCTCCAATGCGTCCCGGTTGGCCACCCGCCTGGCGTTGGCGTCGAAACGCGGATCGGTCGCCAGCTCCGGCCGCCGGAGCACCTCGGCGCAGAAGCGGACCCACTCGCGCTCGTTCTGCAACCCGAGAAACACCGTCTCGCCGTCGCCCCCCGCGAACGGGCCGTAGGGTGCGATGGCGGCATGCCGGGCGCCGCTGCGGGCCGGCGGCTTTCCGCCGTACAGCGTGTAGTAGAGCGGGAAGCCCATCCACTCGGCGAGCGCCTCCAGCATCGAGACCTCGATAATGGCCCCTTCCCCGCTGCGCTCGCGGCGGAAGAGCGCGGTCAGCACGCCGGCGTAGGCGTACATGCCGGCCGCGATGTCGGCCACCGAGATCGACGACTTCACCACCTGGTCCGGGGTCCCGGTGATGGACACCAGCCCCGCCTCGGCCTGCACCAGCAGGTCGTAGGCCTTCTTGTCTCGATAGGGACCAGTGGCGCCGTAGCCCGAGACGTTGCAGACGATGAGCCGCGGCCGGCGCCCGCGCAGCGTCCCGGCGTCGAGACCGAGCCGGTCGGCGGCGCCGGGGGCCAGGTTCTGAACGAAGACGTCCGCCCGGTCCACCAGTTTCGCCACCACCTCGCGTGCCTCGGGCCGCTTGAGGTCGAGAGTCAGCGACTCCTTCGACCGGTTGAGCCACACGAAATGGCTCGACAGCCCCTTGACCGTGGCGTCGTAGCCGCGCGCGAAGTCGCCCACCACGGGGCGCTCCACCTTGATGACCCGCGCGCCCAGGTCGGCGAGCTGCCGGGTGGCGAACGGCGCTGCGACGGCCTGCTCCAGGGTGACCACCGTCACCCCGTCGAGAGGGGCGGCCATCAGAAGGAGCGCGGCAGGCCGAGCACGTGCTCGGCGATGTAGGAGAGAATGAGGTTCGTCGAGATCGGCGCCACCTGGTAGAGGCGCGTCTCGCGGAACTTGCGCTCGACGTCGTAGTCCTCGGCGAAGCCGAAGCCGCCATGGGTCTGCAGGGCCACGTTGGCCGCCTCCCACGAGGCGTCGGCCGCGAGCAGCTTCGCCATGTTGGCCTCGGCCCCGCACGGCTTCCCGGCGTCGAACAGCTCGGCCGCGCGCGCCCGCATCAGATCCGCCGCCTCGACGTTGACGTGGGCGCGGGCGATCGGGAACTGCACGCCCTGGTTCTTGCCGATCGGCCGGTTGAAGACGATCCGCTCGTTGGCGTACCGGACGGCGCGCTCGATGAACCACCGCCCGTCGCCCACGCACTCGGCGGCGATCAGGATGCGCTCGGCATTCAGCCCGTCGAGCAGGTAGCGGAAGCCGCGCCCCTCCTCGCCGACGCGGTTCTCGGCCGGCACCTCGAGGTTGTCGAAGAACACCTCCGTGGTGGCGTGATTCATCATCGCCCGCAGCGGCCGGATGGTGACGCCGTTGCCGACCGCGTTGCGCAGGTCCACGAGGAACACCGACAGTCCGTCCGTCTTTTTCGCGACTTCCTCCCGCGGCGTCGTGCGGGCGATCAGCAGCATCAGGTCGGAGTACTCGGCGCGCGAGATCCACACCTTCTGGCCGTTGACGATGTAGCGGTCCCCGTCGCGCACCGCCATCGTCTGGAGCTGCGTCGTGTCGGTGCCGGTGGTCGGCTCGGTCACCCCGAACGCCTGCAGCCGCAGCTCTCCGTTGGCGATCTTCGGCAGGTACTGGCCCTTCTGCTCGTCGGAGCCGTGCCGCAGCAGCGTGCCCATAATGTACATCTGCGCGTGGCACGCCGCGGCGTTGCCGCCCGAGCGGTTGACCTCTTCCAGAATGATCGCCGCCTCGGTGATTCCCAGCCCCGAGCCGCCGTACTGTTCGGGTATCAGCGCGGCGAGGTAGCCCGCCTCGGTCAGCGTGCGCACGAACTCGTCCGGATAGGCTTCCTCCCGGTCGAGGTCCCGCCAGTAGGAATCGGGAAACCGCCGGCACAGCTCGCCGACGGCGCTTCGCAGGTCCTGGTGCAGCTCGACGTCAGGTACGGTCACGGTCCTCCTTCATGCTGGGCACATTCTCGCGTTCCGACCGCTCCGAAGGCAACACCGCCCGGCACACCCTGGACGGGGGCCCGAGCTTCCGGCGAAAGATGCCGCAAGACCGAACATCCGCCGCCCGATCATGCCCGAACGCACCCCGGGACTCGCTCCATCTCTCTGCTAGAATCGGGATTGCATGCTGACGCGGATTCACATCGACAATTACAAGTGCCTGACGAACTTCGACCTGCGCCTAGACAACCTCACGCTGCTTGCCGGCGCGAATGGTTGCGGGAAGTCGGCCGTATTCGAGGTGGTGGGAAAGCTGCGCGATTTTGCCTGCGACTGGTCCGCCGGCAAGCTGTTCCTCACGGACGACCTCACCAGATGGACTACGAAGCGGGAGCAGCGTTTCGAACTGGAATTCTCCACGGACGACGGCGTATTCGCATATAGGCTTGTCATCGAGTACAAACCTGGCGAGAAAGGGGCCGAAGTCGCGAGCGAGCGTGTTGCGCATGATGGAAAACCGGTATTGTCTTCTTGTGACCGGAGGCTGCAACTCTACCGCGACGACGACAGCGAAGGACATGCATATCCCTTTGGCCGGCATCGTTCCGCATTGACGACGGAAGTCGATGAGCGCCATTATTCGCGTTTGCACCGATTTCGCGACCTCCTATTGGGTTTTCAAACACTCTCACTGGCACCGAGCCAGATCGAGAGTGGCTCCAGGGAAGAATCCGACGTGCTCATTGCCGACGGTACGAACTTCGCCGCCTGGTACCGTGGACAAATCCTGAACGATCCACACCAGCTCCAGCAGGCAACGCATCGTCTGGCGGAAGTACTCCCGGGTTTCGCCGGCCTCAAGCTCTCGGCGAGAACCGGCGACTATCGAGAACTCCTGGCCACCTTTTCGCCGGTCAGTGAGGGACCGTCCCAGTCCTATACCTTCGAACAACTCTCCGACGGCCAACGAGCCCTCGTCATCCTGTATTCCGTGGTTTTCGCCACGGTTCCGGATCCCGGTTCACCGGAGGCTCCCGACAGCGCGCCCCGGACACTGTTCCTCGACGAGCCCGACAACTACGTGACGCTGCCCGAGTTGCAACCATGGCTTGCCGAGCTCGAAGACGGCGCCGGAGACACGCTGCCACAAGTCGTGCTGATATCGCACCACCCTGAAGCGATCGATTTCCTCGCCCGCAACACGCGCTGGCTGGCCCGTGAGCCGGAGAGCCACACGCGCATCGTGGAGCCCAAGAACGACACTGGCCTGCGAATGTCCGAAGTGTACGCGCGAGGATGGACTCCATGAAACGTGTGCAAGTCATTGTCCTTTGCGAAGACGAGCAGCACTGGGTGTTTGTCTCTCGCTTCCTGAAACGCCGAACCAATCACAGAGTTCGCAAGGTTGCACGGCCCGATGGAGGGTCGGGTGAGCAATTCGTTCGCGAGCAGTACCCGCACGAATTGCGGGCGCTCCGCGCAACTCACGTGAATGCCGTACTGGTTGTCATGATCGATGGCGACAAGACCAGTGTGGCGAAGCGAGTAGCGCAGTTGAACGAGGCCTGTCGTAAGCGCGGCATCCCGCCGCGGACGCCGCAGGATCGCGTCGCCCTCGCCGTACCCACGTACAGTATCGAAACTTGGCTTCGCTACCTGGATGGCCACACGGTAAACGAGACAGAGCGCTATCCGCATCTGAAGCATCGCCGCGACTGCAAGGCGCACGTCCGCGCGCTCGTGGAGATGTGCACGGTGCGAGAGCTGCGAGACCCGGCTCCCCCGTCTCTGATCGCTGCCTGCGACGAGTACCGGAGGGTCTTGCCTTGACTTCCGACTCGCATAACGCGGACCACCGGGCCGGCAATCGGTCTCTTCGTCCGTTCCTGAAGTGGGCCGGCGGGAAACGGCAGCTCCTGCCCGTGCTGCGGGACTTCTATCCTGACGGGTTCGGGACCTACCACGAACCGTTTCTCGGAAGCGGGGCGGTGTTCTTCGATCTGGCGGGCAGGCTCGCCAACGGCCGGGTCCGCCTGACCGACGTCAATGCCGACCTGATCGGCTGCTGGCTGCGGCTGTGCGACAATCCGGACGAGGTCATCGCAGGCCTGCGGAAGCTCGCAACGGATTATCGCAAGGCGCCGGACGAGCACTTCTACCGTGTCCGGAACGACGAGTTCAATCCGGCTCGCAAGGAGATCATGAACGGGGCCGGACTCCGGGCCGAGGCGTACACCCCGGACCTGGCGGCCATGTTCATTTACCTGAACCGCACCGGCTACAACGGTCTCTTTCGTCTGAACTCGACCGGGCTGTTCAACGTACCCCGCGGCAGGTACAAGAATCCCCGAATCTGTGACGAGGACAACCTCCGGCGCGTGTCCTCGACGCTGTCGAGGCTGTCCGTGCAGATCGAACACGCTCCGTTCGACGCCGTGCTGCAACAGGCATCGGCGGGTGATTTCGTCTACTGCGATCCGCCGTACGCTCCGCTGAGCGGGACCGCACATTTCACGTCCTATACGTCGGACGGCTTTGGAAGTGAAGATCAGCAGCGGCTTCAGCGGGTACTGATCGAGCTGGCGAAGAAGAAGTGCCGCGTGTTGCTCAGCAACTCGACGGCTCCCGAGATCGCAGCCCTCTACGACGGCAACCCGGACGCGGAGGAAGCCGGACTCCGGGCGCAAAAGGTTGCCGCCCGCCGCGCCATCAACTCCAATGCCTCTCGTCGAGGGCACGTCGACGAGTACATCATCACCAACGTACGGAAGCGGAAGACATAGATGTCCGGGGGGCGCGCGGCCATGGCGAGCGGGACGGATCTCGAACGAGAGGTGGCGAGCCTCGCTGAACGGCTCGGACTTCGCGTCGGAAGTCAGATCAGAGTCGGTCGGAGACTGTGGGGCGCCGAGCGCCGTATCGATCTGGTCCTGCGCTACGCGGACTCCGGCCGGAGTCTCGGCATCGAATGCAAGTACCAGGGCGTCGGCGGCTCCGCGGAGGAGAAGATCCCGGCGACGATACAGGACATCGCCGCGTGGCCCATTCCCGGTATCGTCGTCTTTGCCGGACAGGGATTCTCCGACAACATGCGCGCCTACCTGCATTCGACGGGCAAGGCTGTGGCCTACGAGGACCTCCAGGGCTGGCTCACGCTCTTCTTCGGCCTGCCGGATGACTGAATCGACCGGGTGCGGGTAATCTGATGGCGGTGATTCTCGGCTCCGAACGGCTCCTCGCTTCGGGCATGCTCACCGGCTGGCGCGTCGGGCTGGTTTCGAATCCGGCCTCGGTCGACGGTGCGTTCCGGCACGTCGTCGATCGCGTCTCCGCGCAACCCGGCGTCGTGCTGGCCGCGCTGTTCGGACCGCAGCACGGCTTCCATGCCGACGTGCAGGACAACATGGTCGAGACGGGGCACGCGCGGCATCCGCGCCTGGACGTGCCGATCCACTCGCTGTACAGCGACACGCGGGAGCCGACCGCGGAGATGCTCGACGGGCTCGATCTGCTGGTGATCGACCTGCAGGACGTCGGGACGCGCGTCTATACGTACATCTATACGATGGCCAACTGCCTGCGGGCGGCGCGGCGCCGCGGGTTGCCGGTGGTGGTGTGCGACCGGCCCAACCCAATCGGCGGCGAGGCGTTCGAAGGCCCCGTCCTCGACCCCGCGTTCGCGTCGTTCGTCGGGCAGTTCCCCGTTCCGCTGCGCCACGGGATGACGATCGGCGAATTGGCCCGGCTCTTCAACGACCACTTCGAGATCGGCGCCGACCTGCGAGTCATGCGGCTCGAAGGGTGGTCCCGGTCGATGTATCACGACGATGCCGGCGCCCCGTGGGTCATCCCGTCCCCCAACCTGCCGACCCTCGACAGCACGGTCGCCTATCCGGGCGCCGTGCTGCTGGAGGGGACGCTGCTGTCGGAGGGACGCGGCACGACGCGCCCGTTCGAGCTGTTCGGCGCGCCCGGGATCGATCCCGAAGGCCTGGCCCGGAGCCTGAACGTGCTCGACCTGCCCGGCGTGCATTTCCGGCCGGCGACCTTCGAACCGACGTTCCAGAAGCACGCCGGACACCCCTGCGGCGGGTGCCAGATCCACGTCACGGACCGGCGCGCGTTCCGGCCGGTGCTGGCCGGGGTCGCCGCGATCGCGGCGTGCCGGGAGGCGCTGGGCGACCGGTTCGGCTGGCGCGGGCCGCCGTACGAGTACGAGCACGACAAGATGCCTATCGACATACTGGCGGGCTCGGCCACGCTGCGTCAGGCCATCGATGACGGCCGGACCGCCGACGATATCGCCACCGGTTGGGCGGCCGGGCTGGCGGCGTTCGAGGCGATCAGAGAGCGATTCCTGCTGTACTGAGCCGGATCGAACCGGCGCGAACCCGACCCGGCGAGACGTCGGACCGCGGCTCCGATCCGGACGCGGTTCGCCTCCGACCGCTGCATCGGGAGCCCGTGGCCGAGTGATACGATTGGGGATTCGGCTCATGGGAAAATCCAACGGCCTCCGAGTCGACAGCAGCGTCCGCATCATCGCGGCGCCGACCCGCGTGCTCGCCGCATTCTTCGACGCCCGGGCGCTGGCCGCCTGGTGGGGGGTCCTCCGTTCAGTCACCACGCCCAGACCGCTCGGCGTCTACGCCCTGGAGTGGGGAACCGCGAACGGGCTTGCCGGCGGCGTGTTCCACGGCACGGTGATGGAGTACCGCCCCGGCCGCGAGCTGTTCGTGGCGAACGCCTACTGGCTGCCCACCGGCGGCGAGCCGCTCGGGCCGATGGGGCTGGAGGTCACCTGCAGCATCGACGGTCCGGCTACGCGAGTCCGGGTCCGGCAGAGCGGCACGGACAACGGTGCGCGGTGGAAGCGCTACGAGTACGACATGACCTCCGGGTGGAAGGTGTCGCTCGACGCACTGAAGCAGTACATCGAGGACGGCGCGGCGCCCCGGGTCCCTGCGAGCGCGCCCGCGCCCTCCAGGTGAGATCGGCGAATCCGTTACGGGAGAGCCCCCCGCCCCGACTCCGACGCCATGCCCTCTGACCGCATCGTCATCGTCGGCGGCGGCGTCGTCGGCTCCAGCATCGCCTGGCATCTCCGGACCGGCGGGTTCGAAGGCGAGGTCACCGTCGTCGAGCGCGACCCCACCTACCGGCGCGCCTCGTCCTTTCTCGCCATGGGCGGCGTGCGGCAGCAGTTCGGGTCCGCCGCGAACATCCGGCTCGCCCAACACAGCATCCGGTTCTACGAGCGGTTCGATACGGCAATGCGGACGCCGGGGCACCAGCCGCGCGCCTGGTTCCGCCAGCGCGGCTACCTGTTCCTGGCGAACGACGACAACGCCGAGCGGTTCGAGCGCCGCTACGAGCGGCAGCGCGACCTGGGGGCGCACGTCGAACGGCTGCACGTCGACGCGATTCGCGCCCTTGTACCCGACTTGTCCCTGGACGACATCCGGTTCGGCGTCTTCGGGCCGGACGACGGCTATGCGAATCCGCGCGAGGTGCTCGCCGGCTTCCGGCACGCGGCCGCGGCCGCCGGTGCGGCCTACGTCACCGGTGCGGTCAGCCGCCTCGCGGTAGCGGGCGGACGCGTCCGCGGCGTGACGCTCGACAGCGGCGCGTCTCTCGACGCCCGCGCGGTGGTCAACGCCGCGGGACCGTTCGCCGCGAAGCTCGCCGCGCTCGCCGATCTCGATCTGCCCGTGACGCCGGTTCGCCAGCACCTCTTTCGCTGCGCCCTGCCGCATCGCTGGCCCCACCGGTTCCCGGTGGTGATCGATCCGGGCGGGGTCCACTGGCGCCACGACGATCCGGTCGCACCCGGGGATCCGGATCGCATCATCGTCGCTTGCACGAGGCTCGACGAGCCGCCCGGCGAGAACTTCGACTGCGACGCGGACCGCTGGACCCGCGACTTCCGGCCGCCGCTCGTCGCCCGGCTGCCGGCCTTCGAGGCGGCCGAGCTGGTCGAGGGGTGGGCGGGTCTCTACGAGATGACCCCGGACCACAATCCGCTGCTCGGCGAGCACCCGGAGCTGGCCGGGTTCCACCTCGCCAACGGCTTCAGCGGCCACGGACTGATGATGGCCCCGGCGACCGGGGCGGCGCTCGCCGATCTGCTCATGACCGGCGCGTCGACGCGTCTCGACATCGGCGCGTTCGACCCGGGCCGCTTCGCGCGCGGCGAGGCGTTCCGGGACGAGGCGATGATCTGAGCGCGGCATGCAACTAGACGACTGGTTCGAGCACGCGCGGCGGGACGCCGTCCGGCGGGGTTTGCCGGACCTCGATCCGCTGCTCGACATGCTGTGCAAGGCCACCCGCGCGCTCCGGGCGGCGGACTGGGCGCGCACGGGCGATGTCGGCGCGGACGGCGATGACACGGCGGCCGGCGACGATGGTGCGCTTGGCAACCACGAGGCAGCCGGCGACCGCCAGACGACCGGCCTGGACGCCGACGCGCCGTCCGACCCGACCGGCGCGCGGCGGGCGACGCCCGGGAACCGACGATGATCCTGTCGCCCGGATCGACCATCGCCGATCTCGGGTCGGCCCTGCGCAACGGGACGATCACATCGGCCGCCCTCGTGGACGAGTGCCTGGCGGCAATCGAGGAACACGAGCCGGCGCTCAACGCCTTCATTGCCGTGTTGGCCGACAGCGCGCGGCGGCAGGCGCGGACCCTGGACGAGGAGCTGGCCCGCGGCCTCGACCGGGGCCCCCTGCACGGCATCCCCATCTCGCTGAAGGACATCATCGACCTGGAGGGCATGCCGACGACGGCGGCCTCCCGGTTGCGGAGCGGACACCGGGCGGCGGCGGACGCGCCGGTCACCGCACGCCTGCGGACCGCCGGCGCCGTCTTCATCGGGAAGTGCAACCTGCACGAGCTCGCGTTCGGCACCACCGGCGAGGAGTCGGCGTACGGGCCGACGCGCAACCCCCACGCGCCGGCTCACGTCCCGGGCGGATCGAGCAGCGGCTCGGCGGTCTCGGTCGCGGCGGGGATGGCATGGGCGTCGATCGGGACCGACACCGGCGGCTCGATCCGCATTCCCGCCTCCGCCTGCGGCGTGGTCGGGCTGAAACCGACCCACGGCGAGGTGAGCACCGCGGGGGTCGTGCCCCTGGCGCCGTCGCTCGACCACGTGGGTCCGATCACCCGTTCGGTCGGCGACGCGGCCCTGCTGTACCGCATCCTGCGTGACCGCCCGGACGACGACGACGGCGACCCCGCGCACACCGAGGAACCGCCCGTGGATCCGCGGCCACGCCTGGGCATCCCCCGGCGGTACTTCCTCGATCTGCTGGAACCGCCGGTCGAGGACGCGTTCGCCGGCGCCGCGGAGCGGCTGCGGCGCGCCGGCTGGCGGATCGACGACGTCGACATCCCCCATGCGGCCGACACCGCTCCGATCTACCTGCATACGCAGCTCGCCGAGGCGGCCGATTGCCATCGCGCGGATCTCGACGGCCGGCCGGAGGCCTGCGGCCGCAGCGTGCGGCTGCGGCTGGAGCTCGGCCGCTACGTGCTGGCCGAGGACTACGTGCGTGCGCAGCGCGGGCGACAGGTCCTCACCGCGGAGGTGGACGCGGCGCTCGCCGACCGTGCGGCGCTGCTCCTTCCGACGCTGCCCGTAGTGCCCCCACGCCTCGGCACCGAGTCGATCACCATCGGGGACGTCACCGCAACCACCCGCGCGCTGACCCTGCGGCTGACGCAGCTCTTCGACGTGACCGGACACCCCGCAATCTCCGTCCCGTGCGGGACGGCGGGAGGCCTGCCGGCGGGCGTGCAGCTCGCAGGCCGGCGGCGCGAGACAGAGCGCCTGCTGTCCCTGGCCGCCGCCTGTGAAGACACCCTCCGCGGGTAGCGCGGCGGATCCAGCTTCGGCTCAGCATCGTCTGTGGTTTCTGCGGCGCAGACTCCCGGCAGTCCGTGGTGAAGTCTGGAATTGAAGTGACTTTCGGAACGGGCGCGGTCCCGGTCGAGGAGTCGGGCAAGCTCACGACCATCGATGCCGACCGTAGCGAGGTCACCGGCGTAACGTCACGTCCACCGCACCCGGCTGCGCAGAGGAGGCGGCGGAAGGCTGCGCCCGTATCTCCGGCGCCGTGGTCACGGTGGATCTCTGGGACAGCGACCGCTTCCTGACCTGCGGGCACTGCCGGACCGCGCGGGTCGCCTGGCTTCGCCGCTTCAACGATACCGGTAGTCCGGGTCCACCCGTCCGCTGTCCCGCATGCACGTCGTCATCGTAGGCTCGGGGTTCGCCGGTCGCCACAGGACCGCCATTTCGTGAGTGCTCAGGGGGTCCCTTTCAAGTGGCCACGGGTCCCTTTCCATCTTGCCGCTGCCAGCCCGCCACTCTCTGCTCAGTCGGTAAGACCTCCAGTGTACGCGAGCCTTACGGTCCCTAATGTGGTATGGTGCGCATTCGCCATGCCGCCGTCGTGTTCCCCTTTCCGTTGCTTCGTGGTCTTGCTGCTCGTTGCCGCCGCCGGCTTGTTCGCGCGACCGGCCGAGGCCAGCAAGCGGCAGTTCGCCAGCATCGTCGATTCCGCCGCCCGCCGGCACGGCGTCGACCCCGACTTGGTGCACGCCGTCATCGCCGTCGAGTCGGGGTACCGCGCGAGCGCGCAGTCGCCCGCCGGCGCCCAGGGCCTGATGCAGTTGATGCCGAGTACGCAGCGCGACCTCGGCGTCTCCGACGCCTTCGACCCCCGCGAGAACGTCGACGCCGGCGTCGCCTATCTGCGCCGGCTCACCGACGAGTTCGGGACCGTGCTCGCCCTGGCCGCGTACAACGCAGGGCCCGGTGCCGTGAGACGCCATAACGGCATCCCGCCATACGAACAGACGCACGCCTACGTGCGGGCCGTTCTCGACCAGGCGGCCGAGGAAGATGTCGGCTCTCGAGACCGGACGCACGCCATCTCCGAGGCCGACCTTGCTGAACCAGCCACGGTCGGCCGGCCGTCCCAGGATGACCATCCGGCGCTGGAAGGCGCGACCGGACTCGAGCCGCGGGACGAGGCGGTGAACCTGGACGACCGAGCCGGGACGGTCGCGTCGACGGACCAGCTCGCTAATCTGCGGGGCACGTTGGCGGGGACGCTGCGCCAAGTTGCCGTCGATGAACGCCCGTCGCAGGCCGAGGGCGCTCGAGCGGCGGACACTGCGCGACGCGTGCTCCACTACGGCGCGGACCGTCTCATGGACACCGGGTTCCAACATCGGGATCCGGCCAACCGCGTAACTTCCACGCCTGCCGGCTCTCATCGAAGTCGGCCTGGCGCACGTTCGCCCGCCGCGGCGTCTCCCCGCTTCAAGATGCGGAGTCGTACGTCAGCCACCGACGCCAGCGCACTCTCGAGGCATTTCGAACACTTGGCCACCCTGGCGGCCGGCCGGTCTCCCGACCCCGCCTCCGGCGCCCGGCCACCGACGGACCGCTGTGACCTGGACCAGGCTTCCAGAAGCTACGGCGCCTGGAATCGGCAGGCGAACAGCGCGCTTACCTGACGCGCACCTCCGAGGACCGTCCTGTCGGCGCTCATCGCCGGGGAGACCGATCCTGAGCGGCTGGCTGATTGCGCCGGCGTGCGCGTGAAGGCCGACCGTGCGGACATCGTCACCGCGGCACACGGGCGGGTGACGGCGCACCACCGTTTCCTGCTGGAGCTGCACCTGGGGCAGATCGATGCGTTGCGCGCCGCCGTAGAGAAACTGGAGCGGCAAGCCGACGAGGTGCTGCGTGGGCGGCGACCCGCAAGAACGGCAGCTATCTGCAGTCCCAATTTCGGCGTCTCAAGAACCGGCGCGGTCCGAAGAAGGCGATCGTGGCGGTTGCCGCCTCCATGCTGACCGCCGCCTGCTACATGCTCCGCGACGAGAAGGACTACGACGACCTCGGCGGTCGATACCTGTCCGACCGCGACAAGCACCGCGCCGCCCAGCGCCTCCTCCGACGTCTGCACGACCTTGGTGTGGAAGTTGAAGTGAACGCCGCCTGAGTCAGTGATCAACGTGAGTTTCCCAGTAGGAGTCACTGGTAGTAGAGAGCGCCGCGGATGTTGTCGTGCTCGACCGGGTCGGCGCGTTCGAGTTGCTCGGCGGCGGTCTCGTCGAGTCGGTGCTTGAGGATCGATTCGATGCTGCGGGCGCTGTAACTGCCGATGGCGAGCGCCCGTGCTGTGAGTGTCAAGGAGATTTCGCCAATAATGTCAAATGGATTTCGTCCTCACGCAACCGAGAACGGACAGCCTTCAGCGACGACGTGGCGCAGTCTTTTTCAATATATTCGGGTATAAGATTGTACACTTGGTCAAGTGCTCCTTGACACGGCATCCGGCATGTGTCGTACTTCTGGTGACACACCTGATGCCGCGCTCGCCCAAGTCACGGCCCGACGTCAAGACGCAGGCCCTGCGCGAGGCAGGGGCCTTGCACCCGCACCCCGAGGTGGTCCGCGACGAGGTCTTTCTGAGCCACCCGTTCTTCGACCCGCGCGACCGCGTCCAGGTCAAGTACGAGATGGTGCGCCGGCACCGGATCGAGGGGCGCCCGGTGACCGAGGTCGCGGCGCGCTTCGGCGTCAGCCGGCAGGCGTTCTACGAGGCGGCGGCCGCCTTCGAGGCTCACGGGATTCCCGGGTTGGTGCCCAAACGCCCCGGGCCGAAGCGGGCCCACAAGTGCACCGAGGCGGTCGTCGACTACGTCGAACGCTGGCGGGCGGGCGAAGACGTGCGAGAGGACGAGCCGCTGACCGCCGCCGTGGCGCGGCGGTTTGGAATCTCGATTCATGCCCGCTCGCTCGACCGGGCGGTTGCCCGTCGCAAGAAAAAACCGCGCCCGTAGACGACGCCACGACCGTGTCGGGTATCGATGTCGATTCGGTGCGCCGGCAGTACGAGGTCGTGCGGCACGACGCCGCTACGCAGGTCGCGTTCTCTGGCCGGGGGTACGGCGTCGCTCTGCTGATGACCCGCGGGATGCCGGCGTGGCTGGAGGCCATGTCGACCATCAACCTGCCGCCGGCCGTCCTGGAGCCGATGACCGGGAGCGACGACCTGGAGCTGGCGCCGCCCGTCCGGTCGGAGCTGGCGCGTGTCCTGGCGAGCCTGGTGTTCAGGTGCGTTCCGGAGGGAGCCTATACATGAGCCAATCCACTGCGGTTACGGCGGACCATCTTCGTCGTCTCGCCTGTCTCTACGTGCGGCAGTCGTCCTTGCAGCAGGTACACGAGCACCAGGAAAGCACCGCCCGGCAGTATGCGCTGAAGCGGCGCGCCCTGGCGCTGGGTTGGGCGGTCGACCAGATCGTGGTCATCGATGAAGACCTCGGTCTGTCGGGCGCGTCGGCAGCCGAGCGGACCGGGTTTCAACGGGTCGTCGCCGACGTCGGCCTCGGCCGCGTCGGCGTGGTCATGGGGCTGGAAGTCTCGCGACTCGCCCGTAACTCGAGCGATTGGCATCGCCTGCTCGAGATCTGCGCCCTGAGCGAGACGCTCATTCTGGACGAAGACGGGCTCTATGATCCGGCCCACTTCAATGACCGCCTGCTGCTCGGGCTCAAGGGGACGATGAGTTAATGGAGTGCACTCCATTACGACACTAATGTTGACCGGACAGTAATGGAGAGTTGGAGCGCTCCGGCCCTGCGAACACGGCCCGCAAGGCCGGAATCACTCAACATTTCTATTGGGCACGGGCGTCGTTCAGGATCGCGAGCAACCGGTCCGGCGCCTCCTTGAACGAACCCTTTCTGATCGCCGGAGGGAGCCTCGCTGCGAGTACGTCGAGCTTGCCGATCGGGTCGCTACGCAGGTAGATCTCCGTACTCTGGATGCTGGCGTGGCCGAGCCACAGCGACACCTTGCGGATGTCGCCGGTCGCCTCCAGGGTGTGGGCAGCACAGCTGTGTCTCAGAAGATGCGGGAAGATGCGTTTGCCGGTCATCGACGGCATCCGCTGCCGGGCGGTAGTGGCATGCAGCTCCAGACGATGGGCGAACCCATGCCGAGTCATGGCCTTGCCCCGTGCGTTGAGGAAGAGGTGGTCCTGGCCGTTGTCGGGCCGGACGCAGAGCCAGTCCCGGAGAGCCGAACGGGTTTCCTGCCACAACGGCAGGACGCGCTCGCGCCGCCCTTTTCCGGTCACGCGCACGGTATCGAGGTGCGGGCGTGCGAGGTCGGTGCACATCACTCCGATCAGCTCCGAGACTCTGAGGCCCGCGGCGTAGGTTAGGTGCAGCATCGCCCGGTCCCGCACGCCGGCGGCGGTCGTCGGGTCAGGGGCATCGAGCAGGACCTGCACCTCGTCACGGTTCAGCGATTCGACCATTGCGTCATCGTGACGCTTGATTGGAATCGCATGGACCTGGCGCGCGAGGTCGAGACAGGCCGGTACGCGGAACTCGAGGTAGCGGAAGAATGACTTGACCGCCGCGAGGCGTACGTTGCGCGTGCCGATCGTGTTGTTGCGTTCCCGCTCCAGACTATCGAGGAAGTCGAGGATGAGCGGTGCGGTGAGCTGCTCGACTTCGATGCGGCACGGGCGCACGCCGAGGCGCTCGGCGGCGAAGCAGACCAGGAGCTGGAAGCTGTCGGCGTAGCTGTGTACCGTATGGCGGCTGGCGTTTCGGTCGCGAGGCAGGTGCTCGCGCAGGAACATGCCGAGGTGGGAGGCGAGCTCGGTCATCGCGAAACCCTCCCGGCGTGGGCCTGTTCCGCTTTGCGGGCGATGTCGCGAAGCAGAACGGGCGTGGCCTCGAGGTACCAGTAGGTGGAGGAAACGCTGTTGTGACCGAGATAGGTCGCCAGCGCCAGCATGTGGCGGTTCGCGCTGTCGCGGTCGGTGGCGACGGTATCTTCGAGCGACCGAACGGCAAATCGGTGACGCAGGTCGTGCAGCCTCGGGCCCGGCTCGCCGGGGCCGCCACGAAGCCCGACTTGGCGTGCCAGCTTGACGAACATGCCGGTCACGATGTCGGGATTGATCGCTCGGCCGGTCGAGAGAACGAACAGGTGCTCGCTCGCCGCACCGCACTGTCGTCTGATGGCGAGGTAGCGGTCGAGGGCATCGACGGTGCTGCGATGCAGCGGAACGAGCCTCGACTTCTGGAACTTCGTCTCGCGCACGACCAATCCGTCAGCGGTGATGTCGGTCAGGCGCAAAGCGCATACCCCGCCGCGCCGCAGCCCGGTGGAGGCCATCAACCCGATGATGCAGTGCCAGGTATGGGGCGAGATCGACCCCTTCGGCGGAAGCGACAGCGCGGCCGCCATCAGCGTGCTGATCTCGGCGTCGGTCAACAGGTACGGGGTGGGCCTGCGCTGCGTGGTCGGTCCAAGCACATGCTGGGGCGGAACCTCGTGGCGGGGGTCCTCGGCCTGGAGCCACACGGCGAACCGCCGGGCGACGCTCAGCCGCTTGCCTGCGGCGGCCGACGACGATGCGTCGCAGGCCCAGCCGAGCATCGTGTCGGCCACGATGAGGTCGTCACCGCGGTTCATGGCCCGGGTGGCCCACGAGCGCAGTATCCGCTCGTTGTTGACGAACTTGTAGCCGAGATGGCGTTTCAGAGTGACGTAGCGGTCGACGTGAGCCTGCAGGGTCATCGCGCATCTCCTATCCAGGGCTGCGCCACCTCCAGGAGCATGGGCCGGTCGGTTTTCGCGTAGATGACCGTGGTATCGGGGGAGCGATGTCGGAGGAGCGCGCCGATGACGTCGAGCGACGCGCCGGCTCGCAACAGGTTCGTCGCCGCGGAATGGCGGAACAGGTAAGCGCCTCTGGGCTTGACGTCGTGCATGCCGGCCCGCTTCAGGGCCTGGATGACGATGTCGGTGATCGCGTTGCTTGAAGTGAAGGGCCGATACGGCGCCCTGGCCGTGAGAAAGACCCTGTCGTCGCCGATGCGTGGGCGCGCGTGCTCGATGTAGTCCAGCACGGCATCGCCGGCGTCCTGCGGAAGTGGCAATCCGGTCTCACGCCTGGACTTCCCGCACACCCGTACCCGGGCGTTCTCCCAGTCCAGGTCGCTGAGGCGAAGATGCACGATGTCGCCCGCACGCAGAGCCAGCCGGGCGAGCAGCAGCAGAATGGCCCGGTCGCGCAGGCCCACCGGCGTGGTGACGTCGCACGAGGCGATCACGCGCTCGATATCGACGGCGGGAACATATCGCGGCAACTCGCACAGCCGCCAGCCGGGAGCGGTGGGAATCGCGCCGACCAGCGCCGGGGGGCACTGTCCGCGCGCGGCGAGGAAGCGCAGGTACATGCGCATCGAGGTGGCCAGTGACCGCGCGTAGGACCGGGAGGCGGTTGCGAACCGGCGCAACAGCACCTCCCTGACCGATGCGGCGTTGTACTGCCCCGGGTCGGCGCCGAGCTCCGTACGCATCTCCGCGACCCGCCTGAGATGATTGAGAATCGTCGCTTCGCGGGCGCCGCGATGGCGTCGAAGCCACGCACCGAACGCTTCCAGATCCGCATCGACGACTTCGTTCCTGGGCGTCGACACAGCACCCGGCAGCACTCCCCGGGCGGCAAGAAAGCGGGAGAAGCGCTCGACGGGATAGACGTATCGCCCTCCCCCGAGGCGCTTGCGCGGGCTCTCGAATGGTCCTGGACAGACACAGTCATGGGCGACGAAGCGCTCCAGGACGTCGGCATCCATCCGCCGCATCGGGATGCGCGACTGGTGAAGCCACACCAGGACGTGCCGGCAGGCACTTCGATAGCCCATGAGCGAATCGGGCGCATAGCCGCGCCCCGCGCACTCGGCCAGGAACTGCTCGAGCAGGCGCAAGCCTTCGTCGAGCTCGCCCGGATGCTGGAGACGTCCGCTCTGCTCGAAGAACCGAACGAGCCGGAGCGCTCCGGAGACGAACTGCCGGGACGGGCCGGCGAGCATCTTGCGACGCTCGCGTTCCATTCCCGGGCACCGGCAATCGTGACGGCGAAAGCGCCGCAGCACGGCGTCATCGATCACGCCGATGTCGATGTCCTCCTGGCCGAGCCAGACCAGGAAGTGACGCGCCGAGGCGCGAAGGCAACGGATCCGGCTTTCCGTCAAACCTTCCCGCTGCAGGTACTCGATGAACGGCGCAAGACATCCATGGAAGGCGCCCTGGGTCGTTCCCGAAGGTGGACTGCTCGCCTGAGACAACTCCATTGCTGCTCTCCTCTCGTGACCGAACGACGGAGAGGAGAACGTATAGAAATGGAGAGTGATTCCGGCCGTGCGGGCCGTGTTCGCAGGGCCGGAGCGCTCCAACTCTCCATTACTGTACGGTCAACATTAATGAGTGAAGCCGAGTTGCACGTGCTGCGCGCGCGCCTGATCGGCGGACAACTCAACAAGGCGCGCCGCGGCGAGCTGTCGATGCCCACGCCGCTGGGATATGTCGTCGGCCCCGACGGGAAGCTGCTGCTCGATCCCGACGAGCAGGTCCAGGGCGCCGTCCGCCTCGTGTTCGAGACCTTCCAGCGCACCGGATCGGCGGGGATGGTGGTGCGCTACTTCCGGGAGCAGGAAATCGCGTGGCCGCAACGCGTCTCCGTCGGTCCGCGCGCGGGGACGTTCGTAACCGGTGCACTCGGACATCGTGGTCACCCGACGCCGCACTATTCCTGTCAACGCCGATCGATAGAACGGGCAGAGTCGCCGTGCCAGCGTCTGCCGGGCGCGGCGATCGACCGCGCGGTCAGCAAGCTCGTGCTCGAGACCATTACCCCGGCGTCGATCGACGTGGCCGTCGAGGTGTTCGACGAACTGCGGAACCGGGCCGCCGAGATCGAGCGGGCCAAACGGGCGCAGATCGCCCGGCTGCGGGAGGACGCCGAGCGGGCGCAACGGCAGTTTCTGCTCGTGCGGCCCGAGAATCGGCTCGTGGCCGACAACCTGGAACGCCACTGGAACCAGGCGCTCCAACGGTTGGCCGAGGCTGAAGAAAGCGTACGCGCGTGCAGGCAAGACCCAGTCACCGCCGGTCACGGCCGAAATGAAGGAACAGGTGATGGCGCTGGTCGCCGACTTGCCGCGCGTCTGGGATGACCCGCGCACGCCGGCGCGCGACCGCAAGCGGATGCTGCGACTCCTCATCGAGGATGTCACCCTGCTGCGCGACGACGTGATCCGGATCTCCATCCGCTGGCGTGGCGGTGCGACGCGTCAGATCGAGTGTCCGCTGCCCATCGCAGCGCCGGACTTGCGTCGTACTCCGGCCGCGCTCGTCGAGCACGTCCGCGCGCTTGCCACCGAACAGACCGATGGACAGATTGCCGAGACGCTCAACCGGCGGTGGCTGCGGACCGGGTGCGGTCTGCCGTTTACCGCCACACGCGTCCGCACCCTGCGCGGGTCGTACAACATCGACAGCTACTTGCAGCATCTGACCAGCGCAGGCTGGCTGACCGTCGTGCAGATGGCGACGGAACTCGACGTGCATCTGAGCACCGCCAAGAGCTTCGCGCGGGAAGGCGTCCTACGTGCCGTGCGGGCCGACGACAAGTGTTCGGCGTCAACTACTTTGGCCGGTCAGCGTCAACCATTTTGGCCGGTTGAGAGGATCAGAGGCCCTCATGTGTCAACGGTCACTGAGATCTGAAGGAAACTGAACGCGAGTGGTTCCGAGCCGGACGTCGGTGCTGGTCATGCCCGGTCGGGGTACCCTCGCGAGACGGAACGGCCGGCTGGGCCGGACGGTGTGGTCGACGACGACGAACCGAAGAGGGCGTTCCGTCGAGCGACCCATCGAGTGCCGCGGAAGGCTCGTCTGGCGCACGCGGCAACCGTGGGGACGAGCGGCGTCCGTAGTTGCGCCAGGCGAGCCTGGAGGCGGCGCTATCGCGCGCGCCGACCACAGTCTGGATGGGCGTTGACGCTCGGCCGCGCGCGAATCCTCCGCTCGGCCCGCAATACCGGGCAACTGGCGGAAGGCTTCACGAACTCGCAGGTCGGCGGCGCCGTGGCAACAGGGGGCCTGGCGGACGTCCGCGAGGCACAGGCGGCGGTGATGGCGCCGATGACGTGGGCCGTGACGGGTCGGTCCGAAAGCTCGGCACGTCGAACTCGAGCACGACCGAGTGGTGTACCAAGCGGTCGATCGCCGCGGCAGTGGCCATCTGGTCACGGAAGATCCGGTCCCACTGGCTGAACACCAGGTTGCTGGTCACCATTACCGAACGCCGCTCGTAGCGCTCGGCCAGCAACGTGAACAGCACCTCGGCCTCGTCGGGACTCTGCTGCACGTAGCCGAGATCGTCGAGCAGGATCGCCTCGAAGAGGTCGAGCTTGCGCAGCGCCCGGGGCAGGTCGAGGTCGCGTTTCGCGCCGAGCAGTTCCTGGACCAGGGCGTAGGCCGGGACGCACAACACGCTGTGGCCAGCCTCAACCAGCGCGTGCCCGACGGCGCACAGCGCGTGGCTCTTGCCGACGCCAGGCAGGCCGAAAGCCAGCACATTGGTCGCCGTCTCGAGGAACGCCCCGCTGGCCAGTGTCTTCAATTGCTGAACGACCGGGCCCGGCAACCGACCCGTGTCGAGGGTCTCGAATGTCTTGCCGGGCGGCAGACGCGAGGTCCGGCGCAACCGGGCAATCCGCCGCTGGCGTCGCGCCTCGGCTTCCGCCTCGAACACTTCCAGCAACACCGGCAGCGCGTCGTGGTGGCCTGCCTGCGTCAACCGCGGCACCAGCTCCTCGGACGCCGTCGTCAGGTTGAACTGCGTCAGCAGAGTCGTCACCTGCGTGCTCGGCGCCGTCATCCGTGCAGGCCTCCGGTCAACAACGCGTCGTACCGCGTCAGGTCGGGGCGAGGGATGTCTACGACCGGCACGGTCGGGACCGGCGGACGCACTTCGGCCTGCACGCTGGCGTACTCGCACGTGTCGCCGGCGTCGAGACGAGCCCGAAGCGTCGTCTCGACCTGACGCTCGCTGGTCGAGGCCGCCAGGTGCAGTAGCCGCACATACTCGACGTCGGCCCGCTCGCCGTGCGTCCGCCCCAGCGCGTCATACGCCGCGCGGAACGTCAGCGACGGGAACAGCTCTTCGCGGAAGCGGTACCGCGCAAAGGCGCCCGGCTTGCGGACCAGGCTCGCGATGATGTGGCGATAGTCGATCCGGTGGTCCGCCGCGCCTCGAAGACGCGGCATCGTGCACAGCACCCGGCCGCCGTACAGGATTTCAACCGTCGACGGGTGCTGACGCGCCTCGACCGTGTGACCGATCAGACGCGACGGTACCGAATAGATCCGGTTGCCGAGGCGAATCGTGCTCCACTTGCGCACCCTGCACCGGAACGTCGTGTACTCCGGGATCCGCGACGCCGGCAACGGCCGCAGAAACGCCCGCTCCTCGGCCAGCCGTGCCGCCGCCGGCCGGTTCCGCTCCTCGTCGACGACCGCTCGTGCGAAGCGCAGGTAGGAGGACTCGTCATCGAAGTCTCGGTCGCCCCGCAGCAGCAGCGCCTGCTCGATGGCTGTCTTCGTGCGGAAGTGCGATTGCTCGACCACCCCGTTCTCGTGCGCCTTCCCCGGCCGGATCCTCGACGAGTCCAGCCCGTAGTGGTCCAGCACCTGCTTGAACCGAGCCGTCAGCTGGCGGCCACCGCTGCGCTTCAGCTCGTGCGTCGCCGCCGACAGGTTGTCGTGACGAAGCAACGCTGGCACCGCGCCCAGCATCCAAAGCGCCCCCTGCAGGCCGGCCACCAGCGCCTCGAACGTCTCGCTCAGCGCCAGTCCCACATACGTCCACTTGCTGTAGCTGAGCACCCACTCGAACAGCAGGTGCGGCAAGGGCACGCCCCGGATCGTCACCCCCAGGTCGCTCGCGTCCGTGAAGTCGAACGCCGCTTCCCGACCCGGAACCGCCACCTGCTCGAAGTACACCTCGCGGTCCGGACCGTACTGCACCCGCCAGTCCCGAACCCGCCGCTGCAGCGTCCGTAGCTGCCCCCTTTGGAAACGGCCCGGATGCCGCACGCACAGCGCTTTGAACAACGTCAGCACTTGCAGCCGGCCGTCGGTGTCGGCCACCAACTGCGGAACCACCTCCGACTCCCACACCTCGGCGAACGGGTCCTCCCGCGTCCGCCACGTCCGTGGCGCGTTCGTCGTCGACGGCAACGCGCCGCGCTGTTGCCAACGACGCGCCGTCCGCTCGCTCATGCCCGCCGCTGCCGCGGCCGCCGCCAACGTTTTCCCAGACATCCGTTTCTCGCGAAATCGCCGAACCTGCGCATCCGTGACCAACCCGTCCTCCACCAGGAAAACGGGCAGTCTCACACGACTCTGCGTGCAACCTCGAAACGACCGATCGCGTGCTCGCCGACCGGTCAAAGTAATTGTCGTTGATCAACAAGGGAACGATCCTCTTCGAGCCCCCCACCGGACCGTTGCCCGTCGCCCATCCTGGAAAACGCTTCCGGGACCGGCGACGATACCCAAAGCTTGCGTCGCATGTACAGGAAGGTGCGTAGTATGAAGCCTGAACCTTGTCCCCTGGGCGTCGGACCCGCGTGGGCAAGACCGCCACGCCGTAATGGCGGGCGAGGTCGTGATAGGTCGGATTCAGGTCCGGCTCGTAGCGATGGGCGCCGCTGACCCCCGAGCGCAGGTTGTCCGGGATCAGCAGCTCGGGGCAGCCGCCACGGGGCATCCATCGGTGGCTGGGCCGCCGGGGCACAAGTCCTAGAGAGAAACTCAGGGCCACGGCACCGGTTCAGGCGGCCTTCACTTCCGACGCCGAGGTCGTGCAGCCGCCGGAGGAGGCGCTAGGTGATGTGGTGCTTGTCGCGGTCCGCCAGGTATCGGCCGCCGAGCTCGTGGTAATCCGTCTCGTCGCGGAGGATGTAGCAGGCGGCAGTCAGCATGGAGGCGGCGACCGCCACGATCGCCTTCTTCGGGCCGCGCCGGCCCTTGAGGCGGCGGAATAGGGACTGCAGATAGATCCCGTTCTTCCGCGTCGCCGCCCACGCAGCCTGGACCAGCGTCGTCTTCAACCAGGGCGTCGCGTGACGGATCCGGGTCGAGCGGCGCTTGCCCGCACTCTCGCCGAGGCGCGGACACAGGCCCGCCCACGAGACCTGGTGTCCCGCACTGGGAAACCGCGTCATGTCCACGCCGACCTCGGAGATGATCACCCGCGCAACCGTTTCACTGACCCCGGGCATCGTCGTCAGCCGGTCGGCGGCCTCGCGAAAAGGGCGCAAGACCTCCTCGGCTCCTGCACACGCCGTGTGTGCCGCGCAATCGCGCCGTTGGGCTAGTCTGGCAGGGCCATATTTAAGAATATGGGTAGTATGGCAACAGCGACTTGGGCATGCAGGCACATATGGGTAATATGGTCAAGGTGAAGACTACACTCGACATCCGGGACGAGCTGTTGGCGCGGGCGAAACGACATGCGCGGGCGACAGGCCGCCCGTTGCGCGCCGTCGTCGAAGAGGGGCTGCGTCATGTACTTGCTGCTCCCACCGTGCGACGGCGGTACCGCCTGCCCGACCTGAGCACGGGAGACGCCGGCGGCGCGGACCCGCTGGAAGCCTATTCCTGGCAGGACCTGCGCGCGACCATCTACGGAGGTCCGGAAACGCGGTGATTGCCGTCGACACCAACCTGCTCGTCTACGCCCACCGCAGAGAATCACGGGCGCACAATGCCGCTCGCGCCGTGATGCTGGCGCTCGCAGAGGGCGACGACGCGTGGGCGATTCCGTGGCCGTGCTGCTACGAGTTCCTGAGCGTCGTGACCAGCCGGCGGATCTGGAAGAACGAGGCGACGTCACCCGAACGCGCCTGGCGGCAGCTGCAGGCCTGGACGGCGTCTCCGTCGAACCGCCTGATCGGCGAAACCGACGACTTCCTCCAGGTGCTCGACAGGTTCGTGCAGCGGCCGCGAGTGCATGGAGGGGTCGTTCACGACGCCCGGATCGCGGCTGTCTGCATCGCACACGGGACGGAGGTTCTGCTCACCCGGGACCGTGATTTCTCGCTGTTCCCGGAACTCCGCACCCGAGACCCGCTTCCTCCGTCGTAGCGGTCGAGACGACCGCCTGATCCTGTCCTGATCCCACCAGGCAGCTCCGAGGTACGACGCGTCGCCGTCCCCGCGGCGCACCGCGCCCGTGACGAGGCTGGTCGGTCTCCACGATCGTCGAGTAACGTCACGTCCACCGCACCCGGCTGCGCAGCAGCATCCAGAGCACAATCGGACCGCCCACCGCGCCGGTCACGGCGTTGACGTGCAGGAGATGGCGGCTCCATGGCAGGTGGGTGGCGAGGTCGGCGCCAAGGGCCAACGCGGCGCCGCCGATCGTCCTCGTCGGGCCTGTCTCGCGGCGTTCGCCATGGTCAAATCGGTGCCCGCGAGCAACGCCGCGACGCCGAGGCCGACGCGCCGGGCGCGCGTCAAGTTAGATGGAGCTGCTGGACACCATGCATCGATTCCCCTCGCCTCTCCGACGACCTGGTCCTGCTGGAGCGCGTTGCGACGATCGCCGCACGACGAATCGACGCATTCCGCTTGTCCGAGGAGCGCTATGAACGAGTGCTGCGTGAGCGTGAAATACGGACCTTGGCGACCGAGGCGCTGCCGGACCACCGACGTAGCCCGGGATGGCATCCGGGAGCATGGGAGCCGTGGCGAGCCCCAGCTACGATGATCGTGTACGTCGTAGGCAACCGGGTGCCGCGTGCTAGTGTGGAATGCGCCGGCGGACGGCGGGCGGGAACAAGCCCCTCAGCCTGCCTGGGGGGCTCGCGCAGGTGGCGGTTCCCGATAGATGCGATGTGCGGGCGTGGCGTTGAAGGATGAGAGCATGATCGCGCTCCAGGTCGCGCGCCGGGACCTGCTGGAGATGTCGCGCGACGGTCGTCTGCGCTGGGCCGTGGGTGTGCTCCTGCTGCTGCTCGCCGTTTCCGTGTGGGTCGGCTGGACGCGCTCCACCCAGGCGGCTGCCCTGCGGCGTGCGGCTACGGACGTCCAGCACGAGGCTTGGCTCGAGAAGGGGGCGATGCATCCGCACATGGCGGCCCACTACGGCATGTTCCTGTTCAAGCCCGTGCCGCCCCTGGCCGCCGTCGACCGGGGGATCGACGACTACGTCGGATCGTTCGTCTTTCTCGAAGCCCACAAGCAGAACCTCTTCGCGGGACGGCCCGCCGCCGATGCCCCCCCGGGCGCACGCTTCGGCGAGCTGACGGCCGCCACCGCGCTGCAGATCCTCGTGCCGCTGGTGATCGTGCTCCTCACGTTTTCCACGTTCGCCGGCGAGCGCGAGCAGGGCACGCTGCGTCAGACGCTTGCCACCGGTGTGCGCGGCTGGGAGCTCGTCCTTGGAAAGACCGTGGCCGTCGCCCTGCTCCTCGCCTGCGTGCTCCTTCCCGCCGCGCTACTGGGGGTAGGACTCGCGCTGGCCGACGCTTCGGAAATGCGGGAAGAGGCGGGCCGCGCCGCCGCGCTCGCGCTCGTCTACCTCGCGTACTTCACGATCTGGGCCGCCGTGGGGCTCTGGGTGTCGGCCCGCGCCGGTACGAGCCGTCAGGCGTTGGCGGGGCTGCTCGCGTTCTGGTTCGCCACCTGTCTGCTCGCGCCGCGGCTGGGTACCGATCTCGCGGGGTTCGTCCATCCCGCCCCGCTCGCGACGGCCTTCGATGCCGCCATCGAAGAGGATTTCGCGCGGATGATCCCCTTCCCGCAGCGCGTGGAGGCGGTGACGAAGCGCCTCGTCTCCGAGTACGGCGTGGCCGGTCCCGAGGCGCTGCCGGTCAGTCCCATCGGCTTTGCACTGTCCGAGGGCGAAGCCGAGAGCAGTCACATCTACCGCCGCCACCTCGACGCACTCTTCGACATCTACGAACGGCAGGAGCAGGTCGGACGCATGGTCGGACTGCTGGCGCCGGCGCTGGCCTTGCAGCACGTCTCGAATGCGCTGTCCGGCACCGACCTCGCGCACCACCGCCGCTTCGCCGCCGCCGCGGAAGCCTATCGCCTGGACCTGGTGCAGCCGCTCAACCGCGCCATCGCCGTGAACGACGAGATCGCGCAGCGTCCCGGCGACGAGACGTTCTACGCGGGCTATCTCCGCGGGCGCGACCTCTGGGCCGAGCTGCCGCGGTTCGAGTACGTGCGGCCTCCGCTGGCCTGGGCGGCGAGCTACACGTGGACATCCACCGCCACGCTCCTCCTCTGGCTGACGGCCGCCACCGCCGGCCTGCTGGCCTCGGTTCGGAGATTGCATGTCTGAGCGTTCAGGCACGTTGGGCACGGTGCTTCGCCACGAATGGCGCCTGCTGCGCGCCGATCGCGCCGTGGTCACGGTGCTCGTCCTCTTCATCGCCCTCGCGGCCTATGCGCTCGGCACCGGGGAACGGCGCGCCTCCGCGCACCGTTTCGCCCTCGAGCGGGTGGCCGAGGCAAACCGCCGGACCGTGGCCGAGCTACGGCAGCAGGCCATGGACGCCGAACGTCGTCTGGGAGCGCCGTCGGACCGGCCACCCGAATACGGCCCTCGCGATCCGGAGTTCGTGCTCGCCGCCACGCGGCAGCGGAACGTCGTCCTGCCACCCTCCCCGCACGAGGCCCTCGCCGTCGGCCGCACGGACCTCTACCCGGACGTCTACTCGGTCATGACGCTGGAGATCGGGATCAATCCCTACCCGCAGGCACTGCCGTCGAAGGATGCCGGGCCGATCTTCGGCCGGGCGGTCGAGAACGTGACCAGCCCGCGCAAGCTGCTCGTCGGTCACTTCGATCTGCTGTTCGTGATGGTCTACGGCTATCCCCTGCTGATCATCGCGCTCACCTACAACCTGCTCGCCACCGAGCGCGAGGAGGGCACGCTGGCGCTCGTGCTTGCCCAGCCCATCCGGCTGCGGACGCTGGTGGCCGCGAAGGTCGCGCTGCGCGGCGCGCTGATCGTCGGCCTCGCCCTCCTGTGCCCCGCGATCGGGATCGCCGCGTCGACCGGCTTCGCCGCGCCCGGTGACGGCACGCGCCTGCTGCTGTGGACCGCCGCGGTCGTGCTCTACGGCGCCTCCTGGCTCGCGCTCGCGGCCTGGATCAACGCATCCGGCCGCGGCTCCGCGCACAACGTGATGGTGCTGGCTACCTTGTGGATTGTCCTGGTGGTCGTGCTCCCATCCGCGCTCACGCTCGCGGCCACCCGGCTGCACCCGGTGCCGCCCCGCATCGAGTTCGTGGAGGCCGCGCGCCGCGCGCGTAACGAGGCGCGCGTGACCGCCAACGAGGAGGCGCTACGCCGCCAGTTCCTCGAACGACACCGTGATCGGATCCACGACCAGGCGTCGATGCACGCGGCGATGACCACCATCGTCGAGCCGGCGCCCGTGGGCAACCCGCTCCTCGACGATTTCTTTGCGCGTCATCCGAAGCTCGCCGGCGATCGCCGCTTCACGCAGATGAGCCTCTTCTACGTGTTGCTGGCGGCGCAGGAGGAGGCAGTCGAGCGCCGCACGGAGGCGGTTCGGGATCGCATCGCCGACAGCCTGGTCTCGCGACGCGCGTTTCTCGATCGGTGGGCATGGCTGGCGCCGGCCTCCCTCGTGCAACGCGTGCTCAGCGACGCGGCCGGTACGGGTGAGGCCCGCTATCGACGCTTCTTCGAACAGGCGGCCGTCTACCAGGCGGAGCAGCGCGCCTTTTTCTGGCCGCGTGTGTTCCATGCGGCGGCGCTCTCGGCCGCGGACTATGACCGCCTGCCGACCTTCGAGTATGTGGAAGATCCCGCCGGATGGATTGCGCGGCGGTCTCTGGCCGCGCTCGCCACGCTCGCCGCGTTCGCCGCGGTCGGGACCTGCGGCGCGGTCGTCGCCTTCCGTCGCTTTGGCGTGGTGTGATTGGGGCAGACGACCTGCACGGTATCGGCTGCGCGCCACACGCGGGCTTCTCTATCGTGGCATAATGTCAGTTACTGATACATCAGTAACTGATGCGAGTGCAGCGCGATGACCAAACCTGTCGACCTCGTCCAGGGAACGCTGGACCTGCTGATTCTGAAGACCATCGCGCTGGAGCCGATGCACGGCTGGGCCATCGCCCAACGTATCCGACAGATGTCGGACGATGTGCTGCAGGTCGGGCAGAGCGCGCTCTATCCGGCGTTGCACAAGCTCGAACGCCAGGGCTGGGTGACCTCCCAGTGGCGGACATCGGAGACGAACCGTCGTGCGAGGTACTACTCGCTTACCGAGGCGGGACGTGACGCGGTCGTCGACGAGGCCGCACGGTGGGAGCGCCTGTCCGCTGCGATCTCCAGCATCGTGCGCACTACCTGATGGGGAAAACGATGTCGCGCTGGTTCTACGGCATGCGGGTGGTCCTTCGCTCTATCGTTCGCCCGCGCCGCCAGGAGGACGAGCTCGACGAGGAATTCCAGTACCACCTCGACCGCATGATCGACGCCGGGATCGAAGCCGGTCTGACCCCGGAAGAGGCGCGCCGCGCGGCGCGCCGCGCCATGGGTCCCGTCGACAAGAGCAAGGAGGAGTGCCGCGATCTGCGCGCCACGCGGATCATCCGAGACTTGGCCGCGGACCTCCGCTACGCGGGACGCGGCCTCCGGCGGAACCCGGCGTTTTCGGTGTTGTGCATCCTGACACTCGGCCTCGGCATCGGCGCGAACGCCGCCATTTTCAGCGCCGTCAACAGTCTGCTGCTGCGGGATCCGCCGTTCAAGGAGCCCGATCGACTCGTGCGCGTGACCAGCGTCCGCGGCGACGCGGACGGCGGCGCGCTGGCGGTGCCGGAGCTGGATGATCTGCTGGCGCTTCCGGTGATCGAGGACGCCGCGATGTACACCGATCAGGGCATGTACAACGCCAGCGGCTTCGGGACGCCGGAAGAGTTGCAAGCGACAGTCACGACCCACAATCTCTTTCGCGTGCTCGGGGTCGAGCCATTCGTCGGAGCGACGTTTCCCGCCAGCTTCGATCGCAGCCGCAGCTTCGGACTCGTCATCAGTCACGGCCTGTGGGTGCGCAAGTTCGGCCGGGATCCGAATATCGTCGGGCGCTCGATGACGCTCGACGGCGCATCCGGCTACACGATCTACGGGGTAACGCCGCCCGCGTTCAACTTTCCGTCGCATTCCGATCTCTTCCGCAGCGCCGGTATCGCGCCCGACCCGCAGTCGTATCGGCGGCGTGACGTCCGCGAGCGGTACGTGCTCGCGCGTCTTGCGCCCGGTGTCGGCCTCGAGCGCGCGCGAGAGACCATCGATGACTTGGCGCGCCGGCTCGAGCGCGAGTTCCCGGCCACCAACGCCGGCCTGGGCTTTCGCGTTACGCCGCTTCGCGAAATGTACTCCGGTCAGGTCCGGCCGTACGTGCTGCTGCTCTTCGGCGCCGTGGTGCTGGTCCTGACGGTGGCGTGCGCCAACGTGGCGAACCTCCTGCTGTCGCGCGCGATCGCGCGCGACCGCGAGATGGCCGTGCGCACGGCGCTCGGCGCGGGCCGGTGGCGCGTCATCCGCGCGTTCCTGGGCGAGAGCATCGTCCTCGCCCTCGGCGGCGCCGTCGTGGGCGCGGTGCTGGCGCTTGCTGGCGTTCGGGTGCTGATGAGGCTGGTCCCCGTCCAGCTCCCGCCGTGGATGCAGATCGAGGTGGACGTGCCCGTGGCGGCTTTTCTCATGAGTGTCGCGGTGCTGACGGCACTGGTCACCGGGCTCGTGCCGGCGGTGCGTACCGCCTCGCAGTTGCCGTACGCCGCGCTCAAGGAGGGCACGCGAGGATCGTCCGAAGGCGTACAACACCAACGGCTGCGGACGCTGCTCGTCGTGGGCGAGGTCGCACTCGCCATGGTCCTCGTCGCCGGCGCCAGCCTGATGCTGCAGAGCGTCTGGCGCCTCACTCTCGTCGATCGCGGGTTCGACACGGCGGAGACGCTGACGTTTCGGGTCGAGCTGGGGTGGGCGGCGTACGACTCGGTGGCGAAGGAACGTGCGTTTCACGATCGCGTCGTGTCGCGGCTTCGTGAGCTGCCCGGGGTGACGGCGGTGACCTTCGACAACAACTTGCCGATGGGCGGCACACCGCGCGCGCCGGCGGCCATACGGGTCGCGGGGCAGGGTCCGGACGAGGAGGTCGGGAATCCGTACGTCAACCTCCACGCGGTCGGACCGGACTACTTCACGGTGATGGACATCGCCATCCGCCGGGGACGCGCGTTCGACGGGCGGGACCAGTTCGATACGCTTCCAGTGGTCGTGGTCAGCCAGCGGCTCGCCGACCGGCTCTGGCCCGGTCGCGATCCAATCGGCCAACGGCTGCAACTGGAGAGCACGGGACGACCGGATGTCTGGTGGACGGTGATCGGCGTATCGGCCCCGGTGCTGCACCACGAGCTCGACGGCGATCCGGGATTCGATCTCTATCGCGCGCAGGTCCAGGTCGGGACCAGAGGTCCGTACTACGTCATTCGCACGAGGGGCAATCCGATGGTCATCGCCGGGGCGGCGACGGCGATTGTCGGCGAGACGGATCCGAACCAGTCGTTCCTGGACGTGCAGACCTACGACCGTCGAGTCGCGAATCGAATCTGGCAACGTCGTCTTGCCGGTGCGCTGTTCGGCAACTTCGCGGCACTGGCACTCGTGCTGGCCGCCGTCGGTCTCTACGGCGTGCTGTCGTACATCGTGAGCCAGCAGACGCGCGACATCGGCGTCCGCTTGGCGCTCGGTGCGACATCCGACGGCATCGTTCGCGAGATCCTCGCCCGCGGCTTGAGACCGGCGATTGTGGGTGTCGCCGTGGGGCTCGGACTCGTCGTCGTCTTCGGGCGTCTGATCGCCGGCATGTTGTACGAGGTCAGCCCGGTCGATCCGGTGACGCTCGTGCTCGCCCCGACATTTCTGCTCGCCACCGCCGCGCTCGCGTGCTACGTCCCGGCTCGCCGGGCCACACGCGTGGACCCCATTGTGGCGTTGCGGACCGAGTAGCATGGTCGTGGTGGTGGTGGTCGGAATTATCTGTTGACAGGCAACATGAAAGGGATCAACATGCTCATGTAGGGACGCAACATGACCGAATCGCGGGCGGACGTGCCGTACGGCGTGCTTGACCTCTTCGTGCTGAAGACCCTCGACGCAATGGGGCCGCTCCACGGGTTCGGGCTGGCCCGACGAATCGAGCAGACCTCCGGCCAGCGGCTCCAGATCAACCAGGGTTCGATCTATCCGGCCCTGCTGCGGCTCGAGCAGAACGGCTGGATCCGGTACGAGTGGGGGGCGTCGGAGAAGAACCGGCGTGCGAAGTACTACTCGCTGACCGACACCGGACGGCGCCAGCTCGAGAAGCAGGTGGAGAGTTGGGAGCGGACGGCGGCGATCGTCGCGTTGTTCCTGGAGGCGACACCTTGATTCTCCGGCGATGGCTGGCGAGCGCGAGGACGCGCCTGCGCGGCGCCGCGGCCGAGCGGGAGCTCGACGACGAGCTCGACGCCCACCTGGAGATGGCGGTCGAGGAGAACCTTGCGCTGGGCATGAGCGAACGGGAAGCGAGGCGGGTAGCGCATGTCGACCTCGGCGGCGTTACGACAGTCAAGGAGGCGCGGCGCCAGGCCGACAGCCTGTACTGGCTCGACACCCTGCTGCAGGACCTGCACGCCGCCGGTCGCCAGTGGACGGGGCGCCCGCTGTTCGCGCTCCTCGTTACCGCGACGCTCGGGCTGAGCCTTGGCCTTGCCACGGTGGCATTCAGCCTGTTCGACGCGATTCTGCTGCGGCCGTTGCCCTACGCCGACAGAGATCGCCTGGTTCGCGTCTTTACGTTCTCGCGAGACGCGCCGCAGTCGTTGCATGGCGCCTCCCTCCCGGACTTCGAGGACTGGCAACAGCAGGTGCAGGGTCTCTCTCAGATGGCGGCATGGGTTTCATTCCCGACACACCTCACCGGACGCGGCCCGGCGCGGATGGTCAGGACCACGTTTGCCACGCCCCAGTTGTTCGAGACGCTCGGCGTTCGGCCGATCCTGGGCCGCACGTTTCGCGACGACGAGAACGTGCACGGAGGCGACCTCCGCAAGGTCGTGCTGGGGTACGGACTGTGGCAGGACGCATTCGGCGGATCGTCGGATGTCATCGGCCGGCAGATCCAGATCCGCGGCCGCCCGCACGAGGTGATTGGCGTGCTGCCGCCGCGGTTCGATTATCCCGACCGCACCCAGGTGTGGATGCCGCTCATGAGCCGCTACGCCATCACGGAAGTCTGGTGGAAACGGCGAGACCTGTACACCCACGGCGTGATCGCCCGCCGGCGGCCCGATGTGACCATCGCGCAGGCGCAGGCCGATATGGATGCCATCGCCCGCCGGCTGGCGGAGGAGCATCCCGCCACGAATCGCGGCACGCGCGTCCGTGTGCGGCATCTGCGCGAGGCGGAGGTCGGGCAACTCGGATCCCAGCTCGCCGGCGTCACGGCGGCAGCGGTGCTGCTCTTCCTGCTCGGGTGCGTGAACGTGAGCGGCCTGTTCGTGGCGCGCGCGGCCGGCCGCGCGCAGGACGTCGCGGTGCGTAAGGCGCTCGGTGCCGAACCTAGGCGCCTGATGCGCCAACACGTCGTCGAGGGCCTGCTGTACGGGCTTTTTGGAGGCGTGGCGGGCGTCGCCGTTGCCGCCGCGGCCATTCCGGCTCTGTACGCCCTCATCCCGGTGGATCTCCCCGCATGGATGCAGTTCCGCCTCGATCGCCGAACCCTCGCGTTCGCGGCGAGCGCAAGCGTCGGAACCGGACTCGTCATCAGCACGACATCGCTCGCCTGGCACATGCGCCCCAATCTCGCCAATGTGCTGCGGCAGGGCGACAAGGGAGGCCTCGAAACCAGTCTGTCATCCCGATTGCGCCGGCAATTGATAGTGGTGCAAGTCGCGCTCTCGGTTGCGCTGCTGGTTGGCACGGGACTCACGGTGCGGTCGCTGCTGCAGCTCGGTCAAGTCGACACGGGTACTCGCACCGACGGTGTGCTCGTCGCGTCGGTCGCGGGCGACGTCGTGCTGAGCTCCACGCGCGAGGAGACCATCGCTCGGCACGCACGCGGGTTTCGGCAAATGCGGGAGGCGCTAGGAACGTTGCCCGGCGTTCACACCGTAACCGCCGCCACCAGGATTCCATTTCTGAACGCGCCGGAAGAGCGCCCGGTTTACGAACTCTATTCGCGCCGGCGGGACACGCCGGAGACAGCGTATCGCGGCGCCCTGCGAACGTCGAATGCCATGCCGGAGTATTTCGCGACGCTCGGCGTGCCCATTCTCGACGGACGCGACTTCGCGGATACCGATACGCTCGAGACGCCCCCGGTGGCGATTCTCAGCCAGCGGGCGGGCGAGCTCCTCTTTCAAGGCGAGTATCCCTTGGGGCAGCAGATACGGTGGGGCGTCGATCCGTACTTCTGGGCGACGGTCATTGGTATCGTCCCGAACACGACATGGCATCAGGCCGATAACGGCGGCATCGAGTTCTATTTTCACCACGGGCAGTTTCCAGCGGAGAGGATGCGCTTCCTGATCTCGACGAGAAATGACCCTGCGTTGCTGGCGACCTCCGTGCGGCGCACGCTGGAATCGGTCAACCCGAACTTCGTCGTCGAGCGCGTCGTGCCCTTCGATCGCATCGCCTACGAGGCGCTTTGGCAACGCCGCCTGTGGACGTCCCTGTTTCTCGTGTTTGGGACGGTGGCCGTCGTCTTCACAAGCGTAGGGCTATTCGCGGTCATGAGCTATCTCGTCGCCCAACGCACCCGGGAGTTCGGCGTACGGACCGCATTGGGCGCGACCCGCTCCGATATCGTCGCCACGGTCCTCCGCCACGGGGCAGGCATCGCGGCCGTCGGCACGGTATGCGGCTTGCTCGTCGCGCTTGCGATGGGCAGCTATCTCCAAGCGCTGCTGTTTCGGGTGTCCCGCTTCGACCTTGTGACATTCTCGAGTGTCCCCATCGTCATCTGTGTGGTCACCCTGATCGCATGTGCGCTGCCGGCATGGCGCGCGTCGCGCGTGGACCCGCTGATCGCACTGCGTGACTGATCACGCGGGTCAGGCCATCCCATGCTGCACGATTCCATCGCTGCTGATATCTGCTGCGCCGTGCGTGCGTTGTGGGCGCGTCCGGCGCTTTTGGTGCTGTCCGTCCTGACATTCGGCCTCGGCATCGGCGCGAACGCCGCCATTTCAGCGCCGTCAACAGTCGAGAGCGGCGAGGCGCCTGCGTGGCAAGCCAGGAGCTTGCGCCGCAGAACGTAGCGAAGCGAAGTCCTGCGACGCAAGGTCATGGGGCGGAGGGGATGGGCCGAGACGCCGAGCCGGACAGGCGTTCCGGGGCGCTAGCCCTTCACCTTCGACCGCAGCTCGTCGTAGCTGCCGCCGGGCGGCGCCGCGGACTCGACCGGCAGTCCGGCCTGCGCCCAACCCTCGTGCACCACCTGGCCGGTGAACTGGTCGCGGGCGCCGCCGAAGCCGCCGAGCACGTTGCTGACGTCGGTGTAGCCGGCCGCGGCGAGCATCTCGGCGGCCCGCGCCGAGCGGCCTCCCATCTGGCACCCGATCAGCAGCTTGGCGTCGGCGGCCTGCGTCGCCTTGACGACCGCCAAGAAGTCGAGATTCGGCTGCATCTGGCGCGTGGCCGGGTCGAAGTGCAGCAGCGGCACGTTGAGGGCGCCCGCCGGATGCCCCTGCTCGTACTCGGGGGCCGAGCGGACATCGATGTAGGTGTAGCCCTCGTCGGTCTGCAGGGTGTGGGCGTCCTTGACGCCGACGTGTTTCACGCTCATGACCCGCGCATAGTAGCATTGCCGGCTTGATCGAGCGGCTCTTTCACGACTGGGAACACCGCCTTGTCGCGGTGACCACCGACCGGGTCGTCCGGCCGTTCGAATGGGGCCTCGACTGGATTCCCGACACCGAGCTGGAAGTCTGCGCCGCGGCCAATCGCGACGCCGCGGACGACGCGGGTCGGGGAAGCAACCGGCAGGGGAACGCCACCGGCGCCGCGGGACCACAGTCGCCGGCCGAGATCCTGCGTGCGTGGGCGGCCGACGCCACCGCCCGCAGCGAACGGTTCTACGCCGCGCCACCGGGCAACGACTTCCACTTCGACGGTCACCGCCTGCGGTTCCCGAGCGCGTTCCCTACGCCCCATCCCGAGAACGATACGGTCCACGCGCGGTACTTCTCCGCATCGTTCCGCCCCGGCGAACGGCGGCGGGCGGTCGTCGTGCTACCGCACTGGAACGCCGATCCGGAAAGCCACGTCGTGCTCGCCCGCCTGCTCGCGCGGTTCGGGATCAGCGCGGTCCGCCTGAGCCTGCCCTACCACGACGCCCGCATGCCGCCGGAGCTGCACCGGGCCGACTACATCGTGAGCGCCAACATCGGCCGCACGGTGCAGGTCTGCCGTCAGGCCGTACTCGACGCGCGACGCGCGGTCGACTGGCTCCAGACACGCGGCTACGAGCGGATCGGCGTGCTCGGCACCAGCCTCGGATCCTGCCTCGCGATGCTCACTGCGGCTCACGATCCGCGCGTCCGCGCCGCCGCGCTCAACCACATCTCGCCGTACTTCGCCGACGTCGTCTGGGAAGGGCTGTCGACGGCGCACGTCCGCGCCGGACTCGAGAACGCCATCGACCCGGGGCTGCTGCGCGACCTGTGGCTGCCGATCAGCCCGGCCCCCTACATCGATCGCATGCGGGGGACGCGCACCCTGCTGGTCTACGCGCGCTACGACCTGTCGTTCCCGGTGCGGCTCTCCCGCCGACTGGTCGCCGAGTTCCGCGCGCGGGGAGTCGATCCGGAGGTCTTCGTGCTGCCGTGCGGCCACTACAGCACCGGCGTGGCGCCGTTCAACTGGCTGGACGGGTTCGTGCTGGTCCGTTTCCTGCGGCGGGCGCTCCGGGAGTCTGCGCCGTAGAAACGGTGCAGACTTCCAGACAGGCCCGGTTGGGCGGCAATCGGAGCCGCAGGCGACGATTGTCGGGCGAGGGGCCCGCACAAGGACTCGCGGGTTCCGCGGTGCGGCGGATCTACATCCAGACGTGGAGATAGCGCAGCAGGCTCCAGACAGCCTCGTAGAGCAGCCCGGCCAGCTCGCGGACGAGGGGCGTCACGTCTCCCTCGGTCACGGCGTCCGCCACGGTCACCGGCTCGGTGAACAGCAGCCAGATCGTCGCGGCCGCCAGAACCGCGGCCAACAGCCCGGCGATCCCGACCAGACTCATGCCGAAACGGACCAGGGACATGGTTCCAGGCGTCTCACGTGTATGACGAACCAGGGGGCGTTCCGGTTTATACCGTCATCGAATAAATTCGTCCACCGTCGCCTCGACCGGTCTTCCGAGCCCCAGTCCGGCCAGCGACGGCCGCACTTCCGGCGGGCCGACCACCACCACGCGGAGGGCATCCGGGTCGAGGCGCCGGCGTGCGGCATCGGTCGCCGCCCCGGCGTCGACGCTCGCCACCCGCGCGACGAAGGTCGAGTACTCGTCGTCGGGCAGCCCGAACAGCGCCAGGCGCATCGCTGCGTACGCCACCTGTCCGAGGGTCTCGAAGTTGCGCGCGTAGCCGCTCGTAAGGACGGGACGGGCCGCGGCCAGCTCGTTTTCCGTTACCGGACGGACATCGCGGATCCCGCGGATCTCGCGGATCGCCTCGCGGATCGCCTCGCCGGTCACCGCGGCATCCACGGCTGTCTGCAGCGTGAAAGGCCCTTGGCGGCGGCGACCCTCGAACGCCGTTCGGACGCCGTAGGTATAGCCTTTTCTCTCGCGGAGACTGAGATTGAGCCGACTGACGAACTGCCCGCCGAGCACCATGTTCATGACCATGACGGCCGGGTAGTCCGCGGCGCGGCGCATGATGCCCAGGTGCCCGATGCGGATCTCGGACTGCACCGCGCCGGGACGCGGCACGAAGGTCAGCCGGTCGAGCGTCGGCTGACCGGACGGCGAGTCGTCCGTGCGCCTCGCCTCCCCGGCCCCGTTCACCGCGGTCGCCGGGGCCGGGACCGCGGATGCCACCGCCGCCAGCTCCGAACCTGGCAGGCGTTTTCCGCCGCCGGCCACGACGAGGGTCCACTGGTCCGGCGCATAGCGAGCGGCGTGAAACGCGCGGATGTCCTCTATCGAGATGCGGGCGAGCGCGGTCTCCGTCCCCGCCGGCGGGTGACCGTAGGGATGCGTCCCATAGACGGATCGCAGGAACGCTCTTTCGGCCACCGCGGCGGCAACGTGCCGCATCTGGGCGATCCGGCTGGTCCGCAGCGCCCGCACCCGCTCCACCTCTTCCGGGTCGAAGCGCGGCTCGGTCGCCAGCTCGCTGAGCAGCGCGAGCGCGTCGCGGGCATGCCGCGCCAGCGCGGTGACGGACAGCACGGTGGCGTCGCTCGCGACGTCGGTCGCCAGACGCCCCCCGATGCGGCCAAGCTCGTCGTGCAGGTCTATACCCGTCCACCGCCGCGTGCCTTCGTCCAGCAGGTCGGCGGTGAAAGCGGCAAGCCCCTCGCATCCGGGGGGATCGGCTCCCGATCCGGACGGAACCAGCAGCATGAGGCTGACCAGCTCCGACTCGTGGTGCTCGACGGTCCAGAAGCGAGCGCCGTTCGACAGGACCTCGCGCCCGATGGCGGGGAACCGCGGCGGCGCCGGCACGCCGACGGCCGGCAGCCGACTTCGATCGACCGCCACTACCGGGTCTCCACCATGGTCGAGCCGGGAAGGGCGGCATCGCGGCGGCCGGCTGGCACGACGCTGAGCGTGACGCGCGACCCGGATCCGAGCTCCGCGCGCACGGCGGCCGCCACGCTGTCCGGCGTCGCCTGCAGGTAACGCTGGAAATCGTCCGCGGCATACGCGGGAGTGCCGACGTACACGTTGTACAGGTTGAGCTGGTCAGACCGTCCCCCGAACCCGCCGACGGACTGCCGCTGCCGCGCCGAATCGGCCTCGAGCAGGTTGCGGACGCGTTCGAGCTCCGCGGCGGTCGGACCATCGGAACCCAGCCGGGTGATCTCCTCGCTGAGGACCGTCTCGAGCTCGACCAGGGTCCGTCCCGGAGCCGCGGTCGCGACGGCGGTGAAGTGGCCCGCTATCTCCGCCGAGTACTGGTGCGCGGTCACGTCGATGGCCAGCCGCCGATCCTGGAGCAACGCTCGATACAGCCGCGAGGACTTGCCGCCGGCGAGCACCGCCGCGGCCAGGTCGAGCTCGGCGTCGCCAGGTCCGAACAACCGCGGGGTCACCCATCCCAGATAGAGTCGGGGCGCCTCCACTCGATCTTCCAGCAGCAGCCTGGCGGGCCCGTTCCCGGACGCGGGGGCAGCAGCCGCCACGGGAGGTGGCGCCGGTCCCGCCGGTATCTCCTCGAAGTGCGCGCGCGCCGCCCGGATGGCGTCGTCGGCGTCGACATCGCCGGCAATCGCCAGCGACGCATTGGCAGGATGGTAGTACGTGGCGAAGAACTCCCGTACGTCGTCGAGCGTGGCCGCACGCACGTCGTCGGGCCAGCCGATGACCGGCCAGTGGTACGGATGCGCCGGCGCATGCTGGGCGGCCATCAACGTCATCGAGGCGAGCCCGTACGGCCGGTTCTCGTAGCTCTGGCGCCGCTCGTTCAGGACGACGTCGCGCTGCGTGTCCAGCTTCTCGCGGGTCAGGGCGGGCAGGAGGTACCCCATCCGGTCCGACTCCATCCACAGTGCCCGTTCGAGCGCGGCCCGCGGCACCACCTCCCAGTAGTTGGTACGGTCCGCGCTGGTCGATCCGTTCAGCGTGCCCCCCGCCTCCTGTAGCGGCCGGAAGTACCCGCTGTCGTGATGCGCCGACCCCTCGAACATCAGGTGCTCGAACAGGTGGGCGAAGCCGGTCCGGCCGGGCCGTTCGTTCTTCGAGCCGACGTGATACCAGACGTTGACCGCGACGATCGGGCAATGGTGATCCTCGTGCACGATGACCTCGAGCCCGTTGTCGAGGGTCACCTTCACGTGGGGGATTTCCTGCGGCAAGCTGGGCTCCTACTCTCCAAGAATCTGCACGACCACCTGGCGTTGCCGCGAACGCGTATCGAGCTCCGCCAGCACGATCTGCTGCCACGTGCCAAGGCTTACCCGGCCGTTCGTGAACGGCAGGGTCAGCGACGGACCGAGCAACGCGGCACGCACATGGCTCGATCCGTTGTCATCGCCCCACCGCTCGTGATGCCTGTACGCACCGGCCCGCGGTGCGAGACGCTCGAACATCGAATCGAAGTCGGCCACCGCGCCTGGCTCGTACTCGATGGTAGTAATCCCGGCGGTCGATCCGACGACGGCCACGGTCACGATGCCGGCGGACAGCCCGGAGTCGGCCACGGCCGCGGCAACCACCCCGGTGATGTCGTGCACGTCACCCTGCCCGGACGTGCTCGTCTCGTGAATGACGGTGTGCACCATGGTCGCGTTGGAAAACTCTCGATGATAACAGTCTGGAAAGGCTAGAATCCGGGAATCGACGGAGAGCCATGATGACCATCCTGCAACCAAGACGCCGTGCGTTCCAGACTGCGCCGGTCGTCTGCCTCGCGGTGCTGCTGACTCTGACCGTGCACTCCCAGGAGCCCGAGCTGGCCTACGATCCGCCGTCCGAGTGGATTGCGCTGCCGGTCGCGTCACCGATGCGGGTGGCGCAGTTCACGCTCCCGAAGGCCGCGGGCGACGCGGAGGACGCCGACCTGACGATCTTCTACTTCGGTGGCGCGGGCGGCTCCGTCGAGGCCAATCTCGAGCGGTGGACCGGCCAGATGCTGCAACCGGACGGGCGGCGTTCCGCGGACGTCGCCACGACCACCGCGTTCACGGTCGGCGACCTGGCGGTAACGCTGCTCGATGTGCCGGGCATCTATGCGGCAGAGGTGCGCCCTGGTTCGGGCATGCGCTACCACAAGCCCGACTTCCGCCTGAAGGCGGCGGTGGTCGAAACGGCGGCCGGGCCTTACTTCTTCAAGCTCACCGGACCCGCGCGCACCGTGGAGGCGTGGGACGAGCCTTTCGTCGCCCTCCTCGAGTCGGTCCGTTTCGAGTAAGCCTCCCGGCTCCTCTGTTCAGCGGTCGTCCCGACCCGGCTGCGGCGCCCCGTCCTCGGGCGCAGGCGGCGGCGCGGGTGGATCGGGAGCGGTCGCCGCATCGGGCTGATCGACGGACGACGGCGCCGGTTGGGAGGCGGGCACCGCCTCGACCGGATCGACGGGCGGCGCCGGGGGTGACGGCACAACCGGGGCCGCGGGCGGCGGCGGTGGCGCCGAGGGGAACGTGGCGGACGGGGAAGCACCCGGCGGCCCTGGTTCGAAACGGTTGAGGATCAAGGCCCCGAGCCCAGCGGTCCATGCGGCGTACTCCAGCAGGAACCCGGTCAGCGCCAGCAGCAGGCCCAGGCCGCGGAAGAGCCCCCCGGCCATTCCCACCGCTTCGCCCGCCATCGTCGGCAGCAGGATGAGCGCTACGCCGGCCCAGACGCTCGCCAGAACGGTCGCGCCGGGCGCGCCCATGCGACTCCGGGCCAGCTCCCCCACGCCGACCACCGCACCGCTGAACCCGACGAGCATCACGAGCCCCACGGCCATTACGACGAACGGCAGGAAGAGGAGGAACGGTATCCCCACGAGGGAAATCACCAGCCCGAGGATGCCGAGCACCAGCGCGGGAACGGCCAGCATCTGGGCCAACAGGCCGACGACGCCCGCCTTGAGCGGCTCCGCGCTCGCGCGCCGCGCGATACGCTCGACCGGGGCTCGAGCCACGAGCACGATGCCGGACGCCAGCAGTCCCAGGAAGAAGAGGCGCAGGAACGTGCCGAAGAGATCCCGGCTGCCGAACCAGTGGCCGCCGGGCCATCCCACCTGCCACCAGCCGGAATCGCTGAAGCCGCGGACGCTGCCCAGGCCGACCTCCGTCACCGAGCCCCACAGCATGGCCGAGGACGCGCGCCGCAACGATCCGCCCACGACGGTGACGTCGCCGCGCGCCACGGCCTGCGGACCGAAGCGGGCCGACCCGCCGACCACTACGACGTCGCCGATGACCTCGCCATCGATATCGACCCCGCCCAGGATCACCACGACATCACCCAGAACCCGTTCGTCACGCTCGATCGTGACCGACCCGCCCACGCGGACCACTTCTCCGCGCGTGATTCGGCGAGACGCGGGGGTACGGACTGTCTGTTGGTCGGCGCGCCCTGCCGGGGCGGCTGTAGGCTGTTCGGCCACGGGCTGTTCGGCCACGGGCTGTTCGGCCACGGGCTGTTCGGTCGCGGGCTGTTCGGTGGCCACAGGCTGTTCGGTCAGGGGCTCCTCGGCGGCCACAGGCTGCTCGGCCGCGGCTTCCGCCGCCGCGGTGGCCACCGCCGTCTGCCCGGTGGCGCTCTCGGCAGCGGCCTGCACCGTGGTGTCGCCCTCGGCAGCAGCCTGCGCCGGCGTCTCATCTTCGGCGGCTCCGGCCTCGTCCGCACCGGGCTCGGCAACGACGGGAGCATCGTTCGGCGGTTGCGGCTCGCCAGACCGCTCGTCGCCCGTAGCGGGTTCCCCCGCGGCCGGGGCCGGCTGCTGCGGTTGCTCCGAGACCGCGGCGGGCTCGCCGTCGACGGATTCCGCCTGCCGTACCGGTTGACCCGCGGCCGGAGCCGGCTGGCCGGCAAGAGCGCCCGCGGGCGTGAACGTGAACGCGATCAACCCGATCCAGTACGCCGCGACGACAGCTCCGATGCGACGGCTGCTGTTGTGAGTGGCCAACGCTTCCTCCCGCTCTGTGGTGTCCCCTACAGGAGACCTACGCAGGCAGGAAGCCCGGAGTTTCAGGACCGGTACCGGTCCCGTGGCGAAACCCCGCGTTGCACCGAGAGCGGCGAGGCGCCCGCCTGACAAGGCGTGAGGAGGGCGCATATTGGGCACATCTGCACCGTTTCCACGGCACAGATGCCTAGCGGCTCCGCAGGCCGAGCGCGGACTCCGCAATCACCCTCCGGTGCAGCTCGCTCGTGCCCTCGCCGACCTCGAGCGACTTCGCTTCGAGCAGCAGGCGCCCGACCTCGTACTCGGCCGAGAAACCGTAGCCGCCGTGGATCTGGATGGCATCGAGGACATTGGCGGTGGCCGCCTCGCTCGCGGTCAGCTTCGCCAGCGACGCCTCCACGGAGCAGCGCTCGATGCCGGCGTCCTTCATCCGGCCCAGGCGGTAGACGAGCGCGCGCGCCGACTCCGTCCGGCAAATCATGTCGGCGATCTTCTGCTGGATCATCTGGAATTCGCCGATCCGCCGCCCGAACGCCTGGCGCTCGGCGGCGTACGGCACGCTCAGGTCGATGGCCCGCTGCGCCTGTCCGACGCAACGCGCGGCCACCGAGAAGCGCCCCATGTCGAGCGCCGCGCCGAGAATGGGGAATCCCCGCCCCACCTCGCCCAGCACGGCGTCGTCCCCCAGGGCGACCCGGTCGAAGTGGATGGTGGCCAGGTTGTCGCGTTTCAGCGTCCGCATCGGCAACTCGCCGATATCGACACCCTCGGCGCGCGGGTCGACCAGGAAGACGGTGACCCCGCGATGGCGCTCGGCGGGATCGACCGTTGCCGCCACCAGCAGCAGGCCCGCGTGCGCGGCGTGGGAGATGAAGACCTTCGACCCGCTCAGCAACCAGCCGCCGGCCGTCCGCTCCGCCCGCGTCTGCACGGCGGCCAGGTCGCTGCCGCCGCCCGGCTCGGTCAGGGCGGCCGCCGTCAGCACCGACCCGTCGCAGATGCCCGGCAGCCAGCGGTCGCGCTGCGCGTCGGTCCCGAAGCGGACGATGGACCCGGCAACGAGCGAGTTCGTCACCGAGACCACAGACGCCACGACCCAGTCGACGCGGGCCAACTCCTCGCAGATCACCCCGTAGGTCACGACGTCGGCGCCGCCCCCGCCGTAGGCCTCCGGGAGCAGCGGCGTCAGGTAGCCGAGCGGCACCAGCTTGCCAATCAGCTCCGCCGGGTAACGCTCCGCCTGCTCGTGCTCCTCGACGAACGGCAGGATCTCGCGCTCGGCGAACTCGCGCACGGCGGCCCGCACCTGGCGCTGCTCGGGGGTGAGGTCGAAGTCCGCGGAGCGGCTCGGCGCGGTTACGGTCTCGGTGGTCGCCACCGGCATCAATTTCCCTCGCCGCCGCCGCCCGCTCCCCCGTCGCGGCCGTTGGCCACCCACCGGAGCGCGGCGGCCAGTTCGACCGTCGCCAGCGCGAGCTGTCGAATGCGCCCGGCGAGCTCCGACCCGGGCTCGTGCTGCGCGGTGAAGTCGGCCTTGGTCGCGTAGACGTAGCGCGGCACGATGTGGCAGCGGAAGTCGAACATCAGGCTGTTGGCGAGCCCGATCGGCGACATGTAGCTCCGGTGCCCACCGGCGGCGCAGAGAAACCCGACGGGTTTCTCCCCCCAGGCCTGTCCGGTCAGCTCCACGAAGTTCTTGACGGCGGCGTTCAGGTCGTAGTTGTAAACGGGCGAGGCGATCAGGATCGCCGGCGCCGCGGCGACCTTCTCGGTGACCGGCCCGATGGATGGGTGGTCGTAGCAGGCCTTGCCGTCGCAGATCGGCAGGTCCCACTCGCGCAGGTCGAGCAGCTCGTGCGGCGCGCCGAGCGCGGCCAGCGCGTGGCCGGCGGCAACCGCCAGCGTATGGGAGCGGCTGGCGGGGTTCAGCGAGCAGGAAACCACGAGCACGGGCCCGCCAGCGTCGTCGGATAGGGCATGCATCGCGCAGAAGTATAGTGGTCGGTCGGGAACGCGGTGCAGCCCAAGCAGGGTGCGGCAGCGCGGGGCGCGCGGGAGCACCGTACGGCCGGCCGGCATCCGCCGGCGGATGGGTCGGATCGGGCCGCGCTCGCGGAGGGGGCGGCCGTGCGCGACACCGTCCCTGCCGGGATGGCGCGGCGGCGCTCAGGCCACGCCGCGCTCGTGGAGTGCCGTTATGGCGGGCGCCGAATAGCCCAGACCGGCCAGGATGGCGTCAGTGTGCTCGCCGAGCGCCGGGGCGCGGCCGCGGATTCCCGACGAGGCTGCCGACAGCGAGAACGGCGTATCCGCCACCGGCGCCGCCACGTCGGATCCGGGCGACGCCACCGAGCGCAGGAAGCCGATGGCCTGCACGTGTGCGTCGTCGAGCACCTGCTGCGGCGACAGCACCGGCCCCGCCGGAATGCGCGCCGCGTCGAGGGCGGCCAACGCCGCCTCGGTCGTCCGCTCCCCGCACCAGGCGGCCATCCGCTCGCTGACCGCGGCGCCGTTGTCTCCGCGCGACCGGTCGTCGGCGAAGCGGGGATCGTCCAGCCAGTGCGGCTCGCCGACGAGCTCCGTCCAGCGGCGGAACAGCGGCTGGCCGATGCACTGCACCAGCACCCAGCCGTCGCGGGTGCGGAAGGCGTCGGACGGCGCCTGCGTCTGGCTGCGGTTGCCCGTGGCGACGCGGTCCGGCCGGAGCATCGCCTGCTCCATCAGCACGCCGTTGGCGATGGTGAGCGCGGAGGCAAGCAGCGACGCCCGGACCTGCTGCCCCTGCCCTGTGTCGCGCCGGACCAGCAGCGCCGCGAGCGTGCCCACCGTCGCCACCAGCGCGGTCGTGAAGTCGACGTACGGGCAGTAGGCTTTCGTCGGCTCGCCGGGGCGGCCGGAGAGATACATGATCCCCGACATCGCCTGTCCGATGCCGTCGAAGCCCAACCGGTGGGACGACGGCCCCCCGGCCCCGAACGCCGAGACGCTGGTGAGGATCACGTCCGGCTTGACGGCCGTGAGCGCGTCGTAGTCGAGCCCGAGCGCCTTCAGCGCCGCGTCCGGCAGGTTCGCCACCACGACGTCCGCCGTCGCCACTAGGCGCTGGAGCACATGCTTCCCCTCCGGCGCCCGCGGGTTCAGCGTCATGCCCCGCTTGCCGCGGTTGACCTGCAGGTAGAAGGCCCCGTCGCCCGCCGTGGTCACCGGCATCAGGAAGCGATCCTCCCCGCCCCGCACCTTCTCCACCCGAATCACGTCGGCGCCGAGGTCGGCGAGCAGCGCGGCGCAGAACGGGCCGGCGATGAAGCGACCGAAGTCGAGGACACGGATCCCCTGTAGCGGATCGGACATATTCGTAGGTCTCAGCCGGCCGGGTCACCCCGCGTCCGCCGGGATGACCTCCATCAGCGTGCGGTGGAAGACGGAAAAGCTGCCGGAACGGTTCTCCGCGGGATCGATGTACTCTGCAACCGCTCGGGCCGCTTCTGTCTTGCGCAGTCCGTTCGTAAAGTAACCATGTCTCTGGAGGATGCGCTCGAACGCTTCCCACGTATTCACAATGACGTCCGGGTCGCGATACCCCGCACGGTTCGGAATACGTGGCGATACCCTCGGGTAGGCTTGGCGCACGGCCTGCCAGTTGCCGAAGTACCAGGCCTCCAGCTCCTCGATGACGATTCTGTTTGCCAACCGCCAGTACCCACCGCGTGAGATCGTACGAAGCCCTGCACGTCGAGCCATGTCTTCGAACTCGTCCTTTAGCTCCTTACAGTCATCGCCGTCACGATCCACCAGCACGAAGATGCGCCAATTCTCCGGAAGCCATCTGGCGTAGCCGCGTAGACGTGCCTCGAGCTTTCGTTTGAGGTCCCGCTTGCCCCGAAACGTATGGGTCTCGTGGCTGCAGGCTTCCGGCAGCAAGCGTGGCAGCAGTACCTGCAGGAACGCTTTTCCATCGACTCTTCTTCGAGCAGAAACACGAAGTGCATCAGCGCGATCGTCCCTGGCGACGACGCGAGGGCTCGCCCTGGTTCACCAACGGATCGCCAACTCCGAACTGCCCCTCCATCCACAGATCGCCCAGCGTCGCGCCCTCCTGGAGGAACTCCTCGACACCCGGAATGTCCGACACCCTCTGGACCTGCGTGTAGCCCTGATCGTTCCGCCACAGCACCCGTACCTCCTTGGACCGCATAGGGTTGAGGAAGAACGGCGAGTGCGTCGTGACGAGCAGTTGGGTACGCTCGCTGGCCGACCGGCACTCTTCCGCCAGTTCAGGAAGCAGCCGTGGATGGAGAAAGTTCTCGGGCTCCTCCACCCCGATCAGCCGCGGCGGCGCTGGATCGTGCAGGAGCGTCAGGTAAGCGAGCATCTTCAAGGTTCCGTCGGAGGCGAACTTCGACAGCACCGGTGCGGCGAAAGGTGCGTCCTTTATTCGTAGCACCAGACTCCCATCGGCCAGGGGAGTGGCTTGCGCGTGATCGACACGCGGGACCCGCCGCCGCAGGATATCGAAGATCGTGTTCAGTCTGTCTGGGTGTTGTTCATGCAGATATTGGATGACGTTCGCGAGATTGGCGCCGGTCGAGGAGAGTTGCTCCTCGGCTCCCGCTTCCGGGTTGCGACGCGCCGCGTCAGCGGACAGATACGAGAGGTGCCAGCTCGAGACGAATTCCCGCAACGCGATGACCCGCGGGTTTTCTGCGAGCATACCGAGGGTGCTCACCGCCAGCACGTCCGGACCGGCAAGCCCCCGGGCCACCCGCCTGTCCGTCTGCTCCGGCGCCTCGCCGGTAATGACCTCACCTTCACCACGCCGATACTCCATGAAGTTGAAAGGCCGACCGGCACGACCGCCGCGCGTCCAGCGCAGAAACTCATGACTGACTACAGGGCGTCCACCCTCTTCCTCAAGTTCCAGATGATAGGTGATGAGCGGCGTCTTGGGCTTTTCGCGGTACTTCAATTCGATGACGATCGGGCCATCGCTGTCGCGGCTGCGCAACTCGCGGAACCGCCCGCGCCGATCCCATGCCTTCCGAACGCCGTCCGTAAAGCACTCGGACAAGAAGGCGAACACGTCGAAGACCGTCGACTTGCCGCTGCCGTTCGGGCCCAGCAAAACGGTCAGCGGCGTCAGATCCTTCAGCGTGACGTCGCGAAGCGCCCGGTAGTTGCGAACGTTCAGCGCCGTGATGCGGGGCGGTGTCAGGGTGGCCATAGCGTACGCAAACGCTGCCTGGCGATCCCGCCAGGATACCCTCCGTAAAGGGTAACGTGGTCCCGTCTCCGGTCAGGGCACGTCCGGCAGCGGAAGCTGGCGGCTCTCCTTCTCGCGCGCCTGGTCGAAGGCGGGCAGCGGCTCGGCGCTGCGAACCTGCTCCAGCCAGAAGACGCCGTCGTAGGGGATCGAGTTGCCGCGGGTGCCGATGAGGTCGACGTCGCCGTCGCCGTCCATGTCGCGGACGAGGAACTTGTCGTACATGCCGCGGACCCGGCGCGACACGTCGTGACGGGTCCAGGTCCCGGCCGGGTCCTCGGGCTGCTCGAACCACGCCAGGCGGCCCGCCCGGTGCGATGGTGACAGGTCGGTCGCGTCGACATCGCGCGGGGCCTGGCTGTAGGCGCCGGAGAAGGCGTCGAGGCGGCCGTCGCCGTTGATGTCGGTCAGCGCGAACCCGACCAGGCGGTCGGGGGTGAGGCCGCCGATGACGTGCAGGGGCCACGCATCGGCGAAGTCGGCCGGCTGCTCAAGCCAGGAGAGGCCGTTGCGCTCGTCGCGGATGGCGATGTCGATGCGCCCGTCGCCGCTCAGGTCGACGAACTCCATGTTGAACCCGGTGACGACCGCCGCCGGCGCGATCTCGATGCGGTGCTCCACGAACGCGATCTCGTCGCGGGTCACGTTCTCGAACCAGAAGATCCGCTGCTCCATGCGCGAGCCGCCGATGACGTCGAGGTCCCCATCGCCGTCGAGATCGAACGGCTGCGAGTTGATCGGGACGATGACGCGCGCCAGCTCGTGCTCGACCCAGGCGTCGCCGTCGAGGGGATCGTCCGGAATGGCGAACCACGAGACCGGGTGCATCTCGGTGGTGCCGCGGGTTGGGTTCTGGCCCCCCTTGTTGGCGGCGACCATCTCGGGCCGCCCGTCGGCGTCGAAGTCGGCGAGGAACACCCGGATGTAGGAGCCGCGGTCCAGCGTCGAGGTGGGAATCACCCGCTTCCAGCGCTCGGCCCGGCCCTTCGCGCCGGGGTTCTCGAAGTAGATCAGGTGCGACAGCTCGCACGCCACGACTACGTCCGGATACCCGTCGCCGTTCAGGTCGCCGATGGCCACGTCCTCGGCCGCGCCCGCCTCCTCGCCCTCGGCCAGCGTGTAGAGGTCCCAGGTGTCGGGGTCATTCGACCCGTACGCGATGCGCACGTGCCCGTCCGGGACGCCATCGTAGGTGGTGTCGGACTCGTGCACGGAGACGATGTCCAGGTGGCCGTCACGATCGAGGTCGGCCATCTCCAGCCCGTCGCTCCCGGCCAGGGCGACGCCGCCAGTGACGAGGTCGTCGATGATGTGCTCTCGCCAGGAGATGTACTCGCCGGCGGGAGTCTTCGCGCGCGTCGGCGTGTCGGCTACCGTCATCGCAAGGTCGCCCGACTGGCCGGCGGACGCCGCGACGGCTGTCAATCCGGCGCTCACGGTCACCGCCGCCGCGGCCGCGAAGCACCTGCGGCACACTGTCCACCACGAATTCTCGCGTACTGTCATCGCTCTACTCCCGGCCCGGCAATCGTCCCGGGCTCCACTTCGGCCCCCCAACCAGGCTGCTCCAAAGGCCGTACCGTCCCGCGGCACGGATTCCTCGCTGGTTCGGGGCCGTGCTTCTCCCGGAAGGCGCCGTGCACCCGCCGCGCGCCAATCCCGTCAGCGTCCGCCTGCCGCGCCGGCGTCCTGGTGCGTCCGGGCGCCCGGACAGTGCGGACACATCCTGCCGACCGATCCGAGGGCAGCCAGCGGCACTGGAATGGTGCGTCCGATCTGGCCGGGGGCGAGCCCCCGACAGGCGGGCGAATGATGATAGACGGTACCTTCGCCCACGACCCCGTCGGGAACGTACACCGTGGCGGGAGGGATGTAGTAGCGCGATAGCGTGGCACGTACCGTCGTGCGCCGCCGGTCGACGCGCACCCGAACCTCCTCCGGAGGCTCGTCGAGCGCCGGACGGTGATAGGTGACCAGGTACTGGCCGTTCAGCTCCGTCGCGATGCGTCTGAGCCGTTCCGCGATGCCGGATGTCGACGACACCTTGTACAGCCGGCCGCCGGAGTCGCTCGGACCCTTGTCGAGCATGCGCTCGCGTTCGCGGTTCTCCTGCATCCACCGGAAGGCGCCCGCCCCGGAGGTGATGGTCGCCAGGCCGTTGCTGCGCCCGAAGTCGGCAAACCCGACGCTCCGCAGGCTCGTCAGCGCCACCGCGTGCATGACCACGCCGTAGTCCCACAGTCGATCGGCGACCGCCTCGGCGTCCTGATCGCGGCTGGCGTCGGGAGTGCTCCGCCCGCGCGCGGGCAGACCGACCCCCCGGATCGACAGGTCCTGCATGCCGCGCCCCTCGGTGGTCACCAGCACGATCGCCGGCCGCATGACCCCGCGGCCTGCCAGCTCGCCCGCCGTCTCGTCGACCGCGGCGACGAGATAGGCGCTGGTCTCGGAGAACCCGGTGAAGCGCTCGGCCGCCCGCCTGAGCAGCGCCGTATCGGCCGTGTAGTCGACGATGGTCTGCCGCTGGTCGCCGAACGCAATCAGGCTGATGCGATGCCCCCGCATCGCCTCGACGAAGGACACCAGCGCCTCGCGGACGTGGACGATGTTGTTGCTGGCGACCATGCTGTCGTCGACCAGCAGCGCCACGTTGAAGGCCATCGTCGCCGGCTCGACGCGCAGTACCTCGCGCCGGTCGCCGTCCTCTTCGATGCGGAAGTCGGACGGCCCGAGTCCCATGACCGGCCGGTCGCGCCGAAGCGCGGCCACGTAGACCTGCGCCTCCCCTGCCTCCAGGATCTGGGCGTTCGGCGCAATGGACGCCGGCGGGACTGCGAGGACCGCGCCGGCCAGCGCCACGAACAGGATGGGCGCGATGCCCCCATACGATTGTCGTCCGGTCTGCCGGGGACCTGGGAAACGCAGCCGGAATGACATGGCAACCTCCCGCTCGACCGTCTCTCCAGGGCCGGTGCTCCGGCAGCTACGCCGCGCTACGGCCTGTGAATCCCTCGATCACGCCCTCCAACCGCGCCATGCGCTCCCGGAGATCCGCGATCTCTCCGCGGATCTCATCCTGGCTCTTCTCCACGCGGGCGATTCGGTCGGAGAGATCCCGATGCACCGCGCGGATGAAACCGGCAAGCGCCACGCCGACGGAGAGGATGGCGATCAGCTCGGGCGTCATGGCGCATTGAGCGCGGGCTTCACGTTCACCGTCACGTTGACGGGGACGACGTGCACCGTGTCGTCGGCCACCGCCTGCAGCACGTAGGTACCCGGCTCTGTGAAGCTGACCCGCGTGACGGCCCGGCCGCCTTCGCCGATCTCCGGCACCTGCGGGTCGAACGACACGTTGCCCGGGCCCCGCCAGTGCAGCCAGGTAACCGCCAGTCCGGTCGCGGCGGCCTTGCGGGGATCGACTACGGCCTGCGACTTCGGCCCGCGGCGCGCGTTGCGCTCCGCCAGGCTCGGATTCGGCGGCGGGATGCCGTCGTCGCCGGCGATGACGGCGATCTCGATCGAGTCCGGCAGGGTCACCTCCAACTCGTCGGCGCCGTCCAGCTCGATGAAGGGGCGCTGGTTGTCGGCGTAGCCCTGCGCGCTGCCCGTGCCGCGGTTGAGCCGCCGCACGCCCGCGTCGATCTCCCACACCGGCCACAGGTGGCCGTACGCGTAGTCGGTGCGGCCGTTGTGCGTGACGCTCCAGGTGAGGTCCCGGTCCCGCTCCCAGTCGGCCGGCACGCGCACGGTGAAGACGAACTGCTGCCGCCGGTTGTAGAAGTGGGTCGGCTGGCCGCGGTCGGCGGGCCCCGGCTCGAAGAAGTTGTTCGGCCCGACCGGAATGATCGGCTGCTCTTCGTAGTTGCGGTTCAGGTAGCCGAAGACCATGGTGAACGATCCATCGTCGTTCCGTTCCCAGCCCTCGAAGACCGGCTGCACGTTCTGGCCCCGGTTCCACCGCTCCTGGGCGGACGCCGGAGAAGCGATGGACACGACCAGCAGCGCGGCCAGACCGAGGAGCCCGGCTCCTGCTCCGATGATGCGACTCTCACACCTCATGATGCTCTTCCCGCGACCTCTCTGGTCTCGCGTCGTCTGCGTCAGCGGTCCTGCGGCGCAGACTCCCAACAACCCAAAGATCGAAGCCTCCGCGATCCGCGACCGCGAAGGCTTCGTCCCAATCCACTCGCCCAGCCGCCACGAGGCGGCTGACCGGCCTGCGCCGTTCAACGGCACGGACTCCTACTCGTCGTTGTTGGCGTTGAGCGCCTCCCGCTCCGCGACCTCCTTCTCGAACGCCTCGTCGTCGAGCTCGTACCAGCTCACCCAGGCGAAGCTCATCTCGTCGCTCGAGCGCTGGCCGAAGCCGGCCCAGTTGGTCGGGTCGTCGTTCCAGCGGTTCGCCTCGGAGTTGTCGTGCCAGCTCGTCACGTGCAGGAGGGTCCCCCGCGGCAGCAGCGGCGCCACGTGGTCCTCGTAGTTGTAGACGATGTGCCACCCGAAGTCCCAGTCGGCGCAGCTCAGGATCTCCTTGCTGTTGTCCGGGTAGATGGCCTCCATGCACTGCCGTTTGCCGAGGTTGTGCAGGTGGGCCTGGAACGCCGTGATGTGGGCGTTCTCCTTCAGGCGGTAGTAGCCGTCATGGCGCACGTTCGAAGCCCCGGCCGGGATGTCGAGGTCCTCGTCGTCGCCGACGTGGGCCGAGATCAGCTTGCGCTCGGGGACCACGCCCCGCGGGTAGAACTGCAGGCCGACGCGAGTGCGGTCGGTCGTCTCCACGCCGATGGCGGCGTAGTGCATGTTGAAACGGATCTTCGAGTGGGCCTTGATCTCGCGGCCGGTGCCGTCCGGGAAGATGTCGCCGTTCTTGCCGAGGGCGTACTCGTTGAGGAAGTCGCCGATGCCGCTCGTGTCCTCGGTGTCCTCGTTCACCATGCCGGTGACCGCGTGGTGCACCACCGGGAAGCCCTCGATGGACGGCTTGGTCTCGACCGCCTTGATCCAGCGGTCCTCGGTCAGGCCGGACTCGGACTCGAGGTTGCCCCACCAGTTCGGCGCCTCGGCCGCGACCACGAACGGCTCGGGAATCTCGACCACCCAGTCGGGCTCGCCGATCTTCCACTCGGCAATGTCGCGGAACTCGCGCGGCGGCGGCATGTCGGCCGGGTTGCCGCGCGGCGCGCCGTTGTCGACCCAGGTCGCGACGGTGGCGATCTCCTCGTCGCTCAGAGAGTAGTCGTACTTGAAGCCCTGGATGCCGATGTTACGGTCGATGTACCACGGCGGCATCGTGCGGGTGACGACCTTCTCCCTGATCGACCGCGCCCACGGCCGCGTCTCCTCGTAGGTCAGCAGCGACATCGGGGCGATGGAACCGGTGCGATGGCACTCCTGGCAGGAGCGCTGCAGGATCGGCGCGACGTCCTTGGTGAACGTGACCCGCGCGTCATCCTGCGCGGCGGCCGGCGACGGCGTCGCGACGACGCCGAGGACGAGCGCGAGGACGGCGGCGAGAGCGAATCGACAACCGGTTGAAAGTGACATCCTGAAGCCTCCAGAGCCGAACGTGCGTCGTTCACGTAGCGGAGCATGAACCGCGGAGTTTCGCCGCGGGCCCCCAGACCGAGTCAGTCCGCGTCGGCACGGTTCGTGCCGGCGCAGACCGCTAGCCGACTATTGTGGACCAGCCGGCGCCGGTACGCCAAGCGTTCTTTCCGGCGTCGGTGTCTGGTACATTGCAGCAGCAACGTGTACACCCGAACAAAAACCGAGAACAGCTTGCGGCCGACCGATGACACGGACCATGACAGTACAGGAACCAGGAAGAGGCTTGCGCCTTGCCACGCGGGCGCCTCGCCGTTCTCGGTGCCACGCGGCGTTTCGCCACGGGCTGCTGACTCTGGCCGTGCTCCTGCCCGTGTGGACGGTGCTCGCGTCCGATGCGCGCGGGGCGCCCCGGGCCGGCGGTCCACAGGAACAGGTAGCGGAACAGACGAACGCGCTGGTCGAAGAGCTGGGCCGCGCGCTCGGGATGGCGCCTGCGGACATCGAAGCCCTGGGATTGTCACCCGCGGAGATGCGGACCCTGCTTGCCGGCTTCCGGGAGGAGACCGTCGTCGTCGGCTCGCGCGCCGAAGCGCGGAGCGTTACCGCGTCGGCAGTCCCGGTGGACGTCCTGACCGCCACGGACCTCCTCAGGCAGGGGACGGGCGACCTGAAGCAACAGCTCCGCACGATCGTCCCGTCGTTCAATACCAATACGCAGCCGATCCAGGGGGCGTCCACGGTGGTCCGCCCCGCCATGCTCCGCAACCTCGCACCGGATCATGTGCTGGTGCTCGTCAACGGCAAGCGCCGGCACCGCTCCTCGGTGGTCGAATGGCACGGCGGCAACGGCGTCGCCTACGGCTCGCAGGGCCCGGACATATCGGTGATCCCCCCTATTGCGCTGCGCCAGGTCGAGGTGCTGCGAGACGGTGCGGCGGCGCAGTACGGCTCCGACGCCATCGCCGGCGTGATGAACTTCCAGCTCAAGGAAGCCCGATCAGGCGGTTCCGTCGAGCTCGACACCGGGATGTACGGCGCCGGCGACGGCGAGTCGGCGCAGTTCGCCGGCAACGTCGGTCTGCCGATCGGAGCGGGCGGGTTCGCCAACCTGAGCCTGGAGTACGGCAACTCGAACCCGACCGACCGGGCGGCGCCGCGGCGCGACGCGATTGCGCTCGTCGCGGCCGGCAACACGCACGTCCGCTCCGAGCATCCGCAGGTCTGGGGCGACCCGGACATCGACGACGACCTGAAGCTGTTCGGCAACTTCGGCTACGGGCCGCCCACCGGCGTGCAGCTCTACGCCCACACGAACTTCGCCCGCAAGAAGGTGACCCAGGGCTTCTTCTTCCGGAACCCGAACACCCGGCTGGGTGTGTTCAGCAACGACGGCGGACGCACGTTGCTGATCGGCGATGCCCTCGCGGCGAGCGGCATGGGCTCGGCCGACTGCCCGACCGTGACCGTCACCGGTCACGTGCCCGACCCGGTGGCGCTGCAGAGGGTGTTCGACGACCCGAACTGCTTCTCGTTCCAGGAGATCTTCCCGGGCGGCTTCACGCCGCAGATGGGAGGCACGGCGTCCGACGCATCGCTCGCCGGCGGCGTCCGGGGCTCTACCACCAACGGCCTCAATTGGGACCTGAACGGCGCCGTCGGCCTGCACGGCAGCGAGCTGTTCATCCGCGATACCGTCAACGGCTCGCTGGGCCCCGCCTCTCCCACCTCGTTCGAAGTCGGCACGAACCGGCAACGGGAGATGAACTTCCACTTCGACGCTTCGTACGCCGTCACGGACCGGATCAACGTCGCCACCGGCGCCGAGTGGCGCGACGAGCAGTTCCGGACCGTCGAGGGCGACCGCGAGGGTTGGCTCGTCGGCCCCTACGCGCGGCAGCGCTTCATGGCCGGCGCCAACGGCTTCTTCGGCTACGGTCCGTTGCACACAGGCACCTGGAGCCGCTACAACGTGGCGGCCTACGGCGACCTCGAAGTGACCGACCCGGAGGACGCGTGGACGCTGGGCGGGGCGATCCGGATCGAGAACTTCGAGGACTTCGGAACGACGACGAACGGCAAGGTCTCGGGCCGGTTCGGCTTCGTGCGGGGCAGCGTAAGCAGCGGGTTCCGGGCGCCGACCCCCGGCCAGCAGAACGGGTTCAACATATCGAGCTGGTTCGACCCGACCGTCGGCGACCTGGTCAACAACGCCGTCATTCCGTCGATCTCGCCGGCGGCGCGGCTGCGCGGCGGCCTGCCGCTCGGGCCGGAGCAGTCGGTCAACTACACGGCCGGCGTGGTATTCGACACGGGCTCGTTCACGCTCACGGCCGACTACTTTCGCATCGACGTAGCCGATCGGATCGGGATTACGAGCAACTTCTATCTGACCGACGCAGAGGTCGCGGACCTGGTGACCGGCGGGTTCGACGCCGCGGAGAGTGTCAGGAACTTCCGATTCTTCACCAACGCCTTCGCCACCTCCTCACAGGGCGTCGACGTCGTCACCACCTACACGCCGCTGGGGCTCCGCGGGAACACCATCGTCAGCGCCGCCTTCAACCACACCGATACCCGGGTGACCGACAACGCCAAGGGACTGCTCGACGGCCGGCGGCTCGCCGAGTACGCCTACGCCCTGCCGCGCACCCGCGGGAACGTCGGCGTCACACAGCGCCTCGGACCGGCCAACCTGCTCGGCCGCGTCAGCTACTACAGCGGATGGTACGACTACGACAGCGGCCACGGCGAGATCTTCGCGCCCTCCGGGGGTCTCGCCCAGGGCTTCTTCGCCGGCCGGCCGATCATTGACCTGGAAGTCAGCTTCGCCGTCGCCGAGGGAACGACGCTGGCCATCGGCGGGCGGAACATATTCGACACCTACTCGCAGGTATCGGCGATCGCGATGTCCGTCGGGGAGCAGTACAGCGAATACACCCCGTGGTGCTACAGCGGCGCCTACTACTACCTGCGCATCGGTTACGGCTGGGGCAACTGAGTCCGGCGCGGGCAGCCAACGGGCCCGCGCCCGGGGCGGCAAATCCCGGCCGCCCCGGTGCTCCGTAACGGGTCTGCGCCGCAGCAGTGGCGCAGCGGTTTTCGGGCTACCGTCGCAACTTGAACACGTACAGCGCGTTCCCGGTGTCCGGGTGCACTATGTCGGGGCTCAGCAGCGCCGGCACGCGCCGCGGACTGCCCCCGCCGAGCCCGGTCGACACCGCGATGTACTGCGTGCCGTCGACACCGTAGCTGACCGGGAACCCCTGCACGGACGTCCCCAGACGCGTCTCCCAGAGCACCTCGCCGGTGGCCGCGTCGTGCGCCCGGAAGTAGCGGTCGACGTCACCGGCGAAGGCCAGTCCGCCGCCGGTGGTCAGCACCGCGGTCATGAACGCGGCGCGCTGCTCGATGCTCCAGCGCTCCTCGAGCGTGTCGACGTCGTAGGCGGCCAGCTTGCCGAGGTTTCCGTCGGTGCCCGGCATCTCGAACCAGGTCCGGTCGGCCTGCGAGCCGCCGGAGCCGATCTCCAGCGCCACCTCGCGGCCGGCGATCTCCAGGCAGCTCTGGCTCAGCGGGATGATCAGCGAGCGCGTCTGGGGGCTGTAGCCCGACGCGTGCCAGTTGTGGCCACCGGCGGTGCTCGGGCAGACCGAGACCCAGTCGCCGATGCCCATGTCGGCGATGTCCTGCCGGTAGGTCACCACCCCGGTCCGCGGGTCGATGCTCTCGAACACGTTCTGGAAGACGGTCTCGACGTGCCCGAGGTACTCGCCCGTCTCGCGGTCGAGCTTCCACAGGATGCCGTGCTTGCCGATGGTGAACAGCGCCTTGCGCCCGCCGCTGTCGACGAGCACCTGCTCGAAGCCCTCGTCGAGATCGAGCGCCTCGCCCGGCACGTGCTGCCGGTACCAGCGGATCGAGCCGTCGGCGGGCTCCAGGGCCAGGGTCGAGTTGGTGTACAGCGCCGGGTCGTACACCGTCAGCCCGCGGCTCACCGGCACCCACGGCTTGGCCTGCGCGGTCGGCCAGAAGAACAGGTCCAGCTCCGGATCGTAGCTGCCGGGAATCCACGAGTCGCCGCCGCCGCGCAGCGCCAGCGGCAGGTCGCCCCACGAGTCGCCCCCCGGCTCGCCGGGCGCCGCGATGGTCAGCCGGCGCCACAGCTCCTCGCCGGTCTGCGCGTCGTGCGCCGTGATGAAGCAACTGTCGGGCATGAAGCGGGAGCAGCCGTTGATGCCGTTGACCACCCGCCCGCCGGCGACGATGGGCCCGCTGGAGTTCGAGTAGCCGTCGTTGTAGTCGGCCATCCGGGTCTCCCAGACCAGCTCTCCGGTGCGGGCATCGAGCGCCACCACGTGGGCGTCGCGCGTGCCCATGTAGATCTTGCCGTCGTATATGGCGAGGTTGCGGCTGTTCGCTCCGCGCAGCGCCTCCGGCAGCGGCCGGCGGTACTCCCAGAGCAGCGAGCCGGTGACGGCGTCGAGTGCCTGCACCACGTTGCCGGGGTTGGCCAGGTACATCACGCCGTCGTAGACCAGCGGCGTCGGCTGGTTGCGCCCGTCGGCCATCGACCAGACCCAGGCCAACTGCAGCTCGCCGACGTTGTCAGGGTTGATCTGGTCGAGCGGGCTGTGACCCCAGCCGTCGTAGGTGCGCCGATAAATCAGCCAGTCCTCCGGATCGGGATCCAGCAGCATTGCGTCGGTGACCGGGGCGCGCTCGGCGATGGGATGCAGCGTGTACGTCCCGCCCGGCAGACCGGCCGCCGCCGCTCGCGCCAGCGGTTGCCCGCTGGACGCCTGCCCCGCCGGGGGCGCAGTGACCACCCCGCCCAGCGCAACGGCGCCTGCTTCGTAGCCGTTCTGCTGGAGGATGTAGGCGACGATGCTGGCGTACTCCTCCAGCGCCAGCGAGCCGACGCCTTCCGGCGGCATCGTCAGGCTGATGAGCTCCAGCAGATCCTCGACCTCCAGCTCGCTCCACCCGCCCTGGAAAGTCGGACCGACCAGCTCCGGCGCCTCGAACGAGCCCCTCAGGTTCGGCAGGTGACACGCCGCGCACTCGCGGTCGTACAGCGCGCGCCCCGCCTCGGCCTCCGCGGCGGTGTATGACGCCGACGCGAGCTGCGCCGACGCAACCGCCGGTACCGTCAGCACCGACGCGGCAACCAGCATTCCCCACACGCAACCGTTCGCGCGCCGTCCGAATAGTCGTCGATGCATCAGCGCCCCCTCTCTCATTCCAGCGCCATCCTATCTCAGACACCGCCACCGCTACCGATCGGCTTGCGCCGGTGCCAGGTGCACGAACCAGCGCCAGGCGATGTACGAGACCACGGCGGCTCCGAGCAGTGACCCGAGCAAGGCCCCGCCGTAGGCTTGGTCCAAGCCGCGGTCCAGAATCTCCGGGGCCGTCATGGCGGCGGCCGCGAGCACCACCAGGGCCGGTCGGTCGCGGAGGACCCAGAGGTAGGCCCCCAACAGCAGCGCGCCGCTGAGCAGCCCCACGAGCGCCCATGACAGCAGGTCGTCCGGTGACGTTCCGGGCGCGAGCAACGCCCCGACGAGCACGAGAGCGACCCCGGCGGTCGCCTGCCGGCGGGTCCAGTGCGCGGTCAGCGTGTTCGCCGCCGTGACGACAAGTAGCGTCAGCACGGCGAGGGTGAGATACCCCTGCACGGGTCTGACCGCCGCGGCGAGCCACGGAGCAACGGCGGACGCGGGCCCGTAGGAGGACCAGGGCGGCAGGGCGCCGCCCAGCGTGCTCCCGGCCACCGCCAGCGTCCCGAGAGCCGCGAGCCCGACGGCCAGTCCGGCCCAAACCGCGGGCTTCCGATCGGCCGTCGATTCCCCCGCTGCCAGCGCCGCGGTGTGGCCGGCGAGCAACCCCAGCAATACCGAGATCAGCCCGGCGCCGATCAATCCGCCCACCACCCCGATGCCGAGCTGCAGCGGGAGCGGCTGGGCGGTGGTCAGCCCGCTCATGAGCACGGGCCAGTTGTTCGCCATCGTGACGACCGCGGCGGCCAGCGCCAAGCCCGCCACCGCCAGCGCGAGCCCGAGATCGAACGCTCCGCGCGTCCAGCGGACGACGGCCAGGATCGCACCCGCCACCAGCAGCAACCCCATCACGATGTTCGACGCGATGCCGGCGATGGACAGCGTCGTCCGCCGCTGCTCGTCGGCGCGGCGCCACTCCTCCGGCAGAAAGACGTAACGGCGCGTGTCGACCACCTCGTCGCCGGCGATCTCCACCGCCGCCCGCGCCTCGCCGCCCGCCAGATCGCCGACCGCCGCGTCGCGGAACGTGAACGTCCAGTCCATTCGCGCGGGCCGGCGCGACGACTCCGCCGACACCTCGGACAGGCTCGCCGCGGCACCGAGTCCGGCCAGCGCCTCCCGGGCCAGCGTACGCGCTTCCGCTTCTGACAGCGCGGCGCCCGCCGTGTCCTCCGCGAGCCGGTGCTCCCGGCGCCCCGGTTCACCGTCCGGGCCGACCCAGACGATGTGCTCCTCGGCCCTCGCTGCCACGTCCCCCTCGAAGCGGGCGTAGCGCACGCGCCAGTGGGGCCTGCCCAGATAATCGCCGAGTAGCGCGCGGTGCCGCTCCGCTCCCGCCTCGCTCCAGACGAAGCGGTGCTGAAGCCCGAGGCCTCTCGTCACCCGGCTCGCCTCGGTCCACTCGCTCGCGTCGACGCCCTGTGCCGCCAGCACCTCGCGGGCTGCCGCCTCTGCCTCGGCCCGGCCCACCTCGAGGGGCAGCGACTCGCTCGGCGTAGCGGCCGCGTAGGCCCAGAGCCCGAGCCCCACGATGCCGACCGCGGCGACCGCCGGCAAGGCCGGCAAGCCCACCGACTCCCGCACCGGCACAGGCTCCGGCTCCGCGGGCGCTTCTTCTGCGGGCGGCGTCCACGCCGCGTTTCGCAGCGCCGCGGGCGCCTCGATCCATCCCCCGCCGCGATACCGGGCGCTGGCGACCACCCATAACGGTGTCAGGAAGATCAACCCGAAGATGCCCTGATCCACCCACGCCCCCGGTGCCGTGGACACGAACAGCGGGATGCCGAACAGCACGGCGTCGAACGCGAAGTGCATGACGATGGCGGGCAGCAGACCGAAGCGCAGGTACAACAGGCCGAAGATGGTCGATGGGACGATCAGCTCGATGAGCCGCGCGTAGGACGGCTGCGTCGGATAGGCGGCGTGGCCGGCCCCGAAGATGACGATCTGCAGGACGAACGCCCCCGCGATCCAGGCCCGGCGGTTGCCGAACCGGTCACCGATGAGCGCCGCGCCGGCCAGCGGGACCGCCCGGAACAGGCACTCCTCCCAGAAGCCGGCCTGCAGCGAGATCGCCAGCGGGCTGAGCCATGGCAGCACCGTCGCCAGCGAGTCGGGGTTGACCAGGGCATCGGACGGCGACCACCAACCCAGGTAGCCGATGGTAAGCCAGTAGAACGTGACGAGAAACGCCAGGTCGATGCCGACGATCAGGTAGCCGGCCACGGTATGGCCCAGCACCGTCCACGAGCGGGCGCCCTCCCGCGACCAGACCCGCCAGAACTGCAGGTGTTCGGGGAACGCGCGCCGCGACAGGCTCTCGGCGGCCATGAACGAAAGCGTGAAGACGCCGGTGAACGCCAGGAACGCGGCGATCTGCGTCGTCACCTGCTGAATCGCGAAGCTGGTCTCCGACGTCGCCGTGTCGTAGCCCATCCACAACAGCGGCCACTGGTTCAGCCCGGCCAGAAGCTGCGCGAAGGCGATCGACGCACCCCACACGAGCGGCATGCGCCATAGCACCCGCCGCTGCCGGAGCAGAACGAACAGCCCGACGCCGATGCCGCCGACGCCGTAGATGAGAAGCATCGCGAAGCTGCCGGCGATGGTGATCCCCTCGTTGGCCGAGCGCATCTCCTCGTAGCGACGGTCGAAGGCCTCGGGGACCTGCAGCAGGTGCGTCAGCTCGGTCAGCCGGTCGCCGCTCACGACCAGGCGCAGGCGGAAGCGGCCCTCCCCGGCCCGCGCGTCGGTCCGCTCGTAGACGAACGTGTGGTCGACACGCCCGCCCGGCCGCTCTTCCTGAGACGCCTCCACCGGCTCGTAGCGACCGAGCGCGGCGTTCCACGGGGCGCCGGTCCCGCGCTCCGCGATGGCGCGGGCTGCGTCGGGGTCCAGCGCGGGACCCGGCTCGTCCTCGGACAGCCGCTCGCGGAAGCCGTAAGGCGCGCCGTCGGGGCGGAAGCGCACCTCCGCCTCGCGAACCTCGCCCCCGCGGAAGTGCCGGACGACCCACTGGTAGGGCTGGAACGGCCCGTCGGCGAGCAGCCCGGCGAACGCGTCCGGGCCGCCCCCTTCCAGTTCGACGAAGCTGCGAACCTGGTCGTCGACCGTGAAACTCGCGGCCTGCCGGTAGCCGGCCGGGCCCCAACCGAGCTCGTCGGCGAGCCGCCGCGCCTCGGACAGGGCCGTGGCCCTGTCCATCTCCAGGTCGAGCTCGACGATGGAGAAGGCGCGCGGGAAGTTGGCCACGGCGAACGCGGCGCACGCAACGGCAAACGCGGAGAACGTCCCCCAGAAGACCGGTTTCCGGAACATGGATCAACCTCCCGGGCGAGGGTGGGGCCGTGCGACCGCCGGCGCCGCTTGAACTCTCCCGTTATGCTCGTCAGTGTAGCGAACCACGTCGACATGCCCAAGACTTCCAAGCCGTTCCTGGCCCTGATGCGCGGCCTCAACGTCGGCGGGCAGAACGTCATCGGCAAGGACGACCTGATCCGCTGCTTCGAGGATCTCGGGTTCGACTGCGTCCGCACGTACATCCAGAGCGGCAACGTGCTGTTCCGCTCGGAAGAATCGCGCGTGGCGACGCTGACCGGCGCGATCGAGGCGGCGCTGTCCGAGCGGCTCTCGAACCCGGTGCGGGCCGTCGTCCTCTCCCGCGCGCGCTACCGGACCGCGGTGGCCTCCTCCCCGGACGGCTGGGGCGGGGACGACGACCGGAAGCACAACGCGGCATTCACGCTCCGCGGCGTCACGCCGCAGCGTGCCATCGCGCAACTGCCCCTCCCGAAGGAGGACATCGAAACGGTCACCGCCGGACCGGGCGTGATCTTCTGGTCCATCTCGAAGCGGCACCAGACCCGGACGACGTGGATGAAGGTGGCCGCGGCCCCCGTCTACCAGCACGTCACCGTCCGCAACCACCGGACGGTCTTCAGGCTGCGGGAGCTTCTGGAAGCGCTGTAGGCCGGACCTGCCGGGTCAGCCGCGACAGGTCCTGGCCGCGGTGAGTCGCAGCCGCAGCGACGTCCCGGCCGCGGCGAAAGACTACAACCGTGCGCGCTGCTTGTCGGCGCGTGCCCGCGTCACCAGCAACCAGTCCGGCAGGTGCCTTACGAGGTAGCGCACGAGGACGGACATCCGCCACGGGAACTCGCAGACCTGCTTCTTGCGCCGGATGGCCCGGGCTATGAGTGCGGCCGCGCGCTCGGTCTCCATCAGGAACGGCATGCGGAAGCGGTTGCGATCCGTCATCTCCGAGCGCACGTAGCCGGGATGGACGATCGTGGTCCGGATGCCGGCCAGCGCCCAGTCCGGCCGCATGCCCTCGACGAGCCGCGTCAGGGCCGCCTTGGTCGCACAGTACCCCCCAGCGCCCGGCAGGCCGCGGTAGCCGGCCAGACTCGAGATGGCGACGACGTGACCGGCGTGGCGGTCCCGCATCGATGGAATGACCGCCTCGATGGCGTAGAACGCGCCGAAGACGTTCACGCCGAACTCGGCTTCGAGCGCGTCCGCATCGGGCTCCAGCGCCTCCGTGCCGAGTGCGATGCCTGCGTTCACCACGAGCAGGTAGACGGGGCCCAGCCGCCCGGCCAGCGTCCGCATCGCCTTGTGGACCTCGTGGCGCTCTGTAGCGTCGGCCGCCACGCATTCGGCGCGGGCGCCGGTCACGCGAATCGCGGCGGCCAGGCTCTCCAGCCGATCCAGGCGGCGGGCGGTCAGTCCGAGGTCGTAGCCGTCACGGGCCAGCTCGAGAGCCAGCGCTCGCCCTATCCCGCTCGACGCGCCGGTGACCACCGCAACTCGTCTCATGCTCATCCCCGCAGTTCCGCCGTTCCTCGCTGCTGCATTCTATGCGCGCGCCGGACGTGAGATTCCGCCGATTGCCGCGTCCGACGCGGGCGATCCCGTGACGCGCCGACGCCATGGACAGCTAGTCCATTAATTTATGGCTATACTAGACAGATGAAACACGCCAGCGTAAGCGAGGCGAAGAACGGACTGAGCGCGCTTCTCGATGAGGTCCGCCGAGGCGAGACCGTCCTCATTACGAATCACGGGAAGCCGATGGCCCGGATCGAGTCGTACCACACGACGGAGATGACGGCTGAGGAGAGCCAGGCCGATCTCGTCCGACGGGGCGTCGCCGATCCGCCCCGCGCGCCGCTCGACGTGGAGAGCTTTCTGACCGCAACCGTGCCTCGCCTGGCCGCCGGGGTCAGCGCGAGCCGCCTCGTCGTTGCCGAACGCGAAGAGGGTCGATGAAGTACTGGGATTCGTCCGCCCTGGTGTCACTGCTCGTGGACGAAGCGGCGAGCGACGACAGACGTTCGATTCTGCGCCGGGATCACGCCATCGTGACGTGGTGGGGAAGCTGGGTCGAATGCGCTTCGGCGCTCAACCGGCTGCGCCGCGAGCGACACCTCGACAGCGGCGACCTCGATCGCGCGCTGGTGCGGCTGCAGGAGCTCGCGGCCGGGTGGACGGAGGTGCGTCCCCTGGAGCGGGTGCGGCGGCGCGCCGTTCGCCTGCTGCGCGTCCATCCGCTGCGCGGCGCCGACGCATTGCAGTTGGCGGCGGCGCTCACCGGAGCGGACGAAGATCCCTCCGCACTCGATCTGGTCAGCAGTGACTCCAGACTTGCCGACGCCGCCCGAAAGGAGGGCTTTCGCGTCCTGTGATCTCCACCCCGACGACCGGCCCGGCATCCCGCGGCCCGGCGTCCCGCGGCCGGCCCTCGCCGAGGTGGGTTCACGGGCCCGGCTGCTGCCACTTCACCGCCGCCCGTCGGTCCAGCCGGGCCAGATGGTCCGCGCATTCGGCCACGCCGGCCTCGATCCCGACGGCGCTGTACAGGTCTCGAGCCCGCTCCCACAGTATCCGGGCCTCCTCGACCTGCCCCCGTTCCTCCTTGAGGATCGCCATCGGCCGCAACGCGTTCGCGTGATCCAGCTTCGCGGCGCCCGCCACGTGACCGCCATACAGGGACAGTGCTTCCTCGTAGCACGCCTCGGCCTCGGTCAACCGCCGGGCGTGCCGATGCGCGTCTCCGAGATGCCGCACGGCATGGGCCAGCCGGAGCGGATCGGCGACGGCCCGCGCCACCGCGACCGCTTCCTCGAAGCAGACACGTGCGGTCTCGTGGCGCCCGGCGTCCTGCTCGACGTGGCCGAGCCTTCCAAGTGCTACGACCAGCTCCCGGTCGGCGCCGGCCGCGCGGCAGATGGCGATCGCCTCGACCAGATACCCACGTACTTTCCCCGCGACGGCTCGTGCGGCGGCCTCCGAGGCGGGCAGTGCGGCCAGCTTGTCGCGACGAAGAGCCCAGGCTTGCCGGATGAGCGTCAACGCGTCGGCGGCTGAACGCATCGGCAACCAGGATAACGGTGCACGACCTGGTCCGTGCAAGGAGTGAATGGGTGGAATGCGAAGCTCGACGCCAAGACTACATGCGTCGGAACAGGTGTCCGTAGGCGGCGCTCACCCGCAGCACCTCCGGGCGTCCCCTCAGCGTGAGGCGGTAGCGGCCCCGCAGGTCGCGGCGAGCCCCCGCGATCGCGGCCACGTTGACGATGCCGCCGCGGTGGATGCGCCAGAACCGCTCGGGGTCGAGCCGCTCGGCCAGCGCCGTGATGGACATCCGGACCAGATGCTCCCGGTCGCGCGTCACCGCGGCCGTGTACTTCCGGTCGGAGCGGAAGAAGCAGACGTCATCCACGGCGACAATCTCGACCTGCTCTCCCTGTCCGACCCGCAGCCAGTGCAGGTACGCCGGCGCGTCGGCAAGCCGGCGGACAAGGGACTCGAGCGACCGAGGATCCGGCCCGTTCCGGCTCCCCCCGTCCAGCCACCGCCTCAGCCGGCTTACGGTGTCGTGCAGGCGATCGGCGACCACCGGCTTGAGGAGATAGTCCACCGCCGCCTGCTCGAACGCCTCCACGGCGTGGACATCGTAGGCCGTCACGAACACGACGGCGGTCGCTCCCCCGATCCGCCTCGCGATGTCGAGACCCGACGGCGGCGGCATCCGGATATCCAGAAAGGCGACGTCCGGCCTCAGGCGCTCGATGGCGTCGAGCGCCGCCGCACCGTCCCCCACCGACGCGGCGATGTTCAGCTCGGGCCACACCTCGGCGAGCAGCCGCTCGAGCTCGGCCCGCAGCGCCGGCTCGTCGTCGGCAATCAGCGCCGTAGCCGCGCGGGCAGCGCTCACCGCGCCTCCGCCACCGCCGGAAACAGCGCGGGGAATCGCAGCTCCGCGCTGACCCCGCCGCCGGGCGTCTCGGCAAGCGCCAGCCGGCCGCGCTCGCCGAACGTCGCCTGCAGCCGCTCCCGCACGTTGGCGATCCCGACACCGTTGCCGGCGGTGTCCGGATCGAGCCCGACGCCGTCGTCGGTGACCCTGATCCGCACGGCCCCAGCGGATCGTTGCGCGCGTACCACGACTCGCCCACCCGTCGGCGACGGCTCGATACCGTGCAGCACCGCGTTCTCCACCAGCGGCTGCAGCAGGAGCGGCGGCATCCGCACGAGCTCCAGACCGGGATCCACGTCCACCTCGCAGGTCATCCGTCCCGCCATGCGCAGCGACTGTATGTCGAGATAGGCCCGCACGACGGCGAGCTCGTCCCCCAGCGTCCCGTCGGCGCGGCGCGTGCGCGACAGCGACGCCCGCAGCAGCGATGTCAGCCGCTCGAGCAGTCGCGCGGCCCGGTCGGGCTGCGTGTGAATCAGCGAGATGACGTTCGCCAGCGTGTTGAACAGGAAATGCGGCTCCACCTGCGCCTGGAGCACCCGCAGCTCGGCTTCGGCCAGCGCCTTGTCGCGGGCCAGCGCATCCCGCTCGGCCCGGGCCAGCCGGTTGCGCACCTCCCACAGCCGCTCCACGGCGATGGAACCGGCGAGACCGACGCCGCTCAACAGGACCCCGATCAGCAGGAACGGGCTGCTGCCGAGCAGGAACAGCGGATCGCCGTCCAGGAAAACGCCGCCGAGGCCGAAACCGACCATCATCCCGCACATCGCCGCGACGGTTTCCGCCGGCCACCGCGGCAGCCACGAAGGCCCGTACAGATGCACGCCCGCGATGAACAGATGGATCGAGAACCCGATGCTGTAGCTGGCCCCGAAGTAGGCCGGCTCCAGCTCCCCGCGCATCGCGAGGCTCAGCACGGCGCCGACCACCGTGCAGAACGCGGCGTTGAGCACCCAGCCCCAGCGCTCCGGATGCGCCCGAATCGAAGCCCTCACGCGGGCGAGCAGCGCTGCGCGGCGTTTCACCACGGGCCCCTAGAACTCGAGCTCGAAACCGCCCACGGGAAGGAATCCCCACTGCGTGGCACGACGCGGACGATTGTCGTCCAGGTCCCAGTAGTAGTGGAAGACGTTGTCGCGGTTGTAGGCATTGAGCACGCTGAAGAAGCTGACCAGGGTGACGTTCCGGTAGTGCCGGCGGTGGTCGAAGCGCAGATCGAGGCGATGGTAGGCGGCGTGGCGCTCGGCGTTGATCCGCCCGCGTCGGACGACGCCGACGCCCGCCGGCGCCGACAGCACGGGGTCGAAGGGCGAGTAGGGCCGCCCGCCGGCGAAGCGCCAGCGGCCGCTGAACTCGAAGCGGTCACCGGGCCGGTAGCCGACGATGACCGACGCGACGTGGCGGTGGTCGAACGCCCGGTTGCGCTCGATACCGGCCAGGTCCGTGTAGCGGGACACCGAGTACGCGTAGCTCGCCAGGCCGTACACGTCCGCGGCCAGCTTCTTGCGGACCAGCCCCTCCACCCCGTGCGAGCGCGCCCGGCCGCCGCCGGCCAGGCGTCCGGGGGCCGGCGTCCGGAAGTCAGCGAACTGATCGACGACCAGGGCGGTCGGATCGTCGGGGTCGAACGGCAGCTCGCGGTAGTCCTTGCGGTACGCCTCGACGCTCAGCAGCGTGCTCGGGGTCAGGCGCCGCCGCAGCCCGGCCACGGTGTGATGCGCGCGCTGGTTGTCGAGGCCGCGGTTGTCCGGGTGCTGAACGAGCAGCCAGGCGGGCAGCGTCTGACGGTAGACGCCGGCCGCGACGGTGAGCGTGGTGCGCGGGTCGAGGTCGTAGGCCAGCCCGAGGCGCGGCGACCAGGCACCCCGCGCGTTCAGCGAGAAGTAGTCGAAGCGTCCTCCGAGTGTGGCCTTGAGCCGCGAACCGAGCGACTGCTCCAGAGAAGCGAAGGCGCCCGTCTTGTGCCCCGTCAGCGAGGCGCGCACGTCGAGCTGCTCTTCGCGCGTACCAAGGCGGGTCCGGTCGGGCCCGTCGAAGAGGTCGAAGTCACCGAAGAGCCGGCGCGCGGCCACGCCCCACGTCAGCGCCGTCCCGGGGCGGGGCCGGTAATGCCAGTTGCTGCGCAGCACCACCTCCTGCTCGCGGGAGTCGTTGTTGAACAGGACCCGCGTCTCATCTCCCACCGCCTCGGTGACGCGCACGCCGTGGTCCGCGCGGGTGTGGGCGATGGACGTCTCCGCATAGCCGTCGCTGCTCCACAGCCAGCGCCAGTTGAGTCCGCCGACCGACTGCCGGGCCCGGGAGACGACGTCGGTGCCCGCCCGGTCGTCCAGCGCAAGATCGATGGCGTCGAAGCCGCCCAGACCGAGCACCTGCAGCCGATGCGCCGGGCTCACGTCGTAGGTGGCCATGCCCTGCACGTCGCTGTAGCGGGGCACGGCGCCACCGGTGCCGATGGCGCCCACGACGCCGGCAATCAGCTCCAGATAGCTGCGCCGCGCCGACAGCGCCCACGACCCGCGTCCCCCGGCCAGCGGCCCCTCCAGCAGCAGGCCGACGCCAGCCATGCTCGTGGAGATCTCGCCGTCGAGCTCGGTGCGGTTGCCCTCGCGCTGCGTCACGACCATCACCGACGAGAGCCGGTCGCCATGCTCGGCCCCGAAGCCGCCCGCCGAAAAGCTCACGTCGGCGATCAGGTCCGTGTTCAACAGGCCGATGACGCCGCCCGACGCCCCCTGGGTCGGGAAGTGGTTGATGTTGGGGATCTCGATGTTGTCGACGACGGTGAGATTCTCGGCCGGACTGCCGCCCCGCACGATCAGGTCGTTGCGCTGATCGGTGGCCATGCCCACGCCCGGCAGCACCTGCAGCATGCGGCTGACGTCGCCGGCCGAGCCGGGGGACCGCCGGATCTCCTCGAAGTTGAAGCTCACCGTGCCGACCGACTCCTCCTCCACGGCGGAGAAGTAGTCCGCCGTGACCGCGACCTCCTCGTGCAGGCCCGGGACCTCGTCGAGCTCCACCGCCAGCGGCGTGACGCGGTTCGGCCGCACGACCACGTCGTGCAGGATGGCCGCGTCGTAGCCGACCAGTACGATCTGTACGCGGTGCAGTCCCGCCGGAACGCCAGCCACTGTGAAGCGGCCATCGTCGCCGGTAAGGGCGGTCAGTCCGCGATCGAGGACCACGGCGGCGGCGCCCGCCAGGGGCTGGCGCGTCGCAGCGGCAAGCACCAGCCCGTGGATGCTGCCGGCCCGCGGCGTCTCCTGCGCGTGCGCCGGGACGACACCGGCGAGCGGAGTGGCGGCGAGCGACACTGCGGCGACGAACGCCGACCGTGTAGCGGTGGCGCGGCCGGCGCAGGCCCGGATGAGGGCTCGGACCGTAGTCATGCGTCCACGGTAGGCAGGGGAGGCAGGGCACGTAAACGGGGATGCGACAGAATCGCCGCCGGAAGGAATGAACCTGCGACTATGCGGCTCGGAACGGATCCGTACCCGGTGCTAAACTACGCGGTTTCCGCGGCGCCTCGCTGGCCTCTTCCTGCGCTCGTTGCCGATTTCACCGTGGTCCCATGACCCATCCCTCGCGCGTCTCGCTCGTGGCCGCCTTCGCGGCCGTTTACATAATCTGGGGGTCGACCTACCTGGCCATCAGCTGGGCGGTGGCGGAGATCCCGCCCTTCCTGACGGCCGGCGGGCGCTTCCTCGGCGCCGGACTCGTCTTCGTGGCGCTGGGCGTACGCGCGGGCGCGGCGCGGCCGACCGCCCGCGACTGGCTGACCACGGCGCTCATCGGCCTGCTGATGGCGGTCGGCGGCAACGGGCTGGTGAGCTGGGCGCTGCAACGCGTGCCGTCCGGCATCGGCGCGCTGCTGGTCGCGATGGTGCCGTTCTGGGTGGCGCTGATCGACTGGCTGCGGCCCCGCGGCGGGCGGCCGCAGGGACAAGTGATCCTCGGGCTCGCGCTCGGTTTCGCCGGCGTCGCGCTGCTCGTCAACCCGACCGACATCGCCGGCGCGCGCACCCTCGACCTGGTCGGCGCGGGAACCATCGTGGTGGCCAGCCTGCTGTGGGCGACCGGCTCGGTCTACTCCCGCCACGCCTCGCAGCCGGCGTCGCACTGGCTGTCGGCCGGCATGCAGATGCTCGGCGGCGGCGCCGTCCTGATGGCGCTGTCGGCGACCACGGGCGAGTTCTCCACGGTCGACTGGGCCACCGTCTCCCCCACCGCCTTCGGGGCCTGGGTCTACGTCGCGGCGTTCGGGTCGGTGGCCTACGGCTGCTACCTGTGGCTGCTGAAGGCGTCCACCCCGGCCAAGGCGGCCACCTACGCCTACGTGAACCCGGTCATCGCCCTCTTCCTCGGCTACCTGCTCGCGGACGAGACGCTGACGCTCTGGTCGATGGGCTGCTCGGCCGTGGTTGTGGCCGGCGTGCTGCTGGTCGTGTCGCGGTAGGGCCGCGGCGACGCCCAGCCGCACCCGGGAAGCCCGTGCATGGTCAGCGCCCGGTGCAGGTGACCGCACCGGAGCGCGAATCAATGCAGTTGCGACCCCGACCACAGATCACGGCTCGTGCGTGTTGCCTCGCTGGAACGTCACCCGCACGAACCGGTTGCGCTCGTCGTTGACCAGCTCCGGCTCCGTGCCGTTGAACTTCCGCATCGTTTGGCGCATCGTCAACCAGCCGCGGCCGCGGCGTTCCATCAAACCGCTGACGACCATGGCATTGGCCATCATCTCGTTGCGCGACCGAGGCGCCCCGCCCGCGCGCGCCTGCTCGACGGTCATGTGGTTCGGCAGCGCACCCGGGCTCGTTACGACGATGCGGTCGTCGAACGCTTCGAGCAGCACCTGGGACCCGGTGATGGCGTAGTCCCGGTGAATCACCGCGTTGACCAGCGCCTCTCGCAGCGCCTGCTCGGGCACCGGCGGCGTGTCCCTGCGGTAGTACCCCTCGTACGATTCCCGGCGGCCGAGGCTCCGGAACCAGCCCATGGCACGTTTCACCTGATCTTCGAGCCGTCCCTTGCCTTCTCCCGCGCTCAGCACCTCGGCGGCCTGGTCCTCGCCGCCGTAGGCTGCGCACTGCACGAACAGGCTCAGCGTGTGGGGAAACGACTGCGGATCGCGCCCGAACGTCATCAGCCCGTACAGGGTCGGCCGGAGGATGCCGTCGAGCTCGTCGACGACGCTTGCGTTGCGCAGATCGTCCTCCCGCGCCGGCTGCGGGCCTTCGTCAATGTCCAGCCCCTGCGCCTGCATGTAGGCGCGCACCGCACCGAAGTCGATATCCTCGACGGTCGCTGACGGAATGATCTGCTTCTCGGTAAGGACAAACCCGAACACGTTCGGGTATCCGCCGGCCGCTCGCACCACGATCGACGTCATTGGCGCTCGGACTCGAGCTGCGCGAGGTAGAGGCGCTCCAGCCGCTCCACCGCTTCGCGGAAGCCCTCGGGGTCGACGAACGTGTCCGGGCTGTATTCCTGCCCCGGCTCGTACTTGTCGTGCAGGCCGTACTGCCCGCCGTGGGCGGCAACCCAGACGTCAACGTCCAGCGCCTTCTGCTTGCGGAACGTCTCGGCGAAGTCGTCGGCCACGCCGGGGTAGGTGGGATCGACGACGAGCTGCTTGCCGGGGTTGATGGTGGCCATGTTGGCGATGGCCACGTTGTACTCGCGGCCGCCCTCGCTCACCGTCATCAGGTAGCTGGAGCTGCCGGCGGTGTGTCCCGGACTGAGCATCACGGTCAGGCGCGCGTCGCCGAGCTGCAGCACTTCGCCGTCCTCGATGACGCGATCGACCGACACCGGCCTGAACGACTGCCGGCCGCCGAAGTGCGGATCGCTGAACCCGCCGTCCTCGAGCACCGGCGCGTCCTCGGGTGTCGCCCACATCTCGGCCCCGACCGCCTCCTTGATCTGGGCCAGGGCAGCAGTGTGATCCCAGTGCGCCTGCATCTGCAGCAGCACCTTCACGTCCTCGAGCCGGAACCCGAGCGACTCGATGTTGTCGCGAATCAGCGGGATCGAGTCCTCGAGCCCGGTGTTGATCAGGAAATGCCCCTCGTCGGAGGTGACGAGGAACACGGCCAGGTCGTAGGTGCCGACGGCGTAGAGGTTGCCGATCACCCGGTGACCGGGGAACGGCCGCGCCCAGCCGTCCGGCTGGGCGGCGACGGGGGCGGCGAACGAAAGGGCAAGCAGGCAAGCCACGGCGGCGACGGTCGGACGGCGCAGGTGGATCTTCATGACAGTCACTTCTCCCTCAGTCGGACGACGATGGACGGTCGAACCGAGCCGGGCCGACGCGGCGACCGGGTACGGTTCCACCGCGCACGGGCAACTGCCCCTCCGGCGGCCGGCGCGCAGCCGTGGCGCCAACGGCTCCGCTCTGCGGGCGGCGCGCCCAACCCACCGCCTCGCGGCCGGCGCGTCCAACCCACCGTTACCGGGCCGCGGCCTCGGCGGCCGCCTTCGCTTCGTCCGCGCGAGCCCCGCCCAGGATCCCCGGCATGCTGTAGTTCCCCTCGTGGCAGGCGTACTCGTACAACGGCTGGTCGGTCCGCCGCATCGGGATCGACGCGGTCCACGGGCGCGTCCAGGTCCGCGGGTCGGTGACGATGTACTCGTACTCCAGCGTGTCCGCGTCGACGCGGGTGAGACGCTCGACCAGGATCATGTCCTCGGAAGTGCCCCGCCAGCGCCGCTGGTCGTAGAAGTTCTTCGTCTCGATCACGAGCGTGTCGCCTTCCCAGCGACCGCGCGAGTCGCCCGACCACTGGCGCATGTGATCCGGCAGCGCCGGGCGGCCGTCGAGCGGCACCACCCGCACGGTATGAACCATCTCGGTCACCAGCACCACCTCGTCCGGGGTCTGGAAGACCTGCAGGTTCTGGTTGTAGCCGCCGGGGGTGATCGGCGGGCCGGCGTTGAAGCCGAGAATGCAGCGGTCGTAGGCGCTGCGATCGAGCCAGGAGTCGGCCGGGTGGTCACGCCGGTACACGCGGCGCGCCTCCGTGCGCTCCCGGCCCTCGGGCGACATCTCGGGGAGCCGGCCGTTGGGCGGATCGACGATGAGCGACGTGCGCCGCGTGCCGACGGTGCGCGTGCCGCGGTCGAGCCAGAAGTTGTTGTAGAAGCCGGGGGCACCGTCCTCCCCGCGGTCCACGCTCTCGGTGGCCGTGGTGCGCCGGGCGGCCCGGTTGGCGAGCTCTGTATTGCGGTCGACCACCTCCTGCTCCAGGTTGGCGGCCTCTTCCGCGGTCAGAAAAGCCTGATCGCCCAGCTCCTCCGGGCGTTCCAGCGGCGTGATGGTGCGAAAGTCCCAGATGCCCTGCAGATCCGGATCCCCCCACCCCGTCCGCAGGTCGGTCTGGGCGGTGGCCGGAACCGCCGGCAGCAGCACCAGTGCGGCCAGCACGGCCGCGGCGCTCACGGACGCGAATACTCTATGGCGCATCGGAATCCCTCCTGTGTGTCTCGAAATCGACCCAATATACTCCCTCGCCGCGGGCGATTCTCCCTCGCCGCACGCCACCGGCGGGATGCATCGCCGGTCGCAAGCGGCGGAGCCTTCTGCCCCGAACCGCCGGGGCTGAGACTGTTACCATGCCTGTCATTGGAAATCACCACGCGGGAGGGTCAGATGGGCTGTCGATTCCTCGTCGCCGGGTTCGTGCTCGTCATGCTCGCAACGGCGTTGGCCGCGCCCGTCGCAGGCCAGACTCGGGACGGCGCCCCCGAAGGCTGGACGGCGCCCCGGACGCCGTGGGGCGACCCCGATCTGCAGGGGCAATGGAACAGCCAGACGTCGACCCCGCTGGAGCGCCCTCTCGAAGGACGCCTGGCCGAGACCGACAACCTGTCGCCGGAAGAGGCGCAGGCCATCGAGGACGCCAACCGCGCCGCCTTCGACCTGCCGCCGCGGGAGGGCAGCGTCGGGAACTACAACGCGTTCTGGCGGGACGTCGGCACGGCACTCACCCGCACGTCGCTGATCGTCGATCCGCCGGACGGCCGCATTCCGCCGCTCTCGGCCGCGGGGGAGGCGCGCATCGCCGCCGAGCGTGCCGAGCGGAGTCAGCGCGGCCCCGCCACGTCTCCGGACACCTACAGCGACCTGAGCCAGTGGACCCGCTGCATCTCGCGCGGCTGGAACGGCATCGGGAGCTGGTACAGCAGCAACTACCAGATCTTCCAGGTGCCGGGCTACGTCGTCGTCTACCAGGAGTTGATCCACGAGCCGCGGATCATCCCGCTCGACGGACGCCCGCACGTCCCGGAGTCGATCCGCCAGTGGCTGGGCGATTCACGCGGTCACTGGGAAGGGGACACGCTGGTCGTCGAGACGACCAACTTCACGCCGAAGACCAACTTCCGCGGCTCGCGCGACACCCTGCACCTGACGGAGCGCTACACGCGCGTCGACGACGACACCATCGACTACCGGTTCACCATCAACGATCCCCGCACGTTCCAGCGGCCATGGACCGTGGTGCGCCCGATGAACCGCATCACCGACCGCGTGTCGATCTTCGAGTACGCGTGCCACGAGGGGAACTACGCGATGGAGGGCATCCTGGCCGGCGCGCGGGCCGAGGAACGGGAGCGCTGAATACCCCCTTTCCACGACGGGAACGCGGCCGTCAGACGGCGCGCGGAAGCGGCAACCCGGTGACTTGCTCGCAAGGGGCCGGCGGTGGTCGGGCAGAGAGGGGAGAAGGGCATGACCAGGACAGATGTGCGGGCGGCCGGGATGAGCCGTCGCGAGGCGCTCCGGCTGTTGGGAACCGGGACCGGATTCGGTCTGGCTGCCGCCCGGGGATCGGAGGTGAGCCCGCGGGCGGCCGAGTGGCAGGAGACCGGCCAGGGACGTTCGACCATCACGTTTCCGGACGGAGCCATCGTCCGCACGGTGCTCGATGACGTCGATCCGGTGGAGATCGGCTCCGGCGCCACGCTGTTCCACGAGCACCTCTCCTTCGACTACGCCAGCCCGCCGGCCGAGCCGCGGCGGCCCGGCACGCCGGCTACCCCGGCCCCGACGAACGAAGAGATGGTCGACCTGCTGGTCGAGGAGCTGCGCATGGCAGCCTTCGATGGAGTGAGCTGCATCGTCGACTCGTCCATCGGACCGCGCACGGCGCAGCAGCTCGAGAACCTGACCGCCATGGCGACGCGCTCCGGCGTCCACGTCGTGGCCGGCGGCAGCTACTTCCTGCAGCCGCGCTACCCGGAGGAGATAGCCGGGCTGGACGAGGACGCGCTCACGGCGCACCTGATCGAGCAGGCGGCCCGCGAGCGGTGGGGAGCGCTCGGTGAGGTGGGCAGCTCGTTCCCCGCCATGCACGATGAGGAACGCCGGATGATCCGCGCCGTCAGCAAGGCCCACCGCCGGACGGGGCTGCCGATCTTCACCCACGTCCCGCACGAGAGCTGCCCTTCGTGCGCCATCGAGCAGATCGACCTCTACGAGTCGGCGGGCGTCGATCTGGGACACCTCTGCATCGGTCACCTGTCGACCATCCAGCGGTCGGACGACCCGGGTTGGGAGACGCACAAGGAGATCGCCGGCCGCGGCGCCTTCATCGGCTTCGACACGGTCGGCCACCGCATGAGCGCGTCGTTCATCCCCGAGCGCGAGAAGGTGGACATGGTGCTCAACGCCCTGGAGGCGGGCTACGAGGACCACATCCTGCTGTCGTCGGACTTCGCCAACACGGCGCAGATCAAGGCGAACTGGGGCAACGGCTTCTCGACCGTCCTGGTGCAATTCGTGCCGAAGCTACGGTACTACGGGGTGCCGGAGGAAACGATTCGCAAGATCCTGGTCGACAATCCGCGGCGCTGGCTGGCGCACGTGCCGGGCGCGGCGTAGCTACCCCCGGGCGTCGTCGCTCTGGATGCGGCCGTCGACCAGGCGGACCAGGCGGCGGGCGCGCGCCATGACCCGCGGGTCGTGGGTCGAGAACAGGAAGGTGACCTGCTGCTCGCGGTTGAGGGCCTCCATCATCTCCAACAGCGCCTCGGCGGTGGCGGAGTCGACGTTGGCGGTCGGCTCGTCGGCCAGCACGACGGCGGGGCGGGCGGCGATCGCCCGCGCGATGGCCACGCGCTGCTGCTGGCCGCCGGAGAGCTCCGCCGGGCGGCGGTGCTCCATGCCCTCGAGCCCCACCTGGGCCAGCAGCGCCATGACCCGTTCCCGGCGCTCCGCTTCGGCGACTCCCTGCACCGCCATCACGATCTCGGCGTTCTCGTAGGCGCTGAGGACCGGCAGCAGGTTGTAGGCCTGGAACACGAAGCCGATCCGTTCGCGCCGCAGGCGGCTGAGCTCCTTGCGGGTGAGCGTCCCGAGGTCCGCGCCCTCCAGCCGCACGGTGCCCGACGTCGGGGTGTCGAGGGCGCCGATCAGGTTGAGCGCAGTGGTCTTGCCGGAGCCCGACGGGCCGCTGATGGCCGTGAACTCGCCGGCGTTCACCGTCATCGTGAGGCCGCGCAGCGCCTCGACGTGCTGATCGCCCTGCCGGTAGATCTTCCTGACGTCCTCGAGCGCGACCACGGTAGTAACGCCGTCGCCACCGTTCATGACACACTGCCTCCGCGAATGCCGCGCCGGATCTCTTGGATGCCTGGTCGCGAACCTGGACCTGGACAGTGCAGGAGTCTACGGCGCAGACTCCTACACCAGCCGAATCGTCTCCACCGGATCGGCCTGCCCGGCCCTCCAGGCGGGATAGACGCCGGACAGCAGGATGGCGACGAGCGCCGAGATGCCGATGAGCGCCACGTTCTCGCCATAGATGCCGACCCGCAGGACGGTCGACATGCCGACGCCGGCGACCTCCATCTGGTCCGCCGGAATCATGCCCGATATGTCGATGCCGGTCGACGCGAGATAGAGATACGGGCCGATGGTGACCGCGGCGGCGGCGGTCAGGCCGATCACCGCCAGCCAGGCGCTCTCGATCATGATCAGACGGAAGAGCTGTCCCGGACTGAACCCGACCGCGAGCATGATGCCGAACTCGCGCAGGCGCTCCATCACGCTGACGAACAGCGTGTTGAAGATCCCGGCGGCCACGAGCACGGCGAGCACCAGCATCATGACCTTGGCGCCACCGACCTTCATGGCGATGAAGACCGCCAGGTCCGGCTGCAGCTCGTGCCACGCCAGCACCGCGACGTCTTCGGGCGCCTCGGCGCCAAGGGCGGCGACCACCGCGTCGCTGGCGCGCTGGTCGTCGACGAACGCCGCGACCTGGATCGCTTCGTCGGGCGCGAACCCGACCACCTCACGCACGGCGTCGATCGGCAGCAGGCAGATGCCCGCGTCGACGCTCGGCGAGCCGGTGCGTACGATGCCGGAGACGCGCGCAAGGGCGCTGACGATCTCGCCCTCCTTGTCGGTCAGCGTGTAGACCAGCTTCGATCCGAGCTCGACGTCCAGGTTCGAGGCGAGCTTCTCGCCCAGGATGATGCCGCCGCCGGTCGAGGAGTCGAAGAACTCACCCTCGACGATCGCCTCGAGGAGCGACAGGGTCTCGTCGTCCTCCTGCTCGGGAGAGACCGCGATGAAGCCGGCGCCGAGGTTCTCGCGCGCGGTCGCGAGCATGGTGAAGCCGGTGATGCGCTCGACCACCCGGACGACGTGCGGGTCGTCCGCGGCGAAGCGTCTCAGGGTGTCCGTCCCCTGCACCGTGCGCGTCAGCGTGGGGGTGTCGAGATACTCCGGATGCTGGATCGTCACGTGCCCGGCGCCGAGCCGGGCCGCCAGCCGGATCATGTCGGCCCAGTTGCGATCCTGCATCGCCATCATGATGACGGCGAGAAAGACGCCGAAGACGATCGCCGAGAGCGTGATGTACGTGCGGCGCCGATTGCGCCACAGGTTGCGCCACGCCATCGTCGCAAGACTGGTGCTTTTCATCGATCCATCCTGCTCACTCGTCGCGTATCGATTCCGCACGCCGTCACGCCCGCGCCGGGCGAGGCACATCGTATTGCCGTCCTGCGACCGTCCGGCCGCGGCGCTACTGATGCCGCATCGCCTCCACCGGACTGATGCGGGCCGCCTTCAGGGCGGGGTAGATCACCGCCAGGAGCACCAGCACGACCAGGTTCGCCGTCGGGGCCGCGAACGTGGCCGGCGTCACCGCCGCCCGCCAGACCGTTGCGATCGTCGCGCTCAACACCTGCACGCCGCCGAGCGCACCGGTGTCGATGCCGAACTCGACCAGGTACCACAGGGTCGGGACGGCGAGCGTCATGCCGACCGCCAGGGCGAGACCGGTTTGCAGGCCGCTCTCCACGAAGATGAGCCACACCACCTGCCGCGGCTCGACGCCCAACGCCTTGAGGACGCCGAACTCGCGGATGCGCTCGAAGACCGCCATCAGCATCGCGTTCAGGATGAGAATCGCGATGACGATGTAGATGACCGCCGAGACGATCTGCATCGAGGCGTTGGCGGAGTCGAGATAGGTGGCCAGCGTCGGGAGCAGCGTCCGCCAGGACCGCGTATCGAGGCCTGGGGCCAGCCCCTGAACCGCCTCGACGGCCGCCGGCAGCTCGACGTCGTCCGGCTTGCGCACGACTATCCGGTGCGCGCCCGACGGCAGCACGAACAGGTCGCGGAACGCCGCCTCGTTGAGAAAGACCGCGGAGCGATCCACGCCGTCGCTCACGCTCTGCAGGATCCCGCGCACCGCGTAGAGGTCGTTCGCGATGCTCCCGTCGGCCGCCTGGCTGAGAACGATGAGCTCGCCGCCGATCTCCAGGTCGAGCGACCGGGCGATCCGCCGGCCGACAACGACGCCGTACGGATCGTCCTCGTCGAGCCAGGCTCCCTCGGCAAGGCGCGTCGAGATGGCGCTGACGTCGGCGTCGGCCCGCACGTTCACCCCTTGCAGCGACGCGCCGGCCGCCGACACCCCGGCCGCGGCGAGCCCGCCGCCCACGAGCCGCGCACTGGCCCGGAACCCCGCCGCCTCCAGCGCCGGAATCAGCGAGTCGACGTCATCGATGCGCGTGTACAGCGACGGATCGTCGAGGTAGGTCGGCGCGTGGATCTGCAGATCGCCGATCTCGACGTCGATCACCGTCCGCTCCATGTCGGCCAGCAGGCCCTGGAGCATGGCGAACCAGACGACCATGGCGAAGAAACCGAACGCCATCGCGGCCACCGTGACGACGGTGCGCCGCCGGTTGCGGCCGATGTTCCGCCACGCCATCTTCAAGATGCTCATCGAGGAGGCCTCGCTGCTCTCGTTGCCACGCGGCGTTTCACAGCGGGCTCCCAGGGGAATCCTCGTCGACGCACGGGAACCGTCAGCGCGCCGCCTCCTCGTCGCCGGCAGCCTCCCGCTCCTCGGCCCGGGCGCCGCTCAGCATGTTGACGATGCTGTAGTTGCCTTCGTGGCAGGCATACTCGAAGAGGGACTCGTCGGTCCGCCGCAGCGGCAGCTCGCCGGACCACGGGCTGGTCCAGCGGGTCGGGTCCTCGACGGTGAACTCGTAGCGGAGGGTGTCGGCGTCGACCCGGGTGAACCGCTCGATGATGCGCAGGCTCTGGGTGCGTCCCCCGTTGGCGGCGCGGATGCGGACCACGTCGTTGCCGAACGACGAGCCCTCCTCGCTACGGGCGATGTTGCGGGTCTCGACGACGAGCGTGTCGCCCTCCCAGTGGCCGCGCATCTCGCCCAGCCACTGCGGGATCGGGCGGCCGAGGCGCGGGCGGCCGTCGAGCGGAATGATGCGGGTGTCGTGGATCATCTCGACCTGGATCGCTACGTACCCGGGCGTCTGCAGGATCAGGTAGTTGTTGTTGTAGCCGGTCGGCAGCATGGGCGGCCCCACGGACCACAGCATGCAGCGGTCGTTCAGATCCATGTCGGTCCAGGTGTCGGCCGGGCCCCGGGCGCTGCGCGCGGCCAGGCGCGCGTCCTCGTCCTGCTGCGCTGCCGACGTCAGCGGCGGCAGGCGGCCGTCGGGCGGGTCGACGATGATCGACGTGCGCCCGGTGGAGGTGACGCCCCGGTCCAGCCAGAAGTTGTTGTAGAAGCCGGGCGCGCCGTCCGCGCCGACGTCCACGCTCTCGGTGACCTCCGTCCGGCGGGCCGGCCGCGCCAGCAGCTCCGCGTTGCGGTCGACGACCTCCTGCTCCAGGTTCGCCACCTCCTCGGCGGTCAGCAGCTCTTGCCCGGCGAGCTCCGCCGGGCGCTCGAGGGGCGTGATGGTCTTGCTGGTGTAGGTGCCCTGCAGGTCGGGATGGCCCCACGGCGTGCGCGGCGCCGTCTCCTGGGCGGTCGCCGCAAGCGGCGCGAGGACGGCGGCGAGCACCACGGGGACTGCGGTGACGAGAGAGCAGACCTTCATCCTTCGCCTCCTGGAGCTGCGTGACCCTGCGCCCATGCTACGCCCTCGGGGAGTGGGCCGCAACCGCGGGCAGCGCCACCGCCGGCCAGAAGAGCAGGACCGGCCAGACCTCCGACAGGTCGGTTCGGAACCGCTACTCCGGTTCGGTCGGGTCCCGCCCGTCGCGCGGCGCGCCGGTGCCCGACGAGCCGAGGAACAGCTTGCTGCCGTCGGTGAACGTCACGTCCCGGCCGTTGGCCTTCTGCGACCCGTCCTTGGCCTGGAACCCCTCGACGAACAATTCCGTGCCCGCGAGCAGCGAGTCGCGGGTGAAGCCCCGCCGCAGGAGCGAGGTGGGCGGTCCGCCCTCGATCATCCAGCGCTGCGACGTGCCATCGTCCTGGGGAACGTCGATGTGGATCCAGGTGTGGGGATTGACCCACTCCATCCGAACCACCGTCCCGGTCAACTCCACCGGGGCGCTCGCGTCGAACTCCGCCGCGAAGGCGTGGTGCGCCCCCGCGGGCGCCGTTGCGGCCATCGCCAGCAGCGCGCCGGCGGCTATCCCGACGAGTGCGTGTGCGGCTCGCATCGTCCTCTCCCTCCTGTTTTCAAGGTCTCACGCCATCGCACGGTGCCCGGGCCGGGCGGGAACGCGACCCGCGTGGCGGCGCGATCCGCGAGGCCGGCTCCGGGGCTGCGCCCGGTCGACGGTTCGTCCCGCCGTCCGGCAGACTTCAGCGGCCCTCCTGGTTCGCGGCCTCCCAGCCCCGGAGCTGCTCCCACTTCTCCTCCAGCTCGCCCTCGCGGACCCCCGCCTCGCGCAACGCCTCGTCGAGCGCCCATGCGGGGTCCACGCGCGCGCCGCGGATGGCGTTGATCATCCCGTAGTTGTGCTCGTGGCAGGCGTACTCGAAGATGCGGTCCTGAAAGCCCGCCTGGCTCCACGAGTCGAGCGTGAAGTAGTTGACGGCACTCCAGGGCCGCACGAACACGGCCGGATCCTCCACGGTGTAGCGGTACTCCAGCGTTTCGTCGTCGATGCGGGTGAAGCGCTCGGTCAGCCGCAGCGTCTCGCCGGTGCCCAAGTAATAGTGCACGTGGGCCGACCCGCCGAACGGGCCGCCGTGCGCCGGCGCGACGTTCGCGACGGTGTTCTTGAAGTTGGCGGTCTCGACCACCAGGGAGTCGCCCTCCCAGCGCCCGCGCGAGTAGCCGTTCCACTGGCGGATGTCCGAGCCGATCGGCGTCGGGTCGTTGACCGGGATGATCCGCACGTAGCCGTACGGCATGACGATGGAGACGTAGCCGGGCGTCTGCACGATCTCCTTGACCGGCTGCTGCGAGCTGCCGAGCATCTCGCCGGGCAGGCCGTTGCGGGTGAGGCAGCGCTCCGACAGGCCCCGGTCCTCCCAGTCGTCCGCCTGGGTGCGCTCGCGCCGCTCCGCCTCGCGCCGCTCCCACGTCAGCAGCGCCTCGCGCGTCAGCGAGGGCATCCGGCCGTCGCGCGGCTCGATGATCTGCGAGGTGCGCAGGGACACCCGCGGCGAGGTGGGATCGGCGCTCCAGAAGGCGTTGTACTCCGCTCCCTGGATACGAAAGCCGGGCCGGCCGTCGTCGGGCCGGTCGGAGCGCGCGTAGCGCTGCACGTCCTGCTCGACGAGCTCGGCCGCGAGCAGGTCGTCGTCATCGTCGCTGACGATGCGGCGCAGGCCGAGCCGCTCGCGCTCGGCCGCTTCCTCCGCCGTCATGAACTCGCGGTCGCCGAACTCCGGCGGCCGCTCCACCGGGGTGTAGGTCCGCGTGTCCCACAGACCCTGCAGGTCCGGATCGCCCCACGGGGTCCGCGGCACCTCGTAATCGTCCTGGGCCTGCCCGGCGGCCGGCGCCGCCGCCAGCCCGCCGGCTCCGAGCACGAGCGCCAGCAAGATCGCCGCCCCTCGATGTCCCACCTTCGCACCTCCTCGGGAGCCGCGTATGAACTCCTGGCCCGTCAATCGTCCCCTGCGGCTCCGCTTGCCGCCCAACCAACCCTCGCCAGGAGTCTGCCCCATTCCACGGCGCAGACTCCTAACGGGCCGCTTCGCCGACGAGCCCCCCGTACACGTAGACCTCGGCGAGGTCGACGCACTTGAACTCCAGCAGGCGCACGTTCTCCTCGACGCGGCGATACAGCGGGAACCGGATGGTCCAGGGCCGGGTGAACACCGCGTCGTCCTCGATCGTCGCCTCGTACTGCATGTGGTACGGACTGATCGGCGTGTAGCGCTCGACGACGCGCAGCCCGGGACTGTGGTGGTTGCCCGCCCGGTCGAACCACGACAGGTCGTGGAACCCGGTCACCTCGACCACCAGCGTGTCGCCGTCCCAGCCGCCGTTGGACCAGCCCATCCAGAAATCGACCGGCGACGGCATCGTGCCGCCGATCGGGATCGTGCGGTTGGCGTTGGCGAACTGGTAGGCGATGACGATGCGGTCGGTGCTCTGGATGATCTGGAACGGGAACGGCATGTAGGTGGCGCGCGGCACCCCCGGCATGTAGCACTTCGCCTCCGGATCGCCGACCGTGGTGATGTTGTCGTGATCGACGGTCAGGCGGTTGCGGGCATTCTCGTTCCGCTTGGCCAGCGCCTCCGGACGGTAGGGTATCTCGCCGCCCACGACCACGCTCTGGCCCGGCGGCTGCGCGCCCCACACACCGAGCAGCTCGGGGAACGGACCCGCCTCGGCGCCGTGGTCCTCCAGGTTCCAGTTGGCGGTGACGAACGCCTGCCAGATCCCGGAGAGATCGGGGCTGGACGTCCCCGGCAGGCGCGGCGCCCGGTACAACGAGCCCTGAGCGACGGCCGGCAAGACCGACAGCCAGAGAACCACGACCACCGCGGCGATGGCCGTAACTGCCGCGACCCATCCCGGCCGCCCGCGGCGGCGGGCTGCCGGCATCCTGTAATCGGTGGGCATCGCGATCCGACCTCCTCCCCGCAAAACGGCGACGTTGCGCCCATGCTACGCCCTCGGTGGGCGGGCCGCAACCGCCCGCCGGTGGACCGGGATCGCAGCCAGGGCTCGTCGCCAAGGCCACCGACCACGACGATGCATGGAGCATCCGTTGCTGCGCGGCGCGGGCCACCGGCCGGTTGCGCCTTCGGGTAACCTGACCGCAAGACCCGTTGACCGGGAGGCCCAAGATGAACCGCTGGATTCCGCCGCTGTTCTCCGCCCTGCTGGCCATCCTCGCCGCCGCCGGTCACGCGCCGGCCCAGACCCCCGGACACGGCGAGGAGCGCTTCAACACCCGGCTCGTCGGCATGCACGACCTGCAGGCGCGCTCGGCTTACCAGCCGCTGCCCGTCCGGCAGGGGGAACGCCGCATCGTCTACGTCGGCCACCACGCCGGCGAGCGCTTGAACCCGCTGACCGGCGCCGTCGAACCCAACGGCACGTCGGTCGTCGACGTCACGGATCCGGCCGGTCCCGTCTATCTGGCCCACATCCCCGCCACCGGCGGCGCGAGCGGCGCCCAGATGGTGCAGGTGTGCGGAGGCGAGCGGCTCCCAGGCGGCGACGACGACCGCTTCTTTCTGCTGCGGTCGAACGGCAACCGCAGCCACGAGGTCTGGGACGTCACCGACCCGATCCGCCCCGACTTCGTGCGGACGGTGGCCGAGATGGGCCACACGCCCACGGGCGAGCAGCACACGCACAAGAACTGGTGGGAGTGCGACACCGGCGTCGCCTACCTGGCGGGAACCGTCGACGGCTGGCGCGCGCCGCGCATCCTGCAGATCTTCGACCTCGCCAACCCGGCCGCGCCGCGGCGGATCCGCGACTTCAGCCTGCCCGGCGTGCAGCCGGACGCGAGCGGTCCCATCCCGGGCGGATCGGGCGTGCACGAAGCAGTGCGACTGGGAAACCGCGTGTACCTGGCGTACGGCACCTCCAACAACGGCGCGGTGCAGATCCTCGACCGCGATCGGCTGCTGAACGGCGACCCGGACGCCGCGGCGCCGCTCGCAGCCAGCCCCGCCGCGCTCGCCTACCCGCAGATCGGCCGCATCGACCTGCCGTCGTTCTGGGGCGGGCACACCGCCATGCCGCTGCTCGGCGTCGAGATCGCCGACTACGCCGGCAACCGCGACCACGCGACGCGCGACTTCCTGTTCGTCGTCTCCGAGTCGGTCGCCAACGCGTGCCAGGAAACGCGCCACGTCACGCTCATGCTCGACATCACGGACGAGGCCCATCCCCTGCCGATCGGGACCTTCCAGGTGGCGGAGTCGAGCGGCGGCTTCTGCGGCCGGGGCGGCCGGTTCGGACCCCACGCGCCGCAGTGGTCGATGGAGCCCCCCTTCTACGGGAAGCTGATGGTGGTCTCGTGGTTCAACGCCGGGGCGCGGATCATCGACGTGCGCGACCCGTTCGACATGCGGGAGGCGGCGTACTACATCCCGGCCACCACCGACCGCACGGACCAGCGCTGCGCGACCGTCGACGGCGTCGAAGAGTGCAGGGTGGCAATTCAGACGAACAACGTGGAGGTGGACGACCGCGGGCTGATCTACCTGGCGGACCGCGCCGACACCGGCCTGCACATTGTGGAGCTGACGGGTCCGGCGGCGGCTATCATCGATCCGGGAGAGTGAGCCTCGGGCATGAACGCGCACGGCTCCCCCTACGCATCGGCGGAAGGAGAATCGACTACGTGGACGCGACAGCGTGGACGGTGATCGGAACGGGCGCCCGCGGGAACGCGGACGCCCGTCGGTCGACTCACTTCGCCGCGGCGGCCGCCTCCTCGGCGCGCGAGCCCGCCAGGATGTTCGTCAGCCCGTAGTTGCCCTCGTGGCAGGCGTATTCGTAGAGCGGCTCCGAGTTGCGCCACATGGGGAGGGACCCCTTCCACGGCTGCGTCCAGACGTTCGGATCGTTGACCGTGAACTCGTAGTCGAGGATGTCGTCCGCAACCCGCGTGAACCGTTCCTCCACCACCAGGTCGGGCGTCAGGTCCGCGTCGAAGTTGCGAATGAACGCGTGGTCGTTGAAGTTGCGGGTCTCGACGACCAGCGTGTCGCCCTCCCAGCGGCCGCGGGAGCTGCCCGCGAACTGCCGGACTGACTCCGGCAGATGCGGCCGCCCGTCGAGCGGGATGTAGCGGACGTCGTGGATGTGCTCCTGCAGGATCAGCACGAAGGCCGGGTTCTGCACGATCAGGTAGTTGTTGTTGTAGCCGGTCGGGAACGACGGCACACCGCGGTACCAGAGGCAGCGGTCGCCCCCGTCGAGCGTCTCGTAGGTATCGACCGGCAGATTGCCGCGTCGCATCGCCGTCCGGCGGGCCGCCTCGTCGGAGTTGAGCCAGCGCTCCACCGCCGGCGTCACCGCCGGCAGCCGCCCGTTGGGCGGATCGGTGATGACAGAAGTCCGCAGGGTCGGGACCACCGACCGGCCCCGCTCCATCCAGAAGTTGTTGTAGGCCCCGACGTTGCCTCCCGCCTCGGTACGCCGCGCCGGCGCGTCCCACAGCTCGGCGTTGCGGTCGACGTTCTGCTGCGCGACGGCGGCAGCCTCTTCCTCGGTCAGGAACTCCTGCGTCCCCAGCTCCACGGGCCGCTGGAACGGCGTCAGCGTAGCGTTGTTCCAGACCCCCTGCAGATCCGGATCGCCCCATCCGGTGCGCGGACCCGATTCGCCCTGGGCGTGAACGGCCGACACCGACAACGCCAGCGCCGCGACCGCTACCGCGGTGTACACGAAAGCGAGATATCGACGTCTCATCGCACCCTCCTCAATCGCGCGCGCCGGCGCGTTCCGGATTCCCCGATTCATGCCCATGATGCACCCGCCCGCGGCGGGACGCAACCGCGGAGCCGTCGCGGCGACGCAAGAGCGCGCCCGCGCCCGCGCGGGATCCGATGCGGCTCGGGGCGCGCCGTCTGTGCGGCCGATTACTTCCCGCCCGCGGCCTCGGCCTCCTCCTCCACGCGCGCGCCGCCCAGGATGTTGATCATCGCGTGGTTGCCCTCGTGGCAGGCGTACTCCCAGATCTCGCCCGCGGTCACCCCGCGCGACGCCTGATCGGTGGTCATCGGCGCCGAGGCCGTCCACGGCCGGGTGAACGACAATGGGTCATCGAGCGTGAACGTGTAGTCGACGGTCTCCGGCCCGACGCGGGTGAACCGCTCGACCAGGCGCAGGCTGGGCCGCGCGGCGCGCCAGGGCGCGCTCCAGTAGGTCTCGGGCTTGTCGACGAAGTTGACCGTCTCGACCACGAGCGTGTCGCCCTCCCATCGGCCCCGCGCCTCGCCGGTCCATTGCGCGATACCGGTCAGGGGCCGGTCGTCGAGAGGAATCACCCGCAGCTCGTGGTACATCTCGTGCAGCATCACCACCTGCCCCGGCGTCTGGAAGATGCGCATGTTCATGTTGTACGGCTGCAGGGGAACCATGTTGGGCAGGCCGTCAGTGATGCAGCGCTCGCCGGTATCCAGGTCGGTATACGAGTAGAACGGACCGACACCGTAGCGCGCCCGCTCGCGGTCGCTCTCGATCTCTCTCGCCGGAATCCAGGGGATGACGCCCTCCGGTGGATCGACGACCAGCGACGTGCGCAGGTCACCGACGATACGGGTCCCGGCGTCCAGCCATACCTGGTTGTAGCCGCCCACGCTGCCGGGAGCGGACCTCCCGTCCGATGCCGCCCGCCGCTCCGCCGATTCCTGCTCGATCGCCGCCGCTTCCTCGGCGGTCAGCGCCGCGCGTTCCCCCTGCCCGGCCGGCCGCTCCAACGGCGTGAGCGTCGCCGAGGTCCAGAGCCCCTGCAGATCCGGATCGCCCCACGCGGTCCGCGGCGCGGTCCAGCCGTCGTCGGCGCCCGACTGCGCCCACGTCGCCGCGGGTAGCAGGCTCAACGCCAGCAGCCCGGCAACCATCACCCCCATCGAGCCGATCACCTTGTAGCCCACTTGTAGCCTCCCCCCAATTCCCTCGCGCACCCGGCGCCCCGAAAACGCCTCGTTGGCTCGGTGTCTCGGCCCATCTCCCCCCGGCTCCATGACCTTGCATCGCAGAACTCCGCTGCACTGCGTTCTGCGGCGCAAGCTCCTAGATTAGCAAAGACGCCATGCGTTTGCTTGATCTCCGTGGCCTCACAGCCCAGTGCGCCTCGACGCCGTCGCTCTAACCGATGAGCTGCCAGGAAGCGGTGAAGAGCGCTCAACCAGGGCGCATGCGTTTTGCGACCAGCGGCGGTTGGCAAAGCCGCCACGCGTTTGCCAACGAAGGTTGGATTGGCAAAGCCGCCACGCGTTTGCCAACTTCGCGCCTCGCGAGCGGTTAAGGAATGCCCTCGGGCTCACTTGCCGCTGGAATGCGTCATCTCCATTGTTGACACGCGGCATATGGACGCCTAGATTAAGGCAGTGAAGGGCAGCATGTGGCGCTAAGCAACAAGGGACGATCACCGGTGGGCAAGGTCCGAAAGATGCGCAAGACCGACCTGCTCGCGCACTATGTCGAGCATTTCGCTGCTTTCGATATCGGGTTCCGGCGTGCTCATGCACGCGCGGTGTTCGAGGAGCTGCAGCGGGTTTGCCACCGGCAACTCCTCGAGACCGGCGAGTTCACGATTCCCGGCATCGCGACCCTCAAACTGCACAAACGGGAAGAGCGGCCCGGCCGGAATCCTGCAACCGGCGAGACCATCACGATCTCGAAGCGCTCCGTCGTCAGGGCTCGCATCGCAAAGCAACTCAAGGACGTCGTGATCGACTGGTAACTCGTCCCACTCTCGCGCAACCAATCCGGACAGGTAGGATCCGCACTAGCCGCGCCGCATTCCAAGTGCCGTCCCGGCAGCCCGTGGCGAAAGCCCCGCTGCATTCGGACGGCGATGCCCGCTCTCGTAGCCGGCGAAGTATTCCAACGACAAATGAGCCGCAACGCGACATTTGTCAAGGGCAATGCGTGCTTGCAGCGTCTTCATGGCCCTGATTTGCGTTAGACGGAAGTTTCCGCGGTCATTGTCCCGGAACCCATAGATTCTAAAGGCTTTACGGGGTTTTTTGCGGGTCGTATCCGGTGAAATGTAGCCATGTAATGGCAGGGATGAACGTCTTGTATTCCCTTGCAATATATGCCTTAACGCGGGATAATGGTATCCATGTATATCGAGAGCGTCCCCAACCGCTCCTCGCCCCCCGCCATCCTCCTCCGAGAGTCCTTCCGCGACCGCGGCCGCGTCAAGAAGCGTACCCTCGCCAACCTCTCCAAGCTCCCCGACGTCGCCATCAACGCCCTGCGCCGCACCCTCCGCGGCGAGCGACTCGTCAGTCCCGATGACGCCTTCACCTGCCTCCGAAGCCTCCCACACGGCCACGTCGCCGCCGTGCTCGCCACCGTCCGCAAGCTCGGACTGGCGGCCATCCTCGCCCGCAGTCCCGGCCGCCTCCGCGACCTCGTCCTCGCACTGCTCGTCGCCCGCGTCATCGACGCGCAGTCGAAGCTCGCCACCGCCCGCGCTCTGACGCCCGAAAGCGCCGTCTCCACGCTCGGCCAGATGCTCGACCTCGGCGCCGTCGACCCGAAGGAGCTGTACGCCGCGATGGACTGGCTCGTCGAGCGGCAGGCGGTCATCGAGCAGCGCCTCGCCAAGCGCCACCTCCAGGAACACACCCTCGTGCTCTACGACCTGACCTCCAGCTACGTCGAGGGGACGCACTGCGAACTCGCCCAGCGCGGACACAGCCGCGACCGCAAGAAGGGCACGCTCCAGATCGTCTTCGGTCTGCTCTGCACCGCCACCGGGTGTCCGGTCGCCGTCGAGGTCTTCGAAGGCTCGACCAGCGACCCCAACACCGTCGCCGCGCAGGTCGACAAGATCCGCACCCGTTTCGGCCTCCACCGCGTGGTGCTCGTCGGCGACCGCGGGATGCTGACCGCGGCCCGCATCCGAGAGGACCTCGCCGAGGTCGACGGGCTGCGCTGGATCACTACACTGCGCGCACCGACCATCCGCAAGCTGCTGGCGGCAGGAACCGTCAGCGCGTCGCTGTTCGACCAACGTGACCTCGCCGAGGTCACCAGCGAGGAGTTCCCCGGTGAGCGTCTGATCGTCTGCCGCAATCCGCTGCTCGCCGCCGAGCGGCAGCGCAAGCGACACGAACTGCTCGCCGCCACCGAGAAGGAACTCGAACCGATTGTCGCCGCCACCCGGCGACCGAAGACCCCCCTACGCGGGGCCGCCGCCATCGGCATGCGCGTCGGCAAGGTCATCAACCGCTACAAGGTCGCCAAGCACTTCGTCACCAACATCACCGACGAGTCCTTCTCGTTCCAGCGCGACGAAGCCGGGATCGCGGACGAGCAGCAACTCGACGGGCTCTACATCGTCCGTTCCAACGTCGAGCCCGAACACTTCGATGCCGCCCAGACCGTGCGCGCCTACAAGGACCTGGCGAAGGTCGAGCGCGCCTTTCGGTCCCTCAAGACCGTCGACCTGAAGGTACGGCCGATCCACCACCGCCGCGCCGACCGGGTGCGCGCCCACGTCCTGTTGTGCATGCTCGCCTATTACGTCGAGTGGCACATGCGCCAGGCCCTCAAGCCGCTCCTGTTCGACGACCACGACCCGGCCGCCGCCGAACGACAGCGCGCCTCGGTGGTCCAGAAGGCCAGGCGCTCGCCCGCCGCACGCGCCAAGGCCGCCGGAAAGCGCACCGAAGACGACCTGCCCGTGCACAGCTTCCGAACCTTGCTCGCCGACCTCGGCACCCTGACCGCCAACACCATGCGGGTGGCCGACGGCGACGCCACCTTCACCATGCTCACCAAGCCCACACCCGTGCAGCAACGCAGCTTCGAGCTGCTGGGAGTCACCCCGAAAATGTAGCCAGCACCCAACACCTTCGAAACCTGTAACTCCGCCACCAACAGTGACTTATGCGCGATCGGCCTGGAAACTTCCGGTTAGATTCGGTGTCGTTCTCTGAACAAGCGGCAATAGAGCCGAAGGGTCGGGAGGAATACAAACGGGTAGTCTGCGGGTAACGGATAGCCAGCATGCAAGAAGACAAGCGGCGTTGCGGGCCGGCGGGACGCCATGACGCCGTGGCGCGCCGACCGCCTGCAAACCCTGGTTCAGGTTCGGGAGTTTCTCGCGGGCGACCGGACGATCGAGCCGCGGATACGCACCCGCGCCGACGCCTACCGGTTCATCGAGCGGACACTGGCGCGGTTCGACTACTTCCGCCTGGGAAGAAGCGACAAGGGTGTGCTTCGCCAACTCATCGCGAGGGCCACCGGCCTGTCGCGCGCGCAGATAACGCGGCTCCTGCACCAGCACCGAAGCACCGGGAAGCTCACCGACCGTCGACGCGCCACTCGCCGCTCGTTCGCCCGGCACTACACGCGGACCGACGTCGAGTTGCTCGCCGAGCTGGATACGCTCCACGGGACGCCGTCCGGTCCGGCCGCGCGCGTGTACTGCCACCGCGCCTGCTACCGTTTCGGCGACCGGCGGTTCGAGCGCCTGGCCGGCATCTCGAACAGCCATCTCTACAACCTGCGGCGGTCGGCCGCGTACCGGATGCGCCGCGAGAAGATGCCGGACCCGGTGCACCCGGTACCGTGGACGGCCGGCGAGCGCTGGCGGCCGGGGCCCTTCGAGCAACCGGGTCACGTCCGCGTGGCCTCGGCCGTCCAGCGCGACCTGCCGGGGACGCGCGGAGTGAGCTACCTGACCCTGGTGGACGAGGTCACCCAGTTTCAGCTCGTTCAGGCGGTCGAGGATCTGACCCCGCCCGCGCTCGAGCCGCTCCTCGAGGCCCTGCACGAGACGTTCCCGTTCCGCCTCCAGGGCTTCCACGCCGGCCCGGGCGCGGGACCCGCGTCGCACACCGCGGCGGCGTTGCTGCGGATGCTGCACGGCGCGGAGCGTTCCGGTCCGCGTGCTTTCGCCGGCGACGATGCGTACGCCGGGCTTCCGCAGGGCACCATAGTCGAGCGGGTGAACATCTTCGCCCGACAGATGCTCGCGCCGTACCTCAATTATCACCGGCTCTGCTTCTTTCGCCGCCGGCGATCCGGCCCCGCCAGCGGCCGGGGCGAACGGCGGCACCGCGATACCGACTTCATGACCCCATACGACAGGCTCCGGTCGCTGCCCGGGGCCGCCGGCTCCCTCGCACCGGACACGACCTTCACCCAGCTCGACGCCGTGGCTTCGGCGGTCAGCGACAATGGGGCCGCGCGCGCGGTGCTGGAGGTCGGCGAGCGTTTGCTCTCGAACCGAAAGGAAAGTGAAAAACCGTAGCGCGAACAGTCGGGCCGGACGAGCAACCGCTTCCAGCCCGCCACGGGGTTGCCAGCGGCGGTGGGGGACGGGGCCGAACACCGGATCCTTGACGGGTTTGGCTGCGCTACCTCCGCTCGTAGGGAGCCCCGGTGCCGGACGAGCCGACGAAGAACTGCGAGCCGTCCGGGAACGTGATGTCCCGCGCGTTGGCGGTGTTCGAGCCATTCTTGGCCCCGAAGCCGTCGATAACCAGCTCGGTTCCGACGGGGACCGAGTTCTTGTTCAGACCTCGGCGCATGAGCGCGTTGGGCGCGCCGCACTCGATGGCCCACGTCACGATAGCGCCGTCCTCGCCCTCCACGTCGACATGGATCCACGAGTGCGGGTTGATCCACTCGGTCTTCGAGACCGTGCCGACGAGCCGCAACGGCCGGTCCGCGTCGAACTCGGCGGAGAAAGCGTGGTGGGCCGCCGCCGGCCCCGCCGCCGCGAGCAGCCCGAGCGCGAGAACGCCGGCCAGCTCCGGAGCGCTGGCCCGTCGGGCAATCGCCGCGGTCAGGAAAGTCGCCGTAACCTGCTTCGTGTGCATCGTCTTCCCCCCGCCCCGTATCGTTCCGGCTACCTCACCTGCACCCGCGCCGCGTCGACGTCCACGCCGGTCATCAACTCGATGTTCCGTCCGTTGCCCTCGTGGCAGGCGTACTCGAACAGCATGTGGCCCCCGGGGGCGCGCCGCAAAGCATTGAATTCAATGGTCCAAGGCTGCGTGAACACGTTCGGATCCTCGATGGTCGCCGTGTAGCGGATGGTATCGGCGTCGACGAACGTGAAGCGTTCGACGACATGCAGATCACCGCTGTGGAAGACGCCGTGCCCGCTGGTGAGCGCACTGCCCGGCGCCCCTTCGGGCGGCGCGCCGTGCCCGACCGGCCAGGTGTTGGCGGTGAAGTTGGTCACGTCGACCACCAGCGTGTCGCCTTCCCAATGGCCGCGGGAGTCGCCCATTCCGAGACGGATGTCGGGCGGCAGATGCGGCCGGCCGTCGAGCGGGATGTACCGGTACAGATGGTTCCACTCGTAGAGCATGATCACGTAGCCGGGGATCTGCAGTATCTGGTAGGTGTTGTAGCCGACCGGCAGGTGCGCCCGCGGCAGGGCCGACGGCAGGCACTTGACGCGCGGGTCCAGGTGGGCGAGCTCGTCCTGCCGGGCCATGATTTCGTTGCGCTGCTCGGCCGCCCAGGGCTGCAGCGGCACCTTGCCGTCCGGCGGATCGATGATCATCGGCCGCATCACCCGCGCCGGCCGCGTCGGCGCGTCCGGTTCGGGCTCGAAGAAGCGCGAGAAGGCGGCGCCCTGGCCGCGGTTGACCCCCTCCTCCTGCTGCCATTCGTCGCTCGCGCGCGTCTCCAGCGGCTGCGACGCGCCCGGCAGGTAGTAGCCCCGAAAGTCCGGGTCGCCCCACGGGGTGCGGGGTGGCTCGAAGTCCACCGGCGCGCCTCCCTGGGCATGGACTGGGGCGGGCAACGCGGCCGGGCCGAGCAGACCGAGCGCCGCGATCACTGCGATCGCGCCGAAACCGATTCCTCGATGGTTCACCGCGCACCTCCCTCCGGCGCCGTCAGCGCCTGCAGGATGAAATCGACGCAGTCGTAGTCCAGAAGCTGCAGCCCGTCCTCCAGGCGCCGGTACAACGGCATGCGCATCGTCCAGGGACGAGTGAAGACCTCCGGGTCCTCGATGGTCACCTCGTAGTCGACGTGGTACGGCGTGATCGGCGTGTAGCGCTCGACGACGTGCAACCGGTCGCTGTGGAAGTTGCCCGCCGCGTCGAACCAGGTCAGGCCGTTGAAGTGAGTCGTGTCGACCACCAGGGTGTCGCCCTCCCAGTGGCCGCGCGAGTCGCCCATCCAGAAGTCGTTGGGAAGCGGATGGTCGCTGCCGTCGGTATAGATGATGCGCACCGCGTGCTGGTACTCGTAGGTGATCACCACATGATCCGGGGTCTGCAGGATGCGGAACGGGAACGGCATGTAGGTGATGCGCGGCACTCCCGGCAGGTAGCACTTGCGCGCCGGATCCTCGGTGAGGCGGTTGGCGTAGTTCTCCTGCTGCTGCTCGGCCGCCCACGGCTGGTAGGGAATGACGCCCCCCTCGACCACGCCGAGCCCGGCGGGGACACCATCCTGCGCGTTGTGAGGCCGGATGTCCCAGGAAGCCGAGTTGAGGGCCTGCCAGATCCCGTTCAGGTCGGGCTGCCCTTCCGGCGTGCGCGGCCCGTCGTACGCCGCATCGGCCGCCTGTTCGAGGGCTTCAGCCGCCGCTGCTCCCGCGAGCCCGGCCTCCACGACCGCTGGCGGCGACGTCAACGCCTCCAGGTAGCCGGCCACCTGCCGCACGGCGTCGTCGTCGAGCTCGCGCCGCGAGATGGGCGGCATCTGCCCATAGCCCTCGCGCGCCACCGCCAGCACGTACTCCGCGTCGAAGCCGAAGGGCACCAGGGCCGGCGCGATGTCGCCACCGCCCGCAGCGCCATGGCAGAACTGGCACACTTGACGGTAGGGCTCGGCTCCGGGGTGGTCCTGCACCGCCGCGGCAAGCTCTGCCTGCGGCACTGACGCCCCTTCCAATGCCGGCGCGGCCGCGGAGGTCGGTGCCGCCACCAGCAGCATGGCGCCCAGGAGCCCGCAGTGAACCGCCGCCGGATGTGGGAAGCGCATGCGGTTATTGTAGCGTGCGGGTGCGCGGGGCCACGAACAAGTTTGACCCGCCACCCGCCGCACGTGCTAGACTGGTGCGTTTATTCATGCGGCGCTTCCTCTCAATGCGCACGGGAACTACTTCGTGACGGCCCATCACTTCATCGGCGAAGGCGATTACTCCGACCGGTTGCAGACCACCAGCGGCGACGACCCGAAACTCCTGACGGCGGTGTCCGATGCGGTGCGCGGCGCCGGCCTGCAGGTGGTGGCGGACCAGGCGGTCCCGTTCACCGGCGGGGGCGCAACGCTGGTCTGGGTGCTGGCCGAGTCGCACCTCGTGATGCACCTCTGGCCCGAACTGGGCCGCGCCACCATCGACCTGCACATCTGCGACTACCGCGACTCCAACCGCAACAAGGCGCAGCGGCTGCGCGAGGCGTTGGCCGAGCTCTGCTTCGCACCCGGCTCGGACGCGTGGCGCGAGCTGTCGGTCGGAGACGGGCCGGCCGGTGGCTGAGCAGGATCACGAGGAGCAGTACCGCGGCTTCTGGGCGGATGTCGGGGCCAACTTCCCCATCCTGGCCGGCGCTCGCTCCACCGAGCAGTACCGCAACGACGAGCAGTGGCTCGTCAGCACGCAGCTACCGGAGTTCGACGGGCAGCGCATCCTGAAGACCGACCTCTGGGACGAGGCAAAGAACACCCACATCCTGCGCTGGTGCGCGGCCCGCGGGGCCCAGGCAGTGGGCGTGGACATCTCCCCCGCCATCGTGAAGGATGCCCGGCGCGGCTTCATCGACGACGGGCAACGGCTGCTCGGGGTGCAGGGGGATGTGCGCGCCCTGCCGTTTCGCACCGGCAGCGTCGACGCCGTCTACTCGATGGGCACCATCGAGCATTTCGACGACACCGAGGGGGCGGTACGCGAGATCTTCCGGGTGCTGCGCCCCGGCGGGCGGGCCATCATCGGGGTCCCGAACCGCCACGACCCCTTCCTGCGCCCTCTGCTCGTGGTAGTCCTCTACTACTTGGGCCTCTACGGCTACGGCTTCGAGAAGTCCTATTCGCGCCGCTCCCTGCGGAACATGCTGGAGCGGGCCGGGTTCGAGGTCCGGGCGGAAACGGGCATCCTCTTCATACCGGGCTGGCTGCGGATGCTCGATCTGGCGTGCCACGCCTGGCTGCGTCCCCTCGCCCGGCTGACCGGGGCGCTGTGCGCGCCCTTCGATCTGCTGTCACGCCGCTTTCCGTGGTTCCGCCGGCACGGATACCTGATCGCCTCGGTAGGAGTGCGGCCGCAGGAGTAACCCGGCGGCGGCGAATGGTCGATATAATCGAAGTACTCGAATGACGGAATCCACCTCCGCGCCGAACGCCGCTCCCGGCAGCACCCGCTTCGTGCTGACCCTGGGCGCTTACTTCGTGGGCCTTTTCGGACTGATGCGGCTCGACTGGGTCGAGGACAACGTCCTGACCCCGCTGGCGCAGATCCAGCAGCAGGTGGCCGATCAGCTCACCGGTGCGCACACCGACCTGCTGGTCTTCAACGCGAGTTGCAGCGGCGGCGATCCGATGGCGCTTTGCGCCGGGGCCATCCTCGCCTACCCCGCGGCGTGGGGCTCGCGCCTGCGCGGCGCGGCGCTCGGGCTGCTGGCCATCGTACTGCTGAACGTGGTGCGTATCGGCAACCTCTCGCTGGTGGCGGCCGACAAGGACCTGTTCTACCTGCTGCACATCTATATCTGGCCCGGCATCCTGATCCTGGCCACCGCCTGCTACGTCTTCGCCTGGATGAACCGTCAGGGGCGCGCGACCCCGGCCGAGGGCACGGGCGGGATGGTGCTCGGGGGCGCAGCCCGGCGCTTCCTGCTGCTGGCTGCCGCGCTCGTGGTGGTGTACTTCGCGACGGCGCCGTTCTTCTACGAGAGCGCGTTCGTGGACATCGTCGCCCGCTGGATTGCCGCCACCGGCGGGGCGATACTGACCGCGGCGGGCACTGCCACGACCGTCTCCGGACCGGTGATCCGCACGGCGCACGGCGGCTTCCGGGTCACCCAGGAGTGCATCTTCACACCGTTGATCCCGCTCTACATCGCGGGGATGCTCTGCGCGCCGCTCACGCCGTGGCGCCGCGGCCTGGCCCTGACCGCCACACCGGTCATCTTCTTCGCCCTCGGCGTCTCCCGCCTGCTCGTGCTGGCCGTGCCGGCGACCGTGATCGGCTCGTACTCGATAGCGGTGCACGCCTTCTCGCAGATACTGGTGGGGCTGATCCTGGTGGGCATCGCGGCCGTCTACGCAGCCGGTCCGGCGGCCGGAGCCCGGGCCGCGGCCACCCGCGCGGTGCTGGCGTTGGGAGTGGGAATCGCCACGGCGCTCGCAGGCGCGCCGCTCTGGGGCGCGTTGTTCGGCAACGCCGCGGCCGGGCTGCAGGGGCTGCTCGGCCACGCCGGCCATACGTTCGTGGACGACCAGGGGGCCTGGATTCTGGTTCCCGCCTTTCAGTTGGGCCTGTTCGCGGCCCTGTGGGCCGCCTTGGCGGGACGTAGCGGGTGGCCGCGCGCTCTGCTCGGCCTCGGCGCGCTCGCGGTCACTCAGGCGATGCTCACGATCCCCGTCGGGGAGCTCGCCCATCACTACGGCTTCAATCCGCACGCCGGTCTGATCCGCGGCTGGGCCCTGGCGGCTCCCGTGGCACTGGTCTGGCTGCTGCGGGGTTCCCCGCCGCTACCGGCATTCTCTCCCCTCGCCGCCCGAGCGGGCTGAGTCGGGCGCTGCACGGCGCGGCGCGAACGGACGCGTCAGGGGGGCCAGGGTCGAGCCCCCCGAGAGCCCTGCACCTGCCCGGCGATGCGAACCGCGTGCCTGCACCGTCTCAGGGCGCGGCGCTCTCGTACCACTTGAGGTTGGCGGTGCGGCCGCCGATGCAGACGAGATCGACCCGGCTGTCCCCGTTCAGATCCGCCACCGCGCATCCCGACGGAGACATGTCCTCGTCGAGCACCTGCCGCTCCCACCCCGCGCCATCCGCGTCGGTGGCCGCGTACAGATAGAGCCGGCGCGTTTCGCCGCGGTCGCCGGTGACGATCTCGTCCCGGCCGTCGCCGTCGAAGTCCGCCGTCACGATGGTGTGGCCGCTGCCGATCTCGTCGATCACCTGTCGCGTCCACTCCCCGCCGTCCTCGCGGTAGACCACCACCTGCGGGCCGTGCCACGGCTCGATGGTCGCCACGAAGTCGCGCTCGCCGAGACGGCCCACCTCCACCTCGCTCGCGCCGCTGCCCGGCCACGGCGCCGGATCGCCGGCGGACACGGTCTCGCGGCTCCACTCCCCGTCGAGGTAACGGTGCACGTGGACACCCGTGAAGCTGGCGGTGAACGCCGCGTCGCCCGGCCCACGCCAGGGCTTCACGAGCAGGCCGTGCACCACCCCCTGCCCCGCGTCGGTGACGGTGCGCCGCCGCCAGTCGTCGGGCCGGTACCAGTAGACGGGCACCGCGTCGCGGTACTCCGGCGGCTCGGCGGCAGGTCCCGAAAGCGGCGCGGTGACCAGCACCGGGCGACCCGTGCCGTCGGGATCGGCCCAGCGGACGCGGTGCACGGTGGGCGTGCGATCGACTTCGCGGATCGTCCACGGTGCGGTCGGATCACCGCCGTGGGTCAGCAGGCTGAGGATGCCGAGGCTGCTCGCGTGCGTCGTCCCGAACTCGTGGGCCAGCGCGATCTCTGGAATCCCGTCGCCGTCGAGGTCGCGCGCCGCCGCGTTGATGGAGCGGTTCAGCCCGGTGGTCAGCACGTGCCGCTGCCAACCTGGGTTCTCGTACCAGGCCAGCTCGCCGATGCGGGTCGACAAGCCGATGACGTCCGGCCGACCGTCGCGGTTCAGGTCCGCCACCACCGGCTGGTAGCCGCTGGCCAGCTCCCCGTCGATGGTGTGGGTGACGAAGCGCAGCCCGCCGCCGGCACCTACCTGGGCCCGGACCGTCCCGAGGCTGCCCGGGGCGAGGAAGGCGACTGCCGACGCGATGCCTGCCAGGAACGCCGCCGTCCGCGATCGCAAGGTCATTCCGTCCCCCCTCGGGAGCGCAGCGGCCCACGCTCTTCGCAGTGCCTGTGCAGGAGCGTGGCAGCCCACGCTCCTGGCAGTACTCGTCTCAGGAGCGCGGCAGCCACTCGCCGCCGAGCACCGTCCCGCGCGGGAAGAGGCGCTGGCCGCCCGTGCGCAGGTTCTCGTAGTTGTCGACGAAGTCGAACAGGCCGTGGCGCAGCTCCAGCAGCGCCAGGTCCGCCCGTGCCCCGACGTGCAGCGTGCCGCGGTCGTTCAGGTGCGGGAAGACCCGCGAGGCGTTGGTCGTGACGCACGCGACCACCTGCGACAGACTCATCCCGGCGTCGAGGAACTTCGACATCACGTTCGGCAGGTCCACCACCCCCGGGACGCTGCGGCTGGTGGTGTTGCCGTCGGTGGAGATGGTGTCGGGCAGGAAGCCGGTCTGCATGATCCGATCGAAAGTGTCCCAACGGATGTGGCCGCGGCGGCCGTTCGCCACGTCGAAGCGGACGCCGCGCCGCCGCGCCTCGAGCACCGCCGGCCGGATACGGCCGTCGTCGCCCACGATGGCGTTGGGCGGCGGCGCATACATGTGCGTGACGACGTCGCCCGGCTTCAGCAGCGCGAACAGAGTGGACAGCGGCGATACGGTCTGCCCCATGTGGATCATCACCGGCAGGTCGAAAGCGGAGGCCGCCGCCTGGGTGCGCCGCAGCACCTCGACGTCGTCGGCCGCCACGTTGCGCGACAGCCGCGCCTTGACCCCCACGACGTAGTCGCGGTGGCGGGCGATGGCGTCGCGCGCCGCCCCGACGTCGGCCAGGTCCAGGTCCATCGTGTCGCCGCCGGGCAGAATGCCCTGCCGCCCGATGTTCACCAGCACCCGCCCTTGCTGCGGTGCCGCCCGCGCCACGGCCACCTGGCCGGCGATGGCGTCGGCCCCGGCCGATCCCGCGTCGACCCACGCGGTCACCCCGTCCTCCAGGCAGATGCGCGGCCCCTGGTCCTCGCGGGCGTAGTGGGTGTGGACGTCGATGAGGCCGGGCACGACGATCCGGCCCGCGCCGTTCACCACCTGCGCGTCGCCCGCGTCGATGACGGGCTCCACCGCCGCGATGCGCCCGCCGGAGATCGCGACGTCGCGGACGGCGTCGATCCCCAGCGACGGATCGATGACCCGACCGCCCCGAACGACGAGGTCGTAAGCTGCCGCGCGCGGGCGCGCCACGCGGGAGCCGAGCGCCGCGCCGGCGGCGGAGACGAACTGGCGGCGGGTCATGCGCATGTCGGTCCTCCCCTGATGACGCTGACCCCCATGTTGTGCGGGCGCAACGCGGCGTGTCAACCGCGCCCTCAGACTACCGCGGCAAGTCGTGCGCTTCGTGTCGCACGTCCTGTCACAACCCTCGAGCGTCGTGCGATTGGCATCGCGCGACGCCATCAGGGCGCCAGCGGCGGCGTGTGCACCGGCAACCGCCGCGCTCCGGTCGCCTGCTCGAAGGCGTAGCCGAGCGCCAGCAGGCGCGGCTCGTCGAAGGCGCGGCCGAGGAACGAGAGACCGACGGGAAGTCCCTCGCCGGTGAAGCCCGCCGGCACGATCAGGTCGGGAAAGCCGGTCAGGTTCGCGTAGCGGGTGGCCGAGCGGCCGCCGCCGCCGGACGGCGCGGGCGCGATGTCGGCCCGGCCCGGCCGCCGGGGCGACGTCGGATAGACGATGGCGGCCAGGTCCTCGGCGTCCATGATCCCTTCGATCGCGGCGCGCACCAGCGGCAGGCCGTGCTCGTGCACTGCCCGGTACTCGGGATCCGAGAGCGCGCCGCTGGCGTTCTCCTCGCGCATCAGGCGCCAGCGGCCCGGGTTGGGGATGGCGCCGTCCTCCCGGGCGTTGACGCGCACCGCGTCCTCGATCAACCCGGCCAGCGTGGTCGGGAAGCCGGGCTTCAGGGTCGCGAGATAGTCGGCGACCTGCGCCCGGAACTCGCGGTAGCGGATCGGCGCGTAGAAGTTCCCGGGGGCCTCCAGCAGCCAGTCTGGAAAGCGCACGTCGATGACCGTCGCCCCAGCGGCCCGCAGCACGTCGAGCGAGGCCTCGACGATCCAGTCCACCTCGGCGTCCTGGCCGAGAAAGTCGCGCGCGACCCCGATGCGCGCCCCCTGCAGCGCGTCCGGATCCAGGAATTGCGTGTAGTCGGTCTCGAAGCGGCCCGCGCTGGCCGCCGTGGCCTCGTCGTCCGAATCGACCCCGGTCATCACGCCGAGCGCGGCGGCGACGTCGTAGACGTGGCGCGCCATCGGCCCGGCGGTGTCGAACGAGAGGGCGAGCGGGACGATGCCGTCGCGGCTGAGCAGCCCGTAGGTCGGCTTGAGTCCGGCGATGCCGTTGGCAGTCGACGGTCCGCGCACCGAGCCGCCGGTGTCAGTGCCCAACCCGACCTGCGCGTACGCGGCGGCGATGGCCGCCCCGGTGCCGCCGGACGAGCCGGAAGGGCTGCGGGTCAGGTCGTGGGGATTGCGGGTGCGCCCGCCGAACGAGCTCAGGGCGCCGCCGGAGGCGAACTCGCTCATGTTGACCTTGGCCAGGATGATGGCGCCCGCCGCGCGGAGCTTCCGCACCAGAAACGCGTCGTCGGGCGGCAGCGAGCCGGCCAGCAGGACGGATCCGGCCGTGGTCGGCATGTCCGCCGTGTCCAGGTTGTCCTTCAGGACCACCGGAATCCCGTGCAGCGGCGAGCGGGGACCGTCCGCGGCCCGTTCGGCGTCGAGAGCGCGCGCCCGGTCGAGCGCCCGCGGATTCAGCGTGATGACCGCGTTCAGGGCCGGGCCGGCGTCGTCGTAGGCGGCGATGCGGGCCAGGTAGCGCTCGACCAGCCGCTCCGCGGTGAGCGTGCCGGCGTCGAGGGCCTGGTTGATGTCCTCGATGGTGGCGGCCGTGACGTCGACGGGCTGTGCCTGGGCGCCAGCGGACGAGAAGAGGCCGAGCGCGAACAGCACGCCGGTCAGGCGGAGGCGGGGGTGTCGAGACATGTCCAAGCTCCAGGAAAGAGGCCCGGCCGCCGGTCGAGGATGCGTCGTGAGCATAACGCGGAATCCGTGCCGGTGGCGGGCTCGCCGCGACTGCGGCGTCCCGCCGGGCGAAAGATGGTCGTTGATGTCTGTCGTCGCCCCGGCACCCGAAGAGGATGTCTACTGACAAGTGTATGCATGGAACCGGCGCACCGGACGACGGCGAGCAACGAACCGCGCCGGCCGCATCGCCGCAAGGATCGCCGACGATATGGAAGATGTGCCGCTGGCGACGCTGCTGGCCGCGGGTGGTTGCGGGAACCCGTTGGCCCTGACCGACCTCCTGCCCGGCGAGGTCGTGCTGGACCTGGGCTCGGGCGGCGGGATCGACGCGCTGCTCTCCGCCCACCGGGTGGGTCCGACGGGCAAGGTCTACGGGCTCGAGACTGCCGACGAGGTGCTGGCGCTGGCGCGCGAGGGACAGGCGCGGACCGGCATCACGAACGTCGAGTTCCTCAAGGGCGAGATCGAGAACGTCCCGTTGCCGGACAACAGCGTGGACGTGATCATCTGCAGCGGCGCGCTCAACCTCTCCGCCGACAAGCCGCGCGTCCTCGCCGAGGCGTTCCGCGTCCTCCGGCCCGGCGGGCGCCTGGCCGTGTCGGACATCGTGGTCCGCGGCAGCGTGGCTCCCCGCATCCGCGAGCGCGTGGAGACGTGGGTCGGCTGCCTGGCGGGCGCCCTCGGAGACACGCAGTTCCGCAGCTACCTGGCCGACGCAGGGTTCGACGCCATCGAGATTCAACCGGCACGGATCTACACCCTGGAGGAGATGCGCACGCTCCTCGCGGGCCGCGGGGAGGACGCGGAACAGGTGGCGCAAGGGGCGGCCGGGCGCTTCATGTCCACCTTCGTGCGGGCGAAGAAGTGCGGACGTCTCGTCTAGGAGTCCGTGGTGAAACCCCGCGTCGCACCGAGAGCGGCGAGGCGCCCGCGTGGCAAGGCGCGACGAGGGACCATATTGGCATATTCGACCGAGGAGCAACGCAGTCCACGCGAGATGCATCGCCGCTCGAATGCAGCGGGGCTTCTGCCACGGGCTCCTAGGAGTCGGTATACGCTGACGCGATGCCCGAGCGCCGCCACCCGTCGATCGCACGGCGCCGGCGGGGTCTCCTCCTCGGCACATCTGCGATCCTCGTCGCGCTCGCCTACGCGGGCGTGTCGCTGGTGGTCGCCGAGACGCTGACGAAGCCCTACCGGCGCGCCCTGGCCTCGTCTCCGGCGGACTTCGACCTGGCCTACGAGGACGTGACCTTCCCCAGCACCGGCGACGGCATCCCGTTGCGCGGGTGGTTCGTGCCCGCCGCCGGGAGCGACCGGGTCGTGCTGATCGTCCACGGCCGCAACTCGAACCGCACGGGCGACGACGGCCAGTACGTACCCCACGCCGCCGCCCTCGTGGCGCACGGCTACAACGCGTTGCTGTTCGACCTGCGGGGGCACGGCGAGTCCGGCGGGGAGCGCTACACCCTGGGGACGGCCGAGCAGCGCGACGTGCTCGGCGCCGTCGCCTACCTGAAGGACCGCGGGTTCGCAACGGAGCGGATGGGTTTCTGGTCGCATTCGATGGGCGCCGCCACCGTCCTGCTGGCGGCCGCCGTCTCGCCGGACGTGCGCACTATCGTCGCCGACAGCAGCTTCGCCCGGCTCGAGGACCTGCTGGACGAGGAGCTGCCGCGGGCCAGCGGACTGCCCGACTTCTTCAACCCCCCGATCCTCTTCTTCGCGCGGACCGTGTTCGGTGCGGACTCGAGGATCCTGAATCCGGTGGAGGAAGTGGCGGGCCTGCCGCCGGACTCGCTGTTCGTCATCCACGGCGAGACCGACGGGCTCATCCCGGTCGATCACGCCCGGCGTATCGCCGCCGCCGCCGGACCCGCCCTGTACGATCTGTGGATCGTCTCCGGGGCGCGCCACGATCGGGTTTCGGAAGTCCTCCCCAAGCAGTACGAGCGGCGCGTGCTGACGTTCTTCGATGCGAAGCTGCCGTGAGGATCCGCCTCGCCGCGGTGGGAGCCCCCAAGTGAGAATGAGCCCGTCACCCGCCGGGGCGGCGGCTCCTCCCCACCCGGGCCGCCGCGTCGGGTAGACTGACCTGCAGCACCGGGAGGGACGGACGCCGCCGGGCGCATCGCCGCCGGGCGCGGCGCGGCGGGTGCGGGAGGAAACGTCGATGAGCGCCATCGGAGCGGACGAGCTGGTGCGGCGGCTCGATGCGGCCGTCAGCGCCGGGGACGTGGAGACGATCACCCGGCGGGTCCAGAGCGAGATCGAGAACGTCCTGCAGCCGGGGCGGCTGCGGCTGGACGAACGGTTCCGGCAGACGCTGCCGGACCACTACGCCCGGCGCCTGCTGCACCGCGATCCGGCGCGTCGCTACACCATCCTGGTGCTGGCGTGGGCGCCCGGCCAGGGGACGCCCATCCATGACCACCCGAACCTGTGGAGCGTCGAGGGAGTGCTGGAGGGCGAGCTGGAGGTGACCCAGTACGCCCCCATCAAGGAGGAAGCGCACCGCTGCAAGTTCGCCCCGGTCGAGTCGCACCGGGTCGTCGCCGGCGAGGCGAACTTCCTGATCCCGCCGTTCGAGTACCACGCCCTGACCAACGACCTGACCGACCGGCCGTGCCTGACCATCCACGCCTTCGGCGGCGAGCTGATGGAGATGAACACGTTCGACCCGGTCGGCAACGGCTGGTACGAACGGTCCCTGCGGCGGGTCTCCTACGACGCCTGAGCGCGGGCGGAGCCGTCTGTTGGAAGGCCCGCGCCGCGCCCCCCGTTTCGCGAACGCCACGGCCCGGCGCCGGCTGCGGGCGGCCTTCGGTCCGGGGCTGCTGTGGGCCGCCACCGCCATCGGCGTCTCGCACCTGGTGCAGTCGACCCGGGCGGGCGCCTCGGCCGGCTTCGCCCTGGCCGGCGTCATCCTCATCGCTCTGGTCCTGAAGTACCCCTTCTTCGAGTACGGGCCGCGCTACGCCGCCGCCACCGGCCGCAGCCTGATCGAGGGCTACGCCCGGATCGGGCGCTGGGCGCTGTGGCTCTACCTGGCCATCACGGTGTCGACGATGGTCTCGGTCCCACCCGCGGTCGTGATGTTCACGGCGTATCTGGTCGGCTTCACGCTGGGCCTCGACTGGCCGCTGCCGGTGCTCGCCGCGGCGGTGATGGCGCCAGTGGCGGCGCTGCTGTGGTGGGGCCGCTTCCGGGGCCTCGACCTGTCGATCAAGGCGATCGTAGCGCTGCTGGCGCTGTCGACGCTGCTGGCCGCGGCGGTCAGCCTGCCGCGGGCGGACCCGTCGACGCTGGCCTTGTGGCCGGCCGACGCGGTCGGCACGGCGGTGCCCTTCGTGTTCCTGCTGGCCCTGGCCGGCTGGATGCCCTCCGGGGTCGACAGCGCGGTCTGGAGCTCGCTGTGGACCCTGGCCAAGAACGACGCGGCGGGCGAGCCGTGCTCGGTGGAGACGGCGCGGCAGGACTTCGCCGTCGGCTACGCCGGTACGGGGGTGCTGGCCTTCGCCTTCCTGACCCTGGGGGCGGGGGTGATGTACGGTTCGGGCGAGACGTTCGCGCCGCAGGGGCCGGTGTTCTCCACGCAGCTCGTCGACCTGTACAGCGCCACCCTCGGCGCCTGGACGCGGCCGGTGGTGCTAGTGGCGGTGGTCACCACGATGCTGTCGACGGCACTCACCGTGCTGGACGGCGGGCCGCGCGCCATCGAGCGCTCGCTGCTGGTGCTGCGCGCCCGGCAGCTCGCCCGGCGCCCGGCCGCGGGCGGACCCATCTACTGGTGGAGCCTGGCCGGGGTGGTGCTGGTGACCCTGGTAGTCCTGTCCCTGTTCATCGGCAACCTGACGACGATGATCGACTTCGCCACGACGCTGACGTTCCTCACCAGCCCGGTGCTCGGCTACCTGAACCTGCGCGCGGTCGCCTCGGACGACGTCCCGCCCGCGCACCGGCCCGGGCGCGCGATGCGCGTCCTCTCCTGGGTCGGCCTGGTGCTGCTGGGGGGGACGGGGCTGTTCTACCTGCTTACGCTCGCGGCGTGAGGAGCGCTCGCGCGGCGTCCCCGTCGCGGCGGCCCGCCGGGAAGCCTTCGAGCCTGGTCATCCACTCCCGGTTCTCGCCGCGCTTGCGGCTGACCCGGTCGAACCGCTGATGCATTCAGCGCAGCTCCAGGCGGGCGACGACCGGGTAGTGGTCGGACGGATAGCGCTCGCCGTCGTGGTCGACGACGGTCTCCACCGAACGGACGGCGACCGGGCCGCCCACCAGAATCCAGTCGATGCGGCCCGGGTTGGCGAGCTCGGGCGGACGGAAGTCGCTGGAGGTGCGGGGCGGGCCGATCCGCTCGCCGGCGAGTAGCCACGCGTCCCGCAGTCCCCGGCCGGTGGCGGCGCGCCAGGTCTCGCTGATCTCGGCCATGGCGTTGAAGTCGCCGGTCACGACGACGGCGCTGCCCGCCGGGAGGGTCGCGACGCGTTCGGCGATCCGCCGCGCGGATTCGACCTGCCGCGGCCCGCGACGCAAAGTCAGGTGGGTGTTGAAAACGTAGAGCCGCCGGCCGCTGCCGCGGTGGTGGAAGCGCGCCCAGGTGACGATGCGTGAGACGTTGCGGCGCCAGCCCCGCCCGGTCGGCCCGTCGGCAGCGGACAGCCAGAAAGTGCCGGACTCGATCGGGATCAGTACGTCGCGGCTGTAGAAGATGGGCGTGTACTCGCTGAGACCGGTGCCCCCGTTGAGCCCCCGGTCGGCGCCGAGCCAGCGGTAGCCGGGCAGCGTGTCCGCCAGGTACTCGACCTGCTCGTCGAGCGCCTCCTGCAGGCCCGCCACGTCTGGAGAGAGCCGTTCGATGGTCTCCGCCACCAAGGTACGCCGGTAATCCCAGCCGTTGTCGCCGTCGTTGGCGCCCGCCGTGCGGATGTTGAACGTGAGGACGGTGAGCGGCGCCGGGGCCCCGTCCTGCGTACCGGCCGCAAGGCCGGCGCCGCCGGGAGGCAACGCCGCGGTGGCCAGCGCCACGAGCAGGGCGGCAGTGCGCGCCATCACTCGATCCTAACCGGTCGCTCGACGAGACTCGGCCCCCGGCTCTGGCACCCGTGGGCGTAGCCGGGTAGCCGCCGAAGTTCGAACAAGCTCACGCCCCCGCCGGCCGCCCTGCCCGCCGGCGCAGCCACTCGACGGTGCACAGCAGCAGCACCGCGAACACGACGAGGAAGGTCGCCACGGCCAGCATCGCGGGGCTGATCTGCTCGCGGATGCCGGCCCACATCTGGCGAGGAATGGTGCGCTGGTTCTCACCGGCCATGAACAGCACGACGACCACCTCGTCGAACGAGGTCGCAAACGCGAAGAGGGCGCCGGAGACGACGCCCGGCGCGATCAGCGGGAGCTGCACGCGGCGGAAGGTGGTCAGCGGCCCCGCACCGAGGCTGGCCGCGGCCCGCGTCAGGTTGGCGTCGAAGGCGGACAGCGTGGCGGTGACCGTGATGACGACGAACGGCGTGCCGAGCGCGGCGTGGGCCAGGATGAGCCCCAGGTGCGTCTGGGACAGCCCGAGGGTCGAGTAGAAGAAGAACATTCCCGCCGCCGAGATGATCAGCGGCGTGACCATCGGCGAGATCAGCAGCCCCATCGCGAGGTGCCGGGCCGGCATGGCGCGGCTCGCGAGCCCGAGCGCCGCGAGGGTCCCGAGCGCGGTTGCGAGCACCGTGGCGGCGACGCCGATGAACAGGCTGTTCGCGAGCCCCCGTGCCCACGCCCCGTCGTTGAGAACCTGCCGGTACCAGCGTAGCGAGTACGCATCCGGATCGAAGCGCAGCATCCCCTCGGTGAACGTGAAGTACGGCTCGGCATTGAAGCTGAGCGGGACGATCACCAGGATGGGCGCCACCAGGAACGCGAAGATCAGCCCACAGGCGACCCGGTGCACGAGCCGCCCGACGCCGAACCGGGCCGCGGTATCCGCCAGGCTCATCCCAACCGCATGCGCTCGACGCCCACCACCCGGTCGTAGAGCAGATAGAGCCCGACCACGCAGGTCAGCAGGATCCCGCCGAGGGCGCCGGCCAGCCCCCAGTTCAGCGAGGTCTGCATGTGGTAGGCGATGAAGTTGGAGATGAGCTGACCGCTTTGCCCGCCCACCAGCGCGGGAGTGATGTAGTAGCCGATGGCCAGGATGAACACCAGCAGCGACCCCGCCCCCACCCCGGCCAGCGACTGCGGCCAGTAGATGCGTCGGAGGGCGAGCGGAAAGCTCGCTCCCAGCGATTCGGCGGCGCTCATCTGCTGCGGCGGTATGGTGCGCATCACCGAGTAGAGCGGGAGGACCATGAACGGCAGCAGCACATGGGTCATCGCCACGATCGTGCCGGTCATGTTGTAGATCATCGCCAGCCGGCCGTCGTCGCCGATCAGGCCGAGCGCGACCAGCAGGTCGTTGACCACCCCCTGGCTCTGCAGCAGAACGATCCAGGAGGTGGTCCGCACCAGCAATGATGTCCAGAACGGTACCAGCACGAGGGCCAGCAGCAGGCCGGCCCGACGCGGCGGCGCGTGCGCGATGAGATACGCCACCGGGTACCCGAGCAGCAGGCACAGCGCGGTGATCGCGAGGCTGACCACGAACGTCCGCCAGAACAACGCCAAGTAGATGCGGCGTTCCGGCGGCTGGCGGGCGACGGAGCCGTCGGGCAGGCGCTGGAGGTCGACCGCATTCAGGTAGTGGCGCGTCGTGAAGCGGTCACCGGCCGTGCGGATGGCGTGCCACGTCAGCGGGTCGCCCCAGTCGGCATCGATGTCGATCAGCGCCGCCCGCCACGGCCCATCCTCAACCTCCAGCAGCCGGCGCCCGGTGCGGACGAGGACACTGCGCAGGCCGCCGCGAATGCGGTTGACGCGGCTGGCGACGCGGCCGATGGTCCGATCCTCCCGCGCCTGCAGCAGCTCGCGCGCCGCGGCGGCATAGACCGCCTCACCCGGGTCGGACTCGCCGTCCCACTCGCGCAGCAGCGCAACCGTCTCCGGCAGCGCGTCGGCCACCACCGGGTCGTAGACGCTGCGCAGCAGCATCGTCGCCAGCGGCACGACGAAGGTCACGCCGATGAAGGCGACGAGCGGCAGCGCGAGCCCTGCCGCCCGCAGCGACGGCCGGAACAGCGGGCCAGCCATTCGCTGAAGCGCGGGTTCATGCGGCACGTGGCCCATCTCCAATTGTTGCGCTGATGCGTGTCGCCAGACGGTCGCGAAACTCGTCCAGCCTCTCCGCCTCCCACAAGATATGGGGATATTGACGCGTGTCGAAATGCACCTTCCCGATCGAATCCTTCCGGCAGGAGAAGATGAACGGGAGCTTGAGCCCGTATGCGAATCCGGCCTCGTAGTACACGCCTCCCCGCGGCCCGTCGTCACCGTGCGTGAAGTCCGCGACGATGAAGCGGGCCCGCCGCAGCTCGGCGATGATCTCGTCGTCTATTTTGTTGAGATGTTCCTTCCGATCGATCCGAATCGCTTCGTAGCCGGCATCCTCGATTCCGGGCTTGATGGCGTTCTCCCAGACTTTGTCCATCGATTCGTGGAACCACATGGCGACGAACGCCTTTGATGAGTCGGTGGCGGCCTCCTCGATCTCCGCGAGTCGGGCGTATCCTTCGACGGTGATCCGATAGAAACTCAACTCAGGGTGCGGGTGCGCTATCCACGCTCTACCTTCCAAGTAGTCCACCAGGTAGGTCACTTCCTCGGGTCGTATCGATTCAGACCATGCCATCCGGCGGTGTAGCGGGTTGTGCTCATTATGGCGTTCACCGTGCACGAACATGTCGGCCACATCATCGAGCTCAAGTGAAATGCACTCCAGAAGGCGATCCGCTCGTTCGTGAACACTCAACGGTGGCCGTCGCTTGGCATCATCAACGGCCTTGGTTGTCACTTCCGGACACTCCGCGCCCAACCGCCGTTGCTCAACCAACCACGATGTCAGTCTCGCCCTCTCGTGTTCGCTGGTGTACCTCCTCAAGGCGGCCGCCGTCCCGGTGATGAAATACCGGCCACCGGCGCGAGGCGAGTCCATCTGCGCTCCGTCTCGTGAATCCGCAGGAAGTTCCTCAGCATCCGTCTCCCAGATCAGACACGGTATGGTCTCCTTCATTCCTTCGTCCTTGCAGCACCAACTCGGTCAGGGTGGAGAGCCGCCTTCAGGTCAACCTCCCGCTCGCGGAACTGCCAAAAGGCCCTCGCGTGCAGGCACGTGAGGTAAGGCCTTTGGGAGCAAGGATGCGCCGTCGATGGTCTACGTCTTTCGTCAGCCGATGAAGCGCAGGATCGCGCCGACCGCGGCCATCGCACCCACCAGACGCCAGGTGAGCCGGGTTTCCATCGCGGCCATCTCCGTACGGATCTCGGCGGCCACGGCGGTCACGTCCGCCTTCGTCGCAAGCTTGTCGAGATCGATCCCGCCTGCGTCGTACTCGGCAGCCGCGGCGATCCCGGCCGTGATTGCATCGACCTGCGCCGGCGTCAGGTCGGCCGCGCTCAGCGTGCGGGCGATGGCGTGTGTATCGAGCATCAGCGAAACGTTCCCGGTAATCCGGCAACTCGACCATTATGACCTATTGACGCGAACACCGGACAGGTTCGGAGGCGGTCCCTCAGCGAGCCAGCCATGCGCTGAAGCGCTCGTTCATGTCGTCCAGGTTGTCGCTCCACCACAACCAGTCGTTCTGCAGGGTGCGGCGCATGTGCGGTGGGTAGGTCGGCATGTGGGGGTTCATGTCGATGCCCACGTCGGCGTGCCTGCCGATGAGCGGCAGGCCGGAGCGGCGCACGGGGCTGTAGGCGATGTAGCGGCCGATGGCGGCCATCGAGCTCGCACGGGTGGCGAACTTCACCAGCTCGAGCGCCGGCTCCAGGTCCGGCGTACCGGCGACGATGCCGATGGGGCCGACGTCGAGCACCTGGCCGTCCCAGACGATCTCGAACGGCTGGCCCTCGAGCACCTGCGCGTTGAAGATGCGGCCGTTGAAAGCGGTGCTCATCACCACCTCACCGTCGGCCAGCATCTGCGGCGGCTGCGCGCCCGCCTCCCACCACACCACCTGGTCCTTGATGGTGTCGAGCTTGCGAAAGGCCCGATTCAGCCCCTCCGGCGTATCGAGCGCGGCGTAAACCTCGTCGATCGGCACGCCGTCGGCGATCAGCGCGAACTCGAGGTTCACGAAAGGCACCCGGCGCATGCCGCGCCGGCCCGGGAAGCGCTCGAGATCGAAGAAGTCCTCCATCGTCGACGGCGCCTCGCCGTCCAGGCGCGCGGCATTGTAGGCGTAGATCGTGGAATAGAAGGTCGTGCCGACGCCGCATTCCGCCAGGGTGTCGGGCAGGAAGTCGTCCGTGGCGGGAGTGCCGTCCGGCCCCGGCGCGAGCACCGCGGCGTCGATCGGCTCCAGGACGCCCTCGTCGCAGCCGGCCACCGCGTCGGCCATCTCGAGGTCGACGACGTCCCAGTGGACGTTGCCGGTCTCGACCTGCGCGCGGATCTGGGCCAGCCCGCCGTTGTAGTCGTCGAGCCGGACATCGATGCCGGTGGCGGCCGCGAACGGCTCCAGATAGGCCCTGCTCACCGCCCGCCCGTAGGAGCCGCCCCAGGAGACCACGGTCAGCGTCGGGCCGGCCGGGGTGCAGTCGACGGCCAGCAAGGCGACCGCAAGCAGGACCGCGAGCCACGCGGCGGGCCGGACGAACGCTGCCCGACGCGCCAACGCCGCGCGGCGCGCCAACGCCGCGAAGCGGACCGACCTCAGGCCGACGAACGCCCCGAGGCGCGCCAACCCCACCGTTCGGGCGGACTCGGGCGGACGGCCGCGGCCGGTCACGGCGCGCCCTCCTCGTCGTCGGCGTCCAGCACGCGGCAGTCGGTCGGCGTCCAGCCGATACGGATCCGATCGCCCTTGATCACGGCCCCGTGCCCGACCATGTTCGGAATCTTGACGATGAAATCCGATCGGCCGCAGACGGAGACCCGCAGGCGGAGGTGGTCGCCGAGGAAGGTGATGTCCTGGATGCCGGCATCGAACTCGTTGGTGTAGAGCCCCTGCTCCGGGGCGATGGCCACCCGCTCGGGTCGGATGGAGAGCGTCGTCTCATCGCCGGGTCCGCAGGGGGCGACCCGCAGCGCCTGCACCACCTCGCCGCCGACGTCGACGGTGCAGATGCCATCGTCGTCGACGCTCGTGACGCGCCCCGAGAGCCGGTTGTTCTCGCCGATGAAGCGGGCCACGAAGGCGCGCGCCGGCTCCTCGTACAGCGCCTCCGGCGTGGCGATCTGCTCGATGCGTCCCCTTCGGAAAACGGCGACGCGGTCCGACATGACCATCGCCTCCTGCTGGTCGTGGGTGACATAGAGGACGGTTACGCCGAGGTCGCGGTGGATGCGACGAATCTCGTACTGCAGCTCTTCGCGCAGGCGCCGGTCGAGGGCGCCGAGCGGCTCGTCCATCAGCACCAACTCGGGCTCGAAGACCAGGGCGCGGGCGATGGCCACGCGCTGCTGCTGCCCGCCGGAGAGCTGACCCGGCCGCCGTGCTTCCAGCCCGTCGAGCCGCACCAGCCGCAGCCCCCGCCGCACCCGCTCGAGGCGCCGTTCCGGTTCGATGCCGCGCACCTCCAGCGGGAACGACAGGTTCTCGCCCACCGTCATGTGCGGGAACAGCGCGTAGTTCTGGAACACCATGCCGATGCCGCGCTGCCGGGCCGGCACCTGCTGCATGGCGCGACCGCCGATGCGGATGGCGCCCGCCGTCGGCGTCTCGAAGCCGGCGAGCATCATCAGGCACGTGGTCTTCCCCGAGCCGGACGGCCCGAGCAGGGTGAGAAACTCGCCCTTGCGGATCTGCAGGTCGAGGTCGCGCACTACGCGGGTGCGGCCGTCGAAGCTCTTGCTGACCCCCTCGAACTCGACGTACGCCTCGCTGCTCGGCGACCCGGCGCCCGGCTCGCCTAGCGGCTGCTGCCGCGCCTGCACGGTCCGTTCCCCGGTCCGGATGGCCTCCTCCATATCGTTCAGGCCCGAATGTCCGACCCGATTATCGCAGAACGAGGTTCCCTGAACGGTGGTTCCCTACGGTCGAACCGGCAGTCTCCCTCAGAAACGCGCCCCACACCTCGGCGTAGGGCTCGCCTCCGACGAGATACGTGTCGTTGTGTCCCGCGCCTTCGATGACATGAAGACGCGTCGGGCCGGCGGCCAACTCGAACAGACGCCGGCCATGCGCCGGCGGGACGATCCCGTCCCGGTCGCCGTGGAGCACGAGGGTCGGGACCTCGACACGCGCGATCTTCTCCTCGTTGTCCATGCGCGTGCGGATCACCGCGGTCGGCACGAACCAGTAGTGCTCGCGGGCCAGCGCCCGCACCGACCGGAACACCGATTCGAGCACCAGGGCGCCCGCGGGACGCCGGAGCGCCGTCTCGATGGCGACCGCGCCCCCCAGCGAACGCCCGAACAGGACGATGTCCTCCGCCCGCACGGATCGGGCCGCCACCGCGTCGTAGATGGCCAGCCCGTCGAGATAGACACCCTCCTCGTCGGGGGTCCCCCGGCTGCGGCCGTAACCGCGGTAGTCGACGAGCACCACGTCGACGCCGAGCCGGTCCACGAACCAGCGGGCGTTGTGCAGCCGGTCGCCGATGTTCCCGGCGTTGCCGTGGTACCAGATCAGCACCCGGTCCCCAGGCCCCTCGATCCACCAGCCGTGGAGCGACACCCCGTCGGCGGCCGTGATGGACAGCTCCTCGGCGCGGAGCCCGAAATCGGCCGGACCCGCCGCCAGGGTCCGCGTCGGGAAGAAGATCAGCCGGCGCTCCTGCAACGCGAGCAGTGCCACGAGCGCGAGCCAGGAGAACGCCACGAGGCCCAACGTGGACAGCGCCGTTCCGAGCATGTCCCTGGAGGTCACCTCCGCGGGATTCTAGCCCCCGGCTCCGGGGTTCGCGGCCGGGGTAGAGAATCCGCTGAATCCTACCCTGCTGCAGTTCAATTACCTGTAAAATCGTCAACGATGCTATCTGAAAAACAGCGCTTCCGGTGGCTGGCCACGCGGCTTCCCCCCGCGGACAAACATAGACTGGTGGTGCTCACCGGCGCGCGCCAGACCGGCAAGACCACGCTCGCACGGCGCTTGTACCACGATCTCCGGTACGTGAACCTCGACGCGATTGAGGAGCGGGAGGCCTTGCGCGGTCTGCGCAGCGGAAGCTGGGGGCGCGCCGTGGGCCCCGCCGTCATCGATGAGGCGCAGAAGGAGCCGGGCGTCTTCGACAAGGTCAAGCTGGCGTACGACGAGCGGCAGATAGCGTTCTCGGTCCTGCTGGGATCGTCCCGGGTTCTGCTCCTCGATCGCGTGCGCGAGTCTCTGGCCGGCCGCGCGTTCGTCTACGACCTCTGGCCGCTCATGGCCTCCGAGGTGCGCTGCCCGGCCGAGACACCCCCGAAGCGCCCACTGCTCGATCGCCTGGTCACGGCGCCGCAGGAGTTCGCGAAGACGCTGGGCGCCGAGCCGCCGCGCCTGTTGGGCGACGACGCCACACGGCGCTTCGAGGCGCTCGATCACCTCGCGAACTGGGGCGGCATGCCCGAGCTGCTCTCGCTCGACGACGGCGACCGGCGCGAATGGCTGCGCTCCTACCAGCAGACGTGGCTCGAGCGCGACCTCGCCGACCTGACCCGCGTCTCCGACCTGCTGCCGTTCCGTGCGCTGCAGCGGCTGGCGATGCTGCGGACCGGCCAATTGCTCAACTACGCGGATTTCGCGCGTGACGCCGCCGTCAGTGCCGGCACGGCGCGCCGCTACCTGGAGTACCTGCGGCTCTCGTACCAGGTCGTGCTGCTGCAGCCGTACGCCCGCAATCTCACCAGCTCGACGGTGAAGACGCCCAAGCTCTACTGGATGGATCTCGGCCTGCTCCGTCACGGCACGCGTAACTGGGGAGAGCTCACCGGTCCGTTGTTCGAGACGCTGGTCGTCTCGGAGGCGCGCAAGTGGATCGACACCCTCGGGCGCGACGTGTCGCTCCACTTCTATCGCACGCGCTCGGGACGCGAGGTCGACCTGCTGATCGACGCGGGCAGCGGGATTATCGGCATCGAGATCAAGAACCGCGTCCGCGTGGGCGCCAGCGACTGCACCGGCCTGCGAGCGTTGGCCAAGACGCTGGGCGACGAGTGGGCCGGCGGCCTCGTCGTCCATCGGGGAGAGGCTCTGGAGGAGCTAGCTACCGGACTCTGGGCGGTCCCGGCGCACCGGCTGTTCTGAACCGCGGCTGGCCGACACTCTCGTCGGCGGGATGTAGTCTCCGGGACCGGCTGTTCGGAGGCTCGGGTCCTCACCGGCTTACAGGCCCGCCAGCACCCGCAGACTCGTTCGCCGGCCGGCGCCGAGCCGGTGCCCGTGATGACGGAGCTCCAGGCTGGCGCTGATGGCGGCCAACGCGTGATCCTCTACCGTCGCCGTCTCTTCCCCGAGGCTCGTCGCCAGCCATCGTTCCACTTCCGACCAGCGCCACAGCCTGTACCGGCCGCGTGGATCGGTGACCGGCGGCGGAAAACCTCCCGGGCCGCGGGCGCCAGTCACCAGCAGCCGCACCCCTTCTCGCGTGCGACCGGTACGAGCGGCGATGTCCGCCATCGACACCAAGCCGGCGTCTGCTATCCGGACGACCTTCACCCCGTCGACCCGCTCGATGTCGGCGACCGCCGACAAGACGGCTTCCACAAGCCCCGCGGCCTCGCGGTCGAACTCCGCGTACTGGATGCCGTCCGTTCGACCGATCAGCGCATCGTCGCACCCCGCCTCGTACAGGGCATCGATGACCGCACCGCTCTGAACATCCGGGCCGTCGACGATCAGCGTGAAGTGATGGGTCGACATCGGCTGCTCCCTCCTCATCCCCGATGCGGGCAACGGGCCACCACGCGTCGAAGCTGCCTCGCATGAGCGCCGGGATTGCGGGGCGTTGACCATATCGACGCCTGGCATCCCAAGCGACTGGACTCCGTGCACCGCAAGACACCCCAGCGATGCCCGGATGACGTGGGCGTCACCGTCCAGCCGGCCGCCTCGGCATCGGCCAGGGCGCCCTCGACCTCCTTCTTCGGGTGCCCCGGCCTTGCCGCCATCCCGAAATTTACGATACGATCCTTGTTGTTTCGTGTCAACGCCAGAAGAGTATCGTGGCAGGACGAGGAACTTCCCGAGACGACGGGGGCTTCCCGGACTGTCGGGTTGAAGAACCGAGAACGAGCACGCGATAGCATCGTACCAAGCAAATGGAAAAGCGATACCAGGTATTCATCAGCTCCACATTCCGCGATCTCGTGCAGGAACGTCAGGAAGTCCTGAAGGCGGTTCTCGAAATCGACCACATGCCTGCCGGCATGGAGCTGTTTCCGGCAGCGGACGACGCCGCGTGGCAGCTCATCAAGGACGTCATAAGAAGCCCGTCATCCCTCTGCTGCACGAGAATCCGGACAATCTTCCCCGCGACAAGACGGAGACCGACACGGAGTCCTGGGAGAAGCTCAAGAGGTTCCGTCAACGGGTCGAAGAGAAGCACACCTGCGCGTACTGGACAACTGCAGACGACCTCAAGGCCAGGGTGATCGTCGGATTGACCTCAGCCGTCAAGCGTCATCCCGCCGTCGGGTGGGTGCGCGCTGACAAGGTTCCTGCGGAGTCCACGGTCGCGGAGATCCTCAAGCTCCGAAACCGAATCGCGGAACTGGAGCAGAGCGCCGAGGCGGACAAGACGCATCCTCCGGAAGGAACAGAAGATCTGATGCGGGGAGACGACGTATTCGAACTACACTTCGAGTTCACTGCCGGGGAGAGATACGACAGTCCAAACTTCGATGCACGCCTCTCGTTCACGTGGAACGATATGTTCGGCGGGGTCGCGCCCAAGATGATTAACGAATGCTCAGAACTTGACCTATACTCGGCCTTTAGCCCGGAAGATTCGCGGCGGGTGTGATTTTCGGTACAGACACAAGAGCCTCCGCGTGGTACAAGTGTAGTGGCAACAAGCACTTACACCACCACGGAGGCCCCTGCGTGACGACCGACACTGTATCACAGACTGTTCTGTTCCCGGATCTGTTCGACAAGCCGCTGTTCGCCCAGTTCAACCAGGAGCAGGCCAGCTCCGACGGCGGGGCGGTTCTGCTGAAGGCCGCCGAGCGCGTCTACGGTCTGGTCAAGGCGTTCGCCGGGTGCCTGTTCGACAAGCGGGCGCCGGACAAGACCCGTCACACGCTCGCGGACCTGGTCGGCCAGCGCATCTTCGGCATCGCCTGCGGCCATCCCGACTGCAACGACGGCGACCACCTCGCCGACGACCCGGTGCACAAGCTGTTGCTCGACAGAGACCCGGTTTCGGGTGAGCGCCTGGCATCGCAGCCGACCCTGTCGCGGTTCGAGAACGCGTTCAACCGCTGCGCGCTCTACCGCATGGCGGACGAGTTGGCGACGCGGGTCATCGAGCGCCATCGCCGCCGTCTGGACGGGCAGGCGCGGTGCATCACCATCGACCTGGACCCGACGGACGACCCGACGCACGGGGCGCAGCAGTACACCCTGTTCAACGGGTACTACGACAACTGGTGCTACCTGCCGCTGCTGGCCTTCCTGCGCTTCGACCGCGAATCCGAGCAATATCTGTGCGCGGCGCTGCTGCGGCACGGCAAGGCGGTCGCCTCCGACGGAACGGTCGGGCTGTTGTCGCGTTTGCTGCCGCTGGTGCGCCGGGCGTTTCCGCGGGCACGCATTCTCGTTCGGCTCGACGGGGGCTTTGCCAGCCCGGCGGTCTTCGACTTCCTGGAGGCGCAGCCGCGGCTCGATTACGTGGTCGCGATGGCGAAGAACGCGGTCCTGCTGCGACACGCCGAGCCGGCCATGCTGGTGGCGCGGGCGCGCACTTGGCGCAGCGACCAGACCGAGCACGTCTACACCGAGACCGACGAGTATCGGGCCGGCAAATGGAGTCACGCGCGCCGCGTCGTGATCAAGGCCGAGGTCGTTCGCCTCGGGGACCGCGAGCCGCGGGACAACCCGCGCTTCGTGGTGACGAACCTGCGGCAGACGCCGCGCTTCATCTACGAGAAGGTCTACTGCGCGCGCGGCGACGTCGAGAACCGGATCAAGGAGCTGAAGGCCCTGCAGATCGACCGCACGAGTTGCCAGAAGTTCTCACCGAACCAGTTGCGCGTCCTGCTGACGGCCGCCGCCTACGTGCTGATGCAGGAGTTGCGGTTGCGCGCCGCCGACACCGCGTGTGCCCGCGCACAGGTGCCTTGGCTGCGCGACCGGCTGCTGAAGCTCGGCGTCCAGGTGGTGCGCTCGGTGCGTCGCATCGTCCTGCGCCTGCCGCGCGCGACACCGGACTTGGTGGCGTGGCGACAGATCGCGTTCGCGCTCGGGGCGCGCACCGGATAGCGTTCTGTCGCACGTCATATCGCTGCCGGCCGGTCGGCTGCCAAGCGCCCGCAACGGGGACGTGTGTGCAGCTATCGTCTTCGGCACCCGTCATCACGTCCATGGGGCGCTCAACCACGCCGCCACGCGTGGTTGAGGACGTTCCGGGGGCCACCCGCCGGTCACTACCCGCCGTCGGTGACCGAATCCGGTCTCGTCACCGCCTCCCGGAGGCCGAGTCCGGGACGTCGTGCATGATGCGGGTTAGGGGCTACTTCAGGCAACGCGCCAGGGAGGCCTTCAGCGACGACGAGGAACTGAAGGGAGTCGTGCTGGGGTCATTCAAATTTCGCGACGACGAGATTGAGACCTGTGTCGTTCAATTCCGAGCCCTCGGCTTGATCGTGCAGAGCGAACGCACACGAAGCGTCAAGGACACGACCACGTACTGGACCCTCACTCCGCATGGCGACTACCTCATGACTCAACTTCGTGCTCTTCGTCGGACTCCGGCCTCTAGCCCGGCAACAAAGCGCCAAGCAGCTCCCAAATAGGGTGCGGACTCGACCCGGCTTGTGTGCTGTCGGTCAACGGATTCCGTCTGGCTGCACGGCGCCGACTGACGCCAGAGCGAACAGGACTCATGTCCTTCACCGCAAAGTTGACCCAGAACCTGTTGACGCACTGCCCAGCGGTATGACACAGTCATACACGTGCAGGAGGTCATCACGATCCGCGTGCCCAAGGGCACCCGACGGAAGCTGGAGGCGCGGGCGCGCGCAGAGAAGCTCACGCTCAGTCAGTACGTCCGGCGGGCGCTCGATGCGGAAGAGCTGCTGGGCGCGTTCGAGGCAGCCCGCGCCGAGTTGGTGCCGCAGGCGCGCGCGCAGGGCATCTACACGGACGACGACGTCTTCAAGATCGTGTCGTGACCGTCGTCTTCGACACGAACGTCGTCGTCGCCGCGCTGCTCACGAACGGACTCTGCCGCGAGTGCTTCCGGCGCGCCGTGCGACGGCGTCTCCTGGTATCGTCGCCCGCGCTGCTGCAGGAGCTCGAATCGACGCTCCGCCGCAAGTTCGCGATCCCCGCAGCAACCGAAGAGTTCCTCGCCACCTTTCGAGATCGGCTCAGGCTGGTCGACCCGACGTCTTTGCCCGCACGCGTCTGCCGCGACGAGGACGACGACCTCGTCCTGGCCACGGCGGTCACGGCCGGAGCCGGCCGAATCGTGACCGGGGATCAGGACCCTCTCGGGCTCCGCGCGTACGAAGGGGTACGACTGGTGTCGCCGCGGGAGTTCCTCCAATGGCTCGACGGGAGCGAGAGGCCGCAGTCCGACGACGACCCGGAACGGGCGGAGACTCGGGACAACGACGCGCTGACCCGTCGGCTGAGAACCGGTTCCCGGCAGGCCCGGCGACGCAAGGGCCACTTCGTCGATTGAGTTCCCAACCGGCGCGGTATCATCCTGCCGGGCCCCGGCGTGAACGACGCGCCCTCGCGGCCCCTGGAGGAACGAATCATGGCTCGCAGACCTCGGCTTTCCATCCTCATCGGCCTCATCGCGTGCGCGATGCCGCTCGCCGCCGCCGCGCAGGTCGAGTACATCGACCCGGCCGGCGGCTTCACGCAGGTAGTCGCCACGACCAACGACGGGGTCAAGACCATCTTCGTCTCCGGGCAGGTCGGCCGGGGCGACACGCTGCGGGAGCATGCCGAGTCGGCGTTCGCGGGGGTCGTTCGGCGCCTGGAGCAGGCGGGGGCGACACCGGCCGACGTCGTGAAGATCCGGATTTTCGTGAAGGACTTCGAGCCGGCGCAGTATCCGACTATCGCCGAGGCGCGGCTGGCCACCTTCCCCACGGAGGACCAGTGGCCGGCGAGCACGATGGTCGGCGTCAGCGAGCTCTTCACCGAGTCCCTGCGCGTCGAGATAGAGGCGATCGCGGTGGTGGTCGACCCCGGCGTCGACCTGCGGATCGAGCGCTTCGCGCCGTCGAACGGCTTCAGCGGCGCGGTGGCCGTGACGACGCACGGCGTCAAGACGGTCTACGTGGCCGGACAGGTCGGCCCCGGCGAAGACCTGGCCGAGCAGACCGCGGCAGTGTGGGAGCGCGTCGCCCAGCGGCTCGACGCCGCCGGGGCATCGCTCGCGGACCTGATCAAGGCGACCACCTACATCGTCGACTTCGATCCGCAGACGGACCTGCCGGCCTACCGCGCGGGCCGCGAGCAGGCGCTCGCCCTGGACGACATGCCCGCGAGCACGTTGCTGGGAATCCCGAAACTGGCGGCGGACCAGTACCGTATCGAGATCGACGGCATCGCGGTGGTCGGCGTGGACGGCAACGCCGTCGAGCGGGAGTTCATCGATCCCGCCACCGGCTTCACGCAGGCGGTGACGGCGCGCGGCACGGGTCCGAAGGTGGTCCAGGTCTCCGGCCAGGTGGGACAGCCGGGCGATTCGCTCGAGAGCCAGGCCGACCAGGTCTACGCCAACCTGCGGCGGCGCCTGGAGGCGGCCGGTGCGAGTCCGGCGGATCTGCTGAAGACCGTCATCTACCTGCCGGAGTACACCCGGGGCGACTTCGCGGTGGTCGACGCGGCGCGCAAGGCGCACGGCTTCCCGGACGAGGCGGTGCCGGCGGCGACGCTGCTCGGCATCCAGTCGCTGTTCGCGGACGGCGCGCTGCTGGAGATCGAAGGTATTGCAGTCGTCGAGCCGTGACCGCCGCCGGCTGCTCCCTCGCCGCGCCTTGCCGCGCGGGCGCATCCCCACTCCCGGTGCTGCGCGGGATTCCATTACGGACTGCAAGGGGCGTTATGATGGCCCTCTTTGCCGTCAACCACCGTTCGAGAGACTGAGGAGGCGGGCATGAGGCGATGGGTTCAAGCGGCGGTGGTGCTCGCATGCATCGGTGTGCTCCCGGCCGCCGTACCGGCCGTACAGGCGTGGCAGCTCCCCGACGACATCAATCCGGAGTCGCGCAGCCGTCTGCCGCCGATCGATCGGGAAGAGCTCGACCCGGTCCGCCGCGAGGCGTTCGACGCGGCGGTGGCGAGCCCGGCCGGCGCCCCCACCGGGGCCGCCGCCCTGCGGCTGCATGGATCGGGCGCGAGCCTGCGGTTCGAGGCGCCGATGGGTCGGCAACTGACCGAGCTGACGATTCTGACTACGGCGCGCGAATACGACCAGCCGTACGAGTGGGCGCTGCACGAGCTCGAGGCGATTGCGGTCAGCCTCGATGAAGAGATCATCGACATCGTGCGGCATCGCAAGCCGATCACCGGCATGAGCGACCGCGAGGCGATCATCATCGAGCTCGGCCGGGAGCTGTTCGGCACACGGGCGTTGAGCGCCGACACCTACGCGCGGGCGCTGGCCCTGCACGGCAAGACCAACCTGGTCGACATCGTCGACGTGATGGGCCGCTACGCGAGCACCGCCGCCACGCTGACGGGGTTCAATCAGCGGATGCCGGCCGGCTGGCGCCAGTCGCTGCCCCTGCCGTTCACCCATCCGGACGACATCCACCCCGATTCGCGCAGCCGCCTGCCGCTGCGGAGCCCGGCGAGCCGCACCTCGGTGGCCGAGCTCTACGGGCGCATGCTGTCGCCGTCGGGGATCGGGCCGGGGGTCATCCGCAGCTACGGGGCCGGCCAGGAGACGCTGGAGGACCGGGTCGGACGCCGGCTGATGCAGCTCGCCATCCTGGTGACGGCGCGCACGCACGACTCGCAGTACGACTGGACGATGAACGAGCCGCAGGCTCTGGACGCCGGTGTCCAGCCAGAGCTGATCGATATCGTCCGCCAAGGCCGGCCGCTGGACGGCGTCGGGGAGAAGGACGCCATCCTGATTGCGTTCGGCCGCGAGCTGTTCGGCGACCACAACGTCAGCGCCGAGACGTACGCGCGCGCCGAACAGGCGTTCGGCGTGCAGGACCTGGTGGACATCGTGGGCCTGATGGGCGCCCACGCGGCGGACGCCGCCGTGCTGGCCGCCTTCGACCAGCAACTGCCGGAGGGAGTGGAGCCGCTTCTGCCACTGGAGTAAGGGCGTAGCAAGATAGTGGGTGCTGTGCCCGAACGCGGTCGACTCCGACCCACGGCGCAGGATTGGGCAGCCAGGGAACACGTAACGGAGATGTCCGGCAATAGCGATTCACGGAGCCGGTGTCGGCTCCTGTGGGAGGTTGGCATGAAGGTCAGATTCTCGGTACTCCTGGCGGCGCCTCTGCTGCTCTGCCTGCTCACCGTCGGCTACGCGCAGGAGGAAGAGCCCATCGGCGTGCCGGTGGCGCCCCTGGGCGACGGCCCCTGGGTGATCGACACCGCCGAGCAGCACAAGATCCGCGTCAGCGTCGTGGCCGGCGGGCTGTCGCATCCCTGGAGCATCGCGTTCCTGCCGGACGGCGGGATGCTGGTAGTCGAGCGCGACGGCTGGTTGCGCGTCGTGCGCGACGACAAGCTCGACCCGCGTCCGATTGTCGGTGTGCCGGCGGTGCGGACCGACGGCAACGGCGGCCTGATGGACGTGGCGCTCCATCCCGACTTCGCCGACAACGGGCTGGTCTATCTCACCTACACCAAGCGGCACGACGACGGCCGCGGCTCGCCGGCCCTCGCGCGGGGGCGGCTGGAGGGACACACGCTCCACGATGTCAAGGACCTGCTGGTGACCGAGCCCTTCGACACCAACTCGGGGCTCAATGGACGGGTCGCCTTCGGCCGTGACGGCAAGGTCTACATGTCCACCGGCGGAAGGATCCGAAACCTGGGCGGTGATCTCCTCGAGGCTCCCCAGGACCCCGCGAGCCTGCGCGGCAAGGTCCTGCGCCTCAACGACGACGGGTCCGTGCCGGACGACAACCCGTTCGTGGACGAGCCGGGCCACCGGCCGGAGCTCTTCACCATCGGCCATCGCAACACGCTCGGCCTCATCCTGCATCCCGAGACCGGGAACATCTGGCAGCACGAGAACGGTCCCAACGGCGGGGACGAGCTCAACGAGCTGCTGCCGGGGCACAACTACGGCTGGCCGCTGATGAGCTTCGGGCGCCTCTATCCCGGCGCGCGGGTTTCCTCGCATCCGACGCGCGACGGCTACGAGTCGCCGCTCGTGGTCTGGCTGCCCGCCATCGCGGCGGCCGGTATGGACGTCTACACCGGGGACCGGTTCCCGGCGTGGAAAGGCAATCTGTTCGTCGGATCCCTGCAGATGGGCGGCATCCCGGGGACTGGCCACCTGCAGCGCATCGTCTTCAACGACCAGATGGAGGAGCTGCGGCGCGAGCTGATGCTGACGGAGCTGCGGCAGCGCATCCGGGAGGTGCGCGAGGGACCCGACGGGTTGCTCTACGTGCTGACGGACCACGTCGACGACGGCGCGCTGCTGCGGATAGAGCCGGCGCCGTGAGCCTCGGCGGTCCGCGCTGGGGAGATGACCGGACCCGGCCGTGCGAGGCCCCGCATGGCCGGGTCCGCGCGCGGGCCGCGCAGGTCGTTCTTCACGCGAGCGTCGCCGGCGCCTGGTTGGCGTTCAGCGGCAGCGCTCATCGATCCGGGTTCCAATCACGCGGGAGGTTCGCATGAGGATCCGACGTTGCGTTCTCTTGGCGGCGCCGCTGTTGCTCTGCATGCTCGCGCCCAGCCACGCGCAGGAGGAACGGCCCATCGGCGTCCCGGTGCCGCCGTTGGGTGACGGGCCATGGGTTTTCGATACCGCCGAGCAACACAAGATCCGCGTCAGCGTCGTGGCCAGGGGGCTGTCGCATCCCTGGGCCATCGCGTTCCTCCCCGACGGCGACATGCTGGTCACCGAGCGACCCGGCCGTCTTCGCATCGTGCGCGGCGGCGTGCTCGACCCGCACCCCATCTCCGGGTTGCCACAGATGAGAACCGAGGGCAACGGCGGGCTCCTGGACGTGGCCCTCCATCCCCGATTCGCCGACAACGGCCTCGTATACCTCACCTATACCAAGCCCGCCGGCAACGGCAGGGGTTCCCCGGCGCTCGCGCGGGGCCGGCTCGAGGCTGGCGCACTCGTCGACGTCGAGGACCTTGTCGTCACCGACGCGCACGAGGGCAACTCGGGTCTCAACGGGCGCGTCGCCTTCGGCCATGACGGCAGGGTCTTCATGTCCACCGGCGGCAATGTGGGGAACGTCGCGCAGGACCCCGCGAGCCTGCGCGGCAAGATGCTGCGCCTCAACGACGATGGATCCGTACCGGCCGACAACCCGTTCGTGGACCAGCCGGGCTATCGGCCGGAAATCTACGCTCTGGGGCATCGCAATTCGCTGGGCCTCATCGTCCACCCTGAAACCGGGATGCTCTGGAACAACGAGAACGGTCCCAACGGCGGCGACGAGATCAACGTCATCCTGCCGGGTCGCAACTACGGTTGGCCAGTCGTCAGCTTCGGACGCAACTATCCTGGCTCGCGCGTTTCCGAACATCCGACGCGCGAGGGGATGGAATCACCACTCGTGGTGTGGCTGCCCGCCATCGCGGTCTCCGGCATGGCCGTCTACACCGGCGACCAGTTTCCTGCGTGGCGAGGCAACGTGCTCGTCGGATCCCTGCGCGAGGGCGGCATTTCGGGCACGGGCCACGTGCAGCGCATCGTGTTCAACGACAACGCAGAGGAGCTGCGGCGCGAGTCGATGTTGACGGAGCTGAGGCAACGTATCCGGGAAGTGCGCGAAGGGCCCGACGGATTCGTCTATCTGCTGACGGACGAGGACGACGGGGCGCTCCTGCGCATCGAGCCGCATCCGTGAGTTTCAGGATCGCGTCGTCTGCGCCGACACCATTCTCTGCGGTACAGACTCTCAGTCCGGCCTGGCGCCGTCGGGGTCAATAGAGATCGGTCCTGGCGCTCTCCGCCGAGTCGGCGTCGATCTCGGCAGCGTCGGCGCCCGCGATCTGGTCGGCCAGCACCTGTCCGTAGGTCGGGAACCGGGAGCGTTCGACCCGCGCCTCCGGTTCCCAGATACGGGCCCGGATGAGCGCCTTGGCGCAATGGAGATAGGCCTGTTCCACGGTCACCTTGAGGACCAGGATCGGCAGTTTTCCCCGGATCGCCAGCGGCGCCAGGAACTCCCGTTCGGAGACGATCTCCACGCGCCCGTTGATCCGTAGCGTCTCGTTCCAGCCCGGCACGAAGAACACCAGCCCCACGTAGGGACGCTCCACCAGGTTCGTCAACGTGTCCAGTTGGCGGTTTCCCGGCCGATCGGGGAGCAACAGCGTCTTGTCGTCGAGGACGTGGGCCAGGGACCCGGGCAGGTCTCCGCGGGGCGAGGCGTCGGCCCGCCCGTCCGCCCGCGACGAGCTGATCACGCACAGCGGAGACAGGGCGAGGAAATTGCGGCAGTGGACGTCGAGATGGTCCAGCACCTTGAGCCCGGACCGTGCGCGGGGAGGACGGTAGACCGCACGGAGCTTCGCCACGCTGTCGATGGCCATTGTCTCTCCCGCTGAAGGAGCGCGTCGTCTATTCTCCAGAATACCGCGTTCGGTGCGCGCACGGCCGGCAGCACGTCACCACACCGGAGGGAGGCAGGACATGTCATTGCGGATTGCCGCCGTCGCCATGGCCGTCATTCTGGTCTCGTTCTCGCCCGCCGCCGCCCAGCGGGGCGCGCCGGGCGGGCAGTGGCCGGCCTACGGCGGCGACCACGGGAGCACGAAGTACTCGCCGCTCGACCAGATCGACGGCGACAACGTCTCGCGGCTGCGAGTCGCCTGGCGGTGGGATTCACCCGACAACCCCATCGTCACCGCCAACCGCAGGACGCTGCCGGCGATACCGGACGCCTTCAAGTCGACGCCGGTGCTCGTCGACGGCGTCCTGTACATCAAGACGTCGCTGTCGCAGGCGGCAGCGATCGACGCCGGGACCGGCGAGACCCTCTGGACGTTCGACCCGGGAAGCTGGGAGGGCGAGCGCCCGGCGAACACGGGGTTCAACTCGCGCGGCGTGGCCTACTGGTCGGACGGACGGGACGCGCGCATCTTCCTGCCCACCGGCAACGCCTACCTCTGGGCGCTCGACGCACGCACCGGGCGGCCGATCGCCGACTTCGGCGCGGACGGCGCAATCGACGCCACCCAGGGGCTGCGCCGGCCGATCCCGCGGCGGGATTACCAGTTGATGTCGGTGCCGATCGTGGTCGGCGACGTGGTCGTGATCGGGTCGGTGGTGTTCGACGGCCCCCGGTTCCAACTCGACGCGCCGGGCGACGTGCGCGGCTTCGACGTTCGCACCGGGGAGGAACTGTGGGAGTTCCACACCATCCCCCAGCCGGGCGAGTTCGGCAACGAGACGTGGGAGAACGGCTCGTGGGAGTACTCGGGCTCGACCAATGCCTGGGGCATGCTGACCGCCGATCCGGAGCTCGGGTACGTCTATCTCCCCATCGGCACACCGACCAACGACTACTACGGCGGCCATCGCCTCGGCGACAACCTCTTCGCGGAGAGCATCGTCTGCCTGGACGCCGCGACCGGCGAGCGCGTCTGGCACTTCCAGTTCGTCCACCACGGGCTCTGGGACTACGACGCGACCGCGGCGCCCGCGCTCGTGGACATCGAGCTCGACGGGCGGCCCATCAAGGCGGTGGCGGTCGTGACGAAGCAGGCCTACACCTACGTCTTCGACCGGGTCACGGGCGAGCCGGTCTGGCCGATCGAGGAGCGGCCGGTACCGCAGTCGACGGTGCCGGGCGAGCGCACGGCGCCGACGCAACACCACACCCGACGAAGCCGCCGCCCTTCGACCGGCAGGGGGTGACGGTCGACAGCCTGATCGACTTCACGCCGGAGCTGCGGTCCGAGGCGATGGAGATCCTGGAGGAGTTCACCTACGGGCCGCTCTTCGAGCCAATCACCGCCGCGGGCGACGAGGGCAAGCGCGGTACCATTCTCATGCCCGGCGCCATCGGCGGGGCCAACTGGCACGGCGCGGCCGTCGACCCGGAGACCGGCTGGTTGTACGTGCCGTCCCGCACGCAGCCCAGCGTCGTGCTGCTCGCGCCCCCGGACCCGGGCACGTCGGATTTCCGCTATCGGCGGGCCCGTTCGGGCGGCTTGCGCGGCCCGCGTGGCCTGCCGCTGTGGAAGCCGCCCTATGTCCGGCTCAGCGCCTTCGACCTGAATACCGGCGCGCGGACCTGGATGGTCCCCCTCGGCGACGGCCCACGCCGGGAGGTGATCGACCTGGGCATTCCGGATCCGGGACCGCTCGGGGGCGGCTCCTACACGGGACCGCTGCTCACCAGGACGTTGCTGTTCCTCGGCTTCCGGGGGCGCCGCGACAGCCCGGATCTCGGCTTCATCCGCCGCGACCCCGATACGCCGGTCGACCCGCGCGCGCTGTCGACCACGCCGTACTTGCTCGCCTTCGACAAGGCGACCGGCGAGACTGTGCACGCCTTGGAGCTGGACGTGGCGCCGACGGGAACGCCGATGACCTACCAGCGGGACGGCCGGCAGTTCATCGTCCTGGCGTACGGCGCGGCCAACGACGCGGGGCTGATCGCGCTGGCGTTGGAGTGATGCGCCGGGACGACGCCGCCCGCAGCGCCGTCCCGGCCAGAGAGTCCGGACGTCCGTTGCCCGTGCCGCGACGACTCGGGGTCGTGAACTACCGCGCGGCGGCGGCCTCCGCCTCCTGCACGCGCGAGCCGGCCATGATGCCGTGCATCCCGTAGTTGCCCTCGTGGCAGGCGAACTCGAACATCAGGTCCGGGTTCCGCTTCATCGGGTGCTGGGCGGTCCACGAGCGCGTCCAGATGCTGGGATCCCTGACCGTGTACTCGTACATCAGGTTCTCCCCGTCCATCAGCGTGAACCGCTCTACCAGCGACAGGTTCTCGCCGGTGCTCAGCAGCGGGCGCCCGATCTGATCGTGCTTGCCGTTGAAGTTCACCGTCTCGACGACGAGCGTGTCGCCCTCCCAGTAGCCGCGCGAGTCGCCCATCCACTGCCGCAACCGCGGCGACACGTGGGGCCGCCCGTCGAGCGGGATGATGCGCGCGTCGTAGTTCTGCTCGGCCAGAACCACCACGTAGTCGGGCGTCTGGAACAGCATCATGTTGTTGTTGTAGCCACCGGTGCTCAGCGGCGGGCCGGCCTTGGCGTGCTGGATGCAGCGGTCCCCCGCGTCGAGATCCTCGTAGCTGGCGGCGGGCAGCCTGCCGCGGCGCACTCCCTCCAGGCGCGCCGCTTCGGGCGAGTTGGCCCGGCGCCGCGCCGGCTCGGTCAGGGCCGGCAGCCGTCCGTTGGCGGGATCCACGACCAGCGAGGTGCGGCGGGTCGCGATGGCCGTCGTACCCCGATCCAGCCAGAAGTTGTTGTAGAAGCCGGGCGTGCCGTCCGCCCGCCGGTCGACCTGGTCGCTGGCCGACGTGGGCTGGGAGGCGCGGTTCAACAGGAACTCGTTGCGCGCCAGCGTCTCCTGCTCGAGCGTGGCGGCCTCCTCCTCGGTCAGGAACGCCTTGTCGCCCAGCTCCACGGGCCGCTCCAGCGGGGTGAGCGTGCGGTAGTCCCAGGTGCCCTGCAGATCGGGATGGCCCCACGGCGTGCGGGGACCGGCGGCGTCGGCCGTCTGGGCCCCCGCGAACATCGGCATCAGCGCCACGCCCGCGATGACTGCAATCGCCGCCGCCTGACCTCGATGAGTCATTTCCGTTCCTCCCGGCGCACGCTCTCGTCCTCGTGCGCCTCTGAGCAATTCAATACTACTCCTCGATCTCGCAGTCGGCGCGGCAGACCCGTGTGCGAAGACCCCGGGCGAGCAGCAGTCGCTACTCCGGGACCCCGGGCGGCCACTGCTCAGGACTCCAGCCAGGCCACGAGGAGATCGGCCGCAGTCCGCTCCGCGTCGATACGCAAGTTCCCCGGCCGCCCGGCGGCTTCGAAGGACGTCTCGAACCACGACAGGGGAAAGCCGGAATGGGTGTTGTGCAGCAGCAGCCGGCCGCTCGACAGCAGCGGGGCCGCCGCGCGTACGTCGCCGGCCCGGCGCAGGCCGGGAATGAACAGCCCGTTCACGTAGGCGGCGTCGTCCGACGCGTCGAAACGGTCGAGGTCGGCCGCCACGGTCAGCTCGCCCGGGTCGAGCGCGGCCGCGAGGAGCACCCACAGACCGGCCCGGCCCGCACCGACCACGTTGATCGTTTCGGCGTCCGTGTGCCGGCGCAGGAAGGCGATGGCCGTAAGGACGTCCTGCACACGGTTGGCGTCGTCGCTGCGGTTGAAGACGTGGTAATACGTCTCGGCGTTGCGGCCTGCTCCCGCGACGTCGCGTCGGGCCGCGGCGGCGCCCGTCTGGAACGCGTCGATCAGTAGCAACGGCGCGCCGCGCGCAGCCAGGGCCCGGCCAAGTGCGGATCGCTCCGCCGCTGCCGCTCCCTGCGGATGCACGAGCAGGGTCGGGACGCCCACGTCGCTGCCAGCCCTTGTTCCCGGACCCGTACCAGGTTCCGTACCTGACCCTGTATCTTCTTCCGCGTCCGGGTCCCCATTGAAGAGCTTCCCCGGAATCCGGTCGCCGGCTCCCTGGCGGCCGAGCAGTAACGTCCCGTCCGGCCGGCGTTCCATCACCACTCGCTCCGGCGCGGGCGCCCCGGCGCGAATCGACAGCCCCAGCCGCTCGCGGAAGCCGGCCCGGGCCCGCTCCAGCGTGACGACGTCGCGGACCGCCAACGCCTCGGTGTCGGCCTCGGCGGCGGCGATCCGCTGCCGCACGAGCCCGGCCAGGTCGATGGCGCCTTCCGGCAGAGGCCGACCCCACAAGTACAGCAGTGAGCTGAGCTGCTCGGGACTGTAGGCGCGCTCGACGAACCGTGACGGGTCCGCGTCGCCGAGGATATGCCTCCCGAAGAAGCCGTAGACCGCCTCGCGGCTCTCCCGGTGGTAATTGTGCGGCGAGTCGAACTGACGCCATTCGACGTTCGACCCGACTCCGAACAGGCGGTAGATGCCCTGCACCGCCGGGAACTCCTCGGCCGGCGTGTTGACGGTCCAGTCCCCCGTCGCCGAGACCAGCAGTTGCGGCTTTGGAGCGAACGCCGCGGCGAGCTCGACGTTGTGGGTGTCGATCCGCAGCAGCGGCGCGTTCTCGCAGGGCGATCCCCCCTGCATGAGGAACGACACCATGTTCACCGGGGCGGAATAGCCGATACGCTCGTCCACGGCGGCGAGCAGGAAGCCCTGGGTGGCTCCGCCGGAGGCGCCGGTAACACCGATGCGGGCAGCGTCCACGTCGGGAAGCGAGGCCAGGTAGTCGACGACGCGGATGCTGTTCCACAACTGCAGGCCGAGCGTGCCGATCAGCCACAGATGCTCCCGCGGGCCCGCGAAGCCGTGCGGCACCTGGCGCGTGTCGTTCCAGCCGACCATGTCGTGGACGAACACCACGTAGCCCTGGCGCGCAAGGCTGATGGCCCGCGCCGGCACCGAGTTGATGTCCGAGTTCTCGAAGCGGCCGTAGCGCCAGTGGCCGTGCGGCGAGACGACGGCCGGGAACGGTCCCGGCTTGCCGACCGGCCGGTACAGGTTGCCGCCGAGGAAGAACCCCGGATAGGTCTCCAGGAGGACGGCGGACACTGCGTAGTCGTCGTGGACCACCGGCTCGCCGGACCGCGGATTCAGAGGCGACTTCTTCGGCAGCGGCCACAGGCCGGCGGAGAAGAGGACCTGCTTGCGGAGGAACGCGGCACGCTCCTCCCACGCGGCGCGCGAATAGGACCGCATCGAGTAGTGCCGGTCCGTGTGGCCTATCTCGGTGTTGCGGCGGTCGTGCGGGGGAATCTGCGCGGCGGAGACGACCGGCACGAGCAGCGCCGCTGCCAGGGCGAGGAGCTGCGCTTTCCTGCCCAGATGCCTTTCGCCCCTGTTGGCCACTCTGTGCGGGGACGCCGGACCGAACTTGTCCGATGCGCCGTCGCGCCTAGCCGCCCGTGGCAAAAACCCCGCTGCATTCGAGCGGCGATGCATCCCGCGTGGACTGCGTTGCTCCTCGGTCGAATATGCCCAATATGGTCCCTCGTCGCGCCTTGCCGCGCGGGCGCCTCGCCGCTCTCGATGCGACGCGGAGTTTCGCCACGGACTGCTAGCCATTGCGGCATCATACGCCGGTTCTCGCCACCCGGCCGGCGACACCGTCGCGAGGCGCCCTGCTACGCGGCGCGGCTGCTACACTGGGAACGGACGAGCGTTGTCATGCGTGCTCTGTGTGGCCGGTCCCACGGGACCAGGCGCTCGACCATGCCCGTCGGGTGCTGCCACGCCCGGCGGGCGCTTCCCTTCCGACGGGCGCTTCCCTATTGCACCGTCGCCTGTATCCGCACCCACTCGGACAGGCGTTCGTCCGGCAGCAGCGCCTGGTCGGCCATCCGGTACGGCAACCCCTCGAGCCGCCTCCGGATACCGACCTCGATGCCGCCGTAGGACAGAAGCAGCGGCACGATCAATGCGGACTTCCCTTCTTGCAACACGCGGTCCACAACGGCGCGCAACTCCGCGGTCGCCCGCTCCCGAACCGGATCCGATGCATCGTCACGCACCGTAAGGCATTCGATGCGGCTGAAGCGCGTGCGCGGGCGCATGCGCTCGACGAGGATGTCCATGTTCTCCAGCCAGAGGTAGTTGTCCTCGTCCGAGGTCGGGCCATGCGCGACCACCACGACGACTTCCTCTTCCGGCCGCTCGCTGACGTCCAGCGCACGGGAAAGCAGGATCTCGGCGACCAGCGCGTGGCCGTCCAGCGCCGTCGTCACCGAGATCGGCACCGCGGCTTCGATCGGCGTGGTCCAGTCGAAGTCCGACTCGTCAGCGGCCCGGTCGGCGACGCGGCGGGCGCCCATGCGAGCGAAGGCTTCCAGTTGCGGCGGCGCCTCGTCGCGGCTCCCCAACAGGTACTCCGTGGCTCGCATGACGCTGCTGTGCGACGAGATGAACAGCGGAACCGCCACGACCTCGGTGACGCCCCGTTCCGACAGGCGATCCAGCGCGTCCTGAATCGTTCGCTTGTTAGCCATGCCGAACGCCACCTCCACCGGCCGGCTCGCGTCGACCGCCGAAGCCAGCTCGAGAACCTGTCGGTTCCAGTCGTCGCGGCCCCCGTGCGCGAGCAGCAGGATGCCCTGGGCGTCGACCCATCCCGGCACCAGCGCGATCACCAGCGCAAGCGGCAATCTCGTTCGAGATCGAGTCTCCATCTCTCCTCCTTGTCCGCGTCGCTCGCGTGCGCGCCTTCAGTGCGTGGCGCAAGCGCGCAGGGCTTCCCGGGCTCCCAACCGGATGTGGGCCTCGCCGACCAGCGTCGCGAGCCGGCTGAACTCGTCCGGCTTCAGCGTCAGCGTCACGCGATTCACGCGCAGATGCAGCAGGCCGTGTCCGCACTGGTACACGGCCAGATCCGACTCCCTGGCCAAGGTCTCCGATGCGCCGTTGCCTCCCATGCTCATTGCAGACTCCCCTACCACTCGTACCCGAGCGACGCGACGACGCTGAGCCCGGGGCTCGTGTACCGATCGATCACCGGGTCGTTCGCCGGACGCCCGCGCACGTTCCACCATTCGAAGTACTTGCTGTCGGTCAGGTTCAGCAGACCGATGCGGAACGTCAGGGGTTCCGCGAGCGACACGAACCCGACCAGGTCGACGACCTGGTAGGCCTCCGGCGCGAACTGGTTGTCACTGCCGTGCTGGTATGCCTCGACCACGCGGACGGACAGCTCGCCGCCCCAACGCCCGGACGGGCGCACGTAGCGGAGACCGATCACGCCTTCGTTCGGCGCGATTTCCCCGAGCTGCGTCTCCTCGGCGAGCGGGGGAACCACCGTGTCCTCGAAGATCTCGACGCCGTTGATGCGCGCGTAGCTCCAGCGCACCATCACGCTGTCGCTCAGGTACGCCTCGCCGCGCAGCTCGATCCCCTTGATCTCGGCTTCGTCGAGGTTCTGGCTCTGGAACTCGAGCAGTCGCGTCACCGGATTGAGACCGAGTGACGTGCTGGCGATGAAGTCATCGTAACGGTTCGAAAAGACGGTCAGCCCGAGGCTCGCCCGATCGAACGCCGCCCGCACGCCGACCTCCGTGTTCTGGCTGGTCTCGGCCCGCAGGTCGGGATTGGGAAGGGTGGTATAGCCGCCGCGGGGGTTGGTGAACCCGGTGTTGATGGCGCTGTAGGGCGGCGCCCGAAATCCGCCGGAGTACTGTGCGTGCACGATCAACGCGTCGGTCAGGTTCGCCGCCACGCCGAGCTTGGGAGAGACCGCCCCGTTGGAAAAGTCGGCCGCCGTGGGATTCAGGCTCGCGATGAAGACCGGATCGTCCTGATTGGCGTCGAGCGCGAAGTGGTCGTAGCGCACGCCGGGCACGAACGAGAAGCGGCCGAACTGGAGCTCGGCCTGCAGGTAGGCGCCGGCTTCCGAGACGGTGCTCTCCGGGAAGTACTTGGTCGGGAAGATCAGGCTCGTCGGCACGGGTTGCTGCGTGATGCCGTGGGTTTCGGTTCGATCCCGCAGGATGTCGAAGTAGTCGCTCTTGTAGCTGGCGCCTGCCGTGATCAGCACTCCCTGCTCGGGATCGCCAAGCCACTGCTGGCCCTGCAGCGATGTCCCGTAGCCGACCTGTTCGAAATCGAGCGTGCCGTGTCGCAGGGAGGGGAAGGGCGGGCCGAAGCCGAAGGTCATCCGTTCGCGATCGATGACCTGCGACGTGTCGTTGAACTGGCCGTACAGACGCCACGAGAGCTGGTCGAGGCCCCGGTCCACCAGTGTGTGATCGACCGAAACCCGCGAACGGTCCTGCGTATCGACAGCGTCCGAGTCCGCGGTGTGATACTGGAAGCGGCCGAAGTCCAGCAGGCCCCGGTCGGAGAACCATTCCGTTTCGACGCGCGTGTCGTAGACCTCGGCCGTCGTCCGCAGCATGTTGCCCGGCGAGGGGGTGAAGACGAGCTTGGCGAGGAGCTGCGTACCCTCGATGTCCTGCGGATTGGGCACGGTTCGGGTGTCGTCGGCGGTCTCGACGGTGCCCTGGTTGCGGATCTCGTTGCCGCGGTGCACGCTCGCGAACAGCGAGCCCTGGAGCCGCTCGGTGCCGGCGGCCAGCGCCAGGTTGGCGCTGACAGCGTCGGAGCGGCCGTCCCAGGTGGTCTTGGCTCCGAGGTGAACGCCCTGCCCATCGAGGTAGTCCGCGGGGTCCTTGGTGAAGAGCGACACGACGCCGCCGAGGGCGTCGCTGCCGTAGAGTGCCGAGTTGGCGCTGCGCACGATCTCGACCGTCTTCAGCGCGTCGACGTCGAGTCCGACCTGGTGGACGTTGAAGGGCCCGAAGTCGAACTGTTCGGACGTTTGCACACCGTCCACCTGGGTCATCACGCGGTTGCCGCCGATGCCCCGGATGTTGAAGCCGTTGAGCCCGAGGCGCGTGACGTTGTTCTCGATGTAGACGCCCGGCTCGTACTTGACGAGGTCGGCAAAGTCCCGGACCAGGCGCTCCTCGATCGTCTGGCTGTCGATCACCGACACCATGCCGGGCGTCTCCCGCACCGGCGCCGGACGCAGCGTCGCCGAGACGGTCACCGAGTCGAGAAACGTCAGCGGATCATCAGTCGGCGCTACACTGCCGGCCGGCGGCTCGCCTTCATCCTGTCCGGCCGGCGACGGCGCGACGCCGTCCTGCTGTGCCTCTGCGGTTGCTGGGCCAAAGGGGATCAGGCCCAGCGCCGCAAGGATGAGTGGCGGCGCCCAACGGGCGGCGCCACGGGGTGCGCGGTTTCTGGGGGCGGGTCGCATTGCCTATACTCCCTGTGGGTGTCCGGCGGCGCACCATGCGGCGCCGGGGCTCGTCCGGGCGTCCTCGCGCGGTTTCCAGGCCATGTGCGGGGACGCCCATCTCTCTGCAATTCCTCTCTATCCCTTCCTTGGACCCGATTCGCTGCTTCGCGGGAAACCTCACTCCACCGGCCGCCCGACGCGGATCACCTCTGTGCCGGCGCGGATAACGATGGCGTCGTCCACTGCCGCGAATCCGGTGACCGGCGCGTCGACCGACAGGTGGTTCGTCGCCACCACCTCGGGCGCGTCGGCCCGGGCACGGAGCACCTGCGTGACGCCGTCGGTCGTGAAGAAGTAGACGTAGTCCCCGTGACCGAGGGGCGTCGCCCAGATCGACGCGGGCAGGCGATGGGTCCAGCGGACGGCGCCCGACGCCGGCGCCAGGCAGCGGGCGGCCCCGGCCGGGTTCACCCAGTAGACGCAATCGCGGTACAGGAAGGGCGAGGCGAAGTTGGACCCGGATCCCGCCGTCCACGCCACATCGGCGCGGTCGAGCGCGCCGGTGCGTCCCCGGCGCAGAGCGAGGTTCGCTTGCACGGCCATGCCACCGACGATGACGAGCTCTTCCGTGAACGTCGGCGAGGGAACGTGGTTGCCCCGCAGGTTCTCGAAGAACCAGAGCCGCTCGCCGGTCCCGGAGTCGAAGCCCTCGATGCGCCCGGACGCACTGACGACGATCTCCGCGCCGTCCGGAGTGAGCATCGGCGTGCTCCAGGCGACGCCCGGCTCGCGGTCGGCCTTCCACAGGGTCTCGCCGGTGGCCGGATCGACCGCCAGCAGGTACGAATAGGTGCTGCGCGTCAGCAGCACCACCACGGCGTCGTCGGTCAGCAGGACGGAGTTGCCGACGCCGTGGTTGCCGCCCACCGTCCCGTACTCGGCGCCCAGCTTGCGATGCCAGACTGTCTCCCCGTCGTGCGTCAGGGCCAGCAGGTCGCCACTGTCGAAGAACGCGTACAGCCGTTCGCCGTCGACGGCTGGCGTCGGCGCGCCCTTCGACACGTAGTCGTTCCACTCGAACGCTTCCGCGGCGTCGAGGGTCCGGCGCCAGCGCTCGGTGCCGTCCTCGATGTCGACGGCAATGATGAAGAGCGTCTCCTTCATCGCGCCCTCAAGGGAGGTGAGGAACACCGTGTCGTCCCAGATGACGGGACTCGACTGGCCGAATCCGGGTGTCGCAATCCGCCAGGCGACGCTATCGTCCGACCAGTTCAGCGGCAGGCGGGCGGCCCGGCTGACGTTGGTGGCCTGTCCGCCAAGGAAGCCCGGCCAGCGCGACGCCCCGCGCTGCGGCGCATCGGCATCGTTCCGCTCGTCCGCGGGCGGGTCAACCGTGGAGAGGACTTCGACCGTGGCGCGGTGTCCCGTCATCCAGGAGCCGCCGAGGGCAAGGATACGCTCCCCGAAAGACGCGAGCCGGTGCATGAACCGGCGGTCGGCGATGTTCGCCACGAGTTGCCAGGAATCCGAACCGGCGTCGAGGCGATAGACCTTGCCGTCGGCCTGGCTCATGAACATGCGATTGCGATGGCTCATGGCGGCCACCCCGAATCCCTGCAGGCTGCCGGCCTGCGGGAGGTCAGGACCCCTGGACCACTCGCCGGTCGCGATGTCCAGCACATCGACCCTGAGCTGGGGACCGGCTTCCGGCGTCAGTCCGCCCAGGGCGTAGATCCGGTCGCCGGTGGTGCCTGCGGCCATCGCGCGCCGCTTGAACGGAGCGGCAATGGCTCGCCACCCGGTCGGGTCATCCAGATCGAGGGTCAGCACCGTGTCCGCCCATACGGAGTCGTCATCCGGGCCGCGCATATCCCACCCACCGACGACGTACAGCACCCCGCCGGCCACGACCGCATCGTGCGAAGAGCGTCCCTCGGGCAGATCGGGAAGTGGTTCCCACCGGTCCTCGGCGATGGAATAGCGAGCTGCGGACCGGCTCGAATGGAGCTCCTCCGGCTCCTCGGCAGTGGCATTGGTCGCCGTCATGCCGCCGACGCGGTATATCGCCGCGCCGTCCGACACGAGGATGGCTCCCTGCAGGAGCGGCCCGCGGGCGAGCTCCTCCCACGTCCGGCCCGGTTCGAGCGCCACCCGGCGGAACCCGGGGCTGATGTTGTCCACCGAGTGCACGTGGGTCCGTCCGACATGGCCGCCGTAGACGTACAGGGCCCCGTCGTGGGTGACCGCCCCGAAGCTGGCAACGGGGTCGATCAAGTCGGGAGGACGCCATTGCGCCGCGGGATCGTCCTGCGCAGCGGCGAGCCCGCCCGAAAGGGCCAGCGCGAATACAAGGCCGCCGACCGGGGTGGAAGGAGCCGTACGGGTCATGACGTCTCCCGTCGCACGCCACGACGACCGTCGGCTGCACCGGACGCGGCAGCCGTCATGCGTGCTCTAGTGTGGCCGGTCCAGGCGGACCGGGTGTTATTCCACTCGCCGGGTGCCGCCACACCCCTGGCGAGTGCTCCTCTCGCGCGTCCTGGCAACGGCGGACGTGGTGCAACTGAGACTCAATCTCAGTTCAGTGGAATCCTATACGCCGCCGGATCGATTCGTCAAGGACTCGTCTGCAGGCTGCCGACGAGTGTTGGCGTCGCTCTTCGCCAGGAGTCTGCGCCGTAGAACGGCGTAGACTCCCAGAGAGGCTTGGGGTTGGGCGGAAAGCGGAGTCGCAAGGCGACGATTTCCGGGCAAGGAGCTTGCGCCGCAGAACGCAGCGAAGCGAAGTGCTGCGACGCAAGGTCATCGAGCGGAGGGGATGGGCCGAAACGCCGAGCCACCGGGGCGTTTCGGGGCGCTACGCCGCCTGCTCACGCGGCCGGTTGCGCATGAAGACCGCGGCGGGCACGACGAACATGTTCAGCGCCGTCGACGAGAACAGCCCGCAGACGATCACCAGCGCCAGCGGCGCCTGAATCTCGCTGCCCGGCGCGCCGAACCGCAGCGCCACCGGCAGCAGCGCCAGCCCCGTCGACAACGCCGTCATCACGATCGGCACCAACCGATCCACCGAGCCCCGGATGATCGCCTCGTGCACCTCGATATCGGGCTCCTCCTCGTGCAGGCGCCGAATGCGAGACACCAGCATGATCCCGTTCCGCGTGGCGATGCCGAACAGCGCGATGAACCCGATCAGCGCCGCCACCGACAGCACTCCGCCCCCCAGGAACACCCCCGCCACCCCGCCGATCAACGCCAGCGGCAGGTTCAGCATGATGATCGCCGCGTCGCGCGGCGAGCGGAACGCGCTGTACAGGATCAGGAAGATGCCCGCCACCGCCCCGATGCCCAGACCCAGGAGCAGGCGCTCGGCCTCCTCCTCGGCCTCGAACTGACCGCCGTACTCCACCCGGTAGCCGTCCGGCAGGGTCACCCCGGCCGCCACCCGCGCGCGCACGTCCGCCACGACGCTCCCCAGGTCGCGGCCCGCCACGTTCGCGGTCACGATGATCCGCCGCTGCGCGTTCTCCCGCCCGATGAAGTTCGGGCCCCGGTCCTCGACGATCTCCGCCAGGCTCCCCAGCGGCACCCGCGCGCCCGCCGGCATGTCCAGCCGCGTCTGCCACATCGCCTCCAGATCCGCCAGGTCGCCGGTCGCATAGCGCAGCACCAGCGGCACCGCCAGTTGCCCGTCGATGATCTGCCCCACCCGGCGCCCCAGAAGCGCCGTCTCCAGCGTCGACGCCGCCTGCCCCGCCGGCAGACCGTGACGCGCCAGCGCCGCCCGGTCGAAGCCCACCCGCACCGTCGGGATGTCGGCCTGCGGCTCCAGCGCCGCGTCCACCAGTCCCGGGATGCCCTGCACCGCCGCCAGGCTCTGCGCCCCCAGACCCCGCAGCATGGACAGGTCGGGCCCGAAGATCTTCACCGCGATGTTCGCCCGCGCCCCCGACAGCATGTGGTCGATACGGTGCGAGATCGGCTGCCCGATCGTGATGTTGGTGCCCGGAACCAGCGACAGCCGCTCGCGGATCTCCGCCAGAACCGCCGCCTGCGGCCGGCCCCCCGGCGTCAGCCGCACGTCGATCTCCGCCGATTCGACCCCCTGCACGTGCTCGTCCAGCTCCGCCCGCCCCGTACGCCGCGCCGTCGCCGCCACCTCCGGCACGTCCAGCAGCAGGCGTTCGATGGCGCTCCCCAGCGCGTCCGACTCCGCCAGGCTCGTCCCCGGCAGCGTCACCGCGCTGATCACCAGCGCCCCCTCGTTGAACGCCGGCAGGAACGCGCGCCCCATCCGCGGCACCGTCGCCAGCGACACCGCCAACAGCAGGCCCGCGGCGGCCAGCACCAGCTCGGGTTGCCGCAGCACCCCGGGCAGCAAGCGCCCATAGCCCCGGCGCATGGCCGCCGCCAGCGCCGGCTCGCGACCCTCCCGGATGCCCCGCTCGCCCGGCAGCAGATACGCGCACAGCGCCGGCGTCACCGTCAGCGCCACCACCAGCGACGCCCCCAGCGCGATCAGGTAGGCGAGACCCAGCGGCTGCAGCAGGCGCCCCTCGACCCCCGCCAGGAAGAACAGCGGCAGGAACACCAGCATCACGATCACGGTCGCGTAGACGATCGACGCCCGGATCTCCCGGCTGGCCCGGTAGACCACCTCCAGCACCGGCCGCCGCGCCGCCTCCGGCAGCGACGCATTCTCCCGCAACCGCTTGACCACGTTCTCCACGTCGACGATCGCGTCGTCCACCAGCGCGCCCACCGCAATCGCCATCCCCCCCAGCGTCATGCTGTTGATCGACAGCCCCGCCAGCCGCACGCCCACCACCGCGGCCAGCAGCGACAGCGGTATCGCCAGCAGCGTGATGGCCCCAGCCCGCAGGTTCGCCAGAAACACCAGCGTGACCAGCACCACCAGCAGCGTGCCGTCCCGCAGCGCCCCGTTCAGGTTCGCCAGCGCCAGCTCGATGAAGTCCGCCTGCCGGAACAGGCGCGCGTCGAGTTGCATCCCCGCCGGCAGTTCCGACTGGATCTCGTCGAGCACCCCGTCCAGATCGGCGGTCAGCGCCAGCGTGTTGACCTCCGGCTGCCGGTGGATGCCGAGAATCACCGCCGGCTGACCGTTGCGCGAGCCCTCGCCCCGCTTGAGGGACTCCCCTATCCGTACCTCGGCCACGTCCCGCACCCGGATCGGACGCATGTCGCGGGTGGTGACGACCGTGGCGCCGATGCCCTCGACGTCTTGCGCGCGGCCCGCCCCCTGGATCAGGTACTCCTGACCGCCGGCGCGACGGAACCCCGCCGACGTGTTGCGGCTGGCGCGCTGCAGAGCGGCTTCCACCGCGTTCAGGGGTACGCCGTAGCTGGCCAGCCGTCCCGGATCGACCAGCACCTCGAACTGCCGGCGCTCCCCGCCGATGACCGTCACCTGCGCGACGCCCGGCGTCGCCAGCACCCGCCGGCGGACCACCGTTTCCGCCGTCGTGCGCACCTCCAGAGCGGGGTGCGCGTCCGACTGCAGGGCGACGAACATGATCTCGCCCATGATCGACGACATCGGCGCCATCACCGGCGGGGCGATGTCGTCCGGCAGCGTCGCGGCCACGGTGGCCAGCCTCTCGCTCACGGTCTGGCGCGCAAGACGCACGTCGGCCCCCCAGTCGAAGTCGACCCAGACCACCGCGATGCCGACCGCCGTCGACGAGCGCACCCGCCGCACACCCGACGCGCCGTTCAGGGCCGCCTCGAGCGGGAAGGTGACCAGCGCCTCCATGTCGGTCGGCGCCATCCCCTGACCCTCGACCAGCACCGTCACCGTCGGCGCGGTCAGGTCCGGCAGCACGTCGACCGGCATTCGCACCGCCACCCAGCCGCCCCAGAGGAGAAACGCCGCCGCGGCGGCAACGACCGCCAACCGGTTGCGCACGGACCAGCGGATCAGCGCGTCGAGCAGCATGGCTTCACCTCCGATCACCCCGCGACCACGGGCTCGGACATCCACCCGGCCCGTGACCGGATGTCAGTGCGTGTGCCCGTGGGCCGGTGCCTGCGGCGACAGCGCGGCCAGCCGGATGAGCGGCGCGCCCTGCACGACGACGCGCTCGCCCCGCGCGATGTCGCCGGCGATCTGCACCTGACCCGCCTCCCGGTTGCCGAGCCGGACCGGCCGCCGCTCGAAGCTCTCGCCGCCCACCTGCACGAAGACGACCGATTGCCCGCCGTCGTCGACGACCGCGCTCTCGGGCACGGTCACCGCCTCGATCGCGGCCGACGAGAAGATGCGCAGCGAAACGGCCTGGCCGACGGCCAGACGGCGATCGGGAGCGCGCAGCTCGTAGATGATCGGCACCGTTCGCGCCGCGGGCTCCAGAACGCGGCCGACCGCGACCAGCCGGTCGAGCGCGATCGGCGCGGCGAAGCCCGGCACGTCGAGCTCTGCTCCGGTCAGCTCGTCGATTCTCGCCAGGGCCGCCTCGGGCAACGCCCCGACCACGTGCACGCGGTCGAGCGCGATCAGGCGGAACAGCCGCATCCCCTCCTCGACGCTGGCCCCCGGCGTAGCGTCGGACGCCGCCACGACCCCGCTGATGGGAGCGCGCAGCACGAAACGCGTATCGCGCCCGCCCTCCCCCTCACCGGTGCGCGTGGCGTCGAGCTGCGCCAGGTGCGCCTCGGCCGCCGCGAGGCGCGCCTCGGCCGTCTGCTCGGCCACGCGCGCCTCGAGCCGCCGCCGCTCGGGCAGGGCCCCGGCCACGGCCAGCCGTTCCACCCGGGCGCGCTCCGCCCGCTCCAGCTCCAGCATGTTGCGCGCCTCGGCGACGGCCAGCTCCAGCGCCGGCCGGTCCTCGCCATGGCCGCTGTGGGGAATGATCTCCGCCAGCGGCTCACCGCGGGCTACGCGGGATCCGACCGGATGGGCCGGCAGATCGCCGGCCAGCCGACCCGCCACGGGGGTCGTCACGTCGGCGCGGCCGCCGGTCCGCGGCTCGATCTCGGCCGCAATCACCAGGCTCTCGGCGATGTGGCGCTCCCCGGCCGGCGCCGTGGCGAAGTCGAGGGTCCACTGCTGCTCCTTGAGGAACGGGATCGAGCCGTCCTCCTCCTCCTCGTGCGCGTGGAGCGCCTCGGCGGCGGCCGGTGTGAGCACGGTGACCTCGCCCAGGTCGTGACGATCCGCCAGTCCGGGCGCGTCGAGCACGATGGACAGGCGGTAGCGGCCGGCCCGCGACGGCGTCACGTCGACCCCGAAGATGCCGGGACGCCCCGGGGCGTCCACGATGAACGCCTCGCCGCCGGCGCCGTCCAGCCGGACCTCGGCGCGGCCCGCCCGCAACGGCTCGAAGGTGGCCAGGTCCGTGAAGTGGATGGCGAAGCGGCTGTTCTCGCCCTCGACGAGAGGCGGGTACTCCATGAACAGCTCGCTGCGGCCGGTCCAGCGCGTCTCGACGACCGGCGGCATCTCCTCGTCGCCGACCGCCTCGATGACGCCCGCCCCGCCGCCGCAACCGAGCGCGAGACAGGCCGGCAACACGACCGTGCCGCCGATCCGCATCCGGTTCCCGAAGGTCATGGGGCCACCTCCCTTCCCACCGCCAGGTCCAGATTGATGGCGGCCCGGCGCACCGCCGCGGACAGCTCCAACAGGCGAAGCTGCGCGGACAGCACCACGCGGTGCGCATCGAGCAGCTCCAGAATGCCGTACTCGCCTTCCTCGTACGCCGCCGTGGCAATCTCGGCCAACTGCGCCGCCGGCTCCACCGACTCGTCGCGATAGCGTTCCGCCAGCGCGCGGTACCGGGAGGCCTCCGCGTGCGCCGCGCGGACCTCGCTCTCGATGCGCGTCCGCAGCGCTTCCCGCTCGGCGACGGTCCTCGCGCGCGCCGCCTCGGCCCGCGTCACCTGCTGCTGTCCCCGATTGAACAGCGGGACCGCCAGGGTCGCCGCAATCACGTAGCCCGACTCGCGCGCCAGGGCCGTGCTGCTCCGCTTCAGTCCGGCGGTGACCGCCGGCGCCGGCAGCCGCAAGCGCTCGGCGGCGCGTCGCTCGGTCTCCCAGCGGGTCTCGCCGAGGGTCAGGGCCCGATGGTCGGCTCGCTGGGCCAGCGCCCGGGCCAGGAGGTCGGGAACGCCTGCAACAACGTCGTCTTCCAGCAGGCGTCCCACCGCCGACAGCCCCTCGGAGTCCGTCCCCGGCGCCAGGAACGAGGCCAGCCGGGCCTGCGCCAGCGACCGATCGATGCCGGCCGCCTGCAGGTCGGTCCGGATGTCCGCCACCTCGCGCTCGGTTCGCAGCCGGTCGAACCGGGAGCCCTCTCCTTCCCGCTCGCGGGCGCGCAGAACGTCGACCAGCCGCCCGAGCTCGGCCACGCCGGCCTCCAGCGCCGCCACGCGTTCCTGCGCGAGCAGCAGCTCCGTGAAGGCAAGCCGGAGGCGTGTCTCGAACTCCAGGCGGGAGGCGTCCGCGCGGGCCTCCGCGGTGGTCGCCGCCTGCGTCGCCGCGTCGTGGAGCAGGCTCGCGCGGCCGCGGAGCGGCAAATCCAGCGAGAGCAAGAGGAAATCGTCCACGCCCAGGCCGGTTTCCTCCCTCGTAAAGCCGACAGTCGGGTTGGAAAGCAGGCTTCGCTCCCGGGCCTCCGCTTCGATTTCCAGGACGCCCAGGCGCAGGGCCCGGAGGTACGGATGGCCCGCGCGCATCCGCTCGAGCGCCTGCTCCTCGGTCAGCGGCTGCCCGGCCGCAGCCAGCGGCAGCACCCCCGGGAAAACGACCAGTAGCAACAGCGATCGACGCATGTGGTGCCCCTCCGCGACACCCGTCCGGCCGCAGGGCGGACGGGCTACTCCTGTGGCGGAACGTCCACGCGCGGTCGGCGGCACGCGCGCGCCGCGGTGGACGGAACGTCAGGAGCGAACAGGAGGAGCGCGGGCGGCGGCGACGGCGCGGGGCGGCGGGTCGGGACCCGCGGTGGAGTCGACGGGCGCGCGCACACCGCGCTCGATGGGCGGAGCGCCGGCCTCGGGCGCTTCGACCGCAGCGGGGAACGGACCGACGCCTGTCGACAAGCTCTCGATCGCGGCCGCCGACAGCGCGACCGCGGCGTGCCGGTGTCCGGCCTCCGCCGCTGCCGGAGCACCGCCGTCATCGGCGGGGGCCTTGCCGGCCGGGTGCCAGTGCGCACCCTCCGCATGATGGTGCTCGCAATGCTCATCGATCCCGTCTCCGTGCGCCGACGCCCCGTGGGCGGAACCGTGCGCGTGCACGTGCATGAACGGCGCGGTTGCACCGGACGACGCCAGCGCTACGGCGAGCAATGCGCGGGCGATGCGTTGAAGCATCTTCTCTATCCTTACTGCCGATCCCGGCGGTGTCAACCATCGAGTGCGAGTAGCAGCGAGCGCGTTGCGCAGTGAGCCGGCCCGCCGAACATCCGCCGGACGGTTGACAGCCGGCGCTTGCCGCCGTAGCGTGAAGGGTGGATGCTTGAGGAGAATCGATGCGACTCTCGCTGATCGCCTGCATCGCCGTGCTTGCCGTCGGGCCCGCCGCACCGGTTGCGGCCGGGCAGGAACGGGCCGCAACCGAGGAGCCGAGCGTTGACGGAGGCGCTCTCCCGGTATCCCTCGACCGCGTCAAGCGCCGCATGGCCGCCCTCCCCGCCGAGGAGGACCGGCTGCTGCTCCGGCTGACGACGCGGATCAACGTGTACGCCCGCGCGCAGGCAGTCGCGGTTCTCGAGGGTTTCAACGTCGAGAGCTGGAGGTCGCCGCTCGGCGGCCGGACCGGAGGCGCCATCGCGTACGGCTCGCCCACCCACAACGAAATGGTGAACGCCGCGACGCCGGGGTTCTGGCGTCAGCGGGCCTCCAGCCTGGCCACGATCGGCGCCGGCTGGTAACCCGGTTGCAGACAGATTCGCCGACACCGGCATCCGAACTGCCGGTAGACTAGTCGACTACATGCCCAGGGACACCCACCGGGGCACGGCCGCGCTGGCCGTGACCGGTATCGTGCTGTGCGCGTTGCCGCCCGCGTCGGCGCAACCGGCCGATTCGGTCGTCGTAGTGCCGTTCACGAACGTCAGCCGGCAGCCGGCCGACGACTGGATCGGCGCCGGACTAGCCGAGACCATCGCCGCCGACCTGCGGAACGCGGGACTGCGCGTTGTCGCGCGTCTCGCGGTCGACTCCCCGGATGCGCTGTCCGCCGGCAACGGAAACGGCAATGGCAACGGAAACGGGAACGGCTGGCCAGCGACATCCGACGCGCTCGATGTCCATCGCCGCCGCGGGGTGACCTGGTTGGTCGACGGCGCGTTGCAACGCATGGGAGATCGACTGCGGATCACGACGCGCGCCATCGACGTCGCTACCGGCGCGACCGCGTTCGGCACCCGCGTGGACGGCACGTTCGCCGACCTGTTCGACCTGCAGGACGAACTGGGCGCGGCGCTCGCCGCGCGACTCTCCACCGCGACGCGGGTCGGCGGCGTCCCGCCGGTCGGCGCGGCACCGTTCCGCCGGGTTGCACCTGGGGCCGACATCGTCCCGGCCGGGCCCGACCCGCGACCGGAGCGGAACAGCATGGCGGCCGTGCCGCAGCCCGTTCCCGAAACCGCGCGCACCGAGCCGCTGGCGGAGAGCACCGTCACCGGAGCGCTCGCGTTCGGCGAACCGGGCGGCGGTGGAGCAGCGCCGGCACAGCAGCGTCCCCGTCGGATGGGCGGCGGCGGGTTCAACCCGACGCCGCGGGAACGGCCGACGGTGGTCATCGGGCGGACCGCCAACCCGCCCGTGATCGACGGCCGGCTCGACGATTCGGTGTGGGAAACGGCAACCCACATCGATGACTTCATCCAGATCGCGCCGGTGGAAGGTGCGCCGGGCACGGAGGAGACCGAAGTGTGGATGGCGTACGACAACGACCATCTCTACTTCGCCTTCTACGCCCACTACACGCGGCCCGAGGTGATGCGCATCAACCGGGCCGACCGCGAGGAGATCCGCGGCGACGACCGGATGTCGGTCCTGTTCGACCCGTTCATGGACCAGCAGCGCGCGTACCAGTTCGAGGTGAACGGCTACGGCGTGCAGTCCGACTCGCTCGTCAACGCCGACGGCAGCACCGGCTTCTCGCGGTCGAGCAGCAGCATGTCCGCCTCGAGGGGCAGCGGACCGCGCCGGAGCAGCGGCAGCGGCATGAGCAGCGCGGGCCAGTTCGGCATCCGCGGCGACGATTCGTGGAACGCCCTGTTCGACAGTGGCGGGCAGGTGGTCGAGGACGGCTGGACGGCCGAGATGCGCATCCCCTTCAAGAGCCTGCGCTACCCGTCGCGCGCCGGCGGCGAAGAGCACCGTTGGGGTTTCCAGATCACCCGCGTCATCCGCGACAAGTCGGAGGCGCAGTCGTGGTCGCCGATCTCGCGGGGCGTGGCGGGCCAGCTCACGCAGTTCGGCGTGCTCGAGGGGCTGTCGAACATGTCCCGCAGCCGCAACCTCGAGTTCCTCCCCGAGCTGACCGGCTTCCGCCTCGGCTCGCTCGACCGGGACACCGGCGCCTTCAGCAGGGGCGATCCGAAGGGCGAGCTGGGCGTCGGCGTCAAGTACGGCATCACGCCCAACCTGACCGCCGACATCACGTTCAATCCCGACTTCTCGCAGATCGAATCCGATCGGCCGCAGATCGAGACCAACCAGCGCTTCGCGCTCTTCTACCCGGAGCAGCGGCCCTTCTTCCTCGAAGGGCAGGAGATCTTCCAGACGGCGACGCCGCTGACCCTCGTGCACACGCGCACGATCGTCGATCCGCGCTTCGGCGGGAAGCTGACCGGCAAGGTGGGCAACTCGACGCTGGGGGTCGTCATGGCCGACGACCAGGCGGCGGGCTATTTCGACGACACGACGCATCCGCAGTACGGCGCCACTGCGCAGACGGTCCTCGGCCGCGCCCGCTACGACTTCTACGCCGAATCGTACCTCGGCGCCATCGCCACGGCGCGCGAGTTCGGAACCGACTACAACCGGGTGGCCGGCATCGACGGGCGGTTCCGCCTGGGACGGACCCACCGGGTCAGCTTCCTGGCCGCCGGTTCCGAGACGCAGGACGAGGCGCTCGGCTCGCTCGCGGGCAACGCGCTCGAGGCGGACTTCTCGAAGCAGGGGCGCAATCTCAGCTACAACGTCGCCTACAGCAGCATCGATCCCGGCTTCCACACCGGCACGGGGTTCCTGCCGCGCGTCGACCTGCAGCAGACCAGCGGCACCGTGTCGTACCGCTGGTGGCCCGAGTCGAACCTGATGACCTGGGGCCCGTCGCTGACCTACCTGCGCCTCTACGACCACGCCGGCGTGCTGCAGGACGAGCAGATGCAGGGCATGGCGAACTTCTCGTTCCGCAACAACATGGCCATCACCGGCATGGTCAACCGCGACCTGGAGCGCTATGGGCGGATCGACTTCCGCAAGACCGGATACGGCTTCTTCGGGGTCATCAGCGCGCGGATCATCTCGATCTACGGCGGCTACAACTGGGGCGACGGCATCCTCTACGCCGACGACCCCTATCTGGGCCGCTCGACCATCGGCAACGTGAACTTCCGCTTCCAGCCCACCTCGCGGCTGCGCACGGAGTTCAACATGGTCTCGAGCGATTTCGTCAACCCGCTCGACAACGCCGCCATCTTCAACGTCAAGATCTTCCGCACGCGCTCCACCTACCAGTTCACCGACCGTCTGCTCGTGCGCCACATCGCCGAGCACAACACGCAATCGGTCACGGTGGGCAACAACGTCCTCTTCACCTACCGCATCAACGCCGGTACGGTGCTGTTCCTCGGCTACGACGACCGCTTCCAGCGCGGCACCAGCATCGACAGCCTGCTGTTCCCGTTCACGTCACTGCAACGGACGAACCGGGCGTTCTTCGGGAAGCTGTCGTACCTCTTCCGCTACTGACTCGACCCCGCGGGCGGACTCGCATGTTCACCTCGCTCCGACTCGTCGACTTCAAGAACTTCCGCGACGAGACGCTCCACATGGGCCCGTTGACCGTCATCGTGGGCGCCAACGCGAGCGGCAAGAGCAACTTGCGCGATGCCTTCCGGTTCCTGCACGGCATCGGGCGGGGCTACACGCTGGGAGAGATCATCGGCGGGAAGTACGGAGCCGGGCAACGGGAATGGGCTCCCATCCGGGGGGCGGCCGACGAGATCATCCGCTTCGGACGGCCTGCCTTCATGCTGCAGGTCGAAGCGCCGGGAATCCACTACTCGATCCAAGTTGCCAGGAACGAGAAGCAGGGAGGCATGTTTCGAGTGACGAAGGAGGTACTCGGGAAGCACAAGGCCGTGCTGAGGTTGCCATCGGAGGCGACGTACACAAGTCACCCCGGGTATGGAGATCCCGTCCATGACCAGGATGACGACACGCATCTTCTCCTGCGGATGGAGAAGACCGGCACCCAGAGGAAGTACGGCGACAGGATCGCTGTGCGACCGGACCAGCCGGCCCTGACGCAGATTCACGAACACCGGCGAGTCGTGAAGGCCCATAAGGATCAAGCACAGAAGACGATCGATCTCCTCTCCAATATGCGCTTTCTGGACCTGGAGCCGCACCGCATGCGCGAGCCGGCATTTCCCGGACAAACACGGTTGGGGGACGGCGGCGAGAACCTGCCGACGGTTCTACGTGCGATCTGCGCCGACCCGCAGCGACGGGAAGCACTCGCCGAATGGACCCGTGAGCTGACGCCCATGGATGTGCGCGACTTCGATTTTCCCGTCGATCCGACGACCGGCCGTGTGCAGCTCGCCTTCCTGGAGGCGAACGACCGGCGTGTGTCGGCGTACGCCGCATCCGATGGGACGCTGCGGTTCATCGCGATGCTTGCGGGACTGATAGGGGCGGAGTCGGAACGGATGTATGTCTTCGAGGAGATTGACAACGGCATTCACCCGTCGCGGATGCGGTTGCTGCTCGACCTGATCGAAGGACAAACAGCGAAGGGACTGATTCAGGTCGTGACGACCACGCATTCACCCGACCTGCTGTCTATCGTGGGCGACAAGACGTTCCACAGTACCTCTGTCGTCTGTCGCCGGGAAGAGACGGACGACGCCGTTATACGACGCGTCAAGGAGTTGCCGAGAGCCCGGGAAATCCGGCAGGAGCAAGGACTCGGTCGGCTGCACGCCTCCGGCTGGATGGAAGATGCGATCGCATTCTCCGGCGCAGAGCCCGCGGACAAGGCCAACCAGCGATGAGGGTTCTTGTCATCCCGGAGGACTTCCGCAAGGACCAGTACATCCTGAAGCCGATTCTAAACCGACTGTTCGAGACCATCGGGAGACGTCGTGCGCGTATTCGGGTCTGCCAGGACCCGTTGCTCGGGGGCATCGGGGAAGCGACGAAGTCGGAACGTGTTGCCGAAATCGTCGAGCGCTACGAGGCCATGACCGACGTCTTCGTTCTGTGCGTGGATCGTGACGGGAACGAGGGCCGGCGCCAAAGGCTCGACCAACTCGAGCAGGATTTCGGCGATGGTCGCGTGTTCATCGCCGAGAACGCCTGGGAGGAGCTCGAAACGTGGGTCCTGGCGGGCGTCGATCTTCCCACGGACTGGAGCTGGACGGACGTTCGCGCCGAGGTGCAGGTCAAGGAGCGGTACTTCGACGTCCTCGTAAGACAGCGTGGGCTTGGCGATCACCCGGGCGGGGGCCGCAAGCCATTGGCGGAAGAAGCATCGCGACGAGTCGACGCAATCCGGCAGAAGTGTCCCGAGGACTTCGATGCGCTCGCACGGCACATCGAAGCAGCGGTTCAGGCTGCGTGACCAGAACGCCGCCCCCCAGGCCCTGGCAGAACCCGCCGCGGCCGCCGCCGACGCCCGAACAGGCTTGCGCCGCAGTCCTGCTCGAGGATCTGTCGCGCGATCCATGCACGGACACTCCCCGGCAAGCCTGCTGACAGCGGATCCGCTTGGAGAATCTGTCAGCGACATCGACGCGAAGCCCCGGTTCGGGTCATCATGGTAGACACCGGCGGATCATCTGCCGCAACGAGGAGCACACCATCCGCAAACAACTGGATTTCCGGGTCGAGGGCCTCGATTGCAACGAGGAGGCCGCGCTGCTGCGCGACGCGCTGGCGGGTCGCGACGGCGTCCACGGGGTCTCGTTCCACGTGGTCGACGGCCGCATGACCGTCGACGCGGAAACGGAAGTCTTCGGTCGCGAGCAGGTTGCCAAAGCGGTCTCCCGGCTGGGGATGCGCGCCGATGCGTGGGACGCGACACCGCGCGTCGAGTCGTGGTGGGAGGCGCACGGCCGGCACGCGCTGGTGGCGACGAGCGGCCTGACGCTGCTCACCGGGCTCGTGCTGCACATCGTGGCGGCCGGCGGCGGCGTGCTGGAGACCCTGTTCGCACACGCGCACGGGGCGCACGGCATCGACCGTTCAGTCGTCCTGCTGCTGCTTGTCGGCATCGTCACGGGGCTTTTCCACTCGGCACCGAAAGCACTGGGGTCGCTCGCCCGCCTGCGGCCGGACATGAACGCGCTGGTGCTCGTGTCGGTAATCGGCGCGCTGTTCCTGTCCGAGTGGGCCGAAGCGGCGGTGCTGGCTTTTCTCTACGGGCTGTCGGGACTCCTCGAGAACTGGAGCGCGCGGCGGGCGCGCAACGCCATCGGCTCGCTGCTGCGGATCACGCCGGCGACGGCGGCGGTGGTGCACGGCGACCACGAGCATCGGATGCCGGTGGACCGGGTCGCGGTCGGCGCGCACGTGCGGGTCCGGCCGGGCGAGCGAATCCCGTGTGACGGCGTGGTGACCGAGGGCAGCTCCTACGTCGACCAGGCGCTGGTGACCGGTGAGTCCGTGCCGGCGTGGAAGTCGGCCGGCGACGAGGTGTTCGCGGGAACCGTGAACGGCCACGGGGTGATCGAGCTACGGACGACGCGCGCCGCCTCGGACACGATGCTGGCCCGCATCACCCGCATGGTCGGCGAGAGCCAACACCACCGGGCGCCGACCGAGCGCTTCATCGATCAGTTCGCGCGCTACTACACACCGCTGATGTTCGCGGTGGCGTTCGCGGTCGGGACCGTTCCCCCGCTGCTGCTCGGCGGCGACTGGGAATACTGGTTCTACCAGGCGATGCTCATCCTGCTGATCTCGTGCCCGTGCGGGCTCGTGATCTCGACGCCGGTCACGATTGCCGCCGCCATCACGTCCGCCACGCGACATGGCGTGCTGATCAAGGGCGGCTCGCACCTGGAGGAGATGGGACGGCTGCGCGCGGTGGCGTTCGACAAGACCGGCATCATCACGCGTGGCGAGCCGGACGTGCGCGAGCTCCGGCCCGTGAACGGCCGCTCCGAGGACGAGGTGCTGGCCCGTCTGCTCTCCATCGAGCTGCGCAGCGAGCACCCCCTGTCACGCGCGATCGTCCGCTATGCCCGCGCGCGGGGGGTCGAGCCGACTGAGCTGACCGACTTTGCCGCCATCGAGGGGCGCGGCGCCGAGGCGATCATCGACGGCAAGCGCTTCTGGGTGGGAAGTACGCGTTTCGCCCGGGAGCAGACCGCGCTGGGCCCGTTCGAGCCGGCCCTCGCACAGATGCAGCGCAGCGACGAGACGATCGTCGTGTGCGGCGCCGGCGACGATGTCTGGGCGCTCGTCGCGGTGACGGATCCGGTCCGTTCGGAAGCACCCGCCAGCGTGGCGCAGATCCACCGCCAGGGGCTTCGGTCGATCCTGCTCACCGGCGACAACACCGCGACGGCGCGTAGCGTCGGCGCCCGCGTCCGGGTGGCCGACGTGCGCGCCGAGTTGCTGCCCGACGGCAAGGCGGACGCCGTCAGCGAGCTCATCGCGCATGACGGCCCGACCGCGATGGTCGGTGACGGCATCAACGACAGCCAGGCGCTACTGGCCGCCTCGGTCGGCATCGCGATGGGGGGCAACGCCACCGACGTCGCCGCCGAATCGGCCGATGTCGTGCTGATGCACGATGACCTGCGCAAGCTACCGTTCCTGGTCGATCATGCCCGCCGCGCCCGACGGGTGATCATCCAGAACGTCACCGTGGCCCTGGGCGCCAAGGTGCTCTTCCTCGCCTTCATGGCCGCCGGGGCGGCCACACTCTGGATGGCGGTGGCCGCCGACATGGGCGCGTCGCTGCTGGTCACCTTCAACGGCCTGCGCATGCTGCGGCCGGGCGGCGGCGGAGATTCCACGGAATCCGCGCCGGCCGAGGCGCTCGACGCGGAGCACGCGTAGAAGTCCGTGGACTGGCTGTTCGACACGCTATTGCTCTCGATCGCCGGGAGCCTCTTGATCGGTCTCGTGACGTCGATCGCGGGCCCCATGCTGCGGACGCGCGAGCATTGTGATTGCGCGGTCCCGACTTTCGGCACGGATGGCCCGCGCTGCTCCAACTGCGGACGCCCTCTCGACGTCACCACCGGTGACCGCCCCGGCGCCTGAAGGGACGGGCCGAGCGATTGGACGCTGGTCGACCTCCCGCCGGGGCGCTCATGCCACCTGGCAAGATTCTCTATCGACGGTACGCGTTCCGCCGGTGGCCGACCTTCAGGACCACGACGATGAGCGTGCCATCGTTCACGCTATAGAGGACGCGATACGGTCCTGCACGGACGCGGAACACGTCGTCGTATCCGGTGAGCTTGCGACAACCGTGCGGAAAAGGGTCGATGGCGAGTCCCTGCACAGCGCGGACGACCCGCGCTCGCGCATCCGGGGGCAGCTTCTTGAGCTGGCGCTCGGCCGTGCGGGAAATCCGAATCCTATACCTTGTCATCGAGATCGAGCTCGGCGAGGACCTCGCTGAAGGACCGCGTCGGCTCGTGGCGGATCTTCTTGAGATCCTCGATGTCCTCCAGTTCCTCCAACCGATCGAGGAGCGCCTCCTGGACAAAGTGGCTCATGACGACACCGTGCCTCCGGCAGTAGTCGTCGAGCGCCCGCTTGATCGCCGCATCGATACGCGCACTCACCTGCACAGTCGGCATCCCCATCCTCCTTGGCAAGGCAGATGCTAGCAGATGCTAGTAGTTCATACCACATCGTCTCCTGCCACGCCACGACTGCAACGGCGAACCGGCCCGTACGGGGTGGCGAAGCCGTCCTGCACGCGCCCGGCGCGGTGTTGCGCCCCGCGAACGGGTCGATCTAGAGTCCTGTGCACTTCGGCTCCCGCGCTCCGGGTGCACCGCACACACAACAGTTGACGAGGAAGATGCCCGGCTCTGAGCCGCGCGGGCCGCGGCCGGGCAGCCAGGAGGAAGCATGGACAGCAAGGCATCGGCGGTCTGGAAGGGCGACCTGAAGGGTGGCAGCGGCACGATCTCGGCCAACAGCGGCGTCCTGTCCGACGCGGCCTACACGTTCGCGACGCGGTTCGAGGGCAGCGCGGGAACGAACCCGGAGGAGCTCATCGCCGCGGCGCACGCCGGCTGCTATTCGATGGCGCTGTCGCACGAACTCGCCTCGGGCGGCAACACGCCGGACCATGTGAGCACCACCGCAACGGTGACGCTGGAGGCGGTCGAGGGCGGGTTCGCGGTCACGAAGATCCACCTCGAGTGCTCGGCGAAGGTCCCCGGCATCAGCCAGGCCGCGTTCGACGAGAAAGCAAACGGCGCCAAGGCCGGCTGCCCGATTTCGAAGCTGATGAACGCGGAGATCTCCCTGAACGCCGTACTGGAGTCGTAGGCCCCGACGTGTCCCGGCTCGGCCGCCCCTCCCCGCACGAAGCGTGGGCCGCGGGCGGACGGGCCGGCGGCTCGTCCCGAATGGCAGCGTGTTTCCGGGCGCCGCGCGCAGGCTTTGCCGCGGGCGGTCAGCCCCAGTTCCGCTGCAGAACGCCTTCCCTGACCAACCGGGTCACCAGAGTCAGTTTTCCCGCGCTATCCAGACAGTCGGGCAACTCCTCGACAGCGAACTCGTCGGTCGTCGTGGCGAACCGCAACGCCGGCCACACGCCGACCGGCAGCCTGAGCTCCCGCCCGCAGAATCGGAGGAGGCACGTCTCCCCCTCCGTCACGGCTTCGGTGAGCAGACCGGCACGGCGTCTCACCCGCGAGCGAGACGTCAGCGGGTCTCCGCGCAGCCGCTGGCCGAGCAGGTCGGTAAACAGCGGCACGTCGGTGGCCAGGACCTCGTCGGTGAAGCGGCGCCACACCACCTCGGGGTCGAACCGCGACTGCACGAACGCCAGCTTCTCGGCGAACAGACGCTCTCGCTCGGCGGCGGGGAATCCCTGGCGGGCGAACTCGCGAGGGAGGTTCCGGCGTAGCGACTCGTCCTCGAGCGCGGCCGCGGTGACGCTTTCGACGAGGAACTCCGCCCAGGTGAACGCCGTCAGCCCAAGCGTGATGTGCAGCGAGGCCTCGTCCGTCGAACGCGCCGAGTGCATCAGGCCGCGGGGGAGGTAGAGTGCACTGCCCGGGCCGAGCTCGAACTCGTCGCTGACGTCGCCGGGAGGCGTCCCGCGCTCGAAGCGCTGGCCCCGGAGCGGCAATCTGACCTTGGTGTCGTAGATCGACCAGCGCTTCGTGCCGGTGATCTGCAACACGAAGACGTCGTGCGTGTCCCAGTGCGGGGCGAATCCCTGCGCGTCGGGCGGGGTGAGATACACGTTGGTCTGGATCCGCGACGAGAAGCACCTCCCGAGCGCGACGCACAGCCGCGCCAGGGTCGGCACGCGCGTATGGAGATGGTTGTAGATGACGGTTGCGCCGTCGTCGAAGTGGCGAGCGACATCGAGCGGCCGGACCCGGCCGCCGCTGTTCGTGTACTCGCCGACAGGGACATCGCCGTCGCCCCGGACCAGCTTGATGTCGCGATGACCGGCCGCGTGGGTGCCCAGCACGTTGTCGAGGTCCGCCACCGAGAGAAGCTCGGCATAGTACGGGGACGCCCGGCGCCGGATGTGAAAGAGCCGCTGCTCGTAGTAGTCGCGTTCGAACTCTTCGGTCGGCAGCGGATCGATGAGCCAGGCGTACCAGTCGCGGTCGATCGCCGGCTCCGGCCTGATGTGGTCCGTCGTCATGTGAGCGCTCCGCGCGATCCTACCGACAGTGCTCTCGTTCTCGCGCCATGATCGGGCGGTCGGCGGCGCGGATTGACAACCATGGCACGCACCATTAGGATACTGAGACTCGTTATCATTTTACAGACTCAGGAGAATGTGATGCGAAGTTCCGACAACCGGAAGCCCAGCGAGAATCGTCCGGGATCCCAGAGGTCGCTGACGGACGAAGACATCGTCACCGTCTCGGTCGATCGCCGCTCGTTCTTCTCGCGTGCGGTCGCGGCCGGCTCGATCGTGGCGGCCGCCACCCTGACCGCCGCCTGCCCCGGCGGGACGGACTCGGACGGCGGGGGCGACGCCGATCAGGCGACCGACTCCGACCAGGCGACCGACTCCGACCAGGCGACCGATTCCGATCAGGCCACCGACTCCGATCAGGCCACCGACTCCGATCAACAGCCGTAGGCGACGCCCGCGACGCCGCCTGCAGTCGACCGCCCAATGTCCCTCCGCAGGGCGCTCTTCTGGGTCCACCTGGCGGTCGGCGTCACCGCCGCCATCGTGATCCTCCTGGTGGCGGTGACCGGTGTCATCCTCACCTTCGAGGCACAGCTCAACGAGTGGGCGCTCGGCGGCTATCGTGCCGACCCGCCGGACCGTGGCGTGGTGCCGCTCGCGCTCGACGAGTTGATCGCCCGCGTCACCGGCGACCTGCCCGCCAGTCCCGTCACCTCCGTGGCCCTGAGAAAAGATCCGCGCGAGCCGGCTGTCGTCGAGCGCAACGACGGAGCGACCGTGTACGTCGACCGCTTCACCGGAGAGCGGCTGGGCGACGGCGACACGCGAACGCGACGCTTCCTTCAGAACGTCCTGTACTGGCACCGGTGGTTCGCCCTGGAGGGACAGTATCGGATCATCGGTCGGACGGTGGTGGCAGTGGCCAACCTCGGTTTCCTGTTCCTGCTCGTCAGCGGGGTCTATCTCTGGTGGCCGTCGACCGGCACCCGCGCCGCGTGGAGGCGCGCGCTGTGGTTCCGCCGCGGCCTCGGCGGACGGGCGCGCGACTTCAACTGGCACAACGTGATCGGCTTCTGGTCGGCCGTCCCGCTCGTCATCATCGTCTTCAGCGGCGCCACGATCTCGTATCAGTGGGCCGCCGACCTCGTTCATCGGCTTGCGGGCGACACGCCGCCGTTCCAGCAGTCTCCACGGCCGCGGGCGTCGGATGCGCGGGACGACCCGCCGGTCACGGCGGACCCGGCGGCTCCGTTGACCGGGCTGCAGGCGCTGGTCACGAGGGCCGGCGCCGAGGCGCCGGAATGGCGAACGATCACGATCGACCTGCCCGCGTCGATTCACGCCCCCGTGGTCGTTGCGGTCGACCGCGGGAACGGCCGCCAGCCGTCGAAGAGCGAGGACCTGCTGTTCGACCGGGCAACCGGCGAGCTGGTCGAGCGCGCCGGCTATCCGACCTTCACGCGCGGCTTCAAGTTCCGGCGCTGGCTGCGGTACGCGCACACCGGAGAGGTGTACGGCGTGATCGGGCAGTCGATCGCCGGCGTCGTGTCCCTGGGCGTCGCCGTGATGGTCTGGACCGGCATCGCAATGAGCTGGCGCCGTTTCTTCGGTTCGCCCGAGCGAAAGTGACGGCCCGCGGCATCCCGCCACGGACCGGCCACGTATACTGTCCGCTCATGGGCATGCGTCGCGCCGTCGTTTCGCTTGTCGCCTGCGGCGTCCTGGAACTGTCCATCGTTGCGTTCAGCGCCCAACCGGCGGAGACGGCGCTGTACCGCTGCGTGAACGACACGACGGTCGGGGTGACCGTCCTGGGACTTGAGCTGTGCGATGCGGCGCCGACGCCGCGGCTGGCGGAGCGCGCCGAACCCGACAACCTGCAGACCCGGGACGGCGCACTGGTCGTCGAGGTCGACGACGGCGGCATCGCGGCAATCGCCGGGGTACAATCGGGGGACATGATCTACCGGGTCGCGGGTGTCGACGTTCCCGCGGCCGCCGATGCCGGCGCGGGTCTGGCCACCGTCGGAACGGACAGCGACACTCAGATCAACTTCCTGCGGGAAGGCCGTCCGTACCGCATCAAGCTGCGCCGCTGACGCGTCCAGGCCCGGCGCCCGCCCCGTGCCGTGACCGGGAAATCCAGGCCTTTACTCACGCTATCCTCCCCGTCGTGGGCCATCTCCGAAACGCGCTCTTCCGGATCGTCCTGCTGGCGAGCGTACTGTGGCCGATCGAGACGCCCTCCGCGCTCGCCCATCCGCTCTCGTTTACCGAAGTGACGCTGGCGCTCCGTGCCGACGGCGGATTCGAGGCGGATCTCATCTACGACCTCGACGCCCTCGCGCTCGGCGTCCCCATCGACACCGACGACGCAACGCTGGTGGCGGCACTGGAGCGTCTCTCCCCCGACGAGCTCGAGACGCGTCTCGGCCGGCTGCGCCGCCTGTTCGAGCGCCGCGTGCGGGTTCGGTTCGACGGCGATCCGGTCCCATTCAGCGTGTCGTTTCCCGACCGTGGCACGCCCCGCGCAACCGAGGCGGACATCCCGACACTGCTCGGCCTGACCGCGCGGCTCGCCGGCACGGTCCCGGAAGGGGCCGCCACGGTCGGTTTCTTCGCGTCGCGGGCGTTCGGCGAGGTCCACCTCACCATCCGCGACCCGACGCGCGGCATCGAAGCGCGCTCGGTGCTCGAACCCGGCGCCCGCAGCGATCCCCTGGACCTGACCGTGCCGGTCGCGCCGCCCGGCCGCCTGGACGTGGCGCGAGACTACCTGCGGCTCGGGTTCATCCACATCGTGCCGGGGGGACTCGACCACATCCTGTTCGTGCTGGGGCTGTTCCTGCTGAGCGCGCGGCTCCGGCCGCTCGTCTGGCAGGTGACGGCGTTCACGGTGGCCCACGCGGTCACCCTGAGCCTGGCGGCACTCGGTGTCGTGGCGCTGTCGCCGCGTCTGGTCGAGCCGCTGATCGCGCTGTCGATCGTCTACGTGGCGGTCGAGAACATCCTCACGGATCGCATGAACCGCTGGCGGCCGCCCGTCGTATTCGGTTTCGGCCTGCTGCACGGGCTCGGCTTCGCCGGGGTGCTCGGCGATCTGGGACTTCCCGAACGGGAACGCCTGCTCGCCCTGATCAGCTTCAACGCGGGGATCGAGTTGGGTCAGCTCGCGGTGATCGCCGCCGCCGCACTGACATGCAACTGGTTCCGGTCGTCGCCGTGGTACCGCGCGCGACTCGTGGTGCCGGCGTCGGCCGGCATCGCCCTGGTCGGTCTGGTCTGGGCTGTCGAGCGCATCTTCGCTTGATCGGCCGGGTCGGTCGGGATCGCTCTCAGCCGGACGCGCCGACGGGCCGGCCGCTCACGAGGCGACCCACCGCTTTCAGCTTGCTCCAGAAGAAGTGGAACTGTCCGAGCAGCGTGCCGTAGCCGAGCAACAGCACCTGGTAGATGGGCAGCATCACGATAAGGTAGACCGTCCACTGAACCCACCCGGGCGCCGTCTCGGGCAGGATGTACCCGATCACGAAGCCCTTGAGGCGGAGCGTCGTCAGGCCGGCGAGTGCAAACGCCGTGAGGACGGCGACCATGCCCCAGAAGCCGACCCCCCAGCGGGCCTTCATTCGATCGAAGACGCTCACCGAACCGCACTCCGCGCGGATCCGGCTACGGCGTGATCAGCCAATCGCAACGTACCGCTCAAGATGCTCAAACCTCCTGGTAGCCGACGTGCCCTCCGGCCTCGCGGCCGAACTGCAAGATATTACGGTACGAGCGACCGCGACGCCCCAGGCTCCAGAAACCGGATGCCGTGAGCAGATCGTCATCATATGAGAATGCGTCTCAGTATCACGTTGACGGCGCAGTTTACGCCCGACCGGAACCGCCGGTCAAGATGAGAGCGGCCGGCGCAGCCCAGCCGGCGTGATAAAATTTGCGTCCGCCGCAGATTGAACAAACCACTTCCATGAAGGACTGCCGGATGACCAAGACTGCTCACGGCGTCGCCCTGCGCCCGGGAGCCCTGACCGTCCTCGTTGCATGCCTGTTGTTCCCGGCCTCTGCCGCGACGGCCCAGGACTGGCCGAGCTGGCGCGGACGGGCGCAGACCGGCGTATCCGATCAAACCGGACTCGTATCGAGCTGGTCGGTCGACGGCGAGAACCTGATCTGGTTCCAGGAGTATATCGGCCGTTCGACGCCGGCCGTGTTCGACGGGCGCGTGTGCGCCAACGGCCGCACGGGTGACGGCGTCGAGAAGAAGGAGATCGTCACCTGCTGGAACGCCGAGAACGGCTCGAAGCTGTGGGAGCATACCTTCAGCGTCCTCAATACGACGGTCCCGTTCAACCGGGTGGGCTGGGGCAACGTGACCGGGGATCCCGAGACCGGGCATCTCTACGCGCTGAACGTCGACGGCCACCTGCACTGCTTCGACCGCGACGGCAACATCGTCTGGAGCTGGCGCCTGGCCGAGGATCTCGGGCGCGCGTCCGGCTACGGCGGGCGCACGTCGACGCCGATCATCGACGAGGACCGGGTGATCCTGAGCGTCATCGGCTCGGCCTGGGGCAGCCTCGGCGGTCCCCCGCGGCACCGTTACGTGGCGTTCGACAAGCGGACCGGCCGGGTACGCTGGGTGTCGACGCCGGGCGGCCAGCCGGCCGACATGAACACGCAGTCGGTCCCGATCGTGGCCGTGGTGAACGGCCAGCGGCTGATCATCGACGGCAACGCCGACGGACACATCTACGCGCTCCAGGCGCGCACCGGGGTCAAGGTCTGGGAGTTCCACCTGAGCCAGCGCGGCATCAACGTATCCCCTGTAATTGACGGCGACATCGTCTACGTCGCGCATAGCGAGGAGAACATCGACCAGGGCACGATGGGCCGGGTGGTGGCGATAGACGCCACCGGCAGCGGCGACATCACGTCCACCGGCGAGCTGTGGCGCATCAGCGACCTGGCCGTCGGGTTCCCCTCGCCGCTCATCCACGACGGCACGCTGTACATGATCGACAACTCCGCGAACCTAGTCGCCATCGAGGCCGGAAGCGGGGAGATCCAGTGGGAGTACAGCATCGGCAACGTCGGCAAGTCGTCACCGGTCTGGGCGGACGGAAGGCTCTACCTGACCGAGACGAACGGCAACGTGCACGTCCTGCAGCCCGGCCCGAATGGTCCGACCGCCCTCGATCACGACGAGCTCGAGGTGTCAGACGGCCGGTACGCCGAGATCTACGGCTCGTTCGCCCCGGCCTACGGGCGGCTCTACGTCACCGCCGAGTCGGGCATCTACTGCATCGGCGACCCGGACGCGCCGTTCACCGCGACCCCGGCTCCGAGCCCGGACCTCGGTGCCGAGACCGCGCCGACCGGGACCGTTGCGAGCCTGCAGGTCGTGCCGGCCGAGGTAATCGCCGCCGCCGGCGAGACGGTCGACTTCCGCCTGCTGGCTTTCGACGAGAACGGGCAGGCCGTGTCCGTCCCCAACTCCTCCTGGGCCATGGAGGGACTGACCGGATCCCGGCTGCGCGTCAACGGCGAATTCCAGTCGAGCCCGCAGTCCTCCAACCAGGCCGGACAGGTCGTCGCGACGGTCGGCGACATCTCCGCCGCGGCGCGGGTGCGCATCTTCTCGCCGTTGCCGTGGACCGAGAACTTCGAGAACGGACGCCCGCCGCACTGGATCGGCGGGGGCGGCAGCCTGGCCGCGGTCGAGCTCGACGGCGACCAGGTCTTCCGCAAGAGCGCGTCGCGCACCGGCATCCACCGGCACGCCATCTACGTCGGCCCGTCCTACCTGTCGAACTACACGGTGCAGGCCGACGTGATGTCGACCCAGCGCGGTCGCCGGCGCCCGGACATCGGGCTCATCAACAGCGGCTACACGATGGACATGCAGGGCAACCACCAGCGGATCGAGGTACGTTCGTGGGCGGCCGAGTTGCGCATGGCCCAGCGCTTCCCGTTCGCGTGGGAGCCGAACGTCTGGTACACGATCATGCTGCGCGTCGACACCGACGAGGAACGGGCGCTGATTCGTGGGAAAGTCTGGCCGCGCGACGAGACCGAGCCCGACGACTGGACGGTAACGGTGGAGGATCCGCAGCCGGTACGCGAGGGAAGCCCCGGTCTCATCGGGTACTCGCCGATTGACATCTACTTCGACAACGTCCGCGTGATGGAGAACCCATGACTCGACAGGCTTTGATTCTCGCCTCCGCCCTCCTGCTCGCCGTCGCCGCCACGGCGGCGGCCCAGGAGGTCGCGATGTTCGGCAACACGCCGTCCCGGAACATGGTGTCCGACGACACCGGCATCGTCAGCGAATGGGACGTCGACACCGGCATGAACGTGCTCTGGTCGCAGCCGGTCGGCTCGCAGGCCTACGGCGGCCCGGTCGTCGCCGGCGGCCGCGTCTACGTCGGCACCAACAACGAAGGGCGCCGCGACCCGTCGATCGAGGGCGACAAGGGCGTCGTCATGGCGTTCGACGCCGCGTCCGGAGACTTCATCTGGCAGATGGTGCACCCGAAGCTGTCGTCGGGGCGCGTGAACGACTGGCCGCTGCAGGGGGTCTGCTCGACTGCCTTCATGGAAGGCGACCGGATCTACTACGTCTCGAACGAGGCGCACGTCGTGTGTCTGGACGCGAAGGGTCTGGCCGACGGCAACGACGGCCCCTTCATGGACGAGATCGAGACCGGACCGATGGCCGGCGACGTCATCTGGTCGTACGACATGATCAACGAGCTCGACGTCTTCCCGCACAACCTCGCCACCGGCTCGCCGCTCATCATCGGCGACGTGTTGTACACGGTGACGAGCAACGGCGTCGACGAGGGGCACGTCAACATCCCGTCGCCCTTCTCGCCCGATTTCATCGCGCTCGACAAGAACACCGGCGAGCTGCTGTGGGAGAGCAACCCGGTCGGCGAGAACGTCCTGCACGGCGCCTGGACGAATCCGGCCTACGCGGAGATCAACGGCCGCGGGCAGGTCATCTTCGCCGGCGGCAACGGCGTCGTCTACAGTCTCGACGCCGAGACCGGCGAGCTCATCTGGGAGTTCGACTGCAACCCGGAGGACTCCGAGTGGATCCTCGGCGGCCGCGGCACGCGCAACAACATCCTGTCGACCCCCGTGGTTTACGACAACAAGGTCTACATCGGGGTGGGCCAGGACCCGGAGCACGGCGAGGCGCCCGGCCACTTCTACGCGATCGACGCCACCGGGACCGGTGACGTCACCGATACGCACATGGTCTGGCACCGCGGCGGCGAGGATTTCTACCGCACCATGTCGACCGCCGCGATCGCGGACGGCGTGTTGTACATCTCCAGCCTCTCCGGCTTCCTGCACGCGCTCGACCCGCAGACCGGCGAGCACTTCTGGACCTACGACACCTTCGCCGCGGTCTGGGGCTCGCCATTCGTGGTCGACGGCAAAGTCTTCCTCGGCGACGAGGACGGCGACGTGGTGGTCCTGCGGGCCGGCCGGGAGATGGAGATGATCGGCGAGTACAACCTTGGCGCCGCCGTCTACTGCACCCCGGTCACCAAGGACGGGGTGCTCTACATCCTGACCCGCAACCGCCTCTGGGCGTTCCAGGATGGCGCGCAGTCGGAGCCGTTCTGAGCCAGGGGCACGCCGATACGCCCAAGGAACGTCGAAGAACGATAGGCTGCCCAACATGGTTCTGACACCGTCGACGATGCTTGAGCTCGGGACGCGGGCGCCCGACTTCACGCTGCCGGATGCCTACGGGAATCCGGTGGCGCTGGCCGAGTTCGCCGGCGCGCCGGCGACCGTGGTCGTCTTCATGTGCAACCACTGCCCGTACGTCAAGCACATGAAGACCGCGCTGGCGGAGTTCGCGCACGAGTACGCGACGCGCGAGGTCGCCGTCATCGGCATCAATTCGAACGACGCCGAGACTCACCCGGAGGACAGCCGCGAGGCGATGGTTCGGGACATCGCCGAGTTCACCTACGCCTTTCCCTACCTGATCGACGCCAGCCAGGAGGTCGCCAAGGCCTATCGTGCGGCGTGCACGCCGGACTTCTATGTGTTCGACGCCGACCTGAAGCTTGTCTACCGGGGGCAGTTCGACGACAGCCGGCCCGAGAGCGACGCTCCCGTGACCGGACGCGACCTGCGCGCGGCGGTCGACACCGTCGTCGCCGGCCAGGCCCCTGCCGGCGAGCAGAAGCCGAGCATCGGCTGCAACATCAAGTGGAAGGCGGGCAACGAACCCGACTATTTCGGGTAGCAGCTCTCGTTCGGGTAGCGCTCTCGCTCGCCAGCCGCCCGGCGCTCCCGGCGGCCCGTGGCAACATCCCTGCAGCGTTTCACCAGGGGCTAGTCGCGCACCCTCGGAATCAGCTCCGTGGTCATCCGCTCGCCGGCGCGGACGAAGACGACCTCGGCCGGCTCGCCCACTTTCAGCAGGTCCAGCGCGTACATGTAGTCGTAGATGTTCGTCACCGCCTGCCCGGCGAGACCCACGATCAAGTCGCCTCCCTGCAGGCCGGCTGCCTCGGCGGGGCCGCCGCCGATTACCCCCGAAATCGAAAGGCCCTCGGCCTCCTGCGTGTAGTCGGGAATGGTGCCGGTGAAGATGCGCATCGTCGCGCCGCCGCCGCGCTGCTGCACGCGCTCCACGCGAATGAAGTCCGGGGCCTCCGGCCGGTTCGCGAGATTGGTGGCAACCGCCGACGCGAGGTCGATGACGCGGTCGAGCCCCTCGTAGTCGAGCGTGTCGGCGTCGTCCGTCGGCCGATGGTAGTCCTCGTGGCTGCCGGTGAAGAAGTTCAGGCTCGGCACCTCGGCGGCGTTCAGGCTCCCGACGTCGGTCGGCAGGTAGGGATCGGATACGAAGGTCAGGGCGAGCCCGATCGGCTCGTTCAGCTCCTCGGCCAGGTCGGTCCAGATGGAGCTGCTGCCGACCGCCTGCAGGTTGAGCGGATTGTCCTCCAGCCGGCCGACCATGTCGAAGTTGAGATAGGCCGCAATGGCATCCATCGGCACCGGCGCCTGCTGGACGAAGTCCGCGGAACCGAGCAACCCGAGCTCCTCTCCCGACCAGAACGCCAGCATCACTCCCCTGTCGCGCCCGGCGGCCGCCAGCCTGGCGCCGGCCGACAGCACCGCGGCCACGCCGGAGGCGTTGTCGTCGGCACCGTTGTGAATCTCTCCGGCCTCGTCGCCGCGCGCCAGCGAATCACCGCCGCGCCCGCGGCCGAGATGGTCGTAGTGGGCGCCCAGCAGCACGTACGGCTTGTCGAGCGCCGCACCCCCGGTCGACGGCAGGTAGCCGATGACGTTGTGGCCGGTTGCCTCCTGCGTCTCGAGGCTTACATCGAGCGAACCTTCCAGCGGCAGATCGAAACCGGTCGCGTGGGGATTCCCGGTATCTAACGAGGCCTGCACCGCCTCGATGGAATCGCCAGCGCTCTCGATGATCGCGGCACCCAACTCACCATTCACGGTAGCGGCCACGATGCCTGAGTCACTGACGGCGGTGTCGAAGGTCAGGGGAACCAGCGCGCCGGCGTTGGGCGACCGCGGCCCGGTGACGACGATGAGACCCGCCGCGCCCCGCTCGCGCGCGGCCAGCGCCTTGAAGCGCAGGCCCGCGTAGCGCGCCAGCGTAGCGCGCAACTCGCCCTCCGTGTCCTCGGGAAAGTACCGGAACACGACGACGATCTTGCCGGTGACGTCCAGCGTGGCATAGCTGTCGTAGCCGAAGTCGTCCGTCTCGGGCACCGAGAGACCGTAGCCGGCGAAGACGAGCGGCCCCTCCGCCCTGCCCGTGTCCGAGAACGACAGCGCGCGGATGGACGGCGCGTCGGGGTCCGGGGCCGGGGGCACGGCCGCTATGGCCGCGTCGGCGCCGGTCGACCCGGGCGCAGGTGGAGCGGGCGGCGGCTCGGGTGCGAAGCCTGCGGTCGGCGACACCGTGGAGCTGGACGACGCCGTGAGGCTGATCGTCCCTCCGCCGCTGGTGCCTTCGATGCGGAGGGACGTGCCGGTGTCCGTCACGCCGGCCGTGTAGGAAAACGGCTGCCGAAAGCCTCCTACGGCCGGCAACGGTTCGGCCCCGATGGCCTCGAGCTGCCCGATGATGTAGTCGGCGGCCTTGCGGATGCCCGGCGACCCGGTCAGCCGCCCTTCGAGATCGTCGTCGGCCAGGTATTCGACGATCGCCCGGGGAGACGCCGGCTCCTGCGCCGCGGCGCTTCCGGCGGCGCCCAGCGACACGAGCAGCAACGGGAGAGCAGTACGCGTAATGGTCGATGGCATCGGTGTTTCCTCGGCATCGCCTCTCGGGCGTGCAGGCTCACGGGAGCCGAATCACGCGTGATCCGAAGCGCAGGGAACGGGAATCGGCCTCCCACGCGAACTCATAGGTCTCCGGGTCGGACACGTAGCGGTGCGCTCCGGTCTGCACGTCCACCACTTCGACCCATGTCGTCCGGCCGTTGGAAGCGCGGAACGCGAGTGCCGCGGTGTCGGGCGCCCACGCCGGCCGGCTGAGCATGCGCGGCTCGCCCCCTCCGACCGTCCCGTCCCGATGGCGGACATCGACCAAGTGAGTGGTGCGACGGAGGTCGGCGGACAACACCCAGAGTCCACTCGGGGTCACCACCGCCAACCGGTCTCCATCCGGGGACCAGACGGGGTCGCAGGCGCCGGGACCCAGCGCCACCTGCCGCGTGGCAGTCCCGTCCCGCACCCAGACCCGTGTGCGCGCGATGGAACGTCCCGCCCACGCCACTGCCGCGCCCGGCTCCTCGGCGCAGATGGCGGCGCGCCCCTTGTACCAGGCGGCCCCGACGACCCGCAGTGCGCCGGGAGGCAGGGCCGGCGTCCGGGTGACGCGGTCCGGACGGCCCGCGGGTTGCGCCGCCGGCTGGACCTGCCGCGCCAGCACCGGTGCGGTCACGATCGTCAACACGATCACGGCAACGGCTGTACGCACCAGGGAAAGGACGAGCGGACGCATGCTCTCCACTCTACCCGATGCGCCCATTGCCGTGCCCCCGGGAGCCCGTCGCACGGTCCCGCGGCATTCGAATCTCACCCACGGGCTCCCGGCCAGTCCCCGGGATTCAGGACGCAGCGGCACCGGCGAGGGCCGCCACCGGCTGCAGCAGATCGACCGTTTCGCCGGACAGCGCGCTGACGCGCGGCCCCGGCGTGACGATGCCGGCCAGGTTCAGCGGATCGGCGGCGGCAACCCGCACGCTCCGCTCGCGCTCCCCGTCCCGGCGCACGATACGGAGCAGCTCGACGGCGTCCGGGCGCGCGAACTGCTCGCCGACGAAACCGGTGACGAAGCGGCCCCCGCGCACCTCGCCGCGCGCCTCCATCCGCCTGAGGGCGCGGAGCACATCGCGCCACGGCGGCATCAACGTCTCGCGCCGCGCAAGGTCCCGGAACACAACGCCCCAGCGCTCCAGCAACTGGCGGGCGAAAGCGTCCGCGCGCTCTTGCCGGCGGCCGTCCCCCGCCTCCGCGGCCTCGCCCGCGGCCGGTGCCAGCAGCGCCCAGCGGCCCGCGGCATGCCGCGGACGGGCTGCACGGAACCTCCCTTCGCCCCGGCGGCGCTTCGGATCGATGAGGGCGCGCAGGTTGTCGAAGCCGTCGGCCGTCACCAGCCCCGCCGCGACGAGCTCCCACAATCCGTCCTCCACCTCGCTCGCGAGTCGCCCGCTCTCGGCCACCAGCTCGCGGAGGAAAGACGCGCCGCGACGGCGGAGCGCCCCCAGCACCGCCTCGGCCGGATGGGACAGCACGCAGTCCGCCGCCTCGCCTTCCCCATCCCCGGCTGCCGGCGGCGGCATCAGCCATTCAAGGTCCTCCCGCAGAAAGAGCGACACCGGCGCAACCCGGGTCGGGCGCACCCTGCGCCGGCGAGCCGCAGGCCGTGCTGCCGCGACATCGACCTCCACGCCGTCGAAGGCGGGATGCGGAGACAGCCGCCCCCACATCACCTCTCCGGAGAGACAGAGCTGATCCAGTATCTCCGCCTGGTAGCCCTCGACGCGGGCCGGCAGCACATGCCTTTCCCACGCCGCGGCGGAGACCTCGCAACCCTGAAGCTGTCGCACCACCTGCAGCAGCCCGCTCGCGCCGTGCAGGCGGGTCCCCACGGCCAGGCGTTGCCAGCGGGCCAGGAAACGCACGAGGTCTCCGGTCGAGACCGGCGCGATCTCGCGGCGCAGCCGTCCCAGGGTCAAGCGATGGATGCGGGCGAGCACGCGCCGGTTGCACCATTCGATCTCGGCCGCCTCGTCACGGGCGGCGGTGAAGCGGCCGCGCAGCACCTGGCCTTCGCCCTCCAGGCGGGCCAGTCCGACGGCCGCGCGCTCGGCCGGCACCGCGAGCATCGCAGCCAGGTCCGATGCGCGGAGCGGCCCGCTCGAATCGAGCCAGCCGCGCAGCACCTCGGTCACCGCCGCATCGGCACCGTCCGGCGTGGGTTGCTCGACCTCGGGCACCTCAGGATCGAGTCGCGCGTCCGGATGCACGAGCAGCGCGATCCGGGAGCGCTCGGCCGCCATCCAGAAGACCGCGTCACCGGCGTGCAGCGACGCGGCACGGCGCATCTCGACCAGCCGCCCGAACCACGCTCTCCACTCGTCGCGCGGCGGGACCAGCCCCAGCGTCAGCAGCGCATCGTGCAGCTCCTCGGCATCGCGCACCACCGGCCACGACTCGGCAGCCACCTCCGCGATCGCCTCGGGGTCGAGTGCTCCGATCTCGCCCCCGTCGTCGCCCAGGGTGCGGCGGAGCTGGACGGCGCGTGCCCGGCGCTCCTCCAGCGGCGCATCGTCGAGAAAGGCGTACGGATTGGCGTTCAGGATCTCGTGCCCCAGCGGGGAGGGCTCGGCGGTATCGACGGCCCTGGTCGCGATAGTCCCCTGCTCGATGCCCGCGATGACAGCCCGCAAGCCGTCGACGTCCATGGCCTCGTGCAGGCAATCGCGAATGGTCTCGTCGACCAGCGGATGGTCCGGAATGCGGATGTCGCCGGTGAGGTTCTCCTGACACGCCACCTGGTCCGGAAAGACCGCCGCCAGCAGATCGTCCGAACGCATGCGCAGAATCGGCGGCGGCACCTTGCGGCCCCCCGAGAAGCGCAGCACCGCCAGCGCCCGCGACGCGTTCCAGCGCCAGCGCGCCCCGAACATGGGCGCCGGCAGCATCGCCTGCGTCAGGACCTCCTCGACCGTCTCCGGGTGCAGGAAGCGAAAGACGACCTCGAGCGGAAAGCTGTGCTGCTCGGAAAGCGAGATCACGATGCCGTTGTCGGTGGCGGCGGCCTGCAGCTCGACGTTGAAGCTGCGGCAGAACCGCTTGCGCAGCGCCAGACCCCAGGCCCTGTTGACGCGCGCCCCGAGCGGGGCGTGCAACACCAACTGCATGCCGCCTCCCTCGTCGAAGAAGCGCTCGGCCACCAGGGTCCGGCCGGACGGCACGGCGCCGAGCGCGGCGGCGCCGGCCCGGACATACGCCACCGCCTGCTCCGCGCCTGCCTGGTCGAGACCGCACTCCCGAACCAGGAACGCCACGGCGTCATCGTCTCCGTCGCCTGCCGCGTCGGGCGCCGCCAACCGCTCGCGCAGATCCGATACCTCGTCGGAGAGCTCGCGCGTGCGCCCGGGCGCCTCGCCGCGCCAGAACGGCACCGACGGCGCTGCGCCGTGCGCGTCCTCCACCCGCAGGCGTCCGGATTCGACGCGCCGGATGCGCCACGAGGTCGTACCCAGCAGGAAGATGTCGCCCGCCATGCTCTCGACGGCGAAGTCCTCGTCGACGGTGCCGACCGTGGTTCCCTCCGGCTCGGCCACGACCAGGTAGTTGGCGTTGTCGGGAATCGCGCCCCCCGACGTGATGGCGGCGAGCCGCGCACCGCGCCGGCCACGTACCACGCCGTTCACCCGATCGCGGTGCAGCCAGGTGCCGTGCCGTCCCCGGGGAGAGGCGATCCCGTCCGACAACATCGTCACGACCGCGTCGAACTCGCTGCGCGGCAGGTCCGAGTACGGCGCCGTGCTTCGCGCCAGGGTGAACAGGTCTTCCTCGCGCCAGACCTCGGTCGCCGCGGCCGCAACGATCTGCTGGGCGAGCACGTCGCGCGGCCACGGTCGCTGCCGCCGCTCGTCGAGCAGACCGCGCCGAATCGCGCGCACGAGCGCGGCGCACTCGACAAGCTCGTCACGAGTCGTCGCAAAGAACCGGCCCTTGGGCACGAACGACCGGTCCACCTTGTGGCCGGATCTTCCAATCCGCTGCAGCGCCACCGCGATCGACCGCGGGGTGCCGATCTGGCACACCAGGTCCACCGAGCCCACGTCGATCCCGAGCTCGAGCGACGCGGTGGCCACGACGGCTCGCAGCCGACCCTCCTTGAGCGCCGTTTCGGCGGCCTGGCGGAGTTGCCGCGACAGGCTGCCGTGGTGCGCCAGGACCGCGTCCTCGCCGAGCCGTTCCGCGAGGTGATGAGCGACTCGCTCCGACAGGCGCCGGGTGTTGACGAAGACGATGGTCGTGCGATGGGCGCGGGCGAGGTCGGCAATGCGGTCGTAGAGCTCGCCCCACATCTCGTTGGTCGCGACCACGCCGAGCTCGTCCTGCGGCACTTCCACCGCCAGGTCGAGCTCGCGGCGGTGCCCCGAATCGACGATGGTCACCGGCGGCCAGGCCTCGCCGGAGCCGTTCGACGAACCGGCAAGCGGCGGTTCTGCCTGCTTCGGTTCCGCGTCGTCGTTCCTGCCCGAGCCGCTCGCCGCCGGTCGGGCGCTCGACGTCCCGGTCAGGAATCGCGCCACCTCGCCGATCGGCTTGACCGTCGCGGACAACCCTATCCGCTGCGGCTTCGCGCCGCCCGACTTGACGACCAGGTCGTCGAGCCGCGCCAGGCTGAGGGCGAGATGGGAACCGCGCTTGTCGTCGATGAGGGCGTGAATCTCGTCGACGATCACGGTCTCGGCCGTCGACAGCATCCGCCGGCTCCGTTCGGCGGTCAGCAGGATGAACAGCGACTCCGGCGTGGTAACGACGATATGCGGCGGGCGGCGCACCATCTGCTCACGATCCCAGGTAGGAGTGTCGCCCGTCCGGATCGCGGTGCGGACCTCCGGAAACGGCCGCCCCCTACGCTCCGCCAGCTCGGCGATCTCACCGAGCGGGACCTGCAGGTTTCGATGGATGTCGGTGCTCAGCGCTTTGAGCGGGGACACGTAGACGACCGCCGTGCGATCCTCGAGAGCATCGCCCGCGGCGAGCGCCACCTGCCGATCCAGACAGCTCAGAAACGCCGCCAGCGTCTTGCCGGAACCGGTCGGCGCAGAGATGAGGACATCGCCGCCCGCCCGGATCCGCGGCCACGCCTCGAGCTGCGCGGGGGTCGCGGCGGCGAACCGCTGCTCGAACCACGTCGCGGTGAGGGGATGGAAGCCGTGCATCGCGGTCTGTGCAGTCTACGTCCTGCGGCGCGAGGGCGGGGAGCGGAACCGCACGACGACGATTTCCGGGCTACGATGAACGCGAAGGGTGGGTACAGGAACTCACATGAGCCAGGAAGAGCACTATCTCAAAGAGGAGCTCTACCAGCTCGTCCGCAGCGATCCGGCGATCTTCGAGTTCCTCCAGGCCGGCTCGCTCGACGGCATCTGGTACTGGGACGTCGAACGGCAGGACCAGGAGTGGATGAGCCCGCGGTTCAAGGAGCTCTTCGGTTACCGCGACGACGAGATCCCCAACACGTCCGAGTGGTGGCAGGCCAACATCTTCCCCGAGGACCGCGACGTCGCACTGGACAACTTCGCCAAGCACCTGGCGGACCCGAACCATCCCTACGACCAGATCGTGCGCTACCGCCACCGCGACGGCGGCACGGTGTGGGTCCGCTGCCGCGGGCTGGCGGTTCGCAACGAGCGCGGCGAGCCGATCCGCCTGCTGGGCTGCCACACCGACGTCACGGCCCTGAAGCGCGCCGAGGAGGACCTGCGGCACCAGGCGGCCGAGCTGCGGGACGCGCGCGACGCGGCCGAGCGCGCCAACCGGGCCAAGGGCACCTTTCTGGCGAACGTCAGTCACGAGATCCGGACGCCGCTCAACGCGGTGATCGGCACGGCCGAGCTGCTCCAGGACACCGAACTGACGCAGATCCAGCACGACCACCTCGACGCGATCCGTGAATCGGCCGAGGCACTGCTCGATATCATCAACGACATCCTCGACTTCTCGAAGATCGAGGCGGACAAGCTGCAGAGCGAGCAACGCCCCTTCCGGCTGCACGACCGTCTGGACAACCTGGTGAAGTCGCTCGCGCCCCGCCTGCACGGCAAGCCGGTAGCGTTGCGGAACGACATCGCCGACGACGTGCCCGACGCGCTCCTCGGTGACGCCCGCCTGCTGCGGCAGGTGCTGGCCAACCTCCTGTCGAACGCGATCAAGTTCACGGAACGGGGCGAGATCGTGTCGCGCGTGCGCGTACAGGAGCTGACCGGCGATGCCGTCACCCTGCGCTTCGAGGTCGCCGACACCGGCATCGGCATCCCGCCGGACAAGCAGCGGGTCATATTCGAGGAGTTCGTACAAGCGGACGCCTCGACGACGCGCCGCTACGGAGGTACCGGGTTGGGACTGGCGATTGCGTCCCGGCTGGTGGACGCGCTGGGCGGCGCGATTGGCCTCGAGAGCGAGCCGGGAACGGGCAGCACGTTCCACTTCACGGCCCGCTTCGACCTGGATGTGGCCGCCCCCGCCGAAGCGCCGTCACCCGTCGAGCCGGACGTCGAGCTTCCGCCGCTCCACGTGCTGCTGGTCGAGGACAGCGTGGCGAACCAGCGGGTCGGGGCCGGCATGCTGCAGAAGCTGCGGCACACCATCAGGATCGTGACCAACGGTGCGGAGGCGGTGGCGGCGTGCGCGGCCGAGCGGTTCGACGTGATCCTCATGGACCTCCAGATGCCCGGCATGGACGGATACGAGGCGACCCGCGCCATCCGTCGCCGCGAGCACGACGAGGGAATCGCGAAGACGCCGATCGTGGCCTTGACCGCGCGGGCGTCGAGCGGCAACGAGGAGCTCTGCCGCGCCGTGGGGTTCGACGGCTATCTGGCCAAGCCGTACCGGTCGCGGGAACTTCTCGATGCGATCGCGGCGGTCGTGTCCGGAGCCGGGCCGGCCGGCGCACGGGAGGCGCCGTCCCTCTCCCCGCCGGCGGACACCCGTCTCGACTGGCAGGCGGCGCTCGAAACGGTGGATGGCGACCGCGAGTTGCTCGGCAAGATGATCGACGGGTTCACCGGCCAGCAGCCGGCCCTCGTCGCCGAGCTCCGGGAGGCGCTCGGGGCGGGAGACCTGCCGGTGGTCCAGCGCGTGGCGCACACCATCGGCGGATCGCTCCGGTCGTTCGACGGCGCCCGCATCGTCGCCCTCGCCGGCGATCTGGAGGATCGGTGCCGCGAGGGCAAGACCGACGAGGCGGCGGCGGCATGGCAGGCGCTCGAGCCGGAGCTTGCCGACGTCATGGAAGAACTCCGCGATTGGGTCGCGAGACCGAAGTAGAGCCTCTCGCATAGTGGCGCGCATCCTCGTAGTGGACGACTCGGCGGCCGACCGCGAGATGGCCGGGCACCTGCTCGCGCGCCAGTCGTGGGACGTGGTCTACGCCGAGAACGGCCGGCAGGCGCTCGAACGAATGCGGGACCACGATGTGGACGTGGCGCTGACGGACCTGGTCATGCCCGACCTGGACGGACTGGCCTTCGTCGAGCAGGCGAAGGTCGATCACCCGCTCGTTCCCGTCGTGCTCATGACCGCTCGCGGCAGCGAGGAGATTGCCGCGCGGGCGCTGGAGGCCGGCGCATCCAGCTACGTCCCCAAGAAGGCGCTCGTCCGCGACCTCGTCGACGTGGTGCGGCGCATCCTGGACGCCTCGCGGGAGCGGAAGAGCTACAACCGCCTGCTCGGCCGGTTGCGGGACGCGACGTTCGTGCTCGAGAACGACCCGGATCTGATCTCGTCGCTGGTCAGCTACCTGACGCAGTTGCTGCGGGAGTCCGGCGCGTTCGACGCAACGGAGTGCCAGCGGATCTCCACCGCCCTCGACGAGGCGCTGACGAACGCCTACTATCACGGCAACCTGGAGGTGCGGTCCGAGATTCGGGAACGCGACGGCAGGGGCTACCGCCGGCTTGCGGAAGAGCGCCGGCATGCGCCTCCCTACCGTGATCGGCGCATTCGCGTCCGCTTCAACCTGACGTCCGACGAGGCGCGCTTCGTCATCGAGGACGGCGGAAGGGGATTCGACTTCGGGGCCGTTCCGGACCCGACGCTGCCCGAGAACCTCGGCCGGCCCAGCGGCCGCGGCATCTTCCTGATGAAGACTTTCCTCGACGACGTGCAGTACAACGAGACCGGCAATCGGGTGACGCTGATGAAGCGGCGGAGTTGACGTCAGGAACCCAGCGCACGGACGACGACGACGGTCTTGTCGTCCCCGGGATCGGAGTTCTCGCGCTCGAACTCTTCGGCGGCGTGACAGATGTTCCTGGCCAGCTCGACCGCCGTGCAGTCCGGTTGCCTGCCCATCACCGCGCGCACGCCCTCCAGATCGAAGAACCCGGCCGCGTCGTCCTGCGCCTCGGTGACACCGTCGCTGTAGATGACGAGCCGGGCGCCGGCGCCCAGCGTGACCGTCTGCTCCTCCCAGGCGGCGCCGGCGAAGAGCCGCAGCGGCGGTCCGGTCGACAGCAGCGACGATTCGCTCGCGCCATCCACCAGCAGGGCGCGGGGATGTCCTGCGTTCACGAAGGTGAATTGCCCGGTCGGAAAGGCCAGCACGCCATAGAAGAGCGTGACGAAACGGTCCTGGTCCTGGTCGCGCAGCAGCGCGCGGTTGAGCGTGCTCACGAGCTCGGTCGGCGATGCGCACGTGGCGGCTTCCGCCCGCAGGATGCCCTGCGTCTCCGCCATGAGGATCGCCCCCGGGATCCCCTTGCCCGATGCGTCGCCGAGCGCGATTGCCACTCGGTCGGGCGGCAGATCGATGAAATCGTAGAAGTCGCCGCCCACCTGGCCGCTGGTGTGCAGGTGCGCGCCGATGTCGTGTCCGGGAACGTCGGGAACGCGCTCCGGGAGGAAGGACTGCTGGACGAACGCCGCGATCTTCAGCTCGTGTTCGAGCCGTTTCGTCTGCTCCGCGAGCAGGCGATGACGCTCGCGCGCGTAGCGGATGCTCCGCACGAGCAGGTCGACCGTGAGGCGATCCTTGACCAGGTAGTCCTGTGCCCCGCGTTGCACCGCCTTGACGGCGATGTCCTCGTCGTCGAGGCCACTGAGCACGACTACGGGCGCGGCCTTGCCGATGCGCCGGATCGCCTCGAAGCCGTCTCCGGCCCGCATCGCAGGACCCTCCATCCCCAGCAGGACCAGGTCGTACGATTGCGCGCCGAGATCCTCTGCGGCGGCGGATCTACCCGGCACCGACGTAACGGTGAACGACGAGGCCGCGGCCTGATCGAGGAAGGTGTTCACGCGGGCGATATCGCCCGGATCGTCCTCGACGAGCAGCACCCGCACGGGCGGTGAGTCGGTTCGTGTCGGCAAGCGTTCTCCTGCTTGACCCGCCGCTCAACGCGGCGCGAAGCCCTCCAGGGCGTCCTCCTCCGAGCTGTAGGTATCGAACACCAGCTCGAGCTTGGTCGTCACCATCAGGTCCCAGATCCGCTCGGTGAGATTGAGGAGCCGAAGCTGGCCTCCCGCATTCATCACCGCCACACGCTTCGACAGCAGGCCACCGAGCGCGGCACTGTCGATGAACGCAACGCCGCGGAGGTTCAGGATGAGCCTGGTGCGGCCGGCGTCGATGAGATCGTCGATCCTGTCCGCGAGCGTATCGCTCGCCTCGCCGGCGAGTTTTCCGGTGAGATCGAGAATCGTGACGGGACCGATGTCCCGCTGGCCGATCCGCAACGCCATCGACAGCCCCTCCCGCTCGCATGCTGACCGAAACGGCGCCGGAACGCAAACCCGGCCACGAGCGGCTGCACGACGCGTGGATGGCACGCCGGCCGGCGCTGGGGGCTTCGAGTATGGCTTCAGGCGGGATTCTCGCGGAAGACCCGGTCGCACGCCCGTTGAAACCGCGACTGCAGCGCATCCGCCTCGGAGCCGGTCAGCGCACCCAGCCGGCGGCGCTCCGACTGCAGCCGCTTCACGTTCTCGCGGGCCGCGCGGCGCCTTGCCTCGTCGTCGACGCGCGCTCCCATCGTGTTGGCCGCCATCTGCGCACGCCACTTCCGGGCAAGCAGCTCCGCGGGCGATACCCCTGCGTCGCGCGGCGACTCGGACTCGACGAGGGCCTCGGCCCGCTGGCACAGTTGCTCGAGCTGCTTGAGGCGTCGCGCCGGATCGTAATCGGTGCCGCGGAAACGCTCGGCGTGCGCGTCCACGACGCGCGCGATGGCGCGGCTGAAGCGCACCGCGAGCTTCCGCTTGATTTCGGGCGGCACCTCGGGCGCACGCCGCCACCTGTCCTGAATGTCACGGACGGTCTTGACCGGATCCTCGGAAGCGGGTGCGGCCGGAGCCGCGACGTCGGTGTCTCCGGACGGAACTGCAACGGTCTCTTCCCCGGATTCATCAACAGCCGCCTCCGAAGCCGCCTCCCCAGGCTCGGCATCGGTCGCCGGCGCGGACTCGTCAGACGCCGCCGCCGACTCGGCGACCGCCTCCGCAGGCTCGGCAGACGCCTCCCCAGGCACAGCGGCCGCCTCAGTCGGTTCGGCAGCCCCTTCCGGAGGCTCGCCATCGGCGGCCACGGCCGACTCCGCGGACTGCTTCGCTTCGGTCTCGGGTTCCGCGCCGGCGACCGGCGCGTCACCCTTCGAAGCCGGCGCGGCCGGCGCCGGCGGCGCGAGTGCTTCGAGCTCGGCGCACAGCGCCTCGCGCACCGCGATGCGCTCGGCCGCGGCATGCCGCGCACCCTCGTTCAATCTGTCGAAGACGCCGTCGCACGCTTTCCGAAACCGCTGCCAGATGGCGTCGGACCGATTGCGCCGCACCGGACCGACGGTCTTCCACTCGCGCTGGATCTGCTTCGCCTCTTCGATTGCCGACTTCAAATCCTCGGCCTCGAGCAGCGCCTCGACGCGCACGCACAGCGCTTCCTTCTTCTCGTAGTTGGCGGCCCATTCCTGCTTACGACCCGCCAGATCGGCCTTCCGGCGCGTGAAGAAGGCGCTGCACGCCTGCCGCAGACGTCCCCACAACGCCTGCTGCTCCTTGCGCGGCGCCGGCCCGAGGGTCTTCCACTCCGCCTGCAGGACGGTAAGGCGCTGGGCCGTCTTCAACCAGTCGGTCGACTGGCTCAGCCGCTCTGCCTCCTCCACCAGCGCCACGCGGCGGGTCAGACTGTCCTCCCGCTCCTTGCGCTGTGCCTCGAATATGGCTTCGCAGCGCGGATAGACAAGGTCGTGCGCCTTCTTGAAACGTTCCCAGAGCGCCTGCCCCTTGTCCTGCGGCACGTCGGCGGCCTGACGCCATCGCTTCATCAGATCGGTGAGCGCGCGGGCCACCTCCTCGCCCGTCATCTCGGGTGCGCCTTCCGGCGGAGCGGCCAGCACCTCCATCTCCTGGCACAGCTCCTCCTGTACCCCGAGGTTGGCCCAACGCTGCCAGTCGGCGAAGTCCCGCAGCTCCCGCACCCTGCCGAGCAGCGTCCCTGCCGCCTCCTTCAGCCGCCGCGTCACCTGCTCGTGGTCGCGGCGCGACGGAAGCGGCGGCGGCTTGTCGAGGGCCTGGCGCGCGAATCGCAACTGTCTCTCGGCTTCGGCGAGTGTCAACTTCTCGTTGGCGAGCGCAGCTTCGACACCCTCCACCAGCTTGCCGAGCCGGGTCAGGTTCTTCTGCCGCTCCTTGTCTCGCTCGGCCCTGGCATCGACCTCGATCTCCTGATGTCTCTCGTCGACCGCGGCCTTGCGCGCCTCCAGTGCCGCCAGGGCCTCCGCGGCAGCCGCGTCCGGCGGCGGTGCATCTCCTTCCGCAAACGCGGCCCGCTCGCGCCGCCAGGCCAGCTCCAGCACCCGCCAGCGGCTGCGCCCCTCGGCCGACCCGTCGCCCGCAACCAACTGCTCCAGGTCCGAGGCCAGGGACTCCAGCGTCCGCAGCCGCTCGGCCTGCCGCAGCAGCGCCGCGTGGCGCGCCTCGTACGCCGCTGCCGCGGTCTCAAAGCGGGCCGCAAGCGCCTCGACGGCAGCCTGCGCTTCCGCATCGCCGTCCGGCTCGACGCCCAGCGCCTCCCACTCCGCACGAGCCTGCCGCAACCCGTCCGGGACGGCGCTCGCCTCCATACTCTCGACCCGCTCGCACAGCGCAACTCGCGACGACTGCGCCGCGGATCGCTCCGCCGCCGCACGATGCGCTTCGACCGCCGTGGCGTCCAACGCCAGCAACCGATCCTCCATCGCCCTCCGGGCCGCCGCGAACCGCTCTGCCACGGCGGGATCGATCGGGCCCTCGATGGCGGCCCAGCCCTGCACGGCTTCGTCGAGCGCCTGTCGACCCTCCTCCAGCGACGCGACCGCCGCCGCCCGCGACTCCAGTCGGCCGCACAAGTCGCTGGCCGGCTGCGACACGACCTCTCCCGGCCCGTCTTCCGCGCGCGCTTCCAGCGCGGCCCGCGCGCGCCGCGCCACGCCCTTGTGCCGGGCCTGCCGGGACATCGTCTCCAACACGGAGTCGTCGACCTCGGCCCGGTCCAGCAACCGCCCGCAGGCGGCGAGCGCCGTCGCCTTGTCGTCGGCCTTCACGGCCACCGAGAGCAGCTCGTCGCCATCCGTCACTCGCCCGACCGCTTCCATCGCGATCTCGATGCGGCCAGCCCGCCGCGCCACGGCGGCGAGCATCTTGTCGCTCGACAGTCGCTCGAGCGCCGCCCGGCCGACCGCCTCGAGCTCCGCCGCGCGGGCGACGGCCGCCAGATCGCGCTCGTCGCCGAGCACTTCCAGTGCGCCGACCGCAGTCCCGGCGTCCGTCGCCTCGATGAGGGTGTCCCGCACGGCGGCCACCGCCTCGGCGCAGGCGTCGTCGGCGTCATCGCCGGCATCGCCGGGATCCCGCAGAAAGGCGACCAGGGTGGCCAGGTCCGGCATGCGCTCGACCGCTGCGCGGCGCACGCCGGGCGCAGGATCGCGGCGGGCGATCTCGAGCAGCAGCTCGCGGTCGTCCTCCGGCAGATCGCGTACCGCGGCAACCCGCACCGCGGGGTCTTCACTCTGCCAGGCCGGTTGAGAACGAAGTCGTTCGAGCAGCTTCATGACTCGGATGGGTGGACAGGCTCTGGTGGATTATGCATACTCGGGACCGGATTTGTTGCAGCGAGCCGGATCCTCGAAAAACCCGCTTTCAGCCGCTTAACAGGAACGCTTCGTCGCGCGAGCGCCGTTCTGGATCCCGATTGTTGGATCCGGAATCCCAGATTTTGGAATCACTGCGCGGTCGGTAGCGATCGCAAGGAGCACACCCGATGTCGTATCGCACACTGGCCGGCATTCTCACAATGGCAGGAATCATGACTGCAGGAACAAATGGAGCTTCGGCGCAGGATAACCCGGTGGTGGTCATGGAGACCACTCTCGGCAGCATCACGATCGAGCTGCGCCCGGATGCGGCCCCGATCACGGTGGAGAACTTCGTCCAGTACGCCAACGACGGGTTCTTCGAGGGCACGGTCTTCCACCGCGTGATCCCGGGCTTCATGATCCAGGGCGGCGGGCTGCGGGCGGATCTCACGGAGAAGACGACCCGCGCGCCGATCCGCAACGAAGCCGACAACGGGCTGAGCAACGCGCGGGGAACCATCTCGATGGCGCGCACGAGCGTCGTCGACAGCGCGACCGCCCAGTTCTTCATCAACACCGTTGACAACGCGCGGAGCCTCGACCACAGGGGCACGTCGCCGCGCGACTACGGCTACGCCGTCTTCGGCCGCGTGACCGCCGGGATGGACGTGGTCGACGCCATCTCCGGGGTGGCGACCGGACGCCAGGGACCGCACCAGAACGTGCCGGTCGAGCCGGTCGCGATCAACTCCGTCACGGTCCAGTAGGTGAGGGACGTCATGCCGAGATTGCTCTTCGCCGCCGGAGCCGCAGCCGTCCTGCTGACCCTCCCCGGCGCCGTCCAGGCCCAGGACGCGCCCCCGAACCCCCACGTCGTCATCGAGACGTCGATGGGCGACATCACCGTTGAGCTGTTCCGCCCCCGGGCGCCCGTCTCGGTCGTGAACTTCCTGACCTACGTGCAGGCCGGCTTCTACGACGGCACCATCTTCCATCGGGTGATCCGCAATCTGATCATCCAGGGTGGAGGGCTCGAGCAGGACCACACGCCGCGGGTGGAGGGCTTGCGCGGCGGCATCCTGAACGAGGCGACGAACCGCCTGCAGAACCGACGCGGCACGATCGCCATGGCGCGTCTCGCGTCGCCGAACTCCGCACGCGCGCAGTTCTTCATCAACATCGGCCACAACGACACGTTCAACCACCGCAACACGACCCAGCAGGGATACGGCTATGCCGTGTTCGGGCGGGTCGTGGACGGCATGGACGTCGTCGACGACATCTCGCGCGTGCGCACCACGCGGGTGGACCGCATGAACGACGTGCCGCGGGAGAACGTCGTCATCCACACGATTCGCCGCGTCGATCCGTAGCCGGCCCCGCACCTGGCGGCTCCGGGCCACCACGGCTCGGACCGCCATGGCGATCCGGGCGACAATAGGGGTCGATGTCGCATCCGTCCCCGGCCTCCGCCGACCCCGGCATCGAGGCGAAAGTTCTTGATGTCGTCACCGAGCTCGTCACCGAGTTGCGTGGCGGCGCGCGCGGCGCCGCCGCGCGCGGCGACTCCCTGGAATCCGACCTCGGCATCAGCAGCCTCGAGCGCGTGGAGCTGCTCATCCGTCTCGAGCGCGCGTTCGGGGTGCGCCTCGGCGACGCGGCCATGGCGACCGCCCAGACGCCCGCCGACCTGGCCGTCGCCATCGCCGGCGCGGGCGACGCCGCCGCGGAACGGCAACCGGAACGGCGGACCGCCAGGGCGCCCGCGAGCACATCGCCCGCCACCGCGGAGACGATCGTCGAGGCGCTGGCCTGGCACGCCGAGCGCGTGCCCGACCGCGTCCATATCCACCTGCGGGAGGAGAGCGGCGACGAAACGCCTCTCTCCTACGGCTGGCTGTGGCGCGCGGCGCAGGCGGTCGCCGGGGGGCTCGCCGAGCGCGGACTCGTCCGCGGTGACAAGGTCGCCATCATGCTGCGGACCGAGCGGCGGTTCTTTCCGACCTTCCTCGGAACATTGATGGCCGGCTGTGTGCCGGTACCGCTCTATCCGCCTTTTCGCCTCGATCGCATCGAGGAGTACGTCCACCGCCAGGTGGCCATCCTGCGCAACGCCGAGGCGCGCATCCTCCTGACGTTCGAGGAGGTCGAACGGGTTGCCGGACTGCTGGTGCGGCAGGTTCCGTCACTGGACGGCGTGGCGGCCGCGGCGGACGTGGACGGCGAGCCGCGGCGCCCCGTGCCGGCGTCGGCGGACGACCCGGCCCTCATCCAGTACACCTCGGGCAGCACCGGACAGCCGAAGGGGGTGCTGCTCTCCCACGGCAACCTGCTGGCCAACATCCGGGCAATCGTGCGGCGGTTCGACATCACGTCCCGCGACGTGGGAGTGAGCTGGCTGCCGCTCTACCACGACATGGGGCTCATCGGCGCCTGGCTCGGGCCGCTCTATTTCGGCGCGCCATTGGCCCTGATGTCGCCGCTCGCGTTCCTCGCCCGGCCGATCCGCTGGCTGCAGGCGCTCGACGCCCACCGCGGCACGCTGTCGCCCGCCCCGAACTTCGCCTTCGACCTCTGTACCGCCCGCATCGCCGACGAGGAGCTCGACGGGCTCGACCTGAGCAGCGTGCGGGTGTTGCTGAACGGGTCGGAGCCGGTGTCTCCCACGACTCTGCGCCGGTTCATCGACCGCTTCGCCCCCTACGGCCTCGATCCCGGCGCCGTCTACCCGGTGTACGGCCTCGCCGAGTGCTCGCTCGGCCTTTCGACGCCGGCGCCAGGCAACGCGATCAGAATCGACTGCGTGCAGCGCGCGACGTTTCAGGCGTCGGGACATGCCGAGCCGGCGGCGGGCGACGACCCCGGTCCGCTGCGGTTCGTCTCGTGCGGCCGGGCGTTGCCCGATCACGAGCTCGCGGTGTTCGGGGATGACGGCGGCCCGGCCCCGGAGCGCGTCCAGGGGCGCGTCCGCTTCCGCGGCCCGTCCACGACCCGCGGCTACTATCGCAACGAGGAAGCCACACGCGATCTGGTCGGCGCGGACGGCTGGCTCGACAGCGGGGATCTCGGCTACCTGGCCGACGGCGACCTCTTCCTGACCGGCCGCGCCAAGGACCTGATCATCAAGGCGGGCCGCAACGTCTACCCGCAGGAAGCCGAGGCGACCGCGGGTGGCGTTCCCGGCGTGCGCACCGGCTGCGTGGCCGCTTTCGGCGTGACCGACCCCGACCGCGGCACCGAGCAGTTCGTCATCGTGGCCGAGACACGCGCTGCCGGCGAAGCCGCGCGCGCCGCCCTCTCGCAGGCCGTGAGCCGTGAGGTGACCCTGGCTCTGGGTGTAGCGCCGGACCGCGTGGTGCTGGGGCCTCCGGGATCGGTTGCCAAGACCTCCAGCGGCAAGATCCGCCGCAGCGCGACCCGCGATGCGTGGCTCGCGGGCCGCATCGGGCGGGGCCGGGCCGGCGTGGCCGCGCAGTGGCTGCGGCTCGGCGCGGCCTGGATGCGCTCCACGCTGACCGATTGGTCGTCCCGCGCCGCCCGGGCGCTCTTCACGGGCTACGTGCTGGCCGTCGTGCTCGCCACCGCGCCGATCGGTTGGGGCCTTCTGCTGGCCATCCCGCGCGGCGGCGGCGCCGACCGGATCGTCGGACGCTGGAACCGGCTGGTGATGCGGCTCGGCGCCTCTCCGCTCGATATCGTGGGACGCGACCGGGTGCCCGTCGACTCGCCGGTGGTCTTCGTCGCCAACCACGCGAGCTTCATCGACTCGACGATAATGATGAGCGCGCTGCCCGTGGCGGTCCGCTTCGCCGTCAAGGCGCGTCTCGGGACCTACCCGCTCATCGGCCTGACCATCCGCAAGGGAAACCACATTCCGCTCGGCAAGCGCGACCAGTCCGAACGCGTGGAAAACGCCGAGACCATCCGCGCCCCGCTTGACGCCGGCACGTCGCTGTTCGTCTTCCCCGAAGGGACGTTCCAGGCCGCGCCCCGGTTGCTCCCGTTTCGGCTGGGGGCCTTCCGGGCCGCGGTAGACGCCGGCTGCCCCGTCGTCCCCGTGGCGATTCGGGGCACGCGGCACATCTGGCCCGCCGGAACCTGGCTGCTGCGCCCGGGCCGCGTGACGGTGACCTTTGGCGCCCCATTGCGCCCGTCGGGATCGGCCTGGTCGGAGATCGTCCGTCTGCGCGACGAATCACGCGAGTTCATCTCGACGCACTGCGGCGAGCCGTACCGCTAGCGCCCCGCAACGCCTCGCCGGCTCGGTGTTTCGGCCCATCCCCCCGCAACCGGCTCAGGCCCGCAGGACGACGCGGCCGACCACCCGGCCTGCTTGCAGATCGTCGAGCGCAGCCTGCGCCGCGGTCAGGGGACGTTCGTCGATCGGCAGCTCGGGGACCGAGCCGGAGCGGCCGAGGGACAGCAACTCCGCCATCTCCACCGGACTCCCGACGTACGAACCGCGGATAGCGACCTGCTTCAGGGGCAACAATGGCAGCGCGAGTTGCAGGGCGCCGCCGAACAGGCCGACCACTATGAGGGTGCCGCCGGGGGCCAGGGCCCCGAAGGCAAGGGCGGCCGACCGCTCCGATCCGACGAAATCGATGGCGGCCGCCACGCCGCCGCCGGTGCTGCGCCTGATCTGCTTCACCGCATCGCCAGCGGCCGCGTCGAACGTCCCGGCCGCACCGCGTTTGCGGGCGATGTCCAGCCGACCGGGCTCGATATCCGCACACAGCACCGGCGCGGCCACCACCGACGGCGCCAGCCCCAGTGCCGCCGTCCCTACTCCGCCGAGGCCGACGATGAGCAGCTCCGCGCCCGCGGCGCGGGCCGGCACCTTGCGGAGGGCGCCGAACGCAGTCAGGCCGGAGCAGGCGTACGTCGCCGCCAGCGCCTCGGGCAGCGGGCCGTAGTCGAAGAGACAGCGCGGGTGCGGAAGGAGGACGTGGTCCGCGAAGCCCCCGGCGCGCCCGACCCCCACCGGCCGGCCGGTGGGACACAGGTGCTCGTCGCCCGCTTCGCAGCGCGGGCAAGTACCGCATCCGAGCCACGGGTAGACGACCCGCCTGTCGCCGACGGCCACACCGGTCGCCTCGGGACCGATCGCGACCACCTCGCCGGCGATCTCGTGCCCCAGCGTGTGCGGCAGCTCGCGTCCCTGCGTCAGGTCCAGACGCTTACCACCGCCCAGGTCGAACGCGCCCTCCCACAGGTGGATATCGCTGTGGCAGACGCCGCACGCACCGACCCGCAGGAGCACTTCTTCGCCCCGCGGATCGGGCAACGCCGCTTCCCGCCGCTCCACCGGCCGGCCGTACGCGATCACCTGGTAGCTCAGCATGGTCATCCGTCAGGCCGGGCCACCCGGGGCCGGGTCGTCGCGCGTAGCCAGACCATGGAGGAAGAACGTAGCGGTGCCTCGCACGACCGCCTGCCAACCGAGGGAGCGCAACTGTGTCTGTAACTCGTCGGGCCGGTAGAAGATCTTCACGATCTCGAACTCGCGCCCGTCCCGTAGCCGGCGCCGGCTCCGGGCCGGCGGCGTCTCGGGCACCCAGTCTGCATAGCCGTCTTCCCGTGCGGCCGGATGATTGCGGCTGTCGGCGAAGAAAACGCGCCCGCCGGGGGCGAGCGCGCGCGACACCATGCTCCAGAACGGAATGAACGCCCCGACCGGCACGTGCGACAACCAGAAGCCGAAGAACACGAAATCGTACCGCCGCGGCGGCTGCCACGCGAACAGGTCGGCGCAGACGTAACGGAGGTGCCGCGCGCCGGGGCCCACCCGCTCCCGATTGAGGGCAATCACCTCGGGCGAGGCATCGACGCACGTCAGCTCGGCCGCGTGCGGAGCGAGTCGCTCGGTCCAGAGCCCCGTGCCGCAAGCCAGCTCCAGCACACGTCCCGAGGGACGCGCCGCGTCGAGCGCCCGGCGCAACTCCTCCACTTCCGCGCGCCAGCGGCGGTTCCACTCAGCGCCGTGGTCGTACTCGCCGCGGCGGAAGAACCAGTCGTCGTACTCCGGCGCCCGGGCACGGTAGTACGCCACCTGCTCGGCGATGACGCGCTGCTCCTCGTCGACGTGCGACCGATTCACGGCCCGGCCGCCTCCGCGGCCAGGGCCCGCAGCGGTTCGCCGGTCAACCGGTACACCGTCCACTCGTCCATCGGGACCGCACCGGCGCGGCGGTAGGAGGAGATCGCGAGCTCGTTCCAGTCGAGCACCGACCATTCGAAACGGCCGCAGCCCCGCGCGACCGCGATGTCCGCCAAGTGTGCCAGCAGGCGCCGGCCGATACCCCGCCCGCGGTGCGCGGGCCGTACGTACAGGTCCTCGAGATAGAGCCCCGGTCGCCCGACGAAGGTGGAAAAAGTCTGGAAGAAGAGCGCGAACCCGACCGCCTCGGCGGCCAGCCGCGCGATGACCGCCTCGGCGCATGGACGTTCCCCGAACAGCGCCCGCTCGATGTCCGCCTCGGTAGCCGCGACCTGGTCCGCCATCCGCTCGTAGTCGGCCAGCTCCCGGATGAGCGTCAGGATGAGCGGGACGTCGGCGCGGGTGGCGACGGCAATGCACGGAGGGTCCGGGGTGGAGGACATCGTGCACAGATTACCGCATGGCCGGCGCCTTCCAACGACAAGTGAGACCGAACCGGGAGCAAGCGCGTTCCTCCGGTCCCGTTCAGTCTCCTTCCGCCAGCGACCTGAACAGCCGCTCGCAGGCGTCGGTCAGAAGCCGCGCGGCTTCGTTGTCGCTCGTGGCGCAGGCGGCAGCGTCGAGATCGGCGAACGTGGTCCCGGACGTCAGACAGGCCTCGGCTCCGGGCAGCGACCGCAGCCTCTCGTACGGGGTCATGATGTCCGGGGCACGCGGTGGTCGCATCCCGTCGTCGCCCTCGCTGTCGAGCGGCTCGGCCGGGTAGACGCAGAGCCGGTGGTAGTTCAGGAACGGCGAGAGCGACTCCCGGGCGAAGGTGTTGACCCGCTCGGCGGCCGATGTGTTCCGGACGTCCGGAACCGTCTTGCCGCCGCCCCCCTCGAATCGGTTCGGCCGCTCCCGGTGCAGCGACTCCAGCAGGGCCGCGACACCGCGCCCGACGGGCTCCGAGCCGCTGTCGGGCAGGAAGCGCCGCAGGCCGAAGGGAAGCGCCTGCCGCAACCCGTCGAGGACGGCCGCGACGGAAGCGGCGTCGACTCGCTCGACCGAACCGACGAACCGGAACCCGGTTGCCTCGTCCAGGAAGCTCACGAACTGCAGGCCCTCGGCACGGGCATCCACGTACAGGGAAGAGACCCGGACGTTGCCGGGGAGTTCCGGAGGCCGCAGCTGCCCGCGATCGCCCATGGCCCTCAGCAAGGGTCGTTCGCCGGTCGGCGTCGCGGCGCGGTGCCGCCGGTAGGTCCTGGAGCGCCGCAAGTTGTACAGATGCCCGTTGGAGAGGCGCGCCAGGCGTTCGAACCGTTGGTCGCCGAAGAGGTGATAGGCGCGGGCGCAGAGCTTGCGTGTAACCGGACCGGAGAGCCCCCCATGGAGCGCGTCGACCTCTGCGAGCAACTCGATGTCGGCATCCGTGTAGCGGCGCGGAAACGGCCGCCGTGGAGCACCGCGGCGATCCTTGATTTCTCCGGTGGCGCGGTACTGACTGAGCACGCGGAAGAGCTGGGCTCGTGACAACCCGGCCTCCTCGGCCAGGAATTGGCGCACGAGCCCCTTCTCTCCCTTCCGCAGGTGGAAGTAGTCGAGTTCTCGCAGGATCCGGGCGATGAACTGGTAGGCATCCGCGCGGGTCCGGATCCGCAGGTCGATAGAGTGGTCGCCGTCGAGGAACTGCCGGATCTGATCCAGGGTGTGCAGGCGGCCGATGCGCTGCGTCATGGCCATGCCCCACCGGCGCGTGGCCACGCCGCCCTCGGCTCAACGTCGCTTGTCGTCGATGCCCTCCTTCATGAGCGGCTCCTGCTTCCAAGGTAGCGCGTCCTTCGCGGTCGTGGCGAACGCCGCCGGCCGTCCGGGCTCGTTTGTCGTTGGACACTAACGGAACGTCCCGCCGCATGGCTCCGATGCATCTTCATGTGCACTCTCGCCCGTCGCTGCGATATCGATCCGGACGGAGGCACACAGCCCTATTCCCCATTGGAATACCTCGCTCCGGACCGCACAGCGGCGTCGAGCGCCTGCCGGAGGTCGGCGACGAGGTCGCCGGCGTCCTCGATCCCCACGGACAGGCGCACCAGGTCGTCCGGCACGGGCGAGCGGGGACCCTCGACCTGGCCGCGGGGTTCGGCGAGACTCTCGACCCCGCCGAGCGACGTCGCGTTGTGGAACAGGCGCAGCGCCAGCACCACCTGCCGCGCGGCGGCGGCGCCCCCCTTCATCCTCAGCGACACGACCGCCCCGAAACCGCCGTCCATCTGCCGTGCCGCGACAGGGTGGCCCGGATGCCCCGGCAGGCCCGGGTAGATCACGGCGGACACCGCGGGATGTCCGTTGCACGCCTCCGCGATCCGCTGCGCGTTGCGCGCGGAGGCGGCGACCCGCAGGCAGACGGTGCGCATGCCGCGCAGCAGCAGCCAGCTCTCGAACGGCCCGAGCACCGCGCCGCGGAACGCACGCTCGCGGCGGCAACGCTTCCACAGCTCGTCCTCGCGCGCGGTGACCAGAGCGCCGGCCAGCACGTCAGAGTGCCCGTTGAGTTGCTTCGTGGCCGAGTGCATCACCAGATCCGCGCCGTGCGCCAGCGGCCGGCAGAGCACCGGTGTCGGGAGCGTGTTGTCGACCACGAGCCGGGCCCCCGCGTCGTGCGCGGCGGCGGCGGCGGCGGCGAGGTCGGTGATCGCCCCGCCGGGGTTGGCCGGTGTCTCCGCCCAGACGATCCGCGTGGCGCCCGGACGCAGCGCCCCGCGCAGGGCCGCCATGTCGCCGTTCGGCACGAGATCGAGCGCGATCCGCTCCCGCGCCGCCTGGTCCTGCAGCCAGCGGCGGAGCATCCAGTACATCTGCTTCGGCGCGACGACGTGGTCGCCGAGGTCGAGCGTCTCGAACACGGTGGTGGCCGCCGCCATTCCAGAGCTGAACAGCATCGCCGCGCTTCCCCCTTCGAGCGATGCCAGCAGCGCCTCGGCCTGCTCGTAGGTCGGGTTCTGGTCACGGGTATAGACGCGCCCGCCGGTGGGCTCGCCTGCGGCCGTCCGTTCGTACTGCACCGCGGCGTGCAGGGGGGGAACGAGCGCGCCGGTCGCCGGATCGACCCAGCCGAGCGCCTGCGCGGCGCGCGTCGACGGTTTCTGGTCGGGCGGGAAACGGGACATGCTGGAAGAACCTCCGGGAACGCGAGACTGTACTAATCGTCCGTCCGCTGCCGGCGCCGGCGGCGGGGAATCGGGTCGCAGGAATCGGCCTACGCGCGCGCCGGTCCGATGTCGACCGCGATGTCGCGCCACTTGCCCTGGCGGAACCGCATCACGCTCAGGCTGGCGCGCATCATGTGGCCGAGCACGATGGCCAGCCAGATGTCCGGCGCCTCCAGCCCCCGCGTCATGTCCAGCCAGGTGCAGAGCCCGATCGGCACGACGACCTGCGAGATCATCGAGATATAGAGCGGGCTCCGGGTATCGCCGGTGCCCTGCAGGCCGCCGGTGTAGACCAGCGCCACGGTGACGAACAGCCCCGAAACGGCGAGGTAGGCGAGCAACTGCCGCGCCAGCTCGAACTGCACGCCGTCGTCCATGCCGAAGACCACCAGCAGCGCCCGCGGCACGGTGAGAAACGCGAGGCCGATGACGCACGCCACGCCGATGCCTATCGACGACGCCACCAGGGCGGCGCGCCGGCTCCGCTCGGGCCGGCCGGCGCCGAGGTTCTGCCCCGCGACCGCGGCGGTGGCCCCCATCAGGCCGACCGACGTCCAGGTGATTAACGCGAACAGCTCCGTGTAGGCCACCGCATAGGCCGCCTGCGCCTCCGCGCTCTGCTCCAGCGACCCGACGAAACGCAGCAGGAGCACGCCGGCCAGGTTCATCACGATGCCCTGGAACCCGGTCGGCAGCCCGAAGCGGAACAGCTCGCGGATAATCCGCCAGTCGGGAGCGAACGACATGCTCCACGAGAACCGGACGACCAGGGACCCCGAGAAGAGCAGCCACAGGAAGGCTCCGGCCGTGAGGCCGCTGGAAATCGCCGTGCCCATCGCCGCGCCCGCCGTGCCGAATGCGGGGATCGGCCCGAACCCGCGAATCAGCACCACGTTGAGCACGACGTTCAGCACGGTCATCGCGACGCCGAGGCGCAACGGGGTGCGCGCGTCGCCCGCCGCCCGCAGCGCCCCGCTCATCATGAAGAAGATGAGCATCCCGATGCTGAAGACGAACATGATGCGGATGTACGCCAGCGCCTCGTCCTGCACCTCCGGCGCGGCGTTGATCAGCTCCAGCAGCGTCGGCGCGAGGAAGTAGCCCAGGGGAGCGAGGATGCCGACGGCCATGAACACGGCGGTCAGGAACGCCTGGTAGACCGTCCGGTTCACCTTGTCCGGCTCGTTCGCGCCGGCGAAACGCGCCACCAGCACGCCCATCCCGCTGAAGACCGACGCCACGAAGACGATGACCAGGATGAAGATCTGGACACTGACGCCGATGGCTGCGTTGCCGATGTGGCCGACGTAGTTGCCGACCATCGCCTGGTCCACGATGCCCTGGATGCCGCCGAGGATGTTCTGCAGCATCGTGGGCCACGCGAGCTTCCAGACGGCGCGGCCGAGAGGACCCTCGACGATCGCGCGATCAAACGTCTTGGCGGGGCGGCCCTTGGCGCTCATGGACAGGGGGGAGGTCGGCGCGGGCCGCAGTAAGATCGGAAGTCTTACCGTGCCGGTCGAATCTCCGACACTCTATCAGATCGACGTTCGGCTCCGGTCGGCGTGCAAGGGGCCGCTGCCGGGCGGGGACGCGCACCAGCTGCTCGCGCCGCGGCCGCGCCCCGGCTGGCGTCCCGGCGAGGTCCCGGCTCACGCAACGCCCGCCGCCGCTCTCGTGCTCCTCTATCCTCTAGACGACGAGCCGCACGTTCTGTTGACCGTCCGGGCCGGCAGGCTCGGCAAGCATGCCGGCCAGGTGTCGTTCCCCGGCGGCCTGATCGATCACGGCGAGTCCGTCGAAGCGGCGGCGCTGCGCGAGGCGTTCGAGGAGGTCGGCCTGGATCCGGGGGCGGCACGGATCCTGGGCCCGCTCTCGCCGCTGTACATCACCGTGAGCAACTACGCGATACACCCGATCGTCGGCATTGCGCCGGCCACGCCCGGCCTCTGCCCGTCCGCCGCCGAGGTGGCGCGCATGATGCCGGTACCGGTGGCGGATCTGGCCGATCCCCGAAACCTGCGACGGGGGACACGCTGGCGCGACGCCCTGCACTGCGACGTGCCGTACTTCGAGGTGCGCAACGAGCGGGTCTGGGGCGCGACGGCCATGGTGCTGAGCGAGCTGCTCGCGATGCTCCGACTCGGCCCCCGCAACCCGTGGTAAATTGACGCAGGCCGTGCGCGGCCCCCGCCCCGATTGTCCCGCCTCCGGCGGCGCACTCCCGGACGCCGCCCGCCGCGAAGCGACGTACGAGGAGATCGGATCCGATGGCGAAACGGACCACCAGGCGAAGCGGGACCGGCAGGCAAGGGAAGCGCGAGACGCCGCTGTTCGACTCCGCGGGCGGCGGGTTGGATGTCCTCACGGGGCGTGGGGACGGCGATACGGTCGTCGGACTGCATGAGGCAGCCCAGGCCCGGTATCTCAACTACGCGCTCTCGGTCATCACGTCACGGGCGCTGCCCGATGTGCGCGACGGCCTCAAGCCCGTGCAACGGCGCATCCTGTACACGATGTGGCAGCAGCGGCTGCGCGCCGACGCCAAGCCGCGCAAGTGCGCGAAGGTGGTCGGGGACGTGATGGGAAGCTACCACCCGCACGGGGACGCGGCCATCTACGACACCCTGGTCCGCATGGCGCAACCGTTCACGGTTCGCGCGCCGCTCGTGGACGGCTCCGGCAACTTCGGATCGCTCGACGGCGACGGCGCGGCCGCGATGCGCTACACGGAGTGCCGGCTCGCCGCGATCAGCGCCGAGCTGCTGCGCGAGATCGACCAGGAGACGGTCGGCTTCCAGCCCAACTACGACGGCACGCGGCAGGAGCCGGTGGTGCTGCCCGCCCGCGTGCCGAACCTGCTCGTCAACGGCGCCACCGGCATCGCGGTGGGCATGGCGACCAACATCCCGCCGCACAACCTGGGCGAGGTCGCCACGGCGCTCGTCAACCTGCTGGAAGACCCCGCTCTCAACAGCGCCCGACTGGCGCGTGACGTCCGCGGTCCCGACTTCCCGACCGGCGGGCGGCTGGTGAACACCGCCGAGGAGCTGACGCAGATCTATGCGTCCGGGAGCGGCACCGTGCGCGTCCGCGCCACGTGGGAGCCGGGCGACCGGCGCCGATCCTCGAAGACCGTCCACGTCACGAGCGTCCCGTACGGCATCAACAAGGCGCAGCTCGTAGAGCGCATCGCCGAGGTGGTGGTCGGACGCAAACTTCCGCCGCTCCTCGACGTCAAGGACGTCTCGACCGACGACGTCCGCATCGAGCTGGAGTTGAAGGCCGAAGCCGACGAGCGGATGGTGATGGCCTACCTGTTCAAGCACACGCCGCTGCAGACGACCTTCCCGGTCAACCTCACCTGCCTGGTGCCGACCGAGCAGGCGGGGGTCGGCCGGCCCGAGCGGCTCGACCTGCGGGAAATGCTGTGGCACTTCCTGCACTTCCGCCTGGAGGTGGTGACGCGGCGTCTGGAGCACGAGCGGGCCGCCCTCGGCAAGCGGATCCACATCCTGCAGGGGTTCGAGAAGGTGTTCGACGCGCTCGACGCCATCATCACCCTGATCCGGCAGTCGGACGGCAAGGCGGACGCGGCAGCGAAGATCATGCAGATCTTCGGGCTCGACGCCGAGCAGACCGACGCGATCCTGGAGCTGAAGATCTACCGTCTGGCGCGGCTCGAGATCCTGATCATCCGCAAGGAGCTGGAGCAGAAGCGCGAGCGGGCTCGGCGGATCGACGCGGAGCTCGGCGACGAGGAGCGGCGCTGGCGGATCGTGCGCGACGAGCTCGTCGAGATGCGGGACACCTACGGCGAGCCTCGGCGCACGGTCATCGACGGTCCCGCCGACGACGAGATGGTGTTCAGCGCCGACGACTTCATCGTCGACGAGGACACCGTGGTGCTGGTCTCGCGGGACGGCTGGGTCAAGCGCCAGCGGGAGGTTCGCGATCCGGCCGCCACCCGACTGCGCGAGGGGGACGCGTTGCTTGCGGCGGTGGCCGGCAGCACACGTGCGACGGTCGCTTTCTTCACCAACTTCGGGGTCGCCTACAGTTGCCGAATGATCGACATCCCCGCCACTACCGGCTACGGCGAGCCGATCCAGCGGCTGTTCAAGCTGAAGGACGGCGAACGGGTGGTCACGGTGCTCAGCCTCGACCCTCGTGCGACCGGCGACATCACGGCGCCCCCCGAGGCGGAGCCGCCGTGCCACGCGGTGGCGGTGTCGAGCGACGGCTACAGCCTGCGGTTCGGCCTCGAGGCGTTCAACGAGCCGAGTACGCGCGCCGGCCGCCGGTTCGCGCGGCCCGCCGGAAGCGCCGAGATCGTCGGCGTGGCCGCGATCGCGGGTGACGAGACGCTCATCGCCGCGACGCGCGAGGCGCGGGCCATGCTCTGCCCCGCGCGGGAGATCAACTTCCTGTCCGGGCCGGGCAAGGGGGTGCTGCTCATCAAGCTGGCGAAGGACCGCGACCGGGTCATCGGCTTCGTCGCCTCTCGCGGCGACCGGGACCTGCTGACGGTGGAGACGAGCCGCGGGGCGGAGCAGACCATCAGCACCGCGAAGTACGAGCGGGTGGGCCGTGGCGGCCGGGGCCGGGAGCTGCTGCAGCGCGGGCAGTTCACGCGCGTCGCCCCGAGGCCGATCGCGACGCCAGGGCTCGAACCGCGCTGACCGGGCTCCGCGTCGCCCGCCGCACATCAGGTCTTCCATCCATGGGCATCGACGGACTCATCGACCGGCTCATGCGTCCGGTGGCGGACGCGGTGTCCGGCTTCATCTTTTACCCGGTTCCCCTGTTCGGGGCCGAGATGCCGCTCATCGTGCTGTGGCTCGTGGCCGGCGGGGTCTTCTTCACGGTCTATCTGCGCTTCATCAACGTACGCGGATTCGCGCAGGCGCTGCGCATCGTCTCGGGACGCTATGCCCGCGCAGGCGACCCGGGCGAGATCTCCCAGTTCAGCGCACTGTCGACCGCGGTCTCCGGTACCGTCGGCATCGGCAACATGGCCGGCGTGGCGGTGGCCATCTCGACCGGCGGGCCCGGGGCCACCTTCTGGCTGATGACGGCCGGCCTGCTCGGCATGTCGTCCAAGTTCGCAGAGTGCACCCTGGGCGTGCTGTACCGGCGCCGGAACCCGGACGGGTCGGTCTCCGGCGGACCGATGCACTACCTGGAACGGGGCCTCGGCGACCGCGGTTGGCCGGCGCTGGGCCGCGCGCTGGGCCTCTTCTACGCCGGCGCGATGGTGTTCGGCTGCCTCGGCATCGGCAACATGTTCCAGTCGAACCAGGCAGCCGCCATCTTCATCGACATCACCGGCGCCGACGCCAGCGTCTTCGCCGGGCGCGGCTGGCTCATCGGCCTGCTGCTGGCGGGAATCGTCGCCCTGGTGATCATCGGCGGCATCCAGTCCATCGCCCGCACGACGGTCAGGCTCGTCCCGACGATGGCGGTGCTCTACGTGGCGCTGGCGCTGCTGACCATCGTGCTGAACGCCGACCGGCTGCCGGGCGCGATCGCCGCCATCTGGAACGGGGCGTTCACGTCGCAGGGGATGGCCGGCGGCGGGCTCGGCGCGCTGGTCATCGGATTCCGTCGCGCGGTCTTCTCCAACGAGGCGGGACTCGGCAGCGCCGCCATCGCCCACGCCACCGCGCGCACGGCGCAGCCGGCCAGCGAGGGCTTCGTCGCCCTGCTCGAGCCGTTCATCGACACCGTGGTGATCTGCACCCTCTCGGCTCTCGTCATCACCACGACGGTCTACGATCCGGCGCTCGCCACCGGCGACATCAGCGGCATCGAGTTGACGACACGGGCGTTCGCCTCCACCCTGCCCTGGTCGCCGATCCCGCTGGCCGCCGCGGCCATCATGTTCGCCTTCTCGACGATGATCGCCTGGGCCTACTACGGCCTGAAGGCCTTCACCTACCTGGCGGGGGAAGGACGACTCCAGCGCCTCGGCTTCAACCTCGGCTACTGCGGGTTCGTCGTCGTCGGCGCGAGCCTGAACCTCGGGGCGCTCATCGACCTGTCGGACGCGCTGGTCTTCGTGGTCGCCATCCCGAACCTGATCGGGCTGTACCTGATGGCCCCCATCGTCCGGCGGGAGCTGGAACGCTACCGCTGGTGATGCCGGCCGCATGCTCCGCCGGAGGCGGATGCCGTGCTAAACTGAGGCTCCTACCTGTGAGGTCCTCTGGCGGCGTCACCCGCCGAACGGCGCGCGAGGGGCCGGAGCCGGCCCGGATCCCAGCCGGGTCGCCGGGAAGACGATGGCTAGCTCATATTCGGCCAGGGACATCACCGTACTCGAGGGTCTCGAGCCGGTCCGCAAGCGTCCCGGCATGTACATCGGAGGCGTCGGGTCGGCCGGGTTGCATCATCTGGTCTGGGAGATCCTCGACAACGCGGTCGACGAGGCGATGAACGGCCATGCCGCCAACGTTCAGGTGACGTTGCACGGCGACGGCTCCTCGGTGACGGTCGTGGACGACGGCCGCGGCATGCCGGTCGACCGGCACCCGAAGACCGGCAAGAACGCCCTGGAGGTCATCTTCACGACACTCCACGCCGGCGGCAAGTTCGAGAACCGGACCTACCGCACGGCCGGCGGTCTGCACGGGGTCGGCGCCAGCGTGGTGAACGCGCTGTCGCAGGAGCTGGTCGCCACGTCGAAGCGGGACGGCTTCGTCTGGCAGCAAACCTTCCGCCGGGGACGGCCGGTGGCCGCCCTCCGGAAGCTGAAGCCGGGCCGCGGCTCCGGCACCACGATCCGCTTCCACCCCGACCCGCGGATCTTCCCGAAGACGACGTTCGACCCCGGCGTTATCCGGCAGCGGCTCGAGATCGCCAGCTACGTCCACGGCGGCGTCCGGTTCGTGTTCGCGGACGAGGCCCGGGACACGAAGGAGGAGTTCCGGCACGAGAACGGCCTGCCGGACTACCTCGCCTGCATCGTCGGGGAACGGGGCGCCAACCCGGTCCACGAGGCGCCGTTCGTCCTCGTGCGGGAGCACGCGGACACGGGCTCGCGGGTCGAAGTCGTGCTGCAGTGGACGGAAGCGACCGACGAGCTCCTGCGCAGCTACGTCAACGGCATCCCGACCGCGTCCGGCGGCACGCACGAGAACGGCGTACGGGCGGGCCTGGGCAAGGCCGTCCGGAACTTCATCGAGACGCACAACCTCACTCCAAAGGGGGTGTCCCTGACCGCCGACGACATTCGGGAGGGACTCACCGGCGTCTTGTCCGTCTTCGTGCCGGACCCGCAGTTCCAGGGACAGACCAAGGACCGGCTCAACAACCCCGAGCTCGCACCGGTCCTCGACGGGGCGCTGCGGCCCGCCCTGGAGCACTGGCTGAACCACAACATCAGCGTGGCAGAGGCGATCGTCGCGCGAATCGTCCTGGCCGCCCGCGCCCGCGAGGCAAGCCGCGCGGCGCAGCAATCGGTGTCGCGCAAGAGCGCGACCTCGAACCGGCTCAACCTCCCCGGCAAGCTGAGCGACTGCACGGGCAGCGCCCGCGGCGACAGCGAGCTGTTCATCGTCGAGGGAGACTCGGCCGGCGGCTCGGCCAAGCAGGGACGCGACCGGACCCGGCAGGCCATCCTCCCACTGCGCGGCAAGGTGCTGAACGTCGAGAGCGCCTCCGCATCGAAGGTGCTGGCGAACAAGGAGCTCTCCGACGTGGTGACCGCGCTCGGCTGCGGCCTCGGGAAGACCTTCGACATCGCCAGACTGCGCTATGATCGCGTCATCATCCTGGCGGACGCCGACTCGGACGGCAACCACATAGCCACGCTGCTGCTGACCTTCTTTTACCGGTTCCTTCCGAAGCTCATCGCGCACGGGAAGGTATACCTGGCCCAGCCGCCCCTCTACCGCGTGGATGTCGGCAAGGAGACCTTCTGGGCGCTCGACGACGCGCACCGGGACGCACTCGTCAAGGCGCATACCAACGGCCGCGGAGCGCCCGAGATCACCCGCTTCAAGGGGCTCGGCGAGATGATGCCGAAGGTGCTCTGGCAGACCACGCTGAATCCGGACACGCGGCGTCTGCTGCGGGTCGCGGTCAGCGACCAGCTCCTGACCGATCGCGTCATCGCGGACCTGATGGGCAAGGACGCCTCGGCCCGGTTCCGCTTCATCATGGAACGAGCCGACGAGGCGCTGGACCTCGACGTCTAGAGGAGCTTGGGCCGCAGCACGCAGCGAAGCGCAGTGCTGAGGCGCAAGGTCGTGGAACGGGGGGATGGGCCGAAACGCCGAGCCGGCGAAGCGTTTCGGGGCGCCGGTCCCCACCTGGTGCGGAAGAGCGCGCTTGTCTGTCGAGACGCCGATGATGGTAGACTGTGGTTCGCCGCAACGGAGTCCATTGGCCGGGGCGGAATGCATCGCCGCTCGAAATGCAGCGGGGCTCTTGCCACGGACTGCTGGAGAGCCGAATGCCTGCGCGTACGGGTTCTGCAGGCCGAGTCAAGTAGAGACGGCACCTTGCCCGACACGCGCGAACGAAGGAAAGGTAAGGCCGGCGGTCCGGGCATGATGTGGCGAGGCTCACCATCGCTTATGCGCGTATGCCGTTGCAATTCGACTTATCGGCAACGTGGAGCGTCGATATGACGCGCCACTTCAGGACGCTTTACGTGTGTGAACTACTACCCGCGCGTGTTTCGAGGCAACTTCGTGCGCTGCCGATCTTCGTCCCCCCTTCACCGCCACGGGAATCACGTAGTCAGACCGCCTCGAAATCCAACGGGCGGTGCGATATGCCGCAGCGGGAAATGATTCTTCTTCCTGGCGCAGGCAACATACTCTCGGCGACCGCAACGGCTGCGGCAACGTCCTCCCACTGGTGAGAACGGCGGCAACGAGCCACAGGATCTGAAACAGTGCATTGGTATCCAAGCTACGTACCGGTCGATGAACAAAGGGCGCGGACCGTCTCGGAGATACAAGGCCTGCGTGCGCGCGGCGTAAGAGTGCAACCCATAGAGTTGCGGGGGCGTACCATCGCCCGCAACTTCTGGGGCAGGCGCTGGTGCGAGCACCTCGAGTCCTTCTCCGAATACGCGGCGCGGCTGGCGCATGGCAGGGCCTATGTGCGCAACGGTTCCATCTGTCATCTGGCGATAGAGCCGGGCGCCGTCGACGCGATGGTCGTCGGTTCCGCCCTGTACCACGTCTCGATTCGCATCCGGCAAATCGAAGGCTCCGCCTGGACGGCGATCAAGAGGGTGTGCGCGGGCCGCGTAGGTTCCGTCCTCGAGTTGCATCGGGGCCTGCTGCCCGGTAACGTTGCGGCGGCAGTCACCGATCGAGACGCCGGCGTGTTTCCGCAGCCTGGCGAAATCGTGCCGTCCTGCGAGTGCGAGGACCGGGCAACAATGTGCAAGCATGCGGCGGCGGTCCTCTCGGGCGTGGGCAGCCGGCTCGACGACAGCCCCGAACTGCTCTTTCTGCTGCGCGGCGTGGACGAAGCCGAGCTGATTTCGGCCGAGCCCGCGCCGGCAGACGCTGGGCTGGCAACGGGTACTCCCGAACTTCACAGGTGGAACGGCATGACGCCGGGCGCGGCCGCCCGGATGGAACGGCCTGTAGACGGTGTGACGGGGTTCAACGGCTCTGCGGCCGAGTCGTCCGGTGCAGCCGAGGCAGCAACGCCGCCGCGCAGGGTCAAGAAGACGCTGACGTACCGGCCGCCGATTCCGGCCGCCGGACTGCCGCTAGCCGCGCCCTCCGACGCCGCCGACGAAGTATCGTTCGAACCCACGGGCGAGCTGGTGGCGGAGTTGCGCGAGCAGTGCGGGTGCTCCATCGCCGAGTTCGCCGACCTGCTGCAGGTGACCCCGACGTCGGTACGCCGCTGGGAGAACACCGCCGGGCAGCTCAACCTGCACGCCCGACCGTGGGAAGCTCTGCTGGCGCTGTTCCTGGAGGCGGAAAAGTACCGTGGGTGATCTTGCCACCGTCCTGCACGAGACTTCTCCCGGCGGGTGGAGTCTGCCGGGTTCGGTGGAGTAAATGCTTCTGCTACCAATAGAGGGAGCCGCTATGCACGCGCTGACGAATGCCTGCGACTCATTCCCTCAGCAGAGCCGAGAGCCGTCCGAGTCGACGGACGGTCTCATCTCGTGCCAGCGGCGCGTGGGTCAGGAACTCGCGGTGGGTGCGGTTTCCGCGCCAAGCCGGGCGGCGCGGAGGCTCGTGCAGCAACGCGTCCACCAGATCGAGGTCGAAGTCCTCGGAGTCGTAGAGCAGAACTCCGTGATGGAGCAGAGTGCCCCTCCGGCGCCGCTGGGCGTGGCCTGCGAACTTCCGATCATGGATGGCGAGGTCGGTCGACCGGATAGCGATACCCCCGACGGCCAGAACGCCGGCCAGCCTGCCGAGTAGCCACTCGTAGCTGCGTTCGACATCGGTCAGCCACGGGCGCCTGTCGAGCGACAGGACGAACGCGACGTTCAGACAGCCGGGACCGACCACCACGGCGCCGCCGCCCGATTCCCTGCACAGGATCGGAACTCCGCGATGGGCGCAGACCCGAACGCGCACCCACTCTTCGGGGTCACCGTGCCGCGGCAGTATCACGGCGGGCCGGACCGACTCCCAAACGAGCAATCGCTCGCCGGCGACCGCCGACATGGTTGGGCCACCCGAGCCTCCCCGCGTTCGGTCGTGCGAGTCCGCTTGCGCGTTCATGCGCTGCGGCGCGTCCTGTTCCAGGCCACTCAGCGCCTCGATTTCGAGCCGGAGGCCGCGCTCGGGTGCAACCGATCCGTGGTCCTCGATCTGCATGTGCAAGAACTCACGACAAGATCCGCGAAGTTCACCGAGCCGGCAGCGACGGGTGGCCGCTGGCGTTCCAGGTACAATCCGGTTCCACTGTGCCGACACCCGAGAATCCCCGGCCAGTCTATCTGGACTGCGCGGCGACCTGCCCCATGGATCCGCGCGTGCAGGCGGAGCTCCGCCGCTTCAGCGAAGTCGATTTCGGAAACGCCGGCAGCCGCACCCACGGCTACGGAATGACCGCGCGGCAGGCGGTGGAGCGGGCCCGCGCCCACGTGGCCCGAGTGGCGAACGTCCGGCGCAACGAGGTCATCTTCACCAGCGGCGCCACGGAATCGAACAACCTGGCCCTTCTCGGTCTGGAGTCCTACGGACGCGACGAGCGTCGTTTGCATCTCGTCAGCACGAAGATCGAACACCACGCCGTGCTGGAACCGTTGCGGGTGCTCGCCTCGCGCGGCTTCGACCTGACGCTCGTGGAACCCGAGCCCGGCGGCTGGGTCGATGCCGACCGCGTGGCCGCCGCAGTGCGGTCCGACACGCTGCTCGTCTCAGTGATGCAGGTCAACAACGAGACCGGCATCCAGCAGCCGATCGCTGAAATCGCGGATGGACTCGCCGGCGCGCCGGTCTTCCTGCATGTCGACGCGGCGCAGGGATTCGGCAAGGCGCTCGATGCGCTCCGGCATCCGCGGATCGATCTGGTCAGCGTCAGCGGCCACAAGATCTGCGGTCCCAAGGGCTCCGGCGCCCTGATCGCCCGGCACCGGGACGGCGCGCGCCCACCCCTGACGCCCCTGCTCCACGGGGGCGGGCAGGAGTTGGGTCTGCGGCCGGGCACGCTGCCGGTCCCGTTGATCGCAGCGTTCGGCAAGGCGGCCGAGCTGGCAGTCGACGAGCACGACACCCGTCGCGCAACGGCGATCGCCTTTCAGAAGCGCCTGCTGGCCGGATTGGCGCCGCTCGCTCCGCGGGTGCACGGAGACCCCGGCCGCCGCCTGCCATACATCCTCAACCTGTCGATTCCGGGTTGGGAGAAGGAGGCGCTCATCGAGGCCTGGGCCGGGCTGGCCGCCATCTCGGACGGCGCCGCGTGTACCTCGCAGTCGTACACCTGCAGCCATGTGCTTGCCGCAATGGGCCTGCCCCCGGAGGAGGAGGCCGGCGCCGTGCGGCTCTCGTGGTGTCACCTGTCCGAGATGCCCGACGTCGAGGCGCTCACCGGCGCACTGCTCGCCGGCTCAGTCTCCGAGGCGCCGCGGTCATCATGACCACGCCACGCGCTGCCTCCTTCATCCGCTACAGGCGATCCCGGTTCGCCACGCGCCTGCCGGTCGACCACCGCTACACGCGGTCGCACTACTGGCTGAAGCGGGACGATGCCGGACACTGGCGCATCGGATTGACCACCTTCGCCACCCGCATGCTGGGCGACCTAGTAGAATGCATGTTTGCGGTGGAGCCGGGCGGGCCGGTGGAGATCGGTCAGACGATCGGCACGATAGAGGGATTCAAGGCGATTTCCGACGTCTACGCCGTAGCGTCGGGGTGCTTCGTCGGGGCCAACAAGGGCCTCGACACCGACATTACGCTGGTCGAATCGGCGCCCTACGGAGAGGGTTGGCTCTACGCCGTCGACGGCACGGCGGATCCCGGTAGCCTCGACGTCGACGAATATGTGCACGTGCTCGACGCGACGGTGGACCGCATGCTGGCGAGCCGCCGCGAAGGTGAGAAGGATGCCTAGGAAGTTGCGCCGCGAAACGGAGCGGAGCGGAGTTTCTGCGACGCAGGGTCATGGAGCGGGGGGGATGGGCCGAACCGCCGCGCCAAGCGCGGCGGTTCGGGGCGCTAGCCTCGAATCGGAACCGAAACCGTCCGCCGGCGCGCGAGCCCGGTACATCATGGTCGGCGGCTTCCTCGGTGCAGGCAAGACGACGGCGATCATCCGGCTCGCACGGTTTCTGACCGACGGGGGACGGCGAGTCGGGCTGATCACCAACGACCAGAGCGTCGGCCTCGTCGACACGACGGTGGCCCGCGCGCAGGGTTTCCCGGTCGAGGAAATCACCGGCGGGTGCTTCTGCTGCCGCTTCAACACGTTGATGGACGCCGCGGACAGATTGAACACCGACGCCCGGCCGGACGTCTTCATAGCCGAGCCAGTGGGAAGCTGCACGGACCTGCGAGCCGCGGTCAGCTACCCGTTGCGCCGGATGTACGGAGATGCTTTCGAGATCGCGCCGCTGAGCGTGCTCGTCGATCCCTTGCGGGCGCTGCGGGTGCTCGGCCTGGAAGCCGGGCGGTCGTTCTCCGAGAAGGTGCTGTACGTCTACGACCGCCAGCTCGCCGAGGCGGATGTGATCGTGATGAACAAGATCGACCTGCTCGACGAGGCCCGGCAGGAACGACTGCGCGAAGCACTGGCTGCCCGCTACCCGCGGGCCGACGTGCTCGTCATGTCGGCACGGGACGGGAGCGGAACGACCCCCTGGTTCGAACAGGTGACCCGCGGCGCGATGGGCGTGGGAACGTCTCCCGACGTGGACTACGAGGTGTATGCCGAGGGCGAGGCGCTTCTCGGCTGGTTGAACGCGACGGTGCGCGTCTCCTGCGAAACGCCCTTCGACGGCAACGCCATGCTGCGGGACCTCGCGGCGACCATCTCGGACGCCGTCGGGACCGGGGAGATCGCGCACCTGAAGATGACGCTGACGGCGGAGGAGCTGTCCTCGGACATCGCGGTTCTCAATCTCGTAGCGGGTGACCGGGGCGCGGAGTTGGCCCACACGCTGAAGGCGCCGGTCGACGCGGGAGAGCTGATCGTCAACCTGCGGGCCGAGGAAGACCCGAAGCGCCTCCACGACGCTGCGCTGGCGGCGCTTGCGGCCTGGGAGTCGGCCGGGAGCGGGCGCCGGGCGGCGATCGAGCACATCGAGCATTTCCGGCCGGCCAAGCCGACCCCGACCTATCGAATGGCGACAGCGTGATGAACGACACCGAGATCTCTACCGCCGGGAAGGCCCCGAACCTGGTCTACTGCCGTTGCACCTACGCGCGGGTGGTGCCGCGCCAGGTCAAGGACGGCGTCCTCGAGGCGCTGGCCGGCTCCGGCGTCGACTTCGATGCGGTGCCCGACCTGTGCGAGATGTCGGCCCGCAAGGACCCCCGGCTGGCGGAAATCGCGGCGGGCGGGGAAGTGACCATCGCCGCCTGCTATCCGCGGGCCGTGCGCTGGCTGTTCTCGTCGGCCGGCGCGTCCCTCGACAAGGAGCGGGTCACGATACTCAACATGCGGGAGGAGACGGCCGAGGCGGTGGCGGCGGCGATGCTGACACCTGACGTCAACGGCGCGGGGACGGCCGACAGCCGGGACGTACCGGCCGCAGACCCTTTCCGCCGGTCGTCGAATGAAGACGCCGGGACCGGCGACGGAGGCAATCGATGAGCGGTGCCGGCAACTTGTCCCTGCCCGTGCTGCGGGTAGCGCTGTACGAAGGGCGCGGCGCCGAACCGCTGGACGGGGCGCACCGGTTCGCCCTGATGCAGACGCTGCTCGACAAGGGCTACCGGGTGACGCGGGTCGGAGCCGGCCGCGCGGCAGCCGGCGCGGGCCCCGCCGACCACAGCAACGCGCTGGCGGTGCTCGGCCGCTTCACCGAACGCCAGCCGTCCGAGGCGGTCGGCGCCGACTCCGGCGGCCGGGTCTGGTTCCGCGACATCGGCGACGAGACGCCCGACGCAGTAGCGGCGCTGGTGGACGCTATCCGGGCAGAGTGCGAGGTCCACGAGCCGGGAAAATGGAAGCCGTGGTTCCCGGTCATCGACTTCGACCGCTGCACGAACTGCATGCAGTGCCTGAGCTTCTGCCTCTTCGACGTCTACGGCGTCTCGAAGGGCGGGCAGATCCAGGTCCAGAACCACGACAACTGCAAGACCGACTGCCCGGCCTGCTCGCGGGTTTGCCCGGAGGTCGCGATCCTGTTCCCCAAGTACCGCCACGGGCCGATCCACGGCGGCGAGATTCAGGCCGACGACGTGCGCCGCGAAGCGATGAAGGTCGACATCTCCGCCCTGCTCGGGGGCGACATCTACGCCGCGCTGCGCGACCGGAGCGAGAAGGCGAAGTCGCGCTTCTCTAAGGAGCGCGACGAGGAGCGGGCTCTCAAGGAAAGGCAGAAGTGCCTGGTGAAGCTGCAGAAGAACCTGGACATCCCCGCCGAGGTGCTGGCGGGCCTGCCGACCCTCGACGAGATCCAGGCCAAGGCCGAGGCTGCCAAGGCCCGGGCGCAGGCCGCCATCGACGCCGCCGCCGCGCGGCAGGAGGGTTGACGACGTGGTGCTCGGACTAGCCAGACGGATGCTCACCGAGCCGGACCCGCGCGCCCTGCGCAAGCTGGTCTGGAACATGGGCGTCAAGGGCGTCCGCTCGGTGCAGCGCTACAAGCGGCGGATCAAGCGGGGCGAGCACTTCCCCCCGTTCCTGTTCATCTCGGTGATCTCCGGCTGCCAGTTGCGCTGCCAGGGATGCTGGGTCGACGTCGAGGCGCCGAGCCGGAAGATCGAGATCGACGAGCTGAACCGCATCGTCGGCGACGCCAAGCGGCACGGCAACAGCTACTTCGGTATCCTGGGGGGCGAGCCGCTGCTGCACCCGGACCTGTTCGACCTGTTCGCGGCGCACCAGGACTGCTACTTCCAGCTCTTCACCAACGGCCACCTGATCGACGACGCGCGGGCGGCCGAGCTGCGCCGCTTGGGCAACGTGACGCCGCTCGTCAGCATCGAGGGCACCTCGGTGGTGAGCGACGAGCGCCGCGGCCGGTCCGACGTGCTCGACAAGTCGCTGGCCGGGCTCGAGGCCTGCACCCGCAACCGGCTGGTGACAGGTGTGGCGACGAGCGTCTGCAAGACGAACATCGACGATCTCGTGCAGGAGTCGTGGCTGCGCCGGCTCATCGACCTCGGCGTGCACTATGCATGGTTCCACACCTACCGGGTCGTCGGCCCGAAGCCGACGGCGGAGATCGCGCTGACGCCGGAAGAGGTGCTCCGCGTGCGCCGGTTCATCGTCCGCATGCGCGCCAAGCTGCCGATTGCCATCGTCGACGCGTACTGGGACGACGAGGGCCAGGCGCTGTGTCCGATGGCAACCGGGGTCAGCCATCACATCAGCCCCTACGGCGATATCGAGCCGTGCCCGATCATCCAGTTCGCAACGGAAACGGTCTATGATCGGCCGAGCGTCTACGAGACCATGACGAGCTCGTCTTTCCTCAAGGACTTTCGGGAGACTGCGGCGCGGACCACGCGCGGTTGCATCGTGCTGGAGCGGCCGGATCTGGTCCGCGAGCTCGTGGAGCGCCACGGTGCCAGGGACACGACCCAGCGGCAGACGGCGTCCGAGGAGCTGGCGCAACTGACGCCGCGGAGCAGCCAGCACGACCCGGGCAACGAGATCCCGGAGGAGCACTGGGCCTACGCTTTCGCCAAGAAGCACTGGTTCTTCGGGTTCGGGGCCTACAGCTAACGCCGCCCCAATCCTTGCCCGTGAATCACCGAGTGAACATCGAACATCAACGGAACGGATTCCTGTGAGTTATCAACTGCCGGTCGTTTCGCTCCCGCGCGCGGTGCCGCCCGTGGCCATGCGTCCGCCGCAGGAGAACATTCCGCAGACCCGGTCGGAGCGCGAAGTGATGCTGCGGCAGGTCCAGGCGTACGTCGCGGCGCGGCAGAGCGAGATCACGCCGCCGCTGGTCCTCGACGAGCTGCGGGCGCGATCCGAGGAGATCGTGCGCGGGCACGGCATCGATCCGAAGTACATCGACTACGTAGGCGTGCTGCTCGCCAACGAGACGTGGCGCGAGCACCTGGCTGCCGTTCCCTACGACCGGCGCCTGCTGCTGCTGCCCAAGTGCCTGCGCGTGGAAGACCGCTGTCCCGCCCCGTTCGACGAGTTCGGCCTCTTGTGCAAGCAGTGCGGCCTGTGCACCATTCAGGATCTGCAGGAAGAGGCCGAGAAACTCGGCTACGCGGTGCTCGTCGCCGAGGGCTCGGCCCTCGTCATGGCGCTGATCCAGACGGGCAAGATCGAGGCGATCGTCGGCGTGAGCTGCCTCTCGGTGCTGGAGCGGGCCTTCCCCTACATGGAGGCCGCGGCGATTCCGGGCGTGGCGATCCCGCTGCTGCAGGACGACTGCAAGGACACCGGGGTCGACGTGGAATGGGTATGGGACTTCATCCACGCGACCAGCGACGACCGGACCCGCCGGCTCGATCTCGACGCGTTGCGGCGGGACGTCGAGAGCTGGTTCGAGCCCGCGGCGCTCGACGCACTGTTCGGCGGACCGCCGGAAGGCGAGACCGAGACGCTCGCGCGCGCAGAGCTCACCCGCGCCGGCAAGCGCTGGCGCCCCTTCCTCACCGTGTGCGTGCATCAGGCGTTACAGGACGACCCGCACGCGACACCGCCGGATGCGCTGCGCAAGGTCGCCGTGGCGGTGGAGTGCTTCCACAAGGCCTCGCTGGTCCACGACGACATCGAGGACGGCGACGCGCGCCGCTACGGCGAGCCCACCCTGCACGCCTCGCACGGCGTCCCGGCGGCGCTCAATGCCGGGGACTTTCTCGTCGGCGAGGGGTACCGGCTGCTCGCGGAGAGCGATTTCGAACCCGACATCCGTGCCACGATGATCGCGATTGCGGCCCGCGGCCACCGCACGCTCTGCCTCGGCCAGGGCGAGGAGCTGGCGTGGGCGCGCAGCCCGCGGCCGCTCGGCTCGCAGCAGGTACTGCAGATATTCCGCCAGAAGACGGCTCCCGCGTTCGGCGTGGCGCTCGAGCTCGGTGCGGCCTGCGCCCGCGCCGACGAAGACGTGTGCGAAAGACTGCGGGCCTACAGCGATGCGCTGGGCATCGCCTATCAGATACGGGACGACCTCGACGACTTGGAGCCGTCCCCCGACGCGCCGGACGACGTGGCGGCATTGCGTCCGTCGCTGCCCCTCGCCGTCGGCTACGAGCAGGCGAAGTCCGAGCCGGAGGCGCGTTCCATTCTGGAGGCGGCGTGGCGCCGCGAGCGCGCCCTCGACGGCCGCTCCGACGAAGTTCGCGAGTTGCTGTCCCGCTTCGACGCCGCGGACCGCAGCCACCGCTTGATGGAAGGCTACAAGGAAGAGGCGATCCGCTCTCTGCCCGGCCTGACCAACCCCAGCCTCAAGGGGTTGCTGCGCCGGGTCATCGGCAAGATCTTCAGCGTCGAGATTCAGGGCTGGTGCAGTGAGTTCGAGGCTCGAAATGCTGCAGGTAGCCAGGCTGTCGCCGACGTTGCTGGGTGACGCGGCGGACCTGACGGCGGGCTTTCTCTCCTCCCGGCTGAATCCCGACGGCGGCTTCCAGGATCGCGACGGCGCGAGCGACCTGTATTACACCGTCTTCGGACTCGAGGCGCTCACCGCCCTGCGGTGCGACCTGCCGGTCGCCGCCGTGCGGCGGTACCTGGAGCACCACGAGGACCCGGCCGACCTCGACTTCGTGCATACCGCCTGTCTGGCTCGGTGCTGGGCCGACATCGGCGCCGCGGGCGATGCGCCCGGGGAGGCGTTGCTTGCACGTCTCGAAACCTACCGCACGCCTGACGGCGGCTACAGCCCGACGGACGGCGCGAGCCACGGCACGGCGTACGGCTGTTTCCTCGCCCTGGGGGCGTACGAAGATCTGGGCGCGACGCTCGACAATCCCGGCCGGCTGCTGGACTGCCTGGCCACACTCCGCGCGGGGGACGGCGGCTACGGCAACCAGCCCGGTGTGCCGGCGGGCCTCACGCCGCCGACCGCAGCGGCGGTGACGATCCAGCGCCGCCTCTCCCGTCCGGCGGACCGTGAAGCGACCGACTGGCTCCGGGCGCGCCACGCGCCGGCCGGCGGGTTCTGCGCGTCGCCGTCTACGCCGCTCCCCGATCTGCTGTCCACCGCCACGGCGCTGCACGCGCTGGCCGGAGCGCATGCCCCGCTCGAACCGATCAAGGAGCCGTGCCTCGACTTCATCGACAGCCTCTGGACAAACTCCGGCGGCTTTTACGGAAGCTGGGGCGACGACGTGCAGGACTGCGAGTACACCTTCTATGCCCTGCTCGCCCTGGGTCACCTGAGCCTGTGAGCGGACATCGCTCGTCAAACCTCGCCGGCCGGGCGCCGCACCACGCGGGGCTGCACCACCAGCTCGCGTATCACCGCACGCGCGCGGAGGCGCTCTCGTGAAGCCTGCCGCACCGGCGCCGATTCACACCGGGTTGCGTGCAACGCTGGACCGTCTCACAGCGCATCTGCTCGCGGCTCGAACCGCGGACGGCCACTGGGCCGGCGAGCTGTCGTCGTCGGCGCTGTCGACTGCCGTCGCGACCATCGCACTCACGCTCGTCGAGCGGCAGCGACCGCACTCCGCGCGCGATGCGCTCGCCCGTGACGGCATCGCGTGGCTGGTCCGAACCCAGAACGAGGACGGCGGCTGGGGCGACACCGCCGACAGCCCGAGCAACGTCAGCACGACGGCTCTCTGCTGGGCGGCCCTCACCCTCGCCGGGACGGACGCGCCGTGGTCCATGACGGCGCTCGACAGAGTGCGCCGCTGGATGCACCGCGCCGCCGGCAGCCTGGAAGCGCGGCCGCTCGCCGACACGATCAGTCGGCGGTACGGGAGGGACCGCACGTTCTCCGTACCCATTCTCACGGTGCTCGCGCTGGCCGGCCTCCTCGATGCCGATGGGCGGGGCGCCGGCGACCCCGGCGGCGACGCGCCGCGGCGCGGCCGAGCCAGAGACACGAGAAGCACCCGCTCGCGCGCCGACGACGACCAGGGCGCGAAGGGCGGAGGCGGGGGCGCCATCGGCAGCGGCTGGAGGCACGTGCCGCAACTCCCGTTCGAGCTGGCCGCGGTCCCGCCGTCCTGGTACCGCTGGCTGCAGCTCCCGGTGGTCAGCTATGCCCTGCCCGCCCTGATCGCCATCGGACAGGCCCGGCACCGGCAACGACCCACGCGCAATCCGCTGGCGAGGCTCGTCCGCCGCGCGTCCCGCAGAGCCACCCTGCGCCGCTTGGAGGCGATCCAGCCGCACGGCGGCGGCTTCCTGGAGGCGACGCCGCTGACGAGCTTCGTCGTCATGAGCCTCGTCGCCGCCGGGGAAACGGCACACCCGGTGGTGGATCGCGGCGTGGCGTTCCTGGAGCGTTCGGTGCGGGCCGACGGAAGCTGGCCCATCGACACGAACCTGGCCACGTGGGTCACCACGCTCAGCATCAACGCGCTGGCGCGCCGGCCCGATTGGCACAGCCTCCTCCGGCCTGCCGATCGCGCCGCCCTGAGCCGTTGGCTTCTCGACCAGCAGTACCGCGAGCGGCACGTCTACACGGACGCCGACCCGGGCGGCTGGGCCTGGACCGACCTCCCCGGCGGTGTGCCGGACGCAGACGATACCCCCGGGGCGCTGCTCGCCCTCCATGCCCTGGGCTCTGAAGACGCCGAGCATCTGGAGGCCGCACGTGCGGGGATCGGCTGGCTCCTCGACATGCAGAATGCCGACGGCGGAATACCGACGTTCTGCCGCGGCTGGGGCGCGTTGCCGTTCGACCGCAGCAGTCCCGATCTCACCGCCCACGCGCTACGGGCGTGGGCCGCCTGGCGGCCCGCGCTGCCCGCCCCGCTCCGGGCCCGCACCGAGCGCGCCACCACGCGCGCCGTCCGGTTTCTCGAGCGCGCGCAGCAGCCCGACGGGTCGTGGATTCCCTTGTGGTTCGGGAACCAGGGCGCCCCGGACGAGGCCAACCCGGTCTACGGCACGGCGCGCGTGCTCGAGGGGCTGGCCGCGCTGCCCGGCGGCGAGACGATCCCTGCTTCCGAGCAGCGGGCGGCGCGTTGGCTGATCGCCGCGCAGGGAGGCGACGGCGGCTGGGGCGGCGCACCCGGCGTCCCGCCCTCGGTCGAGGAGACGGCGCTGGCGGTTTCCGCGCTGGCGACGTTCGGACGGCTGCCGCGAGCCCTCCCGATCGACGCTATCGGCGGGGCGGTGACGCGCGGGGTGAGGTGGCTGATCAGCGCTACCGATGGGGGGCGACGCGCCGAGACTACCCCGATCGGTCTGTACTTCGCGAAGCTCTGGTACTCCGAGAAGCTGTACCCCTGGACCTTCGCCCTCAGCGCTTTCACGTCGCTCGTGCTGCGCGAGGATTGATCCGCACCCACCGAGGACGTTCGAGACGGACCATGGGTCCGGGTCACGCTATCATTTCTGTTCGCCGATGACGCCGTTCGAATTCCACGTACCGACTCGCCTCGTGTTCGGGGCCGGCACCGTACAGCGCCTCGGAACGCTGGCCCGCGAGCTGGGCCTCGCGCGACCGTTGCTCGTCTCCGATCCCGGCCTCGAGGAAGCGGGTCACGTCGACCGCGCGCTCGGCCTGCTGCGCGCCGCCGGGTTGGAGGTGGAGGTATTCGACGATTTCGACGTGAACCCGGACGCGGCCATGGTCGAACGGGGCGTCGCGTTCGCACGGACGTTCCGGCCCAATTCCGTCATCGGGCTCGGCGGCGGCAGCTCCCTCGACTGTGCAAAGGGCATCAACCTGCTGCTGACCAACGGCGGCGCCATGGCCGACTACCGCGGCTACGGTCGCACGCACAAGCCGTTGCTCCCGATGATCGCCGTCCCGACCACCGCCGGCACGGGCTCCGAGGCGCAGAGCTACGCCGTCATCGCCGATGCCGTCACCCACATGAAGATGGCGTGCGGCGACCCCGGCCTCGCCTTCCGGGTGGCCGTCCTCGACCCCGAGCTGACCCTGTCGCAACCACCGGCGGTCACCGCCGCCGGCGGATTCGACGCCATCGCCCACGCGGTGGAGACCGCGGTGACGAAGCGCCGCACCGCGATCTCGGCGCTCTTCTCCCGCGAGGCCTTCCGCCTGCTGAACGCCAACTACGAGCGGGTGATCGAACGTCCGGACGACGTCGGAGCGCGGGGCGCGATGCAGCTCGGCGCGTTCTACGCGGGCGTGGCGATCGAGCAATCGATGCTCGGCGCGGCACACGCGTGCGCGAACCCCCTGACCGCGCGTTACGAGATGACGCACGGCGTCGCGCTGGCGATTCTGTTGCCTCACGTGGTGCGGTGGAACGCGCATGCCGACGACGATCTCTACCGCGACCTCGTCAACGGAATGCCCCTGGCCGCCGCGTCGGGCGGGGCCGGAAACCGCTTGGCCGATCGCCTGATCGAAATCGGGCGGTCGGGCGGGTTCCCGGTGGACCTGCGGACAACCGGCGTACCCGAACAGGATCTGTCGATTCTCGCCGAGGCCGCTGCCACGCAGTGGACCGGCACGTTCAATCCGAGGCCCTTTGGCGCACGCGAAGCGTTGGAGGTATATCAATGCGCCTACTGAATCAGTCACACCGCAAGCCGTTGCCGGCCACGGTCGCCGCAACCGCCGTTCTCGTCGCCTCCGTAGCACTGGCCGGCTCCGGAACGGCAGCCGCCCAGGAGGCGGCGCCGCCGGACGCCTGGACACAGTTCCGCGGCACGGTCGGCCTGACCGGCGTCTCGTCGGCCACCGTGCCGGAGAACCCGAGGCTGCTCTGGTCCTTCGAGGCGGGCGAGTCGATCGACTCGTCGGCCGCCATCGCCGACGGAACGGTCTACGTCGGCACCTACACCGGCGAGCTCGTCGCCCTCGATCTCGAGACCGGCGACCTGAAGTGGCGCTACCAGGCGAGCGAGCGGATGGGCATCGGCGAGTCGTCGCCGGCCGTCGGGCACGGAATGGTCTTCGTCGGCGATCTAGCGGGCGTGCTGCACGCCGTCGATGCGGAGACCGGCGCGGAGGTCTGGACCTACGCGACGCAGGGCGAGATCAAGTCGTCGCCGGTGCTTTCCGGCGACCGTGTCCTCATCGGTTCTTACGACGGCTACCTGTACGGGCTGGAAGTCGCCACCGGCGAGCTGGCGTGGCAGGTCGAGACCCAGAACTACGTCCACGCCACCCCCGCCGTAACCGACGGCGTCGCCTATTTCGGGGGCTGCGACGAGACGTTCCACGGGGTACGCATCTCGGACGGCACCGAGATCACCAGCGTGCCGGCCGGCGCCTACACCGCCGCGTCCTCGGCCATCCACGACGGGCACGCCTACTTCGGCACCTTCGACAACGAGGTGGTCAGCCTCGACCTGAGCACGGGGGACATCGTCTGGCGCTACGAGCACCCGCGGCGGCACTTTCCGTTCTACTCCTCGGCGCTGAACGTCGACGGCACCGTCGTCATCGGCGGCCGCGACCGCATGGTCCACGGCATCGACGCCGAGACCGGCGAGATGCGCTGGACGTTCATGACCCGCGCGCGCGTGGATTCGTCCCCCGCTGCGGCCAACGGCCGTGTCTATATCGGCTCGGGCGACGGGCGCTTCTACATCCTCGATCTCGAGAGCGGCGAGAAGCTCTGGGAGTTCGACACCGGCGCGCCGCTGTCGGCGTCCCCGGCGATCGCCGACGGCAAGGTGGTGATCGGCTCGCAGGACGGCGTGCTCTACTGCTTCGGATGACGACCCGTCCGCCGGCCGGCCGTCGCGTCGCGGAAAGCCGGCAGAGCGGGCATGTTTCGACCGACGCTGGGTACGTTCGACCTACGGGAAGGTGAAGATCCCGGCAGTGGTGAAGGTCAGATCCGGCAGCAGGACCGAGCGAACGATGTCACCGCCGGTTGCGACTTGCGCTTGGCGGTAGCCGCCCTCTTCAAGCGAGTGGACTTCGACCTGCCGCGCGACCGGGTCGACGATCCAGTACTCGGGTACCCCGTACCGAGCGAACATCTCCATCTTCCGGCCGCGGTCGATGGCAGCCGTGGAGGGCGAGAGCACCTCGACGACGATGTCCGGCACCGCCCGCGCCACCGAGTTCGGGTCGAGCAGATGAAGCCGCTCGGCCCGGAAGAAAACGACGTCCGGCTGTACCACGTCGTATTCGTCGAAAACGACATCGAACGGCGCCGTGACCGCGATCCCGCCGAACTTCCGGCGGTAGTCGTTCAGCAGGGTGACGATCTCCATGGCGGCGATCTGATGACGCAGCAACGGGGACGGGACCACGACGAGCTCTCCTCCATGAATCTCGTAGCGGCGCCCGTCCTCCGGCATAGCCAGGAGATCGCGGTAGCCGAACCGCGGCTGCAGGTCCTGCACGGGCGCCATCGTATCACCGTGTCCGTGCGAGATTCGTTCCAAGGGCGGTGCACCCGACGCGAGGGGCCGAGAATGGCGCGGACAGCACGGCAGGGAGCTACGCGAACGTGAAGATGCGGGCGGCGGCGAACGTCAGGTCCGGGAGCAGAACGGAGCGCACCGTGTCTCCGCTGGTTGCCACCTGCGCGCAACGGTAGGCGCCGTTCTCGAGGACATGGACTTCGATCTCCAGGCGGACCGGATCGACGATCCAGTACTCGGGCACGCTGTACCGCGCGAACATTTCCATCTTCCGGCCCCGATCGGTGGCAGCCGTGGAAGGCGAGAGCACCTCGACGGCGATGTCCGGCGCCGACCGCGTCACGACGTCGGGACGGACGAGATGCGACCGTTCCGCTCGAAAGAAGACGACGTCCGGCTGCGCCACGTCGTACTCGTCGAACACGATGTCGAACGGGGCGATCACCGCGCGCCCACCAGACCTGTGCCCGTAGTCGTTCAGCACGGTGGCGACCTCGAACACGGCGAGCTGATGACGGGCCAGGGGCGCGGCAACCACGACGAGCTCTCCTCCATGGATCTCGTAGCGGCGCCCGTCCTCCGGCATGGCCAGAAGATCGCGGTAGCCGAACCGCGGCTGCACGTCCTGCATGAGCGCCATCGTAGCCCGGAAACCGTCGCCTTGCGACCCCGCTTTCCGCCCGGCCAAGCCTCCCCGGGGTCTGCACCGCTCCGCGCAAACGCCGGCACCGCCCATGACGTGCGATATCCGTGCCGGCTATGCCCGGGTAGGCTTCCGATGGCGGCCGCGGCGCATGGAACGGCGGCAGAACGTGCAAGGACGCGAGGAAACAGGCTACGCGAAGGAGAAGACTCTCTCGGCGACAAAGGCCAGATCCGGGAGCAGAATGGAGCGCACCGTGTCTCCACGAGTTGCCACCTGCGCGCAACGGTAGGCGCCGTTCTCGAGAACATGAACCTCGATCTCCAGGCGGACCGGGTCGACGATCCAGTACTCGGGCACGCCGTACCGCGCGAACATGCGCATCTTCCGGCCCCGGTCGATGGATGCGGTGGAAGGCGACAACACCTCGACGGCGATGTCCGGCGCCGACCGCGTCACGACATCGAGGCGGACCAGGTGCGACCGTTCCGCCCGGAAGAAGACGACGTCCGGCTGCACCACGTCGTACTCGTCGAACACGATGTCGAACGGGGCGGTCACCGTGCGCCCGCCCTGCGGCCGTAGTCGTGCAGCAAGGTGACAATCTCCACCACGGCGATCTGATGACGGGCCAACGGCGCCGCAACCACGACGAGCTCTCCTCCGTGAATCTCGTAGCGGCGCCCGTCCTCCGGCATGGCCAGAAGATCGCGGTAGCCGAACCGGGGCTGCACGTCCTGCATGAGCGCCATCGTAGCCGGGAAACCGTCGCCTTGCGACCCTCCATTCCGCCCAGCCAGCCTCCCCGGGGTCTGCACCGCTTTCGCGGCGCAGACCCGCACCGGCACTCCGTTGCGAAACGCGTGCCGGCCAGGAGCACGATGCCCAGCGCCCCATCGGCATGCTGGTATCATGACTCCATGAGCGAGGCGGCGGCAGCAGCCACGGCGCCGGGCAGCGAAACGGAGGTCGGCAGCTACTTCGTCGCCAACTACCCGCCGTTCTCCACCTGGACCGCGGACGCGGTGGCTGAAGCGGCGCGGCCCGCGCTGGCGACGCCGGGGGCGGCGGAGGTCCCGTTGGGCCTGTACCTGCACATCCCGTTCTGCCGCAAGCGCTGCCACTTCTGCTACTTCCGGGTCTACACGGACAAGAATGCGGCCGAGGTGCAGTCGTACCTCGACGTGCTGGGCCGCGAGTGGGAGCTGTACGCCGAGCAGCCGGCCATTGCCGGCCGGCCGCTCGACTTCATCTACTTCGGGGGCGGCACACCGTCGTTCCTGTCGGTGCGGCAGCTCCGCGGCCTGGTCGACCGGCTCTCGGCCGTCACGCCCTGGTCGACCGCGAGCGAGATCACGTTCGAGTGCGAGCCGGGCACCTTGACCGAGTCCAAGCTGCGCGCCATCCGTGAGATGGGCGTCACGCGGCTTAGCCTGGGCGTCGAGCACTTCGACGACCGCATCCTGGAGATCAACGGGCGCGCGCACCGTTCGGCGGAAATCTTCCGCGCATACGAGTTCGCCCGCTCGATTGACTTCCCGCAGATCAACATCGACCTGATCGCGGGCATGCTCGGCGAGACCGAGGACAAGTGGCGGGACGCGGTCCGCAGGACCGTCGCGCTCGACCCGGACAGCGTCACCATCTACCAGATGGAACTGCCGTTCAACACCACGATCAGCAGCGATCGGCTGCACGGGACCGGGCAGTTCCAGGAAACGGTCGCCCCATGGGCGACGAAGCGCCGCTGGGTGGACGAAGCGTTCGCCGCCCTGGAGCGGGCCGGCTACACGGTGGGCAGCGCCTACACGGCGGTGAAACATCCCGGCCGCACGAGCTTCGTGTACCGCGATCGACTCTGGCAAGGCGCGGACCTCGCCGGCCTCGGCGTGGCGTCGTTCGGACATGTCAACGGCGTCCACATGCAGAACCTGGACTCGTGGGGGACCTACGCGCAGGCCATACAGGAGGGACGCATCCCGCTCAACCGGGCCTATCGGCCGACGGACGAGGAGCGGCTGATCCGCGAGCTGGTGCTGCAGTTGAAGCTCGGCTCGATTCGCCCGGCCTACTTCCGCGACAAGTACGGCGTGAATGTGCGGGAACGGTTCGACGTCCCGTTTGCATCCCTGGTCTCCGACGGGTTCCTAGCCGAGGCGTCCCCGGATCGGGTCCGGCTGTCGCGCGAGGGACTGCTGCGCGTCGACAGCCTGCTGCCGCGTTTCTTCCTGCCCGCGCACACCGACATCCGGTACACGTAATTGGCGGACGATCTCCTCTACCCTCTCGACCTGGTCTACGAGCGGGCCGGCATTGGGGTCCCGCGTGCGGAGGTGGTCCAGCCGGACGACATCCCCCTGCCGTACCGCTCGCTCCTCGTCCACGACACCGACATGACGGTGACGCTCGAGCGGCACTTCGGCGGGCGCGTGGTGCTGCGGCCGCTGTCGACGTTCACCGAGGGCGGCTCGTACTTTCGCCGCGTCCTGCTGGTGCAGGAGTACGCCGGCCAACCGGTGGAGATGGGGGCGATTCGGATGCGGCTCGACGCGTTCGGCGACGGGATCCGCCGGCAGATCCTGGAGAACGAGGTGCCGCTGGGGCGTATTCTCCGGGACGGGCAGTTCGAGTACGAGAGCCGCGTCAAAGCGTTCCTCGCGGTGACGCCGAACCCGGAGATGATGGGCGTCTTCTGGATGCGCGAGCCCCGCGTTCTCTACGGCCGGCGCACCGAGATCGTCCGGCACGGCACCGGGATCGGCGACATCGTCGAGGTGCTGCCGCTGGTAATACGATGAGCACGATGGACTCCAACGAACGCTACGACTGCATCGTCATCGGCGGCGGCCCGGCGGGCGCGACGGCCGGGACCGTGCTGGCGCAGCACGGCCGGCGCGTGGCGATCCTCGAGCGCGAGGCGTTTCCCCGCTACCACATCGGCGAGTCGCTGATGCCGTATACGTGGTTCACGTTCGAACGGCTCGGCGTGCTCGACTGGTTCGAGCAAGCGGCGTGCCCGAAGAAGTACAGCGTGCAGTTCGTCTCGACCACCGGCAAGGTATCGCAGCCGTTCTACTTCTTCGAGACGATCGAGCACCCCTGCTCGACGACGTGGCAGGTGCTGCGCAGCGACTTCGACCGGATGCTGCTCGACAACGCGCGATCGAAGGGCGCCGACGTTCGGCAGGGCGCGGCGGTCCGCGAGCTGCTGATGGACGGTGACCGCGCGGTGGGCGTCCGGGCCGACGTCGCCGGCGGCGGTTCGACGACGGTCCACGCCAACGCCGTCATCGACGCCTCCGGGCGCGACACGTTCCTCGCCTCGAAGCTCGGCTGGAAGCGGCGCGACCCGGATCTCACCAAGATCGCGATCTTCAGCTACTACCGCGGCGCGAAGCGCGACCCCGGCCTGGACCAGGGCGCGACGACGGTCGCCTACATCCCCGAGAAGGGCTGGTTCTGGTACATCCCACTGCCGGACGACGTGGTCAGCGTGGGCGTCGTCGCCGAGGCGGACTACCTGTACCGGGATACGCGCGACCCGGAGGCGATCTTCGCGCGCGAGGCGGCCGAGTGCATCTGGATCGCCGACCACCTGAGCACGGGCACGAGCATCGAACCGGTCCGGGTGACCGGCGAGTTCAGCTACCGCGCCGAGTCGATCGGCGGCAACGGCTTCTGCCTGGCCGGCGATGCATTCTCGTTCCTCGACCCGGTGTTCTCCACCGGCGTGTTCATGGCGCTCAAGAGCGGGGAGATGGCCGCCGACGCGGTGCACCGCGGCCTCGAAGCCGGCGGCGTGACCGCCGAGACGTTCGCGGACTACGAGCGCGACATGCGCTGGGCGCTCGATCAGTTCCGGCAACTCGTCCTGTCGTTCTACAACCAGACGTTCAGCTTCCGGGACTTCATCCGCGCCCACCCGGACCTGCACCCGCGGCTGGTGGACGCGCTGGTCGGCAACGTGTTCGCCGATCTCGGGCCGCTGTTCGAGGCGCTGCAGGAGTTCTCGGCGCGGACGTCGCGGCCCGAGCTGGCGCAACCGGCCGGCAGCAGGTCGTGACCCTTCACCGGCTACCGGCACCTTGAAGAAACGCCGCTGCGTAGCGCCGAGAAGAGCGACGCTCGACCACGGGCTCCCCGGTCGGGGGCCAGCGCAGGCGGTCGCCCAATGACGCCGACGGCACGGGCCGTGCGAGCGCCGCGGCATAGAATGGGCCGGTGGTCAGCGAGTACCGGCTGAAGCGCCGGGTGCAGTTCTACGAGACGGACACTGCCGGTATCGTTCATTTCTCCTGGTTCTACCGCTATATGGAGGAGGCCGAGCACGCCCTGTGGCGCGCGGCCGGCCTGAGCATCGCGGCGCCGGACGCGGCGGTCGGCTTCCCGCGCGTGGCGGCGTCGTTCGACTTTCATCGACCGTTGCGGTTCGAGGACGAGTTCGAGGTGCACATCCGAATCGCCGCCATCGGCGCAAGATCGATCCGCTACACGGCGCACGTCACGAAGGACGGCGCCGCGATAGCCACCGGCAGCCTCGCCATCGCGTGCATCTCGAAGCGGGCGGGAGCACCGCTCCGGTCGACGCCAATCCCGCCCGCTATCGCCGGCCGTCTCGCGGTCGCACCGTCGCACCCGGACGCATGACTGCGGACCACGCGTGAACTTCCCGGAACTTCTTTCTCGACGCATGACCGACCGCCGGCACGCCCCACACTTCACGCCGCCGCCAGGCGAGCCGGTCGAGCCGCCCGGCGACGAGTGCGGGCCCCGCCCAGCACTCGAGGCGCGGCAGGGAGCACGGCTCGCGGCACTGCTCTGGAATCTGCGGGGCCGGAACGCATTCTACGACCGGAAGCTCGCCGCCGCCGGTATCGACGTGACCGGTCTGGCGTTCCCCGACGACCTGGCGGCGCTACCCTTCACCACGAAGGCCGAGCTGGTGGCCGACCAGGCGCAGTCGCCGCCGTGGGGGACGGCGTTGACGGAGCCGCTGGACCGCTACACGCGCTACAGCCAGACGTCGTCGACGACGGGACGGCCGCTGCGCTGGATCGACACGCCGGAGACCTGGCAGTGGATGCTCGACTGCTGGAAGGCGGTCTATCGCGCGGCCGGCGTCACCGCGCGCGACCGCGTATTCTTCCCGTTCTCGTTCGGACCGTTCCTCGGCTTCTGGACCGGATTCGACGCCGCGGCGCAGCTCGGGGCGCACGCGATCCCCGCCGGCGGCATGACGAGCGGGCAGCGGCTCGCCCTGGTCGACACGCTGGCGCCGACGGTCATCTGCTGCACGCCGACCTATGCGCTGCGCCTGCTCGACGTGGCGCGCGAAGCGGGAGGGCGCGGGATGCCGGTCGACAGCGCGGTGCGCGTGATCATCGTCGCCGGCGAACCGGGCGGCAGCATCCCGGCCACGCGCGACCGCATCGAGCGCGGCTGGGCGGCACGGGTCATCGACCACCACGGCCTGACGGAAGTCGGCCCCATCAGCTTCGAGTGTCTGGAGGCGCCGGGCTTTCTGCATGTCAACGAACGGGAGTTCATCGCCGAGGTGGTCGATCCGGTCACCGGTGAGGCGCTGGCGGACGGCGCACGCGGCGAGCTGGTGATCACGAACCTGGGACGGACGGCGAGCCCCGTCATTCGGTACCGTACGCGCGACCTCGTGGTCCGGACCCGCGAGCGCTGCGCCTGCGGGCGGACGCTCGCCCGGCTCGTCGGCGGCGTCGTCGCGCGGGCCGACGACATGGTGAACGTCCGCGGCGTCAACGTATATCCGGCCGCGGTGGAAGCGGTGCTGCGCGGCATAGACGCGGTGGTCGAGTACCGCTGCACGGTGCGGGCGCAGGGAGCACTGCGGGCGATGACGGTCGAGGTGGAGGTCGCACCGGGCGCGGACCCGGCGGCGGTGGCGGCCCTGGCCGCGGACCGACTGCGGGGCGCGCTGGGGCTGACCGTGCCGGTCACCCCGGTACCCGCCGGCGTGCTGCCGCGCTTCGAGATGAAGGCGCGCCGCTTCGTCGTCGACGGCACGCCGCCCCCGACCGGGCCGTCCACGTCGCCCGGGACTCGTGAGCGCCCGCTTCCGTCCGGCAAGAGCCAGGAGGACTCATGATCATCACCGGAATCGCCAACGTCATGCTGGGCGCGTCGGAGCTCGATCGCTCCCGTTCCTTCTACCATGACAAGCTCGAGTTGGCCGTCAAGCAGGAGATTCCCGGCTTCGTCTTCCTCGAGACGGGGCCGGTAACGCTCTGTCTGAGCGCGGCCCATGCGAGACTCGCGGATGAGCCGGGCCCCACGGAAGTGGTGCTGGCGGTGGAGAGCGTGCGCGCCGCGTACGCCGCGCTCAGGGATAAGGGGGTCGAGTTCCTGCGGGAACCGGCCAACGTCACCGGCGACTCCTGGGCGGCCCATTTCCGCGACCCCGACGGCCACCTGCTGTCGATCTTCGGCCCGGAATGACGATCTTCGGCCCGAAACGAGGAAGCGTAGTAGCATGAGCGGGTTCAAGGAGGAGTTCTTGCGTCGATCCAGCTTTCGGTGGCCGACCGGTGTCCTGGCCGGCATTCTGTGTATCTCCGGCGCCGCCTGCGGCGGCGGTGGCGAAGGGGGAGACGGCGCCCCCGCGCGGCAGTTCCTCAGCATGGGAACGGCGCCGCCGGGAGGCGCGTTCTTCGTCGTCGGGAGCGCGCTCGCGGAGGTGGTCAACGAGACGGGCGGCGAGCTCGGCTACAACGTCACCGCCGAGGCGACGAGCGGTTCGCAGGAGAACATCCGGCGCCTGGAGAGCGGCGAGCTCGACTTCGCGCTGTCGAATGCGGCCATCACCTACTTCGCGGTCCGCGGCAGCGAAGGCTGGGACCGCGCGTATCCGGTCCGCTCGATCATGACCCTGGCCCCCAACGTGGCCCTGTTCGTGACCCAGGCCGGGTCGGGCATCACGAGCATCGGCGATCTGCGGGACCGGCGGGTCACCGTCGGACCGGCGGGAGCGGGCTTCGAGTACTTCGTCGGCCCGCTGCTCGAGGCGCACGGCGTCACCTACGACGATTTCTCGCCGCTCAACGCCACGCAGCAGGCCGCCGTCGACATGCTGACCGACGGCTCGGCGGACGCGACGTTCCTGGGCGGCGCGGTGCCGACCGCGTCGATCACCCAGGCCTCCGCGTCGATGGATCTCACCTTCATTCCGTACGGGGATGAAGAGAAGCAGGCCCTGATCGACGAGTACCTCTTCTTCCGCCCGGCCAGCATTCCGCCCGAGACATATCGCGGACAGGCCGAGCCCTTCGACGGGCTCGACGTCGGCTCGATGCACGTCATCACGTCGGCCAACGCGCCGGACGATCTCGTCTACAACTGGACGAAGCTGCTCTACGAGAACCGCGAGCTGGTCGTCGAGAAGCACGCCGCGGGCCGCGCCATCAACCCGAACAACGTCGTGCGCGACACCGGGACCGACTTCCACCCCGGCGCGATCCGCTTCTACGAGGAGGCGGGGATCTGGCCGCAACAGGCCGCGCCGTGACCCCGGAAACCCCACTTCCGCGCGACCTCCGGCTCCTGACGAGCGGCACGCTCGGGGTGCTGTTGTGCGTCTTCACGCTGGTCGAGGTCAACTACCCGCTGTTGGCCCCGCAGAGCCGGCTGGCGTTCTTCGCGCTGGTGGGCCTGGCGCTCTGCTTCCTGAACGTCCCGGTCCACCCGTCGCTGAAGGACGACAGGCGCGCCCGCGGCGCAGACGTGGCGCTGGCGGTGCTGGCCACCGCCTGCTGCGGCTACATCGTGGTGCAGACCGACCCGCTGTTCGCGGCGTGGTGGATCGACGGACAAACGCTCGGCAACCGCGCCGGCTTCGAGACCACGCTCGACACGGCCGTCGGCCTGCTGGGCCTGCTGCTGGTCATCGAGGCGGCCCGCCGGTCGCTCGGCCTGGCGCTGCCGTTGCTCGCCGCGGCGTTCATCCTCTATGCGCTCTTCGGGTCGGTTTTCCCCGACTGGCTGTTTCCCCACCGCGGCTACACCGTCCCGCGGGTCGTGGCGCAGACCTTCCTGCACAGCCAGGGCATCTTCGGCGTAGCGCTCGGCGTGATGTTCACCTACGTCTTCCTGTTCGTCATCTTCGGGGCCTTCCTCGAAGCGACCGGGGCGACGCGGTTCATCGTCGACTTCGCCGAGCGCGTGTTCGGGCGCAGCTCCGGGGGTCCCGCGAAGGTGGCCGTCCTGAGCAGCGGCCTGATGGGTTCGCTCTCCGGCAGCGCGGTGGCCAACACAGCGACCACCGGCACGTTCACCATCCCGATGATGCGCAGCGCCGGCTTCCAGCCGGTGACCGCGGCCGGCGTGCAGGCGGCGGCCAGCTCCGGCGGCGCGCTCATGCCCCCGGTGATGGGCGCCGGCGCCTACATGATGCTGGAGATCGTCGACCCGCCGGTGACGTACCTGGAGATCATCCGCGCGGCCCTCATTCCGGCGCTCCTGTACTACCTGTCGCTGATCCTGATCGTGCACTTCCACGCGCGGCGGATGTCGATCGCCACGGAGGGCGCGCCGGTCGAAGCCGCACCGCCCGGCGAGAGAACGGCCGACGCGGCAACGCGATCGCGGGCGGCGGGAATCGTCTTCGCCTCCGCGCTCGGCAGCCTCATCCTGTTCCTGGTGCTCGGCTACACGGCGTTTCGGGCCGTCACGCTGTCGCTGGTCGTAATCGTCGCGGTCAGCAGCCTGAGCAAGGAGACGCGTCTCGACTGGCGCTTCACGATGCTGAGCCTCGTCACGGCGGCGCGCGGGGTCGTGCCGCTGGTGGCCGCGTCGGCGTGCGTCGGCATCATCATCGGCATCGTCACGCTGACCGGCGTCGGAACGCGTCTGCCCGCGACGATCATCCCCCTGGCCGAGCAGAGCCTGTTCCTCGCGCTCGTCCTGATCATGATTTCGTCCATCGTCCTCGGGATGGGACTGCCCTCGGCCGTCTGCTACCTGCTGATGGCGACGCTCATCGGTCCGGTGCTCGGCAACCTGGGGGTGATCCCGTTGGCCGCGCACCTGTTCATCTTCTACTTCGGGATGATGTCGATGGTGACTCCGCCGGTGGCGCTGGCCGCCTACGCCGCCTCTTCCATCGCCGGCACGCGGATCATGCCGACCGCGCTGGCGGCGTTCAAGTTCGCGCTGGTCGGCTTCACTCTGCCGTACATGTTCATCTACCGGCCGGAGCTGTTGATGCTGTCCGCCTCGGGCGAGCCGGCCGGCTGGCTGGAGATGCTGCTGCCGGTCGCCATCGCGACGCTCGGCGTCACGTGCTTCGCCGCGGGCATCGCCGGGCAGTTGCGGCATCCGCTGGGGCTCGTACCGCGCCTGGCGGTTTTCGGGGCGGCGGCGCTGCTGCTGGCGCCCGGTCCCTCCCTGAACCTCGCGGGTGTCGGCCTGCCACTCTTCGACGTGACGGGCGTCGCGCTCTTCGGCGCGGTGCTGGCCGCGAACCGGAAAGCGAAGTGAACGCGACCTCGTCCTCCGGGGGGTTGCGGTCCGTCATCCTCACGTGACACACTGGCGCCCGCAGAGAGTGGCGGCGTTGCGCCGGGTTCGCGCTTCGGTCCCGCGCCGCTGGTGACTATCGACGGCCTCCGGAGTCCGCTGGCATGGACTTCAACAGCTATCGGCTCAACGCCGAGTTCTATGACGAGGTTCTGCAGCCCGACGGCACGCCGCGGCCGCACTGCCGCTCCCTTTGCGACGCTCTCGACCGGATCTCCGCCGGGGAGCTCGGCGAAGTCCAGGATCGGGTGACGCGTTCCTTCCTGAACGAGGGCATCACCTTCACCGTCTACGGCGACGGCGAAGCGGACGAGCGGATCATCCCGATCGACTGCATTCCCCGCATCCTGTCGGCCGCGGAATGGACGGAGCTGGAAGCGGGCCTGAAGCAGCGCGTCCTCGCCCTGAACCGCTTCCTGTGCGACGTCTACGGCGAAGGGCGCGCGATTGCCGACGGAGTCGTCCCGGAGGAGATGGTCCACGGCTGTCCGCAGTACCGCCCGCAGATGCGGGGAGCCTCACCGCCGCACGGCACGTGGGTGGCGATCTGCGGCACCGACGTCGTGCGGACCAACGACGGCTTCCTGGTGCTGGAGGACAACCTGCGCGTGCCTTCCGGCGTCTCCTACATGATCGCCAACCGCAAGGCGGTGAAGTCAAACCTGCCCCGGCTCTACCGGCGCTGCCGGGTGCGGGAGGTGGAGCACTACGGCGACCTGCTGCTGCGGACGCTGCGCGAACTGGCGCCGCCGAACCGTCCGGACCCGTGCATCGCCCTGCTGACGCCCGGCGTGTGGAACGCGGCCTTCTACGAGCACATGTTCCTGGCCCACCAGCTCGGCGCGGAGCTGGTCGAGGGCCGCGACCTGCTGACGCGCAACGGCTTCGTCTACATGCGCACGACCGAGGGCTTGAGGCAGGTCGACGTGATCTACCGGCGCGTGGACGACGACTTCCTCGATCCGGACGTCTTCCGGTCCGACTCGCTCCTGGGCGCGCCCGGTCTCCTGCAGGCGTACCGCCTCGGCAACGTGACCCTGGCGAATGCCCCCGGGACCGGCGTGGCCGACGACAAGAGCGTGTACGCCTATGTGCCGGACATGATCCGCTACTACCTGAGCGAAGAGCCGATCCTCGCCAGCCTGCCCACGCGGATCTGCCGCCGGCCGGAGGACCTGGAGCATACCCTGGACAACCTGGACAAGCTCATCGTGAAGCGCGTCGGGGAAGCGGGCGGCTACGGCATGCTCGTCGGCCCCCACTCCACGCCGGCCGAACGCAACGCCTACGCGGCCGAGATGCGTGCCAACCCTGCGGACTTCATCTCGCAGGAGATACTCTCGCTCTCGATGGCGCCCTGCCTGATCGACGGCCGTCTGGAGCCACGCCACGTGGATCTGCGGCCCTTCGTGCTGCGGGGCCGGGAGACCCGCATCGTTCCGGGCGCGTTCTGTCGCGTTGCGCTTCGCCGCGGCAGCATCGTCGTCAACTCGAGCCAGGGCGGCGGCGGCAAGGACGTCTGGGTGCTGGAGTCCTGACATGCTGGCGCGCAGCGCGGAGGGCCTGTACTGGCTGGGCCGGCATATCGAGCGGACCGAGGACCTGTGCCGCCTGCTGCGCGAGCAGATGGGCGCGCTCGTCGACCGGCCGGTGCGGGAGATCAACTTCGGCTGGCTGCGCATCTACGGCACCCTCAAGCGGCGCCCGCCGGGCCCGGCCATCGGCGTGACCGAGAGCGACGACGACTACGCACTGGCCGATTCGTACACGCTGGCCGACGACGTCACCTTCGAGCGCACGAATCCAGGATCGATTCTCAGCAGCTTCTCCAACGGCCGGGAGAACGCGCGGCAGATGCGGCATTGCATCAGCGCCGAGATGTGGACCTGCCTGAACCTGGCCTGGCTGCGGCTCGGCACACGGCAGATCGCGGACATCTGGAAGGCCGCCCCGGAAGAGTTCTACGCGGATCTGGCCCGGGAGATGAACCTGTTCGCCGGGGTGGTGGACACCACGCTGTACCGCGACGACGGTTGGCGCTTTCTGCAGCTCGGACGACTCATAGAACGCGCGCAATTCACGATTGCGCTGCTGCTGGCGCATCTGGACGGCGTGCGAACGTACGAGGAAGCGCCCGACAGCGAGTGGTCGAGCCTGCTGCGGATCTGCCTGGCCTTCGACACCTACAAGCGCCGCTACGGTGTCGAGATGCGGCCGGCTCGCGTGCTGGACCTCCTCGTCGATGACTCGCGCTTGCCCCGGTCCCTGTGTCGAGCCGTCGACCTGGCGGCCGAGACGCTTGCCGCGCTCGCGCTCGGGCCGGGCCCCTCGGGCGCGGCCCGAAGGCTGGCCGGCGACCTCGCGTCCGCGGTCCATCGGCCTTGGTCCGGAGCGCCCAATCTGGAAGATCACACCGAGCGCCTGCGACGTCTGGCCGAAGCGTGTCTCGGACTCCACGACCTGGTGATGGATGCTCACGTGAACTACGATCCGGACGGTGCGCCAGTGCGCTAGAATTTCGTGTGCGCCCGAAGCCACGATGGCGGTTCGTACAACCTGGCGCCGGCGCCGGCCGGCCTCTACGTAGAGGTGACCCATGACCGAGTTGTCGAGCGGCGAGCTTCGATTCATCTTCAACACGTTCTCCTTCCTGCTCTGGGGCGCGCTCGTGATGTGGATGGCGGCCGGCTTCACGATGCTGGAGTCCGGCTCGGTCCGCACCAAGAACGCGTCGGTGATCTGCCTGAAGAACATCGGCCTCTACTCGGTGGCCGGCATCGCGTTCTACGTGATCGGCTACAACCTGATGTACGTCGACGTGGACAGCCTGATCGGCTCCTTCAGGCTCCTCCGCGAACCGTCGTCCGACGAGCTCGCGCTGCTGGCGGGAACCGAGAGCGCGCGGGAAGCGGTGATCGCGACCGACTACGCCGTCATGTCCGACTGGTTCTTCCAGATGGTCTTCGTGGCGACCGCCGCGTCCATCGTCTCCGGCGCGCTGGCCGAGCGGGTCAAGCTCTGGACGTTCTTCGTCTTCACCCTGGTGCTGACCGCGTTCATCTATCCGATCGTCGGCGCCTGGACGTGGGGCGGAGGCTGGCTCAGCACCATGGGCTTCCAGGACTTCGCCGGATCGACCATCGTGCACGGCACCGGCGGCGCCGCCGCCCTGGCCGGCGCGCTGGTGGTCGGGCCGCGGCACAACAAGTTCCGCGACGACGGCACCGTCACGAGCACGCCTCCGTCCAACGTTCCCGTGGTGACCCTGGGGGTGTTCATTCTCTGGTTCGGCTGGTTCGGCTTCAACGGCGGGTCGCAGCTCGCGATGGGGAGCGCCGCCGACGTGCTGGCGATGAGCCACGTGCTGGTCAACACCAATTTGGCGGGCGCAGCCGGCGTCATCGCGGCCATCGCCGTGTCACGGCCGATCCTCGGGCGGGTCGATCTGCTCGCCGGCCTGAACGGCGCCATCGCGGGGCTGGTCTCCATCACCGCGGGGCCCGACCTCACCGGTCACTACTGGGCCATCCTGATCGGCGCGGTCGGCGCCATCATCTGTACGGCCGCCATCAGGCTGCTCGAGAAGCTGAAGGTGGACGACGTGGTCGGCGCGGTGCCCGCGCACCTCTTCGCCGGCGCCTGGGGTACGATAGCCACGGTCATCGCCGCCGGCGCCGATATCGGCGTGCAGCTCCTCGGCATAGTCTCCATCGGCGCGTTCGCGTTCGTGACATCCTGGCTGACCTGGATGGCGCTGGACAAGACCATGGGCGTGCGCGTGTCCCCGAAGGTCGAGGAGATGGGGCAGGACGTCGCCGAGCTGGGCATCGACGCATATCCCGAGTTCGTGCTCATGCCGGAGAGGGACTAGAAGACGGCAGGGATCAGAAAGACGGACGGAATGACGGACGCCGGAGCACTCGAAGGGAACGAGGAGAACGGCGCAGATCTCGCGACACCCCCCAGCGGGAAGCACATCTGCGTCTACCTGGGCGGAAATCTCGGGCGTGAACAGCGCTACATCGACGAAGCCGACGCCCTGGGCCGCATGATGGCGGCCGAGGGCATCGGGCTCGTCTACGGCGGGGCCCGCGTCGGACTGATGGGCGTCCTGGCCGGCGCCGTCCTGGCAAACGGCGGCTTCGTCACCGGCGTGGTCCCCCGGCAGTTGTCGTACCAGGAGCTCGCCCACGAGGGACTCAGCCGTCTCCTCGAGGTCGACACGATGCACGAGCGCAAGCACCTGATGCAGGAGCTGTCGCAGGGCTGCATCGCGCTGCCCGGCGGATTCGGCACCCTGGAGGAGATCTTCGAGGCCCTGTGCTGGTCGCAACGCCCGCTCGAGCTGCACGAGAAACCGTGCTGCTTCGCCAACATAGACGGCTACTACGACCGCCTGTTCGAGTTTCTCGATCACGCGGCGGCGCGCGGACTCCTGCTGCCCCAAAACCGCGTGCTCGCCAAGCAGGCGCCGACGGCCGCGGGAGCGTTGCAGGCGATTCAGACCGCGTGGGACGAAGCGGAACAGGCCATGCTCGACGTGATCAAGGCCTACGAGACGTGATCCGCTTCAGGACGAGGCGGCGAGAGCGGATTCGCGAGAATCCTTGATCGGAATGATCCGATCGAAGCCGCTGATCCGGAAGACCTCTTCGATGTGGTTCTTCATGGAGCAGAGAACGAGCGTGCCCTCCCCCGCCTTCAGCGCCTTGGCGGCGATGAGCAGCACCCGCATGCCCGAGCTGCTGATGAAGTCGAGCCGGCTGAAGTCGACGACCAGGCGCCGTTCGCCACTGCTGACGTGATCCATTACGACGGACTCGAACGAGCGGGCATTTCCGCTGTCCAGCCGTCCGACCGGCAACAGTACCAGCACGTCGTCGGTTCGTTCTTCCGCCACTTCGATATCCATCGATGCACCTCGTCGCTGCAACGACCCCTCACCGGGCTTCCGGCGTCAGATCGTGCTCCAGGGTCAACCGGTTCTTGCCGCCGACGTACTGGTAGCTCACGCGGTCGGCGAACGTCTTGATCAAGTGCAGGCCCAGACCGCCGATCGGTCGTTCGTCGACGTCCGACGAGAGATCGGGATTCGTGTCCAGCGTGGGATCGAACTTCATGCCGTTGTCCACCATGGTCAGAACCAGCACCGCAGCGTCGATCCGCAGGGCGACTTCGATCCTCGGACGGGCTACTCCACGAAGACCATAGCTCACGGTGTTGGTGATCAGCTCGTCGAGGGCCAGGTTGATCAGGTAGATCTGCTGATCCGGCAGCCTGTTGGCGTCGCCGAACTCCTCTACCATCTGCGCCAGGCTGCGCACCGCGGACAATCGCGGGGACAGCGAGACGCTCATTTCATCCATCTTTGCCACGGGTGTCGTCTCCCACAAGGGCTGCGTGGTTGCCGCACGAGGCCCCGCAACGTGGAGCGCGGGAAATGCGGCCGCCCGCCGCCCGGTCAGACATCGGCCAGTGCGGACTCGCGCGTATCCCGGATCGGAATGATCTGATCGAAACCGCTGATCCGGAAGACTTCGTGAATGTGGTCCGGCATGGCGCACAACACCAGCTTCCCCTGACTCGCGTGCAGCTTCTTGGCCGCCATGAGCAGAACGCGCATCCCGGAGCTGCTGATGAAGTTCAGGCGGCTGAAGTCGACGAGCAACCGTTGCTCGCCGGTGCCGATGCGTTCCATGACGATAGACTCGAACGAGCGCGCGTTCGCACTGTCGAGGCGCCCAATCGGCAGGAGTACCAGCGCCCCGCCGTCCCGTTCTTCGGCAACTTCGATATCCATCGAATCTCCACCTGCACGCCGGGTTGATAAGACGAGATGGAAGGTGTCAGTCCGGCGCCCTCGTAAGGTCGTGCTCCATCGTCAGACGATTCCGGCCTTCCACGAACTCGTAGGAAACGCGGTCTGCGAAGCTCTTCACCAGATGCAACCCAAGTCCCCCGATGGCTCGTTCCTCCAACGATGAAGTGATGTCGGCGTTGGTGTCCTCCGTCGGATCGAACGGCTGACCGTTGTCCTCCATCACCAGAATCAGGGTGTCCGCACGGACTCGCATCCGGATCCGGATCTCGGCGTCTGCCTTGTCCTCGAGGCCGTGCGTAACCGTGTTCGTGATCAGCTCGTCCAACGCGAGATTGATCACGAATACCTTCGGATCCGGCAAGCCGTTGGCGTCTCCGAACTCCTCCACCATGCTCGACAACTCGCGAACTTCCGACAGCCGCGCCGGTATCGTCACGTTCAGCTCGTCAGCCATTGCGTATCGTCCCCGCTCGAAGGACCCAATACTCTAGCAAACTCCGACCGTCACTCCGCAAACCGGGGCATGGAGTCATGCGCGGCGGCGCAGCACCAGACAGGTCATGTCGTCGGCGGCCGGGGCGCCCGCGGAATAGCCGAGAATCTCGGTCCAGACGTGGTCCACGATCTCCTCGGGCGAGCGGGATGACGCCCCGTCGAGCGTCGTCTCGAGCCGTTCCTTGCCGAACAGCTCCCCGCTCAGGTTCACTGCGTCGGTCAAGCCGTCCGTATAGAGGAAAAGCGCATCGCCGGGACGCAGCTCCTCTTCCCGGCTGTCGTACTCGAAGTCGTCGAGCACGCCCATCGCCACCCCGTCGGTCATCGGGAGAGGCCGCCGCGAATCGTCGGACGCGACGAGGAACGCAGGCTCGTGGCCCGCGCAGACGTAGCGCATGACTCCTCGATCGAGATCGACGATGCCGAGCACGCCGGTCACGAACAGTCCCATCGGGTTCTCTCCGCAGAGCCTGCGGTTGGCCTCCGTAGCGATGGCGCCGACGTCGCCGTTCTGGCTCTGGGTGGCCGCCGCGTTGATGGCGCCCTGGGAAGCCGCCATGAAGAGCGCTGCCGCCACCCCCTTGCCGGATACGTCGCACACGGTGAAGAAGAGCTTGCCGCCGGACGGTTCGAGCACGTCGACGAAGTCGCCGCCCACCTGCTGCGCCGGCGTCATCCGCGCGTAGGCCGCGAACCCGCCGAAGTTCGCGTTGCCTTCCCGCACCAGGGCCGCCTGCACCACCTTGGCCATCTCGAGGTCCTGCTCGAGCGCCCGCTGGGCGACGCGCAGGCTGCGGTTGCTCTGCTGGAGCTCCTCGGTCCGCGCGGAGACCATCATCTCGAGCTGCTCCTCGCGGTTGAAGACCTGCACCGTCATCGCCTCGAACACCCGCGCGAGACTGCCCAGCTCGTCGGTGCGCTTGATCACGTTCTCCAGCGGGCCCTCGTCCGGCTGCTTGCCCGCCTCTACCTGCCGCGCCGCCGAGGCGATCACTTCGATGGGGTGCGTCAGCCACCGCGTGCCCCAGAGCGCCGCGGCGGCGGTGAACCCGAGCAGCACGAAGGCGATCAGCGTGGTGTTGAAGGCTTCGGCCTGCACCGTGCTGGCGATGTCGTCGAGACTGACGGCAAGGGCCAGACCGCCGAGCGAGCGACCGCCGTCGTCGATAATCGGCGAGGCAACCCACAGGCCGCGGTCGGCTGGCGACAACAGGCCGAGACTGGCCTCGCTGACCACCAATCCCTGGTCCATGGCCCGTCCCACGAGCGTCTCGGCCCGGCGCCCGAAGACGCCGGCGGCATCCACCGTACCGGCGCCCGCCTGTCCGGATCGCGGCGCGGACGCCGCCAGATCGCGATCCAGGTTGACGACCCAGAGCGCCTCGAGATTCCGCGACCGGACCAGCAGATCCGCCTCGCGCTGATAGACGGAATACAACAGGTTGCCCGCGCTGCCCTCGATCGGGATGCCGACCTGCACGACGCGCGACGAGCCTGTCCCGGCGACAGCGACGTACTTGTAGATCTCTTCGTCGGAGGCGCGGGGCGCGGTCGCCAGCTCCAGGCTGCGCTCCGAGCCCTCCAGGAGCGGCGCCAGCCGGTCCGCATACGGCACGCTGACGTCGGACCCACCCGCCAGGGGCGGCAGCAGGCTGGAATAGGCCAGGGAACCGTCCCCTTCCACGACCCGGATCTCCCCGATGACCGTCGCGTCGACGATGCGCCGCAGCCGGCGCTCGATCTCCTCCGCCGGCCACCCGGCCTCCTCCGCCGCAGCCACGAAATGACCGGTGATGTGGGCCTGCACCAGCATGTGCTGGCCGATGATCCCCTCGACCACGGCCGACACGTCGGCCCGCTGCGAGGTGAAGGTGTTGGTCAGGATCTCCTGCTCGCCGAAGACCAGCGCGTTGCCGATTTGCACAATCCGCGCCTGATCGACGCCTCCGACCCCGACGTACTTGTAGACCTCCTGGTCGATCTCGCGCACCTGGGCGGGTTGCATGACCCGGCAGCCCTGATCGCAGGTGTCGTCGTCGACATCCGACCCGAGTAGCACGTAGAACTTCGACGCCTGCGGCTGCACGGTCTCGTCCGGGTCGAACCGGAAGGGTACGAGCTCGCCGCTCTCGTCACGCACGTTGGTGAGGTACGAGAAGCCGACACTGTCGGTAATCCAGAACTCGTCGAGCACCGTGCTCGCCACGATGGCGTCGAGGGTCTCGATGATGCGCGGCGGATCCTGCCCCGCATCCTCTGCGGCGGCTACCATGTGCGCGGCGATACTGGCCTGCGCGATCATCTGGTCGTCGAGCGTCGCGTCGAGCGTGCGGGCGACGTTGGCCAGCGAGATCTCCCCGATGTCGGCGAAGCTCGCCGAGAGCAACTCGGCCAGGTGGACGGCAGCCGCCTCCGCCTCGTCGCGGAGCGCGACGGCGGAGTTGTAGAGCATCGTGGCGGAGGTCGTGGTGATCGTGACGGTGAGCAGCGCCGCCAGCGCCAGGAAGCCGCGAACCGCCAGACGCAGCCCCTTCTTCATAACCCGGATCTCCGTGCTCGGCGCATCCAGTGCTTGGGTCACGATTCGGTTCATCTCAGGCTCCCGCACGGGCGGCGGGACGTCACAGGCGCCACATCACCCACAACTGGGCGACGTTGTCGTCGTCGTCCACACCCAGCTTGTTCCACCAGTACTGGTACTCCACGCCGAGAAAGAGCTGGTTCGGGCTGCCGGTCATCGCCTTCCCGATGTCCCACCCGAGCTGCGGCTGCGCGAGGATCCACCCCTTCACGGGCTGGTTCAACTCGTTGGTCGTCGCCCCGATGTACTCGGCATGGCCGGTGAACCAGAACGACTGGCTGCCGAGATCGAACGCGGCTCCCCAACTGACATCGAACATGAAGCTGTCGGTAGTCCGGGGCGCTCCCCCCCGATCGAGACCGCTGTTGGCGTCGATGAAGGCGGTGAAGTCCGTGTTGAAGAAGACGAAGCCGGGAACCTGCCAGGAGAGCCTGGCCCCCGGCAGCCACTTGAGGACGTTGGCGTCGGCGTCGAAGTTCATGCCGCCGATCAGCGCGACGTCCCGCACCGGCCCGCCGCCCACCGTCCGGCCCGCCAGCTTGCCGAAGCTCAGCGTCGGATACCACTCGCCGTAGAACTCCAGGTCGTTGAAGCCGTCGGCAACGCCGTCCTCGAGAATGTCGATGAAGACGAAGCTGTCGCCGAGCGACCAGCTCGACGCCTGCTGCACCGTCAGGATGTGCGTGAAGTGACGTGTTCGCGCGAAGGGATTTGCAAGCTTGCCGTACTGGTAGTGGAACTCCGTCTGCGCACCCGATACGGCCGGCGCGACCAACAGAAGCGCCGTGACCACGGTCCAGAGCCGGGGCGTACGCGTGCGCGCGGTTTTCGTCATCCTCGAATAATACCCATTCTCCGGCCTCCATGTCCCCCCGGAAACGCCTCGGGCACGCGCGGCAGAACGTGTTGTCACGAATAATGCGCGCCTGGCGCCATGTCACTCGTTTTGAATCGAATATCAGCGGCCGTCTCTGGGTCAACGCGACAGCCGAACGCGCGTGGTACGATGGCTCGGCAGTGTCCGCCTCGGCAAGAGTTCTGCTGAGTCGCGTCTTCGGCTACGACCAGTTCCGCGGCCAGCAGGAAGCAATCGTCGAGCACACGATCGCGGGCGGCGACAGCCTGGTGCTGATGCCGACGGGCGGCGGCAAGTCGCTCTGCTACCAGATTCCGGCTCTCATCCGACCCGGCGCAGCGGTCGTCGTCTCGCCCCTGATCGCGTTGATGCGCGACCAGGTGGATGCGCTCCTGCAGGCCGGGGTGCGAGCCGCGTGCCTCAATTCGGCCCTTGCCTACGGCGACGCGGTCCGTGTCGAGGAACGGCTGCGGGCCGGCGGGATCGACCTTCTCTACGTCGCCCCGGAGCGGCTGCTCGGAGAGCGGACGCTGAAGCTGCTCGGCGAGATCGACATCGCGCTGTTCGCTATCGACGAGGCCCACTGCGTGTCGCAGTGGGGCCACGACTTCCGCCCGGAGTACCTCCAACTCGCGGTGTTGCACGAACGGTTTCCGGCCGTGCCGCGGATCGCGCTGACCGCGACCGCCGACGAGCCGACGCGGCGGGAGATCCAGACCCGTCTGGACCTGCGCGGGGCAAGGATCTTCATCGCCGGCTTCGACCGGCCGAACATCCGCTACCGGGTCGTGCCGAAGCGGAACCCGCGCGAGCAGCTCGCCCGGCTGCTCGACACCGAGCACCGCGGCGACGCCGGGATCGTGTATTGCCTTTCGCGCCGGCGGGTCGAGGAAACCGCGGCATGGCTGCGCGAGCGCGGCATCGACGCCCGTCCGTACCATGCCGGTTTCGGCGCTCGCGAGCGCGAGGAGGCGCAGGACGCATTCGTGCGCGGCGAGGGCGTGATCATCGTCGCGACCATCGCCTTCGGGATGGGAATCGACAAGCCGAACGTTCGCTTCGTCGCCCACCTCGACCTGCCGAAGAGCCTGGAGGCGTACTACCAGGAGACGGGGCGGGCCGGCCGCGACGGGGTGCCGGCAACCGCCTGGATGGCCTACGGACTGCAGGACGTCATCACCCTGCGGCAGATGGTCGACGGCTCCGAGGCCGACGAGGCGCGCAAACGGGTCGAGATCCGCAAGCTGGACGCAATGCTCGGCTACTGCGAGCTCACTACCTGCCGGCGGCGGACGCTGCTGGCCTATTTCGGCGAGACGCTGGCGGAACCCTGCGGCAACTGCGACAACTGCCTGGAGCCTCCCGAGTCGTGGGATGCGACCGAGGCGGCCCGGCAGGCGTTGTCATGCGTCTATCGCACCGGACAACGCTTCGGCGTGGGCTACGTCGTCGACGTGCTGCGCGGGAAGGAAGACGAACGCATCCGGCGCTTCCGCCACGATCGCCTGTCGACGTTCGGCATCGGGGCGGATCTCGACGCCGGACAGTGGCGGTCGGTCCTGCGGCAGCTCGTTGCGCGGGGCCTGCTCAGCGTGGACGTCGAGAAGTACGGATCCTTGCGGTTGACCGCCGCGGCGCGGCCCGTGCTGCGCGGCGAGTCGACGGTCGAGCTGCGTCGCGACACCCTGCCCGCCCGCAAGCCGCGGCGCGACCGAGAAGCACGCGATCGGGCGCAGGCCGTGCTCGGTCCCGGCAGTCAGGCGCTGTTCGACGCCCTGCGGGCGCATCGCCGGGCGCTTGCCGAGCGGCAGGGCGTGCCGCCGTACGTCATCTTCCACGACGCCAGTCTCGTCGAGATGGCGGTGCGCCGCCCCCGCTCGCTCGCCGAGTTCGCCTCGATTACCGGTGTCGGCGCGACGAAGCTGGAGCGCTACGGCGAGACGTTCGTCGACGTCATTCTGGCGCACACGAATGAGGAACCGGCCCCCGCGGAGGTGCCGGCCCCGTAGTCCGGCATGACGGGTCATCCGCCGGCGGACCCTGACAGCCGGAGCGATGTCCCCGCCGGACTCGAAGCCGCGTTCCACCACGGACCGCCGTGCGTGGACGACGGCGTCCGCGAGCGGATGTGTCATATGCTGTCCAGTAGCCAGTGGGTGGCAAAGGCCCGCTGCATTCGTTTCACCACGGGCCGCTCCTCGATACGCTTGCCGAATCGGCTCGCTGAAAGCCTCGGAACGCAGGACTCCCATGCCCCAGACGACCCGGCAACGAGATCGAGCAACCGCGCACAGCGTCCGCCACTACGCCGAGACCCGTATGCACCGGACGATGCGGACGGCGTCCGCACTGCGCCTTCTGGCAGCGGCCGTCCTCATTGCGGCGGCTCCCGGGACGGTCCTGGCGGACGACTGGCCCGAGTATCGCGGCGCCGGCCGGCAGGGGGTCTGGACCGAGACCGGCATCCTCGACACGTTCCCCGCCGAAGGGCTGTCGTACTCGTGGCGCGTCCCGATCCACGACGGACATGCCGGTCCCGCGGTGGCCGGAGGGCGGGTCTTCGTCCTCGACGCCCGTCCTGCGCCCGGCGGGCGGCCCGGGATGCGGCGGATCGAGCGGATCCTCTGTCTCCACGAGGAGACCGGGGCGGTACTCTGGAGCCATGAGTGGGCGGCGGACTACGCGGGTCTGCAGCCCCTCTACGCGATCGGTCCGCGGGCCACGCCGACCGTCGACGGCGACCGCGTCTATGTGCAGGGCGCGATGGGGCGACTTCTCGCCCTGGATGTCGCCACCGGCGAAGTGCAGTGGTCGAAGGACTATGTGGCCGACTTCGGCGCGGAGGTCCCCGCGTGGGGCATGGCCGGAGCGCCGCTGGTCGAAGGCGACCTGCTCATCTGCCTGGCCGGCGGGGAGCCGGACGCCAAGGTCATCGCGTTCGACAAGCGCACCGGCGAAGAGATCTGGCGCGCCCTCTCGTCCGATTGGGAACCGGGGTACAACGCGCCCATCGTCTTCGACGTCGGCGGCGTGCGCCAACTGATCATCTGGCATCCACGCGGGATCACGTCGCTCGATCCGCGAACGGGCGAGCAGTACTGGGACGAGCCGTTCGAGGTCCGGCTCGGGGTCACGATCGCGTCGCCGGTGCGGAACGGCCCCCACCTGCTCGTGTCATCGTTCTTCAACGGCTCGCGGATGCTGCGCCTGAACCTCGACCGGCCCGAAGCCTCGCTGAATTGGCGCAGCGAGAACAGCAACGAGGTGGACACGGACAAGCTGCACTCGATGCTCGTGACGCCGGTCATCGACGGCGACTACGTCTATGGCATCGACAGCTACGGCGAGCTCCGCTGCCTCGACGTACGGACCGGAGAGCGTCTCTGGGAGAGTCAGTTGCTGACGGTGGAGCACGCCCGTCAGGCGAGCGCCTTCTTCGTGCGCAACGGCGACCGCTACTTCATCACCAACGATCGCGGCGAGCTGATCATCGCGCGACTCAGCCCCGCGGGGCTCGACGTGATCAGCCGTACCCACCTGCTGGAGCCGACCCATCCGGTACCGCGGCGGCGCGAGCTCGGCACCGTGCTCTGGTCCTACCCCGCGTACGCGAACCGGCACATCGTCGCGCGCAACGGCCGCGAGATCGTTCGCGCGTCGCTCGCGGCGCCCGGCCAATAGCGCCCGGTTGCGCGAGCGCCGGACGCCGGCGGCGGTATGATGGCGTGGTGATGCATGCAACGATGTCGTCGCGTTACATTCGGGTCGGGCTCGTTCTATGCGGCCTGCTGTCTTGCGCGGCGGGCTTCCCGGGGCATGCCGGCGGCCAGACCGCGCCGGACCCCGCGGCGGCCCTCCCGCGAACCATCCCGATCTTTCCACTGCAGGACGTCATGCTGTTCCCCGACGCGTCGCGGCCGCTGCACATCTTCGAGCCGCGCTATCGCGAGATGGTGGCCGACGCGCTCGAGGGCGACCGCATCATCGGCATGGTCATGCTGCACGCGGGTTACGAGGACGAATACGCCGGCAACCCGCCGATCTACGACATCGGCTGCGCGGGCGTGATCACCAACGTGCAGCGCCTCGAGGACGGCCGCTACAACATCGTCCTCGGCGGGCTGGCGAGGTTCCGGATCACGAGCGAGGACCAGAGCCGTTCGTACCGCGTGGCGGAGATCGAGCCCCTTCCGGAACCGCTGGCCGACGCCGACCGGGACGCGTTGCGCGATCACCGCCCGCTGCTCATGCAACTGCTTGCATCCGTCGCGCCGGGCCAGGCGGATCAGGCCCCGTCGCCCGAAGAGCTGCCGGACGAGGTGCTGGTGAACGGGCTCTCGCAGTTCCTGGGAATGAGTGCGCTCGACCGGCTGGACCTCCTGCGGCAGGAAGGACCGCTGGCGCGGGCCGAGGCGTTGATCGGTCTCCTCGAGCGGGGAGAGCTGTCTCGTTGAAGCAGACGGGAGCGGGCGGGCCAAGGCTCGAGTATCGTCGGCCGACAGCCATTCGCGCAGCGCGGTCGCTGACCATCGAATAAACAGGACACGAACGCCAGAGAGGCAGGAGACAGAATGGCCAGAATGGGAAGCACCTCGGGTGAACCGGTCGGGGACGGGCGGGTGACGCGACGCGAGGCGCTGGCGGGGGTCGGCGCGGCTCTCGGATCCGCGGCGGTGATGCGGGAGTGGCCCGCCAACGCGGCGGCCGGTCGCCCCGCACCCACGCAGAGCACGCTGGCGCCGGCCGAGCAGGCCGAAGCAATCGGCCCCTACGACCCGAGCTGGCTGCCGAATGGCGTCCGCTCGCGGTTCGTCCACGACATCAACGGTCTGACGATGCACGTGCTGGAAGCCGGCTTCGAGACCGGGAACCGCCCGGCACTGCTCCTTCTCCACGGCTTTCCTGAGCTCGCCTACAGTTGGCGGCACGTCATGGCGCCGCTCGCCGACGCCGGCTACCACGTCATCGCGCCCGACCAGCGGGGCTACGGCCGCACCACCGGCTGGAGCGCCGACTACGACGGCAGTCTGCGCCCCTTCAGCCGGCTGAACGCGGTGCGCGACGCGCTGGCGCTGGTCTCGGCGTTCGGTTACCGCACGGTGGACGCGGTGATCGGCCACGACTTCGGCTCTCCCATCGCCGCCTGGTCCGCGGTGGCGCGGCCGGATGTCTTCCGCGCCGTCGCCCTGATGAGCGCCCCGTTCGGCGGCACGCCGACGTTCCCGTTCGACACGGCGGACGACGGCCCCCTGTCGGATCCGCCGGCCGGTCCGGACATCTACGAGGAGATGGCCCGCCTGCCCCGCCCGCGCAAGCACTACCAGCGCTACTACCGAACGCGCGCAGCGAACGAGAACATGTGGCGCGCGAGCCAAGGGGTCCACGACTTCATGCGCGCCTACTACCACCACAAGAGCGCCGACTGGGCCGAGAATCGTCCTTACCGGCTGGCCGGGTGGACGGCGACCGAGGTCGCCAAGATGCCCACCTACTACATCATGGACCTCGACATGGGCATGGCCGAGACGGTGGCGCTGCACATGCCCACGCCGGCCGAGATCGCCGCCAACCGGTGGCTGCCGGACCGCGAGCTGCACGTCTACGCCGTGGAGTACGAACGCAACGGCTTCCAGGGCGGCCTCCAGTGGTACCGCTCCGGCGTGATCAACGACGAGCCGCTGACGTTCGCCGGCCGGACCATCGACATCCCGTCGCTGTTCATCGCCGGGTCGAGCGACTGGGGCGCCTACCAGCGGCCGGGCTCGCTGGAGCGAATGCAGGAAAGCGCCTGCACCGACATGCGCGGCGTGCACTTCGTCGACGGGGCCGGCCACTGGGTGCAACAGGAGCAGCCGGAGGAGACCACGCGGCTGCTGCTGGAGTTCCTGCGCGAGGCATAGCCGGTACAGACCGTCGCGTTGCGGCCCGCTTTCCGTTCAACCCGGCCTCTCCGAGGTCTGCAGCCTCTGCGCGGGATCCCGGCCGGAGATGGACCCCGGGGGAAGCGGCGCCGGCGCGCGACGGCTCCGAGGACCGACGCTCATGACTCCACGCCGTGTCGAGACGCTCATCGCGCGCTTCACGCTCGTCCTGCTTTGCCTCTACGCACCGGTCGAGACGTGGGTCTCCTTGCCGGCGGGCCTGTCGAACCCGTTCTATCTCGTCGACGTAGCAGGGTTCGGGCTGCTGCTCTGGGGTGCGCTCGCGTCGCTGCGCGCCCGCCCCGATGTCGCCCCCGGCGTGCTCTGCGCCGGATACGCCTGGAGCGGGGCCAACGGGTGGCGGGCCCTGGCGCTTCGCCTGGACACTCTGCGGCAGGGTGGTGAGGTCGATGTCACGCTCGTCTGGATACTCGTCTTCGCGGAAGTCGTGGCGCTGACGGGCCTCGCGCTGCTGCTTCTGCTCGTGGTGGAATCGCGGACACCGTCGAGAACAGAACACCAGCGAGACTGACGCGGACCGATGAGTCTCACTCGGATCGCGACTTGCGTGGCCGCGCCGCTCGCCGGCGGGGTGCGACGTCCGCTCGCAGTGTGTGGTAGCGTCGGGACGGAACCTTCATGAGAACACCGCGCGGGCGGCCGACGCCCGGACAGCGTCGACGACCGCCGGGGCTTCTGCTCCTCGCCCTGCTGCTTTCATCCGGCGCTCTCGCGCACGCCGAGCCCGTCGAGCACCGCGTCGTCATCGTCGCCTACGACACCAACGACGTCCGGCTGCCGATGGCGCTCGACGCCATCGCGTTCTGGAACGACGTGATGGAGGACCTGGGCCTGGACGTGCGCCTGGTCGAGGAGCTCCACATCGCCTCGCCCGTCACGCGCGCCCTGGAGAACTACGCCCGGTCGATCTCGCAGCGGGCCGGGCGTCTGCGCGGCGGACCGGGCGAGCCGGACGCGCCGACCGAGATCACCGACTTCGGCGTCCAGGCCGTCCTGCTCCTATCGCGCCAGGACCTGATGTCGTTCGCCTGGCCCCTGCCGCGGTACCCCGGCCACTTCGTGGCGATAGAGGAAGATCGAACCGCGATGGCCGTCAACCCGAACATCGCGCGCAACATCATCGCGCACGAGATCGGCCACACCCTGGGGCTGCGTCACAACCGGGATCCGACCACGCTGATGTGCGGCCCCTGCCGCACCCACGAGCTCGCCGTGGACCGGCCGGAGTACATGCGGTTGACGGAGCGCGACCGGCGGCGGCTCATCGAACGCTACGCTTCCCGCCAGGAGTGTGAGCCGTAGAACGGCGCAGACCCCTGCAGCGGGTTGGTTGGGCGGGTAGCGGAGGCGCCAGGCGGCGATTTCCGGGCGAGCCTGGGATCCGACTATGATCGGCGGGCGCAGGCGCCGCCCGGGCCCGTGTCCATGTGTCTCCGGGGCGCTCGCGCAGGAGCAACACAACCCGGTCGTCCACTCGGTTGGATGGAGGAGTGACACGATGTTGAAGCAGAAGCGGTATCTCGTCGCGTTCCTGGGTCTCGCGGTCTTCGGGCTCGGCTACGCGGCCGGCCAGTTCTCCGCGTTCGAGAGCGTCGCCCAGGCGCAGGGCGAGCGGATCTTCGAGATGCGGACCTACACCGCGCTTCCGGGCCGGCTCGACGCGCTCAACGCCCGGTTCCGCAACCACACGACGCGCATCTTCGAGAAGCACGGCATGACCAACATCGGTTACTGGACGCCACAGGAAGCGCCGCTGGCCGAGAACACGCTGGTCTACATCCTGGCGCACGACAGCCGCGACGCGGGCCAGGCGAGCTGGGACGCGTTCCGCGCGGATCCCGAGTGGGCGCAGGTGTCCGAGGAATCGCAGCGCGACGGCCGGATCGTGGAGGGCGTCGACGTGCTGTGGCTGGAGGCGACCGACTACTCGAAGATCAAGTAGCGGCGGCCGAACCGCTGTCGGCCTTCGTGAGCGGGCCGGAACGCAGGAAACGTTTCGGTCCGCTCATTGTGTTTGTCCGAAACACTCCCTACGTCGCGCTCGGGAAGAACGCGGCATCCTCCAACCCGAGCACCGGCACCACCAACGCCCGATCGAGGTAGTCGTTGCGCATCTCGCAAGACGTCTCGGAAATGAGGGTGCAACCGTGGCACGCGGCGCCGTGCAGCCACCGTTGTTCCATGCTCTCGCCCGGCGCGTGCTGGGAGCAAATGGGATCATTGGAGCAGAGCGCACCCATACGCAGCGCGTCCGCAAGGTGGTCCTCGATGTGCTGCGCCTGCTGCACCAGACCGCCGAGGGTGCCCTCGGCGTCGGGCGTCCCGGTGTAGAGCAGCACGCCGAAGCGCCGGCCGGCCGGCCCGGGTTCGTCATAGATCCGTTCGCGGATGGAGCTCGCCGGGTAGCCGCAGCGCATCGCCAGTGACTGGATCAGCAAGTGCGACAGCGTGTGCAGCAGCACGTACGGTCCACCCGGAAACGGCCGCGCTGTCTTGCCAAGGAGCGGTGTGCGGCGCCCTGTCCATGCCTCGTGCCCCCGGGCAAGGTCAGCGAGGCGTCGAGCGACCGCCGGGCGCTTCCGCCAGGCTTCTACCGCGTCCGTGTCCAACTGCACGAACACACCCTCCCCGCGGTTCTCGACGGCGGGGAACCACTCCGGGTCGAGCGCAATAGCCGCCCGCTCCACGTCCGTGTCGTACTCCCCGTGGATGTCCGGCGTCACGGCTTCAAAACGTGTGAACCCGACGAGGGCCAGCACCTCGCGCAGGCGATGGAGTTGAATCACGCACGCGATCCCGCTGCTGCGCTCAGACTGACGCCACGCGTCGGGAGACAGGCGGCGGGCATGGAAGTCGGGATCGATGGGTTCGCGGTCGCCGAATCCCTCGGGCGCGCCGAGCAAAGCGTCGAGCTCGACCTGCTTCACCGGCCGGTCGCCGGCCTGCCCGCGCCTGCGCTCGTAGACCGCGTGCAGGACGTCGTCGTCGTCGAACGGTTCGAGCGCCGCCGCAACTGTCGGCTTCTTTTTCATGAACGTCAGATCGCCAATATCGTCCACGATCTGCAGATCGTCCCAGAGCTCGGCGACAGTACCATCGACCGCCGTGCCGCGCTCGGGCAGTGACAGCACACTGACGACCTGGGGAAAGTAGGCGTTCGACGCGGTGCGGATCAGCAGACGGCTGCGCTGGTTGCAGTCTTCATTCGTGTTGCGACCCAGCCAGGGGCGAGCACCCAGGCAACCGCCGAGCGGATTCTGATCGAGCTCCGCGGCTTCATAGAGCGGACGCGACCGACCGCACTCGCAGCGAACGAAGAGGTCGGCCAGGTCTCCAGTCGTGCCGCGCTCGTCCAACCAGAGTTGTCGCCGACAGGGGTTCCCGTCGCCGTGCACGAAACCCCGCCAGTCGAGATCATCGACGTGTCCCCTGGGGCAGGCGCGCACGAAGCGGGTGGGCACGACCTTCAGCCGTTCGAAGAGCCCTCTCTCGTCCAGCGCCTTGCGATGCACCAGACGCCGCGAGCGGTCGCGCTGTTCGCCGCCCGGCTGCCCGCCGTTGTTCTCCTGGACGACGAACCATTCCGGAAACCGCCACGCGCCGATGCCTTTGCGGGTAGCCCACGGTTCGCTCGGACTGGGAGGAGGCGCGTAGAGCCGCGGCGCCGGTACGCCGGTCAGGTTCCGGAGCTTGTGTGCGAGCCTCGGCTCGACCACTTCATCGAGGCCTTTCGGCCACGTGTCGAGGCCGCCGATGATCGCCGAGTGCCTCGGCAGGTCGATGAGCGCGCCGGGACCGTACGTCGTGATGACCTGACTTTGGCGAAGCTGTCCGTGAGCGCGACGGCTCATGGCTCCACGTCCCGCCCGGTCGGTTCCCTGATGTACAGGTCGACTTCCGGCTCGACATCGCGCAGCGATCGGTTCGCGCGAAACTTGCGATGGTGCTCGGATTCGAAGTCCGTATCCAGCATCTCACGCAGCAGCGGTCTGCCCTGCTTCATCTCGTACTGCTGATACTTCACCGTGACGTTGTCGGCGTGATAGTCCTCCACCACCGTCCGCCACGAATCGAGCAGATCGACGACACGGCTGCGCACGCTTGCGAGCCGCTCCGCGCCCTCAGCGGCGCTGGCGAACGTCTGCCGGCCGACGCGCTCGCCGAACGATTCGAGCAGTCTCCCCTCCAGCTCCGCGCGCACCTCCGCGAGATGTTCCGCGCCGGCCGGGGGTGACAGCTTCGCCTCGGCGTGGCGGGCCAGCCCCACCAGCGCGCCGGCGAGGCCGCGATCGAGAGCGCGGGCCGAGAACGGCGTCACGCTCGACACCTCCACCGAGCGGTAGAAGGTCTGGTGGTAGTGCCGGAACCGCTCGTAGTGCGAACGGTCGCGCGGCTTGTGCACGTTCAGCAGCGTCACCACCAGACCCGGACGTCGCGCGTCGCGCCCCACGCGGCTCGTCGCCTGGATGTACTCCGCGTGCGTTTTCGGTTGACCCAGCACGACCATCAGGCCGAGCCGGGGAATGTCCAGGCCGACCGAGATCATGTTGGTCGCAATGGCGCAGTCGACACGATCCGTCTCGTGAGAGCCCCGACCGAGGCGCCTGCGAGCGTCGGCCACCCGGTCGGTCGACACCCGCGACGTCAGCTCGACGACGTCGGAGAACGTCCTGCGGTCCCGGAACAGGCCGTGCCGCTCGCCGAGGCGCCGGCGCTGGCCGTACTGTCGGATGGTGTTGCGGACTTCCTCCTCCAGGATGCGCCGGGCCCCGCCCAGCTCGCGCAGGCTGTTGAAGTAGCCGAGCACGGTCATGTACGGATCCGCGGAGTTGTCGTGGTTCGTGTGCCCGCCGGCATCCCGGTACGCCCGTTCGGCGGCGCCCATCAGCGCGAGCCAGACCCGCCGCATGAGCACCTTGGGGTTGCGTCCCGGAGACGCAATGCCGAGATAGCGTCGGCCCGCCACGCGATCCACCGGCACGGTGTGCGCAAAGAAGGAGTCGCGGCGATCCGGGCCGGGCGGCGGAAAGATCTGCGTGTTCGATCTCGCGAACAGCGCCCGGATCTGCTTCCGCGCCTGGCGCGCGGTTGCGGTGGATGCCACGATCTTCGGCCGCACCGACCGGTCGCTGGCTGCGCGCACGCACAGGGCATCGATCACCGTCTCGTACAGGCCGACCATGGTGCCGAGCGGTCCCGAGATCAGGTGCAGCTCGTCCTGGATTACGAGGTCCGGCGGCAGAAGTCGTCGATCTAGGCGCTTTCCAGCCCTCGGCTCTGCCGCGCCGTGGAAGCCGGACTTGTCGTGCCGGTCCGCGCCGCCGAGCAGTACGCCGGTTCGCGCCTCCCACGGCAGGGACGCGAACTTGTCGACCGTCGCAATCAGGAACGCCGGAAGGCGACGGTAGATTGGCTCGTCCACGGCGAGGACCGGCAACGGCCGGTCGCCGTTGAAGTCGCATTCGAGGTTCGTGCAGGTGATGCGCAACTCATCGGGCCGGTCGTCGTTGGGCCACAGCGCAAACGAGTCGGCAGTGAACCGCGTGCCGCACCAGGGACAACTCTCGAGCGGCACCGGAGACGGCTTGCTCCCGGGATCCGCCTTGTACTGCCTGGTCTTCGCGCGAGCCGAATCCGAACGATTGTCACCCTTTCGGCCCATGAAGTTGGGCGTCGCCGCCTTGCCGACCCAGAGGCCGATCTCGAACGGCCAATTGCCGTACCGCGCGACGTCGGCTGCGCGCTCCAACTCCAGCGCGCACACCAGACCGGACGCCCGGGCGAGCTGGTCCAGCGTGAGCAAACGCAACGTGTACCGCATGATCACGCTCACGCCCGCGCCCTGAAGACCGTCCTGTCCAGGATTGCGCAGTCTTCGCAGCACCATCGCGAGCGCCGCGAGCCCCAGATAGGCTTCCGTCTTGCCGCCGCCGGTCGGGAAGAAGAGCAGATCCACGGTCTCGCGATCGGGGTCGCGCGGATCGGCCAAGCCGGGGACGTTGAGCAGGATGAACGCGAGCTGAAAGGCGCGCCAGGCGGGCGGCCGGGTCGTGAACTGCTCGCCGAGCCGCTGCCGGAGGGCGCGTGCGACGGCGCGGTTCGCTACCCGGAAGGCGTCGAGCACGTCTGTGTCCGTGGCCAGCATGGTGATACCGCGTTCCATGCGGTCCGCGGCGATGCCGGCCAGATGCAGCAACTCCTGGGTGGTCTCGCGACGGGGTTCCGCCAGCGTTTCGGTTTCCGCGCGCCGTAGGTCGATCCGGTCGCGGTGCTGCCGTTCGATCCAGTCGCGGTATTGCTCGACCAGGGCGCGGAGCGCCGCACGGGCGGTCTCTCCGTCGGGCAACGCCCCGAGCACGTCCATCGACAGCTCGGCGCCGGACACGCCCCCGGTCTTCGTCTCCTCGACATCGGCCCTTGGGATCCACGCCGTGCGCAACGTCCGGCAGGCGCCCGCTACGAGCTCCCAGTCTGCGGATACTCCGTGGCCGGTGGCGTGCTCGGGCGTGTCGGCGTAGTGGAGATCGGCTACCCGCTCGTCCCAATCGGCCGCCTGTACGCCACGCGGGTCCGGCCGAGGCACGAAGGGCTGGCGGCCGCGGACCTCGATCTCGGCCTGGAAAGCGTAGGCACGGTCGGGATCGTCGTCGTCCGGCGCACGCCCGTTCACGAGAAAAACCGACACCGACCGCGTTCCCGCCGGAATCCCGGCGAGTCCGTCGGTACGGATCGGCCGCTCGTCCACGTGGAGCATGAGACCGCCGGAGTCGGGAACAACCAGGTTTCCGGGGACAGGCTTTCCGGCTTCCGACAGCGACACCGGCACGGTCCGTTCGTTCGCCCGCCGCAGCCATGCCGATTCGGACTTCCCGTCTGCGCCTTCGACCTTGGCGGGTTCGTAGTCCCCCCAGCGCACGATCACGGCCAAGGCGTCCGCTTCGGCCGCCACGAGGAAGCTCAACCCCATCGACGACGGGAAGAAGCCCTTCTTCGCAGCCTTGCGCTCCTCCGCAGACTCCTCGGCGAGACCGCTCGACGACGGTGTCTCGTCGATGTCGTCTTCCTCGTCGGCATCCGCACTCAGCTCCGGCCTCGTACCGGATGGAATCAGGAAGCCGGTCAAATACCAAGTCGACGGGCGCACCCAGCCGGGCAGCCGCTCGGCGGCGAGGGTGTGGCCATCCCGCGGGCCGATCAGGTCCAGGTTCAGGGCCTCTACCAGGCGCTCGCGTACCGTCGCCGAATCGGCAACAGCGCCGGTGGTCCCTTGTCTTGTCATGCGGATCGATCCGGTTTCACACCGCCGCGCCGCCCGAGGCCGTACCCCACCCGATAGACGTCCCGAATGTTGACGCGGTCGTCGAGCAGGCGCTGGAAGACGCCCAGCGCCTCCAGGTCCAAACGCACGCCCTCCGCGCCCGCGTCGAGCCTGCGAGGCGGCGACTTCGCCTCGTTCTGCTCCACCTGCCGGGCCAGCTCGTCCAGAACGCCCCGGTCCCGCCAGCGCTGCGCGACCTCTTCGAACTCCAGCGGAACGACCATTCCCGCAAGCGCGCTCATCACCTCGTGCACCCACGGATAGTCTTCCTGCAGCTCCCGGATGCGGATCTTCGAAGCCACCTGCACGCCGCGCTTGATGCTGTCGTAGTGCAGGGCGTACTCGTGGTCCGGATGCTGCTCCGAGGTGTCGTCCGCGGCCGTTCGCAGAGCGAACAGAAACGACCGGGGACTCACCCTCTTCTCCGTATCTTCCAGGTGGTTGGCGACCCAGGTGTAGGGGCGTCCGCGGCGATGGTTCCCGCCCATCGAGCGACCGGCGATGCGGTGGAAGGTCTCCCGCTGAACATCCTCGTCCAGAACGAGCTCCCGCGGAACGGAGAACGAACGGTGCTTGTCAGCGAACACGGACGGCCAGTCGCCGCCGCCGAGAAACACCCGCAGCACGTTCCCCCCGGGCCCATTGCCCAGGCAGTGCCACAGCAGGCCATACAAGTCGCGCCGGGGCCAATTCAGATTCACGGCGGAGTACAGGACTTTGGATGCGTCCGGGAAATCGGCGATCCGCGTCTGGTCGGCCTGATCCGACCGTAGGAAGATCTTCACCCGCAGGCGCCTGTACGAACGCAGGTCCAACGCCGCCTGCAGCAGTCCGCGAATCGCCCGGTACATCTGCTTCCAGTCATCCGCGCAACGATCCAGGGCGTCGAACAGCACGAGAAAGTACACGCCCTTCCAGTCGAACTCGGCGTCGCGTTCGCGGAACAGGCGATCGACGGCGTCCGGATTATCGGCGACGTACCGCGTTCGCGCCGCCCAGGAGTCGCGTTCCGTGAGCGGGTGCTCCTGCTCCCGCGTGCATTGCCAGGCCAAGACCGTTCGCCAGACGGACTTCGGCTCGAAGTCGGCCATCAGTTGTCGCAGTTGATCCGCGCCCGGGTACTCGTGCGGCAACGGCCCGGGACCAAAGCCCGTGCGTACCTCGGTGTTCTCGTTCAGCGGCGGCAACCTGACGAACCGACCCACCAGTTGCCGCACTGCCCCGTCCTGCAGCGCGCTCCACCAGAAGGTCTTGCCGGCGCCTCGCGTTCCAGTCACGAGCTGCACATCCGGGTTCAACGCCTTGACGTGGGACGGCGGCAGGTAGACGTGGGACGGCGACGGCGGGACGCCGTGGTTCGCGCCTTCGGGCAGGGCGAGGAGCGCTTCGCGCACCGCTCCGGCGCTGATGGCAGCGCTCACTCACGCCCTCCGTTGCCGGGCATGAGAAGACCATCGAAGCGCCGCAGGAAGTCGCGGTACGCCTGGAACACAGGCGTTTCTTCCAGCTCGATCAACGATGCGCCCGCGGCGAGACCGCGGGTCCAGTGAATCGGGAACGGCACGTGGGGAGAATCTTCTTCATCCCGATCGAAGGTGTACGGATCGCCGGCATCCTCCGATGGCTCCACCGCGCCATACAGACCGTCCCGGAACAGATTCCAGGACTTCTCCCGAAACCGTTGCAGATACCGCTCGGTGTCCAGCTCCGGCGTCAACGCGGAGACGATGGAAAGGCGATCTCTGATGCGTCCGGCAAGACCGTGCTCCCGCCAATGGCGAAACAGGATTCCGTAGTCGGTCCAGGTGCTGTTCGAGTCGACGGCGAACAAGAGCACTCTTGCATCGAGGTCGGTGACGGACGACGCCGCGATGTCGTGCAGGCCGCTTCGGCTCTCCAGCAGGACGACCGTCGGCGCGAGATCATCCTCGAGTCGGGCTAGGAGGCGCTTCAGGCGCGACGCCCAAGGATCGTCATCGGAGTCCATGTAGACCCGCCCTAGCTTGGCCAGATACTCCCCGGGATCATGTCCATGCGCCGGCGCCACACGCACATCGCCGTCGAGATCGTGCGCCCACCCCGGCGCCCCCGTCATCTGTTGGGCGACGTGATCGCCCTGGCCGACCAACTCCTCCACGAACCAGTCGGTAACCCCGAACTTCGGCTGCGCCCGCGCATCGAGCATCGCCGACGACAACCCCGGCGATTCAAGATCCAGATCGACCACCAGGACCTGCTCGCCGCGACGCGCGAGGTGCCACGCAAGCACGGCGGCCGACGTGCTGCGCCCCACACCGCCCTTGACCGAGAACAACGTGCAGCGTGCAGGACCACCTTCCGAGCGTGAATCAGCGACCGTCCACCAGTCTCGCCCGGTCACGAGACGATCGACCCAGTAGACACCGGGACGAAGCTCTCGCGGCGCGGCGGCGAGCGTGTCCAGCATCGCGGGGTCGACGAAGAGCACGGCATCCTCCACGGAGTAACCGTGCGGACCCAGTTCATCGCGCAGGGCATGAGCCAAGCGCTGAAGCGCCTCTCGGCCGGCATCGTTCTTCTTGACCGGATCCGACACGGATACACTCACTCGGCCGAGCAGATTCCGAACGAGGTAGAGGGAAGCAACGTCGTCCGGGAGATCCGCTGCCTCGAGCACGCGAGCGACCCGGGGCCGAATCTCGTCGAAGGAAACGAAGTCGTCGCTCACGGGCGCTCGTCCTGCCGTGTTCGTTGGACCATTCGGCTGATCCTCCGCGCCGCCTCTCGATGCGACTCGACCTGCTCCCGCGGGAAATGACGGCGGTGCGCATAGCGGTCGTGATGCGACCAGCCCGAGAAGGGCGAACCGTCCGGAAGCGAGCGCAACTGGCGCGCCCCGCGCCGATCACCGACGAACTTCTCGAAGACCGGCCAGAGATCCTGCACATGCACGCGGTGCTCTCGCTCTTCGGGTGTCCCGGTCTCATCGACTGGCATCCCGAGAGTCTTCATCACCGCCTTCAGACCGCATTCCGCGCTGAACCCGTACAACTGATCGGCGGTCGCCCAGCAATCGTGGTTGAACAGCAGCTCCGCGTCCGCCCAGTGGCGGTGATGGGCGTCGACGAAGTCGGCGGGATACGGCATCCTCTCCTCGGCTTCGGGTCCATTCGGCGCGTCTTCGAAGCAGTCCTTCGACGACGCGGCGTTCCAGAGTGTACGCGAATCGATGGCGGGCGCTAACTGCAGCGGCGGCGGGCACCGGTCGCTTGGGGGAGCTTGTGGATTCCCTCCGCAGCGTGTGCCCGCGCTGATGACCAGTCTGACTAGAATTGGGAGCGTTCTACTTGATCCAAAAATGGGATCTGATATATTTTGTCGGTGCGGGTGATAGCGAAGAAGCGGCTCCGGGAGTTTTGGGAGCAGCATCCGGCAGCCAGAGAACCGCTTCTCGCTTGGTTCCGGGAAGTCGAACGGGAGGAGTGGGACACGCCGGCCGCGGTGAAGGCGAAGTACCGCAACGCCAGTATTCTCGGCGGCGACCGCGTGGTCTTCAACGTGAAGGGCAACACCTACCGGCTGGTCGTGAAGATCAAGTACGCGTACCGCATCGTCTACGTGCGATTCGTCGGCACGCACGCGGAGTACGACGCCGTGGATGCCAAGGAGGTGTGAAGATGGCCGACATCGAGCCGATTCGGACCGAGGCAGATTACGAGACCGCGCTGGCGCGGATCGACGAGCTCATGGACGCTGAGCCCGGCAGCCCGGAAGGCCGTGAACTCGACGTGCTGGTCGACCTCGTCGATCTGTACGAGAGCAGGCACGAGCCGATGGGATACCCCAACCCGGTGGCCGCCATCGAGTTTCGCATGGAGCAGGCGGGCCTGAGTCCGCGCGACCTGATCCCGTTCATCGGCAGCCGCGCGAAGGTCTCCGAGGTCCTGTCCGGCAAGCGCGCGATCACGATGCCTATGGCGCGGGCCCTTCACGAGCACCTCGGGATCCCCGCCGACGTGCTGCTGCGCTCGCGAGACGACACAGCCGACCAGCCGCTAGCGGAACTCGACTGGCGCCGGTTTCCGCTCCGGGCGATGGCGAAGCGCGGATGGATCCCGGACGTCCCCGACATGGCGACGCGGGCCGAAGAGCTGCTCGGCACGCTGATCCAGCGGGCCGGCGGTGCGCCCCTTGCCTCTCCGGGGCTCTACCGCAAGACCGACACGCTGCGAGCGAACGCCAAGATGGATCCCTATGCGATCCAGGCTTGGTGTTGGCAGGTAATGGCGACGGCGAACCGCGACCACCCGCATGGCGACTATACGGCCGGCACCGTGACCCTGGGCTTCCTCACGCAGGTCGCGCGACTGAGTTGGTCGAAGGAGGGACCGAAGCAGGCGCAGGAATTCCTTGGCAGCAACGGTATCCCCCTCGTGATCGTCGAACACCTTCCGCGGACCTATCTCGACGGCGCCGCCCTCCGGCTCGGCGACGGACGACCGGTCGTGGCGCTGACATTGCGCTACGACCGGCTCGACAACTTCTGGTTCTGCCTTCTGCATGAGCTGGCCCACGTCGGCCGGCACATGGACAACAACGACGGCCATGCCTTCGTCGACGACCTGACGCTGCGCAGCTTAGACGCCGGAAGACAGGATCCGCGGGAGGCCCAGGCCGACGAGTGGGCGGAGGAAGCGCTCCTGCCGCGGACGACCTGGGAAACCTGCCCGGTTCGGGAGCACCCGACTCCGATGGCCGTGCTGGATCTGGCGCAAGCGCTGCACGTGCACCCGGCAATCGTCGCGGGACGCGTACGGTACGAACGACGGAACTACCGGTTGCTGTCTCAATTCGTCGGCACCGGCGAGGTTCGCCGGCAGTTTCGTTGATGACGTTGAAGCAGCCGGCCAACTGAAATCATAGGAGACACTCAATGACTGGACCAGGAAACACCAACGGCGAAGCGGGACCGATCGCGAGCGTCGACGAGTCCCAGACAATCGATCGCGTGCAGATCAAGGTGAATGGAATCACGCTCGACGTACTCGAAACGGTTGTAGTTCGAGAAGTCCTCGAACTGGCGAAAGACGCCGGCGCCATCGCCGGGAGCGTCGATGAGTACGTGATCGAGCGCGTGACGGTCGAAGGAGAAGTCGGCCCCGAAGCAACCATCACGGTTACCCACCTGGAGGAATTCATGGCGGTCCCGATCGGAAAGACAGAGGTCGCCTGAAGCGCACGAAGGAAGGCCGGAATGGGCGAAGTGGACCAGCGTATCAAGAAGGAGTTGGAGGCGCTCGGATACACGCCGAGTATCGTAGAGGGTGAAACGGTCGGCGGGAGGCAACGGGTCGTGACCTTCGAGTACGCTGTTCCTACCGGCCGGTTCAAGGGCCACACCTATATGGTGGGTATTTCGACGCAATGCGAAGCGGTTGGGTATCCAGAATTACCCCCGCACTGGATCTTCGTCAGCCCGCCGATCGATACTAGAGATGGTGGCAACCACGGAATCAACACTCTCGGCGGGAGGCAGTGGGTGGCCATGAGCCGTCCGCCGGGGGCTTTCTGGGACAGGATCCGCGAAAAAGGCATGAAGGCGTACATGGAGCATCTGGCCAAAGTGTGGAAACACATATGAGGACGGAGACATGGCACGAAGTCGTGCTCACGGAAGAGGCAAACCGTGCCGCGTGCAGGCACTTGCTCCAGCACTACGTCAAGGGAGAAGTGCAGGAAGATCTCTGTTTCGGGCTATGGACGCCGAGCCACGGCCTCAACAGGGAAACTGCGATTGTCACGCAGATTCTCCTTCCTGGCAAGGGCGAACGGGAACTGCACGGGAATGCGAGCTTCGACCGAAGCTACCTTGCACGGGTGACGCGAGCGGCCATCCGCAGTGGGCAAGGTCTAGCGTTCATGCACAGCCACCCGAGCAACGGATGGCAGGACATGAGCCAGCCCGACGTCGAGGCCGAACAGGACCGCATCAGCGACACCGCGATGGCGACGTCTCGGCCTCTGGTCGGCATGACGGTGGGCGCTGACGGGCACTGGAGCGCGCGGGTCTGGAAGCAAACGGCCACGGGCAAGCCCGACAAGACGAGGCACTGGAGCAGGAAGGTACGAGTCGTCGAGCGAAGCCGCCTGATCGTGTGGAGAATACCGTCCGCCGCGGGAAGAGACCGCAAGAGACAGAAGCGGACCGTGGATAGTTGGGGCGAGGACAAGCAGCGGACGCTCGAGGGTTTGCGCATAGGTGTGATCGGACTCGGCAGCGTCGGCAGCATCGTGGCAGAAGGCTTGGCCCGCATCGGTATCCGGGAAATGGTATTGATCGACCATGATGTGGTGGAGGAACACAACCTCGACCGTCTCCTGAACGCTAGCGTCCAAGATATCGGACGGCCGAAGACAGACGTAGCCGCAGCGGCGTTGCGAAAGGCAAGCTCAGCGGACCGGATATCGGTCATCAACATATGCAAACGGATCCAGCACGGCGCAGCCTATGCAGCAGCGAGGGACTGCGACATACTGGTCTGTTGTGTCGACAGTCCGGTGGCAAGGGACGTGGTAAACAGAATCGCCTTTCGGGACGCGATTCCCGTGGTGGAAGGCGGCGTGGAAATCAGGAAAACGCCGGAAACCCGGAACATGAATGCGGCGCGGTGGAAGGCGCACGTCATAAACCCGTACAACGAATGCCTGAGGTGCAGGGGCCAATACAGCTCCAGCGATGTGATGCTTGAGCTGGACGGCTCCTGGGAGAACCCCGGCTACGTCCGAGGAGCCGGGCGCGGTGTTCCGCACCGAGAAAACGTCTTCAGCTTGAGTCTGGCGGCGGCAAGTGAACTGTTGAACATGACCGTGCGGCTGGTAATCGCCGACGACTGGTGGCCCGCTCAGGATGGAATCGAACGCAACCTCGTGACCGGGCGAACGAAAGCAAGGACTGGGCGCTGCGTCGACACCTGCACAATCTACAGCGAACGATGGAGCGGCGACGCCGCGGCGTACATCCGTTATCTCGAAGCGGATGAAGACCAGGAGCAAGACAAAGAACAGACGTCGCCAATCGCCCGGTTGCTGGAGAACATGCTAGCGATGATTAGGAGGATATGGCGTGGATTCTGAAAAGAGTTGGAAGGTATTGTTCGAGACCCTGCAGGAGATTGCAGCACACGGGTTGTTCCGAGTCGCTGGTGAGCGGCTGGCTGCACCTGTGCGCACACTGGTGTTGTATGACGACAGCCTACCGGCACGGGGTGTAGGCCTGGCCCACTACACGTCGTGGGAGAACCTGTTGAAGATATTCGACAGTGAGAAGGAAGAATGCCCCGTGTTCAGGATGTACAACTACGAATCTGCGAACGACCCGGAAGAAGGGAAAATCATGCCGCCGGAGTGGCGCACACTGGATCGAGAGATCTCACTTCTGCTGCGCAAGTACAACCCAGAGACTGAAGAATCACGTGCGCAGGCAGGCAGCACTTACGGCTGGTCGTTCTCGACCAACGACAAGAACATAGAAGACGACCTGGTGTTCTGGAGGTTGTACGGCAACAACGGCGAGGGATGCTCCTTGAAGCTCGGCGCAATGCCCGATGGGATGTACAGGGTGCGATATCGAGGTGGACGGCGGAAATCGGGAGAACAGGCTGAAGATCGGCAGGTGGCGGAGCGCGTTCGGAAGTTGCTGAGTATTGGACGAGAAACGATTGACAGGGCGCCGACGGAGGACAGGGAGGTCACTGCCAAAAGTATAACCGGGATGCTCCACCGAGTTCTCGATGGACATCGTTACCTGATGAAGAGCCGAGCCTATGAGGACGAGAACGAATGGCGAACGATAAAGGTAATGCCGCCACAGGAGGATATTAAGTACGACGTCAGCGGCAAGATCGTGCGCCGATATGTCATTGGGGCGAAAATCAAGGAGCTATTCTTGTCGGCATCGAAGATTACACTGGGCCCGAGGGTGCCGAACGATTGCGGCGCAGCGAGGGAGTATATGGCACACTTGGTCAAGAAACATGGAATGGAGCACCAGATAGGAGTTGCTGTGTCGAAGAAAAGGTACCGGTGAGAAAGGCGTCCGTTCTTCGGGTGCCGAATAGCAGTATGCAGTAGTTTCCATCTGATCTGACACTTCTTCCGCGGCAGAAGAAGAAAGCGAGGCACCCCGGTGCGGGCCAACACAACCGGAGCATGATACCCGGCCCGCCGCTTCCCGGAACTTGGCCCCGTTCAAGAACCCATATTCACCCGCTCTACCTGCTACGGGCCGCTTCACCAACATCGAAGCCGAGACATGCTTCGAATGGCCGGTATCGAACCAGTCGTTGACCATGGCACAGCTCCTAGTCGGCGCTCGGCTACGCGCCCTGCAAACGCCTCCGGCGACGGCTACCGATCCTTCGCCACGTGGCTCGAAACCCTCACCCGCCCCGAATCCACTGATTGCGTACCTCGGCAAATTCATCGTCCGACTGACAGACGTCCCTCCACGCCGCGATCTCCTTCGGAATGGCGTCGCCGCCCTCTCGATAGCGTTCGAACAGCCTGTAAGCCAACCGCGCCGCAGCCCGCCTAATGAGCAACTTCATCCACACGTCCTGGCCAGCGCCATCCATCTTTCTTGTTCGCACGCGGCCGGCTTCCGGTATGGTCGTGCCGCAGACCAAACGACCGAGGCCCAGCAGCACCGATCGCTCGATGTCTCCGGCGAACGTCCACGGATGCCTTGCGACCACATCTGCCACAGTGTTTATGGTCGCCGACGGTACGACTCCGTTCCGCCAGAGCAGCTTCTGGCTCGCGGCCCGAAGGAGTCCCGTCAGGTCGTGCTTCGCCGCGTCCGGTGCTTCCGTGTCTGCAGTCAATCTCTCCGACAGCACTTGAATAGCGGTGAGCGCGTCCATGACGCCCTCCTCTCTGGTCGACACCAACGCCTCCTCCACGCGACCCAGAACGCGCTCTCGCCACTCCGGAAAAAGAGAGACGCATGCCATCTCCAGCCGAAGCACAGGCAACCTGTACTCTGACTGCTCCTTCATCACGCGCTTCACCGCATCCCGTGTACTCTCGTCCGCCAATGACTTCGAATGCCTCGCAACCATCGCGGCAAGCGTGTCCACCAGCTCCGACAGCGGGTCCCTGACCGCATCGGCGACGGACAGGAACGGTCCGGGCATGTCCGCGCGTCTCGAGTGTTCCTTGTCCGCGTCCCACCACTCGACAAGACGGTGCACGATGGTACGTGCATCCTCATCCGTCCACGGCACCTCCTTCGCCGCAACGATTTCAGTGCAGAGCGGCACGCCCGTATCTCCTCCGAGCCCAATCCGCGTGCTCGTTCCACGCTCTTGCGCCGGAAACCGTGCCCGCCGCACGTATTCCATGAACAAAGCGACCGGATCGACCGTCGTGGGGTGCGGAAAATTCAGAAAGGCATGCCTGTAGTAGATTGTGCTCGCTGGCATTCCGTCCTCGCCGGTTCGGCTCCACAGGACGTCTCCGAACCGTTTCGACTGCGCAGGTCCCAGCAGCCCCAGATCGTGCAACTTTCCGAGTGTGGTCACGGCCCATTCTCGAACGCCGGAAACATCGGACGTCGCCTCCTCGAAGAAGACATCCAGAATCCCGCCGGCAATCGCTGGCTCACTCGAAAACTGTTCCTTTTCTTCGTTGAAGAAAACGAATGGATTCTCGTACTCCCGCTCGGCGATGGTGCCTGCGACGTTGAGAATCGGAAACTGCAATAGCTTCGGAATCGCAGCGGTCCGTTCATGAACCGGGAACGCCTCCAGGAGCCTTTTAACCAGATGCGCGATTCCCTCGAATTTCCACCTGTGTTCCCACTGATAGATCTCCAGAAGCAGGTCCAGGAGCCTGTCCCTAGCGCCACGCGAGCATTTGCAGCACAGCCTCGACATGATTTCCGGCACGACCTTCGCCAGTAACGTACCGAAGTTTCCATTACGCCAGTCTCCCGCTTCGATGTCCGGGAACGCCGCGCGAAGGGATTCCAGGTAGCGATACACCAGATCGTCAGCGGTCTCAGTGTCCATTCTGGCAAGTGAGGCTCTATCGAAAATCTCGTCGACCGCCTTCGTATTGGCGGTCCGCAGCAGAGTAACGAGAGCCCAGTACGACGAATATCGCGCGATACGAGACAGCGTTCCCGCCGCACTCTTCGTCGCGAGCGTGAAACTCGGTATTCTGAACGGGATTCCCGCGTCTTCGCAGAACCGCAAGAAACTGTACGCCGCCAACGCCTCTTCATCCTGACCTCCGAAGTGCATCGTCTGTACCCACCGCCCTATGTCGAAGGTTGGCTTCTCTGTGACATCCGGCTTCTCGACAGGGGACCGGTCGAGCTTGTGTGTGAATACCTCCACTTCCTGCCACGGATCGCATTTGTATTGCTGTAGCGAGTGCCAACGCTCTCGGAACTCCCGACGCTGCCTGTGGATCTGCGACGAATCCATGTCGGAAAGAAGAGATCGTTGACGAACCGCGTGGAGCAGGAACATCACGAACGCTTCCTGAGACACAAGTCCGTAGTCGGTCTTGGTCGGAGCAAGATTCAGTTTCGTACGAATTGCTTCGAGCGACTGCTCCAGGATTCTCTGGGCCTCGTCCACTTCGCCGATTTCAGCGAGCAGACCGGCCTTCTTCGCGCCCCAGAACGGAAGCGCATCGTCCTGTGGCCATTCCGCGAGTCGGACCTTGAGTTCCTGCAGATTCAGGGTGAACATCGCGAACAGGGCCTGTTCGTAGCGCAACTGAGCCTTGTTCTCAGGGCTCAGGGTCTCTACCACCGCCTCAATCCTCTTGTACCCTTCCTGCCACTTGTCAGACAGCCCCTCTTCACGGTAGTAGCGCATCATTGCCAGAAGAAGATAATGGCACCTTTGCCTCACGTCGTCCTCCGTCAAACCCCTTGCCCGCATGTCGCTCGCATCGAGAGACAGCGAGGCAAACGAGGCGCCGGCGGCAGTAACCGGCCAGTACCGAAGCACCGTTGCCGCCAGGAACCCGACTTGGTCTTCGAAGATCGGGCAAAGGCACTTCTCCATGCGCCAAGTCAATTCGAATGCGAATTCGAGATCCAGAGCGCCCGGCAACTTCTCCTGGTCTGGTCGCTTCCGAGTCCATCCATTTGTTCTGCGCCACAGGACGCGACGGCGATCTTCGGGAAGAACGACCCACCCTGGATACCGGTGACGCTGTGACTTCCAGGTGGCGACGGCGCCTGCGAAACCGTCCTCGCTTGAGGGGCTCTTGTCGTCTCCAGTGCTCGGCCAGTCCAGACGGTTGTCTCTCTGTCTCCGTGACCGCAGATGGTCGATGAATCTCTCCAGCGCCCGGTAATGATCATCATCGACACCAGGACATTCAGACATGTCGATGGGGATGATGTTGCGACTCTCAAGGAGTGTTCTCTGCGAATGCGAGAGACGGAGCAGGCCGATGAGGTACATCTTCGGCGAACTCCCTCGACCAAGGTTGTCGTGGATCCAACCGATCCACTGTAGGAAATTGGGGTCGTCTCCCGAGAATCCAATCAGGCAAAGCGTGTTCTCCAGGAGAGCCTGCCGCACGGTATTCACGAAGGGCGCGAAGGCGTCGGGATATCGGCGATAGTCCTCGTCAGTCACGATGAATGGTAGATGCGACGGAAAGCTGCCGTGAAGCTTGACGATCCTCGGCCGCTTGGAATGGCCCAGGTCCTCCGGCTTCACGACGACGTCGTACCGCTGCGAGATGATGGAGCGGCAGGCTCGTTCCAGCAGCGTGTCGTAGTTCGTGGTAAAGACATCGGACCACGGCAGGTCGAGCAGCTTGACATGCAGCCGCGACGGCGTGTGTTGCAGATCCGGAATCTCCTCGCGGAGCATCTGGTTCAGCGCAGGCCGGCCGAACGCAGCCTCGACCTCGTGCGCGAGCGCGGGCACCTGGAGGTAGTTCCTGTCGGGCTCAGGCCTTCGACCGTGCAGGCGTTCATAGAAGCGGTCGCCCAGTTGAGACCAGGTCGGAAACGCGGGGCCTGAACCGGACGGCACGGCGTTTCTGCTGAAGCCGGCTCCGACCATGACGGCGGCGTGACCGGATAGCAGACGGTCGGCGATCACGTCCAGATACGGACGCACTTCCGGATGAACCTGGGATGTTGTGGGGTCGCTCATCTCTTGAGTAGTTGGTATCGCGAAGCACAGGTCAGGATTCTATGGCGAACACAAATGAACGCGCTCAACGCGCGGAGGTTCTGCTGCGCCGACGGTGAGGCAGATGGCAAGCATGGTCGTCAGCCTTGGCCGGTGTTGTTGACCAGCCGCCCGTGCCTTCGTTCATCGGTCGCTCACGCGTCACTGTCGTCCATTACCGTCAGGTCGCGCGGGTTCGACAGATGCCAACGGTGCCCCTCCCGCCGCAGGTCGCCTTCGAGCGACACGCTCCAGCGGTTGTCGTGCGCTTTCACTATCCTGCTGTATTCGGAGGGCCTGAAGTCCGCCTTGACCGACGTCAACGCGCCGTCTATTACGGCCTTGATGGTTGCTCTGCCCTCCGGCTCGGAATGGTCCCGGGCGAGGGCGGAAACATATCCCTCGATGCGCTCATCGGCCCGTTCCTGCCGGTCGCTCAGGATCTGCGCCGCCTCACGAAGCACCGGAGCATCCGGCGGCTCAAGAGTCACGGTAGCCCGCAGCTCGTCGCCTTCCTCGTTGGCGGGTCGGGTCAACGCCCAACTGACGGATACTTCCAGCCCGCCACCGACGTCGATCAACTCGGCGGCGGCGATGCACAGGTTCGCACTGACTCCGTCCGGGACTCGTTGATCGAAGGCTCGAATATGGTCTCCGCGATTGACCAGATCCGTGGCTTCGCGCACCGCCCGAAGAGCCGCGACGAGCTTGCGGTTGGCACGGCGTTCGAACGGTGGCACGAACAGGTGGGTCTGATCCGGCTCCGCCAGCGACGGGGAAACGGGAACCCGCAGGTTGATGACAAAACTGCCTGGCTCGGTTTGGCCCAACCGGACGCTGGCGATGTAGGTGGACGCCCGTTCATGACTCCCTACGCGGAATCGGCGTTGCGGACGAACCGCCGAGCAGGCGGCGGCGAGAAGCAATTTGCGGGATCCAGACAGCAAGTCGACACCGGTATCGAGCGCGAGCGAGTGATCATCGTAACTCCTGGGCAGACGAATGCGAATCAGGTCCACGGCGGCCAGCGACAGGTCGGCGAGAACTGCGGAGGGACGGCGGTCCTCCGTCCGTCCCACGATTTCGGCAAGCTGGAGGATGCGAATCGGGTAGTCCGCGAACCGAGTGGATGCCGGAACGAGAACCGTCTCGCGGTCGCCGGACCGCCGGTACACGTTGCCCCGGTCGATGCGGTACGGGCCAGTCCTTGTCCACCCGTGCGCAGCGAGATACGCATGCACGCCGAGCGGGGTAACAGACTCGACGACGGAGTCGGCGATGAAGTCCTCATTCATGCGTCTCTCCTCGCGCTAGCGCCATCAGAGGCGCCATTCCTGACGTCCCGATGCGTTGCTCTTCCGGAATGACGATCGTTGTCGTCTCCCCGTCCGTCGGGGCGCGCCCGGACAACGACGCCCACCAGCCGCAGCGCCGCATCGTCAGGTGTTCGACGGTGCACTCCAACCAGTCGGCGTCTGCCGCCGGCAGTTCGAGCACGATCAGCAGGAACGGCGTTGTGCGATCGGCGACCAGGTCGTTGTAGTTCTTCCTCGACAGCCTGAAGCGCAGACCGTCCGTCGCGCGGCTGGGGGCTGATGTCGCCTTGAGCTGGACATCGAACTGGGTGCAGCTTGCATCGCCCGAGCGGATCGTGGCGTCGACGCTCGCTACGTCCGGCTGCGGGCCTCGCTGACAGGTATATCCCGCGTGTGCAGCAAGCGCCGCGACGTAGGCGAACGACAGCTCGGCCTTACGGTGGTTATCGGTCAGAATGGCCTCATCCATCGGTGAAGACCTCCGGCGTCACCTTGCATCGGCCAGCGCATGATTCTGGCCGCGTCAGTCGCCCAGCGTTCACTCGTCGGCTCCCCAGAGGGAGCGCGGTTCGGCCACCCGGATCCCGCCTGACCGTCGCCTGGTCGGGCGCCCCGACGACCGCACCGCCGCCTTCACTCGCGACGTCGACGACCCGGCGTGGGCTTCCTCGGCGGCGCGCTGCGCGTTCAACTCCAGCAGGCGCGCGAGCACCTCGTCGCGGATCTCATCCGGCCAGCGGTAGCGGTACGGCTTCTTCCTGGAACCCCACTCCTCCTCATCGATCTCGTAGTCGAGCAGGAATTGGCAGTCGGTCGGGAGGTCGCGCCAACCGTAGGCGTCGAGGACGGCGCGGTCCATGGCGGCGTGCAGGCTGCGGAGCGTGACGATCTCCGGATCATTTTCGTGGCGGTCGTGGAAGCGGTGGTAGGTCCTGGTCAGACCCTCGCCGTTCCGAACCATGAGCGCCGACCGGAAGTCGTAGTACGCCATGCCGGCGGTCTCCAGGTCGGCGTGGTTATCCCAGTTCTCGGGGAACGGGAACGTCTCGAAGCAATCGGACGGCGTATAGCGGAGGTCGTCCTTCATCGTCGGCCCCAAGAACGCCGACCACGTCTGGTGGAAGCGAGATTGAAGCAAGGCGAACGCAGCATACCGAGCCAACGGAAAAACGATGAGCGTGTGACTGAACACGACCTGTACCGGCAGAAAGACTAGCGCCTGAACGTTGGACGTCTGAGGGGTTACTAGTACCCGATCCAGACCGGCAATGGCGGCATACAAACCAGGTCTCTTGTCGGCGTAGTGCCACCAGCGCTCGCGCAAGGCCTTACGATTCTGCACGTCCCGTTCCGGCTTCGCTCGTGCTTCGACGATCCCCAGCAACTCCGGCCAATCCGCCGCCACCGGCTCGGGATAGTCCAGCGGCACGATTCCCCTTCGCCGCCACTCCCGATGCCGGTCGTCGTCGGCCGGCACCCACAACTCTCCGAGCTCTTCCCGCCGCAACGGCCAGTCGCGGAAGTTGATCACGTACCGGTGGTGCGCGTGCGTCGGGCTCGTGTTCACCTCCTCTCCGCCGATGTAGGGGAAGATCGCCTCCCGATTCCGCGAATTCGCGTCGATCAGGCGCCTCATCTCGGTGAGGCGCGTAGCGGCCCCTTTCGTGTCCGTGTCGTCGAACGTGAAGCCCATACCGAGCACATAGCTGCCGACGAAGCTCTTCTCGACGTTCGCCGCCAGCGGTGCCGGATCGTCGTGGCCGCCCCGGTGGAAGAGAAACGCGGTGATGCGATCCGTGACGGCGTCGTCTAGGCACCGCACGCGGGTGAACGGTCCCTTGTGGACGTGCAGCACGGCCACCACTACCGCGGCCAGTCCCGGCCACGGAACCCGTCGGCGCGCACTGTAGATCTCGCCGCCGTGCGCGCAGATCCACCGCAGCCCGGACGAGCGCGTGTCGCCCTGGGCTATGGTGTTGGTGGCGATCAGACCGAACGTGCCGTTCCGGCGCGCCAGATCGAAGGCGCGGCGGAAGAAGTGTGCAACAAGATCAGCGTTGCTGCTCGACTCAACATGAAGAGATGACAGCCAACCCCTGTACGGTGAACCAAGCGCTGTGCTGATTCGTTTACCGCCCAAGAACGGCGGGTTGCCCACGATGGCATCGAAGCCGGGATTGTCCCGCTCGAAGACCTCCGGGAACTCGATCTCCCAGTGGAACGGCGCGAGCGGGGGCTCGGCGTCCCGCAACTCCGCGAGCCAGCTTCGGTAGCGGTGCGTCTCACCGCGCACGACCGCATCGGCGAGCTCGGTGCGCAAGGCCTCGCGCTCCTTCGGTTTCGCCTTCTCGAAGAACGCGGCCAGCACCAGATCGCCGAAGGCGCCGGCCTCGTCCAGCTCGTCACGGGCGTCTCGCCACCACAGACGCCGCTCCTGGTCGGACACATCCTCGCCAGCGTCGCGGATGCGTTCCCGGAGCGCAGCAATCGTCGCCAAGTGCTTGCGGATCCGCATGACCTCGAAGCCGGCCTGGAACTGCGGCGCGTCTCCCTTCCAGTGGAATGCCTCGATCTGCCGCCGCGACAGGCCGACCAGCGAGTCCCCGTGCCGCAGAGCGTGGTCCAGGAAAGTAAGCGGATGATCCTTCGCCAGGGTAATGAGCCACAGCGACAGCTTGGTGAGATCCACGGCCACGGGGTTGCGGTCCACACCGTAGAGGCAGCGTTGAGCGACTTGGCGGCGGGCGTAGACAATTTCGTTCTCGTCGGCGGGGATGTCGTCGGGCACTGCGTCGTGCGCCCGCCACGCTTCGATCAATGCGTCGGCGAGCTGTCGGCATGCTTCGACCAAAAAGGCCCCGGAACCCATCGCCGGGTCGCAGATCTTGAGGTCGAGGATCCGGTCGGGCCGGGGCGGACGAGTCGTCTCGCCAGCGGCCTGCCCTCCCTCCCGCAGGGCTGAGGACTCCTCAACCCGTAGCCGGTCGAGTATCGGTTCCAACGTAGTGCGTACTATCGGCTCCGTCAGCTCACGGGGCGTGTAGTGCGAACCGGAACGCCGCCGTTCCTCGCTCGGCTGCAGCACCATGGTGCCCTTGGGCACGAGATCCGGCGTCGCGTCCCTGTCGATTACGGGCTCGAGGGCGGCGTGCAACGCCTCGACGGTGTCCGCATCCCGCGCGATCTGCTTCACCCGGTCGGTGAGCTTGCGGTCGGTGCGTTCCCGAATCCACTTGGCGCGGCTGGCCGGCGCTTCGCGCAAGAGCGCCTCGACGTCCACCGTCGCCGGCGCGCCGTGCTTCTTCGTGGCCCTGATCGCGGCGGAGCGGCCTGTCGCCGTCTCCAGCCGGAACCCCATCATAGTCTCGTAGACCGAGCCGATGTGCTCGACGTCCAGGGCGCGATAGGAGATGCGCTCGCCGTCCAGGACGAGGAGCTTCTCCAGCACCCGGTAGATGGTGCCGTCCGGCACCCAGGGCGGCTCGACCCGTTCGTGGATCTGCCGCGCGCCGCCCGCACCGCGGCCCTCCAGGAAACGGTATCGGTCGGGATCGAACAGAGCGCCGTGACGCGGCGGCAGCGCCATCGCGCCCGACCGGGCGCCGTCGTGGACCATGCGGAACAGGACCAGAAGCTGCGCGTAGGCGCCGTAGCGCTGGTCCATCGTGTCCGGGTGCAGGGCCGCGTCCTCCCGCAGCCGCGCGTGCAGGGCGGCCAGCGAGTAGGCGCGGAGGAAGGTCGCATCCTGCGGCAGCATGTCCCGCTCCTCGGCGTAGAGCAGGAAGACGAGACGGAGCACGAGGGTCAGCAGCCCGCGGTAGACATCGTCCGGGCTCTCCTCGAGTGGCTGCGCCAGCAGTTTGCGGCCCGAGAGATCGTGCGCCGCCTGGAAACCGCGCAACAGCTCGTAGAGCGCGTGCAGCACCTGTTGGGCCAGACGCTCGCTGACCTCGTTCTGGTACTTGCGGCTGTCCTCCAGCAGCGCTGCGAGACGCTGCGGGCGCGGCAGGGTCAGCAACCGTTTCTCGTGGAGCAGCAGGCGCAGGGCGGTCGAGATCGGCCGGCCGGCGGTCTGGACCATGTCCGCCACCCGAAAGTCGAGCCAGCCCGAGCTCTCGCCGCGCGGCGCCGAGATCAGGCGCAGCGCGAGACCGTTGAAGAGCAGGCCCGCCGGTACGCCGGTGTGGCGCAACAGACGCTCGATGCGCCCGTGTGGCGAGGCTTCCAAGCCGTCCCTGGCGCGTGCGACACGGTCGAAGTCTTCGCCGGGCTCGCAGACCTGGACGAGAAGTTGCCACAAAGGTGCATCGCCCGCACTCCGCAACGGTTCCATGCGCACCGCGATGTCGGGGCGCAGAATTCCTCCGGAATCGGACAGCGCCGCTTCGAGCTCGGCGGGAATCGGCGCTTCGTCCGTACCGGCATAACCGATCGGCGAAAAACTCCAGCCGAGCACGCGGGACGCGAAGGCCCGGAAGTCCGGCAACCAGGGTTGTGGTTCCTCCGTCGAAGTGAAGCAGCGCTCGTCGGTACATTCGCGAAGAAGACGCTGCCCCTCGACGTCCCGCCGGTCGAGTATCGCGCCCGCCCTGTCGAGCGCAGGCGCCGAGACGACAAGACCGGTGGGTCGCACGAATCCGATCCACTCCAGGTGGGCGGCGATATTGGGATCGCGCTTCGGCATTGCTGCACTCGCTGCCAGCGGATCAGTTCGTCTCCGGCCACAGGTAGACGAGGCCGACCGGCTCGACCCGTCGAGCCCGGACCTCGTAGAACTCGCGGATGCGCGCCGGCTCGCGTTGCAGGTCTCGCTCGAACTGCGTGAGTCGCCTGCGCCAGTGGCGCATGTCGGCGTCGAGCTGGCGCATCTCCCATTCCTTGAAGGCCAGGGCGAGCTGCTCGTGGTCCGCTTCGCGCCGGTCCAGTTCCGCGACCACGCGCCGGCGCTGGTGCTGCAACGTGTCGTGCAGATCCCGGCTCTCGCGTTCGCCCCGCTCAGCCAAGAGCCGTTCGGCGATAGCCGCCAGTTCCAGGGCGCGCGGTTCGAGCTGCGGGCGAAGCTCGTCGATGTCGCGCGCCGCACCGGCCAGCAGCCGGCGCCGGACGATCTCGTTCGGCGCCCCGTCGCCGCCGAGCGCCTCCTCAAGCAGCACCAGGGTGCGCGTCTCCGCTTCGCGGGCGTAGGCCCGGAGCGGCGACCGGCGTTGCGGCGGGTCGGTCCACCGCGCGGCGACCGGTACCAACTCCTCGTGCAGGCGCTCCGCCTGCCGGCCGAACAAGCACAGGCGGCCCAGCAGGATCACGCGGGGTATGGAGTCCTTTGCCTGCACGAGGCAGGCCCGCGACAGATCGTGATAGACGAACCCCTGCGCCCGGAACCGGGCCAGCAGGCGTTGGGCGAGCCGCTGCTCCAGGTGGAGGTGAACGGTGTCTTCGCTCAGCTCACCGGCGTCGTCGAAGACGACCGGCCGGATAGGCGCGTCCTGGCGCCAGTCGGCGAGCTTCTGGTCGATTCGGCGCGGCGCGCGGAGCGTGTCCAGGGTCGCGGTCCAACTCGGGTCGGTGGCGGCCCGCCGTTCCAGCGGCGGAAACGTCCACACCGTACGGCCCGCCTCGTCCCGACCCTCGGCAAGCGGCGGCGCGTCCAGCAGTTCCAGCGAGCACGACAGGGCGTCGCGGAAAGGAGTTGGTGCGAATCCCGTCCATGCCCGCGAAGCCGCGAGGAGGTTGCGGCAGCGTTCGATCTGCGCGTCGAGATGGCTCTGCCGGTCGCGGGCAGCCTCGAGCTCTTCCGCGGTCGCGCGCTTCCTGGCCTCGTCCAGATCCGCCGCTTGGATGGCGCGCCGCAGATTGTCGGCGTCCCGGTGGCGGATGCCGTTCCGCAGACGGCGCTCCACGTCATCGTCGATCACCTTGGCCAGGCTGCCGAGCTCCTGCTTGATCGTCTCCGTCTTCTTGACAAGTACCTCCAGGACCCGATCCTCCTCCCGTTGCGGCAGCACGAAGTAGTGGCAGTTGACCTCGCGTGCCGGTTGCAGCTTGCGGTCGATCCGGCCGTTGCGCTGCTCGATGCGGCCCGGGTTCCACGGCAGGTCGAAGTGGAAGAGGTCGGCGCAGTGGGCCTGAAAGTTGAGGCCCTCGCGGGCGGCATCGGTGGCGATGAGAATGCGCAAAGGATCCTTCACGGGGTCGGCATTGAAGCGGCGCTGGATCTCCTTGCGCCGGGGACCGCTCGTCAGGCCGTCGATGACCTCGATACGTTCCTCCGCGTCGTCCGTGTATTCGATGGCCTGATCGAGCACGTTCCGGAGATAGCTCTTCGTCCCCTCGCGGTTCTCCGTGAAGATGAGCACCCGGCGGACGTTCCAACGCGGAGGGGTACTTCCCGCGGGACTCTGTCCGAACGGCGGCAGTTCGGGACACTGATGTTGGCGAATCCAGTCGATGAGCCGGCAGGTCTTGGCGTCGGGCAGGTGCCGGGTCTCCTCGGCGATCACCTGCATTCGGTCGAGAAGCTGCTGTTCGCGAGCCCAGAGCGCGGCATCGGCATCGGCCCGCCCTTCGGCCTCGGCTGCCAGGGTGATGGCCTCGATCTGTTCCTTTTCCTCCGCCTCGATTTCCTGGCCTGTCCAGTCAGCGCGTTCGTCGTCGGCGTCCGGTGGGTTCAGGAAGCGGACCGGGTCGCCGGCGCTCGGGGCCGGCGCATTCGGACTATCCGCAGCCTGTTGCGACTGTTGCCAATGGCGCTCGACGGTCTTGCGATGCACCTTGAGACTGCGTGCGAACGCCTCTATCGACGACAGCAGCCGCTGCTGCAACCCGACGACGAGCAGCCCGGCCGCAGCCCGCGCCTTGCCGGACGCGCCCGCATGCCGTTTCTCACGGGCCGTGCGGTACTCGTCGAGCAGACGGGAAAGCTCCAACTCGGGCGCATCTTCGGGAAGACCGGCGATCTCCAGCCGCTTGACGTTTCGTCTCGGAAACCCGCCCTGGATCTCGCGGAGGTCCTCCTTCAGACGGCGCACCATCACGTCGTCCAGCACGCGCTGGCCGCGCACCGGGACACCGCGTGTGAAGCGGTACGGATCGAGCAGTTCCAGCAGCGTGGAGAAACTGTTCGAGTGGCCGTTGTGCGGCGTCGCGGACAGGAACAGCCGGTGTTCGAAACGCTCGGAGAGATCGCGGACGGCGCGGGTGAACTTCGTCTCGATGCCGTAGCGCCCGCCCGAGGACGGCGCCGCATGGTGCGCCTCATCGAGAATCAACAGGCTGCCGGGCGACATCGAGCCCAGCCACTCACGCATCGGGTCGGCGTAGGCTGGATCGATCAACAGGTTGTGAGAGACCAGGAAGCGGCTGTGGGTGCGCCAGGGGTTGACGCCGAAGCCGCGTTCCCGGCGCATCCTGGAGACATAGTTCCGGTCGAGAATCACGAAGACCAGCCCGAAACGATCCTCCAGCTCGCTCTTCCACTGTTCGAGCACCGACGGCGGTACGGCGGCGACAATGACCTTCGCCTTGCGGCGCAGGAGCAGCTCGCGGGCGATCAGACCTGCCTCTATGGTCTTGCCGAGACCGGTGTCGTCGGCGATGAAGAGATTGACACGCGGCAGCCGCAGGGCCTTGCGCAGCGGCTCCATCTGGTAGGCGTCAATCGTGATACCCGCGCGGAACGGTGCCTGGAACAGGTTGGCGTCCGTTGCGGTGGTGCAATGCCAACGCAAGGTATTGAAGAAGGCAGCGAAATAGCGCGGCGGGTCGAACCCCTTGTCGGCAAGTCCGGCCCAGCCCTCGTTCTCCAGAATCCACCGGTCGATCTCGTAGTCCCAGAAGACTTCCAGCGATTGTCCCTGGGCGTCGTCGTCGGCACAGGCGAGACGTACGCGCGCGGACTCGCCCGTTGCGGGAGGGTCGACCACCTCCTCGACAAGCCACTGCCGCGAGCGGACATGGACCAGTTCGCCTACGCGCGGCGCCCGTTCGGGAAGGGTCGTGGGCGACGAGCTGTTCATGCGCGGGAATGCTCAAGCCGCGGCTGGCTGCCCGCGTCCGAGTAATCCTCCTGGTGCGCCATCGCAACCGACTAGAACCGCGACGCCGCCATCCACGTGTCCGACCGCGCCCAGCTCTCTTCGAACTGCGCGTCGACGTCCGGCGACGCCTTGCCTTGCGCCTTCAGCGCCTGCTGGAGCCCGAGGAACGACCAACCGTTGTTGGGATGGTCCTCCAGCTCCGCGCGGTAGACCCGCTCGGCGTCAGCGAAGCGCCCTGCCTCGAGCAGCGCCGCGCCCAGCCAGTGCCGCGCGGCGAACGGCAGCGGCTCCGGCTCCGAGTACTCGAGCTGGTCCTCCACCTCGACGGCCCGCTCGAAGGACTCGATGGCGGCGTGCAGGTGGCCGGCGGCGCGCCGGATCTCGCCCTCCAGGATGCCGCCGACGGTCTTCAGCAGCAGCTCGGCCGAATCGAAGCGGAAGCGCGCGTTGGTGTCCTCGGCCAGCTTCAGCACCCGGTCCAGGTAGACCTGCGCGAAGTCGGGGTCGCCGTTGCGCAGGTGAGCGTAACCCTGCGCGAAGTCCCAGAGACCGCCGGCACCGTCCTGCTCGGGACGCTCGGTCACCTCGAGCACCTCGTCGAAGCGTCCGAACCGGATCAGGGTCAGTACGTGAAACACGCTGTCGCCGGTCAGCTTGGCGAAGTCCTTCCCGGCCTGGATCGCAATCGCGCCCTGCCCGTCCATCGACGCCGCGAACAGCAGCATGTGCAGGTTGTGGCTCGGGTAGATGGCCACGCCCTCGCCCACCTCCGCCTTCAGATCGGAGTGCCACGCGTCCAGGTTGGCGCGCACGCCGTCCGCCCAGCGGCCGATCTCGTTCCAGGTGTGGGACGGCATGTGGTTGATGTGGCTGGCCCCCGGAATCGCGCTGCCGAGGTGCTCGGCGCATCCGGACGCGAGGCCGGGATTCACGGTCGACTCGGTGGCGTGGATGTACAGGTGGCAGGCGCCCGGGTGCGTGATGTCACGGTCGAGCACGCTCTCGAGGACGGCGTGCAGGCGCTGCACGCTCGGATCGTTCAGATCGCGGGTGCCGCGGCGCGGTTCGAGCAGGAAGAGCGCATCGCCATAGAGAGTCACCGCGTCGAGATCGTCGGGGTACGCCTCGGACAGTTCCCGCATCGCCTCGGCGTAGGCCTCGTCTTGATCGCGCCGCGTTGCCGGATCGAAGTCCTCGACGTAGCGGGTGGTAATCGCCTCGATGTAGGCGCGCTCCCTGGGGCTTGCGCCGTCGATGCGGGCGACCGCCTCCTGCATCGCCGCGTAGGCGTGCGGCGCCTCGAACGGGCGCATCGGGCCGTTGAGGTACGACCCCCAGGCCCACGCCTCGCCCCAGTAGCAGATGGCGCAGTCCGGGTCGTGCTTCCACGACTCGCGGAAGGACCGCACGGCGTCCTCCTTGCCGAACGCGTACATCAGCCGGAAGCCCTGGTCGAAGTAGGCCTGGGCCTTCTCGTTGTCCGTCGAGATCGCGTGGTGGTGATCGCCGAGCGCGGTCTCGAACAGGGGCATGGGCTCGCTGAAGCTCTCCGGGAGTTCGGCCGCGCTCTCAGCGGCGTCGCCGCCGCCGTGATCGTGCTGCGCGAGCGCGGGAGCGGCCACGAGGGCCGACGCGGTCAAGACGAGTGCGCTGAGAAAAAAGCGGAACTTGCGGTTGGTCATCGGGCTTTCGTTCCTCTCGTCGGGGATTGTCTGAACCTCTAATCATAGCGTCCGGCCGGTCCGCCCGCGGTGCCATGCGTCTGCGCCGCAGGACGGTGCAGACGCATGGTCAGGCCCGATTGGGCGGCAATCGGAGCCGCCGTCCTCGAGCACGTGCCGCGCGCACCCCGGGGGACTCATGGTGAGGCCCGATTGAGCGGCAATCGGAGCCTCAGGCGACGATTGTCGGGCGACGGCACTGCAAGAGCGGGGCGCAAACCCCGGCGAGAGCGGGGCGCAAACCCCGGCGGTGGCGTCGGACACCCGTCGCGACGAAGGAGGGCGCACCCCGCGGGCGGCGGCAGGTGCGGTATGCTGAGGGCACCATGACGCGCCGGGTCGCGGTGCTCGCGGTGGCGTCGTTCCTCCTGTCCGGTCTGCTGGCCGCCGCGGCGGCGCAGTGGGGCTGGGGGGTCGGGGAGGGCAACATGCCGGTGCGCTTCCCGCCGGCCTCGATGCCCGACCGCGGGTTCACCTTCTGCAAGCTGATGTACGACCAGGTGCGGTACGAAGCTCTGGGCATGGGCTGGTCGACCGACTATCCCTACGCCGGCATCAACCTGATGCACCGGCTCGAGGACCTGACGACGACGCACGTGAGCAAGGACCGCCGCGGCGACCCGAACCACTGGGTCGTGCGCCTGACCGACGATGAGCTGTTCAACTGTCCGTTCGTCATGGCAGCCGATGTCGGCACCATCGGGATGAGCGCCGAGGAGGCTGCCCGGCTTCGCGAATACCTGCTCAAGGGCGGCTTCCTCTGGGTGGACGACTTCTGGGGACCGCGCGCCTGGGACCACTGGGTCGGCGAGATATCCCGCGTGCTGCCGCCGGCCCAGTACCCCATCCGGGACGTGCCGCTGGATCACCCGGTGTTTCGCGCGTTGACGCACGTCGAGAAGGTGCCCCAGATCACGTCGATCCAGTTCTGGTACCGGTCGCGCGGGCGGACGACGTCCGAACGGGGGCGCGACAGCGACGTACCCCACTTCCGGGCGATCAGCGACGAGCACGGCCGGTTCCTGGTGGTGATGACGCACAATACCGACGTCGCCGACGCATGGGAACGGGAAGGCGACGATCCGCGCTTCTTCCAGCAGTTCTCGCCCGACGGCTACGGCCTGGGCATCAACGTGGTCCTCTACTCGATGAGCCGCTGAGGATCCGCAGGCGGCATCGGCCTGATCCGGAGCAGCCCATGACGACACAGCGGGAAACCCGCCCGCGGGGGAGCGCCGGTGTCGGCGCCGCGGTCGGGGCGGCAATCGGCGCCGCCACCGGCGCTGCGCTGGACCAGCCGGTCATCGGCCTCGCAGTGGGCGCCGGACTCGGCGCCGCCCTGGTCGCCGTGTGGGGGGCGTCGTCGGCGCGGTGACTCCAGCCGGAAGCGCCCGGTAGACTCCCCGCCTCCAGCGGCGCAAGCGCGCGGCGACGGGGGCCGCCCGACCTGTCTCCGGTCCGTCGTACAATGGCCCGCGCCCGGAGTTCACCCCGATGGAGACCGCACCATGACTGCACGCTTCTCGCGCCGCGCGTTTCTCGGCGCCGTACCCGCGTTCGCCGCGCTGCCCTCCCTTACCGCGTCCGCCGCACCGGCACCGCGCCTGCCGCTGGGCCAGGCCGAGCTCGGGCTGCGCATCACCGGGATGGAACAGATCATCGTGCGCGCCACCGCCCGCACGAACTGGATCTTCGTACGGCTGGCGACCAACGACGGAACCACCGGCCTGGGCGAGGCTTCGATGGGGCGGCTGACCGAGTTGCCGGAGCTGGCCGAGTTCTTCGAGCTCGTCCGCGACCGCTCGCCGTTCGAGATCCAGCGCTACCGGCAGCAGGGCCGCGCCCGGGCGGCGGCGGGCGACCGGCGGCTGGCGACCGCGTTCAGCGCAATAGAGCAGGCGCAGTGGGACTTGGTGGGCAAGGCGCTGCAGGCGCCGGCCTACGACCTGACCGGCGGCGCGCTGCGGCACGAGCTGCCGGCCTACGCCAACATCAACCGGGCCACGTCGGATCGCACCCCGCAAGGGTTCGCCGCCAACGCGCGGCAGGCGGTGGAGGACGGCTTCCGCGCCATCAAGGCGGCGCCGTTCGACGGATTCCCGCCACTCGACGGTCCCGCCGCCGACGTGCAGGAGGCGACCGAGCTGGGCATCGCCTGCATTGAGGCGATGCGCGAGGCCATCGGCCCGGATGTCGACCTGAAGATCGACGTCCACAGCTTCTTCGACATCCCGCTCGCCATCGAGGTCGCCGGGCGGCTGGAGCCCCAGGCCCTGTCGTGGTACGAGGAACCCGTGCCCCCGACCGACCTGGAGAGCACGAAGGCGATCAAGGACGGCATCAACCAGACGATGGCCGGCGGCGAGTTCCTGTTCGGCGTCGAGGGCTTCGCCCCGCTCTGCCGCGAGCGGGCCGTGGATATCATCATGCCCGACGTCAAGCACTGCGGCGGGGTCGCCGAGCTGGGCCGCATCGCCACCGTCGCCGAGCTGCACGACGTGCTCGTCTCGCCGCACAATCCGAGCGGACCGGTCAGCACGATGATCTCGGCGAGCGTCTGCGCCGGGCTCTCGAACTTCGACATCCTGGAGTACCAGTGGAACGAGGTGCCGTGGCGCGGCGACCTGGTCGATCCGCCGGAGCGCTTCTCCGGCGGGATTCTGCAGGTACCGGACGGACCCGGATTCGGCACCACGCTCAACGACACCCTGGCGCGGGAGCACGCCTGAGGCAACGGAGAAAGCGGACGCGATGGAGATTCGGTCGGTCGACGCACTCGAAGTCATCGATTCCCGCGGCAATCCGACGGTGGAGGCGCGGGTCCATCTCGACGACGGCACCGTGGCCGAGGCCCGCGTGCCGTCGGGGGCGTCGACCGGCGAGCGCGAGGCGGCCGAGCTCCGAGATGGCGGCGCGCGCTACGGAGGCAAGGGCGTTCAGCAGGCGGTAGCCCACGTCAACGGCGAGATCCAGCGAGCCCTGATTGGACGGAACGCCGCGGACCAGCGCGGGCTCGACCGGTCGATGATCGATCTCGACGGCACCCCGAACAAGTCGCGGCTCGGCGCCAACGCGATTCTCGGCGTGTCGATGGCGGCGGCGCGGGCCGCCGCGGCCGCGGCGGGCGTTCCCCTCTACCGGCATCTGGGGGACGACGACGCGGCGATCCTGCCGGTGCCCTGCCTGAACGTCATCAACGGCGGCCGGCACGCCGACAACACGGTCGACTTTCAGGAGTTCAAGATCGCCCCGCACAACGCGCCGTCGTTCGCCGAGGCGCTGCGGATGGGCATCGAGGCCTTCCATGCCCTGCGGGCGCTGCTCAAGAGCCGCGGCAAGTCCACGGGGATCGGCGACGAGGGCGGCTTCGCCCCGGACTTGGCGAGCAACGAGGAGGCGGTGGAGCTGATCCTCGAAGCCATCGAGAAGGCCGGCTACCGTCCGGGGAGCGACATCGCGATCTGCCTCGATCCCGCGACCAGCGAGATGTGGCGGGCCGGATCCTACGTCGCCTTCAAGTCCGATCGGTCCGCGCGGACCACCGACGCGATGATCGAGCTCTGGAGCGGCTGGATCGACCGCTATCCGATCGTGCTCATCGAGGACGCGCTGGCCGAGAACGACTGGGACGGCTGGGCGCGGATCACCGCGGCCCTCGGATCGCGGATCGAGCTGGTCGGGGACGATCTGTTCTGCACGAACCCCGCCATCCTGCAACGGGGCATCGACGGCGGCGTGGCGAACTCGATTCTCGTGAAGCTGAACCAGATCGGGACGGTCTCGGAGACGCTCGACACCGTGCACCTGGCGCAGCGGAACGGCTACGGCGCCTACATGTCGCACCGCTCCGGCGAGACCGAGGACACGTTCATCGCGGACCTGGCCGTCGCCACCGGCTGCGGTCACATCAAGACCGGGTCGGGTTGCCGCGGCGAGCGGACCGCGAAGTTCAACCGCCTGCTGCGGATCGAGCAGGAGTTGGGGAGCCGCGCGCGGTTCGCGGGTCTCGGCGGCTTTCGGCAGTCCGTGCTGCCGTCCTAGGAGTCCGTGGTGAAACCCCGCGTCGCACCGAGAGCGGCGAGGCGCCCGCGTGGCAAGGCGCGACGAGGGACCATATTGGGCATATTCGACCGAGGAGCAACGCAGTCCACGCGGGATGCATCGCCGCTCGAATGCAGCGGGGATTTTGCCACGGGCTCCTAGACCGGCGACAGCGTCCGCGGCGGTGCCGGTGACGATCGAGACACTTGTACGGCGCTTCTACGACGACCTCTGGAACCGGTTCGACGCCGCGCTGATCCCGATCCTCCTGACCGAGGACGTGACGGTGCGCGGCGCGCTCGGCCGCCACGCTGCCGGCCATGCCGCGTTCGCCGACTATCTGGCGCTGGTGCGCGGCGCGTTCCCCGACTTCGAGCAGCGCGTCGACGCAGTGGAAGTGGATGCCGTCGGCGGTTCCGCCTTCGTCCGCGTGCGCTGCCGCGGCACGCATCGGGGCGCGCTGTCGGGGCTGCCGGCCACCGGCCGGCGCATCACGTATGAAGGCGCCGCCCGCTTCGAGACCCGCGACGGCCGCATCGCCGACATCTGGCTTCTGGGCGATCCGCACAGCCTCGTGCGGCAGCTCGAGGCCGCGCGGGAAGGAGGAGGGAAAGGCGTTGACCCGAACACTTCGGGACGACGCCCTCCCGATCCGAGGCCTGAACGAGCCTCACGCGAAGCCGCTCAGAAATCGAAGTCGCCGCCGCCGAAGCCGATGCCGATGCCGGCGCCGAAGATCCGCGACGCCGCGGTGTTCTTGCCCGCCACTACCTGTCCGAAGAATACGTTCAGGTTGACGGTGTCGGTGACGTTGGCGAGCAGGCGCCCGCCCACGATGTGGGCGTCTTCCTCCAGCCCGGGGAACCGGCTCGGCGAAAAGCCCGGACCGCCGATGTCGATGCCCGAGAGCGCGTTGACGAGCCGGTAGTCGACGCCGAGCGTGACCGCGCTTCCGGCCGGAATGAACAAGCCCAGGTTCACGAACATGTCGTTGGGGACGTCGACCGTCTCGCCCGACGCCATGGCTCCGCCCACGGCCTGGGTATTGACTTCCGTGCTGCCGCGCATCCGGAGACCGACCTCGGCCGAGAACCCGGCCGCGTTGCCGAACTTGCCGATGATCAGCGACGTCTCGACCCCGTGACCGCCGTCTCCCAGGGAGTTGATGTAGCCGGTGTCGTAGGCGCCGGCCAGAATTCCGCCGACCCGTACGGCCACGCTCGGCGCGTCGCTGATCAACTCGTCGACGAGCCGGAAGGTCAGGGCGACGTTGGAGTCGAACAGGCCGCTGTAGCTCTCCTGGCCGCCGGACGGGCCGACGCCTCCCGTGACGAAGCTCGACGCGAACGCCGACTGGATGTCGAGGGCCACGAAGTCGTTCACCGCGTAGTTGGCGGCGAACCACATCGTATTCTGCGCCAGACTGGCGCCGGTCGGCCCCAGCGGTCCTGTCACCTTCGTGACGTTGCCGTCAACCGGGCGCCAGAACTCCTTGGCGCTCTGATTCGCGTAGGTAAAGCTGATGGTGCCCGTCCCCGGCTCGGCGATCCAGGGCGTGCCCTGGGCGAACACGGGCTGAGCGAGCAGGCTGGCCACAAGCGCGGCACCGGCAACGACGGTCGCCGGCGAACGGAGATCATGGGACATCGGTTTCGGTTCTCCTGATTCGGTCACGGATCGATTCCTGGCGCTGCAAGCCTCGACTAGCCGAGCTTGTAGCGGCGCGTCAAGAAGTAGTACACGAGCTCGAGCCTGAGTGTGCACTCGTCGCCCTGCACTGCCGCGCCGCCGCAGAGCGCCGTGACTTCTTCCGTGGCGTCCCCGGCCGAGTGCGCCGCTTCGAGATCGGTCCTCAGGGTCGCGGCCCGGTCGCGGTCGAGCCGTTGCACCGGACAGCCACTGCAGACGAGCGTGTCGAACGTGAGCGCCTTGCCCTGCGAGTACGCGGCGCGGGGACTCACCTTGCCCGCGCCGGTGCCGATGGAACCGGAAGCCTCGGCCCACCCGTGGACCAGCAGTACACCGACAGCGAACAACAAGCCAACAAACATGGATCGTTTCATTTCGCTCCTCCTACCTTCCCCCGTAAATCGTGCATGCACGTAACTGCCGAGCACGAAACATTCTCTTCTTGCGCGTCGACCTGCATTTCTTGAACCTGCACCGGAACCGCGACAGGCGCAGGGTTCGGATCAGCGCTCCTGCCGGTTGAGGCTCCAGTCGTAGTCGTACTCGATGAAGCCCTCGAAGCTCTCCAGGAACGCCGCGAGATCTCCCTCGGCGTGTTCGATCAGGTGCTCCAGCACCGATTCCTCGGTGTCGCCGAAGTCCTCCGTGTACCAGTCGTAGATGCTCGAGATGACGACGAAGTCGTCGTCCACGACATCGACGCCGCGCGGGTTGTTCACGTAATCCTGCGCGCCGGTCTCGAGCAACTCCTCGGTGTTGTCGGCGGTGAAGGCCGTATCGAGCAGATGCGGGCAGCCGTAGGCCGCGCAGTTCACGGCGTAGTGAATCCGCTCGTCCTGCCAGATTGGGCGCAGGATTCCGTGCTCCATGTGGTTCAGTGTCAGGTCCTCGCCGGCGACCCTGGCATGCACGTCGTCCCAGGGCCCGGTGTAGGGCACCACGCCCTCGTGAATGTCCCGGATGGTGTCCACCGGGTAGCCGTCGAGCACCACCTTGACCGTCAGTGCGTTGTAGAAGTTGATCCAGTACGCCATCTGCTCCGCGCGGCTGTAGTCGCGGGGATCGAGCCCCTGGAGGTAGTCGAGATATCCGTTCAGCTTGGCGGCGTCCCCGGGGCTGGCGGCGAGGCCCTCGTAGTCGACGAGATTGACGCCCGACGAATCGGGGGCGACGTAGCCGTCGAGAATGGCCTGCCACGCGCTGTGCTCGATTCGTTCGACGCTGGACTCGTCGCTGGCGTCCCACCCCTCGATTTCTTCCGGTTCCGGGGCGCCGCAGGCGCCGGCAAGCATCAGCAGTCCGAGCGCCGTCGCGGCAAACCGGACGTGCGGCGGAACACGGTCGAGAGTTGCCGCGACAGCGACAGGCTTCATGATTGCTGTTCGTCGTTCGGTCGTGTTCATGACGTACCGCATGGTGGAATCCCCCGGCTCGATACGCTACGGGGCTGCACTGTGCTGCACCACGGTAGTCTCTGGAAAACCAGAGTTCGTGCGCACTTTATTCTACCTGAGGGGAGCGCTCCCGTCCCTACCCAAACTGGTAGTTCCCGCTCACCGCACACCCGATCCACTACCGCCCCTGTTCCGAATCCCATCCCGGGTGGCGCAGCCGTCGCAGGCTTCACGGGCGCTCGCGGCCGCGAAGCCGGACGATCATACCCAGGATTCCCACGCTGGCGCCGACGACGCCCCTGACAGTGCCTCCCACCTTCGATCGGCCGAAGCGCCGCCGCAGGGAATCGACCGGCACCTCGACGACGTGCAAGCGCCTCTGGATCGCCTTGATCTGCATCTCGACGGTCCAGCCGTAGGCCGTGTCGCGCATGTCGAGCCGCCGCAGGGCGTCCGACCGGATGGCCCGGAAGGGCCCCAGGTCGGTCACGCGCTGTCCCCACAGCAACCGGATCAGCACCGAGGCCACGCGGTTGCCTGCGATCTGGGGCAGCGAGAGCGAGCCCGGCTCCATACGCCCCAGCGCACGAGAGCCGATAACCAGGTCGGCGCCGGCCGCCACGGCACGCAGCAGGTCGCGGGCCTGCGCGGCCTCGCACGACCGATCACCGTCCACGAACACGACCACGTCGACCGGTCGGAGCGCGGCGATGGCGGTCTGACACGCACGGCCGTAGCCGGCTGTCTTCTCGACGACGACCCGCGCACCCGCCTCGCGCGCCCGTTGCGCGGTGGCGTCGGTGGAACCGTTGTCGCAGACGACGAGGTCGTCGACGATCGGCGCCCCGGTGTCCGCGCGCAACCCGAGCAGCCCACCGACCACCTGGCCGATGTTGTCCGCTTCGTCGCGGGCAGGAATCACGACGCCGACGGTCATGCCTTCGAACATCGTCGTCTGGCGAGATCGCAGCCGAGCCCGGCCGCGATCAGTCCGAACTCCAGCCAGCGCGCCCACAGCGGCTGCGCGTAGGGATGCATCTGGTAGTCGTGCAGGTTGAGACCGGTGACGTAGCTCAGTAGAACGGCGCCGGAGGCCGTCCAGGCCCAGACGCTGGGATAGACCGTCGCGAAGGGAAGGAGCCAGAGAAGGTACCACGGATTGATGACCGGCGACGCAACGAGCAATGCGCCGTAGACCCAGTCACCGCGAGGAACTGTGCGGGCGCTGATTCGTGCAAAAGCGAAAATGTAAACCCAGAACGACAGAAAAGCAAGCCCCAGGATGATCCTGGCCACCGAGCGGGGCGCCACGGTCGCCAGCAGTCCGAACAGCGCCGAGTTGAACTCCCACTCCCGCGCGAAGACCTGCAACGACTCCAGGTCCGTGCCGCCAAGTAGCACGAACGGCCCGTACAGCGCAGCCAGCGTGGCGCCGAACAGGACCCAGTGCCTGAATGGCGCGCGGGCGAGCACGATTGGGGCCAGCACGAGCCCGAAGGTCTTGGCCCCGGCGGCCAGCCCCAGACAGACGGCCGCGCCTCGCCAGCGATTGTTACGTGTCAACACGATGGCAGCCAGGAGCAGGCAGACGCCGGCGCCATCCGGATGTGCGGTGAAGGCGACCTCCTTGACCACCAGCGGACACCACGCGTACAGCAGCACGTTGGCCGGCGTCGTCAGGCGTAGCAGCAGCGCGACGGCGGCCAGGTCGATGAGGATGAGGATCGCCTGCAACGCGGTGACGCTGGCCGGCTGCACCCAGTAGCCCAGCAGGAAGACGAGCTGCGTGGTCGGACCGTAGATGGTGGGCAGCTCCGGATAGTTGATGCCGTCGAGGACGCCCTGGAAGAGCCCGGGGACGCTCGGATCGACGAAGAACTCCTCCGGCGCGGCGCCGTACGGCGTGCCGGAGGTGGCGAAGCGGTAGGCGTCCCAGAGGTAGCGGAAGAAATCATCCTCGTAGAAGGGGCCGCCGGCCAGTCCGCACGCCCGGAAGACCACCGCCCACAGGATCAGACGGCTCACCGGGAATGGCTCGCCCCGCCGATGGAAGTGCAGATAGAGAACGAAGACCGGCAGCCCCGTCCAGGCCGCCAGCAGAAAGAACGCCGCCAGGTCCGGTTCGCCGGTCCGCCGCGCCAGGATCGCCAGGGCGGCGTATCCGAGCGCACACCACAGGCCGACCGCATCCACCCTGCGCATCGTCTGCTACGAGTCCGTGGCGAACCGCCTCGTGGCCGTCAGCGCCCTTCCGAGCGCGGCTCCGCCGCGAAGTAGCGGGCCAGCGTTGCGGCCGCGGGCCTCGGGGTGAGCCACGAGACCACGACCATCAGCAGCGACGAGCCAATCAGCATCGGCAGCACCGGCATGTAACCGAGGACATCGGTTCCCCCGGGCGTCCGCGTCACCACGTCTACCCCGCCCAGCGTCCAGACCGGGACGACGGTTCCCGGCGGCGGGGCCGGCACCACCGCCTGCAGGACCGCAATCGCCGTCATCGTCGCAGCCGTCCAGACGACAACCGCCAGCGCCCCCCACTTGGTGCTCCCGCGCCAGAAGAGCGCCGCGACGAGCAGCGGCAGCAGGGTCGTGAACCCGGAGAAGGCGTACTGGACGGCGATGCCGAAGATGCCGGGCGGCGCCTGCAGCGCGATGACGTACGCGACCAGGGCAATCAGAACGACGAACAGCCTCCCCGTCTGCACCTGCACCGCCGGCCCGAACCTGGCCTTCCCGCCGTAGTAGGCGAACACGTCCTCGGTGAACATCGTCGACAGCGCCAGGATCTGCGAGTCGCTGGCCATCACCGCGGCCATGATGCCGGCGCCGAGAAGCCCCGCCAGCCAGAGCGGCGCGTAGTGCTCCAGCATCAGGATGATCACGTCGTCGCCGGCCGCGGCGCGCTGCAGGTCGGCGGTCTCGGAAGGCGCGAGCGTCTCGCGCTCGGCGGCGAGCGTTGCCCGCGCCTCCAGCTTCGATTCGATGCCCGGGACGTCCGTCATGGCGTTGGCCGCCAGCCCCAGGAAGGTGCACGGCAGCCAGATCGCCAGGATGCACAGCGGGTAGAAGACGACCGTCTTCTTGAACTGCCCCATCCGGCGCGCCGTGAGGCAGAAGATGGAGATGTGCGGGAACATGATTGACGAGAGCGGGATCAGCATGTAGCTGAAGAAGAACTTCGGCGGCACGCGCTCGCGGCTCAGGAGCGCCGCCGTGTCGGGCGTGTCGGCCAGCCGCTCCATCGCCTGCGGAAAGCCGCCTATGCTCACGCCGATGAAGACGATGGCGGCCGCGCCGAAGGTCAGAAACAGGACGGTCTGGAACGTGTTGACCCAGGCCGTCCCCCGCATGCCGCCGAGAAAGACGTAGCTCATCACCACCGCCGCCACGACGAGGCCGCCGAACCAGTACGGCACCGCCCCTCCGCTCAAGGCGTTCAGCGCCGTGCCTCCGCCCATCACCGCGATGACGATGTAGGGCACCAGCAGCGTCGCCTGCACCGCGAAGATGGCGGTCCCGATGTGCCCGCACTCCCAGCGGTCGCGGTACATCTGCACCGGCGTCATGAAGCCGAATCGCTTGCCCAACGCCCACACGCGCGTGCCGAACAGGTACAGCGTGATGGGAATGACGAGAGCCGACGACGAGCCCATCAGCCCGTAGGTCACCACGCCGTTGGAGAAGGCGTGGCCCGCCGAGCCGAGGATGGTGAAGGCCGTCATGTTCGTTCCGAACAACGAGAGCAGGAAGACGTACTGCCCGAGCGAGCGGTTGGCGAGGAAGTAGCCCTCCGCCTCCTCGCGACCTCCGGTGCGCCGGAAGGCGAAGATCCCGATGTACAGGACGACGCCCAGATAGAGGAAGACGACGAGCGCGGGGATCACGAACGCTCCTCCAGCCCCGGCGCCGGGTCGGATTCGCTCGCCGTCGATTCCGCGTCAGCCTCGAGGTGATCCGGCCAGGCGAACCGCACCAGCGACCACATCAGCCCCGCCGCGGCCAGCGAGTAGACGGCGTGGTAGAAGAGCCCGACCGGCAGGAAGCCGAGGACCAGGGGACGCGCCGCGTCCCAGAACCAGAAGTCCTGGTGCAGGAACCAGAGCCCGACCGCGGCGCCCGCGAGCAACCGGTTTCGCATAGGTTCGAGCGCCCGTCGCAGGCGCCCGCGCCCAGCATACATTGTCCAACGAGAAGCCGCGCACTATGATGGTCGGGTCAACTTTCCCGCATGGCCCGGGTCGAGTGCGCGGGCCGCCGACGGCCGTTTCGAGGAGGTCGGGACATGAAGCGACGGCTGCTCGATTCACTCCGTGTCGCGATGGCGCTGGCCGCCGTCGTGGTGGTCTTCCAGTTCGCCGCCGCCCCGGTGGCGGGGCAGGAAATCGGCAGGACCGAATGGGGACATCCGGATCTCGGGGGGATCTGGCTCGACGTCTGGGATACCCCCTTCGAGCGGGCGCCCGAGCTGGGCGACCGGGAGTTCGCGACCGCCGAGGAGCGCGCTGCCCGCGATGATGCGCGCAGGTTCGACCCGGGTCGCAACATCCGCGGTCCGCGCGGGAGCGCGCAGGACGTGTCCGGGGCCTACAACGCCGTCTTCAGCTCGGCGAAGCCGGCGGGTCCGCGCACGTCGCTCGTCGTCGATCCGCCGAACGGGCGCATCCCGGCCCTGACCCCGGAGGCGCAGCGGCAAGAGGACATCAAGCGCGACTGGCGGACGATGCTGATGCGGAACACGCCGACCTGCGAGCAGCAGGCGCCCGGCTGCGAGGGCGGGGAGTACGGGCCGGTGTCGCTGCGCCGGTTCGACATACCGCCCTTCTACAACACGTTGCGGATGAACCGCCACGACGGACCCGAAGATCAGAGCCTCGGCGATCGGTGCATGCTGGGCGCCACACCCGACTTCAACGGGCACCGGCGCATCACCCAGGGCGAGGACGCCCTGGCGATCGCCTACGACGTCGGGCAGGGCCAGGGCTTCCAGCGCGTCGTCAATCTGGGCGGGACCCACCCGCCGAGCCGGGTCCGTCTGCGCCACGGCGACTCGCGGGGGCGCTGGGAGGGCGACACGCTGGTCATCGAAACCACCAATTTCTCCCCGAAGTTCCCGTATCGCGCCTCTTCCGCGAACCGGAGTCTCGTCGAGCGGTACACCGTGGTCGACGCCGACACCCTCACCTACGAGGCGACCATCTCCGACCCGACCGTCTGGACGGCGCCGTGGACCGTCCGGCAGGAGCTGAGGCGCCAGAGCGCCGTGCAGAATCGGATCTACTACGAGCCGCGGTGCCACGAGGGGAACTACGGGTTGCCCGCGATGTTCATCGGCCACCGGATGATGGAGCAGGCGTTCGCCGAAGGGCGCGGCCCCGATCCGTTCTCGCTGGATACCACCACGGGCGGCGGCGGCGCCCGCTAGCAGTCCGTGGTGGAACCCCGCGTCGCACCGAGAGCGGCGAGGCGCCCGCGTGGCAAGGCGCGGCGAGGGACCATATTGGGCATATTCGACCGAAGAGCAACGCAGTCCACGCGGGATGCATCGCCGCTCGAATGCAGCGGGGCTCTCGCCACGGGCTGCCAGGAGCCGCTCTTTCCGGCGTCGCGCCGGCGACGGCCAGGGGTCACACGGCGAGTTACAGGCTGAAACGCACCTCGCCGACGACGGTGCGCCGCAGGATGTCCCCGAAGACGTGCTGCTGGATGCTCTGGTTGAAGAGGTTCGTCACCTTCACGAGCGTCGTGATCACGCCGCCGCTCCACTTCACCCCGAAGGTGCCGTTCACCATCGTGTAGCCGTCCGAGTAGCCGTGATACTCCGGCGTCAGCACGTCCGACCAGAGCGCGGCGGTCGCAGCGCTCACCGACAGGTTGCCGAGGAACCGCGATCCGTCCAGGGACGCACCGACGTTGACCCGGTGGGTCGGGGGCAGGCTGAGCTCCGTCGGCAGGTTCGGGTTGTCGGACTCCAGAATCTCCGGATCGTCCTGCCACGAGTAGTTGAACCAGGTGGAGAGCGATCGCGAGAACCGGTGGTCCACCCACAGCTCGGCGCCGACCGTTTGCGTCGGCCCCAGGTTGACGTAGGTGTACGCCGTCTGCGGCAGGAAGACCCCAACCAACGCCATGAACGACAGGGCCTGGGACGGAAGCAGCCATCCCGGCGGCGGGTTCCGCGCCGTGTAGGGGTCAATGTCGGTCGGCAGCGAGACGAGGCTGATCAGGTTGTCCCGCCGGTTCAGGTAGACGGCGGCTCCGGCCGTCGTTCGCTGGCCGAACGTGCCCGTGTAGCTCAGCTCGTAGGCGGTGAGCGACTCCTCCGTGAGCCCGATGCGCGCCATGTCGCCCACGGGCACGTCGCTGCCGGCCACGCGGACCACCAGCGGAAACGGCTGCGCCGTGGTCTGGTCGAGCTGCTGCTCCAGCTGCCGCACCGCCCCCTGCGCCGCCGCCGGCGGCAGGCTCGGCGGCAGCAGCAACGGCAGGAACGGCCGGAACACCGCGAGCCCGCTCAGATCGACGGGCTGGACGACCTGCATGTCCAGGAAGTTGTTGATCATCGACGGCGAGCGGAACGCCCGGTTGTAGGAGAGCGTCACCGAGTGATCGACGCCCGGCTTCATCATGAACGACACCCGGGGCGAGAACACCGGCTTCGCCAGGTTGCCGAACTTGTCGACCCGCCCGCCGAGGACGAGGCGGAAGCGGTCGAAGAAGATCTCGTCCTGCAGGTACGCGCCGAGCTCGAGGCGGTCGTTTGCGTCCGGGCCGATGGTGATGTCAAAGATGTTGCGGCGCACGTTGCCGCCGTAGGTCAGGTAGTTCCGCTGGCCGACGAACGTCGAGTGGCCGATCTCCGCATCGACGGTCTGGGACCCGAACCCGAGATGGACCGGCTGCCCCGTGTCCGGATCCGGCAGCAGGAGATTCGGCGCGCCTCCGTTGAGGAAGTTCGTGAACACCTGCGCCCGCAGGTCGCCCCGCTCGTACCCCACCTTGGCGTAGCCGAGGTACGACCCGCGCTGGACGTCGAACGGGCCCACTCCGGTGTGCACCAGCCCCTCGGTTCCGGCAACGCCGCCCGAGTAGGAGATCCGGCCGTCCGCCAGATCCTGGTCCACGCGCACGTCGAACTTCGGCTGGCTCGTGCCCCGGTTGGCGAAGGCGTCGGCGAACGCACTGGAGCGGTCCTCCGGATACAGCGCACCGCCCACCGTGCCTCCCGGCACCCGCGGATCGTCGACGACCGGAATCCGGCCCGTCGGACGCGGGAAGGCATCGGACCGGAAGTATCCGGCGCTGATGCGGTACGCCAGCCGGTCGGTGGGCGCCCGCGTGACCGTCGCGTTCGTGCCGAACACCGACCCGACGCCCTGACCCACCGTCGAGCCCGCTTCCCGGTCGATCCAGCCGCCGCTCATCGTCACCGTCGTCCCCACCGACTGGCGCGGCGGCCTGGTGATGATGTTGACCGCCCCCGTCATGGCGTTGGCGCCCCAGGTCGCGGACGCCGGTCCGCGCACCACTTCGATCTGCTCGATATCGCCCTGGTTGGCGGGCAGCAGGTCCCACATGACCAGGCCGAAGAAGTCCAGGTAGATGCTGCGGCCGTCCATCAGCACGAGTTGCGAGTTGGTCACTGTCCCGGTGGACTGCCGGCTGGTGACCTGCACGTCGCGCGCCGAGAGCTGAATCACGTTGACGCCGGGCACCGAACGGAGGGCGTCGCCGACGTTGGAGCTCGCCGTCGTCGCCAGCGATTCGCCGGTGACGACCGACGTGGTCACCGGCGCATCGACGACCCGGACCTCGGTCCGGGACGCGGTGACGACCACCGTGTCGCCGAAGCTCGCCAGCGACAGTGTGATCGAAGGCACCTCGACGGTGTCATCGGCGACGACGATGTCCTCCACCGTGGTATCGGAGAACCCGGACAGCGCTGCCGTCACCGTGTAGGTACCGGCCGACAGGCCCGCGAACGCATACTCGCCGTTGCCGTCGGACTGCGTCACGCGCATTCCCACGGCAGGACCGCTCAACCGGACCGTCGCGCCGGGCAGGACGGCGCCGGTCTCATCGACGACGTCGCCGGCCACCTGGCCGGGCTGCGCTACTGCCGTGCCCGCACCGAACACCAGCAACATCAGGCCAATCGCAGCGGCTCTTCGCATCGCTCGTCGCCCCCAGAGTCCGTTCTTCCGCACGTGGGTCTACTGATTTTAGCAGCAGGGATCTTTCGTTAGAAACGAATTTTCGTGTGTACACGATTATGACGCCTGCATAACGGGACCCTGCCGACGCTCGGCGACCGCTGTCTTCTCGTGGGCGCCGGCCCCTCTGCATGAGATTGCGTCTCAGTTTCAAAAGAGATAGAATCTCCCGCGATGCTGTCGGCTACGGTTTCCACGCCGCCGCTGCGCACCTTCCAAGAAACGGACGGATACGTGTGCGCGTGCCTGCGGATCACCGAGCAGCAGTTGCTGGACACACTGGCCGGCACCCCGGGCTGCTCACTCCGCGACCTGCGGCGCACCATCGGCGCCGGCGACGGCTGCACGGCCTGCCACGAAGTGCTCCGAGAGTACCTGGACGCCGACCGTCAGCCGTCGTGCCCGGCCCTCTCCTCCGACAGGTAGTTTTCTCGAGCCCCACCTACTCGGCCGCGCAAGAAAGTCGGCTGTTTGTCGGCCGGCCCGAGAAAGTCGGGCGATACTCTGTGCCGATGTCACCGCTGGACGGTATTCGCGTCATAGACCTCAGCCGGGTCGTCGCCGGCCCGTTCTGCACCATGACCCTGGCCGACATGGGCGCCGACGTCATCAAGATCGAGGAGCCGGGGCGCGGCGACGAGTCGCGCGCCTTCGGCCCGCCCTTTCACGGCGGCGAATCGCCCTACTTCCTGTCGATCAATCGCAACAAGCGAAGCTGCACCGTCAACCTCAAGCACGAGCAGGGCAAGGCGATTCTGAGACGGTTGCTCCACGGAGCAGACGTGCTCATCGAGAACTTCCGGCCCGGAGCCCTGGCGCGCCTCGGCTTCGGCTACGCTGCGGTCTCGGCCGCCCATCCCGGCCTGGTCTATTGCTCGATTTCCGGGTTCGGAGACAACGGCCCCGACGCGACGCGGCCCGGCTACGACCTGATCGTGCAGGGTGAAGACAGATAGTTCATTCCCGACTGGTCCCATCCAGTCCGGAAACACCGATTTTTTCTGCCTGTATTCTGAAATAACCGTCCGAGGCGTGGCGGAACGGTTCGGCCAAATCCGATGCATAATGTGGTAACCTAGTGGTAAGCTGGTTTCGCAGGGAACGCGATGACGAGGTTGACGGCTCGACAGGTTCAGACGCTGCGCAAGCCGGGCCGGTACTCGGACGGTCACGGGCTGCATCTGTTCGTGCAGCGTAGCGGTACGCGGTCCTGGGTGCAACGCCTCACGGTACCGGGCCGGGGCAGAGTCGACCGCGGGCTCGGCTCGGTGGACGTCGTGAGTCTGGCGCAGGCTCGCGCGTGGGCGCTTGACAACAAGCTCGCGGTCAAGCGGGGCGAAGACCCGTTCGCGGGGCCGCAGCGCTCGACGATGCCGACGCTGCGGAAGATCGCAAGCAAGGTCGCCGAGTCGAACCGGGCGCGGCTGGCGGCGGGCGAACAGAAGGCGCGGGCGGCGACGCTGGAGCGGTACGCGGCCGAGCTGCTCGACCTGCCGGTCGACCGGGTCGGCAAACCAGGAGTGCTGCGGGCCCTCGAGCGGGTGTGGACGTCGCAGCCGGGGACCGGCCGGAAGCTGCGGACGGCGCTCGGCGCGATCTTCCGGCATGCGCGCGCGGCGGGGCTGATCGAGGTCGATCCGGTCGCGGCGGTGGCCGGGGCGCTCGTCCCCCAGCCGGCCGTACGCCAGCACATGCGCAGCGTGCCGTATGCGGATGCGCCGGCGGCGATGCAGCGGATCGACGCGTGCCGCGCGAGGCTGTCGGCGAAGGCGTGCCTGCGGTTCCAGATCCTGACGGCCGTGCGCCCGTCCGAAGCACGGCTGGCGCGGTGGGGCGAGATCGACGAGGAAGCGCGCGAGTGGCGCATCCCGGCTTGCCGGATGAAGCAGGGCCGCGAGCACGTGGTGCCGTTGGTCGCCGCGTCGGTGGCGTTGCTCGGCTCGGTGCGGTCGCTTCGCCGGCACGAAGGCGACGACGCGTTGGTCTTCCCGAGTCCGCAGGCGGGGGCCGGCTCGTTGTCGGCGGCGACCGTGGCTGGCGTGATGCGGTCGGCCGGTCTGGCCGAGGCGGGGTCGCCTCACGGCTGGCGCTCGACGTTCCGGACGTGGGCATCGGAGCGCGCAGACGCGGACTATGCGGTGATGGAAACGAGTCTGTCGCATGCGGTCGGCTCGGCGGTCGAACGGAGCTATTCGCGGTCGACGTTTCTGGACAAGCGCCGTGCGCTGCTCGACGCATGGTCGGAGTTCCTTGGCGGCAACGTGGCCGGTCGCCTGGGGCCCGATTCCCGGTTCGGCAGGGATGACGGCTGAAGCTGCGTTAGCGAACCCCCTGCCGTGGTCCAGTCGGGTCAAACCGACCGGCTATCAGGTGCGTGATCTGTAGCTGCGGCTTCCCGGCTCGCGCGTCATCCACTCGGCCGACGAGTTGCGCGACACATCTTCGACCTGCTCCAACGCACGCTTTGACCCGTCGCTGTTCCGCGCGGCATCCCCGCCGACCACCGAAGCGACACACCAGCGAGGCCAGGAGGGGTGAGCCGGTCCCTGCATCGTTCGCGCATTCCCTCATGGACGGTCCGCACAACGCGGAGCTGATTTCGACGACGAGGGGAAGCCCCATGAAGACCCGCAATCTGACGGCGCTCGTGCTGCTCACGGTTCTGGCGGCCGGCCAGGCCGCGGCGGCCCCAGGTGGAGGTGAGGGCGGCACCGAAGGCGGCCACCGCGGCCTGACGCTGAACGGCCGGCCGCTGCTGACGAGCGTGCAGACCCACTTGCAGCCAGTGGACGCGCGCCGTCTATCAGTGGCTTCGGCCGCCGCCGGCCAGCGGTCGTTCGCGCACCCGACGAAGCCGGGCAAGCGGGAGCGGGCGATGCTGCTGGGACTGGCCATCGGCGGCGGGGCGGCATGCTTTCTCGGGGCGGGGTACGGCGACGGCAACCTGTGCGGCGAGTACGCTCTGGCCGGCATGGGGCTCGGGCTGCTGTTCGGGGCGCTGGTCGGCGCGGCGCAGGCCGACGACGACCCACAGCAGCGGTAGGTAGCGGCGACATCGAATGAGCTGTTTCGGGACCTGGCGGGAGAGCCGGGGGCAAGAACGGTCCGGCGGTGCCGTTGCGCCCGTTGGGCTCGGCGGTTGATACGTGAGCGTCTTCCTTGACACGGCGCGATGGGGGTCTCCGAGCCGGTCGACGGCGGGGCGCCGGAGGGAAGCCGCTGTCGACGCCCCTGGCGACTGGATCAGGCTGCCCACGGTGCGGTTCGAGACCACGAGCCGGCCGTCGACGTCCGACAGCGCCCGCGGCAGCTCTCGCTTGAGCTGGCGGCGACAACTTGAGCGCGCGCGCGTCCGCTCCTGATCGAGGGGACCACGCTGAACATCGAGGCCGTCGCCCGTGCTCAGGTCCTTGCTGGAAGCCGTCGACATCCTGCGCAACGACGCCACGGCGCGGCCGACCGGCTTCGTGCGTCCGAATTCGAAGTGGAGCCGGCTGGCTGCGCACCCAACCCGACCCCGCCGCTGGGAGACGGCGGAGCAGCGACCGAGCCGTGAGCATGAACGCGACCACCTTTGCGTCTTTCCCGCAATTGCCACAATAGAGTCCCTTTCGGTCACGTGCATGTCATAGAAATCTGAGATTCTTGTGCGTTCCCCATTGCGCCGCTTCTGCGCGAGTGCCGTTGAGGACGCGTTCGACATGGATATCGACTACGCCCAGCTCCTCAAGGTCCGCGGGGCGGACGCGGAGTCTGAACGGCGCTTCAGCCCAGTCGTTTACCAGAGCTGCACCCGTGCACGAGATCCAGGGCGAGCCGGACCGGGAGCGGATCAGCACGTCGTACTCGAGCGGCAGAACCTCACGATGCGGATGTCGATGCGGCGCCTAGATGCACTACAACTTCGCGCGGATTCACCGGACGGTCCGAATCAGCCCGGTGATGGCAGCCGGCGTGACCGAGACGCTGTAGACCATCCGGGACATCGTTGCGCTGTTGCAAGAGCACGAGGCACGGGAGGCGGCATGACCGCTTTCCGCCGCCTGCCGTCACTCTTGTTGTCGGCCGCGCTGCTCGCGTTCGGCTGTGACGGTCCGCCTGCGGCGCCTTCGGGCCCACCGAACGACCCCGAGCCCACGCCGGCCGCCGTCTCCGTCGAGATCGAACCGACGACGGCGCGAGTCGGCAGCTACACGACGCAGACCTACCGACTGACCGCGCCCCTGGGTCACGACGTCGATGTATGGACCGAAGTAACACCGCCCACAGGCGACAGCTACGAGAGCGGACCTATCGACTTCACCGCGGGGACTACAACCCGCGTCTTCACCAGCGGCATCCTGTCCGCGGACAAGGTGGGAGACTGGGAAATGCGTATCGTCGAAGACCGGCTGCCCGCCGGCGTCGTGCTTGGCAACCCGTCATCCGTCACATGGTCTGTGGTGCAATGACGGATCAGAAAACGAAAGGAGACCGGATATGGATATGGTTGCTGGATTCAGCCTTGCGTTTTCAGACTGTGGCGGAGCAAAGATGGCCGCCGGGGAATGAAAGCCCGGCAAATGGAAGGAGTAGCCATGAACGATGCAACCATGAAACTCGGACGTGTGGCGCTGCTGTCCATGCTGGTTGGCGCAGCATGCGAGAGTACGCCGACTGCCCCCAGTGGTCCCGTTGTGGGGCCGATCCTGATGTGCGATGGTGTGAGACTGTGGAGAACTGCTGGTGGTTCGCATGAGTTTCACCAACCATTCGAGTACCATGAGGTGACCGTACAGCAGTCGTGCAACGATCCCGAAAGGGATCCAGAGGACTTCGCAACCTATTATGTTGTGGTGATAGAGTTTGAAAACGGGAAGTTGGCCGGCTGCTACGGCAACCGCATCACTCCTGCCTTGGGAAATACTGACAGGGGCGTAGTGCGCTGGCGACAGCCGGGCAAGGGTCCCTGCAATATTCCTCACGATCTGAATCCGCCGGACAGTTACCCCTATCCACTGCCGGAGCGGGAATGGAGAACGGAGTATGACCGCTGCTATTGGGACGGCCACGCATGGGCGGGTGAGTGCACATTCCTATACGGACTTGAGCATGATACCTGCGCGGCGGACAGCGATCCATGCTGGCCGGATTTCCCCGAGGAACTGAGCACGGCGCATTCGGCGCTTGTTTCCTGACATCGTGACCCGGGACACCCGAGGGAGACGGTCAATGAAGATCAGAACCCGGGCAATTTGTGACGTGCATCTACCGGCCCGACAGCCACGCCGAAGCTCAACTCTTGGAGCTACCGGATCGCCTTCGCGGTCGGCTTGTCCGTCACGCTGAACTTGCCCACGATCGGCGTCGCGTCTCGACGTCCTCGACGCCTGGGGCGAGCGCGTCGCCGGCGGCGTCTCTGCGCGCAGCCGGTGGTCTGCTCGTACCAGCCAGTCGCCTTGGGGCCCGATTCGGATCGACCAAGACGCTCGACATCGTCGGCCTGCTGGACAGCGCCGCCCGCGCCGCCGGCTAGCGGATGGCTCCACAACTTGTCCGTTCGGCGCACTTCAAGGCCGGGAGCCACATCAGATACCCGCATGAGTTCCTCGATACTTGGCGGTCGCGCGCGATCTAGCCATCTAGACTTACGGCCACTGACTACCCGGGCTACGGGGCGACCCTGGGGCATGCAGACTGCGGCCGGCTGGCCAGGTGAACGCCGAGCTCGTTCGGGGTCAGGTTGCGACCCCCGTGTGCCGGGCGATCACCAGACCCGCAGGATCATCTCCGCGGTAGTCGACCGTCGTGACCTCGACGCCGAGCTCTCGTGCTATTGAATACCGGCGCCAGCCGTCGAGCACGCGGCCCTCGTACACGACCACCGGCTCAAGAGGGTCGTAACCTCGTTGTCGCAATGCTGTCGCACAGCGGCAGCATGCGACGGCACGGCCGTCGAGCGCCGGCATGGTCAGCTACACGCTGTCGCCGCCCCCGCAGTCGCGTCCGCTGCCGAAGTGGTGGGGCAGGATGCGCTCGCCGGGCTTTCAGCACATCTATGCGTCGACCACGTCCTTGAGTTGCTTCGCAATGCGGGCCTTGACCACCTGCCGGGCCGGGATCTCGACCCTCGCCCCCGTCGCCGGGTTGCGGCCCATGCGCTTGTCACGCTGCTGCACCACCAGCTTCGCGATCCCCGGCAGCACGAACTCGCGGCAGCGCAACAACTCCTGCCCGGTCACCCGCTGCAACTCGTCGAAGAACTCGCCGGCCTCCGCACGCTTGATGCCGAAGCGCTCGGCGAAATGCTCGTACAGCTCGCTCTTGTTCATTCTGCGCGACTCAGCCATCCGCTGCCTCTCCCCTCGTGTCACAGGCCGCCGCTGGTCCGCCCCGATCGGTCGGCAGCACGCGAGCTCTCCTCACGGCCGGCGGCGTTGTCTCCAGTGGTGATTATCCACCTTCCCTGCGCGGGCCCGGCCGTCGTCGTCGCGGTCCATGCGCCGTTGATGCGCACAATCGCCACGCGGGACGCCGTTGCGATGAACGCGCCGCCGCGCCATGCAGCCGCGACACGGTCCGCACCCGGCGCCGGACGCCCGCGACGACGCCGGCGGGCTGGTGAGCAACCCCGACGGCTGCCGGATTCGCACACCCACGCCGGCGCCACCACAGGTCGCGCAAGTCTTCCGGGGATCGGGCATCCGCCTCGATGTGCCGAACGGGGCGCCGGGATGGGTATCGCAAGACTTGCCGACAGCCTCGATGGAGAGCCGGCGCCCGGGACTCGAGTCGCGACCACCGGACACCGGATCGGATAACGACAACGGCCATGACCGGACAGGAACCTTTCGGCTGCGGCCGTCAGCCCGGAGATTTGCGAAGGAGATCGCGACTGGCGCCAGGTGGCTCTGGCGCTACGCGCGGCGGCATCGGCCGCCACCAGGCCGCGCGGCCGTGGGGAAGGAAACACGATGATGCAGACCGGCCCGGGCGAAGGGGAAGTGCGAGCGGTGAACGAGATCTTCACCCTTCTGACCGAGGGGCACGGCCTGGCAGTGATCCTCGATGCGCTCGCCGGCCGGAACGACGTGAGCGACGAGACTCGCAGCGAGCTGTCCACCCGCATCCGCAAGCTGCGCATCAAGGGGTTCCGCGACGCCAACCGCGCACCCCACGACCGACTGGTCGAGACGATTCTCGACGCGCTCGCCGAAGGCGACCACAGGCTCGCCGCCGCCATTCTCGCCACCTGGATGCAGACGAATTCGACGCTGCGGGAACGGACCGTCGCGCACCTGCGGAAACGAGGCATCGACGTCGTCGACGCGCCGCCGGTGCGGTTCACCAGTTGCTGGGATACCGACGAGTGGCTGGTCGAACGCAACCGGATGCTGCAGGACGGCGACGGCGCCCATGCGCACCGCGACGATGCCGCGCTGATGCTGAGCCTGATGTCGGGCCGGTTTCCCGGTCCCCCGCCGGTCGAATCCGAGCTGTTCAAGACCTGGATCGACGTGCTGTGGGACCTGCCTGCGTCAGCGCCCGAGTGGCCCGCCGACGCGGCCAACCTGGGCAAGTGCATCCGCTTCATCCTGCGAGAGAAGGAACGCGAGCTCATCGCTGGCGTCGTCCGCAAGATCGCCGAGCAGTGGAACGGGATCGACAACGAGTTCCAGGACGACCTGTGCTACCTGGGGATCGGCCCGCTCGCGTTGCAGGCCCCGCCCGGCGGACCGGAGCTTCTTGATCGGCACGCTTGAGTTCCTGACCGCGCTGCGGGTGCAGCTGGAGGCGTACCGGCCGTTACGGCCGCAGGCGGCCTCCCGCCAGCAAGAGCTCGAACGATCCGAGACGCGCCGAGCGGCCGAGGACGGGATCCTGAAGCTGACGGCCGAGTGGCGGGAGCGGATGGCGCGCGCCAGACAGGCGCAGGAGCCGGCGACAGCGGCACACGGAGCCGAGCCCGGCATCGAGGAGGCGCCGGCCGGGACGCAGGCCGACGCAGACGCTGCGGACGTCGAGGCGCTGACCGCCGAACGCGATCGGCTGCAGACTGAGCTGCACGCGCTGCGCGAGGAGAACGGCCGGCTCCGCAGCAGCAACGAGGAGCTGCGGGCCGAGAGCGGGCGGCGGGACGACGAGGCCAGGAAGCTGAACGAGTTGATCGCCCGCAGCCGCAGGACCGAAGAGCAGTGGCGGCAGGCCTATGTCGAGAGCAGGAAGGGCCGCCGGCCCGACGACGCGCCGGTCCGCATCGACAGCGTCGGCGAGGCGGTGGCGCTGGCGCGCGAGGCCTTCGGCGACCGGTTGCTGATCAAGCTCAACTCGCGCTCGAACGAGAACACGCCGTTCGCCAACCCTGCCGAGGTGTACGACGCGCTGGCCTGGCTCGCCACCGCGCACCGCGACGGAAACGACCATCGCATAGGCGAAGCCTGCTCCGGGTGGATGTACAAGACGAGCCAGCGCGAGGAATCTATCGCGAAGTATCGCGAATGGTACGAGACGCTGGCCGACGGGAAGACCTGGTATCTGGGCGCCCACATCGGCAAGGGAACCAGCCGCGACCCGCGGCACACGATCCGGATCGGATTCGTGCGCGACGAGGAAGGCCACCGCGTGATCATCGGGTTCATCGGCCTGCACCAGCGAAACCGGCAGTCATGAAGAACAGGAAGGCAGGAAGCTGCGGGACCCGAGTGAACCGCCGGGGTCACCGGCAGCTCGGGGCCGGCACCTCGCGCACCTCGGTCGGATGGTGCGTATCCGGCGCATCCGTTCGCCCCGCGCGGCGGGTGGGCCGGATCGTGCGGAAGCGCGCCTCGGGCCGGCGAGGCGGTGCGGGACGGGCCACAGGGTGGGCGGAAGCTCTGGCGGGTGCACGCGGGTGGGACCTCGGCGCCGCCAGGAAGCGGCTACCGGTCGGAGGCACGCGAGTACACGACCACGTGCATCGCCTCGATCTCTTCTCGCCCCACCACACGCGTGCTGTGGGCCAGATTGTATGGCCGGAGAATATAGCCGTCCCTGCACGTGTGCATCAGCCTGACCGCGCGCTCGCCCGACGCCAGTTGGCAGTAGACCTCGTCGCCGTCGCGGACCTCCAGCTCGGGCGACACGATCGCGATCATGTTCGGCCGGTACGCGGGAAGCATCGAGTCGCCGAGAATCTCGACCCCGTAGGCTTGCGGGTCGCCAAGGTCTCCAGGGCGGGACACCCGCCGCAATACCTCCGGCCTTCCCCGCGCGCGTTCGTTCTGCGTCGCGACTTCATCCGGGAGCACATCGCCCTCTGCAACCACCGCGATGTCGGACAAGGTCGTGGCCGGGACGCCGCCGATGCGGTCGTAGTCCGCGTCGATGCCGGCGAGCAGTACGTCCACCGAGCAACGAAACACCTTGGCGATCTTGACGAGGCTGGAGATTTTGAGCGTGGTGTAGCGGTCGCTCTCCCAGTCCGACACCTGAGGCTGCGGGACGCCGAGCTTCTCTGCGAGCGCCTTCTGCGTCCGCACGCCCGTCACCGCCCGCAATCGCTTGATGTTCCTGCCCAGCGACACTGTCAACCCAGTGAGTTCAAGCCGACGGTCTTTCCGCGGGTCTTGCGCGTCCAGTAGTGGTAGATGGCCTTCGCCGGGGACGGCCGGTCCACGCTGCCGCAAGTCCCGGAACGACGAGCGAAGCCATTATGTAACGGCCGCGCTATCCGGCGGGACCGGTTGGCTCAGTCGTCCACTTGGCCGGAGGGCGGGTCGTCAACGGAACGTGCGCTTGCCCCATGCTCCAGGCCGTCCGGCTCGACCTCGTCGCGGCGCACCGGCAACGGCGGCAGGTCTCTCCACCGTTCGCCGTCGAACCGCACCAACAGCGTCCCGTCGCGGACTTCGACGACTGTCCCGCGATACCCTTCACGTGGGGATGGCCATGTGACCCGAACGCGCGAGCCAATGGCGATTCGTCCTGAGTCGGTCATCCTGCCAGCGGTATCGGGCTCGCCCCGGGCGACCTTATCGCAAAGGATTCCGTGGGGCCACACCAACCGACCGAGCGCGGCGGTGTCGGCCGCGCGCGACCCCGGGCGGTCGTCGCGTCGCTCACCCTACCGCTGGTATCCTCTCAGGGCAGGTTGTCGCCGAGCGGGCGCACGCCCGCGCCTGGCGCCACCACGGCACTCCGGAGACGAAAGGCCGACCCGTAACCGAAGGACAAGGTTGACGAAGGCCGGACCGCTGATGCAGGCTGACGAGCCGGACACCGACATGCGACATGACGAGACGCTGCCGTCTGTCGAGACGACGATGCGGTTCCTGGCCCTGTGCGAGCGGTACGGCTCGGAAGAGTCGGCGATGGCCGCTGTCGTTCGGGGCCGGCGCGCGGGCGTGCCGGGGTTGCCCTGCCGCGACGACTGGCCGGCGTGGAACGCGGCCGAGATGCGTCTGGCGGTCGACTATCTCGAGCAGGCCGGCGCTGCGGCCACCGAATCCGGCGCGTGGGGTCGGTAGCGGCTACTCGGTCTCGGCGGCGGCCGCCGACGTTGGTGCATTTCGGCGGCCGGCGCGATGCGGCGGCGGCTTGCCCCTGGAGGGAGCATTCTCACGATGTCGAGCAGCGGAATCCTGGACGCGTTGCGCAACGAGGAGCGCTCGCTCAAGAGCCAGCTCGTCGCCATCCAGCGCGCCATCGAGGCGATTGAAGGAACGGCCGCGCCGACTGCCCGGCGCGGCAGCAAGAAAGCGGTCAAGGCGGTCAAGGCGGTCGGGACGCGCAAGCGCACGATGACCGAGGAGCAGCGCCGGGCCGTGGCCGAACGGATGCGGAAGTACTGGGCCACACGACGGGCGGACAAGGCCGAGGGGCACTGACCAGGCATCGACGAACCGGGGGCTGGGTGAGGGAGGCCGACGCAGCAGAGCACCGATTCGACAAGCCAAGGCGCAGGTTCGATGGACAAAGAAGCGACGCGTGGCTGATGCACTTTCGCACTCGCAGGCCGCCGGGCGACTGCCGGACGCGCGGCATCTGCAGGCGGCCGCGGGCCCCGTCGACGCCGACAAGCTTGCATCGCCGGCACGGGCAGAACACATAACCGATGTGCGCCGCCGGCGGCATCCTCACCCGACGCGGCGGGGTCGACGACGAACCCAAGGTCTGACGGAAGCCACACGCGGGTGGACCGAGCGCGCCGAGACGCGCTCGCAGGCAATCGTCGTCGAGTCGGCGCCCCTGGTGGCTCCCACCGAGTGGGGGCATCCAGGTCATGACAACGGCGTTCAAGGACCAGGTACCTCGTCGGGAGTCGACCCGGAGCGTCGCCACCGCCGTGTGGGTGCGGAAGTCGGCCGCCGTCTCGTTGATCGGAATCTCTACCCCTGACCGGTACCCGCGGTGGTACCGCACGATGAGGATGTCGCCACCGGCCGCGGTGCCGACTGATCCCGCGTCCGTATACCGGTAGGCCAGATCGAGCCGCCGCGGGCGGCCAAGGGGGCGCGCCACGCCGGCGGTCACCATGCCTGTCGCCGACCGGCCGCTCCCTGGCGGCAGGCCGGTGAACGGTGTCTCGCTCCCCGCCGCCGCCGCAGGTAGCCCGCCGCATCGTCCGGATCCGGAAAGCGCTGAACGAAGTTGTCCAGGCGGTAGTCCGTGAACCCCACGCCGGCGTCTACGTACGGCTCGATCCGCAGCGGTCCGATCCGCCACTCGGCTACCCTGACTGATGTCGCTTGTCCCGATTCAGCCGCGGATGCGCACGCCAATGCGCGTATGCAGGCCGAACTCACAGTCTGCGAACTGGCCCTGCAACGACTCGGAGGGCATCCTCGAATCCTGATGACCCGCGAATCCGAGCCGACCAGTGGTCGTCGCCGCCCGATGCCACCGTGCGGTTCATGAACTGACCGCCGAGTCGTTCGGCTCAAGGGCATGGGACGACAACCGGTCGAGCATCCGCTTCGACGGCTTGTCGCGGCTGTACAGGCCATCACCGGTCCATGATTGCGACTGAAGCCATGTGGTCGTCTCGCCCGCGATCTGCACGAGGTCGTCGTGCGGAAGCAGGTACCAGCGGCCGTTCGCGGGGAAGGCGACATACAAGTCCTTGTCCTGGTACTTCCGGCAGATCGTCAGACGGCTCTTCAGTTGCACCTTGAGCGTCGTGGAACCGTCCTTGTGATACGCCAGGAAGTCCGCCCCCTGCCAGTCGTCGTCCAGCTTGATGCAGTTGAAGCCGTAGTCGGCAAGCAGCGACGCCACCTTCTGGAAGTTGTAGATCTCGCGCTGCTTCGCGGTCAGTTCGGAAAAGGCGATGTGCTTCAAATGCATCCTCGCCCCGATTGTACGCCCAGCGGAGTGCAGCCGCCGCCGGCATCGTCGGGTCAGATAGCGTGAGCCTGTGCTCGCCGGCGTGAAGGGGCTCCGCTGCGCTCCGCCCCCGCTCTGCAGGGCTGAAAGCCTTCGACACCGGCTGCCCGCACGCTCGTCCGGATTGGCCCTGTCGACGATGTGCGCTCCTACGCCCCCTCGCCAGAACGACGCCCTGCCGGGCGACCGTGGAAGTGGATCACCGCGACCGGTCGACGGGTGAACCACCCGACCCGCGGACCGCAGTTCAAGGCGCACTTGCTGCGAAGCTCCGCCTCGTCATCGACCGAGGGCATCGAGAAGTACCTGCGCTCGGGCATGATCCGCGACATCGGCCGGGTCTGCGCGCACAAGCTGGTGCAGGCCTTCAACGACAAGACGCTCGACGTCATCGAGACCGAGCCCCGAGCGGCGCCGCGAGGTCCCCGGCATCGGCCCGGTCCGCGTCAGGCGAATCACCGACACGTGGGCCGAGCAAGAAGCCGTCCGCGAGATCGTGGTGTTCCCTGCACGAGCACGGCGCACGCACCGCGCGCGGTGCGGATCCTCAAGACCTGCGGCAACGACGCGGTCGAGGTCATCAGCCGGGAACCCCTACCGGCTCGCGCGGGCCATCCGCGGGATCGGGTTCAAGCTCGCCGACATTGATCGCGATGAAGCTGGGCGTCGAGAAGACGGCGGCCACCCAGGGTACGTGCCGGCATCGGCCACGCGCTCGACGAGGCTACGAAGGGACACTGCGGACTGCCCGTCGACGAGCGCCGCCCGCTGGCGGCCGAGCTGGCTCGAAGTCGACGAACCTGGTCCGCACCGCGCTCGACATCGAGCGGGTTGTGTGCGGGAGGAGAGGGAATCCCACGTCACGGTTGAGGACGTGCTCCACCGAGACGCTGCACCGACGCGCGGGTCGACGCCGAACGCCGGATCGAAGCCCCGCATCCGCCGAGCGGGGTTGTGCCCGGGCTCCGGCGTGAACTGGAGCACCTGCTCAACGAAACGGTCGACGCCGACGTAACGCCGTTCGTGTGGCTCCGGCAGTTCAAGCCGGGCAGCAATTCCGCTGACGCCAACCGGCTGCTGGACCGCCACCGAGCGGAGCGGCCTCCAGATCCGCCACCAAGTGAAAACGACCCGTTCGCCGGCACCGAGTCGAACACCTCGCGCTCCGAGAAGCTCGCTCTCTTGAACGCCGCCGAGCGGGAGCGCGAGTGAAGTGACCGTTTCCCCGCACCGAGTCGAACACCTCGCGCTCCGAGAAGCCCGTCCTAACCGGTCGCACCGAGCGGAGCGACCCGGCACCGCCCACCGAGTCGAACACCACACGTCCCCCGAGAAGCCCGCCCGCACCGGTCGCACCGAGCAGATCCGGCAACCGAGTCGAACACCTCGACGCGCCGAGCAGCTCGCCCTCACGAACGCCGCCGAGCGCAGCGGCCCCAGATCCAGCACCACGCCGACGCCGCTACCGGGCCGGCGCGCCTCCCCGAGTCGGCGCGCAAGCAGCCACGGACCCGGAGAGGGGAGCCCACACGTACGACAATTGCTCCAGCGAACGCGGGCGGACGGGCGGAACACGGGCGGGCAAGGCAACGCCTGTGCATTCCGGCTCTCCGGCTCCCACGCCACCCGTCTCCGACCCCGAATCCGCGACGCTGCGGGCCTGACGGCCCACCTTCACCCCGGCCCGTTCGGGCCATTCCCGCACCGGAGGACACGACCCATGCCCATCAAGGACTTGCTGCGCCCCGAACAGCTCGCCGCGCTGCGCCGCCTGCGCAAGCGCATCGTCAACCGCACGGCCATGCGCCGCTACCGCGCCGACCCGCTCTACTACAAGCGGCTGTGCGCCGGCGTCGACCTGCCGCTCGAGTCCGGCACCTGCGGCCGTCTGGTGAACCGCTCGAGCGGCGAGCGCTGCTACCGCTGCTGGCAGCGCCGCCAGTGGCTGCTGAACCACGCGATGACGCCGTACGAGATCGCGATCGCGGGCACGCTCGCCGACGACATCGAGCACGACGTCGTCGACCGCGAGCACGAAGACGACCCGCACACCGACGCCATCGTCCCCCTGCTCGACGCCGTCGAGGACATGCTCGCACCCGCCGATCCCTGCCTGCGCTGGTAGCGCCGGCGACGCCACCGCTGGCGACGATCGGGCGGAACGTCTCGCCCGCCGCGGCGAGCGGGCGGGGGCGCTCACAGGCGCGCCCGGCGGGCTCGGATTCCCGATGTGCAACGGTCGACGATGCAGCAGGCGGCCTCGTCGCGCCTTAAGCTGTCGGTGTCGGACACGATGGCGATCGCGCAGAAGCTCTACGAGGCGGGGAAGAGCACCTGCATCCGCTCGGATGCGGTGATGGTCGCTCCCGAGGCCCAGGCCGCGGCGCGCAGCTGGCTGACGGCCGCGCTCGGCAAGGGAGCCGTGCCGGCGGAGCCGCCGCGCTACGAGTCGAAGGAAGGCTCGCACGAGGCGCACGAGGCGATCCGGTCTACCGACCCGGCGGCCGGCGGCGAGGGTATTGATCCCGAGCATGCGCCGCTCTACGACCTTGTCCGCCGCCGGCTGCTGGCGTCGCAGATAGCACCGGCGCGGATCCGCCGTACGACCTGGAAGCTGTCGGCGCCGCGTCCTTCCGGCCAGCCGGTGCGCCTGGTCGCGCAGGGGCGCGTGGTCGTCGACCCGGGGTTTCACCGCGTGCTGCCGCCGGCCTCGCTGGCCGACGAGCCGCCGGCGGTGCCGGACCTGGCCCCTCGAGGTACGGTCTGGGCGCCGGGCAGTGCCGCGCCGGAGGTGTCCTCGTCGTGGACGAAGCCGCCGCCGCGCTATACCGAGGCGTCGCTGGTGGCCCAGCTGGAGGCGGCCGGCGTCGGTCGCCCGTCGACCTATGCGAACACGCTCAAGACGCTGGTCGAGCGCCGTTACGTGCTGCTCGACGGCCGAGTGTTCGTCGTAACGCCGCTGGGGCGGCTGGTCTGCGCGCGGTTGCGGCAGCATTTCCCGAAGGTCACTGACGTGGGGTTCACGGCCGAGTTGGAGAAGCAGCTCGACGAGGTCGCCTCCGGGCGTGCAGGCATGCATCCGTTGCTGGACGGCTTCTACGGGAAGCTGCGCGGCGAGCTGTCGGACGCCGAGAGCGACCGCACGTTCGTTCCGCCGAAGCCGGCGGTCGTCGACCGGCCGTGTCCTGGCTGCGGGGGTCCGACCGCGGTGCTGCTCGAGCGCGGCCAGCTGGTGCTGGCGTGCCGCACGTGTCCGGACCCGGAGGAGCTGGTCTGGTCGCCCAGGAAGGCGAGGCGGTCGGCCGCGAAGAAGGAGTCGTCCGAGAAGGCGGCGTCCCGAGAAGGCCGCTGCCGACCAGCGGCTGCAGTCGCGTTGCGGGTCGTGCGGCGGGGCCCAGGAACGCTGGAAGGTGGCCGGCGGCTATGTGCACCTGTGCGCGGCGTGGCCCGCGTGCGGGGGCGTGGCGTTCGAGGCCGGGCGCGGTGCGGGGGGCCGGCGGTCCGGCGGCCCTGACGTCGATCGTTTGACTTTCGCCTCCTGGAGCAAGGGGGTGGAGTCCGGAAATGCACCACTTTTCTGGAAAGAATTCAGCAAGTGCAAACGGCACCATCGTGGTGCATTTTCGGACCGTCAGGATATTGACACCCTATGAAAATTGAGTGCTATTCCTTTAGACGGACTAGAGACTTGGGTCTGCTGACCCAATCCCAGGAAAAAATTTAGCAAGTGGAAGCTTTGCCTTTTCTTTGTGAAACGTCCCCTCTGGGTGACAGATGCGGTTTTTTCGCAATTCTGACTTTCGCCTCCGCGGAAGTGGCGTTTCCGGGGCTCGGCGGGGTCCACGAGAACAGCAACGGCACGATCCGGGTCGAGAACGCTGCGTGGACGCCCCCGCCCCGGCAGCTTCTGCGCACCCCGGATACGCTACGACCGCGCGACGCGGGCACCGAGCGCCTCGACCATCCGGATCTCCTGGAGCTTCTCCAGCGCCTCGACGGCACCCGGCGTGCCTTCGGGCTATCGCAGGACTGCCTGAATGGCGCTGGAAGGCGCCGTCGCCGACCGCAGGCATCAGGGATGAGGTCCCTGACGACTGCTGCCGGCCCGGGCCACGGCGACGCCTGGCTTCGGCGAACCCAGGATCCGCGCGGCTACACGCACCGAGAAGTACCGACCCCAGTACCCGCTCCCAGTACCCGCCGATGGTACCGGCGCCAGAAGTGCGCTGGACACGCGCCGACTATGCGGAGTTCGGGACTATGCGGAGTCGATTGAGGGGTTTGCTCTCGAGTACTTGATGGGACGGGACTTACGTAAGCTGACCGATTCACGAGACTCCGCATAGTTGGGATGCTCTATCCGGCCGATTGGCCGGAAAGGAGCATGCCCATGACCGTTCACGGCTCGTGGACCATCGACCGCCTCGTCGAAAAGTACACCCACCACCAACGACGTACGCGCGGCTTGCGCCCTCACACGTTGCGCAACCGCGCCTGGTTCGCCCGGAAGCTCGTCCGGGCCGCTCTCGGCAAGGACCCGATCGACCCCAGCCGCCTGACGCCGGCCGCCGTGGTGGCGTTCATCTCGTCGCTGCGTCACCGATTCTCCCCTGCGTCGATGCGGACCGTGCGGTCATCGTTGCGGTCGTTCTTCCGGTTCCTGCGCGTCGAGGGATTCTGCGGCGACGCACTCGAAGCGGCTCTCCCGACCGTTGCCCATTGGCGGTTGGCGACACTGCCTCGTTCCCTGACGGAGCAACAGGTCGAGCAAGTGCTCGCGTCGTTCGACTCGTCCACCCCGTGCGGGCAACGCGACCGGGCAATCGTGCAGTGCCTGGCAACCCTGGGACTGCGGCCCGGCGAGGTGGCCGACCTGCGTCTGGACGACATCGACTGGCGCGCCGGCACCCTGCAGATACGCGCCCGAAAGAACCGTCGAGGCGCCGTGCTGCCGCTGCCCCGCGTGGTGGGGCAGGCGCTGGTCGCCTATCTGACCGGGGAGCGTCCCGCGACCGACCAACGCCGGGTGTTTGTCGAGCACCTGGGAGATCGTCGCGGCAAGCCGCTCTCGAGCCCCGTCGTCTCGCGCGTCGCGACACGCGCGGTTCGCCGGGCGGCAGTCGACGCGCCGCACGCCGGCGCCAACGTCTTCCGGCACACCGTAGCCAGCCGCATGGTGCGAGAGGGAGCCAGCCTCAAGGAGGTCGCTGACGTACTCGGCCATCGCAGCCTCGACTCCACGATGGTCTACGCCAAGCTCGACCTGCCGCGGTTGCGTGAGGTCGCGCTTCCCTGGCCGGAGGTGCTCCGATGACGCCCCCAAGCTTCCATCATCTGGTCGACGAGTACCTCAACGTGCGTCGCGGACTGGGTTTCCGCCTCGAAACGCAGGAGGGGTACCTGCGGGACTTCGCCCGCCATGCAGAGCGGATCGGACACAGCGGACCCGTGACAATCGAGCTCGCGGTCCGGTGGGCACTATCCTCACGCTCCACCAATCCGGCGCGGGCTGCACGCCGACTCGCGAACGTGCGGCAGTTCGCCCGGTACCGCGCACTCGTCGACCCGGCCAACGAAGTGCCGCCGGTCGGGCTCCTGGGACCCGTGTCGACGCGCCGCTCGACGCCCCACATCTACACCGAGGCGGAGATGGCTGCGCTCCTGCAGCAGGCACGCTGCTTGCTGCCCCGAGGTGGGTTGCGACCCGCCACCTATGTCGCGTTCTTCGCTCTCCTGGCGTCGACCGGCCTGCGGCTGTCCGAGGCCCGCCGTCTCACGACCGACGACGCCGACCTCGTCGACGGCATCCTGACCATCCGCGAGACCAAGTTCCGCAAGTCCCGACTCGTCCCGCTCCATCCGACGGCGACCCGAGCACTGCGTCGCTACGCCGACCGCCGTGACGCGTGTCTTGCTGCACCCCGGTCCGAGTACTTCTTCCGCACCGAGCAGTCGCCCCGGCTCACTCTCGCCGGGGTGGAGGCGACGTTCCACCGGATCAAGCTGCGTCTCGGCTGGACCGCGCAAGGGCGCACGCGCCAACCGCGCATCCACGACCTTCGCCACAGCTTCGTCGTCCGCCGGCTGCTGCGCTGGTACCAGGAAGGCGCCGATGTAGATCGCAAGATCCTGGCTCTCGCAACCTACCTCGGCCACACCGGAGTCGCCCACACCTACTGGTACTGCACCGCCGTCCCCGAGTTGCTCGCCACCACCGGGCAGCGTTTCGAACGCTTCGCCCACCGAGTGTCGGAGCGCCCGTCATGACCTCCGTCGAGCGGGCGTTTCCCGCACTTCTGCAAGAGTTCTTTCACCGGCGTCTCATCGCACAACGGGACGCCAGCGCACACACGATCGCCAGCTACCGCGACACCTTCACGTTGTTCCTTGGGTACGCCGCAGAGCGCACCGGGCGCACCCCCTCGGCGCTGACCCTCTCGGATCTCGATGCGCCGATGGTCCTTGGCTTCCTCGACCATCTCGAGACCGAACGCGGCAATTCCGCGCGCACCCGCAACCTCCGGCTCACCGCCATCCGCTCCTTCATGCGCTACGCCTCGCTACGCGAGCCGTCCCTGCTGCCCGTCGCGCAACGCGTCCTCGCGATTCCCGTCAAGCGCTTCGACCGGCCCGTCCTCGGCTACCTGTCCCGCGACGAGGTCACGGCGATCATCGACGCGCCCGACCGGTCCACCTGGAGCGGGCAGCGCGACGCCGTCCTCTTCGCCGTGCTCTACAACACCGGCGCCCGGGTCTCCGAGGTCACCCGGCTGCACGTCGCCGACGTGCTTCTCGACCGGGCGTCCTCGCTGCTTCTGCACGGCAAGGGACGCAAGGAGCGTGTCGTCCCGCTCTGGAAGAGCACCGCCGCGCAACTGCGGAGGTGGCTCCCCCGAATCGATGGAAACCCCGACGCCCCCGTGTTTCCCAATCGCGCGGGCAAGCCCCTGTCGCGCTCCGGGGTCGAACATCAACTGCGCGTCGCCTGCCGAAAGGCCGCGCAGCGTCACCCGTCGCTGCTAACGCGACGGATTTCGCCCCACACGCTCCGCCACACCACCGCGATGCATCTGCTCCAGTCCGGAGTCGATATCACCGTCATCGCCCTCTGGCTCGGCCATGAGGGCACGGCCACCACCCACCAGTACCTCGAAGCCGACCTCGCCATGAAGGAGGCTGCACTCCGGTGTGTCGACGATCCCGCACCTCAGCCACTCCGCTTCACTGCCACCGACCGGCTCCTTGGCTTCCTGGAAGGCCTCTGACTATGCGGAGTACCGGCCAGGGAAATGCCCCGGGGAAACGGGGGCCGCCGACCCAACTCCGCATAGTCCCGCGCTCCGCATAGTCGGCGCTATGCGGAGCTCTGCATAGCGCCGAAAAGAAATTCACGCAACGAGGGAACCAAACAGCCCGGTCCGACGTCCAATCAGCCGTCCGGCGTCGAGAAGTATACTTCTTGGTGCCGGGACCCAATCCCACCCACCGATTTCCACTCCGCACCCGCAGCCCAGCGCACCGCGCTCCTCCGCCATCGAGCCGGAAACGCCGGAGAACGTCGTGAACGTCGACGCCGGACAGGTCACCAGCGCATAGACCGCACCGAGCAGCGGACTGCCGTTGCGCTGCTACGAAGGTGCGGGTGCCTGGCAGCGACGGGAACCAACGAGCGCCTGGCCTGTCCCGGGGCGGGCGACAACGAGTCCTGCTACCTGCAGCCGTCACGCGACACGCGAATCGACAGGTCCACACGGATTCAGACGGATTCGTCCCGGCACGCTACAACACCACCGAGCAGGTAACCTGCGAAAGGCACGCCGACAGCGCTCGGGTGCCGAGCAAGCGAAACCGCTCTACCATGCAGGTTACCGCTGAGTAGCGACAGCAGGGCCACGCGCCCAGCCACCCGCCATCCAGGAAACCACAGCCGCAGAGGGGCGAACCGCGCCCCAAAAGAAATTCACGCAACGGGGGGAACCAAACAGCCCGAGCCGACGTGTGTGGACGCCTCCGAAAATGCAAGCCTTTTTTTGAGTCTCCTTCCGCGCTCAGTCTGCTCGAGTGGTTCTCCGCGACATCGGAGCGGCTCCCCAGCGCCGCGCTTGTTCCCGTGGAACGCGGGCCAGCTTTCCGGCTGGCCCGCAAGCGCTTCCCGCACGGTCGGCTGCGACTGTCACCCGCAGGGCCGTAGCGAAGCGAAGGAGCCGCGCAGCGGCTTGACAGCCGCGGGCGACCGTGCGCGAGGTAGACGCCTCCGAGCGCAGCGAGGGCCGAAGCCCGTTCTCCCGCGTTTCGGAAAGTTCCAGTCCTTCAGATGGTCCGGAGCATGCGGTCAGGTGCTGTCGTGTGTCCGGCCTCATTACATGCGGCATATCCTGCGCCGCGGGCCCGTATGGAGATACGCGGGTCGGGTCCAAATCGTCTAAATGTGCTCGAAGGCACTCGCCGAATCGCTGGTTTTCCCGACCCCGTCTCCTTTGACCGTTTGCCCTTACCATCTTCCGACCTGCTCGCATTCCCGACGGCGCCGCACCCGGCTCCTGTTTCTCAGACGGTCGGCAGCGGCGCCCGGTAGTACTCGTTCTTCGTCATCAGCGCCCAGGCGATGCGCGCCCTCCGGTTGGCCAGCGCCACCGCGACCAACATGCGCGGCTTGCGAGCCAGCATCCGGGCCAGCCACGGGTCCTTCGTGCCGCGGCGCGCCGCCCAGCCGACCGTCGCCATCGCGCCGACGACCAGCAGTCGCCGGAGATCGCGCTGACCCATCTTCGATATCCTCCCCAGCTTCGGCTTCCCGCCGGTCGAGCTCTGCCGGGGAACCAGACCCAGCCAGGCCGCGAAGTCCCGCCCGCGACGGAAGCTCTCCAGCGGCGGCGCGAAGGCCTGGATCGCCATCGCGCACAGCGGTCCGATGCCCGGGATGCTCATCAGCCGCACCGTTCGTTCGTCTTCGCGCGCCCGCTCACACAGGTCCCTCTCCAGCTCTGCGATCTTCTCGTTGAGCTCGGCGATGTGAACGACCAACAGCGCGCCCAGTTCCCGAACCGGGCCCGGCAGCCCCGAATCGGCATCTTCAATCGCGTCTGACAACCGACCCACGTGCGCAGGCCCTTGCGGCGCGACGACGCCGAACTCCGCGAAGTGTCCGCGCAACGCGTTGATCGTCTGCGTGCGCTGGCGAACCAGCAGGTCGCGCGTGCGGAACAGCATGCCTTGGGACTGCTGCTCCCGCGTCTTCACCGCCACGAAGCGCATCGTCGGCCGCGAGGTCGCCTCGCAGATCGCCTCGGCGTCGGCCGCGTCGTTCTTCTGCGTCTTCACGAACGGCTTCACGTAGATCGGCGGGACCAGCTTCACCTCATGACCGAGCTTCTCGAACTCTCGGCCCCAGTGGTGCGAGCTCGCACAGGCCTCCATCGCCACGATGCATCGCGGCTGCGACGCCACGAAGCCCACCACCTTGTCGCGGTTCAGCTTCTTACGGAACGCAACCGACCCGTCCTCACGGGCGCCGTGCAACTGAAAACTCCGCTTCGCCAGATCGATGCCGATGATGGTAGCCTGCTCCATAGGATGCCTCCTCTTCCAAGTGGTGCGTCACAGCAGCTCCACTTTGGCACATTCCGATGCCGTTGAGAGGAGGCGTCCACCCCATCATCTAATGAGCCGTCCGGCGTCGAGAAGTATACTTCTTGGTGCCGGGTCCACTTTTCCCGCTCCGATCCTGACCATCGCGCAAACCCCGCGGTGGCACTCCGCGCCGCTCAACCCGACTTCCCCCGCCTCCGCAACGTGCGAGGCTCGCGCGCCTTGGGCGCATTCACCCAGCGGTCCGCACGCGGCCCGTTCGAACGCGGCCCACGCCACCGACCTGCCGCGGTCGGGTTCTGGTATCCCCGCGCGGAACCAGGCCCGCACGCCGCCGCTGGCGGACCTTCTCGACGAACAGCGGGAAGCCCGGCGCGAGCGATTCGCGCAGCACCCGGGAGCGCGACATCCGAAACTCCTTCACCGCCAGGTCGAGATGCTCGAGCTGACGCACCGACAGCCGGACCTTCACGGTCCGATCGACAGGCTCGGCATCAGGTTCCCAGATCGGCGGCAACGGCATCAGGACTCCACCCCCTGACGCGCAGGAACCGCGGCCAGCGCTGGTCCGCACGCGCCCAGGATCGTGCACACTCTACAGGTGTTCACGCACGGCAACGAGGCCAAAGCGTTACTCCGGCGGCAGCGACGGGTCGGCGACCGACTGCATCTGCGACCGGTCGAACAGGCGCGCCACCGCATCGACCACGACATCCTCGAGGTCGTCGGCCGCCACGCCGATCACCTGCGCGTGGACCCGCAGGGTAGCGCCGATGTCCTCTTCGGTCGGTTCCGCGTCAGCAGCACGGACGGCACGGCCGTGGTCCACAAGAACCGCAACGGCACGATCCGGATCGAGGACGCTGCGGGGGCGGCCCGGCCCAGGACGCTTCTGCATGCCCCGAATACGCCACGAGCGCGAAGCGCCGGCGCCGAGCGCCTCGACCATCCGGATCTCCTGGAGCTTCTCCAGCGCCTCGACGACACCCGGCATGCCTTCGACTATCGCAAGACGGAAGACCTCCGAACGGTTCGAGCCGTACCGCGCCGCAAGATCGGCGCAAGCCTTGACGGCCGCTGCCGCCAGGAACACGACCACGCGCTTCATCCGCATGAAAACCTCCACCACGCCATGACGAGATCCCCCCGAATCTTCAAAAACAGTGCAACACGGTTGCAACAATTCGCGAAAATCGGCGAGCGACCAGCGCGATCACCATTTCGACTGGGGTCAGGATCGAGTTCGTTCGTGGGTCCACCAAGACTGCCCCAGTCCCGGAAACGCCCGGAGCCCGAACGGGCAATTGGTGAACGCCTACGGATTGGCCCCCCCTGACCCCAGTAGACCGACCAGCTCCCCCAAAGCCTCCTCGCACCAGCCTCAACCCTACGGAACCGAAAGGCCGCACACGTCCGGTAGGCACACGCCAAAGGACTGCAAACACGCGACTTGCAAGCGAATGCAGCCGGACGGTAACGCACCGAAAGAGGGCCCTCGAAGAGCGCTCCAGCGAGCCCAGGCCGAAAGCACGAAAACAGTGCACCATTTCACCGTACGTTCACCCGCAGAGGGCACTGTCGTGCAGGCGTACAGAGATCAGAGATCCAGAAGGGTGAGCGACCCCGGTTCCGGCGTCGCTCACCCACGATTTTTCCCTGCGGGAAGGCTGGATCCGGCGGAGCCGGCACAAGTGGTGCACAAGTGGTGAACAGAGGGTGAACGGTTCGCATCACTCCGCGATGGGTGGGTCAGCAGCGGTGAACGGTCCGCGAAAATCCGCCCCGCCCGTCAAGCGAGCACTCGGCCGCCGTCAACGGCCGGTACACCGCCTTCAAGATCCACCCGGACAGCCGGATTCCAACGCCAGTTCCGCAGGCGCCCAAGCGCAGACCACCCCATGGCTACGACCACTGTCAGCACCAGACGCGACATCGGCGAGCACGCGCACCGAGCCGTACCCGCCATGGGATCCGCTGTTCCCCTACAACAACCTGCCGCCGGTTCCCGGCGAGCAGCTGACGACACGCGCGGTCGAGAGGCGCTGCCAGCTCGTGACCGCAGCACTCGACGCGCTGCGCGACGCGACCCGCAAGCTCGCCGCCCCATACGCGTCATTCAAGACGGCCACGCTGATCGAGGCCCAGGCCAGTTCCGCCATTGAGGGCATCGTGACGACCGTCGGCGAGATGATCGAACACATGGACAGACCGCGCCTGACGAACGGGGCCGACCCTGACACCCACGACGCGTTGCGCTACTACGACAGCATCATCGACGCCTGGCAGCATCGCGGTCGCGAATCCGTCGGCACCCGATGGCGGTCAGGGCGTGTTCGACGACCAAGGGCCGCCGAATGCGGTGCGCCGCGGACACGGGACCGTGATCGCCGGACTGCGAGGAATCATCTACCGGCCAGGACCGCATCCGTTCATTCGCGCGTGATGACCGAGGCGGAACTCCTGCACCACGAGCCCACGAACGTGACCCGGCGGCTCTGCCTGGCGTCGGCGGCGCGCGAGGACGTGGCAGCGAATCTTGATCTCGCCGCAGCCGATCGTAAGGTCGCGGCCGGCCGGCCGGCCGGCGGTGCGGGCGGCGCGGGCCGCCCTGCGACCGCAGATAACTGCGTCCGGCGGCGTCGAGACGTTGATCGGGACCGTGCCGAGAGCTCGTTCGGCCTGCAGCCCGTGTTGACATCGGCCGGGTCGGTCGGCGTCTCGCAGGTCCTCTACTCGGACGACGCGCGCGCCCGGGCGACCATCGAGCCCCACGTGCAGACGTCGTGCGAACAGGCTCGCGAGGAGCTGCGGCTCGACGTGGCCCACGGCGCCGCGGTCGGCTATCTGGACCTGCTGTGAGCCCGGACCTTCGAGCGGGTCCAGAGGGAGAACCTCACCCTCACCCGACCGAACCTCGAGCTGGCGCAGTCGCGCCGGCGGATCGGCGTCACCCGCGCGTCCGAGGTGATCCGCTGGGAACCAGATCGCCATCAACCGGCGGGACGTGATCGAGGCGGGCGCCGCACGCAGCGTCGCCTGGGTCGCGCTGAACCGTCTGCTGCACCGCCCGCTCGAGGAGCCTTTCGCGACGGCCGAGGTCGATCTCGACGATCCCGCTCTGCTGGCGAACGAGCAGCAGGCGGCGTTGGGCATCTGACGCCTCAGGCGTCGAGAACAGAGGAGACAGCAAGTGGGTGACGACCGTAGCAAAGGGACTGCCGTGGTCAACCTGCGCCACCCGAAGACGGTGGACGGGGAGACCTACGAGCAGCTGACGATGCGCCGCGAGATCGCGGGGGACTCGCGCGACGCGCAGCGCGGCGGCGGGATGCCGGCCGAGATCGAGATGCGGCTGTTCGCCAACCTCTGCGAGGTGGCGCCCGGCGTCATCGAGCAGCTCGACCTCGGCAATTACCAGTAGACTGCAGGAGCAGTTCCAGGATGTGGCAAGCTGAAGCGGATCGGCGATGTCGCCGCCACGCTCCCGGCGCCGGCGGCGCTACTGGCGATGGTGGGGCTGGTGGCGCACGACCCCGATCCTGGCGGTGTGGGAGATGGAACTCGGCGAGCTGCATCGGTGGACGGACGAGGCGGGGCTCACTTGTGCGCCGGATCTACGGGTCGCCGCGCCGCCGCTGAACGGAGGCCGGACATGAAGCCGGCAACAGCTGCCGTCAACAGGGCGGCGGCCACGATCAGCGAAGCCTGCACCATGATGGCTACGACCGTCAGCGCGGGAATGACGATGAGCCCCAGTATCGGAGCCAGGAGCAACAACGCCACGTTTCCCGCTGCAGCCGCCAGCGCCCCGCCGAACAGGGCGTCCGACAGGGCCATGTCCCACCGCAGCATCCAGGCGGTCCCGGCGGCCCGAAGACAGCGCGCACCACAGCACGACCGCGTAAGCCGGAATGCCGAACTTCTCCCCGCTTGCGGTCGGGGTCACGGTCGGCGCAGCCATCAATTCATCCTACGACATGCCGCTGGCGTGCTCCCCGGCACCCTCGACCTGCTGATCCTCAAGGCGGTCTCGCTGAAGCGCCTGCACGGCTACGGCGTGCTGCTCCGGATTCGGCAGATCTTCGGCGAGGCGCTCGACGTGCCGCAGGGCTCCCTTTATCCGGCGCTCAAACGGTTGGAGCACCAAGGTTTCATCGAATCGGAATGGGGCGAGAGCGACAACCGGCGCCGCGCCAAGTACTACCGCCTCACCCGCGCCGGGCGGCGGCGGTTCCAGGAAGATACGGCAGGCTGGGAACGGCTGGCCGTCGCCATGCAGGCCGCCCTGAGCGCGACGCCGGACGGGGCGTGACGTGCTCGCGCGGCTGCGGTCGTTCCTGACCGCCTGGATCCGGCGGGAGCACTTCGAGGACAGGCTCGACGAGGAAGTGAGCTTCCACCTCGACGCCTGTATCGAGGATTTGATTCGCTCCGGAGTGCCCAAGCCGGAAGCGGTGCGGCGCGCCCGGGTCCGCTTCGGCAGCGTCGAGAGCATGAAGGACGACTGCCGGCATGCGCGCGGCCTGCGGCTGGCCGACGAGCTAGTCCACGCAGCCGCCAACCTCAGGCTCGCGTTGCGCACGCTCCTGAAGTCCCCGATGGTCACGGGCGTGGCCGTCGTATCCCTCGCCCTGGGCATCGGATCCAACGCGGCGATCTTCTCGCTCTACAGCGAGGTCCTGCTGCGTCCGTTGCCGGTGACCGAACCGGAACGGCTGGTCAACCTCGAGGCGCCCGGACCGAAGCCGGGCGCGGTGAGCTGCGACGCGGCGGGAGGGTGCGACGAAGTGTTCAGCTATCCGATGTTCCGCGACCTGGAGCGGGAACAGACGGTCTTGACCGGTCTTGCGGCCCATCGCGCGCTACAGGTCAACATGACCTATCGGAGTCGGGGCCTCCACGGCACGGCAACGCTGGTCTCCGGATCGTATTTCCCGACCCTGGGTCTCGCGCCAGCCGCTGGTCGCCTGTTTGGTCGCGAGGTCGACGAACCGATCGGTGGGCACCCGAGCGTCGTCCTAAGCCATGAGTTCTGGCAGTCCGATCTCGGCGGGTCGCCGGACGCGGTCGGCGACGCGATGATGGTCAACGGCCGATCGCTAACCATCATCGGCGTGGCACCGGCGGGATTCCGCGGAACAACGCTGGGTCCTCGTCCGAAGATCTTCGTGCCGCTTACCATGCACGGCGCGCTCTCCGCCGGAGACGTCGGATTCGAGGATCGCCGCAACTACTGGATCTACCTGTTCGGCCGCCTGAAGCCGTACCTGTCGATCGACCAGGCCGGCGTCGGACTCGCCCCCCTCTACCGGAGCATCCTCGCCGAAGTGGAAGCGCCGCTGCAGGTCGACATGAGCAGTCAGGTCCTGGACCGGTTCCTCGCCAAGCCGCTCCTGCTGCGGGACGGACGGCGAGGACAGAGCCGCTTGGACGAGGGGGTCGACGCGCCGATCCTGGTTCTGTTCGCCGTCACCGCCCTGGTCGTCCTGATTGCCTGCGCCAACATCGCCAATCTGCTGCTGGCGCGGTCTACCGACCGGACGTCCGAGATGGCGGTGCGGCTCTCGCTCGGCGCCTCCCGCCGGCGCCTGCTGGCGCAACTGTTGACGGAGTCGTGGCTTCTGGCAATGCTCGGCGGCGCGGCCGCCCTGGTCGTCGCGCAGTGGACGCTGCGCTCGATCGGCGCGCTCCTGCCGCCCGACGTTGCCGACATGCTCCGACTGGAGCTCGACCCTTACGCCATCCCGTTCACGGCCGCAGCCGCTCTGGCGACGGGCCTGCTGTTCGGCATCGTGCCGGCGCTGCACGGGACGCGCGCGGAGCTGGTCTTCGCGCTCAAGGACGACGCCGGACAGCCGGCCGGCGGGCGGTCGACCTCCCGTTTCCGCAACGGACTGGTCGTGGCGCAACTCGCCATGGCGCTGACGCTGCTGGTGGGCGCCGGCCTCAACATTCGCAGCCTGCAGAACATGAGCAACGTCGATCGGGGCCTCCGCACGGATGGCGTGGTGTCGTTCACACTGTGGCCCGATCCGAGCTACGGGGACGCGCGCCGACAAGCTCTCTGGGAGCGCCTGGAGTCGGTTCTGGCCGCGCAGCCCGGCGTGACCAACGTGGCGGCCGCGACGGGCCTGCTGTTCTATGGAGGCGCGACGACCAACATCGTCGTCGACGGATCCGAGACCGGGTCGGACCCGGATGGCTACGCGCGGTTCGACTCGATTACCCCCGGATACTTCCAGACCCTGGGGATTCCGCTGCTGGCCGGCCAGCCGTTCACGGACCTGGACACGCAACGGACGCAGAAGGTGGCGATCGTCAACGAAGCGTTCGCGCGCAGGTTCAGTTCGGGACGCGACGTGATCGGCAGCCACCTGGGATACGGGGACCGCGACGCCGATCCGGATACCGAGATCGTGGGACTGGTGCCGGACACCTGGTCCAGCTCCATCTACAGACCCGACCCGCCGATGCTGTATGTCCCGTTGCGCCAGTACGCCGCCTCATCAGGCAGCCTCTCGTTCTACGTTCGCAGCGGCCTGCCTCTGAATGGGCTGCTCCGCTCGATCCCGACACTGGTGGGCGGCATCGACCCGAACCTGACGGTCACCTTCCTGGAGACGCTGTCGCAAAGACACCGGGACCGCAACTGGCAGCTTCGCGTCGGTACGATTCTCTCGACAGCATTCGCCGTGCTCGCGACGCTCCTGTCGGCGGTCGGTCTCTACGGCGTGCTGGCATACACGGTGGCGCAACGGACGCGGGAGATCGGCCTGCGGATGGCGCTCGGCGCGGACGCCCGTTGGGTGTGCACGATGGTGCTTGGGCAGATCGGCCGCATGACACTTGTGGGCGCCGCCATCGGGCTCGCCGGCGCGTTTGCATTCGGCCGCGTCGCGCAGTCGCTGCTCTACGAGATCGACGGCCTCCCGACAGTCGTCGTCGTCGCTGCAGTGGTGGGTTTGATCGTCGTGGCGCTCGCCGCCGGCGTCGTCCCGGCGCATCGAGCGTCGCGCATCAATCCGATGACGGCGTTGCGCAGCAGGTAGGGCAGTGCCATACGGAGAGGACGTGAAGAACTGCGGCCACGCGCGCGGCCTGCAACTCGCCGACGAGCTCCGGCAAGACGTGCGCCACGCACTGCGGGGATCGCGGCGAAGTCCGCGGTTCGCGTGGAACGCGCCGCGGTGCACGGCCGGGTGACGGAGCACCATCGCTTCCTGCTGGAGCTGCATCTGGGTCAGATCGATGCGTTGCGCGCCGCGGTGGAGAAACTGGAGCGATAGGCCGACGAGGTGCTGCGCCCTTTTCGCGAGGCGGCCGACCGGCTGGCGACGATGCCCGGGGTCAGTGAGACGGTCGCGCGGGTTGATCATCGCCGAGGTCGGCGTCGACATGACGCAGTTTCCCACTGCGGGCCACCTGGTCTCGTGGGCGGGCCTGTGCCCGCGCCTCGACGAGAGCGCGGGCAAGCGCCGCTCTACCCGGATCCGGCATGCGACGCCCTGGCTGAAGACGACACTCATCCAGGCCGCGTGGGCGGCGACCCGGAAGAACGGGAGCTACCTGCAGGCGCAGTTTCGACGGCTCCGCGGGCGCTGCGGCCCGAAGAAGGCGATCGTGGCGGTCGCCGCTTCCATGCTGACCGCGGTTTACTTCATGCTCCGCGACGAGAAGGACTACCACGACCTCGGCGGCCGGTACCTGGCGAACCGCGACAAGGAGCGCGTCACCAAGAACCTCCTCCGGCATCTACAGAACCTTGGAGTGGTCGTGGAGGTGAAGGCTGCATGAGCCCGTGCCCACCAAGAGTTTCTTTGTAGCCTTCCGCGGCACTCGGGTTGTCGCTCGACGGAACGCCCTTGCTGGTTCGCCGTCGATCACACCGTCCGGCCCAGCCCGGCCGTTCCATCTCGCGAGAGTATTCCGGCCGAGCATGACCAACATCAACGTCCGGCTCGGACCCACCGTCCGAACACGGACGTTCGCTCCGCCGGTCACGCCTGTGTCCGGGGCGCAGATTCCCAGAACGACGTTCATTCGAGGACGTGTCATGATGTGAGCCCGGAAGCGTTAACCCGTCCACGGGACTGGGGCAACCTCAAGGAGCACTTGTGAAGGAAATCCACGACTGGGCACCTTGGTTCCGAGAACTCGCGCGGGCCGTTCTGGATGCAGGCGAAACCGGATTGATCACGCAGGCAAGCCGGGTGGACTGGGGCGGCAAGCCCGAGTTGCTCAGGAACGGTGATGCGGGAATCGATCCGTTCTCGTTCTTCTACTCTCTGGCTCAGAAGAGCACCAAGCACCAGCGATCGAGGGTCTATCCCAGTGTCGCGAAGTGCTTCGGGCTGGCGCCACCGCCGGATCCCGACAATCAGGATCTCTACGTCTTTCCCACGCCGACCCCGCAGACTCCCGTCGTTTTCAACGACAGACGCGAGTTCAGGGCCGATCTGCTGTGGCGTCTGTTCCGGCAGGCGGTCGAGGACGAGCCGCAGATCGATCCAGAGCTGTTTCGGGATGTTCTGGAAATCAAGTTTGTCGCGATCGTGAAGCTGACGCAGACGCTGTTCCTGATCAACCCTGACTACTTCGTGCCTGCCGATGCGCTGCAACGCCTGACGGTGAACCGTAGCATGGACCTGAAGCGCTGTGGTCATGCGGAGTACGTATCGGCCACGGGCAAGGCCAAGCGGACCTTCCCCGAATGCCGTCCGTACGAAATCAACGCGTTCGTGTGGTTCCAGTACATGTCGAGGTCTCCGCTGATCACGGCTGAATCCCGGTACTTCCAAGTCAGTACGCGAGCCTACAAGGACGACCGCTGGCCTGACTTCGACCAGAGTTACGCTGTGTACACGGATGCATCCAGACCGGGAGCCCCCCCTGGTTCTTGGCGCGAGGAGACGACTGACGGTGACCCTCTGCGCGGTCCGTATCCCCTCGCGGAGCCAAAGCGGGGAGACGTCATCCTGGTCCGCGCCGGGTTCGAGGGGCGCGCGATCGGCGTCGTGCACAGCAACGACTACGCCAAGCCCGACGGACTGAATGAGCGCAGCAGAGTCCACGTGTACTGGATCAACAAGGCCTCGGCCAGCTTCGGCGGCGCCCAGACGGACCAGAAGGCCTTTGCACGCACCCAACCGGGCAGTTCCACGTACAGGGCGTTTGCGACGGCGACTGCGTACGAACCGACGTTTGCACTGCTCAACATCGACGATCCACCGTCCGAGGCTTGGTCCGGACTGCTGAACCGGATCGAGCGCTGCCGGGCAGCTCCGAACTTCGAGGCGGACGAGGTGACGTACAAAGTGGAAGTGGCCGCCAAGGTCAACGCGGCGCGCGAGCGCTTGCGGTCAGGAGGGGCGGGTTGGGAAGACCTGTTGCGACACGCCTTCACTCACAAGCTCAACAACCTGACCAACTACCGAAGCCACGACCCGTTTCTCAAGTGGATGACTCGCGAACCGGGCCAGTGCCGGGGCGCGCTGCACTCTTTGTGGTCAGTTGACGGGACTCCGGAAGAGCGCCTGCAGGGCTTCTGCGACCAGGTACCCACGGAGATTCTCGGGACACTCGGCGGGCGTCTGAACACCGGGACCTTCCTGCTGATGGCAGAGGACGTGCACCGGCTGCCACCGGCGAAGATCGATGCGTTCCGTAGAGCCTGGAAGCTGGCGGGGCGGGGGAACGGACCGACCGGTGCGGAACCGGGCGCCGTTTACGGAGAGATCCTCCGATTCCTGGACGATCTCGTTCGGGACGGCCACGACTGGCCGGTCCCCTTGCGTGATCGCCTTGATGCACAAGGCGCCGTGTGGTGGGCAACACGAGACGAGGGTAAGAACGGACCTGACCCGCCCCCTCGACTGGACCTTGGCGCCTATGCCCTCGAGCATGCGCGTCAGGATCTCTTCCTGCCCGCCGACGAGATCGAGAGCCTCGTCAAGCTTCTGAAGCGCAAGAGGAACCTCGTCCTCCAGGGGCCCCCGGGCACGGGCAAGACCTACGCGGCGCAGCGTCTTGCATGGCTGCTGGCCGGCGAGCGGTCGACAGAGCGCATCGAGGCCGTTCAGTTCCACCAGTCTTACGGATACGAGGACTTCGTTCGCGGGTACCGGCCCACCGATACCGGCGGTTTCGACCTACAGGACGGGCCGTTTCTGCGTTTCTGCACTCGCGCCCGAGAGGCACCGGATCGCCCGCATGTGCTGATCATCGACGAGATCAACCGCGGCAACCTGAGCCGCATCTTCGGCGAGTTGCTGATGCTGATCGAGGCCGACAAGCGCGATCCCGCTTGGGCGGTCCGCACAGCCTACGCGCGACCCGACGAGCCTGCGTTCCACGTCCCGGCGAATCTCCATCTGGTCGGCACGATGAACACCGCTGACCGCTCCCTCGCGTTGGTGGACTACGCGTTGCGGCGGCGTTTCGCCTTCTCGACCGTCGAGCCGGCCTTCGGCAGCCAGGGGTTTGACCGCCACCTCGCCGATGGCGGCGTGCTGGAGCCGATGCGTCGTCGGATCAGGACGCGCCTTGAGGCGTTGAACCGGCAGATCCGAGAACACCCGCAGTTGGGCGCGGGATTCCAGATCGGTCACAGCTACTTCTGCCGGCCGCCGAAAGGCTTGGCCGACGCCGCCGCCTGGAACGGCTGGTACACGGATGTGCTCCGCTACGAGATCGAACCGCTGCTCCGTGAGTACTGGTTCGACGACGCGGAGCGTGCAAGGAACGCGCTCGCCGCCCTGCGTGCCGCCGACTGACGCCGCGTCATGAAGATTCCCGCCGAGAACCTGTACTACGTTCTCTGTTACGCATGGGAACGGCTGGACCGACTGGAGGCGGTACCGGACGACGTGCGTACATCCACGTTCGACTTGCCGCAGAACCTGTTGGCCCGACTCCTTCACGACAGCTTCTCTCAGGTGTTGCGACGTGGCCTGGATCGAGGCTACCGGGAACGGGAGGAGGACACCCGCAGGCCGCGCGGCAAGCTGGATCTGCCGTCGACCGTTCGGCGTGCGTTACGCCTGCAGGGCCAAGTGCGTATCCGCTTCGAGGAGCTGAGCCGCGACGTACTCTACAACCGGATCGTCAAGACGACCATGCTGCGGCTGGCCGCGGTCAAAGAGCTGAACACGAACCTGAAGGGGAAGTTGACACGGCTCGTGCAGCGGATCGCCGATATCGGCGAGGTGGATCTGCGCGAGGATCTGTTCCGCCGCGTGCAGATCCACCGGAACAACGCCGACTACGGCTTCCTGCTCGACCTGTGTCGGATGATCGCCCGCCACTTGTTCCCGGAGGCTCACGCCGGGGCGGTGCGATTCCGCGACTTCACGACCGACGAGCGGGAGATGGGCCGGCTCTTCGAGGACTTCGTACGCGGCTTCCTCCGCACCGAGCATCCGCGGCTCGGGGTTCGCGGGCACAAGAGCATCAAGTGGGACGCGGCGCCCGAGGGGGACGCCGTCATGCGCCTCCCGCTGATGGAAACCGACATCTACGTACCGGGCGCTGCCGACGGGCGGAGCGCCATCGTTGAGACCAAGTGTGTGTCGGAACCGTTCGCGCGCGGGGGCGAGGCCAGCACGGTCTCGCTACGCAGCGACCATCTATATCAGTTGTTCGGGTACCTGACGAACCACGCTCGGTCGTACGCGGCTGAGCCGCCGGCTCTCGGCGTGCTGCTCTACGCGACCGCGGGGACGACGTTCGACTACCGCTACCGCGTGCATGGACACCCGCTACGGGTGTCGTCAGTAGACCTCACGAAGCCGTGGCCGGCCGTCCGCGAAGGCCTGGACCGTCTCGCAGAGGCCCTTTCGGAACACAAGGGACCGAACGCGCAGCAGGCTGTAGCATGACCCGAGGAACGATGGCACCGCGGCCCGCTCGTGGCGCGTTAAATGGCAGAAGCCCTGTCCACCATACATAGAGAGCCGGAGTTGTCCGGTGCGGTCCTGAATCGTCCGCATGTGACTGAATAATCAATGATTATTACCGTTTAACGGGCTTGACGCCGGCCGGCTCCGTCCGCTACGATCCGCCAGTATCCGCCATTCACTGAGGGGTATACTGGCAGAGATGGAACTCCCGAATCGACCCCGGACCACCAAGCCCAACGGCCGGCAGCCGCACCACGCCCTGTCGACCGCCTTCGTCCGCAACGTAGCACAGGCCGGACGCTACTGCGATGGCGACGGCTTGTACATCGACGTGCAGCCGACCGGCACCCGCAGCTGGGTACAGCGGCTCGTCATCCGCGGCCGACGCCGCGAACTCGGACTCGGCGGCTTCCCGCTCGTCCCGCTCAAGGACGCCCGAGCGGCGGCCCTCGCCAACCGCAGGCTGGCCCGTGCGGGCGGCGATCCGCTGGCCGAAAAGCGCAGGCTCAAGAGCATGCCCACCTTCGCCGCCGCGGCCGAGGGGGTTCTGGCGCAGATGCGGCCGGGCTGGCGCAACCCCAAGCACGGCAAGGACTGGCTGTCGAGCATGGAGCGCTTCGCCTTCCCCCGGCTCGGCAAGCTGCCCGTCTCCGAGGTGACCAGCGCCGACGTGGTCGAGACGCTGCGGACCGTCTGGCACGAACGGCCGGCGACGGCGCGGCGGGTCCGCCAACGGATCAGCACGGTCATGGAGTACGCCGTGGCGCTGAACTACCGCGACGACAACCCATGCAGCCGCATCGGGCCAGTGCTCGGCCCGCAGCAGGATCTCGTCCAGCACATGCGGGCGTTGCCGCACCGCGACGCGGCGGCGGCGGTCGCGAAGGTGCGGGCGTCGAAGGTGTTCCCGGCCGTCAAGCTGGCGTTCGAGTTTCTGGTGCTCACCGCGGCGCGGTCGGGCGAGGTACGCGGCGCACGATGGGACGAGATGGACACGACGAACCACGTGTGGACCGTCCCGGCCACGCGGACCAAGGCGAAGCGCGAGCACCGGGTGCCGCTGACGCGCCGCGCCGAACAGATCCTCGAAGCGGCGCGGGCGGCCGGCAACGGCGGGCCGCTGGTGTTCCCGAGCGCCCGCGGCAAGCGGATCAACGACATGGCGCTGTCGGGACTGCTCAGGACGCTGGAGGTCCCCGCCGTGCCTCACGGTTTCCGGTCCACGTTCCGGGACTGGGCCGCCGAGGAGACGAACCACCCGCGAGAGGTCGTCGAGGCGGCGCTGGCCCACGTCGTTCAGAACAAGGTGGAGGCGGCCTACGCGCGGTCGGACCTGTTCGAGCGCCGCCGGCAGTTGATGGACGATTGGTCCGTCTATGTCGTCGGCGGTACCGGGAGCGCCGGCTGATGGTCGCCCATCTCCGGGACCGGGCGGACGCGCTCGTGCGGTCCGGCTGGACCCGGCGCGAAGCCGAGTGGCTGGCGCTGGTCTGCCTGCACAGCGGCGTGTTCCTCCGCGCGCAGTACCTCGTTTTCATCGGCCGGACCAACCCGGCGCTGGCCAACCGCTTCGTCCGCCGCTGCCGCAAGCACGCCGTCGAGCAGCCGTGGAACGGCTCGCGGCTGCGCATCTGCCGGATCGCGGCCCGGCGCATCTACCGCGCCATCGGCGCGGAGCACGTCCGGCATCGCCGGCCCGCCGCACCCGAGGTCGTGCTGCGGCGTCTGCTGTCGCTCGACTACGTGCTCGAACACCCGCACGCCGCGTGGCTCCCGACCGAGGACGAGAAGGTGAACACGCTGACGGCGGCGGGCATCGACAAGGAGTTGCTGCCGCGCCGGCTCTACCAGGGAGCGGTCGGGACGCAGCACCGCTATTTCCCCCACAAGCTGCCGCTGGCGCTCGACGGACGGCGGGCGACGTTCCTGTTCGTGCAGGCCGAGGACGAGACCGAGAGCGCGGTCCGCACGTGGGGCGGGCAGCACGCGGCGCTGTGGGCGGCGCTGGCCGCGGTCGGCCGCGCCGTCGAGGTGGTCGTCGTCGGCCGCGACCCGGTGCGTTTGGCGGCGGCCGAACGGGTGCTCGACAAGTGGGCGGCGACGCCTCCCGAGGCCGTGATGCTGTCCCACCAGGAGGCGGCGGCGGAGCTGGCGGCGATCAAGCAGGCGATCTCGACGAGCGACTGGGCGGCCCTGAAGACGTACGGCGGCCTGAACCCCGCCATCCAGCGGGCTCGCATCCTCCGCGCCGCTTGCGCTGGAGACCGGAAATCGGGGGCGGCGATCACCACCGGCCGGACGTGGCGCTCGACGCGGGTGCCGGAATGGATCCCGGCCGGCCGTGCCGAAGAGGCCGCGTGGCGGGACGAACCACGCCAGCAGACACCGGACTACTCAGGCCTTCGGTGCCAGGAAGCGAGCCGTGAACGTGGGGGTATCCGACAACGTGGATCGACGAACTCGATCGCCGAGCCCGTGACGCTCAGCAAGGGAACGCACCAGATCAACGAACCAATCCTCGGCGAACGGCGCGACGACGATCTCTCCAACCAGCTTCTCTAGTGCGACCTCACAATAGCAGCCGGCTGCTTTGTCCGGTCCGTCCCCCGTGCGAAGGCACAGGGCGCGGACCTCCCGTTCGTGCTCAAAGCTCATCCGCTTGTGCAACAGCGGGAGCAGAGCATTGCCGTACGGAATGCTGGCGGTTCGGTAGTCGCGGTACTGAACCATAGATGCGAGCACCGCATGGTCGCCCAGAAACGCGTCCTTGAAGCGACCGAAGACCGTCTTGATCGCAATCCCGTCTCGCTCTCGCGCGTACAGCCGCCACATGGCCTCGGACTCGAACTCGCCCATGTGCCAACAATTCACGCGGGCCAGACGTACAACCTGCCGCAGATCGATCTCGTGCACTGCCATCGGTCCCTCCTTCAGGTCCTGAGGGATCGCAGGGGGCGTCACCGGCGACGTTGACCCTTCGAACGGATCTCCGAGCAGATCGGGGCGACAGAAGAACAGAGCCCGCCGTTCCAGCAGCGACACGAACTTCGTGAAGTCCATGTACCGCCAAAGCGAAGCATCGTCAGGTGGCGGCCAGAACTCCGGGTGTTGTTCGTACATGGTGCAGATCCAGGAGAACCACGCCGGCAGCCGACGTGTCAAGCCTTGCGGCTCCTCCGCTTCGCTACGGCCGTTCCGGTGACACGCCGGCCGCCGGCATGGTGTTGGGCGATTACGGCCGAACGCGAGCGTCCGGCCCGTAGACGGACCCGGACTCTACCACATCCTCGAACCGCTCCCCGTCGGAGCCGGCGACGAGCACGCCCACCTCGAGCCGACCGGCTGCGGGATCGCGCACCCGTTGCATGCGCGGCGACGTGGATGCGGATCGGACGCGGGAAGAACTGTGGCATCATCAGCAGTGCAGACGGATATCGCATCCGGCGCAGCAGGGCTGCAAGCAAGAGTCGTGCCACTGCCCCAGGCATAGGGGTCTGCGGTCACGGTGAATCGACGGGATCGGAAGCTGGCGAGGGTGACGGGATCGGACGCGGAGATGGAATCGAGGTCATGGAGCGGGGCTGCGACGACGACAAGGAGCGGGTCGAGACTGTGATCAACTCCACCGCCCAATCACAGCACGACAGGGGCTCGAACTTACACCAGAGGTGCCGCAGGGGAGGTGTAAGCAGACCCAGGGTCTCAATTTACGCCCCGAGTCACACGTCCACTTACAGCCCTGTACCTGCCAAGTCCCTCCATATCAACCAGATACCGACCCAACGAGCCATCCCCCGATGCCGCAAATGGGTACAGGGGGGATGTTGGGGAGCGACCCTGCCGAAAACCTGCGGTTTTCGGACCCGGCAGGCGTTCCTCCGTCACACCTGCCGCGCCGGGTCGCTCCCCAGCGAGTTTTCCATTCTGGAAGGATGAACGTCGCCCGCTTGGGGCTCTGGCACCGCCCCCGCGGCGGGTCGATGCCGGTGGGCTGTGTCGGCAGGAGCAGTCAGTGAACCTGCGGGCGTGAGATCGGCGGAGGGATGATCGGCGAGCAGACTCCCGATGTGGTTGCTCACGATCTGGAGGACGAAGCCGAGAATCAGCATCGCCAAGCCGAGCCTCGCCATGAATTGATGCCGATGCCACTGCCTCCGCCGCCGCTCAGTTTCAGCAGGGGGTACACCCCACTCCACTACGATGCCGCTGTCGGGGTGCTCCACCTTGCTCGGCAGTCCGAAGAAGAAGAGCATGACGACGCCGCCGATATCGAGCAACAGGCCGACGGAGTTGACGATGTCCGGGTCCAGCAGCACCTCCATCGTCAGGATCCTAGCCTCCTCCGGTTCTTGAAGACGACCGCGTGCGTACAGGCCAAGGCTGGTAGTACCCTGATTCAGGGCGAGACGGTGCCTCGTCGACGGACTCCGGCTCGGCGACAGGGACGCGAACGATGCCACGACGTAGAGCGACCAACCAGGGAGACGGAGCGGAGGCGCCCCCGAACCACGGGGCCACGACGGGCCACGAGGCCGAGCTGTGGGCGATGGCCGACACCTTGCGCGGCTCGATGGACGCCGCCGAGTACAAGCACGTCGTCCTCGGCCTCGTCTTCCTCAAGTACGTCTCCGACGCCTTCGAGGAGCGCCACGCGGCCGTGCTCGCCAAGTGGGGCGAGGACGCGGCCGAGGATCGCGACGAGTACATCGCCGAGAACGTCTTCTGGGTGCCGGCCGAGGCCCGCTGGCCGCATCTGCGGGGGCAGGCCAAGCAGCCGACCGTCGGCTTGACCGTCGATCAGGCGATGGCCGCCATCGAGCGGGACAACCCGACACTCAAGGACGTGCTTCCGCGCGACTACGCCCGGCCGGCCCTCGACAAGCGGCGGCTCGGCCAGTTGATCGACCTCGTCAGCAACATCCGGGTCGGCGACGAGGACGCGCGGTCCCGCGACGTGCTCGGCCGCGTCTACGAGTACTTCCTGTCGCAGTTCGCGAGCGCCGAGGGCAAGAAGGGCGGCGAGTTCTACACGCCGCGCTGCGTCGTCGCGGTGCTGGTCGAGATGCTGGCGCCGTACCGCGGCCGGGTCTACGACCCGTGCTGCGGCTCGTCGGGGATGTTCGTGCAATCGATCAAGTTCGTCCGCGCCCACTCCAGCGGCAACGGGAACGGCGGCAGGGCCAAGGCGGACATCAGCATCTACGGCCAGGAGTCCAACTACACGACGTGGCGGCTCGCGAAGATGAACCTCGCCATCCGGGGCATCGAGGGCCAGATCGCCCACGGCGACAGCTTCCACAACGACCGGCACCCGGACCTGAAGGCCGACTACATCCTCGCCAACCCGCCGTTCAACGTCTCGGACTGGGGCGGCGAGCGGCTGGCCGAGGACAAGCGCTGGCGCTACGGCGTGCCGCCGAGGGGCAACGCCAACTTCGGTTGGGTGCAGCACATGGTCCACCACCTCGCGCCTGCTGGCGTCGCGGGTTTCGTGCTCGCCAACGGGTCGATGTCGTCGAGCCAGTCGGGCGAGGGCGAGATCCGCAAGAACCTGATCGAGGCGGATCTGGTGGACTGCATGGTCGCGCTGCCGGGGCAGCTCTTCTACTCGACGCAGATTCCCGCCTGTCTGTGGTTCCTGGCCCGACGCCGGCCCCGGCACGGCGAGATCCTGTTCATCGACGCCCGCAAGCTGGGCCGGATGGTCGACCGGACGCACCGAGAGTTGACGGACGACGACGTCGCCCGCATCGCGGGGGCCTACCACGCATGGCGGGACGGCTCGACGGCCTACGAAGACCTGCCGGGCTTCTGCAAGAGCGCCCCGCTCGACGAGGTGCGCCGGCACGGGCACGTGCTGACGCCGGGGCGCTACGTCGGCGCGGAGCCTCAGCCAGACGACGGGGAGCCGTTCAAGGCCAAGATGCGCCGGCTGGTCGGCGAGCTGCAAGCGCAGCAGGCCGAGGGGGCTCGGCTCGACGCCGCCATCACCGAGAACCTGAAGGCGTTGGGCTTCGGGAGCAAGGTGCCTTGAGCAACTCCGACGAGCGACGCTGGCAACAACGGCTCGACAACTTCGGGACGGCTCTCGCGCAACTGACGAGTGCCTGCGAGCGCGACCAGTACGACGACCTGGAACGGGCCGGCCTAATCAAGACGTTCGAGTTCTGCTTCGAGCTGTCGTGGAACGTCCTCAAGGATCTGCTCTACTACGAAGGGCATGAGGTGAAGGTGCCACGCGCCGCGATCCGCAGGAGCTTCGAGGTCGACTACATCGACGAGGACGACTGCGAAGCCCTGCTCGACGCGCTGGAAAAGCGCAACCTGTTGAGCCACACGTACTGGAGCAATGTGGCTCGGGAGGCCGAGGCCCTGATCAAGGACCGGTACTACCCGGTCCTGCTGCGACTCTACCGGACCCTGGACGCCAAGCGGACGCCATGACGGACGGTCTCAAGGATGCACATCGCGAGGCGATCATCGCCGTGATCGCGGCCAATGACCGCGTGGAACGGGCGGTGTTGTTCGGATCCAGAGCCACCGGGACGAACGCCGTGTCCTCCGACGTGGACATCGCGTTGTTCGGCGACCGGCTGACGCTGACCGACCAAGCTCGGCTCGCCGTGGCGCTGGACGAGATTCCGATGGCGCAGTCGGTCGACCTGCTGCTGTACGAGTCGATCGAGAATCGGACGCTTCTGGCGCACATTGGACGGGACGGAATCGAGTTGTATCGGCGCCCAAGACAGCCACGCGACGGACGGCGGAAGGATGCCGCGAACGCTGAGACCGTGGACTGGGTCGAGAAGTCTTTCGAGGATGTAGTCGACTTCCGCGAGGGGCCGGGAATCCTCGCCAGGGATTTCAGAGACGACGGCGTCCCGCTCGTGCGCTTAGCAGGTCTGGACCGAGGAGCGTCCATCCTCCGCGGGTGCGACTATCTGAGCCCCGAAGCCGTCGAGCGCCGATGGGCTCACTTCCGACTGGCATTGGGAGATGTCCTATTGAGCACTTCCGCAGCTCTGGGCCGCATCGCCGTTGTCCGCCGGGAAGGGATTGGGGCGATTCCGTACACCGGGATCATCCGCATGCGACCGAGGGACGGCAGACTCGACGCGCCGTTCCTCCGATACCTTCTGGAGGGGCCTGCCTTCCAGAATCAGGCCGAGATTCTCGGGGTCGGGAGCGTCATTCGCCACTTCGGGCCGACTCATCTCAGGCAGATGACGATTCCGGTTCCGCCGATTCCCGAACAGCGTGCCATCGCGCACATCCTCGGCACGCTGGACGACAAGATCGAGCTGAACCGTCGGATGAACGTGACGCTGGAGGCGATGGCGCGAGCGCTGTTCCGGTCCTGGTTCGTCGATTTCGACCCGGTGCGGGCCAAGATGGCGGGCCGCGACACCGGGCTGCCGAAGGAGATCGCCGACCTGTTCCCCGACCGGCTGGTGGACTCGATGCTGGACGATGTCCCAGAAGGATGGGACATCGGGCCTCTCGCCGAGCATTTCGAGGCGGTGAAGGGTGTGAGCTACAAGGGGAGCGGCCTCGGACGCGATGGGACGCCGCTGCACAACCTGAACTCAATCCACGAAGGCGGCGGCTACAAATACGAAGGCATCAAGTTTTACGCGGGCGACCACGCAGAGCGTCATGTTGTTCGTCCCGGAGACGTGATCGTCGCGAACACGGAGCAAGGTCACGAACGTCTGCTCATCGGATTCGCCGCCATCGTGCCCAACCTCTACGGAGATCGTGGGATTTGTAGCCACCACGTGTATCGGCTACGTCCGCGAGACACCGGACGCCTGTCAGCAGCGTTCCTGCAACTGCTCTTGAACTCGCAGCGGATGCATGACTTGGTGAGCGGCTATGCGAACGGAACGACGGTCAACATGCTGCCGATGGACGCGATGCAGAAGCCGCTGGTGCTGGTGCCTCCAAGGGCGCTTATCGAAGCCTTCGACGGTCTGGCGGTGGAGATCGAGCATCGCCGTGAACACTCTGTGCGGGAATCCCGTGCTCTTGGTGTAATCCGGGACGCACTGCTCCCGAAGCTGGTCTCGGGCGAGCTGCGGGTGACCGGGCTGGGACGGGCGAGCGCCCACGATGACCGGCCGGCCCCGGCCGCGACGTACGAAGCCTGACGGAGCGGCGACTGTGGCCGAAGCACCCTTGTCGGAATCGACCGTCGAAGCGGTCGCCCTCGAATGGCTCGCGTCGCTTGGCTGGACCGTCCTGCACGGCCCCGACGTCGCGGCCGACACGCCGGGTGCGGAACGCGCCGACTACGGCGAGGTTGTCCTGCACGGCCGCCTGCGTTCCGCAATCGCCCGTCTCAACCCCGACCTGCCCGACGACGCGCTCGAAGACGCCCTGCGCCGACTGACACGCCCGGCCGGGGCGACGATTGAGGCTCGTAACCGCGACTTCCATCGAATGGTGGTCGCTGGCCTCACCGTGGAGCACCCCGATCCGGACGGCCGGATTCGCGGCGCGCAGGTCCGCGTGCTCGACTTCGACGAACCGCAGGGCAACGACTGGCTCGCGGTCAACCAGTTCACCGTCGTCGAGAACCGGCACGAACGGCGGCCCGACATCCTGTTGTTCGTCAACGGCCTGCCGCTCGTGGTCATCGAGCTGAAGAACCCCGCCGACGAGAACGCCACGATCCACACGGCCTTCAAGCAGCTTCAGACCTACAAGGCGGAGATACCGTCGCTGTTCGCCTTCAACGCCGCGCTCATCGTGTCGGACGGACTGGAGGCCCGCATCGGAACGCTGACCGCGGGTTGGGAGTGGTTCAAGCGGTGGCGCACGATCGCGGGCGAGGCGCTGGCCGACCCGAGCCTGCCACAGCTCCGCGTGTTACTCGAAGGTGCCTCCGATCCACGCCGGCTGCTGGCGCTGGTCCGCGATTTCATCGTGTTCGAGGACGACGGCAGCGACACCCCGGTCAAGAAGATGGCCGGGTACCACCAGTTCCACGCCGTGCAGACCGCCGTCGCCGAAACCCTGCGGGCGGCGGCGTTGCAGCAGGCCGTGGCGGACGACGACGCGCAAGGCCGCCCCGAGTCGGGCCGTCAGCCGGGCGGCGATCGCGGCGACCGGCGGATCGGCGTCGTCTGGCACACCCAGGGGTCGGGCAAGAGCCTGACGATGGCGTTCTACGCCGGCCGCATCGTCCGCGAGCCGGCGATGGCGAATCCCACCGTCGTCGTGCTGACCGACCGCAACGATCTCGACGACCAACTGTTCACGATCTTCTCGCGCTGCGCCGACCTGCTGCGCCAGCCGCCTGCCCAGGCCGAGAGTCGCGCCGACCTCCGTACGAAGCTCGCCGTGGAGTCCGGCGGGGTCGTGTTCACGACGATCCAGAAGTTCTTCCCCGAGGAGAAGGGCGACCGGCATCCGCAGCTCTCCAGCCGGCGCAACATCGTCGTGATCGCCGACGAGGCGCACCGCAGCCAGTACGACTTCATCGACGGCTACGCCCGCCACATGCGGGACGCGCTGCCCAACGCCTCGTTCATCGGGTTCACGGGAACGCCCATCGAGCTGGCCGACGCCAGCACCCGCGCCGTGTTCGGCGATCACATCAGCGTGTACGACATCCAGCGGGCGGTCGACGACGAGGCGACCGTTCCGATCTACTACGAGAGCCGTCTGGCCAAGTTGGCCCTCGACGATACCGAGCGGCCGCAGATCGACGCCGGCTTCGAGGAAGTGACCGAAGGCGAGGAGGTCGACCGCCGCGAGAAGCTGAAGACCAAGTGGGCGCAACTCGAAGCCGTCGTCGGCGCCAAGAAGCGGGTCACGCTGATCGCCCGTGACATCGTGGAGCACTTCGAGAGCCGCACGGACGCGATGGACGGCAAGGCGATGGTGGTCTGCATGAGCCGGCGGATCTGCATCGACCTGTACCGGGAACTCGTACGCCTCCGCCCCGCATGGCGCGATGACGACGACACCCGCGGGGCGCTGAAGATCGTCATGACGGGTCAGGCATCCGACCCACCCGACTGGCAGACGCACATCGGCAACAAGGCCCGCCGCGAGGCGCTGGCGAAGCGGTTCCGCGACCCCGACGACCCGCTCCGCATAGTGCTCGTCCGAGACATGTGGCTGACCGGCTTCGACGCCCCGAGCCTGCACACGATGTACGTGGACAAGCCGATGCGGGGCCACGGGCTGATGCAGGCCATCGCGCGCGTCAACCGAGTGTTCCGGGACAAGCCGGGCGGTCTGGTCGTCGACTACCTGGGGCTGGCCCACGAGCTGAAGCGGGCGCTGGCGACCTACACCGAGAGCGGCGGCATGGGCCAGACGGCCCTTGATAAGGAGCAGGCGGTCCGTGTGATGCTGGAGAAGTACGAGGTCTGCTGCGGCCTGTTCCACGGCTTCGACCGGTCCGTATGGACCACGGGCTCGCCGGCCGACCGCCTCAACCTGCTGCCGGCGGCGCTGGAGCACGTTCTAGCGCAGCAGGACGGCAAGGCACGGTGCCTGAAGGCCGTGCGCGAGCTGTCGCAGGCGTTCGCGCTGGCGGTGCCGCATCCCGAGACGGTCCGCATCCGCGACGACGTGTCGCTGTTCCAGCATGTCCGGGCGGCGCTGTCGAAGCGGACCGGCCCCAGCCCCAAGCCCGACGAAGAGCTGGACCACGCGGTGCGCCAGATCGTCTCGCGGGCCGTGGCGTCGGACGGCGTCGTGGACATCTTCGCCGCGGCGGGGCTGAAGAAACCGGACGTCTCGGTCCTGTCGGAGGACTTCCTGCGCGAAGTGCGCGGCATGCGCCGGAGGAACCTCGCCGTCGAGCTGCTGGAGAAGTTGCTGAAGGGCGAACTGGCGACGCGGCGGCGGAAGAACGTGGTGCAGGCGCGCTCGTTCGCCGACATGCTGGAGCAGACGATCCGGCGCTACCAGAACCGCGCCGTGGAGGCAGCGCAGGTGATCGAGGAGTTGATCGGCTTGGCCCGCGAGATGCGGGAGGCGACCGCCCGCGGCGAGAGGCTCGGGTTATCGGACGACGAGCTGGCGTTCTACGACGCGCTCGGCATCAACGACAGCGCCGTACGAGTGCTCGGCGACGAGAAGCTGCGGGGCATCGCCCGCGAACTCGTCGAGACCGTACGGAACAACGTGACCATCGACTGGACGCGACGGGAGAACGTCCGCGCCAAACTCCGCGTTCTCGTGAAGCGCGTCCTGCGGAGGTACGGCTACCCGCCGGACAAGCAGGAGTCGGCGACTCGGACGGTACTGGAGCAGGCCGAGGTGCTGTCGACCGGCTGGGCGGTGTGAGGGTGTCCCGATCACGGCGCGAGTGCGGGGGGAAATCGGGCGGCTCGGTGCCACCCTCATCCTCGCCGGCCGGTCGTGAAGTCCAGAGCCTCAATAAACTGGTACGTATTGCAGTGCCGCACGTGGAGATCATCGCACACGTCCGGGATATGGCGGTTTGCGCGCCTTTTCTTCGGCTTCGAGACCTCGGTCGTGACGACTGTCCGCCGTCCAGGATCACCGAGCGCGTAGGCGATGAGAAACGGGTCGCGACCGACTCGCTCGATCTCCTCGTCGCTCAGATCCGGCGCGTAGCCCTGGCCCGTCACTCGGTCGACCAGGGTCTCGTTGACGTGCTCGTCGAGCAGTAGCACGTCGCGGTTGTCCTTCAGCCAACGCGTCAGATCGTCTTCTCTGCCGGCAAGAATCTCCTCGTACATCTCCAGCGGGATCTTCACTTGGTGCCCGCTCGCGCGATCGACCAGCCACTCCCAGAACTCGGGCACGCGTCCGAGCGGATAGTAGTCGCGATTCGCATCGATGAGAACGTTGGCGTCGAGCAGGTAGAGCAAGCAGCGCCTCCCTACCGCGCCTTGGCCGGGCGAAGCATCTTCCCGACCTGCGGGGGCTTTACACCCAGGATTCTGGCCGCCTTGGTCGTCGACAGCGCTCCAGAGTCCAACATACGGCGGGTGAAACTGAGAAGGCCCGGCCCGACCCGGTGCCGACGTACCACGTAGTAGCTGGGACCGCCCGTGGACTCACGCGCCGTCGCACGGTGCCGGTCGCGATGGTGCCGCCACTGCTCGCGAAAATCTGCCTGAAGGCGCTCAAAGGTCGGCCGATCTATGCGATTGGTCCACAGGAGCCGGTAGGCGACCATGGTCCGGCTCAGGTTTCGCTCGCGGGCGAACTGGCCGATATGGTGCCGTTGTTCGACAACCCCCGACCCTCGCGCGATGTTGATCTCATCAAGCGTGCGCGCGGGCAGCAGCCATTCGGCGGCAACACTGTTGCAGAACTCCTCGATCTCGGTTTCCGCGTTTACGCCAGCAAATCCGGATTGGCCGAGGAGTAGGTGGGTCAACTCGTGCAGGAGCGTGAATGACCGCGCGGCCCTGGAGTCGTTGTCGTTGATGACCACGAACGGAGCCACATCGTCCGCGATCGCGAGGCCGCGAAACATCTCTACGTCGATGGCCGTGTGGTGGCTGCCGAGATCGCCCTTGAGCAGAACGAATACGCCAGAATCCTCCGTTCGCGAGCGGAGCAGCCGGAATGCGTACTCCGCGGACGGCTCCGCGTAGTACCTCGTCGCGTTCAGATCGTCGCCGAGCACCTGGCCCAGGGAGGTCGCCGCGCGTTGCCGCAGTCGGGCGGCCTGTGGCTTGCTGCGGAGTACTCGGCGCAACGATTCGATCTCCGTACCCGCGTTCTCGCTCCTCAGCAGACAACCGATGAACGGCAGAGGCTCGGCTTCGTCCTCAGCCTCTAGCGCGGCACGAACCATGCTCTGGCGACTCTGGAGGTTGCGGACCAGCGCATCGACGAGGGCATCCGTCTCCGAAGAACGAGCCCCAGGCAGCGTGCGGAACTCTGGGAGACGGTCATCCCGACGCGGCGGTGCGTTCAAGTAAAAGGCGAGGAGCGGGCGCCGGTAGTGGTGCGCCATCTTGACGAGGGTCCGCCGCGTGGGCTTTTCCTCGCCGCGTTCCAGAGCCCCGAGCCGATCGACAGCTGCCACGCCGCGGGCATCTCTGATGCCGACCCTCGCGACGGCATCCTGGAGAGTCAGACCCGCGGTCTCGCGTGCCCAGACGAGGATTTCAGGATTGACTGCCGGCATTCGCTCCGGCAGTAGAGTAGCACCCTGGACTGACGTGGCGAGCGTTTTCGGAAGCGTCGGCGGTCGCGCTGGAGCCAGCGTTGATGCGGCCATCGGCGCTCAGGGCCATGGTCGGAGGGATTCCAGAATGGTCCGTGGACGGTCCGATTCGTCCGCTGGAAGCGACTCCAGGACGTGGGATGCAACGGGGGGAAACGCCGAGTCTAGGCTCGTAAAGTGCTTAGCATACGTAGTTTACATGAAATCTACATCGGAAGCCCTGGAAGCTCAGCGGCTGGTCGGACGTTGACGAATCCTCTACAACGCTCAGCTGCGTACGGTTGGTCGGCGGACATCCCAGACGACGAGGCTCCCGGGGTGTTGCTGGTAATGAACGGCGGCGGGTCGGCGAATGGTTGACTTGCTTGATTCGTGGCCGGTCTTGCTCTTCTGGCCGGCGGTGGGGCTGAGCGTGCTGGCGGCCTCGTTCGGGCTGGCCCGCGGACATCCAAGGCCGCTGCTGGTGGCTGCGGCTCTAGCCGGTCCGACTTCAGTGTACCTCGCGTTGACACCGCGCTTTCTCGTGTGGGGTTTGTTTCCGGTCGGTGTGTATCTCGTGGCCGCAGTTGCAACCCGACGGAACTACAGGGAGTTGGGCACAGTGCTGTTGGCGGTGAACGCCGCGTTCTTCGGGTGGCTGGCTGTCACGATATTCGGCTGAGACCGGTTCGCTCCGTCGGGACATCCGCGCTCACGGCGCACGAGAGGATGTGTGGGTTGCCGGCCGGTGGCGCACGGCCGATGTTTCGGCATCGTCGGGCAAGAGCCCTCTGTGGAGCGCGCGCGGAGGCCAGTATCAAGGCCCCTCACCGAGGCGGGCCGCCGGCAGCTCGTGCGGGAAGCGACGAAGTGGGAGCGCATGGTTGAGGCAGTGGGACGCGTCATGCGGCCGGCCGAAGCGGGGGAGTGAACTGGGTGGCGCCATGAAGTGGCCGTTGTGGCTGTACAGAGTGGTGTCGTACCTCGGCCGCCGCCAAGCGGAGGCGGACCTCCAGGAGGCGTTGCGTCTCCACCTGGAGTTGGAACGGGAGCGGCAGCGTGACGCCGGCGGGCCGCCGGCCGACGCCCTGCGCGCGGCGCGGCGCAAGCTGGGCAACGGGACGCTGATCCGCGAACGGACGCGCGACGTCTGGGGTTGGCGCTGGCTCGACGAGCTGGGTCGGGACGTGCGCCATGCCGTCCGTGGGCTGAGACGGAGTCCTGGCTTCACGGCCACGGTGATGGTCGTGCTCGCGCTGGGCATCGGCGCCAACACGGCGATGTTCGGCATCGTCTACGGGATGCTGATCCGCGCCCTGCCGTACCCGGACGGCGAGCGCATCGTACGCGTCGGCCAAGAGCCCCGACAGATGCCAGGAGCGCCCGTGTACCTCAGCGTCCGCGCGATGGCGCAGGTGGAGGACGAGGCCGAGTCGTTCGAGCAGCTCGCCGCGCATGAGGGCGCCATCTTTCCATGGACCAGCCCGGACGGCGCAAGGCCATGGGGCATGGCGGTCTCGCCGGCGCTGTTGCGGCTGCTCGGGGCGACGCCGCGACTCGGCCGGCTCTTCACCGACGAGGAAGCGCAACGGGGCGCCGACGGGGTCGTGCTGCTGAGCCACGGCGCCTGGACCCGGCGCTTCGGCGCGAACCCGGACGTCGTCGGCACGGTCATCGATGTCCACGGCGAGCGTCGCACCGTGGTGGGCGTGCTTGCGGAGGGTTTCTACTTTCCCAGCCCCCGGGAGGAGGTCTGGACACCCTTCGTGCTGCCTCCCGACGCGCCAACCGTCGTCGTGCTGGGGCGGCGGCTGGCACCGAGCGACGAGCGCGGTGGTCGGCTGCGATGTCCGACTCGGTGTCGGCCGACGAGTCCGTCTCGCCCGCTGGCGCCGCCTCGACGAGCCGATGCACCACCTCTTCGAGCTGGCCGCGCACATGGTCGAGTTGACGGTTGACCAGGGCGAGCCGTTCGACCACCAGCCGCACATGCGTCGTGGCCGCTTCGGCCGCAGCCGGCGTTAGCTTGACAGCCGGCGCCCGCAGCCGCTCGCGCAGCGCCGCCGCGTCGAACCGGCGGATGCGGTGCTGCTTCAACACGCGGGTCAGCGTCACCGCCCGAGCCCGCTGCCCAGCCCGCGGCGTCGGCAGGCTCCGCCACAGGTCCAGCGCCCACGGCGCCGCCACGTCGTCGTCGACCGCCTTGAGGAACTGCGGATAGTAGCGCCACAACTGCTCCCGCATCCGGTTCGCCAGACGAACCCGCTCCCGCATCAGGTCCTCGCTCAACCGCGACCACTCCCGCAACGCGACGATCACGGGGTCGGTCGGTTCCAGACGCCGCAGACAGTGCGCGTCGGTCCGCAGCGCCGAGGCCAGCACCCGAGCGTCCCGCCGGTCGTCCTTCGCGCCTGACGGCGAGATGCGATCCCGGAAGCGGTCGAGCTGCTTCGGGTTGATCGAGTAGACCTCGAAGCCCCGCTCCATCAGGCTCTCGACCACCGGACCGCTGGGCACCTCGATCGCCACGCCGACCGCGGCCGCCGCGCTGTCTGTCACCGACAACAGCCAGTCCGCCATCGCCGACAGTCCCTCGCCGCCATGCTCGAACGCCCGCTCGCCGACCACCTCTCCGGCCGCGTCGGTCACGCACGCCTGGTGCTTCTGCGTACCCCAATCGACACCGACGAACCACTCCAGCTTCAACCCGCACCTCCTTGTCTGCCGTGGACCGACCGGGCGCGCCAACGATGCCTGCCGGGACCTGTACTGGCACTCTGCGGCGCTGACTCCCCACTGGGCATCCATCGATGGCTGGACCGCCGGGGCACAAGTCCCGGCCTAGGCGCTCCACGACGCAAGTCGCTCCCTGGTAGCTCCCGGCGGCCTGCCCGACCTCGACGCAATTATCCGCGCAAGGTCATCCAGAACGGTACAGGTCGCTCCCGTCCGCAATTTTCCTGGCGGAAGGCCATACCCGGCGTCGCCCCAGCCGAGGTCGCCGCCGTCGCCATCCTGGCGCCCGACATCCTCGCGACCGAGCACGGTGCCGACTGGCGGCTCGTCGCTGTAGGCCTGGAAGCTCGGCGGCTGGTCGAACCGCGCGACCGTCGGCTAGAATTGCCGCCGATGCGGGCCAAACGTGATCCGCAGTCCCGACGACGGTCCCCTCAGCAATGTTCCAACGTCCGACCTCTGCCGGCCCAGTTCCGACCCGTACCAGCCGGGTTGAGCAGCTCCTGATCGCTGCTTGCCTGGCGGGCGGCCTGTTCGCAACAGCGACGCCCGCGATGCGGGAGCAACAAGTCCCGGATGCCGAGCCGGATGTCCTCCTCCATTACGAGCCGGTGACCGACGAGCGGCTGCTTGAACCCGGACCCGACGACTGGTTGATGTACCGGCGAACCTACGACGGGTGGGGCTTCAGCCCTCTGAACCAGATCAATACTTCGAACGTCGTGGATCTGGCGCCGGCGTGGACGATCCGCACCCATGCGGACGACGGGCAACCTCAGGGGCCACCAATCGTCAACGGCGACGTGATGTTCTTGACGAGCGCCGAGCAGGTGATCGCTGTGCAAGCGACGACAGGTGCCGTGCGATGGCGGTACGAGCATCCCCTGCCGGCCGACGTGCGCCGTCCGCATGCGACCAACCGCGGCGTCGCCCTGTACGACGACATGGTCTACGTCGGCACGCTCGACGCGCACGTGGTGGCCCTCAAGGCGACCACGGGTGAGGTCGTCTGGAACCGACGCATCGCGGACTACCGACGCACCTACTACATCACCTTGGCACCGCTGGCGGCGAACGGCAAGATCATCGTGGGCACGTCCGGTGGCGAGTACGGGATCCGCGGGTTCGTTACGGCGCTCGACGCCCGAACCGGCAACGAGATCTGGAAGCGGTACACGATTCCCGCTCCCGGCGAACCCGGGAGCGCTACGTGGAGCGGCGAGTCGTGGCGCACGGGCGGCGGACCAGTCTGGGTAACCGGCCACTACGATCCGGCCCTCAACCTCACCTACTGGGGAGTCGGCAACGGTGGCCCCTGGATGGGCGATGCGCGGCCCGGCGACAACCTGTACACGAACTCGACCATCGCGCTCGATGTCGACACCGGCGAGCTGCGGAGTCACTACCAGTACCACTGGAACGGCTCGTGGGACTGGGACGAGGCGAACGCTCCCCTCCTCGTGGATGTTGAACGTGCCGGACGAACGGTGAAGGGTCTCGTGCATCCTGGACGGAACGGATACCTCTGGCTGCTCGATCGCAGCGGCGGAGAGATGCGGTTCCTGGAGGCGCAGCCCTTCGTGTACCAGGACGTGTTCGCCAGCCTGGATCCGGTCACGGGCCGGCCGACGTACGACCCTGCGCGCGTACCCCGTACCGGCGCGCGCGTCCAGTTCTGTCCCGCCATGCGCGGAGCGCGCAACTGGCGGCCGGAGGCGTTCAGTCCCCAGACCGGCCTGCTCTATGTTCCGGTCACGAACAACTACTGCTCGACAATGGAGGGTCGGGCCGTCGAGTACCGCGCCGGTAGTCTGTTCACGGGCGCTCACGTCGAGTCATTCCGACGGGAAGGCACGGACCATATCGGTGAGTTGCAGGCCTGGGACCTCGATTCCGGCTCGCGGGTGTGGACGCAGGAGTTTCCGACCAGCGCCGGTTCGGTCCTGGCAACCGGCGGCGAGTTGGTGTTCGCCGACAGCGGGGGCGTGTTGCGTGCATTCGACGCCCGATCCGGCGAAGTGCTCTGGAGGTACCGCGAGGAACTGCGCCGGCCGACCGGGATTCCGGTGTCCTATTCCGTTCTTGGCGTGCAATACATAGCCGTGCAGTTCCATGTGCGGTCGCAGTTCCTGGAGGCCGGCAACATCGTCGTGGCGTTTGCGCTCGATTGCCAGTGCTGATGGAGACGTCCGATGCGGGGAATCCGAACCATCGTGGCAGCGGGTCTGGCCGTGCTGCTGGCTGCGCCGGGGCCGGCCTCGGCAGAGGATCACGACATAGTCGGCAACGCCGAGCGGATCGCGGCTCGTTTGCAGTCGCGGCCGAACGCCGCCCGGAGCGGCCGTTCGGCCACAACCATCGCGACCACGCTCGCGCTCGTTGGCGGCGGCCTCGGGTTGGTGCTGGCGGGCAATCCCGAGTTCGTCCCGTCGAGATTCGCGCCGGGGAACATGCCGCGGCGCGTCGACCTCGGCATGTACCTGGGCGACGGCAGTTATGACGGCCACCGCTATCAAGTGGTGCATCGACGGGGCACCGCATTCGGGACCGGCTACGGCTGTCCGACCTCCGCACACCGCTGCGTCGTCGAGGCGCGGCAGCTCGTGGAGCAGTACGGCTTCGGCTTCACTGACGGACATGACGTAGGCCGCTACGAGGGGCTCGTGGCGGGCCACGAACAGGGCTTTCGGGATGGCCAGACCGCCCTGATCCGAATCATGGACGCCGACGGGCTCGTGGTCTACGAAGGGGAATTTACCGCAGCTTCCTACGTCCAGGAGACATTTCGCGACCGGAGACTCATGCGCTACGGGGGAGCCGGCCTGATCGCCGCCGGCGCGCTGCTCAGCCTGTTCTGGCCGCAATCCCGCCACGTGGCGCTGACTCCGCTTCCCGGAGGTGGTAGAGTCGCCGCCTCGTTGGGCTTCTAGGAGACCGCCTCAAGAGAGCCCGACGATACCGCGTCAGACCGCCCCGGCGCGCAAGCGGCGCTCGGAATTGAGTGCCGGAACAGTCCGCGGGTCCGCGGGTCCGCGGATTCGCGGACGGCTTCCCTGGTCCTGTAGATTCCCGCTCCGAAAGGGGGAATCTACGAGGGAAGCGGGGCAGTCAAATTGCCTTCAAGCATATTATTTTAAGCAACTTACAGGGCTCTCGTGGTGGGCCGTTGACCAACACCACTATGGAGTCCGTTGGCGTCCGTGTCTGTGCCGTATAGAAGTTAAGTTGCTGAATAGTAGCCGTTTACTACCAGAACAGCGGATCCATACGGGTCGGTTCGTCACGCAGAATCCGCCTGCATCATGCGCGTGGCCGGGATGGTCCAGACGCGGCCCGCCGCGTCCGACGAGTCCGACTCGGTGTCGGCAGCATCCATCTGGTCTCGCTCGCCGAGGCCCGCGAGCAGCGTGTTCGATCACACGCCACCCGGTGCCGCTGGTGCGGTCGCTCCCGGCTGAATTTTCCGTCCCGGAAGGGGTGAGTGCTCTCCGCCGTCGCCCGCTGTGGTCAGCCGACGGTCGGTACCCCGGCCGGAAGCGTGCTTCCGGCCATAACCCGCACGTCCGCCGCGGCAGGCGGCGCGTCACCCGCGAGGGGCGGAACGTCAATCGGGATAGGGGGGAGCCTCACGGCTCCTCCCCTCCCACACCACCGTGCGTACGGGTCCGTACACGGCGGTTCGACGGAGTTAAGCGGCATGGCCTGCGGCGACGGATGCGAGGCCGATCCGGGCGAAGAAGGCGTTGGGCAGCGCGATGCTGAGTGCCGGGCTGAGGCTGATCGCCCAACTCGTCGACGGTCATCCCGTCGACGCCGGGCGCCCCCCTGTTGCGCCGGACACGCGCCAGCGCCTTCTTCAGGTTGCCGGACTCGACGACCGCCTCCATCAGCGGTTGCTGCCCAGCCGCCGGGTGTTCGGGTTCGGCGTGCGCCGTGCGGGCTTCGGACCCTTGGTTGTCGAGGCTCCGGGCTTCACCCTTCGCCGCCGGCTCCAAGGCCAGCTCCAACTGGATTTTCTGCCGCCTGGTCCGCATGAGCGTTGCCGTCCTACTGACCCTGTCCGTCGTTCGGGCCTTCGCCGGCGAGCCGGCTACTATGCCCTCTGCTGACTTCTGCGCCGCGGTCACGGGCCTTGCGGACCCGCTCAGTCCGGGATTCCCGGACACGGCGCAGACCTCCCGAGGTAAGACCGACCGCCTTCGCCGCATCCCCGCCGGATTTACCACCCCGGCCCTTGATGGCTGAGGACTTCGCGACTTCACGCTCGCTCGTCCGGCCGGGTAGGCCTCGTATCCGGTTCTTGTTCATCGGGTCGCAGCTTTGCTCCGCGCTTCCTTCAGACCCCGCCTCGCGACGACGCCCTTGCGCTTCGCTAATCCTTCGCCGCCATCGGGCTGGATAGAGGACTTGCACCTCCAAGCTGTCGGTCATGCTCGGCACACGTGCAGCAGCCGCGCTTGCGCGGCTTGACGCGGCGCCCGTTGCGGTGGCTCTCCGCGCCGACGACTCCGAGCCGTCACAGGCCGGCGGGAACGATGACACGGGGCGGCCGGCCCGTTGGCGACGAGAGGCGGCCAGCACCACGGCGCGGCCCCCGTGGGTCAGCAGGAGCCGAAGGTAGCGGTCTCCGCGCTTGCTGATATGCCCGCGCCGCCGACGGCCGCCGCTGGAGTACTCGCGCGGCGTCAACCCAAGCCAGCTCGCAAACTCACGCCCTCGCCGGAAGGCGTGAATATGACCGACGGTGCCGACTAGGGCGGTTGCCGCCAACTGCCCGATACCCGGGATCGTCTGCAACTGCTGGCAGACCGGGCCGGCGGCGGCCAGGTTCCCGAGTTCGCGGTCGACCTCGGCGACGCGGTCCTCCAAGGCCCGGATCTCTTCCCGGACGCTGGCAAGCACGCGCCGCAGCGCGGCCGGCAACTCCGTGGACGAATCCAGCGGCACCGGAACCGCCAGCACCGCCGTCTGCGCGCCGCACGGCAGATTCAGGCCGTGCTCCCGCAACAGGCCCCGCAGTGCATTGATGCGCGCCGTTCGCGTGGTCATCCAGTGCTCGCGAATCCGGTGCAGGGCGATCAGAGCCTGTTGCTCCGCCCGCTTGACCGGAACGGCCGGGATCCGCTCCGCCCGCGCCGCGTCCACCAGAGCCTCCGTGTCGGCTTGGTCCGTCTTGTTCGGGCGGACGAACGGACGCACGTAGTTGGGCGGCAACAGCGTCACCTCGTGACCGTGCTGCCGGGCGAGACGCCCCCAGTAGTGCGCCGTGCCGCACGCCTCCATCACGACCCGGCTCGCCGACCGGGTCTCCAGAAAGCGCCTGAACGAAGCGCGGCCGTACTGCTTGCGTTCGACGATCTGCCCCCGGCCGTTCGCCACCGCCACCTCGAACACGCTCATTGCGAGATCCACCGCAACTGTCGTACCCTCCACGTCGGCCTCCTCCTGGTTCGTCCTGAATCACCCACTGCTCAGGATTGCTGCATCGCAGCACCGGGAGGAGTCCATGTCAATCAGGAAAGGGATCGGCACCCGCGGCGGCGGTGTTCACCGGCTTCCCGCCTGCGATGAGCCGTCACCGGACATCAACGCCGCAGACGACAGCCGGCCGGCCCGCCGCCGCCCGGCTGATCGACTCCTTCAGCTCCTTGCCCGGCGTGAAGTAGGCGACGCGCTTCGACGGCACGTCCACCCGGTCGCCGGTCCTCGGGTTGCGGCCCGTGTGTGGTTCACGCCGCCGGAGGCGAAAGCTGCCGAAACCGCGGAGTTCGACCTTCTCTCCCCGACGCAGCGCCCCGGCGATGCTGCCGAACACGGTCTCGACGATTACCTCGGCGTGCTTCCTCGGAAGGTCGGCGGCGTCAGCCACTTCCTCGACGAGCGCCGCCTTCGTCAGGCCGCCTTCGCTCATGGTCCGCCAGCAGATTCTGACACAAGCCGCGCTGAACAGCCTGAGCGCCCCGTGGTACGATGACCCCGTGTCTATCCGATGCCTGCCACTCATGGTGCTCATGCTGGCTGCGCTCTTGGCCTCCGACACAGCCTTTCTCACTGAGGCTCAGCCACACGCCGCGCTGCCGTTCGTGGAGTTGTCGGCCTCACAGCCTCCGCCGCGGGCGCCGGCGAGCCATGTCGTTCGGCAACGCTCGGTTGAGGTCCACCTTGATGCTCTGGAGAATCGAGGTCGGATCAACCAGCGGTTGCCCGTCAGTTTCTTTCCGGACGTGTCCTACACTGCCGTCTTAAGCAGTGCCACTCGCTCAGCCACCGGAGTCACGTGGACCGGCCGGTTGGAGGGCTGGCCGTCGAGCATGGCCGTATTCGCCAAGGCTGGTGAGGCGGTCGCGGGATTCGTGGCGTCCGCGTTTGGGACGTTTTCGTTGGCACGCGACGGAACAGGCGGCTACGTCGTCCAGCAGACCGACTTGAGCGAACCTGGATCCGCCGTCGGCGAGGTTGTGTGGCGCGTGCCAGCCAGGAGGCTCTCCGACTCTCTGTCGTCGTCGTCGTACGATACCGCAACAACCCGGAGTTCGGTCGACTTGTCGCCCGCGAGCCAGAGTGTCATCGACGTACTGGTAGCGTTCACACCGGCGACGCTCGCTGCTCAAACGGGGGGAATCGACGAACTGAAGGCAAAAGTCTTGGTGATGATTGGAATCGCCGATGCTGCGCTGCGAGAGGCCGGTACTGGCGGTGCTAGGTTGGCCGGCATGCTCCGGGTTGAGGAGACGGGTGACAAGCCGTTCCGGTTGGTGGAACAACTCTCGCCGCAGCTTGAGGAACGCGCCGCCGACGTGGTGACGTTCATTGCAGACCTGGGCAATACATCGGGAGTAGCGTGTGCGCCTTTCCCTGTTCACAGTGGATGTGCGTATAGCGCAGTTCATCATGCCGCCATGCTTAGTGACACTTTCGCTCACGAGCTCGGCCACAACTTGGGCTTGAGTCACGACTGGTACGCCGACGGCCACGTCTGGGCGCCGTCGGCGAGGGGCTATGTCAGCCTGGAAGGACGATTCAAGACGATCATGGCGTATCACGATCACTGTGGAGACGTTCTCGGCAGCCCACCATGTGCCGAGATGCCATTCTACTCTAACCCAAACAGGGTGTACAGTGGGCTCCGGAGAGGTGTTCCAATCGGCACGAGCACCGAATGTAAGTGGCACGATCCCGATAATCCACCGTGTGACGCGGATGCCACCAGCGCCCTGGCCCATAATGTTCCGATCGTGGCCGGGTACCGCCGCCACAGGAACCGCCTCAGTGTTGGCGAGCTCGAGGATCTGCGGAATTCTGGAGTTCCGCCGACCACAAGATGTTGTGGTGCTGGCGGCATCGTCAGACGAACAGCGTGCGCGTGTGCTCGCCAGCGTCAAGGCGCGTCGCTCCGCTCCGCCCCCGCTGTCGCGGGGCTTACGGCCTTGACCCCGGCTCCGCGCACGCCCGTCCAGACTGGCTCCTGTCCGACGATGCCCAAATTCTGACCCCTACATGTTGTGGTCGACGACGTGCTCAGACTAACGCGCTTTCCGGCGCTCGTTGACATCAGCAGTGGGTCATCGCTAAGTCCCGGGCAGTTCCTTCGCGCGAACGGTGCGGGGACGGCGTGCTCGGTCAAGTATCAGGGTGACGGCAACCTAGTGGTGTGTCCCAGGAAGGACTTTACACTTGCCGCGCGCGGCCGACGGCTCGCAGAAACGCCCAATTTGCGGGGCGATTGTGGGCGGCAGTGCCGCAACGCCACGGGTGTTGAACTGCAAACTTGTTCTAGTGACACACCACTAGTCGCCTCGTTCGCCGACGGAACCGCATACTGGTCGACCCGGACCGCGGGGAGTTCGGCGGGGTCGGTAGTGATGCAGGACGACGGCAATCTGGTCGTTTTCGACAGTCTCGGCGCTGCCGTATGGGCATCCGGCACGCACGGCCACGCAGGGGCGAGCTTCGCAATCCAGCGTGACTGCAATCTCGTGGTCCGCGCTGCGAGCGGTGAGGCTCTTTGGGCCTCCGGCGCGCCAGCGTCAAGAACGCCTCCCGCTCCCATGACATCGATTCAGTTGTTCGCCGCTGAACCCCGGGTAGTCGAGCCGGGTGGGTCTTCGCGGATCACGCTCCTCGGGTACGGCACCGAAGTGAGCATTTGGCTCACGCACCCGAACGGCGAACGGGTACTCTGGGATCCTCCGGGTGCGCTCGATCGGTACTCCAGGGATTTTGTCCACCAGCCCGAGTGGGGGATTGGCGCTTTCATGCTGGAGGCTGTGGTTGCTGGTGCGGAGGGGGCACCTCCCGCTACGGCAACGACCTTCATCACCGTCACCTCATCGCCTGGAAACCCGTCGCCCGAAACCGTCCCATGGATTCACAAGTTCACCATTTACACGTTCACCGCTGACCCCACGACAATCGAGTCGGGCGGGTGGATATCGATGCTTCTTGAAGCACGCGGCACAGAAGTGAGCATTTGGCTTACGTACCCGAACGGAGAACGACATCTCTGGGCGCCTCCCGGGCCGCTGGATTGGCACGGTCGGGGTCTCCAACACCGACCCGAGTGGGGGCTCGGCACCTTTACGCTTGAGGCGGTGGTTACCGGTGCGGAGGGAACAGTTCCCGCTACAGCGACAGCCGATTTCACCGTCACCCGTTGAATCGCCGGCGACTCGCGACTCCGAGAGTCCGAAAGGGCTCCGAGAGTCCGAGAATCCGAGAGTCCGAGAATCCGAGAACGTTTTCGGCAGCCCGGTAGAGTCCCGTTCAGAAAGAGGGATTCAACGAGGGAAGTAGGGTCGTTAAGTCTCCGGTAAGTCTATCTCTGTATATCACTTACGGGATTTCATCGGTAGGCCGTTGACCTTCTCATGCATCCCCTCATTTCGCATGGCATCAGATCACGCCGAAGACCTCTCGGAACGCCCGCTGTTCGATCAGCATGCTCCCGAACGTCTCCATCAACGGACGAATCCGATCCTCGGGCCAGTTGGGAAGATGGTGGTACAGCATCAACCCTTGCCGAAACAGCGAATGCGTCCGCCGCTTCACCGTGTTCGCCTGGGCGTCCCGTTGATCGGGGGCATAGTCGGCGGCACGATCGATGCCGTCACCTGTCGGGCGGCTGGGAGTCTCGCGCGCTCACTCTTCCGCCGCAAGGACCTCGGTGCGGGCCTATGGGCGCGAACGCCGGGTGTTGGCATCGATGCGCGGACGCGCCATTAGTGTTCTTCTCTGTCCGAGATCGGTTAGTTAGGGGCCGCAGGCCCCGGTTTGCGGTAGCAAAAACCGCATCTCGCTACTACCGTCTCTGGTGCGCGCTACGGGGATGTCCCGGACGGTGTTGGAATTGAGCTGAGCTGAAGCGGGTGGCGACTCCTTCCCCGGTCCTGTGGTAGGACAGGGGTGATCAACAAGGAGGATCGACCACCCATGGCCAAGCATGACAGGCGGACATCGCGCCGCCAACCTTCAACCTCGCGTTCGGTTTCGATTCAGGTGCCGCTGCCGGTTCTCGCCGTGCTCGGCGACGTCCGGCAGGCGTTCCACGGCCTGTGCATCTCGACCGGGATGCAGGTGCTCCAGGCAATGCAGGAGGCGGACAGGGACGCGTTGTGCGGTCCGAAGGGACGTCACCAGCCCGACCGGACCGCGTGGCGCGGCGGAAGCGTGGATAGCCACGTGACTCTCGGCGGCCGCCAGGTCGGGCTGCCTCGGCTTCGCGTACGTGACGCCGACGGCGAGGTGCCGTTGGCCAGTTTCCAGTGGGCGGCGGCCACCGACGCGTTGGAGTCGCACACGCTCGAAGCGATCGCCGCGGGCGTGACGACGCGGCAGTATGCACGGACGCTGGACCCGGTGCCGGCCGAGGTGTCGGAGCGGGGGACGTCGCGCAGCGCCGTGTCGCGGCGGTTCGTGGCATTGTCGACCCAACAGCTGCGGGCGTTCGTCAGCCGGCCGCTGGGCGAGCTGGACCTGCGTGTGGTCTGCATCGACGGCAAGGTCTTCAAGGAGCACTGCATCGTGATCGCGTTGGGAATCGACACCGAGGGGCGCAAACACGTCCTCGGCTTGCGCGAAGGTGCGACCGAGACGGCAGCGGTCTCGAAGGCGCTGCTCAACGACCTGGTGACGCGCGGATTGCCGACCGAGAGGGCGATGTTGTTCCTGGTCGACGGGTCCACGGCGCTGCGTCGCGCCATCAGCGACATCTACGGCTCGCTCGGCGTCGTACATCGCTGTCAGGTCCACAAGTATCGGAACGTGCTGGGCCATCTGCCGGAGCGTATGCACGCCAGCGTCGGCCGGGCGCTGCGCACGGCGTGGGACCTGCAGTCGGAAGCGACCGCGAAACGGGCTCTCGAGGCTCTTTGACAAGAAGGCGGATCAGAAAAGGCTTGCATTCGCGGAGGCGTCCACACACGAGCGTTCACGATGACCGAAATCGGTGTTCAACTTCCTCCGAAATCGGCGTTCAACTTCCTCCGATAAACCCATACAGCCTGTCGGCGGTTCGGCTGCTACCAGAGATCCACCATCTGACGAGGCTGAGTTCGTCGGGACGAAATGCCCTATCTCGCCTTGTGCTGGCCTCAGTGGGGCATTGGCCTAGCGGCTGGGAATCAGTCGCCATCGACAAGACCGAAGGCTATTCTTGGTCGAAGCGCATCACATCGCCACTGAAGTACTGGTTGAAGACGCTGGTATGGCTCAGCGACCGAGCCAATGTAGAAAAGCCGCTTGGGCGTCGCTGGATGGTGCCAGAGTCCAATCTCCGGGGGTCGCGTCCCGGTTTTCCGGGACAGTCCACTACGCTGCCCCCCGCAACTCGCACCCTCAACCATCGCTCGCCAGACTCGCCAGAATTTCCACCGACCGCCTCAACTCCCCGATTTCCTTCAGCAGACGCTCTGCCTCACCCGCTGCTCGCGCGCTCATCTCGGCTTGTGCTTCCGCCAACTGCCTAGTCGTCCGCTCAATGGAATCCGCCCTTTCTCTGCTGCTGTCAAGAGCCTTCTCCAGTTGAACCGATAGTCGCGCCACTTCCTTAAAGGCACCGAAAACCCTATCCGAAGAGTCGAGTCGATTCTTCAGCGCCTGCACAAGTTCCGCATGGGCATCTTGCCTTGCGCCGAGCGCATCAACTACAGCCTTTAGGGAATCAATGTGCACGTTGGTGGCCTCATTGTCCGCCACGACCGCCTTCATAAACGTTTCCAACTTCCCAGCCAGCGTGCGCAACTCCTCCACCGCTCTTTCCGTACGGCCCATACCTCACACCCCACCCTTGTCCCGCGCGATCCATATTTCGCGCACAAATTCTCGAGCCTCCCGCAGCTCGGGCTCTTCCACCAAGTCCCTATTCTCCAACACTTCTGCGACCCATCGCGCACCGTGGCCTCCTACCGACCGACAAAAACCCTCGGTCTCACCGACAGGAACGATCCATAAACCTGTCTCCTTGCAGAGTCCCTCTAGTCGTCTAAACTGTTCAGTGGGCTGACCCGAGGGAATTGCAGCCCTCCCGGCACCCTTGACTGCATCCCATGGTGACGCCTTCCTAAAAATCTTCTCTATTCGTTGGCGCGCGCTCTTCGGAAATTCCCCTTCGGTCTCCACGTCCCTCAGAACACGCTGCACTTCACCTATGACTTCGGCGCTCTTCAACCAAGGTTTCTGTTCCTCGACAGCTAGTCGCACCGCTCGCGCCGCCTCGCCTATTCCATCGCTGTCTCCTCCGAGTCCCTTCACGATGTCGTCGACAACGCTCTCTCTAAGAATATCGACATCGCCAATTACATCTGTCGGCACATCAAGCTCTGTCAGTGCCACCGCCAGCCGAGCCATGCGGTGCTTGCCGTTGGCGTGAACGAAGAGTACATCAGGCTGTAAACCTCCGTGGACCTCCGGGAGGTCCAGAAGCGCGCGATAGAACGTGCAGTCCGAATCCGATTCACATATGATCACACGCTTGTGAAACACTCCAGACATTACGGACGAATATCTCACAAGTGGATCTGCCTCTATTTCCTTAACGCGCTGCTTGTCAAGTTCCTTGACCCGGTTCACTTGCCCATCGCGTTGTATCCGCAGCACACGAAGATGATCGGGTGCTACTTTTAGCAGACCATTCAGTACGTCTGGGCTGTGGGTCGCCACAAAGAGCTGAGACCGCGCAGAGCGTTCCGTCGCGATGAGTTCACCGAGGAGCTGCGCCTGGGGCGGATGGAGAAACGCCTCTGGCTCATCAAGCATTAAGATGGATGGAGTTATTGGCGCCAATAGATGCAAAATAACGCTGGCAAAGCTTCGCATTCCGTCGCCTTGTTCCTTGAGGGGCACGGTCACCTCCCGCAGCCGACTGCAATAGGAAGCGGAAATCCTATCTTCCCCTGGACCGGGTCCGAGTCGGCTTCCTACTAGTAGCGGGAATTCGCTACCACCAGCACGATAAACAATGAGGTCATCGCCAAAGGCTCTCCGAAAGTACTCGCCTATTCGACACTCCAACTTATCGTCGACATATAGCATATGGATAGGATGCGAAACGGGCTCCTCAAGGCTACGAAATGCCTGTGCTGGGTCACTATCGACTATACGCGATTCTGTTGCTAGACGCATACAAAAGAACTTGCTGAGCGCGCGCAGCCTGCCAGACCAGAAGGACGCAACCTGCTGAGCGGGTACAGAGACGCGATATCCAGTGTAAACTCGGTTCGTACCCTCTGTGCTCTCGCGGGCATGGCGCCGGAGGTACTCAAGAAGCTCCTCTGCCGTGCCGCGGCGGTGAAACTTAGCCGACGTTACGACAATGGATTCGCCCGGAGAGCCGCTGACGTGACGTTCGAGTTCCCGCAGAGCGAGGCTCTTCCCCGCATTGTTTGGGCCAACAAAGACCACAACATCGTTAGACTCGAGCTGAATAGTAGTCCCATCGGAGAAAGATATGCTTTCGAAAGTGATGGTCGGTTCAATCGTTGCCGGGCACACGGCGTCTATCGGTGCGGTATTCTTCATGGTATGCAATATACCACGTGCGGGAGGGTTGAGGGAACGATCACGTCTGGCGCTGAGTCAAGTCACTCTGAGTCTCCTCACTGGCTGCTTTAGACAGTTGGATTAAATTAAGGACTCTGCTTGTAGGGATGTCGCCCGTGCCCATGCACGAATGCCGGCCGATCTGAGCCATCTCGGGGACGGCTGGCGATGAATCGAGCACTTCCTGCTCGACCCAGCCAAGCCAAGTGCTCGTCGCTTCCGCTGGCGCTTGCGAACTCCTCTAGTGACGGTGCTGCACGGAGGATGTCCTCGACCTCGGGGAGCAGACGCTCCGCCTGTGCTCGAGCGAGCGGTCTTCATTTACCGGGTCCCCGGCGGGAAATCCGCGTGTTGGGGTAAAGGTTTTGGTGCGCTGTGCCGATAGAAAAGGGGCGTGAGCCTGTTGCGCCGCATCCGCGCCGTTCTGGACAAGGGTCCGCCGGAGCAGGATCCGCGGGACGTTGTCATCGAGCAACAGGACCGAGAGATCGCGCGACTGCGTGACGAACTGGCGCGCCACAAAGATGTGCACCGCGAGAACGGTCGCGTGCAGCGTCAGAACGACGGCTTGCAGCGTCGGGTCGAGCGGCTGGAGCACGAGAACGAGCACCTGAAACAGCAGTTGGCGACCGAGCGCCGCGCGGGACGCCGGCAAGCCGCACCCTTCGCCAAGAAGCGGCCGCAGGGTCGCGGCAAACGTCCCGGCCGGCGGCCCGGTACGCGCTATGGCCGGCAGGTGCGCCGGGCGTGCCCGGCGCACGTCGACGAGGCCTTGGCGGCGCCGGTGCCGATGAGGTGTCCGGACTGCGGCGGCGCGGTCGACGTGACCGGCGCGGCGGCGCAGTATCAGGAAGACCTCCCCCTGGTGCGCCCGCTGGTGCGCCGCTTCGACATCGAGGTCGGCCACTGCTCGCAGTGTCGGCGGCGTATCCAGGGTCGCCACCCGTTGCAGACCTCCGACGCGTTGGGGGCGGCCCGCGCACAGCTCGGCCCCGGCGTGGTCGCGCTGGTCGTCGACTTGCACACGCGCTGCGGCCTGCCACTGGCCAAGGTCGCCGACCTGCTGCAGACCCGCTTCGGCCTGCAGGTGACGCCGGGAGGCCTCGTGCATCTGCTGCATCGTGCGGCCCGCGACGCGCGGCCGGCCTACGAGGCGTTGCGCGAGCAGGTACGCAACGCGCCCGTGGTCACGGTCGATGAGACCGGTTGGCGCGTCGGCGGCATCGGCCACTGGTTGTGGGCCGGCGTCACCCCGACAACGACCGTTGTTCGGCGTCAACTACTTTTGCCGGTGAACGACAACTATTTCTGCCGGTTGAGAGGATCGGAGATCAGTATCGAGGAAGGTGATGCCTGTGTAGCCTGTGGGCGGCGCTTGGCGCCGTCCAAAGCAGGGTGGGAAACGCGCTTCCTCGACGTCACACGCTCTCCGGATCGCTCGCGCGCGTTTTCCACGCTGCTGGCAGGATGCACAGGCCCTCGGGAGTCGAACCGACCGTCGAGAAGGTGTTCAACGCGACGGCCGAGAGCAAGTTCGATCGTCGCTCGACGCCGCGCGCCGACCTACGGCTGCAGACGCGTTCGGGTCCGGACCGGAACGCTCAGGAGGTCGACGGTCGACGGCGCCGCGGCAGCAGCGGACCCGGTGGCCGTCCACGACGTGCTGGCGGTGGTGACGGCGCCGGCGACGTTGGCCGCGACGGGTCTATTCGAAAGCTCGGCACGTCGAACTCGAGTACCACCGAGTGGTGCACCAAGCGGTCGATCGCCGCGGCGGTGGCCATCTGGTCGCGGAAGATCCGGTCCCACTGGCTGAACACGAGGTTGCTGGTTACCATCACCGAGCGGCGCTCGTAGCGCTCGGCCAGCAACGTGAACAGGACCTCGGCTTCGTCCGGACTCTGCTGCACGTAGCCCAGATCGTCGAGCAGGATTACCTCGAACAGATCGAGCTTGCGCAGCGCCCGGGGCAGGTCGAGGTCGCGTTTGGCGCCGAGTAATTCCTGGACCAGGGCGTAGGCCGGTACGCACAACACGCTGTGGCCCGCCTCGACCAGCGCATGCGCGACGGCGCACAGCGCGTGGCTCTTTCCGACGCCAGGCAGGCCGAAAGCCAGCACATTGGTCGCCGTCTCGATGAACGCCCCGCTGGCCAGCGTCTTCAATTGCTGCACCACCGGGCCCGGCAACCGGCCCGTGTCGAGCGTCTCGAACGTCTTGCCGAGTGGCAGGCGCGAGGACCGTCGCAGCCGGGCAATCCGGCGCTGGCGACGCGCCTCGGCTTCGGCCTCGAACACTTCCAGCAACACTGGCAGCGTGTCGTGGTGGCCGGCCTGCGTCAATCGCGGCACCAGCTCCTCAGCCGCCGTCGTCAGGTTGAACTGCGTCAGCAGCGTCGTCACCTGCGTGCTCGGCGCCATCATCCGTGCAGACCTCCGGTCAACAGCGCGTCGTAACGCGTCAGGTCCGGGCGAGGGATGTGAACCACCGGCACGGTCGGGACCGGCGGACGCACCTCCGTCTGGACGCTGGCGTACTCGCACGTGTCGCCGGCATCGAGTCGAGCCCGAAGCGTCGCTTCGACCCGACGCTCGCTGGTCGTGGCCGCCAGGTGCAGCAGCCGCACATACTCGACGTCGGCCCGCTCGCCGTGCGTCCGACCCAGTGCGTCATACGCCGCCCGGAACACGAGCGACGGGAACAGCTCCTCCCGGAAGCGATACCGCGCAAAGGCGCCCGGCTTGCGGACCAGGCTGCCGATGATGTGGCGGTAGTCGATCCGGTGGTCCGCCGCGCCCCGCAGCCGAGGCATCGTGCACAGCACCCGGCCGCTGTAGAGGACCTCGACCGTCGACGGATGCTGGCGCGCTTCGACCGTGTGACCGATCAGGCGCGACGGCACCGAGTAGATCCGGCTGCCGATGCGAATCGTGCTCCACTTGCGCACCCTGCACTGGAACGTCGTGTACTCCGGGACCCGCGCCGCCGGCAACGGCCGCAGGAAGGCCCGCTCCTCGGCCAGCCGAGCCACCGCCGGCCGGTTCCGCTCCTCGTCGACGACCGCACGCACGAAGCACAGATACGCCGACTCGTCGACGAAGTCTCTGCCGCCCCGCAACAGCAGCGCCTGCTCGATAGCCGTCTTCGTGCGAAAGTGAGCCTGCTCGGCAACCCCGTTCTCGTGCGGTTTCCCCGGCTGGATCCGCGACGAGTCCAGCCCGTAGTGGTCCAGCACCTGCCGGAAACGCGCCGTCAGCTGACGCCCGCCGCTGCGCTTCAACTCGTGCGTCGCCGCCGACAGGTTGTCGTGACGAAGCACCGCCGGCACCGCCCCCAGCATCCACAGCGCGCCCTGCAGGCCCGACACCAGCGCCTCGAACGTCTCGCTCAGCGCCAGCCCCACATACGTCCACTTGCTGTAGCTCAGCACCCACTCGAACAACAGGTGCGGGAACGGCACGCCCCGGATCGTCACGCCCAGGTCGCTCGCGGCGGTGAAGTCGAACGCCGCTTCCCGACCCGGAACCGCTACCTGCTCGAAGTAAACCTCGCGGTCCGGACCGTCCTGCACCCGCCACTCCCGGACCCGCCGCTGCAAGGTCCGAAGCTGCCCAGGCTGAAAGCGACCCGGATGACGCCGGCACAGCGCTTTGAACAGCGCCAACACCTGCAGCCGGCCGTCGCTGTCGGCCACCAACTGCGGCACCACCTCCGACTCCCACACCTCGGCGAACGGGTCCTCCCGCGTCCGCCACGTCCGCGGCGCCTTCGCCGTAGACGGCAACGCGCCGCTCTGCCACTGTCGCGCCGTCCGCTCGCTCATTCCCGCCGCCGCCGCGGCCGCCGCCAACGTCTTCCCCGACATCCATTTCTCTCGCAATCGCCGAACCTGCGCATCCGTGACCAACCCGTCCTCCGCGAGGAAAACGGGCAGTTTCACACGGCTCTGGGTGCGTCCACGAACCGGCCGATCGCGTCCTCGCCAACCGGCAAAAATAATTGTCGTTGATCACTCGAGACTCGGCTGATCTGCGGGATGGTGGGCACCGTCATTGTGACGGCCACCTTGTCCCTCGGCATCCTGCGCCTGATTGAATGATCACCTCGAAGTCCGGCTGCAGCGGCGATCCAGTCCTCGATCCGGCACCCACTCCGGAGCGACCAGCCGCCGGCTCCCATCACCGACCTGCAGGCGGCCGTCAAAGACGCGATCGCGGCGCTCGATCGCCTCGAGCGCTCCGTGAAGGTCCGGCCGAGCGACGATCCGCGGCCTACTCGGCCTCATTCGGGGCGCGAAGGACGCTGTCCGAGCCGTCGCGGACGGCATCGCGTAGCCGCACAGCGGTTCGCGGCTCGGCCGGTCGCCGGGTCAGATCGTGACCATCCTTCGACGAGCCCTCGCCAAGGCCCCGGCCGTTGCCTTCGTGGCGCTCAAGGAGAACATGCAAGCGTTCAGGGCCTTTCTCAAGTGGCCAGGGGGACCATCCGATACGACTTCTGCGATGCGCAGGGAGGCCGTAGCGGCGGGACGATCCGCGGGCGCCGACCCCGCCGCGGCGTGGATCAAGGAGTGGCGCCGGCTGCTCCCGCCCCCGGACGTCTGGTGGCGGAAGAGCGCCTTCGACCGCGCCAGGGCCCGACGCACGAACCGCCTCCGGCCCTGGCGGTGGCTCACCGAACCGGTGACCACATTCCGGATCTGGCTCGCCACGGGCCGCCTCTCTCCGGCGAAACGGGCCCGATGGAACCGGCGCGCGGAGGCTGCCGCCGCCGCCGACCCGGTGCTGTCGGCCCTCGACCCCCACCAGCGGCGGGCCGCGGTGTGCTTCGAAGACCGGGCGATGGTCACCGCCGGCGTCGGGTCCGGCAAGACCCGTACGATGGTGGCGCGGGCGGGCTACGCCGTCCGCCGCCTCGGCACGCCGCCCGAGGCGGTCGCCTTCATCACCTTTCACGAACAAGGCCACCGAGGAGATCCGGCAACGGACGCGCGAACACCTGCCGGGCCTGCAGGTGGGCACGATCCACCAGCTCGCGCGCCGGGTGCTGAAGCTCGTCGACGACCGGACCGTTCAGCTCTCGCCGATTGCGGAGGATCACGGCCTGAGGCTATGGCGGATCGCCGGCTGGATCCGCGAGGAGATCAACCGTGACCCGGGCTCGTCGCCGACGTCGTACTGCGCCGGCACGCGCTTCGCCGCCGTGAAGGACGGCGAACCGGTGGAACGCCACCGCATCCCGCCCGCCGGCCGTGAGGTGAAGTCGTACGGCGAGGTCGTGATCGGGACCCTGCTGCACACCGCCGGCGTGCCCTTCGTCTACGAGGCGTCGTTCCCGCTTCCGGCCAGGGAGGCCGGGGGTGCGGCGGGTGCCGACGCCCCGCCGAAGGACCTGAGGGGCTACCGGCCGGACTTCTACCTGCCGGACCTGCCGGACGACCCCGAGGCGCCGGTGACGGTGGCGGGCGGCGTCTGGCTCGAGCACTACGCGCACGACCGGCGCGGCCGGGCACCGGCGGAGTTCGCCGGCTACGAGGAGAAGCGCGCCTGGAAGCGGCGTCTGCACGAGAGCCTTTCGACACGCTATGTCGAGACCTGCTTCGGGGACCTGCAACGCGCCTGGGACGGCGACGGACCGAGCATGGCCGGGGTACTCGTCGAACGGCTGCGGGCGGCGGGTGTCGAGATCGACGATCCGGCGCGGTGGACGGTCGAGGCGACCGACGACGTCGGCGACGGCCAGGACGCCGGGCCCGGCCCGCTGACGCTGGAGGTTGACGCGTGGATAGGCGCGGTGCGCCGCCGGCCACCCGGGCGCCCGCCGCCCACGGGGCGCGCCGACGTCGTGACGCTACGGCGCATCGGCGGCGCCGTGCGGCGGCGCTATGAGCAGGAACTCGCCGACACGGGCACCACCGACCACGACGGCACGATCCTTCAGGCCACCGACGCCGCGCGCCGGCGGCCGGACCTGCTGCCCTGGCGCGCCACGTGATCGTCGACGAGTACCAGGACGTGAACCCGGCGCAGGCCGCCTTCGTCCACGCCCTGACGACGCCGAAGGGCCCGGGGCCGGGGGGCGAGGGCGCCACTCTGATCGGGGTCGGTGACGACTGGCAGGCGGTCTTCGGGTTCCAGGGAGGCAACGCCTCGCTGATTCGGACGGCAGCCGATCCGGCCAGTGTCGTGCAGACGCTGTGCGAACCGATCACGCTCGTCAACGGGTACCGCTTCGGGCAGCGGCTCGCCGACGCCTCGAGGGCCGTGGTGACGATGGACCCGAAGGCCCGTGACCGGCGACTCCGCGGCCTCGGGCCCGAGCCGGTCGGCGGGGTGCTGCCGGTGTCGGTCATCGGGGCGAGACCCACGCCGGCCCTCGCCGCCGAACTCGGGCCGACGACAACGCCGACGACGGCGGCCGTGCTGGCCGCCTTCGCATACTGGATCCCGGAGCACGAGGCGGAAACCGAGGAGGAGGCGGCCGAGCCCGTCACCGTGCTCGTGATGGCCGCCGGAACATCGATGTGTCGGACCCGCCGCCCGACGGCCCGCGGCGGGGCGGGGCTCGACTGCCGCCGCCTGAACGCGGCGGCGCGTCAGTACGGCCTCGAGGTCGAGTACCGGACGATACACGCCGCCAAGGGCGCCGAGGCGGACTACGCGCGGTGCTGATCGACTCCGGGCCGCCGAGTTCGGCGACCGCGCGCCCGCCCAACTCGCGCTCGACCGCGCCATCGCGGCCGAGACCGGCGGAGGCCGCGACGACGAGCACCAGCTCTGGTACGTGGCGCTGACGCGCGCCCGCTACGCGGCGCTGATCGTGGTGTCCGACCCCGACGACGGCGCCTCGCCGGTGACCCGGGCGATCATCGAGAGCACGGACCCGCGGCTGACGGCCGCCTCGAACCCGCTCGATGCTTGGCTTGAGCCGGTGCGGGAGGCGGTGCCGTGCCCGTGCTGCAGCCCCGGCGGCGCTGGCACGGGGCGCCTGCGCCTGCGGGTGACGAGCGGCGGTACACGGCACTTCGCGGGGTGCACGAACTGGAACGGAGGCGAGGGCTGCGACTACACGCAGCCGTGCTGCAGCGCCTGCGGCGCCGGCTTGCTGGTGCAGGCCCCCGGCGGGCTCTTCGAGTGCTCCGACCTGTCGTGCCGGTCGAAGCAGCCGGGCTGCCGCTGCCGCCCCCCAAGACCCATGGTTGTACGGCGTCAGAAGCGCACGGAGAAGCGTTTCTGGGGCTGCTGTTGGCGGTTCGGCGAGCCCGACGCCTGTGGCCGCACGCGGCCCGTCGACTGAATCCCGGACCCCGCCAACCGAGAGGCCGTCGATAAAGGCGCGCGCCGCGGGCGTCGAGGCTGCACCGGGGCCAGCCGACCGGGCTGGGCCACTCCGACGTGCCGAGCATCGAGCACGTCGGCATGGATGCCGGCCGCTTCGGCCGCCTTCCGGGAGGTTCCGGTCCTCTCCGTCGTGGCGCCGGTGACCCGATATCCCCGGGCAGCCAGTCGGTCATGGCCCGCAGACCGTCCGAGATCCGTACAAGATCCTGCCGGGGTGGCGTTCACGGGCAACGCTCTACCCGCGACGAATCCCTTGCATCGGCGACGGCGCCCCCTGGATTCGGAACGTCGCCGCCGAGCAGTTTCCCGGCGCCATCGAAATCGTCGACATCACCACGCCAAGCAGCATCTGTGCGACGTGGCCAAGGCCATCTACGGCCCCGGAACGGACTCGGCCGACCAGTGGGCCACGCACCGGCGTGCCGAACTCGACGCCGGCCGGCTGTGCGCCGTCGTCGCCGCCCTACGCATCCATGTCGAGACCACGCCCGAGGCGCGAAAGTGCATTCACTACGTGTTCGGGAACCGCCACCGGATGCGCTATCCGCAGTTCCGCGCCAGGGGCCTGTGCGTCTCGTCAGGCGTCGTCGAGGCCGGATGCAAGCAGATCGGCGCACGGCTCAAGCGCGGCGGCACGCGCTGGACCGTCGCCGGGGCCAACGCCATCGCCCTGGGCTGCTGCATCCTCAGCGGCCGCTTCGAACAGTTCTGGGAGCGACGAGCCGCGAACGCCGCCTGAGGAGAGTCTCACAATGATGTCGTGCACCCCTCTGCTAGTTTACCCTTGACAACCGACCAAGTTCCGTGCATGCTCTGCGAGAGCCCATGACGATGTTTGCAGACATGAAGTCGCCCGTCGCCCGTCGCCCGTCGCCCGTCGCCCGTCGCCCGTCGCCCGTCGCCCGTCGCCCGTCGCCCGTCGCCCGTCGCCCGTCGCCCGTCGCCCGTCGCCCGTCGCCCGTCGCCCGTCGCCCGTCGCCCGTCGCCCGTCGCCCGTCGCCCGTCGCCCGTCGCCCGTCGCCCTAGCTTGCGTCGCTCACAATCCTCGCATTTTGTCAAGCGGGGTTCTTTTGCCTGCTAACAGTTTCTTCCTGGTGCGGGCTGGCTTCATTCTGGCGGCGATCTTTAGTCTCCTGGGTTGCGTGGCGAACCGTTCCGACGATGGCCTCGGTGATGCGGTCGTCGCCTCAATTGGAGACTATCACATCACCGAGTCAGAGCTTGATGCGGCGTGGCAGGAGCGGGCTCCAGCCGAGTACGCGCGAACACGACACGATACATTTCGCTTGCGCCGTCGTGTGTTGGATGAGCTTGTCGCGGAATACCTATTGCGCCAGAAGATCGACCATCTGAACCTGACCGCAGAGGACTTGGTCGCTAGGGCGATTGAGAGCGGTGCGATTCCTAGCATTGCGCCCGTGGATGAGTCCGAAGTTGTGGAACTTTATGAGCAGTCTGTCGCTGCCGACTACGACATTAGCTTCAATCAGTTACGTGCGGCGCTTGTCGATACATTGCACGACGATCGCTTCCAGAAAGCGCGCGAGCAGTATCTTCATCTTCTGCGCCGGGACGCGGACATCCGTATCTTTATGGCCATCCCGCGCGTGTCGATTCCGGTGACAAAGGAGGATCCGGCCAGGGGATTTCCTGATGCTCCTATTCAGCTCGTGGAATTTTCAGATTTCCATTGTCCCTTCTGCCGGGAACTGCGGTCAACTCTTGAACGGCTCATGACCCGTTACGGGGACGATTTGCAGTGGGTGTGGAAAGACTATCCGTTGGCAAGCTTGACCGCGGCAGCGGCCGCCCGATGCGCGCACGACCAAGGCATGTTCTGGGAGTATCACGACGGTCTGTTCGAAAGACAGCCTGAGCTTCAGCCGCGTGATCTGGATGGTGTCGAGGCGTTGCAAGCGCTGGCGGCTGATGTCGGACTCGACGGACGGGTGTTCGCCGACTGTGTTTCCACTGGCCGCTACGAAGATGTCGTGGCGGAGGCAGCTGAAGCGGCGTACTTGTTGGGGATCAGTGGCACTCCGACAGTTTTCATCAACGGACGCATGGTGGCCGGGGCGGAGAGATTCGAGACGTACGAGCAAATACTGTTGGAGGAACTCCAGCTACTAGAGCAAGGGAGGAGTGACTAATGTGCTTTCACAGAGGACGATGTGTAGGAATGCTGGCTCTCGTGCTATCGTGCGTGACGGTGAGCGACGCGCTTGCTCAGGATATCCGTCAGGTTGGCAAGCGTACCGACTTGAGTTGGAGTCCAAGACGTCCCGACAGTGCGAGGGTGGATGGGTGTTACGGAAATTGCGGAGCGGGCTGTTCCAGCAAGTTTAATCCGGGTTGCGGCGGCAGTCAATACTGGGAAAAGCGAATTATCGGTCCACTCACGAGCACGAGGTACACGATAACTGAGTGCAGAGTAAATGGGGACGACCACGCGAGTGACGAAGGCGTCCGCTTCGTGCAAGGTGAAGAGTACGTCGGCACGATTACTCGATACACATCGAGAGGTCTATGGGTGTACCGTGGTTTTACGGCCCGGCTGTGCCAAGAACACGACTACTTCTGCAGGACACGGGGCGGATGTGGGAACGCTAGTTTGGAGGACCACCTGAGGCCACTCTTTCGACGCATTGGCGGGTGTACTGGGGTTAGACGCGAACAATGGTGGTATGGACAGACGTTCACAGCATGGGATAATCTGAGGAGAATGACGCGTTCGGGACGTACGTGCACGACGACTGCGTCATAGACTCATGGGTTCCGCGACAACAAAGGCGAGCGTAGCGTGCCTGTTGAGTATCACAGCAATGGGATGCGCCTATGGAATGAACGGCACCACGCAGCGCATAGCTGTAACGTCCACTCCGACAAGTGCTCAGGTGGTGCTGGACGGGGAGCCTGTTGGGGTTACGCCCGTGAATGTGGTCGTGCCGCGGCGGGCCGCCGACACGTTGCTGCAGATTGAGAAGGACGGCTTCCGGACCTACGAGATGACACTGGAACGCTCAGCGAGCAGGTGGCTGTGGGTTGATGTTCCGCTAAGCGTGGTCTTTGGGTGGGCTGGTTACTTCGTGCAAGGCGCTAGGACAGAAAGCACGGTGCAAGCTCTTGGAGGCGCGGCGGCGGGATTTTCGCCCGTACTCGTTGCATTGGCCACGGGCGCAGCGTTCGCTGTGCCAGGTAGGGTCACTGCGGTTCTCGTGCGTGGAAGTGGTGGGCAGGGTGGCAAGTCCAGGGTAACTGAGCCGAATCGTGAGGGGCTGGTGACGTCGGAGAGCGGAAGTCGTCTGGAACGCCACGAGTCATCGACGGGGTTGGGTGGGGAATGGCCGAGGGGCCAAGGGTGGTGGGGAGTGCAGCCGCTTGAGCCACCCGGGCTGTCGCGTGTGGCATCTGACCGTCGCGCGCTCCTGGAGCGCGTTCGCGAACTGCGAGACCTCGGACTGGCGGAACGCGACGATAGCGAACATCCGATGGCAGCACGTCACCAGTGGTCGGGTAGTCGCCGGGAGCAGAGGACTGTCAATGTTAAGGGGACCTGTGGCGGCAGTGCTGACGGTACTAGTGTTCGCTAGTCTTGCGGCGGCGGTTGGGGCCGAGCAGCTTCCACCGCGGGATGGTCGAAGAGCGGCGAGTGAAGTCGGTACCGGATCGAGCGAAATGTCCGGGCGTGTTCGTTCGAAGGCCGGGCTGTCGTTGCGGGGAGCGGTGGTCGTGCTGCAGTCACAGGACTTGGCTAGGTTTGCGCTATCGACGGTCACGGATGCGCGCGGGACCTACCATTTCGAACGCCTTCCGGCTGGTCGGTACTTTGTTCGCGGGTCAAAAATGGGTTTTGGGCGACGCTTCCACGGAGAGGAGTCCGCCGGGCAGCCGCCGTTGGTAATCGAGGTCGAGCCGGGGCGACATGCCCGTGGGGTCGACGTAATCCTCCCGAAAGGGGGGGTCATCACGGGTCGTGTTCTGGACGAGGAAGGCCGTCCGTTACCGTCGGCAAACGTTGTGGTGCTTCGGCAGGAGCCTTCGAGGATGACGTCTGGTGGGGTCGTGGCGGGAGGTGATGTCGCGGACGATCGTGGCGTTTACCGGATCTACGACCTGGAGCCGGGTGCGTACTATGTGCGCGCCGTCGCTTTGTCGGCAGAACTGTTGGCCGGACTGGAAGAATTGAGGACCGGAGGGTCTAACGCGGTCGGCGCGATCAGGGGCGCTTCGGATGGATACGCGCCGACGTATTACCCCGGGACGGCGCGCTTGGCCCAAGCGCGACGGGTCACTCTGCGGGAGAGCCAAGAGGTCGCGGGCGTGGATTTTTCGGTTGTGCGAGTGCCGTTCGCGTCAGTATCCGGTGTGGTGACAGCGCCGCCCGGCGCGAGTCCGGTCGGCACGGAAGTAACGCTAGCGTCTGTCGATGGAGCAGGGTTCGTTGCGGGAGGCACGCACAGCACGTGGGTGGAAACGGGCGGCCGTTTCGCCTTTCCTGGTATCCCGCAGGGGCGGTACATTCTGACGGCGACCGGCAGTACGTCGAACGGCGACATGGCGTTCGGACGGCAGGCGGTTGTGGTGAACGGGGAGCGCGTGGACGGGCTGTCGGTGGTGCTGACGCCGGGGACGGAAGTGACCGGCAGGGTGCGGTTCGAGGGTGCCGATCCGCAGTGGCGCGACATCGTGAATCTTCAGGTGACGACCAGGATGCTGGAAACGACGCAGGCTCGTGGCGACGACCAGTCGATGATCGATGGCGACAGCCGCTTTCAGTTTGGCGATCTGCCACCCGGTCTGCGCGTCTTCGGGGTCGCAGGGGTCGGCGAGACGCGCGTGCTCGAAAGGATCTCGCTCAACGGCCGCGATATCACCGACCGACCCATTGATGTAGGTGGGCGCTCGCGAGTCACCGGTCTGGAGGTCGTTCTCACGGATCGGGTGTCCTCTCTGGCCGGTGCGGTTCGCACCGCGTCGGATGGGGAGACGGGTGTGGTGGTGGCGTTTTCGATGACGCCAGAGCTGTGGTTCCCGGATTCGCGTCACGTCCGAGTGGAACGGCCCGCGCAGAGCGGGCGGTACCGCATTCACGGGATTCCGCCGGGCGACTACTGGGTTGCGGCTGCGCCGTTGTCGGCGTCGGCGTCTGACGACTGGCTGTTGCCGCGTTTTCTGGAGCGGCTTCGGACACGCGCCACACGAGTATCGGTGAGGAAGGGCGACACGGTGACGGCGGATCTGCAGGCTCCTGGGCGGTGACGACTCGAAGTCCGGCTGCGTGCGGTTCGGGCCTCCCTGTCCTGTTAACGTTCTCGGTGGTGTTGTGCGGCTGCGTGGGGACCGCTGTTGAGGGGCCGGTCGTGCCAGATGTGGACCGCGTCGAGCCGTCGCATGAGACCCGCTCACCTTCGTATCCCGTTCTGAATCTGGAGGCGATATCGGCGGCACGTCTCCGGGCGCGCCCGCTCTCCGTGATGCAACGCAACCCGTTCGAGTTCGGCGCAGGCCACTGGTCTGATAGCGACTACGCCGCGTCGCTGCCGGCCGAGGATCCGTGGTGGGATGAGCCGTCGCAGTGGGAATCGTCGCCCTGGCCGACCGCGCTCGAGCCGTTCGATGCACGCCCGGAGCTGGTTTTCCTCGGCGTGGTCGACGCGCCGGCCAGCGCCGGGCGCGTGGCGGTGGTGAAGGCGGGCGCGACGATTCATCACGGCCGCGTGGGCGACGTACTTGCCGAATACCGAGTCGTCGCTATCGAGACGCCACGCCTCGATCTGGAACCTGCGGCCGGCGGGTCCGTGCAGACCCTCTGGATGGCGTCAGGAAGGCCGTAGGTGTCCGCGCGCGCCTGGCGAAGGTCGGTCAGAGGCGCGGCCTGCAGACGCACCCGCACCCGGGCGCGGGTTGTCGCGGCGTTGGCGCTGACGGCGTTCGCGCTGGTCGGTTGCGGTGCGGCGCGCTCGTATCGGCACGGCGAGCGAGCGGCGCGCGACGGACAGTGGGAAGCCGCGGTCGAGTACTACCGCCGTGCGGTGCGTGATGCGCCCGACCGTCCCGATTACCGGATTGCGCTCGAACGTGCCATGCGCAGCGCGGCGCGTTTCCACGCGGCCGAGGCCGCCGCGCTGGTTGAGGCCGGGGAGCTGTCCATGGCACTGGACGCCTACCGGCGGTCGTACGCGCTGGACCCATCGAACGGGCAGGTGGCGGTCCGGATAGCGAACCTTCAGCAGAATCTGCGAGAGCAGCTCGAGGCGTCCCGGCCGACCGCGCCGATCGAGGCGTTGCGCGCGCAGGCGGGTCGCGATACGCCGCTGCCGGTTCTGAACCCGGCATCGGATGAGCCGCTGAACCTGGAGTTCATCGACGTCAGCCTGCGGGACGTGCTCAACGCGCTGGGCGACGCCGCCGGGATCACCGTTACCTACGACGAAGGGTTCCAGGACCGGTCGTACACCGTCACGCTGAGCGGCGTGACGTTCGTCCAGGCGCTCGACCAGATGCTGACGGCCAACAACGCGTTCTACAAGGTGATTAGCCCAACGACGGTCGTCGTGGTTCCGGACACGCCGCAGAAGCGGGCGGCCTACGAGGAGCAGGTCATCCGCACGTTCTACGTCTCGCACGCGAACGTCGAGGAGCTGCTGGAGCTGCTGAGTGCCATCGTGCAGATTCCACAGTTGCCGGTGCAGCCGCAGTTCATGGCGAGCGTCGAGGCGAACACCATCACGGTGCGGGCGACCGCGGCGCTGGCAGAGGTGGTCGAGCGGGTGATCTCCGCTCACGACAAGCCGCGCGCCGAGATCGTGGTCGACGTCGAGATCCTGGAGGTCAACCGGGAGAGCGCACGACAGTACGGCCTCGACCTGTCGCGGTATGCGTTGGGGGCTGTGTTCTCTCCGGAGGTCGCCCCCGCGACCAGCCAACCGTCCACAGGGACCGGCGAGACGGCATCCCCGTTCGCGCAGGGCACGGCGCCGTTCAACCTGAACACGATCTCGCGCGGCGTTAGCCCGGCGGATTTTTATGCCGCGGTCCCGGCCGCGGTGATCAACTTCCTGGAGCAGGACACGCGCACGCGGCTGGTGGCGAAGCCGCAACTGCGTGGTCAGGAGGGGACGGAGCTGACGCTGAATCTCGGGCAGGACATCCCGGTGCCGGCCACCTCGTTCACGCCGCTGGCGGCGGGCGGTGCGGCGTTCAACCCGCTGACCTCGTATCAGTACCGGCCGGTCGGAGTGGTCATCAGCATGACGCCGCGGGTGACCTACGAGAACGAGATCGTGCTGGAACTGGAGGTCGAGAACAGCACGGTGGGGCCGCCGATACTGGTGGCGGGACAGTCGCTGCCGACGTTCGGGACGCGGCGGGTGACGACGCGGCTGCGGCTTCGCGACGGCGAGTCGAACCTGCTGGCGGGGCTCATCCGGCAGGAGGACCGCCGCACGCTGCGGGGGCTGCCGGGGCTGTTGCGCCTGCCGGTGCTGCGGCACCTGTTCGGGTCGAACGACACGACGGTGCAGGAGACCGACATCGTCATGCTGCTGACGCCGCGCATCGTGCGGACGCGTCAGTTGACTCTCGACGATGTTCGGCCGCTGCACATCGGGACGCAGCGCAACATCGGCGTGAGCGGTCCACCCCCGCTCATCGCTCCTCCTCTCGTCGCGGAGCCCGCCGCGCGCCTGCCGGCTCCCGATGCTGCAACTCCCGTCGCGGCGACGCCGCCAGACTCCAGCGGCGTCGATTCCGTCGAGGACTCGACGAGCGTTCCGCCGGAGGATGCAGAGCCGGTCCCCGTCGCGCCAGGCGCTGGCGGCCAACCCGGCCCCGACGGACCGGACCCATGACGATTCTTCAGAGAGTCGTTCCGTTCGGATTCGTTGCCGGCGCTTTCTGCGCGGGCTGCCATTCCGTCCCGCTGGTGGCCCCGTCGGAGTCCAGCGTAACCCTGGTCGTGTCCGATCCGATCGTGCCGACGGGCGGGTCGACAACGGTTACCGCGCACGTGGTCGAAGCACCCGGGACGCCGGTCCATGATGGGACCGTTGTCACCTTCGCGGTCACGCTGGGCGTGGTACACCCGGCCGAAGCACCGACGCATCGCGGCCAGGCCAGGGCGACGTTCACGGCGGGTGGAGAGTCCGGCGTGGCGGACCTGCGGGCGTACTCTGGCGCGGCAATCAGCGAGCCGGCGACGGTGACCATCGGCGCGGCGGCGGTGTCCGGCTTGCGCCTGAGCGCCCAGCCCGGCGCTTTGCCTCCGGCCGGCGGTGAAGCGACGATGACGGCCGTGGTGCTGGACGCCAACCAGCAGCCTCTGCCGGGCGTTCCCGTATCCTTCAGCACGACCGCGGGAGCATTGCGGGCGGTGGCGGCGACGACGGATGGCGGCGGCAACGCCCGCACGGTGCTGACCACAACGACGAGCGCAACGGTGACGGCGACCGCTGGCGATGGCGTGCAGGCGACGACAACCGTTACGGTCGACCCCGCGACGGAGATCGCCATCACGGCCGCGCCCACGACGTCGGTCGTCGGCCAGGCCATCGCCTTCAGGGTAACGCTGCGCAATGAGCGGTACGCGATTCGGAACGCCGCGATCGACTTCGGCGACGGGGAGTCACAGGACCTCGGTGCGACGGCGCACGCGGTGGTTGTCCACACCTACTACGAGTCCGGTCTCTACACGGTCACGGTCGAGGCGACGGACGCTGCCGGGCGCACGGTGTCGGCCTCGACCGTTGTGCAGGTGGAGCGTGCGCCGGCCATTTCGGTCGTCATCACGGCGTCGCCGACGTCGCCGGTAGTGGATCAGCCGGTGACGTTCATGGTGACGGTGACGCCGCCTGCGCACGGCCCGGCGGTTCGTGGAGCGACGATTGATTTCGGCGATGGGACCAGGGAATCGCTCGGCGCGCTGACCGGGGCCGTCAACATCACCCACTTGTACCGGACCCCCGGCAGCCGGGTCGTGACGGTCGTGGTCGAGGACGCTACCGGTCGGCGGCATGTGGGCTCCGTTGGCATCGCCGTCTCTGCGCCGCCGATGGTTGGAGTCACGGTCACAGTGTCGCCGACGTCGCCGGTAGTGGATCAGCCGGTGACGTTCACAGTGACGGTGACGCCGCCTGCGCACGGCCCGGCGGTCGACGAGGTGGTGATCGACTTCGATGATGGAGACAAAGAGTCGCTGGGCGCGTTGGCTGGCTCCCGCACGGTCGCGCACGTCTACAAGCGCGCCGGAAGCTACGTGGTCGAGGTCACCTCGCAGGACACAGCGGGCCGGAAGAGCGCCGCATCAATAGGGGTCGCTGTGTCCGACGAGTGACTGCCGGCCCCACGCAGGAGTTCGCGGTACACTTGGAACCATGCTTGGGCTATCGAGCCGGTACGAGTTTTTCGGTCGACTGGCACAGGATGAAGGTAATAGAAATTAGCTCGCACACGGGCTTCCCGGTCGGAACCAGCGGGCGGCTCTCACGAGCCGTGGCACTAGGCTCGCACCCTTGCGCTGGTCCGACCGGTGCGCCGTCAGGCCTGCTGACCCCCTGACGACGGCGACCACGCGGGTCGTCCCCTTCGCTTGTGCACTTTATGCCGACATCGGCATAAGGCGCACAAGTGTAGGAACGTGCTCGGCCATCTTCCCGAGCGGCTGCACGCCTCTGTCGACAAGGCGCTGCGGGATGCGTGGAATCTCGATTCGGCGGACCGCGCGGCTCGGGTGCTGGAGCGGCTGGCCGGGTCTCTGGAACGCGACCATCCCGGTGCCGCCGCCTCCATCCGAGAGGAACTCGAGGAGACGCTGACCGTGCAGCGACTCGGCCTGACCGGGGCGTTGCAGCGTACCCTGCGGACGACGAACATCATTGAGAACCTCAACGGCAGCGTCGAGCGCTACACGCGCAACGTCAAGCGATGGCGTGGCGGCCAGATGATTCAACGCTGGGTGGCGAGCGCGCTGGTGGAGGCGGAACCGCGTTTTCGGCGGGTCCGGGGCTACCGCGACCTGCAGTACCTGGTCAGCGCCCTGGACGCGCTGGCCCCGCCCGACGACGCAGTTGCTGAAGTGGCGTAACATTGACGGAGGAAACAGGGAGTCTGCCACTCGCAAAGTTCAACAGCGAACGGGACAACCCCCGCCCAAGCGCCTCGCTGGTGGTCTCAAGGCTGGTGATCAAGCGCCTGCGGCGCATCGGCGGACGCTGGCACCTGACGGGCGACAACCCGGCCTACGAGCCACGACCGCTTGCGAGCAGCGAGGATCAAATCCTGGGCCAGGTGGCGGGGGTGGGGCCGCCGACGCCTGCCGACTGACTCCGCAAGAACGCGCAGGCCAGCACGGCCATTTGAGAAAGGGCTTTCCAGGTGTGACCTTCGAAACCTACGAAAACACGTGGCGGTTCTACGTCCGGATTCACCGAAAAGGTTGCTCGGCGACGCGTGTCCACGGTGGGACGCACAAGTACGGTCAGGGCGAATACAAAAGGCATGCAACGTACGACGATGCCCGCTCGTACGCCAACACGACCGGCCTCGCCGATTTCTGTTGCCAGCGTTGCCGCCCATGCGGCTCCCGGGCGTGCACCGGCACCTGTTGTCGGCGTGTTCGGGCGCGGTGAGACGGAGGGCAAAGAAAATGACGCGCGAAGCGATGGAGATCCTCAGGGCAGCCCGTGAGAGCGACGGGGACATCATGCACCTGACCACCTTGTCGGATCCGAGTGTCCGCATTCTGGTCGGGGGTAGGCAGATGATTCCCAAAGATGCAAATGCCGAAACGGTCGCCGCGTGGGTTGGCGGTTTGGAAGACCTGAAGAGGGCGGGGCACGTTCGCCAGACCGATCTCGATGGCGAGTGTTTCGCGGTGACGAGGGAAGGGTTCGCGGCCCTGCGCGCTGCAGAAGCAGGGCAAGCGGACCCGCTACCTCCCGGGCGGATCGGGTTCTAGCACCGACCTCGCGATTCCAAGGAAGCCCCTTTTGCCCGGCCTTTTCAATGGGTGGAGAAACTTCACTGTGACCAGAGATGAGGTTGAGAACGTCTGCGCCGGCTCCCGACAATGAACGTCTTGCGCGGGCTCCTGCTATTCATGGGCGCCGGTGCTTCTGTGGAGCTTGGGGTACCGGCGATGCGAGCCATGGCTTTAGAACTTCATCAGCATTTGGCGAACCTGAGTCTGCCGTCGCAAGTTTTTGATCGCTTCAAGAAGATGCTGACGGAGAGTGACTATGATATCGAGCGATTGATCGAGGCGGTGGATGGCATCGTCCACGGCACGGCGCACCAGAAACGCTTGGGCTTTCCTGTCGATGAGGAACTGAGCACGACGGTGGGGGTGATGAGGCAGGAGGCTGAATGGTACGTACAGCACGTGTGCGAACGGCTGCGTGAAACCGAGGCTCGCGTGCTTTGGGCCCCTGCGTTCCGGCAAAGTTCGGGACACAAGATATGTCTTGCGACAACGAACTATGATCGGTCCGTGGAGATCGGCGCGCGCTTCAGCGGTGTAGACGTTGACGACGGGTTTGAACCAGTCGACGGTAGAGAGATCATCCCTTGGAAGGGTGTCGACCCTACCAGCGCAGTGCAACTTCTGAAGATCCATGGTTCGACAGATTGGTACCACGGAAGCGATGCCCGTGTTTACAAGTTGAGGCACCCGATGCCGCTCTACGGCAGTCTCGCTGTCGTCGATACCGGCATTCAGGCATTGCAGATGAAGAGCGCGCTGGTGTTGCCAACTCAAGAGAAACGAGTGAATCAACCCCCGTATCCGGACTTGGTGACTAGGTTCAGGAACGCTGCACAGGAATCGGACGTAGCAGTCTTTCTCGGAACATCACTTCGGGACCCCGATATCTTGGACATATGCCGACAATGCGCGGCGCGAATACCTACCTACCTCGTTTCCAAGGACGGACCGCCGGCGGGCATGAGTGTAGGCGCAAACCTAAGGGTTGTCGTGCAAGTGGCGACCAAGTTCATCGCGTCCACACTCCCCCTGCTTCTTAGTACGGACACCCCGGGGATTTCGCAGGACGGCACGGGGCCGGACGCTAGTACCGCGTCGGTACTAGCGTGGCTCGTTGCCATTCAGGATCCGCAACGGTCCCCTGAGGATGTTTGCGACGCTATCGAGAAGTTGGCCGAGAACGAGGTTTCCCTGGATCTTTCGACATTGAGTCCGCTGATTGGGCATCAAGACCCTACTGTGAGGAGTTATGCAGTTGCCCTCATTGGCCAGTCGCTGCATTCGTCGGAGGTGCTGGCACTGGCTCAGAAGCTTGCTACCGTGGAGCCAGATGGTGCGCTGGCGAACGAATTGGAAATGCTGAAGAGATTGGGTGCAGCTCCTGGGGATTCTGCAATCGTACCATGACCGCTGGGCCCCGGCTGGTTCATTGCCGGTACGGTGGCTTCCGCCCCTTACGGTCGGTTCAAAAGGCGCACGGTGACGGAGACGCCGAGGACGAGCTTCGCAAGTTGGCGGGCCGCGGGCGGGGCGGTCGGTTGCGGGTTGGCGGGGCCCCCGATACTCTTCCGTGCAGATGCTCGATGACTTCCATCGAGATCCGAGGAGCCCGTACGCACAACCTCAAGGGCATACACGTCGACGTTCCCAAGCACCGGCTCGTCGCGTTCACCAGCGTGAGCAAGAGCAGCAAGTCGTCGCTCATGTCCGACACGATCTGCACCGACGCGCAGCGACCGCTCGTCGAAGCGTTTCAGCACGTACGCCTGCCGCCGGCGGGTGCAGCTCACCTGACGGCCGGTCGAGGCCATTCGGAACATCTCGCCGTGCATCGTGATCGACCAGAAACGCCTCGGGGCCAGCGGCCGGGCCACCGTTGGCACGGTGGCCGATATCTACACCTTACCTGCGGAATGCTCTTCTCGCGCTGCGGCCCACCGTTCGCCGGCTGTTCGCACTGGTTCTCGTTCAACCCTCCGGACGGCATGTGCCCCGTCTGCAAGGGCGTCGGTAATGAAATTCCGTTGGCAACCAAGGCGGTTGTCGCGAGTCAGCGGATTCCGCACCGAACGCTGTCAACGGTCATTCAAAATTGACCCGTATGTCCAGTTGGTCATACGGGTCAGTTTTGAGTGTCGCTTGACATGCAGGGAACACTCATCGTCCAAAAGGGACGCTTGTTCCAAGTCCGGTCCATCCCCGCGCGTGCAGGGAACACGAGTTGCGGCGCAGGTTCGCCGATGGCGTGTACGGTCCATCCCCGCGCGTGCAGGGAACACCACAGGCCGCGCCATCCACCGGGGGGGCTTCTTCGGTCCATCCCCGCGCGTGCAGGGAACACGACGAACGTCGCGCAATACCTCGCCCCCCATCCGGTCCATCCCCGCGCGTGCAGGGAACACTCCTGGAGTCTGGCGATCTCGTCGTGCGCCAGCGGTCCATCCCCGCGCGTGCAGGGAACACGTGCGCATTCCGGTGAAATCGATCACCCGTTCCGGTAGCAAACCGATCACCTGTTCCGGCGCAAATCGATCACCCGTTCCGACGCAAACCGATCACCTGTCGGAGCGAAGCGACGCGGGACTGCATCATGAGTCCCGAGTCTCCGTTCGGGTCGACGGTCGGCTTCGCATTCGCATGGACTCTCCTTTCAGATCCAGCTTGTAGGCATTGTGCACGAGTCGGTCGAGGATCGCGTCGGCGAGCGTCGGGTCGCCAACGACATCATGCCACTTGTCGACGGGAAGCTGACTGGTCACGACCGTCGAGCGGACACCGTGACGGTCCTCGAGGACCTCGAGCAAGTCGTGGCGGTTCTCGGCGGTGAAGGGAGCCAGCCCCCAGTCGTCCATCACCAGCACCTCGGTCTTGGCGAGCGATTCGAGCAGCTTCGGGTAGCGCCCGTCGGCGCGGGCAATGGCCAGCGAGCTCAGCAGTCGAGACATACGCAAGTACAACGCGCTGTGCCCGTTGCGGCAGGCGCTGTGCGCGAGAGCGCATCCTATCCAGCTTTTTCCTACGCCGGTCGGGCCGCAGATCAGGACGTTGAGATGCTCGCGGACCCAGCGGCCGTCGGCGAGCGAGAGGACGAGCTGCTTGTCGAGCCCGCGGCGGTGCCGGAAGTCGATGTCCTCGATGCAAGCGTCGTGCTTCAGCTTGGCGCGCCGCAGCCGGTTGCTGAGTTGGCGGGAGTGACGCTCGGTGAGCTCGCGGTCGACGAGCAGCCCGAGCCGTTCCTCGAACGACAGGGCGTCGACCTCGGGGGAATCGAGCTGCTCGGTGAAGGCCTTGGCCATCCCGGCGCATCGTAGCTGTTGGAGCTTCTCGACGGTCGGATGCGTCAGCATCTGGGCATTCCTTTCAGCAGTCACTGGTAGTAGAGGGGACCGCGGATGCCATGCCGATATCGGCATGGCATCCGTAATGCCGACATCCTGGTTATGCCGCGTGGACCGCCGATCGCCGTGACGCCGCGGACTTTTGCGAAGCGATATCGGCATAATCGGGTTGCGATTGGCGGTTCGTTGATCGTCACTCGTTTCTTTCACCTTGAGGGGAAGGGAACGATCAATGGGACTGCACATCAACGATGTCGCCGCTCGGACGAACGCTGGAGAATGGCTCCAGCAATGCCGTGACGGATATCTGGAAAGCCTCGCCGTACAAGGCTACTCACCCGCAACGATCGACGTTTATGGCCGCGTTGTGCGGGCCCAGTGTTCGGAGCTCACATGCCGAGGTCTTGAGATTGCGAGCCAGGAAGCGGCCGCAGCCACTACCTTGGGTGAATTGGCGCCAAAGGGTTCAGCTCCGAAAACGCGGGCACTGTGGAAAAGCGTCGCGAGACGATTCGCCAGATATATCTGCGAGCTCGGGATTCTCGACCCGTCCGTACCTGAGGCTGCACCAGAATCGGACGACCTGCGACATCTGCGCGTAGCGTACGAAGATTGGCTTCGCGATCAGCGCGGGCTGAGCGACGAAACGGTCAAGAACAACTTGCAGGTGTTCAGTGCCTTCATGCGTTTCCGATTCACGGATGAGGCGATTCAACCCGACCGCATAATGCCGGCGGACTTGGTCGCCTTTCTCGTGCCAGAGCGCACCGATCGCTGGACCTGTCCGGACCGCACCAAGGCATCGAGGCTACGCAATCTCCTACGTTTTCTGCACTGGAGCGGCAGGGTTCCGGTGGCTCTTGTCGAGACGGTATCGCGCACTGCGCGCCGCCACCTGACAACTCCACGTGCGCATCTGAAACCGGGCGAGGTTCGGCGTGTGCTCGATGCTGTTCGAGGCGATTCAGCTCTTGCTCGCCGCAACTACGCGATCCTGCTGCTGACAGGTCGGCTGGGACTTCGTGCGCAGGAAGTGGTCGCCATCCGCCTTGAAGATATTCGCTGGCGCGCCGGCGAGATCCTGATTCGGGGCAAGGGCAATCGTCACGACCCCATGCCACTCCCGGTTGACGTCGGGGAAGCGCTCGTCGACTACATCCGCCACGGCAGAAAGGGAACCTGTCGTCACTTGTTCGTCACCGCCCGGGCACCGTGGCGCCCGTTCCGGACCGGAGCTATCGTCGCTCGGGTGCTCGGCGATGCGTTGGTGACGGCAGGGCTCAGAGGTCCGCAGCATCGTCACGGCGTCCATCTGCTCCGTCACTCCTTGGCAACGACGATGCTGCGCCAGGGCGCGTCCTTCGACGAGATCGGCGATGTGCTGCGCCATCGGCGTCGTGCGACGACGCTCGTCTACGCCCGCTATGACTTGGATGCATTGCGCTCGATCGCACCGGCGTGGCCCGTACCGCAAGGAGACCTGCCATGACCACCCTGAGCGATCGCCTCGTAGAGTATCTCGATCACCGTCGCCGCTTCGGCTACCGCCGCGTAGGGACCACGGCCGCGGTATTACGTCGCTTTGCAGCCTTTGCCGACGACTTCGGTGCCGAGTCTATCACCACAGAATTGTTCCTGGAATGGCGGAAACAGTTCGAGGCGCCGAGCGATGTCACCTGGGGCTGCAACCTGAGTCACGTCCGCGGTTTCGCCAAATGGCTTCACTGCCTGGACCCACGTACTGAAGTCCCATCGGCCGACCTGATCCGACGCGCCAATCGACGCCCGCGCCCCTACATCTACACGGAAGAAGAGCTCGCTCGCATCGTGGAGCATGCGGCGCAACTGCCCTCACCACGCGGGCTGAACGCGTGGACCTTCTCGATCCTCTTCGGACTGATTGCGGTCACGGGGCTCCGGCTCGGGGAAGCACTCGGGCTTGATGAGGCCGATGTCAACCTCGACGAGGGGGTACTGACAATCACTCGAACGAAGAACAGCGAATTCCGGTTGCTTCCGATCGCGCTCTCGACCACAGAACGTCTGGGCGCCTACCGCGCGGTGCGCGACCGGATTCTTGGCAACGGGGCCCAACCATTCTTCCTCAACGAGCGGGGCCGGCGTCCAAGCTCCAACTATGTCGAAGCGGTCTTCGCTCGGGTTGGAATGGCGATCGGCGTTCGTGACGGATGTCCATCTGGCAAACGGGGTCGTGGTCCGCGCATTCATGACCTTCGTCACACGATGGCGGTCCGCACCATCATTGGTTGGTACCGTGCCGGACTCGATCCTAATCGGGAAATGATCAAGCTCACGACGTATCTCGGGCACAAGCACCCGTCTCACACCTACTGGTACATGGAGGCCGTGCCGGAACTGATGCGCCTTGCGTGTGCCCGCGCGGAACGAATGGCGGACACGGGGGGTGCGTCATGAACCGTAATCCGTTTGCCATCTGCCTTCAGCAGTTCTTCACGGACCACCTCACGATAGGTCTTCGGGCGAGCGCCCATACCATCGCGAGCTACCGGGACACGTTCCGCCTGCTGCTGAACTACGCGTCCGAGCAGCTTTGTCGCACACCGACGGACCTGACGTTCGAGGACCTTGATGCAAACCTCGTTGGTCGCTTCCTGGGCTTCGTCGAGACGGTGCGCGGCAACAGTGTACGCAGTCGCAACACACGGCTGTCGGCCATCCGGTCGTTCTTCAAATACGTCGCGACGCATGAACCCCAGCTTGTTCATCACTGCCATCAAATTCTTTCCATACCCGCCAAGAGGTATGAGAGGACGACGATCACTTACCTCAACCGGGCCGAGATGGCGGCACTGGTGGCGGCACCCGATTCCAGCACATGGTTCGGGCGGCGTGACAGGACCTTGCTGGTTGTCGCGCTGCAAACCGGTCTCAGAGTCTCCGAGCTGATCAACCTGTCCCGCGGTGACATCGTGCTCGGCACCGGGGCGCATGTCCGGTGCATGGGCAAGGGACGAAAGGAGCGAGCGACCCCGTTGAGGAAGGACAGCGTCGATGCACTACGCTCATGGCTGACAGATCGTCCCGGCAATGACGGTGATCCCCTGTTCACCAGCATCCGTGGCGGGCGTCTCAGCCGGGATGCGGTCGAACGAATCGTACAGAAATACACCTCGCTTGCGACCGAGGTTTGCCCGTCACTCAGGGACAAGCGCGTCACACCGCATGTTCTCAGACATGCCGCCGCCATGACGTTGCTTCAGTCGGGGGTCGATTGTGCGGTGATTGCACTGTGGCTCGGCCACGAGTCGATCGAAACCACGCAGATCTACCTCCATGCCGATCTCCAACTGAAGGAGAAAGCAATGGACCAGACAAAACCAGTCGGTGTGCCCTCCGGCCGATATCAGCCACCTGACGAGTTGATGACGTTCCTCGAAGCGCTGTGATTATGCCGATATCGCTGAGCAGAAAGTCCGCGGCGTCACGGCGATCGGCGGTCCACGCGGCATAACCAGGATGTCGGCATTACGGATGTTGTCGTGCTCGACCGGGTCGGCGCGTTCGAGTTGCTCGGCGGACGTCTCGTCGAGTCGGTGCTTGAGGATCGATTCGACGCTGCGGTAGCTGTAGCTGCCGATGGCCAGCGCCCGTGTGGCGGCCGCTTCCAGGCGGGCGTCGCCGTGGCACTTGGCCAGACGCAGGAGCCCCAGGCAGGAGCGGTAGGCCTGCTGCGGGTGACGCCGGGAATCGAGGACGGCGGTGATCAGGGCGGCAGTCTGCGGTCCGATCTTGTTGGCCCAGCGGATGAAGCGGTCCGGCGTCCAGCCGCCCATCTGGCGGTGCTTCTCGGGCATGTGCTCGGTCGCGGTGGTGTGACGCCCCTTGTGCGAGGAGCGGACGTGGCTGGCGACGCGCTGGCCGCGATGGAAGCACTCGACGGTGCGGGCGGTCAGTCGGACGTCGAGCTGGCGCCCGACCAGCGCGTGGGGAACCGAGTAGTAGTGGCGGTCGATCTCCACGTGGTAGTCGATGTGCGCGCGCACACTCTTCCACTCGGCGAAGACGTACGGGCTGGAGGGCAGCGGGCGCAGGGCCGGCCGGTCGAGCTGCTCGAACTGCGAGCGCCGAGACCCCGGGAGCTTGCGGAACGGGCGCGTGTTGAGCCGGTCGAGCAGCTTGGCGGTCGCGGCGTTGAGCTCGGCCAGCGAGAAGAACGTGCGATGGCGAAGCGCGGCGAGTATCCAGCGCTCGACCACTTGAACGGCGACCTCGGCCTTCGCCTTGTCCCTTGGGCGCCGGACCCGCGCGGGCAGGACCGCCACGCCGTAGTGGCGGGCGAGGTCGTGATAGGTCGGATTCAGGTCGGGCTCGTAGCGATGGGCGCCGCTGACTCCCGAGCGTAGATTGTCCGGGATCACCAGCTCGGGACACCCGCCGTAGAACGCGAAGGCGCGTACGTGCGAGGCCGTCCAGTCGGGCAGGGTCTGCGTCCAGGTCGCCTCGGCAAAGGTGTAGCTCGACGCCCCCAGTACGGCCACGAAGATCTGCGCCTGGCGCACCTCGCCGGTCTCGGGGTCGACCACCGGCACCGTCTGCCCGGCGTAGTCGATGAACAGTTTCTCGCCGGCGCGGTGCTCCTGGCGCATCACCAGGTCGAGCTTTCCGGCCCATTCCCGGTACTGCTCGCAGAACCGGCTGTACTGCAACCCCTCCGGATGGGTCGCCTTGTACTCCTCCCAGAGCAAGGCCAGCGTTACGTTCTTGCCCCGCAGCTCCCGGCGTACCTCGCTCCAGTCCGGCAACGGACGCGAGGTGTGGCTCGACGGGAGCGCCGGAAACAGCCGGCGCTCCAGCCCGGCGTCGTCGATCGCCTCGGGTACCGGCCAACTTACCCCCGCCACCTTGGCGCGGCGCAGGTACTCGCCCACCGTCGACGGCGATGTCCCCAAGCTGCGGGCAATCGCCCGGATGCTCAACGCCGCGGCGAAGTACAGCCGCAGCACCTCTCGAATCTTCCGCATGGACAACCTCCTGTTCGCCAGCTCTGTCCCTCCTGCAAAAGCACGGAGGATCCCACGCTGGCGGGGTTGTCCCGCGTCGCTCAGCCCCGACCGAGGGTGATCGGTTTCGACCGGAACCGGTGATCAGTTTCGGCCGGAATCAGTGATCGGTTTGCGCCGGAATGCAGAGCATCTTTCGGTCGGCGGCGCGGCGCCCAGCGGTGCGGCAGAAGGCGCACGATAGCTCGCCGCGCCGGTGAGCGAAAGATAGATTGAACTAAGCCGCTGCCCCGTCGATGCTATGGGGATTGAATCGGCCCGGCTGTCGACCGAGGACGCAAGGCGGTCCCGTGGCTTGGGCTCGGCGGGCGCCGATGCGCAGATCCTGGAGGCTTGCGACGAGCGAAGTCGGAGGCCTGGAGAGCACGAGGGCCGTCGAGGCGTCGTGAGAGAGGGACGCGAGACAGACTACTCCCGACATGTGGGGCACGCAGCGTTGCGGTGGAGGCCGTCGGTCGTGTCATGACGTATCGATGAGGTCTGACCGCGTGTACGCACGTCGCACGGTCTCGACCACCGTCATGTGTCCGTCGCCGCAGCTCGGACACGTGCGCAGCGACTCTTCGGTGAGCGCTTCGTGGTGGTCGCGATAGTCGGGTGGCGGGTCGGCCGGGCGCGGCGGCGACATTCGGAGCAGTTCCCGGCAGCGGGCCAGCTTCGCGGTCCGGTGGCGATTGCCGAACAGGCCGTAGTAGCGAATGCGGTGGAAGCCGGTCGGCAGGACGTGCAGCAGAAACCGCCGGATGAACTCCGGCGCGCTGAGCGTGGCCGTGGCGACCGAGGGGGGTTCGGTCCGGGAGTTTCGATACCGGAAGCGGACTTGGCCGGCCTCGACATCGACGAGTCGATCGTCGGAGATGGCAACGCGGTGCGTGTAGCGACCCACGTAGTCGAGCACCTGCTGCGGGCCGCCGAATGGAGGTTTGGCGTAGACCACCCACTCGGTCTCACGCGCGGGCGCCAGGTGCGCGACGAACGCGCGACGCTCGGTCAGGGTGCTCAGCGTTCCGCCGAAGCGCAGCCGCCCGGCGTCGAAGGCTTCTTCGAGGTACCTGAGAAAGAGGCGGCGGAACAGGCGGGAGAGCACGCGCACCGGCAAGAAGAATCCCGGCCGGCACGCGATCCAGCGCGTCCCATTGTGGGAGAGCCCGCCCCCGGGAACCACACAGTGCAGGTGCGGGTGCAGGCCGAGGGTCTGGTCCCAGGTGTGCAGCACCGTGATGAAGCCGATCTCGGCCCCCAGGTGTTCCGGGTCGGCGGCGATCGTGCGCAGCGTCTCGGCGGTGGCCCGGAACAGAACCCCGTAGACGGCGGCGGGATTCTGCAGGGCGATCGCCGCCACCACCTGCGGCACGGTGAAGACGACGTGGAAGTACTCGCAGTCGAGCAGCTCCGCGGTGCGGGCGTCGACCCATCGCGCCCGCGCCAGCGACTGACACGAGGGGCAATGCCGGTTGCGGCAGCTGTTGTACCAGACCCGTGTGTGGCCGCAGCGGTCGCACGCCTCGACATGGCCGCCGAGCGCCGCGGTGCGACACTGCTCGACGGCGGCCATCACGCGCAGGTGCGCGGTCGACAACGCGGCCCCGGCCCGGGCACGATACACGTCGCCGTAGCGGCGGAAGACCTCCGCCACGCGAAGGAGCGGACGAGTCACGGCGGCCCCCGATCAGTGCGTGGGGACCGACGCGGTCTCCGGGCGCGGCAGCAAGTCGAGCGGGCTGGTCGCCGAACAGACCTTGGTCGTCGCCAACCGGAGGTAGCGCGCCGTGGTCTCCAGCCGCCGATGACCGAGCAGCAGTTGAATCGTGCGAACGTCGGTGCCGACCTCCAGCAAGTGGACCGCGAACGCGTGGCGGAGCGAGTGCGGCGTTACCGGCTTGCCGAGCCGACTGCGATACCGGGCGAGGCGACACGCCCATTGGACGGTCCCCTTCTGCATCGGCTGCTCCGGATTTCGTCCCGGGAAGAGCCACCGGGCCGGCCGCTCGACCCGCCACCAGGCCCGCAACTGCTGGAGCAGCGTCGGCGAGAGCATGACGTAGCGATCTCGAGCACCCTTGCCCTGCGCGACGTGCAGGACCATCCGGTTACTGTCGACGTCGGTAACCTGGAGCCGCAGCGCCTCGCCGAGTCGCAGCCCCGCGGCGTAGCACGTGGTGAGGACCATGCGGTGCTTGGGACGCGCCACGCCGCCGAGAAACCGAACGACCTCTTCGGGGCTCAGGATGACCGGCAGCGTCTCGCCGCGCTTCGGCAACGGTAGGGCCTCGACCGCCCAGTTGCGCTTGAGCGTGACCTGATAGAGGAAACGCAGGGCCGCCACGGTGCCCGCCACCGACGTCGGCGCGAGCTGCCGGTCATCGATCAAGTGCAACTGGTAGGTCCGGATGTCCTCGGGACCGAGCCGCTCGGGAGATTGCCCGTGGTAGCGCGCGAATTTCGCAACCTGCCGCAGATACGAGGTCTGCGTCTCGGCCGCCAGATTCCGGATCCGCATGTCGTCGAGCATCCGTTGGCGAAGCACGGTCATGGTGAGACTCCTCCGTGAACAGAACCGGCCCGGTTCATCCAGGCGGTTGCGCAGAAGAGCCTACGGAGGACGACGAGGAGCGAAAGGGATCAGGGAGCAGTCGGATGGGGACCGACCGATCCGGTCGGCATGTGTCTGGCTCCCGCGAAGCGGGTTAGTTCAATCGGTGATCGGTTTGCGCCGGAATCCGCAGAACACGACTAACCGGCTCCATCTTCCCCCTGTTGCTTCTGGTCCATCCCCGCGCGTGCAGGGAACACTCTCCGGCGCGGCGTAGGTGGGCCAGGGTCGTCGGTCCATCCCCGCGCGTGCAGGGAACACCCGGTGCGAGGCGGCGGCGACATGCTCACCACCGGTCCATCCCCGCGCGTGCAGGGAACACGTGCGTGGTCACGCAACCTCCTGGCCTCTCGCCGGTCCATCCCCGCGCGTGCAGGGAACACTCCGCCGAATAGTCGGCGAGGTCGAACGCGCACGGTCCATCCCCGCGCGTGCAGGGAACACCACGTTCAGAGTGCCGTCCACGTCGGCGGCGCCCGGTCCATCCCCGCGCGTGCAGGGAACACTCGACACTGATGAGCCCGGTGATCTGCCCCGACGGTCCATCCCCGCGCGTGCAGGGAACACCTTCTCGGCATGGAGGAACCTCGAATGCTCTACGGTCCATCCCCGCGCGTGCAGGGAACACCCTTGTTCCGGCGAGAGTCTTCGTCGTGCCACCGGTCCATCCCCGCGCGTGCAGGGAACACCTGGCGACCTGGGCGCTCATGTGCTGGCCCCACGGTCCATCCCCGCGCGTGCAGGGAACACTCGACCGTGTCGGGCGGGAAGCTTTTGGCCATCGGTCCATCCCCGCGCGTGCAGGGAACACGCCGTGCCGCCGGCCCGAAGACCGGACGTGTTTCGGTCCATCCCCGCGCGTGCAGGGAACACGGCAGCGTGAGGCTGCCGTCGCGACGGCCGGCCGGTCCATCCCCGCGCGTGCAGGGAACACTAGTCCTCGACGTCCTCCGGAGCGAAGTCGACCGGTCCATCCCCGCGCGTGCAGGGAACACTCGACAACGCCCCGAACATTTCGGGATGCACCCGGTCCATCCCCGCGCGTGCAGGGAACACTCCTCAGCCCTCTCGACAGTGGCCGTCGCCGTCGGTCCATCCCCGCGCGTGCAGGGAACACGCCCGCGGCGTGGTCAGTCTCGCGTGGGCTACCGGTCCATCCCCGCGCGTGCAGGGAACACGCGATGGAGGTGGCGAACAACGGGGTCGTCATCGGTCCATCCCCGCGCGTGCAGGGAACACTCGTCTCCCGTGCGGCCGTGTTTCCGTGTGCCCGGTCCATCCCCGCGCGTGCAGGGAACACGTGGGCTACAGCTTGACCCCGAGGGCGTCCATCGGTCCATCCCCGCGCGTGCAGGGAACACATCGTCTCCGCGCACACGGGCGCCCGGTTCACCGGTCCATCCCCGCGCGTGCAGGGAACACGCGGATCCGGCAGCGCAGGTTGCCGGCCTGGTCGGTCCATCCCCGCGCGTGCAGGGAACACTCGGCCGCACGTCTCGCCTGCGGCCAGGCCGCCGGTCCATCCCCGCGCGTGCAGGGAACACCGCCGCCTCGACGTGATGGGTTCGAGCAAGGACGGTCCATCCCCGCGCGTGCAGGGAACACGAAATCGACCTTGCCCAACACCCGGCGTTCAACCGGTCCATCCCCGCGCGTGCAGGGAACACGTCGCCAGCGGGTTTTCGAACACCTGCACCACCGGTCCATCCCCGCGCGTGCAGGGAACACCGATCCACTTGGTCCTGGGTCATGTGCTTCTGCGGTCCATCCCCGCGCGTGCAGGGAACACTATCGACTTGGCCGCCGTCACCGCGGTCAACCACGGTCCATCCCCGCGCGTGCAGGGAACACAACGTGCATATACAACCTCGCCGACCGTTGCGCCGGTCCATCCCCGCGCGTGCAGGGAACACTCAGGTGCCTGTCTCTCCAGGCTGTCACACCACGGTCCATCCCCGCGCGTGCAGGGAACACTTGGCGCTCGGCCGGTGCGCCGTGCGGGTCGACGGTCCATCCCCGCGCGTGCAGGGAACACATACTGACGGACACCGTACCTTGGAGTCCTTCCGGTCCATCCCCGCGCGTGCAGGGAACACATCCGTCTCAACTTAACTGGCATCGGTTCCGTCGGTCCATCCCCGCGCGTGCAGGGAACACCGGGTGCAGCATGACCCAGTCGCCGTCGTCGTCGGTCCATCCCCGCGCGTGCAGGGAACACTCGGCTGCGACCTGCCGCGCATCCGTTGCCGCCGGTCCATCCCCGCGCGTGCAGGGAACACTCGGGCAGCGAGAGCTCGAGGGTCGGGGGTACCGGTCCATCCCCGCGCGTGCAGGGAACACTCTCGGCACAAGTTGTTGAAAAAACTAGACTTATTCCCAGGCGGCGAACGTACCGTCGATCTCATACGACAGTGGCGATCGAGTGTCCATCACGATTGTCACGATACATTTCAGCGATCGCCCGCTTTCCCCGCGCTCCCATCGGTTGGCAATGGCAAGAATCTCACGAGCTTCAGCCCATCCAGATCGGCCGGCACGCGTCGGTGTTCGCCGCACGTGTCGAAGTCGTACCCGCCATCCTGCGGGGTTGCCCAGGCAATGATGGCGTCGCCTTCTTCGATCTGATCCTGGACTTCTGCCCAGATCATCTCTCGTGTCCGCCGCGAGTAGTTTCCGACGTAAACGCCGGCCCTCACCTCCACGAGCCAAACCGCCAATCGTCCTCGCAATCGCGGCGGGACGTTATTAACCACGATGACCAACATCACCGCTGGTATTCTCCGGGATCGCAATCGGCTGGGCTTCAACAGGTACCTCTGGCGGGTCAAGGCATCCCGCTGCCAGCATCTCCTGGATGCTCGGAATCAGTCGGCTCAGCACTCCTGCCTTTCGAAACCTGTCGCGGCAACCGCGTCTGACTTCGCCCACCGGATCGCTGACGGCCGGCGGTGTGCCCCTCTCCGCTTCTCCGGCCACGCGAAAGGCGATCGGAACTACCGTCTCGAACTTGAACACGTCCGCCACGTCGTAAACGAACGACTGCGGTTTGCCGGTGTGGAGAAACCCGATCGCCGGGGCGTATCCGGCGGCCAAGATGGCGGCCTCCGCCAATCCGTAGAGGCACGCGTTGGCTTGGCTGAGACAGCGATTCGGCAAATCCGCAGCCTTCCAGTCATGGGGATCGTACCGGCGTCCATTCCAGGTCACGCCGTGCTCGTTGGCCAACTGCTCGTACAGCTTCTTCACACGCGCGCCTTCGATGCCGCGCAATTGATCGATGGATCGCCGCTGCGGAGCCGGGTCGCCGAAGCGCATGTCGTACATCTTGCGGACGACCTTCAGACGAGCGTGGGAATCCAGTGCCAGCCGCGCCTGATACAGCAGGCGGTCGGCGCGCGCCCCGCCCGGTTGACCAGCAGAATACAGACGAACGCCAGCCTCGCCTACCCAGACCAACAGACAACCGACACGCGCGGCAAGTACGACGGCTGCGTGGGAGACTCGTACACCGGGCTCCAACATCAGGCACGCGAGCCCGCCGACCGGAATGTGCGTGCGCACCCCGTGCCTGTCAACGAGCACGAACGCGCCGTCGAGCACGTCGAGGCGCCCTTTCTGAACGAAGAGGATGGAGGCGCGATCCTTGATCGGAATGGGTCGGGGCGGGGCCAACCCGGGAATCTTCGCCATCAGGTGCCGAATCCCCGAACGGTGGGCTCTACGGGCACTCGGGACCGGACCGTCAAGTGGCTTCGCCAGTTCCTGGCCCGCGGGTTGGCGACCGGTCGGACCTGGGCAATCGTCATGTGGTTGAGGAGCGCGCCGGGACTGGTCACATCGAGGGTGTGGATGTGCAGATCGGCCTTGAACCAGCGTGCGCCAGGCAGTTCACGATGCCAGCGGGACGGAGCGTTGCGTCTGAAGGTCATGGAGGTGCCACTCGCTGTGCGCTCGTCTGTGGTCAGGTTCTGCGAATGAGCATCAGCCCGCAGCCGTAAGCCTTGGCCGCCCCGAATCCGTTCGAGAGTGCCGGCAGAAACGCAGCCGGGTCGCTGACCGTCAGGATGCCGGTGAAGTCAAGCGTGGAGTACGACATGGGCGCGCCGGCGCGGCGAGCCACGCGGCGCTGCTCGTAACCGTCAACCTGGACGTCGCGCGACCCAATCACGAAGCCGGCCTTGCTGGCCTGTCGCTCCAGCCACGCGAGACCCTGGTCGCGAATTGCATCCAATCGCCGCCGGGCCCGCTCGTCAGCCGGATGAGAACGTAGCGCATCCATCACGATGTCGTGCTTGGTGGAGCGTCCGCGCGACGGGTCCCGACGCCGCACCACAGGATTGGCGTGCAACGAGAACGCCAGTCGGTCTCCGGCCAGCAGCACCGGACTGAACGGCTTCGGCTCGGCGAGGTCGAACAGGTCATGGGGATCGCGTGGAGGGCGCGCCGACAGGATGAGGAACACGCCGGTCTGCATCTCGCGCCACAGGAAATCACGCCGTCGGCCGGAGCCGTCAGCGAACAACGACCATACGAGATGATGACCGGGGTGTACGGTCGGAGAGCCGTCGGCCCTTGGGCTCAACAGCAATGGTGCGAGCGCTTTCAGGGAGGCGTCGCGCCTGAGGCGGGCTCGCGACAGATACAGCAAGTCTGTCATCCCGGGTCGCCTTCACCCAGTTCCACGCGCTCCAGGCGGTCCGCGAACTGCCAGCGCGTGCGACTGACGATCGCGTCGCGTCGACGCTCCATACGGAAATTCGGCGGTGCACCGGGGGCATCTGCGTCACAGGCGATTCCGCCTGCGGGGGTGTCGCGGGCTCGAATGCGCTCCAGCACGGCCACCTCTTCGACGTTTCGTTCCCGAGTCGCGAAGGCGCCCACGAACGTGTCGGCTTCGATGATCGCCGGGTCCAGGGGCAAGCCCAGCGGCGCCGCCTTGCGCCCCATGTAGAGCGTGAAGCAAGGCCGTCGCAATGCGTCGGCGATAGCGTCGAGATCGACGCCGGCGTTCGGACGCGGCCACAAGGCGACCGTGAAGCAGGCGTCCGTCCGCCACTCGCGGCTGGAAAGCACCGTGTTGAGATCGCCGGATGCCAACTCGTCCCGGCGGGTCGCGAACGTCCCCCCCTTGCGGGCCTTCGGCGTCTGAGCAGTGTGATAGTCGATCAACGGTCGCCCCGGCGCATCCGTCCTGACGGCGTAGTACAGGCTTGCGTCCAGTTGCCGGTGGGCGGCTTCTTCGGCGCGCTCCCGGCCCTGTGCCGCCGCCACCAGTCCGAGAATCGCCGATCTCGCGGGCCGAGCCCATCCCATGCGCCGCACGCCCACGGCGATCTCGCCGCACGCCCCCAACGGCGCATAGACCGTGAACAACAGGAAGCGCATGGTGTTACCGCGTCGCGAAGGCGACCAGATCGCTCAGCGTGCCTGCGCCGGTCTCGTCGACTGCGTTCATGACGCAACGGTCGTCGGCGCACGGACCGTACGCCGCATCGAGCCGATCCCTGAAACCCTCGAGCGCACTGACGGAGCGCGAGCCCTGGTCCTCGCCGCCCACGGGTTTCAGGAAGGCGGCGACGAGACTGCGCGGCTGGGCCGTGCCCCTCTCGGCCAGCACGTAGAGCGCGCGCGCACGACTAGCGAAGCTCGCCTGCTTTCCCCCCGGTCCGATGGTCGCCGCCGCCTCGACGAGCGCGGCCAGACTCGCATCGCGGACCGACCGGTCGTCACCGAGATTGCGAAGCAGCAGACCCCGATCGACGCAGACGTAAAGGTAGAAGACACCGGCGCCGAATTCCTGGACACCCACGAATCCCGCGCCGGCGTCGTCGGGTTCGGTGCGGGACTTCAGATCGTCGACCGCGGTGTAGTAGTCGTCTTCGGCGACGCCACGATGAGTCGTGACCGCATGCGCGACCTGCACCGCCGCCTCGCGGTTGAAAGCGGCCGAGTCGGCCAGCATCCGGCCGAACATGGCAATGTCGGCGGCGGTATCCACCTTCTGGAGCAGAGCGTTCGTCTCGATCTTCTCGCCGGCGAGCGCCCGGTCCGCAAGTGCGAACGCCTTCTCCCGCTCCTCGGGAGAAATGAACGCGAGCTGTTCGATGTACGTCGGATCGTCGTCCTTCTCGCTCTTGAGCTTCCCGAATACGCCCGCGATCTGGCGGGCGGTATCCAAGGCTTTGGCGCGGTCCATGCGGCCGTCGAGCAGTCGCTCCACGACGTCGTTCCCCAAGCGTTGCGTCCGGTCGGCGAGGTGGCCGTCGAGCTTGTCTCTGAAGACGGCTGACGTTCGCCACGCCCGCTTCAGGCTCTGCGAGGACAAGCGCAGGCGGGGCACGCCGCCGAAGATCACGCTCTTGGGTCTGCCCGTATCGTCCCGGTTGAGATTGGCCGGTCCATAAGCGGTCAGCAGGTGCAGTTGCAGAAAATCAGCCATGCTCCGGTCCTTCGTTGCTCATGTCACCCATCCCGACGAGGCGGTCGCGCCCGGCATCGCAGCGTCGCGGCCGATGACCCCGTAGTAGTCGAATATCCAGCGCTTCTTCACGTGGTCGCCCCAGTGCAGGATGGCATAGGACAGATCCCTGACGTTGACGCGCTGCCCCTTCGCCATGCGAACCAGCCGACGCATGGGTTCCATGATCTCGTCGTGGGGCACCTGAAGCAGACGCCGGAACCGTCCTTCGGACAGGAGCGCCGACCGGTCGTCGTCCAGAGCGATGCGGCCCACTGCGCGGGCGACAGGGCGCTCGTCGGTATCGCGCACGAACGCGAGAACCCCGATCAGGCGGGCGACCCGATCGGGATGGCGCGGGAGCCTCTCCATCAACCGCAACGCCTCCGGTTCCAGCATGACCTCTATCGGGGTCGCCGCCCGGCGCAATCGAGCCACCGCCGCTCGCTGGCGGCCGGACTGCACACCGCCCTCGGGATTCAGAGACCGCCACCATGCGAAAGCGGTCGCGACGTCGTTCCGTCGATCCGAATCCGTCATTCCGCCTCCTGTGCCGGCTTGCGGGATCGGGTCGCTTCCGGTGCCGGAATCTCCAGGTCGCCGTCGAACAGGGCCTTGCCCGCCTTGCCGCGTCCGCGAAGCGTCAAGTGGAGGAAGTGCCTCGCCCTGACGTGACGCTCCATCTCCCGGTTCTCCAGGCCCTCCGAGGGCGCGTACTCGTCGAACAGCCGCAACGCCGCCTTCTTCATGACCGGCGCCCATCCCGTGCGCGCCGCCAGCGTGGGATCGTCGCCCTCCGGGTCGAGCCGGGTCGCGGCCAGGGCCTCACGGACCGCGGCATGGAACTCCGCTTCGGTCTCTCGAAAAAGCCGCTCCGCGATGAAGCCGTAGTCGCCTCTGGCGTCCCGGGGCCGATCGTACAACGCCGACTTCACGGCCCCGATCGCCTGCCGGGCGGCCGTAACCGCGCCCGCGGTCGCGCAGCACACGAACTTCTCGGCGTGCTCGCGCGTGACCGCGTCTCGGAGACACCACAGCGGCATCTCGCCTTCGACCCAGGCACGCGCCTTCATGTTGTCCATGTCGTAGCCGAACGCCGCGAGTCGCGGAGCGCCAGCAGCTTGGCCGCGGGTCGGTCCCCACTGACTGACGACCTGTGCCGGCTCGCGCAGTCCGTCCTTGGACGACACAACCAGGCCCGGCCACAGCCGATAGCTGATGCCGCCCCCCCGAGGATGTACGGGGAGCTTCGTCACCGACTTCGGGTTCTCACGATAGTACGGCGACAGCGGGTGGCGGAAGCCTTCGGAGTAGTCGGTGCCGTAGTTCCTGGTCGCGTAGCCGGGCGCGACGACGGAATCGGCGGTCCCGGTGAGTGCGCAGCGCCGGCCGTTCGCCGGCTCAAAAACCAGTCGAATGCGCCGTGGCATGCCCCAGTAGACTTGCCGAGGATCAACGTCCTGGGGAGTCGTCTTCGAACCGCCGGTCTTCGGGTTGGACGTGCGGGTGGGAACCAGCCAGGGGAAAACGACGCTCTCTCCACGGTCCGGCGCGAGGTCGCCACGGTCGACAATCTGTTCACGCGTCTCGACGTTGGGCCAGAGGCGCCCCCACAAGGTGTTGCCGAACTCCTTGTGCTCGGCGACGACGAGTGTCGTGAGCGGTCCTCCACCTCGCAGAGACGTCCGGTGTCCCGCGCCCCCGGCAGGCGCGTAGCTGTTGAGCGTGAAGATCGCCATCGCAACCGCCGCACGGCCGAAGACCGTCGTTCCGCTCCGTTTCACGAAGAGGTCCGCGTTGTTCCGGAGCGTTTCCGCACCTGGCGCGTCGATCAGCAGGGCGGTCGCGCTCTTGTGCGCGGCGCCGTCGAGCGGATCCAGGTCCTGCAGGAATCGCGCCCCGGGACCGTCCAGATCGAACGCGCGTGCGACCTGAAGAAACCGTTGTCTGAGGGTCTCAGGGGCGAGCGGATTCCGCCATCCTTCCTCCCACTCCTCGTCGTCCGCCGGAGCAGCGGCCGTGCACAGCAACCCGATCAGGAACTCGTGAGCCGCACCGTTGAAATCCGGCCGGGGCCATGCGAAGCCGACGAACGGGTCGTCGGCGATGTCGTCGTTGACGTGCCACGGTGGGATGCGCTCCACTGCTCCGCTTCGCCGCCGCACGGGCAGCCACGGCTCGTTGATCAAGTTGAACGCGACCGCGTCGGACATCGATTCGCCCTGGATCCAGAGACTCAAACGCTGCCAGGGACTGTAGCGCCTGCAGAATCGTGTGTCAATCCCCCCCCTTATATCCCCCCATACAACACATTTCCCCGCATTGGCAGGGAACACGACGACGCGGTGCGATTCCCCACATACGACGCACGGTACATCCCCGGCCGATTTGGGCCAGCCGTGGGGAACTCGTGGGAACACAAACCGCCAGCGAGCAATCAGACCCATCTCAGCCCGCTTTCCGGATCGTAACCCAGCCGAACTCGGATCGGAGAATCGTCCCCCGACATCGCCCATCCGTGCAGAACACCGCCACCGCCGTCTCCATCCAGCGCAACGAAGATCTTCTCTTCATCGAACCGTGTCCAAGCCGCTTTCGCCGCGCGCACGGCCTCGACGTGCTCGGGCGAGACGGCTTCGCCGCCGACACGGCGTGCAGATACGCTCACCTCGCTGAGACGCCACGCCGCCCACGCTTCGTCGACAGAGCCCCTGTTTGCGTAGGGCTCGATGCGGTCGCCGTGGACGCGACCGAGCCTCAACGTGACGCGTGGCTCGTCGGCAAGTCTGGTTGGCGTCCGAACGTCGCTGTCCCAGGCGCCGCCGTCACGGACGAAGCCCCGTGTCAGCTTGAGCGTGTTGGTATTCGCGACGCCCCGTTCGACGCCCGCCCTGTCCTCGGCCCGGCGCATGCTGCTCCGAAGGGCCTGGGGTAGATGATCCGGCGAGTCACGTCCGTACACGGCTTCGATGAGCTCCCGGAGACCGCGCGGGCTGTCGATGACGCCCGTCTCCCTCAGCTTTCTGGCGGACAGCCACAGGCGGGCGTGGTCCTGATAGACGTACGCGGCCCGGGGGAAGCAGCGCGCGAACCAGTCCTCCGGCGCGTCGGGGCCGGGTTCCGGCCCCACGACCACGAGCTCGGCCTTGCCGCTGCGTTCCGGCCGATGATGCCGCCAGAGCCGGCCCGCACGCTGGATCAACAGATCTATCGGCGCGAGATCGGTGATCACCACGTCGAAATCCAGATCCAGCGACTGTTCGACCACCTGCGTCGCCACCAGGATTCGACCGGCGCGCTCGGAGGGTCTGCTGCTCTTGCCGAACCGACGCACGACCTCCTCTTCCCGCCTCAGACGGTCGGCCAGCGCGAACCGGGCGTGAAAGAGCATGGGTTCGACGCCGTTGCGCACCAGGGCGGCGTGGGCATCCAGCGCGTCGTCGACGGTGTTCCGAATGTAGAGCACCGCTTTCTCGGCCCGCGCCGCGTGCAGAGCTTCGCGCACGGCATCCTCGGCAGCAGGGATGAAGCGCACCGGAAGACAGCGAGCCCGCCCGCATCGTCCGGACACGGCCTCGGAGGATTGCACGTCGGCGGCGCACAAGGTCGCCTGGGGATAGCCCATCCCGATGGCGGCCTCCGGCGGCGTGTCAGCCGGTCCGTTCGGGGCCGCGCCCTTGCTGAACGCGTTGACGAGACGCCGACGGATCAAGACCGGCAAGGTGGCCGACAGCAGGATCGCCGAGCCGCCCAGCTTGGCCTGAAACTCCAGGAGCGCCTCGAGCTCACGCTGCATGTACGAGTCGTAGGCGTGCACTTCGTCGAGAACGAGAACGCGTCGCATCAGTCCCAGCAGACGCAACGACTGATGCCGACTGGGAAGTACGGACAGCAGTGCCTGATCGATGGTGCCAGCGCCGGCGTCGGCCAGGAAGGCCCGCCGGCGGTCGTCGGCAATCCACGCCGCGCAGGCGGTCGACGCTGTCGTGTCGGACGCGTCCGCTTCGATGCCGGCGTTCGAATAGTGCGCCTCTCGGCGACCCCCGCGGGCTATCGCGGCGCGGAAGCCCGCGTGCATGTCGCGTGCGCCATGCGCCAGAGCGATGGACGGGAGGGCATCGGGTCCGAAGAGCTCGCGGTACGCAGCGGCCAAACGGTCGAACATGGCGTTGGCCGTGGCCATGGTGGGCAGCGCCACGTACAGACCGTCTGCCTGCCCGGCCTCCAGAAGCCGGTGCGCAAGCATCAGAGCCGCTTCGGTCTTGCCGCTGCCGGTCTCGTCCTCGATGATGAACAGTCCGGGGCCGGCTGGCAGGTCGACCGTCCGCGCCCACCGCTGCATTGGGCTCGGTTTCACGCGTGGGCCGAGCAGGTCTTCGTAGTCGAGGAGAGTTCCCCTGACGGTTGCCGGCAGGACTCCGGCCTCGTCGATCGCGCGAGTCGCGCATCGTTGCGCATGGGTCCAGTAGGCATCGAGGTCGGAGGAGGGAGCCCTGTACGGAAACCACTCCTGGTTGGATCCGATCCAGTCGGCGAGCACGGCGAGGCCCGCCACGGCATACGACGCAGATGTCGCGAGGCGACGGTCCGGAGTCGGCGCTGGCGCTGTCGGAGTGAACAACCGGTACGTCTGGCGTATGAACGCGCGGGCGGCGTCGAGACCGGCCTTCCCGAACTCGGGGCGCAGTCCTGCGAGACTGCTGTTCAAGCCCGGTTCAGGAGGTGAACCATGGTGGCCCATGATCGCGGAGACCAGTGGGCGCCACGCACGAACGCTGGATCTGTCGGGCAGGTGGAAAACGGTCGGGTCGGCATCGAACAGGTTGAGTCCTCCGGCTCCATGGTCGTAGCGGCGCGTCAGCCCAGCCGGGTCGTCGTCGAAGCACCCGGGGTACAGGCTGGGCTCCTTCGCCTGAAAACGCTTGGCGAACTTCCCGATGTCGTGCAGGCACAAGAGAAGACGCAACAGGCGAGCCACGTCATCCCGCGGGAGTTCCAGCAGACCGGACAGACTCCGTGCCAGACCGTCGTGTCGCTCGAGAAGGACCTCCCCGACCGCCGCGACGTCGAGGCAGTGGAACACCAGCGGATGCCAGCGCGGTCCGGCGGAATCAGTCGGGCGAGCCTTGCCCCAGAAGTGGAGGGTGTCCGTGTCACCGAGATCCGTGTTCATTGTCGGTTGGCGGTCTCCACATCGATATCGCAGCACACCGAAAAGCCGCTCGACGCCATGAGCACATTCGTCGCGATCGACTTCGAGACAGCCTCGGCGCGCCGGGACAGCGCCTGCTCGGTCGGCGTCGCCGTCGGCTGCGCCGGGCGCGTCGTCCTTTCGCGAACCTACCTGATCCGGCCGCCCTCCGGGCAGTTTACGTTCACTGACCTTCACGGCCTGCGTTGGGAGGATGTGCGCGACGCGCCGACCTTCGCCGAGTTGTGGCCGACGCTGCGCGCCTGGATCGACGGCGCGGCCTTCGTCGCCGCGCACAACGCGCCGTTCGACCGCAGCGTCCTGCACGCCTGCTGTGCCCGGTACCGGCTGCGCCCGCCGCTCGTGCGGTATGCCTGCACCGTCCAACTCGCCCGCTCACAGTGGGGAATCCGGCCGACGAAGCTGCCCGACGTCTGCCGGCGGCTCGGTATCCCGCTACGTCACCACGATGCCGGAGCGGACGCGGCGGCGTGCGCGCGCATCGTGCTCGCGGCCGAAGCCGATGGCTGGCAGCTCGGGAAGCGTCGAAAACGCCGGACGAAGACCCGCGCCATGGTACGCGTTGCACGGCCGGCCGCCGGGTCACAATGGGCGAACCGCCTGCGCTGGCTGCCCTTTCCAACGCTTGCTGCGCACCTGGTGGCGACGATTGCAACGCGGCATCACGGCACGACTGCACCGGAACTGAAGCCACTATGCGACAGCCGCGTCCGGTCATCGACCGGAGCCGCGACGGCGAAGCTGCCGCAATCCCGGCAGTGCGGCCCGGTCAGGCTCCCGGTTCAGCGTCTCCTTCGCCTCGATGATGTCGTCCAGGTCGGCGACCAGAATCGTCATCCCGAACGCCTGCCGGGTGTGCGCTCTCTGGAAGCCAGCGCATCGAAAGACGCAAGCTGCCCGCGGACCCTCGTCGGTGTCCCCGCGATGACGCCCGATGTCACCGTGAATCGTCCGCCAGGTCGACACCTCGTAGCGACCGAACGTCCTGCCGTCTAGCGGCGCCGCGACCGGCTCCGCGGCGCCGGGAACGCGAAGGCGCGCTTTCGCAGCCCGCAGGGCGCGTGCCAGCACATCGAGATTGTCCGGCTTCCAGCGGGGCCTGGCGACGCGGGCTTGGTCCGAGCCGGCGCCTGGTCAGCCACGAAGGACCGGACGCGGGCATCGAGGCCCTCTCCGAGGAAGGAAACGAACGTTGACACGGCAAGCGCCTCTACCAGATTCCGTACCGGCGGACTCCACGCCAGCGCTTCGCGATACAGGAGGTAACGGATGGAGGTCATGTATCCCCGGTGCGCCGGGTTGGATGTCCACTCGCGGTGCGTGAACGCGTGCGCGCGCATCGCCACCGGTCGGAAGGCCACGACCGAGCATCGGGGGTTTGCGACCACAACGGCAGGGCTGTTCGAGCTGTCGGAGTGGCTGACCGAGGCCGGCTGCACGCACGTGGCGATGGAGGCGACCGGCGTGTACTGGAAGCCGGTGTGGCACATCCTCGAAGACGCAGAGTCGTTCGAGCTGCTTCTGGCTAACCCGCAGCCACATCCGCAATGTTCCGGGCCGCAAGAGTGACCGGGAGGACGCGGCGTGGATCGCCGACCTGTTGGCGCACGGGCTGATTGAAGGCAGCTTCGTGCCGCCGGCCCCGATCCAGGCGCTGCGCGACCTGACGCGAACCCGCAAGCAACTGATGCGTGAGATCGCACGGCACACCCTGCGCGTGCAGAAGACGCTCGAAGACGCGAACGTGAAGCTGACGCGCGTGGTCAGCGACATCCTGGGCGCCAGCGGGCGGGCGGTCCTGTCGGCGCTGATCGCCGGGGAGACCGATCCCGAGCGGCTGGCCGATTGCACCACCGGGCGCCTGAAGGCCGACCGCGCGGAGATCATCGCCGCCGTGCACGGCCGGGTGACCGAGCATCATCGTTTCCTGCTCAAGCTGCACCTGACGCAGGTCGACGCGCTGAGCGCTGCCGTGCAGCAAGTCGAGCAGCAGGCCGACGAGGTCCTTGGCTCTTTTCGCGAGGCCGCCGACCGGCTGACGACGATACCGGGCGTCAGTGAGACGGTCGCGCGGGTGATCATCGCCGAGGTGGGCGTCGACATGGCGCAGTTTCCCACTGCTGGTCATCTGGTGTCGTGGGCGGGTCTGTGCAGCGTAGGCTAGGCCCGTAACCCGCTTTTTAACGATAACTTACAGCATGCGTCCCGTGTTCGTCCTACCGATCGTCCTACGAACCGCGGTTACTCACGCCGTGTCATGCACCGTGATCCTTTTGGTGCCTGTTCGACACCTGAGTGCGTGATCGACGCCTCCGCCGAAAACGAATTCGCGTAGTGTTTGGCGTCGAGCCACTCCCGGCCGCCGATCTCCCGGTGCCCGTTGGCGCGTTATGATCCGCTCGTCTGATGGACGATCCTGCGTACAAGCGTCTGTTTTCGCGGCCCCGGATGGTCCGGGACCTGTTGCGCGGCTTCGCTGCCCGGGACTGGAGCGCCGAGCTCGACCTGACCTCGCTGACGCCGCTGCCGGCCAGCTACGTCAGCCACGACCTGAGGCAGCGTCACGGCGATTTGGTGTGGCGCGTCCGCTTCAAGGATAAGCGGTGGCTGTACGTCGTGCTGCTCCTGGAGTTCCAGTCCGCAGTCGACCAGTCGATGGCGGTCCGCATGCTAACGTACACGGGGTTGCTGTACCAGAAGCTGATTGCCGAGGGCGTGCTGCGGGAGCGTTCCGCCCTGCCGCCGGTGTTGCCGGTGGTGATCTACAACGGTCGGCGGCCGTGGACGGCCCCGGTGGACGTGGCGGAGCTGATCGCCTCCGGAGGCGGGTCGGCGTTGGCGCGGTATCAGCCGTCGCAGCGGTACTTCCTGCTGGACGAGGGCCGCGTCGGGGGTGCTGATCTCCCGTCGGGCAACTTGGTGTCGGCGTTGATCGCGCTGGAGACGAATCGGGACCGGCTGCGCGCCTCCGAGTTGCTGGGGGCGTTGATCGATCTCCTTCGGAAGCACAATGATGAGGAGTTGACGGCGGCGTTCAGCGAATGGGCGGTGCAGATGCTGCTGCCGCGTCGCTTCGGCGGGTCGGTTTCCGGGCCGCTACCGCGGCTCGAGGAGGTGCGGACGATGCTGGCCGAAACCGTTCAGGAGTGGACTGCTGAGTGGGTCCAGCAGGGTCGAGAGGAAGGAATCCAGGGGCAGCGGGAGTTACTGTGCCGCCTAGCCGCGCGGAAGTTCGATGGCCCTACGGGTGAGTGGTTGGCCGCCGCCCTCAAGGGTGTTGCGGATTGGGACCGCTTGACGCAGATCGCTGACTGGATCATCGAGTGCGAGACGCCCGCCGATCTGTTCGCTCGCTTCGAGGGCTGGTCGTCGTCATGAGTGGATGAAGCTCCGCGGTGACCGCGCTGCGTAGGGGGCCGTGGTCGGCCGCGGGTTCTGACCGGCGTCAGCGCGCCGCTGCCCACGTCCCGGTGTTCCGACCCGGCCAACCCGGCCACCCGGCCAGGCCGGAATAACCGTTCGGGGAATCCGGTATGGACATGGGGCCGGGCCAACTGGACGCTGGCGTTGTCGACGGCCAGCACCGGTCGATGTCCCAGCGCAGGGAGGGCGCCCGGACCGGATCGGCTCGCTGTTCGCGACGGTGCCTGCCCGACTGCCGCAACGCCGGATACCGGGAGGACCGAACGCTTACGGTCTCTGGTCTCTCGGTCTCTCGGTCTCTCGTAACCGTTCGGTCTTCCCGGTATGGACATGCGGCCGGGCCAACCGGACGCTGGCGTTGTCGACGGCCAGCACCGGTCGATGTCCCTGCGCAGGGAGGGCGCCCGGACCGGATCGGCTCGCTGTTCGACGATGCTTGCCCGACTGCCGCAAAGCCGGTTACCGGGAGGACCGAACGCTTACGGTCTCTGTAACCGTTCGGCCAAGGCGGTATTTTGTACTGGTAACGCGAATCGATATTCGCTATGGTCTCGGCCATGGCGAGTCGGGACACGGAAGCCCGACCGGTTTCCGAAGGGGCTTCGCTGCCCGGGCGGCCGTGCTGGCGACGGCTGTATGAGCAGGCACGCGATCGTGCCGAGGCGGCGGAAGCGCGGTCGGAAGCGCTGAGGCGGGCGGAGATTTCCGCCCGTTGCGAAGCGGGCTATTGGAAGTGGCAGTTCGAGTCGTCGCGGCGCAAGCGGCTGGCGGCGGTCGAGCAGTCGAAGGAAGCCCGCCGCGCGGCGAAGGACGCGTTGGCGCTGCAGTCGGAGGTAGCCCGTCTCGGCAAGCTGCTTGCGGATGCCGGCGTCGAGTCGGGCCGGTACAACGAGACGTCGTTGCGCCGGGAGGTTGCCCGGTTGCGCAAGGCGGCGCCGAGGGCGGAGGTCCAGTCGGCCGAGATTCGCCGGCTGCACAAGGTTCTGTGCAAGGAGCGCGACGACAAGGCGTCGCTGCGCCGTCTGCTGCACGAGACCGTCCGGCTCTACGATGGGACGCGGCGGCTTCGCGACCAGCACGACCGGGTTGTGTCGCTGTCGGACGACGTCGGGCGGCTGCGGTATGCGTTGCAGCGGTCCGAGGCGGTGAAGGAGCGCCTGAAGGTCCGACTGCAACGCACGGCGGAATCGGCGCGGGCGATGTCGCCGGCGGCGTCGGACGTGGCTCTGCGCAAGGCTCTGGCGAAGTCGCGTCGCCGGAAGGCCGCGCTCGTTCGGCTGCGGAAGGAGAACGCGCGGCTGCGTCGGACGGAGCAGGCGCTGCAGCGGCGGGTCGGGACGCAGGAGGCGGAGCTTGCGAAGCTGCGTGCGACCCGGGCGGTGCTGTCGAAGGCGTTGCGCGGGCGCAAGAGCGAGAAGCGGGAGCGGCCGGGCACCGGCCGCCCGCGCGGCCAGCAGTGTGGCGCTCCCGGCCACGGCCGCACGCCGCGTTGCGACCTGGAGGAACGCATTGAGGAGCGCAGTCTGCCGGCCGCTGCGCGCCGATGTTCCGGTTGCGGGAAGCCCTACGCGGCGGTCGGCGTGAAGGAGTCGGCCCTGGTCGAGATCGAGGTCCGTGCCCACCGGCGGGTGATCCGCCGTCGACGCTGGCGCCGATCCTGCGCGTGCGCCTCGTCGCCGGCGGAGGTTTTGGCGCCGCCGGCGCCGCGGCTGTTCGACAAGACGCCCTACGGCACCAGCGTCTGGTCGCGGGTGCTGTATGAACGCTACGCGTGCCTGCGCCCGCTGCAGCGGGTCGGCGCCTGGCTGGGCGACCAGGGGCTGCCGGTCTCGTCGGGGACACTGGCCGACAGCGTGCCCCGCTTCGTGCCGCTGTTCGAGCCGGTAGCCGGGGCGATCCTCGCGCACCAGGACGCGGTGGCGTTGCGCCACGCCGACGAGACCACGTGGCGCGTGCAGGCGCTGCGCGGGGAGGGCCACTCGGGCCGGGCCTGGCTGTGGACCGCGGTCGGCAACGACGCGGTGCGCTTCCACATCGACGCGAGCCGCAGCGCCGAGGCGGCGGCGAAGCTGTTCGGCGACCTGGCGCCCGAGACGGTGATCGTCTGCGACCGCTACAGCGCCTACAAGCGGCTGGCGCGGCTGCTCGGCGGCACGGTCGTGCTCGCGTACTGCTGGGCGCACCTCCGACGAGATTTCCTCCAGTGCGCCGCCGCCCAGGTCCACCTGACCGGCTGGTGCGAGGCATGGCTTGCGCGGATTGCCGCGATCTACCGCCTGAACGAGGCGCGGCTGGACTGCTACGACCCCGACATCGAGCGCCAGAACGCGGCGTTCGACGCGGCGCAGGGCGCGCTCGCGGCGGCGCTCGACGGCCTGTTCGCGACGGCGGAACGGGAACTGGCCGACCTGCCGGAGCACGCGCGCGAGGGCAAGCCGCTGCGCTCGCTCGTCAACCACCGCGAGGGACTCAGCGTGTTCGCCGACCGTCCCCGGGTGCCGCTCGACAACAATCTCGCCGAGCGGCTGCTGCGGGGGCCGGCCATCGGACGGCGCTTGTCGTTCGGCTCCGACAGCGGAACCGGCGCGCAGTTCACGGCGCTGATGTACTCGGTGGTCGGCACCCTGGTGCTGAACCGGATCGATGTCCTGCGCTGGCTCGAAGCGTGGCTGGCGGCCTGCGCCGACAACGGCGGCCGGCCGCCGGACGACACTTCGCCGTGGCTGCCCTGGTCGATGGACGCGGCGCGCCGGCGCGAACTGACGGCGCCGGCATGACCACTCCGGTCGAGTGCCGCTACTACGGCCGCGACTTCACGACCGCAGAGATGGCGCTGCTGCGCGCGCTGATCGCCGGGCCGCCGGCGCTCAACCGCCACGCCCTGTCGAAGGAGTTCTGCCGCCGCATCGGCTGGTACAAGGCCGACGGCGGGTGCAAGGACATGATGGCCCGCGTCGTCATGCTGGCCATGCACCGTGACGGCCGCATCGAACTGCCGCCGCCGAAGTGGCGCCAGAACCGGCCCGGGCCGATCACCTTCGGGCCCGACACCGAACCGCCCCTCTTGCCGCCGCCGACCACGCTCGACGCCGTCCGCCCGCTCGAGATGCGCACCGTCGTGCGCGGCGACCGCGGGGGGAAGCTGTGGAACGAGTACGTCGCCCGCTACCACTACCTCGGCTACAAGACCCTGGTCGGCGCCCAGATGCGCTACGCCGTGCACGCCAGCGACGGCACGCCGCTGGCCATGCTCGGCTTCTCGACCGCCGCCTGGACGCTCGCCCCGCGCGACCGCTTCATCGGCTGGTCGCGGCGACACCGCGAGAAGAACCTGCCGCTCGTCGTCGACAACCCGCGCTTCCTGATCCTGCCCTGGATCCGCATCCACAACCTCGGCTCGCACATCCTCGCCCTCGTCCGCCGCCAACTGCCGGCCGACTGGATCGCGCGCTACAAGACGACCCCCGTGCTCATCGAGACCTTCGTGGAGACTCCCCGCTACACCGGCGCCGTCTACCGGGCCTCCGGCTGGACCCGCGTCGGTACCACCCAGGGGCGCGGTCGCTACGACATGAACAACCGCTCCGACAAGCCCAGGAAGGACATCTGGCTGCGGCCCCTCCGCAAGGACTGGAAGCGCACCCTCAACCGGTAGAAGCAGCCAGATACCGCCTTGGCCGAACGGTTACCGGTCTCTCGGAAAAGAGCCGCACCTCTTGGCGATCCTGGCATCGTGGTAATCTGCGTGGTAAACGCTTTTCTCTGATTCTAATAACTCATTGTTAATGCAGCACCTTACATAAATTTCAGTTCTGTAGGGTGAATCCGGACTGATGGACGTCACCGGCGCGGCGGACGGGCCTCCCACCCGGGTCGGCACCTCCATCGCCGATCTCACCTCGGGCCTGATGGCCGCCCAGGGCATCCTGCTCGCCCTGTACGCGCGCAGGACGACCGGCCGGGGCCAGCACGTGCGGGTGGCGATGCTGGACGCCGTCGCGTCCCTGCTGACCTACAACACCGGCATCTACTTCGCCTCGGGCGAGAGCCCGACGCGCCGAGGGAACGACCATCCATCGGTGGCGCCGTACCAGACGCTGCGCGCGAAGGACGGCTGGATCAACCTCGGCATCGCGAACGACTCGCTCTGGACGCGCTATTGCGACGCCATCGAGCGATCCGACCTGCGGGACGACCCGCGCTTCGCGACCGCCCCGGCCCGCGTCGAGCACCGGGGGACGCTGATCCCGATCATCGAGGAGCTCACGGCGGCACGGGCCGTCCACGAGTGGATGGAGGTGCTCGGTGCGGCCGGGGTCCCCTGCGGCCGCATCCGCAACGTGGCGGAGGTCTGTACCAACCCGCAACTCGTCGAGCGCGGCAAGGTCGTCGCACGTCCGCACCCGACGGCCGGCACGGTACAGATGATCGGCCAGCCGATCGAGCTCAGCGAGACACCCGCCCGCGTGGACAAGGCGCCGCCGCTGCTCGGCGAGCATTCCGACACCGTGCTGCGCGAGGCGGGCTACTCGGAAGCGCAGATCCTGGAGTTCCGCGCGAACGGCGTGGTTTGAGCGCCCGTTATCGACAGGGAGCATCGAGCGGCCGGCCGTCTTCCGACAGCCGGACCGCTACCGCTCGACCACGCGAACGCCGCAGCCGTGGGCCGGAGCGCGGGCTCGTCAGTGCATCCGCGCGACGTGCTCCCGCAGCAGGTCCCGTCCCAGGTCCCCGTCGAAGTCCCGGTACGCCGCGTGGATGTGGTTCGGGTCCTCCTGCGTGTTGTCGAACTCGATGAGGAACTCCGGCCCCTGGACACGGTAGTAGGCGACCTTCCCGCGCTCGGTCGGCCCGGCCCAGGCGAACCGGATGCCGTCGATCCCACCGGCCAGGATAGAGGCGCGGCGCAGCGCCGCGATGTCGTCCGCCATGATGCCCACGTACGACTCGACTACCGCCATCAGCAGATCCTGCTGACCGGCGGTCAGGGCCGACGCCGGAATCCCGATCGGGTCCAGCGGATCGACGACCAGGTCGGCGCCCGTCACGACGTTGGTCGGGGCCACGTCGTCGAAGATCGCGACGGCGCGCTGATCCGCGTTGAGCGAGGCGAGCAGCGCGCGGGCGGTATCCTCCTGCTCCTTCATCGCCCGCAGGCCGCGGCGCGGCCCGGACGGCACGGTGGCCGGATTGGCGCCCAGGAAGGTGGGCGTGCTGACGGTAATCTCCCCGTCCACGATCGTGTAGTGCAGGGAGAGGTGATGGCCTTCCCACCGCCAACCCCATGTGCCGCCCGGCTCCGGCGTCCCGAACACCGAGACCCAATAGGCTTCCTGGTCGCGCTCGAACCGGCGTCCCTCGCCTTCCACGAGGACGCCCAGGATCCCCTCGACCTCCATGATCTGCTGGGCGGTCAGGTAGCCGGTGTAGCTCAGCCCGGAGCGAAGGAGATCGAGGGCGCGCACCTTCTGCTCGAAGTCCATGTCTGCGTAGACCATGCCGTGACGCTCGAACACCTCGGGCGGAATGAAGTGGTGCCTCGACCGCTCCTCCGAGTCGAAGGCGAAGGTCGCCTTCTCGGCTTGCTCGGCGGAGAGCGACGCGAGCAGCGTCCGGGCCGCTTCGGTCATCTCGTCGACCGCCCGCGCGTGCTGGAAGGTCTCGATGGCCGCCGTGCCGCAGAGTCCGAACACGACCGCCGCCACCGCGATCCGGGCCGTCCGCATTATCCTGACCGCCTGCATGATGCGTACCTCCTGATCTGCATTCCGCTGGATACTGCCTGCCGACACGTTGCCTATCGTACCGTCAACCGACCGGTCGCGTCAGACGGCGTGGAATCCTGCCGGCTCGTTCGTCACCGCCGCCGTGCGTTCCATCTCCAGCCCCCGACCACCAGTGCCGCCAGCACGACCGCGACGCTCGCGACGATGAGCCCGCGCCAGGTCTGCAGCTCCGGAGGGAGCGGTGCTTCCCCTCCTTCGCCAGCGGGAGCCCGGTCGCCTGCGGCGGCCTGCTCGGCCGATTCCTCCGCCGCCGCGGTCCCTCCTGCCGCGACCTGTGCCGTCGTGACCGCCTCTTCACGGCGCTCCCCGATCGCGTAGAGGAAACCTGTGGTGCGGATGAAGATCTGCCCCTCGGACACCGCCGGCGAGCTGAGCACGTAGTCGTCGAAGTCGTTCTCCGCCAGCACCTCGAACTCGGGTCCGGCCCGCAGAACGGTGGTCATGCCGCTCTCGTTGGTGACGTAGATCCTGCCGTCGGCGAGCACCGGCGACGCGCTGTAGGTGCCGCGGCGGATGCGCTCGGGGCCGTAGACCGGCTCGCCGGTCTTGGCGTCGGTCACGTAGACGATGCCGCGGTCGTTGACGACGTAGAAGTACTCGCCGTCGGTCACCGGCGTCGGGACGTCGGGCCCGTCGTCGGTCGACCAGATGACGTGCGTGTCGAGCACGTCGCCCCGCCCGCCGGGCCGTAACGCGAGGAGTGGCCGGACCCGGGTCGGCGCGTAGATCACCCCGTCTCGCACCAGCGGCGAGGCCACGATGCGGTAGTCGCGTTGCCGGGTGGGGTTCAACCCGTCCGCCCGCCACAGTTCTCGCCGGTCGACGGATCGTGTCCGGTCACCGCGTCCCCGCCCGTGATGACGATCTCCGTCGTCCCGTCGTACTCCAGCAGTGCGGGCGTCGAGTACGCGTCCGGCGACTCCCGCACGGCCAGCGACGGTCGCTCGGCCCGCCAGACCGTTTCGCCGGTGAGCGCCTCGATCCGCAGCACGTAGGACGGGTCGTCCGTCCGCATGCCGTGCAGCACCTGCACGAAGAGCGCCCCGTCATGCAGCAGCGGCGACGAGGCGTAGCCCCAGTTCAGCCCGAACGGACCGTACGACGCGGGAATGTCCCGCGTCCAGAGCTCGCTGCCGTCGAGATCGAAGGCCTTGAGGACGCCCGTGCCGGTCATCACCCAGACGCGGTCACCGTCCGTAACCGGGGACGGCGACGACATGTTCTGCTTGCGGAGCCGGCGGTTCCCGTCGCTCAGGTGCCGCTCCCAGATCGGCTGACCCGTGTCGCGGTCGAGGCACCAGAGCTCGATGTTGTCGTCGTCCACCGCCACGTTCAGGAAGATCCGCTCGCCCCAGACGATGGGCGTCGAACCCGACCAGGCGGGCATCGGGAGCTTCCAGGCGATGTTCCGCTCGGCGTCCCATTCGACAGGCAGTTCGGTCTCGGTGCTGACGCCGTCACCGGTCGGCCCGCGCCATGCCGGCCAGTTCTCCGCCACGGCGACGCCGGCGGCCGACGTCACGGCCACCAGCGCCACTGCCAGACCGACGACAAGGGGGTGCGAACGCATGATTTCCTCCGGCGGGTTCCTCGCTGCCCCGCGGTACATCCGGCGCGACAGCCTACCATCCCGACCCGTTCGACCGACCCGCTGTATCCCGACTCCGCGCGGGCGGGATGCGTCGTAAGGATAGAGCATCCGACCCGACCGAACCGCGACCGGGCGCCTTGCGTATACTCCCGTGACCATGCTCCACCCGAGACGGCTGACACGATTCTGGTGGACGTTCCTCGGCGTCCTGGCGCTGGGCGCGACCGTCTGCTCACCGTTCGTGGCCGCGCAGCCGGGAGTCGACCTCGAAGATTGCCGCCTGGACGGCGTCTCCGTCCCGGCCCGTTGCGGCTCGCTGACCGTCCACGAGGACCGCGCTGCGAGTGACGGAAGGACCATCGACCTGAAGATCGTCGTGATCCCGGCCGTTTCCGACAACCCGGAGCCGGATCCGCTCTTCTTCCTCGCCGGCGGTCCGGGCCAGGCCGCCACCGAGTTGGCGGGACCGATGCTGCCGCGGCTCGCCGACGTGCGCCGTACCCGCGACCTCGTCTTCGTCGATCAGCGGGGTACCGGCGGCTCGGGCCGGATGACCTGCGCCTTCTTCGAGAGCGACGTGGACGAGCAGCAGCTCGGCGAGTCGCTGCAAGTCGACACGCTGCCGCTCGACGAGCTGCGCGAATGCCTGGCGGAAGTGGAAACCGTCAGCGACCCGCGCCACTACGCAACGCCGGTCGCCATGGACGACCTCGACGATGTGCGCGCCGCGCTCGGCTACGAGACGATCAACCTGTACGGCGGCTCGTACGGCACGCGCGCCGGCCTGATCTACATGCGCCGCCACCCTGCACGCGTCCGCACGGCCGTACTCGACGGGCTGGCTCCGGTCTCCATGCGCCTGCCCTCGAATGTCAATGCCGACGCCCACCGGGCGCTCGACCTTCTGTTCGACGACTGCGCCGCCGATGCCCATTGCAGCGAGGCGTTCCCCGATCTGGCCCGGACCTTCGCGCGCCTCATCGCGGAGCTGGAGGCGAGTCCGCGCGAGATCGACACGATACACCCGCGGACCGGCGAGCCGTTGAAGTGGACGCTGACCGGGGCGAGCTTCGCCGGCGGGCTGCGCGGCGTGCTTTACAGCCCAACCTTGGCGAGCCTCATGCCGTGGACCATCGCCCAGGCCGCGAAGGGCGACTTCGCGCCGTACCTGGCCCAGATCGCTCCGCTGCTGGACTCAGGCGAGGTTCTCAACCTGGGCATGTTCTTCTCGGTGATCTGTGCCGAAGACGTGTCGCAGCTCGCCGACGGAGACGCCGATCGCCTGGCCGCGGATGGCATCCTCGGACGGCTGCTGATCGAGGTGACCGCCAGCGCCTGCACCATCTGGCCGGCCGCCGCCCTGCCGGCCGCCTACTTCGAGCCGGTCCGCTCGGACGCTCCCGCCCTGCTGCTGTCGGGAGAGCTCGATCCGGTGACGCCGCCGCGCTGGGGCGAAGAAGTACTGAGCGGGCTGAGCAACGCGCGTCACGTAGTCGCACCCGGAGCCGGACACGGAGTCATCAGGCGAGGCTGCGCCGACGACGTCGTCGCCGAGTTCATCGAGACCGGCAGCCACGGGGACCTCGACGTAAGCTGCCTGGAGCGGATCCGGCGTCCGCCGTTCCTGCTCTCCGCGGCGGGGACGGAACCATGATCGAGGTGCGAGACCTGGAGCGCCGCTTCGGCGAGGTCGTGGCGGTGGACGGCGTGAGCTTCACCGCGGGAGACGGCCGCATCACCGGGCTGCTCGGCCCAAACGGCGCCGGCAAGACCACGACCCTGCGCACCCTCTACGGCCTCTTGCGCCCCGACGCGGGCGCCGTCGCGATCGACGGCGTCGACGCCGTGGCCGACCCGCTCGGGGTCCAGCGGCTCATCGGCGTCCTCCCGGACGCCCACGGGCTCTACGTCCGCCTCACGGCCCGCGAGCACTTGCGCTACGTCGGCGAGTTGCACGCCCTCGACGCCGCTACGATCGCGTCGTCCATCGATCGGCTGGTGGATCTGCTGGACATGCGCGAGATAATCGACCGCCGCGTGGAAGGCTTCTCCACGGGCGAGCGAATGAAGGTGGCGGTGGGGCGCGCGCTGGTGCACGACCCGCCCAACCTGCTGCTGGACGAGCCGACCAGCGGCCTCGACGTCATGAGCACGCGCGCGATGCGCACCCTGATCCGACAGTTGAAGGACGAGGGCAAGTGCGTGCTCTTCTCCAGCCACGTGATGCAGGAAGTGTCGGCGCTGTGTGACGACATCGTCATCGTCGCGCGTGGGCGGGCCGTCGCGCACGGCACGCCGGCCGAGCTGTGCCAGCGGGCCGGCGAGGAGGACCTCGAGGAGGCGTTCGTGCGGATCATCGGCAGCGACGAGGGGCTGCAATGAACGCGCGCCAGCTCGGCTTCGGCGGCCAGGTGCGGGCGGTCGGGCGCAAGGAGCTCGCCGATGCCCTGCGCGACCGGCGCTCGCTGATGTCGGCGTTGCTCTACCCGCTGCTCATGCCGCTGATGATCGCGGTCATGTTCAGCACGCTGGCCCGCACGCTGAGCGACGACCGGCCGCTGGAGGCACCTGTCGCGGGCCGGGAACGCGCCCCCAACCTGATCGCCTGGCTCGAGGAGCGGGGTGTCGTCGTCCAGGATCCGCCCGCCGACCCCGAGGCCGCTGTGCGCGACGGCGACGTCGACCTCGTGCTGATCATCGACGAGGAGTACGGTGAGCAGTTCCGGTCGGTGCGGCCGGCCGTGGTGCGCATCGTCCACGACAGCTCCCAGACCGCGTCGCGCAGGACAATCGGCCGCATCCGTACCCTGCTGCGCACTTACGGCAGCCAGGTGGCGGTGTTGCGGCTGATGGCCCGCGGCGTCAGTCCCGAGGTCGTCCAGGCGGTGCGGGTGGACGATCTCGATCTGGCGACGCCGGCGCAGTCGGCCGCGCGGTTCTTCGCCATGCTGCCGATGTTCCTGATCATGGTCGCGTTCGTCGGCGGCATGAACGTGGCCATAGACACCACGGCCGGGGAGCGGGAACGCCAATCGCTGGAGCCGTTGCTCGTCAATCCCGTGTCACGCGCCGCCCTGACGACCGGCAAATGGATCGCGACCTGCCTGTTCGGGCTTGTGGCGACGTTGCTGACCCTGGTGATGTTCCTGCTGATGATGCGCTTCGTGCCGCTGGAGGACCTGGGCGTGCAGCTCAGCCTGGGCGGGCGCCAGCTTCTGCTGATGTCCGTCGTCGTCGCGCCGCTGGTGCTGCTTGCATCCACGCTGCAGATGTTCGTGGCGACATTCGCCCGCAGCTTCAAGGAGGCGCAGACCTACGTCAGCCTGCTGATCTTCGTGCCGATCATTCCCAGCACCGTCCTGCAGTTCTACCCGCTGCAATCCACCGGCTGGATGATGCTGGTTCCCGCCCTGTCGCACCACCTGTTGCTGGTCGACGTGATGGGCGGCGAGCCGGTCGCGGCCCTGAGCGTGGTGACATCGGCGGTCGCCACGACCCTGCTTGCGCTCCTGTTCCTGTCCCTCACGTCGTGGCTACTGCGGCAGGAGAAGATCGTCTTCGGCCGTACTTAGGCGCCTATTCGGAACCGGCACCCGGCCGAAACTCTTCCGTCGCCGAAGGACTGGCCGGCCGCTCGACCTGCCGCTTGACGTGCTCCAGGTAGTTGCGGACGGCATCCCGCGAGCGGCGTCTGATGATCGGTCGCAGGAACAGCCCGCGGAAGCCGGTCATCCCGTCGTTGCGGGAGCGCGTGATGGAGATCAGCGCAGAGCCCTCGCGTCCTTCGTCGTCGGTACGGTCGAGCAGAAAGCGCAGCTCCAGCGTCGTGTGGAAGTAGTGGCTCGCGTAGAGCTGCTTGGTGGCAATCGCATAGGCGACGCCGGTCGACAACCGATCGGGCAGCGGACGGATCGTCACGTGGTTCAGGCGGATGGTCGGCTTCATGCCGAAGTCGACCATCGTCCAGTAGAAGAACTCGTCGGCGCCGTCCGGCAAGCCGTGCGGATAGCCGTCCAGGTAGGCGAGCAACCCGGGGACCGGCGCCGGCAGGGGATCGCGGCTGGCAAGCAGCGACCGGAAGTGTTCCGCCACCGGCAGCGGCCGCTTGCCGTCGACATATGCCCCCAGGGCCGCATTGCCGTGCGCCTGGTAGGCCCGCAGCAGGTCGAGGACCATCGAGCGGGCGACCTCGTCGGCCTGCCGGCCGGCATGCTCCGACGACCAGTCCACCTCGTCGCGAAAGCGGGTCATGGCGTGCGCCGAGAGCTTGACCTCGCAATCGCCGGGACGGCACTTCGACAGCTCCGCCACGTCTTCCGGGTCCAGTGTCAGCGGCCGCAGGTCGTCGATGCGCGGCGGGTCGCCGAACCGCCCGATCTGCGGAATGCCGGGACCCCGCTCGAACTCCTCGATGTCGCGGAACCGCGCGACGAACTCGTCGGGCGGCACGTCCAGGTACACCGCGGCGACATTGGCCACCTCCTGCCGAACGCGCGTGGGGAGGCTGCGGGTGACGGCCGAGCCGCGCTCGAGCTCCCGCACGTCGTCGGCCAAGAAACCCATCCGCTCGGTCAGCAGCCGCTCGACCGGCCACTTGGGCTCCGCGGAGAGAGCAACGACGACAATCGGAGCGACCGCGCTCGCAAGCAGGAAGCGGGCGCGCCACGCCTGCCGCGAGCGATCCGCGTTCGAGACCCGGGACGAAACGTTTCCGACAGCCATGGCCACCCGCGTCGGGCCGGCCGCCGATCATCAGGCGGAACCGGGACGCCTCAACGCTCTGTGTATCGGCTCAAGTGCTCCAACAGAAGAGTGGACATCACCTCGGCCGCCAGATCGGGAATCCAGTGACTCACCCCCTCAAGCACCTCGAAGCGGTACGGGCCGCTGACATACTCCTCGGTGAGCAGCGCGCCGTCGATGCACAGCGCCGTGTCGCCGTCGCTCCACGTGAACATCGTCGGCACGTCCACGAGACCGAGGGCCGGTCCCTGCAGGTTGCGGTCGCCGATGTTCGCGCGGTACCAGTTCAAGGCGGCGCCGAGGGCCGCCTTCGACCCCAGGACCCGCACGTACTCGTCCACCGCCGCGCCGTCGATGCCGGCGTAGATGCCACGCAGCAGCGTGCGATCGTTGGCCAGGAAGGCGTCCTCGGAGTCCGGCTGGACGAACACGTCGAAGTAGGACGACGCAGCCGGTTGACACGACGCCGGGTCGTTCAGGACCCGCGCGAACGCGTCCGGGTGCGGGACTGAGACCGGGTTGGCCGTGATCACGCGATCCGCTGCGGCCACGGCGATGCCCCACGCCACCACTGCCCCCCAGTCGTGGCCGACGATATGGAAGCGCTCGGCCCCTACGGCGTCGGCGATGCCGATAACGTCCTGCACGAGGAGCGGCAGCGCGTAGTCGGCGATGTCCGACGGGCGGGCCCCCGGCGAGTAGCCGCGCTGATCCGGCGCCACCACGCGGAATCCGGCCCCGGCCAGCGCCTCGATCTGATGGCGCCACTCGTAGGAGGTCTGCGGAAACCCGTGCAGCAGGATCACCGGCTCGCCGTCTTCCGGACCCGCCGTTCGCACGTCGAAGGTGAGGTCGCCGACTTCGATCCGCGTCATGGCAATCTCGATGTCCGAACCGCGGGCACTGGTACTCGCCGCGCCAACCGACGCCGTCTGCCCCTCCGCGCCGACCGGCGACCCGGCCGCTGCCGCCAGCGCCAGCAAGGCCACAGACAGCCATTCTCTGCTCGTCGTGATGTCCATCGGTTCAGCATACCCCGGCGCGACCGCCGCTCAGGGCCGTGTGGACGTATTGGCGTGCGGTGGCGGCTCGCGCCCTCGGGGGCCGAGCCTGCCGGTGGACCGGCTGCCGGGGTGTACCATTCCGGAGACCCGGTGGGTGACGACGCGAGGAATCCAGAGACAAAGTATCAACATGGTGCACAGACGCGGATTGTTCCTGTATGCGGTCATCGCGCTGGCCGCGGCGCGCGGCACCGCCGTCTCGGCCCAGGAGGTGCCGAGGACTCCCTGGGGCGACCCCGACTTGCAGGGAATCTGGGTCGGCTCGACCCTGACGCCGCTCGAACGGCCGTCCGCATACCAGGGGCGGGAGTTCCTGAGCGAGGACGAAGTCGCGGCGCTCGAGATCGCGGCGCTCGAGCTGGAGGAACGCCTGCTGGAGCGACCCGCAGAGCGGGCGCCGGCGGGCGGCGATGTCGACTACCGACCCGACGGCAGCCTCGGCTACGACGCCCTCTGGCTCGACGAAGGCACCACTTGGCAGCCGAGCAGGCGCACGTCGCTGATCGTCGATCCGCCGAGCGGCCGCATCCCCTACCTGCCCACGGCGCGCGACCACGAACGGCCGTACGGGACCGGCCCCTGGGATTCGCACCTCGACCTCGACACGGGCGAGCGGTGCTTCGGTGACGGGTTTCCGCAAATCTGGTTCGGCGACAACCCGAACCACCAGATCTTCCAGACGCCGACCCACGTCGTCATCCTGCACGAGATGTACCATCAGCGCCGGATCATTCCCCTCGACGGCCGTCCGTGGACCGGCCTCCCGCAATGGAACGGCGAGCCGCGCGGCCGCTGGGAGGGAGGCACGCTGGTGGTCGAGAGCCGCTACTTCCCCGACCGGTCGCAAGACCGGTTCCGCCACGTCTGGCGCGCCCCCGCCGCGACCCTGCACGTGGTCGAGCGGTTCACGCGCGTCGCTGCGGAAACGATCGACTACGAAGCGACGATCACCGACCCGGCCCGCTTTTCGCAGCCGTGGACCGTCCGCTTCACGCTGTCGACGGACCAGGCGCGGCGGGGGGTGACGCCGGGACCGCTCTTCGAGTACTCCTGCCACGAGGGGAATTACGCGATCGTGAACGTCCTGCGTGGCGCTCGCGTCCAGGACAAGCAGGCTGCGGACCGCTGAGGCCAGCGGCTTCCGCCGGTCCGCTCGGTCCCGCGACACCCACGTCGTCGATGTCGGTCTGCGTGATTCAGCCGGCGGGTCCCAACAGATCCGGCAGATCGGTAATCGCCGCCACCACGCGATCCGCCGCGAACCCCAGCTCGTCGGGCGGCTCGGCGGCGCTGCGCTGGATCCAGAATGTGTTCAGACCGGCCGAGGCGGCCCCGGCGATGTCCCAGGCATTGGAAGAAACGAACCCCAACGCGGAACGGCCGACCCCGAGCCGCTCCGGTCCGAGGTTGTAGACGCGCGGACTGACCTTGAAGATCTTGACCTCCTCGACGCTGATGATCGTGTCGAGCAGGGTGTCGATGCCGGCGCTGCGGGCCGCCGCCTCCAGCATCCGCGGCTCGCCGTTCGAGAGGATCGCCAGCCGCACTCCCCGCCCCCTGAGTGCCTCCAGGCCCGGCCGCACGTCGGGAAACGCCTCCAGCGACAAGTACGCGTCCATCAGTCGCGCCCGCCGCGCGTCGGTCAGATCGAGCTCCAGGCTGCGGGCCGCGTACACCAGCGCGTCCTCGGTGACCAGCCAGAAGTCGCGGTGCCGGCCCATGAGGCTGCGCAACAGGCTGTACTGGAGCTGCTTGGCCCGCCAGCGCTGCGCCAGGGTGTCACCGTTGCCCGGGAACAGCTCTTCGCACAGCGCCGTCACCGAGAAGACGTCGAACAACGTCCCGTAGGCATCGAACGCGAAAGCCTCGATCCCCTCCAGCGCGCTCGACTGCCCCGTGACGCCCGCCGGCGCGAGTCCTGGCTCGGCAGGGGGCGGGGCTCCCGCCGCCGCCCCCCCGGCCTCGGCCATGGGCAGCGCGCCCGCCGCGGCCGCGGCACCCAACGCCCCAACGAACGCTCTACGCCCTGTCTCCATGCTCTCTCTCCTCACGATGCGGCCGGCTCACGGTCGGCCCGACCCGCCAGATCCAGCAGGAAAGCGTACTGGAGTGCGATCTCGCGGTACTGTCGGAAGCGCCCGGACGCTCCGCCGTGCCCGGCATCCATGTTGGTCTTCAACAATAGGCGCCGAGCCTCGTCCGGCTGCAGGGCACGGCGTCGGGCAACCCACTTCGCCGGCTCCCAGTACTGCACCTGCGAGTCGTGCAGGCCGGTCATCACCAGCAGGTGCGGCCAGGGGACCGGGGCCATGTTGTCGTAGGGCGAATAGGACCGGATGCAGGCGTAGTCCTCCGGTTCGTTCGGATTCCCCCACTCGTCGTACTCGCCAGTCGTCAGGGGGATCGACTCGTCGAGCATCGTGGTCACGACGTCGACGAACGGCACCTGCGCGACCACGCCGTGGAAAAGGTCGGGACGCATGTTGATCACGGCGCCCATCAGCAGGCCGCCGGCGCTGCCGCCCATGGCGAACAGCCGCTCGGAAACCGCGTAACCCCCTGCGACCAGGTGCTCGGCGCAGGCGATGAAGTCGGTGAAGGTGTTCTTCTTCTTCCGCAGCTTGCCGTCGTCGTACCAGCGGCGGCCGAGCTCCTCCCCGCCGCGGACGTGGGCAATGGCGTAGGTGAAGCCGCGGTCGATCAGGCTCAGGCGCGAGGAGTGAAACGTCGGCTCCATGCTGATGCCGTAGGCGCCGTAGCCGTAGAGCAGCAGCGGCGCGGGACCGGCGGATTCGGCGCTTGCCGCCGCAACGGCGGCCGCAGCGGGTGGATCCGGACTACCGCCGCGCGCCGCGGCGCGCTTGCGGCGGACGAGTGAGATGGGCACGCGCTCGCCGTCGGGCGCGGTGGCGAACAGACGCTCGGTGTCGTAGCGCGCCGGGTCGAAGTCCCCCAGCACCTCCTCCCGCTTGAGCAGCGTGCGGGACTGCGTCTCCATGTCGTAGTCGTAGACCGAGGGCGGGGTGGTCAGCGATGCGTAGTGGAAACGGAGGGTGGTCGTCTCGGGCTCGCGGTTCGTACCGATGGAGACCGCGTGGGCCGGTTCGTCGAACGCGACGTGGTGCTCGGCGCCATCCCACCGTTGCACACGGAGCCGACTCAGCCCCGCATGCCGTTCGGCGACCACCAGATGCTCGCGGAACAGCTCGAAGCCGGTGATCAGCACGTCGTCCCGATGCGGGATCAACTCGCGCCAGGCCCCCGGCGGCGGGGGGTCGCCCGCGGCCTCCATCAACCGGAAGTTGCGCGCGCCGACGTTCGTCCGGATGGTGAACCGCCCGCGGTAGTGGTCGATGTCGTACTCGTGACCCCGCTGACGCGGCAGGAAGGTCTTGACCTCCGCCTCCGGGTCAGCCGCGTCGAGATACCGGAACTCGGTCGTCAGCGTCTGGTACGAACCGATCAGGATGAACTGCCTGGACCGGCTCAACCACACGCCGCAGGAGAACGTGTCGTCCACCTCTTCGTAGACGAGCCGATCGTTGGCCGGGTCGTCGCCCAGCCGATGCCGCAGGATCCGATACGGACGCAGCGTGGTCGGATCGTGCCGCGCGTAGAAGAACGCCTTGCTGTCGGCCGCCCAGGCGATGTTGGAGGTGACGTCGACGATGGCGTCCGGCAACTCCTCTCCCGTAGCGAGAACGCGCACGCGGACGGTGTACTGCCGCCGCCCGACGATATCCACGGCGTAGGCGAGCAGGCCCCCGTCGGGGCTGACCGGGCGCGACGCCACCTGGCAGAACTCGTGCCCGGCCGCCACCTGGTTGACGTCCAGAATCACCTGCTCGGCGGCCGCCGAACCGCCCTCCGGTTCCTGTCTGCCATCGGTCTGCCGGCGGCAGTGAATCTCGTACTCCCGCCCCTCCTCGTAGCGGCGGTAGTACCGATACCCTCGCTCGCGGTACGGCACCGACATGTCGGTCTGCTTGATGCGCCCCTTGATCTCCTCGAACAGCCGTTCCTCGAGTCCGGCCGCGTCCGCCATCACATCCTGGACGTAGGCGTTCTCGGCTTCCAGGTATTCCCCCACCTCAGGGTTGTCGCGCTCGCGAAGCCAGTAGTAGTCGTCGACGCGCACGTCGCCGTGCTTCTCGTGGCGGTGCGGGCGCCGTGGAGCGACGGGAGCCGGCATGGCTTGCGGATCCTACTCCGCGCGCAGCGCCGTGCAGGGATCGATGCGCGCCGCGCGCCGCGCCGGCAGCCAGCTCGCGAGCAGGCAGACCCCGATCAGAAGCGTCGACACGGCGGCGAAGACCGCCGGATCGAGGGGACTCGTCTCGAACAGCAACGCCTGCAGCCGCCGTGTCAGCACGACGGCCGCACCAATCCCGAGCAGTGCGCCGAGCAGCGCGAGGGCGCCCGCCTCGGTCAGCACCAGCCGGCGCACGTCGGTCACCTGCGCCCCGACCGCCATGCGGACCGCGATCTCGCGACGGCGTTGCGCGACCATGTAGGCAACCACCCCGTAGAGGCCGACCGAGCCGAGCAGAAGCGCGAGACCGGAGGAGACCGCGAGCAGGGTCATGACGAACGCCCGCGTACCGCGAGCCCGCCCGACCAGCGTCTCCAGCGTCTCGATCTCCGCGATCGGCAAGCTGGGATCGAGTCCTCGCACCGCCTCCCGCACCGCGCCCGAACGCGCCGCCGCGTTCGGGCCACGCACCAGATAGCGCATGACGGCGGGCGTGGCTTCGCCGCCTGTAATCCCCGGCAGCGGGTAGTACGCCATCTCCGGCGGGTCTTCGTGCAGGTTGAGCTCGTGCACGTCGTCCACCACGCCGACCACGCGGGACCATTGCTCGCCTTCCTCGTCGGGCGGACCGCCGAGCCGAATACCCTTCCCGAGCGCGCTCTCCCCGGGCCAGTGCGTGCGCGCCAGCGACCGCGACACGATGGCCACCGGAGCATCCCGCTCACCGTCCAGGCGGTCGAAGACGCGGCCTTCGACCAGCCCGATACGGAGCGTGTCGAAGTAGCCGGGCGCCACGCGCTTGACCATGAACACCGGCGGCACCTCGCCGTCGGCCAGCGGACGGCCTTCGATAGTGTGCCCCGAACCGGACACCTCGCCACTCAGCGGCACCGTCGACGCGGCGGAGGCGTCGACCGCGCCGGGCAGGGCGCGCAGACTGTCGACAATCCGCCGGTGGAGGTTGAGCCGCGCTGCGGGCGACTCGTAGTCGCGCTCCGGAAGGGACAGTCCGAAGGCAAGGACGTCGACCGGGTCGAAGCCCGGATCGACCGCCGCCAGCCTCTGGAACGAGCGCACCGCCAGTCCGGAGCCAACGAGCAGGGTCAGCGCCAGCGCAACCTGGACCACCACGAGTCCACGGCGTGCAAGCTGACGCTCGCGGCCGACCGTGGCGCCGCGCGCGCCTGCCGTCATGTGGCCGGCCGCCGCCACCGCGCCTGCCCGCAGGGCCGGCAGGAGTCCGAACAGCAGCCCCGCCATCACCGACACGACGAGCCCGAACAGCAGCACCGCCGCGTCGATGGAGATCTCGTCCAGACGTGGCAGCTCCCGCGGGCCGAAGCGGACCAGCAGGCGCACCGCCAGCTCCGCCAGCGGAAACGCCAGAAGGCCGCCCGCCACCCCGAATCCGAGGCTTTCGAAGAGCACGGACCCGGCCAGCCGTCCGCGGCTCTCTCCCAGGGCGGCGCGAATCGCCACTTCTCCGTGCCGCGCCTCGGACCGCACCAGAAACAGGTTGGCGACGTTGGCGCACGCGATGAGCAGCAGGAACCCGACGGCGCCGAGCAGGATCCACAGCGTCGCCTCGATGTCGCCGACCACCACCTCGCGGGCAGGGTCGACCAGCGGCCGGAATCCGGCGTTCGCCAGAATCGGCGCGGCGCCCTCGTCGGGAAAGATCTCGACCAGGTTCGAGATCATCGCCCCCAGCTCGGCCCGCACCTGTCCCAGTGTGGAGCCGTCGGCGATTCGTGCCACGCCGTTGATGCCGAAGGCCCCGAGTTGCACGTTCTCCCGGTCGAGCCGGAGCGGCCGCCACAGGTCGATCTCCTGCTGCGAGAAGGAGAATCCCGGCGGCATGACCCCGACCACCTCCACGCTCTCTCCGTCGATTTCGACGACCCGCCCCACCACCCCCGACTCGGCGCCGAACCGGCTGCGCCACAGGCCGTCGCTCAGCACGATCACCGGCGCGGCGCCAGGCCGGTCTTCCTCGGCGGTGAACGAACGGCCGAGACGAGGCGGCGTCCGCAGCACGTCGAAGAACGACGCGGTGACGCTCGACGCTTCCACACGCTGCGGATTCTCCGGACCGGTGAAGCTGACCTGCTCGTCCCGGTACGCCGCCACGCTCTCCAGCGTCCTGCTCTCGTCCGCGTACAGGAAGTGGAGCGCGTCCGACACCGGCAACTCGTCGAGCTGCGCGAGGCCCGGCGCGGCGTGGCGGAGAGCTACCAGCCGCTCGGAGTCGGGGAGCGGCAGCGGCCGCAGCAGCACCGCGTTGACGATCGCAAAGATGGCGACGTTGGCGCCCACGCCGACCGCCAGCGTCAGCAGCGAGAGCAGCGTGAACCCCGGGTTCGCCCGCACGCGGCGGAAGAGGAGGCGAAGCTGGGAGAAGAACGACATGGGTTCCCCTACTCTATCGGGTCCGGCATGCGGACCGCCGCTCATCGCCGAGCGCCCACGACGATCCGTTGGGCGGGCGCGCTTCGGCCTCGAACGGCGACTCCGTGTTCAAGTTCGGTCGCGTCGGTGCGCGTCGGCACTGCCAACCCTTGCGGATCGCGGGGACGCGAGGTGGATATCGACCGCATACGTGCCACGGGACGCGATCGTTCCCACTGACCGCACGCACTTGCGCCTGGCGGTCGTGTATTTTGTTGTATATAACGAGCATGGAGCTATGCAAAGTATATTTTGGTCAACATGACCAAGCGATCCAGAATCGCTGAAGCACCGCCTGCCGCCGTCGAGGAGGCGCTGGAGCGACTCGGCCGCGGCCTCCGCACCGCCCGCCTCCGCCGCAAGCTGCCGCAAGCCGTGCTCGCCGAGCGCGTGGGCGTGTCGCGCTTTGTGCTCGCAGACATCGAAAAGGGCAAGCCGACCGTAGGCATCGCCGCCCATCTGGGCGTGCTCTGGGCCCTCGGCCTGTTGTCGCACATGCGGGAGGTGGCCGATCCCGACCGCGACGAGGAAGGCAAGGCCCTCGAACGGGCTCGGAGCCCGAAGGTCGCCCGGCGCCCCCGGAGGCTCAGCGATGAGTTCTGATCGCGAGTGCTGCTGGACATCCTGCGCCACGCCTGCCTCGGCGCGCCCGGAGATTCGGCGATGAGTTCCGAGCGGGAGTGCTTCGTGTACATCGTGCTGCCCGGCGCCACGGTGTTCGTGACCGCGGGACGCTTCCGTGTCGCCGCGGGACCGACCGGCGATCCGGTGGGCGCGTTCGTGTACGGCCGGCGTTACCGCGAGCGCGCCGACGCCGTGGAGCTCGACCCGGTCGAGCTGCGCCTCGCCGGCCACGTCTACGAAACGGGGCGCATGGGAGGCTTCTTCGGCGCCATACGCGACGCGATGCCCGATTCCTGGGGGCGGCGGGTCATCGAACGTCATGCCGGCCACGCGCAACTCGAAGAGTTCGACTACCTGCTGCGCGGACCCGACGATCGCGCCGGTGCGCTCGGCTTCGGCCCCACCGTCGAGCCGCCCGCTTCCATACCCCGGTTCGCCGGTGCGCTGGAGCTCGACAGGCTGCAGAGCGCGGCAGACGCCGTAGTCGCCGGAGCGCCGGCGCGTGCCGACTCGGCCGGTGCGCAGGTCGAAGAGCTCCTGTGGCCCGGCACCTCCCTCGGGGGCGCCCGACCGAAAGCGGTCGTACAGGACGCCGACGGGCTCTGGATCGCCAAGTTCGGCAACCGGAACGACCGCTGGAATCACCCGCGGGTAGAGCACGGCATGCTCGCGCTAGCGCAGGCCTGCGGCCTGCAAGTGGCCGACAGCCGCATGGGGACCGTCGCGGACCGCGACGTGCTGCTCGTGCGCCGCTTCGACCGCGAGCGCACCGACACCGGCTACCGCCGCCACCGCATGGTCAGCGCCCTGACCCTGCTGCAGGCCGGCGACAGCCCCGTGGACCGCGCCAACTGGTCCTACCTGCTCCTGGCCGACGAGGTCCGTCGCGCCAGCACAGACCCCCGAACCGACCTCCGAGAGCTCTTCGGCCGGATGTGCTTCAACGCAGCGACCTCCAATCTCGACGATCACCCGCGCAACCACGCGATTATCGCCCCGGACCGCTCGTGGCGTCTCAGCCCCGCGTTCGACCTGACGCCGTCCCCGGTCATCGCGCTGGACCGCCGCGACCTGGCGATGACTTGCGGGCCGTTCGGCCGTTACGCCAACCGCGCCAACCTGCTGAGCGGCTGCGGCCGGTTCCTGTTGCGGAACGACGAAGCCGCAACCATCTTCCAGAGGATTGTCGACACCGTGGGTGTGACGTGGCGCTCGACAATGCAGAGCGGTGGCGTCAGCGAGATCGACTGCGATGCGATCCGCGGCGCGTTCGTCTACCCCGGCTTGTTCCACGACGTCGCGAAACACCCATAGAGCCTCGGAAGGGAAGTCATGCACAACCACACGATCTCAGTCGGAGTCTTGATCATCGGTTCACTGTATTGGGACGACTCCGACATCCGGACGAAATGGCGTGAACGACTCGATCTGGACGCGAGCAAGCATGTCCGCGCGCCGATTCGGTATGGACGGCAATCGGGCAGCCGTGGTCGTTCGTACACGATGGTCTTCTCCGGGAGTCTTGGTGAAGAGCAATTCGGGTGTGGGATTGTCGTTCCCTGCAAACAGTCCGTAGGAACACCCGAGGAGCTGGTTCGCGAGGCCAAGCACCTATGGGCAGCGGAGGAAAAGTCAGAGTCGACCGAGCGTGTCTCGGCCGGCTGGGGCTGCGTCGGTCTCGTGAGGAATCCCGATCGCTTGGTACCGGAGGCGCTGATGAAGAACTGGAGAGCTCTCATAGCCAAGGAAGGCAATTGTGGATATGGACAGTTGGCGCATGCCGCCAATGAGAAGCCCGCCGTCGACAGGCACTCTGGATTCCTGAACGTCGCGTGGCCGGGTACTCAGGATGGTTCGACGCTTGACTTGGACCTTCTGCTTGCGACCGCCACGGATCCGACAATCGAAGGCGGCCGCTATGCTTCAGCGCAGCACATTGCAGGCGGATGGACTACCCCGGAGGGCAAGAAACACGTCAACTACTTCTGGAAGAACAGGGCGCACGGAATCACGACGTTTGAGGACGCCGAAATCGAACAAGTACTTGACCGAAGCACCGGAGCGCCTCGCTAGTCCGGACGTAATCGCGTCAGAAAGCGCTCGAAATCCTGATCGAACGCGCTGCGGATGCCAGGCACCTTGGTCGCCAGTTTCGCCACCTTGGTCGGATCCAGATCCGTGGCGTACGCGTGACGAAAGAGATGGCGAAATCGCCTCAACTCGTCCAGATCCGACGCCGTTGCTTCGCATAGCAACGCCGGCCGGATGCCACGGATCTCGAGCCGCATGCGCCTGATCAAGTCCGTGTGGCACCTGGCTTCATCGATTCGGTTCTCGAAGAACCGTGCGACCTCCTCGAACAACTGTTCGAAGGCGCTGTAGAGGTTGTGGAGTTGGTTCGCCAAGCTGTCGACCTCCGCAGCCGCGTGCCGGTCGAACGTCCGGCGCCGTTCCTCGATGCGATTGCCGATGCGGTCGATTTCCCGACAACGCGCCCGCAACTCGGCGTCGAGAACCGAGAAGGCTCCCTCATCCATACACCCTGACTCCGGAACGGATGAAGGACTCGGGGGCAGGATGCAGATCGAGGTCGATAACGTCAACCGTCTTGCCGGTCGCGTCCTCCAGTGCCTTCATGACGTCGAGCACCGCATGCGAGCAGCCTCCCACGGCCACGTCGATATCCGAGGATTCAGTCCAGAGCTCCGGCGACAGCATCGAGCCCAGGATGTAGGCGCTCCGGACGCCGAGCGGCTCACGGAGATCCAACAAGGCCTGCTTGACACTCTGCAGCAACTCGGCCTGCTCGGCAGCCAGTCGCCGGCGTCGACCTCGTATCGCCTTGTCGAGGACACTCGTGTCGAATCCGCCAGCCACGGCAGGGCTGTCCCGGTGTGCTTGCCACTCATGGCGCTGTTCTGGCCTTCGGAGTGCCCGCACCAACGCGATTCACTGGATACTGCGGCAGCCTCCGGTTCCATGATTCCAGGTTGAAGACTCCGCACCCACGGACAATCTCATGTTGCCATGGCCGGGCATCCGGACCACGCTGCGGCAGACTTCTCTTCAGGGACTTGGTTGTCTCATACAACCGCGCATCGTCCAACGTGTCCAAGGCGATCAAGACGAGGTAGTCGATAGGCTTGTCGGCGCGCCCCGACGCCCATTCATAGAGGAAGGAGTCCCGATACTTGTACCTGAGATCTTTTTCCAGCTTGCCGCTCCGCAGCGTATCGGTGAACGCGGCAAGGTCTTGCGGAGTCGCCTGCGGGTTCTGAGGATCCTTCAACTCGACGAACACATAGTGACCAGGCAGTTCAACGACGAAGTCCACGGCCTTCATGCAGTGACTCAGGCGATGGTCTGGACCGTCGAACTTACGGCCGTCCACGGCACCAGTGAATTCGATCCGTAGATCTCCTTCTGTAAAGGTCATTCCCGCGCACCGCCCAGGCTGCGCTCGATCTCCCTGTCATAGAGATCAGTGAACGTGTCCGCAATCGCGTTGGGGTAGATGTCGCTGTAGCCGTACGTCGTATCGCAGCCGATCTCGCCCGTTTCTGCCTTCTGGAAGAAAGCGTGGTAGGCAACCCTATCGGCGGACGTCGCCTGAAGGTCGATCTCCTGGAGGATGACGTAGTCGTGGGTCGCCAGGAAGACCTGCACGCCGGCGCGCTGCAACTTCAGAAGCACGTCGATCACGACGCCGAACAGCTTCGGGTTGAGGTTGGTCTCCGGCTCGTCCCAGAACAAGACCGCACCTGGCTGAAGCGTGCCGTTGCGGATCAGCAACCACAATAGCGCCAGCTTGCGCACGCCCTCCGCCAGCAGGGAGAATTCTATGTCTCCATCTTCGCTCCGGAGGAAGAACTCCTCGTTCTCGACCGCGACCTCGCCTCCGACCTTATCCTGTAACGTCTCCAGCAGCTCCTGAGCCCGCTGGTCCAGTTCTCGCAGCGGCGGCAAGTATGCCGAATCCAGAATATCCTTGTATGTCTCCTCGAAATGCACCCGACGTTCGGCGTACAGCGACCTGAAGCCCGGTGCATTGGACAACATTTCCTTCACGGGAACGTAAATGGCCTTGAGCGGCTCGCTTACCCATTTCTCCCGGTACTTCACCACGGAAGGAACGGAAGGGTCGGACGACAAGCCCATGCTCAAAGTTGCGTCGCCGCGCTCAAGACGTATACTCGCGTCACTCGGAGCGCCCCGCTGACGTCGGCAGAGACGCTCCTGCTTCCAGCCTGACGGCAAGAAGACCGCGACCAGGTTCTGCACGAAGTCGATGCCAGCGGGGGTTCTGGTGGTATTGCACGCCGCGTAGCACACCTTCATCAGGTGGGTCTTGCCGGTGCCGTTGGCGCCGACGAGGACGTTGACGCCGGGACACAGGTCGAGCTTCAGGCTCCTGAAGGCCGTGAAGTTCTCCAGCTCGATTCGCGTCAGCCCCATGGCGTCTCCGTCCCCGGTCGGGTTGAAGGTATCCCGCTACGGCGTCTTCACCGGCGGCGCCGGACGCTCGGGCAGCGCCTTCGGGTCCTCGCGCATCATCCGCAGCACCTCCTCGACGGCCCGCTCGAGTTGCGGGTCGCGGCCGGCGATGACCGAACGCGGGTCGTTCTCCACCTCGATGTCCGGCTCCACGCCGACGTTCTCGACCACCCAGCTTCCGTCGGCGCCGTTGGTGCCGAACTGCGGCACGTTGACCGAGCCGCCATCGAGCAGCGGGCCGTGGCTGGTGATGCCGATGACGCCGCCCCAGGAACGCTTGCCGATGAGCGGGCCGAGCCCGGCCTCGCGGAAGCGATAGGGGAAGATGTCGCCGTCCGAGGCAGAGTCCTCGTCGAGGATGCAGACGAGGTGCCCGTGGAACGCAACGGCGGGATAGGTGCTGGGCGTGTCGTAGGTCCGCGCGAAGGTGGTGCCGAGGATGCGGCGCCCGAGACGCTCGATCAGCATCTGCGAGACGTTGCCGCCCCCGTTGCCCCGCACGTCGATGACCAGGCCTTCCTTGCGGACCTGCCCGTAGAACCACTTGACGAACTCCTGGATACCCTGCGCGCCCATGTCCGGGATGTGCAGGTAGCCGACACGGCCGTCGGTCATCTCCGACACCTTCCGGCGGTTGGTCTCGACCTCGGCCAGGTAGCGCAGGCTGCGCTCCTCGGTAACGGGGGTGAACGCGACCTCGCGCGCCCCCTCGAAGGTCGGCTCGTCGTTGAGGGTCAAGCGGACCGGCCGGTCGGCGCGATGCAGCAGCACGCGGTAGGGGTTGTCGGCCCCGAGCAGCTCCTCGCCGTCGATCGCGAGCACGTAGTCGCCCACGCCGGCGTCGACGCCGATTTCGGTGAGCGGCGCCCGGTAGCGCGGCTCCTCGTTGTGGCCGGTGAAGATCTCGGCGATGCGATAGCGGTCGGACGCGGGGTCCAGCTCGAAAACGGCGCCCGGCAGGGCAACCTGCGGCCGGTCGGGGGTCTCCCAGTCGCCGCCGGCGATGTAGGCATGGCTCACGTTGAGCTCGGCCACCATCTCGCCGATGACGTAGTTCAGGTCGGAGCGATGGGCGACGTGCTCCAGCAGCGGCCGGTAGCGGTCGCGCAGCGCCTTCCAGTCGTAGCCGTGCATGTTCTCGACGTAGAAGAAGTCCCGGAACCGCCGCCAGACCTCGTCGAAGATCTGCGCCCATTCCTCGGCCGGCACGCGATCGACCCTCAGCCCGCGGGTGGACACCGCGGTGGCGTCGCCGCCGCCCGCCGGGTAGACGTTCCAGCCACTCCCTGTGCGCACCAGCACCCTTTCGCCGTCCCGCGACACGGCATAGCCGCCGATGCCGGAGGCAATGGTCGTCGTCTCGCGGTCCTCGAACGTGAAACGCTGCAGCGCCGGCTGCACGTCGCCGCCCCGGCCGTAGTACTGCGCGCCGGCGCGGATGAAGAACACGCCGTCGTCCGCTCCGCTCAGCCCGACGTAGTTGTCGAACGTCACCGGCAGCCGCACGACTCGCCGGGACAAACCGTCGAACTCGATGACGATGGCATCCTCCCCATCCCCTTCGCTCTCATCGTCGTCGCCGGCCGCGTCGTCGTCCGCATCCGATTCCTCGCCGGCCGCGTCGTTCTCTTCCGCGTCGTCGTCCCCGGTCACCTCCACCTCGTCGCTCTCCGGCGGCAGCGGGTGCTCCACGTCCTTCCGCAGCGCCAGGGCGTAGATGCCGGTTTCCCGGTCGACCAGGTAGTTCCACTCGAACGAGCCGAGCTGCGGGGCGAACTGCCGGTCCGACAGGTAGTAGAGGTAGTCGCCGTCCGGATCCCAGGCCGGGTTCCACTCGTGGAAGAGCTCGTCCGTGATCCGGTGCAGGGTGCGGTCGGCCAGGCTCCAGACCCAGATGGAGCTGAACTCGGTGGGGTCGGTCATCGAGAATGCCAGGTAGCCGCCGCGGGGCGACCAGACGTAGTCGCGCAGCGGGCCGCGCGCCTCGTCGGCGACCTCGACGACCTCCTTCGTCTCCACGTCGATGACGCGGAGCCGCCCCTCCTTGTCGCCGTAGGCCAGGTGCTCGCCGGTCGACGACCACTCGGGCGCGTACAGCATCGCCTGCCCGCCGCTGGTGAGCTGCTCGGGCTCGCCGGATCCGTCCTGGGAGACGAGCCAGATCTCATCCTCGCCCGTTGCGTCCGACACGTAGGCGATGCGGCGGCCGTCCGGAGACCAGCGCGCCCACCTGTCGTGGGCCGACGAGCTCCGTGTCAGGTTGCGGGTGGGGCCGTTCTCGATGGGCGCGGTGAAGACGTCGCCGCGGGCCACGAACAGCGCCCGCTCGCCCTTCGGGCTCAGCTCCGCGTCCTCGATCAGGTCCGCCGCGGAAACCCGCGCCGGGCGCATCGCCAAGCCGTCGTCCGGCACCGTGATGGAGATTGCCCGCGACGTTCCCTCGCCGATCGAGTAGATCTGCAGCTCGCCGTTCAGCTCGTAGACGATGCGGTCGGCGCCGTCGTCGCCCGGCCAGCGCACGTCCCAGGTATCGCTGTCGGTGAGCTGCGTCGTCTCGCGCGAGCCGAGGTCGTAGCTGTACAGGTTCAACGTGCCGTCCCGGTCCGAAGTGAAGTAGATGGCGTTGCCGATCCACATCGGGTCGCGGTCGGCGCGCCGGTGCGTCGTCACCCGCTCGACCACGTGCGTCTCGCGGTCGAAGATGTAGAGCTCCTGCGCCCAGCCCCCCTCGTACCGCTTCCAGGTCCGGAAGTCGCGGAACAGCGGCGAGTAGACGACCCGCGTCCCGTCCGGCGACAGGTCGCCCGCCCCGGACTCGGGCATCGGCAGCGGGACCGGCAAACCACCATCGGCAGACGCCAGGAACAGCCGGCTGTCGGACAGGTCCGTGCTGTAACGGAGCGATCGGAACAGGACCGCCCGCCCGTCGGGCGACCAGTCGTACACCTGGTTGTCGTAACCCCAGCGCGGCGCCAGCGGGCCGCGCGCCGGATAGTACGTGAGCTGCCGGGGCACGCCGCCGGACGCCGGGATCACGTAGACCTGCTCGTCGCCGTCGTACTGCCCGGTGAAGGCGATGCGCGATCCGTCGGGGGAAAATCGCGGAAACAGCTCCAGCCCGGGATGGGCCGTCAGCCGGGTCGCCAGTCCCCCTTCGGTCGAGGCCAACCAGAGGTCGCCGGCATAGCTGAAGACCACCCGGTCGCCGTGGATGTCCGGGAAACGCAGCAGCTTCGTCTGCGCGGACGCCGGCATCGCCGCCTGCGCCGCCACAACCACCGCGATGGCACCAGCCCCCAGCAGCGTCGAGATTCGTCCAAGCATGTCTCTTCTCCTCAAGTCGGTGTCACGGCCGAACGCTGGCCGCCAGCGATCCCTCACAGCCCAATACTACTTTCGGCATTACCGGTCGCCGCATGCACGCCTGAACATTCGACTGGGGAGCAACGCCGTCCACGCGGAATGCGTCGCCGCCAGAAAGCAGCGGTGCTCTCGCCACGGGCTGCCGGGGGCTACTACAGGGGCTACTTTCGAAGAGTGCGCTCGACGTACGCGCGAACCGCATCCTGCACGGCGCCGGACATCCACGCCTCCTGCACTTCTTCGTCCACCGATCGCATATAGCGCACGACGCGATCCCGGCTGGGCTGGCGGATGATGCGCTTGGTGAGCGAGAAGGAGGCGCGGGGCAGCGAACCGAGATGCGAGGCCACCTCGACGGCCCGATCGACGAGCGCATCGGGCGCCGCCAGCTCGTCGACGAAGCCGTTGGCGAGTGCCTCGTCCGGCGTACAGGTGAGTCCCCGATAGACGACCGCCTGCAGCCGGTGCGCCGGCACGACGAGCCGGAGGATCTCCATCGCCATGCTCGGGAACGGCACCCCGACCGAGAGCTCGGGAGTCCCGATGCGCCCCGTCCCTTCGGCCATGACGCGGTAGTCGCATGCGCAGGCGAGGACGCAGCCACCGGCGATGGCGTGCCCGTTGACCGCGGCGACGAGGGGCTTCGAGAATGTGAACGTCTTGAAGAAGGCGTCTCCCAGAAGGGGGAGGAACGCCTTGACGTAGTCGCGGCCGCCGTCCGTCAGTCGGCGCAACTCGACGCCGGCCGAAAAGACCGTGCCGGTGCCGGTCAGAACCACGGCGGGCGTATCCGCCTGCTCGAGGCGCGCGAGCTCCGAGATCCAGCCTCTCATCAACTCGATGTCGAACGCGTTGACCTTGCCGTGCCCGAGCCGAACGATGGTCACGCGATCACGAGACTCGCTGGTGATCATTCGACAACTCCGTGTCCTGCATGCTCGCTCCGGCGCTCGCGCAGGGTTGCCTCACGTCGCCGGACTGTACAGGCTCACCCACAATATACATCGCACCCTCAACCGTTGTAGGCGGTCGTATCGCTGTCGCGGCGTTCCGCTGGACTACTCCGCGCGAAGCGCCCCGAGCAACGGCGATCGTACGGCGGCAACGGTGGCGGCCAGGGACGCGGCCAGACCGGTGGCGATGACGACGAACAACAGCCCTCCCAGCGAGAGCAGCGGCACGCCCCCGCCCCGCTCGATCCATGCCGGCGCGATGGCGACCACCGCGCAACCGGCCCCGATCGCCAGCCCCGCGAAGAGCAGGAACGCGTTCTCCGCCAACACCATGAGCGACAGATGACGGGCGTTGTATCCGACCGCGCGCATCAGGGCGAGCTCGCGACGGCGCTCCAGCACGTTGCGCAGCAGCACGGCGCCGAGCCCGAACGTGCCCAGGATGAGGCCGAGGCCCCCCAGCGTCTGGAACGTCGCCAGGTAGGTGTTCTCGACGCGGTGGAACGCGGCCAGACGCTCGGCGGCGGAGACGACGTCGAACCCGAAGTCGGCCAGGCGATCCTCGAGTGCCGCACTGACCTCCGCCGTGCGGTCGGGCGGCGCGTCGATGAGAAAGAAACGGTAGCCGTCGTAGTCGGGAAACACGCGCTCGAAATGACGCTCACCGATCAACAGCTCGCGCTGGAAGATGCTGTCGGAGAGCGCCCCGACGATGCGGAGGGTAATCGGCCGGTCGGTGTCGCGGTTGAGGACGAAATCATCACCGATTGACAGGTGCAGCGCATAGGCCAGCGAGGTCGCGTCGGCGATGGCGGGAATGGCGCCGTCGTCGAACTCCCGGTCGAGCAGCAGCCAGGGATTGGCCTCTTCCTCCGCGGTCTCGGCGGCGGTGGCGCCGAAGCCGAAGCGGCCCTCGGCCAGGAACGCGGCCGACGGCGCCAGCACGCGCGGGTCCTTCGCCTGGTACAGGTTCAGGCAACTGGCATCCTCGCCCGGACGCAGGCGGAAACGCGCCAGCGTCACGCCGTCCAGCGCCTCGCCCTCCGCGAACAAGTCTCCGATGAACAGCTCGTCCTGTCCCTCGGGACTCGCCGGATCGTGCACCACCGGCAGCAGCGCGTCGGCGAGCAGGGTATAGCCCCCGGTGCCGGAAGAACGGTCGAGCACGTTACCTCCGCCCTCCCGGCGGAACGCGTCGACCGCCACGATGATGAACGCCGCGAACGCGATCAGGGCAATGCACAGCACGCTGCGCCCGGGCCGGTAGGCGGCGTTGCGAAATCCGACCTGCGACACCGACCACGACTCCTCCGCGTCCGCGCCCGGACGCCGGTTCAGCCAGGCCCAGGCCAGGACGAGCAGCGCCGCGAGCAGCGTCAACCCGCCGCCGAAGAACCCGCCCGTGGCTCCCACGAGCCCGGCCGCCGCCGCCCCGACCAGTGCGGCCCCGACACCGATCAGCGCCACGCCGGTGCGCCAGGCGCGCGACCCGCCCGACTCCACCGGCGCGGCAACCTCCGCGACGCCGGTCACCTCGGCCACCGCGCCGGTCAACAGGCTGCGCGGCGAGGCCGGCGCCAGCGCGCGCAACGTCCAGCCGATCGATCCGAGCGCGGCCAGGATGCCGCCCGCCGCCCCCGCGCCTAGCGTCGCGGGAGACACGTCGAGGACCAGCCGCGTCGTCCCGACCGCGTCGACCCACCACGTCCGCAGACCCAGCATGATGAGCTCCGCGTAGAGCACGGCTCCGATGATGCCCAGCGCGCTGCCGACCGCCGACAGAATGGCCGCCTCGGTCAGAAACACGCGGCGGATGGCGGGCGCGGGGAAGCCGGTCGCCCGCAGCAGGCCCAGCTCGCGCAATCGCTGCTCGACCCCGAGGCGAAAAAAGAGGCTGGCCAGCAGCAGCGCCGACACGACGAGGAAAAAGCTGAAGTAGATGAAGTACAACCCGAAGTCGGTCACCCCGGCCGATGCCTCCAACGCCAGCGAGCGCGCCGGATAGACGACGAAACCGAGGGCCAGCGGATCGAGCGCCTCGCGCAACGCGGCGGCGAAGCGGTCGCGGGTCGCCGCGATGTCCTCCCCCGGCGCCGCAGACAGGCGGACCGACGTCACCCGGCCCCAGCGCGACGCCCACATCCGCTGCCCGGCCGCGAGCGGGATGAACGCCTTGGGCGTCGTCCGATGATCGTCCCAGTAGGTCTCGTCGACCGGCCGGATCAGATCGAGGTCGACCGGGAACGGCGGGTCCCAGTCGATGACGTTCGTGGCCTCGGTGATGCCCGGATAGTCGGGCGTGAGATCGGGATCGTCCGCGGCGCCGGCGATCCGCACGATGCCGGCCACCTGCAACTCGGCCTCGTGGGTCGTCAGACGCCCCTCGTCGGCCCACAGGTAGTACTCGATGGTCAGTCGGGCGCCCGGCGTGACCTCCAGATCCTCCGCCGTCCACTGGTTGAGAATGACCGGCGCGGGTTCTCCGGAGCTCGACGGTAGCGCCTCCCCGCCGACCACCGACAGGTCCCGCGCGGCGATCACGGAGTACGGCGTGATCCGGTCCCCACTGCGGATCTGGTTGGCCAGATAGGAGAGCACCGGCTCGGCGCGCAATCCGAGCGTGGCCGCAACCTGCTCCACCGCGGTCACCGCATCGTCGGTCAGCAGACCTGCCGCCGACTCCACGGCGACCGTGTCGTGGGCTGGAATCGCCCGCACCCGCAGGCCAAGATCGTCGAGCGTGGCCGCTGCACGCACCGCCGCCTCGGCCGCCGCCTGCCGCGCCGCGTCCTCCGCCGCCGTGGCCTCCCCGGCAACGCCCCCCGCCTGGTCATCCTCGCCGAGCAGCAGCGTATTGACCCGCCCGCCCTGCTCCAGCTCGTCCTGCAGCCGCTCCAGCGAGACGAACACGGAACGCGCCCGCCCCTGCTGCGGTCGGAACGAAAACTCGCCCAACTCCGAGACATCCAGCGCGCGATCGATGCCAAGACGCAACGTGCGGCCGACGTCGTCGCGCCGGCCGTGCAGCGAGCTGAGCGGCACCGCCGACGGCTTCTCCACGCGAACCAGCAGCGCATCGTCCGGGGCGGCCTCCAGCTCATCGGCCAGCCCGCCGCTCACGAAGGCGGCGTTGCGCCCCAGCACGAACCCTTCCGGTTCGAGACCGTGGAAGGTCCAGAAGCGCTCGTCTACGCCGTACACCTGCACGCCCGACGCCCGGCGCCCGCTCGCCTGGTGCGTCACGAAGCCCTCGACCGCCACCAGAGGCGCGGCGTTCTCGAACCGTTCGCCCGAGCCGCCAGCCGGCACGCCGGCAGCGAACGACTCCGGCACGAAGCGGGCGCTGGTCACCACGCGGTCGATGGCGCCGAGACGCTCCAGCGCCAGGCCGCGCAGGCTCGACCGCACCGATGCCCCGACCAGCAGTGCGCCGGCCAGCACGGCGACCGCCACCGCGACGCCGGCGACGACCGCGAGATTCGTGCGCCAGTAGTGAACGACGTTCCGCCGGACGAGAGCGAGCAGGCTCATGCGCACGCCTCCTCCTCGCTGCGCCCTCTACGTGGCGGACGCGAGCGCGAGCGTCTGGTTGTCGAGACGGTACCGGATCGGGCAGCGGCCGGCCAGCTCCGGGTTGTGCGTCACGATGAGCAGCATGTTGTTCTGCTGCCGGTGCAGCTCGAACAGGAGCGTGGTGATGAGATCGGCCGACCGGCGATCGAGATTTCCGGTCGGCTCGTCGCAGACGACGAGAGGCGGTTTCCGAATCAGCGCCCGCGCCAACGCGACCCGCTGGCGTTCGCCGCCCGAGAGCTCCGCCGGCCGGTGGTCCAGGCGATCCTGCAGTCCGACCTGTTCCAGCAGCGACCGCGCCCGGTCCGTGACGGCCCCGTCAGATGCGCTGACGAGCGTAGGCACCAGCACGTTCTCCAGCACCGTGCACTGCGGCAGCAGCAAGTGGTCCTGGAAGACGAAGCCGACCTGCGCGTTGCGGAAGGCGGCCTGCTTCTGTTCATCGAGCGCGAAAGGGTCCGTGCCGTCGAGGGTGACCCTGCCGCCGCTCGGCGGCTCGAGCGCGCCGACGATGTAGAGAAGGGTGCTCTTGCCGCTGCCCGAAGGGCCCATGATCGACGCCGCGTCCCCGCGCGACAGCGAGAACGAGACGTCGGTCAGGATGGGCAGCGGCCCGCGGACCGTCGGATACGTCTTGGTGAGCTGACTGACTTCGAGCAAGGCAGCCCCTCGGCCCCGGCCGCGCCCTACGAGGCCCGCTGAAACGCGCGCGGCCGGAACAGGAAGTCGACGATGTTCCCCTCGTGGGGCTGCAGCCAGTTGAGCTTGATCGTCGGGATCGGACCCAGGTTCAGCCGATCGATGTTCCGCGCGTCGAGCAGCTCCTGCTCGAACCGCGAATCCTGCGTCAGGCCGGTCGCCACCAGCGTGGGCCCGATTGCGCCGATCATCTTCCGCTGCTCACATTCGACGACGGTGACGAACGGAAACATGTACTCCTTCTTCGCCATCGCGACGTCCGGTGACGGACAGTAGACGACCGTCGGCCGCAGGTAGTCGCAGCGCTCGCGCGAGACCAGACGCCCTTCGGGGTGATGCGCCGCCGTCACCTCCTCCACGCCCGCTTCCCCGAGCGCCGCGTCGATGTCGGCCGATATGGCGGGCGCCTGGCCCGGCACCGTGAAGGCGGCGAGGGCAGCATCCGGAGCCTCGGGCGACAGCGGCGCGATCGGCCCGAGCCGCTCGGCCAACGCCTCCGCGATGGCGCGACCGTGGCGCGGGGTCCAGATCCCGGAGCAGTTGATGCAGCTTCGGCCGCTGTTGATCAGCACGCTGTCGACCATCAGGTCGAGGTGCTGCTCCCAGTTGTCCGCCTCGTCGTCGCCGAGCAGGATCTTGCTGAAGCCGGGCCCGTGCACCTGGACGGCCGGGTTGCCGGCGTACTGCTCCACCGTGGCGGTACCGCCGAAGATCAGGCTGCGCGGGCAGTTGTTGAGCACGGCGGCGCCCACCTCGCCCTGGCCCGGGTAGAGGGCCACCGCCTCGCGCGGCACGCCCGCCTCGAAGAACGCCTGCGTCATCCGCCACGGCGTCCACGGCTCCTGCGGCCCCGGCTTGAGCACCAGGCCGATCTGCAGCGGGATGATCGGCAGCCACAGGCTGTGCACGCCGGGGGAGTTCGACGGCAGCACCATCCCCAGCACCGACGTCGTCGCCTGGTAGCTGCGCATCACGCCGTGCTCTTCCCCGTAGCCCCGCGCGAGGATGCCGGGGTCCAGGTGGCGTGTCAGCGAGGCGAGGATCTCGTCGATGTGGTCGAGCACGTACCGGAGCTTCTCCATGTTCATCCGGCACATGTGCTCCGGAAGCCCGGTGGTGGCGGACTGCTGCCGGACGAACTCGTCCGGCGTCTGCGTACCGTCGCCGAGCGGCAACTCGGCGGTGGAGAAGAGCTCGGCCGCCTTCTTGATCATGTGGACGAGATCCGCCGGGTGCGCCTCGCGGAGAACCTGCCGGGCACGGGCTGCCTTGCGCAGATCGCGCGCGACGATGCCGGGGTTCGCCTGGCTGACCTCGGCCACCGGCTCGCCGGTGTCGAAGTGGACGACCTTGTCGATTTCGAGGCTGCGGTAGGGCGTGCCCCACCGCAGCGCGGGGAAATGAATCACGGTGCTCTCCGCTCCCGGCAGCCGCCTACTTGGTGACCTCGATGCTGATCGTCGTGCAGAGCCCTCCCTGCGTCCGGTGCTGATCGTCGCCAATCTGCACGGTAAGCTCGTAGGTCCCCGCAGGAGCGTTCTCCAGCGTCGTCGTGTTCGAGCCGTCACCGAAGTGCTGCCACCCTTCGCCCTGCGGAATGATCTCGCCCACCGGCAGGCAGCCGGTGTTGTATCCCAGGTGGTAATGCCCCACCCCTTCGCGCGGGGTGCCGGTCTCCTGGTCGAAACCCTCCGGAATGGCGGAGATCGGGTACTTCTCGGCCCCGAACTCGATGTTGATCACGGCGTCCGAGTGCTGCGAACCGTCGGCCGGCGACACGAAGAAGATGCGCGCCTTCTGGGCCGCCGCACCGGCCGCACCGGCCAGCAGGAACACGAACGTCGCAACCGCCGCCACACTCAATCTCATCCACGCGCTGTCAATCCGCATCCCTCTTCACTCCTTCTCACTCCTTCGTGCGTTCCAGCTGGGCGGTCGTCCCCGCCGCCGGGAGAATCCCGAACCGTCGTTCGGCGGACCGGACTAGATCCCGTCCGCGATCTCGATGCTGATGGTCTCGCAGAGACCGTCCTGCGTGCGGTGCAAATCGTCGCCAATCTGGACCGTGAGCTCGTAGGACCCGGGCTCGACCTGCAGCGTGTACCGATTCGACCCGTCGCCGAAGTGCTGCCAGTTCTGCCCCTCCGGAATGATCTCCCCAACCGGCAGACAGCCGGTGCCGATTCCGACGTGGTAGTGCCCCATGTCGGCCCGCGGCTCGTCCGTCTCCGGGTCGAAGCCTTCGGGAATGGCTGAAATCGTATAGTTCTCGGCGCCGAACTCGATCTCGACGTCGTGATCGCTCGACAGCGCCTCGCCGTCCAGCGGGGCGACGAAGAAGACCCGCGGCGGGCCGCTCGGCGCCGGCGCCTCTTCCTCCATCGGCTCTTCCGCCATCTCCGGCTCACCGTCCATGCCGCCGCCACCGCCGCAGCCGAAGACGGCGAGAGCCGGAACCAGCAACAGACCGGCCAGGACCTTCCAGTTCATGCGTAGCAGTTCGGTTCTCATCGTTGACACCCGCTCCTTCGCTGGACGCTCTCGTCCGATGGTTGCTTGCCGGGAACGTGTCGTCCGTGGGTTCCCGCGGCGCGGACTCCTAGTAGACCCCGACGGTGGTGGCGGACGCCAGCGCGCTGAACGGTCGCACGCCGCTGACGCCGTCCCACGGATACCGCTCGCACGGCGGCTCGCGCTCACCCTCGTCGCGCTCGAGGAAGCGCGGCACGAAGAACTCCCTGGTCAGCGTGGTCAGCATCACGCGCCCCGTGTCGCCGTAGTCGACGACCCGGTCGGCATCGTCGGGATCGACCACCTGCAACACCGCCCGCGGCTGCGGCGCATGATACGTAATCTTGTAGCCCTCGGCCGGTCCGCTCGGCGGACTGCCGGCCAGCCCCATCAACGTATTGCCGTAGGTCGGCGTCATGTAGACGCCGTCGAGCAGCTCCTCGTTCGCGAACCGGTTCCACTGCGGCGTGAACTCGGTCCCGCCGGCGAAGATCCCGGTGATGCCGGTCTCGCGGATGCTCGATCCCTCCTCCTCCAGGCGGTTGGCCAGCGCCTCGATCAGCTTCGGCGTCGAGAACAGGCACTTGATGTCGTGCCCGGCCGAAAGGACGGCAATCGCCTGATCGATCACGTGGGCCTGGTAGGCCTTCAGGTGATCCATCCAACCCTTCTTGATCAGCTTGATCACCCAGCGCGGGTCCAGGTCGACACAGAAGCAGATGCCGCCCCGATGTTGCGCCAGATGCTCGACCGCGAGGCGCAGGCGGCGCGGGCCGCTCGGCCCGAGCATCAGCCAGTTGGAACCTCTGGGGAAGCACTGGTCGGGCAGCGTGTCGGAGAACAGCTCGTAGTCGGTGCGAAAGTCGTCGATGGCGATGCGGCTCTTCGGGATGCCGGTCGTCCCGCCGGTTTCGAAGACGAAGATCGGCTTGTCGGCGAAGGCCCGCGGAACCCAGCGGCGAACCGGGCCCCCACGCAGCCACTCGTCCTCGAAGTGACCGAACTTGCGGAGATCGCCGAAACCCCCGATCTCCCGTCGCGGGTCCCAGCCGGCCTTCTCGGCCCACTCCAGCCAGAAAGGGCAGCCGGTGGCCGGGTCGAAATGCCATTCGACCACCTCGCGCACCCAGGCGTCGAGCGACGCGCGCGCCGCGTCGGCCCTGCCCTGTAGATCGCTCGTCAGCGTACTCATCAACCGATGATCTTACACTAGCAGTCCGCGGCGAACCCCGCGTGGCACCCGAGAGCCGCGGGGCGCCCGCGTGGCAAGGCGCGACGGGGAAGCAAACATAACCGACGCCGGCTTCACATCCAGGGACCTGAGAGATGACGGGACGACTCGAGCGGTTGTGGATCAAGCGGTTTCACCGGGGACCGATGGATGCTGTCGAGAGCGCGACGCTCCGCGCCGGACGGGGTCTGGTGGGCAACGCCGACCAGGGCGGGAAGCGACAGGTCACCATCATCTCCCGACGACGCTGGGACGGCGTGAACGAGGAGCTGACCGACGACATCGATCCGGCGCTGCGCCGCGCGAACATGCTCGTCGCGGGCATCGACCTCGACAACACGCGGGGCCGGACCTTGCGCGTCGGGTCTTGCCGCCTGCTCATATGGGGAGAGACGCGCCCCTGCGAGCACATGGACGCCGCCCGCCCCGGACTGCGCGGCGCCCTGGATCCCGCGTGGGCAGGCGGTGCGTTCGCCGAGGCGCTCGACGACGGCGAGATCGCGGTCGGCGACGCGGTGAGCTGGGACGACTAGCGCGCCGAAACGCCTCGGCGTTCCGGCCTATCCCCCCGCTCCACGACCCTGTGCCGCGGCACTTCGTTTGCGCTGCGCTCTGCGGCGCGGGCTCCTGGGGGTCGGTGGGCGAACCCGACCGAGCGTTCAACGCTGGATCGCGCCGTAACGCTCGAGCACCTCCACCACGGCCTCGATGGGCAGCGCTTCCCGCGTCCCCAAGCGGCTGCTCACGGTGACCGCCTTGAACAGGGAGTTGTAGATTGCCTCTTCGGTCGCTTCCACCGTCGCCTGGAAAATGGCCGACATGTTGCCGTTCGAGAGGTCCTCCACGGCGCGCACCCGGTCACCCGGCCGCCTCCGCACGCCCGGCGCTGTCGAGAAGCTGATCACGTAGTCGCCCGAGCCGTTGCCGGCGAACGATCCGGTTCGCGCCAGCCCCATCACGGCGCGCCGCGCCACCCGCCTCAGGTTGCGTTCCGACAGCGGGGCGTCGGTGGCCACCACCATCATGATCGATCCCTGCGACTGGTCCTCGTTCTCTTCGCGTCCGGGATCCCCGGCGCCGCCGCCACCGTTCCCGCCGACCTGAGCGCTGAAAGCGTACCGGCCCAGCTCCCGCCCCACCGGCGCGCCCAGAATCTGCAGTACGCCGCCGAAGTTGGACTGCACCAGCACGCCCACGGTATAGCCGCCCAGCGACGCCGGCAGCGCCCGGGAGCTCGTGCCGATGCCTCCCTTCCAGCCGAACGCCGACGTACCGGTGCCGGCGCCGACCGCACCCTCCTCCACGAGGCCTGCCGCCGCGCTCTCCAGCGCCGCGCGCACGTCCTCGGCGCCGATCGGCCGGGCGCGGATGTCATTGAGGCCGCCGTCGTTGGTCTCCCCGACGACCGGGTTGATCGAGCGTACCTCCTCCATGCCGGGCTGCTCGAGAGCCCACTGCACGAGACCGTCGGCCGCCTGCCAGACGCACAGCGTACAGGTCAGCAGGATGGGGGTCTCCAGCTCCCCCAGTTCCTGGACCTGGGTCACGCCGAGCAGCTTGCCGAACCCGTTGTGCGTGTAGACCGCGGCAGGCACGCGATCGAAGAAGACGTTTCCGGGGTGCGGGCGAATCGCGGTCACGCCGGTGCGCACGCGGTCGCCCCGAATCAACGTGACCTGGCCGACCAGAACCCCCTCCACGTCGGTGATGGCGTTCAACCGGCCCGGCGCGAAGATGCCGACCTCGACCCCGAGGTCGCGGGCACGTGGCCTCGGCGCGTCCTGCCTCGGCATCGACTCCGCATTCCCGGTCGGCCCCGGCGACGCCGCTGGTGGTGGTGGTTGCACGGCCGCCTGGGGTCCGGTCGGAAGCGTGGCGGGCGGAGCCATCGGAGACGCCTGTACCGCGGGCGTGATCGGGACCGCGAGGAGACTGCCGGCCAGCAGCAACGAGAACCTTACAGTCACCGCAACGCGTCCGCCTTCGCCGCGAAGACGAAGTCGCTCTCCGTCAGGCCGTCGATCTTGTGGGTCCAGATGGTGACCTTCACCCGCCCCCACGTCAGGTAGATGTCGGGGTGGTGGTCCTGCTCCTCCGCCATCTCGCCCACCTTGATCGTGAAGTCGAGCGCCTGGCGGAAGTCGTCGAACTTGTAGATCTTCTCCAGGTGGTGTTGCTCGACGACGTTCCAGTCGCCCCCCAGCTTGGTCCGAAAGCCCGCCAGCTCCGCACCGGACAACGGGGGCACGCCGCCGCCGCACGGCACGCACTGCTGCTTCGCCAGTTCACTCATCGATCCTCCTTCTCGGCCTCGGCACCGGCGTCCGACCGGCGCGCCCGCCGGTTCCAACCACCTGCAAGTTATAGTGGAGTCCTGGCGTTTCGTGCGACCCCCCATCCGACAATCGGGCCACACGCCCACGGGAGATCAATCATGTCCGAAAAGCGCCCCCAGACCTATGCGAACCACGTGAAGTGGGTGCCGCTGTTCCACTACGTGGCTATGCCCCTGCTGGGAATCAACCTCGTCCTGGCCCTGGTCGGGCTGCTGGACGGATTCACGATCGAGACCTTGAATCGCGTCGGCGTGGCTGTCGGCCTCGTGCTGGCGTTGCTCTTCGCCCGCGTCAACGCGCTGAAGGCCCAGGACCGCGTCATTCGCCTCGAGGAACGCCTGCGCATGGCGCGGCTCCTGCCGGACGACCTGAAGCCGCACATCGACGAGGTGTCGACCGCGCAGTGCGTTGCGCTGCGTTTCGCCGGCGACGAGGAGCTGCCCGCCCTCGTCCGACGGGCCCTCGACGAGAAGGCGGATCAGAAGACGATCAAGCAGGCGATCAAGAACTGGAGACCGGACTACCAGCGCGTGTAACCCGCCCCGTGGCGCACGGCCCGGCACCCTGCAGTCCGCGACCCACGTCGACCGCCGGATCCTGTCCTCGGCGCCGTCACTGCCCGCCCTTCGCGGCAGCGACGGCGGCGTCCCACGCCTCCGCCATGCGGCTCGACGTCAGCCAGAGCCCGCCGTCGACCACCAGGGTGACCCCGCTGACGAACGACGCGAGGTCTGAGCAGAGGTAGAGCGCGGCTTTCGAGATGTCGTCGATGGCGCCGAGGCGGCCCAGCGGGGTCATCTCGACGACGCGGTCCTTCGCCGGCCCGACGAGCAGCCGGCGTACGCCCTCGGTATCGGCAATCGGCCCCGGCGCGATGCCGTTCACCCGGATGCCGTACTCCCCCCACTCGACGGCCAGGACGCGGGTCAGGGCGTCGACGCCCGCCTTGGCCGCCGACACGTGCAGTTGCGCGGCGGTCCCGAAGTAGTGCAGCGTGGCGCTGATGTTCAACACGACCCCGCCCTGTTTCCTCAGGTGCGGCAGCGCGGCGCGGCACATGTGGAACGTCCCTTTCAGGTCGATGTCCACGACCGCCCCGAACGCGTTGGGCGACAGGTCCTCGGCCCGGCAGAGGAAGTTGCCGGCGGCGCCGTTGACCAGGATGTCAAGCCGTCCGAAGGCATCGACGGTCTGCGCCACGGCGGCGTCGACCGCGGCCGGGTCCCGGACATCTCCCGCCACCGCCAACGCCCGGACACCGAGCGCCTCGATCTCCCCGCGGGCGGTCTCCAGGTGCTCCGCCTTGCGGCTGGTGATGGCCACATCGCAGCCGTGCGCGGCCAGAGCCAGCGACAGGCCCCGACAGATGCCGGTGCCGCCGCCGGTCACGAGCGCCGCCTTGCCCTTCAGCAGATCCGGTTGAAAGCTCATCGAGAAACCATACAATGCGCGGGTTGCCGGTTCTGACCGTCCTCACCAACGCCTTTCCGCTCTGGCTGCTCCTCGCCAGTGGCATCGCCCTGGTCCGACCCGAGCTGTTCACTTGGTTCAGCGGGCCGTTCATCACCGTCGGCTTGGGCGTCATCATGCTGAGCATGGGCATGACGGTCGGTTTCGAGGACTTCCGGCGCATCGCCCGCGAGCGGACCAGCGTCCTGCCGGGGGTCGCGCTGCAATACACGCTGATGCCACTGCTCGGGTGGAGCATCGGCTGGCTGCTCGACCTGCCGACGCCGTTCGCCGTCGGCCTCATCCTGGTCTCGTGCTGCCCCGGCGGCACCGCCTCGAACGTCATCGCGTTCCTGGCCCGCGCCGACGTCGCCCTTTCGGTGACCATGACGACCGCCTCCACGCTGCTTGCAGTGCTCATGACCCCGACGCTGACCGCGTTGCTCGCCGGCAGCCGCATCGACGTGCCGACCGGGGGACTGCTGCTCGACACCGTGCAGGTGGTCGTGCTGCCGGTGGTGGCCGGCGCCGTGCTCAAGGCGCGCTTTCCCGCCGCCTGCCGCCGCGTGCTGCCGGTGGCGCCGTTGGTGGCGGTAGCAACCATCGTCCTGATTGCCGCCTCGGTCATCGGCGGGGGCCGCGAGCAGGTGATCGAGGCGGGCGCCCGTTTGCTGCTCGCCGTGCTCCTCCTGCACGCCGGTGGTTTCGTGCTCGGCTACTGCGCCGCCCGGCTCTGGACCGGCCGCGAGCAGGCCGCGCGCACCGCCGCCATCGAGGTCGGCATGCAGAATTCAGGACTCGGCGTGGTTCTGGCCCGCCAGAACTTCGCGAATCCGCTGGTGGCCATCCCCAGCGCGATGTCTGCCGTGATGCACTCGGTCGTCGGCAGCATCGCCGCCGCGATCTGGAGGATGACGACGACGGAGCGTACACCCCGGGAATGAGATTCCGCGCGACGGCCGGACAAGACGATCCCCAAGGAGGGGTGACGGCGATGAAGAGGACCCTCATGGTTGCGGCGTGCGTTCTCGTCCTGCTGTCCGCGGTATCGCCCGCGGCGGCGCAATCCCGGAAGACGACCGGCATCGTGTCCATCCTGGCGGGAGCGGGTCTCGTGATCGCGGCGTTCGACTACGAAACCGACATCTGCCCTGAGGGCTACAGCAGGCACACCTATCAGCACCAGTCGACGCAGTGCGTCTACGTCAGCCCGGACTGGCCGTTCGACACGGACGTGCGCGACGCGACGACGGAAGCGACGTTTACGCGCCCCAAAATGGCCTGGGCCGGCATCGGCGCCGTCGGCCTCGGGGCGGTCCTGCTGACGCTGCCGGACAACCGCGTGACGCGGGATCTCGACGTGCAGGTGTCGCCGGAACGGGTGGCCGTACGGCGGAGGTTCGGGTGGTAGGCGAGGAACAAGCGCGACCGGTGCCGACCGGGACAGCCACCTGCGTCACATGCCCCAAACGGTGACCGGCGCGCGGTCCGCCGCCGGGTCGCGCCGGAAGATCTTCTCCTCCCGCGTCCTGGACCCCGAGCGGTCGAAGACGACCAGGTGGCCTGCCTCCGCCCCGCAACGGTCCATGTAGCCCCGCGTCTGGTCGACCCCCTCCCGGACGGTCCGCTCCAGCCCGTCGCGGCGCACCTTGCACTCCACGACGAACCGGCGGGTGCGCCCACCCTGCGGCAAGACGATCGGCGCGGCTGTCATCACGGTCTGACGCGGGCGCACGACCCGCGGCCGGTCAAGAACGCCGCTCAGCCGACGGCGCGGGTCACCAGGGCCCGCAGCTCCGGCGCGAGGTCGAGGTCGAGCGCGGCCGCTCGGCCCCGTTCCGACATCTTCCGCCACGTCTTGCGCAGAATGCCGACGACCTTCTCGTCCTCGTGCTGCGCCGCGAAGGGCGAGAGGTAGTGACGGAGGAAGACGAGACAGACAATGTCCTCCAGGAGCTGCACCTCGGGATCGGCCTTCAGCCGCTCCTTGCGGAGCAGCGCCTGCACGCGCCCGACGGTGGCATCGTCGTAGCCGACCTCGCGCAGGATCCCGCCCGCGGTCGCGGCGTGGAAATCACCGAGATCGGTCCGCCAGCGGCGGTAGCCGTCGCGGCCCTCCGGATAGCTGTCGCGAGGCACCGTCCAGCGCCGGATGTGCTGAGAGCGCACGGCGAGGCGGACGACCTCGGAAGCGTCCGGCGCGAAGCGCTCCAGTGCGTCGGACATCCGTCGCGCGTAGAGCAACTCCTTGGGAAAGGAGACGTCGTCAGTGGTCTCGACGCTGGGATCCTCGGCGTTCGCCCGGTCGAAGCGCGCGACGGCTTCGCGGAAACGCTCGGACGACTCGAATGTCCGGCTCATGCTGTCTGCACCCGTCCATGTGAGAATCGGCGCATCAGCATCTGTTCGTCAAGCGCACGGGCCGGCGGTGCAACCGTCCCACCGGTCGGGGCACGGCCGGAGCGCAAGCATCCGGCGGCGGACAGGCACCACCGGCGGCTGGGCCGCCTCGTCCATGGAGCCTGAGAGCCGCGACGCATGCCGGCGAGCTTCACGCGGGCGCCACCGGTGGCTGGGCCGCCTTTCGATGGAGTGTCCACCGCGGACAGCTCAGTCCGCCGCTCCGACGTATCCCGCTTTCTCCAGTTGCAGGATGATCCGTTGCGCCGCCTCATCCGGGGTCAGCTCGGTCGTGTCGATCGCCAACTCCGCGTCCGCGGGCGCCTCATAGGGATCCGATATCCCGGTGAACTCCTTGATGATGCCGGCGCGGGCCTTTGCATAGAGTCCCTTGCGGTCGCGCTGCTCGCACACCTCGAGCGGCGTGTCGACGTGCACCAGCACGAAGCCGCCGACCGGCTCGATCATCGCGCGCACGTCCTTGCGGACCGCGTCGTACGGCGCGATGGGAGCGCAGACGGCAATGCCGCCGTTCTTGGTGATCTCCGACGCCACGTAGCCGATGCGCCGGATATTGATGTCGCGGTGCTCCTTCGAGAAGCCGAGCTCGCTCGACAGGTTCTTGCGCACGAGATCGCCGTCGAGCAACGTCACCGGCCGCCCGCCGAACTCGAGGAACTTGACCAGGAGCGCGTTCGCGATGGTCGATTTCCCCGATCCCGACAACCCGGTGAAGAAGACGGTGAAGCCCTGCCGCTCCCGCGGCGGGTGGCTCCGCCGCAGCTCCCGGGCAACCTCCGGGAAGGTGAACCAGGACGGGATGTCCTTCCCGCCGGCGAGACGCTGCCGCAACTCGGTACCCGAAAGGTTCAGGGTGCGCGTCCCCTCCGGAACCTCGTCGACCGGCATGTACGAATCGCGGTCCTCGACGTAGACCATCATCCTGAACGGGACCATCGTGACGCCGAGCTCGGCCTCGTGCTTGCGCAGAAGTTCCTGTGCATCGTAGGGACCGTAGAAGGGATTGCCGGCCGAGTCGCTGCCCGGGCCGGCATGGTCGCGCCCGACGATGAGGTGGGTGCAGCCATGGTTCTTGCGGATGATCGCGTGCCAGACCGCCTCGCGCGGGCCGCCCATGCGCATCGCCAGCGGCAGCAGCGACAGCAGCGCCGTCCTGGAGGGATAACGCTGCAACAGCGCCTGGTAGCAGCGCACGCGCGTGTAGTGATCCACGTCGCCCGGCTTCGTCAGGCCGACCACCGGATGAATCAGCAGGCTCGCCTCCACCTCCTTGGCCGCCCGCAGCGTCAGCTCCTGGTGCGCACGATGCATCGGGTTGCGCGTCTGGAACGCGACCACCTTCGTCCATCCCAGCTTGGTGAACTCGGAGCGCAGCTCGGCCGGCGTGTGGCGGAGCAGGCGGTAGTCGTAGTGCGTAACCGGCTGCACGGCGGTCACCCGCCCGCCGAGGTAGCAAGGCCGCGTCCGGTCGAGCAGATGGGCCACGCCCGGATGTTCCGGGTTCGTCGTGCCGAAGACCGCCGCCGCTTCCGCCTCCCGATCCGGTTGCCAGATATCCTCGACGTCGAGGACGCCCAACATGACCCCCTCCTCGTCGCGTAGCGCCAGGCGCGATCCGGACGACAGCGACGACGCCAGCGCTTCCGGAACGTCGAGCGTGATCGGCACGGGCCACAGAATTCCATCGTCCAGGCGCATCTCCGCGCAGACGCGGTCGTAGTCGCGGCGACCGAGGAATCCGGTGAGCGGGGAGAACCCGCCGCTCGCGAGCAGTTCCAGGTCGCAGAGCTGGCGCGGGGTCAGGTCGAGAGACGGCCAGTCGCGGGACTCCGCCTTCAGCTCCGCGCAACGATCCTCACCGGCGAGACGATCGACGAGAGCCCCGCCGTGCGGGGCAATCAGATGTTCGAACACGGTACGCACATCCTCTCTGTTGCGAAATCGACAGCATGCAGAACCGTTCACTGTAACATGCGCTTTTTGGGCGCTGGAACGCCGGCCCCCCTTGACGCGCGACCTCGTTGCCGCGCTACAATGTCCCGGCAGAACGCACCGCGATGACGCTACGACTGGAAGTTTGCGCCTGTTGTTGCTGTTGTATGGGGCCCCCAGGGATCCCCCGCGCCGACGGTCGTACCGCGTTGCATACCGCTACGTAAACGAGACAGAGCAAGACGACGCACGACACCAAGGCCCGGGGGGCGGACGCCCTCCGGGCTTTTTTTTGTGCCCCCTGAATAGCGATGGGATCGGAAGTGACGGACCTCGCCCCGACCGCCATTGGATTCGTCACCGGCCTGCTGGTCGGCGCCACCTCGACCGGGGGCGGCGCCCTGCTGACCCCGGCGCTGATTCTGCTGGCCCGGGTGCCCCCGTCCGTGGCCATCGGTTCCGGCATGTTGATCGCCAGCGTAATGAAGCTGTTCGGCGGCGCCTTCTACGCGTCGCGTCGCGAGGTGCACTGGCCGACCGTCGGACGCCTCGCCGCCGGGTCGACCCCGGGGGCGCTGGTCGGAATCGCGATCCTCAACCGTTTGCCCCTGGACCGTCTGGAGTCGTGGCTGACCCACGCCCTGGGCATAGTGCTGGTGGCCGCCGGCGCGGCGCTCCTGCTGCGCGTCATGTTGGCCGACCGGCAGCAGCCGCGCCGGATGCCGCCCGCCGTGGCGACCATCTGCATCGGCTTCGTGATCGGCGTCCTGGTGAGCATGACGAGTGTCGCCAGCGGCTCGTTGCTCCTTTGCGTGCTGGCGCTCGCCTACCCGCTGCGGGCGCGAGAGACCGTCGGCACCGACCTCGTTCACGCGCTCCTGCTCTCGGCCGTGGCGACGCTGGGCCATGCCGGCGCGGGTCGTGTCGACCTCGCCCTGGCCGGCGCGGTGCTCGCCGGCGCCGTGCCGGGGGTGCTGATCGGCGCGCGGCTGGCCACCAGCGTACGGGAGCGCTCGCTGCGGGCTGCGCTGGCCGTCGTGCTCGTCGCCATCGGCGTGCCGTTGGCTTTGTTGGGAAGGTAACCGGGCTGCTCACTGCCCGCGAGAAGGAGACGCCTCGTGACCGTCGACGTCGTCATGGACCGGACCCCGGATCGGCACGGAGGGGAGCTCGAACGCTCGGCGGCGGAACTCGAAGGCCGCCCCGCCGCCGACGTGCTGCGGTGGGCCGTGGAACGCTACGCGCACCGGCTGACGTTCGCCACCGGATTCGGACCGGAGGGCTGCGTGCTGATCGATCTGATCGGACGCGAGCGGTTGCCGATCGATCTGTTCACCCTCGACACCGGCCTCCTCTTCGAGGAGACCCATGCCTTGTGGCGCAGCCTGGAGAAGCGCTACGGCCTGAAGATCCGGCGCGTCATGTCGGAGCTGACCGTCGACGCGCAGGCGCACGGCGACCGCTTGTGGCAGCGTGCGCCCGACCGCTGCTGCGCCATCCGCAAGGTCGCACCGCTCGAAACCGAGCTGGCCCGTGTGAACGCCTGGATCACCGCCATCCGGCGCGACCAGACGCCGCAGCGCGCCGGGGCGCAGGTCGTCGAGTGGGACGCGAAGTTCGGAATCGCGAAGATCAACCCGCTGGTCGGTTGGGCGAAGCAGGACGTCTGGCGCCACATCGTCGAACATGACGTGCCGTACAATCCGCTGCATGATCTCGGGTATCCGAGCATCGGCTGCCGCCCGTGCACGAGCCCCGTGCTGCCGGGTGAGGACGACCGTGCGGGCCGGTGGCGGGGCAGCGCCAAGACGGAATGCGGACTCCATGCCCGCACGACAGCGTCGCGCTGAAGGAAGGGTCCCGAGATGCACCTCTACCCCGCCTTTCTGAAGCTCCGCGGCCGGCGGGTGGTGGTGGTGGGCGCCGGGCCCGTTGCCGCCTCCAAGCTGCGCGGTCTGCTCGACGCGGGGGCCGAGGTCACCGTCGTGGCCCCCGAGTGGGTCGACGAGGTCGCCGCGGCGGGCGTAACCCGGATCGAGCGCGAGTTCCGGCCGTCCGATCTCGACGGCGCGTGGTTGGTGGTGGCGGCGGCGACGCCGAGCGTCAACCGCGAAGTGGCGGAGGCGGCCGAGGCGCGATGCGTGTTCGTCAACGCGGTGGACGACCCGCCGAACGCCAGTCTCTACCTGGGCGGCGTCGTGCGCCGCGCAGGAGTCACCTTCGCCGTTTCGACCGACGGGCTGGCGCCGGCCCTGGCCGGCCTGCTGCGCGAAGGCCTCGACGCCGTGTTGCCCACCGAGGAGCTCGAGCGCTGGCTGTCCGAGGCCGCGCGGATGCGCCGGCGGTGGCGGGCCGAACAGGTACCGATGGAAGCACGGCGTCCCGAGCTGCTCGACGCGCTGGTGAAGCTGTATACGCGCGACCGGGACGACGCCGGCAACGGATCGGCGGGCCTGCCTTCGGGAGCACCGACGCCATGACGGTCGGCACGCACCCGCCGGCGGTGCCCGACAGGCTGGGCTTCGTGTCGCTGGTCGGCGCCGGTCCCGGCGATCCGGAGCTGCTGACGCTGAAGGCGGCGCGGCGACTCGCCGAGGCGGATCTGCTGCTGTACGACGGGCTGGTGCCGACCGCAATCACGGCCCTGGCGACCCGCGCGCAGCACTTCTGCGTCAGCAAGCGGGCCGGGCATCCAGCGGTGGATCAGGCGACGATCCAGCAGGTGATGATCCGCGGCGCGCGGCGCGGCAAGCGTGTGGTCCGGCTGAAGAACGGCGACCCGTTCCTGCTGGGACGGGGCGGTGAGGAGGCTCTGGCCCTGCGTGCCGCGGGGATTCCGTTCGAGGTCGTCCCGGGCATCACGGCGGCGATCGCGGCGCCCGCCCTGGCGGGCATCCCGGTGACGCACCGGGGAGTCGTCGCCGGGTTCATCGTCGTCTCGGGACACGCGGCCGCGGCCTTCGAGCCGATTCTCGACGCGGTCGAACCGGAATCGATGACGGTGATCGTCCTGATGGGCCTGCGCAACCGCGGGAGCATTGCCGCGACGCTGCTCGAGCGCGGTTGGCGCCCGCACACGCCGGCCGCCATCGTGCTGGCCGCCTCGACGCCCCGGATGCGCGTGTGGCGCGGGCGACTCGACGAGCTGGGAACCGCGCCCGTGGACGCGGGGGACGGCGCGCCGGGCACGATCGTCGTCGGCGAGGTAGCGGACCTCGGCACGCGGGTCGGGGGAACCTGGGCTCCGGCGGCCACCCGCGATGCCCGCGCGGCGCCGGACCGGACGCTCGACAACGCACGCGCGCAAGCAAGGAACGTGTGACATGACCTGGAAGGAAGCACTCGCCGGCCGCATTCCGGCCGATCTCGGCGCCGAGATCGATACCTTCGAGCGCCAGATCGCCCTGCGCCGGCAGGGCAAGATCGACGAGAAGGTGTTCGCCGAGACACGGCTCCGCCGCGGCGTCTACGGACAGCGCTACGACAACGGCCAGCGCAACGACGGCACGGGCCCCAAGACACTGCCGTATCCGTCGGGCGAGCTGACCAAGGGGCCGGAGACGGTCTGGGACGCCCCCGGCATGCAGCGGATCAAGATCCCGATGGGCCGGCTCACGCCCGATCAGATGGACACCCTGGCGGACCTCGCCGAGGAGTACAGCGACGGCGTCTGCCACGTGACCACGCGCCAGGACATCCAGCTCCACTTCGTCCATCTCGACGACACCCCGGACCTGATGCGGCGTCTGGCCGCCGTCGGCATCACGACGCGGGAGGCGTGCGGCAACACCGTCCGCAACGTGACCGCCTGTCCGTTGGCCGGGGTCTGCCGGGACGAGACCTTCGACGTCACGCCGCATGCCGAGGCGTGCATGCGGTTCCTTCTCGGACACCCGGACGCGCAGGACTTCGGGCGCAAGTTCAAGGTGGCCTTCTCCGGTTGCCGCGAGCACGCCTGCGGGCTCGTCTCGATGCACGACCTCGGCCTGATCGCGGTCACCCGCACCGAGAACGGCGTCGAGCGGCAGGGATTCGAGACCTACGTCGGCGGCGGCCTCGGCGCGGTGCCGCACCAGGCGAAGCTGTTCGACGAGTTCCTGCCGGTCGAGGAGCTGCTGCCGACCGCGCAGGCCATCTCGCGCGTGTTCGCCCGGCTCGGCGAGAAGCGCAACCGCGCGCGGGCCCGCATCAAGTTTCTGGTGGCCCACCTCGGCCTGGAGGAATTCAGGCGGCTGGTCCTCGAAGAGCGCGCGGCGCTCCCCGACGATCCGCGCTGGACCGCGCACCTGCAGGGCGCTCCGCCGGCGGCCGAACAACCGCTCGAGCCCGGAGCGCCGGTGAACGGGCGCGGATCGAACGGCTTCGCGGGCTGGGCGCGAACCAACGTCTACCGCCAGCGGCAGAGCGGCTACGCCGCCGTGACCGTCGCGCTGTCCCTCGGCGACCTGACCGCCCACCAGATGCGACGGCTGGCCGCCCTCGCGAGACGGTACGTCGGCGGCGCGGTGCGGGCGACGGTCGAGCAGAACATCGTGCTGCGCTGGGTGCGCGAGGCGGACCTTCCCGCCCTGTACGGCGAGCTGGCGGCCATCGGCCTCGGCCGGGCGGGCGCCGGCACGCTCGCGGACATCACCGCCTGCCCCGGCACCGACACCTGCAAGCTGGGCATCGCCTCGTCGCGCGGACTCGCCGCCGAGCTCACCTCACGCCTGTCGGAGCGGGCCGCCGCGGGCGCGTTCGATCCGGCGGTCGAGGGCCTGCGCATCAAGACGAGCGGCTGCTTCAACTCGTGCGGCCAGCACCACATCGCCGATCTCGGCTTCTACGGGGTCAGCCGCAACATCGGCGGCTACGCGGTGCCCCACTTCCAGGTGGTGCTCGGCGGCAAGTGGCTCGACAACGCCGGCGCGTACGGACTGGCCTCGGGCGCCGTCCCGTCCAAGCGCATTCCGGAGGTCATCGAGCGCATCACCGGGCGCTACGTCGCCGAACGGCGGGAGGACGAGTCGTTCCAGGACTACACGCGCCGCATCGGGAAACGCGCGCTGCGCGAGATGTTCGCCGATCTGGCCGCGGTACCGGCCCATGATGACGACCCTTCGTTCTACTCGGACTGGGGCGACCCCCGGGAATTCACGCTCGGCGACATGGGCGTGGGCGAGTGCGCCGGCGAGGTGGTCTCGCTGACCGAGTTCGATCTCGCGGCGGCCGAGGCGCGGATCTTCGAGGCCCAGTCGCAGCTGGAGGAGCACGCCTTCGCCGCGGCGGACGAGCTGGCCTACGGCGCGATGCTGCTCGGCGCGCGGGGGTTGATCAAGTCGGAGTTCATCGACATCGGTGACGACCCGGAGGCCATCGTGCGCGAGTTCCGGACCCGCTTCTTCGACACGCAGGTCTTCTTCGACAAGTACGCGGGCGGGAAGTTCGCCATGTATCTCTTCCGGCGCCATGAAGGGGGCCCCAAGCTGAGCCCGGACGCCGTGCATCACCTCGTGGAGGAGGCGCAGCTCTTTCTCGAGGCGTGCCACGCGTGCCAGGCGCGGCTCGCGGCGAGGCCGGCCGCGGGCATGCCGGCCGTAGCCGAGGGACGGGCGCAATAGGATGGGATACGATGCCATGGCGCTACAGCGCTTCAGCCTGAAGCTCTTCGCGGATCCCGTATCGGCGGGGGCTCCGAGCACGATGATTCCGGTCTTTCACCGGTGGATCCAGGAGCACGCCGTGCCCGGGCTCCTGATCGACGTGGCCGACTACACGCATCTGGTCGACGGCCCGAGCGTGCTGCTCGTGGCCCACGAGGCCAACTACGCGCTCGACGCGACGGGCGGCCGACCGGGCCTCTCGTATTCCCGCAAGCAGCCGCTCGAAGGCGCATTCCCAGACCGGCTGGCCACCGCGGCGGCGGCCCTGATTGCCGCGGCCCGCCGCCTGCAGGAGGACACCTCCCGCATGACCGGCGGGGGCGTGAGGTTCCCGGGGAACGATCTCGAGTTCGTGGCCAACGATCGGCTGGCCGCGCCGCGGAACGCCGACACGGAGAGGGCTCTACAAAACGAGCTGGCCGGGTTCGGCGGCCGGCTCTTCGGCGGCGCCGACGTGGAGGTCCGGCCGCCGCAGGACGCGGACCGCCTCGGCTTCACGCTCAAGACGGCCGAGACCGTCGCGCTCGACACGCTGCTGTCCAGGTTGGCGTGAAGCTGGAATCACTTCCCCTGAACGCCGGCGAACGCGGGCAGGTTGCGGACCAGACCCTCAGCGGCGACCTCTTCCCGGAGATAGTCCGCGACGCAGGCGTCGAGCGGGCGATTCGGCCGGCCTCGTACATCCGCGGCAGGTAGCCATGGTTGAGCATCCGCGGCAGGTCGAAGTCGCTGCCGATCTCCGCGGCTCGTCGCGCGCAGCCGCGAACAGTGCGCTCGTCCACGCCGGTATTCCTGCCCGAATCAGGAGCGAGTTTCCGTGGCTCCGGGTTTGCCCGGATGCGGTTGCGGCACGCTACGACCGCGCACGACACGAATGGTCGCCCGGTGGCCACGTCCCGCATGACGGGCACCCCGTCGCCGCATGGCGGCCATGAATCAGTTGCGCTAATACAAGGAAGGCTTGCCATTAGCCGCTGAGGTAGGTAGAGTGGCGGGTTCATGCATCTGGAGGCGCTGAACATCTTCTGCGACGTGGTCCGGCACCAGAGCTTCTCGCGGGGCGCGCTGGCCAATTCGGTCAGCCAGTCGGCGGCGAGCCAGGCGGTGCGGCAGATCGAGCGGCGGCTCGGCGCGCAGTTGATCGACCGGTCGCGGCGGCCGTGGCAACTGACGCCTGAGGGAAAGCTCTTTTTCCAGGGCTGCCAGGAAATCGTCGACCGCTACCACGAGCTCGAGGAAGCGGTCCAGCGGAGACAGGATCCTTCCGGCTACACGGTGCGGCTGGCATCGATCTACTCGGTCGGGCTGCACGACCTCGGCCAGTACGTCGATCGGTTTCGCGAGGCGGTACCGGGCGCCCACGTCGACATCGAGTACATGCACCCGGACGAGATCCCCACGCGCATTCAGAACGATCAGTCGGACGTCGGGCTCCTCGCCTTCGCCACGCCCGGCCGCGACCTGACCGTGGTCCCTTGGCAGCGGCAGTCGATGGCCGTCGCGTGTCCGCCCGGGCACCGGTTCGCCGGCCGGACCACGGCGATCGGACCGCGGGAGCTGACCGGCGTTTCGTTCGTGACGTTCGATCGCGGGCTTCCCGTCCGGCGCGAACTCGACCGGTACCTGCGGAGGCACGGGACCGAGGTCGACGTCGTCGCCGAGTTCGACACCATCGAGAACATCAAGCAGGCGGTGGAGGACGGCGCAGGCGTCGCGATCCTGCCCGAACCCACGCTGCGTCGCGAGGTGGAGCGCCAGACGCTGGTTGCCGTCCCGCTGGACAAGCTGGACGAGGAAGAGCCCTTCGTGCGGCCGTTGAGCATCGTCCACCGGCGTCGGCGGCGGCTGAATCCGGCCGTAACCGAGTTCATCCGGCTGCTGCGTCTCGACGATGCCGGGCATACCAACGGTGGCGCGCCGGCGGGACCGGCCACGGGGGCCGCGACTCGCAGAACCGGCACGGCGAACGCCGCTCGACACGCCGCGCCCGCCACGGCCACGCCGTAGTCGGCGCCTATCCGCGGATCTCGAACGATGAAGGAGCAGCACTCACGCCCCGCGCCCCGCCCCGCCGGCACGCTGCCGCGCGCCGAGGGGCTGTACGACCCGCGCTTCGAGCACGACTCGTGCGGCGTCGGGTTCGTCGTCAACATCAAGGGCGAGCGCTCGCACAAGCTCGTCCGGCAGGCGTTCGAAGTCTCGGTGAATCTCCTCCACCGCGGCGCGTGCGGCTGCGAGGTGAACACCGGCGACGGCGCCGGCATGCTGCTGCAGCTTCCGCACCGGTTCTTCCGCAAGGTGGCCCCTGCCGCCGGCTTCGAGCTGCCCGAGCCGGGGGCCTACGGCGTCGGCATGGTCTTCCTGCCACGCGATGCCGGCGAGAGACGCCGGGTGGAAGAGACGTTCGGCCGCATCGTCGAAGAGGAGGGCCAGCGCCTGCTCGGCTGGCGCGACGTGCCGACCGACAGCGGCCATCTGGGCGCCACGGCGCGGAGCGGAGAGCCGATCATCCGCCAGATCTTCATCGCCCGCGGCCCGGCGCTCGACGACACGCCCGACGCCGGCGCGCGCTTCGAGCGCAAGCTGTACGTCATCCGCAACCGGGCGGCGCACGAGGCCGACGGCCTCCAGCTTCGCGAGCGCGACCTGTTCTACCTCGCCAGCCTCTCGTCCAACACGATCGTCTACAAGGGAATGCTGATCGCGGACCAGGTCGAGCGGATGTTCCCCGACCTGGCGGATCCCGATGTCGAGTCGGCGCTGGCGCTCGTGCATTCGCGGTTCAGCACGAACACGTTCCCGTCGTGGCCGCTGGCCCACCCGTACCGCTACATCGCCCACAACGGCGAGATCAACACGCTGCGCGGCAACATCAACTGGATGCGGGCGCGCGAGGCGCTGTGCCGGTCCGATCTCTTCGGGGACGACCTGCAGAAGCTGTTCCCGCTCGTCCGCGAGGGCCAGAGCGACACCGCCACGTTCGACAACGTCCTGGAGTTCCTGGCCCTGACCGGCCGCCCCCTGGCCCACGCGGTCCTGATGATGATCCCGGAGCCGTGGAGCAACCACGAGTCGATGAGCCCGGAGCGGCGGGCGTTCTACGAGTACCACGCCTCGCTCATGGAGCCGTGGGACGGCCCGGCGTCGATCGCTTTCACCGACGGCACCGTCATAGGGGCGGTGCTCGACCGCAACGGACTGCGGCCGTCCCGCTACTACGTCACGAAGGACGACATGGTGATCATGGCGTCCGAGGTGGGCGTCCTCGACATCCCGCCGGAGAACGTGCTGGTCAAGGAACGGCTGCATCCGGGCCGCATCTTCCTCGTGGACACGGCGCAGGGGCGCATCGTCGACGACGAGGAGATCAAGCGCGACCTCGCCCGCGAGCAGCCCTATGCCGCGTGGCTGCAGCAGGAGCTGGTTCATGTCGACGACCTGCCGCCGGCTCCCGGCGCTCCGTCCGCGGCGGGGGAACCGCTGCGCACGCAGCAGCGCGTCTTCGGCTACACCGAGGAGGACCTGCGGATCCTGATTGCGCCGATGGCCAGCAACGGGACCGAGCCGATCGGCTCGATGGGCACCGACACGGCGCTGGCGGTGCTCTCGGATCGCTCGCGGCTGCTCTACGACTACTTCAAGCAGCTCTTCGCGCAGGTGACCAACCCACCGCTCGACGCAATCCGCGAGGAGCTGGTTACCGACATGGGCTCGACGCTCGGCGCCGAGGCCAACCTGCTGGCGCCGGACGCGCGCTCGTGCCACCACGTCAAGGTGGACGCCCCGGTGATCACGAACGACGAGCTGGCCAAGCTGCGGCATCTCGACGATCCCGCGTTCCGCTCGGCGACCCTGCCCATGCTGTTCGACCCGCACGAGGGCGCGGCGGGCCTCGAGCAGGCCATGGACGGGCTGTGCCGGAGGGCAAGCGAGGCCGTGGCCGAAGGCGCGACGCTGCTCGTGCTGTCGGACCGCGGGGTGGACCATGCGCACGCGCCGGTCCCGGCCCTGCTCGCGACGGCCGGCGTGCACCACCACCTCGTGCGCGAAGGCACCCGCACCCGCTGCTCGCTCATCGTCGAGACCGGCGAGGCCCGCGAGTGCCACCACATGGCGCTGCTCGTCGGCTACGGCGCGGCGGTCATCAACCCGTATCTCGCCTTCGAGACCATCGAGGAGCTGCTGGCCGAGGGCGAGGTGCAGGACCTGGACCCGCAACGCGCCATTCGGAACTACATCAAGGCGTGCACCAAGGGCGTGCTGAAGGTGATGTCCAAGATGGGCATCTCCACGCTGCAGAGCTACCGGGGCGCACAGATCTTCGAGGCGGTCGGGCTCGACAAGGAGTTCGTCGACCGCTGCTTCACCTGGACGGCGTCGCGCATCGGCGGGATCGGCATCGACACGGTGGCCGAGGAGGTCGTGCGCCGGCACGCGAAGGCGTTCATCGAGCGCGGCCGCGAGGACGACGAGCTCGACTCGGGCGGCGAGTACCAGTGGCGCCGCGACGGCGAGTACCACCTGTTCAATCCGGAGACGGTCTTCAAGCTGCAGCACGCCAGCCGCAGCAACCAGGTGGCCGTCTATCGCGAGTATGCCGAGCTGGTCAACGACCAGAGCCGGCAGCGGGCGACCTTGCGCGGCCTGCTCGAGCTGAAGCCGGCGTCCGAGCCGATCCCCATCGAGGAGGTCGAGCCGGCCGAAGCGATCTTCAAGCGCTTCTCCACGGGCGCAATGTCGTACGGCTCGATCAGCGCCGAGAGCCACGAGACGCTGGCAATCGCCATGAACCGGCTCGGCGGCAAGTCGAACACCGGCGAAGGGGGCGAGGATCCGGCCCGGTTCACCCCCGACGAGAACGGCGACCTGCGGCGCAGCGCCGTCAAGCAGGTGGCCTCGGGGCGCTTCGGCGTCACCAGCGAGTATCTCGTCAACGCTGACGACCTGCAGATCAAGATGGCCCAGGGGGCCAAGCCGGGCGAGGGCGGGCAGCTACCCGGTTTCAAGGTCTATCCGTGGATCGCGAAGGTGCGCTACTCGACCCCCGGCGTGGGGCTGATCTCGCCGCCGCCGCACCACGACATCTACTCGATCGAGGACCTGGCGCAGCTCATCCACGACCTGAAGAACTCGAACCCGGACGCGCGGGTGCACGTGAAGCTGGTGGCGGAGGTGGGTGTCGGCACCGTGGCGGCCGGCGTCTCGAAGGCGCACTCGGACGTCGTGCTCATTTCGGGTCACGACGGCGGCACCGGCGCCTCGCCGCTGACCAGCATCAAGCATGCCGGCGTGCCGTGGGAGCTGGGACTCGCCGAGACGCAGCAGGTGCTGGTGCGCAACGACCTGCGCGACCGGATCGTCGTGCAGGTCGACGGGCAGATGAAGACCGGCCGCGACGTGGTCATCGCGGCGCTGCTCGGCGCCGAGGAGTACGGCTTCTCGACCGCGCCGCTGGTGGTCTCCGGCTGCATCATGATGCGGGTCTGCCACCTCGACACCTGCCCGGTGGGCATCGCGACGCAGAACCCGAAGCTGCGCGAACGCTTTTCCGGCAAGGCGGAGTTCGTCGAGAACTATTTTCGGTTCGTTGCCGAAGAAATCCGAGAGGCGATGGCGCGGCTCGGCTTCCGCACCATGGACGAGATGATCGGCCGGTCGGACCGGCTGGACTTCCGCGAGGCCGTGGACCACTGGAAGGCGCGGGGCGTCGACCTGTCGGCGATTCTGCACCAGCCGGACGTTCCGGACACGATCGGCCGCCACTGCGTACAGCCGCAGGACCACGGCCTCGACCGCGCCCTCGACAACACGCTCATCGAGCGCTGCGCGGACGCCATCGAGCACCGGCGTCCGGTCGAGGTCGCGCTGCCGATCCGCAACGTGAACCGGACGGTGGGCACCATGCTTGGCTCCCGGATCAGCCGCCGGTGGGGCGCGGCGGGGCTGCCCGACGACACCATCCGCATCGCGTTCACCGGCTCGGCCGGACAGAGCTTCGGGGCCTTCGTGCCCCGCGGCGTGTCGATGACGGTCGAGGGTGATGCGAACGACTACTTCGGCAAGGGGTTGTCGGGCGGCAAGCTGGTGATCTACCCGCCCGCGGAGTCGACCTTCACGCCCGAGAAGAACATCGTCATCGGCAACGTGGCGCTGTACGGCGCGACCGGCGGCGAAGCCTTCGTACGCGGTGTCGCGGGGGAGCGCTTCGCGGTGCGCAACAGCGGTGCACACGCCGTCGTCGAAGCGGTCGGCGACCATGGGTGCGAGTACATGACCGGCGGGCGCGTGTTGGTGATCGGCTCGACGGGACGCAACTTCGCCGCCGGCATGAGCGGCGGCGTTGCCTACGTGCTCGACGCTCACGGAGACTTCGAACGCCGCTGCAACCCGGGCATGGTGGACCTGGAGACGCTGGAGGACGACGACATCCGGCTCGTCGAGGGCCTGCTGACGCGCCATGTCGAGCTGACCGGGAGCACCGTGGCGGGACGGCTGCTGGCCGAATGGGATTCGGCGCACCGGCGGTTCGTGAAGGTCATGCCGCGCGACTACAAGCGCGTGCTGCAGGCCGAGGCCCGAGCCCGCGCCGAGGCGCGGCAGCCGCAGTTCGCCGAGCTGATCGGCGCGCAGTGACACACCACAGACGATGGGCAAGCTGAAGGGTTTTCTCGAAATCGAACGGCAGGCGGCGCCGAAGAGGCCAACCGAGGAGCGGCTCGCCGACTGGAACGAAGTCTATCTGCCGTACGCCACGTTCGACATGCAGGCGCAGGGCGCCCGCTGCATGGACTGCGGCATTCCGTTCTGCCATCAGGGATGTCCGCTGGGCAACCTGATCCCGGACTGGAACGACCTGGTCTACCGCGGCAAGTGGCAGGGCGCCATCGACCGGCTGCACAAGACGAACAACTTTCCCGAATGGACCGGCCGCTTGTGCCCGGCGCCGTGCGAGGGCTCGTGCGTCCTGGCCATCGACAGCGATGCCGTGACCATCAAGTCGGTCGAGCTCTCCATCGTGGAGCGCGCGTTCGAGGAAGGGTGGATCTCGCCGGCGCCGCCGAGCGTACGGACCGGCAAGTCGGTGGCCGTCATCGGATCGGGACCGGCGGGGCTGGCCGCGGCCGACCAGCTCAACCGGGCCGGGCACACCGTCACCGTCTTCGAGAAATCGGACCGCATCGGCGGCTTGCTGCGCTACGGCATCCCCGAGTTCAAGATGGAGAAGCGCTTCCTCGATCGGCGGCTCGGCATCATGGAAGCCGAAGGGGTGCGGTTCCGAACCGGCGCCAATGTCGGGATCGACGTGCCCGCCGAGTCGCTTCGCGCCGAGCACGACGCGCTGCTGCTCGCCGGCGGCGCCGGCTGGCCCCGCGATCTGAAGGTTCCGGGACGGGAGCTGCGCGGCATCCACTTCGCCATGGAGTACCTGACCCAGCAGAACCGCCGCAACGAAGGCGACGAGGTTCCTGTCGCGGAGGCCATCACCGCGAAGGACAAGCGGGTCGTCATCATCGGCGGCGGCGACACCGGCGCCGACTGTCTGGGCACCGTGCATCGGCAGGGCGCCGCGTCCGTCGCGCAGTTCGAGCTGCTCCCGCGGCCGCCGGAGCGCCGGAGCGCCGACAACCCCTGGCCGAACTGGCCGAACATCTTCCGCGTGTCCGCGGCGCACGAAGAAGGCGGCGACCGCGTCTACTCCGTGTCGACCGAGCGTTTCTCGGGCACCGAAGACGGCCGGGTCGCCAAGCTGCACGGGGCGAGGGTCGAAATGCAGCGCCGGAACGGACGGATGACGTTCGAGTCCGTGCCGGGCACCGCGTTCGAAATGGACGTCGACCTCGTGCTCCTGGCGATGGGGTTCCTCGGACCCGAGCGGGAAGGCCTGCTGACGGAGTTGGGCGTCCGCCTTACCGAGCGAGGCAACGTGTGGCGGGACGAGAACTGGATGACCAGCGTGCCGTCCGTGTTCACCGCGGGCGACATGCAGCGGGGCCAGTCGCTGATCGTCTGGGCCATTGCCGAGGGGCGCAGCGCCGCGCGCGGCATCGACGCCTGGCTGATGGGCCGATCCGACCTGCCGGCTCCCGTTTAGGCGGTCTGCGCCTCGGGCAACGACTTCCGGGCCGGGGCAGGGCATCCCGATTTTCGGCTCGACGCCGGTCACTCCCTTGTTGGCACGTTCTTTGAATCACAACGATGGGATGGCTACAAGAACGCGTACAGCACGCGCTGCAACGTCCCGTGAACGTCCGGCGCGGCCGGTCACCGGCAAGACGATGTCGAAGGCGAAGCTCGAGGAGCTGACCAGCGAGGTGAAGCCGCTGATGATGCTCGCCGAGATCAACCAGGCGCTGACCGTCGGGCGCACGCCGCGCGCCGGCCTGCAGCGGGCCCTGGAGATCCTCGACCACGACTACGGTGTGATCCGAAGCGCCGTCGTGCTCGCCGACGCGACCACCGGGCGCCTCCGCGTGGAGAACTCCGCCGGCGTACCCGACGAGGGCAGGCATGCCGAGTGGGAGATGGGCGAGGGCATCACCGGTCGGGTCGTCGCCACCGGCAAGCCGGTGGTCGTCCCGCAGATCAGCCAGGAGCCGACGTTTCTGCATCGGACCGGTCGCCGTCCCCAGGGAAGGCGCTCCGAGATAACGTTCATGTGCGTGCCGATTCCCGGTGCGCGCAAGCCGCTCGGCGCGCTCAACATCGATTTCCCGTTCGAGCGGTCGCGCCACTACGACCGTGACCTCCACGTCTGCCGCGTCGTGGCGAGCATGTTCGGGCAGGCGATCCGCCTGAAGGAAGCGGCCGAGGTGGAGCGCCAGCGGCTCCTCGCCGAGAACACCCACCTGAAGGCGGAGCTGAAGGAGCGCTACGACTTCTCGCAGATCATCGGCACCAGCGGGCCGATGCGGCAGGTCTACGAGCAGATCGCGCAGGTTGCCGGCACGAACACCACGGTGCTGGTCCGAGGGGAATCGGGCACCGGCAAGGAGCTCATCGCCCACGCCATTCACTACAACTCTCCGCGCGCCAAGAAGCCGTTCATCAAGGTGAGCTGCGCCGCCCTGCCCGATTCGCTCATCGAGGCGGAGCTGTTCGGCCACGAAAAGGGCGCGTTCACCGGCGCCGCGGCCCGCAAGAAGGGCCGTTTCGAGCTGGCCGACGGCGGCACGCTGTTCCTCGACGAGATCGGCGACATCAACCTGTCCACGCAGGTGAAGCTGCTGCGCGTGCTGCAGGAGAAGGAGTTCGAGCGGCTCGGCGGCGTGACGCCCGTCAAGGCCAACGTGCGGCTGATTGCCGCCACCAACGCCGACATCGAGAAGGCCATCGCAGCCGGCACCTTCCGCGAGGATCTGCACTACCGGCTGAACGTTTTCACCATCTTCGTGCCGCCGTTGCGGGAGCGGAAGACCGACATCCTGCTGCTCGCGGACAGCTTCCTGGAGAAGTACTCGGTCGAGCACGGCAAGAGCGTCAAGCGGATCTCGACGCCGGCCATCGACATGCTGATGGCCTATCACTGGCCGGGCAACGTCCGCGAGCTCGAGAACAGCATGGAGCGGGCGCTGCTGGTCTGCGACGGCAGCGTCATCCATGCCCACCACCTGCCGCCGACCCTGCAGACCAGCGAGGCCTCCGGCACGATCACGCGCGTCTCCCTGTCCGATGCGGTCGGGGCCTACGAAAAGGACCTGATCCAGGACGCCCTCAAGACGACGCGCGGGAACCGGGTCAAGGCGGCGAGACTCCTCGACTCAACCGAACGCATCATCAGCTACAAGGTCAACAAGTACGGTATCGACTGCCGACGATTTCGGCAGTGAATCGTCGTCTACAAAAATGCAGTCTAGCGGCCTAACGCCTACATATTTGTAGAAACTAGAGCGGCGGCCGCCCCCCGCAACCAGCCCTTCCGCCACCGCGATCCGGCCTCGGAACCACCAGAACGCCGGCAGGAACCGACATCCCTGCGCCAGCGACCCCTGCCGCTCCCGAAACAACCAATTCGTTGGTATCCGCATGATACAAAAATGTTATTTTGCAGTATAGAATTCACATTTTCGTGGGACCGGATCCCACAGCCGCCCGCCGCGCAACTGCTTTCGCGGCACGATCTTGTTGGGGTTTTACGAAAATGTAGTTCGCTTGATCAATCTGGCCCGCATCTTGCTTTCTGCGTGCTGCAACGCCTTCGACGTGCCCGAAACCCGTTCTGGAGACAGCTCATGAAACTCATCACGGCAATCATCAAGCCACACATGCTCGACGGTGTGCGCGACGCGCTCTCGAAGTCGGGGATCAAGGGACTGACCGTCACCGAAGTCAAGGGCTTCGGGCGCCAGAAGGGTCACACCGAGGTCTACCGCGGCGTCGAGTACTCCGTCGACTTCGTGCCCAAGGTGAAGATCGAGATCGTCAGCGACGACGAACACGTGGCGTCGGCCATCGCGTCGATCACCGAGTCGGCCCGCACCGGCGAGATCGGCGACGGGAAGATCTTCGTCAGCGACATCGGGCAGGCGATCCGGATCCGTACGGGCGAGTCGGACTCGGCGGCACTCTAGGGCAAGCACGCACGACAGCAAGGACAACGTCATGAAACATACACCTCGCCGCTCATTCGGCCGCCTGTTCCTGCTCGCGCTGCTCGGCGTCGCGCTGTTGCCGCACGCCGCGCTCGCCCAGGACGTGTCGGACGAAATGTTCGCCGTCAACAACACGTGGATGCTGGTGGCCACGTTCCTGGTCTTCATCATGCATCTCGGCTTCGCCTGTCTCGAGTCGGGGCTGACGCAGGCGAAGAACGCCGTCAACATCCTGTTCAAGAACACCGGCGTCATCTCCATAGGCCTGATCACCTATGCCTTCGTCGGCTTCAACCTTATGTATCCGGGCGATTTCAACGGCTACTTCGGGTTCGCCGGCTTCGGCATCGACGCGGGTCCGGAAGGCGTGACGAGCGCCTACAACACCGGCTACACGTACTGGACCGACTTCATCTTCCAGGCGATGTTCGCGGCGACGGCGGCCACGATCGTGTCCGGCGCCGTGGCCGAGCGGATCAAGCTGAACTCGTTCCTGATCTTCACGACGATCTACGTCGCGATCTTCTACACGATCGCCGGATCGTGGAAGTGGGGCGGCGGCTGGCTCGACCAGATGGGGTTCTACGACTTCGCAGGCTCGACCCTCGTGCACTCGGTCGGGGGCTGGGGCGCACTGGCCGGCGTGATCGTGCTCGGTCCGCGGATGGGGAAGTACGGCGCACATGCGAAGCCGATCGCCGGACACAGCATGCCGCTGGCCACCATAGGCGTCTTCCTGCTCTGGCTCGGCTGGTTCGGGTTCAACGGCGGCTCGGTGCTGAGCGCCGATCCCGGACTGGTCTCGCTGGTCTTCGTCACGACATCACTGGCGGCGGCGGCCGGCGTCGTCGGCGCCATGATCATGTCCTGGTCCGTGCAGCACAAACCGGACCTGTCGATGGTCCTCAACGGCGCGCTCGCCGGCCTCGTGGGCATCACCGCCGGGGCGGACGTGATCAGCGTCAACTTCTCGATACTGGTCGGCCTGATCGCCGGCTTCATCGTCGTCGGCTCGGTGCTCTATATCGACCGCCTGAAGCTCGACGACCCGGTCGGGGCAATCTCGGTCCACCTCGTCTGCGGCGTCTGGGGCACGCTGGCGGTCGGGATCTTCAGCGCCGACCACTCCTTCGTCACGCAGTTGATCGGCGTCCTGGCCTACGGCGCCTTCTCGTTCCTCGGCGCGCTGCTCATCTTCTTCGCGCTGCACAAGAGCATCGGACTGCGCGTCAGCGAGGAAGAGGAGCGGATGGGCCTCGACGTCGGCGAGCACGGCATGGAGGCCTACGGGGGGTTCCAGATTTCACACTAGCCGCAAGGCGCCGTCGCGGGCGCTCGGGGAATTCGCCCGGCGCCCGCGATCCGGCCGTCGTCAGCGAACGGAAACCGGGGCCGCCCTGCCGCGGCTCCACCGCATGGGAGGAGACCGTCAACGTCATGCACAGATCAGCCAACCGTTTCATCGTTCTCGCGTTCACCTGCGCCGCGGCGGCCGGCCTCGCCGTCACTCCCGCGGCGGCCCAGGACATGGGCAACAACGGCAACGTGAGCCTCTCCAGCGGAGTGGACCTGGTCAACCAGTACTACTTCCGCGGCATCGTGCAGGAGACCGGCGGCTTCATCGCGCAGCCGTTTCTCGACGGCAGCATCAGCCTCGGCGCGGCGTCGATCACCGCGGGCACGTGGAGCAGCCTGCACTCGAGGGGTGACGAGGGCTTCGACGGCGCTCCCGGGAGCTTCTACGAGACCGACTTCTACGCCGGCATCGGCGGCGCGGCGGGCCCGGTGGGCCTCGACGTCACCTACACCGCCTACATGAGCCCGCGCGGAAGCTGGGGCACCGTCAAGGAGTTCGCGCTCGGACTGAGCCTGGACCACGCGGCCGCTCCGTATGCGACGATCGCGGTCGAGGTCGACGGCAATGCCGCCGGAGACAGCGGCGGGACGTATTTCGAGCTGGGGATGGAGCCGTCCGCCCCGCTCGACGACGCGCCGGTCAGCCTGTCGTTTCCGGTCGCCATCGGGCTGAGCCCGAACAACTACTACAACCCCGGCGGCGTCAACCATGCGTTCGGGTTCTTCAGCGTAGGTGTATCGATCGGCGTCCCGCTGAACGTTCCCGAGGGGTACGGCGAATGGGGACTAGGTCTCGGCGTCAGCGCCCTCGTGTTCGGTGACGGTCTCAAGCAGATCAACGGCGACGACAGCGGGGCCAAGCTCATTGCGCTGTTCGGACTCAGCCTCGGCTACTAGGAGTCTGCGCGCCGCAGAATGCGGTGCAGACTCCTAGCCAGGCCCGGTTGGGCGGCAATCGGAGCCGCAGGCAACGATTGTCGGGCGAGGAAGCGGCCGGCGGCTTACGGGTTCTGGGACTCTGCTTTCCTCCTCGGCGGAGTCGCCAGGTAGGAGTCGGGGGAACGCCAACCTCCGGCTCCTACTTCTTCTCGGTGCGCCTGATAAGATACGCCGGTTGGGGAACCGCCCCGGAACGCCGCCAGAAGAAGCCGGCCGACGCATTGGAACGCGCGGCTGACTCTGTCTCGAAGAACTCGGATCAAGCAGGTCGCCAAAGACCGTGATGCCCCGTACCGACCACGCGCCGTCGCCCGCCGCCAAGGGGTCCCAGGGCGCCCTCACCGATCTTTCCGCTCGCCTCGCCGAAGCCCGCGAGGAGTTGCGGGTCGAGGCCGAACACGCCTGTGCGGGCGTCCGCACGCTACGCCGCTACTCGACGCGCCTCGACGGCATGCTCGAGGACATCTACGAGGTCGCGCGCGAACTCACCGAACGGCCGACCGCCCTCATCCCGCTGGGCGGTTACGGGCGCCGCCACCTTTGCCTGTATTCCGACATCGACCTGCTGATCGTCGTCGACGGCACGATCGGCGCCCCGGAGGAACGGTTTCTGCGAGGAATCCTGCATCCGCTGTGGGACCTCGGGCTGGAGGTCGGCCACCAGGTGCGGCAGCTCGCCGAGTTCGCGGAGCCGGAGAGCGACAATCCGGAGTACCTGGCGGCGCTGCTGGACGCACGCTTCCTCGTCGGCGACCGGAGCGTGTTCGACCGCTCCGTCAAGGCCTGCCTGGCCGCCGATTCCCCCTGGCGCGCGCCCATGCGGGCGGCGCTCGTCGATCTCGCGCGCCAGCGACACGGGCAGTTCAACCACACCGTGTTTCAGCTCGAGCCGGACATCAAGGACGCACCCGGCGGGTTGCGCGACGCGACGGCGATCCGGCTGCTGGCACGGATGACCCGCGGCACGCCGGGCGAGCCGTACATGGACGTGGGGCGCCTGGACGAGGCCGAGGACTTCATGTTGCGGGTGCGTTCGATTCTGCACATGGAGCGCGGGCACAACGTCAATGTCCTGGCCCACGGAATGCAGGAGACGGTGGCGCACCACTTCGGTTCGCCGGGCGAGGAGAAACGCCGCCAGGTCGAGCTGATGATGAGCACGTACTACCACCATGCGCGGCGGATCGACCGCTCGATGGCGACGGTGCTCAAGTCCTCGTCGGCGCCGCCCGACAGGAACCAGACGGTCACCCGGATCGGCGACGACCTCGAGCTCGCCTGGGACGGCATTCGATTTCTCGACGGCACGCTCGCATCGCTCCAGCCGCAGAGCTGGCTGCGACCGTTCGAAGCAGCGCTGGAACAGGACGTCGAAGTCTCCGAGCAGGTCCTCACGTGCATCGAACGCCACGGGGAGCGCTACGCGCCCGAGAGCTTCTTCCCGACCGAGGAGGAACGCGACCGGCTGCTGCGAGTGCTGCGCCCCCGGCCGGGTCTCTATGCCCGGCTCTCCGACATGCACGGGCGCGGCCTGCTCGGCCGGATGTTCCCGGAGTTCCAAAAGGTCTACTGCCTCGTCGTGCGCGACTTCTACCACAAGTACACCGTCGACGAGCACACGCTCCGCACCATCCGCAACGTGGAGTCGCTGTGCACGCCGCGAACGGACAGCCGCAAGCGCTTCGCCAACGTGCTGCGCGAGCTGGAGCAGCCCGAGCTGCTGGTGCTGGCCCTTCTCTTCCACGACGTCGGCAAGTGGACCAACAAGAACCACTCGGAAGAAGGGGTTCGCATGGCCGTCGGGGCCCTGCGCCGCCTCAGGCTTCCCGAGAAGTCCATAGCCACGGTAGAGTTCCTCATCCGGCACCATCTGCAGATGTCCGTGCTGGCCTTCCGGCGGGACGTGGAGGATCCGGGGACAGCGACGCAGTTCGCCCGGCTCGTGGGAACCGAGGAGCGTCTCAAGCTGCTCTGCCTGCTGACCCTGGCGGACGTCGACGCGGTCAGCCCCGGCGTCATGACGCCGTGGAAGGAAGAGATGCTGTGGCGTCTCTACGTCGACACGTACAACCGGCTGACACTGGGTTACAGCGACGACGCCATCGAGGATGCGGACGCGGTACGGGACGAGCTGGACAACCAGTGTCCCTCCGACATCTCCAAGGACGATCTGCACGCGTTCATCGAAGGATTGCCCCAGCGCTACCTGCGTGTCGTCGATCGGCCGCAGGTGTACGAGCACCTGCGGCTTGCGCACGGCATCCAGCCGCGCGAGGTGCGGTCGCTGCTCGAGCAGAGGGACGCGGCCTGGGAGCTCACTGCCATCGCACTCGACCAGCCCGGCCTTTTCGCGAACGTGTGCGGCGTCCTCTCGTACTTCGGCATGGACATCCTGCGCGGTCAGGCGATGACCAACCGGCACGGACTGGTCATCGACATCTTCCAGTTCGCGGACGAGGAGGGGTACCTGCGCCTGAACCGGGTGGCCCGCGACGAGCTCACCGCGCTGCTCGAGGACGTAATCTCCGGGCAGGTCGACATCGCGGACAAGCTGCGCGGACGCTGGGGCTCGAGGCGGACCGGCCATACGGCGCCGCGAACCCGTCCGACCGTGCGCTTCAACAATCACTACTCCCGGCGGTTCACGGTGCTCGAGGTGGTTGCCGCGAACGCGTGGGGTCTGCTCTATCGCCTCAGCCGCGGCCTGTCGGCCCACGGCTGCGACATCGATCTGGTGTTGATCTCCACCGAGGGCACGCTGGCCATCGACGTCTTTCACGTAACGAAGGACCGCGCCAAGCTGTCGGACGCCGACCAGCAGGCATTGCAGGAAGAGCTGCAGCAGACGCTCGCCGCGAACCCGTGACCGCGTGCGCATATCACCATGAAGATGATCGAAGCCATCGTCCGACCCAACCGGGTCGACGCCATCAAGGACGCGCTCTCGAAGCAGGACATCTCGGGCATCACCGTCAGCGAGGTGCGCGGCCACGGCCGCCAGCGCGGTCATACGACCGTGTACCGGGGCCGGGAGTACGACATCAGCCTGCTGCCCAAGGCCAAGATCGAGGTCGTGGTGGCCGACGACATGGTCGAGGCGGCGATCGACGCCATCATGGATGCGGCGCGGACAGGTGAGATCGGGGACGGGCGGGTCTTCGTGCTGCCAGTCGAGCAGAGCCGGATTATTCGGACGGGTGAGCGGGACGTCGTGTAGCGGGGCGGGCCGTGCCCGCAACGGCTCGGCGTCACGCGCAGGGTAGGCACCATTTCGCAGAACGAGAGGTAACCGAATGACAGCGAACGACGTGATGGCAAAGATCAAGGACGAGGGGATCCGGGTAATCGACCTGCGCTTCGTCGACCTGCCCGGACTGTGGCAGCACTTCACCGTGTCGGCGAAGGAGTTCTCCGCGGACATCTTCGAGGAGGGGATCGGGTTCGACGGCTCGAGCATCCGCGGATTCCAGCAGATCCAGGAGAGCGACATGCTGCTGTTCCCGGATCCGTCGACCGCGTTCGTCGATCCGTTCGCAGCCGAGACCACGCTCTGTCTCATCTGCAACATCAAGGACCCGATCACCGGCGAGTCCTATACGCGGGACCCGCGCCACATCGCCCAGAAGGCCGAGGCGTACCTGAAGTCGACCGGCATCGGCGACACCGCCTACTTCGGTCCCGAGCCCGAGTTCTTCATCTTCGACGACATCCGCTTCGGACAGACTTACAACGAGGGCTACTACCACATCGACGCCAGCGAGGGGTTCTGGAACGCCGGCCGCGCGGAGAACCCGGACGCCGCCGGCAACTCGCGCAACCTCGGCTACAAGCCGCGGTACAAGGAAGGCTACTTCCCGGTGCCGCCCATGGACAGCCACCAGGACCTGCGCACGGAGATGCTGCTCACCCTGGAGCAGATCGGCGTCGACATCGAGGTCCATCACCACGAGGTGGGCACCGCGGGCCAGGCCGAGATCGACATGCGCTTCGACTCGCTGGTCAGCATGGGCGACAAGCTGATGAAGTACAAGTACGCCGTCAAGAACGTGGCCCGGCGCCACGGCAAGACGGTGACGCTGATGCCGAAGCCCATCTTCCAGGACAACGGGTCCGGCATGCACGTGCACCAGAGCGTCTGGAAGGACGGCAGGAACCAGTTCTTCGAGGCGGGCACCTACGGCGACCTCAGCGACACGGCGCTCCACTACATCGGCGGCGTCCTCAAGCACGCTCCGGCGCTGCTCGCGCTGACCAACCCGACCACCAACTCCTACCGGCGGCTGGTCCCGGGCTACGAGGCGCCGATCAACCTGATCTACTCGATGCGCAACCGCAGCGCCGCGGTCCGCATCCCGGTCTATTCGAGCAGCGAGAAGGCGAAGCGGATCGAGACGCGCTTTCCCGACCCGACGTGCAACGGCTACATGGCATTCAGCGCGCTGCTGATGGCGGGCCTCGACGGCGTCCAGAACAAGATCACGCCGCCGGGGCCGCTCGACAAGGACCTGTACGACCTTCCGCCGGAAGACAAGGCCCAGATCGACAGCACGCCGGCCGATCTGGCCGAGGCGCTCGACGCCCTGGAGAAGGATCACGAGTTCCTGCTCAAGGGCGACGTCTTCACGAAGGACGTGGTGGAGACCTGGCTCTCCTACAAGCGGGAGAACGAGATCGACGCGATCCGCCTGCGGCCGCATCCGTGGGAGTTCGCGCTCTACTTCGACATCTAGCGGCGTCCTCCAGCCGGGCGGGATCCCTGCGCCGCTGCGCGTGGGGATCCCGCCGGCTCCCGTCCTTGGGTCCTCCCGACGATTTCCCCACCCCGCCTTCCACGACCGCGCCGGGCAAAATGTACGTTGCACATGTCATCGTCATTTTTCGTGTATTTTTGACGATACCGTGTCCACCTACGACCGCTTGACCAGGCCGCCCGGACAGAGCTTCTTCCTGTTCGGCGTGCGCGGCGCGGGCAAGAGCACTTGGGCACGGCAGACTTTTCCGGACGCGGCGTACGTCGATCTGCTCGACGAACGCCTGTATCAGGATCTGCTCGCGGACGCTTCCCTCTTCGGTCAGTCCATCGGCCATCTGGCGCCGGGCGACTGGGTTGTCGTCGACGAGGTTCAGCGGTTGCCCGCGCTGCTCAACGAGGTCCACAGGCTCATCGAGACGCGCCGCCTGCGGTTCGCGCTGCTCGGGTCGAGCGCCCGCAAGCTGAAGGCCGCCGGCGTCAACCTGCTGGCCGGACGGGCACTAAAAAAGACCATGTTCCCGCTCACCGCCGCCGAGCTCGGCGACGCGTTCGATCTCGACCGACTGCTGCAGTACGGATCGGTGCCGCTGGTCTGGACCAGCGACGCGCCCGGGGAAGTGCTGAACGCCTACGCACAGCTCTATCTGCGCGAGGAAATCCGAGCCGAGGCGCTCGTGCGCAACCTGCCTGGCTTCGTCCGCTTTCTGCCGGTGGCGGCGCTGTTCAACGCGCAGGTCATCAACATCGCCGGCATCGCACGCGATGCCGGCGTGGCCCGCACGACGGTGCAGGGCTATCTCGAAATCCTGGAGGACACGCTGCTCGTCCACCGCCTGCCGGCCTTCGAAGCGCGTGTGCGGGTACGCGAGCGCCGGCTACCCAAGCTGTACTGGGTGGATCCGGGAATCGTCCGCGCCGTCAAGCGCCAACTCGGGGCAGTGACGCCCGAAGAGCGTGGACCGCTGCTGGAGACCTGGGTGGTCACGACGCTGCGCGCCCACGCCGAGGTGCAGGACCTTTACGACGAGTTGTCGTACTGGGCGCCGCACCAGTCGGCAACCGAGGTCGACGTCGTGCTGCAACGGGGGCGCGAGCTACTGGCCATCGAAGTGAAGTCGACCGAGCGGTACCACACCGGCCTCCTGAAGGGACTGCGCGCACTCGAGGGACTGCCGCGGCTCGCGCGCCGGGTGCTGGTCTACACCGGTCGCCGGTCGTTCGTGTCGAGCGACGGCATCGAGGTGTGGCCGGCCGGCCGCTTCGCCTCCCGGGTCGCCGACGACCAGCTTTGGCCCTGAACGCCGGGAACCGGCGTCGGCGGGTATTATTTCCGGAGATGCCCCGCCGCCCGCCCCGGCTCCTCCGCACACCGACATGGACACGCTGACGCCGCGAGACGTTTTCCTGGCCAAGGAGCTGTCGGCGGACGCCGCGGCGCGGTTTCTCGAACGCTACGGCCCGCGCGACGGCGAGGCGGCCGACCAGCACCTGCAGCAACTTGCCGACGAGCTGCCCAGCCGCCTGGCGCTGGGCGAGCTGGCCCCGACGTTGTTGGACATCCTGTCGACGACCCCCGACCCCGACGCTGCACTCGTCGGCTTCTGCCGCTACGTGAGCGCGCGCACTCCCAGGGCCGGGTTCATTCACGAGCTGGCGGCCGACCCGCGCCTGCTCGACATCCTGATGCAGATCGTCGGGACCTCCCCGTTCCTGAGCGAGATCCTGATCCGCAACCCCGAGTACCTCTATTGGTTGCGGCAACGACTGGACGCCGCGCCGCCCGACCGCTTCGAGTACGACACCGAGCTGGACCGGATGGTCGACCACGCGCAGACCGTCGAGCAGCAGGTGAACGTGCTCAAGCGCTTCCAGCGGCGCGAGATGTTGCGGGTAGCGGCACGCGACCTCTTCGGGATGCTCGACCGGGAGTCGCTGACGACCACCACCACGCAGTTGTCCAACCTCGCCGACACGATCGTCGACCGCACCCTGCACATCGCGGCGGCGGAGGCGACCGCCAAGCAGGGTCCGCTGCCCGGACGGTTCGCGGTCATCGGTATGGGCAAGCTCGGCGGCGTCGACCTCAACTACAGCTCCGACATCGACCTCATCTACGTGTACGACGCCTCGGACGAACAGGCCGGCGCGGCGCACGGACGTTACCAGAAGCTGGGACGGCGCCTCACCGGGCTGCTGTCCGACCACACCGGCGAGGGCTATCTGTACCGCGTCGACATGCGCCTGCGGCCAATGGGCCAGGGCGGCAACCTCGTCTACTCGCTGAAGCAGTCGGCGCAATATTACGAGAGCCTCGGGGAGACTTTCGAGCGGTTCGCGCTGCTCAAGGCCAGGCCGATCGCGGGCGACCTGGAGCTGGGCGGGCAGTTCGTCGAGATGGTGACGCCGTTCGTCTACCGCAAGTACCTCGATCATGCCGCCATCGAGGAGCTCGCGCGCTACAAGGCCCGCGCCGACCGGGAGCATGCACGCCACGGCGACCTCGACGTGAACATCAAGGAAGGTCGCGGCGGCATCCGCGAAGTCGAGCTGTTCGCGCAGGTGTTCCAGTTGATCTACGGGGGCGACCAGCCGGCGCTGCGGACCGGACACACGCTGACAGCGCTCGACCAACTCGGCGCGCACGACTTCTTCGAACCGGAGGTAAAGAAAGACCTCTCGGCCGCGTACATCTTCCTGCGGAACATCGAGCATGGATTGCAGGCGGCCCAGGGCCAGCAGACGCACAGCCTGTCGGCCAGCGCGCGCGGCCTGCGGGCCTTGGCGCGGCAGCTCGGGTTCGACGAGATCGAGACGCTCAACGGCGTGCTCGACCGTCACCGGGAGCGGGTGCACGCCATCTACGCGAACCTGTTCCACGACGAGACGGGCGAGGAGGGGCTGGCCGGGCGGGAGCTGTTCCGGCTGCTGGCCGGCGAGATCGACGACGAAAAAGGGCGCGCGCGGCTCGCCGAAGCCGGTGTCGAGAACCCGGATGGAGCGCTGCAGGCCATCAAGGCGCTCGACGCCGCGCCGTCGCAGGGCCGGTCGTCCTCCCGCAATCTGCTGGCCAACCTCCTGGCGTCGATCCTGTCGAGCGAGACTCCGTTCTGCGCGCCGGGACAGATCCTGATCCGACTCGAGAGGGTGGTGGCAAACGCCGGTGCGCCGGCCGCGCTGTATCGCTCGCTGCTCGAGAACGACGCCCTCCGGCAACGGTTGCTCGTCGGCCTCGACGCCGGCGACCTGTTCGCCGCCCGGCTCGCCGCGTATCCGGAGCTGCTCGACTTCCTGCCCGTCGTGGATCTGGACCAGGATGCCTTCCGCGCGGCGGTGATCGCGGCGTTCGACGAAGTGGTCGCGAACGGACCCGACCTGTCCTCCCGCTTCGATCCCTTCCGCCGCGTCAAGGCAATCGAGGAGTTCAAGGTGCTTGCCGAATGGCTGAACGGCCGCCACCTCAGCCTGCTGAACGACCGGTTGTCGCTCGTGGCCGACTGCGCCATCCAGGCCGCCGCGCAGATCGTCGCGCAACACCATCCACCCGGGCCGGACGCCTCGGGTCCGGACGCCGGCTGGACTGTCTTCGCTCTTGGCAAGCTCGGCAGCCGCGAGCTTACCGTACACTCCGATCTCGACCTGGTCTTCGTCTACGCGGGCGAGACGACCGACGGCGCCCGGTTCCAGAGCCACCAGAAGTTCGTTCGCGGCATCCACGACCTGCTCTCCAAGCCGACGGCGGCCGGCGCGGCGTACGAGATCGACACCCGGCTGCGCCCCGAGGGCAAGATGGGAGCCCTGGCCATTCCCTTCCCGGCCTTCCAGCGCTACCTGCGCGAACGCGCGGAGACCTGGGAGCGCATGGCCTGGACCCGCTGCCGCCCCGTCGGCGGCGATCCGGCGCTGGCCGCGCAAGTTCGCGAGACCGTCGACGGCTTCGTCTACGGGCCGTGGGCGGACGACATCCCCGGCTATGCTCGGCATGTCCGCTCGCGCATCGAGCGCGAGCTGGCCCGCGAGGCGGCCGGGGACCACCTGGACCTGAAGCGCGGCCGCGGCGGCCTTGCCGACATCGACTTCCTGCTCCAGGTGCTGCAGCTCCGCGAGGGGCGCGCCACTCCCGGGTTCCGCGTCGCCGGCACCCGCTGGCTGCTCGCGACGCGCCCCGAGACCGACTTCCTGCGCCCCGTCGAGGCCGATACCCTCCACGACGCCTACTGGTTCCTCCGCGAGCTGGAGACCGTGCTGCGCATCCACACCGACACCGGCGGCGGGGCCATCTCGACCGACCCGGCGGAGCTGGAGCCGCTGGCGCGGCGGCTCCGGGAGCCGATGTCGGGTAAGGAGTTGCTGGAGCGGTACCGCGACGTCACGGCGCAGGTGCGGGCGATCTACGAGGCAGGGATGGAGCGGCTGGAGCGGGGCTCGCCGTAGGCCTACTCACGACGACGGCGCATGAACGGTTGACTTCACTGTGTCGTTGACCTGCGAGCCCATCTGGATGTCTGCTCCCTCCTGCCCCCGCCCCTCGGGAAACATCTCTCTCCGGCAAGGTCGCAATGACCGCGCTTGAGCGACTCGTTCTTCGTGCTCCGTGCGAACGAAGTTCCCAGTGCACAGCTTCCGATCAAAGTCCTCTCGCGGGTTGACCACCATCAAGGCGAACCCACAACTGGGCGGTATATTATCACCCTAACGTATATCTTTGGTGAGTAGCGGAAATACCGGCGCTGAAAGTTCGGATCAGAGAGCCATGTCGAAGGGCGCACCACGAAATAACGGCCTTGTGGAGAATAATGTGCGCGCCGATGTGATAGCTTTCTGGCAAAGGGGCACATGCGCAAAGGACGATTAGTTCTTACGCGGAGGCGCAGGCCGAGCCGCCGAGAACTGTGGACGAAAGGAGTACGTCATCATGAAGCGACTTAGCATCCTCTCGATCTTCTTCCTCGTGACCTGTAGTGCGGCCAGCTCACTCGCCAGCCAAGGACAAGAGGAAGACATCAGAACGTCCGGTAACTTTGTTGATATCGGCGGCGTGGTTGTGAACAAGGACAGCATCGTGCTCGTCGAGCGTGTCTTCACATTGCAGGGGGGCACGAACCGCGGAGCGAGGGTTACCTTTGAAGGTGGCACCTATAGGCAGGGCACGTTCCGTTACAACGACGTAGTTCGTGCTCTGCTTAGCACATTTGATAACTTCGTCAATCTCGGAACGGCGGTTGCAAATAGGAATTACATCCTCTTTGTAGAGCCGAGGTCTGGCACCGGCAGCAGGCCAGTCGCGACAGTTCTCATGACGGAAGGCGGCCATAGAACCACTTCGTTTTTCTATGACGACGTTGTCGATGCGCTGCTGCCCCGAGATCAGTAGCACAAGATAAATCTCGGTCTTCCATTAGCGCATCGTCAGGCAGTGAATACGGGCGGAAAATGAGGCCCGGCGGTTCGAAGCCCCCTGTTGAAGCGCCTCCGAAGTGACAGCGGTTCTATTGGGGGCGAGTTGCATTGGAAACGCATCGCTACTGGCGTCGCAATTCAAGGCGCGGTGGAACAAGGCCGGGTCCAAGACGGCTCGGGTGCGCCGGCCCGTCGGTGCAGTGAGCCGCCCGAATCGAGGGTAGGCGAGAGGTGTCGTGCCGCGGCTGCCGGTCTCAGCAGGGCGGCGGCAGCGCGAGTACGTCGGGAACGATGGGCGTGGGGGCACGCAGCATCGTCGTGATCAGATCCGGCAGGTCGAGCTTGCGTTGGCGGGCGGTGCGCACGACGCTGGCCAGCACCTGTTGCGTGTCGGCGCCCTTGCGCGTGCGGTTGCCGCCGCAGACCTTGCGCGTGACCACCGCCAGTCGGATGGCCTGTTCGGCGCGCCAGTTGGTGGCATCGATCGACGGGTCGCACAGGAAGCGGAACACGGCCGGAAATTCGTTGGCCAGGTGCTTGGCGAAGGGCTCGGCCTCCCTCCAGCGGCGGCGGAGCGTCGATCAGCCGGCCCAGACGCGCGGCGAGCCGACCGCGGGCCGACGCCGGCCCGTGCTCGCTGACCTCGCCGGCGTTGCAGCGGTCCCGCAACGCGAGACCGTCCTGCGGAACCGCCTGCACCGCGCCCGCCCACGCACTGTCGGGATGGTCCTCCTGCAGTTGTTTCGCGCGGCGCAGCAGGTGCTGCAGACAGGTTTGGTGCGACGCGTGCTCGAAGCCGCGATACGCCACCCACCCGTCGCGCACCAGCACGCCGGCGAAGTCGCGCCCGAGCACTGCCGCCGCGTCGTCGAACCCGCGGCCGTCGCAGATGGCGTAGACCGTCGTCTCCGCCGTGGTGAACGCCCACAGCCAGTGGCGGACCGCGTTTACCCGCCAGCCCGTCTCATCGGGCGTGACCAGTGGACTGCGACGGATTTGCTCGCGCAGAGCCGCATACGCGGGCGCCGCCGCGGGCGCCGTGCGGTGCAACAGATGGACCAGGCCGCCCTCGGTCACCGACAGACCGAACTGCGTCCCCAGAACGCGGGCGACCTTCCCCAGCGGCATGCCCAGCTCGGTATGCAGCTCGACGACCAGCGTGGCGACGTTCGGACCCAACTGCGCGCCGGCCGCCCCCAACGCGTCGGAACTCTGCAGCCGGTGCCGGCCCTGGACGCGCCGCTGACACTGCGTGCAGTAGCCCACCTCAACCTCGAGTGCCGAACGATCGGTTCGATCTTCGGGAGCTCTTCCTGATACTGCGAAGCCACGTGGCTGCTCGCAACCGCGCCGCCACAGTCCGGACACGCCGCCGGGACCGGCGCCGAGTGCGTCTCATCGACCTGCGCCGGGCGCGGGCGGCAACCGTGACGGCCGTACTTCGCACCCGCACGCCGCCCGGGACGCCCGCCGCGACCCTGCGGTCGGTCCTTGGCGAACGGGGCCGCCTGCCGGCGCCCGGCGCGGTGCGCCGCCGCCAACTGCTGTTTCAGGTGGTCGTTCTCGCGCTTCAAACCGTCGATCTCGCGTTGCATGCTGTCGATCTGACGCTGCTGACCCTTGCCCGCGCGCTCGCGGCGCCTCAGCTCTGCACGCAGCCGCGCGATCTCGTCGCGCTAGTGTCGAATTCGGTCGTCGGGGCACTCACTCGAGGACGACGGTTTCTTATTGGCCACACAGGAGTTATGCCATACTCCCGAAAAAGTACAATCCAAAAAGTTGGATCTCTCCTGTGGGTCAGCCGCTAATTGAAGACCCCCGCGCTTCGGCAATTGCCGGCGGCGTGCTGTCTCCTGCTGCAGTTAGCCAGGTGGCGTCACGCAGTCCCGCAACGATGTGAGTCAACGACCTCGGCTACTGGTGCCCCAGCACGGGATGCGGCACGTACAGCTCTTCGAGGCGCCGGCACTCCTCGTCGTCGAGCGCGACCTCAAGAGCCGCGACAGCGTCGTCGAGCTGCTCGACCTTCGTCACCCCGATGATCGGCGCCGTCACCCCGGGCTGGCAGAGGATCCAGGCCAGAGCGACCTGCGCGGGGGTAACCCCGCGCGCGCGGGCGATCTCGACGACCCGGTCAACGACGCGGAAGTCGGAATCGGCGTAGTAGAGCGATTGCGCGTACTCGTCGGTCTGCGCCCGTAGCGTGTCGCCGCCCTTCTTCTCGTCGGGGCCGGCGGCACGTTCCCGGTTCCCCGCCAGGAAGCCGCGCGCCAGCGGGCTCCACGGGATGATCCCGATCCCCTCGGCGCGGCACAGCGGCAGCATCTCGCGCTCTTCCTCGCGGTAGACGAGGTTGTAGTGGTTCTGCATCGACACGAAGCACGACCAACCGCGGCGCTCGCTCACCTGCAGCATCCGTGCGAACTGCCAGGCGTACATGCTGGACGCGCCGATGTAGCGCGCCTTGCCCGCGCGGACGATGTCGTTCAGCGCTTCCAGAGTCTCCTCGATCGGGGTGTGCGGGTCGAAGCGGTGGATCTGGTAGAGGTCGACGTAGTCCGTCCCGAGCCGCCGGAGCGAGGCGTCGATGGCGTGGAACAGGTGCTTGCGGGACAGGCCGCGGTCGTTCGGCCCGTCGCCCATCGGAAAGAACGCCTTGGTCGCGATCACCACCTGATCACGGGTGGTGAAGTCGTTGAGCGCCCGGCCGACGATCTCCTCGCTGACGCCGCGCGAGTACATGTCCGCCGTGTCGAAGAAGTTGATTCCGATGTCGAGCGCGTGGCGGATGAACGGACGGCTGGCGTCCTCGGGCAGGATCCAGGGGCGCCACTCGGTCGACCCGAAGGTCATCGTGCCGAGGCAGAGACGGGAGACGCGCAGGCCGGTACGGCCGAGGTTGACGTATTCCATGGTTGTTTCGTGACGTCGCTCGAGCGGGGTGTGAGGCAGGGGCAAACGTACGACCCGGCGTCAATCCACGAGGACATGCGGGACGGCGCGGGATTCCCGTCGGCTTCCGCACACCGCGCGGCCTCAGGGCACGGTGTGGTAGTGGCCGTGCGCCGGATCCCACACCTGCCGCGAGCCGGATCCGCCGTCGGCGGTGAAGGTATAGACGAGGACCCCCGCGATCGCCACCAGGACGGCGATGAGCGCGTAGGTGCCGAACTGGGACCCACCGCCGCCCTGCTTGAGGGCGCAGCACTGCTTGTACTTGCGCCCGCTACCGCACGGACATGGATCGTTCCGGCCTGCCTTGGCTGCTGCCATTTGTCTCGACTCCGCGGTCAGTATACTGCCCGACGGCCCGTGGCGAAACCGCCGCGTGCAACGGCGCCGCCGCCTGGCCGCGGGCGTGCGGCGGCGCGTCGCGACCGACCGGGGCCCGGAAGGAACCGCAGACCTCGACCACGCCGACGAGGACAACGATGACCGCATCCGATCCCACGCGTTTGAACGACGCGCACTGTCACTTCTTCTCCGCGGGCTTCTTCACCACGCTCGCCCAGGACCCGGCGGCGCCGCGGGTGGCGGACCCAGCCGTCGACCTGCCGGCCACCCTGGGCTGGGAAGCGCCGGGCGATCCCGCGCAACTGGCCGACCGCTGGGTGGCGGAGCTCGACCCCCACGGCATCGGGCGCGCCGCCCTCATGGCCAGCGTCCCCGGGGACGAGGCGTCCGTGGCAGCGGCGGTGGCGCGGCATCCGTCCCGCTTCGCCGGCCTGTTCATGGTGAATCCGACCGTGTCCGGCGCCGCCGATCGCATCCGGAAGGGTTTCGGCGAGCAGCGGCTGCGCTGCGCCTGCCTCTTCCCGGCGATGCACCGCTTCGCCCTTGACGACGAGTGCGTCACGGCCGTCTTTCGGGCGGCGGCCGACCACGGCTGCGCCGTCTTCGTGCACTGCGGGATGCTGTCGGTAGGGGTGCGCCGCAAGCTCGGCCTGCCTTCGCGATTCGACATCCGCCTCGGCAACCCGCTCGCCGTGCTGCCCGCCGCACTGGCATTCCCGGACGTCCCCGTGATCATCCCGCACTTCGGCGCCGGCTTCCTCCGCGAGACGCTGATGGCCGCCGACCTCGCCGCGAACATCCACGTCGACACCTCCAGCTCGAACGGCTGGACGAAGTACACCCCGGGACTGAGCCTGGTCGACGTGTTCCGTCAGGCGTTGGCCGTGCTGGGCCCCGAGCGCATCCTGTTCGGCTCCGACTCGTCGTTCTTCCCGCGCGGGTGGCAGCAGCCGATCCACGAGGCGCAATCGGCGATTCTCGACGAGATCGGCCTCGACGCGGAGGGGCAGACGGCTGTATTCGCGGACAACTTCGACCGCGTGTTCGGTTAAGGAATCAGCAGCAGCTTTCCGGTGTGCACGCTCGACTCCATGACCCGGTGCGCCTCCGCCGCGTCGGCGAGCGGATAGGTGGCGTGGACGATTGGCCGCAGCTCTCCGGACGCGAACCGGGGCCAGACCCGATCGCGCAGGGACGCGAGGATCCCCGCCTTCTCCTCCACGGAGCGCGCCCGCAGCGTGGCCCCGGTCACGGTGAGGCGGCGCGACATCAGCCGCGCGAGGTCGAGCTCCGCCGCCGCACCTTCCATGAGGGCGATGATCACGAGCCGGCCTTCGACGGCGAGGCTGGCGACGTTGCGCTGCAGGTAGGCGCCGCCGACCATGTCGAGGATGAGGTCTGCGCCACGGCCCGCGGTCGCTTCGCGCAGCACCGCCGCGAAGTCCTGCGCGCGGTAGTCGATAGCCTTTTCGGCCCCGAGCTCTACGCAAGTCGCGCACTTGGCCGGCGTCCCCGCGGTGGCGAAGATGCGCGCCCCGAACAGGCGCGCGAGCTGGATCGCCACCGTGCCGATGCCGCTCGTTCCGCCGTGCACCAGCAGCGTCTCGCCCTCCTGCAGCCGGCCGCGGTCGATGACGTTGGTCCAGACGGTGGCGTACGCCTCCGGCAGCGCCGCGGCGTCGACAAGCGACACGGGCGCCGGGATCGGCAGGCACTGCGGCGCGGGCGCCAGGCAGTACTCGGCGTAGCCTCCCCCGGTAAGCAGCGCGCACACTTCGTCGCCCACCGCAAGATCGGACACGCCCTCCCCGATCGCCGCGACCGTCCCCGACACTTCCAGCCCCAGGATGTCGGATGCGCCCGGCGGCGGCGGGTAGTTGCCCTTGCGCTGCATGGTGTCGGCCCGGTTGACGCCGGCCGCCGCGGTCCGGATCAACACTTCGCCCGTGCCGGGAGCCGGTACCGGCCGGGTCCGGACCCTTAGCCCGTCGGGTGGACCGGGCTCCGCGATGTCGACGACGCGCATGGTTTCCGGAATCGCCATCTGCATGCTCCTGGCTGTCGCTGACGGGCGTGACGTCGGTGGGACGCCGCGGCCGGACCGGGCCGGGCCGGCGCGCGAGTATAATTCGTGTCGAATGTACTGGCTTTACCGGCGTGGTGCGCCCGACCCGCAGAGCCGCCGAACATGGCCGTAACCATCAAGCGAGTCATGCTGTGGCAGACGGAGATCCAGGACAAGCCGGGCGCCCTCAGCGCGGTGCTGGAGCCGCTGGCGCAGGCGGGTCTCGATCTCCACGCCGTCATGAACCGCTGCATACCCGGCCGGCGCGGGAGGGCCACGGTGGAGATCCTGCCCCGATCCGGCCGGCGCGCGTCGGCGCTGGCGCGCGCCGCGGGTTTCAGCCAGTCTCGCACCGAAGCCCTGCTCGTCGAGGGGATCAACCGGCCCGGTCTCGCCTACGCGGTGGCCAACAGCATCGCGTGGGCCGGCATCAGCCTGCGATTCCTCTCGGCGCAGAGCGTCGGCGAGCACTACTCCGCGCTTCTCGGATTCCGGACGCCGACGGAGCGCCGGAAGGGCGAGTCGCTGATTCGGAAAGTGGCCGCCGACGCCGACGAGGCGACGTCCGGGGAACCGGCCCCGCAATGAGCGTACGGATTGTCCTGGTCGGCTACGGCCGCATGGGCAAGGCCATCGACGAGTTGAGCGCCGACCACGGCTGCGAGGTGGTCGAGCGCCTCGACGTGCACAACAACCTCCACGGCGAGGGCATCGATTCGCCTTCGCTACCGGACGCCGACGTCGCGATCGAGTTCTCCCTGGCCGGCTCCGTCGCGTCCAACGTCAAGAAGCTGGCCGCCCGACGCATCAACGTCGTCGTCGGCACCACCGGCTGGGAGGCGGAAGAAGCGGAGGTCAGGCGAGTCGTCGGCGAAGCCGGGATCGGCGTCGTCCACGCGGCAAACTTCTCGCTCGGCGTCAACCTCTTCCAGGCCGTCGTCGAGCGGAGCGCGGCGCTGTTCGCGCGCTACGACGATTTCGGAAGCTGGATCCACGAGGGACACCACGCGGCCAAGCAGGATGCACCTTCCGGTACCGCGCTGGCCCTCCGGACAGCGATGCAGAAAGCAGGGTACGCCCGGAACATCGACATGGCGTCGACACGCGCCGGCAGGATGCCGGGTATGCATACCGTCGGCTACGACGGACCGTTCGACACGATCACGCTGACCCACACCGCCCGCGACCGGGCGACGTTCGCGCGGGGCGCGCTGGAGGCGGCGCGCTGGGTGTGCGGCAAGCGCGGCTGGTTCTCGATGCGCGACGTGCTTGGCATCGACTGATCGAGGGAGGTGCGCCATGCGGACACGCTGGGCGGGTTGCGGCACGGCCCTCGTCACGCCGTTCACGGCGAGCGGCGACGTGGACGAGGCGGCGGTCAGGCGGCTGGCGCGGCGGCAGGTCGACAGCGGCGTGCACTTCCTGGTTCCCTGCGGGACGACGGGAGAGAGCCCCACGCTGTCGCACGCCGAGAAGCTACGCGTCGTGGAGCTCGTCGTCGACGAAGCGAACGGCGCGGTCCCGGTGCTTGCAGGCGCCGGAGGCTACGACACGCGGGCCACCATCGAGCTGGCCCGCGACCTGGGGAGCGCTGGCGCCGGAGGCATCCTCTCGGTCACGCCGTACTACAACAAGCCGACCCCGGAGGGGCTCTACCGGCATTACCGCGCCATCGCCGACAGCACCGACCTGCCGATCGTGCTGTACAACGTGCCGGGCCGGACCGCCTGCAACATCGCGCCGGCCACGCTCCTTCGACTCGCGCAGATCCCCAACGTGGTCGGCGTCAAGGAAGCCTCCGGCGACCTCGGACAGATAGGCGAGATCCGCCGCGCCGTGCCCGACGGCTTCTGCGTCCTCTCGGGAGACGACGCATTCACGCTGGCGGTGATGGCGCTCGGCGGAACCGGGGTAATCTCGGTAATCTCCAACGAGGCGCCCGCCGACATGGCAGCCCTCGTCGACCAGGCCGCGGCCGGCGACTTCGCGGCGGCCCGCGCCACGCACGAACGGCTGCTGCCGCTGATGCAGGTGAACTTCATCGAGTCGAATCCGATCCCGGTCAAGGCCGCGATGGCCGAGCTGGGGCTGCTCGACCTGAACTACCGACTGCCGATGTGCCCGCCCGCGCCGGCGGCACGCAAGCGGATCGCCGAGGTGCTGGCCGCGACCGGGCTGTCGAACATCGATACGCCGACGCGGCAGGCCTCGCTCGCCGGCACATGAGAGGCGGAGAAACGGCGTCGGCACGCTCGAGGCCCGGCTGCATCCGGGGCGCCGGGCCAAGCTCCTGGAGTTGATCCCCCAGATGGAACTCGCCGAACGGATACAGCAGCTTTACGCCCAGGCGGCCGACGCCGACCGGAACGAAGCTCGTGACGCATTCGCGGAGCTCCGCAGGGAGCTTGCCGCGGGCCGCGTGCGCGCCGCCGAGCCCGACCCGTCGTCGCCCACCGGTTGGCGCGTCAACGCCTGGGTCAAGCAGGGCATCCTGGTGGGATTCCGCTGCGGCGACGTCGTGGCGTTCGATTCCCTCAGTGCCGATTCGCCTTATCTGGACAAGGACACGCTGCCGCTCCGGCCGCTCTCCACCGCGTCGAACGTGCGGCTCGTTCCCGGCGGATCCTCGGTGCGGGACGGCGCACACCTCGGCCACGGAGTCATCTGCATGCCGCCGATGTACATCAACATCGGCGCCTGGGTCGGGGACGGCAGCCTCATCGATTCCCATGCGCTGGTCGGGTCGTGCGCGCAGGTCGGCAGCGGCGTGCACGTCAGCGCCGGGGCGCAGATCGGCGGCGTGCTCGAGCCGGTCGGCGCGCTGCCGGTGATCGTCGAGGACGACGCGCTGGTCGGCGGCAACACCGGCCTCTACGAAGGTGCGGTGGTCAAGCGCCGGGCGGTCATCGGCGCCGGCACGGTCCTGACCGGGTCGACGCCGATCTACGATCTGCCACAGGGACGGATCATCAGGCCGGCCGCGGGCGAGCCGACGGTGGTGCCGGAGGGCGCGGTCGTCGTGCCCGGGGCGCGCGCCGTCACCAGCGGCGCGGGGCCGGAGTGGGGGCTGTCGCTCGCCACGCCGGTCATCGTCAAGTACCGCGACGACCGCACCGACACCCGAACGGAGCTCGAAGCATGGATCCGGTAGCCACGCGGGGGGCGTCCACCGAGCCGGCGAGAGCGACCTATCAGGACGTGCTCGACGCGCCGGCGCATCGAGTGGCCGAGATCATCGACGGGACGCTCTACACGCAGCCGCGACCGGCCGCACCCCATGCACTCGCGAGTTCGTCGCTGGGGTCCGTTCTTTCCAATCCTTTCCAGTTCGGCCGCGGCGGACCGGGCGGATGGTGGATCATCGACGAGCCGGAGCTGCACCTCGGCGAGGACATCCTCGTGCCCGATCTGGCGGGCTGGCGCCGGGAACGCATGTCGGACTATCCCGACGCGGCGTACTTCACGCTGGCGCCGGACTGGTTGTGCGAAGTGCTCTCGGCCTCGACCCGCAAGCTCGACCTGCACGGCAAGCGTCCCATCTACGCGCGGGAGAGAGTGAAACACCTGTGGCTCGTCGACCCGGTGGATCGCACCCTGGAGGCGTTCGAGCTGCGCGAGAGGGAATGGGTGCTGATCGCGACGGCCAAGGATGACGACCCGATCGCCATCCGCCCCTTCGACGCGATCACCTTCAGCCTCGCCGATCTGTGGCCCTGACACCGGGAACAGCCCCGGACGTTCTCTCGGCCCCGCCGCCCACGGCGGGTTGTCGTGACGCCGATGCCGTGTATGATGCCGCCCATGGATCCGGTAGCCGCCCCGCTCGTCGACCTCGCCCGCAACCTGATCGACATCGAGTCCACGAGCGGCGGCGAAGCCGCGGTGACGACGTGGCTCGCCCGCGACCTGCGCGAGCGGGGCTACGAGGTCACCGAGCAACCCGTGGTCGACGACCGGGTCAACGTCATCGCCACGGTCGGCGCCTCCGAGCCCGAGACCGTCTATTCCACGCACATCGACTGCGTCCCGCCCTTCTTTCCGAGCCGGATCGAGGGCGACACGCTGTACGGCCGGGGCGCCTGCGACGCCAAGGGAATCCTCGCGGCCCAGATCATGGCCCTCGATCGGCTCCGCGAGTCGGGCGAGAATCGCGTCGGCCTCCTCGTCGTGGTGGGCGAGGAGAACGGCAGCCACGGCGCCCGCGCCGCCAACCGGCTCTCGAACCGCTCGCGTTACCTGATCAACGGCGAGCCGACCGACAACCGCCTCGGCGCCGCCACCAAGGGCGCCTACCGGGTCCGCCTGTCGGCCACCGGGCGCGCGGTGCACTCCGCCTATCCCGAGCTGGGCGAATCGGCCGTCGAGAAGCTCCTCGACGCCCTCGTCGCCCTTCGCGATCTCGACCTGCCGGTGGACCCGGTGCTGGGGGCCAGTACCTACACGGTCGGGGTCCTGTCCGGGGGCGTCGCCCCCAACGTCGTTCCCCCGGTGGCCGAGGCCGACGTCAACTTCCGCACCGTCGAGCCGGCAGAACGGGTGCGCGAGCGGCTCGATGCATCGATGCCCGGCTCGGTGTCGATCGACGACGTCATGATCGTCCCGCCGGTCAGACTGACGACCCTGCCGGGTTTCGAGACCGCCCCCTTCTCGTTCACCACCGACATCCCGTTCCTGACCTCGTGGGGCGATCCGCTGCTCGTTGGTCCGGGCTCGATCCACGTGGCGCATACAGCGGAAGAACACGTGAAGATCGACGAGTTGGCGCAGGCCGTGGATCTGTACGAGAGGCTCGCTCGGGGTCTGCTGGCCGCCGGGAACTGACTTCGATCCGACCGACATCCGCTAACCGCTACCGTCGCTCCGGATCGTCGGGGCGCCCGCGTTGCGGTCCTGCCAGCCCGTGATACGGCCTTCCAGGTGCGCCAGTCGTTCGCCAAGGGTCCGGATTTCGCGCACAATCCACAGCGCCGCGGCGAGAATCATCGCCGGCGTGACCCAAGGCGGCCATTCCATCGACCCACTATAGTGTGCACAGTTACCGGCGCACCACCTCCGCGTCGATGATCTCCACCCTGTCGACCGGCGTCTCTCCTTCCGTCGGCACCGCTTCGATCCGCTCCACGACGTCGAGGCCCTCCACGACGACCCCGAACACCGTGTAGACGCCGTCGAGGGCCGGCGCGGTGGCCGTGCAGATGAAGAACGAGGTCGACGCGCTCGCCGGATCGTCGAGCCGCGCCATCGACACGATGCCGCGCACGTGCCGCGTGTCGTTGAACTCCGGCTGCATGTTCCGGACGAAACGCTGCTGCCGGTCGGTCAGCGGCTCGCGGCGGGTCGGCAGGTGGCCGCTCTGGACGACGAAGCCGGGCACGACCCGGTGGAAGGCGATGCCGTCGTAGACGCCGGAGTCGACCAGCCGCAGGAAGTTGCGGACGTGGTTCGGCGCGCGGTCCGGGTACATGTCGATCGCGATGCGGCCGTGGGTGGTGTTCAGCACCGCTCGGAAGGCGGCGAGCTCGGCGTCCGTCTCGGTCGTGAACGGCGGGGTCTCGGGCGGCGGCTTGTCGCGGATCGTCACTCGCCGCACCACGACCCGCTCGGCGGCGCGTCCTCCGGCGTCGACCGGCGTCTGGGAGATTCGGGTGACGACGTCCATGCCGTCGGCCACCTGGCCCCAGATGGTGTGCAGGCCGTCGAGCCCCGGCTGGTCGACGACGCAGATGAAGAACTGCGAGCCGCCGCTGTCCGGCTGTCCGGGAACCAGCACCGCCGAGACCGTGCCCCGCAGGTGCCGGGCGTCGCTGAACTCGGCGCCGACCAGGCCGAGACCGCCCTGGTCGTACTCCGCGGCGCGCTCGGGATCGGCCGTCAGCGGGTCGCCGCCCTGTACGATGCCGTTAGCCACCATGCGGTGGAACGTCGTCCCGTCGAAGTGACCCTCCCCGGCGAGCTGCATGATCAGACCGACGTGATTGGGGGCGAGGTCCGGCCGCAGATCGATGGCGATCGGGCCGAGATCGGTCTCGAAGACCGCCTGCTTGCCGCTCATCTCCTCGAGCGAAAGCGGGGTGACGAACGGTGCGCCGGCCTGCTGGGCCAGGACCGGAGCCGCGGTCGGCGACGCCAGCACAGCGATCGCCAGCCAGGCAAGTCGGTGGAGCCCGCGGTAAGTACCCCGCCGCATTCGAAGCCACGCATCGGTCTTCATCTGCACACCTCGCGCTGTTTCCATCTGCACATGCCGTCCTGATCTAATAGCATGATCGGATGGCGCTGCTGAGCGAACCCGAACCACCGCCCCGCGCGGCGCGCCGGGGATGGCTGTACGTCCTTGTCGTGCTCGTCCTGGCCGCCGGCGCGGGCTACTACCTGTACGTGTCCGGGCTCCTGCCGCCGTCCGAGGATGTCGAGCGCCGTGCTGCCGTCGAGGCGCCCCCACCGTCGCGCCCCGCCCCGGCCGCGCCTGCCGCTCCGGAGCCCGAGCCGGCAGAAGCGCTCGCGCCGGAGCCGGAACCCGAACCGGAGCCGGAACCCGAGCCGGAACCGGCCGCGGCGCTCCCGCCCGCCATCGTGCTGCGCGTGACCAGCGACGTGGACGGGGCTGAGGTGTTCATCGACCGCCGCTACGCCGGGACGACGCCGTTCGAGTCGTACGATGTCGAGCCTGGGCGTCATCGCATCAACGTCTCGGCCCCCGGCTACGAGGGCCATGCCGAGGACGTGGAGGTCGGCGGCGAGTTGACGACCCTCGACGTGCGCTTCCGGCAGGTCCGGCTGGACCAGCGCATCCCCGTCGTCCACAAGCACCGTTTCGGCGACTGCGAAGGACACCTCGTGGCCACGACGGCCGGCATCGTCTACGAGACCGACGACGACGATGCGTTCCAGGTGGGTCTTAGCGGGCTGGAGGAGTTCGAAGTCGACTACATGGCGCACAACCTGCGGCTCAAGGTGCGCGGCGGACGGACCTACAACTTCACCGACGGCGGGGAGAACGCGGACGCCCTCTTCGTGTTCCACCGGGCGGTGGAAGAGGCCCGCGAGCGGCTCGCCCGCGGCGAGCCGCCGGCGGCTCCATGACGCCGCAGTCGCCCGCCCGGTGCCCGTGGGCCACTTCGGACCCGCTCTACGTTCCGTATCACGACGAGGAGTGGGGCGTGCCGCTGCACGACGACCGGCGCCTCTTCGAGATGCTGGTGCTCGAGGGCGCGCAGGCCGGGCTGAGCTGGCTGACGATCCTCCGCCGGCGGGATGGGTATCGCCGCGCCTTCGACCGGTTCGATCCGCAGGCCGTGGCTCGCTACGGTCCGCGCGACGTGGAGCGCCTGCTGGCCGACGAGGGGATCATCCGCAACCGGCTGAAGATCGACTCAGCCATCAACAACGCCCGCGCGTTCCTCGCCGTGCAGGAGGCGTCCGGCAGCTTCGACAGCTACATCTGGCGGTTCGTCGACGGCCGTCCGACCCAGAACGCCTGGACGACGCTGGAAGAAGTGCCGGCGCAGACGCCGGTGTCCAACGCGCTGAGCAAGGACCTGCGGAAACGCGGCTTCACCTTCGTCGGACCGACCATCTGCTACGCCCACATGCAGGCCACCGGCATGGTCAACGACCACCTGATCGGCTGCTTCCGGCATCGCGAGGTCCGGCTTCTCACGGAATAGCGCCGCCAAACCCGTCACAGACTCCCTGTTTGGCCCAGCCCCACCACCCCGGGAGCCTGCGCCTCAGAAATCACGGCGTTGCGTTCCACGGCGCAGACTCCCGGCCGAGCGAAGGCGCTGCAGGGCGATCGCGGCGGCGTTGGCCACGTTCAACGAATCGACGGCCGGTGCGATATCGATCCGGACGCGCTCGTCGCACAGGTCGAGCGCGGCTCGGCTGACACCGTCGCCTTCGTTACCCAGCAGGAGCGCAACGCCGACGCCGGCTCCGCGGCGGACGAACGCCTCGATGTCGACCGCGGGCTCCAGCGGGGTTAGCGCGACGAGGCGCGCCCCAGCTTCCCGGATCCGCTCCAGTACGCCCGGCCACTCGTCCGCCACCCGAAAGGGAAGCTGCAGGGTCGTTCCCATCGATGTGCGAATCGCCTTGCGATAGAGCGGATCCGCGCAGGCCGGCGAGAGCATCACTCCGGCCGCACCGAAGGCCGCGGCGTTGCGGAAGATCGAGCCGACGTTGTCCGGATCGGACACCCCGTCGAGCACGACGAGCGGGCGCCCCGGCACCGCCGGCGGGAGCTCGGCAAGATTCTCCTCGGACGCGGGACGTTCGCCGAGTCCCAGGCAGCCGCGGTGAAACCGGAAACCGGTGACGAGTCGTAGCTGGACCGAATCGGTGATGTAGACGTCGACCTCGCGGTCACGCCGGCCGACGGTCAGCGACGCCTTCAACCCTTCGAGCGCGCTCTCGATGACCAGCAGGATCCGCGTGCGGAAACGTGACGCCAGCAGGCGCTGCACCGCCAAGCGTCCTTCAGCGACGAAGAGCCCGCGGTCGCGCATCAGCGCGGGGTCGGAGACGTTGCGGAAATCGTCCAGGCGGGGATCGTCGACGGACGCAATGCGAATGTGGTTGATGGACACCGCTCGCGCCCCGAAACGCCTCGCTGGCTAGGCGGAGCGGACCACCTGCCGCCGGCTGCGGTGCCGGTCGAGCACCTCCAGACCGATCTGCTTGCTCAGGTAGACCTTCGATTCCCGGTTGTCCCCTGCGTCCGGCTCGAACTTGACCACGTTGAACTCCAGGTGGCCCAGGGTGCTCCGCATGTCGTAGAAGCAGTTCTTCGTCTTGACGACGATCTCGCTGAACCCGTTGTCGTGGGCCCACGCTTCCTGCTCCTCGGTCAGGGCCCGGAAGAAGCCCCGCCCGCGCCAGTCGCGCCGCGTGCCGCCAATCCAGCTGTAGAGCACCTTGCGGTCCTCGAACTCCACCGACGCCCGGAGCCGCTCGACCAGGTCGGCCAGCTTCGGCTCGGTCTCGCGCAGCCGCAGCTCGTGGGAGACCTTGTAGGCGACCGGCACCACCGTCGACGGGTCGTCGGGCAGCGGGGCCTCCGCCATCAGGATCTGGTGGTCGCGCTCGTCCAGCCGGCGCATCACTTCCGTCGCGGTCTTCTTGCGCGGAAACTCGCCGAAGTACTCCTCGATGTACTCGATTTCCAGGGCGCCCTGCTGCAGCCCGTACTGGCGGATCTGATACTCCATGCCAATCGCGCGAGCATCATACACTGCGTGTATGCCGGAGCTTCCGGACGTCGAGGTCTACGTCGAATGCCTCGCGGCGCGGGTCGTCGAACAGCGGATCGACCGCATCCGCCTGCTCCGTCCGTTCGTGCTCCGCTCCGTCGATCCACCGATCCACAGTGCGGAGGGACTGACGGTTCGCACCGTCGAGCGCCTCGGCAAGCGCATCGTGATCGGCCTGTCCGGCAATCTGTTTCTCGTCCTGCACCTGATGATCGCCGGGCGCCTGCGGTGGCGCGATCGCGGAACCCGGATCCCCCGGAAGCTCGGCCTGGCGGCGTTCGACTTCCCGAACGGCACGCTGCTGATGACGGAAGCCGGCTCGATCAAGCGCACCGCGCTGTTCCTGGTCGACGGACGCGACGGCCTGCGGGAGCACGACCGCGGCGGCATCGAGGTCCTCGGCTCCGACCTGTCCGCCTTCCGCGAGGCGCTGCTGCGCGAGAACCACACGCTCAAGCGGAGCCTGACCGACCCGCGGCTGTTCTCCGGGATCGGCAACGCCTACTCCGACGAGATCCTGCACGCCGCCGGTCTGTCGCCGCTCAAGCTCACCGGCCGCATGACGGACGCAGAGATCGCTCGGCTCCATGAAGCGGCACAGACCACGCTGCGGGCCTGGACCGAGCGGCTGCGGCGGGAGGCCGGCGACCGGTTCCCGGAGCAGGTCACTGCGTTCCACCCCGGAATGGCAGTCCATGGCCGCTACGGCAAACCCTGCCCGGCGTGCGGCTCTCCCGTGCAGCGCATCGTCTACGCCAGCAACGAGTCGAACTACTGCCCCGCCTGCCAGACCGGCGGCAAGCTCCTCGCCGACCGCGCGATGTCGCGCCTGCTCAAGAGCGATTGGCCTCGGTCCCTCGACGACTGGGATGCCATGAAGGAGGAGCGCTCCGTGCCGGGAGTCGCAGGCGCACGGACAACGCGTGGAGACGACACGGGTCAGTGACCGTCGGCGCGGAACAAGGCCGCAGCCGAGTCCAGCGACTCCCGGTCACCCACTAGGACCGCTGTGTCGCCCGGCGCGTAACGGAACGCATCGTCCCGCCGGTAGATCGGCGTGCCGTCGCGCACCACCGCCACCTGGATGGCGCCGGTCCGCCGCCGCAGGTCCAGCGTCCGCGCGCTCTCGGCTATGGCCAGTGAGCCCTCCTCCACCTCTACCAGCTCCAGCGCGTCGTGGATGCCGAGGTGCTGAAGCGCGTCCAGCGCAAGGTCGGGAGCGGCGGTGCCCCGAAGCAGGCCGTAGTGCTCGCTGCGTACCGCGTCCAGTTCGTGCGCGATGCGGCCGGCGGGAATCGCGTAGCCCTCGAGGGCACGCTTGAACAGCTCCAGCGACGCCTCGAACTCCTCGACCACCACGGCGTCGGCTCCCAGCCGCTGGAGCTCGTCGATGGCGCGCACATAACGGGTGCGGACGACGATACGCGCGGCAGGCGCCAACTCGCGGGCCGCGGCCACGCCCCGGCGTTCCTCCGTGGAGGAGGGGATGGCGAACACGATGATCCGGGCGTGCGCACCCGCAACGCGCTCCAGCAGGGCGTGACGCGTGCCGTCGCCATAGACCGCCGTCAGCCCGTCGGCGCGCGCCTGATGCACGAGTTCCAGGTTCTGGTCGATGACAGCGCAACGAATCCCCGCCGCCCGCAGCATGCGCGCGAGGTAGCGTCCCGCCAGACCGTAGCCGATGACGACGGCGTGGTCGCGGTAGGCGGCGGCCGCCGACTCGTCCTCGTCCTCGGTCAGCCGGCCGGGCGCGCGCCGTGCCGCTCCGACGAGCCGGGTGGTGACGGCCTCGGCCACGCCGCGGGCCGACCCGATGAGGAACGGGGTCGCCATGAGCGAGAGGGCGGCCACCGACAGGAAGGTCTGGTAGTCGTCGCCGGCGAACAGGCCCAGCGGGAGCCCGGCCGCGGCCAGCACGAACGAGAACTCGCCGACCTGGGCAAGCCCCAGCCCGCTCCGGAGCGCTGTCTCCAGCGGTCGCCCGCGTAGCGCGATCGCGCCGGTGGCGACGACGGTCTTCACGGCCACGATCAGCAGCGTGGACCCGACGACGACGAGCGGCTGCTCGACGAGCAGCGACACGTCGAGCAGCATGCCGATCGACGTAAAGAAGACGCCGCTGAACAGCACCCGGAACGGGATGACGTCGGAGAGCGCCTGCTGTCCGTATTCCGACTCCGAGATTATCAGCCCGGCGAGAAAGGCCCCGATAGCCAGCGAGAAACCGGCCGCGGCGCTCACCAACGCCGTACCGATTGCGAAGAACCCGACGCAAAGCGTGAACAGGTCGCGGTTCCGTTGGGCAACGACCCGATCGAGCGTCCAGCGCACCGCGAGGCGCCCGCCGACCACCAGCGCAACCATCGCGCCGAGACTGAGCAGCAACTGCGTCCAGAACGCGGGCAGCCCCGGCCCGGCGCCGGCCGCGGCGAGCAGGGGCAGCAGCGCCATGATCGGGACGATGCAGAGGTCCTGACACAACAGGACCGACACCGTCTCCCGGCCGTGAGGCGTGTCGAGCTCGCCCCGGTCGGCGTAGAGCTTCGTCACCGCCGCGGTCGACGACATGGCGGCCAGCGACCCGTAGAACAGCGTCTGCCCTATCGGGGCGTCGAGCGCCATCCCGGCCGCGACCGCCAGCGCCAGCATGCCGGCCACCTGCGCACCGCCGGCGACGAGGACCGAGCGTCCCCAGCGCAGCACGTCCGAGAGCGACAGCTCGAGGCCGATCTCGAAGAGCAGCAGCACGACGCCGATCTCGGACAGCGCCGCCACCGTCTCCGGATCCGGGATCAGCGCCAAGCCGGACGGTCCGATGAACACGCCGACAGCCAGGAAGCCGACGAGCTGCGGCAGGCGCAGGCGATGCGCGAGGGCGACGACCGGCAGCGCCAGCCCGGCGATGATCGCCAGGTCGCGGAGGACCCCGAGGTCGTGCATCGGGTCAGCCCGCGGCGACCGCGGCCCTGGCGCCGGCCGGATCGTAGGCGAGGTTGGCGGCCAGCCAGCGCTCGACGTCGTCCACCGGCAGCCCCTTGCGGGCAGCGTACGCCGCCACCTGATCCGCGCCGATCCGGCCGACGGTGAAGTACCGCGACTCGGAATGGGCGAAGTAGAGGCCGCTGACGCTGGCCGCCGGGATCATGGCGGCGCTCTCGGTCAAGTCGAGACCGGCGGAACGCGCGTCGAGCAGATCGAAGAGCTTGAACTTCTCGCTGTGGTCGGGGCAGGCAGGGTACCCGAACGCGGGACGGACCCCCCGGTAGCGCTCGGCGATGAGGTCTTCGTTGGAAAGCGCCGCACCGGACTCGTAGCCCCATTCGCGGCGGACGCCAGCGTGCAACATCTCCGCGAAAGCCTCGGCCAATCGGTCCGCCAGCGCCTTGACCATGATCGCCCGGTAGTCGTCGTGGTCCCGTTCGTAGCGCGCCACGAGGGCGTCGACGCCGGTCCCGGCGGTGACTGCGAACGCCCCGACGTAGTCGGTCAGCCCCAGGCCTCGGGGAGCGACGAAGTCCGCCAGGGAGCGGTACGGCCGGTCGTCGCCGAACGACTCCTGCTGGCGGAGCATGGGAAAGCGCACGATCTCTGCCGCGCCGGTCCCGGGAGACGCGTCCGGTTCCAGGAGGACCACGTCGTCGCCATCGGCGTTTGCCGGCCAGAAGCCGTAGACCCCACGTGCGGTCAGGCTGCGCGCCGCCACGATCTCCGCCAGCAGTTCCCGCGCGTGATCGTAGAGCTCGCGCGCCGCCGCGCCCTGTGACGGGTCGTCGAGAATGGCCGGGAAGCGGCCCTTCAGCTCCCACGCCGCGAAGAAGTAGGTCCAATCGATGTACGGCGCCAGCTCGTCGAGCGCCGCCTCGATCGGCCGGCAGCCGGTGAAAACGGGGACCGGCAGCTCCGCCGCCTCCCAGTCGGTGCGGAGTGGCCTCGCCTGCGCCTCCGCGTACGTCGCGAGCTTCCGTTTCCCCCGGCGGGCGAACTGTTCGCGCAATCGCGCCTGGTCAGCGCGGTTGTCCGCGTCGAAAGCCGCCCGGCGGTCCGGGCTCAGCAGGCCGGAGACGACATCGACCACCCGGGAGGCGTCGGCTACGTGGACCGTGCTGCCGTCGAACGCGGGCGCGATCTTGACCGCAGTGTGTTGCCGGGACGTCGTCGCCCCGCCGATCAGGAGCGGCGTCGGCATGCCGCGCCGCTTCATCTCCCCCGCCACGAACACCATCTCGTCGAGCGAGGGCGTGATAAGCCCGCTCAGCCCCACCAGATCCGCGCCTTCGTCCATCGCGGTCTGAAGAACCGTGTCGCAGGGGACCATCACGCCGAGGTCGATCACGTCGTAGCTGTTGCAGCGCAGCACCACACCGACGATGTTCTTGCCGATGTCGTGCACGTCGCCCTTGACCGTCGCGAGCACGATCTTCCCCTGCATCGAGCCCGAGACCTGGTCCGCCTCCATGAACGGCTGCAGGTAGGCCACCGCCTTCTTCATGGCCCGGGCGCTCTTGACCACCTGCGGCAGGAACATCTTGCCCGCGCCGAAAAGGTCGCCGACCACCTTCATGCCGTTCATCAGGGGACCTTCGATGACGTCGAGCGGGCGGGCGGACCGCTGCCGCGCCTCCTCCACGTCGGCCTCGATGAAATCGACGATGCCATGCACCAGGGCGTGGGCCAGACGCTCGTCGACGCCTGCGTCCCGCCAGCTCAGGTCGACCTCGCGGGCCTTCGCGGTCCCCTGCACGCCCGCGGCGAAGCGCACCAGCCGCTCGGTGGCGTCGGAACGGCGGTTGAAGATGACGTCCTCGACGTGCGTCAGCAGGTCGGCGGCGATGTCCTCGTAGACCGCGAGCTGTCCGGCGTTGACGATCCCCATGTCCATGCCGGCGCGCACCGCGTGGTAGAGGAACGCCGCGTGCATCGCCTCGCGCACGACGTCGTTGCCGCGGAACGAGAACGACAGGTTGCTGACCCCGCCGCTCACCTTCGCGCCGGGACAGCGCGCCTTGATGAGCCGCGTCGCCTCGATGAAGTTGACCGCGTAGTCGGCATGCTCCTCGAGGCCGGTGGCGACCGCGAGGATGTTCGGGTCGAAGATGATGTCCTCGGGCGCCACCCCGGCGCGCTCGGTGAGCAGCCGGTAGGCGCGCGTGCAGATCTCCACCTTGCGGTCGACGGTGTCGGCCTGGCCGGTCTCGTCGAACGCCATCACGACCATCGCGGCGCCGTAGCTCCGGATGCGGCGCGCCTGATCGAGGAAGGCGGCCTCGCCCTCCTTGAGGCTGATGGAGTTGACGATGCCCTTGCCCTGGACGCACTTGAGCCCCGCCTCGAGCACCGACCACTTCGAGCTGTCGATCATGATCGGCACGCGGGCGATCTCCGGCTCGGTGGCGATCAGGCTCAGGAAGCGCGTCATGCACGCCTCCGAGTCGAGCATCCCCTCGTCCATGTTGACGTCGACGACGTTGGCACCGCCGCGAACCTGCTCCAGGGCGACGTCGGCGGCCTCCGTGTAGTCCTCCGTGCGGATGAGGCGCGCGAAACGGCGTGAGCCGGTGACGTTGGTCCGCTCGCCGATCATCAGAAAGTTGCCGTCGGGCCGCACTGTCAGCCGTTCGAGCCCGCTGAGCTCGGTGACCCGTGGCGCGTCTCCCTCCGGACCTCCGTAGCCGCCACCAGCGGTCCCACCATCGCTGCCGAGCTCGGTGACCCGTGGCGCATTGCCGGCCGGGCGCGGACGCGGCGGCACGTCGGCCACCGCCTCGGCGACCGCCCGGATATGGTCCGGAGTGGTGCCGCAACACCCGCCGAGCAGGTTCACGAAGCCGCTGGTCGCGAACTCGCGCAGCAGCTCTGCCGTCTCCGCCGGCTGCTCGTCGTATTCTCCGAAGGCGTTGGGCAGCCCGGCGTTCGGATAGCAGCTCACCCACGTGTCGGCGATGCGGGCCAGCTCGGCCAGGTACGGCCGCATGTCACGGGCCCCAAGCGCGCAGTTGATGCCGATGGAGAACGGCCGTGCGTGGGCCACCGACACCCAGAAGGCGTCGATGGTCTGGCCCGACAGGGTGCGGCCGCTGCGGTCGGTGATGGTCACCGAGAGCATCAGGGGCAGCTCGCTCCCCTGCTCGTCGAACACCTGCCGGACGGCCGAGATGGCCGCCTTGGCGTTCAGCGTGTCGAAGATGGTCTCGATCAGCAGGAGATCGCAGCCCCCCTCGATCAGCCCGCGGGCCTGCTCGGCGTAGGCGTCGCGCAGCGCGTCGAACGTCGACGCGCGGAACGTCTGATCGTTGACGTCGGGCGAAATCGACAGCGTCCGGTTGGTCGGCCCGATTGCCCCGGCGACGTATCGCGGGCGCTCCGGCGTGCGAGCGGTCCAGCGCGCCGCCGCGCGTTTGGCGATGCGCGCCGCCTCGACGTTGAGCTCGTGAACGATCGACTCGAGCCCGTAGTCCCCCTGGGCGATCGACGTGCCGCTGAACGTGTTGGTCTCGACGATGTCCGCTCCGGCCGCGAGGTACTCGTCCGCGATGTCCTCGATGACGTCCGGGCGGGTGAGCACCAGCAGGTCGTTGTTGCCCTTCAGATCCTGCGGATGGTCCGCGAAGCGCGCGCCGCGAAAGTCGGCATCGGCCAGGCCGCGCCGCTGGATCATCGTCCCCATGGCGCCGTCGAGGACGAGAATGCGTTCGCGCAGAGCGTCGTCGAGTGTCTTTCGTACCCTGTCAGGCATTTCCACTGTGGCGCAGAATGTCGCAACCCCTGCGATTCGTCAGGTTACGGTTTCGACGTGGGGGCGCTTGACGATCTTCCCGTCGGAGGTGACCAGATCGCACGCGTGAATCCTGGCTACGGCAACCACGGCCTGAGCGGACCAGGCGAAGCTCGGACTGCCCCCTACCGGAACTCGCCGCAGGTCAGCATCATCGATCCGTAGAAGGGATTCCGGATCTCGCTGGTCGCCTGGAGCCACTCCTTGTCGACCATCGGGCAGTAGGCGAGGCGCAGATCGCCGAACCCGACGTCCCTGCCGTACGCGATGAGGGCGTCGCTCAGGGGGCCGAACGCGTCGCGCGCCGACTGGAGATCCGTCGTGGCCGCGAGGGCCGCGGCCGCCGCGCCGATGACCGCCGCCGGCTCGCCCATCCCGGCCGCCTCGGCCGCGATCGCGCGAGCTGCCTCGGCCACCCCGTCCGTCGAGTCGTTGGCCAGCGCGACCTGGATATGCAGATAGGGCGCAGCCAGCCCGTCGGCCACCGCCGCGGACCCCGGAACCGCCACCGCCACCAACACCGCCGTGATCGCTGCAATCCTGAACATCATCTTCCTCCCTCGGCCCGCTGTCGTGCGGGTCCTCCTAACGTACTCTCCCACCGCCGTGCTGACAATGCGTGGCGCCGATCCCGCGATGGTTGCCCGCTCTCAGCTCTCGTGACGGGACGCCACGAGGCTCCGCCATTCGGTACGGCGCCGGCGCGGGCGGCGAACCGATGCGCGGACGGGTGGAGTGCTGATGGGTGCCGCAGGTGGCGACCCGTTGCACTCGCGGTCGGTCGGCGGTAAGCTGCGTGCATGCCTTCTACACGAACGTGCGCGGTTCTGGCGGTCCTGGCCGGACTGCTGCTGGCGGGCGCCGGTGTGACGGCGCAGCAGCAACCCCTGTTCCGGAGCGGCACGCAACTGGTCGACCTGTTCGTCACGGTCACCGACCGCAACGGCCGCCTGGTCCCTGATCTGCTCCGCGAGGACTTCGAGGTCTTCGACGACGGAGACGCGGCCGAGATCGTGCTGTTCGAGAACGACGTCCGGCCGATCACGGTCGTCGTCATGCTCGATACCAGCGCCAGCATGGACCTCAACCGGAGGCGCCTGATGGCCGGCGCCGAGCAGTTCCTGATCCGCATGCTGCCGTTCGACCGCGCGCGGGTCGGTGCGTTCAACGACAAGGTGGAGATCGAGCCGGCCGAGTTCATCGGCGACCGCGACGAGCTCATCAGGTGGCTGCCCCGCCTCGACTTCGGGAACGCGACGCGCGTCTACGACGCCGCCGCGACGGCGCTCGAGGCGCTCTCGGACGTGCCCGGCCGGCGCGTCGTGCTGCTCTTCACCGACGGCGACGATACCGACAGCAACGCCAGTTCCCGCGACGTGCTCAACCGCGCCATCGCGGACGAGGTGATGATCTATTCCATCGGGTTCGAGAGCAACTACTTCAACGGGGCGCGCTACGTCACGACCCGCCCGGATCGGAACCTGCGGCGGTTCGCGGAGGAGACCGGCGGCGGATACTTCGAGCTGACCGAGGCGGCCGATCTGGGACCGACCTTCACGCGGGTCGCCCAGGAGTTGCACAGCCAGTACGTCATCGGCTTCACGCCGCGGCGCGACGGGCGGCTGCACGAGATAGAGGTGCGCATCAGGCAGCGCGGGATGCAGGCGCGGGCGCGGCGCTCCTACGCGGCGCCGCCGTCCACCAACGACGGTCCGTGACCGCTGCCAGCGACCGCTGCCGATCGCCGGCCGCCGACCTGGATTCCAGGAGCCCGAGATCTGCTGTCCGCGACACGCCAACCCATGTACTCCGCTCGCGTCGAGCACGCCGTCACCACGATGATCGAGGCGCACGGACTCCGCCGCCGCAAGGCGGGCCGCGGATTCGAGGCGTCCCACGCGTTGTCGGTCGCGCTCATCACGGCGGATTTCGGCCTCGACGAGGACACCATCGTCGCGGCGCTGCTGCATGACACGCTGGAGGACACCGACCTCGATCCGCAGGTGATCGCGGCGCGCTTCGGAGAACCGGTGCTGCACATGGTGCAGGACGTCTCGGAACCTCCGAAGCCGGCGCGCTGGAAGACACGCAAGCTCGCCTATCTGGAGCAGCTCAGGACGACGCCGCGGCTCGGCTCGCTGGCCGTCGCCTCGGCCGACAAGATCCACAACCTGACGAAGATGGTGGTGGGCCTCGAGTCCCGCGGCGCCGCTTTCCTCCACGCGTTCAGCGCCGGCCTCGACGAGATGCTGTGGTACCAGAACGCGGTCTACGACCTCGCCGCAGGGCGCTGGAGCCACGTCATCCTGGAGGAGCACCGGCGGCGACTGGACGCGTTCCTGGAAGCGGCGAAGGCCCTTCCGGCAGGCGGTTAGGGGCTTTCGGCACCGGCGACAACGGAGCGCCGACGGGTGGCCTGCACGGTCAGTGGATCGTCCCGGACAGATCCGGAGGCACATTTCGCGCCGGCCCGGCCGGCCGGACGCTGCCCTCCGACGCGCATTCGTCGCTACAGCCGTGGCAAGACGACGCGCCCCCGCCGCGCTTCGGCGCGGCGAAGATGCCCCGCAGGTGCCGGTAGAGCGAGACGACCGCGGTCCCGACGATGACCGCCACCGCCGCTTCCTGCCAATCCATCACACCCCCCACCCTAGCAGAGAGCCCACCTGGTAGACGAGGAGCGACGCCCCGTACGCGAGCACCGACATGTAACCGAACATGAACACCGGCCAGCCCCACGATCCCGATTCGCGGCGGACGACGCCGATCGTGCTCATGCACTGGCACGCCAGCACGAAGAAAACCATCAGGGAGACTCCCGCCAGCGGCGTCATCAGCGGGGAGCCGTCCGCGTGGGTGGCTTCCTGGAGCGATGTCCGCAGCGACTGGCTCTCCTCGTCGGCGTCTGCGATGCCGAAGACGATGCCGAGCGTCGAGACGAACACCTCGCGCGCCGCGAACGCGCCGAGAATGCCGACGCCGATGCGCCAGTCGAAGCCGAGCGGCTCCATGGTCGGCTCGAACAGGCGTCCGACCCGCCCGGCGATGCTGTACTCCAGACTCTCGCCCGCCTCGCGGCCGTCGAGCAGCGCCAACTGCTCCTCGCGGGCGTCCGGATCGACAACTGTCGCCTCCACCTCCGCGCGTTGTTGCGCGTAACGCTCGGCGAGATCGGCGCTGCGCGGATAGGAGAGCAGTGCCCAGAGAATGATGGTCATCGTCAGGATGATGGTCCCGGCGTCGACCAGGAACTTCCGCAGTCCGCGCCACGTCACCAGCGCGACGTTGCTCCACAGCGGGACGCGATACGGCGGCAGCTCCAGGACCAGCGGCAACCGCGGCCCCTTGAGCACGGTCCTGCGGAGGACTGCCGCAGCTCCCAACGTAGCCGCCACCGAGAGCGCGTACATGGAGAACAGCACAGCAGCGCCGGCGCTCATCACACCGAGCACCTGCGCGTCGCCCGCGAACACGACGGCCGTCACCAGCGCGAACACCGGCAGCCGGGCGCTGCAGGAGATCATCGGCAGCGTCAGCATCGTGATCAGACGGTCGCGGCGGCTCTCGATGGTCCGCGTGGCCATCACCGCCGGGATAGCGCAGGCGAATCCGGACAGCATCGGCACGAAGGCCTTGCCGTGCAGACCGACGCGGCCCATCAGACGGTCGATGACGAACGCGACGCGCGCGAGGTAGCCGACGTCCTCCAGGACCGCGATGAAGAGGAACAGCATCGCGATCTGCGGCACGAACACCACGACGTTGCCCACCCCCGCAATCACCCCGTTGACCATGAGGTCTTGGAGCGGTCCTTCCGGCAGGACGGACGTGACGCCGTCCTGCAGCGCCGCGGTAGCCGTCTCGATGGCCCCGATGAACGGCTCGGACCAGGCGAACAGCGCCTCGAACAGGAGCGCCATGACGATGGCGAAGACTGCCATGCCGTAGAAGCGATGGGTGAGGATGCCGTCGATGCGATCCGTCCAGGCGCGGTTCCCGGCATCGGCCGGCGAGACGCGGCGGACATCGCCGACCACCGTCTCGATCCAGCGGTAGCGGGCGGCGATGACCTCCTGATCCAGGTTCACCTGCTCGCCGGCGGCCTGCAGGCGGAGGTCGTCGACAGTCTTGCGGGCCGCGGCCGGCAGCCCTTCCACGTCGTCCTCGTCCGTGGTGTGCGAGAGCAGCGACCAGACGGCCCACGACCGGCGGGCCGCCGGGGTCCGGTCGAGGGTCCCGCCGCGCAGGGTGCCTTCCACCTCCGACACCGCGTTCTCCACCGGTACCGGGAACCCGGTCCACGCGACGTCGTCGCGCGGGGCCAGCTCGATGGCGCCGCCGATGGCGCCGCGCAGATCGTCGAGTCCCTCGCCCGTCGAGCCGACCGTCGGTACGACGGTGATGCCGAGCCACTCGCCCAGCCTGTCGGCGTCCACGGTGACGCCGGCTGCCGCCGCCTCGTCGACCATGTTGAGCGCCAACACCACCGGCACCCCGGTCTCGACGATCTGCAGGACCAGATAGAGACCGCGCTCGATGGTCCCCGCGTCGAGGACCACCACCACCGCGTCGGGCAGGTCGCCGCGCCGGCCCAGCACCTCGTCCACTGCTACCTGCTCGTCCGGCGAGTGGGTGCTCAGGCTGTAGGTGCCGGGGAGATCCACCAGCTCGACGCGGGCGCCGCCGGGCAGCGTGATCTCCCGCGACGAACGGGCCACGGTGACGCCGGGATAGTTGCCCACCTTGGCGCGCGAGCCGGTCAAGGCGTTGAAGATGGTGGTCTTGCCCGAATTGGCGTTGCCGGCGACGAGCACGCGCGGGACCCGCGTTCGCGGGACCGCATCCCGTGACGGATGCGCGTCGAAACGGGTCGACGTCGAAGACACGGCGCCGGCTCCGGCGCCGACCTGGTCGAGCGGCGCCAGAGACACTTCCGCCGCGTCGGCGGACCGGAGGCTCAGCAGGTAGCCGCGGAGCCGGATCTCGAGCGGGTCGCCGAAAGGAGCGCGGCGGACCATTTCGATCCGCGTGCCCGGCAGCAGGCCCATCTCCATTAGCCGGCCGCCGACGCGCCGGTCGCAGTCGATGCGGTGGACGACGGCGCTCTCGCCGATCGGCAACTGGTCGAGCGTTCGGAGACCCTGATGCACGGGACGGCTCCCGAAGATGGCGTGTACGGACATGGGACCCATCCCGGCATCTCCGGAATGCGACCCGATCTCAATTTGGCCTAGTCTACAGCAGGAAGCCTTCGTGCAACGGATCGTCGTCGTCGATGAGGAACTCGTGGAGACCCGTGATCCAGGCCCGGCCCTCGATGCGCGGCACGATGGCGGGCAGGTCGCCCACCACGGTGCGATCCTCCAGGGTCCCCGAGAACGTGGTGCCGATGATGCTCTGGTGCACGAAACGCCCGCCCGGGTCCAGCAACCCCATGGCGTCGACGACCGCCATCACCGCCGAGGTGCCGGTGCCGCACGGCGAACGGTCGACCTGCGCATCCGCGAAGATCGTCACGTTGCGGAGATGGGCGTCCTCGCCGTTCGGTGGTCCCGTGAAGATCGTCCCGTAGATCCCGTGCAGGCGGGAGTCGGCAGGATGGACGACATCTACCGTCTTCTCGATGCGATCACCGATCTCGGTACCGAGCGCGCGCAGCCTGGCCAGTTCCTCCCGGCGGATCGCCACACCGGACGACTCGCTGTCGACTATCGCATAGAAGGCACCCCCGAACGCGACATCCACCGGCACGACCCGGCCCTCCACCTCGACAGTCGTCCCCCCATGCAGCACGAACGACGGCACGTTGACGAACGACACCGCGTCGACCCGGCCGTCGTCACCCAGAGTGGCGCGGGCACGCACCGAGCCCGCCGGCGTGTCGAGCAGGATGTCCGCGGCGGGATCGGGAAGGCGCAGCAGGCCTTGCTCGATGGCTATCTTGACTACCGCAATCACCCCGTGCCCGCACATGGTGCTGTAACCCTCGTTGTGCATGAAGAGGACGCCGGCATGCGCGCCGGGCGACACGGGTTCGGTCAGCACGGCGCCGTACATGTCGGCGTGCCCCCGCGGCTCTCGCATCAGGGCGCGTCGCAGGCGATCGTGGCGCCGGCGCACCCACGCACGCTTGTCGAGCATCGACGCCCCCCGCGGAACGGGAAACCCCTCGACGACGAGACGCAGCGGCTCGCCGGCGGCGTGCGCATCTATGGTCCTGACCCGTCGCTGCATTTGGATCGCTAGGTATCATAGGCGCGCAATGGCGCTCCGGCACCGTCTCACGGCCCCGTTCATGGCTCTGGCCCTGGCCTGGAGCGGATCGAGGACCGTGCTGCGCATGGTGCTCGCGAGCGTCCTTGGAGTCGGTCTGACCGCGGCGCTCGTGCAAACGCTGCCCCAGGACGAACCCGGGACGACGAACGGCTACGTCCCGGTGACCGACGCGCGACTGCGAGCTCCGGCCCCCGCCGACTGGCTCATGTATCGGCGAACGTACGACGGCTGGGGGTACAGCCCGCTCGATCAGATAACCGCGCACAACGTCGCGGACCTCGCGCCGGCGTGGATATTCGCGACCGGCGTGCGGGACGGGACGCCGCAGGCGGCTCCGATCGTCAACGGCAACACGATGTTCGTGACGACGGCGGAGCAGGTGATCGCGCTCGCGGCGGACAGCGGCACGCTGCTCTGGCGCTACGCAAGGCCGCTGCCTTCGGATCTGGTGCGCCCGCATCCGACCAACCGGGGCGTGGCCCTGTACGACGACATGGTCTACGTCGGAACCCTCGATGCGCACGTCGTGGCCCTGCGGGCAACGACCGGGGAGGTCGTCTGGGACAGGGCGGTGGAAGACTACCGCCGCACCTACTACATCACCATGGCGCCGCTCGTGGTGAACGGCAGGGTCCTGGTCGGGACCTCCGGCGGCGAGCACGGCATACGGGGCTCGATAACGGCGCTCGACGCCATGACCGGCGACGAAGTCTGGAAACGGCACACCATTCCGGCTCCCGGCGAGCCGGGCAGCGATTCGTGGCAGGGCGATTCCTGGCGTACCGGCGGCGGATCGGTCTGGCTGACCGGCAACTACGACCCCGCGCTGAACGTCACCTACTGGGGCGTCGGCAACGGCGGGCCGTGGACGGGCGACGCGCGGCCCGGCGACAACCTGTACACGAACTCCACCATCGCGCTCGACGCCGACACGGGGGAGTTGCGCGGACACCACCAGTACCACTGGAACGGGTCATGGGACTGGGACGAGGCCAGCCCCCCGCTGCTGTTGCAGCTCGACCGGGGCGGGCGCACGCTCGACGCCCTCGTGCATGCGGGGCGCAACGGGTACCTGTGGTTGCTCGAGCGCAATGCCGCGGGGATGCAATTCCTCGACGCGCGACGCTTCGTCCACCAGAACGTCTTCACGGGCATCGACCCGCAGACCGGCCGGCCGACGTACGACGAGGCACGCGTGCCGGGAATCGGCAAGCGCGCCGACTTCTGTCCGGGCACCGGTGGGGCGCGCAACTGGCCGCCGGAAGCGTTCAGTCCCCGGACCGGCCTGCTCTACATCTCGGCGCACGACAATCGCTGCTCGGTAATGGAAGGACGAGCGGTCAGGTACCGGCCCGGCCATGCCTTCGTCGGGGTCAGGGAGGAGGAGTGGTACAGACGGGCCGGCACCAGCCATCTCGACGAGCTGCAGGCCTGGAACGTCCATACGGGAGAGCGGATCTGGACCAGGGAGTTTCCTTTCGACGAGGAGGTCGGCCTGGAACCGCTCGGTGCGGTGCTGGCGACGGCGGGAGACCTCGTCTTCCTGGGCGGCACGAACTTCCGCGCCTTCCATGCCCTGTCCGGCACGCCGCTCTGGCACATCCGGCCCAGACACCACCGGGCGACCGGCACGCCTACGACGTACGCCGTCGACGGGGTGCAATACGTCGCCATACCCCTCCAGGGTCGCCGCGGAGCGGAAAACGGCGGGGACCTCTCGACCGCCGGGCACGACATGGACGACGACATCGTCGTGGCCTTCGCGCTCGACTGTCAGTGCTAGCGCCCCGAAACGCCTCGCTGGCTCGGCGTTTCGGCCCATCCCCCCGGCTCCATGACCTTGCGTCTCAGAACTTCGCTTCGCTACGTCTGCGGCGTAAGCTCCTAGACGGTGACGGGTGTGGATGGCAGGGGCGCTGATGGTAGCGGTACGGGGATTCGAACCCCGGTCCCGTGGCTGAGAACCACGTATCCTAACCCCTAGACGATACCGCCACTACAGACCGCACAGCCATTTTAGCAATGCGCGGTCTCGACCGTCAACGAGAGGCGCTATGATAGATGCGTGATGCGTGCTGTCCTCGGGCTCACTGCCAGCCTGGCCCTGGGTGCTGCCGTCGCCGCCTGGATATCGGCCGGACAGGCCGCCGGACCGACCCTGGAAATCCAGCAACCCGGTGATGTCGTAGGGCGCACCGCGTCCTTCGTCGCCACGGCGGAGACGCCCGGCGCCGAGTTCCTTACGCTCGCCGCGCACATCGAGCAGGAGGGAACCGTCTACCCGCTCTTCTCTCTCGACGACGCCGCCGGCGCCGCACTGGAGCAAGAGACGGAAGATCGACTGCGCATCTCGCGCACGTTCGACCGCGCATCGCATCCCGAGCTGGTGGAGGGACCGGCACGCATCGTCGTCTCGGCCACCCGGCCGGTACTGTTCGGGCTTCGCGAGAGCGGGTCGGAGACCGCCGTCGACATCACGGTACGCCTTACGCCTCCACGCCTGGCGCCGCTGTCGACCCTGCACTACATCACCCATGGCGGCGCCGAGCTCGTCGTCTACCGGGTCACTCCCGAGGATGCGGAATCGGGAGTTCGCGTCGGCGGTAACGAGTACCCCGGCTACCCCGCTTCCGCCGCGGGCGTGGAAGGCCGTGACGACCTGCGGGTGGCGTTCTTCGCGCTGCTCCACGATCAGGACCTCGCCACGCGGATCGAGCTCTACGCCCGGGACCCGGCCGGCAACGAGGCGACCGCCGACTTCGCGCACCGCGTCTTCGAGCGGCGGTTCCGGCGGTCGCGCCTCCCGGTGGGCGACGCATTCCTGCGGCGCGTCGTACCCGGAATCGTGGCCGAATCGCCGGAGTTGGCGGGCGAACATGCCGACAGCTCCACGCCGCCGTCCGAGCTGCTCCAGTTGTATCTGCTCATCAACGGACAGCTCCGGGAGATCAACCGCGGCGCGATTCGCTCGCTGGCCTCGGAGACGGCGCCACGGCTGCTCTGGAGCGGGCCGTTCCGGCAACTGGCCAACTCGCAGGTCGAGTCGGGCTTCGCCGACCACCGGACGTACCTCTACGACGGAAACGAGATCGATCAGCAGGTGCATCTCGGCTTCGATCTCGCGTCGACGGCGAACGCCCCGGTACGCGCCGCGAACGCGGGCACGGTGATCTTCGCCGAATACCTCGGCATTTTCGGCCGTTGCGTGGTGATCGACCACGGCATGGGCCTGCAATCGCTCTACGCCCACCTGTCGTCGCTCGACGTCGCGCCCGGGATGCCGGTCGAGCGCGACCAGCAGATCGGCCTGAGCGGGCAGACCGGCCTCGCCGGCGGCGATCATCTGCACTTCGCGATGTTGCTCCAGGGCCGGCCGGTAACTCCCATGGAATGGTGGGACGAGCACTGGATCGAGGACCGGTTGCTGCGAAAACTCCGGGAGGCGTCGGATCCGGCGGCCTCCAGGTGACCGGGGCGCCGCACTGCCGGTATAATGCTAGGTACCCGGGCAGGCTTCACATTCTGTGGGCCGTCCCGGTTTCTCGCTTATTCACATCCGCGCAGGAGAAGCTCGATGCGACACCGCACACTCTGGATCCTCGTCTCGCTCGCCGCGATAGTGGTCGCCGGCGCGTGTAATTCCCGTTCCGACGTACCGCCCGTCTCGGTCGTTCCGGAAGGCGGCGGGGCCGCGGCCAACGCGGTCGGAGAAACCGGCACCAGCACCGTCAGCGGCTCGATCACGCTCGACGGCACGGCCCCGGCGCCCGAGCTGATTCGGATGAATTCCGACCCGGTCTGCGTCAAGGAAGCCACGAACACCGAGACCGACTACTACGTCGTCGGCGACGGCGGCGGGCTGGGGAACGTCTTCGTGTACGTCAAGGAGGGCCTGTCCGGGTCGTATCCGGCGTCCACCGAGACCGTTGTCCTCGATCAGCAGGGTTGCCGCTATACGCCCCACGTCTTCGGGGTACAGGTCGGCCAGACGGTGCAGATCACCAACTCCGATCCCACGCTCCACAACATCCACGCCACCCCGGCCGTCAACGCCGAGTTCAACACCGGCCAGCCGATCCAGGGCATGTCCATGGAGCGGACCTTCGACCAGGCCGAGGTGATGGTGCCGTTCAAGTGCGACGTGCACGGCTGGATGAACGCCTATGTCGGCGTGCTCGACCACCCGTACTTCGCCACGACCGGACCCGACGGCACGTTCGACATCAGCGAGTTGCCGGCCGGCAGCTACGTCATCGAGGCGTGGCACGAGATGCTGGGCGTGCAGACGCAGAACGTGACGGTCGGCGACGGCGCGACCGCCGAGGTTTCTTTCACGTTCTCCGCCGGCTAGGAGTCTGCGCCGTAGAAACCGGCGCAGGGTCCTGAGGCGGTCGGGGGATGGGGCCGAACCCGTCGCCAAGGCTCCGGGTTCGGCGGCGGCAGGCGACATATCGGACCCGGGCCGAGGCGTCCTCTCGACAAGGAATGTCCCGTCGGAGGATCGTCTCGGCCCCACGCACCCGTCACCGCGGCCCGCGCGGCCGCTGTTCATGCGCTGGCTCCATCACTATCTCAAGTTCGTTGCCGCGGCGTCGCTGCTGCTCATCGTCGCCGGAGGCCTGGTCACCAGCACCGGCTCGGGGCTGGCCGTGCCCGACTGGCCGAACACCTACGGCACCTTCATGTTCGCGTTTCCGCTCTCGAAGATGGTGGGCGGGATCTTCTACGAGCATGGCCATCGCCTGATTGCGAGCACCGTGGGCCTGCTCACCATCGCACTGGCCCTGTGGATGGCGCGCGTGGAGCCGCGCCGGTGGGTCCGCCGCCTCGGCTGGACCGCGCTGGCCGCGGTCATCGTCCAGGGACTGCTCGGCGGCATCACCGTGCTGTACTTCCTGCCGGCGCCGATCTCCATCAGCCACGCGGGACTGGCGCAGCTCTTCTTCGCGCTCGTGGTGAGCCTCGCGCTATTCACCTCGCCGGGCTGGCGCGCGGGTCACGCCGCGGCGGACGCGCCGGAAGACGACGTCCTGTCACGGCTCGCCCTTGCCACGCCGGTCCTCATCTACGGGCAGATCCTGCTGGGGGCCACCATGCGCCACACGGGGGCAGGTCTCGCGATCCCGGATTTCCCGCTGGCGTTCGGGCACATTCTGCCGCCGGAATGGAACGCCGGCATCGCCATACACTTCGCCCATCGCGTCGGAGCGGCGGCGGTGACGGCGATCGTGGCGGCGACGGCTGGACACCTCCTGCTTCGTCACCGGGAACGTCGCGAGTTGACGCGCCCCGCTCTGCTGCTCGCCGCGCTAGTGGTGGTGCAGGTAGGCCTGGGAGCCTGGACGGTCCTCAGCGGCCGGCAGGTGGCAGTCAACACCGCGCACGTGGCGGTCGGCGCGGCCACGTTCGCCACCTCGGTCGTACTTGCGCTGCGCGCGTACCGCAAGCGGTTCCCCGACACTGCCGGTGACCGGCGGCAGAGGTCGCACACGGCAGCGGATTCGATGCGCCGCGGCATGGAGGCGCGAGCGTGAAGGAAAGCGCCGCCACGCTGGCCGCCGCGCCGCACCGGATCGCCGACTTCCTGGCGCTCACGAAACCGCGGTTGAACTCGCTGGTCGTCGCTACCGCCGGGGTCGGGTACTACCTCGGCGCGACCGCGCCGGAGCTGGCCACCGCACTCCACGTACTGGTGGGATCGGCGCTGGTAGCGGGTGGCGCCGCCGCCTTCAACCAGGTTGCCGAACGGGATCTGGACGAGGTCATGCAGCGCACCCGCCTGCGGCCGATGGCGGCCGGACGGATCACCCCGATCGAGGGCCGCCTCTTCGCGGTAACGCTCAGCGTGGCCGGCCTGGTCGAGTTGATGCTGCGGGTCAACGCCCTGACTGCCGCGGTCGCCCTGGCCACGCTGGTCAGCTATGCCGGCATCTACACACCGCTCAAGCGACGCACCCCCTGGTCGACGCTCGTCGGCGCGGTGCCGGGCGCACTTCCCCCGGTGATTGGCTGGACCGCCGCGCGCGGTGCGCTGACGGTGGAAGCGTGGATCCTCTTCGGCATCGTCTTCCTCTGGCAACTACCGCATTTTCACGCGCTCTCCTGGCTCTACCGAGACGATTTCACGCGTGCCGGCCTGCCTCTCGTGGCCACCCGCGATCCCGATGGCCGGCGCACGGCGGCGCAAGCGCTGCTCTGCACGGCGGCACTCGTCCCGCTGAGCCTGACGCCGACGCTGGTCGGGATGACCGGGCCGCAGCACGTCGTCGTCGCCGCTGTCCTGGGCGTGCTCTTCCTGGCGCTGGCTGTCCGATTCCTCGTACGGCGCTCCGAGGCGCGCGCCCGCGCCCTGTTCGTCGGGTCGCTGCTGTACCTGCCGCTGTTCTGGATCTCCCTGCTGGCGGGGCCCGGGCTCTGAGGCCGATCGCGTGCTGGAGGTCACCGATCTGCCGGGTGTGAACGCCACGCTGAATGCCGTGTCGGCCGTCCTGCTGTCAATCGGGTACGTGCTGATCAGGACCGGCCGCACTGCACAGCACCGGACCTGCATGCTGGCGGCGTGCGGCACCTCCACGCTCTTCCTGGCCTCGTACGTCGTGTACCACTTCAACGTCGGTTCCGTCGCGTTCACCGGGCAGGGTCCGATTCGGATTGTCTACTTCACGGTGCTCGTCACCCACATCGTGCTCGCCGCGCTGATTCTGCCGCTGGCTCTGGTGACGCTGCTCCGGGCGCTGCGCGAGCGCTTCGCCGCCCACGCCGCGGTCGCCCGCTGGACACTGCCGATCTGGCTGTACGTATCGGTGACCGGAGTGGTGGTCTACTGGATGCTCTACCGGATGTAGGAGCGTCGTCTTTCACGGAAGCGGGCTGACCGCAGCCGCCGCCAGGGTCGCCACGAGTCCGCGCAGTCGGACCACGTTGCCGCCGCCGTCGGGGTGCACCCGACTCGAGAGAAAGACAACGACGGTCCGCGTCTCCGGATCGATCCAGATCGAGGTGCCGGTGAATCCCGTGTGGCCGAAGGAACGGGGCGGGAAGAGGTCGCCGCGGTTGCTCGAATAGCGTGAATCGACGTCCCAGCCGAGCCCGCGCACCTCACGCAGGTGGGCCGGCGTCGACGGCCTCGTCATGCGGGCGACGGTGAGCGGCGACAGCACTGCGCGGCCCGACGCCGAGCGCCCCCCGTCCAGCAGCATCGCGCCGAACCGGGCCAGGTCGTCGGCGGTACCGAAGAGCCCGGCATGGCCCGCCACGCCCCCCATGCGCCGTGCGGTGGGGTCGTGAACGATACCCCGCAGCATGGTCGCGGCCGGCCCGCCGCAGGGCCAGCCGAGCGGCGTGCACGCCTCGGTCGGCGCAATCCGCGCAACGAGATCGGCACCTGGCCGGAACGACGTGTCGCGCATGCCGAGCGGCCCGAACAGACGTTCCGTGGCAAAGGCATCGAGCGGCAGCCCGCCGACCCGCCTGACAATCTCCCCGAGCAGGACGAAATTGAGGTCGCTGTAGATGAACGCCTCGCCCGGCGGCGCCTCCAGGCGTTCGGCGAAGACGCGCCGGAGGGCCTCGTCCGTTCCCTCGAACTCTTCATCGAGCGGCAGATCGGGCCGCAGCCCGGACACGTGCGTCAAGAGGTGCTCGACGGTGATCGACTCCTTGCCGTGGAGCTCGAATCCGGGAAGGTGGCGGGCGACGCGATCGCGCAGCCGGACGGCCCCGCCCTCCACGAGCGCCATCACGCTCGGGGCGGTCGCGACCGCTTTCGTCAGCGAGGCGAGGTCGAAGACGGTATCGACCGTCATCGGCTCGGGCGAAGGGCGCACCGCGCGAAGACCGAACGCCTTGCGGTAGACGATCCGGCCTCGGTTCGCGACGAGAACCACGGCGCCGGGGAGCTCCCCGGCGGCAATCGCCTCCTGCACGACGGTGTCGATGCGGCGCAGGCGGTCGGCGTCGACCGACGGCGGCACGCCGGCGCGGTCCTGAAACGCGCCCCCGGCGGCCCCTGGCGAAACCTCGACGAGCAGGCCGACAACGGCTCCCAGCACGGCGAGTCGGCGGCAATTTGCGTGCATCGGCTCGACGGGATCCGAGTATACTGTCCAGTGCTCCGGTCGGACGCGGGGCACCACCGACCCCGCCGCCGCCCGAGCTTTTCCACCAAGCAAGAGGAAACGCCATGCTACGTTCTGCAGTCGCCGTTTCGACGCTGGTCATCGCGCTCCCGCTCCTCCCGTCGTTCGTCGCCGTTGCGACCGCCCAGACAGGTGTGATCACGGGCGCGGTGCGCGATGTCGAGGGCGAGCCGATCGTCGGTGCGGAGGTCGTGGGGGAGAACACGGAGTGGCAGCGCCGCCTCGAAACGACGACCAACGACGCGGGGCGCTTCTCCTTCATCGGCCTGCAGAGTGGACGCTGGCTCTTCCTCGTCCGCCAGCGGGGCTACGAGCCGGTCCAGGGATTCGCCAACGTGCGCGGATCGGGAACGGGCCGCGTGAATTTCGTCATGGAGACCGATCCGCTCCATCCGCCGGCGCCGGCGACGGGCGTGCTGGCCAACCTCCGCGGCGATGAGCTGGAGGAAGCGCTCAATGCCGCCGACGCGCTCTACGCCAGCGGCGACTTCGACGCCGCAATCGACGCGTACGAAACGGTGCTGGCGAGCGTTCCGCGGCTGACCGCCCTGCACGTCCAGATAGGGCATGCGTATCGCGGGAAGAACGACATCGACAGGGCGCTCGCGGCGTACCGCGCCGTTCCGGCCGGCGATTCCGCGAGCGCCGAGGCACAGGGAGCGATCGAGGCGCTACAGGCCGGCGTAGACCGGTAGCCGCCCATACGCAGCCACCAGTCTTGACATTGCTCGGAACTACAGGAGCACGACATGAACCTGCGTCTGCATCACATCATCTGTTCCATGATCGGTTTGGCCCTGATCCTGACGATTGCCGGCTCGGCAGCGGCGCAGGGCCAGGGCCGCGTGGTCGGTCAGGTCACCGACGAGAACGGGAGCCCGCTGGCCGGCGTCCAGATTACGGCGACGAACCCGGCGGCCAATCCGCCCGAGTTCACCACCGTCACCGAGAATGACGGGCGTTTCGCGATCCTCGGGCTGGTGAGCGGACGCTGGATGTTCCGGGCCGACTGCACGGGGGCCTGCGGCGACAGGAACGGCTCGGCGCGCGGCTACGCGCCGAGCGAGGGTCCGTCGACCATCACCCAGACACGGAACGCGCCCATCGACTTCGAGCTGCTCCGCATCCGTCATCCGCTGGCCCAGATGCTGGGCGACGATGCCGTGGCCGGCCTCGACCTCGATGCGATAGACGCGCAGATCGAGGCTGCCGATGCAGCGTTCAACGGGGGAAGCTACCAGCAGGCGATCGCCGGCTACGAGGCCGTTCTCGGTCAGCTTCCGGCACTGAGCAACCTGTACTTCAACATCGGGAACGCCTACGCGCAGATGCAGGAGCACGACGCCGCGGTCGCGTCATACGACCGCGCGCTGGCCGCCGACCCGCAGAATCTGGACGTGCAGATCGCACGCGCCAGGGTGCGCCTGGCGGCCGGCACGGCGGACGACTCCGACCGGCAGATGCTCGAACAGGCCGCATCCAGCCTCTCCGCCTCGCGCGAGGACCTCTACAACCAGGGCGAGCAGGCCTTCTCCCAGGGCGACGTGGACGGCGCGGCCCAGTGGTACGAGCGGGCGAACATGGTCGACCCGAACTGGGCCAAGCCGCTCTTCAAGCTGGCCCTCGTCGCATTGAACAAGGGCGACATGGATACCGCCAAGGAGTACTTCCAGCGGACGATCGACGTCAACGACCCCACGTCCGCAGCGGAAGCGGCGCAGGCGCAGGCTACGCTGAACGCGCTGCCCTAGGAGCCCGTGGCAAAAACCCCGCTGCATTCGAGCGGCGATGCATCCCGCGTGGACTGCGTTGCTCCTCGGTCAAATATGCCCAATATGGTCCCTCGTCGCGCCTTGCCACGCGGGCGCCTCGCCGCTCTCGGTGCGACGCGGGGTTTCACCACGGACTCCTAGCAGAAACGCGCGGCAAGAGACCGGCGGCGTTTCGCCACTGGCTCCTGGCCGCCGCGCCGTTCCCGCTGTTCGCACCCGCCGCACGTGACACCGGGCCCTCGGCATCGCGTGCGGCGTTTCTCTCGTGCCCCCGGTTTCCTCCCCGCGTGCGCTGCTTTCCCCCCTCCGGGCGGGGGCCTTGACGAGCGCATGCGATTCGTTCAGAATCTACATGAATGAACATTCATTCAGGCGCATTGCCCGGAGCTGCCACGCCGCGGAGATCGCCTGCTCGCCGGCAGGCGGGCGCCGGCGACAAGCGGGAGGCGATTCTGAGCGCCGCCACGCGCGTGTTCGCGCGCCGCGGCTTCTTCAACGCCCAGGTCGCCGACGTGGCGCGCGAGGCGGGGGTCGCCGCCGGCACCGTCTATCTCTATTTTCGGAGCAAGGACGACCTGCTGACGTCCATCTTCGAAGAGTCGATGACCCGGGCCCTCGAGCAGACGGAAGGGGCGCTCGAAGGCGTCACGGACCCCATCGAGCGGCTGCACCGCCTCGCTCGCGTGCACCTCGATCACCTCGGAAGCCAGCGTGACCTGGCGGTCGTCTTCCAGGTCGAGCTGCGGCAGTCGACGAAGTTCATGGAGCGCTTCTCCGCCGCACAACTCCGCACGTACCTCGATCACCTGCGCGACGCCGTCCGCGACGCCCAGGAGGCCGGGCTGTTCCGCGCGGAAGTCAACCCGACGCTGGCCGCCAAAGCGATCTTCGGCGCGCTCGACGAGATGGTGACCAACTGGGTACTCAGCAGCCGCGACTATCGGCTGGTGGACGACGCGGACCCTGTCATCGACCTTCTGGTCAACGGGATGAAGGCGAAGCCGGAAATCTAACCATGCAGCGCATACACTCGATCGCCGTGCTGGGCGCAGGGGTCATGGGCGCCCAGATCGCCGCCCATGCCGCCAACGCGGGTCTGCCCGTCCTGTTGCTCGATCTCGACGCCAGGACCGCCCGCGATGGGCTGAAGCGTGCGCGCAAGCTGAAGCCCGACCCGTTCTTCACGCCCGAGACGGCGGAACGCATCGCCGTCGGCGGGTTCGATACCGACCTGGCTCGCATTGCCGAAAGCGACTGGATCGTCGAGGCGATCGTCGAGCGGCTCGACGTCAAGCAGGATCTGCTGGCGCAGGTGGAACCGCACCGGGCACAGCACGCCGTCGTCAGCTCCAACACGTCGGGCATTCCCATCGCCAGCCTCGCAACCGGCCGCGGCGAGGCGTTCCGGCGCCACTGGCTCGGCACCCACTTCTTCAACCCGCCGCGGTACCTGCCGCTTCTCGAGATCGTCCCGACCGCCGACACGGACCCGGCGGTCGTCGACACGCTGGTGCGGTTCGGTGACCGTGCGCTCGGGAAGGGGGTGGTCGTGGCGAAAGACACCCCAAACTTCATCGGCAACCGCATCGGCATGTTCGGCGTGATGCGCGTGCTGGAGCAGTTGGCGGGCAACGCGTACACGATCGAGGAAATCGACGCGATGACCGGCCCGGCCATCGGCCGTCCCCGCTCGGCGACGTTCCGCACGCTCGACATCGCGGGGCTGGACGTTCTGGCCCACGTGGCCGCCAACCTGACCGAGCGCATCGAGGACGCGGAGGAGCGCGCCGCCTTCGCGCTGCCCCAACTGATCGCCGACATGGTCGAGCGGGGATGGGTCGGGTCGAAGGCGGGCGCCGGGTTCTACCGGAAACGCAAGGCGGGCGGAGACAGCGAGATCCTCACGCTGGACCCGGGGACCATGGACTACCGCGCCCGCCGGTCGCCGCGGCTGCCGGCACTGGACGCCGCTTCCGCCGTCGAGGACAACGGCGAGCGGATTCGGGCGCTCTTCCAGGGACGCGACCGCGTCGGCGAGTTCCTCCGCGCGACGCTTGCGCCCACGCTGGTGTACGCCGCCGAGGTCGCACCGGCAATCGCCCACTCCATCGACGACATCGACCGCGCCATGCGATGGGGTTTCGGGTGGGAGCTCGGTCCGTTCGAGCTCTGGGATGAGATCGGTATCGATGCCGTGCTCGAGGCCGCCGGACGGACGGATCCGCCCGCCCTGGTGCGCGAGCTGCGCCGGGCCGCGCCTACCTGTGACGCGGCGGACATCCGCTTCCGGGAAGACGGGGTGCCACCCCGGGCACCCGATCTGCAGCTCCTGCGGCGGGCGAAGGACGAGCGGCCGCCGGTCGGCCGGAACGCGGGCGCGAGCCTCGTCGATCTCGGCGACGGCGTGCTCGGCCTGGAGTTCCACTCGAAGATGAACGCCATCGGCAGCGACACGGTGGCCATGATGAGGACGGGCGTGGAAGAAGCGTCCCGGAACTTCCAGGCGTTGGTCATCGGCAACGACGCGCCGGCGTTCTCCGCCGGCGCCAATCTGATGCTCCTGCTGCTCGAGGCGCAGGAGGAGAACTGGGACGAGATCGACCTGATGGTCCGCACGTTCCAGTCGGCCGTCCTCGGGTTGCGGTATGCCGGCGTGCCGGTGGTCGCGGCCCCGGCCGGTCTGGCGCTGGGCGGCGGCTGCGAGATCGTGCTGCACGCGGATCGCGTGCAGGCGGCGGCCGAAACCTACATGGGTCAGGTGGAGGTGGGCGCCGGCCTGATCCCGGCCGGCTGCGGGACGAAGGAGCTGCTGGTCCGATGCACGGGGCGCGCACCGGCGGGAGCTGCCGACCCCCTGCCGCACATCCGGCAGGCGTTCGAGCTCATCGGATTCGGCAAGGTATCGACGAGCGCCGGCGACGCCCGCCGCCTGGGACTGCTGCGCGACACCGATGCCGTCACGATGAACCGGGAGCGCCTGCTCGCCGATGCGAAGGCGGCCGCACTGGAGCTGGCGCGCGCCGGCTACCAGCCGCCCGCCACGCGCAACGACATCGCGGTGGGCGGCGCCGGGGTCCGCGCGGCCCTGGATCTCGGGGTGCACCTCGCATGGCGTGGGGGACACATCAGCGACTACGACGCGCACATCGGACGCGCGCTCTCGCGCATCCTGGCGGGCGGCGACCTCCCGCACGCCACGACGGTGTCGGAGCAGCGGCTGCTGGATCTCGAACGGGAAGCGTTCCTGAGCCTCTGCGGCGAGCCGAAGACCCAGGCACGCATCGCCCACGTGCTGAAGACCGGGAAACCGCTGAGGAACTGATGACGGATCGAGGCGCCGGCCCGCTGCTCGTGCTCGTGCCCGGCATTCAGGGCCGCTGGGAATGGATGGCTCCGGCGGTCGATGCGCTGGCCGCGCGTTGCCGCGTCGTGACGGACTCGCTCCCGGGCGACGCGGGATCGATCGCCGGCACGGATCCCGAGGTCGGCTTCGAGTGCCATACGAAGTGGATCGACGCGCTGCTCGACCGCGCTCACATCCGCGGCCGGGTAGCGCTGTGCGGGGTGTCCTACGGCGGCTGGATCGCGTTGCACTACGCCGCGGCCCGCCCGGAGCGCGTCGGCACCCTGACCCTCGTCTCCACCCCGTCCCCCACCTGGCGGCCGGGCTGCAACGTGAACCGGTATCTGGCGGCGCCCCGGCTGATGTCGCCGGTCTTCGCGCTCGGCTCCCCGTTCCGTCTCTATCCGGAGATTGCCGCCGCGTTTCCGGCGCCGGGTGCGCGCGCCCGGTTCATCGCCGGCCATCTGGATCGCGTGCTCCGCCATCCCTTCGCGCCGACTCTCATGGCGGAGCGCGTCCGCTTCGCGGGCCGTGTGGACTTCACCGCCGACTGCGCCCGCATCGCGGCGCCCACTCAGATCGTCACCGGCGATCCGGGGCTCGACCGCGTCGTCGAAGTCGAGAGTACGCGCGAGTACCTGCGGGCCATTCCGGGCGCGCGCTACGATCGGATCGAACGGACCGGACACATCGGACTCGTCACGCGTCCCGAGCGCTTCGCGGATGCCGTGACGCAGTTCGTCGCGTCGCAGGCGGCGGCCACTGCCGCGCCTCTACGAGTCCCCGCATGATCGACAAACCCAACGCAAGCGAGTCAAGACCATGAGAGACGCCGTCATCGCATCCGCCGTCCGGACCCCGGTCGGCAAGGCCCCGAAGGGCACGCTGCGCTCGACCCGGCCCGACGAGCTGGCCGCGGTCACGATCCGCGAGGCGCTGCGCCGTGCGCCGGGCATCGAGCCCGCGACCGTCGACGACGTGATCATCGGCTGCGCGATGCCCGAGGCCGAGCAGGGAATGAACGTGGCCCGCATCGCCAGCCTGCGGGCGGGAATCCCGGTCGCGGCCTCGGCCGTCACCATCAACCGTTTCTGTTCGTCGGGGCTGCAGTCGATCGCCTTCGCGGCGGAGAAGATCATGGTCGGCTGGGCCGACACGATCGTGGCCGGCGGTACCGAGTCGATGAGCCTCGTGCCGATGGGGGGCCACAAGATCGCGCCGAACCCGGAGCTGGTGGCGCACTACCCGGACGTCTACCTCAGCACCGGCCTGGTCGCCGAGAACCACGCGCGCGAGTCGTCGATCAGCCGCGAGGAGCAGGACGCCTATGCCCTCCGCAGCCACCAGCGGGCGCTCTCCGCGATCGACGCCGGGCGCTTCGGCGCCGAGACCGTTCCCGTCCCGGTCAGCCTCGCCGAGCCCGCGAACGGCGACGGGAAGGCGCCCGTGGTACGCGACATCGCGTTCGAGCAGGATGAGGGTCCCCGCGCGGACACCTCCCTGGAGGTCCTCGGAAGGCTCCGGCCGGTCTTCCGCGCCGGGGGCTCGGTCACGGCTGGCAATTCCTCGCAGATGAGCGACGGCGCCGCGGCGGTCGTCGTCACGACCGCCGAACGGGCGGCGCAGGCGGGACTGAAGCCGCTGGCCCGGCTCGTCACGTACGCAACCGCGGGGGTCGAGCCGGAGCTGTTCGGCATCGGTCCCGTCCCGGCGATTCGCAAGGCGCTGAAGACGGCCGCGCTGACCATCGACGACATCGACCTGGTGGAGCTGAACGAGGCATTCGCGGCCCAGATACTGGCCTGCCTGCGCGAGCTGCCGATCGATCCCGACAAGCTCAACGTCAACGGCGGCGCCATCGCGCTGGGCCATCCGCTCGGCTGCACCGGGGCGAAGCTGACGACGACGCTGCTGTACGAGCTCGAGCGGAGGAACGCGCGCTACGGCATGGTCACCATGTGCGTGGGCGGCGGCATGGGGGCGGCCGGCATCTTCGAGCGCCTCTGAGTGGCGCCGCGCCGACCCGGTTACTTTGCACACACGACGAGGGAATCATGACCACCACGGCAATCGGAACCGTCCCCCGCGGCGGCGAGTGGCTTCTGGAGGCGGCGCCGCCGGACGGCGTCTTCACGCCCGAGCGCATGACCGAGGAGCATCGGCTGATCCAGCAGACGGCCCAGGAGTTCACGAACGAGGTGGCCGAGCACACCGACCAGCTCGAGACGAAGGACTGGGATCTGACCCGCGAGCTGCTGCGGCGAGCCGGCGAGCTCGGGCTGCTGGCCACCGACGTGCCGGAGGCGTACGGCGGCTTGGCGCTCGACAAGGCCAGCGCCGCCATCATCGCGGGGTGCCTGGGCCAATGCGGCTCGTTCAGCGCCACCTACGGCGCGCATGCCAACCTCGCCATCCTGCCCATCCGGATGTTCGGCACCGACGAGCAGAAGCAGCGCTACCTGCCGGATCTGGTGACCGGCGAGACCGTCGGCGCCTACTGCCTCAGCGAATCGGGATCGGGCTCGGACGCGCTCGGGGCCAGGGCGCGCGCGACGCGGCAGGCGGACGGCAGCTTCGTCCTGAACGGCGAGAAGATGTGGATCACCAACGGCGGGTTCGCCGACCTCTACATCGTCTTCGCCAAGGTGGACGGCGAGCACTTCACCGCGTTCATCGTCGAGCGCGGCTTCGACGGCGTCTCCACCGGCAAGGAGGAGCACAAGATGGGCCTGCACGGCTCGTCGACGACGCCGGTGATCCTGCAGGACGTCCGCGTGCCGGCCGGCAACCTGCTGGGCGAGGTGGGCAAGGGCCACAAGGTCGCCTTCAACGTGCTGAACTTCGGCCGCCTCAAGCTCGGCGCCTCGACGGCGGGCGGGGCACGGGGGGCCATCGGCGAAGCGGCGCGCTACGCGGCCAGCCGGCGGCAGTTCGGGCAGCCGATCGCGAGCTTCGGCGCGATCAAGCACAAGATCGGCGGGATGGTCGCCAGGACCTACGCGCTCGAGTCGATGGTCTTCCGCACGGTGGGTCTCATCGACGCAACGCTGGAGGACGCGGATCCCGGCGACGGCGGCGCGATGCTCCGCGCCCTCGAGGAGTACGCGGTCGAATCGTCGATCCTCAAGGTGGCGGGCAGCGAAACCCTCCATGAGGTTCTCGACGAGAACGTCCAGATCCACGGCGGCAACGGGTTCGTGCGGGACTACCCGGCCGAGCGGCACTACCGCGATTCACGGGTGAACCGTATCTTCGAAGGTACGAACGAGATCAACCGGCTGCTCATCCCCGGCATGCTCGTCAAGCGCGCCGTGAAGGGCGACCTGCCCCTGATCCCGGCCGCGAAGAAGCTACAGGACGAGATTCTGACCCCATCGGTCGGCGCTGTGCCCCCGGACGACCCCCTCGATGCGGCTGTGGCGACGGTCGGCATGTTCCGCAAGGCGGGGCTGGCGGTCCTCGGACTCGCCATGCAGACCTACGGCGAGAAGTTGAGTGAGCAGCAGGAAGTGTTGTCGTTCGCGGCCGACGCGGCCATCGACACTTATGCCGCCGACAGCGCCGTGACGCGCGCGCGGGCAGCGGCGGAGTCCGGGGCGACCGGGGCCGACCTGCAGGCCGACGCCGCCGTGTCGTACGTCGACGGGGCGGCCACGCGCATCGAGTCGGCGGCCCGCTCGGCGTTCGCGGCGATGGCCGAGGGCGACACGCTCCGCACGCACCTTGCGGCGCTGCGCCGCCTGCTGAAGGTGACGCCGGTCAACGACGTGCGCATCCGGCGACGGCTCTCGGAAGCGGCGGTGGACCGCGGCGCGTACCCCGTGTAGGCCGCTCGGCGCGGCCCCGCGCCGAAACCCGCGTTCTTCCATGGACATTGGGGATATATTTGTAGGCGGACGGACAAACGAGGATAGACCGGTGAGCAGACGCAGTGACATGCGCGGGGTGCTTGCGCCGGGGTGGAGACGGGCCGCCGGCCTCCTGTTGGCTTCTCTGCTGCTGTCGGGGGCCTGCGGACCGCCGGAGCCGGATGAAGGCAACTATGTGGAGCTGCTCCTCGAGGCCCGCGCCTACAAGGACGAGTTCCTGACGAGCGATCCGGAGTCCTTCGTGCCGCTCGCCCGGCGCTCGTGGATGGTGCCGCTCCGGTACTACGAGCCCGATCTGTCGTACCGCGTGCCCGCCCGGCTCGACATCGCCGACGATCAACCGATCTTCGACATCCCCACGTCGACCGGGCAGTTCCGCCGCATGCAGCGCATCGGCCACCTGGAATTCGTGCTCCACGGCGAATCCCGCAGGCTCACGGCATTGCTCTCCGAGGAGGAGGGCCTGTTCGTGCCGTTCCGTGACGAGACGAGCCGCGACGAGACCTATCCGGCCGGACGCTACATCGACCTGCCGTTCAGTCCGACCGGCGTCTACGACCTCGACTTCAACCGCGCCTACCACCCGACCTGCTACTTCGACGAGCAGTACGACTGCCCATTTCCTCCTCCCGAGAACAGACTCCCGACGGCGATTCGCGCCGGCGAGAAGCTGCCTCCCGAAGACGAACGCCAGCTTCCGATCTTCGCTCCGGAACCGCCGGCCGACGCCCCGGGGCCATGAGCCCGCGCGAAGATCGGAGTTCCGGCCCCCGCATCGCGGATACCGAACCGCTGCTCGGCGTAGTCTTCGACTTCGACGGCGTCATCGCCGACACGGAGCGGTTACACCTGCAGGCGTATCAGGACGTCCTGGGAGACCGCGGGATGACCCTGTCGCAGGACGACTACGCAGCGCGCTACCTGGGATTCGACGACGTTGGCGTGTTCACCAACGTCACGGCCGACCTGGGCGTCGGTCTCGACCGAGACGAGCTGGACCGGCTGATCGAAGCCAAGGGCCGGCGGTTCACGGCCATGGTCGAAGCGGGTGACGTCGTGTTTCCGGACGCGCCCGCCTGCATCGAACGGCTCGCGGCCGATCTCGTCCTGGGCATCGCCTCCGGCGCACTGCATCGGGAGATCGACGACATTCTGACCGCCGCCGGACTCCGCCAGCATTTCGCCGCCATCGTCGCCGCCGACGACGTCGAGCGTGCCAAGCCGGCGCCGGACGGCTACACGCGCGCGGTGGAGCTGCTCTGCGCCAGTCTCGACCGCCCGCCGTCCCCTGCTGGCTTCGTGGCGATCGAGGACTCCCGCTGGGGCATCGAAGCCGCCGCGGCGGCCGGGCTGCCCTGCATCGGCGTGACGACGACCTACGGCGCCGACGAGCTTGCGGGGGCGACGGCCGTCGTGTCGGGTCTGGCCGACATAGATCGCTCCTCGCTGACCGCCCTTCACCGCCGGGCAGGCTGAGGAGCCGCGCCCCGCGACACCGGTGCTCCGCTCTCGATGCTGTGCGGCGTTTTCTCCACGGTCTCCCCGACGGGTCGACGTACGGAGGCCGCCGGTGCACAATGGAGAGCAGTGACCAACGTTGTCTCGACGGACTTCATCCGGCGCTTCACCGAGGTAGCCAAGGCGCCCTCGCCCGACTTGGCGCCCGCGGCGCTGGCCATCGCGCGCATGGAGTATCCGCAGCTCGACGCGTCGCGATACCTCCGGACCCTCGACCGGATGGGCGCCGCCGCTGCCGATCGGCTCGCCACGCTGGGCGACGACGCGGACCTGTTGCATCGCATCGCCGGAATCAGCACCTACCTGTTCAAGGAGCAGGGCTTCGCGGGAAACCGCAAGAACTACGACGACCCGCGGAACAGCTTCCTGAACAACGTCATCGATCGACGCAAGGGCATCCCGATCACGCTCGCCCTCGTCTACATCGAGGTGTCCCGGCGGGCCGGTCTTCGCATCGACGGCATCAATTTTCCCGGTCACTTCCTGCTGCGCGTCCATCCGGGCGTTCCCGATGGTCCGGCGTCCCCGCCCGTCGACGGCGGCCAGTTGATCGTCGACCCCTTCCACGGCGGCGCCATCCTCTCGGAGCTCGACTGCCGGAAGCTGCTGCGAACGCACGCCGGCGACGAGGTACGGTTCGACCGTCGCATGCTCGCACGGGCCACCAAGCCGGAGATCATCGTCCGCATGCTCGTCAACCTGAAGCGCATCTACGTCCGCATGCGCTCGTTCCCCCAGGCGCACGCCGTCACTGAGCTGCTCCTCGCCCTCGATCCCTCGGCCACGACCGAGCTGCGGGACCGCGGGCTGCTGGCCTACCACCTGAACGACTACCCCGCCGCCCTGCGGGACCTGGAGGCGTACCTGCGTTTCTCGTCGCGCGCGGCGACGGGAGACGCGGAGACGAAGGACACCGATTCGAGCGACGACGAGCACAAGGAGATCTGGGAGCACGTCAAGGCGCTCCGCCGGCGCGTCGCGAACCTGAACTGACCGGTCACAGCCGTTTCCCTTTCCCGGACTGCGCGCGGCAGCCATGACTCGGGCGCGAATCGCCGGCTGCCCGCGCCGTAAGCGTTTCGCCCAGCCTCAAATGCTTCGTTGACAGATCCCTGCAAGTGTGTACCAGTGGGGATCTGTCACTTCGCCGGGATCCGACCTGGCTTCCGTGCGGCGGGACCGATTCGTTTCTCAGGAGGAACATCGAATGAGAAGCTCGTCGAGGCTCCTGTTCACGGCCCTGCTCATCCTGAGCTCGGCCTCCAGCGCGAATGCGCAAACCACTACCGGCGGGTTTTCCGGGAACGTCGTCGACGACAGCGGCCTGGTCCTTCCGGGCGCGACGGTCACCATCCTGCAGCAGGAGACCGGCGCCCTCCGGAACACGGTGACGAACGAGGTCGGCGCTTTCAACTTCGCGGCGGTCCAGCCCGGACCGTACACGGTGCGCATCGAGTTGCCGGGCTTCTCGACCTACGAACTGACCGGCGCCCAGTTGGCGACCAACCAGCAGTACAACGTCGGCACGGTGGAGCTGTCTATCGCCGCGCTCGAGGAGACCGTCCAGGTCACCGCGCAGCGGATCGTCGAGACGATCAGCTCGGACCGCTCGGCTCTGATCACCGAGGAGACGATCGATGCCATCACGGTCCGCGGCCGCGACGTCACGTCGATGCTGCGGATCCTGCCGGGCGTCGGCTACCAGCCCGACCCCGACGCGATCGGGGAGATCGTCATCGGCTCGTGGCTGCCCAACGTCGGCGGCACGCGCCAGGGCTGGAGCACTGTCACCATCGACGGCATTCCCGGCAACGACATCGGCCTCCCGGAGGTCTCCAGCCACTCGATGAATCCGGACGCGGTCGGCGAGGTGAACGTGCAGCTCACCAACTTCACCGCCGACACCGGGCGCAACGGCGGCGCGCAGATCAACCTCGTCACCAAGGCGGGGACGAACGACTTCTCCGGCACCGCCTACACCTACGGCCGCAGCGAGCAGTTCCGGAGCGAGGACTACTTCGACAAGCAGGCGGGGATTCCGAAGCCGGAGTACCGCTACTGGACGCTCGGCGCCAACGCCGGCGGACCCATCGTGCAGGACAAGGTGTTCTTCTTCTACAGCTACGAGCAGTGGGGGGTCAGGACGCCGCAGAACCTCGCCCAGCTCACGGTGCCGAGCCTGGCGGAGCGGATGGGCGACTTCTCGCAGAGCTTCGACCAGTCGGGGAACCTGATCCCGGTAGTCGATCCGCTGACCGGCATGCCGTTCCCGGGCAACGTCGTCCCGGCGGACCGGATCAACCCGCACGGGCAGGCGCTGCTGAACTGGTACCCGGACCCGAACGTCGACGGGCAGTCGAACTACAACTACCAGTTCCAGGGCCAGCAGCGGGCCCCGCGGATCAACAACGTCACCCGGGTCGACGTCCGGCCTACCGCGAACGACGCGATCTACGCCCGCTTCTCGCACTGGCTGCAGCCGACCAGCTCCTGGCGCGGGGGCTGGGAGATGCTGGAGCGGACGTTCACCTACAACGACTTCGCCGTCGCCACCAACTACACGCGCGTCATCGGCGACAACATGGTGAACGAGTTCAACTTCGGCTGGCGCCACTCGTCCGAGCACAACCCGTGGGCGAGCTCCTTCGATATCAACCGGAACCGGCGCACCGACTCCCACACCGCCTTCCCCGGCGACGACGGCCGCGACAACGGGGGGGACGGGTCCAACACGCAGGGCGTCGTTCCATACACGCTGGCGCAGTGGTACCCGACCAACAACCTGTACGGCATCATTCCGGCGATGAGCTTCGGTGCGCCGATTCCGAACGCGGCGAACCCGAGCTGGGACTCGCGCTTCATCAATTACGGCAACGACGACCTGTTCAACTTCTACAACGGGCTGTCGTGGACCTCGGGACGCCACAACTTCAAGGTCGGCGCCTACGTCGAGCACCTCACGAACATCGAGGGGAAGGGGGCCAGCGCGCTGGCGGGGCGCTACGACTTCAACCGCGATCCGGCGAACCCGTTCGGCACCGGGCACCCGTACGCCAACGCCCTCATCGGAGCGTTCCGGTCGTACCAGGAGAATACCGCCCGGCTGGGTCAACTCGCCAGCCAGTGGATCGGCAACGTCTTCGTGCAGGACAAGTGGCAGCCGGTCGACCGCCTGACGCTGGACATCGGGATGCGCTTCAGCAAGTACACGGTGTTCGAGCAGGCGAACCCCTCGGCATCGTTCCTGCCGTCGCGCTTCGACCACACGAACGCGGCGCAGCTCTACATGCCCACCATGGTCAACGGCGTCCGGATGGCGATGAATCCCAACGACCCGACCGACATCCGGCCCGAGGTGGTCATCGGTGCGCTCGTGCCCGGATCGCCCCGTGACAACGGCATGGTGCGCCACGACGATCCGCAGGTGCCGGCCCCGTTCCAGAACCTGCCGACGATCCTGCTCGAGCCGCGGATCGGCTTCGCCTACGACCTGTTCGGCAACGGCCGCACGGCGCTCCGGGCCAACTTCGGCGTCTTCCACAACACGCAGCAGGCGGGCGCGCTCAGTTGGCGGCAGGCGCTCAATCCGCCGCTCGTCGCGACGCCGCAGGTCTGGTACAACACGATGTACAACTGGGAGACGATCCGGCAGGGCGTGCTGGCCGGCACGGGCGGCATCGTCTATCCGACGGGCACGGTGTACGGCGTGGTGACCGATCACCAAGCGCCGACGCTCTACAGCTATACCGCCGGCGTGCAGACCGAGATCGGCTGGCAGACGGTGCTCGACATCGCCTACGTCGGGACGCGCGCCACCAACCTCCCGCAGCTCTGGGACGAGAACACCGTCGAGCGGGGCGCCCGGTTCCTGCCCGAGAACCAGGACCCGACGACCGGCCTCCCGCTGCCCGACAACTTCTTCCGCCCCTACCCCGGCTACGCCAGCATCATCATGACGGAGAACGCCGGGCGGTCGCAGTACAACGCGCTGCAGACGCAGGTCAACCGCCGTTTCACGGGCGGCCTGGAGTTCTCGGTCTCCTACACGCTGTCGCAGTCGAAGGACCACACGTCGGCCGATATCCTCTACGGCGCCCGCTCGCGGGTGCCGAAGTACGAGAACCGCGACACCTGGTCCTGGGGCCTGTCGGACTTCGACCGGACTCACCTGCTGACGATCAACTACACGTGGGACCTGCCGGACCCCGGGGGAGCGGCCGGCTTCCTGCTGGACGACTGGGTGCTCTCCGGCATCACGCAGATGGTGAGCGGCGCGCCGGCCATGGTCGCCTTCAGCACCACCGACAACCAGGACATCCTGGGCGGCGGCGACCTGATGCGCCGGTCCACCAACCCGGACGGGCTGGCGAGCATCGACTTGGTGGTGCCGGCGAACATCGATCGGACCTGCGACCTGTCGGCGGGCGGCGGCACGATCGACCGCTGGTTCAACACCGACTGCTTCAGCCGCCCCGCGCAGGGCGAGGTGGGCAACGTGCGGAAGGACGACCTGCGGCTGCCCGGCTTCTACGATACCGGTCTCCGCCTCGGCAAGCGGATGCCGGTCGGCGACGGGCGGTTCTTCGAGCTCGGCTGGGAAATCTACAACGTGTTCAACCAGGTGCAGTTCCGCAACGTCGACCTCAACGCGCAGTTCGACGAGGCCGGCAACCAGGTGGACTCGCGGTTCGGGCAGGTGATCTCCGCCCGTCCGCCGCGCACGATGGTCTTCTCGGCGCGCTATATCTGGTAGCGATCGCCGACCTCCGGCAGCCGGCCGGGGCAGCTCTCCGACGGGGCGGAGCCGCGTGGTTCCGCCCCGTCACACTTGCGGGCAGCGCGTTCTTTCAGTTCGTTGGCGTCTCGATCGGCAGATCCTCGCGGTCGCCCCACTCCTTCCACGAGCCGATGTAGTTGCGGACCCGCGGGTAGCCCAGCAGCCGGAGCGCGAAGTAGCCGTGCGCGGCGCGGTAGCCGCCCTGGCAGTAGGAAACGACCTCCCTGTCGGGGGTGACGCCGGCCCCCTCGTACATCGACCGCAGCTCGGCAGCCGGCTTGAACGCGCCGGCCGCGTCCAGGTTGCGCGTCCACTCGATATGGACGGCGCCCGGGATGGCCCCGCCGCGTTTGGCCCGTACCAGCGTGCCGCAATGCTCCTCGTCGCTGCGGGTATCGAGGATCGCCACGTCGCGGCGATCCAGGCGCTCGCTGACCTCTCGCCACGTCGCAAGGCGCGACTCGTCGCTACCGACCTCCCAGGTTCCCGGCACGGGCGCCTGCGCGTCGCGGGTCGCCGGGAGTCCGGCCCGTTCCCAGGCCCCGAAGCCGCCGTCGAGGAGCCGTGCATCCGGGTGACCAAAGAACTCGAGGAACCAGAAGGCGCGGGCGGCGCGGATTCCCGACTGCTCGTCGTAGACGACCACGGGGCGCCCGGCATCGACGCCGCGCGCGGTGAGCAGGTGCGCGATGATCCACAGAAAAGCCGCGAGCGGCGCCGGATCCGTGTCGACCAGGCTCACTCCGAAGAGGTCCAGGTGTGCGGCGCCGGGAATGTGACCGGCCGCGAACGCCTCGGCGGGACGCAGGTCCAGCAGGACGGGCGTGTTCTCGCCGACCCCGGATCCGGTTCCGTCCGCCCCACCCAGGCCCAGCCGGCCGGCCAGCTCGGACGGCTCGATCAGCAGCTCGGGGTTGTCGTAGCCCTTCGGATTCTCCATGCGAATCTCCCAACCACGCCGCTTGCTCCTGCCCTCAGACCGCCTCCCACGCCGCGTCGTGCCGCCGGACGGCGCCCTCCGCTTCCAGCTTCTGCAGGTGGGCGAGCACGCTCTCCCCTGCCGCGCCCTGCAACTCGGCCGTCAGATCCGGATAGACCACCCGCACGATCGCCGCCTGCGTGGCGTGACCTTGGCGCAGCGCCGAAAGGATCTGACCGTCCCGGCGCCGCCGGTGGGCGACGTACTCGTCGATCAGCGCCGTCACGTCGTCGATTTCGGGACCGTGCGCCGGCAGCACGCGGGCGGGCCGCAACTCGCGCACGCGCGCCAGCGACGCCAGGTAGTCCGTCAGGCTGCCGCCGTAGCTGCCGGGCACCACCACGGTGCCGCCCTGAATCAACAGGTCGCCGCAGAAGAGCGTGCCGTCCGCCTCGTCGAAGAAGCAGACGTGATCCGGCGCATGGCCCGGCGTGTGCATCACGCGCAACGCGCCGTCCCCCGCATCCACCACGTCGCCGTCCGCCAACGGGCCCCACGCGACCGGGTATTCGTGGTCGCGCTCCGGCCAGGGCAGCTTGAAGAACGCCGCGCCCGGCCAACGGGCAGCAAGTTCAGGGGCACCGGACGCGTGATCCGGATGCGCGTGCGTCACGAACACGCGAGAGAGCGCGGACCCGCCGAGCGCCTCGTCGAGGGCGGCCAGATGACGCGGCTCCCCGGTGGCAGCGTCGATCAGGACCGCCTCACGACCCGGGAGCAGATAGGTGTTGTTGCCAGCCCCGGTGTACGGGCCTGGATTGAACCCTCTGATCAGCGTGACTCTCACGAGACCGCGACCGGGCCGGTCATCAACGCCTCGAGCTTCGCGCGAAGACCGTCCGGGATGGGGGTGGTCCGGTCGGCATCGTAGTCGAAGACAGCCTGTACCGACTTGCCGATCGCCACGAGCGCATCGTCCCGCACGCGGCGCGCCTCGAACTCGGACCTGAAGCTGGTGCGGCCCAGCGCCACCACGCGCACGCCGACCTCGACCTGGTCTCCGAAGACCACCTGCGCCTTGTAGTCGCAGGACGTGTGGGCCAGGATGACGCCCAGTCCCGCCTGGGCCAGCTCGCGGCGCAGGCCCAGCGTCTCCGCCATCACGGCGCGCGCCTGCTCGAAATAGGTGAAGTAGACCGCGTTGTTGACGTGCCCCATCGCGTCGCAGTCGCGGAAGCGCACCTCGATGCGATGGGTGAAGGCGGAAGTCACGGCGTATGATATCGCGCGCGTCGCGTGCCATCGCTCAGGACCACGGTCATCGCACGTCTCCGGGAAAGTGCTCGACCCTGCCGGGCAACGCTCGCTCATTCACGGATACAGCTCGAACGGCTGTCCGCGCCGATTCTTGAGAACCCCGAAGCGCCGTCGATCCAATGTGACGATACGGGTGGTATCCATCCGTTCGGCAAGCACGACGACAGACGCATCGGTGGTTCCGAGTGGGAAATCCCTGTAGCGGCGCACCAGATCGGCGATTGCCGCCCAGTCCTCCGGATCCGGCGCCACCACCGGAAAGTCGGCCAGACCGGCCACGAACCGGGCTTCGATATCCAGGCCGTGCCGTTCTCCCAAGAAGTAGCATACTTCCGCGACGCAAAGCGCGGGGATCATCAGGTCCAGATTCCGTTGCGTGAGCGCGTCCACGCAGGCGGCATGGTCGGGATCGGCGTCGTTCGCTGTCGCCAGCAGCGGACCGCTGTCAACGATCGCCAGCAATGTGGTCCGTCCATCCGTCGGCCAGCACGGAATCCACGTCCCGCGCTTCACTGCCCCGATCGCTGACGATTCCCTGCCACGGGAGTCTTGCACCCGGCGGCTTGCGCAGGCTCACCTCAAGCGATTGCCGAATTACCGCCGAGAGACTGATGCCTCGCCGTCGAGCTTCACTTCGCGCGAGACGTCCCAAGTCGTCTGGCAGGGAGATCGTGGTCCTCACAGCTCACCGGGTATGCGCGTATGCACAGATGCTACCATATCCGGTCAGGAACGGCTCGGAATCCGTTGTCGGCGAAACGACCGACCCGGCTTGTGTATCCTAGCGCGTGCACTCGACGCGCTCGGTCCCTGAGGTCTTCTCTCCCGAGGAGACCACCGCGCTGGCACCGTACTTCGGCAACATCGACAAGCCGATTTTCGCGCTGACCAACCTGCCTGAAGCCGTCAAGGGCGCGCTCTTCGCGCGGTACTCGCGGTCGGCCAAAACGGCTCGACGGCTCTTCCTCGACGAGTTTCTCGATGACATCGAGACCCGTGCGAACGTCGACGGTGCCGGACCGGGCCAATCCCGAGCCGAGCGGCTGTACAGCCGCGTCTTCGAGCAGTACGGGGACGACTCCGTCGCACAGCTCGGTGGCGCACACATCGCCTGCGAGGGCGTGTCCAACATCCTGACGAAGGTGCTCGAACGCGGTCGGCTGATGTCGTACCTGGAGCAGTCGACGCGCTACGTGCCATACACCGACCGGCCGGGCGGCCGCTGGAAGTACGTCGTGCCGGCCGAAATCGAGGACGCCTCCGACCGCCGAGCGTTCGAGGAAACCCTCGACCGAGCATTCGAGACCTATGCGCGCTGGCTCGAACCGATGCAGCAGCACTACCGCAAACGTCACCCTCGAGAACCCGAGGACTCCGAGACGGCCTACGGGGCGTTCATCCGTGCCAAGGCGCTCGACACGCTGCGGGGCCTGCTACCGGCTGCGACGCGTTCCAACGTAGGAATCTACGGGTCCGGCCAAGCGTATGAAATGTTGCTGCTCAGGATGCGGGCTCACCCCTTGGCGGAAAGCCGACAGACCGCCGACGCGCTGCTCTCCGAGCTGAAGAAGGTGATACCCGACTTCGTACGGCGAGTGGACATGCCGGGCAGAGGTGGCGTTTGGAGTGACTACTTCCGGCGTCGTGATCGCAGACTCCGCGAGTTGACTGACGAGATTGCCACTGATGACGATACGGAAGAGCGCGCCGAGGTGACGTTGAGCGAGTTCGACCCGGAGGGTGAGATCAAGGTCGTGGCCGCCGCTCTCTACTGCAACTCGCACCTGTCGCTCGACCGGCTCTTGATTGTCGCGGGCGATATGACGACGGAAGAACGGGCGCGGGTACTCAAGACGTACGTCGGTGATCGCGAAAACCGCCGTCACCGCCCCGACAGGGCGTTCGAGCACGCTACCTACACGTTCGACATCGTGTCCGACTACGGCGCGTTCAGGGACCTGCAACGCCATCGCATGCTGACTCTGGAATGGCAGGGACTCACGCCGAGCCACGGCTACCAGCAATCGGAAGCCGTGGAGGAGATTGGTGCCCGTGCCCTGGCAGACTGGGAGCGTGCGATGGCCGACTCGGCCACTCTGTACGAGCGACTGGCGCGACGCTATTCGCCCTTGGTCGCGCAGTACGCTGTCTTGATGGCCTACCGCATCCGCTTCTATATGCGGATGAATGCGCGAGAGGCCATGCACGTTATCGAACTCAGAACCTCGCCCCAGGGCCATGAAGCGTATCGTCGAGTCTGTCAGGAGATGCACCGGCTCATCGCCAAGCAGGCAGGACATCGAGCAATCGCGGATGCCATGAGCTTCGTCAACAGAAAGGGCAGCGAACTCGGAAGACTCAAGGCCGAACGCGCATCCATGCAAGGCAGGCTCCCGCTCGAAACCAGTTAGCAGGACCACGAACAATCGTTGGTGGATGCGGACTTCGGACGCCGCTGGCAGGAGCTGATCGAAGCCTGCAACCAGACCCTCACCCGCCGGACTCGGCGTCCTTGTGCCAGTAGCGGTCGTATTCGGTGAGGAAGGTCAGACTGTCGAACGAGCTCATCCGGTCGAGAAACAGCACGCCGTCGAGGTGATCGGTCTCGTGCTGGATCACACGGGCGGCGAAGCCCTTGGCGGTCAGGCTCTGCGGCGTGCCGTGCCGATCGAGGCAGCGCACGCGGATCTCCAACGCGCGGGGCACGCGGCCCCGGATGTTGGGAATGCTCAGGCATCCCTCCCAGTCCTCTTCCTCGGCGAGACCCAGCGGCTTGAACTCCGGGTTGATCATCACAACCGGGGGCAGGCCGCCGTCCGGATCGTCGACCCCGGCGACGAAGAGCCGCAGGCTCTCGTGCACCTGCGGCGCCGCCAGCCCGATGCCGGCGTACTCGTTCATCGTCTCGAACATGTCGTCGATGAGCTGCTGGACGACCGGGGAGCCGATGTCGGCCGGGTCGAGAGGCGGCGTGCTGCGGCGGAGCACCGGGTGCCCCATCCGCGCCACCTTCAGGATGGACATCGATTCACATTATATTCGCCCCGTGAGCGACTCGCACGTCCACGACCCCGCGCACCGGTTCTGCTCGTCCTGCGGCGGTCCCCTCGTGCCGAAACTGGTCAAGGAGGGCGAGCCCGAGCGGCCAGCGTGCACGCGCTGCGGGCACGTCGTCTACCTGGATCCGAAGGTGGCCGTCGGCACCGTGATCACCGACCAAGAGGGCCGCATCGCGCTGGTTCGTCGATCGATAGAACCCGGCTACGGCAAGTGGGTCTTCCCCGGCGGCTATGTCGACCGCGGGGAGTTGCCGATCGTCGCCGCCGTGCGAGAGGCGCGCGAAGAGGCCAGCCTCGACATCCGGCTCGACGGACTGATCAACATCTACGCGTACGCCGGGGCCGTGCCGATCGTCATCGTCTACAAGGCGTCGGTGGCCGGCGGTACGCTGGACGCCGCCGACGAGTCGCTGGAGGCGGCCTGGTTCGCCCCGGAGGATGTCCCGTGGTCCGACCTCGCCTTCCGCAGCACCCGCGACGCATTGCGCGACCACCGGCGGGGCCTGCTGCACCCCGACCTGCTCTGAGCCGGCCGGCGCCTCGAACGCGCCGAGAGAGCTTCGCGGCCGGTCACGCGGACCGGGTCGGCGCCTCTGCCCCGGCGCCCCCGTCGGGAACCGGCACGAGCGGCGCCGCCACCCGCGGGGGAAACAGAAAGTCCTGGCGCTCGACCGCAGCCGCCGCCTGGTCGACCAGCCCGGCGACCGGCAGGTTCCGCTCGGCGCGTTCCACGTCCTCCAGCCTCGCCCGGGTCGCCGGACGCCGGGGCACGAACAGCGTGCAGCAATCCTGATCGGGAACGATGGAGATCGGATAGGTGCCCAGCCGGCGGGCCTCCTGCGTGATCTCCTCCTTGTCCGAGCCGATCAGCGGCCGCAGCACCGGCAAGGTGACGACGTCGTTGATCACCGCCAGGTTCTCGATGGTCTGCGAGGCCACCTGACCCACCGACTCGCCGGTCACGAGGGCCTTCGCCCCGCACACACCGGCCAGGCGCTCGGCGATCCGCATCATCATGCGGCGGTAGAGCACGACGCGCAGCGGGGGCGGCGCCGAGAGCACGATCGTCTGCTGGATCTCCCCGAAGCGCACGCAGTACAGCCGCGAGCGCAACTGGTGGCGCGTCAGCAGATCGGCGATCTCGCGCGTCTTGTCGAGCGACGCCCGCGACAGGATCGGGTACGCGTGAAAGTGGACGAACCGCACCCGGCAGCCCCGCTTCATCAGTCGGTAGGCGGCGACCGGCGAGTCGATGCCGCCGGACAGCAGGCAGAGCACGGCGCCGCTCGTGCCGGTCGGCAACCCGCCCTGGCCGGGCTCCTTCCCGAGCGTGCAGAATACCCGTTCCGGCAGTATCTCGACGCCGATGGCGAGGTCCGGGGCCTCGAGGTCGACCCGCCAACCGCGCGCCGCCTTGATCCGGCCGCCCACCTCGCGCTCGATCTGCGGCGAGGTCAGCGGATAGGTCTTGTCCGCGCGGCTGGCCCGTACCCGGAAGCTCGCGACCCGGTCCGCGCCGACCGCATCGAGCTCGTCGAGATGCCGGAGAATCGCACCCGCGATCTCCTCGATCTCCCTCCCCGTGCTCCTCGCCGGCGCGAAGTTCGCCACGCCGAAGACCCGCGCGAGGCGCTCGCGCACGACGGGCCAGTCGGCGGCTGGACCCAACCCCACTTCTATCCGCCCCATGAGTGGGCGCACGTGGGTGACGTCCAGATCGGCCGTCGCGTCGCGCAGGCCGCCGGCAAGACGATCGATGAACCAGGGGCGGTTGCGCCCCTTGAGCGCGATCTCCTGGTAGTGGACGATGACCGACTCCATCGGATGCACCGGGTGACGAGCGTATCCCGGATCGTACCCGGCAGCCCGGCCGCGATCCAATCGACAGCCCGCGGCAGTCCGTGGTGGAACCCCGCGTCGCACCAAGCGCGGCGAGGGGCCCGCGAGCCAAGGCGTGACGAGGGAGCGCCCGCAGGCGTTACCATGGAAGTATGCGCGACGTCGTAGCGGCCCTGGTGGCGCTCGGTCTGCTCTTCTTCGCCCTGCGGCTCGCGACGGCATTGACCCGCGACCGGCGGAAGCGCGGCAGCGAGCGCGAGGCGATCGCGGTCCGCGGGCGCACGATCCTGGCCGAGATACCCTCGGACACGGGCCTTCTCTTCTTCACCGAGGATGCGGAGGCGTTCTACTTTGGCGAGCGGCCGATCCCGAAGACGGCAATCACGGCCGCGCGCGTCCTGATAAACGGCGCCCCGATTGCCGTTGCCACGAGCCCCGATCACCAGGACGCGGCCGCGATATCGAGCGAGTTGATCCAGCAGCGGCCGGAGGGACTCTCCCGCGACCAGTGGGACGTCGCCATCGACACCGGGGAAGCCAGCATTCTGGTTCCGTGCGGCGCCATCCGCGAGCAGATTTCGCAGGAGCTCGCACGCACCATCTTCGACGCGGTGAAGCGCACCATCGAGGCCCGAAGCTGATTTCCATGCGGCGGGGCTCTCGCCACGGGCGGCTGGTCCCCGCCGCGTCGCGCAAGCTACCCGCGAAGGTCACCACTCGATTTCGGCGACGCCGCGGCGATGGTTCACGGCGCGCGCCAGGGCGAACAACAGGTCGGACAGGCGGTTGACGTACCGCAGCAACTCGGGCTCGACCGAGTCCACACCGAGGCCGACGATCCGCCGCTCGGCGCGCCGGCAGACGGCGCGGGCGTGGTGCAGCGCCGCTCCGGGCGCGCTGCCTCCCGGCAGGATGAAGCTGCGCAGCGGCGGCAGCGCGCCGTCGACACTGTCGATCCACCCCTCCAGACGTTCAACGTCCGCCTTGCCGATCCGCGCCTTGGTCACGCGGGCCGAGATACGGGACCGCGGGTCGGCGAGGCGCGCGCCGATCGCGAACAGGTCGCGCTGCACGGCGACGATCATCTCGTCGAAATCGTCGGGCAACCCGGAAGCCCGGGCAAGGCCGACCGTCGCGTTCAGCTCGTCGACGTCGCCGTAGACGGCAACGCGGGCATCGTCCTTCAGGACTGTGGTGCCGTCGAACAGCGCGGTGGTGCCGCGGTCGCCGATGCCGGTATAGAGCGGCATGAGGCTCGGATTATCCCACGCGAGCGTCCGCGGGTACGAAGGGCAGGGAGGTGACGACCGCCGGCGCGCGGTCGGTTCCGAGCGCGACGTCGACGCCCGCCCCGACCGTCTCGGCGAGCTCTCGCCGGACGTACCCGAGCGCGATCACCGCCGCTACGGCCGGCGAGCGCACCGCGCTGGTCACGCGACCGACCTCGTCGTCGCCGCTGAAAATCGCCGCTCCGGGTGATGGGAGCGGTGCGTCCCGGGCCGCGGACCGCTCGAAGGTCAGCCCCGCCAACCGGCGCGCGACACGCCCCTGACCCCGGTGGAGAATGCGGACGATGACCTCCTGCCCCACGTAGCATCCCTTGTCGAAGCTGATGGCGCGGTCGGCGATGCCCGCTTCGAGTGGAATCGTGTCGTGATCCATGTCGATCGGAAACAGGGGCCGGCCCGATTCCACGCGTACCGCCTCGGCCGCGGCGGGCCCCACCGCAACGGCGCCGGCGGCCTCGAGCTCCCGTTGCAGCGCCTCGGCGGCGGACCGCTCCACCACCACACGATAGCCCTCGACGCCCAGATCGTCGGTGCGCGCCAACAGTCCGACGCCCGACTCGATGCCGAAAGCGCGATGCCCGCAAACCGCCAGCCGCCCGGCGGCCGCGCCGGTCAGGCTCCCCGCAACCTCCCCGGCACCGGGCCCGTGCAAGCCGTACGCGGTCCAACCCGTCAGGTTCTCGATACGCACATCCTCGGTGAAGACGAGGTCATCGAACCGTTCCCAGAGCCGGTCCGTCACGCTGCCGTCGACGTCCAGCAGCAGACGGTCACGGTCCGCGAAGACGTACATGTCGGCGGTCATGCGCCCCTGTGGGGTGAGACACGCCGCGTAGCAGCCGCCCCCCGGCAACAGGGCGGCGACGTCGTTGCTCAGCAGTCCCTGCAGAAAGTCGGCACGGTCCTGTCCGGCGACCGCGAGCCACCCGCGGCCCTCCAACGCAACCATGCCGGCACCGTTGCGCAGAACCCGATACTCGCCGATGTCCATCGTGCAGTCCGTCACGCACGTCGATGATATGCTGACTTTGATGCGACGACGATTTCGCGCGGGCGTGCTCCTGGCGCTCGGGTTGACGGCGGCGGCCGGCGCCGGCGTCACCCTTGGGGCGCAGCCGCCGGCCGGTCCCGCGGCCGGCGAGGCCCTGTTCAACGTCTTCGTGGGCTCGACTCCCGCCGGCTTCGAGCGCGTGCGCGTCGTTCGAACGGAAGACGGCTGGCTGCTGCAGGCAAGCGGCCAGCTCACGGCGCCGGTTCCGGTCGACACCCGGGTCTTCGAGGCCTCCTACGACACGGAGTGGCGTCCCCGACGGCTCACGCTCGAGGGTTCGCAGGCCGGCATAGCCTTCCGCCTCGACAGCACGTTCGCCGACGGCGCCGTGACGAACACCCTGCTGGAGGGCGATCGTCGGACCACGAGCGACGACAGCATCGATCCGGCGTCGGTGCTGCTGCCCAACTCCATCTTCGTCAGCTACGAGGCGCTGGCGATGCGGCTGGCCGCATCGCGGGCGGGCGACGAGCTGCCGATCTACGTTCCGCCCCGCGGCTTTCTCTCGGCCCGCGTCGATGCGGTCGGCATCCAGCATATCGAGACGGCCGAGCGGATCATCGAAGCACGGACCTATCGCATCACGTTCGTCGATCCGACGCAGCCGCTGGACGCCGAGATCTGGATCGACGAGAACGGCCGGTTGTTGCGGGTGAGCCTGCCCTACGCCTCCCTGGAAGTCGCGCGCCGCGATATCGCGTCGGTCTCGGCGCGGCTGACCACCGATCCCCCGCATCCGGGAAGCGAACGCTTGCGCGTAGGGGCGGCCGGGTTCACTCTCGCGACCACGGTCATCACCCCGGTGGACATGGCGCCGCCCGGCGGCCGCTGGCCCGCAGTGGTGCTGGTGCCGGGGACCGGCCCGGTCGACCGGGACGAGACCGTGTCCGGCGTGCCGGTCTTCCGCCACCTCGCCTGGGCCCTGGCGGATCGCGGATTCGTCGTCGCGCGCTACGACAAGCGGGGTTACGGGCAGAGTGGAGGCCGGGCCGAATCGGCGACGCTCGGGGACTACGCCGAAGACGTACGCACCATGGTACGGCACGTGGAGCGGCGCGACGATGTCGATCGCGACCGCATCGTAGCGGTGGGCTACGGCGAGGGTGGCTGGATCGGCCTGCTCGCGGCGCGCCGCGAGAACCGCATCAAGGGTCTGGCGCTGTTGGCGACCCCCGGCAGTTCCGGCGAGACATTCGTGCTCGAGCAGCAGCGGGACGAGTTGGAGCGCATCGGCACGACGGGGCAGGAACGACGGGAACGCATCGATCTGCAAACGCGCATCAATCGCGCCGTCCTGCGCGAAGGCGGGTGGGACGGCATCCCCGATGCGGTGCGCAGACAGGCGGACACGCCACTGTTCCGCAGCTTCCTGGGTTTCAGTCCCACGGCGGAGCTGCGCCGCGTGCGCCAGCCGCTGCTGCTGATTCAGGGCTCCGAAGACCGGCTCGTGCCGTCGTACCACGCCGAGCGACTCGAACGCATCGCACGCCGGCGGGGACGGCGGGAGTCGACGGTGGAGCTCGTCATGCTGGACGGCGTCAATCACCTGATGCTGACGGCCAGCGACACGGAACCCGAGAGTCCGGCGCCGGGAAGCCGGGGAATCACGCCCCGGGTCGCCGAGGCACTGATCGACTGGATCGAACGCACCCTTCCGGTGGACTAGCAGTCCGTGGTGAAACCCCGCGTCGCACCGAGAGCGGCGAGGCGCCCGCGTGGCAAGGCGCGACGAGGGACATATTGGGTATATTCGACCGAGGAGCAACGCAGTCCACGCGGGATGCATCGCCGCTCGAATGCAGCGGGGATTTTGCCACGGGCTGCTAGGAACGGCCCGCGAAGAAGCCGCGTCCGTTCGAGCGGCGATGCGCACGCTTTCCGGGGCGCCGACGCCGCACGGCGTCAGTCGTTCTCTTCCCTCGGCTCCCCACGGCTCACGGTCAGCTCGACCTGACCCACTCGTATGCGGTCGCCGTTTCCGAGAAATGCCATCTCTATCCGCTTGTCGTTGACGAAGGTGCCGTTCGTGCTCTTCAGGTCCTCGACCTCGAGTTTCTGCTCCGTGGCGGTAAATCGGCAGTGAATGCGCGATATGAGCGTATCCCCGACGATGAAGTCGGCGTGCGTTCCCCTGCCGAGGGTCCGGCCCACCCCCGGCGGCAGGCGGAAGACGCGTGTCTGTTCGTCGATCGTCGCACGAATGATCCACATGGCGCTTTTTGGTGCTCAGCCTTTCCGCGGCTGCGACGGACGGATTTCCACCCTGCTCGGCAAGCTGCGCGACTCGTGGCGCAAGAGGTCCACGACGACCTGCGCGACGTCGGAGGCGGTCAGCTTCCATGGCGCCGCGGCATGCCGGTCATCGCTGCCTGCGAACGCAGTGCCGACAGAACCGGGAGCGACCGCGCTCACCCGGATGCCGTCGAACCGAACCTCCTGCATGAGGGCGGCGGAAAACGCGTCCAGTCCCGCCTTGGACGCGCAGTAGGCGGCGCCGTTGGCGAACGGATAGCTGCCCGCCAGGCTGCTGACGTTGATGATCCAGCCGCCGCCGCGCTGGCGCAGCACGGGAATCGCGGCCCGGCAACAGTAGAAGACCCCGCTCAGGTTCGTCTCGATGATCTGCGCCCAGTCGTCCACGGACTGCTCGGCAACCGCCTCGAAGTGGCCGATCCCGGCGTTGTTGATCAGGATGTCCACGCCGCCGAAGCGGTCGGCCGCCGCCCCGACAAGCCGTTCCGCGTCGGCGGGACGCCGCACGTCGGCCGCCACCGTCTCGAGTCGCCCGGCGCCGGTGGCGTCCGTCACCCGCGCCAACTCCGCCGCCGCCTCGGCAAGCGATGCGGCCGAGCGCCCCGCAATCAGGACATCCGCACCGCATTGCAGCAGCGTTTCCGCTACCGCGCGTCCGATTCCGCGCGAGCCACCGGTCACGACGGCGACCGACCCGTCGAAACGCGTGCCCGCGCCCTGCCCCTCCCTGCCGCCATCGAGTGCCATCGCCACTAGAATACCGCGAGCCTGGCGGGCCACCTATCATGTCGGTCATCGCGATCATCGGCGCGGGCAGGCTCGGCGGCACGCTCGCCCATCTCGCGGCCTCGCACGACCTCTACGGGGAAGTGCGGCTCATCGACGACGCTGGCGACGTGGCGGCGGGAAAAGCACTCGACATCCGGCAAGCGGGCGCCATAGAACGCTTTGGAACGGCTGTCGTCGGAGATGGCAGCGCCTCGGCCGCGCTGGGAGCCGACGTGGTGATCCTGACCGATCCCGCAATGCCCCCCGGTGCCGAGTGGAACGAGGACGAGGGCCTGGATCGGCTGCGTCAGGCGGCCGCGTTCGGTCGTTCCGCCTTCTTCATCTGCGCGGGCGCCGGTCAGCATCGGCTCGTCGAGCGGGGAGTATCCGAGGCAGGGTTCGACCGCGGACGGCTGATCGGCTCGGCCCCGGAAGCCCTGCGGGGCGCGTTGCGGGCCATCGTCGCGCTCGAAGTCGGCTGCGCGCCCTCGGAAGTCGCACTCACGGTGCTGGGAGCCCCTCCACGACGCATCGTCGTACCCTGGAGCAACGCGACGGTGGGAGGACTGTCGCTCGAGGCGAGCCTGGCGCCCATGCGGCAGAACCGCCTGCAGGAGCGGGCGGCCTCCCTGTGGCCGCCGGGTCCGTACGCGCTCGCGGCCGCCGCGGGAAGGGTCGCGGCTTCCCTTGCCACCCATAGCAGCCGCCAGATGTCCTGCTTCGTTGCGGTCGACGGCGAGTTCGGCATACGGAAGCAGGTGCTGGCCGCCCCGGTCCGAATCGGCGCGGGCGGCGTCATGCGCATCGTCGAGCCGCAATTGAACGCTCGCGAGGTCGGTCAGCTCGAAGCGGCCTGTACCGGCTGAGTCGACGCACCGCTGGACCGATCCGGACCGCCCGCGGCTCGGACCTCGTGCTCGAACACCTCCGCAAACCGGTTCGCGACGCAGTCGGTTACCACCGCGTCCGATATCGCCCGGCCGGTAAGCCGCTGGAGCGATGTCACACCGCGATCCGCGAGTCCGCACGGCCGGATCAGCGCGAAATCGTCGAGGTCGGTCGTCACGTTGAGCGCGAAGCCGTGACTGGTGACCCAGCGCGACAATCGCACGCCGATGGCCGCCAGCTTGTCATTGCCCACCCAGACCCCGGTAAGCCCCGGAATGCGTGTCGCGCGGACGCCGAACTCGGCCGCGGCCCGAATCAGGACCTCTTCGAGATCGCGGACGTAGCGGTGCACGTCGCACCGGTCGGGCTTCAACAGCAGGATGGGATAGCCGACGAGCTGCCCCGGGCCATGGTATGTGACGTCCCCGCCGCGCCGCGCGTCGTGGATCTCGACGCCGCGCCGGCGCAACACGTCGGGTGACGCCAGCACGTTGTCCGCGCCCGCCCGCACGCCGCGGGTGATGACGGGCGGATGCTCGAGCAGCAGCAACTGGTCGGTAATCCGGTCCCGCTGTCGCTCTACCACGAGCCGCTGCTGCAGGTCGAGCGCCGCTCCGTATCCGACGTTGCCGAGCCGCCGCACCTCGAGAGCCCGTCGACGCATGGGCGCCCCCTACAGCAGGCTGCCGTCGAACTGCTCCAGCCCCGACTTGACCCTGGCCATGAACCGATCGGCGACTGCACCGTCGATCAACCGATGATCGAAGCCCAGCGTCAGGTACGCACGCAGCCGTGCGGCGATCGTGCCCGCTTCGTCGATCACCACCGGGCGGCGCTCGATGGCTCCCACGCAGAGAATGGCCACCTGCGGCTGGTTGATGATCGGCATCCCGAAGATGGACCCGAACACCCCGGGATTGGTGATGGTGAACGTGCCTCCCTGCACTTCCTCGGGCGTCAGGTGCTTCGAACGGGCCCGCTCGGCGAGATCGGCTATCGCCGTGCTCAGCTCCAGAACGTTCTTCCCGCCCGCGTCCCGGACTACCGGCACGATCAGGCCCCCGTCGTCGTCGAGCGCCACCGCGATACCGAGACCGACGTCCGCCGCATGTATCACCCCGGCGCCGTCATCGGTGAGCGAGGCATTGAGTACCGGCATCTCGACCAGCGCATCGACGACGACCCTGGCCACGAACGACAGGAAGGTCAGTCTGGCGCCGCGCCCGGCGTACGATTCCCGGTGCGTCTCCCGCAGCGCCGCCACGCGCGAGAAATCGACGTCGAAAACGGTGTGCACGTGGGCCGCGGTACGGCGGCTGCGGAGCATGCGCCCGGCAATCTCGCGCCGCATCGTCGACAGGGGCGCGATCCGCCGGTCGTCGGCCACCAGCATCGGACCGGCACCGCCCTGGACGGACTCGACGTGCTTCAGGATGTCATCTTTCGTGACCCTGCCGCCCGCGCCGGTCCCGGCCACGGCGGCGGGGTCGACCCCGTGCTCCCGGGCCAGTCGGCGGACTACGGGCGAGACATGAGCCCGGGCACGCCGCTCCCCGCGGTCCGCGGTTCCGGCCGGCCCGGCCGGCGCTTCCGCTCCCTCCCGTGACGCCGAGCCGTCCGAATCGGCGACCGCTTCGCCCGGGGCCGCGATGGTGGCGACGACGCTGTCGACAGCCACGGTCTCGCCCGCCTGCACGCGTACCTCGGCAAGGACGCCGCCGGCCGGGGACGGCACCTCGGCATCCACCTTGTCGGTCGACACTTCGAACAGCGGCTCGTCCCGATCGACCTGCTCACCTACGCGCTTGTTCCAGCGCACGATCGTGCCCTCGGCGATGGACTCGCCGAGCTGCGGCATGAGCACGTGGGTTGCCATCGATTGGTTCCGGCCGGCGCGGCGAAAGGCGTGAGCGACCTCACGGTGACCGGCGCCAGGCGCCGCCCTCGAGAGACACGTACAGACCAAGAGGCTGGATCGGCCTCGATCCAGCCTCGCATTCCGAATCGCCGGATCATGCCGGCGGTTCGGTGTGGAGCGTCAACGCTTACGGAAGAACGGCGTCCTTGAGCTGCTTCGCGATGCGCGCCTTCACGACCTGCTTCGCCGGGATCTCGATGGCTTCCCCGGTTGCCGGGTTGCGGCCCATCCGCGCGTCCCGCTTCTGCAATACGAGCTTGGCGATGCCAGGCAGCGTGAACTCGCCGGAATCCTGAAGCTCCCGCTCGCACGTCCGCTGCAGTTCATCGAAGAACTCGCGCACTTCTGCGCGCTTGAGACTGACATCGAAAGCTGCCATGTGCTCGACGAAATGCGCGAACAGCTCCGTCTTGCCCATCTTGCGGGCTGCGGCCATCGACGCTCCCCCTTGGTGTTGGCGCGCTGTCTCGGACACCTCGGCGACCGCGCGCGCTGGCGATCATCCGGACGAAAAAACCCGATAGAAGCGGAGAAATCCTAGCGTGGGCAGCGCTTCGTGTCAATTCGGCACGTCGCCGATTCGCGCTACACTCATCGGATGCCGCACTCGCCGCCCGAGACGTTTCCCAACCCCAGGCGCGAGCGCGACTACGAGATCGCCATCCGCTGTCCGGAGTTCACGTCGGTCTGCCCCAAGACGGGTCTTCCCGACTTCGGAGAGATTCGGATTACCTACGTTCCCGACGACCGCTGCATCGAGCTCAAGGCGCTGAAGTACTACCTGGTCGGATTCCGCAACCAGGGCATCTTCTACGAGGACGTGACCAACCGGATCCTCGACGACCTCGTCGCCGCCTGCCGGCCGCGGCGGATGACGGTGGTCGGCGACTTCTCCGTGCGCGGCGGCATCACCACCGAGGTGACGGCGACCTATGAGCGACCATGAGCCGCCTCATGAAGTACCCATCGAAGCGGAGCTCGATCTGCACACCTTCGCGCCGCGCGATGTCCGGTCGGTTGTCGAGGAATATGTGCACGCTGCCGCGACGGCAGGGCTTCGAGAGGTCCGCATCGTGCACGGCAGGGGTTCCGGAGTCCAGCGGGGCAACGTGCAGGCCGCGCTCGAGCGGCATCCCCTGGTCGCCGCCTTCTGGGACGCGCCCGGGTCTCACCTCGGCGCGACGGTCGCATCGATTCGGGCCGGCGCGCAGGACGACGCCGGCTGACCCTCCGGGCATCGGGATCCGCAAGCGAAGCCCGGCCACGCGGGCCTTCGCCGCACCGCTGATCGGATGCCTCTCGCTGGCCTTCGTCGCGCCGGCGAGCGGCCAGCCGCAGCTGCCCGAAATGACCATCGAGGCTCCCGAGAGCCTGCATGCCGTCGCCGGCCGGATCCAGCGGCTCGACGCTAGCCGCCTGCAGGCGGTGATGCGGCTGGTCGGCCTGCGCGATCCGGGCAACCGGATCCGGATCGTGCTGGTGCCGGAAGACTCCCGCGTCGCGCGCGACACCGCGCCGTGGATCGCGGCGTTCGCCGACCCGCAACACGATCTGATCGTGCTGTTTCCGGACCGCATCGGGAGCTATCCGCACGACTCGATGGAGGTGGTGCTCCACCATGAGGTGGCCCACATCCTGACCGCGCGCGCCGCGGGCGGCGGACGCCTGCCGCGCTGGTTCAACGAGGGACTCGCCAGCGTCGCCGAGCGGACCTGGAGCATCGGCAACCGGTCCCGGTTCCTGTGGGCGACGGTCATCGCCGGCCGGCCCACGGTCACCGCGCTGGAGGGACTCTTCGCGGGAGACGGACGCGACGCGGCGCGCGCCTACATCATCTCCCACGCGATCGTGCGGGACGTCATCCGGAGGCACGGCGCCGCCGTCGTGCCGCGCATCCTTGCCGGTGTGGCGGCGGGAGCGACCTTCGACAACGCCTTCTATGCCGCCACCGGGACCACGGTGCGGGGCGCAACGCGCCTGTTCTGGCGCAGCTCGGGCGGCTGGGAGGAGTGGATCACCTTCATCGCCAGCCCCTTCACCCTCTGGACCCTCATCACCAGCCTGGCTCTCGCCGCCATCTGGCGCCACCGCCTGCGGCGCGCCGAGCGCCGGCGGCGCTGGGAGGCCGAGGAGGCGCTCGAAACGGATCCCTGGGACGAGCACCGGCGGGACTACCGGGTGCACTGAGGCCCGGGCGCATCCTGGAAGTTTCGTCCCTCGACTTGTGGCTGGTCGCGCCCGCCCCGGCTGTTCCGCTTACCAGGGATCCAGCCCGAGCAGCCGCGCCGGATTCCGGCGGATCATCGTGTCGATCTCCTCCTCGGTGATGCCGGCGTCCAGCATGGCGCGGATGTAGTCGCGCAGCCCGTCGGGGTGTACCGGATTGCCCTCCTGCCCGAGGTCGGACGACATGAAGAAGGCCTCGGCGCCCAGGTCCCGGATCGCCGTTACATAGTCCTCGACCGTCCGGCCACCGCCGTACACGGCCAGCCAGTCGATCTCCATGATGGCTTCTTCCTCGGCCATCCGGCGCATCTGCTCGCGCGTCGCGCCTTGGCTGAAGACGTGCGTCACGAGAATCCTGGGCACCCCGAGACGCTTCGCTTCCGGGATCAGACGCAGCACCTCGCCCGGCGCCGAGTGCCCCATCGCCAGCGTCAGGTCGTGCTCGGCGAGCAGCTCGAAGACCTCCAGCACCGCCGGGAGCGGCTCTCCGTCCTCCAGGATCGACACATACGGCCCATCGCTGCCCGACGACGTGGCGGCGTACTCGGAATCGAAGGTGGGCAGCCACACGACCTTGCCCCGTCCGCCGGAGAAAGTGGCCATCTGCCGCACCGCCTCGGGGTTGATTCCGCCGACCGCCCGGTTGAGGACGAGCCCGCCGAAAATCTCCAGGCCGTCCACCTGGCGCATCGCGATGGCCGCCCGGTCGGCGGTCATCGTGAAGTGGTTCTTCAACAGGATGGCGCGCATGCCGGCCTCCGCCGCCAGGCGCGACGCCTCGATGTCGTCCACCGACCGCGGACGGGAATCGGGTCCGGTGTGGAAGTGCAGATCGACGACGCCCGCCAGGGAGATCTCCGCCTCCTGCCCTCCCGCCGGCACGGCCGCGCTGAAGCCTGCCAGCCCGGCCGCAACGAACAGCCACACGACCCGCATCATTCGATCCATCTAAGACCTCCAGTGTCACACCGGCCGAGGAAACCCGTGGCAAGGGCCGGTCCCGCTGCATTCGAGCCGCGGTGCGCCCCGCGTGGACCGCGGCGCTCCTCGGCCTGCTTCACCTCGCACCGCACGGCACTATCATAGGGCGACCGGGCCGGAAGCCCGCCGCAAGGAGGCCGCGACAGCGCCGGCCCTCCAGCGCCCGCGGCGGCCCGGGGAAACATGCCGGCCCCGCCCGAACCGCAAGCGGCCCGCGACAGCCCCGACTCGGGGTCTCGGCAGGGACGGCTGGAACCACGGTCGCGCCCGTGGATCTGGGTGGTCTACGTATTCCTTTTCGCCGTCTCCGTGCCGTGGTACCTCCCGCCCGGCAGTCCCGCACGGCTCTGGCTCGGCCTGCCGCACTGGGTCGTCATCTCGCTGCTCGCCTACCTCGCAGTGGCCGTCTTCACCGCGTACGTGGTGGCTCGCTACTGGTCCGTGCCGCCCGCCGACGGCGCGGACGACACGGAGGAGGCCCCTTGAGCCCGTCGCTCGCGGCCGGCGCCGGCGCTGCCGTCGGACTCTACCTGGTGGTGCTGATCTCGGTCGGCTACGCCACGCGGCGCCGGGGTGCGCAGACCGGCCTGGGTGACTTCTACCTCGCGGGCCGCAACCTGGGCGGCTTCGTGCTGCTGCTGACCCTCTACGCGACGCAGTACAGCGGCAACACGCTGCTCGGCTATCCCGGGGAGGCGTTCCGCATCGGCTACGCCTGGGTGATGAGCGTCGGCTTCATGATGGCGATCATCGTCGTCTACCTGATCTTCGCCCCGCGCCTGCAGCGCCTCGCCCGCCGGCATGCCTTCGTCACCCCGGGAGACTGGATCACCCACCGGTTCCGCTCGGCGCCGCTCACCCTGATCGCCAACGTACTGCTGGTCCTGGCGATCTCGAACTACCTGCTGGCACAGCTCATGGCCATGGGCCATGTCACCGAGGGCCTGTCGGGCGGCGCCGTACCCTACTGGGTCGGCGTGGTGCTGCTGACGCTGGTGGTCATCGTCTACGAGACGGTCGGCGGCATGCGCGCGGTCGCGTGGACCGACTGCGTGCAGGGCATCATGCTGCTGGTGGGGCTGGCCGGCCTCCTGCTGGCCGTCGTGCCGACGCCGACCCACCTCGCGGAGCTGACCATGGCCGTCGCGGCCGAGGCGCCCGAGAAGGTCGCCGTCCCGGCGTGGGAGGTCTCGCGCAACTGGCTCAGCACGCTCCTGCTCATCGGCTTCTCCGGCGCCGTGTATCCCCACGCGATCCAGCGCATCTACGCCGCCCGCGACGCGGCCACGCTGAAGCGCGCCTTCAGCGTGATGGTCTTCCTGCCGCTGGTCACCACCGGCGTCATGTTCATGGTGGGCATCCTGGCCATCCGCGAGCTTTCCGCCGCCGGCGACGCCGACCAGGTCATGCCGGCGCTGCTGACCGCCTGGAGCGGGCGGTCGGTGCTGCTGTATCTCCTCTGCGTGATGGTCATCACCGCGGTGGTCGCCGCCGTGATGTCGACCGCCGACTCGGTCCTCCTGAGCCTGTCGTCGATACTCGCCAAGGACGTCGTCGGGACCACCCTGCTCACGGGCGCGCCGGAGGAGCGGCTGACCCGCATCGGCAAGCTGCTCTCGTGGGCAGTCGTCGCCGTGCTGGTGCTCATCGCGCTGTCGCCCCGGGTGACGCTGTGGGGCCTGACCGAGATCAAGATGGAGATCCTGGCCCAGGTGGCGCCGCTGTTCGTGCTCGGCGTGACGTGGCGGCGGCTGACGACGGCCGCCGCGCTCGGCGGGATGCTGGCCGGCTGCGCCACCTACGCCGGGCTTCTGCTCGCCGGCCGGCCGCAGGTGTGGGACGTCCACGCGGGCGTCGTCGGACTGGGTGTGAACGTGGCGGCGTGCGTGGCGCTCACGCTGCTCCCGGCGCGGATTGCAGCGCCGGCGGCCGAGCGCCCGGCGGGGTCGTGACGCGCGCCGCCGGACGATGAAACGTCCGGCATCACGAGCCGCGGCGGGACCCCCGCGTCGGCTACCTGGCGCAGCTCCATCGCACGACCGGAGATCGGCGCCGCAGCGCCCGTGAGCGCGGGACGGATTGACGCGAACTATAGCGCAGGGACTATAATCGGAAATGGCTCGCGCCCCGCTCTCCGCTCGCATCGCCCGGTCCACCAGCGACAGGGATCTGCCGGTCTCCGCTCCCGTCCGCTGCCGACCCACTCCCGCTGACGCGGTGTTGCAGTTCCCCGGTTGCCGGCCGGTACGCATACCGCGGAACCGCATCGAGGATTTCGAGGGCCGGCTGGAGTACTGGGAGGCGCGCACCGAGACCGCCTGGATCGTCGCCGAGGTCGGCGGCATCCACGAGTCGATGTCGCGCCGGCTGCCGGAGCTGGCGCGGTTGATCGCATCCGTGCGCGGCGCGCCGATCCGCGCGTTCGGATCGGTGAGCCTGCGCGTGAACGACGACGCCGGCCGGCCCGATCGGATCATGCAGGCGGACGAGACGCTCTACCTGCACCCGCGCCGCGCCCGCATGCCGTCCGGGCCGCTGGTCATCGGCCGACATGACCTGCCGGACGTCGTGCTGGAGGTGGACCACACCACCGACATCCGCCGGGGCAAGCTGCCGCTGTACGAGGCGTGGGGCTTCCCGGAGCTGTGGATGCTGGTGCCGTCGGCCAGGGCCACCCGCCGCCGGCCTGCCGGCGTGACGATTCATCGCCTCGCCGGCGACCGCTACGAGGTCGTCACCGAGAGCGCGGCGTTTCCGGGCTGGACGGCCCCGGAGATCCACGTCGCGCTCACCGAGCCGCTGACGACCGAGCGCACCTGTCGCGTGCTGGAACGGGTCGGCCGCGCCCTTGGCGCCCGGGAAGGAACCGGCCCGCAGGACGATCCGCTGCTGCGCGTTCTGGGCGATCGGGAACGGGCCGCGGGACAGGCGGAAGGCAGAACCGCGGGACGGGCAGAAGGCCAGGCGGAACTCGTCCGCGCAATGCTCGTGGAGCGCGGGATAGCGGTCTCCGAATCGTTCACCGCCCGCGCGGCGGTGGCCGTTGACACGCCCCGCGGCGCGCGCATGGCGGGGGCGGCGCTCGCCTGCACCGACGAGAAGGATTTCTGGCGGCGTCTCGATCAGCCCTGAGCACGGCCCGGGAGAAACCAACCGAGGACGCACGGACGGTAGCCGATCACACGCGGAGCCTCGCCTGGAGGGCGGCGACCCCGCAGCGTACCGGCTTCCCGGCTACCGGGGATTCATCCGCGTGCTCTGGGACGCCACGCACTGCCACCGGCCGTCGCGCATCACCCAGACGTCGGTATAGCGCAGGGAAATCTCGGCCTCCTGCCCCCGCCGGATGCCGACTACGCGGAGCGTGAACCAGACCACCGCGGCATCGTCGTAGACCTGGACGGTGAAGTCTTCCTGCGTGGCCGAGATCACGCGCTGATTGAACGTCGCGGCGAGTTCCAGCTCGCGGGCCTTGTCGCCCAGCCCGCCGTCGTCGTAGGTCACGATGAAATCGTCGGCGAGAATGCTGTCGAGGAACTCGACGTCCCGGGCGTAGAATGCTTCGTTCCAGCCTCTCTCCAGCGCGATGAGTGTCTGCTCGGCAGATACTTCGGGTGGTTGGGACGCGCCGGCGCGCACCGCCCCGACGAACACGAGCACGCAACACAGGAAATACCGCAGCCATCGTCTTCGCATCGTCACCTCAGTTCGTCGGGGCAAAGCTCCTACGGGCAAGCTCCTACGAGATTGTCCACAGCGTGTAAGCCGCCGTGAACGTGCCGACGAGCGCGGCGCCGTAGCAGACCCCGGCGACGATCTGCGTACCCTGCTTCAACTGGAACAGGTCGTTGATCGTGTACCGGAAACGATGCGCCCAGTGGAAGAGCGGGAGCGAGATGAACGCGAACAGGTACAGACGCGTGATCGGATGCGTGACGAGCGCATGCAGCGATTCGTAGCCCGGACCCTCCAGCCAGCCCAGGGGAAACGCCAGCCCGAGCAGAAAGATGTGAATCGGGAACAGAAGCGCCGACACCATCCCCCCGGCGCCGAACAAGGTCCACATCAGGGGCGTTGGGTTCCTGGCCATCTAGCTAGCCTCGCAGGAGGACCCAGGCGACCACGCCGGAGAGAACGACGGCCGCGGCATAGTGTGCGCCGGCGATCAGCCAGCCCGGCACGCGCCGTTGTCCGATCCGGATCACGACGATAGTCGGGGTGAGGTTGAAGAACGTGATGGCGTGATACAACACGGCCACGAGCGCCACGCCGCTGAGCGCGACGAACGCCGGCCCGCCCAGGCGCTCCGCGAAGCGCGCATACTCCTCGGCGCCCTGGCCCAGGGCCCGGATCTGCCAGAGCGAGAGCACGGCGAAGAGGCCGACGAAGACGCAGGTGAGCTCCCGGACGACGAACCGGAAGTACGCGCCATTCCGCAGCCACCAGTCCAGCGGCATCGGGCGCCGGTACAGCCTGGGCCGGCCGGAATCGTGCGCGCCGGCACTCACTTCGAACCCCATGGCAGCAGCATGGACTTGAACCAGTTCGTCGCGCTGGCCACCTTGTAGAGTTGAATCGCCCCGGCGGGATCGACGTTCTTCGGGCAAACCTTCGTGCATTCGCCGACGAAGGTGCACCCCCACATGCCGTCGTGCTCGTCGAGCGCCTCCATACGCTGGGCCGCGCCCTGATCCCGCGAATCCAGATTGTAGCGCTGCGCAAGGGCGATCGCCGCCGGTCCCGTGAACTCTTCCTCCAGACCGACGACCGGGCAGGCGGCGTAACACAGCATGCAGTTGATGCACATGCTGAACTGCTTGTACGCCTCTAGCTGGGCCGGCGTCTGGAGATACTCCCCATCGGCGATCGGCTTTTCTTCGTCCCGCACGATCCAGGGCTGCACGTTCCGGAGCTTCTCCAGGAAGTCGGTGATGTCGACCACGAGGTCACGCATGACCGGAAAGAACTGCAGCGGCTCGATGCGGACCGGACCCGGCGCATACTCGGACAGCGGGACGGCACAGGTGAGCTTCGGCTGACCATCGACCATCATGCCGCAGCTTCCGCAGACGCCCATGCGGCACGACCACCGGTAGGTGAGCGACCCGTCCAACTGGTCCTTGACGTAGTTCAAGGCGTCCAGCACGACCCAATCCTCGCGGCAGGGCACCTCGTAGGATTGGAAGCCGGGTTCGGAGTCCTTCTCCGGACTGTACCGCGCCACGTCCAACGTAATCGTGTCCGCCATGTGGTTACCTGCCGTAGACGTTACCTGCCGTAGACGCGTTCCCCTGGCGGCCAGCGTGTGATGGTCACGGGCGAATATTCCATGCGCGGCGGGCCGCCGTCCGTCCGATACGCGAGCGAGTGGGCCAGGAACCGCTCGTCGTCGCGTTCCGGATGGTCCGTCCGCTGGTGCGCCCCGCGCGACTCGGTCCGCGCTTCGGCCGAGCGGAGGATCACTTGCGCGAGCTCGAGCATGTAACCGAGCTCGAGCGCGGTGGTCAGCTCCGTGTTGAAGGTCCGACTGCGGTCCTCGATGAGCAGGCGCTGCGCGTGGGCCTGCAGCCGGCCGACCGTCTCCACGCCCGCGGTGAGGGCCGCCCCGGTCCGGTAGATGCCCGCGCTCTCCTCCATGGCCGTCTGCATTTCGGAGCGGACGTCGGCGATCCGCTCCGTTCGCCCGCTCGCGTTGAAGAAGTCTTCCTCCAGCCGCCGCTCCTCGTCGCGAACCTGAGCCTCGACCGACGCGCCCGGCGCAGGCGCACCCGCCGCGAAGGTCGCGGCCGCCCGCCCGGCGCGCGCACCGAAGACGAGACACTCGGTCAGCGAGTTCGAGCCCAGCCGGTTGGCGCCGTTCAAGTTGACGCAGGCCACCTCTCCCGCCGCGTACAGCCCGTCGAGCGGCGTCGCTCCCATGATGTCCGTGTGCACGCCGCCCATCATGTAATGGACCACAGGCCGCACCGGGATCAGCTCGCTGACCGGATCGAGGTTCGCGTACTTTTGGCACAGCTCGCGGACGAACGGCAGCTTCTTGTCGATCTCCTGTTCCCCGATGTGGCGGATATCCAGGTTCACGTAGTGACCGTACGGGCCCTCCAGCGTCCGCCCCCGCTCCTGCTCCTTGATGAACGCCTGCGAAAGCCGGTCGCGCGGACCGAGCTCCATCGAGCGCAGAACGGGCTTGGGCGTCGGCGTGCCGAGGTCGTAGTCCTGCAGGTACCGGTAACCGTCCTTGTTCAGCATCCACCCACCCTCGGCCCGCGCCGCCTCCGTTATCAGGATCCCGGTCTGGGGCAGTCCTGTGGGGTGGTACTGAACGAACTCCATGTCCTTCAACGGCACGCCGGCCCGATAGGCCAGCGCCATGCCGTCGCCGTTCTTGATGTTGGCGTTGGTCGTGAACGGGAAGATCTTGCCGCAGCCGCCGGTGCACAGAATCACGGCCTTCGCGGTAATGCCGTGAATCTTCCCCGTGGCGAGCTCGATGGCCACGACACCCTGACAGCGCCCCTCGTCGACCAGCAGCTTCGTGACGAACCACTCGTCGAACCGCCTCACGCTCCCGTAGCGCAACGACGTCTGGAACAGCGTGTGAAGCATGTGGAAGCCGGTCTTGTCGGCGGCAAACCACGTCCGCTTGATCTTCATTCCCCCGAACGGGCGTACGGCGACGCTCCCATCGGGTTCCCGGTTCCACGGGCATCCCCAGTGCTCGAGCTGCAGCATCTCGCGGGGCGCCTCTTCGACGAAGGCCTCGACGACATCCTGGTCGCACAGCCAGTCGGCTCCCGAGATGGTGTCGTAGGCGTGGGCATCGAGACTGTCGCCGGACTTGATGACGGCGGCGGCGCCACCTTCGGCCGACACGGTGTGGCTCCGCATCGGGTAGACCTTCGACACGACCGCGATATCGAGATCCGGAACGGCCGCCGCGGCGGCGATGGCGGCGCGCAGGCCCGCGGCGCCGCCGCCGACGATGAGCAGGTCACACGACAACGTATCCATTCGCTCTGCTATGGAAGACCCCCAGCCTTGAGCGTAACCGCCAGAGCATACACCATGGGCCGACGGAGCCGTCAAGCGGGCCTCACGGCCCCGGTGAAGCTCCCCACGGACCGCTGAAATCGGTACACTCTCCGTGCTTATCTTTGGGAGGATGACCAATGTCACTGCGAATCAACGACGTCGCGCCGGATTTCACGGCCGAGACGACCGAAGGGACGATCAACTTCCATGACTGGATCGGGGACGGTTGGGCGATCCTGTTCTCGCACCCGAAGGACTTCACGCCGGTCTGCACCACCGAGCTGGGCACGGTGGCCGGGCTCAAGTCGGAGTTCGCGAAGCGCAACTGCAAGGTGCTCGGCATCAGCGTCGACGGCGTCAGCGATCACCAGCGGTGGTCGCAGGACATCGAGGCGTCGCAGGGCCATGCGCTCAACTACCCGCTGGTCGGCGACCCGCAGTTGAGGGTGGTCAAGGCCTACGACATGCTGCCGGCCGACTCCGGCGACACGTCGGTCGGGCGCACGCCGGCCGACAATGCCACGGCGCGCTCGGTCTTCGTGATCGGCCCGGACAAACGCATCAAGGCGACGCTGACCTATCCGATGAGCACCGGGCGCAACTTCGACGAGATCCTGCGGCTGGTCGACTCGTGCCAGCTCACCGCGACGAAGAAGGTGGCGACTCCCGCCAACTGGAACCAGGGCGAGGACGTCATCATCCTGCCGGCGGTCTCCGACGCCGAGGCGCGCGAGAAGTACCCCGACGGCTGGCAGGCGCCGCTCCCCTACATCCGCATCGTCCCGCAGCCGAAGTAGGCGGTGCTGCGGGGAGGTGGAGGGAGGCGCCCGTCGCGCCACCCTCCCCGCTAGTGGATGACGGTGTCGTCGCCCATCTCGTCGAGCGGCTCGAGGTGCGGTATTTCCATTTCGCGCACGGTCTGGATGACGTCGTCGAGCGCCTCCACCGCGCTGCAGATCTCCGGGCCGTCCCGCAACCGCTTGCGCGCGGCGCGCAGGGTGCGGAGCACCTGCGCCCGATCGAACCGCTGACCTGCACAGTGCTCGCAGAAGCTCATGGCGCTCAGTCTCCGTCCTGCATGTGCGGATAACGGTAGTCGCGCGGCGGCACGAAGTTCTCCTTCGTGGTCCGCGGACTGACCCAGCGGATCATGTTCAGCAGGCTGCCCGCCTTGTCGTTGGTTCCCGAGGCGCGCGAGCCGCCGAACGGCTGCTGGCCGACCACGGCGCCGGTCGGCTTGTCGTTGATGTAGAAGTTCCCCGCCGCGTTGGCGAGCTTGGCGTGGGCGAGGTTGATCGCCTTCCGATCGGTCCCGAAGATCGCGCCGGTCAGCCCGTAGGGCGACGTCTTGTCGCACAGCTCCAGCGTTTCCTCGTACGCGTCGTCGTCGTAGACGTAAACGGTCAGCACGGGACCGAACAGCTCGACCTCCATCGTCCGGTAGCGCGGATCGTGCGCCCGGATGATGGTCGGCGAGATGAACCAGCCCTTGCTGTCGTCGCAGTGCCCGCCGCAGATCACGTCGGCGCCGTCATCGGCGCGCGCAGAGTCGATCGCCGACTTCAGGGTGTTGTAGGACGCGGGATCGATGACCGCGCCCATGAAGTTGGTCAGGTCGGCCGGGTCGCCGTACTTGATCGCCTCGATCTCGTGGCACCACTCGTCGCCGTGGCGGTCCCAGATGCTCCTGGGAATGTAGGCCCGGCTCGCGGCGCTGCACTTCTGGCCCTGGTACTCGTAGGCGCCGCGGATCAGCCCCGTCGCCAGCGCGTCGGGGTCCGAGGAGGCGTGGGCGAAGACGAAGTCCTTGCCGCCGGTCTCGCCGACGATGCGCGGGTAGCCGCGGTAGCCCGAGATGTTGGTGCCGACCGTCTTCCACATCCCCTGGAAGACGGCGGTGCTCCCCGTGAAGTGCACGCCGCCCAGGTCCGGGTGGTTCATGGCCGGCTCGCCAATCTCTCCCCCGCTTCCGGGCAACAGGTTGATGACGCCGTCGGGCAGGCCCGCCTCCTTGAGCATCTCCATCAGCCGGTAGGCGGAGAGAACCGCGGTCGACGCCGGCTTCCAGATGACGGTGTTGCCCATCATCGCCGGGCTGGTCGGCAGGTTGCCGGCGATCGAGGTGAAGTTGAAGGGCGTGATCGCCAGCACGAAGCCCTCCAGCGGCCGGTACTCCACGTAGTCCCATATCGCCGGCGCGCTGGCGGGCTGCTCGGCGAATATCTGGGGCATGTAGGAGACGTTGTAGCGCAGGAAATCGATCAGCTCGCAGGCGGCGTCTATCTCTGCCTGGAAGACCGTCTTGCTCTGATTCAGCATCGTCGCCGCGTTGATGATCGGGCGGTACTTGCCGGCGAGCAGCTCGGCCGCCTTCAGGAAGACGGAGGCGCGCGCCTCCCATGGCATCGCCGCCCATTCCGGACGCGCTGCCGCCGCGGCGGCCACCGCCTGCTGCACCGACTCCGCGTTCCCCTTGTGGAAAGAGGCCAGCACGTGCCGGTGATCGTGGGGCATGACGCACTGGCCGAGGTCGCCGGTCCTGACCTCGGCACCGCCGATGATCAGCGGGATCTCGATCTGCTGTCCGGCGACCGCGCCGAGCTCGGCCGTCAGGTCGCGGCGCTCCGGAGATCCGGGCACGTAGCTCAGCACGGGCTCGTTGACGGGTGTGGGTACTTGAACGCGAGCGTTTATCATCGAGACGACTCCTTCCGTCTGCGGCAGAGATTATTGCATCGGGTGATCGCTGGTTTCTTGCCCGTCGCCCTCAGCACGCGCCGAAGCGGGACGGATTCGTGAGATCGAGCACGGAGTCCAGCCGCCGGTCGACCATGAAATCGGCGACCACGGCCGCGGTCAGCGGCGCCAGCAGGATGCCGTTGCGGAAGTGACCGCAGGCGTACACCAGGCCGGGCACGGCCGCCGACGGACCGATGACCGGCAGCGCGTCCGGCGTCGCGGGCCGCAGGCCGACGCGGGCTTCCTTGAAGGACGCGTTGCTCACCTCCGGCGCGACCCGCCGCGCCGCGTCTATCAGCTCCCGGACGCCGGCCACCGTGGCGCGCTCGTCGAAGCCCACCTCCTCGCTGGTGGCGCCGGCGAGCACCGAGCCGTCGCCCCACGGCACGAGATAGCAGTCCGGCGCCCACACCACGCGCTTGAGGGGCGGCGCCGGCCAACCCAGGTGCAGGAGCTGCCCGCGTACCGGTCGAATCGGGACCGGGGAAGCGCCGTCGATCTCCACGTGCCCCGACCAGCTCCCGGCCGCCATGACCGCCGATTCGCAGGCGAACGCGTCTCCGCCCGTCTCGATGCGAAGGCCGGCACCGTTGCCCTCGATGCGCGTCACCGCCGCCGACGTCTGGAACGACACACCGTGCGCCGCAGCGGCGCGCCGCAACGCCGCGGTCAGGTCCGTGGCGCCGATGAAGCCGTGCGACTCGACGACCACTCCCCCCTGCACGGTCGGCGCCAATTGCGGCTCCACCCGCCGCACCGTGTCCGCATCGAACAGCTCCGCACGGATGCCCCGCTCGACGCAGGCGGCATGGATGCCTTCGAGACGCGGCATGTCGCCCGGCCGCGTGGCGACCTCCAGAGTCCCCGTACGGACGTATTGCACCGCCACGCCCGAGTCCTCCACGATGCGCGCCACGAACTCGTCGTAGAGATCCAGACTGCGCGTGGTCAGATCGAGGAGCGGACGGCGGTCGTGCGCTTCGATATACGGCGCGAGAACGCCGGCCGACGCCTGCGTCGCCCCTTGCCCCACCTCGCGGCGGTCGATGACTCGAACGTGCACCCCCCGGCGCGCGAGCTCGTACGCGATGGCGCAGCCGACGACTCCGGCCCCGACAACGACGACCTGGGATGTCTGATCCACCGTTTTCGCCCTGCCCAACCGCGCAGTGTACTACGGCGGGGCTTCGAGCGCGGATCCGGAGGGAGTCGCGGAGGGCTACTCGAACAGGCGTCCGATCGCGATGCAGAGCGCGGGTAGACCGTAGAACAGGAGGGCGACCCAGAGCACCGTCAGCTTGCGCGACCGCAGCGCGAGCCTGGTCACCTGCCGGGCCGCCTCCAGCGGCACGCGGCGAATCGCCTGTACCGGGTAGATCAGCACCAGTCCGCTGAGGTTGAACAGCAGGTGCACCAGCGCAATCTCCAGGCCGGCCGCCGCGTTGGGTCCCGAAACCGCGAGAGCCGCAAGCAGGGCCGTCACCGTCGTGCCGATATTGGCCCCGATGGTGACCGGGAACGCCTGCTCCAGGCGCAGAAGGCCGGCCCCGCCCAGGGGCACGAGCAGCGACGTGGTGATCGAGCTCGACTGCACCATGACGGTCACGACGACCCCTACCAGCATGGCGACGACCGCGCTGGAGCTGAGCACCCGGTCGATGATGCCTTCCGCCCGCGAGTGCACTGTCGAGCGCATGACCCGCACGAGCAGGAACAGCGCGAAGAAGATGAAGGCGCCGCTGGCCGCGACGAGAAACGCGGCCTGCCCGCCCGACCCCGCGAAGAGCGTCTCGGCCAGCGCCACGACCGGCGCAAAGCCGACGCTCAAAGCCGTGCTCAGCGGGCTCTGGTAGTCGACCCCGCCCACCTGCCCGAGCGCGTCGGCCAGCATGCTCGCGGTGCGCCCCAGGTAGCCGGTGGCGATCTCGACCGGCAGCAGCACCAGCACGGCGAAGTAGTTGAATATGTCGTGACAGATGGCGACCGGGAACGCGCGCTCGAACTCGTCGCGCCGCCCGATGTGCGCCAGCGAGACCATGGTCGCGGTAACCGTGGTTCCGATGTTGGCGCCCATCACCATCGGTATGGCGTTGGCCAGCGGCAGCGGATTCTCCGGGGCCGCAACGAGGCCGACGACCATCGACGTAGTCACCGACGAGCTCTGCATGACCGTCGTCGCCAGCAGACCGACGATGAGGCCGATGAACGGGTTCGATGTCGCCTCGAAGAAGCTGTCGATGAAGTCCTGCCCGATCAGCTCGAAACCGTCTCCCAGCCCCTTGACGCCGAGCAGGAATACGAAAAGCAGCAGCGCAACGCTCAGCACGCGCGCGACGAGAGAGGATCCGATGCGTTCGGGTATGGGGGTTGCGGAGGGCAAATCTTTCCGGACGGCGCTCGGTGTCCTGCCTTTCTTGAGCCCGGCTGTCGGAATCGGCCCCCCAACCGCTTCTCGGCAAGATATTCTACACGCTCGCAGTCCGCGGCGAAACCTGCGTGGCGCCTCGGCCGGCCATGCCCGGAGGGCGGCTCTGCAACGCTCAGGCAGGTCCATCGAGGGGACAGCCGGTCACCTCGTGGTGACACTCCTCGGCCGGCGACCCGATCTGCCGGTTTGCGCGCCGTTGCGCGGAAACGCTTGCCGTCGGAACAAATCCGGGCATAATCGTTCGTATCGTTGCGGCACGGCTCTTGCTATTCTGTTCAGCAGCCGAGGAGTCTTCCGCATGGACATGAGACGTGCAACCGTCCTGATCGCGGCCGCCCTGGTCGTTGCGCTGGTGGTCGCCGCCGCCGGCATGGGAGCCTATCTGGCGGTCCGCCAGAACGCGGCGGCGCCAACCGCAGAGAGCGCACAACCGGTACCGGCGACCAGCGTTGCCACCGCCCTGCATGGGATCGACCCACAGGCGGTGGCCGGGGAACCGAGCTCCGAACGCGGGATTGCCGTCGAGTCCACGGAGCAAACGGTGGAGCCGGCCGTCGCGGCCGGCGCGGAACAACCGGCGGCCGGGACGCGGCAGACCCGGCGGCCGCAGGATGAACCTCGGGCTCGGGAGGAACCGGCACCGAGACGTGCCGCGGCCCGACCGGCGGAACCGGCGCCCAGGCCTCCGGCTCCTTCTCGCCGGGAGTCGTCTCGGCCGGCGACGGAACCGTTGCAGCGGCCCTCCCCGGAGCCGGCGCCGGCGGCCGTGGTACCGGAGTCGAAGCCGGAACCCACGCAACCGACGGAACGGCCGGCGCGCGCGGCGGCCGAGCTTCCCGAGATCGACGGCTGGAGACCGGCCAACCCGGCGCCGCGGACGGCAGCGGGAAACACAGCGGCGCGCAATGAAGCCGGAACCGCCAACTTGCCGCCGTTGGCGTCCGTGAGCTTCGACCCGCCGAACAGCCCTGCCGGCGTCGAGCCCCCCATGACGACAGACGAAGTCGTGATTGCTGCCGATTCGGTGATCGGCCTGCAGATCGAGACGTTGGTCACAACGGACCGCGCCGAGGTCGAGGACGACGTGACGGCGCGGGTCACGCGCGATGTCGTGGTAGCCCGCCGCGTCGCGATTCCGGCCGGCAGTCTCGTCAACGGTTCGGTCGTCATGGTGGAGCGTGGCGGCAAACTGCGAGGAACCTCCCGCCTTGGCGTCCGCTTCCATACCGTCGTGTTCGACGACGGTATGGAAGTGCCCATCGTGACCGAGACCGTCTATCGCGAGGGCGGCTCGCGCGGGCGGGACAACGCCGCACGGATAGGTGGCGGCGCGGTGGCCGGAGCGATCCTCGGAGCGATCTTCGGTGGCGGCCGGGGGGCGGCGATCGGTGGCGCCGCCGGTGCCGCCGGCGGCACCGCGGCAGCGGCCGCCGGCGACGCCGAACCGGCGACCCTGCCGATGGGGACCACATTGACCGTCCGTCTCTCACGACCGGCCAGCGTGAGGCTCGATCGGTAGTTCTCACGTGCCGGAGCGACGCTCCGGCCCGTGCTATATTGCTGCACGTGGCGCAGGACGAGATCACGCAAGCCGTGCTCGCCCGCGAAGAGGTCGTCCGGTATCTCGAGGGTCGCGGGGGGCGGACGCGCGATCAGGCACGCGCCGCCATTCACGGATACCTGGAAGAGCTTCGGACCACGCAGCGGTACCGAATGTACCGCGCGCTCCAGCACCCCCTGTACCCGCTGCTTCGCAAGATTACCCGCAGCAGCGAAGGAATCGACAATGTTCGCTCCGCGACGCGGACCAGTCGCGTCGTGTACGCGTCCAACCACCGCAGCCATGCCGACTGGATGGTGCAACCGCTCGTGCTCGACGACAACGGCATCCGGCCGCCGGTAATCGCTGCGGGGAGCAACCTGTTCGGCGGCGCGCTCGGACTGATCCAAAAGCACGTCACAGGCGCCATCCCGGTTCGCCGGGACACGAAGGACCCGGCCTATCTGGTCACGCTCAAGGCGTACGTCGCCGAGCTTCTGCGCCGCACCGAGCTCCTGCTGTACCTGGAGGGCGGTCGCAGCTACAACGGAGCGCTGAAGCCCTTCAAGACGGGCCTGCTCCACGCGGCCGCCCAGGCGGATCGGAACGACCTGGTGATAATCCCGACCGCCATCGCCTACGACCTCGTCATCGAGGACTTCGTGCTCTCTCGCCAGGGTGTCAAGCGCGTTCAGCGTCCGTTCCACCAGGAGCTCGCCGAGATGCTCCGTTACACCGTCGGCTACCAGTCGCGCAGTATCGTCACGTTCGGGCGCCCGATCCGGTTCGACGACTACGATCCCGACGACCGCCGCGACATGGTTCGACTGAAACGCCGCGTCCGTGACGAGATCGGCCGCCTGTACAAGGTTCTGCCGACGGCGCTGGTGGCGGCGGCCATTCGACCGTCCATCGCTCGCACGGAGCTCGAAGACCGGATTGATCAGCTCATCGAGATTCTGCGGTCCACCGGCGCGAATCTCGACGTCGAAACCGGACGGGAGGCCCTCGACGCGGCCGTGGGACCGCTGGCGGTCCGCGGCATCATCGTGGTGGAGGGACGGCGCTACCGCGTCCGCGAGCGCGTTGTCCTGCGCTACTACGGGAAGTCGCTCGATCACCTGCTCGCACATCGCGGCGAATCGGCCCTGACGCACTAGTGCCCTCCTGGACCTTGCTGGACACCCTGTCTCGGCGGCTATTCCTTGCGCTGGCCGACAGTCGCACGCTCAAGGACCTCGCCTCGCGGTACGGCATGCGCGGCCGGCGGGGCGTCGCGCGCCGCTTCATCGGCGGCCGGAACGTCGCCGAGGCCATCGACACGGCCCGTCAACTGGAACGGCAGGGTCTGCTCCACACGTTCAACTACCTGGGCGAGCACGTCCGCAGCCGGGAAGCCGCCGAAGCGGCCACCATCGCCTATCTGTGGGTGATAGAGCGGGTCGGTCTGGCCGGCATGACCTGCAACCTGTCGGTGAAGCTGACGCAGCTCGGCCTGGAGCTCGACAGCGGGCTGTGCCGCGACAACCTCAAGCGCATCCTGACCCACACCGACGCGCGTCGCTGTTTCGTGCGCGTAGACATGGAGGGGTCGGCCCTGGTCGACCGCACGCTGGAGGTGGTGGCGGCAATGCGCACGCAAGGACACGGGCACCTCGGCGTCGTCCTGCAGTCGGCGCTGCGACGCACGCCGGACGATCTCGCTCGCGTCACCGAGCTCGGTCTTCCGGTCCGGCTGGTAAAGGGCGCCTACAAGGAGCCGGCCTCCATCGCGTACCCGGACAAGCGCGAGGTCGACCGCGCGTTCGTACAGTTGACCGGGACGCTGCTCGACACCGGCATTCGTCCCGCGTTCGCCACCCACGATCCACGCATGATCCGGGCCGTCCGGGCAGCGGCCGAAGTGCGCGGGCTCGGGCCCGATCGGTTCGAGTTCCAGATGCTCTACGGCGTCAGGCGGGACCTGCAGGCCGCACTCGAGGCGAAGGGCCATGCCGTGCGCGTCTACCTGCCCTTCGGCGGCGACTGGTTCCCGTACTTCATGCGGCGGCTCGCGGAACGGCCGGCGAACGTGATGTTCGTGGTGCGCAGCCTCCTGCACGAGCAGCTCGGCGCCCAGCGGGGCGGGGGCGATTAGCACCCGTGGCTGGCGAGCGACGCGTGATGCGACCCTCCGAGGCATCCGGGCGGGAGAGCTCCCCCGCTCGTGTGACCGGCATCATCTGTCTCGGCGTCACAGCCGCCGTCGCCCTGGCTATCCCCTCTCACGCCGGCCAGACGACCGCCGGCGCGCTCGATGTCCGCGCACTCGACGGACCACCGCCTCCGACGCCGCCGGCGATCATCGCGCGCGACGCGGCCGGCCGGGCCACGCTGCGGGCCGTGCGCCTGGAGGAGCCGCTGGACGTCGACGGCGAGCTCGACGAACGCATCTATCGCGACCTTCCGCCGGCGTCCGACTTCATCCAGGTGCTGCCGGACGAAGGCGAGCTCGCCACGGAACAGACCGAGATCTGGGTGGCCTTCGACGACGAGAACCTCTACGTGTCCGGCCGCTGCCTCAACGCGGCGCCCGAATCCGAATGGGTGGCCAATGACATGCGGCGCGACGGCATGGGGCTGGGACAATACGTCGGGATCCTGTTAGACACCTTCCACGACCGCCGGAACGCCGTGGAGCTGGTCATCAACCCGCTCGGCGGACGGTTGGACGGGCAGATCACCAACGAGCGCGCCTGGAACGGCGACTGGAACCCGGTCTGGAGCGTGCGGGTCGGCCGCTTCGACGGCGGCTGGTCGTTCGAGGCGGCCATCCCCTTCAAGTCGCTGCGCTACCGGCCGGGCCGCGCCCAGACCTGGGGCTTCAACGTCGAGCGGCGCGTCGTCTGGAAGAACGAGCTCTCGGCGCTGGTGCCACTGCCCGCCTCCTGGGGCTACGGGGCCATCATGCAGGTGTCGCAGGCCGCCACTCTGGTCGGCCTGGAGGCGCCCGACGCGGGCCTCGACCTGGAGCTCAAGCCCTACGCCATCGGCGAAGCGAGCGGCGTGCGCACGGGATCGAGCCTCTCGAACACCACGACCGGGGACATGGGCCTCGACCTCAAGTACGGCGTCACCGAGAACCTCGTGGCCGACCTGACCCTCAATACCGACTTCGCTCAGGTCGAGGCGGACGAGCAGCAGATCAACCTCACCCGGTTCAGCCTCTTCTTTCCCGAAAAGCGCGAATTCTTCCTCGAGAACCAGGGCGTGTTCTCCTTCGGCGGCGAGGCCGGCGCCGGCCAGTTCGCCGGAATCAGCAACACGCCGATCCTCTTCTACAGCCGGCAGATCGGCCTGAACGAGGGCCGCGAGGTGCCGATCGACGCCGGCGGTCGGCTGACCGGCCGGATCGGCCGGTACAGCCTCGGACTGCTGAACATCCAGACCGCCGACGCCCCTGCCGCCCGCGCCCAAGCCACGAACTTCTCGGTCTTCCGCGTCCGGCGCGACATCCTCCGGCGGAGCAACGTCGGGGCCCTGTTCACCGGCCGCTCGGTGTCGCGGGCCGGTCCCGGTTCCAACGCGGCGTACGGCGTGGACGGCCTCTTCTCGTTCCACCAGAACCTGAACATCAGCACGTACTGGGCCGAGACGCGCACGCCCGAAGCCGGCCTCGGCGACGACGAGACGAGCCACCGCGCCCAGCTCGACTACACCGGCGACCGCTACGGCCTGCGGCTGGAGCGGCTGGCCGTCGGCGAGGACTTCAACCCCGAGATCGGCTTCCTGCGGCGGAGCGGCTTCGAGCAGAGCTTCGGCCTGTTCCGGTTCAGCCCGCGCCCGCGCTCGATCGAGTCGATTCGCCAGTTCTTCTGGGAAGGGCAGCTCGACTACATCACCGATCGGCAGGGCGTGCTGGAAACGCGGCAGACACGCGGCCGGTTCGCGATCGAGCTGGAGAGCGGCGACCTGTTCGACGTCGTCTACAACCGCAACTACGAGTTCCTGAAGCGCCCGTTCCCGATCGGCCCCGGCGTCACCATCCCCATCGGGGGCTACCGTTTCGACGACCTCGAGGTGGGCTACTGGCTGGGACAGCAGCACCGCGTCTCGGGCCGCGTCTCCGCCCAGCACGGCGGCTTCTACGGCGGCACGAAGACCAGCCTGAACCTCGGGCTCGGCAGCGCGTTCTCCGGGACCCGCGTGGAGATCACGCCGCAACTGTCGATAGAGCCGAACGTGTCGTTCAACCGGATCGATCTGCCCGTGGGCCGCTTCGACACGACGCTCGTGAGCACGCGGACGATCTACGCCGTGAACCCGCTGATGTTCGTCAGCGCCCTGGTGCAGTACAACTCCGCCACCGGCAGCGTCGGCACCAACATTCGGCTGCGCTGGGAGTACCACCCGGGCAGCGAGCTGTTCGTCGTCTACAACGAGAATCGCGACGACGCCCTGCGCCCGAACCGGTTCCCGCGGCTCGAGAACCGCGCCTTCATCGTCAAGATCAACCGGCTGTTCCGCTTCTGAGCCCGCTGGCCGGGGGCTCTCCGCGTGGACCCGAGCCGCCCGTCAGTCCACCCAGTCGGCGATGAAGACGTTCGTATCCCCCTCGGCCGCCGCGTTGCGGTTGGACGCGAAGATCAGCTTCGTCCCGTCGGGCGAGAACATCGGGAAGCCGTCGAACACGTCGGTGAACGTGATCTGCTCCAGCCCGGTGCCGTCGAGGTTGATCATGAAGAGATCGAAGTTGCGGCCGTCCGGGTTGTGCATGTTCGACGAGAAGATGATGCGCTCGCCGTCGGGGTGCCAGTACGGGGCGAAGCTGGCCCCGCCGGAGTCGGTAACCTGCCGCACGTTGCTCCCGTCGGCGTCCATGACGAAGACCTCGACCGCGGTAGGCCGCCAGAGGCCCTGGTCGAGCAGCCGCTTGAAGTCGTCGTACTCCGGCCCGTCGGGAATCTCGCGTCCGCGGAAGATGATCTTCGAGCCGTCGGGCGAGAAGAACGCACCGCCGTCGGGTCCCTGCCGGTGGGTCAGCCGGCGCACGTCCGAGCCGTCGCCGTTCATGGAGTAGATCTCCATGTCGCCGTCGCGCACGCTGGTGAACACGACGCGGCCGTCCGGCCCGACGGTCGGCTCGGCGTCGTAGCCCGGCTCGGCGGTCAGCCTGGTCAGCCCCGTGCCGTCCGGATTCGCACGGAAGATGTCGTAGCTGTCGTAGATGGCCCACACGTAGCCCATCCGGAAGCTCGGCGGCGGCGGGCACTCGGCGCCGCCCAGGTGCGTCGACGCGTAGATGATCGACTTGCCGTCCGGAAAGAAGTAGCCGCAGGTGGTGCGCCCGCTGCTGGTGCTCACCATCCGCTGGTCCGAGCCGTCCAGGTTCATCGTGAAGATCTGGTCGCACGGCACCCCTTCGCGGGTGGACTGGAAGATGATCTTCTGCCCGTCGAACGAGAAGTAGGCCTCGGCATTCTCGCCGCCGAAGGTGAGCTGGCGGATGTTGGCCAGGTGGACCTCGCTGCCGGAACCCTCTGCCGACTGCGCCGCGGGGCTCTCCCCGGCGGGCGCGCCGCCCGCGAGCGGCACCGCGAGGACCGCCGCCAACAGCAGGGCGATCAACATCGAGCGAACGTGGAAATGGTTCTGCACAACGCACTCTCCCCGAGGATTTCGCGTTCCGACGGGGGCCCGGACCACGCTATTGCCGGCCCACGAGTTCCAGCAACCCGAGGGTGAGCCATGGTACATAAGTGATCACGAGCACGCCAATACCGAGGATCACGAGCAGCGGCACCGATGCGCGGTACACCTCCAGCAGCGGGCGGTCGAAGCGGTACGAGGCGAGGAACAGGTTCAGCCCGACCGGCGGGGTCAGGTAGCCCAGCTCCAGATTGGCGATGAAGATGATGCCCAGGTGCACCGGATCGATGCCGTAGGCGGCCCCGATGGTGCTGATGAGCGGCACCACGACGACGATGGCCGAAAAGATGTCCATCACGCAGCCGACGATCAGCAGGAAGACGTTCAGCGCGAGCAGGAACAGCAGCGGCGACTCGATGCGCGCCTGCGTCCACTCCAGCAGCCGGAACGGGATGTCGACGTCGACCATGTAGGCGGTGAAGCCCTTGGCCACGCCCAAGATGATCAGCACGCCGCCGATCAGCACCACGCACTCCCGGAACGCCTGCTGCAGCCCCGGTCCGAGCTGGAAGTCCCGGTGCACCGGGCCGGTGACGATGGCCGCGTACAGCGCGGTCAGCGCCGCGGTCTCGACCAGGGTCGCGCGCCCGCTGAACAGTGCGCCGAGGACAACGAGCGGCAGGGCCAGCTCCCACTTCGCCGCCCACAGCGCCTTGCGCGCTTCTCCCCCGGCGAAGGCGTGGCGGCCGGCGCCGGTGACGATGCCCTCGCGCATCCCCCAGGCGGCCACTAGTGCGATGAGCAGCACGCCGGGCAGAATGCCCCCGATGAACAGGTTCTCCGGCGCGGTCTGTGCGACGATGGCATAGAGAATGAGCGGCATCGCCGGCGGCAGCAGCAGCCCGAGCGATCCCGAGGCGGTCAGCAGGCCGACGGAGAAGCGGTCGCGGTAGCCGTCCTTGAGGAGGGCGGGCAGCAGCAGGCCGCCCAGGGCAAGTATCGTGACCCCGGAGCCGCCGGTGAAGATGGTGAAGAACGCGCAGACCACCGCGCAGACGACCGCGGTACCGCCCGGCATCCAGCCGACCAGCGCCCGGAACACCCGCAGCAGCCGCTCCGACGACTGCCCCTGGGCCAGGATGAACCCGGCCAGCGTGAACAGCGGGATCGCCGGAAGGTGGGGCTCGGTCGCCAGGTCGTAGGCGTACAGCGGCACCGCCGCCGGATCGAACGCATCGACCATGTAGAGGAAGACCGCCGCTCCGGCCAGCACCGTGAAGATCGGCGCCCCGGCGAGCGCCGCGAGCACCACCAGCACCACCCACGGCCAGCCGGGGCCGCCCGACAGCACGCAGGAGGCGTCCTCCCCCAGCCCGCAGGCCGCGCCCGTGCCGCTCAGCCAGATGCCGACAAGTATCCCGGCCGCCGCGACGGCGCGGGCGGTCCATCCGCCGGCCCGCCACCCCAACCGGACGGCGATGACCGCAAACGCGAGTGGGAGCACGAGCTGGAAGACCCACGACGGCACCCCAAGGGCAATCTCTCCACCCAGCTCCATCTCGATGGCGACGACGTCGATGGCCGACCAGGCCAGTATTGCGGAGACGGTAGCGCCCACCGTCGCGGCGAAGGCCTGCGCGACCTGCCGCGCCGTTCCCTCCGGAATGAAGGTGGCGGTAGCCAGCGCGATCAGCTTGTTCTGGCGCGCGGCGAGGCCGGCCCCCAGGAAACCGACCCACAGCGTAAGGTGCTGGACGAAGGGTATGGAGCCCGGAATGCCGCCGCTGACGATCGGCCGGACGACGATCTCGGCCAGCGGCAGGAGCGCCATCGCCGCCAGCGCTCCGGCGGCGAGCAGCTCTTCCGACCGGTGGAGGAACCCGAGCGCGGGCGCCGCGCGGCGTGCAACGGCCTGAAGCGGCGCGGGCATGTCCTCAGTTGGCCCGGAACTCGTTGCGGGCGGCCACGGCCGCGTCGTAGATGTCCGCCGGCACGCGGCTGCCGCGCCAGGTCGCGGTCAGTTGCTCGGCCACGGCACGGAATTGGGCCGCCTCGGCCTCGCTGACCGACGCCACGGTCAGGCCCCGCTTCTGCATCTCGGCCAGCGCGTCGCGGTCCTGGCGCGGCACCTCGTCGAACAGGAAGTCCTGCGTCTCGCCCGCGGCCTCCAGCAGCGCCTCGCGGTCCGCCGCGCCGATGCGGGCCCAGGCCCGTTCAGTCATGACGGTGGCGCCGAAGACCGGGCTGAGGGGGATGTCGAGCATGTGGGAGGTCTGGCGGTACCACTGGAACACCAGCGCGCCGTACGGCGGGCTCGGGTAGGCGTCGATGAGCCCGGTATTCAGCCCCATGAGCACGTCGGTCAACTCCAGGGGCACCGGCTCGAAGCCGTTCTCGCGGTACCAGCGCACCATGTCGTCGTCGCCGGCCGATGTGAAGAGCTTCGCACGCTGCAGGTCGCGCATGTCGCGGATCGGCTGCGCCGAAAAGATGTGCGCCCAGCCGCCGTGCCCCCAGTTGAGCAGCACGAGGCCGTTGTCCGCGAGCGACTCGCGCAGCCGGGGCGTGAGCGCCCTGAGCACGTGCGCCGCCTCTTCGTCCGACTCGAAGAAGAAGGGGATGCCGAACACGTTGAACGTCTCGTCGATCTCGGTCAGCCCGGGCAGGGTCAGCGCCGCCACCTGGGGGTTGTTCAGCCGCATGCGCCGGATGATGGTCGACTCGTCGCCGGTGGTTCCCCGCACCTGCAGGCGCACGCGGCCGTCGGTGGCCCGCTGCCACGCCGACGCCATCTGCCGCAACGAGCGATCCCACACCGAGTTCGCCGGCAGGATCGTACCGAGCCGCAGGTTGGCGCGCTGGGCTTCGAGCAGGGCGGGACTCAGCAGCAGCACGGCGGCGACGGCGAGACGGAACGCTCTCATGGTCGGTTCTCCAGCTCCTCGTCGAGCTCGTCGAACGGCTCGAAGAAGAGGTCGTCGATGTGGTCCAGCAGCACGCGGGCGCGTTTCTGCGCGATCAGGTTCAGCAGCCGGTTCTCCGGCGCGTCGTCCGGATCGATGGCCAGGGCGGTCTCGAGCAGGTCGCGGAACTCCTCGCGGTTCTCCTCGGCCACCGAGACCCCGGTTGCGAGCGCGACGTAGGGGCCGGCGTCGTGCCCGTCGGACAGCTCGACGGCCCGCGCGAAGTGCTCCCGCGCCCGCGCGTACGACCCGCCCAGGGCCTCGCCCACCGATTCGAGCGTGACGAAGGCCGAGTGCAGCGCGCCGCGCTCGAAATCCTCGTCGAGCTCCAGCGCCCGGTCCAGCAGGGCACGCGCGGCCGGCATGTCGGCGACCAGCGCCGGCCGGTCCAGGCCGAGCGAGATGGCCAGCATCCAGGCCCCGCCGAGGTAGTACACGCTCTCGACCTCCTCCGCCTCGAAATCCCCGACCGCGCCCTCGGGATCGGATTGCAGGCGCGCCGTGATGCCGGGATGCGCCACCTCGACGTTGCGCAGCCCGTAGTCGCGCGCCCGCAGGTACATCCGGCGCGCCCGGTCGTTCAACGCCAGCGCCAGGTCGTAGTCGTCCCACTCGGCGATGGCCGCGTCCGCCTGCAGGAAGGCGTTGGCGTAGAGCACGAAACCGGTGTTGGCGAAAAGCAGCACGTCCTGCCGTTCCGGATCGGCCTCGATGATCGATTCGATGGTCTTCAGCAGGAACGGGAGCGAGTCGCGGACCAGTTCCGGGTCCTCCTCGGAGAGATAGACAGCCGGATTCACGAGCGTCGGCAGCACTGCGTTGACGGCCATCGTGCGCAGCGAGCAACCGGCGAGGCACGTCGCCGCCACAGAGATCAAGATGCCGTAAACGCCCAGTCCGGATGCTTGTCTGACCACCGGTAAACCGCTCAACCGGGGATCTTATCAGGCCCGCTTATTCGGGCGGCATCGGGAAGGCCGACTTCGAATCCGACCCCGGGACCCGATGCGGCGCGCCGGCGGCATCCCGTGTCATCATCACCCGCATGGGCGAGTTCAAACCCATCCCGGCCGGGTGGTTCGTCATGGGCAGCGCCGCCGGCCAGCCGGACGAGGCCCCCGAGCACCGGGTCTGGGTCGACGCCTTCGAGCTGGCCGTCGACCCGGTGACGCGCACCGAGTACGCCCGCTTCCGGGAGGCGACGGGCCGGGCGGCGCCACGCGAGTGGGACAACCCGCGATTCGCCGACCGCGACTTGCCGGTCGTGGGGGTGAGTTGGAACGACGCGGTCGTCTACTGCCTGTGGCGGTCGTCGCAGGGCGGGAAGCCGGTGCGGCTGCCGACCGAGGCGGAGTGGGAGCGGGCAGCGCGGGGCGGCAGCGACGGGCACGACTACCCGTGGGGCGGCACCATGCCCGGCTGGGTCCCGAACGGGGGCCGGGGACCGCTCGACGGACCGTGGCCGGTAGCGCTCGGACCGCCCAACGCCTTCGGCATCCGCGGCATCGCCGCCAACGTCCACGAGTGGTGCGCCGACTGGCACGCGCGGGACTTCTACGAACGCTCGCCGGCGCGTAACCCGTGCGGCCCTCCCAGCGGCCGGCGGCGCGCCTCGCGCGGCGGCTCCTGGCGCCACGCGGTGACCATCAGCCGCGTGGCCGCCCGCAGCAAGCTCGACCCGTCGTTCCGCTACACCGACTACGGCTTCCGGGTCGCGCGCGATGTCTGAGGAGCTGGAGCTCGCGCACCGCGTGGCCCGCGCCGTACGGGACGCGGGAGGGCGGGCCCTCATCGTCGGCGGGTGGGTCCGCGACAACCTGCTGGGCGGTGCGTCGGAGGACATCGATATCGAGGTCTTCGACCTTCCCGCGGAACGGCTGCGGGACGTGCTCGCAGGGCTCGGCCCGGTCAACTGCGTCGGGGCCAGCTTTGCGGTCTTCAAGCTCGGCCCCCTCCATATTTCGCTTCCCCGCACCGAATCGAAGGCCGGTCGCGGCCACCGCGGATTCGTTGTGACGGGCGATCCACACCTGCCGCTGCGGGAGGCCGCACGCCGACGCGACTTCACCGTCAACGCCATCGCCTGGGATCCGCTGCGGGAGGAGCACCTAGACCCGCACGGGGGGTGTGACGATCTGCGCGACAAGCGCCTGCGCATGGTCGACCCTGCCACGTTCGGCGACGACAGCCTGCGGGTGCTGCGCGCGGTCCAGCTCGCGGCGCGCCTGGAGTTCGAGGTCGACGAGCCGACGCGGGCGGTCTGCCGCACGATCGCGCTCGACGACCTGCCCGCCGAACGGGTGTGGGGCGAGGTGGAGAAGCTGCTCCTGCTGGCGAGACGGCCGTCGCTCGGCTTCGCCCTTGCGCGCGACATCGGGGTCGTCGAGCAGCTCTTTCCGGAGCTGGCGGCGCTGGTCGACTGCCCGCAGGAGCCGGAGTGGCATCCGGAGGGAGATGTCTGGACCCACACCCTGCTCGTCATCGACGAGGCTCGCGGCCGGCTCGAGCACCTGCCACGACCGCAGCGGATCGCGGTCATGCTCGGCGCCGTCTGCCACGACTTCGGCAAGCCGGCGACCACTGCCTTCATGGACGGCCGTATCCGCTCGCTGAACCACGAGGAAATGGGAGTGCCGCCGTCCACAGCGTTTCTCGACCGGCTGAACATCCACACCTTGGACGGCTACGACGTCCGGGGCCAGGTGCTCGGCCTGGTGGCGCATCACCTGAAGCCGGGGATGTGGCATGCCGCCCACAAGGTGGGCGACGGCGCATTCCGGCGGCTGGCCCGAAAGGTGGACCTCGAGCTGCTGGCCCGCCTCGCCGAGGCCGACTGCCGAGGACGCACCGGGGACTTCGACTGCTCGGCGATGGACTGGTTCCTGAAGCGCGCGCAGTCGCTCGGCGTCCAGCACGCTCCCCCGGCGCCGATCTTCATGGGCCGGCATCTTCTGGCCCTCGGCGTTCCGCCCGGGCCCGCCGTCGGATCCATCCTGAAGCAGGTCTACGAACGCCAGCTCGACGGGGACATCACGACCCTGAAAGAAGCCACCTCGGCAGCCCGGACGCTGCTGAAAAACCCGCGCACGGCGGATGAGCCGCGAGGTTGACGACGGCCGGGCGTGCAGCCGGCCAGGAACGAGTCGAGGTCGCGACGCCCTGGCAGCCGTGGCGAGAGCCCCGCTGAATTCAAGCGGAGCGGGTTCACCCACGGACGGGCTATCGGGAGCGCAAACGGCGGAGCTGGATCTCGTTGGCCAGGCGCTGCGCGGCGGGCGAACCGGGATCGACCGCGATCAGTTGCCGGGCATACTCCTGCGCCCGGTCCAGCTCTCCCTGCCGCAGGAGGATGCGGGCCAGGGCGAGCAGCACGTCGGGGTCCTGCGCGCCGCGCCGGTTCGCCTCCAGGAACGCATCCTCCGCCGCGGCCAGCCGGCCGAGGGTCTCGAGCGCCAGCCCGTGGTTGTAGGCGACCCGCACGCGGTCCGGGATCAGGGCCGCCGCTTGCCCGAGACTCTCCGCCGCCTCCTCGAGACGCTGCTCCTCGGCGAGCAGAAGGCCCAGCGAATAGTGCAGCTCGCCGTCGTCGGGCACGCGGTCGATGCCGGCGCGCAGGACGGTCTCGGCTTCGGCGTTGCGACCCTGCCGGTTGAGCAGAGTGGCCAGGTTGAACCGCGCCGGCAGAAAGTAGGGGTCGAGCCGGATCGCGGTCCGGTAGGCGGCCTCTGCTTCCCCCGGGCGATCTTCGCGGGCGTGGAGGACGCCGAGGCTCAGGTGCGCGGCGGGCTGGTCCGCCGCGGCCATCTGCGCGTCCACGAGCTCCATCCGCGCCGCCTCGAGGGCCGCACGTTGCGCTTCGGTCAGCGCGGTGCGGGGCACGCCGGCGAGCGAGCGGGCGGCCTCGATGCGCACGGCCCGGACGGGATCCTCGAGCATCGGCGCCAGCACGGCCGCGCGCCGACCCGGTGGCAGCCGGTCGAGCCCGCCCGCCGCGGACGCGCGCACGAGCGGGTCCCGGTCGGCGACCGCGGCCACCATGGCCCGCAGCGCCTCCGAACCATGGGCGCGCAACGCCTCGAGCGCGGTGGCGCGCACGATGGCCGGCAGCGCGTCGCCGCCCGCCACCTCCAGCAGCAACCCCTCCGCCTCCCGCGTCCCCGCGCGAGCGCCCGCGAGCGCGGCGGCGTAGTGCGGCTCCGGCGACGCCTCCCACCATTCCGCGAAACGGTCCGCCGCCCACTCGTCCGTCCGCTCCTCGTGGCACCCGGTGCAGGCATTCGGCGTGCCCAGCGAGACGGACAGATCGGGCCGCGGAACGCGGAAGCCGTGATCCCGGCGGGGGTCGACCTGCATGTAGATGCGTGCCGGCATATGGCAGCTCACGCATCGCGCGCCGGCCGAGTCCGGCGGGTGGAAATGATGATCCGCCGTGTCGTAGCGGCCGGGCGTCAGCGACGGAAACCTCTCGACCCGTGTCTCCCGATGGCACTGCAGGCAGACCGCGTCACCGTCGGCGCGCAGCCGGAGCCGGTGCGGATCGTGACAGTCCGAGCAGCGCACCCCCGACGCGTGCATCCGGCTCTGGACGAACGATCCCCACACGTAGACTTCGTCCCGAATCTGACCATCCGGGTAGTACAACCCCTCGTCGAGGGTGGCCGGCAGGAAGTCGTCGAGAAACGGACGCCCGTGGCCGTCGACCGCGGAGAGGCGCTGCCGCCGCGAGTGGCAGCCGGCGCAGGCCCGCAGCTCGGCTTCCGGACCGCCGGACGAGAAGTCGGCGAGGAAGCCGGCGGCGGGCGCCGCCGCCCTGTCCTCAGGCGCGGTGCGAGCCCACTCCACGTGCGCGGCGCCGGGACCGTGACAGGCCTGGCAGCCGACGTCGATTGCGGCCCAGGTGGTCCGGTACGTATCCGTCTCGACATCGTAGTTGGGCCGCAGGTGCGTCGAGTGACACTCCGCGCACATCACGTTCCAGCGCTGATAGCGTCCGGTCCAGTGCAACGGATCGTCGGGCGGAATCTCCTGGTCCGGATACAGGTGGAACCACGCGCCCCGCTCCGTGTCCCAGGCGATGGTCAGGCTCTGGAGGCGGCCGCCGGGAAACGGCGCCAGGTACTGCTGCAGCGGCTCGACGCCGAACGTGTAGGCGAGCTCGAAGTCCGCGAGGCGCCCGTCCGGGCCCTCCGTGTTGACGAAGAAACGTCCGTCGCGGGAGAAGAAACGGGAGGTCACGCCGAAGTGTGTGAACGTTGCTCCGTCGAAGTCGCCCAGCACGGTGTCGGCGGTGGCTTCCTGCATCGCCAGGTCGTGGTGCGATCCGGACCACGCCTCGTGCTCGGGAACGTGGCAGCCGGCGCAGGCCGCTTCGTCGACGTACGCCACCCCGCTCTGCCCGGCGTCCGGATCCTCGCGGGGAGGCGCGCCGCCGCTCCCCGGCCGGACCGTGCACGCGACCGGCAGCGCGGCAGCGAGGGCGACCGACAGGATGGCGCACGTCGCGAACGAGGTGACGAGGAGAGGTCGAACGGCGGGCATGGCGCTACGCTCTCACGGCGAGTCTGCCACAAACGGAGCACGAGGAGCCGGAAGAGATCGCGGACACCGAAGGAAAGCACGCTGTCGCTATAGTTACCGGGGCAGGAAAACTTGGGACGACGTGCAACCCAGCGGCGCAAGGCGCGCCAGGAGCGCGGCGGTCGCGGTGCGGTGAAGGGCGGAACCGCCGGCCGCCGTTCTGCGAAGGGCGCACGGCCGGCCGTCGGGGCGACGGCGCTGGCCGTCATCTTCGCCACGGCGCTCGTCGTCCGCCTCGTGCACGTGTGGCAGCTCGGCGCCTCCCCGTTCGCCGATCTGCTGCTGGGCGACTCGGCCCGCTACGATCGCTGGGCGAGAGAGCTCGCGGCCGGTGACTGGCTCGGCTCGGAGGTCTTCTACCAGGCGCCGCTCTATCCCTACCTTCTCGGCGTGGTGTACGCAGTGCTCGGGTCGGACGTCGTCGTCGTCCGGATCTGCCAGGCACTGCTCGGCGCCGGCTCCGCCGTCCTGCTGGCGGCGGCCGGCGGCAGGTTCTTCTCGCCGCGGGTGGGCATCGCGGCCGGAGCGGCGTTGGCCCTTTATGCACCGGCGATCTTCGTCGACGCGACCCTGCAGAAATCGGTGATCGACGTCTTCCTGCTGACGGGACTGCTCTGGCTGCTGAGCACAACCCTGGGCGCAAAGCCTCCCGCACGGCGCTGGATCGGCATCGGCGCCCTGCTCGGCGCGCTCTGCCTGACCCGCGAGAACGCCCTGATTCTGGTGGCCGCGCTGGGGATCTGGCTCTGGCTGGAACGGCGCGAGCGGCGCGACTGGCTGCGTCAGGCGGCGCTGGCGGCCGCCGGCCTCGCCCTGGTACTGGCCCCCGTGGCCCTGCGCAACGGCGTCGTCGGCGGCGAGTGGCACCTGACCACGTCGCAGTTCGGGCCGAACTTCTACATCGGCAACAACCTGGATGCCGACGGCGCGTACCGCCCACTGCGCTACGGGCGGGGCGACGCAGCGTTCGAGCGGGACGACGCGACGGCGCTGGCCCAAGCGGCGACGGGTCGCGATCTGACGCCGGCCGGCGTCTCGCGCTATTGGGTCGGACGGACTCTCGACGACATCGCGGCGGCGCCGGGGCGCTGGCTGGCCCTGCTGGGCCGCAAGACGGCGCTCACCTTCAACGCCGTCGAGGTCATCGACACCGAGAGCCAGTACGCCCACGCGGAACACTCCTCCCCGCTCGCCGCCACCGGGTGGCTCACCCACTTCGGCGTCGTCGTCCCACTGGCCGCGCTCGGCGTGGCGGTCACCTGGCCGCAACGGCGGCGGCTGATGCCCCTGTACCTGATGTTGGGGCTGTACGCGGCCAGCGTCATCGCGTTCTACGTCTTCGCGCGCTACCGCTATCCCCTGGCGCCGTTCCTCGTCCTGTTCGCTGCCGCGGGCGGCGACCGCCTGGTGCAGGTCGCGCGGCGCAGCGCGACCCTCGCGCAAGCTCCCCTCGTCGCTGCGGTGGCCCTCGTCTGCGCCGTGGGAGCCAACTGGCCGCTGCTATCGAAGGACCATATGCGCGCCGCGTCGTACAACAACCTGGCCACCGCCTACCGGGAGCGGGGGGACCTGCCGCGGGCCATCGGGCTCTACGAGACGGCCCTGGCCCTGGACGAGAGCTACGCGCAGGCGCACAGCAATCTCGGCAGCGCGCTCGCCGCGAGCGGGGACCCGCAACGCGCCATCGAACACTATCGGCAGGCCGTCGCGATCGATGCGGACACCGGCGACCTGCGCTTCAACTACGGCAACGCCCTGTTGGCGGCGAACCTGTACGCGGAAGCGGCCGAGCAGTTCCGGTTCGCCGTGAAGGCCTGGCCGGAGGACGCCGAGGCGCACAACAATCTGGGCATCGCCCTCGCCTCGGCGGGCGGCATGGCGGACGCGGCAGAGGCGTTTCGGGAAGCGGTTCGACTCGACCCGGCCGGCGCCCGCGCGCATCGGAACCTGGGGATCGCGCTGGAGGAACTGGGCGACGCGGCCGGCGCGCAACGCCATTACGCCGAGGCGCAACGGCTCGAGGCACTGGCTGCCGAGACGCCGTGACGGGAGAGTGAACGAAAGCGCGCGCGCCGCACGGCCGACGCTATTCTTCCTGGCCTTCCGTGATCGTCGCAGCGGCCAGATCCTGACTATAGACGAGAGACCGGTTCATCGGCCTTCGCGCGCAGGCCGCTTCATCGAGCTGCGACCGGGCTTCGGAGATCGGGGCCTCGGCCGTCGCCGGATCCCGCCAGCTTGCCGTTCGCCGACACGATGTAGCGGAGCCCCAGCCGGAGGACGTCGACCTGAATCCTGCCGGGCGGACTGTCATCGGGACGTTCGAACCGCACGATGTGCTGTCTCGACAGCTCCCGGCTCCGCGCCGCGATGCGGCTTGCGATGTCGCCGAGCCGCTCCTCCAGGCGCGAGCCCAGAAAGATGGTCGCCTGCGATCCGCCGGTGAAGTTCTCCAGATCACGCCCGATCGCCTCGGCCACCGACACCCGCCGCTGCAGCGACGCGGGGTTCGGCGTCAACATCAGCAGCGTATGCGCGGTCACGCCCTGGCGCAGCAATCGCTGGGCGGTATCCAGGAACGTCTCGGTCAGATCATCGCTCCGGTCGCGCGCGGATGACGAGACGATCACGATCACCGGCCGGTGCGGACCGCTGTCCTCGGCGATCCAGCGGCTGGCTTCCTCCAGGCCGTCGACCAGCCGTATCGACCGGTTTCCGAACTCCATCCGGCGCAGCCCGGTCTCGATCTCCTCCAGCTCGATGGCCCCCTGCACAAGCCACCGGGGCCGCGGCGACAGGGCGAGCAGCGACACCTCCTGGTTGGGCAGACGCTCGAAGAAGCTGCGGAGCCCCTCCGTGATCCGATCGAACGCGCGCCCCGCGATACGGCTGTTGTCCACCAGAACCACCAGCTTGGTGGGTAGATTCGCCGGCCGCACGTCGACGACGGGCAGGACGACGCCGTCCTCGCGGACGACCAGTTCCGGGATCTCGAGATCGGTCACTATCGCGCCCGTCCCCCGCTCGAAGGCCTGGACGTAGAGCCGCGATTGCGCCTCGACCGGCGCGGCGCAGAGCCCCCACGCGGAGAGCACGCCGGCCAGGGCGACGAGGCGGCAGATCCCGTGGGGCGCGCAGCGCCGCGCTGCGCTATGCCGGCACACCCTGAGAGTCATAGCCATCGCCCCCATCCTACTCCTATCGCGCGCCCATGTCTCTCCGGAAACTCGCAACCGGCGACAGCCCTGGACGGGAACCGCTCAGCGATCGGAAGGCGGAAACAGATCCTCGATGCTGCAACCGAAGAACCGAGCGAACTTCCTCGCGTTGTCGACGGTAATCGTCCGATAGCGGCCACGAGCGACATCGCTGATGTACGGCTGCGCCAAGCCGGTCGACTGTGCGACGGTTACCTGCGTGACGCCCGCCAGCGCCATCGCTCTCGCCACGCGGTTGACGCCCCGTTCGGACCTGAGCGTCGTCAACTGCTGCCGGCTGAGCATTCTGGAAGGCGAAGGCGCAACAACCGAGCGACAGGCTGGGGAGACGTTTCCCCGCCAGGGGAAATGGCTCCTCAGGCTGGACTCGAACCAGCAACCCTCCGGTTAACAGCCGGATGCTCTGCCAATTGAGCTACTGAGGAACACGCAAGACCGTCGATCATACCATCTTCGGCGCGGTGGTTGCCGGCGCAGTCAGTCGTCCCCGCGTACCTCCCTCGACGCGAGGAGCTGCACTATCGATCCGAGCAAACCGAGAACCAACCACCCTGACGCGAACGCCTCGTGCCCCTCGAGCGGAACCAGCGGAAACAATCCGGAGACGTCGCCGGCGGTGGCGGCCATCGCGGCCCGGTCCCGGGACAGCGCCAGCCCTCCGACGAGAGTCGTCCAGCCGCCGGCGAACGCGGTGGCGAGAATCACGACGTAGCGCCGGACGATCAGCGACAGCAGGGCGCCTAGCACGCACGCGGCGACCAGGAGCCAGACCGCGGGGTCGCCGTCGACGGCGAGATGCACGAGGAACGCCGCCACCCCGGCCCCGAGGAGCGCCACGGTGGCAAGGTACACCGCGAGGGCGAGCGCCGCACCCGCCACGCCGCCCGCGAGCGCCGCCGCGATGAACCACCACCCGTCGAGCTGATCGGCAAACGTCGGGGTGACGATGACGCCGCCGATGAACCCATAGAGCGCCAGGAGCGGTCTCAGCAGCGGGTACCCGGCGAAGCCGGCCACCAGTCCGCCGCCTAGTAGAATGACGGCGACGGGAAACTGGAGGGAAACCGACTCCATTGCCCGTCGATTATGGCAGCGAGCCGGCGGTCTGTCCCCGGCGTTCTCCGTACCCCATGCACATGCGTTCCGCCAGATCCGGCCGGCGACCCGGAGCGATCGGACTCCTCGCCACCATCGGCGGGCTGGCGCTCTTCGGGTACTACCTGCACGAGGCCGGCGTCGCGGAGGTCATCGGCAGGATACGGCAGCTCGGCTGGACGTTCGCTCTGGTCCTGGTGTTGTCGGGCCTCCGCTTCGCGGCGCGGTCACTGGCCTGGCTGTCGTGCCTTCCGCCGGGACACGGCCTGCGCCTGCACGACCTGCTGGCGGCCTTCGTCTCCGGCGATGCCGTCGCCAACCTCACGCCCCTGAGCGTCGTCGCGGGCGAACCGGTCAAGGTGCTGTACCTGCGGCGGCGCGCACCCCTGGAGGCGACGGTTCCGGCCCTGGCGGTCGAGACCCTCTTCTATACCCTGTCGATGGTCGTCGTGATCGGCGCCGGCGCCGTGGCGTCCGTCATGGTGGTCCAGCGGCCGGCGTCGGAGTGGCTCATCGTCGGGCTGCCGCTGTCCACTCTGGTCTTGCTGGTCGGGAGTACGCACTGGCTGATCTGGCGTCGGGTCCGGCTCGCGAGCGGAGCGGTCCGCCGGCTCGCGCGGCTGATCGGAACGACAGCTTTTCTGACCCGGGCGTCGGCTCGTGTCCGTGACGCCGAGACCCGCATCCACCGGGACTACCCGCGAACCTGGTCGCGTGCACTCCCCGTGGCGGCGCTCGAGATGTCGTTCCACGTGCTGGCGGTCACAGAGGTCTTCGTCGTGCTCGCGGCCATATCCGGAAGGACACCGACGCTGGTGGAAGCCTTCGTCTTCGAGGCTGCGAACCGCATCGTCAACGTGGTCTTTAAGGTGGTCCCGCTACGGATCGGGGTCGATCAGGCCGGCACTGCCTGGGTCGCCGCACTGCTCGGGTTCGGCGAGACGACCGGGGTCGCGCTCGCAACCACCCGCACGGCACGCATGTTGCTCTGGACGACCGTGGGCATAGCGCTCCTGGCAAGGCGCGGGTTCTCCGCGGCCGGGGTCGCGACCGAGACACGGGGGCCATCGGTGGTGGCGATCATGGCCCGGGCGCCCGACGGGGCCCGGGCGCCCAAGAGCCGGCTGCAGCAGGCTGTCCCCGCGGAGTCGGACCGGCGTCGGCTCTACGCGGCGTTCCTGACGGACACGGTGGCCACGTGCCGTACGCTGCCGGACGTCGCGGTGCGGGTCGCGTACGCGCCCGGGGGCGGTACGGACGGATTCATCCCGCTCGGCATCGACGAGGTCGACCTGCTCGCGCAACGCGGCGACGACCTGGGCGCACGGGAACGCAACCTGTTCGAGGACCTGTTCGCGGCCGGGTTCGCCAGGGTGGTAGTCATCGGCTCGGACCTGCCGACGCTGCCCGCCGCGCACGTCGCCGAGGCGCTGGCGCGGCTGAAGTCGGCGACGGTAACGCTCGGACCCGCCGCCGACGGCGGCTACTACCTGATCGGGTTGACGGCGCCGGAGCCGGGCGGCGCGGTTCCGGATCTCTTCACGGACATCCGCTGGGGAACGTCGACGGCATTCGACGACACCGTACGGGCGGCAGCACGGACGGGGTTTTCGGTCGAGCGGATCCCGGCGTGGTACGACGTGGACGATGCGGACGGCCTCGCTCGCCTGCGTGGCGACCTCGGACCCGCACGCGAGGAGACCCGCGCGCAAGCAACCGCGCGCGTGCTGGAGAGCCTGGCCGCGCCCGACGAAGACGGCCGCGGCTGAACCTTCACGCCCGGGCGCCTACAGCTCGCGGCGACCCTCCATCGCCTTGTGAATGGTCACGTCGTCGGCGTACTCGATGTCGCTGCCAACCGGCAGTCCCATCGCGATCCGGGTGACGCGCACGCCGAGCGGCTTCAGCAGCTTCGCCAAGTAGATCGCGGTCGCCTCTCCCTCGACGTTGGGATTCGTCGCCAGGATGACCTCGGTCACCTCGCCGCTGCCGACACGCTCGACCAGGCTCTTGATGCGCAGGTCGTCGGGGCCAATCCCCTGCAACGGCGACAGCGCCCCCATCAACACGTGGTAGGCGCCTTTGAATTCCTTCGTGCGTTCGACCGCGGTGACGTTGTGGGGATCCTCCACCACGCAGATGACGCGGCGGTCACGGCCGTCGTGCGTGCAGTAGTAGCAGGGATCCGCGTCCGTGATGTTGTGGCAGATCGAGCAATAGGTGATCTGCTCCTTGACGTCGCGGATGGCCTCGACCAGCGCCTCCACATCGTCCCGCGGCTGCCGCAGAAGATGGAACGCGAGGCGCTGGGCGCCCTTGGCGCCGATGCCCGGCAGGCGCTGGAGCTGCTCCACCAGCGCCTGCAGGGGTCCCAGCTCGGTCATCCCCCGAGTCCCGGAATCCGGAGGCCGCCCATCATGCCGCCCATCCTGCCCGCGACCTCCTCGTCCACCTTGCGCTGCGCGTCATTGACCGCCGCGACAATCAGATCCTGCAGCATCTCGACGTCGTCCCGAGACACGACCTCCGGATCGATCGTGATGGAGCGTACCTGCTTGACGCCGTTCATGACGACGGTCACCATGCCGCCGCCCGCCGTCGCTTCGACCTCGGTAGCGGCCAGCTCGCGCTGCAGGCGTTCCTGCATCTCCTGCGCCTGCTTCATCATTTGTTGGATGTTCATCGGATGCTCTCGATGTCGGTGATTTCCGCCGGAAACAGATCCAGCACCGCTCTTACCATGGAATCGCCGAGCGCGCGCTCGCGCAGTCCGGCCGCCGGCTCCTGCCCCTCGGCACCATCGTCCGTCGAACGACCGGGCACGGCGGCCACCGCCCCGTCGCCGGCGCCACCGGCCCTGGTGTCGCCCGCCACGGGCGCTTCCGACGGTTGCTGCGCCTCCCGCTCCTGCACCGCTTCCACCGTCAGCCGTCGCCCGGCGACCTGCGACACCAGCCCCTCGACCCACTCCCGCTTCTTCTTCAGTTGCGCAGCCGCCGTCCGCCGGTCCGCCGGGAACGTGAAGACCAGGCGGTCGCCCGACAGCTCGATCCGCGTCGCGGGCGCCACCACCATGCCGTGGAAGACCTTGTTGGCCCGCTTGATCTCCGCCAGCAGCGCGTCGGTGGGGCCCGGCGCCGCCGCACCCGCCGGCGGAGGGCCGGAAGTCGCCCCGCCGACCGCCGGCCCGTCCGTCTCGCTGCTCGTCGAGGCGCCTTCTGCCGCCGGGACCGATCGCGGGCGCCCGGCCGGCGCGGTCCCCGACCCGCGCGGGGAGGGCACGGGGTCGCTTCGCGCGGGCTGCCGACCGGTCGGCGTCGGCGCGGCCGCCGGGTGCGGCCTCGACTTGCGCGGCGATTCCCCGGAGGAAACCGGCGCCACCGGGGTGCGGGCCGACACACCGCGCCCCTGCAGCAAATCGGCCAGCGGCACCAGCCTCCGCAGGTGCATCCAGCGCAGCAGCGCCATCTCGAGGTGGTAGCGCGGCTGCACCGCGCTTCTGATCTCGGCCTCGGCACGCGCCACGGTGTCGAACGCCCGCATCAGATCCTCTCTGGAGAACCGTTGTGCTAGCTGGACCAGCCGCTCCCGCTCGCCTTCGCCGGCGATCTCCGGATCCTCGGCCCGCGACGGGTCTATCGACAGGACCAGCAGATCGCGTACGGCACGCGACAGCTCGCGGCAGACGAGCCGCAGGTCGTAGCCTGCCTCGACGAACCGCCCCACAAGACCGAACACCGCGGGTGCGTCCTCATCGGCGACCGCGGCGACCGCGTCGAGCACCGGATCGCGGCCGATCAGGCCGAGCACGGTCGAGACGTCCTCGACCCCGATCCGCTCGCCGCCAAAGGCGATCACCTGATCGAAAGCACTCTGGGCGTCGCGCATGCTGCCGTCGGCGGCGCGGGCAACGAGGCCGAGCGCCGCGTCGTCGACGGTGATGGCCTCGGCGTCCGCAATTGCCCGCAACTGATCGGCTATCTGTTGCCGCCCGATGGTCCGCAGCTCGTAGACTTGCGAACGCGACAGAATAGTCTCCGGGATCTTCTCGAGCTGCGTCGTCGCCATCATGAACATGACGTGCGGCGGCGGCTCCTCGATCGACTTGAGCAACGCGTTGAAGGAATGGCTGGAGAGCTGGTGCACCTCGTCGATGATGTAGACCTTGTACCGGTTCCGGACGGGCGTCATCGCCAGCCCGGCGATGATTACCTCACGAATGTTCTCCACCTGCGTGTGGGTGGCGGCGTCGATCTCCAGCACGTCGATGTCGCGCCCCTCGGCGATCTCGACGCACGGGTCGCACGCCCCGCAGGGGTCCGGCGTGGGCCCGCCGGCGCAATTCAGGGCACGCGCCAGAATCCGGGCGGTCGTGGTCTTGCCGACGCCTCGGGGCCCTGCGAACACGAAGGCCTGCGCGAGCCGCCCGCGGGCCAGGGCGTTGCGCAGCGTCTTCGTCGCCGCCTGCTGGCCGACGACGTCATCGAACCGTTGCGGCCGGTACTTGCGTGCGAGAACCTGGTAGGCCATCCGTCGCCTGGCAGTCCGTGGCGAAACCCCGCGCAGCACCGAGAGCGGCGAGGCGCCGCCCGGGGCGACAGCCCGTTCGACGCGGGCACGGGCCCCACCGCGACCCGGAAGGGCCTGCGGCACATGTCAGTGACTACTTAGCGCTGCTGCCTTCCGGCCCTGACGCGGTTCGTAGGCTGAAATTGCACAGGTTCCGGGCCGCGGTGCGACCCGTCACCACGCGCGGACGCCCCAGTGTACGCCGCGCCGCCCGACCCGATCAAGACGGCCCGCTTGTTGCGCTCGTGTTCCGAACCGGCGAATAATGGAGCCCGTTCGTATTCCATCGTCTTGTACCGGCGCACTCCGGCGGGTCGAGAGCGGCGCCGGATCCCGTCCCGGGTCGGAAGGTCTGTCGAGCGTGCCGTCCAATGTCGTTCCGTCGTGGCTCCTGCAGGCGAAGGTAACCGCGCCGGAGCCGGGTGTCGGCCATGTGCCGCGCGACGCGCTGGTTCAGCGCCTCGAGGAAGCCACCGAGCGGCGCTTCGCCTTGCTGCAGGCGCCGGCCGGTTTCGGCAAGACCACCGTCCTCGCGGAACTGAGCCGCAGGATGCGGGACCAGGGACGCATGGTCGCTTGGACCTCGCTTGGCGAGGACGACGCGCCGGGCGTGTTCGGCGCCTACCTCGCCTACGCGTTCGAGCGCGGCGGGCTCGACCTCTCCGAGCTGGACGGCGACGACGCCTGGCCGTCGTCACCCTCGGCCTACCAGATCGGGACGCTGGCACGCGCCGTCGGTCGGCACGCTGCGCCGTGCCTGCTCGTGCTCGACGAGGTGGACCGACTGCCGAGCGAGACCCTGGAGCTGCTGCAGCGGCTGGTGGAGCACGGTCCCGGCAATCTGCACTTCGCACTCGCGTTCCGTTCGAACCCGGGCCTGGACCTGGCCATGCAGGTCTTCGACGGTTCGGGCGTCGTCGTCGGCGCCGGCGAGCTGCGCTTTTCGAGAACGGAGATCGCCCGATTCTTCGCCGGCAGGAAGCTGTCCCGACGTCAACTCGACGCGGTCGAGGAACAGACTGCCGGCTGGCCGGTCGCGCTGACGATCTATCGGAACCGGCAAGAGACCGAGATGGGGCAACTCCGGCCGGAGACTGCGCGTCTCACCGCGGATTTCGTCCGGCTCCGTCTGCTGCGTGGCCTGTCCCGAACGGACCGCACGCTCGTCTGCGAGCTGGCGGTCTTCGACTGGATCGATCCGGACCTGGTAGACGAGGTCCTCGATGCGGGCGACGTGCGCGCGCGGTTCGCCGCGTTGTCGGCGCTGGAAGGCCTGCTGGCCCCGATCGGCCGGGACGGCGCCGTGCGGCGCATGCATCCCCTGGTCAGGGACTACTGCGCCAACCTGCTGGCAGTCGAAGATCCGGCTCGCAAGCGGTCCCTGCACGCCGGCATCGCCGGGGCGCTGGCCCGCCGCGGGCAACTCGTTTCGGCGTGGCGCCATGCCCGGTCGGCGGGCGACGCGCGGCTCGTGGGCGATCTGGTCGAGGGTTCCGGCGTGTTCGAGATATGGCTGCGGCAGGGCGTGCCGGGCCTCGTCTCGGCGAACGAGTTCCTGACGCCGGAGATCACCGCGTCGCACCCGCGGCTCATGCTGCTGCGCAGCGTCGCTCTTCGCATGGCCCAGAAGGTGGACGAGGCGGAGTCGCTCTACGAGTCGGTCGGCCGTTCGACCGAGGGCTTCACCAGCGACCGGGAGGGCGGCGACGACGAGGCACTGGCCATCGACCGGGCCTTCGCGCGGCTCGCGCTGGCCGGCGGCTCTCATCCTGACCTGCACGAGGAGATCGACAAGCTGCTGCCGGCGGCGGGCTTCGCGGCCGGCGACGAGCGCGGGCGACTGCGTCTCGGCGCACGACACATGGTGCTGTGCGGCGCTTGCTACGTGCGCGCCCGCTTCGACGAATGCCGGCGGCACGCCGCGCTGGCGCAGGCCAACCTCGGCGACGAGCGGCGGTACGGCAACCTGATCCTCGACATCTACCTGGGCATGGCCGCGATGGCCGAGGGACGCGTCTGTGAGGCCGCCGCCCGCTACACGCGCGCCCGGCGGATGACGGACCAGGACTTCGCCTCCGACCCATGCCTGGCGGTATGCGTCGACGCCGCCGCCATCGAGCTCGACATCGAACGCAACCGCAAGCAGGCGGTCGAGCGGCGAACGCTGGAGAGCCTGGCGGGGCTCCGCGCCATCTGGACGGATATCGACGCGGTTGCGGTGGCGGTCGCCGCCGAGCTGACGTTCGAGCAGCACGGCGGCGAAGCGGTCATCCCGCTGCTGACGCAGTCACTCGAGGACGTACGGGCTATGCGCTCCGTGCCGTTGTCCCGCTGCGTCTCGGGGCTGCTGGTCCACTACCTGGTAGACCTCGGGCGCACCGAGCAGGCGGCCGAGGAGTGGCGCGATCAGGGGCTGCCGCACGAGGCGGCCGAGCTGGTCGATCTCGACGGCCAGCCGTGGCGGACGATGGAGTCGATGGCCTGCGCCCGCGTCCGGCTGCTGGCTGCACAGGGCGATTTCGCCGCCGCAGACGAGATGGCGACTACCCTGTGCACCGTCGCGTCCGAGCGTGGCATGGCGCGCACGCTGTTCCGAGGGTTGACACTCTCGATGGCCGTCGCCGAACGAGCGGGAGACGCTGAACGCGCGCTCTCGCTGCTGGTCGAGTTCCTGCGGCTGGCGCGGGAAGCAGACTATGTCCGGCCCCTGGTGCGCCAACGCGAGGTCAGCTCGGTGGTGCTGCGCAGACTGCTCGCGACGGATCTCGATCGGGAGACGCGCGACGCGGCCGAGGCGATGCGCGAGCATCTGGACGGAACGGAACCGACCGCCCCGCTCTTCTCGCCGCGGGAGCTGCAGGTGCTGGCGGAGGTTCGCGAGGGGCGGCAGAACATGGAGATCGCCGGTCGTCTCGGGATCTCGCGCCCCGGCGTCCGCTTCCATCTGATGAACATCTACCGCAAGACGGGCGTCAACCGCCGCGAGGAAGCCGTGCGCGCGGCGCAGACGCTCGGCGTTCTGGACTGACGGGTTCTCAGTACAGTGGATCCGAGGTCCCGATCCGATCTACCGAGAACAACGGCATGCCTGTCCGGATTCGCCGGACAGGCATCGGGTCCGGGACGATGAAGCGGTGCCGGTGCTCTCCTGTTCACCGGTCGATCTTCACGACCTCGGCGTTCTGCGGCCCGAACGTCAAGTACTCGTAGCGCGGGAAGCATGCCGGGACCGCCGCGTGCAGAAGAGGCTCCCTCACCTGATGGCGATTCGCGAAGCGCGCCGGGCAGATCACACTGTCGGCGAGTGGACGGTCACGTGGGCCGCCCGACCCGGCGTCAGCTTTACCGCTCGACACTCTCGCCAACCGCCAGCAGCTCTTCCTCGGTCCGGATCCCTCTGAAGCAACCCAGCGCCTGGCACAAGCGCAGCGGCTTACCGAGCGCCCTGGCGTGCAACAGCGCCTCACGCAACGTGTCGTGATCCATGCTGTCGCGGTGCTCTTCCCGCCGGATGTAGCCGCACCACGCCCGGTGGATTGTGACGTAGCGGCCATGCTTCTGCAGGCGGATCGTGTACGGGACAGGTCGAACGCCCATCGAACCGGGACTCGCCATAGATAGGTTATAGGATATACTAGGACAGTTCGTCCAGACAGATCGCCAGGCAGGTCGCGAACGCCCGTCCACGTGGTGCAGGTTGGGGTCCTATCGATCACGTCGCCCAGGAGGGCACGGACAGAGTGCGGGGCGAGCGTCCAGTATGCCCTCGCCAACCGCCGGCCCCACCTTGAGGTCATCAAGCGTGATCTGGGGAACGCGGAGTTCGGTGTTGAACCCGGCCCGGAACTCCTGCGAGCGCAGGTTCGCCGCGCCCTCGCGGGAGACGAACAGGTTGGTCTCGGGGCTGGCAGCACCGTGTAACGGCGGCCGAACGCGTGGACCTCAAAGAGCCGGCCCGCCTAGTAGTGCTTCATTTGCAGCAGTTTACGCGTATAGAGTGGCGGAGAGAGTGGGATTCGAACCCACGGTAGGAGGATTACCCCTACACACGCTTTCCAAGCGTGCTCCTTCAACCCCTCGGACATCTCTCCGCGTCCATCGGGGATCCGATGCAGTGACAGTCTAGGAGCCTGCGCCGGAGAACGCAACGGAGTCAGTTCTGAGTCGCAAGCTCCTGGGGCGGTGGGGGCCAAACGCGGAGCCTTGCGACGGATTTTGGCGGCCCAACCAGTCCGAGGCGCAAAGCCCCGCTGCATTCGAGCGGCGAGACTGGTCCAGCCGGCCTGGACGGAGGACACTGCCGCAGCCGAAGTCGACGGGCCGTCAGAGTACCGGGAGGCGCGACGACACGACGACATCCATCGCCCGGATGTCTTTCCGGTGCAAGAGGAGCGGCTGGTACGCGTGATTGTACGACTGCAGCAAGCATCCGCCCCGGATTGTCCGGACCTGCCGAATCAGACGCTCACCGGACCCGAGCTGGACATAGACCTCATCGCCGTCCTGCACTCGACGAGCCGGTGCCATGATCGCGATGGTTTTCGGTCGATGCGCGGGAATCATCGAGTCGCCGCGAATTCGAATTCCGTAGGCGTTCGGGTCGGCCAAGTCTCTGGGGCGCGGCACCCACTGCACGATGCCGGAACGCTCCACCGTCCGGCCACCCTGCGTAATGACCTCGGGCATGGCATCGCCCTCGACTACGACCGGAATGTCGGCGCGGGCGTCGACCGGAGAATGGATGCCGGCAGGCCCGACGGCGGGCGCGCGGCCTGTCCGCCGGATTCGGTCGTAGTCGGGATCGAGGCCGACCAGCAGGTCATCGATGGAACAGCGCAGCCCCTTGGCGATCCGGACGAGGGTCGTGGTTTCAAGGACGTCGTAGCGGTCGTTCTCCCAGTCCGACACCCGCGGCTGCGGGACGCCCAGCCGGTCGGCGAATGCCTTTTGCGTCTGAAGTCCCGACGCCCACCGCAACCGCTTGATGTTCTCTCCGAGCGACACGCTGACAAGGCTATACCAGATCGTGCTCACGTGTCAGAACTTACATCAACAAAATAAACTACTTAATGCGTGCACGCATAGTTTTTGCACGATATTCGATTCAACGAAAATACTCCGCGCCCGCGTGGCGACCCGCCGCCCAGACGGCGCAGGGATTCGAGGACTCCCGGAGCACCGGCGGTGAACGACGGCGCGGAGGGCAACGCTGCGGTGCGTAGCGGCGTGCCGTAACTCGCGGTCAGCGGGGAGCCGAACCGGTCGGCGGCGAACCGGGGGAGCTCGGCAGGATGCCGGCACGTGTCACGATTCGGCCTCGTCGTCGGACGGGAAAAGGTCCTCGATGGAGCACCCGAAAAATCTTGCGAACTTCCTGGCGTTCTCGACAGTAATGGTCTTGTAGCGTCGCCGTGCGACGTCGCTGACGTACGGCTGCGGCAGGCCCAGCGCATCGGCGACGGTAACCTGCGTGACGCCCGCCAGCTCGATTGCTCTCGCCACTCGGTTGGTGCCGGGCTCAGTGCGGAGCATGGCGAGTTGCTGTTTGGTGAGCATCGCGCTCTGACTATATGGTGTTGAGCGCAACGTGTAAAGACGATTTTCGAGAGCACCAGAGTCTTTGACGCGGTGTCTGTAAGTTTTTGAACGTGGACGGGCGTCTGCGGTAATCTTTGGCTGTGTCCCTCGGTCAGAACATCAAGCGGTTGCGGTGGGAGGCGGGTCTCCAGACGCAGAAGGCGCTGGCCGACCTGCTCGGCGTCCCCCAGCCCCAGGTGTCGGACTGGGAGAACGACCGCTACGCCGTCCTCGAGACCTTGACCCTGGTCAAGATCGCAAAGGGGCTTCGCTGCTCGGTGGACCACCTGCTCTCGGGAGTGGATCCCGACTACGACCGCGTGCGGGAAGCAACGTTCGGCGCGGCGCTGACGGTCGATTCACGTATCGACTCGGCTGAGATTCCGGTGATCGCAGAGGGCGATGCGTTCCCGAAGGGCGAACACGACGGTAGCGGGGCGATCGCCGCCATCGTGCATCGGATTGCGCGCCCCCGTTCCCTCCAGGATCCGTATGCCTACGGAGTCAAGATTCGCGGTGACTCGATGCTTCCGGCGCACCGGCCGAACATGATCGCAATCGTGTGTCCCGGCCTGCGGGTACACGACGGTGATGAGGTGTACGTCGAGCTTGCGTCCCGTGAGTGCGCGGTCCGCCTTGTGCACACAATGCAGGGCGGGTTCATGCTGCAGCCCTACAATTCCGCCTATACCGCGTGCTTCGCGAAGCCGAAGGACGTCCGGGCGATGCACGTCATCATGTGCTCGCGGCGCCGGGAGTTCTGAACGGACTTGCGCGACCGGCTTTGTACCGGGGGTGCAGCGCTGCGGCTCGCGTTGCCCCCTTGGGCCTTGCCTCACCTGCCCGTCGCGGCGGGTTGCGCGTACAATAGAGGCACGGAGAGGTACCGAAGTGGTCGTAACGGGGGCGCCTCGAAAGCGTCTTGTCGGGAAACCGGCACGTGGGTTCGAATCCCACCCTCTCCGCCAACCGATTTGGCAATCCAAGTCGGTGCGGAGAGGTTGCGCTCTCCGGCACTCCGCCGCCCCCGCGCCGCTCCGGGCACGAATCCCGGCTGTTCTCCTCCCCAGTCCAACCAGCTTCGGCTTGCCAGAAATCCAACCAACTTCGGCTTGCCCAATACCGCGGCAGAGACGATGCGACCTCGGGCACTCCGCCGCTCACACGGCTCCGGGCACGATTCCTGAGCCATCCGGTCCTCGTCAGCCGGACGGCACGTCCGGCGTACGCCGCCGCGCTCCGAAAAATGCTTGCATCAGCACGCGGCAGTCTGCCTCCAGCACGCCGGCCACCACGTCCACACGGTGGTTCAGGGCCGGATGCTCGAGCGCGCGCATCGCCGAGCGCACGGCGCCGGCCTTCGGTTCCGGGGCGCCGTAGACCAGCGTGCCGATGCGCGCATGCACCAGCGCTCCGGTACACATCAGGCACGGTTCGACCGTGACGTAGAGGGTGGCGCCGGTGAGCCGGTAGTTGCCGGTGCGGCGGGCCGCGTCGCGCAGGGCCGCGACCTCCGCGTGCGCGGTCGGGTCGACCCCGCCGATCGAGTGATTGAAGCCGCGGCCGATGATGCGTCCCGTGTCGAGGGCCACCACGACGGCCCCCACCGGCACCTCGGCGGCGGCCGCCGCCTTTTCGGCTTCCGCCAGCGCCGCGCGCATGTACGCCTCGTGCTCTTCCATCGAATCGCCCGGATTCGGGCCTCGGCGACACTGCCCGTTATGATTATCGTCCACGATGAAGGGGCTCATCCTCAGCGGCGGCAAGGGCACACGCCTGCGGCCGCTCACGTTCACGAGCGCCAAGCAGCTCGTCCCGGTGGCGAACAAGCCGGTGCTGTTCTACGGCATCGAGACGCTGGCCTCGGCCGGGATCCGCCGGATCGGCATCGTGGTGGGTGACACCCACGCCGAGATCGAGGCGGCGGTGGGCGACGGCTCGCAGTGGGGCGTCACGGTCACCTACATCCCGCAGGACGCGCCGCGCGGGCTGGCGCACGCGGTGCTGATCGCCGAGCCGTTCATCGGGAACGACCCGTTCGTGATGTACCTCGGCGACAACCTGCTGGCAAAGGGCATCGTCCCGTTCGTCGAGGAGTTCGCAGCGACGCGGCCGGCGGCCCAGATCCTGCTGACGCCGGTGGCCCACCCGGAGCAGTACGGCGTGGCCGAGACCGACGGGGACCGCGTGGTCCGGCTGATCGAGAAGCCCAAGACCCCGCGCAGCAACCTGGCGTTGGTCGGCGTGTACATGTTCGGCAGCGCGATCTTCGAATCGGCCCGGCGGATCGAGCCGAGCTTTCGGAACGAGCTGGAAATCACGGACGCGATACAGGATCTGATCGACCGCGGCCTGCAGGTCCGCCGGCACATCGTCGACGGGTGGTGGAAGGACACCGGGCGGCTGGAGGACATGCTGGAGGCCAACCGGTTGATCCTGGAGACTTTGCCGCCGCGAATCGACGGCACGGTGGATGGCGACTCGCGTGTAGAGGGCAAGGTGATAATCGAACCGGGCGCGATCATCTCGGGGTCCGTGGTCCGCGGTCCGGCCATCATCGGACACGACGCCCGCATCCGGGATGCCTACATCGGACCATTTACGGCGATCATGCGCGGCGTCGAGATCAGCGGATCCGAGATCGAGCACAGCATCGTCATGGAAGGCAGCCGGATTGCCAGTCTGACCGAGCGCATCACCGACAGCCTCATCGGCCGTGACGTCACCATCGTCCGCCGCTCCGGCAAACCGGCGGCGCTTCGGTTCATGCTGGGGGACCGCTCGGAGGTCGGCCTTCGCTGATGCGATGCGCCCGGACGGAAAGGAACGATTCGTGACCGACCCCGCCAAGTATGCGGCCGTCGATCGGGAACCGATTGACGGCGTGCGGACGAAGCCGCTACGGCTGATCCCGGACGAGCGCGGTTGGTTGATGGAGATCCTGCGCACGGACGACGAGATCTTCCGGAAGTTCGGGCAGGTGTACGTGTCGGCCACCTATCCCGGCGTGGTCAAGGCGTGGCACTACCACCGGCGCCAGATCGACCACTTCGCCTGCGTCGCCGGAATGATCAAGCTGGTGCTCGTCGACACGCGGGAGGACTCGCCCACCCGCGGACGCATCAACGAGTTCTTCCTCGGCAACCTCAACCCGACGCTGGTGCAGATCCCCAGTCTCGTCTACCACGGCTGGAAGTGCATCAGCCAGGAGCCGTCGGTCGTCGTGAACGTGCCGACCGAGCCGTACCGCTACGACGATCCGGACGAGTACCGCCTGGAGCCGCACGGCACCCTGCCCTACGATTGGACGCGACAGGATGGTTGAGGTGCTCGTCACGGGCGGGGCCGGCTTCATCGGCAGCAACTTCGTTCACTACGCCCTCGACGCTCACCCCGACTGGCGCGTGACGACGTTGGACAAGCTGACCTACGCGGGCCGGCGCGAGAACCTGCAGGATCTCGACGGAAACCCGCGGCATCGGTTCGTCCACGGCGATGTCGCGGACCCGGCCGTCGCCTCACCCCTCGTGCAGGACGCTGACATCGTCGTGCATTTCGCGGCCGAGACCCACGTGGATCGTTCCCTGCTGAGCGCGGGGGAGTTCATCCGCACCGACGTGCACGGCACGTTCGTGCTCCTGGACGCGGCCCGGGAGGCTCCGCGTCTCCGCTGCTTCGTGCAGATCTCGACCGACGAGGTCTACGGCAGCGTCCCGGAGGGGGCCAGCCGGGAAACCGACGAGTTGCGGCCGCGCAATCCGTACGCAGCCAGCAAGGCGGGCGCGGACCGTCTCGCTTACAGCTACTGGGCGAGCTACCGGGTGCCCGTGGTGATTACGCGCGCCTCGAACAACTACGGCCCCCGGCAGTACCCCGAGAAGGTGATCCCGCTGTTCATCACGAACGCCATCGACAACCGCCCGCTGCCGCTGTACGGCGACGGCCTCAACGTCCGCGACTGGCTGCACGTCGACGACCACTGCCGGGCGCTCGACCTGCTGATCGAGCGCGGGCAAGCCGGTGAGACGTACAACATCGGCGGGGGCAACGAGGTGACGAACCTCGACCTGACGCACCGCATCCTGAACCTGCTCGACCGGCCCGCGTCACTCATCGAGCCGGTGGCGGACCGGCCGGGACACGACCGCCGCTACTGCCTGGACACCGCGAAGCTCCATGCGCTCGGCTGGAAGCCGCTGACCGCGTTCGAGACCGGCCTGGGCGCAACCGTCGCCTGGTACGCGAAGAACGAGGGGTGGTGGCGACCGATCAAGGAGGGCAGCGAGGCCTACCGCGCGTACTATCGCCGTCAGTACGCCCGGCGCGGATGACCTGGCCGGCAGTCGTTGTCGGGCGGCTTCAGCGCTCCCCGGACGGCTGCAGGTCGAAGACTTCGGCGCGCTCGGCTTCCGCACCGACGACCGGCTCCGCACCCGCGCCCGGCTCCGCACCGCCGACCACCGGCGGGCGCCGGACGAACGGACGGGTCGATTCGGCTCCCGCCGCGGGCACCCGGGCGGCCAGGTCCTTGCCTTGCATCATCAGCAGGCCGCGTCGGCCGGCCACCTCCACGACCACCGCGCGCACGCCGGCATCGACCTGTGCGATCCGGCGGCACATGGCGACCGCGGCGGTCAGGCCGGTGCCGAGGAACAGCACCGAGGTCAGGCCGGCGCCGAGCAGCAGGCTCGCCGCGAGCCCCGCCCCGGTCAGCATCCCCACCAGGGCGCCGAAGGGAGCCAGCCGGTGACGGACGCCGACGCGGAAGAGACAACGCCCCTCCTCGTGCTCCTCCAGCAACGTCCGCACATCGAGCCATCCCCACCGGCCGGTGGCCACCGCCAGGTCGCGTTCCTGTTGCCAGGTGTCGTGCGCGTCGATGGCGCGTCCGACGGCTCGTGCCTGCAGGCCGCGCGTGATGCGCGTCAGCAGGTCGGCGCGGTCGACCCAGCGCTCGCTCCAGAGCTCCACCTTGTCCTGCCCGCGACACAGCAAGCGGAGGGCACGGACGATCTCGAGCCTCTCGTCGAGGCCTCGGCCACCGGTCGCGCGCCCGGCGGGCCGGGCGCCGATGTCGGGAGGCCAGAGCTTGCCCCGGAAACGGCCCCAACCGCGGGCGATCGGCTGCAACAGGTGCAGCCACGCGATCGTTGCCCGGTATAGGAATCGACTCCCCCTGGGACCGAACGGACCGACGGCAGCGAGCCCTCGCACGTCCGTGCGCCGGCCGTAGCCGATGCACTTGGCGGCGGTGGTGGCCAACCCGGCGATGCCGCCCAACCCCGCCACGACGGCCAACGCGACGTGCCCGAACCAAGCGCTCCCGACGGCGGCGCACACGAGCAGGACGGATCCGAGCTGCCACTCCATCAGGTGGGGCACATACGTCATGGAGGGAATGTGCGCGCTGTAGACGGAGGGGAACGCGGCCGTGCCCCACACCCCTGCGTTGACGCGGACGCGGGAGATGGCCCGCACGAAGGGCAGCGAGCTGTAGATGCGCCCTTTCCAGACGGCGTGGCCGTTGAGGAAGCGTTCCGGGTGGTTGTCCATCAACTGCGTCTCGGCCTCTCCGTAGCCGACCTGCTGGCGCCAGTAGCCCCGGGCAGTGCGTCGATGGCGGTGCCAGACGAGCGCCGACGGGGCGAACCCGATCGACTGCCCGCGCGCCTGCAGCCGCCAGCAGACGTCGACGTCGTCGCCCGCCGCGTGGTAGGTCGGATCGAACCCGCCGATGGCCCGCAGCGCGTCGCGGCGGAAGGCCATGTTGCAGCCCGGCACGTGTTCCGCAGACCGATCGTCGAGCAGTACGTGGGTCGGGGCACCGGGCGACCGCGCGACACATTGCGCCATCCACGGATCGTCTTCCGGCACCACGTTGGGACCGCCCGCGCCGGCGACGTCCGACCGCAGGAACGGTTGCACCAGGTAGATCAGCCACGCCGGGTCGACGCACACGTCCGCGTCGGTATAGGCGACGATGGCGCCGCTGGCGCGATGGAGCGCCGCGTTGCGCGCCGCGCTCAGGCCGCCGTGGGACGTGTCCAGGACCGTGACGTCCGGGTACCGCCGCGCGATCTCCCCGGTAGCGTCGGTCGAGCCGTCGTTGACGACGATGACCTCGTAGTCCGGGTAGTCGAGCTCAACGACCGAGCGCAGGCACTCGTCGAGGGTGTCGGCGGCGTTGCGGGCGCATATCAGCACCGAGACCCGCGGCCAGTCCCGGCGCAGGCCGGGCGGGAATCCCGCGTCCGCGAACGCCAGCGCGACATCGGCGAGGACCGGCTTGGGCCGGCGCCGGTCGTCGGTCAGCCCGAAGCGCCAGTCGTCGACCGCGTGCCCTCCCCGCCACCAGTCGTCGGTCCACGAGAAGACGACCGCCCCGCAGGCGCCCTCCTCGAACGCGATTCGAAGCTGCGTCGCGGTGAGATCCGCCTGCCCCTCTTCCCCCTCGCGGAGGCTGTCGGCGCCCCCCTCGGCCAGCAGCAGCGGCCGGTTCCCGGCGACGACCTGCAGGTGCGCGACGTAGGCGCGCAGATCATCGCCGCGATGCAGGTACACGTTGAACGCGCAGACGTCGAAGAACGGTAGATCCAGGTAGTCCGTCGGCGGGTAGTTGACATAGGTGAGCAGCACGTCGGGAGCAGCCTGCTTCACGTCGTCGTAGATATCCCGCAGGAACCGTTCGATGCGCGAGGCGCCGTGCCAACGCACCACGCCGGACGGGATCTCGTTGCCGACGGCCACCAGCAGGGTCGCCGGATGGCCGGCGAGCCGGCGCACTTCCCGGACGATGTCCCTCCGAACGGCGCGGGCGAGCTTCCGACCGTCGAGAAACGCGACGTGCTGCGCCCAGGGCACGCCCGCCGCCACGCGCAGACCCTGTTCTCCCGCCGCGTCCAGGAAGTCCGTCCGCGGCACCGTGTAGGTCCGGACTGTATTGATGCCGGACTGGGCCATGAGCGCGAAGTCCGCGGCGACGCGCGGCAGCGGCGGGAACTGGTAGCCGTCCGCGTCGGGCGCGAACGTGCCGTAGGCCACGCCCTTGACCAGGAAGCGCTCCGCCCCCACCTGGAGGAACTTGCCGGCGACGCGGGGGGACGGCGGGGCGGCGGCGTTGGTCGGCGGCATGATGGCGTCTGTAATGGTACCAGCACCGGGCGGCCGTCTGCCGGGTGCCGGGCCGTCGCCCCGTCCGGCGGCGAGGCGCGGCGTTATAATCCGGCCGCTCATGCCGCGTCGTTCCGATCGTGCGCCGTTCGTGGCCGGTGTCGTGGCCATGCTGCCCCTGGCCCTCGCATTGCCGGCGGCGGCGCAGCAGCAGACGACGCTGCTGGCCGACCTCACCATCTACGGCGACAACACCGAGTTCTTCAACCCCTTCCGGGACGGCGAGACCCTGCTGGGGGCAGCCGGCACCCTGGGCGTCGACATCGAGCTGACGGATCGCGCGACGCTTCGCGGCGGGCTGTTCCTGAACCACCGGTACGGCTCCGCCCGCTTCGCCGAGCAGTGGCGGCCGGTCATCAGCCTGGCCATCGAGACCGGCGCGTCGCGTTTCGTCTTCGGCACCCTCGACACCGTGCCGAACAACTTCACGGCGGCCCCCGACCTCGGGGGACCGCACGGGCTGCTGCCGCCGCTGCAGGTCGAGACGCTGTCGTTCACGCGTCCCCACGAGGGCGGCATCCAGTGGCAGGTGGCGTCGGACCGCCTCACGCAGGACACCTGGATCAACTGGCAGCGGCTCAACACCGAGGAGCACCGCGAGCGGTTCGATGCCGGCGTGCGGGGCCGACTGGCGATCGGCGCCGGGCCGCCGGTCGCGCTCGGCTACCAGTTCCACATCGTGCACGAGGGCGGGCAGCTCTTCGATGCCGGACCGGTGAACGACAGCATCGCCGGGGGGCCGGGGCTGGTGTTCGAGCCGCGCATCGACTTCTTCGACGCCGCATCTATCGAGGCCTACGCGATGTGGTCCAAGCACGTCCGGAACCGGGCCGCGCCGGCGTCGACCGACCACGGCCACGGCATCTTCCTGCGCGCCGCGGCGACCAGGCGCGGCTGGCGCGGACACCTGATCGTCTGGCGCGCCTGCCTGTGGCTGAAGGAGGAGGGCGACCCCAACTACGGCTCGCGGCGGCAGGACGGCTCGGTGTTCCGTGCGACCCGGGACTACGGGGAGCTGGGGGTGTCGAAGGCCTTCTACGAAGCCGATGGCGTCATGCTCGCCGGCTCGTTGCGGCTGCATCGCATCGAGCGGCACTACAACTACTCGTTCCGCATCCTGGCCCACGTCAACGCCGCCCTGGCGCTCTTCACACGGTGATGCTCACCGCCGGGGTGCGCCGAGACGCCCCGCGCCGTGCAACCGCCGTCGGTGTACCGGAACTTTGCCTGGTTGAAGAGAGTGGCGCGCCGTGCAGGATTCGAATACAGCGTATAAAGTGCTTATTCTTCAGCATGTTACGGAATACGGCCCGCGAGTCTCCCACGTCCATTCCCACTCTGGCTGGCCGAACCCGACCCCTACCAGCGACAGTCCGGGTAGAGTCGACGACTAGTGGTGTGTCCCAGGAAGGACTTTACACTTGCCGCGCGCGGCCGACGGCTCGCAGAAACGCCCAATTTGCGGGGCGATTGTGGGCGGCAGTGCCGCAACGCCACGGGTGTTGAACTGCAAACTTGTTCTAGTGACACACCACTAGCGCGGTGGCGCTAGGCGGATGGGGGTAGCTGTTGCCGGCTGCTTTCGCGATGCGGGTGCCTCACTCCCCGCCGTAGCTCTAGCGGATGGCCAGGACTGGCCCTTCTGGATGGCGCGGCGCCAGCGTTCCCCTTCTGCAGTCGGCGATCAGGTCGAGTGCTTCGAGCACCAGTTGGCCGATCAGGACATCGCTTCCCGTCGGTCCCACGATGGCCTCGGTCCGCGTGGCGAGGTTTCCGATCTCGATCGTCGCGTCGGTCACGGGCCGTTCTTCGCGCCGCTCGTCCGCGTACACGACGGTTCGCATTCCCCAGTCCTCGAGCCCTAGCTCCGTTGCGATCTCCTCGGGGATGACGAGACTCACCGCGCCGGTGTCGACCAAGCCTTCGACAGTCGTTCGTCGGACGTCCGCCTCGGAGCGCAGCCCGAGCCGCACGGCTCCGCGGTCGTCTTTGTTCTCCAGCGTCACGCTGGCTCGAATCTCTCCCATCGTCACGGTCTCTGATTCTGACGCACGCGGACCTGCGGGTCCACCGCGTTCTCGTTGCCCTCGTGTCGGTCTCGTGTTGTTGGCAGTCACGGCGTCGCCGTGAGCACCGTCGGTGAGATTGAGAAGTTCGCCGCCGATCACCGGCGCGCGCACGCGGACCGGTCCTCCTAGAGCGCCCCGCGCTCGGCCGACCGTCCTCAGACGCTCCGATTGACGTAATCGGTCCCGCCGGTCGTCTCTCCGGAAACACCGACGGGAGTCAACCGGTACACCCGCTCAGCGAGCCGAGATGCGCGATCGACATCGCCTGCGCGTAGCGCATCCCGAACGTCATCGAGCTTGTACGCGTCCTTCAGAGACAGGTACGGTGCCCAGCTTCGCGCGTCCTCGAAGATCTCGACGTTGACCTCGGCCGCGAACGCGCCACAGCGGACGAATCTCAGGACTGATCTGACACTCACTTCCGCCTCCCGCGCCACGTCTGATCCCATCGTGAGGGGTCGGGTCTGTATGCCGTGACGACGACGGCGGGCGACTGACCTCCGAAGGGAATACCCCAGACTACATGAATTGGCCGATTCGCCGCATCCCGCTGCAGCACCAAGCAGCAGCGTCCCTTCGGATAGTCCGGATAGTCCTCGACCATGACGACCGTCGCAACCCCGGCGATGACGTCGCGTACCTGTACATCGTCCGCAGCCAGCTCTTCGGATCCATGGAGCGAGACTCGTACTTCGTTGCGGGCCACCAGCGTCTGGATGCGGTCGAGGGTCGTCATGAGCGCCGTCGGGACCAGCCACGATGGATCCTGCTGCACGAAACCGATCCCGACAAGTGCTCCCGCAGAATCCGTCGAAGACGCTGCACGCGCGCCACGGACGAACGTGAACGGAAGGGGCTGGTTGTCATGTCTGCGGAACCCGAGGATCGATTGGTGACCGCGCCGAATCGAGCGGCGCACCGGCTTGGGGCGGACCGCCACCACCCGATCCCGGCTGGTCACCGCCGCCGGGCATCCGGGATGGACGCCATAGCCGATGGAATGGCGGCGGCGGTTCGATCGCGAGGTTTGGCTAGGCGTTCCTTCAGATAGCGGCCGGTATGGCTGGTCGCGTGGTGAGCGGCGATGGTCTCCGGCGTGCCCTCGGCGACAATCGCGCCGCCGCCCTTCCCACCTTCGGGTCCCAGGTCGACGATCCAGTCGGCGGCGGCGATGACGTCGAGGTTGTGCTCGATGACGACCACCGTGTTGCCGCCCTCGATGAGCCGGTCGACGATGCCGAGCAGCCGGTCGATGTCGGCCGGATGAAGGCCGGTGGTCGGCTCGTCCATGACGTAGACGTTACCGGTCCGGGTCAGCTCGGAGGCGAGCTTGAGGCGTTGCGCTTCGCCGCCGGAGAGGGTGGACAGCGACTGGCCGAGGCGCAGGTAGCCGACGCCCACGTCGGCCAGGATCTGCAGGCCGCGCCCGATGCCGGCGCTTCGCTTCCGCGGACCCTCGACTGACGCGAAGAAGCGCAGGGCGTCGGAGACGGTCATCTCCAGCACGTCATGGATGGAACGGCCCTGGTAGGTCAGCTTCAGGACGTCGTCCCGGTACCGCCTGCCCTCGCAGACCTTGCACTCCAGCCGCACGTCGTCGAGGAACGACAGCTCCACCTCCAGGAAGCCCCGGCCCTTGCATGCCGGGCAGGAACCCTGGGCGTTGAAGCTGAAGAGCGCCGGCGACACCCGGTTGGCGGCGGCGAACGCCCGCCGGATGGCATCGAACACGCCGACGTAGGTAGCGGGATTGGAACGGGACGAACGCCCGACGGGGCGTTGATCGACGACGACCACCTCGCCGTCCCGTCCGTCCCCGGCCGGCCGGTGCCGGAGGGTGTCGACGAGCTCCGCCACCAGCGAGCTCTTGCCCGACCCGGCGACGCCCGTGACGCACGTCAGCACGTCCTTCGGTATCCGGACGGTGAGGCTGCGCAGGTTGTTGGATGTCGCGTTCTCGATGCGGAACGCGTCGTCGAACGTCCGGCGGTTGCGGCCCGGCGTGGCGACCCGGTCGTTCAGGGCGCGCGATGTTGCGGTGTCGGCGCGCAGCAGGTCATGGAGACGTCCGGAGAAGACCACCCTACCTCCGCCGTAGCCGGCGCCGGGGCCGATGTCGACGATCCAGTCCGCCGCGCGGATGACCGCCGGGTCGTGCTCGACGACGAGCACGGAGTTGTGGTCGCGCAGCCGGCCGAGCATGGCGATGAGGTGATCGATATCCCGTGGATGGAGCCCCACGGTCGGCTCGTCCAGGATGTAGACGAGATCGACGAGGTCGCAGTCGAGCTGCCGGGCCATCTTCACCCGCTGGCTCTCGCCGCCGGATAGCGTCGGCACCCCGCGGTTGAGCGACAGGTAGCCGACGCCGATGTCGATCAGATGCCGGAGCGTCCCCCGCATCCGGACGACCAGCGTCGCGACGACGTCGCGGATCGGCTCGTAGTCGTCGCGCGCGAGGAGCTCCTCGAGCACGCGGTCCAGCTCCGTCAGCTCACAGTCGACGAGCCGTCCGACGGTCCAGCCGCCCGCCAGCTCCACCGCCCGTGCCGCCGCGTTGAGCCTGACGCCGCCGCAATCGGGGCACGCCCGCTCCGTGAACAGCCGCCGATACGCCTCCTTGCCGGCGCGCGGGATCCGGTCCTCGTCCTTGTCGACGTGCAGCCGCTCGAGCTTGCGCGCAACGCCTTCGAAGGTCCGCTCGTACGTCGTGCCCTGGTGGACCTTCTCGATCCGCACGTCATCCGACCACAGCAGGCGCTCCCGCTCGGCCGCCGTGAACCGGCGCAGCGGCTTGCGGGGTGGGACGACCCCGGTCTGGACGATCTCGCGCCAGTACCACTTCCCGATATCGTAGGCGGGATGGCGGATGGCGCCCTCCTCGATGCTCCGGTCGAGGTCAAGCAGCTTGTCGACGTCGACCGTGATGCGCTTGCCGAGGCCCTTGCAGGCGGGACACATGCCGTCGGGATGATTGAACGAGAAGCGGTGCGACCAGCCGACGAACGGCCGGCCGAAGCGCGAGAAGAGCATCCGCAGGTAGGTGTAGATCTCGGTGACCGTGCCGACGGTGCTGCGGCTGCTTCTTCCCAGGCGCTTCTGGTCGATCACGATGCAGGGGGAGATGTTCCGGATCGCATCGACCGGCGGCCGGGTGAGCTGCGGCAGCCGGCGGCGGGCGTAGGTGCTGAACGTCTCGACGAGCTGGCGCTGCGCCTCGGTGCAGATCGTGTCGAACACGAGCGACGACTTGCCGCTGCCGCTCACGCCGGTGAAGGCGACGAGCCGGTGCTTCGGCACGTCGACGTCGATGCCCTTGAGGTTGTGCGTGCGGGCGCCTCGGATCTCGATGGAGGTCATCGAGCATCTTCTTCCCTCACCGCTGCACTGGTCCAGCCACGTCAGTCGTCGTTCGGCACCTCTCCAGTGCGGCGCTGACGCCGCGCATGCCAGTCCGGAGGCGGCGGAACGGGTCGCCGGCTATCGGGCCCGGGGCTGTCGCGCCGGGACGCCGAAGTAGCGATGGCCTATGCGTTCCTGGCGCGCTTCGTTTCTGGGGCACCGCCTTCATCTTCGGGGTTGCTGCCGCCACACCTGTTGCACAGCCGCGGGCGCTTCGGGAGCGCCAGCGCATAGCGCAGGCCGCAGGACTGACACCAGGTATAGGTCGGGGCGAGTGGGGCCGGACCGGCGCCTGCCATGGATGCAACCTGAAGGTTTGCCCGCCGGCCCGACCCCCTCCCTGTGTGGCGACTCCCTACAGAGACTCCAGGGGCGGCCGGAATCTTTACCGGACCCGGCCTGGACGGATCTCGATTCGCACGCCGGCGATCTCCACCGAGAGCGGCCTGTCGAGACCAGCTACTGGTCGGAGGTGACGTGGGTGCCGTGCTCGGGTCCGACGCGTCCACTGATCCGGCGTTACGGTGACTCCGGCGTCTCGACGCGCCGCCAGCGGGCGACGTCGCGCTCGTCGTCCTGGATCCGAGCGCGAAACGATGGGGAACGGCGCGTCGCGCGACCGGCCGCCGGCGGGCGGCCTGTCGATTCGCTACGACTTCGAGGCGAAGGCGCGGCCCGTGACTGCCGCGTTCCGCGCTCGCCCGAGATCGAACCGACATCCAAGGCCACTCGGCGGGCCGGAGGGCCGACGTCAGGGACATCCTCAACCTGCTCGGAGCGGGAGAGGCCGGATCCGGCACCTGGGCCGCGGTCTTGGGGCGGCCGTGCGGGCTTGATGGGGCCCGTGCGCGACAAAGAGGCCACCGACGGCCATCGACGCTGAGGCGGAGCCGCGCAGAGCTTCGAAGTCGACCAGAGTCCGTATCGTTGCGGTGCGGTACCAGCGACGCGGTCGCCTTGGCGATCACCTCGGCTTGGTCGCGGTCACCGCCGCCGTCGGCACTGCTGAAGCGACGGCGAGTGTGTGGTCGAACCGAGGGCTGGACGATGAGCGAAACCTACAATCCGACGATTCCCATCGAGGTCGGTCCAACGAACCCGCGGATGCACATCACCGCAGAGCGAGCGCTCGACCTCCCTGCAGGCGCAAATCTTGCCGCTGCTGCGGCAGCGGGAACGGGTGGTTCAGAGAGGCGCGCCAACCCCCGACTGGCCCAAGGTCACCAACGAGGAGGAGCACGGACCCCTGCTCGACCTGCTCGGCCGCAGCGGGCTGCGCGACGCACGGCCCGCACTGGCAAGGCTGGGGTACCCGGCCGCGGAGTATCCGCAGAGGGTGTGGGCCGCAACTCACGACCGAGCCGTGATCGAAATGATGTGGAAACAACTGCACGGCCCCTTCGGCTACCAGGCCGCGGGGCAGGCGATCCCGGCGTTCTACGCCGACGACATCCCCACGTCGTATCCCGACCAGGAGCTGCGCCTCCACTGGTGGGCGTGGCGACTGCGAAAGGTGGTGCCGCCGGAAGGTCTCGCCGTCTGGGAGAACTGGCGTCGTGAATGGTGGGATGACCTCGTGCACGGCTTCCGCTCAATGCCAGCAGGCCGCTGGACCCGTTCACGCTGAAGCAGGTCACCGAGCGGGTACGAGATGAGCGGACGGGCGATTCGCAGGGTCACGCAGGTCGACATCGTGAGCGCGCCGCCCTACGAGATCCGAACCCGAACACGATGGAAACCGCGTCGCTCAGAGCTTCGAAGTCGACCCGGGACCCGCTCCGGAGCTAGGAAATGGACGAGCGCAACGGGGATGTCCCGTTCGCTGTTGGATTTCGCGGGTGGCGAACTCCGTTCCTGCTATTGACGAGTCTACATTACGCGACCTGTTCGACGCCGACCGCGGGTGGGGCCAACGCATCGAGGGCAGCGACGAGATGGCGCATGTCGCGGTAGCCTCGAACCCGCCGGAAGCGCTGTTCCGCCTCCAGTAGCGCACTCGCCACCCAGCGCTGGATCATCTGACCGCCGCGCCAGCGCTTCACGTTGCGCGTGTAGCGCTCCACCCCACCGTTGAGGTTCTCGATGATGTTCGTCGTACGCAACGTCCGCTGCAGCGGCCCCGTCAGGCCCAAACGCAGCACCGTCAGCGTCTCGTCCAGCCCCTCGCGGATGGATGCCGCGGCGCCGGGATGCTCGTCCTCCAGCGAGCGGGCCAGGCGCTCCAGAGCCCGTTTTCGCGGTCGCTTCCGAATGCAGGTCCCACGCCGTACGCAGCGCCCGGCCGACACTGGCGTGCAGCCGCTCCGGCAGATGGCCCAGCACGTTCCGATACTTGTGGACCTGACAGCGATGTACGACGCCGAGCGAGCCGTAGACGTCGCTGATGGCGCGACGCAGCGCCGCGGACCCGTCGACCAGGAACAGCATCGCCTCTCGGTCGGCAACCCGCGCGTCACCAGGTCGTTGAGCAGCGCCGTCGAGACCGCCGCCGTCTCGGTCGCACCTTCACGCAAGCCGAGGACATGTTTGCGCCCCGCGGTGTCGATCCCCAACGCGATCAGGATGCAGTGTTCCTTGAAGACCTTGCCGTCGATGCAGACCACACGCAGGTCCAGCTCGCCCAGCGGCCGGCTGACGAACGCCCGCAGCTGTTGGGTCGACAATGCCACGAACCGCCGCGACACGGCGCTGCGCGATGTGGCCCGCTCCGACACCTCGGCCGGCACCGGGTCCAGCGTGCGCGCATACCGCCGCGCCGACACCCCCGCGGCGATCGCTTCGAGCGTGTGCGCCTCCAGCGCGTCGGTTGCCGCCGCCCACTGAAAACTGGCCAGCGGCACCTCGCCGTCGGCGTCACGTACGCGAAGCCGAGGCAGCCCGACCTGGCGGCCGCCGAGAGTCACGTGGCTATCCACGCTCCCGCCGCGCCACGCGGTCCGGTCGGGCTGGTGACGTCCCTTCGGACCGCACAACGCGTCCCTGTCCGCCTCCTGCATTGCCTGGAGCACCTGCATCCCGGTCGAGATGCACAGGCCGTGGAACGCCTGCCGGACACTAGTTTCTAATCGTCCCCCCCAAGAAGAGGAAACACCTCGACCAGCCAAGTTAGTCACCAACCAACCCACGAATCCACTGCCCTATTCTAATGGCAACAACCCCCGCGAAGCTAACAGCCATTCCGTAAACCATAGAGACAACTGCCGCCAGCCACACTATGTCGACCACGCTGCTGACCAGTACCAAGACCGGCAAGGCGAAGAGGGTGCCTACCCCGGTCGCACGCGGCACCGGTACTCCCATTAACTCTTGCACTACCCCCTGCGGAGCCCGTTGCATTAGCCTCACGCCCTTGTGAACGAGGCTGAGAGTTTATCGTCGGGACTTCCCTACTCGGCGCATTGAGGTATGTGACCCGGACGATCTGTCCGCGGTTCATTGTTGGAATACGGTACTCTCGTCGTTGCCAAAACATGTTGCGTTGCTGCGCCGTCGGTTCTTCTCCGTCTCTGACCGTCACCTCACGCTGGTACGCATCGCTAAAGCTCAAGATCCTATCGGTGCCGACTAATTCGGACCGTTCCGTCAATAGCGTCGTGTCGGCCGCGATGACCTGGACTGTAACGCTCTCGAAGTCCTTTAGGCTTTCGTTCCTTAACTCCACCGTCGACAGATAGAGATTGTCTACGGGAGTCCCTCCCCACGTGACTTGTACTCTTACAAAAAACGACGTCATCGCTAGCGCTGGCAAGTCTATTGTGTCGAACGGAGTATGTGAATACCGCTCGCTTATTCAACAACTTTTGGTTCAACAGTCCCAGCAACCAACCGAGGATAGCAGAAACGACGGCAAGTGCCACTCTGTTATTCAGTAGTACGTCCAACTGCGGTCTCCTCCAGATTACTGGTTGGCGGCCCTCCTGTCTCGCCAGGGACCTCCGCGCTCACCGGATTTCTGTTCTGTTCTACCATATCATCACGTCCGCCACACGCATCGTACATCGTCGCGCATGGGCCTCGCTACGGATCTATTGGCCGGATGCCCATCCAACGCCGCTTCGTCTTCCGCTGGCGACCAGTAGAGAATCCCACCGTTGCGGCGTTTGCGGTCACTGGTCCCGTAGGCGCCGGACCCATCTCTGCCTCTCCATGGTGACACGACCGCTCCTGCAAGGTGACGCCTGGGGGCCTCGCTCGCTCAACTGCCTACTGCCCGTGCCGAGGAGCGGTTGCAGCCACGAGATGCAGAGGGCGGCCCACGCCCTGCGCCAGGGCGGTGATTTGCGCAAGCTGCCAATCGATCCGCCCAGCCCAGCCCGCCCGGGTGTTGAAGTCGAACGCCACGTGCGTCACTTCGCTCCGCTGGTAGATGTACTCCGTCCACCGTGACCAGTCCCGTTCCGTGCGGGCATTGACATGGAGCGCCGCCGGCAAGCCCTCACGCAGAAATTCCTCATGCGTGAGCGCGATGCGCTTCATGCTGTGCATGTCGTCCCACCGCGGCTGGTCGGGGAACAGGCTGAAGTTCGGCGTCGTCACGAGCTCGACGCCGATGTCCCGCAGCCTCCGAATGGCGTTGAGTCTGTCGGGACCGAGACTCCACCAGCGCTCCAGCGGGCTGTCCTCCGCCGTACCTGTCAGTATGAGAGTCGTTGCACACTGGAAATGGAAGGCGGTGGCCACAGCCGCCGCATCCAGGTAGCGTTCCTCGCCGCGGTGGCGCGCGATCACCCCATAGAGGGGGACGCAGACCGCCGGCGGGGCGAAGGGCGCTTCACGGTGTCAAGCGACATCCGGAATTGACCCCCCGGCGACATCGAAAACTGACCCCCGAAGAAACGGCGTATGTTGTTGAACCGGGACGCTGCGACGCTCCATCGGTGTCGTGACGGATCGTCGAACGTCGTTCTGGTGATCTGGTGTACGAGAGCAAAGGACGACGATGCCTGTTGGTTCTGTGGGCGCCGTCTGCGGCGTCCAAGTGGTGTGGTAAACGCGCTCTCGACGACGGTTCAGTCGCCCCCAACGCCGGATGCGCGTTTTCCACGCCACGGCAGAATCAACAGGCCTCCCCGGACCCGACGAAACGATCGCCGATGCGGCCGACGCAATGGCCGGTGTCCGAGCTTGTCGCGCTGCCGGTCGCGTGCTCATGTCGCCTTCCGCGGCGGCTTGTCCGTCGTCGGCGCCGAGAGCTTCAGGACGCCGGCACGGCGCTTCTCCCGCAACCTGAAGCTCTCTCCGGTGATCGTCAAGACGTGACTGTGGTGCAGAAGCCGGTCGAGAATCGCCGTGGCGACCACCGCGTCGCCGAACACCTCGCCCCATTCGCCGACCGAACGGTTCGACGTGATCAGGATGCTGCCGCGCTCGTAGCGGCGCGAGACGAGCTGGAAGAACAGATGCGCGGCATGCGCCTCGAAGGGTAGGTACCCCAGTTCGTCACAAATGAGCAATTTCGGCTTGGCGAAGAAGGCCAAGCGCTCTTCCAGACGGTCGTCGCTGTGTGCCTTGACCAAGGCTGCCATCAGCGCCTGGGCCGTGATGAACAGCACCGTGTAGCGCTGTCGGATCGCCTCGCGCCCGAGCGCGATCGACAAGTGCGTCTTGCCGACTCCTGGAGGCCCGAGAAGCAAAGCTGCGTCGCCGTGCGCGATCCACCGCGATGTCGCCAGCTCCCGGACCTGGCGCTCATCGATGCTCGGTTGCGCCTTGAAGTCGAAGTCGGCCAGCTCGCGGACCGCCGGGAAGTGGGCGATCTTGAACGCCATCTCGATGCGCCGTTCGTCCTTGCGCGACACCTCGCGCTCGATGAGGAACGCGAGCGCCTCGCGCAGCGTCAGTTGCTTCTCGGCGGCCTCGTCGAGCAGGCTGTCGAGCTGGTCGCGGATGGCGGTCAGTTGCAGCCGCGTCAGCCAGCCGAGGAGCGTCTCATGGTCCACGACGTCCATCTCAGAAGCTCCCGCCGGCGATGGCCGCATACTCGTCGAGCGGCCGCAGCAGCTCCGGCTTCGGTCGCGCCGCTTCGACCGCGGCCGGGCGCGGACCGCCGTTGACGCCGACCAGGTGCGCGCGGTCGGTGACCCGCGCGTGCCGGCCGCTGTGCTCGAGGTGCTCGGCCACGACATCCGGGCCGTGGTGAACGCGAACCCGACCGCCGCTGACCACCACCCGCACCCGCTCGCCGATCAGACGCCACGGCACCGAATAGGCGTTGGTGTCGACGAGGACCGCGCAGTCGGCGTGGACCGTCCGGATCAGATCCCGCAACTGGCCGAACGGCGGCCGGTCTGCGCACGGGCGCAAGCGTCCCGCTTCCCGCTCGAATCGAACCAGGGGAACTTCCCCGGTGGTGCCGTGGCGCCGCCGGTCCGCGATCTCACGCTGCCACCACCCGAGATGCGTCAGCAGCCCCTCCCAGCTCTCGAAGCGGTGTCCCGCGATGGCGTTCCCTTTGACGTAGCCGACACCGCGCTCGTCCTTCCCCTTCGTCCGAGCCCGATACGGCGCACAGGCGCGCGGACGGAACCCCCAGTGGGCGGCGAACGCCAGGAACCGGTCGTTGAACTCAACCTCGCGTGTAGACGCGTCGTGGTGGGTCACCAGCGCCCGAGCGTTGTCGAGGAGCACCTCGGTGGTGACGCCGCCGAAGTGTCGAAACGTGGCCTCCAGGCCGCGGAACCACGACGACTGCCGCTCGTGCCTGAACGCCTCGACATGACAACGCCGCGAGTAGCCCAGCGTCGCCACGAACAGGTACACGCGCACCCGCTCGTCCGCGACCGGCACCCGCAGCTCCCCAAAATCAACCTGTAGCTGACGTCCCGGCGGCGTCTCGAACCGCACCGTCGCCTTCGCCTCGGCCGTCAGCAGCCGCCGGAACGGCAAGACCGCACGCTCGACCGTGCGCAGGCTCACGTCGATCGACTGCTCCCGCAGCAGGTCCTGCCGCACCACCTCCGCATTGCCGCGGTGCCGCAAGAAGCGCTCCTTCAGCCATGCCTCCTGATCCTCGAGCTTGCCGCCGCTGGTCGGCCGGCTATACGCCATCCAGCCGTTGGCTTCCACGTACCGCCGCACCGTGTTCTTGCTGCACCCGAACTCCCTCGCTATACGCTTCAACCCCCAACCGAGGGCGTGCAGGTGCAGCATCGCCTCCACCTCGTCTGATTGCTTCATCGTCTGTGCCCGTGGCCTCCCTGCCCACGAGCCGACATCCTCGCATCGCTTCATCTGGCTGGCTCCTCCCTGGCGAAGGGGGTCAGTTTTCAGTGTCGCCAGGGGGTCAGTTTTCCATGTCGCCTGACACACGGCTATACCCGTGCAAGAGAACCGGAACAACCGGCGGCAGGAGCGGCGCCGACAACCGCTCCGCGCGCGGCACGTTGTGGAGTGGGAAACCACCGACTTCCCGGACGCGCTGCGCGAACTCGCGCGGCTTGTTCCGGCATACGGCGTCGCATCTTTCGGGATTGCCGCAGCAGTTATCGTAGCAATCGTAGAAGGTACGCTTGATACACAGTCCGCCGCAGATCCGCGGAGCGGCACCGGGTCGTATACAAGTCAAGGGGGAAGGGCCGCAGCAGGAGGTTCGGTTCGTGGCGCGCATCGCTGCCGGGCTCGGATGCTCGCCCCGGGGTTGCGAATACGGACGCCGGCATCGTCGGTCGAGTCGAAACCGGCGGTCGCCGCGGCTGTGTCGGCACTGCTCATCCCCGCTGTTCCAGCGCTCTTGCGGCGATCCCGGCCATTCGAACCGGCTCGTATCCGCAACGCTCCACGGCGACGTTGACGTGGCGGTGCGTCGGCTCGGTCCCGTCGTGCCGATGTCCGTGTACGTTGACGGCGCCCACTGGCACTGCCTCGAGCGATTCGTGACTCAGCGCGAGTGGCGGTTCAGCGTCGTAGAGCGCGACGCGGTGCTGCGTCGTGAACCCCGCCCCCCGGAGCGCGTCGCGGTTCAGGTCGTGGTTGCCGAGGATCAGGATCCGCTCGCCCGGGCACGCCCGCAGGTCCAGCACCAGCCGCCGGTCCCGCCACGCATCGGGGTGCGCCACGTCGCCCAGGCAGATGATCCGGCCCCCTCGGCGGGGGTCGATAGCGTCGACGTCGTAACCGCAGCACCGGCCCCGGTGGACCCCAAGAACCGTGCTCGGCTCCGGCAAGCTGGACGAATCTACTGGCCCAGCTCGGGCAGCGACGCAGTCGTGGAGTTCGGTGCGAACTCCAGAGTGTGCGTCCGTGAGCCCGGTTTTGCTGGGAGAAGGCCGTGAGGACGGACGCGGTCGTATGCATTTCCATGTGCGATCGAGCCGTGGATCGTGTCGGACTCGACTGGACGCTTCACTACTTCACTACCCGTGAAGCATCACCGTCGGGGCACGCGCCCGTCCGAGATGCCGTTGGGCAGACGTGGGTCGCCGGGCGAGCGCATTGCCTGCCACGCCCGTTGGGGGGCGTTTCGAAGAGCCGGTCACGGCGGTTTCGGTTCCGGCCGTCTGCTCTGACGAGTCCTGCATGCTGCTTCAAGGGGATTTCCGAACCTGGCGGCAAGCCCCGGTTTGCACGGAGTATACGGGCGTGGTTTCCGCGCTCTTCGTCCGTCGCGTACTTCGGTTGGTCGGTGGCGGTCGGCGTTGTCCCTCAACGGGTGGGCATCAAGCTGCGTCCCGGTCTCGTCGGCCGGCCAGGAACCCTTCGAGTGCGCCTTCGAGCTTCGCCATGCGCTCGCGGTTTTCCCCGAGTTCGCGGGCGACCTGGTCGAACCGCTGGTGCATGTCGCCCGTCAGCGTCTTGATCTCGTCGGTCACCCGCTTGTTGATGTCCTTGAACCGTTCATTCATCTCGCGCCGCAGTTCGCGCATGTCTCTCTGGAGCCACGTGAACAGCCCGATGATCAGGGCAGGTGTCAGCCAAGGGGTGATCTCATCCATTTTCGGTCCCAGTTTTCACGATATCACGTCGTCCGTACCGTGCGCGGCAACGGCCACAGCCCGCCGCTGTTTCTTGTTCCTCGTCCTGCAGCTTTCTCTCGGCAGGCATCGCCTGCGCTCTTCTGGCCTACGCCGCCTCTGCGGCGCCCGCGCTGATCCGCACCTCGATCTCGTTGCTTCCGACCTTCCGCCGGATCTCGGTAGTGCCGCTTGCGCACAGGGCCCTCGCCTTGTCCAAGTTGGACTGAAACCGAACCGCTTCGCGTTAGAACCGCCTCCAGTGCGGTGCCGTCGCCGTCACGGTCGCAAGAGGCGTTCGGCGCAGGATTCATGGTCCTGGAAAGCCTCACCGTGGCGGTCCGATCATCGCGCCGACGACCCCACCGACGATCTCCCAGTCCTCGGTCCGGGCGTCGATCACGATCGGCCGGTGCTCGGGGTTGCTGCTGCACGGCTGGAGCTCGATCCGGTCGTTGACCGGCCGGTGAAAGCACTTCACCGTGATCTCGGTCCCGATCCGGGCCACCACGATGTCGCCTTCTGCCGGGTTCGCGGTGCGCTTCACCGCGATGATCGATGCCACGCTCCGCGTCGGCCTTCGTCTCCGCACACATGATGGCTCGCAGCGCCCGCTTCGCACGTGGCCGAAGACGCTTCGGCAGCTTGTCGAGCACGTTGGCCAGCTTGTGGCACCAGTCCCGCTGCACCGTCGTCTCCGGCCACACGTCCCGCAACGCCGACCAGAAGCCCAGCGCCCCGCCCCAATCGCCACCGCCGGCGCCTGCAGACCGCGGCCCCGCAGGTCCCGCAGCACGCTCGCCCAGTTCTCCTGGCTCTCGCCCGGGTCCGCCCTTGGGTTGGTAACTGGGGATAGGTCAACCGAACCCTCCAGGTTTGGAGGCGCGCGACAACGGGGGAGGCGGTAGTCTGTGGCCGAGAACTGGCGGCAACGCATGGTCGCAACAGGGACACGGCCGCCGGCGTGCCTCGTGGGGCCGGAGGTGGTCGCGACACGAATGCCGGAGGGGGGATTCGGGCAACCAGGAACCGGGATTGCGCTGAGTGTGGCCCGAGGTGGGGACTTGACGCAGATGCCGGTGCCGTCGACATATCGGGATGGGTACGCCAAGGCCCGTCTCGTCGCCCCGGACCTCGCCGACAACTTCATGCGCCACACGATGCTCGGCGATCCGTTGGCCGATGCGGCGACCGAGTCGCTGGCCGGGTTCGATCGGACCGACGCGCACCATCTGGTCCGGGCCTGCATGGACGACGACGACGAGGCCATGCGCGCCGCTCCGCTGGCGCTGCGCGACTTCTTCGAGGCGGTCGGTGCTGCGCCGGCGTGGGTCGATGAGCGGGCGATGGCCCCGGGCCGCGCGGCCTACCACGACAACGTCTACGAATTCGTCCTCGGCCTGGTGGCGGGCAGCATCGTCCGCGGCTATGCCACGACCATCTGCAAGCCGTTCGCGTTCTCGGGGCGGACGTTGGCGTCGGGCAGGCAGCGCTACCGGCAGAACATGAGGCACATCCTCGAGATCATGCTCCCCGGCGGCCTGGCCCGTACGGGCGAAGGCTGGAAGCTGTCGGTGCGGACGCGGCTGATACACGCGCAAATCCGCCGGCTGCTACTGCAATCGGGCGCCTGGAACATCGAGGAGCAGGGCTGGCCCCTGAGCGCCGCGCACGTCTTCATGGCGGCGGCGCTGTTCTCCGCCCGCAACGTCGACTACGCGGCGGCCCTGGGCGCGCGCCTGTCGGCGCGGGAGGTCGCCGGGTTCATCGCCGTCTGGCGCTATACGGCGTGGCTGTTGGGCGTACCCGACGCCCTCCTGTTTCGGGACAAGCCCCACGCCGAGGAACAACTGAAGGTCGGGCTGATGTGCGAACCGCCGCCCGACGTGGACTCGACGATGATGGCGCACAACATCATCAATGCGGGCGGCGTGATGTTCGGGCTGCCCGATTCGGCCGAACGACGGAAGCTGGCCCGCGACGCCTACCGCGTCTCGCGCGCCCTCCTCGGTAACGACCTGGCCGACACGCTCGACTTCCCCAGGGCGAATACGACCCTGGCGCTGGCGCTGATGCGCGGCCGGCGGCGATTCACGGACGCCCTGGGACGACTGGCGCCCGAAGTGACGCGCAGGCGCCGCGCGGAGGCGTTGCGGGCGCTGCTCACCATCACCGACGCCGATGACCGGGAACTGGGCATCGGCTATCTCGGACCGACCAGCGCACGCGAGGAAGAGTCCGAACCGTGGTGATCGCCGCGCCGGAATCGTGACCCCCATGATGCTGCTCGCGGCGTGTTCGCTGGCCACCTGGCTGGCCGTCGCCGGAGTCTGTCTCCACGGCGCGGCGCGCATGCGCCGGTTGGAGGACGTCAGCCAGCCGCGACCGGACGACGCCCCGGACGACGACGCCCCCCGCGTGTCCGTCATCGTCACCGCCCACAACGAGGAGCCGTCCGCCGAGCGCGCCCTGCGTGCGCTGCTCGCACAGGAATACCCCGACCTGGAGATCGTCTACGTCGACGACCGGTCCGAAGACCGCACCGGCGAGATCGCCGACCGCCTGAGCCGCGAGGACGCTCGCATCCACGTCATCCACCTGCAGGAGCTGCCGGCCGGCTGGTTCGGCAAGAACCATGCGGCGTGGCGCGCGGCCGAGGCGGCCACCGGAGACGTACTGCTGTTCACCGACGGCGATGCCGTTTTCGCGCCGGACGCGGTGGCCCGCGGCGTACGCCATCTCGTGCGCGACGAGCGCGATTTCCTGTCGGTGTTCGGACTCGTCCCGCTGCGCGGCGAGCTGCTGCGGGCGAGCGTGATGACCCTGATTCTGGCGCTATTCGCCAGGACGACGCCGTGGAGGGTGCGTGACGCCTCCAGCCCGGCCTCGTTCGGCTTCGGTCCCTATCTCATGTTCCGCCGCGCCGCGTACCACGCCATCGGCGGGCACCGGCAGATAGCCCTGCGGCCCGACGAGGACGTGCGCATCTGCCAGCTCGCCAAGCGTTCGGGCCTGCGTTCGGATGTCGTGCTCGGACAATCGCACGTGCAGTGCGAGTGGTACGCGTCGCTGGGCGGTCTGGCCGCGGGTCTGGAGAAGAGCTTCTTCGCCACGCTCGACTACAGCCTGGCGCTGGCGGCGGGGGTGACCATCCACCTGTTGTGGCTGATGGCGCCGTTCGTGGCGGCGCCGCTGCTGCTCGTGACCGGGGCGCCGTCCGCGGTCGTGACGTCGTTCGCCGCCGCCGCCGGCGTCGGCTGGGGGCTCGCGGTCCTGACCGCCCGCGCCCTGCGCTATCCCCTCCGGACCGGGCTGCTCTATCCGCTGGCGACCTTGATCGTGCTGCAAATCATGTGGCGCTCCGTGGTGGTGACCTCGAGGCGCGGCGTGACGTGGGGCGGGCCGCCCGTCCCGCTGTCGACACTTCGGTCCGCGCACTCCCCGGGAACGGACCGCCCGTGAAACGCTCCCCGCCTTTGGCCACCCCGGAGAGCGCCGGCTCGGGACGCCGGACCGCGCCTCGGCTCGACGACCTCGACGCCTTGCGCGCGTTCGTCATGCTGCTCGTCGTCCTCATCCACGCGTTCGCCTTCTTGGTGCCGCCCCTGCCGGGAGATCCGTGGCCGGCGTACGACGCCTACGCCCGCGATACGCCGCCGAATCTCAACCCGTACGTTTATCTCGCGTTTCTGGTGTTCGGCGCCGTGCTGGGCATCTTCTTCCTGCTGAGCGGCTATCTGGCGGCGCTGACGCTGCGCCGGCGGGGGCTCGCCCGACTGGTCGAGGACCGTCTGCTGCGGATCGGCGCGCCGCTGGTGGTCGGCGTCGCCACCATGCTGCAGATCACCGGCTGGATGTTCGAGACGAGCGACGTCGGGCTGTGGTACAACCCGGCCGCCGACGAGGTGCATGGCCTCCACTACCTCTGGTTCCTCTACAACCTGCTGCTGATCATGGCCGGCTTCGCGGCCCTCGTGCGATTGGGCCTGCGGTTTCACCACCCGGTGTGGCTGGCGTGCATCCCGCTCAGCGCCGTGTTGTTGTACCCGATGGAGCAGCCGTTCATCGGCGCGGACCAGACCGGCAACATGGTGATTCCGGACCTAAAGGTGCTGGCGTACTACGCGCTCTTCTTCCTGGTGGGCGTCTTCCTGCAGAACCGGGACGTGACGCCGCGCCGCTCGTGGTCGCTCCTGCTGCTCCCGGCCCTGCTCGTCGCCTTCCCCGCGGCCCTCTACCTGATCTATCTGGCGTGGCCCGCCGACGCCACGCTGGAGGCGTTCACGGGGCGGCGTCCCGGCTCGGATGGACTGTGGGCGGCGGCGGCCGCGGCCGAGGCCGCCTACGCGTGGCTGATGTGCTTCGGGGCGATGGGGTTCTTCCGTCTGGTCGCCGCCCGCCCGCGGCGTTGGGTGCAGTCTGTTTCGGAGGCGTCGTACTGGGTGTACTGGGCGCACTACCCACTCGTCGTCTGGCTTCAGATTCAGGTCGTGGACTGGCCGCTGAACCCTCATCTGAAGCTGGTGGTCGTGATTACCGTGACCCTTGCCCTGCTGCTCGGGCTCTATCCGCTCGTGCGCGAAACGCCGATCGGCACGATGCTCAACGGCCGCCGCCGCGCGGCGCGCCCGCCGCCGGCCGCGTCGCCGGCCTCCTGACGTTCCGGAAGCAGCGGCAGCGGCGTCGAGGGGGCGATCGGCAGGGCAGGGGCGATCCGCTCAGCGGTCGAACTTCATCGCCTCCGTGACGTCGATGCGCGCCGCCCGAAACGCCGGATACAGCGAGGCGGCGATTCCGAGAAACACCATGAACGCGAGGACTTGGCAGACGCCGACCAGGCTGAACCGGGGCACGATCACCGGATCGATGACCACCCCCGAGAAGGTCATCTCCTGGTCCATCAACGCCGAGAAGTCGAGCCCGTCGCCGACGAAGTACCACGTCAGGAGCAGGCCGATGCCGACGCCCAGCAGGCCGCTGGCGACGGTCAGGACGAGCCCCTCGATCAGCACGATGGTCCCGGTCTGTCCCGGCGTGAGTCCGAGCGCCTGCAGCACGCCGAACTCGCGGTGGCGATGCAGCAACGACATCAGCACGGTGTTCACCACGCCGAACGCGATGATGGTGAAGAGGAGGGCATAAAGCAGGTAGTTTCCGAAGTCGTCCAGGGCGATCGCCGACGCCAGCGACGGATTCGACTCGCGCCAACCCATCACCCGCGCCTCGCTGCGCGCGACGAAATCGCCGAGCGCCTGTTCCAGTCCTGCGGCGACCGAGTCCGCGGTTGTGCTGTCGCGGACGAGTACGCCGACGTTCGTCACATCGGCGTCGGCACCGAGCCACGCGCCGGCCGTCACGAGCGGGATGTGCATCAGCACCTGGTCCGCCTCGGGCACGCCTGTCCTGAAAACGCCGACCACCCGCAACAACTGGCCGGTGATCTCGCGTTCCGCGTCCTGCGCCTGCACGACGAGCCGCGATCCGGGCTGCAGGTCCAGGCCGAGGGCGAGTCCCTCCGCGACGTACGCGGCCAACCGGTCGTCCGGCTGCAGATACCGTCCCTCGATCACCTGCTCGTCCACCCGGCTGAACGCAGCCTCCGCAGCCGGATCGACGGCCACGATCTGCGCCGGACGGGCGCCGCTGGCCGAGCTGGCCAGGCCGCGGACGACGAGCTTGAACGAACGGGCGAGGACGTGCCCCGCCACCGCCGGCGACCCGAGCGCCTCCTCGGCGGCGTCCCGTACGGCGGAGGGCAGGCGATGCTCGATGCGCGGGCTCGACCGGTAGTCCGGGTGCTGTATGCTGACGTGGCCCGCGTCCATGCGGACGGCGGACTCTATCCACGATTCATGCGTGCCGTCCCCTAGGGCGAACGAGAAGCTCAACAGCCCGCCGCCGACGATCATCGCAGCGGCCGTCAGCAGCGAGCGGCGCAGGTTGCGCCGCAGGTTGCGCAACGCCAGCACCACCAGCACCCGCACGTGCGGCACAAGGCGGCTCGTCAACATCGTCACAGCCCCGACAGCGTGTCCGCCGGTGGAATGCGCGCAGCGCGGGCGGCGGGATAGAGTGCGGCGAGGACGGCGGTCACGACCAGGGCCACGGCCGTCCAGGCCCACACCGTCGGGTTGTACTCCACGCGCAGGTCGGGAACCACCAGGGCACCCATGATGGTGACGTCGTCGAAGAACCACCCCAGGCCGGGCGGCGCATTGCGCCACCAGATCATCAGCGGGAACACGAACACGGCGGCCAGGGCGAGGCTCGAGATACCCATCGCCAGCGCCTCGAACAGCACGGTCCTGACGATGGCCCACGGCGTCGAGCCGAGCGCGAGCATGACCGCGAATTCGCGCCGGCGCTCGAAGGTCGCCATCACCATCGTGTTGGCCACGCCGAACAGGGCGATCGCGAACACGACCACGATGATCACCCAGTACATGGTCTCTCCGAGAGCGACGTACTCGACGAGGGGCGGGTTCAGCGCCGACCAGGGGCTCACCGCCAGCCCTCCGGCCAGCTCGTCGAGCTCGCCGGCCAGCCGCGCCGCGGTCGCAGCGGCCGTCCACGGGTCGCTGGTCGCCACCGCGATCTCGTGAACGCGGGCCGGACTCAGGACCATCAGCGCGTGGAGGTCCCCGATCGGCATCACCGCGGTCGACCCGTCGAATTCGAGCAGGCCGGTGCGGAAGACCCCGGCGACGGAAAACAGGTCGTTGGCCATCGATCCGTCCGCGCCGGAACCGAACACCACGATGTCGTCGCCAACCGTGACCTCCAGTTGGCGAGCCAACTCCTCACCGACGAGGAGCTCGTTGCGGCCGGGCACGGGCGGCACGCCCGCGACCAGATCGTCCAGATAACGCGTCAGCGCGCGTTCGCGCTCGAAATCGACGCCGCGCATCAACCCGGCCGTGGTCGCCGTCGCCGACCCGAACAGCCCGCCCGCGTACACGCGCGGTGCAGCCGCCACGACCGCTTCGTCGGCTTCGATGGCGCGCAGCAACGACGGCACGTCGGCCCCGGCACGCCCGCCGATGGTGTCGTAGAGACTACGGTCCGGCCGGTACTCCGCGTCGTTGATTTCGATTTGCCCGCCGGTCAGCGACGTGGCGTTCTCGACCAACTGGGCCAGGATGCCGCCCACCCAGCCGACCATGAACACGCAGGCCACGTAGCCGACCGCCAATCCGAGGGCGGTCAGCACGGTCCGCTTAGGGTGCCGGCCCAGATTGCGCCAGCCGATCAGGGTCCAGGGCGACGCATTCACCGGCGGGGACTCCCGCCGCGAGGCCCGCTTCCGGGCAACAGGCACGACGGCGCGCAGCGCCGCGGGACGCCGATCCCGCCAGTAACCCTCCACGACACCGACCAGCCCAGCGTCACCGCGAACGCGAGCAACGCGTTCGAAGCCTCCTCCACCTCGGCGTCGGCCACCGACAGCCCCGGCGGACCCTGGACCCCGCCGAAATGGCGTTCGACAGCGCCCGACCCTCCGGCGTGCAGAGCGCATCCTGAACGTCGCACGACGCCGAGGGCGGCAGGCTTACCGTCACCGCGCCGCACTCTCGAGACAGCCTGCCCGTTCGCTACTGTGTGTTTCCTGCGTGATTCGTTCGTCCTTGTGGGGTACACACTTCCATTCCCCCCGGTAAGGTCGCCTCCACGTCGGGAACGCTGTATGTCTCTCCGTTGGACGCATGTGAAGCCGGTCACCGGCCCCGCCTGTTTCGCCGACCGGGAGGGGTCCTTTGGCTTGCTGTGGATCCGGTCGGAATGAAGGTTTCTTCGCGCGCCAATCCGTCCATCCGCCTAAGCGTCCGGGGCATCATTCACGTACAGGATTCGCGTGTCAAGGGTGCTACCGCCCGGGCCAGGCTGCCTTTCTTGCCTCTATATTGGGCGGTTATCGTTCCGGCATTCTGCGCGCGCGGTTGCCAGACAGGCATCCAATATTGGAGGCCCCGAAGGGAGCCAAGCGTGGGCACAGGAAATGAGGTTCGTCGGTTGTAGCCGATCCTTGTATATCAATGGTGCGGCCGGCGCTGTCACCCACGCTTGGGACATGGCAGGGGGGGTAATTGCCGTCGGGACCCCTTACCCCTTTGAATTTGGTGGGTTGCTGTTGTCACTCAGCGCGTGGCATTTCTGCCATGCCTCTAATATTGGAGGGGCCGGAGCAGAAAAAAAATGGTATCAAGAAACGCCACGGAGGGCGGCGTGAGCCGCGCGAGGAAGGACGCGGCCGCCCGGCGGACTCGGGCACTGGACCCAAACGTCATGAGCGACCAAGACGCGTTCGAACGCACCCTGAGAATGATCTACGATGCCATGCTCGACGATGCCCGCTGGCCGGCCGCCTCGGCCCTGATCGACGAGGCCTGCGGCATCCACGGCAACGACCTCCTCGTCGGCGAAGGCTCGCCGGACAACTGGCGGGTCCTCTTCGTCGGGCTGTACAGGCGGGGCCTGCGCCGCGTAGACCTGGAGCGCGAATACCTTGAGAGCTATTACCCCATCGACGAGCGCGTACCGCGGTTCCGGCAAATGCCGGACGGTCGTCCCGTGCACGCCAAGGACCTGTTCACCGCGGAGGAGCTGCGGACCTCGCTCACCTACAACGACGTGCTGGTGCGGGGCGCTTGCCAGGACGCCTTGAACGTGCGGCTCGAGCTGGCGGCCGGCTCCCAGGCCGCATGGAACCTCGGGAACCCCGTCGACCTGGATGGCTGGGGGTCTTCGCGGCTCGCGATGGTTACTGCGCTGCTGCCCCATGTCCGGCAGTTCATTCGCGTCCGGCAGGCGCTGGTGCGCGCCGAGGCGCGCACCACGACCGTGAGCGCCCTGCTCGACAACCCGCGGATAGGCGTTCTCCATCTGGACCGGCGCGGGAGGGTCCTGGCGGCCAACGACCGCGCCCGGTCCATCCTCGGGCACGGCGACGGGCTGTCGGACCGGGACGGGATGCTGCGCGCCCGGGCGCGGTCCGACCAGGTCCGCCTCGAACGGCTGCTCGGCGATGCGCTGCCGGCCTCGGGCGCGGTCGCGGCCGGCGGGTCGATGCTGCTCCGCCGCTCGCCCGTGTTGCCGCCGTACGTGGTGCACGTCAAGCCCACAGCCGTCCCTGAACCGGACTACGGGGCGCAGCACGTCGCCGCGCTGGTGCTGGTCGTCGAGCCGGGGCGCCGGCATCGCATCGACCCCCGCTTGGTCGCGAAAACCCTGAACCTGACGCCGACCGAGAGTCAGCTGGCGGTCTGGCTGGCGGAAGGCACGAGCGTGCGCGAAATGGCCGACACGACGGGGCACTCGCAAGGCACGATCTACTGGCACCTGAAGCAGATATACCGGAAGCAGTCCATTTCGCGGCAGGCGGACTTGGTGCAGTTGGTGCTGTCGCTCGCCGAGCTCGGGTGACCACCCGCGACACGGGTGGTCGTGTCCGACGGACCGTCTCGCGGAGACTTTCGCCAGGCTCGGTCGGCGTGGCACCGGCGGGTCGCAACGAATGGCCGCCCGGGGACTTCGACCCACAGTGCGAGGTCGCCTGCAATCCACGGATTCGACCCGATCGACGATGCCGGCGTCGGTCTCCGCAACGCGTGGCGAGCTGGGCCTTACCCAACCGGATGCCTCGTCGAAGCTCGCTGAGTTCGCGCGCCAGGAAGAGTTCCGGCTGCTTCAACACGACGCGTGCACTGGATTTCCAGAACGTCGCATTGAGGCTGGAGCCCGCCAATGCTTCACCCGCCGCCGGCGTCGCATCACACGCCCTGCGATGTCGATGTCGGGAGCCTGCGGGACCTTTGCCGCGTTCACGGGATGAGCCCACAACGCCGCAGACTGGCGACAGGCTGTGTTCGTCCCCGTTCACCAACCGTCCACAGACGGCTCAGGCAGTCTCACGGCGTGTGATTGAGTCCAGATCGAAATTGGGAACGGAATGGGGAGCGGAAATCAGTCGACCTCGACCGCGTGCCGGAGGTCGTTGCCGAGCTCCTCGTCGACCTGCTTCCGGTTTCGGGATTCAAGGGAGCGGCGGGGAAGGGAGAATGGCGCGCCCTGCAGGATTCGAACCTGCGGCCTCCTGGTTCGTAGCCAGACGCTCTATCCAGCTGAGCTAAGGGCGCGTTCGAGCGGTGACCGAAACAATGATTATACGCGACAAGACCGACCCGCGACACGGCGTCAGCGGCGCGAAGCGCCCGGCCGCGTCAACCCGTGTCCGGCCGGGAGGCCCTCGTCGATGGTGACCGGCAACCGCCCCCGGATCGGAATCTCGCCGGCGATGGCTTTCACCGCGGTCATCTCGGACAGCCCGCGGTAGTCGTAGGTCAGAAGCGCCGACGGCAGCTCGGGCAGCGAGCGCGCCACGTACGGGTTGCCGAACACGACGACCACCAGCGGCTGGCCGCGCGCCGCCGTGTCCTCCGCCAGGTCCCGCAGGAACGCGACGAGATCCTCGTCCAGGTCCATGCGGCCGCTGAACGACGCGGTGCGCACGAAGATACCGGCGACCACGGCATCGAAGCGCACGCCGGTCTCGTGGACGAACTCGATATCGGCGGGCGGCGTGTGGTCCGAGAGCTCGATCGCGGTGACATCACGCCAGCGATCCCGGAGCGCGGGAATCAGGAACCGGCTGGGCGCGCCGATGCCCCAGCCGGAAGGATAGTCGAGGATCGACAGGTAGAGCAGGCTGCCGTCGCGCGGCGTACGCAACGGTACGTCCCCGGACGCGTCCCTGATCAGGGTGATGGACCGCTCGCTCACCTCGCGGGCCACCGCGCGATGCGCTCGCGTGCCGACGCTCTCCGGCAGCGCGTCGATGTCGACGCGGGCGCCGCGGTGCAGGCCGAGCCGCGCCTTCGCTTCCAGCACGCGCCGTACCGACCGGTCGAGTTGCCCGCTGCCGATCGTGCCGTCCGCCACCGCCGCGCGGACGCCGGCGAGGGCGGCCCGGTCGTCCGGCGAATGCAGGACCACGTCGTGCCCGGCGGCCACCGCCCGCACCGCCGCTACGGCCGGCGGCAGCATGCGGGTGATGGCGCGCATCCGCATCGAGTCGGTGAAGACCAGGCCGTCGAAACCGAGATCGTCCCGCAGCAGCGCGGTGGCGATGGGCGCGCTGAACGTCGCCGGCGTGCGCAGGTCCGGGTCGAGCGCCGGCAGCGCGACGTGCGCCGTCATCACCGCGCCCGCCCCGGCCGCGATACCGGCCCGGAACGGGGGGAGCTCGACCGCCTCGAGCCGCTCGCGGGGGTGGCGGATGACCGGCAGCGCGAGGTGCGAATCGACGTCGGTATCGCCGTGCCCCGGGAAGTGCTTGACGGCGGCGATCATGCCGCCCGCCGCCAGCCCCTCGACGTAGGCCGCGGCCAACCGGCCGACCGTGGCCGGGTCCTCGCCGAACGACCGTGTGTTGATCACCGGGTTGCGGGGGTTGTTGTTGACGTCGACCACCGGGGCGAAGTTCACGTGGACGCCGATGGCCCGCGCCTCGACCGCGGTGATGCGGCCCGCTTCGAAGGCCAGGCGGGGATCGCCCGCGGCGCCGAACGCCATCGCGCGCGGGAAGTTGGTGGCGCCGGCCATGCGGAACCCGACCCCCGTCTCGAAATCGCCGGTGACCAGCAGCGGGATCTCCGCCGCCGCCTGCAGGCGGTTGAGCAGCGACGCCGCGGCCAGCGGATGGCCGAGCGTCGTTCGCGAATACGTCGGGTTGAGGAGGACGTCCGGCCGCGCCCGTCGCCCGCCGAACACGTGCACGCCGCCGACGTGGTGCTCCCGCACCAACTCCCGGAGATCGTCGTAGATGGCGCTGTCGCTGCTGGTGTAGATCGAGCGGAACGTGGGTGTGACGAGCTGTCCGACCTTCTCGTCGATGCTCAACCGGGCCAGCGTTTCCTCGACCCAGCGACGCGCGGCCGGGTCGAGAACGTCCTGGGCCTGAAGATGCGCCAAGCCCAGCACGACGAGTGCCACGACCACGGCGGCGATTGCCGCCGCAACGCCCGGGAACCGCGACCGCGCGGAATCAGTCCCCATCAGTGGATCTTACAGCCCGCGGCAAGGAGGCCGGCCGCTCTTGCCGCAGGCCGCGCGGACTCCGCGCGGAGACGAAACCGGGGGGCCGGGCCCACCGGCGGCGAATGCGCGCCCGGTTCCGCGACAGCCGGCGGTCGCTATAATCGTCCCGGTGAGCCATGTCGCCCACCGCGCCGAGGCGCCCAAGACCACGCGCTGCTACGTCGTCACGGTCAGCGACACCCGGACGGAGGAAACCGACCGCGGCGGCGGGGCCATCGTGGAGTTGCTGTCGCAACAGGGTCACGAGGTCGCCGGCAAGACCATCGTGCCGGACGACCCGGAGCGGGTCCGGGGCGCCCTGCGGGCCGGCATCGAGACCCCGGACGTGGACGTGGTGATCGCCACCGGCGGCACCGGCATTACGCGGCGCGACGGCACGTACGAGGTCGTCTCCACCCTTCTGGAGAAACGCATCGACGGCTTCGGCGAGCTGTTCCGGGCCCTGAGCTACGAAGAGATCGGACCGGCGGCGATGATGAGCCGCGCCTGCGCCGGGCTTGCCGGCGGCACCATCGTCATCAGCCTGCCCGGCTCGGAGAACGCCGTGCGGCTGGCGATGACGAAGCTGATCCTCCCCGAGCTCGGCCACATGGTCCGCGAGGCGCGCCGGTGAGCGGCGACGGCCGCGGCACGAAGATGCGGCCCTTCCGGGAGACGATCCCGATAGACGAGGCGCTGCGCATCGTCGGGGAGGCGGCCAGGCCTCTCGACCGCACGGTGCGCGTCGGACTGGCCGAGGCCAACGGCCGGGTGCTGGCCGCCGCCATCGCCGCGGACCGCGACGTGCCGCCGTTCGATCGCGCCGCCATGGACGGCTACGCGGTGGTCGCGGCCGACACGTCGACGGCGAGTCCGCAAGCCCCCGCCCACCTGCGCTGCGTCGGCACGGTCCATACCGGCGAGGTTGCAACGCGCGGGATCGACCGCGGCGAGTGCATCCAGATCGCGACCGGGGCGCCGCTGCCCGACGGCGCCGACGCCGTGGTCATGGTGGAGCGGACCGATCGCCGCCGCGACGAGGTCGAGATCTTCACCTCGGTGCACGCGCGCCAGCACATCGGCCGGCGGGGGGCCGACATCGAGGCCGGCCAGACCGTGCTGCGGCCCGGCGACCTGCTGACCCCCAGCCGCGTCGGCTCGATCGCCGCCCTCGGCATCGCCGAGGTCGAGGTGTACGACCGGCCGCGCGTTGGCATCGTGTCCACCGGCGACGAGATCGTCGAGCCGGGACAACCGCTCGCGCCCGGCCAGATCTACGACATCAACCGCTTCACGCTCGGCGCGGTCATCGCCGAGCACGGCGGGACCGCGAGCGCCCATCCGATCACCGGCGACTCGCTCGCGGCGCTCGGCGCCGCACTCGACGCCATCATCGCCCGCGGCACGGACGTCCTCGTGTTCTCCGGCGGCAGCTCCGTCGGCGAGCGCGACCTGACCCGCGACGTGCTCCATCAGAAGGGTGACGTGGCGTTCCACGGCATCGCGGTCAAGCCGGGCAAGCCCACCGCGTTCGGCCACATCGGCTCGACGCCCGTGCTCGGGATGCCGGGCTATCCGACCTCGTGCCTGTCGAACGCCTACCTGCTGCTCGTGCCCCTGCTGCGCCGGATGGCCCACCTGCCGCCCTTGCGGACCCGGACCATCACCGTGCCGGCGGCACAACGCATCTCCTCGGTGAGCAGCCGCCACCAGTTCTACTCGGTGCGGCTGGTCGACGGCGCCGCGGTCGGCGCGTTCAAGGCCTCCGGCGACATCACCAGCATGTCGCAGGCCGACGGCTACATCGAGATCCCGATGGGGGTCGACGCCGTCGAGCAAGGCGAGGAGGTCGACGTTACCTTGTTCTGAGGTCAGTCCACCTCATCGACCACGAATGCTTGGGCCATGTCGATCTGAAACAACGGAACCGTAAGCGGCGGGAATTCCAGTCGCGCCATCGACGAGTGTACGAACTCCCTCCAATATCCCCATACGTGAAACGGACAATAGTGCAGCGCGAACGTCTTCAGTTGCTCGTCGGTAAAGTCCCGCGCGTTGTCCTTGAACGCGTACGAGGCCTCAAGCGTCGCCTTGACCAGAACGCAGGGCTCGCTGTCGCCGTCTTCATCTACTGAAGGCGACCGGAGATCCAAGCGAAACACCAGAGTGCTCGTCGCCCTGAACCCGCCGTCCTTCTGGTCGCCAAGCAGATCAACTTCGGGCCTGAGGAAGTTGGTTGACGCGTGTAAACGCGCGTTGTCACCCACGTCCTCTACCGGCATCCGTGCGTGGGCGAAAAACTCACAGAATCGGACGCGGCTCAGGCGCGTCCCCGTCACGACCTCATTCGCCACCTGGATCGGGGTCAGATTTCGACTTGACCCACGGGCGCGCGCCGACCGAGACGCCTTGGGCCTGCCGTTGGACACCGCCCCTGCGGTCTTCTTTGCCATCATGCCGCCAAGGGCGTCGCCTGGCTAGCCAACGAGTCGTTCCAAGAAACGGAACCACTGCCAATCGAACCGACCAGCAACCTCCGAGCCGCGTGACCGAACACGTCGTACTCGAGAACAGAATGGGCGACAGGTCCCATGTCAGCACGTGACAACCGCGCGCGCAGCTCATTTGCCGCTGCTTCCGCGTACTGGAGGTCCGTCCGCAACCGAACCAGACGGTCCAGCGCCTCCGTCTGAATCTCTCCTCGCCGCCAGCGCTTGAGCGTGGCGATGCCGACGGATACGTAGTCGGCGAACTCGGGCAACGTCATGTTCAGATTGCGGCGCAGGATGTCGATCTCGTCCATCGTCAGCAAGCCGACCTTGCGGCGGTACGCGTCGGAAACCGCCCGATGGTACGCGCGAACATGCTTTCCAAGCAGAACGATTTCCCCGCAGTTCGCACACCGCGGTACGTTCAACTCCACAGAAACGCGCTCGCCCCTGAGTTCTGCGTCAACAGTCCTGGGCGCTGCCGGTTCTACAACGTGTCCACACTTTATGCACTTCATTCTGAAATACCCCAGCCGGAGTCTGGAAGCCTAAGTTCCGGTGGATTCATGAAAGCTCACGATGATCAACCGACCGTCGAAAAGCGAGAACTTCAGGTACATCTCGCGCCGTAGGTGCCTAGAGAACCACGCGGCGTCGTACAGATCGTGCCCTTCGCACAGACCGTCGTACCCCGGATCGTCACGGGCGCGGAGATGCTGAACCGTGATCTCACTGAAACATGTCCGGAGGGCAACAGTAATGGCGGGCTCGCCGCGGATGCCGATCTCGTCGCAGTGTCGACGGAGACGGTCGTAGTGGCCCGGTGATGCCTGCCAGCCATCTCCCCGTCGGATGCACGAACGAGCCGTCTCAAGTATTGCACTGAGGGCATCTTGGCCACCCGGCCTGGACTCGTCCGCCATGGAGACAACGCAAGCCTAGTCGACACCTTGACCCTCAGGATCGTCCCCGGGCCGAAGATCGATAGTATCAATCGATACCGTACGGGTCAAGCCGACCCGCCCACATCGTGGAAAAACGGCCGGCCGCACCGACCTCGCGGGCATCAATTGGCACGTCCAAAGGCCGCAGGTCTGGAGCAGCGCTGGACCGCGCCCGAACCGGACAGGACAAGGCTACCGCTTGCCCATCCGCCGCGCCCACTCCAGCTCCAGGACATCCGCCGTGTGGAGATCGAAGACGTCCCCGGTCCGGCGGTGGTCCCCCCGGAACTCGGTGTGGCAGCGGTAGCAGACCTCCAGGTCGCGCAGCCGGCCGTAGACGATGAGGTCGAGCAGCGCCGCGCCGCCCAGGATGCCGTAGGCAACCAGGTCCATCCCGTACCAGTAGAAGCCGGCGCTGACGAGCGCCCCGGTGATGATCACGGCCAGGCCGAGCTTCGGATCGAAGTCCTTGCGGATATAGACCTCGCTGCCCTCGCACACCGGACAGGCGTCGACCTCCTCGCCGGCGCGGACCTTGTCGGTCACCGCGAGCGCGATGGCGCGGTCACAAGCCCCGCACAGGATCGCGGTGGGCGCCTCGGCCGCCGCGATCGGCAGGCGTCCGGCGCACGCCGGGCAGATGATGGTCAGGTTCACAACGGCACCCGTTGCGAGATGAGCAGGTACTTCGCCAGCACTTCTCCCACGATCACGGTGAAGAAGTCGACGTAGAGGATGCCGGTGGCCGACTGCGTCGAGCGGATCTTGGCCGTCTCCCACGTCAGGTACGAGAGAACGGCGGGCCCGAGCAGCCCGAACAGCACCCGTTGCCAGAGGAAGACCCCCTCGATCGACAGCATGTAGCGGTCGAAACCGGCCCCCGACGGCGCCCGCCAAGTGGCGAGCGCGACCGCGATCACCACGCCGACGACCGCGACCCGCACGGCCGTCGAACCAATGTGGAACTTGACGATCCGCTGCAGCAGGGAGACGTCCATCGACGGCAGCACGAGGTACCAGTGGCCCAGGATCATCGCGGTGCAGCTTCCGCCGAGCAGCGCCGCCGACGAGAGGAAGCTGACGGCGGTGAGCCAGGCAGAGGGTCCCGCCTCGACCACCGACCAGCTCATCGCCTGCGCGACCAGCGCGACCCCGCCCCCCAGGACGGTCGTCCACAGCAGCACGGGACGCAGCGACGCCAGGGCGCGGCCGACGGTGGCCCAGTAGACGAGCAAGGCCCCGGTTGCCGTGAGCAGGGCGCCGAACCCGACGCCGGCCGCCGGCGCGCCCACCGGTGGATCGGGCCGGAACGCCAGCGCGATCAGCAGCAGGACGGCGGCCAACCCCGCGTTGAAGCGGAAGAACTTGACCCCGGCGGCCTGCCCCACCAGCAGCAGCGACGCGGCGATGCCGACCGCAAGGTGCGCAAGGAACAGGAAGAGCACCGAGGCCATGATGCGAAGATCCCCTCCCGTTCTCCGTTGGTACGGGCGGCGCGCGCCGGAAGTCAGCGCCGCGGACGAGCGGCGCCGGCGCAGACGACGCTGGCTACCCGAGCCTCCGGTTCACCTCGTCCCAGTTGACCGTGTTGAACCAGGCGGAGATGTAGTCGGGACGCCGGTTCTGGTACTTCAGGTAGTAGGCGTGCTCCCAGACGTCGAGGCCGAGGATGGCCGTCCCGCCGTCCATGATCGGGCTGTCCTGGTTGGGCGAGCTCTCGATGCCGAGCGCCCCGCCGTCGTTGATCAGCCAGACCCAGCCGCTACCGAACCGACCGGCCCCGGCCGCGGCGAACCGTTCCTTGAACGTGTCGAACGATCCGAACGCCGCGTCGATCGCGTTGGCTACGTTGCCGGTCGGCGCGCCGCCGCCGTTCGGGCTCATCACCTGCCAGAACATGGTGTGGTTCGAATGCCCGCCGCCGTTGTTGCGGACGGCGGTCCGGATCGCCTCGGGCACGCCGCCCAGGTCGGCAATGAGCTCGTCGACGCCCTTGGCGGCCAGCTCGGGATGCCCATCGAGCGCACCGTTCAGCTTCGTGATGTAGGTCTGGTGGTGCTTCGTGTGGTGGATGCGCATCGTCTGCTCGTCGATGTGCGGCTCCAGGGCGTTGTAGTCGTACGGCAGCGGGGGCAGTTCGTGAGCCATGCAGCGAATCTCCTCGGGGATCGGGTGCCCGGCCTTTGTCGCGCGCCGGGCATCGAGTGTAGCCAATCAGTGTAGCAGAGCGTCCGCGGCCCGGCGCCCGCGAGCGCGGAGGGTCGCCCGCGGGCGGGGCGCGACGGGACGGCACGCCCCTGGCAGCCCGTAGCAAAGCCCCGCTGCATTCGAGCGGCGATGCATCCCGCGTGGACTGCGTTGCTCCTCGGTCAAGTATTGCCCGATCTGCTCCCTCGTCGCGCCTTGCCACGCGGGCGCCTCGCCGCTCTCGGTGCGACGCGGGGTTTCGCCACGGACTGCTAGTGGATCTCCAGCATCCGGTCGAGGGCCAGACGGGTCCATTCCTTCTCGCGCTCCGGGACCACGATCCGGTTGTGGACCACGCCGTCGCGCAGCGCGTCGAGCACCCACAGCAGGTGGTTCGGAGACACGCGGAACATCGTCGAGCAGAGGCACCCGATCGGGTCCAGGGTCAGGACCGTGCGCCCGGGCGCAAACTCGGCCGCGAGACGGCTGACGAGGTGGATCTCCGTCCCTATCGCCCAGGTGGAGCCGGGCGGGCTGCTCGTGACCTTGTCGATGATGTACTCCGTCGAGCCGCTGTCGTCGGCCGCCTGTACGACGTCCCAGGTGCACTCCGGGTGCACGATGACCCGCACACCGGGATGGGTCCGCCGGATGTGCTCCACCTGCGCCACGGTGAACCGGGTATGTACCGAGCAGTGCCCCTTCCAGAGAATCATCCGGGCATTGTGCAGATCGTCGCGCTCCACGCCGCCGTGCGGCAGGTCCGGATCCCAGACGACCATCTCGTCGAGCGGCACCCCCATTCGATACGCGGTGTTGCGCCCCAAGTGCTGATCCGGCAGGAACAGGATCTGCCGCCCGCGGGCCCAGGCCCAGCGCAGCGTCGGCTCGGCATTGCCGGAAGTGCAGACCACCCCGCGCCGCTCGCCGCAGAACGCCTTGATGGATGCTGCAGAGTTGATGTAGGTCACCGGCACTATGTCGGCGGCGCCCAGATCCTGCAGCTCCTGCCAGCAGACCTCGAGCTGATCCGCCGTTGCCATGTCCGCCATCGAGCAACCGGCCGCCAGGTCCGGCAGGATCACCTGCTGGTGCGGCGCGCTCAGCACGTCGGCGCTCTCCGCCATGAAGTGGACGCCGCAGAACACGATGTAGTCGGCGTCGTGCCGGCCGGCCGCCTGCCGCGCCAGCTTGAACGAATCGCCGGTGCAGTCGGCGAACCGGATCACCTCGTCGCGCTGGTAGTGGTGCCCCAGTATCAGCAGGCGCTCGCCGAGGTCCGCCCGCGCCCGCGCGATACGTTCGGCCATCTCGTCGTCCGAGAGCCCGAGGTAGCGGTCCGGCAGCGGCTGCCGTTCTCCGATCTGCGACTCTTCGAACCGGGTCAGCTCCTCAACGTCCATCGCCGTGCTCCGTGGAACGAGCCAGCTTGTGAAACTTTTCTCAAGCAGGCGGCGATAAAAGGCGCCGACCCGTCCGGGAGTCGGCGCCAGCGCCCGCCCAGGGACGCCTTCCTCGCTGCCACCAGTCGACGGTGCTCTGCCGTCAACTTTGTGAAAAGTTTCTCAAGCTCAGGTCATCAAAAAGGCCAGATCCCGAAGTCCGGAACCTGACGCTGATGAAATTCTACCACGCGGCAGCCGGGAAGACCGCGGATCGGCGAGCCCCCTCAGCCGTCACCGGTCCCAGGCGGCGGGAGGTCCATCACAAGCATCTCGCGGAGAGTGCAATCGACCATGGTCACCTCGGCGCCGCGCCGACCCATTCACGCCGGCTGCGCCACGACGTTGTACAACGTGTCGCGCTCGACCGGCTCGCGGCCGGCGATGCGGATGAGGCGGGAGAGCTCGGCCGGGGTCATCGCTTCGGGGGTCGGGGCGCCCGCCATGTGATAGATGCGCTCCTCTTCGACCGTGCCGTCGAGGTCGTCGACCCCGAACCAGAGGGACGTCTGGGCGACGCCGACGCCGGTGGCGATCCAGAACGCCTTGACGTGCGGCACGTTGTCGAGCATCAGGCGGGAGACGGCGTGGACGCGCAGGGTGTCGGCCGCGGTGGGGGCCGGCAGCTTCTCCATCCGGTTGTTGTCGGGATGGAACGCCAGCGGAATGAACGCCTGGAACCCGCCGGTCTCGTCCTGCAGGGCGCGGGCGCGCAGCATGTGGTCGACGCGCTCCTCGTCGGTCTCGATGTGGCCGTAGAGCATGGTCACGTTCGAGCGCATGCCGAGCCGATGCGCCAGCCGGTGGATCGCCAGGTAGCGGTCGGCATCCGCCTTGTCGTGGCAGATCTTGCGCCGGACGCGCTCGGAGAACACCTCGGCGCCGCCGCCGGGCAACGAGTCGAGCCCGGCGGCCATCAGATCCCGGAGCACCTGCTCGTCGGTCATGCCGTAGAGCTCGGAAAAGAACGCTATCTCGACGGCGGTGAAGCACTTCAAGTGAATCTCGGGCCGGATGCGCTTGAAGCCGCGCAACATTTGCAGGTAGTAGTCCCACGGCAGGTCGGGGTGCAGGCCGTTGACCACGTGCACCTCGGTCAGCGGCTGGTCGGCCCGCTCGCGCAGCTTGTTCCACGCCTGCTCGAGGCTCATGGTGTAGGCGCCGGTATCCCCCGGCTGCAGGCGCGCGAACGAGCAGAAGAGACAGCTTGCGACGCAGACGTTGGTCGCCTCGAGTCGGATGTTGTGGTTGAAGAACGTACGGTCGCCGTGGCGTTTCTCGCGCTCCCGGTTGGCGAGCCAGCCGACCGCGAGCAGATCGGGAGCGGCGAACAGCCGGACCCCGTCCTCCAAGTCCAGGCGAACGCCTCCGTCCAGCTTGTCGGCGACGTCCCGCAACCCCGCCGAGGCGATCCGCGCGTTCATGCCCCCGTACCCCCGTTTCACTCGATGAATTCGACCGGTACCGGCGCCGGAATCACCCGTCGGTCGTAGGCGTCGGCGAACAGGCGCTCCACCGCGGCGCGCCCCCGCGCGCCGTAGTCCAGGGTCAACCCGTTCACGTACATCCCTACGAAGCGGTCGGTCCGCTCGACGTCGAGACCGCGCCCGAAGTCGAGCGCGTACTGCAGCGCTGCTTCGCGGTGGCCTAGCGCATGCGCGATGCTCGCCCGCAGCAGGCGTGACACCTCCCGCATCGTTTCCGTACCGAGGTCGCGCCGGATGACGTTGCACCCGAGCGGCAGTGGCAGGCCGCCGGTCCGATCCGCCCACCAGACACCCAGATCGACCAGGCACCGGAGCCCGTCGTCCCCGTAGGTCAACTGCCCTTCATGGATCAGCAGTCCCGCGTCCACGGTGCCGTCGACGACCGCGGGCTGGATCTCGTCGAACGGCATCACGCGGCAGGCGACGCCGGGGTGGAAGAGTTGCAGCGCCAGGTAAGCGGTAGTGAGCTCCCCCGGAACCGCGACGGTGACGCCGTCGAGCGCGCGCGGCCCGTCGGCCTGCGTCACGACGATCGGACCGTAGCGGTCACCCATGCTGGCGCCGTGGGGCAACAGGGCGTAGCGGTCGAGGAGGTGTGCGTAGGCGTGAAACGAAACCGCCGTGACTTCGTAGCGACCCTCGAAAGCCGCCCGGTTCAGGCTCTCGATGTCGGCCAGGACCTGATCGATCTCGAACCCGTCCGCGGCCACCGCGCCGCAGGCGAAGCCGTAGAACATGAATGCGTCGTCCGAGTCCGGACTGTGAGCGACCGTGATGCGCATGAGTGGAGCTTGGCGCCGTGAGGCGCTTCAGGCGTCGTCGTCCTCCGACACGGCGTACGGGGTGGAGGCCTGGCGGACGACGATGGTCAGGCCGAACAGTACGATCACGCCGGCCGCGCCGAGCGCCAGGTAGCCGCCGGGGGCCATCGATGGCTCCGGCGGCGAAACCGCGGTCCGGCTGCCCTGGACGATTGCGCGGGCCTGCGACTGCGCCCAGACCTGATCGGCGGTGGTCCTTTCCATCCATTGCTCGCTGACCAGGACGATGCCGAACGCCGCCAGACCGACGAGCAGCAGCGGATGGCGCGAGTTCTTGCGGGTGATCACGCTCAGGAAGGCGAGCACAGCGGCCAGAATCCCGAGTCCCAGGACCCACAGCCCGGCGATGCTCGGCACGCCGCCCAGGCCACGGTCGCCGACGAGCATCCAGGGCATGAAGGCGCTGCCGGCCAGCACCAGCCCGGCCGTGAGCGGGAGGTAGTAGCCGCGCATGCCATGGGAGAAAACGCCGCCGGAAGCCATCCGCGCAGTCTAGGAGCTTGCGCCGCAGAACGCAACAAGGTGAAGTGCTGAGGCGCAAGCTCCTCGGGAGGTGGGGGCTGGGGCCAAACGCGGAGCCTCGCGACGCGTTTGGCGGCGCTAGGAGCTTGCGCCGCAGAACGCAACAAGGTGAAGTGCTGAGGCGCAAGCTCCTCGGGAGGTGGGGGCTGGGGCCAAACGCGGAGCCTCGCGACGCGTTTGGCGGCGCTAGGAGCTTGCGCCGCAGAACGCAACAAGGTGAAGCGCTGAGGCGCAAGCTCCTCGGGAGGCGGGGGCTGGGGCCAAACGCGGAGCCTCGCGACGGGTTTGCCGGCGCTGGCACGGGGTGCGTGCGCTTTACGGGGGTTGCGTGCCCGAGGGAACGCGGACTCGACTGACGCTCAGCCGATCGCGCTCGCCGGGACGGCGGCCCGGCGCCGGCGGCAGCGCCCGCGGATTGAGCTGCTCCAGCCCCTCGAGGATGTCGGACGCCCAGCCGAAGATGTCGCGTCCGGCGACGATCCGCCGCATGGCCCGCATCCGCCGCCGGCGCTCGTCGAGCGGCATGTCGATCGCCCGTTCGATGGCCGCCGTGAACCCCTCCACGTCGTAGGGGTTGATGATCAGCGCATCGTGGAGCTGCTGCGCGGCGCCGGCCATCTCGCTCAGCACGAGCACGCCGTCCTCGTCCTCCCGCGCCGCCACGAACTCCTTGGCCACCAGGTTCATGCCGTCGTGCAGGGAGCTGACGACGCAGAAGTTGGCGAGCCGGTAGAGCGCAACCAGCCGCTTGATGCGGAACGACGACTTCCGGTAGCGGATCGTGCGGCCCGAGCCGTGTCTGGCGTTGATGTCGGCCACCTTGCGGTCGATCGCCTCGACGACGTCGACGTAGCTCGGCAGGGTGGTGCGCGAGGGAACGCCGATCTGCACGAACGTCAACCGCTCGCGCACGTCGGCGCGCCGTTCGAGGAGCAGCTCCAGGGCATCGAGGCGTTCGAGCACACCCTTCGTGTAGTCCAGGCGGTCCACCCCTATCCCGATCAGCGGCGTGTCCAGCGCCAGCTCCTGCCGCAGGCGCCCCTGCTCGGCCCGCAGACCGGGGTCCTGCGTGATCCGCTGGATGCGGTCGTAGTCGATGCCGATCGGCACCGCCTTGACCGCCACGATCCGGTTCCCCATGCGGACGGTGTTGCGCGTCACCTCCAGGCCGCTCTCGCGGGCCGCGGTCAGGAAGTTGCGCCGGTCGCGATCGAGCTGGAACGCGATGAGATCGTTGCCGAGGAGTCCCGCCAGCAGCTCGCGGCGCCAGGGACATATGCGCAGCCGATCCGGACTCGGCCACGGGATGTGCCAGAAGATGGCCGTCTTGACCCCCGGCTGCCGGCGTCGCAGCCGGGCCCCGGCGAGCGCGAGGTGGTAGTCCTGGATGAAGACCGGCGCCGACAGATCGGGAAGCTCGGCCTCGATGACGTCCGCGAAGCGGTCATTGACGTGCTGATACTGCTCCCAGTCCGGCTTGCGGAAGATGGGCCTCACGTGCGCCTCGTGGCACAGCGGCCACAGCCCCTCGTTGGCGAAGCCCTCGTAGTACTGCTTCGCCTCCTCTTCCGTCAGCCAGAGGCGCCGCAGCGTGTAGCCGGGGTGGTCGGGAGGCACGACCACGCGGTCGTGCTCGTCGACGACGTCGCGGTCCGCGCTTCCCGACCCGTGCGCGATCCAGACCCCGCCGCGGTCGCGCATCAGCGCGTCGAGCGCGACGGCGACGCCGCCGGTGGTCGGCGACCACTGGATGGACCCGTCCCGGGCGCGCTCGTGCTGATACGGCTCGCGGTTGGACACGACCACGAGCGGTCGCCGCGGGTGGATCTCGGCTGCTTCGTTGATGGCGGACATGACCGCGCAACGGCGGTGGACGTCGGTTTCGCGACCGCACCGAGTCCCGGGCTACACGTCGAACGACAGTCCGCACCCGCATTCGCTCTTCGCGTTCGGGTTGCGGAAGATCAACGACTGCCCGAGCATCGAGGTATCGCAGTCGAGGACGGTACCGCGCAGGTACTTGTAGCTTTTCGGGTCGACGAAGATCTTCATGTCGCCGCCGGCCTCGAAGACCTCGTCGTTCGGCCGGGGCTCCGTCTCCCACCGGAACACGTAGCTGAAGCCCGAGCACCCGCCGGCCTTGACGCCTACGCGCAACCCGCCTCCGGCCACGCCTTCGCCCACCATCGCCTCGCGGATTCGCTTCGTCGCCGCTTCGGTTACCTCAATCATCGTCGGGTGCTCCAGTGTACCCGATTGCCCGTGACCACGTCAGGGAGCGTGCGGAGACAACTGCCGGAGGCGAGTCACGAGGCCGGCCACCTTGTCGGCCGCGTAGATCACCTCATCCTCCGTCGTGGTACGTCCGAGTCCGAAGCGGATGGAGGCGCGGGCCAGCTCGTCGCCGACCCCGATCGCCTCGAGAACGTGCGACGGCTCCGGGTTCACCGACGTGCAGGCCGCCCCGGACGAAACGGCGATGTCATCGAGCCCCACGAGCAGCGACTCCCCCTCGATGCCCTCGAAGCTGACGTTGAGGTTGTGGGGCAGGCGGGCGGAAAGCGACCCGTTGACGGTCACGCCGTCGAGCCGGTCGCGCAGCCCGGCCAGGAGCCGGTCGCGCAGACGACCCACGCGGGCGGCCTCCTCCGCCAGTTCGGCGCGGCAGATGGCGGCCGCGGCGCCGAAGCCAACGATGCCCGGCACGTTGAGCGTGCCCGAGCGGAGGCCCTGCTCGTGCCCGCCGCCGTCCACGAGCGGATCGATGGCGAGCCGCGGGCGCCGGCGCCGCACGTACAGCGCCCCGATTCCCTTCGGGCCGCACATCTTGTGCGCCGTGAGCGAGAGCAGATCGACACCCAGCGCGTCCACGTCGACCGGCACCTTGCCGACCGCCTGCGCCGCGTCGGTGTGCAGCACGATGCCGCGTGGCCGCGTCAACTCGGCGATTCGCGCCACCGGTTGCAGGACGCCGATCTCGTTGTTGGCGGCCATCACCGACACGAGCCGCGTGTGGGGCCGCAGCGCCCGCTCTACGTCGGCGACGTCGCACAGCCCGTCCGGCCGCGGCGCCACGCGCGTCACCTCGATGCCCTCGCGCTCCAGACGCCGGCACGGATCGAGCACGGCGTGGTGCTCGGTCGTCATCGTCACCACGTGCAGCGGCCGGTGCGCATCCGCGGCCACCAGCCCCCGGACAGCCAGGTTGTCGGACTCGGTGGCCCCGCTCGTGAAGCAGATCTCCCGCGGGTCGGCGCCGATCAGCTCGGCCACCTGCCGGCGCGCGGCGGCCACCGCGTCGCGGGCGGCCCAACCGAACGCATGGTGGCGGCTCGAGGCGTTGCCGAAGCGCTCGGTGAAGAACGGCATCATCGCCTCGACGACGCGCGGGTCGACCGGTGTCGTGGCGTGATGATCCAGGTAGATCGGCAACTGGAGCATGGCGCGTTACGCTTCGGTTCCCGGCGGCGGCAACCGCGCCGCCCCCTGCGAAAGCGCTATCGATCGGCCGCGGCCGGTGCGGAGAATGCCGCCTCGCTGGGGCGTCGCACAAGCGTAAGCGGCTCGGGCGCATCGTCACTGACGAGCTCGTTGACCGTGAAGGAGGCCAGCGACTGCACGATGCGGTCCTTGAGCCGCCAGAGAGGATCGCGCACGTTGCACTTGGCGTACTGCTCGCAGCTCTCGTCCTCGTCCGAGCAGGCGGTGACCAGAACGGGCCCGTCGATGGCCTGGATCACGTCGGCGACGGAGATCAGGGTCGCGGAGCGCGCGAGATGGTAACCGCCGCGCGTCCCCTGGTGCGACGCGACGATCCCCATCCGGGCGAGGCGTTGCAGCACCTTCGCCATCAACTCGACCGGGATGTCGTAGCACCCTGCAATCTCGCGGGCATTGGACGAACTACCGGGCGGGCACGAGGCGAGGTGTTTCAGCGCGATGAGCGCGTAGTCGGCCTTCTTCGAGAATCGCAGCATCGGACCCGCCGCGGACGGTGCGTACCGGTCATTCTAGATCGCGACGCCTACCGCGCCAAACGGATGCCTTGGCAGCCGGTGGCGGAACCCGCGTGGCACCGAGAGCGACGCGGCGTCCGCGCGGCAAGGCGCGGCGAGGGAACATGTTTGGTCATGTTCGACCGCGGAGCAACCGCAGTCCACGGAGGATGCATCGGCGCTCGAATGCAGCGGGGCTTCATGCCACGGGCTGCCGAGGCCCGGGCATGATGTACTGTTCTGGCCTGAAATGGACGCCGAGCGTCACATCCTCGCCCTGCGGCAGTCGGTCGTCGCGCTGCGCAGGCACGCCGACGTGTCGCGCTGGGGTTTCCTCCTCCATCCGAGCCGGCGCCGGTCCGTCGAACGCGGCCTGCAGCTCTGCTCCCGGAGCATCCTCGAGCTGAGCCGCCGGCTCGGTCCCGCGGCCCACCGGAATCCCGCCGCCTACGCATCGTCCATCGAATGCCTCCTCGCCGCGCGGGTGCTGCCCCCCGACCTCGGCGCGCGGCTCGGGGCGTTCGCCGCAGTTGGGGACGCCGTGGCGCACGGCACGAAGAAGCTCGGCGCCGAGGAAATGGTCCGCATGCTGTCCGAGCACCTGGACGACTTCGACGCGCTGGCGGACCACGCCGAGCGCTGGGTCGCCCGCCACGATCAGTGACTGTGTTGCCGCAAGTACGCCAGCAGGTCCGCGAGGCCGTCCGCATCGAGCCCCTGCTCGAGCCCGTCCGGCATCAGTGAGAGACCCTCCGCCTGCAGCTCGCGGATGCGGCTGCGCGGAACGGTGTCGGTCTCGCCGTTCGCCCGCGCCAGCGTGACCGCCGCGTCGGTCTCGGCGGCCAGGATGCCGTTGAGCAGCTCGCCGTCCACGGTCTCGACCAGGTAGTTGGCGTACTCGGGCGCGAAGGCCGCGCTCGGATCGAGGATGGAGGTCAGCAGGTCCTCCTCCCCCCGGAAGAACGACATGTCCAGACTCGGACCGACCGGATGGCCGGCGCCGCGGAACCGGTGGCACTGGGCGCAGAGGTTGCCGAAATGCGTTTCGCCGCGTGCGGCGCTGCCCCGCCGGCCGACCACCTGCGGAAGCCACTCGTCGACCACCGCCTGCCGGTTGCCGAACTCCTCGTCGGTGAAGAACGCGGCCGCCCGGGAGTGAATGTCCTCGGTGGAGCGGCGCAGCAGCCGGCGGCGCTGCCCGAAGTCGAGGTCCAGCTCGCCGGCGCGCAGGTCGCCGCCCTCCAGCGCCTCGATCAGGACCACGTGAAACGGCTGGTTCTGCAGCAGCATGTCCAGCACGACCTCCTTGACCGCCGGCGCGTAGCGACGCCAGCGCTCAAGCACGACGGAACCGCGGGCGGGATCATCCAGCCCGGCCAGGGCGCGGGCCGCCTCGACCTGCAGCCGCGGCGGCGCCTGCGGCTCCATCAGCGCCAGCAGCGTCTCGCCGACCTGCGCGTAGGAACCCAGGCCGAGCAGTGCGACCTCCGCCGCCCGGGTCTCGATCGCCAGCGACTCGTTCAGCGAGCGGGCGCGGGCGCGATCGATTACGCGGCCAACCGCGGGGAGATCCGTGGCGCCGATCGCGGAAACGACCCGTAGCGCCGCGTGCACGACCTGCGTGTGGCTCGAATCGAGAAGCCGGGAGACCATGGGAGACACGGGGCCGGCAGCGCGCAACGGCTCGTCGTTGCGCTCCAGACCGTCGGCGAGTCCGTCGAGCAGCGCGGTCCGCCGTTCGTCTTCCACGGACGGGCGGACGGCCAGATCCGCCAACCTCAGCAGGTCGTCCGCGCCCCCGGCGGCTACCGCCATGGACGCCAGGTGGCGGACCGCATCCAGGAGCCCGGCCATGCCATCCGGCCCGCGCCGGCCGCCGCCCGCGGCGAGCAACCCCTCGATGACCTCCGCATGACCATCCTCGATGACGGACAGCGCCGCGTAGCGCGTCCAGTCGTGATGCGCGTCCTCCCGGAGAACCCGCTGCAGCGCGTCGCGCACGCGCCCCGTGCTGGTCCCGGCGAGGGTCAACACCGCCTGCATGCGGACGCGTGCATCCTGGTCGCCGACCAGCTCCGTGACCAGCTCGACGGCATCCGGATCGTCCAGGTAGTCCCCGGCCAGCGCGGCGGCGCTCTCGCGCAGGCCCGCCGGACCGAGCTGCACCGCCCGGCGCAGATCGTCCATCTGCAATGCGCCAAGCCCCTGCAGGGTCCAGAGGGCGTGCAGCCGGGCGAACGGGTCCGGGCTATCGTCGAGCAAGTTGCGCAGCGCCTCCACCGCGGTCATATCGCCCCGTTCCACTAGAAGTCGCTGGGCCGTCTCGCGCCACCACTTGTCGGGATGCGCCAGACCGTCGACGAGCGCCGGCAGTTCGGCCCCGGCCAGCGCCGGGCGTACCATCGGCAGCCCCTCCCGCGGGACGATCCGGTAGATGCGCCCCTTGTCGTCCCCGGCCCGCAGGTCGAGCGTCTCCTCGACCGCGTCCGGAATCCACTCCGGGTGCTCGATGACCTCGCGGTGCATGTCGACGACGTAGAGGGCGCCTTCGGGTCCGGTCACCACGCTGACCGGCCGGAACCAGTTGTCGCGCCCGGCCAGCAGCTCGACGCCCTCGGCCCGGCGGCTCGCCGTGAAGCTGGGCCCGTCGGGCGTGAGCACATCCTGGTGGACGACGTTGACCACCACGTCGTTGACGAAGAGGCTGCTCCGATAGGCCGCAGGCAGCGCGGCGCCGCCGTAATAGCCGATGCCCGCGCCGCCCGAGAAGTGCCCGGACTGATCCGGATTGTTGACGCGGGTCTGGGCGTTCGACACCTGGAAGAGCTGCGCCGAGCTGCCGTGGTCCGAGATCATGTCGCGCGTGGTCGGCAGCACCAGCCCCGGGTTGTCCCGCAGGTGGCGGATCGGGAAGACCATGTGCTGGATGTGGTTGACGTTGTGGGTGCCGAACATCCGGCCCCACGCGTCGAAGGCGATGCCGTGCCCCCCGGTGGTCTCGAACGAAGGCTCCAGCGAGCCGGTGTCGGGCCGGAAGCGGAAGTCGGTGCCGCGAATCGAGACGGACGCCTCGGGCCGGCCGGCCGGATGACCGCTGCCGTGGTTGCCGCCGTTGGCGGCGTAGACCCAATTGTCGATGCCCCAGGTGAGCCCGTTGATGTTGTGCTGCGTGTTCTCGACCGGAAAGCCGGTGAACAGCGCGTCGCGCGTGTCGGCCACCCCGTCGCCGTCCGGGTCGCGCAGGTGCAGGATGTCGGGCGGCGCGGTCACCAGCACGCCGTCGCGCCACGGCAGGACCGACGTCGGGTACGGCAGCCCGTCGGCGAACAGCGTCCAGGTCTCGTAGTAGCCGTCGAGGTCCTCGTCCACCAGCCGCTTGACCCGGCCCAGCGGCGGCGAGCCTTCCGGCCGCGTCGGGTAGCCGCCCATCTCGACCACGAACATCCGGCCGTCGGCATCGAACGCGACCGCTACCGGATCGACGACGGCGGGTTCCTCGGCGGCCAGCTCGAGACGGAGGTCGTCCGGCAACTCTGCGGTGGCGATGAACTCGTCCGGACCGAGCGACATGCCACGGTCGTCGCCGTGCATGCATCCCGAAGCGGCAATGACGAACACGAGCAGCCCGGAAAGGAGCGTCGAGCAGTGCCGAACCCATCCCGGCGCCCGCACAGCGCTGGTCGAGGATGCATATCGAGTGTGTTCGATCGAGGCACCGCGCAGCGCGGGCCGCTCGACTGCGGCGCCGCACTTGCGGGCTCCCGAAACACCGGCCGGACTGCAACGCGTGATGATCTGCATGAGTCCACCCCCGTCCCGACGGTCCAACCGCATCACCGCCTGCCCTGTCCCGTCCAGGCGCCCCGCGCCACCGCCGGCACGAACGCGTCGAGCCCCTCGGGCCGAAACGGCAGCGTCCGGCCCTGTTCGGCGCTCATGTAGGCGGTCATCAGCAACTCGACCACCTCGACCCCGTCGTCGAAGGTCAGGCCCGGCGTCTCCCCCCGCAGGAATGCCCGGACCATGTGCCGGTTCTCCGCCGTGTAGCCGTACTCGGCCGTTTCGTCAACGACGACCGGCATCGATCCGACCTCGGCGTTCTGCTTCTCGACCAGGTCCTCGCCCGCCGCACCGCGCACTTCCCGGCTGAAGAAGAGCTTCACGCCGCTGTCGAGCGAGTTGACGGCCAGCGAGTACTCGGGACCGAGCAGCTCCATGCTCAGCCGCAGCCCGGCCCCGACGTAGCTCCACGACGTGCTGGCTTCTCCGATCAGCGGCGTGCCGTCGTCCGCCTCGTACTCGATGGTGACGCCGGCGAAGTCCTCGGCCGGCCGCTTCGCATAGTCGACGGCAGCCCCCATCGTCCGGCGCAGCCGGTCGCTGTAGTCCGGACGGCTCCACTTGAGCGACGCGATGCGGCCGGTCACCCGCCGCGGGTGGATGGACGCACGGGGGGCCCCGGGCGCGGTCAGCAGGTGCCGCACCACCTCGACCGAGTGGCACGCCATGTCGTTCAGCACGCCGCCGCCCTGCAGGTCGCCGCGCCAGAACCAGGGGCTGTGGGGCCCGCTGTGCTCCTCGGCGGCGCGCGCCAGGTAAGGCCGGCCGGTCAGGGCGGCGCCGCGGCGCCAGATCAGCTGCCGGCCGCGAGTCACCGGCGGCGCGAAGATCTGGTTCTCCAGGTAGCCGTGGCGCAGGCCCGCCTGCATGACGAGCGCGCGCATCCGCTTCGCCTCGGCGACGGTGCGCGCCAGCGGCTTCTCGCAGGCGATGCCGCGGAGCGTCGCCCCCTCGCGCACGGCGGCACAGGCGGCTTCCAGGTTCTCCAGCCGCGCATGGTTCGGCCCGCACAGCCATACGGCGTCGACCGCCGGATCCGCCACCAGCGCCTCGATGGAAGGAAACGCCCGCGCCTCTCCCACGTCCAGCTCGCGCGCCAGCGCCGCCGCAGACTCTGCGTGCGCGGCGTTCGGGCTCCAGCAGCCGCGCACGTCGGCGTCCCGCACGCCGACCAGCGAGCGGATGTGAAAGCGGGTGATGAATCCGCTGCCGATGAAGCCGATGCCGAGCCGGTCGGAGGCCACGTCGCGGACAGGCTAACATCCGTGCACATGGAACGGATCGGCATTCGCGACCTGCACAAGAGAACAGGTGATTGGGTGCGCCGGGTCGCGCGCGGCGAGGGCGTGATCGTCACCGACCGGGGGCGCCCGGCGGCATCGCTCGTACCGTTTCGCGAGCGTGACTCGGGCCGGTCGTTTCGTGAGCGAGTCCTGCTGCCGGAATTCGACGCGTTGCCCGCGATCGCCGGCGACTCCACGGTCGAGGTGTCGGACGATCGGGATCGCGGATGACCCGGTCGTCAGATGAGCTCGTTGCCCCAAAGTCGATCCAGAAAGACGCGCCACGGCAGCACGTCGATGTCTCCGGTGCGGCGCGGGGCAGGATCGTTGCTGACGACGATGGCCCACCGCGGACCGTGCTCCTCACGGAACGCGCGGATGCCCTTCATGTCTTCCGGCCGGACGCGGCTCGTGCCCTTCACCTCGATGGCCACTTCGGCCTCTCGACCGAGCACGAAGTCGACCTCCAGGCCTGACTTCGTCCGCCAGTAACGGATCGGGACGTCCCGCTCCCGGTAGCTGCGAAAGGCGACAAGCTCCATCAGTACGTAGTGTTCCAGGGCCTGCCCGAACGCCGGTCCCGCGGCGCGGTCGTTGCTGTGGATCTCCGTCAGCCCGTGCTCGCGGGCAGACAGCAGGTGGATGGCATCGCCGGTTCGCAGAAACACGTCGCGAGGCGGATACGACAGCTTGCTCCGACCGCAGGATACCTGCATTATGCAGACATGGACCCCGGACGGGTCGACAGGTGGCTAGTGGAGCGCCTGACGCGAGCACTGGAGCCCCGGACAGAGATCCTGGAGGCTTATCTGTTCGGTTCGCACGCCCGCGGGGACGCTCACCGCCAGAGCGACGTCGACGTCGCCGTCTACATCGACGAGGCCCGCATCGAGGCCGGTCCGTTCGGGTACCAGGCGGACCTGACGACGCACCTCATGGACGCGCTGGGGACGAACGCAACAGACATCGTCGTCCTCAACACGGCACCGCCCCTGCTCTATCACCGCGTGCTGCGGGACGGAGTACGGTTGCTCTCAAGGGATTTGCGAGCTACGACCACCCGCGCCGGACAGGCGCTCTCGCGCTACTTCGACTTCCTCCCGCAGATGGAGAAGATGGACGCCGCGCGGCGCTTCGCAGCCGGCAAGGACCGCCGGTGACGACACATCGACCGGCGCGTCGTGGATTGCGCCGGCACGCCGGCGCCTCACCGCAATCGCTCCGTGCGGACTCCGATCTTCGGTGGATCATCGAACGCGGCCTCCACCTCTGCGCGCAGAATGCTCTCGACATAGCGAGCCATATCGCCTCGGCGGCGGGGCTCGACCCGACGACCTACGGCTCGTCCATCGACTGTCTCGTGGAAGCGCACGTTCTCCCGGCACCGTTCGGTGAGCGCTTCCGCGCCGTCGCAGGCTTCCGCAACGTGCTCGTGCACGGCTACCTCGACGTTGACCTCGACCTCATCGCCAAGCTGCTTGGCGAGTCCCTCGACGACTTCGAGGAGTTCGCCGGACACGTCGAGCGCTGGCTCGGCGAGTGAATTCGTAGATCCTTCAGTACTTCGGCAACGACGGATCGACGGCGTCGATCCAGCGCAGGATGCCGCCCTTCAGGTTCCTCGCCTGCGCGAAGCCGGCCTCGCGGAGCAGCTTGACCGCCTTGCCGCTGCGCACGCCCGACTTGCAGTGGACGATCATCTCGCCGCGCCCCTCCAGCTCGTGGAGGCGGCTCGGGAGGTCGCCGAGCGGGATCAGCGTCGAGCCGGGGATCGAGCAGATCTGGAACTCCTGCGGCTCGCGCACGTCGAGGATGAAGACGCCGTCCCCGCTGTCGATGCGCGCCTTGAGCTGCTCGACTGTCGCCTCGTCCCCGGCCGCGGCGGCCGGTTCGGGAGCCGGGGCCGCCGGCGTGATGCCGCAGAACTGCTCGTAGTCGATCAACTCGGTGACGGTGGGATTGTCGCCGCAGACCGGGCAGTCCGGATCCTGGCGCAGCTTGAGCTCCCGGAAACGCATCCGCAGCGCGTCGTAGACCAGAAAGCGGCCGATGAGCGGCTCGCCGACCCCCATGATCAGCTTGACCGTCTCGGTGGCCTGGATGGTGCCTACCACGCCGGGCAGGATCCCGAGCACCCCACCCTCGGCGCAGCTCGGCACGAGACCCGGCGGCGGCGGCTCGGGGTACAGGCAGCGGTAGCACGGGCCGTCCTTGGCGCCGAATACCGAGGCCTGCCCCTCGAAGCGGAAAATGCTGCCGTAGGCGTTCGGTATGCCGAGGATCACGCAGGCGTCGTTGACGAGGTAGCGGGTGGGGAAGTTGTCGGTGCCGTCGACGATGACGTCGTAGCCGCGCAGCACGTCGAGCGCGTTGGCGGACGAGAGCGCCGCCTCGTGGGTCTCGATGTGCACCTCGGGGTTGATGGCGTTGAGGGTGTCGCGCGCCGACTCCAGCTTCGGCCGCCCGACGTCCGGCGTGCCGTGGATGACCTGCCGCTGCAGGTTGCTGTAGTCGACCACGTCGAAGTCGACGATGCCGAGCCGGCCGACGCCGGCCGCGGCCAGGTACATCGCCACCGGCGAGCCGAGCCCCCCGGCGCCGATGCACAGGACGCTGGCCGCCTTCAGCTTCAACTGCCCGTCCATGCCGACCTCCGGCATGATCAGGTGGCGGCTGTAGCGGGCGACCTCCTCGTTGCTGAGCGCCGCCGGCGCCGCGACCGTCACGACCGCACCCCGCCCGCCACCGACGGGATGATGCTGACGGTGTCGCCGTCCTTGACCGGCGTCGCCTCCTTGTCGAGGAAGCGAATGTCGTCGTCGTTCAGGTAGATGGCTACGAAGCTGCGCAGCTTGCCCTCGTCGTTGTAGAGGTGCTTGCGCAGATCGCCGTAGCGGGCGGTCATGTTCGCGAGCAGCTCGCCGACCGTCGCGCCCTCGGCCTCGACGACGTCCTGCTTGTCCGCGTAGACGCGCAACGGCGTCGGGATCAGAATCCTGGTTGGCATGTTGTTTCCTCGATGGCGACCGGCTCCTCGTCGAACGCCGAACGGTCCTCGCGCAACCGCCACGACGTCAGCGCTCCGGGCTCGCCCCCCTCGACCGAAACGATGACATAGGCGAACACCGGCCAGGCATGGTCCAGGTCGTACTGCGACGGCCGCGCCGGATGGTCCGGATGCGAGTGATAGAAGCCCATCAGGTCGGCGCGCAGGGCGTCGGCCCGCTGCTCGGCCGCGCGGTAGTCGGCCGGCCGCACCCGGAACCGGCGCCGCGATCCCTCCTCGGTGGTGTTGGGCAGAGCCAGCGCCTCGACCACCCGATCGTGGCGGCCGATGAGCGCCCCGCAGCACTCGTGCGGGTACGTCTCGCGGCCGTGACGCCGAATGCCGGCGTCGGCCTCGGCGCAAAGCGTCAGCATCGATCGCCCCACGTCCGCTCAGCCGGATTCCGCCCCGGACTGGGTGGGGAAGCCCTTCTCCCGCCACGCCAGCGTCCCGCCGGTGATGCTGCGCACGTTACGGTAGCCGAGCGACTTCAGGAACAGCAGCCCCGACAGCGAGGCGTTCCCCCGCTGGCAGACGCTCAGAATCGGCGCGTCGCGATCCTCCGGCAGCCCCGCGTGATTTTCCGGAAGCTCGGCGAGCGGTCGGTTGACCGCGCCCGGCACGTGCGCCTCCTCGAACTGCTTCCGCGGCCGCACGTCGATCAGGAACGGCTTGCCGTTCTGCAGTTGCGCGTGGGCGGTCTCGACGTCGATGGTCAGGTCCGGGTTGCCCCGCACGTTCTCCACCATCGTGTCGAGCAGCGGGTTGCGCGCCGGCGCGGCGGGCTTCGCTTCCTGCGCGACGAGTCCCGGCAGGTGCTTCACCACCGACGACGCGTACTTGAAGGCGTTGTCCGGGAAGATCACCACCACGACGTTGCCCGGCTCGTCCGGCACCAGCTTGAACGCGCCGGCCAGGGCCATGGCCGAGCTGGGACCGGCGACGATGCTCTCCTCGCGGTTGAGCCGCAGGCAGAGCTCGAACGCCTCCTGGTTGTTCACCTCGACCAGCCCGTCGTACTCGTCCGGGAAGAACAGCTTCGTCTGCTGAAGCTGCCGGATGCTGCGCACGCCTGGAATATCGTGCCCCTCGCTCGGGTGCACGCCGAGCACCCGCACCCCGTCGCCCCGCTCCTTGAGAAACCGCCCGGTGCCGGTGATGGTGCCGCAGGTGCCCAGACCGGCCACAAAGTGCGTCACCCGGCCCGCCGTCTGGCGCCAGATCTCCGGCCCCGTGGTCTTGTAGTGCGCCTCGGGGTTCGCCTCGTTGACATACTGGTTCAGCATGTGGAAGTCGGGGCGCTCCCCGATCTCCATGGCCGTGGCGATCGCGCCTTCCGGCGCCCCCGGGGCCGGACACAGGGTATCCGCCAGCTCCATCACGTCCGCTCCGAAGAACCGCAGCATGGTGCGCTTCTCGAGAGGAATCTCGCTCGACAACGGCGTCGTCAGCGAGTAGCCCTTCGCGTTGGCGATCATCGCCAGCGCCATGCCGGTGTTGCCGGAGGTCGGCTCCACCAGCTTCTGCTTGTCCTGCACCGTCTGCCGGGCCTCGCCATCCGCGATCAAGTTCGCCGCCACGCGATCCTTGACCGCCCCGAACGGGTTGTACCACTCCAGCTTGCCGTAGACCTGGGTGTGACGGAACGGCGTGACGCGGTTCAGGCGGACCAGCGGCGTCGGGTTTTCGGCGTCGGATTGCAGACCGAGAATCGAGTCGTAGACGCGCAGCCCGTGATCATCCATAACCCTTTAGATCCTAACCGATCACGCGCCTCGCCTACGCCGTGACGAGGGCCCCGCAGGGACGCTCCGCAGTCTGACCGGACGGCTCGGCGCGGGCGTCCGCGGCACTGTCCCACCGACCTGGCAAACCGGCGGCCGGAGGCAGTCCCGAAGGTGCGAAACCGACCCGGTTGGCGTATGGTAGCGGGCAGCAAGGAGGGTGATCCGGCGCCGTACGGACGCCGAAGCCGCTCCCGAGGAGATGACGATGCCGAATCGACCACTGCCGCTCGCCAGGAGTCTGCGCCGCAGCACATCGCGCGGGCGCAGGCGACGCTGTCTTGGACTGCTGCTGGGCGCTGCCGCCCTCATCTTCTCACCCTTGCTGAGCGCGCAGCAGGACGAGACGATCACCCGCGAGGTGCGTCCGTTCGTACCGGTCACCGACGAAATGCTGCGGGACCCCGATCCCGGGGACTGGCTGATGACCCACCGGACGTACGACTTCCAGGCCTACAGCCCGCTGGACGAGATCGACCGCGACAACGTGCACACGCTCCAGGTCGCCTGGATGCGGGCGATGGACGAGGGCCCGCAGCAGACCCAGCCGCTCGTCTACGACGGGGTGATGTACCTCGCGAACAACGACGATCACATCCAGGCGCTCGACGCGACCACCGGCGACCTGCTCTGGGACTACCGGCGGCAGTTGCCGGCGGATCTGCGCCAGTACGTCACCCTCGGGAACCGGACGCGGAACCTGGCGATCTACGGCAACCACATCTACCACCTGACCGCCGACGCGCATCTGCTGGCCCTCGACGCGCGCACCGGCGAGGTGGCCTTCGACACCGAGATGGCCGACTATCGCGCGGGGATCACCCACTCGACGGGCGCCATGATCATCGAGGGCAGGGTGCTCGCCGGGAGGGCGTGCTTTCCCACCGAGATCCCGGCGCGCTGCTTCATCTCGGCCCACGATTCGGACACCGGAGAGGAACTCTGGCGGGTCTACACGGCGGCCGGCGCGGACGACCCCGGCGGGCAGACCTGGGGCAACGTGCCGACGTCGCAACGGATGCACGTGTCGGCGTGGGGCGCCCCGGGCAGCTACGATCCGGAGCTCGGCCTCATCTACTGGGGCATAGCTGTTCCCATGCCCTATACGCGCATCATGCGCCGCGGCGCCTGGGACGTCGGCGACAGCACTCCCTGCGAGCTGTACTCCAACTCGACGGTGGCCCTCGCCGTCGGCGACGGCGCCATGGAGTGGTACTACCAGCACCTCCCCTGCGACGACTGGGACCAGGACTTCGTGCAGGAGCGCACCCTCATCGACACGGTGGTCGCCCCCGACCCCGAGGCGGTCATGTGGATCAACCCGCGCCTCGCCGGCACGGCCGAGCCGCGCAGGGTCGCCGTGACGATGGGCGAGCCGGGCGGCCTGTTCGTCCTCGACCGCGCCACGGGCGAGTTCCTGTGGGGGCACCCGCTCCCGTACGACAGCACCGAGCGGTTCGTCATCAGCGACATCGACCCGGCGACCGGACAGGTCTTCATCAACATGGATCTGGTTGCGCGCGAGGTCGGCGACCAGTTCATCATCTGCGGGCACAACGTCAAGGGCTGGTGGTCGTGGTCGTACAGCCCGCGGACCGGCATGCTCTACATCCCGATCAACCGGTCCTGCCTGAACCAGACCGCCAACGACCGCACGGTCTCGGGGACCAGCCCGCGGTTCACGCAGCCCGAGCCGGGCTTCGAGGAGGACGGCCACCTGACCGAGGTGCGGGCGGTGGACATCTCGACCGGCCGCGAGGCGTGGCGCTACACGCAGCGGGCGCCGAACGCCGGGTCGACGCTCGCCACCGCCGGCAACGTGGTCTTCCACGGGGACCTCAACCGCCGCTACCGCGCCTTCGACGCCGAGACCGGCGACGTGCTGTGGGAAACGATCCTGGGCAGCCAGATCACCGGCTTCCCGGTCACCTACGAGGCAGGCGGCCGGCAGTACCTGACCGTGCCGGTGGGCGGTGCGGCGATATTCCGAATGAGCAACTACGCGCCGGAACTGGAGGCGCCGATGGGCAGCAACATGCTGGTCACGTTCACGCTGCCGCCGTCCTGAGGAGGAGCGGCGCCAAGGCCCGAACGAGCACGCTCGGCGAAGGCCGGAAAACGTGCGCTACCCGGAGGTTGCGCCGGGCGGGCGGCGCTCAGTCGATTGCGGCTCGATGCCGCTCCAACGCAACGAGATCCTCGTAGCCCATGCTGTCGAGGTACTCGTGAACCCGCTGCACGGCCCCCGCTGCCGACGAAGCCGACAGGGGCGCGGTCACCGGCGGGGTGTCGTCGTGCAGCAGCAGGAACGCCTGCGCCTCGAACGATTCGTCGGCGACGGCGTGGGGCTGCGCGCAGCAGGCAATCTCGATGCGGTGCGGTCCCGATTTGTAACGTAGCAGCTCCATCCGCTCCCTCCACATGTCGGCCGCCCGGCGGGGCGGAAGGGACGATCGCGCCGCCACCGACAGCGGAACGTCCTCCCGCTGCTGATATCGGATCGGCACGGCGGCTCCTGTAGCCCGGCCTTCGCACGCGGGCCTTTCGAGCCTTGCGGGCACGCCGTTTCCCGTTGGCGGCCCTTATGGCACCCAGCCTGTGCACGCCGGTCTTTCGAGCCTCACAGGGAAGCCCGTTGCCCGTTGTACGATCGTCGGACCCAGACAAGCAGCATCCCGAGCGTACCCACCATGAGAATTCCGCCCTTCGAGCTCGAGCGCCTGCAGTCGGTCCACGAGCATCAGGTCGAGATCAACCTGTCGGAGAGCGGCGTGGAGCCGCTCGAGGTCGGCGAGCTCCTGGGCCCGGACGCCGGCGGCGCCCTGCTCGATCAGCCGCTCGGCTACACGCAGACCAACGGCACCGCGGAGCTGCGCGCGGCCATCGCCAGGACCCTGCCCGGCGCGACCGAGAACGAGATCCTCGTCACGAACGGTGGCGCGGAGGCCAACTTCGTCGCCTGCTGGCGCCACGTCGAGCCGGGCGACGAGGTCGTGGTGATGCAGCCGAACTACGGACAGGTGCACGGTCTGGCGGAAGGCTTCGGCGCCATCGTCCGACCCTGGCGGCTGAGAGACGATCGCACCGGCTCTGCACCGCGCTGGGCGCCCGACCTCGACGAGCTGCAGGCGCTGGTGACCGATCGCACCCGGCTCGTCGCCGTCTGCAATCCGAACAACCCCACCGGCGCGCGGCTGACGGAGGCGGAACTGGCGGCGGTCTGCGAGATCGCGGGCCGGCACGGGGCGTGGGTACTGTCCGACGAGATCTACCGCGGCGTCGAGCACGATGCGATGGAGACGCCGACGGCGTGGGGACGGACGGAGCGGGTGATCGTCACGGGCGGGTTGTCGAAGGCCTACGGGCTGCCCGGCTTGCGCATCGGCTGGGTGGTCACCACCCGGACCATGGCGGCCGATCTCTGGAGCCGCCGCGACTATACGACGATTGCACCGGGCGCCCTCAGCGACCGGCTCGCGCGCCACGCCCTGGCCCCGGAGCGCAGGACCGCTCTGCTGGAACGCGCACGGCGGATGATCGCCGGCAACTGCCGGATCGTGGAAGACTGGCTCGACGCGAATGGATCCGCGCTGTCCTGGGTGCCGCCCGAGGCCGGTGCGATGGCGTTCATCCGCTACGACCATGACATCGGCTCGACCGCGCTCGCCACGCGGCTGCGGGAAGCCGAGCGGGTGCTGATCGTCCCCGGCGACCATTTCGGCCTGGACGGCTACCTGCGGTTGGGGTTCGGGGGGCGCGCCGAGCCGCTGCGCGAGGGATTGGGCCGTCTCGAGCAGATGCTCGCCGCTCTGCCGCGGCCGACAGCCCGGCCTCCCGCCCGCGCCTGATCCCCTGCAGCACGGGGCAAGATGCCCGCGGGGTTTCACCGCGGAGTGCCGGCATGCCCGGGACAAGGCCGCGCGGCGTTTCGCCACGGGACGTCAGCGAGTAGAATCAGGCGCGCTGAGACGAACCGCAACCGCCCGCCCCCGCCGCGCGAGAGGTGCCCGTGCGCCGCGCGGCCGCTCCATCCGGGAACCCGACGATGACCGATCCAGAGACGACGACCGTTACGCCCGGCGCCCTCGACGGCCTGACCGTACTCGACCTGACCCGCGTGCTCTCCGGCCCCTACTGCACGATGATGCTCGCCGACATGGGCGCCCGCGTCATCAAGGTGGAGCAGCCGGGCAAGGGCGACGACACCCGCGGCTGGGGCCCGCCGTTCCAGGACGGCGAGAGCGCCTACTTCATGAGCATCAACCGCAACAAGGAGAGTCTCACTCTCAACTTGAAGCATCCGGAGGGCCGCCGGGTGCTCGACAAGCTGATCGAGCACACCGACGTGCTGGTGGAGAACTTCCGGCCCGGTACGCTGGGTCGGATGGGACTGGGGTACGCGGATCTGTCGAGACAGCGACCCGACCTCGTCTACTGCTCGATATCCGGATTCGGTCAGACCGGCCCCCGGCGGCGCGAGCCGGGCTACGACGCGGTGATGCAAGGCGAGGGCGGCCTGATGAGCATCACCGGCGCCCCGGACGGCCCCGGCTACCGGTTGGGTGTGGCCATCGCCGACATCGCGTCGGGAATGTTCGCGGCCTATGGGGTCGCTGTCGCCCTGCTCGCCCGGCACCGCACCGGCCGGGGCCAATTCATCGACGTGGGCATGCTGGACTCGGTGGCCGCGTTGCTCACGTACCAGGCGGGCATCTACTTCGCCACCGGGAAGCCCCCGGGACGTCTCGGCAACCTGCATCCGACGATCACGCCGTACGAGACGCTGGAGGCGGCCGACGGCGACCTCGTCGTCGCAGCCGGCAACGATCAGCTCTGGCGGACGTTCTGCGGCGTGCTCGGTCTGGAGGGGCTGGCCGACGACCCCCGCTTCCGGACGAACAAGGACCGGGTCGGGGCCCGCGAGGCGCTGCGGCCGCTGCTCGTCGAGCGGCTGCGCACCCGGCCGGCCGCGGAATGGCTGGCAGACCTGAAGGCGGCCGGGGTGCCGTGCGGCGGCGTCCGCGATTTCGAGCAGGTGCTGACCGACCCGCAGATCGTCGAGCGGGCGATGGTCATCGCCCTCGATCATCCCGTGGCCGGCGCCATTCGGCAGCTCGGGGTCCCGGTCAAGCTCGGCGAAACGCCGGGCGCGGTGCGCACGCCGCCCCCGGTTCTGGGAGAGCACACGGGCGCGATTCTCGGCGAGCTCGGGTACTCGGACGCGGATGCCGAGCGCCTGCGGAGCGACGGCGCGGTCTGATTCTAACGTTCCACCATCGGAGCCAGCGCCGACGATACGAATTCCAGCAGGTTCTCGGCGGCGAGATCGCCGAGCGCGGGGTGCTCGGCGACGATGCGCTCGTCGCTCAGCACGCGCCGGCCCCGCACATGCGCCATCCGCCCCACCAGCGCCGGGGGATCCCGGCTGGTGTCGAGCGCCAGCTCGATGGCGTTCTCGCCCGCGCCCACTGCCGCCAGCCGTACCGCGCCTGCCGGCGTCTCGACCGTGAAGCGGTAGCCCTCCGCCTTGAGCGCGGAGGCCACGGTCCGGAAGAGCGGCGCCGCCACCTCGCGGAGGATCCTGCGCCCTTCCTCCTCGGCCGCAGCCACATCGTGGCGTCTCGACCGAGCCCTGGCCCGGGCGTCGTCGATGGTGCGCCGCACGCGGCGGCGAACTTCACCGGTGTCCATCTTGCCGGTCAGCTCCGTGGCGCAGCGCCCGCATCGTATATCCGCACCAGCTCGATCAGCTTGTAGCCGCGGGTCTGGTAGGGGGGAATCACGCGCTGGGTGTGCAGGTACTGGATCATGCCCTCGTCGGCGTAGTCCGGCTCGCCCAGATCCGGCTCCGCGGCCAGGGCGGACCCCAGTCCTTCCATCGTCATCACCTGCTCCGGAACGGTGCGCCGAATGGGGATTACCCCCAACACGCGGCGGCGCTCCTGCCGTTCGCGGGTGCGGAAGCGGACGTAGATCTCGTTGCTGATGAAGTTGTAGTCGACCTCCGCCCGGGCCGCGTCGGCGTCCTCGACCCGGAGGAACACGATATCGCCGTGCTCGGCGAGCCACGCGAGCAACTGCTCGGTGAAGTCTCCCTCGCCCGACCACCGTTCGCGATCTATGTCCATCGCACCGCCTGGGTTCAACCGCCCGGTGCGACCAGCAGCTTCGCCGCCGCGCGCATCCCGATCATGACGGCGCGGTCGGACGCGACGCATACCTGCACGTGGTCCGCTGTCTCGTCACGCACTTCGACCCGGAGCGATTGGCCCGGCGTCAGGTCGTGGCTCTCCAGGAACCGCAGGAACGCCGCGTCCTGATCGGTGACCCGCGACAGGACGACCGGCGTGTCCAGCGGACAGGTCAGCAGACTCTCGTAACGCGGCCTTGCGATGGCGCCGTCCGGGTCGGGAATCGGATCCCCATGGGGATCGACGGCCGGCCTCCCCAACATGGCGTCGATCCGCTCGATGAGCCGATCGGAGGCCGCATGCTCCAGCCGCTCCGCCTCGTCGTGCACCTCGGCCCAGCTCATGTCGAGCACCTTCACCAGAAACAGCTCGATCAAGCGGTGGCGGCGCAACACCAGCGCGGCCAGCTTCCGGCCCGCCGGCGTCAGCCGCACGCCGGCGTACGGCTCGTAGCGCACCAGCCCGGAATCGGCCAGCGCCTTGACCATGGTGGTCGCGGTTCCCGGCACGACGTGCAGCGCGCTCGCGAGCTGTCCCATGGGAACGAGGGCCCCCTCGTCGCCATGCGCCATTTCGGCCTGATAGATGGCCTTGAGGTAGTTCTCGACCGTGCTGGACGGCGGCATCGACGGCAGAAGCGTACCACGGCGGCGGCTCGCCGGCCGCGGGAATCCGCGCCCCCTACAGCGAGTCGAGAAAGGCAATCAGGGCCTCGCGGTCGGCCGGTGCGAGCCGCTCGAAGCCCTCCCGCGCCAACGCCGCCTCGTTCGCGTGCCGGCGGACCGCGTCGACGGCCGTCGCCGCACTGCCGTCGTGCAACAGCGGGCGCCGAAACCGCAGGCCCCACAGCGGCGGCGTCCGCATCTCGCCCGGCTCGGCGTCGGCCTGCCGGATGCCGTCACCGGTGCCGACATCGTGCAGCAGGAGGTCGGAAAACAGCGGTACCGGCCGCCGGTCGAACAGCGGGTTGCTGCTGCGTTCCGTCACCAGTTCCGGCACGTGGCACGCCGCGCAGCCGATGGTCTCGAAGACCTGCCGTCCGGCGGCGACCCGCGGCGTGATCGGCCCGCGGAGCGGGGGCGCCAGCAGTTGCATGAATGACTCGAAGTTGTCGATGCCGCGCCGGCCGGTGGACGGCTCGACCACGTCCTCCGGGTCCGGCGTTTCATCACAGAGCGCGAGCTGCCACTCGGACAAGCGAAACGTCAGCTCACCCGGGAACAGATCGTTGGTGATCCCCATCTCGTTCCGATAGGCGTCGGCGCCGAAGTCGAGCAGCGTGGCGCGCTGCGACTTCCACCCGAAACGCCCTACCCGCGACTCTCCTGTCGCCAGGTCGATTACCAGCGGGGCGCGCCCGCTGACGCCGTCCCGATCGAGATCGTCGGGGTCGGCGAGCGCCTCGAGCGCCGCTTCCGGGATCGCCTCGATCAGGCCGGCCCCGAACAGCGGAATCGGAACCCGCTTGGCGATGACGTTCGCCTCGGCCGGAATGACCGACTGGCAGGCGTGCGTCGGGATGGAGAAGATCTGGAACAGCGAGCCGCGGCCCGGTTCGATGTCCCGGTATGTCCCGTCCGGCTCGCGGATGCCGGCGCGGGTGGTCGTCATCGGTGCTATCCCGCCGATGGCCGGCACGTTGTGGCAGCCCGCGCAGCTCGTGTTGTTGTACGCCGGCCCGAGCCCCTCCTCGGCGTCCTCCACCTCCAGGAAGTCTTCCAGCCCGAGCATGAATTCCTCGAGCTCGACCGGCGTCAGCCCGGGCAGCGGATCGCCCGGCAGCACAGGCTGGTGCTCCGGGAGCTGCGCCTCCGCCGGGCTCGCTAGCCCCAGGACCGCCAGCGCCAGCGCCAGGGTCACGGAGGCCAGGACCTGCACCCGACCCATCGCCCGTATCGTCCTGCGTGGCTCGGCTGCCCGGCGGGTCATCGGGCTCCGCCCGGCCGGCGGCCTCGTGCCCGGTTTGCAGGCTCCTCGACGACGATCGCACCCCGCATGAAGTTGTGCCCGGCGCCGCACAGCCGCGAGCACTCGAACTCGTACCGTCCGTTCTCGACCGCCTCGAATTCGACCACCGCCTCGCCCTGCCTCCGCTTCGGCACCAGCAGGTTCACGTTGCGGCCCACGATCCGGAACCCGTGCATGGTGTCGTCGCTGCGGATGCGCAGCTCCAGCACCACTCCGCGGGGCACGCGGATCTCGGACGGCGTGAAGCTGAACCGCTCGGCCAGGATACGGACGACGCGGCGCTCGCCGTCCGCCCCGGCGTCGGCACCGAGCAGGACCACGCCGGCCGCGAGCAGACCGACCAGGCGGCGGCCCCGCATCAGAACCACCACCCCAGGCCGACGTTCACGGAGTTCGGCGCCTCGATGACGGCGCTGCGGTTGCGCAGCACGGTGTAGTCGACCTTGACGGCGACGTCCGGATCCGGAAACCAGGTGGCGCCGACGATCCACGCGTCGCGGTCGAACGCGGGCAGCGCCGCGAACCCCGCCGGCATGCGGTACTGCGTGTCGAAGTTCTCGTAACGCAGGAACAGGGCCACCTCGCGCGGCGCCGGCCGCGGCACGACGAAGTAAGAACCTTCGAGATAGAACCCCCGCATCTGCTCGGCGACGTTCGGACCGACCCCGCTCAGCCGCTGCACGGCGCGGTTCAGCGCCCCCATGCCGTCCAGGCTGACGTGGGCATAGAGTCCCCGCAGCGTGAGCTCGCCGGCGCGGTAGCGGCCGTCGGCCTCGACCAGAGTGACACTCGAATCCACGCGGGGGAACGCGAAACCGGTGTCGCCGCTCCAGACGCTGGCGCCGAGGACCAGACCCTGCGTTCCCACGTACTCCACCCGGCCCGTTCCCACGACGTGGCTGCCGTTGGCCTCTGCGCCCTTCTGCCTCCCGTCGCGCAACCCCTCCTCGGCGCCGAACCGCGACGCGTCGAGCGTTTCCATCGCGTACGCCCGGTAGCGGAATCCGCCTCGCAGCTCGCCGTGCACACCCACCCCGGCCCCGAACCAGGTGGTCGGGATGATGACGGTCTCGACGAACGGCCGCTCGACACCGTGGAACACCGGCGGCTCGTGCCGCTCGTTGATGACGCCCACCGGCGCCAGCACCATCCCGGCCCGCAGGTTGAAGGGACGGCCGATGAGGAAGTCGACGTAGGCCTGCTCCAACTCCAGCTCCCCGCCGGTCTCGGGCGACACGACCGCATGCTCGAGCTCCAGCTCCGACACGAAGCGGACGCGCTCCGAGAAGCTGTGGGTGAACAGCAGCACGAAACGGTGGAAGTCGAGCACCGGGTCGGCGTGCTGCGCGTCGTTGACATGGAAGTCCATGTACCCCGAGATCGGGCCGGTCCGGGACGTCGCGGCGCCGCCGGCCGGCGCGGGCTGCTGGGCGGACGCGGTTGCCGCCCAGCCGGCCAGCAGCAGCGCCGACGCCATTTTGCAACGCATAAATCGTGATTTTGCACTCTGCATGTTTCTAGTTTTGATTATTCAAAACCAGGGCGCTGCTGTCAAGCACCCGCGGCCGGTTGTTCGGTTGACTCGGCGGTCACCCCTTCACGCAGACGACCTGCTTGAGGGTGTGGACGATGTCGACGAGATCCGAGGAATTGGCCATCACCGTGTCGATGTCCTTGTAGGCGCCAGGGATCTCGTCGAGGACGCCGGCGTCCTTGCGGCACTCGACGCCCGCCGTCTGCCGTTCCAGGTCCGCCGCCGTATAGGATGCCTTCGCCTGCGAGCGGCTCATCCGCCGCCCCGCGCCGTGGGCGCAGGACTGCAGCGATTCCTCCGACCCGCGTCCGCGCACGATGTACGACCGCGCTCCCATGCTGCCCGGGATGATGCCGAGCTCGCCTCGCCCGGCCCGGATCGCCCCCTTGCGGGTCACGTAGACCGCCTCGCCGAAGTGCTCCTCCTCCGCCACGTAGTTGTGGTGGCATTCCACCGCCGTCCCGTCCACGCGAAACGGCGGCAGCAGGGCACGGAGTGCGGCCAGGATGCGGGCCATCATCAGGCGCCGGTTCTCGAGCGCGTAGCGCTGCGCCCAGGTCAACGCGTCCGCGTAGTCGGCGAAGTGCTCCGACCCCTCCGCCAGGTAGGCGAGGTCCTTCGCCGGCAGGCGGGACAAGTGCCGCTCCATGTCGCGCTTCGCCAGTTGCGTGAAGTAGCGGCCCAGCACGTTGCCCACGCCGCGGCTGCCGGAATGGAGCATCACCCAGACGCGGTCCGCTTCGTCCAGGCACACCTCGATGAAGTGGTTGCCGCCGCCGAGCGTGCCGAGCTGCCGGGGCCACTTCGCGCGCACGCCGCGGATCATCTTCTCGATCCGCGGGTGGAGTTCCAGGATCCGCTCCAGTCCCGGCTGCAGCATGTCGAGCACGCCGGCGTCGGCAACCGGCGCCGCGTGCGCCGCGAAGCCGACGGGGACCGCTTCCTCGATCGCCTCGCGGACCGGGCGCAGCGAGTCGGGGAGTCTCGACGCATCGAGCGTGAGCCGCGCGGCGCTCATTCCGCAGCCGATGTCGACGCCGACCGCGGCGGGAATCAGCGCCCGGCGCGTCGGAATGACCGATCCGACCGTCGCCCCGATGCCGACATGCACGTCGGGCATCGCCGCCACGTGGCCGACCACGATCGGCAGCCGCGAGACCGCGGCGAGCTGCTGGATCGACGCCTGGTCGACGTCGTCGGTGAAGATCTTGACCGGCACGCCGCCCCGGTCGAGCACCTGCCGCACCGGCATGGTCGACTGCTCCCCTCTTCTATCGAACCTTCCATTCTGGCATGGAACGCATTGAGCGCGGGCGAAAACGGGCCTCTCCACTGGCCGCGGTATGATGCCGAGATGGCCGATCACGGGTGGATGGCCCACGGCGCCGGGACGGCGACGGACATCGCCGGGCGGACGGCGGACACGGCGCCAAGGGACACGCAGACCACGGAATACGCATCCCGCTTCCCCGGTTGCCGCCCCGTGCGCCTGCTGACCGACCGGCTCACGGACTTCGAGGGCCGCCTCGAGCACTGGGACGCCCGGACGGAGACGGCGTGGGTGGTGGCGGAACCGACCGGCGGCATCCACGAGGGCACGTCGCGGCGGCTGATTCACCTGGCCGGCCCGGCAAGCTGCCGTTCTACGAGTCCTGGGGATTCAGCCGGCAATACAGCGCCTTCGCGCCGTCGATGCCGGCGAGCACCTTCTCCGACAGCGGCTCCGCCATGCTCTCGTAGACCGCGGGTCGCAGGAACCCGTTACGCGATGCCGAATCATCCACCGGCGTCCGGCTGGTAGGTGGCGAACGACGTCGGGGTCTCCCAGACCGTAACCCGGACCACCGGAAACCCGTGGTCGCGGGTCTTGTCGAAGATCAGGCGGGCGATGTGCTCGACGGTCGGGTTCTCGTCGCTGACGAAGACCGGCTCGCCGAGCTCGCGCAGCGGTCGGATCAGCGGGTCGTCGCGGTGGAGGATCATCTTGTGGTCGAGCTCGCGGTCGATCCAGCCCTTGATGCTGCGCTTGATATCGCTGAAGTCGCAGACCATGTGGCGGTCGTCGAGCGACTCGGTCCGCACCTCCACCTCGGCCACCGCGTTGTGCCCGTGGGGATGCTTGCAGACGCCGTCGTAGTTCAGCAGGCGGTGGCCATAGCAGAAGTCGATGCGCTTGGTGACCGAGTACATTGCGGCGTCGAATCCTAGCACAGGCCCGCCTCGGCGCCCGCGGGGCTGCTAGGATTCCAGCCCATGATGGATGACCTCCGGCGGCTGGGCGACTCAGCGGCGCCCGGAGCGGGGGATGCGGGGGCCGGCCGTACCGCGGTGCTCTGCTCGGCCGGCCTCGACAGCGCTGTGTTGCTGGCGAGCGAGCTGCAGGCGGCGACCGCAGCGGCCGGCGATGCGACGAGCGGAACAGCGCACGTGCAGCCGGTCTACGTGCGCAGCGGTCTGGCGTGGGAGTCGGAAGAGCAGCGTCTGGCCCAGCGGCTGATCGCGGCGCCGCGGTTCGCCGGGCGGGTCGCGCCGCTGGCCACGCTCGACTGTCCGGTGACGGACACCTACCGGCCCGGCCACTGGGCGCTGGCAGGCAAACCGCCAGGCTACGCAACGGCGGACGAAGAGGTCTACCTGGTGGGGCGCAACGTGCTACTGCTGGCGAAGGTCGCCGCCTGGTGCGCGGTCAACCGCATCCGCCGCATCGCCCTCGGACCGCTCGCCGGCAACCCGTTCCCGGACGCCACGCCCGAGTTCTTCGCGGCGATGGAGCGCGCGCTGTCCCTCGGCCTGGACCACGCACTGCGGATCGTCACGCCGTTCCGGCATCTCTCCAAGGCCGCGGTGGTCACCCGCGGTCGCGAGCTTGACGTGCCCTTCGAGCTGACGCTGTCGTGCATGAACCCCGCGAACGGACAGCACTGCGGCCGTTGCAGCAAGTGCCGCGAGCGCCTGGAGGCATTCGACGCGGCGGGCGCCGCCGATCCGGCGCCCTACGCGTTCAGGCCGGCCGACGTGACGACCGGCGTCTGAGCGCCGCGCCGGCCCCCGGGGTCTCGACAACCGCTCGGGAGCTCGCCTCCTCACGACGTCCCGACGCGGATCGATCCGCGACGCAGAACGGTGCAGGCTTCCGGTGAGGCCTCGTCGGGCGGAAAGCGGAGCCGCACGCTACGAACCGGCCGCGCGGGTGCGGGCCGACCGCGCCTGCCGCTCGAGCGCCTCCACCAGCGCGTCACGCCGGTGCAGCAGTCCCTTCCGCTCGCGGCGGCCCCGCTCGGAGCCGGCCGCGTACTCGCAGAACAGCGGAAACGCGATGGTCGAGTCGGCATAGACCACGACAGTGTCCGGCAGCACGCCCGGATTGACCTTGCCCCAGCTCACCGCCTCGGCCGGGGTGGCGCCCGACAGCCCGCCCCAGACCACCTGGTCGGTGGTGATCTGTATGAAGTAGTCGTTGCCGCCCTTCGGGATGCCGTACACCTCCCACAACGTCGGCTGCCCCTGCAGATAGAAATTCTTCGGCGACCCGCCGCCCAGAATCACGCAGCCGTTCTTCTCGGCGCCCAGGATGATGGCGCACACCTCGTTGACGTCGCGGCTCGGATCGAGGACCAGCCCGCTCCGCTCGATGAGGCGGTGGTAGGCGACGTTCATGCCGATGGAGCTGTCCCCGGGCGACGAGGTGTAGATCGGCACGCCGGCCGCCGCCGCCTTGGCGACCACCGAGTAGTCCTCGCACGCCGCCCGCCGATCGAGCAGGTCGCGCCCCAGGCGGTAGTGAAGCTCCGCGCTCGACGTCGGGCCGTCTAGATCGGAGCGGACCAGGAAGTCGCGTACGTAGGCGTCGGTCTCGAGCAGCACGGTGGCGGGGAACAGCACGTCGTAGATGCGGATGACGCCGTCCTCGTACAGCTCGACGTCGTCGAGAAAGGGCGACCCCCGGTGCAGGGTGAAGTTCAGCGCGTAGTGCAGGTCGTGGTAGAGGTTCGCGCCGGTGCTGATCACGAAGTCGACGAGACCGCGGTCCAGCAGCTCGATGACGCAGCCGCCCAACCCGGCAGGGGTCAGGGCGCCGGCCATGGTCAGGCCGATGGTCGTGTCGTGCGCCGGATCCAGCATGCGATCGGTGAAGACGTGGCATGCCTCCGACAGGCGTCCCGCGTTGAACGCCTGGAACCCCTCGTCGATCAGGGTGCGGACGCCAGCGTCGCCCCGCGGGCGGTAGTAGCGAATCGGCTTGCCGCGGAGGTGGCGCGTGGCAGGGGTGTCGGTGGTTCCGGGCGAGCGGTGCGGCACGTCCTGCGATGGTAGCCCGTAAATCGTCGCCATGCGGCTCCGCTTGCCGCCCAACCAGCCCTCGCCGGGAGTCTACGCCGTTCTACGGCGCAGAACCCTGGCACTCGCGCGCGGTCACTCCTCCCAGTCGGGACGCCGGCCGCCGAGCGCGACCAGGATGAGCGCCGCGCCGGTGGCGCCGGCTATCAGGCCCAGGCCGTCCGACACCCAGCTCTCCCACGGAGCATCTATCGTCGCGAGCCAGACCGCCCCGCCTGCGCAGGCCATCCCGGCGACCAGGGCCGCGGGCCGATTGAAGGCCAGCCGCAGAAGCGCCCCGCGCAGGCGGCGGATCAGCGTCGCCACGGTTCGAATGCGTCGGGGGTCGTCACATGCCGGTCGCGTGGTACCCGCCGTCGACCATCAGCACCTCCCCGGTGACGCCGCGGCCGCCCGGTCCGAGCAGGAATCGCGCGGCGGCGGCCACCTCGTCGGCATCTACGGTGCGGCCGAGCGGCGCACTCTCCCGGTAATGCTGCAGGATACGGCTGAACTCGGGGATTCCCGAGGCAGCCAGGGTCTTGATGGGTCCCGCGGAGATGGCGTTGACGCGGATGTTCCGGGGCCCGAGGTCGTTCGCCAGGTATCGCACGGTCGCCTCGAGCGCGGCCTTCGCGACGCCCATGACGTTGTAGTGCGGAAACACGCGCTCGCTGCCGAGGTAGGTGAGCGTCACGATGCTGCCGCCGCCGCGGCGCTCCATGAGCGGCGCGGCGGCGCGGGCCAGCGCGACGAGCGAGTAGGCGCTGATATCGAGCGACTGGGCGAAATCGGCGCGGCGGGTCTCGAGGAACGGCTCCGAGATTGCCTCGCGCGAAGCGAACGCCACCGCATGCACCAGGAAGTCGAGACCGCCGTGGGCTTCGTCGACCCGTCGGCACAAGTCCGTGACCGCCCCGTCGTCGGTCACGTCGCAGGACACGAGCTGCGGGGAGACAGTCAGGGTGTCGGCCAGCTTGCGGGCGTTGGACTCGAACCGCTCGTTGGCGTAGCTGAGGGTCAGCCGGGCACCGGCCTCGTCCGCGGCGCGGGCTATGGCCCAGGCCAGTGAACGCTTGTTGGCAACCCCGACGATCAGGCCGTTCTTTCCGGCGAGCTCACCCATGCGGCGTCATCACCGGGACCGGCCTCGACCGCGCCGGGACGACCGCGACTTGGAGCCCGGGCGTGCCTCGCGCTGCGCCTGGTTGCCCGAGGATCGATTGTTGCCCTGTGTGCCGCCGGCGTACCGACGATCGTTGGACGAGCGGGACTGGCCGCCGCGCCCCCGGCCCTGCTTCCTGTTGGCAGGTGGGGCATCCGAGCCGTCGGCGCCCGTCTGCTGGTGCATCGTGAACAAGGGCGGCTCGCGGGGCGGGGGCGGCGTGCCATCCGGGTGCTTCAGCGTGGCCCGGATCAAGGGCCTGCGAACGGACCCTTCTCGTTCGGCGTCTCGGGTTTGGTCCCCGGCATCGGCAACCGGTTGTCTCATCACCTGCTCTTCGCGCGAACCGTCGTCCACAGTGTCACCCTCGCGGACCTGCCGCTGCCCCATCTGGTTCCCCCGAGCAATCAGAACGCCGTTAGAGAAAGGCGGGACCGAACAAACCCGGCGCGCAAGGGGGCGAGTCTAGCAGAGCCGGCAAATGCGAGCAAACCACGTCCGCGCCCTTCCGCGTCAGCGGCTACCGCCCCCCGTGCTCGCCGATCCAGGCGCAAACCGCGGCCAGCGCGTTCGCGACCGGCCCGGGAGCGGTGGACTGCGGCGTCCGCCGTGCGCCGATCGATGCGCGGCTCGTTATCCGGGCGCCCGCGTCGGCCTCGAAGCGGGCGTCATAGCCCCGCCACTCGTCGGGCCCGAGCGAACCGAAATCGCGCCCCTGCGCGAGCAGGTCGCGCACCATGCCGCCCACTATCTCGTGGGCGCGCCGGAACGGCACGCCGCGCTCGACCAGGTAGTCGGCCACGTCCGTCGCCAGCAGCATGCCGCCCGCGCCGGCCTCGGAACGCGCCGGCCGCGCCTCGATGCTCTCCACTACCGCGGTCGTGGCGCGCAGCGATCCCAGCACCTGGTCCTCGGCGTCGAAGACCGCCTCCTTGTCCTCCTGCAGGTCCTTGTTGTAGCCGCTCGGAAGCCCCTTCATCGTGGTCAGCCAGCCGGCAAGACTGCCGATCACGCGGCCGCTCTTGCCCCGCACCAGCTCCAGCGGATCGGGGTTCTTCTTCTGCGGCATCAGGCTGCTGCCGGTCGCCACCCGGTCGTGCAGCTCGAAGTATCCGAACTCCTCGCTGGTAAACAGGATGAGGTCCTCGGCCAACCGGCTGACGTGCACCATGACCAGCGCGCAGGCATGCAACGTGGTCGCCACGAAATCACGGTCGGCCGCCGCGTCGATGCTGTTGGCCACCACGCGGGAGAAACCGAGGCGCCGGGCCAGCGCGGCCGTGTCGACCGCGTAGCTCGTACCCGCCACCGCGCCGGACCCGAGCGGCATCGCATCGGCCTCCCCGCCGGCGGCGCCCAACCGCGCATGGTCGCGTTGGAACGCCGCGGCGTGGGCCAGCACGAAGTGGGCGACCAGTACCGGCTGGGCGCGTCGCAGATGCGTGTACGCCGGCATCATCGCCTGCCCCGCCGCGGTTGCACGGTCCGCCAGTGCGGCGACCAGCGCGACGACCTCGCGCTGCAGGACCGGAAGCCGGCGGCGCAGGTACAGGCGAAGGTCCAGCGAGACCTGCTCGTTGCGCGAGCGGCCGGTGTGGAGCCGGCGCCCGACGTCCCCGAGACGATCGACGAGTTGCCGCTCGACGAACGCGTGCACGTCCTCGTCGGGCCCCGCGACGAACCCCGGGTCGTCCCGCCCGGCCCGGCGAATCTCGATCAGCGCGTCGCGAATGGAGCCGGCGTCGGCGGATGACAGCACCCCGGCCGCGGCCAGCGCCTCCGCCCACGCAAGGCTGCCCTCGATGTCGTCCTCGAACAGTCGCCGGTCGAACTCGAACGAGGCCTGGAAGCGAAACACCTCCTCGTCGGGAGCACTCTCGAACCGACCCGACCAGAGGTGCGACTCGTCGCTCATGTGGTCGAAGGACCTGCCGGCTCCGGGGTCCCGACCCCGGCCGCCCGCCGCTTGCTCGCCGCGTTGGCGACCGGCAGGCCCCAGATCTCGATGAAGCCCTCGGCCGCAGCGTGGTCGAACTTGTCGCCCTCGTCGTAGGTGGCCAGGGCAGTGTCGTAGAGCGACGCGGGGGACTTGCGGCCCACGACCCGGCAGTCGCCCTTCGACAGCTTCAACCGCACGGTGCCGCTGACGTGCTGTTGCACGTTGGCGACGAACGCATCGACGGCCTCGCGGGTCGGCGAGAACCACAGCCCGTCGTAGACGAGATCGGCGTAGGTGCGGGACAGCCCGGCCTTGAGCCGTTCGAGGTCGCGGGGAATTACCAGCGCCTCGAGCTCGCGGTGCGCAACGTGCAGCACCGTCGCCGCGGGCGCTTCGTAGATCTCCCGCGACTTGATGCCGACCAGGCGGTTCTCGACCATGTCGATGCGCCCGACGCCGTGCGCGCCGGCTATCGTCTCGAGAGAGTTGATCAGCTCGGTCAGGGGCATCGCCACGCCGTTGACCTTGATCGGAACCCCGCGCTCGAACTCGACCTCGACGTAGGCGGGCGCATCGGGCGCGCTGGCCGGCGATTTCGTGAGCGTGTAGATGTCCTCCGGCGGCTCGCACCACGGGTCTTCCAGCACACCGCACTCGATCGACTTGCCCCAGAGATTCGAGTCCGTGCTGTACGGGCTGTCGACCGAAGCGGGAACCGGGATGCCGTGCTCGCGGGCGTAGGCGATCTCCTCGGGGCGGGTCATGCCCCAGACGCGGGCCGGCGCAACCACCTTGAGCTTCGGATTCAGGGCGCGCGCCGACACGTCCATGCGCACCTGGTCGTTGCCCTTGCCGGTGCATCCGTGCGCGATCATGCCGGCGTCTTCCATGTCGGCGATCTCGACGAGCTTCTTCGCGATCAGCGGGCGTCCGAGCGCCGTCGCGAGGGGGTACCTGCCTTCGTAGATGGCCCCCGCCTGCAGCGCCGGCAGGATGTACTCCTGCGCGAACTCCTCCCGCGCGTCGATGACGTGGGCGCGCACGGCGCCGACCGCCAGGGCGCGCTCGCGCACGTCGTCGAGTTCCTTGCCCTGACCCAGGTCGATGGTGGCCGCCACGATCTCGGCGTCGTAGCGGTCGGCGAGCCACTTGACCGCCACCGAAGTATCCAGCCCGCCCGAGTACGCCAACACGATCCGTTCCATGCCTGATTCTCCTCCGTCCGCGGGAACTCGCCCGACAATCGTCGCCTGCGGCTCCGATTGCCGCCCAACCAGCCCTCTCCAGCAGTCTGCGCCGTTCCACGGCGCAGACTGCTAGGTCCGGTGTGGATACGCGCGGTCGTCCATGGCCCAGCCTTCGAACAGCCGCGTCACCTCGCGGCCGGCCCGCGCGTGGCGGGTGATCACCAGGATGGTGTCGTCGCCGGCCACGGTACCGACCACCTCCGCCAGCTCGGCGTTGTCTATCGCCAGCGCCAGCGGTTGCGCCAACCCCGGATCGGTTCGCAGCACCAGCAACTGCTGCACCAGATCGACTCGGCGCAGGTACTCCACGATCGCCCGGCGCAGGGCGGCGTCCGCCAGCCCGCGTGCGCCCTCGGTGGCGCCGGACCGTTCATACGCACCGTCGCTCGCGCGCTTGACGAGCTGAAGCTCCTTTATATCGCGCGAGATCGTGGCCTGCGTGGCGTGGAAGCCGCGCTTGCGCAACTGCCGCCCCAACGCGTCCTGGCTGCAGATGGCTTCGTGCGACACGAGATCGAGAATGGCGGACTGCCGGTAGCGCTTCATAAATATTCACGAAGGCGCATCAGTATACACCGCCGGAAACGGCCGCGCAACGCGATGGCGAACCGATGCAACTGTTTTCGTTGGCGCAACTCGCCGTGCCGCGCGGTTGACTCGACCGCAAGCGTGTGCGTATAATTAATCTTTCCGGCGCATAATTATACAGACAGCAGGGAAGGCTCCGAGCGACTCCATGTCCACCATCCGTATCGGGATTGCCGGCGCGACCGGTTACGGCGGTCAGGAGTTGCTGCGCCTGGCGGCGCGCCATTCCGAGGTCGACGTGACCGTCGCCATGAGCTCGGGCGCCGGCGACGGCGCACAGGAGCTTCCCGCGCTCGCGGGGATCTGGGACGGGCGCATCGAGCCCTTCTCGCTCGACGCCCTGGCCGCTCGGGCCGACGTCGTCTTTCTGGGTCTGCCCGACACGGTCAGCGCCGAACTCGCGCCCGCCCTGCTCGACCGAGGCCGGCGCGTCTTCGACCTGTCCGGCGCCTTCCGCCTGCGCGACGCGGGCGAGCGCCGACGTTGGTACCCGGCGACCCCGGCGCTCGACCGCCCCGCCGCCTACGGGCTGACGGAATGGAACCGCGACGTGTTGCCCGCCGCCGGGCTGATCGCCTGTCCCGGCTGTTATCCGACCGGAGCGCTCCTCGCCCTGAAGCCGCTCGTCGAGGGCGGCCTGCTCGCGGCGGACGCGGACATCTACATCGACGCCAAGTCGGGTGTCTCGGGAGCCGGCAAGAAGCCGAGCCCGCGCACGCACTTCTCCGAGGTGCACGGCAGCATCGCCGCGTACGGCATCTTCGCCCACCGTCACGGCGCCGAGATCGAACAGGAGCTGACGCGCCCGGTGACGTTCGTCCCCCACCTCGTACCGCTCGACCGCGGCATCCTCGAGACGATCTACACACGCCTGGGCCCCGGCGTGACGGCGGAGACGATTGGCGCGGCGTACGCGAAGACCTACGACGGGTCTCCGTTCGTGCGGCTCACCGGCGAGCAACCTCCCGAAATCAAACACGTGGCGCACACCAACTTCTGCGACATCGGCTGGCGGGTCGACGGCGGCCGGTTGGTGCTGGTGTGCTGCCTGGACAACCTGGTGAAGGGAGCCGCCGGGCAGGCGCTCCAGAGCTTCAACGTAGCCTGCGGGTTGGACGAGCGCGAGGGGCTGCGGTGACGGCGCGGCGCCGGCCGCCGGCGGTCATCAAGCTCGGCGGCGAGCTGCTGGAGGAGCCGGTACGGCTCCGCCGGCTCGCGCGCGCGTTGGCTCACGTGGCCGATACCGAGCCACTGGTGGTGGTGCACGGCGGCGGTCGGGAGGTCGACGCCGAAATGGCATGCCACGGCATCCCCAAGCGGGCCGTCGACGGATTGCGCATCACCGACGGCCCGACCCTGGACGTGGTGACCGGGGTGCTGGCGGGCCGCGTCAACACGCGTCTGGTAGCCGCGCTCGGCGCGGCGGGAGCCGCGGCGGTCGGCCTTACCGGCGCCGATGGCGGCCTGGTCCGGGTACGACGCGAACGGCGCTACCGGGCGGCGGACGGGACGGAGGTCGACCTCGGATTCGTCGGGCGGCCGGCAGGCACGGGATCTCCCGCGTTGCTGATCGACCTGCTGGCGGCCGGCTACGTGCCGGTCGTGGCCAGTCTGGGAGTCGGCGCCGGGGGACAGATCTTCAACGTCAACGCCGATACACTGGCCGGGTTTCTGGCGGCCCGAATCCGGGCGCGGCGGCTGGTCATCGCCGGTGCGACGGCGGGCGTGCTCGACGCCGCCGGGCGGACGATTCCCACCGTGGACGATGGCGGAATCGACATGCTGATTGCCGGCGGGCAGGCCAGCGCCGGCATGGTGGCCAAGCTGCTCGCCTGCCGGGCCGCGCTCGCGGGCGGCGCCGGCGAGGTCGCCATCGTAGACGGCAGGCGGGCGCGGCGTGGGGTGTTCGAGCGCCCGGCCGGACGGCCTCGGGCGTCGGGAACCGTCGTGGTCGGCGCAACGGGGCCGCGATCGCGGCGCGGCGCCGGGACGGCGCGCGAGGGAGGACGATGACGAGGGCAGAGGCGATCAAGGCGGTCGAGACCGCGCACGTGCTGCAGAACTACAAGCGGCACCCGGTGGTGTTCGTGCGCGGCAGCGGATCGCGCCTGATCGATACGGAAGGACGCGAGTACATCGACCTGCTCTCCGGGATCGGGGTCGCCTCGCTGGGACACGCTCCTCCGGAACTCGCGGCGGCGCTCACCGCCCAAGCAGGCGAGTTGCTGCACACGTCCAACCTGTTCTTCCACCCGCTACAGGGCGAGGTGGCCGAGCGCCTGGCGCGCCTGTCGGGGTTGCCCCGCGCGTTCTTCTGCAACAGCGGGACCGAGGCCGTGGAGGCGTGCCTGAAGTTCGCCCGCCGTTACTGGCGGACGCGCGGCGCGCACGACCGGCACGAGATCGTGGCTTTCGAGGGGGCGTTCCACGGACGGACGTTCGGTTCCCTCTCCGTAACGGCCGGCGAGCCGTACCGGACGCCGTTCGCGCCGCTGGTGCCCGGCGTGCGGTTCGTCTCGACATCCGATCCGGAAGGCGTGCGCGACGCCGTCACGGACCGAACCGCGGCCTTCATTCTCGAGCCGATTCAAGGCGAGGGCGGGGTGCGGCCGATCCCGGCGGCGACGGCAGCGGCAGTCGCCGAGGTCTGCGAGGCTACGGGAACGCTGCTCATCGCCGACGAGGTGCAATGCGGCCTCGGGCGCACGGGAAGGCCGCTCTACAGCACGGCCCTCGGGCTGACGCCGGACCTGATCCCGGTCGGCAAGTCCCTCGGGAGCGGGTTTCCCGTCGCCGCCGCGCTCATGAGCGAAGCGGTGGCGGCAGCGGTGGCGTTCGGCGATCACGGCACTACGTACGGCGGCAACCTCCTGGCGTGCCGTGCCGCCCTCGTCTTCCTCGATGCGCTCGCGAACGGCCTGCTCGAGCGGGTCGCCGCCGCCGGGCACCGCATCCGGCAGGGACTCGACGCGCTCGTGGGGGCCAGCGGCGCGGTCCACGAAGTGCGGGGGGACGGTCTCATGTGGGGTCTCGAGGTAGACCGAACGGTGGCGGACCTCGCCGTGGATTGCGCTCTCGCGCGCGGCCTGGTGATCAACCGCACCGCGGGCACCGTCGTCCGGCTGCTGCCGCCGCTCAACATCTCCGACAAGGACATCGATGAAGGACTACGGCGCCTGCGGCTGGCGCTCGGCGACGCAGGCGCCGCCCTGGCCGCGGCTTGAAGCGACGGACCCGCGAACCATGGCCACCATTGCCCAGATTGCAGCCGCCGTTCCCCCGACACCGCCCGCCGGCGAGATCGCGATCCGTCCCGCCACCGCCGCCGACGCCGGACGCGTATACGAGCTCATCACCGAGAATCTCGTCTCCGGTCACCTGCTCGCACGGCCCCTTGGGGAAGTGGAGCTGCACGTTCCCCGCTTTCTCGTCGCCGCCGAGGGTGACGACGTCGTCGGTTGCGGCGAGCTGGCCCGCCTGAGCCCCACCGTGGCCGAGGTGCGCTCGCTGGTCGTCGATGGGCCGCGGCGCGGGACGGGGTTGGGGCGCCGCCTGCTCGAAGCACTGATCGCCGAGGCGGTGTCGCAGCACTTTCCCCGGCTCTGCGCCTTCACGCACCAGGCGCGGCCGTTCGTGCGCGCCGGATTCTCCATCGTGCCCCACCCGTGGGTGCCGGCCAAGATCGCCGCCGACTGCCAGACCTGCGATCTGTTCCGCCGCTGCCGGCAGTACGCCGTCGTGCTCGACCTGAAGCGGACCGCGGGAGCCTGGCGATGACGGTGCCGGCCATCACCCACGCCGGCGGCGGGATCACGGCGCCGGCCGGCTTCCGCGCGGCGGGCGTCGCCTGCGGGCTCAAGCCGTCGGGGCTCGACTTCGCTCTCCTCGTCTCCGACGAGGTAGCGAGCGCCGCCGGCCTCTTCACCACGAACCTCGCGGTCGCCGCGCCGGTCGTGGTATCCCGCGAGCAGCTCGCCCGCTCCGGCGGGTACGCGCGGGTCATTGCCGTCAACAGCAAGTGCGCGAACGCCTGCACCGGCGCGGAGGGCATGCAGGCCGCACGCGCGATGGCCGCTGCGACGGCCGAGGCGGTCGGCTGCGATCCGGCCCACGTCCTCATCGCGTCGACCGGCGTCATCGGCATGCGGCTCGATACCGCCAAGGTGACGGCCGGCATCGCCGAGGCCGCGCGCGGCCTCGGCCGCGACGGGCATCTGGCCGCGGCCGAGGCCATCCTGACGACCGACATCGGCCCCAAGGAGGCCGCCTTGCACATTGCGACGCCCCGCGGCAGCTTCACCATCGGCGGCATGGTGAAGGGCGCCGGGATGATCGAGCCGAACCTGGCGACGATGCTCGGCTTCCTGACCACCGACGCCGCCGTCGATCCGGCGGCCCTGCGCAACGCGCTGCGCGAGGTGGCGGACGACACGTTCAACGCAATCACCGTGGACGGTGAGCCTTCGACCAACGACACCGTCTTCATGCTGGCCAACGGGGCCAGCGGGGTCCGACTCGACGAGGCAACGTATCCGGCTTTCGTCGCCGGCCTGCACGAGCTTTGCACCGGACTGGCGCGCGAGATCGTACGCGGCGGCGAAGGCGCCACCAAGCTGGTGACCGTGCGCGTCACCGGCGCCGCATCCAGGCAGGACGCGCGGCGGACGGCACGGCTCATCGCCAACTCCCCGCTGGTCAAGACGGCGCTCAACGGGGGCGACCCGAACTGGGGACGGCTCGTGGCGGTCGCCGGCCGGGCCGGCGTGGCGTTCGACCCGGACCGTACGGTGGTGCAAATCGGCGGGATCACGCTCTACGACGGAACGACGATCTTCACCGAGCGGGAGAGCGAGGCGGCCGCCCACCTGAAGGCGCACGAGGTCGAGGTCACGGTCGACCTCGGCGTCGGCGGCGCCGGCGCGGCCACCATGTGGACATGCGATTTCAGCGCCGAGTACGTACACATCAACGCGGACTACCGCACCTGAAGCCAGGCAAGTGACCACCTCTCACCCCGCGCCGCCGACGGCGCCCCATACGCCGCACGGCGCCGGCAGCCTCGAGGGCCGCTGCTTCCTGTCGGTCCTCGACTTCGAACCGGGCGACCTGGAGCATGGCCTGGCGCTGTCGGCCGCCGTCAAGCGCGACCGGCCGCTGGGCAAGGAGGCCCCGACATCGGCGGCGCTGCAGGGCACCTACATCGCACTGTTGTTCGAGAAGCCGTCGCTGCGAACCCGGTCCACGTTCGAGATCGCCATCCGGGAGCTGGGCGGCAACTACATCGATCCTGCGGCGGACGTCGCCCTCGGCAAGCGCGAGTCGCTCGCCGACGTCGGCCGCAGCCTCGAGCGCTGGGTGGCCGGAGCGGTGGTCCGGACCTACGAGCAGTCGCGACTGCGGGACCTGGCGCTGGCGACCACGTCGTTCCGCGTCATCAACGCGCTGAGCAACGAGGAACATCCCTGCCAGGCGCTTGCCGACTGTCTTACCCTCCAGGAACGTTGGGGCGACCCGCGCGGACGCACCGTGGCGTTCGTCGGCGACGGCAACAACGTGGCGACCTCTCTGGCCCAGGCCGCGGTGATGCTCGGCATCCACGTGCGGGTGGCGTCGCCGGACGGTTTCGATCTCCCGCCGGAGGTCGACACCGACATCGAACGGATCGCACGCCACGGCGCGGAGCTCACCCGGTTCCGCGACCCGCTGGCCGCGGTGCGCGGGGCCGACGCCGTCTACACCGACGTCTGGACCTCGATGGGCCGCGAGGCCGAGGTCGCCGTGCGCCGCCGGCTGTTCGCGCCCTACCAGGTCAACGATGCGCTCATGGCCCACGCCGGGCCGGACGCCTGCTTCCTGCACTGCCTGCCGGCGCACCGCGGCGAGGAAGTGACCGACTCGGTGATGGACAGCACGGCGTCGGTGGTCTTCGATCAGGCCGAGAACCGCCTGCACACGCAGAAGGCTCTGCTCGTGATGCTGTTCGAGGATTAGGAACAGGAAAGTCGACGACTACCTCTCGATGAGTACCGTGGCCGCGCCGAGCCTGGCGATACGCTCGTCGAAATGCCGTACCAACAGGTCGCGTCTCTGCAACAATCTCGATCTCTGCGATCCGTCGAGATAATCGCCCGTCGCGTCATCGAGCGCGTCCGGCGTCAGGGCACGCAAGTTGTCGAGCATGTCTCGGCGGACGCGGGTCAGTCGGACGGGCTCCGCGATTTCCACCTCGGGACGAAACGCGCGGGTATGGTCGATGAGCCACATCTTCCAGTCGCTGGTCCACAGCATGTTCCCCTGGTTACGGTCCCGATTCTGAATCAGCTCATCGAACACGTACATTGTGTAGAACTGCTGAACGGTACGTGTCGGGTCCGGTCCGTACGTTCTCAGGTCCGTCCGTTCGCGCTCCGTCATGGCGACGTCGTCGACCCACCACGTGACCGCGGCCCGCTCGCCCCTGACGTCGCGCGGAACCGACATGGGCACGTTGTCCATTCCCAGGAGGACGGCCACGCGATACGCGGCGATGTTGTAGGCATAGCTGTCCCTGAAGTTGCGCTCGACCCGGCCATCGCCAACTCTGGCCGCCGACCTGCGTATGTCGACGCTCTGTATGTGCACGTCGTGACTGAATCGGCCGTCCGATGCGACCGCTCGTTGCGAGCCGGTCACGCCGACGCCGACATCGCGGATGTCCGACAGCTCGGCATGCAGCAGGAACTCCTCCATGGCCGCCGGCGACAGCGACGGTAGCCGTGCTTCCTGGGCCTGAATCGACGCCACGCAGAGCACGAGCGTGGCAAGGATCGGAGACGCGCAAGTCCGGCGCATGAGAACCTCCATGGCGACGAGAACAGCTCCTAGGAGCGACGATCAAGCGACGCGTCCGGCGGTTGTCAGACGCTCGCCGCGTCGGCGGCGTCGACACCCGATAACCCGTCGTCTCTTCTTTCCGAGAACGTCGACGACTCTGTCGCGAGGGCGCCGCTGAAGAGCCCCTGCAGCAGGTCGATCCGCTCGGACAGCACCGCGAACACGTCGTCTCGCTCCACCCGCAGGATGCGCCCGCCCCGCACGGCATGGGCGCGCCATCCCGCACGCGAGCCGGCAAGCATCTGTGCCACCAGCAGCGTTCCACCGGGTCCCACGGTAACCGGCTCTGCGCCGTCCGATTCGAGCTGCAGGACCCCATCGAGCACCAGTCCCAGCGACGCGATGTCGTCTTGGCGGAAGAGCGTCTCTCCCTCCCAGAACTCCGCCTCCCGCGCCACACTGAGGAGCGCGACCAAGTCGCTTGGCGTCGCGCGCGCCAACAGGGGATGCTGCCGAAGCAGCATTGCCTTGTCGAAGGGCTGCATTTCATCCGGCGGGACGCCGAATGGCGGCCGGTGAGCCGGAAGCCCATCGTGTCGCTCACCGCCGGGCGCAAGCAGGAACCGGAACAACCCCTGGGCCAGCAGCACGTCGTCGGACACCATGGACATGAAGTCGGCTGCCCGTATGCGGATGCAAACGGACGGCTCACTCGCCCACGTCCGGCGAGTGGTGGGAGCACCCTGCAGCACTTCCTCGAGGCCGAGGATAATCGGCGCCCGCAGCTCTCCGCCCACGTCGCCCGTGGTCTCGAAGTGGATGGCGCCCTCGATGAGCAACTCGACCGCCTCGGTAGTGCCTTCCCTCCCCACTTCCTGCCTCGCCGCGTACTGGACCTGCCGGCCCGACTCGATGGCCCGGAAAAGGTTGTTGACCGTCACGAACTCGAAAATCGGGGCACGACTCAATCTATCGACCAGTTCCACTGTCGGGAGTCGGCCACCCGCGGCTGATGCACCGTCTCCGCCGGTGGTGGCGTGTCTAGAAAGAACCCATGCCGCGGTGTCGCTCACGCTCGGATGCGTACTCGACCGGTGTGCATCAACCCACTCCAGGTCAGCGGTCAGGCTGGTCGGACCCTTGTTGGCCGCGAAATGGATGGCCGTGGCCGCGACAACCGGGTCGGCGTCGTGTATGAGTTGCGCCAGCGTATCCTCGAGATCGCGAGGCCTCGTCTTGAGCAATCGATTGGCGTGGTCGACCTTCGCCGACATCGGCGTCTCGTCGACGAGCGGCATTACGGTCTTGCGCACATTGCCCCGGAGCAGGTTGTCCAGGTACTCGATCGCATGGGTGCGACGCTTCCGATCTCCGCCCTCTATCGCATGCCGAGCCGCGGTGACGTCACCGACTTCGTGCAACACGCCCAGTAGTCGATAGATTCGATCGAGGATTCGCTCGAGACGCTCTCCAAGGGCGCGTTCCAGCAGCGTGACGCCCGGCCCTGGAACACGCTCGCGAATGTTGCTTCGTAGCGTCAGAACGTTGCAGTAGCGGTTCGACTCCTTCACGAGCAGCGCCTCCACGGCCGGGGCCGGAGCGACCAGCGCGGGGGCCTTGCGCCTGATGGTCTCGATTGCAGCAATGATCTTGTAGCGCAGGAAGCCGTCGACGTGATCGAGGCTGCCGATGAGCGCATCCATGGAAGCCTGTGTAGGGAGCAGGGCCAGCGTGGACGGAATATGCCTCTTCACCCAGATGTACTCGTGCGGGTTCTCGAGCGCGTACCGCAAGGCCGGAACAATCTCGTCACCGAACCCGACGAGAGTCTCCCGTGCCAGGTTCTTCAGGGTGCGATGACCGAGTCTCGATATCAGGCCCGGCAGGAACAGCCCGTCCGAGGCGCCGAGAGAGCGCGCGCTCCGGATTGCCTCGCGCACGACGGCGGTGTCGTGGTCGTGCAACAGGGCTACCAACAGCATCCGAAAACGAGAATCGCTGGTGCCGGCGAGGGCCCGCGCGGCCTCCATGCGTCCGGCTGAAGCCGTATCCCGTGCGTCTTCGATGAGGCGCTGGAAGGTCGAAGCGGCCAGGCTCACGTCGGCCTCCCGAGTTGAACGGGAAAGCACGGCAGCCGCGGCCACGGCCACGCGAGGCTCGGGATCGTCCAGATGTTTGGCCATCAGCGCCGCCGTGTTCCCGTGGGCGGGATTCGACGCGGCCGGTTCGGGCTCCGGACCACGAGAATGCTTGCGCTCACCGGCTGCGGCTTCCCGGTCGGTCAGCGTCGCCAGGGCCGTCAGCGCCGCGGCGCGCACGTCGACATCGTCTTCGCGAGTCATCCGCTCGACGGCGCCTCGCCACCGCTCGGCCACGCGGGAGCGGCCCGAGGCCAGGGCGTCCAATGCTCGCACCCGCACGGACGCCGACTCGTGACGCAACAGAAGGGGCGTGACAAGGTGCGGTTTGTCCATCGCCTCCAGCATCTCGATGGCGTACAGGACGCCGTCCTCGTCGGGGTTGGCCAACTCCTCCACCAACGCTTCGACCGTGACGGCTTCGCCCGCGCTCGACGTGACCGCATCGGGCGTGATGACGCGTGCATCGATACTCGCCCGGAACGACTTGAGGTGCTCGCGCCGCGCTCGTACCGACACGGCAATCCAGAGTCCGGTGATGGCAAGGCTGGCGTAGCTCAACTGGCGCCAATCCAGAGCCAGGCCCCACGGCTGAACCAGCACGAGCAGAACTACTGCCGTGACCGCCTTCGCGAAGCGGTCCATGGTTACGTCGATAAAGGGCTTCACCCTGTGCCGCAGGGCGGCCTGGAGGGGGATGAAGAGCACTTCACGCGTGGTCTTGTCCAGCGTGTAGCGCATCGTCGAACCCAGCACCCTGGCTCCGGCGACCGCCCAGAGCGCACCGGTGAAGAGGATGACCGCGGCGCTGACGCTGAAGCCGATCGGCAGAAGGAGGAGGGCGACTCCGATCCCCGCGGATCGATGAATGCGACTGACGAGCGCGACCTGAACGACGAACCCCGCGATCGAAAGATAGGCGGTGATCTCGGCCAGGAACGCCGCGATGCTGTCGCCGCCGCCGCCGCCGCGCAGCGCTTCGGCCGCCATGTTCAACTGCTGCTCGACGACGGCAGCGCCCGCCGCGGCGCACCCGACCGTCAGGGCCAGCACCTGCAGTGCGCGCGACTCGGCAAGCAGCGAGACGGCCTCCCGACCGCCGACGCCCTCCTCGGATGCGTCGAACTCGGTCTGTTCACCCACGCGGTGCCGGCGGAGCAGGAGCATCACAATCCCGGCGCAACCGGCCAGCGCGGCGGCGCTGACCAGCACGAGTTGCTCGGAGCCCACTTCCTCGACGATGGCCGCGGTCATGGCGGCGCCCAAGGCGCCGCCGAGACTGGCGCCGCCACCGATGAATCCGAACAGACGCTTCGCCTGGCGCGCGTCGAAGATGTCGTTCGCCAGGGTCCAGAACTGGCTGATCAAGAGAATGCCGAGGATCAGACCGAAGAAGTAGAAGGCAACCGTGACCCACGCGGCGCCGGTCCGCAGCAGCGCCCAGAAGACGACGAGCAGCCCGACGATGGCCGCCTGCGTGAGGGGTACCACGTGCTGGCGGGGCACGCGACGAATGGCGCTGGTATAGAAGTGCATGACTACGCCGATCAGGATCCCGGCGAAGAACAGCACGTACGGCAGATTGTCGGCGCCGAGCGCGGCGATGAACTGCGAACGGGTGATGGGCTTCAGAATGTTGTACGACGTCATCGCGAGGAAGGAGTAGGCGAACATCAAGAACGCCGACGCGGTCTCCTCGTCTCGAATGGACGTCACGGATCCGAGCAGTCGATTGATCAGCGCGGGCATATCGAAGCCGCCGGTCGGCGCGGGCGGGCTCCCCCTCCGGAAACCGACTCAGGGGTCGACGAGAGCCTGTGCTCCATCAGGCAATCGAAGCGATCCACCGATCCCAGGGGCCCGTGATGGCGAAGGTGACCCCGGGCATCTGCGCGTTGACGAAGAACCAACGGCCATCCGGGCTGTACGTCGCACCCGCGAACTCGCGGGCGCGAAAATCGCCGACTATGCCGTTCCGCTCCCCGTTCAAGACCACGTTGTTCCTGGCGAACGGGAAGATCCGGCCGTCCGGCGCCAGCCACCGGACGAAGTTCTCCCGCAGGCCGTCCTCGCACAGCATGAGGCCGCCGTGCGGGCTGACGCAGAGGTTGTCCGGCAGCTCGAGGACATCGCGGGCGGGCGACTCGAAGAGCAGCCGCAACCGCTCTCCGGACGGCTCGTACTCCCATACCTGCCCCACCCCGGCATCCCCGCCGGTGGTCGAGACGATGTAGATCCGTCCGTCGCCGTACCAGATCCCTTCCAGACGCCTGAACTCGGCGCCGCCGGCGCGGCGGCCCTGCGCGTAGACGCTCTGCGGACCGATGTCGGCCGGATCGGGATCGTCGATCGGCACCCACGTGACCGGCCGCCAGACACCCACCGCCTGACCGGCATGCAGCTCGGCGCCTGGAGCGCGGTCGATGGCGAGCATCTCGAGGCGTCCGCCGGCGGCGAGGTTGCCGGCCTCGACAGGCAGGAAACGATAGACGCCGGCCGTCACCTGATCTTCGGTCTCGTAGACGATGCCGGTATCCGGATCGATCGCCACCGCTTCGTGGACGAATCGCCCCATCGCACGGTACGGTTCCGCTGACGTCGTACCGTCGGCGGGCACCTCGAAAATGTACCCGTGCGGACGCTCGTAGGCCGCGGCGGCACCCGGTCCCAGCACCGTCTCCTCGCACGTGAGCCAGGATCCCCACGGCGTCATGCCTCCCGCACAGTTGACCGCCGTGCCGGCCAGGCTCACCCACGCGCGGCCCGCCGCGCCGGTCGCCGTATCGAACTCGATTGTCGTTGTGCCACCGCCGCCGTTCGGGTCGTAGAGCGGACGTGCGGCGAACGCGCCGCCGGTCCTGATCTCGTGGTTGCGCACGAGCCGCACCCGGCTGCCGCCCGCCGCAAACGCCGCCATGCCGTCGTGCAGGCCCGGCGTGGCCAGTCCATCCGCGATCGGGTCGCCGATCCAGCCGAACGACAAGTAGCGGAAGCCGCTGGGGAGATGCAGCAGCGGGAGGCCAGTGGTTTCGTCACGGACCGGCGCCAACCCGCCTTGGCCGTCCGCGGAGGGGACCGCGACGTCGGGACGGAGAGCGCCGGCGTGCCGGCAGGCGAGCGCATGAAACGGCGCGGCCCCGAGCGCCGCACCGGTCAGCGAGAGAAACGCCCGCCGGTCCAGACCGCGACGACGCGCGCTCACTGCGCCCCAACCTCCAGCCCCAGGAGCGTGAAGTCGTCCTGAAGCAAGTCACCGCCGCACCAGTGGTCGATGGAGCGGCGCACATGCCGCAGAGTTTCGCCCAGCGGCCGCTCCCCTGCCTCCATGAGGGTAGCGACCAGCCTGCCGACGCCGAAATCCTCCTCTGTCTCGTTCATGGCCTCGGTCACCCCGTCCGAGAACAGATAGAGCCGGTCGCCCGGTCCGAGGGGCTTGGTGAATTCCTCGTACTCGGCATCGGGAAACATCCCGATCGGCAGGCCCGCGGCTTCCAGCGCAACCGGAGCACCGCCGGCCGGGACGTGGACCGGGCCGTGATGACCGGCACTGACGTAGCGCAGCACGCCGGTGGAGCAGTCCAGCACGCCGCCCAGAAACGTGAAGTACTGCCAGGCATCCACATTGATCGGGAACTCGGCATTGAGCCGCTCGGCGAGCTTGGCCGGCATGGGATTGTTCGGTTGCGGCCAGGTGCTGGCGAGTATGCGCGTCAGGGCAACCGACTGCAGGGCTGTCACGATGCCATGGCCGGTGACGTCGAGCATGTAGAAGCCCACGAACTGGTCGGCCGCTTCGAAAACGTTGAAGCTGTCGCCGCCGAGCCGGTCGCACGGTTCGAAGAGCCACTCGACCGCGACGCCCTTGATGTCGGCGGACCGGTCCGGCAGAAGTGATCTCTGGATTCGTGCAGCTACGTTGACGTCGCGACGGAGCTGTTCGTTGACCCGCCGCAACTCGCGCTCGATGTTGCGGCGTTCGGTCATGTCCCGGATGGCCGCGATCACCAGCGGGCCTTCATCGGACTCGATCGGACTGAGACTGATGTCGACCGGAAACTCGCGGCCGCTTTCGTGCAGGCCGTTCAGATCGGCACCAGACAACATCGGACGGGTCGCACGCGTCTGTTCGTAGGCGCGGCGATGGTGCCGGTGCTGCGTACGCGCATGCTCCGGAACAAGCATCTCGACCGACCGCCCCTCGATGTCGGAAGGAGCAAAACCGAACACCCCCTCGACCAGGCGGTTCGCGTACACGATAGTACCCGCGCTGTCGACGACCACGACGGCGTCCGGCGACGACTCCAGCAAGGATAGTGCCGCCCGCGTCCAGTGCCGATCGCTCCGGCTCATCAACCCTGCCTACCTGCCAACGCCTGAGGTATGTTCCGTTCGTTGGACCTCGCGGGGTGACGGACTCCCTCGTTGCCGGTGAAGAGTCTACACTACAGCTATCCTGCGCAGGCAGCGGGTCGCAGCCGGGCGCAGTCGCCGTGCCGCGACAAGTCTCCCAACCATCGTGCCCGTGTCGGTCCGACCGTTCCATGGCAAGCGTCCGCGCGGTGCAGCCGGCAAACAGAAGCTCATTGACAGGCACCGGGGCGCGTGCTAGGCTCCGCGCTCGCAGCGGTAAGCTCACGTTCGGTGTCTGTCCCGCAGACGAATCTCCGCGCCCTGCATGCCTGAGACGGACCAACAATGAGAATCGAAGAGCGCCGGGCCGGCGACGTCACGATCCTGGCGTTGGCCGGCAAGCTCACCCTGGGGGAGGGCGAACAACTTCTGAAGGAAAAGATCAGCAGAATAGTCCGAGACGGACCCAGGCAACTGTTGCTCGACCTCAGCGAGGTGCCCTACGTCGACAGCGCCGGACTCGGCGAACTCGTCCGCGCGTATACCGCCGTCAACCGCAACGGTGGAAAATTGAAGCTTCTGGGCTTGGCGAAACGGATCAAGGATCTGCTGAAGCTCACCAAGCTGCTGACCGTGTTCGAGGTCTTCGAGACCGAGCAGGAGGCGCTCGACAGCTTCTCCTCCTGATCGGGCGGGCTCGTCCTCCGGATCGACGGGCTCGACGTGGCCGCGCGAAGATCCTCATTCACCGGTCACTGTTCCAGCTCCGCCGCCGCCCGCTCCACCTTCTCGGCCAGTCCCGCCTTGTAGGCGGCCAGGTTCTCCGCGATCCGGGCATCGGAGAGTGCGAGAATCTGCGCGGCTAGCACGGCGGCATTCACCGCCCCCGCCGCACCCACCGACACGGTCGCGACAGGTACCCCGGGGGGCATCTGGACCGTCGCGAGCAATGCGTCCCAGCCCTTCAGCGGGGACGAGTCGATGGGCACGCCGATGACCGGCAGCGCCGAATGCGCGGCCACTACCCCCGCCAAGTGGGCGGCGGCGCCGGCGCCCACGATGAACACCTTGACACCGCGTCCCGGCGATTCCTCGATGATGCGCTGCACGCGGGCCGGCGAACGGTGCGCCGACGCCACGGTCATGTGGGACGTGACGCCGAGCGCGTCCAGCACGTCGACGGCCTTGCGCATGACCGGCGCGTCCGAATTCGATCCCATCAGTATCTGTACGTCTCGTTCCGCCATCCGCCGTCCAACCTCCTGAAAGTCCGCGTGTCAATTCCCTCCGCGACCTGCCGTCGCGGTCAGCGCCTTCTGTCCGATGTCCGTTCGTACGTGACTGCCCTCGAAGGAAATGCGTCCGACGGCGTCGTAGGCTCTGTCGACAGCTTGCCGGTAGCTGCTTCCGCGCGCCACGACGGTCAGCACGCGACCGCCGCTGGTCACGATCCTGCCACCCTGCAGCACCGTGCCCGCGTGCGCCACGTGCACGCCCGGCACCTTCGCGGCGTTCTCGAGTCCGTAGATCGGCATTCCGGTTTCGTACGTTCCCGGGTATCCGCCCGACGCCATCACGACGCCGACGTGCGGATCCGACGTGACGCACCAGCCGGCGTCGGCGAGGTCTCCGCGCGCCGCCCCGAGCACCACCCGGGCCAGACCGCTCTCGATCATCGGCAGAACGACCTGCGCCTCCGGATCGCCGAAGCGCACGTTGAACTCGATGACCCGCGGTCCGTCCCGCGTCAGCATCAGGCCGGCGTAGAGCACCCCGCGGTACTCGCGGTCCTCCGCGCGCATGCCGTCGAGCGCCGGGGTCACGATCTCCCGCATGACGCGCGCCTCGATCTCGCGATGGAACAGCGGACTCGGCCCGAAAGCGCCCATCCCGCCGGTGTTCGGCCCCGCGTCGCCGTCGAAGACGCGCTTGTGGTCCTGCGCCGCCGGCAGCGCCAGACAGCGCCGGCCGTCGGAGATGACGAAGCAGGAAACCTCCGGTCCCGTCAGGCATTCCTCGATGACGACCGTCGCGCCTGCATCCCCGAAGCGCCGCACCACCATCGCGTCGCGTACGGCGGCCTCCGCCGCGGCCCGATCTCCCGCGACGGTGACTCCCTTGCCGGCCGCGAGACCGTCCGCCTTGACCACGACCGGGAACCCGAAACGATCCCCGCCGACGGCCTCGAGCGCCTGCCCTTCGTCCGTGCACACCTCGAACCGCGCCGTCGGAATGCCATGACGCGCCATGAACGCCTTCGCGAACGCCTTGCTGGACTCGAGCGCGGCCGCCGCCCGCGTCGGCCCGAACAGCAGCCGGCCCGCGTCGGCGAAGACATCGCCCACGCCCCGCGCGAGCGGCAGCTCGGGTCCGACGACGGTCAGATCGACACCCTCCTCGACAGCCAGCGCCAGCAGCGCCGCCGGGTCCGAGACGTCGACCGCGACCACTCGGGCGGCGGCTTCCGCCGCGATGCCCGCGTTGCCCGGCGCGCAGACGACGCGGTCGACGGAAGCATCGGCCATCAACGCCCGCACGAGCGCGTGCTCACGTCCGCCGCTCCCCACCACCAGCACGTTCACGGTCGCGACTCCCGGCACATCATGACGACTCGCCGGCCCCGGGGCCGGCCGGCGCCGGCTTTTCCCCTCATCGGTTTGACGCGGGGAAAGCATTCAACCTATGCTGAGCGATTCGAGACAGCGCGTTGAGCCTAGCATAGGAGCCGGCTCGACTACACCGATCCGCGCGGATCCACGGAGGGGGTGAAATCGCACGTGGCAGAAGTCCGAGTTCAGGAAAACGAATCGATCGAGAGCGCCCTTCGTCGCTTCAAGCGGAAGGTCCAGCAGGAAGACATCATCAAGGACATCAAGAAGCACTCCTTCTATCTGAAGCCGGGCGACAAGCGGCGCGCCAAGCAGGCGCTCGCCCGGAAGCGCTCGCGCAAGAAGATGCGACGGGACGCGGACTGACGGCGTCGCGCTCCTTGGCGCATATCGTTGACAGTGACCGGGGCGCATGGTAGGTTTGCGGGTCTTTTCGCGCGGTCAACAGCCTTCCCGGCCGCGGTGACCCCGAGCGAAGTGAGCAGGCCGGGTGTCGGAGGTCAGTCGATGGAGATCGTAGAACGCCAGACCGGGGCCATCATGATCCTGGATCTCAAGGGCGAGTTGGTGATCGGAGACGGCGATGAGCTCCTGAAGGACAAGATCAACAGCATGATCCAGCAGGGGCACACGAACCTGCTGCTCAACCTCGAGGGGGTTCCCTACGTCGACAGCGCCGGCCTCGGACAGATGGTCAGCACGCTGAACACCGTCAGGCGACAGGGTGGAGCGCTGAAGCTGCTGAACCTGACCAAGCGCATAGAGGATCTGCTGTCCATCACGAAGCTGCTGACCGTGTTCGACGCCTTCGACAACGAGCAAGAGGCGCTCGACAGCTTCTCCTGATCGGCGAGTGCCCGCCGCGACCCGCGACCTTCAACCTCGGCCAGACCGTGGCGTCCCGCCACCGGGGTCGGGGTGTCGGGCACCCTCCAGCTTCGTTCGTTGTTCGCTCCGTTGCGGAAAGTCGCGTGACGCGGCTGCCCTCGCGCTCCTGCGCCGCCAATCGACCCGACAAGCGATGGACGCGCACCGCTCGATCGCACGAGCAGGGTGACTGAGGAACAGATGGCCGAGTTCAACATCCGATCCGACGCTGTGGACGTCGAGCAGATCATGGAGCAGATCCGCGCTCGGCTGCGGGAGAAACGGGGCGTGGACTATACGGAGGAGCAAATCCGCGAGCTGGCCGGCGTAAAGCTCGACCGCTTTCTCGACCCCAAGAACGTCCGCTCGGACCTCCTCGAGCACTTCCGGAGGCAGAACCAGACGTCGGACGCCGCGGCATCCGCCACGCAAGCCGCGCTGGAAGCCGTCGACGTGCCGACCTTCGAGCCCGATGCCGTCTACCGATCGTCGCGCGGCGGCATCGGCCGCATCCTCTACGCGATACGCCGCCTGCTCAGGCCGCTCCTGAAGCTGTTCATCAACCCCGGTCCGATGCTCGATTCCGTGCGTGCCGTCTCCACGCACATCAACACCACGAGTCGGGCGCTCGCGCTGAACGAGGAGAGAAACCGCCGGCGGGCGGAGCTCGACGTGCTGATGTACGAGGTCATGAACAACCTCGTCGTCGAAATGACCCGGTTGGCGATCGACATGAAGAACCACAAGATGCGCGTCGAATCGGTGGCCGCGCGTCTCGACTTCGACGAGCGCCGGGCCCGGGCGCTCGAACAGATCGTGCAGTTCCGAAAACCCGCGGCGGGCGACGGCACAGGGACGAGCGAAGGCTCCCCATCCCCCCCGGATGGCAACGGCGGCGGAGACGGCGCCACGGAGAAGCGCCGTCGGCGTCGGCGGCGGGGGCGGCGGCGTTCGGGCGGCGGCGCTTCGACCGCCGAGGCGCCGGCTGACACCGCGGCAGACGGCGAAACCGCGGAAGTCTCGCCGGCGGACGGTGGAGCCGACCGGGCAGCGGCAAGCGCCGAACCGCCTGCCGACGCGGCGGCTGAACCCGCCGGCGACAACTCCGAACCGTGAAGCTAGCCGTCGTCGTGCAGCGCTACGGCGCCGATATCAGCGGCGGAGCCGAGTTGCACGCGCGTTACGTCGCAGAGCACCTGTCTCGCCATCTCGAGGTCGAGGTACTGACCACCTGCGCCACCGACTACATCAGTTGGCGCAACGCGCTCAGGCCGGGTACCGATGTCGTCAACGGCGTGACGGTGCTTCGGTTTCCGGTGCTCCGGGAACGTAGTCCAGTGGACTTCGGCCGCCGGTCGAACCTGGTCTTCGAGCGACGCCACTCCATCCGCGACGAGTTGTCGTGGCTCGATTCCGAGGGCCCGACGACCCCGGCGCTGATCGCCCACCTGCGCCGCACGGCCTCGACCTACGACTTCATCCTGTTCTTCAGCTATCGGTACTACCATGCGTACCATGGGATCCGTGCGGCGCCTTCGCGGGCGGTGCTCGTGCCGACCGCCGAACGCGATCCGGCCCTCGGACTCTCGATCTCGGCGCGCACGCTCCGGAGCGTGCGCGCCCTCATGTACAACTCGCACGAGGAGCGTGCGCTCATCCAGGCGGTCGCGCACAACGAGCACGTTCCGGGGGTCGTCGTGGGCGTCGGATCGCAAGTCCGGGACGACGCAAGCGCCGCGCGATTCCGGAAGCGTACCGGCATCTCGGGCCGCTTCGTCCTCTACGTGGGACGCATCGACGAGAACAAGGGCTGCCGCGAGATGTTCGACTACTTCAACCGGTACGCGGCCGAGGCCTCGCCCCGGATGCAACTGGTGCTCGCGGGTACGCCGGTGATGGAGATTCCGTCGCACCCGCGGATTCATCACCTCGGATTCGTGACCGACGAGGAGAAGTACGACGCGTTGACGGCTGCCGACGCACTGCTGATGCCGTCGTACTACGAGAGCCTGTCGATGGTCACGCTCGAAGCCTGGGCCATGCGGTTGCCGGTCCTGGTCAACGGCCGCTGCGACGTGCTGCGAGGACAGGTCATCCGGGCGAACGCGGGCCTGTACTACGAGTCGTACGACGAGTTCGGCGCGGCGCTCCATCTGCTCGAATCCGAGCGCGGCCTGCGACGGGCGCTCGCAACGAACGGTCGCGCGTACTTCGAGCGCCACTACACGTGGGACATCGTCGAGGGAAAGTACCTGGCGATGCTCGAGCGGCTCGAGCGCGAGAACCGGGACGGCGGTTTGCCCCGCGCCGAGCGCGAACCGGGCTGGCTCCACCGGCGCCGGCGGGTACAGGCGCCGGCACGGGAAGTCGTCGATCGGCTGCCGACCGGACCGGCCGCGAAGACGTGGGACGCGGGCGGACCGGAGCCGGGACGCCACGATGCGGTCACGAGGGACCGGCGATGACGAGGCGGGACGTAGCGGTGCACCAGGTGCTGGCGACGCTCGGTTACGGCGACGCGATAGGCAACGAGGTGCTGGGGATTCAGCGGGTCCTGCAGCACGCGGGTTACCCGTCCCGAATCTATGTGGAGACCGTCGACCCGCGTCTCGAGGAATTGACGGAGGACTACCGCAACCTGATCGACGACAGCCATCGGGACAACATCCTCATCCATCACTTCTCGCTCGGATCGCGCGCTTCGCGGGTCGCCTTCGCGCTGCCGGATCGCATGATCCTCGTCTATCACAACATCACGCCGGCCCACTTCTTCCTCGGCGTCCGCTCCCCGGTCGTCGCGCAGTGCTTCAGCGGCCGCCGCGAGCTGGGCGCCTACGCCAACCGCTGCGACCTCGCGCTCGGCGATTCGGCGTTCAACCAGTCCGAGCTCGATGCCCTGGGTTTTCCCCGCACGGGCGTCCTCCCGGTCGTTCCCGACTTCAAGCACCTGGAGGTAACGCCGCACCGGTGGCTCGCGCAGCAGTTCGACGACGACGCGACGAACATACTGTTCGTCGGCCGCATCATTCCGAACAAGCGCATCGAGGATCTCATCCGGTTCCATATTGCCTACCGCCGCCGGTACAACCCGGCAGCACGGCTCCTGCTGGTCGGCTCCCATGGCCTGTTCGACAACTACCGTGCCGCGCTCGCCGAGCTCGTCCACCGACTCGGCGCCCGGGGCGTGCACCTGCTCGGACACGTATCGAACGAGGAGTTGACGGCCCTCTACGACGTTGCCGACCTGTTCCTGTCGGCGAGCGAGCACGAGGGCTTCTGTGTTCCGCTGATCGAGGCCTTCTACAAGCGGATTCCGGTGATCGCCTTCGCGGCGGCCGCGGTCCCCGCCACCATGGACGGAGGCGGCGTGCTCTACGAGCGCAAGGACCCCCGTCACGTAGCCTCGCTGATGAACGCCGTGCTGACGGACACCGTGCTCGAAGAGCAGATCCTCGAAGCCCAGGATGCGGCACTCGCCCGCCTGCGGGCCAGGGATTTCGGCGGCACGCTGCTCGGGTTCGTCGAGCGCGTCCGCACGGCGCCGCGCGTGCCGCCGTACCGGATCGCCAACGATTTCTGGAGCCAGCTCGAGCGGCTCGAGCAAATCGAGGAGCTTCGGATGTTCAGGCCGTCGGCGTTCCGCGCCCTCTCCGGCAAGACGGGAACGTCGCCTTGACAATCAACCAGTGGATTCCGGCGGCGCATCGAGGCGACGCAGTGGGCGACAGCGCCCGCCGCGTCCGAGACCTGTTGCGGCACAGGGGCTACGAAGCGGACATCTTCGCGCTCTCGATCGACACGGACGTTGCGGGCGAGATCCGGCCGTTCGCCGACCCCGCGGCGCGAACCGGCGACATCACCGTGTTGCACTTCGCGGTCCCGTCCCCAATGACCGAAGCGCTGGCAACGCTTCGCGGACAACGGGTGCTTCAGTACCACAACATCACCCCGGCCCATTTCTTCGCGCCGTACGACGCCGGCATCTTCCGCATCGCGGCACTTGGACGGACGGAGTTGCGCTCGCTGGTCGGCCGGGTCGACCTCGCCCTCGGCGATTCCGAGTACAACCGCCGGGAGCTCGCGGCACTCGGCTTTGCGGACACCGGCGTGATGCCGATCCTGGTCGACCCCGAACGGCTGGCGAACGCCCCGCGCCAGCCGGTCCTCGAACGCACGCTCGAGGACGGTCCGGCCAATATCCTGTTCGTCGGCCGCGTCGCCCCGAACAAGAAGCTCGAAGACCATCTCCGACTCGCCGAGCACTACAAGCGCTATGTCGACACCGAGTACCGCTTGTCTTCGTGGGACGGACGAACGCGGTCCCGCGCTACTACGCCACGCTGCGGGCCCTCATCCTGCAGTACGACATGCCGGCCGAGCGTTTCCTATTCACCGGAGCGGTGCCGGACGCGGAGCTGGCCGCCTACTACCGCACGGCGGACGCCTACGTCTCGCTCAGCGAGCACGAGGGCTTCTGCGTTCCACTGGTCGAGGCCATGGCCGCCGACGTGCCGATACTCGCGTACGGCGCGGCAGCGGTGCCCGAGACGCTCGGAGGCGCGGGAATCTGCTTCACGCCCAAGGACCTGGAGCATGCGGCCGAGATGCTTGGACTCCTGGTGTACGATGACGAGTTGAGATCGTCGGTCATCGCCGGCCAGAGACGGCGTCTGGCCGACTTCAGCCTGGCGCACGCCGCCCGCGCGCTCGACGCCATGATCGAGTCACTGACCGCGTGAAGATAGCCCTCATCGTCCAACGCTACGGCACCGAGATCATCGGGGGTTCCGAGTATCACTGCAGGCTCGTGGCCGAGCGGCTCGCCGCACGCCACGACGTCGAGGTCCTGACGACCTGCGCCCGCGACTACATCACCTGGGCGAACGAGTACCCGGAGGGTTCGGACCGCATCCGGGGCGTGACGGTGCGCCGATTCCCCAACGACCGGACGCGAGACATCGAGCGCTTCAACGAGTACTCGAACTGGATCTTCGCCAACGCCCACTCCGCGGACGACGAGCTGGATTGGCTCGAGCAGCAGGGCCCGTGGTGTCCGGCGCTGATCGAGCACCTCGAACGACGCCATTCCGCGTACGACGTGCTCATCTTCTTCACTTATCTCTACGCCCCGACGGTGCTCGGCCTGCGTGTCGACCCACGGCGCAGCATCCTGGTGCCGACAGCGCACGACGAGCCGGCAATCCGGCTGGACATCTACCGCGACGTGTTCGGTACGCCGGCCGGGATGGCGTACAACACGGGGGTCGAGCGAGCGTTCCTCAAGTCACGCTTCCGGATTTCCGCGGCGGCGGAAGAAACGGTCGGTTGCGGCGTCGACCTTCCCGCGCGATTCACGGCCACAGCGCGGAACGCCGATCCGGACGAGTACCCCGAACCCGAAAACGACCCCGTTCGCACGAGCGCGGCTGCGTTCCGCAGTCGGCATCGACTCTATGAACCATTCCTGTTGTACGGCGGGCGCATCGACCCGGGCAAGGGCTGCGAGGAGTTGATCGAGCACTTCGGCGCCTATGCCGCCGACCAGGGCGACGCAGTCCTGGCGCTGATGGGGGTCAAGCTGATGCGGATACCGGACGAACCGTTCATCCGGTTCGCCGGACTGCTGCCGGAGGCCGAACGCCTGGAGGCCTTGCAGGCAGCGACGGCCGTCGCCGTACCCTCGCCCTACGAGAGCCTGTCGCTGCTCGCGCTGGAGGCTTTCGCGGTCGGCACCCCCGTGCTTGCCAATGCCCGCAGCGAAGTGGTGCGCGAGCACTGCCAGCGCAGCAACGCGGGGCTCTACTATGCGGACCGCGACGAGTTCGTGGAATGTCTCAAGGTGATCATCGGCAACGCCGAGCTCCGCGAGGAACTGGGCCGCAACGGCCAGGCCTACGTCAAGGCCAACTACGACTGGGACGTGATTATTAGCAAGTACGGTCGGCTGTTCGAGGCGGTCACGGCGGCAGGCCCCGGACGCTCGCGCCGCTCCAGAACCTCGCGCGGCGGCGGCCGCGGCCGGGGTCGCGGCTCACAGAAAATCAATCGACGCGGCTGAGCCCCTTGTCGAGCTCGTCGACCAGATCCGATACGAACGGCACGGACCGCGCCGGGGCCTCTGCCCGCTTGAGCCGCGCCGCACCGCCGGCCTGTCCCCGGCCGGACGCACCGGAGCTCGCCCGAGAACTCCGCGATCGGATCCCGTGGCGCTTTATCATCTCGTTGAGGGTCGTCGGCTTGACGCGCAGCAACTCCGCCGCCCGCTTCTGAACCCCGCCTGCGGCTTCGAGGGCGCGGACAATCAACCGCACCTCCATGTTGTCGATGATCTCCCGGAAGGGAACGCCGTCCGCCGGCAGGTCGAAGTGCGGCAACTCGAACTGCGGCGAGGCCCTGACCACATCCGGGATCAACTCGGGGCCGATCTGGCGCTTGACGGTCAGTACGGCCGCCCGCTCGATCACGTTCTCGAGCTCCCGCACGTTGCCGGGCCACTGATACGCCTCGAGCAGTTGCATCGCCTCCGGCGTCAGCTCCAGATCCGGCTTGTTGTTCTCCTTTCCGTACCGGGTCAGAAAGCTCCGCGCCAGAAGCGGCACGTCTTCGCGGCGGTCCCGCAGCGGCGGCAGATCGATCGCAATCACGTGCAGCCGATAGTACAGATCCTCCCGAAACGAACCCTCCTTGACCATCTGCTGCAGATCGACGTTCGTGGCGGCGATGATTCGAACATCCACCTTGATCGTGTCGACCCCGCCGAGGCGCCTGAACTCCCGTTCCTGGATTACCCGCAACAGCTTGGCCTGGGTCTCGAGTGGTACCGTCCCGATCTCGTCGAAGAAGATGCTCCCGCGATCGGCCATCTCGAACAGGCCCTTCTTCGAGGTGACCGCACCGGTGAAGGCGCCCTTCAGGTGGCCGAAGAGATTCGATTCCAGAAGATCCGGGGGCAGGCTGCCCGAGTTGACCGTGACGAACGGACGGCCGGCTCGCGGCGAGTTGGCGTGAATCGCGCGCGCGACGAGCTCCTTGCCGGTGCCGCTCTCGCCGGCAACGAGAATCGTGGCGCGGCTCGGCGCCGCCTGCGCGATGATCTGGAACACGCTCCGGATGCGCGGGCTGTGGCCGATGATGTCGCTGAATCGGCTCGCCTGCGCCCGCAGATTCTGGCGCAGCACGCGGTTCTCGTTCGCCAGCCGCTGCTGCGAGACCGCGTTCCGCACGACGAGCAGGACGTCGTCGTTCTTGAACGGCTTCTCGATGAAGTCGAAAGCACCGCGCTTGAAGGCCTCGCGGGTGTTCCTCGAGGTGCCGAACGCGGTGATCATGATCACCGGAGGCGCCTCGTCGAGTTGCGAGATCTCGTCGAGCGCGGCAAGCCCGTCCATTCCCGGCATCATCACGTCGAGCAGCACCGCGTCGAAAGTACCTGCCCGAGCGAGATCGACGCCCTCCTTCCCAGACGCCGCGAGCCGTACGCGACATCCCTGGCGCTCCAGCAGCGACTGGAGAATCTCCCGCATGATCGCTTCGTCGTCGACGACCAGAAGCGAAGCCCCGTCCAACATGTTCTGCGCCTCGCGATTAGTGCACGGCCTCGGTAGCCGGCACCCGGTCGGGGGCAGCGAGCGGCAGGGTCAAGGTGAATCGCGTTCCCTGCTCCGGACGACTCGCACACTCTATCGTGCCCCGGTGTTCCTGCACGACTCCATACGTGACCGACAGCCCAAGTCCCGTTCCCTGTCCGACGGTCTTGGTCGTGAAGAAAGGATCGTAGATCCGCGAGAGATGCTCCGGCGAGATGCCCGAGCCCGTATCGGCCACCTCGATGACGGCGCTGTCCCGCTCGATGCGGCTGCCCACGGTCAGCCACCCTCCGCTCGGCATCGCGTCGCGGGCATTGAGAAAGAGATTGAGGAACACCTGTTGTATCTTGAATTCTACGCCCTGCACCACCACCGCCGGGGTCGCCAGTTCGCACCGCACCCTGATCCTGCCGGCCTCGAGCTGATGCTCGAGCAGGACCAGCACGTCGGCGATGACGGCGTTGATGTCGACGGGCCCGGCAGTGTCCGTCCGACCCGGCCGCGCGAGGTTCAACAGCCCGTTGACGATCCGCGCCGCGCGAAACGTCTGGCGCTCTATCTTCTCCAGCAGCCGGGTCCTGGGCTCTTCCGGATCCGCATCCTCCAGCAGCATCTGGGTGAAGCTGGAAATGCCGGTCAACGGCGTGTTCACCTCGTGTGCGACGCCGGCGGCCAACAACCCGATGGAGGCCATCTTCTCGGAGAGCAGCAATTGCTCTTCGAGCTGCACCCGTGCCGTGCTGTCGACCACGATCAGCATCGTCCCGCTCGTCCGGCCGGCGGGCGTCAGCAGCGGCGCGGTGGCGGCCTTCACCCGCAGCCGCCGCGGCTCCTCGTGCCGGGAAAGCATGGGCACGCGGTAGAGCTCCGCCCCGGCCGGCCGCTCCGTACGCGCGGCGCTCAAGCGTGCGACGAAGTCCGCGTCGAAGACCTCATCCAGAGATCGACCGATCGCCTCGGCCCGTGGAACCCCGTGCAGGCGTTCGAAACCGGCGTTCCAACGGATGATGCGATCGTCGAGGTCCAGCACCGCCAGACCGTCGCTCAGCGACTCGATGATGTTCTCGCTGAACTGCCGCATCCGGTCGAGCTCGCCCGCTTTCTGCTGAAGCCGGCCATAGAGGCGCCCGTTCTCCAGCGCGGTCGCCGCCTGACCTGCGACCGCCGCGAGCAGCGCCATGTCCTCGCTGCTCAGCGGCTCGCCGCTCTCCTTGCGGCCCAGCGCCATGACCGCGATCGTGCCCTCCTCGGAAACACAGGGCACGAAGTAGTACAGCCCGGCCGCCCGCCACAGCGCGACTTCTCCCGGAGCGCACAGCCGTCCGCCGACCGGATCGTCGAGGAGCACGGTCTGCCGGTCCAGCATCCGCTCACCGATGCTCGATGTGCGGGGCAGCGCCGGCGGCGGGCCGTCGAACCCGATCCAGCGAATCGGATGGAAACTGCGGACCTGGGAATCCTCTTCGGTCTCGGCGGGATCGCGGCCGAGCAACAGCACCATGCGGTCGATGCCGAGCGTCTCCGCCACCCGGCTCACCAGCCGCTCGCTCAACCGATCGAGATCCAGGTCCGTGCTGAGATCACGCGCAAACCGTGTGAGGGCACGCCGGTAGTCGAACCGCTCGCGGTAGTAGACCCGGTCGAGCATGTTCTGGATCGTCGTCTTGACCGGTCTCGCCAGGAGCACCACGACCGTCGTGGCCAGCAACGCGATGATCGAGTTGTGCTGATTCGAGCCATCGAGGAAAACCGCGGTGGCGAGGCGCTCCAGACTGAGATAGATGACGACCATCGCCGCGACCACCGCCGCATAGCCGACGCTCCGCTTGACGATCACCTCGACGTCGCGCAGCCGGTAACGAACGATGGCGCACGCGAACGCGAGCGGAATCAGGCCGACGGGTAGCGCCAGCCCCGAGGACGGTTCGAAACCGAGCGCCCACGGAATCAGGTAGCAGAGCGCGAACGGAAGGCCGCCGAGCGCCCCTCCGGACACGATCCAGCGGAGCTGTCTTCGAGACGTTATCGAGCGGACGCGGCGGAGCGCAAACACCATCGTCGCGAAACCGCCGAGCATGCAGGCCGCCAGATAGAGGTGTTCGAAGCGCCAGATCCGCTCGACCGCACGCACGAAGCCGACGCCGTCTTCCGGACGCAGCACCGCCGCGGCCTGCAGCGCGCCGAGGACCACCGCCGGCGCGTAGACCAACGGCAGCACCAACGACCCGAGCCGGTGGCGCAGCCAGCCCGGCGTGCGCTCCGGGAAGACCAACGCGAAGTGCATGAACAAGGGAGCCAGCAACAGCGTGGCTACCTCATCCGCCCAGAAGAAAACCCAGTCGAGCCGGCCATGCCATCCGGTATAGGAAAAGGCCAGCACGCCGAAGAACGCGACGGTCAGCCAGAAGAAATGAAGCGTCGCCTGATGTTCGGGCCGCTGCACGCGCACCGCCGCGCCCACGAGCAATCCGAGCAGACCCACACCGGCCAACAGCAGGTAGGTGGGCAGGGCCACCATGCGCGCCCTCTCCAGCGAAACGGTATGCAGTCGCGTCTCACTCAGACGCAGGAGGGTATAGTCGACGCGCGTACCTTCGGGAACGGCGCGCAGCACTCGCCATAGATCGCCGTAGCGCTCTACCGGCTCGCTCCCGACGGCGAGCAGAACGTCGCCGGTCACGATCCCCGCCCGCGCCGCCGGGGAATCCGCCGCCACCGCGGAAGCCGCGAGTCCGTCGGCGCCGTCGCGCCACAGCACGCCGTCCTCCACGCCCCGGCCATTGGCCCGGGCGACCGCGTTGGCGATCGCAAGGCACAACAGTGCCGCGACGACACCGACCGCGAGCAGGGTTCTACCCCACTCGCCCCGATAGCGGCGGGAATTCGCCTCGCGCTCAGCGAGCTTCATGACAAGTACCCGTTACCGATCATGCAAATCACACGCCATGCGCGACACGGGTCGGTAGCGCAAACGGCTCATGAGGAAGGCCCGGAAAGCAGACCGAATGCAAGAAAATGAAGTCTCGATCCAACAAGCTGGATCGATGACCTTGCGTCTCGGAGCTCCGCTTCGCCGCGTTTCGCGGCGCAAGCTCCTAGAAGTGAACGACGAGGCCACCGACGAGCTGTCTCGGGGGATCGACGACAAGCAATTCGTCGAAGACCGACGCCCCCAGGCTCGGCTCGTGGAAGAGGCTCCGCAAGGCGACGAGCAACTCCCAACTGCTGCCCTCCAGGGGCGCGAACGGCAGGGTCTGGGTAACCTGCACGTCGAAACGGGTATCGAGCCCCGACCCGACCACACCGTCCGGAGTCACCCGGGCGAAACCCGTGCTGACCCGGCACCGTGCGACGACACGGGTGGAGGTCTCCGGGATCTCCGCCTGCAGCGTCGCCGACACGTCCTGGAAGTAATCCATACCGTTTCGGAACCGTTCGGCGGCGAGCCCGGCGTCGGCCGCCGAGCCTGACGAAGTCCATTCCGAACGCATGATGCGGTAGTCGATGGAGCCGCGCAGCCGCTCTTCGAGCTCATGGTCGAACGTCACGCCCCAGCCATCCACATCGACACCGCCGGCGCCGGCCAAGTAATAGTGCCCTCCAGACGCCGGCAGGGCTCCGAGCGGCGAGTAGACGCCGGGCGCGAACATGGCCATGAGCTGGTCGTCGACTTCCTGGCTGAACCTGCGCAGGCCGATGACGGAGCGTTCTCCGATCTCGTGTTCCACCCCTACCTCGACGTGGCGCACTTCCTCGGCATGCAGGTCACCGGTACCGGAGAGCGACGTGTACGTCCGTTCCGGAGGCAACCACGCGCCGTCGAGAGGTGGCAGAAACTGCTCTCCCCCGGGGGCTATCCTGTTGCGTGAGGCGGCCACGCGCATGCGGGTCCCGGAGAACGGTGAAATCGTGACATCCGCCCGCGGGCTGAACAGCTTGCCGTCCTCGAGGTACCCGTACCGGGCCAACTCGGCCCCGTAGCCGACCTGCAGCGCCGGCGACACGGTCCACCTGTCGGACGCCTGGATGCGGCCCACCTCGCGGCGCGGCATGCCCGTATCGACCGGACCTGGGCCGTCGAGCCGCAGATCGGCAGCGGCCGCGTGCGCCTGCCGGCTGTACGACACCGCCATCTCCACGTCGTGGTCCGTGCGCGGCTCCATGGCGTACCAACCGGCGATCGCCCACGACGAGGTCTCTCCGGTCGTCATGTCGACGGTTCCGCGCAACGCCCAGTCGCCGGCGTCCGCCGGCGCCACGGATACGTACGCCACCTGTCCCGGCCAAGTCTCGGACGGCCACAGGAAACCCTGTCCGGCCAGCGTCGCCCGCGTCAGGAGCTGCACCTGACCCGAAATGGGAAGGCCCACCAAGCCCGTCAGAGGATGATCCAGCGGTGTATAACCGGCCGCCGTCCACCGCTCGCCGGCACCCCCGGACTTTCCGGCGCCCGGAGCGGAGTCCACCCCTCGTTGCACGAGGGACACCCCGGCCATGCGGTCCTTGAGCACGCTGCGGCGAGCGCGACGCAGCCACCACATCTTCGCATCCCGCGGCCGCTCGGAGACCGCCGTCGCCGGTTGGTCATCCGACTCGTCCCGCAGCGTTACGACACCGGACTGCCCGTCGCCGTCGGTCTGTCGACGGCCCGGGGCCTCCTCCTCCACCGCGGCCGGCGTGTTCGGCACGCCACCCAACTGGAGGGTGCTCCCGGCAAGCAGAAGCTGTTGGTTCGATTCGCCGTATGCGTTCAGGACAACAGGTTCGAAGACCGCCTCGCCCGGTTCGATCTCCACGAATCGACGACCCTCCCCGGCTCCCGCAACGTGCGTTCGAAGCAGGTAGCGACCCGCGGGAAGCCCGTCGAACCAAAAGCGGCCGGCGGCATCCGAAACGGCAAGGGAAGCTCCGCCGGGACCGGAAAGCGTTACGAGGACATCTCCGAGGGGAGCGCCGTCGGATGCGGTGAGGGCGCCTGCCAGCTTGCCCGTGGCAACCGCCTTCTCTTCGGCGACAGACGGCGACGAGCCGGTCTGCTCCTCACCGGCCATGGCAACCGGGGCCGCGCACCCGGCCCCGAGAACGACAGCGACGACGGCGAAACTGCGGCCCATGTCGTTGGCGGTACGCCCGGGCAACCCGTCGCGAGCGGCCGGGGCGCTACCGATGCCTCCTCAAGTCTCCAGCACGGTGAACATCACGTTCTCGATGATCTCGGACGCATTGGTGTTGTCGGTGACCTTGATCTCCAACCGGTAGCTGCCAGCCGGAAAGAGCGACAGCGGCACCGTCTGCCCCGCGACGATCTGGTGACCGAGCGTCACGTCGAAGGCAGGCGGAAGCGTCTGATTGTTGAACTCCTGCGGATTCGTCCGGTTGAAGTACTGCTCGCCCCCATCCGACCGCAGATGGAAGGTGTACTCGATCGTGATGTTCGGCTTCGATCCGTCGGCGAGACCCGGGTTGTACACGAGGAAGATCAGCGACAACTCCGCCTGCTTGCCGAACTCCTCGTCGAACTTCGGGACGATGCGCGTCGTGCCGAGGCTGTACGGGCTCAGCATCTGCTCGTCCGGCGTCAAGGGCGCAGAGAGCGGCTCGACGACTTCCGGAACGATGATCGAGCTCAACTGCAGCCTGCCGTCCCAGAGATCCGGGATCTCCACGCGCTCGCGCAACAGCATGATCGGACCGCGCTCGTCCTCGTCCGACTCCTCGCCCAGGCTCCCCCGCAGCGCCACGTACACGTCGTAGCTTCCGCCGGGCGCAGTAAACGCGCGGCTGATCTGGATCGGTCTGTCCCCGCCTGCGTTCACGTCCGCGAAGTGGACATCCTCGAAGACCGGATCCTCCTCGCCGGGAACGGCGACGAAGAGGTACATGGAGAGCATCGGCGAATCGACCTTGGCGGGGTCGATCATCAGGGTGAACGGAACGTAGATGTTGCCGTCGGTACCCTTGAGGAAATCCGGGCGCAACTCGAAGGGATCGGCTTCGGGGACGATCTCCCCTTCCACCGCGGAGTTGATGACCTCGAGCAACCCGCGAAGCTCGTCGCGCTGCCAGTCTTCCAGATCCTGTGCGCCCGCGGCCCCGGGCAGAACGGTTGCAAGCAAGGCGACAGAGACACACGCTGCCAGGATTCTCGCGCGCCGGGCAATGTCGTTCATGGGAAGTTGATCTCCTGCCAGGTGAACTCCAGGTTGACTGCTAATGATAAGCGACCAGGGACATCGAAGTCCAATCCGGATCGAGAAGCACAAAGCGTTGAACAGCAAGCAGTTACCCCCAACGCAGCCCGCCTGCGACGTGGTATCATCCGCGTTTTCGCCGCGCATCGATCATGTCTGCCGCGCGTCGCCCGCCGGTCGTGCTCGTCGTCCTCGACGGCTGGGGCATCCGTTACGAGCGCGATCACAACGCGATCGCCCTGGGCCGCACTCCCACGTACACCGAGCTGCTGGAGCGCTTTCCGCACGCGTCGCTGGTTACCAGCGGCGAAGCGGTCGGCCTGCCGGCCGGACAGATGGGTAACTCCGAGGTCGGCCACATGAATCTCGGCGCGGGCCGGGTCGTGTATCAGGATCTGTCCCGAATCGACAAGAGCATCCGGGACGAGGAATTCTTCGCGAACCCGGCGCTGGTCGCGGCCATGAGCCGCTGCGCCGGCGACCGGCACGCCCTGCACCTGGTGGGCCTCGTCTCGCGGGGCGGCGTCCACAGCCACCTCCGGCACCTGAAGGCGCTCGTCGAGCTGGCGCGGCGCCAGCGGCTTGCGCGGCTCTTCGTGCATGCGCTCACCGACGGCCGCGACACCGCCCCGACCGCCGCCGCCGACGACATCGCGGCGGTCGAGCGCGCGCTGGCCGACGCGGGAGTCGGACGCATCGCCACCGTCATCGGCCGCTACCATGCAATGGACCGCGACCGGCGCTGGGATCGAACCCGGCGCGCCTACGCCGCGATGACCCGGGGAATCGGAGCCACTGCGCCCGAGGCCGCCACCCTGGTTGCCGACGCCTATGCCGCGGGCACCACCGACGAGTTCATCGAGCCGGGCGTGGTGACGGACGCCGGCGGACGACCCGTCGGCTCCCTGCGCGACGGCGATTCCGTGATTTTCTTCAACTTCCGCGCGGACCGGGCGCGGCAGTTGACCCGCGCCCTCGCGTTCGACGACGACGCGTTCGACGGGTTCGAGCGACCGCTGCGCCCCGCGGTCTCGCTGACGACGATGACCGAGTACGACGCGACGTACGGTCTGCCCGTCGCCTTCGATCCACCCTCTTTCAGCGGCAACGTGGCCGAGGTTCTGGCGGCTGCCGGCCGGACCAACCTGCGTCTGGCCGAGACGGAGAAGTACGCCCACGTCACCTACTTCTTCAACAGCGGCGAGGAACGCGCCTACGCCGGCGAGGAACGCATTCTCGTGCCGTCCCCGCAGGTCCCCACCTACGACCTGCAACCGGAGATGAGCGCGGCCGGCATCACGGACACGCTGGTCGATGACGTCGAGCACGGCCGGCACGACGTGATCGTCTGCAACTTCGCCAACGCCGACATGGTGGGACACACGGGCAATCTGGACGCCGCGGCCCGCGCCGTCTCGACGCTGGACGGCTGCCTGAGCCGCATTGCCGCCGCCGTCACCGGCGCCGGCGGCACCGTCATCGTGACGGCCGATCACGGCAACGCCGAGAAGATGTGGGATGCGGAACGGAAGGGACCGCACACGGCGCACACCAGCAACCCCGTGCCGGTGCTGATCATCCACAAGGAACTCTCGCGAGCGCGCCACGTGCTGCGGGATGGATCGCTGCGCGACGTGGCGCCTACGCTGCTGCGCATTGCCGGCATCGACGTCCCGCGGGAGATGACCGGCCGCGACCTCCGCACATGGACGAGCTGACAGCCGTAGCCGGTCATCCGCTGCACTGATCGGTCTGGCCGCTCCCGTCCGCCGCAATCCGCAACGCGCGCAGAAACCGGCGATCGTTCGGCGTCATGCCTCCGTGCAAGCCATCCCTCTCCCCGGTTTCGGACGCCGCCGTCTCGCCGGGGCTGCCGGAGGCGGCTTCCCGGCTGCCGAAACCGATCTCCGTCTCGAGCGACACGCGCATCTCGTACCCCGCGGCGCGCGCCTTTTCGCGACACGCCTCGACCTGCGGGTCCTGGGCCACTGCAGCTCCGATGGCCTCGGCGAGCTCGCGCGCGAGACGGCTCACGACGTCGTTCATTCTGCTACCTCCTCGCCGTCCGGGCCTGCCATGCGCGGGGCGCCACTGCCGAGAGAACTCTTGCGACGGGAACCAGCCGGATGAGAACCACCAGCGGCATCGAAAGTAGAGGGACCGGTGACGATTCTAGACGCGGCCGGACGCCGTGTCAACGTGCGAACCACGGCATATGGAGGTTCCAGGCCGGAGTCACACTACATCCTGTAGCCGGACCGGAGCCCGCCACCCGGTCGGTGCGGCGCTGGTAGAATGCGCCCACATGGACGCACGCGTCGACCGTCCAAACCCGGACGCGGTGGAAGACCGGGACCGGCTCGGTGCTCCGGGCAGCTTCCCGTTCACACGCGGAATACACCCGACGATGTACCGCGGCCGCCTCTGGACGATGCGCCAGTACGCGGGCTTCGGCACGGCCGCGGAGTCCAATCGCCGCTACCGCTACCTGCTCGATCAGGGGGTGACCGGGCTGAGCGTGGCCTTCGACCTGCCGACGCAGATCGGCTACGACTCCGACCACGCGCTGGCGGCGGGGGAAGTGGGCCGCGTCGGCGTGGCCATCGACTCGCTCGAGGACATGGCACGGCTCTTCGACGGGATCCCCCTCGACCGCGTATCGACCTCGATGACGATCAACGCGACCGCCATCATCCTCCTCGCGCTGTACGTCGCGGCGGGCAAGCGGCAGGGCGTCGACCCGCGCCGTCTGGCGGGCACGGTGCAGAACGACATCCTGAAGGAGTACGTGGCGCGCGGCACCTACATCTATCCCCCGCGCGACTCCCTGCGCATCGTCACCGACGTCGTTGCGTTCTGCGAGCAGGAGCTTCCGCGCTGGCACCCGGTCTCGATCAGCGGCTACCACATTCGCGAAGCGGGCTCGACGGCGGCGCAGGAATTGGCGTTCACCTTCGCCCACGCGCTGACCTATGTCCAGGCTGCCGTCGACCGTGGCCTCGACGTGAATTCCTTCGGCAGCCGTCTGTCGTTCTTCTTCAACGCGCACAACGACTTCCTGGAGGAGATCGCCAAGTTCCGCGCGGCCCGGCGACTCTGGGCCACGCTGATGCGCGACCGTTTCGGCGCCACCGCGCCGCGCGCGCAACAGCTCAGGTTCCACACGCAGACGGCCGGCAGCACGCTGACCGCGCAGCAGCCGGAGAACAACATCGTCCGCGTGGCGCTGCAGGCCCTCGCCGCGGTGCTCGGCGGCACCCAGTCGCTGCACTGCAACGGGCGCGACGAGGCGCTCGGGCTGCCGACGGAAGAGGCCGCACAGATCGCCCTGCGGACGCAGCAGATCATCGCCGCCGAGACCGGCGTGACCGACACGGTGGATCCGGTCGGCGGCGCGTGGACCATCGAGACGCTGACCGACCGTCTCGAGTCCGAGGCGCTGTCGTTGCTCGAGCGCATCGACGAGCGGGGCGGGGTGCTGGCCGCCATCGAATCCGGCTTCATCCAGGCGGAGATCCAGGAAACGGCCTACCGGGCACAGCAGAGCGTCGACGCCGGCGAAGCGGTGGTGGTCGGCGTCAACCGCTTCACCGCCGACGAGGCGACGCCGATCGAGACCCACCGCATCGACCCGCAGATCGAGATCGACCAGGCGGCGCGCGTCGGAGCCCTGCGCGGCGCGCGGGACCCCGACGCGCCCCGAGCGGCCCTCGCCGCCGTGGAACGGGCGGCGCGTGATGGGAGCAACCTGGTACCGCCCATCATCGGGGCGGTCGAGGCGCTCGCGACCGTCGGAGAGATTGCCGACAGCCTGCGGACCGTCTTCGGCGAGTACCGCGCCGCCGACTAGCACCTCGCCACCGGCTGCCGGGAGCCTGCGCGGCAGCACGCCGCGAAGCGAAGTGCTGCCGCGCAGGGTCATGGAGCGGAGGGGATGGGCCGAAACGCACCGAGCCTGCGAGGCGTTGCGGGGCGTTGGCAGGGTCAGGGAACCGTTTCGAGCGTCCGCGGCCGGGCCGCCGTGGCGTTGTCCTCGGCGACCGCCCCGTCCCGGATGTGAATCACCCGGTGGGCGTGACGCGCCACGTCCGGCTCGTGCGTGATCAGCACGATCGTGTTGCCGGCGTGGTGCAGACCCTCGAACACCGCCATGATCTCGACGCCGGTCTTCGAGTCGAGGTTGCCGGTCGGCTCGTCGGCGAGCACCAGCGAGGGGTTGTTCACGAGAGCGCGCGCGATCGCGACCCGCTGGCGTTGCCCGCCGGAGAGCTCGTTCGGCCGGTGGCTCATCCGATCCTCGAGCTCCACCAGGCTGAGCGCCGCGGTCGCCCGCTCGTGCCGGACCGCGGCCGGCACGCCGGCGTAGATCAACGGAAGCTCGACGTTGTGCAGCGCCGATGCGCGCGGCAACAGGTTGAACGTCTGGAAGACGAACCCGATCTCCTGGTTCCGAATGCGCGCCAGCTCGTCGTCGTTCATTCGGCTGACGTCGTTGTCGTTCAGCAGATACTCGCCGCTCGTAGGGGTATCGAGACATCCGATGAGGTTCATGAGCGTCGACTTCCCCGATCCCGACGGGCCCATGATGGCGACGAACTCGCCGCGCTCGATACCGACGGAGACCCCGCGCAGCGCATGGACCTCCTCGGCGCCCATGCGGTAGGTCTTCCAGAGATCGCGGGTGTGGATCAGCGGCATCGGTTCCAGGCGTGCACGCGCGTGCGTCGAACGCACGCTACCAGGTATTGACGCACGGCGGCGGCGGCAGGTTCCCCGCGCCGGACGCCACGCGCGTTCAGACGGGGGGAGGCGGCGGCACGATATCCGTGCCTCCCGGCGCGATGTCCGTGCCCCCCGGCGCCGGCGGAGGCGCCGCCTTGCGGAAGAAGAACGCACCCAGGAGGCCGCCCACCGTGGAGAAGACCATGCCGGCGGCCAGCATCATGAAGAAGGCCATCAGGGCCAGCAGCGGCGGGTTGCTCATGATCTGCTCCATCGCCTCCAGCATCTGGAGCATCTCCGGCGGCACGTCGACATCGCCCATCTCGAACGCCGCCCCGGGACCTCCCAACGATCCCAGGAACAACTGCAGGGGCACCCAGACGATCGTGTAGACGCCGGCCCCGACCACGCCCGCGAGCAGGCCTCCGAGCGCCCCTTCGCCCAACTCGAGTGGATCCGCCTGCCCCTGCTGCAACAGCCACGCCGTGATGACACCGCCGCCGACCACCCAGAGACAGCACAGGCAGTTCGCCATCCCGATGATGGGCAGCGCCGACAGCACCCCGTTGAACCCGCCCCCGATCAACACCGCGTGGGTGCGCGTCAATCGTAGTACTCCAGCCCCAGGTGCGTGATCAGCTCCTCGCCCCGCAGGTGCCGGAGCGTGTTCTTGAGCTTCATCAACTGGATGAACAGGTCGTGCTCGGGATAGAGGTCGCGGCGGTGAATGGGACTCTTGAAGTAGAACGAGAGCCATTCCTGGATGCCGCTCATGCCGGCCCGCGTGGCGAGGTCGAGAAAGAGCGCGACATCGAGCACGATGGGCGCCGCCAGAATGCTGTCCCGGCAGAGGAAGTTGATCTTGAGCTGCATCGGGTAGTCGAGCCACCCGACGAGGTCGATGTTGTCCCAGCCCTCCTTGTTGTCGCCGCGCGGCGGGTAGTAGTTGATGCGGACCACGTGGTGCAGGTCGTCGTAGAGCGTCGGGTACAGCTCCGGCTGCAGGATGTGATCGAGCACCGACTTCTTGCTCTCCTCTTTCGTCTTGAACGACTCCGGATCGTCGAGCACCTCGCCGTCGCGGTTCCCCAGGATGTTGGTCGAGTACCAGCCGGACACTCCGAGCAGGCGCGCCTTCAGTCCGGGCGCCACCATCGTCTTCATCAACGTCTGGCCGGTCTTCAAATCCTTGCCCGCGAGCGGCGAGCCGGTCTGCAGCGCCAGCTCTTCGAGCGCCGGCACGTCGGCGCTCAGATTCGGCGCCGCGTTGGCGTAGGGGATGCCCTCCTTGAGCGCGGCGTAGGCATAGATCATGCTAGACGGGATGGCCGGATCGGACGTCTCGAGACCGCGCTCGAATGCGTCCAGCGACTGATGGACGGGCGCCTCCTCCAGGTACACCTCGGTGCTCCCGCACCAGATGAGAACCATTCGGTCGATGCGCTGCGTATCGCGAAACCGGTGGATGTCGTCCCGGAGCTGCTCGGCGAGATCGCGCTTGCTGGCGCCGGTCTTCACGTTCGGCCCGTCGAGCTTCTTGACGTAGGACTGATCGAAGACAGCCGGCCAGGGCTGCACGGCCTCGAGCTCCGCGCGAACCTGATCGAGCAGCCCGCGCCGCAGAACCTCGGCGTTGCACGCGGCCTGGTAGCAGTTGTCCTCGAAGATGTCCCAGCCGCCGAAGACGAGATCGTCGAGCGCGGCGAGAGGGACGAAATCCCTGATCAGCGGCGAGCGCCCGGCGGTCCGCTTGCCGAGACGGATCGTACCCATCTGCGTGAGCGACCCGGTCGGCGCGGCGAGTCCCTTGCGAATCGCATGAACACCGGCGATGAGGGTCGTGCTGACGGCACCGAGACCGGCGAGCAGAATCCCGAGGCGCCCCGCGGCAGGAGCGATTTGGCGGGAGCCTTGCACAGGCGGAGACTATATCATGGTGATCTGTACCCTTGGCTTCTTGCCAACCGCTGCCGTCGGTCGAGAAGCCGCAACGAAAAACCCGGCGCGAGGCAGGCGCCGCGCACGGATGGACGTGGCCTGTGTTCAAGCTGAAGAAGAGCGGAGGTCCGCGCGACCTCGACGTGTCGATGGTCGGTCTCAAGCTCGGCGCGTCCGTGCTGCAGCTCGGCGGCCGGGACGGACAACTCATCGCCGAGCTCGCCAAGGTGGCGGGGATCAGCGGCGAAGCCTGCGCGGTGGCGGAAACGGACGCCGAGGGCAACGGCGTGCGGCGGGCGGCCGAGCGCGCCGGGGTGCTGGTGGAGGTCAAGACGGCCGGACTCGGGGCGCTTCCCTTCGACGCCGAATCGTTCGACGTGGTAGTGGCGCCCGACCTGATCGGGGGCCTGCGCATGAACGAGAGAGTGCTGTGCCTGCAGCAGGCGCTCAAGGTGCTGCGGCCGAACGGACGCTGCGTGGTAATCGAAGCGGCACCGCGCGGCGGCCTGGGCGGCCTCCTGTCGCGGCGAACGCTCGACCGCACCTATCTCATGAACGGCGGCGCCGCGGGGGCGCTCGAGGCCGAGGGGTTCCGGGCTGTCCGCCTGCTCGCCGAACGCGAGGGCAAGAGCTTCTTCGAGGGAACCAAATAGGGTGAACGGGGATGTCCGTGCACCAGCCGGGACAAGCCGGGAGTCTGCGGGGTAGAACGCAACGGAGTGACTGCGGCGCAAGCTCCCGGAGCGGGGGGGATGGGCGGGAACGCCGAGCCGGCGAGGCGCTTCGGGGCGCCGTACGGAGTTCGGGACCATCCGCTCCCGAGGTCTATTCGGCGGGCGAGATCTCGCGTGCGGCCGGCGTCGACCGCCGCCTGGTGAGAAACCTGATCGCCGCCGGCGAGATCGGGACCCTGGACGGCGCGCTCGTCGCGCAGCGTGAAGCGGTGCGGGCCGTGCAGAGACTGCGGAGCGGGGAGAGCCCCTTGCCCCGCCCCCTATTCGGCGGCGCGCTGCTCGACAGGGACACCGCGGAGTCGCCTTCCGCCGCGGTGTCGGCCGCTATTTCGACGTTGGCTCACGGCACGGTCATCCCCCTCCTGATCATGCTCACCGCGATCCAGGCGACCACCGCCGCCGATCATCCGCCCGGCACGGACGTGGCGCCCGTGTCACGGCTCGTCTTCGTGGCCGAGCCCGGACCCGGTGGGGGCGGAGGAGGGGGCGGGCTCAGGCAACCGCTGCCGCCCCCGCGGGCGGAGCGGCGCGGCGACAATCGCTTGAGCAGCCCGGTTCCACCGCGCGAAGAGCCGACCGCCGTCGAGCCGCCGGAGAGACCGCAGCCTCCCGAACCGTTGGAGTCCGATGCGCTCCCGCGAATCGCCGCGCCGCTGATGGCGATGCGCGCGGACCGCCGGGATCTGCGCGGTCTGCTGGAGCCGCCCGCGGCGAGCGATGCAACGTCGCAGGGCCCCGGCCGGAACGGAGGTATCGGTGCGGGATCCGGGCGCGGCGTCGGAGGCGGCTCCGGCGCCGGTCTCGGAGCCGGCTCCGGCGGGGGAGCGGGAGGCGGGCCGTACCGCGGCGGAAGCGGGATCTCTCCGCCCGCAATCCAGCGCGAGGTCAAGCCCATCTACACGGCCGACGCGCTGCGGCGCAGAATCGAGGGCGACGTCGTCCTCGAGGTCGTGGTCCTCGCCAGCGGCGCGGTCGGGGAGATTCGGGTGGTCCGCGGCCTCGGCTACGGTCTCGACCAGGCGGCGATGACGGCGATGCGCGAATGGCGGTTCCATCCGGCCCGGAGAGCAGGCAGCGCCGTCGACGTCGTCGTCGAAGTGGCGATGGAATTCAGGCTGCGGTAGAGGCACTACATGGAGTTCACTCTCATTGCCGTGACCATGCTGTCGCTGTTCCTGGCCATCTCGATGGGGGTGGTGGCGTGGCGCCTCGTCCAGGAAGAGCGGCGTCGCTCGGACGCGCGCCTCGCGGTGCTGGCGGCCGAGCTGAAACGCGACGAGAAACTGCCCGCGAACGGGGATCCCGATCCGCCGGCGCCGGAGGCGCGGCTCGAGCCGGCCCCGACGGACGGTCCGGCCGCGGCCGGCGGTCTGTTCTCGTCGCCGGTCACGGCGGCGTCGTCCGGCTGGGCCGGCGCGGCGGCGCTGGGCGGAGCGGTGGCCGTGGTGCTCGCCGTCGTGGCGACCGTGTTCCTGCTCTCCGCGTCCGACGACGACGGTGCGTCCGCGACGATGGAAGACATCCGACCGCCCCTGGATCTGATCGCGCTGCAGCATGCGGATGAGGGCCCCTTCCTCGACATCAGCGGGTCGGTTCGCAATCCGGCCGACGCGGCCGCGGTGGAACGCCTGTCGGTCATGGCGATGGCGTTCGACGAGGCCGGCACGTTGATCGCCACCCGCCGGACGCCCGTCGAGAATCCCGCACTATCGGCGGGAGCGGACTCGGCGTTCCTCGTTCGCCTGCTGGCGGCCGGCGTCAGCCGGTACCGGATCAGCTTCCTCCTGGACGATACGACCATTCCGCACGTCGATCGCCGTCCGGTCGCGGAGACGCCGCGCCCCACGGGAGACTCGTCATGACAAGCGCATGCGTCCGTTTCCGGTTGTTTCCGGCTCTGGTGGCCACCATCCTGGCCGCGGCGTCCGTCCCGGCTGCCGCACAGGACGCCGATCGGCCCGCGTTCCGGTTTCGTACCGGCGTCGACCTGATCAACGTCAGCGCAACCGTCACCGACCGGCGCGGGCGCTTCGTATCCGGCCTGGGGAAGGACGACTTCCTCGTCTACGAGGACGGCGTGCTGCAGACCCTCACCCACTTCAGCCGCGAACGCGTGCCGGTCAGTCTCGGCATCGTGCTCGACACCAGCGGCAGCATGGAGGGTGAACGGATGGCCGCCGCGCGGAGCGCCCTCGACCGCTTCCTCTTCGACCTGCTGGGCGCGGACGACGAGTTCTTCCTCTACCGGTTCAACTACGAGCCGCGCCTCGTGCACGACTGGACCAACGACCCGGAACGAGTGAGCCGCGCCCTCGGCGGCATCCGTCCCCTCGGGGGCACGGCGCTCTACGACGCGGTGGCGGACGCGGTGGTCATGGCCGAACAGGGCCGGCACCGCAAGAAGGCGGTGGTCGTCATCTCGGACGGCAACGACACCAACAGCGAGATCCGCGTCCGCGACCTGCAGCGGCTGATTCGCGAGACCGAGGTCATGGTCTACGCCATCGGGATCGACGGCCCGGGACCGTCCCGGTACGGCGGGGCCCGCCCGCCGGCGCCGCGCAGCCGGCCGCCGACGCGGATCCCCTTCCCGATTCCCGGCGGCGGCGGCGGCGGGCGCCTGCCCCTACCGCCGACGACCCGGCTGCCCGGTGGCGGCGCGGTATTCGGCGGCGCCGACCGCGTCAACGCTTCCGCGCTCCGGGATCTGACGGACGACAGCGGGGGCCGAACGGAGATCATCCGGGGCGCCGGCGACCTCGACGGCGCCACCGCGAGCATCGCCGACGAGCTGAGCCGCCAGTACTTCCTTGCCTATCCGGCGCCGGGCCACGCCGACGGACGCTGGCACGAGATCGAGGTCGAGATCCGGGACTCGCGGTATCGCGTCCGGGCGCGCCGGGGCTACATCGCGACGCCGTAGGGATACACTCCTACCGCGCGATGGACGCCACCGACACCGTCTTCCTCATCGACGGCAGCTCCCAGATGTATCGCGCGTATCACGCGATACGCGGGCTGAGCGCACCGGACGGGCGGCCGACGAACGCGGTCTATGGCTTCGTCACGATGCTCCGCAAGCTGATCGCGGACCAGCGGCCGGCGCTCGTCGCCGCCGCCTTCGACGTCCGGGGGCCGACCTTCCGGAACGAGCTCGCCGCCGACTACAAGGCGAATCGCGCACCCATGCCGCCCGACCTGCGCGAGCAGGTCCCGCACGTGCACGAGGCATGCGCGGCGCTGGGCGTGCCGGTGCTCACGCACGAGACGTTCGAGGCGGACGACGTCATCGGAACGCTGGCCGTGCGGGCCCGCGCCGCCGGGTTTCGCGTGGCCATCGTCACCGGCGACAAGGACTTCTTCCAGCTCGTGGGCGACGGCGTATCCGTCTTCAATCCGCGCGATCCCGGCACCTGGTACGACACCGACGGCGTGCAGGCGAAGTTCGGCGTCCGTCCCGGGCAGGTGATCGACGTCCTCGCCCTGATGGGCGACTCGGTCGACAACGTGAAGGGCGTTCCCGGCATCGGCGAGAAGGGCGCCCGCGAGTTGATCGCGGCGCACGGATCTCTCGACGCGCTGCTGGCGCACACGGCCGACATCAAGAAGAAGCGGCAACGAACGGCGCTCGAGCAGCACGCGGACGACGCGCGCAGGAGCCGCGAGCTGGTCACCATCCGCACCGATGTCCCGGTGCCGTTCGAGCCGGACACGCTGCGCTACCGCGGCCCGTCGCCGGATCTCTGCTTCACGCTCTTCAGCTCGCTGGGCTTCCGGACCCTGGTCGCCGAGTACGCGCCGACCGCGACGACGATCGAGAAGGACTACGGCGTGGTGCGGTCGGAGGCGGAGCTCGCCGAGCTGATCGACGCCGTCGGGCGCGTCGGGCGGGTCGGCCTTGGGGTGGTGGCCGGCGAGCCGGACGCGATGCGCGCCGACCTGGTCGGCATTGCGCTCTCGGCCGGGCCCGGTCACGCCCGCTACGTGCCGCTCGGGCACCGGACGCTGGAAGCGGACACCGGCATGGGACGCGAGGCGTTGCTCGGCGCGCTGGCGAAGCCGCTTGCCGACGCCGGCGTAGCGAAGGCGGGCCACGACCTGAAGCGGGCCGCTCTCGTCCTCGGCCGCCATGGCGTCCGGCTGGCGGGACTCGATGTCGACACGCTTCTCGCCAGCTATCTTCTCGACGCCACCCGGCCGGACCACGACCTCGGCGACCTCGCCCTGGAAAAGATCGGCTACAAGGCAATCGCGCCGGAGGACGTCTTCGGCAAGGGAGCCAAGGCGCTGAGTCCCGCCGACCTGCCCGTGGAGGCGGTGGTCGACTACGCCGGCGAGCGCAGCGACCTGGCGCTGCAGGTCGCGGACCATCTCCGCGCACAGCTCGAACGCGACGGGCTCGAGCCCCTCTACCGGGACCTCGAGTTGCCGCTCGTGCCGGTGCTCGCCGACCTGGAGCGCGCCGGCGTCCGACTCGACACCGACGCGCTGGCCGCACAATCGGTCGCGATGGACGCGCAACTTTCGGCGTTGCAGGACGAAATCCACGAGTTGGCCGGGGAGCCGTTCAACGTCAACTCGCCGCGCCAGCTCTCGGCCATCCTGTTCGAGAAGCTGCAGCTACCGTCCCGCAAGCGCACCGGGAAGACGAAGGCCGCCTCCACGTCGGTGGACGTGCTCGAAGAGCTCGCCCTCATCCACGATCTCCCGCGCAAGGTGCTGGAGTGGCGCAGCCTCGCGAAGCTCAAGGGGACCTACATCGACGCGCTGCCGCAGCTCGTCAATCCCGAGACCGGGCGGCTGCACACGTCGTTCGCCCAGGCCGTGGCGGCAACCGGACGGCTCAGCAGCCACGACCCGAACCTGCAGAACATCCCGATCCGCACCGCCGTCGGGCGCGAGATCCGCGGCGCCTTCACCGCGCCGCCCGGATCCGTCCTGATCTCCGTCGACTATTCGCAGATCGAGCTGCGCGTGCTGGCGCACCTTTCCGGCGACCCGAACCTGAGCGGCGCCTTCGAGCGGGGCGAGGACATCCACGACCAGACAGCGTTCAAGGTCTTCGGCGCCGACAGCGGACTCGACCCCCACGAGTTGCGGCGGCGGGCCAAGATCATCAACTACGCCCTGCTCTACGGCAAGACCGCCTTCACCCTGTCGAAGGACATCGGGGTCGCTCCCAAGGCCGCGCAGACGTTCATCGACGCCTACTTCGAGGGCTTTCCCGCCGTGCGCGCCTACCTGGAGCACACGCTCGAGACCGCGCGCGAGACCGGTGTCGTGACCACGATGTTCGACCGGCGGCGGCGCGTGCCCGACATCGCGAGCCGCAACGGCCAGCTCCGGAGCGCCGCCGAGCGGGTCGCCGTGAACATGCCCATCCAGGGCAGCGCGGCCGACATCCTGAAGCGCGCGATGATCGATGTGCACGCGGCGCTGCCGCCGGACGCCCGGATGATCCTGACCGTCCACGACGAGTTGCTGTTCGAGGCCCCCGAGTCGGATGCCCGGGAGGTCGCCAAGCTGGTCCGGATGAAGATGGAGTCCGCCGTCGAGCTGTCGGTCCCCCTCACCGTCGACGTGGGGATCGGCCGGAACTGGAAAGAGGCGAAGGGCTGACGCCTGGAACGGCAATTGCCTTCCAATCCGGGCATCATGGGCCGATTCCGACGAAGGGCGTTCGCCTCGGACGTTCCGAGGACACCGAGTACAAGCGCTCCGTCTTCGACGTCTGCTCCGAGCACGCTAGGAAGACGAACTGGGCGGAGTTCGTGCCCGCATGCGCAACAAGGTGATGTGCTTCGAAATCGTCGACGAGGAGGAGTGGGAGCACCGCCTCAACGCGATGCTCGCCGGGTGACCGTGTTCCCGACGCTGCATTTGTCGCATACGCGTTGCGGAAGGGGCATCTGGACCACCATGCCGCCTGACAGAGGCGAATCGACACGAGTTGTGACCTGTCCCGGGGTCGACGACTACCTGTTTCCTCCTGTCAGCTTCGAGGACCGGGGACGAGACCTGACGACGTTCCTGACGAAGTTCACCGCCGAGTTCCCGATTGCGGACGGCCTCCTGTTCCCCTACCTCACCGGGGGAGGCGGCGTCGGCCGCGTAACGGAGCACTTCGGCATCATCCTCGATCCGATCCCGTGGCTACCGTTGGACCACGGCCCGTCGACCGCTCAGGCAAACGCGGCCCGCGACGCAGGCGGCACGGTCTATTCCAGCGACTTCTCGACCTCCTTCCCGGGGCCCTCCGCGTACTCCGAACTCGGACTCGCCCTCGTGCTCGGCGGCGGGGTCGACGTGCGACTGTGGCGGGGATTCGGCGCCGGCGTCGACATCCGCTGGTTGCGGATTCTTCGCAACTACGAAACCCTCGACACGGCTCAGGTGACCGCGCGGGCGAGCTACCGGTTCTGAACTGAACCGCCGGTGCGGAGCGGGCTTCGAGACGGCCTGGGAGATCGGCGTCGTTGCCACGATGTTCGACCGGCAGCGCGTACCGACATCGCCGAGCTGGTCCGGATGAAGATGGAGTCCGCCGTCGAGCTGTCGGTGCCGCTGACCGTCGATGTAGGAATCGGACGGAACTGGAAGGAAGCGAAGGGCTGAGCGGGGCGCGTCGAGAGCCGACGCGCCCCGTGCGTACTAGTCCTTGTGGAAGTCCATATCTCCCTCGTCGTCGGAGACGCAGTCGTCGGTGTGCCAGTCGCCCTCCAGATCGTCCTCAGTGAACTCGACGTGGGCGTGGACCACGCAGTCGTGGCCAAGGACGTCGTGGAACGCCTCTGCGAACCCGAACTCGAGATCGGCGTGACTCTCTCCTTCTTCCACCATGCCTTCCACGAGACCCCCGAACTCCTCATCGGTCGACATGCCAGCCGCCATGAGCAGCGCGGCGATCGCCTCGGGCATCTCCTCCATGTGCCAGTCGCCGGTCACCATCATGTTGTCGTCCTGCATCAGGTGCACATGCGCTTCGCCGTCGATCAGCATGCCGTGGACGTGTCCGTGCCAGTCGCCGGTAATCGTCACCGGCTCCGGTTCGGGCGCCGGTGTCGGCGGCGGCGGCGGCGTCGGCGCCGCCGGCGCGGGATCATCGCCGCATGCGGCGGCCCCCAACGCAAAGCACAGAACAACAGCCCACAAGGCGCGGTTGCGCTTGAACATGAAACGATCCTTTGCCTTTCTGCAAGCGCGCCCCGCCCTCCCTCGGGGCGCCTTGCCGAGTGGCGCCGCTCACAGACCGAGCGGCGCAGTGTGGCGCCGCTCACAAACTGAGCGGCGCAGTGTTGAGCAGTCCCGTGCTGTCGCCGAGCTTCTCGGCCGGCACGCCGGCCTTGTCGAGCACCGTCAACAGCAGGTTCGTATAGGGCGTGTCCGCCGCATAGGCACGGTGCCGTCCGCCGTGCAGCCGCCCGCCGCCGCCGCCCGCCACGAGGCACGGCAGATTCGTGTGCTCGTGGAGGTTCCCGTTCCCTATGCCGCCGCCGTAGACGACCATCGAGTGATCCAGCAGGTTGCCGTCGCCGTCCGGCGTCTCGCGCAGCTTGCCGAGCAGGTACGACAGCACCTGAACGTGATACGTGTCGATCTTCGCCTTCTTGGCGATGTACTCCGGGTCGTTGCGGTGATGCGACACGGTGTGGTGCTGGTCGGGCACCCCGATCTGCGGGTACGGCCGCGGGCTCGCCTCGCGCGCCATCATCAGCGTGAAGACCCGCGTCACGTCGGCCTGGAACGCCAGCACCTGCAGATCGAACATCAGCTTCGCGTGATCCTCGAACTCCTCGGGGATGTCGACGGGCCGCTCCGGCAGCTCGACGAACGCCTCGTCGCCGCGCGACTCGGACCGCTGGACCCGCTGCTCGACGTCGCGCACCGCGTCGAGGTACTCGTCCAGCTTGTTCCGATCGCTCGGACCGAGCGTCCCGCCGAGGCGCGCCACCTCGGCGGTTACCGAGTCGAGGATGCTGCCCGTCTGGCGGACCACCGCCAAGCGGTCGGCGGCGGTGCCGCCCTCGCCGAACAGCCGCTCGAAAACGATGCGCGGGTGCGCCTCCATGTCGAGCGGTGTCGTCTCGTTGCGCCAGGAGATCGTGTTCGAGTAGAAGCAGTCGCCGGTGTCGCAGGCGATGGCGGTCGGCTGCTCCAGGGCCAGCTCCAGCGACGGCAGCGGCGTCTGCTTGCCGAACTCGCGCGCCGCGATCTGATCGGCGGTGATGCCGAGCTTAATCTCGGTCGGCCCCTGACGTCCGCGGCGCTCCCAGGCATGCACGCCGCTGAGCCAGGCGGCAGTAGCGCGCGGGTGGTCGCCGTTACCGTCGCCGAAGGAATCCGCCTGCCGGTGGGCGAGCCCGCTCAGGATCAGCAACTGGTCGCGGAACGGCTCGAGAGGACTCAGAATCCGCGAGAACTCGAACCCGCGCCCGGTCTGGGCCGGCACCCACTGCTCCTGAATGACGCCGTTCGGGATGTAGATGAACCCGAGCCGGCGGGCCGGCGCCGCCGCGGCGCTCGCCGCCGCTGACGCGGCCGGCACCATCGCATCGAGGAACGGCAGGGCGAGCGTGGCGCCCACGCCGCGCAGGAACGTCCGCCGGGGCAGGGCTTTCTGCGTGATGATCATGATTGCGACATCCTCATCTGAAACGGCGTGCTCCGAACGATGCCCAGGACGATGGACGAGAACCGGTAGTCGTTGCGCTCCGCGTCGCGCACGATGGCGCGCACCGCAGGCATGTCGTACGACTCGACGTTGCGGCCGAGCGCGTAGGTCATCAGCTTCTCGGTGACGGTGGCGACGAAGCGCTTCGGCTCGCGCAGCAGTGCCGCTCGCATCCCGTCCGGACCCTCGAACGAGGTGCCGTCGGGCAGGATGCCGGACGCGTCGATCGCGTCGTTCGACTCGCTCCGGATGCGCCAGCGGCCCACGGCGTCGAAGTTCTCCAGGGCGAAGCCGAGCGGATCCATCTGGGCGTGACAGCTCGCGCAGGCCGGGTTGGCCCGATGCCGCTCCATCGCGGCCCGCATCGACAGCGCCGCGCCGTCGTCGGTCCTCTCGGCCAGTGCCGGAATGTCCGGCGGCGGAGGCGGCGGGGGCGACGCCAGCAGGTTCTCCAGGATCCACTTGCCGCGCAGCACCGGCGACGTGCGCGTCGCGTACGACGTCAGGGTCAGGATGCCGCCCTGCCCCAGCAGCCCGCGCCGCGCGGTGCCGTCCAATGAAACGCGCCGGAAGTGGCTGCCGTAGACGTGGGGAATCCCGTAGTGCTTCGCCAGGCGCTCGTTGACGAACGAGTAGTCCGCGGTCAGCAGGTCGCTGACGCGGCGGTCCTCGCGCAGCACGCTGTCGATGAACAGCTCCGTCTCGCGCTGGAACGCCTGCCGCAGGTTCTCGTCGAAGCCGGGGAAGAAGCCGGGATCCGGCTCCTTGGCCTCGACGTCCCGCAGGTATAGCCACTGCTCGGCGAAGTTGTCGACGAGGGCGCGCGAGCGGCCGTCGGCCAGCATCCGTTGTACCTGCGCCTCGAGCACCGCCGGATCGCCGAGGGTACCGTCGATGGCATGGTCCAGAAGCTCGGCGTCGGGAATGCTGCTCCAGAGGAAGAACGACAGGCGCGAGGCCAGCTCCAGGTCACCGACACGGTACGGCGCGCCGGGTACGACGTCCGCCGGATCGCGCTCGATACGGAAAAGGAACTCCGGGCTGACGAGCAGACGCTCCAGGGCCCGCTGAATGCCACGGTCGAAGCCGCCTTCGGCGCGTCCTTCCTCGTAGAACGGCAGCAACAGGTCGAGATCGGTGTCCGTCACCGGACGCCGGTAGGCGCGGCGGGCGAGGGTAGAGAGGATCTCGCGCGCGCACGGCTCGGCCGCCGCAACGGCTCCGGCCGGCTGACAGGTGAAGATGCGCTGCCGGCTCGGCGTGTCGCCGGCCCCGTCGACGCCGTAGGGGCCACTGAGGGTCACCGTCGCGATAGACGGCTCGCGCCGTTGTCCGCGCCGCGACGCCCGCACCAGGCTCTCGTGCCGCGCTCCGGTCTTCTGCAGAAAGGCCACCGCAATCTCACGCGGCCCGGCCCCGAGCGGGACCCGGACGTCGACCGGCGGCTCGGCCTCGAACGCGAACACCCCGCTGGCCCCGCGCAGCAACGGCCGGCCGCCGATGCTGAACAGACTCACCCGCTCGCCGTCGACGCTCACCTCCACCTGGTGCTCGTCGCGCGCGGCCTGGGAGAACTCGACGGTCAGGACGTACTCGCCGTCCGCGGGCAGATGGCTGCGGATCACCGTGCCTCCCCGCGTGCCGAGCGGCAACCCGTCCAGGTGACCGTCCTGAATCAGGTCGCGGTCGAGCTGGTAGCGGTCGACGATCGGCGGCATGCTCGTGTCGCCGACGGCCAGCCGGCTGATCTTGCGCGCCGCGGCCAGGTACCGCTCCAGGGTCGACGGCGAGACGAACAACAGCTCGGCGAGGTTGTCGAAGCCGCTGGTGACGTTGTCCGCCGGCAGCAGCGTCGAGACGTCGAACTCCTTCGGGAGATTGTCGAGCGCGAGCAGGTCGCGAACCGCGTTCTGGTACTCGGTGCGGCTCAGGCGATGCAGCGCGGGACGCCGGCCCGGGTTCGGTGCTTCAACCGCGGCACGGTCGAGCTCGGTCTCCAGCCAGGCGATGACCTCGCCGTAGGTGGCCTCGTTCGGGCGGGGGCGCCCGACCGGCGGCATCGTCCGCGCCTCCAGCTTGCGGATGACGCGCTCCCAGTCGTCCGAGTCGCCGCCCACATGGTTCACGTCGAGAACATCGAGCGCCAGACCGGCGGTGCGCAACTGCGAGACCAGCATCGACGCCGCGGTGCCGCGGCCGTTGACGATGCCCTCGTTGTGGCAGGTCACGCAGTAGCGATTCAGCGTCGCTTCCACGGACGCCGCGTTCGCCCCGCCCTCCGCGGCAGCCGGCGCGGACATGGCCGGCGACGCCGCAGCGAGCAGGCAGCCCGACGCCGCCGCCAGCACCGTGGCCCGAACCCGGCGCGGAGCCCGCTCGTCTCGCCGCGTCGTCATCACATCACCCCTCGACATTCCCTGCGGAGAACAAATCCCTGGAAAACAACGCGGCGCATTCTACCGGCATCCGGCTCTCGAAGTAGCCGCTTCGACGCACACTCCGGCAGAACCCGCCCGCGCCCGTTTTCGTTACCTGCCCTTTGTACGCTTCTCGCCGGGTGTTGTCAACGCAGGCGCCGGGCGATAGCCCCGCCAAGACGGGTCGCTGGGCTCCGCGTTCGGCCCAATCACCGCCCCGGGAGCTTGCGCCCTGGATCTCGATACGTTGCGTTCTACGGCGCAATCTCCTAGCATCCGCAATTGCCAACACAGCGAGGCGGGATGCAACGCGGGTCGAACGCAGCGGAGCGTTCGGCGCGCGCCGTCGGAACCACGTGCGGAAGGGGACGTCTCATGCGCGAAGAACGGGGCTGTAGACGGTCGATCCTCGTCGTGGCCGCATTCGTTGCCGGCACGATCACCCTGCCCTGGACCGCCGCGGCCGCCGATGCGCCGCTGCTCGAAGCCGCCAGGTCGGGCGACGCCGCACGGGTATCGGCCTTGCTGGCGGAAGGCGCCGACGCGAGGGCAGCTTCCCCGGACGGCACAACGGCGCTGCACTGGGCGGCACGCGCCGCGTCGGCGGAAGCGGTCGAGAGCCTGCTCGCGGCGGGCGCGGACCCGGAGCCGGCGAACCGCTACGGCATCACCCCGCTGGCGCTCGCGGCAGAGAGCGGCGAGCCGGCGGTTGTCGGCGCACTGCTCGCGGCCGGTGCCGACCCGAATACCGCTACCCCGGCAGGTGAGACGGTCCTGATGGTGGCCGCGCGGACCGGGCGCGTTCCGGTCCTCGACCACCTCCTCTCGGCCGGCGCCACCGTCGACGCCACTGAGAGCTGGCGCGGTCAGACCGCGCTGATGTGGGCCGCCGCCGAGAACAACGCCGACGCGGTCTCAAGGTTGCTCGCAGCCGGCGCCGACGTCGAGGCGCGCTCGGTCACGGGATTGACGCCGTTGCTGTTCGCCGTCCGCGAGGGGCAAATCGAGGCGGCGCGGGCGCTGCTGGCCGGCGGCGCCGACATCAACGCCGGCGTCAACAACACGACGGCGAGCACCGGCTCCTACACGCCGGCGGCGACCGGCCACACGTCTCCGCTGGCGTTGGCCATCATCAATGCGCACTACGAGCTCGCCGCGGACCTGCTCGACGCGGGGGCCGACCCGAACGCCTTCGACGCGCGCGGCTCGCTGCTGCACGCGCTGGCCTGGATCCGCCGGCCCGGATCGGGTCGTCCGCCTGAGCAGACCGGCAACATGGACAGCCTAGAGCTGGCCCGGCGGCTGCTCGCGCTGGGCGCCGACCCGAACGTGCGCATCTTCTGGCAGGAGATCCCGTTCGAGGTCGACCTGGGCATCGTCAAGCCGCCGCCGAACATCTCGGTCGGCCGCAACTTCATCAGCTTCATCGGCGCCACGCCGTTCTACCTGGCCGCGAAGCACGCGGATCTGGACCTGATGCGGCTGCTGGTCGACTACGGTGCGGACCCGCTGGCGAAGACCGGCCAGGGGGTGACCCCGCTGATGGCGGCCTCCGGCCTGGGGTTCTGGGACGGCGAGAGCCCGGGACCGCTCAACGGCACCCCGGAGCGGGTGCGGCTCGAGGCGGTGAAGATGACCCTCGCCCTCGGCAACGACCTGCACGCGGTCACCGACTTCGGCGACACGCAACTCGAGGGCGACGGCGTGGACCTGCTGCTGCGCCACCCGCTGAACCTGCTGCAGATGGACGCGCAGCGCGACCGCGGCGACATGCGCTGGGGCGGCTGCACGGCGCTGCATGGCGCCGCGATGATGGGCTCGAACCTGATCGTGCAGTACCTCGTCGACCAGGGTGCGGACATCAACGCCCGCAACACGATCGGCTGGACGCCCCGGATGGTGGCCGAGGGCGTCTTCGTGGCGAATACCGAGAAGGCGTGGCCGGATACGGTAGCGCTGCTCAGTGAACTCGGCGGAGAAACGGTGGAACGACGATGACCAAGAGACAACTGGGAAGCCTGACGGCCGCGCTCGCCTGCGCGGCTCTCGTCGCCGCCGCGGCGCCGGGAACGGTCGCGGTGGAGGCGGCGGACAACGACGGCGTCATTCGCGGCACGGTCGCCAGCGCCAACGGTCCCGAGGCGGGCGTCTGGGTGATCGCCGAGACGGACGACCTCGAGACCGTGTTCCGCAAGATCGTCGTCACCGGCGACGACGGGCAGTACGTGCTGCCGGAGCTGCCGGACGCGACCTTCGACGTCTGGGTCCGCGGCTACGGGCTGGTCGACTCCGAGCCGGTCGCCGGGCGGCCGGACCAGGAGCTGGACCTCACCGCGGTGGTGGCCGCGACCCGGCAGGAAGCGGCGCAGGTCTACCCCTCCACCTACTGGCTGTCGCTCATCAATCTGCCCGCCGCGCACGAGTTCCCGGGCACCGGTCCCGAGGGCAACGGCATCAACCCGCAGATGGGCAGCCAGGCCGAGTGGATCAACAACCTGAAGGGCTGCCAGCGCTGCCACCAGGTGGGTAACAAGCGCACGCGCGAGATTCCGGACCTCGACGACTTCGATTCCGCCCGCTCCGCCTGGGCGGACCGGGTACAGCGCGGGCAGCGGGGCTCGCTGATGAACAGCTTCGTCACCCGCTTCGGCCCCGACGCCGGCCTCGATATGCTGGTCGACTGGACCGACCGCATCGCCGCCGGCGAGGCGCCCCCGCCGCCGCCCCGGCCGCAGGGCATCGAGCGCAACGTCGTGCTCACGATGTGGAACTGGGGCGACAACGTCGCCTTCGTCCACGACGAGATTGCGACCGACAAGCGCAACCCGCGCGTCAACGCGAACGGGCCGCTTTACGGCGTGGACATCGGCAACGACTTCCTGCTGGTGACCGACACGCTCGAGCACAGCTCGAAGATGATCAAGATTCCGCTGCGGGAGAACGACCCGCCGGTCCCGTCGATGTTCCAGACCGAGGGCTTCAAGCCGTGGCGCGACTTCGGGGCCGAGGCGGTCTGGAACGATCCCGCCAACCCGCACAACCCGATGATCGACGCCGAGGGCCGCGTCTGGCTGACGACGCGGGTCCGCCACCCGAACAACCCCGACTGGTGCCGCGAAGGGTCGGACAACGCCTACGCCCAGTACTTCCCGGTCGATCGCGCCGGCCGCCACACCGGCTACTACGACCCGGAGACCGATGACTTCGTCCTTATCGGCACGTGCTACGGCACCCATCACCTGCAGTTCGCCGAGGACGCCAACGACACGCTGTACTTCAGCGGCGGCGGGGCCGTCATCGGCTGGCTCGACACGAAGGTCTACGACGAGACCGGCGACGAGCAGCTCGCCCAGGGCTGGTGCCCGACCGTCATCGACACCAACGGCGACGGCGTCATCACCAAGCCGTGGAACGAGCCCGCCCCGCGCGGCAGCCGCGAGGAGCCGCCGTTCGACCCGGCGCTCGACACGCGCGTGCGGGTCGGCGCCTACGGCATCATCGCCAACCCGCTCGACGACGCGGTCTGGATCGTCTCGGACGACTTCCCCGGCCGGATGCTGCGTCTGGAGCGCGGCGACAACCCGCCCGAGACCTGCATCAGCGAGCTCTACACCGTGCCGGTGGAGAAGGGCTACCGCACCCGCGGGCTCGACGTCGACCGCAACGGCGTGCTCTGGACCGCGCTGGCCGGCAGCAGCCACTTCGCCTCGTTCGACCGCAGCGCGTGCACCGTCTTCGGCGGGCCGGAAGCACGTGACGGCCGGCAGTGCGACGCGGGCTGGTCCTTCTACAAGGCGCCGGGTCCGAACTTCCGGAACACCGACATCGGGACCGACTTCCACTATTACAACTGGGTCGACCAGTTCAACACGCTCGGCCTCGGCGAGAACATCCCGATCGCCAACGGATCGAGCTCGGACTCGCTGCTGGCCCTCGACCCGGAGACCGGCGAGTGGACCATCCTGCGCGTCCCGTATCCGCAGGGCTTCCACAGCCGCGGGCTCGACGGCCGCATCGACGATCCGGACGCCGGCTGGAAGGGCCGCGGCGTCTACGCCACCTACGGCGCCGACGCGGCGTGGCACGTGGAAGGCGGTCCGGTGGAGCCGGGGAACCTCGTGAAGTTCCAGATCCGGCCGGACCCGCTGGCGCACTGAGGTCGGCTACTGCGGTTTCGTGTCGTTTCCCACAGCCCGACCGTCCGGACCTCCGGGGCGGTCGGGCTGCTGTTCGTACCGGCCATGCCCACTTCTGCTGGTTGTCGTCTGCACACCAGGGGAGAGAGACGCCGTTGACGCGAACACCTGCTCCGATGTACGATTCATTCCTCGTACGACTCCCCGGCGTTCAGCCGGTTGGGCGGCCTAAATGGCCGCCTTTTCCATGTGTGCTCGCAAGCCCCGAACCATCGTGTACGTGGACGGCTTCAACTTCTAGAAAGAAACGAAGAGCTCTCCCCGTTCAGGCAGCCTTCACTTCGACCTCGACGCCAAGGTTGTGCAGACGCCGGAGGAGGCTCTGGGTGGTGCGCTCCTTGTCGCGGTCCGCCAGGTACCGGCCGCCGAGGTCGTGGTAGTCCTTCTCGTCGCGGAGCATGAAATAGGCGGCAGTCAGCATGGAGGCGGCGACCGCCACGACCGCTTTCTTCGGACCGCACCGGCCCCTGAGCCGTCGAAACTGCGCCTGCAGGTAGCTCCCGTTCTTCCGAGTCGCCGCCCACGCAGCCTGCACCAGCGTCGTCTTCAGCCACGGGGTCGCGTGACGGGTCCGGGTCGAGCGCCGCTTGCCGGCGCTCTCGTCGAGCCGCGGGCACAGACCCGCCCACGAAACCAGATGACCAGCAGTGGGAAACTGCGCCATGTCGACGCCCACCTCGGCGATGATCACCCGCGCGACCGTCTCACTGACGCCCGGTATCGTCGTCAGCCGGGCGGCGGCTTCGCGAAAAGGGCGAAGGACCTCGTCGGCCTGCTGCTCGACTTGCTGCACGGCAGCGGTCAGCGCGTCGACCTGCGTCAGGTGCAGCTTGAGCAGGAAGCGATGATGCTCGGTCACCCGGCCGTGCACCGCGGCGATGATCTCCGCGCGGTCGGCCTTCAAGCGCCCGGTGGTGCAATCGGCCAGCCGCTCGGGATCGGTCTCCCCGGCGATCAGCGCCGACAGGATCGCCCGGCCGCTGGCACCCAGGATGTCGCTGACCACGCGCGTCAGCTTCACGTTCGCGTCTTCGAGCGTCTTCTGCACGCGCAGGGTGTGCCGTGCGATCTCACGCATCAGTTGCTTGCGGGTGCGCGTCAGGTCGCGCAGCGCCTGGATCGGGGCCGGCGGCACGAAGCTACCTTCAATCAGCCCGTGCGCCAACAGGTCGGCGATCCACGCCGCGTCCTTCCGGTCACTCTTGCGGCCCGGAACGTTGCGGATGTGCTGCGGGTTGGCGAGCAGCAGCTCGAACGACTCTGCGTCTTCGAGGATGTGCCACACCGGCTTCCAGTACACGCCGGTCGCCTCCATCGCCACGTGGGTGCAGCCGGCCTCGGTCAGCCACTCCGCCAGCGCGAACAGCCCTGCCGTTGTGGTCGCAAATTCCCGATGCTCGGTCGTCGACTTCCGACCGGTGGCGATGCGCACGCACCCGTTCACGCGCCGCGAGTGGACATCCAACCCGGCGCACCGGGGATACATGACCTCCATCCGTTACCTCCTGTATCGCGAGCGCTGGCGAGGAGTCCGCCGGGACGGAATCTAGAAGACGCGCTTACCGGCCTGAGCCGGTGTCGCAATGCGGGGTGCTCGCGGGACTCCGGGTCAAACTACGCTACGGGCTCTGTCGCACCAACGCAGGGCCGACCTCTGTGCCAGCGTCACGCGCTACACTGTACCCAGTTTCATCCATGCGCGGGTCCGGCACCGCCGGGTGAAGAACTACTATGGAGTCGTCAAGAACACCGGTTACAAGTGGCTCGATTTCGAACGGTACTTCACACGTCTCCGCGCAAACGACGACATTCGAAGGATCAAGTACTTCACGGCACTTGTAGAACCGGGTGCTCGCCGCGTACGTCAAGAGACCTTCCTGAACGCTCTGCAGACGCGCCCGCTCATCGAGACGATTCTGGGACGCTTCAAACGGAAGCGAGTCACGTGCATGTACCCGGCGTGCACGACAACCGGGCTCGGCGACCGCGTGTTCGACGTTCCGGAAGAAAAGCGCACGGACGTCAACATCGCCATCCACATGCTCGACGACGCCTATCAAGGCTCGTGCGAGCAGCAGATACTCGTGAGCGGCGATTCTGACCTGGTTCCGGCGCTGCAGATGGTCCGGCACCGCTTCCCGGCCATCAGGACGGTCGTCTATGTCCCAGCGAGAACGCAGACCAGAGGTAGAGCTTTCGAGCTCCGAGGGGCCGCCCACCACCACCGAGACCTTCCGCTGACGTTGCTGGCGAAGGCACAGTTTCCTGCACTGGTTGCGGACGGTACTGGTGGGTTTATCGAGAAACCAGCCGAGTGGTAGATGCTGCCCGTCTCGGCTGTGGCGTCTGCCGGCGAAGCGCGTACGGAACCGGCGCCGTGCTCGACGATTCCAGCTACTCCTCGGCCAGGGCGATGGCCGGCGCGATACGGGCGGCGCGCAGCGCGGGGGCCAGGCCGGCGAGCAGGATGAACAGCGCGATTGTCCCCGTCACGGCGACGAGCGTCGCCGGATCGCGCGGCGCCACGCCGAACAGGAACTGCTCGACGAGACCGATGAGCGCGAACGTCGCCCCGACGCCGGCGGCGCTCCCGACGCCGGCATGGAGCAGCGATCTCGACAACACGGTGCCGACGATCGCCGGCGTGGTCGCACCGAGGGCGATCCTGATGCCGATCTCCCGCGTGCGGCTGGTCACGGCGTACGCGACCAAGCCGTAGACCCCCATGATCGCCAGGACCAGACGCCCACGGTGACTTCCGGCGTACCGCTACCGGAGTTGACCAGCGGGAGGTGGCCGAAGGTGACCCGCTCGACCCCTGGCATGCCGCCCAACCGGGTGCCGACGCTATCGTAGAAGTCCGCGATTCGCGCCTCGCGCAGGACCCGCAGGTTCCCGCGGCGGGCACGGCTCTTCCATACCGCCCTGCGACGCGTTCCCCCCGCGTCCGCCGCCGGCCGGCCTATAATCGGCGCTCTCCATAATCGCAACGGACACACCCAACACGTTCAACCGGAGGCAACGATGCGCAAGTGGCAGATTCTCGCGTTCGTCGGGTTCACGTTCGGGATCATCGGCAGCGGCTGGGCGATCGCCGAGCAGCAGCGCGCGGCATCCCAGGTCTACGAGCTGCGCGTCTACAAGACGACGCCGGGCAACCGGGAGGCGCTGGCGAACCGCTTCCGCGACCACACGGCAGCGATGTTCGAGCGGGCCGGCATGACCAACGTCGGCTACTGGAACGCGGTGACCGGCGATGACGTCGAGGACACGTTCATCTACATGCTCGCGTATCCGTCCCGCGCGGCCCGTGACGAGATGTGGCGGGAGCTCGCCACCTACGAGGACTTCCAGGAGATCATCATCGCGGTCGAGCGCGACGAGAACCGTGCGCTGGTCGACAGCATCGACGCGCGGATCCTGGAGCCGACGTCGTACTCCGCGTTGAAGTAGCCCCCGGGCGGGCCGCCAAACGGTAGTCCCGCGTCGTGGGAGTCTGCGCCGCCGAGAGCCTGACGCAGACAACAGTGGGACAAGGGTCTGCCCACAGAAACCACGGAGCGCGGACGGTTGCGCTGAGCAGATCGCACCCGCGTGGTAACCTTGCAATTACGGATCATCGATCCGGAATTGCAAGGTGATAACCAGATCCCTCGCCGCAATCGTCACCGCCCGCCTCCGCCAGTTTCCCGCCGTCGCCCTGATCGGGCCGCGGCAGGTCGGCAAGACGACCCTGGCGCGCTGGCTGGCCGGGACCGCCGACAGCGTGTACCTCGACCTGGAGGACCCCGCCGACCTGGCGAAGCTTGACGATGCGGCCGGCTACCTGCGCACCCTGCCCCGCGGGCTCGTGGTGATCGACGAAGTGCAGCGCGCGCCCGGGCTGTTCCAACTGCTGCGCGTACTCGTTGACGAACGGATTCGGGCCGGCGAAGCGGCCGGACAGTTCCTCTTGCTCGGATCGGCCGCTCCGGATCTGCTGCGGCAGTCCGGCGAGAGCCTGGCGGGACGCATCGCGTACCTCGAGCTCTCCCCCCTGGACGTTCGCGAAACGGGCGGCGACCTCGCATCGCGGTTGTGGGTTCGCGGCGGATTCCCCCCGAGCTTGCTGGCGGAGAGTAACTGGGCGAGTGCCGAGTGGCGGGAGCAGTTCATTCGCACCTACCTGGAGCGGGACGTCCCGCAGTTGGGGCCGCGCGTGCCGTCCGAGACGCTGCGGCGGCTCTGGACCATGCTCGCGCACGGACAGGGGAGCCTGCTGAACCTGGCCGCCCTTGCACGCTCGTTGGCCATCGACGGCAAGACCGTGGCGCGATACGTCGACCTGCTGGCCGACTTGTTCCTGGTGCGCCGCCTGCCGCCCTTCCACGCCAACGTCCGCAAACGGCTCGTCAAGTCCCCGAAGGTCTACGTGCGCGACAGCGGCCTCGTGCACGCGTTGCTCCGCCTCGACAACAAGGACAGCGTGCTCGGTCATCCGGTCGCCGGCGCAAGCTGGGAGGGCTTCGTGCTGGAAACACTGATCCGGGCGGCCCCCGCCCGGGCGCGCGCCAGCTTCTATGGCACGGCGACGGGCGTGGAGATCGATCTGCTGCTCGAGCTGCCGGACAACCGACTCTGGGCGATCGAGATCAAGCGGGGAACCGCCCCCAGGGTCGAGAAGGGTCTGCGGATCGCAATGGACGATCTGCAGCCGGACAGGACGTTCATCGTCTATTCCGGCGACGAGCGCTACCCACAGGCCGGCGGCATCGAGGTGATCGGACTCACGGCCATCGCCGACGCGCTGGCGGAACTCGATCCAACGCAGGGGACATGAAGATTCCCTCTCATGGCCACTCGCGCCGAAGCCGACGCTCCAACCGCAGGCCGTCCACGTTGCGGTCCCGCCAGATACCGAACGGATCGCCGGGATCGCGCACGTACCGCGTATCCAGATAGTCGGCAACCGCGCGGCGGACAAGTTCGGCGCGTGACACGCCCTCGCGACGACCGATGTCGGCCAGTTGCCGGACCTGCCTGTCGGGTAGTTCGATGGTCATTCGCATGGCGCGCGTCGGTGCAGGACGACGAGTTTTGCACTCCGGCGCTGCTTGCGGCAAGCCTCCGGCCTGCCCCCGCAAAGAGAGCACTCCTATAATGTGAGGCTCTGCGCCGGGCGGCCCGCCTCATCCACCCGGCGGGAACGCTGACCCGCGCGGCGGATGGAGGGGCTCATGAGTGCGGAACGACTGGCAGTGGCAGGGCCGCGGGCTTGGCAGGTGTGGCTCCGCACGATCCTCGGGGCGGTGGCGGCCAACCTCGTCCTGCGCGCGGCGGCGCTTGCCGTCATCGACGTTCCACCCGAATTCGAGCCGTTGGCGACCGCAGGGCCGACGGTGTTTCTGACGGTTTTGGGCGTCGCGGCCGGGCTGGGTGTAGCCTTGGCAGTCGACCACAGGTCAGAGCGTCCGGTCCCGTTGTTCCGCCGAATCGTTCTCGTCGCCCTGTTGCTCTCTTTCATCCCGGACCTGTGGATGCTCACCGACGGCGGTGGTGAGGCGAATCCAGGCGCCACCGTTCCCGCCGTGGTGGTCCTGATGCTGCAGCACGTGGCGGCCGCCGCCGTCGTGCTGTGGAGCGTGGAGCGATGAACCTCACCGACCGAAGCAGCGGCCTCGCACGGCCCGCAACGAACGCGGAGATGAAGGAAATGGCAGACAGCAGGATGGCACGCGTTCCTCAGCGGCGGCACATCGGCGCCCTCGTTCTCATAGCGGCGCTCGCCTGGGCCGGCACGGCCCCGGCGCAGCAAGGCGTAGACGGCGAGTGGCGCGTCCACGGCGGCGACGCCGGCTACACGCGCTATGCCGCGCTGGATCAGATCGACGCGGAGACGGTCGGCGACCTGCGCATCGCTTGGCGGCGCGAGGCGGTCGACGCGTCGCTGCGGGAGCGCTGGCCGGAGCTGCGCTACTCGAACCAGCTCCGCTCGACGCCGATCATGGTCGACGGCGTGCTGTATGCCTCGAACGGAATCGGCCTGGTGGAGGCCTTCGACCCGGGCACGGGCGAGACCCTCTGGGTGCAGGATGCGGCCTTCCTGGGTGAGGAGACGCCGCGTGGCGCGCCGACCCGGGGCGTCGCCTGGTGGGAGTCGGAGGATGAACGACGGATCTTCGCGATTCGACCGCCCTATCTGATGGCGGTCGATGCCGGGACCGGCGAGTTGATCGACTCGTTCGGCGAAGCGGGCCTGGTCGATCTGACCTACGACGCCGAGACCGGCTATTCGGGCACGTCGCCGCCGATGGTGGTCAAGGACGTCGTGATCCTCGGCAGCGCGATGGCGGACCATCCGTTCACCATGGAGCAGCACCCGGGCGACGTGCGCGCCTACGACGTGCACACGGGCGCGCTGCGCTGGACCTGGAGCCCCGTCCCGCGGGCGGGCGAGCCGGGCGTCGAGACGTGGCTCGACAACTCGTGGGAGTACTCCGGAATGTCGAACGTCTGGACGATGTTCAGCGCCGACCTCGATCTCGGTTACGTGTATCTGCCGACCGGCGCCCCGACCAACGACATGTACGGCGGCCACCGCCCCGGCAACAACCTCTACGCGAACAGCCTCGTCTGCGTCGACGCCGAGACCGGCGAGCGGGTCTGGCACTTCCAGATGGTCCACCACGACCTGTGGGACTACGACAACAACGTCGCGCCGATCCTGATGGACATCACCGTCGACGGACGCGAGATCAAGGCGGTGGTTCAGCTCACCAAGCAGGCGATGGCCTACACCTTCGATCGAGTCACCGGCGAGCCGGTCTGGCCGATCGTCGAGCGCGAGGTGCCCGGCTCCAACACGCCGGGCGAGTGGATCTCGCCGACGCAGCCGTTCCCGACAAAGCCGCTGCCGTTCGACCGCCACGGCATCGGCATCGACGACCTCATCGACTTCACGCCGGAGCTGCGCGCCGAGGCGATCGAGATCGTCGAGCCGTACATCCTGGGGGAGATCTTCACCCCGCCCTCCATCCGCGGCGAGGACGCGACCGACACGAAAGGGACGCTGCAGCTACCCGGCTCGGTCGGCGGGGCCGAATGGGGTGGGGCCGGGTTCGACCCCGAGACCGGGATGCTCTACGTGCCTTCGGTCACCGGCGCGTTCGCGGCCGACCTCACGCCCGGCAACCCGGACCGCATGAACGTGCGCTACACGCGCGGTACCCGCGCGTTCCCGAACGGGCCGGAGGGACTGCCGTTGACCAAGCCCCCCTACGGCCGGATCACCGCCATCGACATGAACACCGGCGAGCACGTCTGGATGATTCCCAACGGCGACGGGCCGCGGAACCACCCGGCCATCGCCCACCTCGACCTGCCGCCGCTCGGGCAACCGGGCCGCTCGATGACCCTGCTCACGAAGACGCTGCTCTTCGTCAGCGAGGGCGACCCGGTCATGGTCCGCACCCCGCCGGGCGCGGGTCCCGACGCGGGCCGCAAGTTCCGCGCGTTCGACAAGGAATCGGGCGACGTGGTCTGGGAGACGGAGTTCCCGGCGGGCACCAACGGCTCGCCGATCACCTATATGCACGAGGGCCGGCAGTACATCGTCCTGCCGATCGGGTCGTTGCGGCACCCCGGCGAGTGGGTCGCGCTGGCGCTGCCGTAGGGCGAACGGTGACGACACGGGAAGCTTGTCCTCCTTGGCGCGGTTTCTCGGCACCTTGCGTGCCACGACCGTGGTGGTGGAGCGGCCTCTATGCGCCCGCAGCCAATGCGGCAGGCATCGCCTGTGGCCGATACGGCTCCGTCGGTGCGCTCAGAAACGTCTCGGCGACAGCGTAGCCCTGCTCCTCAAGCATCTGCTCAGCCGCGGGTACCAGCTCAGCTACCGATCGCTTCCAGTCGTCCAACTCGATCGGCCGTCCTGCCATCGGCGCGTCGAGGCGGGTCAGCCGTTCCGCGCCGATTAGGAGGCCGGCTTGGCCGAGGGCGTTCTGCGACTGCAGGCTCATGGCCGTCTCGATGATCCCCCGCCAAGCCAGGAGACCTCCGCCCATCATCTGCGCTCTGTTCAGGCGGCACGACTTCGTTCCGCAGCCCAGACTCAAGACGGAGACTCGGTGCCGGGTCACGTCGAAGCACGACAACGCATCGACCACACCGATCATGACGGGATTGTTGGCCCACACGCCGCCGTCGACGAAGGCGTAGCCACCATCCTCCACGGGACGGAAGAAAGTCGGCGCAGCGGCGGTCGCTGCCGCCACCTTGGTCATGTTCTCCACGCCGTCAAGCTTGAAGTCCGGATGGTGCGGCGTTTTGAAGATGTATACCTCACCATGATGGCCATCGAACGAAGGGATACATAGCCGTGTGAGCGACTCCCCGAACTTCCGCTCTCCCAAGGCCTCCAACAGCAACGCGTCAAGCGCCGCGCGATCATATCGATACCGAAACAAGTGCGTGACCAATTTGCCGACGTGCTGCACAAACCGAAGTGCGCCATCGCGCGCCGGCGGGAAGATCTCGTCGCCTCGCTCGACGTACAGTCGCGAGATGTCCTCCGCGCGAAGTCCAGCACCGAGACCCAACGCGATGATGCCCCCGGTCGATGTGCCGGTGATGAGGTCGAAGTATCTGGCCAATGGCTGGCCGTCGAGGTACCGCTGCTCCAGGCCAGCAAGCAGCACGGCCGGATACACGCCTCGGATACCGCCCCCGTCGATCGAGAGAATCCGGAAGTCCCGGTCGCCCGACCACGGTAACCGCTCCCTCTGCCGCTTCAAGGCGCCGGATGAGCGCCGTGGCTTGCGCTGGTCTTCAGACACGAGACATCTCTCCCGGCGTCGTGCCGCCACCCGGCCACTTGCCCGTGGCGAGCCAAATCTCGTAGCACGCCAGCCACTCACTCGTCCAGGGCACGATAGTGTCAGCGACGTAGCAGCCGGCGTGCCATTCCCTGGTGTAGGGCCGGTACAGGCACAGCATAGGGTGCGCGGGGTCCGTTCGATTTCGATACAGGTGTGGAATCGGATCGTTCGGATCGTCCTTTCGATGACGTAGGGCGGGATTCAGAACGATTACTTGCGGACTCAGTCTGTAGCTGCCGCGACCCCGTCCCCGCTCCCGAAACAATGAGATCCGGATGTCATGTTGTTGGGAGAGGGGTTGGAGCGGTCCCTCCCAACACACGAACTGCCGAGCTTGTTCGACGACCTGGAAGCGCGGCCATTCGTCCTGCATCCGCTTCACTTGGCGTGGGAGGCTCAAGCTCATGGTTTCCACCGGTCGCCGTGGAACCTGTGCGGCGGCGTAGCGCGCACGGGCGTCGGTAACGCCGTGACGCCTGCGACCGTCGCCGCAGGAACGACGATCCGGCCCGATCCCGTCTGATGCCGGCCCTTGCCGGTTCGGATTGACTCACCGATGCGCTCTGAATACGCGTTAACGGCAGCGCCTGTGGGCTCCTCACCGAACAGCTTGGTCAAGATCTCCTTGATCTCATCGAGGCGACGCCCGTTCACGAGCCGCTCTGCATCCTTGACGAGTTCACGCAGGTCCTCGATGAACTGCACCTGCTCGCCCATCGAGGCAGGCCAACGGTCCGTCAAAACATCGACGGGGCACGTCGGATTCTCCACGTGAATCCGCTTACCAACGGCCTGGCAGTGCACGAACGCCTCCAACATCTGTCGGGACTGATACAGGAGCTCACGAGAGAGCGTCTCCGTGTGACCGGCGTTGTCGGCGACGAGCTTCGACATCAGGATGGACGGAGGGCGCCGCCCGGTGCGAAGGTCGTACTGCACGTTGCGCCACCGCTTCAACAACTGAAGCACAATCACCGCCATGGACTTGCGACCGGGATGCTCCTGCGGCGGCACCGGATCGTCATCGACGATTCCCGCCAAAACCGTCCGTTCGTACTCGATCGAACGGGCTTCGTACATCTGCACGAAGTCATGATCGAGCGGCATCCGCTCGTTGAACCAGGCGGCGAAACCGTACGGGTTCGCGATGAGGCGCTGTCCGAGCTCTCGCGCTGTCCGTTCGCGATGGTGAAAGAGCCAACTTTCGCGCTCCGGCGTTGCCGGCCGACGCAGCAGTGGCGTCACATCCAGATGCATGCCATCGGCGTAGTGGACCGTGATGCAGCGCGTGCGCCGCTCCGCCATGTCGTAGTACCGCGATCCTGGTTCCCCTCGTACCGCCTCGTACAGCAAGTCCAGCACTTCCGCGGCTGGCGTGTCGGCAGAAAGAAGGAGCGCCGCAATGATGTCGATGTCGAATTCGTCCGTCCGCAGCTTGGATGCGATCGTCGACCTCGTCGCCATCGATCCCTGCGGATAGAAGTGCTCGACGCACCCATGCAGCGGGCTCCTCACTCGCTCGATCCACCGCTTGATCGCCTCATGCCTCGCGACAGCCTTGTCGTAGGCGGTCGGGCTAAGCTGCACGCGGATTGCAACGTCCGCGAGCAACACGTCAGCAGTCTCTCCCAACACCGGTGTCACCGGGAGCATCGTCGTTGTCATGACAGCCTCAACCACGGCTGGGAAATCTCACAACGGACCATCCGCCGGAGCGAGCTAAGGGAAAGACCGCGAAGATCCCCTCCCGAATCAGCCGACTTTACAGACAACCACATTATATGTACACTTGTCAAGTGCCAGGACCGCCGGCTCGCCTCCGTGCTGCACGTTCTGGTCCCGGATTCACTGGACAAGTTCGAGACCGGCCGCCGTCCGGGAAGGCGATGGGCTCCCCGGCGCCGGCGCTTGCCGTTGACGAGCAGGCACCAATCGCCCTGGAGTCTGCGACCGATAGAACGCCCGGGATCGACCCTTGCTACGTTCAGGCTGAATGCGCCGGAGTGCCGACAGTCGGAACAGGAGGTAACAATGATTGGTCAGCGTCTACGGTTGGCCCGAACGGCTTCAGGGCTGACGTTGCGAGACCTAGCCGCGAAGATGGACCGGCGCGTGACGGCGCAGGCGATCAGCCTGTACGAAAGGAATGCCTCGATGCCGAGCTCCGGCGTGCTGCTGGCGCTCGCCGAAGCCCTGGACATGCCGGTTGCGTACCTCGTCGGCCGTCGCCAGATCGCCTTCAAGTTCGTCCGGTTCCGGACGAAAGGACCGACGAACCGGCGCCTCCGCGCTCAACTGGAGGCACAGGTCATCCACATGCTCGAGCGCTATCTCACTATCGAAGAAGTTCTCGGACTCCCGAGCATCGAGTGGATCAAGCCCTCGTCGGCTCCGTACCCCGTGATAGGCGAACTCGACGAAGCCGATCTTGCTGCAGAAGATCTGCGGCGGCGTTGGGGACTCGGCGTGGACCCGATTCCCAACCTCGCCGAGTTGCTCGAAGACCGCGGCGTCAAGGTGCTGGCGACCGACCTCGCGGCCGAGGTTCACGGCCTCATGGCGCAGGTCCATCGCCCCCAAGGTGAACCGATTCCCGTGATCGTTGTCCGCCGCATGAAGTGGGGCGACCGGCAGCGCTTCACGATGGCTCACGAACTGGGGCACCTGCTGATGCGGGTGAATCCGCGCCTCAACGGCGAGAAAGCTGCGCACCGGTTTGCTGGCGCGTTCCTGATGCCCCAAGACACCATGCGGGCTGCCCTGGGCGCGCGCCGGACGTCCATCTGCTTGCGAGAACTGTTCGACCTCAAACCTGTATTCGGTGTCAGCGTCCAGGCACTTACCTATCGGTGCCGCCAACTGGGCATCATCGGCCGCAAGCTCTTCAAGCGCTTGACTGACGAGTTCACGGCGAGAGGCTGGAGCGTCACCCCATTCGAGGAACCGCTACTCGTGCGCAGCGAAGAACCGTCTCGGTTCGAGCGCCTCTGTCTCCGTGCACTGGCCGAAGGTGTGATCTCCGATTCCAAGGGCGCGGAGCTTCTGAACGTCGGTATCCGTGATCTCGACGATCTGATGTACCAGCCTCCCAGCCCCTAGCTGCTACCGATTCAGAGGACCACCGGACCATGATCGTCGTCGTCTCCGACGCCTCCGTCTTGCTGGATCTCGAAGGGGGGTGCCTGCTTGAGGCGTTCTTCCGTCTCCCCTGGAAGTTCATTGTCCCCGATCAGATGTACGCACTCGAATTGCGTACCCAACTTGAGGCCGACCTTCCGGCCCTTGGCCTCCAGATCGTCGAACTCGATGCCACTGGCCAAATCCTCGCTCTGACCTACCAGGGTAGTCACCCTGCACTCTCGCAACCCGACAGCCTTGCCCTCGCGCTGGCCAAGACCCAAGGCTGCATTCTGCTTACTGGCGATAGACTCCTCCGAGACCTTGCCGCTGCTGAGCGCGTCGTGCACCACGGACTCCTCTGGGTTGTCGACGAGATGGCCAATGCTCGTGCGGCAACACATAGCCAGCTCTGCTGCGGCCTCCGTCGAATACGCGCTCATCCCCGTTGTCGCCTGCCCGAACGGGAAGTTCGGAAGCGCCTGTCGCGCTATTGCCCCCAATAGACTGCTCCCGCTCGTCAAGCTCCTGACGAAAGGGGAGCGACGACCCGCCAAGCGGAAATAGGGCGATTGACTGGCCCCACAGGAAACCGAACTGGAACGCTCAATCCAGTGAAGCGCGCGTGCGCCTCACCGCCTTGATCTCGCGCTCGATATCGGCGTTCGTGAGATCGGCAGCACCGGTCTTGGCCGCGCGCGCCCGAATCTCCCGGACGGCTTTTCGCGCCCGCGCGAAGACAACCTCGCGGACCTCCTCGATCGGCGTGGCGTCGCTTGTGGGAACCCTGGTGCTGCGAGGCACTCCGTCCCTGGTGATCACGACAGGTTCCCCACTATCGAGGTTGGCCATCGTCATACTCATCCCCACGACTCGCGACAGCCTCGGCGAGCCACCTGTCGTGATCGACCGACACGGGCACGTCCTCGGGTGGTCGCCGGTCGACACCCATGCCGACGAAGGTGAAGTCGTCGATGGTCTGTTTCCGGTGCCACGACCGGTCGGCAGCTTTGGACACCTTGGACAACGTGGCTACTGCTCGACCACCGGTTCCCGCGCCCCGAGTGCGCGCAGCAACTCCGCCGTGCTCTCGGAGGGCGCGTTGGCGTTGCCGTACTCGACCAGGTAGAGGGGCGTGCGCCCGCGGTTGTCCTCGGCGTTGACGTCGGCGCCGTGGTCGACGAGGAGTTGGATCACCCCGTCCTCCCACATGGCGGCCGCCCCGTGCAGGGCAGTGCCGCCGGCCGGCGTCGTGGCCGTCACGTCGGCGCCCAGCTCGATGAGCAGCCCCACCGTCTCGACGACCCGGTGGTCGGCCGGGCGGCGCGCGTCGTTCTCGCCGAGTCCGGCGGCGACCATGAGCGGCGTGGTGCCGAAGGCGTTGGGGAGAAACGGATCTGCCCCCACGTCAAGCAACACCTGCATCATCTCCAGATTGGCGGCGCGGGCGGCGAGCCAGAATGGGGAAGCTCCCTTGTACGGCCTGCGCGAGATGTAGTCGCCGCGCAGGGCGGCCACGGGCTCGGTGAACCGGGCGTCGACGTCCGCGCCCGCTTCGATCAGGGCCGCCGCGAGCCCGGGGCGGTTGGTCTCGACCGCCGCGTGCAGCGCGGTGCGGCCGAGCCGGTCCGCCGCGCCCACGTCGGCACCCCGGTCGATGAGATAGAGCGCCGTCTCCTCGTGGCCGCTAGCGTAGGGAATGATCCGCCAGTCGATGCCGGCCAGCGCGTCGGTGCTGCGGCTGGCGACGAGCAGCGGCGTGCTGCCGTCGAGGGCCCGCGCCTCCAGGTCGGCGCCGGCTTCCAGCAGTAGCTGCACTGTCTCCAGGTCGCCGGCGCGCGCCGCGAACATCAGCGCGGTGAACCGGCCGGTCGTGCGCGCGCGCACCCCGCCGCCGGATTCCAGCAGCCGTCGCACCACGTCGGTATGGCCGCCCGCGGCTGCCCACATCAGCGCGGTCTGGCCCCGTTCGTGCTCGGCGAGCCGCGCGTCGGCGCCGCGCTCCAGCAACCGCGCGACGATCGTCCCCAGCCCGTGCTGCGCCGCTGTCATGAGCATCGTCTCCCCGGTGGGAAGACGCGTGTTCGGATCGGCGCCGGCGTCGATGAGCCGGAGCGCGACGCCGACGCTCGCGCTGTCGAGCGCAATCCAGAGGGGTGGAACGCCTAGATCGTTGACGGCGTCGACGTCGGCGCCGGCCCCGATCAACCGGGCGGCCGTCTCCGCGTCGTTCCAGTGGGCGGCCCAGTGCAGCGCGGTGGCGCCGTCGGGCTGAGTCGGCGTGACGTCGGCGCCCGAGTCGACCAGCGCACGCACCGCCTCCCAGTCCTGGCGTTCGGCCGCCTCGACGACCCGGAGGTCATCGTCGGCGGCCGCTGCCGTCACCGGCGCGCCGGTAACCGTGAACAGGAGAAGCGAAACTAGGAATCCGGCCCCGACGGTGCTGCGCATCTGATCTGTCTCCGTTTCCACGTACGGACGCCGACGGCCAGGAACCAGACGGTCGCGAACGCGACCATCAGCCGCTCCATCACGAAGCTCGGCTCGACGCCGGTGGTGATGTCTTCCAGCGCCAGGAGCGCGAGAAGAGCCACGAGACACGTAGCGACGCCGGAGGACCTCCGAAGGCGAGACAGCCTGCCCGTGCAGATTCGACTGCTCATCGTGGTGCTCCTCGGCTACGCGCGTCCACCACCACCCCGGGGCCCTGCGAACCCGCGCCGTATCGCTCCCGATACGACGCGGGCCGGGCACGGACGGCTACCGGCAGCTAGACGCCCGACAGCTCCTTCAGCTCTCCGGTGCTGTCGCCGATCGACTCCGGATGGACGCCCAGCTTCCCGAGCACGCTCATGAACAGGTTCGTCACGGGCGGATCGTCGTCGTAGCTGAAGTGCCGCCCACCCTTGAGCGTCCCGGAACCGCCGCCCGCCAACACCATCGGCAGCTTGTGGTGGTTGTGGGTGTTGCCGTTGCTCATCCCGGCGCCGTACATCACCATCGCGTGGTCGAGCAGCGAACCGTCGCCGTCCTCGGTCGCGTCGAGACGCCCGAGGTAGTACGAGAAGAGCTCGGCGTGGTAGGTGTTCACCCGGATCAGCTTCTGGACCTTGTCCTGGTCGCCGCCGTGGTGCGACAGCGGGTGGTGGGCGTCCGAAACGTCGATCTCCGGGTACGCCCGGTTGCTCGTCTCGTGGGCCACCATGAAGGTGATGATCCGCGTCAGGTCGGCCTGGTAGGCCAGCACCTGCAGGTCGTACATCAGCTTCGCGTGCTCGCCGAAGGTGCCGGGGATGCCGGCCGGCTGCTCCATGGCCACCGACAGGTCGGTCAAACCCTGCTGCTCGGCCATCCGGATGCGGCGCTCGACGTCACGAATGGCCTCGGTGTACTCGTCCAGCTTGCCGCGGTCCCGGGCGCCGAGGGAGCTGCGCAGGCGCGCGAGCTTGTCGGCGACGGCGTCGAGAATGGTGCCGTCCTCCTCCATCCGCGCCATCCGCGCCGCCGCGTCGGTGGTGCCGCTGCCCCCGAACAGCCGCTCGAAGACCACCCGCGGGTTGTTCTCCATCGGGAGCGGCGTCGTGTCGCCCAGCCAGTTCAGCGTGTTGGCGTAGACGCAACTGTAGCCGGGGTCGCAGGCGCCCAGCGGCTCCTTCGAATCGAGCGACAGCTCCAGAGAGGCGAGCTGGGTCTCCTGCTCGAGCACCCGCGCGGCGATCTGGTCCATCGAGATGCCGGCTCGGATGTCGGCGCCGGCCGTCTTCTTCGGATGGACCCCGGTGAGGAACGCGCCGGCCGCCCGCGCGTGGTCGCCCGCCCCCTCGCCCGGCAGCGCGTCGCCGTGCTTGTTGGCAAGGCCGCTGAGCACTGTCAGGCGCTCCCGGTACGGCGAGAGCGACTGCATCACCGGCTTGATGTCGAACTTCGTGCCGGTCGCATCGGGCGTCCACTGCTCCATCACGATGCCGTTCGGCACGTAGACCACCCCGAGCCGCTTGACCGGCGCGGCGGCCGACAGCCGTAGCGGCGTGAACGCCGGGACCATGCCGTCGAGCAGCGGCAGCGCCAACGTCGCGCCGACACCGCGCAGGAACGTCCGTCGTGGCAGATGCGTCTTGGTGATGATCATTGCTCTCGCGCCTTCCTCATCTGAAACGGCGTGCTCTCGACGATGCCGAGGATCAGCGACGACCAGCGGTAGTCGTCCGCCTCGGCCTGACGCACGATGCGCCGGATCCACGGGTAGTCGTAGTACTCCACCCCGCGGCCGAGCCCGTAGGTCAACAACTTCTCGGTGACGGTGCCGACGAATTCCTCGCGGTTGGCCAGCAGCATGTCGCGCACGCTGGCCGGCCCGGTCAGCTCGCGGCCGCTGGGGAGCGTGCCCGAGGTCTGCTCCACCGGCAGCTCGCGGTAGCCGCCGATGGCGTCGAAGCCTTCGAGCGCGAAGCCGAGCGGGTCCATGCGCACGTGACAGCTCGCACAGACCGGGTCCGTTCGGTGCCGTTCCATCCGCTCGCGAACCGAGCGCGGGCGGCTCTCCGGATTCGACGGATCCGCCACCGAATCCGAATCTTCCAGCCCCGGCACGTCGGCCGGCGGGGGCGGCGGCGGGGCCCCGAGCAGGTTCTCCAGCACCCAGACGCCGCGCTTCACCGGCGAGGTCCGGTTGGCATAGGAGGTCGCGGTCAGCACGCTGCCCTGACCCAGGATGCCGCGGCGCCGCTCGTCCGGCAGCGTGACCCGGCGGAAATGGTTGCCCTCGACGTCCGGGATGCCGTAGTGCTTCGCCAGCCGCTCGTTGGCGAAGGTGTAGTCGGAGGTCAGCACCTCGATGACGCTGCGGTCCTCCTCGATCTGGCTCTCGAACCAGAGCTCGGTCTCGCGGGTGAACGCCTCGCGCAGATTGCCGTCGAATTCGGGGAACGCCACCGGGTCCGGCTTGACCGAGCGCATGTTCCGCAGGAACAGCCACTGGCCGGCGAAGTTGTCGACCAGCGCCTCCGCTTTCGGATCGGCCAGCATGCGCTTCACCTGCGCTTCGAGCACCCCCTCGTCCCGGATCGCCCCGCGGGCCGCCACGTCGAGCAGCTCGTCGTCCGGAATGCTGCTCCAGAGGAAGAACGAGAGGCGGGAGGCCAGCTCCAGGTCGGAGATCCGGTAGGGCTCGCCGGGCGCGGCAGCGGCCGGGTCCTGCTCGATGCGGAACAGGAACTCCGGATCTACCAGGATGGCGCGCAGCGCGAACTCGATGCCCGACTCGAAGCCGCCCGTCGCGTATCCCACGTCGTAGAACGACATCAAGGCGGCGAGGTCATCGTCGGCGACGGGACGCCGGAACGCGCGCCGCGCGAGCGTCCCCAGGATCTCCTCGGCGCAGGCCGGCTCGACGGCCGGGCTCTCCGGCACGCAGGTGAAGATCCGCTCCCGGCTCGGTGTGACGGCGTCAACCGACGCCGCGGCGCCGTTGAACGGCCCCTCGATCTCCACTATCCAGACCGCCATCGGCGCGTCGCGATCCCCCGCGTAGTGGTAGGTCTCGGCTGCGCTCACCGGCTCGAGAACGCCCTCCGGCAACGCGCTGCTACGGAGGAACGACAGCGCCACCTCGCGCATGCCCGCCTGCACCGGCATCCGAAACCGCAGGTCGGCGTCGGCGTTCCGCTCGTAGGGGGTCAGGTTGAAGACCGCACTCCAGGCCTCGCGCTGGCCGTCGGCGCCAATCTCGAAGCGGGCGACACGGGCGCGGTCCAGCCGCACCTCCAACGTGTTGCGGCGTTGCAGACCCTTGATGGCGTCGCCGTGGGTCCGCTCCAGCGTGACCCGGATTTCATACTCTCCGTCGACCGGGAAGTAGTGGCGGGTCGCGAAACCGCCGCGGCTGCCGAACGGGTGCAGCTCGCTCATCCGCGCGTGCTGCATCAGCACCGGCGACGTCGTGTAGACCGCGGTGGTCGACCGGATGGACGGATCGCCTACTGCCGTCTCGGCGATCTTGCCGGCCGCGAGCATGTAGCGCTCCAGCAGAGCCGGCGACAGCGACAGGACGTCGGCGATGTTGTCGAAGCCGTAGCTCAGATCGTCGGCCGGCAGCAGCTCGCGGCCGTCGATCTCCAGGGCCAGCAGGTCCCGGACGGCATTGGTGTACTCGGTGCGGTTCAACCGGTGCACGGTCTCCGTGCCCGGGTTCAGGTCGGCGGCGGCGGCGTGGTCGAGCCCGGCCTCGATCCAGTGGACGAACGCCCCGTATGTCGCCTCGTCCGGACGCGGGCGGCGCGGCGGCGGCATCTCGCGCGCGCGCAGCTTGCGGATGACCTTCTCCCAGGTTTCCGCGCCTGCCCCCATGTGCGTCATGTCGAGCGACTCGAGTGTCAGCCCGGCCGTCCGCAGGCGGTCGTTGTGGCACGTGGTGCAGTAGCGGTCCAGAACGGCCCGGTAATCGGCGCTCTCGGCGGCATGCGCCGCGCTTTCGGCGGGGGCCTCGGGCGCCTGGCCGCCCGCGTGCGCGCCGGTCGGCGCGACGAACAGGACGGCCAGCACGATGACCGCCGCCGATACGGACAAACGTCGGAATATCGCGAACACTGGACGCCTCACTCTCGGGATGGCGGCGAGATCAGCCCCAAACTATCCGTGCATTATCCGAATCGGCGGCCGGGGGTGTCAAGATGCGTTCACGCTTCCGGCCAGCACGCAGTGGAGTCCTTCTTCCCGAGGAGCGGAGCGCCGGTTTCCGGCGGGGCCCAAAGCGGGCCCCGACATCGAGCTCTTACGGGCGCTCCCCAGCCTCGGCCTGCGCACCGGCAAGGATGTTGTACAGGCCGTAGTTGCCCTCGTGGCACGCATACTCGTACAGCCGATTGTCGGACCTCGTCATCGTCATCTCGACGCTCCACGTACGGCTGAACGCGGTCCGATCGTCGACCGTGAAGCGGTAGAGCAGCGTGTCGGCGTCGAGCAGGCTGAAGCGTTCCACCAGGTGCAGGTTCGGTCCCAGGGCCTCGAGCAGCTCCATGTTGGGCGCAGGGTGTGCGGTGCCGAGATCCCTGAAGTTCCGGGTCTCGACGACGAGCGTGTCGTCTTCCCAGCGGCCTCGCGAGTCGCCCCTCCACTGCTGCACCCGGCCGGACAGGGCCGGCTGCCCGTCCAGCGGGACGAGCCGCACGTCGTTCACCATCTCGTTGAGAATCGCGACGTGTCCCGGCGTCTGGAACAACTGAACGAAGTTGTTGTACGCCCCCGGAAGCATTGGCGGTCCGGAATTGAAGCCAAGGATGCACCGCTCGTCCACGTCGCGGTCCTCCGGACCGGCGTTGCGGCCGCGCGCCTCCTCGCGGGCCGCCATCCGCGCCCTGCCCTCGGGCATGTAGGAAGGCAGGCGCCCGTCCGGCGGGTCGACGATGAGCGACGTGCGTCGAGTTCCAACGACCGTCGTGCCGTCGTCGAACCAGAACCGGTTGTAGCTGCCGGGGTTGCCGGGGGGCGGCGCGCTATCCACCCGCGCGGCGGCCCGTGCTTCGAGCGCCGACACGTCCTCGTCGGTCAGGAACTCCCGGCCCGCCAGGTCGGCGGGCCGTTGAAGCGGCGTCAGGGAGCTGAAGTCCCACACGCCCTGCAGGTCGGGCCGCCCGTCCGACGTGCGCGGCAAGGATACCTCGGCGGACGCGGCCGGCTGCGCGGCGACGAATGCCGGCGCCAGAGACCACAACGCGATCACGACGAGGAAGAATCGCACGACTACCGCAGGCCGAATGTTCATCTGGATGTCCCCTTTCGCCGCCACGACGCGCTGCTTCAAAGGACAGCCTAACACCTCTGGCAACGCAGTCCGCGCGGGATGCATCGCCCCTCGAACGCAGCGGGGCTTTCGCCACGGGCTACTGGTTGAGCGGCCGGACCGCGGCGGACTATAATCTGGCCGAAATGCGCCTGTTCACAGTGGTTTTCGTCGGGATGCTGGCCTTCCTGATCGCGACGCCGTTCGCCGCGGATGCGCAATCGCGCGACCGGCCGATCCCCTACGATGTCGGGCAGAGCGCAAGCCCGTCGTTCGAGGGCTGGTATCCCAACGAGGACGGCACGTTCTCGTTGTCGTTCGGCTACTTCAACCGCAACTACGAGCAGACGCTCGACGTCCCCATCGGCCCGGACAATCACTTCACGCCGGGGCCGGAGGATCGGGGGCAGCCGACGCACCTGCTGCCGCGCCGGCAGACCGGCGTGTTCACGGTGGTGGTCCCCGACGACTTCGGCGACCGGACCCTGACGTGGTCGCTGACCGCCGGCGGCGAGACGTTCGCCGTGCCGGGCCACCTGCGGCCCGAGTGGCGCATCGACGCGCTGGAGGAGGTCACCAGCGGAAACCGTCCGCCGGCGCTCTCCTTCAACGTCGAGGAAGGCCATACCCGCATCGGCCAGGGCCCCGGCGGCGTACGGCGGTCGCTGACGGCGACGGCCGGCGCACCGCTGGCGCTCACGATCCGCGTGGAGGACGATCGAGTCCAGAAGCAGAGCCTCCAGGGACGCCCGACCCGCATGGGCCTCATCTGGAGCAAGTACCGCGGCCCGGGAGCGGTCGAGATCGCCGACCCGAACCCGGAGATCCCGGAGGACGGCCTGACCACGACCAGCGTCACCTTCAGCGAGCCGGGCGACTACGTCCTGCGCGCGCTGGCGTGGGACGACTCGGGCGGCCAGGGAGCCATCATGGCCGGCGGCTTCCAGTGCTGCTGGACCAATGCATACGTCGACGTTCGTGTAGAGTGAAGGATTCGGCCGCGGGAGCGGCCACGACCGGCCGCATACCGGCGGCCGCAGAGTGTCAGGCGGAGAGACAGCCATGAAGACCTACAGGCTCGTGATCGCGGCGACAATGTCGATTCTGGCTGGAGGCGCCGTGACGGCGACAGCGCAGACCACGGATACGGACGGCGTCACGTTCGCCCGGGACATCGCACCGATCCTCCAGCGCAGTTGCCAGGCGTGCCATCGCAGCGGCAGCATGGCGCCGATGTCGCTGGTGACCTACCGGGAGGTGCGGCCGTGGGCGCGCGCCATCCGCGAGAAGGTGGCCGAGCGCAGCATGCCGCCGTGGCACATCGACAAGACGGTCGGCATCCGCGATTTCGCCAACGACATCTCCCTGAGCGATGCCGAGATCGACGCGGTCGTGCGCTGGGTCGACGCGGGCGCACCGCTCGGCAACCCCGCCGACATGCCGCCGCCCATCGAGTGGCCGGCGAACGACATCTGGCGCCTCGCCGACGAGTACGAGGAGCTCGGCGAACCGGATCTGGTGGTCCGCTCGACGCCGTGGACGCAGTCGGCCGAGGGCCAGGACCAGTGGTACCAGCCGGTCGTCGAGACCGGCCTGACCGAGGACCGCTGGGTCAAGGCGCTCGAGGTGCGGCCGTCGCTGCCGGGCCGGCCCATCGTGCACCACGCCGTCACGTACCTGATGCAGGAGGAAGGCCCGGAGGATTTCGAGGCGGCCGTCGATGTCCCCGGCACCGGCTCCTACTTCACGGAGTTCGCGGTCGGCAAGATCGGCGACGTCTTCCGCGAGAACACCGGCAAGCTGCTGAAGGCGGGCTCGCGGATCCGCTTCGACCTGCACTACCACTCGGTCGGTGAGGAGATCACCGACTCGACCGAGCTCGGCATCTGGCTCTATCCGAAGGGCTACGTGCCGAAGTACCGCGTCTACGCGCAAGCGATGGGCGTGCGGCAGGCGATGGAGACGCTCGACATCCCGCCCGGCCAGGTGACCGAGCACGAGGCCTTCGTCCCGCTGCGGTTCCCGGCGCGGCTCGAGAACTTCCAGCCGCACATGCATATCCGCGGCAAGTCGATGGCCATGGAGGCGATCTACCCGAACGGCCGGACGGAGATGCTCAACTACGTCGACAAGTTCGACTTCAACTGGCACGTCAACTACGTCTACGCCGACCACTCCGCCCCGGTCCTGCCCGCCGGCACGGTGATCAAGATCACCGCGTGGCACGACAACAGCACCGGCAACCGCGCGAACCCGGATCCGACGCAGTGGGTCGGCTGGGGCCAGCGCAGCTACGACGACATGTACCACGCGCACGTGAACGTGGTGTACCTCACCGACGAGGACTACGAGCAGATCGTCTCGGAGCGGGCCGCGGCGACGGACAACGACTAATCGCGCGGGCCCGGAAACTGCCGGCCAGCACAACGTGATAAGGCAGGCGCACGACGTTACGTACCGGCAGAAGTGTCGGGCGTGCGGCGTTAGCCTGCCTGTTTCGCATCGCGTGCCGCTGTGTTTCTGGTTCCCGCGGCGCTTCTGACCGGCGCACGTGATGGCGAGTAGTGCACTTCGCACGGAGGGAGCCCGCCAAGATGCCGATGACCGTCATCCGCTTTCGTCCGCTACTCACAACGTGCGCTCTCTTGCTCTGCGCCTCTTCCCAGCCTCTCGAACAGACGGCCGTCGAGGCCTCGGCGAGGAGCGCGGCCCAGCCGGCATCTGCGCCGACCTTCCAGGTCGACCCGTTCTGGCCGCGGGAGCTTCCCGAGGACTGGCTCCTCGGCAACGTCGTGGGGGTCGCCACCGATTCGAGCGACAACGTCTGGATCATCCACCGGCCGAACAGCCAGCGGGGGGGCGAGCACACACCGCCGGTGATCGCCTTCGACCCCGCCGGCAACGTCGTCCACGCCTGGGGCGGCCCCGGCGAGGGCTACGACTGGGGCACCCAGACGCACGGCATCCACGTCGACCACGAGGACAACGTCTGGGTCGGCTTCGGTGGCGGACTGCCCTACGACCTGTCGAGCCGCGCCACGACCGACAACGCGCACGTCCTGAAGTTCACGCCGGAAGGCGGGTTCCTGCTGCAGATCGGCGACTTCGGACGGGGCACCGAAGGGAGTGGCAGCACGGAGTTCCTCGGCCAGCCGACGGACGTGTTCGTCGACCCCGCGAGCGACGAGATCTACATCAGCGACGGCTATACCAACCGGCGGTTGATCGTCTTCGACTCGAACACGGGTGAGTACAGGCGGCACTGGAGCGCCTACGGCAATCCGCCGGACGATGGGCCGCAGCCCCGCTTCTCGCGGGACGCGCCGCTGCCGCAGCAGTTCAATACGCCGCACTGCGTCGGCCGAGCCGCGGACGGCCGCGTCTACGTCTGCGACCGCGGGAACCAGCGGCTGCAGGTGTTCGAGCCGAACGGCACGTTCGTGGCCGAAGCGCTGATCGCCGCGGAGCTGCGTAACGGAACCGTCGGCGGCACACCGTGGGACCTGGCGTTCTCGCGGGATCCGGAGCAGCGCTTCATCTTTGTTGCCGACGGCGGCGGCCACGCCGTCCACACGCTGCTCCGCGAGACCCTGGAGGTGGTGTCGACCTTCGGCCGACGCGGGCGTTGGGCCGGACAGTTCGAATCGCCCCACAGTCTGGCCGTCGACTCCCGGGGCAACCTCTTCGTCGGCGAGACCCTCGACGGCCGCCGCGTGCAGAAGTTCGTGCGGGCCAAGTGAGCCGCCAGCCGCGGCAACCGGCCGGTTCGTGCGCCAGGCAGGTTCAGGCCGGCGAGTGTCGGTTCCGTGGCCGAATGCGCTGTCAGCCGGCCTTCCGCCCCACCACTACCGTCATCCCGACCTCGCGCCAGACGCACTCGGCCGCGAAGCCGGCCGAAGCGACGGCCGCCAGTTCTTCGTCGAGCGGGAAGTACGTGTCCTCGTCCGCCCACTCCTCGAAGTGCTGAAAGGCCCGCTCCCGAGCGATGCCCTGACGGACCATGTGATCGGCCCAGGCACTCCAGATCGCTTCGCTCGCCGCCGGGTCCGCCGGCATCGTGGCGTCAGCGTTGACGAAGACGCCCCCAGGTTCGAGCGCGTCGTGGACCCGTCGGTAAAGCGCCCGTTTAGCCTCCAGCGTCGGCACATGATGCAGCGCCAGCGACGCCGCGGCGCCGTTGCACCGGGGCAGCGCCCCGAGGAATGACCCTTCGGTGAGACGGACGCGCTCACCAAACCGCCCCAGCCTTGTCCGGGCCTGCGCGAGCATCTCGCCGTCCACGTCGATCAGCTCGACGGTCCCGCTCCCGCTGGACTGGAGAATGGCCTCCGCCAGGGCACCCGTGCCGCCGCCGAGGTCGATCACCAGTCCGGAGGCCACGTCTGCAAGCTCGCGGGCGGCGACCCCGAGCATCGCCTCGTAGCCGGGAATGAACTGGCGGATCGTCGCGTCGTAGGCGTCGATGGCAACGCGCAGGTGACGACGCACGGAGTGGGACGTGTCTTCCGTCATTGCGCGAGGCTCGACCGCAGCGCCCCGAAACGCCTCGCTGGCTCGGCGCTTCGGCCCATCCCCCCGCTCCATCATGGCGTGAGCCAGAGATGGCCGGCCGGTAGACCGACGCTACGGTGCGAGCCCGAAGATGTCGGTGACCGGGAGACGGAAACCCGGAAACAGCGGCTCGCCCTCGAGCACGTCGGATCGCTCGAGTCGCCGTGGCGCGCCATCCGGCTCATGGATCTCGACCACCATTCGCTTCGGGTCCACTACCCAGACGAGGCGCGTGCCGGCGGCCAGCCACGACGCCACCTTCTCCGCTACTTCGCGGCGGGTATCGCCGGGCGACGTGACCTCCACCGCGAGATCCGGCGGACCCTCCCAGAAGGCCGCCGGAAGACCGGACGCCGGAATCCGCTCCCGCCCGACGAATGCAACGTCCGGGGCGAGCACGGTATCCGGATCCCGTTCCAGAACGAAGCCGGTCTCGGCCCCGCACATCAACCCCAGCCCATGCTGCTTCACGTGGTGCCCCAACGGTACCGCCACGTTCATGATGACCGCTCCGTGCCGGAACCCGCCGCCGCCATTCGCCGCAACTCCCCCCTGACCAGCTCATGCCGGCAGTTGTCGTCCGGCAGACGGAACAGCTCTTCCGCCGTCATGGCCCGGTCCCGCCGCGGCGCCGGCAGGCGTTGGCCTGGCAGCGGCAGCGACGATGCCGGCGCACTGGGATTCATGGGGTGACGCCGGATCTCATGGCGTGACGGTGACGGTAACGTCGGCGGTCGTGGCAAGACCTCCGTCGTGTGCGATGGCGCGCAGCACGTAGTCGCCGGGCTCGGCGAACGTGGCCTCGGCAACCCAGCGGCCGTCCTCGGGCGGCTCGGGCGTCTTCCACCCGGGCGACCAGGGAGAATCGACGTTGTCGCGGGTGTCCTCCCAGACCTTGATCTGCGGCGGGTCGAACGTCACCGTCCCGGCGCCCCGGTAAACGAACCACGACAGGCGGTGGCCGGTGGCGGTGTCGGTGGTAATGGGACGGGGATAGCGCGGGTTCGACGTGATGGACCGGGCCCTCGGCTTGCCGTCGTCGGTCGACAGCACCGCAAGCGGCAGTGGCTCGCCGGCGGACACGGTGCGCTCGCGTTCGCCCTCGATCTCCAGCGTCGGCGGCTGGTTGTCGGGCAGCTCCGGCGTGGACCCGGCGGCCCCGCCCGCGCCGTAGTTGGCCTGAATGACCAGATTGTCGATGAAGTAGTCGCGCTTCAACGTACCGTAGGCGCGCTCGGTCTGCCCGTTGGCCGTCAGGGTCCAGACGAGCTCCTTGTCGCCGAAGTCGGCCGGGACCCGGATACGGAAGATGAACCGGTTGCGCCGGGGGTGGAAGCGGGTCGGCTGTCCCTGGTCGGGACCACCCGGCTCGATGCTGTTGTCGGGGCCGATCGGGACGTCGATCTCCTCTTCCCAGTTCCGGTTCATGTACCCGAAGACCAGGTTGAACGACCCGTCGTCGTTGCGCTCCCAGCCCTCGTAGGCGGGCGAGATGGTCTGGCCCGTCGCGTACAACTCCTGGGCGAGCCCGAACGAGGGGGCCGCGAACAGCGCTACCACCACCACCGCGATGCCGAAACGGACGGTACCGTTCATGACGCGCCTCTCAGTTGCCGCCGCCGGCCGCGTCCGACTCGCCATCCGAGCCACAGGTGATGCAGCCGATGTCGCCGACGACGTCACCGGCGTCGAGCATCGCCTCCCGCTCCGCGACCGCCTGCGCGAACTCCTCTTCGTCCAGGTAGAGCGCCTGCATCAGATTGATGAACATGTTGTCCACGGAGCGATGGCCCGAACCGGACCAGTTGCGCGGATCCGGCACGTTCGGATTCGTCGGCGAGTTGTCGAAGTACCCCGTCAGGTGGAGCACCGTGCCCTTCGGCAGCAGCGGCGCCGCATCGTCCTCGTACTTGTAGACACGCACCCAGTTGTGGTCGTAGCCCGCGCAATTGAGCGTCCGCACGGTCGAGCCCCAGATCGCGTCGAGACACATCCGAACGCCGGGCGCGTGCATGTGCGGCTCGAAAACGCTGATCTTGGCGTTCTCCGGCATGGTGAAGTACGCGTCCGCACGCTGATTGGACTCCATCGCACGGATATCGAGGTCCGGGCCGTTGCCGAAGAAGAGAAGCTGCATCTCCTTGTCCGGCTCGTAGCCCCGCGGATGGAACTTGAAGCCCACGTCGATGTGGGCGCGCGTATCGGTCCCGTTCGCGTGCAGGTGTGTCGACGGGAAGAGCACCGTCGTGCCGGCCTCGAGCAGCCGGCCGGCCTGCTCATCGAACACGTCGGCGTTGCGCCCTACTTCGTGCACGGGCCAGCTCACCACGTCGCTCGGCTCGGCGTCCGGTCCGAGGGTGTAGAGCGCCGAGTGGTGCACCACGAACAGCCCCCCCACGGTGTCCGACCGCACGCCGCGCTGCAGGTCGTTGCGCTCCTTGTACTCGATCGCCGCCACGTAGCGGTCCTCGGTCAGCCCGCTCTCGACCTCGCCGAGGCTGCCCCACCAGTCGGGCGCGTCGCCGGCGATCTCGAACGTCGGTGACGAGACGACCAGATCGGGGTCGCCGATTTCCCACTCGTCCACGTCGATGAACGGCGGCGGCTCCGGCATGTCGGCCGGGTCGCCCTGCGGCGCCCCGTTGTCGGCCCAACGGGCTATCGTCGCGATCTCGTCGTCGCTCAGCGACCAGTCGTCCTTGAACCGCTGGATGCCGATGTTCTTCTCGATGTACCAGGGCGGCATGACGCCCGGCTGGTCGCGCAGCCCCGTGCGGAACTTGATGGCCCGCGCCCACGGTCGCACCTCTTCGTACGAGATGAGCGACATCGGCGCGAGGGAGTTGGGCCGGTGGCACTTCTGACAGCTCCGCTGCAGGATGGGTGCGATGTCCCGGCTGAACGTCGGGTCGTCGGGAACCGCGCCGGCGGACGCGGGAAGCGGTGTCGCAAGTGCGATCACCGCGGCAAGGATGCAGAAACCAGTCAGTCTGGAGATCGTCATGGTGCGAGTCCTCACTACCTGCTACGGAGACGCCGAAAACTAAGTTCAGTATATCGCAGCCCCCTGACGAGGCGGGGCGACGGTCATGGCGACGGACCCTACGAGGACGCGCGTTTTCGCCGCTCGCCAGGCCTGCTTCGAGCACGGCGCGCCGGTCCTGGCAGCCCACGGCGAGAGACCCGCTGCGTTCGAGGGGCGTTGCTCCACCCGAGGGGCGTTGCTCCACCGACTGCCGGCTGGAACTTGTGTTCGCGGTGCGGTAGCATGCCGGACACAACATGAGGATGGGATTCTGTGTGCTGACGGCGGCAGGATGCGCCGTGGCCGTATTCGCCGCCGCCCCAGCGTCCGCCGGCAGCGGTTCGAACGTCGCCGTCGTTACCACGGGCGGCTTGTCAGGGACGACTGCGACCACGGGATATCAGGCCTCGGGCAGCGTGCGCCCGGAGGACCGACGACTGGCCGATGCGGCGCAACGGCGCGACCTGCAGGCGGTACGGGCGCTGCTCGACGAGGGACTCGACGTCGATGCCCCCCAGGCCGACGGCGCCACGGCCCTGGCGTGGGCAGTCCACTGGGACGACCTGGCCATGGCCGAGCTGCTGCTCGGGGCCGGCGCCGGGGTGAACACCGCCAACGACCTGGGCGTGACGCCGCTGATGCTCGCCAGCGAGAACGGCAGCGTACCGATGGTCGAGTCGCTCCTGCGGGCCGGGGCGGATCCGAACGCCGTCCGGCCGGCAGGCGGAACCGCGCTGATGATGGCCGCGCGCTCGGGCGACGCGACCGTGCTGCGACGTCTGATCGCGGCGGGAGCCGACATCGACGCGGCGACCCGCGGCGGGCATACGGCGCTGATGTGGGCGGTCGCGGAGCGCCACGGGCAAGCGGTGAACCTCCTCGCCGAAATCGGCGCGGACCTGCACGCGCGAACCGCCGTCCACACGCCGCCCGCCCGCACGATCGTACGCGAGGCGAGGGTGCTGAGCCGCTTCGAGGCGGTCAACCCGGCCGTGCTGCCGCGGGACGGGGATCGGGATCCCCCGCGGGCCGAGGGCGGATTCACGCCGCTGCTCTACGCGATCCTGGCCGGCGATCCGCGGATCGTGGGCGTGCTGCTGGCCGCCGGCGCCGACGTAGACGACGCGGCGCCCGACGGGGTCACCGCCGTGATGCTCGCGCTAATCAAGCGCCACGACGAGATAGCCCTCCTCCTGCTCGAGGCGGGCGCCGACCCGCATCCGGCCGAAGCCGGGTTCACGGCGCTGCATCTGGCGAGCGCCACCGGCAGTCTCGCCGTGGCCGAGGCGCTGCTATCGCGGGACGCGGATGCGAACGTCCGGCTGGAACGGCCGCAGCGACTTACGAACTCCTTCGAGATCGGCGTCTTCACGTCGCCGGGCTCGGGCCGGCTGACCCAGATCGGCTCGACGCCGTTCCTCGTCGCCGCCAAGTCCGCCGACGCGCGCATGATGCGCCTGCTCGCCGCGGCCGGCGCCGACCCGCGTCTGACGACCGACGACGGAACGAACGCCTTGATGCTCGCGGCCGGGCTCGGCAAGCGCGCCGCGACCGACATCACCTACTACGAGTGGACCGAGGAGAAGGCGGTAGACGCACTGGCGGCGGGGCTGGAGCTCGGCCTCGACATCGACGCCGCCAACGAGCACGGCGAGACCGCCCTGCACGCGGCCGCCTACCACAACGCGACTCCGGTCATCGACTTTCTCGTCGACAACGGCGCGCGCATCGATGCGCGCAACGCCGCCGAGCAGACGCCGTTGCGTCTCGCCGAGGGGCACCTGATCTGCTGCACCACCTTCGTGCGGCACGCCGAGGCGGCGGCGCGGCTGCGGGAGCTGGGGGCCGACCCGGAGGCGGGCATCCAGTTGACCTTCGGGCTCACGAACTACGGTGACGAAGGCGCCCCGAACGCGCCGCGCCCCTGAGCTCGGGACGGAATAGTCGGGACGGATATATATATGAGAACGACGCCATCGACCGGGCGGGCGGTGACCGCCGCAAGCGTTGCCGGCCTCCTGTGTCTGGCGGTCGCGAGCCCCGCGCGGGCGCAACGCGACGCGGGCCCTCCGGCGACGGCCGCGGAGGCCCGCGCCCTGCTCGACCGCTACTGCGTCACCTGTCACAACGAGCGGCTGCGCACGGCCGGCCTGGCGCTGGATGCGGTCGATCCCGCGCACGTCGCCGGCGCCCCGGAGATCTGGGAGAAGGTGGTGCGGAAGCTCCGCACCGGGATGATGCCGCCGGCGCCGCGGCCGCGGCCGGACGCGGCCACCTACGCCGGCATCGTCGGCTACTTCGAGACCGCCCTCGACCGGGCCGGGGACGTCAGTCCCGATCCGGGCCGGCCGGCGTTGCAGCGGTTGAACCGCACGGAGTACGTCAACGCCATCCGCGACTTGCTGGCGCTGGAGGTCGACGGCCGGACCCTGCTGCCCGCGGACGAGTCGGGCTACGGGTTCGACAACATCGGCGACGTGCTGTCGGTCTCTCCGGGGCTGCTCGAACGCTACCTGCTGGCCGCCGCCAAGATCAGCCGCCAGGCGGTCGGCGACCCGACGCTCCGGCCGGCCACCGCCATCTACAAGACGTCGCCGCTACTCGCCCAGGACGGGCGAGTCAGCGAGGACCTGCCGTTCGGCTCGCGCGGCGGTCTCGCCGTGCGCCATCACTTCCCGCTCGACGCGGAGTACGAGATCCGGGTGGCCCTGCGGGGCCGGGCGCGCGCCGGGCACCGGCTCGACGTGCGTGTCGACCGCGAACGCGTCGGTTCCTTCGACCTGGGAGACCGGGCGCCGCTGGCGGTCCGGATCCCGGTGACGGCGGGCACGCGACTGCTCGGCGCCGCATTCGTCGAGGAGATCGGCCGCTCGCTGCCTGTCGACGGTCGTCCGGCGCCGCCCCCGATCACCAGCTTCGCCTTCACGCTGTATCCGAATGCACCCTCCGTGGAACGCATCGAGGTGGTCGGTCCCTTCGACGGGCGGGCGCCGGCCGAGACGCCGAGCAGGACAGCGATCTTCACGTGCTATCCGGGCGAGGCCGCCGAGGAGCGGCCCTGCGCAGGCCGGATCGTCGAATCCCTCGCGCGCCGCGCCTACCGGCGACCGGTGACCACGGCGGATACCAACCCGCTCCTCGCCGCCTACGACGCGGGCCGTGACGAAGGCGGCGGCTTCGACGACGGCATCCGCTGGGCCATCGAGGCGTTGCTGGTGTCGCCGAAGTTCCTCTTCCGCGTCGAGCGCGACGCGGCGGACGCGACCCCCGGCGAGCCCTATCGCATCGCCGACCTGGACCTTGCCTCCCGGTTGTCGTTCTTCCTGTGGAGCACCATCCCGGACGCCGAGCTCGTGGATCTCGCCGCCCGCGGAGCACTGAGCGACCCGGCCGTCCTCCAACAGCAGGTGCGGCGGATGCTCGCCGATCCGCGCTCGCAGGCGCTGGTGGAGAACTTCGCCGGCCAGTGGCTCTTTCTCCGCAACCTGCGCAGCGTAACGCCGGACACCACGCGGTTTCCCGAATTCGACGACAACCTGCGGGAAGCGCTCCGGCAGGAGACGGAGTTGCTATTCGGGACGCAACTGCGGGAAGACCGCGGCGTCCACGACCTGCTGCGGGCCGAGTACACCTTCGTCAACGAACGGCTGGCGCGGCACTACGGCATCCCGAACGTCTACGGAAACCACTTCCGCCGCGTCCGGCACGGCGACGAAAGGCGTCCGGGCCTGCTGGGGCACGGGAGCATCCTGACGGTGACCTCCTACCCGCACCGCACCTCTCCCGTGCTGCGCGGCAAGTGGCTGCTGGAGAACCTGCTGGGGGCGCCGCCGCCGCCACCGCCGCCCAACATCCCGGAGCTGGGCGAAGACGACACCGCCGCGGCGCCGGCGACGATGCGCGAGCGGATGGCGCAACATCGGGCCAGTCCCGCCTGCTCTACCTGTCACGCCAAGATCGACCCGCTGGGGTTCGCGCTGGAGAACTTCGACGCGGTCGGCCGCTGGCGGACGGGCGAAGCCGGGACCGCCACCGCCATCGACGCCTCCGGCACGCTGCCCGACGGCGCGCCGTTCGACGGCCCCGCCGCGTTCCGCGACGCGCTGCTGCGAGAGCCGTGGGCCACAGAGTTCGCCACCACCGTCACCGAGAAGTTGATGACCTACGCGCTCGGCCGCGGGCTGGACTACCGCGACGCACCGGCGGTCCGCCGGATCCTGCGCGGCGCCCGGGACGACGGCTACCGCTGGTCATCGCTGATTCTCGGCGTCGTCGAGAGCAGGCCGTTTCGGATGCGGAGAGCGTCGGACGCCGGCGCCGCGCCCCGGGAGTCCGGGCCGTAGAACGGAACAGACTCCCGTAAGGATTGGTTGGGCGGGAAGCGGAGCCGCAAGGCGACGATTCCCGTGCGAGCGAACGCAAGTTGTCGCAGAGGATACGAAGATGATGATCACGAAGAAGGCCCTCCCCCGCCGGACGGTGCTGCGCGGCCTCGGCGCCTCGCTGGCCCTGCCGCTGCTCGACGGCATGGTCCCGGCCCTGGCGGCGACCCGCAATACGGCCGCCAACCCGGTACGGCGCTTCGGGGCCGTCTACGTGCCGAACGGGGTCGAAATGCGGGCGTGGACGCCGCCGGGAACGGGCGAGGCGCTGGAGCTGACCCCCATCCTGGCGCCGCTGAACCCGGTGCGCGAACGGGTCAACGTGCTCAGCGGTCTGGCCGACAAGGTCGCCATTCCGCGCGAGGGCGAGGGCGTCGGGGACCACGCACGGGCCGCGTCCACCTGGCTGACCGGCGTGCACGTCAGGAAGACCGAGGGCCCCGACATCCGGGCCGGCGTCTCGGTGGATCAGATCGCCGCCCGCGCCTTCGGCAACGAGACGCAGCTCGCGTCGCTGGAGCTGGCCATCGATTCGGTGGAGGTGCTCGGGGCCTGCGACCAGGGCTATAGCTGTGCCTACACGAACACCATCGCCTGGCGCACGCCGACCACGCCGCTGCCGATGGAGAACAACCCGCGCGCGGTGTTCGAGCGCCTGTTCGGCGCCACCGACAGCACGGACGTCGAAGCGCGGCTGGCCCGGCTCCGGCAGGACCGCAGCATCCTGGATTTCGTGACCGACGAGGCCAACGCCATCCGCCGCAGCCTCGGCCAGAGCGACCAGCGCAAGCTGGCCCAGTATCTCGACGCGGTGCGGGACGTCGAGCGCCGCATCCAGATGGCCGAGCGGCAGAGCGATCGCGAGATCCCGGTCGTCGAGCAGCCGGCCGGCATCCCGGACACGTTCGAGGAGCACAGCCGGCTGATGTTCGACCTGCTGATCCTGGCCTACCAGACCGACCTGACGCGGGTCAGCACGTTCATGTTCGGGCGGGAGGTCAGCGGCCGGTCGTTTCCGGAGATCGGCGTGCCGGGCGGCCACCACGGCTACTCGCACCACCAGAACGATCCCGAGAACCTGGCGATGCTCGCGAAGATCAACACGCATCACATCCGGCAGTTCAGCTACTTCCTGGAGAAGATGCAGTCGATCCCGGACGGCGACGGCTCGCTGCTCGACCACTCGCTGTTCGTCTACGGCGCGGGCATCAGCGACGGCAACCTCCACTTCCACCTCGACCTGCCGACGCTGCTGGCGGGGGGAGCCGCGGGGCGCGTGCGGGGCGGTCGCCATCTGCGCTACGACCACGACACGCCGCTGTCGAACCTGTACGTCGCGGCGCTCGACAAGCTGGGGCTGCAGGTGGAGACCTTTGGCGACAGCACGGGGGCGCTGCAGTATCTGACGGGAATCTAGGAGCCCGTGGTGAAACGGCGGGTAGCACCGAGTCCAGGGAGACCCGATGAAGCGACGTGATTCCATTGGCATTGCCGTGTCCGTTCTCGTCCTGAGCCTGGCTGCGGCGCAGCCGGCGCTCTCCCAGGCGCGGCCGACACGAGCGTCGGCCGCATCACCCGGATGGTTGCGCCTGGACAGCAGTGACTCAGCGGTAACGATCTCATGAGCGACTCGGACGCCGGCGGCGGCGCGGGCGGTAGACGCAACGACGATGACGCGGCCACCAGCCCGTGGCGCAGTACTGCGAGCGGGAAGCGCCGGCGGTGGGGCTCGGGGTGATGCACGCGCCAACCATGACGCGCCCGAGGTGGTGGACAATCTGCGCGGCTGCCCTCGTCGCCGCCTCCGTTCCTCCGGCGGGATCCAGCGTACGGGGGATGCAGGACCCTGTGGCCGATCCGGGCGGCGCGACCGGCGGCGTCACGCTCTCCATCGTCGGCACGACCGATCTGCACGGCCGCGTCTTCCCCAACGATGGGCGGGGCGGCCTCGCGTTGCTGGGTGGTTACCTGCGCAACCTGCGCGCGGCGCGGGCGGCCGACGGCGGCGCGGTGCTGCTGCTGGACGCGGGCGACACCTTCGAGAGCGGGATCGCCTCCAACATCTCTGAAGGCGCCCTCGTCGTCGACGCCTATAACGCGCTCGGCTACGACGCACTCGCCATCGGAAACCACGAGTTCGACTACGGAGCACTCGACGACGACGCGGCGATCTACGGGACAGCCCCTGACGACGGCACGCCCGATATGCGCGGCGCGCTCAAGGCCGCGGCCGCGCGGGCACGGTTTCCCTTTCTCGCGGCGAACCTGATCGACGCGGCGACGGGACGTGTGGTGGAGTGGCCGAACGTCCGGCCGTCCACGCTCGTCGACGCCGCGGGGCTCCGGGTGGGCATCGTCGGGGTCATGACCCGCTACGGACTCACGAGGACGCTCGCCGCCAACGTCCAGGGACTCGACACGACGGCGCTCGAGTTCGCCGTCGAGAGCGAGGCACGGCATCTGCGCCGGCGCGGCGCCGACCTGGTGCTGGTTCTCGCGCACGCCGGCGGCGCGTGCTTTCGGTTCGACGATCCGACCGACCTGTCGTCGTGCGACGACGACGCCGAGATCTTCCAGTTGGCCCGGCGGCTAGCGCCCGGTCTCGTCGATGCGATCGTCGCCGGCCACACCCACCGGGCGGTGGCGCACGAGGTGGCCGGCATCCCGATCGTCCAGGCGTATTCGCGCGGGAGCGCTTTCGCTCGCGTCGATCTCACCGTCGAGCGCGGCGCCGGGGTCGTGGCCGCCAAACCGTTCCCGCCCCAGGCGATCTGCGCCGCCGTCGCCGCTGACGGGCGGTCCTGTGCAGCCGATGGCGGCAAACCGGCGTCCTATGAAGGCGTACCCGTCGAGCCCGACGTCTCGATCGTCGCCGCGATGCAACCGGTGCTCGATCAGGTGAACCGCTGGCGCGCCGAGCCGCTGGGCATCACCCTGGAGGCTCCTCTCCCGCGGAACCCCGACGGCATCGAATCGCCGCTCGGCAACCTTTTCGCGGATGCAATCCTGGCTGCGATACCGGACGCGGATCTCGCGATCGGCATGGGCGGCCGGCGTGCGGGGCTGCGCAGGGACCTGCCGGCCGGGGCTCTCACCCGCGGCCCCCTCTACGACGTGTTCGCCTTCGACAATCGAATTGTCACGCTGGTGATGACCGGGGCGCAGGTGCAGCAAGCTCTGACTCGCGAGTTGATGCGCGAGCTGGCCCGCAGCCTGCGAGGCATCCCGAGCGTGTCGGGTATCCGCGTGCGGGTGGCATGCGACGGCGCTGGCCGGCAACTGGAGCTGGTCCGACCATCGGGACTACCGATCGGCCCGAACGAAACGCTCGTCGTGGCGGCCACGGACTTCTTCGCCCGGCGCGCCGCTCGCGACGCCATCGCCGTGCAGCCGGCGGCGGCGCTCGCGTCCGCGCCGCTCGTCCGGGAAGCGGTCGCCCACTGGCTCAGTGCCCGTGGCGGCCGGCTCCGCGCCACCGACCTCGTGACACCGCCGCGCTGGGCGCCCGAGGGCGGGGCCTGCCTGCGGTGAGAAGCGCAAGCACGGCGGGACGCCACCGGCTTGAACCAGCACTGCTGCTCCACGGCCTCCGGGAGGCCGATTGAGCCACCGCGGGGCGTCGCCGTTCACGCGGCTCCTGCGCCGCTACCGGCGGATCGTGTTGCTGTCGCTGGTCAGCGGCGTCTTCTTCGCGATCCTGTGGACGGTCTTCGGCCTGCTCCTGCCCGCGCCGCGCCTGCGGCGTCCCGCGCGCAACGCCATCTTCCGCGTCTGGGCGCGCATCTGCCTGCGCGTCATCGGCGGCCGGCTGCGGGTGGAGGGGCCTCCCCCGCGGGCGCCGTTCCTGCTCGTGAGCAATCACCTCGGCTACGTCGACATTCCGGTGCTGGCCGCCTGTACCGACGCCTGGTTCGTCGCCAAGATGGAAATGCGTTCCTGGCCGCTGGTCGGCATGCTCTGCCGTTCGGTGGGCACCATCTTCATCGACCGGCAGCTGAGCCGCGACGTGCTGCGCGTCAACCGGCTGATCGAGGACGTGCTGAGGGATGGCTACGGCATCGTGCTCTTCCCCGAAGGAACGAGCACGCAGGGCTGCGAGATCCGCGGCTTCCGCACTTCTCTTCTCGATTGTCCTGCCCGTAGCGGCATGCCGGTCCACGCGGCGGCGCTTTCCTACCGCACGCCACCCGGAGAGCCGCCGGCGCACCTGTCGGTCTGCTGGTGGGGCGACGCGCCCCTCTTCGCCCACGCGCAGCGCCTGTTCGAGCTGCGGCGCTTCGACATCGTCGTGCGCTTCGGTCCCGAGGCCCTCATCGGCGGCGACCGCAAAGAGCTGGCCGCCGACCTGCACCGTGAGGTGGAGCGCCTCTTCGAACCGGTGGTCGCGCCCGACGAACGGGCCTTCGAGACCGGTTTCTAGCGGCCTACGGCGCCCAGACCGGATCACCGCTCGAACTCGGGCACGCCGCTTCGCCAGCTCGGTGAGAGTCTCGAGGGCCTTCTCGAACTGGCTGCGGCCGCCGTGGGTTCCGACCTGTCGCCGCCCAGGGCGTCCGCTACGCACTACACTGTGGCCATGGACGGGTCCGAGCACGCGAGCCCATGCCCGCGCGGCGACCCACAACCTCCAGGCCAGCTTTGGAGTAGCCCGATGAAGACACCGCACATCCCGCTTCCGCCAGCGTCCCGTATCGGTGCCGCCGCGGCGCTTGCGCTGTTCCTGCTCCCCGCGCTGCCGCTTCATGCGCAGCAGTCGCTCGCGGACGATCCCGGCGTCGCCGACGCCCTGCATCTGCTGGACACCTGGATGGATGCGGCGCAGGCCTACGGAGGCATCCCCGGCGCCTCCCTCTCGGTGGTGCACGACCAGGAGCTCGTCTGGGCGAAGGGATACGGGTACGCGCACGTGGAGCGGGAGGAGCGGGCGACCCCGTCGACGATGTACTCCATCTGCTCCATCTCCAAGCTCTTCACCGCGGTCGGGGCGCTGCAGTTGCGCGACCAGGGAAAGGTGGATCTCGACGATCCGGTGGCGAAGCACCTGGACTGGTTCGACATCCAGGACGACGACCCGGACGCGGGCCCGGTCACGGTGGAAGGGCTGCTCACCCACACCGCGGGACTCCCGCGCGAAGCGGGCGCGCCGTACTGGACCGGCCCCGACTATCCCTTCCCGACCCACGAGCAGATCGTCACTACGCTGCCCACCCAGTCGATGCTCTATCCCCCGCGCACCTACTACCAATACTCGAACCTGGGACTTACGCTCGCCGGCGAGATCGTGGCGGCGGCGGCCGGGCAGGCCTACGACGACTACATCCGCGCCAACATCCTGGACCCGCTGGGGATGTCCAGCACCTTCACCGAGCTGGAGGACCGCTTCCGGGGCAACCGGCTGGCGAGCGGCTACACCGCGCGCGGCCGGGACGGCAAGCGCCAGCTCGTTCCCGACTACTGGGTGCGCGGGATCAGCCCGGCGGCCGGGTTCATCTCGACCGCGGAGGACCTGGCGCGCTTCGCCTCGTGGCAGTTCCGCGTGCTCGACGGAGACGATGAGCTGCTCGACCGCAACACGCTGCGCGAGATGCACCGGGTGCATTGGCTCGAGCCCGACGGCGACACCACCTACGGGCTGGGGTTCTCGGTTTGGAAGTCCGACGGCGACACCTTCGTGGGCCACGGCGGCTCCTGCCCGGGCTACCGGAGTCATCTTCTGCTGCGCCCGCAGGACGAGGTCGCCACGGCGTTCATGACCAACGGTCAGGGCGTCAATTCCCGCCGGTTCGCACAGAACGCCTACGACATCGTCGCGCCCGCCCTGCGCAGGGCCGCCGGGAAGCCGGACGGCGATAGCCCCGCCGATGAGGTCCCCGCCAGTTCCGAAGGCGGCGCCGCGGCGGCTCGGGAGACCCTCATGCGCTTCGCCGGAACCTACCAGCGGCCTCTTGGGGGCGAGAGCGCGGTACTGGTGTGGAAGGACGATCTGCATGTGCTGTCGCTTCCCACCGACGATCCGCTGGACTCACTGATCCGCCTCCGACACATCGAGGACGGCACCTTCCGGCGGGTGCGCGACAACGGCGACCTGGGCGAGGAGTTCCACTTCGAAGAGATGCCGGACGGACGGATGCTGATGTGGCGCAACGACAATTACAGCATCCGCGCGGCTGGAATATGAGTCGCATGGAGTTGATTCTTCCAGACCAAAGCCCACGGCCTTTCTGAGACACCCAGGGCACGTTTTCGCGCGAGCCCGGCTGCGTACCCGCTCGCTCGGTCGGCGTCGCGGGATTGCACGAGGAGAGCTCGGCACCCCGAGTGGCCGCGGCGCGGATGTCGTCGTCGAAGGCGTAGCAGCGCCAGGGCGACCAGCACGCCCACCCCGACCACAGGCCCATCGAGCGCCAACAACCGGAGACGTCGCTCATCGACGCATCCGTACTACGACTCCCAAAACGCCCAGCGATATTCAGCAGTCGCCGTTGAGCGCCGCTTCGCGGTCGGGCCAGTTGGTCCTGGCAGTTCCCTGCGACCGGCAAGATGGACTCGTCAGCGCGCCGGCCGCACTGTTCCGGGTACACGTCGCAGACGATGATCGTCATGGTTCAAGGGCGACAACCTGGCTCGCGCAGCCGCGCGCCCATCTGATCGCGCCGGGTCATCATCGCGTCGCCCTCCAGCCGCGCAGCGCGAGCACGACCGCGAGAACCGCCAGGCCGAGCGGCGGAACCGCCGGCACTCCGGTACCGATGCTGCTGGTGTCGACCGTCCGGCGGAAACCGGCCAGCGCGGTGCCCGATGCATCTTGCAGCGCGTTCGTTTCCGGCGGCGCGTACCGCAGGGTCACCCGCTCGCCACCCCGAATCGCTTCGCCAAGGTCGAGGTACAACGTCGTTGCGTCGCCAAACCTCACGCTGCTGACCGTAGCTGACGTGCCGGACAAGGTGAACGCGGACGTTGCCGGAAGGATGGACGTATCCATCGCTCTACGGAACCCGACGGTGATGGTCGTGCCGGTGATATCCGTGGCGGCGCCCGTTGTCGGCTCGGGTGTCGGGTCGATGCTGGCTGGTCACCATCACCGAGCGCCGTTCGTAGCGCTCGGCCAACAGCGTGAACAGCACCTCGGCACTATGGGCAAGAGGCCGGCGGCGCGACAGGGGTCACGGCTGCCGCGAGTATCTATAGTCGCCAGAGACGTGAATCACCATGAGGTCTGTCGCCACGCCCTCGTCGTTGACAATGAACCGGTAACCGAGTCCCAGGCCGTCAAACAGCGTCTGGGATTGCGGCACCAGCGGCCTCGGCGCGCCCTGTAGTACTCCTGCTGACGGCGGCGGGCGAGGTCGGTGACCCACGGCTGCAGGGCGGCGGGTATCAGGAGAACATCGCAGGGATACCCCGGGCGGACCGCCAACACTCGCCGTGGTAGGGGCGGCACTCAGAATGGGTCCTGCTGCACCTCCGCCCGCGTGCGCATGACCATGCGGCCGATCCGGTTCGCGTTGAAGTACGCGCCGATGACCTCCACGCGCCCGGCGCGTTCCACGACGGCCAGGTTGCGCAAGCCGGTGCCCCGCGAGGGCCAGGCGTAGAGGCTCCACTCGCCGCTCTCGCGGTCCAGTTTCGCGACCTCGTCGCCGCCCTGCAGGCTGACCCACACGTCGTGGTCGCCGTCGACGCCGGCCATGTACGGATTCATCGCCGCGCGCGGCAGCGGATAGTAGGTGGTCTCCAGCGTGTCGACATCGATCCGCAGCAGGTTGTTGCCCGCGTAGTTGGGCACCCAAACGTCGCCCGTTACCAGGTCGGCGGCCGGGCGGCGCGGCGCCTGCAGCCCCCGGCCCCGCCCGGCGTAGATCGCGAGATCCTCGGGCGAGAAATCGCCGTCCTGCACGAACGACGGCAACTGGGCCGGCAGCCGGATCTCGGACGACCTCCCGGTCGCCAGGTCGCCGCGGCCGATCACGTCGATGCCAATCTGCGTCCACCAGCCATTGCCGTCCCGGTCGCCGGCTGCCCCGTACGTGCGGCCGGGCTGCGTCGGTGACGTGAACGCGGTGAACGCGCGCGCCGCCGGGTCGTAGCGGATCGCCCCGGTGGCGGTGTCCCCCCAGATGTTGCCCTGCGCGTCCTCGGCCACGTGGATTGACATGCCTCGCATGTCCCCGGGCGGCGTGAACACTTCCATCGTCCCGGTCCGGGGATCGATGCGGCCCAGCCGTTCGTTGGCCGGCTCTCCGGGCGCGCGCAGGTTCACGTTGAACCAGACCGCGCCGTCGCGGGCGGTGATGATGCCATGGCTGGTGGCCGCCAGGCCGTCGGGGCGGGCATACGTGAGATCGGTCACCCGGCCCGTGGCGGTATCCACCCGGCCCACCGTCCGCGTCGCGCTCTCGGGTTCGTTGTAGGTGTACCAGACGTTCCCGGCGAGATCGACCGTGGCGTCGTGCAGGCCGAAGCCTCCGCCCGAGGCGCTCGGACCGCCGAGCGACCAGTCGCTCCCGGTGTTGAGCACACGGCCGCCCGCATCCGGCGGCAGGTCGTATTCGTACACCACCGGCAACGTGGCGGCGCCGCGCGGGCGCACCGGCACCTCGAAGCGCATCGGCGAGGGGCCGGGGCCGCGCATCTCCGCCAGGTAGGCCGCCAGATCGGCGCGGAAGTGCTCGATGACCGGCGAGGGCCGCTCGCGGAACGTGTTCATGGCGCCGATGCGGCCCATTGCCGCGAGGACCGCGTCCCATCCCCGCTCGTCGAAGCGGTTGTGCAGCACGATGTTCGCCGCGTGACACTCGGTGCACACCCCGACGAAGACGGCCTTCATGCGGCGGCGGGCCGGCGTGTCCTCGGGCAGCGCGGCCACCATCTGATCGCCCGTGAGCTGCGCGGCGAAGTCCGCCGTTTCGTGCAGGACGAAGTCCTGCCGCTGCCGCGTACCCGCCAGGTCGACCCGGCGCCGCACGCCCCGCCAGCCGGCCGCCTGCGCCCACACCTGGTACGTGCCGCTCTCCAACGGGGGAAAGACGTACGCGCCCCGATCGTCCGTGAACACCGATGTCGTGATCGGCCGCCCCGGCGACTTCGCCGACACCGTGACCCCTTCCAGCGTTTCGCCGGACGCCGCGGTCACGGTTCCCGCCAGCAGCGCGTCCTTCTCCCCCGGCGGCGCAACGCGCGCCGCCGACCCGCCGTGCGCACGGTCGGCCGCCAGCGGGGCGGCACCATCGAGTGCGACCAGGTAGGTCAGCAGCGCATCGATCTCCGCCGGGCGCAACGAGTGTTTCCAGCCCGGCATGCCGGCGGCGTTGCCGTCCTCGATCACCCGGCGGGCGTGGTCTCGGTCGCGTGCCGTGCGCGTCCCGTCCAGCCGGCTCGCATAGGGCGCGTCGCCGCGGCGGAGGATCGGGAGATGGCAGACCGCGCACTTCTGCTGGAAGATGCGCGCGCCCGCTGCTTGCGCATCCGACAGCCCGGGCGCGGCGGGAGTCCCGGCCGGTTGCGCGTGGAGGCCGGGCTGAGCTACGGCAAACAGCATGGAGAGGAGCAGAACCTTGCGCATGCCCAGTGTTATACGCCCTGCCGTCCCGAATGGAAACCGCAAATCGCCCGGTGCTCGGGTCGCGTCTGCCCCGGATCGACCGCTCGGCCTCCCGGGTGCCGTGTCGGCCATCCTGGAGCCTGTCGTATCGCCGCGTCGACCAGCTCTTCGAGCAGGCGGCCCGGGACCCTCCAGTCGCACGCCGGGGCCGTGTATACGAGCACCCGGTCTGTCATGGTCCGCCCCGCTTCCGGGCCACGATACGAGTTCCTCGGAGCCCGTTGGCGCTCTTCGGCCATCAGCCCGCCTCGCCGTGCCGTCGGGGACCGGCTGCGGTAAGCTACGGGTCTACCCAGGACGAATCTCGATCAAAGGAGTTGCTGGTGCGCGCCAACAGTGTCCGTGACGGAGCCCGCCTCGTGCCTCGGTTGTCGTTGACGTTCGTCCTCGTCGCCCTGCTCGCGGTCGCTACGGCCGGCGCCCAGGTGCCCGCCGGGACGCCCGAGGACGTGGGGCTGTCCGCGAAGCGTCTGCAGCGGATCGGCGAGATGATCCAGCGCGCCATCGACGCGAAACAGATCTCCGGCGCCGTCACCGTCGTCGCGCGGCGCGGACGGGTCGCGCACTTCGAGGCGCACGGCCGCACGGACATCGAGGCGGACGCCCCGATGCGCAAGGACACCATCTTCCCAATCGCCTCGATGACGAAGCCCGTCACCGGCGTCGCCATCCTGATGCTCGTCGAAGAGGGGAAGGTCCGGCTGTCGGATCCGGTGTCCCGCTTCATTCCGGAGTTCCGGGACACGCAGGTCGCGATGCCGAGATCGGACGCCGCGGGGGAGGAAGACGGCATCTACACCGTGCCGGCGAAGCGTGAGGTCACGGTGCAGGACCTGATCACCCACACCTCGGGTCTGGTCAGTGGCGGCGCGGGGAGCGAGGCGGCCGGACGCATCGCGCCTCGGAAGCTGACGGGCACCGTCGCGGATTGGGCGGCGGCGCTGGGAGCGGCGCCCCTCGACTTCCAGCCGGGCACCCGCTGGGCGTACAGCGGCCTGGCCGGGATCGACACCCTGGGGCGCATCGTGGAGGTCGCCTCGGGACTGACGTTCGACGAGTTCCTGCGGCAGCGCATCTTCGAGCCGTTGGGGATGAAGGACACCGCCTTCAACGTGCCGGATGAGAGCATGCCGCGCGTCGTGACGCTCTACCGTCGCACGCCCGACGGACTCGAGCACCGCCCCGTGCCGGAATGGGTGGCTACGACAACATTGCACGGCGGCGGTGGCGGTCTCTGGTCGACGGCCGAGGACTACCTGCAGTTCGCCCAGATGCTCGTCAACAAGGGCGAGCTGAACGGCACGCGGCTGCTGGGCTCACGGACCGTCGACCTGATGGCGGCGAATCACGTCGGCGACCTCTACGCGAAGTCGGGACGCACGGGTGGCCGTCCCGGCAAGGGGTTCGGATTGACCGTCGACGTCGTGCTCGACGCCGCCGTGGCCCGCGAGGACCACCGGTCGACCGGCAGCTTCGGCTGGAGCGGCGCCTTCGGTACTACCTACTGGGTCGATCCCAGGGAGGAGATGACCGCGATTCTGATGGTGCAGACGCCGGGCGGTCCGCTGCGGGCCGACTTCCAGAACGCCGTCATGCAGGCGATCGTCGACTAGCGAGGTACTTCCCGGAAGCCCGCCAGGGCGATACCGTCAGGGCAGGCTCTTCAGGAAGTTCACCAGGCGCCAGATGTCCGGCTCGGCGAGCCGGCCGCCGAAGGCGTCCATGGCGAAGTCCGGTTCGATACCGTCGCGGATGGCGACGAAGATCTCCCCGTCGCTGCCGCCGTGCCGCCAGGTCGCGTCGGCCAGGTTCGACGGGCGCGCGCCGTAGGCCGCGGTGGCGGCGGCAAGCCGGCCGTCTCCGCGTCCCGTCGGGCCGTGGCACGTCGCGCAGTGCGTGCGGTAGATCTCGGCGCCGGCAGCCACCGAGTCCGGGGTGGCCGGGATGGGGTTGGTCAGCGCCCGCGCTTCCGGATGCTCGCGCGGCCGGGCCGGGCGCGCGGATTCCGCGTCCGGAGCCACTGGCACTCCCATGTCCGCCGGCCCCGCCGCGCCCGCCAGCGAACGGAGCAGCGCCGCGGTGCCCTCGCGGACGAAGCGGTCCCCGCCGATGCCGTCCGAGTACACGGCCAGCGCCAGCGGGGTCTCGCCGCGCCGGTTCTCCGCACGCAGGTCGGCCCCGCGCGACGCCAACAGCTCGATGACGCTGTTCATCCCGTGCGAGGCCGCCGCGTGCAGGGCGGTGTCACCGGCGTCGTTGGCCGCATCGACGTCCGCGCCCAGCTCCAGCGCCGCCGCGACCGCCTCGCGGGCCAGGCGTTCCTCGGCGGCCGGGATCGTCGAGCCGAGCGCGGCCGACTCCACCGGGTTGTAGGAGGAGAAATCGCGCCGGTCCCGGATGAACGCGCTCCCGCCGCCGCGGTTGTAACCCTGGCCTGCCGCCGCCATCAGCGGCGTGGTGCCGTCGCGGCTCGGCAGCCGCGGGTCCGCGCCGGCGGCGGCGAGCAGCCGCATCATCTCGACCTCCAGGAACCGGGCCGCGAGCCAGAACGGAGTGGCGCCGACCCAGCGGTCCATGAAGGCGAAGTCGTGGCTCCAGCGGCGGACCTGGGTGCCCTTGAGCACACGAGCGTCGGGATCGGCCCCGTGCTCGAGAAGCGCGCGGACTAGCGGCAAGCCGGCGCTCGGATCGTCGTTCGCGACGCCGCGGTCGCGCAGCGTGCCCCTGAGCACCGCCGCGTGCAGCGCCGAGTAGCCGAGCGGCGCCGCGTTCGGATCGGCCCCCTCGGAGAGCAGAAACGCGGCGAGCGACCCGTGACCGCTATGGGCCGCGATGTTGAGCGCGGTGTTGCCGTCGGCCGCCGTGTCGTGCACGTCCGCGCCGGCGGCGATTAGCAGCCGTGCCGATTCCAGATCGCCCGACCGCGCGGCGAACAGCAGCGGAGTGCTGCCGCCCAGGGTTACCTCCTCGAGCGCGATGCCGCGCGACGCCGACCCGGCGGAGCGGCTGCCGCCCATGTTGTAGACCCGCCGCCGGGTGCCGGTGCGGGCGTGGATGTCCGCACCGTGCTCGAGGAGCGCCCGCGTGATTGCCGGATGCCGGTTCGCCACGGCCCACATCAGGGCCGACTGACCGCGAGTGGACTCGGTGAGGTTCACGCGCGCGCCGGCTCCGAGCAGCGCGTTCACCGCCTCCAGGCTGCCCGCGCGCGATGCAGCCATCAGCGCCGTCTCGCCGTTGCCGAGCGCCCCGTTCGGATCGGCGCCGGCCGCGAGCAGGCGCTCGACGAGCGCGCCGTGCCCGCGCGTGCTCGCCATCAGGAGCGGCGTGACGCCGAGATCGTTTGCCGCGTCGACATCGACCCCGGCACGGAGCAGCAGGTCGGCAATCTCCACGTGCTCGCGGTGCATCGCCCAGTGCAGCGCCGTGGCGCCGTCCGGCTGGCGCGCGTCCGCGTCGACCGCTTCGGCCAACAGAGTCCTCACGGCGGCAACGTCCACGGCCCGCACCGCCGAGATCAGGGGTGACGCAGCGGGTGCAAGGTCCTGCCCCCGGACGTCGGCCGACCCTGCAAGCAGAAGTACTGCGACAAGCAGCGTCGCGGTCATCGGCCCGAGCCCGCCGCTGCGAGAGCCCCCAACAGCCCGCAAGCGGTTGCGCGCAGCCGGACGGGGGCGGGTGCCGCGCCGGTTGCACCCGGGCGGGCGGCGGTGCAAACGGCGGGCCTCGTACCCGATGGCGGCGTAGGGGATCCGGTCGGTCATCAGCCCGGTCACGGGTCTCGCAACGCCGCTACAGGTCCAAGCGCCCGGTGCTGTCGTGGAGGGAATCGAGGCGCATGCCCAGCTTCTCCGCGACGGTCAGGTGCAGGTTGGCCAGCGGCGTGCCCCCGGCGACCGACCGGCCGCTGCCGGCGCCGCCGTCGTAGCGCAGGTGCCGGCCGCCCTTCAGGCGTCCCGCGCCGCCGCCCGCCACCACCAGCGGCAGGTTCCACGGCTGGTGGTCGCCCTCGGACATGCCCGCCCCGTAGTAGAGCACGACATGATCCAGAAGCGAACCGTCGCCGTCCGGGGTCGCGGCCAGCCGGCCCAAGTAGTACGCGAACTGCTCGGCGTGGTGGGTGTTGATGCGGATCAACTGCTCGCGGCTGATCGCGCTGTCCTCGTGCGACAACGGATGGTGGCCCCCGGGCGCGCCGATCTCGGGAAAGGTGCGGCTGCTGAACTCGCGGCCCACCATGAAAGTGATGACCCGCGTCAGGTCGCTCTGGTAGGCGAGCACCTGCAGATCGAACATCAGCCGCGCGTGGTCCGCGAAGCTCCCGGGCACGCCGGGCGGCTGGTCGAACGCCGGCAGCTCGCGCGCCGCCTGCGCCTCGACCCGCTGAATGCGCCGCTCGATGTCCCGCACCGCGTCGAGGTACTCGGTGAGCTTGGCGGCATCGCTCGGGCCAAGATCGCGTGCGAGGTCTGACGCCTTGTCGCTGACCGAGTCGAGCAGGCTGCGGTTCTGCGCCAGTCGCGCCTGCCGGACGGCCGGGTCGGTGCTGCCGCCGTCGCCGAACATCCGCTCGAAAACCACGCGCGGGTTGTGCTCCATCGGGAGCGGGGTCCGCGGGCCGCGCCACGTGATGGTGTGGCTGTAGGTGCAACTGTAGCCGCCGTCGCAGGTGCCGGCCCCCTTGTCGCCCGACTCCAACGACAGCTCCAGCGATCCGAGGGCCGTGTCCTGCCCGATTTGCCCCGCGAGTAGCTGGTCGAGCGAGACGTCCGCGAGAAAGTCGTTGCCCTCCTGCCCGAAGGGCCGCGGGATGGCCCCGGTCAGGTACTTCGTCGCACAGCGGCCGTGGACCGCGCCGCTGCGGGCGGTCAGGCCGTTGACGTTCTGGGTCAGTCCGGTCAGCACCAGCAGCCGGTCCCGGAACGGCTCGAGCGGCTTCAGGATGGGCGAGAACTCGAAGCCGACGCCGGTGGCGGCCGGCGTCCATTCGTCGATCACCACGCCGTTCGGCACATAGACGACGCCGAACCGGCGAACCGGGCGGGCCGCGCCGCGGCCGAGCGCCGTCAGCGCCGGAACCATCCCGTCGAGCAGCGGCAGCGCCACCGCCGCGCCGAGGCCGCGCAGCACCGTCCGGCGAGGAATGGCCTTCCTGGTGATGATCATGACTCCGACCTCCGCATCCGGAACGGCGTGCTCTCGACGATGCCCAGGATGAGTGACGACCAGCGGTAGTCGTCCTCCGCGGCGGCGCGCGTGATGGCGCGGATCACGGGGCGATCGTAGTGTTCGATCCCGCGGCCAAGGGCGTACGTGAGCAGCTTCTCGGCGACCGTCTCCACGAACTGCTCCGAGCGGTCCAGCAGCACCTGCCGCAACCCGGCGGGTCCGTCGAACGCCGTCGTCCCGTCGGCCAGCACCGCCGAGGCGTCGACCGGCAGGCCGGCGTCGCGGGTCCGCCACGCACCGACCGCGTCGAAGTTCTCCAGCGCAAAGCCGAGCGGGTCCATCGGCGCGTGGCAGATGGCGCAGGCCGCGTTGCGACGGTGCTGCGCCAGGCGCTCGCGCACGGTGCGGGGCTCGCCCGCCGCCCCGGGCCCCGGCAGCGGCGGAATGTCCGGGGGCGGCGGCGCCGGCGGCGTCCCGAGGACGTTCTTGAGGAGCCACTTCGCCCGGAGCACCGGCGACGTGCGGTTGCCGTAGGACGTGGCGGCGAGGATGCTGCCGTGGCCGAGCAACCCGCCGCGCCGGTCGTCAGGCAGCCTCACCCGCCGGTAGTGGCTTCCCGTGACGCCCGCAATGCCGTAATGCCGCGCCAACCGCTCGTTCAGGAAGGAGTAGTCGGCGCGCAGCAGGTCGACGACGCTGCGGTCCTCGCGCAGGTGGCTCTCCACGAACAGCTCGGTCTCCTGCCGCAAGGCCTCGCGGAGGTTCTCGTCGAAGTCGGGAAACAGGTTCGGATCGGGGGCGATGCCCTCGACGCTGCGCAGCGACAGCCACTGGCCGGCGAAATTGTCCACGAGCGCGAGCGACCTCGAGTCGGCGAGCATGCGCCGCACCTGCCGTTCGCGTTCGGCCGGATCGGAAAGGCGGCCGCGGGCGGCTGCGTCCAGGAGTTCGTCGTCCGGGATGCTGCTCCACAGAAAGAACGACAGCCGAGAGGCGAGCTCCAGGTCCGCAAGCCGGTACGGGGCGCCCGGCGCGATGCCCCGCGGATCGCGCTCGATGCGGAAGAGGAACTCCGGGTCGATCAGCAGGCGCTCGAGCGCCATCCGGATGCCGGCCTCGAAACCGTCCGCCTCCCGGCCCGTCCGGTAGAACGCGAGCAGCGGGGCGATGTCGCCATCGTCGACCGGGCGGCGCCAGGCCCGGCGGGCCAGGGTGGCCAGGATCTCCCGGGCGCAGGCGTCTTCCTCCGGGCGAACGCTCTGCCCGCCGCGCCCCGCGCCACGAGCGAGGCCCTCCGTGCTGACGGCCGCACCCGTCCCGCCGGCGGGGTCTGCCACCGGCCCCCGCCCGAGTTCGGGACCGGCGCCGCGACCACCGCCAGGGCCGGGACCGCCGGGGCGGCAGACGAAGATGCGGGCACGGCTCGCGGTCTCTCCCGGTCCGGCGGCGGCGTACGGCCCGTCGATGGCGACGCTCTCCACGCCCGGTCCCTCCGGTCGCGGCGACGTGTCGGTGGTCTCGGTGACGGTGGCGCCGTACTCGCGCAGCGGCGGCTGCAACACGCCCTCCTGCTCCCACGACTTGCCGACGAACGACACCCCGACCACCCGCGTGCCGGCGCGCACCGGCACGCGCACGGCCAGATCCGCGTCGGCCCCGGTGCGGTAGTCGTCCCAGTCCTGGCTCGGAAACTCCGCTTCGCCGGCGGCCACGAAGGTCCCCGAGAAGGTGACCGGCGCCGGCTTTCCCGGCGCCGCGCCGCCGACCGTGAACCGCGCGACCCGCCGGCCGTCGATCCGCAGATCGAGATCGTGCACCTCGTCGAGATTGACGATGTACTCGTAGACGCTGCGCTTCAGCCGGATCGTGACGAGGTACTCGCCGTCGAGCGGAAAACGGTGGCGGACCGCGAGACCGGCGCGGGACCCGAACGGCAGGTCCTCGCTCATCCGGTCGTTCTGGGTCATCGTGATCGGGACGCCGTAGACCTGCGACGTAAATCCCGGCCGTATCGTCACATCGCCGACCGCGAGTCGGCTGATGCGCCGCGCCGCCGACAGGTAACGCTCCATCAGCACGGGCGAGAGCGCCAGCGTGCCCGCGAGGTTGTCGAAGCCGTGGCCGGTGTCGTCGGCCGGCAGCAAGGCCGCGGCGTCGACCTCGAGCGCCAGAAGATCACGCACGGCGTTCGCGTACTCGGCACGGTTCAGGCGGTGCGTAGGCACGCGGCCCGGCTCGACGCTGGACGCGGCGGCGCGGTCCAACGCGTCCTCGAGCCATACCCGCAAGCCGTCGTAGGTCTGCGGGTCCGGGCGCGGGCGACCGGCCGGGGGCATCATGCCGCCGCGCAGCTTCAGGACGACCTGCTCCCATATCGCCGGCGCGTCGCCGACGCGGGACACGTCGAGCGCATCGAGCGCGAGCCCGCCCGTGCGCAGCCGCTCGTTGTGGCAGGTGACGCAGTAGCGATCGAGCAGCGCGCGTTGGGACGTTGCCCCGGAGACGGCCTGCTGTCCTGGTGGCGTCCGGTTCCGAGCGGCGGCCTCCGCACGCGGTCCGGTCGCGTGGGTTCCAAGGGACCCGGCCACGCCGAACGCCACGGCCAAGCACAGTACGACCCTACGCCCCATGGCCGCCATCTTACACCCGCACCCCAGGTTGGGCCGGCCATAGAATGCAGCCGATATGCGTATCCTCAGCCTCCGTGCCGGACCCGCCAACCTGGCCGCATTCCTGCTCGCCCTCCTCCCGGTCACGGCACCGCTCGCCGCCCAGGATCGTGGCGTGCAACCTGTCCCCAACGTGGCCCCAAGCGGCCGGGTGACAACGAGCGTGACCTTCGACGGCCGCGTGCTGCCCGACGGCGGGTGGTTTACCTATACCCCGTCCCACTCGGGCCCGTCCCGCATCACCATCGACTACGGCCAGCCGCACGCGCGGGGCCGGGAGATTTTCGGCGGGCTGGTGCCCTACGGCGAGATCTGGCGCCTGGGGGCGAACTGGGCCACGCGCCTGACCCTGGACTTCGATGTCCGCTTCGGCGAGCTCGACGTGCCGCGCGGCGAGTACACGCTGTTCATGCTGCCTCGCGAGGACGGCGGCGAGCTGATCGTCAGCCGCCAGACCCGCCAGTGGGGCACGGACTACGACCCTGCCTTCGACTTCGGCAGGACGCCGATCGATCGCCGAGCACTGGAAGGAATGGTCCGCAGCCTGGCGGTCACGCTGGAACCGGCTCTGCCGGCCGAAGAAGGAGCGGTCCCGTCCGGGATGCTCCGCATCACCTGGGGTGAAGTGGAGTACTTCACCCCCTGGCGGATGCTCTGGCCCTAGCAACCCCAGCCGCGGTGCCACCGCCGAGTCCGGCCGCCGATGCACGTTCCCAGGGTGGTTCCGGCTTGAGCATCGAGCCGAAGTGCAATAGGCTGGCCCTCACTGACGCGGCCCAAAGGGGGAGGTCCCATGCGTATCGAGGTGACGGCTCGGCATCGAACCGGCTTGGCGGTGATGGCGGCGGCCCTGCTCGTCGGTGCGGGCGCGTTGCCCGGCGGCCTCGCACTCGCCCAGGACGCAGACTCCAACGGCGTGATCGCCGGCAGCGTAATGGCGGACCGCGGCGAGGTGCGGGCACTGCGCGTCAAGGCGCACGACACCGTCCACCGCATCGCCTACACGGTCTACACGCAGGACGGCCGCTACCGGATCTTCAACCTGCCGCCGAGCACCTATGACGTCAGCGTCATCGAAGAGGCGTTCGAGTCGCCGACCGCGACGGTCGAGGTAGACGCGGGCGCGACGACGACCGTAGACATCGCGCTGACCGCGCTGGGCGCCGGACCCGAGCAGGGCGCGGCGGCGCGCGGCGCTTCGGCCCAGCGGAACTACGGCGGCGCGGCGGGTGACGATCGGGCGGTGGAAATCGTCGACTTCGACACTCTCTACCCGCCCCACCCGGCCCGCGACGTGATGCTGCGCTCCTGCTTCGGCTGCCACGGCCCGGCCGGCTTCCACCGCCGCGGGCCGCGCAACGAGCGGGGCTGGCGCCGGGCGGTCGACCGGATGTTCGACATCGACGGCCGTGTCGCAAACATGGCACCCGGCGTGCCGCAGATAACGCACGACCTGGTGTCGGTCGAGGAGAAAGAGCTGATCATCGAGTACCTGACCTCCCTCTTCGGACCGGGCTCGACGCCGCGCGATCTCGAGCTCGACCCGCTGGTCCGCGACGAGCAGGCGCTCTCCGAGGCGGTCTACATCGAGTACGAGCTGAACCGTGGGCCCCGGCGCCTGCTCTCGAACGGCGCGCCGCCGCGCGGCAGCATCCACAGCGTCTTCGCGAGCCGCGCCGAGCCGGGGGTCATCTGGGTGTCGGGGAACGGATCGAACTCGATCATCCGCATGGACAGCCGGGACCCGGACTTCGAGACCCGCACCGACGAGCTGTGGATCGAGAATGAGGAGAACATCAACGTCACGCCGCACGGCATCGTCGAGTACCGCGGCCGCGTCTACTGGGTCGAGCTGACCGGGGACCACTTCGGCGAGCTGGACCCGGCCACCGGCGAGATGAAGCGCTACGCCATGCCGACCAAGGGCGCCGGCCCGCACAGCGTGTGGGTCGATTCCCGCGGCAGCTTCTGGTACACCTACTTCGCCTCGGCCGGCCGCATCGGCCGCTTCGACCTCGACGCGGAGGACTTCACCGAGTGGGAGCCGCTCTCCGGGTTCAGCGGCTACGGCATCGTCGTCGACCGGCAGGACCGGGTCTGGGCGGTCGGCCTGCACACGCCGGCCATCTTCATGTACAACCAGGAAACAGCCGCATGGCGATCGTACCCGATGGCCAATCCGGCGCGACGCCCCGCCATCGATTCGGACGGCAAGATCTGGGCGGCCCACTACTTCGGCAACGCGATCTCGAAGATCGACCCGGTCACGTCGACCGTCACCGAGTACGTGCTTCCGCTCAAGGACGGCAACCCCTACGACGTGTGGCCGGACGACGACGACAACCTCTGGGTCGAGAACGGCATCTACAACTCGCTGGTCCGCTTCGACCAGCAGACCAACGAGTTCACCTACTTCCCGTTTCCGGAGTTGCGGGCCCATACGCCGAAGCTCGACCGCGACGCGGAAGGGACGCTGTGGTTCACCCTGCGCGGCCCGTCCGGACCGGGCGTGGCAGCGCTGAAGCCGCACGGCAACGTGCCGGCGGAGACGAGCGCCGGGCAATAGCAGCTAGCCGGAAATCCGCCATTGCGTGGCTGGAAATCGTCCACTGAGTGGTTGATTTCCAGCCACCCAGCAAATAACATCCCAGTCGCATGCGCGGCCGACATGCGACTGACGCTCTGCTGGATGCACTGCACGACACGCCCGCCGTGTACCTGCAGGGTGCGCGGCAGACCGGCAAGAGCACCTTGGTGCGCGCCGTCGCCGAACGGCAGCATCCGGCGCAGTACCTGACGCTCGACACCGCCGCCGCCCTCGCCGCGGCACTGAACGACCCCGAGGGTTTCGTCGCGGGACTCGAACGGCCCATCGTCATCGACGAGGTCCAGCGGGCGCCCGCCCTGGCGCTTGCCATCAAGGCCGCCGTCGATTCCGACCGTCGCCCAGGACAGTTCCTGCTGACCGGCTCGGCCAGCGTCATGTCGTTGCCGGCGCTCTCCGACTCACTCGCCGGTCGCATGGAGCTGCACACGCTCTGGCCTTTTTCGCAGGGCGAGCTGGCGAACGTTCGCGAGACGTTCGTCGACCGCGTCTTCGCCGAGAGACTGGTGACGCCCGACACGGCGCCGGACACGGAGAAGTCCCTGATCGACCGGCTGTGCGCGGGCGGCTACCCGGAGATCCAGACGCGCAGGAGCCACGCCCGCCGACAGGCGTGGTTCGACTCCTACGTCGACGCCATCCTGCAGCGCGACGTCCGCGAGCTGGCCAACATCGAGAGGCTGTCGGAACTCCCGCGGCTGCTCGCCCTGCTCGCGTCGCGCGCTGGCGAACTGCTCAACTTCGCGGATCTGGCCAGGACGCTGGGCATCCCGCAGACGACCCTGAAGCGCTATATGACGCTGATGGAGATGACGTTCCTCGTGCGGCTGCTGCCGGCCTGGTTCTCGAATCTCGGGAAGCGCCTCGCGAAAGCCCCCAAGCTGCTGTTGGCCGACACGGGGCTGCTCACGCACCTGGTTGAAGCCGACGAGAATCGGCTCCGGCGCAACCGCACGCTGCTGGGACACGTCCTCGAAAACTTCGTGGCGATGGAGCTGATCAAGCAGCTCGGCTGGTCGAAACCCCGCTGCCGGCTGTTCCATTTCCGCACCGAGAGCGGATCCGAGGTCGACCTGGTCCTCGAAGATCGCGCTGGCCGTCTCGTGGGCGTCGAAGTGAAGAGCGCTGCGTCCGTGCGGCAACAGGACTTCCGCGGGCTGGAAGCGTTGGCTCGGATGACGGGGGACCGGTTCGTGCGCGGGGTGGTTCTCTGCACCGGGACGACCGCCGTTCCGTTCGGGCGGAACCTGTTCGCGCTGCCCGTTTCGCAACTCTGGGCGTGAAGCCCGGTCGAGTTCTCTTCCGAGCGTGGAGTCGCTACCTTGTCTCCCGGCGGCCCTCTGCACGGCCACCGCCCGGACACGGGCGACAGATGTAGACTGTCCCGGTGGCGCAAGGTCCCCGGCCCGTCGTCGATCCGGTCATCGAGGTCTACAAGAAGGACATCGACCGGACCTTGCTGCGCGAGAACCTGAAGCTCAGCGTCGAGGACCGGCTGCGCCAGTTGATGGAGCTCCAGCGGTTCGCGGAAGAGCTGCAGCGGGCCGGACGGGCCGCGCGGCGCGCATCGTGACCGACTTCTCCACCCTTCTCCACGTCCTCGACGACCACGACGTCGCGTACATCCTCGTCGGCGGGGCCGCCGCTACCGTGCACGGATCGGCCAAGCTGACCCTGGACGTCGACGTCGTCTATCAGCGCACGAGGTGACGGCATTCGGGGTCACGTGCCGCTGCGTGACGCTCGACCGCTTGATCCACCTCAAGCGATCGGCCGGCCGTGTCAAGGACTTCGAAGCGATCGCCGAGCTGGAGGCGCTGCGGGACGAGCGCCGTTCCGGGTGACCAATCGTTGTCCTCTGCTACGTCCCCGTCGAGCGCGGGGTCGTGGCGTGCGTTGGCAAGGGCAACGCCGTGCGAGTAGTGGTCCTACTTCGTCACCCCGAGCCGCGCCCTGAACTCCGCCTCCAGCTCCGCCTCCCACGCAACGCGATCCTCGATCTGGTCGCGGCGGGTCTGCAGGCAATCGAAGCAGAGAGTGCCGGGGATGGCGTGGCCTTCACCGTCGGTGGGAATGCCGCGCTCCTCCATGAGCTGGCGGAGCAGCGCCGCGGTATGCTTCTGGGCCTTGTAGAAGTCCGAGTAGCTGAAGCCGTCGGCGATGGCGAGCGGCGAGTAGCCGCGCTCGGTGCGGGCGTCCAGGTCGGAGCCCTGCGCCACGAGGTACTCGGCGACGTTGTTCGCGCCGCGGAAGGCGGCGCCGTGCAGGGCGGTCATGCCGCGGTAGTTGGCGGCGTTGATATCGTTGCCGTGCTCGAGGCACAGCTTGACGGCCTCGAGGACCTCGTCTTCCTGGCCCGGCAGCGATCCGCCGTCCTCGCCCGGGTTCCAGATGGCGACCCCGGATGCGACCATGAGCGGCGTCGTTCCGTCGGCGCTCGGTATCGTCGCGTCGGCGCCCGCGTCCAGCAGCACGCGCATCGCCTCGGTGTCGGTCACCTTGGCGGCCAGGAAGAAGGGAGTCGCGCCCAGCCGGTTGAGGCGGTTGCGCTGGCCGTCCTTCATGCCGTTGGTGGTCATCCGTGCGTTGACGTCGCCGCCGACCGCAAGCATCTTCTTCAGGACGTCGATGCTGTCGACGCTGCCGCTGGGTATGGGCCCGGGGAACCCGAAGCCGGTGTTCATCCGGCGCGTGCGCACGAGCTGGTGCAGCGCGTTCCAGCCGGCCCCGGCCACGTTCGGGTCGGCGCCGCGGTCGAGCAGGTAGTCGGCCAGCTCCCAGTTGGCGTTGGCCACCGCCACGACCAGCGCGCTCTGCCCGTCCGACAGCGTGTCGTTGACGTCGGCGCCGGCCGCGAGCAGCACACGCACCGCGTCGATGTGCCCGCTACGGGCGGCGAACAGCAACGCGGTGAAGCCGGTGGGCGGGGACGCGTAGAACAGGCGGTTGCCGTTCGGCGGCCGCTCGACCGTCTCGGTCTTCGCATCGACATCGGCGCCCAGCTCCGCCAGAGCGTGCACCGCGTCGGCGTTGTTGCGAGCGGCGGCCCACATCAGCGCGGTCTGGCCGCGGAAGCTGTCGCGCAGGTTCGGGTCGGCGCCGCGCACGAGCAGCACCCGAATCGCCGCCGCGTTCCCGGTGCGCGCGGCGGTCATCAGGACCGTCTCTCCCTCCGGCAGCGCGGCGTTCGGATTGGCTCCGGCCTCGAGCAGCGCCTCCAGGATCTCCGCGCTCCCATTCTCGGCGGCGAGCGAGATCGGCTGCACGCCGTAGCGGTTCTTCGCCGACACGTCGGCCCCGGCCTCGAGCAGCAGATCCACCAGGCCGGCGTCGTTCCTGTGCACCGCCCAATGCAGCGCGGTGGCGCCGTCCGGCGCGGTCTGATTGACGTCGGCGCCCTCGTCGATGAGGGAACGCACCGTATCGACATCGGCCGCCTTGACCGCCGCCAGCAGCGGCGCGTCCCGCCGCGCGGCCGCCTCCACGCCGGCCGCGCCGGCCAGCCCGGCCACGAGCGCGATCACGGCCACCAACGACGCCAGCGTACGCGGTCTCTTTCCATCGACGTGCATGACCACCTCGCCACTCAACGCGAGCACAATTCCCCTTTTCGCGTCCGCCATCCTAGCACGTGAGACAGCCCGCCGGGGGAAGACGAATAGAATCCCTGCATGGAGAAGCGGAAGCTTCCCATCGGCATCCAGACCTTCAGTCAGATCCGCAAAGAGGGCTACTACTACGTCGACAAGACCGCCCACGCGCGGCGAATTGCGGGCGGTTCCGGCAAGCACTACTTCCTGTCGCGCCCTCGCCGATTCGGCAAGAGCCTGTTCGTGGACACGCTGAAGGAGCTGTACGAGGGCAGCGAGCCTCTCTTTCGAGGCTTGGCCATCCACGACGCGTGGGACTGGTCGAAACGCCATCCTGTCGTACGGCTGAGCTTCGCCGGCGGCAACTTCAAGCGGCCGGGCGAGCTCGCAGAGAGCGCAACGGCGCAGATCGAGGACGCCGGACGTCGGGCCGGCGTCGATTCGGGCAGTGGCAACCCTCCCGTGCGCTTCCGCCGGTTGATCGAAGCGCTGCACGAACGGACGGGCGACGGCACCATCAAGGACTGCGACGCCCACGTCGAGCTCACCTTCATAACCGGGGTGAGCAAATTCGGCAAGGTCAGCCTGTTTTCCGACCTGAACTTCGTCACCGACCTCACCCTGAATCCCTACTACGCCACCATCTGCGGCTACACGGAGGACGACCTCGACACCGTCTTCGCGCCGGAGCTCCCCGGCCTCGACCGCGAGCAGATCCGGGCCTGGTACAACGGCTACAACTGGCGGGGACAAGAGCGCGTCTACAACCCCTGGGCCATACTCCACCTGTTCGTGGGTATTTCGCTGAAGTTGAACACCGATCTCGGTGAACGTGAACGCTGATTTCGGCGAACGTGAACGCTCGTCGGAGCGTAGCGACGATGCTCTGTCAGTTCCCTCCCTTCTGTGTCGTAACGGATCCTTGAGATCCTACTCTCGACCTCCTGGTCGAGAGGTCGAAGAAACGTTCCGAGCGTAGCGAGGGCCTTTCTGTTCCGGTCACCCCGGTGGGTTCCGAGCCGGACGTCGGTGTTGGTCATGCCCGGCCGGGGTACCCTCGCGAGACGCAACGGCCGGGCTGGGCCGGACGGTGTGGTCGTCGACGACGAATCGGCAAGGGCGTTGCGTCGAGCGACCACCCGAGTGCCGCGGAAGGCTCGTCTGGCGCACGCGGCGACGGTGGGGCTGGTCGATGTCGGTTGTTGCGCCAGACGAGCCTGGAGGCGGTGCTCTCGCGCGCGGGGACCACGTCCGGATGGGCGTTGACGCTCGCCGCGCGCGAATCCTCCGCTCGGCTCCGCAACGCCGGGGCCAAGCGTCGCGGGGTTGGATGTCGCCGACGGGAGGCTCATGTCGTCTCCTTCTGGCCGTTGGTTGGCGCGTCGTGCGTCCGCCGCATCGAGCGGCCCTTGAGCTCGATGCGGTGCGCGTCGTGGAGCAGGCGGTCGCAGATGGCGTCGGCCTGGTTGGGGTCTCCGATGACGGCGTGCCAGTCGGTCACCGGCAACTGGCTGGCGATCAGCGTCGAGGCGCGCTCGGCGCGGTCCTCGATGACCTCGGTCAGGTCCCGGCGCTCGGTGTCACGCAACGGCGCGAGCATCCAGTCGTCGATCGCCAGCAGGTCGAGCCTGGCCAGCCGGGCGAGCAGTCGCGTATAGGAGCCGTCGCCGCGGCCGACGGCCAGCTCGTGCAGCAGGCGCGGCATGCGGAGATAGCGCGCGGTGAAGCCGCGGCGGCACGCCCGCTCGACGAACGCGCACGCCAGGAAACTCTTTCCGATCCCGCACGGCCCGGTGAGGACCAAGTTGTGGCGCTCGGCGATCCACGCGCAGGTTCCCAGCGTCAGGACCTGCTGGCGGTTGAGCCGACGGGGATGGGTGAAGTCGACGGCTTCGAGCGACGCCGGGTAGCGCAGCTTCGCGGTGTGGAGGCGGCGCTGCAGCTTGCGCTGCTCGCGGGCGGTCCACTCGGCGTCGACGAGCAGCCCGAGGCGCTCCTCGAAGCCGAGCGCGGCGGCCTCGTCGGTCTGCAGTTGTTGCTGGAAGGCGTCGGCCATCCCGCCCAGCTTCATGGCGTTGAGCTTGTCGAGCGTCTGTTCGATCAGCATCGGTCCTCCTCGGTGGTCGTGGCCGCGGCGTAGTAGTCGGCCCCGCGGATATTGGCGTGCGTCGGCGTCGGGGCCGTCTCGGCCGGCGGCTCGATGGGCAAACGGTCCTGGCCGGCGGTGAGGATGTTCCTGACGGTGTGATAGCGGCAGGAGCCGAGCGCGAGGGCGCGGGCGCAGGCCGCCTCGAGCCGGATGTTTCCGTGACGCCGCCCCAGCTGCATGATCCCCAGACAGGGGCGATAGCCCTGCTCGGGGTGCGGGCGGCTCTCGAGGATCCGGGTGACGAGCTGCCCGGTCTCCGGTCCGACCTTGTTGGCCCAGCGGATCAGGCGTGACGGCGACCACTCGGCGTGCGCGCGGTGGGCGCTGGGCATGTGCTCGGCGATGGTCGACGGCTGGCGGTCGTAGCGGCGCCGGTGCGACGCGATGCGCTTGTCGCGATGGAAGATCTCGACCGTGTTCGTCGTGTAGCGGACCTCGACCTGCTCGCGCAGCAGTTGGTACGGGACGCTGTAGAAGTGGCGCTCGACCTCGACGTGGTAGTCGATGTTGACGCGGCACTGCTTCCACTGCGCGAGGACGTAGCGCGCGGCGGGCAGGGGCCGCAGCGCCGGGCGGTCGAGCTGCTCGTACAGCGCGCGGCGGCTGACGCCCAGCTTCTTCATCGGCCGGTCGTTTAGCTCGTCGAGCAGGTCGCGGATCGCGGCATTGAGCGCACCGAGCTCGAAGAAGGTCTGGTCGCGCAGCCGGGCGAGTATCCACCGTTGCGCGATGAGCACACAATTTTCTACGGCAGCCTTGTCCCTCGGCTTCCTCGGCCGCGCCGGCAAGACGACCGCGCCGTAGTGCGCGGCCAGGTCCTCGTAGGTGCGGTTGACGCCGGCCTCGTAGCGGCAGGGGCGGGTGATGGCGCTCTTCAGCTGGTCGGGCACCCACATCGTCGTGGAGCCGCCGAAGTACTCCGCCATGTGAATGTGGGCATCGACCCAGTCGGGCAACTGCTGGGTCCGGGTCGCCTCGGCGTAGGTGAGGCTGCTGGCGCCGAGCACCGAGACGAACAGCTCGACCGGCCGCAGCTCACCCGTGCGCCGGTCGACCAGGCTGGGCCGCTTGCCCGAGAAGTCGATGAAGGTCTTCTCGCCGGCGCGGTGGATCTGTCGCATCGACGGCCGCAGCCGCCGCACCCATTGCCGGTAGATCTCGCAGAACTGCGTGTAGCGGTAGCCGCTGGGATGGACCTGAAGGTGCTCCTCCCAGAGCAGTTGCAGCGTGACGCCGTCGCGCTTGAGTTCCCGGTGGATGTAGGCGCAGTCAGGCCGGACCCGGTTGCGCACCGGCGCCGGTCGGGGAAACAACTGCGCCTCAAGCGCCGCGTCGTCCAGTTCGGCCGGCAACGGCCAGCCCAACCCTTGTTGCGCCGTCCGCTTCAGATACAGCGTGACCGTGCCCACGCCCATGGCGCAGGCCTGGGCTATCGCCCGGTGGGGCAACCCCCGCTCATACTTGAGCCGAAGAACCTCACGAATCTTCCTCATCAGCAGCCTCCGTGCCGGCATCGCCTCGCCCCTCCCGTCGAAAGGGCGAAAGCATGCTGGGTCAGGCTACCGACGAGCGTTCACGATGACCGAAATCGGTGTTCAACATCCCGAAATCGGCGTTCAACTTCCTCCGAAACCGGCGTTCAACTTCCCCCGAAACCGGCGTTCAACTTCCTCCGATAAACCCATTCGCGAGCCGCGAGTTCAAGGCGCACGGGTTCGAGACCGCGACGCCGCGTTTCCTGATCGACACGCTGATTCGGCGGGGATTGCAGCACACACGGACAGCGCGGCGCTGGCGCAGTTGACGGCGCGCCGCTACGCGGACAAGTACGGCGCTGCGAACCGCGCGGTCCACCTCATCGGCGTCGAGATCGGCGCAGAGAAGCGCGACATCACCGCCTTCGACGTCGAGCCCGCTTGATGTTAGGCTATACTTTGGGTATACATCCGCGGGCGCTGGAGGGAACGATGGTCACCAGGGTGCAGAAATGGGGAAATAGTCAGGGTCTCCGCATTGCGAAATCCCTGCTCGAGGAAGTCGGCATCCATGTGGGCGATCAGGTCCGCATCTCGATCCGCGACCGGCGCCTCTTCGTCGAACCGGCGGCCACCGTGCGCGGACGACATGATCTGCAGGCGTTGGTTGCCGACATGCCAGACGACTACCGAGTCGCGGAAGAGGACTGGGGTCCGCCCGTCGGCAAGGAAGCGTGGTAGCGAGTGCCCCGGTACGTCCCCCAGAAAGGGGACTTCGTGGTAGTGGCGTTCGATCCGCAGTCCGGCCGGGAACAACGAGGCCGCCGCCCCGCGCTGGTGGTCAGCAACACCCTGTTCAACCGCCACACCGGACTGGCCATGGTCTGTCCGTTGACCAGCACCAACCGGAGAGTGCCCTTCCACGTCGCCGTGCCGGCCGAATCGTCACTGACGGGTTACGTCATGGTCGAACAGATCAGGACCGTCGATTATCGCAGCCGCAACGTCACGTTCGTGGAGCAAGCGCCTCGCCTCGTGCTCGACGAGTCGCTCAGCCTCCTGGACGCCTGCCTGTACGATTCGGCCTGACGGCCGCGGACGAACCCCGACGACCGTTCTCGCGTCGTCTCCTCCCCGCCCTGGCACTCACACCCCGTCAGCGTGCCGGTGCTGTGCGAGAGCGGTCCACCTTACACACGGCTGGACTGCTCGCTACACCCCCGTCAGCGGTCCCGTGCTGTCGGAGATCTTGTCGACCTTCACGCCCACCTTCTCGAGCAGGGTCAGCCCGAGGTTCATGAACGGCGTGTGCATCTCGTAGACGAGGTGCCGGTTGCCCGCGAGCTGGCCGCAGCCGCCGCCCATCAGCGTGATCGGCAGGTTGTACGGCGTGTGCTGGTCGCCGTCGCCCATGCCGGCGCCCTGCAGCAGAATGGCCTGATCGAGCAGCGTGCCGTCGCCGTCCGGGGTGTTCTTCATCTTCTCGACCAGCTTGGCGAAGAGGCTCATCTGGTACTGGCTGATCTTCGTGTACTGGGCGATGTTGTGCGGGTCCTGCTGGTGGTGCGACACCGTGTGGTGCGCCTCCGGCACCCCGATGTTCGGATAGGTCCGACCGCTGGTCTCGCGGGCCATCTGCATGCAGCTCACGCGGGTGATGTCGGCCTGGAAGGCGAGCACCAGCATGTCCTGCAGCAGCCCGACGTGCTCCTCGTAGTCGTCGGGGACGCCGGCCGGCTGGTCGACGGCGGGCAGCGGCGTGGTGGTGTTGGTCTCCTCGGTGCGCTGGATGCGCCGCTCGATGGCGCGGATCGACTGCAGGTACTCGTCGACGGCTGCGCGGTCCTGGGCGCCCACCTTCCGCTCCAGACGGTGGATGCTGTCGGTCACCGAGTCGAGGATGCTGCGGTCGGTCTTCATCTGCGCGAGGCGCGCCTCGACGCTGCCGCCGTCCCCGAACAGGCGCTGGAAGACGACGCGCGGGTCGCGCTCGTGGGGCAGCGGCGTCGTCGGCGTGAGCCACGACGTGGAGTTGCGGTAGGCGCAGCTATAGCCGTTCTCGCAGTTGCCGACCTGGTAGTTCGACTCGGTGGTGAGCTCCAGCGAGCGCAGCGCGGTGTCCGCCCCCAGCTTGTCCGCGGCGTACTGGTCGATGGTCTTGCCGGCGCGGATGTCGGCGCCTTCGGTGCGCTTCGGCAGAATGCCGTTCAGCCAGCCGCCATGCGCGCGCGTGTGGACGCCGCCCCCCTCGTTGGGACTCACGACGCCGGAGTTGCTCAGGCCGGTCACCACCGTCATGCGATCGCGGTAAGGCGTGAGCGGACCCAGCACCGGGGTCAGATCGAAGTCGGACCCGCCGTTCCCCTGCGGATGGAAGTTGCGCGGCAGCATCCCGTTCGGCACGTAGAAGAACGCCAGACGCGGCACGGGCGCCGTCACCGACCGGGCGGCAGCCGAAAGCGCCGGCACCATGGCGTCGAGCAGCGGCAGGGCGACGGTGGCGCCGAGGCCACGGAGTACGGTCCGGCGAGACAGCGATTTCTGGGTGACGATCATGACTGCGCTCTCCTCATCAGGAACGGGTCACTCTTGACGATGCCGAGAATTACGGTCTGGAACCGGTAGTCGTCCGCCGCCGCCTCCCGCACGATGCGGCGCAGCGTCGGCATGTCGTAGGCCCCGAGTCCGCGGCCGAGGGCATAGGTCATCAGCTTCTCGGTCACGGTGGTGACGAACTGCTCGGCATTGTCGGCCAGCGCCTGGCGCATCCCGACGACGTCGGCGAAGGCTCGGCCGTCGGGCAACACGCCGGACGGATCGATCGCGTTGAACGACTCGTCGACGACGCGCCAGCGGCCGATGGCGTCGAAGTTCTCCAGGGCGAAGCCGGTCGGGTCGATCATCGAGTGGCAGGCCGAGCAGGCCGGGTTGTTGCGGTGCGCCTCCATGCGCGCGCGCAGGGTCGGCCGCTTCGCCTGGGTCCTCTGGTCGTTCAGGGCCGGGATGTTCGGCGGCGGGTCCGGGGGCGGCGTCCCCAGCAGGTTGTCCAGGATCCACTTGCCGCGCAGCACCGGCGACGTGCGGATGGCATGCGACGTCAGGGTCAGGATGCTGCCGTGGCCCAGGATGCCGCGCCGGTTCCCATCGGCGGGCAGGGCCACGCGCCGAAAGTGGCTGCCGGTCACACCCGGGATCCCGTAGTGCTCGGCGAGCCGCTCGTTGAGGAACGTGTAGTCGGCGGTCAGCAGCTCGACCATGCCGCGGTCGTCGCGCACCATGCGGTCGACGAAGAGCTCGGTCTCGCGCAGCATGCTCTGCCGCAGCGACTCGTCGAAGGCGACCGAGAACGGATCGCCCGGCCGCACCGTCGTCTCCAGGTTGCGGAGCTGCAGCCACTGCGCGGCGAAGTTGGTGGTCAGCGTTTCGGAGCGCGGGTCGGCCACCATCCGGCGAACCTGACGCTCCAGCTCGGCCGGATCGCTCAGCCGGCCCTGCTCTGCCGCGTCGAGCAGCTCGTCGTCCGGGATGCTGCTCCACAGGAAGAACGACAGCCGCGAGGCGAGCTCCAGGTCCGGGACGCGGTACGGCTTGCCCGGAGCCGCGCGGACCGGGTCGGACTCGATGCGATAGAGAAACTCGGGGCTTACGAGCAGGCGCCGGAGGGCCAGCTCGACGCCGTCCTCGAAGCTGCCGTCGCGGCGGCCCTGCGCGTAGAAGTCGAGCAGCACCTGCATCTCGTCCGCGGTGACCGGGCGCCGGTAGGCGCGCCGCGCCAGCCCCGCCAGGATCTCGTGGGCGCAAGAGGCCTCCGCCGCGGTATCCGCCGGGCGGCAGGTGAAGATGCGCTCGCGCGACGGGGTCTCGGTCACGCCGGAGCCGCCGTAGGGGCCGGTAATCGTCACGCTGCGCACGAACGGCTGCTGCCCGGCCAGGCCGCCGGGGTTGCCGGCCACGCGCGGGTTCGGGAACGGCTCGCGCACCTGCTCGACCAGCGCCGAGGGCTTCTTGAAGAAGGTGACGCCCACCTCGCGCGGGCCGGCCGCGGCTGGCATCCGGAAGTCCACCGTGGATGCCTGGGCGTACATGTTGTTCGACGCGCCGTCCCGCTGCGGGCCCAGCGTCACCAGTCGCACCGGCTCGCCGTCCAGCGTCACTTCCAGGTCGTGGTTCTCGCGCAGCCCCCGCGTGCCGGTCAGCTCGACCCGCACGTCGTACTCGGCGTCGCGCGGAAACAGGTGCTCGATGTAGAGGCCGCCCCGCGTGCCGAACGGCAGCGCCTCGACGCGGCCGTGCTGCGGCAGATCCTGCGCCGCCTCGTAGGTGTCGGCCGACATCGCGGGCGGCGCGCTGCCGACGGCCAGGCGGCTGATGGTGCGCGCCGCGGCGAGGTAGCGCTCCATCAGCGACTGGGACATCCTCAGGAGGCCGCCGATGTTGTCGAAGCCGAAGCTCGCGTCGTCGGCCGGCAGGAAATCGTCCGCGGCGATCTCCACCGCCAGCAGGTCGCGGATGGCGTTGGTGTACTCGGTGCGGTTCAGGCGGTGGAAGGTCGCCGTCCGGCCCGGATCGCGGGTCTCGACCCAGGCGCTGTCGAGCTCGCCTTCGAGCCAGATCAAGAACGCCTCAAGCTCGTCCGCCGGGGGCCGCGGCCGGCCGGCGGGCGGCATCACGCCGCCGCGCAGCTTGCGCACCACCTTCTCCCACCGGTCGGCATGGCTGCCCACCTCGGCGAGATCGAGCGTGTCGAGGGTGAGACCGACGGCCCGGAGCTGACCGACCAGCGGCGAGGCGGCGCGGCCCCGGCCGTTGACCATCCGCTCGTTGTGGCAGGTGACGCAGTAGCGGTCGAGCAGCGCGCGGTGGGCGCCGCGATCGTCCGATTGCACCGCGACGGTCTCTGCCGCCTCCTGGCCCGCCGACACCGGAGTGACCATTCCAGCGACCGCAACCGCGGCCACCGAGACGAGCAACGCCACACTGGTCTTCGTCACGAAGGCGCACCTCACCCGCTGGGTTCTCGAATCCCGCATGCTATTGGTTGGCGGCAGGTGTGTCAACGGCCGGGCGGCAGCCCCGACACCTCTTGATCTTCCCGTCACCCCATGATAGAAGTAGAAAGAAGGAGGAACTCATGAACTTTCAGATCCGAGGCGTCTCTTACGCGATCTCTCCGACCGACGTCCTGAACGCAACGCGGAACGTGCAGCCAAGTCCGCCGGACGGGCGCAACAAGTACTTCGTCGCATTGCATGGGCAGCAGTATCCGATCAAACAGGTCATCCAGCTGGTCAGCGGCCTGCCGAAGTTGGGCTTCACGGCGCAGGACGCCCACAGGATTCTCTCCCGGCTGGGGTTCGTCATTTCCGAGCGGTCGCTCGCCGAACCACTCCCGAACGCTGTAGTGCCCACGCACCCGAATGGAGACCCCGCTGCGTCGCCCGAAGCATCAGAAGCTCCGCATCCGGGTGGCGACGTGTTGAGACTGCTCGTCGTGTTCGAGACGGATGAAGACGGCTGGGAGGTGGCGAGCTGCCCGACGCTGCCGGGGTGCCACAGTCAGGGACGCACGAGGGTGGAAGCGGTGGCGAACATACGAGAGGCGATCAGAGGCTACCTCGCGAGCATGCGTGAGCACGGCGCCCCGCTGCCCTCTTCGTCGGAGTTCCAGGTCCTCGAGGTGCCAGGCTAGTGTCTCGTCTTCCGGTCTTGTCGGGCGAGGAGTTCGTCAGGACGGTCGGCAGGATCGGATACGCCCTCGACCGCATGGAGGGTAGCCACATGATCCTGATCGGCCCAACCGGCCGACGGCTCACGGTCCCGAGGCACCGCGAGCTGGGTCGCGGCCTTCTCAGGGCTCTGATCCGCGACGCAGGCCTGACACGGGAGGAGTTTCTCGAACTCGTCCGTTGACCATCCGGCCGCCGCGAGGACACCAACCGTGGCTCGTGGTCGGAGTCAGCTCTGACCGATCCGGTGATACGCTCGTACGGTTACATGGCCCTCACGCGACGATCGGTCATCAAGGGCGCTGGCGCGGCCGGCTCGCTGCTTCTCGCAGGCGGAATCCCGGTCTGGGCCAAGGTGGAGCAACCGGGGCTGCCGTCGGCGCCGCACGACTACCTGCGGCTGTCGTCCGCGCTTCTGGGGGTCGAGGCCGCCGCTTTGGAGCCGGCCCCGCGGCCGGGCGCTGCGCCGCTCGCCGACACGTTTCACGCGCTGTGCGACGAAGCCGCCCCCGATGCGCTCACCGCGCTGTTGGACGTGTTCGGGCAGGCTGCCGCCGGTGGCGCCGCGGCGCCGGAGATCGCGCAGCGCCTCCTGGAGCACGAAGGTGAACCGCGGCCGGACGGCGTGGGAGCGATCGCGCGGCTGACGATGCTGATGTGGCTCTACGGCGTCTGGTACGGCGGGATGGAGACGGCCCGCATGCCGGGCTCGGCCGACTTCCTTGCTCAGGGCCACCGGACCGACCTGGTCGTCTCCGTCCACGCCTACCGGAACGCCTGGATCTGGCGGTTCGCCCAGACGTCTCCGGCGGGCGTCGCGGGCGCACCCGGCGCCTGGTCGGAACCGCCACCAGGTCTGGCGCGGTTTCTGAACGAGGCCTGATCCCGGCCCCAGCGACCGGAGGCTCATCCCATCCCATGCGTACGACGCGGCAGGAACGCTACGACGCGGTCATCGTCGGCTCCGGCTTCGCCGGCGCCAACATGGCCTTGCTCCTCGCCCGGGCCGGCAAGCGCGTCCTGGTTCTGGAGGCGGGACCGGGGCTCGACACGACGCATGGCGACCTGTTCGAACGCTACCTGCTGGCCACCATCAAGACGCCGACAGCACCGTATCCACCCGACGCCGGCGCCCTGGATCCGAGCCGCACGAACGCGCCGCGGCCGACCACCGAGGCGCTGTTGTTCGCCTGGAACGACCCCGCGCGCTCGTACCTGGAGCACGCGCCAGGGTCATTGCCGTTCGGGAGCACTTCCGAACGCCTCGCCGGCGGGACCGGAAACCACTGGATGGGAACCGCGATCCGCATGGACGGCGCCGACTTCACCCTTCGCTCCACCTACGGACACGGCCTCGACTGGCCGCTCGGCTACGAAGAGCTGGAGCCGTACTACCGCCAGGCTGAGCAACTCATCGGCGTCGCCGGCGATCGCGCCGAGCAGGAAGAGGTCAACGGCATCCCTTACGGCGCCGGCTACGGCTATCCGCAGGGATCGATCGCGCCCTCCCACGGCGATCGGATCTTTCAGGAGCGGGTGGACGGCGCGGCAATCGCGGCCGACTCTCCGGCCGTCGCGCGCACGACGTCGACACCGGCGGGCCGCAACGCGGGGCCCTTCATGAACCGCAGCCCCTGCCGCGGCAGCACGAGCTGCACGCCGATCTGTCCGGTGCGGGCGAAGTACGACCCGCGCGCCACGCTACGGATGGCGCTGGATACCGGCCGCGTCGCGCTGATGGCCAAGACGGTGGTCGACGCCGTTCACATCGACGAGGGCGGCGTCGTGACCGGCCTTCACTACCTGACCTACGACGACGTGTCCGTGCCCGCCGCCACCGGCCGAACCGGGGAGGGGGTCGCCACGGCCGACGTCTACGTGCTGGCCGCGCACGCCATCGAGAACGCGCGCATCCTGCTGAACACCGAGCGGGTCACCGGCAGGTCCATCGCCAACTCCTCGGGACTCGTCGGGCGGCACCTGATGGACCATCCGGTGTATCTCGCCTGGGGCCTGATGCCGGCCGCGGCGCCGTTCTACGGCTACCGCGGGCCGCAGTCGACCTCCGGGATCGAGACGTTCCGGGACGGCCCGTTCCGCCGCCGGCGGGCCGCTTGGCGCATCGAGATCGGCAACGGCGGCTGGACTTGGCCGATCGGCGATCCCTACGTGACCGGGGCGGACTTCATCTACGGCCGGAACGACAGCGGCACCAACCCGGAGCGGCGCATCCTGTCGAATCGGCAATACCTGGAAGCCGTCAACGGCATCCTGACGCGGCAGCTCCGGCTCGCCTTCCTGGTCGAGCAGGAGGCGGACCCGTCCAACCGGGTCGAGCTGTCCGACACCTGGACGGACAACCTGGGCATCGCCCGGCCGCGCATCCGCTATGGCGTCTCGGAGTACGTGCGGGCCGGCTTCGCTTCGGCGCGCGCCGCCACCACGCGCATCATGGACCTGCTCGGCGCGACGGACCACACCGTGACCAGCGCCACCGCGCCGGCCGCCTTTCGGCACGACGGCCAGGACTACAACTACCGCGGCGCCGGCCACATGTGCGGCACCCACGTCATGGGGAACGGCCCCGCCAGCTGCGTGGTGAACCCGTGGCAGCGCACCTGGGACCACCCCAATCTGTACCTGGCCGGCTGCGGCTCGATGCCGAGCGTCGGCACGCAGAACCCCACCCTCACCATGCTCGCGCTCGCCTGTCGCACCGTGGACGACATCCTGGCCCGGCCGGCGTAGGGTTGGGCTGGACGGGCGACTCGTCACATCCCCCAGACCGTGACGGGCACCCCGTCGGTGTCGTCGCGGCGATACAGCTTCGCGTCCCACGGCTTGTCCTCGTCGCGGTCGAAGATCACCAGATGACCCTCCGCCGCCGCGCAGCGGTCCATGTAGGCGCGCGTCTGCTTCAGGCCCTCGCGGACCGTCCGCGCGGCGCTCCGGTGCAGCAACTTGCATTCGACCACCACCTTCTGCGTCTTCGCGCCGGTCCCGTCGGGCGCTCCCGCAGTTGGCCCACCGACGGGCCAGACGATCAGCAGATCCGTGCGCATCCGACCCAGGCCGTACTCCCTATCGATGCGGCCGCCGCCGTTGACGATGCGCTGCAGAAACGCCTGCAGCAACAACTGCGGGCCGGCCTCCCGGTACTGGAACCGTTCCACCCAATGCTCGGAGTGCTCCCGGAAGAACGCCTGGAACGCGGCCAGCAGCTCGCCGACCTGCAACGCGCCGTCTTCATCGATGTACCAGGCCGGGTCGTGGTGGAACGACATCTCCTGCGTGGTGTAGGTGAGGTCGCGCGGGATGACCTCCCGGTAGATCGGGTTCGCAACGGCGACCGGGCCGACCCGCGTCACGAGTCCCAGATCGCGCACGTACTCCAGATCGTCGGCGGCGAACGCCTCGGCGGCGGCGGCCCCGCTCAGCAACGGCTCGACCACCCGGCGCACCCGCTCTTCCTGGAGCTTGTCGGCGAGCTGGTCCAGATGCGTATCGCGGCGGAGGATCAACCGCTCGCGGGCGTCCTGCATGGCGGTGGCGCTGATCGGACGGCGCCGGTCCCGTCCCGCCGCGTCCTCGAAGCAGGCCTCGTACGCCAGCGCATTCACCAGCCACGGCTGCCCGCGGGTCAACTCCCAGAGCTGAAGCTTCGCCTCCGGAGAGAAACCCTGACCGGTCTCGCCGGTGTGCTGGGCAAGCAGATGATCGACCTCGTGCTGCGAGAAGTCGCCCAGCCGCAGGGATTGCGCCCTGACGTTGAAGGCGCTGCCGCCGGCGATGACCGCGTTCTCACGGGTGGAGCGAATGCGGTAGTCACGCACGTCGCGCACGCCGCACAGAATCACGCTCTGAGGAAAGTGACGCGGGCGTCCCGGATAACCGGCCCGCAGTTGGCGCAGCACGGCCAGCAGGGTGTCGCCGATCAGCGCGTCGATCTCGTCGATCAGAAGCACCAGCGGTTTCGCGTCCGACCCGCTCCAGCGGGCCAGCGTCTCCCGCAGCGCGTCGTGGGGACCGGCGTCTTGCAGCACGGCGGGCCACTCGTCATCCAGGAACCGGTCATCCAGGGCGTAGCGCGCTTCCGAAGCCAGTGCGCTGAGGATGGCGCGCACCGCCGCCCCCACGTCCTCCCGCGCGGACTGGCCGACCTCGACGTTGACGTATACGGACCGGAAATCGCCGCCCGCGTTCAGCTCGTCCCGCAACGCCAGCAGCGCCGACGTCTTGCCCGTCTGGCGGGGCGCGTGCAGCACGAAGTACTTCCGCTGCCGCATGAGCAGCAACAGATCGTCGACGTCGAGCCGCGCCAGCGGCGGCACGTGGTAGTGGATCTCCGGCTGCACGGGACCGGCGGTGTTGAAGAAACGCGTGCCCGGCGTCATGCCTGGAGTATTGCACTTCGGCCGGTGGCGGGTGGCGATGGCGCTCCCCGCGCACTCACGTGCCCGCCCGGTCGTGGCGCCGGGCGGCCGTAGCCAAGGACGACTCGATCACCTGTACCCCGATCAACCCGTTCGAGTGACGGCTGGCGGCAACGCGCGCGCCGGCATGACAGCAGCGGTCCATCACCGGGCGGGCGGGCCACTCAGACCGCGGCGTAGGCGCTGATCGCCCGGTCGATCTCGGCCGCGGCGGCGGCCCAGATGCGCTGGACTTCCCACAGGGCCTCAACGGCGCTGGCGGTCCGGCGCGCCAAGGCCCGGTTCTCCCGGAGTAGCAGGCCGCGTTCGGCGGCGCTGTCGAGGAATCGGAACAGGTGGTCGTAGTAGCCGTCGATGTCGGCGAAGACGCACGGCTTGTCGTGTATCTCGACCGGCTTCTGCGACCAGGTCAGCGCCTCGAAGATCTCCTCCAGCGTGCCAAAGCCGCCCGGCAGCGCAATGCACCCCTGCGACAGCTCCTGCATCTTGTGCTTGCGCTCGTGCATCGTCGCGACCTCGTGCAACTCGGTCAGCGAGTCGTGCGCGAGCTCCTGGTACGACAACTGGCGCGGCACGACGCCGATGGCCTCGCCGCCCGCGTCGAGCACGGCATCGGCGAGCACGCCCATCAACCCCACGCAGGCGCCGCCGTAGACCAAGCCGACGCCGTCGTGAGCCATCTGGCGGCCAAGAGCCTGCGCCTCGTCGACGTAGCGTCGCTCGCGACCCAGGTTTCCGCCGAGGTAGACGCAGATGCGGTTTGGCACGGCGTCGTGGTGCAGCGGACCTCGACCTGCGGGTGGAGCGATCGGAACGGCACGCTGCCGGCGGATGCTCTCATCGAGCAAGGCGTCCGCCCGAGCCGAGACGAACCAGGCGTGATCGATCGGATAGGACATGCCGCCGCCTCCCGGGCTGCAATGGAGTCCCCGTCAACAGGGTTACCTTTGTTTCGGCATTGCGCGCCATCCGCATTACCCCGGCTGCAACCGGGTAGTGTGAGGGCCGGTCGGGAATCAGATCCTCGACCCCCGCGGGCGCCTCTCTTTGACGCCGCCGTAAGCCGGCATGACGGACCGGAATCAGACTGTACAATTTGAAGATCGAATCGTCGTTATGTACACTGCCTCGTGATTCCGCGTCATCTTGCAACGACGGTGGAGCGCGCGGCGGCGCAGTACCCGGTCGTGTCGGTGAACGGCCCCCGGCAGTCGGGAAAGACGACCCTGCTGCGCGAGACTTTTCCGCACTACCGCTACGTCTCGCTGGAGTCGCCCGACGAACGCAGGTTCGCCCACGAGGATCCGCGCGGTTTCCTGGGCCGCCTCGACGGCCCGGTGATTCTGGACGAGGCGCAACGGGCGCCGGATCTCTTCTCCTACATCCAGACTATCGTCGACGAAGATCCGGCACCCGGCAGATTCCTGTTGTCGGGGTCCCGGAACTTCCTGTTGATGCAGAGCATCTCGCAGTCGCTGGCCGGACGGGTGCGCCTGACCTCCCTGCTGCCGTTCTCCCTGTCCGAGTTGACGCTGCGGGACGCACCCTCGATGGACGAGTTGCTGGGCGTTGGCGCGCGCCATCCGGCGCCGGGCGGGGACTGGACCGAGCACGCCCTGCGAGGCTTCTATCCGCGCATTCACGACCGCGGGCTCGATCCGAGCGAATGGCTGGCCCAGTACTTCCAGACCTATCTGGAGCGCGACGTGCGCGACCTGACGCAAGTCGGCGACCTGGAGGCGTTCGGACGCTTCGTCCGGCTGTGCGCCGGACGGGCCGGCGGGCTGCTGAACCTGTCGAGCCTCGGCAACGACTGCGGCGTCAGCCACGACACGGCCCGACGCTGGCTGTCGGTGCTGGAAACCAGCTTCGTGACCTTCCGTCTCCAACCCTACCACCGGAGCTTCAACAAGCGGTTGACCAGGCGGGCCAAGCTCTACTTCGTCGACTCGGGGCTGCTCTGTTGGCTGCTGCGCATCCGCGACGCCGGCCAGCTCGCGAGCCACGCCGCGCGGGGGGCGGTGTTCGAGAACCTGGTGATCGCAGAGGCGCTGAAGGTCGACTGCAACGCGGGAGAAACGCCCGACCTGTACCACTGGCGCGACCACCGGGGCAACGAGATCGACCTGATTGTCGACACGACGGCCGGCCCGCATCCAGTGGAGATGAAGTCCGGCGAAACCGTCGCCGGCGACTTCTTCAAGGGGCTGACCCGATGGCGCGCGCTGGCGGGGCGGTCCGTTCCGGCCACCCTCGTCTACGGCGGCGGCGAGAGCTACGTGCGGAACGGCGTCGACGTCCGGGCCTGGCGGGACTGGCTGTAGGTCACAGCGCCGGCTGCCGGCCGCACCGGGGCGCCATCTCCCAGCCGCTGCTCTCCGCCTGCCGCCAGTAGCGGATCGCCGGGAGGGCCGGCGTGTCGTCGTAGGGATCGATCTGCACGAAGCCGTAGCAGGGCGCGAGATGCTCGGGCTGCAGGGCCTCCAGCAACTCGGCGTCGGACAGGGCGTGTTCGGCCTGCAGGCGGCCGAACTGGACGGGGGTGATGGTCCGTTGCCACGGGCCCCCGTTGACGACCACCGGCGAGAGGGCGTTGCGAACCGGCGAGAAGCCGTCGACGATGACGGTGCGGCCCAGCCGGGTCAGCTCCAGCACGCGCTGGCGCCAGTCGATCAGGTGTGTGTGATTGTGGATAAACACGGCGATGGGCCCGGCGGCGGCCGGCGCGCCGTCTTGCGCCGCTTCCAGCCGCCCGCCGTAGACGAGGTCGCGCGTCCGCCAGAAGTAATCGAACAGGCCGCCGCGGCTGTCCGGCAGGCGCGGGCACTCGCGCACCGGCGGTCCCTGGGGGTCGAACTGCGTCAGCACGCGCTCGAAGCGGCGGCGGGCGCGACGCGACGCCGCCCGGTAGTCGCACAGGGCCACGAGCTCGTCGTCGGCCAGGTCGTTCGCGAGCGCGGTCAGGAGACCCGCCTCCTGCGCCCGCTGCGCCAGCGGTTTGAACCGATGGTCGTTCGGCAGCGAATCGACCAGCAGGGCGGGCCCCTGCGCCCGCACTGCTTCCAGATCCCAGGCGGGCGCCCGCACGTCGCCGGCGTCCAGATCCAGCCGGAACTGCTGCCACGGCATTCGGAAGAGGACGTAGCGGAGCAGCGCCGGCGCCGCGTCTCCGAGATCGTCAATCCCCGCGGCGGACAGACCGTGAGTGAGCCCGGCGCCCTCGTCCGCGAAGTTGTCGACCACCGGATAGCGCGCCTCGTGCTCGTCGAAGAAGGCATCGACGGCAGCCGCCTGCACGGGCCGCGTCAGATGCCGCTGCCCGGCCCGTTCCACGAACGGCGCCGGCCACGCCTCGAAGCGGTCCACGCGCCAGCCGATCTGGTGGCCGTGCTCGGCGTATATCCGGCCGTCGTCGGAGCGCCAGACTCCGTCCGCCACCACTGCGGCGCGCGCGCCGGGAGCACCGAGCGCCCGTTCCACCCGCCGCGCCACGGCCGGAAACAGCAGCGCGGCGTCATGCTCGCCCGGTACAAGGAAGAGCCGGTTCGCCCCGGAAGACGCGAACGCGGCCAGCGCGTCCACCGTGTCCGCGTGCGCCGCCAGCACGCGCTCCAGCCGCGCCAGCGCTTCCGGCGCGGTGCAGCCGAGCGCCGGGTCGTCGGCCGCGCAGCGCTCCCCTGCAAGCCGGTCGAGCTCGAAGGTGTCGCCGTTCAGGACGAGGTCGGCCGCGCCACCGCCCTCCGCGTCCAGGGCCTCGAGAAAGAGCGCGAACTCGTCTCCCCAGCGAAAATCCTCCTCGACGCGCCACTCCCCGGCCTCGTCCCGGCCGAGGCCCATGTGCAGGTCCGCGATGACCGCGACGAGCCGCGGCGAGCCGTTCTGCTGTCCCGCCGCCAGGGTCGCCGCGGGCGCGAGCGGCCACCACGCCGGCGCCGTTACGGCTGCGCAGGCGGTCCCCACCACCATGCAGACCGCCAGCGCCGTCCCGGCCGGGAACAGGCTCGGGCGGACCGGCGCCGCGCCGGCGTCGCCGGTCCGATACGGCGCACCGCGCGGTCCGTTCGAGCCGAGGGAGGCGCCGGACGCCGTAACCGACCGGCTCCCGGACTTAGGGCGCCGCGGCCAGCGAGAAGCGTGCGATCTCTTCATCGTTGCGTGCAATGACGTGCCGGTTCGCGTAGGCCGGATGCGACCAGTTGACGTACGGCCCCTGCGCCCGGCGCCGCACGTAGGGGCTGGTCGGCTCGATCAGGCGCGTGCGGCTGATTTCCTCGTACCCTTCCGGCGAGAACCGCGCGATCACCAGGTCGCCGCCGTCGGTGTTGATGAAGTAGCGATCGCCGTGCCGGACGAAGAACGCCGTGGCCCAGCGCGCCGGGTCGCGGATCAACTCGGCCGTCTCCCACACCCGCCGGCCGGTGCGCAGCTCCAGGCAGCGCAGGTTCCCCTCGCCGTCGACGCCGTAGACGTAGTCGCCCTGGATTACCGGCGTGCTGATCACCGAGTCGAGCGTGTCGTGATCGCGCCCGTACTCCGGATCGCTCTCGCCGATCCCCTGCCAGATCAGCGTCGCGTCGGGATGGCTCTCGGCCAGCCGCAGCATGCGCGCCCCGCCCCACTGCGAGGTGACGAACAGGTAAGGATCGGCATGCACCGGGGTCGGCACGCTCATCCCCATGTCGACGATGTGCGGCACCTCCCAGTAGACGGACCCGGTCTCCGGATCGAGCGCGCTGATGGCCCGCGGGTGCCAGATGATGAGCTGCGGCACCCCGGCCGCGTCGATCAGAAACGGGGCCGAGTACCCCGGCTCCCAGTCGGAGGACAGCGCCTCCCAGAGCACCTCGCCGGTGTGCTTGTCGAAAGCGATCACCTTGGCGTCGGGCTCGCCGCCCACCAGGCAGATGAGCCGGTCGCCGTCGACGAGCGGCGCGCCGCTGATGCCCCACGAGGGAACGGACGCGTAGAAGTCCTGGACGTAGTCCTTCTGCCACAGGACCCGGCCGTCGGCGACGTCGAGGGCCAGCAGGTTGCCCATCGCCCCGAGCGCGTAGACCCGATCGCCGTCGACGGTCGGCGTCGCGCGCGGCCCGATCGCGTAGGCGAGCTGGAGCCCGGCGTAGTTGGTCTCCCACTCGTGCGTCCAGAGGACGGCGCCGGACTCTTCGTCCAGCGCGAGAACCCGCTCGACGGCCGCGGTGCTGCGCGGGTCGGGACGCCGCGCGTCGGTGACGAAGACACGCCCGTCGGCCACCGCGGGTCCTGCGTAGCCGCCGTGGATCGGCGTCCGCCAGGCAGCGGTCAGGCCGCCCTCTGGGAACGTCTCGACGATGCCCGTCTCGGTCCAGACGCCGAGCCGGCCGGCGCCCCGCCACTCCGGCCAGTCCGCGGCGCCGAGCGGCCAGGTGGCCGCGGCAACCATCACGAGGGCGACGACGGTCTTCACGCTGGCGCGCATGCGCTCATCCTCTCACAGTCCGCCTCATCGATACAGCGGCGGTCCATTCGGATCCGCCAGCGTGCGCCGGCAACCATCAGCGCCGCGGGCGGAGCGGATGCCCCCAGCGAAGTCCCGGAAACCGGGCGAAGTCGCTGTCGGTGGTCATCAACTCGCATCCGTGCTCGATGGCAAGCGCCGCGAGGTACGCGTCGGTAACCAATGGCCCCTGGATGCGACTACACAGCCCGACGAAAATGTCCCAGTGCTGACGGCCCGGGGCAACGAAGACCGCACGCGGCCGGGCCACGAGCCCCTGGCAAAAGGAGAGCGCGGTCTCCATGGGCGTGGGCGGATCGAAGATCCGCCGGTTCGTGACGATGCGCAGAAAGCCGGCCAGCACTGTTTCCGACAGAGCGACGGGTGCGGGCGATGCGGCTGCGGCCCGGAGCCAGGACGCGTACCGCTCGTGCTCGGGCGCATCCTCGCGGTGCGCGTAGATCAGCACGTTGACGTCGGGGAGCTGCATGGATCACCCGCCATCCTTGAATCGCTCCAGATCGTCCATTTCAAGAAGCGCAGACGTCTTGTCGATGTTGTGGCGCGAGAAGCGCCCCCCGGCCCCGAACGTGACCAGCTCGAACGGCTCTGACTCGTTCCCGGCCGCCGGCTCCTGCATCAACAGTTGAGCCGCCTGTTCGATGACACGGCTGACCGACGTGCGCGAATCTGCGGCGCGCTGCTTCAGTTGTGCCAGGAGATGCTCGTCGATCGTTATCGTGGTACGCATGATGCGCGATCATACCTTGCCTGCATCAATGCATCCCGGATCGAGCACCGGGTCGTGCGGCGCTCCGGACCCGTTCTATCATCCCGCGGGAGAGGTGATACGACCATGGGCGACAGACGGATACGGATTCGGGCCGGTGCAGTGAGCGTGTCGGCGACACTCGACGACTCGTCCACCGCGGACGCGGTGTGGGATGCGCTGCCGATCACGGGGCAGGTCCAGACGTGGGGCGACGAGATCTACTTCTCGATTCCGGTCGAGGCGGCGGAGGCGCCCGACGCGCAGGCGACCGTCGACAAGGGCGCGGTGGCGTACTGGCCGCCGGGTAGCGCGCTCTGCCTTTTCTGGGGACCGACCCCGATGAGCCGCGGCGACGAGATCCGGCCGGCGAGCCCGGTCAACGTATTCGGCGCGATAGAAGGCGACCCGACCGTGCTCGGACAAGCCTCGTACGGCGCGGAGATCGTCGTCGAGCGCGCGGAGTAGTCACGCGGGTTGATGGTCCGGTCACCGACTCGCGCGCAAGGACTCCCCGCGACCAGCGCCGCGCTGGTCAGGCCGGCAGCCGGAACGCGATCAACTCCCCCGAGTACCCGGCACCGCTGACGGCGACCACCAGGTACTGCACGCCGTCGAGCAGGTAGGTCATCGGCGACCCGGACTGCTGCGCCGGCAGGAAGACCGTGCCCACCTCGTCCCCGGTCGCCTTGTCATAGGCGCGCAGCATCGCGCCGCGCTCGCCCGAGGGCAGGGTGTGGGTCCCGGGATCGCCCGCGATCAGCAGCGTGCGGGTCACCAGCGTCCCGACGCTGCCGCGCTGGCCGGTACGGGGAATGTCCAGCCCCTGCAAGGCCGGGTGATTGCGGACGTTGTCCGGCGTCGCACCGTGGGGGATCCGCCACAGGATTTCGCCGCGGTTCATGTCGATGGCCGCGATGATGCCGTAGGGCGGCTTGAGCAGCGGCAGCCCCTGGATGGTGAGCCGCGCGCGCTGGCGCTGCTCGGCGGTCAACCGCGGGCGCGGCGGCACCTCGAACTCGGTGCGTCCGCCGCCTGCGCTCGATCCCGCTCCGCCGGACGTCCGCGGGCCGGCGACCGCGTTGCCCTGGATGTAGTCCATGTCCGACTGCCCCGGATAAGGAGGCACGATGGAGAGCAGGCCGAGCGAGCTGTTGGACGAGACGTACAGGATGCCGGTCTCCGGATCGTAGGAGCCGCCTGGCCAGTTGGTGCCGCCCCCCTGGGCCGGGGCCATCAGCGTCCCGAGCGGTCCATCGAGCTGACTCACGACCGGGGGCGTGAATAGCGGTCCGAGCTTGAAGAAGGAGGCCCTCTCGACCGCGGCGGCCCGCAGCGCCGGCGTGAAGTCGATCAGATCGTCCAGGGTCACCCCCTGCCGGTCGTAGCCGGGCGGCTTCGTCGGAAACGGCTGGGTGGGCGAGTACCACTCGCCGGGAACGTCCCCCGCCTCGACCGGCCGCTCCTCGATCGGCCAGATCGGCTCGCCCGTCTCGCGATTGAAGACGTACAGAAACGCCTGCTTGGTGGGCTGGGCCACCGCCTTTACCAGCTCGCCGTCGATCATCAAGTCGAGCAGGATCGGCGCGCAGGGAATGTCGTGGTCCCAGATGCCGTGGTGCACGAGCTGGAAGTGCCAGCGGCGTTCGCCGGTGTAGAGGTCCACCGCCACCAGGCTCTCGGCGAACAGGTTGTCCCCCGGGCGGTAGCCGCCGTAGTAGTCGCCGGTGGACGCCTCGACCGGCAGATAGACCATGCCGAGATCGACGTCCACCGAGATCTGGCCCCACACGCCGGTGTTGCCGGTATAGACGGCCGAGTCCCCCAACCACGTCTCGCGGCCGAACTGCCCCGGGCGGGGGATGGTGTGGAAGATCCAGAGCCGCTCGCCGGTGCGGGCGTCGTAGCCGCGCACGTAGCCCTTCACGTTGGCGCGGCTGCGCGGGTTGCCGCCGGTGCGGTGGGCAGCCCCGACGATGATGACGTCGCCGGCGACCATCGGCGTCGCGTGCAGGCCGATCTCGCCCGTCACGGGATCGATGGGCTGGTCGGCCTCCTGCTTCAGATCGACCATGCCGTCCGTCCCGAACTCCGGCACGGGCCGTCCCGTCGCGGCATCCAGGGCAATCAGCCGGTAGCCGGGGGTCACATAGACGACCCGGGGCAGCTCGCCGTCGGCCTCCCAGTAGGCCAGCCCGCGGCCGGACAACTGCCGCGGCGCGGCGGCGCCGCGCGCCCCTTCGTCCAGGCTGTACATCCAGCGCATCTCGCCGGTCGCGGCATCGAGCGCCACCACCGCCTTGCGCGATCCGGCGGTCGTGTACATCACGCCGTCGATCACCAGCGGCGTCGACTGGAACCGGTACTCGGGCACCGGACCCAGGTTGTCGGTCTTGAACCGCCATGCCACCTCGAGATCGCCGAAGTTGCCGGCATCGATCTGATCGAGCGGGGCGTAGCGGGTGTGGCCGAGATCGCCGCCGTAGGTGCGCCACTCGCCGCCGGCCGCGCCGGTTTGACCGACCGCCGTGGCCGCCGCCGCCAGACAGACCGTCAACGGACCGAGGACCTGGATGATCTTGGACATGGCGCCAGTATACGCGGGGATGTCGCCCTTCCGGCCGCATCGACGCATGTCCGGGGACCGCAAGCCGTCACCGTGCAGAGGGAATCCGCCCGCATCGTCCAAGCAGGAAGCGGATACGGGCGGCCGGTCGATCAGATACCCGTCCCCCGGCGCCGCCCCCAAGGCCGGTCCGCTTCCTCCTCAAGTTCGGCCGGCAACGACATCTCGTCACCATCGCGCACGATCGCGATGTCGAACGCGGTACCCGGGTCGAGCAGACGCACGCATCGCGCGTTTGGCCGGACTCTGCAGAAGGCAATGGGTGAAGTTGCGTCGGTCCGCCGGCGGGCAGGGAAGCTCCGGCTTCAGACCGTAGCCCGCACCAACGCCCGGTCGAGCGCCCGCCGCGTGAAGACGCGGATCATGGCCCGACGGTACTCGGCGCTGGCGTGGATGTCGTCGTTGATGTCTTCGATGCCGTCGCCGGCGACCGCCTTCGCAGCCGCAACGGTGTCGGAAGAGATCGGCCGGCCCACCAGCGCCTCCTCGACGTTCTTCAAGCGAGACGGTGCCGGCGCTGCTCCCGTCAGGCCGACGCGGGCCGACGCGATTGCTCCGTCTTGCACGTCGACGGCCGCCGCCACGCCGACGATGGCGAAGCGCGACGCGCGCTGATGCAGCTTGGCGTAGGCAGCCGTGCGCACCGGCGCGAACGTCACTCTGGCGAGGATCTCGTCCGGGGCCAGGTCGACCGTCAACATGCCCCGGAAGAAGTCCCGGGCCTTGACGGTGCGCCAGCCTGCGGGCCCCTTCAGGTGAAGCTCCGCGTCCAGCGCCAGCATCACGGCGGGATAGTCCGCGGCCGGATCGGCGTGCGCGAGGCTCCCGCCAAGGGTCCCGCGATTGCGGACCTGCTGGTCGCCGATCGTCGCGGCGGCCTCCGCCACCATCGGACAGCGATCCCGCAGCAGGGCCGAGGTCACCACGTCGTGGTGCGTGGCCCCCGCCCCGATCTCGATGACGCCCCCAACCTCGCGGATACCGGCGAAATCCGGGATGTGTGCGATGTCGATCAGCACCGTCGGCTCGCTCAGGCGCAGCTTCATCAGCGGCACCAGGCTGTGCCCGCCCGCGATCAGCTTGCCGGCGCCCCCCGCGGCCGCCAGCTTCGCGAGCGCGTCGTCGAGGGAAGTGGCGCGTTCGTAATCGAAAGCGGTCGGGATCATGACTGGGAGCTCCTGGCCGGCTGGCCGTGAATGATGCGCCAGAGCTTCTCGGGCCGCAGCATCATGTCGAGGTGCCGCACGCCGCAGCCGCTCAGGGCATCCACGGCGGCGTTGACGATGCACGGCGTCGAGCCGATGGTCCCGGCCTCGCCGACGCCCTTTGCGCCGAGCGGGTTGATCGGCGTCGGGGTGACGGTGTTGTCGAGCTCGAAGCGCGGGAAGTCGCTCGCCCGCGGCAGCGCGTAGTCCATGAACGACGCGGTCAGCGGCTGCCCGTCGGTCCCGTAGGCGACCTCCTCGATCATCGCCTGCCCTATGCCCTGCGCGAGCCCGCCGTGGATCTGTCCCTCGACGATGAGCGGATTGATCAGGTGGCCGGCGTCGTCGACCGCCACCATCTTCAGCAGCCGCGGCTCGCCGGTCTCCGGGTCGATCTCCATCATCGCGATGTGGCAGCCAAAGGGATAGGTGTTGTTCTTGGGCTCGAAGAACGCCTCGTCGCTCAGTCCAGGGGTCAGCCCCTCGGGCAGCCTGATCGGCCGGTAGGCGTAGGCGGCGACCTCGGCGAACGGCTTGGCCGACGCCGGCGCTCCCTTGACGGCAATCGTCCCGTTCTCGAAGACGAGATCCTTCTCGTGCGCCTCTAGCAGGGCGGCCGCGAACTTCGCCATCTTGGCCTTCACCTTCCCGCCCGCGTCGTGCAGCGCCGCACCGCCCACCGCCTGCGACCGGCTGCCGAACGTGCCGATGCCCTGCTTCACCACCGCGGTGTCGCCGTGATGGATCGTCACGTGGTCGAGCGGCACCCCGAACTGGTCGGCCAGCATCTGCGCGAAGGTCGTTTCGTTGCCCTGTCCGTGCGGCGACGTGCCGGTGGTCGCGCTGATCCGTCCGTCCCGCTCGACGGTGACCTGCGAGTGCTCCCAGCCGCCGGGCGGCAGGGTGGAGGAGGGACCCATGCCGCAGATCTCAACGTACATCGACAGGCCGAGACCGACGAGCCGGCCGTCGGCCCGCGCCGCGTCGCGCTCCTGCCTGAGCTTCTCCCAGCCCGCGACATGCAGGGCGTGGTCGAGCGCCTTCTCATAGTCGCCCGAGTCGTAGACCGCGCCCATCTGGGTCTTGTAGGGGAACTGGTCGGGCTGGATGAAGTTCTTGCGCCGCAGCTCGGCCGGGTCCATGTCGAGCTCGCGGGCCAGCATGTCCATGGCCCGCTCGACGAAGTAGGCCGCCTCGGGCCGCCCCGCGCCGCGGTAGGCGTCGGTCGGCGTCTTGCTGGTGAACACCTCGGTCAGGGTCGCGCGTATGGCCGGAAACGCGTAGGTCGCGTTGGCCATCGTCATGCTGTTGGTCGGCACCCCGGCCGTGAGCAGCATGTTGTAGGCGCCGATGTCTGCGATGATCCGCATCCGCAGGCCGAGCACCTTGCCGTCCCTGGCGGCCGCCAGCTCGACGTAGGCGATCAGGTCGCGCCCGTGCACGGTGGCGAGGAACGCTTCGGAGCGGTCCTCGATCCACTTGATCGGCAGCCCGAGCCGCTTCGACAGCGCCGCGGCCACATACTCTTCGCCGTAGATGTTGATCTTCGCCCCGAAGCCGCCGCCGACCTCGGGGGCGATGGCCCGCACGCGGTCTTCGCCCAGATCGAGCATCTGGGCCACGAAGGTGCGCAGGATGTGGGGATTCTGGCTCGACGACCAGATGGTCAGCGCCTCGCGGCCCGGCTCGTAGTGCGCCACCACGCCGCGGGCCTCGATGGAGCTCGGCGCGAGGCGCTGGTTCACCATGCGCTGGGCGATCACGACGTCCGCCGCCTCGAACGCCGCGTCGACGGCGGTGTCGTCCACCGCCCCCTTGCGGCCGACCCCGGTGCCGCTCGGCAGCGGACCGAGGGCGACGTTGTTCTCAAAGTCGACGTGCAACACCGCGGACTCGCCGCTCATCGCCTTCTCGGGATCGACCACCGCCGGCAGCGGCTCGTAGTCGACCTCGATGGCGTCGGCGGCGTCGCGGGCCGCGTAGCGGTCGCAGGCGACCACCACGGCGACCGGGTCGCCGACGAAGCGGACCGTGTCGACCGCCACCGCCCGATGCTCCGGCGACGGGAACGGCGTCCCGATAGGCATCGGCGCCAGGAACTCGGCGATCTGCGCGCCGGTGAAGACCGCCTCCACCCCGTCCATCGCCTCGGCGGCGCTGGTCTCGATGGATCGGATCCGGCCGTGCGCGATGTCGCTCCGCTTGAACGCGAGGTGCTGCAAGCCGACGATCTTCACGTCGTCGACGTAGGTGCCTCGCCCCTGGATCAGGCGCGGATCCTCACGCCGCTTGACGCGCTGCCCGACGAGCTTCGGCAGAACGGGCGTTGCGGCCATGGTCTATCTCCGGTCCGCGGCATCCGCGGCGCTGCGGTTCATCGGGAAGTAGGGCATCCTGTCCTCCGGCTGGCGCGAATCAACGTCGTCTGCGCCAGCACCTCGGCGCGCGCGGATGCCCGGCACAGCCGGTTAGCCTAACGGCATTGCCCTGGCGGGAACAAGGGGCCTACACGCGCATCGTGCCAAGCTGTTGGACGACGTCATGACGATCTGCGATGCGGGCGGCCGCGCCCGTAACCGAGATCAGCCAGTCCCGTTCGACGCGGCGGACGGCCGCATGCACGCCGTAGACCTCGGTCAGGCGGGCTGGCGTCAGCGTCGCCTCCGGCGGGCCGTCCGCCACGATCCGGCCGTCCGCCATCCAGAGCAACCGGTCGGCGATCCGTGCCGCGAGCGCCGCGTCGTGCATCACCACCAGAACGCCGCGGCCGGCATCGGCGTCCGCGCGCAGCAACTGCATCACCTGATGCTGGTGCAACGGATCGAGAGCCGCGGTCGGCTCGTCCGCGAGCAGGAACGGCGCGTCCGCAACCAACGCGCGCGCCACGTGCACGCGCGCCAGCTCCCCGCCGGACAGCGTCGTGCAGGATCGCTCGACGAACCGCTCCAGATCGCAAGCCCGCACGGCACGCTCGACTGCTTCTTCGTCGGCGGCGCCCAGCCGGTCCGGCGTGGCGCCGTAGGCGAAACGGCCCAGTGCAACGACGTCGCGCACCCGCACGGGCCACGCCAGCGGACGCACCTGCGGCAGGTAGGCGATGCACCGCGCCCGCGCGGACGGCGACATGCGGACCGGGTCGTCCTCTCCGACGCGGACCTCACCGGAGACACGCGGGGTCAGTCCCAGCGCGGCGCGCAGCACCGTCGTCTTGCCCGCGCCGTTCGCCCCCAGCAACGCCACCAGCTCGCCCGCACGAAGGCGCCAGGACGCATCGCGCACCGCCCGGCGGCCGCCAAGGTTCACGCATAGCCGGTCGACTGCCAGCTCAGCCATTTCCCAGCCTCCGGCCCGCGGCGATCCAGATGAAGACCGGCGCCCCGATGAGCGCGGCGACCACGCCGAGCCGAAGCTCCGCGGCGGTGGGAGCCAACCGCACCCCGATGTCCGCGAGCACGAGAATCACCCCGGCCAGCAACGCCGCCGGCACCAGCGTTCGCGCGGGATCGTGATCCACCAGACGGCGCACCAGGTGCGGCGCGACGATGCCGACGAAGCCGATCGCGCCGGCCGTCGCGACCGCCGCCCCGGTCGCCAGCCCCGCGCCGACCACCACCAGCCGGCGGGCGCGCCGGAGGTCGACGCCGACGCCGGCCGCCGCCTCCTCGCCCAGCGTCAACGCCGAGAGGTCACGCCGCGCCGCCAGCAGCAGGACGAACCCGGCCGCGAGGAAAGGCGCCGCCAGCACCAGGTCGTCGAAGCTCCGGTTGGCGACGCTTCCCAACGTCCAGTTGAGCATGTCGGCCAGCGAAAAGGGATTCGGCGCCAGGTTCATCAAGAGCGCCATCATCGCGCCGGCAAAGCTGGAAAGGCCGATGCCCACCAGAATCAGCGTCACCACCGACCCGACGCGGACCGCGGCGACGGTCAGCAGCGCAGTGGCGGCCAGCGCCCCGGCGATCGCGGCGACCGGCAGCGCGAACGCACCCACCTCGATCAGCCCGTAGTAGATCACGAACGTGGCGGCGAGCGATGCCGTGGCGGAGACGCCGAGCACCCCCGGCTCGGCGAGCGGGTTGCGCAACAGGCCCTGCAACGCCGCACCCGAAACCCCCAGAGCGGCCCCTGTCACGAAAGCCGCCAGCGCCCGCGGCAACCGGATTTCCCACACCACGATCACGTCGCCCGGGGAGGCCGCTCCGACCAGGGCGGCCAGGACCCGGCCGACCCCGAGGGGTGTCGAGCCGAGCAGGCAGGCGGCCGCGGCGGCGGCCAGACCGGCCGCCGCCAGCAACCCGACCAGTAGCCGGTCGCCAGAGCCGAGCCTCGCGCCGGCGGCGGCCGAGGCGAACCACGTGAACAGGAACAGCAATGGGCGCGAGAACGTGTTGCGAAAGGCAGAACGCGCGAACGGCGGGGCGCAGTCGGCCACAGTTCCTCCTTTGCTTCCCCATCGGAAGCGGGGTGAGGCGTGGCCAAGCCGGTCTCCTGGCTTGCAGGGTCGCGCCTACTCTCCGCGCCTTCCCGTCCTCAACGGACAGTGGCTGTCGTGCGGATTTCGTACCTGCTCACAGTTGCGAGGGCAGCGTCGGCGTCGCACCGAACTTCCCGAGCACCTGACCACGGACGTGAAGTGCTGATCATAGCAGACCGTCGACGACTGCCCGCGCGCGGTCGATCGAGGGCCGACTACAATCCGGGCGTGGCGAAAAAGAAGAAAGGCCTGGTGGTCGTCAACACCGGCAACGGCAAGGGCAAGACGACGGCGGCGCTCGGCGTGCTGTTCCGCGCCTGGGGCCGGGGCATGCGGGTGCGGGTGTTCCAGTTCCTCAAGCACACCGGATCCCGCTTTGGCGAGAGCCGCGCGGCCGAAAAGCTGGACATCTCCTGGTCGGCGCTCGGCGATGGCTTCACGTGGCTGTCGAAGGACCTGGAGCGCACCGCGGCGCTTGCGCGCGAGCAGTGGGAACACGTGCAGGCGGCGATCCGGGCGGACGAACACGACGTGCTCATCCTCGACGAGTTCACCTACCCGCTCCATTACGGATGGATACCCGTGGAGGACGTCCTCGGGGTCCTGCGCGAGAAGCCGCACATGCTGCACGTCATCATTACCGGCCGAAATGCGCCGGACGCGCTGGTGGACTTCGCGGACCTCGTTACGGAGATGCGCGAGGTGAAGCACCCCTACAAGGAGCAGGGGATCAGCGCGCAGCCGGGCCTGGAGTTCTGAATCAGGAGGGCGGCCCGCTCCCGGTCTCGGCCGCTCCCTCTGCCAGGGCCTCGACCGCGTCGGCGAGGAACCAGGCCCCGCAGGACGTAGTGGCTCCGTCGATGGACAGCGTGGGCCCCGCCTGCACGCGGCGTACCGCGACCGGGTGCCGGAACGGCGTCCAGACCATGTTGTGGTTTGTGCGCTGGAACACCGGGACGGCGTAGACGCGCGGGGTCTCGTATACCAGCCGCTCGAGCGGGATCGAGCGCCAGCCCGGTTCGTCGCTGAAGTTGTCCAGCCCGGCGGCGGCGATCAGGTGATCCACGAACGTTCCGGAACCGGCGGCGACCCCGGAAGGCGCCAGGTACAGGGTGTCGGCATCCGGAGCCGCGGCCTGCGCACGCGCGAGCCGGGCGTCCATCTCGGCGATCAAGGCCTCGCCGCGGTCACGGACTCCCAATGCTGTGGCAGCCTGCCGGATCCGCTCGCGGACGGCTTCGATGTCGGGAGCGAAGTCGATCTGCAGGACCGGAACGCCGGCCCTTTCGAAGAACGCCGCCGCACGCGGCCCGCCGCCGTAGTTGCGGACCACCAGATCCGGCCGTAGCGCCAGGACGTCCTCGGAGCGCGGGCGGACCGTCGGCAGTCCCGCCGCCTCGGCGCGGAGGTAGGAGAAGTCCTTGCCCGCGTCGGGCGACAGCGCCAGGATGCGCTCGCGATCGGCAAGGCCGAGGACGAACTGATCGGCGCAGTAGTCCAGACTGACGATTCGGCTGGCGGGTCCCTCCGGCCGGGCTTGCGGCGGCGTTGTCCCGCAGGCCGCGAAGAGGCCGGCCGCCAGCAGCGCCAGTAGCTGGACATGTGTCAAGGCACGGACAAGGCGACGAAGCAGCACCTGGACTCTCCTCTTCTCGGCCGTGTCAGGCCGGCGTATTCTCCCTCGTCCCGCCTGCCACGCGGGTGCCTCGGCACTCTCGGTGCCACGCGGGGTTTCGCCACGAACGCCTGGACACCCTGTGGCTGCTCCGGGGGCCGGCTCGCACCGGCCCCGGAGACGGGTCTCACATCCCGGATACGCGGCCGGCGATGCGGTAGCAGTGGAAGATGATGTGCCACCCCAGAACAATGGCCGCAAGCCAGACCAACCAGTAGAGGTCGCTCGGGATCCCGAAGTTGCCGCCGAAGAACGGCGTCGCGTGCTGGTTCGCCATCGCCCACAGCAGCGGGAGCGACATGTAGGTGTTGTGCTTGGAGCGCAGCCCGGCGAGCGCCGGGTCGGCCGCCTCCGGAGCCTTGCCGGCTTTCACCGCGGCAATGATCCGCTGCTGCGCCGGCCAGATCCGGAACCACACGTTGAACGCCATGATCGTTCCGAACATGGCGCCGGTGTGGATCAGGACCGACCGCGGCGGGAATCCGCCGACCTCCACGAACATCCAGACGACGATGGCCAGCAGCACGAACGAGACGATCGTGGCGGCGCGGACGTTGGACTTGAGGCCGCTGCTCCAGAGCGCGTCGTAGACGAAGACCGCCAGGAAGGTCAACGCGATCATCGCAATGGCGGCCGCCCCCCAGCTTGCGTCGGTCTCGATCGCCAGCCCGCCGTGGTAGAAGACGAGCAGCAGCAGCAGGACCCCGGTGATCCAGGTCCAGGCGGCGCCCCACCGGAACCAGAAGAGCGCCCGCGGCATGAGCTCCGGAACCACCTTCTGCTTCGTCGGGCCGTCGAGCTTCGCGGCCAGCGGGGCGTTCACGAAGTTGAAGAAGTAGAGGTGCCCGATCCAGATGATCCCCACGAACACGTGAAGCCATCGAAAGATGAATTGCATGCCTTCCATCATCGTGCTTGCCTCCGTTTCCCGGCTGGTGCCGATACGGCGATTGTACCGCGAGGGAGGGAAATCCGTTCCGAAAACGATCGGCCGCACCGCGCGCCCGGCGGGGAGCGAAGCCGCCGCGTCCGGCGCTGCCCTGATCTCCCGTTCCCTCAGCGATTCACCACGACCCGAACGCCAGCAGGGCCGCAACGCTCCCGCCGGCAAGCGCCGCCGCCGCCAGAACCGTCCCGCACGCCCGCCGGTAGTCCCGGGCAGTCCCCGCGTCGGCGGCGGTGGGATCGCCGATCCAGACGTCGGTGACGAGCCGGCCGCCCAGCCAGATTGGCCCCGCAAGGCGCCGGCGGATCGCACCCGCCAGGGCGGCCTCGCTCCAGCCGGCGTTCGGCCCCGGCACGACGGCGTGCTGCCTCCAGCCCCAGCGCAGCGCCTCGCGGCCGGAGGCGCCGGGCACCAGCACCGCGGCACCGGCGATGAGCAGCCAGGTCAGACGCGCCGGGATCAGGTTCAGCAGATCGTCGAGCCGTGCGCCGCACCAGCCGAAGTCCCGATACCGCTCGGTCTTGTAGCCGACCATCGAGTCCATCGTGCTCACGATCTTGAACAGGACGATCCCGGGGATACCGCCCAGCGCGTACCAGAAGAACGGCGAGACAACGCCGTCGACCAGACTCTCGCCCAGACTCTCGATGGCGCTCCGCCGGCAGGCGGGGCCGTCCATCGGCGCGGTGTCGCGACCGACCAGGCGACCGGCCGCGACCCGGGCGGCGGGAAGGTCCCCGACGGTAACGGCAGCGTCCACGTCGCCCGCATGCTTCAGCAGGTCTCCGAGGGCAAGCATGCTGTAGAGCAGGAAGAAATGCACCGCGCCGGCCGCCGCCGGGTGCAGCCATTCCGCGCCGATTACGAGCGCGGCTGCGCCGCCGACCCAGAGCAGCGCCAGCATGACGAAGAGTGCGCAGCCGCCGATGCGGCCGTCGGCCCCGACTGCACGCAGGCGCGTTTCGAGCGCCTTCAACGAGCCGCCGATCAGCCGAATCGGGTGCGAGCGATAGACGGGATCGCCGACGGCGAGGTCCAGCACCACGGCGGCCGACAGCAGATCGGCACGGGGAGCCAGACTGCTCAGGTCCACTTGCTCCGCCCGCGCGTTGCCCGCCCGGTCCGTGTCTCTCGGACGGATGAGGTCGGGCCGCTCACGCCCACTTCGCCGTGGACGGCGGCGTCGAGGCGGCGCCCGAGGCGAAGACGGGTGAGGTCGGGCCGCTCACGCCCACTTCGCCTGCCAGCCGGCCGCGATGGCGCGCAGGACCAGATCGATCGGCTCATCGGATACCTCCATGAGCTCGCTCCGAAAGGCCGGCCACGCCTCCGGGCGTCCCGCGAGTGCGCAAGCCATGCACGCCGCCTGACAGCGCAACGCCTCCTGCGACAGCCCCTTCGGAACGGTGCCGCACGCCACCCTGTCCAGGACCGCGGCCAGCGCGTAGGCCGCCGCGCCGACGCCCGGCTCGAAGAAGACCGCCTTCCGGTTCTTGTCGAGCAGCTCGAAACGCGAGGCCGGCAGCAGCTCCGCCAGCCGTTCCATCGCGCGCGCCTCCGTAAGCCCGAAGCGGCCCAGGGCGTGAAACAGGCCGCGCGTGTAGGACGCCTCCAGGCCGTTCTGCCAGCGCAACGCTTCCTCGACCGATTCCTTGACCGCGGTCCCGATGAGCTCGCCCAGCTTCACGTGGGGACTGGTCGACTCCCTCGCGCGGCGCGTGGGGTCGAGCGGAGCCGCCAGGCAGAACTGGTCCGTGCCGGTGCCCGTGGCGATGGCCGGCGAGTAGCGGCTGGGCACGGCCAGGTCCGCCAGCGCGGCCGACTTGGCCTCGGTCATCGTCACGACGGCGCGGGCTTGGGCGGCAGGCGTGACGGGGCAATCGATCAGCAGGATCGTATTGATGGTGCCCGGCGGCGGCGGCACCCTGCGCCAACCGTCGTCCGTCTCGCACCAGGAAGCAGGATCGCCTGCCCGCGCGGCGTTGCCAGCGACGCCGGCCGTCGTGAAGGCATCCACCCGCAGATCGTCGAACTCCGCGGTGCGGTGCGCGGCATACGCCATGTTGGCGGCCGTGCCCAGGACCGCGGTCTGGCCGGGGTCCAGGCCGAGCTCTCCGCACACTCGGTGGTGGTAGGCGACCTGCCCGCCGGCGGCGATGAGCTCGTGACGCTCGCGGTCGCCGGTTGCCTCGCAGCTCTGGTGGTTGACCAGGAAGCGGATATCCTCGCGCTGCCCCCCCACGTGCGCGGAGTTGCTCAGCACGCGATTCGGCGCCAGCAACTCGACGACCAGGTAGCGTCCGGCGCGATGCGCGGCGAAGCGCGCCTCCCGGCACAGCAGCTCGGCCGACGCGGGCGGAAAGGCCTGGCTCATCGACGCGGCGACGCGGCGTCGTCCGATCGCCCCATCCGCCCGGCCGCGTGCTGAATCGCGTTGACGATGTGCTGATAGCCGGTGCAGCGGCAGAGGTTGCCGTCGAGCCCGTCCCGGATCTCCTTCTCCGTCGGCGCGGGGTTGTCCTCCAGCAGATTGACGGCCGACAGGATCATGCCGGGCGTGCAGTAGCCGCACTGCAGGCCGTGCTCCTCCCAGAAGCCCTCCTGCAACGGATGCAGCCGTTCGCCTTCGGCCAGCCCCTCGATGGTCGTCACCTCCTCGCCGTCGGCCTGGACGGCGAAGATCGTGCACGACTTCGCGCTCCGGCCATCGACCAGCACGGTGCAGGCGCCGCACTGGCTCGTGTCGCAGCCGACGTGCGCGCCGGTCAGGTCGAGGTGCTCGCGCAGGAAATGGACCAGCAGCAGGCGCGGCTCCACGTCGGCGGTGCGCCGCTTGCCGTTGACGGTAATCGAGACTCGGGCCATCGATTCCTCCGAACTGGTCCGCTAGCGTAACACCCTGGGCGTCAGGCAAACGAAAGGCCCGACATTGCTGCCGGGCCTCGAGGTTCCGTCACTCTGGACGCGCCGCTAGCTGATCGCGAGCAGATCCAGCGGGCCGGTGCTGTCGGCAATCCGGTCGACCGGCACGCCCATCTTGTCGAGAATGGTCAGGTGCAGGTTGGTCGCCGGCGTCCGCTCCTTGGTCACGAGGTGACGCGCGCCCGGCTTGAGCTGCCCCGATCCGCCGCCCACGAGCACCAGCGGCAGGCCCTTGTTGTCGTGCAGGTTGCTGTCCGACATGCCGGCTCCGTAGAGCAGCATCATGTGGTCGAGCAGGTTGCCGTCGCCGTCCGGCGTCGACCGCGCCTTCTCCAGGAAGTAGCCGAAGAGCGAGATGTGGAACTCGTTGATCTTGGCGATCTTCTCGTAGAGGGTCGGGTCGTCGCGGTGATGGGACGTCGGATGGTGCGAGTCGGGCACCCCGATCTCCGGATACGTCCGGCCGCTGATCTCGCGCGCCATCATGTAGGTGCTGACGCGGGTCAGGTCGGTCTGGTAGGCAAGGAGCATCAGGTCGAACATCAGCTTGGCGTGCTCCTCGTAGGTCGCGGGAATACCCGCCGGCTGGTCGACCTCGGGCAGCTCGCGGTCGCTCTGCTCCTCCGCCCGCTGGATGCGGCGCTCGATGTCGCGCACCGCCTCCAGGTACTCGGTGACGCGCACGCGGTCGTTCGGGCCGAGCCCGCGCTGCAGCGCGTCGATCTTCTCGGTCACCGAGTCGAGGATGCTCCGGTCCTTGCGGATCCGGGCGAGCCGCGCGGCCGAGTCCGTCGAGCCGGCGTCGCCGAAGAGCCGCTCGAAGACCGCGCGCGGGTTGTTCTCGCCGGAGAGCGGCGTCGTGTCGCTGCGCCACGCGATCGTGTTGGTGTAGGTGCAACTGAAGCCGACGTCGCACGACCCGGAGACGTCGCGGCTGTCGAGCGCGATCTCCAGCGACGCGAGCTGCGTGTGCTGCTCGAAGCTCCGCGCGATGAGCTGATCGACGGAGACCCCCGCCCGCAGGTTCGACTCGGTCCGCGCCGGCGTCACGCCGGTCAGGAACCGCGTGGCCGCGCTGGCGTGCACGCCCGCGTTGCTCGCCACGCCGTTCAGGCCGGTCAGGACGTGCATCTGGTCCTTGAAGGCCTCGATCGGCTTGAGGATGCGGGTGGTCTCGAAGCCCAGGCCCTCGGCCGCCGGCGTGAAGTGCTTCATCGCCATGCCGTTCGGCACGTAGACGACACCGAAGCGCCGGACCGGATGGGCCGCCGTGTTGCGGATCGCGGCGAACGCGGGCGCCATGCTGTCGAGGAACGGCAGCGCGAGCGATGCGCCGATGCCGCGCAGCACGGTGCGCCGGGGGATGGCCTTCTGGGTGACGATCATGAGTCTGACCTCCGCATCTGGAACGGGGTGCTGTTGACGATGCCGAGAATGATAGACGACCAGCGATAGTCCTCGCCAGAGGCGTCTCGCACGATCCGCCGCACGGTCGGGGCGTCGTAGTACTCCAGGCCGCGCCCGAGCGCGTACATCAGGAGCTTCTCGGTGACGGTGCCGACGATTTCGTCCGGACGATCCAGGAGCAGGCCGCTGAGCCCGGCGCGGCCCTCGAAGCGCTCGCCGCCGGGCAACACGCCGGAGGCGTCGACGGGAGTGCCCCCCTCGTTGTCGTCGCGCCACCCGCCGATGGCGTCGTAGTTCTGTAGCGCGAACCCGATCGGGTCCATCGGGGCGTGGCAGACCGAGCAGGCGGGGTTCTCGCGATGCTGGGCCATCGCCTCGCGCATCGACACCGGCTCGCCGTCCTCGTTCTGCTCCTCGAGCGCGGGGATGTTCGGGGGCGGCTCCGGCGGCGGCGCCCCGAGCAGGTTCTCGAGCACCCACTTGCCGCGCAGCACCGGCGACGTGCGGTTGGGATACGAGGTCACGGTCATCACGCTGCCGTGGCTCAGGAGGCCGCCCCGACGAGCGCCGTCGAGCTGCACCCGCCGGAACCGGTTCCCGTAGATGTTCGGGATGCCGTAGTGCTCGGCGAGCCGCTGGTTGACGTAGGTGTAGTCAGCCGACAGGAGCTCGAGCACGCTGGCGTCGGCCCGCAACTGGTTGCCGATGAACAGCTCCGTCTCCCGCGTGAACGCTTCGCGCAGGTTCTCGTCGAACTCCGGGAAGATGAGGGGGTCGGGATAGACGCCGCCCATGTTTCGCAGGTAGAGCCACTGCCCGGCGAAGTTGTCCACCATCGCCTGCGAGCGGGGGTCGGCCATCATGCGCCGCACCTGCGCGTCGAGCACGACCGGGTCGCTCAGCGTGCCGTTCTCCGCGGCGGCAAGCAACTCGTCGTCCGGGATGCTGCTCCAGAGGAAGAACGACAGCCGCGATGCGAGCTCGATGTCGGAAACCGGATAGGTGGCAGCGCCGGGAATGTCCACCGGGTCGCGTTCGACGCGATAGAGGAAGTCGGGATCGGCCAGCAGCCTTTCGAGCGCGAACTGAATGCCCTTCTCGAAACCTCCGTCCACGCGGCCCCACTCGTAGAACTCGAGCAGCGTCGCCACGTCGGTCTCGTCCACGGGGCGCCGATACGCGCGCCGGGCGAGACTGCCCAGGACCTGCCGGGCGCATGCCGCCGCCTCGGCCCCGGTCGCCCCCGGCTCGGGCCGGCAGGTGAAGATGCGCCGGCGGCTCGGCGTATCGCCCGGTCCGTCGACGCGCAACGGTCCGGTAATCTGCACGCTGCTCAGGGCCGGGTTGCCGTCCGGCATCTCGTTGATGGCCAGGGCGAAGCCGGTCTGCCGCGGCTGCAGCACGCCTTCCTCTTCCCATGTCTCGCGGGGGAAGGAGATGCCGATGGTGTGCGGTCCCGCCGAGACGGTGGCTGTCACCTCCAGCGGGTCGTCGGCGTGCAGCGTGTAGTCCTCCCAGTCGTCGGTGCCGCGGATGTTGCCGGCGAAGCTGATCGGGGCGGGCATGCCCGGCGCCTCGCCGCCGAAGGTGAGCCGCTCGATGCGCCGTCCGTCCAGCCGGAACTCGATCTCGTGCGCGTCGTCGATGCCCCGAATATAGCCGACGTAGTTCGTCTGCAGCCGCACCTTGATCCGGTATTCCCCATCCACCGGGAAGTGATGGCGAATGGCCGCGCCGCCGCGCGATCCGAACGGGAGATCCTCGCTCTGCTGATCGTTCTGGATCAGATTCAGGGGCACGTCGTAGGTCGCGATCTCGGCGCCGCCGGTGGGCGCCTCGCCTATCGCCAGGCGGCCGATCTTCTTGGCGGCCGACACGTAGCGCTCGAACAGCGCGGGCGACAGCGACAGCGAAGTGGCGATGTTGTCGAAGCCGTTCCGGTCGGGCGCGTCGGGCGGAATCAGCGCCTCGACATCGATCTCCAGGTCGAGCAGGTCGCGGATGACGTTGCGGTACTCCGCCTGGTTCAGGCGGTGAAAGGCCTGGGTGCGGCCGGGGTTCGGACGCGCCGCGGCGACGCGGTCCAGCTCGTCCTCAAGCCAGCCGCGGAAGCCGTCGTAGGTCTCCTTGTCGGGACGCGAGCGGGGCTGCGGTGGCATCGCGCCGACGCGCAGCTTGCGGACCACCTTCTCCCAGAGCTCGGGATCGGCGGCCACGTCGTCGACGTCCGCCGAGTCGAGGGCCAGCCCCACGAGGCGCAACTGCTCGGCCATCATGCCGGTGCCGTTGCCCGCCACGACACGCTCGTTGTGGCAGGTGACGCAGTACCGATCGAGAAGGGCCCGTTGCGGGGATACGCCTGCCCCGGCCGTTTCCACGGCCTGCGCGAACGCCGTCCCGGCCGCCATGGCCGGCAGCGTCAGGGCGGCGGCGATACCCGCGGCGAACCAGGCGGCTTTACGCACCAACAGCCCCTTTCAGAAGAGCGGGAGAGTTACCGGGACACGGTAGTCTGACTGCCCCACAGCGCGTTGTCAATCGTTCTCCGGCTGCGGTACCATGGCCGTTCGGCCTCCGGCCCACGCACGCCGCGACGGCTGCGGGAGGGCCGGCCGGCCAGGAGACAGCCACGATGACAGCGAAACGGGTTGCTTTCGGCGGTTTGTCGGCGGCGTGTCTGCTGGCCTTGTCGGCGCTGGACATCGCGGCGCCTCGCGCCCACGGCGCGGCGCCCAACGGTATCGACGCACCGGCCCTCGTCGATGCGGTGCGCGCCCAGGACTTCGACGCAGTCCGATCGCTCATCGACGCCGGCGACGACGTCAATGCGGCACAGCCGGACGGCGCCACCGCGCTGCACTGGGCGGCCTATCGAAACGACCACGAGACCGCCGCGCTGCTGATCGAAGCAGGCGCCGACGTCAACGCCGCCAACGAGCTGGGAGCGACACCGGTCTGGCTCGCCGCGGACAACGGCAGCGCCGACATGGTGGCGCGCCTGCTCGACGCCGGCGCCGACCCCGACATTGCGCTGCGCAACGGCGAGACGCCGGTCATGACAGCTTCCCGCACCGGCAACGCGGACGCCGTCCGGCTCCTGGCCAAGCAGGGCGCCGACGTCGACGCGCGGGAACGCTCCCGCGGACAGACCGCCCTGATGTGGGCGGTGGCCCAGGGACACCACGAGATCATCGATGTGCTGCTGGCGCACGGAGCGGATGTGAAGGCACGTTCCCGAATCCGGCCGCGCATGATGCACGCGGACGCCACCAACGGCTCGCAGTACGACCAGGGCGTCGTATGGAACCGGGGGGGCTACACGCCGCTGCTGTTCGCAGCCCGTCACGGCGACGTGGAGGCGGCGAAGCGGCTCGTCGGCGCCGGCGCGGACATCGACGACGCGGCGCCCACCGGTGCGAGCGCGCTGGTGGTGGCGGCGCACGGCGGCCACGCGGACTTCGCGCGGTTCGCACTGGGAGCGGGCGCCGATCCCAACGACATCGGGGCCGGCTACACGCCGCTGCACGCCGCGATCCTGCGGGGAGACATGGAGATGGCGACGGCGCTGCTGGCCGGCGGCGCGGATCCCAACGCACGCCTCGAGCGGGGGACGCCCGTCCGCCGCGCCGGCCAGGATTGGGCCATTGCGCCGCAGCTCGTCAGCGCCACCCCGTACTGGCTCGCCGCCTACTACCAGGAGGCGGACATCATGCGCGCGCTCGTCGCCTGGGGCGCCGACCCGAGCCTGACCAGCCTCGAACGCTGGGCGTACGTCTTCGAGCGGGCCGGCGGCGTCGGGCCGCCGCACGTCGCGGGCGGGTTCCAGACGCCGCTGCTGGCCGCGGTCAGCGGCGTCAACAACCGCGGACGGCGCTTCAACAGCTCGCTGCGAATCCCCGACCGCGAGGAGCACGCGGCGTACGAGGCGGCGAGAGTAGCGATCGAGGATGGGGCCGACGTCAACCAGGTCGACCACGTCGGCACGGCGCCGCTGCACAGCGCCGCGCAGCGCAACTACGCCACCGTGGTCGAGCTGCTCGCCGAGCACGGCGCCGACCTGAACCTGAAGAACGGCAGCGGAACCACGGCCTTGACGCTGGCCGAGCGCGCCGAGGCGCGCCGCCTGGAACGGCCCGACATCACCCGCTATCCGAGCGGCAACTCGGCGCAGGTGCTGCGCGATCTCGGCGCCGGCAAGGAGACGGAAGAGACGAAGGTCGCCGAGGAGTGGGAGCCGCAATAGCCGGCCGCCTTCTCATCCGCTTCATTCTCGTCACCCCCAATCGGGAGCCGCGGGGATCGCGGCTTCTGTGTACGAGTGCCCGACGTCGACGCTGGGCAGACGGCATGGCCCTCGGATCGATGCCAGGAGGATTCCCAGTGACACCTTGCGCCCGCGAGTCCGCGTCGTCCCGTGGCGGCGTCCCCTTCCGGCGGTTATCGCCTCTCTGCCTCCTCGCATGCGTGGCGCTGCTTGCCGCGGCCTCCCCCGCCGCCTCGCAGTACGGCGCGCCGAACGGAGAATGGCCCTCCTACGGCGGCGACCTCGGCGGCACGAAGTACTCGGACATCGATCAGATCGACGCCACGAACTTCGACGACCTGGAGATCGCCTGGCGCTGGCGATCGGCGGACGAGACGCTCGATCTCGATGCGCTCCGCGAGATTCACGAGGACCTGAGCATCCTCAACATGAAGGTCACCCCGCTGATGGTCGGCGGCGTGGTCTATATCGTCACGCCGCTCCGGCTGGCCGCGGCGCTCGACGCCGGGACCGGCGCCGTGCGCTGGATCCACGATCCCGACGTGGTCCGAGGGACGCGCTTCGCCATCAATACCAGCGGCTACAGCACGCGCGGCCTGGCCCACTGGACCGACGGCAACGAGGCGCGCATCTTCTACGGCACGCCCGACGGCTATCTGCTGGCGGTAGACGCCGACACGGGCGAGCCGGCCCGCGGCTTCGGCGACAACGGCCGCGTCGACCTGGCGGCCGGCATCCCGCGCAACGGCCGGGGCACGCTCGATAACCAGGGCCACCCCTGGATCAGCATCAACTCGCCCCCCATCGTGGCCCACGACGTCGTCGTGACTCCGATGTCGATCTCCGATCAGCCGATCGCGCGCGAGCAGGCGCCGGGCTGGGTCAAGGGCATCGATGCGCGCACCGGCGATACGAAGTGGACGTTCCGCACCGTCCCGCAGGCCGACGACCTCGGCGTGGACACCTGGCTGAACGACTCGTGGCGCTACACCGGCGGCACCAACGTCTGGTCGGCGTTCAGCGTCGACAACGACCTCGGCTACATCTACCTCCCCACCGGCACCCCGACCAACGACTACTACGGCGGCCACCGCCTCGGCGACAACCTCTTCGCGGAGAGCCTCGTCGCCCTCGACATCGAGACCGGCGAGCGAATCTGGCACTTCCAGGCCGTGCACCACGGCGTCTGGGACTACGACTTCCCTACCCACCCGAACCTGGTGGACGTCATGGTCGACGGCCGCGAGATCAAGGCGCTCGCGCAGGTCAGCAAGCAGGGCTTCGCCTACGTCTTCGACCGTGTCACCGGCGAGCCGGTCTGGCCCATCGAGGAGCGCGCGGTCGAGACCGACACCGACCTGCCGGGTGAGGTGCTCTCGCCGACGCAGCCGTTCCCGACGAAGCCGCTGCCTTTCGAGGACCAGGGCTCGTCCATCGAGCAGCTCGTCGACTTCACGCCCGAGATCCGCGCGCTGGCGGTCGACGCGGTGCGCAACCACCGGCTCGGCGGGCTGTTCTCGCCACCGATGCTATCGGTCGAGGGCGGCCTGCAGGGAACCATCCAGCGCCCGGCCATCGGCGGCGGCGCCAACTGGATGGGGGCCGCGGTGGATCCGGAAACCGGCATTCTCTACGTCCCGTCGGAGAACGCCTACTCCATCATGAAGTACGTCACCCCGGACGCCGAGGGCGCCAACCTGGACCTGACCCAGGGCGGCTTCAACACGCCCTCGCTGATGCCGCAGGGCCTGCCGCTGTTCAAGCCGCCCTACTCGCGCATCACCGCCATCGACCTCAACACCGGCGACCACGCCTGGATGCAGCCCAACGGCGACGGTAACCGCTTCCGCAACCACCCGCGGCTGCGCGATCTCGACCTGCCGCCGCTGGGCGGCGACGGGCGCGGGGGTCCGGTGCTGACGAAGACGCTGCTCGTGAGCGCCCTGACCGCCGGCGGCGAGAACAACGATGACGGCCCGCGCCTGGTCGCCCGCGACAAGACGACGGGCGAGATCGTCGGCTCGGTCGACCTGCCGGGCGGCGCCATCGGGACGCCGATGACCTACCTGCACGACGGGCGGCAGTTCATCGCGCTGACGGTCGGCGGAAACGTGCCGGAGCTGGTGGCGTTCGCTGTACCGGAGTGACCGCATCCGACCGGTCGTTCAGGGAACGCCATAGAGTCGCTCTCGGACATTCTCCGTGATGCGCTGAAGAGCGTGTACGACCCGGCCGTCCTGTCCTTGGCTCTCGCGTGCGGCTTCATCGCGCTGGTCATCTGCGTGCGCCACGGCACCCGATTTGGCCGGCGCACGGAATTGAGATTGTCGGTCTCACATGCCCCACACGTGGACATCGGCCCCGCCCGCCGTCTCGCAACGATGGAACACCTTGTCCTCCCACGCCCGGCCGCTACGATTCGCCAAGCCGAGCGGGACCGGCACCCTGACCGCCAACGACCGCCCGCAATCCCGCTCGGGAAATACTCCCCCTTTGGAGAGCCGTCCTACCATGGACTTTCCCGATCGGGACATTCACACTTGCCAAGGAATGTGTCGGCTGCGTATATTCCCGAACGGGAAATCCCGTGCTGACGCCAAACGAAATCGGGCGGATCGTTCGTGAGACGCGGCGCGCCCAGGGCTTGCGACAGGATCAGTTGGCGGGCGCCGCCGGCGTCGGCGTCCGGTTCCTCGTGGAACTGGAGGCGGGAAAGGCGACCGCCCAGATCGGCAAGGCGCTCGCGGTGCTGGCCGCGCTCGGCTGCAACCTGCGGATCGAGCCCCCGCGAATGGAGCCTCCGCCGGGTGCAGCCGGCGACGAGTCGAACCGATGACGCGGGCGCTCACCGTCTGGTGGGAAGGCACGGTCGTCGGCTCGCTCACCACGGACCGGCACGACGCGATGCGGTTCGCCTACGACGCGGACTGGCTGGCGGACCCGGCCGCGCCGGCCCTGTCGGTCTCGTTGCCCAGACGCCCGGAGCCGTTTCCGCCCCGACAGTGCCGCCCGTTCTTCGAGGGACTCCTCCCGGAAGGCGCGCAGCGCGACGCGGTCGCCGCCGCCCTGGGCGTCTCGCGGGCCAACGAGTTCAGGCTGCTCGAACGGCTCGGCGGCGAGGTGGCGGGTGCGCTCGCGCTGTGGCCCGCGGGCGAGACCCCGCCTCGATTCGCAGCGGCAGGACCAGTGTCGGCGCCGGCTGACGACGAGCTCGCCGCCCTGCTGGCGCGTCTGGATGCACGGCCGTTCCTGGCCGGGACGCCAGGCCTGCGCCTGTCGCTTGCCGGGGCGCAGTCGAAGCTGCCGGTGATCCTGCTGGATGGACGCATCGCGCTCCCCGCGCCCGGCCAGCCGACCACGCACATCCTCAAGCCGCCAATCGCCCGCTTTGTCGCGACGACCGAGAACGAGGCGTTCGCCATGCGGCTCACGGCAAGGCTCGGCCTCGACGTCGCGCCTGTCGAACCGTACGTCGCCGCCGGCCAGGCCTGCCTGCTGGTAACCCGTTACGACCGCCGGCGGGAGCCGGACGTTGCGGTCCGACGTCTGCACCAGGAGGATTTCTGCCAGGCGCTCGGCATCGTTGCCGACCGGAAGTACGCCGCCGACGGCGGCCCCGGGTTCCGGCAGTGCTTCGAGCTGGTGCGGCGCGCCTGCACGCGGCCGGCTGTGGAAGTGCTCAAGCTGCTCGACGCGGCCATCGTCCAGGTGTTGCTCGGCAACGCAGACGCGCACGGAAAAAACTACAGCCTTCTGCTTCAGGGCGGACGTGTCGAGTTGGCACCCTTGTACGACCTGCTCTCGACGGTGGCCTATCCGGACCTCTCCCCCAACTTCGCGATGCGCATCGCGCGGCGCGCCACTCTCGAGGAACTGCGACGGGGAGATTGGAATCGTTTCGCCAACAGTGTTGGAATCGGTGCGCCTTTCGTCCGGCGGCGGGTGCGCGAGCTGGCCGATCTCGCGCTCGTCCAGGCCACTGCGGTAGCGGCCGAGCTGGCCCGGCCGGGCCTCGACGAGAACGCTCTGGCGGGATGCGGCGCGCGCGTCACCGACCGCGCCCGGCGCCTCGCGCTCACGGTCTGACCGGCCCCAGGGGTCTGCACCGTAAACAGTGCAGACTCCTGGCGAGGGTTGGTTGGGCGGCAAGCGGAGCCGCAGGCGACGATTGACAAGCTTACTGCTGCTCCGCCTCCTCGGCGCGGGCGCCGCTGAGGATATTCAGCAGGCCGTAGTTCCCTTCGTGGCAGGCGTACTCGAACATCGGTTCGTCGTTGCGCCGCATCGGAACCGCCACGGTGAACGGCCGCGTGAAGATGCTCGGGTCGTCGACCGTGTACTCGTAGAGCAGAGTGTTCTCGTCGACGCGCGTGAAGCGCTCGGTCAGCGTGACTGTCAGTCCAGTGCCGATCGCCTGCATGGCCGACGGGTCGAAGCTGCCGGTGAGCTCGGTCAGATTCGTCGTCTCGACGACGAGCGTGTCGTCCTCCCAGCGCCCGCGCGAGTCGCCCATCCACTGCCGCACGCTCTGCGGCAGGTGCGGGCGGCCGTCGAGCGGGATGATCCGCGCGTCGTGCACCATCTCGTTGAGGATGACCACGTGGTCCCGCGTCTGGAAGAGCTGCATGTTGTTGTTGTAGCCGCTCGGCATCATCGGCGGGCCGCTGTTGAAGCCGAGCAGGCAGCGCTCGGCCAGGCCGCGGTCCTCGGGATCGTCAGCGCCGGTGCCGGCGCTCCGGACGCGTACCGGACGGGGGATCGGCAGGTCCTCGGCGAGCGAGCCGATCTGGCGCAGGCGCTCCCCCTCGGGCGTCAGGGCCGGAAGCCGCCCGTCAGGCGGGTCGATGATGAGCGACGTCCGCCGGTCCTCGATTATGTTCGTGCCGTAGTCTAGCCAGAAGTCGTTGTAGCCGCCCACCCGCCTGCCCCGCTCGGCGCCCGTGCCGCCCGCCGGGAGCAGCTCCGTGCGCACCTCGCTTGGTTCTAGCAGCGACGCGCGCCGTGCGTTGGCGGCTGCCTCGACCGCAGCGGCCTCCTCCTCCGTGAGGAAGGCGCGCTCCTGATCCTCCGGCCGCTGCAGCGGCGTCATCGTGCGGAAGTCCCAGACCCCCTGCAGGTCGGGCTGGCCGTCCGGCGTGCGAAGCTCCGTCTGGCCGGCCGCCGCCGTCGTGAAGACTATGACAACCACCGCCGCCAGCGCCGCCGTGCGAAATCCAATCTGCATGTCGAAGTCTCCCGTTGTCCGAATCGCGACAACGCCAACCATCTGCCGCCGCCCGTCAACCAGCAGTTCAATGGTACCACCGTGTCTCGGTTCGTCTCCCCTGCGACCCCGATGGACACCCGGTCAAGGGCGAGGATCGAGAACCGCCTTCCACAGTCTCCGACACCGCGCAGGCAGTTCAACAACAACCGCCTCGACGTCGGCGATGAGCACCCCGCGGTCCGGGCCAGCCAGCAACTGCTCGATGTCCCACGCGTCCTGCGCGCCGCCAGCGTAGAGCTTCAGCAGAATGAGATCCGACGTCTGGACAGTCGGCAGATTCAATCCGCCGATCGCTGCCGGCTGCGCGCGCGCGAGCACGCGCTGCTGCCACGGATACCGGCCGAATACCAGATCGACCGGTCGCTCGCCCTTCTGTTCGAAACGAACGACGCCGGCGAGGGGATCGTCGGCATCGCCGCGCGAGACCGACACGCGCACGCCGGCTCTCGACAGCGATGTCCACCACGCCTTGTCGAGTCCAGCCGCGGACAGCGTCAGCAGATCTACATCACGGGTCGACCGACCCACACCGCGAGCCGCCATCGCCGCCGCGCCGATCACCGCGTAACTCGCCCTGGCGCGGTCGAGGACATCCGTGACGCGCTCGATCAGGCTCACCCGATGAGCCGTTCGAGGCATGCGCTAGGTTGCCGCGTGGCCTGTCGCCGGCGCTCCAACAGCCGAATCGCAGTCCGCCGGTCCAGGCCATGCGTTGCCCGGAAAGACTCAAGATCCTCTTCCCCCAGGCGGAACGCGAGATCAAGGCGTTCCGCGGGGGCCATCGCCCGAACCGCGGCAGCCTCACTGCGACTGGTTGTACTGGCGACCGACTTCATTTCGCTAGTCTAGCAGCCCGTGGCAAATCCCCGCTGCATTCGAGCGGCGATGCATCCCGCGTGGACTGCGTTGCTCCTCGGTCGAATATGCCCAATATGGTCCCTCGTCGCGCCTTGCCACGCGGGCGCCTCGCCGCTCTCGGTGCGACGCGGGGTTTCACCACGGACTCCTAGCACCGCCGCCCAATGAAGAAGTGTGAGCGGCTTCGAGGCCGCGCTGCCTCGAATACCTTCGACTACGTGTTGATCCTCACGACGTCCGCCACGACCGGCCCTGCGGCCTGACACAACCGAACGTCTCGGTCGTCGGTTGGAGACTTCTGACCGTGCTCGAGATTGCAGCGAACTTGATAAATTACCATGAACAGTTGCCGTAACTTCTCCAGAGAACTACCCGCGCTCTTGAACTCCTCGATACAGCCTGATGTGTCGCGGCCATTGCGCCTCATGTCTATTACCGGTACCGACAACAGATAGTGCGCCTGTTCCTGCCGCTCCTGGAGTATTGCTTCGGCCCTTTCCTCGGAAACGGATTGCTCAAGATAGTCCAGGATTCTCCGGGACTCCGGGTGACCAGTCACAGACGAGTAGAGATTGTTGAATGCCCGCCAATAGTCAGTAAGCCGATCGACAGGAGAAACCCTTGCGTCTCCCATTTCGAGCCACTCTCGCGCCACCATCGTTGCCTCTCTTCCCAGCCCCAGCAGCCCGGCATGGTCGCCGAGAATCAGCCGCGCCTGCCGGCCGGCGCCCAAAGCAGCGACCCGGCCCCGCATGCCAACGGCGCACGCGGCGCCCAGGCCCGTCCACAGCAGCACGATCGCCCACTCCTCCGGCCAGACGAGCGCCGAGGGGCTGCCGGGCAGGTAGAGAAGGACGAAGAACACCGTGGCTGCCACCGCGAGCCAGCCGACCAGCCCCGGAGCCGCAACGCGATACGGGCGCGGCAGGTCCGGATGCCGGCGCCGGATGATGAGGAACGCCGCCGCCACCAGCAGGTAGGCCACGACCGTCGCCAGCGAGCCGGCGTCGACCAGCCACACCAGGGCCGGGCGGCCGAAGAACGGAGCGACCACGGTGATCCCGGTCAGCACGACGACCACCGCCACCGGCGACCCGTAGCGCGGGTGCAGGCGGGCGAACACGGCCGGCAGCATGCCGCCGCGGGCCATCGCGAACAGCAGCCGCGAGGCGCCGAGGAAGAACGCGTTCCAGCTCGTGAGGATGCCGAACGCGCCGCCGACCACGAGCACCCGCCCCGCCCAGGGGCTGCCGTAAACGGCGCTCATGGCGTCGGCGGTCGGCAGCGCCCGCCCCGCTAGCGTGGCAGGATCCAACGCGAGGCCGACCGTCCACTGCACGAGGCCGTACCAGCCGAGGGCCATCAGGATGGAGACCACGATGATGCGGCCGATGGTGCGGAAGGGGACGTCGATCTCCTCGGCGAGTTGCGGGATGACGTCGAACCCGACGTACAGGAACGGCGTCATGATAACGACCCGCAGCACCCCCTCCCAGCCGGTGATCCAGGGCGCCAGGTTCGCGGTGTCGCCGCGCACCGTGCCCGGCAGGAAGAACGCCAGGCCCACCAGCAGCAGGCTGCCGACGGCCAGACGCTGCGCGAAAGCGGCGAAGCGAATGCCGCGGTAGTTGACCACGCCGATGACGACCGCCCCGGCCACGCCGACGAGCACCCAGCTCGCGTGGACCTCCCAGCCGGCGACGGCATATAGCGAGCCGGCCTCGAAACCGGGAAAGAGGTAGCTGACGACGGTGGGCAGGGCGACCGCCTCGAAGGCGCAGACCGCCACGTAGGCAAGCACCAACGTCCAGCCGCAGACGAACGCGCCGCCGGGGCCCAGCGCGACGAAGGTGAAGCTGATCTCGCCGCCGGCGCGCGACAGCGCCGACGACAGCTCGGCGTAGGTCAGCCCAACCAGCCACACCATGACGGCGCCGGCACCGAAGGCAAGGATCGAACCGACGGCGCCCGCCCGCAGGATCATCTCGCCGGCCAGGACCACCCAGCTCCAACCGACCATCGCCCCGAAGGCGATGGCGAGCACATCGCCGCGGCCGAGCAGCTTGCGGAGGTGAACCGGTGCGTCAGACACGAACCGCTACCGCTCGCAGACCACCCATCTCGCCTCGTCCATCCGGGCAATATACGATAGCGGGCATGCAGCGAAGAGAGTTTCTCGGCACGGGTCTCGCCGTGGCGACCGCGGCAGCGGTCCCCGCAGCCGCCGCCCTCGCGCCGGAGCCGTCCCGGGCGTCGGCGCAGACCGGCGGCAGGCGCTTCGGCCTCGACTACGCCCCTCACTTCGGCATGTTCCGCCACCACGCGGGTGAGGACCTCCTCGACCAGCTCCGCTTCATGCACGACGAGGGGTTCCGGGCGCTGGAGGACAACGGAATGCCGCGCCGCGACGTCGCCCTCCAGGAGCGCATCGGCGCCGAGCTCGACCGGCTCGGCATGCGGATGGGAGTCTTCGTGGCCCACACCGCCTGGGGCGAGGTCTCCTTCGCCTCCGACGCCCCTGAGGCGCGCAGCCGCATCCTGGCCGACATCCGGCAGGCGGTGGAGGTGGCCGGCCGCGTCAACGCGCGGTGGTGCACGGTGGTGCCGGGCGACTACGACCGCGGGCTGGAGCGCGCCTACCAGACGTCCATCGTCATCGACAACCTGAAGCGGGCGGTGGAGATCTGCGAACCGGCCGGGCTGACCCTGGTGCTGGAGCCGCTCAACCACTGGACGGACCACGCCGGCGTGTTCCTGACCGGCATCCCGCAGGCGTACCAGATCTGCCGGTCGGTCGGCAGCCCCTACTGCAAGATTCTCGACGACATCTACCACCAGCAGATCACCGAGGGCAATCTCATCCCCAACCTCGACCGGGCGTGGGACGAGATCGCCTACATCCAGGTCGGCGACAACCCCGGCCGCAACGAGCCGACCACCGGCGAGATCAACTATCTGAACGTGTTCCGGCACCTGAAGAAGAAGGGCTACCGGGGTATCGTCGGCATGGAGCACGGCAACGCGGGAGCGGGCCGGGAGGGCGAGCGCGCGGTGATCGACGCCTACGTCGCTTGCGATCAGTAGCGGTCCTGTGCCGGCCTGAAAGCAGCACTGACCGCCAATGCCAATAGTGGCACCGGCCGCCGGGAATCCGTGGCGGAAATCCCGCGCTGGGATTTCGCCACGAGCTCATGAGTTCCGATTGGAGGATCCCATGTCCGCTCGACACGCTGGTCTCTTCACGGTCGCCGCCGGTGCCTCGCTGACGCTGGTACTCGCGGCTGTGCCCGCCGCCGCGCAATACGGCGCCGTCGACGGCGAATGGCGCAGCTATGCGGGCGACAACGGCAGCACGAAGTACTCCCCGCTGGACCAGATCGACGCGAGCAACTTCAGCGACCTGCGCATCGCCTGGCGCTGGCAGTCCGTCGACGGCAACGTGGACCTGGAGTCGTTGCCCCGGCGCGCGGACGACCGGCCGATCTCCATCCGCGGCCTGCAGGCGACGCCGCTGATGATCGACGGCGTGCTCTACCTGACCACCGCGCTCTACCAGGCGGCGGCGGTCGACGCCGGCACGGGCGAAACCGTCTGGGTGCACGATCCGCGTGCCTACGAGGGCGGCGACCCGACGCACGGCTACCGCTCGCGCGGTCTCGCCTACTGGAGCGACGGCGACGACGCCCGCATCTTCTGGGGCACCAGCCAGGCGTACCTGATCGCGGTGGACGCCCGCACCGGCGAGCCGGTCCGCGACTTCGGCGACAACGGCCGGGTCGACCTGATGGAGGGCGTCCCGCGGGCCGAGCGGGGCGGGACCAACTACCAGGGTCGGAACCTGGTGGGGGTCGCCTCGCCGCCGGTCATCACCCGCGACGTGGTGGTCACGCCGACGATCATCTCGGACTTCGTCATCCGCAGGGAAGCGCCGCCCGGCTGGGTCAAGGGGGTCGACGCGCGGACCGGCGACGTGCGCTGGGTGTTCCGCACCATCCCGCAGGCGGACGACTTCGGCGCCGACACCTGGCTGAACGAGTCGTGGCGCTACTCCGGCAACGCCAACATCTGGCCGCCGCTGAGCGCCGACGACGAGCTCGGGTACGTCTACCTGCCGACCGGCACGCCGACCAGCGACTACTACGGCGGCCACCGCCTCGGCGACAACCTGTTCGCCGAAAGCATCGTCGCCGTCGACGCGGAGACCGGCCAGCGGGTCTGGCACTTCCAGGCGGTTCACCACGGCGTCTGGGACTACGACTTCCCCGCCGCGCCGACCCTGATCGACATCGAGGTGGACGGACGCCCCGTCAAGGCTCTCGCGCAGGTCAGCAAGCAGGGCTTCACCTACGTCTTCGACCGCGCCACCGGCGAGCCGGTCTGGCCCATCGAGGAGCGTGCGGTGGAAACCGACACCGACCTCGAAGGCGAGGTGCTGTCGCCCACCCAGCCGTTCCCGACCAAGCCGCCGCCGTTCGAGTACCAGGGCATCGGCATCGACGACCTGGTCGATTTCACTCCCGAGATCCGGACGATGGCGGTCGAGGCGGTGCGGAACTTCCGGCTCGGACCGCTCTTCACGCCGCCGATGCTGACCGTGGAAGGCGGCCTGCAGGGGACGATTCAGCGACCGCACATCGCCGGGGGCGCGAGCTGGGGCGGGGCTGCGGCCGACCCCGAGACCGGACTGATCTACGTGCCCTCGGTGAACAGCTTCTCGGTCATCAAGTACTACACGCCCGACCCGGCCGAGGGCGGCAACCTCCGCTTCACGCAGGCGGACTTCGACAGCGGGACCCAACCGACCATGCCGCAGGGGCTGCCGCTGCTCAAGCCGCCCTACTCGCGCCTGACCGCCATCGACCTCAACGCCGGCGAGCACGCCTGGATGCAGCCCAACGGGGACGGCGACCGCTACCGCAATCACCCCATGCTGCGCGACCTGGACCTGCCGCCGCTGGGCGGCGATGGCCGGGGCGGCCCGGTGCTGACGAAGACGCTGCTTATAAGCGCCCTGTCGGCCGGTGGCTCGGACGGCGGCCCGCGCCTCGTGGCGCGCGACAAGGCGACCGGCGAGATCGTCGGATCCGTCGACCTTCCGTCCGGCGCAATCGGCACCCCGATGACCTACCTGTACGAAGGCAGGCAGCACATCGCGCTGACCATCGGCGGGGACGTGCCGGAGCTGATCGCGCTCGCGCTGCCGTGAGCAGGTGCCCGGTGACGACATCCAAGCGCCCCAAGCGGGCGGTATGATGGTGGCGTGAAACCCAGGCGCTCGGTACCTTCCGACCTCGAGGACAGGACCGATGTCGACCACCGGGATCGACAGATCATCGACGAGCACGCCGACGAGCTCGACGAGGAAGCGCTCGACGTGCTCGGCTTCCAGGTCGAAACGGGAGAGACGACATGGCTTCTTCACGACGGCGATTCTTGAAGCACGCAGCGGCCATGGGTACGGCGGCTCTCGCGCATCCCGGCCGGGCCTGGGCAGCGCCGGCCAATGTGCCAGCGGACGGGCCGGGCCCCGTGCCCGAGACGTTCTCTCCACCGGAGCTCCTGACTCGGCAGGCGGCACGCGCGCGCAGAGCCGCGGCAGCGGCAGTCCGTTCCGCGAGGGCAACCGCGAGCACCGTCCAGTCCTCCGGCGAGGTCGACTACGCGGCGATGTACCGCGACAGGCGCAACTGGGGACGCTGGGGCGACGCCGACCAGGTCGGCGCGATCAACCTGATCACCCCTGAGAAGCGCGCCGCGGCGGCCGCGCTCGTGCGCACCGGGCGCACCGTCTCGCTGAGCCGGGTCTTCGAGCCGCCGCAGCACTTCATCCAGAAGAGCTCGCTCGGCCCCGGCGGCGGCTATGTCATGGACTATCTCGGCTTCATCTACCACGGGTCCACGGTGACCCACGTCGACGCGCTGTGCCACATCTGGGACGACGACGGAATCTGGCAGGGGCGCGACCCCGACGTGGAGATCACGACCCAGGGTGCGCATTTCGGGGACATCACGCACTGGAGCGGCGGGATCATCACGAAGGGCGTGCTGATCGATGTCCCGCGCCACCGCGGCGAGCCGCACGTCGGCATCGACGAGCCGGTGCGGGGAGAGGAGATCGAGACAATTGCCCGCGCCGAGGGCGCGACCGTCGAGCCCGGAGACGCGCTGCTGGTCCACAGCGGCTGGGGCGCCTACATGGCGAGCGGCGACGACGGCAGCCGCGGTCGGCCGGGGCTGCATCCGAGCTGCGCGGAGTTCATCCGCGACCACGACGTCGCGCTGCTGGGTTGGGACCTGATGGACGCCCGCGCGGCGAGCGACCTGCCTTGGCCGGTGCACGGCGTGCTGTTCAACTTCGGCGTGGCGCTGCTCGACAATGCGCTGCTCGAGCCGGTGGCGGCGGCATGCGCGGAGGAAGGGCGCTGGGAGTTCATGTTCCAGGCTCTACCGTTGCGCGTGGCGCGGGGCACCGGAAGCCCGGTCAACCCGATTGCGATGTTCTGAGCACGGCTCTCACCCAACTCGTTTCCAGGATGCCCGGCAGGTCGGCCGGGATAGTGACTCGTATATCGATATGCGATATACTCAATCGTGATCCGGAGCTTCCGTTGCAGAGATACGGAGCGGCTCGCCGCGGGGTACCGCGTGCGGCGGTTCGTGGCCTTCGAGCGCGTTGCGCAGCGCAAGCTGGCACAACTGGAAGCCGCGGCGACGCTCGACTTCCTGCGGGTACCGCCGGGAAACCGGCTCGAGTCGCTCAAGGGAGAGCGACACGGTTCGTACAGCATTCGGATCAACGATCAGTGGCGGCTCTGTTTCCGCTTCGAGAACGGACACGCGTTCGATGCCGAGATCGTCGACTACCACTGAAGGAGGCGGACCCATGACCCGCTTGCAGCCGGTACACCCCGGCGAGATCCTGAAGTACGACTTTATGGAGCCGTTCGGGTTGTCGGCGACCGCACTCGCGAAGGCAACCGGCGTGACACCGGCGCGCATCAACGAGATCGTGCGCGGCCGCCGCGGGATTACCGCAGGGACGGCGTTGCGACTGGCGAAGTACTTCGGCACCGACGCCCGGAGCTGGATGAACCTCCAGACTCACTACGAGCTTGCGTTGGCGGAAACGGCCGCTGCGGGCGACCTCCGAACCATCCGCCCAATCGAAGCGGCGGCGCCGTGACCTTGCGCAGGGGACCGGGAGCCCGGTAGACCCCGATCGCGATGTCCGAGCGACCAAAATCTCTGTTGCTCCGCACCCGCATGGTGCTATCGTTACGGTTTGTTCGAGGGGACTCCATCAGGAGGGACTGCATGCGGCGGTCGGGCTCAGTGATTGCACCGGCGATGGCAATCGGCGCCGCGCTGGTTCTCGGGTTGTCGGGGGCGGCGGTAGCGCAATCGGCGGTGGGGAACTCGGAAGCCGCGCCGACCGTGGACTGGCAGATCCCCCGCACGCCGTGGGGCGCGCCCGACCTGCAGGGCGTCTGGGACTACCGCACGATGACGCCGCTGCAGCGCCCTCGTGAACTGGCCGGCAAGGAGACGCTGACCGCCGAGGAAGCGGCGGAGTACGAGAGGCGGGAGAACGAGCGGCTGGACGACTACGACCGCGCCCCGAGCGTGCACGCCAAGTGGTGGCTCGACTACGGGCGGGCGCTGACCGAAGACCGGCGAACGTCGCTGATCGTGGATCCGCCGGACGGCCGGCTCCCGGCGGTGACCGAGGACGCAAGGCGGCGTGCGGCAGCGCGCTCCGAGCGGCGGCGGCTGTACGGCGGAGACGGAGCGGATTACCGGGGTCTGACGGAGCGCTGCATCACGTTCGGCATGCCGCGACTGCCGGGCGCCTACAACAACAACTTCCAGATCCTGCAGACGCCGACCCACGTGGCGATCGTCTCGGAGATGATCCACGATGCGCGCATCGTCCCGCTGGACGGCCGCGCGCACCTGCCGGCGGACCTGCGGCAGTGGCACGGCGACTCGCGGGGGTACTACGACGGCGACACGCTGGTCGTGGAAACCGTCAACTTCTCGTCCAAGAGCGCCTTTCGCGGCTCGACCGAGAAGCTGCGGCTCGTGGAACGGTTCACCCGCGTCGGCCCGGACACCGCCCACTACCAGGTCACGATGTCGGACCCGGCCACCTGGACGAGCTCGTGGACCGCGCTGGTCCCGATGACGAAGACCGATCCCGACCAGGTGCTCTACGAGTACGCCTGCCACGAGGGCAACCTCGGGCTGCGGAACATCCTGCACAACGCGCGGTACGCGGAAGACCCGAACTACGCGGACAAGCTGCCGGCTCCCGGACAGAACTGACCGAGCACGGCAGAAGCAACGGAGCGACGACAAACATGCGCAGCGCAAGACCATCCGTCCTGTTCGGCGTGACACTCGCGGCCGTGCTGGGTCTGGCGGCAACCGCCGGCGCCCAGAACGAGCCGATCAACTTCACCGACCACATCCGCCCGATCATGGAGCGGGCCTGCTGGAACTGTCATGGCGAGGCGGCCCAGCTCTCCGACCTGGATCTGAGCAGCCGCGACGGTGCTCTCGAGGGCGGCACCAAGGGTCCGGCCATCGTGCCCGGCCGGGCCGAGGACAGCCTCCTGTTCCGGATGGTGGCCGGCCTCGACCAACCCTCCATGCCGATGACCGGCGATCCGCTCAGCGACGCGGAGCTCGCGGCGGTCCGCACCTGGATCGACGAGGGTGCGCACTGGGACACCGAAGCCGTCACGACTGCCGCCGACGCGCTGGCCGCGCTCGAGAACGACGAGCTGCCGCCGGGGGCCCGCGACTACTGGGCGTTCCGGCATCCGCAGCAGGCGCCGGTGCCCGCCTCGCCGGAGTTCGATCATCCGGTCGACCGCTTCCTGGAGGCGACGCGCAAGGACGCCGGCCTTACCGCCGCGCCGCGGACCGATCGCCTGACGCTGCTGCGGCGCGCCTATATCGACCTGATCGGCATGCCGCCGACGCCCGAGCAGGTGGAGGAGTTCCTGGCCGACACGGAGCGCGGCGCCTGGGAGCGGCTCATCGACCGGCTTCTGGATTCGCCCCACTACGGCGAGCGCTGGGGCCGCCACTGGCTGGATGTGGCCCGCTACGCCGACACCGACGGGTTCGAGCAGGACTACGTCCGCCTGAACATGTGGCGCTATCGCGACTACGTCATCGACGCGTTCAACGACGACAAGCCGTACAACCAGTTCCTGCGCGAGCAGCTTGCGGGCGACGAGCTGGACTACGTGACGGACGAGACGCGCATCGCCACCGGCTTCCTGCGGTCCGGTCCGCGGGTCAACTTCCGCGAGAAGGACAACCCGGAGCGCCGGCACGACTACCTCGACGACATGCTGGCGACAGTCGGCCGCGGCGTTCTCGGCATGACGGTCCACTGCGCCCGCTGCCACGACCACAAGTTCGACCCGATCCTGCAAAAGGACTACTACAGCATGCAGGCGTCGATCTACGGCTACGTCGAGATCGACTACCCGCTGCTGGATCGGGACGAGGCGGACGCCTACTTCGCGGCGATGCGGGATGTGGACGAGCGGCAGCAGCCGTTGCGCGACGAGGTGGACGAGATCGAGACGCCGTACCGCGAAGAGCTCCGCGAGAAGATGATCCGGGAGCGGTTCCCGGAGAACGTGCAGGCGGCGGCCTTCAAGCCGGAAGCCGAGCGGACCCCCGGCGAGCAGCTCCTGGCCGTGCAGGTGCTCACCATCAACCCGCCGCGCGGGCAGGTCGCCGAGGCGCTGAGCCCGGAGGACAAGGCGCGGGTGGACGAGCTCAACGAGCAGATTGCGGCGTTGCAGGAAGAGCGGCCGCCCACGCCGGCGATGGCGCACATCGTCACCGACGGCGACTACCGCTTCGCGCCGGACGGCCCGGGCGACCAGGTGATCGGTTGTCCGGAGTGCCGGACGCCGCCCGAGGTCGACGGCACCTACCTGTACGAGGAAGGGGGGCCCGCCTACCAGGCTCCGCCCAACTACTTCCTGATCCGCGGCGACCCGTTCAGCCCCGGCTCGCCGATGTCGCCCGGCTTCCTGACCGCCGCCACCTACGGCGATCCGCCGACGGAGATTGCGCGCCCCGACGGCCGCACGTCGGGCCGGCGCCTGGCGCTGGCCGAGTGGATCGCGTCGCGCGACAATCCCCTTACCGCGCGGGTGATCGTCAACCGCATCTGGCACCACCACTTCGGGCGGGGGATCGTCCGGACCCTCGACAACCTGGGCCGGATGGGCGACACCCCGACGCACCCCGAGCTGCTCGACTGGCTGGCCGTCGAGTTCATGGACCGCGGCTGGAGCATCAAGGAGATGCACCGGCTGCTGATGACGTCCGAGGCGTACCGCATGGCCTCGTCGTTCCGGCACGAGGCGAGCGCGGATGCCGACCCGGAGAACAACCTGCTCTGGCACTACCGCGGACAGCGCCTCGAGGCCGAGATCCTGCGCGACGCCATCATGACCGTCAGCGGCGGCATCGACCTGACCGTGGGCGGACCGGCGGTCTTCCCGCACATCCCGTCCGACATCCTGTTCCAGTCGGACGGCAAGGGCTTCTGGTGCGGCAATCCCCCGGCGGGACAGCGGATCACGGCGCCGTCCACCGGCTTCTGGTGCGAGGAGCCTGACCGTCCCGAGGTGTGGCGCCGCAGCGTCTACGTCTTCCGGCGCCGGTCGCTCGGCTTCCCGTTCTTCGACACCTTCGACCTGCCGGATCAGAACCAGACGGCGGCGGCGCGCAACGTCTCCACCGTCTCGACGCAGGCGCTGACGCTGATGAACAACCCGTTCGTGCTGAACCAGGCCGAGCTTTTCGCAGCGCGGCTCGAGCGCGAGGCGCCGGGCGATCTGGACGCCCAGATCGATCTCGCCTACCTGATCGCGCTGACCCGCAAGCCGACCGATGCCGAGCGCGAGGTCGCCCGCGGCCTCGCCACCGAGCAGTCGCTGGTCGACTTCACGCACGTGATGATGAACCTGAACGAGTTCCTGTACCTGAGATAGCGGAACGGACACGGAATCGCGGACAGACAGCAGCAGACCGACAGACAGAGGACACGACGATGCACGACGATCATCACCACCACTGCCGGAAGAAGACGTTCTGGTCGCGGCGCGACTTCCTGTTCCAGTCGGGCGGCGGCATCGCGGGGCTGGCCCTGGCCGACATGCTCGACAGGCAGGGCCTGCTGGCGGCGGAGGCGGCGCAGTCCGACACCTGCGAGCTGCCCATCCCCGGCAACCCGTTCGCGCCCAAGCAGCCGCACTTCGAGCCGCGCGCCAAGGCGGTCATCTCGCTCTTCATGAGCGGCGGCGTCAGCCAGGTCGACACCTTTGACCCGAAGCCGGCGCTGACGAAGTACGCCGGCCAGCCGATGGCCGAGTCCGTGGTCGTCCGCCAGGGGCACCCCGGTCCGCTGATGCCGAGCCCGTTCGAGTTCCACCGGCACGGCGAGAGCGGCATCGAGGTCTCGGAGATCTTCCCGCACCTGGGCGGCAAGGTCGACGAGATGGCGTTCATCCGGTCGCTGTACGGCCGGTCGAACGACCACATCCAGGCGACCTACGAGATGCAGTCCGGCCAGATCCGGATGGGCTTCCCCAGCGTCGGGTCGTGGGTCACCTACGGCCTCGGCTCCGAGGCAGCGAGCCTGCCCGCCTACGTCGTGATGAACGATCACCGCGGCGGCCCGCTCGGCGGCCCCAACGACTGGAGCGCCGGGTTCATGCCGGCCACCTACCAGGGGACGCTGTTCCGCGCCGTCGGCGACCCGATCGTCGACCTGGCACCGCCCGAGGGCATGTCGGTCGAGCAGCAGCGCGCCCGGCTCGACACGCTGGCCAGGCTGAACGACATCGACTTGTCGAACAACCCCGGCAACTCCGAGCTGGCGGCCCGCATCTCGTCCTACGAGCTGGCCTACCGCATGCAGGGCTGCGCGCCGGAGGCGGTCGACGTGTCGGCCGAGTCGGAGGCGACCAAGAAGCTCTACGGCCTCGACAACCCGATCACCGAGCCGTTCGGGCGCCAGTGCCTCATGGCGCGGCGCCTGGTGGAGCGGGGCGTCCGGTTCGTGCAGCTCTTCCACGGCGGCATCGGACAGCAGAACACCGACACCTGGGACGCGCACAGCAACCTGATCGAGAACCACACGCAACACGCGGCCGAGACCGACCTGCCCATCGCCGGTTTGATGACCGACCTGAAGGCCCGCGGCATGCTCGACGAGACGCTGCTCGTCTGGCACGCCGAGTTCGGCCGGATGCCGATCTCGCAGCGCGGCGTCGGCCGCGACCACAACCCGGGGACGATGACCGGCTGGATGGCCGGGGCCGGGATCCAGGGCGGCCAGGTGATCGGCGCCAGCGACGAGTTCGGCTACAAGGCGGCCGAGCAGCGGGTGTCGCCGCACGACCTGCACGCGACCATCCTGCATCTGCTGGGCATCGACCACGAGAAGCTGACGTACCGGTACAACGGCCGCGACATGCGGCTGACCGACGTCCACGGGGTGCCGATCCCGCAGATCATCGCGTAGCGCGGTAATCGGGAGGGGGTGGCCGGAGCGGTCACCCGAGAGCTTGACACGGGGCGTCCGCCGACCCAGGCGGGCGCCCCGTTTTCTGCTTTCCGGCCGAGACGGCCGTAATGTCCGTCGCTACCGCTCCTCAAGATACCCGTGAGAACCTTCACCGTCAGGAGCGACGCGGCCGGATGCACGGCGGGTGTACGCTGGCCTTGACATCGCCATCGCGGGCGGTAGCAACGTGAACCGTGACGCCCGGGATCGACTGAGCCGGACAATGGCAAGCGAAGAACAGCGACTATTTGAAGAGATCAAGAACCATGTGAAGGGCCTGCATCCTGGCTCGCGGTTCATTAGGTGGCAGGAGATAAGGATAAAGCAACTTGGCTTCGTCAATAACGTCGTCTTGATCCTTTCAAGCGCCATTCTCGGCCTTGTGGTCCGTTCGGAGAATCTTCTGACTATCCTAGAGAAATGGGGAGTTTTCTCGCTCCTACTGTCGATCTTGTTTGGTCTGTTCTGTGCGTGGATTCGCCTGTGGGACTTCCGGCTGACTGCACAGCTTGCGAGGGCAAAGGCGGGAAATGGCTGTGGGTGCTCCACCAATTCATGTGTCATTTGCAGAGTGCGACACAAGGTAGAAGAACTTGGCGATTGTGCTGGGTGCTGCTTCGTGCGCAGCTATTTGCGTTTGCTGTTGGAATTTCCCTGGCCGTCGTGAAGGTCATCACGGCAGGATAGTATGCCACCATCCATCACTCGCCGCTGCGCAGCCATTGCGTGGCTTTCCTCACCTTGCACGTGCTTTGTCTTTCGCGCGCCGGATCGCATTGGCGATCACCGAGACGTCCTGTTCGACTACAGAACGAGCTTCAGTTACGTACCGGCCTGACGGTGCAGTCAGAAGGCCAAAACTATGTGCCACTACGTTTGGACCCGTAGCCGATGGTCTCATGGCGAGGTTCAAAGTCACATTAATGGCTATCGCACAAACTGAGCCTGCTGGTAACCCAATCATCCCGATGGCCAGGGTTAAGTCAGGAAAAGAGAATTCGGATTGCCAAGGCCGCGCTGCGAGTCCGTCCCGTCGAAATGCGCGTTCGGCTTCGGCTGCCAAGACCGCTCCACCGATACCGCAACGGATATCGTCGCTACCGGCGCTAAGGATTTGGATGGCGTGCTGTGTTTCGGCAATGACAGCGCCCGCCAGTTCGATTCCTGGCTCGTAGAGGGACTGGCCGTTGGCAGTACCCAGTCCAAGAAACAGCATGAACACGAGCACGAGTGCTAGTCTTGGTAGCCGAGCCGGTTTCGCCATCAGATTCTCTATCATGCGTCCAATTCTACAGCACTGCTCGGGTATTACCCTCTATGGTCAGCGTGCCACGGCTTCAGCTTGGAACCCTGAGGACGGCACCGACCGCCGCGACGGCACCAACGATTCGCCAAGTCAAGCCCACGGCCGCGGTGAGATCGGCACGGGTGACAAGGTCGTCGCTGGCGGGTCCGCTGATGCCGAGGCTCACGCCGCGTCGGGGTAGCTCGGGTGGGTCCGATCCGTCGTAATCGTCGGGCTCGGGAACCGGCGGCGCGTCCGCTCGACCAGGTCGATCGGATTCGGGTGGTTCTCGAGCTCGTTCAGCAGCCGCGCGCTCGCGCTCGGCAGCGGTCCGCCGGCCCTCACCAGGGTCCCGATGTTATTGACCGTCGCACGGATCACCTGCTCGGCGCTGGCGTCGTCCCGGGCCGGCCACGAGGCGAGCATCCCGGCCTGGATCCACCGCTCCCCCGCCGCGGTCGAACGCGTCCACCGCACGAGCTGGTCATCGGCCTGGAAGACCACAGGCTCGGGCTTGAACCCGAATCGTGCGCCGTTGTCCACGGCCCAGTCGTTCAGCCGGATGTGGTCGATCGTGCGCATGTTGCTCGTCAGCAGCATCTTGCCGCCGAGCGCGAGCGTCTCCCCCACAATCCGCGTGTCGCGGTTGTCGGCCAGCAACAGCGGGTTGGCGGTCGGGAAGCACTCGCGCGGCAAGTTGGCCAGCAGCGTCGTGTGCAACTCCCGCTGCGCGGCAGTGAGCTCGATCTTCTCGTACGGCGACTCCGGGTCGCGCCACATCGCGGCCCACCAAGCCTGGCGTTCGAGCTGCTGCCGGCGTTCGTCGCCAAGTGCCGGCGCATCCGGCTGCAGCAGCTCCTCGGCTACGCTGAGCGCGGCCGTCCTGCTCTGCAGCACGCCGGCCGGGGCGAGCTCGTCGGCGACCGTCGGCGGCATCCGAGCTTTCGCACCGCACAGCTCCGCCCATGCTGCATGCAACTTGCGCGGCATCACGCGCAGCAGTTCCGTCGTGTCGAGCAGGATCAGCGCTTCCATCGTTCGAACTGCGCGTCCTCGAGGCGACGCGTCTCTTCCTTGACGAGCCGGCGTACGTAGGTGTCGTCTCCCACCGGCGGCCGCCGCGGTCCCTGTTGCGTCCGGGCTACCACGACGTCGACCTGGACCGCCGTCGCATCGGGACCGAGGCTTTGCCGCGCCGCTGTTCGCAGCCGGCGCTCGAGCTCGCTCTCGGCGTGCGCCACTCTGCTGTGCATGAACCGTACTGTATACCCCTCTAGCGGGCCGTGCGCTTGGCCCTCTCGTCCATTTCGCGGCCGTCGAGCCAGTTCCGGGCCGGCGTAGTAGGCTGTCCGCATGTTCGACACGCTCGCCGTCGCCCAGCAACTCGCCGCCGGCGGTGTCGCCCGCGATCAGGCCGAAGTCATCGCCAAAGCGATCCGCGACGGCGTCGAACAAGGCAACCACGTTACCTCCGACCAGTTCAAGACCGGCCTCGCGGAGGTGCGGACAGAGATCGCGAACCTCGGCAAGCGTCTGTCGACGCAGATCGCGAATCTGGAAACCAGGCTCATCTGGTGAATGGTCGGAACCGTCATCGCCACCGGAACGTTGACCGTTGGAATCCTGCGCTTCATCGGGTAGGTGAAGCCACCGTCGCGATTCGAGCAGGCGGCAGAACTCTCTTCCGCTGGCCTCGGAATACTCACTACAGCCTCACTGTATACTACTGGTGTGAGTATCCGCCTGCAGGTCGTGATGGACGAAACGGAAGTCAGCGAGTACCGCCGCCTCGCCAGGCGCGACGGCCTTACCCTGTCGGAATGGGTTCGCCAGAAGCTGCGCCGCGCCGAACGCAATGAAGCGTCGGGCAGCGTCGACCGGAAGCTTGCCGCGATCCGCGCGGCCGCGCGCCACGATTTCCCGACCGCGGATATCGATCGGATGCTGCGCGAGATCGAGTCGGGCTACCGCGGATGATTCTGATCGATTCGAACATCCCGATGTACCTCGTGGGCGCCGCGCATCCGCACAAGGCCGACGCGCAACGGCTCCTCGAACGCTTCGCGATCGACCATCGACGGCTGGTCAGCGACGCGGAAGTGTTGCAGGAGATCCTGCATCGGTACGTCGCGATTGACCGGCGCGACGCGATTCAGCCGGCGTTCGACGCTCTCCTGGGCGTCGTCGACGAGGTTCTCCCGATTACGGTGGAAACGTTGCACGGCGCGCGCGACATCGTGCTCGGATCCCCGGCGCTCTCGGCCCGTGACGCGCTGCATGTCGCGGTCATGCGACAACACGACATACAAGAGATCCTCTCGTTCGACCGCGGCTTCGATGATATTCCCGGAATCCGCCGCCTGGACCTCTGACACGGACAGCCCGGGAGTCCGCGAGCCGCGGACCATCGGCGGCGGCGTCAGCCCACCAGGTGGACACCTTTCCCGCCGTACGACCCGGCAAGCCGGTGATGCTTCAGCAGCTCATGCAGCGGTGGTTGTTCACCGCGCCCAGGCCCTCGAGCAGCGCGATCGTCTCCAGGAACGGCTGGATCCGCTGTACGGGCCCATTGGCCATGTCGACGGTCGTCTGCCCCATCCGGCTTACCTCGGTCACGTCGACGCCCCGGGCGACAAGGTACCGGATCAGCTCGTTGTGGCCGCGCGACGCGGCGTGGTGGACGGCGTTGTAGCCGTTGTGGTCGCGGGCGTGCACGTCGGCCCCGACCTCCTCGACCAGGTAGCGCACGGCGGGCAGCCAGCCGTCCGGCACGTGCCGGTGCGAGTTGCCCGCGAAGCCCTGGCCGTGGCCCACGCCGGAGGCGGCCAGCAGCGGCGGCACGCCCGGACCGCCGTAGGGCACCGGCGGCAGACCCGAAGGATCGGGGTCGAGGGGGCGGCGGCGCGAGGGAACCTTGATCGTCGGCAGGTGCGGATCGGCGCCGTGGGCCAGCAGCAGGCGCATGGCGTCTATGTCGAGCGCATGGGAGGCGCGCCAGAACGGCGTGGCGCCGGCGCGGTCGACCCCGAGCAGGTCGCGGTTGTAGGTCGTGTACCAGAGCGACCGCTTCAGCCGGGCGTTGACGTCGGCCCCGGCGTCGATCAGCGCCCGCATCAGCTCCAGATACGAGGTGGACTGTTGCAGGTAGTCGGTCGGCTGCGGATGCCGCGCCTTCGGCGCCCAGTGCATGTTGAGGGCGCCGTAGAGCGGGGTTGCCCCCGCATCGCTCGCGAGCGTCGGATCGGCTCCCAGCTTCAGCAGCCGTAGCGCCAGGTCGAAGTGCCCGTTGATCGACGCGATGAGAAGCGCGCTCGTCCCGTCGGCGGCACTGACCCGGTTGATGTCGGCTCCGCCCTCGATCAGCGCCAGCGCCGCGTCCGTGTAGCCTTCGCGTGCGGCGAGCAACAACGCCGTGAGCCCTCCGTGGGTCCCGACGAGATCCGCGAACCCGAGCGGCTCCGGCTCCTCCAACAGGTCCGCCTCGATGGCGGCAGCCTCGGCCGCCGCGGCGGCGGCGCGCGCTTCTGCAGACAGCGGTTGGGATGACGTCCATTCGGCGGCGCTCGAAGCACCGCCGGCGGCGCCGCGGGGAGACGATTCCGGTCCGCCAGCGCCGGCCCTGGCAGACCGCGTGCCGGCTGGCGCCGGCACGGCAGTTGCGGTCGACGCCGCGCCCGCCGCGCGCAGCGCCGCGATACGCGCGCGCCGGCGGCGGCTGTCTTCACGGTCGACCTCGTTGCGGGCGGCAACGTCCACGACCGCGCCGGCCAGCTCCGGATCGGCGCCCCGTGCAAGCAGCACGGCGATGGCCTCGGTCCGCGCCGCGGCCGTGGCGAACATCAGCGGGGTCTGGCCCCACACCGGCTCGCGGGCATCGGCGTCCGCGCCGTAATCCAACAGCGCGGCCACCGCGGCGGCGCTGCCGGCGCCGGCCGCGTAGTGCAGCGCGGCGGCCCCGGTGGTCGTCACGGCGCCCACCTCGGCGCCTGCCGCAAGCAAGGCCGTCACTACCGCCGCCTGGGCACTCCGGCTCGCCACGTGCAGCGGCGTGTGGTTCCCCAGCCGGGTCCGCACCTCGACGTCCGCCCCGGCAACCACGAGCAGCGCAATGACCTCGAGGTCGCCGTGCTCCGCAGCCCAGTGCAGGGCCGTCATGCCGTCGCCGTGCGCCACGTCGGGATCGGCTCCCCGGGCAATCAGGCCGCGCACCGCATCGACATCCTGACGCATGGCGGCATCGGCCAACGGCGCGTCCACGGCGGCGGACACGGGTACCAAAGCCAGCAGCGCCGCCAACCCCGCGGCTCCGGCCACGACGCCGACTCGACGCCGGCGGCTCGCGGACCTCCGGTTGCGAACTCCGGACGTAGAGCTGTCGAAGGCATGCGCAGCTATTCGGATCGGGTGCATCGTTGGCTCCACTGTCTCTCTGGAACTGCTGCCTGGACTCGCCGCTACCGGGGCTCCCGCTACCGGGGTCACACGGACAGCGAGAACGTCCCGGTGCTGTCGCCGAAGCACTCGAGGTCGTCGACGCCCAGCCGGTGCAGCAGGTCGAGCATGACGTTGGCCATCGGCGTCCCGGGCGCGGCCCGCAGGTGCAGGTTGCCGGCCAGCTTGCCGTTGGCGCCCCCGGCCACGAACAGCGGGCACCGCTTGTGGTTGTGGACGTTCGGATTGCCCATCGGCGACCCGTAGATGACCAGCGACTTGTCGAGCAGGCTCGCGTTGCCCTCCTCGATGCTCCGCAGCTTCTCCAGGAAGTACGGGATCAAGCTCACGTGGTAGCGGTTGACCCGCGCGAACTCCTCGATCCGGGCCTCCTGCTCGCCGTGGTGCGACGACGGATGGAAGCCGCGGTCCACGCCGCTCTCGGGGTAGACGCGGCCGGTGGCGTCGCGCGACAGCTTGAATGAGAAGACGCGCGTCATGTCCGCCTCGAAGGCCAGGGCCTGCAGGTCGAACATCAGCTTGACGTGCTCGTCGAACGAGTCCGGCACGCCGGCCGGCGCGCCCGGCAGCAGCAGCGCATCCCCGCTGGTGTTGCGTTCCTCCACGCGCTGAATCCGCCGCTCGATCTCGCGGACGTCGTCCAGGTAGCGGTCCATCCGCCGCCGGTCCGCCGGATCCAGGTCGCGCTTGAGGTCGGCCACCTCGGCGGTAATGAAGTCGAGCACGCTGCGCCGCTCCCGGCGCCGCGCGGTGCGCTGGTCGGCCGTGCCGCCGGCGCCGAACAGCAACTCGAACGCCAGGCGCGGATCCCGGATCATCGGCAGCGGCTCGGTCGGCGACGCCCAACTGATGGTGTCGGTGTAGACGCAGGAGTAGCCGTAGGCGCAGCCGCCGGCCTGGTCGACGTTCTCGATGCAGAGCTGCATCGAGGGGATCGGCGTGTCCTGACCGAAGCGCTGCGCGTAGAGCTGATCCAGGGAGATCCCCGCCCGCACGTCCGAGCTTTCGGTCTGCTTCGGATGCGACTGCGTCAGGAACGTGGCGCTGGACCGGAAGTGGTCGCCCCCGATCTCGGGCGGGGTCACCGCCTCGGCCGGCGCCACGTCGGTGTCGCTGACAATGGTCAGGGCGTCGCGGAACGGCTCCAGGGGGCTCAACGCGCTCGGCGTCAGATCGAAGTCCCGTCCCGTCGCGGCCGGCGACCAGAGGTGGCGGGATGCGCCGTACGCCGTGCTGCCGGCGGCGCCGTGCACGTTCTCGACGCAGACCAGACGCGTCGGGTCGGCCGACCGCGCCGCCGCGGCGCGCGCCCGGCCCGGGCCGGCCGGCACGAACGCGTCCAGGAACGGCAGCGCCACGCTGACGCCCACGCCGCGCAGGAACGTGCGCCGGGGCAGATGCTTGCCGGTGATCAGGGTCATGGAATGATCTCCCCCGCCATACGGCCCTTCATCCGGAACGCCGGCGTCCGCACGACGCCGAGGATGAAGGCCGAGAGGCGGTTGTTCGCGGCGGCCGCGGTGCGGGCCACCTCACGTACGGCGGGCATGTCGTAGTGCTCCAGGCGCCGGCCCAGGGCATAGGCCATCAGGTTCTCGACGAAGGTCCGGACGATCGGCACGGGTCGCCGCAGGAGCGCGTTACGCAGGTCGGCGGCGCTGCGGATCGGCGTGCCGTCCCAGAGCTCGCCCGACGCGTCGATTGCCGCGCCGTTGTCCCACACGCGGCGGGCCCCGGTGACGTCGTAGCGCTCCAGGGCCAGCCCGATCGGGTCCATCATGCGGTGGCACGAGGCGCACGCCGGGCTGGCACGGTGCCGCTCCAGCCGTTCCCGCACCGAGAGCAGTCGGCCGTCTTCGGCGACCACCGTCTCCTCCAAGTCGGGAATGTTCGGCGGGGGCGGAGGCGGCGGGCTGCCCAGCAGCACCTCCATCGCCCACTTGCCGCGCAGCACCGGCGACGTGCGGTCGGCGTAGGAGGTCAGGGCCAGCACGCTACCGTGTCCGAACACACCGCGCCGCGGCTCGCCGGCCGGATACGCCACGCGCCGGAACCGGGGTCCCACGACGCCGGGGATCCCGTAGTGCCGCGCGAGCCGCTCGTTGACGAACGTGTAGTCGGCATCGAGCAGCTCCAGCACGCTCCCATCCTCGCGCAACAGGTGCAGGAAGAGCAGCTCGGTCTCGCGCTGCATCGCCCACTTGAGCTGCTCGTCGAAGTCCGGATACACCCGCACGTCCGGCTGCAGCGCTTCCAGGTCCGGCAGCCGCAGCCACTGAGCCGCAAAGCGCGTGGCGAGCGCCTCCGCCCGCGGATCGGCCAGCATCCGCCGCACCTGTCGCTCCAGGACATCCGGATCGGACAGCCGCTGCTCGGTCGCCAGCGTCAGGAGCTCGGCATCGGGCCCCGACGACCACAGAAAGAACGACAGGCGCGACGCCAAGTCGTGGTCGGAGATCGGGAACGCGGCGGACGGCGGCACGTCCACCGGCGGCTCCTCGAAGCGGAACACGAAGTGCGGGCTGGCCAGCATCCCTTCGAGGGCCATCCGCACGCCCGCCTCGAAGCCTCCGTCTTCCGCCCCGGCGTCGTACAGCGACATCAGTGCCGCGTGGTTCGCGGCCGTGAGCGGGCGTCGATAGGCCGCCGCGCCCAGCCGGCCGACGATCTCGCTCGCGCAATCCCGCGCCGGGAGCTCCAAACGGACGTGCCCGCCCGGGCGCGCCTCCTCCTCCCCCGCCGGCAGCCGGCACGTGAAGACGCGAGCGCGGCTGGGGGTATCGGAAACGCCGGTCACCGTCTCCGGTCCCCGGATCGCCAAGTCGCGCAAGTGCGGCAGGCTGGTGAAGCCGTAGGCGTTGGCGATGCTGGTGCTCGCCAGCGACCAGTCGTGGGGTGAGATCAGGTCCTGCACCGGACCGTCGAACTGCGGCACGAAGACGGCCGACACCCGGTGCGGCCCGGCGGTGACGCGGATCGGATCGGTCCACAGGTTGACGCCGTTGGGATCGGAGACGTGCATCCAGCGATCGAGGTCGAAGGCCGCGGCCCGCTCGCCGTCTATCGCTATCTCGATCTGCTCGAGCCGCTCCGCCGTGTGCAACGCGGCCCGCCCGCTGCCGAACAGCTCGCCTGTCGTCTCGTGGTGGAACGAGACGCGAAAGCGGTACTCGCCGTCGGCCGGGAAGGTATGCGTCACCGAGACGCCGCCGCGCGAGCCGTAGGGCGCGCCCTCGACCCGCTCGCGCTGCGAGACCCAGCGCGGCACCTTGTAGGCGGCCTCGACCGGGCCCGCCGCGGGGTCGCCCACCGCCAGCCGGCTGATCTCGCTGGCCGCGCGCAGGTAGCCGTTCATCAGGGTCGGCGACAACATCTGGACGTCGGCGATGTTGTCGAAGTTGGCGCTCTTGGTATCGAGCGGCAGATAGTCGCCCGCGTCGATGTCGACCCCCAGCAGGTCGCGGACCGAGCGCGCGTACTCGGCGCGGTTCAGACGCTGGAAACCGCGGCGGCCCGGGTTCGGGTTGGCCAGAGCCGCCGCGTCCAGCCGTGTCTCCAGTTCCTCCGCCAGACCGAGCAGGACGGATTCGTCCGGGCGCCGGACACCGGCGGGAGGCATCAGGCCGGCCCGCAGCTTGCGGACCATCCGCTCGGCCACCTCGGCCTGCTCCACCGCCCCGGCCACCGCGAACGCCGCGAGCGACAGGTTCCCCGAGCGGAGACGGTCGTTGTGGCACCGGCGGCAGGTGCGGTCCACGACCACCTGCGCCGCGACGGTAGTGGCGGGCGCCTGCGGGGCTTCCACCGCAACGGGCGGCTGCCCTGCCGCGACCGCACCGAGCGCCTGCGCATGCGCCGTGCCCACCACGGATACGGCGGCCAGCGCCGGGACCACGATTCCGAACGCGCGCCGCATTCTCTTCAGCATGGAAATCGAGCCGGCGGCGGCCCGGGACTCCTTCAGTCCGCCCAGTCTACCCGGCGGCGGCCCGATGTTCCACCGTGAATTCCGGCCGTACGCCTGCACCACTCCGGGCCGGGGCAGTTTCACCGGTCACGGCAGCGTGCTACGCTCACCGTATGGATGCCATCACGCCTTGGCTGACGCCGGCGCTGCTGGTGGCACTCTTCGCCTGGCTGCGCCTCGACATCCGCGAGCTGCGGCGCGATCTGAACCAACGCATGGACAAGACCGAGAAGCGAATCGACGATCTCGGCAAGGACGTCAACAAGCGCTTCGACGACGTCAACAAGCGCTTCGACGACGTCAACAAGCGCTTCGACGACGTCAACCGCGAGCTCGCCGACCAGCGCGAGCGCATGGCCAAGCTCGAAGGCTCGCTCGAAGGCTTCCTGGCCGGTCGACGCGACCGGGACGCCGCCTGACGCCGCCATCATCGGCAACGCATCTCGTTGGACCATCACGTCCTTCGCTGTTGAGATGGGCCTCGGACTGACGCCGGCCGGGCAACTGCGGTGGGCGCCCCGCGACAACGATGCGGTTCCGCCTGCCATCGCGCAGTTGCAATCAGCCTTCGACGCCGACTGGCGCGAAGCGCTCTTCACGCTGGCGGCGGATCGGATCGACGCGCGCGAAGCACCTACCGCACGCTTCTGGCAGGCGGTCGCCGAGCGCCACCTGACCGCGTTGTGCCACCTGCCGGAGAACGCGTCGAGCATCGAGGTCGAGCCCCCGACGGCGGCCGATTGCGCCGCCTGGATCCTGTCCGCCCCGCCGATGCACGGCGGCGAGTATCTCGCCGAGGGCAGCCTGCAGGGAGTCTGGAGCCACCTGGACGCGTGGGTGCGCGAGACCGTTCAGGACACCGACGGCGGCCTGCCGGCGTTTCTCCGCTCGCGGGCGCCGAGCTGGCACCAGGTGGGCCGGGTCTGCTTTCACCTGGCCGAGAATCGCAACGATCCGGAACGCCCATTTGCGTTCATGGCCACCTACACGTCCGGATTCGGCGCGAGCGGGCGGGTGAAGCACCTGCCGCTCCGCAGGGCGCTGCAGCAGTACGCGGGGGCGAAGAACCGCGCCGCGCTCATCTCCCTGCTGTCGCCTGTCGAGCAGGCCGCCGAGACCTGCGACTGGGTGCGGGAACTGGTCGACGCGGGCGACGTCTACCAGCCGCTGGCCTGGACGCCGGATCGCGCCTATCGCCTGCTGCGGAGCGTTCCCGAGCTCGAGGCGAGCGGCCTCAGCGTGCGCCTGCCGAACTGGTGGCGCAAGCGCCCGCGCCCGCAGGTCAGCGTCACCATCGGGGACACGACGCCGTCGATGGTCGGCGCCGACGCGATGGTGGACTTCGACGTGGGTGTCGCGCTGGGGGGCGAGACGCTGTCGCGCGTCGAGCTCGATGCGTTGCTCGACGGCGACGGCGAGCTGGTGCTGCTGAAGGGCCAGTGGGTCGAGGTGGACCGCGATCGGCTGCGCGAGGCGATCGAGCACTGGGAGGCGGTACGCGCGCTGGCCGGCGACGAAGGCATCTCCTTCATCGAGGGCATGCGCCTGCTCGCCGGTGCGTCGGCCGACCTGCGCCACGAGGATCGGACGGAGGCCGAACGCCCCTGGGTGCATGTCGAGGCGGGCGACGCCATGCGCGAGCTGCTGGCCGGGATGCGGCAGCCCGACGCGCTCGAGCCCGTAGCGGCGAACGGCACGCTGCGGGCCACACTCCGGCCGTACCAGCGCGACGGCGTGGCGTGGCTCCGCCTGCTGACGACGCTGGGTCTCGGCGCCTGCCTGGCCGACGACATGGGCCTCGGCAAGACCATCCAGGTGCTGGCGCTGCTGCTGTGCGACCGCGGCGAGGACGAGTCACGGCCGGGTCCGTCGCTGCTGGTCATCCCCGCCTCCCTGCTCGGGAACTGGCGCCGCGAGGCCGAGCGCTTCGCGCCGTCGCTGGCGCTGCGGTTCCTGCACCCTGCGGAGACGGACCGCGAGACGCTGGCGGACATCGCGGCGGCGCCGGCCCGGCGCCTGGACGGCGTCGACCTGGCGGTGACGACCTACGCCATGGTCCAACGACAACCCTGGCTGGCGGAGATGCAATGGCGGCTGGTGATCCTGGACGAGGCGCAGGCCGTCAAGAACCCGGCCACCCGCCAGAGCCGTGCGGTCCGCAAGCTGCCCGCCCGGGCCCGCGTCGCCCTGACCGGCACGCCGATCGAGAACCGCCTGGGAGACCTGTGGGCGCTGTTCGACTTCCTGAACCCCGGGCTGCTCGGCTCGCGCGACGTGTTCAACCGATTCGTCAAGGAGCTGCAGCGGCGCGACGAGCAGCCGTTCGCGCCGCTCCGCCGGCTCGTGGCCCCCTACATCCTGCGGCGCCTGAAGACGGACCGCCGCATCATCGCCGACCTGCCGGACAAGACGGAGACGACGCGCGACTGCCACCTGACCCGCAAGCAGGTGGCCCTCTACCAGCGCATCGTGCGGTCGATGCAGCGCGAGCTGGAAGCGACCGAAGGCATCAAGCGGCGGGGCGTGGTGCTGCGGTCGCTCATGCGGCTGAAACAGACCTGCAACCACCCCAGCCAGGTCACCGGCGACGGCGACTACCGGTCCGGCGACAGCGGCAAGTTCGCGCGCCTGGCCGAGATCTGCGAAGAGCTGACCGAGCGCCAGGAACGGGCGCTGGTATTCACGCAGTTCCGGGAGATCATCGACCCGCTGTCGGAGTACCTGGCGACGATCTTCGGCCGTCCCGGCCTCGTGCTGCACGGCGCGACCGGCGTCAAGCGGCGGCAGGCGCTGGTGGACCGTTTCCAGCGCGACGACGGGCCGCCCTTCCTCGTGCTCTCGCTCAAGGCGGGCGGCACGGGGCTGAACCTGACCGCGGCGTCGCACGTCATCCATTTCGACCGCTGGTGGAACCCGGCGGTGGAGAACCAGGCCACCGACCGCGCCTTCCGCATCGGCCAGCGCCGCAACGTGCTGGTGCACCGCTTCGTCACGCGCGGCACCATCGAGGAGAAGATCGATCGGATGATTGCCGAGAAACGGCAACTGGCCGATGATCTGCTCGACGGTGAGAGTGAGGTCAACCTCACGGAGCTGTCCGACGACGAGCTGATCGACCTGGTCCGGCTCGACGTCACGCGCGCGAATCCGCAGGCGACGAGTTGAGGAGGGCTACGCAGTTGGACTGGTATCCACCCTATGTGCCGGTCGGCGCGCGGCGCGCCCGAGCCATGCTGGAGATGCGCGCCCTGCGCGAGCGCGGCGTCGAGGTGCAACCGGTCGAGCTCAAGAGCAGGGGGCGCGCCATTGCGCGAAGCTTCTGGGGCCAGCGCTGGTGCGAGCACCTGGAGTCGTTCTCCGACTACGCCAACCGCCTGCCGCGCGGCCGCACCTACGTGCGCAACGGCTGCGTCTGCCACCTGGTCATCGAGCCCGGCGGCGTCGACGCGATGGTCGCCGGCCGCGAGCTCTACCACGTCGTCATCCGCATCCGGAAGCTGAAGCGGCCGGCCTGGAAGGCGATCCGGGCCGCGTGCGCCGGGCAGATCGGATCGGTTCTCGAGCTGCTGCGGGGGCGGCTGTCGGACCGCGTCATGGAGCTCGTCACCGACCGCGACACCGGCCTGTTCCCGAAGCCGGGCGAGATCAAGCTGGCGTGCGACTGCCCCGACTGGGCCACGATGTGCAAGCACGCGGCGGCGGTGCTGTACGGCGTCGGGGCCCGTCTCGACAGGAGCCCGGAGCTCCTCTTCCGCCTGCGCGGGGTCGACGAGGCGGAGCTGATCGCCGCCGACCTGGCGCTGCCCGGCGGCGCGGCGAGCGCCGACACGCTGGCGGACGACGACCTCGGGAGCATCTTCGGCATCGAACTCGACGCCGGGGAAGGCGTGCCCTCACCGGGCACGCGGAAGCCGCCGGCGCCGGGCGGGCGGAAGCGAAAGAAGCCGAAGAAGGCAACGCGACAACAGGCAGCGCGCGCCGCCGCGGCGCACGCGTCCACGGACACGGAGGATGGCGGCCTCCCGGCGTCGGCGTTCCGCCCCACGGGTGCACTCGTCGCCCGGCTGCGCGCGCACTGCGGCTTCTCGGTCGCCGAGTTCGGCGACTTGCTCAGAGTCTCGGCCGCGACGGTGCGCCGCTGGGAAGCCGCGCCCGGACCGCTCGATCTGCAATCCCGCCCGCGGGAGGCCCTGATGACGCTACGCCAAGAGATCGAGAAGCACGACGATTGATCCCACCGTTTCGTGGATTCGTTTGTACTTGCGCGAAAGGCCGAAGACGTATTCTGCCGAAGAACACTACCGTTGCAATACGACACCCGACAAGTACGTTCAATGTAGCAGCCGGCGCGCCGCCACACGCCGGGCACAGGAGACTCCATTGAGACCGACCCCTCGGAAGACAGCTCACCACCCGTCCCGCATTGTCGGGGCTCTGGCCCTCCTCGCCCTGGTCTCGGCCCCGGCTGCCGCCGACGCCGGCGGCGCGGCCGAACAGGAGCCGCAGGAGCAGATCGAGGCGCTCGGTCGCGCACTCGGCATGACGCCGGAAGAGGTCGAGGCGCTGGAGCTGTCGCCCGAGGAGATCGACAACCTGCTCGCCGGGTTCAGCGAGGAAACGGTCGTTGTCGGCTCCCGCGCGCAGCCGCGCACGGTGACGGCGTCGCCGGTACCGGTGGACGTGCTCTCCACCACCGAGCTGACCAGCCAGGGCACTGTCAACCTGCAGGATCAGCTCCGGACGATCGTCCCGTCGTTCGCCGTCAACACCCAGCCCATCAGCGACGCCTCCACCGTGGTCCGGCCGGCGATGCTGCGCAACCTCGCCCCCGACCATACGCTGGTGCTGGTCAACGGCAAGCGCCGCCACCGCTCGTCGATCATCGACTGGCACGGCGGCAACGGCGTAGCGTTCGGTTCGCAGGGGCCCGACATCTCCACCATCCCGGCCATCGCGCTGCGGCAGGTCGAGGTGCTGCGGGACGGCGCGGCGGCGCAGTACGGCTCGGACGCCATCGCCGGCGTAATGAACTTCCAGCTCAAGGACGCCGCCTCGGGCGGCGCGGTCGAGTACAACATGGGCGGATTCGGCGACGGCGGCGGGCGCGCGATGAACCTGGGCGCCAACGCCGGGCTGCCGCTGGGTGCGACCGGCTTCGCCAACCTCAGCCTGGAGTACGGCAGCGCGGAGCCGACCAACCGCAGCGCGCCCCGCGGCGACGCCATCGCCCTGCGCGCGGCCGGCAACACCGACGTGGCGTCCGACACGCCGCAGGTCTGGGGCTCGCCCGACATCGACGACGACCTGAAGCTGTTCGGCAACTTCGGCTACACCACCGCGGCCGGCGTGCAGGTCTACAGCCACACCAACTACGCCAGCAAACGGGTAACCGGCGGCTTCTTCTTCCGCAACCCGAACACGCGGGGCGGCGTCTACAGTCTCGACGGCGGTGAGACGCTGCTGATCGGCGACGCGCTGCTCGCCGGCGGGATGGGCTCGGCGAACTGCCCGACCGTGGCCATCACCGACAACGTGGCCGACCCGGCCGCCCTCCAGCGGGTCTTCGACGATCCGAACTGCTTCTCGTTCCGCGAGCTGTTTCCGGGCGGCTTCACCCCGAGCTTCGGAGGCGAGGCGCAGGACATGTCGCTGGTAGGCGGCGTGCGCGGCTTCACGGTCGACGGCTTCAACTGGGACGTCAGCGGATCGCTCGGCGCCCACCAGACCGACCTGTTCATCCGCAACACGGTCAACGCGTCGCTCGGCCCCGCCACGCCGACGTCGTTCAACCTGGGCAGCAACCGGCAGCGGGACATCAGTCTCAATGCCGACCTGTCCTACGCGGCCACCGACATGATCAACATCGCGGGCGGGGCCGAATGGCGCAACGAGCAGTACGAGACCGTCGCCGGGGAGCCGGACTCGTGGACCGTGGGTCCGTACGGACGGGGCCAGGGCTTCTCGGCCGGGTCGAATGGGTTCTTCGGCTACGGACCGATGGCCGCGGGCACCTGGAGCCGCGGCAACGTCGCCGTGTACGGCGACGTCGAGCTGAGCGGCCTCGAGGACGACTGGACGCTCGGCACGGCGGCCCGCATCGAGCACTTCGACGACTTCGGCACGACTGCGAACGGCAAGCTGTCCGCCCGCTACGGGTTCGTGCGCGCCAGCGTGAGCAGCGGGTTCCGCGCCCCGACGCCGGGCCAGCAGAACGGGTTCAACATCTCGACCATCTTCGACCCGGCCCTCGGCGACCTGGTCAACAACGGCACCATTCCCTCCATCTCGCCGGTGGCGGCGTTGCGCGGCGGCGAGCCGTTGGCTCCGGAAAAGTCCGTCAACTACACCGCCGGCGTGGTCTTCGACACGGGGCAGTTCAGCATCACTGCCGACTACTTCCGGATCAACGTGTCGGACCGGATTGGCATCACGAGCAACTTCACCCTGACGGACACCGAAATCGAGGGGCTGCTGGCGGAGGGCATCGAAGCGGCACGGGACCTGCGTCGCTTCCGGTTCTTCACCAACGCGTTCTCGACCGCGTCGCAGGGCATCGACCTGGTGTCGACCTTCACACCGCTCGCGCTGCGCGGCAACACGACCATCAGCGCGGTCTTCAACTACACGGATACGGAGGTCACCGACAACCGCAAGGGCCTGCTCAACGACCGACGCCTCACCGAGTTCGCCTATGCGCTGCCGCGCACGCGCTGGAACGTGGGCCTGACGCAACAGGTCGGGCGGGTGAGCATCCTCGGCCGCGTGAACTACTTCGGTGGCTGGTACGACTTCGACAGCGGTTTCGCTCAACTCTACGTGCCGTCGGGCGGCATCGAGCAGGGCTTCTTCGACGGCAGGCCGATCGTCGACCTGGAGGCGAGCATCCCGCTCGGCGGCGGCACGACGCTGGCCCTCGGCGCCCAGAACGCGTTCAACACCTACCCGGACGAGAGCGCGCGTGCGATGTCGGTCGGCGAGCGGTACAGCGAGTACACGCCGTGGGGCTTCAACGGCGCCTACTACTACGTGCGGATCGGCTACGGCTGGGGCGGCTGACCGCCTTGACACCCGCTCCGCGCGGGTCATAATCGGTCCGGGGGGCGCTTGCTTGGGGGGCGCCTCCGGGACTGTACTGCCGCACGCGCGGCAGAGGCGCCGTCACCACCGGGGGCGCGGCTCATCAGACGGAAGAGCAACCCGTCCAGGCGGGAGATGGTGGAAGGAGGAGGACGATGCGCTATCGGTTGTTCGCGGCGGTGACGGCGGTCGCACTGGCGGTTCTCATACCCGGGCTGGCGGCCGCGCAGGCCGGGAACGCGGAGACGCCCCGGACGCCGTGGGGTGCGCCGGACCTGCAGGGCGTCTGGGACTTCCGGTCCATCACCCCCATGGAGCGGCCCGCCGAGCTGGCGGACCAGGAGTTCCTGACCGCGGAAGAGGCGGCGCGCCTCGAGCAGGAGACGCTCGATCGCAACGAGGAGCTGCTGAACCGGGCCGCCGTGCGCACCACGGTGACCGAGAGCGTGGACAGCGGTGAGAACGGCGCTCCCGGGTTCTACAACAACTTCTGGCTCGACCGCGGCACGACGACGGTCGGCACGCGGCGCACGTCGCTGGTCATCGACCCGCCGAACGGCAGGATGCCGCCGTTCACGCCAGAGGCCGAGGCGAGGCACGCGGCGTTGCGCGCGGCGCGCGAGGGCGTCGTGACCCACGCTCCCACCCCCGGCGGCTGGATGGAGGATTTTGGCTCGAACGGCCTGCAACTGCGCTGCATCACCGGCTTCAACTCGGGACCGCCGATGACGCCGGGCGGCTACAACAACAACGTGCAGATCTTCCAGACGCCGGACACCGTGGCGCTACTCGTGGAGATGAACCACAACGTGCGGGTCGTCCCTCTCGACGGCCGTCCGCACACCGACCTGCCCCAGTGGACGGGCGAGGCCCGCGGTTACTGGGAGGGCGACACCCTGGTGGTCGAGACCAGCCGCTTCCTGCGCGAGACCAGCTTCTCGCAGGGCCGGACCGACGCCAACCTGCGCCTGACCGAGCGGTTCACGCGCGTGGCGGACGACACGCTGTTGTACCAGGCGACCATCGACGACCCGACCGTCTGGACGCGGCCGTGGACCTACGAGGTCCCGATGCAGCGGAACGAAGAGCCGCTGTTCGAGTACGCCTGCCACGAAGGCAACTACGGGCTCTACAACATCTTGGCCGGGGCGCGGGCCGAGGAAGCGGAGGCCGAGGCCGCCGCGCAGGCGCGGTAGCAGACCGTAGCGGATCGAGGCGAGTCTGGCCGGCACCCGAGCAGCCTGCCGGTCAGACAACCGCCTCGTTTCCTGGACGCGCTGGATCGTCGGGCTTACCGATTCAGCGCAGGGCCGCCAGAATCACGCCGAGCAATCCGACAGTGACGGCTGTTTGCATCATCATCGCGCGGTAGATGTCGGCGCGCAGAGTGGCGATGACTGCGTCAAGGCGTTCAGGTGTGACGTAGTCCCATGCTCGGCCGCTTGTCGGACGGCGTCCGTGATGGCGTCGGCATGACCTGGATCGACGCCGGCCGCGATCATGGCGCGGGCGATGGCGTGCGTGTCCAACATCTCTGGATGCTACCACGCCCCATCGTGCCGACGTCGAGCCTGGTCCGGGGGCCGCCGCCGCTCAGAACACCGCGATCGGGTTCAGCGGCGACCCGGTCCCGCCGCGGATCGGCAACGGCGCCGCCATCAGCAGGAACTCCCACCGGTTGCGCTCCGCCGCCGCCTCGCCGAGCGCCTCCAGATCGCAGTTGTCGAACATGTGAATGCCGAGGTACAGCAACGCGAAGTCGTGGACCGCGCCGGGCAGCTCCGACGGCGCGACGTAGGTCGGATGGTCGCTGCCCATCAGCGCGATGTCGCGCTCCTTCAGCCACGGGATGACCGACGGGTGCAGCCCCGCGGACCGGCCTCCCGGGCGCCGACCCCGCAGCCAAGGCCCCTCGACGGCGCGGCGCGCCCACACGCCGGTGCGGATGAACAGCGCGTCCCCGGGTGAGACCTTCACCCCTGCGTGCTCCTCCCACGCCTCCAAATCCTCCACGTAGATCGGCGTTCCCGGCTCCAGGTACGGCACGCCGCGCAGCCGCGGGATGTCGATGAGCACGCCGCGCGTGACGATGCCGTTCTTCAGGTTGTGGATCGAGTTCTTCGGGTGCCCGTTCGCGATGACGTCCTCGGCGTCCGGCGCGTAGCCGTTGTAGAAGACGCCGTCGTCGTTGATGTGGGCCAGCGCGTCGAGGTGGGTGTGGGAGATGCCGTGATAGCGGACTGAGATGCGGTCGGAGCTGATCCCCACCATCTCGTGCTCGTAGGGATACGGATTGTCGACCGCCTCGACGGTGTCGGCGTCGCCGGCCAGCGACACCGTGAAGCCCTCCTCGACCAGGGCCACCGCCTCCAGCCGCTTGGCCGGGGTGATCAGGTTCAGCGCGCCGATCTCGTCGTCGACGCCCCAACGCCCCCAGTTGGTCAGCTCCGTCTTCCACTGTTCGTACTGCGCCTCGGTAACGGTCCGGTCGGACCCGGTCTGGGCCCACGCTCCGGACACCGCCAGCACCGACAACAGCACGACCGCCGACGCTCTCACGGTCATCTTCATCGCGTTCCCTCCCGCGTGGACGACTGACCGATTGTAGTGATTCCCGTGGTCATCTCGCCGCAAAACGGCTACGCTGGCGCTCCGAGGGGCCGGGCGGCTCGCATCGGCTGCGGTCCGTTCGGCGCGGATCGTCAGGAAGCTACGGGGAGGGAATCATGCTGAAGCGAGTTGGAATCTTCATTGCCGTCGCGATGCTGGCGGCCGGACCGGCCGCGGCGCAGGACGCGCAGGGGGTGCTGCAGGCCGCCGCCGAGACGATGGGCGTCGACGACATGATGTCCATCCGGTACTCCGGAGACGGCTGGGTGGGCGCCGCGGGCCAGAACTTCGCCCCCGCCGAGGACTGGCCGCGCTTCGAGCTGGCCGAATACACGCGCACCATCGACTTCGAGACCGAGTCGTCGACCGAGGAGATGGTCATCCGGCAGGGGAACTATCCCGCCCGGGGCGGCGGCGGCGCGCCGATCGTGGGAGACCGGGTCCGGAACTGGATGGTCCGGGGCGAGTATGCGTGGAACGGCGAGATCGACCGCGTGGTGCCCAGGCCGCAGGACGCCGAGCGCCGGCGGCTGGAGATCTACCTCACCCCGCAGGGCTTCCTGAAGGGCGCCATGGCCGCCGACGACGTGATGGCGGTCGAGCGGAACGAATACGGCGGGCGGGTCACCGTCGTCTCGTTCGTCGCCCTCGACAAGTATCGGATCAACGGCACCATTACCGAGGACAACATCGTCCAGCGCGTGCAGACCTGGATGCCGAGTCCGGTCGTCGGCGACATGTACTACGAGACGGTCTACACGAACTACCAGGACGTGGGCGGGGGCATGATGTTCCCGATGAACTGGCACCAGCACCAGGACTTCGACGACGGCGCCCACGCGCCGAACGTCAGCGGCGGCGATCACACGTTCCAACTGTCGACCATCGACAGCGTCGAGGTGAACGTGGCGGATGCCGCGCTGGACGTCCCCGACGCGGCGCGGAACGCCACCGTGCCCCCCATGCGCGTGGTGGCCGAAGAAGTTGCCGAGGGCGTGTGGCTGATGGCCGGCGGCTCGCACCACAGCGTGGCCGTCGAGTTCGAGGACGAGGTCGCGGTCATCGAGGCGCCGCTGAACGAGGCGCGCTCGCTCGCCGTGATGGACGAGATCCGGCGCCGGATCCCGGGCAAGGAGATCCGCTGGGTCGTGACGACCCATCACCACTGGGACACCCTGGGCGGCATGCGCGCCTACGTGCACGAGGGGGCGACCGTCGTCACCCACCAGGGGAACTTCCCCTATTACCAGGAGGTCCTGCGGGCGCGGCCGTGGCTGCTCGAGCCGGACCGCTTCTCGCTGTTCCCGCCGGAGGAGTGGTCGGAAGGCTACATCTTCGAGACGCTGCGCGAGAAGTACATCCTCGGCGACACGACGCGCCTGGTCGAGCTGCACCACGTCCAGGGGCTGGCCCACGCCGCCGGCATGCTGATGGCCTACCTGCCGCACGAGAAGATCCTGGTACAGGCCGACCTGTTCACGCCGCCCGGCCCCGGCGGCTCGCTGCCCGCCAGTCCGAACGCCAGCGCCCGGAGCCTGTACGGCAACGTGCAGCGCCTGGGGCTCGACGTCGAGACCATCGTCCCCATTCAAGGGGTTCCGGGACCGTGGTCGCGGTTCGCCGAGTGGGTGGAGGCCGCGCAGTAGTCGCCTCTGGCGGCGCGTAGCCCGACAATCGTCGCCTGCGGCTCCGATCGCCGCCCAACCGGGCCTGACTACGAGTCTGCACCGTTCCCACGGCGCAGACCCCTAGCCCGCGACGTTTCTCCCGGGGGCCGTGAGCCGGAAGTTCCGCAAACTCCGTGCTCACGGCCCGGGCACTGGTTCCGCGGGCACTCTCAGGATCGGATAGACCGAACCTGCCTCGATCCACTCGTCCAGGAAGTTCCAGTTCACGATCCCGTCGTCCGAGCGAGGCTCGAGCAGTGCGAACGCCAGGCGGCCGAGCCGCGGCGTTACCGGCACTACCAGCGTGCCCGCGGGTACGGTGCGCTCCACCGCCTCCCAGGCGCCACCCACCGTGCGCTGGTAGTGCCCTTCGAAAGTCCGCTCGGCAAGCGACGCATCGCGGATGACGAACTGCTCGGCATCGATGGTCACGGCGGCCTCCAGCGGTTCGGCGTCGACGCCATGGGCCGCCAGCAGGTCGACGACCGGCGTCAGGTCCGCCGGCACGTAGTAGGACGCCGGCGCAACCTCCAGACCGTCCCCGGCCGCCTCGAACGCGACATACTCGTCCATCAACGTGGGCTCGACGACACCGAGCCGGCGCCGCATCGGCTCACCCGTCTCGGGGTGCGGCACCTCCTCCGTCCTGCCCAGCAGGATCTCCACCGGCTCCGAAGATTGCCGCGCAACGGCCCGCACGGCCAGCGAACGGCCGGCGACCGGTGTGCCGTCCGCCTCCGCGATCAGCGCCGTGATGCGGGCCGCGTGCTCGTGCGCGAACGCGAGCGACTCCTCCACGAAGCGAAGCGTCGCCGCCACCCGTTCCTCGAACGACGCGTAGGCGTAGGCCTCGCTGATGAGTCCGATGCGGTTGCGAAGGCCGACGTAGTTGTTGTTGAACCTCGGGCGGTGGTCGAAAGTGCGCCAACTTGGCTCGGCACCCTGCGCGCGCGGCACGTTCCCGTAGTGGTAGAACTCCCACCCGTCGGTCACCCTGACGGCATCGGTCACCGCCGGCAGCCACTCGTCGCGCAGCAACGCATCTATCGCCGGGTAGGTGTTCGGGTGCAGCGGCGGCGCGTAGGTCAGGTGGTAGGCATGCTGCGTGCCGTTGGTCGTGTGCAGGTCGATGACCACGTGCGGGTCGTAGTCGGAATAGGCCCGCACCAGCGCTCGCGCCTCCGGCGATTCCAGCTTCATGTGGTCGCGGTTAAGGTCGAGCCCCTGCGCGTTGCGCCGCGTGCCCATGCCGCCGACCGGACCGAGCTGGTACGGCCGGTTGTCCAGGGCCATCCGCTCGTTGCCGTCGGCGTTGTAGATGGGGGCGATGAGCAGGATCAGCGACGACAGCCAATCCTCGTGCGCGCCGGTCACGAGGTCGCGCAGTAGCATCAGCAGCGCTTCCTTTCCGCACACCTCGCCGCCGTGGATATTCGCCTGCAGCCAGATGCGGATACGGCCGGCGCTCAGGACCGACGCCGGCCGGGCGTCGGCAACGTCGCCCACAACGACAAGCGGCAGAGAGCGGCCCTCGACCGTCGTCCCGAAGCTGGTGACGTGAGTGTGGTCCGAGCGCGACGCGGCGCGCTCGACGAGCTGCACGACCTCGTCGTACGTGGTCGTCTCTTCGTAGCCCGTCCGCTCCGCGCGCGTCAGCAGACCCGAATCCGCATCGCCCGGCTGCGCCGGCGCCCCTTCCGGCACCGTCAGCGCCACCAGAGCGGCGGCCAGACAGCTTCCGCCCAGCCAACGAAAACCGGGTCGCAATTCGCGCTGCATGTGCGATAGTAGCCGCATCGACTCAGCGCAACGCGAGACCTGTGCTCAGGGGGAGGTTGATATGCGCGCGACATCTAGTGGTGTGTCACTAGAACAAGTTTGCAGTTCAACTTCCGTGGCGCAGTGACGCGCTCGTCCACAATCGCCCTGTAAATAGGCCGTTTCTGCGAGCCGTCGGCCACGAGAGGTCGCTGTACAGTCATTTATGAGACATACCACTAGGATAGGTCTGCTGGGGGCGGTGCTCCTGGCCGTAGGCCTGCTGTGGCAGCCCGGCGCGAACGCCCAGGCGGACGGCGACGACATCGCCGGCGTCGTGCGGAGCGCCGTCGGCGGCGAGGGGGGCGTGTGGGTCATCGCGGAAACCGACGACCTGGAGACCACGTTCCGCAAGATCGTCGTCACCGGCGACGACGGGCGCTTCCTGGTCCCGGATCTGCCGGATGCCGACTACGAGGTGTGGGTGCGCGGCTACGGCCTGCTGGATTCCGACAAGCAGGCGGCGCGCCCGGGCGACGAGCTCACCCTGGAGGTAACGGCGGCCGCCACCCCGCAGGAAGCGGCCCGCATCTACCCCGCCAACTACTGGTACTCGCTGCTCGAGGTGCCGGACGAGAGCGAGTTCCCGGGCACGGGACCCGACGGCAACGGCATCAGCGAGCGCATGCGGCACCAGGCAGAGTGGGTCGATCGACTGAAGGACGGCTGCCAGCTCTGTCATCAGATGGGCAACATGGCGACCCGCGAGATGCCGATGCTGGACCTGGACGACTTCGACTCGACCCTGGACGCCTGGGAGCACCGCGTGCAGGTCGGCCGCAGCGGGCCGAGCATGAGCGCCGGACTGAACCGGATGGGGCGCGAGCGCGCGCTCGGCCTGTTCGCCGACTGGACCGATCGCATCGCGGCGGGCGAGGTCCCGCCGGCGCCGCCGCGCCCGCAGGGACAGGAGCGCAACCTCGTCCTGACGATGTGGGGCTGGGGCGACACGATGGCGATGGTGCACGACGAGATCGCCAGCGACAAGCGCAATCCCCACCTGTATCCGGACGGTCCGGTGTACGGCGTCGGCGGGGCCGGGCTGACGATCACCGATCCGGTGACCCACCGCTCGGTACGGATGGACATGACGACCCGCGTTCCGATGCCGGAGCGCGGCGATTCATACGCCGGCACGACCGCGCTGATCCCGTCGCCCTATTGGGGCACGGAGCGTCCGACCACCCGGGGCTACAGCGCCCACAACCCGATGCTGGACGCCAAGGGACGCCTCTGGATCACCCAGTTGATCCGTCCCCCGGAGAACCCCGACTGGTGCCAGGACGGCTCGGATCATCCGTCGGCGAAGAACTTCCCGATCTCGCGCAGCCAGCGGCAGCTCTCGTACTACGACACCGACAGCGGCGAGTTCGTGCACATCGACACCTGCTACATGACCCACCACCTGCAGTTCGCCGAGGACGAGAACGACACGCTCTGGCTGAGCGGGTCGACGGACGTCGTCGGCTGGCTGAACACGAAGCTGTACGACGAGACGGGCGACGAGCAGGCGGCGCAGGGCTGGTGCCCCACCATCGTCGACACGAACGGGGACGGCGTCATCGGCGAGTACACGGAGCCGGGCGAGTCCCAGGATCCGGCGAAGGACATGCGGCTCGACGGCTTCGCCTACGGAATCATCCCGAATCCGGTCGACGGCTCCATCTGGATCGCGCGGCGCCTGCCGGTGCCGGGGAGCATCGTCCGCCTGGATCTGGGCGACAACCCGCCCGAGACCTGCAGCGCGGAGGTCTACGAGCCGCCGTTCGAGAACCCGGACGTGGACCGGAGCCAGTGGGGCCACGGCGGACGCGGCATCGACGTCGACCGCAACGGCGTGCTCTGGACGGCGCTGGGGGGCAGCGGGCACTTGGCGAGCTTCGACCGCAGCAAGTGCGCTGTGCGGAACGGCCCGACCGCCACCGGGCAGCATTGCCCCGAGGGCTGGACCCTGTACCCGACGCCGGGCCCGCAGATGAAGGGCGTGACCGCCGCGGGCAGCGCCGATTTCCACTACTACAACTGGGTGGACCAGTTCGACACGCTGGGGCTGGGCGCGAACGTGCCCATCGCCAACGGCACCAGCTCGGACGCGCTCCTGGCCCTGTTGCCCGACACCGGCGAGTGGGTCACCCTCCGCGTGCCTTATCCGCTCGGGTTCTATACCCGGGGCCTCGACGGCCGCATCGACGATCGGAACGCGGGCTGGAAGGGCCGCGGCGTGTGGGCCAGCTACGACTCGGTGACGAACTGGCACCAGGAAGGTGGCAAGGGGATGACGAGCGAGATCGTGCGATTCCAGATCCGCCCGCACCCGCTGGCCGAGTAAACGGGAGGCGCGGTCACGACCGCGAAACGACGCCGGACCGCGGTAGTTGCGGTACGGCGTCGTGCGCCCCGGCTTCCGTCGAGCGAGAGGCGGTCACGCGGCTGCTGAACTAGCGAAGACCACACGCGCCGCGTGAGGGGCCGCCACCCGGACCCGCGACGAATCGCATGAGCGGTAGGGCGGCTCTCCCGACCCGAGTCGCCCGGTCAGTCGCTGATGCGGGCCCAGAGTATCGTGCTCTGCCCCTCGCGCCCCTGATCGTCGGTGCTGACCGGGGGCCGCAGCGTCAGGTGCGTGTCGGTCAGCTCGAAGAAGCGTTGCGCGTCCGTCCCGCTCTGTCCCGGATCCTCGTTCCCCACGCGGTGGTGGATCAGGTACGCCTCGTCCTCGTTCACCGAGAAGGGGCCGAAGTAGCTGCCGTAGCTCAGCACCGTCGCCAGCGCTTCCTCGGCCGTCGGCCCGTCGCCGGCGTACGGCATCCGATCGGGACGCATCAGGTGCACCGACATGTTCCCCGACGGCGCGTACATGATGTACGCGGTCTCGTACTGGTCGACCTCTATGGGCTCGCCGTCGGTCGTCTGACGCGTCACCGACTCGACGCGATAGACCCCGAAGAGCCGCCGGTGGGTATCCGTCAGCTCGGCATCCGGCAGATCGGGCAACCGCCGCCAGGTGATGTACGAGCGCGAGCCGTCCTCGCTGGCCGGCGGCTGAAGCCTCAGCGTGTCGCCTTCGATGGTGTAGTAGCGCCGGTAGTCCGAGCCGGCGCCGCTCGGGTTCAGGCCCCCCTCGAGGTGGTGGGTCACGTACCCCTCCTCTTCGTTGACCGAAAACCGCCCGAAGTACGAGGCGTAGCTGCCCATCTGGGCGAGTGCCTCCTCGGCTGTGGGCCCGCCCTCGGAGTACGGCTCCCGGTCCCGCGACATGATCGCCACGCCCATGTACCCGGACGGGTCGTACATGATGTAGCCGTCCCGGTCCTCGCGCGGCTCGCCGATCAGCTCGCCGTCGGCGTCGCGGCGCTCGCTGCGCACCAGGGTCCAGGCGCCGGCGAACTGGTCGTTGGGGTTCGCCACCTCGGGTTCCGGCTCCGGCTCGGGAGGCGGCGCGCTCCCGCCGCACGCGAGCGACAGGGCGAGAACGACAGCAGCGAGCAGCGCGAATGGCGTGGTCCGCATCGTGTCCTCCTGACTCTGGGGCGCCCCGGATCCCGGCCCGCGGCGCAAATCCATCGAAGCAATGCGTGCCCGCATCTTAGCAGCACGCGGCGAGACCCGGGGCATGCCCAACCGGCGGAGCGACCCCATCGTTCGCTCGGGAGCGTGCGGCCGATCACGAACCGGCTTCCTCCGCGGCGGCGGCGCTGTCGGTCGAGGGCGGCCGCTCGGACGGCTCCGTCTTGGGCGCCCCCCCTCCTGCCCCTTGCTCCCCGCGACCGGGGAGCCGCCCCTCCCGTTGCAGCGCGCGCCGCAGGACGAACTCGATCTGCCCGTTGACGCTGCGCAGCTCGTCCCCCGCCCACCGCTGCAAGGCGGCGAGGACCTCCGGATCGATGCGCAACAGGAACGGTTTGCGGGCAGCCATCCGCGCTACTGGTGCAGCGTGCCGGTGTTGACCACCGGCTGGGTCGCCTTGTCGCCGCACAGCACCACGAGCAGGTTGCTGACCATGGCGGCCTTGCGCTCTTCGTCCAGCTCGACGATCTGCCGCTTGGACAGGCTGTCGAGCGCCATCTCCACCATGCTGACCGCGCCGTCCACGATGCGGCTGCGGGCCGCGATGATCGCCCCGGCCTGCTGGCGCTGCAGCATCGCCGACGCAATCTCCGGCGCGTAGGCCAGATGGGTGATCCGCGCCTCCAGCACCTCCACACCGGCCTTGTGGAGCCGCCCCTGGATCTCGGTCTGCAACTGCCCGGCGATCTCCTCGGTGTTGGCCCGCAGCGAGATCTGCTTGTCTTCGTGCGTGTCGTAGGGGTAGCGCGTCGCCAGGTTGCGAACCGCGGACTCGCTCTGGACGTGCACGTAGTTGACGTAGTCGTCCACCTCGAAGGTCGCCTCGGCGGTGTCGACCACCCTCCAGACGACGACCGCGGCAATCTCGATCGGGTTGCCGTCGGTGTCGTTCACCTTGGAGCGCTCGGTCTCGAAGTTGCGCACCCGCAGCGAGATCCGCCGTTTCGTGTAGAACGGATTGGCCCAGCGCAGTCCCTGGTCGCGGACCGTGCCCACGTAGCGCCCGAAGAACTGCAGCACGCGCCCCTCGTTCGGGTTGACCACGAAGACCCCGGCCAGCAGGACGCCGATCACCGGGAGCACCAAGATGCAGATCAGGCCGCCGAACGACACCTGACCGTCGGCCGCGACGTCAACGATGAACAGCGCGACGTCGACCGCGAGGGCGGCCAACAAGACGAGCAGGACCAGTACGCCGGACGGGGCGGTGCGCAGCTTCTCCTGGGTCACTTCCTTCTCCCTTTCGATAGATTTCATATATATAGCATACTGATATCATCCCCGTTTGGTTCCATCGCTCCGTCGCTCGTCCGCACGGCGCCCCGGCGCGCCGCGCTTTCCGCGGGTATCATGGGCGAACGGATCGAGCCCCGGATTCGTGGCACGAGCCCCGCGCACTCCCCTGCGCGGCGGTCGAACCGGAGACCCGATCGAAGGTAACGAGGAGCGACCCGATGCGATCTGCCACAACTCGACCGTCCGGACCGTTCGGCCTCCGCATGGCGTCCTTTCTCCCGGCGACCCTGGCCGCCTTTTTGCTCGCCGCCGCACCGGCCGCCGCACAGCACGGGACGACGGACGGCGAATGGCGCACCTGGGCCGGCGACCTCGGGGCCACCCGTTACGCTCCGCTCGACCAGATCGACGCCGGCAACTTCGACGACCTGGAGCTGGTCTGGCGCTACCGGACCGAGAACCTCGGCCCGCGCCCCGACTACTACCTGCAGACCACCCCGCTGATGATCGACGGCGTGCTCTACGCCACCGCCGGCAGCCGGCGCAACGTCGTGGCCATCGACGCGGCCACCGGCGAGCACCTGTGGATGTACCGCCTCGACGAGGGCGAGCGCGCGGCGCAGTCCGTGCGGCGCCTCTCGGGCCGCGGCGTCGGCTCCTGGACCGACGGGGCCGGCGACGAGCGGATCTACTTCGTCACCATCGGCTATCAGCTCGTGGCCCTCGATGCGAAGACCGGCTGGCCGGTTCCCGGCTTCGGGGTCGACGGCATCGTCGACCTGAAACAGAACAACGACCAGGACCTCGACCCGATCACGAGCGAGCTGGCCTGGAACGGCGCTCCCGTCGTGGCCGGCGACATCGTCATCGTGGGCGCCGCGAGCCGCTCGGGAAGAACCCCGCCCAGCCGCCGCAACGCCAAGGGCTACGTGCGGGGCTTCGACGCCCGGACCGGCGAGCGCCGCTGGATCTTCCACACCATCCCGCAGCCGGGGGAGTTCGGGAACGAGACGTGGGAGGACGGCTCGTGGGAGTACACCGGCAACACCGGCGTGTGGACCCAGATGACCGTCGACACCGAGCTGGGCATCGCCTACCTGCCGGTCGAGATCCCGACCAACGACTACTACGGCGGGCACCGGCCCGGCGACAACCTGTTCGCCGAGAGCCTGGTCGCGGTCGACGTCGAGACCGGGGAGCGGATCTGGCACTTCCAGTTCGTCCATCATCCCGTCTGGGACTACGACGTGCCGTGCGCCCCGATCCTGGCCGACATCACCGTCGACGGCCGTGAGATCAAGGCAATCGCGCAACCGACCAAGCAGGGCTGGGTCTACGTCTTCGACCGCGTGACCGGCGAGCCGGTCTGGCCTATCGAGGAGCGCCCCGTGCCCGCCAGCGACGTTCCCGGCGAGACCCTCTCACCCACCCAGCCCTTCCCCACCAAGCCGCCGCCCTTCGAGCGGCAGGGGTTCGAGCTGGAGGAGATCATCGACCTGACCCCGGAGCTCGAGGCCGAGGCGCTGCGCATCGTCCAGCAGTACCGCTTCGGCCCCGTCTTCACGCCGCCGATCACGCGCGGGGCCGGCGACAAGCTGGGGACGCTGTTCGTCCCCAACGGCGCCAACTGGCCCGGCGGCTCCTACGACCCGGAGACCGGCATCCTCTATGTCTTCTCCCACACCCTGAGCCGCATCCTCTCCATGCAGAACAATCCCCGGCTGTCCGACATGGACTACCTGAACCTCCCGGCCGGCGGTCCCGGGATGACGGTCCAGGGGCTGCCGCTGATGCGGCCGCCGTGGGGGCGGATCACCGCCATCGACCTGAACCGGGGCGAGATCGTCTGGCAGGTGGCCCACGGCGAGACGCCCGACTGGGTGAAGGAGCACCCGGCCCTGCAGGGGGTCGATATCCCGCGCACCGGCCGGAAGGGACCGATCGGCACGCTGACGACGAAGACGCTGCTCATCTCCGGAGAGGGCGGGCGGCAGGAAGCCGACGGCGGGTTCATCACGACCCCCGACGGCCGGCGCGGCGCCCTGCTGCGCGCCTACGACAAGGCGACCGGCGCCGACGCCGGCGGCGTCTACATGCCGGCGCCGCAGACCGGGACGCCGATGACGTACATGCTCGACGGCCGGCAGTACGTGGTGGTGGCGGTCGGCGGCCCGCAGGCGCCGGGCGAGCTGCTGGCGTTCGCGCTGCCTTGACACCCAATGGCAGTCTTCATGGGTTTAGCATGGTGCAGTAGAGTTCAGTAAAGTACTGATAGTAAATGGGTTACTTGGTATACGCTCGTTCGCGAACCAGCCCAGGGAGACCCGGCGAATCCAGCCTGTTCCCGTATATAATGGGGGTATGGATGCTGTAACCAAATCCGCCCCCACCGCCCCCCGAACCAAGCGCCGAGGACGCCATCCGCACAAGGCGCTCTCGGCCGCCTTCGTCCGTTCGGCCCCGCCAGGACGCCACGCCGACGGCAACGGCTTGTACCTGTTCGTCCAGCCCAGCGGGACCCGCAGCTGGATCCAGCGGCTCGTCGTCCGCGGGCGCCGCCGCGAGCTCGGCCTCGGCGCCGTCGCGCTGGTGCCCCTCGCCGAGGCCCGCGAGCAGGCGCTCGCCAACCGCCGGCTTGCCCGCTCGGGCGGCGACCCGTTGACCGAGAAGCGCCGCCTGCAACAGATGCCCACCTTCGCCGATGCCGCCCGGCAGGTGCTGGAGCAGAAGCAGGACGGCTGGCGCGGCCGGTGGCACGCGCAGAACTGGATCCGCAGCCTCGAGCGCTACGTTTTCCCGCGCATCGGCCGCCGGCCGGTGTCCGAGGTCAACACGGCCGACGTGCTGGAGGTCCTGACGCCGATCTGGCACAGCAAGGCGGCAACGGCCAGGGAGGTCCGCCAACGCGTCCGCTCGGTGCTGGAGTGGGCGATCGCGCTGGACCTGCGCAACGACAATCCGTGCGACCGGGTGGTGCCGTTGCTCGGTCCGCAGAACGACATCGTGACGCACCGGCGGGCGCTGCCGCACCAGGACGTGGCCGCGGCCGTCGAGACAGTGCGGACGTCGAGCTCGGGGCAGCCTGCGGTAAAGCTGGCGTTCGAGTTCCTCGTACTGACCGCGGCGCGGTCTGGCGAGGTCCGGCTGGCGACGTGGAACGAGATGGATACAGCTGGCGCGGTGTGGACGGTCCCGGCCAAGCGGATGAAGGCGAAGCGCGAGCACCGGGTGCCCCTGTGCGTGCGGGCGATCGAGGTCCTCGACGCGGCGCGGACGCTCGGCGACGGCAATCCGCTGGTGTTCCCGATGCGGAGCGGCAAGGCGATCTCGATGTCGACGTTGCCGAAGATGCTCGAGTACCACCGGGTCGCGGCCGTGCCGCACGGCTTCCGCTCATCGTTCCGGGACTGGGCGGCTGAGCAGACGGACCACCCGCGGGAGGTGATCGAGGCGGCGCTGGCGCACGTGGTGCAGAACAAGGTGGAGGCGGCGTATGCGCGCTCGGACCTGTTCGAGCGCCGGCGACGACTGATGGACGACTGGATGCATTACCTGAACGGGCGGCGGCAGTAGCCGACGGCGTGGTCGCCCGGCTCGACGTTCCCGCCGACGATCGGGCCCCGGCGCTTCCCCGACCCCTCCCGATTGGGAATTACTGACCCGCGCGGGACAGTAATTGTCGGGCTCTCGCATCGCCCGGGCCGTGGCCGACAGGCTCGCGAAGCTCTCGATTTCGGGTGCCGACCGAAGGGCCGCCGTGTCCGGCCGACCGAAGCTGAACCGCCGGTGACACATCACGAGCCGGCCCGGCGCCGAGGAGTTGCCGTCGTGACCGCCGCCCGGCGTGCCCCCTCTATATGAGGCAGGCCTCACCAAGGCCCGCACCATCCGCGCGGAGGACATCGACAGCATCGGCGTCGATGCCTGCGAGTCGCCCGGCCGGTGGCGAAACTCCCGCCGGCGCGTTGCACCCGACCGGCCCACCTACCCGCATCCGGCCTTCGGCCCGGCGCGCCTCCCGGAGTCGGCGCGGACGAACGAGACGCCGGGAGAGGGGGCAGAAGGGACGACAAGGAGTCAGAACCGAGCGGCGGCCAGGGAACGACGCGGGCGGGCATACCCACGCCTCGGCGTACTGCATCCGGCCGTGCGACGCCGCGCCCCTGACGCCAGTCTCGGCCACGCGCCGGCCCTGCCGGGCCATCACCCCACACACGCTCGACGCCTGAAGCGGCTCGACGGCCGCTGTCGGCGGCACACGCGCCCCCGGACGCCGCCACGCCAGCGGCCCTGTCGGGCGCATCACCGGAGGAGCCGGTGACCTTGATCGACATGCTCCGCCCCCAGCACCGCCGAGCGCTGTGGCGACTGCGCAAACGCCTCGCCAACCGCGAGCACATGCGCCGCGCCCGCGAGGCGCGCAAGCTGTGCTGCGTCGGCGTCGACCTGCCCCTCGAGGCCACGCGGTCAACGACGTCGAGCTCGCCATCACCGCGATCCTCGAAGACGACACCGCGCCGCGCGCGAGCGACGACGACACCCCTGATCACGTTCCCGCCATCGTCCCGAGCCTCGACCAGCTCACCGACATCGCTCCGTCCGCTTCCGGGACGCCACCCGCGGCGCAGGCGCCGGACCTCGGAGCCCGCCGACGGTGGCTGGAGCCGGCAACACCGCGGTGTGAGCAATACGAGACGCCGGGCATTCGCCGCCGATGGCAGACGTTTGTCTGGGTTGTTTGGCACGCCTCCCTTACACTCCCGCCGCCCGGAAGACGGTAGGAGCCAGATTCGGTTTTTCGCTGCGCGAAACCGGCTGCGCCTAACCGACTCCTGGGACAAGGCAAACGGAACACGCGCATGGCAGCGCCCACACCGAACCGCGGCGGCCGGCCGCCGCTGGCCATCGAGCGCCAGCGCTCCCACGCGGTCAGCGTCCGCTTCACCGCCGCCGAGGCCCGCACGCTTCGGCGCCGCGCCGCCGAGCGCGGGTGCGCCGTCGCCGTCCTCCTCCGCGAGGACCTCGCCCGCGGACCCGACGCCGCACCCGCGGCCGAGTCGAGCGCGAGCGCCGAGGCCGTCGCCCGCCGGGTCGAGTTGCGCCGCGTCGGCCGCCTGCTCAACGACGCGGTCCGCGCCGTGCACGCCGCCCGCGGGCATCCCGGTCGGGAAACGCTCGACGCGCTGCGCCGCGCCGCCGACGCCGTCGCGCACCAGCTCGGGAGGTGGCCGTGATCGGTCGCATCATCGGGTCCGGCCGCGGGATCGCCGGCATGGTCGCCTACATCACCCACGACCAGACGTCGGCCGACAATCGCCGGCCCACGACGTCGGAGCGCGTGGCGTGGACCGCCTGCCTCGGCATCCCCACCGAGGACACCGAGCTGATGGCCCGCGCGATGCAGGGGCTCACCGCCGACGCCCCGGCGTTGAAGACGCTGGCTGGCATCAGCGCCCGAGGGCGCAAGCTGAAGAAGCCGTACACGCACCTGGTGCTGAGCTGGCCCGAGGGGGCCAGGTCCCCGTCGCAACAGGAGATGCTGTCGGCCGTCGCCGAGGCGCTCGACAGCATCGGTCTCGACCACCGCCACTACGCGGTTTGCGCCGCCCACACCGACACGGCCTGCCCGCACGTGCACGTCGCCGTCAGCCGCGTCGACCCGGAGACGGGCCGGGCCGTCAACCTCGACCAGGGAGCCACGAAGCGCCTCAGCCGGTGGGCGGAGCAGTACGAGCGCGAGCACGGCGGCATCGTCGTGCCGGCGCGCGTCGAACGGCGCAAGGCGCAGGTGGCGCGCCGCGGCCTCGAGCGTCGCTGCCGCAAGGGCGGGATGCCGCGCAACCAGGCCCGCTCAACCGCCGCGCGGTTGCACCCGCGGCCGCCGGCGAAGCCGGCGCGGAAGAGACCGCCGTCACCTGACGGTTCCACGCCACAGGACCGTTCGCAGTGGAGAAGCCTGCTCGAACGGCAGGCCGAGCAGGTGCAGGCCCAGCGGACTGCCGAAGCGCAACGGGTGGCGCGCCGACGACGCGAGTGGCGGACCTACCAGGCCGCGCGGGCGCAGGCGCACTCCACCGGCGCCGCCGCGCCGACGCTGCCGCGCAGTGCGTCGATCCGCAAGCTGCGCGCCGACGGGGCCCGCGAACGGATCGCGTTGCGACGCAGCCACCGGGCCGAGCGCGTGTCGCTGGCGCGCCGTCTGGGCCGCGTCGCCGTGGCCGTCTGGCGGCAGGGCGCCGCCGCGATCCGCACGCTGTTCCGGCGGCCCCCGCCGCAGGTCGACCTCGAGGCCGAACGCCGCCGGCTCGACGCCGAGCTCACCGAGGCCCGCCGCCGCAGGACGGAGCAGACCCGCGAGCGCTTCAAGCGGGCCGAGCGCGATGCCAAGGTCCAGTACGACCGGGCGTACAACGACTGGTCCGAAGAGCTTCCCTCCAACTTCAGCAGGCCCTCAGACGAGCAACGGAGAAAGGCCCGCGCTGCGGGCGAGACTGTCGACGCCGCCTGCGCGGCCTACCAGCGGGCCGGCGCCCGCCTTGGCCGTTACGAACGCGCCGCCAACGCGGTAGAACGCCCGCGCCCCGCCTACACGGCACCGTACACCCCGTCGCTGGAGGAAGTCGTGGCCGAGGTGGACCGCCGGTTGGCGCAGGAACGCCGCGAACGCGAGCGCGAACGGCCACGCTCGGAGACGGCCCCAGCGCGCACGTCGCCGCCGAAGCCGCGCGCGCCGTCGCCCGCGCCGCCCGCTCGACCACGTCCAACCCAGGACGCGCCGCCGGTTGACGGCCCCACCATCCGGTGGGGCGACCTCCCGGAGCAGCCGCCCAAGGCCCCGCCTCCGGCCAGCAGCGGGCCGCCACTACCGCCAGCGCCGACGCGGGGGCGCGGGCGGTAACCCACGGCGCGCGGCCCGCCTTCAGCCACTCGGCTCGGCACGTGGATGCGCGTCGCAACTACGGGGAAGACCACCACCGAACAGGTCGAACAGGACCTCCCCGGCCGCATCGGCGCCGAGCGGCGGGACATCGCCGACCGCGTCGAGCCGCATGCTGTTCGCCGAAGCCCGCCCTCACCGGTCGCACCGAGCAGTTCCGGCACCGAGTCGAACACCTCGACGCGCCGAGAAGCTCGCCCTCGCGAATGCCGCCGAGCGGAGCGGCCCCGGATCCAGCACCACGCCCACGCCTCCCCGGGCCGGCGCGCCTCCCCGAGTCGGCGCGCGCAGCCACGGACCCGGAGGGGGAACCCACCACGAACGACAATTACTCCAGCGAACGCGGGCGGACGGGCGGAACACGGGCGGGCAAGGCAACGCCTGTGCATTGCTGCTCCCCGGCTCCCACGCCACCCGTCTGCAACCCCGAATCCGCGACGCTGCGGGCCTGACGGCCCCACCTTCAATCCGGCCCGTTCGGGCCATTCCCGCATCGGAGGACACGACCCATGCCCATCAAGGACCTGCTGCGCCCGGACCAACTGGCTGCGCTGAAGCGCTTGCGCAAGCGGATCGCGAACCGCACGGCCATGCGCCGCTACCGCTCGGACCCGGCCTACTACCGCCGCCTGTGCGCCGGCGTCGACCTGCCGATTGAAGCGGGCACTTGCGGCCGTCTGGTGAACCGCTCGAGCGGCGAGCGCTGCTACCGCTGCTGGCAACGCCGCCAGTGGCTGCTGAATCACGCGATGACGCCGTACGAGATCGCCGTCGCGGGCACGCTCGCCGACGAGCTCGAGCACGACGTCGCCGACCGCGAGCGCGAAGACGACCCGCACACCGACGCCATCGTTCCCCTGCTCGACGCCGTCGACGACATGCTCGCACCCACCGACGCCTGCCTGCGCTGGTAGCGCCGGCGAGGGAGCCGTGCCGGCCAAGCCGCCGCGCTACGAGTCGAAGGAAGGCTCGCAGGAGGCGCACGAGGCGATCCGGCCTACCGACCCGGCGGCCGGCGGCGAGGGTATTGATCCCGAGCATGCGCCGCTCTACGACCTGATCCGCCGCGGGCTGTTGGCGTCGCAGATGACCCCGGTGCGGATCCGCCGTACGACCTGGAAGCTGTCGGCGCCGCGTCCTTCCGGCCAGCCGGTGCGCCTGGTCGCGCAGGGGCGCGTGGTTGTCGACCCGGGGTTTCACCGGGTGCTGCCGCCGGCCTCGCTGGCCGACGAGCCGCCGGCGGTGCCGGACCTGGCGGCGGGAACGGTCTGGGCGCCGGGCAGTGCTGCCCGGATGTCTCCTCGTCGTGGACGAAGCCGCCGCCGCGCTACACCGAGGCGTCGCTGGTGGCCGAGCTGGAGTCGGCCGGCGTCGGTCGCCCGTCGACCTGTGCGAACACCCTCAAGACGCTGGTCGATCGCCGTTACGTGCTGCTCGACGGCCGCGTGTTCGTCGTGACGCCGCTGGGGCGGCTGGTCTGCGCGCGGTTGCGGCAGCATTTCCCGAAGGTCACTGACGTGGGGTTCACGGCCGAGCTGGAGAAGCAGCTCGACGAGGTCGCTTCCGGGCGTGCCGGCATGCATCCGTTGCTGGACGGCTTCTATGGGAAGCTGCGCGGCGAGCTGCCGGATGCCGAGAGCGACCCACGTTCGTTCCGCCGAAGCCGGCGGTCGTCGACCAGCTGTGTCCGGACTGCGGGGGTCCGACCGCGGTGCTGCTCGAGCGCGGCCAGCTGGTGCTGGCGTGCCGCACGTGCCCGGATCCGGAGGAACTGGTCTGGCCGCCCAGGAAGGCGAGGCGGTCGGCCGTGAAGAAGGAGTCGTCCGATGAAGGCGGCCTCCGAGCAGGCCGCTGCCGACCAGCGGCTGCAGTCGCGTTGCGGGTCGTGCGGCGGGGCGCAGCAACGCTGGAAGGTGGCCGGCGGCTACGTGCACCTGTGCGCGGCGTGGCCCGCGTGCGGGGGCGTGGCGTTCGAGGCCGGGCGCGGCGCGGGGGCCCGGCGTGCCGGCGCCCGCGCCGGGTCGGCGGTTCGGCGCGGTTGACTCCGGCGGGTCGACCTTCGCCTTCGGGGACTGCGGATGGAGTCCGGAAATGCACCGTGTTTTTGGAAAAACTTTAGCAAGTGAAAACGGCACCATCGTGGTGCATTTCCGGCCGTCAGGATATTGACGCCCTATGAACATTGAGCGCGCTTCCTGTAGACGTACCAGAGACTTGGGTCTGTAGACCCAATCCCAGGAAAAACTTTAGCAAGTGAAAGCTTCGCCTTCTCTTCGCAAAACGTACTCTCTGGGTGACAGGTGCCTGTTTCGGACTCTTCGCTCCCGCGGAAGCAGCGTTTCCGGACTCGGCGGGGTCCACGAGAACAGCAACGGCACGATCCGGGTCGAGAACGTCGCAAGCCTTCGGTTTCACGAGTTCTGGTCGCTTCTGCCATCGCTCAGCCTGCGAGTGCTCTCCGCCGCGTGTCTCTCCCAACTGGGGCATCGAACGGCCGGAACTGGGGTCATGCCGCCGAAGCCGGGTGCGTCGAACCGTTCGGCTACCTCAGCGAAGACGCCGAGGTGTGGGCTATCATGCAACGCGCCGCCGTTGCCGTCTGGCGTGGCGGCTCAGCCGGTTCGGTTCGGAACCGAGATCGCGCTACACGGCCCGGCGGTCGAGCCGGCTGGTGGGCGTGGGGAAGCGTGTTGGCGGGCGCTACGGGGTTATGGCATCCGTAGACCAGGCGCCGGAGTGAACGTTGATGCGGGCCGGGTTTCTTCGTTCGCTGGCAGGAGTTGGGCGACGGTGGACCGAGTCCGGTGGAGTCCAGGAGCGGGCCAAATAGTCTTGCGGAATCCCGTCTGCAATGAGGGAAAGGACGGCGGAAGCGCTGTCAGCGGGTGCAGAATAAGTCTTTTTATTTCAACAGATTACCGGAATCAGCCAGCTCACGCTGCCGGAAGGGTAAGTCGCTCGGCCCCGGGGGATTGACGCAACGGTTGCTTCTACTCGTCGGGCAGATAGACCAGCGCGAGCCCGTCGATCCGATCGAAGTGCCGGTCGTAGGACACGAGATCGGCGCCTGCCTCCAGCACGTGCGTCGCGATCCGGATATCGTTCGCCGGAATCGGGCGGTTGCAGCCGGACGACGAGTCCGGCGTTGTCACGGAACGGCCGGAACAACCAGGGAGAACCTATGCGCACCATGCCCTCTCGGCTTGCACTCACCGTGGTCCTCGCCATGGCGGCGCCCGCGCTCGTCGTGCACGGGCAGCAGAATCCGGAGGCGACGCCCCAGGCCGGCCTCGTCAGGCTGCTCGACGAGGACAAGGTGGCCTTCGGCGTCACGGTCGACGCGCGCGCCGACCCCGTTGCTCTCTCGGCAAACGACGATATCGACTTCGTCTTCTTCGACATGGAGCACGGCCCGTACGACGTCAGCGCGTTGCGGACGTGGATGCAGTGGCTTGTGCATCCGGCCGCGATCGCAGCGACGGGCGACGCGATGGCGGGCAAGGCCGTCATCGTACGGATTCCGGCGACCGGCCGCGAGCTCGACCAGAACATCTGGATGGTCAAGCAGGTGCTCGACGTGGGTGCGCACGGCATCATCTTCCCGACCATCGAGACCCCGGAGCAGGCGCTCATGGCCATCCGCGCCATGCGCTACCCGCAGCGGCTGGGTGCGCCGGACCCGGAGCCGGCGGGGTTGCGGGGCACCAATCCCCGGCTCGCGGCGCGCTACTGGGGCCTGTCCGTGCCGGACTACATCGAGCGTGCGGACGTCTGGCGGCTGGATCCGCCGAACGGCAACCTGCTGCCCTGGCTCCTCATCGAGAGCCCGCTCGGGGTGGCCAACGTGCGCGAGATCGCCCGCCAGCTCAGCGAACGGAACATCGGCGCCGTACTGTTCGCCGGTTCCGAGACCGGCGGAGACATGCTGAACACGCACGGCGGCAGCCTGGAGGCCGTGGCGCAAGCCATCGATACCGTACTCGCCGCCGGGAAGGAGTTCGGCCTCCCCGTCGCCATGACGAGCACGGCCAACATGATGGAGCGCATCGAGCAGGGAGCGCGCCTGTTCACGGGCGGTGTGACGCCCGCGCTGCGGAGGGAAGCGGGCCGTTAGCGGTCACCTTGCGTTCCTCGCCCTGAAGCTTCTCCGAGGCGCACCGCCCAGAGGCCCGAGTTCATGTCCGAGAAGAAGATCGTCCCCTTGTGCGGTTGGGCGCCGAAGACCTGCGCCGCGTTCGGGACGAAGCCCTCGGGGTCGAGCGGCAGGAAGCGGGCGATCTCCCGGCCTTGGCGGTACAGGTTGCCGAGCAGCTCGCCCGAGACGTCCACGACCCGGAGGCCCCCGTTGTAGAACGCCACGTACATCACGTCGTCCTCGACCCAGATGTTGTGGCTCCCCGCCTCCGGGACCTCGTAGCGGGCGACCAGGCGCGGCGGCGACTCGAACTCGTCCCACTCCAGGATGTGAACCCAGCCGCGCCAGCGATGGGGCTCGTTCTCGTAGCCGGGCGTACCGGTGCCGATGGCCGCCTCGGGGCTGTAGTTCGGACCGCTGCGCGCCGCTTCGTCCCCGGCGAAGATGTAGAACTTGCCGGTCGACGCGCTCCGGTAGGGATAGACGGCGTGGTTCCAGCCGGTAGGGAACGGGAACTGTCCGATCAGCCGCGGCTCCTGCGGGCTCCCGCCCCTGCCGGCCCCGCCGACGTCGACCACCGCCACCCCGTCCGTCCAGTTCGCGGAGTAGGCGATGCCGTCCCGGACCACGACATCGTGGACGGAGCGCGCCGGGTTGTCGAGCGCGAAGCTGCCGACCCGCCGCGGGGCCGCCGGATCCTCAATGCTGATGATGTCGTAGCGTCGGGCGGCGGAGAGCGCGTACACGTGCCCGTCGTGAATGAACGTGTTGTGGACGCCGCCCGTGAGCCGGTCGTCGTACTCGGCGATCCTCCGCACACCGACCGCCGGATCGGACACGTCGAGGATGACCAGCCCGTTCCGGCGGTTGGAGGCGCCCTCGCGGGAGATCACCGCCGTCGCCCCGTCCTCCGAGACCTTGACGTCGTTCACCGAGCGTGCGTCCACCCGGACGATGTCGACGACTTCGAGGCTCGCCGGATCCGTCACGTCCCAGACGTAGGCGTGGCCAGCGGCGCTGTGCGTCCCGGTCAGCGCGTAGTCCCGCCCGTTGGGCGCCTCCCATACCCAGAGATCGGTAGTGGCGCGATCCGGCACGCGACCGTGCCCGACCAGCTCGATCGGCCGCCGAACGCCGCGCTCGACGACTCGGATCGTTGCGGAGGCCGCTACCGACCCGGTGCGGGCGACGACGGTGTAGGCGCCGGGAAGCTCGGCGACGAAGCGCCCGTCCTGCGTGATCAGGCCCGCTGAAGGGCCCCCGCTGGTCATGGCGTCGGTGATTGCGGACACGCTGAAGGCGACCGGGATGTCCTTGAGCGACCGCCCTTCGGCGTCGGTCACGGTGGCGGTCAGGTGCGTCACGTCCCCGGTCCGGACGGCGCTCCGGTCGGGCGTCAGCATGATCCGGGCCGCGGGATTCGGCTCCACGTCTAGCGTCATCTCGGCCGCCGCCGCGCCGGCGGTCGCCGTGATCGCGACCCTGCCCGGCGCGCCGAGCAGCAGCACGCCCCGGCGGGTGGTCCGCTGGTTGGCCGGCGGTTGCCCGATCGGCGATGCGATCGAAGCGTCCGAGGTTCCCCAGTCGACATCGACATCGTCCGCGAACGCTCCGTTGTCATCGAGCAGCGTGGCCTCGAGCGTCACCTCGGTCCCGGCATAGAAGGGGCCCGGGGCGTTCAGCGCGATCGACGCCGGCGGCCGCGGAAGTATGGTGAGCGGAACGCGCCGCTGCAGATAGCCGCCAGCATCCGAATCGGCCGGCGGCGGGTCGCGCCGACTGCCCGCCACGCGCACCAGCACGGCGTACTCGCCCGGGCGGACGGTCGAGACGCGGCCGTCAGGCGATACCCTGAAGATGTTGAATCCCCAGGTACGTTCCTCCAGGTTCCAGTACTGCCCGTACAGGGGGAGATAGAGGATCTCGGCCTCGACCTCGTTCCCCTCTCCGTCGAGCACGGTGGCGCGGATGCGGACGGTCTCGCCGGCCGTCAGCGTGATCTCCTCGGGCGAGACGGTGAGCGTGTGGGGCGTCGCCACTTCCTGTTCGGCCTCGTCCTGCGCGAACGAGCCGGCGGGAACGAGCAGGACGGCGGCCACTAGCAGCCCGCGGCGAAAGCCCCGCTGCATTCGAGCGGCGATGCATCCCGCGTGGACTGCGTTGCTCCTCGGTCGAATATGCCCAATATGGTCCCTCGTCGCGCCTTGCCACGCGGGCGCCTCGCCGCTCTCGGTGCGACGCGGGGTTCCACCACGGACTGCTAGCGCCGAACGTCGCAAAGAGCTGGGAGGATACATGTGTGCTACCTGGCAGTCGTCGCGCGCAACTCGCGTCGTCGGGATTCGTCTGTGCTCGCCTGCCCACCGTGGGCACGGCGAGCGCCACCGCCTCCGCGTGCGACATCGTATCCGCTCTCGGCCGCCGCACCAAGGCCGCGCCATCGTTCCGGCCCGCCTCCCGTCGCTGCAGTAGGCCTTTCGGTCTTGACCTGCCGCGACTGATCGCCGGCCTGCCGGACAGTGTAGAATCCGCCGCACGACGAAATCCGGTTGTGAGGGGAGGAAGAATCGTGGCTGCTGGATACGCGCTGATAGACGTGGAGGTAACCGACCAGACGGTCTTCGCCGAGTTTCGCGAGCGCGCACCGGCCGTCGTCCAGGCTCACGGCGGCACGTTCCTGGTGCGCGGCGGGAAGACGGAGGTTGTACAGGGCGACTGGACGCCTCACCGTGTCATCCTGGTGGAGTTCGACAGCGTCGAACGGGCGAAGGCGTGGTGGAGCTCCCCGGCCCACACCGAGCTTCAGGCGATGCTCGACAGGTGCTCCAATACGACCGCCACGATAGTCGAGGGAGTCTGACGCGACGGGATGGGCAGCGGCTCGAGCCGGACCACCAGCGTTCGCTATCAGCCCGACGAGAGTCCGCCGGCGGCGCTTGCCTTCGGCTGCGGCCTGCAGCTCGTGATTCTGGGCGGGGCCAGCATCGTCCTGATCCCCACGATCGTGATTCGGGCCGCCGGCGGCAGTGAAGCGTACCTGTCCTGGGCGGTGTTCAGCGCAGTCGCCATCAGCGGCGTCTGCACGGCGCTGCAGGCGGTTCGCGCCGGCCGCATCGGAGCCGGTTACGTCCTCGCCATGGGCCCGGCGGGAGCCTTCATCGGCCTCAGCGCCGCAGCGCTGGCCCAGGGAGGGCCGGCATTGCTCGGTACGCTGGTCGTTGCGTCGTCGTTGCTGCCGATCGTGCTCTCCGCGCGGCTCTCCCTGTTCCGGCGGCTCCTGACGCCGACCATCGTCGGCACGGTGAACATGCTGATACCGGTCACCGTGCTGCCGGTCGTCTTCGGCCGCATGCACCAGACGCCGGACCAGGTACCGGCGCTGGGGGCGCCGTTGACCGCGCTGGCGACGATCCTGGTCATCCTCGGTATCTCACTGAAGGGGACGGCGACCCTCCGTCTCTGGGCGCCGGTCATCGGGATTGCGACCGGCTCGCTGATCGCCGGTGCGTTCGGTCTCTACGACCTGGCCCGGGTGATCGAGGCGCCGTGGGTCGGCGTGCCGCGGGGCGGGTGGCCGGGCATCGAGCTCGACATGGGCCCGGCATTCGTCGGGCTTCTGCCCGGCTTCGTGTTCGTGGCGTTTATCGGCACCATTCACACGATCGTCGGTACCGTCGCCATTCAACGCGTCTCGTGGCGCGAGCCGCGGGCCGTGGACTACCGGGCGGTGGAGGGCGGCGTGGCGGCGGACGGCATCTGCAAGCTGCTCTCCGGCCTCGCCGGGATAATGCCGACCCAGACCGTCGCCGGCATCAGCGCGCCGGCCATCGAGATTACAGGTGTCGGGGCCCGCAGGGTCGGAATCGCCGCAGGTGGAATCCTGCTCGCTCTCGCGTTCCTGCCCAAGACACTGGCCCTGGTTCTGGCGATCCCGGGCGCGGTCGCCGGCGCCTATGTGACCGTACTGATGGCATTGATCTTCGTGCGCGGCATGACCGAGATCGTGCAGGGCGGCATCGACTATCGCAAGGGGCTGGTGGCCGGCGTAGCGTTCTGGGTCGGTACGGGTTGCCAGAACGGCATGATATTCCCCGGGCTTCTTTCGGACGTCGCAGGCGGCCTGCTGCAGAACGGCATCACCACCGGCGGCCTGGTGGCCATCCTCATGACGCTGTTCCTGGAGATGACGGCGCCCCGCCGCTCCCGAATCGAAGTCGACTTCGATCTGGCGGTGCTCCCGAAGATCAGGGAGTTCCTCGGCGCGTTCGCGCAGCGCAGCGGCTGGGACGCGAAGATGGTGCACCGCCTCGAAGCGGCCGGCGAGGAAACGCTGCTGACGCTGACCGGCCCAGACGAACGGGATGCGAAGCGGCAGCGGCGCCGCCTGTTCCTGTCGGCGCACAAGGAAGCCGACGGCGCGGTTCTGGAGTTCGTGGCCGCGGTCGGCGAGGAGAACGTGCAGGACCGGATCGCGATTCTCGGGGAGCGGCCCGACGACGTGCTGATGGAACGGGAAGTCTCGCTACGATTGCTCCGGCATATAGCGACCTCGGTTCGGCACCAGCAGTTCCACGAGACGGACATCGTCACGGTCCGCGTGGACGCGCCGGAGACGAGTCGTGCGGGCAAGTGAAGCGCTGACGGACCGACGGGCATTCGCGTTGCGGGTGCTGGCCGGGCCGGCGGCGTTCGCCGCCGTTCGCGCCGTGCCCCTGGCCGGCCTCGGACCGGAGGCGGTTGCCGCCTACGCGTCGAACGCTTCGGGGTCAGGTCGGCACTCCGGCGGCGAGGTTCGGCACCGCGGTTCCGTGTCGATGCCGCCGGTCAGGTCAATGGGCGACTGCTCTGCTCCCAGGGCGCAGGCGCTGAACGCCGGATCGAACGTTCCCCAGCGCGCCGGGCCGTTGCGCGGCTCGCAGGCCCAGGCTGAGCTGTCCGCGCTCACGGCTGGTCGCCGCCGGCGGCAACCGGAATGTCGCGTAGCCGCTCCTGCACGGTGCCGGGGATGCCCAACTCCGTGTTGGCCCCGAGGCGGGCAAGCAGCGCCGCCGTTTCGGGCCAGCTCTGAAACTGGAACGACTGCTTCGAGCCCTCGGCCATGCGGTAGGCCGTGCGGCCGCGGAAGTCGCGCGCGTCGATATCGGCCCCATTCTCCACCAGGTACTCGATGACCTCGTTCATGCCGCGGAACGCAGCGCCGTGGAGCGCGGTGAAATTGGCCTCGTTGGTGGCGTTGACAGCCGCCCCGGCCCGGTGCAGGAACTCGACCGCGCGTTCCGAGCTGCGGGCCCTCACGCCGCGGGGCTCGCGCGGGGTGTAGGTGGCCGGCCCCAGCCCGGCCGCAGCCATCAGCGGCGTCGTGCCGTCGCTGGTGGTCAGGCGCAGTTCGGCGCCGCCGTCGAGCAGCGCCCGCATCACTTCGACACCGGTAGTCGTGGCGCTGGGCATCACCGCGAAGACGTGCGCCTGTCCCCGCGCGCCGTTCATGTCGTAGGCCGCTACCCAGAGCGGGGTCGCGCCGCGCAGGTCGCCGGTGCCGCAGGCGAACGGCTCGAACGCCCCCTTTCTCGGGTAGCCGATGTAGTTCATGATCATCGTCGACGTCGTGATCCGGCCGTTCGGATCGGCGCCGCGATCGAGCAGCGCCTCGACCAGCGCCAGTCGGCGCGCGGCGCCCAGCCGGGCCCCTCCGAGGCCGGCGTAGAGACGGCCGCGGCCGTGGCGGCGGTGCCACTCGACGAGCCACGGACTGACGTTGCCGGCCGCCGCGTGCAGCGCGGACACGCCGCCCATCCGGCCGTCGGGATCGGCCCCCTGCTCCAGCAGGTACAGCGCGAACGCGTCCTGGCCGCTCACGATGGCGAACGGCAGCACGTGCGTGCCGTCGGCGCTCGGCTCGTTGACGTCGCTGCCGGCGGCGATGAGCGCCGCCGCGGTCGAGACGTCGCCGTTGCGGGCCGCGTACATCAGCGGCGTGAAGCCCTTGATCGTGGAAGCGCGCGGGTCGGCTCCCGCGTCGAGCAACAGCCGCACGATGTCGGGATGCGGCTCCGACACGGCCCACATCAATGCCGTGCTTCCGGTCGCCGTCACCGCGGCGTTGACGTCCGCGCCGGCCCGCAGGAGGGCCTGCACGACACCGATGCTGCCGGTGCGCGCGGCGGTCATCAGCGGGGCGAGCCCGCTCGTCTGCCGGGCGTGGACGTCGGCGCCCGCGGCCAGGAGCTGGTCGACCATGACGACGCTGGCGTTCTCGGCCGCCCGCTCCAGCGGTGTCACGCCGTGGTCGTCGGCGGCGTTCACGTCGGCGCCGACCCGGAGGAGCTGCTCAACCAGCTCGATGTCGTCCCAATGCGCCGCCCACAGGAGCGCAGTCGCGCCGTCCGGCCGGGCGACGTTGACATCGACACCGTCACCGAGGAGCGCGTGCACCGCCTCGCGATCCTGGTCCGCGGCGGCGGTCACCAGCCGCAGGTCCTGCGCGGCGGCCGCGGCCGGACCGAGCGCCCAGAACCCAGCGAGGAAAACGAGGCAGCGCAGCGGCGTGGGAATCTTCATGGTCATCGCTGCAATTATGCCTCAGCCGCCTCGAGGTACTCAGCGATGCGGTCGCGAAAGCGCCTCGTCTCCCGGCACAACTGAAACAGCCGCTGGAGATTCTGGAGCGACCGCGTGACGCAGGCGTAGATCTCGAGCATTCCTGCCAGCTCCAATTTGTCGCTTACCTTTTTGCACTATAGTAGAGGCTTCGAAGTCAACCGGCAGAGTGGACTCTTTCGGCCGGCACCAACCCTGCCGCGAGCCCCACACAGAGCGGGACTACCGATGAGTGAAGCACACGGCTCGGCCTCGAACTCCCGTCTGCGCTACGCCGTGGACGAGACGCCGTCCGAAGGACTGACGATCGGCCTCAGCCTGCAGGTCGTCACGCTCGTCCTGACCGGCATCATCCTCACTCCGATCATCGTGCTCAACGCCGCAAATCACCTGGAGGGGGTGGAGTGGGCGGTTTTCGCAGCACTGCTCGTCAGCGGACTCTCGACCATCCTGCAGGCCCGGCCGGTGGGGCCGATCGGCGCCGGATATCCCCTCTACATGGGCACCTCCGGCGCCTTCATCAGCGTCTCGGCGGCGGCCGTAGTCGCGGGCGGCCTGCCCCTGCTCGCCACCCTGGTGACGGTCGCCGCGCTCGTGCAGCTCCTGTTCTCCGCCCGCCTGTCGCTCTTCCGCAGGCTGATCACGCCGACGGTCGGTGGAACGGTGATCATGCTGCTCGCCGTCAACGTCTTTCCCATCTCGACCGACCTGTTGGCGAGCGTTCCGGCCGGAGTCGACCCCGATTCCCCGGGCCTGCCGCTGGTCGCCGGCGCCGCGTTCCTGACGATCACCGTGGTCTCCATCTTCGGCCGTGGCGCGACCCGCCTGTGGGCGCCGCTCATCGGCATTCTCGTGGGCACCGGCATCGCGGGCCCGCTCGGCATGGTGAACTGGGAGTCCCTCGTGAACGCCGGTTGGTTCGGCTTGCCGCGGAGCGGTTGGCCCGGTCTCGACCTGTCGTTCGACGGTCGGTTCTTCGGTCTGCTGGTGCCCTTCATCATCGTCACGATCATCGGCGCCATCGAGACCTACGGCGACGCCATCGCGATACAGCGGGTATCCCACCGCACCGCGGTGCCGGTCGACTTCAAGGTCGTTCAACGCGCGCTGAACGCGGACGGCGTCGGCAATCTGCTATCCGGTCTCGCCGGCACGGTCCCGAACACCACGTATTCCACCAGCATCTCCATTCCCGACCTCACGGGCGTCGCCGCACGACGCGTGGCCCTCTATGGCGGGATCATCATTGTCCTGGCCGCATTCGTACCGAAGCTGCCGGCCCTGGTGCGGCTGGTGCCCGACCCGGTCGCCGGGGCATACCTCCTCATCTTCATCGTGCTGCTCTTCCGTCAGGGCGTGCGCATGGTTACGTCGGGCGGGTTCGACTACGAGAAGGGCCTCATCGTCTGCATCTCGTTCTGGATGGGCCTGGGCTTCCAGTACGGCGTCATCTTCCCCGACCATCTGCCGGATTGGTCCCGGGGGATACTCGACAACGGGATGGCGAGCGGCGGCGTCGTGGCCATGGCCCTCACGCTGTTGACTTCTCTTCGGCATCGAAGCCGGCCCGTCCTGCTGCAACCCACCGTACAGTCGCTCTCGAAGCTGCGTCCTGCGCTGGATTCCGCAGCGGAACACGCGGGCTGGGACGAGACGGCCACCCACCGCCTCGAGCTGGCGGGGGAGGAGGCGTTCCTGTATCTGCTCGAGCGACAGGCCGAGTCCGAGCCCCGGCCGGTTCGCGTCGCGGTACGGCCGGTCGACGACCTGCTGCAGATCGAGTTCGTCAGCGGCCCCGACAGCGCGAACCTGGAAGTACGGCTCGGCGAGCTGGACGACGAGCACGCCGAGCACGCGGTCGTCAGGGACGCCGGCCCGCGCATCCTGCGCCACGTGGCGAAGGATGTGCGCCACGAGCAGTTCTACGACCTCGACGTGCTGACCGTGACCGTGGACACGCGGCCCCTCGTGTGACGCCGGAGCACCTGGTCGTACATGCGAGGAGCCGGCCGGCGCCGGCATCGGCGCCGACCGGCCCTCGTGAAGAATCGCGGCGCAGACTCCTAGGAGTCCGTGGTGAAACCCCGCGTCGCACCGAGAGCGGCGAGGCGCCCGCGTGGCAAGGCGCGACGAGGGACCATATTGGGCATATTTGACCGAGGAGCAACGCAGTCCACGCGGGATGCATCGCCGCTCGAATGCAGCGGGGCTTTTGCCACGGGCTCCTAAACGCCGGAAAGCGGCTCGAGCGGCAGCGTCCCCGTGGCGTCTCCGAACTTCTCCGTGTTCACGCCGGCCCGCCCCAGCATCGCCAGCAGCAGGTTGTTCATCGGCGTGTCCTTCGGGTGGCGCAGCACCCTGCCTCCCTTGACGCCGCCCGCGCCGCCCACCATCACCAGCGGCAGGTCGATGTGCGAGTGCTCGTTCGCGTCGCTGATGCCGCCGCCGTGCAGCACGAGCGAGTGGTCCAGCAGGTTGCCGTCGCCGTCCGGCGTCGCCTTCAGGGCCTTCAGGAAGTGTGCCGTCAGGCCGATGTGGTACTGGTTGATCTTGTGCCCCTGCTCGAACTTCAGCGGGTCGTGCTGGTGGTGCGAGACCGCGTGGTGGGCGGCGTTGACGCCCAGCTCCGGATAGGCGCGGTTGGTCTGCTCCTTGCCGAGCGTGAGGACAAAGACGCGCGTGATGTCGGCCCGGAAGGCCAGCGCCACGAGGTCGAACATCAGCTTCGCGTGCTCGTCGTACGATTCCGGCGCTCCGACCGGGCGGTCGGGCAGCTCCAGCACGGACTCGCTCTGCTGGCGCTCGGCCACCTGCAGGCGCCGCTCGACCTCGCGGACGGAGTCGAGATACTCGTTGACGCTGCTGCGGTCCGCCGGACCCAGCTTCGTCTGCAGGTGCGCGATGTCGGCCGTCACCCAGTCGAGGATGCTGCGGTCCTCCTGCATCTGCGCCAGCCGCTCCTCGCGGGAGCCGCCGTCGCCGAACATGCGCTGGAAGACGATGCGCGGGTTCGTCTCGTGCGGATTCGGGGTGGTCGCCGTCCGCCACGAGATGCTGTTGGTGTAGACGCAACTGTAGCCGTTGTCGCAGTTGCCGATCAGGTAGGTCTGCTCCATCGCCAGCTCGAGCGAGCGCAGCGGTGTGTCGCCGCCGATGTGCTGCGCGGCGATCTGGTCGGCCGTAATGCCGTTACGGACGTCGGCGCCCTCGGTCTCCTTCGGGTGGACGCCGCTCAGGAAGACCGTCCCGGCGCGGGAGTGCTCGCCGTTGCCGTCGCCCAGCGCCTCGGCCTGCTTCTGGCTCAGGCCGATCGGGACGATGACCTGGTCCTGGAACGGCGCGAGCGGGCTCAGCGTCGGCGACAGCTCCTTCAGCTTGCCGTTGCCCTCCGGCTGCCAGTGCGTCATCACCGCCCCGTTCGGGATGTAGACGAAGCCGAGTCGCCGAACCGGCTTGGCCGCCGTATTCGCAAGCGCCGAGGCAGCCGGCACCATCGCGTCCAGCAGCGGCAGGCCGAGGGTGACCCCCATCCCGCGGAGGAACGTCCGACGAGGCAACGCCGTCTTGGTGATGAACATGACCAGCTACTCCTGCTCAGCGGTGTCTGCTTCCTTGACTTCTCGGTCCGGACTCAGTTGGCGGCAGCGTCGATCCTTGCGAGCCGCATCTGGAACGGCGTGCTCTTGACGATGCCCACGATGAGCGACGCCAGTCCGTAGTCGTGCCCGGCCGCCGCACGGGTGATCTCCCGGACGGCCGGCGCGTCGTAGTACTCCACGCCGCGACCGAGCGCATAGGTCAGCAGCTTCTCGGTCACGACGGTCACGAACTGCTCGGGGTTCCGGACGAGCAACTCCCGCAAGTCCGCCGGACCGTCGAACGGCGTGCCGTCCGGCATCGAGCCGGACGCGTCGATGGCGACCCCGCCCGGCATGTGGCCGCGCCAGCGGCCTATGGCGTCGAAGTTCTCCAGGGCCAGCCCCAGCGGATCCATCAGCCGGTGGCAGCTCGCGCAGACCGGGTTGGCGCGGTGCTGCTCCATCCGCTCGCGCATCGCCAGCACCTTGCCCGAGTCCTCGGCCGGCTCCAGCTCCGGTACGTTGGGCGGCGGCGGGGGCGGCGGCGTCCCGAGAACGTTCTCCAGCACCCACTTGCCGCGGCCGACCGGCGACGTGCGGTCGGGATACGAGGTCACGGTCAGGATGCTGCCCTGGCCGAGCAGACCGCGCCGGTTCGGGTCGGTCAGCAGCACGCGGCGAAAATCGCTGCCGTAGACGCCGGTGACGCCGTAGTGCCGGGCGAGGCGCTCGTTGAGGAACGTGTACTCCGCGGTCAGCAACTCCGTGACGCTGCGGTCCCCGCGCATGACGCTGTCGAAGAAGAGCTCGGTCTCGCGGACGAAGTCCTGGCGCAGGCTCTCCCCGAAGTCGGGGAAGATGACATCCGACGGCAGGGCGCCGGAGATGTTGCGCAGGCGCAGCCACTGGCCGGCGAAGTTCTTCGCCAGCGCCTCGGACCGCGGATCGGCCAGCATCCGCCGCACCTGCCGCTCGACAACGTCGGGATCCCGCAGGCCGCCCTCCACGGCGACGTCGAGCAGCTCGTCGTCCGGAAGGCTGCTCCACAGGAAGAACGCAATGCGCGATGCCAGCTCCAGGTCGCTCAGCCGGTAGGGAGTCCCCGGCGCGACGCCCGGCGGGTCCGACACGACGCGGAACAGGAAATCGGGGCTCACGAGGAGCGCACGGACCGCCCGTTCGATGCCGGCCTCGAACCCCCCGGCCGCCCTTCCCTCGCGGTAGAAGCTGAACAGGGCGTCGACATCCGCTTCCGTCACCGGCCGGCGGTAGGCACGTTGCGCCAGGGTCGAGATGATCTCCCGCGCGCACGGCGTCTCGTCCGCAGCATCCGCCGGCCGGCAGACGAAGATGCGGCTGCGCGACGGCGTATCGCCGCCGCCGGTGGCGTTGAACGGCCCGGAGATGGTCATCGTCCCCAGGTGCGGCTGGTACAGCAGGTAGTCACCTTCGCCGTGCGGCCGGTCGAACGGCTGGCGCACGCTCTCGGCAATGGCGGACGTCTTCTTGATGAACGCGGCCGTCACCGTCCGCGGTCCGGCGCCGATCTGTACGCGAGCCTGCAGCGAGTCGGGACCGCGGTTGTAGGCCGCGCCCTGGTCGCGGTCCGGATCGGGCGGGGTCAGGTGGAAGATCGTGATCCGCTCGCCGTCCACGCTCAGCTCGAGCTGGTGCGGCTCGCGGATCGGCGCGCCGGCGAAGAGGTCGAGCAGCTCCAGCTTGATCTCGTACTCGGCGTCCCGCGGAAAGTTGTACTCCACCGACATGCCGCCGCGGGTGCCGAACGGCAGGCCGTCCTGGTGCTGGTACTGCGAGAGGTCGGAAATGATCCGGAACGTCTCTCCTCCGGGCGCCATCGCCGATGCTCCCACGGCCAGCCGGCTGATCGTGCGCGCCGAGTTCATGTAGCGCTCGAGCAGGGTCGGCGAGACCTTGAGAACCCCGGCGATGTTGTCGAACCCGTAGCTCTGATCGTCGGCCGGAACGAGCGCCGCCGCGTCGATGTCGAGGGCCAGCAGGTCGCGAACCGCGTTCTGGTACTCGGTACGATTCAACCGGTGCAGCGGTTCGGTCCGCCCCGGGTTGGGCTCCGCCGCCGCAACGCGATCGATCTCCGTTTCCAGAAAGGTGGCGAGGGCGTCGCTGGCGCCGGCCTCCGGACGTGGACGCCCGACCGGGGGCATCGAGCCCGTCCGGAGCTTGCGGATCACCTTCTCCCAGGTGTCGGCGTGGCCGGGCACGTCCGCCAGATCGGCCGTTCGCAGCGCAATCGGAACCGTGCCGCGGGCCGCGAGCCGTTCGTTGTGACAGGTGATGCAGTAGCGGTTGAGCAGCGCCTCGTGCGCGACCACCGCCGAGGGCTCCGCAGCGGCGGGTTCCTGCCCCGCGCCGGCCGACGCCTCAGGAGCGAGCCACAGCGCCCCGGCTACCACCCAGACGCCGAACAGGAGCAATACGCGTCGCGTCATCGGCTTTTCCAGTGCCTGCGACCGATCCAGGCGCGGTCGCTGAACAGTTCTCCCAATCTGATGGATCCTACGTCGTTCGCACCTATTGTCAACCGCCAATCGCTGCTGGAGAGGCCAGCCGCCCGCGGCAGGTATGCTCCCTCGTCGCGCCGCGCCCTGCGGGCGCCTCGCCGCTCTCGGTGCCACCCGGCGTTTTGCACGGGCTGCTCGGAGATCTGCGATACCATGGGAGGATGGAGCGGGCGGACAGGCTCACGATACTCGTCGCCGCCGGCGCCTTTGCTGGTTCCCGCGTGGCCGATCCAATAGCCAAAGACCATCGGGAAATCGCGATAAACGAAGAGAGACCGACATGCGGACAACGAACATAGAGACAGCGTGGTCGTGGCGCGTCGTCCTCCTCGCCATGTGCGCCATCCTCGGTCTGGCGGCCGCCGGCGCAACCGCGGCGCCCGCGCGCGACCTGCCCCTGGTCGAGGCGGCCAGGACGGCGGACGCCGGCGCAGTTCGCGCTCTGGTGGAGCGCCGGGCAGACGTCAACAGCGCCGAGATCGACGGCACGACCGCGCTGCACTGGGCGGCGTACCGGGGCGATATTGAGACGGCCCAACTCCTTCTGGAAGCGGGCGCAGAACCGGAAGCAGCCAACCGCTACGGCGTTACGCCCCTCGTTCTGGCCGCCGGCCGCGGGAACGCTCCGATCGTCGAGGCGCTCCTCGACGCCGGCGCCGACCCGAACACCACGTTGCCGGAAGGCGAGACGGTGCTGATGGCCGCGGCGCGCACCGGCAACGTCGACGTCCTGCGCCTGCTCCTGGCCCGCGGCGCCGACCCCCGTGCGCGGGAGAGCTGGCGCGGCCAGACGGCGCTGCACTGGGCCGCGGCGGAGAACCACCCGACCGCCGTCCACGCGCTGGTCGAGCTGGGCGCGGACGTCAACGAGCGCTCGACCGCCGGCTGGTCGGCGTTGCTGTACGCGGTCCGCGCGGGCAAGGCCGAGGCGGTGAGCGCGCTTCTCGAAGCCGGCGCCGGCGTGAACGACACGATCCGGCCGATCACCGCCGGGGACGACGTGGATGGCGCCCGCCGAGATCCGACCGTGGGAACCAGCGCCCTGGTCCTGGCGGTGATGAACGGCCACTTCTCGCTGGCCCAGTATCTCGTCGAGCGGGGGGCCAATCCGAACGCGGACGAGCAGGGCTGGACCGCGTTGCACCAGTTGGCCTACACTCGGCGCCCGAACTCCGGCAAGGGCATGCCTCCAGTGGTGCTGCTCGACCGCATCGACACGCTGGCGTTCGCCCGCTTTCTCCTCGACAACGGCGCCGACCCGAACGTGCGCCAGACCGCGCGGTTCAACAACCGCGAACGGAACAACCTGAACCGCGTCGGGGCCACGCCGTACCTGCTCGCCGCCAAGCATGCCGACCCGCCCCTGATGCGTCTGCTGGCGGAGTACGGCGCGGACACGCGAATCGCGACCGAAGGCAACGCGTCTCCGTTGATGGTGGCGGCCGGCGTGGGCATCTTCAACCTGGGCGAGAGCGCCGGGACCAACGAGGAGGCGTTCGAGGCGGTGCAGCTCGCCTGGGAGCTCGGCGACCACAATGTCGACGGGGCCGACGACCGGGGCTACACGGCGCTTCACGGCGCCGCGCTGCGCGGCGCGAACCCGATCGTGGAGTTCCTGGCCGAGCGGGGTGCCGACCTGCTCGCCGAGAGCAACGAGGGCTGGACGCCGCTGCGCATCGCCGACGGGGTCCACTACACGGGCACCGTCAAGCGCGCGGACCACACGGCCGAGTTGCTGCGGCAGGTCATGAAGGACCGCGGCGTCTACGACGACGAGCTGCACGCCAGGGACGTCAACAGCGTGGCGGTGGTCAAGCCCGCGGACCAGCCGTAGATCTCGGGCCGACCCCCCCCCCGGCTGCAGGCGTCGCTCACCTGGCGGGCGCAGGTGTAGCTTGTCTGCTGCGCGCAGGCGTCGCTCACTTGGCGCGCCACCTACTGCGCGCAGGCGTCGCTTACCATGCCGAGCGAGCTGACGTTGATGCGGTCGCCGGACGGGTCGCGGATCAGGAAGCCCTTGACCGCCATCCGGTGCCCGGCGTGCTCGGCCGGATTCGGATAGACGTTCATCAGCTCGAAGGTCCGCGTCCCGACGGCACGTGACCCGAGGGAGGCCAGCTCGTCCTCGGTCGAGGCGGACGGATCGCGGGTGCGAACCGCGCGCGTGCTGTTCGCCAGCAGCCATCCGCCGGCCTCTTCGGTCAGGCAGCCGACGACCTGCACGAGCGCGAAACTGGGGACCTCGGCCGGCCCGTCGCGGCCTTCGATGCGGATGTCCTCCAGGCCGTTCGTCGTCAGCTCCCGATCGCCGGCAGGAAAGCCGTTGAATTCCAGGATGTAGGCGACGCTGTCGAGGTACGCCTCCTCGGTCAGCGTGGCAGGCTCGTCGAACGGCATCAGGTTGCGGATACGGACGAACAGGGTGTGGAGGGTGTCCTCGCGCCAGTCCTGCATGAAGCGCTCGCCGGCGAGCGGGCGCGCCTCGTCCGAGCCGCTCATGTCGGGCAGATGACAGGCGCCGCAATTGCCGTCGTAGACGAGCTTGCCGCGCGCCGACTGCTCCGCGGTGTAGACGCCGTCCCACACCGTCGTCCGCTCCTCCTGGCTCGCCTGCGCGTCCGACGGGCCGGGAAGCAGAGCGGCGACCACCGACGCGCCGACTGCCAGGCCGCGGACCCGGAGAAGCCTCTGCCGCACGGTCGTGCATCCTGTCTGCATGGTCTTGTGCATGCCGCTGTGCCGTCCCGAAACGTCAGGGCGTGACGGTGACGGTGACGTCGGCGGCTGAATCGAGATTGCGGTCGTCGGCCATCCCGCGGATGACGCAGGTTTCCGGCTCGCTGAACACGGCCGTCGTGAAAGCGGGCCCCGCGCCGGCGGTCTGCGCCCCGGCCAAGCTGACCGCAGCGAACAGCACCAGCGCCACGACGGCGGCGACGATTCCGGCGCGAACCGCGAAGCGCATGTAGCTGCAGCAGCAGTACAGACCGTCCATCGTCCGTCCTCCCCTCCACACGTCCGGATGGCCGCGGAGCCCCGCTCGGCGGCCGCGATGCCCGGCCAACGTTATACCACGGTGGAGGCGGTGACCGCCGCGGCCGGCCCCGCTGCGCGACTTCAGCGCCAAAGAACCCCTTGCGACACGATGACATCGTGTTAGCTTTGTTTCCGGGAGAATCGCAGTGAACCGCGCTATCGCCTGGCTCGCCGACAATCCCGTTGCCGCCAACCTCCTGATGGTCCTGATCGTCGCGAGCGGCCTGATGGCCGCCGCGACGGTCACCGAAGAGGTCTTCCCGGAAATCGATCTGCGCCGCATCAGAATCGAGGTGCCCTACCTGGGAGCGGCGCCGGAGGAGGTCGAGTCCGGGGTCGTCGTCCGCATCGAGGAGGCCATCCAGAACATCGACGGCGTCCAGCAGATCGTGTCGACGGCGTCCGAGGGCAGCGCGTCGGTGATCGCGGAGCTCGAGTTCGGCGCCGACGCTCAGCGGGTGCTCGACGAAGTGACGAACAACGTCCAGGCGATCACCACGTTTCCCGTAGAGACCGAGAGGCCGATCATCCGCGAGATGGTCACCCGCAGTCAGGTCACCGACATCGCAATCGCGGGCGCCACCGACGTCGCCTCGCTGAAGTCGATCGCCGAGATCGTGCGCGACGGGCTGGTCGCCCTGCCGGAGATCGGCCAGGTCGAGATCGTGAGCGTCCCGCCGTACGAGATCTCCATCGAGGTGTCGGAGGTGGCGCTGCGCCGGCACCGGCTTACCTTCGACCAGGTGGCGAACGCGGTCCGCCGCTCGTCGCTGGATCTGCCCGGCGGCTCGGTGCGCACCGAACGCGGCGAGATCCTGCTGCGCACGATCGGGCAGGCCTACCGGGGCGCCGACTACGAGAACCTGGTGCTCTGGACCCGGCCCGACGGCAGCCGCCTGCTGCTGGGCGACGTGGCCACGGTGGTCGACGGTTTCGCGGAAACCGACCAGCGCGCGCGCTTCGACGCGCTGCCGGCGGTGACGGTCTCGGTCTATCGCTCGGGCGAGCAGAGTGCGCTCGACGTCGCGGCCGCCGTTCGAAGCTACGTCCGGCGCGCGGACGCCTGGTTGCCCGAGGGCATCACGCTGACGATCTGGCAGGACCAGTCGCAGGTCCTGACCGACCGGCTGGCGATCATGCTCAACAATGGCGCCGCCGGTTTCGTTCTCGTCTTCATCGTCCTGACGCTCTTTCTCGACATGCGCCTCGCCTTCTGGGTCAGCCTCGGGATCCCGATCTGCTTCCTCGGCGCCTTCGCCCTGATGCCGGGCCTGGGCCTGAGCGTCAACATGGTCTCGTGCTTCGCCTTCATCCTGGTGCTCGGGATCGTGGTCGACGACGCGATCATCGTCGGCGAGAACATCCACCGCCACCAGGAAGGCCACGGCGACGGGCTGCGCGGCGCCGTGGAGGGAGCTCAGGAGATCGGCAAGCCGGTGGTCTACGCCGTACTAACGACGGCGGCGGCGTTTCTGCCGTTGTTGTTCGTGACCGCGTTCGGCCAGATGTTCCAGGTCGTGCCGCTCGTCGTCCTGCCGTGCCTGCTCTTCTCGCTGCTCGAATCGCTCGGCATCCTGCCCGCCCACCTGGCGCACGGCCGGCGGCGGCGCCGGGCCGGTCCGTGGCGCCGGCTCCAGCAGCGCATCGCCGGCGGACTCCTGTGGTTCATCCGCCGGGTCTACGAGCCGGCCCTGGAGGCTGCGCTCCGCTGGCGCTACGTCACGGCGGCGCTCGGGCTGGCCACCCTGATCCTGACCGGCGGCCTCGCCCTCGGCGGCTCGACCAACTTCCAGTTCGCCCCGTCGATCGAAAACGAGTTCATGACCGCTTCGATCACCATGCCCCTGGGCGCGCCGGCCGAGGCCACCACGGCGGCGGTCGCGAAGTTCGAGGCGGGAGCCGCGCGGCTGCGGGCGAGTCTGGAAGCGGAGACCGGCGTCGACTACTTCCGGCACGTCGCGACGATGATCGGCGACCAACCGGTGCTGGCGCGGGGCGGCGGACGCTTCGGCCGGATAAGCAGCGACGTCGTCGCCGCCTCCCACATAGGCGAGATCACGATAGAGCTCGCGCCCACGGAGACACGCGCGCACTCCAGCGAGCAGCTCGGCATCCTGTGGCGCGAGGAGGCCGGCGAGGTCCCCGAAGCGGTCGCGATCGACTTCCACACGTCGCTCCTGAGCACCGGGGAAGACGTCGACGTGGAGCTCTCGGGGCTGGACCTCGACCGTCTGCGGGCCGCCGCCGACGTGCTCAAGGGCCGGCTGGCCGAGTACGCCGGCGTCTATGCGGTCGCCGACTCCATCCAGACCGGCAAGGCGGAGATGCGGCTGGACATCCGGCCCGCCGCGGAGACGCTGGGGCTGACGCTGCAGGATCTGGGACGGCAGGTGCGGCAGGCGTTCTACGGCGAGGAAGCGCAGCGCATCCAGCGCGGACGGGACGACATCCGCGTCATGGTGCGCTACCCCCGCGAGCAGCGGCGATCGCTCGGCACGCTGGAGGGCATGCGCGTACGCACGCCGGACGGCGGCGAAGTGCCGTTCAGCCAGGTGGCGCTGGTGGAGCCGGGTCGCGGCTTCGCCTCGATCCGGCGCATCGACCGCAGCCGGGCCGTGAACGTGACCGCATCGGTCGATCCGCAGGTCGCATCGACGGCGGCCCTCATCGGGGATCTGCGCGAGCGCATCCTGCCCGAGATGCTCACGGAGTTCCCGGACGTGTTCTATACGTTCAGAGGCACCCAGGAAGCGCAGGAGGAGGCCCTCAGCGGCCTGCGGGTGGGGTTCCTCCTGGCGCTGATCATGATCTTCGGGCTGCTCGCGATACCGCTGCGGTCGTACTCGCAGCCGATCATCATCATGGGCGCCATTCCGTTCGGCCTCGTCGGCGCGCTCTGGGGCCACATGCTGATGGGGCTCGACGTCACGTTCATGACGCTGCTCGGCCTCGTCGCCCTGACCGGCGTCGTCGTCAACGACAGCCTGATCATGGTCGACTTCATCAACCGGGGCCGGCACGCCCCCGGCGGGACCCGCGATCCGGAAGCTCAGGCTCCGGAACAGGGCGCGCCGGGACCGACCGGCCTGGAGCACGCCATCCGCCGGGCCGGCAGCCAGCGTTTCCGTCCCATCGTGCTCACGTCGCTGACCACCTTCGCGGGCTTGGTCCCGATGCTGGCCGACCGCAGCATGCAGGCGGCGTTCTTCATCCCGATGGCGGCCTCGCTCGCTTTCGGCGTGCTGTTCGCAACCTTCATCACGCTGTTTCTGGTGCCGGTCGCCTACGCGATCCTCGACGACCTGCAGCACCTGCCGGGGCGGCTGTCTTCGTCGCTCGGAATCCCGGCGCGCGCGTCCCAATCGGCGTCCGGCGCATAACTCGCCGGTGTAGCATGAAGCGCGGTCCGCTTTCCTGCCGCTCCGGACGCCGGACGGCGGCGCCCGCAGGGCTGTCGGCAGAGTCGCCGCGTTCACGACGGCGCGACACGAGAACGCCCTGCCCGTCACGAAAGGTAGCCAATCAGATGGAAGTCAAGTGGGAACGAAGGGGAGACACCGTGGTCGCGCGAGTCGAGGGTCGCATCGACGGCGCCAACTTCTCGGAGTTTCAGAGCGTACTGGAGTCCGGACTCGAGCCGGACGCGCAAACCGTGGTCGTCGACTTCGAGGGGGTCGCCTTCATCAGCAGCGCCGGACTGCGAGTGGTGCTGATGCTCGGCAAGCAGCTCAAGAAGCGGGACGCGCACCTGGCGATCTGCTCCCTCAACGACTCGATTCGGCGCATCTTCGCGGTCAGTGGATTCGACAAGATCGTGCCGATACACGGTTCCGAAACGCAGGCCCTCGACGCGCTAGCGGGCGCTCCGGAACCGCTAGAGGCCAACGTAGGAACGCTGCGGAACGAGATCGACTTCGACATCGTCGGGGACAACCTGAAGGACATCGCGGGATTCACGCTCGAAAAGTACGAGTACATCAACGACTGCACGCTGCCCCGGGAAACACGCGAGCAAGCGCTCACACGCATCAACGACGCCTTGTGGCAGTGCGTCGAGCAATCCAAGCGCGAGCGAATGGTGCTCCTGCAACGGATGTTCACTGCCGCATCCGATGCGCTGGAGGGCGTGGTCGATTCCGCCCGCGACTGACGCGGCAGGTTCGCCTGCCGCGGCGGGCCGGCACGACTCGCTTCGATCGCGCTACCGCCCCACGACTACCTCGCGGGAGGCCCGCAACGCCGCCACGCTACTGCGCTGCAACCACCTCGTCGTAGAAGGCCTGCAGCGCCGCCGGGCGGAACGGCCAGTCGAGGTCGGCGGTCCGTACCCGGTCCGGCACGTCGTCGCGGCTGACCCCCGCCTCGATCGCTTCTCGCATGCGTTCCTGCAGCGTCTGCATCCGGTCCCGGAAGGTCCGGACCTCGTCCCGGCCCAGGATTGGACCGTGGCCCGGGATCACGGTATCGAAGTCGAGCGCCAGCACGCCGTCCAGCGTCGCCGTCCACGCCAGCCCGCTTCCGCCGTTGCCGTAGTCCATGAAGGGCGACAGCGTGCTGCCGTCCGACCGCTGGCCCCAGATGAAGAGGTCGCCGGTGTGAATCGTCCGCAAGTCGGGGAAATAGATGACCGCGTCCCCGTTCGTGTGGCCGCGCCCGAAATGATGCGCCCGCGCTTCCACGCCGCCGAGGAACAACGATGTCTCGTCGCTGAAGACGATGCGGGGCGCTCCCGGCTGGTTGTTGCGGAGCATGTTGCCGCGCGCGTTCTTGTGGGAGATCACCTCGCCGACCGCCATGAAGTCGGCGTTGCTGCCCGCGTGATCGCCGTGATGATGGGTGTCCAGCACGTACTTGATCGGCAGAGACGTGACCTTGCCCACCTCGGTGGTGATCATCCGGAAGCTGTGCGGGAACTTGTTGTCGACGATGATGACGCCGTCGTTGGTCACCCGGACGGCCACGTTGCCGCCCGTGACGCCGCCGTCGTAGCCGGGGATGACGTAGAGCCCGTTCTTGCCCGGTACCGGCCGGATCGCCGTCAGCTCGGCGAGCTCCTCCGGCGTGATCGCCTGCTCCGCCGCAGGCTGCGCCGCCGCCATCAGACCCGCCACCGCGAGCACGACCGCCGACATTCCCGCAATCATCTTCAGTTCACGCATCGAAGCCCTCCGGGCGCTACCTTAACAGCCCGTGGCGAAACGGCAGTCTCAGCACGTCGTCGATCGGGCGTCCGTCTTCGTCGTGGACACAATTCGGTCCGGCACGGCGGCGGCGCGGCCGGAAGTGTTCTCGGTGATGACATCACGGAATTGACACCACTCCGGAACCGGCCGGTACGGCCGGAGCACGGGAGCACGCCGGCAGCGCCGCTACCCATGACTTCCGCATGCAGAGGCCAACCGCCGCCGACAGGACATCACGCATCGGCGACGATTCCCTCGCGCGTCTCGGCAATCACCATATCCACCACGGCGCGCAACGCTTCCTCCCCGGTGTCACCCTCCAGCCGGCGGAGGCGGTAGTGGTCGATCTGCCGGTCGGCGCCGCTGCCTTCCCGAATGATGGTGAGCACGTGGCGCAGCTCCTTCTCGCAGCCGAGCGCGCGGGCGTCGTCCGTCAGATCGTCGACGAGACGCGCGGCGTGGTCCTCTATGTCCACCCGCCCGCCGGTGCCGCGCACGTCGCCCAGGAACGCCAGCACGCCGTAGCGCTGGGCGAGCCAGCGGTTCTCGGCGATGATTTCGGTGGGCGGATCGGGCGGCAGCAGGCCCTCGCTGTCCAGGCGCAGCAACCGGCGGACCAGCGACGCATAGAGCGCCACGATGCTCGCCACGTCGTCGAGACGCGGGCAGATGTCGCAGATCCGCAGCTCCACCGTGGGAAAGTTGTGCGAGGGACGAATGTCCCACCACAGCTCGCTGCCGTTCTGGATGAAGTTCATGCGCTGGTAGGCCGCCACGAGCCGGTCGAAATCCGCCCACGACAACAGCGGGCCCGGCACGCTCGTGCGCGGCAGCGCCCCCATGATGGTCAGCCGGTAGGACTTGAAGCCGGTCTCCCGCCCTTCCCGGAACGGCGACGACGTCGACAGCGCGTGGAGTAACGGCAGATAGCGGCGCAACGCGGTCATCACCCGGATCCGCGAATCGGGATCCCCGAAGCCGGCGTGGATGTGCATGCCGCCCACGAGCAGCCGCCGCACGCTCTCCTGGAAAGTGACGGCGAACCGCTCGTAGCGGTCCCGCGGCGTGATCAGTTGCGATTGCCACTCCGCGAACGGGTGGGTCGACGCGGCCAGCACCGCCACGTCGTACTTGGCCGCCGCCTCGATCACCAGCCGCCGGGTTTCCCGGACCGCCTCGCGGGCCTCGGCCACCGAGCCGCACACCTTCGTGCTGGTCTCGATCTGGGTCCGCAGCACCTCGTGCGCGACCGTGTGCGGCCCGCGGTTCCGTTCGCACGCCTCGAAAATACCCGGATCCGGATCGGATTCCAGGTCGCGGGTCTCGGGGTCGACGAGGAAGAACTCCTCCTCGACCCCGAGCTTGATGGTGAGATCCGGTTCGCTCATGGGCAAGCTTGTCGGCCCACCGTCCCGACTACTCCGCCGGCACGATGGCGATCCCCCACGGCCGCTCGCCGGCCGGAATGCGGGCGATCACCTCCAACGTCTCGGTATCCACGACGCTGACGTCGTGCGACGGCCCGTTCGCGGTGTAGAGGTACCGGCCGTCCGGGGTGACGCCGATGCCCCACGGCCGGTCGCCCACCTCGACCTCCGCCACCGCCTCGTTGGTGGCCGCGTCGATGACCACCACGTCGCGCCCGCGCCCGTTCGTCACGTAGACGCGCGACCCGTCGGGCGACACGACGACGCCCATCGGCCGCATCAACTCACCGGTGAGCTGGATCGTCTCGATGACCTCGTGCGTCGACGTGTCCACGACATGCACCGTGCCGCTGTTCTCGGCGGTCACGTAGGCGCGGTTGCCGTCCGGCGAGAACCCCGTCGCGCGCGGGCGGGCGCCCACCTCGAACACCGCGATGACCTCGTTGGCGGCGGTATCGATAACCGAGACCTGGTTGTCCTCCTCCGAGGTGACGTAGACCACGCTGCCGTCCGGGCTGATGCGGACGCCCTCGGGCTCGCCCCCGACCGGGAACCGGGCCAGGAACTCGCCGCTGGCGATGTCGACCACGCTCGCCTCGCCTGCGTCCTCGTTGGCGACGTACAGCCGCGTGCCGTCCGCGCTGATCGCAAGCTGCTCGGGATCGGTGCCGGCATGGACGACGTTCACCACCTCGCCGGCTGCGATGTCGACCACGCCGATGCCGTCGGCCGAGCGGTCGGGCGGCGGCAGCGTGCTCAGGTCGGTGCCGGGCGGGGCCGGCGGCGAGCCGCTCAACGCCACGAAGAGCTGGGTGCGGTCCGGCGACACCTTGATGCCGCGCGGCCGCTGGCCGAGGGGAAACGTGGCGACGACCTCGTTCGTGCCGCCGGCGATGACCGTCAGGTCGCCGGAGTACTCGTTGGTGACGTAGACGTGGTACGGGGGCGGCGGCGCGGGCGGGGGCGGAGGCGCCGCTGGCACGGCGTCGGCCAACTCCGCCAGGGACGTCCCCTGCGTACGCAACTCGCCTTCAAGGGTCGACAGCCGCTCCTCGAAGCTGTCCATCCGCATCGTCACGACGTTTCGCAGGTCAGCGATGCTGGCGTTCGTCGCGCAGGATCCACCCACGACGGTGATCGCGATCGCTCCGGCGCCGAGCAGGATCGCCGTGTTCTGACTCATGCCGTTCGCTCCTTTCCGGACGGCCGACGCTCCGTCGTGACGGTTTCGCGGATGTCCGGAGCCCGCGTCGGCTGTGACTCCACCGTAATCATGCCTCGTACAACGCCGGAGACGAAAAGGGGACAGGCGCCAACGGCCTGCCCCCTTCAAACCGAAGCTGCGACTACGTCCGACCTACTTCGCGAGCGGGTCGGGCCGGAGCTGGAAGTGCACCATCTTGCTCTTGGTGCCCTTGCCGCCCTCGGTGTGCCAGACGTAGTTGGAGCCGTAGTTGGCCCACAGGCCGCGGCCCTTCCACCCGGTCGTCGGATCGTCGATGCGGCCGTCGAGCCCGCGCGAGTAGAACGCCATCGGGTACGGGACGCGCAGCGTGGTCCACTCGCCGGTCTCTGGATCGAGGGCCAGCAGCGAATCCGACCCGGAGCCGTTCGCGATCGGGATGTTCTCGCCCAGGCCCAGGGTGTTGTACTGGTCGACCCAACTGTAGTAGTGGAAGTCGGCGCTGCCCGGCGTCTCCACGCCCTTCATCTGCGGGCCGGGGACGTTGTACAGCGTCCACCCCTCGGGGCAGTGCTGGCCGGTCGCCTCGGGACCGCTCGTGATGGCGCACTTCGAGCGGTCGAAGCTGGCCATCTGGCTGCTGCCCGACAGGGCGGTCCAGACGACGCCGTGGCGGTCGATGTCGATGCCGCGCGGCGCGAAGCCGGTCTGCGACGCGTCGACGTTCGGGTTCTCGATGGACGGCGGCTCGTAGACCTCCGCGATGCAGGTCTCGGGCGGGTTGTCGCCACGGTCCAGGCGCACCAGCCGGCCCGGGAACGGACCCGTGCGGGTGATCCAGACCGAATCGTCGATCGAGCTGGGAATGATGCCGTACCCGAAGCCGACGGTGCGGGTGTCGAGCGCCGGGTCGATCTCGACCTGGCCCTGACGGTTCGGCTCGTTCCACGGCTTGGTGATCACGCCGTCGCCGTTCGTGTCGATGACGGTCGGGCACCAGCCCTGCGACGCGATCTCGTCGCCGCTCAGGTCGTAGGCCTTCGTGTCGACCCAGCCGATCGACTGGCTGTCGCCGCTGAACCAGAGGGTGTCGTTCTTGTCCTCGCCGAACTGCAGGTGATGCGTCCCGTAGCAGGTGTCGATAAGGACGAACTCCTCGCTCGCCGGGTCGTAGTAGGACGCCTGCCGGCCGCTCGCCGACAGCGGCAGGTACTGCGCGAACTTGTTGTCCGAGCCTTCCCGGCACCAGTCGGGGTTCGGGCGGGCGCGGACGGTCGACGTCATCCAGACGCGGCCGTTCTGGTCCATCATCGGGTTGTGCGGGTCGGACGAGTTCTCACGCCCGTCCGGGCCGCCGCGGCCCCACAGCAACTGGTCGCCCCAGTAGTAGGACGGCTGGAGCTGCATCTGCGGGAAGCGCGAGGGCACCGAGTCGGGATCCTCCGGCCGCACCGGAATCTTCAGCTCGACGGCGGTGTTCTCCACCGGGTCGACGACCGTCAGGGTACCGTGGCCCGCCGACACGCCGTAGACCGGCCCGCCGCCGTTGACGCTCGGGTTCCGCTTGTCGGTCGTGATCTCGTCGTGAATGAAGGAGCTGTCCACGCCCCAGTCCCACAGCGTGACCACGAGGTTCCGCTCGACGCCGGACGGGCGCGGCGGCCGCGGCGGCGTCTCGCCGTTGGCGATGCGGTCGGTCCAGTCGGCGAACATCTCCAGCGCGCGCTGCCGGCCGAAGCGGCTCATCGCCGCGCTCATCTGGTTGCCGCGCTGACCGGTCTGGACGCGGTGGTCCCAGGCCGCGACGGTCGAGTCGAACTCGTCGCGGTGCTGCACCACGCGGGTCGCCGTGTTGCCGAGCTGGTGGCAGAGCTGGCAGCCCTGCTTCATGATGTCGAGCCAGGCGGCCTGACTGTGCAGGTTCTCCGAGATGCCGTTCCCGTCGGGGCCGGTGCCGGGGAACTCGCTCGCGGCCGGCGGCTCGATCAGCGAGTACCAGTAGTTGCCGGGGTAGACCTGCGCCGCGGCCTGCTCGTCGGGCGCGATGACGGCGGTGAGGCTGACGTCCTCCCGTGTCGGCGCAAGCCGCACGCTCTCAGAGTCCACGAGGCCGTAGCCGCGCACCCACACGTCGTAGGTCGCGTCCGGCATCTGCGGCAGCACGAAGCGGCCTTCGTTGTCGGTCACGACGATCTTGGCGAACTTGGTCTCGAGCTCCTCGGTCTCGGCGATGACCCACACGCCCGCCTCGGCGCCCTGGGCGCTCTCGACCACGCCGCTGATGTAGCCCTCGGCCATCTGGGCGTTGGGCGCGGCCCCGAAGGCCGCTATCACCGCGCCGAGGCCGGCGCTCACGATGGCGAGACGCGCCAGCGTGCGCCATGACGTTCTTTTCCGCGCGCTCATGTTGTTTCCTCCTGGATCGTCGTCATCCTGTCTACGTCGTTCGGTGTTTTCGAGCTACGTTCGCATTCTTCCGGCGGACCGCCCGGGCAGGCCCGGCGGCGCCGCTCACTGCTCCTGCTGCTGGGCCAGCGCCAGCCGCTCGGCCGGCGACAGGTCCACCGGCCGCCGCGTGCCTGCGTCGGGGTCCGCCCCGAGGTCGAGCAGCAGCGTCACGAGCTCGGGATGCCGGTTGAACGTGTTCGGATAGAACACGCCCTGGGCCACCGACAACGCCGACCAGCCCTTCTCGTTCACCGTGTCGATGTCGGCGCCCTTCTCGACCAGGAACCGGACGACGTTCCCCGCGCCGCGATGGATCGCGCCGTGCAACGCCGTGTCGCCGTTGGTATCGGCTGCATTGACGTCGTTGCCCAGCTCCCACGCCAGCTCGACCGCCTCCAGCGCCTCGTCGTTGGTTCCGGGGTTCTCACCGATCTTCCAGATGCCGACGCCGGCCGCCGCCATCAGCGGGGTCACACTCTCCTCGGTGGTCAGCGAGGGGTCGGCCCCGAGGTCGACCAGAAGTTGCATCATCTCGGCGTCGGCCACCTTCGCCGCCTGCAGGAACGGCGTCGAGCCGATGCGATTCAGCATGTTCCGGTTGCCGTCGCGGGGCTCCCGCGTCTGGCGGGCGTCGAGATCCGCGCCCGCCGCGGCCAGGGCCCGCACCAGGTCGAACGCGTCGAAATCGCCGAGCGGCACGGGAAACGGCGGGTTCCGGCCGAGGTTGGGCCGGTTCGTCCACACTACCTGGTGCAGCGCCGTCCAGCCGTTGCCGGCAGCGTCGGGGTCGGCCCCCAGGTCGAGCAACGCCTTCGCGAAGTCGTACTGCGCGTTGTAGACAGCCAGGACGAGCGCGCTCATGCCGTTGGACGGCAGCGCGTCGTCGACGTCGGCGCCAGCGCGAACGAGGGAATCGAGCACGTCGACGTGTCCCTCGCGGGCCGCGAACAGCACCGGCGTGAAGCCCCGCCCCGAGCGGAGGTTCGGAGCGGCACCGGCGGCGAGCAACGCGTCCACCGCGGCCGCCTGGTTCTGGGCCGTCGCCCACATCAGCGCGGTCTGGCCGCGCCACCCCTCCACCGCGTCCACCGCGGCGCCATGCTCCAGCAGCGCCTCGATCGACTCGGCGTTGCCGGTGCGGGCCGCCGTCATCAGCGGCGTCTCGCCTTCCGGATTCGGCAGGTTGGGGTCGGCCCCGGCTTCGAGCAGTCGCGCGATCATCGCCGTGCTGCCGTTGACGGAGGCGAGCGCGAGCGGGGTCACGCCGTAACGGTTGGCCGCGTCGACCGCGGCGCCGGCGTCCAGGAGCACACCGGCGATTCGCGGGCGATCGTGGTGCGCCGCCCAGTGCAGAGCGGTGGTTCCGTCCACCTCGGCAGTCCGCGGGCTGACGCCGTCCGCCAGCAGCGTCCGGACCGCGGCGGCATCGCCCGTCTTCACCGCGTCGATCAGCGGCGCATCCGCCGCCCCGGCCGGAGCGACACAGGCGAGCATCACCACCGACACGGCGACCGCGATACGCCACATGGTCTTCATACCGCCTGTTTCCTCGTGCTCTCCTGGGAAGAGCTGGCTCAGGTTCAGCGTCCTCTGCGCCTGTATCCTGCTTGCGGCACAGAACTCCTACACGCCGCTCAGCGTCTCCATCGGCAGCCGCCCGGTGCTGTCGCCCAGCTCGTCGATCGGCACGCCCGCCTTGTCGAGCATGCTGACGAGCAGGTTGGTCATCGGCGTCTCGCCCTCGTACTTGAGGTGCCGGCCGCCCTTCAGCGTGCCGGCGCCGCCGCCGGCCAGGATCAGCGGCAGATCGAGGTGCGAGTGCTGGTCGCCGTCGCTGATGCCGCCGCCATAGAGGACCATCGACTGGTCGAGCAGCGTCCCGTCGCCGTCGGGCGTCGCCTGCAGCTTCTCGAGGAAACCCGCGAGCAGGCTCACCTCGTAGGTGTTGATCATGGCGTACTTCTCGAGCCGCTCCGCGTCCATCTGGTGATGCGACATGGCGTGGTGCGGGTCGGGAACGCCGATCTCGGGGAAGCTCTGCGCGGTCTGCTCACGCCCGATGAGAAACGTGAAGACGCGGGTGATGTCGGCCTGGAAGGCCAGCGCCTGCAAGTCGAACATCAGCCGGGCGTGCGCGTCGAACGACTCGGGGATGCCCACCGGCCGTTCGAGCACCTCGGGCAGGGCGGCATCGGACTGCGCCTCCGAGCGCTGGATGCGCCGCTCGATCTCGCGGACCGCGTCCAGGTACTGCGTGACCCGCGAGCGGTCCGCGGCGCCGAGGGTCCGGTCCAGGCGCGCCATGTCCTCGCGCACCGCGTCGAGGATGCTGCGATCGTCCTGCAGCCGGGCGACGCGCTGGGCCTCGGTGCCTCCTTCGCCGAACAGCCGCTCGAAGACGACGCGCGGGTTGTGCTCCATCGGCAGCGGCGTCGTCGGGGTGCGCCACGCGAACGTGTTGGTATAGACGCAACTGTAGCCGTTGTCGCAGTTGCCGACGACGAAGCTGTTCTCCAGCGCCAGTTCCAGCGAGGGGAGCGGCGTCTCCTGGCCGAGCGCGGCGGCGGCGATCTGGTCGGCAGTGGTACCCGCCTGCACGTCGGCGCCCTCGGTGCGCTTCGGGTGCACGCCGTTCAGCCAGACGGCGCTGGCCCGCGAATGCTCGCCGTTGCCGTCGCCCCACGCCTCGGCCTGCCGGTGATCGAGGCCGGTCGGAATGATCACCTGGCTGCGCACCTTCTCCAGCGGCTTCAGGCTGCGCGACAGCTCCAGCGTCCCGGCATCGCCCGCCGGGGTCCATTGCGCCATGTTCGCACCGTTCGGGATGTAGATGAAGCCGAGCCGCGGCGACGGCCTCGCGGCGGTTTTCGCGAGCGCGGTCGCGGCCGGCACCATCGCGTCCAGCAGCGGCAGCGCCAGCGTGGCGCCCATCCCGCGCAGGAAGGTCCGCCGGGGCAGTGACGACTTGGTGATGATCATGACGGAGATCTCCTCATCTGAAACGGCGCGCTACGGACGACGCCCTTGACCAGCGACGACAGCCGGTACCCGTCTTCGGCGGCGTCGCGGACGATGGCGCGCACCGCCGGCGCATCGTAGTACTCGATGCCGCGCCCGAGGGCGTAGGTCATCAGCTTCTCGGTCACGGTGGTGACGAACCGCTCCGGGTGGCGCAGCAGGGCGTCCTTGAGGCCCGCCGGCCCGTCGAACGGCGTCCCGTCGGGCAACTCTCCGGCCGCGTTTATCGCGCCGCGCGTCTCGTTGCGGTCGCGCCAGCGGCCGATCGCATCGAAGTTCTCCAGCGCCAGCCCGAGCGGGTCCATCAGGCGGTGACAGCTCGCGCAGACCGGGTTCGCGCGGTGCTGCTCCATCGCCTCGCGCATCGACAGCGCCTGCCCGCCCTCGGCCGTCTCCAGGTCGGGCACGTCCGGCGGCGGCGGTGGCGGCGGCGTGCCGAGGATGTTCTCCAGCACCCACTTGCCGCGGTTCACCGGCGACGTCCGGTTGGCGTAGGACGTAACGGTCAGGATGCTGCCGTGACCGAGCAGGCCGCCCCGCGCCCCGTCGTCGAGCGCCACGCGGCGGAAGTGGCTGCCCCGCACGTTCGGAATGCCGTAGTGCCGGGCGAGCCGCTCGTCGACGAAGGTGTAGTCGGCGTCCAGCAGGTCGAGGGCGCTGCGGTCCTCGCGAAGCACGCTGGAGAACAGCAGTTCCGTCTCGCGCCGGAATCCCTGCCGAAGCGCCTCGCCGAAGTCGGGAAACTCGTCCTCGTCCGGCTGCACGGCGGCGGCGTTGCGCAACGTCAGCCACTGCCCGGCGAAGTTGCCGACCAGGGCCTCCGACCGCGGATCGGCGAGCATGCGCTCGATCTGCGCCTCGAAGATCGCCGGGACGCTCAACTCCCGGCGTTCGGCCACGTCGAGCAGCTCGTTGTCCGGAATGCTGCTCCAGAGGAAGAACGACAGGCGTGAGGCCAGCTCCAGGTCGCTGACCCGGTAGCTCTCCCCGCCCTCGACCCCTTCCGGATCGCGCTCGACGCGGAACAGGAACTCGGGACTGACCAGCAGCCGCCGGAGCGCCATCTCGATGCCGGTATCGAAGCTGCCTCCGGCCCGCCCCCGTTCGTAGAAGACCAGGAGCCGCTCGACGTCGTCATCGGTGACGGGCCGGCGGTACGCGCGCCGCGCGATGGTCGACAGGATCTCCCGCGCGCACGCGGTCTCTTCCACGGTCGCGCCCGATGCCGGGCGGCAAGTGAAGATGCGCTCCCGGCTCGGTGTCCCTTCGACCGGCCGGGCGCCGCTCGATTCGTACGGGCCGGCAATGGTCAGGCTCTCGACGTAGGGCTGGAAGCGCGAATCGCCACCCGACCCCTCGCCGGTGAACGGCCGCAGGTACAGCTTGCGGATTCCCTCCGGCTCCGCCGACGTCTTGCGCAGGAAGGCGACGCCGACCTCGTGCGGCCCGGCGGTGACCGGCGTCCGCACCTCGAGGGTCTCGATCTGCGGCGTGTAGAGACCGCGCGGATCGTCGGGATCGGGCGCCTTGCCGACGGTCAGCAGCGCGATCCGCTCGCCGTCGAGGGTGACCTCCAGGTCGTGCGGCTCGATGCGCAGGGGTCCGTCCGGCAGGATCTCGAAGACGTACTCCGCGTCCTCGGGAAAGTTGTAGTCGAGGACCATGCCGCCGCGGGTGCCGAACGGCAGCCTTTCCATGCGGCGGTCCTGCCCCAGATCGGAGGCGATCCGGAAGGTCTCGGCCGTCGGCGACGGCACGGGCGAGGCGACGGCCAGACGGCTGATCTTGCGCCCGGCCGACAGATACCGCTCCATCAGGGTCGGCGAGACACCGAGCACGCCGGCGATGTTGTCGAAGCCGTAGCTGGTGTCGTCGGCCGGGAGCAGGTCGTCGACGCTGACGTCCAGCGCGAGCAGATCGCGAACCGCGTTGCGGTACTCGGTCCGGCTCAGGCGGTGGAAGGTCTCCGTCCGGCCGGGGTTCAGGTCGGCCGCCGCCGCGGCGTCGAGCTCGCCTTCGATCCAGCCCCGGAAGCCGTCGTAGGTCTCCTGGTCGGGACGCGGGCGGGGCCGGGGCGGCATGGCGCCGGCGCGCAGCTTGCGCACCACCTTCTCCCATGCCTCGGGATGCGCCGCGACGTCGGCTACATCGAGCGGCCCGAACGAGAAGCCGCCGGTCTGGAGGCGGTCGTTGTGGCAGGTGGCGCAGTAGCGGTCGACGAGCGCCTGGCCGTCGACATCGGCGCGAGACGCCTGCTGTCCGGCCGCGGGAACGGGGACGACCGCGACGACGAGACCAGCCGCCACCAAAGCGAGCGCGAAACGCGGGACTCTCGGCATCTGTGGCCTCTGGCGGGTCCGCCCGCGATTGCACTAAACCGCAGGCAACTGATACCCCGCAAACGGCGAGAAAGCAGCCTAGTTTGAACGAACGAATCGCAGCGTGTCAATCGGCACGCGGCTGCGGTAGCATTGACGGTCTCCGGACTCGTGGGCAGTCCGCGCCGCAGGGAGCTGCGCCGGTGCGGACGATGCCCGGAAGCGTTCGCGGACCGGCGGACAGCACGGGCCGAGGCGCAAGAAAGGACGGCAGCAGATGGCCTCTTCAAGACGACGGTTTCTGACGACGATCGGCGCGGCGGCGGCCGGCGCGGGAGCATCGAGCGCCGCGCGCGGAGCGACATCGAGCGAAGCACACGCCGGCAACGCGCTGCCTAATGACGCATTCTCGCCATCGGAGCTCCTCGAACGGCACGCACGGCAGTCGGCCGCGGCCGCGACGCCGGCGGCCGGAACGGCGCCGGCCGGCGGGCAGTCGGACCCGCCGATGCCTTCGCAGGCCGAGGTGGAGTCGTGGTACCGCGACCTCCGCAACTGGGGGCGCTGGGGCGACGACGACCAGAAGGGGGCCGTCAACCTCATCACACCGGAGAAGAGCGCGGCCGCGGCCCGCCTGGTCCGCAACGGCCGCAAGGTCTCGATGAGCCGCGTGTTCGAGCCGGCGCAGCACTTCATCCGCAAGAGCCCGCGCCCGAACGGCGCCGGAGCCTGCGTCGACTACCTGGGCTTCATCTACCACGGCCAGACCGTCACGCACATCGACGCCCTGTGCCACATGTGGGACGTCGACGGGATGTGGCAGGGCCACGACCCGGACACCGGAGTGACGACGCAGGGAGCGGCCTGGGGCGCCATCGACGCCTGGAGCGACGGCATCGTCACCAAGGGCGTGCTCCTCGACGTGCCGCGGCACCGGGGCGAACCGCACGTCACGCCGGAGCGGCCGGTGCATGGGTGGGAGCTGGAAGCGATCGCGGAGGCGGAGGGCGTGACCGTGGAGCCCGGCGACGCGTTGCTGGTCTACAGCGGCAAGGATCCCTACGTGCGCGCCGGCGGCGAGTACGGCGGCGGGGACCGGCCAGGGCTCAGCGCGACCTGCGCGAAGTTCGTTCGCGACCACGATGTCGCGCTCCTGGGCTGGGACATGATGGATGCGCGGCCCGACCCCTACAACCTCGCGTTCCCGATGCACGGCGTGCTGTTCAACTTCGGCGTCGCCCTGCTCGACAACGCGCTGCTCGAGCCGCTCGCCGCCGCGTGCGCCGAGGAGGGCCGCTACGAGTTCATGTTCATGGCGCTGCCGCTGAACGTCGCCCGCGGCACGGGAAGCCCCGCGAACCCGATCGCGATGTTCTAGACTCGGAAGAGCGATGAGTCAGATCGTCACTGAGATCTACGAGCCCCTCATCCTTGGTTTGCTGATCAATCTCGCATTCTTTCCGTAGTGTCACGCGACCTCCAACGAGCCAGTCGGACACACGGACCAGGAAAGGAAGGCAGAACATGAAGCGCGTGATCGCCGCTAGTGTCAGCGTCGGCATCGCCGTAGTCGGCATCGTCTTCTTCACGCCGGGCGCCGGCCAGGAGGTCATCGCGGCCCAGGCCGCTCAGGCCGCCGCGTGCGAGCGCGTGATGGCACTGTCCCTGCCCAATACCGCCATCACCGGCGCGGAGCTGGTCGAGGCGGGCGGGTTCACCCCGCCGGGCGGCGGGCGCCCCGGGCAAATGAGCGCCTACGCCGAGTTGCCGGCCTTCTGCCGGGTCTCTGCGACCCTGACGCCGTCCGACGACTCCGACATCAAGGTCGAGGTCTGGCTGCCGGCCGAGGACTGGAACGGCAAGTACCAGGCGGTGGGCAACGGCGCGTTCACCGGCTCGATCCGCCACGGCAACATGGCTGCGGCCGTCGCGCTCGGCTACGCCAGCAGCTCCACCGACACCGGCCACGTCGGCAACACGGCCAGCTTCGGCCTCGGCCATCCCGAGAAGGTCATCGACTTCGGGTACCGCTCGATCCACGAGATGACCGTTGTCGCCAAGGCCGCCATCGAGGCGCACTACAACGAGGCGCCGCGCTATTCGTACTGGAACGGTTGCTCGGCCGGCGGCCGGCAGGCAATGAAGGCGGCGCAGCGCTTCCCGGATGTCTTCGACGGCATCATCGCTGGCGCGCCGGGCCTCGACTGGACCGGCCGCGCGGGAGGCTCGCTGCGCGTGGCGAAGCCGCTGGAGGCCGACGAGTCGATGCGGCTCCTGGCCGCCGACCGGCAGCTCGTACATGACGCGGTGCTGGCCGCCTGCGACGCCGCTGACGGCGTCGAGGACGGCGTGGTGGGCGACCCCGAGAGCTGCGACTTCGATCCGGGCACGCTGCTCTGCGAGGATGCCGGCGACGAATCGTGCCTGACCGCGGCCCAGGTCAGCACCGTACGGATGCTCTACTCGTCACCCGAGAACCCCAGGACCGGACGCCCCATCACCGGCCTGCTGCCGGGCAGCGAGCTCGGCTGGACCGACTTCGGCTGGACCAACTCGGCGCGGTCGACCGGGGTCGAGCAGTTCCGCTACCTGACGTTCGCCGATCCGGAGTGGACCGTCGACCAGTTCAACTTCGAGACCGACATCGTGCTCGCCGAGGACCGGGACAACGACACGCTCAACGCGCTCGACCCGAACCTGAAGCCGTTCTTCGACAGCGGCGGCAAGCTGCTCTCCTACCACGGCTGGAGCGACCCGCAGATCTCGCCGGCCAACGTGACGCAGTACTACAACCGCGTCATCGAGGCGGTCGGCGGCCGCGACGAGGTCCACGAGTCCTTCCGCCTCTTCATGGCGCCGGGGATGGGCCACTGCGGCGGCGGGGCCGGACCGAGCCGCTTCGACATGCTGACCGCGCTCGAGCGCTGGGTCGAGGAGGGCGAGGCGCCAGACCAGATCACCGCGGCCCGTGTGCGGGACGGCGAGGTGGATCGGACCCGGCCGCTCTGCCCGTATCCGGCGCAGGCGGTCTACAGCGGCAGCGGCAGCACAGACGAGGCGGAGAACTTCGCCTGCCGCATGCCGTCCGGCGACTAGTCTCTTCGGAGGTATGGATGCTCCTGCCCCGGGCGACCGGGGCGGGAGCACTTCCGGCTGAAGATGCCGAACCGCGCGCAGGACTGGTTCCTGCAGGCGGAGCACGATCTGAGGCACGCGCACAGCGCCCGCGAGGGCGGCGACCATGACTGGTCCTGCTTCGCCGCGCAGCAGGCCGCGGAGAAGGCGGTCAAGGCGCTACACCAGGCGCACGGTCAGGAAGCGTGGGGCCACTCCGTCCTGCGGCTGCTCAAGGACCTGCCGGTTCCCGCTCCCGAGCCGCTGGTCGAGAAGGCGCGCGGCCTCGACGCGTTCTACGTCCCGGCCCGCTATCCCAACGGCCATTTCACGGGGCCGGCCTTCGAGTACTACGGCCCCATGCAGAGTGAACAGGCGCTCAGCCATGCCGGTGACATCGTCGAGTTCGTCCGTCAAGCGCTGGCCGACGCGTAAGGCCGTTCTCGACGGCCTGCGCGCCTGGGCCGCCGCCGAGGCCGAACGGCGCCCCGAGCTGGAGGCGCTCGGCTATTTCGGCTCGTACGCGCGCGGCGACGAGGGTTTCGGCAGCGACCTCGATCTCGTCGCCGTCGTCACCCGTAGCCCCCTGCCCTTCATGGAACGCGCCCGTGAGTGGAAGACCGAGACGCTGCCGGTTCCCGCCGACCTGATCGTCTATACCACGGAAGAATGGGACGCAAGTCGCAACGATGCCGGTCGTTTCGCCAGGGTGCTCGCGACCGAGACCGTCTGGCTCATCCACGACCGGACCGCGGCCGGGAGAAGCGGCCCCAATACGATCACCCGGGGCATTCACGCGTTCATGGCTCGCGACTGGCAGAGAGCGCGCGCCGCCAAGGACGCCTACTGGGCCGAGCGGGTCCGGCGGCTCGGTCCTCTCGAAGCATTACGGATTGCCGACGAGTTGCGACGGCAGGCGCTGCTGCAGCATCCGGACTGGCCGGACGCCGCCAGCCGACGCGACGACCTGCGCCATCATGTGCGCATGACGGAGTTGTTCGCTCGTGTCGATGCAGCCCGCGGCGCTTGAGCTGCTCAAGGCGCTGTCCGCGGTACTCGACCGCTGGGGGCGCTGGTACCTCTTCGGAGCCCAAGCGGTGGTTGCCTACGGCGTGCCTCGATTCAGCGCCGACGTCGACGTCACCCTCGAACTCGCTCCCGACGCCCCGGAACGCTTCGTACGCGACATGGAGGCCCGCGGTTTCACGCTGCGCGTCGACGACCCGGAGTTCGTGCGGCAAACGCGTGTCCTCCCGTTCGTCCACGCCGCCACCGGCATGCCGCTCGATGTGGTGCTGGCGGGGTCCGGCCTCGAGGACGAGTTCCTCGGCCGAGCGAAGAACACGGACATCGGCGGCGTCGGCGTCCCCCTGATAGACGTCGCCGACCTCGTCATCGCCAAGATCCTCGCCGGCCGGCCGAAAGACATCGAGGACGCGCGAGGCCTTTGGCGACTGCGCGGCTCCAGCGTCGATCACCGCCGGGTCCTGCGGTTGCTGCGACTGCTCGAAGGGGCTCTCGGCCAGAGTGACCTGGTATCGGACTTCGAGGCAATCACGCAGAAGCACAAAAGGGGACAATGAGCGCGCGGGCACCATGCCAGATGGAGGCCACGATCCGGCTCTCCGCTGGCCATCACGCCATGCGGAGGTCAGGCTCGGAATCCGAGCTCCGCGGCCACCCGACGTTGCCGCTCGTCGAGCGTGACGAACCAGACGTCGCCCGGTGTCGGCGTAACATACAGTGCGCAGGCAACGTGCCACAGATCAGCCCCGCGCAGGTACCCCGCGGTCAGGACGGTTTCCAGCTCGGGTCCCAACGATCGGTCCGGGAACACCCACTTGAGATTCGCGAAGAGTTCCTCTGAGAATGTGCTGCGCTCACGGCTGCAGGCCGCACGCAACTCCGCTTCGAGCAGATTCGATGCAAGCAGCCGCGAGAAGCTCTTCAGGCGACGCTCCATCGGCGGGCCATCGTGCTCCCCCAAGGCAATTGCGACCAACGCTGACGTGTCGACGTAGGCGACGCTCATTCGTTCCGATCGTCCAGAAACCTCTGCAGGGCGCCGGGGCGCCGCGCCAACGTTGGGCGGGGTCCCTTCGGCTGCCCAGATGGCACGATGACTCCCCGCCGTTCGAGTTCGTCGAGGTGTGCATCGAGCGTTCGAGGTTCTCGCTGGATGGCGCGGATCTCGGCCACCGGCTCGCCACGGTAGGACACCGTAACGACCTTGCCCTCACGAACCTGGCGGATGACCTCGGAGAAGCGCGCCTTGGCTTCGTAGGTCGAATAGACCAATCTCACGTAAGCATCATAACTGGTCAGACTAGTGCGATCAAGACGGTCCGTGCCGCAAGCAGCAACTGCCGGATCGTCCCACGCGCGATCAACGCACGTCGGGCACAACCGGATCGTCGATGGACCAGTCGGAAATGGTGTTGTCGGCGCCGGTCGGGGCGGACGGAACCTCACTCCCAGACTTGACCGCCCGGAACCGCGAGCGTGTCGGTGTACCATTCCGAAGGTGTCTGGGAGTGCTGTCGAGTCGACGATGACGACGCGATCGAGGTTCCGGCGCGCCTTTCCGAGAGCAGGTCGGATGGTGGACGAGGCGCGGGGCACTCGCACGGTACTCGACACCGTCCTGCTCAAGGTCGCGAGTCAATGCAACCTCGACTGCAGCTATTGCTACGTGTATCACATGGGCGACAACAGCTGGCGCAGTCAGCCCAAGTACATGTCCGAATCCGTGCAGTCAGCGATCGTCAGACAGTTGGCGGCCGTCTTTGCGCATCAAGGGCAGCCGCTGAGCGTTGTGTTGCACGGGGGAGAACCGCTGCTGCTCGGGACCGACCGCCTAGACGACCTATGTGGCCGCCTTCGAGCCGCACTGCCGACACCATGCGGCATCCACGTGCAGACGAACGGTGTCCTCCTGACCGACGATATCATCGACGTGTTCGTCCAGTTCGACGTCGGAGTGTCGATCAGTATCGACGGGCCCCCGGAGATCCACGATCGGTTCCGTGTCGATCATCAGAAACGCGGAACCTACGATTACGTGCGCACAGCGATCCGCAGGATGACTGCGCGAGCCGACGCAAGTCCCCTGTTCGCGGGGGTTCTCGCCGTGATCGATCCGAGTTCCAGTCCCGGCGCGGTCTATGAATTCATGAAGTCCACGGGCGCTCCTCGCGTCGATTTCTTGGTCCGTGACGGAAACCACACACGTCTGCCGGCCGGGAAGGCGCGTGCGGATTCGACCGAGTTCGGGCGTTGGATGGCAGGGTTGCTGGACGTGTATCTCAGCGACCCGAATCCTCCCCGTGTACGCATCTTCGACGACATGCTGCGAATTCTGCTCGGGGGAAGAGCGCAGAAAGAGGGCGTCGGCACCACCGACTACGGCATCCTCGTGGTCGACACGGACGGCCGCATCAACAAGAACGATACCCTCAAGGTGGCCCACGCAAGTGCCGACCGCTTCCACCGCACGTCGTGGTCCGTTCTGTCCGACAACCTGATCGACATTGTCCGCAGCCAAGTCTACGCGGACTACTGCCGGCAGCAACGGCCGATGGCGTCCGCCTGCCGCGCCTGCCCGGAACTCGATGTCTGTGGCGGCGGGATGGTGGCCCACCGGTGGAGCGACGATCGTGGCTTCGACAATCCGTCCGTTTTCTGCGCCGATCAACTGCTGCTGATCAGACGCATGCGAGAATGGGTAGCGCCGCTTCTGGCGGTCGGCACGACGAAAGGAGCAATCGGTGGCTGATCTGAACGATTCAAGCGAGACTCGGCGGGCCCGTGCGCTGGAGGATCTCGACGTTCCCTTGAGGAGTCTCGGCAGCGTCGCGCTCGCTCGCCTGATCGAGGAAGTGCAAAACGACGGTGACGGCGAACGGTGTTCGCCGACCGCCTACAACCGGACGTATCATCGCCACAATCGGTGACTGCCGTCCCCTACACCGCGTGTCTCGCCGACGAGCGAACACCGGCGAGCAGCCTTCGAACGGTGGAGCTTCGCTCTCAGCCGTTCCGCTACTTCCTTGCGCTGCGTTGCATCGGGTCCGACGCGGAGAGCGCACTGCTCGACTGGTTCGAGACCGACGCTCCCTGGCGCCTCACGACGACAGACTTCTACCAGCAGTACGAATTCAGCATGCTCGACACGCCGCTCCCCGCGAGCGTGTCGAGCCTTACTGCGCCGGACCGTATCGCAACGATCCGCAGGAACATGGCGGCAGTCTTCGATGTGGTCTTCGATGAACGAACCAGACTCGTCGCGCACAAGCTGACGCCACGCCAGCGAATCGCAATCCACAACGACCATCTCAGCGGCGAAGAGACCCATCGTCTGATCGTGCAGCTCAACCGCGGCCTGCGAGACGAGGACGGCGGCTTCTTCATGCTTTTCAGCAGCAACGACCCGCATGATGTGCATCGGATTATCCGACCGGCGTCCGGCAGCGGGATCGGCTTTGAGATCGGCGAGCGGTCGAACCACGCGGTTTCCCGGCTGTACGGTGGAGAACGCTACACGCTTGTCTATTCCTTTTTTGCCCGACCGCGTGTCCAGCGAGCTTCGAGCCCTAGTTAGGACCACACTGTCGCGGACCGCGGCGCCGTGGTTTCCCGGTCTGGCTGGACCGATGACCACGGCCGCTTGGGGCCAATTTGCCCGTCGCGGTTTCCTCCCGGGGACGTACGGGACACATCGATGGCTGGAGGGTGATCCAGCAGCTAGTCGATCCGACGTCGGCGTCGTCGAACTCGGAGAGTCCCTAACGTGCAGAATCGAAGTACTTCCACCGCTGAGCCGCACCCGTTACGAACGCTGCGGTCTAGTCTTTCCTGAATCTGCCGGTTCCGAAGCCGAAACAGTCGCCATCCTATCGGCCTTGTCCCTCATCGCCTCCGTTCCGGACCTCCACGCTGCAGTCACCACGTATCTCCATTCGCTTCACGTGCTCCAGGCACCCGGCTTGGACTTCGACGTCAGCCACAGCGATCCCGAAGTGCCCTTCTCGATCTTTGTGTCGGTCCCGTCCGCGGAGCGCGACGGAACCTCACGCCTAGCCGAGTCAATACTCCACGAATGCATGCATCTTCAGCTTACGATGATCGAGGCTGTGCTGCCGCTTGTCGACGACGAGAGCGCGTCTGCCTTTTCGCCCTGGCGCCAAGCGTCGCGCCCTCTCCGCGGAGTCTTCCACGGCCTGTACGTCTTCTCAGCGATCGACGCCTTCCTGCAAACGTTGGAGAGGAACGGCTCTCTCGCACCGAACACGACCGCATTCGTTCGGAAACGTCGAAGCCAGATCGCCAGCGAGATTCCGCTCGTGGCTCACCTTGCCGTCGCGGAAGCACTGACCAAAGACGGCAGAGTAATGGCCGGATGGCTGCTACGGCGCTTCGGTTTGGGTGAGTTCCGTCCCGCGTAGGAAGTCCAAGGCCATAGCACTGAACACGGCAGCCGGTAGACGAGCGTCGCCGAGTTCTTGACGAGCGTCTTCGTCCGCCAACCGCTGCGCCAAACTGAGGAGCATCCTAAGCTGCTTCAACCGCGACCTGCGTTCTTCAATCAACGCTGGCCGATTGAGTCCCACGACGTGAATCGTCCTGCGTCCCACTTCAGTGAGGCCAACAGCAAATTCCTGTCGAAACTGAATGTGCGTGCGAAAATCCTCCGCCGCCCCGGGGTCAAGAAGTAATGGATCTTCGTTGGAAAGTTCGTCTCGGTGAGACCGGGCACGCGCCTCGGGATCACGTAGCGGAAAGCAGTTCCTCTTGTAGCTTCTATTGCAGATCTGACAAGACCAATAAAGATTGTCCCACGAATACGCCAACCAAAAGTATCCAGGCCGCAGTATCGGAGAATTCTTATCCTGCCTTACGGCCGCTTTGGGCCGATAATGCTCGACGTCGGCTGGTGCATGTGCGTCGAACCGCCCTTCACAGTAACAGCATTTTGCGTGTTGCGCCTCCCTCAGTCTCCTCCTAACGTTGTCGTGGCCGTAGATGTTCCGATCGAATTCGAACCTTCTGTCGCCGGTCTCATAAGCCGCACAGTCTGTCAAGGTGAGTGCACATCCTCCGTTCAATTCATCCGGAGGCGGCGACTTGGTAATGCGAATCACGACGCCGTCTCATCCGACTGCAAGCGTTCGGCGGCCCTTCGAATTATCTCCATCGCTTTGTTGTCCTCGGCCGACTCCGCCGTCGGCATCATCCAGGCCATACGATTCAGTTTCTCGAGTTCGTCGTTTTCTTTGGGCGAAAGCGTCGGCCGGGCGAGCAATTCCGCTCGGCGCGCCTGCCATTGCTCAACCTGCGGGGAGCGCGCCGAGCCGAGGTCAAACAAGTCGCTCGTAATCAACTGGTCGAGACGCCAACTCTCGACTACGGCCGGATCGTTGACAATCACGGCGTGGTCACCTACCTGTCGCACGACGGCTACATTAGCATCCAGGGAACTCTGCGCCATGAGCGGACTGTGGGCGGTGGCAATAAACTGGATCTGCGGGAAGTGACACGTGAGATGCTCGCGAATGCCGCGCTGCCAACTCGGATGAAGGTGGAGATCTATTTCGTCGACGATCACAATCGCTGGTTCATCAAAAGGCCTGTTGCTGCTTGGATTATGCTGAAGCAGCCTCCATGCGATGTCAACCGTCCACGTGAAAACCGTACGGTAGCCGAGACTCAACTGACTCAGCGGCACAGTTCCGTAGGGTGTCCTGACATGAATTCCCGCTTCATCGACGGAGTCTCCCGGTAGCCACGGCGGACCATGGATTTCGATGTCACCAGGGTCCTGAACGTCAGGCAGAACCGCCGACAGAATACGCTTCAATCCAGCAAGGTGTTCCCCTGCCCCCGAACGCCGCTTCATGGAGGAGTAGTCAAGCTGATAAAGAAGCTCCTCGGGGTCGTGAAGCGCGGCGTCGACTCTGAACAACGACTCAACGGGATCGCTTGCTGCATCCTTATCGACGTTACGGAGCCACGGGCGCCGGCCTGCACCGTAGGCAAGGACGAGCGGTTCGTCGACGCCCTGTACGAATTCGATACTTGCCGGTTCCCCACCGGACTTGACGTCGGCAATGCGGCCTTCGGCCCGCGCGACGGAGAAGACCGTCGAAATGCCTTCCAACCGATGAGGTTCGTCTGTCGCCAGCCACTCGCCGGCCGACAGGGTTGCTCTCAACTTCGCCGTCGCGTCGCCACCGGTTCGGGACAGTGCTAGCAGCGCGCTGTTTTCTTCTTCGGTTGCCAACTCGGGCTCAATCGGACTGGGTGGCGGCCCACCGCCCTCGTCCTCCGGGGGGTTAAATTTCGGACGCATGCGCGCGAGGCACTGGAGCAGCGTCGTTTTCCCCACGCCGTTGTCACCGATGATGAGAGTCCAGCGTGCCGGCCGACCGTGGTCGTCAAGCTTCAGCTCTTGCCGCTCACCAAAACAACGGACGTTCTCGATCGTCAGATTCCTAAAGTAGAAGGGCGGTTGTAGGCGTTCTGACATGACGGTATGGCGGGTCCAACAGCTCCGAGCGACCGCAAGGCTCGTCGAATCCTGCTTGAATCAGCGGTCGTCCCGAGGAAGCGGGCGGTTCGCAGTCGGGTCGCCCAAGGGGTCGTCTATGGTCCAGTCGGAGATGGTGTTGTCGGCGCCGGTCGCCGTGGACGGGTCGGCGCCCAGCTCCAGCAGCAGCGTCTCCATCTCCGGCCAGCGCTTGCCGGTGTTGGAGTAGAAGACGCCCTTGGCGATGCGGTAGGGGGTCCAGCCCTTCTCGTTGGTCGCCTCGATGTCGGCGCCCCGGTCGAGCAGGAAGCGGACCAGGGGCTCCGACCCGCGGATGATGGCGCCGTGCAGCGCGGTGTCGCCGTTGTCGTCGATGGTGGTTACGTCGCCGCCGAGCTCCAGCGCGTACCGGACCGCTTCGAGCGCCTCCTCGTTGGTGCCCGGACTCTCGCCCACCGCCCAGATGCCGACCCCGGCCGCCACCATGAGCGGTGTGGTGCCATCCTCGTTCGGCAGGAGCGGGTCGGCGCCGAGCTCGAAGAGCACGCGCATCATCTCGACGTCGGCCGCCTTGGCGGCCAGCAGGAAGGGCGTGGAGCCGATGCGGTTCAGGACGTTGCGGTAGCGGTTCTGCGGCTCCTTCGTCATCCGCGCGTCGAGGTCGGCGCCGTGCTCCGCCAGCTTGCGGATGAACTCCAGGTCGGTCAGCGACCCGGTGACGATGGGCGGCGGGTTGTTGAAGCCGAGATTCGGGCGTCGCGTCCACTTGACCTCGTGGAGCGCGGTCCAGCCCTGGTCGTCGGCGTTCGGGTCGGCTCCGGCGTCCAGCAGGTGGGCGCCGAGCTCGTAGTGGCCGTTCTTGGCCGCCAGGACCAGCGCGCTGGTCCCGTCGAACAGCGTCTCCTCAGGGCTCGCACCGGCGTCCACGAGCAGCCGGGTCATGTCGAGGTAGCCGGCCCGCACGGCGAACATCAGCGGGCTGAAGCCACCGGAGGACCGCTCGTGGACGTCGGCTCCACCGGCGAGCAACGCCTCCGCCGCGGCCAGGTTGTTCTCGGCCGATGCCCACATCAGGGCCGTCTGCCCGCGCCAGGCCTCGGCCCGGTTGGGGTCCGCGCCGCGATGGAGCAGGAGCCGGACCGCGTCGGCGCGGCCGGTCCGGGATACGGTCATCAGGGCGGTCTCGCCCTCCGGCGTCGACGCGTCGGGATCCGCCCCGGCGTCCAGCAGCAACTCGATGAAGGCGACGCTGCCGTTCTCGGCCGCGAGAGCCATGGGAGTCGCGTCGAAGCGGTTGGCCGCCTCGACGCGGGCGCCGGCTCCGATCAGCGCGCCGGCCGTATCGACATCGTCGTTCAGCGCGGCCCAGTGCAGCGCCGTCGTGCCGTCGCCGTCGGTCGTGTTGACGTCGACGCCGTCCGCGATGAGCACCCGGACGCGCTCGGCGTCGCCAGCGCGCACCGCATCGATCAGTGGGAGGTCGGCGCGCGTACCGACCGCCGGCGCCCCGGTCGCCGACGCATCCACGACTGCCAGGCCCACGAGGACCAGGACGGCCCACGCGCCCCGATACGCCATCCCTCGTCTCGTCATGCTTCGCCGCCTCTCACTCCTCTTCGGCCTTTCCGCTCAACTCTCCCCTGGCATGCGGAGATACGGGTGTGCGGTGTTCCGCCTTGATTCGAGCGATGAGCACCCACGCCAGCAATGCCGCCACCAGCAGTACTGCGCCGGTCACCGCGACCTCACCGTGGATGTCCGTTGGTCCACACCAGCGTGTCCGCTACACGCCCGTCAGCGCAGTCAGCCTCCCGGTGCTGTCGCCGAGCTGCTCGGCCGGCACACCCGCCTTGTAGAGCATGCTGATGAGCAGGTTGGTCATCGGCGTGTCCTTCGGGTACTGCAGGTGCCGTCCGCCCCGCATGCCGGCCGCCTTGCCGCCCACCGTCAACACCGGGAGGTCGTAGTGCAGGTGGTCGTTGCTGTCGCCGAGGCCGGCGCCGTAGAGCACCATCGAGCTGTCGAGCAGCGTGCCGTCGCCGTCCGGCGCGTCCTGCAGCCGCCCGAGCAAGTAGGTGAACAGCTCCACGTGGTGCCGGTTGATCTTCGACAGCTTGGCCAGCTTCTCCGGATCGTTGCGGTGGTGCGAGAGCCCGTGGTGCGGGTCCGGCACGCCGATCTGCGGGTAGGGCCGGCCGCCGAGCTCGCGGCCCACCATGAACGTGAAGACCCGCGTGATGTCGGCCTGGAACGACAGTGAGATCAGGTCGTACATCAGCTTGACGTGATCCTCGTAGGAGTCGGGGATCCCGGCGGGCCGGTCGAGATCGTCGGGGAGCGCGGCATCGGCGCCCTGCGCTTCCGACAACTGGATCCGCCGCTCCACCGCGCGCACAGCGTCGAGATACTGGTCGAGCCGCCGGCGGTCGGCGGCGCCGAGGTCGCGCTCCAGGTACGCGAGATCGTCGGTCACCGAGTCGAGAATGCTGCGGTCCTTGCGCAACTCCGCCAGCCGCTCCTCGCGCGTCCCGCCGTCGCCGAAGAGGCGCTCGAAGACCACCCTCGGATTGTTCTCCATCGGCAGCGGCGTCGTCGCGGTCCGCCACGCCACCGTGTTCATGTAGACGCAGCTATAGCCGTTCTCGCAGTTGCCGACCAGGAAGTCGAGGTCGATGGCGAGCTCCAGCGAGGGCAGCGGCGTGTCTCCACCGATGCTGGCCGCGGCCACCTGGTCGGCGGTCACCCCGGCCCGCACGTCGGCGCCCTCGGTGTGCTTCGGATGCACCCCGTTCAGCCAGACCGAGCTGGCGCGGGAGTGCTCGCCGTTGCCGTCGCCGAGCGGCTCGGCCTGCCCGTGGGCCAGGCGCGAGTAGACCAGCGTCTGGTCGTGGAACGGCGCCAGCGGACTCAGCGTCGGCGACAGCTTCAGGCCGCTCCCTGCACCCTTCGGCGTCCACGTCTGCAGCACCGCCCCGTTGGGCAGGTAGATGAAGCCGAGGCGCTTGACCGGCGCGGCGGCCGTCTTCGAGATCGCCGACAGCGCCGGCACCATCGCGTCGAGAAGCGGCAGCGCCACGGTGGCGCCGAGCCCGCGGAGGAACGTGCGGCGCGGCAGCGCCATCTTCGTGATGATCATGATGCGGATCTCCTCATCTGGAAGGGCACGCTCTCGACGATGCCCAGGATGATCGACGAGAACCGGGAGCCGTCCCGTTCGGCGTCGCGGACGACGGTGCGAATGGCGGGCGCGTCGTAGTGCTCGACGCCCCGGCCGAGGGCATAGGTCAGCAGTTTCTCGGTCAGCGTGGTCACGAACAGGTCGGGCCGCTGCAGGAGCGCGTCGCGCAGGCCGGCCGCCCCCTCGAACACGGTGCCGTCGGGCAGGATCCCGGAAGCGTCGATCGGCGCATTGGCCTCGTTGTGCGCTCGGTACTTGCCCACCGCGTCGAACTGCTCGAGCGCGAAGCCGGGCGGATCCATCAACCGGTGGCAGCTCGAGCAGACCGGATTGGCGCGGTGCTGCTCCATCGCCTCGCGCATCGAGAGCGGACGGCCGTCGCCGGTGGTCTCCTCCAGAGACGGCACGTCGGGCGGCGGCAGCGGCGGCGGCGTGCCGAGCAGGTTCTCCAGCACCCACTTGCCGCGCAGGACCGGCGACGTGCGGGTCGGATAGGCCGTGGCGGCCAGGATGCTGCCGTGGCCGAGCAGCCCGCGACGCGTCGGGTCCGGCAAGGTTACGCGGCGGAAGTGGCTGCCGTAGACGTTCGGGATGTCGTAGTGCCGCGCCAGCCGCTCGTTAACGAAGGTGTAGTCGCCGGTCAGCAGATCGAGGACGCTCCGGTCCTCGCGCATCACGCTCTCGAAGAAGAGCTCGGTCTCGCGCTGCATCGCGCGCCGCAGCCCTTCGCCGAAATCGGGGAAGCGGTTCTCGTCCGGCACCAGCGCGGGAATGTTGCGCAGGTAGAGCCACTGCCCCGCGAAGTTCTCGACCAGGCTCGAAGCGCGCTCGTCGGCGAGCATGCGCCGGACCTGCGCCTCCAGCATCTCCGGCTCGTGCAGCCTGCCGGCCACGGCGGCGTCCAGCAGCTCGTCGTCGGGGATGCTGCTCCACAGGAAGAACGAGAGGCGCGACGCCAGCTCCAGATCGGTCAGGCGGTAGTTGGAGCCGGGCTCGACGTCCGACGGGTCGCGGACGACGCGGAACAGGAACTCCGGACTCACGAGCAGCCGCCGCAACGCCAGCTCGATGCCCGCCTCGAAGCCGCCTTCGCTGCTTCCCTCGTCGTAGAAGCCGAGGAGCACGTCGAGGTCGCGCTCGACGATCGGGCGGCGGTAGGCTCGGCGGGCGAGCCTCGACATGATTTCGTTGGCGCAGGCACGCGCGCCGGCCGCGTCGCCTGCCTCCGGGCGGCAGGTGAAGATGCGCTCGCGGCTCGGCGTCTCCTCGACCGGCGGCGCGTCGCTCGCCTCGTACGGCCCGGTGATGACGACGCTGCTCAGGTACGGCTGGTAGCGCGTGTCCCCTCCGGTCGTGTTCGTATAGGGACGCAGGTACGGCTGCCGCAGCGTCTCCGGATAGGCGGAGGTCTTCTTCCGGAACGCCGCGCGCAGCGTGCGGGGACCGGCGTGCACCGGGATCCGCAGCACCCAGTCGGCGTCGGCGTCCTGCTGGCCGTTCCGCCACTCGCGATACTCGCCGCTGCTGCGATCGACACCTTCCGGCACGGGCTCCCCGACGTGGAACGTCCGCAGGTGCTCGCCGTCCAGGCTCACGTCGAGCTCGTGGGGCACCTCGAACGTCGCCAGCCGGTCGAGCGTGTCGCGGCCCAGCTGCAGGCGGATGACGTACTCGGCGTCGAGCGGGAAGTTGAACGGAATCGCGATGCCGCCGCGGGTGCCGAACGGCAAGCCCTCGATCCGATCGTCCTGCGGATAGTCGGCAGCCAGGTGCCAGGTCATCGCGGTCGGCGGCAGATCGGGACTGCCGACGGCCAGCCGGCTCACTTTCTTCGCGGCGGAAAGGTAGCGCTCCAGCAACGTCGGCGAGACGCCGAGCACGCCCGCGATGTTGTCGAACCCGTAGCTGCCGTCGTCGGCCGGCAGCAACTCCGCCACGTCGACGTCGAGGGCCAGCAGGTCGCGGACGACGTTGCGGTACTCGGCTCGGTTGAGGCGGTGGAACGCCTCTGTCCGGCCCGGGTTCGGGTCACCTGCGGCAGCCGCGTCGAGCTCCGTCTCCAACCGCGCGATGAACCGCGCGTAGGTCGCCTCGTCCGGCCGCGGCCGCGGCGCCGGCGGCATCGCTCCCGCGCGCAGCTTGCGGACCACTCTCTCCCACAGGGCCGGGTCGGCGGAGACGTTGGCGACGTCGGCGGTGTCGAGCTCCAGCCCCGCGGTCTGCAGACGCTCGTTGTGGCAGGTGACGCAATAGCGATCGAGGAGCGCGCGCTCCGGCGTGGCGGCCGGCTCAACGGACGCCGCCTGTTCCCCGTGCGCGACTCCGACGCCGGCCGCCAGGAGTACGAGCACGACGCCGGCCCGCAACAGAAGAACACTGCGCTTCGTCATGAACGGCACCCTCGTCCGTCGAGGCGACGGGGAACACTTCACCCGACCGTAAACGCTCATTCTACCTGCCGGCGCAGATTTCACAACACCCGTTTTGCGCCATTCCGAGCCGGGTCGAGCGGGAAAATGTCAACTGCGGTTGCGAAGACGCGATTCCAGCTCGGCAACGCGCGCTTCGGCGACCGACGCGCGGGTCTCGGCCGCCAGGCGGCCCTCGGCTTCCTCGTCGTGGCTTCGCAAGTCGTCACCGGTCGCCGGGTTCCGGAAGCGCATCTCCCGCCCCGGCACCGCCCGAAGCTCCAGGCCCAATGTCTCGCTGCGCAGCGTCAGCGTGCCGCCGACCGCCGTCGCCACGGGTTGACGAACGTAGCCCGACCGAGTCAACCGCTCGCCCTGCAGACGCGCCGGCAGGAACTCTCCCAACGGGTCGTACTGCCAGTACTCGCGCACCCCGAGGCGGGCATACACCGACCGCTTCCGCCCGAGGTCGTCGCGCCACGTGCTCGGCGAAGCGACCTCCAGCACGAAAGCCGGGGCCCGGCCTTCCTCCCACAGCTTGTAGTTCGGCCGCTGCCGGTCCTCCACGCCGAACACCACGAAGACGTCCGGGGCGATCGACACGCGCGGATTGCCCTCCTCGTGGTAGATCAGCAGGTCTCCCGACACGTACACGTCCCGCCGGTGCCTGAAATGGCGGCTCAGCGCACCGATCCCGTACATGATCGCGCTGCGCTGGGCGTCGTTCTCCGCCATCGGCTTGCCGTCCGAGCTCGGGTACTCGATCGGAGCGACGGCGGGCGCGGGTCGGATCATCGCGGGGCTCCTACCGGGCGGCGCAACGGTACGCACAATCCCAAGCTACCACACGAGGCGGCGCCGCCTCCACGTCGAGGTGTCGGTGCGGAAATCGGAGCACGTGTCGTGCCAACGGCCGGGCAACCCACGGTTGATCCGGAGGAACGCCACGGTGGTGATTCCGTCGAGCCGTTAACGGTTCGAATGGCTTTCCAGGAGACGGCTCCAGCCGGAGAGATCAGGCATGACGACCACAACCGCCGCACAGGCGAAGCCGCTGACCGCAGGCGATCTTCTGCGTCTGTACAGCGAGGGGGTGCGCGGCGAGCTGATCCGGGGAGAGCTCTGCGAGGCCATGCCGACGGGACACGAACACGGCAGGATAGTGTTGAACCTGGTCGTCGAGATGAAGAACTTCGTCAAGCGCTGGCGGCTTGGAACTTTGACGGCGTCGGATTCCGGCGTCTGCCTGGAGCGCGACCCCGACCCGGTGAGGGCGCCAGACATCGCGTTCTTCTTGGCGGAGAGACTGCCAAGCTCTGTCCCCGCAAGACACCGTCGCACTCGATCTGACGCAAGACGAACTCGAGGATTGTTGAGTACAAAGGGAGACAATACTACTGTGCCGCGTCCGCAGCATGGGAACGCGTGACCGGAAAGAAGCCCGAGCCGACGGAGGTTCAGTAACTGGCCTCGTGGCCGGATCAAGACGACGTCCAGGCATGGACAATTCGCCCGCTTACAGTCTGGTCGGCCATCGCCGCCGGCCGTGGAAGACCCCCAAGATTTCGAGGCGGTCATCGCGGACGCGATACGGCACCAGGTAAGGGGTTCCCGGGACCACGAGCTCGCGCGTGCCCGACAGTCGCCCTGGTCTTCCCAGTCCTGGCTGCTCCGCCAGGAGTTCCACGCTCGAGAGGATGGCGAAGGCGGTCTCGCGTGCCGCCCTTGGCCGGTCCTTGGCGATGAGGGCGCGGAGCTGCGAGAGGTGGCGTACGGCCCGGGCGGACCAGACGATGGTCACGAATCTGGCGGCTTTCGCTCATCCAAACCGCCCCACGATCGCAGCCAGTCGGCCACTGCGTCGTGATCGACCGTACGCCCCTGTTCAAGGTCGTCCAGCCCGGCGGCAGTCTCGTCGAGCTGCCAGCTCTCGGCCTCCACGTACGAAGCGATGGCCTCCGCGGCGAGGAAGGACTTCGACCGTCGCGACCGCTTCGCGAGGGCCTCGAGCCGCGCCTTCGTTTCTTCGTCGATGCGTAGCGAGAGCGTCGTGCTCACCACAGGCCTCTGTGTGACATTGTATACAAGTTAACACATGAGGCTTGGAGTGGCTCGCCGAACCCGTACACAATGAGCGGGCCCTGAACAGGCCCGCTCGGACGCATGCCGTTGGTCGATCGCTGTACTGCTCAACCCGAACAGGAGCCGCGGCGGCCCTGGCCGCGAACGAGCCTGCCGTCTGCGTCGAAGCACATCAGATCCTGCGGGGACTGATCGTTGTTGTTCCTGGCGTCCAGCCTGGCCCCGTGCTCGATCAGGAGGTCGACGACCGCCTGATACCCGAGCTGCACCGCGGCGTGCAGCGCGGTGTTTCCGTCGGGGTCCATCGCGTTCACGTCGCCGCCCAGCTCGAGTGCGATCCGGGTCGCCTCGAGCGTCGAGTGCTCGCCGGCCTGCACCAGCAGAAGGGCCGCGTCGACGCCGATGCCCTGGCCGCGGCGGTTGCTCGCTCTCGTCGCCCACCCTTCGCCGGCGGCCGCCATCAGCGGGGTGATCCCGTTGTCCGGCATCAGCAACGGATCGGCGCCGCAGTCGGCCAGCGCGCGCATGATCTCAACCTCGGCGTACTTGGCCGCCAGCCAGAACGGCGTCGCACCCGCCAACTGTGCGGACAGGCTGTAGAAGTTGAGGTTGCGCTGCTGCAGGCTCCCGCTCGTCAGGCGCGCGTTCGGATCCGCGCCGTGCTCGCACAGCGCCTTCACCAACTCGGCGTCGCCCCGCGACACGGCCGTGTGCAGGGCGGTATAGCCGGCGTCGGCAGCCGTGGGGTCGGCGCCGCGTTCCAGGAGCAACGCCGCCACCTTGCCCTGGTCGCTGAAGCCGGCCAGCACCAGCACGGACTCGCCGTTCGGGGCCTTCACGTTCACGTCCGCCCCCGCGTCGAGCAGGAGCCGGGCGTTGTCGACGCGGCCGTTCCGCGCCGCGAACATCAGCGGCGTGGACCCGCGCTGCGGTTGCAGCACGGAGTCCTCGAAGGGATTTCCGACCCCGAGGTTGACGGGCAGCAGATGGGTATCCGAGCGGGCCTCCACGTCGGCGGCGTGCGCCAGCAGCACCCGTACCGCGTCCGGGTTCTCCTGGGTCGCGGCCCACATCAGCGCCGTCTGCCCGTGCGACGCCTCCCTGGCATCCACCTTCGCGCCGTGGTCGAGCAGCGCCTCCAGCGCCTCGGCAGTGCCGGTCTTCGCGCACGTCATGAGCGCCGTCTCACCCATCTCGGTCGCCAAGTTCGGATCGGCTCCCGCGTCGAGGAGCTTGCCGACCACCCCCGCTTTCCGGTTGGTGCAGGCCAGCAGGAGCGGCGTCACGCCGTAGTCGTTGGCGGCGTTCGCGTCGGCGCCGGCGCCGAGCAGCGCCTCGATCACCTCAACGTCGTTGCGCACGACCGCCCAGTGCAGTGCGGTCGCCCCGTCACCCTCGGCGGCATTGACGTCGACCTTGTCCGCCAGCAACGCGCGCACGGCCTCGTGGTCCTGGTCCTGGATCGCCTCGATCAGGCGGAGATCGTCGTTCCCCGCCGCGACGACCGCGACCGCGAGCCACGCCACCGCCGCCACGGCCATCCACTTACTGCTCAGGCGCATGCCGAACCTCCCTCCGTCCCGCATCTTCCCGGCGCGCGGCCCCGGACTTCGACAAGGGGCCGCTAAACGAGGGGCGCCGCCATCCGGACGGCGCCCCCGGTCACAAGCGCAAGACGAACCCACGAACTCTAGGTCAGTCCCGAGAGCTCGTGGATCTGGTCCGTGCTCCCGCTGAAGCTGTCCGCGGGGACGCCCAGCTTCCGCAGCATCGTGTACTGCAGATCGGTCAGCGGCGTGTGCTCGGGGCAGACCACGTGGCGTCCGCCCTTGATCTCGCCGCATCCGCCACCGACGACCAGGATCGGCAGGTTCTCGGTCGTGTGCCGGTTCGAGTTCCGCAGCGCCCCGCCGTACATGATCATGATGTGGTCGAGCAACGACCCGTCGCCGTCCGGCGTCGCCTTCATCTTGACCAGGAACTCGCTGAACAGCTTCATGTGATACGCGTTGATCTTCCCCAGCTTCTCGATCTTCTCCGGGATGTCCCGGTGGTGGCTGAGGGGGTGGTGCGGCTCGGTGACCCCGATCTGCGGATAGGTCGCGCCGCTCTCCTCGCGGGCCATCATCATCGAGATCACGCGCGTCATGTCGGTCTGATAGGCCAGCACCATCAGGTCGAACATCAGCCGCACGTGCTCTTCGTAGGACACCGGAATCCCGGCCGGGGACGACACCTCCGGCAACTGCCGGTCGGCCTGCTGCTCGGCGAGCTGGATGCGCCGCTCGATGCCGCGGACGGCCTCCAGGTACTCGTCGAGCTTCTGCACGTCGTACGGCGCGAGGCCCACCTTGAGGTCGGCGGCCTTGTCCATCACCCGGTCGAGAATGCTCTTCTGCCGCTTCACGCTCGCCCGCCGCGCGTCGGCGCTCGTGTTCCCGACGTCCCCGAACAGGCGCTCGAAGACGATGCGCGGGTTCGTCTCGCGCGGCATCGGCGTCGTGCGATTGGCCCAGGAGTTGTTCAGGTAGGCGCAACTGAAGCCGCCGTCGCAGGTGGCCACCCCGTAGACGGTGTCGCCGCCCTCGATCGACAGCTCCAGCGAGGGCAGTTGCGTCTCGCGGCCCACGCCCGCGGCGTTGGCCGCGACCTGGTCCATCGAGATGCCCAGCTCGAGCTGCGCCCCGGTCGTGCGCCTCGGCCGCGCGCCGGTCAACAGCGCGGACGCCGCCTGGGAGTGGGTCGTGCCGCGGCCCCGCTCCGCCCCCACGCTGTCGAGGTTCGTCATCACCAGCAGGTGCTCCCGCACCGGCGCCAGCGGCTTCAGGGTCGGGGTCCACTCGAACTCGGCCCCCGTCTTCAACGGCTGCCAGAACTCCACAGGGGCGCCGTTCGGGATGGTGACGACGCCCAGGCGTCTCGCCGGGGCCGCCGCCGTCTTGCTCAGTGCCGTCAACGCCGGCACCATTCCATCGAGGAGCGGCAGCGCCAGCGCCGCTCCAACGCCACGCAGCACGGTACGACGCGGGATCACCGTCTTGGTCACGATCATCAGCCTACCCTCCTCGTCTGAAACGGTGCGCTCTTCACGATTGCAAGAACCAGGGCCGACCAGCGGGTCTCGTCCCCCGCGGCCTCCCGCAGGATCTGTCGAACCGCGGGCATGTCGGCCGCTTCCAGCCGGCGCCCCACGGCAAAGGTCAGCAGTCTCTCGGTCGCCGTGGCGATGAACTCGCCCTGGGTCGCCAGGAGGTGGCGGAAGCCGCTCGCACCCTGGAAGGCGCTGCCGTCCGGCGCCACGCCCGACGAGTCGATGAGCGGTCCGACCTCGCCCGGCACCCCGGTGTCCTCGGTGGTGCGCCAGCGCCCGATCGCATCGAAGTTCTCCAGCGAGAACCCCAGCGGATCCATGTTGCGGTGGCACGTGGCGCAGGCCGGGTTTCTCCGGTGGACCTCCATGAGCTCGCGCACCGACGTCGGCGGCGCCCCCTCCTCGCGGGTCCCCAGGTCCGGCACGTCCGCCGGCGGCTCCGCCGGCGGCGCCCCGAGGAGGTTCTCGAGCACCCACTTGCCGCGCGACACCGGCGACGTGCGGTTCGCGTACGAGGTCAGCGTCAGGATGCCCGCCTGGCCCAGGATGCCCGCCCGCCGGTCGTCGGCCCACGTCACCCGGCGGAAGTGGTTCCCGTGGATGTCGGGGATCCCGTAGTGCTCGGCCAGGCGCTCGTTCACGAAGGTGTAGTCGGCCGTCACCAGCTCCGTCAGCGGGCGGTCCTCGCGCAATTGCGACTCCAGGAACAGTTGCGTCTCCCGCTGCATCGCGACCCGCAGGTTCTCGTCGAAATCGGGGAACGCAGTCGGGTCCGGCAACGCGTTGCGCAACAGGTTGAGCCCGAGCCACTGCGCGGCGAAGCTCTCGGCCAGCGCGCGCCGCGCGCGGGGCTGGGCCAGCATCCGGCGCACCTGCCGCTCCAGCACGTCCGGCTCCGACAGCCTCCCCTCGACGGCCAGGTCGAGCAGCTCGTCGTCGGGGATGCTCCCCCAGAGGAAGAACGACAGCCGCGAGGCGAGCTCCAGGTCGCCGATCGGATAAGCGATCCCCGGTTCGGCGTCCACCGGCGCGCGCTCGGTGCGGAACACGAACTCGGGGTCCGTCAACAGGAACTCCAGCGCCGCCTGGATCCCCGACTCGAACCCGCCCTCGCGACGTCCCGCCTCGTAGAAGCTCATCAGCGCCGTGACGTCCCGCTCCGTCACGGGCCGCCGGTAGGCGCGCCGCGCCAGGTCGCCGAGAATCTCCTCCGCGCACGCTGCTTCCTGCCCGGAGTTCTCCGGCCGGCAGGAGAAGATCCTGTCGCGGCTCGTGGTCTCTATCGGCCGGTTGCCGTTGAACGGCCCGGTGACGGTCAGTCTGGCCACGTCCGGATTCCCGTCCTGCCGGTCGTTCGTGCTCCAGCCGAACGTCGCCGGGCTCGGCCGCGGCTGCAGGACGCCTTCGTCCAGCGCCGGCCGCCGCAGGAACGACACCCCTACCAGCCGGGTCCCGGCTTTCACCGGCATCCGGAACCGCAGGTACTCGTCCTCGTGGACGGAGTAGGCACCCCACTCGGGGAAACCGCCGCTGCCGGAGCCGCAGTAGCTCGACGCGCACCGCTCGCCCTCGAACGACCCGCCGACCAGGAACGTCTTGGCCAGCGCCTTGTCGACTCGCAGATCGAGCCGGTGGCGCGCGTTCCCGAGGCCGCGGATGTAGTTGTAGAAGTTGCGGTGCAGGTCGACCTTGAACTCGTACTCCCCGTCGAGCGGGAAGTAATGCTCGGCGGACACGCCGCCGCGCGACCCGAACGGCAGGTCCTCGCTGGTGCGATCGTCCTGCACCTCGAGCTGGGGCACGGGAAAGGACTGGGACCGCGAGCTCAGGGCCGGATCCCCGACCGCGAGCTGGCTGATCCGCCGCGCCGCGGTCAGGTAGCGCTCCATCAGCGTCGTCGAGACCGACAGGACCTCCGCGTTGTTGTCGAAGCCCTCGGCGTCCGCATCGTCCGGCGGCAGCAGCTCCTCGATGTCCACGTCGAGCCCGATTAGATCGCGCACCGCGTTCCGGTACTCGGAGCGGTTGAGGCGATGCACGGTCATCGGCCGGCCGAGCGGCGGGTTGTCCGCCGCGGTGCGGTCGAGCTCCGTCTCCAGCCAGGTAACCAGAGAGCCCATCGCGGCTTCATCCGGCCGCCGCGCCGTCGGGGGCGGCATCATCCCGCTGCGCACCTTCCGCAGCACCCGTTCCCAGTCATCGGCATGGGCGCCGAGATCGTCCGTGTCGAGCCCCTGCAGCGATATCGGCACCGTGCCCCGCTCGAAGCCGCGGTCGCTGTGGCAGGCGAGGCAGTACTGATTCACGAAGGCGCGCGCCGATGCCCCGTCGGACACCGCCTGGGCATGGCTCGCGGGGGGTGCCAGGGCGCCCAGCGCCACCACGACCGCCGCTGCGGTCGCCACCTTGAACAGCCACGACATGGTCACCACCCTCCCGTTCTCATCTCAAGACCGGACGAACACCGGGAGTCCGCGCAGCAGGAATGTGCCGCCGCAGACGATGTTTGGCGAGGCTCCGCCCGAACGGACACACAGACGCAGATCGGGCGTGAACGCTGCCGCCGTGTTTTCCGACCCGTTCGCCGATGCGACGTGGGCGAAAGAAACACGATCTCCAACTCGACTCGGGTGTATCCGCGCAAGCTACGCCGAGTCGCGGGAAATGTCAACTACTTAGGATCGCGTCCGGAACACGCGTCAGGGACATCGGCTCGGATGCGCACAGCCCGCCCGCCGGCCCAGCGTCGGCAAAGGAGTTCACGCCGTCAACCGGAGCGGTCGCGAAGCAGCGCTTCCAGTTCAGCCACCCGCGCCTCGGCGGCCGCAGCCCTCCGTCGGGCGACAATCACGCGCCGGCTTCCTCGATGCCATCGACCGGTGGACCGACGGTCTCGCGGAGCGGGATCTCCCGGAGGAACCAGGAGAGGGCGAAGCCGGCCACCACTATCGGCACCGCGGACAGGAACACCGTCTGAAGGGCTGCCTCCACCGATCCCGTCACCGCCGCCGCGGTCTCCGCGGGCAGGGCCCGGATGGCGGCCGGGCTGTTCAGCAGGTCGGAGACCCGGCCGCCGACCGATGCGTACGCCTCCGGGGACAGCCGCGCCGGCAACTCGTTGGCGATCTGCGCGTTCATGACCGCGCCGAAGACCGCCACCCCGACCGATCCGCCCATCGACCGGAAGAACTGCGCCGACGCGGTGGCGATGCCGAGATCACGGTGCTCGACCGCGTTCTGCACGGCGAGCAGCGATACCTGCATGACCATGCCGACCCCGAGGCCCAGCAGCACCATGAACGCCGAGGCCACGACGTGCGGCGTCCCCGCGTGCATCCGGCTCAGCAGGAACATCCCGCCGACCGCGCAGGCGCCGCCGGCGATCGGATAGATGCGGTAGCGCCCGGTCCGGGCCGTCAGCCAGCCCGACCCCACGGAGCCGACGAGAACCCCGGCCGTCAACGGCAGCAGCAGAAGGCCGGAGTTGGTCGCCGACAACCCGGCGACGACCTGCAGATACAGAGGCAGGAAGACGACGCCCCCGAACAGCGCGCAGCCGATGAGGAGTCCAAGACCCGAGCCAACCGAGTAGATGCGGTTTCGGAAGAGCCGCAGCGGCAGCAGCGGATGCTCGACGCGCGCCTCCCAGCGGATGAACACACCAATCAGGAGCACCCCGGCGGCGGTCAGCCCGGCGGCCGCCGCGTCCCAGGCCTGGGCCCCGTCTTCCTGGACGCGCACGAGCGCCAGCAGGAGCAGGCTGACGCCGGCCATCAACAGTGCCGCGCCCGCGAAGTCGATCCGCGCCGGTCGATGCACCGGCGGCAGCCGTAATACGACCCAGATGACGGCGAGCGCCGCGCCCCCGACCGGCAGGTTGATCAGGAACACCCAGCGCCAGTTGGCGTGGTCGACGATGAAACCGCCCAGCAGCGGTCCGATGACGCTGGCGAACATCCACACGCCGGCCAGGTAGCCGATGTAGCGGCCGCGTTGCCGGGGCGAGACGATGTCCCCGATCACGGCGAACGTCAGGCCCATCACCCCGCCGGCCCCCACGCCCTGCACGCCGCGCGCCAGGACCAGCGCCAGCATGTCGGGCGCAAGCCCCGCCAGGACCGATCCGAGCAGGAAGATCAGGATGGCGGCCTGGAACGTGACCCGCCGGCCGTAGATGTCGCTGAGCTTGCCGTAGAGCGGCGTGCAGACCGTCGAGCACAGCAGATAGGCGGTCACCACCCACGAGTAGTAGCCGAGCCCGCCGAGCTCGCCGACGATGGTGGGCAGCGCGGTGGCGACGATGGTCTGGTCGAGCGCCGCGAGAAAGAGCCCGGTCATCAGGCCGGACAGGATGATGACGACCTGCCGGTGCGTGAACGGCTCGGACGAAGGTGTGGGCGTCACGGGGAGCCGTCCATGGCGGTGCCGGACTGAAAACAGAGGGGGGATGGCAAAAAAAGAGGCCGGGACCGGAGCCCAAGCTCCATGCTCCCGGCCTCGCGGTCGCGAATCGCGGCGCAGACTCCCGGCCGGGGCCGCCTGCGCGCCGGCGCCATTCCGCGCGGTGCGGACTCTAGTTCGCCAGCTCGATCGGGACAGACGCCAACTGGTTGTCCCAGTTCACGTAGAAGGTGCCGCCCTGCTGCGTCATGTCGAGGAACCCGACCTGCAACTGGTCCAGGGACCAGTCGACGGTCTGCACCGACATGGTCGTCCGCATGACGTCCTTGCTGTCGTCGTAGCCGTAGGCGCCCCACAGGGTGTTCGGGTTGTCCTCCGTGAATGTCTGCTTGACGCCCCAGGTGGTGAAGATCAGCGTCCACGCCGTCGGATCCGCGAGGTCGGCGAACATGGTGTACTCGCCGGCGTTCAGCCGCTGCCCGCCGATCAGAAGATCCGCCTCGGTGGTGAAGGTGGTCGTCTGGTCCGCGCCGACCCTCCACAGCGGAGCCCCGGCGTAGATGCGCTGGCCGTACTGCTCGCCCTCGCCGAAGATGCCCTGGCGGGCGCGCAGAATGGGACGCCCGTAGTGGATGTCGATCCAGTAGCCGCCCTCGTACCGGCCCTCGTCGTTGTAGCTGCCCCCGAGCTGCGTCGCCGTATGCCCGCGGGTGCTGAGCAGCCGGTTCTGCGCCGCGACCTCGCTGACGATCACGCCTGCCGCCACGACCACCGCGGCGATACCCAAACCCTTCACCACTGAACGCATACCGTTACCTCCATGAAATGAAACCGCACGAGCCACCGCCGGAATCGAGACCCAACCGTCTTGCCGCATGCTCCGGGTAACCGTGCAGTCCGAGCGTCCGACCCATCAGCATGGATCGAACCGCACCCGCCCGGCAAACGTCGCCTCCGGCTCGGGTTGCCGCCCAACCAACCCGGCCCGGAAGTCTACGCCGTTCCACGGCGCAGTCTACTGGCGGATCAACGTGGCCGGCCTCGTGGCCAGCAACTGCGCGAAGAAGTCGTTCCCCTTGTCGTCCACGACGATGAACGCCGGGAAGTCCTCGACCTCGATCTTCCAGATCGCCTCCATGCCCAGTTCCGGATACTCCAGCACGTCGACCTTGCGGATGCTGTGGTCGGCCAGCCGCGCCGCCGGCCCGCCGATGGAGCCCAGATAGAAGCCGCCGTGCTTCTTGCACGCCTCGGTGACCTGCGCCGAGCGGTTCCCCTTGGCCAGCATCACCATGCTGCCGCCGTGCGACTGGAAGAGATCGACGTAGGAGTCCATGCGGCCCGCGGTGGTCGGACCGAACGACCCCGACGCGCGTCCCTCCGGCCGCTTGGCGGGACCCGCGTAGTAGACCATGTGCTCCCGCGCGTAGTCCGGCAGCTCCTCGCCCGCGTCGAGCCGCTCCTTGAGCTTCGCGTGGGCGATGTCGCGCGCCACGATCATCGGTCCCGACAGCGACAGCCGCGTGGCGACCGGGTACTGCGTCAGCTCGCCCAGAATCTCCGACATCGGCCGGTTGAGATCGACGCGGACGACGTCGCCCGGCAACTCCTGCTCGGTGACGTCCGGCAGGAAACGCGCCGGGTTCTCCTCGAGCTGCTCCAGGAAGACCCCTTCACGGGTAATCTTCGCCAGCGCCTGCCGGTCCGCCGAGCAGGAGACGCCGAGACCGACGGGACACGACGCGCCGTGCCGCGGCAGGCGGATGACGCGGACGTCGTGCGCGAAGTACTTGCCGCCGAACTGCGCGCCGACCCCGATCTGCCGCGCCACCTCGAAGATCTCCGCCTCCAGGTCGCGGTCGCGGAACGCGCGGCCGTGCTCGTTGCCGCTCGACGGCAGCCGGTCGAGGTACTTGGTGGTCGCCAGCTTCAGCGTCTTCAACGTGAACTCGGCCGAGGTGCCGCCCACGACCAGCGCGAGATGGTAGGGCGGGCACGCCGCGGTCCCGATGGTCTTCAACTTGGCCTCGACGAAGCGCAGCAGCGACGCCGGGTTCAGCAGCGCCTTCGTCTCCTGGTAGAGGAAGCTCTTGTTGGCCGACCCGCCCCCCTTGGCGATGAACAGCAGCTCGTACTCCTGCCCCGGCTCGGCGTAGATCTCGATCTGCGCCGGCAGGTTCGAGCCGGTGTTCTTCTCGGTGTACATGTCGAGCGGGGCCATCTGCGAATAGCGCAGGTTGCGCTGCTCGTAGGCGTCGAAGACCCCCTGCGACAGCGGTACCTGATCGTCCCCGAAGGTCAGGACGCGCTCGCCCTTGTGGCCCATGACGATCGCGGTGCCGGTGTCCTGGCAGCCGGGCAGCACCCGGTCGGCCGCGATGCAGGCGTTGCGCAGCAGCTCCAGCGCCACGAAGCGGTCGTTCTGCGACGCCTCGGGATCGTCGATGACCTTGCGGAGCTGGGCCAGGTGGCCGGGCCGCAGCAGGTGCGCCACGTCGTCGAACGCGACGCGGGCCACCTCGCGCAGCGCCTCGGGCTCGACCTTCAGCATCTCGGCGCCGTCGACGCGGATGGTCGACACGCCGTCGGAAGTCAGCTGCCTGTAGGGGGTCTCGTCCGGTCCGAACTCGAAAATCGGTTGATAATGAAAGTCAGCCATCGCGGGGGATCTTACCCGGAACGCCCCGGAACGCCGGTCTGGATTCGGAGTCCGAGAACGCCCATGAACACGTTCGCCATCATTATCCTGGTCGCCCTGGTCGGGGAGTACCTGCTCCATCTCGCGTCCGGCGCGCTCAACGTGCGGGCGTTCAGTCCGACCCTGCCCGCCGAGTTCGCCGGCGTCTTCGACGACGAGAAGTACGCCCGGGCGCAGCGCTACACCGCGACGCGCACCCGCTTCGGCCTGCTACGGGGCGCGTTCGACCTGGCAATCGTCCTGCTGTTCTGGTTCGCGGGCGGCTTCGCGTGGCTCGACACCCTGGCGCGCGGGCTGGGCCACGGTCCGGTGGTCACCGGTCTCCTCTACATCGGCGCGCTGGGACTGGCCTCGATCCTGCTCGGCCTGCCGTTCCGCGCGTATTCCACGTTCGTGATCGAGGCGCGCTACGGCTTCAACCGCACGACCGTGGGGACGTTCGTCGCCGATACGCTGAAGAGCCTGGTCCTGGCCGCCCTGCTCGGCGGCCTGCTGCTGGCCATGATCCTCGCGTTCTTCGAATGGGCGGGGCCGCTGGCGTGGCTCTGGTGCTGGATCGCCGCCACCGTCTTCATGCTGGCCGTCCAGTTCATCGCGCCCACCTGGATCATGCCGCTCTTCAACAAGTTCACCGCGCTCGAGAGCGGCGACCTGCACGACGCCATCCTGGGCTACGCCCGCAAGGCCGACTTTCCCCTGCGCGGCCTCTTCGTCGTCGACGGCTCGCGGCGCTCGTCGAAGGCGAACGCCTTCTTCACCGGCTTCGGCAAGAACAAGCGCATCGGGCTGTTCGACACGCTGGTCGACGAGTACACCGTCCCGGAGCTGGTGGCCGTCGTGGCCCACGAGGTCGGCCACTACAAGAAGCGGCACATCTGGCAGCGGATGGCGCTCTCCATCGGCCATCTGGGGGCGATGCTGTGGATCCTGTCGCTCTTCCTCGGGCAGGAGGGGCTGTTCGCGGCCTTCTACGTCAGCGAGCCGTCGGTCTACGCCGGCCTGCTCTTCTTCGGCCTGCTCTTCACGCCGGTCGAGCTCGTGCTGTCGATCCTGGTGAATCTCTTCTCCCGCCGGAACGAGTTCGAGGCCGACCGCTTCGCGGCCGAGACCACCGGCAGCGGCGAGCCGCTGATCGCGGCGCTCAAGAAGCTGTCCGCCGACAACCTCTCGAACCTGACGCCGCACCCGCTGGCGGTCTTCCTCGACTACTCGCACCCCCCGGTGCTGCAGCGGATCGCGGCGCTGCGGCAGGCAGCGGCGGGGTAGCGGCCGGTACGACGGCGCAGCGGGGGGCGAACGGCGGTGGTCGCCTGTGCCTCGCGGGTTCCTGCGCCCGCGCCGCAGGTTTTGCTTGCACAGGACCGGCCGGAGTCCTACTATGCGATGTTTGAGGGAAAGCCCATGAGGAAGACACGATTCGGCGCTCTGATTCCGCTCGTCGTGCTCGCGATCGGGCTCGGCGGGTACCTATCCGGCGGTGCCGCGACCGCGTCGGCACAGGAGCCGTCGCAGCCGCTCGAGTTCCACCGTGATATCCGGCCGATTCTCGCCGAGTCGTGCCTGCTCTGTCACGGGCCCAACGATGCCATCCGGCAGGCCGACCTGCGGTTCGACACCGACGAGTTCCTCGATCGGGTCGTCGTGCCGGGCGACGCGGAAGCCAGCGCGCTGTACGAGCGGCTGACCACCGAGGACCCCATCAGGAAGATGCCGCCGGCCGGTATGTCCCTGAGCGACGAGCAGATCGACCTCGTCCGCCAGTGGATCGACGGCGGCGCGGAAATGGGGAGCGCGCTGGCCGACGCGGACGTGCCGGCGATGCCCGAGCGGGTCGTGGACTTCGCCCGCGAGGTCCGGCCGATCCTCTCCGAGAACTGCTTCACCTGCCACGGACCGGACGCGGAGGCGCGGCAGCGCGGCCTGCGGCTGGACGTGGCGGAAGGGCCCTTCTCGGATCGCGGCGAGTTCGGCGGGCCGGTCATCACTCCCGGCAACGCCGACGAGAGCCTGCTGATCCACCGGGTGAGCGCCGAAGACGCCCGGGTCCGGATGCCCTACCGGCTGGGACTGAACACCCCGGTCATGCCGGGCACCGACGAGGACGCCCTGGACCCCGGCGAGATCGAGACCCTCCGGCTGTGGATCGATCAGGGGGCCGAGTGGCAGTCGCACTGGGCGTTCATCCCGCCCGAGCGGCCGTCGGTACCGCCGGTGGCCGGCGCCGAATGGGTCCGCAACCCGATCGACAACTTCGTCAAGGCGCAACTCGAGCGGGAAGGCAGGGAACCGTCTCCCGAGGCCGACATCCTCACCCTGCTCCGCCGCGTCACGTTCGATCTGACCGGGCTGCCGCCGACGGAGGGCGATATCGCCGCCGTCCTCAGCGACGACTCGCCCGACGCCTTCGAGCGGCACGTCGACCGCATGCTCGAATCGGAGGGTTACGGCGAGCGGATGGCCGCCGAGTGGCTCGACGGGGCCCGCTACGCCGACTCCAGCGGGTATCAGACCGACGCACCGCGGCAGATGTGGCGCTACCGCGACTGGGTGATCAACGCCTACAACGACAACATGCCGTTCGATCAGTTCACCATCGAGCAGATCGCCGGCGACATGCTCCCCGACGCCACCCTCGAGCAGCGGATCGCCACCGCCTTCAACCGCAACCACGGCCAGAACGGCGAGGGCGGCATCGTCCCCGAGGAGTTCCTGGTCGAGAACGTGGTCGACCGCGTGTCGACGACGGGCACGGTGTGGATGGGTCTGACGCTGGGGTGCGCGCGCTGCCACGACCATAAGTTCGACCCGATCTCGCAGAAGGAGTTCTACGAGATCTACGCCTACTTCAACAACATCCCCGAGCGGGGCAACCTGCGCGGCCTGGGCGCGAAGGCGTTCAAGTACTTCAACTCGCCGCCGCTCGTCACCGCGCCGACCGAGGGGGACTTCGCCAAGCTGGCCGAGCTCGACGAGAGGCTCGCCGCGGCCCGCGAGGCGTTCGCGACACTCGAGACCGAGTCGGCCGACGCGCGGGCCGAGTGGGAGAGCTCGCTGGCGGGCGCTTGGCCAGTCGACTGGGTCCTGCGCGACAAGCTCCTGGTCCATCACCCGCTCGACGGCGACATCGGCGGCACCTACAGCGGCGAGTCGGTGATCCCCCACCAGGGGGTGACCTCCCACCTGCGGACGCCGCGGGCGCCGGTGAGCTACAAGTTCCCGATCAACGTGACGCTGGAGGACGGCCTGCCGCGCTTCGCCCCCGGCCGGGTGGGAGAGGCGATGAGCTTCGACGGCAAGCGGTTCATCAATGCCGGCGACATCGCGAACTTCACCTACGCCGAACCGTTCACCATCGCCGCCTGGATCTATCCCACCGCGGCCGACGGCGTGATCGTGTCGCGCGCGCTGGCCGGCGACCAGGGCGAGCAGGGATGGGGCCTGTATCTGCTGGAAGGCAAGCTGCAGGTCAACCTGTCGCAGCGCTACGCCGACGACGGGCTGCGGATCGAGTCCGTGGACACGCTGCCGCTCAACGAATGGCAGCACGTGCTGGTGACCTACGACGGGCAGCGGGTGCCGGAGAGCTTCCGCATCTACGTCAACGGCGAGTCGCGGGAGATCAACCCGTTGCTCGACGGCATCAACAACCCGATGCGGACGCGCGAGCCCCTGCGCATCGGCGCCAGCGGGCCGGCTCCGGAGAACTCCGGCGCCACCGATTCGAGGCCCCGGTTCCAGGGCATGATCGATGACGTCCGCATCTACATGGAGGCCCTGACGCCGGAGCAGGCGGCCGTCGTCGCGACCGGGGAGACGCTGACCGAGATCGCCCGCATCGCGCCGGCCGGCCGGACGGCCGGGCAGGCCGAGAAGCTGCGGCTCGCCTTCCTCGACCAGTACGCGGCGCCGGAGGTGCGCGAGGCGTGGCAGAGCGTCAAGGACATGGAGCGCGAGCGCGCGGCGCTCTGGGACAGCTTCCCCACCGTCATGGTGATGGAGGAGATGGAGCCCCGGCGCGACACGTTCCGGCTGATTCGCGGCGCCTACGACGTCCCGGGCGAGCGGGTGGATCCCGGCGTGCCGGCGGTGCTGCCGCCGATGCCGGACGATGCGTCGAACGACCGTCTGGGGTTCGCCCAGTGGCTCGTCCAGCCCGACCACCCGCTCACCGCCCGCGTGGCCGTGAACCGCTTCTGGCAGATGTACTTCGGGACCGGCCTGGTCAAGACGTCGGAGAACTTCGGGCTGCAAGGGGAGTACCCCAGCCATCCCGAGCTGCTGGACTGGCTGGCGACCACCTTCATCGATTCCGGGTGGGACGTCAAGGCGCTGCAGCGGGCCATCGTGACCAGCTCGACCTACCGCCAGGCGTCCAATCTGACGCCGGAGGCGATCGAGGAGGACCCGGAGAACCGCCTCCTGGCGCGCGGACCGCGCCAGCGCATGACGGCGCAGATGGTCCGCGACCAGGCGCTCTCGATCGCCGATCTGCTCGCCCCCCGGCTGGGCGGACCGTCGGTCAGGCCGTACCAGCCCGAGGGCCTGTGGGAGGAGCAGAGCAGCCAGGAATACAGGCAATCCACGGGAGACGACCTGTACCGCCGCAGCCTGTACACCTACTGGAAGCGGACGCTCGCGCCGCCGTCGATGCTCGCGTTCGATTCCTCGACGCGCGAGACCTGCGTCGTCCGCCTCAGCCGGACGAACACCCCGCTGCAGGCCCTGAACCTGATGAACGACGTCACCTACGTGGAGGCGGCGCGCAGGCTGGGCGAACGGATGATCGTCGAGGGCGGCACGACGCCGGACGAGCGGATCGCCTACGCCTACCGCCTGTCGACGGGGCATCGGCCTTCGCCGGACGCCAGGGCGGTCCTGCGCGAGACCTTCGACGACTTCCTGGGCGAGTACCAGGCCGATCGGTCGGCGGCGCTCGAGTTTGTCGACGTGGGCGAGACGCCCCGCGACGAGACCTTGGACGTTGCGGAGCTGGCTTCCTACCAGATGGTGGCCAGCATGATCCTGAACCTCGACCGGACGATCACAAAGGACTAGACCGATGAAACCGCAAACCGACATGCAGACGCTGCTCTCTCGCCGGCGGTTTCTCAAGCGCTCGAGCACCGGGCTGGGCGCGGCCGCGCTGGCGACGCTGTTCCGCGAGGACCTGCTGGCCAGGGCCGCCGCCGCCCCTGCCGAGGCTGTCGGCGGGCTGCCCGGACTGCCCCACTTCGCGCCCAAGGCCAAGCGCGTCATCTACCTGTTCCAGGGCGGCGCGCCGTCGCAGCACGAGCTGTGGGACTACAAGCCGAAGCTGGCGGAGCTGTACGGCACCGACCTGCCCGATTCGGTCCGCCAGGGGCAGCGCCTGACCCCGATGACGGCGTCGCAGGCGGGCTTCCCGATCGTCCCGTCCAAGTTCAAGTTCGCCCAGCACGGCGAGTCGGGACAGTGGATCAGCGAGTTGATGCCGCATACCGCCAAGGTGGCCGATGAGCTCTGCTTCATCAAGACCATGCACACCGAGGCGATCAACCACGACCCGGGCATGACGTTCCTGCAGACCGGCGCCCAGTTGGCGGGCCGGCCCAGCGTCGGCGCGTGGCTGTCGTACGGCCTCGGCAGCATGAACCAGGACCTGCCCACCTTCGTCGTCATGGTCTCGAGCCGCGGTGGCAACCAGGTGTACGACCGGCTGTGGGGCAACGGGTTCCTGCCCTCCGAGTACCAGGGCGTCAAGTTCCTCTCCACCGGCGATCCGGTCCTGTACCTGTCGAACCCCGGGGGCGTCGACCGCAGCGCGCGGCGCCGCTTCCTCGACGCGCTGGGCAAGCTCAACCGGCAGGACCAGGAGGAGTTCGGCGACCCGGAGACGGCCACGCGCATCTCCCAGTACGAGATGGCCTACCGCATGCAGGCCTCCGTGCCGGAGCTGACCGACCTGTCGGACGAACCGGAGTCGACCTTCGAGCGCTACGGGCCCGATTCGAGGACGCCCGGGACGTTCGCGGCCAACTGCCTGCTCGCGCGGCGGCTGGCGGAGCGCGACGTGCGCTTCATCGAGGTCTTCCACCGAGGTTGGGACATGCACACGCAGCTCCCGCGGCGGATCCAGACCCAGGCCAAGGACGTCGACCAGCCGCAGGCGGCGCTGGTCCAGGACCTGAAGGAACGCGGGATGCTGGACGACACGCTGGTCGTCTGGGGCGGCGAGTTCGGCCGCACCGTGTTCTGCCAGGGCCGGCTCACCGAGGAGACCTACGGGCGCGACCACCATCCGCGCGCGTTCACCATCTGGATGGCGGGCGGCGGGTCCAAGGCGGGCACGACCTACGGCGAGACCGACGACTTCGCTTTCAACATCGTGAAGGACCCCGTGCACATCCACGATCTGCACGCCACGATGCTGCACCTGCTCGGCATCGACCACACGCGGCTGACCTACCCGTACCAGGGCCGGAACTTCCGGCTGACGGACGTCCACGGGGAGATCGTCGACGGCGTCGTGGCGTAAGCCGGGACGCGACGGCGGCTTTCAAGGACGGCGGCATCGGGGACTACCCCGGTGCCGCCGTTCGTTTTGTTTGTCCGTGTGCTTCCGCGCGCCGCTCGCCAGCCAAGCTCGCTCTGCGGCGCCGCTCAGCGCTGGCGTCGTCAGAACCGGCGCTATTCCACCAACATCACTGTGAGCCCCAGGCGGGTGCCCGCGAGGGACCGTTGCAGCCGTCCATCGAACGTCACCAGGCGTCCTCCGTGGTGAGATGCGAGCGCCACGAGATGGAAATCGGTTACCTGGTTGTGACCTTGCAGGCGACGCATCGCCTCGTCGCCCCGCAACGAGACGTCGTCGGGCCAGAAGCTGTGCCCACCGGAGGCACAGAACCGCGTGAGCCGCCTCAACACCTCGCCGGGAGTCGCGGATACCGTCGGATAGGCAGGGTTCGACAACACGCGGATACACCCGGCCTCGGTAATCGAACACGTTGCCCAATCGGAGGAGCACGATGTACCGAACCAGCAATGGGCCGAGGCGTGGTTGACGTGCCGTGGATCGAACAGCGCTACGAGAAAGTTGACGTCCAGCAGATGGCTCACGGATCCTGGTCGCGGAGTCGATTGACCAGCTCGAGGTCGGGCGGCGCCCCTTCGTCGGTGGCATCCTGTTGCGCGGCAAAGACCGGCACGCCGTTTCTAATCGCTGGCGCTTCCTCGGGCTCCAGCGCCCGCAGAATCAACTCCGACGCGATGGCGCCGAGCGTCTTGTGACGCTGCTGCGCAAGCTGGCGTACCTTGGCCAGCGCCTCGGTGGACAGGTTCAGGGTGGTCCTCATATGTTGGCGTACTCAGTCTACCGGGGGTGATGCTGCGCATCAAGCATCACGGATGCCCCACGGCGAGCGCAGAAAGACCTGCCACGGCTCGGCGCGCATTTCGGAAACGATGCCTGCTTGCAGCACAGCACAGCCTCTACGGTGCTGTCAGCAGCGGCTCCACCCCCGCCGGCAGGTGCTGGTCGAACGCGATCAGCAAGACGGCGTCGGAGACGTGCTGCGCCATCAGGTCCACCAGGTCCACCAGGTTCGTAGAACCCCCGACGGCCTCCAGGGCGCTCGCGTAAGCCTCCGAGGTCACGGTGTGCGGGCCGAAGAGCTGGCGGCCGAACTCGATGAGCGCGGCCTCTTTCTCTCCCAGTCCCGCGACCGGTCCACCGTCACGAATGACGTCGATGACTGCGGAGTCCAGACCGTTCTCCACGGCCTTGGGCTCGGTGAGGGTCCACGTGTACTGGTCGTCGTACGCGCGGGCGGTGACCAGGATCGCCAGATCGAGGAGCGGCCGCGCCACGTTCGCCTCCAGTGACTCGCGTCCGGCGCCGTGGCCGCGGATCTGCCCCGGTCCCGTCCCCTGCGGCGAGAGCGTCCGGCCGTAGAGGCTGGGGGTGGAACGCAGCGTCTGGGCCGGAGCGGGCAGCAGCGGAAGGCGGCTGCGCGATTGCGGGTCCACATCGTCCGGCTGGGTGAACGGCAGCGGCAGGAACTGCGGCCAGCCGGGCGGCATGTGCTGGTTGAACGCGGCCAGCCGCCCCGCCGTGCCCGCGTAGCGCGCCATCAGGTCGACGACGTCGACGAAGTTGGCCTCGCCGAACAGCTCCACCGCACGCCGGTAGGTCTCCGCACTCAGGTGGTGCTCACCGTATATCTCGCGGCCCGCCTGGATGATGACCGCATCCCGGTCGCCGAGCCCGGACAGACTTTCATTGTTGCGCACGACGTCGATGACGTCCGGGTCGAGGCCCACCGCCACCGCTTCCATCTCGTGCAGCGACCACTCGAAGGGCGCGTCGTGCTCGCGCGCCGTGATCAGGATGGCGAGCTCCAGCAGGGGACGGCCGACCGGAGACTCCCAGCGGGCATTCAAGCCCGTTCCGGCGCTACGAATCGTGTTCGCCGCAGCCGACGGACCGCTGGCCGCGTCGGGCGCCGGGGTGGAGAGCCGGCTGCGGGACTCCGTGTTGACGTCCGCGGGGAGCGAGGTCTGTGCCTCGGGCCCTCCGAAAGCAGTCGATGCGCTCACCGGGAAGGACACCACCGCCAGGCAGAGGGCGGCGCCGGAAATCAGGACGAATGGCAGTCTCGTGAACTTACGCATCGGTCGACTCCTCCCGCCGTCACATCCCCGACTGCGTGAACTTCTGCACCCGGCGGCCGTTCAGCGTCTCGCCGACGTACACGTTGCCGTGCGAGTCGACCGCCACCGAGTGCGTCGACTCGAACTGGCCCGCCATCCGCCCGCGGCGGCCGGTGGTGCCGAGCGTCTCCAGCGAGGAGTGCCGCACGGTCCAGAGCAGGTGGTTGCCGCCGTCGGCATTGTAGATCCAGGTCTGCTCGGGGTCGGTCGAGAAGGCGATGTCCCACGTCGAGGCGCCGGCCGTCTCCTTGCCGATGAACCCTTCGCGGACGAACGTGCCGTCCTTCTGGAAGATCTGGAGGCGGTGGTTCATCCGGTCGCAGATGTAGACGAGCCCCTCGTCGGAGAACTGCACGCAGTGGACCGTGTCGCCGAAGATGGGCGACGGGTCCGCCTGCTGGTCGTACGGCGCGAGCTCGCCGTCCACCGGGGGCCGGCCGTACGCGCCCCAGTGCCGCTTGTACTCGCCGGTGTCGGCGTCGAAGACGATGACGCGGCGGTTGCCGTAGCCGTCGGCCACGTAGACCTCGTTGGCCTCGGGATCGACCCCGATGTCGGCCGCGCGGCCCAGCCGCGTCGTGTCGTGGCTGCCGCTGAGCGGGCCGGCGCTGCCGATCTGCAGCAGGAAAGTGCCGTCGCGGGAGAACTTCAGGACCTGGCCGTCGCCGTCGGCGTTGCCGCCGATCCAGACGTTGTCCATGTGGTCGACGAACAGGCCGTGCTCGCCGTTGGGCCACTCGTAGCCGTCGCCGGGGCCGCCCCAGGCCTGGACGACGTTGCCCTCCTGGTCGAACTCGATCACCGCCGGCGCCGGCACGCAGCACTCCGAGGTGGGCGGATCGGCCGCCGCGCCGCGCTCGCTCTCGGTCAGCGACCGGGGCCGGTGCAGCACCCAGATGTGGTCGCGCGAGTCGACCGCCACGCCGATGACGTGGCCGAGCAGCCACTTGTTGGGCAGCGGCTTGGGCCAGAACGGGTCCACCTGGAGCGTGGCCCCCGGTACCTCGTCCTGCGCCGTCGTGGCGCCGTCGAGCGCGCCCTGCCCGAGGCCGAGCGCGATACCGCACGCGATTACGGACACCGCCATCCACGCGTGATGCTTCCGCTGCATCGGTACCTCCCTCGTGCTTCCGTGAAGCCTGCCCTCCGTCGTCCGCGCCGGTGTCACGCTTCCTGCGGCGCGGACGCTCACGCCGCTCGTCAACTCCAGCACACGCGCCGTCTCGATGCAACTGTTTCGATGGACAACGGGTCCGGCGGGCGCACCGGCCCGCCGGACCCGTTGAACCCCCCATGGCAAGGTGGTAGTCTGTGTCGTTGCTGTTGAACCGCCGTGTCCGCGGACGGAAACCGGAGCAGTCGGAAGAGGGCGGAACCATGAGAGACGGAAGAGCAGCCCGGCGGCGGTTGTCGGCATCCTCGGGCACGGCCTTCGCGGCCGCGATGGTCGTGGTGGCGATGATGCCCGGCGCGGCGGCGGCACAGAGCGGCGCGGCGAACGACTTCACGTTCACCAGGGACATCGCGCCGATCCTGTACGACTCGTGCGTGGTCTGTCACCGGGCCGGCGAGATGGCGCCGATGGCGCTGACGACCTACGCCGAGGTGCGGCCCTGGGCCCGGTCGATCAGGAACCGCGTGGTCGCGCGGGAGATGCCGCCCTGGCACATCGACAAGAACATCGGCATCCAGGACTTCAAAGAGGACATCTCGCTGCAGGACGAGCAGATCGCTGCGATAGCGGCCTGGGTGGACGCCGGCGCGCCGATGGGCGACCCGGCCGATCTGCCGGAGATGCCCGAGTTCCCGGACTGGTCCGAGTGGCAGATCGGCGAGCCGGACCTCGTCGTGCGCTACCCGGACTACCTGGTGCCGGCCGAGGGACCGGACCTCTTCGGCTCGCTCTACGCCCCGTTCGGCCTGGAGGAGGATCGCTACATCAAGGCGATTCAGACGCGGCCCGTCGACGAGCGGTCACGGCAGGTCGTACACCACGCGCTTTCGTATGCCGTGGACCACGACTACGACGACCTGGCGAACGACGGCACGCAGGACCAGGGCGTGTTCCTGGTGGAGTACGCCTCGGGCAAGGGCGCCGAGATCTATCCCGACGACTCGGGCAAGCTGCTGCCGGCGGACAAGAAGGCGCGGGCCAGCTATCACCTGCACTCCATCGGCGAGCCCGTGGAGGCCGGGATCGAGCTCGGCATCGTGTTTCATCCCGCAGGCGAGGTGCCCAAGTACGTCCGCTGGTCGAAGCAGCTTGCCCGGCACAACACCGACCTGGACATCCCGGCCGGCGCGGTCGTTCGCCAGGACGGCTACGAGCGGCTGCGGTATCCCGCGAAGATCACGGCGTTCCAGCCGCACATGCACATCCTCGGCAGGTACCAGTGCCTGGAGCTGATCTATCCGACCACGCCGATCTCGAGCGAGATCGTCAGTTGCGCGAACTTCGACTACAACTGGCACCTCGTCTACAACTACACGGACGATGCCGCCCCGCTGGTGCCGGCGGGCACGATCCTGCACACCATCAGTTGGCACGACAACACGGAGGCCAACCGGGCCAATCCGGATCCGAACAACTGGACCGGCAACGGCGGCCGCACGATCGACGAGATGGGCTTCGCCTGGATCGGCTGGTACGATCTGAGCCAGGAGGAGTACGAGCAGGAGCTGGCGGCGCGCAAGGTGCGACGGCAGGCGGCGACCGACAACGACGACGAGTAGCCGCGCATCGGTAGTCCGGGCGCAGGGAGTCGGCGGGAGCTCTGCCGGGCGGCGGCCCGGTGGAGCCCGGCCCTTTTGGCATGCGGGCGCCTCGCCGCTCTCGATGCCAGGCGGGGGTTCACCACGGACTCCCGGAGGCGGCCCCTGGATGCGGAGATTTCCCAGCGGGAAGGTGTGCCATGTCGATAAACGTCCGATGGCTTCTGACAGCGGTGCCGCTCGGCATCCTCCTGCTCGCCGCGCCGCCCGTCGCGGACGCCCAGCCGACGCCATACAACCTGAAGTACCGCACGGGCCAGACCGTGCAGCCGGTGTTCGAGGGCTGGTCCCGAAACGCCGACGGCAGCTTCACCATGCACTTCGGGTATTTCAACCGCAACTTCGTCGAGGAAGTCCACATTCCGGTCGGGCCGGACAATCACTTCGATCCGGGCGAGCCCGACTCCGGTCAGCCGACCTTCTTCCACCCACGCGCCCAGCGCCGGGCGTTCAGCGTTCGCGTGCCTGCCGACTTCGGGGACCGGCGCCTGGTGTGGAACCTCACGACGCAGGGACAGACGCTGCGGGCGATCGGCTGGCTCGAAGCGACTTGGGAGACGGCCGCGCGCTCCGCAGGCGGCCGCCGGCTCAGCGACGAGGCGGCGAGAAACCGGGCGCCGGCGATCGCGGTCGACACGGCGCCCGACGCAGCGGTGCAGAGCGAGGTGACGTTGCGCGCGCGGGTGACCGACGACGGACTACCGGTTGTCCGCAACATCGACCCGGCCGATCGCGCGCCGGGCAACAACGAACCCCCGACGCTGCAGCCCGGACCCGACGACCCGGAACCCCCGCGCAACGTCCCGTCGGTCCCGGACCGGCGTGGCACGGGCCGGCAGGAACCGCGCGTCCGCGGCCTGCGGGTGTCGTGGATCGTCTGGCGGGGACCCGCGAACGTGGCTTTCGATCCGGCCGCGACCGTCGCGGTCGAGGACGGGCAGGCGGTGGTGCAGGCAACGTTCACCGCGCCCGGCGACTACGTGCTCAGGGCGCAGGCCAACGACAATCTGTTGAGCACCGAACACGACGTGACGATCACGGTCCGCTGACGGCGCCGCGAGACCACCGGCGTCTCACGTGCGTCTGCTTCCCGGGACGGTCGAGTTAGCGGGAGCCGCCCAGGCAGGCCGCGCACTCGTCCGCGGACATCTCCGCCGTGCAGAGCACGCGCAGCGACTCTATCGGCACGCCCTGCCGGCTGCCGAGGAAGCGCTCGCAGGCGGGGCTCGGCGACTCGGCCGCCGGCTCCGCCGGCGCATAGGCCGCGAGCGGGTACTGACAGCTCAGCTCCACGGCCTGCACCGCCGCCGCCAGCGCGCGGAAGACCGAGCCGGCCCGTTCCACCTCCGAAGCGAGCCGCCGCTCGGTCGTCCGGAACGTCTGCACCTGCTGGTTGCACCCATCCCGCTGCACGGCTTCCCGGATCGGACTGGTCTCGCGATCGATCCGGAAGACGTCGAGATCCTGCATGCAGCGCGTGTGGTCGTCCCGGGTCTCGATCAGCGCATTCTCCAGCGACGCGATCGTGTCGCTGGTTCCGTTCGCTTCCGCGGCGGCCGTGCGCAACGCGTCGAGTCCGTCGGCGCACTGCCGCCACTGCGCCTGCGCCGGCACGGCCAACAGCGAGAGACCGGCGGCCGCTGTAACGATGCGCCAGTCGAAAGTCATGGCACCCTCCAAGCGACACGTCGTCTCGTCACTACCCTTCCCCAATCGACCGGCAACCGCCGCGACGGCGCTCGATTCCAGTACGGTTCAGGTACACCCCAACAGCGTCCGCATGTCAAGGGGTTCCCGCCCGCTCGAGATCCTCGACCACGGCACGGAGAAACCGCGCCGCCTCGGCGCCGGTCACGGCCCGGTGATCGAAGGTGAGCGACAACGGGAGCACGCGGTGGACCGCAGGCTCGCCGGCCGAGGCGACGACCTGCCGCGTCATCCGGCCGACGCCGAGTATGGCGACCTGCGGCGGCACCACCACCAGCTCGGCGTGCTGCCCGCCGACGGTCCCGAAGTTCGACAGCGTGATCGTCTGCCCGCGCAGCTCGGCGAGCGGGATGGTCCGTTGACGGACATCTCCCTTGAGCCGTTCGAGGCCGTCCTTCAACTCCACGGCGCCGCGCCGGCCGACGTCCCGCAACACCGGGACGAACAGCCCGTCGTCGTCCAGGTCCACCGCGATCCCGAGATCGATCCGTTCGTGCAGCCGGCGCGACATCGTCTCCGGCTCGAACCAGGCGTTGAGCGCGGGTGCGGCCGAGCAGCCGGCCGCGACGGCACGGATGAGGCGCAGGGTCACGTCCGTGCCCGCCGGCCACGCCTCCACGTCCGCCCCGTCGGTCACCGTGGCCGGCACCACCTCGGCGTGGGCCTTCGCCATCCGCTCGGCCATCGCGCGGCGGGCGCCGCGCAACGGCTCGGCGGGCGCGGCGGCGGCGAGCACCTGCGCCGCGCGTTCCACATCCTTCGTGGTAATCGCGCCACCCGGCCCCGTCCCCTGGACCATCGCCGTGTCGACGCCGAGCTTGCGGGCCAGGGCGCGTACGGCCGGGGTCATCCTGCCGCCGCCGGTCCCGGGCGCGGCAGCGCGCGACGTCTCGGCGGTCGCTGCCGTCGCCTCTATCGTCCCGACGACCGTCCCGGTATCCGCCGCGGCGGCGGCGGACTCGAACTCGACCAACGGATCACCTACCGCCACCCGGTCGCCCGTGCCGCCGTGCAGCCTGACGACGCGCGCCGACCGCGGCGACGGGATCTCGACCACAGCCTTGTCCGTCTCGACCGCCACCAGCGGTTGATCGGTGACCACGTGGTCGCCCTCCGTCACGTGCCACGAGACGATCTCGGCCTCGTGAAGGCCTTCGCCGAGGTCGGGAAGCGTGAATACCGCCATCGCCGTTGCGTCCGACATTGGCCCCCCTGCTACGAGAACGCCAGCAACTCCCGCGCCGCGGCCAGCACGCGTTCGGTAGACGGCATGTAGAGGTGCTCCAGGCGCGGCAGGGGCGGCACCGTGTCGTAGCCCGTGACCCGCTTGACCGGCGCCCGCAGCGACAACAGGCCGTGCTCGGCCAGCCGCGCCGCGATCTCCGCGCCGAAACCGCCGGTAAGCGCCGCCTCGTGCACGATGACGCAGCGCCCGGTCTTCTCGACCGACCCCAGAATCGTCGTCATGTCGAGCGGCGACAGCGTGGCGACGTCGAACACGTCGGTGCTCACGCCCTCGGCCGCGAGTTGCTCGGCGGCCGCCAGCGTCTCCACGATCATCGCGCCCCAGGTCACCAGCGTCAGGTCGTCCCCGTCGCGAAGCTGGAAGCAGGTGTCGAGCGGCTCCGCCGCGCCGCTGTCGGCCACTTCTTCCCGGCTCGCGCGGTAGATCCGCTTCGGTTCGAGGAAAAGCACCGGGTCCGGATCGCGGATCGCCGCCAGCAACAGCCCGTAGGCGCGGGCCGGCGACGACGGAATCACGACGCGCAGCCCCGGAATGTGGGCGAACATCGCCTCCGTGCTCTCGGAGTGGTGCTCGATGGCGTGAATGCCGCCGCCGTACGGCGCGCGGACCACCAACGGACAGGTCAACCGCCCCCGCGTCCGCCATCGCAACCGCGACGCGTGGCTGACGAGCTGATCGACCGCCGAGTAGATGAACCCCAGGAACTGGATCTCGGCGACCGGCCGGAACCCCTGCGCCGCGGCACCGATCGACAATCCCGCGATGGTGGCCTCGGCGAGCGGCGTGTCCCGCACGCGGCCGGCGCCGAAGCGATCGAGCAGACCGTCCGTCACCCGGAAGACGCCGCCGTCGACGCCGACGTCCTCGCCGAGGACGAGCACGCGATCGTCCTCCGACATCGCACGGGCAAGTGCCGCGTTGAGTGCCTGCACCATCGTCAGTCCGGCCGGCTCAGTCATCGTCGGATAGCGCCGCGGCGGCCCGCGCCGCCATGGCGGCCGTGCGCTGCCCGGCCAGATCGGCGGGCAGTCGCTCATACAGGTAGTCGAAGACCGCCTCCGGCGGCTGCGGCGGCGTGGCCAGGTACTCCTCGGCCGCGCGGTCCACGTCGCCCGCGCACGACGCGAGCGTCGCTTCCTCGTCGTCCTTCGTCCAGCCGTGGGCCACGGTCAGGTGGGCGCGCAGACGCGCGATCGGGTCCTCGCGCCAATGGCGGCCGACCGATTCGTCGTCGCGGTAGCGACTGGCGTTGTCCGCGGTCGTGTGGTCCGACAGCCGGTAGGTAAGCGCCTCGACAAGGTGCGGACCGGCGCCGTCGCGGGCGTGCGCCACCGCGCGATGGACGACGTCGCGCACCGCGATGACGTCGTTCCCGTCGACCTGCTCCCCCGAGAACCCGGCGGCGATGGCCTTCTGCGCCAGCGTCGTGGCGGCCGTCTGGGCAGTGCGGGGAAGCGAGATGGCCCACTGGTTGTTGGTCACGACGAACACCGCGGGCAGCCGCCAGGCGCCCGCCACGTTCAGCGCCTCGTAGAAGTCGCCCTTCGAGGTGCCGCCGTCGCCCAGGACGCAGACCGCGACCCGCGGCTCGCCGCGCAACTGAAACGCCAGGGCGACGCCGACGGCGTGCGGGGCCTGGGTCGCAACCGGCACGCAGATCGGAAAGTCCTCGCGCGGACCGCCGAAGTCGCTGCCGCGCTCGTCGCCTCCCCAGTAGAGGAACAGCTCGGTCGGCGTGACCCCGCGGAGGAACTGGGCGCCCTGCTCGCGGGCATAGGGCAGCAGCACATCGTTCGGCGACATGGCGGCGCCGAGTCCCACCGCCACCGCTTCCTGCCCCAGACACGACGGGTAGGTGCCGAGGCGTCCGGTGCGCTGCAGCGCGATCGCCTTCGCGTCGAAGGTGCGGGTCAGCACCATCGCGCGATACAGGGACACCACCGCGTCGCGATCGCGTGCGAAGGCCGGCAGCGGGCGGGCCGGATGGCCGGAGGTATCGAGGTATGCCGTGTGCGGGATCTCGAACGACGCGACCGTAGTCACTACTACAACGATGTCACGATCACGACGCCGTGCCAAACGTCATGAGCGACCGTGCGCCGCTCACCCCGAAGGATGAAAGTTCGTCAGAGACCGACCGCGGGTCGCACAATAATGGCGGAGGCGGGACGAGTGGTCGTCTGTTTCAATGGCGGGTGTTTATCCCCGAAGCCAAACTGACCCGGCCGGTTCGGCATCGAGCCCCGAATTGTACCCGGCCCCCGGGCTGTGGACGCGCGGCAAAACGCACCGTGCCCGTGCAGGGCGCGAGTTCCGAGTCCGACCGGCCTGTCCCGCCTCCGCCTACCCCCCGGAAACTGGAGGCATCCCGATGATGAACGATGAGTTGTGTGTTGTCCATCCCCGCGCGGCGGGACTCGACATCCACAAGGGGCACATCACGGCCACCGTGCGGCTGTCCGAGGCGACGGCCGGCCCGCCGCAGTGCGAGACGCGCATGTTCAGCGCGCTGGCGAGCGGCCTGGCCGCCCTGGTCGCGTGGTTGACGAGCCACCGCGTCGTGGCCGCCGCGATGGAGGCGACCGGCGTCTACTGGCACACGCCGTGGCAGGCGCTGACCGACGCCGGCATCAACGCCCAGTTACTCCACGCGCAGCATGTGAAGCAACTGCGCGGCAGGAAGACCGATGTCGAGGACAGCCGCTGGCTGGCGCGGGTGTGCCAGTTCGGGTTGGGGCGGCCCAGTTTCGTTCCCTCCCAGCAGTTCCGCGACCTGCGCACGTTGAGCCGCCACCGGCGGAAGCTGGTCGCGCGGCGCTCGCAGGTCCGCAACCAGACACAGAAGGTGATCGACCGCGGCGGCGTCCGCATCGGGGCGGTGCTGAGCGACATCTTCGGGAGGAACGGCCGGCGCATCCTCGACGGTCTGGTCGCCCGGCGGCCCAGTACCGACATCCTGGCCTCGCTCAGCGCGCACGTCCGCGGCAAGCTCGAGCAGCTCGGCGACGCATTGGGCCTGACGCTGCGCGAGACCGAGCGCCGCCTGCTCGCCGACCTGCTGAGCGAGCACGACACGCTCAGCCGGCGCGTCGACGACTTCGACCGGCACCTCGACGAGGCGCTGGCCCCCTGGGCCGAGCAACTCCGCCTGCTGGAGACGCTTCCCGGCATCGACCACACGGCGGCCTGCGCCATCCTGAGCGAGACCGGAGCCGACCCGCACCGCGTGTTCGGCAACGCGCACCGCCTGGCAGCCTGGGCCGGCCTGTGCCCCGGCAACAACGAGAGCGCCGGCAAACGCCGCACCGGTCGCACCCGGCGCGGAAATCAGACGCTGCGCACCGTGCTCATCGAGTGCGCCCACGCCGCCGCCCGAACCCACAACTGCCAGTTCCAGACGTATCACCAGACGCTGACCCGGAAGCGCGGCTTCAAGCGCGCCATCGTGGCCACCGCCCACAAGCTGCTGCGATGCGTCTTCGCGGTGCTGCGCGACGCCACGCCCTACCGCGACCCGGATACCGACTACGAGGCGCTGCTCGTGCAGCGCAGCGCTTCGCGCTGGCTCCGCAAGCTGCATCAGTTCGACATTCTCGTTCGCAACGACGACGGCACCTGCTCGGTCCACTGGCCGCCTCCCGCAAACAGGAGCACCGTCCCGACGCGCTGAGACCGCCATCCCACCCGCGTTCACCCCCAGCACGGTTCGCGCAGAGGCCACTTGGGGCAGCCTCGTCCGTCGAGCCTCACCCGGGGAGAACGTGCCCAACGGCGCCATCCCTTCGTGACGCCTTTCGTCGCGCCAGGAGACGTGTGTCCGAAGCGACAGAAACTTTCGCGGCAAACCGCCGCGTCCCCTACGCGCGCCGGCACCGGACCGAACGTTCCGCTCCTTCGCCACGGACTGCCGGCGGCACGGCATCGGCGGAGACCGATCCCCGGCCGGAGGGTAACTGGTAGGATCGGCTGCGATGTCTTCGCACGGCGCCGCCTCTCGGCGTCTCGCCTGGTCTTGCGTGCTGTGCGCGGCGGCCGCCCTCGCACTGGCCGCACCGCCCGCCGACGACCGCGAATGGCTGGCCGGCGACTCGCACATCCACAGCCACTGGAGCACGGGCTACGACTACGGCACCGTCCCGCCGACGCCCATCAAGGGACGGGACGCGCTCTACTCGACGCCGCGCAACGCGGCGATGGCGCGGCAGTTCGGCCTGCGCTGGATGGTGACGACCGATCACGGCGGCCCGTACCACTCCAAGGTGAACCTGGAGCAGGCGCACCGCGAGCTGACGCTGTCGCGCGAGCTCGTTCCCGAGGTGCTGCAGTTCTACGGCTTGGAGCTCAACATGCCGGGCATGGACCACCACACGCTGATCATTCCCCGCGCCGAGGACGAGGCGTCGGTGCTGTTCGAGATCGAGAGCCGCTTCGACTACAACGAGGACTGGGCCCTGCCCCCGGACCCGCGCCGGCAGTCGGCAGGGCTCAGGCGGCAGGCGCTGGCGCACATGCAGGGACTCGAGCGACTGCCGCTCGTGTTCGCGAACCATCCCTCCCGGTCGGCCGCGGCCATCGGGCGCTACGGCCGCGTCGAGCCGTGGGAGCTGCGCGAGAACAACGACCTCGCGCCGGACGTGTATCGCGGGATGGAGGGGGCGCCCGGCCACCAGGCCGCCACCCTCACGGACGAGAACCGCAGCGTGTACCGCGGCTCCTACTGGAACCCCGGGGCGCAGACCCTGGGGGGCTTCGACCAGATGACCGCTATCGTCGGCGGCCTGTGGGACGCGCTGCTCGGCGAGGGGCGCCGGTTCTGGATCGTGGCCTCGTCCGACTCGCACTTCCACTACACCGAGCCGGTGCGGGCCGGCAGCGACTTCTGGCCGGGCGAGTTCCACAAGACCTGGGTATACGCGCGCCCGACCTACGCCGGCGTCCTCGACGGCCTGCGGCACGGCCGCATGTTCGCGGTCGCCGGGGACCTGGTGACCGAGCTCGAGGTCAGCCTGGCGAGCGGGAAGCACGAGGCGGGGCTCGGCGGCACGCTGCGGGTCGCGCCGGGGGCGCGGGTCACCGCGACCGTCCGGTTCCGCGACCCGGAAACCGCGAACGAGGCCGGCGAGAACCCTGCCGTCCGGCGGGTCGACCTGATCGTCGGCGAGGTGCGGGGACCGGCCTCCGATCCGTGGAACGACCGCAACCCCACGACACGGGTCTTCACCCGGTTCACGCGCGACGCGCTGGCCCGCGACGGAGACCGCCTTACCGTCCAGGCGATGCTGCCCGCGGTGGATAGCGACCTCTACGTCCGGGTGCGCGGCACGAGCACCGAAGAACTCGAGCCTACGATGGACGGCGCCGGGGAGAACCCCTGGCACGACCTCTGGTTCTACTCGAACCCGATCTTCATCGAGGTCGAGTGACGGCGCCCGGAAGCGCGCGTGCCTCCGGCGTCGGACGCCGGCGGGACATCGAGCGGGCCTGGCCCCGGCGGTCACGACCGGCGCCGTCAGACACTTGGCAAGGCGTTCCGGCTCGCGGCCCGCCTGCGAGCGACGGCGAACGACTGAATCGTTCTTCACTCGAGGATCTTCGGCGTGCGGGCGTTCGCACCGAGAGGCTGAAGAGTGTACGATGGTTCGGATCGGCTGATGACGGCTACCCCATCGCATGAGCCGCCCAGCGCGCCGAGTCTGCCACTGGTCGGCGATGCATTCGCCTTGGCCGGCGACATCGGGCCATTCCTGACCCGGCAGTACCTGAAGCTCGGTCCCGTCTTCCGCGTCCACGCACTCCACCGCCGGTTCACCGTGCTTGCGGGACCCGAGGCCAACCTGTTCGTCACGCGCAAGGGCAGCAAGCACCTCCGCTCGCGCGAATCCTGGATGGACTTCGACAAGGAGCTGGGCGCGGCGCGCTCGATGCTGAGCATGGACGGGGCCGAGCACGCCCGCATGCGCAAGGCGCAGCAGCCGGGCTACTCGCGCTCGTTCATCCACGAGCACCTGGACGACGTGATCGCCATCACGAGGCGCGAGGTTGCCGAGTGGCCGCTCGACGAACCCGTGCCTGCCCTGCATGCGTTGCAGCGCATCGTCACGGAGCAGCTCGGCACCATCGCCGCCGGCGTGTCGCCCCGCGACTACCTGGACGACATGATCCTCTTCTTGCGCACGCTCCTCGCGGCGCGCGTCACGCGCCAGCGGCCGGCCGTCCTGATGCGAACCCCGCGATTCCGGCGCGCCCGCCAGCGGGTCGAGGAACTTTATGCGACGGTGCGGGCGGCTCACGACCCGGACCGTCGGTCCGGCGCGGAGCCCGACCTCGTGGACGACCTGCTGGCGCTTCACCACCTCGATCCGCAGTTCCTGCCCGAGACCGATCTCATGCCTGCGTTGCTGGGACCGTTCATCGCAGGGCTCGACACGGTGGGGAGCACGTGCGCGTTCATGCTCTACGCGCTGCTGAAGCACCCGGACCTGCTCGACCGGATGACCGCCGAGGCGGATGCGAGCTTCGCGCACGGCACGCTGACCGCGGAGGCCGTGCGCCATCTCGACGTCACGCACCGGGTCGCGCTCGAGACGCTGCGGATGTATCCGATCGCCCCGGCCATCACGCGTACCGTGTCGAACACGTTCGAGTTCGCCGGATACACCATCCCGGCCGGAGAAACGGTCATGGTGGCGACCACCGTGCCGCACCGTCTTCCGCAGTACTTTCCCGAGCCCGAGCGCTTCGATATCGAGCGCTACACCCCCGAGCGGGGGGAGCACCGTCAGCCCGGCGTGTTCGTCCCGTTCGGTGCCGGTTCGCACGTCTGCCTCGGGGCCGGATTCGCCGAAGTGGCCATCGCCGCGACGATGGCCACCATCGTCCGCGAAGTCGAGCTGGCCCTCGACCCTCCCGATTACATCCTGACGATCAGCCCGGTCCCCACGCCCAGTCCCGACGACCACTTCCGGTTCCGCGTGACGCGCCGGCGGGCCGCGGAACCGGGCACCGCATGAGCGACGCCTCGCAGCGCGGCACGAGCGTTCGCTATCAGCCCGACGAGAATCCGCCAGCAGCCCTCGCCTTCGGGTGCGGCCTGCAGCTCGTGGTTCTCGGCGTGGCCAGCATCGTGCTGATCCCCACCATCGTGATCCGGGCCGCCGGGGCGAGCGACGCCTACCTGTCCTGGGCCGTCGCGCTGCTCGGGGAGCGGCCGGACGACGTGCTGATGGAGCGGGAAGTCTCGCTCCGCTTGCTGCGTCACATCGCGTCCTCGGTTCGCCACCAGCAGTTTCACGAGACGGACATCGTGACGGTCCGCTTGGAAGCCCCGGAGACGAATCGTGAGCGCCGCTGACGGGCTGACGACCGGCCGACCGGCATTCGTGTTGCGGGTGCTCGCCGGGCCGGCAGCGTTCGCCGCCGTCCGCGCCGTTCCGCTGGCGGGCCTCGGACCCGAGGCGCAGTTCACGCTCGCCGTGTACGCCTGGACCCTGGCGTGGTGGGCGACCGTACCGGTGCCGTGGGCGGTCACCGCCTTTCTGCCGTTCGTGCTCCTCCCGGCCGGCGGCGCAATGCCCTTCGCCGAGGTGGCCAGCCTGTACGGCCAGACGATCCTGCCCTTCCTGGTGGGCGTCATGCTGGTGGGGCACGCGCTGCGGAAGCACGGCCTGGCCGTCAGGATTTCCCTGGCGATTCTGAGCATGCCCGGTGTGGCGCGGTCCAGCGGCAGCCTCCTGTTCGTGCTGCTGATAGCGTCCACGGTCATATCCGCGCTGGTCAACGACCTGGCCGTCATCGTGACGATGACGCCGATAGCGCTGTCGCTGACGCGGTCCGCGGTCGCCGCGCTCGACGCCGGCGGACCGCGGCCGGCCGCCGCCGGGGCGCCGCGCTTGGCCGCGGCGGCGAGTCTGGCGGTGCTGTACGGCGCGTCCGCCGGCGGGCTGGCGACCCCCGGGGGCAGCGTGTTCAACCCGCTGATCCTCGCGGTGCTGGAGCGGACGACCAGCTACAGCGTCAGCTTCGCGCAGTGGACATCGACCGGCGTCTTTCTCGCGGCGGCCCACGTTCCCATCTGCTACCTGGTCCTGAAGTGGATGCTGCCGCCCGAAGTGCAGGCCCTTCCCGATCGCCAATCCCACATTCGCCGGCAACGCGAGCAACTGGGCCCGCTGAGCCGCGGAGAGAAGAACGTCGTATCGGCATTGTCCCTGATGCTGGTCCTGTGGATGCTGCCGACCTTCGTCACCACGGAGTTCCTCGACATCTGGTACGCGCCTCCCGCGGCCATGGTCCTGCTGTTCCTCCTGCCGGTGGACGCGAAGCGCGGCGAGATGACCCTCGACCGCAAGGACTTTCAGGAAGGCGTCCCCTGGAACGTGCTGTTTCTGGTTGTCGGCGGCATGGCGCTGGTCAGCGGATTGACGCGCCTGGGCGTGACCGACTGGATTGGGGCCTCGTTCGCGGGGAACGTTTCGGCGACGGCGTTGCCGTGGGTGGCCGGTCTGCTCTCGACGGTGGTGACGCAACTGGCCAGCGGCACCGCGACGACGATGATGGTCTCCTCGACGCTGTTCCCGATTGCGGAGGCGCTCGAATACAATGCCGCGGTTCTCGCCCGGATCATCGCCGGGGCAGCCCATTCCATGGTGCTTCCGTGGTCCGCCCCGACGGCGGCGGCGACGTTCGCCGCCGGCGCCGTCGGTTTCGGAACGATGTTCCGAACGGGCGTCGTGGCCACCGTCCTGACGTCAATCGCCATAGTCGTGCTGAGCACGATTCTGGTGCCGGCGTTTCAGGCTTTCACCGTGCAGTGAGCCAGCGCCGGCCTCCTGCACGGCGAAGCAGAAGTCGTGTTCCTCGAAGCGCGACACCTTCGAGCCGCGAAACACGTTCGCCCAGCCGTACGCGGTCACGACGCTGCGCTGAACGGATCGACGACCGTCAAACTGCCTGCCTCGCACGATTTCGTGCGCACTTAGTCAGTGTGTTACCTAACGACTCGTCGCCGTGTTCCCTCAGTACCGGTAGTGCTCCGGCTTGTACGGCCCCTCCAGCGGCACGCCGATGTAGTCCGCCTGCTCCCGGCTGAGCTCGGTCAGCCTGACGCCGAGGGCGTCGAGGTGGAGGCGGGCGACCTTCTCGTCGAGCTGCTTCGGCAGCATGTAGACCTGCTTCTCGTACTCGCCCCGGTTGCGGTGGAGCGCAAGCTGGGCGAGCACCTGGTTGGTGAACGAGGCCGACATCACGAAGCTTGGGTGGCCGGTGGCGCAGCCGAGGTTGAGGAGCCGGCCCTCGGCCAGCACCAGAACGCTGTGGCCGTCCGGGAAGCGCCACTCGTCGTACTGCGGCTTGATCGGGATGTGCTCGATGCCGGGGAGGCGCTTGAGTCCGGCCATGTCGATCTCGTTGTCGAAGTGGCCGATGTTGCCGACGATGGCCTTGTCCTTCATGCGCCCCATCTGGTCGGCGCTGATGATGTCGCGGTTGCCGGTGGCGGTGATGAAGATGTCGGCGGTCTCCAGCATCTCGTCGAGGGTGGCGACCTGGTAGCCCTCCATCGCCGCCTGAAGCGCGCAGATCGGGTCGATTTCGGTCACCACGACGCGGCAGCCCTGTCCGCGCAGCGACTGCGCGCAGCCCTTGCCCACCTCGCCGAAGCCGCAGACCACGGCCACCTTGCCGCCCAGCATGACGTCGGTGGCGCGGGCCAGCCCGTCCGGCAGCGAGTGGCGGCAGCCGTAGATGTTGTCGAACTTGCTCTTGGTGACCGAGTCGTTGACGTTGATGGCCGGGAACAGCAGCGTGCCGTCGCGCATCATCTCGTAGAGCCGGTGCACGCCGGTGGTCGTCTCCTCGCTGACGCCGCGGATGGCGGGACTGACGCGCGTCCACTGCGACGCGTCACGGGCGCGGATCTCGCGCAGCAGGTCGAGGATGACACCCCACTCCTCCGGCTCCGTCTCGGGGTCGAACGCGGGGACCGCGCCCGCCTGCTCGAACTCGTAGCCCTTGTGGACCAGCAGCGTCGCGTCGCCGCCGTCGTCGACGATGAGATCGGGACCGCTGCCGTCCGGCCAGACCAGCGCCTCGTTCGTGCACCACCAGTACTCGGGCAGGCTCTCGCCCTTCCAGGCGAACACCGGGACGCCGCGCGGCGCGGCGACCGTCCCGCCGCTGCCGGGGCCGCCGACGGCGACCGCGGCGGCCGCGTGGTCCTGGGTCGAGAAGATGTTGCACGACACCCAGCGCACGTCGGCGCCGAGCGCGGTCAGCGTCTCGATCAGCACGGCGGTCTGCACCGTCATGTGCAGGCTGCCCATGACCTTGGCGCCGGCGAGCGGCTGCTGGCCGGCGTGCTCGCGCCGGATGGCCATCAGCCCCGGCATTTCCTGCTCGGCGAGGCGGATTTCGTTGCGGCCGTGCTCGGCGAGCCCGAGATCGGCCACCTTGAACGCGGGCCGGCCGGCGGCGACGGCGTGGTCGAACGGGTGAACGGCTTCAGCAACCGCGGTGGTCATCGATCTACTCCTTCGAACGTCCGTGAAGCGGGTGGGCGGCGACGCGGAGCACGCGCTGCCGAAGACATTATTCTAGCGTGTGCCGGGCGGGCGCGGTGCGGAACCTCGCTCCTAGCGACCCGAACGGGGCCCGCGCCTCGACCGCCGCCGGGGCCGCTTGGGACGACCCGACGCCCCGCCTGCGCCGCCCTTCTCTGCGGGCCCCGAAGGCCCCGCGGCCTGCGTGGGCTCGCCGGGCGTTGCGTGCAGCGTCTGCTGGTAGTAGTCGTCGAGCAGCATCGCGATGATCTTCGATTCGTCCTCGTTGCCCGCGAGCTCGCGGGCCAGCGCGATGAAGCGGCGGCTCCGCTCGGCCTTGAGCGCATCGCGATCCCGCAGCCGGGCCTCGAGCAGCGTCGTCAGCCGCTCGGCCACGACTCCGGCCACGTCCTCGTCAGTCGGCACCGGGCGCTGCTGAAACTCCACGCCGTAGCGCTTCGCGATCTGGTCGAGAGCCAGCGTCTCGGCCTCGCTCACCAGCGACAGCGCTATTCCCTCTGCGCCGGCCCGGCCGGTCCGCCCCGCCCGGTGGATGTAGTCCTCGGCGTCCTCGGGCGGCTCGTACTGGATCACGTGGGACAGCTCCGGGATGTCCAGCCCGCGGCTGGCGACGTCGGTCGCGACCAGGAACCGCAGCGTCCCGGCACGCACGCGCTTGAGGATCCGCTCGCGGTCGGCCTGCGACCGGTCGGCGCTCAGCTCGTCGGCGTCATAGCCGAAGCGCTGCAGCACCACCGTGACGTAGTGCACGTTCGATTTCGTGTTGCAGAAGATGAACGCCGACGATGGGTTCTCCACCTCGATGATCCGCACCAGGGCGCGATCCTTCTCCATCGGCGGCACGGTGTAGGCGATGTGCTCCGTGTCGGTGACGTGGACGTGGTCGCGGCTGAGGGTCAGGAACTCGGGCTCGGTGATGAACTCGCGCGCGGTCCGCATGACCGACGCGGGGAACGTGGCCGAGAACATGGTCGTGTGGATGGGCCGGTCCGGCAGGTACGCCTGCACCTGCTTCATGTCGGGGTAGAAGCCCATCGACAGCATCCGGTCGGCTTCGTCGAAGACGAGCGTCGTCAAGTGGTCGAGCGTGAACGTCCGGCGCAGCAGGTGGTCGAGGGCGCGGCCCGGCGTGGCGACCACCAGATGCGCGCCCGCCTTGAGCGCCTCGATCTGCGGTCCGTAGCCGACGCCGCCGTAGACCGCGACCGTCCGGAAGCCGCTGTCGCCCCAGAGCAGCTCCGCGTCGTGCTGCACCTGCCGGGCGAGCTCGCGGGTCGGCACCAGCACGAGGGCCTGCGTGCGATCGGCCGTGGCGTCGAGCCGCTCCAGCATCGGCAGCAGGAACGCGGCGGTCTTGCCGCTCCCGGTGCGCGCCTGGATCACAAGGTCGCGGCCCGCCAGCAGGTACGGGATCGCCCGGCTCTGGACCGGCATCAGCGACGTCCAGCCGGGACGGCCGACCGCCTCCTTCAGCCGGTCTGGAAGCTGATCTATCGAGACTTCCGGGAGGGAATCCTGCGGTTCGTCGAGGGTGGGTTGCAGTGCCGTCGGGGTCGGTGTGGTCAATGGCTGTCCATGTTGCGTGGTAATCGATTCATTGTACACGTCCGTTTGTGGAGGTCGTCAGCGACCGGACCCGCCAACGCAGGCGTCCGCGGACCGCCCTCGGCTCCGAAGACGCGGACTTGTGCGCTTGCCGGCCGCAACGCGACCGCCTACAATAGGCTAACAATATGAGAACAATATCAATAACCATAGACGAGCCCTTGCTCGGACATCTGGATCGCGCGGCACGGCGTGTTCGGAAGACGCGGTCGGAACTGTTTCGCCTTGCGCTGCAGGAGTGGCTCGACGGCCAGCGGCGCCGCCAGATGGTTGCGAAGGACCGGGCCGGGTACGAGGCGCATCCAGTTCGCCCGGACGAATTCGATGGACTCATCGCCGCTCAGGCGGTCGCGATGCGAGAGCGGCCGGATCCCGACGACGGAGACGACTGGTGACGCGCGGAGAGATCTGGATGTTCCGGTTCGCTCCGCCGGACAAGCTGCGCCCGGTGCTGCTGCTGACCCGCTCCGACATGATCCCGGTCCTGAACCGCGTCACCGTCGCGCCACTCACCCGCACGATTCGCGGTGTGCCATCCGAAGTGGTCCTCGGGGTCGAGAGCGGCCTGAAAAGCAGTTCCGCAATCAATCTGCACCACGTAATCACCGTCCCGAAGGCCGGTCTGCGGCGATTCGTCGGCTCGGTTTCACAGGCGGTCCTGGAACAAGTCCGCGCGGCACTTCTGTTCGCCCTCGATTTCGACTGACGGTCGACGAGTGTAAGATGCTATCTTACTTCCATGAAGAGTACGGTCTCCTCGAAGGGCCAGATCGTATTGCCCGCCGAGCTCCGCCGGCAGGATGGCATCCAACCGGGCCAGACCTTCGAGATTGAGCGGGTCGAGCATGGTGAGTACCGTCTCGTGCTGACCGAGCCGCCGAGAAACCAGGGACTGGTGGATGCGCTTCTCGCCTGCCCGGAGAAAGACTGGTTCGAGCCGATCCCGTCGGAGTCGACACTGTCCATCGAGCCGCCGTCGTGACGTACCTGGTCGATGCCAACGTCCTGTCCGAGCCAACCAGGCGAACGCCCAATCCGCGGGTAGTCGGCTGGTTGCGCGACAACGAGCGGCGTCTGGCGGTCGATCCGATCATTCTCGGCGAGCTCCGCTTCGGCATTCTCCTGCTGGCGTCCGGCTCGCGTCGCCAGCGCCTCCAACGGTGGTTCGACGGCGTCAGGCGGCACGTGCACTGCGTATCCTGGGATCTCGACACGGGACTCCGCTGGGCAGAGTTGCTGGCGCATCTGCGGGCGCTCGGCAAGCCTATGCAGATCAAGGACAGTCTCATCGCGGCGACGGCTCTTGCGAACGGTTACGTGCTGGCGACCCGCAATCGGCGGGACTTCGAGGCGAGCGGCGTCGAGATTGTGGATCCGTTCGGGTAATCGGCAGCCGTCGGGCCTTCGTCGTCGAAAAGGCGCGGCGTACGGTTGCCGTCAGCGCGGGCGGCGTCCCACGAACATCTCGTGCCGGCCCGGCTCCACGTCGGAGAGCACCAACGGCTCGCTGCGAACCTCGAACCCGACGCTCGCCAGCAGATCGAGCCAGCGCTCGCGCGCGAACAGCCCCTCGACATGCCGATCCTGCACCGCACGGACCGATCCGTCGCGCTCGCGCAGCAGGAATGCGAAGTCGACCAGGTACTCGGTATCCCCGGGATCGGGATCCCAGACCCATTCCAGGTACCGCAGCCCCCGCGGACATTCGCCGGCAACTTCCGAAAGCAGGCGCTCGTCGCAGCCACCCTTGCTCTCCCCCGCCCGGAAGTTCTCCCGCACGTAGTCCGGCGCGAACAGCACCGCACCGCCGGGCCGGCAGTGCACCCACGCGGTCTCGATGGCGCGGCGCAGGTCGGCCTCCGTCGTCATGTAGCAGACGGCATCGTGGACGAAGACCGCGTCGAACGTGCGCCCCAGCCGGAGCGTGCGCATGTCGCCGGCCCGCTGCTCGCACTCCGGGTTGAGGGCGCGGCTGACCGCGAGCATGTCCTCGGAGATATCGGTGAGCACGACGCGGCCGAACCGCTGCTTCAGGTGCGACGCGGTGTTGCCGCCGCCGCTGCCCAGCTCCAGGAGGGACTCGATCGGCGCGTCACACGCCTCCGCCAGCAGGTCGCCGTAGACGCCGGCCTCCTCCGCGTAGTCGGCCGGGTCGTCAAGCAGTGGCCACCACTCGGCGAGCTCGCTGTAGAGGCGCATCATACCGGCCATCAACACATCAACACCGTCAGGGCCGGGACGAGGCAGCGTCAGTCGACGCCGAAGGCCAGCAGGACGTTGCCGGGCCGGCCGCCGAACGCCGCATAGCCGGAGTTGACGTAGACCATCCCGTCGACGACGACCGGGCCCGGGCCGTTGATCGACCCGCCCCTGGCCGGCACGCCGTTCACGGTGTCGTAGTCCCCGTTGGTGTCGAATTCCCAGAGCACGGACCCGTCGTCCGCGTCGTAGGCGCGGAACAGTCCGTCGTAGGCGCCCGAGAAGACGACGCCTGGAATCGCGGTGACGGCGGCCAGCAGCGCCGGACTGCACATCTCGCACACCGGCTCGTGCGGCTCGGCGTACCAGACCAGCTCGCCCGTCTGCAGGCGCACCGCCGCGAGCCCGCCGGGCTCGGGCGTCAGGTAGTCCGAGTTGGCGAAGTACGCCTTCTCGCCGTCCACTGCGAAGCCCCATTCGATGCCGCCGAGCTCGCCGCCCACGCCTACCTGGTAGCGCCAGACGATGGCGCCGTCGGCATCGGGATCGAGGGCATAGCCCACCCCCGCCTTCTGGCCGATGACAAGCAGATCGCGGCCGTCGCTCGCGGTCACCAGCACCGGCGACGCGCCGAAGTCGAAGTCGGAGCCGTTGTCGTCGGGACAGTTCGGGTTGCCGCCGTCGCAGTTGAGGATGAACGCGTCGTCCGGCGTCAACTGGTTCGTCCAGCGGATCGCACCGGTGTCAATGTCGAACGCGATGATCGCGTCGCTGGTGTCGGCGGCCGGCTCCGTGTAGGCGTTCCCGGTCGCGGCGTAGACGAGCCCGCGCTTCGCATCGACGGTCGGCGCCGACCAGACCGCCGCCCCCGAAGGCCCCATCAGGAAGAAGCCCTCCGGATTCCTCCCGCGGGGCCGCGGCGTCGCCGGAATCGTGAAGCTCTGCCAGATCACCTCGCCGGTCGCCGCGTCCAGCGCGGCGATGCTCCCGCGGAACGTGCAGCAGGGGTACTCGGGGTCGGCGGCCAGCAGTTCTTCCAATGACGAAACCGGCACATACAGCCGGCCATCGTGGTGGACCGGCGCCCCGGTGATGCGGGCCCCTTCGTGCGTCTCGATGTCGCGGCGCCAGATCTCGGCCCCGGTCGCCGCGTCGAGCGCGTAGACGTTGGCGTTGAAGTCGCCGAAGAAGAGCGCGTGCCGGCGGTCCGGGAGGCGCGTCACGGTCATGGCGCTGCGCACGCCGCTCTGTGCGGCGAACGTCCAGTGCGTGCAACCGGTCTTCGCGTCAAGCGCGTACACGACGCCCCGCTCGCTGGCGACGAACAGGCGGCCGCCCACCACCGTCGGCTGCGACTGCGCCGTGGCCGAGTTGGGGTACCCGAACGCCCACTGGAGCCGCAGGCGGGGAACGTCATCCGCCGTTAGCCCGGCGTGCTCGGCCGACTGAAAGCGGCTGTTGTTGACGTCGACACCCCAGCCGTTCCATTGAGGTCCATCGTCCAGTCCGGGCCAGCCCGCAGTCTCTGTGGGAGTACAGGCTCCGTCTGCGAGCACCGCATCCGCCGCAACGCGTCGCCCGGTGATGAACTCGGCGATTGCGCGCCGCTCTGCAGGACTCAACTCCTCCCCCTGCTGTTGCATCGCCCCGTCGGTCAGCGCGCCGACGATGGCGGCAGGCGGCAGCGCCCGCATGTTGTCGATCGCCAGCGCGCGCGGTATGACGTCGGCGAGATGGCAGGCGGCGCAGTGCTGCTCGAACAGCTCCTCGCCGGCCGGGGCCTGGGCGGCAGCCAGTGTCGCGCCGGCCGTCAGACTCCACAGCACCAGGAGCGCAGGCACGAAAGTGAAGAATCTCCGCATCGAAATAGGATAGCCCCGCGACGCCGGCACAGGCGCAGGCGCAGCTTGGGGAACCCATCCCGATGATCCTGACGCTGCGCAGCGAGACGCTCGGTCTGGAGCTGCGGGCGGCGTCGGGGCGTGAGACGCTTCCGCAACCCGGCAACCGGAGACGACCCGCGCAGCCACGACAAGGAAGCCGAGGCCCGCCTGGCCGCCGAGGCGCGGCTGGCCGAACTGGAAGCGCTCCTTCGCAACCAATCCGGCTGAAGGCCGTACCCCTGGCCCGACGCCGCGCTACCCCCGGGGAACGGCCCGGCACAGGGCCCGCGGTTGCTCTGCGGAGTTCACCACGGGCTCCCAGGCTCCCGACGCTCAGTTCGTCGGACGCCGTTGTCCGAACGGCCGCTGGCCGAGCGCGCGCTGCATCACCTCGTACTGCACCCCCATGATGTGGCCGATGGCCTCGATCCAGTAGGCCGCGTTGTGGGCGCCGGGCATCTGCATGTAGTCGAAGGGGATGTCCTCTTCCATCATGTAGACGGCCAGCTCCCGGGCGCCGGCGATCAGCCGATCCTCGGTGCCGCAGTCCAAGTAGATGTGCGGCAGGTCCTCGCGCGCCACCTCCTTGATCAGCATGAACGGGTCGTAGGCGTCGGCCTGCTCCGGGGCTTTGAACATCGCGCCGCGCGGCGTCCGCTCCACCTGGCTGCTGAAGCCGTCGACGCCGATCAGCGGGTTCGGCTGCCGCCGCCGGGCCTGCTGCTCCGGCGTGCGCTGGCGCGGCGGACGCGGCGGCATCTCGCCCCGCATGCGGGCCGCGGCCTGCCGGCCGTACTCGAGCGCCCCGCTGGTGCTGCCGATGGAGATGAACATCTCCGGGTTGCGCAGCCCCATCGTGATGGCGCCGAAGCCGCCCATCGACAGGCCGGTCATGGCGCGGCCCTCGCGGCGCGCGATGGTCCGGAAGTTCCAGTCGACGTGGCTGACGACGTCCTGAATGACGTGGTCCTCCCAGTTGTTGGACTGTCCGTCCTCGTTCTCCGCCCAGTTGACGTACCAGGAGTTGCCGGCGTCGGGCATGACGACGATGAGGTCGTCGTATAGGCCGGCGTAGAACGGCGCGCCGTTGGCGAGCCCCCAGACCGTGTAGTTCTGGGTCAGGCCGTGCAGCAGGTACAGCACCGGGTAGCGCTCGGTCGACGTCTCGTAGTCGTCCGGGAGCAGGACGTTGTACTTCATGGTCCGGTCGACGGCGGGGCTGAAGAACTCCACCGTCCGCAGCGTCCGTTCCTGTGCTGCGGCCGCGGTGGCCAGCGCCGCCAGCACGAACGCGATGGCTACGGTCCGCACGAGCTTCGATCTCTGCATCCTGTCCTCCCGGGTTGTTCGCCGCGTTGGACCCTGACGTGGTCTGCGCCGTGCCCTGTTCCGCCGCGGCACACTCCCGGCTCGGAATCGTCCGCGCAGGAGTCGACTTGTCGGCGCGGACTCCTCACCGGCCGCCGCGGGGATCTCATGCTACTCCGAAACGGGACGCATCCGGCGGTAGCACATCGGCCCGGATCGCACCGAGACCCTACCCGTCTGGCCGCCACCGGCGGGGGCGCGGTATGCTTGCGTGTTGCGGCAACACGGAGGATCCCGAATGCGATACGTCCGCTTCCGATACGGCTGGATCGTGGCCCTCATCGCCTGCCTCATCGGGGCACCGACCGGCCTTGCAGCGCAAGAAGAGGGTACCCGGAACGGGGAGTGGCCGAGCTACGGCGGCGACCTGGCCCACTCGCGCTACTCGCCCCTCGACGAGATCGACGGCGACAACTTCAACGACCTGGAGGTCGCCTGGACGCTGAACACCGACAACTTCGGACCGAATCCGGAGTTCCGCCTGCAGTCGACGCCGCTGATGGTCAACGGCATCCTGTACACGACGGCCGGCACGCGGCGGGCGGCGGTAGCCCTCGATGCGGCCACCGGCGAGATCCTCTGGTTCCACCGCTACGACGAGGGGGAGCGGGGCGCGGCGGCGCCGCGGCGGCTGTCGGGGCGGGGGCTGACCTGGCTGGACGACGGCGGCGACGGCAGAATCTTCTACGTCACGCCCGGTTACCACCTGATCGGCCTGAACGCCCTCACCGGGAAGCGCCTTTCCGACTTCGGAAACGACGGCATCGTCGACCTGAAGCAGAACCTCGACCAGGACATCGACCTGGTCACCGGCGAGATCGGCCTGCACTCGGCGCCGGTAGCGGTCAACGGCACCATCGTCATCGGGGCGGCGCACCTGCCGGGCGGCGCGCCGCGGTCGATGAACAACGTCAAGGGCTTCATCCGCGGCTACGACGTCGACACCGGCGACCGCAAGTGGATCTTCCACACCATCCCGCTCGGCGACGAGTTCGGCAACGACACCTGGGAAGGCGATTCGTGGCGCTACACCGGCAACGCCGGCGTGTGGGCGCAGATGACGATCGATCCCGAGCTGAACATGGTCTACCTGCCGGTCGAGATGCCGACCAACGACTACTACGGCGGGCACCGGCTCGGCGACAACCTGTTCTCGGACAGCCTGGTCGCACTCGACCTTGAGACCGGCGAGCGGCGCTGGCACTTCCAGATCACCCACCACGACGTCTGGGACTGGGACCTGCCGGCCGGGCCGGTCCTGGCCGACATCACGGTGGACGGCCGCGACATCAAGGCGGTGGTGCTGCCGACCAAGCAGTCGTGGCTCTTCGTCTTCGACCGCGAGACGGGCGAGCCGGTCTGGCCGATCCTCGAGCAGCCCGTGGCGGCTTCGGACATCCCCGGCGAGGTCCTGGCGCCGACCCAGCCGCATCCGACCAAGCCGCCGGCCTTCGACCAGCAGGGCATCGGACCTGACGATCTGATCGACTTCACGCCGGAGCTCAAGGCGCGCGCGCTCGAGGTGCTCGGCCGATTCCGCTACGGCCGTTCCATCTACACGCCCCCCTCGGTCGGAACCGCGGACGGGACCTACGGCACGCTGCAGGTGCCGGCATCGACCGGCGGGGTGAACTGGCCCGGCGGCTCGTTCGATCCGGAGACCGGCATCTTCTACCAGTACTCGAAGACCGAGATCACGAACCTAGGCCTCGTCAACGACCCCGAGCGGTCGGACATGAACTTCATCCGCGGCCGGCCCGAAGGGGTCAGTGCCCGGCAGGAAGCGCTCAACGTCGAGGGCATCCCGATCATCCGGCCGCCGTGGGGCCGCATCACCGCCATCGACCTGAACCAGGGCGAGATCCTGTGGCAGGTGCCGCACGGGGAAACGGCCGACAACATCCGCAACCACCGGCTGCTGCAGGGGGTGGACGTCCCGCGCACGGGCCGGCCGGGGCGGGTCGGCACGCTCGTCACCAAGACGCTGGTGATCGCGGGCGACGGCGGCAACTTCACGAACGAGGACGGCGTGACGGGCGCCATGCTCCGCGCCTACGACAAGCTGACCGGCGAGGAGCTCGGCGCGGTGCAGATGCCGACCCAGCAGACCGGGTCGCCGATGACCTACTCGAGCGACGGCAAGCAGTACATCGTCGTGGCTACGAGCGGCGGCGGCCACGGCGGCCGCCTGGTCGCCTACCGACTGCCATGATCGTCGGCGTCCCGAAGGAGTCGTTCCCGGGCGAGCGCCGCGTGGCGCTGGTGCCCGGGGCGCTGCCGGCCCTGGCCAAGGCGTCGCTCGACGTCCTGGTCGAGGCGTCGGCGGGCGCGGCGGCCGGATTCCCGGATCCCGCCTACGCGGAAAAGGGCGCCCGGATCGCCGAGTCGCACGCGCAGCTCTTCGCCGAGGCGGACGTCGTCCTCCAGGTCCGCAGCCCCGGCGCCGCGGGGGAGGCAGGTCGTGCCGACACGGAGCTTCTGCGGTCGGGACAGGCCATCATCGGGTTCTCCGAGCCGCTCGGCGAGCCGGCGGCTGCCCGGGTGGTGGCCGAACGGGGCGTCAGCGCGTTCTCCATGGAGCTCATCCCGCGGATCACGCGCGCCCAGAGCATGGACGCATTGTCGTCGATGGCGACCATCGCCGGCTACAAGGCGGTGCTGCTGGCGGCCGACGCGCTGCCGCGGATGTTCCCGATGATGATGACCGCGGCGGGCACCATCACGCCGGCGCGGGTCTTCGTGATCGGTGCGGGGGTGGCCGGCCTGCAGGCGATCGCGTCGGCGCGGCGGCTCGGCGCGCGGGTGGAAGCCTACGACGTGCGCCCGGCGGTCAAGGAGCAGGTCGAGAGCCTGGGCGCCAACTTCGTCGAGTTGCCGCTGGAGACCGGCGAAGCCGAGGATGCCGGCGGCTACGCGAAGGCGCAGGACGAGTCGTTCTATCGGCGGCAGCGCGAGACCATGACCCGCGTGGTCGCCAACAGCGACGTCGTCATCACCACCGCGCTGGTGCCGGGCAAGACTGCGCCGATCCTGGTGACGGCGGAAATGGTGGCGGGCATGGCGCCGGGCTCGGTGGTGGTGGACCTGGCGGCCGAGCGGGGCGGCAACTGCGAGCTCACGAAGGGCGACGAGGTGGTGGTGTCGTCCAACGGCGTCACTATCCTCGGCCCGACGAACCTCACGTCGACGGTGCCATACCACGCCTCGCAGATGTACGCCAAGAACATCTCGACGCTGTTGCTGCACCTGGTCGAGGACGGCGCGCTGGCCCTGAACCTCGACGACGAGATCACGGCCGGTACCCTGGTCTCCCACGAGGGCCGGGTGGTGCATCCGCGGGTGCAGGAGCTGCTTGCGGCCGACGGACAAGCGACATGACGGCCCGCTGCGCCAGTCGAGGAAGGCATCACGCAAGTTCGGCGGCAAGCCGTCCGAGGCGGCGACGTGAAGGCCTCGCCAGGTCACGCGAGGCACACCACGCCGGCGGCGGAGAGACGAGACACGAGTTCCGAAATCCCGGGTAACGCCCAGGAGGCAACGCAGTTCCGATGGACGCGCTCATCCCGCTGCTGACCATCTTCATGCTGGCGGTCTTCGTCGGCTTCGAGATCATCACCAAGGTGCCGCCGCTGCTCCACACGCCGCTGATGTCGGGCAGCAACGCCATCTCCGGCATCACCATCATCGGCGCAATGCTGTCGGTCGCATCGTCCAACCAGACGACGACGATCCTCGGCTTCCTGGCGCTGGTGATCGCCACCATCAACGTGGTCGGGGGCTTCCTGGTAACCCATCGCATGCTCGGCATGTTCCGGAAGAAGGACTAGGCGCGACCTCGCGGTCGCGTGGGGAGTTCGCTGGCGCGAAACTCCTGCGGCGCGAAACTCCTGACCAACGCTCGCGCTTGAACGGGAATCGATTGTGGACAGCGTCATCAATCTCATCTACCTCGGGGCCTCGGTACTGTTCATCCTCGGCATCCGCGGCCTGACCCACCCCCGCACGGCGGTGCGCGGCAACCTGCTGGGCGCCACCGGAATGCTGCTGGCGGTCGTGGCCACGCTGCTCGACCAGCAGATCCTCGGCACCGGCGGCCAGGCGTTCGGCCTGCTTCTCGGCGGGGTCGTGCTCGGCGCGGCGATCGGCGCGACGCTGGCGTTGCGCATCGAGATGACCGCGATGCCGGAGATGGTGGCGCTGCTCAACGCCTTCGGCGGCGGCGCCTCCGCCCTGGTGGCCGGCGCCGTCCTGGTCGGAGCAACCGACCCGCCGGCCCAGACCACCGTGGCCACCGTCGCTTCCGGGCTAATCGGCTCGGTCACCTTCTGGGGCAGCCTGGTGGCGTTCGACAAGCTGCGCGGGCTGCTGCTGCCCGACCGTCCCGTACTCTTCCCCGGCCAGCAGATGCTGAACGGCATTCTCGCCCTGGCGGCTCTCGGTTGCGGCGTGATGGTGGTCAGCGAGCCGGGGACCATCGCCTTCTACGCGGGCCTGGTCACCATCGCGTCGGTCTTGGGCATCCTGCTGACGATCCCCATCGGCGGCGCCGACATGCCGGTCGCCATCGCCCTGCTCAACTCCTACTCCGGGCTGGCCGCCGCCTCGACCGGATTCGTGCTGAGCAACAACATCCTCATCATCACCGGATCGCTGGTCGGCGCGTCGGGGCTCATCCTGACGCGGATCATGTGCAAGGCGATGAACCGCTCGCTGGTGAACGTGCTGGTGGGGGCGATCGCCGAGGGCGGCGGATCGAAGTCGGACGCCGACGCGATCTACGCCGGCCGGGTCAAGAGCACCTCGGCCGAAGAGGTGGCGATGCTTTTCGACGGCGCACGCCGGGCGGTCATCGTGCCGGGCTATGGCCTCGCGGTGTCGCAGGCGCAGCACCAGGTGCGCGACCTCGCCAACCTGCTCGAAGCGCGCGGCGTGGAGGTGGAGTACGCCATCCACCCGGTCGCCGGCCGCATGCCGGGCCACATGAACGTCCTGCTGGCCGAGGCGGACGTCGACTACGACAAACTCAAGGAGATGGACGCCATCAACCCGTCGTTCGAGCAGACCGACGTGAGCCTCGTCATCGGCGCCAACGACATCGTCAACCCCGACGCGCGCACCGACCCGGAGAGCCCCATCGCGGGGATGCCGATCCTCAACGTCGACCAGTCGCGCACCGTGGTCGTCATCAAGCGCAGCCTGTCCCCCGGGTTCGCGGGCATCCCCAACCCGCTCTTCGCCGCCGACAACACGCTGATGTTCTTCGGGGACGGGAAGAAGGCGGTGCTGGACCTGGTCGCGGCGGTGAAGGAAGCGGACTGACCGATGGGGCGATTCTGCAGGATGCCGTCCGTCTGGTCTGGAGCCACGAAAGCCCCAGCGATGACCTTGCCGATCGCGGCGGTCAGGGAAGCGCACTGACCGCGCGAACCTCCGAACGACGCTGGCCGTCACGCAGAGCCGAGACGCTCGGCTCTGCAGCTATTGTGATAGCCATATAGATAGCTTGGATTATAGCTATAATGCTCCCATGGGCTCGATGAGAACCGTCCAGATGACGCTGGACCGCGCGCTCGTAGAGGCCGTGGACAACGCCGCACGCAGTCTGGGAACGACGCGATCCGGCTTTACGCGCAAAGCGTTGACCGAGGCGCTGGAGCGACTGCGGATCGATGCGCTCGAAAAGCGCCATCGGCGCGGCTACGAGCGCCATCCGGTCCGCCCGGACGAGTTCAGCGGCTGGGAACAGGAACAGGCGTGGCCCGATTGATCCAGCGGGGGGACGTGCGCTGGTACCGGTTCGGCCGACCGGACAAGCAGCGCCCCGTGGTCATATTGACCCGCAACGCCGCCCTGGAGTTCCTCTCCGAAGTCACCGTCGCCCCGGTGACAAGCACGATCCGCGACATCCCCACCGAGGTCGTCCTGACGCGAGACGACGGCATGCCTCGGACCTGCGCCGCCAACCTCGACCACGTGCAGACGGTGTCCCGTGCGAAGGTGGGCGCCCTCCTCACCACTTTGCGCGGCGACCGCATGGCGCAAGTCGGAGACGCGCTCCGGTTCGCCCTCGACGCGTGAGTTCCCTGGGCGCCTGCACTCGCATTGCCCTTGCACAACTAGGGATCACGTGCTATTTTCCTAGAAAATCTAGGAGAGAGGAATGGATCCCAAGTCCGCCGGTGTGCTCCCCGGCACACTCGACCTGCTGATCCTCAAGGCCATCTCACTGGAACGCTTGCACGGCTACGGCGTACTGCTCCGGATCCGGCAGATCTCGGGCGAGGCCCTCGACGTGCCGCAGGGCTCCCTCTATCCGGCGCTCAATCGGTTGGAGCACCAGGGCCTCATCGAGTCGGAATGGGGCGAGAGCGAGAACCGGCGGCGCGCCAAGTACTACCGCCTTACCCACGCCGGGCGGCGGCGCTTCCAGGAAGACGCGGCAGGCTGGGAACGGCTGGCCGCCGCCATGCAGGCCGCCCTCAGCGCGACGCCGGACGAGGCGTGAGGTGTTCTCGCGGCTGCGCTCGTTCCTCACCGCGTGGACGCAGCGAGAGCGCTTCGAGGACGGGCTCGGCAGCGTCGAGAGCATGAAGGACGATTGCCGGCGCGCGCGCGGCCTGCAAGTCGCGGATGAGCTCCGGCAGGACATCCTCTACGCTCTCCGCGGGCTGCGGCGAAGTCCCCTGTTCGCCTGGATCGCGCTCTCATCGCTCGCCCTAGGCATCGGCGCGAACACGGCGATCTTCTCGTTCGTGGACGCCATCCTGATTCAGCGGCTGCCGGTACCGGAACCGGAGCGCCTCGTCACCTTCGCGCAGACACGCGGCGGCGAACGCACCGACGTGGTGTGGCCGTTCAGGACCATCGACGCTCTCGACGAGCGGCTGCCTGCGTTCGCGGGGGTCTTCGGGTGGTTCGCGAGACCGGTCAATCTGTCGACCGGCGACGACGGCCGGTGGGTAAACGGCGAGCTGGTGACCGGCCCCTACTACCGCACGCTTGGAGTGCGCCCGGCCGTCGGCCGTCTGCTGAACGAACACGACGTGCGCAACGCAATCGCCGATCCGGTGTGTGTTCTCGGCTACGGGCTCTGGCAGCGCGCGTTCGGCGGCGACCCCGGCGTCGTCGGACGAACCGTGCTTCTGAACGGGCACGGCTACCGCGTCGTCGGCGTGACGGCGCGCGGCTTTCACGGCGCCGAGCTGCACCGCCGTTTCGACGTCGCGGTACCGGCGACCCGGATCGGAGACTTCATGCCCGCCTTCGGCGGCGCGTCGGACGCGGAACGCATGAACGCCATGTCGTGGCTGGTTCCGATGGGAAGACTCGAAACCGGTGTCGCCAGGCCCGAGGTGGAGCGGCAGGTCCGATTCGCGTTGCAGGAAATCGATCCCGACAGGCAGCGCCAACTGTGGCTGCAAGACGGCGCCCAGGGATTCAACCCGAACCGGCAGGAATTCGGTCGGCCCGTGCTGGTCCTGATGGGTGTGGCCGGTCTGGTGCTGCTGGTGGCGTGCGCCAACCTGGCCAACCTGCTGCTGGCCAGGACGGAGGCGCGCGCCGACGAGCTCGGCGTACGCGTGTCGCTCGGGGCGTCCAGGGCCAGACTCGTACGCCAACTGCTGGTGGAAGCCGCCGTGCTGGCGATCGCCGGCGGACTCGGTGGATACGCGCTGTCGTTCTGGATCGGCGACACCCTCCTGGGAATCCTGAATGCCGGCCGGAGCGCTCCCTCCACCATGCACGTGACGGCCGACGTCAATGTGCTCGCGTTCTCAGCGCTCCTGACCTGCGCGACCGCGACTCTCTGCGGCGCGGCGCCGGCATGGCAGGCAACACGACCGGAGCTCTTTACACTTCGGAAGCGGGAGCCGGGGGCAAGCAGCTCCCGGAGCCGGCTTTTGTCGCGGACCCTGGTCGTGGTCCAGATAGCGGTGTGCCTGGTGGTGGTCTTCGGAGCAGGCCTGCTGACGCAGACCCTGCGAGCACTGGCGACGGTCGACCTCGGATTCCAGGCGGACAAGGTGGTTGCGCTGCGAGTGGACCCGTCCGCAAGCGGCCGGTCCGGTGCGCGGCTCTCCGCGACCTACGACGAGATGCTCGCGCGCGCCCGCGCCCTGCCCGGCGTCACGGCGGCCAGCCTCGCTTCGAGCCCGCCCCACGGGACCACGTCGGTTACGATGGGAATCGACGTGCCGGGCTACCTCCCCGCGCCGGGGCGGGGAGATACGGTCGTCAGCTTCAACTTCGTCAGCTCCGAGTATTTCGAGACCCTGGGGCAACCGGTGATCCGCGGCCGGGACTTCGACGAGCGCGACAGCCGGGAACGTCCGCCGGTCGCCATCGTGAACGAGACGTTCGTCGAGCACTTCTTCGGTGGCCGAAACCCGATCGGGAGACGCTTCCGCCAGGGCGGTGAAGAATTGGAGATCGTCGGCCTGGTGGTGGACTCGCGAGACCAGGCGATCAGAAGCGGCCCCGCCGATACCGTGTACATCCACGAGAAGCAGGGTCCGCAGTCGGCAATGACGCTGCTGGTGCGAGCCGTCGACGACCCGGAGAGAGTCGTTCGTTCCCTGCTCGCCATGATCGGGAGCATCGATCGCCGCATGCCCGTCGCCTCCGTGCACACCCTGGCTGTAGACGTCGAGGCGGGCATCTCGTCGGAACGGATGCTCGGCTACCTGTCGACGCTGTTCGCCACGCTCACCCTGCTGCTGGCCGGCATCGGTCTGTACGGGGTGCTTGCCTCCGCCGTCGTCCGCAGGACGCGAGAGATCGGGCTCCGACTCGGGCTGGGCGCGCGCCGGAGCAGCGTCGTCCTCCTGTTGAGCCGGGAGGGAGCGGCTCTTCTGATCGCGGGTGTGGCCGTCGGCGGGTTCCTGGCGTTCGCAGGCGGGCAGGCTCTGCGGGGCGTGCTCTTCGGCGTCGCTGCAAACGATCCGCTGACGATGACCGGGAGCATCCTGGTGCTCACCGTCGTGGGGATTCTGTCTACCGCCACTCCGCTGCGGCGTGCCCTGCGCGTCGACCCGATGGTCGCACTGCGGTCCGAGTAGCAGGCGCGTTCGCAACCTTGCACACTGGCTTTGTACTTCGACAGGGGCCACAACCAAATGCTATCCTCTTTTGTCGAAGTGCAAAGGGAGAGGCGGATGAACCCGATGTCGTCGAACCGCGGGCTGCTGGTCGCCGTGCTCGCAATCTCCACCGGCTGCGCAACCTTCGTCAACCCGTCCACGCAACCCGTCACCATCGTCTCCGACCCGCTGGCGGCGGAAGTCATCGTGGATTCGGAGGGAATGGGCAGCACGCCGACCGACGTCCTGCTGCGTCGCAGCGACAGTGAAGCGGCCGTCCGGCTCCAGAAGGACGGCTTCGCGCCGCAGGTGGTGCGGCCCCGGCGATCCCTCAGCCGATGGTGGATCGCCAATCTCGTGGTGCCTGCCCTGCTGAGTAGCACCCTCGTACCCGCAGGACCGGGAGCGGCTTTCCCCGGGAGGGCCGGAGCCTTTCTGAGGTCCGCGGGATCGAACCAGCCGTCCTGGCCGCTGGCGGCTTTCGCCGGGATGGCCGGGATCGCCTTTCTGACGGACCTGTTGATCACAGGGGACGGATTCGCGTTTCCCGATACGGTGCACACCGAGCTCGCGCCGGCAGCGACCGGGTCGACAGACTTGCACCGGAAGGTCGACATCGCGTTGGCGCCCGATTTCCTCTTGGACCGCGTCGATGGCGGGTATCCCGACGCACCGGCACCGCCGCAGAACCAGCCGGCAGACCAATGACAGCCGACCGTCTCGACCTGCCGCGGGCAGGGCGGTCCATGCCGCACGCTTGCCTTGCACTTCGACAGGAGGCGTGCTACGCTCGCTCTTGTCGAAGTACAAGGATGACCGCGAGCAGGGAGTGCAACCGATGCCTGATAGAGCCGTGAAGATCCTGTTGACCACCGGCGTGTTGTGCGCCGCGTTCGTCGGCCTGCTGTGGACGACGATGCAGGAGGGCACGCAGTACTACCTGGAGGTCGAAGAGGTAATGGCCGATCCCGTGGAATGGGACGGCAAGCCGTTGCAGGTGCACGGGTATGCGGCCAACGTGATGCGCCGTCCGAAGACTCTCGACTACCGCTTCGAGATCACCGACAGCGTGGAGGGGCGCACGCACGTGCTCAACGCGGTCTACACCGGCATCGTGCCGGACACGTTCGACAACCACGCGGAGGTGGTGGCGACGGGTCGTCTCGACGGGGACACGCTGTACATCGACGCCGACGGCATCATGGCCAAGTGCCCGTCGAAGTACGAGGAGCGGCCCGCGGTCGCGGGCGACTACGTTTCGGGCACCGGCAGCACCAGCAACTGATCGCGGGGATTCGGCCGGACCGGTGCCGGATTCGGCCGGACCGGTGCTGACGGACTCGCGGCCGAGCGGGTTCCGCGGATTCTGCCCCGTACTCTGACATCCTGGATCGAGGCCGTACGATGGCGACACTGGGAAGCTACACGCTGCTCGCGGCGTTCATCGCCTGCGCCTACGCGGCCGCCGCGGTGGTTGCGGGGCACCGGCGGCGCTCGGCGCGTCTGGTCGAGAGCGGCATCGGCTCGTTCTATCTGGTGACGGCGCTGATGACGCTGGCCTCGGCGATCATCGTGCGGGCGTTCGTCATCGGGGACTATTCGATCCGCTACGTCGACCGCTACTCGGATTTGATCCAGCCGCTGTTCTACCGCCTGACGTCGTACTGGGGCGGTCTCGACGGGTCGATCATGTTCTGGGTGTTCCTGCTGTCGGTGTTCGGGGCGATAGCGGTGAAGACGAACCGGGAGCGGCACCGGGAGCTGATTCCGTATGTGGTGGCGACGATCGCGGTGGTGCAGATGTTCTTCCTGAGCATCATGATCGTCAACAAGGACCCGTTTGCGACCTACCTGACGCAGACGCCGGTGGACGGCCGCGGACTGAACCCGCTGCTGCAGAACCCGTACATGGTGATCCACCCGCCGTCTCTGTATACGGGCCTGGTGGGGATGACGATCCCGTTTGCGTTCGGGATGGCGGCTCTGATCACGGGGTATCTGGACGACTCGTGGCTGCGTGCGGTCCGGCGGTGGACGATGTTCTCGTGGTTCTTCCTGTCGCTGGGTCTGACGCTGGGGATGATCTGGGCCTACGAGGAGCTGGGGTGGGGCGGCTGGTGGGGCTGGGACCCGGTGGAGAACGCGGGGGCGTTGCCGTGGTTTCCCGCGACGGCGTTTCTGCACTCGGTGATGGTGCAGGAGCGTCGGAGCATGCTGCGGGTATGGAACATCTCGCTGGTGATCATCGCGTTTGCGCTGACGCTGTTCGCGACGGCGCTGACTCGGACGGGGATCGTGCAGTCGGTGCACGCGTTCGGGGAGGACCCGCAGCTTGCGCTGATGTTCGGGATCTTCATCGGGGCGGTGATGCTGATCAGCTTCGGTCTGGTGATCTACCGGTTGCCGCTTCTGCGTGCGCGCAACGAGCTGGAGTCGTGGGCGTCTCGTGAGGCGGCGTTTCTGGCGAACAACTGGATCCTGCTGTTCTCGGCGTTCTTCATTCTGTTCGCGACGATGTTCCCGACGCTGAGCGAGGCGGTGACGGGGCAGCGGATCACGGTGGGCCCGCCGTTCTTCAACAAGTGGATGATCCCGATCGGGCTGATGCTGCTGTTGCTGACGGGGATCGGTCCGCTGCTGGCGTGGCGCAAGTCGACCATCGCCAACATGCGCTACCAGTTCCTCTGGCCCACGGTGGCGGGCATCGCCACGGCGGCGGTGCTGTATGCGCTGGGGTTCCGGGTGTGGGTGTCGGGGATCTGCTTTGGGCTGTGCGGATTCGTGGTCGGCACGGTGACGCAGGAGTTCGTGCGCGGCGCCGTCGTGCGGCAGGGCGTGACGGGCACGGACATCGTGACGGCGATGATCGGGTTGGTGATGCGGTCTCGGCGGCGCTACGGCGGGTATGTGGTGCACCTGGGCATCGTGCTGATGATGCTGGGGTTTGCGGGTGCGGGGTACCGGCAGACCGAGCAGGTGCTGCTGTCTCCCGGCGAGTCGGTGGAGGTGGGTCGTTTCGCGGTGCGTCACGACCGGCTGAGCGTGACCGACGACGGGGCGAAGGAGATGCACACGGCGCACGTCACCGTGCTGGAGGACGGGCGTGAGGTGGGGCAGTTGTATCCGGGGCGTTGGTATTACCGCAAGTACGAGGCGGAGCCGACGACCGAGGTGGCGATGCGGCGCCGGCTGAGCGAGGACGTGTATGTGGTGCTGGCGGCCTATGACATGAGCGACCAGTCGGCGACGTTCCAGGTGACCGTGAACCCGCTGGTGAACTGGATCTGGTTCGGCTTTGCGCTGCTGGCGCTGGGGACGGGGATTGCGCTGCTGCCGGAGAGCCGCTTCGCGTTCCTGGCCAGCAAGGCGCCGGGAGCGGAGATCGGCGCGGCGCCGGGGGCGACCACTACCGTGCCTGCCGCACCGGGACTCGCGGTGCCCGCTCAGGGGCACGTCGGCGGCGGCGCCAGACTCCGGACGACAGTGGATCCCGGGAGGCCGGCTCGCGCCGTCGCCGGGTCGCCGGCGCTCCCGGCGAATCGATAGCACGCCGGAGAAAGCGAGCAACCATGACAGCCGACCGTCTCGACCTGCCGCAGGGCACGCTCGAGCTGCTGATCCTCAAGACGCTGGCGCTGGAGCCGCGGCACGGCTGGGGAATATCCGAGCGGATCCGGCAGGTGTCGCGCGACGTTCTGGAAGTTCGGCAGGGATCGCTCTATCCCGCGTTGCACCGCCTGGAGCGGCGCGGCTGGATCGCCGCGTCGTGGGGCACGTCCGAGCACAATCGGCGGGCCAAGTACTACGCGTTGACGCCGAAGGGACGCCGGCAGCTCCAATCCGACGTCGACGCGTGGCGTGCGCTGACAACGGCGGTCGGCCACGTGCTCGACGCAGGCTAGAAACGGTTCTGGCGCAGACGACGCTACCCTGACAAGAACGCCTATGCTGGATGACCTGCGCTTCCGGCTCCGCACCCTCTTCCGCCGCGATGCCGCGGAAGACGATCTCGACGACGAGCTGCGCTTCCATCTCGAACGCGCCGCCGAGCAGCACGAGGCGCGCGGGCTGTCGGCCCGGGAAGCCCGGCGGCGGGCACGGCTCGAGTTCGGCCAGGTGGACGCCGTCAAGGACGATTGCCGGCAGAGCTGGGGCATCCGGCAACTCGACGCCCTGCACCAGGACGTCGCTTATGCGCTGCGTCTGATCCGGAAGCACCCGGCCCTGTCGGCGGTGGCGGCCGTCTCCCTGGCGATCGGGATCGGCCTCAACACGGCGCTCTTCGCGTTGCTGGACGCCACGGTGCTGCGACGGCTGCCGGTCGACCGACCGGAGCAGCTCGTCGACGTCTATACCAGCGACGTCGACGGCTTCTCCTGGTACGGGAACTCGTATCCGGACTACCTCGATCTGCGCAGCGGCACCCGGACACTTGCCGGTCTGGTGGGCTACGTGCCCGCGGTGGGAGCAGTCAGGTTCGGCGACCGGACCCGGGCGCTGGCCGGCGAAGCAGTCACGGGCAACTACTTTCAGCTTCTTGGTGTTCCGGCGGTGCATGGGCGCACTCTGCTGCCGGATGACGACCGCCCCGGCTCCACCCCGGTCGCGGTGATCTCGTCCGGTCTGTGGTCCGACCTGTACGGTGAGGATCCGGAAGTCATTGGACGGTCGTTCCGGATCGGCGGTCGTCCCTACACTATCGTCGGCGTGGCGCCCGAGGGCTTCGGGGGCCTGACGCCACCCATCCTCACGCCCGCGTTCTGGATGCCGATGACCTGGGTCGACGATGTCCAGCCGACGGTGATGCACAACGGATCGCCGGCGCCAGGAGGCACCCGACTGGAGAGCCGGGGGTTGCGCTGGCTGCTCGTGAAGGGACGACTCCGGGATGGCGAGACCGCGGCCAGCGCCAACGCGGACCTGAACGGAATGATGCAGGCGCTCGAAGCGGCGCACCCCGATTCGAACGAGGGGCTCCGCGCAACCGTCATCCCGACGGGGGACGTGTCGACCCATCCGATGGTCGAAGAGCGCCTGCGCGCCGGCGCGCTCAGCCTGCTCGTGCTGCTCGGACTGGTGTTGCTGATCGCCTGCGCGAATGTTGCGGGGCTCCTGCTGGCGCGGGCATCGGCGCGGCGGCGGGAAATCGCCCTGCGTCTCGCGGTAGGGGCGAGCCGAGGGCGTCTGCTGCGGCAACTGCTCGTGGAGAGCATGGTACTGGCGCTGTTCGGCGTGGCCGGCGGCATCGCACTGGCCTGGGGGTTTCTCGCGGGACTCGGCGCCGTCCGCGTATCGCTCCTGGTGCCGGTTGCGCTCGATCTGTCGCTGACCAGCCGGGTGCTCGCCCTGTCGGTCATCGTAGCGATGGGGGCCGGCATCGCGGCGGGCCTGATGCCGGCTTGGACCGGCACGCGGTCCAGCGTGCTGGACGAGCTGGCCGGGCGCAGTCCCGACTGGTCGATCGGAGGTCGGCGGTGCAGCCTGCGCCAGGCGCTCGTTGCACTTCAGATCGCCGTCTGCCTCGTGCTGCTCGTCGTGGCCGGTCTGCTCGCGCGCAATCTGCTGGTGGCCAGCCGGACCGATACAGGCTTTCGCGCCAACGAGATCGCCTCGGTCACGGTCGGCCTCGGCCTGGTCGGATACGGTGAGACCGAGGCTGCGCGGTTCCTCGAGCGTGCACGAGAACGGGTGCGTGAGTTGCCCGGCGTCCAAGCGGTCGCCCACGCCGACCGTTCGCCCCTGTCCATCAACTTCAACCAGGACGCCATCGGACCGGCCGACGGCCGCGGATCGGACGCGCCGGCTCGTTCGGTCGAGACCGTGACCGTCAGCGAGGAGTACTTCGACGCCCTGGGAACGCCGATTCTCCAGGGCCGGCTCTTCGACAGCACCATCGATACGCCCGAATCGCCCCGGGTGGCGATCGTCAACGAGGTGCTGGCACGGCGGTGGTGGCCGGGTACGAGCGCCGTCGGCAGGCGAATTCTGCCGGGGGGCCGCGGCAGCAGGCAGCCGCCGGTGGAAATCGTCGGCGTTGTCCGCGACTACAAGGTCCGGTTTCTCCAGGAATCGCCCACGCCGTACGTCCACTACGCCGCTTCACAGGGGCCCGGCATGATGGACCTCGTCCCCGTGCTGCTCGCGCGCACCGCGGGCGATCCCGGCGCGCTGGGCGCGACGATGCAGGAGGAGTTGCGGGCAATCGATTCGGACATCGTCTTCTGGCAGGGCCTCACGCTGCGCGACAACGTGGCGTCCCAGTTGCTTCCGGCACAACTCCTCGCGGCGATGCTCGGCGCGGCGGGACTGGTGGCCGTCTGGTTGGCGGCCATCGGCCTCTACGGCGTCATCGCCTACGCTATCGTGCGGCGGACGCAGGAAATCGGCATCCGCATGGCGCTCGGCGCGACCCATCGTGATGTACTGTTGCTCGTCGTTCGCCAGGGCGCCGCCGTAGTGGCAATCGGTGCAACGATTGGCTCGGTGGCGGCGTTCGCGGCGGCCCGCACCACCGCCGGCGTGCTGTTCGGAATCGACGCGGGGGACACGCTCGCCTGGAGCGGCGCAATCGTCGTGCTGCTGGCCGTCGGCGCGCTGGCGCACGCGCTGCCGGCGGGTCGCGCCATACGGGTGGCCCCGTCGACGGCGTTGCGGGCGGAGTGAGGTGCGAAATGCCAACCACGGGCTTTCTGGGCACGCGGGCGGACGCCCTGATCGATCTTGCAATCGTCTTCTTCGTCCTCGCCCCGTTCCTGATGATCTACGCGCTGCGCCTCGCCGCGCAGCGCCGGCACCGCGAGCACCGCAACTTCCAGGCAGGCCTCCTGCTGGCCGCGATCGTGGCCGTCCTGATGCTGGAGATCAGCATCCGGTTCGGCAGCGCCGGGGAAGCCTACGCCGCGAGCTCGCTGTACGCCCTTTACCGTCCGCAGATGGTCGCACTGTTCGTCGTGCACCTCGCGGTCGCCATCCCGACCTTCGTCCTCTGGTGCTGGCTGGCGACGCTCTCGTGGCGCCGCTTCTCCCACACGCTTCCCGGCCCCTTCGGCCGAGCGCACCGGCGCTGGGGCAAGCTGGCCTTCGTGGGACTGTGCCTCTCGTCGGCCACCGGCACCGGCCTCTACGTCATGGGCTTCGCGTTCTGAACGTCGAACACTCGCCTCCTGCCAGCTCGATCAGCGCACGGAACCGGTCGCGACCGTCCACGGCCAGTCGCCCGCGCAGACATTCAGGGTTGGCAAGTCTGCGGCGCAGGAAACCGCCGCTGCAGACGACGCAGGTCTACGAGATACCCGTAATGGCCCCCGGCGTGGCGCGCGGGTCGCGAGGTCCCCACGCCCCGGCTGCGGCCCGACCCAGGAAGTCCGCGATAAACGCGTTGACGAGGTCGGGCTCTTCCAGATTCAGCGTGTGCCCGGACTTCGGCAGGACGGCGAGGCCGCTACGGGGAATGACCCGCTTCAGCCACAGGCTGGTCTCGAGACAGCCGTCGTCCTCATCGCCCGCGAGGATCAGCACGGGCGCTTCGATCGCGGCCAGCTCCGCTTCCAGCGAGTACAACGACGGCCGTTCCCGCTGCACGCCGCGCATCGTGCGCACGGCTCCATCCGCGGGGTGCTCGCCCAACTCGCCCACGAGCTGCTCCCACCCCCGCGGGTCCTTGTTCCGGAATTGCACCCGCGCCGGCCCGGACAGGTACTGCCGAGCGAAGGACTCGATCCCCGACTCCTCGATCAGCCGGGCGATGGCCTCGCATTCCCTGTGAAAGCGCGCCGCCTCCGAGGGATGCGCCCCGTAGCCGGTTCCCGCGACCACCAGCGATCGAACCCGCGCGGGATGCTGCATCGCCAGGTGCAGTCCGGCGAAGCCGCCCATGGAGATGCCGATGACGTCGGCTTCCTCGACGCCGAGCCCATCCAGCACCGCGACGGCGTCGTCCACAGCGCGCTGCTGCGAGTACGCGCTCGCCGCGGCCGGCACCTGCGACCGCGGGTAGCCTCGGGCTGCGTAGGTGATGCAGCGATGACCTCGCGAGAACCGCCGCACCTGCGGCTCCCAGCTCCGATGATCGCCGGCGTACTCGTGAATGAACAGGATGGCGCCGCCGCGGCCTGTCGATTCCGTGTGAAGCCTCACGCCGTCGGATGTGATGACAGGTTGCGCCGGCATGTCTTGCATCGTGGAACGTGCGACTGGCGGACGCTCCCGGCGGATGGTGGGCCGTGGTTGGGGAGGTCGTGTCGGCCGGACCGCGGGACGGGCGGCGGCTGCGGCCATGACCGTCGCGCCAGGACAATCTCGGCCATAGCCACCCACCCGCCGGTCGCTCTCCTACGGATCCAGGCTGGCCGTGTAGGCCACGATGTCGACGATGTCCTCCAGGGTGAGGTTCTTCACCGCGGCGTCCATCAGGTCGGACCACGCCCCGTCGCGCACTCCGGTCTGCAGGTCGTAGAGCTGCCGCGCCATGTAGGTCGGCGAGCGGCCGGCCAGCGCCGGTACCGGGCCGATGCCCCGCAGGTCGTCGCCGTGGCAGACGGTGCACGCCACGGAGTTGTCGCCCCCCGTGGTCACGATCGCGCGTCCCCGCGCCACCGCGCCGTAAGGCACATAGGCGATGAAGCCGGAAGAGTCGTCGCGCAGCTTGGTCAGCTTGAGGTCGACGGGCGTCTCGACCACGCGGGTGCCGATCGGCTCCACCCCGCCGCCCTCGACCACCTCGTGGATCCAGCCGGCGAACTGCGTCTCGGGCACCGAGTCGGTCTCGACCACGCGCACCCACGGCCTGAAGTCCATCGACGAGAAGTACTGGGCCGCGACCCGCGCCTCCTCATCGCTGGTCGCCAGTCCGATGCGCTCCATGAACGAAGGCGGCCCCATGCGCGGCTCGCCCGGCCTGCGCCGGCCGTTGCGCCAGTCGGTCATCTGCTGCACGAGGTACTCGTACGGCTGGCCGGCGAGACCTGCGTTCTCGGGCTTGCCCTGGCCGTTGGGCAGGTGGCAGTAGCCGCACGCGACGACGCCTTCGCGGCCGCCGTACGCCACGACGTCCGGCATCCGCGGATGGCCGTCGGGGTGCCAGTCGGGCGGGCCGTTGTCGATGTTGATGGCCGAGCGCGGCATCGACACGCTGGAGCCGGGCACCGTGACCACCTCGGCGGGATCGGGCGCCTCGGCGCTCACGGCAGGATCGTTCAGGACGTAGGCCCACGGCAGCACTGCGGCGGCCCCTTCGACCTCGTCCTGCTGGGCGTGCAACTGCATTCCGCCTGCGAATACCAGCGCCGCCGCCAGCACCACCGTCCATACGCTGCTCGACTGTCGCATCGGGTCCTCCTCATCGCCGCGCGCCGCGTGGCGCGCCGATGCCTCCTCCGGGACTCGGCCATCATACACGCCGGGATGGCGGGTCCGCGCGGCGGCTACACCCTTCGAGCGACGATGAGACGTTCGAGACCCATCAGGTCCCTGGGGTTCCTTGTATACAGCGGCAGATCGTGCGCCAGGGCGGTGGCAGCGATCAGAAGATCGGCGAAACGGCGGCGACCGATCCGGCCTCGGGCCATCAGCGTCGAGCAGATGCGTCCGTACGCGCGGGCCGCCGACGCGTCGAACGGCAGCGGATCCCAGGTTGCGACAGCCCAGTGCAACCGATCCTGCCTGCGCGCGCGCTCGTCTTGGTCGCGCGCGGCGAGCGGGCCGATCGTCAACTCGGCGATGGTGATGGCCGACACGGCGGATGCCTCCGGGAGCTGTGCTGGATCGACGATGTCGTGGTCGATCACGACCGACGTATCCAGGAGGCCTTGACTATCCATCGACCTCTGAATCGATCACGGCGTCGAGGTCATCGCGGAACTGTTGCGCATCGATCCGAGGTGCGCTCCGGGCCGCATCGGCAAGCACCGCACGGGACACGAAACGACGCCCGCCGGCGGACCCTGACCCGCTCGACAGCCGTTCGCCGGCACTCGATGCAGCGGCCGGGTCGGGTGCCTGCGATTCCGCCGTCAGCACGAGGTTTCCTTCCCGGGTCGCAACGACGATCCTCTTCCCGGCCAGCGCGGCGCGACGCACTCTTGCGAAGTCCCGCAGCAGCCCGCTCACGTTGATTTGCATGTCATATTATCTGTCAGTCGTATTCCTTTTGACAATCTGAATAAACCGTGACAACCTCATGTTCAGATGAACAAAAGGAGTGCCGCCATTACGGACCTGCTCGCGCGCCTCCGCAGCCTCTTGCGCCGCGGGCGCGAGGACGACGAGACCACGGAGGAGTTGCGCTTCCACCTGGAGATGGAAACGGCCAAGAACGTGCGCGCCGGCATGACCCCGGCGGAGGCTCGCCGGCAGGCGCACGTGCGTCTGGGCGGCGTCGACGCCATCCACGAGGCGGTCCGGGACGCGCACGGTACACGGCCGGTGGAGGACCTGATGCGGGACCTGCGCCATGCACTGCGCAGCGCGCGCCGCAATCCCGCCTTCACGTTGGTCGCCGCGCTGACCCTGACCCTCGGGATCGGCGCGAACACCGCCGTCTTCACCGTCGTCGACAACTTCCTCTTCAGGCCGCCGCCGTTCGAGAACGTCGAGCGCCTCATGAGCATCCGCGACGTGAATCCGGCACAGGGCTGGACCGCGGAGGACAACGTTGCGGCATCGCCCGGCAACTTTCTCGACTGGCGCGCGCAGAGCCGTTCGTTCGACCACATGATCGCCTGGCGCAACTGGTTCTATTCCGTCGCCGGACCCGCGGGCCGCAACCCCGTCCCCGAGCAGATCCGCGGCGTCCGCGTCTCGCCCGCGTTCTTCGCGATGCTGGGCGTGCAAGCGGCCCTCGGCCGTACCTTCTTGCCGGAAGAGGAGCGGCCCGGAAGGGAACGGGTGGTCGTCCTGTCCGACGGCCTGTGGCAGCGCCGCTACGGGGGCGATCCGGACATCGTCGGCGAGTCGCTGCTGATCGACGGCCGGCCGTTCACCGTAATCGGCGTGCTGCCGCGGGGGTTCTACTTCCTGCAACCGGACTTCGAGATGTGGATGCCGTTCGTGGTCGACGAGAACTTCCGCGGCAGGGACGAGCACTCGATCTCCGTCTGGGCGCGCCTGCGGCCCGGTGTGACGCGCGAGGCCGCGCAGTCCGACCTGGACGCGGTCACGCGCCGTCTCGAGAGCGCCTACCCGGATACGAACCACGGCTGGGGAGCGGCTGTCGTGCCGGTCCATCCGCAAGACTACGGCGGCACCCTCGAACGTTCGCTGCTCGTCCTCCTCGGCGCGGTCGGATGCGTGCTCCTGATTGCGTGCGCGAACGTCGCGAACCTGTTGCTGGTGCGCGCGAGCGTGCGGCGGCGGGAGCTCGCGATCCGGACGGCGGTCGGCGCGTCGCGCGGGCGGCTCGTGCGCCAGTTGCTGGTCGAGAGCGGCCTGCTCGCGGCGCTCGGCGGCGCGGGCGGTCTGGTGCTGGCCGGCGGCGGCGTCCGGGTCCTCGCGCCGCTCCTGCCACTGGTCAGCACCTACACGCACCCGTCTCCACCGATCGACTATCGCGTGCTGGCGTTCGTGACGGCGGCGGTGTTGCTGACGACGCTGCTCTTCGGGCTGTTGCCGGCAATCCGCGCAACCCGAACCGAGACGCTGCGCGTCGCCACCGGCGCGGGGCGCTGGGCCGGCGGGCGCGCGCTGCTCGTCGTCGAGCTGGCGCTCTCGGTCGTGCTGCTGGCCGGCGCCGCGCTCCTCGTCCGGTCGCTGTGGAACCTGCAGGGCGTCGATCCCGGCTTCCGGACGGATCGGCTGCTGACGATGCAGGTCTGGCTGCCGGAACGGAAGTACCCGAACGCGGGCGGCGTTCGCACGTTCAGTGAAGAGGTGCTGCGGCGGGTCGAGGAGCTGCCGGGCGTTCGCAGCGTGTCGACGGTCAATACGCGGCCCTTCCTGGGCTGGTACCTCGGTCTGGACGTGGAAGTGCCCGGGTATGTTCCGCCGGAAACGATGGAGGACGGGGACCTGCTCGCCTACCGGGTCGTCTCGGACCGCTACTTCGAGACGCTCGGCGCCGAGATGATGCGGGGGCGGGCGTTCTCCAGCACGGATGTCCCTGACGGCCGGGTCGTCGCGGTGGTCAACCAGGCGGCGGTCGCCCGTTACTGGCCGGAGTCGGAGCCGCTGGGCCGGGAGCTTCGCCCCCGGTTCCAGCCGGGACCGGCTCCCTGGGTTCCCGACGGCAGGAACGACCCGATCACGGTGGTCGGCGTCGTGCGCGATTTCCGGGAGCACCAGGTCGAAGAGCCGGTAGTCCCGGTCATCTATCTCTCGCAACGCCAGAATCCGTCGCGGCTGCTGAACGTGATCGTGAGCACCCAGGGTCCGGCGACCGGCGTCGCGAACGCCGTCCAGCGCGAGATCCGGGCCGTCGACGGCGATCTCGGGATCTACGACCTCAAGACGATGGACGCCATACTCTCGGACGTGGTGGCGCTGCCCCGGTTCAACGCGCTGCTGATATGGGTGTTCGCAGCGCTCGCGCTGACGCTGGCAGCCATCGGCGTCCACGGGGTCACGTCGCACCTCGTCACGCGGCGGACCCGCGAGTTCGCGATCCGGATCGCGGTGGGGGCGCACCCCGCGGATCTCCTGCGGAGCGTGGCGTCCGAGACCGCGGCCGTCAGCGCCGCGGGGATTCTCCTGGGCCTGGCCGGATCCCTGCTGCTGGCGCGCACGACCGCCGGTGTCCTGCACGGGGTCGCGGCGACCGATCCGCCGGTGCTGGTCGGTGCGGCCGGCGCGGTCTTCGCCGTGGCGGTCGCGGCCTGCTGCCGTCCGGCCTGGCATGCGATGCGAGTCGATCCGATGCGGGTGCTGCGCGCAGAGTGAGACTCCAGGCCGATGCGTCTTTCCGGTCATCGCAAGGTTCGGCGCCGTACAGGTGCCGGTAACGGGCTCCAGCGAGCGAACATCCTGCTGAGTCCGCACCTTCGATGCCACCTCCTGCTCTATGACACGCCCGAGCGGCCTGCCTACGGCCGGACGGCGGGTATCCGCCTGCTGTGGATCGTCGCCTTGCTGGCCCTGTCCGACGCACAGCTCCACTGGCTGCCCGTCCCCGCTTCACTGACGCTTCCCTACCTCCTGATCCGGCTGGCGCTGGTCGTCGTTCTCGCCCGGTTCCTCTCTGGCATCGCAGGGTCCGCCATCGGGTTTCGACCGCTCGGGCAGTGGACCGTCATCGAGAAGTCGTTTCTCGTTCAGATGGTGATCCTCGTGAATCTCGGGTTCCCATGGGCGTTCTCCGCCACCTTGAATCGTCCGTTGGTCGACGTGTACGCCTCCGTGCTCTCGGCCGGACTTCCCGTGTACTTCATTCACGGCTTCACCCAGGAGCTGGTCTACCGGGGAATGCTGCAAACGGAGCTCACCCGGAGGTGGGGAACGATCGCCGGAGTCCTGGCGTCGAACGTGCTCTACACGTTCGGCCCGCTGCACGCCGACTACTACTTGAGGGACGCATCGGCCGCGCTGCCAATGTTCGCCGCGGTCTTCGCGATGGGACTGCTGTTCGCCCTGCACTTCCACCGTTCGGGCAATCTGTGGATCGTTGGCATCATGCACGGGATGGGTCAGGCGTACATCGCGCCGACCTGGACCGGAGGCGCGAGTGCGCCCTGAGGAGGATCCGAAGTGAACCTGCTTGCCGACCTGTTCGTGCGGATACGCAGCCTCTTCCGCGGTGGGCGGGAGGACGCCGAGACGGAAGAAGAGCTGCGCTTCCACCTGGACATGGAGGCGGCGAAGAACGCGCGCACTGGCATGGAACCGGGCGAAGCCCGCCGACAGGCGCACCTGCGCCTGGGCGGCGTCGACTCCATTCGGGAGGCGGTCCGGGACGCGCGCGGCGGGCGGCCCCTCGAAGACCTGCTCCGCGACTTCGGCTACGCGCTGCGCGGCGCGCGCCGGAACCCGGCCTTCACCCTCGCCGCGATCGTGTCGCTGGCGATACCCATCGGCTTCAACACCACCATCTTCACGATCGTCGACTCGGTCCTGTTCCGCCCGCTGCCACTGGTTCGTCCCGCGCAGCTCGTCGACGTCTATACCAGCGACCCCGAGGATCGCTACACGACGAGCTCCTATCCGGACTACCTCGATCTGCGCGCGGAGAACGACGTGTTCACCGACATGGCGGCGCACTCGCCGATGCTCGCGGTGATGCGCGTGGACGAGGACGTCAACCTCGTGGTGGGTGAGACGGTGACCGGCAACTACTTTCGGTTTCTCGGCGTGCAGCCGGTGCTCGGCCGGCTGCTGGCGCCGGAGGACGACCGGCCCGGCGCCTCCCGCGTGGCCGTGATCTCCAGCGGGTTGTGGACGCGAGCCTTCGGACGGGATCCGGCCGTGGTGGGACGGTTGCTCAGTATCCGGTCGCAGCCGTACGTGGTGGTCGGCGTGACGCCGCCCGCCTTCTTCGGCATGCCGCCGATACCGGGCCCGGACCTGTGGACGCCGATGACCTGGGTCGACGACGTGACGCCGATCGGCATCTTGAAGTTCGTGACCTCGCCGGGCGAGACCCGGCTCGAGCGCCGCGGGCAGCGCTGGATGTTCATCAAGGGACGGCTCCGCGACGACGTCACCCTCGCCCGGGCGGAGGCGAGACTCGACGTGCGCATGGCGGATCTCGCGGCCGTCTACCCCGAATCGAACGAGGATCGGCAGGTGTCGTTGACCCTGACGGACGACATGCGGCTGCCGCCCCCGGTGGCCGGCCCGGTGCGGCTCGGCGCCGCCGGCCTGACGCTCGTGGTCGGTATCGTCCTGCTGGTGGCCTGCGCGAACGTCATGGGCATGCTGCTCGCCCGCGGCGTGGCGCGCCGCCGGGAGATCGGCGTGCGGCTCGCCATCGGCGCCGGCCGGGGACGTCTCGTCCGGCAGTTGCTCACCGAAAGTCTGGTGTTGTCGGCGTTCGGGGCCGCGGCGGGCCTGGCCCTGGCGTGGAGCCTGCTGCGCCTGCTCGCCATGATGGAATCCCCTATAGGTCCGATTCCCGTCACCCTGGCGTTCACGCTCGACGCGCGCGCGTTCCTGTTCACGGCGGCGCTGGCGACGGGAGCCGGCGTGCTGGCGGGTCTGGTGCCGGCGCTCGGCGCCACGCGGCCGAACCTGGTGCGCGACCTGAACGGCGCTGTTGCCGTCGCGCGCGCCGGGCGTCGCCGGTGGTTGCTGCGCGACGCTCTGGTGGCGGGACAGTTGGCGGCCACGGTCCCGCTGCTGGTGCTCGCGGGCCTCCTGGCCCGGAGCGCGGCGGGGACGACGGACGGGGTCTCGCTCGGGTTCGAGCCGGACCGCATCGCGGCAGTCGGCACCGATCTGAACGTGATCGGCTACGAGCGGGATCGTGCGGACCGGTTCGTGCGCAACGCGCTCGAACGGGTGCAGTCGCTGCCGGGGGTGGAGGCGGCGGCGCTGGCCTCGCGGGCGCCCCTGGATCTGTCGTTCAGCCCGCAGAATGTCCTCGTGCCGGGCCTGCACGGTCCGGCCGACCGCGGCACGCCGGTGGACACGACGGGTGTGTCGGCGGACTACTTCGACACGCTGGGCGTCCCGCTGTTGCAGGGGCGGACCTTCACGACCGCCGACACGCCGGAATCACCGCCCGTAGCCATCGTCAGCCACGCGATGGCTCTCCGCTTCTGGCCGGAGGGGACGGCGATCGGGCGGCGGTTCCGCCTGGCCGAGTGGGACGGCGTCGAGTACGAGGTGGTCGGCGTGTCGTCCGACTACAAGGTGCGGTTCCCGACGGAGGAGCCGGCGTCCTACCTGCACCTGGCGGCGTCGCAGCGCCTGCGCACGGGCGCCGTGATTCTCGCCCACACCAAGGGCGACGCGGCGGCGCTGTCCGCCGACATCCGCCGGGAGCTGCGCGGGATGGAACCCGATCTGTTCTTCTTTCTCCAGGGCGACACGCTCCGCGAGACGGCCGACGTCACCATGCTGCCCTTCCGGATCGGGGCCTCGGTGGCCAGCGCCGCCGGCGTCGTGGCCATGGTGCTCGGCGCCATCGGGCTCTACGGCGTCATCGCCTATCTCGTCGCCGGAAGGACGCGCGAGTTCGCGATCCGAGCGGCGCTGGGCGCCCGCTCCGGCACACTGCTCCGGCACGTGCTGGCCACGGGCGCGTGGGTCGTAGCGGTCGGCGTCGGCGCCGGCGCCGGCCTGGCTCTGCTCGCGACGCGTCTCGCAGCACAGGCGGCCAACGGAATCGCGCCGGCGGACCCGCTGGTGTGGGGGAGCGTCCTCCTGCTGCTCGTCGCCGTCTGCACGGTGGCGTTCGCGGGGCCGGCCCGGCGCATGGTCAAGCTCAACGTGCCGCGTGCCCTGCGCATGGATTGACGAGTCCGGCACGCTCCCAAGCCCGGTGTTACAAATCCGAGGTCCCGCGCGTTCTACAGGTGTGAGCACATCGGGTGACGCGGTCGACACGCTTCGCGAGGCCGGGCCAGGAGCTTGCGCCGAAGAGAGCAACGGAGTGAATTCTGCGGCGCGAGTTCCCGGGACGGTGGGGGCTGGGGCCAAACACGGAGCCCTGGCGACGGGTTTGGCGGCGCTGGCCGATGCGCCGTTCGACTTCGACGACCTGTTCCGGGCGCAGTATGGACGCGTCACCAGCGTCATTTCGCGGGTCGTCCAGAATCCGGCGCGCGCCGAGGAGCTGGCCGTCGACGCGTTCCTCAAGCTGTGGCGGACACCCGGCGCGCACGGACCGGGCGCGACCGCGTGGGTGCTGCGCACGGGGCTGCGATTGGGTATCGACGAGTTGCGCCGGGCAACCCGGCGGGCCCGTTACGCACCGCTTCTGAAGCTCGTCCGGCACGTGCCGACCCCGGAGGACAGCGCAGCATCCGGAGAAGAACGCCGGCGCGTGCTTCGCGTACTGGCCGCCATTCGACGGGAGTACGCCGCGCTGCTGCTGCTCCGCAGCCACGGCTGCAGCTACGACGAGCTGGCGGCGACGCTCGAGCTCAGAACCTCATCCGTGGGCACGCTGCTCCGCCGCGCCCGGCAGGCGTTTCACAACGAGTACATCAGCCGCCATGGCCACACATGACGATCCCGACATCGAACGCTGGGTGGACACGCGCATGACGGCCCTGGATCCGGACCGGACGGGCGAGCCGGAAACGGAAGGGGCGCTGGCGCAACTGCGCGTGCGAGCAACAGCCACGCCCTACCGCTCGGTTCACGCCTGGTTGATGGCCGCAGGGGCCGCCGCATTGCTGATCGCGGTGCTGGCAACCGTGGGTGGGCTGCCGCAGAACGGGTCCGGTGACCTCGCCGACTTCAGGGAACACGAGCCCCCGAGCCGAAACCTCGCCGGCGAAGGGACTCTCGCTCCGCCGGCATACGAGTGGCCATCGCGACCGTCCGACCAGGAGGTCGGCGCCGGGGTGGCGCTGTCCGCCCGTGGACGAGCGAGCGCGCCCCGGCTCGTTCCGGCAGCGCAACGCGCGGAGGCGACCGGCTTCACCCTGCCGGCCATGGAGGGCGGCAATGCGACGCTGGCGGACTATGCCGGTCGCGTGCTGCTGCTGAACTTCTGGGCGACATGGTGCAGGCCGTGTCGCATCGAGATGCCCTGGTTCGTGGAGTTTCAGGACGCGTTCGCGGAGCGCGGCCTCGCGGTGCTCGGCGTCTCCGTCGACGACGACCGGGATGTCGTGCGCGCCTTCCTGGAGCAGAACCCGGTGAACTACCGCGTGGCGCTCGCCGACACCGCGGAGCGGCTGGCCCCGTTCGGTCCGATCACGGTTCTCCCGACGACCTGGCTCATCGACCGCCAGGGGCGGCTGGCCGCCACGCACGTCGGGCTCGTGGACCGGGCTGACCTCGAAAGCGAGATCCAGCGATTGCTGGCCGAATGAGAGGTGGCTTCCGTATGCGTGTGCGCCTGCCGGCACCGGCGCTTGCGCTCCTGATCGGGAACCGCGGGCTGGCAACCACGGTTGCACATTCGCGACGCCATTGCTGGTTCACCGGCCGGTGGCGCTGGCCTGCGCCAACGCCAGGGACGTTTCGCAACTTGCCGGCAGCTCCGGCACCGGCAACTGATCTTGCGCGAGCGCCACGAAGATCTGTCGATTCTGCTCGATGATGCACGACATCATGAGCGGAAACATCGCCTGAAGCTGGTTCACCTTGACGTTCAGCGCCTCGACGTCCTCCGTCGTCGCCAGAGTCTCTACCCGGACGTTCAGCGCCTCGACGTCCTCCGTCGTCGCCAGAGTCTCTACCCGGACGTTCAGCGCCTCGACGTCCTCCGTCGTCGCCAGAGTCTCTACCCGGACGTTCAGCGCCTCGACGTCCTCCGTCGTCGCCAGAGTCTCTACCCGGACGTTCAGCGCCTCGACCTTCTCATCCAGAGCCTCGACGTCCTCCGTCGTCGCCAGAGTCTCTACCCGGACGTTCAGCGCCTCGACGTCCTCCGTCGTCGCCAGAGTCTCTACCCGGACGTTCAGCGCCTCGACCTTCTCATCCAGAGCCTCGACGTCGTCCGTCGTCGCCAGCGTTTCTACCCGGACGTTCAAGGCCTCGACCTTCTCATCTAGCGTCGCAACAGAGGCTGTCGGCGCCAGCGTACCCATCAACGTTCCCAAGTACCAGATTGCGCTCGTGAGGCCGCCGACGATTGCGACGACGACCGCGAGCGCGGCCGCGTTGACGCGAACCCAGTCCCATCCGAACATCGACCGAACGTTACCCATTCGCCACGCCTACTCGGACCCGCCGCGGGCGCCGCCTGCGATGGCGCCGACCATCGACTGAACGGTTCCCTCGAGGGCGTCGACGCGCCCCGTCAATCGTTCGACCCGTCCCGTCAGCCATTCGACCCGCCTCGCCAGCCGATCCACCTTGCCGTTGACCAGCAGCACACCGACGGCGTTCACGAGTGATAGCAGCGCCGTGATCAGCGCCGTGATCAGCGTGAGCAACGCCATCGTTCCCGCTTCCATACCCATATGATCCCGCCTCCGCTCTGCTCGCGCAACCTCCGCGATCGCCCTTCCGAGAAGCAAGCAGCGTGCCGGAGTCTCGACTCGAAGGAGCCTCTGGGACGAGAAGCTCTCAAGCATCGAAGTGGTAGACGACCTGATCCAACCGGTCGCGGGCGAAGGCGAACACGAAGACCAGCGGCTCGGGGCCGGTACCGGCCGTTCCGCGCTCATGACCACTCGCCGCTTCGTAGCGTCTCGGAAGGGTCGTTGGACGCCGCCCGATGTGCCGGAATCCAGCACGTCAGCCCGGCCAGCAGCACCAGCCCGCCGGAGACCGTTGCCAGCGTGACGGGATCGAGCGGCTCGACGCCGAACAACACGGAGCCCAGGGCGCGCGCTCCCAGGGCGGTCGCGACGAGACCCGTGACCACGCCCGCCGCGGCCATCCGCAGCCCCCGGCCCGCGACCAGGCGCCGCAGCGCGTGCGGGCTCGCCCCCAGCGCCGAGCGGATTGCCATCTCGATCCGCCGCTGCCTCGCGTCGAACGAGACCGTTCCGAACAGACCCACCGTGATCAGGACGAGCGTCACCAGTGCGAAGGCGATCGAGATCCGCACCGCGAGTCGTGGGCGGGCGAGATCCGCGGCGAGCAGTTCGTCCATCGGCGTCAGCATGTCTATCGGCACCGCCGGCTCGATGGCCTGAATCGTTTCGCGGACGGTCGACAGCAACGTCGCGGGCGGCCACGCGGTGCGAATCGCCAGATTGCCGGCGTCGAAGTGGAACGACTGCGCGGCCGGATAGTAGACCGTCATCCAGTTGTTGGTGAGCTCGCGATACCGCAGGTCGGCGGCGATGCCCACCACCGTGGCCCAGTCGAATCGCGGGCTGATCCGGACCCGCTTGCCGATCGGCTCCTCCCCGGGCCAGTAGCGGGCAGCGGCGCTCTCGCTCACGATCGCGACGCGCTGCGCGTCGGCGGTATCGGTGCGCGCGAAGGCGCGTCCGCTCACGATCGGGATGCCCATCGTCTCGAAGTACCGCGGCGTCGCGATGTCCCAGTTGGCCCACTCGTTCGTCGCCGCCTCGTCCGGCGTCTGGCCCTCGAACTGGAACGGGGAGCTGAGGCCCGTGGTGCCCGTTCCCGGCGGCAGGTGGAACGGCGCCGCGGAGGTGACGCCGGGAAGCCGTTCGACCGCTTCGACCACGCGCTGGTAGAACGCGCGGACCTCTTCGGGCGTGCCGTAGCGCTGCCACGGCAGGTATATGCGCGCCGCCACCACGCCGTCCGATGCGAGCCCACGGTCGATCGATTGAAGCTGCCACAGCGACCGGGTCAGGAGTCCGGCCGAGACGAGGACCACGACGGCGAACGCAATCTGGGCCGCGGCCATCGACTGGAGCCGGCGGCCGGCCCCGCGGGACGGCTCGGCGGCGCGATGCGCGAGAAAGCCGCGCAGCTTCCTGACGCGCGTCTGCCACGCGGGAGCCGTGCCGAACGCCAGGACCCACGCGGTCATCGCGACGACGGTGAACGCCATGACCTGCGGACTGAGCCACGTCTCGTCGATACGAGGCACCTGTGCCGGATCGATGACGCTGGTGAGCGCGAGCAGTCCGCGACCCAGGAGCAGCGCGCCGCACACGCCCGCCACGCCGAGAGCCAGCGCCTCGACCACGGTCTGTCTCAGGAGCTGCCCGCGCGTCGCGCCCAGCGCCGACCGCACGGCCATCTCGACGCGGCGCGACTCGGCCCGCATGAGCAGCAGAAGGGCGACGTTCGCTCCGGCGACGAGAAACACGAGCGCGGCGCCGGCCAGCAGGAGCGCGAGAGTGGGCCGGACGTGACCGACGACCACGTCGAGCAGCGGCGTCACCACGATCGGCATCCGCGGGTAGTCCTCCGGACGCGCCGCGCTCAGCCGTCCGTGGATGACAGCCAGCTCGGACCGCGCCCGACCGTTGGAGACGCCCGGTGCGAGTCGTCCCACCACGTGGAACTGGGGGGCCCTCGGGTTGTCCAGGGTCGCGGCGGGGTCGCGTGCGTACGCCGGAACCAGCGGCAGCCAGATATCGGCGTCGACCGGGTAGGCCACGTCGGGCTGCAGGACCCCGACGATCGTGATCGGGGCGGCCCCGGGCGGGCTGAGACGCTGGCCGACAAATGCCGGATCGCCGCTCACAAGACGCCAGAACCGGTGGCTGACGACGGCGACGAGCTCGGCCCCGTCGACGTCGTCTTCGGCCTCGAGGAGGCGCCCGTAGGCCGGCCTCGCGCCGACCACGTGCAGCAGCTCGGCCGAGGCCCGCACGATGTTGGCCGTGACCGGCACGCCATCGATCATGACGGCGCCCGCCGCGCCGTCGGCGTAGTTGATGGCCGCGATTGCATCGAAGCTGGTCGCCTCGTCCTCCCACACCCGATACTCGGGATACGAGATCGGAAACAGGAGGCCGCCGCCTCGTGCGACATCGTCCTTCCATATGCGAACGAGTCGGTAATCTCCGTCGCCGATGGGCCGCAGCAGCACGGCATCGGTGACCGCGAACAGCGCCGTCACGGACGCGAGACCGAGACTCAGCGTGGCGACCGCGACGGCCGCGGCGACCGGTCGCCGAACGAGGCCGCGAACCGCGAAACGGAGATCGGACACGATTCTCGATAGTAGCCCGGAAAATGCTCTGCCACGGACACCTGGCCGCCCCGGTTACGATGCACGGGTCCGGGAGGTGACGTGCCGGAGTTGCCGGAGGTCGAACGGGGACGCAAGCTGGCGGATGCGGTGACGGCCGGGCGCCGGATCGAGCGGGTGTGGTGCGACGACGACCCGCTCGTGTTCGCCGGGGTCGAGCCGGCCCGCTGGCGACGCACGCTGAAGGGAAGGCGGATCGTCGCGGCACGGCGCTGGGGCAAGCAGCTCTGGCTGGAGCTGGACACGCCGCCGCATCCTCTCTTCCACTTCGGGATGTCGGGTGGGTTCAAGACGCCGGCCTCGACGCCGCTGCAGCTCAAGTCGGGACCGCGCGAGGACACGTCCGTCTGGCCGCCGCGCTTCGTGAAGATCCGGCTGCACCTGGACGACGGCGGCGAGCTGGCGATGACGGACGGGCGGCGGCTCGGGCGCATCCTGTTGCGCAAGGATCCGGAGCACGAGCCACCGGTCGCAAAGCTCGGCTTCGACCCGCTGCTGGCGATGCCGTCGCCGAAGCGCTTCTGCGAACTGCTGCGGGGCCGCGGGAGCATCCTCAAGTCGCTGCTTCTCGACCAGTCGTTCGCGGCGGGCGTAGGCAACTGGATCGCCGACGAGGTGCTCTTCCAGGCAGGGATCGACCCGCGGCGACGGGCGTCCTCGCTGACCGACGCCGAGGCGCGGCGGTTGCGAACCCGGCTCGGCGCCATCGTCAAGCGCGCAGTGGAGGCCAACGCAGACAACTCCCTCTATCCCCGCACGTGGCTGTTCCACCGGCGCTGGGGCAAGCAGGGAGACGCACGCACGACGCGCGGCGAGCGGATCGAACACGTGACGATCGGCGGGCGGACCACCGCGTGGGTGCCGGACAGACAACGCTGACAGTAGAGCCCGCGGCCCCCTTTCGCGGCCAAACCCTCACGATCCAAACAGCCACGTCCCGCCCGTGACATAGAACGCAACCACCGGGATCTCGCCGAGGGTCACGCCGAGCAGGAACTTGCCGATCGGCATCCGCAGAGAGCCGGCGACATAGCAGATGGCGTCGGTCGGCACGGCCGGGAAGACCGACCAGCCGACGACGATCCAGAAGCCGCGCAGGCGTATCTGCTCCTCCAGCCACCGGACGCGCGCCGCGTGCCGGCGTTCGAACAGCTCGGTCAGACCCAGGAAGTCGAAGAAGTAGTAGATGAGCGCGGCCGAGGCGACGACGCCGCCAAGCGAGACCGCGAACACCGTCCAGTAGCGATCCGGAAAGAGGAGCGTCCCGACGACGATCAGCACCGTGCTCGGAATCAGCGTCACGGGACGCACGACGCTGACGACGACGTAACCGAGCAGCACGAACGGACCCGACTGCCGGAGCACGCCGACGAGCCGCGCCGGCTCGATGAGATCCGGCCGGGCGACGTACAGCGCGCCGAGCACGACCGTCACGGTCAGCCAGAAGCCGAGGGCGATGCGCCGGCTGGTGGTCATCACTGGTATGCGGTGGGGGAAATGCCGACCGCGGTGATTCGTTCCGTCGGCTATTCGGCCGGAACGAGGCGCACGAGGCTGGTCGCGTCCCGGACGAGCAGGCCGTCGGGCAAGGGAACCGGCATGGACCATGTGGCTCCGTCCGCGACCTCGTACTGGCGCGCGACGGCAAACGCCTCCGCGTTCGGCTCGGCCACAACCAGCTCGGCGTCGCTGTTCAGCAGCAGGAGATCGTCTCCCGCGAGCAGCACGGACGCCAGGTCGCCCTCCCTTCCCTCGCTCGCCCATTGCACGGCGCCGCTGGCGGCGTCGAGAGCCACGAACTGGCCGCTGCGGGTCGACGAGTGTCCGTAGAGGGTGCCGGCGACCAGCACGGGCGAGCTCATGTACATCGTGACCCTCCCGTTGCTCCAGGCAGGAGCGGCCTGCCAGCCGTCGTTCTCGCGACGGATCGCGAACGCGTGCGTCCCCTGGCGTGGACCGGAAACCACCAGGTGCTCGCCGGTCCAGACGGGTGTCATGATGTTCTCGTGCCATTCGTCGGTGAACGGCACGCTCCACAGCAGTGCGCCGTTCCCCGCGTCGAGCCCGACGACCGACGATTCGGTCAGCGTCACCACCTGGCGCTGCCCCTCGATCGCGGCCACGATCGGCGATGCGTATCCGGGTCCCGCTCCGCGCCAGACCCACACCTCGTCGCCGGTCGCCGGATCGAGCGCCAGTACGCGGCCGCCCCCGGCGTCGCTGCCGACCTGCACGATCAGCATCCCATCGGCGACGAGCGGCGAGGCCGACGTGCCGCAGAACAGGCCCGTCACCTGCACCGACTCGGAGTAGTCGTTCCGCCAGAGCAGCGCGCCCGACGCCGCGTCCCAGCTCGACAGAATGCCGGCCGCCCCCAGGGTGAATACGCGCCCATCATCGACCACCGGCGTCGCGAACGGACCCGGCATGCCACCCGGCACGATATCGTTCTGGACGTAGAGCGCCGGGTAGTCCTGCCGCCAGAGGCGCGCGCCGGTCGACAGGTCGAACCCGGTCACGACCTCGAGGTCGCCCTCCCGGCTGTGGACGAAGACCCGCCCGCCGGAAACCACCGGCGACGAGTAGCCCTCTCCGATATCGACCCGCCACGCGCGGGCGAACGCTTCCGGCCACGTCTGCGGCGCCTGCCCCGCAAGCACTACCCCGTCGCGGCCTGGTCCGCGCCAACCCGTCCACTCCTGCGCGGACCCCACCGCACCGGCCGCTACCACGAGCGCCGCCGCAATAGCCCAGCGTGTCGCCGTCACAACGCGATTCATCCGTCAGCTACCGACGATGCCGCCCACAGCCTATCGGAGCCCGAGTGTCCGCCTCGGTCGCCAGCTCATCGAGCCACGCCATGACGCGCTCATGCGGGATGGCTTCCCCCGTCTCCACGTAGCGCTGCCACCGTGCCAGGTCCTCGCGCGCGTCTTCATCCGGTTCGACACCCTCGGTCGTCTTCGGCATCCCGGTCTCGATCACTACCGCAGCGGAGGCAGCTCCTCGCCGGCGGGCACGAACCGCAGCGCCACGCCGTTGTTGCAGTAGCGCTGCCCCGTCGGCTGCGGGCCGTCCTTGAAGACGTGCCCCTGGTGTCCGCCACAGCGCACGCAGTGGTACTCCTTGCGGGGGAGGATCAGCTTGAAGTCGGTCTTGGTGCCGACGCTGCCGGGAATGGCGTCGCAGAAGCTCGGCCAGCCGGTGCCGCTTTCGTACTTCGCGGACGACTTGAAGAGCGGCAGGTTGCAGGCCGCGCAGATGAACGTCCCCTCGCGCTTCTCGTGGTTGAGCGCGCTCGAGCCGGGCGGCTCGGTCGCCTCCCTGAACAGGACTGCGTAGGACTCCTGCGAGAGCAACTCGCGCCACTCCGCGTCCGGCCTCTCCACCTTCTCGGCATCGTCACTCATGCGTCACCCGGACCTTTCGCAGCTCCCGACGTCGGAGAGCCCTCGCTGTGATACCTCTACATTCCGCGAGTCGAACCGCTCAATGCCCTCGGCGACTGCCGGGGATCTCCACATCCGGACTCCTCGACCTCAGTAGCGGAACAGAATCCGCAGCTTGGTGAAGAGCGCACGGTTCGTCCGCCGGTAGGCCGTCGACTGGAAGAACCGCGAATCGTGCACGTCGATCAGGTCCTCCTGCCGGTAGTGGTCATCGTAGCCGACGTAGAACACCGTCAGCGCGTTGATGCGGTAGGTGAAGAGCAGGTTCGTCCCCAGCGTGCCCCGGAACGAGTTGTACTCGGTGATGTTGCGCAGCAGCAGCCGGTCGGTGAACGTGAACGTCGACAGCGCCCGCAGCACCTGCACGTTGAACACCTCGTGACTGCCGTTGCGGACGTCGAAGAAGCGGCTGGTGACGAGGTTGAGCTGCGAGGTGAGCCGCGGGTCCGGCCGGATGGTGGCGGACAGCGACGCGCTGTTGCCGCGTCCCAGATACGGATTCCGCCGGTCGATGTAGTAGATCTCGTCCCCCCACCGGTAGCTGCCGCCGAGCGAGAACAGGCGGCTCGTGCTGATGAAGGTGGAGACGTCGTAGTTGCGGCGGTCGAAGTCGACGCCCCCGAACCGCTCGTGCGCCTGGATGGCGTTCGCGCCGACGTTGATGTTCCGGGAGAAGTCGAAGTTCACCTCGGCATCGATGATCTCGTCCTCCCGGATGCCCGCGTGGGTATAGCTGAGCTGGTAGTCGATGGACGGCCCCCAACTGATGAGCCAGTGCTCGGGCCACCAGCGGTATCCCACGTTGGCGCCCCCGAGCCGCTGGTCCACGCGCTGCAGGAACCCGACGTCGGTACGGAAGTCGGGGTCGATGCGCGCTCCGAAGAACCTGGCCTGCAGGTTACGGCCCTCGTGCCCGACCATCGCGCCGAGCATCGGCCCGCTGCGCTCTACGCCCTGCTCGTCCCGGTCCTGCGACTGGAACGCGACGAAGTTGAGCCGGGTGGCCTGACTCAGCCGGAACTGGCCGTCGACGCCCCCCACGCGGTTGTAGCCGTCGAGGAACTCGCGGTCCGTCGCCAGCACCCCGATGTGCGACTCCGAGTAGAGGTCGTAGCGCGCCCGGCCAATCGCCACCTGGGCGTTCCTGCCAAACCCCGGGTCGTTCGGGTCGTCGCGCTTCCCCGGCGCCTCGTCGTCGGTCACCATCACGCCGAGCGTCGTGTTGCCCACCTTCCCGGTCAGCTTGGCTCCGATGTTCGGATCCACGAGCGTCCGCGTGTGCACCAGATCGACCGGCGAGACGAACTCGAAGATCTCCGCTCCCTCCAGAAAGAAGGGCCGCAGTTCGGGGAAGAACAGCGGAAAGCGCTGGTTGACCTCGATCTGCGGCAGGTCCGACTCGATCTGCGAGAAGTCGGGGTTGCCGGTGAAGTCGGCGGTCAGGTTCGACGTGATGCCGTACTTGACGTTCACGCCGCCTTCCGGATCGGTGCCCCGGTTGACGAAGTCGCCGGTCTCGCTATCGATCGAGCTGTACTGGATGGCGGTGAACGACGGCAGGATCTCCAGGTTGCGGCTCGTCGACAGGTCGGTCATCCCCTCGAGCACGCCCATCTGCGCCATGAAGCTCTGCACGTCGCGCGACATCGGCGCCCAGACCACGTTCTCCTGGTTCTTGCCCTTGATCTCGCGCACGATCTGGAAGCCCCAGCGGTGCTCCACGCCGGGGGGCTGCTCCGGGTAGCGGAAGCTCTTGAACGGGATCGCCATCTCCGCCGTATAACCGTCCTCGACGATCTGCGTCCCGCTGTAGAACAGCGCCTCCCAGGACCGGTCGGCGATGGGAATCGGACCGCTGCTCGACTGGCCGGCGTTGATGATGCCGTCGCCCTGCACGTTGTAGCCGTTGAGGTCGAAGTCGTAGCAGACCTGCTGATCCATGAACGTGTCGAGGTAGACCGTCATCAGATCGTCCTGCCACGCGGTGTCGCGATCCACCCGGCTGGCCCGCATGATGCTCGGGTCGGCGTAGTGCAGATAGAAGGCGAAGTAGATGTGCTCGCTGTCGTAGGAGATGTAGATCTCGGTCTCTTCCGTCGCCGGGGCGCCGTCGAGCGGCGACTGCTGCACGAACTCCGAGAGCATGGCCGCCGTACGCCACACCTCGTCGTCGAGGCGGCCGTCGATCTCCGGCGGCGTATCGGTCCGCCGCACCCGGACGCGCGGCCGGCCGCCGAGAATTCCGTAGCCGGCTCCCGACGTCGCAACGACGGTCTCGTCCACGCGCGGCCGGTCCGGCCCGTGGATGCCCATCGGGAACCCGGCGCCGGATTGCGCACGGAGGTCCGCCGCGGCGGCGGTCGGGAGACACAGAGCGAGCGCGAGAATCGTGCGGAATCGTGGCATGGATTAACGCCTTGAAGCCTGTACAGTTTACAGGGCCGGCCAGGATTTCGCCGGGCGGCGCGGCGTCCATCCGTGACGGTTGTCAGCGCCGCCAGCGGCGGTTACAGTGGAATCATGAGCGTCATCGTCAGCGAGGTCTACGACGCACTCATCGAGGCCGGCGCCTCGGAGGAGAAAGCCAAGGCGGCAGCCGGAGCCATCCCCATCGGGCAGCAACTCGCCACCAAGCAGGACATCGCCGACCTGAAGGCGGAGGTCGCCGTCCTGAAGTTCGCGATCTTCACCTTCGGCCCGCTCATCCTGGCTCTGTTGGTCAAGCTCGTCTTCTTCCCGTAAACCGATGAGCGTCATCGTCAGCGAGGTCTACGACGCACTCATCGAGGCTGGCGCCTCGGAGGAGAAGGCCAAGGCGGCTGCCGGAGCCATCCCGGTCGGGCAGCAACTCGCGACCAAAGGGGATCTCTTGCCGTTGGCGACGGACATAGCACTGCTGGAGGCAGACGTTCGGGTCATCAAGGCCGTCTATGGCCCAATCGTGATCGGCCTGCTCCTGAGCATCACGGGTATGGTGTTCAAGCTCGTCTTCTTCCCGTAGGGCGATGCCGAACCGCGCGGCCTCGGGAGCCCGCGCCGCGGTGATCGCCTGCGGCCTCATCGCCACCACGAGCGCCGGCGCGGCGACGCTGGCGGAACGCTTCTCGGCTTCTTTCCGGCATCCCGCCATCGAGTACGGCACGCGCCCGCGGACAGATCGGGTGGCGCAGTTGAACGCCCGGCTACGGACCGGCGAGGCGACGCTCCCGTTCGACGCGCGCCGGGGATTCCTGCCGGCCGTCCTCGACGCCCTCGACGTGCCGGTCGAGTCGCAGACGCTCGTCTTCTCGAAGACGAGCCTGCAGTCGGACTTCATCGGCCCCGACAACCCGCGCGCCATCTACTTCACCGACGACATCGCCGTGGCCTGGATTCGCGGCGCGCCCGCGCTGGAGCTGGCCGCTCTCGATCCGCGGCAGGGAGTGATGTTCTACGCGCTCTCGCAGAGCCGCCGGGCGCGCGGTTTCCAGCGGCCGCGCTCGTGCCTGGAATGCCACGTCTCGGAGGCGACGCTCGGCCTGCCCGGACTGGCCGTCGGCAGCGCGGTGATCGACCCCGAGGGCGTGCCGTACGTCTCGGTGCCCATCGACCAGCGCACCCCCATCTCGTCACGTTGGGGCGGCTGGTACGTCACCGGCGAGACCGGCCTCGGCCCACACGTCGGAAACACCGTGGCGACCGACCCCGACGAGCCGATGCTGCTGGAGGACGAAGCCAACTTCAACCTGCCCACTGTCGAGGACCGGTTCGACACCTCCGGCTATCTGACGCCGTACAGCGACATCGCGGCGCTGATGGTGCTGGAGCACCAGGCGCACATGACGAACCTGCTCACCCGCACCGGGTGGGAGTTCCGGGTCGCGGCTCACGAGGGCCGCGCCACGCGGGGGCTGTTCCGCGCGCCGCGGGCAGTGGACGGGGACGTGACCTTGCGGGCGGCGGTGGGTCAAGACGGTACGCTACGCGAGGCGGTAGGTGCGCTCGTCGATTACATGCTCTTCGCCGACGAGTCACCGCTGACCGACCGGATGACGGGCACGGCCGGGTTCGAGGCAGCGTTCGAGGCCCGCGGGCCGTTCGACCGGCGCGGGCGGACGCTGCGGGAGGTCGACCTCAACACGCGCCTGTTCCGCTACCCGTGCAGCTACATGATCCATACGGCGGCGTTCGACGCCCTGCCCGCGGACGCGAAGGACGCCGTGTACCGGCGGCTGTGGCGGGTGCTGTCGGGTGCAGACGGGGACTCGCGCTACGAGTACCTGACGCGCGTCGACAGGCAGGCCATCGTCGAGATCCTGCGCGACACGAAGCCGGACCTGCCCGGCTACTTCGGGGACGTCAGCCGGTAGCGGCGGTCGCTCATCGCCGCCCTCCTCTTCAGACGGCCGCCCTCCGCTGCGGCCCCACAGAACCTGGGGAAGGCGATCCACGTAGTGAAGACAGCAGCCGTCGATGAACCGGGGCAGGACGACGGAATACTCCATGAAAGAACGGATGTCTGCATCACAACCAACCGAACAGGATCCCCGGACCGTCTACCAGGAACGGCGGGCGGCCCGCCGGACGGCGCGCGCGGACGCCGAGCGGCGGCACCACGCCATCGGGACGGTCCGGTTGGTCCTGGTGGGTATCGCTGCACTGCTGGGAATCGGCATCGTCGGCGGGGCGGGGTACTCGGCCTGGTGGATCATGGCGCCGCTCGCCGGCGTCGTCTGGCTCGGCTTTCGTCTCGACCGGATCGAGACCGAGCGCAGCCGGCTGGAACGGGCCATCGCCTTCTACGACCGCGGCCTCGCGCGGCTGGACGACGCGTGGGCCGGCACCGGCGAACGGGGGGACGAGTTCGCCGACCCGCAGCACCTGTACGCGGCCGACCTCGATCTGTTCGGCGACGGGTCCGTGTTCCAGCGCCTCTGCGCCGCGCGGACGCGCCGTGGCATGGCAACGCTCGCCGGCTGGCTGCTCTCCCCCGCCGCGTCCGATGTCGTCCGCGCCCGGCAGGCGGCGATCGACGAGCTCACCCCCAACCTCGACCTGCGCGAGGACCTGGCGGTGCTGGGCGACGACACCCGCGCCGCCGTCGATGCGCAAGCGCTGTCGGCCTGGGGCACCGCGCCGGCCGCTTTCGATTCGCCCGCGCTCCTGACGGCGGGACGCATTGCTTCGGTGGCCGGCGCCCTGGCCCTCGCGGCCGGCGTCGCCTACGCGCTCGCGGGGGTCCGGTCGCTGGATCTGAGCGATGGCGTCCGGTCGCTGCTCGGCTGGTACTTCGTCGCCGCCGTGGTCGGGGTGGCGGTGGTGCAGTTGCGCATCCAGCCGGCCGCGGCACGGGTCTACGAAGGGATCGACTCGGCCGCCCGGCATGTCGCGTTGCTCGGCGGCCTGCTCGGGCGGATGGAGGCCGAACGCTTCCACGCCGCGCGACTCGCCGAGCTGCGCGCCCGGCTCGACGTCGACGGGGAGCCGCCGTCCCGGCAGGTGGCCCGGCTGACCCGCCTGATGGAGCACGTCGATTCGCGCCACAACGCCTTCGCGTGGCTGCTCGGGTTCTTCCTCGTCTCGGACGTGCACCTCGCGCACGCGGTCGAGCGCTGGCGTCTCGCCTCCGGCCCGAAGCTGGGCACGTGGCTCGACACCGTCGGCGAGATGGAGGCGCTGGCGTCGCTGGCCGCCTATCGGTTCGAGCGGCCCGACGACGGCTGGCCGGAGCTGGCGGACGGGACGCCGTGCTTCGAGGCACAAGCACTCGCGCATCCGCTTCTGAACGCCGAGGCCGTCGCCAACGACGTCCGCCTGGACGCCCATCCACAGGTGCTCGTACTGAGCGGCTCGAACATGTCCGGCAAGAGCACGCTGCTCCGCGCAATCGGGGTCAATGCCGTCCTCGCCCAGGCCGGCGCGCCGGTGCGGGCGCGGCGGCTGCGGATGTCGCCCCTGGCGGTGGGAGCGTCGATACGCATCGTCGATTCGCTGCAGGATGGCAGCTCGCGCTTTCACGCCGAGATCCTGCGGCTGCGGGCCATCCTGGACAGGACCGGGACAAGCGCAACGAGCCCGAAAAATGCGTCGTTCACCGACGAATCGCCCGCCCTCGCGAAACCCGTGCTGTTCCTGATCGACGAATGCCTGCACGGCACGAACTCGCACGACCGGCGGATTGGCGCCGACGCCGTGGTGCAGGGCCTGGTGAAGCGGGGCGCCATCGGCCTCGTGACAACGCACGATCTGGCGCTCACGGCGATCACGGACGCGCTCGGCCCGCGCGCGGAGAACGTCCACTTCACCGACCACCTGACGAACGGCAGGCTCTGCTTCGACTACAGGCTGCGCCCGGGGGTGGTCGGCAAGAGCAACGCCATCGAGCTGATGCGCTCGGTCGGCTTCGAGATCCCGCCCACCTCCGCTCGAGCAGCAAGTCCGGACGTCTCCGCGGCGATGAGCGAATGGGCCTCGGATGACGATGAGAAAGCGTGGCGCAACCTGTAATGCGTCTCGGCATTTCGAACGAGTACCGGGTGTTGACGAAGATCTCTCGACACCTTGATCTTCTACATGTGATCCTGTACATGTAGAAGTTAGAGGTATTGCGAGAATGACCACGCCCAGGACGGACCTGCCGCAGGGCACGCTCGATCTGCTGGTGCTGCAGGTCGCGGCTACCGGCCCGATTCACGGCTACGGCATCGCCCAGCGCATCAAGCAGGTGTCGCGCGACGTGCTCCAGGTGCCGCAGGGGTCGCTGTATCCCGCGCTGCACCGACTGGAGCGGCGCGGACTGCTGGCCGCGGCGTGGAAGCCGTCGGACACCGGCCGCGACGCGAAGTTCTATCGCCTGACGCCCAAGGGGCACGCGCGGTTGCAGGAGCAGACCGCGAGCTGGGCCCGCTTGGCCGAGGCCGTCGGGCTGATTCTGGGAACCGCCGGCGGAAGCGCGCGGTGAGCTGGCGACAAGCGCTGCAGCGGCTGCGGCGTCGCGAGCGGGCGGAAGCCGAGCTCGACGCCGAGCTGCGCGACCACGTCGAGCGGCAGGTGGCCGACCACATCCAGGCCGGAATGTCCACGCGAGAGGCGCGGCGTCGAGCTCGCCTCGAGTTCGGCGGCCTCGACCATGTGAAGGAGATGTGCCGCGACCTCCGCCGCACGCGCTGGCTGGAGGAGTTCGGGCGGGACCTGCGGCACGCCCTGCGCCGCCAGTTCAAGAACCGCAGCTCGGGTGTTCCGGTGCTCGCCACCGTCGCGCTGGCCATGGGGGTCGGCGCGAGCACCGCCATGTTCGGCGTGCTGGACGCCGTAGTGCTCCAACCCCTCCCGTTTCCGCAGGAGAAACGCCTCGTCGCCGGTTGGAAGACGAGCCGGACCGACCCGACACGCTTCATCGAGCTTTCGTATCCGGAGTTCCTGGAGTGGCGGGCGCAATCGACGAGCTTCGAGCGTCTCGCGGCCCTGCCGACCACCGTCTACGGGTACAGCTACGTCCTGACCGGCCGCGGCGATCCGGTCGCCATCGAGAGCGCACGCGTCACGCATGAGTTCTTCGACGTGCTGGGCGTGCGGCCGATGCTCGGCCGCGCCTTCGCGGCGAAGGACGACCGGGAAGGAGCCCAGCCGACCGTGGTGCTCACCCACGCGTTCTGGACGAACGTTCTCGGCGCGGACCCCGAAGTGATTGGCACCGGCCTGACGCTCACGGGCGTCGACTTCACGGTGATTGGCATTCTGCCGGCCAGGTTCGTCTTTCCGCGCGGCGTTGACGTCTTCACGGCGCTCGGCACACGGCCCGGACTGGCGAACAACCGGACCGTGTTCCTGCAGGCGGTCGGGCGTCTGCGCCGGGGCGTGTCCCGGGAGCAGGCAACCGCCGAGCTCGACGGAATCGTGTCGCGACTGGAGGCGCAACGCCCAGGCTCGACTGGTGGCGATCGGATCGCGGCGCTCACGCCGCTGCGCGAGCACATCCTGGGAAACGGCCGGGGCATCGCGGCGCTGCTGTTCGGCGGCGCGTTCGTGCTGCTGCTCGTCGCGGTGGTCAACCTGGGCGGACTGCTGGCGACGCGCGCGGCCCGGCGCGGCGGCGAGGTGGCGCTGCGTCTGAGCCTGGGCGCCTCGACCCGCAATCTGCTCCGGCAGTTCGCCGCCGAGGGTCTCGTTCTCGCAACGGTGGGGACCCTCGCCGGAATCGGTCTGGCGATCGCGATCCTCGCCGCCGTGATTGCACTGGCGCCGGATGGCATCGCCCGGATCGCATCCGCCTCGATCGACGGCCGATCACTCCTGTTTGCCGCAACGTGCCTCGTGGCGGTCACCCTCGGGATCGGGTGCATCCCGTTGATGATGGTCAGGCACTCGTCCATCGACGCACTCCTGCGCGGGAGCAAGGCCGGCATCGGCGGGACGGGCCGCACCAGGCGCGTCGGCGGCGCGCTCCTCACCGTCGAGGTGGCCGGGACGGTGGTGTTGCTCGCCATCGCGGGCGCCCTCACCGTGAGCTTCCTCAACCTGCGCGGCGCCGACCTGGGTTTCGACCGCGAGGACGTCCTGACCGCCTTCGTGAACCCCAGCCGCGTGCGCTACCCCGACGCGGCGGCCCGGCGCCGGTTCTTTCGGGCCGTGATTGCGCGTCTGGAAGCGAACGCGGAGGTCGGGGCGGCCGGCGCGGCGCTGCTCAGACCGCTGGAGGGCGTGATCGGCTGGGATCTGCCCTACCGGCTTCCCGGCCAGAGCCCCGAGGACGCGGCGGGCAATACCATCTTGAACCTCGAGGTGGTGACGCCGACCTACTTCGAGGCCATCGGCACATCGCTGCTCGCCGGCCGCGGCTTCGCGGAAACGGATACCTGGACCGTCGCCGCTGCCAGGGCGGCCCGCGTGTCGCCCCGCGCCGACGAGTCCGCGACGCCACGCCAGCCGTCGGCGGCTACGCAGTCCGCGACCGAGCGCCAGCCGCCGCAAACGGTGGAGCCCTCGGCCGAGTACCAACCGTTGGTCGCGATCGTCAGCGAAAGCGTCGCCCGCGAGATGTACGGGTCCGCGCGGGAAGCGGTCGGCCGGCGGTTCATCGGCGGCCGCAACGCCCCGCGCTCGTATCGCATCGTGGGCGTGGTCGCCGACGGCCGGTACCGCCGGGTGCAGGAAGTCAGCGGCGACGTGTTCCTGCCGTACACCCAGACGGCCATCCCGCTCCGGTACGTCGTGGTCCGCACGTCCGCGACCCCCGCCGCCGCGCGGGCGATTGTGCGCCGCGCGCTCGCGGAGGTGGATCCGGAACAGCCGATGAGCGCCGACCTCACCACGACGGAGCTCGTGGAAAGAGCGCTGTCGCCGGAGCGGTTCCAGAGCGCGTTGCTGGTCCCGTTCGGGTTCGGATCCGCACTCCTCGCGGCGCTTGGCGTCTTCGGCATGGTGAGCGATACCGCGAACCGCCGCCTGCGCGAGCTCGCGCTGCGCCAGGCGCTCGGGGCGAACCGGAGCCGGGTTCTCGCCGAGCTGCTGCGCTCGACCCTGGCGTGCGTGCTGACCGGCCTGTGCATCGGCATGCTCCTGGCCATCGCGGCGGGCCGCACGCTGCACCTGGCCCTATCCGGGACCACCCTCGCGAACCCGTGGATCGTCGCCGCCGTCTGTTTCCTCGTCCTCGGGGCGTCGCTCCTCGCCTGCATCGGCCCTGCGGCGCGCGTGGCACGGCTGGATCCAGGCGCGATGCTGCGAGACTGACTGGACGATATCCGATCTCCCGCCGCCAACTGGCGGCGCCACAATCAGCGACCGGCCCGGGAGGTAGTCGCATGCTCGAAGTGGTGAACGTCTCCAAGTACTACGGCGCGCTGGCCGCGGTGCGCGACGTCAGCTTCACGGTACGGCCCGGCGAGGTGCTCGGCTACCTCGGCCCGAACGGTTCCGGCAAGTCGACCACGGTCAACATGGTCGCAGGGCTCCTCGAGCCGACCGACGGCGAGATCCGCGTCCATGGCGAAGACATCCGGCACGATCTCCTGGGGCACCGGCGCCGGATCGGGTACGTGCCGGAGACGCCGGACATCTACTCGTACCTGACCGGTCCCGAATACCTGACGCTCGTCGGGCGGCTGCGCCAGATGAAACGCGAGGTGCTCGACGAGAAGATCGAGCGGTTCCTCCGGCTCTTCGACATCTACGACGACCGGCACGCCCGGTTGTCGGCGTACTCGAAGGGCATGCGGCAGAAGATCCTGATCGCGGCCGCGCTGCTGCACGATCCGGCGATCGTCATCCTCGACGAACCGTCCTCCGGCCTCGATGTCGGTGCGACGCTCGTGCTGAAGCAGCTCATTCGGGCGCTCGCCGCCGGCGGCAAGATCGTCCTCTACAGCTCGCACGTACTCGAGATGGTGGAGCAGGTCTGCTCGACGGTCGTCATCCTGCGGGAGGGCCGGGTGGTGGCGTCGGATCGCGTCGAACGGCTGCGGGCACTGATGCGGCAGCCCTCGCTGGAGGGGGTGTTCATGCAGCTCGCGGGGCAGCGCGACGCCGAGCAGGTCGCGGGCGAGCTGGTCGAGGCGATGAAGCTGTGACGAACCGGCGCCGGTCGTGTACCAGAGCTGCATCGTGCGTCGCGGGCGAGCTGGTGGAGGCGATGAAGCTGTGACGGACAGCGGCCGCGGCGTCGGGATCGACAGCGAGCGCGATCAGTTTCGCGTCCTGTTCCGCACGTTCCTCCGGGGACTCTTCGAGAACGACCTCGTCCCGGAAACGGTCGACCTGCGCCAGTCGGCGCTCTGGCTGGCCGCCGTGTTCATGATTCCCCCGGCGGTCTTCACCTTCCTTCTCTCGTTGTCCTACGGCTCGTGGATGACCTACGAGGAGCTGGCGCTCAGAGCGGTGCCGCAGAAGCTCTACTTCATCGGCTACTCGATGGCCGCCGTCGGGTTCGTCACGGTGCTGGTGTGGGACAAGCTCTTTCCCGACCGGCGCGACGCGATCGTCCTCGGCGGCCTGCCGATCCGCCCGCGCACCATCGTATTCGCCAGGCTCGCGGCGCTGGTCGCGGTGGTGGCCGGCTTCGCCATCGTGGTCAACCTGCCGGGCACGGTGCTGTTTTCGCTCGTTGCCGGAGGCTATCTTCCGCTCGAAGCGTTCCTGCGCTACCCCGTGGCGCACTTCGTCGCGACCGTGTCCGCCGGCATCCTGGTGTTCCTCGCCCTGGCCGCGTTGCAGGCGTGCATCGCGCTCGCCCTTCCCGAGCGTCTCCTGCGGCGGGTATCGATGCTCGCGCAACTGCTGTTCGTCATCGTCCTGATCGAATGGCTCGTCTTCTCGCCCGGGCTGCTGGTCAGGCTGGCCGCCATCGATCCGGCCGCGACGAGCGAGGCGCTGGCGGCGGCGGACAACCCGTACCGGTTCGTCGGGCTGACGAGCAGCCGCGCCGGCATCTGGTTGCCGCCGGTATGGTTCCTCGGCATCTACGAGGTCATCTGGGGCTTCGACCCGGAAGCGTTTCGACGTCTGGCCGCCGCAGGGCTGCTGGCGCTCGGGGTCACGCTCTCGATCGCGGCACTCGCCTATGGCGCCGCCTTTCGACGGGTAGTGAAGCATGCGCTGGAAACGCCGCCGGACGCTGCGCGACGGGCCGGCCCCGTCTCGCGCACGGCGACTCGCCTGGCCGGCGCGACCATCCTGCGCCATCCCGTCGAACACGCCATCGTGGCGTTCGCCGCCCGGAGCCTGGCGCGCAGCCGCCGCCACCGGCTGCTCGTCGCCGCCTACGTCGGCCTCGGACTGGCGTTCGTCGTCGGATCGTTCCTGAGCCCGGTCACCGGCATCGCCGAGAACGCCCTGCGCGAGTCGCTCTCCGCACCGTCGGCGCGGCTGTTGTCCATACCGCTCGTGCTCTCGTTCTTCGTGCTCGCGGCGCTGCGGGTGCTGTTCGCGGTCCCGACGGAGCTCCGTGCCAACCGGATCTTCCGGATGACCGAGATCGACGAAAAGGCGGCGTACCTGAACGGGTCGCGCAAGGCGCTGTGGCTGCTCGGCGCGCTGCCGATCGTCGGCGTAACGTTCCCCGTCTATGCCGCGTGGTGGGGACCCGTACCGGCGTTGCAGCACACCGCCTTCTGGCTGCTGATGTCCGGCTGCCTGACCGAGCTGCTGTTGTGCCGATTTCACAAGATGCCGTTCGCCTGCAGCTACGTGCCGGGCAAGGCGAACGTGAAGTACCTGTGGCCGGTCTATGCGCTCGCCCTGACGGCGTACGCCTGGTGGACGGCGCGGCTGGAGCTGTGGCTGCTGGCCGACCCGGTCCGCTGGAGCATCGGCTGTGCGACCCTGGGTACCTGCCTGGCTCTCGCCATTGCCTGTCGCCGGCGCGCGCCGGGATCGTCGAAGCCCCTCACCTACGAGGAAGAGGTCGACGAAGCGGTCCAGGTGCTCGGGGTCATGCGGACCTGAAGAAGCTCACAGCGGTGGTGTCCTTTCGTGCCAGTCGGTCGCCTGCTCGTAGGCGTGCGCGAGGGCAAGCACGTCGAGTTCGCCCAGGGCGCGGCCGCAGATCTGCAACCCGATGGGCAGACCTTCGCGGCTGAATCCGCAGGGGACGGTGATCGCCGGAGTCCCGTAGGAATTGAATGGCGCGGTGTTGCGGATCAGGATCCGGGTCGCCTCCAGCGGCGATTCGCGGGCCGCTTCGATCGCGACCGGCAGTATCGGCAACGTCGGCGTGACCAGCAGGTCGACGTCGTCGAACACGCCGGCGATTGCTTTTCTCACCAACTTCAACCCATACAGGGCTTCGGCATACTCCGCCGCGGGCACCTCGGCGCCGGGCTCGATGCGCGCCAGCGTGCTCTCCTCGTACAGCTCCCGGCTCTCGTCGAGCAGATCGGCGTGATACGCGTACGACTCGACCGCCACGGGACGGGCCTGCGGCAGCGCCGGCAACTCCACGTCCCGCGTGCTCGCCGTGAGGTCGCTCAGCACGGGGAGCGCCCGATCGACCGCCTGGGCGACCTGCGGGTCGAGGTCGTCGTAGAACGGTGTACGGGGCACGCCGAGGCGTAGCGACGACGTGCGGCGCAGCAGGGCGCTGGCGTAGTCGGGCACCTCCGCGCGGATGCTCGCGATGCCGAGCGGATCGTATCCGGCCAGCGCCTGCAGCAGCAGCGCGGAATCGGCCACCGTCCGGCACATCGGGCCGACGTGATCGAGCGACACGCTGAGCGGGATGATGCCGCGAATGCTGGCCAACCCGTAGGTCGGCTTCAGACCGGCGATGCCGCAGTGGGCGGCCGGAATGCGCACCGATCCGCCGGTATCGGTCCCCAGGGCGCCGGCGCACAGCCGCGCGGCGACCGCCGCGCCGGAGCCGCCGGACGACCCGCCGGCGATGCGGTCCACGTCCCACGGATTGCGCACGGGGCCGGTGTGCGTGAACGCCGACGTCCCCCCGTAGGCGAACTCGTGCATGTTGAGCTTGCCCACGATGACGGCGCCGGCCGCTTCGAGCCGCGTCACCACCTCGGCGTCCTCGTCCGGCACGCGGTCCGCGTACACCGCGCTCGCGGCGGTGGTCAGCACGCCGGCCGTGTCGATGTTGTCCTTCAGCGCGATCGGAATGCCGTGCAGCGGGCCGCGCCATCCCCCGCGGGCGAGCTCGGCCTCCAGTGACCGCGCGCGCGCCACGGCGCGTTCGCCGGTCACGGTGACGAAGGCGTTCAGGCGATCGTCGAAGCGCCCGATGCGCTCCAGGTAGGCCTCCACCAGCTCCAGCGGCGAGAGCGCCCCGGCACGAATCAGCCGCTGCGCCTCGGCAATGCTCAGCGTGGTCGGATCGGTGGCCTGCGCGAACGCGGGACCGCTCAACGCGTACGCGGCGGCCGCAACCGCACCCGTCCCAAGGAACTCGCGCCGATCGAGGGCTCTTGCCATGTCACACCTCTAATGCAATTCGCACTCGCGTGAACGCTTCGCGAACGGGCGCAGATCCGCGCCTCCAGGCCTCCGGCTGACGTCTCCATGCGCTCCGCTATCGTATCCGACCGACTGCCCCCTCGACGGCCGCCCCCGGCTGTCGCCGCGCATCCGCCAGTGGCCGGGCGACTCCCGCGGGCGCCGGGAGGGCGACACCCGCGTGGTGGACACCGTCAACTTCAACGCCTTCACACGCGCTGCGACCGCAGCTCGGTCGCCAGCCGCCCGGCAGGCAGGGCCCTGACACGGGGCGCAAGTCGGTACAGGCGTTCCCCCGCATGCACGACGTCGAGACGCTGCAGGTCGAGCGTTTCCATGGCCGAACGCATAGACGCGGTCAGCCGGGGAGCCTCGGTCCGCTTCACCTCGAAACCGTAGCGCCGGTTCCCGGCCACGACCAGCAGGTCGAGCTCGGCGCCGGAATAAGTCGACCAGTGGAAGCACTGCTCGGAACGCGCATCGAGCAGATGCGTGATCTGGCGGATGACGAACCCCTCCCAGGACGCGCCCACCTTGGGATGGGAAACCAGCGCCTCGCGCGTGCCCAGTCCCAGCAGGGCGTGGAGAATTCCGGAATCGCCGATGTAGACCTTCGGCGAGCGCACCTGCCGCTTGGCGAGGTTCTCGTGCCACGGCTGCAGTTGCCGCACCACGAACACCGAGGTCAGGAGATCGAGATAACGCCGCACCGTGGTGTGCGCGACGCCGAACGCGCGGCCGAACTCGGCCCCGTTCCAGAGCTGACCGTGCCAGTGGGCCAGCATCGTCCAGAACCGTCGCAACGTGGTCGCAGGAACGGTGCTTCCGAGGCCCGGCAGATCGCGCTCGAGGAAGGTGCGGATGAAGTCGTCGCGCCAGCGGCGGCTGGCGGTCGCGGAACGAGCGAGATATGCGCGCGGGAAGGCGCCCCGCAGCCAGAGCCGATCGACGTCGGAGACCTCGCGCAGGTCGAAGCCGTCGAGCTCGTGGAACGCCACGCGCCCGGCGAGCGTCTCGGAAGTCTGGCGGAGCAATTCGGGCGACGCGCTGCCGAGAACGAGAAATCGGGCCGGCGTCCGCGGCCGGTCGGCCAGCACGCGCAGCAGCGGAAAGACGTTGGGCAGCCTCTGGATCTCGTCGAGGACGACCAAGCCTCTAAGCGGCCGCAGCTCGAGACCGGGATCCGCTAACCGGCCGAGGTCCTCCGGATTCTCGAGGTCGAACCACGTGGTCGGCCCGCGGCGCGCGGCCACAAGCTGACGGGCGAGCGTGGACTTCCCGATCTGCCGAGCGCCGAGCAGCGCGACGACGGGAGACTCCCTCAGGAGCAGCGCCAACCGACGCAGATGGTGCTGCCGACGAACCTCCATCGCATTGAATTATGAGCAGGTTACGCACATATTTCAATGCCAACAGGGTCCGCGGTGACCATGCACCGACCATGGTCGGCACCCACGACCTGGAATCCGGAACGGATTGACGCCCATCGCTATCTTTTTCCGCGAGGTCCGTGTTCACTCTGGCTAATGATAAGTGAGCCAACTCCCCCAAGGTCGAAACATCGCCGCTCTCGAAGAAGGCGAAGACTTCACGGTTGCACGCGAGGTTCTGGCAATAGCCGCCAGAACGCGACCACAGTAAGCGCTTCGTCCGGTCAGAGATTGCCATGAGTCCTCCTGTCCGCTGGCGCAGGTTACTTGCTGTAGTCAGCCAGTGACCGGCTCGCCGTCACCGATAATCACGTCCGCCCACAGCTTGCTCAGGAACTCCCGAACCGGGATGATCTCGACGCCGTTTTCCTCGCGCCGCCGGCGCGGCTCGTGGCAGACCACCAGCTTCCGCCGCAGCGGGATCTCCTCCCCCAGCGCGAGCAGGCCCTTGTAGTCGCGGGCCGATAAGCGGGGCTTGGCCTTGACCTCGATTGCCACCGCGTCGCCGACCACAAAATCGACCTCGAGTTGCGACCGGCTGCGCCAGTAGGCAAGGGGATCGTCCCGGCGGCGATAATCCAGCCAAGCCCTGAGCTCCAGGAATACCAGGTGCTCGAGGGCGCGCCCGTAGGCGTCGGACCCGGGCTCGATGGCGCCGGTACGGCGCAGTGTGTTCGCCACGCCGACGTCGAAGAAGAAGAACTTGGCGGTCGCCACCGGCTTTCGGGTACGGGTCTTCCGGAACGCCGGCAACTGCTCGCCCACCAGCGTATCCTCGAGAATCCGGTAGTGCTCGCGCACGGTGCTGGGCGCGAGTCCCGCGTCCGAGGCGACGGCCGCGAAGTTGATCGGCTCTCCGTTGGTCAGACCGGCCACCTCCAGAAAGCGGCCGAAGTTGCCGATGGAGCGGGTCAGCCCTTCCGCCTGAATCTCCTCCTGCAGGTACGTGCCGACATAGGCCCGCAGGTCTTCCCGCGGCTCCGGTCCATCGAGGAAAGCGGGCAGCCCCCCGTGGTTGATGCGATCCAGGAGGCGATCGCCTTCCAGCTCCACCGATACGAGCGGGTGCAACCGGGCCACGCGCGCGCGACCCGCCAGCAGGTTGGCGCCGCCCCGCTTCAGCTTGCGCGCGCTGCTGCCGGTCAGCACGAACCGCAACTCGCGGTTCCTTTCGATGAGCAGGTGGACCTCGTCCAGCAACGGGGGACACTTCTGGATCTCGTCGATCACCACGATCCGCCGTCCCGGCTCCAGGGTCTGGCGCAGGTGCTCGGGATGCGTGCTCAACTGGTGGAACGTGTCCGCTTCGAGCAGGTCGTAGACCGCCGCGTCGGGGAACGTGTGCCGGACGAGGGTGCTCTTGCCGGTCTGGCGGGGGCCGAACAGGAAGACGGAGCGGTGCTCGACGAGGGCGCGGAGATCCAGCTCCCGGCCATACATTCCAGCAATACTATCGCTGATTTACATGAAATACAGCAACTCAAGGGCTGGTTTTCGGCGGCGCGCTCCGGCCGGTGCGCCGGAAACGCTCCAGCGTCGCCTCGAGCCGCTCGACGACCTCCGGGTGCTCCGCCGCTACGTCGCGGGCCTCGGCGGGATCCTGCGACAGATCGAATAGCTGATAGGGCCGTCCGAAGGGCTCGCCCCGCGGCTCCTGGCGGCCGCCCGACCCGTTGCCCAGCACCAGCTTCCACGCGCCGTCGCGAATCGCGAACATCCCGCCGGACGAGTGGTGGACCACGGGGACGCCGCGCGTCGCCGGCTCGCCGCGCAGCATCGGCAGCAGCGACACGCTGTCCTCCGCGGCATCGGGGCCGGGCGTTACGCCGACGATGTCGGCCAGCGTCGCGTAGAGATCGGCATGGACGATGGTGGCGGCGGTCTCGGTCCCCGGCTCGACCACCCCCGGCCAGCGCGCCACGAACGGCACGCGGTGGCCGCCCTCCCAGATGTCGGCCTTGGTGCCGCGCCAGTCGGCATTCGAGCGGTGGCGGCGCACGCGATAGGCCTGAATCGACGGGTCGTCGACATGATCCGGTGCCGCATCATCGTGGCGATACATGTACGAGCCGTTGTCGGAGGTGAAGACCACCAGCGTCTCGTCGCCGGCGCCGGTCCGATCCAGGGCCGCGAGCACCTGCCCGACCGCATCGTCCACCTGCGCGACGAAGTCGCCGTACTCGCCCAGGCCCGTGCGGCCCCGGAACCGCTCGTGGGGTTGCGTCGGCTTGTGCGGCGCGGTCAGCGGAAAGTAGAGGAAGAACGGATCGCCGGTCCGCGCCGACCGGTCGATGAAGCCGACCGCCTCCTCCACCAACCGGTCGAGCACCTCGTCGATGATGAAGTCGTCGGCCCGCGGCCCGTGGCGGATGAAGTACGGGAACGGTACTGCCGGCTGCTCGTGCGCCGGGAGCGCGGTGAAGCGATCGTTGCGGATGTACACGTACGGCGCCATGTCCAGCGACGCGCTGACCCCGAAGTACTCGTCGAAGCCGTGATGAATCGGGCTGTCGGCGATTACGCCGCCGAAGTCGATGCCGGGATCGCCCTCCCACGGCTCGATCCGCTCCGCCGCCGGGTCGAGGTACGGCATGTCCATGCCGAGATGCCACTTGCCGATGGCAGCGGTCCGGTAACCCCGCGCCTTGAGCAGCGTCCCCAGGGTCGGGCGGTCCGGCTCCAGCAGCGGCGGGCTGTAGCCGCCGAGCACGCCCCTGGTCAGCCGCGTCCGCCAGGTGTAGCGCCCGGTGAGCAGCGCGTAGCGCGTCGGGGTGCAGACGCCCGACGGCGAGTGCGCATCCACGAAGCGCATCCCCTCGTCGGCGAGGCGGTCGATGTGCGGCGTCCGGATTGCGGACGCGGGATGCATCGCGCCGACGTCGCCCCAGCCCAGGTCGTCGGCGAGGATGAGCACCACGTTGGGGGTGGCAGCGCCGCCCGTCTGCGCCCCCGACGGTCCCGGAAACGCACCAGCCACGAACGTCGCACCCACCACGAACATCGGAACGGCAAGCAGCTTGAGCAGCCTCATGACGATCTCCATTTGCCCCGGTGCGCTATCTCGCCGAGCGGCTTGCGGTCGTCCTTCGGCCGCTCGCGTTCCCGCAACGCCGGCGGCAGCGCCTCCGGCGGGCCGATCCGTCCGGCCGCGAACGCGCACATCACCGTCCAGAGCTCGGTGTCGACGCCCAGCCTCTCGTGCGCGGCGTCGACGTCTATGCCGGCCATCCCGTGCGTGTAGATGCCCAGCGCCAGGGCCTGCAGCGCCAGCGACATCCACGCCGCGCCGGCGTCGAACTGCGCCGTGCGCGGCTCGCGGCCGTCCGCCGTGCGCGTGTTGGCGAAGAGGAAGCCCAGAAACGGGGCCTTCGCCGCCCACTCCCGGTTGCGCGGCTTGAGGATGGAATCGAAGACCTCCCGGTCGGGGCCGTCCGTCTCGTACAGGAAGAGCCACGGCTGGACGTTGGACGACGAAGGCGCCCAGCGCGCCGCCTCGAACATCGAGGCGATGTCGGCCTCGGTCAGCGGCTCCGGCGAGAACGATCGCGGCGACCAGCGGTCGATGAACAGCGCGTCGACGCGGGCCGCAGCCACGCGGGGATTCGGATGTCGAGTCATGAGATCGTGACCTTCGCCGGGAGATCGTAGTCGATTCATCAGCGGCTCGGGATTTCGATCCTGGCCGCGATGTTGCATTCGAAGCCCGTCATATGCCGGGTATGCCTTGCAGAATCGTCCACTACGTCGCCGCGGACGGCAGCAACGCCTTCGATGCATGGTTCCGGTCCCAGAACCCCGAGGTCCGCGCCCGCGTCCAGACCCGCCTCGACCGCATCGAACTGGGCAACTTCGGTGATCACAGGAGAATCGGCAGGGGAGTGTCAGAGCTACGGATAGACGTTGGCGCCGGCTACCGCTGTACTATGGCCGCGACGGCAAGGACATCGTCTTGCTGTCGGGTGGTACGAAGAAACGGCAGTCCAGGGATGTCCTCAGGGCTCGGGCCGACTGGAAGTCGTACAGGCAGGAGAAGCGGCATGCCCGTCAGAGCACATGATGCCAGCGAATACCTACAGACACCAGCGGACGTGGCCGCGTATCTGAACGCCGCGATGGAAGAATCGGATGGCGACCCACGGCTCCTGATGAAGGCGTTTCGGAATGTCGCGGCGTCGCAGGGCGGCGTTTCCGCGCTCGCAAGGCGAGCGGACATCAATCGCGAGGCCCTCTCTCGAGGCCTGTCGGGAGACCGGGATCCTCGGTTGGGAACGGTTGCACGGATTGCAGCCGCGTGCGGTGTGAAGCCAGTTCGTGCAGCGACCGCCCGCAGGTTGAAAGCAGGGAGAAACCCATGAACTTCGATGTCGAAACCCACCTCGGTGCGGCAGAGCGCTCCGTCTCGGCGCTCGAGCGCGAGGGACAACCCGCCCGCGCGGTCACGCTGTCTCGCAGCTTCGCGACGACGGTCGACGATCTGTGGGACGCGGTGACGAACGGCGAGCGCATTCCCCGCTGGTTCCTGCCGATCAGCGGCGACCTCGAGCTGGGCGGCCGCTATCAGTTGGAGGGCAACGCCGGCGGCGTGATAACCGGGTGCGAACCGCCCTCGCACTTCGAGCTCACGTGGGAGTTCTACGGCGTCAGTTGGGTGGAAGTGCGCGTCGCGGACGGTGGAGACGGCAGCGCCCGGCTCACGCTCTCGCACATCGCGCACCTGTCCGACCACTGGGACCAGTACGGACCGGGCGCGGCCGGCGTCGGCTGGGAGATGGGCCTGCTGGGACTCGCGCTCCACATCGCGCAACCGGACGCCCCGAAACCCGACGAAGCTGCCTTCGCCGCTTCGCCGGACGGCAAGGCGTTCATCACCGGCAGCAGCGAGGGATGGGAGCAGGCGGCGATCGCGGCCGGAACGGATCCGGAGGCCGCACACGCCGCGGCGACTCGGACAACCGCCTTCTACACCGGCGAACAGGTCCCCTGAGAGTCTGCGCCGCGACAAGCGGCAGCGCAGACTCCTGGACAGGCATGGTTGGGCGGCAACCGGAGCCGAAGCCAACGACCGGGCGGGACAAGAGCGTCAGGGGACCGGCCCCACTTCGATCCTCATGTCCCCGCTGAAGGTGGACAGCTCCAGGCGGCCGCCGCCGTCGCCGGCGACTCCTTCTATCGAGCGGCTCCCCGACTCGAAGACGGTCACCTCGCCGGCCCGATCGCCCCGGCCGACGACGATGGGGATGGCCGAGCGCAGGCCGCCGCTGAACGACTCGGACTCCAGCTCGAATCCCGTGCCCTCCGGCACCGTCAGGTGGATGCCGCCCGAGTGCGATTCGAACTCGTAGCGTCCGTTCGTCGCCAACGCACCGGAGAAGGTCACCGATCCCGACACCGTCTCCACCTCGACACGCCGCGACTCCACCCCGCGCAGCACCACCTCGCCGCTCACGGAAGACGCCTCCAGCCGCGGCGCCCGGACCCTGTCGATGTCGAGGCGGCCACTGACCGTCTCGGCCGTCATGGCGTCGTCGCTGCTCACGTCGGCGATCCGCACACGGCCGGACACCGCCTCCACCTCGACCAGCGCCGTCAGCGAAGCGAGCCGCACGTCGCCGCTCACCACCTCGATGCGCGTCTCGCCCGCCACGTCTTCGACGGTGACGTTGCCGGACACTGACTCGATGGTGACGCCCGTGCCGCGGGGCACGGTCACCACGTAGTCCACGGCCACGGATCCCGGGCCGCCGCCGAGCAGGTTGCCCAACGACTGCAGGAGGGACCGCCGCCGGTACCTGGGCTCGACTTCAACCCGGTTGCCGCGCTCCTCGACCTCGATGTCGACGCGATCCAACGACTCGGCGCTGCCGCGGCCGACGAGCCGCTTCGTCGCCCGAATCGTCAGGTCGTCGCCGTCCACGCCCGTCACGGTCGTCTCACCGCTGATGTTGCTGAGCGTGAGCAGGCCGCCGGGCTCCATCCGGATGGTCCGCACCAGTTCTTCCGTCTGCCCCGCTGCCGCGCCGGCCGCGCCGATCAGGACGACAGCGACGAGCGTGCTCCGTATTGCCTGCCTTGTCATGGTGTGTTGCCTCCAGTTCCGCCTGTTCATTTCTGTTGGATTCGTGAGGTTGTCAGGGTCGAGGATCGCCACGGCCGCGAGGTTCGAGCCCCAGGGCCGCGCTCGTCCGCAGCAGCGCGAGCTTGCGCGCCAACCCGGCCCGAAGCCGGTCGCGAGCCACTGCGCTTCCCGGTGCGGACTCGACCGCGGAACGACTCTCGGCGATCGCGCGCTCCACCACCGCCAGGTTCCCGGCAAGAACGGCCTGCACCGCCGGAAGGACCGGTGCCCTCGCGCCGGCGAGCTGCTCCAGATCCCGGATCGCCGAAACGTAAGCGGGTTCGAATGGCCCCAGGCCACCGATCGGCGCCGGACGCGCCGTGCCGCCCGGCGTATCCGACGTCGGTGACCGCCCTGGATCCGGGCTCCCGGCCAGGACGATCGCCAGCACGATGCCGGCCGCCGCGGCAAGGGACGCCCCACCGACGGACCACCGCGGCCACAGACCCGCTGCCCGGATAGGCCCCGCGCCGCCGAAGGGCCACCGCGACCACCACCCGGCCGCCACCCGCGCCGCCCGTCCCTCCGCCGCGACCCGCCGCCTGACGTCGTGCCAGACCTGCGCCGGCGGCTCGATGGGCTCCAGCGTGGCGGCGAGCGACCGGATCGCCCGCAGGTCGGCCAGGTGCTCCCGGCAGGCATCGCAGCCGGCCAGATGGGCGTCGACCCGGCGCCGGTCGCGCGGCTCGAGAGCCTCGTCGACCAGCGCGGCGAGCGCGTCGGCGAACCGTTCGCACTCGGATCCGGACGTCGGCTCACGGTTGCTGGTGGTCATTTTCGCCTCAGAAGCGCGCGGAGCCGCAGGCGAGCCTTGTGCACCTGCGACTTGGACGTGCCGGCCGCGATGCCGAGCAACGCGGCGATCTCCTGGTGCTCGTAGCCTTCGACGTCATGCAGCACGAACGCAGCGCGGCAGCCGTCCGGGAGCTGCGCAATCGCCCGTTCGAGGTCCAGACGGGTGATCGGGCTGGAGGCCCGGGCCCGCGGCTGCGGCCGCGCCTCGTCAGCCAGCGATCCCGTCCTCGCATCCTGTCGGGCCGCGCGGCTCCGCAAGTGATCCAGACAGCGGTTGACCGCGAGCCGGTGCAGCCAGGTCGACAACGCCGCCTCCTGCCGGAAGCTGTCGAGCTTCCGATACGCCTGCAGGAAGATGTCCTGCAGCAGCTCTTCCGCGTCGGCCGCGTTGCCCGTGAACCGGTAGGCGAGCGAGTAGATCCGCTTCGCATGGGTGCGATAGAGCGCCTCGAAGGCCGGCTCTTCCGCGTTCGTGTCGGTGGCGGTCTCTTCCGCCCCCGTCTCGGTGGCCGGCGGCAAGCCGTCCACCACCCGCGTCTCGATCATCAATGGGTTGGACGGCGCCGGCGACGCTCGGGTTGCCTTCGCGTTTCGCGGTCCGAGACCTGCGGGCCGAGGTCGAGCGCCGGAAGAGCACGTCGTAGGTGCACCGAAACTGTAGGATCAGAGACGCTGTGCCGCGTCCAGGTCGGCGTGCTCGAACGCGGACGCCATCCGGTCGATGTCATGCCGGGCCGCACCCAGACGGCGAGCCACCGCGCGCCACTGGGCGACTGCGTTCGCCACCTCCCTCGCGATCGTCCTCGCCTCGTTCAAGCCCAAGCGGTAGTGCCCGGCGGTCCCCAGCGCCAGGTCGAGCGATGCCGTGGGATCGTGGGCGGCAATCGACGTCGAGAGCACCCGCGGCCGGATGTCGGTGGGCACCGGATTGAGATCGTAGGCGGGAGACAAGCGCCAGCCCCGGTGGTCTTCGTACAGGAACCCGTGGTTCCGAAGGTGGTCGTCGGCGTTCGAGATCAGCACGTTGAAGACGACGCGCCGCCACAACTGGTGCAAGTCGTGGGGCGCCGCCGCGCCGTGTCGCTGCAGGGCAGCGGCGATTTCCGGATACGAGCGGGGCTCACGATCCGTCGCGCCGAGCATGCTCATGGCCGAGAGAAACGGGACGCGGTGTTCCGCCCGGCGGTCGAAGCGCCGGACGATCAGCACGCGCTTGCCGGCGACCGTCTCGATCCGCCGCTCCGGCACGTCGATGCCGCTCTCCTCGGCAAGCGCGAGCGCAATTCCTTCCCAGAGGACGACGTCCAACTCGTCCTGCGAATGCGGGAACTTCGCGATGCAGAGCCGGCCGTCGGCATCGCGAACGGAGGCCTTGGGGCGCGCGCCGCCGAGTGAGGAACCGGGCCCGAGGAGCAGCCGGATGTCATCGTCGTTCTCCTCGTCGTCAGCGACGCGCTCCGCGCCAACGAGCAGGCGCGGGAGTTCCACAAGCGGGGGAATACGGCTGAGACCGGGCTCCGCCAGAAACGGACCGGTCGTCTCGGTAGAGAAACGCAGCGCTCCCTGCCTCGCCTCGTCGTCGACGCGCAGGAGGACGTCCGCTTCGGAGAGGGCCCGTGGAGCGCGGCCTTACTTGCCGGGCGCGGCGGCGTTCCGCGCGACGCATCAGGAGCCAGCCCCAGCGGTCGGGCGTCGAATCGCCGACGGCGCCGAACAACGACCGTCCGGGCGCAGTGTGAAATGGACCGAGAGTCAGCGCCAGGGCCGGCTCGAGGGCGAAGCGCTCCGGGTGCTCGAGCCACCCGGGGTCGTACTCGAACGAGGCGCTCTCCCGGCCCTTGCGGCTTCGCCACCACAAACGTCCGACGAAGACGGGCGCGCCATGGAGATCGACGGAAACGAAATCTCTCTGTCCATCACGCACCAGGCGTCGGCGTGCGCCGGCGTCGACCGCGGATGCGCTTGGGCAGCGCTTCGGCTTCGAGATCCAGGCCGACCGCGTCGTTTCGCGGATCAGCCAGTTCCGCGAGGCGCTCCTCCAGCCCCAGCACGAACAGCACCGTGGCATAGATGCCGAGAGAGACGCCCGGATCACCCCGCTCGACCTTGTGCAGCGTCGTGCGGCTGATCCCCGCGCGTTCCGCCATCGTCGCCGTGGGAATGCGGCGCCGCCGCCGGGCGTCGCGGATGTCCGCGCCGAGCCTGGTGAGCGCACGTCCGACCGGCAACGGCAGAGCCTTACTTCTCGGCACGCCCATAGCGTTCACAATCATAATCTGAAATCTTTCTAGTGTCTGCTATTATGAACTCTATAGCTGCTACCACTGAGGTCCAACTGCGACGTCACCGGGGCCGCCACGCGGCTCGCACCATCACTGCAACGCGTGGCATTCACGACACACCGGAGCGAACTCTCCCGCGCCAGGAGTCCGGGCCTCGAAGGAGGTGCAGACTCCATGGTTGGGCGGCAGCCGGAGCCGCAGGCGACGATTGACGGGCTAGAATGCGGTCGACCCGCGGTCACTCGACCGATGCGTGCAGACATCTCTCCCGACGGTCCCGCATCCAACACGGCGTCGGGCGGCGTTCCGCCGGACCGGATGCCTCGGTGGCTGCGCGACCCCCTCGTCGTCTTCGTGCTCCTCGGCATCGGCGTGTTCGCGCTCGACGGCTGGCTGGCCGGCGGCGAGACGGCGCGACCCGTGATCGAGATCACGCCGGACGAGGTCGAGCGCCTTCGCGCGCGGTGGATCGCGCAATGGGGCCGCGAACCGACAGGAGACGAATTGCAGACGTTGATCGACGAAGCGGTCGACGAAGAGGTCCTGTACCGCGAGGCGCAGCGCTTGGGCCTCGACCGCGACGACGCCATCGTGCGGCGGCGGCTCGCCCAGAAGCTGACATTCATCCTGGAGGATGCCGGCGCCACCGGGGCTCCGTCGGAAGCGGAGGTCGAGGAGTACTACGCGCGGCACGCCGAACGCTACCGAAGAGCGGGACGGACGACGTTCGACCACGTGTTTCTGTCGGGGGACAGCAGAACCGACCCGGCCGGCGACGCGACGGCCCTGCTCGCCGAGGTGCGCGCCGGCGGCGGCAGCGGCTGGCAGCGGATGGGCGATCCCTTCATGCTCGCCCGCGCCTACGCCGACAGAAGCGACCAGGAGATCGCGGGGCTCTTCGGCAGAGGCTTCGCGGAGGCCGTCGCCGGGCTCGCGGTGGGCGGGTGGAACGGGCCGGTGGACTCGACCTACGGCGTGCACCTGGTGCGGGTGAACGGCCGGACACCATCCAGCGCGCCGACGCTCGCCGAGGTTCGGGACCGAGTGACCGCGGATCTGCGCGAGGACCGCCGCCGCGACCGCAGCCTGACCGCGTACCAGGAGCTGCGCGATGTCTACGAAGTGAGGCTTCCGGCGACGGCAAGCGATACCGAATCCAGGCGGGAATAGATGCATCGCCCCACAAGCGTGGCGGGCCGCATCCGGAGTGGTCCGGAACCGCAAACGTGTCAATCCCGGCGTGCTACCATCGGCTTATGGAGACGTTCAACGTGATCGCCGGTGTCGGCGCCCTGATCGCCGCGGCCGGGACACTGTTCAATTCATGGCAGATCTTCCGGCTTACCGGCCGCGTCGACCACCTGACCGGCCGCGTCGACCACCTGACCGGCCGCGTCGATGAGTTGAGCCGCGCCGTTCACGTCCGCTAGACAGCGACCAGCCGCCCCCCGACGCGTGGGAGAGTCTCGCATGACGGCATTACGACTCGCGGCCTGCCTGTTGACCCTGGTCGCCCTCGCCTGCGGCCAACCCGATTCCCCGCCCGACGAGGCACAGGTTCGGGCAGTTGGGGCGGACCGCCCCGTCGTCGAGTGGAACCCGCCGAGCGCGCCGGCGCAGGCGGCCGACCTGGTCCCGCGGGAGCCGTGCGCACACAACGACCCGCTGCGGCAGGTCTTCTTCGGCGACCTCCACACCCACACCGCCTTCTCGCTCGACGCCCTCGGGCGCGGCGGCTTCCAGACGCCCGACGACGCCTACCGCTTCGCGCGCGGCGAGGCGATCGGCCTGAGCCCGGTCGACGCCGAGGGCCGGCCGATGCGCACGGCGCAGTTGGACCGCCCGCTCGATTTCGCGGCGGTCACGGATCACTCCGAGTGGCTGGGCGAGGTGGCGGTGTGCACCGATCCGTCCTCCCCCGTGTACGACACCGCCGTCTGCCGCGGCCTGCGGCCGGGCGGCACCGCCGAGGAGCGCGCCGCCTGGCAGGCTGACCGAACCGCCGGCCGGGGTCCGCTGGTCTGCGGCGAGGACGGCATCCAGTGCCGCGACGGCCTGCTCACCGCCTGGGAGGCGACCCGCGAGGCGGCCGAGCGCCATTACGACCGCTCCAGCGACTGCTCGTTCACGGCGTTCCACGCGTGGGAGTACACCCGGGCGCCAAGCCGCTCCAAGGTGCACCGCAATGTCATCCTGCGCAACGAGATCGGGCCGGAGCTGCCGATCTCCTGGATCGACGCCGATCAGCCGCTCGACCTGTGGACCCGGCTGAAGGCGCGTTGCAACGACACCGGCACCGGCTGCGAGGCGCTCACCATCCCCCACAACCCCAACATCTCCAACGGCCAGATGTTCACCCTCGACTGGGGCGGGCTGCCGATCGACGAGCAGCGGGCGCGCGCCGCGCTGCGTAGCGAGATGGAGCCGCTGGTGGAGATGATGCAGGCCAAGGGCGAGTCCGAGTGCCGCCGCGGCATGTGGAACGTGATCGGCGGTGAGGACGAGCTGTGCGACTTCGAGAAGGTGCGCTACATCGACGGCGAGCGTCCCCCCGACTGCGAGGACGGTACGGGCGAGGGCGGGCTGCGCGGCGAGGGCTGCCAGTCGCGTCTCGACTTCGTGCGCTACGCGCTCATCGAAGGCATTGCCAGGGAGGAGCGCATCGGGATCAACCCCATCCAGCTCGGCCTGATCGCCAGCACGGACGGGCACAACGGCCTGCCCGGCGACACCGACGAGTACGACTACCAGGGGCAGAACTCGAACGTCGACTCGGACCTGGAGAAGCGCCTGACGACCGATGCCTACGCCCCGCATCCGCTGCGGAATCCGGGCGGGCTGGTCGGCGTCTGGGCCGAGGAGAACTCGCGCGACTCGCTGTTCGACGCGATGCAGCGCAAGGAGACCTTCGGCACCAGCGGCGTGCGGATCCAGGCGCGGCTGTTCGGCGGTTGGGATCTGCCCGACCTGTGCGCGAGCAACGACATGATCGCCGACGCGTACGAGGCGGGCGTGCCGATGGGCAGCGTCCTGCCGGACAGTGAAGAAGCGGAGGCGCCCAGCTTCTTCGTGACGGCGCTGGCCGACCCCGGAACCGACACGTACGCCGGGACCCCGCTGCAGCGCATCCAGATCATCAAGGGCTGGGTGGGCGACGACGGCCTGTTCCACGAGGCGATCCACGACGTGGCGGGCGATGCCGACAACGGCGCGGACGTGTCGCGGTCGACCTGCGAGCGCAGCGGCGGCGGCGCGGCATCCCTGTGCGCCGTCTGGACCGATCCGGACTTCGACCCGTCCCGTTCGGCCGTCTACTACGCGCGCGTCGTGGAGAACCCGAGCTGCCGCTGGAACGCGCTGCAGTGCGCGGCCCTGCCCGACGAAGAGCGCCCGGCGGCGTGCATGGCTCCCGACCTGCCGTGGAAGATCCAGGAGCGGGCGTGGACTTCGCCGATCTGGTACCGGGCCAGCGAAGAGTAGCGCCGTCCGGTCGTGCGAAGAGCCGCCCGAGACGCTCTAACCGAGCGTGCGCATGGCGGCGAACAGCAGACCGCCGCCAGCCACGGCGCCGCTGCCGCCGAGGCTCAGCTTTCCGAGCGGGGTAGCGCAGTTCCCCGAGCGGCCGCGCTGACGGGAGCCCGCGCCGCAGACTCCTACCGGGCCGCCCGCGCTTCGCTGTACATCATCTGCACGAAGTTGGAGGCGAACGGCTCGATGAACGAGAAGTCCGCCAGGTGATCCGGCGTCGTGTAGTCGGCGGCCACGTCGGCCGGCGTGCGCCCCGTCTCGACACCGGCGAGCACGTGGTCCTCCAGGTGCCGGTGAAACTCGGCGTAGCGGACGAGGTCGTCCCACGGGTAGGCCTCGACGTGGCCGGAAATCACGGTGTCGACCCGGCCTTCCAGCCCCGCCACGGCGCGGGCGATCGTCTCGTCGTAGTCGAGCGCGGTGCCGCCGTTCTCCGTATCGATGTACGGCACGCCCTTGGCCCCGAACAGGTCGCCGCCCATCGCGGCACGGATGTCGGGAAAGACGATCCACGCATCGCCGTCGGTGTGTCCCGGGCCGAAGTAGTGGAGAACGATGCGGTCGGCCCCCACATCCAGCGTGCGGGAGTCGCTGAAGGTGACGTTCGGCAGAAAGCGCTCGTTCTCGCCCTTGAACGCGCCGCAGTTGGTGACCGGGCCGCAGGTCGTCTTCATCAGGCTGGCCCGGGCGTTCTCGTGCGCCACGATCCGCTCGACGCGGCCGAGCTCGGCATTGCTGCCGGTGTGGTCGAAGTGCGTATGCGTGTTGATGATCATCGCCACCGGCTTGTCGGTGACGGTACGGAGCTGGTCGAGGATCGCGCCGCCCTGGCCCGCGACCTTGGTGTCGACCAGGACCACGCCGCCGTCGGCGACGTAGAAGAGCGTGTTGCCGCACATGCACCCGCCGTGGAGGACGTAGAGCTTGTCGTCGAGCTGCTCCAGCCGCAGCGGCGGCGCCGGCGGCAGGCCGGTCGGCTGGGCCGCGATGACGATGGACAGGACACCGACGGCCAGCAGCAGCGACAGGGCAACGGCTCTCAGCACGGTCTCCTCCGGGAGGGCGAGGATGGGCGGCGACCTCCCTACCGTATCATTGCGAACCGCTCCGCTGACGCCGGATAGCTACCGATAGTCCGCGCCGGTCAGGCTGTTCAGCACCGACTCCTGCCACGCGCGCAGGCTCGCCTGCAGCTCGTCCAGAACGCCCGTCTCGTCCGCGGCCAGGTTGCGGCTCTCGGCCCGGTCCTTGCGCAGGTCGAACAGCTCGGCTCCGGAGCCGCGCGACCCGTCGACGACCAGCTTGTGATCGTCGTCCAGCATCACCCGCGCGCCGCCGAAGTCGTGCGCGTCGACCGCCGGGTAGCGGAAGTTCTCGAAGTTGCGGGTGGCGATGCCGTTCATCAGCTTGACGAGCGGCGTGGTGCCGACCTGCAGCGCGGGATCGATCCAGGGGTCGTGGTCGCGGCCCGCCAGGACGCCGGTGTCGAAGCTCCAGAAGAAGATGGGCGCCGGGCGCGCGGTCATCCGTCCGTCGATGAGCGGCTCGAGATCTATGCCGTCCAGGGGCCGGTCGGGCGCCGGCTGCCCCGCCAGGGCGGCCAGGGTGGGCAGGATGTCGCTGGTCACCGCGGCCACGTCGGTCGCCCGCGCCTCGGGAACGCGCGCCGGCCACTCGATGATGCCGGGCACGCGGATCCCGCCCTCGTACATCGTCCCCTTCAGGCCGCGCAGGGGTGTTTCCGCCAATCCGCTGCGGGGCGTCCCGTTGTCGCCGTTGTACCAGAGCAGGGTGTTCTCCCGCAGCCCTGCCCCGTCCAGGTAGTCGCGCAGCGTGCCGATGGCGCGGTCCATGGCGGTGATCTCGGCGTAGCGCTCGCGCAGCACGTCCCCCAGCGGGCGCTCGATCTGCTGGCCGGTCTCGTTCGAGGTCAGCGGCACCATGCGGTCGGCGTACTGCGCCGGCAGCTCGTCGTAGAGGGCCAGGTCCTCCGGGAGCCCGCTGTAGGGCTCGTGGGGCGATCCGAACCAGACGACGGCCAGGAACGGCTTGCCGGAATCCCGCGACTTCTCGATGAAGCGGATGGTCTCGTCGACGACGATCGCCGAGCTCTCCCCCTCGAACCGCTCGGGCGGCCCGCCGTTGCGCGACAGGGTCGGGTGCAGCTCGAAGAAGTTGTCGTGCGAGAGCCACTCGTCGAAACCCATCGCGCCCGGATTGAGGGGCGAGCCGGCCTTCACGGTGCCGACGTGCCACTTGCCGAAGTGGCCGGTGGCGTAGCCGCCGTCGCGCAGCACGTGGGCGATGGTGATCTCCTCCGGACGCATCGACCAGTTGGGCGCGAACGTGCCGTAGCGCACCGGGTGCCGCCCGGTCAGCACGCTCCCGCGGGTGGGCGAGCAGGACGGGTGCGCGGCGTAGAAGCGGTCCATGCGCAGGCCGGAAGCGGCCATCCTGTCGAGCACCGGCGTCCGCAGGTAGGCGTGGCCGTTGTAGCCGGTCTCTTCCCAGCCGTGGTCGTCGCCCATCAGCAGGATGAAGTTCGGGCGGTCCTCGGCGCCGAGCGGCGCCAGCGCCAGCAGCAGCACGGCCAGACCGGTCAGGACGATACCAAGCAGAAATCGTGTCTTCTTCATCGCGTGCATCCCACTCGCGTGCATCCCACTCGCTGTATCAGGAGTCCCCGAGTATACGGTCGAACGGTTTCCCTCCTCCCCGCGAGGACCGCGTCACTGTAGTCCTGCAGTCGGAGGATCCGTTGTCCATGCATCGCCACGTCGTTCGTCGAGCAACTCGACGAACGCAATTCTACCGGCTCGCCGGCGGGAACAATGCGTGTAGGATTGCGACCGGTGGGGGCCGCGAGAAAATGGACCCGAGAGGCAGACCGCGACGGGCAGGCCGAGGCCGGCTGACGGCGAGCGGCTGACCACGAGGAGGATCACGATGACTCTCGATCGAACATACTCGTCCGGCGCGTCGGTGCGGTTTCGGAAGGGTCGCGACTTGGCCGCACTCCTTTTCCTCCTCCTCGCTTGCCTCGTATGGCTCTCGCCACAGGCGGCCGACGCACAGCCCACCGTCGGGGACACGCCCACGGCGGCGCGGGCGGCGGACGGCAGCTACGTCAGTTGGCGCGAGCACATCATCGACGAGCCCGCCACCGCCGGGTTCGGCCTGAGCGGCAGCGACGGCCTGGTGATGGCCGACCTCGACAACGACGGCCACGAGGACATCGTGTCGGTGCACGAGTCGGACAGCGAGTACGACTCGAGCGTGCCGGACCCCGACTACGTGCCGGACGCCGAGGGCCACGTGCGCGTGGCGTTCGGCTCGGCCGACCCGGACGTCTGGACGAACGTCACCATCGCGGAGGGAGCGGACGCGCCCGCACCGGAGGACGCCGACATCGCCGACGTCAACGGCGACGGACATCTCGACGTCGTGGTGGCGGCCGAGCTCTCGCACCTCATCTACCTGCAGAACCCGGGCAACGACGTGCGCGACGCCAAGTGGCCGCGGCTGATCCTGCCGATGACCAAGGGCCGCGGATCCTACATCCGCGTCTTCCTGGCCGACCTCGACGGCGACGGCGTCCCGGAGATGACGGCCCCGAACAAGGGGGCGCAGCGGCCCGCGCCGAAGGACTTCGCGCGCTCGACGCCGGTCTCGGTCTTTTCGGTGCAGGGGGATCCGCTCAAGGGCGACAACTGGAAGGAGACCGTGCTCGGACGCTACAGCGTCCCGCAGAACGCCGAGCCGGTGGACCTGGACGGTGACGGCGATCTCGACATCGTGGTGGGCACGCGCGGCGAGAACCGGATCCTGTTCTTCGAGAATCCGGGGGACGGCACGCTCGATTTCCGCGAGCACGCCATCGGCATCTACGGCGCGCGGGCGGCCGGCTTCAACCTGGAGTACGCGGATCTGAACGGGGACGGGCGCCTCGATATCATCGGCGCGGCCGGCGGGGGCCTCGCCTGGCTGGAGCAGCCCGAGCGCATCGACGACGCGTGGAACGCGCACCGCATCGGCAGCTTCGCCCCCGACAGCATGACCGGCATCGAGGTGGCGGACATCAACGGCGACGGTCGCCTGGACGTCATGGCCGGCAGCTACAGCCGCGGGCCGCGGGAAGGGGACGGGGACGTCGACAAGGACGACGCCCTCGGGCGCATCGGCTGGTTCGAGCACCCCGGCGACGCGACCGGGGAGTGGGTGCGCCACGACGTCTCCCGCCGCAAGCGGGGCATGTACGACAAGTTCATCGCCCGCGACGTCGATGGCGACGGGGACGTCGACTTCCTGGGCACGCGGGGCAACAGCGCGCCCTACGACGGCGTGTTCTGGCTGGAACAGGTGCGCTCGGAGACGCCGCGCCCGGCGTTCGAGCGGGCGCGCGCCGAGGACAGCCCGGAGATGCCGCTGCCGTAGCGAGATCGCGCGGCCCGGAACCATACGCAGCCCGATGGCGTCATAGACCGGTGTGATCAGAACAGCCCCGGAAGCTCGTGGTGAAACGCCGCGTCCGCGGCAGCCCCGGCGCGCGCTCAGACTCCGGCCCGGCATCGTCATCGTGACGCTGTTGTGGTCAACCTGGATCGGACTGCCGCGGCTGGCCCCGGAGGCGGCGCCGATCGCCATGGTCGGCGCGCTGCTGGGCGGGCTGGGGGTCCTGGTGTGGTGGGCGTTCTTCAGCGGGGCGGCGCCGATTGAGCGCTGGGGCGCGCCGCTGCTGATGCTGGCCGTTTCGCTCGCCACCGTGCCGCTGCTCGACGTCTCGATCGCCAGCTCGATGATGGGGCTGATGTTCCCGGTCTACACCGCCCCCGTGCTGAGCCTGGTCTTCGTGGCGTGGGCGGTGGCCACCCGCCGGATGGCGGACGGTCCGCGGCGGGTCACGCTGGTGGTAGCGATCGTGCTGGCCTCCGGCTTCTGGACCTTGCTACGCACCGACGGGATGACCGGCGACGGCCGTCAGGACCTGACCTGGCGCTGGACGGAGACCGCCGAAGCACGGTTGCTGGCGACGACCGCCGGTGACCGTCTTGCGCCACCGCCGAGGGCGCCGAGTGCCGCGAACGACGCAAGCGACGCGGACTGGCCGGGGTTCCGCGGCCGCAACCGCGACGGCGTCGTACGGGGCATCCGCATCGCGACCGATTGGGACACCTCGCCGCCGGAAGTGGTGTGGCGCCGGCCCGTCGGCCCGGGGGTGGGCTCGTTCTCGGTCCGGGGGCGGCAGGTCTTCACCCAGGAGCAGCGGGGCGATCAGGAAGTGGTATCGAGCTATCTGCTGGCGACCGGCGAGCCGGTCTGGCGGCACGCCGACCCGGTGCGGTTCTGGGACTCGCACGCCGGCGCCGGCCCCCGCGGCACCCCGACGGTGGCGGGCGATCGACTGTATGCGTTGGGCGGCACCGGGCTGCTGACGGCGCTGGACGCACGGACCGGCCGGCGGTTGTGGGGGCGCGACATGGCCGCCGAACACGACGTGTTCTCGTCGGGGTGGGGCTTCGCAGGCTCGCCGCTGGTAGTCGACGATGTCGTGATCGTCGCCGCCATCGGCACCCTGGCCGCCTACGATGCCGAGACCGGCGCCCCGCGGTGGTCCGCGCCGGGCACGGGCGACAGCTACAGCTCTCCGCATCCGGTGACCCTCGACGGGGTACCGCAGGTACTGCTGCTCACCTCCGACGGCGTCACCAGCGTCGCGCCGGCCGACGGCACGGTGCTGTGGACCCACGACTGGCCCACCGGCAGCCGCATCGTGCAGCCGGCGCTGACCGCCGCCGGCGACATCCTCGTCGGCGCGGACGGCTTCGCGGGGCTGCAGCGCGTGTCAGCGACGCGGACGGCCGGCAAGCACGCCGGCTGGGCGACCGAGGTGCGCTGGGCGACGAGAAGTCTGAAACCGTACTTCAACGACTTCGTGGCGCATGCGGGCCACGCCTACGGCTTCGACGGCAGCATCCTGGCCAGCGTCGACCTGGAGACGGGCGAGCGTGCCTGGAAGGGCGGCCGCTACGGCCACGGGCAGCTCCTGCTGCTGGCCGACCAGGACCTGCTGCTCGTCCTGGGCGAGCGGGGAGACCTGGCGCTGGTCGACGCGACGCCGGCGGGGTTCAACGAACGGGCGCGGGTACCGGCGATCGAGGGCAAGACGTGGAACCACCCGGTGCTGGTCGACGACATCCTGCTCGTGCGCAACACCGAGGAGATGGCGGCGTTTCGGCTCACGCGGCAGTGAAGACCCGCCGCGGGATATCGGCTCTCTCGTACGGCGCGGACTGGTCTCAGTATCTCGACACCGGACGGAGGTACGGTTGCACCTCCACCAGCTCCGGCGGCTTGCTCCTGATCCGCTGCATCCCAACCTCGAGACCTAGTGCCGTGCCACGATTTAACATTGGGACTATCCGGAAGCCGGTCTCGAGCCGAGACAGCTTTCATGCCCCAGAAGAAGTACATCGTTCGACTCACCCCCGAGGAACGCGAGGTCTGTCGAGAGACGCTCCGGAAGCTCAACGGCAGCAGCGAGAGGGTCCGCCGAGCACAGATTCTGTTGAAGGCCGATGCGGACGGACCCGGGTGGACCGACCAGCAGATCGCCGACGCCTTTTGCTGCCGCACCAACACGGTCGAGAACGTTCGCCAACGATGCGTGTTGGAAGGGTTCGAGCGGGCGCTGGAGCGCAAACAGCGGGCGTCGCCCCCGGTTCCCAAACTGCTGGACGGCGAACAGGAGGCGCAGGTCATTGCTCTGCGTACGGGGCCGCCCCCGGAGGGCTACGCGAACTGGTCGTTGCGGCTGCTGGCGCGCCGGGTCGTCGAGTTGGCGGTCGTCGAGTCGATCAGCCACGAAACGGTTCGGCGGACGCTGAAAAAAACGGGATGACGCAGCGGAAAGTCGAGTACTGGGTGATCCCGCCGGCGGCCGACGCGGAGTTCGCGGCGCACATGGAACAGGTCCTCGACGTGTATGCGCAACCGTACGACCCTGCTTGGCCTGTCGTGTGCATGGATGAGCAGCCGGTGCAACTGGTCAAGGAAACGCGCCCGCCGTTGGCCGCCACGAAGCAGCGGCCGCGCCGCGTCGACTACGAATACGAACGGGCGGGCACGGCCTCGGTGTTCCTGTTCGCCGAGCCGCTGGCGGGCTGGCGGCAGGCGACGGCCCGGGCCCGGCGTACGAAGGCGGACTGGGCGGTGGAGGTCGCCGGCCTGTTGGAAGGCCGCTACGCCGAGTGCGAGAAGGTCACCCTGGTGTGTGACAACCTCAACACGCACACGAAAGGCGCCTTCTACGAAGTGTTCGAGCCGGCCCGGGCCCGGCAACTGGTTCGTCGCATCGAGTTCTGCTACACGCCGAAACACGGCAGCTGGCTGAACATCGCGGAGAACGAGCTCAGCGCCATGACGCGCCAATGCCTGCAGGGGCGTCGCATCGGGGACTTGGCGACGCTGCACGGCGAAGTGTCTGCGTGGTCCGCCGACGTCAACAACACCCAACGCGGTGTCGACTGGCACATGAAGGTCGACGATGCGCGGTGCAAACTCAAGTCCGTCTACCCACAGGTTTTGATGTGACGGACCACTAGCCCATGTTTAACAGGATTGCCGACAATTCTGTAGATCTGGGCGATATTTCAGAGGTCGCAGGCTCGTAACTTGTTGATTCTAAAGAAGCGGAGGTTGGCAGAGCTGAATGTAGTGCCATAATTTTCAGGGATGTGTTGCTTCGGTGGACGTGCACCCGTTATCGTGGGCGCATGTTCGTTCGGCGTACCCAAACCCGGCGGACCGAAGACGGACAGCCCTACTTCTCGCATCGCCTCGTCCACTCCGAGCGCATCGGCAACGCCGTCCGCCAGCGCACCTTGCTCAATCTCGGACGCCACTTCGACATTCCCCAAGCGCAATGGCCGCTGCTCTGCTCCCGCATCGACGACATCCTGGCCGGCCAGACGCCCCTGGTCCCCGACTGCCCGACCGCCGTCGAACACGAAGCGCAACGGATAGCCGCACAGTTGATCGCCCGCGGCACACCCGTGCAGGGACCGGCCGCCGGACCGACAGACATCCAGCCGGTCGACGTCGACTCGCTGCGCCTGGTCCGCCCCCGCTGCGTCGGCGTCGAGCAGGTCGGCCTGTGGGCCCTGGAGCAGTTGGGCCTACCGGCCCTGCTGACTGAGTTGGGTGTCAACGGCGCGCTGCGCACCGCGGCGGTCGGCGCCGTCGTCGGGCGCCTGGCCCAGCCGGCCTCGGAGCGCGCGACGCACCGCTGGCTGCAAACCCGCAGCGGTCTCGGCGAGTTGCTCGGCGTCGACTTCGAGACCGTCAGCGCGATGCAGCTCTACCGCGCCTCGGACGCGCTGGTGAAGCATCGCGACGCGATCGAGGCACACCTGTTCGAACGGGCCATGGGCCTGTTCGACCTGCAGCCGACGGTCACCCTCTACGACCTGACCAACACCTACTTCGAAGGCGAGGCGAGCGCACAGCCGCAGGCCAAGCGCGGGCACTCGAAGGAGAAGCGCAGCGATTGTCCGTTGCTGACCCTGGGACTGATGCTCGACGCCAGCGGCTTCGTGCGCCGCTCGCAGGTCTTTGCCGGCAACGTCCGCGAGCACCGCACGCTGGCCGGCATGCTCGAGGCGCTTCGTGCGCCGGCCGGCGCTCTGGTCGTCATGGACCGCGGCGTCGCCACCGAGGCCGCCATCGGGTGGCTGCGCGACAACGGCTACCGCTATCTGGTCGTCAGTCGTGAACGCCACCGGCAATTCGACGCCGAGGCCGCCGTCGCGATCCAGACCCAATCCAAACAGACCGTGCATCTGCACAAGGTGGTCTCGACCGACCCCGACGAGGTGCGCCTGTACTGCTACTCCGAGGAGCGGGCCGAGAAGGAACGCGGCATCGTCGAACGTTTCGCCGCCCGCTTCGAGACGGCCCTGACCAATCTCAACGACGGGCTGGCGCGCCCCCGCGCGCACAAGCGCCTCGGCCAGGTCTGGCAGCGCATCGGGCGACTGAAGGCAAAGCATTCCCGCGTCGCCCCGCACTACCAGATCGAGGTCACCCCCGACCAGACCGGTGAGAAGGCCGCCACCGTCACCTGGACCCGACGGCCCCAGGACGGCTCGATGGCCACGCATCCGGGCGTCTACTGTCTGCGCAGCAGCGAGACCGACTGGGACGAAGACGCCCTGTGGCGCACCTATACCACGCTCACCGACGTAGAGGCCGTCTTCCGCGCGCTGAAGTCCGAGCTCGGACTGCGTCCCATCTACCACCACAAGCCGCGGCGCGCCGACGGCCACCTGTTCATCACCGTCATCGCCTACCAGCTCGTGCAGGTCATCCGCACCCGGCTGCGCGCCCACGGCGAACACGCCAGTTGGACCACCCTACGCCGCATCCTCGAAGGCCAGCAGCGCGTCACCGCCACCTTCCGGCGCCCCGACCGACGCACGCTGCACGTGCGCACCGCCACGCAAGCCGAACCCGAACAGCGGGCCATCTACGACGCGCTCGGCATCGACCCGCAGCCGGGAGGAGTCCGCAAGACGACCATCTGACCGACCCATTCCCGGTTTGTGCGCGTTTGTAGTGCCACTTGAGCATTCTTGCCGGCGTAAACCGCTGATTCCAAATAGCTTAGAAATACCCTTGTTAAACTTGGGCTAGGACATCCTGGCTACGCACGTGAAAGACCCCGGATCCGTGGATGAACGTCAAGCCCGCGCGGCCATCCTGGATCGCGTCAACGTCCTCGACTGCTTCGACACGGCCGTCCCTGTAACGAATCGTCACCTGCACCGTGCTCCCCTGAAGGGCGTCCGATCCGATATCCGGCAAGCTCACCGGATGGAACTCTACCACTTCAGGTAAGCGATGGGTGAAGGTCGCCGCTCGGCTGGCTACCCGTCGCCGTCCGGCTGCTCGACGAAGCGGTAGCCGACGCCGCGCACCGTCAACAGGTGCTGCGGACGGGCCGGCTTCTCCTCGATGTAACGCCGCAGCCGGGCCATGAAGTTGTCGACGGTGCGGGTGTCGGTGTCGTGCCGCACGCCCCAGACCTCCTCCAGCAGCGCCTTGCGCGAGACGGTCTCGCCCGCGTGCCGCACCAGGTAGCGCAGCAGCGTCGCCTCCATCACCGTCAGCGGCTGCTCCAGCTTGCCGCGGCGCAGCACCTGGTTGCGGAAGTCGATGGAGGTGCCGGCGAAGCGGTACTGGTCCAGCTCGCGTTCCTCCTCCGGCCCGGCGGCGCCCCGCAGCCAAGTGCGGCGGCGGAGCAGGCCGGCGATCCGGGCCAGCAGGATGGAGAGGTCGAACGGCTTGGGGAGGTAGTCGTCGGCGCCCGCCTCGAAGCCGCGGAGCACGTCGTCGGTGTCCGAGCGGGCGGTCAGCAGCATCACCGGCACGAACTGCCGCGCCGCGCGCAGGCGACGCACCACCTCGAAGCCGTCGAGGCCGGGCAGCATGACGTCGAGCAGGACGACGTCGAAGTCGCCGGCGCCGGCCCCGGCACCGACCAGCCGCTGCAGCGCGGCCGCGCCGTTCTCCTCCACCTCGGCAGTGAAGCCCTCCGCCTCGAGGTTCAGCTTCAGGCCGCGCGCGAGGTGCTCCTCGTCTTCGACGATGAGGACGCGGCTCGTGACACCGTCGGCGGCAGTCATCACGCCTTCAGCGGCAGCTCCAGGGTGAAGGTGCTCCCGCGGCCGGCGCCCCGGCTCTCGGCGAACGCGCGCCCGCCGTGCCGCCGCGCCACCGCCCGCACGATCGACAGCCCGAGCCCGGTCCCCCGCACCCGCGCCCGCAGCGCGGCCGGCAGCCGGTAGAAGCGCCGGAACACGCGCTTCAGCTCGTCGCCGGTGATGCCCATGCCCTGGTCGCGGACGCTGATGGCCACCCGCCGCGCGCCGACCCGGGCCACCTCCACCGCCACCCGCACCTGCGACCCGGAGTACTTGATGGCGTTGTCGACCAGGTTGGTGACCGCGGCCAGCAGCTCGTCGCGGTCGCCCTGCACCACGAACGCCCCGTCGGGCGGACGGTGGACGTAGGCCACCTCGCCGTTCACCAGGTGATGCCGCTTCCCGGCCAGCGACACGCACTCGCCGACGATTTCCGACACGTCGACGTCGGCCGGATGGTCGACCCGGCGGGCGTCGCCGGTCTTGCCGGCCAGCAGAATCTGGTCGATGGTGCGCTGCAGCCGGTTGGAGTCGTCGAGCATCGTGTCGATGACCTCGCGCTGCGTGCCGGCCGGCAGCTCGCGCTGGCGCAGCGTCTGCAGGTACAGCTTGATGCTCGCCAGCGGCGTCTTCAGCTCGTGCGTCACCGCGTGGATAAAGGCGTCGTGCTGCTCGCTGCGGCGGATCTCGCGGATGAGGAACAGCGTGTTCAGCACCAGCCCGCCCACCAGGACGACGGAGGTGATCACGCCCAGCAGCACCAGCAGCCCGGCCCGCCAGTTGACGACGATGAAGCTGACGTTGAGGAAGACGGCGACGGCGATCAGGCCGCTGCCGAACAGCGCCGCCAGGACGATGGACCGCTTGCGGTGGCCGCCGCCGAAGCGTTGCATGGCCGCACTAGGATAACGCCGGCCCGTATCCGTTGCACGCGCGGAGCGCGGGCCTCAGTCTCGGGCCTGACTGGCGCGCGTGGAGCGGCCCGCCGGCGAAACGGCCCGTGACGTCAACGGCGCGGCCCCGGCGCGGCCCGCAGCTTCCCGGGCGCACCGCGCACGGGCGCGGGCACGCCCCCTAACAACCGGCTGTGCCGACGGCCGGCCGCGCTCACTGCGCGGGGGCTCGCAGCACCGGGCCCTCCGGATCGATCACGGCCCCGACGATGTCCTGCTCGGCCGTGATCGCCTTGTTGGCGATCTGCGCCGGCGTGGGCACCTTGATGTCCCAGGCGAGCCCCACCCACGACATCAGCTTGATCTGCATCCAGCTCAGGTCCACCTCGCGCCAGGTCATCCCGTGCCGGGCGGAGGTCGGATACGCGTGGTGGTTGTTGTGCCAGCCCTCGCCGAAGGTGAACAGCGCCACCCAGAACGAGTTCTTCGAGTCGTCGCGGGTCTGGAAGCGGCGGCGGCCCCAGATATGCGTCACCGAGTTGATCATCCAGGTGCAGTGCAGGCCGACGACCACGCGCAGGAAGACGCCCCACAGCAGCCACGGCAGGCCGCCGATGGCCAGCAGCGACAGACCCAGAACCACCAGCGGCACCCAGTGCCACCGGGTCAGCACCCGGTAGAAGGGGTCCTTCATCAGGTCGGGCGAGTACTTCCCCAGGTTCTCGGTGTCGCCGTGCAGGGCCTCGCCGAAGATGGTCCACAGCATGTGCGACCACCACTTGCCGTCGCGCGGCGTGTGCGGGTCGCCTTCGCGGTCGGACTTCTGGTGGTGGATGCGGTGCAGCGCGGTCCAGAAGATGGGCCCGCCCTGCAGCGTCATCGTCGCGCAGAGGGCGAAGAAGTACTCGACGATCTTCGGCGTCTTGTACGAGCGGTGCGTGTGCAGCCGGTGATAGCCGAGGCCGATGCCCCACCCGATGCACATCCAGTGCAGCGCGAGGGCGACCAGCACCGCGTCCCAGGTGGCGAAGAATAGGGCGACGACCGCCAGAACGTGGAATATGGTGAACGCGATGGCGGTGCTCCAACTGATCCCGTCGGCGCTGGCGAAATCGATCTCCCTTGCGGGCATGGCAACTCCTTGAAAAGCCACCGGGCACCGGCGCCCGGGCAACGGGCGACAAGCCTACCAAGCCACGGCCAGGCGCCGTGTAATAGTTGTGTAATTCCGACCGGCTTGATATGGAATCGCCTACTTCACGATGTTGGCCGCGGCTTCCTGGAGGATCTACACCCGCGCGACGATGTCGCCGTGTCGGAGCTCGTGCTCGTGGAGCTCTACACGCTCCTGCGGAATCCCGCCGTGCTCGTCCGACCGCTCTCGCCCACCGCGGCGGTCGAAGTCGTGCAGTCCTCGCCCAGGGCGTGGACGAACAGGTCGCGAGCCATTACGCTGGAAGGAACGATGAACCTGGAGATCGCGTCCGTCATCCTGACCGGCATCGGTGTGCTGCTCGGTGTATGGCGGATTCTCGCGCACTACGAGAACCGGCAAGACAAGGCGCACGCCGATCTCGGACGACGGATCGACGCACTCGGAACGGACGTCACGAACTTGCGAGAGCGCATGGCGAGCCTCGGGGGCGAAATCCGCGGGTTCATGGCCGGGTTCCAGGCCAAAGACCCCAACCAGGCCTGAGCCCCCGCGGCCGGAAGTTCGCCGGCGACGCGACGCTCATCCGAATCCCCATCACACGGCGGTGGACGGATCCATCGGGCCGGCGGCCAGCGCATGCCCATCCGAGTCCCCGATAGCACACTGGGTGACAGCTCCGGCGCGTGCCCACATGTTTCGTTTATGATCGAAAGATACTTCCCATCTGTGATTTTATTCGCTTGTATTCGAAAGAAATAGAGCTTCTACGCCAAGAGTACCTCGACCGCCTCCGGCGGCAGCTGGACGCCCCCGCGATTACCGCGGTGACCGGCATCCGGCGGGCCGGAAAGAGCGTCCTGCTTCGGCAGTTCGCGGCCTCGCTGCGTGACGAGCGGCAGGTGGTCTACGTCGACAAGGAATCGTTCGCGTTCGACTCGCTGCGGACGGCGCGCGATCTGATCGACCACGTGGAGTCGACCACGCGGCGGGGCGAGCCGCGGGTGGTGATGGTCGACGAGGTGCAGCAGATCGCCGACTGGGAGCGCGCGGTCGCCTCGCTGAACGGCGAAGACCGCACCGAGGTCGTCATCTCCGGCTCCAACGCCACGCTGCTGTCGGCCGAGCTCGCGACGCTGATCGCCGGCCGCTACATCACCCTCCAGGTCTTTCCGCTGACGCTGGCCGAGTTCGGGGAGCTGTACCGGCAGCGTCCCGAGGCGGCGGTGGACGACGCCGAGCTGTTCCGGCTCTACCTGCGCATCGGCGGCCTGCCGGGACTGCTCCACACCGACCTGAGCGACCTGGTTGTCGACCAGATGCTGGCGGACATGGTCAGCACCATCGCCATTCGGGACGTGGTCCGGCGGCACCGCATCCGCGACGTGGCGCTGTTCGAGGCCATCCTGCGGTTCGCGGTCGACAGCATCGGCAGCCTGGTGTCCGCCAAGCGCATCGCCGACTTCCAGAAGAGCCAACGCCGAAAGACGGCGGTGGACACGGTGCTCAACTACCTCGCGCACCTGGCCGACGCGTTTCTGCTGACGCCCGTGTCACGCTTCGATATGCAGGGCCGCAAGCTGTTGCAGGTGAACCAGAAGCACTACCTGGGCGACATCGGCCTGCGCAACGGGATCGTCGGCTACCGCGAGAGCGACATCGGCGGCATCCTGGAGAACCTGGTCTTCCTGGAGCTCTGCGCCGCGGCTACACGGTGACGGTCGGCGTAGCGGGGTCGCGCAAGATCGACTTCGTGGCGGAACGACGGTCCGAACGCCGCTACGTGCAGGTCGCCTACCTGCTCGAATCGCCGGCCACCATCGAGCGCGAGCTCGCGGCCTTCGACGCCGTGCGCGACGCCTACCCGCGGGTGCTGCTCTCCCTCGATCCGCACCAGCCCGCCGACCTGCAGGGCGTGCGACATCAGTCGCTGACCGACTTCCTGAGCGGCGCGCCGCTCGGCGCCGCGGCCAGCGACGAGCACTGACGGCGTGCGGGCGCTTGCGCCGCAGCCGTTTTTCTCGCCCCGCGACGCTCCGAGAGCGATTTGCTGCACGAGCTCCAGCTCTGCCAGGGGATCGTCGAACGCAAGAACGCTACCGTAGGCGTCGCGCCCCTGCCGAAGGGCGGCATCGGAGAGTTCGATGGTGCTACGATGCCCGCCAACATGGCTGCAATCCTGAAACGCCTCGCGGTGTTGGTCGCCGTCGCAGCCCTGGCCGCCTGCGCGGGCAGCCCGCCGCCGCCCCTCGAGCCGGGGGGCCTGGCCATCGTCGGCGCCCAGCTCATCGACGGCACGGGCGGGGACCCGATCGCCGATTCGGTCATCGTCATCCGCGACGACCGCATCGTCGATGCCGGGCCGCGCGCGACCACCGGGATTCCCGCCGGCGCGGAGATCGTCGACGCCGCCGGCCAGACCGTCATCCCCGGGCTGGTGGACATGCACAACCATTACGGGGGCGACGCGGACGCGGCCCTGGAGATGCTGCGGACGCAGCTCTACTTCGGCGTCACCACCGCGCGCAGCATCGGCACCGACAACCCCGAGCAGACGGCGCTGATGCTCGAGGCCCACGCCGGCCGCCCCGACACGCCGCGCATGTTCACCGCCGGCCGCGGCTTCTCGCACCCGGGCGGCTTCAACGCCGGCGCCCGGCAGCCCGCCTCGACGGACGAGGCGCGCGAGATGGTCCGCGCCCTGGCCGGCCAGGGGGTCCACTTCGTCAAGATGTGGGTCAACGAGATGCCGGAGCCGGGCCTGAAGATCACGCCCGCGATGCGCACCGCCATCGTCGAGGAGGCCATCGCCAACGGCCTCGTCCCCGTCGCCCACATCGACGAGGAGGCCGACGGCCGACAGTTGGTCGAGGCCGGCCTCAGCGACTTCCTGCACACCACGGTGCGCACCTTCGGCCCCGGCAGCGGCACGCCGATGGACGACCCCGCGCCCTCGGCCGCGTTCATCCGGATGTGCCTGGACAACAACGTCTCGTTCACGCCGACGCTGTCGATCGTCCAGAACAACTGGCACTTCGCCGAGAACCCCGAGCTGCTGGATGACCCCGACCTACGCGCGGCCATGAACCCGCAGGCGCTGGAGCGCTGGAGCGATCCCGAGGCGCGGGCCGAGGTGGTCGAGGCCGACGACTTCGAGACCCGCAAGGCGGCGTTCCGGCAACTGCAGGACTTCGTCAAGACCATGCACGACGCCGGCGTGCGCGTCGCCCTCGGCACCGACAGCGGCACCGCCAACGTCCCGATGGGCTGGGGCACCCACCACGAGCTGGAGCTCTACGTGGAGGCCGGGCTGACGCCGATGCAGGCAATCGTCGCCGCCACCGCGACCAGCGCCAGCGTGACGCCGCCGGTCGGGGAGGCGGAGTTCGGGACGTTGGAGGCGGGGAAGATTGCGGACCTCGTGGTGCTGGAGGCGGATCCGCTGGAGGATATTCGGAATACGCTGGCGATTGAGCGGGTGATGAAGGGCGGCGTGTGGGTTGACCGGGATGGGTTGTTGCCGGTGCGATAAGCGCGTCGACCGCCGGCCAGACCCGAAGGCCGCCAGCCGGTCACCCCACGCCGCACGGTGCCCCACGCTACCGACCGCCACCGCCGGAGCGCGCACGTCTGGTAAGCTCCTGCTTCAGGGGACGAGCCAGAACTAAGTTCCGAGGACGGAGGTTCAGAGGTGCATCAGGTCAAGGTCCAGTTGCTCAATTGCTACGGAATTAGGGAACTGTCTCACACTTTCGACTTTTCTCAGCGCAAGGTGTACGCACTCTACGCACCCAACGGCTCGATGAAATCGTCCTTCGCTCAGACATTCCAAGATATTGCCAATGGCAAGGCATCAACTGACAGAATATTTCCCTCTCGTGCCACTACCCGACAAATCACGGATGAAAGCGACGTCGACCTTCCACCGGAAAGCGTTCTGGTTCTTCCTCCATACGACGAATTCTTCAGCCATAGCGAAAAGACTTCTACGCTCTTGTTGAATAACACCTTGCGTAAGGAATACGAACAACTGCACCTGGACATAAATCGGTCGAAGACGAGTTTCCTGCAGGCAATGAAGAGACAATCCGGCTCAAAGAAAAAGCGGCTCGACCATGAGATCGCGCTTGCCTTTACAAAGAACGACGACGAAGAGTCCTTCTATCAGGCCCTAGAACGTGTCAGCGCCGAAATCGAGGATCAGTCTGACTCTCCGTTTGCACACGTTCAGTATGACTCCATTTTCGACGACAAGATACTGGAAGCACTGAAGACACCTTCGCTCACGGCCGCGATCCATGACTACATCATTCGTTACAACGAATTGCTTGAGGCTTCAACGTACTTCAAAAGGGGCGTGTTCGAATATTACAACGCCGGACAAATAGCAAGAACGCTGGCAAACAACGGCTTCTTCGACGCCAAACACAGCCTAACGCTACATGCTGACACCAAGACTGAAATAACAACGCAAAAGCAGCTCGAGGGCCTAATATCTCAAGAAATGGACCACATCGCGAGCGACTCGCAGTTGAAGACTCGGTTTGCCGCCATCAAGAAGCAGCTAGAGAAGAACGCCAAGCTCAGGGAATTTCAGCGTTATCTTTGCGACGATGAACTTCTCTTGCCGCACTTAGCAAAGCTCGATCTGTTTGGGTTTATCGGAGGAAGTTGAACGCCGGTTTCGGGGGAAGTTGAACGCCGGTTTCGGAGGAAGTTGAACGCCGATTTCGGGATGTTGAACACCGATTTCGGTCATCGTGAACGCTCGTCGGTAGCCTGACCCAGCATGCTTTCGCCCTTTCGACGGGAGGGGCGAGGCGATGCCGGCACGGAGGCTGCTGATGAGGAAGATTCGTGAGGTTCTTCGGCTCAAGTATGAGCGGGGGTTGCCCCACCGGGCGATAGCCCAGGCCTGCGCCATGGGCGTGGGCACGGTCACGCTGTATCTGAAGCGGACGGCGCAACAAGGGTTGGGCTGGCCGTTGCCGGCCGAACTGGACGACGCGGCGCTTGAGGCGCAGTTGTTTCCCCGACCGGCGCCGGTGCGCAACCGGGTCCGGCCTGACTGCGCCTACATCCACCGGGAACTCAAGCGCGACGGCGTCACGCTGCAACTGCTCTGGGAGGAGCACCTTCAGGTCCATCCCAGCGGCTACCGCTACACGCAGTTCTGCGAGATCTACCGGCAATGGGTGCGGCGGCTGCGGCCGTCGATGCGACAGATCCACCGCGCCGGCGAGAAGACCTTCATCGACTTCTCGGGCAAGCGGCCCAGCCTGGTCGACCGGCGCACGGGTGAGCTGCGGCCGGTCGAGCTGTTCGTCTCGGTGCTCGGCGCCAGCAGCCTCACCTACGCCGAGGCGACCCGGACCCAGCAGTTGCCCGACTGGGTCGATGCCCACATTCACATGGCGGAGTACTTCGGCGGCTCCACGACGATGTGGGTGCCCGACCAGCTGAAGAGCGCCATCACCCGCCCCTGCCGCTACGAGGCCGGCGTCAACCGCACCTACGAGGACCTGGCCGCGCACTACGGCGCGGTCGTCTTGCCGGCGCGGCCGAGGAAGCCGAGGGACAAGGCTGCCGTAGAAAATTGTGTGCTCATCGCGCAACGGTGGATACTCGCCCGGCTGCGCGACCAGACCTTCTTCGAGCTCGGTGCGCTCAATGCCGCGATCCGCGACCTGCTCGACGAGCTAAACGACCGGCCGATGAAGAAGCTGGGCGTCAGCCGCCGCGCGCTGTACGAGCAGCTCGACCGCCCGGCGCTGCGGCCCCTGCCCGCCGCGCGCTACGTCCTCGCGCAGTGGAAGCAGTGCCGCGTCAACATCGACTACCACGTCGAGGTCGAGCGCCACTTCTACAGCGTCCCGTACCAACTGCTGCGCGAGCAGGTCGAGGTCCGCTACACGACGAACACGGTCGAGATCTTCCATCGCGACAAGCGCATCGCGTCGCACCGGCGCCGCTACGACCGCCAGCCGTCGACCATCGCCGAGCACATGCCCAGCGCCCACCGCGCGCACGCCGAGTGGTCGCCGTCACGCCTGATCCGCTGGGCCAACAAGGTCGGACCGGAGACCGGGCAGCTCGTCACCCGGATCCTCGAGAGCCGCCCGCACCCCGAGCAGGGCTATCGCCCCTGTCTGGGGATCATGCAGCTGGGGCGGCGTCACGGAAACATCCGGCTCGAGGCGGCCTGCGCCCGCGCCCTCGCGCTCGGCTCCTGCCGCTATCACACCGTCAGGAACATCCTCACCGCCGGCCAGGACCGTTTGCCCATCGAGCCGCCGGCCGAGACGGCCCCGACGCCGACGCACGCCAATATCCGCGGGGCCGACTACTACGCCGCGGCCACGACCACCGAGGAGGACCGATGCTGATCGAACAGACGCTCGACAAGCTCAACGCCATGAAGCTGGGCGGGATGGCCGACGCCTTCCAGCAACAACTGCAGACCGACGAGGCCGCCGCGCTCGGCTTCGAGGAGCGCCTCGGGCTGCTCGTCGACGCCGAGTGGACCGCCCGCGAGCAGCGCAAGCTGCAGCGCCGCCTCCACACCGCGAAGCTGCGCTACCCGGCGTCGCTCGAAGCCGTCGACTTCACCCATCCCCGTCGGCTCAACCGCCAGCAGGTCCTGACGCTGGGAACCTGCGCGTGGATCGCCGAGCGCCACAACTTGGTCCTCACCGGGCCGTGCGGGATCGGAAAGAGTTTCCTGGCGTGCGCGTTCGTCGAGCGGGCGTGCCGCCGCGGCTTCACCGCGCGCTATCTCCGCATGCCGCGCCTGCTGCACGAGCTGGCCGTCGGCCGCGGCGACGGCTCCTATACGCGACTGCTCGCCCGGCTGGCCAGGCTCGACCTGCTGGCGATCGACGACTGGATGCTCGCGCCGTTGCGTGACACCGAGCGCCGGGACCTGACCGAGGTCATCGAGGACCGCGCCGAGCGCGCCTCGACGCTGATCGCCAGCCAGTTGCCGGTGACCGACTGGCACGCCGTCATCGGAGACCCCAACCAGGCCGACGCCATCTGCGACCGCCTGCTCCACGACGCGCACCGCATCGAGCTCAAGGGCCGCTCGATGCGGCGGACGCACGACGCGCCAACCAACGGCCAGAAGGAGACGACATGAGCCTCCCGTCGGCGACATCCAACCCCGCGACGCTTGGCCCCGGCGTTGCGGAGCCGAGCGGAGGATTCGCGCGCGGCGAGCGTCAACGCCCATCCGGACGTGGTCCCCGCGCGCGAGAGCACCGCCTCCAGGCTCGTCTGGCGCAACAACCGACATCGACCAGCCCCACCGTCGCCGCGTGCGCCAGACGAGCCTTCCGCGGCACTCGGGTGGTCGCTCGACGCAACGCCCTTGCCGATTCGTCGTCGACGACCACACCGTCCGGCCCAGCCCGGCCGTTGCGTCTCGCGAGGGTACCCCGGCCGGGCATGACCAACACCGACGTCCGGCTCGGAACCCACCGGGGTGACCGGAACAGAAAGGCCCTCGCTACGCTCGGAACGTTTCTTCGACCTCTCGACCAGGAGGTCGAGAGTAGGATCTCAAGGATCCGTTACGACACAGAAGGGAGGGAACTGACAGAGCATCGTCGCTACGCTCCGACGAGCGTTCACGTTCGCCGAAATCAGCGTTCACGTTCACCGAGATCGGTGTTCAACTTCAGCGAAATACCCAATCTGTTCAAGGAGAACATTTGGAAATCTTACTTCAAGGCTAACGAATCCGCCTACAACGACCTGCTTGCACAGTACAGGCACGTCAAAGCCAAGAGAAAGGAAATAGAAGAAAAGGCGCGGCGCGAGAGCACCCATTGGGAAGCTGCTATCGACCTATTCAATGACCGCTTCATCGTCCCGTTCAAGCTAGTTGCCAACAACAAGGCCGCGGTGGTCCTCGGCCATGGTTCCATGCTCGACCTCGGGTATACCTTTACGGACGGTGGAGATTCGACTTCTGTCGAGAGGAACGAGCTGATGAAATCGCTGAGCCAAGGGGAGAAAAAGGCTCTGTACATTCTCAACATTATTTTTGAAATCGAAGTCCGCCGGCACGCGAGGAGCGAGACGCTATTTGTTGTTGATGACATTGCGGACTCGTTTGACTATAAGAACAAGTACGCCATTATCCAGTACCTTCAGGACGTTTCCGAGGATCCGCTATTCAGACAGATTATCCTGACGCACAATTTTGATTTCTTCAGGACGGTACACAGTCGTTTTGTGGGATATGCCGGGTGTCTGATGGTAACAAAAAGTCCTGCAAAGATTGAACTTTCTCAGGCCTTCGGAATCCGGAATCCATTTTTGCGGGACTGGAAGAGGTCTTTCTTTACCGATGCGAAGAAAAGAGTCGCATCTATTTCGTTCATGCGCAATCTCATCGAACACATTCACGGGACAGATCATGCCGATTACGGGCGGCTAACTGCGCTACTTCATTGGAAACCAGGGTCTTCAGATTCAATTACCCAACAGGAACTCGATACGGTCTACACCGAGCTTTTTGGGCCCTCGGCCGACACCTTTCATGATCAGGGCGCGCTCGTGGTCGACATGGTTGAAGACGAAGCCAAGGACTGCCTGAATGCGGCTGAAGGCGTGAACTTTGAACACAAGATCGTGCTCTCCATAGCCATAAGACTTGCGGCTGAGCGGTTCATGACCAACAAGATAGCGGACCCGGCTTTCTTAGCTAATGTCACCAAGAACCAAACGCCGGTACTCGTACAAGAGTTTGCTTCGCGCTTCAAGGGGGAACAGGACACCATTAGAGTGCTGAGAAAAGTATCTTTAATGACTCCGGAGAATATTCACTTGAATGCATTCATGTATGAGCCGATCCTGGACATGTCAGATGACTCGTTGAAATCGCTTTACGCTGAGGTCTCGAACCTACAGTAGGCGACGCCAGTGCGGCACAACACCACCCGGTGTTCGCCGGGGCGATCCAGTGCGGAACCAAGTCGCGCTCGTCGGCGTCGCGCACGGTGCGGACGCGGATCTCGTCGCGTTCGACGGTGGTGCCGGATGCTCCTCCCTCGGCCCGGAAGAAACTCGGCGTGGACGCGGGTGCGCGCCGGGTGCACCACCTGGACGAGCTTCCGGGCGCACTTGGCGGCGGTCTCGTCCGCCTATCCAAGCCGATCCGCATGTCCACGCCCTTCTGGCGCAGAGCAGCGGCAAAGTCTCCATCAGAGACATCATTGAACGTCATTTCACCGCGCAGAAGGCGCCGCTGTGGCTCCGGCTTCAGAATCCAGGCTCGGTCACTGCCCCGGCGCACTTCACCGAGACGCAGGGCGAGGTTCGGACGTCGGCGCAACGCCTCGAAGAGCTCGTTACGGAAGATCGCCTGCTCCGTCTTGCTGTAGTCGATCGCACGTTTGTCAACGGCCGTGTGCCCCTTCTGGTCGTATGGCCGGGCATCGTAGTAGAAGCTGCGGTACAACAGCGAAGCGGGATTCGGCACCTGCAGGGCTTCGTTCAACTGCCGGAGGTGACGGTGGACAAGTTGTCCAACCGAATCGGCAACCGCCTTCGCGTTCGCTGTATCGACGTCAGGCCGGACAACGGGCAAGCGCGTCAGGAAATAGCCACCGTCAATGAGGATCGCCGCCTTGGCCATACGAGTCATTCACCGCGCACGCAATGGAAGTCCCAGAAAGAAAGCCCCAGGGGCTCGGCCTCACTCTTGATGACCGAACTGACATCAGTCCGGGAGTGCGGCGTACTGCCAAGGGGCGAATCTCTAGATTCTTCCAGGTCATACTGCCTGCGTCAAGGCCGCCACAGCACCAGGTTCCAGGTCGAGAACAGCGGCCGATTCGGCGCGTCTCCTGCCGTCGAACGGTCCCTCCAGCGGCCAGTACGCCGTGCATGAAGTGCGCGAGATAGGGCGCCGCGGAGGTCGTCCTTCGGTGGCTTCGGCTTCGTGGTGGTCCTGAGCGTCGCTCCTGCCTCAGTCTGCTCGACGGCGGTTTCCCTCCGAGAAGCTCCTCGTGAACCCGTCCATCGCGCCTTCGAGCTTCGCCATCCGTTCCCCGAGTGCCGCCATCCGCTCCCCAAGGTCTCGCAGGTAGTCGTCGAGTCGCCCGATCCGAATGTCCATCCGGAGGAAGAGGCCAGCGATGCCGACGCCGACGGCGCCAATCGCCCAGAACTCAGGTGTCATTGACCCCATCATACGCCGCCAAGGGCACAACATCTGCACTCGAAAAGCCGACGGGGTTGCCCAGGACCTGGGTCACGCCGACGAGTGTGGGATCCGCTGGCGCGCATCTTTGACGACCCGGACCACTCGGCAGATGAGTCTCGTGAGATCATCGTCGGACATTCAATGGGACAGCGGCTGCTGATCGTTGCCGAGCCGAAGGGCATCCTGCAAGAGACGGTGCGGACGCAACAGGGTCTGGCCGGCTCCCTCTGCGGGGAGCTGACGCCGAGGTCCAACCCGCGCCACGTGACCATCGTGTTGGGCGAGGGACAGCGCGTCGACATCACCGTGACGAGGCCCTTCCTCGACGGCCTCCGCTTCGTAGCTGAGGACGGCGCTGACGATGTCCGGCACCACGTTGCACGCCGAGAACAACAGCCGTTTCGTCGCGTGCTCCTTGACCTCGAACGGCCCTTACAGCGACCAGTACGGCAGCGCGGGCGGCATCCAAAGGCCGGGAAGATGGGACAAAGCCCGAGAACCCTGTCACCGCGACCAAACGAGCATCACGGCGGGCTGCACGATGATCGGAACGTGCAGCAATGGCGTGAAGGTGACGCCTGCCCGCAGCGACAGCCCGTCTCGGATTCTCCGCGTGGTCAACACCTCCACGTGGTACAGAACCGAGACTCCCCGCTCCGGCTTGGGGTGCCCGTGGAGCCAGAGCGTCGGCCCGCCGCCGACTCCCAGATGCGTGAAGTTGCCCTCGCCGTGGATCCACCGCCTTCTCCACGTGACGTGCCCGAAGATAGCCGTGGTCTCGTCGGCGAAGACTGGGAGCGCCAGGACGCCAGCCGTCCAGCCTGATCGCTCGCTGTACCAGTTCGTCCAGGCGATGTTGGCGCTTGGGGCCGCAATCCGGTCGAAGTCGAGGACACCTAGCGGGTTGACAAGCCACGCCCCGCCCCCGGCCTCGAACTCCCGGTCCTGGGCCTCCTGGTCTTGGGCCGCAACCGGAGCGGCCACCAGCTGCACGACGATCAACGCGAGTCGGTAAGTCATCTGTCCACCTCCACTTGGAAATGCGCGGACGTGGAGCGGATGGGCTCAACAGCGGCCCGTCCCGGCGCCCGGGCCACCGAGCGGGTGGCGGCGACGCCGCTCCCGCCACGCAGACTGCGTGCCGCGAGGACAGCCCGTTTCCGGCCTTTCGCGCTCACCAGCACGTCGATAGGGCAGGAGGGGCTCGATTTGTACGCGTGATCGTCACGCTGCCGTCTCGGTTGCTGGCGTTGATCGACCGCGTCGCGAAGCGAACCAAGGGCGGACGGTCAGGACTGTTGACGACGGCCGTGCTTGCGTACCTCGGCACGGGGTCGACCCTGAAGCCGGGGCGCAACACTCACAATTCGCCCGCGTCTCCGGTCACCGGTCGATTGGCCGGGGAGTGGATCCGGAGCGGATCATCCCGTTCGGGTCAGTCGCGCGGGGCACGATGAACGACGACAACCCGCGACGAAGCGAGACTGTCGGCAGGCGATCGACGCGGCACGAATGGTCGTCGAGTGAGCGGCGCAGCGAGTGCCTGCTTCGTGAGACGCGACGACGTCCGCCCCGTCGCCTGGTATCGAGTAGCCGCTGCGTCATGAGCGTAACCCCGGCGTCACCGGGGGCGAGAGATCCACCGCCCGATCGGACGCCGGCCGCTGTCTGCGTCAGCCGCAGCAACGGCCGCTGCTGCGCGTCGGGGTTGTCGTAGGAGTCGAGCCGGCCTCCCATCATGAGCCGTTCCGCTTCGTAGCTGAGGACGGCGCTGACAACGTCCGGCACCACGTTCCAGGCCGAGAACAGCAGCCGTTTCGTCGCGTGCTCCTTGCCTTCGAACGGTCCTTCCAGCGGCCAGTACGGCAGCGTGGGCGGCATCCACAGCAGGCGCCACAGCCCGTCGTCGATCAGCTCGCCCACCAGCTCCCGCAGCTTGGCGTTTCCGGGGTCGATGCGTCCCCACGACCGCAGCGTCGCCGCCTCCAGAAAAGCCGCATCGTGTCTCTGGAGCGCATCGACGATCGTGTCGCTTTGCCCGCTCGACGCGCTCCACCGGATCCGGCTCGCCGGCGCCGCGCGCCGCAGCGCCGCCCCGAAACGCGATAACAGACTCGCCCGGAGGGGAGAGTCGGGCATAAGCGGGACGACCATGGCCGTCGTCCTCGAACCGGATGTCGCTGCCGTGTTCCGGCAGTTCGTCACCCGCCTCCCGACTGCTCGACGGACCGGATGAAGTCCTTCAGCAGGCCGGGTCGAACATGCAGAGTCGTCCGGCTGGGCAGCTCTCGAAGAAGCGCGGCGACCGCGTTCCTGGAGCGCTTCCCCCGACGTATCGCTCGTAGCAGAATGCCGATGGTGCCGTGAACCCGGATGTCGAGACTGCGCGCGGCCAGCCGCGCCGCGGCGTCGTCCGTCAGGAACCAAGCTCCTGGATAGTCGGCGGCGACCCATAGCGCTTCGACCTCGCCGCTATGGAGCGGCAGGACTCGAGCGAGCACGCGGAGCGCGGCCGACGACGGTCCGTGAGGTGCAGCGTGGCGCCACGAGAAGCCTGGACGACGGAGAGCAGCCGGGCGGTGCCGCTCAATCTCTCCGCGCACCGTCGCTGGCACGATCACGCGTGGGAAGTCGTGCAGGAGATCGAGACACCCGAGTTCGTCCAGATGAATGACCGGACCGGCATCGCACACGACATGCGGTCCCGTTTCAGTCGTCTCCATGAAGTCCCCATTGGACGTCCTCCTTCATGAAGGCCTCGGTCAACTCGGAGGTGTGGGACTCGAGGAAGCGCCGCAGGGCTTCCGCCAGCAGGTCGTCGAAATCGTTCGCACATCCCTCGGCAACGAACGCGCGCGCCTGCGCTGCCAACGCTGCCGGCAACTCGGCCTCGATTCGGACCTTTTCCATTTAGTCAAGCTACCACGCCCGGCCGGGCCTTGTCTGTCCCCGACAACGCAATCCATCCCCTCGAACGTGCGACTTGGCGGTCATGCTCCGCGGTCGAAGCATCAAACAGGGCTGTCACGCCACGGCAGCAGCAGCAATAGCAGACGATGCCCCGACTGTTCGGCGTCAACTACTTTGGCCGGTCAGCGTCAACCATTTTGGCCGGTTGAGAGGATCAGAGGCCCTCATGTGTCAACGGTCACTGAGATCTGAAGGAAACTGAACGCGAGTGGTTCCGAGCCGGACGTCGGTGCTGGTCATGCCCGGTCGGGGTACCCTCGCGAGACGGAACGGCCGGCTGGGCCGGACGGTGTGGTCGACGACGACGAACCGAAGAGGGCGTTCCGTCGAGCGACCCATCGAGTGCCGCGGAAGGCTCGTCTGGCGCACGCGGCAACCGTGGGGACGAGCGGCGTCCGTAGTTGCGCCAGGCGAGCCTGGAGGCGGCGCTATCGCGCGCGCCGACCACAGTCTGGATGGGCGTTGACGCTCGGCCGCGCGCGAATCCTCCGCTCGGCCCGCAATACCGGGCAACTGGCGGAAGGCTTCACGAACTCGCAGGTCGGCGGCGCCGTGGCAACAGGGGGCCTGGCGGACGTCCGCGAGGCACAGGCGGCGGTGATGGCGCCGATGACGTGGGCCGTGACGGGTCGGTCCGAAAGCTCGGCACGTCGAACTCGAGCACGACCGAGTGGTGTACCAAGCGGTCGATCGCCGCGGCAGTGGCCATCTGGTCACGGAAGATCCGGTCCCACTGGCTGAACACCAGGTTGCTGGTCACCATTACCGAACGCCGCTCGTAGCGCTCGGCCAGCAACGTGAACAGCACCTCGGCCTCGTCGGGACTCTGCTGCACGTAGCCGAGATCGTCGAGCAGGATCGCCTCGAAGAGGTCGAGCTTGCGCAGCGCCCGGGGCAGGTCGAGGTCGCGTTTCGCGCCGAGCAGTTCCTGGACCAGGGCGTAGGCCGGGACGCACAACACGCTGTGGCCAGCCTCAACCAGCGCGTGCCCGACGGCGCACAGCGCGTGGCTCTTGCCGACGCCAGGCAGGCCGAAAGCCAGCACATTGGTCGCCGTCTCGAGGAACGCCCCGCTGGCCAGTGTCTTCAATTGCTGAACGACCGGGCCCGGCAACCGACCCGTGTCGAGGGTCTCGAATGTCTTGCCGGGCGGCAGACGCGAGGTCCGGCGCAACCGGGCAATCCGCCGCTGGCGTCGCGCCTCGGCTTCAGCCTCGAACACTTCCAGCAACACCGGCAGCGCGTCGTGGTGGCCTGCCTGCGTCAACCGCGGCACCAGCTCCTCGGACGCCGTCGTCAGGTTGAACTGCGTCAGCAGAGTCGTCACCTGCGTGCTCGGCGCCGTCATCCGTGCAGGCCTCCGGTCAACAACGCGTCGTACCGCGTCAGGTCGGGGCGAGGGATGTCTACGACCGGCACGGTCGGGACCGGCGGACGCACTTCGGCCTGCACGCTGGCGTACTCGCACGTGTCGCCGGCGTCGAGACGAGCCCGAAGCGTCGTCTCGACCTGACGCTCGCTGGTCGAGGCCGCCAGGTGCAGTAGCCGCACATACTCGACGTCGGCCCGCTCGCCGTGCGTCCGCCCCAGCGCGTCATACGCCGCGCGGAACGTCAGCGACGGGAACAGCTCTTCGCGGAAGCGGTACCGCGCAAAGGCGCCCGGCTTGCGGACCAGGCTCGCGATGATGTGGCGATAGTCGATCCGGTGGTCCGCCGCGCCTCGAAGACGCGGCATCGTGCACAGCACCCGGCCGCCGTACAGGATTTCAACCGTCGACGGGTGCTGACGCGCCTCGACCGTGTGACCGATCAGACGCGACGGTACCGAATAGATCCGGTTGCCGAGGCGAATCGTGCTCCACTTGCGCACCCTGCACCGGAACGTCGTGTACTCCGGGATCCGCGACGCCGGCAACGGCCGCAGAAACGCCCGCTCCTCGGCCAGCCGTGCCGCCGCCGGCCGGTTCCGCTCCTCGTCGACGACCGCTCGTGCGAAGCGCAGGTAGGAGGACTCGTCATCGAAGTCTCGGTCGCCCCGCAGCAGCAGCGCCTGCTCGATGGCTGTCTTCGTGCGGAAGTGCGATTGCTCGACCACCCCGTTCTCGTGCGCCTTCCCCGGCCGGATCCTCGACGAGTCCAGCCCGTAGTGGTCCAGCACCTGCTTGAACCGAGCCGTCAGCTGGCGGCCACCGCTGCGCTTCAGCTCGTGCGTCGCCGCCGACAGGTTGTCGTGACGAAGCAACGCTGGCACCGCGCCCAGCATCCAAAGCGCCCCCTGCAGGCCGGCCACCAGCGCCTCGAACGTCTCGCTCAGCGCCAGTCCCACATACGTCCACTTGCTGTAGCTGAGCACCCACTCGAACAGCAGGTGCGGCAAGGGCACGCCCCGGATCGTCACCCCCAGGTCGCTCGCGTCCGTGAAGTCGAACGCCGCTTCCCGACCCGGAACCGCCACCTGCTCGAAGTACACCTCGCGGTCCGGACCGTACTGCACCCGCCAGTCCCGAACCCGCCGCTGCAGCGTCCGTAGCTGCCCCCTTTGGAAACGGCCCGGATGCCGCACGCACAGCGCTTTGAACAACGTCAGCACTTGCAGCCGGCCGTCGGTGTCGGCCACCAACTGCGGAACCACCTCCGACTCCCACACCTCGGCGAACGGGTCCTCCCGCGTCCGCCACGTCCGTGGCGCGTTCGTCGTCGACGGCAACGCGCCGCGCTGTTGCCAACGACGCGCCGTCCGCTCGCTCATGCCCGCCGCTGCCGCGGCCGCCGCCAACGTTTTCCCAGACATCCGTTTCTCGCGAAATCGCCGAACCTGCGCATCCGTGACCAACCCGTCCTCCACCAGGAAAACGGGCAGTCTCACACGACTCTGCGTGCAACCTCGAAACGACCGATCGCGTGCTCGCCGACCGGTCAAAGTAATTGTCGTTGATCACCGACTTCCCGAACGGCATCGGAGCCTGGCTGCCGACGGCGCAGAACCGCGCGTCCGGGGCGACGTACTGGCGTACATCGCTCGCGGTGACGGGCGTGGGTGCGCCGGTCCTCGGCCACCATTACATCCCGCTCGTCACTGGCCGCCACCCGCTCGGTACGCGCCATGGGACCGGGGAGCCTGCGAGACGTGCTGTCGGACGCCCAAGAACGCCGGTCAACGCTTGATCATTCGCGCCGTGTGTATAGTGCATACATGGACAGCGCGGCGGTCATCAAGCGGCTCCAGCGGGACGGGTGGAAGCGAACGCAGGCGCGCGGCAGCCATCAGTAGTTCACGCACCCGAACCGGCCCGGTCGGGTCACGGTTCAGCACCGGTAAGGACATCCCGACTGCACGCTGCACAACATCTATCGACAGGCCGGTTGGCCGTGGGGGAAGTGATGCAATACCTGGTCGTCGTGCACCAGGACCGATCGGACGGATCGTGTGGCGTCACGGTGCCGGATCTGCCGGGTTGCTTCTCGGCCGGCGACACGCTCGCCGATGCCTTGCAGAACGCGGCAGAGGCGATCGCGCTGCACGTCGAAGGAATGCTGACGGATGGCGAGCCGGTGCCGCCGCCAAGCGACACCATCGAGCCGGATGGTGGGATCGTTGCCGCCGTCACCGTCGATGATGGACTGATGTCGGAACGAGCGGTACGAGTGAACGTCACGCTGCCGTCTCGGTTGCTGGCGTTGATCGACCGCGTCGCGAAGCGAACCAAGGGCGGACGGTCAGGACTGTTGACGACGGCCGTGCTTGCGTATCTCGGACGCGGTCGACCCTGAAGCCGGCCTGGTGAGACGCAACGACGTCGACCCTCGCGATTCGAGACCGTGGGAGTAACTCCTGGATCGGCTGCGGGACGGGAAGCTGGCCGCCACCGCGTGAGCGCTGTCCGAGATAGACGGGAACTCGGGCAGCATCGGTCAGAGCTTGCGCGCCAGCACTCGCTCACGCTCGCGATCGATGTCCTCGCGGGTCGTAAATCGACCTTGCTGCAATCGAGCGTTCCCGCTGCTCAGGTTAGACACGATCCTCCTGTCCGCCTCACGCCGCTTGGACTCGTTGGAAACTGGCGGCGCAGGACGAGTTCGGACGCCGAACGCGGAGCGTGCTGCCCGAATCAGCTTCTTCATAGGGGACTCGTTCCGCTTCACGCTGCGCCGGTGACGCTGGCACGCAATTCGTCCGTGACCCACTGGTTGAGGCTCTTTCCGTCGGCGGCCGCCGCTTCCACAATGGCCGCGTGCAACTCCGGCGGGACGCGCAAGTGGAACTTGCCGGAGAACTGCCGCCGGGGCTTGACGCCGTCCTCCCGGCACATGTCCAGAAAAACCTTGAGCGACGCGGCTCCCTCGCGCCGCAGCCCGACGACGTCCGGTGCGCAGAAATCCGCACTACCGTTCAAGCCCACGAACTCGCCCCGAAACAGGTCGATGTCGGGCTCGAATTGAATGACTGCGCGGTAGCCCTCGATCTCCATCGTGTTTCTCATGGTTCCACTCCGGTGTGCCTCAGCCAGTCGCGGATGCACGCTACAGCGCCTTTGTCCGTGTCGGGGCCCGGGTGTGGACGGTCCCTCCACGGGATGTTGCCCGGGGTCGGATGCTCAAAGAGCAACGCGAGAGTGCGTCGGTGGCGGCGCTTCAATGACACGATTGGTACCACAAAATGATACCATTGGAACGCAAAGCCGCGATGCAGACCGCAACAGGCCGTTGAAAGACTCGCAACAGCGCAGGAGGCCAGCCAAGCGAACCCGGCGTACGAATGCGAGTCGTGCTCGCTGCGTCAAGAGCGAAGCTTCGGAGTCGCCGGCGGCGAGAGATCGACTGCCCAGCCTCTGAGCCTCGCAACATCGACACCAGCGCGATCAAGCAACGTGACCAGCTCCTCCTGCCTCGGCTGCCCGAAGACGACCCGATAGGCGGCGAGTTGCCGCTTCAGCCGGTCGAACGCCTCGACCTCCGCCGTGTACGGCAGTTGCGGCACATGGCGCTCTACTCGGTGTCTGCCCGGAGCCATCCAGTGCGGAACTAGCCCATGTTTAACAGGATTGCCGACAATTCTGTAGATCTGGGCGATATTTCAGAGGTCGCAGGCTCGTAACTTGTTGATTCTAAAGAAGCGGAGGTTGGCAGAGCTGAATGTAGTGCCATAATTTTCAGGGATGTGTTGCTTCGGTGGACGTGCACCCGTTATCGTGGGCGCATGTTCGTTCGGCGTACCCAAACCCGGCGGACCGAAGACGGACAGCCCTACTTCTCGCATCGCCTCGTCCACTCCGAGCGCATCGGCAACGCCGTCCGCCAGCGCACCTTGCTCAATCTCGGACGCCACTTCGACATTCCCCAAGCGCAATGGCCGCTGCTCTGCTCCCGCATCGACGACATCCTGGCCGGCCAGACGCCCCTGGTCCCCGACTGCCCGACCGCCGTCGAACACGAAGCGCAACGGATAGCCGCACAGTTGATCGCCCGCGGCACACCCGTGCAGGGACCGGCCGCCGGACCGACAGACATCCAGCCGGTCGACGTCGACTCGCTGCGCCTGGTCCGCCCCCGCTGCGTCGGCGTCGAGCAGGTCGGCCTGTGGGCCCTGGAGCAGTTGGGCCTACCGGCCCTGCTGACTGAGTTGGGTGTCAACGGCGCGCTGCGCACCGCGGCGGTCGGCGCCGTCGTCGGGCGCCTGGCCCAGCCGGCCTCGGAGCGCGCGACGCACCGCTGGCTGCAAACCCGCAGCGGTCTCGGCGAGTTGCTCGGCGTCGACTTCGAGACCGTCAGCGCGATGCAGCTCTACCGCGCCTCGGACGCGCTGGTGAAGCATCGCGACGCGATCGAGGCACACCTGTTCGAACGGGCCATGGGCCTGTTCGACCTGCAGCCGACGGTCACCCTCTACGACCTGACCAACACCTACTTCGAAGGCGAGGCGAGCGCACAGCCGCAGGCCAAGCGCGGGCACTCGAAGGAGAAGCGCAGCGATTGTCCGTTGCTGACCCTGGGACTGATGCTCGACGCCAGCGGCTTCGTGCGCCGCTCGCAGGTCTTTGCCGGCAACGTCCGCGAGCACCGCACGCTGGCCGGCATGCTCGAGGCGCTTCGTGCGCCGGCCGGCGCTCTGGTCGTCATGGACCGCGGCGTCGCCACCGAGGCCGCCATCGGGTGGCTGCGCGACAACGGCTACCGCTATCTGGTCGTCAGTCGTGAACGCCACCGGCAATTCGACGCCGAGGCCGCCGTCGCGATCCAGACCCAATCCAAACAGACCGTGCATCTGCACAAGGTGGTCTCGACCGACCCCGACGAGGTGCGCCTGTACTGCTACTCCGAGGAGCGGGCCGAGAAGGAACGCGGCATCGTCGAACGTTTCGCCGCCCGCTTCGAGACGGCCCTGACCAATCTCAACGACGGGCTGGCGCGCCCCCGCGCGCACAAGCGCCTCGGCCAGGTCTGGCAGCGCATCGGGCGACTGAAGGCAAAGCATTCCCGCGTCGCCCCGCACTACCAGATCGAGGTCACCCCCGACCAGACCGGTGAGAAGGCCGCCACCGTCACCTGGACCCGACGGCCCCAGGACGGCTCGATGGCCACGCATCCGGGCGTCTACTGTCTGCGCAGCAGCGAGACCGACTGGGACGAAGACGCCCTGTGGCGCACCTATACCACGCTCACCGACGTAGAGGCCGTCTTCCGCGCGCTGAAGTCCGAGCTCGGACTGCGTCCCATCTACCACCACAAGCCGCGGCGCGCCGACGGCCACCTGTTCATCACCGTCATCGCCTACCAGCTCGTGCAGGTCATCCGCACCCGGCTGCGCGCCCACGGCGAACACGCCAGTTGGACCACCCTACGCCGCATCCTCGAAGGCCAGCAGCGCGTCACCGCCACCTTCCGGCGCCCCGACCGACGCACGCTGCACGTGCGCACCGCCACGCAAGCCGAACCCGAACAGCGGGCCATCTACGACGCGCTCGGCATCGACCCGCAGCCGGGAGGAGTCCGCAAGACGACCATCTGACCGACCCATTCCCGGTTTGTGCGCGTTTGTAGTGCCACTTGAGCATTCTTGCCGGCGTAAACCGCTGATTCCAAATAGCTTAGAAATACCCTTGTTAAACTTGGGCTAGGTCGCTCTCCTCGGCGGCCCGCGCGGCCTTGTTGGCCAGCCCGAACATCAGCCTCCAGATGTCGCCACCGCCAGCGTCGCGCCACGCCGCAAGGGCGTTCTCAGCATGCGAAGCAGCGACATTGCGGCGGACGGCATGCCCCTTGTACCGGTGAATCCGGCCCTCGCGCTGCTCCAGATCCACCGGATTGCCCGGCAGGTTCCGGTGGACCAGGCGGTGGCACCAGGGATGGAAATCGAGCCCTCCTGCCCTATCGACGTGCTGGTGAGCACGAAGGGGCGAAACGGGCTGTTGAACGCGGCCCGGACGGCGTCCTGGCTGATTTGCTCGCCGTCGTCCGTGCGGCCGTGGCCGAAGCGCAGGGCGAACACGGTGCGGACGCGGATCGCGTCGCGTTCGACGGTGGCGCCGGATGCTCCTTGCTCGGCCCGGAAGAACTCGGCGTGGACGCGGGCGCGCGCCGGGTGCACCACCTCGACGAGCTTGCGCGCGCACCTGGCGGCGGTCTCGTCCGGGCTGGCGTCCTCGGACCACGACTCCTGATCCCAGAGCAGGTGCCACTGCTCGTCGAGCACCGCCTGCAGATTGCCCTGCCGGCAGTCAGCCTCCGGTCTGAGAGCAGGTCGTCGACCCGGGCGCGCACCCACGCCCGGCGATCCTCCCCGGGCGACGCGACGAGCGGATGCGCTCGACCCGCCAGCGGCAGACACGGCAGCAGCAGGAACAGTCGGTGACGGGACCGGCCCCCGGCCGCTGTCTGCGTCAGCCTGAACAGCGGCCGCTGCTGCGCGTCGGGGTTATCGTAGGAATCGAGCCGGCCTCCGGTGACGGGCGTGGTGCGCCGGTCCTCGCCACCATCGCATCCCGATCCCGGCGGCGCACGACGGCACGACGGCAGACGAGTCCGTACGCTTGGCGGCAACCTGCTGGGTGCGCGGAAGTCCATCGGCTGAATGCTGCTCCATGGACCCCAAGTCGACGAGGCGATTCAGGTTGGCCAATCGCGCCGGGCCCCCTTCCGACGCAGCTCGCGTTCGGCAACCAACGTCCGCAACCAAGGGTCGTCGGCCACTCTGTCGGGATCCAGCTCGGCGGGCCGCTACGGCTCCACGCGGGTGCTCTCATGCTGTAGACTGCCGAGAAGAGTCAACGCCGTCGGAACGAACTGCCCTCCACCCTTCTCCGAACCCGCGCCACGCGGACGATATCCGACGACGGTGGCACAACGCCCAGGACAAGCGACCGTGGCAACCGACACCGGTGAGCGGGTCCACATGGAGAGAACGGGCGTGATTGCGATGGACTAGCCGTCCGCGGAAGCGTTCCCGCTCTTCAGTGCAGAGGGTGAACGACGCTGAGTGGCAGGTTGGGACCCGTGCTACGTGCATCCGAACGAGCCGGGCGCCGGAGAAGGCGTCATCTTCCGGACCACCAACAAAGGCGTGGGAACCGCGACGTGGATCCAGACGCGACATGATCCCGCCACGGGCGTCGCGTCGTTCGTGTACATGGTTCCGGATCACCACGCAGCCATGGTGGACGTACAAGTGATTCCCGAGGGCGAGGCCCGCAGCCGAGCGACCGTGAAGTACCGCATGACATCGCTGTCGTCCGCCGCGGACGACTTCGTTCGCGCGTTCGGCGAGGCCTTCGACGACTACCTGGGTGACTGGGCCGAGGCGATTCGGCGACACATCGTGGAGGGTGTCTTACTGCGGCGATGAACGGGTACCGTGCCGGACCTCGGGGTGTTCGTCACGACATGGTCCCGCGGGCACCCGCTTCACGCTGCGCCGGTGACGCTGGCACTCAATTCGTCCGTGACCCACTGGTTGAGGCTCTTTCCGTCGGCGGCCGCTGCTTCCACAATGGCCGCGTGCAACTCCGGCGGGACGCGCAAGTGGAACTTGCCGGAGAACGGCCGCCGGGGCTCGACGCCGTCTTTCCCGGCACATGTCCAGAAGAACCTTCAGCGACGCGGCTCCCTCGCGCCGCAGCCCGGCGACGTCCGGTGCGTAGAAATCCGCGCCACCGTTCAGGCCCACGAACTCGCCTCGAAACAGGTCGATGTCGGGATCGAATTTGAATGACGGCGCGGTAGCCCTCGATCTCGGACGCATGCGGGTGACTCACCACAACCGGCGGAGCCGTAGCGGTCGAACGCTCTCTCGTTCGAGATGATAGCCAGATCGTGCGCCAGCGCCTGGGCGATGAGCATGCGGTCGAAGGGGTCACGGTGGGGCCCGCTCAGCCGCCCGGCGCGTTCGGCATCGCTGACGTCGATAGGCAGTTCCTCGAAGCCCTGGCCGGCGATGGCGGCGCGTATGTCGCTCGCCAACGCATCAGCCTCCGGGAACTTGCCGAGGCGGTGCTTCGTCGCAATCTCCCACGCAGACGCCGCGCTGACGAGGATGTCGTTCCTTTCGTTCCGGATGGTTCCGCGAGCAGTTCCGGAGAGGCGGCGGCTGTCGGCAACCCACCACACGAACGCATGGGTGTCCAACAGTACCCGCATCGCTGACGCTAACCGCCTTCCCAGAGCTTCAACTCGTCTTCCGGCAACGGATCGGAGAAGGCGTCCGGGAGCGCGGTCCTGCCCTTGAGAACATCCGGCTGTCGCCTCCCCATGGGCTTGCACGCAACCAGGCGCGCGACCGGTGCGCCCCGGCGGGCGATGACGACCTCCTCGCCCGCCTCCACCTGCGCCAGCAGTCGGGACAGTTGCGTCTTGGCTTCGTGGACGTTCACGACGGGCATCGGCGGTTCTCTCCTGCGGGACGATTCAGCTTAGCCAGGAAGCTGGTCACATCGCAAGCCCTCGGCGTCGGCCGCGGCACCACGGTGTTGACGTCGAGGACGCGCACGGTTGGACGACGTCGGCCCTGTCGCCGGGATCGAGTCGTGCGCGTTGCGTCAAGAGCGAGACTCGGAAGACACCGGCGGTGAAAGGTCCACCGCCCAGTCTCTGAGCTTCGAAACATCGACGCCAGCGCGATCCAGCAGCGTGACCAGCTCCTCCTGCCGCGGCTGCCCGAAGACGACCCGATAGGCCGCAAGCTGCCGCTTCAGCCGGTCGAACGCCTCGACCTCCGCCGTGTACGGCAGTTGCGGCACATGGCGCTCCACCCGGTGGTCGCCGGGAGCCATCCAGTGCGGAACCAGGTCGCTCTCCTCGGCGTCCCGCGCGGCTTGGTTCGCCAGCTCGAACATCAGCTTCCAGATGTCCTTGCCCGCGCTCCACGATGCGAAGGCATCGTCAGCGTGGGACGCAGCGACGTTGCGCCGTACGGCATGCCCCTTGTACCGGTGAATCCGGCCCTCGCGCTGCTCCAGATCCACCGGATTGCCCGGCAGGTTCCAGTGGACCAGGCGGTGGCACCAGGGATGGAAATCGAGGCCCTCCTGCCCTATCGACGTGCTGGTGAGCACGAAGGGCCGAAACGGGCTGTTGAACGCGGCCCGGACGGCGTCCTGGCTGATCTGCTCGCCGTCGTCCGTGCGGCCGTGACCGAAGCGCAGGGCGAACACCGTGCGGACGCGGATCGCGTCGCGTTCGACGGTGGCGCCGGACTCTCCTCGCTCGGCCCGGAAGAACTCGGCGTGGACGCGGGCGCGCGCCGGGTGCACCACCGGGACGAGCTTGCGCGCGCACCTGGCGGCGGTTTCGTCGGCGCTGGCGTCCTCGGACCACGAGTCCTGCTCCCAGAGCAGGTGCCACTGCTCGTCGAGCACGGCTTGCAGATTGCCCTGCTGGCAGTAGCGCAGCACGAGTCGCCAGTAGGCCGACTCGTCGCGCACGGCCGCGGTGCCGGCGGCTAGCTGGCGCAGCAGCGAGATGACGGCCGGCCGGTTGAAGAGGCGCCAGAACGCATCGGCGAGCAGGGCCGCGAGCCGGCGGCGCGTGTCGTCACCGACACCGCTCCCGCCGCTCAAGCTGCGTGCCGCGAGAATCGCCGGCGAACCGAGGGCGAGGTCGGTGAGCAGCTCGGCGAGATCCGGAGGCCGCCGGCCGAGCGTTTGTGGGTCGACCGCGAGCAGATCGTCGACGTACGCGCCGAAGACGTCCGGATTCGGCTGCGGGAGCGGCTCGTTGTCCGACGTCCCGGCAAGCTCGCCGTCACGCCACGCCCGCAGGAAGGCCGGCAGTTCCGGATCCAGCAGGAGCGGCGCGGCCCACTCCCACCGATCGTCGATGCTCACCGCCTGCGGGTTCGGCAGCCTGGGGTCCGCAAGCAGCGCATCGACCTGGGCCCGCACCCACGCCCGGCGATCCTGTCCGGGCGGCGCGGCGAGCGGATGCGCCCGATCCGCCAGCGGCAGGCACGGCAGGAGCAACAGAAGGAGTCGGTGACGGGAGCGGACGCCGGCCGCTGTCTGTGTCAGTCTGAGCAGCGGCCGCTGCTGCGCGTCGGGGTTGTCGTAGGAGTCGAGCCGGCCTCCCATCATCAGCCGCTCCGCCTCGTAGCTGAGGACCGCGCTGACCACGTCTGGCACCACGTTCCAGGCCGAGAACAGCAACCGTTTCGTCGCGCGCTCCTTGCCCTCGACCGGTCCTTCCAGCGGCCAGTACGGCAGCGTGGGCGGCATCCACAACAGGCGCCACAGTCCCTCGTCGATCAGCTCGCCCACCAGCTCCCGCAGCTTGGCGTGCCCCGGGTCGACGCTGCCCCACGACCGCAGCGTCGCCGCCTTCAGAAAAGATGCATCGTGTCGCTGGAGCGCATCGGCGATCTTGTCCGGCGGACCGGGCGTGCCGAGCGCCTGGACGAGGAGCTCGTGGAACTTGTAGCCGTGCATGAAGTGCGCGAGATAGGGCGCCGACTTCCAGAACGGCATCGGATCCTGACTCTCGACGGCGCGGAACAGGGCATCGGCGGCGAGGTACTGCCGCACGTCGCTCGCGGTGACGGGCGTGGTGCGCCGGTCCTCGGCCACCATCGCATCCCGCTCCTCACTGGCCGCGACACGCTCGGTGCGGGCCATCACGTCCCGCAGGGAACCTTCGACCGCGCGCTTCGCCCGCTCGACGCGTTCCACCTGGTCGGGCTCCCCGCCGGCCGCGCGCCGCAGCGCCGCCCCGAAGCGCGACAACTGCTGCTTGAGCTCCTCGACGCGGGCGTCGTCGTCGCCGAGCAGGAACCGCGTGGTGGCCAGAAAGTCCTCGTAGTGGTCCTCGTGCTCGATCTCCGCGTCGGCGGTGTAGAGCTTGTAGGGCGTCGCGGAAAGCAGCAGCGTGCGCACCCGCTTCCCGTCGTGCGCCTCGGCGTCGAACAGCTCCTGCGCCAGATCCGCCGCGGCGTCGCGCTCCGGCCCCTGCGTACCGAGCAGCGACTTGAAGCGCTGGAACTCGTCCAGAATGACCAGATCGGGCTCGAGCGCCTTGACGCATGCGCCGGCCAGCATGAGGCGCAACTTGGCGATGACCCTGTCTCGCGCGTGCCGGGCTTCGGCCGGCCAGGAGTGATAACGGCGGAACGTGGTGTCGAGAAGACCTTGCAGCCTCTCCTCCAATTTCGGCTGCTCGCGGAACGCCGCCTCGAAGCGCCGTCGTATCGTGCCGTCGATGAGCCGGGGGTTGTTCTTCAGCCGCCAGCGCCACTCTTCCGTCCTGGTGATCCCTCCCTGCAGGAGATTCATGAGCGCCGTATGCCGGTCCATCAACGGATGGAGCAGTTGAAACAGCACCTCCCGTTCCCTGCCCTGGCCCGTGGAGTGCCCGATGTTGAGGGACGTGCCGGGCGTGAAGCTGACGAAGTTCAACTTGCTCCCGGCGAGACCGGATTCGCCTTCCCGATGCACCAGCTCCGTCGCCAGCATCGTGAGCCGCGTCGCCAGCGCGAACGACCGCTCGTCGGCGCCGCCCACCTGCAGCTTCGGGAGATTGGCCCGCGCGATGCTGCCATTGCTGCAGATGTAGACGATGTCGATCCGCTCGACGTGGTTCCAGAGGTGGTCGATGGCGCGGGCGATGATGCCGCGGGCGACCAGCGTCTTGCCGAGTCCCACCTCGTCGGCCACCAGGAAGCGCCCCGTGCCGTGCTCCGCCGTGAACAGACGGTGGTAGGCGTGCTCCACCGTGCGGCGCTGAAACGGCTTGAGGGGCTCGAGACTCGCGTCGACGGATGGTCGCTTCATGAACGCGGCTCCCGGGTGACCGCCTGCTCGACGGCCGTCCAGACGGCTAGCAGATCGTCCGGCACGATGCGGCGCCCTTCCTCCGTCTTCCGCAGGTCGTCGATGAGACGGCGGACCGGCTTGAGTCGATCGGGATCCCTGGACGCGGTGCGGACGAGGTCGTCGAGCAGGGTCTCGCCGCCGAGGCCGACGCCCCAGGAGCCGGAGCCGTCTCCTCCTCCTTCATTCCCTGCCCACGCGGTCAACTGGTCGAGCCCGCCCAGCAACGCCCGCAGGAAACGGAGGAACTTCTCCGGGCTGTCGAGCAGGTCCTTGAGCATGTGGTGCAAACGGTCGGCGGGCATTCCTTCGCTGGGAAGCCGCAGGGTCATGCGGATGTCGTCCACGCCCTCCACGGCGACACTGAGCCGAAACGCGATGAACGCCGTCAGGCGTGCAACCGGCAACCTCCAGCGCGCCGGCTCGTCCAGCCGCAGGGCCTGATCCTCGGCGACGGAGACGGGCCAGGCTACGACCTCGACATCGTCGCCGGGAAGAACCACGCTGCCGTCGATCGTCAATGTCCAGAGCTCGTCCCCGGGAACGCAGGTCACGCGCAGGTCGGCGGCCAGGAGGGCGTCGCGGGCCGCTTCCAGGCGTTCCCGCGCAGCGGTCACGCGCTGGTCCTCCGTCTCCGGTTCCACCCTCTGATACGGCACGCACAACTTCTGGAATCCGCTTTCGAGAAAGCGACCGATGCCGCAACCGGTGGCGCCTCCGCTGCGCCCCTTCCTGCCCGCGACGGAAGCCATCACCTCGACGTTGCTGCCGCCGAATGCCGCCGAGGTGAGGTTCGCGGAGCCGACATACCAGGTCACGTCCCAGCCATGCTCCACCGCGATCATCTTGGCGTGCAGACCCGAAGGGCGAGCATCCGCGCCGGCGGCCGAGGTGTCGGCGTTCTGACGAGCATCTGTGCCGGACGCTGACCTGTCGCCGTCCTGGCGAGCATCTACGCCGGTTCCAGGGTCGCCCCCGTTCGCGCCAGCCTTGTCGGCCTCGCCATTCTCGTCCGCGTCGGCCGGAACATCCTCGGCTTCTCCCTGGGCGGTATCCGACAGGACGAATATCTCCTTCCATGCCGCGAGCGCGTCTTCGGACAGCTTGTCGAGCTCCTCCTGCCGGCTCACCAGTATCCGGTCGTTTCCGCTCAGCTTGTCGACCGCGGCGAGCCCCGTCTGGTTGACGAACGGCGCCAGGGCGAGCGTGCGATAGCCGCTCGACGGCGGGCTCCAAGATCGACGGCGCCTCGACAGTCCGAGCGCGTGGAACTCGATCGGCGAGTCGAAGCCGTCGGGGGCGGGAAACGCGGTGCGCGCAACCTGATCTGCAAATGCGTCGACGCGTTCCGCGACGTCCTGCGGAACGCGGTTCGCGCTCGTGGCCAGTTGCGGCAGCTCCCGGAGGAAGTCACCCAGCGGACGGCTCGCGGACACGCGGCGCCCGCTCCCCGGCGGGGCCTCGCTCGCCAGGGCGACGTCCCAGGAGCGGTCGAAGGTCAGGTTCCGCGACAGGATCGCCACCCGCAAAAGGTCCTTCGCAGTCTCGTCCTTCGCCGCGAACCGGGCTGCCCACACCTTGGGGTGGAAGGCGCCGCGGCTCGGCGCGCGCACGGCGTGCACGCTCGACTCGAGCATCGAGTAAAGCCGTCGCGCGCTCCGCGGAACGCCGATGCCCGTTTCGTCGACGAAGACGTGCACACGGTCGCCGGCGTCCCGGATCGCCTGGTGCAGCCGCAGCGGATCGGCCAGCAGCTCTTCCAGGCCGCCGTCGGCATGCGCCAGCATCGACAGCGGCAGCACGAGCAGCGCTTCCAAATCCAGGGTGTAGGTGGTCAGCACGGCCAAGTCGAGCCGGTACCCGCTCGGCGGGCGGAACAACTCGAAGGCGACGGCGCGCGAGTCCGGGGAGAGCATCAGGCCGCGAGCCCCCGATGCAGGTCGATCATGAACTGCCGCACGCGAAACCAGCGGAAGTCCATCCGGAAGTCCATCGGACGGACGCTGCTCCACGGACTCCAGTCGACGAGGCGATTCCGGTTGGCCAATCGCGCCCGAGCGCCCTTCAGGCGCAGCTCGCGTTCGGCAACCAACGTCCGCAGCCGACGGTCGTCGGCGACTCTGTCGGGATCCAGCTCGGCGATCCGCCGCGACCAGCTTTCGATGAAGACGCGTTGGTGGTGCGGAAGGCGGCCGCCGCGGCGCACCACCAACTCCCAGAGCACATCAGGCTCGTACCGGCTGTCGTCGGCCTCCGCCTTCGCCCACTCGGCGAGTGCCTGGCGGAATGCATCGATCGACTGGCCGTCGTCCTTGTCCAGGACGTCGCGCCGGCGTTCCGCCACGAGCAGGTTGTAGAGCAGCGGAATGCCCGCGACATGGAGCGAAAACCGCCGCGCCAGCTCCAGGGTGTCTCCAATGCTGCCCGGCGCGCGCCGGGCGTCCGGATCGTCCCAGACGTACTCGGCCGGCGAATCGGAGCCGTTGCGGAACAGCCATGCCAGCAACGTGCCGGCGCAGCTCTCCTCGACGCGGCCGCGCAGAAAGTCGGCCTCGTCGTAGGTCAACGCGAAAGACGCCTCCCCGGGGAATCCCTTCGGCGGCTCCGGCATCCGCGGGTGCCAGTGCTCGTCCTGGCTCCAGATCACGCCCGGGTCGTCGGCCCGGCCCACGACGCCGCGCCCATCGACCAGCGCGTCGAAGTGCGAGTGGTACCACCCCTGGCTCTGCTGGGGCCGGAAAATGCCCCACCGCGTGAGCGGGCCCCAGTAGAGGGAGCTCGGCAACCGAACGAGCGAGCCGCGAGCGACCACGCCAATGATTCCCCTGGCGTCCTCGTTCTGTTCGAGTCGCCCGATCAGGTCCACTTCCGCGGCGCGTCCGGCTCGCTCCACGTCGCTGCTCCGGACCCGCCGCGCCTCCAGCCGCTGGTAGATCCACGGGACGAAGAGGACGTACCGCAGCCGTGTGTGGATATACGACGTCCCGGGAAACAGGGCGTCCGAGAGCACGTCCCGCAGGCTCCCCAGCCCCATCTCGTCGAGCGTGCCCTGCTCCTTGAACAGATCCAGGACGCGCCGCATCTTGTCGCGGTCGCTCGCCGTCAGGTCGAGCCACGTCAACGTCGCCTGCACTAAGCTACCTTTCGCACCGCAACGCGCGATTCATGACACACCTCCCGACGCCGAACGCGTGTGGGCGAATTCTGTCGTCACGAGAGTCTTCTCGTCGTTGACAAACGACAAGGACAAGCTGTGTGGTTGCGAGGAACGCCAGATGCCCGAGGCGGCTACTATTCTCCCGGAATGGAGAAGGTCCGCATCGAAGCCCAGCTACCGGCGGTGCTCGCCGACCAGGCGCGGGCGTTCGTCGCCGAGGGCTGTGCGACGGACTTGGACGAACTGCTGGCGGAGGCCCTCCGGCGTTTCCTCGAGTCTCACGCTCCGGAGTTGACTGACGCGTTCATGAAGAGAGATGCCCAGTGGGGACTCCGTGGAAACGACTGACACGGTCGACGACGGGTGCCCGCGCTGCCGCCAGGCGTAAACGACATGACTATGACCAAGGCGCCGGCGAACCCTGACGAATCGGACGACCTTCGCGACGAGTACGGTTTGGACTATGCACAGAGTCGGCCCAATCGGTTCGCATCCCGCATGACCGGCTCCGAGCCGGGAGCGACCGTGGCGACTGACACCGGCGAGCGCGTCCACGTGGAGAGAACGGGCGTGGTCGCGATGGACTTGCCGTCCGCGGAAGCGTTCCCGCTGTTCAGTGCAGAGGGTGAACGACGCTGGGTGGCAGGGTGGGACCCGTGCTACGTGCATCCGATCGAGCCCGGCGCCGGAGAAGGCGTCATCTTCCGGACCACCAACAAGGGCGTCGGAACCGCGACGTGGATCCAGACGCGGCATGATCCCGCCACCGGCGTCGCGTCGTTCGTGTACATGGTTCCGGATCACCACGCTGCCATGGTGGACGTACACGTGGTCCCGGAGGGTGAGGGCCGAAGCCGAGCGTCCGTGAAGTACCGCATGACATCATTGTCATCCGCCGCGGACGACTTCGTTCGAGCGTTCGGCGAGGCCTTCGACGGCTACATGCGCGACTGGGCCGAAGCTATTCGGCGACACATCGTGGAGGGTGTCCCGCTGCGGTGATGAACATGACGCCGGGCTCAAGGCGCCGAAACGACGCTTGGCCTCGAGATCGCAGGCGGTTGCCGCACGGTAGCGGTTGACAACGGCCGCCGCCGGCCGCGGTCACCACAACCGGCGGACCCCGTAGCGGTCGAACGCTCTCTCGTTGGAGACGATTGCCAGATCTGCTCTACCCGTCGCATCCGGTGGCGATCGCCAGCGCGCGGCACAACTGGCGCATCTTGTCCGGACCAAGGGCGCCGACGTAGCCCTTGAGTTGACTCCGGGGCACGGTGAAGAGATGGCACAGGTTGACACATGACGCCTGCTTCAGACCTTCCTCCAGGCCGACGGATACCTCGGTTGGCACCCCACGCGATGTGGACGACACCGAAGCCACGATCACCGTGTGCAGGAGGGGTATCAGAGACGGCCGGCTGACGACCACGACCGGGCGGCGCTTGTCCGGATGCGGCCGGTGCAGGCGCCAGATCTCGCCGCGGTTCACTCTGGCGGCCATTCCTGAACGTCCATCAGGTCGCTGATTTCCTCCAGCAGTTCGTCGGCGTGTCCGGCGTAGGCGTTCCTGAGCTGCTCATCGATCTCCCGTCGCTGTCGGGCGCGCAGGTACATCTCGATCGCCGAGCGGATGAAGGCCGACCTGCCCCGCTGGCGAACCTCGGGGTCCGCATCGATGCGGCGCAGGAACTCCGCATCCATCGAGATCTGGACGGGTCGAGCCGGCATATTGGCATCCTACCACGTGTTCTTGGTGGCTCTAGATGACGTGATGCTATGATGACGCCATGCGCACCACGTTGACGATTGACGACGACGTACTGGCCGTCGCGCGAGCGCTGGCTGACCGGCGCGGCGTCAGCCTCGGGACCGCGGTGTCGGACCTGGCCCGGCGCGGCTTCAGAGGGACCGGCGTCGCCAAGCTCGAAGACGACGGCGTGCCGGTCTTCCGGGTTGCGCCCGATGTACCGCCGATCACCAGCGAGGACGTCCAGAGGGCGCTCGACGAGTGGCCGTGACTCGATTGCTCGACGTCAACGTGCTCATCGCGCTGACGTGGCCCCACCACGTGCACCACAACGCGGCGAGGTCCTGGTTCGCCGGAGTCCGCGGGAACGGCTGGGCTACCTGCCCGCTGACCGAAGCCGGATTCGTGCGCGTGTCATGCAACCCGTCGGCGGTCAAGGGGTCCGTGACCGTCCTCGACGCGATAGCACTGCTGGGCCGTCTCCGGCGGCTGGAGTCGCATGCGTTCTGGGCGCTGGATCACTCCATCACGGCGCTGCCTCCCGGCATCCTCTCGCGCATTCAGGGCTATCGCCAGATCACCGATGCCGTGCTGCTTGGACTCGCCGCGCAACGCGGCGGCCGGCTCGCCACTTTCGACACGGGCATGGCGGACCTCCTCGCGGAGGCGGAACGAGACTGGGTCGAGACGATTCCCGTGTGAACCGCAAGGTCGATTCGGCGGATTCACCGCTGATTCCACGTTAGAATCAGCGGCAGGTCCGGTGAAACGGCCGCGATGCCGACAATCCCTCGATTCCTCGACGTGCGGGCCTTGGTGGAACGGAAGTCCTGCTTCCTGTTCGGGCCTCGACAGACCGGAAAGTCCACGCTGATCGGGCAGCAGTTCGCCGACTGCCGGACCTGGAACCTGCTCGATCAGGAGCTGTTCCGGCGTCTGGCTCGCAATCCGGGGCTGATCCGGGAATCGCTGGCGGAAGGGAGCGGTTCGGACATCGTCGTGATCGACGAGATTCAGCGGATGCCGGAGCTGCTGAACGAAGTGCATCTGATGATCGAGGAGCACGGCGCCCGCTTCCTGCTGACCGGGTCGAGCGCCCGCGCCCTGCGGCGCAAGGGGGTCAACCTGCTGGGCGGCCGGGCCGGACGGCGGTCGCTGCACCCGCTGGTGCGGGCGGAACTGGGGAAGCGTTTCAGCCTGGACCGGGCGCTCGAGTTCGGGTTGCTGCCGTCGGTCTGGTTCTCCGACGAGCCGGAAGAGGGACTGCGCGACTACACGGGCGACTATCTGCGCGAAGAGATTTCCAACGAGGCGATCGTGCGCAACCTGCCGGCGTTCAGCCGCTTTCTGGATGTGGCGGCACTGGCCCACGGGACACAGATCAACTTCGCCAGCCTGGGGAGCGACGCCCAGGTTTCGCCGTCGACCGCGCGCGACTACTACCGGATTCTGCAGGACACCCTGTTGGCGCACGAGGTCCCCGCGTTCACCGACACGCGGCGGCGCAAGGCGGTCTCGACGTCGAAGTTCTACCTGTTCGACACCGGCGTGGCCCGCCATCTGCAGGGACGGCGCGGGCTGGCGCCGGGGACGCCGGAGTACGGCGACGCGTTCGAGAGCTACCTGTTCCAGGAGATCCGGGCTTTCTGCGACTATCGCCGGCTGGAGACACCACGGTACTGGCGGTCACGCTCGAAGCTGGAGGTGGACTTCGTCTTCGCGGACGTTGCCGTGGAGGTGAAGGCGGCGCGGGCTGTCGTCGGCCGCCACCTGAGAGGACTGCGTGCCCTGGCGGAAGAGAAGCTGTTGGCGAGGCACATCCTGGTGTCCATGGATCCGTATCCGCGCGTGGTGGACGGCATCATGCTGCTGCCGTGGGAGGCGTTCCTGGATCGGCTGTGGGATGGGAAGCTGGCCGGCGCCGCGTGATCCGCTTCGTTCGCCTCTTGTCGCGATGGCTCGACTGGCGAATGCCGAAGTAGTACTCGCTTACGGGTCACGGGCAACCCGCCCGCGATGCGCCGCGCGGGCTGGTGGGTCAGCGGTCGGCAGCCGCCTTCTTCGCCCACAGCGTCAGCCGAAGCTCGTCACCGAACAGCGCGTACTCCGGTCGCCGGCCCGCGTGCGCCTCGCCGTCCTGGAGGATCGTCGAGCCATCCACCACAGGAACGCGTGCGTGTCGAGCAGGACTCGCACGGTTCTATCCACCCTCCCACAGCTTCAATTCCTCTTCCGGCAGCGGCTCGAAGAAGGCGTCGGCGATCTTGATGTCTTCCCTCATGGCGCCGAAACGACGTTGGCCCCTGCGCTTGCAACGCACGAGCCGGGCGACGGGTTGGCCCCGGCGAGCGATGACGACCTCCTCGCCGGCCTCCACCTGCGCCAACAGCCGGGACAGTTGCGTCTTGGCTTCGTGGACGTTCACGATGGGCATCGGGGGTTCTCTCCTGCGGGACGATTCAGCTTAGGAGCTTGATCTGCTCGCCGTCGTCCGTGCGGCCGTGGCCGAAGCGTAGCGCGAACACGGTGCGGACGCGGCTCTCGTCGCGTTCGACGGTGGCGCCGGATTCTCCTTGCTCGGCCAGGAAGAACTCGGCGTGGACACGGGCGCGCCCCGGGTGCATCACCTGGACGAGCTTCCGCGCGCACTTGGCGGCGGTCTCGTCCGGGCTGGCATCCTCGGACCACGATTCCTGCTCCCAGAGCAGATGCCACTGCTCGTCGAGCACCGCCTGCAGATTGCCCTGCCGGCAGTAGTGCAGCACGAGCCGCCAGTAGGCCGACTCGTCGCCGACGGCGGCCGCCCCGGCGGCGAGCTGGCGCAGCAGCGAGACCACGGCCGGCCGGTTGAAGAGGCGCCAGAACGCATACGCGATCAGCGTCGCGAGCCGGCGGCGCGTGGCGTCACCGACCTCGCTCCCGCCCCTCAGACTGCGTGCCGCGAGAATCGCCGGCGAGCCGAGGGCGAGGTCCGTGAGCAGCTCGGCGAGATCCGGAGGGCGCCGGCCGAGCGATTGCGGATCGACCGCGAGCAGATCGTCGACGTACGCGCCGAAGACGTCCGGATTCGGCTGCGGGAGCTGCTCGTTGTCCGACGCCCCTGAGAGCTCGCCGTCACGCCACGCCCGCAGGAACGCCGGCAGTTCCGGATCCAGCAGGAGCGGCGCGGCCCATTCCCACCGATCGTCGATGCTGCCCGCCTGCGGGTTCGGAAGCCCCGGGTCGGCAAGCAGCGCATCGACCCGGGCGCGCAGCTCGACAAGCTGTCCGAAGACGCGCTCGCCGCGTGGAGAGAGATCGATGCAGGTCGATCATGAACTGCCGCACGCGAAACCAACGGGAGTCCATCCGGAAGTCCATCGGATGGACGCTGCTCCACGGACTCCAGTCGACGAGGCGCTTCCGGTTGGCCAATCGCGATCGCGCGCCCTTGAGACGCACCTCGCGTTCGGCAACCAGCGCCCGCAACCGAGGGTCGTCGGCCACTCTGTCGGGATCCAACCCGGTGATCCGCCGCGACCAGCTTTCGATGAAGACGCGCTGGTGGTGCGGAAGGCGCCCGCCCTGGATCGTCATCGGCACAAGCGCCATCGTTCCCTCCGTGCTCTCATACTCTAGAATGCAGAGAGGTCAAGGCCGTCAAAGTGCCTGATGTGCAACTTCACGGCCGGGAGAGCGAGATGAAGACGGACACAGGCGAAGCCGATGGGACGATGACCATGCTGGTCACCGAGGACGCACGGGAAATGTGCTTCGCCCAGGGAAAGTCGTGCGTGTACGCCAGCGACGACGACAGGTTCATCATTTCCGAGACGCCGGCCGGCGTGATAGACCGCCACGAGCTCGCGACCGGACAGGTCACCCGCGTATGGCCGGACGGCACCGAGGAGACCTTCCCCGCCGACAGTCCGAAGCACCACGAGTACCCGGCATGGCCGAGACCGACAGCCGCACGAAGGGCCAAGGGCCTCAACGCAACGACCGCCCGACGCTGACCATTGTCATCGGCTCGAACGGAGCCGGAAAGTCGACTTGGTGCAGAAAACACGAAACCCAACTGCCGGCGGCTTTCTACGACGCCGATTCGATCGCCAACAGCCTGGGCGACTGGAACGATCCTCACAACCAGATCCAGGCGGCACGTCGCGTCAACCGGGCTCTCCGCAATCACCTCGCCAACGGTGAGAGCTTCGGGTTCGAAAGCACGTACTCGGGGCGGTCACGACCCAGGCTCATTGAGCGAGCCGCGCGAGAGGGATACGACGTCCATGCGGTTTTCATAGGAACCAGAAGCCCGCAGATCAACGTGGCGCGGGTTCGGAGACGGGTGAAGGAGAACACCGGCCATGCCGTCGACGCGAACGATATCCGACGACGGTGGCACAACGCCCAGGACAATCTGGCGCGAACAGCTCAGGCCTTCACCCGAATCGACCTGTACGACAACAGCGGAACGACATACCGGCAGATCGCCGTCCTGAGACGGCACGGAATCGAACAGGTGAGCCCGGAACCGCCCGAGTGGGCCCGCTCGCTGATCAAGCGAATCGGCAACATGTCCGGGCCGGGTTTGCCCGTGCGCACCGGAGACGACCCGACAGAACGGCTATCGACCCTGGGTTGACGTCCGTACGACGGCCTCACCACAACCGGCGGGCGGCCATTCCTGAGCGTCCATAAGGTCGCTGATTTCCTCCAGCAGCCCGTCGGCGTGTCCGGCGTAGGCGTTCCCGAGCTGCGCGTCGATCTCCCGTCGCTGTCGGGCGCGCAGTACCGCATGACATCACTGTCGTCCGCCGCGGACGACTTCGTTCGCGCGTTCGGCGAGGCCTTCGACGACTACCTGGGTGACTGGGCCGAGGCGATTCGGCGACACATCGTGGAGGGTGTCTCGCTGCGGCGATGAACGGATACCGTGCCGGATCTCGGACGCACGCGGGTGACTCACCACAACCGGCGGACGCCGTAGCGGTCGAACGCTCTCTCGTTCGAGACGATAGCCAGATCGTGACGCTATCCGCCTTCCCAGAGCTTCAACTCGTCTTCCGGCAGCGGATCGGAGAAGGCGTCCGTAAGCGCGGTCCTGCCCTTGAGAACGTCCGGCCGTCGCCTGCCCATGGGCTTGCACGCAACCAGGCGCGCGACCGGTGCGCCCGACGGCATCATGCTGCTGCCGTGGGAGCAGTTCCTGGATCGGCTGTGGGACGGGAAGCTGGCCGGCGCCGCGTGATTCGCATCGTTCGTCTCTCCGTCACGCGTTCAGAACGCGATGCGCTGGACACCGTCGACTGGATCGAAGTGTGCATCGTTGCTCAACACGGGCAATCCGTGCTGACGCGCGAGCGCGGCGATCCAGGCGTCGTTGGGCGGAATGGGGTTGCCGGAGCGCTTCAGCTCCAGGCGGACGTCGGCGTAGAAGCTGGCGGTCGCGTGGGTAACGACGGCGATCTCGGCGAGCGGCAGGTAGCGGCGCAGCCAGTCGTGGTAGCGGTCGCGATGACTCGACTGGCGAATGCCGAAGTAGTACTCGCCGAGGACGATGCTCGGGACGACGAGACGACGAGCGGACCGCAACGGCGCCTCGACGGTTGCGACCCCTTCCGCCCACGCGGACAGGGCGTTGGTGTCGAGAATCATGCGACGTCTTCGGGCGCCAGTTTTTCGAGTTCCTCCGCTATCGCTTCGCCGACCCGACGGTGCTCATGCGACAGATCGGCCAGTGCGCCGAATCCGGCCATCCACGGAGCCTCGTGCTCGCGGCCGGCAGCGTCGCCGGCACACCGCCGGAGCTTGTCCTCGAGCGCGTCGGTGAAGAACTGCCGCAGGGTCATGCCGCGGCTGGCCGCGAGCGCTTTGGCCTGCCGAAAAGTGGCATCGGGAAGCTCGATGGTCGTCTTCACGGAAGACATATTCCCATATTTACGGGTCATCAGCAACCCGTCGGCCGTGCTTCGGATTGGATGGCCGCAGGCAACGACTCCGTTATGCGCGGGAGGCCGTCGCTGAGGAGTGGCCGGACGCGACCGTACGAGGCGAATCCGCCACTCCGGCGGCGCCCGGAAAGTCGCGTCGCGTGAAGAGCGGGATGTAGGTGTCGACTTCCCTGCGGACATTCGCCGCGCCGTCCTGTTCCTCCCGGTCGACGAGAGCCAGCGCGGCGACCACTTCGCACCCGGCCGCGCGCGCCTGCTCGACCGCCTTCAGCAACGAGCCGCCGGACGTGACGACGTCGTCGACAATCACGACCTTCGTCCCAGGCTCCGGCGGATTCTCGATGCGGCGCTTCGTGCCGTGGCGCTTCTCCTCCTTGCGGACGTAGAAGCCCTCGATGGGACATTCACGGACATACGACAACGCCACCATGGAGCTGACGATGGGGTCCGCGCCATGCGTCAACCCGCCGACCGCGCCGGGGCGCTCGGGAAGCTCCTGCAGGGCGTCGAGGAAAACCATCCCGACCAGCCAGGCGCCGTCCGCGCTCAGCGTCACCGGCTTGCAGTCGAAGTAGAAGTTCGATTTCGCGCCGGTGCTGAGCGTGATCTCACCGGTTCGAAACGAGCGCGCTTCCAGGAGATTCCGGAGTTTCCGGCGTGTGTCGGCTGGGCTGTTCGGCATTGGTGTGAATCCTCTTCCGGCCGTCTGGCACGGTGATTATCCCGCAAGTACGGGATGCATCCGCCAAATCCGGCCATCCACGGCGCCTGTTGTTCGCGAACGCCTGCGGCGCCGGCGTACCGCCGGAGCTTGTCCTCGAGCGCGTCAGTGAAGAACTGCTTCAAGGTGAGCAACCTCGTTCATCCGCATCACCTGCGAGGGAACCGAATGCGCCAGGCTGGACCCGGCCCTGGAACCACGCCTGGCCGTCGGCTAGTGCATCCACATCCCGCTCGACACCAGGCGCAGCGCGACGAGCACGAGGACGGTGCGGTAGAGGCGCGTGAAGAAGACCTCGTCGAGGCGATCGAGCAGCCGGCTGCCGACCACCGCGCCGGCGACGACCAGCACGGACATCGCCATCAACAGCGCGAGGTGCTCGCGGTACGAGAATCCCAGCCAGCCGAATGCCGCGATCTTCGCCAGATGTCCCGCCGCCTGACAGGCGGCCGCGGTTCCCACTACCCCTCGCCGCGACAGGCCGAGATGCAGAAAGAACGGCGCGACGAGCGGCCCGACCGCTCCGATCAGGCTGCCCAGGAAGCCGCCTGCGCCGCCCAGCAGCATGAAGAGACGCGCCTCGCCGCCCGTGCCGGCGGGACGAATCCGCAGCCACTCCGGTCGCAGCGTGGCCACCAGCACGAATATGCCGATCAGCGTGGTACCGAGCACAGCCGGTATGGCGAGCGCCACGCGCGCGCCGACGAGCGCCAGCGGCAGCAGCAACAGGGAGTACCAGCCGACGACGCTCCACGCCACGTGGCGCCGCTGCACGACCGTGCGCGCGCCATTGGATGTCAGTTGGATCACGCCGTGCAGCGGAACCGCGGCAGCCGGCTCAAAGAACAACAGCATCACCGCCAGCAGCACGGTGCCGCCGGCCAGGCCGACCACCGCCGACAGCGCGGCGGACGCGAACGCCACGCCGCAGAGCAGGGCAACGGTCAGCGGCTCCATGCGCGGGAAAGACAGAGCAGATCTTAGCGTCGAGGTTCCCCCCTTGACACCCGGACGCGCGGCAAATAGGTTGCCTGACAGCGCGACAGTACGCCTCACAAGGACCGATTGCGATGGCAACACAACCAGCGGGCGGCGGGCGGCGGTTGCTCGAGAAGGCCGAACTGGTCATCGGCCACGTGGCGGCCGTGGTGGTCGGGTTCGTCCTGATGGTCGTCGGCCTCGGATTGGGGGTGACGATGATCATGCTGCCCGTCGGCCTCGTCGTCGGACTGCTCGGCGTCGGGGTGTTCGTGTGGGGTCTGCTGGGTCACCTGGGCCAGGACAAGTGAGCGCGAGCGAGCCCGCTTGCGCGATGAGCGTCTGCGCGCAACCGAGGACGCAACCGGCGCCGTGACCGGCTCACCGCGCCGGGCGCGCGTGGTCAGCCGAACGCCTCAGTCGAGGCCGGGCACGCCCCTGACCCACGCCGTCGGGCCGTCCTCCCACTTGTTGTGCGTCAACCGGACCACCGTCCGGTCCGACAGGCGGATGGCGTGCAGCTCGCCGTACGGCTGCGGCTGAAAGACGACCCGCAACAGCGGCAGCTCGTCGCTGAACTCCCCGCGCTGGGACGTGAACAGCACCCACTCGTCGTCCGGTGAGAAGCGGGGGTGCATGTCGAGGCCGGGGTGCCGCGTGAGACGCTCCGGCGGACCCGGGCGGCCATCCTCGTCGAACGCGACGGTGTAGATCTCGAAGTTCCCGTCGCGGAACGACGTGAACGCAACGCGGTCGCCCGCGGAGGAGAACGCGGGCATCGTGTCGGTCGCCTCGTGGTGCGTCAGGCGCTGCACGTTGGCGCCGTCGGCGTTCATCACGTAGATCTCGGCGTTGCCGTGGCGCATGCTGCGGAAGACGATGCGGCCCCCGTCCGGAGAGAAGTCGGGAAACGCGTCGTTGGCCTCCGAATCCGCGGTCAGGTCCATCGCCTCGCCCCCGGCGGCGTCGATCTTCCAGATGTCGACGTCCACGTTGCCGCGCGCGAACGGCGGACCGACCGCGAACGCCAGCCAGCGGCCGTCCTTCGACCAGGTGGGCCCCCAGGTCGAGTCGGGACCCCGGTACCGATCGGCGCCGGCCAGGTCGAAGACCACGCGCTTGCCGGAACCGTCGGGTCTGGACGCCACGAGGCGTGCAAACGCCTCGCTGGTGGCGATCTCTCCGGAAGTGGGATCGACGGCCGGCAGATAGCCCCGGATGCCGATCAGCGACACGCGGCGGCCCGGCGGCATGGCGACCTGGAGCGGCCGGTGGATACGAAACGCCCCCGGTGCGTCGCTCTCGAACCGGGACGCCGGATCGATCGGGCCCGGCCCGTGCGCCAGGAGGCGGCCTGTAACCGGGTCGTAGGCGGGAGCCCAGTAGTCGCGAGCGGCATCGCTCTCGACCCGCGGGTCGGACCCGTCGGGCAGGGTGGAAACGATGGTCCAGCGGTCGTTCCGCCGTGCCGTGAAGGCGAGCCGGCCGTCGGGCGCCGGAACCGGCGAGAGCGCGGCTTCGCCTGCCGCGGAGATCGGCTCGGGCATTGCCCCGTCGGCGCCGTCGCTGCGGTCGCCGCCCTCGATGCCGACGCGGTAGATCCGCGGCTCCCCGTCCCGCTGCGAATAGAAGACGACGGCCCGGCCGTCCGGCGTCCACGCCGGTGCGCCGTCCCAGCTCTCGTGGTGGGTGAGTCGCCGCACGCCGGTCCCGTCCGCCCGCATCACGTACAGCTCGCTGGCCAGGTAGTTGGGCGGGAGACTGGGCGTGGTGCTCGTCGCCACCGCCGCGTCGCGGCTGCTCGCGAACAGAATCCGCGTGCCGTCGGGCGAGAAGGCCGGGTTGTAGTCTCCCGCGGCGTGGCGCGTCAGGTTCACCGCCTCGCCGGCCGCGGCCGGGTTCCAGGGTCGAAACGGGGTCGCGAAGATATCCGCGTTGCCGTCGCGCGTGCTGACGAAGAGCAACCGCCGGCCGTCCGGCGAAATGGCCGCCGCGTCCTCCAGCGCGGGACTCTCGACCAGCGGCCGCGCCCCCGCGTCGCCCTCCAGGTCGAGCACGTAGAGATCCGGGTTGCCGCTCCGCTCGGAGGTGAAGACCACCCAGCGCCCGTCCGGCGAGATCACGCCGCTGTAGTCGAGCCCCGGATCCGTCGTCAGCCGCCGGGGTGTCGAGCCGGGGCGGTCGAACAGGTAGAGATCCCAGTTGGAGGGCTGGATGCTGCTGTAGACGATCGTCTCCCCGCGCGGCTGGGGCTGCTGCGCACCGCGTACGCCGCCCGTATCGTCCGTGACCTCACCGGAGATGCCCTGCGCGAATGCGGCGGTCGGCGGGAGCAGGAAGGCGCCGACGACGATCAGGGCCCAGGGCGAACGGGAGAAATCACGCATGAGGTGACCTCCTCTCGTTGAGCTCGCGGCGCTGCTCGCGAAGATCGAACCGCAGCCAGGTGAACGACGCAACGCGCAGCGCTGGCGTGAGCCACGGCGTCAGCGCCTCCATAGGGGCAGCCTAGCACAGGGCGTCCTGAGCGACGCAGACATAGCCGTGGTTCGGGACGTGGCGACGACGGGTTTGTCGAAGAGCCCCGTTCCTGCATAATCCGAGTGGCGTCGGGGACTCCTCATGCTCATGCGAACCGACCGTAACGCACTCGGATGGTACCGGCTGCCCCTGGCCGCCGTGGCGGTGGCCGCGCTGTGGATCGGCGACCTCCGCTCCCAGCCGGCCGCGGACCTCCTGCTGGTCGGCGGTCTCGTTCACGACGGCTCGGGGCAGCCGCCGGCCCGGCAGGACGTGGGCGTCCTGGGAGACCGGATCAGCTTCGTCGGCGACGCGGCGGCGGCCGGCCTCGATGCCGCCGTGCTCGTGGACGTCGACGGGCTGATGGTCACGCCGGGCTTCATCGACATGCACTCGCACGCCGAGCTGACGGAGGACTACGGCCGGAACGCGCTGCCGTTCCTCCATCAGGGCATCACCACGGTCGCGATCGGCGTGGACGGCGGAGGGACGCCCGACATCGACGAGCTGTTCGCCGGGCTGGAGGGCCGCATCGGGGTGAACGCGTTCGCTTACGTCGGTCACGGCGAGATCCGGGAACGCGTGATCGGAGCGGACGATCGGGCGCCGACGGCTGCCGAGCTGGACGAGATGCGCGCGCTGGTCCGGCAGGCCATGAACGAGGGCGCGTTCGGACTCTCGACAGGACTCTTCTACGTGCCGGGCTACTACGCGACCACCGGGGAGGTCATCGAGGTAGCGCGCGTCGCCGCGGCGTTCGACGGCATCTACGACACGCACGATCGCGACCTCGGCGCCAGCTACCGCGGCGTCGGCTATCTGAACTCGATACGCGAGGCGATTCGGATCGGCGAAGCCGCGGGGACGCGTGTCATCTTCAGCCACTTCAACGCGCAGGGCGCGAACAACTACGGCCGTGCGCCCGAGGGGGCCCGCCTGATCGAGGAGGCGCGCGCACGGGGCGTGGAGGTGGCGGCGGCGCAGCACGTCTACACGGCCACCCAGTCGAACCTGGCCGCCTACGCGATACCGCGGTGGGCCTCGAACGGCGGCCGCGACGAGATGCTCGAACGGTTTCGCGACCCCGAAACCGTCCGCCGGCTGGATGTCGAGACCATGGAGATGCTGGCGATCCGCGGGGGCGCCGACAAGCTGCTGTTCGCCGACCCGCGGCCGGAGCTGAACGGCCGGACGCTCGCCGCGGTGGCGGCCGAGTGGGAGCTGCCGGTGCCCTCGGCGGTGCGGCGCATCCTCACCGAAGGCAACGCTGCGGTGATGAACCTCGACCTGTACGACATCGAGAACACCCGCTACCTGGCGCGGCAGCCCTGGATGATGACCTGCACCGACGGCCGCACCCCGTCCCCGTCGCAGAACGTCACGCACCCGCGCGTATACGGCGCCTTCACGCGCAAGCTGCGCCAGTTCGTGCTCGATGAAGGGATCATCACGCTGCCGTTCGCCATCCGCAGCATGACCGGTCTGGCCGCCGATTTCCTGCACGTGGAAGACCGCGGCTACCTGCGGGCCGGCGCCATCGCCGACATCGCGGTGTTCGACGCCGCCCGCATTCGCGACCGCGCCACCTATGACCAGCCGCGACAGTTGTCCGAGGGGACGGTGCACGTGCTCGTCAATGGCCGTTTCGCTATACGGGACGGCGACGCAACCGGCGCGCTGGCCGGCCGGCCCATTCGCCGGCCAACGCGGACGGATCGCCCCTGACCCGCGACCTCACACCCCGCCGGGGAGTCGACAACAGGGCGTCGCCCGTCGCGCCCGGGACCGCGAGCACCGCGTCGCCGCGGCGTACTTGACTGCGGCTGGCCTTTCCTCCTTGAATGGGCGCATGGTTCCGTCGAGGTGGATCGCGGCCATCGCTGCGGTACTGCTCATGGTGCTGGCGCCGGCTGGCGGCGCTCTCCACGAGCACGACGCCGACCCGCGGCCCGACGGTCACACGGACTGTGATGCGTGTCACTTCCGCCACCTGTCCGTGATCACCACGGCCGGCGCGCCCGCGCCGACCACACCGGATCTCGTCGCGCACGCCATCGCTTCCGCCCCTGCTGCCGGCAAGTTGCACATCGCTTTCGGGATCCGTCCCACGCGCGGCCCGCCGGCGTAGCCCCCTCGTCGCCCTCGCCGGCGACGTCCCGTATTCGCATTCGCATCGTCGGGTTGCCGGCATCGGTGCCGGCCCCGATACCGATGTTGCGTCGGCGCGTTCGGAGATCGAACGCTCGCACCCGGGAATTGAGGAACACCCTATTGCCTACGCCAAGAGCGCAAGCTGATGCGAGGGAGACGCGATGTCAACGCAAACGACGTATCGGTTCGCGCCGCGTGCCTCACGAGGTTGGCTCCAGCATTTCGAGCTGTCCTGGCGAGCATTGCGGCGCGCGCCTTCGTTTACCGTTCCGGCCGTGGTGACCATTGCCCTGGGAATCGGGGCTGCGACGGCCGTGTTCAGCTTGGTCTACGCGATACTTCTCCGTCCATTCCCTTATCCGGACGCTGACCGCCTGGTACGGGTGTTCACCGTGGCGCAGAGCGAGCAGGGGGCCGAGAGAAACGCCTCGCTGCTCGATATCGAAGACTACAACCGCCGTTCGAGCCTTCTCGAGAACATCGGCGGGTACACGGTTTTCAATTCCCAAATCGAGGGCGAAGGTCCGGCGGAGGCCGTCGTCATCGCGCAACTGAACCAGGAGGCCATGCACGCGGTGGGCGTGCAACCGGTCCTGGGCCGGCTCTTCACCGAAGAGGAAGATCGCAGGGGCGGGCCGGTGAACAAGGCGCTGCTCAGCCATGGGCTCTGGCAAGGTCGTTTCGGCGGTACGCCCGACGCGCTGGGGAAGATGATCCGCTTGCCCATGGGCGGGTTCGAAGTGGTCGGGGTGATGCCCGCTGGATTCGGGTACCCGGACCGGGCGACGCTGTGGCTCACGATGGAGGCCTGGTACGCGCTGGGGCTGGAGAGCTATCGCGAGAAGCAACGCGACCAACGATGGTACGCGACCGTCGCGCGCCTCGCGGACGGAGCATCCCTCGAGCAGGCGCAGGACGAGATGGACCGCGTGGCCGGGCAGCTCGCGGCAGAGTTTCCCGCCACCAACCGGGACGTCGGCGTTCGTCTCGTGCCTCTGCGCGACGCCGAGGTGGGCGAGGTGCGTCCCTACCTGATGTTGCTGACCGCGGGCGTGTCGCTGGTCCTTCTGATCTGCATCTTCAACGTGGCCAATCTGTTGGTCGCACGGGCCTTCACGCAGCACAGGCAGTACGTGCTGCAGACGGCGCTGGGGGCGGGACGGTTCGAGCTGACGAAGGGATTCCTGGCCGAGAGCTTGCTGCTCGCCTCTGCCGGGGGCGCCGGCGGCGCGGCCATCGCTTGGCTGGCTGTCCGGGCGTTCCAGACGCTGCTGCCCGACTCGCTGCCGATGTGGATGTACTTCACGGTCGACCCGCATGTGCTGGCGTTCTGCGTCGCGGCGACGGTGATCAGCGGGCTGGCGCTCGGGGTCGCGCCTGCGCTCATGGGTTCGCGAGTGAATCTCACCGAGGCGCTGAAGGACGGGACGCGGGGGAGCTCGGGCGATTCATGGGGGCGTTCCGCGCTCGTCGTGACGGAAGTGGCCGCCTCGCTGCTGCTGTTGCTGGGCGCGGGACTCCTGATGAAGACGTTCGTGCAGATGCAGAACGCCGATCACGGTTTCGAGGCCGAGAATCTGATCGTGGCGAGCGCGCGCAACAGCCTGTTCTCGCAAGCGCCGCGCGCGGAACGAGCCGCGCTGCTCGCGGCGTATCACGAGCGTGTGCTGGCGCGACTGCGCGCCATCCCCGGAATCGACAGCGCGGCGGTCACCAACGCGCTCCCCTACGCGGGCGGAACGTTGCGGCACGGGCGCCTTCGGGTTCAAGGCCGAGCGGAGGAGGAAACGCAGTTTCTGCTGCCGACGGCCGGCGCCGATGTCTCGTGGGACTACTTCGAAGCGATGCGGATTCCCCTGGCGGCGGGTCGGTTCTTCGAGCGCACCGACGCAAGCGACGATGCTCCGGTGGCCATCGTCAACGAAGTCGGCGCGAGAGCGCTCTTCGGCGAGCGGAACCCGATCGGGCAGATGGTGCAGTGGGGAGACACCGTGGGGCCGTCGAACCCGTACACCCGCGTCGTCGGGGTGGTCGGTGACGTCAGGCATGGGGGCGCGGAGCGTGACGCGATCGAGCTGTACTACCCGTTCACGCAATGGCCGGTGGGCGGCGGCTACTACGTCCTGCGCACGCATCTGGACCAGGCCGCGGTATCGGGGGCGATTCGAGCAGCGGTCACGCAGGAGGACCGGAACGCGGCCGTCGTTTCGATCCGGAGCATGACGGAGAGAATCGACGCCGCGCTGTGGCAGCGCCGGCTGTGGGGCGTTCTGTTTTCGGTGTTCGCGGCGTTGGCGCTGTCGCTGGCCGGCGTCGGGCTGTACGGTTTGCTGAGCTACTCCGTTTCGGTGCGCGCGCGGGACATCGGGATCCGGTTGGCGCTCGGGGCAACACCTGCGGGCGTACGGGCCATGGTCGTCCGACGCGGAATGGTGCTGGTCCTGCTCGGACTCGCCATCGGGTTGGCGCTCTCGGTGGGAGGTCTCCGAACGATCGCGCACTTGTTGGTCGATGTCGCGGTGTTCGACTGGGCCATCTACGCGCCGGTGGCCGGCTGTCTGGCAGCGGCCGGACTCCTGGCGTCGCTCTGGCCGGCCGTTCGGGCTTCGCGGCTCGACCCCGCGCAGTCACTGCGGAGCGAATAGACGAAGCCGCAGAATCCAACCCGAGAGAACCTGCGCCTGCCACAGGTTGAAGAACGAAGAAGGGGCGAATCGAGAACGGGCCCGGCCCGCTGCGCCGGCCCGTTCACTGCGCGAGCAGGAGATAGCAGCCGATCGAGCAGACGCTCACGAAGACCCCCATCGCTCTCGCGTGCTTCCAGGGCGTCATGTCCACCGGTGCCGCGCCAGGCTCCGCGTCACGGCTTCGGGCGGGCCGGAGCCTGGCAGACACCAGCATGAACGCGACCACCACCACGAAGACGATCGCGAGGAAATGCAGGAAGTGGATTTCCTCGTTCGTCCCCAACACGCCCTGCAGGAACGACTGCACGGGATCGTCGAACGTAAAGACCATCAGGAAGAACACGATCGGGCCGGCGACCAGGCCCGCCTTGGCCGCGAACGCCGAGACCCGCGCCGAGAACATGCCCAGCAGGATCACGGCAAGCATCGGACCGAAGAACGCCGCGTTGATCGTTTGCAGATAGTTGTACAGGCTGCCCGACGTGTCGAGCATCGGCGCGACCACCATCGCGGCCACCGCAAGCGCGATACTGCACGCGCGACCCGCATGGACGAACTCGCGCGGGGAGGCATCCGGCCGCAGGACCGAACCGTAGATGTCGCGGCAGAACAGCGTGGCCGACGAGTTCAGCACGCTGTTGAATGTGCTCAGCACGGCACCCACCATGACCGCGGCGAAGAAGCCGGTCAGCCAGTCCGGCAGGACCGCCCGGACGAGCGTCGGGTAGGCCAGCAGGTAGTCCTCGGGCCCCAGCGTGTCCTTGAACATGTGGTACGCAATCACACCCGGCAGCACGACGACGAGAGGGCCCACCAGCTTGAAGCACGCTGCGATCAGGACTCCCTTCTGCCCTTCCTTGAGACTCCTGGCTCCCAGGCCGCGCTGGATGAACTGCTGGCCGGTGCACCAGGCGAAGACCTGGTTGACGACCATGCCCGTGAACAGGGCGCCGAATGGCAGGAACGAGCCCGGTTCGTCGCCGGTGATGTCGAACTTCGGACGCTCCTCCACGTACACGGTCTCCAGCCCGGACCAGGGACTCCCGTTTCCGATCTGGATCAGCGCCAGGAGCGGGATCAGCAGGCCTCCCACGAGGAACCCGACGCCATTGATCGTGTCCGAGATCGCGACAGCCTTCAGGCCCCCGAGAATCGCGTAGAGCGAGCCCAGCGTTCCCACGCCCCAGACGAGGAGCCAGATCACCTGCGCCTGGTTCAGGCCGAACGCCTCCTGCAAGCCGAACAGGCTGTCGATGCCGGTGGCCCCGGACAGCAGCACAACGGGCAGGATGGCGAGCACATACGAGAACAGAAACACGCTCGCGGCGATCACGCCGGTGGCCCTGTCGTAGCGGGCGGAAAGGTACTCCGGTATCGTCGACAGGCCCATGCGCAAGTAGCGGGGCAGGAAGAAGAGCGCGGTCGCGACCATCGCGATCGCTGCGGTCGTCTCCCAGGCGGTGACGGCGATGGTGTGGTTGAAGGCGTCGCCGTTCAGGCCGATCAGGTGCTCGGTCGAGAGGTTGGTGAGCATCAGCGAGCCCGCAATGACCCAAGCCGACAGGCTGCGGCCTCCAAGGAAGTACGCGTCCCACGTCGTCATCCGATCGCGTCGGGTGTAGACATAGGAAATCACCGCGACCAGCACGGTGAAGCCCAGGAATGACACGGTACTCACAAGCATTTCGGTATCCTCTCTAGTGCGAGAAGCGCCACCGAAAGAAGGGTCGCCTGGGGGCCGACGCGGGTCTCGGGCGAGCGCGCGTGCTGCGTCACCGCGAGCACCGGGTCGGGAAGCGCCGCCACAGCGAGGGGAGGCGGCCTACTGCTTCGCCACCACCATCGGTGCGGCGAGCGCGTTGGCGAACGCCGACGTGTGGTCGCTGTGCGTCGTGCTGCACGAGGCAGTGTCGGGGCGGCATCCGCTCATCGCCGGCAGCGCCGCCGAGGTGCGGCGCGCTGACCGACGAGTCGCGGTAGATTCCTACGGAACACTGTCGTTACTCGGGGGAGCGCGAAGACGTACAGCACGTTCCCGCCCTCCGGCTGGTAGATCTCCGGGCTGAGTTGCGCGGTGAGGCTCCGGAACGCGCCCCCCAGCGACGCCGGCACGGCCAGGAACTGCCGCCCGCCCGCCTCGTAGGTTATCGGATAGCCGTGTGCCGCGGCGCTGAGGCGGGTCTCCCAGAGCGTCTCCCCCGTCTCGATGTCGAAGGCCCGGTAGTAGCGGTCGCCGTCCCCGGCAAAGACGAGGCCGCCCGCCGTCGTCAGCGCGGACGTCAGGAACGGCGCCCGTTGCTCCCGGCTCCACAGCTCTTCCATCGTCCGCACGTCGTAGGCGGCCAGCTTGCCGATGTTGCCGTTGCTGCCCGGCATCTCGAGCAGTTGGGAACGGCCGGCCGTCCCGCCGCCGCCCTCGATGAATTCCACCTCGCGCCCGGTCAGGTGCATGCACGCCTGGTGCAGCGGGATGATCAGCGCGCCGGCGCCGGGATGGTAGGCCGACGCCTGCCAGTTGTGGCCGCCCAGCAGGCTCGGACAGGCGAACACCCGCTCGCCGATGGCGATGTCTCGCAGATCCTCCCGGTAGATCAGCTCGCCGGTGGTCTTGTCGACGGTCTCGAAGATGTCCTGGTGGACCGTCTCGCGCAGGTCCACGAACGCGCCGGTGCGCCGGTCGAGCTTCCAGAGAATGCCGTCCTTCCCGATCGTGAAGAGCCACTTGTCGTCGCCGGCGTCCACCAGCACCCGCTCGTAGACGATGTCCAGATCGAGCGTCTCGCCCGGCGCGTGCTGGAAGTACCACTGCACCCGTCCGGTGCGCGGGTCCAGCGCCAGCGTCGAGTTGGTGTAGAGCGCATCCTGCCGGATCGTCATCCCGCGGCTCGAGGCGACCCACGGCTTGGCCTGCGCGGTGCCGATGTAGAAGAGGCCGAGCTCCGGGTCGAAGCTCCCCGGGATCCACGAGTCGCCGCCCGCCCGCAGATAGGGCGGCGTGTCGCCCCACGACGCGTCGTTCGGATCGCCCGGCAGTGCGATCGTCGACGTCCGCCAGAGCTCCTCGCCGGTATCCGGGTCGTGGCCGGTGATGAAGCAGGTCTGCTCCGTGTAGCGCTCGCAGCCGTTGGTGCCGGTGATGAGGACGCCGTTTGCGATGACCGGGCCACCGTTCCCGCGGAAGCCGAGCGTGTAGTCGGCCTTGACCGTCTTCCACACCTCCTCGCCGGAGCGCGCGTCGAGCGCGACGAGATTCACGTCGGACGTGGCGAGGAACAGCTTGTCGCCGTAGAGCGCCAGCGTGCGGGTGGGGCCGGGCCGGGCGTCTTCCGGCAGCCGGTGGCGGTAGACCCAGATGACGTCGCCGGTCGCCGCGTCGAGTGCCTGGATGACGTTGCCCGGGTGGGCGAGGAACATTATGCCGTCATGCACCAGTGGGGTCGTCTGGTGGTTCCCCTGCCGGACCGAGATCGACCAGGCGAGGTTCAACTGGCCGACGTTATTGCGCGTAATCTCGTCGAGCGTGCTGTAGCCGTGGCTGTTGCGCGTCCGGCGCCAGCTCAGCCAGTCGCCGGGCGGCGGGTCGGCGAGCATCTCGTCGGTCACCGGGCTCAGGTCGTGCGGCACCACCAGGTTGACGAACCGCGTCGACCGCCGCCGCGGCCGTTCGCCCGCCCCGGCCGCGCGGCGCGCCTCCTCGATGTCCGCCGCATCGCCGATCGGCACTCCCGCGTCCACCGTCAGGGTCCGGTCGCCCGGCACGGCGCCGTTCGCCTCGAGCATGTACGCCACCAGGCCCGTGTAGGCCCTGTCGCTGAGCGCGCCGGCCTGCCCCGGGGGCATCTCGTCGCGCAGGTAGGCGAACAGCTCGTCGGTCGTGCGCCCCGCCCAACCGTTCAGGAAGTCCACGCCGATGAGGGGCGGCGCGTGCACCATGCCCTCCAGGCCCGGCCCGTGACACTGCTCGCACTGCACGCCGTAGACCGACCAGCCGTCGGCCGCCTGGTCCCTCGTGAAGGCCCCGTCCGCCGCGGGGCCCTGCGCCGCCGGCGCAAGCAGGAAGGAGCCGACAACGATGAACGTCCAGGGCGAGCGGGAGAATTGACACACGAGGTGACCTCCTTTCTCCCATCAGCCGCAACGCCATTCGGCGTCGTGGCCGCGGTCACGCCTTGGAGCCCCGAACGCACGCGAACTCTCGAGACGCGACCGGTACCCGATGTTCGGCTGTCGTCGACGCGGCGTTATTGCTGTGGAACTACCTCCTTTCTTTCCAATGCCTTGGCCAATGGGGCCACTTCGTCACGTGCCCGTCAATCGACGGAAAGAGCCGCCACAGCCGGGAGCAACGCAGTCCACGCGGGGTGCATTGCCGCTCGAATGCAGCGGGGATTTCGCCACGGGCCCTTAGGGCAGCGTCAGGGCCACCAGCTCCGCCGGCTCGCCGCGCGCGCTCATCGCCATGGCGATGTACTGCTTGCCGTCGATCATGTAGGTCATGGGAATGCCGCTCTGCCGCTTGGGCAGCTCCATCTCCCAGACCGTCTCTCCGGTCTGCTTGTCGTAGGCGTGGAACATCTCGCCGCCCGCCCAGGTGGGGGTGGCGAAGAGACCGCCGCCCTCGCCGGCGAAGACCAGCGTCTTCGTAACGAGGATGCCGCTCCGGCTCGGCTTGCCCGTCCGCGGGATGTCGACGCCGCTCAGTGCCGGATGGTTCCTGACGCAGTCCGGCGTGTCGCCGTTCGGGATCATCCAGACGTGCTCGCCGCTGTTCAGATCGATGGCCGTGATGCGTCCCCACGGCGGCTTGATGAGGGGCAGGCCCAGCGGTCCGATCTCGCCGCAACCCTGGCGCGCATCGCGTGCGCTCCTCCTGCCGCCGCCGCCCACGAAGTCCATCGTCGAGCGGCCCGGGTCGTTGATGAGCCCCGCGACGGTCGGGGCGGTGGCCGAGGCCACGTAGAGGATGCCCGTCTCGGCGTCCACCGCGCCGCCCTGCCAGTTCGCGCCGCCCGTCATCTGCGGCACCATCAGCAAGGCGCGCAGGCCGTCCTGCCCCGCCAGAATCGGGGGCGTGTAGAGGGGACCGAGCTGGTACTCCGACGCGATGCGCCGCGCCTCGGCGGCCAGCTCCGGCGTGAAGTCGAGGAGGTCGTCGTTCGACACCCCCTGGCGGTCGAACGGCGGCGGCCGGGTGGGAAACGGCTGGGTCGGCGCGGCCTGCTCGCCCGGCACCGTCGACGCGGGTACCGGGCGTTCCTCGATCGGCCAGACCGGCTCGCCGGTGACCCGGTCGAACACGTAGGTGAACGCCTGCTTGGTTATCTGCGCCACCGCCTTGATCTCCCGGCCGTCCACGGTGATGTCGATCAGCGTGGGTGGGGTCGGGATGTCGTAGTCCCAGATGCCGTGGTGGATGAGCTGGAAGTGCCAGACCCGCTCGCCGGTCCGCGCGTCCAGGCACACCAGGCTCTCCGCGAACAGGTTGTCGCCGGGCCGGTGGCCGCCGTAGAGGTCGTTCGTGGGGGTCTCGACCGGAACGTATACGTAGCCGAGCTCGGGATCGGCGGACATCGGGGCCCACACCCCGGTGTTGCCGCTGTAGCGCCACGAGTCGTTCTCCCAGGTGTCGTTGCCGAACTCGCCCGGCTGGGGGATGGTGTGGAAGATCCACAACTGCTCGCCCGTGCGCGCGTCGAACCCGCGGACGAACCCCGCCGGGAAATCGGGCGACGGCGCGGTGGCGCGCAGCGCCGCCCCGACCACGATCACGTCGTTGACGACGAGGGCCGGCGAGTTCAGGCCGATCTGGCCGGGCTCGATGGGCGGGCGGTCCGTACCGTCGTTGATCCCCTGGAACAGGTCGACGACGCCCTGCTCGCCGAAGCCGGGAACCGGGTATCCGGTCGCGGCGTCGAGGGCCACGAGGTGATACCCCTTCGTGACGTGGATGATCCGCTCGTCGCCCTGCCCGTCCGTCCAGTACGACACGCCCCGGCCCGAGCTGGCCCGTACCGGCGCGACGTCGCCGCGCTCGCCCTCGTCGAGGCGGTACATCCACAGAGTCTCGCCGGTGGCCCCGTCGATGGCCGCGACGTTGCGGCGCTGTCCGGCCGAGGTGTAGAGCACCCCGCCGACCATCAACGGCGTCGCCTGGTAGTTGATGTCGACGCGGGGGCCGAAGTTGTCCGTCCGCCACCGCCACGCGATCTCGAGGTCGCCGACGTTGTCGCGGTCGATCTGATCGAGCGGCGAGTACTTCGTGCTGCCCGAGTCGCCGCCGTAGTAGCGCCACTCGCCGCCCTGGGCGCCCTGTTGCGCCGGGGCATTGGCGCTCGTGGCGAGCAGGATGGCGACGACGACCAGAATGCTCCAGCTACACCGGTTTGTCCGCATCGACATGTAGTGCTCCTGCTTGATCCGTCCGGTCAGCAGCGTGCCGGCGACGGTGAACGTCGCCAGCGCCCCCCAGTCCAGTCCTGGTTCAACGTACGGTTGAAGCAGCACTCTATCAGACAATGGCAGGGGTCCCGGACAGGGCGACGGCCGGTTTGCCACGCGGGCGCCTCGCCGCTCTCGGCGCCACGCCGGGTTCCACCACGGACTGCTAGACTCATCCGGACCGACCGTGAGTGCGCGGGCGGTTCCGACCGCTCCCGGCCGCCGACCTCACGCTCCGCAGGAGATTGCCATGAGCCGTCGCGCTTTGCTTGCCGTGTGCGTATACGCCGGCGTCACGCTGGCGACGGGGTATCCCGGCCAGGCGCAAGTCCGGGACCCTGCCCCGGTCACCGACGCGATGCTCCAGGATCCAGACCCCGCCGACTGGTTGAGCTGGCGACGCACCCTCGATGGATGGGGGTACAGCCCGCTCGACGAGATCGACCGCGGCAACGTGGACGAACTGCGGCTCGCGTGGTCCTGGGGCCTCGAACCCGGAGTGTCGCAGACGACGCCGATCGTGCACGACGGCGTCATGTATGTCGCGAACCCGGGCAACGTGGTCCAGGCGCTCGATGCGCGGACGGGCGACTTCGTGTGGGAGTATCGCCGCGAGATGGACGAGCGGCTCCGCAGCGCGGCCCAGATGCGCAGCCTCGCCGTCTACCAGGATCTGGTCATCCTGAACACGTACGACGCGCACATCGTCGGGCTGGATGCCCGGACCGGCGAGACACGGTGGGATACGCCGGTCGCGGGCGACCAGGAGGGCTACACCTTCTCGAGCGGACCGATCGTCGTCGACGGCACGATCGTCGCCGGGATGACGGGCTGCGGGCGCTACCGTGACGACACCTGCTACATCGTCGGCGTCGACGGCCGCACCGGCCGGTTGCTCTGGCGCACCTCGACCATCGCCCGCCCAGGCGAGATCGGCGGCGACACCTGGGGCGACCTGCCCCTCATGTTCCGCGCGGGAAGCGACGCCTGGATGACCGGGAGCTACGACCCAGTCACCCGGCTCGTCTACTGGGGCACGTCGCAGCCCAAGCCGCACAACCGCGACGCGCGCGGCACGGACGGTGACGCGCTGTACAGCAACTCGACGCTGGCGCTCGACCCCGCAACCGGCGAGATGAAGTGGTACTACCAGCACATCCCGGGCGATTCGCACGACATGGACGAGTCGTTCGAGCGCATCCTGATCGACTACGACGGCAAGCGCTCGCTGTTCTCGATGGGCAAGCTCGGGATTCTCTGGGAACTGGACCGCGTCACCGGCGAGTTCCGGCGCGCGATCGACCTCGGCTACCAGAACATCCTGGATGTCGACCCGCGGACCGGCGCGGTGACGCATCGAGACGGGATGCTGTCCGACGTCGGCGAAGAGCTCTTCTTCTGCCCCAGCACCGGTGGCTTCAAGAGCCTGCGGGCGATGGCGTATCACCCCGGGACCGGGGCGCTGTACGTGCCGCTGAATCTGAACTGCGAGACCGCCGCCTTCGCTCCCGTCGAGCGACGCGCCGGGGGCGGCGGCGGGGGCAGCGTGCGCGGGCGCATCAACCACTTCCATCCGCAGGCGCCGGACCAACTGGGCGAGTTCCGGGCGCTGGACGTACGGACCGGCGAGACCCTCTGGCGCCACCGTCTCCGCGTGCCCTACAACACGTCGGCGCTGACGACCGGCGGTGGCCTGGTGTTCATCGGCGACTGGGGGCGGCACGTCTACGCCTATGACGCGCGGAACGGCGAGCAGCTCTGGCGGAGCCGGCTCTCGACGATGGCGAACGGGTTCCCGATCACGTATGCGGTCGACGGCGAGCAGTTCGTCGCGTTCGTGGCCGGCCCCTCGATCGGCGGCTCGAGCTGGGCGACGATTCTCCCCGGCGACCTTCTTCGCGAAGAACGCAACCCGCGGGGCGGCAGCGGCGTCTTCGTGTTCGCGCTGCCTGCCCGGCCGTCACCTGATCTACCGGGGATCGTGCGGATGACCATCGAGGTGGAGCTGTCGTGCCCCTCTTGCGCCGCCGGGCTCGAACGGCGGCTGCGCCGCCTGGATTACGTCTCTGGTGTAGAGGTCAGCCCCTCGGACGGGCAGATCGTCCTCGCCGTCGAGCCCGGTCGCCATCTGGACCCCGCCGCGGTGTGGGACACGGTGCGCAACGCAGGCTTCATTCCCGACCGCATGACGGTGGCCGCCATCGGGCACGTCATCGACAGGAACGGCACGCCGGCCCTCGCCCTGTCGCCCGACTTCGCCCTCCCGCTCGTCGCAATGGACGGCCTCACGGCCACGGCGACCGAGACCGGCGACCAACTGGTGACGGTGACCGGACACTGGAATGCGTCGCCGGACGGCGCCGGACGGCTGCAGGTCGAGTCATTCGAGATCCGTTAGCAGATCCCGAGGAGACGCATCATGCTTGATTCCTGGAAGCGCCTGATTGCCCTGGCGTTCGCCGTGTCCTGCATTTCCGCCCATGCGGTCGAGGCACAGGAGCTGAGTGCGGAAGATCACGCAGAGATACATCAGCTCTACGCCAGATACGTCCAGGCCATCGACTTCGGTGATGCGATCGCGTGGGCCGAAGCCTTCACGCCGGACGGCTCCTTCGGCGATTCCGTTACCGGTCGCGATGCCCTGATCGCGTTTGCCGAGCGGTACCACGAGGAGAACGGACGCGACCCACGCCATTGGTACACCGCCCTCGTGCTCACGCCGACCGCCGACGGCGCCGAGGGCAGATGCTACGCGTTGACGTTCAATGCAAGGACCCGGGACCTCATGTGGACGGGGACGTACAGGGACGCGTTGGTGAAGACCTCCGAAGGCTGGCGGTTCACATCCCGTCAACTCACCATTGACACGACGGCCGACAGCCAGTAGGCGGATTGTCTCCGTACCGCGCGCCCTCGATCGCACGGAAGGCAGCCACATGATCCTGATTGGGCCGACTGGGCGGCGACTCTCGGTGCCGAAACACCGGGAACTGGGCCGCGGTCTCGTGAGAGCGCTGGTCCGCGACGCTGGCTTGACACGGGAAGAGTGTCTCGAACTCGTGGGTAGGAGGTGACGGTCATAAGCGCGTTGGAGTATTGGGTTTACGAGAACTGGACCGTGGAGCACAAGGCAGTGGCCCACGCAGGACCTTGCGGGTTCTGCAAGCACGGCGCCGGCACCGACAAGCGGAAGCCGCGCGGCGATGCCAATGGGATGCGCGTCGCTAGCCTGCAGCCAGTGCCGGACGGGCGTCGTCAGGCACGCCTCGACGTCGATGCCGGCGCCGCCGACGAGCAGCGTGCGGGACGGCTGGAACGCCCGCGCTGGCTCGCGTCGGACCTGTTCGACCGTCGGCGGAGGCTCATGGATGACTGGTCGGCGTACCTAGCGAGCGAGGGCCCGTGACGGCGCCTCGTCGCGCTACGAATCTGCACGATGGCAGTGACCGTTCGCCCCCTCCGGGACGATGAAATTCGCCTGTATCTGCAGATTCACGAACGGGCCATTCGGGGACTCGCCGCGAGTCACTACTCCCAGGATGCCATCGAGGGCTGGGTAGTGCCGGCGACCGCCGAGAATGTACGCCGCCTGACGCTCAACGCCGACCGCGAGATCCGCCTTCTGGCAGAGTTGGATGGAAGACCGGTCGGGATCGGAGCCCTCGTACTGGAAACGTCGGAGCTGCGGGCCGTGTACGTCTCTCCGGAGGGTGCCCGGCAGGGTTGTGGTTCCGCACTGGTGCACGAGATCGAGCGGCTCGCCAGAGACGGCGACGTTACCCGCCTCACGCTCCACGCCTCCTTGAACGCGGAGCAATTCTACTCGGACCTCGGCTACAGCTTGCTCGAACGAACGGAAGTTGTCCTCCCCAACGACCATCGCATGGCGACGGCGGTTATGGGCAAGGATCTCTAACGGGGGCTCGAACGGCGGCTGCGCCGCCTGGATCACGTCGCCGGTGTGGAAGTCAGCCCCGCGGACGGGCAGATCGTCCTCGCCGTCGAGCCCGGTCGCCATCTGGACCCTGCCGCGGTGCGGGACACGGTACGCAACGCAGGCTTCGTTCCCGACCGCATGGCGGTCACCGCCATCGGGCACGTCATCGTCATGAACGGCACGCCGGCCCTCGCCCTGTCGTCCGACTTCGCCCTCCCGCTCGTCGAAACGGACGGCCTCACCGCCACCGAGGCTGGCGACCAACTGGTGCAGGTGACCGGACACTGGAACGCGCCGGCGGACGGCGTCGGACGGCTGCAGGTCGAGTCATTCGAGGTCCGTTAGCAGCTCCCGGGACCTCATGTGGACGGGGACGTGGCGGCGGTGCGCGAGGCCGCACCCGGTGCGGTCGTGGTCATGAACTTCCACTGGCACGAGGCGTAGCTTGCCGAGCAGCGGCACCGCTAAGGCGCGACCTCGATCTGCCGCGGGATAGAATCGCACCGTTCGGTCCTTTGAGGGGTGACGATGCGGAGCACAGCGATGCCGACGGTCCAAGCATTCCTGGCCGCCACGGTCCTTCTTGGCGCCGTCCTTGTCGAATCGACACCCGCCCTCGCGCAGCAGGGCGCGGCCGGAGGCGAATGGCGCAGCTACGCGGGCGAGGCCGGCGGCACGAAGTACTCGCCACTCGACCAGATCCACGCCGGCAACGTGCAGGACCTGTACATTGCCTGGCGGTGGCGCTCGGTCGACCACGAGCTGGCCGACGCCGATCCCGACCTGCAGTTCAATCCGCTGCTGCTGACCACGCCGCTGATGGTCGGGGGACGGCTGTTGATGAGCACCAACCTGGGCCAGGCGGCCGCCATCGACCCCGCCACGGGCGAGACGACGTGGGTCTACCGGGCGCTCGAGGACGGCGCCGGGCGGCCGCGCGGGGGAGCGACCCGCGGCGTGGGGTACTGGCACGATCCGGAGCGCGACGACGAGCGGGTCTTCGTCGTCAGCGGCGAGCAGCTCGTGTCGCTCGACGCACGGACCGGCGAGCCGCTACGGGAGTTCGGGACCGGCGGCAAGGTCGACTTGACGGCCGGCGTGCCCCACCTCGAGGAGTACCGCTGGACGGCGGCGCCGCTCATCTGCCGCGACACGGTCATCGTCGGCATTTTCACCACCGATCAGTTCGACCGGCGGGACCAGGCGCCGGGCTACATCCGCGGCTACGACGCCGTCACGGGACGGTTGAAATGGCGCTTCAACACCATCCCGCAGCCGGGCGAGTTCGGGCACGAGACGTGGGAGGACGGATCGTGGGAGCACACCGGCGCCAGCAACGTCTGGACCGTCGCCAGCGCCGACGAGGAGCTGGGCTATGCCTACCTGCCGACCGCCACCCCGACCCACAACTGGTACGGGGGACACCGACCGGGCGACAACCTGTTCGCGGAGACGCTGCTCTGCCTGGAGTGCGAGACGGGACGCCGCGTATGGCACTACCAGTTGATCCACCACGGCGTCTGGGACTACGACACCGCGTCGACGCCGATCCTGGCCGATATCACGGTCGACGGCCGGCCGATCAAGGCGGTCGTGCAGGTGACCAAGCAGGCGTTCGCCTACGTCTTCGACCGCGTGACCGGAGAGCCGGTGTGGCCCATCGAGGAGCGGCCGGTGCCGCAGTCGGACGTCCCCGGCGAGCGGACATCGCCGACCCAGCCCTTCCCGACCCGGCCCGCGCCGTTCGATCGGCAGGGCATCACGGTCGACGACCTGATCGACTTCACACCGGAACTCCGGGCGGAGGCGCTCGAAATCTTCAACCGCTACCGCGGGGGGCCAATCTTCACGCCCCCGTCGCTGCGTGACGAGTCGCCGGGCGGCACGCTCGGCACCCTGCAGCTCCCCGGCTGGGTCGGCGGCGCCAACTGGAACGGGGCCGCCTACGACCCCGAGACGCAGATGCTCTACGTGCCGTCGATCACGGCGCCCATCCAGATGTGGCTGCGCGAGGCCCCGGACGACTCGCCGTTCCGGTACCTCCAGGGACCGCCCAGCGTGTGGATCGACGGCCCGCGGGGGCTGCCACTGGTCAAGCCGCCGTGGGGACGGATCACGGCGATCGACCTCAACACCGGCGAGCACGTCTGGATGGTGCCGAACGGGCCGGGTCCGCGCGACCACATCGCGCTGCAGGACCTCGCGCTCCCGTGGCTCGGCGCCCCCGGGCGGGCGGCGCCGCTGCTGACGAAGACGCTCCTCTTCCTGGGCGACGGCTCGCGCTCGATGCAGGTGGTGCCGCCCCTCGGGGGCGGGCGGATGTTCCGTGCCTACGACAAGGCGACCGGCCGGGTGCTGTGGCAAGCGGAGCTTCCCGCCGGCACCTCCGGCGCGCCGATGACCTACCTGCACGACGGCACGCAGTACGTGGTGGTCGCGGTCAGCGCACGCGATCGCGACGGCGAGCTCATCGCCTTCGCCGTGCAGTGACCCCGTCGCCTCAGGTTCTACGGGGGTCTCAAGGAGGTTCGTGATGCAACGTCTGATGTCCGGTCTGTCGTACACGGTCGCAGCGCTCGCAATCGCGGTGGGGTTCGGCGTCGCCGCCTTACACGCACAGTCGCCCGCGAGTGAAGCGCCGGGCGCCGCGCCCCGGACGTCGTGGGGGGATCCGGACCTGCAGGGTATCTGGGTCGGCTCCACGCTTACGCCGCTCGAACGGCCGCCGCAATTCGAGGGGCGGGACTACCTTACGGAAGAGGAAGTCGCCGCGCTGGAAAACGCCGCCGTGACGCGCAACGTCCGCCTTGCCGAACGCCCCGCCGAAGCCACGACGGCCGGCGGCAACGTGGATTGGCGGGACGACGGCACGCCCGGCTTCTACAACAACTTCTGGCTGGACGGCGGCACGGCCTGGGACGCGAGCCGGCGCACGTCGCTGGTCGTCGACCCGCCGGATGGCCGGATTCCGTACACCGCCACCGCGCGCGACAACGAGCGCCCGCACGGTTCCGGCCCCTGGAACTCGGTTCTGGACCTCGACACCGGCGAGCGCTGCCTCGGGGACGGCCTGCCGCAGATCTGGTTCGGCTACAACCCGAACCACCAGATCCTCCAGACCCCGGCGCACGTCGTGATCCTGCACGAGATGTTCCACCAGCGGCGCATCATCCCGCTGGACGGGCGCCCGCACGTCGACATCACGCAGTGGAACGGCGAACCGCGCGGCCGCTGGGAAGACGACACCCTTGTGGTTGAGTCGCGCGACTTCCCGGACCGGCCGCACGACCGGTGGAACAACACCTGGCGCACCCCGACCAGCCAGTTGCACCTGGTCGAGCGGTTCACGCGCGTCGACGCCGAGACCATCGACTACGAGGCCACCATCACCGACCCGACCCGCTTCACGCGCCCCTGGACCGTGCGCTTCCCGCTGTCGCAGGACCAGTCGGCGCGCGGCGTGGCGGCGGGGGAGCTGTTCGAGTTCGCCTGCCACGAAGGCAACTACGCGGTCACCAACGTGCTGCGCGGCGCGCGGGCGCAGGACGACGAGGTGAAATAGGCTCACTCGGCGACGCGCGGCTGCCAGCATCCCACGGTGTACCCCACAATGTCGGGAAGGCTCTGGCGGCGTCTGCGAGTCGCCGCCCATGCGGCCCATGATGCGCCGAGTCCCACGGTCGCGATGTCCGTCCGGCGAGCGGCGCGAGACCGTCGAGCCGTTCCTGAGGCGTCAGCAGCGGCATCCCGCCCGTGTACATCATGACGACGCCGCTGGCGAACCACAGCACGAACAGGACGCTGACACTTGGCGCCCCGAAACGCCTCGCCGACGAGGCGTTTCGGCCCATCCCCCCCCTCCATGAGCTTGCGCCGCCGCACTTCGCTTCGCTGCGTTCTGCGGCGCAAGCTCCTAGCCGGCGGTAACCTCTTCGTAGGCCGTTCCAATCGTGCGTGCCGGCTGGCCGGAGTATTCTGCGAACCCCGGTAGCTGCTCGACCTGCGCGATCTCCTCTGCCGACTTGCCGGCGGCAATCCCCTGCTCGACGTACTCGAGGAGTCCGGCGAAGTAGTCGCGCATTCCGAGCAGCACGCTCTGGGGACCGGTAATCGGCCACCCCGGCCCCGAATGGCCGAAGATGTAGGTGGTGTCGCTGTCGTGGTCCGCGACGACCTGCTCGAGGGTCGTAATCCAGTTGCGGATCGAGGCGCCGCCCGGGCGGTCGACGAATGGGTGACGGTGGTTGAACATCAGGTCGCCCATGTGAACGACATTCGCGTCCTCGAAGAAGATGACGCCGTCCCCGCCGGTGTGGGCCGGGCCGTAGTGCCTGGCCGACACCCGCTCGCCACCGGCGTCGAGACTCCAGTTCTCGTCGAACGTCTCGTCCGCATAGGCTTGGGCCGCCTCGGTGTCCCGCGCTTCCGCCTGCCGCCGCTGCAGTCCCGGCACGTTGGCGTGGGCGACGATCTTCTCCACCGAAGGCCGCAGCGTCTGGTTCCCGGCGGTGTGATCGCCATGATGGTGGGTGTTGATGAGAACGTCGATCCTGCGGGACGTCCGCTCGCCCAGGCCGTCGAGGAACATCCGGGCCGTATCCGCGAACTGGCTGTCCACGACCACGACGGCATCCGGGTTGATGAGCCAACCCATCGTCCCGCCGCGGGCGGTGAAGATGCCCACGTTGCCGCGTACGGCGGTGAATTCCGGGGTTGCCGACGGCTGCGCGAGGAGTGGAACCCTATGCAGCGCGGACCCAATCACTCCGAATGTCGAGGTGACGATGAACTCACGGCGATTCCACTTCATGTCGGGGCTCCTCTCCAGGCGTGAACGTTCCTACTCCGGCAGAGCGAGCACAGATAGCACCGTCCGGCCCGGACTTTCGCCCCCGTTTTCAACCCCAATAACCTCAATGTTCATGCCACTTTAGACCACCTAGGCCACGTTCGGTAATACACGGCTCGCGAGAACGCCCGGCCCGCCAATGCGCTTCAAAATGTGGTAAGACTGTGGGAATGACTCTCCGGCCGTTCCAGCGTCGATTCGTCCGGGCCGTGGAGTCCGGCCGCTACGACCAGTGCGCCCTCTCCGTGCCGCGCGGCAACGGCAAGTCATGGCTCGCCGCGCATCTGGTGGCCCGTGCCCTGACGCCGGGCGATGCGCTCTGGCGGGCCGGCTACGAGTCCTGCCTATTCGCTCCGTCGCTTGAGCAATGCCGCATCGTCTACAAGATGGTCCGGCGCGCGCTGCCCGAGGCCGCGTACTCGTGGCAGGACTCCGGCAACCGGATCGGCATCCGTCACAGGGCGACGGACACGCGCCTCCGCGCCATCGGGAGCAAGGGCCAGACGGCGATGGGCATCGGCGCGGATACCGTGCTCGCGATCCTGGACGAGCCGGGCTCGCTGGAGGTCCGCGGCGGCGAACTGCTCGCCGACACCATAGAGACGAGCCTGGGCAAGCCCGACTCCATCATGAGGGTCGTCTACATCGGCACTATCTGGCCGGCGACGGGCGGATGGTGGCCCGCGATGATTGAGGACGGCACGCAGGGACGTACGTACGTCCAGTCGCTCCAGGGCGACGCCGACAAGTGGGACCGCTGGCCGGAGATTCGACGCTGTAACCCGCTCACGGCCATATCGCCCGAGTTCCGGCGCAAGCTACTCGCCGAGCGCGACGCCGGCCGCCGAGACGAGCGGCGCAAGGCTCGGTTCCTGTCGACGCGACTCAACCTGCCATCCGAGGATCCATCCTCGGTGCTCCTTACCGTGGACGACTGGAAACGCACCCTTGCGCGGCCTGTGCCCGCCGCTGACGGCCGTCCAATCGTCGCCGTGGACCTTGGGGGCGGCCGAGCCTGGAGCGCCGCTGTGGCCCTGTGGCGCAACGGACGTACCGAGTGCATCGCCGTAGCGCCCGGCCTGCCGAGCCTGGATGCGCAAGAGGCTCGCGATCTGGTTCCTCGCGGCGAGTACGCCCGTCTGAGCGGTCCGCTCACGGTCGACGAGGGGCGACGGGTGCCGCGTGTCGCCGCACTGTGGGAGCGAGTCAAGGCGTGGCAGCCCGAGGTCGTGGTCTGTGATCGCTTCCGGCTGCCGGAGCTGGCCGACGAGACGGACGGCACCGTGCCGCTACTGCCGCGCGTATCACGTTGGAGTGAGTCCACCGAGGACATACGCGCGCTGCGGACGATGGCGGCGGACGGGCCGCTCACGGTAGCGCCCGAGTCACAGGCGTTGTTACAAGCGTCGCTCAAGGTCGCAACCGTCAAGACGGACGACGCGGGCAACATCCGGCTAATCAAGCGGTCGACCAACAACACGGCACGCGATGACGTAGCGGCCGCTCTGGTGCTCGCAGCCGGTGCTCTGTCGCGCGCGCCCGCCATATCGGCCGGCCCGTCCATCGTGGTATGCTGATATGGCAGGCGTGCACGGGCGCAAGGTCTACGGGTCGCGCCGCTGGAGAACCGTCCGGCTCGCCTGCTTATCGCGCGATGGATACCGCTGCACTGCGTGTGCTCGCCCCGGCCGTCTGGAGGTGCATCACACGTATCCCGTGGCCGATCATCCTGACCGCGATCCATACGACCTGACGACGCTGCGGACGCTCTGCCGGCGCTGCCACTTCGAGCGGCACCATGCGGACCGGCAGGGTCTTACTCGCGAGCAACGCGAGTGGAGGTCGTATGGCGCTGTCGGACATATGGCGGATCGTCGTAACGGCTGACACGCTTCGGCCGATATGGGCCGAGCGCCGTTTCGATTCCCCGCTGGCCACGGCCGGCGGCGGGCAACGGTTCGGCGTGCAGCCGGAGTCTACCGTCACGCTGCGCACCCGCTACCGCACCGACATAGACACTACATCGGCGCTAGAGGGGCCGGACGGCCGGCTCTGGTTCGCCCATGAGACGCTGGAAGTGGGCCGGCGCAAGTGGCTCGATATCGGTCTGAGCACCTATCCCGGCATCGTTACCGTTCCGGACGACAGCGGCACTTCGACCGACTTCGATCCGCCCGCGGGTTGGGGGCTGATGGCCGGCGGGAACCCCGTCAGTTCGCTTGACGTCGCCACGGCGACCTACGGCCGCGGGCGCTTTTGGTCGGGCACCTTCTCCGCAGTGGCCGGCGCTGCGGGCACCATCGGAAGCGCGCTGCAAGGGTCGCTGTTCTACGGCTCATCGCATTACGCGATGGCGGGCCGTCTGACGCGTACCCGCAACATCGTGACGTTCGTTTTCACGGACGCGAGCGACTACACGATGTTCGGCTCGCTTCGCGTGTATCCGGCGACTGGCTACGGCGCTATCGGTACGAATGGGCTGGGGCTGGGACTGCCGCTCACTTCCGCCGAGTACTTTCTGTCGGCGGGCGAACAGATCGACCTTGCCGCGCAAGACGAATGGACGGCGACGCTGACGGTGGAGTCGCAGTAATGCCGTTGCGAGCCTTGCGGCGCACCGGGATCGAGGGGCTGGCGGAAGTGGCAGCCGCGGCGCTGCGTCGCTTCGAGCGCTACGCCCGCGGCATCGCGACAGACACACGGGCCGGCAACCGGGCGCTGCGAGCGACGACGCGTGGTTACAGCTACGGCCGAACGGCGAACTTCACGGTTTCGCGCCCGCTGTCGGGCATCCGGATCGTCGATTCCGGCCCGACGTTCGTCGCCTTGCTGCGGCCGCTGGTGGAGGCCATACGTCGCCATCTGGTGATCCAGATGGAGAACATGATCCGGGACGGTGAGCGCTACTGGCAGTCGAACGTGCCGTATGTGAGTGGAACGCTTCGCGCATCGTGCGTGGGGGCGATCACGCATGCGGACAGCCGTTCGATCACGGCCGGTTTCCGTGTCGTGTTCCCGGGCAGCGACTACTACGACACGGTTGCGGCGCTTCCGAAGTACCGCAAGCTGCGCAACCTTCGCATCGTGCTTGATTGGGTGGACAAGAACGCGATCGTCTACGTCAACCGCGCTGTCGATGACGCGCTACGTGAAACGGAGTGAGAAGGATGACCGAAGCAACGAAGGAAGCATTGGAGCGTAACTCGCTCGCGCGCACGAAGCTCAACGAGTTGCAGTCCGCGGCCGAGCCCGACTCGGCGGCAATCGAGACGGCACAGACGGAGTGGCGTGAGACCGAGGAAGCGCTGCGGACGGCGCTGGCGGCGGAGGACGGCACCGAGACTCCGGCCGTGGACGCCGAGGTACGCGAGCGCCGGGAGCTTCGTAGCCGGGCACGTGTCACCGACTACGTGAACGCGACAGCCAGGGGCGCAACGCTGGAGGGCGCGGCGGCCGAGTACGCGGCGGCCGAGGGCTGCGTGGGAATGATGCCGCTCAACATGCTGTTCGGCGCGCCGCCGGAGACGCGGGCCGCGGCGACCGTGGCAGCCGATGCCGTGGCGGAGAATCCGGATCCGACGGCCGGCGAAGTCTTCATCTCGCCACTTGCGGGCCGGCTCGGCATCCGGACTCCGACGGTGCCGGCCGGGCAGAAGTCGTACCCGTACATCGGCACCGGCGTATCGCCCGAGGCCGTGGCCAAGGGCACGGACGTCGGCGACTCCAGCCCGGCGATCATGGCGTTGACGGCGACTCCGCGCGCCCTCTCGGCGACCTTCGATTTTCAGCGTGAGGACGCGGCGCTGCTGGCCGATCTCGACTCGGCGCTCTCCGAGAACATCCGGCAGTCGCTGGCGGACACCTTCGACGCACAGATCATCGCCGGCAACAACACCGATCCGAACCTCAACGGCCTGCTGACGCAGCGTGCGCCCACGGCACCGGCGGACAACACGCTGACCGACTTCGCGGCGCTCGTGGCTGCCACGTCTCCGTTCGTCGACGGCACCTACGCCGATCGGTACGAGCAGGTGGAGCTGCTGATGCACCCGACTGTTGCGCACTACCTGAAGAGCGTCTACCGCGGCACGTCCACGCAGGACTCGGCGTACGACTGGCTGATGCGCAACTTCGCGGGCATCACCATGTCGGCGCGGGTGCCGACCATCGCCGCGGTCAACCACGGCACGGCGAACAACCGGCGGGCCGGAGGCGGCGGGCTGTGGGGCATCAGGCGTCGCGTGCCGAGTCTCGCCTACGCGCCCATCTGGAGCGGGCTCCAGTTGGTACGTGACGAGATCACCGGGGCCAAGTCTCGCACCGTCACCGTGACGGCGTACATGCTGGCCGGTGGCGTCGCCATCGTGAGGCCGCCCGCCTACGTGCCGGCGACGATCAAGACGGTTCAGGGCGTCGCCGCGTAGCGATGGCTCTCGACATACTTCGCGGGCCGGCCGGCGCCGGCAAGAGTCAGGAGATCGAGCCCGGTACCCTCCGGGCCGATCTCACTGCCATATGGGCGGCGCTCTACGGTTACACGCGCGGCCCGGACGGGCGGTATCCCGAGCGTTCGACTACCGAGGCGGCCGTGGCAGCCTACGTCAAGGCCGCCATCGTCCGTCACGCGGCTCGCGAGGGGCTGTCGGGCGTAGTCACTACGTCAGACTCCAGCCCGGCCGCCGTGGAGCGGCTGAGAGAGCAGGGCGCTACCGGGCAGGTGCGCACAATCGACCCGGGCGAGCCTGTCGTCAGGCAGCGTCTGAGTGGCCCTGACGGCGACGTTTCGCCAGCGTGTGAGACAGCGATACGGAGGTGGTACAGATGATCCAGACCATCCCTGTCGAGATACGGGAGGCCGACGGCGACGGGCCGCGGCTGCACGCCACCATCCTCCAGGAGGGACGCGCCGCGCGTGGCGGCCGGGCGGAGCTGTTCGCCCCGGGTAGCGTGGACTGGCCGTCCAACGGTATCGGCATCACGACTCGCCATCACGGCAGTGTCGAGACGCGGGCCGTGCCGGTGCGCATGCCGGACGGGAGTATCGAGATCGCCGCGCGCGCCACGCCTGCCATCGTCGATGCCGTGCGTGGCGGCAGGGACCGCATGAGCGTCGAGTTCAGGGCTCTGAGGGAGCACCGGACGGCGGGCGGCGTACGTGAGATAGAGAGCGCCCTTGTCGACCGGGCGGCACTCACTGACGATCCGGAGTATCACCAGACCGCGGCCGAGCTGAGGGAGCGTAGACGATGGCTGTGGATCTGACGGTCGCTCAACTGGCTGTCGCGCTACGTATCATCGCCTCCGAGAGCGACACGATACCGGACGGTCAGACCGCGGTACTGACGCGCGTGCTCGCCGTCGCCAAGGCGCACGTGGAGCGCGATGCTCCGCTGGCGCCGACCGCCGTCCAGAACGAGGCGGCGATCCGTGCCGCGGCATACGCGTACGACAGCGATCCGAGTGACGAGCGGCGCATCCGCTCCATGATGCTCCACTCCGGCGCGGCCGGCATCCTTGCGCCTTGGCGATCCTTGTCGGCGGCCGTGGGGGGCGGAGACCGGGGGAGCGGCGCCGTCGTCCACGCCATCGACCGGTAGCACTGTCACCGATGGGCAGATAGACGCGCGGATCACGGCGGCGCTCGCCACGCACACGGCAGACGCCGACGCTCACCATGCGCCGCCCGACGTATCGGCCATCCGGCAGGTGCCGGCGACCGACGCACCCGCACAGCCGGGTGACGTGCTCTCGCTGTCGAGCCAGAGACAGGCGTTCTGGGACCGCGCATCCGATGCCGTGGTGAGAGCGCTCGGGAACCTGGCCGGCCGCGCGGGGCAGTACCTGCGCGTCGGCACCGACGAGGCGTCCATCGACTTCGGGACCGCTCCGGAGAGCAGTAACCAGTCGGGCGGTACCGACGCGACGGCGCGGGCGGCGGCGGAGGCGAACCGTGTCGACATAGACGCGCTGCTCGCGCTCGGGCTGGACTTCACGGATGTATCGCTGCTGAAGCATCTGCCGGTGACGCACACGTTCACGCCCAGCAACACGGTGAGGGTCTACTTCGTGACGGCTCACACCTATGCTGGCCTGGACAGCGCGGCGAAGTATCGTGCTTTGGCGTGGCAGGTGACGGCGAGCGAAACCAACCTACGGACCGGCGGGCGCATGCTTACCCGCGTTCCTATTGCGGACGTGGACGCCGAGTCGTTCACGCGCGGGTACATCCTTCATCTGGTAGGCGGCCAAGTGGCGCTGAATCTGGACTTCCGGAAGATCCCGTCCACTGAGCAGTTTCGTGACGACGATTACGCCTATTTCAGCACTACTGCGTTTGCCATCCATCGCCAGCAGGACGGCACCGGCTACGACCACACATGGCGGTTCCAGGACTACTCCCTGATAGTCGCCATCGACGCTGCGCACCTTGCCGCGGCCGTGGTTGCTCGCCTACTGCCGACAGGCGGAAGCAACGGCCAGATACTCGGGCGTGCGTCCGGCAGTCCGGCATGGCAGGCGGCACCGGTAGCCGGCATACCGGCCGTAGCCACTGGCGGCGGCGCGGCGATCACCGGCATATGGCGCGGGTCGCAGACGCAGTACAACGCCATTTCGAGCAAGGGTGCCAACACCCTGTATGTGATTACCTCATGAGCATCGCGCTCGGCTCCACGGCGGCATCGGCGCTCCACGTGGGCGACACGCAGGTAGCACGCGCCTACCTCGGTAGCGATCTGGTGCTGGGCGAGGCTCCGCCCGCGCCCGGGAACTACACTACGTGGACGCGACAGACGAGTGAGGACTTCACGCTCGCGCTGGCCGGATCCGTGTGGGGCATCGCCGGGCACGCGAGCCTGCCCCATATCTACTTCGCACGTCAGAACGGCACAGTCGCGTATGCCGTCAAGCGCTCCGACCGCACCATCAACGCTGACGCCGCCATAACGATCCCGAACAAGGACTGGCGGGGCGGCACAGCCGACGCCAGCCACCTCTATCTGTGCGGTAACGGCGGCGGCGGGCAGATCTGGCGGATACCACTTGATGGCAGCGCCGCGAGCGCCATCGTCAGCAACGCCGAACTGGCGAACGCGAACGGCGTATGTCTGGCCGGCGACACGCTGTATATCGCTGACCACGGCGGGAGCGCCAAGGCTTACGGCCTGGACGGCTCGCGCAAGCCGAGCGCCGATATCACGCTACAGTCCAGTCTCTGGGATCTCACGTCTGACGGCGCTCATATATGGGCTCCCGGCCCGAGTGGCATACAGGCGTGGACCGTCGCGGGCGACAGGGCATCGAGCGCCGATATCGGCACGGGTCAGTACTACGGAAGCGAGGTGGTAGGCGACCGGTTCTATGGCCAGTCGGGCGCGGCAACGGCGACCGTACGAGTATGGAGAGGATCATGATGCTCTGGGAGCACGCGCCCTATACCGAGGGCGGCCGGGAGATACGCGAGGGGCTGGGCGATACCGTCGTACAGGCGGCGCTCGATGCCGCGTCGGGTAGCGCGTCGAGCCGAATGGTAGCTGTCGTCGAGGCATGCGCCGGGCTGTGGGAGCGGGGGTTCGCCTCCGCCGACTCCGAGCGGCTGTCACCGGCCCAGTTGGCGATGGCGGGGCGTGCGCTGCTACTGCGCGGGGAGTGCGTCTACGCTCGCGAGCGCGGGCGTATCGGGGCGATGGCGGCGTCCTACGACGTATCGGGGCGCGGCGATCCGTCGGCATGGCGCTACCGCCTGTCGCTGCCTACGCCGAGCACTACTCGCACGGTAACGAGATCGGCTGGTGACGTGCTGCACGTGCGTATCGGGGCGACCGCGGCCCAGCCGTGGCGCGGAGTAAGCCCGCTGGCGAACTCGGCGGCGACGCGGACCATCCTTGAGCGCCTGGAGCAGTCGCTGAGCTACGAGGCGGGCGGGCCTGTGGGCACTGGCGTGCCTGTGCCGGATCCGGCCAACTCGGGCAGCCTCAAGGACGATCTCGCCAGCCTGCGCGGCAGGGCGGCTCTGGTGCCAAGCACCAGCACCAACTGGGCACAGGGTGGCCCGCCCCCGCGGAGGGACTGGAGCACGATCCGCTTTGGGCCGAATCCGCCGGCCGGAGAGGTGACGGCCCGCCGTGACGTGGAGACGAGCGTCGCCGCTGCTGCAGGAGTGCCGGCGCTGCTGCTGTCGCTCGGCGGAGAGGGCGATGCGCGTGAGGCGTGGCGGCAGTTCGTCTATTCGACGATCCGGCCCGTGGCCCGGCTCATGGAGGCCGAGTTGGATCGGATCGGCCTGCCGGGCACCATCTCGTTCGAGCGGCTGGCAGCCTCGGATCTGAGCGCCAGATCGCGCGCCTACCAGTCGCTGACCGGGGGCGGGATGGATGCCAAGCGGGCGGCGGAGATCGCCGGGTTCGCGCGGTCGTGATAGGATGGATGGCGCGCCTTACCGCGGCCGGCTGGTAAGTTGTGGTGACCCGCTGGCCGGCCGCATCCCGCCCCTGACGACCTTACGACCCTGCGACTCGGTAACTTGGTGTCTTGTTTCCGGCCCGCCGATGGGTGGGCCGCCGGCCGGGTAAGAAGAAAGAAGAACCCCGGCCGGCGGGTGGACAGGACGCCACGACAGCAATGGAGGTGCTGCGTGGCTACCAGTCAGTCTATCACCGCTCGACGCCTGTCCCAAGTCGCTCCCGAGGATCCGTGGGCTGTCGTCAGCCACGTTGCCTACGAGGGCAAGTTGACGTTCTTGGCGGGCCGCGAGGGTTTCGGCAAATCGACGCTGATACGCCAGTGTGCGGCGGCCGTGGCCCGCGGCGGCAGTGCGTGGCTTGACGACGGCGGCGATGCCGTGGACGCCTACTACGAGGCGCGCCGCCCCGTAGGCGAGGGCGTCCTATGGATCGGGGAAGAACCGGCGGAGGCCATCGCCCGCGCGATGCCGGAAGACGTGCATGAGCGCATCGTCGTGGTGGACCCTGCGGAACTGCCCGACCCGTGCCGGCTGCGCGATGCTGTCGCCGAGTACAGGCCGGATCTGATCGTGGTCGACCCTGCGGCCGATCTGTACCGCATGGAGGACGAGCGCGACTACAGTGGCGTACGCGCGACCATCCGCCGCTGGTATCCGCCCGCCGTGGAGGTCGCGTATCACATGCGACACCCGCAGCATGGCGACTGGCTGATAGAGGACGATGAGATCCGGCTCTGGTCCACTGACACCATGCGCTACGAGCGGGCCGGCAAAGAGGCCGCCATGCCGCTCCTGGATGCGCTGTGGGCAATCGACGAGCGCGACTGGTGGAACGGCTGGACCCGCGAGCGCGAGTACTTGCGGCCGGCGATGATCGGCATCCTGCACTGCCATCGCGACCGTGACGCGCGGGCCGGCGGCGGCGATCAGGTAGGGGCGTACCTAGGCAGCGTAGGCTACGGGAGCGCGTGTGACGTGCTCCTGGAGATGGGCCTGTCGGACCGCAAGGACGCGACCGACACGCATCGGTACCTGAGGGTGTGCAAGAGCCGAATCGACGGGCTGAGGCGCGGCGATACGACGCACCTTGCCTACCGGGAGGGGCGATACTGCCGGCGCACCGAGGGCGTAGGGCTGCTGTCGGACGTGGACCGGGCGTGCGCACAGATCGCGGCCGAGACGCGGGAGTTCCGCGCGCGGAACCCGAAGGCGAGCAAGGCACAGGCCATGCGCTACCTGGACGTGAAGCGTGGAGGTACGGCACGGTATCGAGCCTTCGACGCTGCATGGGCATCTGCACAGAGTGACACAGTCACGGTACAGTAAAGCGTTCAAGGCGTTCATGAACGCCCGTGAACGCCGTTCAGCCCCTATAAGGGGGGCTGAACGCTGAACGCATCGGGGCGTGAACGCATCGGAGGGCACAGACGATGATGACCAAGCAACGGTTGGAGTTCCTGTTCGCGGCGCTCAACGAGTACGAGGCCGAGTGCTCAGACGAGGTGCTGCCTCACGTCACGGCCGTCAAGCGCGCGGTCCGCACCGCGGCCGACAACCGCGGGCCGCATACCCTGGAGCGCGGATGATCCACGGGGACCCCTGCCCGCCTCGGGGGGAGAACCGTAACACCGCTGGAGTGGGGCTTTGCGTGCGAACCGGCCAACCGGCCGGGGCGAAAGCGCCATCAAGGCCGATCCGCAACCTGTGGTAACCAGCGTGGTAAGGGTTTTCCGGCCATGCGCGATTCGCCCAATGTTTACGGGCGTTTTTCGACCTGCGGTCTAGATAGTGCGAAGACGTACAGCGCGTTCCCGCCCTCCGGCTGGAAGATCTCCGGGCGGAGCTGCGCGGTGAGGCCGCGGAACGCGCCCCCCAGCGACGCCGGAACGGCCAGGAACTGCCTCCCGCCCACCGCGTAGGTGATGGGATACCCGTGCGCCGAGGCGCCGAGGCGCGTCTCCCACAGCACCTCGCCCGTCCGGATGTCGAACGCGCGGTAGTAGCGGTCGGCGTCGCCCGCGAAGACCAGGCCGCCGGCCGTCGTCAGCGTCGACGTCAGGAACGGAGCGGGCTGCTCGCGGCTCCACAGCTCGTCCATCGTCCGTACGTCGTAGGCGGCCAGCTTCCCCACGTTCCCGTCGGTGCCGGGCATCTCGAGGAACTCGGACCGGCCCGCCGCGCCCCCGCCTCCCTCGACGAACTCCACCTCCCGCCCGGTCAGGTACATGCACGCCTGGTGCAGCGGAATCACCAGCGCGTGGGCGCCGGGGTGGTACGCCGATGCCTGCCAGTTGTGGCCGCCGAGCAGGCTGGGACAGGAGGGCACGCGGTCGCCGATGCGCGCGTCGATGATGTCCTGCCGGTAGGTCAGCTCGCCCGTGGTCCGGTCGATAGAGGCGAAGACGTCCTGGTGAACGGTCTCGCGCAGGTCGACGAACGCCCCGGTGCGCCGGTCGAGCTTCCACAGGATGCCGTCCTTGCCGATGGTGAAGAGCCACTTCTCATCGTCGACGTCGACCAGCACCCGCTCGTAGACGATGTCGAGGTCCAGCGTCTCCCCCGGCGCGTGCTGGAAGTACCACTGCACCTGCCCGGTACGCGGATTCAGCGCGAGCGTCGAGTTGGTGTAGAGCGCGTCCTGCCGCGTCGTCATGCCGCGGCTCGCCGCCACCCACGGCTTCGCCTGCGCCGTGCCGATATAGAAGAGGCCCAGATCGGGGTCGTAGCTCCCCGGAATCCACGAGTCGCCGCCCGCCCGCAGATACGGTGGCGTGTCGCCCCAGGACGCGTCGTTCGGGTCCCCCGGCAGCGCGATGGTCGACGTGCGCCACAGCTCCTCGCCGCTGTCGGGATCGTGGCCGGTGATGAAGCACGTCTGCTCCTTGTAGCGGCTGCAGCCGTTGGTGCCGGTGACGACGACGCCGTTGGCGATGATCGGGCCGGCATTCCCGCGGAAGCCCTGCGTGTAGTCCGCCTTGGTGGTGCGCCACACCTCGGCGCCGGTCCGCGCGTCCAGCGCGACCAGCGCCGCGTCGGCCGTCGCCAGGAACACCTTGTCGCCGTAGAGCGCCAGCGTGCGGGCCGGCGCCCGCTGCGGCGCATCCTCCGGCAGCGGCGAGCGGTACTGCCAGATGACGTTGCCGGTGACCGCGTCTATCGCCTGCACGACGTTCCCGGGGCTCGCCAGGAACATCACGCCGTCGTGCACCAGCGGCGTCGTCTGGTGGCTCCCCTCCCGGATGGCCAGCACCCAGGCCAGCCGCAGCTCGTCGACGTTGTCGCGCGTGATCTGATCGAGCGGACTGTAGCCGTGGCTGTTGCGCGTCCGGCGCCAGCTCAGCCAGTCGCCCGGAGGCGGATCCGCCAGCAACGCATCGGTGACCGGGGTCAGATCGTGCGGCACCTCCTGGTTGATGAACCGCGACGGCCGACGCCGGGGCGGCTCGCCCGCGTCCGCCGCCCGCCGCGCTTCGGCGATGTCCGCGGCGTTGCCGATCGTGACCGCCGCGTCCGCCGTCAGCGGCGCATCGCCCGGCCGGGCGCCGTTCGCGTCCAGGAGGTAGGCGACCAGCTCCAGATAGACGGAGTCGCCGAGCGAGCCCCCGAGGCCGGGCGGCATCCCGTCCCGCAGGTACTCGAACAGCTCGTCCGTCGTCTGTCCGGCCCAGCCGTTCAGGAAGTCCACGCCGCGCAGCGCCGGTGCTTCCGCTCCGTCCAGGTTCTCCCCGTGGCACTCTCCGCACTGCCGCGCGTACACCGTCCACCCGGCCGCGGCCTGCTCCGCCGTGAAACCCCCGTCGGCCGGGGCCTGCGCCGCCTCGACGACGACGGGAGCGACACCCGGCGCGACGTCCGGAGCCGCGGTCCAACCGGCCGCCACGATCAGTCCGGCCAGTCCGACGGCCACCGCGCGAGCCACCGCCGACGTGAGACTCGGTCGCGCGAGGATTTCGCCGACGCCGCCGCGAGTTCCCTTCGGCATGATCGCAACTCCCCCGGCGCCGTCCGAGGACGCCTGCAGACCGCGTGGCCGTCCGTTCCGCCCTTATACCATCGACGGGGTGCGGGTACCGAGCGAATCGAGCCGACCGACCGATACAGGGTACGGTCGTTCCGCGCCGGACCTAGTTGGAGTGCAGCCCGGAAGCCGTCATGTGAGAGACGAGCAACTCCTGCAGCGCGCGGACCTGACCCGTCAGTTGGTCGACCTTGCTGTTGACGACGAGAACGCCGATGGCGCTGACGAGCGAGACCAGGAGCGTGAGGATCTGCAGCACAGTCGAGAGGGAAGTGTTGCGCTCCATGTCTCTACGTTATATCACGTGAAAAACTCCAGCCGATGCCCGAATGTGACCTCTATCCCCCGGTGAAGGCCTTCCTCGAAGCGCAGGGCTATGCCGTCAAGGGCGAGGTAGGCAACTGCGACGCCGTCGCCGTCCGCGCCGGAGAGCCGCCCGTCATCGTCGAGCTGAAGACCTCCTTCTCTCTGCCCTTGGTGTTCCAGGGGATCGCACGGCAGCGCCTGTCCGACGACGTCTATCTCGCGGTGCCGCCGTTCTCCGGCCGCGCGGCGCGCCGGAACGACGCGCTGGCGCTGTGCCGGCGGCTCGGACTGGGGCTCCTGACCGTCCGGCTCGAGCCCGAGCCGTTCGTCGAAGCGCTGCTCGACCCGGCGCCCTACCGGCCGCGCAAGCGCCGCACCGCAATCGGGCGGTTGCTGCGGGAACACCAGCGGCGCGTGGGCGATCCGAACGCGGGCGGCTCGACCCGCCGCCAACTCATGACCGCGTACCGGCAGGACGCCCTGCGCTGCGCCCTGCATCTGCGTCTCGACGGCCCGACAAGAGCCGCGGTCGTCGCCCGGACCACCGGCGTCGCCCGCGCCGGCGCCATGCTGCGCGCCGACCACTACGGCTGGTTCGAACGCGCGGCGGACACGCCCCGCGGGGTCTACGGACTGACGCCGAAAGGGTGGGCGGCGCTGGAGGAATACGCGGACGCCGTCGCGGTACTGGAGCCCAGCGGCCACCCGTGACGGGCCGTCAGGCTTCTCGCCTGCGACGTCACCCGCCCGGACCCTGGCCGGGAACGCGCGCCAAGTGCGCCACGGCGGCGGAGGCGGTAATGATTGGGATGCCCTCGATCTGCCCGAGGACGAGCATGTGTTGCTTGTCACCGGAGACAACCACGTCGGCCTGTCCGGCGACCGCCGTCGCCAGGATCACGTTGTCGTCCGGGTCGGGCGAAGCGCTGACGTTCGGCAGGTCGGCGACGACTTCGCCGATCGCCTCGAGGTCGCGAATCAGGTCCTGCCCCTCTTCGAAACGGATGTAGGGACGGAGCCGCTCGCGACCCAGAACGGCTCTCAGCTCGACGAGCTGCGCCTCGGAGGTGACCAGAGTCAGCCGCTGGTTTCTGATTGCTGCGAGCACGCGGCCAGGCGGTCCGTCGCGCGAAATCAGCGCGCTGACCAGCACATTGGTGTCAAGCACGATCCGCACGAGCTTCCGCTACCGCCTGGTCGGCGAGCGCCTGCGCCGCTTCCGCCGAAAGGTGCTTGTTGCGTTCCCAGACCGATTCGAGGGTTTCCCAGAAGATCGCCTGCCGGACCGCACGGTCAACGAACCGGGACAGGTCTCCCTTCCTGCCCCCGGTTCGGGCCAGGTAGCTGCGAAGACTGCGGTCGGTTTCAACGGAGACGACGAGGTTCCATCTGATACTCATCATTACTTTCGATATCTTGCCGAGCACATTGATGTATAAGCACTTATATGTTTATACATCTTACGGTTTCGCGAGCACGCCTGCAAGGTAGGGGCGGTGTCGGTCGCAGAGCATCAGGGGTCAGATGCCGTGTGTTCCGTCCAACCGGGCCATTCTCCTGTCGAACGTGCCGACCGGGACGTGTCCCGCTTTCCGGGCAGCCTCTACGACGAGGCAATCGGAGAATCCAATCGATCGGCCCCTTTCGAACCTCGAGTGGGCTTTCCGGACGACATCCTCATCCTGCAACGTCAACCGGTCGTGCTCGATCAGCATTCCCACAACGGTCCCGATCCGCTTCCGGCTCAGTCCGTAGACGGAATCCAGCATCCAGACCGCTTCCGCGAGCACCAGAAGAGGCACCCACGCGCCCGGCGCGACAAATGCCTCGGCGCGGTCGACTTGTTCCGGATCGTCACGGACCACGAGGCGGACGAGGACGTTGGTGTCAACGGCGCGCATGGGTGCGGCGCATCCGGGACCGAATTCCCTCGTCCATGTCCTCGATGCTCTTGCGAGCCGGAAGAGTCCCGAATGCGGCCTTATGAATGTCCAGGGACGAGTACTTCGACGCCCGCCGGACGATCACCTCGTCCCCGCGTTCGCGCCACTCCACCGTCGAGCCAGGCGTCAGTCCCAGCTTGCGGCGGATGGGCGCCGGGATCGACACTTGCCCCTGGGATGTGATTCTCGACTCGACCTTGTCGTCCATGGCTGCTCCCGGCCAGCGTCCCCGCCATTCTCTCCTGCATTACCCCTGGTAAGGCAAACCCGGCGTATCTGCGCCGATGCCGCGCTGAACCCGTCCCGGGGATGCGACTCGGTGTGAGATGATGGGTGCGAATCGGGATTCCGACATGACGAAGCTGAAGATCGCGGTGCTGCTGGCCGGCCTGCTCGTGGGCCCTTCGACGATTCACGCACAGAGCGGGGACGCCGCCGCGTGGGACGCTCGCGCCGCCGCCGCCTACCTCGACCAGCGTGTCGACTGGTGGTCGGGCTGGGAGACGGCGGCGCGCGAGCGCGGCACGTTCTGCGTCTCCTGCCACACGACCGGCCCGTACGGACTGGCCCGCCCGATGCTGCGGTCCGCCACTCCCGCGAACGAGGCGACGCGGCCCGAGCGGGCGCTGCTGGACAGCGTGACGACCCGCGTGACCCACTGGGTCGAGGTCGCTCCCTTCTATCCCGACGAGCGCTACGGCGCGCCCAAGACCAGCCAGTCGCGCGGGACCGAAGCGATTCTCAATGCCCTGGTCCTCGCCCGGCAGGACGAACGGACCGGCATGCTCGGCGACCGCACGCTCTCCGCGTTCGACAACCTGTGGGCGCTGCAGGAGACGAGCGGCGACGCCGAGGGCGCGTGGCCCTGGCTGCACTTCAACCTGGCGCCCTGGGAATCCGACGAGGGACCGTACCACGGGGCGGCGCTGGCCGCCGTAGCCGTGGGGCTCGCACCGGACGGCTACGCCGCGCGCCCCGACATCCGGGACAATGTCGCGCGGCTCGGCGATTACCTGCGGCGCGGGCTCGACACGCAGCCGCCATTCAATCGCGTCATGGCGTTGTGGGCCTCCGGCGCGCTGCCGGACTTGCTGGCGGACGCCAAGCGGCAGGCGATCGTCGATGAGATCGTCGTCCTGCAGCGGGACGACGGCGGCTGGAGCCTGTCGTCGCTCGGTGCCTGGACCCGGCGGGACGAAACGCCCCTCGACACGCAGAGCGACGGCTACGCGACCGGCCTGGTCACGCTCGCGCTGCGGCAGTCCGGCGTGGCGCGGGATCACGAGGCGGTCGGCGGCGGCCTTGCCTGGCTCACGAGGAACCAGGCGCCCGACGGGTCGTGGCCGGCGTCGTCACTCAATCGGCAGCACGATCCGGCGTCGGACCGGGGCCGCTTCATGCGGGACGCCGCCACCGCGTACGCGGTGCTGGCGCTGACGGCGGGCAAGGAGTCCGACCAGGAGTCTGCGCCGTAGAACGGAGCATACTCCCAAGCAGACCCGATTGGGCGGCAAACGAAGCCGAGGCGACGATTGTCGGACAGAACTGCGCACGGTTCACGGCGCGTCCGCTCGGCGAGACGAGCGGTCGAGCACGTTTCAGAGGAAGCAGCGGGCCGTCGTGCCGAGCCGCGCGGCACAAGGGGGGGACTCAGATGGAATTCCGGGCAGGCATCCGTGCGGCGGCGGTCATCCTCGCGGCAGTGGTCTCGGCGGCAGGGTCGGCGCGGGCGCAGCCGGTCACCGGGCCGATGAACGATCATCCGAACCCGTTCGAGACCATCAACGACCACTTCAAGCTGCCCGAGGGGCGCACCTGGGGCTCGACCAGCGCCGTCGACATCGATCCCGACGGCACGTCGATCTGGGTCGGCGAGCGGTGCGGGGCGAACAGTTGCGCCGAATCGGACCTCGATCCGATCCTCAAGTTCGACAAGGACGGCAACCTGCTGCAGAGCTTCGGCGGCGGGATGTTCATCTTCCCGCACGGCATCCACGTCGACCGGCAGGGAAACGTCTGGCTCACCGACGCGCAGGGGCCCCGCGGGCGCGGTCCGGCCTACGAGGGCAAGGGGCACGCGGTCTTCAAGTTCAACCCCGACGGCGAGCTGCTGCTGACCCTGGGCCGGCCCGGCGTGGGCGGCGACGGGTCGGGGCCGCTGCTGAACGAGCCGAACGACGTGCACGTGGCGCCGAACGGCGACATCTTCGTCGCCGAGGGCCACAGCGGCCAGGGCGCGGGGGCGAGTTGGGACACGGTGGCCCGCGTCGTCAAGTTCGACCGCCAGGGCAACTTCATCAAGTCGTGGGGCGGCATCGGCACGGCGCCCGGGCAGTTCCGCACGCCGCACGGCCTGGCGATGGACTCGCGCGGCCGGCTGTTCGTCGCCGACCGCGGGAACGTGCGGATCCAGATCTTCGACCAGGACGGCAACTTCATCGACCAGTGGAAGCAGTTCAGCCGGCTGAGCGGGATCTACATCGACGCCGACGACAACATCTACGGCGCCGACTCGGAGTCGAGCGCCACATCCAACCCGGGCTGGCGCCGCGGGATCCGCATCGGGAACGCCGCGACGGGCCATGTGCAGTACTTCATTCCGGACCCGGACCCGGAGCCGCGGGGAACGACCGCCGCCGAGGGCGTGGCGGTGGATGCCGAGGGGAACGTCTACGGCGCCGAGGTGGGGCCGAGGCAACTCGTCAAGTACGTCCGCAACGACCAGTAGACCGGAAACGGAACGGGCCGGCGCCGTCCGTACCTGTCAGCGGGCGGCGCGGCCGACGTAGCCCTGGAACGTCCGTTCCACGAAGTCGTCCACGCCCGGGACGAACAGGACCGCGAGGACGGTCAAGACCAGCGCCGCCCCGATGCACCAGTAGAAGTGCTTCATCAGGCGATCCACGTCATCGGGAGTCCGCATGGCCTGCTCCTGGGCTCCTGGTTTCGCGGCTCTTAACGCGGCGCCGCCTCGAACAACCACGAGTCGCCGGCCTCCACCCCTTCCCGGGTGAGCTGCGACGGGTACTTGTCCCGAATGGCTCCGGTGATGCCTTCGAGAATCTCGCCCGACTCGATGCGGACGAGCCGCCGCTCGTACCGCGTGCCGTCGATGCGCAGCACCGCCCGGCCATCCCGCTCGGCCTGGATGGGCCAGCGCTTCCACAGCCGGCCCACCAGAGTGCCCATGTAACCGGACCAGACGTAGAGCTTGCCGTCGTGCTCCGTGGTCCAGATGCGCCGGGCGCGCGGGGGATCGAGCAACTGCAGCTCGATGGTTTGGATGTCGTCTTCGTCGACGAAGCTCCAGTCCGGCTCGGGGCCGGCATGCAGCTCGCCTTCCAGGAGGGGGCCGCTCGAGAACAGTCGGTTCGGGCCGTCGGAGAAGCGTTGCTTCACCGCGGCGGTGAGGACGGCGGTCACCGGGATCAGCAGCAGGCAGCCGACGACGATCAGCACTCGCGTAGCGAGCGCTCGGGTCTCAACTGGCATGGTGCGCTCAGTCTACCACCGGTGCTCGCCACGCAACGCGAGCCGGGCGTCTCCACCCGGCTCGAGCTCCGCTGCACTGCGTTCTGCGCCGCAAGCTCCTAGAAGTCGGCCGGCGGCGGTGCGTTGTTGCCGTCCCAGTCCTTGACGTCTCCGCTCGGGACCTTCAGGAACCCGAGCAGGCACCCCGGCGAGCCGTCCCGCACGGGGTGGCAGCGCGCCTTCACGGCATCGCCGGGCTGGATGTAGCCGCGGGTGATGCCGCTCTCGGCCAGGTGGTTGCGGTCGCTGGCCTCCATTGCCCAGATCTGCGTCTCGCCGTCGGGCCCCTCGACCTCGACGTAGAGCCAGGAATGCGGGACCAGCAGGTGGAGCTCGGTGACCACCCCCTCGATATCGGTGAACTCCTCCGAGTAGTTGCCGTGGGAATGATGCGCGCCGGCCGGCAACGCGAAGAGAGCCGCACAGACGACCGCAAGCGTCAGTTTGAACCGCATGTTCATCCTCCTCACTGACTTCCAATCTCTCTCACACCGGGAAACCGACTCGTCTACGCCATCTCCATTGCTGCGGCGAGGACTCCTAGAACACCGCCGGCACGCGCGGCGGCGCCGGGAATCCGTTCGAATAGGGGCCCTGGTAGCGCAACCCGTTCCCGTCCTCGTCCAGCCAGCCGAGCGACTGCTGGAAGAGCGCCGGCTCCGGGTAGCCCCGCGGGACCGTGCCCTCCGCGACGTAGAGCTTGTTCTCGTGCATGTAGATCGAGACGAACGTGCGGGACTGGTCGGGGTTGGTCAGGTGCAACTGGTGGCCTTCGACGCGATCGAGGGAGTTGTACCCCAGGTGGGTCACCTCGCCGTCCCGCTGCAGGAACGTCCAGGTCGCGTAGATCAGCGCGCCCAGCATGTCGTGCCGCCAGTACCCCTCGCCGGTCGACCCGCCGCCGCTGCAGCGCTCCGCCCCCGGCGGGCAGTCGCCGGCCCGCTCGGTGAGGATGCGCTCGACGTGGCTGTAGTCGGCCACCGTCACCGAGAAGCGGCTCGGGCCCCTCTCGGCCGCGTAGACGCGCGCGGGCACCTCGGCCCCCATTTCGGAGACCCAGGTGGTCTCGGTCACCTCGGGCTGGCCCGGAAAGTTGCAGGTGAAGCGATCTTCCTGACTGGCGAACTCGGTCCAGTCCTGCGCCGCCCCCGGCGCGGCCATGAACAGGACTGAAGCCGCCGCAACGACTGTAATCAGGCGCATGGTCGTTCCTCCCCGTTAAAGGTCCTCCGTCAGGGGTCCTGGCGGCAGCGGTCCGCCCCCACCCCGCGTCCCTCGGCGCCCACGTCCCGATAGACCTGGTGGCAGTTGTCGCACGCGGCGTTGAGCTGGTCGGTGACCGCGATGGCGGCGTCCCAGTCCCGCGATTGCGACGCCCGGTAGGCGGCCCGTCCCGCTTCGACGACCGCTGCGGTGTACTCCCGCCAATCGTCCCGGTCCACCGGGACCGGCCTGCCGTTCTCGCACCGGCGGCCCGGCACCAGGAACAGCGGCGCGGACTCGGCGATGGCCAACGCCGCGAGGTCGATGGCCTCCCAGCCGGGATAGACCGTCGCGCCCCACTCGACGAAGTCGAACGACCTGGTCCCGGTCGGCGCCGGCACATCGTCGGCGGGATCCTTGATCTGCACGTTGAAGACGATATTGGATGCGGGAAAGGCGATGGCTCGCATCAACTGGGCGAGGTTGGCAATCGGGGCGACGGGCAAGTCCCCGCCTCCGGCGGCCGCCGCAGCGGTCGCCACCGTGGGGAGCGCGATCCCCGGCAGCGCGGCGTCGGTCAACTCGGCCTGTCCGGGCGGGAAGCCTCCGGCCTGCAGGACGTAGGCCGTCAGGTCGATCGACTCCTGCCGTGACAGGGGCGCCGGTGCCTGCAGCGGCATCGTGTTGTGGATCTTGTCGACGAGATCCACGACCGGGAGCCCGCTCCAGATCGCCAGAAATCCGTCTCCGGCCAGCGGCGGCCCGACGCTGCCCTCCAGCGCGTCGCCGTGGCAGGTCACGCATTGCTCCTGGTAGAGCTGCCGGCCGCGCCCCGCCTGCTGGTCGGAGTACACGCCGTCGGCTACGGCCCGCGGCTGCTGGGCGTGCGCGGTGAGAACGGACGTCGCCGCCAGCAACCCGGCGCCAACCAACATGGCTGTGGTGCGGTGAAGCGCGCGCGCGAGAGGCCCCGTGAATACCGTCGTGTCCGTCGCCCCGCGCACCGCCCCGCGAACGGCTCCCCGGCCCCGTCGAATCATGCGCATCGTGAACCCTCTCAAGCGTTTCACCACGGGCTCCCTAGAAGATGACGAGAAACCGGCCGTCCTGCACGACCGCTGCCAACGTGCTCCCACCGATGATCGTACCGGCCCCACCGCCCGGCTCCCCCACCGGACGGCCGGCGGCATCGAAGAGCTGCCAGTGGAGCGAACCCCCGAAACTGAAGCCGGGGCCGTCGCCCCACGCGAGCAGCGTATCACCCCGGGAATCCACCGCGACGGCGGGGTTCTTGCGGCGGAACCGTGCCTGCCCCGGCGGCGAGCGCACGGCGTCCAGCCGGTCGACGTCGGCGAAGTAGACCTGTCCCCGCGTTTCCCACGCCGCCGTCAGGCCGGCGGGACCGGCGAACAGGTTCGTGGTCGACACCGGACACGCCCCCAGCTCCCACGGATCGACCAGCCGATCGGAAAAGGTGCGGCCGTGATCCGTGGACGTGAGCAGCCGCTGCCCTCGCCGTACGTTGTCGCCGGCTCCCCGGTACGACACGTGGACGGCGTCGTCGGGGTCGCTCACCGCGGCCAGCCCGCAGCAGGCGCACGCGCCCTCCGTTGCCGGGCTTACGTGGCGCGGGGGCTCGAACGTGGTGCCGCCGTCGCGCGACACCGTCAGGTAGACCCGGCGTCGGGCGTCCTCGTCCGCGCCGGCATGCCAGAAGACGTAGACGTTGCTGTCGTCGGCGGCAACCGCCGGGCCCGCTTCGAGGGTGCCCTGCTCGCCGGTCGACAGATCGCGCTGCGGCTCGAAGCCCGACCCGTCCGCGCGACTCCGCGTGTAGAAGAAACGTGCCGGTTCCGACTGCAGCCAGACGACGTGGATCCGGTTGTCGGCCCCGAGCGCAAGCTGCGCGCCATCGATCGGACCCACGCCCGACACCGAGAGCGCCTGGCTGTTGACCTGTTGCGGCTCCGACCAGCCTGGCGCGCCCGGCGCGCGCGTCACATGGAAGAGGTTCGCGGCGTTGGTGCCGCCCTGGACGTACACGAGGTGGACCGTCCCCGCCGTGTCGACGACCGCCCGCGGCATGCGGCCGTCCTCCGGTACCCGGAGCGTCTCGACCGCCCCGCGCGTCGATTCCGCCGGCGCGCGCGAAGAGAGCGCCCAGGCAACGCCCGAGAGCAAGAGGACCGCAATCGCCACACGCCCGCATCGAAGCAGCGTGACCATCACGAACCTACCTTAATCCCCATCGGTCACCCCCGCAAGGCGGCCGTGCAACCGCACGCGCTCGGGTCGGATACCCCAGCCGATCGACAGAAGGATCATCAGCTCGAAGTCGGTCGGAAGGTCGGGGGCCATGAGTCCCGTCCCTTGCTCTGGCCGATCAGAACGTCGAGGACCATTGGCACAGGACATCAGGTCAGGTCCCAGCCGGGAATGGCGGCCGCCTGCCGGACCCACGTCGCCATCTGCGCCTCGTCGAGACCGTCCTTGTGGATGTCGACCCAGCGGGAGTTCCTGTCCTTACCCGAGCCGGGAGGAACGGGCCGCAGCGACGCGCCATGGAAGAAGGTCACCTTCACGTAGCGGGTGAAGACGTGGATGTTCAGGAACCAGCCCTTGCCCTCGACGCCATAGAAGGGCGAGTTCCACCGCACGCACTTCCGCACGCCGGGCACGGTGCGCACGATGAGGTCGTCGAGGCGGAGCCCGACGTCGCTCTTCCAGCCCGGCATGGCCGCGATATAGGCCTGCACGGGAGCATCGCCGTCGGCTTTCGCTACCTGGGGGTTACCGCCTGCCAGGAGGACGGGCTTCGCGCCCGCCCGCGTGGTACCTGCCGTCGACCCGCGGCGGGCGTTCTTCGTTGATTGAGGCATGGCGGAGGCGCCTACACCGCGGCCTCGACCCCGGCTACCAGTCGATCCGGCCGGGGTCGCCGGCGTAGACCGACCGGATGAACGCCAGGATCTTCCAGACCTCGTCGTCCTCGAGCACGCTGTAGACGGTCGGCATCGTCTGCCCGGGGATCTCGCCCTTGATGAGCCTGAAGAGGACCTCGTCGTCGCTGCCGAACGTCCAGGCATCGTCGATGACGGAGGTCGCCATCCCCCCGCCGCCCCCGCCGCCGTGGCAGCCCTGGCAGCCGACCTGGAAGTACAGCGTCCGGCCTTCCGCGGCCATGTCCGCGTTCCCCGTGAACGGATTCAGCTTCCGCGGCGCCGGATCCGTGGCCGGCGGGGGTCCCGGCTCCGCGTTCGGGTTCGCGGCGCCGGTTCCGTCCTCGGGGGGAGCGGCGCCGGTTCCAGCCTCGCCGAGGACGAGCGGGACGCCGAACTCCTCCAGAATGGCGCGGATCTCGGTTTGCCGCCGGTCGATCGCCGCTTCCAGCCGGCTCTTCAACTCCTCGTTGCCCTTCGCGACGCCCATCGAGATGTCGAAGGACAGCGGCACCCCCGGCTCGTCCTGCAGGAGGACCAGCTCGAGCGGCGCACCCGACGTCCTTGCTGCATAGCCGGCCAGCGGACCCCACGCGACGGCGACGTCCACCGTGCCGGCCACCAGGTCATCGAGCAGCTTGCGGGGCCGATCCCGATCGCCGCGCGGATCGAAGAACAGCGAGTAGGTCGAGACGTTGTCGAGCAAGCGACGCCGCGCGAGGCTCTCCTCGGGCGGCGTGTTGACATGGACGCCGATGCGAAGCTGTTGCAGCTCCGGCGCATCCAGCGACCGGAAGTCGTAGCCGCGGTCGCTGCGGTACGCCATCACGTAGGACGAACGGTAGTACGGCTCCGTCCAGAGGACGAAGTCGAGACCCTCGGGAACCCCGAAGATGACGTCGCATGTTCCCGCGTCGATGGTGTTCCGGACCAGACCGCGCTGGTGCGGCCACCAGGCGTAGACGGGCGTGGCGCCGAGCTCGGCGGCGACGACCGCGGCAATCCGGTTCTCGAACCCTTCGAGCCGGTCGTTGGAGTACGGCAGGTTGTCGGGGTCGCCGCAAACGCGGAGCGACGGCGCCGGCGCCTGCGCGAGCACCGGGGCAAGCGGGGGCGGCTGCGCCGCCAGCAGCGCAAAGGCACCGACCGCGGCGACAGCGCTCCTCACGGCGACAACGCCCCTGGAAATGCGGGTCACGGCAATCTCCGTGCGACTAGTCTTCGAGCGCGAAGACGTGCAACGTACCGCCCACGGAGGTCACCCGGTCCAGCCCCGAGTCGTAGGCGGCGCCGACCGCGCCGAGCGCCCCGAGGGGATCCTCGCGCGAGAGGTCCGCCGCGACCGGGAGGCCGAACCACCCGCCGATACCGGAATAGATCGCGACGTACTGCTTGCCGTCCGGCGCGATGAACGTCATCGGGTTGCCGATCGATCCCGACGGCAGCCGGGACTGCCACAGCGGCTCGCCGCTGCGGGCGTCGACCGCCTTGAACCAGCGGTCCATGGTCCCGTAGAAGACCACGTCGCCGGCCGTGACCACCGTGCCCGTCCATACCGGAAACGGCTCGGTGATGCCCCAGACCTTCTCGCCGGCCTCCGGGTTCCAGGCCATGAACTCGCCCTGGTAGCCGCCCGGCCCGGCGAAGATCCGCACGTTGGCGCCGACGTACGGCGCCCCGGCGATGTAGCGCACCTCGAAGCCTTCGTAGTTCATGCACAGGTTGTTCGTGCCGGCGTAGATCAGGCCGGTGCGGGGCGAGAACGACACGGGCTGCTGGTTCTTGGCGCCCATCGCGGACGGGCAGATGTCCAGGGTGTTCACGCCCTGCCGGGTGCGCTTCTCCGGAACCTCCACGGGTCGGCCGGTCTCCAGATCGATGCGCTCGGCCCAATTCGTGTGCTCCACGAACTTCTCGGCCGACAGGAGCGTGCCGTCCGTGCGGTCCAGGACGTAGGCGAAGCCGTTGCGGTCGAAGTGCACGAGCGCCTGTACCTCTCGCCCATCGATGGTGAGGTCGAGCAGCACGTGCTCGTTGATGCCGTCGTAGTCCCAGGCGTCCCACGGCGTCATCTGGTACGCCCATTTCGCCAGCCCCGTATCGGGATCGCGGGCGAAGATCGTCATCGACCACTTGTTGTCGCCCTCGCGCGGCGTCGGGTTCCACGTCCCGGGGTTGCCCGTGGAGTAGTAGATGAGATCGAGGTCGGGGTCGTAGGCGTACCAACCCCACGTGGCGCCGCCGCCGTTCTGCCAGCGGTCGCCGGGCCACGTCTCGGTCCCCGCACCGAACCGGCCGTAGTGGGGATTGGCCTCGTTGAAGTCCGGCGCCAGCAGGACGTCCTCGTCCGGGCCCATGCTGTAGGCCTTCCAGAGCTGCTCGCCCGACTCGACGGCGTAGGCGGCCACCCAGCCGCGGATGCCGAACTCGCCGCCGGAGACGCCGACGATGTACTTGTCCTTGACCACGAGGCCGGCCATCGTCATCGTCTCGCCCCGCAACGGGTCGGCGTTCCTGACCTTCCACAGCTCCTCGCCGCTCTCGGCGTCCAGCGCCAGGACGTGTCCGTCGAGCGTCGTCATCAGAATCCGGCCCTCGACGTAGTTCACGCCGCGATGGACCAGATCGCAGCAGGCGACGGGCACGGCGCGGTCGTCCTGGACCGGCGTGTACCGCCACTTGATGGGCCAGCCGTCCTCGGTGAGGTCGATGGCGTACACGTGGTTGGGGTACGCGCTGTGCACGTACATCGTCGAGTCCACGACCAGGGGCTGCCCCTCGTGACCGCGCAGGGCGCCCGTGGAGAAGGACCAGACCTGCGTGAGATTCGCGACGTTTTCGGCGGTGATCTGGTCGAGCGAGCTGTAGCGCGTCGCCGAGTAGTTCTTCCCCGGCAACACCCACTGGTTGTCGTCGTTCTGCCGCGACTGCAGATCCTCGTTGGCGGCGATCGCCAGCGGCAACCCCAACGCCAGAACCGCGATGGCGCAAATGCTTCGCTTCATGGCCGTTCCCCTTCCCTGGTCGTCCCGGACGCCGCCGTCGCCCCTGCCGGGCGATTCGTGTCGAGAATGGCCGCTGGACGGACTGGCGTCAAGACCCAATTCGAGTCGACCGCCGCCCGCGGGATCCTGCCTGGCCCGACAGTCGTCGACTGCGGCTCCGATTGCCGCCCAGCCGGGCCTGACCGGGAGTCTGCACCGTTCTACGGCACAGACTCCTAGCGGAACCGGCCGCCGTCGGGTGTCGCTCCGCCCGAGAAGCTCAACTCGGGGTCGTACCGCAACACGGTGCGCTCTACCGAGAGGACCACGCCGGCCAGTCCGGCCGCCGTGTCGCTGGTCCGCGCGCCCAGGGCGCGCTGCATGATGGTGGGGTTGTTCAGCTCGGTGAAGCTCGAGTGATTCTCGACGAGCTGCCACACGGCCGCCCCGGTTCCCAGGTAGCGCTCGTACATGCCGAACACCACGTTGTCCCCGCGGAACTGCGGAAGTCGCGCCTGCATGAACGCCTGCCAGTCGGCGAGGCGGCCCGGCGCCACTTCGAGCGTCGTGATCCAGGCCAGCGAGAGGCCGCCGGCGTTCGGCGATTCGACGCTCAGCTCGGGCCGGTAGCGCAACGCGTAGCTCCGGTGGCCCGAAATCGTGCGGCGCACGCGCTCGTCGATACGCTCCTGGTCCCTCCGATCGAGGGCGAAGGCCAGCGGACCGCCCCGATCAAGCTCGGCCAGATCGTCCATCGGCGTCACGAACATCCGTTCGTACAGGTTCCCGAATTCGGCCGTCCGCCACGCCGAACGCCATGGCACCCCGGCCCGCCGCAGGGCCGGATTGACCTGCTCGAGCTGCACCTCGATGAACTCGTCCAACTGGTCGGGGATGACCTCCATGATGTCGACGCGCATCCAGGGCATCGTCTCCTGGGCGCGGGTGACCGGCGCACTGCCGGAGACGAAGAGTGCGACGGCGAGGGCGACAACCATACCGGTGACAAGGCGCTTCATTGCTTCCTCCTGGTTCACGGCGAGTGCCCGCGCGCACCAAGCGCGAGGGCGGCACCAAGGTACTTTACTTCGTGTGAGCGCGGCGCCAAAGGGGGGGGTGCTTCGCGCAAGCGCGAATGACGATGTTCGTGCACGTGATCCCGAAGCCCCCGGGAAAACCCCCTGGTGAACATGCGCCCGGGGCCGTCTCCTACTCGGCGAGCGGGTGCGGCCGGAACTGGAACTTCACCAGGATCGGCTTCGAGATGGACCGGTACTCGCCGTTATCGACGCCGAGGCCGTGTTCGGCGTGCCATACCGTGTCGGAGCCGGTCGACGAATAGACGCCGCGCCCCTTCCAGCCGGCGTCCGGATCGTCGATGCGGCCGTCCAGACCCCGCGGGTGGAAGCCGGCAAGCGGATAGGGCACGCGCATGACCACCGTCTCGCCCGTCTCCGGCCGCAGCGCCACCAGCGAGTCGGAACCGGTGCCGGTGGCGATCGGCACGTTCTCGCCCAGACCCAGCGTGTCGAACTGGTCGACCCAGTTGTAGTATTTGTTGGCCGTGCTCCGCCGACGCCCGCCCGAGTCCATGCGCATCATGTTTCCTGGGGATATTTCCGCCCGAGTCTCCGCGGACGTCCGCCCACACCCTCCGACGTCGGTCCTGTAGGCTGTCACTTTGGCTGTCAATTGGGGTCGACGCCGGGCGACAGGATCGCGTCCATCTTTGCCGCGGCGTCGCGGCGCAAGGCCGGCATCACGTGGGCGTAAGTGTTCAGGGTCAGGCTGATCTGGGAGTGGCCGAGCGTTTCCATGATGGTCCGTGGGTCGACCCCCTGGGTCAGCAACAGCGTCGCGGCCGTGTGCCGCAGGTCGTGATAGCGGATACCGGGCAGTCCGGCGGTGTGCAGCAGCGCCTTGAAGGCCTTGTGCAAGGCGCTCCTGTCCATCGGCGTACCTATCGAGGTGGTGAACACCAACCCCGACTCTCTCCACTGCGCGCCCGCGGCGAGCCGTTGCTCGAGCTGGCGCGTCCGATGCCGCCGCAACGCCGCCGCGACGACATCGGGCATGGTCACCGTGCGCCGGCTCCGCTCGGTTTTCGGCTCTCCGAAACGGGGCTCCGGACCGCCTCGTTCGAGCGTCTGCCGCACCGACAGCATGCCCGCCTCGAGGTCGACGTCCTGCCACCGCAGCCCGAGGGCTTCGCCCTGCCGCAACCCGAGTCCGACCGCCACGGTGACGAGGCCTTCGAGCTGATGGCCCGCGACGGCGGCCAGAAGCGTGTGCGCCTGCCGCGGCGTCAGCGGTTCGATCTGCCGGGGGCGATGGCGGGGTGCGTCGGTCAGCGCCGCGACGTTGCGGGAGACCAGTTCCCACCGCAGTGCCTGGTTCAGCGCGGTGCGCAGCACGTCGCGCGCCCCGCGAGCGGTGTAGGCGCTGGCCGACGCCTCCACGCGGCGCAGGCACGCGGCGACATCGGGCGGTGAGAGTCGGGCGAGCCGGATGCGCGCGAGGTTGGGCAGCAGATGCGCGCGCACGATCTGTTCATAGCGTTTCCAGGTCCGCTGCCGGACCTGACCCTGCTTGACCTCGAGCCAGCGACCCAGAAAGGCGCCGACGGTCTCCTGTTCCGGCACGGGAGGCAACCCGTGGTCCATCCGGTGCAGCGTCTGGCGCAGCTTGTCCTGCACCTCGCGCTTGGTATGGCCGTAAAGCGCCTTGCGACGCCGCTTCCCGCCCTCCCAACCGAGGTCGACCTGCGCCATCCACCGACCGTCACGCCGTTTCGTGATCCCGCCCTCGCCGCGGCCGCGCCTGGAAGCCATCGTTGAACGCTCCTGCCGTTGGTGGGTCGGACAGCGAGCCGCTCGACTTCGCGCCGCCGCCCCCCGCACCAGATTACCACTACAACTGCAGCGTCTTCGGAAGCCGCGAGCAACCTGCGTGGACACGACGCGGTTCGCTGATGCGGGCCATCGGGCCGGCGCTCGATCCAGCCCGTCACGCGACTCGAGAGGTTCGTTGGCGAGGTCGGCGGCGCGCAAGCACGCGAGCTTCCCGCAGCGTCCGATGGCGGCGTCTTGAAGGGGGCCCTGCGGGCGGGAAGACCCCATCGTGGCTCGCTGTTGGCGAGCGTCACGCCACTCAGCCGCCACGCCTCGCGCCACGGCCCGGGCGACTCCCGAGCGGAAGGATGAGCTGGGACACGCGAGAGTCGGCGCAGTCGAATCCGCCGCCTCGAAGGTGCGCCCCCGCGCAGCGCTTCGTTGCGGCAACCACCGCGACCCGCCGATCAGGCGCCGCGGGCCGGTGACCCACGACGACCTGCGAGCTTCGCGTGTCGAAGCGGGAGACGCCGACGAGTTGCCGGTCAGAATGCCCTGTGCGCCTGAACGGCATCCCGGGAACACCCGAACCGTCCGGACCCATCGTCGGCCGAACCCGATGGCACACCCGTCCTCTGCTTGAGAAACAGCTCCAACGGCCGTGTCACCCGTGCGTCTGGTGTCAGTCCTCTGCTGTCTCAGGTTCGGCTGGTTGTTCCTCTCGAGTCGCGTCCAGGCGGGGAATCTGCTCCCCACGCAGTGCGGGAAAGTGATGCTGTACGTCAGCAATGAAATGCGCGCGACCGTACTCGTTGAGCACCTCGTAGTGCTGGACGATGGCATCCAGCAGCCGCGCGATCTCGCGCGGGGTAGCCGGCGCATTCTCGGCGCCCGGGCGCCCCCAGCGGTCAGCCCCCGTCCCGATAACCGCTGTGACGAGATCCACGGACTGGCGCGTCCGCTCGACCAGGTCCAACAACCACAGCAATTGAGAATCCGGTCCACCTTGGGCAGCCAGGGTCTTGATCGCTGCTGCGACCTGCTTGAGGACGGACAGCTTCTCTTCAAGCTGCCTGAGCGCGGGCACTACGCCCTCGCCGACATTTTCGGGGCCGAACAGCGCCAACCTGCGGGCAGACGGAAGAGGGCGCCAGTCGGGCACGGGCAACTGCGGGCGCTCGAGTGACGGGAGACTTCTGAACACCCGCACCACGACGCCGGACTCGACGACGTCGGACAGCTGCCAACGATCTCTGAGCAACTCTTGGCGATAGTGGTCGTCCTCTCGGCCCCAGGCGCGGAGTTCGCAGGCCGCGGCCGCGATCTCCACGAGCCACATGATTGCCTCCTGCCCCCTGCGATTTCGAAGCCAGACCCGTTGCCCGGGCGTGAGGCCCACGCCCGGGGAGATGAGGCAGACATCGTCGGGCGCGATGCCGGCGGGCCACATCGACGGGCTATGCGTCACTGCGTAGAACGCCTTGGGGTTCGGCAAGTCCTCGGGAGCCGGCGCTCGGCGGAACTCGTGCGGGTTCGTCAGATAACCCTTGGGCGAACGGTATGCCCAGACGCGAACGGGCAGTTCCTTTTCCTGGAAGCGGGTCGGGGAGGGAAGCGACGCGGGCGACGCGGCGCCGTCGCCGTGGTGCTGCGCTTGGTCAGACGCCTGATCGCGATCGCCGCGCCGCGGACGCAAGCACAGATCGAGCCCGAGATGCCGGCACAGAGCTTCCAGCGTCTCGAGATTCGGGGTCGAGCCCCGCCGCATGTTCCGAACCGTGTCACTGCCGCCAGTTGCCGCTAGCGACAGTGCGCGATCGGAGACGCCACTCTCGTCGATGGCGGTCAAGATGTCGCCGCGGATACCCATCCGCTACAGCGTACACCGATTTGGGTTCCATTTAATACCGCACCGGCCGGGCCCCGCCGAGAACCCGCTGGGCTCGCTTGACATTGCGGCTATTTATACCGAATACTGCGGCGCAATGCACCTTGTCCGCCAGCGCAACCCAAACACCGGCCTCCGCCCGACAGGGACGCCCACCCTCACGGCCGGCCGGCAACCCAGGTTGCGAGCTGCCACAGGAGGATAGCCATGCCCAGCGACGGACCCAAACGGCCGAGGCGCACACGCCACACCCCCAATCAGATCCCGCGCCTGTTATACCGGATGCCGGAAGCAGCCGAAGCCCTGGGTGTCAGTCTCACCACCGCGTACGATCTCGTCTACCGGGGCCTGGTCCCTCACGTGCGCCTCGCGGGCCGGCTCCGTGTCCCCGCCGAGGAACTCAAGAAGACGATCCGGCGCATGGGGCAGAACCACGAGCAGGAGTAACCGCGCCCGCCCGCCCATACCTCGCACCGCGCCCGGTGGCCGAGGGGGGCGCGCCACGCTCGGGGCGTTTCCGGATGGCGGCGAGCCGATGGATGTCGGAGGGGTACCACAGATGACCCAGGCGAGCGACAAGAACCTCCAGGATGCCGGCAGCCCGCAGACCGAGACACAAGATGCCGCCGACCTGCTCGGACTGGGTGGCAACGGTGTCGACGAGGCGGTCGTTCAGCAGGTCAAGCGTCACGTCGCGCAGATCCGCGAAACGATGAAGCGCACCGTGGAGGCAGTGTGGGAGCTGGGAAGAGCACTTCGGGCTGCGAAACAACAGATCCCACATGGCCAGTGGATTCCATGGCTTCAGAGCAGGATTGGAATCCCACCCCGCACGGCGCAGCGCGCCATGGCGCTCTACGACAGATACCCCGAAATGCGCCAAGTGTGGCGTTTCGACACGGTCACGGCGGCGATGCGGGCGCTGCCACCGATACGGTCGCCTGCCAACCAGGGCAAGCGCGCAGGCATCGCCACCGGGGAGATCATTTCCGTGCAGCCCACGACGGACACGGGCACTGCGAGGCAGCCGGCGCAGGAATCGGCCAGCGACACGGAACCTCCAGCCGCCGACGCTTCCGAGCCGTCCACGCCGGACGCCGCGACCGAGACGGGCACTGCGGGGCAGCCGGCGCGGGAGTCGGCCGGCGACACGGAACCTCCAACCGCCGACGCTCCCGAGCCGTACGCGCCGGACGCCGCGACCGAGACGGGCACTGCGGGGCAGCCGGCGCGGGAGTCGGCCAGCGACACGGAACCTCCAGCCGCCGACGCTCCCGAGCCGTCCGCGGTCGAGGTCACGACCGAGACGAGCACTGCGGGACAGCCGGCGCAGGAGTCGGCCAGCGACACGGAACGTGCAAGAGCCACCGCTGGTGAGACATCTCGCCCCGAGGCCACAACGGAAACGACCGTTGCGGCATCGTCTGCGTACGAGCCTGTCGACGAGCAGGAGCGAGCCGGTATCGACGCGGATGCACCCGTCGTGACCCCGGCCACGACCGACGGTGCGGAACCGGCAGCAGCCGAAAGGGCTGTTGCTCGCGACGACCGCACCCTCGAGACCCTGGGCGAAGATCTGGCGACGGTCGTCACGAGGCTGGAGTTGGTCCTCGACGGTACGCCCGCCCGTGCGGTCCCTCAACGCGAGTCGGACCTGCGGGCTCTGCGCAGGCTGGTCAGGGTCCTGGCCGAAGCGATCCTCAGGCACCTGGATCGGCCGGGGGCCAGCGAGAAGAACACCGGTGACTTGCCAGACGAGTTCGTCAGAGTGATGCACGAAGTGATCGAGAAGATCAACAACCGTCGGCAGGGCACCGGATCTCGGTTCGGCGCAGTGCGCCGATTGCTTGGAACCAGATAGGCGCAGCCCGAGCGCGGGCTGACTGCGGTGCTCGCGGCAGTAGTGGCCGCCGGCGCGGCCGGCCGTTTCCAAGCCTGACGAGGGTCGGAGAACGCTTCGATACGAGCCGGGACGGTCCCCGTTCTCCCAGGTTCGGCACGGCCCACAGCCACGGCCGCGGACCGGACAGGCCGGCGACGGAGGCAGCTTTCCCCTCCCCTTTCGGCGGATCGAAGCCGGGGCATCTGCGACGCCAGCAGCCGGACGCGGTCAGGTAATGGCGACGCGTAACTCTGGACCCTCCGGGTCCCGCACGCGCTCGACCCCGTCGAGGTCGCCCTGTCCGCGCTGCTCGACGGCGCCGAGGCCGACACCGTCGAGCACGACCCCGGCGCGCGCGACGACGACAACCACGCCGTTCCCCTGCTCGACGACCTGTCGGCACTCGGCGATCCCTGCCTGCGCTGGTAGCGCCGAGAACGCAAGCGCCGAAGGCAAACGCCGAGGGCACGTGGGCGATTCTTCCAGCCCGCGCGGTTCCACGCTGTCCCGCCTGCGGTCGCGGTCACGTCAGCAAGCGACGCCCCCGCACCCACGAATACTCTCAATGTCCCCACACGCCCGGCCGCGTCATCCGCGGGCTCGACCGCGGGGACCGCGCATCGAGCCTGTTGGCGCACCCGGCTCGCGCACCACCAGCTTGGTGCGGGAGCCCCGGAAAGGCGGTCACATACATGGCCGCCTTTCCGAAAGGCCATCGACGAACCGGCCACGGACGGATCGTCACTTGCCGCGCAGCTTCGAGATCGCCATGGCCCGCCGCCTCTCGCAACGGCCGAATCCGTCGTCGAGCGCCGACTCCTGCAACGGCTGCTGCGGACTGCACCGAACCTCGGGCTCGGCAACAACAGGAAACGGCGAGTTCCGACTCCGGACCGGACATCAGGCACCGAGTCGACGCGGGCCGAAGCCGGTACCGTGCCGCGCAGCTTCAAGATCGCCATGGCCCGCCGTGTCTCGCAACCGCCGAATCAGTCGCGCGAGGTCGCGCCGCGCCCGCTCGAGGTCGACTGTCCTGTGCAGCCGGACAGCGTGCTGTGGTCGAGCGTGCCGACGTCAATCCGATCCTTGTGTACATGGTGGTTCCGCGCGTCGAACGTGATCACCGACGCTCATCGGCGCTCATGGCTGACCTCGTGATCGTCGAACCGCCGCGGAAGGACGAGCAACATCACCGGGGTCCTCGGGGCCGGACTGCGTGGTCGGCACGTCGTTCGGGCACGCGCGCGACCTGCTGCAGACGAAGCGCGACGGCGGCTCGCCGAAGTGAGCCGCGCCAGCCGGGGGCTTGACATCACTGGCGGCGGGAAGTCGAACTGGGAGGTCATCGACTCGAAGTCGAAGACTGTGTCGAAATGCGACAAGTGTCGCATTTCGAGTATCTGTCGTAGAGCGCCGTCGTGCGCGAGCGCGAGCCGCTCGACCAGCGCGCCGGGCAGATCGAGGGAACGGCCGGAAACCCGAGCGCGTCCTCCGAGCCAGACACTCGTCCCGGCGATCGACCGTCGGCACGCGAACCGGACCGGTCCGGGGACTGCCGGCGCCGGTCTTGCGTCGGCCTGGGGCTCGCCACGAGCCGGCGCGATCCACCTCGCGGACAGACCGGCCCGCAGCCGCCAGCGCCATCGACGCCGCCACGGCGTGCGAGCGAGCAACTATACGGCACGACCTGGACGATGTGGGTGAAGCCGATTCGGGCACCCGCAGACCGCAGCGACTGCTCGGCGCCGCCGGCCGCGCATCCCCGAACCCACCCTGCGCGGGTCCAACCTGCAGGCATGAAGCACCGGCGTCCGGGGACTCGAGTTGCGACCACCGGACACCGGATCGGATAACGTCAACTGCCATGACCCGAACAGTGAACCGCGGCTGCGGCTGTCAGCCCGGAGGCTTGCGAAGGAGGCCGCGACTCGCGCCAGGCTCCGGCGCTGCGCGCGGCGGCATCGTCTGCAACCAGACTCCGGGGTCGTGGGAGAGGAGGCGCCATGATGTACAGCGGCCCGCGCGAAGGGGAAGTGCGAGCGGCGAACGAGATCTTCACCCTGCTGCCCGACGGGCACGATCTGACAGTGATAACCGATGCGCTCGCCGGCCGCAAAGACGTGAGCGACGAGGCCCGCAGCGAGTTGTCCACCCGCATCCGCAAGCTGCGCATCAAGGGGTTCCGCGACGCCAACCGCGCGCCGCACGACCGACTGGTCGAAACGATCCTCGACGCGATCGCCGAAGGCGACCACCGGCTCGCCGCGGCCATCCTCGCCACCTGGATGCAGACGCATTCGGCGCTGCGGGAGAGGGCCGCCGCGCACCTGCGGGGACGAGGCATCGACGTCGTCGACGCGCCGCCGGTGCGGTTCACCAGTTGCTGGGACACCGACGAGTGGCTGCTCGAACGCAACCGGATGCTGCAGGACGGCGACGGCGTCGATGCGCACCGCGACGATGCCGCGCTGATGCTGAGCCTTTTGTCGGGCCGGTTTCCCGGCCCCCCGCCGGTTGAATCCGAGCTCTTCAAGACCTGGATCGACACGCTGTGGGACCTGCCCGCGTCAGCGCCCGAGTGGCCCGCCGACGCGGCCAACCTGGGCAAGTGGATCCGCTTCATCCTGCGAGAGAAGCAACGCGAGGTCATCGAAGGTGTCGTCCATAAGATCGCCGAGCAGTGGAACGGGATCGAGAACGAGTTCGACGACGACCTGCATTACCTGGGAATCGGCCCGCTCATGCTGCAGGCCCCGCCCGGCGGACCGGGGCTTCTGATCGGAACGCTCGAGTTCCTGACCGCGCTACGGGTGCAGCTGGAGGCGTACCAGCCGTTGCGGCCGCAGGCGGCCTCCCGCCAGGAAGAGCTCGAACGGTCGGAAGCGCGCCGGGCGGCCGAGGACGGGATCCTGCAGCTGACGGCCGAGTGGCGGAAGCGAATGGCGCACGCCAGACAGGCGCAGGAGGCGGCGACGGCGGCACACGGAGCCGAGCCCGCCGTCGAGGAGGAAGAACCCCTGACCGGGACGCAGGCCGACGCAGACCCTGCGGCCGTCGAGGCGCTGACGGCCGAACGTGATCGGCTGCAGGCCGAGCTGAAGACGCTGCGCGAGGAGAACGGCCGGCTCCGCAGCAGCAACGAGGAGCTGCGCGCCGAGAGCGGACGGCGGGACGACGAGACCAGGAAGCTGAACGAGCTGATCGCGCGCAGCCGCCGGACCGAAGAGCAGTGGCGGCAGGCCTACGTCGAGAGCAGGAAGGGCCGCCGGCCCGACGACACGCCGGTCCGCATCGACAGCGTCGGCCAGGCCGTGGCGCTGGCGCGCGAGGCCTTCGGCGAGAGGTTGCTGATCAAGCTCAACTCGCGCTCGAACGAGAACACGCCGTTCGCGAACCCTGCCGAGGTGTACGACGCGCTGGCCTGGCTCGCCACCGCGCACTGCGACGGAAACGACAATCGCATAGGCGAAGCCTGCTCCGGGTGGACCTGCAAGACGAGCCAGCGGGAGGAATCGATCGCGAAGTACCGCGAGTGGTACGAGACGCTGGCCGACGGGAAGACCTGGTATCTGGGCGCGCACATCGGCAAGGGAACCAGCCGCGACCCGCGGCACACGATCCGGATCGGATTCGTGCGCGACGAGGAAGGCAACCGCGTGATCGTGGGGTTCATCGGCCTGCACCAGCGAAACCGGCAATCCTGAAGAACAGGAAGGCAGGAAGCTGCGGGACCCGAGTGAACCGCCGAAGGCCGGCGAGACGAGCCGTACGTATACGGCCGCGTTTCCGGCGGGGCCAGTTGGCTCAGCCGTCCGCTTGGCGGGAGGGTGGCTCGTCAACGGGGCGTGCGCTTGCCGGATGCTCCAGGCCGTCCGGCTCGACCTCGTCGCGGCGCACCGGTACCGGCGGCAGGTATCTCCAACGTTCGCCGTCGAACCTCACCAACAGCGTCCCGGCGCGGACCTCGACGACTGTCCCGCGATACCCTTCGCGTGGGGATGGCCATGTGACCCGAACTCGCGAGCCAATGGCGATTCCTCCTGAGTCGGTCATCCTGCCAGTGGTATCGAACTCGCCCCGGCGAACCTTATCGCAAAGATTCCCGCGGGGCCACATCAACCGACCGCGCGCGGCGTCGGCGGCGCGCGACTCCCCGGCTGTCGTCGCGTCGCTCACCTCTACTATCGCTGGTATCCTCATCGGGGCAGGTTGTCGCCGAGCGGGCGCACGCCCGCGCCTGGCGCCACCACGGGCACTCCGGAGACGAAGACCGACTCGGAAACGAAGGCAGGTTGACGAAGTACGGACCGCTGATGCAGGCTGACGAGCCGGACACCGGCATGCGACACGACGACACGCTGCCGTCGGTCGACGCAACGCGGCGCTTCCTCGCCCTGTGCGAACGGTACGGCTCGGAAGAGTCGGCGGTGGCCGCTGTCGTGCGGGGCCGGCGCGCGGGCGTACCGGGGTTGCCCTGCCGCGACGACTGGCCGGCGTGGAACGCGGCCGAGATGCGTGTGGCGGTCGACTATCTCGAGCAGGCCGGCGTTGCGGGCACCGAGTCCGGCGCGTGGGGTCGGTAGCGGCCCCTCGGTCTCGGCGGTGGCCGCCGACGTTCGTGCATTTCGGCGGCCGGCGCGATGCGGCCGCGGCTTGCCCCTGGAAGGAGCATTTCACGATGTCGAGCAGCGGAATCCTGGACACGTTGCGCAACGAGGAGCGCTCGCTCAAGAGCCAGCTCGTGGCCATCCAGCGCGCCATCGAGGCGATTGAAGGAGCTGCCGCGCCGGCCGCCCGGCGCGGCAGCAAGAAGGCGGTCAAGGCGGTCAAGGCGGTCGGGAGGCGCAAGCGCACGATGACCGAGGAGCAGCGCCGGGCCGTGGCCGAGCGGATGCGGAAGTACTGGGCCGCACGACGGGCGGACAAGGCCGAGGGGAACTGACCGAGGCTATCGACAGATCGGGGGCTGGGGTGAGGAGGCCGACACAAGAGCACCGATTCGACATGCCAAGGCGCAGGTTCGATGGACAGGAAGCGACGCGGCGACCGCTGGTGGCGCGAAGCCGGTCGGCCGGCGCGGTAACCGCAGCATGACGCGGCGCTCGAATGTGGCTGGCTTTGACGTTGCCTTGTCGATCGAGTTCATCGCTGCGTCACGACACCACGACGACGCCGTATCCGGGCGAGCATGTCGGCGGGAGCGGATTCAGCGACGCCGACTGGCCGTCCGAACCGGCGTTCCGTACGGCCACTGGGGGCGTACGGCTCGCAATGCCCACGTGGGCGGGCCGCCCCGGCGACGAAGGCGCGTGGACCTGCCTGGAATCGCTGCAGGCCGAACGCGTCGGTCCGGAGATGGAAGCCTGAAGCCGAGGTCGAACACCAGGCCGACCAGGCGACCGTCCTGCAGGCATCCGGATGAGATCGTCACTTGCCGCGCAGCTTCGCGGTCGTTGTCGCCCACCGCGTCTCGCAACCGCCGAATCAGTCGCGCGAGGTCGCGCCGCGCCCGTCCGAGGTCGACTGTGCTGTCAAGCCGGACAGCCGAGGCTGCCGACGTCAATCCGATCCGTGTGCACATGGTGGTTCCGCGTGTCGGAACGTGACACGGTCGGTTCGAGCGGTCTGCTCGAAGCACGCGGCTCGGCTGTGACCCGCAAGGCCGAGACGATTGGGTCTGGAGGCGATGGCGCGCCGTCGAGCGCCGGCTCCAGCAAGGGCTGGCCGCAGCCCCCACGCAACCTCGGGACCGGCAGCAGAAACGGCAGGTTCCAGTACCGGAACCGCGTCAGGCTCGAATCGCCGACGCTCGTCGGCGCTGATGGCTGACCTCTCGTAATCGTCGATTCGCCAGCAAACACGCACAAGATCAACCGGATCCTCGGGCGGGCTGCGTGGTCGGTGCGTCGTTCGAGCACGTGCGCGACCTGCTGCAGCGAGGCGCGATGGCGGCTCATCCGGCGAGCCGCGCCAGCAGACTGCCCTGGGGGCTGGATGTCATTGGCGGCTGGAAGCCGAGCTGGGAGGTCGTCGACTCGAAGTCGAAGCCTGTCGAAATACGACACGTGTCGCATTTGCGGGGTATCTGTCGTAGTAGAGCGCCGTCGTGCGCGAACTCAGGCGCCGAACAGCGCCGAACGCCACTGGACGAAGAAGCACGCGCCGAGCAGAACACGCCGCCGCCACGTTCCGAACCCGAGCAGGACGTACCGCCCGCAGGCCCCGAGCGGTCTTCACGCCGAGCAGAACGTCCAGCCCGTACACGCCGAGCGGACCGACGGGCGCCCGAGCCAAGGTCTCCACGAAGTGGACGACGATGACCACCAGACAGGCCGGGCACATCCGGCCGAGTGCAAGGCTTCAACCGAGCCCTGCACATATAGAGGCACTGGATGCGCGAACGCGCCGAGCACAACCAGCCGCCGGGCGCTTCCCATCGGGATCGGCTGCGAACCCAGCCCGCAGGCCAACGGCGCCGAGCAGGACGCCGAAACCAGGACACAGTCCCACACCGAGCAGTACGTGTTTGCCCGGACACGCTGAGCGTCCCCGCGATGAAGACGGCACGCCAGAACCCGACAGCGTCCCGTATGCGCCGAGACGTTCATTACCAGACCGGCGCCGAATGCGCCGCGCGTCTGCAAACCGGACAGCACCCGCCGAGCGTACCGGCCCCGGCGACGTGCACGGGGCTGCCGCCGCCTCCGGAACCGACGGATCCGAGGCAGGAGCCACAACGGCTTCCGAGACGGAATCCTTCGATGAATGGTCGGATCCGAAGTCCTCGGACACGGGCCGCGCAGACGCGGGACGACGCGCCGAATACAACTTGCCATCCCGGCCAACGACGCGATCCGGCAGGTGCCAACTAGTTGTCACCTGCTCTCGAATCTTGCTGACGTACTGCTGGGTACAGCCAACGTGCCGGGCGACACGCCCCTGACTCAACACGGGCCAGGTCCTGAACGCAAGCTCAACCGCGTGCTTCTTGTCCGCGCGACTCAACCGCGCACCATGCGCCCGGTTCGCACCCAGAGCGAACCACAACGCATCATCGAGCGTCCCGGCGTCGACATCCGCTTCGATCTCCCCGCGGCCCGCGCGGCGGAAGGCGCGCAATCGATGGAAACCGTCGGCAAGCCAGCAGCTCGAACCGTCGCTGAAAGCAACCACCGGAGGGAACGCCGCCCCCTCGCCGAGGCTCTCCGCATAGTCCTCGACGACCTGCTCAGAGATCTCCTCGCGCACCTGGGTGCGAGGCGCTCGAGACGCTGCTGTCGAAGCTCGGTTACCGCGTCGAGCGCAACGACACGGGCGGCGGCCCCAGCTACGACTTCCAGCCGCTGGCGGGCCGCACCGCGATTCTTCATCGACTGCGGCCCGGACTACGAGCCCGGCTCACCGACACGATCACGATGCAGACTGGGCATCGAGAAGACGGCGACCACCCGAGTAGGTGCCGGCATCGGCTACGCGCTCGACGAGGCGACGAAGAAGGGACACTGCGGACTGCCCGTCGACGAGCTCCGCCCGCTGGCGGCCGAGCGGCTCGAAGTCGACGAAGACCTGGTTCACACCGCGCTTGACCTCGAGCGGGTTGTTTGCGGGAGGAGGGGGAATCCCACGTCAAGGTTGAGCACGTACTCGACCGAGACGCTATACCGACGCGCTTGGTCGAAGCCGAACGCCAGATCGAAGCCCCGCATCCGCCGAGCGGGGTTTTCGAACACCTCGCGCGCCGAGAAGCTCGCCCTCACGAACGCGCCGAGCGTTTCCGAACGCAGCAGACCGCAGATCCGGCGCCGAGTCGAACACCTCGACCCGCCGAGAAGCGCACCGTCCTGAACGCCGACGAGCGGAGCGGCCCCGGATTCAGCACCACGCCAACGCCGCTACCGGGCCGGCGCGCCTCCCCGAGTCGGCGCGCAAACAGCCACGGACCCGGAGAGGCAAGCCCACACGTACGACAATGCTCTAGCGGAACGCGGGCAGACGGGCGGAACACGGGCGGGCAAGGCAACGCCTGTGCATCTCTGCTCCCCGGCTCCCACGCCACCCGTCTCCGACCCTGCATCCGCCACGCTGCGGGCCTGACGGCCCGCACCTTCAACCCGGCCCGTTCGGGCCATTCCCGCACCGGAGGACGACCATGCCCATCAAGGACTTGCTGCGCCCCGATCAGCTCGCCGCGCTGCGCCGCCTGCGCAAGCGGATCGCGAACCGCACGCACATGCGCCGGCGCCGTGCGGACCCGACCTACTACAAGGCGTTGTGCGTGGGCGTGGACCTGCCGCTGGAAGCGGGCACCTGCGGGCGCCACGTGAACCGCTCGAGCGGCGAGAGGTGTTACCGCTGCTGGCAGCGCCGCCGCTGGCTGCTCAACCACGCCATGTCGCCGTACGAGATCGCCGTCGCGGGCACGCTCGCCGACGACCTCGAGCACGACGTCGCCGACCGCGAGCGCGAAGACGACCCGCACACCGGCGCCATCGTTCCCCTGCTCGACGCGGTCGACGACATGCTCGCACCCGCCGACGCCTGCCTGCGCTGGTAAGCGCTCTCCACCGACCGAAGGCCGGAGCGTGCGCTTCGGTGGCCGACCATCGCGTCAGCACTGACGTGCCGAGCTGCCATCCGGCGCCGACGGCCGCGGGCAATCGACCGCCCTGCACTCGTGCACGAACGTCAGCGCCCCGGCGGTAGCCTCCCGCTCAGCGGTTCGCCGCCTTCGCCGCCACCCGCCGAAGATGCCGAACACGAGGCGGCCGGCCGTCTCCAGGCTTCAGGCGGTTGACAACATGCCAGCCAGGCAGCCCGACACGGCCGCCACGCTCGCCCGCGCCGCCGCCGAGCGATCCGAAGCCGTGGCCGACCTAGCCGACCGCCGCGGGCGCGACGCCGACCGCCTCATCCGCGGCACTCGCCGTGCAGATGGTCGAAAAACGACAACTGTCGCATTTCAGGGTATCGGTCGCAGAGCGCCATGGCGCTTTGCGCCATCCGGATCGGAATGCGGAATCCTCTCAAGCCATGGAATCCACTGCCCCGTGCCGCACTTGCGCGACCTCGACGAGATGAACTCGAACACGACGACACCGAGCGGGTCCATCCACCAGTTCATGGATGCCATCAACCGCGTGCGGATCGACGGCAAGGCCGTCGTGCGCACCAGGCGCGCGACCGACAGGGGCAAGCCGTTCCACGAGCTGCACTACCCGTTCGCCGAGAGCGACTTCCCCGGCGGCGCGAGAACCCTCTGTCTGGCGCTGACCATGCGCATGCAACACCTGGTGAAAAAGCCGGTCCCCGACGACGAGCGCAATGGATTCACCGAGGAGGGCGTGGACCGGGCGGCCATCGAACGGCTGGCCGCCTCCATCGATCCATCGAGACCCTTGAACCGTCCGAACCGGTGCACTGACTGACCGCGCACATCGACCGGGAATGCACCCGGCGGAACGCGGAACCAACACGCGCCGAGCTGTCGGCGACTTGGCGCCGAGCAGGGACGTACCTTTGTACGCACCGAGTCCGGTGCGACCACCGAGCGGTGCGCTGTTCAGCGTGATCCTGGCGACAACCCGCTCCATACGCAGCCCGCGGGCGACCACATCGAGCACGAGGCCCGTCAGCAAGGAGTTCCCACCAAGCAGTACGTCTTCCTGCACGCACAGCATGAGGTGCCCGTTTCAGGACAGTACGACAGAACCACGGTCAGCGCCCCGGCGCGCACAGAGACGACCATCTCGACGATGTCATCGAGTGCAGCGCCCCCAGGACATCCAGGTACACACCAAGTGGGAGCGCACACTGAACCGCGCGCCTGCTATCGGGAGCGAGGTGGCACTTCAGTCGGTACCCGCCGAGTGTACCGGCCCCGAACCTGGACAGGTACGCACCCGAGTGTCGTGGCCCAGGAACCGGAGAGCAACGCGTCTGCCGGACACACCGAGCGGAACAAACCGTCAGCGTTTCTCGCCAGGCTCGGCCGCGAACGCAGCCTGCGGACGACCGCACCGAGCATCAGGCAGATCGGAATGCAGTCCACGCCGAGCGGTACATGCTCCTGAACCCACCGAGTACCGCACGACTTGCAGACGCCGAGCGACCGCCAGCGCCCACTCGCACCAGGAAGCCCACATCCACGCACCCACCGAGTGATGCGCGCCCAGGAAATCAGCACCCACCGAGTGATGCGGCCCCGGGCACCGCGGTCGAGCGGATCACGCCCCACGGCGCCGAGGGCGCCGGCCCCGGAGGCTCCCCCGGAACCACCGGGTCGAACATCCGAAACACCAGCACGCATCGGGCGCCCCGCTGCACCGATCGGCGCCGAGTGTCCCGCGAATGGAATCCCACGGATACACACCGAGCAGTACCGGCCCCACAACCGCCGCCGAGTGTACCGGCCCCGGAAACGCGCGAAACCGCGCCGCCGAAAAAGATCACCCACCGAGGGAACCAAACACCCGAATTCTGCGTCTAATTCAAACGTCCGGTATCGAGAAGTGTACTTCTTGGTGCCGGGTCCACTTTCCCCGCTCCGATCCTGACCATCCCGCAAACCCCGCGGCGGCACTCCCCGCCGCTCAACCCGACTTCCCTCGCCTCCGCGACGTGCGAGGCTCGCGCGCCTTGGGCGCATTCACCCAGCGGTCCGCACGCGGCCCGTCCGCACGCGGCCCACGCAACGGACCCGCCGCGTTCGAGTTCTGGTACTCCCCACGCCGCACCAGGCCCGCACGCCGCCGCTGGCGGACCTTCTCGACGAACAGCGGAAAGCCCAGCGCGAGCGATTCGCGCAGCACCCAGTAGGGCGACATCCGAAACTCCTTCACCGCCAGGTCGAGATCCTCGATCTGACGCACGGACAGCCTGATCTTCACGGTCCGGTCCAGAGGTTCGACATCAGGTTCCCAGATTGGCGGCAAGGGCATCGGAACTCTCCCTGACGCGCAGGAGCCAGCAGCCAGCGCTGCTCCGCGCGTCCAACGATCGTGTACGCTCTCCACGTGTCCACGCACGACAACGAGGTCGGAGCGCTACTCTGGAGGCTGCGAGGGATCTGGATCGAGAACGCTGCGAGGGCGGCCCGGCCCGGGACGCTCCTGCATGCCCCGGATACGCCACGAGCGCGAAGCGCCGGCGCCGAGAGCCTCGACGACCCGGATCTCCCGGAGCTTCTCCAGGGCCTCGACCGCACCAGGCATGCCTTCGGCTATCGCAAGACGGAACACCTCCGAACGGTTCGACCCGTACCGGGCCGCGAGATCGTCGCAAGCCTTGACAGCCGCCGCCGGCAGGAACGCCACCACGCGCTTCATCTGCATGAGAACCTCCACCGCGCCATGACGAGATCCGCCCGAATCTTCAAAAACGATCATGACCGGCGCGCCCCTCACCCCGACGTCATGAAACACGGAAGGCTTCTGGCCACGGCGTCGTCGATCGTGTCGCTGACGGTTCCGGCGGCGTGTCATCCTCGATAGGCGGAAGCGGGGCTGTCGTCGCAGAAACTGTTCGGCGGAGGGCTTCGACCCGTCCCCGCTCAAAAACTGACGCGGTGCGCCTGGCATCGAGCCCCGAATCGTTTCAGGCCCGCAGGCCGTGAACGAGCAGCAAATCGAGCCCCGCCGCGAGGTGGGTGTTCCTACACCGGGCGCGCTCTCCCGCTTCCGCTGTCATGGAGGTACCTGATGAAGCGTGAGACGGTCGAGACCGACACTTGGCGCACCGATGACATGCACGTGGTCTGCCCGCGAGCGGCCGGCCTCGACGTGCACAAGATGTGCATCACCGCCGCGGTCCGCCTGTGCGAGCCCGGCGGCGGGCCGGCCCGCACCGCCGTACGCGAGTTCAGCGCGCTGCCGGACGGTCTGCGCGCAATGACCGAGTGGCTGCGAGGACACGGCGTCACCGCAGCCACGATGGAAGGCACCGGGGTCTACTGGAAGGCACCGTTCGAGGCGCTGGAAGATGCCGGTATCCGCGCCGACCTGCTCCATGCCCAGCACGTCAAACAGATCCGCGGCAAGAAGACCGACACCAACGACAGCCTGTGGCTGGCCCGCATCTGCCAGTTCGGCCTCGCCCTGCCGAGCTACGTCCCGCCGCGGCTGTTCCGGCAGTTGCGCCAGTTGACCCGCTATCGCCGCAGGCTCGTCGGCGAGCGCAGTCGGGCCCGCAACCGCGTCCACAAGACGCTCGACCACGACGGTCTCCGGCTCGGCGGCGTCTTGTCGGACATCTTCGGCGTCAATGGGCGGCGGGTGCTTGACGGGCTGGTCGCCGAGCACTCGCCGCGGCGCATCCTCGCCGGCCTGACAAGCCACGTGCAGGCGAAGCTGGCGCCGCTGGCCAAGGCCCTGGCCGCTACGCTCGACCCACTCGCGCTCTTCGCCCTGCAGATGCAGGTGGAGTCCGTCGATCGGGCCGACGCCGCGCTGGCTGCACTGGACACCCAGATCCAGACCGCACTGGCCGACTACCAGCGCCCCCTGCGCCTGCTACAGACGATTCCGGGCATCGACCTCGGCAGCGCTTCCACCATCCTCGTCGAGATCGGGCCGGACCTGGGAGCCTTCCGCGAGGCACGCCACCTGGGCTCGTGGGCAGGTGTGGCGCCGGGCAACAACACCAGTGCGGGCAAGCGTCGCTCCGGGCGCGCGCGCCCAGGGAACCCGACGCTACGGGCTACGCTCGCCGAGTGCGCCCACGCCGCCGCGCGGACCACCGGGTCGCAGTTCCACGGCTATCACCGGGCGCTGGCCGCCCGCCTCGGCTACAAGCGGGCCATCCTCGCCACGGCCCACAAGCTCTTGCGCGTGATCCACGCGGTGCTCCGCGACGACCGCCCGTACACCGACCCGGGCATCGACTACGAACGGCTCGTCGTCGCCCGCAATGCGCCGCGCTGGATCCGCATGCTCACGCAGCACGGATTCCTCGAAGAAGCGCAAGCTGCGCGCTGCTGACCGCCGACGTTTCCGATCCACGTGGCGTCGTGCAGGGTCATAGAACGGGGCTACCCGCACGAGCCATCCGATCGGGATCTACCGCCGGATTCCAACGGGCCGCCTGACGCCTCAGCGATCGCCCGTCACGTCCTCCTTGCATCTGCGCGCGAGAGACGTTTCACAACAAACAGTGCACCCCGGTTGCAACGTTCAGGAAAACTCCCCGAACACCCAACGAGATCGCCGTTTCGACCGGGGTCAGGATCGCGTTCGTTCGTGGGTCCACCTGAGGTGGTCCCGCTTTTTCGGACAGCCGGTTAAGGTGTATTCCAGAGCCTTCGGGAGGCACTGGGATGGCGACGAGACGACGGCGCCGGTTCACGGCGGACTTCAAGAAGCGGGTGGCGCTCGAGGCGTTGCGGGGGGACCGGACGGTGCAGGAGATCGCCGCCCGACACGAGGTCCATCCGAACCAGGTGAGCACCTGGAAGCGGCAGGCCATCGACGGGCTGGACGAGGTCTTCGGCGGTGGCAGAGCGTCTCGCCAGTCGGAACACGAGGCGACGCTCCGGGACCTGCACGCGAAGATCGGCGAGCTGACGGTGGAGCGGGATTTTTTTCTGCGCGGGTTCCAACGCTGAGCCGGGTCGAACGCCTGGAGCTGGTCGACCGCGACGACGCGTTGAGCATCAGCCGTCAGTGCGCGTTGCTCGGCATCAGCCGCTCGTCGGTGTACTACAAGCCACGGGGGGAGAGCGCGGAGAGCCTGGCGTTGATGCGGCGGATCGACGCCTTGTCGCTGGAGTACCCGTTCTACGGCAGCCGGCAGATGGCGCGGCACCTGCGGCGCGAGGGCGTGCTGGTGGGGCGGCGTCGTGTCCGGCGCCTGATGCGCGTGATGGGCCTGGAAGCGATCTATCGGAGGCCGCGTACGAGCGACGCGCAGCCGGGTCACCGCGTCTATCCGTACCTGCTGCGGGGGCTGAGGATCGACCGTCCGGACCAGGTTTGGTGCGCCGATATCACCTACATTCCGTTATCGGCCGGCTTCCTGTACCTGGTCGCCATCATGGACTGGGCCAGCCGTCACGTGTTGGCGTGGCGGCTGTCGAACACGATGGACACCGGCTTCTGCGTGGAGGCGCTGGAGGCGGCGCTGCGGGTGGGCACGCCGGACATCTTCAACACCGACCAGGGTGCGCAGTTTACGAGCGCGGCGTTCACCGACCGAGTCCACGCGGCGGGCGTACAGTGCTCGATGGACGGCCGCGGACGGTGCCTCGACAACGTCTTCATCGAGAGGCTGTGGCGGTCGCTGAAGTACGAGGCTGTGTACCTTCACGAGCTGACCGACGGGTTCGCGGCCGAGCGGGTGATCGCGGCGTGGATGACGTTCTACAGCCACGTACGTCCGCACTCGGCTCTTGGGGGACGCACCCCAGCCGAAGCCTACGGCGAGGAACGAGCGGCATGAGCATCCGAGCGCCGCGGCGTGGGCCGATCTCGGCGGGCATCGTCCCCCGCGAGCAGGTGATAGCGCCGCCGGTCCGTCGCGGCAGCGGTCGCTGCATGACCGGCGCGGTCACTGCATCCCCGCGGCGCGCTGTGGAAGTGCCGGGCCTATGGACGCCCGGTCGACGTCGCGCCGAATCTGAAGGTCGGCGAGGCGGGCGCCCACAGGCCCTTGGAAATCTCGCGGGCGATCGCTGCCGACCATGCCTGCGCCGGGGGCCGCGAGATTCCCACACTCCCACAGCGCTCATCATCTTGGCTATGATCAATCGGGAAGACGAGGGCGTGACTTCGCAACCGGGATACACCTTATCGAAGCCCTCGAACTGTCCAAACAACCGAGACCACTTCACACCGGCACCGCAGAAGGATCGGAAACGCCCGGAGCCCGAACGGGCAATTGGTGAACGCCTACGGATGGCCACCCCCTGACCCCGGTAGACCGACCAGCTCCCCAAGAAGCTCCCTCGCATCCAGCCTCAAGCCTACGGAACCGAAGGCCGGCACACGTCTGGCAGGCACACGCCAAAGGACTGCAAACACGCAACTTGCAAGCAGATTCAGCCGGACGGGAACGCACCGAGAGGAATCCCTCGAAGAACGCTCCAGCGAGCCAGAACGGGAGCACGAAAACAGTGCACCATTTCACCGTACGTTCACCCGAAGAGGGCACTGTCGTGCAGGCGTACAGAGATCAGAGGTCCAGAAGGGTGAGCGACCCCGGTTCCGGCGTCACTCACCCAGTGTTTTTCCCTGCGGGAAGGCTGGATCCGGCCGAGCCGGCAGAGTGGTTCACCAGTGGTGAACAGAGGATGAACGGTCGGCATCGCTCAGCGATCGGTAGGTCAGTATCGGTGAACGATCGGCAAAATCCGCCCCGCCCGCCGAGCGAGCGCTTCGGCCGCCGTCAACGGCCGGTACACTGCCTTCAAGATCCACCCGGACAGCCGGATTCCAACGCCAGTTCCGCACGCGCCGAGGCTCAGTGTTTGGCGTGGCGTCGATTGGCGTGGCGTCGATTGGAACGGCGGCCGCGACCGGCGACAAGGGCGAGGTCGGATCGGCGGTCGGCGACATCGGCGGCGGCGTCCGGCGGCGCCGCTCTCGGGGCGGCGATCGGGTCAATCGTGCCGGTAGTCGGGACACGTGAGGTGGTCCCTCCTATGCGGATCCGCATAGGAGGGGACCACCTCACCCCTTTTCTGCGGAGGACAACCCTATGCCGCGCTGCGGCGCCGACCAGGGGCCGGCCGGGCCGCGGCGCCTGCTGGCGGACAAGAGCCCGCCGTACCTCCCGACTCGCCGCGGAACGAACCACGGAGGACGGGGGCGGGCGATCGACAATGGAACAGGAACGAGCGTAGCGGCACACGGCAACGGCGCCGGCGGCAAGGGCACGCCCCGTTCCGCCCTGTCTCCAAGCCTCCCGCTCACGCGCCCGCGTCCACGCCGTCCGCGGCAGGCCGCTTCAACAACACCGAGGCCGCCATTCGCGGCGCTGCTCGAGACCGCCGCGCTCGAAGACGCATCCGAGCCGGCGCACGCGCCCGCCGACACGCAGAACCTCGTCCCGCTGCTCGACGAGCTGTCCGCTCTCGGCGACCCCCGCCTGCGGTGGTAGCAGCCTGGCGGCGCCATCGCCGGCGGGTCCGTTGCGCCTCAGCTCGAACCCCGAACCGGGGAACTGTCCCGTCCGGCCGCGGGAAAGAGCGGGACGACTGTGGAAGAAGTGGGACGGCCGCGCATGGAAAGGGACGGCCGCGGAAACAGGAGAACGATCGTGGAAAGGAAGTGCACAGCATGCGTGTGAAGCTGCTGCGGGAAGACGAAGAGGCCACCGTGCTGCTCGTCCATCCCGCGACACTGGAAGAATACGCCGAGGCGCGGGACACGCTCGGTCGCGCGGAGCGCCGCCCGGCGAACGGCTGCGGTGTGGTCACCACCGCCGAGCAGCGCGCCCGGTGGGAGCTGCCCCACCTGGCCGCCTCCGGCCGGGCGCGGGTCGTGGACTCGGCGCAGGCGTTCGCTCTGCTGGTCGGCCCGGCCGCCGAGCCCGAGACATCGTGCGAGCCATCTGCCGGTCCCGCCGTCGAAGCCGCGTACCCGTCGCGGAACGACGGGGCCGACGGCTCAGCCCTGGCGGCTGTCCGCGCGCTCGACGCCTCGGGCGCGCAAGTGGATCAGGCGCTGGCCACCCTCGACGACGCCGGCCTGCCCGCCGCTGTCCGCCGGACCCTGCGGCGGCAGGTCCGCGAGGCAATCGCCTCCCGGTCCGACGCGGTCAGCGAGGCGCTGGACCGGGCTGACAAGGCGCTCGCCCTGCCGTGGCGGACCTCCGAGCCGCAAAGGCTTCGACCCGCGGCGTCTGCAGCGGGCCCTGGACCGCTCCCACGGCGCCCTTGCGCAGGTCAAGACGCGCATCCGCGACGTCCTGGCCGCCTGCCCGCATACCCGCGCCCTGCTCACCGTCGAACGACCCGACCGCGGCCCGACAGCGGCGGCCGGCGCGCCGCTTGCCCTGGCCGTGCGCCCGGGACCGCCCGAGGCCCCGGGGTCGGTCCTCTGCCTGGCCGGGCCGGCCGGCACGGGGAAGTCGTCCCTGGCCGAGGCCGCCGCCCGCGCCCTCGGCCGCACCCACGTGTGCGCCACCCTGGAAGGGCCCGACGCCGAGCGCCTCATCCGTGGGTCGCAAGGCGGCGCTGCCGGGCGCATCGTCGAGGGGTTGTGCGAGGCCGGCGTCAACAACCCGGTCTTCATCCTCGAGGCCGTCGACCGCGTCGAACCCGACGCCGCTTCGGCGCTGCTCTACCTGCTCGGCCCCGCGCGGCGGACCGCCTTCCGCGATGCGTACCTCGATGTCGCCTTTCGACCTGTCCGCAGTCCTGTGGATCGTCACGGCGACCGATCCGGCCGCGATCCCCGAGCCGGTCCGCGAGCACCTCGCCGTGGTCGAGTTGCCGGCGTGCACCGAGGAGGAGAAGCTGGCGATCGCGCAACAGCACCTGCTGACCCGCCCCTTCGACGCACCCGCGCCCGTCGCAGACACGTGGCTGCCGCCCGGGTGGCCGGCCCCGCCCGCGCGCATCGAGCCGGCCGCCGCGCCCGCCGGTCCGGCCGTCGTCGCCGAACGGGAGGCCTCGGCGCGGGAGCTGGAGGCGATCGCGGCGCAACCGCCGCCGCCCGACGGCGTCGAGGCGTGGCGGACCGCGGCGTGCGACGGCGAGGTCCGCTTCGAGACCGAGGCCATCGTGCGGGTGGTCCGCGACCACACCAACGAAGCGGGCGTGGCCGAGCTGAACCGGAAGCTGGCCGCGGTCTGCCGCCACGTGGTGTCGCGCCGGTCGCCGCGCAGTCGGGGACCGGGCATCGTCACGCCGGCCACCGTGCGGGAGGTGCTCGGCGACGGCGACGCCTTGCCCCCGGTCGTGCGGGCCGCCATCAAGAGTGAGCGCCAGCGTCTGGCGAAGTCGTCCGATGGCGACGCCGCGGCGTCGAACAACTGGATCGACTGGCTCGAGCAGCTGCCGTGGAACCGGCGCAGCGACGCGCAGAGTGATCTGGCGCAGGCCCGCGCCGCGCTCGATGCCGGGCACGCCGGCCTCGACCACGCCAAGGCGCGCATCGTCGAGTACCTGGCCGTACGCTGCCGCAACCCGCGCGGTCCCGGCGCCGTGATCTCGCTCAGCGGGCCGCCCGGGGTCGGAAAGACCTCGCTGGCCCAGTGCGTCGCCACCGCGCTCGGGCTCGGGTTCGTCAAGCTGGCCTGCGGCGGGTTGCGCGACGAGACGGACCTGCGCGGCCACAACCGCACCTGGAAGGGGGCGCAGCCCGGCTCCATCCTGCGCGAGTTGCGCCGCGTCGGTCGCAAGGACCCGGTCTTCGTGCTCGACGAGATCGACAAGCTCGGCGCCGAGCCGGCCGCCGTCCTGCTCGAGGTGCTCGACCCGGCCCAGCATCACCGCTTCCGCGACGCCTTCGTCGAGCTGCCCGTCGACCTGTCCGAGGTGCTCTTCATCACCACTGCCAACGACCCGGACCGCATCTTGCCGGCGTTGCGCGACCGCCTCGAGGTCATCGACCTGCCCGGCTACGCCGAGGCCGAGAAGGTCGCCATCGCCCGGACGCACCTGATCGAAGCGCAGAAGCGTGCCGCCGGCCTCGAGGCCACGCCGTTGCGGTTCACCGACGGCGCCTGCCGGCGCATCATCCGCGACTACACCAGCGAGCAGGGCGTACGCCAGCTGACCCGCTGCCTGCAGGCGATCTGCCGCAAGGTGGCGCTGGGGCTCGAGACCGGCGACGCGGCGCTGATCCGCGACCGCATCACCGCGGCGCAGGCGCGCGCGTTGCTCGGCGAGCCGGACGCCGCCGGCGCCGACGGGCTCGGCGGCCTCCGCCAACGGCTCGACGACCCGGCGCTGCCGCGGCCCGTGCGCACGCGGGGGCGGCGGGGATTTCGCCGCCGAAGGGTGCAAGGCTGGATCTCCAGCCGCGGCCCGTGCGCACGCGGGGGCGGCGGGTCCTCACGCAGCTTTCCGCACGCACGCCCACCGACCCCGAACATCAGCGGGCGCGCGAGTACCTCGACTGCCTGGCGAGCCTGCCATGGACGACCCGCGCCGAGGGGCCGCTCGACCTGGCGCGCGCGCACGTCGTCCTCGACGCCGGGCACGCCGGCCACGAGGCGGTCAAGCAGCGCCTGCTCGACCAGCTCGCCGTGCGCCTCTCGAACCCCGGCGCCGGGTTCCCGGCGATCTGCCTCAGCGGCCCACCCGGGGTGGGCAAGTCGGCGCTGGCGCGGCTCGTCGCCGCCGCCCTCGGCCGACCCTGCGCCTGGGCGCCCGCCGCCGCGCTGGCCGACGCCGCGGCCGTGCACGGCGCCCGCTCGGGCCCGCCGGGACGCCTCGTCGAGGAGCTGCGGCGCACCGGCGTCCGCAACCCGGTGTTCGTACTCGACGAGGTCGACCGCCTCGACGAGGCTGGCGGCGCCGTGGCGGCGCTGCTCGAGGCGCTCGACCCCGCTCCCGGCGCCGCCTTCCGCGACCGCTATCTCGACGTCGCCTTCGACCTGTCCGAGGTCCTCTTCATCGCCACGGCCACCAGCTTCGCCGCCGTGCCGGCGATGCTGCGCGAACGCATCGCGCCCGTCGAGCTGCCGGGGTACACCGAAGACGACAAGCGGGTCATCGCGACCGAGCACCTCCTGCCGTTGCAGCTCGATCGCCACGGGCTGTCGGCCGAGCAGGTGCAGGTGACCGGCGAGGCGATCGCCGCCCTCATCCGTGGCTACACGCGCGAGGCCGGGGTCTGGGGGCTGGCCGCCGCGCTCGGCGCCGTGTGCGCCAGACTGGTGCGACGCCGCGCCGAGGGCGACCTGGCCCCCGTCGAGGTGACTCCGCAGACCGTCGCCGGCATGCTCGGCGAGCCCGCCGACCCGCACCTGGAGGTCCTCGGCCGGAGCGGGCCGCCGGGCGTCGCCGTCGGCCTGTGCCGGACCGCCGCCGGCGGCGGCGAGGTGATCGTCGTCGAGGCCGGCCGCGCGCCCGGCACTGGGGCGCTTACCCTGACCGGCAGGCAGGGCCCGGTCATGCAGGAGTCGGCCCGCACCGCCCTGTCGTGGCTGCGCGCCAACGCCGCTCGCTTCGGCCTCGACCCGGACTTCCACCGCCACGCCGACGTCCATCTGCACGTGCAGGCCGGCGACGTCCCCAAGGAGGGCGCCTCGGCCGGCGTCACGATGGCCGCCGCGCTGGTCTCCGCCTTCACCGACCGCCCGTTGCGCGGGGGCCTGGCGATGACGGGCGAACTCACCCTCACCGGCCACCTGCTCCCGGTCGGTGGCATCGCCGCGAAGCTGCTCGCCGCCCACCGCGCCGGAATCGACCACGTCGTGCTGCCGCAGCGCAACCGCCCGGACATCGAAGACCTCGGCGACGGCCTCCGGCGCGTGGTCGCCGTCGACTACGTCGCGCGCATCGACGAGCTGCTCGAGCGCGCGCTGCACCGCACGCCGGCCGCCGACACCCTGGCGGCGGCCACCCCGGCCGGCCGCGTCTCCTGAGCCGCACCCACGACGACGCGGTCCAGCCCGGCGGCTTCCCCATGACCGTTTTCGGCGACGTCGACAGCGGCCGCGACTCTCCGGCACTCGCACCCTGCGCCACTCTCATCAGAACGAGCGGGTATAGCCCACCTGAATGCCGACCTCGCGCACGCCGAATCTGTGGTCGATGCGCGGCATCCCGAGGGCCGAGCCGTCCCCTCCGGTGCGGAACTCCAGAGCAGCCGCCGAGTACCGGACTTCCAACCCCACCCGGTTCGGCCTGCCGCCCCACTCCACGCCCGCCCCGGCAACCCACGGCCGCAACCTGTGGTCGGCCACGACCCGGATCGATTCCCCGTCGATGTCCGAACCGCGCCGCACGGTCACCCCCACCCAGTGCATGCCGGTGACGAAATAGACCGACCCACCTTTCACCCAGCGGCCCGCCCGGCGCGTACCCCAGCCGAGCGTTCGCGCCAAAGCCGCGCTTCTTCTCGACGCTCCAGGGACCCGGCCACACGTCTCGGTCTCCGACGCCGGTGCCTTCCCGCAGGTAGCCCGCCGGGCCGGCACCCCCGTGCAACGCGGCCTCGAACTCCCCCGAGACGTACACCCGGCCGGCGACGAAGGCCCGGTAGCCGAACGACGCCCCCACCGTGCCGAACCCGCCCTGCGCCTCGTTCGTCGCTGTCTCGTAGCTCGCGGGTGACACGTCGAGGCCGACCCCCTTGGTATAGTCGGCCCTTGCTCGGTCCACTTGGCCGCGACGCCCGCATACAGCCCTTGCTGCGCATCCGCGTACCGCGTGGCCGCGAGCACCAGAACGCAAGCCGCGAACAGCGTCCGTCGAAACCCGCGTGTCCGACCGCCGATCGAGCCGTTTCGTCGCAACCGAAACCTCACTGCCGTGAACCGCATCGACCCTGATCGGCGGCGATGCGAGTTTGCCCGCGCGGCCGACCCGCCGTTCGATCGCGAGGTGTTCATGTCGCACGCGTTCAGGCAACGGGTTCGTTTCGGTACCGCCACTTCAGCCGCGCTCTGCGCGGCTCTCTTGTGTACGGCCGGTGCATCGGCCCAGCAGCTCGGCGCCATCGCCGGGCAGGTGACCGACAACACCGGGGGCGTGCTGCCGGGCGTCACCGTGAAGGTGACGTCCGCCGCGCTGGGCGCGCCGCAGGTCGCGTTCACCGACGGCGCCGGGCTGTACAGCGTGGTGCAGCTTCCCCTCGGAAGCTACACCGTCACGTTCACCCTGCCCGGCTTCTCGACGGTCGTCCGCGACGGGATCACGATCGGCGCCGGGTTCACGGCGACGATCGACGCCCAGATGGCCGTCGGGTCGGTCGAGGAGACGATTACGGTCACGGGCGAGGCGCCGGTGGTCGACGTGCAGACCGTCCGCCAGCAGGCGGTGCTCGACACCGAGGAACCGGAAGTCCTGCCGGTGGGCAACTACGGCCTGCAGACGATTGCCCAGGTGACGCCCGGCTTCACCGAGGACCGGGCGGACGTCGGCGGCACCCGCGACACCTGGTCGGCGCAGGGGGCCTACCGGTTCTACCACGGCAAGCCGGGCACCCGCGCGTCGTTCAACGGCTTCCGGAACCAGTTCTTCATCGGCACCGCCTCCGGCTCCGGCTACATCACCAACTCGGACACCATCGGGGAGATGCAGGTCGAGATCGCCGGCATGGGCGCCGAGAACGGCTCGGGCAGCACCACCATCAACGCCATCCCGCGCGAGGGGAGCAACACCTTCACCGCCTCGCTCAACACGAAGTACTCCGGCGGCGGGATGCAGGCCGAGAACCTGACCCCCGAGCTGGAGGAGTTCGGCATCGAGCCGCCGCAGATGGTGAACATCTGGCGCGCCGCCGGCACGATGGGCGGTCCGATCGTGACGGACAAGGCGTGGTACTACGCCTCCATCGCGCGTTGGGGCCGTCGCATCCAGCCGCCCGGCGGCTTCTTCAACGCGCTGCAGGGGCACAACGGGTTCGGCATGGCGGGGGCGCAGTTCCCCGACATGCGGGTGGGCGGCCCCAACGAGATCGAGGATCCGTTTGGCCTGCGGGGCGGCCCCGGCGCGCCCGGCTTCTACAACACCCGGACCATCTTCCACGAGCGCGACTCCGGCCGGCCGGCCTACGACTTCGACTGGAACCGGACGCACGCCGTCCGCCTCACCTGGCAGGCCGCCGAGCGGCACCGGTTCGCCAGCTTCCTCGACATCCAGAAGGACTGCCGCTGCACGACCGGGTACACGGGCCAGTACGCCATCGAGAACGAGAACGGCTGGGACATGTGGCCCAACGGCGTCGTCCAGGGCTCGTGGACCTCGCCCGTCACCACGCGCCTCCTGCTCGAGGCGGGCGACGGCTGGCAGACGGCGAACTGGATCAACTTCCCCGCCACCGGCGTCGTCGACGGTGAGGATCGGCACATCCGCGACCTCGCCACCGGCTACCGCTGGGGCGCCCCGATCCTGAACATCGCCCCCCGCGCGCGGACCGGGCGGAGCATGGAGTACTTCCGGATGTCGTACGTCACCGGCTCGCACAACTTCCGGGTCGGCGTGACGCTGGAGCAGGCGTTCAACGACGAGGAGCGGACCACCGCCCACCAGGACACGCTGGCGTGGGCGCTGCTGGCCGGCAATCCGATAGCCCTCATCTACTACACGCAGCCGTACTTCCAGCAGGAGCGGATGAACGCCGAGCTGGGACTCTACGTCCAGGACTCGTGGACCGTCGGGAACCTGACGCTGACGGGAGGGATACGAACCGACTACGTCAGCATGGGGTTCCCGGCCGCACAGTTGGGGGCCGGACCCTCCGTCGGCGCGCGGACGGTGCCGGAGCTGCGCGGCGTCCCGGACTGGACCGACGTCAACCCGCGCGGCGGCGTCAGCTATGACCTGACGGGCGATGGCCGGACGGCGGTAAGGACAGTGATCGATATAAAGTCTTCAACTTTCATCGGGGTAGCAGTTTGTAATTCCATTCCCCGTGAAACTCATCGGGAACCAGCGCGAGCGCGTCCATCTGTTCCTTGGTCACCTTGACCCCCGTAGGATACTCCCCGGCGTCGAGTTCGGCTCGGACCTGAAGCCCGGTTGCTGTCCGGACGTTCCCGATGCGGTCGACGATGGTCTCGTACGTCGTCAGCGGGGTGCCGCGCCAGTTCGCGGTGATGTGGCAGAAGAGCCGGTGCTCGATCTTGTTCCACTTGCTGGTGCCCGGTGGGAAATGACTCACCTCGATGGTCAGTCCGGTCTCGTCGGCCAACTCTTGAAGCTCGTGCTTCCAGGCGCGAGACCGGTACCCGTTGCTCCCCCCCGCATCGGCGGTGATGAACAGGGTCGTGGCCTCGGGGTAGGCACCGCAACCCATCTGCCGCCACCAGTGGCGAATCGACGCCACCGCGAACGCCGGCGTGTCGTGGTCCCATCCCACGCTCACCCAGGCTTCGTTGCGCGCCATGTCGTAGACGCCGTACGGTATCGCCTTGCCCTCGGCGTCGGTCGGGAAATCATGCACCAGCACCGCCGGCGGCGTGCCCTTCGGCTGCCATTCCCGCCCGCCGTTCTTGAAGTTCCCGACCAGCTCTTTCTTCTTCGTGTCGACCGAGATCACCGGCTCGCCGGCACTCAGATGCTCGTCCGCGGTCCGGTTGATGTGCTCGAACTGCGCGTTGCGGTCGGGGTGCGTCGCGCCTTCCTGCCGTTTGCGCGGCGATTGCAGCCGGTACCCCAGACGGTGCAGCAGCCGGCCCACAGTGGTCGAACTCACCCGCCACCCCTGCTCGGTCAGCGCCGCCGCCAGCTTCGCGCGACTCTTGCACGTCCAGCGCAGCGGCGAGGTGGGGTCTCCGCGCGTGAGCGGATCCACCAGCGCTTCGAGCGCGGCCTGGATGCCGGGTTGATCCTGCTGGATGCGGGGCCGGCCGCCGCCAGGGCGCCGGATGCGGTCCGTCGGAGCCTCGTCGCGGGCAATCTCCCGACGTCCCTTGCGAATCGTCTCCCGAGCCAGACCGGTGGCCGACGAAACCACCGCGTCGCCGCCGTAGCCGATGGCAAGCGACTCGGCCGCCGCCCACCGCCGGCGACTGCGCTCGTCCAACACGGGAGCGACCACGGCATACTTCGCAACCAGGGTCGCTTCCAGCTCGATGTCTCGCTTCATGCCTCCAGTATGGCCAGAATCCCAACAGGTGGCAAACTAGTTTAGAGCAGTGTCCTAAAGGTGTCGATGGGCCGCTTCAACGAGCTGACGCGGAGCCGTCTGACCCGCGAGTTCCACCCGTTCAACTCGTCGGTTTCGACGGCGAACCGGCTGTGGATCGATGCGAATCAGAACTGGATCGCGGACTGCGACACGGCGAACTTCGGCGCGAACGGCGAGTGCGGCGACATCAGCAACGCCAACTACGGACAGTTTCCGGATCTGGAGCCGGAGGACTACATCTTCGGCAACCTGGAGGGGTGCTCGGAAGCGAGCCCGGAGGCCTGTCCCGCCACGATGTTCGATCCGGAGGTCCTGTACGACAACCGGCCCTATACCTGGGACTTTCTGGCCGAGATTCAGCGCGAGCTGCTGACCGGGCTGTCGGTCAGCGGCGGTTACAACCGCAACTGGTCGGGCGGCTTCTGGGTGTCGGACAACCTGCTGACCAGCCCCGCGGACTTCGACGAGTACTGCATCTCGACCCCGGCGAGCGGCCGGCTGTACGACGTTGTGAGTGGTCTCTCGCCGGGCCAGCCGCTCTGCGGCTACTACGACATCAGGCCCGACTTGTTCGGGCAGAGCAAGCGGCTCGTGACCATAGCCGACAATTACGGCGCCCAGACCCGGGTCTGGAACGGCTTCGTCTTCTCCGTCGACGGGCGCCTGCCGAACGGCATCCGCGTGACCGGCGGCCTCGACCTCGGGACGCAGACGATCGGCAACTGCTTCACCGTGGACGAGCCCAACCAGCCGCGCGACCTGTTCAACAACCTTCCGCCGGGCGGCCCGAACTGCACCCACACACACAGTTGGGGCAACCTGGCCGACTTCCGGATGCACGGCGACATCCCGCTCCCGTCCGACTTCACGCTGAGCTGGATCTACAAGAACACGCCGGGCACGCCGATCAACGCCATCGGCGACTTCACCAACGCCGACATCCACTGCTGGGCGGACGTCCGCCACAAATCGGCCGCAACTCAGCCATAAGACGCGTCTTCCTCTGCCAGGCCCCTCCTTCTACCCCCTATTCCACACGGGACACTACGAGACCGGCCAAGCCGACGGCGGACCGGCGGACGACTTGTCCGCCGCTTCGAGCGACCAGCCGCACAATCCGGGTGTCTCTCGCGCGTGGGGGAGCGGGTCGGCGTCCCGCCCGATCGCGTCAGTGATGGGTTCCTCCAGGATCTGACCCTCACGTGAATGTCCGCCCGACCCACCGGACCTCGCCGAGAGCGGGGGCGCCGTCGGGCCAGCGTAGTGTCGGCCAAGTCTGCTTGTCGGGGTTGTCGCTGACCAGCCGCCAGCCGCTGGCACCGTCCCAGCCGGCGCGCTTGACGACGAGCCCGTCGTCCGTGCGGACGACATAGATGCGGTCAGTACGCCGACGCCGGCTGGCGCGGTCGACAAGGACCGAGCATCCGTCGATGAGCGTCGGCTCCATCGACCTTCCGAGCACCCGGACCACGCGGCACTCGTCGGCGGCGAGCCCGTGGCGGTCGAGCCACTCGCGGCGGAACTTGAGATGGCCGGCGATGCGCTCGTCGTCGACGACGGCTCCGCCTCCCGCGGCGGCGGCCAGCTCGCAGACGGCGACATGGTCGCCGTCGTCCCTGGAGCCGGCGCGGGCCTCCCGGTCTTCGAGGTCGCGGATGCAGCCCGCCGCAGCTTCGAGGTGGCGGGCGAGATCGTGCGCCGGGGTCGGGTCGTCGGCGAGGCCGAACAGGTAGTCGGTCGAGACGCCGAGGGTCTGGGCGGCGGACGAGAGGTTGCCCGGCGAGAGCCCGGATCGGCCGTGCTCGACCATCGAGATCATGTGGCGGGAGCTGTCGAGGCGGGTGGCGAGCTGCAACTGGGAGATCCCCCGCAGCTCGCGGGCCTTGCGCAGGCGCGTGCCGACGATCCTCATGGGAACAGGATAGCAACGGACCGCCCCGTACGTCTACATCATTCATCATGACATAGCGGACGAGTTAAGCGTTGGCAGAATGTCCCAGTACATCCTTGTAATACGGCTACTATCCGGTCGGTCGGAGTGCTAGTGACTTGCGTCTCGTGAGGTCAGCATGTGTGACATACTGATCGACGAGGAACCCGTGCCGACGGCTCGCGTGCGAGCCGGATCGGCAGCGCTTCCCGTCGGCAACACCCGGAGCGCCTTCCAGGCGCGGGCACCGCGGGCCGGCGCTGTATCGGCCCTACGGCCGACGGAAGCCGCGCGAGGCCAACGGCAGGACGAGGGAGCAGGAGCAGCCATGACGAACGGGACGCGAACGGCGGGAGCGGGGCCGGCGATCCCCCACTTGCAGGGACGGGCGGCGGCGCTCGCCGCGCTGGGCTGGACCGGCCGCGACGCCGCGTGGCTCGCGCTGGTCTGCCTGCACAGCGGGGTCTTCCTGCGGTCGCAGTACCTGGCCTTCACCGGGCAGAGCAACCCGGCGCTGCCCCACCGGTTCGTGAAGCGGTGCAGCGCGGCGGCGGTCGAGGAGCCGTGGAACGGGTGCGGGATGCGGGTGTGCCGGATCGCCGGCCGGCCGATCTACCGAGCGCTGGGCACGGAGGACGTGCGCCACCGCCGGCCGGCGTCGGCCCCGGTGGTGCTGCGCCGGCTGCTGTCGCTCGACTACGTGCTCGACCACCTCGATGCGGCGTGGCTGCCCACCGAAGGCGAGAAGGTCGCGGCGCTGACCGCCGCGGGCATCGGGCAGCACGCGTTGCCGGGCCGGCTGTATCACGGGCCGGACAGCTCGCAGCGCCGGCACTTCGTCCACAAGCTGCCGGTCGCCCTCGACGCCGAACGCGCGACGTTCGTCTTCGTTCAGGCCGAGGACGAGACGGTGAGCGCCCTGCGCACGTGGGGTGAGCAGCACGCCGCGCTGTGGGCGGCGCTGCGAGGCGCGGGGCGCGCGGTCGAGGTGGTCGTCGCGGGCCGTGACCCGGTTCGTCTGGCGGCGGCCGAGCAGGTGCTCGACCGCTGGACGCAGGCGCTCGGGGCCGTGGATGCCGAGGCCGAGCGACGGGCCGAGACCGAGCGCGCCGCGCGGGAGGAGTTCATCGCGGTGCGCGCGTCGGTGGCGGCAGGCGACCTCAAGGCCCTGGAGCCGTACGGCGGCCTGAACGGCGCCCTAGCGCGGATGTCGAAGCCGGCGATCACGGCCGGCCGGACGTGGCGGTCGAGGAGGGTGCCGGAATGAACCGTCTGCTCGCGGCCGTGGCCACCATGGTCGTCGTCCGCATCTGGTGGCCCTTCCCGCCGTTCGGCACCGACCCGGTCGCCGACCTGATCGCCGTCAACTCGCCGCGTCTGTACGCCGGCATCCAGATGTGGCACTACATCGCGCCGGGCGTCGGCGTCATCATGGCGTGGTCCGTCACGGTCGCCGTCGGCCGCGTCTGGTTCCCCGGCCTCTCCGCCGCCGCCGCGTCAGAGGCAAGCTTCCGCAGTGGCCCGCCCCGGCGGTCGGGTCCGCCCCGGCCGTCGTGGTCGGCGAGGTCCATCATCCGGTCGACGGCCGCGAGGTGTCGCGGCCGCAGTGGCTTGTGATTCCCGAGCTGGGCCTGTACACCGGCATGATCATCTGCGGCGCGGTCGGCTCGGGCAAGACCTCGGCCTGCATGCGGCCCTTCGCACGGCAGCTCCTCGGCTGGCAGGCCGATGACCCGCGGCGGCGCATCGCGGGTCTGGTGCTGGAGGTCAAGGGCGACTTCTGCCATCAGGTGCGGGGCATCCTCGAGGACGCCGGGCGCGGCGAGGACTACGTCGAGCTGGGCCTGGGCGGGCGCTGGCAATGGAACCCGCTGGGCGACGACCAGCTCGACTCCTACTCGCTCGCCTACACCGTGGCCAGCCTGATCAACCAGCTCTTCGGACGCTCCAAGGAGCCCTTCTGGCAACAGGCGTACGTGAATCTGGTGCGCTGGATCATCGAGCTGCACCGGATGCGGCCGGCGCGGTGGGTGACGCTCCGGGACGTGTACCGCTGCACGCTGGATCCGCGGCGCATCGAGAAGCTGATCGCCGAGGTCGAGGCGAGCGTCGCGCCCCCTGCGACGGTCCGGATCCGCATCGCGGATCTCGCACGCGGCGGGGTCGAGCTGAAGGCGTGGTCGTGGAAGCCAGTCGGCGACGGGGATGTCCGGACGACGGACGATGCGGCGCTACGCGAGAAGCTGACCGCGCTAGGGATCACGTTCGAGGCAGGCGGGAAGGGCGCGGCGGACCCGGAGCGGCGGGAGCGGCTCGACGCGATCCAGCGTTGGTACCGGCAGGACTGGATGATGCTGGACCCGAAGCTGCGGTCCAGCATCATCGAGGGCCTCAGCGTGTTCCTGTCGGTCTTCGACCTGCCGGAGGTGGCGGGGGTCTTCTGTCCGCCGCGCCGGCCGGAGGACGCGCCCGCCGCTTCGACCCCCGACGCGGATACGGCGGCGGTGGTCCGGCCGCTTCCGCGGCTCGACGAGGTGATCGATTCGGGCAAGGTGCTGTGCCTGAACATGCCGGCCGGGACGAACCCGGCGCTGTCGCGCGCGGTCGGGGTGATGCTCAAGCAGGCGTGGCTCCAGACGCTGCTGCGCCGGCCGGCCGAGATGGCCCGCCGGCCGCAGCGGGTCTTCCGGCCGGCGGTGTTCCTGTGCGACGAGTACCAGACGTTCGCCACGGTCGGCGAGGACGACCCGGCGGGCGACGAGAAGGCGTTCGCGCTGACCCGGCAGTCGCGGCTGAATCCCGATCGTGGCCACGCAGTCGATCTCGTCGCTGCGGGCCGTGCTGGGGCAGTCGGAGGCGTGGCGGGCGCTGATCCAGACGCTGCGCACGCGCATCTTTCTGTCGCTCGCGGACGATGCGTCGGCGCAGATCGCCAGCACGTTTTGCGGGCAGGTGTCGAAGATGAAGGCCAGCTACAGCCTGTCGGAGCAGACCGCGCACGCCGCCCCATCGCTGCTCTCGGGTTCTCCCGGTGGCGGGTCGGGCAGCCTCAGCGCGAGCAAGACGTTCAGCGAGCGCCGCGAGCCGCTGTTCCATGCCCGCGACTTCACGACGCTGGGCAACTGTCAGGCCATCGTGATCCCGTACGACGGCAAGCGGGCCGGCGACGCACGGCGTTGCTACCTCAAGCCCGACTTTCTGCCGCGGGACCGGCCGTACTGGCGAGCCCGCGAGGCCGGAGACCTGTAGGTGTGGAGGCGGCACCGCGTGGCCGGCGGGCCGTCCTCTGTTACACTTTCGGACCAGCGGAACGCCAGAAAATGCGGCGCGGGGCGACGGCGGCACCATTCTCGTCACCGATGGCCCGGCACGTTCGTGAGGGACGGGACGGAGGGAGCGTCCTGTGAGCAGTCAAGACCTGCACTGGATCGCCAACTACATCTGGGGCATCGCCGACGATGTGCTGCGCGACCTCTACGTCCGCGGCAAGTACCGTGACGTGATCCTGCCGATGACCGTCCTGCGGCGGCTGGACGCGGTGCTGGAGGACACAAAGCAGGCGGTTCTACGGATGAAGGCAGTGCTCGACAACGCCGACATCGTCGAGCAGGACTCGGCTCTGCGGGCGGAGGCGGGACAGGCGTTCTACAACACCTCGCCGTTCACGCTGCGCGACCTTCGGGCTCGCGCCAGCCGCCAGCAGCTTGAGGCCGACTTCCGCGCCTACCTCGACGGGTTCTCGCCCAACGTGCAGGACATCCTCGACAACTTCGAGTTTCGCAACCAGATCCCGCGGCTCTCGAAGGCCGACGCGCTGGGGACCCTCATCGAAAGGCTCACGTCGCCGGACGTCAACCTGAGCCCCCATCCCGTGCTGCACGCCGATGGGTCCGTCCGCCATCCCGGCCTCGACAACCACGCCGTGGGCTCGATCTTCGAGGAGCTGGTCCGCCGCTTCAACGAGGAGAACAACGAGGAGGCGGGCGAGCACTGGACGCCGCGCGACGCCGTGCGGCTGATGGCCAAGCTCGTCTTCCTGCCCGTCGCCGACGGGATCAAGTCCGGCACGTACCTCCTCTATGACGGCGCCTGCGGGACGGGCGGCATGCTGACCGTCGCCGAGGAGACGCTGCGGCAGCTTGCGGCCGAGCGCGGCAAGGACGTCTCCACGCACCTGTTCGGCCAGGAGATCAACGCCGAGACCTACGCCATCTGCAAGGCCGACCTGTTGCTGAAGGGCGAAGGCGAGGCGGCCGACAACATCGTCGGCGGCCCGGAGCACTCGACACTCGCCAGCGACGCCTTCCCGTCGCGCGAGTTCGACTTCATGCTGTCGAACCCGCCCTACGGCAAGAGCTGGAAGACCGACCTGGAGCGCATGGGCGGCAAGAAGGAGATGCGCGACCCGCGCTTCGTCATCGAGCACGCGGGCGACGCCGAGTACTCCCTGGTCACCCGCTCCAGCGACGGCCAGATGCTCTTCCTCGCCAACAAGCTCTCGAAGATGAAGCAGGACACGCCGCTCGGCAGCCGCATCGCCGAGGTCCACAACGGCAGCTCGCTGTTCACGGGCGACGCCGGGCAGGGCGAGAGCAACATCCGGCGCTGGATCGTCGAGAACGACTGGCTGGAGACGATCGTCGCCCTTCCGCTGAACATGTTCTACAACACCGGCATCGCCACCTACGTCTGGGTGCTCACCAACCGCAAGCCCGAGCACCGGCGCGGCAGGGTCCAGTTGATCGACGCCACGAACTGGCACCGGCCGCTGCGCAAGAACCTGGGCAAGAAGAACTGCGAGCTGGGGGACGAGGACATCGCCCGCATCTGCGACACGTTCCTCGCCTTCAAGGAGACGGAGGAGAGCCGCATCTTCGACAACGCCGCCCTCGGGTACTGGAAGGTGGCGGTCGACCGCCCCCTGCGCATTGAGGGCGCGGATCCTAACCGCGTCTACAAGACTGCTGAGATCAAGGCGCTGAAAGAGACCGACAAGCGGAGCGGGGAGGCGCCACCGATCATCTGGAAGATCCACAAGCGTGGCACGGCGGCTGACCCGTTGCACGGCCTGTTCGCGGCAACCGTAAACGGCCGGTCCGTCGTCGTGGAGTACGAGCCGGACACTGACCTGCGCGACACCGAGCAAATCCCGCTCACCGAGGAGGGCGGCGTCGAGGCGTTCCTGCGGCGCGAGGTGCTGCCGTACGCCGCCGACGCCTGGTACCAGCCGGACAGCGTGAAGGTCGGCTACGAGATCAGTTTCACGCGCTACTTCTACAAGCCGAAGCCGCTGCGGACGCTGGCGGAACTCCGGGCGGACATCCTGGCCCTGGAGAGCGAGACTGAGGGGCTGCTGGCGGAGATTCTGGGCCATGGTGAGCCGACCTCGACGCAATGAAGGCGAGCACAACGGGAGCGGGAGATGACTGACGATTCAGCGGCGGAGTCGCGGGGACGGCCAATGGAGATCATCTTCGAGGTCATGGAAGCGGTCGAAGGCGGGTACGACGCGAGAGCGCTCGGATACAGCATCTACACGCAAGGTGAGAACTGGGACGACCTGAAGGAGATGGCGAGGGACGCCGTGCTCTGCCATTTCGATGAGGACGGGGCGCCGCGCGTGATCCGGCTGCATCTCGTCCGGGAGGAGGCCATCGCGGTATGAAGCTGCCCCGCGACCTCTCGGGCATCGAGGTCGCCCGGCGGCTCGCCCGTCACTACGGCTATCGCATAACTCGGAGTCGGGGCAGCCACATGACGTTGACCCTGACGACGGGAGACGACGAGCATCAGGTGACCGTGCCGCGGCATCGGGACGTGCGGATCGGAACCCTCGACGCGATCATCGCCGATGTGGCGGCTTTCCTCGGCCTGTCCAAGCAGGCATTACGCGACACTCTCTTCGGTTGATCCGATGGCCGCCGAACTCAAGCCGTATCCGCAGTACAAGGTTAGAGGCACTGGGAGCGGTGCCGGCGCATTGGAGGGTGCGCCAACTCGGTCGCATCGGCAGACTCTTCAAGGGCGGTGGTGGCACCAAGGAGGACGAGCGGGAGTCCGGTGTTCCATGCGTGCGCTACGGCGACCTGTACACGCAGCATCAGTTCTTCATTACCGCGACCCGGGCGTGCGTCACGCCCGAACGGGCCGACACGGCCTATACGCCAATCCGGTACGGAGACGTGCTGTTCGCCGGGTCCGGCGAGACGATCGACGAGATCGGCAAGTCCGCGGTCAACTTGATCCCCGGTCCGGCATGTTGCGGCGGAGACGTCATCATCTTTCGACCCAGCATCAATGCCGACGCCCGCTTCCTCGGTTATGCGATGGACTGCGCTGCGACTGCTCGTCAGAAGGCGTGCATCGGCCGCGGGTTCACGGTCGTGCATATCTACTCGAGCGATCTCAAGTACGTGACCGTGGCGATCCCATCCCTGCCGGAGCAAGCCGCCATCGTCGGGTTCCTCGACCACGCCGACCGGCGCATCCGGCGCTACACCCGCGCCAAGGAGACGTTGATCGGTGTGGCGAGCCGGGTGGAGCAGAGTGCGGCGCTCATCGGCGAATACCGCACCCGTCTGATCGCTGATGTCGTCACCGGCAAGGTCGACGTGCGCTCAACTACGAGATTGGCTGTCAGAGCGACGAGCAGCGGACGAGGAAGGGACGACGAGTTGGGACGCGAAGAGTGCCCAGACCCACGGGGGTTTCGGGGACGTGGAGCTTGCCGAGGCGATGGCGACGGAGATTGACGGCAATGGACACGTACGATATTGACGCTCTGTATGCCTCGGTGGCTGCGGATTTGTTCAAGGAGCGCCGAACAGCTCAAGCGGTCGGTGGAAGCAACAACATTAGAGCCAAAGGTGACGGACCCGAAGAGGCGATTCGGTCCTGGGTCGCAGGTCTTGTCGGGACCCAGTATAGGGTGACGACGGGGCACATGGTACGCGCCGACGGTAGAAAGTCGAAGCAGCTCGACGTAATCGTGGTCCGAGACGTGCCGGCGGCGACGATGTACGGCTCTAAGCCCGGACAGGCGGAGCTTGTACGAACGGAATGCGTGGCTGCGGTCGGGGAAGTGAAATCGAGCTGGTACGAGCATGAGCGTGTGATCCATGACTATGCGAGGACGGTTCGAGAGATTCGAGCACTGCAGGAAGGGATCCTCATTAGGAACGGCATTAGATTCGGTGAGATCCAGGACAGCGCGACGATGAACGAAATGGCTCGACCGGACTGCGGACGGGCGTGGTGGAATGGATCTACGTGTTTGTGATGGCGTTGGATTCCGGCCAGTGCAACCTGGAGGGACTGGCGGCGGATGTGGCCGGTAGTGGTGTCGAGCCGCGCGACGGAATTGCGGTAGTCGTGGATGAAGAGAATGGCGGTGCCGTTTGTATTCCGTGTCGGACGAGCGGTGAGAGGAACGTCGTGGGGATGCAATGTGAGGTGAATCGAACGCGAGCGGAAGTGGATGCGGCAAATCGTTGGGTGACGCTAGAGGAGACGGTCGCGGATCCGCTCGTGGGCGCGGGTAGGCTTCTCAACCTGTTTGTCGCGGATTTGCAGTTGCACCTCGGCACATGGTTCGGTGAGTTGGTGGATCCGAGACGTTACGTCAAGTTGAGTCAGACGTTGCGGATACGACGGCGGACGGCCCGGTGAGTCGGAGGGAAAACCGAAGGTCGAAATCGGGAAGGCGCAGAAGATGGGCTCGGTCGAATCGCGGGAACGGAGTCGCGGGCAATCCGGAAGTGATGATGCAAGACTCATGAAGTCCGACGCCGAAGCACTGAACGTGACCGAACCACGTCCGCCAGGGACGAACGCGGGATCCGGCGAGACCACCCGCGTCGCGTTTCGCTTTCACGCGCGGGCGTTGGCGGCGCTGGGGCGGGACCTCGTGACCAACGACGTCGTTGCGGTGATGGAGCTCGTCAAGAACGCGTACGACGCGCTGGCGACCCGCGTGGACGTGCGGATTCGGGCGGCGGACGGCGCTTCGGACGAGAGTTTCATTGAGGTCGTCGATGACGGCCACGGCATGGACTACGCGACGATCCGGGACGTGTGGTTCATGATCGCGACCCCGTTCAGGCAGAAGCGACCTGTCCTGAAGATGGGTGCGCGGTCACGTGCCGTAACGGGTGAGAAGGGTTTGGGGAGGCTCTCGGCGGCGCGGCTGGGAAGCGACCTCCGGGTAGTCACCAGGACGGCGGGAGGTCCTGTTCTTCAGTTTGCCTTGAACTGGGACGAGTTGCTGCGGGGCAACGATCTGACGGAAACGGGATTCGACGTGTCCGGTCTGCCGCCCGCAGCATTCGAGGGCGAACACGGTACGCGGCTCGGGATCGGAGGACTCCGCAGCGACTGGAACAAGGACAAGATCGAAGATCTGCGGCAGAACCTGTCGCGGCTCGTGTCACCGTTCTCTGGCGCGGAGGATTTTTCGCTGCATCTGGACGTCACGGCGGACGGAAGCGAAACGGACGTTCAGCACATCAAGCCCCCGCAGTTCATGTCGGAGCCGAAGTACGCGATGGAAGGTAGCGTCGACGGCGACGGCGCAATCCGGTGGCGGTACCGTTACCGCCCGGTCAAGGGTGTCGGTGGTCGCGAACGGGAACTTCGGGAGCCGTGGACCGCCGTCTACGATGCTCTCCCGCAGGCGGATCAAGCGGGCATCGACGAACGCAATCCCGGCTGCGGTCCGTTCGAGTTCGAAATCCGGGCCTGGGATCTGACTAGGGATGACACGCGCGACATGGAGGCCCATTTCGGCGAGACCCGTCGCCACGTTCGAGGCGCGATCGCAGCACAGCGGGGCGTGTCGGTCTATCGCGATGATGTTCTGGCGCTGCCGAAGTCAGACGGCGCGCGCGATTGGCTCGGTCTGGATCTCAGGAGGGTCAGCCGCGTCGGCGATCGTCTCAGCACGAGCCAAGTCGTGGGGTACGTTCGGATCACGAAGGTTGGGAACCCCCGCATCGTGGACACGAGCGACCGTGAAGGGCTGGTGTCGAATCCGGCCACGGTTGCGTTCCGTCACCTCGTGACCCGAATCATGACCCTTCTCGAGGTCGAGCGCCACAAGGATCGAACGGAGGAGAAGGACACGGGACCCGCGAGGGAGCTGTTCGCCGATCTGAGCGCGGACCCGCTGGTCGCCAGATTGGAGGAACTGCGGGACTCGGGGGCCGACATGGCGGACGCCGTGGAGGCCGCTACGGCCTTCGGGAGCGCGCTGGCGCAGAGCCGAGCCGTCATCGAGAAGCGATTCGGGTACTACAACCGCCTGGCGGTCATCGGTACCATCGCGCAGTTGGTCATTCACGAGATTCGCACCCGTACGACGGTGATCGGCCGGGGACTGCGGAAGGCCGGCGAGCTGGCCGAGCGCCTGCGCGACGGGGCGACGACACAGGCGGTCGACATGGCGACGGGTTCGGTCGCCGCTCTGGAGGCTCTCGCCGACCGCTTCGCTCCTCTCGGGAACCGGGGCTACCGGCCCGGCCGACGCACGTCGGTCGTGGAGGAGTCCGTCGGTCGCTGTCTGGCATTGCTGGAGCAGGAGATTCGGTCCGGTCGGATCACCGTCGATGCGGACTTCGGTACGCGGACAGCGGTCCGCATCGATCCGGTGGAGATCGATACGATCCTCCTGAATCTGATCACGAACTCGCTGTACTGGATACGGCGGCACGAAGGTGAACGTCGCCTGCGCTTCCGCCTAGCCGAGGGACCGGGGCGGGATCGCGTGACCGTTTCATTGGATGACTCGGGACCGGGCATCGACCCGGACGAACGGGATCGGGTGTTCTGGCCCGGTGTGACCCACAAGCCCGACGGCATCGGGATGGGCCTGACCGTCGCATCGGAGCTCGTTGATGGGCGCGGGGGCAAGATGCGGACCGTCGTGCCGGGTGCGCTGGGAGGAGGAACGTTTGAGTTCGACCTCCCGCTGGTCGGGAAGCCGGCAGTGGAGGGACGGTCGTGAAGGTGCTCATCATCGACGACGATGCGGATCTGAGGCAGGTTCTCCGCGCCGCCCTAGCGGAGGACGTCGATTGGGAAGTGGAGGATCAGGGATTCGAGAACGTCGACGAAACGCTCGCGCGTTTCCGACCGGACATGATGGTGCTGGATATCGTCGAGGGCGAGGCGGGGGAGGCACTGGACCAGAACACTGGAAACACGTGGTTCGATCAGATGCGGGAGACCTGGTTCTGCCCGGTCGTGGTCTACTCCGCCTTCCCCGCCAGGTGGAGCTTCAATCGACATCCTTTCGTGGAGACGATCACCAAGGGCGCCGGCACCGAGGAGCACGTACGGGATCGGCTGAGGGCGTTCACTTCGACGGCGGAGATGATTCAGGGCGTCCACGGTGATTTCGACGCGCGCGTCCGCGAGGCTCTGCGGGATTCGGTGCATGCCCTGCGCAGCCAACTAGACGGAAGTTTCCAGGCCGATCGCGCATAAGTCACTGTTGGTGGCGGAGTTACAGGTTTCGAAGGTGTTGGGTGCTGGCTACATTTTCGGGGTGACTCCCAGCAGCTCGAAGCTGCGTTGCTGCACGGGTGTGGGCTTGGTGAGCATGGTGAAGGTGGCGTCGCCGTCGGCCACCCGCATGGTGTTGGCGGTCAGGGTGCCGAGGTCGGCGAGCAAGGTTCGGAAGCTGTGCACGGGCAGGTCGTCTTCGGTGCGCTTTCCGGCGGCCTTGGCGCGTGCGGCGGGCGAGCGCCTGGCCTTCTGGACCACCGAGGCGCGCTGTCGTTCGGCGGCGGCCGGGTCGTGGTCGTCGAACAGGAGCGGCTTGAGGGCCTGGCGCATGTGCCACTCGACGTAATAGGCGAGCATGCACAACAGGACGTGGGCGCGCACCCGGTCGGCGCGGCGGTGGTGGATCGGCCGTACCTTCAGGTCGACGGTCTTGAGGGACCGAAAGGCGCGCTCGACCTTCGCCAGGTCCTTGTAGGCGCGCACGGTCTGGGCGGCATCGAAGTGTTCGGGCTCGACGTTGGAACGGACGATGTAGAGCCCGTCGAGTTGCTGCTCGTCCGCGATCCCGGCTTCGTCGCGCTGGAACGAGAAGGACTCGTCGGTGATGTTGGTGACGAAGTGCTTGGCGACCTTGTAGCGGTTGATGACCTTGCCGACGCGCATGCCGATGGCGGCGGCCCCGCGTAGGGGGGTCTTCGGTCGCCGGGTGGCGGCGACAATCGGTTCGAGTTCCTTCTCGGTGGCGGCGAGCAGTTCGTGTCGCTTGCGCTGCCGCTCGGCGGCGAGCAGCGGATTGCGGCAGACGATCAGACGCTCACCGGGGAACTCCTCGCTGGTGACCTCGGCGAGGTCACGTTGGTCGAACAGCGACGCGCTGACGGTTCCTGCCGCCAGCAGCTTGCGGATGGTCGGTGCGCGCAGTGTAGTGATCCAGCGCAGCCCGTCGACCTCGGCGAGGTCCTCTCGGATGCGGGCCGCGGTCAGCATCCCGCGGTCGCCGACGAGCACCACGCGGTGGAGGCCGAAACGGGTGCGGATCTTGTCGACCTGCGCGGCGACGGTGTTGGGGTCGCTGGTCGAGCCTTCGAAGACCTCGACGGCGACCGGACACCCGGTGGCGGTGCAGAGCAGACCGAAGACGATCTGGAGCGTGCCCTTCTTGCGGTCGCGGCTGTGTCCGCGCTGGGCGAGTTCGCAGTGCGTCCCCTCGACGTAGCTGGAGGTCAGGTCGTAGAGCACGAGGGTGTGTTCCTGGAGGTGGCGCTTGGCGAGGCGCTGCTCGATGACCGCCTGCCGCTCGACGAGCCAGTCCATCGCGGCGTACAGCTCCTTCGGGTCGACGGCGCCGAGGTCGAGCATCTGGCCGAGCGTGGAGACGGCGCTTTCGGGCGTCAGAGCGCGGGCGGTGGCGAGCTTCGACTGCGCGTCGATGACGCGGGCGACGAGCAGTGCGAGGACGAGGTCGCGGAGGCGGCCGGGACTGCGGGCGAGGATGGCCGCCAGTCCGAGCTTGCGGACGGTGGCGAGCACGGCGGCGACGTGGCCGTGTGGGAGGCTTCGGAGGCAGGTGAAGGCGTCATCGGGACTGACGAGTCGCTCGCCGCGGAGGGTGCGGCGCAGGGCGTTGATGGCGACGTCGGGGAGCTTGGAGAGGTTGGCGAGGGTACGCTTCTTGACGCGGCCGCGGTCGCGGAAGGACTCTCGGAGGAGGATGGCGGGGGGCGAGGAGCGGTTGGGGACGCTCTCGATATACATGGATACCATTATCCCGCGTTAAGGCATCTATTGCAAGGGAATACAAGACGTTCATCCCTGCCATTACATGGCTACATTTCACCGGATACGACCCGCAAAAAACCCCGTAAAGCCTTTAGAATCTATGGGTTCCGGGACAATGACCGCGGAAACTTCCGACTAGAGGCAAAGGAGACCGGTTCTTCGAAGGACTCGACGCTGGCGCGCGCGGTCCGCCGCGTCGTTGCCGCCCGGGTCGACACCGGCGCCGCTGGAGAATCGAGGCTTCATCCGTGGGAGCGGTATGTGGTGCCGCCGCTGGGACGGCAGCTCCTTACCGCCGATTTGCTGCGGCGTGAGGGAGCCGATTGGAAGGAAGTGGACGAGTTCCGGCTTGTGGTCACGCCGTCCTGCGACTTGGCGCCGCGGGGCGGCGAACCGCCGAACGCCGGCCGGATCCTCGTCGCACGGTGTGAGCGGCTTGGCAGGCTCGGAACGATCAACCTCCGGCGCGGGAAGAGCCTGTCGAATAGGGAGAGGGACAAGCTGCGGACTCTCCTGACGGAGGGAATGGTCGGCAGCCGCGTGCCGATCCCGGAGTTTCGGGGTCACGTGCCGTTGATGGCGGCCGACCTCAGAAACCTGGAGCTGCTTGCGTGGGACGAAGTCCGGTCGGAGACCGTCGGCGGTCCATCACCAAAGGAGAAGCGCGTGTTCCAGAGGGTCGCGTCGACCGACAGCCCGTTCCGCGAACTCGTGGGATGGGCGTATCTGCGCGTGACCGGACGCCCCGGAATGCCCGAAGTCGATATCGAACGCTGGCTCGACGAAATCTCCGCGCACTTGCAGACAGTTGCAGACCCATGAAGGCGATTGATCTGTTTTGCGGCGTCGGCGGCCTGACGCGCGGATTGCGGCGAGCCGGTTGGGAAGTCGTCGCCGGAATCGACGTGGACGGAGCCGTCGCTGAGACGTATCGGCGCAACAACCCCGGATCGCGGTTCATCCACTCCGACCTGCGACGCGTCGATGACGACGCTGTCCGGGACCTGGCGCACACGATCCCGCGTGCGGAACTGCTCCTCGCGGGTTGCGCTCCCTGTCAACCGTTCAGCAAGCAGCGCCGCACGCGAGGCCTCGGCAATCGTTCGGACGCCGTTCTCCTCGGCGAGTTCGCACGGCTCGTCGCTGCGCTGCGCCCTGCCGTCGTCCTGATGGAGAACGTCCCCGGCATCGCCTCGGTACCGGGTTTCAGCGCGTTCCGCCGCTTCAGGAAGACCTTGACCGACCTCGGTTACGGCTGCGACCACGGTATCCTCAACGCCCGCGACTTCGGCGTGCCGCAGCACCGCCGACGTTATGCGCTTCTGGCAGCAGCGAACGGACCGTCACGGCTCCCGGATCCGGCGCGCGGCGGCGACGCCGCGGACGTCCTCTCGGTACGCCAGACCATCGAACGGTTTCCCCGCATCAAGGCGGGAGAAGCGCACCCCGAGATCCCCAACCACTGCGCCGCGGATCTCGCACCTCTGAACCTGGCGCGGATCAAGGCGACGCCGCCGGACGGTGGAAGCCGCCGCGATTGGCCGGAGCATCTAAAGCTGGGGCTGCCCTGTCACCATGCCGACGGCGTGGGATTCAGCGACGTCTACGGCCGGATGTGGTGGGACCGTGTCGCGCCGACGCTTACGAGCCGGTGCAACAGTCTGTCTAACGGGCGTTTCGGGCATCCAGAGCAGGATCGGGCCATCAGCCTGCGGGAAGCAGCCGCACTCCAGACATTTCCGGACGATTATGAGTTTCTGGGGACCAGGAGTGGAATCGCCCGCTGGATAGGGAATGCGGTGCCGGTGTCGTTCGCCGAGGCGTTGGGAAGGGCTGCGTTGACTGCCGTTATTTGACGAATGCCGAGTCGAACTGGACGACATTTGATGGGCGAGCCGGAGCCGGACGCCGTGCGCAGCGCCAACATGGCGCGCATCGGCGTGAGGGATACCGGACCCGAACTCGCCGTACGTCGACTGCTGCATCGTCTCGGGTACCGCTATCGGCTGCACAATCGCGGACTTCCGGGGACTCCCGATATCTGTTTCCCCGGCCGGAGGAAAGCGATCTTCGTTCACGGCTGTTTCTGGCATCGCCACGACGGATGCCCCCGAACGACGACGCCGAAGACACGCACTGCGTTCTGGACGGACAAGTTCGACAGGAACGTGGTACGTGATCGAGCGAACATGATGGACCTGGATGCGCTCGGTTGGGAAACGATGATCGTGTGGGAGTGTGAGACGACCGACATCGAAGCTCTCGGACCGCGGCTGACCCAATTCATCGACGGAGAGACGCAGGATCCGCCCGTTGCCACAGAACAAACGGAGCGTTCATGATCGCGGACACCCGCAGGTGCGGCCCTCAGAGCGCCCCGAGAGTTGCAGGCATCTGGACTCCAGGGTCGAGCATGCGAATCCTCGTGAAGTTCTCGCTCTGGGCGCGGTTGGACGAGTTCGCGGCGGTGCCGAGCAAGGAAGTCTGGATCTGAGGGGAGCGGAGAGAGTCGCCGTGGCCACCGATACGTCCGAACGCGGCCTCGAACGCCTCATCTGCACGGCGCTCGCCGGTCATTCCTGCGATCCGCCGCAGCGGGGCCGGGTCGCGGAGGCGCGCCCCGCCTACGGCGGCGTAGGCTGGATCGCCGGGAACCCCCACGACTACGACCGCGCTTTCTGCGTGGATCGCTTCCAGCTCTCCACCTTCCTGAGGGCCACGCAGCCGGAGGCCGCCGACGAACTGGCGCTGGACGAGGACGGCCCGACCCAGCGGAGGTTCCTCGCGCGGCTCCAGGGCGAGATCTCGAAGCGCGGCACCATCGACGTACTGCGCCACGGCCTCCGGCACGGCGCGCACGACCTGTCTCTTTTCTACGGCACACCGTCGGCCGGGAACACGGAGGCGCAGGAACGCTACGTACTGAACCGCTTCACGGTCGTTCGGCAGTTGCCCTACAGCCGCGACGACACGCAACGGGCGCTCGACGTTGGTCTGTTCATCAACGGCCTGCCGGTCTTCACCTTCGAGCTGAAGAACAGCCTGACCAAGCAGACCGCGGCCGATGCCGAGGAGCAGTACAAGCGGGATCGCAACCCTCGCGAGAAGCTGTTCGAGCTGGGCCGCTGCGTGGCGCACTTCGCGGTGGACGAGAGCGAGGCGCGCTTCTGCACGCATCTCAATGGGAAGGCCTCCTGGTTCCTGCCGTTCAATCGGGGCTGGAACGACGGCGCCGGCAACCCGCCCAACCCGAGCGGCATCAAGACCGACTACACTGTGGCGCGAGGTGCTGTCCCGCGAGAGCCTCACGGACATTCTCGAAAACTACGCCCAGATCGTGGAAGCGAAGGACGAGAAGACCCACCGGAAGCAGCGAACGCAGGTCTGGCCGCGCTACCACCAACTCGACGTGGTGCGCCGGTTGCTGGGCGACGCCGCCGCGCGCGGGGCGGGCCGGCGTTACCTGATCCAGCACTCGGCGGGGAGCGGCAAGAGCAATTCCATCGCCTGGCTCGCGCACCAACTGATCGGCCTCGTGAGAGACAGCGCGCCGGTGTTCGACTCGATCATCGTCGTCACCGACCGAGTGATCCTCGACCGGCAGATCCGCGACACCATCAAGCAGTACGCGCAGGTGGGCGCGACGGTGGGGCACGCGGAGCGCTCCGGTGATCTGCGGGAGTTCATCGAGGCGGGCAAGAAGATCATCATCTCGACCGTCCAGAAGTTCCCCTTCATCCTCGACGAGATCGGCAACGAGCAGCGCGCGCGGCGCTTCGCCATCATCATCGACGAGGCCCACTCCAGCCAAGGCGGCCGGACATCGTCGGCCATTTCGGCGGCGCTCGGAACAGCCGGCGATGAGGGCGAGGACGAAACCTTCGAGGACCAGATCAACCGGGCGATGGAGTCGCGCAAGCTGCTGCCGAACGCCAGCTACTTCGCGTTCACCGCCACCCCGAAGAACAAGACGCTGGAGTTCTTCGGGGAACCGGAACCGCAGCCGGACGGGGCCGTGCGGCACCGCGCGTTCCACAGCTACTCCATGAAGCAGGCCATCGAGGAGGGCTTCATCCTGGACGTGCTGGCGCACTACACGCCGGTGGCCAGCTACTACCGACTCGCCAAGACGGTGGAGGACGACCCGGAGTTCGATGTCAGGAAGGCGCGGAAGAAGCTGCGGCGCTTCGTCGAGGGCCACGACCACGCGATCCGCCTGAAGGCCGAGATCATGGTCGACCACTTCCACGAGCAGGTCATCGCCAAGCACAAGATCGACGGCGCGGCGCGGGCGATGGTGGTCACGGGCGGCATCCAGCGCGCGATCCAGTACTTCCACGCCATCCGCGACTACCTGAGGGAGCGCAAGAGCCCGGACCGGGCCATCGTCGCCTTCTCCGGCGACCCCGAATTCGGCGGCGAGAAGGTGACCGAGGCGTCGCTCAACGGCTTCCCCTCAGGCCGGATCGCCCAGAGGATCCAGGAGAATCCGTACCGCTTCCTCGTCTGCGCCGACAAGTTTCAGACGGGCTACGACGAGCCGCTGCTGCACACGATGTACGTCGACAAGACGCTGTCCGGCATCAAGGCGGTCCAGACGCTCTCGCGCCTCAACCGGGCGCACCCGAAGAAGCACGACGTGTTCGTGCTCGACTTCCTGAACGACGCCGACACCATCCGCGACGCCTTCGCCGACTTCTACCGCGCGACGATCCTGGCCGACGAGACGGACCCCGACAAGCTGCACGACCTCCAGGCGGACCTCGACGCCGCCCAGGTCTACTCACCCGAGCAGGTCGACGACCTTGTCGATCGCTACCTCGGCGGCGCCGAGCGCGACCGTCTCGATCCCGTCCTCGACGAATGCGTGGCGATCTATGTCCGCGAGCTGGACGAGGACGCGCAGGTGGACTTCAAGGGCAAGGCCAAGGCGTTCGTGCGGACCTACGGGTTCCTCTCATGCGTCCTGCCCTACACGAACGCCGCGTGGGAGAAGCGGTCGATCTTCCTGAGCTTCCTGATCCCGAAGCTGCCGGCTCCGAAGGAGAAGGACCTGTCGAAGGGCATCCTCGACGCCATCGACATGGACAGCTACCGGGTCGAGAAGCGCGCCGTGCAGCAGATCATGCTGCCCGACGAGGACGCCGAGATCGGTCCCGTGCCGGCCACCGGCGGTGGCCATGCGCCGGAGCCGGAGCTGGACCGCCTCTCGAACATCCTCCAGGCGTTCAACGACCTGTTCGGCGACATCGCGTGGGAAGACCGCGACCGCGTGGGGAAGATGATCACCGAGACGATCCCGCCGAAGGTGGCCGCGGACCCCGCGTTCCGGAATGCCCGGCGGAATTCCGATGACGCCAACGCCCGCATCGAGCACGACCGGGTGCTGAAGCGGATCGTCACCGGTATGGTGCGGGACGACACGGAGTTCTTCAAGCAGTTCATGGAGAACGAGGACTTCAAGCGATGGGTGAGCGCCACGGTGTTCGGAGAGGCCTGTGCAAGGACGGAGGCGGTGCCTGAGCAGGGTGTGGCGACGGATCGGCAGTAGATCGCGATACCGCGCGGTCAAGGCGCCCGATGCCGGCGGTGTCGGGGAAGCGGGCCAACGGCCCGTGCTCGACGCATCGCAACGCCGGTGCCTGCCCCCTTCCCGGACGGGAACACTGCGACCTGGAGCGACCCGGAGGCCGGTCGGCGAGTGTAACCACACGAGCCGGCCGGGGCCACGAATCGTCAGATTCGTGGGGGTCGCTCCAGGTTTTCCCCTGACTCGGCGCCTGACCCCGTGGTGGGTTCGCGGGTGGGCGGTGGCGTCAATGGCATCGGGGAGTTGGAGACGAGAGAGTGTCGCGGAAAGTGTAACGGGGGCAGTAACGCGGGCTGTGATCAGACGGTCGAGGTGCGGTTACAGGCTGGCGCGGCTTCCGGGGCGTCGGGCAGGTGTAATCGGAGTGGCTGCGTCGCTGTGATCAGCGGCTGGTCGCGATCACGGTGAACCGCGACAACGGAGCAGTGCCTTGCTCTTCGTGGTGTTGAACGCGGGCCAGCTTTCCGGCTGGCCCGCAAGGAACCAACCTGCACGGTCGGGGGCGGCAGTCACCCAAAGGGCCGGAGCGTACGCGGAGGACGCGCGCCAGCGCGTTGACGGCCGCCCCCGACCGTGCGCCCCCGCCGTGCGGCTCCGAAGTCGACCGCCCTCGGATGCGTCCGAGCACCATTCACTGCGAGGGGTCGTCCGCCCGGCGCTCTCCGGCAAGGTACGCAGCCCAGTCATTCATGAGTCGCCGCCGCCGCTCGAACAGGTCGGATCGGGCATAGGCCGCCTCGACCGGGTTGCGGACGACGTGCGCCAGCGCCGCCTCGATGACCTCGCGCGGGTGGTCCGTTTCCTCTGCGGCCCAGTCCCGGAACGAGGAGCGGAAGCCGTGAGGCACGGCGGCGATCCCGTGCTTCCAGAGCAGCCGGCGCAGCCGCTTGTCGTCGAGCCGTCTTCCGCGCTCGTTCGGGAACACGACCGGATTGCCGCCGTCGCCCAGCGCTCGGGCCGCGTCGAGGATCTCCTGGGCCCGGCGGCACAGTGGAACGCGGTGGTCGCGCTTCATCTTCATCCGTGCGGCCGGGACGGTCCACACGCGGCCGGCCGTGTCGATCTCGGGCCACACGGCCCCGCGCACCTCGCCCCAGCGCGCGGCCGTGAGGATCAGGAACTCGAACGCCAGCTTGCCGGCGCCAGCCCGCTCCGACGCCCGCAGGGTCCCGATCGCCGCCGCGACCTCCCGGTGCGGCAACGCCTGCCGGTGCTCGACGACCTCGTTCTGTGGGCCGAGCACCGGCAGCACCCGGTCGGCGGGGTTGTCGTTGCGCAGGTTCATGGCCACGGCCCATTCCAGAACGGCACCGATACGCCGGCGCACGGTCCGGGCGGTCTGCCGTTTCACGTGCCAGAAGGGACTGAGGATCTGGAGCACATCCGCGCTGTCGACCTCGGACACGGGTCTGTTGCCGATGCGCGGGAAGGCGTAGCGCTCGAGGCTGCGCCGCCAGTCGACGGCGTTCTTCGGCGAAGTCCAGCCGGCCTGCTTCTGTTCGATGACCTGCACGGCGGCCTCGGCGAAGGTCGGCATGCCGGCCAAACGGTGCTTTTCGGCCAAGGGGTCTCCGCCCTCGCGAGCGAGCTTGCGATTCGTACGCGCCTTCTCGCGGGCCTCGGCGAGCGGGACCAGACGGATGCTGCCGAGACCGAGTTCGCGGCTGCGCCCGCGGATGACGAGCCGCTGGACCCAACTGCGTGTGCCTGTAGTCTGGACGTGGAGGTACAAGCCGTTCCCGTCAGCGTGCCTCCCTGGCGGGGCGGAACGGACGAAGGCGGGCGAGAGGCGCTTGTCTGGATGGGGACCTCTGGGCTTGGTTTTTCGCGGTGTGCGCGGTGCCGTTGCTCTACTAATCATTCCACAATCATATACCGGAAGGCCCCGGATGCTACAAGATGTCCTGCCCCGCACAGTCCCGTCTGAACGGTAATAATGGTTTATTACACATATATTTACGAACGACTCTGGACGACTGCGGATACGGCCGGACGCTGTGAAGCCGTTGAGCGGACGGCAACGGCACCTGCGATCCGACGAGCACGCGGGTCGGTTTCGCGGGCAGCCCCAACCGGACGCTGGCGATCACCGCGCCGAACCAGTACTTCACCAAGCGCTTCACGCAGCTCGATCTCCGGTTCCTGCGGACGTTCGATCTGGGCGACGTGCGTCTGGACACCAGCATCGACCTCTACAACGCGATGAACTCCAACTCGGTCCAGTCGATCGAGAACACGATCGGCATCGCGTTCGGCCGGCCGATCACGGTGCTCGACGCGCGGGTGTTGCAGGTGTACGCGAACCTGCGGTTCTAGGAGCTTGCGGTCACGCCAGGGGGTCGCCGGCGCGATCCCCCTGGCGTTCGCATGCTGCCGAGAGGAGGACGACGATGACTGCGAGTACGAGCTGGAAGCGGATGACGGCGCTGGCGTTGACGCTGGCGCTGGTGATGGCGCACGCGCCTGCGGCGTTCGCGGGAAGCCTGCTGGATTCGGCCCTGAAGGCGGCTTCGGAGGTGACGGCGCGACAGGCGCCGCCGGCGGACCGCGAGGCGGCGGCTGCCGGCTCGCTTGCGCGGCCGCGGGAGATGCGGGCCGCGGCGATGCAGGCGCCGGCGGGAGACGGCGACCGCGGCGGGGCGCGCAAGGTATGGGGGCTCATCGCCGCCGGCGTCGGGATAGGCCTGGCCATGATGGTGATCGACCGCAAGGTCGAGGACTCCACGCCGTCGACGCGTCGCGAACGCCGGGACGGCTGCAACCTGTTCTGTTCCTGATGCCGTCCGCGCGCGGGCGGCGTCAGGCGGTGTTGCTGCTGCTCGCGCCGGCGTTCCTGGGCTGGGCGTGCGGCGGGACGGACTCGCCGGCGTCCGGCACGCGCGGGCAGGAGGGACGGCGGCCGAGCGCCCGCTGGAAGCCGTCGTCCTCCCCGACCTCGCGCAGGTCAGCGACTCGGTCCGCGAGCAGATAGAGTCGCGCTGGCGCCCGGTCGACAGCCTGCAGGCCGCGGGGCGGGCCCCTGCCGCGGGCGCGGCGGAGACCTACGGCGCACTCGGCATGGTGCTCATGGCGGCGGAGTTGCCCGGCGCCGCCGCCCCGGCGCTTCGGAACGCGCAGACGCTGGCCCCGGCCGACGTCCGCTGGCCCTACTACCTGGCGCATCTGCACCGGGACGCCGGCGCGCTCGACGAGGCGGCCGATCGCTTCGAGGCGGCGCGGCGACTGCAGCCGGACGACATGGCCGTTCTGGTCTGGCTGGGCGACGTGCGCCTGGCGCAGGGAGACGCGGAGGCCGCCGAGCCGCTGTTCGCGCGCGCCCTGCGCCTCTATCCCGATTCGCTCTCCGCGCGGTTCGGGTTGGCCCGCGTCGCGCTGATGCGGGAGGAGTTCGAGCCGGCGGCCCGGGGCCTGGAGGAGATCCTCGCCCTCGAACCCTCGGCGACGGCGGCCCACTATCCGCTCGGGCAGGCCTATCTGCGGCTCGGCGAAGCGGAGCGGGCGCAGGAGCACCTGCGGCAGCGGGAGGCGGCCGACGTCCGGCCCGCCGACCCGCTGATGGCCGCCCTGGACGGACTGCTGGAGAGCTCCCAGGCGTACGAGACGCGCGGTATAGAGGCGCTGAACCGCGAGGACTGGGACGGGGCCGTCGCCGCGTTCCGCCGCGGCCTGGAGCTCGATCCTGCAGACGCGGAGCTTCGGCACCGGCTCGGAACGGCGCTCTATCTGCGGGGCGATACGGGGACGGCGCGCACGAAGCTGGAGCGGGCCGCGGCGGATGCGCCCGAGCTGCCGCAGGCACAATACAGCCTGGGGGTGCTGCTGCAGGAGGAGGGCAGGTACCGGGAAGCGGCCGAACGGTTCGCCGCGGCGCTGCGGGGGCGGGCGTCGTACGCCGAGGCCCGCCTGCGCCTGGCCTACAGCCTGCGCCGGTCGGGCGATACGGAGGGCGCCCTGGCGCAGTATCAGCAGGCGTCGCGGATGAACCCGGACCTCGTCGAGGCAGCCTTCGGACACGCCATGACGCTTGTCGTGCTCCACCGCTGGTCTGCCGCCCGCGCGCGGCTCGAGCAGGCGCTGGAAGCGTACCCGGACGATGCCGGGGTGGCCCACGCACTCGCGCGCGTGCTGGCCGCGGCCCCGGACGAGCGCGTCCGCGATGGCGCGCGCGCGCTGGCCATGGCGGACGGTCTCGCCTCGCGGGGGCGGAGTCTCGACCTGGGGGAGACGATGGCGATGGCGCTGGCCGAGGTCGGCGCCTTCGACCGCGCGGCGGCGCTGCAGCGCGATCTCGTCACAGGAGCCATGCGCGCCGGACTCGCCGGCGTTTCCGGTCGGTTGCAGGAGAACCTGCGGCGCTACGAGCGGGGCGAGGCGTGCCGCACGCCGTGGCCCGACGGGGAAGTGCCGTGAGCGACTCCGCCGTGTGCGGCCGACGAGGCATCGTCCCTCGCTACGCCGCTTCCCGGTCACGGACGCCCCGCCGGGTCTCCTCCTCGCGCTGCGCGATTCGGGCGTTTGGCCGGTCTTTGTACCGCCACCGGTTCCCGATCGGAATCGCCTGCGCGGTACTGGTGCTGAGCGGAGGCCGATCGACCGGGCAACCCGGCGCCTCGGGACTGCCGGGCGCCGCGGGCCGGGCGGGTTCGGCAGCGCAGAACGCCGTGCCTGCCGCGGTCGTGTTCACCGACGTGACGGCGCAGGCCGGCATCGACTTCACGCACGACAACGGGGCCGCGGGCGATCACTGGTACCCGGAGCTGTTCGGCGGCGGGGTCGCCGTGCTCGACCTGGACGGCGACGGCCGGTCCGACCTGCTGTTCGTCAACGGCAGGCGGTGGGGATCGGCCGGCGAGACCCGTCATGGCCTGTTCCGCAACAACGGGGACGGCACTTTCGGCGACGTCTTCGCGGGGAGCGGCCTGGACGGCGCCGAAATCTACGGCCTGGGAGCCGCGGTCGCCGACTACGACAACGACGGCCGCGACGACCTCTTCCTGACGACGGTGGACGGGGGGCGGCTGTACCGCAACGCGGGGAACGGCACGTTCCGCGACGTGACCGCCGGCTCGGGCATCGGCGACGGCGGGTTCGCGGTCAGCGCCGCGTGGCTCGACTACGACCGCGACGGCCTGGTCGACCTCTTCGTCGGGAACTACGTGGACTGGTCGCCCGAGACCGACACGGGGTGCGGCAATCCACCGGGGTACTGCGGTCCCGACGCGTACCGTCCGGTCGCGCCCACCCTGTACCGCAACGCCGGGCAGGGTCGCTTCGAGGACGTCACCGCACAGGCCGGCCTCGACGACCCGACCGACAAGGCGATGGGGGTCGCCGTGCTCGACTACGACGCCGACGGCTGGCCCGACGTGTTCGTCGGCAGCGACCGCGTGCCCGCAAAGCTGTACCACAACGACGGCGCGGGGCGATTCGTCGACGTGGGCCTGCGCGCCGGCGTGTCCCTGAGCGAACGGGGACGGGCGCGCGCGAACATGGGGGTGGACGCGGCCGACTACGACCGGTCGGGCCGCCCGGACATCCTCGTCGGCAATTTCCTCCACGAGATGCTCGGCCTCTATCGCGACGCGGGCGACGGCTTCTACGTGGACGCCGCGCCCCGCACGGCGGTGGGCCGCGCCAGCTACCAGTCGGTCACCTGGGCGGTCTTCTTCCTGGATGTCGACCTCGACGGCCGCCTCGACATCTTCGCCGCGAACGGCGGCACCGACGAGTCGCAGGGGATGCTGGATTCGCGAGCGCGGCTCAGCCAGCCGCCGCTGCTGCTCAGAAACCGGGGCGACGACACGTTTCAGGACGCCAGCCGCGGAGCGGGCGAGGCGTTCGGCCGGCCGGCCATGGGGCGGGGGGCCGCCTACGCCGACTTCGACGGCGACGGGGATCTCGACCTCGTGCCCTCGGCAACCGGCTTGTCTCCGAGGTCGCGAGCGCCGACGTGCTGGAGGTCCTCACGCCGATCTCGCACGTGAAGGTCCAGACGGCCGGGAACGTGCGGCAGCGCATCAGCGCGGTGATGGACTCCCCGGCTACACCCGGCCGTGGACATCCACGGATCACGGATCCACGGACCGTAACCGTGGGCCGCCATCTTCTCCACGACTCCCGTTCGCCGGTCGTCGGCGTCGACCGCAATCAGGGATTGCGTATCGGAATCCTGCATGGGTGTCCACCTCGGAACCGCGGTATCGGCGGAACCGTCGACCGGATGTTTTGCCCCCGGGAAGTCGTCGGCCCGCTGGGGTCACCATTCTCGCGAATCTTCCTCGAACACCGAGGTCGGCAGGCTGTAGGAATGCTCGTACTCGCCCAGATTCGAGACTTCGAGCAGACTCCTGAACCGCGACCTCGACCGGTACGCGGCCAGGGGCGGCGCGAGCTTCCGCAGCATCCTGTCGGCAAGATTGCGCAGCCGCAGCAACGCAAGCTCCTTCTTCAGTCTTCCGCCGGGGAACCTCAGCTCGTCGGCCAGCCCGTCCCCGATCATCTCCCGGGACACCTGGTACATGTACTTCGCCATGGCGCGTCGCGTCTTGGGCTCGGTGAACCCCAGCACGATCGGCGCGCTGTTGATGATGCTGTTCGCCATGATGATCGCATCCTCGTCGGGCCGCGGCTCGCACTGCGCCGCAATCTCGAACCACCTGACCGACGACGCGTAGTCCTGGAACAGGATCTGGTCGGGTATCCCCATGAGCCGGCCGGTGTACCGCCAGACATGCACGTACGCCTCGCGTTCCCGGTCGCTGAAGTCGCTGCCGAGGTTCGCGACGTGCTGCAGCAGCCTCCCCGAAAAGGCGGCGGCGCCGAGCAGCATGTGGGCCGCGCTGAGGGGGACCCCGTACACCGACTCGTCCCATTCATCGGCAGTCGCAATCAGCCGCCTCGCTTGCGCATGCACGAGTCGGATTCTGAGGCTGAGCTTCCACCCGTCGCCGCCCGGCTCGATGCCCCCGGGCAGATACTGTTCCACGAGTTGCAGCAGGTTCTGCTTGAGCCGCCGAACCCCGTTCGTCATGATGCGGCTCCGAATGCGGAACGACTTGCTGATGAGTGTGGAAAAGCCCTCGATGATGGCCCCGCCCACCAGGGCGCCCATCACCATCTCGGAGTTGCGCAGAAGGGCCCGGGTCGCATCGCGGGCCAGATCGCGGTCGAACCAGTCGGGCAGGACGCCCGCGTCCGCAATCAGGTCACGCAGCGGCTCGGGCGTGTCGGCCGGCAGATCACTGAAGTTGTCGAGCGTTGTCGCGATGATTCCGTGCGCGTCCGCCGGCGACGCGTTCGCCGCCAGGTCGGCGACCACGACATCGGCCACCGGGTCTCCCAGCATCGTGTGGCGGACGTATTTCTCGGCCAGCAGCGGATCGACTTTGCGGGCGGTTTCGTAACCGGCGACGTAGGCGTCCGGGACGTTCATCAATGCCCCCCGGCGTCGGGTGAGCGCCGCCACACGGGCATCGCCGTCATCTTGTGCGCTCCCTGACGGTCACCCGAAAGCCGAGCACGCCGACCCCGACGTTCTCGCGTTTCGGTGGGCGGCTCGAAACCGGCTCTACCCGCAAGCGCTGCGTGATGGCGGCCAGCGCCAGCACGAACAGCATTGCCGCCAGATCCGCGCCGGAGCAGGCATGCGGACCGGCGCCGAACGGGATATAGGCATGCTCCGGACACGGCGGGCCGGCACGGCCCGATGCTTCCAGCCAGCGCTCCGGCCAAAACTCGCCGGCGCGCTCCCAGCACTCGGCGCGGTGGTGCAGCACGCGCATCCCGATGTACACCAGCGTACCCCGCGGAATGCGGTAGCCGCCGAGCTGGCAGTCCTGCTCCACCTGTCGCGCCCGCATGACGTAGGGCGGCGGCTCCAGGCGCAGGGTTTCCTGGAACACCGCGCGCACGTAGGCCAGCCGCGGCAGGTCGCCGGCCGCAACCGGGCGGTCGCCCAGCACGTCCGCCACTTCCTGCTCGACCCGCTCCCGGATAGCCGGGTTGCGCGCCAGGTGATCGAGCGCGAAGCACAGGGCGGCCGTCGGCGCATCCGTGAACGCACACAGGAAGCCGATCATCTCGTCGCGCAGCGCCCTGGCATTGGGATACGACCACTCGCTGCGCCTCTGGTCAGCCGCCCGCACGAGGCGCGAAACCAGGTCGCGGCCCGCGTGGGACGGATCGCCGGCGCGTTCGATGGCGCCGTAGATCGCCGCATCCAGCGCGGCCGTGTCGGGCACCCGGCCGGCCTTCTTGACATGCTGGCCGAACGGCAGCAGATCAAGCAGTATGGCCGCCTTCAGCAGCCTGCCGATCCGCAGGCCCTCGGCGCGGCCCGCGGCATGCCCCAGCGCAGCGTCCACCAGCGCGTCCCAGACGTAGCGCTCGATCTCCGGCCGCAGGTCCACGGTCCGGCCCGGCTGGAGCCGCCCGCAAAGCTCCCGCGCATGGGCCGCAATCGCCTCGGCGTACGCCGCCAGGCAATCGTCCGCGAACGCGGCCGCCATGAGCTCGCTGCGCCAGCGATGGTCCTCGCCGTGATGCACCGGCAGGCAGCCGTACTCCATCAGCGGGTTCGGCTCCCTGCCCCCGGGCGCCCACGGGGGGAACAGCTCCACGCGACTGACGAGCACTTCCTGGATCAGCGCGGCGTCGAATACGGCACAGCACCGCAGCCCCGGCAGTCCGAAGTACACGATGTCGCCATGGTCCCGATGCAGGCGTTCCATGAACTCCGGAAAGCTGGTGAGCCGCTCGAAGTAGTTGCGCAGACGGCGGCCGCGTGGACCGGGCGGCAGCGCCGGAGAGTTGCCGGCCTCGTAGTGCGCCGCTCCTGCCTCTTGCATCATGCACCCGGCCTGCGTTCGTCGACCCGCGCGCTGATCGGCCCCTTCACGCCCAGCCCGAGCAGTTCGGCCTTGAACGGCGTGGGCGACACCAGCGTGAGCCGTATGCCCTGCGCGCAACTCGCGAGCGTGAGCACCACCAGCATCGTCGCGAATTCCCAGCCGAGACAACTGTGCGGTCCGATGAAGAACGGCGTATAGGCATGTTCGGGACGGGCATCCGGCGCGTCGCCCAACCAGCGCTCCGGCCGGAACTCCGTCGGATGCTCCCAGTGCGCGGGATCCTGGTGCGACTCGCCCAGACAGGGCTGCGCAATGGTGCCCTGCGGGATCCGGTAGCCGCCGATGGAGCAGTCCTCCGCCGCCTGCCGCCAGTGGGAAGTCCCGGCGTAGGACGGCGGCCGCAGCCGGAAGCTCTCCCGGGCGACCGCCTGCGTGTAGGGCAGCCGGTCGAAGTCCGCGCCCGTAATGGGGCGGTCGCCGAGCATCTCGTCGACCTCCCGCTCCAGGCGCTCGCGCACGTCGGGATGCGCGTCGAGCAGCTCGAGGCTCCACACGAGCCCCATCATGGGCGAGTCGATGGAGCCGAGCACGATCATGTAGAGCTCGTCGCGCAACTCGGCGTCGCCGCCGGCGAACGGGCAGCCGCCCTGCGCGTCGGCCGTCCGGACGACGTGCGAGGCCATGTCCGCGCCGTCGTGCCCCGCATTACGGGCCTTCCGCATCGCTCCGTACACGGCGTCGTCCATGGCCCGGATCGCCTGCTCTGCGCGGCGGTTTCCAGGCAGCGGCAGGCGCTTGAGCGCCGCCGACAGCGGCAGGTAGCTCAGCGCCCAGTCGCGCTTGATTGCCGCACCGGCATCCCAGGCCACTTCCGGCGGAATGCGCGGTTCGGTTCCCAGCAGCGCGTCGAGCAGCGCGCTGCAGGTGAGGCGACCGGTTTCGGACTTGTAGTCGATCGTCTGTCCCGGATGCCAGCGCGCCTTCATCTCGTGGACATTGTCGGCGATCAGATCGGCATACTTGCGCATGCGATCCTGGACGAACGCGCCACCGAACACCTCCCGCACGCTCTGGTGGTGCTCGCCGTGGTCGCGCGGCATGCACTCGGTCCTGATGACGCCGTAGCCCGCCGCGTCGCGGAACGCGGGAAAGATATCCGCCTTCTCGACCAGCACCTCGCGGATGAGATCCGCGTCGAACAGCGCGCATGCCCGGAATCTGGTAGTGGACGATGTCGCCGTACTCCGCGCGCAGCCGCTTCATCATCCCGCGGAAGTCGCGGGACCGCTCCACGAAGTTGCGCAACCGCCGTCCTTGCGGCCCCGGCGGCAACCCCGATCGTCCGTTGTCGGCAACCTGTATCATTCACCGCCTCCCTTGCCCCGGCCGTCAACCGTTCGCCGGCGCAACCGGCGCCAGGACGCCGCCCACCGCCGGACGCAAAGCCGTGAGCCGAAAGTACACCGTGGCCAGGGCCGGCACCACGAGCATCAGAATCGCCGTTGCGAACACCAGCCCGAAACCCAGCGAAACCCCGAGCGGACTGAGGAACTGGGCCTGGATGCTGCGTTCGAAAATCAGCGGGGCGAAACCCAGGAACGTCGTCATGGACGTCAGCATGATCGGGCGGAAGCGTCCCTTGGCGCCCTCGATGACCGCCCGGCCCACGGGCAGACCGCAGCGGATCTTCTCCTGGATGAAGTCGATCATCACGAGTGAATCGTTCACGACGACGCCGGTAAGGCCGATGATGCCCCACATCGACGTGGCGCTCAATCCGATGCCCATGACCAGGTGGCCCAGGACCGCGCCCACGATGCCGAACGGTATGGCGGCCATCACCAGCAACGGAATCGTATAGGAGCCGAACGGAATCGCCAGCAGCGCGTAGATGGCCAGCACCGCCAGCGCCAGACCGCGCGTCAACCCTTCGAACGACTCCGCCTGTTGCTGCTGCTGCCCGCCCAGCGCGTACGTCAGTCCGGGATTGGCGCGGCGCAGTTCGGGCAGCGTCGCGGCAGTCAAGGCGGCAGTGGCTTCCCCGCCCGTGATCACGCCGTCGTCGACATCGGCGGTGACGGTCACGACGCGCCGGCCGTCCTTGCGCCGAATGGACGACAGGGTCTCTCCCATGCCGATCGTCGCCACGCGCCGGAGGGGGACTTCGGCCCCGTCGGGCGTGCGGATCAGGTAGTCCTCGACGTCGGCTATGGCGTTCCGCTCCGCGCGCGGCAGGCGCACGTAGACGCGGACGTCTTCGCGGCCCCGCTGCACGCGCAGCGCCTCCTCGCCGAAGAATCCGGAACGGACCTGGCGCGCCAGTCCGTCGAGCGTCAACCCCAGGGTGCGCGCCGACGGCAGCAACTCGATCTGCAGCTCACGAACGCCCGGCGAATGGTCCGCACGGACATCGAAGACGCCCTGCAACCGGCGCAGCTCGGCCGTTACCGACTCGGCGATGGGACCGAGCCGATCCGGATCGGGATGCGACAACTCCACCTGCACCGGCACACCGAGATTCAGCAGTTCCGCGCCGAACGTCAGGCTGCGGGCCGCCGGTATCACGCCCGCTTCTTCCCGCCAGGCCTGGGCGAACGCCTCCGCGCTGACATCCCGCTGCTCGGCGCCGAGCAGGCGGAACTCCACCGCCGCGATGTTGCTCTCGGGATTCAGACTGGGGTCCTGCTCGATGGAGCCGCCCAGCGTCCGCGCCCGCATCCCGACCGACAGGTTCACCCCGGTCAGCAGGTCCGGCGCGCCGTCGGGACGGTTGCGCTCCAGGCGCTCGACGGCGCGGTGTCCCGCGGCTTCCAGCTCGTAGGCGAGCTCCGCGGTGCGCTGCGCCGGCGTGCCTTCGGGCATCACCAGGTTGGCCGTGACGATGTCGGATTCGACATCCTCGATGAAGATCACGGCTACGATGCCGGATCCCACCAGGCCGACGCTCAGGATGACCATACCCAGGCCGCCCGCAATCACCACAGCGGGCTGGCCGGTAGCCAGCCGCAACCCCGAATCGAGCGGCCCGTCGATGAACCAGCGCAGTCCGCGGTCCACGTGGCCCTGAATCCACGCGAAGAAACGCTCGACGACATTGGACGGCGGCAGCGCCGGATCCGGCAGGTGCGACAGGTGGTTCGGCAGCACCAGCAGCGACTCGACCAGCGACACCAGCAGCACCCCGATCAGGATGATCGAGAGCGGACGCATCATGGCGCCGATGGGTCCGGGGATGAGCAGAAGCGGCGCGAAAGCGGCCACGGTGGTCAGCACCGCAAAGATCAGGGAACGCTTGATCCGCTGCACGCCCCGTATCGCCGCAGCCAGGCCCGGCGCGCCGCTGCGCCGCTCCGAATGGATGTTCTCGGCCACCACGATGGCGTCGTCCACGACGATGCCGACCGCGAGAATGAACGCGAACAGGGAGATGGTGTTGAGCGAGACATCGAACGCCAGCGCCACGGTCAGCGCGCCGACAAAGGAGATGCCGATGCCGGCCGCCACCCACACGGCGAGCCGGATCTCCAGGAACAGCGCCAATGCGGCCAGCACCAGCAGCAATCCCAGGGCGCCGTTCTCGAGCAGCAGGGCCACGCGGCTCTCGTACACTTCCGCGTCGTTGTTCCAGATGTCCACCGCCACGCCG
>CBDBOU010000001.1:0-1132818 GCA_965208535.1 Vicinamibacterales bacterium | reverse complement strand
CCGGCAGTCCGAAGTACACGATGTCGCCATGGTCCCGATGCAGGCGTTCCATGAACTCCGGAAAGCTGGTGAGCCGCTCGAAGTAGTTGCGCAGACGGCGGCCGCGTGGACCGGGCGGCAGCGCCGGAGAGTTGCCGGCCTCGTAGTGCGCCGCTCCTGCCTCTTGCATCATGCACCCGGCCTGCGTTCGTCGACCCGCGCGCTGATCGGCCCCTTCACGCCCAGCCCGAGCAGTTCGGCCTTGAACGGCGTGGGCGACACCAGCGTGAGCCGTATGCCCTGCGCGCAACTCGCGAGCGTGAGCACCACCAGCATCGTCGCGAATTCCCAGCCGAGACAACTGTGCGGTCCGATGAAGAACGGCGTATAGGCATGTTCGGGACGGGCATCCGGCGCGTCGCCCAACCAGCGCTCCGGCCGGAACTCCGTCGGATGCTCCCAGTGCGCGGGATCCTGGTGCGACTCGCCCAGACAGGGCTGCGCAATGGTGCCCTGCGGGATCCGGTAGCCGCCGATGGAGCAGTCCTCCGCCGCCTGCCGCCAGTGGGAAGTCCCGGCGTAGGACGGCGGCCGCAGCCGGAAGCTCTCCCGGGCGACCGCCTGCGTGTAGGGCAGCCGGTCGAAGTCCGCGCCCGTAATGGGGCGGTCGCCGAGCATCTCGTCGACCTCCCGCTCCAGGCGCTCGCGCACGTCGGGATGCGCGTCGAGCAGCTCGAGGCTCCACACGAGCCCCATCATGGGCGAGTCGATGGAGCCGAGCACGATCATGTAGAGCTCGTCGCGCAACTCGGCGTCGCCGCCGGCGAACGGGCAGCCGCCCTGCGCGTCGGCCGTCCGGACGACGTGCGAGGCCATGTCCGCGCCGTCGTGCCCCGCATTACGGGCCTTCCGCATCGCTCCGTACACGGCGTCGTCCATGGCCCGGATCGCCTGCTCTGCGCGGCGGTTTCCAGGCAGCGGCAGGCGCTTGAGCGCCGCCGACAGCGGCAGGTAGCTCAGCGCCCAGTCGCGCTTGATTGCCGCACCGGCATCCCAGGCCACTTCCGGCGGAATGCGCGGTTCGGTTCCCAGCAGCGCGTCGAGCAGCGCGCTGCAGGTGAGGCGACCGGTTTCGGACTTGTAGTCGATCGTCTGTCCCGGATGCCAGCGCGCCTTCATCTCGTGGACATTGTCGGCGATCAGATCGGCATACTTGCGCATGCGATCCTGGACGAACGCGCCACCGAACACCTCCCGCACGCTCTGGTGGTGCTCGCCGTGGTCGCGCGGCATGCACTCGGTCCTGATGACGCCGTAGCCCGCCGCGTCGCGGAACGCGGGAAAGATATCCGCCTTCTCGACCAGCACCTCGCGGATGAGATCCGCGTCGAACAGCGCGCATGCCCGGAATCTGGTAGTGGACGATGTCGCCGTACTCCGCGCGCAGCCGCTTCATCATCCCGCGGAAGTCGCGGGACCGCTCCACGAAGTTGCGCAACCGCCGTCCTTGCGGCCCCGGCGGCAACCCCGATCGTCCGTTGTCGGCAACCTGTATCATTCACCGCCTCCCTTGCCCCGGCCGTCAACCGTTCGCCGGCGCAACCGGCGCCAGGACGCCGCCCACCGCCGGACGCAAAGCCGTGAGCCGAAAGTACACCGTGGCCAGGGCCGGCACCACGAGCATCAGAATCGCCGTTGCGAACACCAGCCCGAAACCCAGCGAAACCCCGAGCGGACTGAGGAACTGGGCCTGGATGCTGCGTTCGAAAATCAGCGGGGCGAAACCCAGGAACGTCGTCATGGACGTCAGCATGATCGGGCGGAAGCGTCCCTTGGCGCCCTCGATGACCGCCCGGCCCACGGGCAGACCGCAGCGGATCTTCTCCTGGATGAAGTCGATCATCACGAGTGAATCGTTCACGACGACGCCGGTAAGGCCGATGATGCCCCACATCGACGTGGCGCTCAATCCGATGCCCATGACCAGGTGGCCCAGGACCGCGCCCACGATGCCGAACGGTATGGCGGCCATCACCAGCAACGGAATCGTATAGGAGCCGAACGGAATCGCCAGCAGCGCGTAGATGGCCAGCACCGCCAGCGCCAGACCGCGCGTCAACCCTTCGAACGACTCCGCCTGTTGCTGCTGCTGCCCGCCCAGCGCGTACGTCAGTCCGGGATTGGCGCGGCGCAGTTCGGGCAGCGTCGCGGCAGTCAAGGCGGCAGTGGCTTCCCCGCCCGTGATCACGCCGTCGTCGACATCGGCGGTGACGGTCACGACGCGCCGGCCGTCCTTGCGCCGAATGGACGACAGGGTCTCTCCCATGCCGATCGTCGCCACGCGCCGGAGGGGGACTTCGGCCCCGTCGGGCGTGCGGATCAGGTAGTCCTCGACGTCGGCTATGGCGTTCCGCTCCGCGCGCGGCAGGCGCACGTAGACGCGGACGTCTTCGCGGCCCCGCTGCACGCGCAGCGCCTCCTCGCCGAAGAATCCGGAACGGACCTGGCGCGCCAGTCCGTCGAGCGTCAACCCCAGGGTGCGCGCCGACGGCAGCAACTCGATCTGCAGCTCACGAACGCCCGGCGAATGGTCCGCACGGACATCGAAGACGCCCTGCAACCGGCGCAGCTCGGCCGTTACCGACTCGGCGATGGGACCGAGCCGATCCGGATCGGGATGCGACAACTCCACCTGCACCGGCACACCGAGATTCAGCAGTTCCGCGCCGAACGTCAGGCTGCGGGCCGCCGGTATCACGCCCGCTTCTTCCCGCCAGGCCTGGGCGAACGCCTCCGCGCTGACATCCCGCTGCTCGGCGCCGAGCAGGCGGAACTCCACCGCCGCGATGTTGCTCTCGGGATTCAGACTGGGGTCCTGCTCGATGGAGCCGCCCAGCGTCCGCGCCCGCATCCCGACCGACAGGTTCACCCCGGTCAGCAGGTCCGGCGCGCCGTCGGGACGGTTGCGCTCCAGGCGCTCGACGGCGCGGTGTCCCGCGGCTTCCAGCTCGTAGGCGAGCTCCGCGGTGCGCTGCGCCGGCGTGCCTTCGGGCATCACCAGGTTGGCCGTGACGATGTCGGATTCGACATCCTCGATGAAGATCACGGCTACGATGCCGGATCCCACCAGGCCGACGCTCAGGATGACCATACCCAGGCCGCCCGCAATCACCACAGCGGGCTGGCCGGTAGCCAGCCGCAACCCCGAATCGAGCGGCCCGTCGATGAACCAGCGCAGTCCGCGGTCCACGTGGCCCTGAATCCACGCGAAGAAACGCTCGACGACATTGGACGGCGGCAGCGCCGGATCCGGCAGGTGCGACAGGTGGTTCGGCAGCACCAGCAGCGACTCGACCAGCGACACCAGCAGCACCCCGATCAGGATGATCGAGAGCGGACGCATCATGGCGCCGATGGGTCCGGGGATGAGCAGAAGCGGCGCGAAAGCGGCCACGGTGGTCAGCACCGCAAAGATCAGGGAACGCTTGATCCGCTGCACGCCCCGTATCGCCGCAGCCAGGCCCGGCGCGCCGCTGCGCCGCTCCGAATGGATGTTCTCGGCCACCACGATGGCGTCGTCCACGACGATGCCGACCGCGAGAATGAACGCGAACAGGGAGATGGTGTTGAGCGAGACATCGAACGCCAGCGCCACGGTCAGCGCGCCGACAAAGGAGATGCCGATGCCGGCCGCCACCCACACGGCGAGCCGGATCTCCAGGAACAGCGCCAATGCGGCCAGCACCAGCAGCAATCCCAGGGCGCCGTTCTCGAGCAGCAGGGCCACGCGGCTCTCGTACACTTCCGCGTCGTTGTTCCAGATGTCCACCGCCACGCCGGCCGGCAGGGCCGGAACGACCTGCCGCTCCAGGTGCTCTTCGATCGCCGCGACGACCGCCATCACCTGCTCGCCGGATGAGCGGTACACCTCAACGAAGGCCGCACGCTGGCCGTTGTAGCGGGTGATCAGGTCGGCGTCCTGGAAGCCGTCACGCACCGTGGCGATGTCGCCCAGCCGCACCGCCGTTCCGTCGGCGCGGCTCAGGACGATGATTTCCTCGAAGTCCTGCTGGTCGTAGGCCTGGCCCGTGGTCCGCACCCGCACCTGGGCGTCCCGGGTCTCCAGGCGGCCGGCGGAGAGGTCCAGCGAACCGGCGCGTACGGCATCCGCCACGTCGGTGAGCGTCAACCCCAGGGCGCGCAGGCGGCGCAGCGGCGCCTCGATGGAGATCTCGTAGTTGCGCACACCGCTCGTTTCCGCGTGCGACACCCCCGTCAACGTTGCGAGCTCGTCCTCGACGCCCTGCGCGATCTGCTTTAGCGCGCGCTCGGAAACGTCGCCGTGGATCACGAGGCGCAGCACGCTCTGGCGATTCGTCATCTCGCGGATGGCCGGACGCTCCGCCCGCGCAGGGAAGGTCTGAATGCGGCCGACGGCAGACTCGACGTCGTCGAGCGCCGCACGGAGAGCCCGCCCCGTCCGAAGCTCGACGATGACCGACGCCAGCCCCTCGGCAGCGACCGAGGACACCGCGTTGACGCCTTCCAGAGTCGCAACCTGCTCCTCGATCTTGACGGCGATCGACTCTTCCACTTCGGCCGGCGTGGCCCCCGGGTACACCACGGTGACCTCGATGGCGTCGAGGGAAACCGTGGGAAACGCCTCCTGCGCCAGTCCGGGCAGCGAGAGCAGGCCCGCGGCCACCAGGAAGAACATCAGGAGATTGGCAGCCACGCCGTTGCTGGCCATCCAGGCGATGGGGCCGCGCACTTCGGGCGCCGGGGCGCCGTCCGGACTCATCGCCCCTCTCCCGGCGCGGTCTGTACCTGCATGCCTTCAATGGCCACCGGCAACCCGCCCACTACCGCCGCATCGCCGTCCTGCAGTGCGCCGCGCAGCAACACCTGCTCATCCGTGTGCTGCAGCACGTCGACCGGCACCAGCGTCACCCGGCCGCCGCGCACCACCCAGACCTCGTCTCCCGGCCGGAGTGCGGCGCGACGCACGTTGAAGTAGCTCTCCGGGGCGATGCCCTCGATCTCCACGTCGACGAACATCCCCAGGAGCAACGGCGGACCGCCGCCGCGCGGGGAATCCGCGCCGCCCGGGACGCCGTGCGCACCGTCGTCAGGCGCATCCACGGGAACACCGGCCGCAAACGGCTCCGGCACCCGGACGATCAAGTCGAGCGTCCGCGTCTGTTCGTCCAGGGCCGTCTCCACGCGGTCGGCGTGGCCTGCCCACGCGTACTGCCGTTTTCCGAACTCGGCCACGACGCGCACGCGGATCCGGCGCTCCGACTGTCCCGCGCGCAAGTCCCACAGACCCGGCACGAGCGCCGCGCTGGCGTCCGGCAGCGGCGCCACTACCTCCACCGCATCGGATGCGTACAGCCGCCCCACGCCCTGCCCGGGCGCCACGTACTGCCCGACTTCCAGCGACTCGACGCGCACCGCGCCGTCGAACGGCGCGCGCACCTCGGTTCGCGACAGCGCCAGTTCGGCCGCCGCCAGCACCGCGTTGTGCCGGTCGAGAACGGCCCGCGCGGCGTCCAGTTGCGGCTGCCAGAACGTCAGCGGACCGGCTTCCCCGGCCGGCGCCGCGTCCGCCCGACGGCGGCGGAACTCCTCGTACTGGGCGCGTGCGAGGCGCGCCTCTTCCTCGACCCGAAGGATCTCCACCTGCTGCACCGCGATGTCGCTGCGCACCTGCTCCACGCGGTTGTGGTAGTCGGCATTGTCGATCCGCAGAATCGGCTGCCCTTCGCGGATGCGGCCGCCGCTCTGGAAGGCCGGCTCCACCCAGACCACGCGCCCGCCGACCTCGGCGGCGATTTCCACTTCGGCGCGCGCCCGCACGGTGCCGGCCACCCGCACGGGAATGGCGCCGGCGCCGGCTACCACCGGCTCGGTGATGGCGAACGGAACCTGGGAGGGCAGCTCGCCGCGTTCCGGCTCCGGCCGCATCGAGATCATGTAGCCGGCCGCGGCCAACGACCCGATCAGGATGGCCGCCACGAGGAGAATGCTCCGCGATCGACCCATCTATATCACCTCGCCCAGCGGTTTGTTGCTGCAACCGGCGCGTCGCCGGGCTCGGCGGCGGCGTCCGGCGCGGTCCAGGCGCCGCCCAGCGCGCGATGGACCGCCAGCCGCGAAAGGGCCAGGTCGCGCTCGGAGGCAACGAGCGCCGTCTCGATGTCGAGTAGCGTCCGCAGCGCGTCCAGATAGTCCACGTACCCGCCGACGCCGGAGGCGAAGCGCTCCGACTGGAAGTCCACCGTAGCTTGTGCCTCCGCGCGCCGCGAAGCGAGAAAGGCGTTGCGCTGGTCCTCGTGCTGTGCATCGGCCAACGCCGTTTCGACCTCGTTGACAGCCGTCACCACCGTGCGGCCGTACGCGGCCGCGGCCTCGTTGAAGCGAATCTCGGCGAGCGTGACGTTGCTCTGGAGGCGATCGCCGTCAAGCACCGGCAGCAGCAGGTTCGCGGCCAGGTTGGAGAACCACTGGCGCACGTTGAAGAGTCCAGCGAACTGGCGAGCCCCCGCGTGTAGCGGGTCTCCGCCAGACCCTCCCGATCCTCGAGGACATCCACGGTCTCGCCCACAAGCTCGATCTGCCGCCGCAGACCGGCGACCTCGAAGTAGGTTGCGATGGTCTCGGCCAGCACGCCGATGCGGACGGTCTGATAGTCGGACTCCGACGCCAGGTACTCCGCGCCCGCAGCCAGCTCGCGGTTGCGGATGCGGCCCCAGAAGTCGAGCTCGTAGGCGAGGTCGGCGCCCACAGTGAACGTGGTGAGGCCCAGCCGCTCGGGCAGCGTGAAGTCGTCCGCGAAGTTCCCCAACGCCTCGTCGAGGCCCAGCTCCTGAAGCTGCGCGCCGATGCCGGCGTTGGTGGGCACGCTGAAATACTCGACGGAGGCGCGCGCGCGCACGGTGGGGTAGAAGGCGGCGCGTGCGACGCGCGCGATCTCGCGGGCCCGCTGCACCCGCGCCACGGCTTCAGCCACATCGTGGTTGGCGTCGAGCGCCGCATCGACCAAGGCGTCGAGCGCCGGATGACGATAGGCGCGCCACCACTCCAGCGGCCGGTACGCGCCGGCCGCCGCGCCTGCGGCGAATCCGCCCGGCAACGTGCCGGCGACCGCTGCGGGCGAGGCGACTACGGGCTTGGGCGCCTCGGGCGGTGGCACGACCGAACACCCCGAGACCAGGCACCCGGCCAGCAGGCCGCACACGACGGTTCTGACAGCGGTCATCTGCTGTGGGCCGCCCATACCTCCCGTGCGCGGTATCGGCTCCTCCCGCTGCGGGCATTAGCCGCAACCGGCCGCGATACGCCACCTGTCTCACGCCGCGATCCACAACATTCGGGTATACCTCCCTCCGATAACGGCGCTACGGCCACAGATGGCATCGTCGGGCCAGCACATCATCCGCGCGTGTTCCCCGCCGTCAAGGCGCTCGCTGCCGCTCGCCCCGCCGCAGGCGGGCTTCGGCCTTGACACCGGGTCCGCGCGCGCTCCGAACCGGCAATCGCCCGACGACGCCGGCCCCTGACACTGCCAGACGCCAACCGCCCTGCGCTCGACCGAGCCCTGCCCCAGTGGCGGAGAGACGACCTTGACCCCCAGGTCGAGCACCCCTCGAAGAACGAGAATCAGAGATGCTCGACGAGAAGGTGCTCCGCCGGCTGCTGGAGCGGCAGCGGGTGGCCGCCGTTCCTCACGGCTTCCGCTCCTCGTTTCGAGGCTGGGCGGCTGAAGCGACGGAGCACCGTCGGGAGGTCATCGAGGCGGCGCTGACCCATGTGGTCCACGACAAGGTCGAAGCGGCGTATGCGCGGTCGGACCTGTTCGAGCGGCGGCGGTTGATGGACGACTGGTCGACCTGTCTCGGCCGGGAACGCCGGAGATGCTAAGCCGCACGGTCACGCAGGCCGTGGCGGACACGACGCACCGCCGCAACCGCCGCAAGGGCAATAGCCAGCAACAGGCAGATCGAGACCGCGTACCCCTTCGACAGGGTGAACCACGAGGCGACCGCCACCTGCCCGGCGGACACGTCCGGGTATCGGGTCAGCATGAGGACCACCTGGACGTTCTCGCACAGGTCGAGCATTCCCGCCGCCAGCGGCAGACAGGCCAGATTCCAGAGCCGTTCGGTTGGTCGGAAGCGGTGGACGAATCCGGCCAGGAAGCTGACGTACACGAACGGCAGCAACGTGTCCAGCGTGAGGCTGGACCACGCATACACCTGCCGCCCGCGCTCACCATAGCTCTCCATCGCGGCAACGGCCTCGGCGTAGGTGTAGCCTGCCTTCACGTCGAGCATTTCGCCGCCGATGGGCAGAGCGGGGAACACCACGACGAGCAGCACCAGCGTCGCGACCAGCGTGGCGCTGAGAGCCGGCGTTCTGCTGGCGGACTCGACGTACTTCCTCATGCTCTTCGCCTCCGGTGCCGGTGCCGCGAGCGGCGACCCGTGCCGCCCCCCGAGACCGGGCGGCGGTGCGGCCAGCCTGCGCCTCGGTGCTTTAGTCTATCGGGCTGGCGGCTGGCTTGCGCCGGCGCCGGGCACGAAACGTGTGGAACGGCTATCAGCCCGTGGCGAAAGTCAGGGATCCAGCCTGGTCCGGGGGCGATCGATTCCCGTACCAGCCCGTGGCGAAAGTCAGGGATCCAGCCTGGTCCGGGGGCGATCGATTCCCGTACACTGAAGACCCATGGCGATGGGCAAGAGACCGACAGCACGACCGGGGGCGCCGCTCTGGGTGACGACGGCGGATCTGCCGACGAACGCGGGCCATCCCTTCTTCGAGCATCTGAATCGGGTCCTGGACGAGGCCGGCTTCGACGCCTACGTCGAAGAGCTGTGCGCGGAGTTCTACGCGGCGCGGATGGGGCGGCCAAGCCTGCGTCCTGGGCGGTATTTCCGGATGCTGTTGATCGGCTACTTCGAGGGCATCTCTTCGGAGCGCGGGATCGCGTGGCGGGTGGCTGACTCTCTGAGCCTGCGGTCATTCCTGGACCTGGATGTGACCGAGTCGTCGCCGGACCACTCGACGCTGTCGCGGACGCGTCGTCTGATCGACGTGGAGACGCACGAGGCGGTCTTCACGTGGGTTCTCGAGCGGGTGTCGGCGGCGGGTCTGGTGCGTGGGAAGACGGTCGGGGTCGATGCGACGACGCTGGAAGCGAACGCGGCGATGCGGAGCATCGAGCGTCGGGACACGGGCGAATCCCACGAAGCGTTCATTCGGCGTTTGGCGGACGCGTCGGGGATGGAGACGCCGACGCGTGCCGAGTTGGCTCGGTTCGACCGGTCGCGGAAGGACAAGAAGACGTCGAACAAGGACTGGAAATCGCCGCACGACCCGGACGCGAAGATCGCGAAGATGAAGGACGGCCGGACGCACTTGGCGTACAAGGCCGAGCACGGGGTCGACATGGACACGGGGGCCATCGTGTCGGTGACGGTGCAGGATGCCTGCGAGGGCGATACGGCGACGCTGCCGGCGACGCTGACCATGGCGGCCGAGCAGGTGGAGTTGGTGCAGCCGGAAGGTCCGGGGGTCGAAGAGGTGGTGGCCGACAAGGGGTACCACAGCGACGCGATGCTGGTGGGGCTCGGCGAGGTTGGGGTTCGGAGTCACGTATCGGAGCCGGAGCGCGGCCGGCGCTGCTGGCAAGACAAGAAGACGGGCGAGACGCCGCCGGAGAAGCGCGCTGCGCAGAAGGCGTTGTATGCCAACCGCCGTCGCGTTCGCGGGCGGCGGGGTCGTCGCCTGCAACGCTGCCGGGGCGAGGTGGTGGAGCGAACGTTCGCGCACATGTACGAGACGGGGGGCATGCGTCGCGTGTGGGTGCGCGGTCACGAGAATGTTCGCAAGCGGGTGCTGATTCAGGCGGCCGCCTGCAACATCGGGCTGCTGCTGCGCCACCAGACCGGCATCGGTACGCCCCGGAGCCTGCAGGGGCGGGCTCTTTCGGCGATTTTTCGCCTGATCGGCCGTCTGATCGACCGCTGGGGGCGTCTGAGGCGCGCTTGGGGGGTTCAGATCGACACCGACGGCGCTCGTCGGCTCAATTGCTCATCGCCAAGCTGCCTGAACAGCAGGGCTCAGCGAACACACTTCTTCCACGGGCTGTTGGGGGGTTCAGATCGACACCGACGGCGCTCGTCGGCTCAATTGCTCATCGCCAAGCTGCCTGAACAGCAGGGCTCAGCGAACACACTTCTTCCACGGGCTGCCAAAGGCGTATCCGGGCACGCTGCGGCGGGTCGGCTACTGGGACGCGGAGACGAAACAGCGCTACGTGTTCGTGACGAACAACACGACGTGGGTGGGGAAGACGATTGCCGATGTGTACAAGTCGCGCTGGCAAATCGAGTTGTTCTTCAAGTGGATCAAGCAATACCTGAAGGTGAAGCGCTTCGTGGGCCGCTCGAAGAACGCGGTGTTGACGCAACTGTGGGTGGCGACATGCATGTACCTGCTGTTGGCCTACCTGAAGTTCGTCCTGCGGCTGAGCTGGACCCTGCACCGGATGCTACGGGTTCTCCAACTCAACCTGTTCGACCGCCGCTCACTGGTGGAGTTGTTCATGCCTCCCTCGCCACCGGGTGCCCCGAACCCGCAGATGCTCCTGTGGTGCTGAAAATGTGGGACAGCAGTGCCTCTTCGGGGTCCGTGGAGTCCAGGCGACGCCTTCCGCGGCCCAAGGTGATTCGGACCGGCCGAACCCTGACACTTCCGGCCGTCGGTACGGGCAACATCCGAAGCCTGTTTCGACACGCGCCGATTGCCGAGCGCCAACCTACGGCGCTCACGACGATGAGAATCGCCCTGTCTCTTGCCATCGTCGTGGTCTGGCTTTTGCCGGGAAACGTCGCAGCGCAACGGCTTGGGTCGAGTGTTTATTTGAACCCGGAGCGTGTGTTAATTAGTATCCGTGAAGGTGGGACATTCAGCATTGATGTGACGTTGAGGGCTCAGCCACTGGGGACGCAGCAGGTGACAATCTCGGAATACCCTGGTTGCAATGATCCTGGTAAGGTGACGGTGGACGAGACATCGCTGATGTTCACGACGGCGGACTGGAAGACGGCGCAGACGGTGACATTCTCGGGGGTGGAAGACAATGACAACGACAACGAAGCATGCACATTTGTTTTCGTTGGACCTGGAATGGAAGAAAGAACCCTTTACGTGCAGGTAGAAGACAATGAACATCGGCAAATCATTGCCAATCGCTGGACTGACTGGGATTCTAGTCCGCATACCGAAGGGCAAAGCTACGAATACCGGATGAGTCTGTCGTCGCAGCCGTCGGGGCCAGTCACGGTAACGCCGAGCTTTCCTGTCGGCGCTGATAAAGTGACCGCGAACCCTACCTCACTGATATTTACGACGGCGAACTGGGACGATCCACAGAGTGTGACGCTCAACATGTTGGAGGACGCCGACGTCACCGATGATCGTATCCTCTTTCGCTTGACTGCTTCCGGGGGGGGGTACGATGGTGTTACCGAAAATCGGAGTTTTAGTATACTAGACTCTGCTACTAGACTGGACCTGTATTTTGTCGCGGTGCCTGCCCAGCTTAATGTGCACGAGAGGCATGCGGCTCGCTACGCGGTGAGCGTGATTAGGCAGCCTTCTGGGACAGTGACGGTGGTGACCACGGGCGCGACGGGTACGGACCTGAGCCTGGACAAGACGTCCCTGACGTTCACGCGGTCGAATTGGGACAGGTCGCAGATTGTGACGGTTACGGCGGGCGAGGACGATGACTCGACAGACGACACGGTGACGCTGGTGCACACGGCGTCTGGCGGCGACCACACGGGCGAGACGTATATCGTGTCGGTGACGGTGATTGACGACGAGGCGACAGGGCCGGTGCTTTCGGCCACGGCACTGGAGGTGGGCGAAGGAAACGACGCGAGCTACACGGTGCGGCTGTCGAATCGGCCCACTGCGACAGTGACGGTGGCGATCACGGGTACGACGGGTACGGACCTGAGCCTGGACACGACGTCGCTGACGTTCACGCCGTCGACGTGGAACACGGCGCAGACTGTGACGGTGACGGCGGGCGAGGACGCCGACCGGTCGGACGACACGGCGACGCTCTTGCACACGGCGACCGGCGGCGGCGTGACGCGCCGGACGGCGGCCTTGGCGGTGACGGTGACCGACGACGAGTCGGTGGGTCTGACGCTGTCGACGACGGCGCTGGGGGTGACCGAGGGGGACGACGCCGAGTACACGGTGCGGCTTGCGACGCAGCCAACGGCGACGGTGACGGTGGCGATAACGGGTCAGGCGGGCACGGACCTGACGCTGGACCCCTCCTCGGCGTCTATGACGTTCACGCCGTTGACGTGGAACACGGCGCAGACTGTGACGGTGACGGCTGGCGAGGACGACGACGCGGCGAACGACACGGCGACGCTGCTGCACACGGCCTCTGGCGGGGACTACGCGGGTGAGACGGCGAGCGTTGCGGTGACGGTGACCGACAACGAGACGGTGGGTCTGACGCTGTCGACGACGGCGCTGGGGGTGACCGAGGGGGACGACGCCGAGTACACGGTGCGGCTTGCGACGCAGCCAACGGCGACGGTGACGGTAGCGGTCACGGGCCAGGCGGGCGCGGACCTGACGCTGGACACGGCGAGCCTGACGTTCACGACGGCGACGTGGAACACGGTCCAGACGGTGACGGTCTCGGCGGGGGAAGACGACGACGGGGCGAACGACGCGGCGACGCTGCTGCACACGGCGTCTGGCGGGGACTACGCGGGTGAGACGGCGAGCGTTGCGGTGACGGTGACCGACGACGAGACGGTGGGTCTGACGCTGTCGACGACGGAGCTGGGGGTGGCCGAAGGAGGCAGCAACACCTACACGGTGCGGCTTGCGACGCAGCCGACGGCGCAGGTGACGGTAGCGGTCACGGGGCAGGCGGGCACGGACCTGACGCTGGACACGGCGTCGTTGACGTTCACGACGGCGACGTGGAACACGGCGCAGACGGTGACGGTCTCGGCCGGCGAGGACGACGACGCGACGGACGAAGCGGCGACGCTTCTGCACACGGCGTCCGGGGGGGACTACGCGGGCGAGACGGCGAGCGTTGCGGTGACGGTGACCGACGACGCGGCGCCAAGACTGACGCTCTCGATGGGAGCGCTGGATGTGGCCGAGGGGGACGACGCGAGGTACACGGTGCGTCTGGCAACGCAGCCTTCTGCGACGGTGACGGTGACGATCACGGGGACGTCGGGCACGGACCTGACGCTGGACACGGCGTCGCTGACGTTCACGACGGCGACGTGGAACACGGCGCAGACGGTGACGGTGACGGCTGGCGAGGACGACGACGCGGCGAACGATGCGGCGATCCTGGCGCACACGGCCTCGGGCGGGAACTACGCCGGCGTGACCGGCAGGGTCGCGGTGACGGTGACCGACGACGATGTGGCGGCAATGCAACTGTCGAGCTCGACGTTGGAGGTGGCTGAGGGGGGGGACGCCGAGTACACGGTGCGTCTTTTGGCGCAGCCGACGGCGGAGGTGGTGGTGGTGATTGCGGTGCCCCCCTTCTCCGACCTCGACCTGGACGAGACCGTACTGTTCTTCACCACTTCGAACTGGAACACTGCGCAGACGATAACGGTCTCGGCGGCCCACGACACCGACATGGAGAACGACGCGGAGACGTTGGAGCACAACGCGCGAGGGGGCGGCTACAACGACGATGCGTTCCTGCAGGTGACGGTGACCGACGACGACGTGCCGGCGCTGACCTTTGCGCCGGCGTCGCTGACGGTGGCCGAAGGTGCAGACGCCACCTACACGGTGCGGTTGTCGAGGGCGCCGACCGCGCAGGTGACCGTCGCGATTACGGGGACCGCCAGCACGGACCTGAGCCTGGATGTGACCTCTCTGACGTTCACGACGGCGACGTGGAACACGGCGCAGACGGTGACGGTCTCGGCCGGCGAGGACGACGACGGGGCGAACGATGCGGCGACCCTGGCGCACACGGCCTCGGGCGGGAACTACGCCGGCGTGACCGGCAGTGTCACGGTGACGGTGACCGACGACGACGATGTGGGTCTGACGCTGTCGACCACGGCGCTGGGGGTGACCGAGGGGGACGACGCCGAGTACACGGTCCATCTGGCGACGCAGCCTTCGGCGACGGTGACGGTAGCGGTCACGGGCCATTCGGGCACGGACCTGACTCTGGACACGGCCTCTCTGACGTTCACGACGGCGAGTTGGAACACGGCGCAGACGGTGACGGTCTCGGCCGGCGAGGACGACGACGGGGCGAACGACGCGGCGACGCTGCTGCACACGGCCTCTGGCGGGGACTACGCGGGCGAGACGGCGAGCGTTGCGGTGACGGTGACCGACGACGACGACGTGGGTCTGACGGTGTCGACGACGGCGCTGACGGTGACCGAGGGGGACGACGGCGAGTACACGGTTCGGCTTTCGACGCAGCCGACGGCTCAGGTGACGGTTGCGATCACGGGCCAGGCCGGTACAGACCTGACGCTGGACACGGCGTCTCTGACGTTCACGACGGCGAGTTGGAACACGGCGCAGACGGTGACGGTCTCGGCCGGGGAGGACGACGACGGGGCGAACGACGCGGCGACGCTGCTGCACACGGCCTCGGGCGGGGACTACGCGGGCGAGACGGCGAACGTGGCGGTGACGGTGACCGACGACGACGACGTGGAGCTGACGCTGTCGACGACGGCGCTGGGGGTGGCCGAAGGCGACGACGGCGAGTACACGGTTCGGCTTTCGACGCAGCCGACGGCGACCGTCACCGTGGCGGTCACCGGGCACTCGGGCACGGACCTGACGCTGGACACGGCGTCTCTGACGTTCACGACGGCGACGTGGAACACGGCGCAGACGGTGACGGTCTCGGCTGGTGAGGACGACGACGGAGCGAACGACGCGGCGACGCTGCTGCACACGGCGTCCGGGGGCGACTACGCGGGGGAGACGGCGAGCGTTGCGGTGACGGTGACCGACGACGACGAGGTGGGGCTGACGGTGTCGACGACGGCGCTGGGGGTCGCCGAGGGGGACGACGGCGAGTACACGGTTCGGTTGGCGACGCAGCCGACGGCGACCGTCACCGTGGCGGTCACCGGGCACTCGGGCACGGACCTGACGCTGGACACGGCGTCGTTGACGTTCACGACGGCGACGTGGAACACGGCGCAGACGGTGACGGTCTCGGCCGGCGAGGACGACGACGCGGCGAACGATGCGGCGACGCTCTTGCACACGGCCTCGGGTGGGGACTACGCGGGCGAGACGGCGAGCGTGTCGGTGACGGTGACCGACGACGATACGGCGGGGCTGACGGTGTCGACGACGGCGCTGGGGGTCACCGAGGGGGACGACGGCGAGTACACGGTTCGGCTGGCGACGCAGCCGACGGCCCAGGTGACGGTGGCGATCACGGGCCAGGCCGGTACGGACCTGACGCTGGACACGGCGTCGTTGACGTTCACGACGGCGACGTGGAACACGGCGCAGACGGTGACGGTCTCGGCCGGCGAGGACGACGACGGGGCGAACGACGCGGCGACGCTGCTGCACACGGCCTCTGGCGGGGACTACGCGGGCGAGACGGCGAGCGTTGCGGTGACGGTGACCGACGACGACGAGGTGGAGCTGACGCTGTCGACGACGGCGCTGGGGGTTGCCGAGGGGGCCGACGGCGAGTACACGGTGCGGCTTGCGACGCAGCCGACGGCGACCGTCACCGTGGCGGTCACGGGCCATTCGGGCACGGACCTGACGCTGGACACGGCGTCGTTGACGTTCACGACGGCGACGTGGAACACGGCGCAGACGGTGACGGTCTCGGCCGGCGAGGACGACGACGGGGCGAACGACGCGGCGACGCTGCTGCACACGGCCTCTGGCGGGGACTACGCGGGCGAGACGGCGAACGTGGCGGTGACGGTGACCGACGACGACGACGTGGAGCTGACGCTGTCGACGACGGCGCTGGGGGTGGCCGAAGGCGACGACGGCGAGTACACGGTTCGGCTTTCGACGCAGCCGACGGCGACCGTCACCGTGGCGGTCACCGGGCACTCGGGCACGGACCTGACGCTGGACACGGCGTCTCTGACGTTCACGACGGCGACGTGGAACACGGCGCAGACGGTGACGGTCTCGGCTGGTGAGGACGACGACGGAGCGAACGACGCGGCGACGCTGCTGCACACGGCGTCCGGGGGCGACTACGCGGGGGAGACGGCGAGCGTGGCGGTGACGGTGACCGACGACGACGAGGTGGGTCTGACGCTGTCGACGACGGCGCTGGGGGTTGCCGAGGGAGACGACGGCGAGTACACGGTTCGGCTGGCGACACAGCCGACGGCGCAGGTGACCGTCGCGATCACGGGGACCGCCAGCACGGACCTGACGCTGGACACGGCGAGCCTGACGTTCACGACGGCGACGTGGAACACGGCGCAGACGGTGACGGTCTCGGCTGGCGAGGACGACGACGCGGCGAACGATGCGGCGACGCTCTTGCACACGGCCTCGGGTGGGGACTACGCGGGGGAGACGGCGAGCGTGTCGGTGACGGTGACCGACGACGATACGGCGGGGCTGACGGTGTCGACGACGGCGCTGGGGGTCACCGAGGGGGACGACGGCGAGTACACGGTTCGGCTGGCGACGCAGCCGACGGCCCAGGTGACGGTGGCGATCACGGGCCAGGCCGGTACGGACCTGACGCTGGACACGGCGTCGTTGACGTTCACGACGGCGAGTTGGAACACGGCGCAGACGGTGACGGTTTCGGCCGGCGAGGACGACGACGGGGCGAACGACGCGGCGACGCTGCTGCACACGGCCTCGGGCGGCGACTACGCCGGGGAGACGGCGAGCGTTTCGGTGACGGTGACCGACGACGACGACGTGGAGCTGACGCTGTCGGCGACGGCGCTAGGGGTGGCCGAGGGGGACGACGGCGAGTACACGGTGCGGCTTGCGACGCAGCCGACGGCGACCGTCACCGTGGCGGTCACGGGCCATTCGGGCACGGACCTGACTCTGGACACGGCCTCTCTGACGTTCACGACGGCGACGTGGAACACGGCGCAGACGGTGACGGTGACGGCCGGGGAGGACGACGACGGCGCGAACGACGCGGCGACGCTCTTGCACACGGCCTCGGGCGGCGACTACGCCGGGGAGACGGCGAGCGTTTCGGTGACGGTGACCGACGACGACGAGGTGGAGCTGACGCTGTCGACGACGGCGCTGGGAGTGGCCGAGGGGGACGACGCCGAGTACACGGTTCGGCTTTCGACGCAGCCGACGGCGACCGTCACCGTGGCGGTCACGGGCCATTCGGGCACGGACCTGACTCTGGACACGGCCTCTCTGACGTTCACGACGGCGACGTGGAACACGGCGCAGACGGTGACGGTTTCGGCCGGCGAGGACGACGACGGGGCGAACGACGCGGCGACGCTGCTGCACACGGCCTCGGGCGGCGACTACGCCGGGGAGACGGCGAGCGTTTCGGTGACGGTGACCGACGACGACGAGGTGGAGCTGACGCTGTCGGCGACGGCGCTGGGAGTGGCCGAGGGGGACGACGCCGAGTACACGGTTCGGCTTTCGACGCAGCCGACGGCGACGGTAACCGTGGCGGTCACGGGCCAGGCGAGCACGGACCTGACGCTGGACACGGCGTCGCTGACGTTCACGACGGCGAGTTGGAACACGGTCCAGACGGTGACGGTGACGGCGGGCGAGGACGACGACGGGGCGAACGACGCGGCGACGCTCTTGCACACGGCCTCGGGCGGGGACTACGCGGGCGAGACGGCGAGCGTCGCGGTGACGGTGACCGACGACGACGAGGCGGATCTGACGCTGTCGACGACGGCGCTGGGGGTTGCCGAGGGGGGCGACGGCGAGTACACGGTGCGGTTGGCGACGCAGCCTTCGGCGCAGGTGACGGTCGCCATCACCGGGCATTCGGGCACGGACCTGACGCTGGACACGGCGTCGTTGACGTTCACGACGGCGACGTGGAACACGGCGCAGACGGTGACGGTGTCGGCCGGGGAGGACGACGACGGGGCGAACGACGCGGCGACGCTGCTGCACACGGCCTCGGGTGGGGACTACGCGGGCGAGACGGCGAGCGTCGCGGTGACGGTGACCGACGACGACGACGTGGGTCTGACGCTGTCGACGACGGCGCTGGGGATCACCGAGGGGGACGACGGCGAGTACACGGTTCGGCTGGCGACGCAGCCGACGGCCCAGGTGACGGTTGCGATCACGGGGCAGGCGGGCACGGACCTGAGCCTGGATGCGACCTCGCTGACCTTCACGACGGCGACGTGGAACACGGCGCAGACGGTGACGGTCTCGGCCGGCGAGGACGACGACGGGGCGAACGACGCGGCGACGCTGCTGCACACGGCTTCCGGGGGCGACTACGCGGGCGAGACGGCGAGCGTTGCGGTGACGGTGACCGACGACGAGACGGTGGGTCTGACGCTGTCGACGACGGCGCTGGGGGTTGCCGAGGGAGACGACGGCGAGTACACGGTTCGTCTCTCGACGCAGCCGACGGCGCAGGTGACCGTCGCCATTACCGGACACTCGGGCACGGACCTGACGCTGGACACGGCGTCGCTGACGTTCACGACGGCGAGTTGGAACACGGTCCAGACGGTGACGGTCTCGGCCGGCGAGGACGACGACGGGGCGAACGACGCGGCGACGCTCTTGCACACGGCCTCGGGCGGGGACTACGCGGGCGAGACGGCGAGCGTCGCGGTGACGGTGACCGACGACGAGACGGTGGGCCTGACGGTGTCGACGACGGCGCTGGGGGTTGCCGAAGGAGGCAGCAACACCTACACGGTGCGCCTTTCGACCGAGCCGACGGCCCAGGTGACGGTAGCGGTCACGGGCCAGGCGGGCACGGACCTGACGCTGGACACGGCTTCTCTGACGTTCACGACGGCGAGTTGGAACACGGCGCAGACGGTGACGGTGACGGCCGGCGAGGACGACGACGGGGCGAACGACGCGGCGACGCTGCTGCACACGGCCTCGGGGGGCGACTACGCCGGTGAGACGGCGAGCGTTGCGGTGACGGTGACCGACGACGAGTCGGTGGGTCTGACGCTGTCGACGACGGCGCTGAGGGTGGCCGAAGGAGGCAGCAACACCTACACGGTTCGGTTGGCGACGCAGCCAACGGCTCAGGTGACGGTAGCGGTCACGGGCCAGGCGGGCACGGACCTGACGCTGGACACGGCCTCTCTGACGTTCACGACGGCGAGTTGGAACACGGCGCAGACGGTGACGGTGACGGCCGGTGAGGACGACGACGCGGCGAACGACGCGGCGACGCTGCTGCACACGGCGTCTGGCGGGGACTACGCGGGCGAGACGGCGAGCGTTGCGGTGACGGTGACCGACGACGAGTCGGTGGGGTTGACGCTGTCGACGACGGCGCTGGGGGTTACCGAGGGGGGCAGCAACACCTACACGGTGCGTCTGGCGACGCAGCCGACGGCCCAGGTGACGATAGCGGTCACGGGCCAGGCCGGTACGGACCTGACGCTGGACACGGCGTCGTTGACGTTCACGACGGCGAGTTGGAACACGGCGCAGACGGTGACGGTGACGGCGGGCGAGGACGACGACGCGGCGAACGACGCGGCGGCGCTGCTGCACACGGCCTCGGGTGGGGACTACGCCGGGGAGACGGCGAGCGTTGCGGTGACGGTGACCGACGACGATACGGCGGGGCTGACGCTGTCGACGACGGCGCTGGGGGTGACCGAGGGGGACGACGGCGAGTATACAGTGCGGCTTGCGACGCAGCCTTCGGCGACGGTGACGGTTGCGGTCACGGGCCAGGCGGGCACGGACCTGACGCTGGACACGGCGAGCCTGACGTTCACGACGGCGACGTGGAATACGGCGCAGACGGTGACGGTGACGGCGGGCGAGGACGACGACGCGGCGGCTGACGCGGCGACGCTGCTGCACACGGCCTCGGGGGGCGACTACGCGGGGGAGACGGCGAGCGTTGCGGTGACGGTGACCGACGACGAGTCGGTGGGGTTGACGCTGTCGACGACGGCGCTGGGGGTGGCCGAAGGCGACGACGGCGAGTACACGGTTCGGCTTTCGACGCAGCCGACGGCGACGGTGACGGTTGCGGTCACGGGCCAGGCAGGCACCGACCTCACCTTGGATTCGACCAGTCTGACGTTCACGACGGCGACGTGGAACACGGCGCAGACGGTGACGGTCTCGGCCGGCGAGGACGACGACGCGGCGAACGACTCGGCGACGCTGCTGCACACGGCGTCCGGGGGCGATTACGCGGGCGAGACGGCAAGCGTTGCGGTGACGGTGACCGACGACGAGTCGGTGGGGTTGACGCTGTCGACGACGGCGCTGGGGGTGACCGAGGGGGACGACGGCGAGTACACGGTCCGTCTCTCGACGCAGCCGACGGCTCAGGTGACGGTCACCATCACCGGGCACTCGGGCACGGACCTGACGCTGGACACGGCGTCGTTGACGTTCACGACGGCGACGTGGAACACGGCGCAGACGGTGACGGTCTCGGCCGGTGAGGACGACGACGCGGCGAACGACGCGGCGACGCTGCTGCACACGGCGTCCGGGGGCGACTACGCGGGCGAGACGGCGAGTGTCACGGTGACGGTGACCGACGACGATACGGCGGGGCTGACGCTGTCGACGACGGCGCTGGGGGTTGCCGAGGGGGCCGACGGCGAGTACACGGTTCGGCTTGCGACGCAGCCGACGGCGACCGTCACCGTGGCGGTCACGGGGCACTCGGGCACGGACCTGACTCTGGACACGGCGAGCCTGACGTTCACGACGGCGACGTGGAACACGGCGCAGACGGTGACGGTCTCGGCCGGCGAGGACGACGACGCGGCGAACGATGCGGCGACGCTTCTGCACACGGCGTCTGGCGGGGACTACGCGGGCGAGACGGCGAGCGTTGCGGTGACGGTGACCGACGACGAGACGGTGGGTCTGACGCTGTCGACGACGGCGCTGGGGCTGACCGAGGGAGAGGATGCGAGCTACACGGTTCGGCTCTCGACGCAACCGACGGCTCAGGTGACGGTTGCGGTCACGGGCCAGACGGGCACCGACCTCACCTTGGACTCGACCTCGCTGATTTTCACGACGGCGACATGGAACACGGCGCAGACGGTGACGGTCTCGGCCGGTGAGGACGACGACGCGGCGAACGACGCGGCGACGCTGGTTCACACGGCGTCCGGGGGCGACTACGCGGGGGAGACGGCGAGCGTTTCGGTGACGGTGACCGACGACGAGACGGTGGGTCTGACGCTGTCGACGACGGCGCTGGGGCTGGCCGAGGGAGACGACGGCGAGTACACGGTTCGGCTCTCGACGCAGCCGACGGCTCAGGTGACGGTTGCGGTCACGGGACACTCGGGTACGGACCTGACGCTGGACACGGCGTCGTTGACGTTCACGGCGGCGACGTGGAACACGGCGCAGACGGTGACGGTCTCGGCCGGCGAGGACGACGACGCGGACAACGACACGGCGACGCTCTTGCACACGGCGTCGGGCGGGGACTACGCGTCGGAGACGGCGGAGCTTGCGGTGACGGTGACCGACGACGAGACGGTGGGTATCGTGCTGTCGACCTCGTCGCTGGGGCTGGCCGAGGGGGAGGATGGGACCTACACGGTTCGGCTCTCGACCGAGCCGACGGCTCAGGTGACGGTTGCGGTCACGGGACACTCGGGTACGGACCTGACGCTGGACACGGCGTCGTTGACGTTCACGACGGCGACGTGGAGCACGGCGCAGACGGTGACGGTGTCGGCGGCGGAGGACGACGACGCGGACAACGACACGGCGACGCTCTTGCACACGGCGTCGGGCGGGGACTACGCGGGCGAGACGGCGGAGCTTGCGGTGACGGTGACCGACGACGAGTCGGTGGGTATCGTGCTGTCGACCTCGTCGCTGGGACTGGCCGAGGGGGAGGACGGGACCTACACGGTGCGTCTTTCGACCGAGCCGACGGCTCAGGTGACGGTTGCGGTCACGGGACACTCGGGTACGGACCTGACGCTGGACACGGCGTCGTTGACGTTCACGACGGCGACGTGGAGCACGGCGCAGACGGTGACGGTCTCTGCGGGCGAGGACGACGACGCGGACAACGACACGGCGACGCTCTTGCACACGGCGTCGGGCGGGGACTACGCGTCGGAGACGGCGGAGCTTGCGGTGACGGTGACCGACGACGAGACGGTGGGGATCGTGCTGTCGACCTCGTCGCTGGGGCTGGCCGAGGGGGAGGACGGGACCTACACGGTGCGTCTTTCGACCGAGCCGACGGCTCAGGTGACGGTTGCGGTCACGGGGCACTCGGGCACGGACCTGAGCCTGGATACGACCTCTCTGACGTTCACGACGGCGACGTGGAGCACGGCGCAGACGGTGACGGTCTCTGCGGGCGAGGACGACGACGCGGACAACGACACGGCGACGCTCTTGCACACGGCGTCGGGCGGGGACTACGCGTCGGAGACGGCGGAGCTTGCGGTGACGGTGACCGACGACGAGTCGGTGGGTATCGTGCTGTCGACCTCGTCGCTGGGACTGGCCGAGGGAGAAGATGGGACCTACACGGTGCGTCTTTCGACCGAGCCGACGGCTCAGGTGACGGTTGCGGTCACGGGGCACTCGGGCACGGACCTGAGCCTGGATACGACCTCTCTGACGTTCACGACGGCGACGTGGAACACGGCGCAGACGGTGACGGTCTCTGCGGGCGAGGACGACGACGCGGACGACGACACGGCGACGCTGACGCACACGGCGTCGGGCGGGGACTACGCGGGCGAGACGGCGGAGCTTGCGGTGACGGTGACCGACGACGAGACGTCGGAGACGGCCGGGGTCGTGCTGTCGCCCTCGACGCTGACCGTGGCCGAAGGGGAGGGTGGGACCTACACGGTGCGTCTTTCGACCGAGCCGACGGGTCAGGTGACGGTGGCGGTCACGGGGCACTCGGGCACGGACCTGACGCTGGACACGGCGTCGTTGACGTTCACGACGGCGAGTTGGAACACGGCGCAGACGGTGACGGTGACGGCCGCACAGGACGACGATGCGGAAGACGACGAGGCGACGCTGGCGCACACGGCGTCGGGCGGCGGGTACGGGTCGGTCACGGCGGACCTCGCCGTGACGGTCGATGACGACGAGGACGACGGCGAGCCGGTGTCGGGCGACGTGGTCCTGAGCGTGAGCCCCTCGTCGGTCTCCGAAGGCGCGGGCACGACGGCGGTGACGGTGACGGCGACGCTCGTCGCGGGAGCGCGCGGCGAAGCGACGGTGGTGACGGTGAGTGTCGCCGAGGACGCGGACGAGTATGCGGCCACGCCGTCGGTGTTCGCGATCGAGGTCCCGGCGGACGCGGCCAGCGCCGCCGCGTCGTTCGACCTGACGCCGGTGGACGACACGAAGGACGAGCCGGACCAGCGGGTGGCGATCACGGGCACGACCGAGGTGGGGCTGTCGGTCGAGGGCACGTCGCTGACGCTGCTCGACGACGACGAGCCGAACCGGCCGCCGGAGTTCGGGCAGTCGAGCTACACGTTCGACCTGCCGGAGAATGCCTCGGGACGCGACACGCCGGTGGCGTTGGGGACGGTGGGCGCGAGCGACGCCGACGGCGACCGGCTGCGCTACGCGCTGTCGGCGGGCGACGGCGACCGCTTCACGGTGTCGCGGCGCGGCGGCGAGGTGAGCTACACCGGCGGCGGCGAGGACTTCGAGTCGGGTCCGTCCGAGTTCGAGTTGCAGGTGACGGCGGGGGACGGGGAGTACGAGGCGAAGGCGCAGGTGACCGTACGGGTGGTCGACGCGCCGGAGTCGCCGGAGGCGAAGGACGACCGGGCGGAGACGCCCGAGGACACACCGTTGGTGATCGACGTGCTGTCGAACGACACGGACCCGGACGGCGAGCGATTGCGGGTGGCGTCGGTGACGGCGCCGGAGAACGGGACGGCGACGGTGGTCTCGGGCGGGGTGCGCTACGAGCCGGACCTGAACTGGTACGGCGAGGACCGTTTCAGCTACACGGCGACGGACCCGGGCGGGCTGACGTCGGAGGCGACGGTGGTGGTGACGGTGACGCCGGTGAACGACCCGCCGGAGGCGGTCGACGACGAGGCGGAGACGCTGGAGGACGTGGCGGTGGTGGTCGACGTGCTGGCCAACGACACGGACGTCGACGGCGACCCGCTGACGGTGGTCTCGGCCGGCCCGGCCGCACACGGCGCGACTGCCATCGTCGACAACAGCGTGCGCTACTCGCCGGACTTGAACTGGTACGGCACGGACCGCTTCAGCTACACGATCGCGGACCCGGGCGGCCTGACGGCGTCGGCGACGGTGACGATGACGGTGCTGCCGGTGAACGACGCGCCGGAGGCGGTGGGGGTCATCCCGGACCAGACGCTCGAGGAGGGCGGCGGAACGGCGACGGTGGACCTGACGCCGTACTTCACCGACGTGGACGGCGACGCGCTGAGCTACACGGCGGTGTCCTCGGACGAGTCGGCGGTGACGGTGGCGGTGGTGGGCGCGACGCTGACGCTCTCGCCGGTGGTCACGGGAACGGCGACCGTGACGGTGACGGCGGCCGACCCCGACGGTCTGACGGCAGTGCAGACGTTCGGGGTGTCGGTGGGCGACGGGCTGGTGCGGGAGGTGCTGACCGGCGCGCTGGCGGCGCTGGGGCGGGCGCACCTGTCGAGCGCGCGGATCGCCATCGGCCGGCGGCTGGAGTACGACGACGGCGCGATGCGGCTGATGCTCGGCGGCCAGCAGCTGACGCCCGACGCGTGGGAGCAGATGGGGGCCGGGAGCCTGGAGCAGTCGCACTGGCTGTCGCTGCGGGCGGCGACGCTGCGGCAGCGGCGCTCGCCGCGGGACCTGTCGGGGACATCGGCCGACCCGCGGTTCCAGCGGATGGGCCTGATGGGCGGCGGCTTCGGGGGCGGGGCCGGGACCGACTGGGGCCAGATGCTGCTGGGCACCGACGTGCTGCTGTCGTTCGGCGGGCAGGGCGACCCGGAGACGCCCGGTACGGGCGTTGGCCGCTGGCGGGTCTGGGGCCAGGGCGACCGGCAGTCGTTCCGGTGGGCGGGGCCGGATGATGCGGCCGGCTACGAGGGCGACCTGGCGACGGGCTACCTCGGCGTGGACGTGCAGCTCACCGAGCACCTGCTGGCGGGGGCGGCGGTGAGCCGCAGCGGCAGCGGCAGCGAGTGGCGGCAGGGCTATTCGAGCGGCCGGCTGGGGACGGAGCTGACGGTGCTGCACCCGTATGTGCGCATCGGCGGCCGGGACACGGCGGTGTGGGCGCTGGCGGGCGTGGGCCGGGGGACGGCGGAGAACGTGCGGACGCTCAATGGCCGGCGCGGGACGAGCCCGCTGGACCTGCGGCTGGGGCTGCTGGAGGGCCGGCACCGGCTGGGCAGGGCGGCCGGGGGCGTGGAGCTGTCGCTGCGGGGCGAGGCGTCGTGGGCTGAGCTTCGGACCGGCAGTGGCGAGGAGACGGTCGACGGGCTGGCGGCGGCGGTGCGGCGGCTGCGGACCGGAGTCGAGGCGACGCTGCCGCTGGGCGGCCCCGGCGGCATGCAGGTGGCGCCGTTCGGGGCGGTGAGCACGCGGCACGACGGCGGGGCCGGGCAGACGGGCCTGGGACTGGAGACAGCCGCCGGGGTGCGGGTGAGTGCCGGGAGGATGCGCATCGAGGCGCAGGGGCGCAGGCTCTTGCTGCACACCGCGTCGGGTTACGAGGAGCACGGCTTCAGCGTGACGGCGATGGCGGGCGGCGGGCACTACGAGCCGGGGCTGACCGCGTCGGTGCGCCCGCACTGGGGGGCGCCGGGCTACGGGGCCGAGTCGCTGTGGCAGGACCACGTCCAGAGCTACGCGGCGGGACCGAACCGGCACGACGGCGGGGTCGACGCGCGGCTGGGCTACGGCTGGATGCTGCCGGGCAACCGGCTGCTGACGCCGCTGGTGGGCTACGGCCGGACAGGCGAGGCCCAACGCGTGCAACTGGGGGCGCGGCTCGGCGTGCTCGGGCGCTTCAGCGGCGACCTGGCAACGCCGGTCGAGGTCGAGCTGCTCGGCGAGCGCTACGGCCGCCCCGACGGCGGGGCCGACCACCGCGTCGGCCTCTACGGGATACTCAACCTCGGCGCACCCGAGTAGGTCGCGCCGGCCGGAGAAGATGGGCGAAGCCGTCTCCATCGTCGTGCCGACGCTGCGCGAGGCGGAGAACCTGCCCGCCCTGGCCGCCGGCGTGCATGCCGCGTTGTCGGACCGGGGCGTCGAGTGGGAGCTGCTCCTGGTCGACGACGACTCGCGGGACGGCTGCGAGGCCGTGGTCGCCGAGATCGCCCGGCGCCTGCCGGTGCGCATCGAGACCCGCCGCGCGGCCCGCCGGGACCTTGCGCTCTCGGTCCTGCTCGGGATGCGGCTGGCGCGGCACGACCGCCTCGTCGTCATGGACGCCGACCTGTCGCACCCGCCCGACCGGATCGCCGGCCTGCTGGCGGCGCTCGACGACGGCTGCGACATCGTGGTCGGCAGCCGCTACGTACCCGGCGCGTCCGTGGACCCGGCCTGGGGCCGCCGCCGCGCGTTGGTGTCCCGGCTGGGCACGCTGCTCGCGCGCCCGCTGGCGGAGTGCCGGGACCCGCTGTCGGGCTTCTTCGCCACCGACCGCCGCCGCCTGCCGGCGCTGGACAGCCTGCGCCCCGTCGGCTACAAGGTCGCCCTGGAGCTGATGGCGCGGGGCCGGCTCCGGGTCCGTGAAGTGCCTATCCGGTTCGTCGACCGCCGGCAGGGCAGGAGCAACCTGAACTGGCGCACGCACGCCGACTTCCTCCGGCACCTGTGCCGGCTCTACCGCCACCGCCTCGGGGAGACCCTGCGCCGCCGCCGCCGGGCGAGAGCATGCAGAAGACAGCGAAGCGCTTGACCCGGCGCGAGCGGCTGGCGGCCGAGCGCGCCGCCTCGTCCGCGGGACGCTCGAAGGCCGGCGCCCGGCCGCCGGCGTCTGCACAGGCCGAAGCCGGCCGCCTCGGCGGCCAGCGGTTGCGCGGCGCGCTGCTGCTCGCCGCCCTCACCGTCGCGGCCTACCTGCCGGCGCTGGGGGCCGGGTTCGTCTGGGACGACGTGATCTTCGTCAACGAGCCCGTCGTGCACGACTGGTCCGGGTTGTGGAACATCTGGTTCTCGCCCGGCGACATCGCCGGGGAGGCGCACTACTGGCCCGTCGTCTACACCAGCTTCTGGATCGAGCACAAGCTGTGGGGGCTGGAGCCGCTCGGCTACCACGCGGTCAACGTGCTGCTGCACCTGGCCAACGTGCTGCTGATATGGCGCCTGATGGGGCGTCTGGCCGTGCCCGGCGCCTGGATCGTCGCGGCGGTCTTCGCCGTCCATCCGCTGCACGTCGAGTCGGTCGCCTGGATCATCGAGCGCAAGGACGTGCTCTCGGCCCTGTTCTACCTGACCGCCGCGCTGACCTGGATCCGGTTCACCGAGGCGCCGCGGACCGGGCGCTGCCTGCTCGCGCTCGGGCTCTTCACGGCCGGCCTGCTGTCGAAGTCCGTCGTGGTCACGCTGCCGGCGGCCCTGCTCGTCTGGCACTGGTGGCGGGCGGGCCGCGTCACCCGGTCCGACGTGGTCCGGCTCGCGCCGATGTTCGCCGTGGCGCTGGCCGTCACCGCGGCGGACCTGGCGTTCTACGCCTCGCGCGAGCCGCTCGACCTCGGCTACTCGCTGGCCGAGCGCGTGCTGATCGCGGCCCGCGCGCTGTGGTTCTACGCTGGCAAGCTGCTCTGGCCGGCCGACCTGATCGTGATCTACCCGCTCTGGGAGATCGACGCCGCGGACCCCGTCGCCTGGACGTACGTCCTGGGGGCGATGGCGCTGGCCACCCTGCTGTGGCTGGGCAGGAGGCAACTCGGTCGGGGGCCGCTGGCGGGCGCGCTGCTGTTCGCCGTGACGCTCTCTCCGGTGCTCGGCTTCATCGACTACGGCTACATGCAGTTCTCGCTGGTGGCCGACCGCTTCCAGTACCTGGCCGGCCTCGGCGTGCTGGCGGCGGCTGTCGGCGCCGCCGCCCACGGGGCCGGCCGCCTGCGGGCCGGCCACCGGCGGCTCGCGGCCGGCGGGCTGGCCGTGGTGCTGGCGCTGCTCGGCACGCTGACGTGGATGCAGGCGGGCATCTACCGGGACGGGGTCACCCTCTTCAGCCACATCGTCGCGCACAATCCGAACGCGCGTGACGCCCATCTCAACCTGGTGGGTCCGCTGGCCGAAGCCGGCCGGCTCGACGAGGCTCTCGCCGCCGCCCGCATCGGCGTCGAGCGGCGTCCGCTCAGTGCGGACGCCTACGTGAACCTCGGCAGCGTGCTCGTGAGCCTGGAAGGGTTCGACGAGGCCGACTCGGTCCTGCGCACCGCCCTGCGGCTCGACCCCCGCGACGCCGCCGCGCACCAGAACCTGGGGGAGGCGCTGCGCAGGCGGGGCCGCCACGGCGAGGCCATCGAGAGGTACCGCGCCGCGCTGGAAGCGGAACCGGATCTGGCGCCGGCGCACGGCGGGCTCGGCCTCTCGCTCTTCGAGTCGGGACGCCACGGCGAGGCGCTCGCGGCGCTCGAACGGGCGCTCGCGCTGGACCCGGACGCGCCGTCGGCGGGCGAGATCGCGATGGCCGCGGGCCGCGCGGCCCGCGAGGCGGGTCGGCTCGCCGCCGCCGCCGCGCACTTCCGGCGCGCCGCGGCGCTGGAGCCCGAGAGCCCGGCGCCGCTGATGCAGCTCTCGAACCTGCTGGCCGACGGGGGCCGCCCGGCCGAGGCCGAGGAGCACCTGCGCCGCGCCCGCGAGGCCCGGCCCGGCGACCCGGCTGCGCTGCACGTCATCGGCGAGGGGCTGCGGGCGGCGGGGCGCCGCGACGAGGCCGTCGCCTCGTACCGCGAGGCCTTGCGCATCGATCCGGACTTCGTCGCGGCGCACATCGGCATCGGCGCCGCGCTGCTCGATCTGGAGCGCTACGGCGAGGCGCTCGAAGCGCTGGAGCGCGGCTTCGCGCCGGGCACGGATGCGGCCACGGCGGCGACCGCGCACTACCTGGCCGGCAGGACCCTGCTGGGGCTCGGGCGCGACGGCGAGGCCGCAGCGCACTTCCAGCGCGCCGTCGAGCGCGACCCGGAGCACGCCGAGGCGCTCGACCACCTGGCCCTCTGGCGGTTCGGGCGGCGGGAGTACGAGCAGGCCCTGGCCCTGTACCGCGCGCACGCGGACCTGGCGCCCGACGACCCGACCGTGCATGCAAACACGGGCGTCACGCTGTACTTCCTCGGCCGCCGCGACGAGGCGCTGGCGAGCCTGGAGCGCGCGCTCGAACTCGACCCCGCGCACGACACGGCCCGGAGACTGGCCGCCGACCTGCGCGAGGTTGCAGCGCAAGTCCCGCAGTAGCGCGGGGGTGCGGCGGCAGCCGCCTGGGTGCTCTGCGCTCCATCGGGCTGAACGACGAACGGGCTGTCCTGTGCGGGGATGGCAGCCGCCGGAGAAACGGCGGTTGACGCAGGGCGTTGAGAGCCTTCCGGCACGGAAAACTGACGCTTCGGGAGCGACCCGAGGACTCGGCGGCGAGTGTGACGACACGAGCCGGCCGGGGCCGCAAATCGGGCAGATTTGCCGGGTCGCTCCCGTCTTTTCCCTGACCCTTTACCCGGCCCCGTGTATGGATCGTGCGTGTCCGGTGGGTCAATGAAATCAAGGGTTTGGGGAGGAAAAGCTGTGACGGGGGGTGTGACACCGGGTGTGACGCCCCCTGTGACCCGTCACGCTTGTTCCTGTCACACTCTGAAGCGGCCCTGTCACCCTCAAGCAGGTGTGATCGGCTTGGTGTTCCCGGTGTGATCAGGTGCCGGGGACAATCACATCTTCGGCTGACCGTCTTCCCTCTCGATCAGCTCGTCCGTGTCCTCGTGGCCGACCTCCTCGATCTCCCATTTCGTTCGCCTCGCTGCACCGGCGCCTCCGCTGCCTTGTTGACCGTCGTGGCACCCTCGACGATCCTGTGGGTCGGCGCGATGCTGCTCGCGGACGTGTCCCGTGCAGGTGTGACGAGTCGCGACATCGGCTGTGGTGGCCCGGTTCCCGTGCTCGTTCCGAATCCTTGCCAGGGCCGGAAGCTGTGCTTCCGGCGATAACAAGCCATCCCATCCCGGCGGGTGGCGGGTCACCCTGGAAGGGCCGGAACAACGTGGAGGAGCCGCAAGGCTTGACGCGCCGCCCGACGGGATGGTTCCGCCTCCGGCGCCATCGAGTCACACCTTGCCGGTTGGGCGGTTGAGCAGGTGGCCTTCGATCCGCCCGATGGACGCTCGCACGTCGGCAACGTCGGAAGCGAGCCTGTCGACCTTGCCGTCCACGCGGTCGACCTTGCCGTCCACGCGGTCGATGCGCTTTCCCAGTTCCTGGTGGGCCTTGTCGTTGTCGGTGATGATCCGCTTCAGGAACCAGACCACGATCGCGAGCAGGACGCCGATCAGGCCGAGCAGCCAAGTCGACGGCAGCGTGACGGGTGATGCGGTGGTGGCGAACACACCAAAGCATGATGCCGTAGCGTACCGGACATCGCTCTATCCGGTCACGAATCCAAAACCGAAGTGTACTCGGCTCGCGCGGGCAGCGCAAACGCCGCCGCCGACTGCCAGCCGGACTGCCAGCCGTTTCTGACGGACGGAGTCGATTTCTGACGGTTTCCGACGTGTTCTGATCGGCAGTCTACCCAATGAATATGGGATCCATTGGGATTTCCGCGGATCCGTATACGGACTCCCAGTCCTTGCCGCCGCTGGCGTGCGGACGGCCCAGCGCCTGCTGGCCGCTGGGCCGCTGGCGGGTGAAGATGATCTCGGCGTTCTCGGTCACCAGGTCGATGGCGCCGTCGATGCCGCTGACCACGTTCTGGGTGATGGTCGGCGTCGCCCACAGGACTCGCCGGTCTCTCGGTCGAGGGTGTAGACGATGCCCGTCTTGCCGGGAATGCCGGTCACCACGCGCCTCTTCTCGCCCGGCTCGATGCGCGGGTTGATCCAGCTCACCGCCGCCGCGTTCGGGCGGACCGGCGTGTCCACCACGTGCCGACGTAGACCTGACGTAGACCAGGTTCAGCTCGGGGTCGACGCCCGGCACCTATCCAGGAGCCGACGTGCCCGCGCTCCTCGAACGGGACGTCGCCCCAGGTCTCGTCGCCCGGCTCCCCCACCCCGGAATCAGCCGCGTCGGCCACAGCTCCTCGCCGGCCTTCGCGTCGCCGCGTCGAGAGCGACGATGCGGTCGTCCATGCTGGTGTGGAAGATCAGCTCGCCGTGGATGGCGATGTTCCGTTGGTGTCGATCAGCCTGCGGATCATGTAGTCGCCCAGGTCGCCCGGCCGGTCGCGGCGGTACTCCCAGATCAGGTCGCCGGTCACCGCGTCGATGGCCTGGGCGGAAGTCCTGCGGGTTCGCCATGAACATCACGCTGTCGCGGACCAGCGGCGTCCCCCTTGCTGGCGGCACTTCGGTCGCCAGGGCCTGGCTCCAGACCAGCCGGAGGCTTCTGCCGACGGTGTCGCGGTCGATCTGATCGAGCGGGCTGTAGCTTCAGCGGTCGAGTGCAATACCTGCCGCCGTCAGTGCGCCGCGCGATGACGGCGGTCCGTGAAATTTTGGTGCGAACCCCCGATCGTGCGGAAGTCGCCCATTGGCAATCGGTTATGGGGATGGTGCGATGGTCGTGGTACATTCCATATGCAATTGCCGCTCGGATTCAGACGGACTGCGCCGGACGCTTTCGGCCCCGGACGCTTTCGGCCCTTTCGGCCGGACCCTTGGATTCGCGGGAAGAAGGGCGAACCGCTGATCCAGCAGACCACAAACGACCGTGTCGAGCCCGCTCCGCGATTCCGTGAACTCCGCTGCCGTGCTCGCTTCCGTGGGCAGGATTCGGCTCGATGCGTGCGGCCACCGCCGATTCGTGAAGTGCGCACTCGGTCTCGCGCAACAATCCGCGCCATCGGTCGTTCTCGCTCTTGGCGATAAGGGCTGGGCGCGGCCTCGAGCGGATGAGGCGAGGGCCTCCGGTGCGGTGAAGCGTGCACCTCGCGTGCCGCGATCCCTCGTTTTCGCCATCGCACTGTCTCTTGCCGCGAAAGTTTCTGTCGCTTCGGACGCACGTCTCCTGGCGCGACGAAAGGCGTCACGAAGGGATGGCGCCGTTGGGCACGTTCTCCCCCGGGTGAGGCTCGACGGACGAGGCTGCCCCAAGTGGCCTCTGCGCGAACCGTGCTGGGGGTGAACGCGGGTGGGATGGCGGTCTCAGCGCGTCGGGACGGTGCTCCTGTTTGCGGGAGGCGGCCAGTGGACCGAGCAGGTGCCGTCGTCGTTGCGAACGAGAATGTCGAACTGATGCAGCTTGCGGAGCCAGCGCGAAGCGCTGCGCTGCACGAGCAGCGCCTCGTAGTCGGTATCCGGGTCGCGGTAGGGCGTGGCGTCGCGCAGCACCGCGAAGACGCATCGCAGCAGCTTGTGGGCGGTGGCCACGATGGCGCGCTTGAAGCCGCGCTTCCGGGTCAGCGTCTGGTGATACGTCTGGAACTGGCAGTTGTGGGTTCGGGCGGCGGCGTGGGCGCACTCGATGAGCACGGTGCGCAGCGTCTGATTTCCGCGCCGGGTGCGACCGGTGCGGCGTTTGCCGGCGCTCTCGTTGTTGCCGGGGCACAGGCCGGCCCAGGCTGCCAGGCGGTGCGCGTTGCCGAACACGCGGTGCGGGTCGGCTCCGGTCTCGCTCAGGATGGCGCAGGCCGCCGTGTGGTCGATGCCGGGAAGCGTCTCCAGCAGGCGGAGTTGCTCGGCCCAGGGGGCCAGCGCCTCGTCGAGGTGCCGGTCGAAGTCGTCGACGCGCCGGCTGAGCGTGTCGTGCTCGCTCAGCAGGTCGGCGAGCAGGCGGCGCTCGGTCTCGCGCAGCGTCAGGCCCAATGCGTCGCCGAGCTGCTCGAGCTTGCCGCGGACGTGCGCGCTGAGCGAGGCCAGGATGTCGGTACTGGGCCGCCGGGCGACCAGACCGTCGAGGATGCGCCGGCCGTTCCTGCCGAAGATGTCGCTCAGCACCGCCCCGATGCGGACGCCGCCGCGGTCGATCACCTTCTGTGTCTGGTTGCGGACCTGCGAGCGCCGCGCGACAAGCTTCCGCCGGTGGCGGCTCAACGTGCGCAGGTCGCGGAACTGCTGGGAGGGAACGAAACTGGGCCGCCCCAACCCGAACTGGCACACCCGCGCCAGCCAGCGGCTGTCCTCGACATCGGTCTTCCTGCCGCGCAGTTGCTTCACATGCTGCGCGTGGAGTAACTGGGCGTTGATGCCGGCGTCGGTCAGCGCCTGCCACGGCGTGTGCCAGTAGACGCCGGTCGCCTCCATCGCGGCGGCCACGACGCGGTGGCTCGTCAACCACGCGACCAGGGCGGCCAGGCCGCTCGCCAGCGCGCTGAACATGCGCGTCTCGCACTGCGGCGGGCCGGCCGTCGCCTCGGACAGCCGCACGGTGGCCGTGATGTGCCCCTTGTGGATGTCGAGTCCCGCCGCGCGGGGATGGACAACACACAACTCATCGTTCATCATCGGGATGCCTCCAGTTTCCGGGGGGTAGGCGGAGGCGGGACAGGCCGGTCGGACTCGGAACTCGCGCCCTGCACGGGCACGGTGCGTTTTGCCGCGCGTCCACAGCCCGGGGGCCGGGTACAATTCGGGGCTCGATGCCGAACCGGCCGGGTCAGTTTGGCTTCGGGGATAAACACCCGCCATTGAAACAGACGACCACTCGTCCCGCCTTCGCCATTATTGTGCGACCCGCGGTCGGTCTCTGACGAACTTTCATCCTTCGGGGTGAGCGGCGCACGGTCGCTCATGACGTTTGCCGCGAAAGTTTCTGTCGCTTCGGACGCACGTCTCCTGGCGCGACGAAAGGCGTCACGAAGGGATGGCGCCGTTGGGCACGTTCTCCCCCGGGTGAGGCTCGACGGACGAGGCTGCCCCAAGTGGCCTCTGCGCGAACCGTGCTGGGGGTGAACGCGGGTGGGATGGCGGTCTCAGCGCGTCGGGACGGTGCTCCTGTTTGCGGGAGGCGGCCAGTGGACCGAGCAGGTGCCGTCGTCGTTGCGAACGAGAATGTCGAACTGATGCAGCTTGCGGAGCCAGCGCGAAGCGCTGCGCTGCACGAGCAGCGCCTCGTAGTCGGTATCCGGGTCGCGGTAGGGCGTGGCGTCGCGCAGCACCGCGAAGACGCATCGCAGCAGCTTGTGGGCGGTGGCCACGATGGCGCGCTTGAAGCCGCGCTTCCGGGTCAGCGTCTGGTGATACGTCTGGAACTGGCAGTTGTGGGTTCGGGCGGCGGCGTGGGCGCACTCGATGAGCACGGTGCGCAGCGTCTGATTTCCGCGCCGGGTGCGACCGGTGCGGCGTTTGCCGGCGCTCTCGTTGTTGCCGGGGCACAGGCCGGCCCAGGCTGCCAGGCGGTGCGCGTTGCCGAACACGCGGTGCGGGTCGGCTCCGGTCTCGCTCAGGATGGCGCAGGCCGCCGTGTGGTCGATGCCGGGAAGCGTCTCCAGCAGGCGGAGTTGCTCGGCCCAGGGGGCCAGCGCCTCGTCGAGGTGCCGGTCGAAGTCGTCGACGCGCCGGCTGAGCGTGTCGTGCTCGCTCAGCAGGTCGGCGAGCAGGCGGCGCTCGGTCTCGCGCAGCGTCAGGCCCAATGCGTCGCCGAGCTGCTCGAGCTTGCCGCGGACGTGCGCGCTGAGCGAGGCCAGGATGTCGGTACTGGGCCGCCGGGCGACCAGACCGTCGAGGATGCGCCGGCCGTTCCTCCCGAAGATGTCGCTCAGCACCGCCCCGATGCGGACGCCGCCGCGGTCGATCACCTTCTGTGTCTGGTTGCGGACCTGCGAGCGCCGCGCGACCAGCTTCCGCCGGTGGCGGCTCAACGTGCGCAGGTCGCGGAACTGCTGGGAGGGAACGAAACTGGGCCGCCCCAACCCGAACTGGCACACCCGCGCCAGCCAGCGGCTGTCCTCGACATCGGTCTTCCTGCCGCGCAGTTGCTTCACATGCTGCGCGTGGAGTAACTGGGCGTTGATGCCGGCGTCGGTCAGCGCCTGCCACGGCGTGTGCCAGTAGACGCCGGTCGCCTCCATCGCGGCGGCCACGACGCGGTGGCTCGTCAACCACGCGACCAGGGCGGCCAGGCCGCTCGCCAGCGCGCTGAACATGCGCGTCTCGCACTGCGGCGGGCCGGCCGTCGCCTCGGACAGCCGCACGGTGGCCGTGATGTGCCCCTTGTGGATGTCGAGTCCCGCCGCGCGGGGATGGACAACACACAACTCATCGTTCATCATCGGGATGCCTCCAGTTTCCGGGGGGTAGGCGGAGGCGGGACAGGCCGGTCGGACTCGGAACTCGCGCCCTGCACGGGCACGGTGCGTTTTGCCGCGCGTCCACAGCCCGGGGGCCGGGTACAATTCGGGGCTCGATGCCGAACCGGCCGGGTCAGTTTGGCTTCGGGGATAAACACCCGCCATTGAAACAGACGACCACTCGTCCCGCCTTCGCCATTATTGTGCGACCCGCGGTCGGTCTCTGACGAACTTTCATCCTTCGGGGTGAGCGGCGCACGGTCGCTCATGACGTTTGGCTTCGCGACCGCAACGGCTGCCCAGCCACCGCCGCCGTCGGACATCTATCGGTGGCTGACGCCGGATGCCGCCGCCCAGGCCGCCGCGGCCACGACCCCGATGCCGCCGGGTGCGGGCGCCATCCTGGTACCCTCGATGTCCGGCCCGGACAGCGAGCCGCAGGCGCTGGTGTTCCGCGGCGACGAGCAGGTCGCGAGCGGTCCGAACGGCGCCCGGATCGCCGTCGAGGCGGGAGCTTATCTCGTGCGGGTGGGCAGCGGGCCGGTGTCCCAGATGGTGTCGGTCCCGGTCGACGTCCAGGCGGGCGCGACGACCGTGGTCCCCGTGCGGTGGGGCGGGTTGCGCATCGAGGTTGTCGACGAGAGCAACCTGCCGCATCGCGGCGTGTACGAGCTGATCCGGGTGGCGGACCGCCAACCCTACACGGTCGGCTTCGGGGCCGACACGCTGCAGGGCGAGCGGCTGCTGACGCTGTTGATGGCGCCTGGCCTGTATCGCATCGTGCAGTCGGGCTCGACCTACCGCACCCGCACGGACTTTGCGACCGTACTGGTTCCGGAGGGCGGGCTCGTCCACTACAGGTTGGTCATCAATCCCACGAGTGGCCAGTTTCGCGGCGCCGGAGTGGTGACGCCTGATGAGCTCGGGGCGGTACCCGACATCTCTTCCTGGGAGGCGCCGGAGGTCTCGCCCTGGAATCGACGCTACGCGATCGGCCTGTCGGCGCCCTTCGCGTCGACCCGCAACGTAGTCGGCGCGAGCAACGAGACCACATTCGGCACGGACCTGTTCTTCGACAACTACGTCACCTACCAGCGCGACCGCGACCTGTTCAGCAGCGTCCTGGAACTGGAGTCGGGTTTCGTGCAGGTCAGGCCGGAGGCGTCGGCGGCCAGGCCGTGGCAGAAGACCCACGACCGCCTCCGGAGCGACGTGTTGTATTCGCGGTTCTTCAACGCGCGCGTCGGGCCCTACGCCCGCTTCGGCCTGCGAACGACTCTGTTCGAGTCGAACACGCTTGTCACCGAGGACACGCTGATCTCGCGGCAGTTCGTCGACGGGCGGCGCGAGCTGGCAGTGGTGCCGGCCAACAGCACGTTCCCGACCAGCGACGCGTTCAGCCCGCCCGAGTTTCGCGAGGGGGTCGGCCTGAACACCCGCCTGCTGCGGGGACGGGCGATACGACTGGATTGGCGGGTCGGGGCCGGCTTTCGGCAGAACCGGTTCGCGGGCGCCTTCTTCCTCGACGACGACGAAACGACTCCCGAACTGGAGTACGTGGAGGCCACCAACTTCCACGAGACAGGGCTGGAGACGACGGTGGTCGCGACCGTCCGCTATCGATTCCTGCTCTACAACACGAACCTCGACGTGTTCAGCGACTTCGCGGCGCCCGCGCCGACGATTGATTGGCGCAGTACGCTGAGCTGGCGGCTGACGCCCGAGCTGTCGCTGGACTACAAGGTCGACCTCCTTCGGCTGCCGCGGGTGAGCGCCATGAACCAGGTGGCCCAGCGGTTGCTGTTTCGCTACTCGATCGGCTCGTAGCCTCGGCGGGCCGGATCGCGGATGGGAAGCCCTGGGTCGGAGGTCGCTCCTGCGTTCCTGCAGGCGCCGCCGGGCCGCGATGCGTCCGAAGTCCGGATCCTGGTGGAGTAGCAGCGCCTTCGCGGCAGATGCAAATCCGGGCGGTCCAGTAGTGACAAGGGAAGGAACCGACCGATGCCCGTCCTCGTCAAGCGCCGCCCGGGAGGTGGACGATGATCCTCAACACGACCGGCGCCGTCGCTCTGACGCTCGCGTTGCACGGAGTTCCGCTTCCCAGCGAAGTCGATACCTACCGCCTTTTCGGCGCCGGTCGTTGAGCTGGACAGCCGGAACCGGCGATGTTTTCGCCTGCAGAGCGTGGCGCACTGGGTCGATTTCGCCTCTGGCTGTGCAGTCGGCACCGGGCTCGGCGTCTGGTTCGTCACCAAGGCGGGCGCGCTGCACGTGATGAGCCGGTGCACCACTGATTGTCGCACTACCGTGCGGAGGTTGCACGTTTCGAGGTGCAGGCGACGTACTTCCGCGACTCCGAGCGCCACGACTACGGCGAGCTGGAGTACGCATGGATGTGCGTAGCGGCTCGGTACGACGCGGTCAGCCGCGGCAAGTATCAGGCGCTGCGCGCCGGCTGGATTCTTCCCCTTCGGGAAAGCACGGCGCGACGCGCCGGACGGCCGGCCTACCGGCCGGGCAGCAGCGCATCGGCAAGCCCGATGCTGCCGCCGACGAGGAAGCCGCGGCCGTAGGGCGAGTGGCTGTAGCTGCCGAACCACGTCAGCATCCCGCCGTTCGGCAGCCGCATGCCGTAGTCCCCCCGCGCGTCGACCGCGAAGCTGTCCTGTTCCTGTTCGGGCAGGTAGTGGCGGTAGACCTCTTCCTGCCACAGCGCGCCGGTCCCCGAGGCGGCGTCGCCCCAGGCAGGCGACACCGACAGCGACAGCCCCTCGCGCTGCTGGCCGCCGACGGTCAGCGTCAACCCGGCGCCCCGCTCGCCGTAGCCGGCCGCCGAGTGCACGGCCAGCGTCCGCGCCTGCACGTCGAGCCGCACGAGGCCGCCCGTCAGCCCGAGCCCGAAGGCCACCTCGACGCCGGTCCCGTTCTGACCCGCGCCCGCGTCGCGCCGCAGGTGCGTCTCGCCGAACGGCCGCAGGGCCAGCGCGCCGAGCCGCAACGGCCGCGACACCTCCGCGCCGACCCGCTGCTGGTTGACCGGCGCCGTGAGCCCGTCGACCGATTCGCGGCCCTCGCCGGTCCGCAGCTCCGCCCACGCCGCATCGGTCCGCAACCCGAACTCGGCGCCGCCGCCGACCGCGCCCAGCTCGCGCCGCAGCTCGACGAGCCCCAGCCGCAGGCCGAGGCCGCTGGCGCCCAACAGGCCGGTCGCCGCCCGCACGTTCTCAGCCTCGCCCTCGCCCCAACCCGTGCCGGCCATCGTCCACACCGACGTGGTCCCGTCCGACCACTGCGCGTAGGGGTGCAGCGCCGTCAGCCTCGTCTTCAGATGCCCGCGCGATGCGCCCACCTGCCAGTGGCTCCGGCCCCCGCTGCGCGAGACCGCCACGCCCGCCAGCCAGCGCTCCGACAGCCGCGCGTCGACGCCCACGTAGCCGGTCCGCATGTCGCCGTCGTAGCGGGCGTCGTAGCGGAACACGGTCGGCGCGCCGTGGAACGTCTGGATGTCGCCCTGCCCCCACACGCTGAGGCGCCGGCGCAGCCACCCCCAGCCGCCGTCCTCGTCGCCCCCCAGCGCCAGCTCGAACTCCGTGCCTTGCAGCAGCGCGTCCGGGCCGCCGCCGAAGCCCCCGAAGCCGTACAGGCTCCCAGCCGAGCCGGGCGGCATCCCGACCGCCATGGGGCCACCGAGCCCAGGTCCGCCCATCGCCGGACCGCCCATCGCCGGACCGCCGAATCCGCCTGCCGGATACCCGCCCAGGCCCGGCGTTGCGCCCGCCGCCCCGAACGGAGAGCCGCCGAGGCCGTGCGCCGACGAGCCGGCGTAGGCGCCGCTCGACAGCCAGCCCATGACCAGCTGCTCGGCCGCCTGCCGCGCCGCCGCCTTGCCCAGCGGCACCGCGCGGCCCATCACCGTCAGCCGCGGCTCGTCGCTACGGCCCGCCTCCACCCGCCGCCCCAGCGTCATCCGCGCGCTCGCCAGGTGCGAGCGGGCCATCGCCGCCAGCGTGTGCCCCAGCACCGCCCGCACCAACCGGTCGTCCACCCCCACGGTGAACGTCTGCGTCGCCGTGAGGCCTTCAGGGTCCGCCGCCGTCACCGTCACCATCGCCGACCCGTACACCACCGGCGTCACCGTCAGCACCGCCCCAACGACCCGCACCGTCGCCACGTCCGTATTCGAGGACGCCGCGCGGTAGGCCAGCTCGTCCCCGTCGACGTCCTCGAAGTACGGCGCCAGCTCGATGTCCACCGAGCCGCCGCCCTCGTCGAGCGGCTGGTCCGGCATGGTCCCGACCGCCTCCGGCGCGTCGTTGACCGACAGCACCGTCACCTCGACGGCCGCGCTGGCCGTCTCGCCCTCGGGGTCGGTGACCACGTAGGTGAACCGGTCCGCGCCGTGGTAGTTCGCCTCCGGCGTGTAGAGCACGCCCCCCGCCGCGATGCGCGTCGTCCCGTGCTCGGGCGCCGACACCGACTCGACCCGCAGAGAGTCGCCGTCCGGGTCCGTGTCGTTCGCCAGCACGTCGACCGTCACCGCCACGTCCTCCGGCGTCTCGGCCGCGTCGTCCTCGGCCTCCGGCCGTTCGTTGACGTCGGTGACCGTGACCACCACCTGCGCCTCGGCCGCCGCGCCGTGCGGGTCCTGCGCCTGGACCGTCAGCTCGTACCGGTTCGGCTCCGACTCGTAGTCCTCGCCCGGGCCGACATACTTCACCACGCCGTCCCGCGACCCGATCCGGAAGTGCTTCCGGTCGCCGCCCGACACGTCATAGGTCAACGCGTCGCCGTCGGGGTCCTCCGCCGCCGCCTGGCCGAGATGGACCGACTGACGGCTGCCGTCGAGGTTCTCCGCCAGCTCGGAAGCGGTAGACCGACTCCTTGAACGCCGGCGCCCGGTTGACGACCTCCACGGTGACGGTGGCCGACACCGAGTCCTCGCCGTCCGAGACCCGCACGGTGATCGTCACGCGCCCCGGCTCGGCCGGCGCCGTCCACCGCGCGGTCGACCGGTCGGTGGGGCCGTCGAAACGCCCCGCGGTCGCGCTCCAGCGGTAGGTCAGCGAGTCGCCGTCGGGGTCGGACGCCGTCGCCGTCAGACCCACCTCGCCGCCCGGCGGCGTCGCGCACGGGTCGCACGACGCCCGCACCGTGGGCGGAGTGTTCACCGGCTCCGGCGGCTCGGTCGTCCCATCGTCGTCGCGGATCGTCACCACGACCGACGACGGGCTGCCCGCCGTCACGTCCGACGGCAAGCTGCCCAGCGCCACGGTGAACGTCTCGGTGTCCTCGTCGGCGTCCTGCGCCGTCGTCACCATGCCCGTCCCCGTGGTCTGCCCGCCGTTGATGGTGATGCTCGCCAGCGAGCCGTAGTCCTCCGGCTCTGCCGTACCCGCCGTCAGCACGAGCGGGACCGTCACGCTGCCCGACAGCGCCTCGGACAACCGCGCCGTCACCGTCACCGAGCCGCCTTCGTCGACCGGGTTCGGCGCGGCCGACAGGCTCACCGTCGGCGTCGGCGGCGGCGGCGTCGTGCCGTCGTCGTCCGTGATCGTCAGGGTGTGGGTGTTCCGGCTCCCCAGCGTGTAGCCGCTGCCCGTCGCCAGCGTCAGGACGACCGTCTCGTTGCTCTCGTCCGCCGTGTCGTCGGTGATCGCCACCGGGATGGTCGCCATCGTGGCCCCCGACGCGACCGACAGCGTCCCCGAGCCGCTGATGCTGAAGTCGCTGCCCGCCGTCGCCGTGCCGCCCACCGTGTAGCTCACCGTGATCGCGGCAGCCGGCGCCGGCGACAAGTCCACCGTCACGTTGCGCGTGCCCGAACCCTCGCCCGCGCTCGACGACGACGAGGCGAACGAGACCACCGGCAGTTGGTCGTCGTCGGTCACCGTCACCACAAGGGGCGCCGTCACCGAGTAGCCGCCTCCCGAGGCCGTGTGCGTCAGCGTCGCCGTGTCGTTCGTCAGGTCGGCGTCGTCGCCCGCAGAAACCGTCACCGTCTGCACGGCGTTCCACGTCGAGGTCGAGAACGTAAGGCTCGTCGTGTCCAGCGTCAGGTCCGTGCCCGAATGGCCCGTGACCGCCACCGTCACCGTGCTCGACGGCTGGGTGGCGAGCCTGACCGTGTAGCTCGCGTCGTCGCCCTCGGCCACCCCCAGCGAGGTCGGCGAGAAGATCAGACCGGGCGTGTCGTCGTCGCTGACCGTCACCGCCAAGTCCGCCTCCACGTCGACGTAGCCGCCCCCCGAGGCTTCGTGCGCCAGCGTCGCCGTGTCGTCCGTCGTGTCGTCGTCCTCGCCCGCCGTCACCGTCACCGTCTGCGCGTCGTCCCACGTCGAGGTCGTGAACGTCAGGCTCGTCGTGTCCAGCGTCAGGTCCGTGCCCGAATGGCCCGTGACCGTCACCGTCACCGTGCTCGACGGCGCGGTCGCCAGCTTCACCGTGTAGCTCGCGTCGTCGCCTTCGTCCACCTCCAACGAGGTCGGCGAGAGCACCAGGCCCGCCGTGTCATCGTCGCTGACGGTCACCGCGAGGTCCGCCTCCACGGCGTCGTAGCCGCCCCCCGAGGCCTCGTGCGCCAGCGTCGCCGTGTCGTCCGTCGTGTCGTCGTCCTCGCCCGCCGTCACCGTCACCGTCTGCGCCGTGTTCCACGTCGAGGTCGAGAACGTCAGGCTCGTCGTGTCCAGCGTCAGGTCCGTGCCCGAATGGCCCGTGACCGTCACCGTCACCGTGCTCGACGGCGCCGCCGCCAGCTTCACCGTGTAGCTCGCGTCGTCGCCTTCGTCCACCTCCAATGAGGTCGGCGAGAGCACCAGGCCCGCCGCGTCGTTGTCGGTCACCGTGACCGCGAGTTCCCGCCCCAGGTTGTCGTAGCCGCCCCCCGAGGCGTCGTGCGTCAGCGTCGCCGTGTCGTCCGTCGTGTCGTCGTCCTCGCCCGCCGTCACCGTCACCGTCTGCGCGTCGTCCCACGTCGAGGTCGAGAACGTCAGGCTCGTCGTGTCCAGCGTCAGGTCCGTGCCCGCCGGCACCGTGATCGCCACCGTCACCGTCCCCGTCGGCAGCGTCGCCAGCTCGACCGTGTAGCTCGCGTCGTCGCCTTCGGCCACCCCCAGCGAGGTCGGCGAGATGACCAGACCTGCCGTGTCGTTGTCGGTAATCGAGATGCCGACGTCGTTCGCCTCGCCCGAGACGACGCCGTCCGGCAGGGTGCCTCCCAGCTCCATCAGGACCGTCTCGATGCTCTCGGCGACATCGTCGTCCGTCGCCGTGAACGAGGTCGTGCCGCTCTGCGCGTTGTTGGCGATGCTGATGCTCGACGCCACCGTGTAGTCCGCGGCCTGCGCGGTCGTGCCGTCCGCATCCGCCTGGATGGGGATGCTGATCGCGGCGCCGGTGGCGTTGGCGCGGTCCAGGGTCGCCGTGATGGTCAGCGCCTCGCCGCCCTCGGTCGCATCGCCGTCGTCGCTGACCGACAGGTTCACCGCGTTGGGCACCGAATCCTGGATGCTGAACGACTCCTCGCCGCTGGCGCTGGCGCCGCCGTCCAGGCCGGTGCCGGAGTTCTCGTTCAGCGTCCCCAGGCCGAGCTCCACGGTCTCGCCGTCCGGCTCCTCCACCTCGTCCGGCTCGGCGGTCAGGAACATTGAGAAAGTCGTACTGGTCTCGCCCGTTTCCGGGCCCGTGAAGGTGACGCTGGCGCTGCCGCTGTTCAGGTTCTGGACGCTCACACCGCGCCCGGGCGTCCCTTCCAGCGTGTAGTCCGTGCCCCGCGTCGCCGTGCCGCCGAAGGTCAGCGGCACCACCAGCGCCTCGCCCGACACCAGACCCCGGCCGAGCGACATGGTCACCCCCTTGACGTTACCCTCCACCAGGTCGTCGTCCGCGGCCGTCAACAGCACCCGCGTCGCGTCGTTGTCCACGACCTCCAGCGACACCGAGACCATTGACGAGAGCGTGTAGGCGGAATTGGCGTTCAACACATAGGTGGCCTCGCCCCGCGGCACGTCGGCGGTGTCCTCGGCCACCGAGTAGGTGATGTCCACCGACCGCTGGCCGGCCGGGATGCTCGTCACGCTGGAGAACGTGCCGCTGAAGCCGTCGGCGTCGGTCGCCGTCGCGCTGAAGCTCAGCGCCGCCGACTTGTCGCCCCCGTGCCGCCGCACCCGAATCCTCGCGGTTTCGCCCTCGCTCACGCTCACCCGCGCAAGGTCGGTGCCGACCAGCGCCACCGCGAGCTGCGGCGCCCCGTCGTCGTCGGCGATGGTCAGCGTCGCCGAGTTCGCCATCGTGGCGCTCACGCCGCCGTCCACGTTCGTGCTCGTCGGCGTGCCCATCGTCACCGTCACCGTCTCCGCCGTCGCGTCGGCGTCGCCGTTGGCCGTCGCCGTGAACGTGACCGTCGCCTCCTGCACCATGTTGGTGGCGTGCCCCGTGAACGTGATCGTCGGCGTGGCCGTGTTCTCCCCGCTGATCGACACGCCCGTGCCCGACGCCGTGACCGCGAACATCGGACTCGCCGAACCGGGCAGCGCCGCCCCCGTCGTGCTGGCCAGCATCAGCGGCACCATGACCGCCTCGGCGCCGAGAGGGTTCAGCGGGTCGTTGGACATCCGGCGCGCCGTACGGATCCTGATCGCCGCTGAGGTGGTCGTGTCCTGCTCGGTGAACGTCCCGCCGCCCGTCAGGTTCAGGCTCACCGGCGTGGAGTCGTTGTCCAGGATCGACACTACGCTGTTCGCGGTGTCGAAGGCTCCCCCATGGAACCGGTAGCCGGGCGGCAGCTCGGTGACGCGGAAGCGGATGTTCTCGCGCAGCTCGTCCACCGTGTCGTCCACGATGCTCAGCGTCGCCGTGCCTTGCAGCCCCCCGGCCGCGATGGAGATGCCCGCCGGAACCGTGCCGTAGTCGGCGCTCGAGGCGTCGTTCGCCTGCGCGGTTCCGGAGTTGATCGAGAAGGGGATGACCACGCCGCCCTCCGGCACGTTCCCGCTCGCGACGTAGGCGCTGAACCGCGCCACGCCGGTGTTGGGGTCCGAGTCTCCCTCGCGAACGGAAACGCCCTCCACGCTGAAGGACAGCGCGACCCCGATCGCGTCCACGAGGTTGAAGTCAGCCAGGTTGTCCACCCCGGTCACGCCGCCGTCCAGCCCGGTGCCGGAGGTCGCGCCCAGCGTCCCGAGACCGATCACCAACGACTCGGGATCGGCCTCCGCCGTGTCGTCCTGGACCGAGGTCACCGTCAGGGTCGCCAGGTTGGCCGACGGGCCGGTGAAGGTGACCGTCGCGCTGGTCGTCGCCAGACCGGCGCAACTGACGCCCGTCGGCAGCGGCGAGGGACACGAGACCGAGAAGTCGGCCAGCGACGCCTCCCCGCCGAAGGTCACCGGCACCGGCAGGGTCTCGCCGGCGACCAGCGCGCGGTTCAGACGGACCGAGAAGTCCAGGCTCGACCCCTCGGGCAGGTTCACCGCCACCGCCTCCAGCGTCACCGTCGTCACGTCGTTGTCGGTGACCCTCACGCCCGCCGACGACGGCGTCCCGACGCGGTAGCCCGTGCCGGTCTCCACCGTGACCGTGACCGGGCCGCTGGCCTCGTCCCCCGCCGCGCCGGTGTCGCTCACCGTGTCCACCGTGTAGGTGGCGGTGGTCGCGCCGGCGGCGAGGGTGACGGTCTTGCTGCCCTCGTCCTCGTCGTCCACGAAGTCGCTGCCCGCCGGGTCGGCCACCGACAGGTTCACCGTCAGATCCGCCGCCGGCGCCACGGTCGCCGTGATGGTGTACGAGGCGGTCCCGCCCTCGGCCACCCCGGCGCCGCCCGTGATGGTCAACTCGGGCGCGTCGTCGTCGTTGACCGTCACGCCCGCCGACGACGGCGTGCCGACGCTGTAGCCCGTGCCGTCCTTCACCGTGACCGTGACCGCGCCGCTGGCCTCGTTCACGCCGTCGTCCACCGTGTCCACGGTGTAGGTGGCGGTGCTTTGGCCGGCGGTGATGGTGACCGACTTGTTGCCTTCGTTGGTGGCCGCCACGAAGTCGCTGCCCGCCACGTCGGCCACCGACAGATTCACCGTCAGGTTCGCCTTCGGAGCCGCGGAGGCCGTGATGGTGAACGAGGCAGCGTCGCCTTCGGTCACCGCGGCGCCGCCCGTGATGCTCACCCCGGGTAGCACCACGAACACCGGGGACAGACCGTAGACGGGCAGACGCCGCCTGCTGCGCTCGGACCCAGACGAGATCGTGTTGCTGGTGGACGCCAGAGAACCGACCCGGACCAGATCCTCGCCTTCCCTGCCATCAATAGTGCCGGCGTTGCCGAGTTCCTGGCCGGAGAACGAGGTGCCGTCCGCGTTGCTGCCCGTCCAGACGAGGGTGACGGTCTTCCGGGCGCCCGATGCGATCCGCGCCTCGTTGCTGTCCCAGGTCCCATCGTAGAAATCCGTATAGTCGTCGGCGACCTTGGCGCCGTTCAGCCAGTAGATCGGCACGCCCGTACCGGTGGTCGAGGTGTTGTCGCGGGCCACCACCGGTGGGACGGGAATTGCGAACTCGAGAGTGCCGGCCGACGAAGCGAGCACACGGAAATGCGCACTGTAGGGCCGGATGGCTCGGTGGCCGAGGCGAATTTCTTTCTGCACCGCTTGATCGTAAGGGCTTATATAAGGGTTCGTGGCCAAGTCTGAAGCGTTGGTGACGACAAGCAACCGGAACTGGTCGCCCGCGTCCAAACCCGCCGGCGTCAATGCCCAGTCATGCGGGACCGGTGTCTGCGCGGCGGCGCCGGGTGCGAGGGCGGCGTGCAGCGCCAGGCAGACGAAGGGCGCCAGCAAGCCGCGCAGCATGCCGCGAACGGCAGCACCCGCGCCCCGACCCGGCGGAGTCGAGTCCTGGCCGTCTGCGGGTATCCGGAGGAGCAGGGAGGAAAAGAATGCGGCGGCCGGGAATCCGGGCCGCCCCTTCCCGAGGGGCCGTGGCCTCAGCCCAGCGTCACAAGCCGCACCGAGGCGCTCTGCGCTCTGCGCTCTGCGCTCTGCGCTCTGCGCTCTGCGCTCACGAGAGAACCACGTCCAGCCCGCGTTGTCAAGTCCATCGCGCAAAGCAACACTCCACTCCTCGATTCGCAACCGATCCCCCGAGAGACGACCCGCCCGGTTGACCCGAATCCGGGCGCACAAGCCAGCTATTTTGGCCCGAATCCCCGGAGACACACAAGATCGACGCCAACCCGCCCAACCCGCCAGCGCCCCGACGACGGGCGTGAGGCGCTGGCGCGCGGCCGACGACCAGCAAACGGCACCGGATCCGGGTTCGTCCAATTGGTTAATCAACTCCGGCGTCAGAAGCCCCAGCCGTCGAGCGTCCGGCGCCACATCAGCCACTCGTCGGAACTCGGGCGTCCAGGCGCTCGCTGCCGCTCGCCCCGCCACAGGCGGGTTATATGGCGCGCCGAACCAGATTCCCATCGCTGGAGGAAAAACCCGGCAGCCTGGTCGACCACGTCCCCCCGACCTCCGGCATCGCGCCGCCGCCGTCGCGCACCGCGACGGCATAGCCGTTCCACACGTTTCGTGCCCGGCGCCGGCGCAAGCCAGCCGCCAGTCCGATAGACTAAAGCACCGAGGCGCAGGCTGGCCGCACCGCCGCCCGGTCTCGGGGGGCGGCACGGGTCGCCGCTCGCGGCACCGGCACCGGAGGCGAAGAGCATGAGGAAGTACGTCGAGTCCGCCAGCAGAACGCCGGCTCTCAGCGCCACGCTGGTCGCGACGCTGGTGCTGCTCGTCGTGGTGTTCCCCGCTCTGCCCATCGGCGGCGAAATGCTCGACGTGAAGGCAGGCTACACCTACGCCGAGGCCGTTGCCGCGATGGAGAGCTATGGACAGTGATCGATATTAAATTATCAACTTGATCGGGGTAACAGTTTGTAATTCCATTCCCCGTGAAACTCATCGGGGACCAGCGCGAGTGCGTCCATCTGTTCGTTGGTCACCGTAACCCCCGTCGGATACTCCCCGATGTCGAGTTCGGCCCGGACTTGGAGCCCGGTCGCCGTCCGGACGGCCCCAATGCGGTCGACGATGGTCTCATACGTCGTCAGCGGGGTGCCGCGCCAGTTCGCCGTGATGTGACAGAAGAGCCGGTGCTCGATCTTGTTCCACTTTGCTGGTCCCCGGTGGAAAATGACTCACCTCGATGGTCAGGCCCGTCTCGTCGGCCAACTGCTGAAGCTCATGCTTCCAGGCGCGAGACCGATACCCGTTGCTCCCGCCCGCATCGGCCGTGATGAACAGGGTCGTGGCCTCGGGGTAGGCGCCGCAACCCATCTGATGCCACCAGTGCCGAATCGACGCCACCGCGAACGCCGGCGTGTCGTGGTCCCAGCCCACGCTCACAAAGGCTTCGTTGCGCGCCATGTCGTAGACGCCGTACGGAATCGCCTTGCCCTCGGCGTCGGTCGGGAAATCATGCACCAGCACCGCCGGCGGCGTGCCCTTCGGCTGCCATTCCCGCCCGCCGTTCTTGAAGTTCCCGACCAGCTCCTTCTTCTTCGTGTCGACCGAGATCACCGGCTCGCCGGCACTCAGGTGCTTGTCCGCGATCTGGTTGATGTGCTCGAGCTGCGCGTTGCGGTCCGGATGCGTGGCGCCTTCCTGCCGCTTGCGCGGCGATTGCAGCCGGTAGCCCAAGCGGTGCAGCAGCCGGCCCACCGTGGTCGAACTCACCCGCCACCCCTGCTCGGTCAGCGCCGCCGCCAGCTTCGCGCGACTCTTGCACGTCCAGCGCAGCGGCGAGGTCGGGTCGCCGCGCGTGAGCGGGTCCACCAGCGCTTCGAGCGCGGCCTGGATGCCGGGTTGATCCTGCTGGATCCGAGGACGTCCGGCGCCCGGGCGTCGGATGCGGTCCGTGGGCGCATCGCCCCGCGCAATTTCCCGACGCCCCTTGCGGATCGTCTCCCGCGCCAGACCCGTGGCCGACGAGACCAGCGCGTCGCCGCCATAGCCGATGGCCACCGACTCTGCCGCCGCCCAGCGGCGGCGACTGCGCTCGTCCAGCACGGGTGCCACCGCGGAATACTTCTCAACAATCGTTGCTTCCAGCTCGATGTCGCGCTTCACGGCGACCAGTATGGCCAGAAACCCCACAGGTAGCAAGTTAATTTAGGGCAGTGTCCTATGGTGAGCGCGGGCGGCAGGTGTATGCGTGGTCCAGCCTCACGCTGGACACGTTGCTGCCGTTCGTGTACGTCAGCTTCCTGGCCGGATTCGTCCACCGCTTCCGACCAACCGAACGGCTCTGGAATCTGGCCTGTCTGCCGCTGGCGGCGGGAATGCTCGACCTGTGCGAGAACGTCCAGGTGGTCCTCATGCTGACCCGATACCCGGACGTGTCCGCCGGGCAGGTGGCGGTCGCCTCGTGGTTCACCCTGTCGAAGGGGTACGCGGTCTCGATCTGCCTGTTGCTGGCTATTGCCCTTGCGGCGGTTGCGGCGGTGCGTCGTGTCCGCCACGGCCTGCGTGACCGTGCGGCTTAGTTAGCATCTCCGGCGTTCCCGGCCGAGGCAGGTCGACCAGTCGTCCATCAACCGCCGCCGCTCGAACAGGTCCGACCGCGCATACGCCGCTTCGACCTTGTCGTGGACCACATGGGTCAGCGCCGCCTCGATGACCTCCCGACGGTGCTCCGTCGCTTCAGCCGCCCAGCCTCGAAACGAGGAGCGGAAGCCGTGAGGAACGGCGGCCACCCGCTGCCGCTCCAGCAGCCGGCGGAGCACCTTCTCGTCGAGCATCTCTGATTCTCGTTCTTCGAGGGGTGCTCGACCTGGGGGTCAAGGTCGTCTCTCCGCCACTGGGGCAGGGCTCGGTCGAGCGCAGGGCGGTTGGCGTCTGGCAGTGTCAGGGGCCGGCGTCGTCGGGCGATTGCCGGTTCGGAGCGCGCGCGGACCCGGTGTCAAGGCCGAAGCCCGCCTGCGGCGGGGCGAGCGGCAGCGAGCGCCTTGACGGCGGGGAACACGCGCGGATGATGTGCTGGCCCGACGATGCCATCTGTGGCCGTAGCGCCGTTATCGGAGGGAGGTATACCCGAATGTTGTGGATCGCGGCGTGAGACAGGTGGCGTATCGCGGCCGGTTGCGGCTAATGCCCGCAGCGGGAGGAGCCGATACCGCGCACGGGAGGTATGGGCGGCCCACAGCAGATGACCGCTGTCAGAACCGTCGTGTGCGGCCTGCTGGCCGGGTGCCTGGTCTCGGGGTGTTCGGTCGTGCCACCGCCCGAGGCGCCCAAGCCCGTAGTCGCCTCGCCCGCAGCGGTCGCCGGCACGTTGCCGGGCGGATTCGCCGCAGGCGCGGCGGCCGGCGCGTACCGGCCGCTGGAGTGGTGGCGCGCCTATCGTCATCCGGCGCTCGACGCCTTGGTCGATGCGGCGCTCGACGCCAACCACGATGTGGCTGAAGCCGTGGCGCGGGTGCAGCGGGCCCGCGAGATCGCGCGCGTCGCACGCGCCGCCTTCTACCCCACCGTGCGCGCGCGGGCCTCCGTCGAGTATTTCAGCGTGCCCACCAACGCCGGCATCGGCGCGCAGCTTCAGGAGCTGGGCCTCGACGAGGCGTTGGGGAACTTCGCGGACGACTTCACGCTGCCCGAGCGGCTGGGCCTCACCACGTTCACCGTGGGCGCCGACCTCGCCTACGAGCTCGACTTCTGGGGCCGCATCCGCAACCGCGAGCTGGCTGCGGGCGCGGAGTACCTGGCGTCGGAGTCCGACTATCAGACCGTCCGCATCGGCGTGCTGGCCGAGACCATCGCAACCTACTTCGAGGTCGCCGGTCTGCGGCGGCAGATCGAGCTTGTGGGCGAGACCGTGGATGTCCTCGAGGATCGGGAGGGTCTGGCGGAGACCCGCTACACGCGGGGGCTCGCCAGTTCGCTGGACATCTACCGCGTGCGCCAGGATCTGCTCGATACGCAGGCCGGACTGCCGCAGCTCGAGAGCCGGCTCGACGCTGCTTTGGGGCGGCTGGCGGTGTTGCTGGGCGGCTACCGCCGGGATGTCGAAGCGTTGCTGCCGGACGCGCCCGCGCGGCCCGGCGGAGGTGACGCCGTTCCGGTTGGCGTACCCGCCGATCTGCTGCACCAGCGGCCGGACGTGCGGGCGGCCGGACACCGGCTGGAAGCTGCCGGCTACCAGATCGAGATCCGGCGCGCGGACCTGCTGCCCTCTCTTTCGTTCGCCGGCACGATCGGCCTGCAGAACTCGCGGGTGGCGGGACTCTTCAACGTGCGCCAGTGGTTCTCCAACCTGGCCGCGAACCTGCTGCTGCCGGTGCTTGACGGCGATCGCCTCCAGAGCAACGTCACGCTCGCCGAGATTCGCTTCAACGAGGCCGCGGCCGCGTACGGCCGCACGGTGGTGACGGCTGTCAACGAGGTCGAAACGGCGTTGGCCGATGCACAGCACGAGGACCAGCGCAACGCCTTTCTCGCTTCGCGGCGCGCGGAGGCGCAAGCCACGGTGGACTTCCAGTCGGAGCGCTTCGCCTCCGGCGTCGGCGGGTACGTGGACTATCTGGACGCGCTGCGGACGCTACTCGACATCGAGACGGCGCTCGCTGCCTCCGAGCGCGACCTGGCCCTTTCGCGGCTGGCGGTCCATCGCGCGCTGGGCGGCGCCTGGACCGCGCCGGACGCCGCCGCCGAGCCCGGCGACGCGCCGGTTGCAGCAACAGACCGCTGGGCGAGGTGATATAGATGGGTCGATCGCGGAGCATTCTCCTCGTGGCGGCCATCCTGATCGGGTCGTTGGCCGCGGCCGGCTACATGATCTCGATGCGGCCGGAGCCGGAACGCGGCGAGCTGCCCTCCCAGGTTCCGTTCGCCATCACCGAGCCGGTGGTAGCCGGCGCCGGCGCCATTCCCGTGCGGGTGGCCGGCACCGTGCGGGCGCGCGCCGAAGTGGAGATCGCCGCCGAGGTCGGCGGGCGCGTGGTCTGGGTGGAGCCGGCCTTCCAGAGCGGCGGCCGCATCCGCGAAGGGCAGCCGATTCTGCGGATCGACAATGCCGACTACCACAACCGCGTGGAGCAGGTGCGCAGCGACATCGCGGTGCAGCAGGTGGAGATCCTTCGGGTCGAGGAAGAGGCGCGCCTCGCACGCGCCCAGTACGAGGAGTTCCGCCGCCGTCGGGCGGACGCGGCGCCGGCCGGGGAAGCCGGTCCGCTGACGTTCTGGCAGCCGCAACTGGACGCCGCGCGGGCCGTTCTCGACCGGCACAACGCGGTGCTGGCGGCGGCCGAACTGGCGCTGTCGCGAACCGAGGTGCGCGCGCCGTTCGACGGCGCGGTGCGCGTCGAGTCGCTGGAAGTCGGGCAGTACGTGGCGCCCGGGCAGGGCGTGGGGCGGCTGTACGCATCCGATGCGGTGGAGGTAGTGGCGCCGCTGCCGGACGCCAGCGCGGCGCTCGTGCCGGGTCTGTGGGACTTGCGCGCGGGACAGTCGGAGCGCCGGATCCGCGTGCGCGTCGTGGCCGAGTTCGGAAAACGGCAGTACGCGTGGGCAGGCCACGCCGACCGCGTGGAGACGGCCCTGGACGAACAGACGCGGACGCTCGACTTGATCGTCCGGGTGCCGGAGCCGTTTGCGGCCGGTGTTCCCGTGGATGCGCCTGACGACGGTGCGCACGGCGTCCCGGGCGGCGCGGATTCCCCGCGCGGCGGCGGTCCGCCGTTGCTCCTGGGGATGTTCGTCGACGTGGAGATCGAGGGCATCGCCCCGGAGAGCTACTTCAACGTGCGTCGCGCCGCACTCCGGCCGGGAGACGAGGTCTGGGTGGTGCGCGGCGGCCGGGTGACGCTGGTGCCGGTCGACGTGCTGCAGCACACGGATGAGCAGGTGTTGCTGCGCGGCGCACTGCAGGACGGCGATGCGGCGGTAGTGGGCGGGTTGCCGGTGGCCATTGAAGGCATGCAGGTACAGACCGCGCCGGGAGAGGGGCGATGAGTCCGGACGGCGCCCCGGCGCCCGAAGTGCGCGGCCCCATCGCCTGGATGGCCAGCAACGGCGTGGCTGCCAATCTCCTGATGTTCTTCCTGGTGGCCGCGGGCCTGCTCTCGCTGCCCGGACTGGCGCAGGAGGCGTTTCCCACGGTTTCCCTCGACGCCATCGAGGTCACCGTGGTGTACCCGGGGGCCACGCCGGCCGAAGTGGAAGAGTCGATCGCCGTCAAGATCGAGGAGCAGGTTGCGACTCTGGAAGGCGTCAACGCGGTGTCCTCGGTCGCTGCCGAGGGGCTGGCGTCGGTCATCGTCGAGCTTCGGACGGGGCGGGCTCTCCGTGCGGCGCTCGACGACGTCGAGTCTGCCGTCGGCCGCATTCAGACCTTCCCTGCGCGGGCGGAGCGTCCGGCCATCCGCGAGATGACGAATCGCCAGAGCGTGCTGCGCCTCGTGATCCACGGCGACGTTTCCGAGCGCGCGCTAAAGCAGATCGCGCAGGGCGTCGAGGACGAGCTCGCAACGTTGACGGGGGTGTCGCACGCGGAAACGAGCGGTGTGCGCAACTACGAGATCTCCATCGAGGCGCCGCTGCGCCGCCTGCGCGCCCTGGGGTTGACGCTCACCGACGTGGCGGATGCCGTACGCGCCGGTTCGCTGGACCTCTCCGCCGGCCGCCTGGAGACCCGGGACGCCCAGGTGCGGGTGCGGACCACGGGCCAGGCCTACGACCAGCAGGACTTCGAGGAAATCATCGTCCTGAGCCGCGCCGACGGAACGGCGGTGCGGCTGGGCGACATCGCCACGGTGCGTGACGGCTTCCAGGACGCCGACCTGATCACCCGCTACAACGGCCAGCGTGCGGCCTTCGTTGAGGTGTACCGCTCATCCGGCGAGCAGGTGATGGCGGTCGTCGCGGCGATCGAAGAGCACCTGGAGCGGCAGGTCGTTCCGGCCCTGCCGGCCGGCGTGGCGGTGGACATCTGGAACAACGACGCGGAAGTGTACGAGAGCCGCGTGGCCCTGCTGCTCGAGAACGGCGCCCTGGGATTGCTGCTGGTGCTGGCCGCATTGGCGCTGTTCCTGGAGATCCGGCTCGCCGTGTGGGTGGCGGCCGGCATCGGCATCTCCTTTGTCGGCGCGCTGACCGTGGCGCTGGCGTTCGATGTCTCGCTCAACACCATCTCCCTGTTCGCGTTCATTCTCGCGGTCGGCATCGTCGTGGACGACGCCATCGTGGTGGCCGAGAACATCCATTCGGAGCGGCGCAGCGGCGCGCCGGGCCTGGCTGCGGCGATACGGGGCGTGCAGCGGATCAAGCGTTCCCTGATCTTTGCGGTGCTGACCACCGTGGCCGCTTTCGCGCCGCTTCTGCTCATCCCCGGACCCATCGGCGCCATGATGCGTCCGCTCTCGATCATCCTGATCGGGGTGCTGCTGGTGTCGCTGGTCGAGTCGCTGCTGGTGCTGCCGAACCACCTGTCGCACCTGCCGGATCCGGCGCTGCCGCCGTCCAATGTCGTCGAGCGTTTCTTCGCGTGGATTCAGGGCCACGTGGACCGCGGACTGCGCTGGTTCATCGACGGGCCGCTCGATTGGGGGTTGCGGCTGGCTACCGGCCAGCCCGCCGTGGTGATTGCGGGCGGCCTGGGTATGGTCATCCTGAGCGTCGGCCTGGTGGGATCCGGCATCGTAGCCGTGATCTTCATCGAGGATGTCGAATCCGACATCGTCACGGCCAACCTGGTGATGCCCGAAGGCACGCCGGCGCAGCGCACCGCGGAGCTCGCCTACGAGCTGGAAGCCGCGGGACACCGCGCCGTCGAGCGCCTGGAGCGCAACCGTCCCGACGGCGCGCCGGACCTGCTGACCGGGGTGAACCTGTCGGTCGGGATGCGGGCGCGGACGCTGGGCGGCTCCATCGAGCAGGACCCCAGTCTGAATCCCGAGAGCAACATCGCGGCGGTGGAGTTCCGCCTGCTCGGCGCCGAGCAGCGGGATGTCAGCGCGGAGGCGTTCGCCCAGGCCTGGCGGGAAGAAGCGGGCGTGATACCGGCGGCCCGCAGCCTGACGTTCGGCGCGGAACTGCTGAATCTCGGTGTGCCGGTGCAGGTGGAGTTGTCGCATCCCGATCCGGATCGGCTCGGTCCCATCGCCGAGTCGGTAACGGCCGAGCTGCGCCGGTTGCAGGGCGTCTTCGATGTCCGTGCGGACCATTCGCCGGGCGTTCGTGAGCTGCAGATCGAGTTGCTGCCGTCGGCGCGCACCCTGGGGTTGACGCTCGACGGACTGGCGCGCCAGGTCCGTTCCGGATTCTTCGGCGAGGAGGCGCTGCGCGTGCAGCGGGGCCGCGAAGACGTCCGCGTCTACGTGCGCCTGCCGCGCGCGGAGCGGAACGCCATAGCCGACGTCGAGGACTACCTGATCCGCACGCCCGACGGGGCCGAAGTCCCCCTCCGGCGCGTGGCGACGATCGGCATGGGAGAGACCCTGTCGTCCATTCGGCGCAAGGACGGCCGGCGCGTCGTGACCGTCACCGCCGATGTCGACGACGGCGTGATCACGGGCGGGGAAGCCACTGCCGCCTTGACTGCCGCGACGCTGCCCGAACTGCGCCGCGCCAATCCCGGACTGACGTACGCGCTGGGCGGGCAGCAGCAGCAACAGGCGGAGTCGTTCGAAGGGTTGACGCGCGGTCTGGCGCTGGCGGTGCTGGCCATCTACGCGCTGCTGGCGATTCCGTTCGGCTCCTATACGATTCCGTTGCTGGTGATGGCCGCCATACCGTTCGGCATCGTGGGCGCGGTCCTGGGCCACCTGGTCATGGGCATCGGATTGAGCGCCACGTCGATGTGGGGCATCATCGGCCTTACCGGCGTCGTCGTGAACGATTCACTCGTGATGATCGACTTCATCCAGGAGAAGATCCGCTGCGGTCTGCCCGTGGGCCGGGCGGTCATCGAGGGCGCCAAGGGACGCTTCCGCCCGATCATGCTGACGTCCATGACGACGTTCCTGGGTTTCGCCCCGCTGATTTTCGAACGCAGCATCCAGGCCCAGTTCCTCAGTCCGCTCGGGGTTTCGCTGGGTTTCGGGCTGGTGTTCGCAACGGCGATTCTGATGCTCGAGGTGCCGGCCCTGGCCACGGTGTACTTTCGGCTCACGGCGTCGCGTCCGGCGGTGGGCGGCGTCCTGGCGCCGGTTGCGCCGGCGAACGGTTGACGGCCGGGGCAACGGAGGCGGTGAATGATACAGGTTGCCGACAACGGACGATCGGGGTTGCCGCCGGGGCCGCAAGGACGGCGGTTGCGCAACTTCGTGGAGCGGTCCCGCGACTTCCGCGGGATGATGAAGCGGCTGCGCGCGGAGTACGGCGACATCGTCCACTACCAGATTCCGGGCATGAATTTCTGCGCGCTGTTCGACGCGGATCTCATCCGCGAGGTGCTGGTCGAGAAGGCGGATATCTTTCCCGCGTTCCGCGACGCGGCGGGCTACGGCGTCATCAGGACCGAGTGCATGCCGCGCGACCACGGCGAGCACCACCAGAGCGTGCGGGAGGTGTTCGGTGGCGCGTTCGTCCAGGATCGCATGCGCAAGTATGCCGATCTGATCGCCGACAATGTCCACGAGATGAAGGCGCGCTGGCATCCGGGACAGACGATCGACTACAAGTCCGAAACCGGTCGCCTCACCTGCAGCGCGCTGCTCGACGCGCTGCTGGGAACCGAACCGCGCATTCCGCCGGAAGTGGCCTGGGATGCCGGTGCGGCAATCAAGCGCGACTGGGCGCTGAGCTACCTGCCGCTGTCGGCGGCGCTCAAGCGCCTGCCGCTGCCTGGAAACCGCCGCGCAGAGCAGGCGATCCGGGCCATGGACGACGCCGTGTACGGAGCGATGCGGAAGGCCCGTAATGCGGGGCACGACGGCGCGGACATGGCCTCGCACGTCGTCCGGACGGCCGACGCGCAGGGCGGCTGCCCGTTCGCCGGCGGCGACGCCGAGTTGCGCGACGAGCTCTACATGATCGTGCTCGGCTCCATCGACTCGCCCATGATGGGGCTCGTGTGGAGCCTCGAGCTGCTCGACGCGCATCCCGACGTGCGCGAGCGCCTGGAGCGGGAGGTCGACGAGATGCTCGGCGACCGCCCCATTACGGGCGCGGACTTCGACCGGCTGCCCTACACGCAGGCGGTCGCCCGGGAGAGCTTCCGGCTGCGGCCGCCGTCCTACGCCGGGACTTCCCACTGGCGGCAGGCGGCGGAGGACTGCTCCATCGGCGGCTACCGGATCCCGCAGGGCACCATTGCGCAGCCCTGTCTGGGCGAGTCGCACCAGGATCCCGCGCACTGGGAGCATCCGACGGAGTTCCGGCCGGAGCGCTGGTTGGGCGACGCGCCGGATGCCCGTCCCGAACATGCCTATACGCCGTTCTTCATCGGACCGCACAGTTGTCTCGGCTGGGAATTCGCGACGATGCTGGTGGTGCTCACGCTCGCGAGTTGCGCGCAGGGCATACGGCTCACGCTGGTGTCGCCCACGCCGTTCAAGGCCGAACTGCTCGGGCTGGGCGTGAAGGGGCCGATCAGCGCGCGGGTCGACGAACGCAGGCCGGGTGCATGATGCAAGAGGCAGGAGCGGCGCACTACGAGGCCGGCAACTCTCCGGCGCTGCCGCCCGGTCCACGCGGCCGCCGTCTGCGCAACTACTTCGAGCGGCTCACCAGCTTTCCGGAGTTCATGGAACGCCTGCATCGGGACCATGGCGACATCGTGTACTTCGGACTGCCGGGGCTGCGGTGCTGTGCCGTATTCGACGCCGCGCTGATCCAGGAAGTGCTCGTCAGTCGCGTGGAGCTGTTCCCCCCGTGGGCGCCCGGGGGCAGGGAGCCGAACCCGCTGATGGAGTACGGCTGCCTGCCGGTGCATCACGGCGAGGACCATCGCTGGCGCAGCGAGCTCATGGCGGCCGCGTTCGCGGACGATTGCCTGGCGGCGTACGCCGAGGCGATTGCGCCCCATGCGTGGGAGCTTTGCGGGCGGCTCCAGCCGGGCCAGACCGTGGACCTGCGGCCGGAGATCGAGCGCTACGTCTGGGACGCGCTGGTGGACGCCGTGCTGGGGCATGCCGCGGACCGCGCCGAGGGCCTGCGGATCGGCAGGCTGCTGAAGGCGGCCACGCTGCTTGATCTGCTGCCGTTCGGCCAGCATGTCAAGAAGGCCGGCCGGGTGCCCGACACGGCCGCGCTGGATGCGGCGATCTACGGCGCCATCGAACGCGCCGGCGATCCGTCCCACGCGGGCCGCGACCTGGTTTCGCGCCTCGTGCGGGCGGCTGACCAGAGGCGCAGCGAGTGGTCGTATCCCAATGCCAGGGCGCTGCGCGACGAGATGATCGGCTTCCTGTGTGCGTTCACCGATGCGCCGACGGCCGCCCTGTGCTTCGCGCTCGATCACCTGGCGCGCAACCCGGCTATCCGGGAGCGGGTCGAGCAGGAAGTGGCGGACGTGCTGGGCGACCGCCCGGTTGCGGCCGGCGACCTGCCGCGGCTGGCCTACGTGCGCGCGGTGTTCCAGGAAACCCTGCGCCTGGAGCCGCCGCCCTACGTCATGCGGGCGCGACAGGTGGAGCAGGACTGCCAGCTCGGCGGCTACCGCATTCCGCGGGGTACGCTGGTGTACATCGGGATGCGCGTGCTGCACCACCGCGCCGAGTGCTGGGAGCGCGCCGGCGAGTTTTGGCCGGAGCGCTGGCTGGAAGCATCGGGCCGTGCCGGCCCGCCGTGTCCGGAGCATGCCTATATCCCGTTCGGCGCCGGTCCGCATGCCTGCTCCGGCGCGGATCTGGCGGCAATGCTGTTCGTGCTGGCGCTGGCCGCCATCACGCAGCGCTTGCGGGTAGAGCCGGTTTCGAGCCGCCCACCGAAACGCGAGAACGTCGGGGTCGGCGTGCTCGGCTTTCGGGTGACCGTCAGGGAGCGCACAAGATGACGGCGATGCCCGTGTGGCGGCGCTCACCCGACGCCGGGGGGCATTGATGAACGTCCCGGACGCCTACGTCGCCGGTTACGAAACCGCCCGCAAAGTCGATCCGCTGCTGGCCGAGAAATACGTCCGCCACACGATGCTGGGAGACCCGGTGGCCGATGTCGTGGTCGCCGACCTGGCGGCGAACGCGTCGCCGGCGGACGCGCACGGAATCATCGCGACAACGCTCGACAACTTCAGTGATCTGCCGGCCGACACGCCCGAGCCGCTGCGTGACCTGATTGCGGACGCGGGCGTCCTGCCCGACTGGTTCGACCGCGATCTGGCCCGCGATGCGACCCGGGCCCTTCTGCGCAACTCCGAGATGGTGATGGGCGCCCTGGTGGGCGGGGCCATCATCGAGGGCTTTTCCACACTCATCAGCAAGTCGTTCCGCATTCGGAGCCGCATCATGACGAACGGGGTTCGGCGGCTCAAGCAGAACCTGCTGCAACTCGTGGAACAGTATCTGCCCGGGGGCATCGAGCCGGGCGGCGACGGGTGGAAGCTCAGCCTCAGAATCCGACTCGTGCATGCGCAAGCGAGGCGGCTGATTGCGACTGCCGATGAATGGGACGAGTCGGTGTACGGGGTCCCCCTCAGCGCGGCCCACATGCTGCTCGGCGCCGCCGCCTTTTCGGGGAGGCTGCTGCAGCACGTCGCGAACCTCGGCAGCGACTTCAGCGACCGGGAACGCGAGGCGTACGTGCATGTCTGGCGGTACACCGGCCGGCTCATGGGGATACCCGACCAGATCCTGTTCCAGGACTACGCGTCGTCGGTCAGGTGGTTCGAGATTGCGGCGCAGTGCGAGCCGCGGCCCGACGAGGATGCGATCATCATGGCGAACAGCATCATCAACAGCGCGCCGATCGTGCTGGGGTTCACCGAGCCCAAGACGCGACGCGCCATGGCGAAGTACATGTACCAGGTGTCCCGGGAGATGATCGGGGACGGGCTGGCCGACGAGCTGAGGTTCCCCGGCGGAAGACTGAAGAAGGAGCTTGCGTTGCTGCGGCTGCGCAATCTTGCCGACAGGATGCTGCGGAAGCTCGCGCCGCCCCTGGCCGCGTACCGGTCGAGGTCGCGGTTCAGGAGTCTGCTCGAAGTCTCGAATCTGGGCGAGTACGAGCATTCCTACAGCCTGCCGACCTCGGTGTTCGAGGAAGATTCGCGAGAATGGTGACCCCAGCGGGCCGACGACTTCCCGGGGGCAAAACATCCGGTCGACGGTTCCGCCGATACCGCGGTTCCGAGGTGGACACCCATGCAGGATTCCGATACGCAATCCCTGATTGCGGTCGACGCCGACGACCGGCGAACGGGAGTCGTGGAGAAGATGGCGGCCCACGGTTACGGTCCGTGGATCCGTGATCCGTGGATGTCCACGGCCGGGTGTAGCCGGGGAGTCCATCACCGCGCTGATGCGCTGCCGCACGTTCCCGGCCGTCTGGACCTTCACGTGCGAGATCGGCGTGAGGACCTCCAGCACGTCGGCGCTCGCGACCTCGGAGACAAGCCGGTTGCCGAGGGCACGAGGTCGAGATCCCCGTCGCCGTCGAAGTCGGCGTAGGCGGCCCCCCGCCCCATGGCCGGCCGGCCGAACGCCTCGCCCGCTCCGCGGCTGGCGTCCTGAAACGTGTCGTCGCCCCGGTTTCTGAGCAGCAGCGGCGGCTGGCTGAGCCGCGCTCGCGAATCCAGCATCCCCTGCGACTCGTCGGTGCCGCCGTTCGCGGCGAAGATGTCGAGGCGGCCGTCGAGGTCGACATCCAGGAAGAAGACCGCCCAGGTGACCGACTGGTAGCTGGCGCGGCCCACCGCCGTGCGGGGCGCGGCGTCCACGTAGAAGCCGTCGCCCGCGTCGCGATAGAGGCCGAGCATCTCGTGGAGGAAATTGCCGACGAGGATGTCCGGGCGGCCCGACCGGTCGTAGTCGGCCGCGTCCACCCCCATGTTCGCGCGCGCCCGTCCCCGTTCGCTCAGGGACACGCCGGCGCGCAGGCCCACGTCGACGAATCGCCCCGCGCCGTCGTTGTGGTACAGCTTTGCGGGCACGCGGTCGCTGCCGACGAACACGTCGGGCCAGCCGTCGGCGTCGTAGTCGAGCACGGCGACCCCCATCGCCTTGTCGGTCGGGTCGTCGAGGCCGGCCTGTGCGGTGACGTCCTCGAAGCGACCCTGCCCGGCGTTGCGGTACAGGGTGGGCGCGACCGGACGGTACGCGTCGGGACCGCAGTACCCCGGTGGATTGCCGCACCCCGTGTCGGTCTCGGGCGACCAGTCCACGTAGTTCCCGACGAAGAGGTCGACCAGGCCGTCGCGGTCGTAGTCGAGCCACGCGGCGCTGACCGCGAACCCGCCGTCGCCGATGCCCGAGCCGGCGGTCACGTCGCGGAACGTGCCGTTCCCCGCGTTGCGGTACAGCCGCCCCCCGTCCACCGTCGTCAGGAAGAGGTCGTCGCGGCCGTCGTTGTCGTAGTCGGCGACCGCGGCTCCCAGGCCGTAGATTTCGGCGCCGTCCAGGCCGCTCCCCGCGAAGACGTCGCCGAAAGTGCCGTCCCCGTTGTTGCGGAACAGGCCATGACGGGTCTCGCCGGCCGATCCCCACCGCCTGCCGTTGACGAACAGCAGGTCGGACCGGCCGTCGCCGTCCAGGTCGAGCACGGCGACCCCGCCGCCGAACAGCTCCGGGTACCAGTGATCGCCCGCGGCCCCGTTGTCGTGCGTGAAGTCGATGCCGGCCTGCGCCGTCACGTCGGTGAACACGACCGCGGCAGGCACGGCGTTCTGCGCTGCCGAACCCGCCCGGCCCGCGGCGCCCGGCAGTCCCGAGGCGCCGGGTTGCCCGGTCGATCGGCCTCCGCTCAGCACCAGTACCGCGCAGGCGATTCCGATCGGGAACCGGTGGCGGTACAAAGACCGGCCAAACGCCCGAATCGCGCAGCGCGAGGAGGAGACCCGGCGGGGCGTCCGTGACCGGGAAGCGGCGTAGCGAGGGACGATGCCTCGTCGGCCGCACACGGCGGAGTCGCTCACGGCACTTCCCCGTCGGGCCACGGCGTGCGGCACGCCTCGCCCCGCTCGTAGCGCCGCAGGTTCTCCTGCAACCGACCGGAAACGCCGGCGAGTCCGGCGCGCATGGCTCCTGTGACGAGATCGCGCTGCAGCGCCGCCGCGCGGTCGAAGGCGCCGACCTCGGCCAGCGCCATCGCCATCGTCTCCCCCAGGTCGAGACTCCGCCCCCGCGAGGCGAGACCGTCCGCCATGGCCAGCGCGCGCGCGCCATCGCGGACGCGCTCGTCCGGGGCCGCGGCCAGCACGCGCGCGAGTGCGTGGGCCACCCCGGCATCGTCCGGGTACGCTTCCAGCGCCTGCTCGAGCCGCGCGCGGGCGGCAGACCAGCGGTGGAGCACGACAAGCGTCATGGCGTGTCCGAAGGCTGCCTCGACGAGGTCCGGGTTCATCCGCGACGCCTGCTGATACTGCGCCAGGGCGCCCTCCGTATCGCCCGACCGGCGCAGGCTGTAGGCCAGGCGCAGGCGGGCCTCGGCGTACGACGCCCGCCCCCGCAGCGCCGCGGCGAACCGTTCGGCCGCTTCCCGGTACCTGCCCTCCTCCTGCAGCAGCACCCCCAGGCTGTATTGTGCCTGCGGCAGCTCGGGCGCATCCGCCGCGGCCCGCTCCAGCTTCGTGCGCGCCGTCCCCGTATCGCCCCGCAGATAGAGCGCCGTTCCGAGCCGGTGCCGAAGCTCCGCGTCTGCAGGATCGAGCTCCAGGCCGCGGCGGAACGCGGCGACGGCCCCGTCCCAGTCCTCGCGGTTCAGCGCCTCTATACCGCGCGTCTCGTACGCCTGGGAGCTCTCCAGCAGTCCGTCCAGGGCGGCCATCAGCGGGTCGGCGGGCCGGACGTCGGCCGCCTCCCGCTGCCGCAGGTGCTCCTGCGCCCGCTCCGCTTCGCCGAGCCGCAGATAGGCCTGCCCGAGCGGATAGTGGGCCGCCGTCGCCGAGGGTTCGAGGGCGAGGATCTCCTCCAGGCCCCGGGCCGCCGGCTCGAACTCCTCCCGCATCAGCGCGACGCGGGCCAACCCGAACCGCGCGGAGAGCGAATCGGGATAGAGGCGCAGGGCGCGCGCGAACAGCGGCTCGGCGGCCTCCGCGTCTCCCTGCGCCAGGCGCACGTCGCCCAGCCAGACCAGAACGGCCATGTCGTCCGGCTGCAGTCGCCGCGCCGCCTCGAAGCGATCGGCCGCCTCGTCGAGCGCGCTGGCGTCCCGGTGCAGATGCGCCAGGTAGTAGGGCCAGCGGACGTCGGCCGGGGCCAGCGTCTGCGCGTTCCGAAGCGCCGGGGCGGCGGCGCCGGGCAACTCCGCCGCCATGAGCACCATGCCGAGTGCGCCGTAGGTCTCCGCCGCGCCCGCGGCAGGGGCCCGCCCCGCGGCCTGCAGGCTGTCGACCGGGCGCCAGCGCGACTCTATCTGCTCGCGGACCGAGTCGCTGACCTGCGCGAGGTCGGGGAGGACGACGGCTTCCAGCGGGCGCTCGGCCGCCGTCCCTCCTGCCCGCGCGTGCCGGACGCCGGCGAGTCCGTCCCGCCGCACGCCCAGCCCAGGAACGCCGGCGCGAGCAGCAGCAACACCGCCTGACGCCGCCCGCGCGCGGACGGCATCAGGAACAGAACAGGTTGCAGCCGTCCCGGCGTTCGCGACGCGTCGACGGCGTGGAGTCCTCGACCTTGCGGTCGATCACCATCATGGCCAGGCCTATCCCGACGCCGGCGGCGATGAGCCCCCATACCTTGCGCGCCCCGCCGCGGTCGCCGTCTCCCGCCGGCGCCTGCATCGCCGCGGCCCGCATCTCCCGCGGCCGCGCAAGCGAGCCGGCAGCCGCCGCCTCGCGGTCCGCCGGCGGCGCCTGTCGCGCCGTCACCTCCGAAGCCGCCTTCAGGGCCGAATCCAGCAGGCTTCCCGCGAACGCCGCAGGCGCGTGCGCCATCACCAGCGCCAGCGTCAACGCCAGCGCCGTCATCCGCTTCCAGCTCGTACTCGCAGTCATCGTCGTCCTCCTCTCGGCAGCATGCGAACGCCAGGGGGATCGCGCCGGCGACCCCCTGGCGTGACCGCAAGCATCTAGTGGTGTGTCACTAGAACAAGTTTGCAGTTCAACACCCGTGGCGTTGCGGCACTGCCGCCCACAATCGCCCCGCAAATTGGGCGTTTCTGCGAGCCGTCGGCCGCGCGCGGCAAGTGTAAAGTCCTTCCTGGGACACACCACTAGAACCGCAGGTTCGCGTACACCTGCAACACCCGCGCGTCGAGCACCGTGATCGGCCGGCCGAACGCGATGCCGATCGTGTTCTCGATCGACTGGACCGAGTTGGAGTTCATCGCGTTGTAGAGGTCGATGCTGGTGTCCAGACGCACGTCGCCCAGATCGAACGTCCGCAGGAACCGGAGATCGAGCTGCGTGAAGCGCTTGGTGAAGTACTGGTTCGGCGCGGTGATCGCCAGCGTCCGGTTGGGGCTGCCCGCGAACCCGACCCGCGTGCTCGTCGGATCGCAGGTGCCGTTGCCGTCCGCCCAGCAGTGGATGTCGGCGTTGGTGAAGTCGCCGATGGCGTTTATCGGCGTGCCCGGCGTGTTCTTGTAGATCCAGCTCAGCGTGAAGTCGGACGGGAGCGGGATATCGCCGTGCATTCGGAAGTCGGCCAAGTTGCCCCAAGTGTGGGTGTGGGTGCAGTTCGGGCCGCCCGGCGGGAGGTTGTTGAACAGGTCGCGCGGCTGGTTCGGCTCGTCCACAGTGAAGCAGTTGCCGATCGTCTGCGTCCCGAGATCGAGGCCGCCGGTCACACGGATGCCGTTCGGCAGGCGTCCGTCGACGGAGAAGACGAAGCCGTTCCAGACCCGGGTCTGGGCGCCGTACTTGTCGGCTATGGTCACGAGCCGCTTGCTCTGCCCGAACAAATCGGGCGTGATGTCGTAGTAGCCGCAGAGCGGCTGGCCCGGCGAGAGACCACTCACAACGTCGTACAGCCGCCCGCTCGCCGGCGTCGAGATGCAGTACTCGTCGAAGTCCGCGGGGCTGGTCAGCAGGTTGTCCGACACCCAGAAGCCGCCCGACCAGTTGCGGTTGTAACCACCGCTGACCGACAGCCCGGTCAGCAGCTCGCGCTGAATCTCGGCCAGGAAGTCCCAGGTATAGGGCCGGTTGTCGTACAGGACCTCCGGGTCGAACATCGTGGCGGGACAGGCTTCCGAGCACCCCTCCAGGTTGCCGAAGACGTAGTCCTCCGGCTCCAGATCCGGAAACTGGCCGTAGTTGGCGTTGCTGATGTCCCCGCACTCGCCGTTCGCGCCGAAGTTCGCCGTGTCGCAGTCCGCGATCCAGTTCTGATTCGCATCGATCCACAGCCGGTTCGCCGTCGAGACCGACGAGTTGAACGGGTGGAACTCGCGGGTCAGGCGGCTCCGCGTCAGCTCGTTGAAGCGGCCCATCGACACCTTTACCGCCGTCCGGCCATCGCCCGTCAGGTCATAGCTCACGCCGCCGCGCGGGTTGATGTCGGTCCAGTCCGGGACGCCGCGCAGCTCCGGCACCGTCCGTGCGCCGACGGAGGGTCCGGCCCCCAACTGTGCGGCCGGGAACCCCATGCTGACGTAGTCGGTTCGTATCCCTCCCGTCAGCGTCAGGTTCCCGACGGTCCACGAGTCCTGGACGTAGAGGCCCAGCTCGGCGTTCATCCGCTCCTGCTGGAAGTACGGCTGCGTGTAGTAGATGAGGGCTATCGGATTGCCGGCCAGCAGCGCCCACGCCAGCGTGTCCTGGTGGGCGGTGGTCCGCTCCTCGTCGTTGAACGCCTGCTCCAGCGTCACGCCGACCCGGAAGTTGTGCGAGCCGGTGACGTACGACATCCGGAAGTACTCCATGCTCCGCCCGGTCCGTGCGCGGGGGGCGATGTTCAGGATCGGGGCGCCCCAGCGGTAGCCGGTGGCGAGGTCGCGGATGTGCCGATCCTCACCGTCGACGACGCCGGTGGCGGGGAAGTTGATCCAGTTCGCCGTCTGCCAGCCGCCGCCCGCCTCGAGCAGGAGGCGCGTGGTGACGGGCGAGGTCCACGAGCCCTGGACGACGCCGTTGGGCCACATGTCCCAGCCGTTCTCGTTCTCGATGGCGTACTGGCCCGTGTACCCGGTCGTGCAGCGGCAGTCCTTCTGGATGTCGAGGAAGCTGGCGAACCGGTGCCGCTCGGCGGCCTGCCAGGTGAGGCGGACGGCGTGCGTCCGGTTCCAGTCGAAGTCGTAGGCCGGCCGGCCGGAGTCGCGCTCGTGGAAGATGGTCCGGGTGTTGTAGAAGCCGGGCGCGCCGGGGCCGCCCCGCAGGCCAAACGTCATGAGCGACCGTGCGCCGCTCACCCCGAAGGATGAAAGTTCGTCAGAGACCGACCGCGGGTCGCACAATAATGGCGGAGGCGGGACGAGTGGTCGTCTGTTTCAATGGCGGGTGTTTATCCCCGAAGCCAAACTGACCCGGCCGGTTCGGCATCGAGCCCCGAATTGTACCCGGCCCCCGGGCTGTGGACGCGCGGCAAAACGCACCGTGCCCGTGCAGGGCGCGAGTTCCGAGTCCGACCGGCCTGTCCCGCCTCCGCCTACCCCCCGGAAACTGGAGGCATCCCGATGATGAACGATGAGTTGTGTGTTGTCCATCCCCGCGCGGCGGGACTCGACATCCACAAGGGGCACATCACGGCCACCGTGCGGCTCTCCGAGGCGACGGCCGGCCCGCCGCAGTGCGAGACGCGCATGTTCAGCGCGCTGGCGAGCGGCCTGGCCGCCCTGGTCGCGTGGTTGACGAGCCACCGCGTCGTGGCCGCCGCGATGGAGGCGACCGGCGTCTACTGGCACACGCCGTGGCAGGCGCTGACCGACGCCGGCATCAACGCCCAGTTACTCCACGCGCAGCTATGCCGTCGCGGTGCGCGACGGCGGCGGCGCGATGCCGGAGGTCGGGGGGACGTGGTCGACCAGGCTGCCGGGTTTTTCCTCCAGCGATGGGAATCTGGTTCGGCGCGCCATATAACCCGCCTGTGGCGGGGCGAGCGGCAGCGAGCGCCTGGACGCCCGAGTTCCGACGAGTGGCTGATGTGGCGCCGGACGCTCGACGGCTGGGGCTTCTGACGCCGGAGTTGATTAACCAATTGGACGAACCCGGATCCGGTGCCGTTTGCTGGTCGTCGGCCGCGCGCCAGCGCCTCACGCCCGTCGTCGGGGCGCTGGCGGGTTGGGCGGGTTGGCGTCGATCTTGTGTGTCTCCGGGGATTCGGGCCAAAATAGCTGGCTTGTGCGCCCGGATTCGGGTCAACCGGGCGGGTCGTCTCTCGGGGGATCGGTTGCGAATCGAGGAGTGGAGTGTTGCTTTGCGCGATGGACTTGACAACGCGGGCTGGACGTGGTTCTCTCGTGAGCGCAGAGCGCAGAGCGCAGAGCGCAGAGCGCAGAGCGCCTCGGTGCGGCTTGTGACGCTGGGCTGAGGCCACGGCCCCTCGGGAAGGGGCGGCCCGGATTCCCGGCCGCCGCATTCTTTTCCTCCCTGCTCCTCCGGATACCCGCAGACGGCCAGGACTCGACTCCGCCGGGTCGGGGCGCGGGTGCTGCCGTTCGCGGCATGCTGCGCGGCTTGCTGGCGCCCTTCGTCTGCCTGGCGCTGCACGCCGCCCTCGCACCCGGCGCCGCCGCGCAGACACCGGTCCCGCATGACTGGGCATTGACGCCGGCGGGTTTGGACGCGGGCGACCAGTTCCGGTTGCTTGTCGTCACCAACGCTTCAGACTTGGCCACGAACCCTTATATAAGCCCTTACGATCAAGCGGTGCAGAAAGAAATTCGCCTCGGCCACCGAGCCATCCGGCCCTACAGTGCGCATTTCCGTGTGCTCGCTTCGTCGGCCGGCACTCTCGAGTTCGCAATTCCCGTCCCACCGGTGGTGGCCCGCGACAACACCTCGACCACCGGTACGGGCGTGCCGATCTACTGGCTGAACGGCGCCAAGGTCGCCGACGACTATACGGATTTCTACGATGGGACCTGGGACAGCAACGAGGCGCGGATCGCATCGGGCGCCCGGAAGACCGTCACCCTCGTCTGGACGGGCAGCAACGCGGACGGCACCTCGTTCTCCGGCCAGGAACTCGGCAACGCCGGCACTATTGATGGCAGGGAAGGCGAGGATCTGGTCCGGGTCGGTTCTCTGGCGTCCACCAGCAACACGATCTCGTCTGGGTCCGAGCGCAGCAGGCGGCGTCTGCCCGTCTACGGTCTGTCCCCGGTGTTCGTGGTGCTACCCGGGGTGAGCATCACGGGCGGCGCCGCGGTGACCGAAGGCGACGCTGCCTCGTTCACCATCACGGCCTCCGCGGCTCCGAAGGCGAACCTGACGGTGAATCTGTCGGTGGCCGACGTGGCGGGCAGCGACTTCGTGGCGGCCACCAACGAAGGCAACAAGTCGGTCACCATCACCGCCGGCCAAAGCACCGCCACCTACACCGTGGACACGGTGGACGACGGCGTGAACGAGGCCAGCGGCGCGGTCACGGTCACGGTGAAGGACGGCACGGGCTACAGCGTCGGCACGCCGTCGTCGGCGGGCGTGACGGTCAACGACGACGACGCGCCCGAGTTGACCATCACGGGCGGCGCCGGGGTGGCCGAGGGCGGGACCGCCTCGTACACCATCACGGCGACCGTGGCGCCGGCGGCGGATCTGACGGTGAACCTGTCGGTGGCCGACCCGGCGGGCAGCGACTTCGTGGACGACGAGGACGAGGGCAGCAAGACCGTCACCCTCGCCGCCGGCGCGACCACCGCCACCTACACGGTGGACACGGTGAGCGACACCGGCGCGGCGGGGGACGAGGCCAGCGGCCCGGTCACGGTCACGGTGGAGACCGGCACGGGCTACCGCGTCGGGACGCCGTCGTCGGCGGGCGTGAGGGTCACCGACAACGACGTGACGACGGTGACGCTGGAGGCGGTGGCGGTGAACCTGCCCGAGGGGTCGAGCCTGGACTTCTCGGTCCGTCTGAACCGCGCGCTGGTCGCCGGCGAGACCCTGCCGGTGCCGGTGACCTTCGGCGGGGAGGCGTCGCTGGCCGACTTCTCGGTCTCGTGTCCCTCGCCGCTGCCGACGGGCGTCAGTTGCGCCGGTCTGGCGACGACCAGCGCGACGGTCACCTTCACCGGCCCGTCGGCCAACCTGGTGACCCTGACCGTGCTCGCGGTCCAGGACGACACGGCGGAGGCCGATCCCGAGTCGTTGGTGATCGGTCTCGGGACGCTGGGCGCGACCTCCGGCACCGGACTGGACGGCGGCGTGACCGGGGTGGACAACCTGGCTGACTTCAACCTCGTGGACGCGATCGGGGTCGCGCTGTCCTTCAGCGTGGAGGGCGTTTCCGTTCGCGAGGGAGACTCGGACCCCAACACCGGCGTGGCGCGGTTCAGTGCCTACGTCGCGAGCGGGAACGTGCCGGAGGGCGGCGTGGTCATCCCCTTCTCGATCAACTCCGGAACCGCGCAGGCGAACGACGCCTCGAGCGCCGACTACGGCACGGTTCCGGCGGGCATCTCCATCGCGGCCGGGGGGCTGCAAGGCACGGCGACGCTGAGCATCGTGGACGACATGGTGGACGAGCTGCGCGAGAACATCCGCTTCCGCGTCACCGAGCTGCCGCCGGGCTACCGGTTCCATGGGGGAGCCTTCGACACCGCGAACAGCGTAGTGTCGATCCTGGACAACGATTCCACGCCGGTGAGCCTGAACCTGACGGGGGGCGGGACGTTCACCGAGCAGGACACGACCACCTCGGCGGCGATCAGGATCCGTACGGCGCGCCGGATGTCCAACGACCCGCTGAACCCTCTCGGCGCGGAGACGGTCGTCGTGCCGCTGACGCTGGCCAGCACGACGGGGGCGGTGCTGCCCGGCTCGGCGAGTCCGATGTTCGCGGTCACGGCGTCGGGCACGGGCGTGTCGATCAGCGGGGCGAACACGGCCACGCCGACGGTCACGTTCACGGGGCACGCCACCAACATGGTGCAGGAGGCGACGGTCACGTTCACGGCGACGGCCAACGGCGACGCCGACGCGACGGCGGAGACGGTGACGGTGACGATGGGCACGCCGACGAGCACGAACGTGGACGGGGGGGGTGAGCGCCACGATGGCGAACTCGGCGACGCTGACCATCGCCGACGACGACGGGGCGCCGCAGCTTGCGGTGGCGCTGGTCGGGACCGACCTTGCGCGGGTGAGTGTGAGCGAGGGCGAGACCGCGAGGATTCGGGTGAGGCGGCACGGGGGCGACAAGTCGGCGGCGCTGAGCTTCAGCGCGACGGCGACCGACGCCGACGGCTTCAGCGGCACGTTCTCCAGCGTGACGAGCATCCCGGCCGGCCAGCGGTCGGTGGACATCACCTACTCGGTGGCCGAGGACACCGCCGACGTGCCGCGGGGTGAGGCCACCTATGTGTTGAACGCCAATTCCGCCTACACGCTCTCGTCAATGACCTCGGTGTCGCTGGAGGTCGTGGACAACGACCCGACAGGGGTGGTGGTGGTGGCCTCGGACGCGGCCCTGGTGGAGGGTGACAGTAGGGGGGTGACCATGTCGCTCGGCCGGGGTCTGGTGTCGGGCGAGGCGCTGGTGGTGCCGCTGACCTTCGGCGGCACGGCGACGCGGGGCACGGACTACACGCTGGAAGGGACGCCCGGGCGCGGTGTGAGCGTCCAGAACCTGAACAGCGGCAGCGCAAGCGTCACCTTCACGGGCCCGGAAACGGGCGAGACCGTACGACTTTTCTCAATGATTCTGACCGCCGAGACGGACGATGTGGCCGAGCCGGACGGCGAGACCGTGGAGATCGGCCCGGGCACGCTGAACGAGAACTCCGGCACCGGCCTGGACGGCGGCGCCAGCGGCACAAGCAGGGTGTCGTTCAGCATCCTGGATCCGGTGCCCAACGCGGTGAACCTCTCGGTCAGCGACGACGGCGATGCGACCGAGGGCGGCGATGCGCTGACCATCACGGCGACCCTGGACCGCGCCAACGCCACCGGCGCCGCGATCAGCATCCCCATCCAGGCGGATGTGGACGGCACGACCGCGCAGGCCGCGGACTACACGGTGGCGTCGAGCATCAGCATCGCCAACAACGCGCAGAGCGGCACGACCTCGTTCACGGCGACGGACGACGATGTCGCCGAGAGCATCGAGACGGTCCTGATGGAGCTGGGAGGCACCCTGCCGGACGGCGTCGTCTCGGGCGAGGCGAACGACGTCGGCATCTCGATTACCGACAACGACACGGCAGGTCTGGTCATCTCGCCGACCTCGCTGGGGGTGGCCGAAGGCGACGACGCGAGCTACACGGTCGAGCTGGCGACGCTGCCGACGGGGACGGTGACGGTGGCGATCACGGTGCCGGCGGGCACGGACCTGACGCTGGACACGACGAGCCTGACGTTCTCGACCTCGACCTGGAACACGGCGCAGACGGTGACGGTGACGGCGGGCGAGGACGACGACACGACGGACGACACGGCGACGCTGACGCACGAAGCCTCGGGGGGCGGCTACGACAACCTGGGGCGGGAGCTTGCGGTGACGGTCACCGACAACGACGCGGCGGGTCTGGTCATCTCGCCGACCGCATTGGAGGTGGACGAAGGCGACGACGACAGCTACACGGTCAAGCTGGCGGCGGCGCCGACGAACACGGTGACGGTGGCGATCACGGTCCCCGCGGGCACGGACCTGACGCTGGACACGACGAGCCTTACGTTCTCGACCTCGACCTGGGACGACGCGCAGACGGTGACGGTCTCTGCGGGCGAGGACGACGACACGACGGACGACACGGCGACGCTGGCGCACGCGGCCTCCGGGGGCGGCTACGACGACGTGGAGGCGGACTTGGCGGTGACGGTCAGCGACGACGACACGGCGGGTCTGGTGCTCTCGTCGACCTCGCTGGGGGTGGCCGAAGGCGACGATGCCAGTTACACCGTCAAGCTCGCCACCCAGCCGTCGAGCACGGTGACGGTGGCGGTCACGGGCCATTCGGGCACGGACCTGACGCTGGACACGACGAGCCTTACGTTCTCGACCTCGACCTGGGACGACGCGCAGACGGTGACGGTCTCTGCGGGCGAGGACGACGACACGACGGACGACACGGCGACGCTGGCGCACGCGGCCTCGGGGGGCGGCTACGACGACGTGGAGGAAGACCTGGCGGTGACGGTCACCGACAACGACATGCCGGGTCTGGTGCTCTCGCCGACCTCGCTGGAGGTGGACGAGGGCGACGACGCGAGCTACACCGTCAAGCTGGCCACCCCAGCCGACGGGGACGGTGACGGTGGCGGTCACGGGCCATTCGGGCACCGACCTGACGCTGGACACGATGAGCCTTACGTTCTCGACCTCGACGTGGAACGCCGTGCAGACGGTGACGGTTTCTGCGGGCGACGACGCCGACCTGACGAACGACACGGCGACGCTGACGCACACGGCCTCGGGAGGCGGCTACTCGGTGACGGCGCCCCTTGTGGTGACGGTGACCGACGACGACCAACTGCCGGTGGTCTCGTTCGCCTCGTCGTCGTCGAGCGCGGGCGAGGGTTCGGGCACGCGCAACGTGACGGTGGACTTGTCGCCGGCGCCGGCTGCCGCGATCACGGTGAGCTACACGGTGGGCGGCACGGCGACGGCGGGCAGCGACTTCAGCATCAGCGGCTCGGGGACGCTGTCGGTCGCGTCGGGGGCCACGATGGCGACCATCCCGGTGGCGATCACCGACGACACGGCGGACGAGAGCAACGAGACGGTCGTCGTGCGCCGTGAAAGGCGCCGTTCCTCAGCGGGTGCGAATCCCGCCCGGCAATTGTCGCTCCAGCCGGTAGCAGTCGGAGCGGACGATGGAGGTAACCACATCGGCTGAAGCACTCCGACGACAAAGGCCACCTTGGGTGGTCAGCGACCACGCGGGCCGTAGCGCGAGCGAACGCTGAGCAGGCCCCGAAACCGGTGATGCGGAAGCCGACCCGCCGATGATCCGGGGAAGGCTGCCAGCGGTCGGGAAGCGAGCGACGCGAGCACCGACCGCCTCCGCCGGGGTAGTGGCGACAGCACGCGTGGAAGAGGGGGATGGACGCAACACGGGAAGCCCTGCCGGTGGCGTGGCACGCGCCAACCGACGACCCGTGAGGGCAAGGTCGGGCCGGCCAGGGTGGCGGAGAAGCTCGTACGACCGTTGACGCCGGGTAATGCCGGCCGAGGAAAGGAGCTTCAGGTGGAAGGGATGGCGAAAGGGAACAGGCTCCGGGAGTGGCCGCAACGGCCTATCACCCCGATGTACGAGCAGAACTGCCAGACGTCATCACATGCACAAGCGAAGGGGACGACCCGCATGGTCGCCGTCGTCAGGGCGTCAGCAGGCCTGACGACGCACCGGTCGGACCAGCGCAAGGGTGCGAGCCTGGTGCCACGGTTCGCGAGACCCGCCCGCTGGTTCCGACCGGGAAGCCCGTGTGCGAGCCGCATGATTCCACTGGAGAGCCCGGTGCCGGAGATCGGCACGCCGGGTTCGGAGAGCGGGGGGAGGAAACGTGCCCACGGGATTCGGACTGCGGCCCGGCACGAAAGCGCCGGATGAGCCACCGAGCCCTACCGGTTACGCGCCTCCCCTCGACTCTACCTGACGCTGGCGACGGGCAGCGGCTACACGCTGGGGAGCCGGAACACCCACACCCTGACGATCACGGACGACGACGGCACGACGCCGCCGCCGCCGACGCCGACGGTGAGCCTGTCGGCCGCGCCGAACCCGGTCGACGAAGGCGGCTCGGTGACGGTGACGGCGCGGTTGTCCGAGGCGCTGTCGGGCAGCGTGACGGTCCCGCTCGTGCTGACGGCGGGTACGGCAGAGCCGGAGGACTACGGCTCGCTGGCGAGCATCACCATCAACGGCGGGCAGACCACGGGGACGGGCATGGTGACGACGGCGCAGGACGCCGACGAGGACACCGAGACATTCACCGTGGCGCTGGGCAGCTTGCCGTCGGACGTGACGGCGGGCAGCCCGTCGTCGGTCGTGGTGACGATCCGCGACGACGATGGGACGACCGAGCCGCCGGAGCCGGTGAACACTCCGCCCACGGTGCGGGCGTCGTGCGACCCGTGCGCGACGCCGCCGGGCGGCGAGGTGGGTCTGACGGCGACGGCGTCCGACCCCGACGGCGACTCGCTGACCTACCGCTGGAGCGCGACCGCGGGGCGTTTCGACGGCCCCACCGACCGGTCGACCGCGCGGTGGACGGCGCCGGCCGAGCCGGGGCGCGTGACGATCACCGTGCGGGTCTCGGACGGCGAGGACTCGGTGTCGGCCACCGTCACCGTGGAGGTCGTCAACCGGGCGCCGGCGTTCAAGGAGTCGGTCTACCGCTTCGAGCTGGCGGAGAACCTCGACGGCAGCCGTCAGTCGGTCCATCTCGGCCAGGCGGCGGCGGAGGACCCCGACGGCGACGCGTTGACCTATGACGTGTCGGGCGGCGACCGGAAGCACTTCCGGATCGGGTCGCGGGACGGCGTGGTGAAGTATGTCGGCCCGGGCGAGGACTACGAGTCGGAGCCGAACCGGTACGAGCTGACGGTCCAGGCGCAGGACCCGCACGGGGCGGCGGCCGAGGCGCAGGTGGTGGTCACGGTCACCGACGTCAACGAACGGCCGGAGGCCGAGGACGACGCGGCCGAGACGCCGGAGGACGTGGCGGTGACGGTCGACGTGCTGGCGAACGACACGGACCCGGACGGCGACTCTCTGCGGGTCGAGTCGGTGTCGGCGCCCGAGCACGGGACGACGCGCATCGCGGCGGGGGGCGTGCTCTACACGCCGGAGGCGAACTACCACGGCGCGGACCGGTTCACCTACGTGGTCACCGACCCCGAGGGCGAGACGGCCAGCGCGGCCGTCGAGGTGACGGTGCTGTCGGTCAACGACGCGCCGGAGGCGGTCGGGACCATGCCGGACCAGCCGCTCGACGAGGGCGGCGGCTCGGTGGACATCGAGCTGGCGCCGTACTTCGAGGACGTCGACGGGGACGAGCTGGCCTACCGCGCGGCGTCCTCGAATACGGACGTGGCGACGGTGCGGGTCGTTGGGGCGGTGCTGACGGTGACGCCGGTGGTGTACGGGTCGGCGATGGTGACGGTGACGGCGGCGGACCCTGAAGGCCTCACGGCGACGCAGACGTTCACCGTGGGGGTGGACGACCGGTTGGTGCGGGCGGTGCTGGGGCACACGCTGGCGGCGATGGCCCGCTCGCACCTGGCGAGCGCGCGGATGACGCTGGGGCGGCGGGTGGAGGCGGGCCGTAGCGACGAGCCGCGGCTGACGGTGATGGGCCGCGCGGTGCCGCTGGGCAAGGCGGCGGCGCGGCAGGCGGCCGAGCAGCTGGTCATGGGCTGGCTGTCGAGCGGCGCCTACGCCGGCTCGTCGGCGCACGGCCTCGGCGGCTCTCCGTTCGGGGCGGCGGGCGCAACGCCGGGCCTGGGCGGGTATCCGGCAGGCGGATTCGGCGGTCCGGCGATGGGCGGTCCGGCGATGGGCGGACCTGGGCTCGGTGGCCCCATGGCGGTCGGGATGCCGCCCGGCTCGGCCGGGAGCCTGTACGGCTTCGGGGGCTTCGGCGGCGGCCCGGACGCGCTGCTGCAAGGCACGGAGTTCGAGCTGGCGCTGGGGGGCGACGAGGACGGCGGCTGGGGGTGGCTGCGCCGGCGCCTCAGCGTGTGGGGGCAGGGCGACATCCAGACGTTCCACGGCGCGCCGACCGTGTTCCGCTACGACGCCCGCTACGACGGCGACATGCGGACCGGCTACGTGGGCGTCGACGCGCGGCTGACCGAGCGCTGGCTGGCGGGCGTGGCGGTCTCGCGCAGTTGGGGCCGGAGCCACTGGCAGGTGGGCGCCTCGCGCGGGCATCTGAAGACGAGGCTGACGGCGCTGCACCCCTACGCGCAGTGGTCGGACGGGACCACGTCGGTGTGGACGATGGCCGGCACGGGTTGGGGCGAGGGCGAGGCTGAGAACGTGCGGGCGGCGACCGGCCTGTTGGGCGCCAGCGGCCTCGGCCTGCGTCTGGGGCTCGTCGAGCTGCGGCGCGAGCTGGGCGCGGTCGGCGGCGGCGCCGAGTTCGGGTTGCGGACCGATGCGGCGTGGGCGGAGCTGCGGACCGGCGAGGGCCGCGAGTCGGTCGACGGGCTCACGGCGCCGGTCAACCAGCAGCGGGTCGGCGCGGAGGTGTCGCGGCCGTTGCGGCTCGGCGCGCTGGCCCTGCGGCCCTTCGGCGAGGCGCACCTGCGGCGCGACGCGGGCGGGGGCCAGAACGGGACCGGCGTCGAGGTGGCCTTCGGGCTCGGGCTGACGGGCGGCCTCGTGCGGCTCGACGTGCAGGCGCGGACGCTGGCCGTGCACTCGGCGGCCGGCTACGGCGAGCGGGGCGCCGGGTTGACGCTGACCGTCGGCGGCCAGCAGCGCGAGGGGCTGTCGCTGTCGGTGTCGCCTGCCTGGGGCGACGCCGCCTCGGGGACCGGCGCGCTGTGGCAGGAAGAGGTCTACCGCCACTACCTGCCCGAACAGGAACAGGACAGCTTCGCGGTCGACGCGCGGGGGGACTACGGCATGCGGCTGCCGAACGGCGGGATGCTGACGTGGTTCGGCAGCTACAGCCACTCGCCCTACGGCCGCGGCTTCCTCGTCGGCGGCAGCATCGGGCTTGCCGATGCGCTGCTGCCCGGCCGGTAGGCCGGCCGTCCGGCGCGTCGCGCCGTGCTTTCCCGAAGGGGAAGAATCCAGCCGGCGCGCAGCGCCTGATACTTGCCGCGGCTGACCGCGTCGTACCGAGCCGCTACGCACATCCATGCGTACTCCAGCTCGCCGTAGTCGTGGCGCTCGGAGTCGCGGAAGTACGTCGCCTGCACCTCGAAACGTGCAACCTCCGCACGGTAGTGCGACAATCAGTGGTGCACCGGCTCATCACGTGCAGCGCGCCCGCCTTGGTGACGAACCAGACGCCGAGCCCGGTGCCGACTGCACAGCCAGAGGCGAAATCGACCCAGTGCGCCACGCTCTGCAGGCGAAAACATCGCCGGTTCCGGCTGTCCAGCTCAACGACCGGCGCCGAAGCTGCTACTCCACCAGGATCCGGACTTCGGACGCATCGCGGCCCGGCGGCGCCTGCAGGAACGCAGGAGCGACCTCCGACCCAGGGCTTCCCATCCGCGATCCGGCCCGCCGAGGCTACGAGCCGATCGAGTAGCGAAACAGCAACCGCTGGGCCACCTGGTTCATGGCGCTCACCCGCGGCAGCCGAAGGAGGTCGACCTTGTAGTCCAGCGACAGCTCGGGCGTCAGCCGCCAGCTCAGCGTACTGCGCCAATCAATCGTCGGCGCGGGCGCCGCGAAGTCGCTGAACACGTCGAGGTTCGTGTTGTAGAGCAGGAATCGATAGCGGACGGTCGCGACCACCGTCGTCTCCAGCCCTGTCTCGTGGAAGTTGGTGGCCTCCACGTACTCCAGTTCGGGAGTCGTTTCGTCGTCGTCGAGGAAGAAGGCGCCCGCGAACCGGTTCTGCCGAAAGCCGGCCCCGACCCGCCAATCCAGTCGTATCGCCCGTCCCCGCAGCAGGCGGGTGTTCAGGCCGACCCCCTCGCGAAACTCGGGCGGGCTGAACGCGTCGCTGGTCGGGAACGTGCTGTTGGCCGGCACCACTGCCAGCTCGCGCCGCCCGTCGACGAACTGCCGCGAGATCAGCGTGTCCTCGGTGACAAGCGTGTTCGACTCGAACAGAGTCGTTCGCAGGCCGAAGCGGGCGTAGGGCCCGACGCGCGCGTTGAAGAACCGCGAATACAACACGTCGCTCCGGAGGCGGTCGTGGGTCTTCTGCCACGGCCTGGCCGCCGACGCCTCCGGCCTGACCTGCACGAAACCCGACTCCAGTTCCAGGACGCTGCTGAACAGGTCGCGGTCGCGCTGGTAGGTGACGTAGTTGTCGAAGAACAGGTCCGTGCCGAATGTGGTCTCGTTGCTCGCGCCGACTACGTTGCGGGTCGACGCGAAGGGCGCCGACAGGCCGATCGCGTAGCGTCGATTCCAGGGCGAGACCTCCGGCGCCTCCCAGGAAGAGATGTCGGGTACCGCCCCGAGCTCATCAGGCGTCACCACTCCGGCGCCGCGAAACTGGCCACTCGTGGGATTGATGACCAACCTGTAGTGGACGAGCCCGCCCTCCGGAACCAGTACGGTCGCAAAGTCCGTGCGGGTGCGGTAGGTCGAGCCCGACTGCACGATGCGATACAGGCCAGGCGCCATCAACAGCGTCAGCAGCCGCTCGCCCTGCAGCGTGTCGGCCCCGAAGCCGACCGTGTAGGGTTGGCGGTCCGCCACCCGGATCAGCTCGTACACGCCGCGATGCGGCAGGTTGCTCTCGTCGACAACCTCGATGCGCAACCCGCCCCACCGCACGGGGACCACGGTCGTCGCGCCCGCCTGGACGTCGACCGGGACCGACACCATCTGGGACACCGGCCCGCTGCCCACCCGCACGAGATAAGCTCCCGCCTCGACGGCGATCCGGGCGCCGTTCGGACCGCTCGCGACCTGCTCGTCGCCGCGGAACACCAGCGCCTGCGGCTCGCTGTCCGGGCCGGACATCGAGGGTACCAGGATGACGCCCGCACCCGGCGGCATCGGGGTCGTGGCCGCGGCGGCCTGGGCGGCGGCATCCGGCGTCAGCCACCGATAGATGTCCGACGGCGGCGGTGGCTGGGCAGCCGTTGCGGTCGCGAAGCCAAGAGACAGTGCGATGGCGAAAACGAGGGATCGCGGCACGCGAGGTGCACGCTTCACCGCACCAGAGGCCCTCGCCTCATCCGCTCGAGGCCGCGCCCAGCCCTTATCGCCAAGAGCGAGAACGACCGATGGCGCGGATTGTTGCGCGAGACCGAGTGCGCACTTCACGAATCGGCGGTGGCCGCACGCATCGAGCCGAATCCTGCCCACGGAAGCGAGCACGGCAGCGGAGTTCACGGAATCGCGGAGCGGGCTCGACACGGTCGTTTGTGGTCTGCTGGATCAGCGGTTCGCCCTTCTTCCCGCGAATCCAAGGGTCCGGCCGAAAGGGCCGAAAGCGTCCGGCGCAGTCCGTCTGAATCCGAGCGGCAATTGCATATGGAATGTACCACGACCATCGCACCATCCCCATAACCGATTGCCAATGGGCGACTTCCGCACGATCGGGGGTTCGCACCAAAATTTCACGGACCGCCGTCATCGCGCGGCGCACTGACGGCGGCAGGTATTGCACTCGACCGCTGAAGCTACAGCCCGCTCGATCAGATCGACCGCGACACCGTCGGCAGAAGCCTCCGGCTGGTCTGGAGCCAGGCCCTGGCGACCGAAGTGCCGCCAGCAAGGGGGACGCCGCTGGTCCGCGACAGCGTGATGTTCATGGCGAACCCGCAGGACTTCCGCCCAGGCCATCGACGCGGTGACCGGCGACCTGATCTGGGAGTACCGCCGCGACCGGCCGGGCGACCTGGGCGACTACATGATCCGCAGCCTGATCGACACCAACCGGAACATCGCCATCCACGGCGAGCTGATCTTCCACACCAGCATGGACGACCGCATCGTCGCTCTCGACGTGGCGACGCGAAGGCCGGCGAGGAGCTGTGGCCGACGCGGCTGATTCCGGGGTGGGGGAGCCGGGCGACGAGACCTGGGGCGACGTCCCGTTCGAGGAGCGCGGGCACGTCGGCTCCTGGATCGGTGCCGGGCGTCGACCCCGAGCTGAACCTGGTCTACGTCGGCACGTGGTGGACACGCCGGTCCGCCCGAACGCGGCGGCGGTGAGCTGGATCAACCCGCGCATCGAGCCGGGCGAGAAGAGGCGCGTGGTGACCGGCATTCCCGGCAAGACGGGCATCGTCTACACCCTCGACCGAGAGACCGGCGAGTCCTGTGGGCGACGCCGACCATCACCCAGAACGTGGTCAGCGGCATCGACGGCGCCATCGACCTGGTGACCGAGAACGCCGAGATCATCTTCACCCGCCAGCGCCCAGCGGCCAGCAGGCGCTGGGCCGTCCGCACGCCAGCGGCGGCAAGGACTGGGAGTCCGTATGCAGATTGCCAGAAACCCGAAGGCACCTTGTAATCATTGGGGAAGCGTGGATCTAAACGGATCAGAAACGGCCAGAAATCGACTGGCAGGGACGGAAATGGCTGGCAGTCCCGGGCAACCGGCAATGGCTGGATGCTCCCATGACCTTGCTCAGCACGTCAGCCTCGCTCATCGTGACCTGTTCCTGTTATGCGATGACGCCGGCGACAGGTTCGCCGAACGGCGCGTGCCCCGGTGTTCCAGGTCTCTGGCGGGGGTGCACGCGACCGTCGTCTCTCGCCACGATGTCGCCGCAGGGTAAACCGCCGCCCGCCAAGTCTACTCGGGCTCGGGAGACGCAGAGGTGTAGCTCCCGTACCCCAACTCTCGCACGAAACTACCCGATTCGACGGTAAACAGCATTTCCGGCGGCTCAGGCTGCTCGGCACCGGATACCTGTTGTGAAGCGATGTTGGCAAAGAACAGTTCCGTGGGGGAGTTCGTGCATTCCTCGTTCGTGCGTTCCGCAAGGAACGCGTCGTAGCGGGGCACGAAAAGCCATTGGAGAGAAGGCGGCGGGCTAGGACTGCCGTTCGGCGGTGGTGCGATGATGATCGAACGATCTGAATCCTGGCCATCGGCGTCCGACACGGAAGCGGCGGCGCGGGCGTTCACAAGCACGGTGTTCTCGAGGTCCTCTCTCGAGAACAGAGCTTGGTTCGCTCGCGCGAAGTTCTCGCCAGCATCGTATTCTCGTGCGACCGCCGGCGGCACATTTGATAGAGTCGTCCAAATTGTTCCTGCGATGCAGAAGTTCCTGGCCGTTTCACGGCTGCTGTTCGCATCGTTCTGGGCGGCGCTAGACGTGAAGCTCGACAACACGAGAAGCGCGACGCCGCCACCGACGACTAAAACCCTGGCGAATCCAGTACTCGCGATGTCCATGGCTCTCATCTCCCCAACATGGCTCCCGCCAGTGAATAGGCCAGTGTCGGCAAGAAGACACCGTAGACGAAGTGTCGGATCAAGGACCCCTTTTTGACACCGGCGGCCACGACCAGACCGAATACGCTGCTGTAGATGGGAATAAGCACCAAAACAGCCCTGAAGTCCAATTCCCCCGCACCTGGGACAGAAACGCGGGCTCCACTATAGAACCATAAGGAGAAGTGGAGCACGGCACAACCCCAAGCCGCTGAACCAAATCGCAGAAGCCCGCGCGGCTGCTCATCGCCAGCCTTGAGGGCCTCCAACAGTCGGATCAGTTGATCGACGATCGTTACCACCCTGCCCTCCCAAGCCTCCCCGGTACTGTCCGTCATGCAGATCGCACCGTCGCGTCAGTTGCCCGAGCGGCCAAGTCGCAGGCGGCGGTGATGGCGCTGGCTGTGCCAGCTTGAGGCCGCATCGGTCGATACGTGGCGAAGGCACGGATGTCGAACGCAGGAAGCTCTCGCATCTCGCCTCGCATAAAGGTACTTGCGATCGTACCACCCGCGTCCGTGCTCTGCAACCCTGGGAGGAGGCTCTACGCGGGCTGCGACGGGTTCGCCGGCCGGCGCCGGGGGCCAAACAGTCGCTGGACCCTGCCAGGATGGTCGGCGCGACCGGACCGCGACCGTGCGCGTCTGCTCGACGCTCCAGGTACGAGCCACCGCATGCGACCCGACCCGCGCTCGGGGAATCGAAACGGCACCGGCATCCGTGGTGCAGAACAAGCCCAGGCGGGCTTGGGCGGGGTCGACAGGCTGGCAGCACGCGGAAACCGAGAGAGCGAAATGCCGTGACAACGTGTGATCAGCCCGTGTCACCCGATCACAAGCAGATCACAACTCCGATCACACCCGGTCCGCGCGATAGTCCCGGATTCACTGACCGACACGCACACTTCCGTGCCAACCCCGAAACCAACTACGGGGTCAGAGGGAAGCCGGGAGCGACCCGCACGAAACTGGCGTTTCGCGGCCCCGGCGGGCGTGACCGAGTCACACGCCCGCCGACGCCTTCGGGTCGCTCCCGGCTGGATTCTTCCCGTGGGGAGGCACGGCGCGACGCGCCGGACGGCCGGCCTACCGGCCGGGCAGGAGCGCATCGGCGAGCCCCCCGATGCTGCCCCCGACGAGGAAGCCTCGGCCGTAGGGCGAGTGGCTGTAGCTGCCGAACCACGTCAGCATCCCGCCGTTCGGCAGCCGCATGCCGTAGTCCCCCCGCGCGTCGACCGCGAAGGTGTCCTGTTCCTGTTCGGGCAGGTAGTGCCGGTAGAGCTCCTCCTGCCACAGCGCGCCGGTCCCCGAGGCGGCGTCCCCCCAGGTAGGCGACACCGACAGCGACAGCCCCTCGCGCTGCTGGCCGCCGACGGTCAGCGTCAGCCCCGCGCCGCGCTCGCCGTAGCCGGCCGCCGAGTGAACGGCCAGCGTCCGCGCCTGCACGTCGAGCCGCACGAGGCCGCCCGTCAGCCCGAGCCCGAAGGCCACCTCGACGCCGGTCCCGTTCTGGCCCCCGCCCGCGTCGCGCCGCAGGTGCGCCTCGCCGAACGGCCGCAGGGCCAGGGCTCCCAGCCGCAACGGCCGCGACACCTCCGCGCCGACCCGCTGCTGGTTGACCGCCGCGGTGAGCCCGTCGACCGACTCGCGGCCCTCGCCGGTCCGCAGCTCCGCCCACGCCGCGTCGGCCCGCAACCCGAACTCGGCGCCGGCGCCGGCCGCGCCCAGCGCCCGCCGCAGCTCGACGAGCCCCAGACGCAGGCCGAGGCTGCTGGTGCCCAGCAGCCCGGTCGCCTCCCGCACGTTCTCGGCCTCGCCGTCGCCCCAACCGCCGCCGGCCATCGTCCATACCGACGTGGTCCCGTCCGACCACTGCGCGTACGGGTGCAGCGCCGTCAGCCTCGTCTTCAGATGCCCGCGCGATGCGCCCACCTGCCAGTCGCCCCGCCCGCCGCTGCGCGACACGGCCACGCCGGCCAGCCAGCGCTCCGTCAACCGCGTGTCGACCCCCACGTAGCCGGTCCGCATGTCGCCGTCGTAGCGGGCGTCGTAGCGGAACACGGTCGGCGTGCCGTGGAACGCCTGGATGTCGCCCTGCCCCCAGACGCTCAGTCGCCGGCGCAGCCACCCGCCGCCGCCATCCTCCTCGTTGCTCCCCAGCGCCAGCTCGAACTCCGTGCCTTGCAGCAGCGCGTCCGGGCCGCCGCCGAAGCCCCCGAAGCCGTACAGGCCCCCGGTCGAGCCGGGCGGCATCCCGACCGCCATGGGACCACCGAGCCCAGGCCCGCCCATCGCCAGCCCTCCCGTCGCCGGACCGCCGAATCCGCCTGCCGGATACCCGCCCTGGCCCGGCGTTGCGCCCGCCGCCCCGAACGGGGAGCCGCCGAGGCCGTGCGCCGACGAGCCGGCGTAGGCGCCGCTCGACAGCCAGCCCATGACCAGCTGCTCGGCCGCCTGCCGCGCCGCCGCCGTCCCCAGCGGCACCGCGCGGCCCATCACCGTCAGCCGCGGCTCGTCGCCGCCGCCCGCCTCCACGCGCCGCCCGAGCGTCATTCGCGCGCTCGCCAGGTGCGAGCGGGCCATCGCCGCCAGCGTGTGCCCCAGCACCGCCCGCACCAACCGGTCGTCCACCCCCACGGTGAACGTCTGCGTCGCCGTGAGGCCTTCAGGGTCCGCCGCCGTCACCGTCACCATCGCCGACCCGTACACCACCGGCGTCACCGTCAGCACCGCCCCAACGACCCGCACCGTCGCCACGTCCGTATCGGACGACGCCGCGCGGTAGGCCAGCTCGTCCCCGTCAACGTCCTCGAAGTACGGCGCCAGCTCGATGTCCACCGAGCCGCCGCCCTCGTCGAGCGGCTGGTCCGGCATGGTCCCGACGGCCTCCGGCGCGTCGTTGACCGACAGCACCGTCACCTCGACGGCCGCGCCGGCCGTCTCGCCCTCCGGGTCCGTGACCACGTAGGTGAACCGGTCAGAGCCGTGGTAGTTCAGCTCCGGTGTGTAGAGCACGCCCCCGCCCGCCGTGATGCGCGTCGTCCCGTGCTCGGGCGCCGACACCGACTCGACCCGCAGAGAGTCGCCGTCCGGGTCCGTGTCGTTCGCCAGCACGTCCACCGTCACCGCCACGTCCTCCGGCGTCTCGGCCGCGTCGTCCTCCGCCTCCGGCCGTTCGTTGACGTTGGTGACGGTGACCACTACCTGCGCCTCGGCCGCCGCGCCGTGCGGGTCCTGCGCCTGGACCGTCAGCTCGTACCGGTTCGGCTCCGACTCGAAGTCCTCGCCCGGGCCGACGTACTTCACCATGCCGTCCCGCGACCCGATCCGGAAGTGCTCCCGGTCGCCGCCCGACACGTCATAGGTCAACGCGTCGCCGTCGGGGTCCTCCGCCGCCGCCTGGCCGAGATGGACCGACTGACGGCTGCCGTCAAGGTTCTCCGCCAGCTCGAAACGGTAGACCGACTCCTTGAACGCCGGCGCCCGGTTGACCACCTCCACGGTGACGGTGGCCGACACCGAGTCCGCGCCGTCCGAGACCCGGACGGTGATCGTCACCCGCCCCGTCTCGGCGGGCGCCGTCCAGCGGGCCGACGACCGGTCGGTGGGACCGGCGAAGCGGCCCGTTGGCGCGCTCCAACTGTAGGTCAGCGGGTCGCCGTCCGGGTCCGACGCCATCGCCGTCAACTCCGCCTCACCGCCCCGGTGGACCTCGCAAGGGTCGCACGACGCCGACACGCTTGGCGGATCGTTCACCGGCTCTGGCGGTTCCCCGCTGTCGTCGTCGCGAATCGTCACTGCGACCGACGACGGGCTGCCCGCCGTCACGTCCGACGGCAGGCTGCCCAGCGCCACGGTGAACGTCTCGTTGTCCTCGTCGGCGTCCTGCGCCGTCGTCACCGTGCCCGTGCCCGTGGTCTGTCCGCCGCTGATGGTGATACTCGCCAGCGAGCCGTAGTCCTCCGGCTCGGCCGTGCCCGCCGTCAGCACGAGCGGGACCGTCACGCTGCCCGACAGCGCCGAGGACAGCCGCGCCGTCACCGTCACCGAACCGCCTTCGTCGACCGGGTTCGGCGCGGCCGACAGGCTCACCATCGGCGTCGCGGGAGGCTCGGTACTGTCGTCGTCGCGGATCGTCACCACGACCGACGACGGGCTGCCCGCCGTCACGTCGGACGGCAGCGTCCCAAGCGCCACGGTGAACGTCTCGTTGTCCTCGTCGGCGTCCTGCGCCGTCGTCACCGTGCCCGTGCCCGTGGTCTGTCCGCCGCTGACCGCGATGCTCGCCAGCGAGCCGTAGTCCTCCGGCTCGGCCGTGCCCGCCGTCAGCACGAGCGGGACCGTCACGCTGCCCGACAACGCCGAGGACAGCCGCGCCGTCACCGTCACCGAGCCGCCTTCGGTCACCGGGTTCGGCGAGGCCGACAGGCTCACCGACGGCGGCCCGGTGCCGTCGTTGTCCACGATCGTCAGGGTATGGCTGCTCGGGGTCCCCAGCGTGTAGCCGCTGCCCGCCGTCAGCGTCAGGAGGACCGTCTCGCTGTTCTCCTCCGCCGTGTCGTCGGTGATCGCCACCGGGATGCTCGCCGTCGTCGCCCCCGACGAGACCGACAGCGTCCCCGAGCCGCTGATGCTGAAGTCACCCGCCGTCGCCGTCCCGCCCACCGTGTAGCTCACCGTGGTCGTCGCAGCGGTCGGCGCCGGCGATAGGTTCACCCTCACGTCGCGCGTGCCGTCCGCCTCGCCCGCGCTCGACGACGACGAGACGAACGAGACCACCGGCAGTTGGTCGTTGTCAGTCACAGTCACCGCAAGGCTCGCCGTCACCGAGTAGCCGCCCCCCGACGCCGTGTGCGTCAGCGTCGCTGTGTCGTTCGTCGTGTCGGGGTCCTCGCCCGCCGTCACCGTCACCGTCTGCGTTTCGTTCCACGTCGAGGTCGAGAACTCCAGGCTCGCATCGTCCAGCGTCAGGTCCGAGCCCGCCGAGACCGCGATGGCCACCGTCACCGTGCCCGTCGGCTGAGTGGCGAGCTTGACCGTGTAGCTGGCGTCGTCGCCCTCGTCCACGTCGAGCGAGGTCGGCGAGAGGACCAGTCCGGCCGCGTCGTTGTCGGTCACCGTCACCGCGAGATCCGCCTCCACGTCGTCGTAGCCGCCGCCCGAGGCCTCGTGCGTCAGCGTCGCCGAGTCGTTCGCCGTGTCGTCGTCCTCACCCGCCGTCACCGTCACCGTCTGCGCGTCGTTCCACGTCGAGGTCGTGAACTCCAGGCTCGTATCGTCCAGCGTCAGGTCGGTGCCCGACTGCCCGCTGATCGCCACCGTCACCGTGTCCGTCGGCTGAGTGGCGAGCTTGACCGTGTAGCTCTCGTCGTCGCCTTCGGCCACCCCCAGCGAGGTCGGCGAGAGCACCAGACCGGCCGTGTCGTTGTCCTCGATGGTGATGCCGACGGCGCTCGTCGCACCTGGAGCGATGTCGAGCGGCAGGGCAGATCCCAAATCGATCACGACCTCCTCTTCGTCCTCGGCGCTCTGGTCGTCGGTCACCGTGAACGAGGTCGTGCCGCTCCGTGCGTCGTCCGCGATGCTGATGCTCGACGCCACCGTGTAGTCCGAGGCCTGCGCGGTCGTCTCGTCCGTGCGCACCTCGATGGGAATGGTGATCGCGGCACCGGAAGCGTTGGCGGTGTCCAGGGTCGCGGTGATGGTCAGCGCGCCGCCGCCCTCCGTCGCCTCCCCGTCGTCGCTGACCGAGAGGCTCACGGAGTTGGTCGCCGGATCCTCGATGCTGAACAATGCCAAGTCGTCGGTGCCGCTGGCGCCGCCGCCCAGGCCGGTCCCGGAACTCGCGCCCAGCGTGCCCAGGCTGATGTCCACGGTCTCGCCGTCCGGCTCGGCCACATCGTCCGTCTCGGCCGTCAGCGTGAGCGTGACGCGCACGGCGGACGGGCCGGTGAAGGTGACGCTGGCGCTTCCGCTGTCGAGGTTCTGGTAGCTCACCCCACCGCCGACCGGCCCGCTCAGGGTGTAGTCCGTGCCCCGCGTCGCCGTGCCGCCGAAAGTCAGCGGCACCGCCAGCTCCTCGCCAAGCTGCAGGGTCCGGCCGAAACGGATGGTCAGCGTCTTCTGCCCGCCCTCCTCCACGTTGCCCGCCGCGCCCGCCAGCGTCACCTCCGTCGGATCGTTGTCGATAACGTCCAGCGACGCCGAGCCCGCCGTCGACGAGATCGTATAGGCAGCATTGGTTATCAGGGAAAACGTCAACTCGTCGGACGGCCTATCGCGGTCGTCATCGGGGATCCCGCAGTTGATGTCCAGCGACCTCTTGTTGGCCGGAATGCTGACCGTGCCGGAACAGGTGGCGTGTGTGGACACCGCCGAGTAGCTGAAGCTCAGCGCCGCCGAAGTGTCCCCCCCGTCCCGCTTCACCCGAAAGACCGCCGTGTCGCCCTCGGTCAGGCTCTCGTCGTCCCCGACCACCGCCACCGAAAGCTCCGGCAGCCCGGCGGCGTCCGCGATGGTCAGCGTCGCCGAGTTCTCGCTGGTCGTCGTCACGCCGCCGTCCACGTTCGTGCTCGTCAGCGTGCCCACCGTCACGGTCACCGTCTCCGGCGTCGTGTCCGCGTCGCCGTTGGCCGTGGCCGTGAACGTGACCGTCGCCTCCTGCACCGTGTTCGTGCCGTGGCCCGTGAAGGTGATCGTCGGCGTGGCCGTGTTCGCGTTGCTGATGGCCACGCCCGTGCCCGACGCCGCGACGGCGAAGAGCGGGTCCGTCGCGCCGGGCAGCGCCGCCCCCGTCGTGGTCGCCAGCGTCAGCGGCACCACGACCGTCTCCGGACCCAACGGGTTCAACGGGTCCTTGACCAGCGGGCGCTCCGTCCGGATCGTCACCGTCGCCGAGGTCGTCGTGTCCCCCTCGGTGATCGTCCCGCCGCCCTTCAGGTTCAGGCTCACCGGGGTCGACTCGTTGTCCAGGATGTGCACTTCGGCGAAGGCCGTGTCGAAGCTGCCGCCGAAGAAGCTGTAGCCCGGCGGCAACTTGGGCACGCCGAAGCGAATGCGCTCGCGCAGCTCGTCCTCGTTGTCGTCCACGATGCTCAGAAGCGCGGTGCCGGAACCGGCGCCGGCTTCGATGGAGATGCCCGCGGGGATCGTGCCGTAGTCCTTGCTCGACGCGTCGTTGGGGTTGGCCGTCCCGGTGTTGACCGTGAACGGAATGACCACGCCACCGTCCGGCACCACCCCGCCCTGCACATAGGCGGAGAACTTCGCCGTGCCTCGGTCGGCGTCCGTGTCCCCCTCCAGCACGGAGCTGGCCTCCACCTGGAAGGCCAGCGAGACCGTGAAGGCCTCCACGATGTTGAAGTTCGCCAGGTTGTCCACCCCGGTGGCGCCGCCGTCCAGACCAGTGCCGGAACTCGCGTTCAGCGTCCCGAGGCCGATGATCAGCGACTCGGGGTCAGCCTCCGCAAGGCCGTCGGCAGTTGCCGTCACTCTCACGTCGGCGATCGTCGCCGACGGTCCGGTGAAGGTGATCGTCGAAGCCCCGGCACCCGGAAAGGCGCAGGCGACGCTCGTCGGTCTGTCGGGGCACGTGAGCGAGAAGTCGGCGCGGTCCGCATCGCCGGCGAAGGTCACCGGTACCGGCAGAACCTCGCCGGCGACCAGCGCGCGGTTCAGACGGACCGAGAAATCCAAGCTGGAGCCCTCGGGCAGGGTCACCGGCACGCCCTCGATGGTCACCGTCGTCACATCGTTGTCCGTCACCGCCACGGTCGCTGACGACGCCGTGCCGACCGTGTAGCCATCCCCGTCCTCGATCGTGACCGTGACCACGCCGCTGGGCTCGTCTGCGGTCACGCCGGTGTCGTTCACCGTGTCCACGGTAAAGGTGGCCGAGGTCTCGCCCGCGTCGATCGTGACGGTCTGGTCGCCCTCGTCATCCTCGGCCACGAAGTCGCTGGGATTCGCCGCGTCGGCCACCGATACCGACACGGTCAGGGCCACCGAGGAAGCCGGATCGACGGCGATGGTGTAGGAGGCGGTGGCGCCCTCGGTCACCGCCGCGCCGCCCGTGATGGTTACTTCGGGCGCTTCGCCCACCTCGAACACCGGAGACATGCCATACAGGTGCATTCGGGCCCACGAGTTGGCGAAGGACTGGTAGAGCTGTTTTTTGGCGCGCCAGAATTCGCCGTACGCGACGACGTTACCAGCGCCAAGTTCCTCACCGGAGCGCCTGGTGCCATCCGCGTTGCTGCCCGTCCAGACGAAGCTCCCCCCCCGATCAAACCTACCCGTCCGCTGCGCAAACCGCTGCCCCGTTGAGAAACGGCCATCTCGACTTTCCCACGTGCCGTCGTAGAAGTCCGCGTAGTTCCTTGCGATCCTGTTGCCACCCAGCCAGTAGATCGGGACGCCCGTGCCGGTGGTGTTGGTGTTGTCGCGGGCATGGACGTTGGGGCTCGAAGCAAGCACACGGAATTGCGGGGCGTAGGGGCGAATGGCTGTGTGCCCCCCTCCAACATCCCCCCGTACTAAGCCGCCGTAGGTCTGGATGGAACGGGAGCGGGCAGTGGTCACGACGTTGGCCACTATCATCAGGCGGAAACGGTCGCCCTCGTCGAGACCCGCAGGTTTCAACGGCCAGCCGTAGGGCACCGTGTACGAACCATCGGTATTGGGTGTCGGCGCCTGGGCGGCGGCTCCGGGCGGGAGGGCGGCGTGCAGCCCCAAGCAGAGCAGGGCCGGCAGCAGACCGCGCCGCACGCCGCGAACGGCGGTACCGGTGCCCCGACGCGGTGGAGTCGAATTCTGGCTGCCTGAGGGTGACCGGAACAGAGAGGAAACGAACGCGCCGACCAGCGGCCGGAACTGAAACCTCAGCCCAGCTTCACGAGCCGCACCGAGGCGCCCTGCGCCCTGCGCCCTGCGCCCTGCGCCCTGCGCCCTGCGCCCTGCGCCCTGCGCCCACGAGCGAAACACGTCCGGCCCGCGTTGTCAAGTCCAGCCCGCAAAGCAACACTCCGCTCCTCGATTCGCAACCGATCCCCGAGACACCCGTGCGGTTGAGCCCGGTTCCGGGCGCACGAACTGCTCATTATCTGTTGAAGCCCCCGAAACCCGCAAGCAATACCGACCCGTGTGGTCGGCGATCAGCAACGGCCACGGATCCGGGTCCGTCCAAGTGGCGCGCTGGCCGAGAGGGCCGGTAGCAGCGGCGTCGCATGCCGCGAAGAGCGGCTTCGACGCCCGGAGACGCCGGGACCGCGGGCGACCCCGATCGATCGCGTAGCCGCCGCGCGTCGGCGGAGTCGAGACCGACGGCAGGCGCCTTGGCGTTGGTGTCTCCAGTGATGGTTCGGTTACGCGCGTGGCTCGTGTCGACCGCGGCTCACCGGCTCGGGCCGCTGTCGCGACCGCGGTCGACCGCGTCCGGGGCGACGGACACCTGCGGAGGACTGCCATGCCGCGACGACTCGGCCTGCTCCGGCCGCGACTCGCCCGGTTCGGGCGCCACCCGCCGCTCGGCAGGGCGCTGCGGCGTCTCTCCGCCACCGTGCTCCGGCTGCTCGTGCGCCGCCCTGGCGTCGCCGAGGCTCCGCTCCCGCTCGCGGGCCAGCAGCCAGTCCGAGATGCGCTGCGCGTCGACGGCCGCCGCGCGGATCTCCTTCGGGTCGTTCTCCAGGGCCTTGATCCAGGAGCTGACGTAGGCCGTGCCGTGGCGCGGCTCGTGCCCGACGCCGAGCCGCTCGCCGGTCATCATCGCGGCGATCTCCGCGCGCAGCTCCTCGCGCGCGTAGGTCTCCGAGCCGAAGCCGCCGTGGTTGACCAGGGTCGGCCGGTTCAGACGGTCCGGGTGTCCGGTCGCGTGGCCCAGCTCGTGCAGCGCCGTGTGCGTGTAGGCCGACTGCGCCGCAAACTGGCTCCGCTCGGGCAGCACGACCCGGTCGTCCTTCAGGCTGTAGTACGCCCGGTCGCCGGCCACGTGGTCGACGCGGACGCCGCTGCCGCGGACCAGCGTCTCGGCCCGCTCGTGCGCCTCCCACTCCGGTCCCGCTGCCTGGAGCGACCGCAGCTTCAGGCCCTCGGTCTGCTCGACGTTGAAGACATGCTGGACCTTGACCAGCGGCCGGTCGCGCTGGACCCATTCGAGCTTCGGCCGGCCGTGCTCGTCGGGGATGGGATCGCCGCGCTCGTCGAGGGCCTTGCGCCGCTGCCGGAAGTCGACGTAGAGGATGGGCGTGCCCTTCTCGCCCTTGCGGACGTGTCCGCCGGCCTCCTGGATCTGCCGGTAGCCGCCCCAGCGCGGGTCGGCGTAGCCGCGGTCGTGCGGAACAGCGCTCCGAGCGCCTCGTCGAACTGCTCCCGCGTGTTCACGCTGACCGGCGACCCGGTGTCGTTCCGGCCGTCCTCGCTGTGCTTGCTCATGCGGTCCTCCCTTCGGGCTCTGCCTCGCCGACGCGCTCGGCACCCAGGTCACCGTCGCCGCCGCCTCCGTCGCCGTGCGGGGCGCCCGGCCTTCGCGGGGTTGCCGGCGACGGACACGGTGTCCGCTCCCGCCGGCCAGACGGTGTCGACGACCCAGCGGTTCTCGGCGGCGTCGTAGTCGCGGAGGCGGACCATCTGTTCGACGCGGCGGACGCCTTCGGGCGTGCGGGTCTGGTGAATGACGGCCTCGATGCCGTCGACCACGCCGCGCCAGACGACCGCCCACGGCAGCGCGTCGGAAGCCTGCATGGCGCAGGTGGCCAGGCGCGAGAGCGCGGCTGCGGCGTTGTTCGCGTGGACGGTGGCGAGCGAGCCGCCGTGGCCGGTGTTGAGCGCCTGGAGCAGGTCGGCGGCCTCGGCCCCGCGGACCTCGCCGACGACGATGTGGTCGGGCCGGTGGCGCAGGGCGTGGCGCACGAGGTCGCGGATCGTGACGCCCTGGCCGCCGAGCCCGCGCGCCTCGAAGCGGACGCAGTTGGCGCGCCGCAGCCGCAGCTCCAGCGTGTCCTCGATGGAGACGACGCGGCCGGCGGCCGGCAGCAGAGACACCAGTGCGTTGAGCAGCGTCGTCTTGCCCGAGCCGGTGCCGCCGGAGATCAGGACGTTGCGCCCGCGCCGGAGCACGCTTGCGGTCTCGTCGGCCACCGACGCCGGCAGCGAGCCGCTCGCGGTCAGCTCGCCGACGGTGAAGGCCCGGCCGCCGAAGCGGCGGATGGTGATGGCGGCCGTCGGCGCGACCGACGGGCCGCAGATGGCGACCCGCGAGCCGTCCGCCAGACGGGCGTCGATGACCGGCTCGGTATGCGGGTCCCTGCCGAGCGGCCGGGCGATCTGGACGGCGGCCCGCGCCACCGCCTCGGCCGTCAGCGCCGGCGCGTCGAGCGCCGCCATGCGGCCGGCCCGCTCGACGAAGGCCGTGCCGGGCTCGTTGATCATGATCTCGGAGACGGTCTCGTCGTCGAGCGCGGCTTCGAGTCCCGGCAGGAACGGCTTGAGGTCCGTGACGGTCAGCTCCATCTACAGGTCTCCGTCCTCGCGGGCGCGCCAGTAGGGACGGTCGGGCGGGAGGAAGTCGGGCTTGAGGTAGCAGCGCCGGGCATCGAGCGCGCGCCTGCCGTCGTAGGGCAGGACGATGGCCTGGCAGTTGCCGAGCAGGGCGAAGTCGCGCGGATGGAACAGCGGCTCGCGGCGTTCGCTGAACGACTTGCTTGCGCTGAGGCTGCCGGTCCCGCCGCCGGGCGCGCCGGAGAGCAAGGACGCGGTAGCCTGCGAGGTCTGTTCCGAGACGCTGTAGGAAGCCTTCATCTTCGGCACCTGCCCGCACAACGCGCTCGCGATCTGGATCGACGAGTCGTCGGCCAGCGAGAGGAAGATGCGGGTGCGCAGGGTCTGGAGCAGCGCCCGCCACGCCTCGGACTGGCCCAGCACGACGCGCAGCGACGAGATCGACTGCGTGGCGACGATGGGGATCAGGCGCGACTGGCGGGTGAGGGCGAAGGCCTTCTCGTCGCCGGCCGGGTCGTCCTCGCCGACGGTGGCGAAGGTCTGGTACTCGTCGCACAGGAAGACGGCGGGGCGGAAGCTGCGCCCGGGCCGGCGGGCCATCTCGGCGGGGCGGCGCAGCAGGGTCTGGAGCCACGCCTGCTTGAGCAGGACGCCGACGGCGCGGGAGAGCGCCGGGTTGGTGCCGGCCGGCATGTTCAGGCACAGGACCTTGCCGGCGTCGATCACCTCGTCGAGCGGCGGCAGGGGCCGGACGACCGGGGCCAGCTCGGCGGCCGGCGCGTCGGGCGGCGCCTCACGCTCCGGGTCGGGCGGCCTGGGCGGGCAGAAGACCGCGGCCACCTCCGGCAGGTCGAAGACGGAGAGGAAGACGCTGAGGCCCTCGATGATGCTGGAGCGCAGCTTCGGGTCGAGCGCCTGCCAGTCCTGGACGTGCCAGCGCCGGATGGCGTCGAGCCGCTCGCGGCGGGCCGGGTCGCCGGCGGCGGGCGGCTCGACCTCGAACGCCACCCCGAGCTTGCCGAGCTGCTGGCGCAGCGCCGCATCGTCCGGCGCGCGGGCCGCGCCGCCGGCCGTCTTCCAGGCGCAGGCCGCCAGCTCGTCGCCGTGCGAGGCCAGCGCGGCCATCGGGACGCGGACCGTCCCCGGCGGCTCGACGCGCGATGCGACCTCGGCGATCTTGCGCTCGATGCGCTTCGGGTCGAGTGCGCACTGGTACACGTCGCGGAGCGTCACCCAGCGGGCCGGCGACATGCGGTGCAGCTCGATGATCCAGCGCACGAGGTTGACGTAGGCCTGTTGCCAGAACGGCTCCTTCGAGCGGCCGAAGAGCTGGTTGATGAGGCTGGCGACGGTGTAGGCGAGCGAGTAGGAGTCCAGCTCGCCGTCGCCCAGCGGGTTCCACTGCCAGCGCCCGCCGAGGCCCAGCTCGATGTAGTCGCCGCCGCGCCCGGCGTCTTCGAGGATGCCGCGCACCTGGTGGCAGAAGTCGCCCTTGACTTCGAGCACGAGGCCCGCGATGCGCCAGCGCGGGTCGTCCGCCTGCCAGCCGAGGAGCTGGCGGGCGAACGGGCGCATGCAGGCCGATGTCTTGCCCGAGCCGACGGCGCCGCAGATGAGGATGCCGGTGTAGAGGCCCAGCTCCGGGATGACGAGCCAGTCGGGCGCGGCGACCTCCCGCTCGGCGACCGGATGGTGCAGCTCGCCGACCACCAGCGCCGGAGCCGGATCGGCCGCCTTGATCGGCCACGCGGGGAGTGTGCCGACGACCCGGCCGCGCCGAGCACCGGCGAGCCAGACGCGGCCGACCGCGACCGCGACCGAGCCGGCCATGACGACGGCGACGGCGGGCGCGAGGTAGTGCCAGACGTGCATGGCGGCGTGCAGGCGCGGCGAGTGTAGCGCGATCAGGTCGGCGACCGGGTCGGCGCCCGGTGCCGGGAAGGGCCACCAGAGGCGGGCGGCGGCGGCGGCGGCGAGCGCGGCCAGCAGGCGCATCATTCCGGCACTCTCCGCGAGCGCCACGTCCGGCCGCTGGCGACCGCCGGCGCGGCGCGTCCGGCCCCGGCCGTGCGGGCCAGCTCGCGCATCCGGGCCAGGGCGCCGTTGAGGCCGCCCCAGCGGTCGAGCTTGGCGAGGTCGCCGGCCGTGACGGCCTGGCGGATCGTCTCGAGCTCGGCATCCGCGTCCGTTTCCGTGCCGGCCGTCCGCGGCGCGCGCACCCAGCCGTCGAGCACCCGTCCGGCGGCGTCGAGCGGCACCGGGTCGCGGCCGACGACGACGATCTCGACGGCGCGTCCGGCGGCCCCGAGCGCCGCCCACACCCCGGCGTGCTGCGCGCCCCACGTCCGCACCCCGGCCTCGGTCGCGTCCTCGGCCTGGACGAAGACGAACGTCGCCCGCCGATTGTCGAGGGCGACCGGGAGCTTGTGGACGAAGTGCCGCCGCCGCGAGCTGTCCGCGCCCACGTACAAGCGGCCCGGCAGCACGTGGCGCGGGACGCCCGCCGCGGTCAGCGCCGCGACCTTCTCCGTCTCGGTCGGCAGCCACGGCTCCCCGAGGTGGTCGAGCACGTAGTCGAGCGACAGCAGTCGCCGCAGCGCCACCTCCGGCGTCGCCTCGCGCCGGTGCCGGACGTGCTCGGCCCCCAGCGTCCGGTAGAGGCGGCGGGAGCCGATCCGGCACAGCCGCCATTGGGTGCCGTTCCAGGTCTCCTCGACCGCCGCGGCGCCGCAGCGCCGGACGAAGCGGCGGGCCAGCTCGGGATGCGAGCGGCCGAGGAAGGCGAGGTACTGCGCGCGCGGAGGAACAGCTCGCTGTGCAGGCAGACCAGCGCGAGCCACTCGGCGTCGCGGCCCCGCCAGCCGAGCGCCCCCAGCGCCGCCGCGCGGTCCGACAGGTGCGGGATCATCGTCCGCCCTCCGCGCTCGTGACGATGCGGTCGCCCTGCAGGAACGAGATCACGATCCCCATCGGGTTGCGGACGACCAGCTCGGCCGGTATCTGCGGCAGGAACGAGAAGCGCATCGAGACCGACCAGGACTCGCGGGCCAGCTCCTCGCCGCCGCGCATCCGCACCAGGTCGAAGGTCGCCGCCGCGCCGTGCGGCTCGGCCGGCTGCGGGAGGATGCGCACCGACACGTCCTCGACGTGCCGCTCCTCGCCGGCCAGCCCGACGGCGGTCGCGGCCACCTGCTCGGCCTGCTCGGCGTAGGCGGCGTTGGCGACCTCCGGCGTCAGGAACCACAGCGACCGCTCCCATTACTCGCGGACCGTGCCCTGCCGGCGCGAGTAGTGGTCGACGACGAAGCGGTGCAGGAAGAACCCCGTGGTCGGGTCCAGCGGGTCGGCCTGCGCCTCCATCGCCTCGTAGGCGTCGAGACGCTGCGGACCGTTTGGCATGAACGGCCGGCGACGGCGCGGAGGGTCCGCCAACGTATCAGCACGGTCATGGAGTACGCCGTCGCGCTGAACTACCGCGACGACAACCCGTGCAGCCGCATCGGGCCGGTGCTCGGCCCGCAGCAGGATCTCGTCCAGCACATGCGGGCGCTGCCGCACCGGGACACGGCGGCGGCCGTCGCGAAGGTCCGAGCGTCGAAGGTGATCCCGGCCGTCAAGTTGGCATTCGAGTTTCTGGTGCTCACCGCGGCACGGTCGGGCGAGGTGCGCGGCGCACGATGGGACGAGATGGACACGGCGGACCACGTGTGGACCGTCCCGGCCACGCGGACCAAGGCGAAGCGCGAGCACCGGGTGCCGCTGACGCGCCGCGCCGAACAGATCCTCGACGCGGCGCGGGCGGCCGGCAACGGCGGGCCGCTGGTGTTCCCGAGCGCCCGCGGCAAGCGGATCAACGACATGGCCCTGTCGGGACTGCTCAGGACGCTGGAGATCCCCGCCGTTCCTCACGGCTTCCGCTCCACCTTCCGGGACTGGGCTGCCGAGGAGACGAACCATCCGCGCGAGGTCGTCGAGGCGGCGCTGGCCCATGTCGTCCAGAACAAGGTCGAGGCGGCCTATGCACGGTCGGACCTGTTCGAGCGTCGCCGGCAGTTGATGGACGACTGGACCGCCTACGTCGTCGACGGTACTGGGAGCACCGACTGATGGTCGCCCATCTTCGGGACCGGGCGGACGCTCTCGTTCGGGTCGGCTGGACCCGGCGCGAGGCCGAGTGGCTGGCGCTGGTCTGCCTGCACAGCGGCGTGTTCCTCCGCTCCCAGTACCTCGCCTTCATCGGCCGGATGAATCCGGCCCTCGCCCACCGCTTCGTCCGCCGGTGCCGCAAGTACGCGGTCGAGGAGCCGTGGAACGGGTCCCGGCTCCGAGTCTGCCGGATCGCGGCGCGGAGACTCTACGGCGTGATCGACGCCGAGCACGTCCGGCATCGCCGGCCCGCCGCGTTCGAGGTCGTCCTGCGCCGTCTGCTGTCGCTCGACTACGTGCTCGAACACGCGCACGCGCCGTGGCTCCCGACCGAGGACGAGAAGGTGAACGCGCTGACCGCGGCGGGGATCGCCAAGGAGTTGCTGCCGCGCCGTCTCTACCGGGGGGCGCTCGGCGGACGGTTCCGGTAATTCCCGCACAACCTGCCGGTGGCGGTCGAGCGCGAGCGGGCGGCGTTCGTCTTCGTCCAAGTGTGGGAGGATACCGAGCGCGCGGTCCGCACGTGGGGCGCGCAGCATGCGGCGCTGTGGACGGCGCTGGCCGCGGCCGGCCGCTCGGTCGAGGTCGTTGTCGTCGGACGCGACCCGGTTCGTCTGGCGGCGGCGGGCCGGGTGCTCGACCGCTGGACGCGGGAGCCGCTGGCGTCGGTGGCGGACCGGGACGAGACAGCCGCGCGGGTGTGCGAGCAGGCGCGTCACGAGGAAGAGGTCGAGTCGATCCGGGCGGCCATCACGAAGGTCGACCACGCGGCGCTGGCCGCCTATGGCGGCCTGAACGGAGCCATCGCCCGCTGCGCCGCCCTGAAGACCGGCGCGGCCGAGGCTCGCGGGCCGAAGCCGCTGATCACGACCGGACGGACGTGGCGGTCTTCGAGAGTGCCGGAAGATTGGCTGACCCGGGCCGGTTGACGAGGCGGCTGGCCGCGGTCGTCGGCGAGCGACGGGGAACCACGCCGAGGGCCGGCACGTCAAGCCGCTCGCGCGGCTCCTCCACGTTCGTTCCGGCCCTGCGGGTGACGCACCAGCCCCCGGCGTGGTCTGTGCACTTGTTGCCGGAAGCGAGCTTCCGGCCTGACCAAGGCCGGGACCTTGACTGCCGGCGAGCCCATGCCGAGGACACCGGCGCTGACCGCCATGCCGTCGAACCCACGCGGACCGAGGCGGCGTCGAGCGGGATGCGGACTTGATCGGGTGCGGGGCTGCGGACCAAAATCTACAGGCGGGGAGACGGAGAGGCGCTGAACGGGGACTGTGATCCACCCGGCCGCCTGATCACACCGGGACGATGGCGAAGATTACACCAGTTGGGGCCGCGATCGGGGGTAACTGGAACTCCGTGATCAAGTTACAGCCCCAGTCACACCGCCAGTCACACCCCGGATCACACCTTGTCTCCTCGAAACCCCTGATTCCATTGACCAAAGTCCACATCCACGAGACGCACATGGGGTCAGGAGAGGGGTCAGGGATGAGACGGGGAGCGACCCACCGCAAAACTGCCGTTTTGCGATCCCGCCAGGTGTTCCTCCGTCACACCTGCCGCGCCGGGTCGCTCCCCTTGAATTCTTCCATCCTGGAAGGGGCAGCACCGTGGGTGGTACTACGCACGACCCTGCCGACTCTGGTTCGGCACCTCGGTGGCGTCTCGTTGATCCTCGTGACATTGCTCTCTTTGCTTTCCGGATGCGCGGCTCGACCTTGGGAAGAATTGCGGACCGCCGCTGGAATCGGTGACACCGCCAAGGTCGCTGCGCTGATGGCGTCGGATGTAGATCCCTCTTCCCGCACGGCAGAGGACGTGTTGCGTACTGCAGCCGGGAATGGCCAGACCCAGATCGTGCTCGCCCTGCTGGATGCTGGAGTCAACCCCGATGCCGGGTGGCGGACAAGAGCTCTTGACTTGGCTTCAGCGAATGGCCATACCGAGGTGGTGTTCGCTCTTGTCAAGGCCGGGGCCGACTCCTCGGCGATCCTGGCGGCTGCGGCCGAAAACCGGGACACCGAGATGGTGGTTCGCCTCCTGGAAGCCGGCGCAGACCCCACCAGGGGTTCTCTTTCTGTGGCCTCGGTGAATGGCGACACGGAGATGGTGGTGGCCCTACTAGAAGCCGGCGCAGACCCTAACATTCGGTTGGGAGACACCGTTCTTCACGTGGCTTCGGCGAATGGTCACACCGATGTGGTGCTGGTTCTACTGGAAGCCGGCGCAGACCCCAACGCCGGTTGGCGGCAAGAAGACCGCGCTCTCCGCGCAGCTTCGGCGAATGGTCATGCCGATGTAGTGATGGCCCTCATCGACGCCGGAGCTGACCCCTCGGACGGGCTAGTGGCCGCCGCCAGGGCTGGCCATGTCGGCGTGGTGGTCGCTCTGCTGGAAGCCGGCGCAGACCCCAACGCCGGTTGGCGGCAAGAAGACCGCGCTCTCCGCGCAGCTTCGGCGAATGGTCATGCCGATGTGGTGATGGCCCTCATCGACGCCGGAGTTGACCCCTCGGATGGGCTAGCGGCCGCCGCGAGGGCTGGCCATGTCGGCGTGGTGGTCGCTCTGCTGGAAGCCGGCGCAGACCCCAACGCCGGTCGGCTAGCGGCCGCCGCCCGGGGTGGCCACGTCGGCGTGGTGGTCGCCCTGCTAGACGCCGGAGCGGACCCCAACGCCGGTCGGCAGCACGACCGCGCTCTTTTCACGGCTGCGGCGAGAGGTCATGCCGATGTGGTGGCAGCCCTCGTCAAGGCCGGGGCTAACCCCTCGGACGGGCTGGCGGCCGCCGCCCGGGGTGGCCACGTCGGCGTGGTGGTCGCCCTGCTAGACGCCGGAGCCGATCCAAACGCCCGCGCCCGTTTCTATGATACGGACCCATCGCGACAGGACAGCGCTCTCGGCGTGGCAGCGGGAAGAGGTCATGCTGATGTGGTGGTTGCGTTGCTGGAAGCGGGAGCCGACAGCAGAGGCGTCCTTCATGAAGCCACTCGAAACGGTCACATCAAGCTGATGACAGCCCTGCTCCGAGCCGGAGCGGACCCGAACATGCGACGGTACTATCCCTGGACGACGACCGACGGCCTGTACCTGTCTCCTTTGCACGTGGCCGCGCGAGTAGGGCACGCGGGAGCCGTGATGGTGTTGATAGAGGCCGGTGCCGACTTGAATTCACGCGCAGACTACGATGTATCGGGGTCGGGTGTGCTCGCCGAACTGATCACGTTTTTCATGACGTTGGGCGTCTCCGCACTAGCGGGAGAGCGGCAATGGAACGCGGATTTGAACCTCGATCGGGATCAGGACGGCTGGTCCCCATTGCAGTTCGCCGCGTCGGCGGGCCACCGGGAGGTTGTTGCTGTCCTGATCCAAGCCGGCACCGATGACCGCGTACGCAGCGGCTCTGACTTTCCCGATGAACCTTAGAGATGCCCTTGGTGTGAGGCGAACACGCCTTTCGTTCGGACCAGCCCAAACTGGGAACCTGGGAACTTGGGAAACGGTGCAATTTGTCCGCGTCGGGTCCGTTTCGAGACGAGGGGTACGGCGAGGGGAACGACCTTCGCATGAAGCCGTAAGAGACTTTATTTTCAACAGGTTATAGGTGGCTTTCATCGGAAGCCCTGGAAGCTCAGCGGCTGGTCGGACGTTGACGAATCCTCTACAACGCTCAGCCGCAGTGGCTCGCCGATGGGCACGGCCCTTGACGCCGCTATAGCTGCTGCGTACGGTTGGTCGGCGGACATCCCAGACGACGAGGCTCCCGGGGTGTTGCTGGTACTGAACGGCGGTGGGTCGGCGAATGGTTGACTTGCTTTATTCGTGGCCTGTCTTGCTCTTCTGGCCGGCGGTGGGGCTGAGCGTGCTGGCGGCCTCGTTCGGGCTCGCCCGCGGACATCCAAGGCCGCTGCTGGTGGCTGCGGCTCTAGTCGGCCCGACTTCGGTGTACCTCGCGTTGACACCGCGCTTTTTCGTGTGGGGTTTGTTTCCGGTCGGTGTGTATCTCGTGGCCGCAGCTGCAACCCGACGGAACTACAGGGAGTTGGGCATGGTGCTGTTGGCGGTCAACGCCGCGTTCTTCGGGTGGCTGGCTGTCACGATATTCGGCTGAGACCGGTTCGCTCCGTCGGGATATCCGCGCTCACGGCACACGAGAGGATGTGTGGGTTGCCGGCCGGTGGCGCGGGGCCGATGTTTCGGCATTCGTCGGGCAAGGGCCCTCTGTGGACCGCGCGGGGAGGCCAGAGTCAAGGCCCCTCACGGAGGCGGGCCGCCGGCAACTCGTGCGGGAAGCGACGAAGTGGGAGCGCATGGTCGAGGCGGTGGAGCGTGTCTTGCGGCCGGCCGAAGCGGGGAAGTGAACGAGGTGGCGCCATGAAGTGGCCGTTGTGGCTGTACAGGGTGGTGTCGTACCTCGGCCGCCGCCAAGCGGAGGCGGACCTCCAGGAAGAGTTGCGTCTCCACCTGGAGCTGGAACGGGAGCGGCAGCGTGACGTCGGCGTGCCGCCAGCCGACGCCCTACGCGCGGCGCGGCGCAAGCTGGGCAACGGGACGCTGATCCGCGAAAGGACGCGCGACGTCTGGGGCTGGCGCTGGCTCGACGAGTTGGGTCGGGACGTGCGCCATGCCGTCCGTGGGCTGAGACGGAGTCCTGGCTTCACGGCCACGGTGATGGTCGTGCTCGCGCTGGGAATCGGCGCCAACACGGCGATGTTCGGCATCGTCTACGGGATGCTGATCCGTCCCCTGCCGTACCCGGACGGCGAGCGCATCGTACGCGTCGGCCAAGAGCCCCGACAGATGCCGGGAGCGCCCGTGTACCTCAGCGTCCGCGCGATGGCGCAGGTGGAGGACGAGGCCGAGTCGTTCGAGCAGCTCGCCGCGCATGAGGGCGCCATCTTTCGATGGACGAGCCCGGATGACGCAAGACCATGGGGCATGGCGGTCTCGCCGGCGCTGTTGCGGCTGCTCGGGGCGACCCCGCGGCTCGGCCGGCTCTTCACCGACGAGGAAGCGCAACGGGGCGCCGACGGGGTCGTGCTGCTGAACCACGGCGCCTGGACCCGGCGCTTCGGCGCGAACCCGGACGTCGTCGGCACGGTCGTGGATGTCCACGGCGAGCGTCGCACCGTGGTGGGCGTGCTTGCGGAGGGTTTCTACTTTCCGAGCCCCCGGGAGGAGGTCTGGACACCCTTCGTGCTGCCTCCCGACGCGGCAACCGTCGTCGTGCTGGGACGGCTCCGTGAGGGAGTCTCGGCGGGGCAGGCCGCCACCGAGGTCCGCGCCATCCTGCAGCGCATGGAAGGCGCCGCCGACCGGCTCGCGACCGGGGGCGCGAGTGGACGCCCTTCCGGCGATTCGCAGAACCGCGTCCGGGTGATCCCGCTCCGGGAGGAGATGGTCGGCGACTACCGTCCCGCCCTGGCCGCGCTGACCGCGGCCACCGCGCTCGTCCTGCTGATCGCCTGCATCAACGTGGCCGGATTGCTGCTGGCACGCGGAGTGAGTCGCCAACGCACGTTGGCGGTCTGCGCGGCGCTGGGCGCCGGCCGAGGCCGGCTCGTGCGCCAGCTCCTGACCGAGAGCATGGTGCTGAGCCTGGGCGGCGGCGCGCTGGGGCTCGCGGCCGCGGTCGTCGTGTTCCGCGGTGTGCCGGCGCTGGTGCCGGGCGACATCGTGCGGCTCGACGAGGCGAGCCTCGACGGCGTGGTGCTCGCCTTCACGTTCGGGCTGTCGATGGTGGTCGGGCTGGCGTCCGGCGCCGTGCCGGCCTTCCAGTGGTCCGGGAGCCGACTGCTCCGCACCCTCGTGGAGAGCGGCGCGCGGTCCACCGGCGGCTTCGGGCTGCTGCGCGCCAACCGGGCGCGTGCGGTGCTGGCGGCGTCGCAGGTGGCGCTGGCGCTGGTGCTGCTGATAGGCGCGGTCCTGCTACTGCGCAGCTTCGTCACGCTCGTGACGGTCGATCGCGGTTACGACCCGACCAACGTGATTACGGCCAGCGCGCGTCGCCCGTCCACCTTCAGTGCGGGATGGGCGACCGCGGAGGACCGCGTCGAGGAGGAAGCATCAAGAAGGCGCTTCTACACCGAACTCGACGAGACAATGGACGGGTTGGCGCGACTTCCGGACGTCGAGGCGGTCGGGGTGACGTCACACCTTCCGCTCGCCAGTAGCGGCTCCGTGCAGCAACGGGTGCATGTACCCGGCCGCTCGGTTCCCGACGATCCGAGCGAGTCGCTCGGGACTCTGCTGCACATCGTCACCCCCGGCTACTTCGACGTGCTGCGGCTGCGGCTCGTGAGCGGACGCCTGTTCACGCGCCGAGACGGGGCCGGCGCTCCGCGGGTTCTCGTGGTCAACGAGACGTTCGCGCGCGAGGTGCTGGGCGGTGCGCCGGCCGTCGGCCAGCGGGTGCGCTTCGTCGGTGCGGGCTCGATCGATTCCGGTGGTGACGACGTACCGTGGGAGGTCATCGGCGTCGTGGCGGACGTCACCTACTGGTGCCTTTCGGTCACGGGACAGGGTGCCGAGGCGTTCGCGCCCGTGCGGCAGATCGGCGCAGCGCCGCAATTCGCCCTCAACTTTCCGCTCGTTGCGGTGCGGACCAGGGGCGATCCGGCCGCGGCGGCCCCGTTCCTGCGCGAGGCGGTGGCTGGGACGCGCCCCGGCGTAGCGGCCGAGTACGTGATGACCATGGACGCGCTGCTGTCGTCCCGGATCGCCGAGCCCCGCTTCTACGCCGTGCTGGTCGGGTGTTTCGCTGCGCTCGCCTTCTTCCTGGCCGCGTTCGGCGTCTACGGCTTGCTCAACTACAACGTCGCGCAGAGACGGGGAGAGATCGCGATCCGGATGGCGCTCGGCGCGCAGCGCGGCGACGTCCTGGTGCTGGTGATCCGGCAGGGTGCGGCGCTGGTGTCCGCTGGCACTGTCATCGGCCTCGCCGCGGCCGCTGCGTCCAGCCGCATCCTGGAGAGCTTCCTGTACGGCATAGCCACCGACGACCTCGTGACGTTCATCGCGGCGCCGTTCGCGCTGGTCGCCGCGGCCCTTTTGGCCGGCTACGTGCCGGCGCGCCGGGCGACGCGGATCCCTCCTATGGAGGTCCTGCGCGCCGAGTAGCGCTGGCGGTGATGGACTTGAACAAGAGAGAACCGACGACCCGTCGAGCGTGGCTGCATCGCCTCGTGCCATACTTGGGCCGCCGCGCGGCAGCGGCGTCCGCACCGAACTCCACGACGGCCGCCGCTGACCGAGCTTCTAATGGAAGACCCTGACTCATCTGTAAAGTTGGTGCTCGTTCAAGGAACCTAGTCAGAAAGTTCACCTCTCGTATAGACTAAGGCCGCTCGGAAAAGCGAATCGTCCGGATCGTCGGTAGTGACTTCCAAGTAGTAGTCAATGATCGGCAAGGACAGGTCTTTGTACTCTGGGAACCTGGTAAGCTGGTACACGGCTGCTGCTTGCTGCGTATTAACCAACTCTTGGCCAGTCGCAGTTCTGCCGGCAACCCACTCGAACACGCGGTGGTACTGGTCGAACCGATTGTTGCGCTCCTCTAGTCTCTGGGTGTCTGCGTACTGGTAGACAGAGAACATAAAACCGAGGGCTGTTGCGAGTGCTGTTACGTACGGCAACCAATCCTTAGTAGTCATCGCCTTGTTTCCTCCTTAAATTTAGCACCATGGCCGGATCATACCGCCAAGGCGCTCCGCCAGTCACCACCCTGCCGGCGCAGGCATCTGGAGCCCCACCCGAAAGGGTGCGGCTCTTTTGCGTAGAATGCAATCTCACTCATTCACCTTCGCACAAGCCGAGGACGTGTTTGCGCGCCCCTCGGTGTCGATTCCCAACGCGATGCAGTGTTCCTTGAACAGTTTTGCCGTCGATGCACACCACACGCAGGTCCAGCTCGCCCGGCGGCCGGTTGACGAACGCCTGCCGCCGTTCGGTCGACAACGCCACGAACCGCCGCGACACGGCGCTGCGCGACGTCGACTGCTCCGACACCGCGGCCGGCACTGGGTCCAGCGTGCGACCATATATTTTCCCGTCGAACACGCCCGCGGCGATCGCCTCGAGGGTGTGCGACTCCAACCCGTCGGTTGCCGCCGCCCACCGGAAGCTGACCACCGCCACCTCGCCCTCGCCGTCGCGTACGCCAAGCAGCGGGTAGCCCGACCTGGCGACCGGCGAGCGTCACGTGGCTCTCCACGCTCCCGCCCCGTCATGCGGTCCGCTCGGGCTGGGACGTCCCTTCGGGCCGCACAACGCGTCCGGTCGCCTCCTGCATTTGCCGGGAGCACCTGCATCCCGGTCGAGATGCACAGCTGGCAACGGGCTTCGTCGAGATCGTCGGCAGGACTGCTGCGCATTCCAGTGAAATCGATCACCTGTTCCGGCCCAAATCGATCACCTGTTGATTGACATAGGTAGCAGGCCGTGGTGAAAGTCCGTCCAGCGGAGATCGACACGGCCGATCCGGTGCCCTACACTGGCTGGAATGGCGATGGGCATGACCCGCGACGACGGGTCCCAACAACCGATGTGGGTGGCGACGGCGGACCTGCCGCAGGGCGGCGGCCACCCGTTCTACGAGCGTTTGAACCAGATCCTCGGCGCGGCCGGCTTCGATGCTTTCGTCGAGAAGCTGTGCGCTCCGTTCTACGCGCGGATGAAGCGACCGAGTCTGGCGCCGGGCCGCTACTTTCGGCTGCTGTTGGTCGGCTACTTCGAGGGCCTGGATTCGGAGCGGGCGATCGCCTAGCGGGCCGCCGATTCGCTGAGTCTGCGGTCGTTTCTGCGTCTGGCGCCGCCGGCGTCGCCACCCGACTATTCGACGATCTCGCGGACGCGGCGACTGCTGAGTCTCGAAACGCACGAGGCGGTCTTCACCTGGCTGCCGCAGCAGCTTGCCGACGCGGGTCTGGTTTGGGGCAAGACGGTGGGGATCGACGCGACGACGCTGGAGGCGAACGCGGCGTTGCGCAGCATCGTTCGCCGCGACACGGGCGAGGACTACACGGCATTCCTGACGCGGCTGGCCGAGGCGTCGGGCATCTCGACACCGACTCGTGCCGAACTGGCGCACTTCGACAAGTCGCGCAAGAGCAAGAAGAAGACGTCGAACGCCGAATGGATCTATCCGCATGATCCGGATGCGCGGGTCACGAAGATGAAGGACGGTCGGAACGCACCTGGCCCACAAGGCCGAGCACGCCGCGGACCTGGAAACGGGCGCGGTCGTGGGCGTTACGGTGCAGGCGGCCGACACGGGCGACACGACGTCGATGATCGAGACGCTGATCATGGCGGCCGAGCAGCTCGAGGCGGTTCAGCCGGATGGAGCTGGCCTCAAAGAAGTGGTGGGCGACAAAGGCTACCACAGCAACCGGACCTTGACCGACCTGAAGGCGCTGGGCCTGCGCAGCTACATCTCGGAACCGGACCGCGGCCGTCGGTGCTGGAAGGGTCGTTCGAAGGCCCGCGATGTGGTATATGGCAACCGGCGGCGAATACGCGGTGCGCGGGGTCGTCGGCTACTGCGCTGTCAGGGAGAACTGCTGGAGCGCCCCTTCGCGCACGTGTGCCAGACCGGCGGGATGCGGTGGGTCCATCTACGAGACCATCCGAACATCCTCAAGCGTCTGCTCGTGCAGTTTGCCGGCTGCAACCTTGTGTTGGCGAGCTCGAACAAGTGATCATTTCTGAAGTGCCGTCGACTGGGCTTGGACGATCCGGCTGATCGCGTCATTCGGTCGCTTCGTCGTGAGCCGGACGCTGGCGATTGCGCTCCTGCTGGCTGAGTTCAGCCTCCCGGCGACGATAGCTGCGGCCTTCGATGCGAAGGATTTCGACGTGGTGGGTCAGCCGATCGATCAGGGCGACGGCGCACGAAGCGTTGGGAAAGACGGTGTCCCAGTTCTTGAAGGGCAGGTTGGTGGTGATCAGCAGGGAGCGGTGCTCGTAGCGGCGGCTGACGAGCTGGAAGATCAGGTCGGCGGCGCGTGCGTCGTAGGCGAGGTAGCCCAGTTCGTCGACGCACAAGATCGCCGGGCGCGTGTAGTGGCGCAGGCGGCGTTCGAGTGCGCGGGCGGTCTCCTGCCCGTTGAGGTCGAGCAGCAGGTCGGCGGCGGTGGTGAAGAGTGCGGAGTGTCCGGCGAGGACGGCCTGGTGGGCGATGTTCTTCGCCAGCATGGTTTTCCCCAAGCCTTGCGCGCCGAGAATGACGACGTTCTCGCCGCGGTCGAGGAAGTCGAGGGTGAGGATGCGTTCGAGTGCGGGCCGGTCCAGCGCGGTGGGCCAGTCCCAGTCCCAGTCGGCGAACGGCTTGAAGCGTCCGAGTCGGGCCCGCTTGAGCCGGCTCTCGACGCTGCGGCGCTGTTTTTCCTCGAGCTCGGCGGCGACGATGTGCTCGAGCAGGACGGTAGGGCTCGAGCGCTTGCGGGTGGACTGGGCGATGATGTCGTTCAGCTCGTCGGCGGTGCGGTTGAGTCCGAGGCGACGAAGGTCAGTCGCCAGCGTCGTCAGGGTTTCTCTGTCCGAGGGCATCGTAGGTCTCCAGGTCATGGGGCCGGACGTCGAGGTCACGCAGTCCGGGCCGGTCGGGCAGGGTGAGTCGGAGCGGGGGTTTGAGTCCGCGCTGTCGGCGTCGGGTTTCGAGGATGTGGGTGATGGAGCCGGCGCCGAGGGCGTCGCGTTCGAGGGCGATGTCGACGGCGGCGGCCAACTCCTGGGGTCCGTAATCGTCGAGCAGTGCGAGCAGTCGGGTGGCGTGCGGTCGGAGTGCCTCTGCGCGCTGTGCGAGTCGTTCGAAGAGCGTGGCGGTGGCGGGGACGGCGGCTCGGAGCCGGTCGCGGGTGGTGTGGACGTTGGCTTGGCGGGTAGCTGCCAGCAGGCCTTCCAGGTGGGCGGGGTCCTCGACGGTCAGCCCGGTGTCGTAGGTGCGGTGATGGTCGGCCAGCTCGGTCTGTTGGTCGAGGATGCGGACGCGGGTGGCCGAGGCGACCAGGGTCAGCGGCTTGCGGACGTGGGTGTGGGGGATCGAGTAGAGGTTACGGTCGAAGCGGATGTAGGGGGTCTTGCCGGAGCGAACGGCGCGCATCAGGTCGGTCTCGAAGGGATTGGCGGGCAGCGGCAGCAGTCGGGGCTTCTCCTCGGCCCAGACCTCGGCGACAGTGCGGTTGGGCTGGTCGGGATGCGGCCGCCGGTGGGCGACCTCGTCACGCCAGCGCCGGAACTGGGCGTTGATGTCGTCGAGGTCGCGGAAGGGCCGGGCGGCGAAGTAGGCGTGGCGCAGGTATTGAATTTTCCTCTCGATTTTGCCCTTCTCATTTCCGCGTCCCGGCGTACAGGGGCGGGGCGCGAAGTGGTAGTGCCCGGCCAGCTCGAGCAGACGGGGATGAAACTGGACGGCGGCCCCGCGGCGGTCGAGCACGGCGCTGCGCAGGTTGTCGTACACGAGATTACGGGCGGCGCCGCCCAGCGCCCCGAAGGCGGCGACGTGCCCGCGGAGAAAGCTCTCGAGCGTCTGGTCGAGGGTGAACAGCGCGGCCAGCGCCCGCGAGTAGCCCAGGACCATGACGAATCCGGAGACGGTGCGTGTGCCTTGTCCGATGCGGACCTTGCCGAACGAGCCCCAGTCGACCTGTGCGGACTCGCCAGCCAGGGTGACGACCCGGCGGTAGACGGCGCGGCTGGTCTCGGGGCGCAGGCGCCGCACGAGTTTGCGTATGGGGAAGACCGAACCGGCATAGCCACGCTGGCGCACCATCTCGTGGATCCGCGTGGCACGCAGATTCGGGTACTGCGTCAGGGTGTCGCGGATGAACGGCAGATACGGGTCGATGATGCTGGGCCGCCACACGCCGGGATGCACGCTTGGCGACTCGCGCTCGACCGCGGCGCGGACCGTCTCACGGTGGAGGCCGAGCTGGGCCGCGATGGTCCCGAGCTTCCAGTGCTCGGCGTAGTACAGGCGCCGGATCTCGGCCCGTTGCGCGGGCGTGATCATCCTTCCTCCTTGCCCCCGCGATGCGCGGCTCGCGCATCGGAACCAGCCACCGGCTCGTCCGCCCGCAGACCACGCAACGCGTGGGAACGGGGGCCTGAACCGGGGCGGCGTCAGGAACGGGGAGTCTGGTCGATCGCAGCGCTGCGGGGGAAGACTGATCCATCACGCGGCGGCGGCCGCGGTAGACGCGCTGCTGGTCGCGATGGTCGAGACGGCCCTCGGGACTCTGCTGGTGTCGCGCCCTGGCAGCCCGTACCGAGCGGTGACGACCGGCTGCCCGGCAGCGCGGCGTGCAGTAGGCATGGCCGCGATCACACGCCGCACAGATGGCGAACAGGCGGTTACAGTATCGGCAGGTCTTCTGGCGTAACGGTTGGTCCACGGCGTCGGAGCGCGCGGAGCGAGCTCCGACTGGACAGCGCCGCGCCGGCCGTGGCACAACAACGGCGACCGGCTCGGTCTGTCGGAGCTCGGGACGGTCACGAGGGTCCGGCTCTATCCCGGGCCCTCACCCCCACGCTTGAGTCCGCTTCAACGCTATCCGACTGCAGTGGAACCTCGCCAGCCCAGAGGTCGCGGAGGATTCGCGCGCGGCCGAGCATCAACGCCCATCCGGACGTGGTCCGCGCGCGCGATAGCGCCGCCTCCAGGCTCGTCTGGCGCAACAACCGACACCGACCGCCCCACCGTCGCCGCGTGCGCCAGACGAGCCTTCCGCGGCACTCGGGTGGTCGCTCGACGGAACGCCCTTGCCGGTTCGGCGTCGACCACACCGTCCGGCCCAGCCCGGCCGTTCCGTCTCGCGAGGGTAACCCGGACCGGGCATGACCAACACCGATGTCCGGCTCGGAACCCATCCGGGAGACCAGAACAGAATTCGCTCCGCCTTTGTCTTCTGCTTCTTCTTCAGAACACGGTCCGAAGCGACCCGGCTTCAGATTCGATCACTTCTTCATGCTCCCTGACACTTGGGCTGCTGCTGCTGATCGGTGTGGGCACGCCGCGGAGCCTCCAGGGCCGGGCGGCGGAGGTATTCTGCGCTCTATTCAGGTGGTGGGATGGCCTGTGGGGCTATCTGAGACGCTTCACGACGCTCTCCATCCCGATTTTGGCCAAAACCGCTTCGTCACCGCGCCATCACCGCTTCCGCCGCTACGTATGAACGTAGAGACTTCCACCTCGGGCTGCTATTGGCTGCTATGGCCCGTCGTCCCCTCCTTCCTCCCAACCTCGGGCAAAGTCCCGCTCGCCCTCTTCATCCACGGCGCGGTACCCCTCCCGAGTAACCTCGAAACACTCCCCTTGGTGCCCGACACCCCGAATGTAGCCCAACGCCTGAAGATCCTCCAAACCACCGATCCAAGCCTGCACCGTCCGATTATCGGCGCTGTTCGGGACCATCTCTTGCTCTCCCGCGTCAATATGCACCCCGGGTCGGCCCATCGTCCGAGTGAACACAATCGCGCCATCCCCGTCAACCGCCGCCTTCAGAATCGCCCTTGCTTCGTCCGTAAACTCCACTTTGGTCATGCCTGGAACCTCCAACCCCTCCCGGTCTCACGCTACTGAGCAGCGTCGACCTGCCGTTTCGCTGCTCTCTCAGTTTCCGCTGCCACGGCCTCCGCAGCCGTGTCCAACCCGGGAAACAGCTGCTCCCGGGCAACACCCAGTAGCCGCCTCATGCATCCCCTCATTTCGCACGGCGTCAGATCACGCCGAAGACCTCTCGGAACGCCCGTTGTTCGATCAGCATGCTCCCGAACGTCTCCATCAACGGACGAATCCGATCCTCCGGCCAGTTGGGAAGATGGTGGTACAGCATCAACCCTTGCCGAAACAACGAATGCGTCCGCCGCTTCACCGTGTTCGCCTTCAGCCAACGGTCATACCCGATGCGCTCGCCCGCCGCACCGAGCAACGACAACACGGCAATCGCCAACGCGCTGATCAACAGCAGGCGGTCCCGCCGGTCCGGCCGCGAGACATGCATCGACGACAGGCCCATGCCGAAGCGCATGTCCTTGATGTCCCGAAAGCCCGCCTCGATCCCCCAGCGCTTGCCGTAGTAGCGAATCAGAACCCGCGTCGGCACCGTCGCTTCGCTGGCCACCAAACACCACGGTTCGTCCATCTTCCGGTCGTGTACGCACACAACCGCGCTCACAGGCCATTCGTGTTCGTCGGTCACCCGGGCACCGACCAGCCGCCGTGCGCGCCCGCCGGCCCCCGACCCACGCGGCGGCCGCCCGCCGTTCACCGCGCGCACTCGTCACATAGACGTCTCCGCGTAACCGAATCACGTATTCAAAGCCCAGTTCGGTCGCCAAAGCGTAGAACAGCTTGCAGTCGGCGAAGCCCCGGTCTGCTACCACGGTGACTTTCACCCCCGCCGGCAGCACCTGGCGCAATCGGCACAGCACCTCGTACTCGTAGCGCCGCTGATTGCCCTTCAGCGTCGACGAGGCCACCGTCTTCCACAGCAACGGCGTCGCGCGCCCATGGCCGGTCACCATCGACAGCACGATGGTGTCCTGCGCATCGGGCGCGAAGCTCGTCCAATCCAGCGCGACGACCACCTCGGTGCGGGCGCCGACGATGTACGGCGTCCAGTAGGCGAAAAAGGTCCACACGTGGACGCCTCGGTTGCTCAGGAGCCGGTCGACCTGCTTGACGCCATGCTTGGTCAACGTGCCCATAGCCTGGGCCAAGCCGCGCCCCACGGCATGGATTGCCAGCGAGGCGCTCGTCAGTACGCCCAGGGTGGCGTTGGCCAGCGACAGCACTCGTTTGGCATGCAGGTCGCCGTCGTACAAGACGTTTATGAAGTTTAGAAGGTCGTGTCTCTGGAAGCACTTCCCGGACGGCGTTTCATGCAGAGGCATACAATCGCAATTCTAATTCGAAGCACTCATACTTCCAAGTGCGAGACATCTCTGTCCATTCAGGTTCCCTTATCGATCTACATGGTAAAATGAGGGGATCTCTGAGAGTAGCCGCAGGTCTTCTCTGATCGCATTCTTCTGCTGCCGTGGCACGATCATCTCGTAATGCGCATACACCGGAGTATCCGCGTTGTGCTCCAACACGTGTTGACGTTCAAACCGTGAATGGAAGGCCGACACAAGGAAAGCCCCAGCCTGTGCCCGCATACGGTCAGATGCTCGCTGTGGTGTCACCACGAGCACGCGATAGAAGTCGCGTGGGTCTATTCGCTCGCCAAAGTCCGGCTTCTCCGTCCGGATCAGTTGATACAGCCGCTGCATCGGCTCGCGTGGGTCATGTCCTGGACCAGTAGTGTCCCAGGAATTACTCCAATAGATTCAACAGGTTACGGGAGCCTCCACTAAGAAAAGTGTAATCGGTATCAGAAAATAGCCGCAAAAGCGGGGTTTTCTCGAACACTGTCAAACTCAGCGTCTGTAGAATTGTGTAGAGACTTACCGGGAGGTCCAGCCGTTTCTTGATGATGGCCACGAGCACATACACCGACACCGCGATCCAGATTTGGCTCTTGACGGCGTTCTCCGAGGTCCCAAAGAACGACTTGATCCGCAGATGCTGCTTGATCCACTTGAAGAACAGCTCGACTTGCCAGCGGTACCGGTACAGCTCGGCGACCGTGAGCGCAGGGATCGCAAAGTTGTTGGTCAGGAAGTTGAACGTCTTGTCCGTGGATTCATCCCAGTACTTCACGCGGCGGAGCGGCTGCGGATACCGGGACGCGGAATCCTCAGCCGTGAGCACGATGGTCTGGTCACAACGAAGACCGGTCGTCTTGTCGACCGGCCGAGAGTACCGACGCTGGTACCGCGTGTTGGACTTTGCGCGGATGACGAAAAACGCCCCGAATGCCGCCAAGGCGTACAGGCGCTCGAAGTCGAGGTAGGCACGATCCATCACGTAGAAGGCCCCAGGTTCGGGGACGAAGCGGTCAAGCGCGTGAACGTCGGCCATTTTGCCATCGGAGACATGCAGGAACGTCGGAATCGGGCCGCGCAGGTCGAGTAGCGTGTGCAGCTTGACCGCCGCCTTCGTCGACTTGAACGGCGCCCACGGAAACATGGACAGGCACAGATCGATGGTCGACGCGTCGAGGGCGAACACGGTGTTATCGAGATCCAGGCCCAGGTCCTCACTGGCGTACATCGGTCTGGCGATGCGGATCAACGCTTGCGCCACCTCGGCGTAGATTCGCCAGTCCCGTTGCTTGTTCGCATTGGCCAAGGTGTTGCGCGACACCGGGCTGCGAATGCTGCGAATGCCCAGGTGATAGAGCTTCTGTCGCTGCGCACGCAGGCAGACCTCGATATCTCGCAAACTTTCCCGATACGTAAGTTGGGCGAACGCCATGCACAGAAACTGGCTGTGGCACGGGAAGGATTTGACGTAGCGGTTGCCGCCATATCGGCTCACGGCGCGACGGAAGGTGTGCATCGGCAGGTGATCCATCACCTGCGCGAAGACCAGCTTGCCTGAGTACATGCCCCCATCTCCTCGGAAAGGGCACGAGCATCGCCTCAGAGCGGGAGTGAGTTCAAGTCGATGACAGCTCAAAACCGCTATATCTCTTTTACATTCTGTGACTTACGGGTGGCGGTCCCGACTTTCTTGGGACACTAGTGGTCCTGGACTAGGGCAGATTCGCCCCTGGACGTGCCTCGGCAGTTTCGCAAAGTTCGCAATAATGCTGACCGTGTCGCTGCTATACGGCAGTAGTGTCCCAGGAATTACTCCAATAGATTCAATAGGTTACCGGGACCTCCACTAAGAAAAGTGTAATCGGTATCAGAAAATAGCCGTAAAAGCGGGGTTTTCTCGAACACTGTCAAACTCAGCGTCTGTAGAATTGTGTAGAGACTTACCGGGAGGTCCAGCCGTTTCTTCATGATGGCCACGAGCACATACACCGACACCGCGATCCAGATTTGGCTCTTGACGGCGTTCTCCGAGGTCCCGAAGAACGACTTGATCCGTAGATGCTGCTTGATCCACTTGAAGAACAGCTCAACTTGCCAGCGGTACCGGTACAGCTCAGCGACTGTGAGCGCTGGGATCGCGAAGTTGTTGGTCAGGAAGTTGAACGTCTTGTCCGTGGATTCATCCCAATACTTGACGCGGCGGAGCGGCTGCGGATACCGGGACGCGGAATCCTCAGCCGTGAGCACGATGGTCTGATCACAACGAAGACCGGTCGTCTTGTCGACCGGCCGAGAGTACCGACGCTGGTACCGCGTGTTGGACTTTGCGCGGATGACGAAAAACGCCCCGAATGCCGCCAAGGCGTACAGGCGCTCGAAATCGAGGTAGGCACGATCCATCACGTAGAAGGCCCCAGGTTCGGGGACGAAGCGGTCGAGCGCGTGAACGTCGGCCATTTTTCCGTCGGAGACATGCAGGAACGTCGGAATCGGGCCGCGCAGGTCGAGCAGCGTGTGCAGCTTGACCGCCGCCTTCGTCGACTGGAACGGCGCCCACGGAAACATGGACAGGCACAGGTCGATGGTCGATGCGTCGAGGGCGAACACGGTGTTATCGAGGTCCAGGCCCAGGTCCTCACTGGCGTACATCGGTCTGGCGATGCGGATCAACGCTTGCGCCACCTCGGCGTAGATTCGCCAGTCGCGTTGCTTGTTCGCATTGGCCAAGGTGTTGCGCGACACCGGGCTGCGAATGCCCAGGTGATAGAGCTTCTGTCGCTGCGCACGCAGGCAGACCTCGATATCTCGCAAACTTTCCCGATATGTAAGTTGGGCGAACGCCATGCACAGAAACTGGCTGTGGCACGGGAAGGACTTGATGTAACGGTTGCCACCATATCGGCTCACGGCGCGACGGAAGGTGTGCATCGGCAGGTGATCCATCACCTGCGCGAAGACCAGCTTGCCTGTGTACATGCCCCCATCTCCTCGGAAACGGGCACGAGCATCGTCTCAGAGCGGGGGCGAGTTCAAGTCGATGACAGCTCCAAATCGCTATATCTCTTTTGCATTCTGTAACTTACGGGTAGCCGCCTCGAGTTTCTTGGGACACTAGTGTGCTATACGGCTTTACGAGTGACCGAGGCGTAGCGAAGACATGTACTCGTCCGTCTGTAGGACCGTTCGCGTCCTTATCTTCGGAAGCGTGAAACAGAGCGACCATCGGATTACTGGTGATGTCCAGGAAGCGCGTCCGCAGGCCATGATGCTGGAAGTACGGCAACGTATACTTTCGTGCACGCTGCTGCAGCTCAGCCGCCTCGTCGTCACGCAGATCGATGTAGTACGGACTCTTCCTCGGCATGCCAGCAGGCCTCCGAGGGTGCATGATAGCATCTCTATACGTTGTCGTATTTATGGACGGCAGTACTAAGGAACAGTGACGGAAACTACGTTGCCACGTTCGCGGGCGCGAGCCCAGGAATCACGGGCCTGGGGCGTCACGTCAGTTGGCAAAGTTGTATCGATCACTGTCCTAAGGGCACTGCGCTAAACTAGTTTGCCACCTGTGGGGATTCTGGCCATACTGGAGGCATGAAGCGAGACATCGAGCTGGAAGCGACCCTGGTTGCGAAGTATGCCGTGGTCGCTCCCGTGTTGGACGAGCGCAGTCGCCGACGGTGGGCGGCGGCCGAGTCGCTTGCCATTGGCTACGGCGGCGACGCGGTGGTTTCGTCGGCCACCGGTCTGGCTCGGGAGACGATTCGCAAGGGACGCCGGGAGATTGCCCGCGACGAGGCTCCGACGGACCGCATCCGGCGCCCTGGCGGCGGCCGGCCCCGCATCCAGCAGGATCAACCCGGCATCCAGGCGGCGCTCGAAGCGCTGGTGGATCCGCTCACGCGCGGAGACCCGACCTCGCCGCTGCGCTGGACGTGCAAGAGTCGCGCGAAGCTGGCGGCGGCGCTGACCGAGCAGGGGTGGCGGGTGAGTTCGACCACTGTGGGCCGGCTGCTGCACCGTCTGGGGTACCGGCTGCAATCGCCGCGCAAACGGCAGGAAGGCGCGACGCATCCCGACCGCAACGCGCAGTTCGAGCACATCAACCGGACCGCGGACGAGCATCTGAGCGCCGGCGAGCCGGTGATCTCGGTCGACACGAAGAAGAAAGAGCTGGTCGGGAACTTCAAGAACGGCGGGCGGGAATGGCAGCCGAAGGGCACGCCGCCAGCGGTGCTGGTGCATGATTTCCCGACCGACGCCGAGGGCAAGGCGATACCGTACGGCATCTACGACATGGCGCGCAACGAAGCCTGGGTGAGCGTGGGATGGGACCACGACACGCCGGCGTTCGCGGTGGCGTCGATTCACCACTGGTGGCAGCAGATGGGTTGCGGCGCCTACCCCGACGCCACGACCCTGTTCATCACGGCCGATGCGGGGGGGAGCAACGGGTACCGGTCTCGCGCCTGGAAGCACGAGCTTCAACAGCTGGCCGACGAGACCGGACTGACCATCGAGGTGAGTCATTTTCCACCGGGTACCAGCAAGTGGAACAAGATCGAGCACCGGCTCTTCTGCCACATCACGGCGAACTGGCGCGGTACCCCGCTGACGACGTACGAGACCATCGTCGACCGCATCGGGAACGTCCGGACAGCAACCGGGCTTCAGGTCCGAGCCGAACTCGACGCCGGGGAGTATCCTACGGGGGTCAAGGTGACCAAGGAACAGATGGACGCGCTCGCGCTGGTTCCCGATGAGTTTCACGGGGAATGGAATTACAAACTGCTACCCCGATGAAGTTGAAGACTTTATATCGATCACTGTCCTAAGCCGCACGGTCACGAAGGCCGTGGCGGACACGACGCACCGCCGCAACGGCCGCAAGGGCGATCGCCAACAACAGACAGGCCGAGACCGCATACCCCTTCGACAGGGTGAACCACGAGGCGACCGCCACCTGCCCGGCGGACACGTCCGGGTATCGGGTCAGCATGAGGACGACCTGGACGTTCTCGCACAGGTCGAGCACTCCCGCCGCCAGCGGCAGACAGGCCAGATTCCAGAGCCGTTCGGTTGGTCGGAAGCGGTGGACGAATCCGGCCAGGAAGCTGACGTACACGAACGGCAGCAACGTGTCCAGCGTGAGGCTGGACCACGCATACACCTGCCGCCCGCGCTCGCCATAGCTCTCCATCGCGGCGACAGCCTCGGCGTAGGTGTAGCCTGCCTTCACGTCGAGCATTTCGCCGCCGATGGGCAGAGCGGGGAACACCACGACGAGCAGCACCAGCGTCGCGACCAGCGTGGCGCTGAGAGCCGGCGTTCTGCTGGCGGACGCAAAGTACTTCCTCATGCTCTTCATCTCCGTGCCGGTGGCGCGAGCGGCGACCCCTCCGCCACCCGAGACCCGGTAGCTGGCGAGTGGCCCTGCGCCTCGGTGCGTCAGTCTACCGGACTGCCGGCTCGCTTGCGAGGGCGCCGGGTACGAAGCGAGCGGAAATGCGGTCGCGATTCGACGGTGAAGGCCCTCGCCTTCGCTCGGAGCGTGTCTACCTCGCACGGTCAACCGCGGCAGTCAACTCGCTACGCGAGTCCTCCGCGTTCGCTGCGGCCTTCCAGGTGACCGCCACGCCCGACCGTGCGGCAAGCCTCTGCGGGCCAGCCGGAAAGCTGGCCCGCTCTCTCCATTCCAGGAGTGCAGCATCGGGGCGCCGCTTGTCGCGGAGTACCGTCGGCGACTCCCGCAGCGCCTGCATCCCCTCGACCACCGGCCGCAACCAAGGGCAACCGACGGCCCCCCGATCACGGGCAGCGCTCGACCACTTGGCGAGCCGGACGGGATCATGAACGAGAACCGTGCGGCCGGTCCCTCAGATCCGGCGCAAGCAGAGAAAGACACGACCGGGCAGAGCAGATCCACGGGAGCGAGATCACGGCGGATCCGGAAGACGGCGACTCGGGCTCGGTGGTAATCTGTTCGGCGGCCTGATCACGACGGTCCGAGGCGTTGATCCACGCCAGCGTCGTGCTGTCGTCGTCGCCCACGAGTTGCGCCGCTACGGCTGCGCCAGCTCCGTACGTGACGCGCCCCGTCCGATGCGCCCAGGCGTCGAGGACATCGAGCGCCGCGTCGCACGGGACCTGCAACATCGGCAGCGCCCGCGCCTCGAGCGGCTTCGCCAGATCCTCGTAGATGAACTCGTCGCGGAACTCGAGCCCGGACCACCAAGAGCCGCGTCAGTACAGCTCCGTCCGAGCACTCTCTTCCTCGCCCGCGTCGATCTCGGCAGCATCAGCCCCGGCGATCTGGTCCGCCAGCACCCGGCCATACGTCGGAAAGCAGGAGCGCTCAACCTGCGCGTCCGCCTCCCAGAGTCGGGCGCGAATCAACGCCTTGGCGCAGTGCAGGAACGCTTCCTCGACCGTCACCTTGAGGACGCTGATGGGCAGCTTGCCCTTGACGGCCAGCGGCTGCAGCAGCTCCGCTTGCGTGGACATCTCAGCCCGCCCGTTGACCCGCAACGTCTCGGTCAGGCCCGGAACGAAGAACACCAGACCCACGTAGGGACGTTCGATCAGGTTCATCAACGTGTCTACTTGACGATTCCCCGGCCGGTCCGGCAGCAACAGCGTCTTGTCGTCCAGTACATGCGCCAGCGACCCGGGCGGGTCGCCCCGCGGCGAGGCGTCCGCCCGACCGTCGGCGCGGGCGGAACTGATGACGTAGAACGGCGACAGCGCGATGAACTTCCGGCAGTGAACATCGAGATGGTCCAGAACCTTGAGGCCCGCCCGCGCGGCGGGCGGCCGATAGACCTGACGAAGCTCCGCCAACGTGTCGATCGCCATCACGACCTCCGTTTCGCCATCGCCAAGAACCATACCATCATGACGCTACGCGCACGGCAACCGCTGGCGTTGCCCGGACCGGCCGAGACGCGCCGCAGACATACGCGCCCAGTCTTCCATCATATGGTGTCCCGTATCGTCCAAACCCACCCGTATTCGTCCATAAATAGCAGTATGGTAATACTTTATAGCCATTAAGCCGTGGGCTGAGCGGGTCGGGAGGTCTTGTGCCGCGCGGCACCTTCCGCCATATAATGGGGTGATGCATGATGTGAGAGCACCTGCCGTCCGACTCCGAAAGCCCCGCGGTCGCCATCCCGACAGGCGACTGACGCCCGCCTTCATCCGAAACGCCCCGCCAGGAAGACACTGTGACGGACAGGGGCTCTACCTCCTGGTCCAGCCCTCCGGCGCCCGGTCCTGGGTGCAGCGGCTCGTCATCCGCGGCCGGCGGCACGAACTCGGACTCGGCAGCATCCCCCTGGTCCCGCTCGCCGAGGCCCGCGAGAAGGCCATCGCCAACCGCAAGCTCGCCCGCGAGGGCGGAGACCCGCTCGCCGACAAACGCCGCCTCCAGCGGACGCCGACCTTCGAGGAGGCCGCCGCGAAGGTGCTGGAGCAGAAGCGCCCCGGCTGGCGCAGCCCCAAGCACGGCCTCCAGTGGTGGGCGACCCTCAAGACGCACGCCTTCCCGTATCTCGGCGCGCGGCCCGTCTCCGAGATCACCAGCGCCGACGTGCTCGACACGCTGCAACGCATCTGGCACAGCCAGCCGGACACGGCGCGGCGGGTGCGCCAGCGCATCCACGCCGTGCTGGAGTGGGCCATCGCCATGCAATATCGCGCCGACAATCCGTCGGAGCGGCTCGGCCCGGTGCTCGGCAAGCAGCGCAAGGTCGTGCGGCACATGCGGGCGCTGCCGCATGCCGAGGTGGCCGCCGCGCTGGCGGCGATCCGGGCCACGTCGGTCCGTGCCGTGGTCAAGCTCGTGTTCGAGTTCATGGTACTCACAGCCGCGCGGCCGGGCGAGGCGCGCGGGGCACGATGGGACGAGATGGACACCGAGGCCCACGTGTGGACCATCCCGGCCACGCGGATGAAGGCGCTCCGCGAGCACCGGGTCCCGCTCTGTCGGCGTGCTCTGGACATCCTCGACGCGGCGCGGACGCTCGGCGACGGCGACAGCCCGCTGGTGTTCCCGACGGCGCAGGGCAAGCCGTTGACCGACATGGCGTTGTCGAGGCCTCTGACGCAAGCGGCGATCGCCGCGGTCCCTCACGGCTTCCGCTCCACGTTCCGGGACTGGGCCGCCGAGGAGACGAACCATCCGCGCGAGGTGGTCGAGGCCGCGCTGGCACACGTGGTCCGCGACAAGGTCGAGGCGGCCTACGCCCGCTCGGACCTGTTCGAGCGCCGCCGTCGGCTCATGAACGATTGGTCGGCCTACCTTGGCCGCGGCGCCCGGAAAGAGCGTCTCCCTGCGGCCGTGAGCGCGTAGCCGCGTCTCTTGGGTGCCACCCCGCCGGCCGACTCGTCAAGCCGCCGCTGGCGGCTCCTACTCTGCGTTTCGGCCCTTACGGGTGACGAGCCGGCCGGCGGGGCGGACGTTGGCAGTTATCGGCCGAACGCAGGCGTCCGGCCCGAACACGGACCGGCACGACCACTTCATCCTCGACCCGAACGCCTCAGCCCGGTTCGAGCGGCACCAGCTCCAGGAACGACCGGGCCACGCAGCTCGCCGACACACACCGTCCGTCCGCTTCCCTCGTCACGGCCCCACCATGACGTGATGCCGGAAGCGCAGCCCCGTGACCACAACCGACCTCGATCCCTGTTCCCTCCACGGACCGACCACGCCGAACCCGCCGCACTGGTCAGCCACGAACGAGATCACGCACCGACACCGAGGCGGCGGGACGTGAGAAGATCCAGGCGACGACGAGGAAGATCCAACCGCCGAAGAGAGACTGTCGGGCGGCACGTTTCCACGACACGAGGAACTGGCTCATGTGATCGGTTAGTTAGGCCTCATGAGCCAGCATACCCCATGTGCTACATGGGGCTGGCGAGGGGATGCTGCGCTCCCCTCGACCCCTTGCCACCGGCCGCGTCTGTCAGCCGCTGCCGGGCCGTAAGTGCGGCCTGTCGCCGACCTCCTGCATCACGCGGCCCTCGGCCGGCGTGGCGACGGTCGCGCGCTGCGGGCCATTGTGGCGTCGACCGCGTCGGCGGGGCGGTTTGTCAGTCAGGGCGTAGCGTCGACATCGGCCGGGCATCGGCTTGGCGCGCCGGCCGGATGGTCCCGCTCCTTGATGGCGTCGCGCGCGCCTGCGGAGGCTTGAGGCGGGGCCGGGCCGGATCCTACCGGTTGTGCTTCCGCTCAAGGTAGTCGACCGCAGCCCGCATCTCGTCAGCGTCCCACGCCGTCCAGTCGTCCGATTGAGGCAATCCCGACACCCCGGTACTCCGGCCGACGGCCACCAGTCTCACTGCGAGACGTTGTGAACCTTGGTGGTCGCACTGAGCCAGGAAGCGCTGCGTCAAGGCGACCGACGGAAGCTCGCCCTTGATCGCAGGAAGATCGCCGACGACACGCGCCTCGTGTTCACGGTCCGGTTCGACGGCGCTCCGGTCCTTCGAGTCCATGTGGTCACCCTTCCTCAGTTCGACGCGTGCAAGCGACGTGCCGGATCGTCAATTCCCCATATCGGTCGATGTCCGGGCGGTCGCCAGTCCGCGGGGTGCATACCGGATCGCTCGCTCCCTGAGACCCGCTCGCCGTCGCGCCGCCGAGTGACTGGCCGCCGGCAGGGCCGAGGCGGCGAACGCGGCCGGGTCCGCCACGTTGCTTCCCGTCGCAAATGGCGCAAGCCATCCCTGTGGTCGGCGTCGCTGGTTGCTCACCGTGCCGCTGGTATCATCTTGAGGCAGGCTGTCGCCGAACTGGCGAACGCCCGCGCTTGGCGCCCCTACAGCGCCTGCTGACGAGAAACCGACCCGTGCCCGATGGCAGGTTGACGAAGGCCGCGCTTGTCGAGGAGGTAGCCCAAGTGGCCGACCTCACGAAGAAGGCCGCCGAGACCATCGTCGAGACCGTGTTCGGCAGCATCGTCGCGTCACTCCGACGGGGGGAGAGAGTCGAACTTCGCGGCTTCGGCAGCTTTCGCCTTCGCGACCGTGCTCCGCACCGCGGCCGCAACCCCAAGTCCGGCGAGTCGGTGGACGTGCCGTCGAAGCGCGTCGCCTACTTCAAGGCGAGCAAGGAGCTGAAGGCGTCGATAAACGGGGAGCCGGCACAGGCTGGACGGCTGCCGATTTCCGAGTAGGCCGGTGTCGGCCCGCCATCCCGTGTCGTCCTCGCCCACGTCGTGCGCGTCGTCGCGCACCACGACCACGATCTGGATCCGTCCAGCGTCCAGGCGTCCAGGTCCAGGGTCCAGGGTAAGCGTTCGGCGGCCCCGGTATTTTGTACTGGTAACGCAGTTCGATATTCGCTATGGTCTCGGCCATGGCGTGTCCGGACACGGCGTGCACGCGAGCGACGGCACGCCGCTCGTTATGCTCGGCTTCTCCACCGCCGCCTGGACGGGAAGAGGGGTGGTTCGGTGTCGGGCCCGAAGGTGATCGGCCCGGGCCGGTTCTGGCGCCCCTTCCGCGGGGGCAGCTCGATCCGGCCGTCCCGGTGCATGGCCCGTGGAAGCGCACCGCGTCGTTGCCGACCGCGGTCCACAGCTAGGCCCGGCCCGAATGGCCCTCCCCGCGCAGCGCCTGCACGCCCCGTCCTGGTAACCGTTCGGTCATCCCGGTGCGGGACTGAGGTACTCCGTGGTCGGCACCCTGATGCTGAAGCCAGAGTCCCCGCGGAGGTCGCCAGCCCCCGCACGCACAGCATCGGCCACCGGTTGGGCCGGAGCGGCGTCGCAGCCCTGGTGCGCGGCGCGGCCTCCACGCAGGTCTCGATCAGCACGGGGTCGACCAGAAGAACCCGGTCCTGTCGCTGTCCGGCGACGATGGCCGGGCTGCCGCATAGGCTGCCTCATACCGGCTTCGCCGAACGCTTACGGTCCAGGAATGGTGTTTCCGGCCCGCTGAAATCCGGTTGGGAACGAGGGACACGATGAGGGGAAGCGCCCGAAAGAAACCCTGTAAGTAATTGATATAAATCCGTTTACGTCGCGCACACCACCGACGCCCAGTCTTCCATCAGGAGCCGCCGCCGCTCGAACAGGTCCGACCGCGCATACGCCGCCTCCACCTTGTTCCGCACGACGTGCGCCAGCGCCGCCTCGATGACCTCCCGACGGTGCTCCGTCTCCTCAGCCGCCCAGTCCCGAAACGAGGACCGGAAGCCGTGCGGAACGGGCCGGTACGCGCTCCCGCTCCAGCAGCCGCCGGAGCACCTTCTCATCGAGCTCTCCCCGTCGCCGGCCGTAAACACGAGCGGACTGGCGTCGCCGCCGAGCGTCCGCGCCGCGTCGAGGATGTCCAGAGCACGCCGGCAAAGCGGAACCCGGTGCTCACGGTTCGCCTTCATGCGCGTGGCCGGAACGGTCCACACGTGGGCCGCCGTGTCCATTTCGTCCCATCGTGCCCCGCGAACCTCGCCCCAACGCGCCGCCGTCAAGATCAGGAACTCGAACGCCAGCTTGACCGCCTCGGCCGCGTTCGACGCTTGCACCGTCGAGATCGCCGCCGCCACGTCCCGATGCGGCAGCGCTCGCATGTGCCGTACGACCTCGTTCTGCTTGCCGAGCACAGGCCCGAGCGGCTGAGCCCGTCGGCGTGGGCGGCGTCCGGCTCGCCGAGCAACGCGCGCACCTGCGCCGCGGTGATGCGGTCGCGGACCAGCGCCGCGTCGCCGGTCTCGAGCCCCAGCGCCACCTTGCGGCAGATCGCCTGCAGGCAGCGGCACGCTTCTGCGCGTCGATCAGATGCGTCCGGGCGATGGCGACCTTCTCGGCCTCGGCGTAGCTGGGCAGGTCGATGACCTCGAGGCGGTCGCGCAGCGCCGGCAATATGCGGTCCGGTTCGTTGGCAGTGGTGATGAAGAGCACCTCGGACAGGTCGAAGGGTAGCTCGACGAAGGCGTCGCGGAAGCGGTGGTGCTGGGCCGGGTCGAGCACCTCGAGCAGGACAGCGGCCGGCTCGGCGCCGAGCTTGTCGATCTCGTCGAGCACGAAGACCGGGTCCTTGCGACCGATGCGGCACAACTCGCGCAGGATGGAGCCGGGTTGCGCCCCCTTCCAGGTGCGGTTGTGCCCGCGCAGGTCCGTCTCGTCGCGCAACCCGCCGCAGGCCAGCTTGACGAACCCGAGCCCGAGCGCTTCGGCGACGCACTGGGCCAGCGAGGTCTTTCCGACCCCGGGCGGCCCGCTGAACGAGATCACCGCGCCGGGACCGCGCGGGTTGCGGCGGCGTACGGCCAGGTACTCGACGATGCGCGCCTTGGCGTGGTCGAGGCCGGCGTGGCGGGCATCGAGCACCGCGCGCGCCTGCGCCAGATCGCTCGGCGCGTCGCTGCGCCGGTTCCACGGCAGCTGCTCGAGCCAGTCGACCCATTGTTCGACGCCGCGGCGTCGTCATCGGACTTCGCCAGGCGCCGACGCTCAATCTCGATGGCGGCCCGCACGGCCGGGGGCAGCGCGTCCCCGTCGCCGTCGCCGAGCACCTCCCGCACGGTGGCCGGCGTGACGATGTCCGGTCCCCGGCTCTCCGGCGGCCGGCGCGACACCACGTGGCGGCAGACCGCGGCCAGCTTCCGGTTCAGCTCGGCCACGCCCGCTTCGTTGGTGTGGTCGCGGACCACCCGCACGATGGCCTCGGTCTCGAACCGGACCGCGCCGTCGCACGCCGCGGTGCGCCACGCGTCGACGCCGCCGGGCGGCGGCGGTTGCGCCGCGATCGCCTCCAGTTCCCGTGCCGAGACGACCTCCCGCTCGGCGACGACGGCCGGACCGGCGGGCGCGGCGACCGGCTCGATGCGCGCGGGCGGGACCGGCGACCCGGGCGGCAGCCACGCCTCTGCGGCGGGTGCGGGCGCGTTGAAGGGGCGGGTCAACAGGTGCTGTTGCACGATCTACAGCTTCTCCTCCTCGGTGCACGCCGGCAGCTCGACCACGGCGAGATGCTCGCGCACCGGCTCCGGGATCGCGCCCGGAGCGGTCGCCGTGACGATCCACAGGACCGCGGACAGGTCGAAGGCGACATCGAGGTACGCATCGCGGAAGGCAGTCCGCCGCGCGGGGTCGAGCAGGTAGAGCAGCGCCCCGGCGGCGTCGGGTTCGACGCGGTCGACGGCCTCGAGGATGAAGACCGGGTTGTTGACGCCGGCCTCGCACAACCCCTCGACGATGCGCCCGGCAGCGCCGCCTTGCGACCCACGGATGAGGCGCTCGGCGTCGGGCCCTTCCAGGGTGGCGCACACGTGGGTGCGTCCGAGGGCGCGGGCTGCGGCCTCGGCCAGCGACGACTTTCCCGTGCCGGCGGGCCCGGCCAGGCACAGGACGGACCCCGGCGCCTCGGGCGGTCCCGGGCGCACGGCCAGGGCAAGCGGCGCACCGGCTGCCGTCGTCGAGCCGCGGTCGGGTCGTTCGACGGTGAGCAGGGCGCGGGTCTGCGGGCACGCGGCCAGCACGTCGCGGATGCGCGTCTTGACCTGCGCGAGCGCGCCGTGGGAGTGGTCCAGCGCCCGCTGCAGGCGCCGCGGGTCGAAGCCTTGCGGCTCGGATGTCCGCCACGTGTCAGGCGACAGTGAAAACTGACCCGTATGACCAACTGGACATACGGGTCAGTTTTGAGTGTCGCTTGACAGCCCGCCGAGACGGCGCGAGGTCTCGCAGACCCGCGCCGTCCTCCACGCGTGTGCAGTCAGGCGCTGGATTTCCCGCCAGTGGCGAACTTTCACGGCCGTGTTCCTGCATCTCGCCAGCGGTGCCCCAGCCCCCTTGCCCGGCGCGCTCATCTCCCAGGCTTCGCTCAGGTTCTCTGGTCAGCGCCAATCCGACATCCGCTGCCCATCGACGGCGGCGGCGCGGATCTCCTTCGGGTCGCTCTCCAGCGCGTCGATTGACGAGCTGACGTAGGCGGTACCGTGCCGAGGCTTGTGTCCGACGCCGAGTTGCTCGCCGGTCATCCTCGCGGCGGTCTCCGCCCGCAACTCCTCGCACGCGCAGGTCTCTGAGCCGAAGCCGCCGTGGTTGAACCAAAGTCGGCGGGTTCAGGCGGTCCGGGTACCCGGTTGCGTGACCAGCCGTGTGCGTGTACGCCGACTGCGACTCGAACTGGTTCCGATCGGGAACGGTCTCGCATCGCCCCACCACAGCGCACGCGCCATCGCCTCGACGGCAACGGCGCGCTGGTCAAGAAGATGGCCGGCTAACGACCAGATTCCATGCCGTGCAGGCTGCCGCCGCCGAGACGCTCCGGGGAGCGGCGTTGCAGCAGGCAGTGGCGGGCGACGGTAACTGAGGTCGCGCCCATTGGCGCGGCCAGCCGGGCGGCTCCCGCGACGAGGCGCGGATCGGTGTCTGGCACACCCAAAGGTCAGGCAAGAACCTGGTGATGGCGTTCTACGCCGGACGCATCGTCCGCGAGCCGCCGATGGCCAATCTCACCGTGGTCGTGCGAACGACCGCAACGATCTCGACGACAGCCTGTTCACGACCTTCTCGCCCTGCGCCGACCTGCTGCCGCAGCCGCCCGTACAGGCCCGACCTCCGGGCGATGACGACATCATTGACGGCTACGCCCGCCACATGCGAGACGCGCTGCCCAACGCCTCGTTCATCGGCTTCACGGGAACGCCCATGAGGCCGGGTCGCGGGCCCCTCGTGATCCTCGTCGGCGACCACCGACGTCACGAAGACACGGTCGCCCCACACGATCGGGCTCGACCATCCCCGGCCTGGAATCGCCGTGTTCCAGGCCACGTTCTCGGTCGCGCTCCACGATTCGGGAAGCGCGGGGTAGTCGGCCACCCCCGCCGTTCCCTCGGGGCCGCGGAATTGCGGCCAGTTGAGGGCCAGTTGTCCGACGCCCGTGGCCGCACCTGGCGCGTGTGGAGAAAGCAACAGCGCCGTCACGAGCAACCAACGAACGCGGCGAACCAGTTGTTCCGGAACAAACGTCTCAACAACGCCTCATTTGGTCCCTACAGAAGAGAGAGCGACCAGATTTCGCTGCCCCAGGGTTTCCGGTCGGTTTTGCCGCCGCGATACCGGCGTCGTGCCCGCCGGGAATCCGCGCATCCCGGATCTGACTTCTGGACGACGGGGGTTTGGCTGTCAGTTAGGCTGTCAAGAAGGCCCGGACGATAGTGTTCAGATGGCGTTCAAAGTCAATGTACACAGGTATTTTCAAACACGCAGGACCGGCTCGGCTACCCAGTTGTAGTAGTTGTAGTCGGCCCGGACGTTCGTGCCCCGGAAGACGGGGCCGGGCAGCGGATGGAGCGTCCATCCCTCCGCGCAGTGCCGCCCTGTGTGCGCGGCCGGCCCGGTCAGCGGCCCGCACTTGCTCCGGTCGAAGCTGGCGAGGTGGTTCGTCCCCGACAGCGCCGTCCAGAGGACGCCGTCGCGGTCGACGTCGAGGCCGCGCGGCATGAAGCCGCGCTCGCCGCTCGCCTCCACGTCCCAGCGCTCGGAAGGGACCTCGAAAACCTCGGCGATGCAGGTCTGCGGCGGATCGTCGCCGACCACCAGCCGCACGATCTTCCCGGGATAGGAATCCTGCGCGCCCCAGACCGACCCGTCGACCGGGTTGACGATGATGCCGTAGGCGCCGACCGCGACGCGGGTATCCAGCACCGGGTCGAAGTCGTAGGTGCTCCGGGTGGCGTCCTCCTCGAAGCGGGCGCCGCCGATGACGGAAGGCTCGTTCCACGGCTTCGTGATCCGCCCGTCGCCGTTGGTGTCGACCACGGTCGGGCACCAGCCCTGCGCCAGTTGCCCGTCGCCGGTCTCGTCGAACAGCTTCGTGTCGACCCAGCCGAACACGTCGCTGTTGGGCCGGCTGAGGAACAGCGTCTCGTTGTCGTCGAACGCGAACTGCAGGTGGTGGCTGCCGAAGCAGGTGTCCACCATCGTGAACTCCTGCGTCTCCGGGTCGTAGTAGCTCACGTTGCGGCCGGCGCGCTCCACCGGGAAGTACAGCGCGTACTTGTTGTCCGACCCTTCCAGGCACCAGTCCGGCTGGTTCTCCGGGGGACGCAGCGTCGCGGTGTACCAGACCCGGCCCCGGCTGTCGAGCATCGGGTTGTGGATGCTGGCCGGGTTGAAGCGCGCCAGGTCCGCCAGCCGCGACGCGGGGTAGCCCGACTGCGCGTATGACGCCCGCATCGTCGAGCGGTCCGCCAGGGTCGGGATGCGCACCATCGTCGCGGTGTGGGTGTTCGGATCGAGCATGGCGAGGTTGTCGTTGGCGATGTCCACGCCGTAGATCGGGCCGTTGGCGTTCACGGTGGGGTTGCGCTTGTCGGTGGACGCCTCGTCGTGAATCTTGCCCATCTCGTCGGTCCACTCCCACTGGGTGAGGACCAGGTTGCGCTCGACCCCTTGCGGGCGCGGCGGCGCCGGCGGCACCGCGCCGGTCGCGATGCGGTCGCTCCAGTCGGCGAACATCCGCAGCCCGCGCTCGCGCCCGAAGCGCGACATCCACATGCTCATCTCGGCCCCGCGCTGCCCCATCCGCACGCGGGCGTCCCACGCGTCGGCGCTCGAGTCGTACTCTTCCGCGTCCGGATGCCCGCGCGTGAACTCGCCGCCTACCTGGTGGCAGCGCAGGCAGGCCTTCACGTTGTAGAGGTACTCGTCGCGCGTCCGGAGCTGCTCGCTGATGCCGTTGCCGTCGGGGCCGGTGCCCGGGAACTCGCCCGCCTCGGGCGGCTCGATCAGCGACAGCCAGTGGCTGGCGGGATAGACCGCGGCAGCTTCCAGGAGCGTCTGCGCGACCGCGGCCGTCAACTCCAGATCTTCACCCGGCGCGGCCGTCACCGGAGTCGAATCGACCAGCCCGTAGCCCCGCACCCAGACCGAGTAGCTCGCCGCCGGGAGCTCCGGCAGCAGGAACCGGCCGTCGTCGCCGGTCACCACGATCTTGCGGAACTTCGTCGGCAGATCGCCGGTCTCGGCGATGACCCAGACGCCCGCCTCGGGTCCGGCGCCGCTGGTCACGACGCCGGTGATGGTTGCAGGAGCGCCTTCCTGTGCGCCCACCGCGAGTCCCGCCGCGCCCAGGGCCAGGAGAATCGCAGCCGCCAGCCGTTCCAATCTTCGTCGCATCGTGATCTCCTCACGTCAAGGACCGGACGTGGCTCCGGGCGCGGGCCTCCACTCTCGGGCGCGGCGCCGGGCTTCGGCGAGCTCGGCCGCGGACATCTTCTGCTCGGCCCGGGCCCGCCCCTGTATCGCGCCGTCCCGCACGGCGCCGGTACCGTGACGCGACGCCAGGGTCAGCCACATGTGGGCGCGCACGTAGTCCTGCGGGACGGTCTGCGTGTCGCTGCGGGCGAGCCGGTCCCCCGCCCTCGCCGGGCCCTGCGCGGCAAGTCCAGGCGCCTGCACGGCGTCCTCGGGCCCCGCGGAGAGGTCGAGGCCGTCGCCGTACATGAAGCCCAGGTTGTATTGCGCCGTGGCATGTCTTTGCTCAGCCGCCAGCGTCCACCACCGCACCGCCTCGGCGCCGTTCGGCTGGACCCCGTTGCCGCGGGCGTACATGCCACCGAGGTTGTTCTGGGCGTCGGCATCGCCCTGTTCCGCCGCGCGCCGATACCAGCGGATGGCGCGAGCATCGTCCTGCGGCACGCCACGCCCCTCGCGGTAGTGGAAGCCCAGGTTGAACTGCGCCGCGGCGTCACCCTGCTCGGCCGCCGCACGGAACCACCGCGCCGCCGCCACGTCGTTCTGCAGCACGCCCTCGCCGCGCCGGTACGTGAATCCGAGCGAGACCTGCGCTTCCGTTTCCCCTTGCCCGGCCTGCTCGTGCAAGGCGACCAGCTCGGCCGGAAGTTCGGGTGCCGGCGCCACACCGATACCCGTACTGGCGGCCACGACGATGGCCACTAGGACGACGACACGCATACGGAGCTCGGGCATCCGCATCCTTCCAGAACCGCGCCGCGCATCCAGGCGAACCTGCTCATCCTATCGCGATCCGATCTCCTCGGCGTCATTCGACTCGATGCGCAAGCCGCTGGTCGATTGCGGCCGGCCCCGACTTCGGCGCATCATCGGTGCGTAACGCGTTCCTCGACGCCACGGAGGAGAGAAGATCCATGCGTGCGACCCCCTTCCCGATCGCGGCGGCGATCCTGGCATTCGCCCTGGCCGGCCCGGCCGCCCGGGAAACCGACGAGACTGCCGATTCCGCAGATCTCCCGCTGAAGCCGGCGCGCACCCTGTCGCTCGACACCGACGAGGGCACGTGGATCTCGGTGGACGTCAGTCCGGACGGCGAGACCATCGTCTTCGACCTGCTGGGCGACCTCTACACCGTTCCGCTCGCCGGCGGCGACGCGACGCCGCTCACGGCGGGGATGGCCTACGACAGCCAGCCGCGCTACAGCCCGGACGGCTCGCGGGTGCTCTTCGTCTCGGACCGCGACGGCGCCGAGAACCTGTGGCTGATCGACGTCGAGTCGAAGGCGACCCGGCAGGTGACGGACGCGGCGGCCAACAACTACGAGTCGCCGGAATGGCTGCCGGACGGCGACTACGTGGTCGCGGCGGTCGGGGCGGGCGCGCTGGCCGGGGGCGACCGGCGCAACCCGAAGCTCTGGATGTGGCACGTCGACGGCGGCACCGGGATCCAGCTCATCGACGAGCCGGGCTCGCGCCGGATCACGGGGCCGGCCCCGACGCCGGACGGGCGGCACATCTGGTTCGCGCAGCGCGAGCGCCTGTGGCAGTACAACGCGATCTTCCCGCAGTATCAGCTCGCGGCGTACGACCGGGAGACCGGCGAGCAGTACGTGCGGACGTCGCGCTACGGCTCGGCCCTGCGCCCGACCCTTTCGCCCGACGGCGCGTGGCTGGTCTACGGCACCCGTCACGAGGACCGGACCGGCCTCCGGCTGCGCGAGCTCGTTTCCGGTGACGAGCGCTGGCTCGCCTATCCGATCCAGCGCGACGACCAGGAGTCGGTAGCCGGGGCGGACACGCTGCCGGGCATGTCGTTCACCCCCGACTCGTCGGAGCTCGTGGTCTCCTACGGCGGCAAGATCTGGCGGGTGCCGCTGGCCGAGGGCGCCGAGCCGCTCGCCGTGCCCTTCCGGGTGCGGACCGAGCTGGAGATCGGACCCGAGCTTGCCTTCCAGTACCCCGTCGACGACCGCGTCCGGTTCACCGTGCGGCAGATCCGCGACGCGGTGCCGTCACCGGACGGCACGACGCTGGCGTTCGCGGCGCTCGACCGCCTCTACGTGCGTCCGATCCCGGACGGCGAGCCGCGGCGGCTCACCGAGCTCGACATGGTGGAGGCACAGCCGGCGTGGTCACCCGACGGCAACTGGATCACCTTCGTCACCTGGTCCCCGGACGGCGGCCACCTGTACAAGGTGCGGGCGGACGGCAGCGCTCCGCCGGTACGGCTGACCACGCGCCCCGCCATCTTCCAGTATCCGGCATGGTCGCCGGACGGCGAGCGGCTGGTCGCCATCCAGGGGCCGGCCCGCAGCTTCCGGGAGGCGGCGCGGCAGACGGCGCCCGGCGCCAGCGCCAACATCGTGTCGGTCCCGGCCGACGGCGGCGACTGGACCCTGGTGGCGCCGACCGACGGGCGCACCTTCCCGCACACCACAACGGACCCGGACCGCATCTACCTGTACCACCGCGAGGACGGCCTGGTGTCGATCCGCTGGGACGGGACCGACGAGAAGGCGCACGTCAGGGTAAACGGCCCGGCGCCCCCCGGGGGCGGCGAGCCCGCCCCGGCGTCCCTGGTGCTGATGGCGCCGGCGGGCGACCAGGCCCTTGCCCAGGTCCGCCTGGATCTCTTCACGCTGCCCGTGCCCTATGTCGGGGGCGAGACGCCGGTGGTGTCGGTGGCCAACCCGGAGGCTGCCAGCGTGCCGGTCCGCCAGCTGACCGAGGTGGGCGGGCAGTTTCCCGCGTGGAGCGCCGACGGGCGGCGCGCGCACTGGTCGATCGGTAACGCCCATTTCGTCTACGACCTCGACGACGCGACGGTCGCCGAGGAGGCGGCACGAGCGGCCGAAGCGGCGGAGGCGGATGCCGCGGCAGAGGCGGACGAAGCCGGTGGGGGCAACGCGGACGAGACGGACCAGCGCGACGAGGAAGCCGGCGCCGCTGCAGGCGATGAGGATGAGGACGCTCCCGTCTACGAGCCGGCGGAGATCCGCGTGGCGGTCGACGCGATCCGGGACATCCCGAACGGCTACGGCGTGCTGCGCGGCGGGCGGGTGATCACCATGCGTGGGAACGAGGTCATCCAGAACGCCGACGTCGTGGTGCAGGGCAACCGGATTCTCGGGGTCGGCCGCCGCGGCTCCGTCGCTTTCCCGGACTTCGCCCGCATCATCGAGATCCCGGGCACGACCATCGTCCCCGGTTTCGTCGATACCCACGCCCACATGCGCCCGAGCTTCGGCGTCCACAAGACGCAACCGTGGACCTACCTCGCCAACCTCGCCTACGGCGTGACGACGACGCGCGACCCGCAGACCGGCACCACCGACGTGCTGTCCTACGGCGACCTGGTGGAGACCGGCGACATCGTCGGCCCGCGCATCTACTCGACGGGACCCGGCGTCTTCAACGCGGAGCAGATCGAGGATCTCGACCACGCGCGGCGCGTGCTGCAGCGCTACAGCGAGTACTACGACACGCAGACCATCAAGATGTACATGTCGGGCAACCGGCAGCAGCGCCAGTGGATCGTGATGGCGGCCAGGGAACAGAAACTGCTGCCGACCACCGAGGGCGGCCTCGACATGAAGTACGACCTGGAGATGATCCTCGACGGCTACCCGGGGCTGGAGCACTCGTTCCCCATCTTCCCGCTCTACCGCGACGTCGTGAATCTCGCCGCCCACACCCGCATGGCCTACACGCCGACGCTGCTCGTCTCCTACGGCGGGCCCTTCGGCGAGAACTGGTTCTTCACGCGCGAGAACCCGCACGACGATCCGAAGCTGCGACGGTTCATTCCCCATGGCGAGCTCGACCGGCTGACGCGCCGCCGCGGGGCGGGGGTCGACGCAGGACCGGGCGGCTGGTTCCGCGAGGAGGAATACGTCTTCCGGCAGCACGCCGAGGGGGTGAGAGCCATCGTGGAGGCGGGCGGCGTGGCCGGGGTCGGCAGCCACGGGCAGCTCCAGGGCCTCGGCTACCACTGGGAGCTGTGGGCCACGCAGTCGGGCGGCCTGTCCGAGCACGACGCGCTGCGCGTCGCCACCGCGCTCGGGGCGGAGGCCATCGGCCTGGACGGCGACCTCGGCTCCATCGAGCCCGGCAAGCTGGCCGACCTCGTCGTTCTGGAGGCCAACCCGCTCGACGACATCCGCAACACCAACCGCATCCGCTACGTGATGAAGAACGGCCGCCTGTACGACGCCGACACACTGGACGAGAGGTGGCCGCGCGAGCGCCCGCTCGGCGAGCCGGTCTGGCTGGGGGATGAACCGGACGGCGTCGCAGCGGGCATCCGGTAGCACCGCTTGGGGTAGTGAGTGCGACGGCCCCGGGCCTCACCGGCGAGGGCGAGGGCCACCGTGGGGACGGGAGTCCTCGCAGGCGCCAGCAATCACAACCGGCGGCAGGCATCGAGCAGTCAGCTCTGCGCGAGCGCGCGCTCAACAGGCCGACCGGGCTGCGATAAGGCCGAAAGCGCGCAGGTATCCGTCAGTTTCTAATTGTTTTTCTTGACATATCCCAATATGTAATCGTAATTTCGTCTTCGTCACGATTTCGGCGTGCGAATTCATGATCGAAAAGGGCCGCGAACGATCGACTCCGAGGCTGACCGGTTATGCGGCCCTGATCGACAGGTACGGCCTCGACGTCATCCCGAACTGGCATGCGTCGCGCGTGGCAGCCAGCAGCGTTCACCGGATCGATTCCCGTGACGGCATCGTCGAGGAGCTCTTCCCGATCCGGTATTGGCCCGGCGATGCGCTGGGCGATCATCTGCGATTCGCTCTCAGGCACGATGGAACGAACCTCCCGATCCTGGCCGCCCTGTTCCGGGTGACACCGGAGGACGATCTGCTGGCCTACATCCGGTCCAGGCCGACCAGCAAGTACGCCAGGCGGCTATGGTTTCTCTACGAGTTCCTGACGGACAGGGAGCTTCCGCTGGACGACCTGAAGCGGGGAAACTATGTCGACCTGATCGAGCCGGACGTCTACTACTCGATCGACCCCCCACGGCGGATCCGCCGCCAGAGAATCAACGACAACCTGCTCGGGGATCGTCGATTCTGTCCGACGGTCCGGCGCACCGACACTCTGCGCGATTTCGAGGCCGCCGACCTGCCGGCGCGCTGCCGTGGCATCGCCGACCGCTACGCTCCCGCGCTACTGAGACGCGCGCTCGGCTACCTGTACGCGAGGGAGACGAAGTCGTCGTTCGAGATCGAGCACATCACCCCCTCGGCCACCCGCACAGAGCGTTTCGTGGCGCTGCTGCGACTCGCGCAACGGGAAGACTTCTGCAGCAAGCCGCAACTGATCGAGCTGCAGAACCGCATCGTCGATGCCCGTTTCCGAGACGCCGACTACCGGCGCACCCAGAACTACGTCGGTCAGACAATCGCCCTGGGAAACGAACGGATCCACTTCGTGTCGCCCAAGCCGGAGGACCTCGGCGCCCTCATGGACGGCCTGATGGCAGCTCATGAGCGCATGGCGGGCGGCAGCGTCTCCGTCGCGATTCATGCCGCCGCCATCGGCTACGGGTTCGTGTTCCTGCACCCGTTCGAGGACGGCAACGGCCGCATCCACCGCTTCCTGATTCACAACATTCTCGCCCGGCGCGGCTTCACTCCCGCGGACGTCATGGCGCCCGTCTCGGCAACCATGCTGAAGAATCCGGGTGATTACGACGCGTCGCTGGAGGCTTTCGCCGTCCCGCTGATGGCACTGGTGGAATACACGCTCGACGCCGACGGGCGCCTGATCGTGCAGAACGACACCGCCACCTGGTATCGCTATCCCGACTTGACGGCGCAGGCTGAAGCCCTCTTCCGCTTCATCGACCGGACCATCGATACGGAGCTCTCCGAGGAGCTGACGTTCCTGACCCGCTACGACGCCGCGAGGAAGGCGATCCAGGCGATCGTGGACATGCCCGACCGACAGATCGATCTGTTCATCCGCTTCTGCGGGCAGAACAACGGCCGGCTCTCGGCTCGCAAGCGCGCGAGTCACTTCGTCCGACTGTCGGACGAAGAAATCGCATCGATGGAACACGCCGTGCAGTCGGTCTATGGCGACGACCTGGGGGCCCGTGCGTAATCATTCTGCGCGGAGTACTTCTATTGGCAAGCAAAATGCCAGCAGCGTAACGGTTTCGCCGGCATGGGTCTTCAGCGCACCGGAATGCGGATGACAACGCCGCCCATGGTGCCACTCGGTGAGCCGGACGCGGTCGTAGGCGGGGTGCGGCTCCTCGCCGACGATGGTGACGTCGTAGCGCCAGATGGCGCCGAGCGCCGCCAGCCGTTCGACGAGCTTGTGGCCGACCATGCCGAAACCGGCCACCACGAGGCGCGCCCGCGACGGGGCTGGAGCGTAGGGCACCCGGTCAGTTTACGATGCAGGTATTCAGTCCGAGGGATCGGGCACGGGCACCGGAGCCGACGGGCGGTCGTACCAGCCGTCGATCCGCCCTTCGAGCCGCGATACGCGCCGGTCAACGTCCCTGACATCGGAGGCCAGGGCGTCGATGCGTCGGCCCAGATCGGCGGCCAGCGTATCGATGCGCCGGCCCAGATCGGCGTTCTGGCGCCACAGAAGCCCCAGCGCTCCGATCACTACGCCGATGACGGCCCAGTCCATCGACATATCGCTAGCGTAGCATGCACTCCAGTCGACGGTTGCTTTCTCGAGGGGGTGCGATAAGATGCCTGCATGCAGTCGCGGCGGAGCTTCCTGAAGTGGAGCGCCCTGGTGGGCGGCGCCACGGCGCTCGGTGGCGGCGGGCTGTTGGTCTCCCGCTATCCGACCGGCGGGGCGCCGGCCGGCGTCTCCGGCGCGGGGGCCGCGGCAGCGACGGGCAGCCGGATCTTCCGCACCGCGAACACCCCGGAGTGCCTCCACTGCGCGCTGCTGGCCCACGTCGAGGACGGCCGCCTGGTCAAGGTGACCGGCGACCCCGACTTCAACATCCTGGCCTGCGCCCGCGGCATCTCCCGCATCCGCCAGCTCTACAGTCCCCATCGGCTCAAGTACCCGATGCGCCGGGCGGGCCGGCGGGGCGAGGACCGCTGGGAGCGGATCTCGTGGGAGGAGGCGCTCGACACCATCGCCGAGCGCTACCAGCGAATCCTGGAAGAGGACGGTAACCAGGCGTTCCTGGCCTTCGGCGGGACCGGCAACTGGTCGTCGCTGTCGACGGGCGTCCGGGGACTCTACTCGGCCTTCTGGAACCGCTTCGGCGGCAACACGCCGATCATCTCCCAGCTCTGCTGCGCCTCGGTCAGCTCGGGGTTCAACGCGATTTTCGGGGGCGGTCGGTCCGAGTTCCGCGACGAGTGGGTCCACAGCCGCTTCTTCCTGGCCTGGGGCAACAACCCGGCGGTCTCGAACCAGGGCTACATGAAGAACCTCTTCCAGGCCCGGGAGGAGCACGGCGCGCGGCTCATCACCATCGACCCGCGGCTGAGCGAGACGGCGGCGCTGTCGGACCGCTGGATACAGATCCGGCCGGGCACCGACGCCGCCTACGCCCTGGGCATGGTCAAGGTGCTGCTCGACGAAGGGCTCTTCGACGAGGAGTACGTCCGGCGATTCACCAACGCGCCGTTCCTCGTACGGCTGGGCGACCGGGGCTGCGATCTGCAGGCCGAGTCGCGGGCCTGGCCGGCGGGCGGCGAGACGCTGCCGTTCGATCTGCGGGACTTGCGCCTGCTGACCGATGGTGGCAGCGGTCCCGATAGCTTCGTCGTCTGGGACGAGCTCGGCGGCCGGCCGGTTGCCCCCGACACGCCGGGAATACGGCCCGCCCTGCGCGGCAGCTACACGATCGGCGGCGCCCGCTACCAGCCGGTCTTCGAATGGATGCGGGCCAACGCCGCGCGCTATACGCCGGAGGTGGTGCACCGCATCACCGGCGCCCCGGCCGATTCGGTCGCCCCGGTCACGCGGGAGTACGCGGCCGTCAGGCCCGCCGCGATCATCCAGAACATGGCCGGCGCGCAGCGCACCGACCACGGCACGCTGACGGTCATCGGCCACCTCTATCTGGCTTCGCTCACCGGCAACATCGGGATGCTGGGCGGCGGCGTCAACGACAACGGCGGGTTCCTGCGGCAGGGCGGGAACATCAACTACCCGGTGCCGGTCCAGCGCAACGAGGCGATTGCCGGCATCCCGGCCACGAAGCTCGGGGAGTACCTGGTCGAGCGCAAGCCGCATCCGATTCGGGCCATCCACGTGGCGGGGACGGGGGTGCTGACGCAGTACCCCAACACGCGGAAGATCATCGCCGGGCTCGACAACATCGATCTGATGGTCGTGCAGGACATCTTCATGACCACGACGGCGCGCTACGCCGACTTCGTCCTGCCGGTGACCACGCTCTTCGAGACCCGGAATCTGCTGGCCGGCGTCCGCAGCCGCTACATCCAGCTCATGCAGCAGGCGATCGAGCCGCTGTTCGAATCGCGCTCCGACCGCTGGATCCTGACCGAGCTGGCCAAACGCCTCGGCTTCGGCGACGATTTCGACAAGCCGGACGACGATCTGCTGCGGCACGTCCTGGAGCCGAGCGGGGTGACCCTGGAGCAGCTCGAGGAGGGCCCGGTCAACCCCATGCCGGACCCCTGGATCCCGTTCGCCGACAAGAAGTTCGACACGCCGTCGGGGCGCATCGAGTTCTTCTCGACGTATCTGCAGGCAAGAGGCTTCGACCCGCTGCTCGAGTACCTGCACCCGGTGGAGGCGCCGTGGGTGGATGAAACGCGGGCCGCGCGCTACCCGCTGCAGCTCATCAACCGCAAGAACCACAACCACGTCAACTCCAGCTTCCACCACCACGACTTCCTGACCGAGATCTGGGCCAGCCAGGTGCTGCAGATTAATCCCGACGATGCGAAGCCGCGCGGCATCGAGGACGGAGCCCGCATCCGCGTCTTCAACGACCGCGGCGAGATCGAGGCGATGGCGCACGTGACCCGCGGCATCCTGCGCGGGGTCGTGAGCGTGACCACCGGCTGGGGCGGCGTGAACGAGAAGCAGACGGCCAGCATCCTGAGCCCCGACAAGTACGAGCCGATCTCGCTGGGTCACACGCTGAACTCGTCGATGGTGGAGGTCGCCGGCGGGGACGGGGCATCCCGGGGGGGCGCGGCATGAGCGACCCGAAAAAGCAGGTGGCGTTCTTCTTCGACGCCAACCGCTGCACCGGCTGCCGTACGTGCGAGGTCGCCTGCAAGGTCGAGAACGGGGTCGAGCTGGGTCCGCGCTGGCGCAAGGTGCGGACGGTGGAGGGCGACCAGGACGGCGGGCCCTACATGTACCACGTCTCGATGTCGTGCAATCACTGCGAGGTCCCCGTCTGCGCCGAGGCCTGTCCGTCCGGCGCCATCACGAAGCGGGACGACGGCATCGTCATCGTCGACGAGAGCAAGTGCATCGGCGCCCGTCTCTGCGCCTGGGCGTGTCCCTACGACGCGCCGCAGTTCAGCGAAGAGACCGGCAAGATGGAGAAGTGCAACTTCTGCTCGCACCGCATCGACGCCGGCACCGGCGGACCCGCGTGCGCCGAGGCGTGCCCGACCAAGGCGCTGCAGTGGGGCACGCTGGACGAGGTGGCCGCCAAGCCGGGCGCGATGGCCGAGTTCGGCCCGCTGCCCGACGCCGAGATCACCAAGCCGGCGATACGCTTCATCCCGCTCAAGCTCGTCCGCTCCTGACCCGCGCCCCGGCATGGAGACGCGCGACTGGTCGCTCGTGTTCTTCACGGTCCTGACGCAGGCGGCGGTGGGCGCGTTCCTCACGCTGAGGGTGCTGGAGTACCTGTCGGCGCGGCGGGGAGGTTCCGAAGCCGGTCGAGGGTCTGACCACGCCCCGCTTCTCGTTGTTCTCGCGGTACTGTCGGCCGGGTTGTTCGCGGCCCTCTTTCATCTCTCCACTCCGCTGCAGGCGGCGCGCGCCGTCGTGAACTTCTCGTCCTCCTGGCTGAGCCGCGAGATCGTCTTCGGGAGCCTCTTCGCGGCGCTGTTGAGCGCGGTCGTGGCGCAGGAGTGGCGCGCGGCCTATTCGGGGGCAGTGAGTTCGGCGCAAGAGCGGCGCGCGGCGAGTCCGGCGCCAGCCGGTCCGCCATCAGCGAGTCCGGCCAAGGGGCGGCGCGAAACCGGTCCGGAGCCGGCGAATCCGACGCCCGCGAATCCAGCGCTCGCCGCGTGGCTGCCCCGACTCACCGCGGCCGCCGGCCTGGCGTTTCTCGGCTGCCAGACAGCCATCTACCTGCTGCCGGCCCAGCCGGCCTGGAACACGTTCGCGACCCCCGCGGCATTTGGAGGCACGGCGTTACGGCTGGGCATCCTCGGCGTTGCGGCCGGATTCGTCTTCCGCGGCCTCACCTCGGGCGTCGACTATCCCGCGCAGGCCGCCCCCGTAGCAACTGACGGCGCACTATCGGCGACCCTGCGCGGACTGGCGCTGGCCGGCATCGCGGCGCTGGCGCTGGAGTTCGTCGTCGCGCCGCTCCATCTCGCCTCGCTGGCCGCGAACCCCTTGCCGGCCGCGGCGGCCAGCGTGCAACGGCTGACCGGCGACTTCGGCGGCATCCTGCTGTTGCGGCTCGGACTGCTGGGCGCGGCGGCCGCGGCACTGGGTGGTGTTCTTGCGAGCAGCCGCGGAGCCGGCGGACATTCCGGGCCCTCCGGGCACTCGCCGCATCCTCTGGCTTCCGTCCTCACGTGCGGCGCGTTCGGCCTCACCGCGGTGTCGGAGGTGTGCGGGCGTTTCCTCTTCTACGCCATGCAGGTGAGGGTCGGCATTTGACCGCCCCCGCGCCGGACGAAGCGCGGACGATACCGGCCGAGTGGCGGCGGCGGCAAGAGGAACAGGCCCTCGCCTACCACTTTCTCGGCCGGTGCTTCTACGAGGCGCCGCGCGCCGAGTGGCTGGCCGCCTTCGCCGGAGACCGGTTGTTCGAGGCATGGCCTTTCCCGTCCAGCGACGACAGGACCGCGGCGGGGCTGGCGTTGCTGACCGGGTTCTGCCGGGGTTGGGACCCGGAGCGGCTCGACGCGCTGACGTGGGACTTCAACCGGCTCTTCGTCGGGCCGGGCGAGATGCTGGCCGCGCCCTGGGAATCGGTCTACCGCAGCAAGACGAAGCTCACCTTCCAGGAACCGACCCTGCAGGTGCGGGAGATCTACGAGCGGTTCGGCGTGCAAGCGCCGGCGATGCACCGTGAGCCGGACGATCACCTGGGGCTGGAGCTGGCGTTCGTGGCGACGCTGTCGGACCTGGCTGCCCGAGCCGCTGCCGCTGCAGACGCGCCCCAACTCACGAAGTGCTTCGAAACCCAGAAGGACTTCCTGCAGGACCACCTGCTTGCCTGGGCTCCCACCTGTTTCGCGCTCGTCGAGAAGCACGCGGAGACCGGCTACTACCGCGGCGCGGCGCTTCTCGCCTTGGGATCGCTCGCAGAATCGGCTCGTCTGTGCGGCGCGGCACCGGCGGAGTGATGCGGTGCGAGCCAGGAACCCGTAGCGAAACGCCGCGTAGCACCGAGAGTGGCGAGGCGCCCGCGTGGCAATGCAGCGGGGCTTTGCCACGGGTAACCAGTACTACTTCGCGTCGGCTCCCACCGCGACAATCGGTCGATTGACTCGCCGTTGCCCGGCGTGAGAGGCCGCCATTCGTCCGGGTGTGCCGCAGTGGGTTTATCGGAGGAAGTTGAACGCCGGTTTCGGGGGAAGTTGAACGCCGGTTTCGGAGGAAGTTGAACGCCGATTTCGGGATGTTGAACACCGATTTCGGTCATCGTGAACGCTCGTCGGTAGCCTGACCCAGCATGCTTTCGCCCTTTCGACGGGAGGGGCGAGGCGATGCCGGCACGGAGGCTGCTGATGAGGAAGATTCGTGAGGTTCTTCGGCTCAAGTATGAGCGGGGGTTGCCCCACCGGGCGATAGCCCAGGCCTGCGCCATGGGCGTGGGCACGGTCACGCTGTATCTGAAGCGGACGGCGCAACAAGGGTTGGGCTGGCCGTTGCCGGCCGAACTGGACGACGCGGCGCTTGAGGCGCAGTTGTTTCCCCGACCGGCGCCGGTGCGCAACCGGGTCCGGCCTGACTGCGCCTACATCCACCGGGAACTCAAGCGCGACGGCGTCACGCTGCAACTGCTCTGGGAGGAGCACCTTCAGGTCCATCCCAGCGGCTACCGCTACACGCAGTTCTGCGAGATCTACCGGCAATGGGTGCGGCGGCTGCGGCCGTCGATGCGACAGATCCACCGCGCCGGCGAGAAGACCTTCATCGACTTCTCGGGCAAGCGGCCCAGCCTGGTCGACCGGCGCACGGGTGAGCTGCGGCCGGTCGAGCTGTTCGTCTCGGTGCTCGGCGCCAGCAGCCTCACCTACGCCGAGGCGACCCGGACCCAGCAGTTGCCCGACTGGGTCGATGCCCACATTCACATGGCGGAGTACTTCGGCGGCTCCACGACGATGTGGGTGCCCGACCAGCTGAAGAGCGCCATCACCCGCCCCTGCCGCTACGAGGCCGGCGTCAACCGCACCTACGAGGACCTGGCCGCGCACTACGGCGCGGTCGTCTTGCCGGCGCGGCCGAGGAAGCCGAGGGACAAGGCTGCCGTAGAAAATTGTGTGCTCATCGCGCAACGGTGGATACTCGCCCGGCTGCGCGACCAGACCTTCTTCGAGCTCGGTGCGCTCAATGCCGCGATCCGCGACCTGCTCGACGAGCTAAACGACCGGCCGATGAAGAAGCTGGGCGTCAGCCGCCGCGCGCTGTACGAGCAGCTCGACCGCCCGGCGCTGCGGCCCCTGCCCGCCGCGCGCTACGTCCTCGCGCAGTGGAAGCAGTGCCGCGTCAACATCGACTACCACGTCGAGGTCGAGCGCCACTTCTACAGCGTCCCGTACCAACTGCTGCGCGAGCAGGTCGAGGTCCGCTACACGACGAACACGGTCGAGATCTTCCATCGCGACAAGCGCATCGCGTCGCACCGGCGCCGCTACGACCGCCAGCCGTCGACCATCGCCGAGCACATGCCCAGCGCCCACCGCGCGCACGCCGAGTGGTCGCCGTCACGCCTGATCCGCTGGGCCAACAAGGTCGGACCGGAGACCGGGCAGCTCGTCACCCGGATCCTCGAGAGCCGCCCGCACCCCGAGCAGGGCTATCGCCCCTGTCTGGGGATCATGCAGCTGGGGCGGCGTCACGGAAACATCCGGCTCGAGGCGGCCTGCGCCCGCGCCCTCGCGCTCGGCTCCTGCCGCTATCACACCGTCAGGAACATCCTCACCGCCGGCCAGGACCGTTTGCCCATCGAGCCGCCGGCCGAGACGGCCCCGACGCCGACGCACGCCAATATCCGCGGGGCTGACTACTACGCCGCGGCCACGACCACCGAGGAGGACCGATGCTGATCGAACAGACGCTCGACAAGCTCAACGCCATGAAGCTGGGCGGGATGGCCGACGCCTTCCAGCAACAACTGCAGACCGACGAGGCCGCCGCGCTCGGCTTCGAGGAGCGCCTCGGGCTGCTCGTCGACGCCGAGTGGACCGCCCGCGAGCAGCGCAAGCTGCAGCGCCGCCTCCACACCGCGAAGCTGCGCTACCCGGCGTCGCTCGAAGCCGTCGACTTCACCCATCCCCGTCGGCTCAACCGCCAGCAGGTCCTGACGCTGGGAACCTGCGCGTGGATCGCCGAGCGCCACAACTTGGTCCTCACCGGGCCGTGCGGGATCGGAAAGAGTTTCCTGGCGTGCGCGTTCGTCGAGCGGGCGTGCCGCCGCGGCTTCACCGCGCGCTATCTCCGCATGCCGCGCCTGCTGCACGAGCTGGCCGTCGGCCGCGGCGACGGCTCCTATACGCGACTGCTCGCCCGGCTGGCCAGGCTCGACCTGCTGGCGATCGACGACTGGATGCTCGCGCCGTTGCGTGACACCGAGCGCCGGGACCTGACCGAGGTCATCGAGGACCGCGCCGAGCGCGCCTCGACGCTGATCGCCAGCCAGTTGCCGGTGACCGACTGGCACGCCGTCATCGGAGACCCCAACCAGGCCGACGCCATCTGCGACCGCCTGCTCCACGACGCGCACCGCATCGAGCTCAAGGGCCGCTCGATGCGGCGGACGCACGACGCGCCAACCAACGGCCAGAAGGAGACGACGACTCGATCCATGCGATCAGCGCCTTGAATCCAGCGGCGTCGTTGGAGAATCGCGCCGCCTTGCCGCACGGACACTGGTAGGCGTCGAGATGCGCCTTCGAGATGTCGACGCCGACGCAGTTACGAGTATCATGGGTCATCTTCCCTGTGCTCCTGTGCTTGTCATGCGAGCCTCGACGCTCGAGTATCCATTCAGGACTTGGGGAAGACGGTGGCGACCAAACTCCGCTACGGCCCGCGACGGTCCGCGGAGGACACGGTCCGACCACCGCCCACCCAGCGGCGCCTCGCTACAAGGTGCCGCTGGGGAATGGGCCATCCCCCATGACCCATCGGGCTAAATGCTAAAACGTCCGCCTGACAACCCCAGCCGGGAGACCGGAACGGAAAAGGCCCTCGCTGCGCTCGGAACACTTACCTCGATCGCTCGGTCGACCGCTTTCCCCTGCTCCGTTACGTAACCGTGCACAATAGGCTGTCGAGCTGCCCAGGGGCTTCGGGCGTGACGTGCTTCGTGCGCCAGTCGACGCGGCGCTCGTCCCCTCCCCCGGACCCCCTCCCGGGGCTCAAGGCCGCGCTTCGCGGACTCACTCAGACAACATGGGGAAGACGGTGGCGACCACACTCCGCTACGGCCCGCGACGGTCCGCGGAGGATACGGTCCGACCACCGCCCCACCCAGGGGCGCCTCGCTACAAGGTGCTACTGGGGAATGGGCCATCCCCAAGGCCCATCGGCCAAATGCTAAACAGACAAGCGGAGGATTCGCGCGCGGCGAGCGTCAACGCCCATCCGGACGTGGTCCCCGCGCGCGAGAGCACCGCCTCCAGGCTCGTCTGGCGCAACAACCGACATCGACCAGCCCCACCGTCGCCGCGTGCGCCAGACGAGCCTTCCGCGGCACTCGGGTGGTCGCTCGACGCAACGCCCTTGCCGATTCGTCGTCGACGACCACACCGTCCGGCCCAGCCCGGCCGTTGCGTCTCGCGAGGGTACCCCGGCCGGGCATGACCAACACCGACGTCCGGCTCGGAACCCACCGGGGTGACCGGAACAGAAAGGCCCTCGCTACGCTCGGAACGTTTCTTCGACCTCTCGACCAGGAGGTCGAGAGTAGGATCTCAAGGATCCGTTACGACACAGAAGGGAGGGAACTGACAGAGCATCGTCGCTACGCTCCGACGAGCGTTCACGTTCGCCGAAATCAGCGTTCACGTTCACCGAGATCGGTGTTCAACTTCAGCGAAATACCCAGCAGGTCTCACTTGGTCGGCCCGGTTCGATTGCAACCTTTCGTGGCCCTCTCTCTGCGGGAAGTGGTCAGGCCGCGTCCCGGTCACGGCGCCCGGCCAGGAACCCTTCGAGCGAGCCTTCGAGCTTTGCCATGCGCTCGCGGTTCTCGCCGAGCTCGCGACTTACCTGCTCGAACCCTTGGTGTATTTCGGCGTGAAGAGTGTCCAGGCACGGATTCGTGTCGTCGATCCGGGCGTTCGTGTCGTTGATCCGGCTGTTCAAGTCATCGATCCGCTTGTTGGTCGAGGTGAACTCCCTCCCGATGCCCGTTGCCATCATGCGCAGCATCACCCCGAGGACGCCGATGACTCCGACGGCGGCACCGACGATCGACACGATGATTGCCACCGTATCCGTCATCTTCGCCTCACGATATCACGTGCGCGACTGTAGGCCAGTCGAGGACTCTACCGCAGCAGGACGAAGCTCACCTTGTCTACGCGCCTGTGCGCCGTGCCGGCGTGTACGCACACTGAATGCACAGCAGTTGGCGCGTGATGTCCAGCTCGAACCGGAATCGAGCCGCTTGCAGCGTTTCGTCCAACGATCCAATTCACTGTAGCTCAACGGCTTGGGAGCCGACCGCCGGATCGGCATCCGCTGTGCTTCGTCCGTAGCACGGCGCGGCAAGTTCGCTGCGCGAATGGAGGACCGACATGCACACGGAACATCCTCGCGGAGGGTCGGGCGGCCAAGTGTTGCCCACGGCACTCACCGTCACCATGGCGATGGCGACCACTTCGACGCCCGCTTCCGCATTGTCCGGCGCGGCGGTCTCGTCCACGCCGCCGGTCGCGACGGTCTCGTCCCTGCAGGCCGGCACGGCGACCGCGCACGCGGCGGAACCACGCGCCGCCCGGAACGACAACGACATCGACCGGTTCATGCAGCGCGTGCTCGCCAACCGTGACGCCGCACCGTGGCGGCGGCTGGGCGACTTCGTCCTGCGTGAGACCTGGTCGCTCGAGCTCGACGCGCCACCGGAGAGTCGACTGTCCAGGTTTCGGCGCGTGCGCGAGTACGAGTGGTACGTCCGCGACGGAACGGCCGTCCGCAGCCCCGTGCGCGTGGACGGCGTCGGCATCGACGACGCGGCGCGGCGCGGCTACGAGGCGTCGTGGCTGCGCGACGAGGAGCGGCGGCGCACCGGGCTACGAGCCGATAGAGACAACCGTGGCAGCGCGAGCCACGGGCTCGCGGATCAGGAAGACCCGGAGCCGCGCTTCGTCACCGACTTCTTCTACTTCCTGGAGTGGACGCTGGAACCGGGCGACTACTACTTCGTCGGCCGCGAGACCGTCGCGGGCCGCGAGGTCGTGCGCATCGAGTTCTACCCCACCGGTACCTTCTGGAAGGAAGCCGGCGAGCGGATCAATCGGGGGGTCGTCAAGACGTCGATGGTTACGCTGTGGGTGGATCCCGAGATTCACCAGATAGTGCAGTACGCCTTCGAGAACGCGGGGCTCGACTTTCTTCGGTTTCGATGGCTCGTGCGGGCCGACGGCCTGCAGGCGGTGATGGAGCTGGCGCCTTTCCGCGGCGTCTGGATGCCGGCGCGGATGACCCTGTCGGGGCGGGCCACGACCGCACTCGGCGAATATGCCGCGACGTTCACGCAGGAGTTCTTCGACTACCGGCAGGCGGATACGGGCGCCCGGCTCGGCGATCCGGGGAACGACCGATGAACCGGCCCCTGCCCGCAGACTGTAAGGATCTCTCCTTGCCTCTCTTCGCATCGGAACGCGAACGCCGCCTCTGGGCCTGGACGCTGGCCGTGGTGGTGGCGATCTACTCCACCCTCGGTCTGGCGCGGACGTTGTTCGACCTGCTCGGTCACCTCAATCTGGGCGTCGGCCTTTTCCTCGCCTGCTGCCTCCTGGTCGTGGCGACGGCGGTGACGCAGGGGCTCAGAGTGCGGCCGGGGGGAGCCGAGATCGCCGTCGCGCTGGGGGTCGTGGCCGCCTATCTGCTCGTGTTTGTCCGCATGTCGATCCCGACCGAGCGCTCTCACCTCATCGAGTACGGCGTGGTCGCCCTGTTCATCCACGAAGCCCTCGCGGAGCGGGCGCGCCACGGCCGCCGCGTCCCCGCGCCGGCGCTGCTGGCGATACTGGCGGCGACGCTGATCGGGGTCGTCGACGAGTGCATCCAGTTGGCGCTGCCCAGCCGCGTGTACGACCCGATCGACATGCTGTTCAACCTCCTGGCGGCTGCCATGGCGGTGACGGCCAGCTCGGCGCTGCGGTGGGCGCGAAGGCGTCGATTCGCTGGCCCATGAATCGTGCGGGAAGCATTGACACGTCGCCAGAATCGCCCGTACGGTCATTCACCGTGCGAATCACGATTCGATTGGCGGATACCCTCGTCCTGGAAGCGAAACGGGAAGCCGCGAGGTGTGGCATGACGCTGACGACGATCATCGAAGAGTCGCTGCGCAGCCGCCTGGCCTGGACGACTGCCCGGCCGCCCACACGCGTCCGGCTCACTACTACCGGGCGTGGCGGACTGCGTCCGGGAATCGATCTGGACGACTCATCGTCCCTGATGGATCAAATGGACGACATGAAGTGAGGCGCGCGACCGAACCACTCGCTCTTTCCACCCGTTTTTCCTCGTCTTCATCGCCAGGAACGTAGGTAGTCGTCCATGCCCGTCTTTCAGATTGCCGGCGCCACGGACTACGGGCGAAAGGTCACGTTGATGGTCATCCGCGTGTCGACCGGCACGCCGTGCAGCAACGTCGGCTCGTAGCGCCACCCGCCGACCGCCTCCACCGCCGAGCGAGCCAGGTCGGGGTACACCGTCGTCATCGTCGCCGGGTCCACCGGGGCCAGAATCCGAAGTACCTCGACGGTTCCATCCGTCTTGATCTGCGCTTCGAGAACGACCTTGCCCTCGAACCCGCTGCCGCGCACGGACGCCGGATAGACAGGGGCCAGATCGCGGATCTTGATCGGGGGCGCTATCGTGCCGCCCTGGTTCCGGTGTTCCAGGTACCGCGCCCGCGTGGCTTCGCTGATAGTCCTCGCCGCGGTCGGCGACTCACCCGTATCCGTCACCGTGATCGTCTCCTCGACAGAGCCGAGCCGGAGCACCAGCTCTTCCTCGATCTGCTCTCCCCCTTCCAGCGAGAACCGTTGAAACAGTCTCTCGAAGCCTGGTTTCCCTACGACGAGCGACGAGACGCGGAGCCAGCGGAGTCTCGCCAACCCGACCAGGAGCACACCGGCGCTGGCGACCACGCCCGCCAGCCAGATCGTCACGGCCCAGCGGCCGATGGCATCGCCGGTCGTGACGGCCGCCGCCGCGGGTCCGAACCGGCCGGGCTGGGAACCTGCAGGCTCCGACCCAACCGCCCGCCCGCTCTGACTGGCATCTTCAGGCTCGGTGAAGGGGATGTAGGGATGCAGCCCGAGCGCCTCGAACACGGGCCCGGCGCTCCAGGCGAGTGGTCCGACCGGCGCCACCTGGACGACCGGCGGAATCGGCAGGACGTGGAGTGCCGGCGCCACGCACGCCGACACCACCCCGATGGCCAGCACCCAGTGCCTCGCAGCCGCCGACCGCATGCGCAGGCAGAGGACCCCGACGAGCGCCAGCAGCAGGATCGCCGACACCTTGACGGTCAACGCGGCCAGCAGGCTCATGACGGTTCCTCCCGTTCCCCGCCCGCATCGTTTCCGTCCGGCCCGTTGCCGCGCGGCGCGGCCACGGATCGAACGGCGCCCCGTTGCGCCGCCTGCGCGTCGGAGACGATCCGTGCGATCCGGTCCAGCTCCGGCTCGGTCAGATGTCTCGCCTCGCCGCCGAGCAGCGCGGCCACCGCCTGCTCGGCGGACCCGTCGAAGAACGTCTCGATCAGATGCCGCAATGCGGAGCGGCGCGCGGTGCGGCGCGGCGTCACCGGGCGATACACGTACCTCAATCCCTCCTCCTCGTGACGGACGTGCCCCTTCTGCTCGAGGATGCGCAGTTGCGTACGGACCGTCGACGAAGCCGGGTCGCCGGGCAGCTCCTTCCGGACGAGGCTGGCCGGGGCCCGGCCGTGCCGGAAGAGGATGTCCATGATCTGTCGTTCCCGGCGCGACAGCCGGCTGTGCAACGACACCCTCATGCGCATGAGAATTCGACCGGCGCAACCGTTCGCCAGCAGCCCGGACATTCCGTTAATTTTTTAGTCAACGACTATTAAATTAACATCTCTGGTCACCCCTGTCAAAGCGTCGAGGCGGCTCTATCGCGTGCTCGGCGCCGAGCAGTCCGCCATCGGCGCACGGCCGCGCCCGAGGTTCCGCTGCGCCGCCTGCTGTCGCTCGACTACGTGCTCGACCACCCGCTCCGACCGCCAAGTCCGTCCCACGGCCTCACAGATCGCATCAGCATCCGATGACCCGTACGTGGCCCTGAGAGCCGTACTCGAGGACTTGGGCGTCGCGAGTCACAAGCACACATCCGAAGGAGCGCGCTGTCGCGATGAGAATGCGATCCGCAGGGTCAGAAGGCGGCGTCCCCGGCAACGTGGTCGATCCGACCAACACGGATACCGGCATCGCGGCTAGCGTCACCGAGGGCAGCTCGCAGTAGCGCTGGAACCACAGACTCGGATCGAGCGCAAGAGCGATCTTCCCTTTCGCCGCCAGCATCGCGATCTCCCACGCTGTGATGGGGGACACGAAAAGTGGCGCCCCCCGCCGATAAGCGTCCTGGAGTTGGCTCGCGGCGGGTTCCCGCAAGGGATCGTTGTGTGCGGTCCAGATGACGGCGCACGTATCGAGCAGGAAGTCGGTCATCTTGGCCGCCACCGCGCAGCGTTCCAGTCCTCGCCGATCGGGTCCGTCAGGTTCGTGCCGGGCGATATCGTCACAGTGTCCTTCAGCGCGCCGAAGACGTCGGCGAACGAACCGGCACGTTCCCCAACAGACGAGTCGCGACCGGCATTGCTGGCCGGCTCGTGCGTCGCGGCCTTCCGAAACACGAGCTTGCAGTCCTGCATGTCGACGTTCTCCGTTTCGTATCCCGCCGCGAGCCATGCCTTCGTCATGACCCAGTTGCTGGGGTTGTTCGACCAGAGCGCACGGTGCTTGAAGGCCGCTGGCGGCAGCCGGGCGCCGATGACGTGCTCGATTTCGCTGAACGTCATGGGCACGTGCGCATGTCCTGAGTCACGCAGATGAGATTCGAGCGGAGCGTACTTGCTGTTCATGATGATGTGTCCCAGAAGGCAGTTTGTGATCGGACTACCCGGAGCGGTCAGGGAACGGTGGGAGTCTGCTGAGGACCAAGAGCACCACTGCGTCGGCCATGTTACGACCGTCCGCGACGCGCGCGCCCGGGACAGGATCCCATCCCATTGGACCCACGCCGACCATTCCAGGACTTCCGGCGGCCGTTCGGTCGACATTCGCCGAAGTGGAACACGACCTCGATCCCTCAATGCTGATGCCTCGCTCGCGTTGGCGATGAGCCGCATGACGAGAATTCGCTAGATCCATCGCAGCACCCCCCCAATTCTTGGCCGCGGTTTCCCTCAGCTCTAACCCGCAACCGTGAACGCCTACAACTGAGTCTACTACGTGTGTTAAGCGCGAGCTGCGCCCGGCAGCGTCCAGTGCCGACACCCGCGGAAGCTGAGGCCCACCCACTGCCCATCCGGGCTTGCACCAGCGCCCCCGGGTGCCGGACGATGGCATGGTCCGTGCGGGGTGTCGCGCTGCTGCTGGGTGTCGCGCAGGCGACAGGGATCGCGATCTGGCTGGAACAGCAGACCGTCGTCCCGGAGGGGTTGCCGCTCGTGGCCGAGCCCGGCTGGAGTTTCAGACTCACCCTCGTCCTGTCCGTCACCGCGATCACCGCGTGTCTCATCTGGCTGAGCGATGAGATCAGCAGGCGTGGAATCGGTTGGGGCGTCTCGCTGCTGTTCTTCGCGGGGCTGGTGGCGGGCCTGCCGGGTGCCGTGCCCGCCATCCTGGAACAGATGCGGGCCGGGTACATCGGGCCCGCCGATGTCGCGGCATTCGTCGCGGGCCTGCTCGTACTCTCGTCGCTCGTCGTGCTCGTCGATCCGGCCCGGCGGCGCAACGCCCACGCTGGATGAGCACCGGCGAGCACGCAACAGGCGCCGGCGCGTCCAGTTGTCGTTACTCGGCCCGCAGAGCGGTCATCGGATCAATTCGCGCGGCGCGGCGCGCCGGGAGATATCCCGCGGTCACACAGGCGGCGAGCAGCGCCCCGCAGGCTGCGGCCCAGGTCACGACGTCGAGCGCGCCGACCCCGAAGAGCACGGATGCCATCACCCGGCTTGCGCCGGCGGCGGCCGCGAGCCCGAGCGCAATGCCGGCCGCCGCCGGTTGCAGCGCCGTCCGCATCGCCAGGCCCGCGACCGCCCACGGTCCGGCACCGAGCGCCGCGCGGATGGCGAGCTCGAGCTCCCGTTGGACGACAGCCTGCGCAATGACGCTGTAGACGCCGGCGATGACCAGCACGAGCGCGAGCAGCCCAAAGGCCGCCACGAGCAGAGCCCCGGCGCGCCGCTCGGCCTGCGAGCCGGCGATCACGTCGTTCATCGACCGGACGTCCGTGATGAAGGCGTGCGGGTCGACATCGCGAATGCGCGCCTGCACCTCCGACACCTCATCGAGCGGATCGCCGACGGTTCGTGCGACCAGCGTGATCGCGGCTTGCGGGTAGAGGCCCGCCGGCAGGTAGACCTCTTCGGTCGGCGCCGCTTCGAGACCGGTGTATCGGACGTCGCCGAGAACACCGACCACCGTCATCCACCAGTCCGGGGTACCGATCGTCGAGGCGATACGCTTGCCGAGCGGGTTCTGCCCCGGCCAGTAGCGCCGCGCGAACGACTCGCTCACCAGAATGGTGCGGTTGAATCCGCGCTCGCCGACGTCGTCCCGCGCCTCGAACTCTCGGCCCGAGACGATCGGGATCTGCATCGTCGTGACGTACGCAGGGCTGACGACACGCAGGCGATACACCGGATCCTCGGTGCCGGGCGGCGTGACATATCCCTCGATAGGCCGGTTGCCGAAGAACCCCCCGTCGCCCATCGGGATGCCCTGAACCACCGCCGCGTCGGTTACCGACGGCAAGGACCGGACGGCATCCATCACCTCCCGGGCGAAGGTGGCATTGTGGTTCCAGTCGAACTTGTTCTCCGGCAATGACACCGTCATCGTCAGCAGATTCGCCGGGTTGAACCCCGGCTCCATCTGCGCCGCACGCAGGGCGCTACGCACGAGCAGCCCGGCGCCCAACAGCAGGACCACCGTCAGCGCCACTTCCGCTGCAACCAGCACGCCGACCAGGCGCGTCCGGCCGCCGTCGGTCGTGCCACGCGCTTCGCGTCCGGTCAGTCGCTCGCCGCGAGACCTCGCCGCGCGCAGCGCGGGCGCGACGCCCGTGACGACCGCGGTGAGCCCGGCGCTCGCCATCGCGAACGCGAGCACCGACGGATTGATCGTCATCTCTTGCAGTGCGGGCAGGCTTCCCGGCAGCCACGGTCGCGCCAGCTCGATGGCCCACGACGCGAAGAGGACGCCGAGAGCGCCCGCACCGACGGCGAGGACGGTCGCTTCCATCAGGAACTGCCGCGCGAGCCGCCGGCGCGGCCCGCCGAGCGCCGCACGGATCGCGACCTCTCGACGCCGCGCGACCCCCCGCGCGAGCAGCAGCGTCCCCACATTGGCGCATGCGATCAGCAGCAGCAGGCCGGTCGCGGCCGACAGCAGCAGGACGCCGTCGCGCGAGCCCTCGGCCATCTGCTGGCGCAACGGCACGACGCGCACCTCCCAGCCCTCGTGCGCCTCCGGATACTCCTCGGCCTGGCGACGCGCGATGGCGTCCATTTCGGCCTGCGCCTGCGCGACGGTCACCCCCGGCCGCAGCTTTGCCACGACGTTGATGAGGCGATCCTCGGCGTCGCGCGAGTCGGTCGGATCGAGGTACATCGGCCACCAGAAATCGATGGTGTCGATGACGGTGCCGACGCCGAGCTCGAAGTCGGCTTCGAGGGTAGGGAACCGCACCGGCGTCGTCGAGACGCCGAGCACGACGAATCGAGTCGGTCCCACGCGGGAGAGATCCCGGGCATGCAAATCCAGCGTTCCGCCGATGAGTGCGTCGTCCGCACCGAACAGGCGGCGCCAGGCGTCGTGGCCGAGCACGAGCGCGCCGGCGCCGCGATCGGCGGCGGCGAAGGCGCGCCCGTTCATGGCGACGCCGAACACGTCGAAGAACTCCGGGGTCGCCGCCAACCCGCTCAACCGATGGCTGCGAACGCCGTCGATGGCGTCGAGCGAGCCCCAACGGTAGCCGGCGATGGCGTCGAACGACGTCGCCTGCCGTTGCCAGTCGACAAGCGTCCCGCCGGCCGCGCGGGTGAACGGAAAGTCGTCGAGCGGGCGGTAGCTGCGGAGGGCGACGAGACGGTCGCCGTCACGATAGGGGAGCGGGCGGAGCAGCAACGTCTCGCTGACGCTGAAGACGGCCGTCGCCCCGCCGATGCCGAGCGCGAGCACCAGCACCGCTGTGGCGACGAAGACGCGGTTGCGGCCAAAGTAGCGGAGGGCGCCGCGAAGGTCCTGGAGCAGGTCCTCGGCGTGGCGGAAGACGAACAGGTCAGGAGAGACCGGGTTACCATGCGGCATCGTGCCGATACGGTACCGCGAGTTTCCCGTCGACGACGCGCTCGCTCCCTTCGTCCGGCAAATCTGGCTGTTCGAATGCGACCGCGCGGCCCTGTTCGGCGGGCCGGAGCGGATCGTGGCGGACGGCGTCGTCGAGGCGATCTTCCACTACCGCCGGCCGTTTCACGATGCGTTTCGCGGGCGCGGACGCCGCGGTGCAACCCGTCAGCCTGCTGGTCTCGCAGATCAGCCGCTACGTCGAGATCCAGCCGGCCGGCGCCGGCGGATTCGTCTCGGTGCGGTTCCATCCGTGGGGCGCGCACCACTTCTTCGGGGTTCCGATGCGCGAGGTCGGGGATCGCGCCACGCCCGCGGACGAGGTATGGCCCCGCCGCGACGTCCGTGCGGTCGAAGACCGGATCGCGACGGCCGCGACCGACGAGGATCGGGCCGGCGCGGTGCAGGCGTTTCTGCGGCGGCGTCTCGACGCCCACCGGAAGCAGGACGTCTCGGCGCTCGTGCGCACGCTGTGGAGGACGCGCGCGCCGCTGCGCATCGATCGCATCGCCGGCTCGCTGGGTGTCAGCCAGCGGGGTCTCGAGCGGACGTTCGCCGCCGCCCTGGGCATGACGCCGAAGCACCTGACGCGGCTGGCGCGGTTCCTGCGCGCGTGCCGGCGCCTGCGGCACGCGCCGGACGCCCGGCTGACGGGGGTGGCCCACGACGCCGGGTTCTACGACCAGGCCCACTTCATCCACGAGTTCAGGGCTTTCTCGGGCATGACGCCGGGCGAGTTCGCAGCCAGCCCGCGCGTGTCGGCGCTCGACGTCGACTAGCGCCCCGCAACGCCTCGCCGGCTCGGCGACTCGGCCCATGCCCCCGGCTCCATGACCCTGCGCCGCAGCACTGCGGTGCAGACGCCTGGCCTGTCGATTCCTTACAATCCCCAGGCCCGGCCGGAACAGTACGGTGAGCGCTGCCGTTCAACCACTGTTCATCCCGGGAGGATTCCATGAGAGCCATCGTGACCACGCTGCTGTTCGCGTCCATCGCCGTTCCCGCCGCCGGCCAGCAGGCCGGCACAGCGGATCGCTGGTCCGCGTTCGAGTTCTTCATCGGTGCATGGACCGGGGAGGAGTCCGCCACGTTCGGCGACGGCCGCGGCGAGCGCACGTACGAGCTGGTGCTGCAGGACCGGTATCTGCTGAGCCGGAACCGGTCCGTCTTCCCATCGCAGGACGGCCTGCCCGACGGTGACGACCACGAAGACTGGACCGTGGTCAGCTACGACACCGACCGCGCCACGTACGTCCTGCGCCAGTTCAACAGCGAGGGGTTCGTGAACACGTTCGTCCTCGACGAGTCGTCCACGCCGCCGGAGCGCATGGTGTTCGTCCTCGAGGCGTCGGAGAACGCGCCCGGCACGCGGGCGACGCTCACCGTGACGCGGACAGATGCGCGCAGCTTCGAGGAGGTCTTCGACTTGACGCTGCCCGGCGCGACGAACAGCATCACGATTCGCGGCCGCTGGACACGAGCCGCTCCGTGACGCCGGTCGTGCCGGCGTCACCCGATGAGGCGGAGGACCGCGATTACGAGGCCGGCGCCCGCAAACACGATGCCGATCATCCACTTGATGAGGCGGGCCTCGAGGCCGGCCAGCTCGACGCGCAGTTCCGCGAGGTCGGCTTTCGTCGCCAGGCCGGCCATGTCGTGCTCAGCAGCCTGGCGGATTGCGTCGGTGATGGCATCCGCCTGTTCCGGCGTGAGGTTGGCATCAGTCAGGCTGCGGGCGATCGCGTGAGTATCGAACATCGGAACAACCTCAGTGTAGCGCAGAGCGGGCACCGTGGCGGTCGCGATTCCCCAACCGCCCGGGGAGAGCCGTCAGCTTAGAATGAGCCCTGTACTCGGAACTTCCGAGGTGCGGATCATGCATTGGAACGGTTCGCCGACGGCGGCGCGTTTCGTGGTCGGGTTGCTTGTCGTGACCGCCGTGGCGCTGGCGCCCGCGGAGGGGCAAGCCCAGGCCGGCGCCGACCCGCACGAGTGGCGCTTCTATGGCGGCGATCCCGGCCACACCAAGTACACGCCCCTCGACCAGATCACGGCGGACAACGTCGACCAGCTCCGCATCGCCTGGACCTGGACGTCGGTCGACGACAAGCTGCGCGCCGAGAACCCGGTCATCCGCGACGGGCAGCGGTTCCGCACCTACGCCTACGAGGTGACGCCGCTTGTGGTCGACGGCGTGCTCTACACCACCACCAACCTGGGGCAGGTCGCGGCCATCGACCCGACGACCGGCGAGACGATCTGGAGCTACGACCCCGGCCTCTACCTGGACGGCCGCCCGGCGGTGCACGGCTTCCTGACGCGCGGGCTGGCCTACTGGACGGACGGCAACGAGGCCCGGCTGATTTACGCCGGCGGGCGGACGTGGCTGGTCTCCGTGGACGCCAAGACCGGCAAGCCGGATCCGGCGTTCGGCCGGAACGGCCGGGTCGACCTGACGCGCGGACTCGGCCGCATCATCGACACCAGCCAGTACGCGGTCAGCTCCGCCCCGCTCGTGGCCGGCGACACGGTGGTGGTCGGCTCCGCGATCACGGAGGGCCGCGGCCGCAAGGAGGCGCCGCCGGGACACGTGCGCGGCTACGACGTCCGCACCGGCGAGATGAAGTGGATCTTTCACACGATTCCGCAGCCCGGCGAGTTCGGCAACGAGACCTGGGGCAACGAGTCGTGGAAGTGGTCGGGCGGGGCCAACGTCTGGTCGAACATGAGCGCCGACCCGGAGCTCGGGTACGTCTACCTGCCGGTCGGCTCCCCGGTCACCGACTACTACGGCGGCCACCGCCCCGGCGACAACCTGTTCGCCAACTCGCTGGTCTGCCTCGACGCCGAGACCGGCGAGCGGGTCTGGCACTTCCAGTTCGTGCACCACGCGGTGTGGGACTACGACCTGCCGGCGGCGCCGAACCTGATCGACATCACGGTCGACGGGCGGCCCATCAAGGCGGTCGCGCAGATCACCAAGCAGGGGTTCACGTTCGTCTTCGACCGGGCCACAGGCCAACCGGTCTGGCCCATCGAGGAGCGTCCGGTCCCGCCGTCGACGGTGCCGGGCGAGCGCACCTCCCCCACGCAGCCGTATCCGACGAAGCCGCCGCTCTACCTGACCAACGGCTCACTGGAAGAGGACCTCATCGACTTCACGGACGAGCTGCGGGCCGAGGCGCTGGAGATCTACCGGCGGCACACTGCCGGCCCGCTCTACACACCGCCGGCGCTGGGCGGCAACATCGTGCGGCCGGGCTGGAGCGGGGGCGCCAACTGGTGGGGCGCCGCCTTCGATCCGGAGACCGGGCGGCTCTACGTGCCGAGCTGGGCGCACTTCTCGTTCGTCGTGCTGGAGCCCGGCGATCCGGCGAACTCGGACCTGACGATACGCCCGCAGGTGAGCAACCTGCCGGGCCCGCGCGGACTGCCGCTCTTCAAGCCGCCCTACTCGCAGCTCGCGGCGCTGGACATGAACGCGGGCGAGAGGCTCTGGAGCGTGCCGCTCGGCGACGGCCCGCGGGATCACGAAGCGCTGCGCGGCATGGACCTGCCCCCGCTGGGCAACTACGAGAAGGGCGGCGGCCCCCTGCTGACGAAGACGCTGCTCTTCATCGGCCAGGGCATCGAGTCGAACCGGCTGCGCGCGTTCGACAAGCACACCGGCTACGAGCTGCTCGAGATGGAGCTGCCCGCCCGGTCGTCGTCCGCGCCGATCAGCTACCTCGCGGACGGCCGGCAGTACATCGTCCTGGCCGTAGGGGGCGGAGCCGACCGCGAGCAGCTCGTCGCGCTGGCGCTGCCGTACTGATTGACAGCTTGTACTCATGTTTTCATACTGGGCACATGACGATGCTTCAGATCCGCAATGTTCCCGACTCTCTGCACCGACGGCTGAAGGCCCGCGCCGCCATGGAGGGCGTTTCGATGTCTCTCTACGTGCTGCGGGAAGTCGAGAGGGCGCTTGCACGACCGAGTCGACGGGAACTGCTGCAGGCCATTCGCGAGCAGCCGGAGGTTGCGCTCGATCGTTCGCCCGCGGACGTTCTCCGAGAGGAGCGGGGATTGCGCTGATGGTGCTGGACGCGTCCGGTGCCGTGGAGCTGCTGCTGAACACGGCCCGCGGCAGGAGACTCGGCGCGAGACTCGGCGACGAAGCCGAGATCGTCCACGCGCCCCATCTCATCGACATCGAGATCGCACACGTGCTGCGCCGGTATGTGCTGGTCGGAACATTCGACGAGCGGCGCGCGGCGCAGGCGCTCGACCAGTGGCGACGGCTCGACGTCGAACGGTACCCGCACGAACCGTTCCTCGACCGAATCTGGAGTCTTCGCAACAATGTCACTGCCTATGACGCGGTCTACGTGGCTCTGGCGGCAACGCTCGGGGAATCGCTCGTCACCGGGGACCGAAAGCTGGCCGCCTCGCCGGGACTGAACGTCCGCATCGAGTCGATCTAGCCGGAAGTTTCCAGGCCGATCGCGCATAAGTCACTGTTGGTGGCGGAGTTACAGGTTTCGAAGGTGTTGGGTGCTGGCTACATTTTCGGGGTGACTCCCAGCAGCTCGAAGCTGCGTTGCTGCACGGGTGTGGGCTTGGTGAGCATGGTGAAGGTGGCGTCGCCGTCGGCCACCCGCATGGTGTTGGCGGTCAGGGTGCCGAGGTCGGCGAGCAAGGTTCGGAAGCTGTGCACGGGCAGGTCGTCTTCGGTGCGCTTTCCGGCGGCCTTGGCGCGTGCGGCGGGCGAGCGCCTGGCCTTCTGGACCACCGAGGCGCGCTGTCGTTCGGCGGCGGCCGGGTCGTGGTCGTCGAACAGGAGCGGCTTGAGGGCCTGGCGCATGTGCCACTCGACGTAATAGGCGAGCATGCACAACAGGACGTGGGCGCGCACCCGGTCGGCGCGGCGGTGGTGGATCGGCCGTACCTTCAGGTCGACGGTCTTGAGGGACCGAAAGGCGCGCTCGACCTTCGCCAGGTCCTTGTAGGCGCGCACGGTCTGGGCGGCATCGAAGTGTTCGGGCTCGACGTTGGAACGGACGATGTAGAGCCCGTCGAGTTGCTGCTCGTCCGCGATCCCGGCTTCGTCGCGCTGGAACGAGAAGGACTCGTCGGTGATGTTGGTGACGAAGTGCTTGGCGACCTTGTAGCGGTTGATGACCTTGCCGACGCGCATGCCGATGGCGGCGGCCCCGCGTAGGGGGGTCTTCGGTCGCCGGGTGGCGGCGACAATCGGTTCGAGTTCCTTCTCGGTGGCGGCGAGCAGTTCGTGTCGCTTGCGCTGCCGCTCGGCGGCGAGCAGCGGATTGCGGCAGACGATCAGACGCTCACCGGGGAACTCCTCGCTGGTGACCTCGGCGAGGTCACGTTGGTCGAACAGCGACGCGCTGACGGTTCCTGCCGCCAGCAGCTTGCGGATGGTCGGTGCGCGCAGTGTAGTGATCCAGCGCAGCCCGTCGACCTCGGCGAGGTCCTCTCGGATGCGGGCCGCGGTCAGCATCCCGCGGTCGCCGACGAGCACCACGCGGTGGAGGCCGAAACGGGTGCGGATCTTGTCGACCTGCGCGGCGACGGTGTTGGGGTCGCTGGTCGAGCCTTCGAAGACCTCGACGGCGACCGGACACCCGGTGGCGGTGCAGAGCAGACCGAAGACGATCTGGAGCGTGCCCTTCTTGCGGTCGCGGCTGTGTCCGCGCTGGGCGAGTTCGCAGTGCGTCCCCTCGACGTAGCTGGAGGTCAGGTCGTAGAGCACGAGGGTGTGTTCCTGGAGGTGGCGCTTGGCGAGGCGCTGCTCGATGACCGCCTGCCGCTCGACGAGCCAGTCCATCGCGGCGTACAGCTCCTTCGGGTCGACGGCGCCGAGGTCGAGCATCTGGCCGAGCGTGGAGACGGCGCTTTCGGGCGTCAGAGCGCGGGCGGTGGCGAGCTTCGACTGCGCGTCGATGACGCGGGCGACGAGCAGTGCGAGGACGAGGTCGCGGAGGCGGCCGGGACTGCGGGCGAGGATGGCCGCCAGTCCGAGCTTGCGGACGGTGGCGAGCACGGCGGCGACGTGGCCGTGTGGGAGGCTTCGGAGGCAGGTGAAGGCGTCATCGGGACTGACGAGTCGCTCGCCGCGGAGGGTGCGGCGCAGGGCGTTGATGGCGACGTCGGGGAGCTTGGAGAGGTTGGCGAGGGTACGCTTCTTGACGCGGCCGCGGTCGCGGAAGGACTCTCGGAGGAGGATGGCGGGGGGCGAGGAGCGGTTGGGGACGCTCTCGATATACATGGATACCATTATCCCGCGTTAAGGCATCTATTGCAAGGGAATACAAGACGTTCATCCCTGCCATTACATGGCTACGTTTCACCGGATACGACCCGCAAAAAACCCCGTAAAGCCTTTAGAATCTATGGGTTCCGGGACAATGACCGCGGAAACTTCCGTCTAGCTGCCTTGTCCGGCCGAAGTGCGGATTCTGTACAAACTACGTACTCGTTGGCGACGCGACTTGCGCCGCTTTCAGGTTTACCTGGCTAGCTCTAGCCGTACTCGGTCCGCGGACATCTCCGCCGAACTAGAATCGAGACGACACCGCGAGGGAGCACTCCATGAGAACCGTCATCGTCGCCGCCATGCTGCTCGGCATCGCCGGGGCCGTGAAGGCGGAGGCCGCACCGCAGGACGAAGGCGCGTTCGTTTTCCGCCGCATCTGCAACATCCAGCCGGGACGCAATGACGCCGCCCGAACACTCGCGCGGGACATGGACGACCTGGTCCAGCGAAACTACCCCGGCGCGGAGATGACGGTGCAGACGGGTCGCTGGATAACCGGCGCCCAGAACATCGAGCGGCCCGTCGACCAGATCCTCTTCAGCGAACGGCACGCCGATCCCGAGATGCGCCAGGACTTCAGCGAGATCCTCATGGGCGACGACGAGTTCCGGGCCCTGCAACGGGAGCTGGCGGGGGTCATCGACTTCGTCAGTTGCACCGAGACCCGGTTCCGGGAACGTCCCCGGTAGGAGCCGGCGGCGGCTCAACGGCCCCAGTCGTAGCCGATGCGGACGTAGTAGTAGGCGCCGCTGTAGCCCCACGGGATGTACTCGCTGTACTGCTCGCCGACCGCGTTGGCGAGGACCGACACCTGCGAGTAGGTGTCGAAGACGTTCTGCCCCCCGACGGCCAGCGTCGTTCCCCGGCCGAGATCCACGGTCAGCTCCAGGTCGACGATCGGTCGGCCCTCGAAGAAACCCTGTTCCAGGCCGCCGGAGGGATCGAAGATCTGCCGGCGCCCGCTGTCGTAGTCGTACCAGCCGCTGTAGTAGCTGAGGCGGCCCAGCAGGCTCGCCCGCCCGAGGCGCTGGGTGACGCCGGCGTTCCAGCGGGTGCGCGGCAGGGCGTAGGCGTACTCGGCGATGCGCCGGCCGTCGAGCAGACCCTTGTCGTTGTCCGTCACCTCGGTGTCGGTGTGGTTGAAGACGGCGCTGATAACAGCGTTGCCCCGCAGCGCCAGCGGCGTCCAGGTCGAGACGACGTCGACGCCCTGCGAGGTCGTGCCGAAGGCGTTGGTGAAGAACCGGTAGTTCCGCACGCTCTCCGCGGCCTCGAAGCCCCCGGCCACGACCGCTGCGATCTCCGCCGGCGTGAGGACGAAGTTGCTCGTGATGCCGATCCGGTCGGACACGTCGATGCGGAAGTAGTCGGCCGTGAGCGTGAAGGGACCGCCGCCGAACACGACGCCGGCGGTGTAGTTGATCGATTCCTCGGGCTCGAGGGGCGCACCGCCGCGCAGCCGCGCCACCGGCGAGATCGACGGGATGACCGCGTTGTTGACCAGATCGCCCACCGTCGGGTCGAACCAGCTATGGATGTTCAGGCCGTGCTGCTGGCCGGGAGTCGGCGCCCGGAACCCGGTGCTCACGCTGCCCCGCACGAAGCCGACACGGCCCGACAGCTTGCCGTTCGCCGTCGTTCCGAAGTCCTCGAAGTCCTCGATGCGCACCGCCGCGCCCAGCGTCCACGCCTCGCCCGGGTCGGTCACCTCCAGGTCGCCGTAGGCCGCGACGTTGTGGCGGCTCCAGGTGCCCGCCTGCGCCGGGCTGTAGGCGAAGACGCCGTTGGAGCCGGCCATGAAGCGCTGCGCCGCGTACGGGCCCACCATCCATCCCGCGCGGTCGCCCGCCCGCAGGCCGAACTGCTCGTCGCGCCATTCCGCGCCGGCGGCGATGTTCACCCGGTCGCTGACCGCATGCGACACGTCGAAGTTGAGGCTGACGTCCCGCTGGCTGTTCCTGCCGACGTCGAACGCGCTGGGCGACATCAGGCCGAGCGACGCATTGATAGTGTCGCGGATGAAGAAGTCGGTCCGGTGCATGCCGACCGAGCCGCTCACGTCCCAGTTGAAGCCGCCGGCCGTGAAGCCGCGCACCCCGCCGGCCACCGACGCCTCGGTCACCGTGCCCCCGGTCTGCGGCGTGAAGCCGCCGGGAAACAGCTCCTGGAACGTGAAGCAGTTCGGGTCGTCGGCCACCCGCCGCAGCGCGACCGGGTCCGGCACCAGGTCGGTGACGGTGACCGTCGGGCAGTCGGCCGTGCCCATGCCGCCCGCCGCGAGCACGTCGCCGACCAGCAGCGTGCGGCCGCCGTCGTTGCTGAACACGCCGAGCCGCGTGTTCGGGTTGCGGAAGAAGATGCCGTAGGTCACCTTCCGGGTGGCGTAGCTGGTGTGGGCGTACGCCTGCAGGCCGGCCGGCAGCGTGTAGCCGAAGTTGCCGAACGCCTTCAGGTCGTTGTCGACGGCCGGGTCGCCCCAGACCTGCGGGTGGTCGGAGGGAACGTGCGTGTTGCCGGCCGCGATCAGCGCCATCGCGTCGCGCCGCGGCGCGGCCCGGTCGGTCGGGTTCGCGTTGCCGTACTCCAGGCTGAGGTTGGCGAACCCGGTGGCGCCGAGCGGCAGGCCGACGTTGCCCGCGAACTGCGTCGATTCCCCGTCGCCGGCCTGGTACATCCCGGTGTTCAGCTCGACCGAACCGCCGGAACGGGCGTCCTTGAGCTGGAAGTTCATCACGCCGGCGATCGCATCGGAGCCGTACTGGGCCGCCGCGCCGTCCCGCAACACCTCGACCTGCCGCAGCGCAATCGCGGGGATGGCCGAGATGTCGGGGCCCTGCGAGCCGAACGCCACGCCGTTGCCGCCGTGCCAGTCGACTATCGACGAGCGGTGACGGCGCTTGCCGTTGACCAGCACCAGCGTGTGGTCCGGGGCCAGATTCCGAAGCATGGCGGGACGGACCACCGTCGACCCGCCGCTGATCGGCTGGGTGTTGGTGTTGAACGACGGGATGATGGTGCGGAGCTGGTCCTTCAGGTCGCCCGCCCCCTGGCTGACCAGGTCGGTGGCCGAAAGCACGTCCACCGGCACCGCCGACTCGGTGGCGCTGCGCGGCTGCGCGCGGGAGCCGACCACCACCGTCTCCTCCGTGAAGCCGGCGAGCAGCCGTTGCATCTCCGCGGGCGACATCCCCAGGGCCTCGATCTCGGCCGGCGTCATCCCCAGCGCGCGGCCCAGCTCTTCGACCAGCGCCTCCGTCCGGCCCTCGACCTGTTCCTGCGGGTCGGTGTCCTGCGGCTTCGCGGCCGCGCCGGCCGGCGGCAACGTCCATACCGTCGCGAGCACCGCCAGCATCGGGACGACCCGCCACCGCGTATCTTTCGGTCCCGATCCTGGTCTTGTTGTTGTTCGCGTCATGGACTCGGAACCTCACGGCAGCAGCGGCTGCCCGACCTCTCGACTTCCCGCCCAATGGGTCCGCACACGCCTCGGGAACATGCGTCCTCGCGGTTGCGAAGCGTTCGCGCGTTCTCGTTGGCAACCTTAGCGGAACCAAAGTGAAGGATGCGCCCTCCATCCGCGCCGTGCGCTCGCCGGACTGGTCAACGCGGCTCGCGGCGTGGTACCGCTCGTGGCCGCCGCGGCGTGCGTCGGCATCATCGTACTGCTTGCCGACGGAGACTCGCAGTTCGCATCACGCTCAATCCGCTTCCCTCCCGGGCCCTGCGGGGCGGGGCTTCTCAACCGCCTTGGAATATAGTGGCGACTGCAACGCAGAAACCGGACAGGGAGAGGCGCGAAATGAGACACACATTCCCGTTCGTGGTTCTGGCGGGTCTGCTCGCCGCCCTGGCTGTGACGCCGGCCGACGCGCGGGTGGTGCGCATCGAAGTGGAGCGGACGGCGCCCTATGCCGGCGGCAAGGAGTTCGGCGACGCCGGTGCGTTCGAGCGTCTCGACGGCACGGTTTACATGGAGGTCGACCCGGACGACCCGCTCAACGCGGTGATCGTCAACCTGGACCGCGCCCCCCGAAACGAGCGTGGGATGGTCGAGTTCAGCGCCCCGTTCTTCATCATCAGGCCGGTCGACATGGCCCGCGGCAACCGCAAGCTGCTGTACGGCATCAACAACCGCGGCAACGCCATCGAGCTGCCCTTCCAGACCTTCCCGTCGCTGCCGCCGGGGGCCGATCCCGAGTCCGGCGACGGGCTGTTCTTCCGCCTCGGCTACACGTTCGTGGACGCCGGCTGGGCGGGGGACGTCTCGACGACCGCGACGCGGCTCGGGGCGAACCTGCCCGTGGCGGTGCAGGCCGACGGCAGCCCGATCGTCTCCCGGATACGCATCGAGTACCCGTCGGACCCGACGGCGGCCGGCGCCGTCGCCCATACGCTGCCGCTCAAGGGGAACGACCGCTTCGTGAGCTACGAGACGGCCAACACCGACACGGCACACTCCACGCTCACCGTCCGCGACGCCATCGACGGCGAACGCCGGCCGGTGGCGGCCGACCGCTGGGCCTTCGGGACGTGCCCGTCGGGCGAGGCGTCGCTCTCGGCCTCGACCACCGACATCTGCCTCTTCGACGGCTTCGACCCGAACAAGGTGTACGAGTTGATCTACCCTGCAAAGGACCCGTGGGTGATGGGCCTCGGCTACGCCGTCACCCGGGACGTCGCCTCGTTCCTGCGCTACGAGACGGCCGACGACGCCGGGAACCCGAATCCGCTGGCCGCGAGCACCGAGGCGGTCGGCATCCGCCGCGCCTACGGCCTCGGCATCTCGTCGACCGGGATGTACCTGCGCGACTGGCTCTACCTCGGCTTCAACGAGGACGAGGCGCATCGCCGCGTGTTCGACGCGGTCCGCATCCACATTCCCGGCACCCACCGGCTGTTCGCCAACGTCGAGTTCGCCGACCCGAACATCTACTCCCGCCAGGACCGCACGACGGACTTCACGTCCCAGTCGTATCCACCGCTCACCTACGCGGTGACGACCGACCCGGTGACCGGCGTCCGCGACGGCATCCTGAAGCGGCCCGCCACCGACCCGCTCATCCTCCACGTCGACACGAGCAACGAGTTCTGGCAGATGAAGGCGTCGCTGAACGTCCACGACGGCCACGGCGACCCGGTGTCGATTCCGGACAACGTCCGCCTGTACCTGCTGGCCAGCCACCCGCACGGCGGGGCCGCGGGGGTGGGCGCGATGCCGGCCGACCGCGGGGCCTGCGAGTACGTGACGAACACCTACCGCAGCGCGGCGCCGGCGATGCGCGCGCTGCTCGTCGCGCTCGACGAGTGGGCCGACCGCAGCGTCGAGCCTCCCCCGAGCAGCTACCCGGACGTGCGGCGCGGGACCCTGGCTAGCGTGGACGAGGTGGCGCGGACGTTCCCCGCCATCCCGGGCGTCGGCTTCCCGACGCGGGTGAACGGGCTCGACGCGCTCGGCTTCGGCCCCACGTTCGGACCGCAGGGCGGCCGGCAGACCGTGCTGCCGCCGACACGCGGCGGCTCCTACCAGGTGCTCGTGCCGACCACCGACCGCGACGGGCACGACATCGCCGGGATCCATACGGTGGACATCGCCGTGCCGGTCGGGACCAATACCGGCTGGAACCTGCACGCGGCGGGCCCGCGCGGGCGCGACCTCTGCTCGCTGACCGGCTCGTTCTTCCCGTTCGCCCGGACGGCCGCCGAGCGGGAGGCCAACGGGGATCCGCGGCTGTCGCTGGAGGAGCGCTACGGCGACCACGCCGGCTTCGTCGCCGCCGTCCGGCGCGCCGCCGACGAGTCGGTCGCCCGCCGGCTGCTGCTGCCCGAGGACGCCGAGGTGCTGATCCGGATGGCGGAGGAGAGCGATGTCCTGCGGTAGCCGTCAATAGTGGTAGCGGGCCTGCACAATGTAGATCGACTCGCCTTCGATCCGGTACACCAGCCGGTGTTCACTGTCGATGCGGCGAGCCCAGTAACCGGTCAGTCGGTTCTTCAGCGGTTCCGGCTTCCCGATCCCCTTGAAGGGAGATCGGCGGATGTTCTCGATGAGCGCGTTGATGCGCCGAACGATCTGCCGGTCCGTCTTCTGCCAGTACAGGTAGTCCTCCCAGGCGTGCCGGGAGAAGACGAGCTTCATTCCGGGAGCCTGCGCTCCACCCCGCCACCGGCCTCGATTTCTTCAACCGACTCCAGAAGACGCCGCGCGTTCGCAGGGCTCCTCAGCAGGTAGGCCGTTTCCTCGAGTCCCTCGTAGTCCTGCAACGAGAGCATGACGACGGCACCGGCGTTCTTGCGCGTGATGATGACCGGCGCGTGATCGTCGCAGACGCGATCCATCGTCTTCGCCAAGTTCGCCCGAGCATGCGAGTAGGTGATCGAATCCATGACTTCGCCTCCACCGATCGGTACAGAATATGGTACAAGTCGACGGAACCCAAATAATCTTGAGGTCTTAACCATGCGATGGATTCATGTGCTGACGGCGGCGGTGGCAACGGCGGCGTGCGTGGCCGCGGGTCCGGCCGAGGCGCAGTACGGGGCGCCGGCCGGCGGGGAGTGGCGCAGCTACGCGGGTGACAGCGGGAGCACGAAGTACTCGCCGCTCGACCAGATCACGGCCGACAACTTCGGCGACCTCGAGGTGCGGTGGCACTGGGAGTCGGTCGACACGCACCTGGTGCACTCCACCGGAGCCGGCGACTCCTTGGTGGCGGCCGACACCCTGTTCGACATCCTGCAGGCGGAGGAGCCGGACCTGTGGACGGCGTTCGACGGCGTGAACCGGACGGGCACGCGACCCTCGATACGCTCCCTGGTGGCGACGCCGCTCATGGTGGACGGCGTCCTCTACGTCAGCACGCCCCTCTACCGGGCCGCGGCCATCGACGCCCGGACCGGCGAGACCCTGTGGGTGCACGACCCGCGCGCCTACGAGTCGGGCAATCCGGCCATCGCGCAGTGGCGACACCGCGGCGTGGCCTACTGGGAGAACGCCGGCGACGCCCGCATCGTGTGGGCCACGGGCGACGGCTTCCTCATCGCGGTGGACGCGAAGACCGGGATCCCGGCGCCCGATTTCGGCGACAACGGCCGGGTCGATCTGATGAACGGCGTGCCGCGCGCCACCCGCGGCGAGCGCGACATCCTGAACCTGCTGCCGCTGTCGTCGCAGTCGCCGCCGCTCGTCATCCGCGACACCATCATCGTCGGCTCGACCATCAACGACCGCACCATCACCCGCGAGGCGACGCCCGGCTTCGCCCGCGCCTACGACGTGCGCACCGGGCGGCACCGGTGGGACTTCCACACCGTCCCCCAGAGCGCCGACGAGTTCGGGTCGGACACGTGGCTGGACGAGTCGTGGCGCTACAGCGGCAACACGAACATCTGGTCGATGATGAGCGGCGACGAGGAGCTCGGCTGGGTCTACCTGCCGATCGGCACGCCGACGAACGACTACTACGGCGGGCACCGCCTGGGAGACAACCTCTTCGCCGAGAGCATCGTGGCGGTCGACGTCGAGACCGGCCAGCGGCAGTGGCACTTCCAGACGATCCACCACGGCCTCTGGGACTACGACCTGCCGGCGGCTCCGAACCTGCTGGACATCACCGTCGACGGGCGGGAGATCAAGGCGGTGGCCCAGGTCAGCAAGCAGGGCTTCGTCTACGTCTTCGACCGGATCACGGGCGAGCCGGTGTGGCCCATCGAGGAACTGCCGGTACCGATCGACACCGACTTGGAGGGCGAGATCCTGTCGCCGACCCAGCCCTTCCCGACGAAGCCGGCCGCGTTCGAGTACCAGGGAACCTCCATCGACGACCTCGTCGACTTCACGCCCGAGATCCGCCAGATGGCCGTCGACGCGGTCCAGGGCTTCCGGCTGGGACCGCTCTACACGCCGCAGATGCTGCGCGGCACCATCATGCGGCCTCCCGTCGGCGGCGGCGCGAGTTGGTCTGGGGCGGCCGTCGATCCCGAGACCGGCTATCTCTACGTGCCGTCGTTCAACGGGCACTCGACGATTCGGCTCACCGAGCCGGAGCCGCACGAGCCGTCGACGCTGCGCTACATCCGCCGCTCGATCTCGGCCGGCCCCGTCATGCCGCGTGGGCTGCCGCTGTGGAAACCGCCCTATACGCGCATGACCGCCATCGACATGAACACGGGCGAGCACGCGTGGATGATCCCCACCGGCAACGGCGACCGGATCCGCAACCACCCGATGCTGCGCGACCTCGACCTGCCCCCGCTCGGCGGCGACGCGGGCCGCAGCGGACCGTTACTGACCAGGACGCTGCTCATCCACGCGCTGACGGCGGGGGGCACCGACGGCGGACCGCGGCTGGTCGCCTACGACAAGGCCAGCGGGGCCGAGATCGCGTCGCTGGACCTGCCCGGCGGAGCGCTCGGGGCACCGATGACCTACCTGCTGGACGGGGTGCAGCACATCGCGCTGACCGTCGGCGGGGAGGTGCCTGGGCTGATCGTGTTCCGGCTGCCGGAGTGAGCCGCGGTGCAATCCTGCATCACATGACCAGAGCATTCGATCTTCCGCACGGTACAGGGTCGAGCGCGAAAGGCCCCAACCCGATTCGAGCCCGTCGTATGACTCCCCTGCTCTGCCGGACGTGGACCCGACTGGATCCCAGCGACCCGAAGCGGGTCCCCTCGTTCGTGGCGGCGGCGCGTCACAGCGGCATGAAGGTGACCGCCGCCCGGGTGAAGTAGATTGCCGTCCGGGACTCGAATCCCGAGTCGACGCCGAACAGCAGCCAGGCCTGGCCGTTGGAGGGAATCGCGATTGGCACCGGCGTCGATCTGCGCGGAAGGGACTTGCGCTCCCACTGGCGCGGTTGCTCGCAGCTTCTGGAGTTGGCGATGTTGCCGAGCACCACGGCCTGCGTGCCGCCGGCGGACTGGTTTCCGATGTCGACGTTCATCCGCAGGTAGGAGCCGTCACGCACGGGGAGCGGTTCCACGGCGGTGGCGCCGGCCTTGATCCAGACGCTCTCGCCCGGCGCGCCGCCGACACCAACGCACCCGGCCGGCGTGTCGGTGGCGATTTCGACGCTGACGGTGACGCCATAGCGTGAGCCGGGCAGCAGGCCGCTGATGGGTCCCTTGAAGAACATGAAGAGATCGTCGCTCCGGTTGACCCCCGAAATGAACAAGGCGGATTGCGACTCCAGCGGGGGCGGGAGGGCACGGTAGCCGGAGGTCAACTCGTAGAAATCCGCGTGGTCGGGCGGATAGTCGGCGAAGCCCGCGACGTACCCCAGTGGCCCGCGACTGAAGTCGAAGTCGAACGTCAACGCGTCGGTCGGCTCGGTCGGATGGCCGGAGCAACCACCGATGAGCGCACCGACCAGCAGGGTGACGGCGACGAAGCCGGGCCGCGAGCAGCGCATCGTCCAGACATGGTATCGACTCGGCGGTGACTGGCCGCACCGCCTACGCATTCGATCGGAGGTAAATTGACTGCGGTGCCCATGCTACCGAAGCTCGTCGGGCAGCGCGTCAAGCGGCGCGAAGACCCGCGCCTTGTCCAGGGCCGTGCCACCTACGTCGACGACATCAAGATCGCCGGCATGCAGCACCTCGCCTTCAAGCGGAGCGACATCGCGCACGGCCGGATCGGTTCCATCGACACGAGCGCGGCCGAGGAGATGGAGGGAGTGGAGGCGGTGTTCACCGGCGCACAGATCGCCGGGTTTCTCGCCCCCATGCCCATCGGTACTCCGTTTCCGTCGCCGGATGTTCGGCGTCAACTACTTTGGCCGGTCAGCGTCAACCATTTTGGCCGGTTGAGAGGATCAGAGGCCCTCATGTGTCAACGGTCACTGAGATCTGAAGGAAACTGAACGCGAGTGGTTCCGAGCCGGACGTCGGTGCTGGTCATGCCCGGTCGGGGTACCCTCGCGAGACGGAACGGCCGGCTGGGCCGGACGGTGTGGTCGACGACGACGAACCGAAGAGGGCGTTCCGTCGAGCGACCCATCGAGTGCCGCGGAAGGCTCGTCTGGCGCACGCGGCAACCGTGGGGACGAGCGGCGTCCGTAGTTGCGCCAGGCGAGCCTGGAGGCGGCGCTATCGCGCGCGCCGACCACAGTCTGGATGGGCGTTGACGCTCGGCCGCGCGCGAATCCTCCGCTCGGCCCGCAATACCGGGCAACTGGCGGAAGGCTTCACGAACTCGCAGGTCGGCGGCGCCGTGGCAACAGGGGGCCTGGCGGACGTCCGCGAGGCACAGGCGGCGGTGATGGCGCCGATGACGTGGGCCGTGACGGGTCGGTCCGAAAGCTCGGCACGTCGAACTCGAGCACGACCGAGTGGTGTACCAAGCGGTCGATCGCCGCGGCAGTGGCCATCTGGTCACGGAAGATCCGGTCCCACTGGCTGAACACCAGGTTGCTGGTCACCATTACCGAACGCCGCTCGTAGCGCTCGGCCAGCAACGTGAACAGCACCTCGGCCTCGTCGGGACTCTGCTGCACGTAGCCGAGATCGTCGAGCAGGATCGCCTCGAAGAGGTCGAGCTTGCGCAGCGCCCGGGGCAGGTCGAGGTCGCGTTTCGCGCCGAGCAGTTCCTGGACCAGGGCGTAGGCCGGGACGCACAACACGCTGTGGCCAGCCTCAACCAGCGCGTGCCCGACGGCGCACAGCGCGTGGCTCTTGCCGACGCCAGGCAGGCCGAAAGCCAGCACATTGGTCGCCGTCTCGAGGAACGCCCCGCTGGCCAGTGTCTTCAATTGCTGAACGACCGGGCCCGGCAACCGACCCGTGTCGAGGGTCTCGAATGTCTTGCCGGGCGGCAGACGCGAGGTCCGGCGCAACCGGGCAATCCGCCGCTGGCGTCGCGCCTCGGCTTCCGCCTCGAACACTTCCAGCAACACCGGCAGCGCGTCGTGGTGGCCTGCCTGCGTCAACCGCGGCACCAGCTCCTCGGACGCCGTCGTCAGGTTGAACTGCGTCAGCAGAGTCGTCACCTGCGTGCTCGGCGCCGTCATCCGTGCAGGCCTCCGGTCAACAACGCGTCGTACCGCGTCAGGTCGGGGCGAGGGATGTCTACGACCGGCACGGTCGGGACCGGCGGACGCACTTCGGCCTGCACGCTGGCGTACTCGCACGTGTCGCCGGCGTCGAGACGAGCCCGAAGCGTCGTCTCGACCTGACGCTCGCTGGTCGAGGCCGCCAGGTGCAGTAGCCGCACATACTCGACGTCGGCCCGCTCGCCGTGCGTCCGCCCCAGCGCGTCATACGCCGCGCGGAACGTCAGCGACGGGAACAGCTCTTCGCGGAAGCGGTACCGCGCAAAGGCGCCCGGCTTGCGGACCAGGCTCGCGATGATGTGGCGATAGTCGATCCGGTGGTCCGCCGCGCCTCGAAGACGCGGCATCGTGCACAGCACCCGGCCGCCGTACAGGATTTCAACCGTCGACGGGTGCTGACGCGCCTCGACCGTGTGACCGATCAGACGCGACGGTACCGAATAGATCCGGTTGCCGAGGCGAATCGTGCTCCACTTGCGCACCCTGCACCGGAACGTCGTGTACTCCGGGATCCGCGACGCCGGCAACGGCCGCAGAAACGCCCGCTCCTCGGCCAGCCGTGCCGCCGCCGGCCGGTTCCGCTCCTCGTCGACGACCGCTCGTGCGAAGCGCAGGTAGGAGGACTCGTCATCGAAGTCTCGGTCGCCCCGCAGCAGCAGCGCCTGCTCGATGGCTGTCTTCGTGCGGAAGTGCGATTGCTCGACCACCCCGTTCTCGTGCGCCTTCCCCGGCCGGATCCTCGACGAGTCCAGCCCGTAGTGGTCCAGCACCTGCTTGAACCGAGCCGTCAGCTGGCGGCCACCGCTGCGCTTCAGCTCGTGCGTCGCCGCCGACAGGTTGTCGTGACGAAGCAACGCTGGCACCGCGCCCAGCATCCAAAGCGCCCCCTGCAGGCCGGCCACCAGCGCCTCGAACGTCTCGCTCAGCGCCAGTCCCACATACGTCCACTTGCTGTAGCTGAGCACCCACTCGAACAGCAGGTGCGGCAAGGGCACGCCCCGGATCGTCACCCCCAGGTCGCTCGCGTCCGTGAAGTCGAACGCCGCTTCCCGACCCGGAACCGCCACCTGCTCGAAGTACACCTCGCGGTCCGGACCGTACTGCACCCGCCAGTCCCGAACCCGCCGCTGCAGCGTCCGTAGCTGCCCCCTTTGGAAACGGCCCGGATGCCGCACGCACAGCGCTTTGAACAACGTCAGCACTTGCAGCCGGCCGTCGGTGTCGGCCACCAACTGCGGAACCACCTCCGACTCCCACACCTCGGCGAACGGGTCCTCCCGCGTCCGCCACGTCCGTGGCGCGTTCGTCGTCGACGGCAACGCGCCGCGCTGTTGCCAACGACGCGCCGTCCGCTCGCTCATGCCCGCCGCTGCCGCGGCCGCCGCCAACGTTTTCCCAGACATCCGTTTCTCGCGAAATCGCCGAACCTGCGCATCCGTGACCAACCCGTCCTCCACCAGGAAAACGGGCAGTCTCACACGACTCTGCGTGCAACCTCGAAACGACCGATCGCGTGCTCGCCGACCGGTCAAAGTAATTGTCGTTGATCACCGGAGCACCGGGCGGTGGCGGTCGACACGGTCCGCTTCGTCGGCGATCCGGTCGCGGTGGTCGTCGCGTGCGATCGCTACGTGGCACGCGACGCGGCCGACGCCATCGTGGTCGACTACGAGCCTCTACCGGCGGTGGTGGATCCGGAGACGGCGATGTCCGGCCAGCCCGCGGTGGTGCACGCCGACTTCCCGAACAACATCGCCCTCGGCCCGCTGCCGACCGGCACCGGAGCCGGCCGCAATGGCGCCGTCGACGACACGGCGGTCGACGCGGCCTTCGAGGCGGCCGACGTGGTGATCGCGCAGCGGATGGTGAACCAGCGGCTCGCGCCGAGCTCCATCGAGGCGCGCGGCGTGGTGGCGCACTACGAGCCGGGCCGCGAGGCGCTGACCGTCTGGTCTTCGACCCAGAATCCCCACATCCTGCGCACCTTCCTGGCGCGACTGCTCGATATGGGAGAGGACCGCGTGCGCGCCATCGCACCGGAGGTGGGCGGCGGGTTCGGCGCCAAGATCAACATCTACGGCGAGGAGTACGTGGCGGCGGCGCTGTCCAGACGGCTCGGGCTGCCGATCAAGTGGACCGAGGACCGCTCCGAGGCCTTCCTCGCCACCGTGCACGGGCGCGACCTGATCGGCCACGTGGAGCTGGCGGCCACACGGGAAGGGAAGGTGCTCGGGCTGCGCATGCGCATCATCGCCGACATCGGCGCCTACAACATGCTGCTCACCGCCCGCGTGCCGACCAACACCATGACGATGGCCAACGGCACCTACGCGGTTCCCGCCGTCCGCGCGACGCTGACCGAGGTGTTCACCAACAAGACCCCCACCGATGCGTATCGCGGCGCCGGACGCCCCGAGGCGGTGTATTTCGTCGAGCGGGCGATGGACATGCTGGCTCGCGAGATCGAGATGGACCCGGTCGAGCTGCGCCGGAAGAACTTCATCCAGCCCCACCAGTTCCCCTACAGGACCCAGATGGAGGCGGTCTACGACACCGGCGACTACGAGAAGGCGCTCGACCACGCGCTGACGGTCGCCGGCTGGGAGCGGCTCAAGCAGGAGCGCGACGCGGCGCGGGCCAACGGCCGGCTGGTCGGCCTGGGCCTGTCGATGTACGTCGAGAGCTGCGGCCTGGGACCTTCCTCCACCTTGCCGCCCGGCGGCTGGGAGCACTCGCAGGTGACCGTCGAGCGCGACGGCCGAATCAGCGCCACGACCGGCGCCTCGCCGCACGGGCAGGGCAACGAGACCACCTTCGCGCAGATGCTGGCCGATCAGTTCGGCGTGCCCCTCGACCACGTGACCATCCACCACGGCGATACCGCGGTGGTCAAGCAGGGCATTGGCACGTTCGCGAGTCGCTCGCAGGCGGTCGGCGGGGCGGCGCTGCACGACGCCGGCGCGAAGGTGAAGGCCAAGATGGCGAAGTTCGCCGCCGCGCTGCTGGAGGCGCACGAGAGCGACCTCGTCTTCGAGAACGGGACGATAGCCGTCAAGGGGACGCCGGCCTCCGCCAAGCCGTTCGCCGCGGTCGCCGCCTACGCCTACCGGCCGATCAGGCTGCCCGAGGGTCTGACCCCGGGGCTCAGCGACGAGGCGTTCTTCGAGCCGGCGAACAACACCTACCCGTTCGGCTGCCACATCGCGATGCTCGAAATCGACCGAGAGACGGGTGAGCCGCGGCTGCTGAAGATGGTGGCGGTCGACGACGCCGGCCACCTCATCAATCCGCTCATCGTCGAGGGACAGATCCATGGCGGGCTCGCGCAGGGCATCGGCCAGGCGCTGATCGAGGAGTTCGCCTACGACGCCGACGGCCAGCCGCTGACCGCATCGTTCATGGACTACGCGCTGCCGCGGGCGAGCGATTTCCCGCGCTTCGAGCTCGACAACACCGTCACTCCGACCCCGGTCAACCCGCTCGGCGCCAAGGGGGTGGGCGAAGCCGGAACCATCGGCTCGACGCCCTGCATCGTCGGCGCCGCGGTCGACGCCCTGAGCGGCTTCGGCGTGCGCCACCTCGACATGATGCTGCGGCCCGAGAAGCTGTGGCGCATCATTCAGGGCAGCCTGGTTGACTAGCCCAAGTTTAACAAGGGTATTTCTAAGCTATTTGGAATCAGCGGTTTACGCCGGCAAGAATGCTCAAGTGGCACTACAAACGCGCACAAACCGGGAATGGGTCGGTCAGATGGTCGTCTTGCGGACTCCTCCCGGCTGCGGGTCGATGCCGAGCGCGTCGTAGATGGCCCGCTGTTCGGGTTCGGCTTGCGTGGCGGTGCGCACGTGCAGCGTGCGTCGGTCGGGGCGCCGGAAGGTGGCGGTGACGCGCTGCTGGCCTTCGAGGATGCGGCGTAGGGTGGTCCAACTGGCGTGTTCGCCGTGGGCGCGCAGCCGGGTGCGGATGACCTGCACGAGCTGGTAGGCGATGACGGTGATGAACAGGTGGCCGTCGGCGCGCCGCGGCTTGTGGTGGTAGATGGGACGCAGTCCGAGCTCGGACTTCAGCGCGCGGAAGACGGCCTCTACGTCGGTGAGCGTGGTATAGGTGCGCCACAGGGCGTCTTCGTCCCAGTCGGTCTCGCTGCTGCGCAGACAGTAGACGCCCGGATGCGTGGCCATCGAGCCGTCCTGGGGCCGTCGGGTCCAGGTGACGGTGGCGGCCTTCTCACCGGTCTGGTCGGGGGTGACCTCGATCTGGTAGTGCGGGGCGACGCGGGAATGCTTTGCCTTCAGTCGCCCGATGCGCTGCCAGACCTGGCCGAGGCGCTTGTGCGCGCGGGGGCGCGCCAGCCCGTCGTTGAGATTGGTCAGGGCCGTCTCGAAGCGGGCGGCGAAACGTTCGACGATGCCGCGTTCCTTCTCGGCCCGCTCCTCGGAGTAGCAGTACAGGCGCACCTCGTCGGGGTCGGTCGAGACCACCTTGTGCAGATGCACGGTCTGTTTGGATTGGGTCTGGATCGCGACGGCGGCCTCGGCGTCGAATTGCCGGTGGCGTTCACGACTGACGACCAGATAGCGGTAGCCGTTGTCGCGCAGCCACCCGATGGCGGCCTCGGTGGCGACGCCGCGGTCCATGACGACCAGAGCGCCGGCCGGCGCACGAAGCGCCTCGAGCATGCCGGCCAGCGTGCGGTGCTCGCGGACGTTGCCGGCAAAGACCTGCGAGCGGCGCACGAAGCCGCTGGCGTCGAGCATCAGTCCCAGGGTCAGCAACGGACAATCGCTGCGCTTCTCCTTCGAGTGCCCGCGCTTGGCCTGCGGCTGTGCGCTCGCCTCGCCTTCGAAGTAGGTGTTGGTCAGGTCGTAGAGGGTGACCGTCGGCTGCAGGTCGAACAGGCCCATGGCCCGTTCGAACAGGTGTGCCTCGATCGCGTCGCGATGCTTCACCAGCGCGTCCGAGGCGCGGTAGAGCTGCATCGCGCTGACGGTCTCGAAGTCGACGCCGAGCAACTCGCCGAGACCGCTGCGGGTTTGCAGCCAGCGGTGCGTCGCGCGCTCCGAGGCCGGCTGGGCCAGGCGCCCGACGACGGCGCCGACCGCCGCGGTGCGCAGCGCGCCGTTGACACCCAACTCAGTCAGCAGGGCCGGTAGGCCCAACTGCTCCAGGGCCCACAGGCCGACCTGCTCGACGCCGACGCAGCGGGGGCGGACCAGGCGCAGCGAGTCGACGTCGACCGGCTGGATGTCTGTCGGTCCGGCGGCCGGTCCCTGCACGGGTGTGCCGCGGGCGATCAACTGTGCGGCTATCCGTTGCGCTTCGTGTTCGACGGCGGTCGGGCAGTCGGGGACCAGGGGCGTCTGGCCGGCCAGGATGTCGTCGATGCGGGAGCAGAGCAGCGGCCATTGCGCTTGGGGAATGTCGAAGTGGCGTCCGAGATTGAGCAAGGTGCGCTGGCGGACGGCGTTGCCGATGCGCTCGGAGTGGACGAGGCGATGCGAGAAGTAGGGCTGTCCGTCTTCGGTCCGCCGGGTTTGGGTACGCCGAACGAACATGCGCCCACGATAACGGGTGCACGTCCACCGAAGCAACACATCCCTGAAAATTATGGCACTACATTCAGCTCTGCCAACCTCCGCTTCTTTAGAATCAACAAGTTACGAGCCTGCGACCTCTGAAATATCGCCCAGATCTACAGAATTGTCGGCAATCCTGTTAAACATGGGCTAGCAGCGCCGACATCAACAGCCCCGGCGCTGATGGTGACGGCACGCCCGGCCTCAACGTCCATCATGGCGCCGGCGCGAGCGAAGTCCCGGTGCGGGTCACTCCGGGAGCGCGAACACGTACAGCGCGTTCCCTCCCTCCGGCTGGAAGATCTCGGGAGTGAGCTGCGCGGAGAGGCTGCGGAAAGCACCCCCCAATGCCGCCGGGACGGCGAGGAACTGCCGCCCGCCCGCCTCGTAGGTGATCGGATAGCCGGCCGCGGCGGCGCCGAGGCGCGTCTCCCACAAGACGTCCCCCGTCTCGATGTCGAACGCCCGGTAGTAGCGGTCGGCATCGCCCGCGAAGACGAGGCCGCCCGCCGTGGTCAGCGTCGCGGTCAGGAAGGCGGCGCGCTGCTCCCGGCTCCACCGCTCCTCCATCGTCCGCACGTCGTAGGCGGCCAGCTTTCCGACGTTGCCGTTTGTGCCGGGCATCTCGCGGTACTCCGAGCGGCCCGCCTCGCCGCCGCCGCCCTCTTCGAACACCACCTCGCGGCCGGTCAGGTACATGCACGCCTGGTGGAGCGGAATGACCAGCGCGCCGGCGCCGGGGTGATACGCCGACGCCTGCCAGTTGTGGCCGCCCAGCAGGCTGGGACAGGCGGGCACGCGATCGCCGATGCGCGCGTCGATGATGTCCTGCCGGTACGTGAACCGCCCCGTGGTCCGGTCGATCGACTCGAAGATGTCCTGGTAGACCGTCTCGCGCAGGTCGACCAGCGCCCCGGTCCGCCGGTCGAGCTTCCAGAGGATACCGTCCTTGCCGATGGTGAACAGCCACTGTTCGCCGTCGGCGTCCACCAGCACCCGCTCGTAGACGATGTCCAGGTCGAGCGTCTCACCGGGTGCGTGCTGGAAGTACCACTGCACCTGCCCCGTGTTCGGGTTCAGCGCCAGCGTCGAGTTGGTGTACAGCGCGTCCTGCCTCGTCGTCATCCCCCGGCTCGCCGCCACCCACGGCTTCGCCTGCGCCGTGCCGATGTAGAAGAGGCCCAGATCCGGGTCGTAGCTGCCCGGAATCCACGAGTCGCCGCCCGCCCGCAGATAGGGCGGCGTGTCGCCCCACGACGCGTTGTTCGGATCGCCCGGCAGCGCGATCGTCGACGTGCGCCACAGCTCCTCGCCGGTGTCCGGGTCGTGACCGGTGATGAAGCAGGTCTGCTCCTTGTAGCGCTGGCACCCGTTCGTGCCGGTGACGACGACGCCGTCGGCGATGACCGGGCCGGCGTTTCCGCGGAAGCCCTCCGTGTAGTCCGCCTTCAGCGTGCGCCACACCTCCTCCCCGGTCCGCGCGTCGAGCGCGACCAGCGCCGCGTCGGCCGTGGCGAGGAACACCTTGTCGCCGTAGAGCGCCAGCGTGCGGGTCGGCGCCCGCTGCGGCGCATCCTCCGGCAGCGGCGAGCGGTACTGCCAGATGACCTCGCCGGTGACCGCGTCGAGCGCCTGCACCACGCTTCCCGGATTGGCCAGGAACATGACGCCGCCGTGCACCAGCGGCGTCGCCTGGTGACGGCCCTCCCGGATCGCCAGCACCCAGGCCAGCCGCAGTTCGTCGACGTTATCGCGCGTGATTTGATCGAGCGGACTGTAGCCGTGGCTGTCGCGCGTCCGGCGCCAGCTCAGCCAGTCGCCCGGCGGCGGGTCAGCCAGCAGCGCGTCGGTCACCGGGGCCAGCGACTGCTCGACCGTGCGGTTCACGAATCGCAGCGGGCGCCGCCGCGGCCGCTCGCCTTCCCGCGCCGCGCGCTGCGCCTCGGCGATGTCCGCCGCGTCGCCGATCGTCACCCCCGCATCGGCCGTCAGCGGCACGTCTCCCGGCCGGGCGCCGTTGACATCCAGCATGTAGGCGACCAGGTCCAGGTAGACCGCATCGCCGAGCGAGCCCCCGAGGCCGGGCGGCATCGCGTCACGCACGTACTCGAACAGCTCGTCGGTCGTCTGCCCCGCCAGCCGTTCAGGAAGTCCACCCCCCGCAGCGCGGGCGCTTCCGCTCCATCCAGCGCCTCCCCATGACACTCTCCGCACTGCCGCGCGTAGACGGTCCACCCCGCGATGGCCTGCTCCGCCGTGAAACCCCCGTCCGCGGCCGGCGCCTGCGACGCCTCGACGACGCCGCCCGGCCCACCCGCCGGTCCGCTGGTCACGCCGCCCGCCACGATCAGTGCGGCCAGTCCGGCGGCCGCCACCCGGCCGATCGCCGCCGCGAGATGCTGTCCCCGGAGGCTGTCCTCCCGATTCGATTCGCCAACGCCGACGCCAGTTCCCTTCGACATGATCCGCAACTCCTCGGTGTCGGTGGACAACGCCTCCCGGCCGGGATGCAGGGGGCCGAGCGCCGGCCCCCTGCGGCCCCCGCCCGCGTCACTCTGGCAGCGCAAAGACGTACAGCGCGTTCCCTCCCTCCGGCTGGTAGATCTCCGGGCTGAGTTGCGCGGTCAGGGTCCGGAACGCGCCGCCCAATGACGCCGGGACGGCGAGGAACTGCCGTCCGCCCGCCTCGTAGGTGATCGGGTAGCCGTGCGCCGCGGCCATGAGGCGGGTCTCCCAGAGGATCTCCCCCGTCTCGATGTCGAACGCCCGGTAGTAGCGGTCGCCGTCGCCCGCGAAGACCAGGCCGCCGGCCGTCGTCAGCGTCGACGTCAGGAAGGCGGCGCGCTGCTCGTGGCTCCAGAGTTCCTCCATCGTCCGCACGTCGTAGGCGGCCAGCTTCCCGACGTTGCCGTTGCTGCCCGGCATCTCGAGCAGCTCGTAGCGGCCGGCCGACCCGCCGCCCAGCTCGATGAACTCCACCGCGCGGCCCGTCAGGTGCATGCACGCCTGGTGCAGCGGAATCACGAGCGCGCCGGTGCCGGGATGGTAGGCCGACGCCTGCCAGTTGTGGCCGCCCAGCAGGCTGGGACAGGCGAACACCCGCTGGCCGATCGCGATGTCCTGCAGGTCCTCGCGGTAGGTCAGCTCGCCCGTGGCCTTGTCGACCGTCTCGAAGATGTCCTGGTGGACCGTCTCGCGCAGGTCGACGAACGCACCGGTCCGCCGGTCGAGCTTCCAGAGGATCCCGTCCTTGCCGATGGTGAAGAGCCACTTGTCGTCGCCGGCGTCCACCAGCACCCGCTCGTACACGATGTCCAGGTCGAGCGTCTCGCCCGGGGCGTGCTGGAAGTACCAGTGCACCTGCCCGGTGCTCGGGTCCAGGGCCAGCGTCGAGTTGGTGTAGAGCGCGTCCTGCCGCGTCGTCATGCCGCGGCTCGACGCGACCCACGGCTTGGCCTGCGCGGTGCCGATGAAGAAGAGGCCGAGCTCCGGGTCGTAGCTGCCGGGTATCCAGGCGTCGCCGCCGGCCCGCAGATACGGAGGCGTATCGCCCCACGACGCGTCGTTCGGATCCCCGGGCAGCGCGATCGTCGACGTCCGCCACAGCTCCTCGCCGGTGTCCGGATCGTGGCCGGTGATGAAGCAGCTCTGCTCCGTGTAGCGATCGCAGCCGTTGGTGCCGGTGATGACGACTCCGTTGGCGATGACCGGGCCGGCGTTCTGGCGGAAGCCCTGCGTGTAGTCGGTCTTGACCGTCTTCCACACTTCCTCGCCGGTCTTCGCGTCGATGGCGACGAGGTTCGCGTCGGCTGTGGCCAGGAACAGCTTGTCGCCGTAGAGCGCCAGCGTGCGCGTGGCGCCGGCGCGCGCGTCTTCCGGCAGCCGGTGGCGGTACACCCAGATCACGTCGCCGGTCGCCGCGTCGAGCGCCTGGACGACGTTCCCCGGATGGGCGAGGAACATGACGCCGTCGTGCACCAGCGGCGTCGTCTGGTGGTTGCCCGGCCGCACCGAGATCGACCATTCCAGCTTCAGGTCGGCGACGTTGCCGCGCGTCACCTGATCGAGCGTGCTGTAGCCGTGGCTGTTGCGGGTCCGGCGCCAGTTCAGCCAGTCGCCGGGCGGCGGGTCCGCGAGCATCTCGTCGGTCACCGGACTCAGATCGTGCGGCACCACCTGGTTGATGAACCGCGACGAGCGCCGCCGCGGCCGCTCGCCCGCACCTGCCGCGCGGCGCGCCTCTTCCATGTCCGCCGCATCGCCGATCGGGACTCCCGCATCCACCGTCAGGGTGCGATCGCCGGGCACGGCGCCGTTCGCCTCCAGCAGGTAGGCCACCAGGTCGATGTAGGCCTGATCGCTGATCACGCCCGCCTGGCCCGGGGGCATCTCGTCACGCAGATAGGCGAACATGTCGTCGGTGGTCTGCCCCAGCCAACTGCTCAGGAACCCCACGCCGGACAGCGGCGGCGCGTGAATCATGCCCTCCAGGTTCACCCCGTGACACTGGCCGCACTGCACCCCGTAGACCGACCAGCCGTCGGAGGCCTGGTCCAGAGTGAAGGCGCCGTCCGCCACGGGGGCTTGCGCCTCCGCGGCACCCGGTGCGACAGCCAGGCCCACGACCATCAGTCCGGCCGCCAACATCCGGACCATCGCGCCGACGCCGACACAAGTTGCCTTCGACATGATTCGCTCCTCGGTACCGTATCGGACGGCGCCTCGACTACCGCCCGCTCCGCCCTTATACCACCAACCCGGCGGCCAGTGCGACTCCCCTCTTGAACCCCGGATCCGACGCGCTCCAGGCAACGGACTCGACCAGAGCCGCCCGCGGTCGTTGTACTGCGCCAGCGCCTGGACGAACACGCGGGTCGTGAACGAGTAGCTGAGCCGCAGCCGCGTCAGGTTCGTCGAGAACGCGCCGCCGGGCAGACTACGGCTCGTCCGGCAGCGGGCCGAAATCGGGCGGCGGCACCCGGTGCCGGGTGGCCGCCTCGTAGGCCGACGCCGCCTTCAGCACCGCGGCCTCCTCGCCGGGGCCGGCCCAGAACATCATGCCGATCGGCAGCGGCGTCTCCAGCACCGACTGCTCGTAGCCGGGGACGGCATCGTACCGGTCGCCCGCCGCGTTCAGGACGAACCGGGGTTCGTAGACGACGTCGTTGAACCCGGCCGGCACGACGATCTCGGGCACCCCGATGAGCGCGGTGATGGTCTGGGTGGCACCGGACGCCCCGCGGCCGTTGATGCTCGGCTCGCTGGGTCCGCCGACCTTCCGGTGGGGCAGCGTGTTCTCGGGATTCGCCAGCACGTCGAGGCGGTTCTCGCGCATCACCCTGCCCAGCGCCAGTTGCAGCACGGCGCGCATCTGCATCCGCTCGATGTTGCCCTCCGAACGGATGTCGTCGAGCACCGCCCAGTTCGCCGATCCCGCCTCGGCCGCGGCGGAGAAGTACTTCGTGTTGGCGTCCAGGCCCGCCATGTCAGCGACCCGATCGTCCCCGCGCCGGGCCAGGTACTGATCGATGTGGAGGGCGAAGCTCCGCGACGGGGGCGAGAGCGTCACCCGGCGCAGGTTCACCCGCGGCGAGAGCGGCGCGTCGCCCTCCGCCAACCGGACCAGATAGCGCTTCGACGTCACGTCGTGGCCCGGCACGGCGAACTCCAGGGCGCCGTCGGCGGCCGTCGTGGAGAAGTACTCCGGCATATGAATCGGCAGCAGCTCCGCCAGCGCATCCTGGAACGTGTACGCCATGTCGGGCACGGCGGGATCGTCCGGATAGAGCGGATCGACCGACTCGACCAGCGTCGCCCCGAGCCGGTCCCGGAGCACGGTCTTGATCTCGTCGTCGATCCGGTCGCTGATCGCCGCGTCGTTCAGCGTGTGCTTGACCATGTACTCCCGGACGATCCCGATCCGCATGCCGGCCAGCGGCTTTTCGTCCGGGTCGTCACCCCTCTCCTCGGGCACCTCGTCGACGACGAAGCCGGCGTAGGGTCCGGCGGAGACCAGCGCCTCCGGCACCGCCGTGTAGATGTCCCGCGGATCGAAATAGCCGAGCTCCGAATCCCGGAGGGCGTCCAGCACGAGGGCCGCGTCCTCGACCGTGCGGCAGTTGAGGCCCGCCCGGTCCACCAGCGGGTTCGATCCGACGGCTCCCCCGTACGGGATCAGCCCCTTCGTCGTCAGCAGGCTGACCACCGCGTTGCGCGACGCCGGCCCCTTGCACGATCCCCCCGTCTGCTCGCAGAAGGCGCAGGTGACGAGGTTCGCCGCGACGGCGACGCCGGACCCGGAGCTCGATCCCCGCGGCGAGCGCTCGGTGTCGTAGGGGTTGCAGGCCTGACCGCCCCAGGTGCTGCGCTCCGAGTACCCCAGGTACCGGGCGGTCGGCCCAGCCGGCCCGCCGGGATTCCCGATGCCGCCGTTGAACTCGGTCGCGTTGGCCTTGGCGTAGATGATCGCGCCCTTGGCCCGCAGCCGTTCGACGATGGTCGCATCGGCCGGCGGCGCATCCATGGCGAAGTCGATGTCCGCCGCCGTCGTCGTCCGCATGTCCTTCGTGTCGTAGACGTCCTTGAAGGCCAGCGGAACGCAGTACATCGGCAGCTCGGCCAAGTCGGGATCGACGCCGTACTGCGCGTCGAGCTCCACCGCCCTCTCGACCGCGTCGGGGTGCCGCCGAAACGCCTCGCAGGCGGCGGGGCAGTCGGCCGGGAGCTCTCCCGTCGAGGGGTGCGCGTCACAAGCTCCCTGGCAGGTCACCGAGCGCTCGCCGCGCAGGTTCAGCGTGCTGAGCGCGTTCACCTGACCCGCGTTCGGGACGCCGGCCACCATGCCGAACTGCGCCTGCACGGTCGGGTCGGACACGGTGGGCTCCATCCTTCCCAGGTCCAACGGGATGCCGGCATAGCGGTCGAAGTCCGGAAGGATGCTCGATGCCGGGACGGTGGACGTGGGAAATCCGATCGGCGAACCGGCGCGAACGGGGCCGCTCGCCGGCGCAACGGGCGCACCGTCCGGCGTCACCAGTTGCGTGCAGGCGCCGTTGTAGGCCCCGGCGCGGTCGATATAGGCCCGCACCAGCCCCTGGCAACTGATCTGGCCGCTCCGGATGGCCTCATGAATACCTGCTATCGTCGCTTCCTCGAGCCGGAACGGAGCAGCCGGGCTCGTTTCGGGCTGCGCAACGGCGCCTCCGACCGATAGCAGGCACAGGGCCACCGCTACTGAAGTCGCCGCGCGGCGCGATCGCGTCCGAGTCGTCGTCAATCCGGTCATGCCCAACCTCCCGAAGCGCTGCAGGAGCACCCAACCGGCATTATAGGCGCCGGCGGCAGCGGGCACCGAACGGTGTCCCGACCTACATGGAACACCCGCCGAGCATCTTCCGGAGGCCCGCCCCGAAGCGGCTAGCGGCGACCGAGAGGCTGGCTCTGCCCGGGGCCGCGAGGCCCGTCGTTCCACCCTCGCGCTCGTCGATGTCGAGTGCCAGTCGTTTCAGCCGACGGAGGTGGATCGCGTGGGCGGCCCGTGAGGATACCGCCGCTTCTTCCACGGTCTGTCGGAAGTGCGCCCGAAAGTCCTCCGCCAGGGTGTTGCCGTCTGCTCTGAGGGCCCGGGTCAGCAGGATGCCGGCGTAGGTGTCGGGATGATCCGTCGCCTCGCTCAGTAGCCGTATGGTCGCCGGCACCATCGCCAGAATGCCCTCGGACGCGTGATCCCAGGGTGCCGTGCATACCGCCAGGCCGACACCGACACGTACCAGCTCCCGTTCCGTGTATTCCCGTCCGGGCGGCCCGTCTGACTGCCGCCGAAGCTCCCGGACGTGGCTCCGGAGCTCGATGTTCACGAACGCCTCTACTGCGGCTGTCCAATCCGCATTCGCGCGGTCGCGCAGGGTCCGGTCCAACCGCGCGCGCGGGGCTTCGGCCGCCAGCATGCCCAGCGGACAGCACGTCCGGCGCGGGTGCCCCCCGGCGCGCGGCAGGATCTCGCAACGGATCCGACCGGCGCCGTCCATCTCCCAGCGTATTCCCGCGAGCCTCCTCTTGATTCGCTTCAGCGCATTGCTCAGGTGTCCATCGGCTGACGCGCCCGCGGTTCCGGTGTAGTGCATCTCGCGATTCCCGCTGCCTCTCTCCTTGGTCCTTGTTGTCGGCGTTGCCGACGAGTCCCGACAGCGGGCCGGTTGCAGATCACCCGACAGAACCACCCCGGACGTCCGTGGCGGAATCCCGCGTCCGGCCGAGAGCGGCGAGGCGTCCACGTGGCAAGGCGCGACTAGGGAGAATACCGAGCGTACTCGACCGAGGAGCAAACGCAGGCCACGCTGGATGCATCACCGCTCGAACTGAGCGGGGCCTTTCACCGCGGACTGCTAGAATGGAGTCAGCGGGCATCCTGCTTCTTGAGTTGTGTCGCTGGGAAAGAACATCAAGCGTTTGCGGCTGGCGGCAGGACTTCGGACGCAGAAGGCCCTGGCCGAGACGCTTCACCTTCCACCACCCCAGGTGTCGGACTGGGAGAACGATCGTTACGCGGTCCTTGAGATCTCGACTCTGCTCAAGCTCGCCAAGGTGCTTCGCTGTACCGTGGACCAGTTGCTGGTCGGAGTCGATCCGGACTACGACCGGATCCACCAATCCGGCGCGCCAGGCGCGGACGACGCTTCCTCGCTCCGAACGCTCCCCGACATACCTGTGGTTCCGGAAGGCTATGCGGCGCCGGAGGGAATCGCGTCGGACGACACACGGCACGCGGGGCATGTTCTGTCGTGGTTGTCCCGGCCTTGCGACCTCGTCGATTTCAATGCCTACGGGGTCCAGATCGCGGATGACGCGATGCTCCCGGCCTATCGGCCGAACATGATCGCGATCCTGTCACCGGTCAGCGAGCTGCGTGACGGCGACGAGGCTTACGTGCAACTGGCGTCCGGCGAGTGCAAGGTCCGGCTGGTGCGAGCCGCCCGGGACGGCTACGTGCTCCAGACGTACAACCCGGCGTGCACTCCTCGATTCGTCAAGAACAAGGCGATCATGGCAATACACGTCGTCGTGTACTCGCAGCGGTCCCTCCGGACGGAGTTCGCGTAGCTGCCGTACACGAGGGCGGGCATCGGTTAGCCCGCCATCACGCCCGTGCACCGGCGGCGCCCGAGGCGGGCAGCACCTTGGCGGCGCAACTCCCGAACCCGATGCGGGCGAAGCCGTCCCGTGTGCAGTACGCGCGGAGAGTGACCTCGTCGCCGTCGGCGAGGAAGCCGCGCCGCTCGCCGGTGGGCAGGTTGAGCTCCGCACCGATCGCGGTACGCTCCAACAGGCATCCCGCAGCGTCGTCTTCCGGACCCGAGATGGTGCCGCTGGCCAGCAGGTCGCCGGGGCGCAGCCGGCACCCGTTGCTCGCGTGATGCGTGACCATCTGGGCGATCGTCCAGTACATGTTTCGAAACGCCGCGCGGCTCAGGCGTACCGGATCGAAACCACGGCGGCACATCTCGGCGCTCCGCAACCAGACTTCCACCATCACGTCGATACCGCCGCCGGCGTCGTTCCGCGCGGAGGCGAGATGGGCAAGCGGCCGGGGCTCGGCCGCCGGCCGGGCGGCCCGGCACCGGTACGGAGCGAGGGCGTCGAGCGTCACCACCCAGGGCGAGACGCTGGTCGCGAAGCTCTTCGAGAGAAACGGTCCCAGCGGCTGCGCTTCCCAGGCCTGCATGTCCCGGGCCGACCAGTCGTTCACCAGACCGAGCCCGGCCAGGTGACCCTCGGCCTCATCGATCCGGATTGGGTGGCCCGGCAGGCTGCCGGCGCCCACGTACGCTCCCAGCTCCACCTCGTAGTCGAGCCGGCGCGTCGCCTCGAACGACGGCTGTTCGCCACCCTCCGGGATGCGCTGCCCGCGGGGCCGCGTCACCGGCGTGCCGCTGACCATCAGCGACGAGCTCCGGCCGTGGTAGGCCAACGGCAGATGCCGGTAGTTCCGCGGCAACGGATCATCGGGGCGAAACAGCCGGCCGACGTTCCGGGCGTGGACGATCGACGCGTAGAAGTCGGTGTAGTCGCCGACGTCGACCGGCAGCAGCAGCTCTGCGCGGGACATCGGGACCAGGGCCGCCGGCCCGGCCCGGGCCCCGCCGGCGCGGAGGACCGTGCTCACCGCGTGACGCAGGTCGCGAAGCGCCTCCGCGCCCTGGGCCAGCAGGGGGTTGAGCGAGGTCGCCTCCCCGGCGACGGCGCGGACGGCCGGTGGCAGGCCTTCAAGGAGGCGCATCTGGTGACAACGGCGGAGGTCCAGTACCTGGTCGCCGATGGCGACGCCGACGCGCGGCGGCTCGCGGCGTCCCCGGCGACGGAATATACCCAACGGTAGGTTCTGGATTGGAAAGTCGCCGGCGGGATCGTTCGCGCCGGCCACCCAGCTTCGCAACGCGGGGTCATGCGTGTCGTCGATCGGGTGATTCGCCGGTGCGCCCTTCACCGTCCGACCTCCCAGGAATTCGCTGTCAGCGCGAGCACTTCCTCGGCGCCCCGGCGATCACCGTCGAAGCCGTGCGCGCCGCGCAAAGGGAAACGCCGTCTGCGCGAGCACTTCCTCGGCGCGGACCCCACGACCGCGCAGAGCTACCGCCCGCCCGAGCGTGCGCGGGATCCCGCCTTCAGCGGCAGGACAGTCGACAGCTTCACCTCGTTGACCACGATGCTCGTGTGAATCCGGTCCACGCCGTCGATCCGCATCAAGCCTTCGAACAGCACCGTCTCGAGCGCCTTGTGGTTCGGCACGACGATCTTGATCAGGTAGTCGGACTCCCCGGTCAGGTAGTGGCACTCGAGGACCTCGGGAATCGCCTGCACCTCGTCTCGGAAGCGCGCGACGCAGTCGGGGCGATGGTGCGCGAGCTTCACCTCGACGAAGCACAGCAGATCGAGACCGACGGCCTCGCGATTCACCAGCGTCGTGTACCCGCGGATGACACCCACCGCCTCCAGCCGCCGCAACCGCCGCTGGAGACCGGGCGGCGACAGGTCGAGTCGTCTGGCCAGCTCCACGCTCGTCGCCCGCCCGTCCTGTTGCAGCAACGCGAGCAACCGGCGGTCCAGATCGTCGAGCCGCGGCGGCCACTCGGCGGCGCGCGCCCGTGTCGTCCGCTGTCTTGTCTTCCTGGTCGTCGATTCGGTGCTCTCCATCGTTCAAGCTGCCAGAATATACATATTTTAGATCTATTCGCACTAAATGTGAAGAAAATAAACCTGTTCTGGTATTTCTAAGACTGTCTTGGTCGTATAGCGACTGGTAGTGCTATTGTTGTGAAGTATGCAAGCCCTCGCGCTCGACCGACCTCGGGACACGCGGCACGCCGGTGCGGCCCGTTCCGGCCTGACCCGTTCGCGCCTGCGCGAGCTTGCGCTTCTTGCGTCGCAACCCGGGATTCTGTCGCTCGCCGGAGGGCTCCCCGCCTCCGAGCTGATACCCCGCGGCGCCTACGCCGCGGCGCTGCAGCACGTCCTGGCCGCCGAGGGTGCGTCCCTGCAATACGGACAGCCGTACGAGCCGCTCAGGGAGCGCGTCGTCGAGCTGATGCGCGAGCGCGGCATCGGTTGCGACGCGCGGCACGTGTTACTGACGTCGGGGGCCCAGCAGGCGCTGAGCCTCGTCGCCCAGTTGCTGATGGTCCCGGGCAGCCAGGTGCTCATGGAAGAGCACGTGTACCCCGGCCTCCGCCAGGCGGTCCTGCCGTACCGGCCCTCCATCCTGACGGTCCGTACGGACCTGGAGAGCGGCATGGACGTCGATGGCGCCGGCGCGGCGCTGGCAGGCGGGGCGCGACCCGCGTTCCTCTATGCGATCGCGGACACCCACAATCCGTGCGGGGTCCGGCTCGGTCACGAGCAACGCGCACGGCTGGTCGCGCTGGCGCACCGCTACGGCGTCCCTGTCGTCGAGGACGATTCCTACGGGCTCCTGCACTACGACCGGAACCCGCTGCCCGCCCTGCGCGCGCTGGATCCCGAGTGGGTGATCCACGTCGGGACCTTCTCGAAGATCATCGCGCCCGCGCTGCGCCTCGGCTGGCTGGTGCTGCCGCCGCGTCTCGCCCCCGCGGCCGGGATCCTGAAGGAGGCGGCCGACCTGGAGTGCTCGGCGCTCACCCAGCGCGCCGTGGCTCGTCTGCTGCGACAGGGCTTCGCGAGTCACCTCGAACGCGTTCGCGCCGGATACCGCAGCCGGCGGGACGCGATGCTCGCCGCGCTGCGCGACCACTTTCCCGAGAGCGTCCGGTGGACGCGGCCTCCCGGCGGCTTCTTCGTGTGGGTGGAGCTGCCGCGGCGACTCGACGGCGACCGCGTCTGCGAGGAGGCGCTCGCCGAGGCCCATGTGGCCGTCGTGCCGGGGTCCGCCTTCGCGGCAACCGCACCGGCGCCGGCGAACCACCTGCGGCTGAGCTTCGCGAGCTGCGCGCCGGACGAGATCCGGACCGCCGTGGAGCGCCTCGGACGACTGCTCGAACGGAGACTTGCACATGACTGATCGTTTCCCCATTCGGCGCATCGACCACATCGAGTTCTACGTCGGCAACGCGCGACAGGCGGCCGCGTTCTACCAGCACGCTTTCGGCTTCCACGTCACCGCCTACCGGGGACTCGAGACCGGGTCCCGCGAGACCACCTCGTACGTCCTCGAGTGCGGGGCGATTCGGTTCGTCCTCACGAGCGGCCTCGCGCCCCGCAACGCAGCCGCCCGCTTCGCGCACGCGCATGGCGACGGCGTGGCGGTGGTCGCCCTCGAGGTGCCCGACGCGGCCCACGCCTTCACCGAAGCGCGCCGCCGCGGCGCCGTCCCCGCGGGAGAGCTGGTGGAGGAAGGCAGCGACCACGGGCTCTTCCGCTCCGCGGCCATTTGCGCCTACGGCGACACGGTGATGAAGTTCGTGGAACGGCGGGACTACGCGGGCGTGTTCGCCCCGGGCTTCGAACCGCGCCTCGGTCCGGAACCGCCCGGCGCGGACGTCGGACTCACCGCCATCGACCACGTCGTGGCCAACGTCGAGCTCGGCCAGATGGACCGGTGGGTGCGGTTCTTCGCGGAGACGATGGGCTTCACCGAGCTGCTGCACTTCGACGACGAGGCGATCTCCACCGAGTACTCGGCGCTGATGTCGAAGGTCATGCAGGACGGCGCGGGCCGCATCAAGTTTCCGATCAACGAGCCGGCGACGGGCCGCCGCAAGTCCCAGGTCGCGGAGTACCTCGACTACTTCGGCGGCCCGGGCGTGCAGCACATCGCGTTCGCCACCGACGACATCGTGGAGACCGTCACGCGCATGCGGGCGCGCGGCATGGCGTTCCTGTCCGTGCCGGCCGCGTATTACGACGATCTGCCGGCGCGCGTTCCGGAGATCGGTCCGTACGCCGGCGTGCTCGGCCGCCTCGGCATCCTGGCCGACCGCGACGAGGACGGGCACCTGATGCAGATCTTCACGCAGCCGGTCCAGGACCGGCCGACGGTGTTCTTCGAGGTGATAGAACGCCGGGGCGCCAACGGCTTCGGGCAGGGCAATTTCAAGTCCCTCTTCGAAGCGATAGAGCGCGAGCAGGCGCTGCGCGGCAACCTCGTGGAGGCGGCGTCATGAGCTACTACGTGCGGCGGGGCGAGGTGCCGCACAAGCGCCACACGCAGTTCCGCCAGCCCGACGGATCGCTCTACCACGAGGAGGTCATGGGCATCCATGGCTTCGCCGGAATCCAGTCCCTGCTCTATCACCTGCGGCCGCCCACCGAGATCGAGGGCATCCTCTCCGCCGGCGCGGACGAGGTGCGCTTCGAGGCGCCGGGTGCGCTCCGGCACCGGCTGCTCCTGACGGCGGGGCTGCAGCCATCCGGCGACGCCGTAGGGGGACGGGTGCCGCTGCTGGCCAACGCGGATCTGCGTGTCTCGGCCGTGCGCCCCGTGGAGCCGATGGCCTACTGGTACCGCTATGCGCACGGCGACGATCTGATCTTCGTGCACGAGGGCGAAGGGGTTCTCGAGAGCCAGTTCGGATCGCTGCGCTACCGCCCCCACGACTACTTGGTCATCCCGACCGGCGTCCTCTGGCGCATCCTTCCGGATGGCGGCAGCGACCAGCGGATGCTCGTCGTCGAGTCGGCCGGCGGGCACCTGGAGCCGCCGGCCCGCTACCGCAACCGTCACGGCCAGTTCGTCGAGAGCGCGCCATATGGCGAGCGCGATATCCGGCCCCCGGACGTGCTGGAGACGTACGACGAGCAGGGAACCTTCGAGGTCCGCGTCAAGGCGCGCGGCCGGGTGACCCGCTACTTCTACGGCCACCATCCGCTCGATGTCGTCGGTTGGGACGGCCACTTGTGGCCGTACGCGTTCAACGTGGACGACTTCGAGCCGATCACCGGGCGCGTGCACCAGCCGCCGCCCGTGCACCAGACGTTCGAAGGGCCGGGGTTCGTGATCTGCTCCTTCGTCCCGCGGCTGGCCGACTACCACCCGCTGGCGATTCCGTCCCCTTACAACCATTCGAACGTCGACTCGGACGAGGTCATCTACTACGTCGAGGGCAACTTCCTGTCCCGCCGGGGAGTCGAGCCGGCCGCCTGCACGGTGCACCCCAACGGGCTCCCGCACGGTCCGCATCCCGGCGCCTACGAAGGGTCCATCGGCAAGGAACGCACGGACGAGCTGGCGGTGATGATCGACACGTTCCGGCCCTTGCGGCTGACGGCCGAGGCGGCGGCGCTCGAGGACGAGAGCTATGCCGGCAGCTGGTCGCCGGTGACGTTGCGCAGCATCTAGGAGTCTGCGCCGCAGAACGCAGCGAAGCGAAGTGCTGAGGCGCAGACTCATGGAGCGGAGGGGATGGGCCGAAACGCCGAGCCGGCGAGGCGTTTCGGGGCGCTAGGAGCCCGCGGTGATACGCCGCGTGGCATCGGGGGAGAACGACCATGACCGGCAAGGACTTCGAGACGTTCAAGGACACGGTCGACCGCAAGCTCATGCACCACCCGGTGGTGGTGGACAACGCCTACACCGCGTGGTTCGCGGCGGGACGCGTCCCGCTCGACCACCTCCGACACTTCACCGTCCAGTTCTCGGTGTTCTCCAACCAGTTCCTGCTCGCCGCGCTCAATCGCGTGATCAATGCCGGCACGCTGGAGGCGGCGCGCGAGAGCAAGGAGATCCTGATGAACGAGCTCGGCGTCATCTACGTCGACCCGGAGCGCGCCCGTCCCGGCGTGGGTGCCGGCGACGCCGACCGCGAGGGAGATCCGGCCCTGGTATCGACCACGGGAACGGTCGAGGGCGGCACGTTCCGCTTTCGGGCGGCGCACTTCGAATGGCTGCTGCGTTTCGGCGCCGCCCTCGGCCTGCGCTTCGGCGACATGGGCAAGCGGCGCCACGGCGACCCCAGCACGCTGTTCTTCTGCGACGAGCTGTTCCGGCTGTACGGCAGCGACGACTACAACGAGGCGATGGGCGCGTCGTTCGCCGTCGAGAACTGGGCCGCGGCCGGCTTCTGGAAGGAGTTGATCGCCGGACTCGAGCGTGTCAAGGCCGAGCGGGTGCCGGCCCTGCCGCTTGCCTTCTTCACGTGGCACGACAAGCTCGAGGCGAACCACCGCGACCACGTCTGGCACGAGCTGCGGGCGTGCTACGACTCGCCGTCGTTCGAGGACGAGGCGTTCATCGCGGCCGGGGTCACGATGCTGGACGCGGTGGGGGCGTTCTGGGACGGCCTGCACGAAGCGCGGCCGAAAGCGCCGGGGGTCTCACCCATGTGCGCGGTGCATTGAGGCAGTCCGGACGCGCACCAAGCGACTGGGAGCCCGTGCCAAGAGTTCCGCTACATTCGAGCGGCGTTTCACCACGGGGTCCTACCCGGCGCGCAGCGTCGCGAGCGGGTCGGCCTTCGCCGCGCGCCGGGACGGCACCAGACACGCAAGCAAGGCGACACCTGCCAGCAGGAAGCCCGCGATGCCGAACACCGCGGGGTCGCCCGGCCTGACGCCGACGAGAAAGCCGGCGGTGAGTCGGGCCAGGCCGAACGCTGCGAGCGCGCCGAGCGCCAGTCCAAGTATCGACAGCGCGACGCCCCGACCGAGCGCGAGCCGGATGATGGCCGCCGAGGTCGCGCCCAGCGCGGATCGGATGCCGAACTCCTGCTTCCGCTGGGCCACTGCATGCGACACGACACCGTAGAGTCCGACAGCGGCGAGCAGCAGGCCCAGCAGGCCGAACGACCCGACGATCGCGGCGCCCAGGCGCACAATCACCAGCATGGGCTTCGAGCGCAGCACGTCGTTCATGCCGCCGGCATCCAGGATCGCCAGGGTCGGGTCGTGCCGGCGAATGGTGTCCGCGACCGCCGGGAGCGCGGCGCTCGGCGGCTCCTCCGTGTGCACGTGCAGCGTGACCCTCCCCCGCGGGGGGCGGAACCCGAACGGGTAGAGGACGAACGGCGGCCGGTCGAACGGCGACGTGGGGGACATGTGCGCGTCGCGCACGACGCCGATCACATCGAACGGTGCGCCGCCGAGGAAGTCGTGGAGGATCCGCCGCCCGATCGCGTCCTGTCCCGGCCACAGTTGTCTTGCCGCGCGTTCACTGACAAGCGCCACCCGCCGGTCGCCCGCCGTCTCTTCCTCGCGAAAACCGCGTCCCCGGAGCACCGGGAGATCCACGGTGTCGAAGAAGCCCGAGTCCACGTAGTTGAGGGAGACCCGCGCGCCGTCGGGCTCCGGCGCCGTGCCGCCGTCCAGGGTAAACACGTTGCCCCGGTTCGGGCCCGGCGACAGCGGGGCCCGGCGGGCCCAACTCGCCGATTCGACACCGGGCAACGCGACGACGTCTTCCAGGATGTCCCGATAGAGCAACCGGGCCTGCTCCCGGTCGTACCCCTGGCCGAGGGGATCGACCGACAGCATCAGCAGATCGTCGGTCCGAAAACCGAAGTCGATCGCGCCGGCTTTTCTGCCGCTCTGGACGAAGAGGCCGGCGCAGACCAGCAACAGCATGGAAACGGCAACCTGGAGCACGACCAGCCCGTTCGTCAGGCGCCGCCCCGAGACGGTTCCGCCGGCGCTACGGCCGCCCGAGCCGATTGCGCGCGCCAGCTCGATCCGCGTCGAGCGCAACGCCGGCGCGAGTCCGGTGAGCACCCCGGCCGCCATTGCCGTGGTCGCGATGAACCCGAACACCCGCCAGTCCACGGGGTACTCGGGTCTCAAGAATTCCACTCCAATGGCCATGGCAAGGTAGCCGACGACGAGATCGGCGGCCCACACCGCGACGATCCCGCCGCCGACGCCGCCCGCCAGCGCCAGCAGCACGCTCTCGGTGACCAGTTGGCGCACCAGCCGCCGCCTGGTCGCACCGAGTCCCGCGCGCACCGCCATTTCCTGCCGTCGTTCCACGCCGCGCGCGACCAGCAGCGTCCCGACGTTCGCCATGGCGACCAGCAGCACGAGCGACGCGAGACCCATGACGACGCTCACCAGGGGCGCCGTGTGCCGCGCCGCGCCGGGCTCCGGTCGCGCGTAGCGCTCGGCGATGACGTAGAGCTCGGTGTGGGCGCTCGCATCCGGATGCTCCGCGGCCAGCGCGTCGGCAAGGACGTCGAGCTGGGCGGCCGCCTCGCCGAGCGTCACGCCGGGCCGGAGGCGTCCGGTCATCGCGAACATCTCCTCGAGCCGGTCGGTCAACAGATCCGTCCACCCCGGTTCGACGAGCGCGCCCGCGGTGGCGGGGACGAAAAGCTCCGTAGGTAAGAGGCCGAAGGTCCCGATGAAGTCCTCCGGCATGATCCCGATGACGGTCATGTTCGCCGGCCCGAGGCGCACGACCTGTCCGATGGCAGCCGGGTCCCCGCCGAACCGCGATCGCCAGGCGTGATGGGACAGGACGACGAACGGCGCATCGCCGGGACGGCGCCCTTCCCCGGGAAGGAACGTGCGGCCGCGCACCGCGTTCAACTGCAGAACGTCGAAGTAGTTGTCGCTGACGTACTCGATCTGGATCCGCTCCGCCGCGCGACCGTCGATCGACAGCAGCTCTTCCGCCACCGCGTGCGCGGCCAGACCCTCGAAGACGTCGTTGCGCTCCCGGTAGTCGAGGTACTCCGGGTAGGACAGCGGGTGCGGGAAGACCGACGTATGCTCGTCGAGCTGCGTGACGGACACGAGCTCGTCGGGATCGGGCACGGGCAGGGGTTGAAAGAACATCGGGTTCGCCACGGTGGCGACCGCCGCGGTGGCTCCGATGCCGATCGACAGCGTCAGCACCGCGGTCGCAGTGAACCCGGGTTGGCGCGCCAGCCCGCGCAGCCCGATCCGCAGATCGATCCGCAGGTCATCGAGCCACGGCAGGCCCCGCTGGTCGCGCAACGCCTCCATCGTCTGGGGCACTCCGCCCAGGCGCACGCGCGCCAGCCGTGCGGCCTCCGCCCGGGAGTGACCCTTCGCCCGAAGTTCCTCCTCGGCCTCTTCCAGATGGAAGCGCAGCTCGCGCTCCAGATCGTGATCGGCCGGGTTGCGCCGGAGCGCGCCCCAGAAACGACGCCAGCACTCGCGAAGGACGGTCATCGAGCTCTCCTCGTCATGCCGGCTGCTCGAAGAGCGCGTCGATGATCGACACCATCTGGTCCAGGCTCCGCTTCTCGGCTTCGAGGAAACGGCGGCCGGCGGCGGTGATCGTGTAGAACCGGGCACGTCGGTTCTTCTCCGTCGTGCCCCACTCCGACCGGATGAGGCCACGCTGCTCCAGCCGCATCAGGCCGGGATAGAGCGTGCCCATGTTGAGGAGGAGCGCGCCGTCGGAAACCTGCTCGATCCTCGCGGCGATCGCGTAGCCGTGCGATGCGCCGAGCGAGACCAGCGTCCGCAGCACCATCAGGTCGAGGGTGCCGCGAAGGACTTCCGTCCTCTCCCGAGCTTCATTAGGCATCCCAATGAAAGTACCGCGATTTCTATTGGGATGTCAAATGGAAGCGTCTCCCGTTCCGCCCCCGGAGTGTCGCGAATATACTTGGGCAGGGCTTGAGAACTGGAGGGGACAAGATGAAAGCAGCGATGGCAGCCGCCGCCTTCCTGTTGCTGAGCTCACCGACGCACGCGCAGGTCAGCGTGATCCAGGCCGACTACGAGGAGGTCTTAACCGACCACGACGGTCGCGTGCGCTACACGGAAATCGGAAGGCACACCTTCGACGAGACGGGCCAGCACCGGCGCGACTGGACGACGCCGTACGGCGAGTCCGTCTCGCTAATCGTGTCCCCGGAACGCAACGAGCGCCTCGCGATCAACCATGAGACGCGCACCATTGCCGTTGGCCGATCGAATGAGTGGTTCGCCGCCCCTGACCTGGTGCAACCCCGAGTCACGGCAGCCGACCTCGTGGCGGGAGCGATTCGGGCAACATCGTGTTTCTTCCGGCTGGTCGTCGCCGAGTTGACTCCAGGGGTGCAGACCAGGATCGGGGGAGGTCGCGTCTTGCCGGTCGGGGTCAGAGAACACGGTCCAGTGACACTGCAGGGACGCCGGTTCGCGTCGCCCGGCAGCATCTGTCGGGAGCCGTCCACTACCGAGCGGTGGGCCTACGCGGCCGACCCGGGGATCCGTACCGGAGGCCGCCGAAGTCCCCGCGACGGCGGATCGGGATCAGCAATGCCTCGGGAAATCACTCTCGAGAGCACAACGACGGTCGAGACCGACGGCCGCTCGCAGGTCGTCGCCGAGAAGCGTCTGACCGCGATCAGTCGAACGACGGCTGATCCCGGCGTATTCTCAGCGCCCGCGGGGTACACGACACGCGCCGCGTTCCAATAGTGCTTGCCGGCCGAAGAGCGGCACTGTCGGGCGACCCGTAAGCATCCACGTTGAGCTCAGGCGATGTCGTGCTTCGCGATCCTCCTCGCGAAGCGCCGAGTCGCCACAATCGCGTGCATTGCAGCTCTTCGCCGTTGACGTCTGAGTGCGCGTCGATGGGCTACCTACAGGATGTCGCTGTTCTTCTCGTTTCGAATCGCGCGTCGGCGTCTGCAGCGTTTCCCGGTGTCAGGTTCATCCCGGCCTTTGCGGTTCGCCACGCTCTTACTCCGCCCGCGTCGGCTTCGAACACCACCCCGTCGCGCTGTTGCCGGCATGCTGTTCGCGCGTAGTCCAGCAGCGCCTTCGCGCCCGGTCCTCTTGGTTGCAGGTAAGCGCTCAGTCCGATGGCCTCGAAGTTGTGCTCGGCGTCGTCCGGCTCGACCGGAACTGTCCTCTCGCCTCGTACGTTCGTCACCGTGGTAACTTCGATGGCGCCGTTGCGTGTCTGGATCCGGCACGTCGTGTACAGGGCGTTGCCGATGGCGTGCGCCGCCCGGTTGCCAAGCTGTCTCGGTTCGATTCGTTCATTGTCCGGGATGCCCCTCAGTGCCTTCTCGGCGTCTGCGGCGATGGCCGGGGCCGCCCAGTGATAGTTCTGTGCGATGCTCTCTGCCGCCTCTCGGCTTATCGCGTTGACGGCGGCCTCGAGGGCCTCCGGCTCTTTCTCGCTCGCCTTGATGATGTCGAAGACGTCTCGCGCCAGCGGCTCCTCGGCCCGTTCCAGCTTGCCGCGCAGGACTTGAGCGCTCGACAAGGCTGTTTCCGGTCTGCCGCCGATGGTGCACGTTTGCTGGCCTGCGCCGAGCAGCGGCGCGGTCGCCCACAGGTCCAGCTTCCGCTCACCCTCGTCGAACGAAACCGTCCATAGCCGGGCCATGGGATAGAACGCCGGCCGTCCTCCCAGTGTGCGCATTCTCGCTTCGAATTGCGCAGCCGGGTTGTTGGCCTCGGCGAGCATGCCCAGCGGCGTGTCCGGCTGGACCACCAAGTCGATATCGTAGCTGTTCCGGTGCTTCCACCGTGCCGCCAGGATCGAGCCTCCGCCGATGGCGTACCGCGCCTGCAGGTCGCTTATGCTCCGCAGTTCTTCGCGCACCGTCTCGCCAATTGCACGCCACAGGGTCTCGGCCGGGGGCGGCAGTGTCAGGGTCGGCGGCGTCATTCGTCTTCCGCCTGCGGCACCATCGCCCATCGGTTGAGCGCCCGTGCCGCGCGGCACTGCGCGTGTCCCGCCCGGTGGAGCGCTGCGACCAACTGGCGCAGCGTGTACGCGCCCTCCGCCCAGGCGCTGATGAGCTCGTACCACTCGGCTTGCTGGGAGAAGACGTGGAGGATCGTCCGCTGCCGCCCGTCGGGTTTCTCGGCCCGGATAGCGTCGTAGAATTCCCAGCTCTTCGGCCGTTCGCCCCAGCCGGCGCAGCTGCGCGCCAGCCGCAGCTCGACCGTGATGCTGTTGCGTCCTGTTTCCTCCGGCCCGCGCGCGCTACTCAGTCGCCGCGCTTCGTGCGCGGTTGGTTCGGCGTCGGCGAACACCTCCGGCTTCCGAAGCGTGGGCGGCCTCGGGTAAAGCTGCGTTCGCCGGTCGGTCGCGTCGGTAGGCCGCATTGCTCGGTCGTCGCGTGTTTACAGTGTGTGACACTCCGCCTTCGGCCGCAAGCAGTGTCACCCCGCGAAGAGGGCTCCAGGGAGGCCCGTGGCGGCCAGGGATACCCGGACTGTCGGCATGGCCGTACTCCGCGTCGTCAGCTTGCAAAGGACCCGGACAGCCACAGGATGAGATCGGTGTTGACAGCAGCGCGGCGCGGCAACGCTCCGCCATGTCAGTCCGCAACGCGACGATGGGCTCGACCCGCAGCCGGCGCGCCAGCGCGTCCTTGACGATCACGACCCCCGGTGACTCGGGGCCGTCACGAGGCGTAAAGAAGCGTCCGTCGAGCAGACGCGTGCCGAGCGCCTGGAACAACCCGGTGCCGATCTCGTCGCTGCGGAACCGCAGACGTGCGGACACGGCCTCGCCGCCGTCGCTTTCCGTGGTGAGCGTCCGTTCGGGATTGCTGCTGATGAAGGCGTCGCTGATACGTTTGCATCAGTGTATCATTCCATCATGCGTACCACGGTGACGATAGACGACGACGTTTATGAAGCCGCCCTGTGCCAAGCCCGCGCTACGGGGCAGCGCCTCGGACGCGTGCTGTCGGACATGGCGCGTCAAGCGTTGCAGCCCGTTCGGCGCGGGGACGGTACTGCAGGCCGCGGCGACCGGTTCGCGGCGTTCGACGTGCCGGCCGACGCTGGCCTGATCCCCGCCTCGCGCATCCAGCAGGCGCTCGACGACGATGGCGTCGTCTGAGCAGAGCTGCCTGCTGCTCGACGTCAACGCGCTCATGGCGCTGGCGTGGCCGAACCACCAGCATCATCGGGCGGTCGTGGCGCGGCTCGACCGCCCGCCGACGCCCGAGTGGGCCACCTGCGCGCTGACGCAGCTCGGTTTCGTCCGCCTTTCCTCCAACCCAACTGTTGTGGGCGTACGCCGTACGCCGGCGCAGGCGCTCAGTCTACTGGGCGAGCTCGTCGCAGACCCGCAGCACTGCTACCTGACGCGGCTGCCCGCACTCCTGGAAGTGACGCACCATTTCCGTCACCTGCTGGGTCATCAGCAAGTGACGGACGCCTATCTTCTGGCCGTCGCGGCGGCGCACAACGCTGTGCTCCTGACCCTCGACAGGCGCTTGGCACCCCCGGCCAGCAGCGGCGCGGACGTCGAAGTGGTCACACCCTGACGCGGGGCGATCGGGCCTCTGGCCAAACGGGAGAGTGGCGGTCGGCGTGAACCACCGTTCGGCGCGGCAGAGCACTCCCGGAGCCTGATTGCGGCGGACGACAAGATCGTGCGCTCCGTACTGCTCCCGAACCTGACGTTCGAGGCCGCGCGCATCTTCGAGCTGGCGTGAGGGTCACATGTCCTTGACAGGCCGAACTCGACTCCGGCACACTTCCATCGTTAGACGATGGGAAAAAAGAGCGGTCCCGAGCTTCTTCCGGGCACCCTCGATCTGCTGATCCTGCAGACCCTCGCCGCCGGATCGCAGCACGGCTACGGCATCGCCCACCACCTGAAGACGGTCTCGGATGACGTCCTGCAGGTCGGCGAGAGCTCGCTGTACCCGGCCCTGCAGCGGCTCCTGCTGAACGGCTGGGTCGACGCCGCCTGGGGCACGTCCGAGAACAATCGGCGCGCGCGTTTCTACTCCCTGACCGCGGCCGGCCGGGAACAGTTGACGCACAAGCGCGACGAGTTCGACCGGATCATCTTCGCGATTCACCGCGTCCTGCACGCCACTTAGGAGCCTGTGCGTGACCAGGCTGCTCCGGCGCGACCAAGTGCGCGACGGGCTCGCAGAGCGCTCAGGAGCCCAGATGTTCCCGGAGAAACGCCAGCGAGCGCGGCCACGCGTCGTCGGTCGCGCGCCGGTTGGCGGCCAGCCCTTCCTGGGCTTTCAGGAACACGGTCGCGCCCTCGTAGACGATCGCCTCGTAGGACTTGCCGGCGGCTGCCATTGCCTCGGTAGTCCGGGGGACGGTCTCCGCGGTCGGAAGGTCGCCCCCGTACAGGCCGAGCACCGGAGCCGCAATTCGTCCGTAGTCGGACTCGTTCCCGGGCACGGCGCCGTAGAAGACGACCACGGCGTCCAGCTCGGGCTGCTCGACCGCGTAGGCGAAGGCCGCCGCTCCGCCCCAACTGAATCCGACGATGCCGACTCGTCCATCGGCGACCGGCAGGCCGAGCACCCACGTCCGGACTGCGTCGAGGCGCCGCGTGCGTTCCCATGCGCCGATTGCGTTGACGGTGGGGACAATCCTCATCCCGTCGATGAAGAAACGGCCATCGCCGCCGCCGGGAGCCATGTCCTTCAGGAGATCCGGGACGACCGCGACGAATCCCTCGGCCGCGACTGCGTCGGCGACGCTCCGAACCCAATCGGAGAGCCCGTAGAGGTCGTGCACGATCATTACGGCCGGCGCGCGCGACTGCTCGGGGTACACGACCCAGGTCGGGATCCGCATCGCGCTGCCCGGGATCTCGACGTCGACGAGCTCGGCGCGCCGCGGCGATGCCTCCAGGTCGCCCCGCGCGGTCGCCCCGCTCGGCGGCAGACCCGCGGCGGAGGTAGGAAGGGGCCCCTCGCCACGGGCGACAATACCCGCCGCCGCCAGGAGAACGCCCACCTGGAGTGCGGCGACCGCGGAGAGAACGAGTGGGACGGCTCTCTTCACTTGCCCCTCTCGTCTCATCGCGAACGTCGGTTCCGGTTGCGTCAACCGCATCAGCATACCTCCCCGGACGATGCTGCCGATGTCATGCCAGCGGAGATCGATGTCGTCGAGCAGCGCGTCCAGCTCCGCTCCGTAGCGCTTGCGCCACCATCGCGGATACAGCCGGGTCGCCCACCGCACCAGCCGTCTCGCGCGCGTCATGACACCCGCTCCCGCCGTGCTGCGGCCCGCTGCACGCGTTCCAGCAGATTCAGCCGCTCGCGGAGGTGCTGACGCCCCGCCGATGTCAGCCGGTACGGCTGGCGGCGCGCGGCGGACCCCGCCGGCTCGATCAGGCCTCGCTGCTCCGCTCGCGTGATGGCGCCATAGAGGGTGCCCGCGCCCAGCCGGATGCCGGCGAAGGCTTCGATGTCGGTCATCATCGCGTAGCCGTGCTTCCGGCCGTCGGCGAGGCTGGCGAGCAGGAGGAGTGTCGGGTCGAGCATCGTTATTACGTTATGCGTAGTATCGCACGACGTAATATGTACGTCAAGGGTCGAACGCCCCTTTGGGCTCGGATGTCGGAGGTCCGAGAAACACTCGCGTTCGGCGGCTCTTGGTGGATTCGTGCATCCAAGTACTAGAGAAAGAGGGATGGCGCGTGACGAAAGTCAGCGGCTTCGGAAACGCCCGCATCCGCCGCATCGCCAGAGGCGGCAAGAGCAAGCTCGCCGCAATTCGAACGACACAGGACCAATGGCGCCCATCTGGCGCCACCAGTGGCGAATCGAGGCCACCGCAAAGGCCGGCGTGTCGTGGTCGCGTCCACGGGATCCGTGTAGGGTCAAGTGGCTCAGGATTCGATCCCCAACTCGCGCTTGATCTCGGCCATTGTGAAGGTGGAACCACCACCTCAGAAACGCGAGCCCGATCCGCCGGTCGAACCCACACGATCCACGGTCAAGATGGCGTCAGGGGGCGTGGGCAGCGCCCGGCAACCCAGATCAGCAAACCGAATGGGCCGTCTCGGACCGATCATGAATGATCCGCGCTAGAACCCACCACGCAGACAAGGTATCTTGGCCGTCATGAGCGAAGGCAAGCAGACGCTTCGGGGGAAGCTCACGGAACTCACGGGCCGTTCCAAGCTCGCCGAGCTCGCGATCGAGTCCCTGATGGTGGTGTTCGCAGTGCTCGTCGCGTTCGGCGTCGAGGAGTGGCGGGAGGAGCGCCAGCTCCGTCGGTTCGCAGACGTGGCGCGGGCCGCGGTAGAGCTCGAGCTGCAGGAGAACCTGGGCGAGTTCCGGGATGCAGAGCCGGCGCTGGAAGAAGTCACGGAACTGTTCCAGCGCGTACTCCAGGCCGAGAGCGAGGACGACCCCATCTTCGCCGACGGAGAAGTGAGCTTCTCCGTTCCTCTTCCGGAAATCTCGTCGGCAGCGTGGCGTGCGGCACAAGGCAGTCAGGCTTCACCCTACTTCGACTACGACTGGGTGATCAGAGTTTCTCGGGTCCATGACGTGCAAGCTCTCTACGAGCAGGCACGCGGCCAGTTGCTCAGCGACATGAGCCAGTTGTTGGCGATCGTGTCATCCGATACGTCCCCGCTCGAGGTCAAGGATGAGTTTCGTGTGGCCTACGGAGGTCTCCTGCTGCTCCATCAGGTGCACGCGGCGGTACAGGGGGAACTCGAGGAACTACTGGGGGATGAGGGGTCTTTCCCGCCGCAGGAATAGGTTCTGTCGGCGAACTGGCGGCCCCCTCGGACTCAAGGTGTGATACCGCGATCGCGTGAACGTAGAGGGCGCGACTGGAGCTGTCTTCACTCCGGGTACGTCGACGGCCAGACGAATCTGTGCTGTCCGTCAGCCAGCCCTTCTGCGCAAGGCGGTGCAGGTGGGTATTTCGCTGAAGTTGAACACCGATCTCGGTGAACGTGAACGCTGATTTCGGCGAACGTGAACGCTCGTCGGAGCGTAGCGACGATGCTCTGTCAGTTCCCTCCCTTCTGTGTCGTAACGGATCCTTGAGATCCTACTCTCGACCTCCTGGTCGAGAGGTCGAAGAAACGTTCCGAGCGTAGCGAGGGCCTTTCTGTTCCGGTCACCCCGGTGGGTTCCGAGCCGGACGTCGGTGTTGGTCATGCCCGGCCGGGGTACCCTCGCGAGACGCAACGGCCGGGCTGGGCCGGACGGTGTGGTCGTCGACGACGAATCGGCAAGGGCGTTGCGTCGAGCGACCACCCGAGTGCCGCGGAAGGCTCGTCTGGCGCACGCGGCGACGGTGGGGCTGGTCGATGTCGGTTGTTGCGCCAGACGAGCCTGGAGGCGGTGCTCTCGCGCGCGGGGACCACGTCCGGATGGGCGTTGACGCTCGCCGCGCGCGAATCCTCCGCTCGGCTCCGCAACGCCGGGGCCAAGCGTCGCGGGGTTGGATGTCGCCGACGGGAGGCTCATGTCGTCTCCTTCTGGCCGTTGGTTGGCGCGTCGTGCGTCCGCCGCATCGAGCGGCCCTTGAGCTCGATGCGGTGCGCGTCGTGGAGCAGGCGGTCGCAGATGGCGTCGGCCTGGTTGGGGTCTCCGATGACGGCGTGCCAGTCGGTCACCGGCAACTGGCTGGCGATCAGCGTCGAGGCGCGCTCGGCGCGGTCCTCGATGACCTCGGTCAGGTCCCGGCGCTCGGTGTCACGCAACGGCGCGAGCATCCAGTCGTCGATCGCCAGCAGGTCGAGCCTGGCCAGCCGGGCGAGCAGTCGCGTATAGGAGCCGTCGCCGCGGCCGACGGCCAGCTCGTGCAGCAGGCGCGGCATGCGGAGATAGCGCGCGGTGAAGCCGCGGCGGCACGCCCGCTCGACGAACGCGCACGCCAGGAAACTCTTTCCGATCCCGCACGGCCCGGTGAGGACCAAGTTGTGGCGCTCGGCGATCCACGCGCAGGTTCCCAGCGTCAGGACCTGCTGGCGGTTGAGCCGACGGGGATGGGTGAAGTCGACGGCTTCGAGCGACGCCGGGTAGCGCAGCTTCGCGGTGTGGAGGCGGCGCTGCAGCTTGCGCTGCTCGCGGGCGGTCCACTCGGCGTCGACGAGCAGCCCGAGGCGCTCCTCGAAGCCGAGCGCGGCGGCCTCGTCGGTCTGCAGTTGTTGCTGGAAGGCGTCGGCCATCCCGCCCAGCTTCATGGCGTTGAGCTTGTCGAGCGTCTGTTCGATCAGCATCGGTCCTCCTCGGTGGTCGTGGCCGCGGCGTAGTAGTCGGCCCCGCGGATATTGGCGTGCGTCGGCGTCGGGGCCGTCTCGGCCGGCGGCTCGATGGGCAAACGGTCCTGGCCGGCGGTGAGGATGTTCCTGACGGTGTGATAGCGGCAGGAGCCGAGCGCGAGGGCGCGGGCGCAGGCCGCCTCGAGCCGGATGTTTCCGTGACGCCGCCCCAGCTGCATGATCCCCAGACAGGGGCGATAGCCCTGCTCGGGGTGCGGGCGGCTCTCGAGGATCCGGGTGACGAGCTGCCCGGTCTCCGGTCCGACCTTGTTGGCCCAGCGGATCAGGCGTGACGGCGACCACTCGGCGTGCGCGCGGTGGGCGCTGGGCATGTGCTCGGCGATGGTCGACGGCTGGCGGTCGTAGCGGCGCCGGTGCGACGCGATGCGCTTGTCGCGATGGAAGATCTCGACCGTGTTCGTCGTGTAGCGGACCTCGACCTGCTCGCGCAGCAGTTGGTACGGGACGCTGTAGAAGTGGCGCTCGACCTCGACGTGGTAGTCGATGTTGACGCGGCACTGCTTCCACTGCGCGAGGACGTAGCGCGCGGCGGGCAGGGGCCGCAGCGCCGGGCGGTCGAGCTGCTCGTACAGCGCGCGGCGGCTGACGCCCAGCTTCTTCATCGGCCGGTCGTTTAGCTCGTCGAGCAGGTCGCGGATCGCGGCATTGAGCGCACCGAGCTCGAAGAAGGTCTGGTCGCGCAGCCGGGCGAGTATCCACCGTTGCGCGATGAGCACACAATTTTCTACGGCAGCCTTGTCCCTCGGCTTCCTCGGCCGCGCCGGCAAGACGACCGCGCCGTAGTGCGCGGCCAGGTCCTCGTAGGTGCGGTTGACGCCGGCCTCGTAGCGGCAGGGGCGGGTGATGGCGCTCTTCAGCTGGTCGGGCACCCACATCGTCGTGGAGCCGCCGAAGTACTCCGCCATGTGAATGTGGGCATCGACCCAGTCGGGCAACTGCTGGGTCCGGGTCGCCTCGGCGTAGGTGAGGCTGCTGGCGCCGAGCACCGAGACGAACAGCTCGACCGGCCGCAGCTCACCCGTGCGCCGGTCGACCAGGCTGGGCCGCTTGCCCGAGAAGTCGATGAAGGTCTTCTCGCCGGCGCGGTGGATCTGTCGCATCGACGGCCGCAGCCGCCGCACCCATTGCCGGTAGATCTCGCAGAACTGCGTGTAGCGGTAGCCGCTGGGATGGACCTGAAGGTGCTCCTCCCAGAGCAGTTGCAGCGTGACGCCGTCGCGCTTGAGTTCCCGGTGGATGTAGGCGCAGTCAGGCCGGACCCGGTTGCGCACCGGCGCCGGTCGGGGAAACAACTGCGCCTCAAGCGCCGCGTCGTCCAGTTCGGCCGGCAACGGCCAGCCCAACCCTTGTTGCGCCGTCCGCTTCAGATACAGCGTGACCGTGCCCACGCCCATGGCGCAGGCCTGGGCTATCGCCCGGTGGGGCAACCCCCGCTCATACTTGAGCCGAAGAACCTCACGAATCTTCCTCATCAGCAGCCTCCGTGCCGGCATCGCCTCGCCCCTCCCGTCGAAAGGGCGAAAGCATGCTGGGTCAGGCTACCGACGAGCGTTCACGATGACCGAAATCGGTGTTCAACATCCCGAAATCGGCGTTCAACTTCCTCCGAAACCGGCGTTCAACTTCCCCCGAAACCGGCGTTCAACTTCCTCCGATAAACCCAGCAGGGCCGGAAGGAGCGAGCCGGGGTTGACACGGAACGCGCCCTGCGTGATCTGCTCCACCCGCCGCGCGATCCCGAGGCCGTGGTCCGGCCCCGTCGTGAGCGCCCGGAGAATCAGCAGATCGAGGGTGCCGCGCATGAGATCGGTCGGGACATCGGCGTGCCTCCTGGTCGACGAGAAGCCGTCGGATCGCGTCAGCGTCGAGTTCACTCTCTGTTGCGCGTATTGCCGAGTCCTGCGGTACGTGCTGGCGGTGGGTGTCTTCAATCACCCGGGATGGGAATGTTTCCTGTTACTCCACAACGCGCAGGACCTCCGCGGGATCTATCCTGAGCGCACGAGCGGCGGGCACGCCGATAGCGACCGACGCCACCAGCGTGAGGCACGCCGCCGCCCCCGCAAGCGTGACCAGGTCCACGCCTCCGGCGCCGGAGAATTGCGCCTGGAGCAGCGGCGCGAGACCACTTCCTAGTCCGGCGCCGAGGACGACGCCGGCCGCCACCAGCTTCACGCTCGTCCCCCCGGCAACGAGCCGCACGATCTGCAGCGCTCGAGCACCGAGCGCGACACGCAGGCCGATCTCCGGGGCGCGCTGCGCGACGACGTAGCTCAGCGTGCCGAAGAGCCCGATACACGCAAGCGCCAAGCCGACGGCTCCGACCAGACCGCTCACGAACACCGCAATCCGCGCCGGCAACAGCGCCGTGTCGACCGTGTCCGACATCGTTGTCACGCTCACCACGGGCACGGCGAGGTCTATTCGCTCGATGGCGCGTCGCGCGGCGTCGGCCGATACGCCTCGCATATGGAACGTGACCTGCGGGGAGTACACGTCCTCGGTGGACCGGAACACGACGGGAATGGCGGCCTCTCGAAACGAAACGAAATGGCCATCCTCAACCACACCGACCACTGTCGACCACCGAAGGTCGGGAGAGTCCGAGCCTGGTGGCGGTGGACCCATTGGCGAGCCCACTCGCCTGCCGACCGCATTCTGGCCGGACCAGAATCGCCGAGCGAACGCTCGATTGACGAGCACTGCATTCCGCTCCCCGGGCTCGAGGTCTCGCCCTCGCACGAAAGGCACTCCCATCAGGCTGACGTATCCGGGACTGACAGTGTTCGCGTTCACCTCCATGTCCTCTCCAGCGCTGGGTTGATACCCATCTACAGCGAAGCCACGTCGTAACAGCGCCTGGAGAGACAGGAACGGAAACTCCGATACTTCGGCCGTCGGCACCTGCTCCAACGCCTGTCGGAGATACGCGCGGCCGCGACCTTCGGAGAACCCGGCCGTCTCCAGATCGACCGTAACGAGCACCAGCTCATCCGGGTCGTAACCGAGCGGGAGTGCGTATGCACTAACGATGCTGCGCTCGACGTCTCCATCAGTCGTACCCCGCTATACACACGGGCGCCACGCAACTCCTGTCGTCCAGCGTCGTCGGACCGTATCAGATCCTCGAAGGCCGCGGGCAACCGGACGTCGACGCGGAGGATGCCTTGCGTGCTCGCGAGCTCGACCGGCGCCACGCCCACGACAGTGAACGGCGACCCGTTGATGGCGATGGCGCGGCCCAGCACAGACGGATCGCTGCCGAACTCCGAGAGCCATACCGCGTTGCTGATTACCGCGACCGGGCTGGTCTCGACAGTCTCGAAACCGCGCCCATAGGCGGGCCTCGATCCCATCGTATCGAAGTAGTTGGGCTCCACAATCTGGGCAGACATGACCCGGGTCTCGCCTCCGACACGCACGCCGACCCGAGCAGGTAAGAACGACACCGCGGTGAGGCTTTCGAACACGTCGCGGGTAGCGTCCCGAATGTCGAGGAAGTCCGGGTAGGAATTCGCTCCCGGCCCCCCGCTGGAGTAGTCGCTCGTAAACATGGCGACCAGGCGATTCGGCTCCGGGCCGGGGAGCGGACGCAAGAGCAGGGCGTCGACCAGCGCGAGAATGCCGACGTTCGCACCGATCCCGATAGCGAGGACCGAGATCGCCACGACCGCGAGAACCGGGCGTGCAAGCAACCGGCGGAATCCGTGCCGCAGGTCCCGCCACAGATCGTCGACGACACGGAAACGCTGCACATCGCGGCACTCTTCCTTGACCGTCTCCACACCCCCCATACGGGCGAGCGCCGCGCGGCGCGCCTCCTTCGGCGCCATGCCGTGGCGGATGTTCTCCTCGACGTCCAGTTCCAGGTACGCCTGCAACTCTGCGTCGAGCTCGCGCTCGATGCGCTCGCGACGGAACAGATTCACCAGGCGAACGGCGGAATCCCGTAAGCGGCTCATGACGATTCCTCCGGCGATCCGGCAGGCCATATACGGCGAGCCCGGGCAGCCCTATCGACAATCGACAAGTCTACCTCGGCCGGAGGGCGACCACAGAGTCGAGCACCACCGTACAACCGTGCTCCGAGCGTCCACTCCTGGCGCGAAGCCTCCATCGGCGAAACCTGGCGCAACCCCAGCAGACGGGCGCCGAACTCCTACCGTGCCACGTAGGTGCTGCGGGCCAGAACCGTCCCGTCCACGTCGTCGGCCACGGCCACTTCGATGGGGTACTCGCCCGGCTCCAGGGCCGGTCGCTCGGTGAACAGCACGTAGTGGCCCGCGATGGCGTTGGTCACCAGGCCGAACGCCCAGAGTGGAGGTTTCTCGAAGGTGCGCACCAAGAAGCCCCCGGTGTCCGCAGACACGGCCTCCAGGCCGTGCTCCAGCGTGTGATACCACGCCTGCGTGACGTCGAACGTGAACACCGACGCGCGTGCCGCCTGCAGCGCGGCCTGCGCGGCTGCGTAACCACGGGTGTCCGACACGAAGCCGTGGCCGATCAGGATGACCGACTTCGAGCCGGGAAGGGGCTCCAGCGCTTCCCCGATCCGGCGCAGCGCTTCCTGAATATTGAAGATCTCCCGCCCCTCCTCCTGGCTGAGGCTCGCCAGCAGGGAGACCTCGCCCCGCGGCTCGAGGACCGGCGGGCGTCCAGTTCTGACCTCGCCGGCAAGGAGGGTTCGGACGCGGTCGAGATCATCCGTGAAGTCCACCCAGATCTGCAGGTGGAAACCGAACGACAGCACGGCCACCCGATCGGACGGCGTGACGGCCGCCAGCAGCCCCTCGCTCTTCCGCAACAGACGCAGCAGGCCATAGACCCGGCTTTGCAGCAGGCGTGTGCTGTTCTGCACGACGAAGACGATCAGCCGGCCGCGGCTCTCCCCCACGCGAGCGCCGGGGCTCCCCGGGTCGGGGCGACCGTAGTAGGTATTGAGCATTTGGCCGATCTCCCCCAACGCGAGCGCCGGGGCTCTCCGGGTCGGGAGAGTCGGCGGCGTCAGCCGCGCTGACGGCCTCTGCGGCCGCGCCCTCGGCCTCGTCGCTCCCGACCCACAACGCGGTCTCCACGCGGACCGGCTCTTCGTCGATCCGCACCTGGAAGTCCTCCGGCGTCAGTCCCGGAATGGGCTGGCCGTCGTCGTCGACCACCCGCACGTCGATGACCACGCGGGCGACCTCCACCCGCTCCAGGAACGGCTGCGGCTGCGCTGCGCTCTCGCCCGCCGCGAGTAACAAGAGGGCGGCCAGCGCCGTCGCCCGATTCAACGCCGCGTCGCTCTCCCGCACGCGGTCCGTCTTCGTCGGGTACCTCCCGTCGGGACGGAGAATCAGCAGGTCGAGGGTGCCGCGCATGAGGTCGGTCCGGAACATCGGCGTGTCTCCTGGCATCCCTATCGAATTTCGACAAGTCTAGCCATGAGACCTATCGATTGTCGATATATCGATCCCGAGGGTCTCGAGGCAGCCGGTTGCAGCAGGGCCTCGCCGACGAAGCGAGGCGCCCATCACCACTGACGGTTCTCACGTGCGTCTCGCCGTCCACCCCTTCGACGGTCACGTCGCCGTCGAACGACTCGATGCCGACGGCGGTGCTTCCTGCGCACTTACTCCACGACGCGCAGCACCTCCGCGGGATCGATCCTGAGCGCACGAGCGGCGGGCACGCCGATAGCGACCGACGCCACCAGCGTGAGGCACGCCGCCGCCCCCGCAAGCGTGACTAGGTCCACGCCTCCGGCGCCGGAGAACTGCGCCTGGAGCAGCGGCGCGAGACCACTTCCCAATCCGGCGCCGAGGACGACGCCGGCCGCCACCAGCTTCACGCTCGTCCCCCCGGCAACGAGCCGCGCGATCTGCAGCGCTCGAGCACCGAGCGCGACACGCAGGCCGATCTCCGGGGCGCGCTGCGCGACGACGTAGCTCAGCGTGCCGAAGAGCCCGATACACGCAAGCGCCAGGCCGACGGCTCCGACCAGACCGCTCACGAACGCCGCAATCCGGGCCGGCAACAGTGCCGCGTCGACCGTCTCCGACATCGTTGCCACGCTCGCGACGGGCACGCCGGGATCCATTCGCCCGATGGCGCGTCGCGCCGCGTCGGCGGATACGCCGCGGATGTGAAACGCGGCCTGTGGGAAGTACACGTCCTCCATGGACCGGAACACGACGGGAATGGCAGCCTCTCGAAACGAAACGAAATGGGCATCTTCAACCACGCCGACCACGGTCGACCACTGAATGTCGGGAGAATCCGAGCCTGGTGGCGGTGGGCCCACTGGCCTGCCGACTCGCCTGCCGACCGCATTCTGGCCGGACCAGAATCGCCGGGCGAACGCCTGATTGACGACCACCGCATTTCGTTCCCCGGCCTCGAGGTCTCGACCCTGGACGAAACGCACTCCCATGAGGCGAAGGTATCCGGGACTGACGGTGTTCGCGTTCGCCGCCATGTCCTCTCCGGCCCGGGGCTGGTACCCGTCGACGGTCACGCCACGACGTGACTGGGCCCCGAGAGACAGGAACGGAAACTCCGACACTTCGGCCGTCGGCAGTTGCTCGAACGCCTGCTGGAGGTACGCGCGACCACGATCTTCGGAATACCCGGCCGCCTCCAGATCGACCGTGACAAGCACCATATCGTCCGAGTCGTAACCGAGCGGGAGCGCGTACGCATTTACGATGCTGCGGGCGAACCCCCCCGCAACGATCAGGAGGAAGACGGCGGCGGCGGCCTGCATCGCCGTCAGCGCGTTACGGAACCTCGTCTGCAGGAATCTGCCGAGACTAAGCCTCGGTTGGGTTGCATACAGTGCCGGAAGAATACCGACCGCGAGGCCGACGCTCGCCGACACCACCAGCGCGGCGACGAGCAGTCGTCCGTCGAGCTCCAGATCGAGCTGCACGGGCACGGGAAGGCCCGGCTGCAGGAGCGTCACGAATCGCATGGCAGCCGACGCCGCGGCCACTCCCAGGCACCCCCCGACCAGACCCAGACCCAGGCTCTCGACGACAACCTGTCGGATCAGCCGCAACCGGCTCGCGCCCAGGGCCTGGCGAATCGACATCTCGCGACGGCGAACCGACGCGTCGGCAAGCAGGAGGCCGGAGATGTTGGCGCAGACGATTAGCAGCAGGGTTACAACCAACCCCGTGAGTACGGCCAGACCGCCAACCACGGGCCCCCGATACAACGATGGCAGGCGTGACCGGCTCGCCGCCCCGACCGTCAGGGTCCGCGGCTGCCCCGAACGCACCGTCCACGTCTCGGGGTACGACTGATGGAGACGTCGACCGACGACCTCCAGGACGGTCCGTGCGTCGCCAATCCCGACGCCGTCGCGTAGTCGACCGACTATGAAGTATGCACGGCTGCCGCGCCGCTGAAGTCTGTCGTCACCGAGACGCACCGACTGCTCGAAGGCCAGGGGCAACCGGACATCGACGCGCAAGGGGATGCCTTGCGCACTTGCCAGCTCGACCGGCGCCACGCCCACGACCGTGAAGGGCGACCCGTTGATGGTGATCGCGCGGCCCAGCACCGACGGGTCGCCACCGAACTCCGAAAGCCATGCTCCGTGGCTGATTACCGCGACCGCGCCGGTCTCGACCGCCTCGAACCCACGCCCGTGGACTGGCCTCAACCCCATCGTGTCGAAGTAGTTGGACTCCACCGCCTGGGCGGACATGACGCGGGTTTCGCCTCCGATGCGTACGCCGACCGGAGTAGGTATGGACGCTGCTGTGACGTTCTTGAACACGTCGCGAGTAGAGTCCCGAATATCGAGGAAGTCCGGGTGGGAATTCCCTAGCGGCAGTCCGCTCGAGTCGCTCGTGAACACGGCGACCAGGCGATCCGGCTCCGCGCCGGGGAGCGGACGTAGGAGCAGAGCGTCGACCAGCGCGAGAATGGCGATATTCGCACCGATGCCGACAGCCAGGACTGCGACCGCCACGACCGCCAGAACCGGGCGCGCAAGCAACCGGCGAAATCCGTGCCGCAGGTCCCGCCAGAGATCGTCGGCAACACGGAAACGCTGTACGTCGCGGCATTCTTCCTTGACCATCTCCACGCCCCCCAGACGGGCGAGCGCCGCGCGGCGCGCCTCCTTCGGCGCCATGCCCCGGCGGATGTTCTCCTCGACCTCCAGCTCCAGGTACGCCCGCAGCTCCGCGTCGAGCTCGCGCTCGAGGCGGTCGCGACGGAACAGATTCACGAGGCGAACGGCGGAATCCCGTAAGCGGCTCATGACGATTCCTTTCAATGGATCGGCTACGACTTCCAGGACGCCACCCCTCCCCGACCAGGCGACCACAGAGCCGAGCGCCGCCGCACGACCGCGCTCCGAGCGTCTACTCCTGGCGCAGAGCCTCCATCGGCGAAACGCGGGTGGCGCGTCGCGCCGGGAGATAGGAGGCCAGCAGGGCCGATCCCGCCAGCAGCATCGGGGCCAGCGCGAATACCAGCGGGTCGAACGTGCGAACCTCGTAGAGCAGGCCGGCGAGCAGACGGGCGATCGCCACTGACAGCAACACGCCGAACAACAGCCCCGCGCCGGTCACCACGAGCCCCTGTCGGAGTACCAGCCAGAGCACGCCGGCACGTTGGGCCCCCAGTGCCATGCGCAGGCCGATCTCTCGCGTACGCTGGCTGACCACGTACGACTTCACGCCGTAGAGCCCGACCACGGCGAGAAACAGCGCCAGGCCGCCGAAGGTGGAGAACACGCTGGCGCCGGCCTGCACCGCCCAGAGACCGGCGCTGGCGGCTCGGAAATCCTCGAGGGTCTGCAAGGACAGGACCGGCAGGCGCGCGTCGAACCCGCGCACCGCCTGCCGCACCTGCTGCAGCATCGCGGTTGCCGCCGCGCGGCCCGGCTCGGCCAGCCGCACGTGGAGGTTCATGTTGGCGCGATACTCGGCACCGGCGGGCAGATAGACGTGCGGCGTCGGTTGCTGGTCGAAGATCCGGCTACGGCGACCCGGCGCCACGCCGACCACCGTCAGCACGTCACCTAGCTCGCCGTTGCGTTGGCGCAACCGGATCACCTGCCCGAGCGGGTCGGCGTTCGGCCACAGCGCGCGGGCGAGGGTCTCGTCGACAATCACGGCCGGCGAGCCGCTGCCGCCCTCGGTCTCAGCCCGAGTGAATTCGCGCCCGCGCAGCATCGACAGACCCAGCGCGCGGAAGTAGTCGTCGGCCACCAGGGTGAACGATGCCGCACGCTCTCCCTGATCGCCGGCGCCCACCGGGACGGCCATGCGGCCCTCGGAGAAGGAGCCGAACGGCACCATCGACGCCATGCTCACCGCATCGACCCCCGGGAGGGCGCGCAGCCGGGGCAGCAGATCGCGGTAGACAGTGCGCCCCTGCACTTCGTCGTACCCGGCGAGGCTCGGGTCGGTCTCCAGCAGCAGGCCGCGTTCGAACGCGAACCCGGGGTCGGCGCTCGACGCCGCGACCGCGCCCCGCAGGAAGAGACCACCGGCGGTCAGCAACGCGAGCGACAACGCGACCTGCCCCACGATCAGCAGATCGCGCGCCGCCGGCAGACCCCGTCCACGGCGGGGTTCGGGGTTCGACCGCTGCTTCAGGTCGCCGACGATGTCGCTCCGGGTCATCTGCCAGGCGGGCCCCAGCCCGAAGAACAGCGTGCCGAGGAGGCAGAACCCGAGCGTGCCGAGCAGGACTCGCCAATCCACGCCGATACCCGAGACCGCGACCGCGAACGGCAGGACGGACTCGATCGAGCGGGCGAGCGCGCCGGCGGCCCACACGGCGACTACGAGACCAACGGCCCCGCCGCCGACCGACAGCACGAACCCTTCGGTCAGCAACTGACGCACCACGCGGCCACGCCCACCGCCCAGCGAGAGCCGGATCGCCATTTCCCGGCGCCGTGACGCACCCCGGGCCAGCAGAATGTTGGCCAGGTTCAGGCAGGCGATCAGCAGCACCACCCCGGCCATCCCCAGCACCAGGGCGGACAGCGCGGCGAACTGGCCATCGGTAGTGGGCCTGGTCGGGACATCCAACCGCGGCAGCGGGGCGGCGCGCAGCGTCCGGTCCTCGTTGGTCGCCGGATAGGCCCGGGAGAGTCGAGCGGCGATCGCCTCCAGCTCGGGGGCGAGCGATTCGACCGAATGACCCGGTCCGAGTCGACCCTTCACCGTGAGCCTGTAGTTGTCGCGCTCGCGGAGTGAACGGCTGGGCGTGCCGGCGATGTCGGTGGCCACGGTTCCGTACAGCCCGAGCGGAAGCCATACCTCCGGCCGAAACAGCACGGACGAGCCGGTGAACCCGGCCGCCGCCACCCCCACGATGGTCAACGGCTCGGCGTTCACGAGAATCGTCTCCCCCAGAATGTCCGGCCGCCGCCCCTCGCGAACCCAGTAGTCGTGGCTCACTATCGCCACGGCGAGGTTGGCGCCGGGCTGCTCTTCCGCCGCGGTGAACGTCCGCCCCAACGCGAGCGGCACGCCGAAGGTCTCGAAGTAGTTCGCCGTGACGGCGTCGGCCCATACCCGCCGCGTAGCCTCGCCATCGCCGACCCCGACCAGGGTCAGGTTGTGCGCGGCCAGGTTGGCGAACGCGCCTGCCTGCTCCCGCAGGTCCTGGAAGTTGGGGTACGAGAAGGGACGGTAACCGCCCGGCGCGGTCGTCCGCTCCACGTAGACCCCGACCAGCTCGCCGGGCCGGTCGATCGGCAACGGTTTCAGCAGCATCGCGTTGATGATGCTGAAGATCGCAGTGTTGGCCCCGATGCCGAGCGCAAGCACGATGATCGCCGTCGCGCTGAAGCCGGGATGCTTCAGCACCATGCGTACGCCGTAGCGCAGGTCCTTGAGCAGGTCTTCGACGTGGCGGAAGGTGAAGACGTCGCGACACTCTTCCTTGACCGTCTCCGTGCCCCCCAGACGGGCGAGCGCCATGCGGCGCGCCTCCTTCGGCGCCATGCCCCGGCGGATGTTCTCCTCGACATCCAGCTCCACGTACGCCTGCAACTCCGCGTCGAGCTCGCGCTCGATGCGCTCGCGGCGGAACAGATTCACGAGGCGAACGGCGGAATCTCGTAAGCGGCTCATGACGATTCCTCCAGGGACCCGGCAGGAACGCCCTATCGATTATCGATAAGTCTAGCCCTTGCCGTATCGAATGTCAATAGATCGCTCCGGCGCCGCCCCCCATCGCACCACCGACCACGGCGATGCCGGCAGCCCCGAGCGAAGCCCGCTGCGTCCGGTCGAACTCGATCAGCGCCCGCTGGTAGTCGAGAATCGCGCGCAGCTCGGCATCCTGCGCGTTGGCCAGATCGCGCTGCGACTGCAGGACGAAGAAGTTGGTCGACAGGCCGACCTCGAACTTGCTCTCCTCCGCCTCGAGCTGTCGCTCGGCCAGCTCCCGCGACGCCGCCGCGGCCTCGATGCGCTCCCGGATCGACTCGATGCGAAGCGCCGCGTTGGTGACCTCGCTGGCTATCCGCAGCTCGATGCGGCGAATCTGGGTCCGGTTCTGCTGCAGTTCCAGCCGGGCCCGTTCGTACGCGGCCCGATCCGCGCTCCGGCCGAGCGGGTAGCTCATCTGCAACTGCACGCTCCAGACCGGGTAGTCGGCGTTGGCGATGCTGTCGAGCGCATCCCGATAACCTCCCGGGATCACGCCGCCGGCGCCGCCGAAGAGGTCCTCGAAGCTGCTCCCGGCCGGAACCCGCCGCGGACCGCCCTGACCGGTCAACTGGTAGCTCCCGACCAGATCGAGCGCGGGCAGGGTGCTGTTGCGGAGATTGCCGACGGTCGCTTGGTTGACGTCGAGCTGCCGGCGCGCACGGGAGATGTTCGGCGTCAACTACTTTGGCCGGTCAGCGTCAACCATTTTGGCCGGTTGAGAGGATCAGAGGCCCTCATGTGTCAACGGTCACTGAGATCTGAAGGAAACTGAACGCGAGTGGTTCCGAGCCGGACGTCGGTGCTGGTCATGCCCGGTCGGGGTACCCTCGCGAGACGGAACGGCCGGCTGGGCCGGACGGTGTGGTCGACGACGACGAACCGAAGAGGGCGTTCCGTCGAGCGACCCATCGAGTGCCGCGGAAGGCTCGTCTGGCGCACGCGGCAACCGTGGGGACGAGCGGCGTCCGTAGTTGCGCCAGGCGAGCCTGGAGGCGGCGCTATCGCGCGCGCCGACCACAGTCTGGATGGGCGTTGACGCTCGGCCGCGCGCGAATCCTCCGCTCGGCCCGCAATACCGGGCAACTGGCGGAAGGCTTCACGAACTCGCAGGTCGGCGGCGCCGTGGCAACAGGGGGCCTGGCGGACGTCCGCGAGGCACAGGCGGCGGTGATGGCGCCGATGACGTGGGCCGTGACGGGTCGGTCCGAAAGCTCGGCACGTCGAACTCGAGCACGACCGAGTGGTGTACCAAGCGGTCGATCGCCGCGGCAGTGGCCATCTGGTCACGGAAGATCCGGTCCCACTGGCTGAACACCAGGTTGCTGGTCACCATTACCGAACGCCGCTCGTAGCGCTCGGCCAGCAACGTGAACAGCACCTCGGCCTCGTCGGGACTCTGCTGCACGTAGCCGAGATCGTCGAGCAGGATCGCCTCGAAGAGGTCGAGCTTGCGCAGCGCCCGGGGCAGGTCGAGGTCGCGTTTCGCGCCGAGCAGTTCCTGGACCAGGGCGTAGGCCGGGACGCACAACACGCTGTGGCCAGCCTCAACCAGCGCGTGCCCGACGGCGCACAGCGCGTGGCTCTTGCCGACGCCAGGCAGGCCGAAAGCCAGCACATTGGTCGCCGTCTCGAGGAACGCCCCGCTGGCCAGTGTCTTCAATTGCTGAACGACCGGGCCCGGCAACCGACCCGTGTCGAGGGTCTCGAATGTCTTGCCGGGCGGCAGACGCGAGGTCCGGCGCAACCGGGCAATCCGCCGCTGGCGTCGCGCCTCGGCTTCCGCCTCGAACACTTCCAGCAACACCGGCAGCGCGTCGTGGTGGCCTGCCTGCGTCAACCGCGGCACCAGCTCCTCGGACGCCGTCGTCAGGTTGAACTGCGTCAGCAGAGTCGTCACCTGCGTGCTCGGCGCCGTCATCCGTGCAGGCCTCCGGTCAACAACGCGTCGTACCGCGTCAGGTCGGGGCGAGGGATGTCTACGACCGGCACGGTCGGGACCGGCGGACGCACTTCGGCCTGCACGCTGGCGTACTCGCACGTGTCGCCGGCGTCGAGACGAGCCCGAAGCGTCGTCTCGACCTGACGCTCGCTGGTCGAGGCCGCCAGGTGCAGTAGCCGCACATACTCGACGTCGGCCCGCTCGCCGTGCGTCCGCCCCAGCGCGTCATACGCCGCGCGGAACGTCAGCGACGGGAACAGCTCTTCGCGGAAGCGGTACCGCGCAAAGGCGCCCGGCTTGCGGACCAGGCTCGCGATGATGTGGCGATAGTCGATCCGGTGGTCCGCCGCGCCTCGAAGACGCGGCATCGTGCACAGCACCCGGCCGCCGTACAGGATTTCAACCGTCGACGGGTGCTGACGCGCCTCGACCGTGTGACCGATCAGACGCGACGGTACCGAATAGATCCGGTTGCCGAGGCGAATCGTGCTCCACTTGCGCACCCTGCACCGGAACGTCGTGTACTCCGGGATCCGCGACGCCGGCAACGGCCGCAGAAACGCCCGCTCCTCGGCCAGCCGTGCCGCCGCCGGCCGGTTCCGCTCCTCGTCGACGACCGCTCGTGCGAAGCGCAGGTAGGAGGACTCGTCATCGAAGTCTCGGTCGCCCCGCAGCAGCAGCGCCTGCTCGATGGCTGTCTTCGTGCGGAAGTGCGATTGCTCGACCACCCCGTTCTCGTGCGCCTTCCCCGGCCGGATCCTCGACGAGTCCAGCCCGTAGTGGTCCAGCACCTGCTTGAACCGAGCCGTCAGCTGGCGGCCACCGCTGCGCTTCAGCTCGTGCGTCGCCGCCGACAGGTTGTCGTGACGAAGCAACGCTGGCACCGCGCCCAGCATCCAAAGCGCCCCCTGCAGGCCGGCCACCAGCGCCTCGAACGTCTCGCTCAGCGCCAGTCCCACATACGTCCACTTGCTGTAGCTGAGCACCCACTCGAACAGCAGGTGCGGCAAGGGCACGCCCCGGATCGTCACCCCCAGGTCGCTCGCGTCCGTGAAGTCGAACGCCGCTTCCCGACCCGGAACCGCCACCTGCTCGAAGTACACCTCGCGGTCCGGACCGTACTGCACCCGCCAGTCCCGAACCCGCCGCTGCAGCGTCCGTAGCTGCCCCCTTTGGAAACGGCCCGGATGCCGCACGCACAGCGCTTTGAACAACGTCAGCACTTGCAGCCGGCCGTCGGTGTCGGCCACCAACTGCGGAACCACCTCCGACTCCCACACCTCGGCGAACGGGTCCTCCCGCGTCCGCCACGTCCGTGGCGCGTTCGTCGTCGACGGCAACGCGCCGCGCTGTTGCCAACGACGCGCCGTCCGCTCGCTCATGCCCGCCGCTGCCGCGGCCGCCGCCAACGTTTTCCCAGACATCCGTTTCTCGCGAAATCGCCGAACCTGCGCATCCGTGACCAACCCGTCCTCCACCAGGAAAACGGGCAGTCTCACACGACTCTGCGTGCAACCTCGAAACGACCGATCGCGTGCTCGCCGACCGGTCAAAGTAATTGTCGTTGATCAGGAGACGTCCGTGCGCCGCTCGAGCGCCCCGCGAAACGCCGCCTGAAGGTCGATCGGCGCCGCCTCTATCCTCGGCTCGTCCGTGGGATTGATCTCCGCGTTCCATAGTTCATCCGAGGTGCCTCCCACGATGAGCTCCTTCAGGGCCAGCTCGCTGGTGCGCTCGGTCTCGACGGCCACCGCCAGCAACTGCCGTCGCGCCGCGGCCTCGGACTGCGCCGCCACGACGTCGATCGGGGCCATCGTGCCCACCTCGACACGCATCCGATTGTCCGCCACGAGCTGTTCGGCCAGCGCCACCGCCTGCCTCTGCACGCCCACGGCGGCGCGCGCATAGACGAGATCCCAGTAGGCCAGGCTCACGTCGGCCAGCGTGTTGACGACGGTCTGCGCGAGGTCGATGTCGGAGATGTCCCGGTTGATGCGCGAGACGACCAGTTGCGTGCGCCGCGCATCGGTCCGGAAGCCGCGCAGCAACGGCTGCGTGTACTGCAGGGTCATGTTCGCGCCGAAGCTCGGGTTGAAGGTCGAGAAGATGTTGGTCGACTCCGACCGGGTACTGTCCCAGGTGACGTCGTAGCGGCCGCCGCCCCACTTGACCTGCTGGCCGACCCCAAGGTCATAGGTGCCCCGGTCGGAGACGATGGGCTGGCCGCGCAGTCCGCCGCCGTCGAACACGAAGCGGTTGGGTTCGGTGGCCTGGTTGAAGTCGAAGCCCGACGAGGCGACGGGCAGGAACGCCGCGCCGGCCGCGGCGACACGCATGTCCTGCACGAGCGGGACGATGCGCTGGACGGCGATGTCGAGGTTGCGTTCGAGAGCGCGCTGGACGGCATCGTCCAGCGTGAGGTCGAAGCGGCGGGCCGGCTGCCCGGCTCGGCTCGCCTGTCGCGCGACGGCGGCAACCCGCTCGCCGACAACGGTGTCGAGGGTCTGGGCATGGGTCGGGCGCGCCGCCGCCGCCAGCAGCAGACCCGCGATGAGTGGTCCGCATACGAAGGCACGAACCGGTTTCGGCAAGAGCACCCCCCAGTCCGGAAGTCCAACCCGGCGTATTCGACCGAGGAGCAACGCCGTCCGGGCGCGATGCATCGCCGCTCGCGTGCAGCGGGGCTTTCGCCAGGGGCTGTCAGTCATGGGCCGAGCTCCCGGGATGCAGACTGCACCTGCCATCGAAGAGGTGAATCTCACGCCTGGCGTGCTCCGCGTAGCGCGGGTCGTGGGTCACCATGCAGACGGTCGAGCCCTCGTCGTGCAGCGCCTGCAGCAGCCCCATCACCGCCTCGCCGTTCTTCGAGTCGAGGTTCCCGGTGGGCTCGTCGGCCAGCAGGATGGACGGCTGCCCGGCCACTGCCCGCGCCACCGCCACGCGCTGCTGCTGGCCCCCGGAGAGCTGGCTCGGCAGGTGCTTCGCGCGGTGGGCCATCTCCACCCTCTCGAGCGCCTCGGTCACCCGCTCGCGCCGTTCCGGACGCTTCATGCCGCGGTAGGTGAGCGGCAGCTCGACGTTCTCGTAGACCGTCAGGTCGCCGATCAGGTTGAAGCTCTGGAAGATGAAGCCGACCTCGCGGTTGCGCATCCACGCCCGGTCGGCCTGGCTGAGCTGCGCCACCGGGCGGCCGTTCAGCGTGTAGTCGCCGGTGGTGGGCGAATCGAGCAGACCGAGGATCGACAGCAGCGTCGACTTCCCGCAACCCGATGGACCGGAGATGGCGACGTACTCGCCGGGGTGGATGGACAGATCGATGCCGTCGAGGGCATGCGTCTCCACCTCGTCGGTGTAGAAGATCTTCGAGACGTTCTGCAACTGAATCAGGGCCTTCGCTTCGCTCATCTCGGCATACCTCCGTTTCAGACGTGACATTTCCTGCTCCGGACCGGTCTTCCCTTGCTCGACGCGGGAGAGCGGCCCTAGTCGATACGCACCCGATCGAACCGATCCCAGGTGGACATGTCGGACAGGACCACGCGGTCGCCCGGCTGCAACCCCTCCAGCACCTCGATGGTGTTGACCGAGGCGCGGCCCAGGCCCACCCGCATTCGGGACGCGTGCGTGCCGTCCGCCTCCACCCGGAACAGGCTGACCACGCTTTCCTCCTGCCCGAACACCGGCCGGCCGACGAAGAGGATGTCGTCCATCCGCTCCAGCTCGATGGTGCCGTCGACCGTCAGGTCCGGGCGGGCGCCCCGCGGCAACGCGCCGTCGAGGGCGACGTCGACCGTCACCGTCCCGTTCTCCACCGCCGGGTCGATGCGGGTGACGCGGCCCGGGATGACGCCGTTGCGGGTGTCGATGGCCGCCGACTGGCCGATCTGGATGTCCTGGGCCTGCGTCTCCGCGATGCGCAGCTCGGCCTTCAGCACGGCCGGATCGCCTACCCGCGCGAGGTTCGTGCCGGTAGCGACGCGCTGCCCTTCCTCGAGCGGCACCTGTTGCAGGACGCCGGGCATCCCGGCCCGCACATGCAGGTCGGCCACCTGCTGCCGCCGCAGCTCGTACAGCGTCCGCAGCCGGTCCACCTCGGCCCGCTCCACCGCGAGCTGCGCCTCGACGGTGTCGGTGGCCATCTGCAGCCGTTCCTGCTCGAGCGCGTAGCGCGTCTCGTACTCCTGCTCGGCGGACTGCGACTGCTGGAGCTGCAGCGACGAGACGAGGCCCTGCGTGAAGAGCTGCCCGTCGGCGTCCGCCTGCAGGCGGGTGGTCTTCAGTTGCGCCTCGGTGGTCGCAAGAGTCGCCCGCTGGTTGAGGAGCTCGCGCTCCACTTCCACCTGCCGGTTGCCGTAGCGCGCCTCGGCCGCTTCGAGATTCAGCCGCGCCTCCAGCGCGGACTGCTCCAGCTCGGGGTTGCTCAGCTCGAGGATCACCGTGTCCGGGGCGACGAGGGCGCCGGGCCGAATGGCGATGCGCTCGACGGTGCCGTCGGTGGTGGCCGGGATCCAGCGGATCTGCTCCGGGACCAACGTCCCGGTGCCGCGCACCTGCCGGATCAGCGGGCCGCGCTGGACCGTGTCCAGATAGACCGTGTCGCGGTCGACCCGCGGCGCCGCCGGCTCCAGGCGCGAGACGCCCAGCGTGACGACGGCCACCACGATGACCGCGGTTGCGGCGTACAGAGTCTGGCGCCGCTTCTTCTTCCGTGCGAGATCGGGTCGAGAGATATCCATGGTGAGCACCCCCGTCATCGTTTCCGCGAGCCCCTCTGGCTCCTATCGAATATCGATAGAATTTCACGGACACGTATCGGATGTCAATAGGTAAAAGCTCATTCGGCCCTCAACGCCGGCGCGGCTTGTCGTCGAGCGTGACGGACCGCCCCGCCACGGCGGGGTCGCTTGCGAAACGGTGCGGCCAGGGGAAGTGGCTGATGACAGCCCGCGGTTCGTCCTCGGTCCAGGCGTCGCGCCGGTCGCCTCATGACGAGCACGTTCTCGGGCCGGAACCCCAGCTCGACGCTCTGCAGGGCCGCGAGGCTCTTGATCAGCAGGCCGGCGGCGGTCAGCAGCACGACGGCCAGGGCGACCTGGGCGACGACCAGCACTCCCGGGTGCGGACCGTGCGCCCTGCCGTCAGACTGCCCTGCCTGGCCGCAGCGATCAGGTCGACCCTGGAAGCATGGAGCGCCGGAACCAGCCCGAAGAATCCGCTCGTGGCGATCGACACGCCCAGGGTGAAGACGAGAACACCTCCATCGATGCCCGTCTCGGCCAGCCGCACCACGGCGACCGGGGTCAGCGCGACCAGCAGCGGCTGCAGCCAGTGGGCGAGAAGCGCGCCCGCCGCGCCCGCGGCCAGTGCCAGCAGCAGGCTCTCGGTCTGTACGCGGTCGCGTACCTCGGGGCGCATCCTCGAGGCCCCGGCTTGACACAGAGTTTAGTTAAATGTAAACATCGGCAGTGTGCAGTTCTGAGCCTGCGGCGACGGGAGCATGGGGTCGCGTCGTCTGGGCTGTCGACGCGTCAGGGCAACGACCCGCCCTGGAGTTCTTCGAGCAACTGAGCGAGGAAGAGGCCGCCAAGGTGCAGGTGTTGTTCGAGAGGTTGGCGGAACGCGGTCGGATCACCAATAAGACGCAGTTCAAGAAGCTGGAGAACCGGAAGGGGCACGCGATCTGGCAGTTCAAGCGGCACCAGATCAGGTTGTTGGGCCGCTTCGCCGGCAAACAGTTCCTCGTGGCTCACGGTCTGAAGAAGAAGCAGGACAAGCACCGACCAGCCGATCTTGATCGGACAGCAAGGATTCTGACGGAGCACCTGGCACGCCACGAGCAGGGAGGATGACGATGACGGGCGAGGCACGCTCGGGACACCGCGGGGAGAGGTACGAAGCGCTGCTGCGTCAGGAGCGCCTGATTCTGGACGTGACCGAGCAACTGGCGGGGGCGCTGGAGAGCAGCCGCGTGACGCAAGCGGAACTCGCGCGACGCATGGGCCGAACTCCCGGCTTCGTGTCGCAGTTGCTGGGCGGGGGGCGAAACCTGACGCTCAGGACCATTGCGGACATCGCCGCGGCGTTGTCGCTCCGACCGTCGTTCAAGTTGTCCTCCAAGCGGATGCCTGCGCCGGCGGAGCCGTGGGCGGCCATCGAGTTACACGAAGGCACGCACGAGATCAGCCACTGGAGCCTTCGGAGGCCGCAGGTTGCGACGACGGTGCAACAGGAGTATCCGGGCTCGAGGCCTGGGAGAAGTACCAAAAGGCCCCCAATGGCCGCGGTTGCTTAGGGAGGCGGGAAGACCGGCGTTGATGAGGCCAAATGGTTGACCTGAAAAGAATAGTCTCGGTCATCCAGATCGAGAGCGTGAGGCTTTGCGAGTCGTACTGCCGTTCTGCAGTGCAGCCGGACGAGACCGCAGACGCGATAAACGTCAACATCTCGCGCAAGACACCAGTCGTCAAGGAACCGACGGATAATCGATCCTTGCGGGTCGAGACAGCCTTCTCGTTGGAAGTGCGCAGCGCAGACGACGACGAAAGGCTCCAAGCGGAGATCCGGGCCACGTTCGAGCTGTCGTACGCGATTCCTGACGAGGAGAGCTTCTCGCCCGAAGAGTTGGAGGCGTTCGCGGAAGGAAACGCGGTGTTCAACGCTTGGCCGTACTGGCGCGAACTCGTGCAGGCATCGCTGGCGCGGATGTCACTGCCACCTCTGACCTTGCCCGTTTTTCGAGTGGCCCCTGCAGAGAGCGCCGACGAAGCAGAAGACGACGAGGACGAATGACCATGCGCAAGCCGCGAGGGGCCGGGGAAAGACAACCATCGGCGACGCCAGAGCCGAGTTGTGCAGCAAGAAGGCGATCGGTAATGCCTTCCAGAACATCAGGAGGGGCGGCAAGAAGTTCGCTGAGATGGACATCGACCTATACGCCGTACTCTCGGATGAGGAATCCCATCGCATGGCGATCAACATCGAGAAGCGTCATGTCATCGGGCACAATCTGGGCGTCGCGGATGAGCAATATGTCGCGTTGACGCAGGTCGAGCAACCCGGCGAAACGGTACACTTGGTCGGCGAGGAGATTGGCCTCTTTGCGGACGCGTGCCTACGCGTCATCACCTCGTTAGAGGTTGCGCTCTTGCCAGAGGCGACCACTGGCGGTCGGTGACGGCCCGCCGGTACATCATAGAGGCGCAGCAGGCCGCTCGCGACGCGCGAGCGGCAGCCCAATAGTAGGGGGGCTGGGGATGTGAGGTAGGCGGCGCGATCCTATTCGTGCCGCAACGCGGCAAGCGGATTTGCCGTCAGCAGGCGGCGACTCGGCAGATAGCATGACGACGCGGTGACCATCAGGACCGCTGCCGTGACGGAGACGAGCACCAGCAGATCCGCCGGAGCAATCCCGATCAGCAGGCTGCCGACCGCCTGCCCCAGCATGGCGGACAGCGCCAGCCCTGTCGCCAGCCCCGCGATGGTCAGCCCGACCCCGTGCCGCATGAAGAGCGAGACGACATCGGACGGGGTCGCCCCCAGCGCCAGGCGCACGCCGACCTCATGTCTTCGCAGCACCGCCACGTAGCTCATGAGGCCGTACAACCCGAGCACCGCCAGGGCGAACCCCACGAGTCCGAAGGCGCCGGCAAGCACCGCCCCGCCCCCCGGCCGCGGCCATGACGGCGCCCGCCACCACATCGTCGAGCGTGGTCACGTCGAACACCGCCAGGTCGGGATCGATGTCGCGGACCACGCTCCGAACCGGCGCGGCGAGCGCGGTCGGGCTTCGCTCCGTTCGGATGTGCAGTGTGACAGGGAACCGACGGTGCTGGGTACCCGGCAGATAGAGGTAGCCGCGGGGTGCGTCGCGAAGTGACGCACCCCGCGCGTCGGCCACGACGCCGATCACTTCTGCCCCGCCGCCGGCGTCGCCGGTCGCCGGAATCGTCAACCGCTTCCCGACCGGATCGCCCGCAGGCCAGAGCCGCCGCGCCAGCGTCTCGTTCACCAGGGCCACCGGCGGTGATTGCGGTCGGTCCCGGTCGTCGAAGGCGCGGCCGCTCAGGACCGGGATGTTCATCGCCGCAAAATAATCGTGGCCGATGGCGTTGTACGAGACGCGGGCGGGCTCCTCGGTCACCGGCCAGTCGATCGGGCGCACCTCGTACGAATCGCTGCTCGGGCCGAACGGGACGTGCACCGCGAAGCTGGCCGACCCCACACTGGGAAGCACACGAACCCTCTGCACTAGGTCCGTCACGAGCTGCCGGCCCCGCTGCGAGTCGTACCGGCCGTCCAGCGGATCGATGGTGAGCAGCAGGACGTTCGCGGGGTCGAATCCGAGGCGCACGTCGCGAGCCGCGGCGGCGCTTCGAACGAAGAGTCCGGTCGCCACGAGAAGGACGGTCATCAGGGCTATCTGTCCCGCCACGACCACGCTGCGCAGGCGCGTCCCCGCTGCCGTGCCGGTCCCCGCGGTTGGCTTGAGCGAACCCGACATGTTCGTCCGCAGGGCGACCAAAGCCGGCACCGAGCCAATCCCCAGCCCGCTAACCACTGCGACCAGGAGCCCGCCGAGCAACACCCTCCAGTCGGGACGGACGTCGACGAACGCCGGCAGGTCCGACGTCGGCTCGACCCCCGCCAGCGCCGTCGCCCCCAGGTCGGCCGCCAGAAAGCCGAGGCCTCCCGCCGCGCACGCGATGAAGAGACACTCGACGACCTGATGCCCGACGAGCTGACCGCGCGTCGAGCCGAGGGGCCCGATTGCAACCGGCGACATCCTCGTGAGCGACGCGGGGCGATAGCGCCGAAGCCATCTTCGGCTTGACACGGTTAGTCGGAAGTTTCCGCGGTCATTGTCCCGGAACCCATAGATTCTAAAGGCTTTACGGGGTTTTTTGCGGGTCGTATCCGGTGAAATGTAGCCATGTAATGGCAGGGATGAACGTCTTGTATTCCCTTGCAATAGATGCCTTAACGCGGGATAATGGTATCCATGTATATCGAGAGCGTCCCCAACCGCTCCTCGCCCCCCGCCATCCTCCTCCGAGAGTCCTTCCGCGACCGCGGCCGCGTCAAGAAGCGTACCCTCGCCAACCTCTCCAAGCTCCCCGACGTCGCCATCAACGCCCTGCGCCGCACCCTCCGCGGCGAGCGACTCGTCAGTCCCGATGACGCCTTCACCTGCCTCCGAAGCCTCCCACACGGCCACGTCGCCGCCGTGCTCGCCACCGTCCGCAAGCTCGGACTGGCGGCCATCCTCGCCCGCAGTCCCGGCCGCCTCCGCGACCTCGTCCTCGCACTGCTCGTCGCCCGCGTCATCGACGCGCAGTCGAAGCTCGCCACCGCCCGCGCTCTGACGCCCGAAAGCGCCGTCTCCACGCTCGGCCAGATGCTCGACCTCGGCGCCGTCGACCCGAAGGAGCTGTACGCCGCGATGGACTGGCTCGTCGAGCGGCAGGCGGTCATCGAGCAGCGCCTCGCCAAGCGCCACCTCCAGGAACACACCCTCGTGCTCTACGACCTGACCTCCAGCTACGTCGAGGGGACGCACTGCGAACTCGCCCAGCGCGGACACAGCCGCGACCGCAAGAAGGGCACGCTCCAGATCGTCTTCGGTCTGCTCTGCACCGCCACCGGGTGTCCGGTCGCCGTCGAGGTCTTCGAAGGCTCGACCAGCGACCCCAACACCGTCGCCGCGCAGGTCGACAAGATCCGCACCCGTTTCGGCCTCCACCGCGTGGTGCTCGTCGGCGACCGCGGGATGCTGACCGCGGCCCGCATCCGAGAGGACCTCGCCGAGGTCGACGGGCTGCGCTGGATCACTACACTGCGCGCACCGACCATCCGCAAGCTGCTGGCGGCAGGAACCGTCAGCGCGTCGCTGTTCGACCAACGTGACCTCGCCGAGGTCACCAGCGAGGAGTTCCCCGGTGAGCGTCTGATCGTCTGCCGCAATCCGCTGCTCGCCGCCGAGCGGCAGCGCAAGCGACACGAACTGCTCGCCGCCACCGAGAAGGAACTCGAACCGATTGTCGCCGCCACCCGGCGACCGAAGACCCCCCTACGCGGGGCCGCCGCCATCGGCATGCGCGTCGGCAAGGTCATCAACCGCTACAAGGTCGCCAAGCACTTCGTCACCAACATCACCGACGAGTCCTTCTCGTTCCAGCGCGACGAAGCCGGGATCGCGGACGAGCAGCAACTCGACGGGCTCTACATCGTCCGTTCCAACGTCGAGCCCGAACACTTCGATGCCGCCCAGACCGTGCGCGCCTACAAGGACCTGGCGAAGGTCGAGCGCGCCTTTCGGTCCCTCAAGACCGTCGACCTGAAGGTACGGCCGATCCACCACCGCCGCGCCGACCGGGTGCGCGCCCACGTCCTGTTGTGCATGCTCGCCTATTACGTCGAGTGGCACATGCGCCAGGCCCTCAAGCCGCTCCTGTTCGACGACCACGACCCGGCCGCCGCCGAACGACAGCGCGCCTCGGTGGTCCAGAAGGCCAGGCGCTCGCCCGCCGCACGCGCCAAGGCCGCCGGAAAGCGCACCGAAGACGACCTGCCCGTGCACAGCTTCCGAACCTTGCTCGCCGACCTCGGCACCCTGACCGCCAACACCATGCGGGTGGCCGACGGCGACGCCACCTTCACCATGCTCACCAAGCCCACACCCGTGCAGCAACGCAGCTTCGAGCTGCTGGGAGTCACCCCGAAAATGTAGCCAGCACCCAACACCTTCGAAACCTGTAACTCCGCCACCAACAGTGACTTATGCGCGATCGGCCTGGAAACTTCCGACTAGTCGCGCGGACTCGCGACGTTGGCAGGCCGGCGCAACTCGCAGTCAAGCCCGGAGGCCTCGTCGTTGCGGCCGATGATCGGGCGCCAGGGGCGGAGGCTCACGGAACAGGACGTTACGCAGGCGATCGTAGTCCCAGGCCAGCAGGTAAAGGTTCGCAAGCAGCATCGCCCCGGCAATCACCCACGTGCCGCGGAACTGCATCGCCACCGTGATCACGAAGATGTTGACGATGATCGGCAGGTACAGCAACGCGCCCAGTAGCGCCGTGCCCGGGATCAGCAACAGGACACCGGCCGCGACCTGCATCAGCCCGACGAAGCCATAGTACTCACCGCTCTGGAAGAAGGCCTCGAAGAACTGGCCGACCGCCGAGCCCTCCGGCGGAATCAGGGTGAACCGATGTCCCAGTGCTTTCCTGAGCCCCGGCGGGATGAAGCCGATGGCGAGCAGCAGCCTGGTCGCCACTGTGAACGCCGCGAGCGCCTGTAGCCGGACCACGGCGCGGTGAAGGAGATCGAGGGTGGCGATCACTACATCCGCTTCGGACGCGGGCGCCGGCACGAAAGTTCACCGCCGCGGCCTCGCCAGCTACCGGTTGAACGGCTGTCGCGCGGACCGAGAGTCCATAGGAACGTCAGTGGTGTCTAAATCCGGAGGTGGTGAGTCGGGGACTCGCTGTCTGATGGGAGATTGGCGGGCGCAATCGGACCATCGAATGGAAAGGCTGGTGGCCACATGATGAGGAGCATCGGTACCGTTCTGCTGTCGCTTGCTACGGGGGGCGGTGCGTTGATGGCGGCGGAGCAATCGTCGCCGGGCCTGTCCTGGGAGGACCATGTCGAGATTCAGGCCCTCTATGCGTCCTATACGCACAGTCTCGACAGCGGCGACGTGGAAACGTGGGCCGAGACATTCACCCCCGACGGCGTCCTCCTGATGGTGGCGGCCGGCGACGCCGAGGACACGGGGCTGAGAATCGCCGGCCGCGACGCACTCGCGGGGTTTGCGAAGAGCGCGCACGCGGCCAACGGCGGACACATGCGCAACTGGCAGAGCCAGACGATGATCACCGCGACGTCCGGCGGTGCGGAGGGCCGGTGCTACCTGATGCTCCTTCGCACCGTGGACGGTCCCGCCGCGATCCAGACCTCGGGCGTCTTCACCGATCGTCTCGTCAAGACCGCGGCCGGCTGGCGGTTCGCTCATCGGACGCTCCGTGGGGACGTGTCGGCCCAGCGCTAGCACAGGTATCCGCAGGACGTTCGTGCTCCAACCCCCTAACCCGCGGGGCTTGGGGAGTGTCAAGCCGTCCGCTTACGCTGCAGCCGCAGCATCCGATTCCCGCCCCGCTGAAACTCGTACGCTACCGGCTCGACGGTCGCGTCCACGCCTCGCGATCCGAAGGCGTCGACGACCGCCTCGACGTGCGGCGACGGCGTCCCGCCGATCTGCAGCAGCGGAAAGACCCGCACCTCCGCGGCCACGCGCAACATCTGCTCCAGCGCGCGGATGTGGAAGGCGAGGTCGAACTGCCCGCTTTACAGGAAGAGCAGATGGGAAGACAGCGCGAGATCGAACGCGCCGTCGTCGAACGGCAACTCGGGCAACGACGCCTCCACATACCGACCCTCGGTCTTGCCCCGCGGGTAGTCGGCCAGGAACCGGGCATCGCCGCCATCCGTCGCCCGCCCAGCTCCTCAACCGACAGCACATGCGTCCAGACGAACTCCCCCGCGTTCTGACGCATCTGGTCCATCACCTCATCGAACGTTGCTTCGACTCGCCGTTCGATGGCGGTTCGGGACGCGGCATCCAGGGGGTCGACCGAGACGACAGCATGTCCTTGCGCGGACATTTCCGCATTGAAGCTCGCCGGGCCGTCACCACAACCCAGGATCCGGCCATCAAGGTCTGATTCGACCATACCGAACATCGCCCGATACTCGGCCGCACTCCGGCCCCAGGGCACCACTCGATCGATCGAGAAGGGCATCAGCGTTCTCCGGCGAACGCCACGCCCGTGCCCGCGACCACCAGCATTCCGCCGCACACGCGATTCGTCAGTTTCCGGAACCTCACCTGGCGCGTCAGCGCCGCGGCCCGGGCGGCCATGTACCCGTACCCCGCCAACACGGTGAACTCGATGACCACCGACGTCACACCGAGTATCAGCACCTGCGGCCAGACGGCGCGGCTCGCGTCGATGAACTGCGGGAGCAGGGCGACGAAGAAGACCAGCGCCTTGGGGTTTGCCGCCTGCAGTGCGAATCCGCGGGTCAGCGCTCTCAGCGAACCCCGATCTTCCTGCGCGCGCGCCGGCCGAAGCGCGAGTCCCGCTCCCCGTACGGTCTGCACGCCGAGATAGACCAGGTAGAGGGCTCCCAGGTACTTGATGAGCGTGAAGACCTCGTAGGAAGCGAGCAGAACGGCTCCGAGACCCAGCGCGGAAAGGGCAAAGTAGCAGGCGTTGCCGGCCAGGACGCCGGCGCTCGCCCAGAGCGACGCGCCCCCGCCGCGAGCGAGGCCGTAGGACAGCACGAAACAGCACCGCCGGACCGGGCGTGAGGCACAGCACGGTCTCGGTGCCGGCGAACAGAAGCCACGCGTTGAAGCTCATTCACTCACGCTCCGCGACCATGAAGGAGGCATGGACGGTAGCCGGCGAGTCACTCCGCGGCCTCATCGGGACCGAGAATCGACACCCCGCACGGCGCGGTGAAGTCGTTCGGCGGGAGATTCCCCGTGTTTACGGTACCGACCGGCTCGAAGCAAAGCACGTACGCATCCTCCGCGGCGGAAGTGCGGTGCTCGACGCCGCGGGGAACCAGCACGCAGTCTCCATCCTTCATGTCTATGCGCCGGTCGCGGAACTCCACCGAGAACCGTCCCTTCCAGACCAGGAAGAACTCGTCGGCATCGTCATGACGATGCCAGGGAAAGACGCCCTTCGCCCGCACGAGCTTCACTTCCTGCCCGTTGAGCGTGGCGATGACGCGCGGACTCCACGTCTCGTCGAGACGATTGCAGCCATCCTCCACGCTGATCTTCGTTGTCATGCCGCCCTCCGTCCGGAGTACCTGAGCACGTCCCGAGCAATCGGCCGCCAACATCTCGACACGACGGAAGATCCGCCGACGCCGCGGCTCGAACCACAGACGCGGTAACCGCCCATCGTCCAGTCATGCGTGTCATTGCCTGACGTAGTGACGCTGATTCGTCCCCACTCGCGCCTCGTCGGGACGTTCTTCGATCGACTGCCAGACGAGAGGCTCCGAGCGCTCGGCGGCCAGTCTGGCTTCCAGCCTGTCGGCAATCGCATCCAGCTCTCGCCGCACCGCTGGCTGCTGGACCAGAGTGTCCAGGAGCTCCAGGGTCCGTGTTTCGCGTGCCGAAGCACTCGGCTCCGTCATCTCAGTGCGGCTTGTCTCCCCGTATCGTGATCAGACAGAACTCGGAGGGGACCGTGTCCCCCGGCCGCGCCGCGGCGGCGGCCTGCTCCAGACGCCTGACTCCCGCCCGGTAGTCCTTGTCCGACATGGCCATGAAGTGCGAGGTGCGGTGGCGCTCGGAAGCGTAGGCCAGGTACTCGCCGAGATTCTCGCGGGTGCGCCGGTGCTCCCGATCCAATTGTATGTTCACGAAGCCGCCGCCACGCATCACGCTCGTGAACTCGTCGGCCGTCATGAAGTCCCGGTGGTCCAGGACCTTCGCAGCCGGGAAGAACCGGTAGAGCACCCAGCCGTCCATCGACCACGGATCGATGTTGGTCATGACGAAGCGCCCGCCCGGTCGCAGCACCCGCAGCACTTCCGAGACGAGCCTCTCCTTGTGCCGCACGTGCGGATAGGAGAACTGGTTGCTGACGTAGTGGAAGGCGTCTTTCCGAAACGGCAGGCGAGTCCCGTCGCCCTGCACCCACGCCGCCTCGGGACAACGCTGGCGCGCAACCTGCAGCATCCCGATGGACAAGTCCGCTCCCACGACGGTCGCTTCCGGAATCGCGACGCGGTTGGCGAGCAGTTGCTTTCCCGTTCCGCAGCCGACGTCGAGAATGCGCAGTTCCGAGGCGGCAATCGAGGGAGGGTTCACGAAGGCAATCAGATTCGCATCCACGTCGTGATCGCGTGACGGCTCGTCGTACCGGTGGGCGATCTCGTCGTAGTCAACTCTCGGCATGGCGCGCGCAGCCACGCTGTCAGAGGGCGTAGCACAAGACGTACATGGCGACACCGGTGATGCAGGTGAACCAGAACCCGGCGTAGGTAACCACCCCGCAGAGCCGGTGTGTCGAACTGAAGGCCCCCGGCAGCACGCGGGATGTAGCCGCGCCAGGAAACGCCCGTCAGGACGCACCAGCCAATGAACCATGGTATCGCGACCCAGAGATGTACGGAAAAGAGCCCCCTGATCAACGGCGTGCCGTAGTAGGCGCTCTGGGCGTAGGCCGCCATCGCCTCCCCGTACTGGATGCTCCCTTCGAGCAGGAGAACGGCGACGGTTCCGCTCACTACCAGGCCCGCCTGCAGATTCCGGTGGGCCCTGTACCTGCCGCGCGCCGCGAGCCGGAGCGCGTAGGTCATCAGGAATGGAGCGGCAACGAAGAACGTAATCGCCAAGTCCATGAAGACGTCCGCGCGCGTCCCGAGAAAGCCCGTCATGACGGAATCAGCGTATCTGTTCGTGCGTCCATGCGCCAGCGGAGCGTGTCTGCTCGGGATAGGCGACGACGTCGACCTTGCCGCGCGTGTCGACCGCGCCGGCGGGCGCCGTGTCTCGATTGCCTTGTCGCCTTCATCCCGCTGTTGGTACCCCCATTGGTGTGGGAGAATTGGTGATGCGCAACCGAGAGGGCGGCGGCGTAGACCAGGCTGAAAGCGCAGAGGAACGGGCAGAGCTGGGCGTCATCCTCGGGTACGAACTGCTGCTCCCCCCCGAGCGGCTGTCGGACGCGGAAATCGACGCACAGACCTTGGCTGACATCGGCGTCGTTCGCCGATGCATTGCCGGCAGGCCTGACAGCGTGACAGTGCGCTTAGGGCTGTGTGCAGCCACCTGCGGCTGGAAGGTACCGGTCACCGAGCACGAGTTCTACGATGCGTTGGACAGCCGGAACCCCACGCCGCGGCAGAAGAGCATCCTCAACGCGTGGGCCACCGAGACCCGACCCGAGGATCTCTTCCGTGCGTGGGCCGAGGGCGCTTACACTCCGCGGCGGCTCTCTGCCGCGCTTCACCGGAGCGGGCACGCGAGGACCAAAGCGGCGAGGTTCCTGAACAACTTCGAGAGCGCGTTCCGACGTGAGATCGAAAACCTGGGCGGCGAAGTAACGCCGAAGGCCCGAGGCAAGCTCGTAACTGCGGGCTGGCCCGGCCGGAAGGTCGACATCTGGGCGACCACGCCGATACCGCGCAGCGGCGCGACCAACGTCGTCATCGACGACAGCGCCGAGACCGTGCTTTCCACCACGCAGATCCTGCGAGGGAAACTCGAGCGCGGCGAGGACTGCCTCAGCCGCGACGTTTACGACCTGCTACAGAGCGCAGAGTTCGACCGCGCAAGCCTCGTGGCGGCTGCCAACGCGGCAGGCCGGAGCTGGACGATGCGACGCGCTGTACCGATGACGTGTTGAACGGACCACCCGCTGGACCCGCGCCGGCGCAAGGGCTCGCGGAGCAGCGACGCAAACCGGGAGAGAGCTGGAAGCGCTAATGGAACCAGCCGGTTTGCCACCTCCGAGCCCGCCTACCGCGCTTTGATCGCGTCGAGCACTTCTCTCCCAGTCTCGCAAGGGGGGGCGCTATCCCGAGACCAGGACCTCCGCCGGGTCGACGGCCGCCGCGCGCCGCCCCGGCAGGCAACAGGAGGCGGCTGCGACCAAGAGCACGACCGCGGAGGGCACGATGAACGCCGCGCCGTCGAGCGCTTCGACCCCGAACAGGACACCGGCCATCGCCCGAGACGCGACGATCGAGACTGCAAGGCCGATGGCCAGACCAATCCCCGTTACGGCCATCCCTTGCTTGAGGACCATCATGACGAGGTCGCCCGGTGTGGCTCCCAGCGCCGCCCGCACACCGATCTCCCGCCGACGCTGATTGACGCCGAAGGAAAGAACGCCGTAGAGGCCGGCGGTGGCGAGCGACAATGCGAGCATCGCGAATGCGCCGACGACGAACGCCGCGAAGCGTGGTCCCTCGACGGCCGTGCCGACCTTGTCGGTCAAAGGTCCCATCTGCCCGAGGGTGGCGACTGGATCGAGCTGCTGGACGATGCCGGTCAACAACGGCACCGACGCTGCCGGCTCGCCGTCCGTCTTTACCACGAGCGTGGCATAACGAATGCTGAATCCCACTCCATTGGGCACGTAGATTTGCGGTTGCGGTGCTTGGTCCGGGCTCCGCAGCAGCACGTCCTGTACCACCCCGACCACCTCGACGACCGTGTCGTCCCTTCCGAGCATGCCCGCGAACATCCCCGCGAACCGTCGCCCGACCGCCGACCGGCCATCGTTGAAGTACGCGTCGACGAACGCCTCGTTGACCAGCATGGCGATGATCGGCGCGGTCGTGTCTTCTGTTGTCAAGAAGCGTCCGGCCACCAGCCGCATGTTCAGCGCCTCGGCGAAACCCGGCGTGATCACGGAATGCAGAGCCGTCGCGACCAGCGGCTCCCCGTCGGGCGCCGTCATGCCGGGAAGCCGGAATCCCGAGCTGTAGAGGCGACTGCCATGGGGTGTCATGTTGCCGGCGCCGACTGCCACCACCCGCGGCACTTCGCGCAGACGCTCCAGCGTGGCGACCGCGAGCTCCTCACCCCGCGTCGGGCGATTTCCCTCCGGCACATGGATGTCGGCGACCAGGATATTGGCGGCGTCGAATCCGGCGTCGACGCTCAGAAGCTTCACGAAACTGCGCGCGAAGAGCGCTCCGCCCACGAGCAAGACGATGGCCAGGGCGACTTCGACCACCACGAGAGTCTCTCGCAAGCGTCGGCCGGCGCTACCCATGCTGCGGTTGCCGCCAACCTGGATGGCACTGACGAGATCGATGCCGGTCTGTCGCAGCGCGGGGAGAACCCCTGCGATCGAACCGACGAAGACCGCCACCACGCCGCCCGCGATGAGAAACCGCAGATCGACCCGAATGTCCCGAAGACGCGGGAAGTCGGCGGGAGCCAACGATTGAACCGCGGTGGTGAGCACCCACCCCACGAACAAGCCCAGGAATCCACCAACCAGCGAGAACACGACGCTCTCGGTAAGGACCTGCCGCAGCAAACGGCGGCGGCCCGCACCAAGCGCCGCGCGAGTCGCAAACTCGCGAGCGCGAGTGCTCACGCGGAAGAGCAACAGGTTCGTGACGTTGGCGCAGGCGATCACCAGGACCAGACCCGCGCCGGCGACCAGGAACAAGAGTGCCGGGCGCACGCTCGCAGTCATCTGCTCCGCCATCGAACGGACCCGAACCTCCACCGGCGCCCCCTCTCCGAACACCAGGTCGGCGAAGGGACGACCGACGCCCCGTGCATTTGCCGTTCCTTCCACCTCGGCCTGAACCGCGGTCGCGGCATCGGCCAACCGCCCGATGGCCTGGACGACTCCGATTACCCTGGCCTCCGGATCGAACTCGGGCACCTCGAACGGCGTATAGAGTCCGACATCGCCTTGGCCCTCCGCTCCGACCACAGGTCGCGGAAACGAGAACCCAGGGGGCACGACACCGACGATCCGATGGTCGACGCCATCGATGGTCAGCCTCCTGTCGATGACGTTCAGGTCGCCGCCAAGGCGTTGCTGCCACGTGGCGTAAGCCAGGACCACGACGGGGGCGGCCCCGGCTTCCGCGTCGGCTTCATCGAAGAGACGGCCGACGGCCGGCGTCGCCCGCAGCACTCGGAACAACGACGGCGTGACCTGCACGCCCCGCACGCGTCGAGCGGCGCCCGCCCCCATCACGGCGAACTCGTCGGTGCGGTAGCTGCCGATCGCTTCGAGGCTCTCGGATGACCTCGACCAGACGCGATACGTCGCGACGCTGAGCACGGCCTCGCTGAACGGCGCGTTCGCCCCGGGATGTACCTCCCACAGCCGGACCAGTCGCTCGGATTCATCGTATGGAAGCGGACGCAGCAGGACGCCGTAGATGACCGAGAAAACGGCTGCCGTGCCCCCAACGCCAAGGGCCACCGTCAGCAGGATCGCGACGGCAAACCCCCGGTTGGCGAGCAGAACGCGAAACGCCAACCCGATGTCTTGAACAAGGCTACCCATCTCGTCGGCCAGCCGCAGGCCGCGAGCCTGCCGGCAGTCGTCCTTCATGCCTTCCACGCTGCCGAAGTGGATTCGGGCGCGCCGCAACGCTTCCCGTCTGGCCACCCCGGAGCGGACGAGGTCCTCGGCATACGCATCGAGGTGAAACCGCACCTCCTCGTCGAGGGAGTCCTCGAAGCGCTCCCGCCGGATCCAGGCGAGCAGGAACGAACGCAGGCGCGAGAACACAGCTCTCTCTCCTAGCATTTCTAGGAGTCTAGCAACTCTCTCCCAGTTTCACAAGGGGACAATTCTCGACCCGCGAACGACGAAACCTGCGAACCGGGTCGCTGCCCATCCGTTGCTCTCTGAAGCTCGGTCGGCGTGGCTCGTATCCGCTTCGGGTCAGCACTTTCTGTTAGCGTCTCTCGCATGCAGGAGCCCGTCGTCTCTGCCGCCGCGGCCCGTGCGCGCGCGGCCAGTCCGCTTCCGGGTCCGGATGCCCCGCGCATTCACCCCACCGCTCTCATTGCCCACGATACCCGGATCGCGCCCGACGTCGTCGTCGGCCAGGGCGCCCTGGTCGGCGTCGCCACCAGCCTTGCTCCTGGTGTCGAGGTCGGCCGAGACGCAGTCGTCGGCGTCGGCGTCCAGGTAGGCCCGTTGTGTGTCGTCGGTGCCGGGGCAACCCTGTCGGACGGCGTCCGGCTCGAGCACGGCGCCGTCGTCATGCCGCGTGTACGTGTGGGACCGGCTACCGTTGTCGGCGCCCGTTCGATCGTCGACTCGGACTCGATCGTCGGTTCGCACTGCACGTTCGGTCCGGACTGCTACGTAGGAGAGAACGTGCGCGTCGGGGTCGACGTCCACATCGCCTCCGGCGCGACCGTCGGGGACGGCGCCGTTCGCCATCCGCCGTCGGAGCGTGTCTCGTCCTATCCGCCCCTCACGCTCGGTGACCGCGTGCACATTGGCCCCGCCGTCGCCGTCGCCCCGGGTGCCGCGGTGGGGCACGGCACGCACGTCGACCAGGACGCGGTGATCGGCCCTTCGGCGCGGCTCGGGTCTTTCGTGCGCGTGTCGTCGGGCGTGCGCGTGTCGCCCAACGCCGAGGTGGGCGATCGCTCCACGCTCGCCCCTGGTTGCGCCGTGGACGGGCTGGTCGGCCGCAACTGCCGCCTCGGCCGTGACGTGGCGGTTGAGACCGGGGCCAGGGTCGTGGACGGCGCTCAACTGGATGCCGGCGTACGCGTCCGCCCGGACACGCCAGCGGCGTCCGGGTCCCAGGGGTCGCTCACCGCGCCGAGCGCGCCTCAAGTCTCGCTCCGGGCTTCCGATCGGCCCCGCACCGTTCTCGGGCGCGTTCTGGCTCCGCTCCGTGTCGCGCTTCGCTCGATCTGGCCGGGCTCGTAGACAGTTCCGGTCGTCCGGGCCGCAGCGGCATCCTCAGGTGCTTTTCGCCGCGGTCACTCGGTCTCTCGGAGCGCCGCCAGCGGATCGATCCGCGTCGCCCGCCAGGCGGCCAGCAGACTCGCCGCCGCGCACACGGCGAGGAGCAGCGCGGTGAGCGCGGCGAGCGCCCCCGCTTCCCGCGGCGCCACACCGAAGAGAAGCGGGCGCAGCAACTCGCTGGCAGGAAGCGCAACCCCGAGACCGATCGCGGCCCCGAGCAGGATGAGCACGAACGCGTGTCCCCAGACGAGCCGCAGCACGTCGACGGCCTGCGCGCCAAGCGCCCGCCGCACGCTGATCTCCTTCGTCCTGCGGGAAACGCCGTAGGCGACGGCGCCGAAGAGGCCGAAGGCCGCTAGCCCGGCCGCGAGGCCCGCCAACAGGGTTGCCATCGTCATATTGAACCGCCACGGTCGCATGACGTCGTCGACGAGGCCGCGCAACGGCGTGATGGACTCGATCACGAGGTTGGGATCCGCCCGCCGCACCTCGGAGCGCAGCGCGGCGGCAAGCCGCGCCGGATCGCCTTCCGTGCGGATCACCAGGTGGTTCAAGCCCATCGACACCTGGGTGAACGGCACGTAGAGGTCGAATCGTCCGCGCTCGAGTTCCCGGTATCGCGCGCCTTCGACGACACCGACGACCGTTTGCCATGCCGGTGCACCATCTGACTCTGCCTCCGCGCCGATCGTGATCAGTCTCCGGCCCACGGCGTCTCCAGACGGCCATAGGTATCGCGCCAGCGATTCGCTGATCATGATCGCGGCGGGAGCGTCCGTGGTGTCCTGGTCGCTGAACGTACGCCCCGCCACGAGATCGATGCCCATCGCCGCGAAGTAGCCGGGCGATACCGATTGCACGGCCACCGGCGGCCGTTCCGGCCGGTCAGGCCCGTCGAGAAGCTCGCCCTCCAGCACCACGCCGCCGTCCATCCCGACGACGCCGTGCTCGAAGGGCAACAGCAGCATCCCGCCGGCCGCCTGCACGCCGCGTACTTGACGGATGCGGGCAAGAAGTTCCCGGTAGGCCGTCCGCCGCTGGACGTCCGCCTCGTACACCCCGTCCCTGGGCGTGAGGGTGAGCGCGAGCACCCCGGCGGGCCGGTATCCGAGGTCGATTTGCGCCAGGTTCAGGTAGCTGGACGTGAGGAGGCCGGCTCCGACCGTCAGGACGAGCGCCATGGCGACCTGGGAGACGACGAGCAGGTTGCGCGCGCCGGCTCCCGCGCGGCCGGTCGTCGCACCATGCGCACCGTCGCGCAGCCACGCGACGAGGGGCAGGCGCCCGGGCCATGGAGATGCCGCCAGGGTCATCGCGAGCCCGAAGGTGACCGCGAGCACCGCGCCCAGCACGACAGCCGTGGCGTTTACCGAGGCCTGCTCCAGCCTGGGCAGGTCCGCGGGACCGAGCGCGGCAAGGACCGGCAAGGCCACCGACGCAAGCGCCATCCCGCCCACCGCCGCGGCGCCGGTGACGAGCAGCGTCTCCGTCAGGTGGGCACGGAAGAGACGTCCCCGGCCGATCCCGAGCGCACATCGCACCGCGACGTCGCGCCGACGCGCCTGCGACCGCACGATCATCAGCCCGGTCACGTTGGCGCCGGCAATCAGCAATAGCAGCAGCCCGCCGCCCAGAAGAACGAACAGGGCGGCCTCGGCGTTGCCGAAGATGTAGTCCGTCAGCAGCGTGACGACCACCCGCCGCGTGCCCCACCGCGAGAAGTGCGACTCCCACAGCCCCGGCACGATGACGTCCATCTCGGCCCGGGCCTCCTCCGGCGTGCGCCCCGGCGCCAGGCGGCCGATCACGTAGAGCACCCCGAGCCCGCGCTGCGCGCCGGCGTCCATCTCGTTCTGCCGGAAGATCCCGGCCAGCTCCCGGCCGACCGGCGTCCAGACCTCTGCGCCGGGAGGAAACTGGAACGCGGGCGGCATGACGCCGATCACGGTGAACGGCTCGCGGCGCGCACCGACCGGCACGGTCGAGCCCACCACGTCGGGGTTCATGTCGAAGTACTGCCGCCACGCCGCGTGGCCAAGCACCATCACGCGCGGCGCCTCGGCCCTGTCCTCTTGCGGCACGAACGTGCGGCCGAGGAGCGCCCGCGACCCCAGCGTGTCGAAGAACGACGCGGACACCGCGCTGATGGTCAACCGGACCGGCGGATCTTCCTGGACCTCCACGTCTCCCCAGGTGGTCGAGCCCATCGCGGCCATGTCCGTGAACGATTCGGCCTGCGCCCGCCAGTCCTCGAAGTTCGGAAGCGACACCTCGATGTGCGGGTTGTCGGTGCTGTCGTCCCGCTCCCACATGACGACGAGCTCGTGCTGATCCGCAAAAGGCAAGGGCCGCAGGAGGACGGCATCCACCACCGCGAAGAGTCCGATAACCAGCCCGATGCCGAGCGCCAACAAGAGCGTGGCAGCGACACTGAAGCCGGGTTGTATGAACAGGCTACGGACCGCGTGCCGCAGGTCCTGGCGGCACTCGTCGGCGAACCGCAGGCCGCGCGCCTGCCGGCAATCGTCCTCGGTATCCCTGCCGCTATCGAGGAAATACATGACGCGAGATTTCATTCTGTCATGATCGGATTACATGTCTGGGACCGCGATACAGGGCGGACAGGTAATCTGGCTGAACGGCGCTTTCGGCGTGGGCAAGACGACTGTCGCACGCGCCCTTGCCGCGGAGTTGTCCGGCGCTCTGATCCTGGATCCCGAGGACATCGGCCGGCTGCTGCACAAGGTCGTTCCGGCCGCGCTCCGCACCTCGGACTTCCAGGACATTCCATCCTGGCGATGCCTGACCGTTGCGACCATCGAGAGCCTGCTCCGTGATCACCCGGGGACGCTCGTCGTGCCGATGACGGTCGTCGATCCTGTGTACTTCGACGAGACGGTTGGCCGTCTGCGCCGGGACGGCGTTACCGTGCATCACATCACCCTCACGGCCAGCCCGACGACCATCCGCCGGCGACTCTTGTGGCGCCTCTCCGCGCCGTGGGCGACACGGTGGGCGTTGCGCCGGGTGCAGCACTGCGCCGCCGCGCTGCAGTCGCCTCTGTTCGCGACCCACGTCGACACCGGCAACAGGTCCGTGCCTGATATCGCGACAGCCATTCTCGGCGATGTGCTAGCGTCTGACGCATGCGCCTTCCACGGATTCCGCCCGTTACCGAAGCGCGGCAAACCCGTGACCAACGAGCTGATCGACCGACTGCGCGAAGACGGACACGTCTAGTCCGGCTGCATCCGAGCCCGCACGGTACGGAGCTGGACGACCTTCTGGCCCGTGTACCCGACGGCACTGTCCATGGCGAGATTGAAGCCGGCCTCCCAAGTAGGCGGCGAAGCGTGGTGACTTCTCCGGAGTGAGACGCACATGGATGCCAGGACGACCATTACCCTCGGCGACCCCGCCCTCTTCCGCCAGCAGTGCTACGTGAACGGCGACTGGACGGACGCGCGCTACGGTGACGCCATCGAGGTCGACAACCCGGCGACGCGCGAGGTCATCGGCACGGTGCCCGCCTTCGGCAGGGACGAGACCCGGGCCGCTATCGAGGCCGCCGACGCGGCGTGGCGCGGGTGGCGCTCCCGCCCGGCGAAGGAGCGCGCCGGGCTGTTGCGCCGCTGGTTCGAGCTGCTGATGGCGTACCAGGACGACCTCGCGGTGCTGATGACGACCGAGCAGGGCAAGCCGCTGGCCGAGTCGCGCGGCGAGATCGCCTACGCGGCGTCGTTCGTCGAGTGGTTCGCCGAGGAGGCGAAGCGCGTCTACGGCGACGTCATCGACCACCCGCTGCCCGGAAAGCGGATCGTGGTGCTGAAGCAGCCGATCGGCGTCGTCGCCTCGATCACGCCGTGGAACTTCCCGGCGGCGATGATCACCCGCAAATGCGCCCCGGCGCTGGCGGCGGGCTGCCCGGTCGTCATTCGCCCCGCTTCGCAGACGCCGTTCACCGCCCTCGCGCTGGCCGAGCTCGCCGACCGGGCGGGAATCCCGCCCGGGGTGGTCAACGTCGTCACCGGCCCGTCCGGTCCCATGGGGGCCGAGCTCACCTCGAATCCGACCGTCCGCAAGCTGTCGTTCACCGGGTCCACCGAGGTGGGCAAACTGCTCATGTCGCAGTGCGCCGCGACGGTCAAGAAGGTCAGCCTCGAGCTGGGCGGCAACGCGCCGTTCATCGTCTTCGAAGACGCCGACGTCGACGCGGCGGTGACCGGGGCCATGGCCTCGAAGTACCGCAACACGGGACAGACCTGCGTCTGCGCCAACCGCGTGCTGGTGCAGGACGGCGTCTACGACGCCTTCGCCGAGAAGATGGCCGCGGCGGTGGCCGCCCTGAAGGTGGGCAACGGCCTGGAGGAGGGCGCGCAGCAAGGCCCGCTCATCGACATGCGGGCGGTCGAGAAGGTCGAGGAGCACATTGCCGACGCGGTCGGCAAGGGCGCTGCGGTCGCCGTCGGCGGCGGGCGCCACTCGCTCGGCGGCAGCTTCTTCCAACCGACCCTGCTCACCGGCGTCACCAGCGAGATGGCGGTGGCGCGCGAGGAGACGTTCGGTCCGGTCGCGCCACTGTTCCGCTTCTCGACCGAGGACGAGGCCATCCGTATGGCCAACGACACCGAGCTCGGCCTCGCGGCCTACTTCTACAGCCGCGACATCGGCCGCATCTGGCGTGTCTCCGAAGGCCTGGAGTACGGCATCGTGGGCGTCAACGAAGGGATCATCTCGAACGAGGTGGCGCCGTTCGGCGGCGTCAAGGAGTCGGGGATCGGCCGCGAGGGGTCGAAGTACGGCATGGACGACTTCGTCGAGATCAAATATCTCTGCCTTGGCGGGATCGACGACTAGCGAAGGTCAGAGCTCGTCCGCGAGTTGATTGAGCTTGTCGAGATCGACGCCCGGCCGGAAGCCGAAGGAGTGCGGTATGGTCTTCGGCGCCGGGACGTCGCACGACGCTGTCTCCTGCGACAACCCCGCACGCAGGGTCCGGTTCACCGTGTCGTTGAACGACACCCCGAGCGTGTTCGCCTGCTGCCGGAGCAGCGCCGCCAAGTCGTCGTCGAGCGTCAGCGTGGTCCGCATCGCGTACGTATCGTAGATGCTCGACTGTTCGATTCACAACATCAGCCTTGCCGCAGGGAGCTATACGACTAGAATCTGCTTGATCGACAACGTTGAAGGGAGGGCCGGATGCGCCATCGTCATCTCGCCGCGTTCGTGACGGTTGTCGTGGTCGGAGCGCTCGCGGCGGTACCTGTCGCCGCGCAGAGTCAGGATCGGGAGGCCGCGGAAGAGGCGACGTGGACCGTCCCGCGGACGCCCGACGGGCACCCGGACATGCAGGGCTACTGGACGACACAGACGTTCACGCCCCTGGAACGGCCCGAGCGCCTCGCCGACCAGGAGTTCCTGTCGGACGAGGAAGCGGCCCTGCTGCAGCAGCAGCTCACGGCCGAGGGCGTTGACCCCCTGCGGCGCGACGCCGTCGCCATCGAGGACCCGGAGGCGCGGGAACGGGCGCTCTACCAGGAGAACCGCGACGCGTCCTACGTCCACTACGACAACCAGATCTGGCTGCGCACGCCGGTTCCGAAGGGCCTGTCGACGCAGCGCACGTCGCTGATCACGTATCCGCCGAACGGCCGGATTCCGCCGATGACGCCGGAGGGCGCCGCGCGGGTGGAACACGAGCGCGCGATGGCCCAGGTGTTCGACGGTCACGAGACGCGCCCCCTGATGGAGCGCTGTGTCGTGTGGACGCACGAGGGGCCGCCGCTGCTGCCGCCTGCCTACAACGACATCCACCAGATCTTCCAGACGGCGGACCACTTCGTGCTGTTCACGGAGCTGGGGACCAACCCGCCGCGCATCATGGCGCTCGACGAGCGCCCGGCCATCCCGGACGCGATTCGCCAGTTCGGGGGCAACTCGCGCGCCCGCTGGGAGGGAGACACGCTGGTGGTCGAGACCGACCACTTCATCGCCCGGCGGAACTACCGCGGCGCGAACCAGCACCGGCACGTCGAGGAGCGCTTCACCCGCATCGCCGAGGACGAGATCCGCTACGAGTTCACGATCACCGACCCGACGACCTGGACCAGCCCGTGGGGCGGCGTGGTGCCGATGCTCCGCACCGAGGGACCGATGTACGAGTACGCCTGCCACGAGGGCAATCACGACATCCGGCACATCCTGGAGATCAACCGCAATCTCGAGCGGCAGGCGGCCGAGGCGGCTGCGGGAGCCGACTCGAGGTAGGGCCCCGGCGATTTCCGCGAGCTACAGGCGTTCGACGACGACGACGGAGGGGGCCCGAACAGGGTCCCCGCCCGCCCGTCGGCGAACGACAAGCGGTCGAACAGCCAACGCTCGAGGGGGCTCCAGAGCAGGAGCCCCCAAGCCCGTTCGCTGCACGCTACCGTTGCGCAACGGGCGATTTCGCCCGAAGGGAGGGACACGTCATGCGTACGATCGTGCTCGTCTTCGCCATGCTGTCGGTATCCGGTCCGGCCGCCGCCCAACAATGGACGGAGTACGTCAATACGCAGGACGGCTTCAAGGTGAACTTCCCCGGGCAGCCGACGGTCACGGAGACCACCTGGCAGTCGCAATTGGACTACGTCCTTCCGGCGCGCGTATACAGCGCCGACAGGGGCCGCGAGCACTATTCGGTGACCGTGGTCGACTACTCCGACCTCGAACGTCAGGGCATCGAGCGCGCCGCGACCTGTCCTCCCGGGAACGCGCAGTGCCGTGCAAACGCCGGTCCCATCCTCGGTCCGGGGTACTGGAAGCACGACGAGCGAGGGGCGATCGTGTATGCCACGTTCAAGCTTCTCCAGCGGGACGCCACGCTGACCGGTCTGGCGTGGGAATGGCAGGACCTGGTTGAGGGACATCTCATACAACTGACCAACAACGCGGACCAGTCCCGTACGTTCGCCTATGTCGCGATGCACGAGCACAAGCTCTACATCGTGGAGGGCACGGTGCCGAGGGGGTTTGCCGAGCCGGCCTTGTTTCAGCAGTCGCTGGGGTGGGTCGACAAGGACGGGAACCGGATTCGCTATCGGGTGGTGTACTCCAATTCGTACCACGGCATGGGCGTCTACCCGGTCCCCCCTCGTTAGACGGATAGAGCGCCAGCCGAGACTGTGGCGCCGGGTTCCCGGGGCGACAGGGGGCGGCATCCTGCCCCGCAACAGCGCCGAGGGTTCGCGCCAGGGCCCCCTGCCCGTCCGCTCGCCGCCCCCGCGCGGCGAACGAAACTACAATGGCGCCCGATGACCGGACGCCGGATCCGCATCGGCACCAGCGGGTGGCACTACCCGGGCGGGGACGGCGCCTGGGACGGCATTTTCTACCCGCCGCGGGGACGCCGGCATCGACCGCCGGGATTCGACGAGCTCGAGTACTACGCGCGGCACTTCGACACCGTCGAGGTGAACTCGACCTTCTACGGCGTGCCGCGCCGCTCGGTTACCGAGGCCTGGGCCGGCCGGACCCCCGACGACTTCGCCTTCGCGGTCAAGCTGTACCAGCAGTTCACCCACCCGAAGATGTTCGCCGCGGCCACCGGCAACAGCAAGGATGTCAAGGCCGACCGCGGCGACGTCGACCGGTTTCGCGACGCCATCGCGCCCCTGCACGAGGCGGGCAAGCTCGGCGCCCTGCTGGCGCAGTTCCCCGCCAGCTTCAAGAACGACGCCGCCGCGCACGATCACCTGGCGTGGCTGATCGAGGCGCTGTCGGACTGCCCGGTCGCTGTTGAGCTGCGGCACCGGAGCTGGAGCGACGACGTCGCCGGCACGCTACGGCTTCTGAACGGCCTCGGCGCCGCCTGGGTGCAGATAGACGAGCCGAAGTTCCGCCTGTCCATCGCCCAGAACTACCTGCCGAACGTCGAGAGCTTCTACTACATGCGGCTCCACGGCCGCAATGCGCGCAAGTGGTGGCGGCACGACCGCGCCGAGGAACGTTACGACTACCACTACTCCGCCGCCGAGCTGCAACCCTTCCGGGACACCGCGGACGCCGCCGCCCGCCTCGTCAAGCGGCTCTACCTCTACATGAACAACCACTTCGCCGCGAAGGCCGTGGCCAACGCCGCCACGCTCAAGCACCAGCTCGGCCTGGAGGTGGGCGGCGCATGGCGGGAGGAGATGGTGACTCGCTACCCCGAGCTCGCCGGGGTGGTCAGGACGGAACTCGAGGCGGCGCCACTGCTGCCGGTCGGGGGGCCGCCGGCGCGAGGGTAGCCGTTGCACAGAACCCGCGTGTGGCCGCGCGGGCGGAGGACGCGGATCGCTGCAGGGCCCCAAGGAAGGCTCGATACGCGCGTCGCACAAGAGTACGGTCGCCTGCGGGCGTACCTGCGCGCCATCGGCCAACCGTTCCGTCGCTCTTCCACTTATTGCGTTGTGTCGAGTCCGCTTCTTGCGTTGCGTCGAGCTCGGGTGAGGCCAGGGCTTCTTCGATGAGCCGGTTTCCAGCCCGTCCTCGCACTCCCTTGTAGTCCGCGACAGCACGCCCCGTTGCACCGACTCCTTGTGAAGTGGTGGCAGCCGGGTATCGCCCCGAAGGGCGAGCTGTCGCGTGTGAAACAGGCCGCGGCGGCAGCCCGCCCCGCGGCGGGACGAAGGGAGACAGTTCCATGGAAGCGACGGTGATGACAGCGAACGCAGGAACGAGGACGACACTGGGCGCCGCTGCGGCAGCGGTATCGGCCTCGCGCACGGCGCGTCCAACGAACCGGGAGCCGGTGGCAGCCCGCGAAACGGGAACCACGCCGGTCGGGACGGGGAGTGCGCCTGCGAGGCCGGCGGCGCATGTGCGGGAGCACGGCAGCATCCTGGCGGAGGCGGAGAAGCGCGCCCTGGTCTGGATGGCGGCGCGCCTGCCGCGCCGGGTCAACGCGGACCACCTGACGGCGCTCGGACTGCTCGCCATGGTGGGGGTCGGGGCGTCGTACTGGGCCTCGCGGTGGCACGAGCTGGCGCTGCTCGGCGCGGTCGCCGGGCTCGCGCTCAACTGGTTCGGCGACAGCCTGGACGGCACCGTGGCCCGCGTCCGGAACCACCAGAGGCCGCGCTATGGCTTCTACGTCGATCACGTGGTCGACGTGACGAGCATGCTGCTGCTGTGCGCCGGGCTGGCGCTGTCGCCGCACATGAGCCCGGTGGCGGCCCTGCTGCTGCTGGCCGCCTACCTGATGGTCTCGGCCGAGACGTATCTCGCCACGCACGCCTGCGGCGTCTTCCGCGTATCCCTGCTGAAGGTGGGACCGACGGAGCTCCGCATCCTGCTGGCGGCGGGCACCCTGCGGCTGCTGACCAACGGCTCCGAGGTGGAGCTGCTCGGCGGCGCCTGGCTGCTGTTCGATGTCGGCGGCGTCGTGGCGGCCGCCGGGCTGTTCGGCGCGCTGGCGTTCTCCGCCGTTCGCAACGGGCTGGCGCTGTACCGCGCCGAGCCGCTTCCCCGCTGATCGATGGCCGAGACACATCGTGCCGTACATGCGGAATGTCGGCGGCGGAGGAGTCTTCGACCCTCGCAGCCTCCGGCGAAAGACCCGCTGCCGGACGTAGTGAGGCGGTTGCGGAGATGGCTGGCCTTCAACGCCGTGGGGACGATGGGCGTAGCGGTGCAGTTGACGGTCCTCCTGAGCCTGACCGAGGCGCTGGGCCTGAACTATCTGGTCGCGACCGTGCTGGCGGTGGAATCCGCCATCCTGCACAACTTCGTCTGGCACGAGCACTGGACGTGGCGGGACCGGGATACCGCGATTCACGGACGGTGGAAGCGCCTGGCGTGGTTCAACCTGGTGACCGGCGCCCTTTCGATCTCGAGCAACGTCGTTTTCACGGCGCTCTACGTGAGCACTCTGGGCATTCACTACGCCATGGCAAACCTGATGGCCATCGCGACGTGCTCGCTGCTGACGTTCGTCGCGAGCGACCGCTTCGTTTTCCGCGCATGCCTCGGAGCCCGCGATCACCGTGCGCGACGACCTCAAGCAAAAAGGGCGGAGAATAGGAATAGAGCAGGAGGCGGGGACGTGATGGCGCACGCACTCCAACCGACGGGGCGCTCGATGCTGCCGGCGCCGCTCTCGATGCTGCGCCGGGTCTCGCCACGAACTCCCGGACGCCCGGCCGGCGCGGACCTGACCGTCCGCGCCGCGCTGATCGCCGTGCTCCTGGCCGGCGCCACGGACGCCACGGCGGCTGCGGAGCTGCAGCCGCAGACGATCGCGGCCTGGGACCGCTACGTCGAGGCGACCGAGCGCCGCATCGCGGCGGAGCTCGAGCAGCAGCGACCCGACCGGTTCCTCGTGCAGGACTTCCGCGACGACGCGGCCGGGGCGCGCCGCGAGGTGCTCGCCGGGCGGGTACGTATCGACGAGCTCGAGACGCGCGACGTGGACGGTGAACGGATACCGGTGCCGAAGGGCGCCATCCACCACTGGCTGGGGAGCGCGCTGATCCCGGGGGTCACGCTGGAAGAGGTGCTGCACGCGCTGATCTACGCGGTCGAACCGGAGGCCCTGCAGGACGACGTGATCGAGTCGCGGGTGCTCGGACGCCCGGGCGCGGACCGGCTGGAGGTGTTTCTGAAGCTGCGCCGCAAGCAGATGGTCACCGTCCAGTACAACACCGAGCACGCCGTGGCCTACACGCGCCACCGGGCGGGCGCGGCGTCGAGCCGCAGCGTGGCGACGCGCATCGCCGAGCTCGACGACGCCGGCACGCCGGACGAGAGGGAGAAGCCGATCGGCCGGGACCTCGGGCTCCTTTGGCGGCTGAACTCCTACTGGCGGTACCGGCAGGTGGACGAGGGTGTCATCGTCGAGTGCGAGTCGCTCAGCCTGAGCCGGAGCATCCCGCGCCTCCTGCGGTGGATGGCGTCGCCGCTCATCAACCGGGCGGCGCGCGACATCCTGTCGCGCACGCTGGCGTCGATGGCCGAGGTGCTGCGCACGCGCGCGCCGGCCGCCCTCGTTGAACCGACCGCCCGCACGCTGCAGCCCTGACGCACGGGCGCGGCCGGATTCGGCGACTCACGGCCCTCCGGCACGGCGTTGTATTCCGCGGTGCCGGTCGATCTGCGGGTTTCGGCTCCTAGCGCTTACCATAGAGACGCGGGAAGCTCGATGTCCGATCGTCGCTGGCATCCGCGGCGTCCTCTGCGTCCGCTGCCACGGCCCGACCCGGCCGAGCGGCGGGCGGTCGATGGCTGGGTGCGCGTCGTGCCGGTGGTGCTCGCGGCGCACGTGCTGCAGCTCGTGACGCTGTGGGCGCGGCCGGGCCACGTGGCGCTCTGGCTCTGGTACGCGGGTCCGATCGTCCTGGCGTTGGCGACCGCGATTCTGCTCGTCGCCTCGCTCCGCTCGGCCCACCGCTGGAAGCACGGCGCCAACATCTGGCAACTCTTCGCCTATGTTGGTCTGTTCGCCGTCATCTTTACGCTCCCGGTCTACGACCCGTACCCCTCGTCGCACGACGAGCGGCCGAGCCGCGTGCCGTTCCGCCTGCCCCTCGACGAGCCGTTGACCGTCGCCTGGGGAGGAGCGACCTCCGAGGTCAACTACCACGTGTTCCTGCCCGACCAGCGCTGGGCCTACGATCTGGTCGTCACGCGGGAGGGGCGCACCTTCCGGACCGACGGCGTTGCCCTCGACGACTACCACGCCTACGGTCTGCCGGTGTACGCGCCGGCCGCCGGCGTCGTCTTCGCGTCGCACGACGGCGAGCCCGAGGTCGCGATCGGCGCGACGCGCTGGGGACTGGCCGGGCTCGGCAACCACGTGGGCATCGAGGTGGCCCCGCGCGAGTATCTTTTCGTCGGACACCTGCAACCGGGTTCCGTCGCCGTGGCCGCGGGCGACCACGTCGCCGCCGGCCAACTGCTCGGACGGGTCGGCAACTCCGGCAACAGCAGCGAGCCGCACGTGCACCTGCACCTGCAGGATTCGACGCGGCCCTACTTCGGCGAGGGCATTCCGTTCCACTTCCACGGCTACCGCCAGGAGGGGCGCGTCGTCGCTCGCGGCATGCCGGAAGGGGGGCGGCGCGGTGGACGTTACGACGGCGCACAGGTAGCGCATGTGCCGGGAGAACCCGTGGCCGCCGGCGGCGGCGGGTGACCGCGCGGGGCCCCAACACGTGACTGGACTTTGCATTCTTCACGGTCAGGGAGTAGGCTGGCCTTAGACTGCAGTTGCGGACCCGCTCGCTCTACCCCCATCGAGCACCCAAGAGACCAGACGAGGTTGGCCGTCCCGCCTCGGATGATTTTCGCTGCGATGGATTGGCGGGGGCCAGCCGCAACCGCATGGGACGACACGGAAGGAGTCCACGGATGGGTCGGAGGCTGTACGTCGGTAACATTCCGTTCGCTGCGGGGGAGGACGATCTGCGCGATCTCTTCTCGCAGTTCGGAACCATCGATTCGGTATATATCGTGACGGATCGGGCCACGGGACGTCCGCGCGGCTTTGCGTTCGTCGAGATGGTGAACGACGAGGACGCCCAGAAGGCAATCAGCGAGCTGGATCAGACCGAGTTCCAGGGCCGCCGGCTCGCGGTCAACGAGGCCCGACCGCGCGCGCCGCGGCCGGACGGGCCGCCCGACGACGGTTATGGCGGCGGCCGGCGTCGCGAACCACGCTGGTAGCGTGCCGGGGGGTGGCCGCTCGGCCGCGGCGCCCCCGGCGCGCCGTCCGGATTTGGCTTCCCGTCGTTGCGCCCTTCGTAGCGTCCCGTCCCGGAGGCCCGGCAGGAGCACCAGATCGCCATGCCATCCGTTCAGTCCCGCACCGAGGTGCCCGACGTCGTCGTCATCGGCTCGGGGGCGGGCGGAGCCACCGTCGCGCACGTGCTCACCGGCCTCGGCATCCGCGTCACGTTGCTCGAAGCGGGGCCGATGCTCGACCCCTACGCCGAGTTCAAGGAGCATCACTGGCCGTACGACTACGATCATCGGGGCGCGGATGAAGGAGGCCGCGGCTACTTCGGCGGCGGGAAGCCGTTCGGCTTCTTCACGACCACCAGCGGCGGGTGGGAGCTCGACGGCGAGCCCTACACCGTGGCCGACGACACCGAGGATTTCTGGTGGTTCCGATCCCGGATCGTCGGCGGCCGGACCAACCACTACGGCCGCATCTCGCTGCGGTTCTCCGACTACGACTTCAATCCCCGCGACCGCGACGGCCTCGGCTGGAACTGGCCGATCGGCTACGCGGATCTCGCGCCCTACTACGACAAGGCCGAGACGTTCATCGGCGTGGTCGGCAGCCGCGAGGGGATCCGCAGCGCGCCGGACGGCATCTTCCACGATCCGCCGCCGCCCAAGGCGCACGAGCTGCTCATCCAGCGCGCCAGCCGACGGATGGGCATCCCCTGCATCCCCATGCGCCGGGCGGTCATCACCCGCGCGATCAACGGCCGGCCGGCCTGTCACTACTGCGGACAGTGCGGGCGCGGCTGCGTGACCGGCTCGAACTATTCCGCGAGCCAGACGCAGATCTTCCCGGCGCTCGAGACGGGCCGGCTCGACGTGATAGACCTGGCGATGGCCCGGGCGATCACCACCGACGAGAGCGGGAAGGTCGACGGCGTCGTCTACATCGACAAGCGCACCGGTGCGGAGCGGCGCGTGCGCTGCCGCGTGCTGGTGCTCGCAGCGAGCGCCTGCGAGTCGGCCCGCCTCCTGCTGAACTCGAAGACCGCCGGGCACCCCGACGGGGTCGCCAACGCCTCCGGCATCGTGGGCCGCTACCTGATGGACACGGTGGGGTTCGATATCGGCGGCACGGTTCCGGCCCTCGAGGGCCTCCCCCGCTACAACAGCGACGGCATCGGCGGCGCTCACCTCTACATGCCCTGGTGGGGCTGGGAACGGCAGCAGGCGCTGGGCTTCCCGCGCGGCTACCACATCGAGATCGGCGGCGGTTACGGCATGCCCGGCATCGGCTCGTTCGTCGGGTCGGCGCGCCGCGCCGGCTACGGGACGGCCGTCAAGGAGCAGGCCCGGCGCGACTACGGCACGCGGGTCTCGTTCGCCGGCCGCGGCGAGATGGTCCCGAACGAGCGGAGCTTCTGCGAGATCGACCCGGACGTGGTCGACCGCTTCGGGATCCCGGTCCTGCGCTTTCACTTCCAATGGAGCGATCACGAGCGGCGCCAGGCGCGGCACATGCGCGAGACGTTCCGCGAGCTGATCACCTCGATGGGCGGCGAGCCGCAGGCGCCGGGCAGACGCGATGCCTCCGGGATCTCGATCGGCGGCAGCATCATCCACGAGGTGGGGACCGTCCGCATGGGGAGCGATCCGGAAACGTCGGCGCTGAACGGGTTCTGTCAGGCGCACGACCCGCGCAACCTGTTCGTGTGCGATGCGGCGAGCTTCGTCAGCAATCCCGACAAGAACCCGACGCTGACCATCAACGCGCTCGCGTGGCGCGCCTCGGAGTATCTGGCCGAGGCAATGCGCAGCGGTGAGCTCTGAGGGCTTGCGCCGCAGAACGCAGCGCGAAATCCAAGAGTGGCGAGGCGCCCGCGTGGAACGCGTGACGAGGGAGCATATGGAGGCGGGAACCCCCGAGTCAGCACCGTGACGGCAGCGGACGAGACGCGGATCCCGCGCCGCGACGTGCTGCGGCAGTTGGCGCTGGCGCTCACCGCGGCGGGGGCCGGCGCGTTCAATGTCGAGGCGGCGCGCGTGGTCCATGCCCTGGCGGGGGAGGCGCGCGGGCAGGCGGGAGGCTACTCGCCGGCTGCGCTCGACGACCACCAGTTCCGGACGGTCGTCCGCCTCGCCGAGCTGATCGTGCCTGCCGACGCGGGAGGCGGGAGCGCCGTGGACGCGGGGGCGCCCGAGTTCATCGACCTGCTCTGCAGCCAGAACCCCGACCTGCTGCGCATCTACACCGACGGGCTCGCGTGGCTCGACACCGCGGCCCGGCGCGCCCACGACCGTCCGTTCGTCGGCGCGAGCGACACGCAGCAACGGGAGCTGCTCGACGGGCTGGTGGCCGCCGAGCGCGGCGAGCCGTCGCCCTCGGATCTGGGTGCGGGCGTCGGGTTCTTCCACTGGATACGCATGATGACGGTGGACGCCTACTACACCAGCCCGATCGGCATCGCCGATGTCGGTTTCCAGGGCAATCGCGTGCTCGCCGGATACGCGACCCCGCGCGAAGCGATCGAGTTCGTCACCCGCAGGGCGGACGAGCTGGGCCTCTGATCGCGTCCGCGCCGCACGAACGCGCCGTCGCACCCGGCGACGGCCTCTGTCGTCGGGGTGCGCCAACGAACGCACTCCGTTGCGTTCTACGGCGCAAGCTCCTAGCGCCCCGAAACGCCTCGCAGGCTCGGCGTTTCGGCCCATCCCCCCCGCCCCAGGAGCTTGCGCCAACGAACGCACTCCGTTGCGTTCTACGGCGCAAGCTCCTAGACTTGTAATTTCCCGGAGCGCTGCGCGCGCTCACCCTTTTCAGCAAGCCGGAGGAGACGTATGGCGAACCGAGGTCGTCCCACCCAGACGAAGCGGCAGCGCGAGCGCGCCCGCCAAGAGCGGGCCCGCATGAAGGTCGAGCGGCGCACCGAGGCGAAGGTCCGGCGCCAGGAAGCCCCACCCCGCCCCACCGACCACGATCCCGACATCGCCGGCATGGTGACCGGACCGCAGGAAATGCCCGACTGGCAGCGCGAGTACTTCGAAGAGGAAAAGCGCGCCAAGGAAGCGGCCGAGAAGGCCGCGCAGGAAGGCAAGTAGGTCGCGCAGGTCGCGCCCGCGATCAATCCCCCGGCAGGAGACGACGCAGCCCGAGACGACTCCGTAGTCGCCCCGGGCTGTGCGAAGTGAAGAGCGGTGCGCCCGGCTACGCGGCGTGCTCGACCGCGTCGTTGCCGCCCGCGCCGATGGCGATACGGCGCGGCTTCGCCGTCTCCGCCAGCGGCAGGGTCAGCTCCAGCACCCCGTGAACGTAGTCGGCACCGACCTTCTCCGCGTCGACGTTGGCGGGGAGCGTGAACGCCCGCTCGAAGCGTCCGTAGTGGAACTCGGACGCGTGCCCCTCTCCGTCCGACCCGGCGCGCGTGCGCTCGCCGGTGATCCTCAGGTTGTTGCCGTCGAGATCGATGCTCACGTCCTTGGGATCGATCCCCGGCAACGCAATCCGGACCTTCCATCCCTCGTCGCCCCGGTTGATCTCCGTGGCCGGGATCCAGGCCGCCGCCGTCCGCCCCCGCTCGTCGCCCATGTAGCGGCCGAACACGCGGTCCATCTCCCGATGCAGGCTGGTGAGCTCCTCGAACGGGTTCCAACGGGTCATGCTCAACATCTCGTTCCTCCTTCCGACGCCTTCCCTCGGCGTTCTCGCGCGCCGGACCCTCTGCCCGGCGCGGCGTTGTTGCGTCGCGAGTGCATCCACTCTACGGGATTACTATACAGAAGTCAAATTATCTGTGTTGTTTACACTCACATAAGGATTGGACGAACAGTCGACTAGAAAGTTCCCGGCTCGGGGATTCTTGTGCTTCGGAAGCCAGCAGCCCGTGGGTGGGAAATCCGCGTATGGGCTGCCCCGGGGTCGAACTGCGACCGGTCGAACAGAGCAGCATCAAGGCGGGCGGCCGGCACGACCGGCTACGGTCGCTACGTACGAATCATCGTGTCCACGCGGGATGCATAGCCGCCCGAATGCAGCGGGGCTTTCGCCACGGGCTCCTGGTGCGGCCCGCGAGGACCGGACGTCGGCTTACCCGTCCCACCCGAGGAGCGGGTCGATCGAACCGATGGCGATTGGGTGATAGCCCGGCCGGGCTCGCCGGTAGATCGCGCGCGCCCGATCGCGGCCGTCGGGCGTTGCGGCCAACGCGGCGTAAAGCGGCAGGATGAGCTTCCGCCGGCCGATCTCCAGGAGATAGCGTTCCAGACGGCCGTCCGCCGGGCGGTACGCGTTGCGGATCGCGATGAGAAGCCACTGGTGGGCGATCTCGGCGTTCGGCGACTCCGTGAGCGAGAATGCGGCATCCAGCTCGGCCATTTGCGCACGCTCGAGCCGCGCCGGCAGCACCCCGAGAAAATGAAGCCACTCGTGGGTCGTCCACGCCGCGGTGTCCAGGTCCGCGGCCCGCAACTCGCCGCCCGCCCAGCGCCCCGCCGCCGCTTCGACCGCGCCGAACGCTTCGGACGCCGGTTGCGGCGCACCGGCGGGCAGGCCGGGCGCGCGGACCCATTCCTCTATCGGAACGGCGGCCGCCAGCGCCTCGTCGGCGAGCAGATGTTCCGACAGGTAGGCAAGGAAATCGGCGGTCGTGATGCTCCGGAACGCGAAGTGGTCGAAGTAGCCCCGCAGGAACGCGTCGAACCGCTCGCGGCCGGCCGCCTCCTCGAGGTGGCGGAGGAACAGCGCGCCCTTCTCGTACGGCACCTGCGTCATCCCGGCGTCGGGGTCGCGGCCGGTGAGATCGACGTGCAGGATCTCGTCGGCGTCGTCGAGCCGCTCGATGTCCGCGTCCAGCGCCTGCAGTCCGAGGACCGCCTCCATCGCCTCGCGATCCGTTCCGTACACCGCTTCGACGATGCGGCGCTCCAGGTAGACGGTGAACCCCTCGTTCAGCCAGAAATCGCGCCACGTGGCGTTGGTCACGAGGTTCCCCGACCAGGAGTGCGCCAGCTCGTGCGCCACCAGCGAGACGAGGCTCCGGTCGCCGGCCAGGATCGTCGGCGTCGCGAAGGTCAGCCGGGGATTCTCCATCCCGCCGAACGGAAAGCTGGGCGGCAGCACGAGCAGGTCGTAGCGCTCCCAGCGATAGGGGCCGTACAGCCGCTCGGTCGCCGTCATCATCGACTCGGTGTCGGCGAACTCGTCCGCCGCCGCCTCCACCACGGACGGCTCGGCGTAGACGCCGGTCCGATCACCGAGCGAACGAAACGCCAAGTCGCCAGCGGCCAGCGCGATCAGGTAGGAGGGGATCGGCTGCGGCATGTCGAAGCGGTAGTCGCCGTCGGCCGGCGCGTCCGGATCGTTGGCGGCGCTCATCACCGCGCGCAGCCCTTCGGGGGTCCGGATGCGGGCGCCGTAGGTCACCCGCACGGCGGGACTGTCCTGCAGCGGGATCCAGCTCCGCGCATGGATCGCCTGCGACTGCGTGAACATGAAGGGATGCTCGCGGCCGGCGGTCTGCTCCGGGGTCAGCCACTGCAGTCCCGAAGCCCCCGGGCTCGTCTCGTAGGTCACCCGGGCCCGTGTCGCCTGCGGTGGCAGGACGACGGTGAGCGCGGCGCCCAGCAGCGGATCGGCCCCGGCCAGCGAGTAGGTGGCGGCGTCGAAGCCGTCGTTGGGGGACCAGCTCTCGACCCCGGCGATCGTCAGATCGCGCGTGTCCAGCATCAGCGTGTCCGCGCCCTCTCGCAGGCGGTCGAACGACAGCATCGCCGACCCGCGCAGGCGCCGCTCGTCGAACCGCACTTCCAGGTCGAGCTCGACGTGGGTGACGCGGACTTCGTCGCTGTTGGCGTACGAATGCAAATCGCGCCGCGCGGGATCGTCCGGCTGCGCGGCCGGCGCGGATGGCCCGGAATCACAGGCTGCCACGGTGCTCGTCAACAGGAGCGCCAGCAGCGCGCGTCCCGGGAAGTGCTGTGGTCGTCGCCGGCGACGATCGGTCAGCGGCCTGCGCCGCTGGCAACGGCCCGCGCACGGACGGTGCTCGGCAAGCGGAAGTCGTCTCATCGAATGTGGCGGAGATTTCGAGCACGGGTCATGAGACGCCAGGGACGCCGCGGCCCGGGATCCATAGAGCGCCTGGACCCCGGGCCGCCGCATCGAGAGCTACCAGGGCATCTGCCGGTTGGTGTGGCGGCGTCCGCGATCCGCCGCCTCGGGTCCGGGGCCGGAGCCGATGAGCACGCCCTCGTCGATCATTGCGATGATGTTGTCGCCGTTCATCCCGTTGAGGAACGCCACACCGGCCTTCTTCGTCGCCTCGAAGACCCGCGCCCGCGCGTCCACGAGGACCTGCGGCATCTCCGCGCGCTGGACGTTGTACGACATCGACATGTCGCCCGGGCCCCACTCGGCGAACCCGACGCCCGGCACGGCCACGCTCTCCTCCGCGTTCTCGAGCGCGTGGCGGTCCTCGATCTTCAGGCCGACCAGGATCTCGCCGTTGGGGTTGAGCGGCCACGGGTCGGCGAGCCGCTGGTACTCCTGGTTCGACAGGCCCCAGATGCGGGCGGCGAAGCCCTGCCCCCCGTTGCCGCGGAGCCCCTCGCCGATGCCCTCGGCCTTGGGCGCATGCGGAAAGCGCGCCGACTGCACGAGGATGCGGACCACTTCCGGCGTGCGCGCGTGCGCGAGCAGCACCCCGTGGACGCCTGAGCCGAGCACCTGCTCGACCATCCAGTAGTTGCCCCACATCACCTGCTCGTTGATGCCGCCCAACGGCAGCACGGCGACGACGGTGGGCGTGCGGTGGCCGCTCTTGGTCGGGCCGCCGTCCACGAGTCCCTGCATGAAGCCGCGCAGGGCATCCATGTTGAAGGGACTGTGCTCCATGTTGTAGGTGATGTAGTCGGCCCAGGTCTGCGCCAGGCGCACGCCCTCCTCGTAGCCGCCGCCGTTGACCTGCGTGTAGTAGACCGGCTGATCCTGCTCGAACAACTCGATCACCTTGTTGATCCGCTTCGGCGAGTAAACGTCGCCCGACTGCGCCGCCGGGATGCTGGCGACGGCGACGACCAGTGCGAGTGCGAATAGTCCGAGCACGGTGAGTCTGCGCATGGCTCTCTCCTCTTGCAGTACGTCCTCGCCCGTGGCGGTTGCCGGCCAGTGGCGCGGCGCCGCCCGGGCATCGGCCGCATCATAGCGCATTGCCGGTCACCGCCACGACCCGGCACGCCGCGCAGGACGCGAATTACACCGGTAGTAAGATGACAGTCTCATGAGCGGGCTTCTGCGATCTCTTGTCGCGGGCATCGCGCTGGCCGGCATCGCGACCGTCGCCGCGTGCGGTTCGGGAACCGGCCCGGCCGGCGATACCCGGCCTCAAGTCCCCGCCCGGCCGCGTCCGAACATCGTCGTCATCATGGCCGACGACCTCGGCTACGGCGACCTGTCCGCCTACGGCGGCTGGATCGAGACCCCGGCGCTCGACGCGATGGCGGCCGAGGGGGTCCGGTTCACCGACTTCCATTCGAGCGGGGCAGTCTGCTCTCCGACCCGCGCGGGCCTGCTCACCGGCCGCTACCAGCAGCGGGCGGGCATTCCCAATGTCATCTATGCGAACCCGGCCTGGAACCGCCACCACGGCCTCCAGCCGCAGGAGACGACCATAGCCGAGCGCATGCGGGCGGAAGACTACGCCACCGGCGTCGTGGGCAAGTGGCACCTCGGCTACGGCGTCGAGACCAATCCGCTCCGGCACGGCTTCGACGTCTTCCGCGGCTACGTCTCCGGCAACGTCGATTACTTCTCGCACGTCGACGGCTTCGGCAACCACGACTGGTGGGACGGCGAGACCAACCGCGAGGAGCCGGGCTACGTCACGCACCTGATCAACGATCACGCAGTGGCGTTCATCGAGGAGCAGGCAGACGCGGACGGACCGTTCTTCCTGTACGTCGCCCACGAAGCGCCGCACTTTCCCTACCAGGGACCGAACGACGCGGCGTTCCGGGTGGTCGGCGAGCAGATACCGGAGACCCGCGAGCCCGAACAGGTGCGGCGCGCCTACCGCGAGATGGTCGAGGAAATGGACACCGGCATCGGCGCCCTGCTCGACACGATCCGGCGGTTGGGGCTTGCCGAGCGCACGTTCGTCTTCTTTCTGTCGGACAACGGCGCCACCGCGGCGGGCTCGAACGGGCCGTTGCGCGGGTTCAAGACCAGCCTGTGGGAGGGCGGACACCGCGTTCCCGCCCTGGCCTGGTGGCCGGGCGTGATCCGGGCGGCAGGGACGACCGCCGCCACCATGACGAGCATCGACCTGGCCGCCACCGTGCTCGACGTTGCGGACATTCTGCCGCCGGAGGACCGGCCTCTCGACGGCGTCAGCCTGCTCCCGCACCTGCTCGGCGGCGCCGCCCCGGACGACCGCCCGCTGTTCTGGGCCTACCAGCAGGCCCGCCGGCCGGTCGAGCAGCGGGCCATGCGGCAGGGTCCCTGGAAGCTCATCGTCAACGGTCCCGACGGACCGGAGATAGGGCTCTACAACCTGGACGACGACCCGGGCGAGACGACGAATCTGGCCGCGGACGAACCGGAGCGCGTGGCGGCGATGGGCGAAGCGCTCGAGGACTGGCGTGTCGAGGTGGAAGAAGGCGCCACCGTGCAGCCGGCGCCTCTCTTCTCGCCGGGAGCGGTGGGACCGTGACCGGCGGCGGGCCGTTCGCGGAATGCGTCCCGAGGACGCGGCGCGTGAAGCGGGCGGGGCGTACCGCGACGGAGGCATGAGCGAAACGACCGGCGACCGGGTCGACCGGGTGAGCGAGCTGGCCGAGCGCGCCAGCCGGCAGGACGGTGAGGCGCTCGCGGAGCTGATGCCGCTCGTCTACGACGAGTTGCGACGACTGGCCCGCGGGTACCTGGGTCGCGAGCGCCGGGCGTTCACCCTGCAGCCGACCGCGCTCGTCAACGAGGCCTATCTGCGGCTCTTGAAGGACAGGAAGCAGGACTGGCGGACCCGTGCCCAGGTCATCGGCCTCGCGGCGATGTCGATGCGCCAGATACTGATCGAGGCGGCGCGCGCCCGCCACGCCCAGAAGCGCGGCGGCGAGCTCGCGCGCGTGACGCTCGACGAGGGCGTGGTCGCCGACGAGGCGCGGACCGTGGACGTGCTGGCGGTGGACGACGCCCTGCGCAAGCTGGCCGCCATCGATGCGGAGCAGGCCCGCCTCGTGGAGCTGCGGTTCTTCGGGGGCCTGACCGTCGAGGAATCGGCCGCCGCCCTCGGCATCTCTCCGGCGACGGTCAAACGGCACTGGGCGGTGGCCCGCGCCTGGCTCCAGCGCGAGATCGCTCGTGACGCCGATGGACGCTGAGCGCTGGCGCCGGATCAACGAGCTGTTCCACGCCGCGCTCGAGCGCGACCCCGCCAGCCGGGAGGCGTTCATCGATGAGGCGTGCGCCGACGACGATCCCGGCCTGCGCACCGAGGTGCTGTCGCTGCTGCGGATGCACAGCGGCCCGGGCATCATCGACCGGCCGGCCGTGGAGCTGGACCCCGACCTGCTGCTCACCGGCGAGGACGACCCGCTCATCGGCCGGCGCCTCGGCCCCTACGAGGTGACGGGCCTGCTCGGCCGCGGCGGCATGGGCATCGTCTACCTCGGTCAGGACACGCGGCTCCAGCGGCCGGTCGCCATCAAGGCGCTGCCGCCGGCGCTAACCCACAACGACCAGTCGCGGGCCCGGCTGCGGCGCGAGGCGATGGCGGCCGGGGCGCTTTCCCACCCCGGCATCGCCACCGTTTTCGCGCTCGAGGAGTTCGACGGGCAGCTCTACGTGGTGCAGGAGTACATCCCCGGCCGCACGCTGCGCGCCACGATGAAGATTCGCGAGGGCCGGATGGCGGTCGCCGAGATCGTCTCCATCGCCCTCGATATCGCGCGGGCGCTTGCGGCGGCGCACGCGCACGGGGTGCTGCACCGGGATCTGAAGCCGGAAAACGTGCTGCACACGCCCCACGGCGGGATCAAGGTGGTCGACTTCGGACTCGCGCGGTTCGAGCCCGGAGCCGCGATCGGAGACGTCGAGACGCTGACCCGACCCGGCGCCCTGCCCGGCACCCCGGGCTACATGGCGCCCGAGGTGCTGCGCGGCGACCCGGTCGACGCGCGCGCCGATCAGTTCTCGTTCGGTGTGCTGCTCTACGAGCTGGTCGCCGGCGAACATCCGTTCGAAGGCACGGACGACATCACGACGGTCGCGCGGATCCTCGAAACCGAGGCCTCCGGCCCCGGTCGCGCGCGCCCGGAATGTCCCGAGCCACTGGTCCGGGTCATCGCCACATGCCTCGCCAAGGCGCCGCGCCACCGGTACCGGACGACCGCTGCGCTGGTGACGGCGCTGGAGGCGGTGCGGGATACCGTCGAGGAGGATCCCGGCGACACCGTTCAACACTCCGTGCAATCGGCGCGCGACAGCACGGGACCCGCCACGGCCGAGGCGGCGGCCGGAGCTGGCGCAGCGTCCGGGATCGCCGGCACGGCGGCGTCGGCGAAGACCGCCCCAACGTCTCACCGGATCACGTCCGCGCAAGCAGCGCCGCAGAGCCGACTGCCGCCTTCGGACGCAACGTCCGTGGGCAGCGCGGCGCCGAATGGTAGCGGCGCGCCGGCTGCAGATTCCCCGCCGAGGGCCGCGCCCGCCGACACCGGAAAGGACGGCACCACCGCCACACTGCGTTGGTGGTGGCAGTTTCACCAGGTGGCGGTGAGCCTCGTCTACGCCCTGATGCTGTATCCGGTCTGGCGGGCGCGGGAATGGCTGCCGGCGCCTTGGGGTTTGGTGACGTTCATGACCGCGGTCGCGGTGGTCGGTGCAGTGGTGAACCTGCGGCTGCACCTCTGGTTCACGGCCCGCGTCTACCCCGTCCAGCTCGCCGCCCAGCGCCGCGCGTCGGCCCTGTGGAAGCGCCTGCTCGACACCGCGTTCGCGGTGCTCCTGCTGGCGATGGCGGCCACCATCGCTCCGACTCACCCCCGCTGGGCCGCGTTCTTCATCGTCATGGCCATCTCCAGCGCGCTCAGCGCGCGGGTGATGGAGCCGGCCACCACGCGGGCCGCGTTCCCTGACGACCGAGTCGGTCGGCATCCCTGACGGATGGGTCCGTCGCTCCCGATGGAGCCGGCATGACGGACGCGCCGCATCCCGACAGCGGAAGCCGCGGCCCTCCCGTCCTGCAGCGACCATTTCTTCTTGTGCATGGGTAAAATAACCGATATTTTTACCCATGTGTATAAGAGACTGCTCGCGGGCGTGCTGCGTTCATCGCCCCGCAGCGTCCTCCTACTCGGGCCGCGCCAAGTCGGCAAGTCCACGCTGCTCGCCGCCCTGGAGCCCGATCTCACTCTCAACCTGGCAAGCCCGCGCACGTTCCGCGACTTCGTGAGCCATCCGGAGCGGCTCGAGCGCGAGCTGGCGGCTGCGCCGCCGTCCACCCAGACGGTGTTCCTCGACGAGGTGCAGCGCGTGCCGGAACTGCTCGACGCGGTGCAGGTGTTGCTCGATCAAAGGCCGTCGCGCTTTCACTTCCTGCTCTCCGGGTCGAGCGCGCGCAAGCTGCGGCGCGGCCGGGCGAATCTGCTCCCGGGGCGGGTTCACGTCCACTACCTGCACCCGCTGCTCGCAAGCGAGCTCGGCGCCGACTTCGACCTGGACCGCGCGCTCGCGCACGGCACGCTCCCCGGCATCTACGCGGAGCACGACCCGGCGGCACGAGCGGCAGACCTCCGCGCCTACGCCGACACGTACCTCCGCGAAGAAGTGCAGGCGGAAGCGCTGGTGCGGCACGTCGGCGGCTTCTCACGGCTGCTCGATCTCGTGGCCGCGTCCTCCGGGCGCATCGTCAACACCCATGCCCTCTGCAAGGACGCCGGCTTGGGTTACGAAACCGCGCGCCGCTACCTGGAGATCCTGGAAGACACCCTCGTGGCGTTCCGGGTGCCGGCCTGGAGCGGCTCCGACCGAGCAAGACTCGTCCGCCACGCCAAGTTGTATCTGTTCGATATCGGCATCCGCAACGCGCTGCTGCGGCGACCGCTGGACCAGCCGCTCGACGACGAGCGCGGCCTGCTGCTGGAGCACCTGGTCGCCTGCGAGCTGCATCGACGACTCGGCACCCTCTGGCCGGAGGCGGCGCTGTTCCACTACCGGACCCGCCACGGCGCGGAGGTGGACTTCGTGCTAGAGGTGGGCCGGGAGCTGTGGGGCATCGAGGTCAAGGCCAGCCGGCGCGTCGACCGCGGCATGCTGCGAGGACTCAAGGCCTTCAGCGCGCGCCACGACCGCGTTCGGCGCCGGATCGTCGTGTTCCTGGGGCCGCGGCGCCAGAACCTGGACGGAGTCGAGGCGCTGCCGCTCGAAGAGTTCCTCGGCCTGCTGCCCGGCTGAAGGTCCGCACGCGCCCGGCCGATTCGCCGCCGGAGCGACTGCTAATCCAGCACGGTCAACGTGACGTCGACCCGGATGGTCTCGCCGGTGACGGGGTCCGCCGCCGCGACGTATTGTTGAGACTGCCCGTCCCGGAGCAACAGGGTGTTGTCCGACGCGAACTCGCGGACGAACGGGATGTCGGGAGCCCTGAACGAATCGGCTGACGGCTGATTCTCCCCGCCTACCAATGTCTCTTCGATCATGACCATGGTCTCATAGCGACCTTCGCCCACGTGGCGAGCCCTGCAATCAATCGCCACGCGCGTGGGCTGATAGGTGACGGTCCGCGGCAGCTCTTCCGCGCCAACAGGCCCTCGCATCGGGGTCAGGAGCGGCAGGTTGCCGCCCAAGCTGAGATGGGCGGCCGGGCCGGAGTGTTCGTAGGCGGTCAAGGCAAGAACATATGGACGCCTGCCGACCAGCTCGTCTCCTTGATACCGCGAGATGGTCACCTCCACGCTCAACGGCACGGCATCCGTAGTGTCCAGCGCTTGATCCTGTGCCTGCACGGCGATCGGCGAGGCGAGGATCAAGGTCGGAACGACAGCCAGCATGAGTTTCATGGTCATCGATGCGCTCCGGTGTCGAGGTCGAGATAGTCGGTTCGGAGTGTGACAGCAATCGGCTCCCGAACCTCGAGGACATGCTTCTGGTCCATTCTAGCGGCGGGCCTTCGAACGCGGGACGTCCTGCTGCACAGCACGTCATTTTGTGTAGACAAACTATCCAATTATAAGATAGTCTATCTACATAACGATGGCGCCTGCGGAAACCCGCGTCGACCTCCTCTACGGCACCCTCGACCTGCTCATCCTGCGGACGCTGGTCTACGGCCCGTCGCACGGCCACGCCATCGCGAAGCACATCCAGCGCGTCTCCGAGGACGCCCTGCAGGTCGAGACGGGTTCGCTGTACCCCGCCCTGCACCGGCTGGAGGGACGGGGTTGGATCGCGGCGGAGTGGAAGAAGTCCGACAAGGGCAAGCGCGCCCGGTACTACCGGCTCACCCTGACCGGACGCGAGCAGCTCGCGGTCCAGCAATCGCGGTGGGAGCAACTGACGGTGGCCATGGCGCGCGTGCTCCGACCGGCAGAGTAGGGGATGGCGATGTGGCGGCAAGTCTGCCTCCGCACGCGCTCGTTGCGGCGATGGCGCCGGCGGGAATCGGAGCTCGACGAGGAGATCCGCTTCCACCTCGCCGAAGAGACCGAGGAGCGGGTCGCCGCGGGGATGTCGCCCGAGCAGGCCAGCGCGGCGGCGCGGCGCGACTTCGGCAACGTCCCGCTGATCCGCGAGCTGACGCGCGAGACCTGGGGCTGGGGGCCCGCCGAGCGGGTGTTCCAAGACGTCCGGTCCGCGATTCGGGGGATGCGGCGGAACCCCGGCTACGCCTGCGCCGTGGTACTCATCCTGGCGCTCGGCATCGGGCTCAACGCGGCCATGTTCGGGCTGCTGTCCCGGCTGTTTCTCCAGGCGCCGCCGCACATCGAGGACCCGGACGGGATTCACCGGGTATGGGTGCGGCAGCGGGGCATCGGCGAGCTCGGGGAGCTTACCGGCGCAGTCTTCGCGATCGACCGGATGGACTGGGCGGAGTTCAGCACGCTCCGCGCCGACTCCGACCGCTTCGCTGCCGTCGGCGGCTATACGGCTCCTGGACTCACGCTGAATGGCCGCGGACAGAACGCCGAGGAACTGCAGGTGTCGCGGGTCACGGGTGACCTCTTCACGCTCCTGGGCGTTCATCCCGGTCTCGGGAGGCTGATCGGTTCCAAGGACGATGAACTCGCGGCAACACCGGTCGCCGTGATCAGCGACGGCTATTGGCACCAGCGGTTTGGTCGAGCCCGGGAAGCCCTTGGCGCAACCTTCAGCCTGGACGAAGTGACCTACGAGATTGTCGGCGTGCTACCCCCCGACTTCTCCGGTCCGGACCCGAGAGCAGCCGACGTCTGGCTGCCGTTGCACATCGCTGCGACCGCCAGTGGAGGCGACAACTGGAGGCGCTCCGGCACCGGGTTCAGCCTCACGCCCCTCGTGCGTCTCGCGCCTGACGTGACGGCCGAGGCGGCGAGCAGAGCGGCGACCCACCTGTTGAGGGCAACGCGCGCCGATTCAAAGCTGTCCTGGAAGGACACCGAGGCCACCGTTGTGCTCGGCCCCATCCTGCAGGCCCGCGGACCGGCGGACCTGGAGGGCGCGATGCGGTTGCCCCTGGTGGTGGGCGGCGTCGCCCTGGTAGTGCTCCTCGTCGCGACCGCGAACGTGTCGAACCTGTTGATGCTGCGGGTCGCCGCGCGCCGGCGCGAGCTGGCGGTGCGCCACGCGCTCGGTGCAGGCAGATGGGGTGTCGGACGCCTGCTGGTGATCGAGAGCGTCTTTCTCGCCGTGCTGTCCGGCGCGACGGGGCTGGGCGTGGCCGCGGTGGCGGGCCGGGTGCTGCGCGTCACGCTGCTGCCCGGGTACCAGTGGGCCGGCGACCCGCTGGACACCCGGACGCTGGCGTTCACCGGCGTTGCGGTGTTTGCAGTCGGCCTCCTGGCCGCGCTGTTTCCGGCGCTGTACGCGGCGCGCGGCCGGATGATCGACAGACTCGACGGTCTGCGCGGCGTCCGCGCCCTGGGAACGCCGGTCCGTACCGGCCTCATCGTCCTCCAGGCCGCCCTCTCCCTTGTGCTGCTCGACGGCGCGGCTCTCTTCTACCGCTCGTTCGAGGCGGCGCGCGATCTCGACATCGGCTACGCCAAGGAGAATCTGCTGACCGTGCAACTGGGCGGCTGGCGTAATGGAGAGCAGCTCACCGATGGCAACGTCAGCGCGATGGAAGCCCGAGTGCGATCCCTGCCGGGTGTCCTGGACGTCGCACAGGGAACCAACACGCCCCTGGGATTGGTCATGGCGATGCCGGCGCCGCGCGCTGAAGGGCTCGAACGTTTCCCTCGCATGAACGGTCCCTTCGTCAACCTCGTGACGCCGAACTTCTTCGCCGTGGCGGGCCTGCGCATCCGCGATGGCCGCAGCTTCGCTGATTGGGACCGAGCGGGCACACAGAAAGTCGCGGTCGTCAACTCGACGTTCGCGCGACTCGTGTGGCCCGAGCGGAACGCTGTCGGCCGCTGTCTGTTCGTCGGGCCCGAGACGACCGACTGCACGACGGTAGTCGGCGTAGCGGAATCCCCGCTCGAATTCGGTCTGCAGGACACCGATCGCATCCCGCACTACTACCTGCCGCTCGAACAGGCGTTGGCGGACCAGGAGACGCCGGAGTACTTGCGCAGGCAACGCACGCTGGTCGTCCGCACCCGGGGAAGTCCCGCACGAGCCGTTCCGCCCGTGCTCGTCGCGCTGGGCGAGCTGTTTCCGCACCTGCCGGCCGGCCGCGTGCAGAGCCTGCCCGCGGTTTTCGCGCCGCGGATCCGGACGTGGACCATCGGGACCGGGTTGCTCGCCGCCGCCGCTCTGCTGGCGCTGGCGCTGGCCGCGCTCGGACTCTACGCGGTCATCGCCTTCGGCGTGCGCCAGCGCGAGCTGGAGTTCGGCATCCGCCGCGCCCTCGGCGCCCAGCCGTCGGACTTGCTGCGCATGATCCTCACGCGCGGTTTCACTCTGACCGCGGTCGGGATCGCGGCGGGCGGACTCGCCTCCCTCTGGGCCGGACGATGGGTCGCACCGTTGCTCTTCGACGGCCGGAGCCCGCGCGACCCGCTGGCCCTCACGATCGCCGCCGCGGTGCTGGTGACGGTGGCGCTGGCCGCCTCGCTCCTCCCGGCGCGCCGGGCCGCACGGGCGGACCCCCGTCAGGCTCTGCAGGCGGAACTGATGCGCAGAAAGGCGGTCTCCAGACACGTGTAGAACGACACCATCACGTCGCTGACGATGATCGCGTTCTCGATGGACTGCTGGGAGGCGTGCGGCCGGCGCTGGAACTCGTCGTGGAAGCGGTCGATGCGATCGAGCACGGGCAGGGCCGACCGGAGCTCGGCCGCCAGGGCCGCCAAGCGATCAGCGGACGCCATGGACCAACCGACCCGCCGTCCGGATCAGGTGCGCGTACTCCGGCTGGATGCGCTCCATCTCGATGATGTGCAGCGGAAGCCTCGTCAGCGCCTCGGCGCGCGCATGGAGCCGGAACAACCGCTCGGCGGAACCGAGGCCTTCGACCGCTATATCGATGTCGGAACGGTTCGAGAAGCGCCGGCGATGCAGCAGCGACCCCCACTGCCAGATCCGGCGCGGTGCGAATTCGCGCGCAATCATCGCCACGATGCGATCGAAATCGACCCACGCCGCGCGAAAACGCGCGTCCAACTCGCGCTGGCGGGCAGCCTCGCGCCGTTCCAGAAACGCGATGGTGTCCGCCGGATCGACCATGGTCCAAGGCTAGCGCACTTGAAGTCACATCCGCCACATCACCCACAACTGCGCCACGTTGTCGCCGTCGTCGACCCCCAGCTTGTTCCACCAGAACTGGTACTCCACGCCGAGGAAGAGCTGGTTGGCGTGGCCGGTCAGCGCCTTGCCGAGGTCCCAGGAGAACTGCGGCTGCGCGAGGAGCGATCGCTTCACGGCGTGGCCCAGCTCGTTGGTCGTGGCGCCCATGTACTTCGTGTGGCCGGTGAACAGGAACGAGTGGGGGCCGACGTCGAACCCGGCGCCCCAGTTGACGTCGAACACGAAGTGGGCGCCGGTCCGGGGCGCCCCGCCCCCCGCGATGCCGTTCCCCTTGTCGAACGCGGCGGCGAAATCCGTGTTCAGGAAGAAGAACCCGGGCACGCTCCACGACAGCCGCCCGCCGGGCACGTACCGGAAGATGTTGGCGTCGCTGCCGAAATTGAAGCCGCTGACGATCGCCACGTCGCGGATCGGCCCGGTCCCGATGGTCCGGTTCGACACCCGGCCGAGGCTCAGCGTCGGATACCACTCGCCGTAGTAGCTCTTCTCGTTGAAGCCGTCCGCGCCGCCGTCGTCGGTGAAGTCGATGAAGTAGAAGCTGTCGCCCAGCGACCAGCGCGACGCCTGCTGCACGGTGAGTATCGACGCGTAGGCATGCTGCCCGGTGAACGGGTTGACGAACTTCCCGTACTGGTAGTGGAACTCTGTCTGCGCGCCCGCCGCGGCCGGCCAGGCCAGCAGCAGCGCGGCGACGGCAATCCGGCAACGTCGGCGACCCGGCGAATGGGCGCGAGCCGTGCGTGTCACCCGCGGATCATAGTGGGTCCGAACGGCAGGCCCGTCGTGCCGCCCGACGGGGAGCCGGAGCACACGGCGAACGCGAATGGGCCGAAACGGCCTTCGAGCCTCTGCCTTGCCAGATGGCTCGGCGAAACGGGACTCGGCCGATCGTGCCGTCTGCGAGCTCGCTCGAAACCCGCGGCGCTCTGCGAGCGGCTCGGCGGGAGCGTCTGCGGCGCCGGCCCGGCCCGCACTCGGTGCCGTTAGAATCTGATCACGTCCGCAGGTTCCGCTCAGGAGGTACCCCGTGCATTCAGCCAGACCCCGGCGTTTCGCACTGCTCGCCGCGGCTCTCGTCGCCCTCGCACTGCTCGTCGCGACGTTCTCCATCCAGCCGGTCGTCGCCGAGCGCGGAAGCGGCGCAACCGCCGCCGCAGTCCTCGAAACCGTCGACCCGGCGGAAGTGGGTCTGTCGGCCGAACGCCTGGAACGGCTCGACGCCGGGCTGCAGGCGATGGTCGACGACGGCGAGCTGGCGGGCGTCGTGGCGCTGCTGGCGCGCCACGGCAAGATCGCGTTCGTCGACGTGGCCGGCGTCCAGGACATCGAGAGCGGACGGCCGATGGCGCGCGACTCGATCTTCCGCATCTTCTCGATGACCAAGCCGGTCACCGGCGTCGCCATGATGATGCTCTACGAGGAGGGGAAGTGGCGGCTCAACGACCCGGTCTCCCGCTACATCCCCGAGCTGGCGGGCCTGCAGGTCTACGCGGGCGAGAACGACGACGGCTCGATGAAGCTCGTCGACGCCGACCACGAGATGACGATGCGGGAGCTGATGACCCATACCGCCGGGCTCGGCTACGTGCTGAATCCGCGGCACCCGGTCAACCGGCTGTTTCTGGAAAAGCGGGTCCTGAACCCGCTGGAGCGGCTGCCGGCGATGATCGACAAGCTCGCCACCATCCCGCTGCTGGCCCAGCCGGGGACGCGCTGGATCTACAGCGTGGCGGTCGACGTGCAGGGCTACCTGGTGGAGAAGCTGTCCGGGGAGCCGCTCGGAGATTTCCTCGACCTGCGCATCTTCCAGCCGCTGGGCATGGTCGACACGGCATTCTACGTGCCGGGGTCGCGTCTCCCCCGCGTGGCGGTGCGGCACACCGCCGGCGAGAACGGCGAGCTCGTGCTGGACTCGCGCGGCGAGCCGTTCACCCGCCCGCCATCCGGACCGTCCGGCGGCGGCGGCCTGTTCGGGACCGCCGACGACTACCTGCGCTTCACGCAGATGCTGCTCAATGGCGGCGAGCTCGACGGCGTGCGCCTGCTGGGAACGCGCACCGTAGAGATGATGCACACCAACCACCTCTCGGCCGAGGCGACCGCCAACATGCGGCCCGGCATGGGCTTCGGCATGGACTTCATGATCTACGAGGACCCGGCGGCGGCGGGTGAGCCGCACGCGCCCGGGGCGTACTACTGGCTCGGCATAGACGGCACGTGGTTCTGGATCGACCCCGCCCTGGACCTCGCCTTCGTCGGGATGATTCAGCACCGGGGCGAAGCGCAGGGCCGGGTGCACGGGCTGTCGCGGAACTGGGTCTACCAGGCGGTCGTCGACTGACTGCGGCGTGACGGAAGATCGACCGCGGGCGTGACGAAACCAACGTGACGGAAACGGTGTCAGCGTGGCGGAAACGGCGTGAAGAAACGGCGTAACGGAAACAGCAGAGGTGACATGGTGCGAGAAGCAGTGACCCGTTGCCGGTTGGCGTATTTCCTCGTGGCGTTCGCGGCGGCGGGCGTCCTCTTCGGCGGCCTCTCATCCGTCACGTCCATTGCGGCGGCGGCAGCACCGGAGCGGACTGCGGCGGCGCCGGCCGCGACGGAACGCACGGCGGCGCGCGACCTCGAAGCGGTCGACCCGGCAGACGTCGGGGTATCCGCCAAGCGGCTCGAACGGCTCACCGCCGGGATGCAGGGAATGGTCGACGACGGGAAGCTCGCCGGCGTGGTGACGCTGATGGCCCGCGGCGGCAAGCTCGTCCACGTCCACGTCGCCGGTGTGCAGGACATCGAGAGCGGCGCGCCGATGGAGCGCGACTCCATCTTCCGCATCTACTCGATGACGAAGCCGATCACCGGCGTGGCGCTGATGATGCTCTACGAGGAGGGCAAGTGGCGCCTCAACGACCCGGTGTCGCGTTTCATCCCCGGCTTCGCTGACCTCAAGGTGCACGACGGAGACCGGGCCAACGGCGAGCCGCGGCTGGTGGACGCCGAGCGGCCGATGACGATGGCCGAGCTGATGTCGCACGCCGGCGGCCTCGGTTACGGCCTTGGAACCGCGAACCACGTCGACCGCCTCTACCGCGAGCAGCGGGTGCTGAACGCGGACGAGCCGCTGCAGGCGATGGTCGACAAGCTGTCGAACCTGCCGCTGCTCACCCAGCCGGGCGCGCGCTGGTACTACAGCATCGGCGTCGACGTGCAGGGCTACCTGGTCGAGAAGCTCTCCGGCCAGCCGTTCGCCGAGTTCCTGCAGGAGCGCATCTTCGACGCGCTCGGCATGGCCGACACCGCGTTCTACGTGCCGGAGGAGAAGCTGAACCGCGTGGCCCTCATCTACGGCGAGGCAGACGAGGGCGGCCTCGAGCGGTTCGACATGGGTCCCACGCGCACCGAGATGCCGGCCGGGCCGTCCGGCGGCGGCGGCCTCTGGGGTACCGCCGACGACTACCTGCGGTTCACGCAGATGCTGCTCAACGGCGGCGAGCTGGACGGCGTGCGCCTGCTGGCGCCGCGCACCGTCGAGCTGATGCACACCAACTTCCTCTCGCCCGAAGCGCTGGAGACCATGCGGCCCGGGCAGGGCTTCGGCCTCGACTTCGCGACCGTTCACGATCCGGCCACGGCGGGAGAGCCCTACGCCAAGGGCTCCTACTACTGGGGCGGCGCCGCCGGCACCTGGTTCTGGATCGATCCCAAGACCGACCTGACGTTCGTGGGGATGATTCAGCACCGCGGAACGGCAGTCCGCGAGGTGCAGGGGATCTCCCGCAACCTCGTCTACCAGGCGATAGTCGACTGAGCGTCATCGGCGACGAAGCAGTTTCCTCTCGGTCATCATGAGAATTGATAGGAAGGAGTCGAAAAGGCACCGCCAGCAACGATTGACAGGCGCCTCGTCCCGGTCGACGCGCGCCTCGAACGCGACGTCGACGTGCGCTTCGAGACGGTGACGGTTGACGACCTGCGGGTCCTGGCGTTGCGTCCGGACCGTTTTGACACGGGAGGATGGCGGAGAGCACTACCATAGGACGCACTCCTTGCTCTGCTCTGCCGCATCAAGCTCGTTGTGTGCATCGACCAGCCACCGAGGTCCGGGCATTGTAGAGATTCGTCAGCGTGCGCGGGCCCCCGCGGAGCGATGGCGCCGAACCGCTCGACGCTCCCGTCCGCGGCTTTGACGCTGCGCTCGGTGTCAACCCGCGAATCGTAGGCGGCCTCGGCCACCTTGTCGCGTGCTCGCGCACGACGACGGCACGATTGCGGCCGGAGATTCCATACTGTCTGGCACGAAGGCCCGGGATTCCGGCACCGGCACCGAACTCCCGGACCAATTCGATGGCTGCCGATGACCGCGGTTCTTCGAATCAGCTCGCCTGCGAGCCAAGCTCGACATGCACGCTCCACGAGGTGAAGCTCCGGCCGCCGGCGGCGAGTTCGACCTGGTGCACCTGCCCGGGCGCCAGGTTCACCCTGGGGGTCGGGCCGAGTTCGATCCCGTTCGACAGGTGGATCTCGACACGGACGTTCGAGACGGTGCCGTTCGTCGTGTTGGTAACCGTTCCGGTGAACCGTGCCTGCCCGGCGTCGTACTGCATGACCAGATCGACGCCGCTCCGACTCTCGCGGGCGATGTCGGTCAATCCGTACTGCGTCCCGGATTCGCCCGGCTCGGACCCGGACTCGCGTCCGGACTCCGAGTGCCGCCCCTCGCCGATCTCGCTGGGACCGCTCGGGCTGTCACAGGCCACCACGAGGCTTAGGATGAGAGTCGCCACGGCGGCGAATGCCAGTCGTTGCTGCATCGTGCTGTCTCCTTTTTCCTTTGAAAACCGGCCACCGTCGATTCCGATGCACGCGGGGCCGGCGCCACCGAGGCGGAGCGCGACCGCAGGCCCGTATCCCGGCGATCTCGTTCGTCACCGCCTTCACGCCGTCGAGCGCGACGACGCGCTTCTCGATATCGCCTGCCTTGCGACTCCCGGTCACGTGGCCGGTCAGCACGACGTGACCTTCGTCGGCGATCTCGACGTCGATGTTGTCGAACACCGTGAAGAACGAGTACCGGAGCACCTGTTCCTGGATTCGCTGGAACAGGTCCTACTTCGTCTGGTCGGCGGCCAACGCCGGCGACGCCGCCAGCGCCGTCAGAGCGAGCGCGAGGACCGACAGAGCGATTCGGCGGGGATGTGACAGCGGGTACACCATGAGGTCTCCTTTCGTTGAGTCCGCGCGTTGTCTTGCGGCCCGTACTCGCCGCACACGCCACCTGCTCTTCACGCAAGGAACGTGCCAGAAGAGACCTGCGGTGTTCCCGGTAGAAGAGGGGCGCGCGTTGTCCAGCGCAGAGGCCGGTCAGTCCCCGCCGTTGGACGATCCGTTCGTCTTGCGCGACGTGATGCCGGTCACGACCGCGACGAACTGGTCGATCAGGATGCCGGCGCCCTCAACAGTCCCGTTCCAATTCCGACAGCTCAAGCTGCCTCACGCTGGGCCGCGTCAGCCGACCGCGGAAGCAGACTGTGTCCCAGGTGCCTTGGGGTCGGAGTCGCCAGAGCCAGCGTCCTCGCCGTCTGCTGATTCACCGCTCCAGCGCACAGGTCCGGGCCGAGCTGCACGCGCGACCACCGCTGGGTCTCGAGTCGATGCAAAATTCGTGTGCGGCGCGACGAGAACGAGCAACTCCGTCGGCATGCCGCGTATGATCGCCTTCGGTTCGTTCTGCCCACGGCGGAGGCCGCCGCCTCCTGCATCGGGAGCCAGGCGATCCGAAACCGCGTCGGGGCCTGCCCAGCGGACACGAAAGCAAGGGAGAACATGTGAACGGCGACAGCAACCTCGCGGTGTTCTGCGACTTCGAGAACATCGCCCTCGGCGTCCGCGACGCCAAGCTGAAGAAGATCGACATCCGGCCCATCGTCGAGCGGCTGCTGCTGAAGGGCAGCATCGTGGCCAAGAAGGCCTACTGCGACTGGGACCGCTACAAGGAATACAAGCCGACGATGCACGAGGCGGCGTTCGAGCTGATCGAGATCCCGCACGCGCGCCTTTCGGGGAAGAACTCCGCCGATATCCGGATGGTGGTCGACGCCCTCGACCTCTGCTACACGAAGGAGCACATCGACACGTTCGTCATCGTCTCGGGCGACTCGGACTTCTCGCCGCTGGTGAGCAAGCTGCGCGAGAACGCCAAGTCGGTGATCGGCGTCGGCGTCAAGAGCTCGACTTCCGACCTGCTGGTGAACAACTGCGACGAGTTCATCTTCTACGACGACCTGGTGGCCGAGCGGCAGCCGTCCCGCCGCCGGCCCCGGAGCAGGACGCGGTCCAAGGGGGGAGCCGCGGCCGACAGCACGCCGACAGAGAAGAAGAAGCCGGAGCCGACACCGCCGGACGATCCGGCCCAGAAGGGACTCGATCTCGTCGTGCAGACCGCCGAGGCCATCTACGCCGAGCGTGGGGACCGCGCCAAGCTGTGGGGATCGATGATCAAGCAGACCCTGAAGCGGCGGCGCCCCGGGTTCAGCGAATCCGCCTACGGGTTCGGGTCGTTCAACGACCTGCTCGAGGAAGCGCAGGCGAGGGGCCTGCTGGAGCTCGACCGGGACGAGCGGTCGGGCGGATACGTGATCACGGGCATGTCCCGCGAGTAGGCGTCCGTGCCCAGCTTCACCTGCCAGGTATGCCGCGCGTCGTTCGAGGTCGCGCCCGCCGTGCTCGACAAGTATCCTGGCTGGCAACCGAAGTATTGCCGGCTGCATTCGCCGAAGAAGAGGTCCGCCGCACCGTCGGCCCGCCGGGTCGGGCGTAGTGGCGGGGCGGATCGGAAGCGCACCCTACGCGAGGAGAACCTCACGCTCGCCGAGGTCCTTGCGGAGTACGAGAACGGCGCCGCCTCGGGCGTGTTCACCGACGGCAGCGCCGTTCCGAACCCCGGTCCGGGAGGCTGGGGCGTCGTCTGGGTCGAGGCCGGCCGGATCGTACGGCAGGCGCACGGCCACGAGCCGCACACCACGAACAACCGCATGGAGCTGCGAGCGCTGATCGAGGCGTTCACCATGCTGCCGTCCGACGCCGCGATCGACGTCCTCAGCGACAGCGAGCTCTCGGTGAATACCATCACGCGCTGGGCACCCGCGTGGGAGCGCGCCGGCTGGAAGCGCAAGGCCGGCCCGATCAAGAACCTGGAGCTGGTGCGGGAGCTCCTGTCCCTCTACCGCGCGCATCCGGGATGCCGGCTGCGGTGGACCGCCGCGCACGCCGGGAACCGCTGGAACGAGTACGCCGACAGTCTCGCCACCGCCTGGATGCGGTCGACGCTGTAAAGGACCGCGCGCCGCGGGTCGACAAATCACCCGTTCGAGTTGCGTGCACGAGTCTGGAAGTGGACGCCGTCTCCTAACCTCTCCAGATCAAGGACACGCCCCTGCCGCCGCCCCGCAACTGCTCGATGATCCGTTGTCCGATGTCGTAGGACGCCTCGGCGTTCATGTGCAGATAGCTGTCGATTCCCGAGGCGTTGAGGCTCAACTGTATTCCGGCCCGGTCGATGTGGAACTCGTGGCTGGAGCCGTCGCGCGTCGTCGCCTCGATCCTTCCGCGCTCGCCTTCCCTGTAGATCCGCACATCGCGGTACAGTGCGCCGCGCAGCGCGCGAGCCGCAGCGCTCCCGAGCGTCCCGGAGTCGAGCCGAAACGGTTCCGCCACGCCCTGCAGGTGTTCCTGGGCCTCCTCCTCGAATGTTCTGTCGGTGTTCTCCCAGACCTTCGCGATGACCTGCGCGTACTCGTGGCTGAGGCAGTTGGCGGCCATGGCCAGCGACTTCGGGTCCGCCGTGGCTGCGGTCGCGATGTCGAGCACGTCGCGAACCGGACTCGCCTCCGCGCGTTCCAGCTTGCCCTTCAGAATCTGCGCGCTGTGGAGAACGACCGCTTCGCGGCCGTCGATTCGGGCGGCGCGCTGCGCATCGGCGGGTTCCGGTTGCAGCCGGCAAATATCGAGGGCGCAGTCCTTCAGTTCCGGATGCCGTTCGAACGCGATCGTCACCCGCCTGGTCTTGTCGTGTTCCGGGAGGCTGATGGCGCCACCCAGCCGCCGTGCAAGCGCCTCGATTTCCTGTCCCGTCGGTGGCAGCAGGTGACGCAGGTTGGCCCGCGGACCGACGGTCAGATCGATGTCGAAGCTTCTCCGGTGACCCCACCGGGCCGCCAGGATCGTGCCGCCGCCAATGCGCCACTCGTGAGGACCCTCCGGCAGATCGTTCAGGGCTCGCCGTACCGCAGCCTCCGTCTCCTTCCACAGCCTTCCCGCGGGTTCGGCAAGGGTCAGAACCTCCGGTTCGCTGCCGGTCATCGGATGGCCCACCGGTTGATCGCGCGTATGCGGCCCGCGAACGGAAAATCGGCGCGGTGCATGGCAGCTACGAGCTCGCGGATCGTATAGGCCCGCTGGGCCCAGCCCAGGATGATCTCCGCAATGCTCGCCTCGGACGCCCACATGCGGACGAGGTTGCGCTGGCGCACCGTCGGCTCGTCGGATCGGATGGCGGCGTAGAACTCTTCTGGCGTCGGGTGGCGGCGCCACCCGGCGCAACTGCGGGCGATTCGTCCTCGTACGGCTTGTGCGTGCGGGCCGGTTCTTGCCGGATCGAGGCCGGGGCACAGTTGCTCCAGCTCGCTGTCGGTGGAACGTGCGTCGCTGAAGCACTCCGGCGGCTTCAGCGCACAGTCGGGGAACCGGTCGTCCCATTGCCGCCGGTACTCGCGCTGGGTCGACCGGCGCGTTCCGCGTTGCGCGCTGCTGTCTTCTACAACCATCCTGGAGTACGGCTGCGATGCGGCTGTTCGCTCGCTGGATTATCGCGCGCCGCAACCGCGTGCGGATTCTCGGCCCGGCTCGTGCAAATATAATATTCTGTCTTCGATTTGATCCTACAACGTCGAGCAACCGATGCCGTACGTCCCACGCGCGCTGGCGACCACCCTCCGGCGGGCGATGCGTACCTTCCCGGCCGTGCTCGTCACCGGGCCCCGCCAGACCGGCAAGACGACCCTGCTCCGCGAGGAGTTCGGCGACTCCCATCGCTACGTGTCACTGGAGCGCCCGGACGTGCGCGACGTCGCGCGCGACGATCCGGTCGGCTTCCTGGCCGACGCCGGCGAGCGCGTCATCCTCGACGAGATCCAGTACGCGCCGGATCTCCTCCACTACATCAAGGACGACATCGACGCCCGCCGGGAGCCGGGCCGCTGGCTGCTGACCGGCTCGCAGGACTTCGCGCTGATGCGCGGCGTGAGCCAGACCCTGGCGGGGCGAATCGCGGTGCTGCATCTCGATCCCCTCGCCGTCTCGGAGGTGCTCGGTGTGGCGGCCCCGACAAGCCTCGGCAATCTGCTGGACAGTCTCTGCACGGCCACCGGCGGCGACGTGCCGGCGCTCGACCTCGCCGACTGGCTCCACCGCGGCGCTTGGCCCGAGCCGCGCCTCAATCGCGAGCTGGATCGCGACCTCTGGATGCAGAGCTACGTCCAGACCTACCTGGAGCGCGACCTGCGGAACATGGAGCAGGTCAGCAACCTGGAGACGTTCCGTGCGTTCTTCTCGCTGGTCTGTGCGTCGACCGGGCAGGTGCTGAATCTCGCGCGCCTCGGACGCGACGCCGGCGTCAGCGCCCCGACCGCGCGCCGCTGGCTGAACCTGCTGGTCACGAGCCGCCTCGTCGTGCTGCTGCCGCCCTACGACCAGAACTTCGGCAAGCGGATTCGGAAGAGCCCGAAGCTGCACGTCATCGATCCCGGCCTGGCGAGCTGGATGCTCGGCTACCGGACGGAGGACGCCATCATGAACGGACCGGCGCTGGGCGCGCTGACGGAATCAGCCGTGGTGGCGGAGCTGGCCAAGATCAGCCATCAGGGCGGCGGCGCGCCCGGCCTCTACCACTGGGAGGGCCTGTCGGCCGAGGTCGACATCGTGGCCGACGTGGACGGCCGCCTGTACGGCATCGAGGTGAAGGCGACGAGGACCCCGACCGCGCGGCACGCCGACAACCTGGTTCGCTGGTGCGAGCTCACGGGCGCACAGGGCATCCTCGCCTGCCGGACCGACCGCGTCCGCCCGCTCGGCCGCGGCATCCGCGCGGCGCCGTGGCACTTCTGCGTTGCGGGACCGGCGCTGACGTGATGGCTATTTCAGCTTCAGAGACGGATAATCCGGCGTCCGCGGCGTGAGCGTCCGGTTCGCACAATCCGCGATCAGGTCCAGCCCTTCGAGAACAATCTGACCGATGAGCGGCTCGCTCAGCGGCGGGCCCACGACACACTCGGTGACCATGAACCGATCGCAGACCTCGATGGCCACCGGTCCCGCCACCTGCCGTTCTTCCCGGCGTTCGTCCGCACAGGTCACGATGGCCGTGCGGAGCGGCTCCAGTCCAAGCCGTTCGACGACGTTCTCGGGCAGCATGAGCATGATCGCGCCGGTGTCGACGACGCCGTCAACATGGGTGCGACGTACAGGTTCCTTCCGGAGCCCGCTCCTGGCGGTGCTGCGGTCCACGTAGTTTTCCAGGCCGACGTTGACGACGATTTCCCCCACCGCACCCTCTCTCCCCATCGTAGCCGATCGGGATCACGCCGGCGTCGGCGCCGGGTCCGACACCAACACCTACGCAACGTCGACCAATGCGCGCGGGTTCTTCTCTGCGATCAAGAGGAGTGTGCGAGCGGCACCGGAAGGCTTCCGCCTGCCCTGCTCCCATTCCTGCAGGGTGCGAACCGATACACCCAGCAGCTCCGCAAACCTCGACTGGGACAGCCCCGTCTTCTCACGGATGCTCCCGATGGCGGGCACGTTGATGATGCGTCCGTGATCACCACGCTTGAGTTGGCGGATACCCTCCAGAATCTCCTCCCCGACATCGCGCTTCGACTCAACCATCGATCTCCTCCCTGATCTTCCTCAGCACGGACGGCGGGATGCTCTCAACGACATTCTTCGCGTAGACAGTCAGCATCCAGATTTCGCCATGGTTCAAGCGCAAGTAGTAGATCACGCGAATGCCACCACGCTTACCTCGACCGGCCACGTTCCACCGCAACTTCCGGACTCCGCCCGAGCCGCGGACGAGGTCACCTGATTCCGGGTTCGCGATGAGTGCCTGCTGCAAAGCGCTGTACGCGTCGTCCGGCAGGTACTCGCGCACCAGCTTGGAGAAGAGCTTTGTCTCCACGAACGTCAACACGTCCCAGTATACGTCGGAGACGGACCCCTCATGCGCGGCGGCGACCGTGCAGGGGCGACCCTTGTGGCCCGCCTTGGGAATTCGTGCGGCTGCGTCGGCTGCGGCGGCACGGGACGGACAAGCCTTTCCCCTACGGTCCGATGTTCCTTGCGCGTCCGCGCCCCGGCCCGCGGGCTGGAACCTCCCATGAATCTCTCAACCGTCCGAGCGATAGCCGGCGAGGGGTTCGCCGTGACCCGATGCATCAACCTGCGTTCGCCGGGATAGTCGTTCAGCGCGTAGTGCCAGTGGCGCGGTTGTCCCAGAACGCCACTTCGCTGCAAGCCGGGCGAGAGCGCATCGAACGCCTTGTACATGCTCGCGAACATCGTGTCTCCGCCGCTGCCGGGCTGCGCAGAACGCCACAGACGTCTCCGGGGGATAATTCGAACCGATGTTCGTGCCGACAACAACGAATGTGCGGTTCCGGTAACGAGTTGCCGCGCGAATTCTGATGCGCTATTTGGCCATCGACCTGGAGGTCGGTAAGCGAAACGAGCGAATCAACGCGTTGGCGGCGGTCGATTCCAAGGGCGGGTCCTTGGTCCGCACCAAGCTCAAGCAACGCGAGCTTGACGGTGCCCTGCACGAACTCGACGATTTCGCCGAACCGGCGGACGTCATCCTCGGCCACAACCTGATCCACTTCGACCTGCCGCACCTGCGCGCGGCGGCACCGGATCTTCGACTGCTACGCCGCCCGGCCTTGGACACGCTCATGCTGAGTCCACTCGCCTTCCCGAGGAATCCGTATCACCACCTGGTCAAGCATTACCACGATGGCGACCTCGTCCGGGAACGGCGGAACGATCCGGAACACGACGCGCGGCTCGCGCTGCGGCTCTTCGAAGACGAACGCACCGCACTCGGCAAGGTCGGTTCCGACCTGCTGCTCGCCTGGCACGGGTTGACGTCGCGGAGTAGCGACCTTGCGGCATTCGATGCGTTGTTCAGAGCGTTGCGCCGGTCGCCACGGCCCTCCGACCGGGATGCGAGCGACGCCATCGGCCGTCTGCTCGCGGGGAAGGCTTGTGCCACTCGGGGCGGCGCCATCGTTTCGGGCGCCGGCGAACTGGGCTGGCCCCTGGCCTACGTGCTGGCCTGGTTGTCCGTGGCCGGAGGAAACTCGGTGATGCCGCCCTGGGTCCGACACCAGTTTCCCGAAGCGGGCAAGTTGCTTGCCGAGCTGCGCGATCACGCATGTACGGCGAGCGACTGCGGATGGTGCCGCGAGATGCACGACGCCCGCTCGGAACTCCGTCGCTGGTTCGGTTTCGACGACTTCCGCGCCGAACCGGCCATGCCCAGCCGCGGATCGATGCAGCGCGCCATCGTGGAGACGGCGATGGCGGGCGGGCATGTCCTGGGGCTCTTGCCGACCGGCAGCGGCAAGTCGCTGTGCTACCAGGTGCCGGCCCTGTCGCGCTACCACAAGACGGGGGCGCTGACCGTTGTCATATCGCCCCTGGTCGCACTCATGGCTGACCAGGTTGCCGGTCTGCAGAACAAGGGCATCGGGTCCGTGGTGACCGTCAACGGCATGCTGTCCATGCCGGAGCGGTCGGACGCCCTGGATCGCGTCCGGCTCGGCGATGCGGGGATTGTCCTGACCTCTCCCGAGCAACTCCGCAACCCCGGGGTGGTGCAATCGCTCAAGCAGCGCGAGATCGGCTCCTGGGTTCTCGACGAAGCCCACTGCCTGTCGAGTTGGGGCCACGACTTCCGGCCGGACTACCGTTACGTGGGCCGGTTCATCCGAGAGCGTTCCGGCAGCGAACGACCGGCACCCGTCGTCTGCCTGACCGCCACGGCGAAACCCGCGGTCGTCGAGGACATCCTGCGCCACTTCCGCGACGAGGTCCGCATCGAGCTTGAAGTCTTCAATGGCGGGGCACAGCGGGACAACCTGACCTTCGAGGTGGTTCCGACGAGTCCAGCGGAGAAGCTCGCCCACATCGACGACCTGCTCCATCACCACCTGCCGGCAGACTCGGACGGGGGCGCCATCGTCTACTGCTCGGCCAGGAGACGGTGCGAGGAGGTCGCCGAATACCTCGCGGCCAAGGCCTGGTCGGCGGCGCACTTCCACGCGCGACTTCAACCGGAGCGCAAGAAGCAGGTCCAGGACGACTTCATCGAGGGACGGCTACGCGTCATCGCGGCGACCAATGCGTTCGGCATGGGCGTCGACAAGCCCGACGTGCGCCTGGTGGTCCATGCCGATATTCCGGGCTCGTTGGAGAACTACCTCCAGGAGGCGGGCCGCGCCGGTCGGGACGCCGAGGCGGCCAGTTGCGTGCTTCTCTACACGGCAGACGACGTGGAACGCCAGTTCGGGCTGGCGGCACGATCACGACTCACCAGATCCGAGATCGACGGGATCTGCCGGGCGCTGCGGAACCTGAAGGCGAAGAACGACCGCGGCGGTCACGGCCGGGACAGCGAAGTGGTCGCGACACCGGGCGAGATCCTGCTCGAGGACGACGAGCACGCGTTCCGACGCGACTCCAACACCGACGACACGCGAATCAAGACGGCCATCGCGTGGCTTGAAGACGCACGCCTCGTTCAGCGCGACGAAAACCGCGCCGAGATATTCGCTTCCTCGCTGCTGGTCAGCACCCTCGACGAGGCCAAGGATCGCCTTGCCAGGATCGACGAACGCCATCGTCCGCCGCTCGTCAGGATCGTCGAAAGACTGATCAACGCGCCGATCGACGAGGGCGTCTCCACCGACGAACTCATGGCCTTGTCCGGGCTGAGTCGTGACGGCGTTCGCAACGCGCTCCACGACCTTGAGCAACTCGGCATCGCGAACAACGACACGACGCTCACCGCCTACGTCCACGAGGGCATCGAACGCTCGTCGGCGCGGCGCCTTGAGAGCGCGGTCGGACTCGAACGAGCGCTCGTGGATCGCATGCGGGAACTGGCTCCGGATCTGGAACCCCAGGCCAGGGCTTCGGTGTTGCACTTGAGGCCGGTCACGCAGGCGCTCAAGGACGAGGGCCACGAAGGGGCGCTGCCGCTCCTGGTGCTGCGCCTGCTGCGCAGTCTCAGCATGGACGGACGGGGCGAAGACGGCCCGGGCAGCATCGATCTTCGTCAACTGAACCGCGATCAGGTCAGCGTGAAACTGAATCGCGACTGGCCGGCACTTCTTGAAACGGCCCGCCGGCGCCGCTCGGCCGCGGAGGTGCTCTTGCAGCATCTGCGGGAGCGACTCAAGCCGGGCGTCCAGGGCGCGGACCTCCTGGTCGAGACCACCCTGGGCAAGCTTCTCAAGTCGATCGAGTCGGACCTGGAGCTCCGGAGCTGGGTCCGGGATTCGCGCAAGCTCCTGGACCGGGCCCTGCTCTGGCTGCACGAACAGGAGGTCATCCGCCTCAACAAGGGCCTTGCGGTGTTTCGCCCGGCGATCACCATTCGCGTGGAGAAGACCCGGCGGCGATTCGGCCGGACGGACTTCGCCCCGCTGGAACTGCACTACCAGGAACAGGTCCTGCAGATCCATGTCATGGAGGAGTTCGTCCACCGCGGGCTCGACGCGATCGCCGCCGCCCTGCAACTGGCAATGGACTACTTCGCCCTGGACCGGGACGCCTTCCTGCGCCGCTGGCTGCCGGACCGCACGGACCTGGCGCGGCAGACCACGCCGGAATCCTGGCGGGCCATCGTCGAGAGCCTGAACAACCCGACGCAACGGCGCATCGTCGCGGACGACCGCGAGCAGATCAACGTTCTGGTGCTGGCGGGCCCGGGTTCCGGCAAGACCCGCATACTGGTGCACCGCATCGCCTACCTGCTGCGCGTACGCCGGGAGGCTCCCCGCAGCATCCTCGCGCTCGCCTACAATCGCCACGCGGCCGTCGAGATTCGCCGCCGCCTGGACGAACTCGTCGGCGCGGACTCACGGGGCGTCACCGTGCTGACCTGCCACGGCATGGCGCTTCGCCTCACCGGCACCCACCTCGCCAATCGACGGGCCCTTGCCGATGACGACTTCGGTGAACTCTTGAAGGAGGCGACCGCCTTGCTGCGTGCCGAGGGATTGCCGCCCGAGGAGGCGGACGAACAACGCGAGCGCCTGCTTGCAGGCTTCCGCTGGATCCTGGTCGACGAGTATCAGGACGTCGACGAGGAGCAGTATCAACTGATCTCCGCCCTCGCCGGAAGAACGCTGACCGGCGGCGAACGAAAACTGACGCTGTTCGCCGTGGGCGACGACGACCAGAACGTCTACGCCTACGCCGGGGCTTCGGTAAAGTACCTCCGGCGATTCGAAGAGGATTACAAGGCCAAGACGGTCTACCTCACCCAGAACTACCGCTCGACCGGTCACATCATCGCCGCCGCCAACGCGTGGATCGCGTCAACCCGCGAGCGAATGAAGGTAAAGCATCCCATCGAGATCGACCGTTCGCGGCGAAGGAAACCGAAGGGCGGCGACTGGGAGTCACGCGACACGGTGGGCCGGGGCAGGGTGCAGCTCCTGCGCGTACGCGGCGATGATCGTTCGCAGGCAATCGCAGCATTGGCGGAACTGCGCCGCCTGGCGGAACTGGCTTCCGATTGGGACTGGCGGACATGCGCGGTGATCGCCCGCAAATGGCGGTACCTCGACCCGGTGCGCAGCCTCTGCGAACGCGACGACATCCCCGTGCAAATGGCGCGCGAGGACACATCGTTCTTCTGGCGACTGCGCGAGGTCCGAAGGCTGCGCGACTGGCTTGGCACGCTCGCCAACGGATTGGTCACCGGGGACACACTCCGAGCCTGGCTCGCCGAGCAGCCGGACGGAGACTGGTCGGACGTGTTGAGGGAAGCCCTCGACGACTACCTCGTGGAAACCGGCGGCGCGGAGACCTCGGTGCAAGCGTTCACCGCCTGGCTTGCGGAGTGGGGGCGCGAATTGCGTCGGCGTCAGACCGGCCTCCTGCTGTTGACTGCGCACCGGGCCAAGGGACTGGAATTCGACCATGTGGTCATACTGGACGGCGGCTGGGGACAGGACCCGACCGGCTACCGGGGCCGGTGGTCGGACGAGGTGCTGCGGCTCTACTACGTTGCCATGACCCGCGCCCGCCAGACGTTGACGCTCTTGAGAATGTCGGCGGCGCACGAGAACGGGCTTCGCGACGCCCCCTGGCCCGCGCGGCATCGCGGCGGTGACTATTGGTCGCAGGACATGCCCGCGCTCGTCCACCGCGAACACGTCGTTCGCACCGAACCGCCCCCGGAGTTGGACACACGTTACAAGCCGTTGGAGCTCAGGGATGTCGACCTGGGATTCGCGGGACAGCACGCGTCGAAGCACCCCGTGCACGGGGCGATCGGCGCATTGCGGACCGGCGATCCGCTCGAGGTTCGCGAGAACGGCGGTGGGTGGCTACTTGCCGACGCCAGCGGCCAGGTTGTCGGACAGCTCGCACGGAACTACCGTCCGCCGTCAGATCGGTGTCAGGCGCGCGTCCGCGCAGTCATCTGTTGGGACCGGCTTGACGGCAACCCGACCCAGCAGGACCGGGCGTTGCGGGAGTCTTGGGAAGTCGTGGTGCCTGAGCTGATCTACGACTCACGAGGGAACAGGCAATGAGAGCGAACCTCGAGCGGCGGTCTGGCTGCGACGGGGCCAGGACTTGATGCGAGCCGCCCCCGCCGCCCTCCCCACCACGCCTTCGACGGGTCAATCTCCTTGGCTTGGCGGAAGACCGACCGGAAGGCGATTCAGCCGTTGTGACACCTCGCTCCGATTTTGCGTGGTCAGTGGCCCTCACGCCAGAATCCCCCGCATCGGGTGCCCGTCGACGTCCGTCAGCCGGAAGTCGCGGCCGCCGAAGCGGTAGGTGAGGCCCTCGTAGTCGAGGCCGAGCAGGTGCAGCACGGTGGCGTGCAGGTCGCGCACGGTGTGGGAATTCTCGACCACGCGGTAGCCGTACTCGTCGGTCTGGCCGTAGATGAAGCCCTTCTTGAGGCCGCCGCCCGCCATCCAGAGGCTGAATCCGTAGGGGTTGTGGTCGCGGCCGTTGGTGCCCTGCACGAAGGGGGTCCGGCCGAACTCGGGGGAGAAAATGACGAGCGTCTCGTCGAGCAGGCCGCGCGCCTTCAGGTCCTTGACGAGCGCGGCGACGGGCTGGTCGACGGTCAGGGCGTTGGCGGCGTGGCCCTCGGCCAGCTTGGTGTGCTGGTCCCACGGGTTGGCGGCCTGGCCCATGCCGTCGGTGCCGACCATGGTGAGCTCGACGAACCGCACGCCGCGTTCGACGAGGCGGCGGGCCACCAGGCACTGGCGGCCGTAGGCGGCGGTGGAGGCGTTGGGCGAATCGAGGCCGTAGAGCCTCCTCGTCGCCTCGGTCTCCCCGCTCAGGTCGGTCAGCTCGGGGACGGCGGTCTGCATCCGGTAGGCGATCTCGTAGTTGTCGATGGCCGCTTCCACGCGCGTCTCGTTGTCGGTGCGGCGGAGGAACTGCTGGTCTAGGTCGTCGATGAGGGACAGGCGCGCGCGCTGTCGGCCGTCGGTCTCGCTGGGATTGACGTTGTGCAGCGGCTCGGCGTGCTCCGGATAGATCAACGAGCCCTGGTGGACGGCCGGCAGAAAGCCGTTGCCGAAGACGTTGATGCCGCCGAGCGGGATGCCGCCGCTGCCGAGGACGACGAAGCCGGGCAGGTTCTGGTTCTCGGTCCCGAGGCCGTAGGTGACCCAGGCGCCCATGCTCGGGAAGCCGGTGAACGGCATGCCGCAGTGGAAGTAGAAGTTCGCCTGGGCGTGCTCCATGAACGGCGCGGTCATCGAGCGGATGACGGTCAGCTCGTCGGCGACGCTGCCGGTGTGCGGGAAGAGCGCGCTGACGGGGATGCCACTGCTGCCGTAGTGGGTGAACTCCCACGGGCTGGGCCAGATGTTGCCGTCCTGGTTGAACATCGTCCGCTCGGTCTGGAACGGCATCGGCTGACCCGCCTCGGCCGCCAGCCGCGGCTTGGGGTCGAACGAGTCGACGTGCGACATCCCGCCCGACATGAAGCAGAAGATGACGTTCTTGACCTGCGGCGCGAAGTCGGGCGCCTTGGCGGCGAGCGGTCCGGCGGACACTGCGCTGCCGGTCGGGCCGCCCCCCTGCGCCAGCCCGGCGTAGGCCTTGTCGGCCATCAGCGCGGTCAGGGCGAGCCAGCCGAAGCCGGTGGAGGTCTGCCGCAGCATCTCGCGGCGCGTCAGGAACGGGCGGGCTCCGGGGTGGTGGCGTGGATCGAAAGGCATCGGTGAATCCTCTGCGCCGGCAACGTGTCCCGGCCTTGCGCGCGACCGACCGCGGCTCGGCGTCGATGCGTACCGCGGACCGGCCTGCGCGAACTGAATCGCTACGGAATGAAGATGAACTCCTTCAGGTTGAACAGGCTGTGCGCGACGTCCTGCCACACCGCGGCGTCGTAGAGCAAGAGCGACCGGTCGACGCCCCGCTCGGCCGCCACGGCGTTCAGGTAGTCGGCCACGCGGGCGCGCTCGGCCTCCGACGGCGGGCGCGCGAGCGCCTTGGCGAACATGTGCGCGACGCGCCCGTCCACCGACGTCGCTTCGCCCTCGGCGAGCCGCCGGCCCCACTCGGCCGCCTGTCCGATGACGAACGGGCTGTTGAGCAGCGCGAGCGACTGCGCCGGCACGTTCGTGGTGTCCCGCTCGCCGCGGGTGGTCGCCGGCTTCGGCAGGTCGAAGACCTCCAGGAACGGGTTGTGCGCGTTGCGCCGGATCTCCTGGTAGATGCTCCGCCGCCCGTCGCCGTCCACCGGGCCGTTGTTCGGATCGCCCTGGGTCAGGCCGCGCCGCGCCGCGTAGTGCACCGGCACCGACGGCCCGTACATCGTCGGGTCGAAGCGGCCGGAGATCGACAGCATCGCGTCGCGGATCGCCTCGGCGTCGAGGCGCCGCAGGTTGGCGTGCTGCAGCAGCCGGTTGGACGGGTCGACCTCGGCGGCCCGGGCCGATGCCTGGCTGCTCATCCGGTAGGCCCGGCTGAGGACCAGGCGGCGGACGAGCCGCTTCATCGAGTAGCCGTCGTCGACGAAGCCGGCCGCCAGGTGGTCGAGCAGCTCGGGATGCGACGGCGGATCGCCGAGCCGGCCGAAGTTGTCGACGGTCCGCACGATGCCGTAGCCGAACAGGTAGCGCCACACCCGGTTGACGGCGACGCGCGCCGTGAGCGGGTTGTCGGGGGCTGTGACCGCCTCGGCCAGGTGCAGCCGGACGAGCCCCGGCTCGGGATACTGCCGGTTGTCGACCGCGGTGAGGAACCCGCGCGGCACCGGATCGCCGAGGATCCTGTGGTTGCCCCGCACCAGCAGGGGCTGGTCCGGCGCCGCCTCGTCGATGACGCCCGGCACGCGGCGCGCCACCGGCACGTCCCGCTCGAGCAGCCGGTACTCCGCCACCGGCGCCCGCAGGTCGACCAGCTCCTCCAGCGAGCGGGTCAGCAGGTCGGCCCGCACGAGCTCGTCCAGCAACACCGCCTGCTGCTCGCTGAGCCGGTCGTCGCGCCAGGCGGCGACCGCCTCCCCCGCCCGGCGGGCGATCAGCGCGGCCAGCTCCTCGCGCGACGCTGGCGCGGCCGGAGTTGCCGACGCCGCATCCTCGACTTCGCCGCCCAGCAGCGAGAGGATGGGAACGACCGTCTCCCGCGGCGTCCGCTTCTCGTCGTGGAACACGATGCGGCTGGCGCCGATGAACGACCGGCCGTCGCCGCGACGCGTCGGCCGGTGCCGCAACTGGCTGTCCTCGGGATCGAGCTGGAACCGCGTGGCGTCGTCCTGGGTCGCGAACTCGATGTAGGCGTTGAAGCCCTTCCAGAACTCGGTGTCCCACTGCACCCAGCCCATCTCGTCGGTCTTCGGGCTGTGGCGCAGGTGGTAGATGCCGCCGCGCGGCACCGCGTAGTTCTCGATGATGAGATTCACGAAGCTGAGGTCGCCGCCCATCACGCGGAAGCTGATGTAGTCGCTGTCGATCTCGAAGCTGGGGGTCTGGATGACGCCGGGATGCTTCGTCGACAGCAGGTGCGTGTAGGCGCCGCCCGGATAGATCCCGGTCAGCAGCAGGTCGCCGCGCTCCTCGATGGCGAACTCGCCGGGCTTCGAGGGCGTGGCCGTGAGGCCGGTGCCGTGGCCGACCATCGCGGCGTAGTCGGGACCGGTCAGATCCCACTTCGGCTCGAAGTGCTCGGCGTTGTAACGCTCGCGGTCGGCGATCTCGGCGTCCCAGTGCGCGCGCAGCTCGCGCCAGACCCCCGGGAAATCGGCGGCATCGACCTCGGCCAGCGCCTGCCACGCCGCGAGGACGCTGCCCGATGCCGGGTCCGGCGCCGGCGCCGCGTCCGCTTCGTACACGCTCTCCGCGTCGGCCGCGTCTTCCGTATCGCCGGCCTCACCCGCTTCGGGCTCCAGCGCGGCCAGCAGCTCGCCGCCCATGGATTCCGCCGCCGCGCTCCACGCCTCGGCGAGCAGGCCGCGAATATCCGTCTTCAGCGCCGCGAGCGCGTCCCGGTTGGTTTCGAGGACGGCCTGCGAGTCGACGGCGCGCACCGTCGGCCGCGCGCCGTACAGCGTGCCGAAGAACGAGTAGTAGTCCTTCTGGCTGATCGCGTCGAACTTGTGGTCGTGGCAGCGGGCGCACGACACGGTCAGGCCCAGGAACGCCTTCGACGCCACGTCCACCTGGTTGTCGATCCACTTGACGCGATCCTCCCACGGGTCGACTGGCTGGAAGCCGTGCTCGATGAGGCGGAAGTTGGACGGGCCGATCATCGACTCGTTGGTCCGCCCGTCCGCGGCGAGGCGCGGGTCCGGCAGCAGGTCGCCGGCCAGGTGCTCGCGAATCAACTGGTCGTACGGCACGTCGTCGTTGAAGGCGCGGATGAGGTAGTCGCGGTAGCGCCAGGCGAACGGGATGTCGGGGTCCCCCTCGCTGCCGTGCGATTCGCTGTAGCGGAACAGGTCCATCCAGTGGCGCGCCCAGCGCTCGCCGAAATGGGGCGATTCGAGAAAGCGGTCGACCAGGTCGGCGTAAGCCGACGGCGAACGGTCGCCGGCAAACCGGGCAATCTCGGCCGGGGTCGGGGGCAGCCCGCGCAGATCGAATGACAGGCGCCGGATGAGCGCGGCGCGGTCGGCGTCCGGCGCCGGCGCGAGCCCGGCCTCCCCCAGCGCCGCGAGAATGAACCGGTCGACCGGAGTGGCAGGCCAGGCGTCGTCATCGACGGCGGGAGGCTCGGCAGCCTGCACCGGCTGCCACGCCCAGTGCGTGCGCCGCCGCTCCGGCAGGTCGAACGGCGCGGAGGGATCCGGCGGGTCCGCCCCAGCGGCGGCCAGGGTCGCCTCCGGCCACGGCACTCCCATCTCGACCCACGTCGTTATCGCCGCGATGTCGTCGTCGGCGAGCGGTCCGAGCGGCGGCATCAGCATCGGCCGTCCGTGCAGACGCTGCACCAGCGCGCTCTCGTCCGGCCGGCCGGGCACAATCGCCGGTCCCGAGTCGCCGCCCGCCAGGAGCCCCTCCCGGCTATCGAGCCGCAGGCCGCCGAACGGCGTATCGATCCGCGCGCTGTGACACGCGTGGCAGTTGTCGGCCAGGAGCGGGCGGATGGTGGTCTCGAAGAACTCCGCCTGCTCCGCGTCCGGCGGCGCCTGCCCGGCGGGCGCCGCCGCCTGCGCCGAGACGGGAGATCCGAGGCAGACCAGGACCCCGCTCGATACGACGAGCGCGGTCAGGCACAACGACAGCCGTGTTGATTTCCAGGGCATGGGCATTCAGGCGCAATCTACTATTGCCGACCGTCGGGAGCAACCTCTATCGCCTATCGCCGACCGCCGGTATCGCCGACCGCCGGGAGCAACCTCCGGATGGCGATGCAGACGGCATCGGGCGGGACGGGCGTCGGGCAGGTGCTCCCCAAGCAGCAGCCGCGCCTCCACCCCGGGCTCGGCCGGGCGTGGCCGGGCCGGTCGGAGCAGCGCGCGTATACTGAAATGTAACGGTGACGTAAACGCGTCGCGTCGCCCGCATCGAACGGGAGGAACAGTGCGAGTCGGTGTCTACGTCGATACGGACAACATCACGAGGAACGGCGGGCGGGGCCTGCGGTACGACGTGTTGCGCGAGTTCGCCTGCCGGGACAGGTCTGACGCATTGCGGCTGAATTCGTACACCTCGTTCGACCGCGAGCGCGCGCAGACAGATGAAGACTACAAGCGCAACGTGCAGAGCTTCCAGGCGGCGCTGCGCGACTTCGGCTATAAGGTCATCGTCAAGCACGTCAAGTGGTACATGAACGAGGACGGCAAGCGCTTCGGCAAGGCCAACAGCGACCTCGACATGGCCGTCGACGTGCTGCTGGAGGCCCGCAACATCGACCGCGTGCTGCTGGCGACGGGCGACGGGGATTTTACGAAGGTGGCGCGGGCGCTGCAGAACATGGGCTGCCGGGTCGAGGTGGTGGCGTTCGACAACGTCTCGGGCGATCTGCGGCGCGAAGCGGACCTGTACGTCTCCGGCTACCTGATTCCGGGACTGCTGCCGGGCGAGTCGCGGGGACCCGACTGGGGCCACGAAGGGTCACGGGTCCGCGGACTCTGCCACTGGTACGACGCCATCAAGGGATTCGGCTTCATTCGCTACCTGCACTCGTTCACGGGACCGTTGTGGGTCACCGACACCACGCGCGAAGACTCGCCCTACGCGTCGACGTTCGTGCACAGCAGCGAGTTGCAACGAGCGGGCATAAACACGCAGGAGCTGCCCAGCCGGCGGCACATCCTGGAGTTCACCCTGCGGCCGTCCCCCACCAAGCCGGGCGAGCTGACCGCCCAGGAAATCGCCCTCGTCCCCAGACCACAGATCCGGGAACCGCGACCGCCGCTTGTGCCGGGGCGCACGTATGGCAACGCCGAGACCACCGGCCGCGGCTACGGACCGGGCGAAGCTGCCGGCCGCGGCTACGGGCCGGGCGAAGCTGCCGGCCGCGGCTACGGGCCGGGCGAAGCTGCCGGCCGCGGCCACGGGAGCGCGAGCGACGTCCCCACCACACGCGGCGACGGCAACAGCGAAACCGTCACCGAAGCCGGATAGTCCGCCACCGCGCCCGGCGGTTCGTGGACGCCCGACCCTGCGACCCTGACGGTCCCGTCGCGCCTCGCCACGCGGGCGCTTCGCCCCTCCCGGCGCCACGCGGCGTGCACGACGGACCGTTCAGGCTCACCTCGGACTGTAAACAATTGCGTCGGGCTCACTTGACGATGGACACGTCCGGTGCCGGCCGTTGATCTCCCCTCATCCCGGTTCCACACTGAAAGAGGCGATTACACGCGGCACGGCCGCAAGAGGCTCTCGTCACGGTCCACCGCGGCATCCAGGGCGGCGGCGACTTCGGCGGCGACCGGGACTGGAGAAATCCGGTGGCGCGAATCACGATCCTACGGTTGTCCTGACGGTGGCGACCCGGCGGTCCGTCCCTCGAGACCGACCGCCGGGGAACTCGAGCATGGGGCGGCTCGCCGTTGCCGCGAACCGCCCCACCCGACCTTACTCTACCGTGCCTCGCGTTCGCGGCGGCGTTCCTCCCTGCGTTCCTGCATCCGCTCGCGCCGTTCCTGCATCCGCTCGCGACGCGCACTGCGCCGCTCTTCCCGTGCGGCCTCGATCTCCTCGGCCCGCGCCTGTTGCTCGGGCGTCAGGATTCGCCAGACCGCCGCGTATACCTGGGCCCGCCTGACGGCAGCATCGGCCGTCAGCCGGGCGACCTCGGCGGCCAGGGTCCGAATCCGCTCCTCGTCCACCTCGGCGGACGAGACCGCCGCGGCGAGCGCCTCGTGCGCGGCGCGCATCTCAGGCAGTTGTGCCCCGACCGCCTCGCGGTTCTCTTCGATCACGGTCCGCACCCGATCGCGCTGCTCGTCGGACAGATCGAGACGCCCGAGCGGCAGGAACGTGCCTCCCGGCCCGCCGCCGCGCATTCCACCCATCCACGCGCCGCGGCCGCCGCGGCCGCTCCAGCGCTGCTCCTCGGCCGCGTGCGCCGCATGCGCGGCCACCAGGGCCGCCCCGGCCAACACCAGTCCGACACCGGCGACCAAGGCCTTCTTCCGCGTTCCCGACAAGTCGATCCGCATCGTGCCTCCTTTGCAGTTGCTGTTCATTCCGACTGCCGGCCGACCCGCTTTCTTCCCCGACGCGGGAGGAAAACGCTCGGGAATATTCGCGGGTTTCCGCGAGTCCTGTCTGGTGGACGACGCGAGTCCGCGTATGCTCGCGGCAACGACGGAAGGGCCGGCACTGCCGGTGAAACAGCGGGTGACTCCAGAGGGCGCCGTAGCGGGGACCGGTATCGCGGCCATCGAACAGGCCGGTCCGGACGTGGAAAGCCGCGCCGCGGCGCCGGATCCCGATCGCGCCGCGGTAGACCGCGCCAGGGCCGGCGACAGCGGCGCCTTCGAGGCGCTGGTGCTGCGGTACCAGGCAAGGGTCATCAACTACGCGTCAGCCCTGGTGCACGACGCGGGCGCCGCCGAAGACGTGGCGCAGGAAACGTTCGTCCGCGCCTGGCGGGGACTCGGGCGGTTTCGCGGTGAGAGCGCGTTCAAGACGTGGCTCTACCGGATCGCCACCAACGTCGCGCGGACCCATCTGGAGCGTCGCGGTCGCCGGGGGCACGCCGCGGACCGCAGCCTGGATGACGAGAACGAAGCGCTGCAGGCCGGTGACGTACCGTCCGCGGCGCCCGATGCCGAAACGTCGCTCGTCACGCGGGAGGCGATCGACCGCGCGCTCGGGGCGTTGCCCGAAGATCTGCGGACGGCCTTGGTGCTGCGAGACGTCGAGGGGCTCGACTACAAGGAGATTGCCGGCGTCACCGGAGCGCCGATGGGCACGGTGGAATCGCGGATCTTCCGTGCCCGGCGCCGCATGCGCACGCTGCTTCGCCCGCTGGTGACTACGCGCCCCTCGAAGGGATAACCGGTAACGCGGGCTCGATGTAACGAGGGAAAGACCGATGACCTGCCGACACGCCGAACCGTTGCTCGCACGCGCCGCCGACGGGACGCTCGACGCGGATCGCAGCGCGGCGCTCGCCCTGCACCTGGCCGCTTGCGCCGACTGCCGCGCGGCGCTCGACGCGCAGCGGGCCATGCGGGTGTTGCTGGCCGAGCGTCCCGAGGCGCCGGTGCCGGTCGGTTTTGCCACGCGCGTGATGGCCAACCTGCCGGATGCGAGCCGGGAGCCGTTCGCGCGGCCGGCGAGGCGGAAGCCGGCCACGGCAGCCGGATGGCTCGATGCCGTGAACTGGCAGGCGTGGACGCTGCGTCTGGCTCCGGTGGCCGGCGCGCTGTTCGTCGGGGCCGCAATCGGTCTCGGACCGTCGACCGAGGTCGCCGAGGCGGGCGTGTCGGACTATGCCGACGTGGTGACCGAATGGATGGCCGAGGAGACGGCGGACGGCGAGGTTCTGGAGACGACGGCGGCCGACGCGATGGCGCGGCTCTGGCAGGACACCGAGGAAACGACGGATGACCTGTTGATCGATGTCCTGCTGGCGGCGGATCCAGAGGGCTCCCTTTCCGGAACGAGCGAGGCAGGACGATGACTGTCGACATGCGCACCCGCATCTGGATCGCCCTGTTCGTGCTGGTGGTCTTCCTGGCCGGTCTCGGTGCGGGGATCGTCGCCGCTCCGTGGCTCGGGTTCGGTCCGCGTCCGGGTTTCGGACCCGGCCGCGGCGGCCCTCCCGTGCCGCCGATAAGCGGACGCATGCTGGAGCGCATCGCGCCCCGGCTCGACCTGAGCGATGAGCAGAGCGAACGGCTCTCGGCGCTGTTCGACGCACGCCGCGAGCGGTTTCGCACCATCGGCCGCGAAATGCGCCGCGAGATGCGCGCCCGCTTCGTGGCCGAGCAGGAGACGCTGCGCGCGGCCATCGCCGAGATCCTCACCCCGGCGCAGATGGACCTCTTCGACGCCGAGATCGCCCGGATGGGCGAGGAACGCCGACGAAGAGGCGGTGACCGCGAGCGAGGGCGGAGGGACCGGTCCCGCCCATGATGGCAGCCGGAGGCCGGCGCGATGGAAGCCGGCGGCCGGCACGCCTCCCTGGGACACCCATGGAGCATCACGTCCGGCCGGGCTCGCCAGCGGCTCCCGGCGAGTAACATCTCGGGCGCGTGGCCTTCACCGACTGGCGCTTCCTCGTCGTCTTCCTGCCGGGCGTTCTCGGCCTCTACTTCCTGGTCGCGCGGCTGACCTCGCGCGGCGCCGCGGACGGGACGCTGCGTTTCCACGCCGCCAACTGGATCCTCGTCGCCGGCGGTCTCTGTTTCCTCGCCGCGGGAACCGGCCGTCTCGCCGCCGTATCGGGCGCCGCGGCGCTGATGCTGTACCTCCTCGGCCTCGGCATCGGCGGCGCGCACCAACGGCCCGCGGCATCCCATCCGGACCGCGTCAGCGCGGTTCCCGCGATCTGCTTCTCGCTCGCGGTCACCGGCAGTCTCTTCCTGTTCCTGTTTCTCAGGCACCGGAACCCGTTCGCCGGCGAAGCGCTCCCCTGGCTCGATACGTTCGCCGGCGCATCGTTTCCGGTCCCGGGCCTGCTCGCGCCGCTCGGCCTGGCGGTGTTCGCCTGCCACGCCGTGTCGTATGCCGGCGACATTCACCGGGGCGAGGCGAGGGCCCCGCGAAACCCGGCGCACGGCCTGACCTATCTGCTCCTCTTCCCCTTCCTGGTCGCCGGCCCGCTGATCCGCTTCCGGGACGTGAGCGCCCATCTCGCCACCCGGCAGGTGGGCATGGCCGCTTTCGCGTACGGGGTGCGGCGCTTCACCATCGGCCTCGCCAAGGTGTGGCTCATCGCCGGGACGCTGGCGCCGCCCGCCGAGCTGGCGTTCTCGATGTCGGCGGACCTGCTCGACGCGGCGCACGCCTGGCTCGGCCTCGCCTGCTTCTCGTTGCAGATCTACTTCGCGCTGTCCGGCTACGCGGACATGGCTCTCGGCGTCGGACGCATGCTCGGGTTCCGCTTGCCCGAGCACTTCCAGTGGCCGTACGCGGCGGAGAGCCTGCACGCGTTCTGGCAGCGCTGGAGCATGACCCTGATGGCCTGGTTCGACGCGTACCTGCGGCTGCCCCTGCAGCCTCCTGCCGGCGAATCTCCGGCGCGGCAGGGGCAAGCCGTCCTTTCCGTGTTTCTGCTGTTCCTGCTTGTCGCCGTCTGGCACGGGGGGAGCGGGCCGCTGCTGCTCTGGGGTACGTGGCACGGAGCGGCGGTCGCGCTGGAGAGAACGCGCTGGGGCGGCGTGCTCGCGCGCCTGCCTGCACCGCTCCGTCACGGCTACGTGCTGCTCGTCGTGACCGGCGGCTGGATCCTATTCCGCGCCGACAGCCTGATGGACGCCGGCGTCTTCGTGCAGGCGCTGGCGGGTCTCGGCGCCGCGCCGTCGCTCAACAACCCGCTGCCATTGACCGGAGGCGTGCAGCTCGCGCTGCTGGCCGACGCGGTCGCCGCGGCGCCCTTGCTTCCCGCGGTGAGCCGCTGGAGCGTCACCGTCGACGCCATCGCGACCGCGTTGCAGATGATCGTGACTGCCGCCGCGCTGTTCGTCTGGACGCGCGTGCTCGGTCTGGGACGCCGCTCGTGACGCCGCGCGCGGCGACGGGCGACTTCTCCGCGCCGCGGGCGGGCCGCTGCCGCCGCGGCTCGCCTACCAGGGCTCGTCCGGGGTGACCCGCCAGCGGCTGGGCTCGTGATGCTCCAGGTACTGCCGGCGGGTGATCCAGCCGAAGATCATCGCCTTGGTCAACCACCAGTGGTCGGGCCGCAGGGCGAAGTAGATGTGCGCCACCACGAGACCGACCAGCGCAACGCCCACCAGCCCGTGCAGCACGTAGACCCAGCCCCAGGCCAGCTCGCTGATCAGGTACTGGTTGTGCGCGAAGAAGGGCGTGTCGATGCGGAACATCATGAGCATGCCGGTGATGATCACCAGCATCCCGACGATGGTCAGAATCCAGTGATAGAGCTGGTTGCCCAGGGGGTACTTCGCGGGCTGCGGCGCCTCGGCGATACGGCCGGTCTCGCGCAGCATCAGCGCCTTGAACTCCGGCACGTCCTTGGGACCGGCCCAGATCGACCAGAAGTCGAGCCAGACGGTGGTATGGACGATGTGCCAGGCGATGATCACCGTGAAGATCATGCCCGCCCAGTAGTGCCACGGCACCCAGTCGAACGTGATGCCGATGATTGGGAAGAAGGCGGTCACCAGCAGCACGAACATCGTGACCGACATCGACCAGTGGAACAGCCGGGCCGCCAGCGAATGGCGCAGGATGCGCGCCGGCACGTTCGGGTTGGCTGTCTCCAGGGTGTCGGTTTCGGCGGCGGTCCGCTTCCGCCCGGACGAGAGCATCGTGTAGGCCGCGTGGGCCAGCACGAACATGAGGACGCAGAAGATGGAGACCCAGAGCGGGTCCCAGTTGAGGTGCTGCAGGATGGGCCGTTGCCACGGGTCGTGACCCCAGACGACGAAATCCACGATCGGATCCTCCCGCCTCACGGCCCCTTTCCGTCCCCGCGCGGAACGGCAAGGCGCCTATCTCATCTTGACGATCACGGCCGCGGCGACCGGTTGATCCTCGCGCGCGAGCTCGGACTCCAGGGTCTGGAACTCCTTGAACGCGACCCACTGCTCGTCGCTCCAGTGCCTGCGGTGCCCGCGCGGCTGCGCGGCCAGCTCCGCGCCGTCCGTGCCGGCATAGAAGGGCGCCTCTTCCTGCGACCGGCGGCGCAGGCGGCGGGCGTCTATCGGCACCGCCTCGGTCACCTCGTGCGTCGGGAGGGGGACCGAGACGTACTCCACGCCGCGTTCGTCGCGGTAGACCACGCTCACGCGCACCATTCTACGGGAGCCGGCGTAACGGAAGCGAAACACTCGCAGCGGTCCGCGTCGCAGCACTTCGATTCGCTGGCGTTCTGCGGCGCAAGATCCTAGACTATCTAGCTCGGACGAGGGGCCGCAGAGTTGCCCCGTTAACGGGGCGTTTCCCACTCTGGAGGGACGAAGAGATGAGAAGGAACCGCACATCGGGCTGGCGCACGGCCGGCTCGCTCGGCCTGCTGCTGGCGTTCGTCGCCGGGGTGGCTGTGCTGACGCCGGTCGCCGCGCAGGAGCCGGAGCCGGCGCGCGGCAATCCCCACGGCGAGTGGCGCTACCAGAGCGGCGACGCCTGGGGAACCCGGTACTCGCCGCTCGATCAGATCGACGCCGACAACTTCGAGGACCTCGAGGTGGCGTGGGTCTGGCGGGGCGACAACTTCGGGCCGCATCCACTGTACCTGTCGCGCTCGACGCCGAGCTACATCGACGGCATCCTCTACACCGTCGCCGGCTACCGGCGGACCGTGGCGGCCATCGACCCGTCCACCGGCGAGACGCTGTGGACGTACCGCGAGCCGAACACGCGGCGCTGGGAAGAGTCGATGCGCGCCAGCTACGGCAAGGGCGTCGGATACGCGGAGATCGACGGCCGCGGCGTCATCTACATCATCACGCCCGCGTTCTTCCTGCACGCGCTCGACGCGAAGACCGGCGAGCATCTCGAGGGCTTCGGCAAGCCGGTCCCGATCGATGGTTTCCCCGATACGGGCGTCGTCGACCTGCTGGCGGACCTCGGCCACGAGTACGACCCCTACGAGGGCATCCCGATGGAGGTCGGCTATATCACCAACTCGTCGCCGCCGATCGTCGTCAACGGGACGGTGGTGGTCGGCAACTCCCATGAGCAGGGCTACGCGCAGTCGCGCATCGAGAACGTGCCGGGCGACATCCTGGCCTACGACGCGCGGACCGGCGAGCACAAGTGGAAGTTCAACGTCATCCCGCAGTCCGAGAGCGAGTTCGGCTTCGACACCTGGCAGAACGACGCCTGGGACTGGACCGGCGACGTCTCGTCGTGGGCGCCGCTGTCGGCCGACATGGAGCGCGGCATCGTCTACATCCCCACCAACTCGCCGACCATCGACTACTACGGCGGGTTCAGGCCAGGGAACAACCTGTTCGGCACCAGTACCATCGCCATCGACGTCGAGACCGGCGATCGGGTCTGGCACTTCCAGACGGTCCACCATCCGATCTGGAACTACGACCTGCCCAACGTGCCGATCCTGGTCGACGTCACCGTCGACGGCCAGGAAGTGCCGATGGCCATTCAGACCACGAAGCAGGGCATGACCTTCGCTTTCAACCGCGAGACCGGCGAGCCGGTCTGGCCGATCGAGGAGCGTGAGGTCCCCGCATCGATAGTGCCCGGCGAGCAGCTAGCGCCGACCCAGCCGTTCCCGACCCGGCCGGCCCCGCTGAACCCGCTCGGCCTGACCGAGGACGACCTCATCGACCTGACGCCGGAGCTGAAGCAGGAAGCGATCGAGATCCTGGGCCGCTTCAATGTCGGCGGCCCCTACATGCCGCCGCTGCCGAACAACCACAACGAGCCGCGGCCCTGGATCGCGTGTGGCGCGGGCGGTCTCAACATCACCCACCCGGCCACCCTCGACCCGGAGACCGGCTACCTGTACCAGTCGAACGGGCAGGGTTGCTCGGGCCGGACGGTTCAGCCGGGCACGAACACCGACGCCGACGTCCACGGCTGCACGTCGGACTCGGGCGAGTGCACGACCACCGGCACGACGATCTCCGACTGGGTCCAGGGCGGCGGCGTCGGCTGGTCCGGACCGCAGGGCCTGCCGATGTACAAGCCCCCGTTCAGCAAGATCACGGCGATCGACATGAACACCGGCGAGCACGTCTTCGCCGTGCCGGTGGGCGAGGCGTCCGAGCAGATGCGGCGCCACCCGGCGCTGCAGGGCGTCGACCTCTCGGGCACCGGCACCCCCCGCGGGCGCGCCATCCTGATGACCACCGGCACGCTGCTGCTGGCCACCGAGGGCGCGCAGGGACCGCCGGTCCTCAACGCCCACGACAAGCGGACCGGCGAGAAGCTCGGCAGCGTCGAGCTGCCCGCGACGGGCCAGTACGGCATGATGACCTACATGCACGAGGGACAGCAGTACATCATCGTGCAGGTCGCCGCCGGCGGCAGCATGCCGGGCTCGCTCGCCGCGCTGCGGCTGCCGCAATAGGCCGGACGCTTCCGCGACCGCGGATACCCGGGAGCGGGTCGATCATCTCGATCGGCCCGCTCCCTTTCGTTTGGATTCAGGGAATTCCAGAAACCCGAACCGATCAGATCGGCGCCTCGCCCGTGGCGACGTCCATGATCATCCGCGTCAACAGGTAGAGCCGGGGTACGATCGATTCCAGCTCGACGTACTCCCGGAAGTCGGAGTGCGCGCCGAAGCCGATCAGGCCGAAGCCCTCGATGACCGGGGCTTCGGTCTCGAGCGCCGCGAACGCCGCGTCCGTTCCTCCGCCGGCCGCTTGATCGCTCACGCCGAGCGGGCGTTCGATCTCCCCGTACACGTCCTGCGCGTGCGCCGCGAGCGCACGAGACGCGGCGGTCGGCTCGAGGGGCGGACGGCGCCGCTCGAACGACACCGAGACGGTCGTGCCGGGGATGAGCCGGTTGCCGATTCGCTCCCGGACCTGCCGCTCGACCTCGTCGTAGGCGGCTACCCGCAGCACCCGGAAATCGGCGGTGGCGCGCGCCTCGGCAGGGATGACGTTGCGGGTCGCGCCCGCGCTCGCGATGGTCCAGTTGAGCTTGATGCCGGCCGCCTCGTCGCTGAGGTCGCGCATCTGCAACACCTGGTGGGCCAGCTCGTACAGCGCATTGCGGCCCTGTTCGGGAGCGCTCCCGGCGTGCGACGCGCGTCCCGTCACCTCCAACAGCACCGCGCCGATCCCGGCGGTGGCAAGCGCCAGCCGGTCGCTCGCGCCGCCTCCCTCGCACGAGAAGACCGCATCGTGCTCCGCCCCGAGCCGCGTGATCAGTCCGCGCGACCCGGCCGAGCTCACCTCCTCGTCGGCGTTGATGAGGACGGTAACAAGCTCGTAGTCGTCGAAGTCGAGCGCGCGGAGGGCGGCCAGCGTATGCAGGATGAGGGCGATGCCGTGCTTGTTGTCGGCGATGCCGAGCCCGTAGGCCCGCCCGTCGGTGATGCGGAACGGCTGGTCCTCGAGCTGACCCCGCAGGTAGACCGTATCCATGTGGGCCAGCAGCAGGATGCGGCCGCTTCCCTGTCCGTGGAAACGGGCCACCACGCTCTGGCCGATCTCGGCCGGCGTGTCGACCATCACGTAGGGGTCGTCGTGCGACACGAGCTCGACTTCCCCGCCAAGTGCACGGAGCCGGTCGGCGATAACGGCCGCCATCGCCCGGAGCCCTTCCGCATCGCGACTGCCGGACTCGATGCCCACGAGCTCGCGCATGGTCTCGATCAGCGGCTCCCGCTCCGCTTCCATCGCGGCCATCACCGCCGGGTCCGGCTGGCTGCGGGCAGCGCAGACGGTGGACCACAGACCGCAGAGGACAACGACGAGTGTAGTCAGGCGCATGGCACCGCCATCATACCGCCGCGGGCAGCAGGTTCGTGCAAGAATGCAGTGTCTCCGGCGACTTCCACGGGGGATCCCGGCGCGCCGGGATCCCCTCGGCACCCCACTGACCCGACATGCTCGTCATCGCCACCATCGTCCTGCCGTTGCTCTCGGTCGGGCTGCACTACGAGTTCCTGGTGCTGGGTTCGAACGCGGTTCGCATCCTGCCTGGAGCGGGTCGCGCCGACGTGCTTCCGGCGGTCGTGCTGGCGCTCTTCGCCCACGTCCTCGAGGTGGTCGTCTTCGGGCTGGGGTGGCTTGCGCTGATTCGCGCCGGCGTCGTCGAGCTCTCGCTACCTGCGCCCACGCTGGCCGAGGTCATCTATTTCTCGGGCTCGGTCTACACGTCGCTCGGTTTCGGCGACATCGTTCCGGTGAACGGCGGCCGGTTCCTGGTGGTGATCGAGGCAGTCACAGGACTGGTGCTGATCGCCTGGACGGCGTCCTTCACCTTCTACCAGATGCGGGAGCACTGGATGGAGGACGAGGACGAGGGAAACGGCGGGTGACGAAAGCAGCGGGCAGGGGCGGCGCCTGACGGTCGCCGCCAGCCGTCCGCGGTATCGCCGCTCGAACGCAGCGGGCTATCGCCACAGGCTGCCTGGAGGCTACGGGCCGCGCCGGCCCGTAGCCCGACCACCGCGGGCCCTACTGCGCGGCCAGGCCGGCCAGCTCGCGCCGGCCGCGATCGAACAACCGCTGGACCCGGTCGCTGGTTCGGAACTCCCGCAGGATGGCCGCTCGCCCGCTGGTGCGCAGGTCCTGGATCGTGAAGGCCAGCACGGTCGCCATCGCCGCGCCCTCCTCGGTGCCGGTGTCGAGGAATCGGCGGCGGAAGTCCTGCAGCGTCTCGCGGAACGCGGCGTTATGCCATTTCTCGATACCGGGTTCGAGCTGGAGGAACTCGTCGAGGACCGCGGCGTACTCGGGATCCGCGGGGCGATGCCAGAAAGAGATGTCCGGCCCGAAGTCCTCGATGTACTCGGGCAGATACAGGTGGGCCCGCGCCGGGACCTGGCGCACCAGCGCCGGGTTGTAGCGCCGCACCTCGTCGCGCGAGAGACCGGTGCGCTGCATCACCCGGGTGATGGGCGTGTTGCGCGGCACGCGCATGGCGAAGACCTTCGACTGCGGCATCTCGTCGATGAGCCGCCGTATGTTGACCATGTTGCCGAAGATCATCTCGGCATAGAGCGCCGAGCGCGGACCGTAGGTACGGAACAGCGCGCGGTAGCGGCGGATCGATACGTCGCGCAGCTTGCGGACGAAATCCGAGCCCTGCAGGTACTGCTGCCGCATGTTGGCGGCGCCCAGCCGTTGGCCGTTGATGACCGTGCGCATGACGTTCGCGCCGCCGGCATGATGCTCGGACAGCGCCGGAATGAAGCTGCCGTACATCGTCGCCAGTATCGACAGGTAGGCAGCGCAGTACGATGTCTGGGTGGTCTGGTTGTAGCCCTCGATGACATGAGGGGAGCGCCGCTTGAGGTAGTTCCAGTTGCGCGGCAGCCACTGGCAGAAGCCGAGGGCGCGGGCGGAGGAACGGGCGCGGCCGTTGAAGCCGGACTCGACCATCGCCTGCGCCAGGCCGATCTCGGCCGGCACGCCGAAGCGTTCGTAGATGGCGCTCCATTCACTCAGGAAGCCCCCGTAGCGCGCGGCATGGGGCGCCACGAAACGACCGCGCGTGGCATTGTGCACGATCGGACCGACCCGCCGCTCCAGCGCCTGCTCGACGACGCGCCGCCGGTCCCGCATCCGCCGCGGGAGGCCGCGGCCGGACAGCGCGTCGGCCAGGGCCCCTTCAGCCCAATCGCCGTTGCGCCGCCAGTCGCCCCTTGCCGGGAAGGTCACGAGCAGTCGCCCGTCGGTCCTGCTGCCGAAGGCGATATGGCCGTCCGGAATCGTGAAGATGTGTTGCCAGAAGGGATAGGACGGCCGGAACGTGTCCAGCGCCTCGATGTCCGCCGCGAGGCGGGCGAGCGCGATCTCGCTGAACGCTGTCCCGGCGGAGCCCTCCCCCGCGGCCGGCGCTTCGGGCTCCGGAGCGGGTGCGACCGACCCGGTGGATGCCGGCTCCGCCGACGGCGGCGCAATCGCTCCGGGGAACGTCGGCCTGGCCTGCGCGGGCGCGCCTGCTTCGGGCGCCCCTGCTTCCGAGGGTCCGGGCGCGGCTGGAGGCGCCAGTGCCTGGATGTTCGGAATGTCGGTCAGGAAGGTCGAGACGGCCAGCGCGAGGCCGGCGAGCGTGACTAAGCCTCTCATGACACCTACCGTTGAATGAGAACCCACGCGCATCGGTGCACGAAACAGGCTATCGAGGCACAAATTCCGGGCATTATACGGCTTCTGTCGAGGTATATCGTCTGCTACTCTTGGTTTCATGAGTTTTCGCGCCGTTGTTTTCGCCTGTGCGAGCCTCCTGCCGGTGCTCTCGTGCGGTGGCGGGCCGGCCGAGCTGAGCGAAGCGGTGACCCTGCTTCGCCTTCCCGAAGGCGGCCGGATGCCCCGGGCGGTCGTCGATGACAGTGGGACGGTTCACGTCGTGTACTTCCAGGGAGAACCGAGCGCGGGCGATCTGCTGCATGTGAGCCGGGCGCCGGGCGCATCCGGCTGGTCCGAGCCCCGCTACGTCAACTCCGAGCCGGGCACCGTCGTGGGGGTTGGCCCGATAGACGGCGGGCAGATCGCGCTCGGCAAGGGCGGCCGCCTGCACGTGGTCTGGTTCAAGCTCGGCCCCACGGACTTTCTCTACACGCGGACCACCGAGGACGGCACCGGATTCGAGCCGCAGTTCGCCATCGCCGCGGGGGAAGGCGTGGAAGCGGGACCGTCCATCGCCGCGGATCGCGAGGGAAACCTGTACGTGTTCTGGCACACCGGCGCCCCCCCCGACGCGGAGCGCTCGGTCTTCATGACGGTCTCGCGCGACGACGGCCAGACCTTCTCGGCCGCCCGCCCCGTGAGCGGCGAGCAGGAGGGCGCCTGCGACTGCTGCGGACTGCAGGCGATGACGGACGAGGGAGGCGCGGTGTACGCATCGTACCGCGGAGCCGGCGAGAACATCCGCCGCGGCCAGCGCCTGTTGACCTCGCTCGACCACGGCGCGACGTTCACGGACGAGCTGATCGATCTGTGGGAGATCAACGCCTGTCCGATCTCCACCACGACCCTCGCCCGCGGACCGGAAGCAATGGCCGTGGCGTGGGAGACGGCCGGACAGGTGTTCGCCAGCGCCACCGGTAAGCTCAGGCAGGCGGCGTCACCGGCCGGCGACGCCGCCGCGCGGCGCAAGAACCCGGCCGTGGCGGTCAACCACCGCGGCGAGACCCTGCTCGGGTGGGGCGACGGCTTCGGCTGGCAGTCCGGCGGGACGTTCCACTGGCAGCTCTTCGACGCCGACGGGGCGCCGCTGGGCGAGCAGGGGACCGGGCCGGAGATCCCGGAAGGCAGCCTGCCCGCGATTGTCGCCGAGCCGGACGGGACCTTCCTGGTTGCGTTCTAGCAGTCCGTGGTGAAACCCCGCGTAGCACCGGGAACGGCGAGGTACCCGCGTGGCCAGACGCGACGAGGGGCCGCCTTCGAGCCCGTCTCCTGCTCACGGACGAGAGAGGCCCCGCACCCCCAGGGGAGCACGGGGCCTCGTCGACTCCAATCGAGACGCGCCGGCTAGCTGCAGCTCGCGGACGCCTGCGCTTTGTCGCCGCCCGGACTCCTAGTTGTCCTTGCTGTACCTGGTGAGCCCGCCGCCGGCGAACGGCCGGGACGCAGGCCCTTCGGCCACGAACACGGTGCCGTCCTCGTCGACGGCGACACCCTCGCCGGCGAGACCCTGCAACGTGCGGCCCTCCTCGGGAACGTGCGGCGGAATGAAGGCGGTCACCCGGTCCTCACCGGCGGGGCCGATGCGGACGCCGTTCTTCCAGCCGTAGTGGTTGGTCTCCTGCGACTCCGAGTCGATGGCGTAGAGCGTGTCGTCCGCGGTGATGTACAGCCCGCTGATGCGGCTGAACTGCGTATAGATGTCCAGAAGCTCGCCTTCCTGATCGAAGATCTGGATGCGGTGGTTGCCGCGATCCGCCACGAACAGGCGGCCCTGCGAGTCGAACTCGATGGCGTGCGGGGTGCGGAACTGACCCGGCCGGAAGCCGATCTCGCCCCACTGCTTGATGAAGTTGCCGTCCTTGTCGTACTTCAGGATGCGCCCGGTGCGTCCGGCGGGCGGGTCCGGGTTCTGGCCGCTGTGGCCGTCGGAGACGAAGATGTCGCCGGTCGGACCCCAGGTGATGACGTCGCACGGCTCGTTCAGATGCACGCCCTCGGGGTCGTCGCCCGGCTGCCCGGCGACGCCGAGCCTCATGAGCTCTTCGCCCTCGGGGGTGAACTTGATGACCTGGTGGCCGATCTCGCCGTTGCCCTGCGAGTCGGTGACCCAGACGTTGCCGTCGTCGTCGACGTGGATCCCGTGCGGCAGCACGAAGAGCCCGGCGCCGAACTCGGCCATCAGCTCGCCCGTGTGCCGGTTGTACTTCAGGATCGGATTCACGGTCGGGTTGGCCGCGCAGCCGCCGGCGAGCGCGAAGCCGCCGCAGCGGTCGTAGACCCAGACGTGCCCGTCGATCGGGTCGATGTCGACACCGGCGGTCGAGCCCCACGTCCGCCCGTCGGGCAGCTTGGCCCAGTGCAACTCGACCACGGGGTTCGGGTTCGGAAGCACCCGCTGGACCAGGTCGGCCTCTCCCTCCTGGGCCGCCGCGCCGCTCACGCCGAGCGCCGCGAGCGACAGGACCAGCAGGGCCACGCCTGCGGCTCTCGAGACGATCCGTCGATTCTCCGTCATTATCCCTCTCCTCTGTTGAAACCGGGCATATATCCTAGCCGATCCCAGGTCCCCGGGCAGACGACAAGAGCGTGGCGAGGCAGGCACGGTAAACCGGGATAGGATGGACAGGCGTCTAGACTGAGGTAATCCATGGACCATCCCAACTGCTCCCGACCCCGCGTCGCCATTGCCGCGCTGGCCCTGACCCTGGCGACGGTCGGGCTGCCGGCGACCGCTTCGAGCCAGACGACCACGCCTCGCACACCCTGGGGGGCGCCGGATCTGAACGGCATCTGGAGCCACGGCACCGCGACGCCGCTCGAACGCCCCGAGGAGCGGGGCGACCGGGAGCTGCTGACGGAAGACGAGATTGCCGAGATCAACGCCGCGCAACGGTCGGCCGAGGGCGTCGGGGCGCGACGGGTGGTCTGGTGGGAGCGCAGCCTCTCGGACGGGCGCACCGCGATGATCGTCGATCCCCCGAACGGGCGCATCCCGTACTCCGAGGCCGGCCTGGAGCGCGTCCGCGACCGGCCGGGGCAGACGACCGAGGGGCCGGAGGGACGCAGCCCCCAGGAGCGCTGCATCTCCTACGGCATTCCGCGCCTGGGAGGCCCCTACAGCCAGAACATCCACATCGCGCAGACGCCGGACCACGTACTTCTCCTCTTCGAGATGGTTCACGAGTTCCGCATCATCCCGCTCGACGGGCGGGCGCACCTGCCGGGACACATGCGGCAGTGGCTCGGCGACTCGCGCGGGCACTGGGAAGGCGACACACTGGTGGTCGAGACCACCAACTTCAGCCCGGCGCAGTGGTTCCGCGGCCTGTCGCAGGGCGGCATGCGCCTGGTGGAGCGCTTCACCCGCATCGACGAGGGTACGGTCAGCTACGAGGTGACCTTCGAAGATCCGGACCTGTGGACGCAGCCCTGGACGGCCACGATTCTGATGCCGCCCACCGAGGGAGACATGTTCGAGTTCGCCTGTCACGAGGGGAACACCGGCATGACCGCCACCCTCGAAATCGCCCGACTGGAGGAAGCCCGGGCGGACGCGGCGCGGTAGTTCATGGCTCCCGCCCCCGCGGCCCGGCGCCGGCGCTCCCCTCCCGGTACGGATGGCGTGGACCCGCGTCCGCCGGGGCAGCGGTTCTCGGGTTGCCTGCTCGCTCTGCTGTTGACCGGGATCGGCATCGCAGTGCCCGCGGGCGGCGCGATGGCGCAGGGCGGGTTGCAGCTCCCGGCGACGCAGATCTTCGGTCCTCCACCACCCGTTCCCCCGGAGGTGATCGCCCGCGACGTCACCGGCGTCACCATCCGGGCCACGCGGGTCGACGAGCCCATGAGCATCGACGGGGTCCTGAGCGAAGCGGTCTACGAGCTCGTCAAGCCGATGTCGGACTTCATCCAGAACGACCCGGCCGAGGGCGAGCCGGCCACCGAGCGGACCGAGGTCTGGCTGCTCTTCGACGACGACAACGTCTACGTGGTCGCGCGCTGCTGGGAGTCCCGCCCGGACCGGATCATCGCCACCGAGATGCGTCGCGACAACATCCGCATCGTGCGCGACGACAACTTCGCCTGGTCGCTGGACACGTTCTACGACCGGCGCAACGTGGTCCTCTTCGAGGTGTCGGCCGTCGGCGGCCGGCTGGATGCGCAGCTCACCAACGAATCGCAGCCGAACCTCGACTGGAACCCGGTGTACGACGTCTCGGTCGGCCGGATCGAGGGCGGCTGGGTGATGGAGGCGGCCCTGCCCTTCAAGTCGCTCCGCTACCGGGGCGAGGGGCCGCAGATCTGGGGCTTCCAGGCCCGGCGGGTCAACCGCTGGAAGAACGAGTCGTCCTACCTGACGCCGCTGTCGGCGGCGCAGGGTCTCCGCGGCCACTTCCGCGCATCGCTGGCCGCCACCCTGGTCGGAATCGAGGCCCCCCCGGCATCGCGGCTGTTCGAGATCAAGCCGTACGGCATCGGCGACCTGACGACCAGCCCCGTCGCGGCGCCCCCCATCGCGAACGAGATCGGTTGGGACGGCGGGGTCGACATCAAGTACGGGGTGACCGAGGGGTTGACCGCCGACTTCACCGCCAACCCCGACTTCGCGCAGGTGGAAGCCGACGAGCAGCAGATCAACCTGACGCGCTTCAACCTGTTCTTCCCCGAGAAGCGCGAGTTCTTCCTGGAGAACCAGGGCACCTTCCGCTTCGGCGGCGCGGCGACCAGCGGGCGCCTGGCGGGGGCGACGGACACGCCGGTGCTGTTCTACAGCCGCCGCATCGGCCTGAGCGGCGGGCAGGCGGCGCAGGAGGTGCCGCTGCGGGCCGGCGGGCGCCTGACCGGACGGGTCGGCGCGTTCACGCTCGGCGCCCTTAACATCCAGTCCGGGGACGCGGTGGCGGCCGGCGCGCGCGCCACCAACTTCAGCGTCCTGCGCGCCCGGCGCGACGTGCTGCGCCGCAGCAGCATCGGCGCCATGTTCACCGGCCGTTCGGTCGCCCTCGACGGCGTGGGCGGCAACGAGGCCTACGGCGTCGACGCCATCTTCGGCTTCTACGACGACCTGAACATCAACACCCACTGGGCGCGCACCCGCACCGACGGGATGGACGGCAACGACACCAGCTACCGGGCGCACCTGGAGTACCTCGGCGACCGCTACGGCGTGCAGCTCGAGCACCTGCTGGTGGGCAACGACTTCAATCCCGAGGTCGGCTTCGTGCGGCGCCGCGACATGCGCCGCAGCTTCGGCGAGTTCCGCTTCAGCCCCCGCCCGCAGTCCATCGACTGGGCCCGGCGCTTCCTGTGGACCGGCTCGTTCGCCTACGTCGAGAACCTGGCCGGCCAGGTCGAGACCCGCGAGACGCTGGCGTCGTTCGGCATCGAGCTCGAGAACAGCGACCAGCTCCTGCTGAGCGGCATGCGTTCGTACGAGTTCCTGCCCCGGCCGTTCGCCATTTCGCGGGACGTGACCCTGCCGGTCCGCGGCTACGACTTCACCAACCTGGGCGTCGGCTACAACTTCGGGCAGCAGCGCCGCTGGTCGGGCAACGTCCTCGCGGAGCACGGCACCTTCTACAGCGGCCGCAAGACGGCGCTGACCGTCACCCGCGGCCGCGCGAGTCTCACCGACCAGTTCTCGGTAGAGCCGCTCTACTCGGTCAACTGGATCGATCTGGCCGAGGGGGAGTTCACGACCAACCTCCTGGGCGCACGGGTCACCTACACGATGACGCCGCTGATGTTCACCAGCGCGCTCGTGCAGTACAACTCCAGCCGCAACGCCGCGTCGGTCAACATCCGTTTCCGCTGGGAGTACCAGCCGGGCAGCGAGCTGTTCATCGTGTTCAACGAGGAGCGCGACACGGGCCTGACCCGCTCCTACCTGGGGCCGACGAATCGGGCGTTCATCATCAAGTTCAACCGGCTGTTCCGGTTCTGACGGGTACGGCCGGGGTGACACGGCGCCGTCGGCCGGACCGGCGCACAGGGGTGGAACCGGTGCGGGATTCCGCCCCGAATACGGTGTTTCGCGGTAGGATTGCCCGAAACACCGCTACCTGGAAGAGGGAGTACCGAGATGACGAGTCCTCGTTGCATAGCCGCGCTTGCCGCCGTGCTGGCGGTCATCCTGGCCGCGCCGGTCCCGGCCGCCGCCCAGTCGGAAGCCCCGACCATGCCGATGCGGACCCCGGACGGGCAGCCGGACATCTCCGGCATCTTCACGTTCCGTACGCTGACTCCGCTGGAGCGGCCCGCGGCGCTGGCCGGCAGGGAGACGCTAGGCGCGGAGGAGGCGGCCGCCTTCGAGGCCTCGGAGCGGGTGCGCCTTAACCGCGACCTGTTCGACCCGATCACCGGCGCTCCGAGCGCCGGCTACCAGCCGCGCGCCGAGGGCGGGGTGCTCTCGTACAACGAGTTCTGGTACGAACGCGGCATCGAGCTGACGAGCGACAAGCGGACCTCGCTGGTCGTCGATCCGCCGAGCGGCCGGATCCCCTACACCGACGAGTATCGCGAGGCGCGGGCGATCAACCGGCTCAACATGCGCAACGGCTTCGCCGACCACTACACCGATCGCACCCTGGGCGACCGCTGCCTGATGGGCTCGAACTCGGGACCGCCGATGCGGCCCGGCGCGTACAACAACAACGTTCACATCTTCCAGGCGCCCGGCTACGTGGCGCTGCTCAACGAGCACATCCACAACGTGCGCATCATCCCCATCGACCAGCCGCACGGCGACATCCGGCAGTGGGTGGGCGACTCGCGCGCGCGCTGGGAAGGCGAGACGCTGGTCGTCGAGACGACGAACTTCGCGCGCGCCACCAACTTCGCCGGGTCCTCCCGCGACACCTACCTCGTCGAGCGGTTCACGCGCCTCGATCCCGACACGGTGATGTACGAGTTCACGTTCGAGGATCCGAACAACCTGACGCGGCCGTTCAGCGCCGCCATTCCGTTCCGGCGCACCGACGGCGTGCTCTACGAGTACGCCTGCCACGAGGGCAACTACGGCCTGACCGGCATCCTGGGCGGCGCGCGGCGAAAGAACACCCAGAAGGTGACGTCGCTCCCGTAGCGGTCGTTCCGCTCGCGACTCGAGACGGCCGGGGGCAGCGCGTTCCCGGCCGTCGCCGTCTTCACGCGCCAAGAGCCTGCCCGGCTGGTCACCGGCCTCAGCATGGCCGCCACCCAGTTCGCGGCGGACACGCCGCTGCTGATCACCGGCCTCATCCCCACCGCCAGCATCTTCGCGCTCTGGCAGCTCTGGATCTACGCGCTCGCGTTCCTGCTGATGGCTTCGTGCTCGCCCCGGCTGGCGGCGGGCCGGGGTGCCTCGACCACGGCTACCAACCCGAGCCGGATTTCAGGGCGACGTGGGTAGGCTACGATCCCGGAGAAGATCGAGAGAGGCGCCATCGTGGCCTTGCCCTACACGCAGGTTGAACTGACCGCCCTCATGCGCGAGATCGAGTCGGATCGTGTGGAGCGCAAGCGCTCCGCCGCCGATCGCAGTGGCATCCGCCGCAACCTGTGCGCCTTTGCGAACGACCTTCCCGGCCGCGAGACACCCGGCGTGATCTTCATCGGCGTGGAAGACGACGGCCGTTGCTCCGGGCTGCAGATGGACGACAGGCTCCTGCGCGACCTGGCGGGCATGAGGGACGACGGGAACATCCTGCCGTTGCCGTCGATCACCGTCGAGAAGAGACGACTCGACGGGTGCGAGGTGGCGGTCGTCACTGTGCAGCCCTCACGCGACACGCCCGTGCGCTACATGGGTCGTGCCTGGATCAAGGTCGGTCCCACGGTGCGGGAGGCCAGTCCCGAAGAGGAACAGCGGCTCGCCGAGCGCCGCCGCGGCAGGGACCAACCGTTCGATCTGCGCCAGGGAGCCGCCGAAGAGCTCGACGAGCTCGACCTCGATTTCCTGCGTATCCACTACCTGCCGAGCGCCATTGCCCCCGACGTGCTCTTGCAGAACCGCCGTCCTCTCGATCGGCAGCTCCATTCGTTGCGTCTGCTGGACGGCGGCCGTCCGACGTGGGGTGCGTTGCTCGCGTTCGGCCGCGACCCACAACGCTGGGTCCCCGGTGCCTGGGTGCAGTTCCTCCGTATCGACGGAGCGTCGATCACCGATCCTATTCGCGATCAGAAAGCGCTCACCGGGAGACTCGACGACGTGCTGCGAAGACTCGACGAACTATTCACGCTGAACGTCAGCGTGCGGACGGAAGTAGCGGGCAGACCGCGAGAAGTGCAGCAGCCGGACTATCCGGTTGCCGCCCTGCAACAGCTCGGGTGGAACGCCGTGATGCACCGCAACTACGAGGGAACGCACGCGCCGACCCGGGTCTACTGGTACGCCGATCGCATTGAGATGACGAGTCCCGGGGGACTGTACGGCAGGGTGACGTCCGAGAATTTCGGTACGGGCGTGACCGACTACCGCAATTCCCTCGTGGCGGAGATCATGCATCACCTGGGCTTCGGTCAGCGCTTCGGCCTGGGGGTGCCGCTGGCGAGCGAGGCGCTGCACGACAACGGGAACCCGCCGGCGACGTTCGACTTCGAGCCCACGCAGGTCTCGGTCACCTTGAGGCCGGCCGGATGAAGACCATCACCTTCTTCAACAACAAGGGCGGCGTCGGCAAGACGTCGCTCGTATATCACCTGGCGTGGATGTACGCGGACCTCGGTGTGAACGTGGTAGCCGCCGATCTCGACCCGCAGGCGAACCTCACCAGCATGTTCCTCGACGACAGCCGCCTGGAAGCCCTGTGGGCGGAAGGCAACGGGCGAAGGACGATCTACGGAGCGATACAGCCGTTGCTCGAAGGCAGCGGAGACGTGACTACCCCTCATGTGGAGCATCCGAGCCCCGGGCTGGGGCTGGTGATTGGCGACCTCGCGTTGTCGGCGGCGGAAGACGAGCTCTCCAGCCAATGGCCGGACTGCCTGGATCGCAAGCCTCGGGCATTCCGGGTGCTATCGGCTCTGTGGCGCGTCCTGCGCATGGCCGCGGAGCAGTCCGCTGCCCAGCTCGTCCTCGTGGACGTCGGCCCCAACCTCGGCGCATTCAATCGGGCGGCGCTGGTCGCTGCGGACGATGTCGTCGTGCCGCTGGCGCCGGACCTCTACTCGCTTCAGGGACTGCGTAACCTTGGTCCGTCGTTGCGGCGATGGCGAGTGGAGTGGACCGAACGGCGTGCGCGAAATCCCGTCGCCGATCTCGACGTGCCGGCGGGCACGATGCGCCCGATTGGGTACATCGTCATGCAACACGCGGTTCGTCTCGATCGGCCGGTGAAAGCGTACGCACGCTGGATGGCTCGCATTCCGCAGGTGTACGCGGAATCTGTCATGGGTGAGCACGACCAGCTCGAACGCGCCATCGACTCCGATCCCCACTGTCTCGCCACACTGCGACACTTCCGCAGCCTGATGCCCTTGGCCCAGGAGGCTCGCAAACCGATGTTCAAGCTGAAACCGGCCGACGGCGCCATCGGCGGGCACGCGAACGCCGTCGCGGATTGCCGGCTTGATTTCGTCTACCTTTCCCTGGCGGTCGCGGAGCGCGCGGGCATCTCACTTGGGAAACATGCAACCGTAACCGCGCCGCGCGGCGGACAAACCGGAATCGGGAAAGCCGATTCCAACTGATTTCAGACGCCTCGAGCGAGCCCGTCACGCTCGGCCCCAGCTCGCGTATACGATCCCCGCATGGACTTGCAGGCCGCCCGGAAGCTGGTCTCCGGAGCGTCGCGGATCGTCGGCTTCACCGGCGCCGGCATCTCGACCGAGTCGGGTGTGCCCGATTTCCGCAGCCCGAACGGGGTGTGGGCGCAGAACCGGATCGTCGACTTCCACGAGTTCGTCTCCAGCGAGGCGGGGCGCATCGAGTACTGGCGGCAGAAAGCCCTGGCCTGGCCCGCCATGCGCGACGCGCAACCGAACTCGGGGCATTACGCCTTTGTCGAGCTCCACAAGCAGGGCCGGCTCGACGCGCTGATCACGCAGAACATCGAGCGCCTGCACCAGCGGTCGGGGTTGCCCGCCGACAAGGTGCTGGAGCTGCACGGCACCACCACCGAGGCGGTCTGCCTGGCCTGCGGCGACCGGATCACATCCGATGAGGCGTGCCGGCGCATCGAGGGCGGCGAGAAGGCGCCGCGCTGCCGGAAATGCGGCGGGTTCCTCAAGCCGGCGACAATTTCATTCGGACAGGCGATGCCGCACGACGTCATGGTGCGGGCGCAGGTCGCGGCCGAGACGTGCGACCTGCTCATCGCTGTCGGCTCGTCGCTGGTCGTCGAGCCGGCAGCGTCGATCCCGCGGGTGGCCCGGCAGGCGGGCGCGCGTCTGATCATCGTCAATCGCGACCCGACTCCCCTCGACGGCATCGCGGACGCGGTGGTGCACGGCGAAATAGGGGCCGTGTTGCCCGAGCTGGTGCAGCGGGACGGGTGACCACCCGCCGGGGAATGCCGAGCCCTTGCGCCGCGCACCGATCCGCCGCCTGAGGACCCGATGCCCGAGCTCCCCGAAGTCGAAACGGTGCGGCGCACGCTGGCTCCGGTCGTCGAGGGGCGCACGGTTGCCTCGGTCTCGTTCGCCTGGCCCCGGACGTGCGCCGGCGACCCGCGAGCCACCGAGGCGCGCCTGGCGGGCCAACGCATCGAGCGGCTCGAGCGCTACGGCAAGTACCTGCTGTTCCAGCTGCGCCGGGACGGCGATGAGTCGTTGCTGGTCATCCACCTGCGGATGACTGGGAACTTGCTCGTCAATGGCGCGCCCGGCGAGTACACCCGGGCGAGCATGACCCTGGACGACGGGACCGCCGTCGTCTTCCAGGACATCCGCAAGTTCGGGCGCTGGCAGTGGTCCGAGCGGCTGCCGGCGCGTCTGGCCGCGCTGGGCCCCGAGCCGCTGGAGATCGGACGCGACGAGTTCGCCGCCTGGCTGCGGTCGCGACGGGCGCGGCTCAAGGCGCTGCTGCTCGACCAGGAGTTCCTGCGCGGGCTGGGCAACATCTACGCCGACGAAGCGCTGTTCCGGGCCCGCCTGCATCCGCTCCGGGGCGCGGACAGCGTCGGCCCGCGCAAGGCGCGCGACCTGCACGAAGCGATTCAGGCCGTGCTGCGCAACGCCATCGACGCCGGCGGCACGAGCATCCGCGACTATCGTGACAGCCGCGGCGCCGAGGGCGATTTCCAACGGCAGATCCGCATCTACGGCCGGGACGGCGACCCGTGCGTGAATTGCGGGACCCGGGTGCGGCGTGTGATCGTGGCGCAGCGGAGCACGCACTTCTGCCCGCGCTGCCAGCGGCTGCGGCAGTAGTGCCGAGGTAGACGGTTCCCGTGACCCCGGCTATTTCCGATACGCCGCTTCGATGCCGCTGAACATCGGCACGCAGGAAATCGATCAGGACATCCGTGTCGACGAGAATCGGTTTCGACACCGCTCAGGACCGGTCCCATTCACGGCGCAGTGCGTCGAGGTCCGGAAGATCCGATCGACCGCGCCAGATCCCTGCCGCCTCCCGGAGAACCGCCTCGCGTCGATGACGGCTCGTCTGTTCGATAAAGCGGTCCAGGGCCTCTCGAATGACCTCGCTCTGCCGCTTGCCGCTCCGGTTGGCGATGGCGGCGATCTCGGCGCGCTGGCCTTCCGTCAGGTAGATCTGCGTTCGCACCATGCCGGGATGTCCAGATTCGATGTATGCACCAGGATTATACATCGCCAGCGTCCGATAGGTGCTCCACCGCGCGGCGGGTCGCGGCCATCGCTGTTCCCTGCAGGTCATCCACTATGCTGACAGTGATGCGGTGGACGTTGACCGGGACCGGAGACGCCGGGCCATGACCGGCTACGGAGATCTGGCACGGCGCATCCGTCTGGGTGAAGACTCGGCGCTCGAACTCAAGCAGGTGACGGTGTCGGGATCGCGCGTGACCGCGCCGCGCCGGAACGATGTCGCCGACGAGCTGGGGGCGTTCGCCAACGGGCGAGGCGGCGAGCTCTTGCTCGGCGTGGATGACGCGACGCGGCGGGTCACCGGAATCCCGCTCGACGCGCTGGACGTCGTGGAAACCTGGGTCCGGGAAATCTGCAATGACACGCTGAAGCCGCCGCTGGACGCCACGATCCGCAAGGTCGAGCTGCTCACCCCAACCGGAGAGCTGGTGCCCGTCCTCCTGGTCGCGGTCGAGCGCAGCCTGTTCGTGCACAAGAGCCCCGGCGGCTATTTCCGCAGACTCGGCAGCTCGAAACGAGAGCTGGCCCCGGATCTGTTGGCCCGCCTGTTCCAGGAACGCAGCCAGAGCCGGATGATCCGGTTCGACGAATCCGCAGTCCCGGGCACCGCGCCCGGGGATCTGGACTATGCGCTGACGCGGCGGTTCCTGCGGGACGACGCGACAGAGGAGAACGACGCGTCCGAAGCGGCGGCGCGCAAGCTGCGTCTCCTCACCGACGCCGACGGCACCGCGCGGCTCACGCTCGCCGGCGTCCTGCTCTGCACGCGCGAGCCCCAGCGCTGGCTGCCTCACGCGTACGTGCAGGCCGTCAGCTACGCCGGCGAACGTACCGACGTCGAGTACCAGACGGACGCGCGCGACATCGGCGGTCCGCTCGACGAGCAGGTCGCCGAGGCCCTGCACTTCGTGCGAAGGAACATGCTGGTGCGGGCCACGAAGGCGACGGCCCGGATGGAGCACCCGCAGTTCAGCGACCGGGCGGTCTTCGAGGCGCTGGTCAACGCCGCGGCGCATCGCGACTATTCGATCGCGGGCGCGAGGATCCGCCTGCACCTGTTCGGGGATCGTCTGGAGCTCTACGTCCCCGGGGCGCTGGCGAATACCCTGACGCCGGACAGCCTGCACCTGCGTCAGGCCCGCCGCAACGAGTTGATCGTTTCGCTACTGGCCCGCTGTCCGGCGCCGACGGGCGTCGGCCGCGTGCACATGATGGACCGGCGGGGCGACGGGGTGCCGATTATCCGCAAGGAAGGCCGGGAGCTGTCAGGACGCCTGCCGGAGTACACCCTGATCGATGAGAGCGAGCTCCGTCTCGTCATTCAGGCGGCGACTGCAGACAGGTGAACGGTCTCTCGAACGCAGCGACGATGCCGAGCACGAAGCGTCTCGTCTGCCTCGCGAACTCCCGCACACTCCATGGTCGATGCGTTGCCGGCCGAGAGTGGAACGGCACGGAAGCCGGCGGCTGGATTCGGCCCGTCAGCGCCCGCGAAGGCGGGGAGGTATCGGAGTACGAGCGCCAGTACGAGGACGGTAGCGATCCGCGGGTTCTCGACGTGATCGACGTTCCGGTGCTGGAATCACGGCCGAAGGATTATCAGACGGAGAACTGGCTGCTCGATCCGAAGTGCTACTGGGGGAAAGCGGGCCGCCTGTCGACGTCCGAGCTGGCTGCGTTGACGGATCCCATTGCCCCGCTGTGGATCGACGGCCACAGCACCTACAACGGCCTGAACGACAAGGTCCCGCTGACAGTGGCCGGTGTGGTCACCGGTTCCCTGCGGCTACTCCGCGTCTACCGGTTGCGGCTCGTCGTGTCCCGTCCCGGCGAGGCCTTCGGCAACGACAAGCGGCGCGTGCAGGGTCGGTTCCAGCACGCAGGCCGCGACTACGCGCTTTGGGTCACCGATCCCGGCTGGGAGCGAACCTATCTCGCGAAGCTGAACGGCACCTACGACATCGGCGAGCGTTACCTGACAATCAGCCTGGGGGAACCGTACGGGGACGCGTGCTACAAGCTGATCGCCGCCATCCTTCCCGCAACCTGAGGCAAAGCGAATGCCCGCGACCGGCGGAACCGTGCTGACGATAGGGCACTCCACGCATCCCGCGGAGGCGTTCATCGATCTGCTGCAGCGTCATGAGGTTACCGCAATAGCAGATGTTCGCGCCGCACCCTACAGCCGCTTCAATCCGCAGTTCAACCGCGAAGCGTTGTCGGGCAGTCTCGTCGCGCGCGGAATCGCGTACGTCTTCCTGGGATCGGAACTGGGTGGTCGCTCGAATGATCCGGCCTGCTACGACAACGGGCGCATCAGCTACATGCGACTCGGCGCGACCTCCTCCTTCCAAGACGGGCTCGACCGCGTTGCCAAAGGCATGAGCAGGCACCGCATCGCACTCATGTGCGCCGAGAAAGAACCGCTCGAGTGCCACCGCGGCCTGCTCGTAGCTCCAGCCCTCCAGGCACGGGGCGTTTCAGTTGCCCATATCGGGCCCGACGGCCGGCTGGAGCTCCATGCCGACGCCATGCTCCGACTGCTGGCCATGCACGGGATGGAGGACACCATCGAGGACCACCGGTTGTTCCCGCGCTCCCGGGCAGAGCGGATCGAAGACGCACTCACGCAGCAGGCCCATCGATTCGCGCACCGGAAAGAGACACTGGCTGACGATTCCGCGTCGCAAGATAGACGCAACGGTGAGTTGCAGACATGAGGATTTTCACCATCGGCTTTACGAAGAAGTCCGCGAACCGGTTCTTCGAACTCTTGCGGACATCGGGCGCACGTCGCGTCGTCGACGTGCGGCTCAACAACGTGTCGCAGCTTGCCGGCTTCGCCAAGCGAGATGATCTGGCCTACTTTCTCGCCGAAATCTGTGGCATGGACTACGTGCACCTGCCGGTGCTGGCGCCCACGAAGCAGATACTGGACGACTTCAAGAAGAAAGGTGGCGACTGGAGTACCTATGAATCACGCTTCCTGGACCTGATGCGCGTTCGACGCGTCGAGCAGACGGTCGCCAGGGAAACCATCGCCGACGGCTGCCTGCTCTGCAGCGAGGACACGCCCGAGCATTGCCATCGCCGGCTCGTCGCGGAGTACCTGAATCGGCACTGGGGCGAACTGCAGGTCACTCATCTCGGATAGGGGGACCAACGGGCGGCGCGCGCCACGGTGGCGCGAGAGATTGCTCACGCGAGCACCCTGTCGGTCTCGGCTTCAGACTGGCCTGTCACGCCAAGGCGATTTTGCCGAATCGGTTCCGGAGGGGAACATCCAGGCTCGCCTCATCGCAGCGCACCGGGCCGGTCCAGACGTATCGGTCCCCGCTTCGGTGCGTAAGGGAGCGATATTTCGCCTGCCCCATCCTGATCGAGTTCACCGACGGCTGCATCGAGGAACTGCCCCTGCCGACCGCGACCCACCAGGCCATCCTGTCGTTTCCTCTATCCGGAAGTTTCCAGGCCGATCGCGCATAAGTCACTGTTGGTGTTGGAGTTACAGGTTTATGAGGTGTTGGGTTCTGGCTACATTTTCGGGGTGACTCCCAGCAGCTCGAAGCTGCGTTGCTGCACGGGTGTGGGCTTGGTGAGCATGGTGAAGGTGGCGTCGCCGTCGGCCACCCGCATGGTGTTGGCGGTCAGGGTGCCGAGGTCGGCGAGCAAGGTTCGGAAGCTGTGCACGGGCAGGTCGTCTTCGGTGCGCTTTCCGGCGGCCTTGGCGCGTGCGGCGGGCGAGCGCCTGGCCTTCTGGACCACCGAGGCGCGCTGTCGTTCGGCGGCGGCCGGGTCGTGGTCGTCGAACAGGAGCGGCTTGAGGGCCTGGCGCATGTGCCACTCGACGTAGTAGGCGAGCATGCACAACAGGACGTGGGCGCGCACCCGGTCGGCGCGGCGGTGGTGGATCGGCCGTACCTTCAGGTCGACGGTCTTGAGGGACCGAAAGGCGCGCTCGACCTTCGCCAAGTCCTTGTAGGCGCGCACGGTCTGGGCGGCATCGAAGTGTTCGGGCTCGACGTTGGAACGGACGATGTAGAGCCCGTCGAGTTGCTGCTCGTCCGCGATCCCGGCTTCGTCACGCTGGAACGAGAAGGACTCGTCGGTGATGTTGGTGACGAAGTGCTTGGCGACCTTGTAGCGGTTGATGACCTTGCCGACGCGCATGCCGATGGCGGCGGCCCCGCGTAGGGGGGTCTTCGGTCGCCGGGTGGCGGCGACAATCGGTTCGAGTTCCTTCTCGGTGGCGGCGAGCAGTTCGTGTCGCTTGCGCTGCCGCTCGGCGGCGAGCAGCGGATTGCGGCAGACGATCAGACGCTCACCGGGGAACTCCTCGCTGGTGACCTCGGCGAGGTCACGTTGGTCGAACAGCGACGCGCTGACGGTTCCTGCCGCCAGCAGCTTGCGGATGGTCGGTGCGCGCAGTGTAGTGATCCAGCGCAGCCCGTCGACGCTGGCGAGGTCCTCTCGGATGCGGGCCGCGGTCAGCATCCCGCGGTCGCCGACGAGCACCACGCGGTGGAGGCCGAAACGGGTGCGGATCTTGTCGACCTGCGCGGCGACGGTGTTGGGGTCGCTGGTCGAGCCTTCGAAGACCTCGACGGCGACCGGACACCCGGTGGCGGTGCAGAGCAGACCGAAGACGATCTGGAGCGTGCCCTTCTTGCGGTCGCGGCTGTGGCCGCGCTGGGCGAGTTCGCAGTGCGTCCCCTCGACGTAGCTGGAGGTCAGGTCGTAGAGCACGAGGGTGTGTTCCTGGAGGTGGCGCTTGGCGAGGCGCTGCTCGATGACCGCCTGCCGCTCGACGAGCCAGTCCATCGCGGCGTACAGCTCCTTCGGGTCGACGGTGCCGAGGTCGAGCATTTGCCCGAGCGTGGAGACGGCGCTTTCGGGCGTCAGGGCGCGGGCGGTGGCGAGCTTCGACTGCGCGTCGATGACGCGGGCGACGAGCAGTGCGAGGACGAGGTCGCGGAGGCGGCCGGGGCTGCGGGCGAGGATGGCCGCCAGTCCGAGCTTGCGGACGGTGGCGAGCACGGCTGCGACGTGGCCGTGTGGGAGGCTTCGGAGGCAGGTGAAGGCGTCGTCGGGACGTACGAGTTGCTCGCCGCGGAGGACGTGGCGGAGAGCGTTGATGGCGGCATCGGGAAGCTTTGAGAGGTTGGCGAGCGTACGCTTCTTGACGCGGCCTCGGTCGCGGAAGGACTCTCGGAGGAGGATGGCGGGGGGCGAGGAGCGGTTGGGGACGCTCTCGATATACATGGATACTATTATCCAGCAATATTTCATTCATTACAAGGCAATACGACCATTAGCACCCGATTAATACATGGCTACATTTTGCCGGATACAGGCGGTCAGAAACCCCGTAAAGCCTTTAGAATCTATGGGTTCAGGGAAAATGACCGCTGAAACTTCCGTCTATCGCAGGACCGCTTCTGGCTGGGCGCGGACCTGGTCGCGGAAATCGTCAGTCCGGATCGTCCGGAACGGGATCTCGTCGACAAGCGGGCCGACTACGCCGAGGCGGGCATTCCCGAGTACTGGATCGTCGACCCGCGGCACGACACCATCACCGTGCTGACCCTCGCGGCAGGCGCCTATTCCGAGCACGGCGTCCATTCGCGCGGGGACACCGCGAGATCTCCGTTGCTGACCGGTCTCGCCATCGACGTGGCGTCCACGTTCGACGCGCGGGAAGAGCAGTCCCCTCAGTAGCTGAACCCGTCGAAGCGGACCCGGAAGAACAGCGAGTAGAGGACCGGCACCACGCCGAGGGTCAGCACCGTGGCGCCCAGCAGGCCGAAGATGATGGCGATGGCCATCGGCTCCCACATCGGGCCGCCGCCGAACCACAGCGGCAGCAGGCCGGCGACGGTGGTGGCGGTAGTGAGCAGGATCGGGCGAAAGCGCCCCTGCGCGGCTTGCACGATGGCCCTTGGCGGGTCCAAGCCGTTGTCGTCGATCTCGATGCGTATGCGGTCGATGAGCACGATGGCGTTGTTGATGATGATGCCGGCCAGGGCGATGATGCCGAGCAGCGTCATGAAGCCGACGTAGGACTGCGCCAGCAGGAGGCCGGCGACCACGCCGATCAGGCCGAGCGGGATCGTCAGCAGGATGATGGCGGTCCGCCGGATCGAGTTGAACTGGCCGACGAGCAGCAGCAGGATAATCAGCCCGGCGACGGGCAACTGCTCGGCGATGGACTGGTTCGCCCGCACCGAGGTCTCCGCCTCTCCGCCGAGCTCGTAGCGATAGCCGGGAGGCCAGCCGGCCTGCTCGGCGTCCAGCCACGGACCGAGCCGCGCCACCACGTCGGCGGCGACAACGCCCGGCGCGAGCTCGGACGAGACGGTGACCGTCTTCAGCCGGCCGCGGCGGCGGATGGTCGACGGCTCCCAGACCACCGAGGCGTCGGCAACCTGCAGCAGCGGCACCGCGGCGCCGGTCGCCTGGGCGTAGACGTTCAGGCTGTCGAGCTTCGTCACGTCGGTGCGGCTCGCCAGCGTCGAGCGGAGCGTGACGGGGATGATGGTCTCTCCCTCGCGGTACTGCGTCGTCTCGAAGCCGCTGAGCGCGGTCTGTAGCGAGATGGCGACGTCCTGGCTCGTCACCCCGGCCCGCCGGGCGCGCGGCTGATCGACGGCGACCACCAGCTTCTTGCTGCGCATGCCCCAGTCGTCGATGATCGTCGTGGCGCCGGCAATCGACCGGAGCTCCGCCTTGACCGCGTCGACGAGATCGAACAGCCGGTCCGGGTCGCGCCCCGACAAGCGCACCTGGACCGGCGCGCTCACCGGCGGCCCGAGTTGCAGCGGATTGAGCGTGACGTCGAGCTCGGGGAAGCGCTCGCGGCAGAAGGCGGCGATGCGTGGAATCAGCTCGTCCGTGATGACGCTCCGGCTCGTGGCGTTCAGCAGGGAGAAGGCGAACTGCGGGTTGGCCGGCGACGGGTTGTGTGCCAGGTAGAAGCGCGGTCCGCCGTTGCCGGCGAACGTCGCCCAGTTGGTGACCCCTTCCGCCGCCTTTCCGGTGCCGGCCCGGAGCTCCGCAGCGACGAAGCGGTCCACCGTCTCCACCACCTCCAGCGTCCGCTCGATGGAGGTGCCGGCCGGCAGCTCGTACTCCGCGGTGAAGATCGCCTTGTCCGATGGCGGGAAGAAGATGTTCGGGATGATCCGGAAGCCCTGCATCGCCAGCAGGAAGACGCCGATGACCCCGGCCAGGGTCAGCGCGGGACGCCGCAGGCAGTTGATGAGCAGTCCTCGATAGCCCCGATAGAAGCTCCCGGCGAACCGCTCGCCCGCCGCGACCGGCCGGACCCGCAGGAAGAGCACGCACAGAAGCGGCGTCATCGTCAGCGCGAGCAGCCACGACGAGAGCAGCGCGATGGTGATCACCTTGAAGAGGGGTGCGGTGTACTCCCCGGTGGTCGACTGCGCCAGCGAGATGGGCAGGAACGCCGCCGCCGTGGTCAGTGACGAGATCAACAGCGGGACGCGCAGCTCGCGCGCCGAGCGCACCGCCGCCTCCACGGGGCGCCGCCCCGCCGCCATCCGGACCATGATCGACTCGGCCATCACGATGGCGTTGTCCACCAGCATGCCGAGCGCGATGATCAGGGCGGCCAGCGACATCTGGTCGAGCCCGATGTCGAGGAAGGCCATCACGAGCAGCGACGCGATCATCGCCATCGGCACCAGGCTCGCCACCACCAGCCCGGTGCGCGGGCCGAGAAAGAGCAGCATCACGAACAGGACGATGGCGACCGCCTGCCCGAGATTGGCCATGAACTCCCGCACCTTGCGCTCGACGCTCTCCGGCTGGAAGGCGACGACGTCAAAGTCGACGCCGATGGGATAGATCGCCTGCAGGCGCTCGATCTCGCGCGTGACCCCTTCCCCGAGCGTGATCATGTTGCCGCCGTCGCGCATGGCGATCCCGAGCGCGAGCGCGGGGACGCCCGAGGCGTAGACCCGGCTCGACGGCGGATCCGCGTAGCCGCGGGAGATCTCGGCCAGATCCTCCAGGAAGACGATCTCCGGCCGGCCGGGCAGGGTCACCACGGTCCGGCGCAGGTCGGCGACCGACTCGAAGTTCCCGGTCGGCTCGAGCGCGACGCGCTCCACCCCGGTTCTGATGCTGCCGCCCGGGATGATGATGTTGGCGCTGTCGAGGATCGATCGGAGCTGCTGCGGCGAGAGTCCCAATTCGGCCAGCCGCGCGTTGTCGTAGTCGACGAAGATCCGCTCGTCCTGCGCCCCGTAGATGTCCACCTTGGCGACGTCGGGCACCCGCAGCAGCTCGTCTCGCACCTCGTCGGCCACCCCCTTGAGCTCGGCGTAGGAGTAGCCGTCGCCGGTCAGGGTGACCACGATGCCGAAGACGTCGCCGAACTCGTCGTTCACTTGCGGTCCGATGACGCCCGCCGGCAGATCCGGCGCCACCCGCTCCACCTTGCGGCGCAGGTCGTCCCAGATCGGCCGCATGTCGTCGAACTCGTCCCGGACGTTGACCATGACGATGGACACGCCGGTCTTCGACGTCGAGGAGATGAAGTCGATCTCCGGGAGCTCCTGGATCGCCTCCTCGATCGGGTCGGTGACGAGCTGCTCGATGCGCTCCGGGCTCGCGCCCGGAAAGCGCGTCAGCACCTGGGCCGCGCGGATGGTGAAGCCCGGATCCTCGGCGCGCGACATCCCGCGGTACGCCGACAGCCCCCCGGCAAGCACGAGCAGCAGGGCGACCGCGGTGATCCGGTTCTTCTCGATGGCGGCGCGCGTCAGGTCCATGGTCAGGGCGCCCCGGCGGCGTCGAGCCGCACCTCGTCACCGTCCTGCAGGCGGTTGACGCCCGCGACGACGACCCGATCCCCTTCGGTCAGACCGTCGAGCACCTCGAGGCCGCCGACGGCAAAGGCGCCGACCGTCACCGGCCGTCGGCGCACCACCGCCAGACCGGCCGCGGACGGCTCGGCCACGAAGACGAACCGGCCGCCGCGATCCTCGCCGACCGCGTGCCCCGGCAGGATGAACCGATCCGGGGCGTCCGCGTCCCCCAGGGTCATGTCCACCACCGCCGCCATTCCCGAGCGGATCTCGGAAGCGTCGGCGCCAAGGCGGACCGTCACCGGGAACGTCGTCCCGGTGGCCGTGGTGGCGACGCCCACCTCCGTCACCAGGCCGTCGAACCGCGCGCCCGGAATCGCGTCGAAGCCGACCCTTACCGGCATGCCCTCGCGGACCTCGCGGATCAGCGCCTCCGGCACCGCGAAGCCGACCTCCGGCGCCGAGCCGGAGGCCAGCACCACCACCGGCTGTCCCGGAGACACGTTCTCGTTCACCTCCGCCAGCACGTCCGCGATGGCCCCCGCGGCCGGTGCCGTCAGGCGCGTGTAGTCGACCTGCCGGCGGACCAGGTCCAGGCGTTGCGCCACCGATTCGACCTGCGCGGCGGCGGAATCGGCAGCGGCGATCGCCGCGTCGAGATCGGTGCGCGCCGCGTTGTCATTCTCGTAGAGGCTGCGCACGCGGCGCAGATCGGCTTCCGCGTTGCCCGCGCGCGCCTCGGCCTGCCGCAGCGACGCCTCCGCCTCCCGCACCTGCAGCTCGTAGTCGACGGGGTCGAGCTCGGCTATGGGCGCGCCGGCCCGGATGCGGTCGCCCACCCCGACGTCGAGCCGGGCAATCGTACCGGCGACGCGGAAGCTGAGGGACGATTCCATGCCGGCACGCGCCACGCCCGAGAAGGTGCGTGTCCGCTGCCCCCCGGTGGCCTGGGCCGCGACGTACCGCACCGGGCGAACGACCGGCTCGGCCGGCGGCGGCGGCTCGCCGCACGCCTGGGCCAGCAGCGCCGCGACAAGGACTGCAACCGGCGAACGCCGGTCCGGGAACCCGCGACAAGATCCCCGCTTCTCTCGACCGGACTTGTCCATCTCCGGGATCCTCACGGTCTCGAACGCGGCTCGTAGCCCGCGTCCCTAAAGAACGCGCGCAGACGGTCGGTGAACGCGGCCAGCCCCGCCGGTTCCATGAAGAACCCGAACCGGCCGCTGGCCCGATGGGTGTCCATCAGGTCGATAAGGTAATCGTAGACGGCGGTCGCCGCACTCTGCTCCGCCACCAGCGCCGCGTTCTGCGCATCGATCAGGTCGAGGATCGACAAGACGCCCTGCTCGTAGGCGTCGGTAATCAGCTCCAGGTTCCGCCGCGCGGCGTCCGCGGCGTCCGCGGCCAGATCGATGCCGGCGTAGGAGGCGCCCGCCCCGTGCAGCACCGACCGGAGTCGCTGTTCGACCCGTTCGGCGACGGCGCGGCGAGTCAGGCGGAGCTCGTCGAGCTCCTCCTCGGCGCGGGTCCGTTCGGCCCGGCGCGCGCCGCCGGTGAAGAGCGGCAGCGAGGCCGACACACCCACCGACCAGTTGAACGGGTTCGGGCGCGTGATCGGGAACGGCAGGTCGGCAGCGTCGACCGAGTCGAGGCCGCCGGCGGTCTGCAACGCCGTCAGATCGCCGCCCGCCGCCACCGTCGGCGCCCAGAGCGCGCGACGGGCGGCAAGCGCCGCCCGCTCCTGGGCGGCGATGGCGGCATCGAGCTGGCGCAGCTCCGGCGCCTGCGCCAGGGCCTCGGCCGTCATGAAGTCGCGGAAGATGGCGAACGCGAAGGGATTGTCGATATAGGCGTCGACCGTCGCCGTGTTCGCCAGCAGGGCGGGATCGCCGAGGTCGACCTCGGCCGTCTCGAAAGGTTCCTCGAGTGGGCGGTGCAGCAGACGGTTCAGCGCGATCTCGGCGACGCTGCGCGCCGCGCCCGCATCGATCACGGCCCGCCGGTTGATGGCGATCTGGTTCTCCCAGCGGATCACCTCGGACGCGCGCGCGACACCGATCCGCCGGCGCGATTGCGCCAGCTCGAGGTTCGATCGGGTGAGGGTCAGGTTCTCCCGCTGGATCCGCTCGAAGGTCCTGGCCCGCAGCACGTCCAGATAGCCGACCGCCGCGCCGTGCGCCACGTCCAGCCGCAGCTCCTCGCGGGCCTGCTCGCGCGACGTCTGCACGTGGCGCTCGATGGCCGCCCGGGCGCGCGCGCCGTCCGAGAAGAGGAGTTGCGAGACGCCGACCGAGCCGGCCGATGTCCAGACCGGCTGCAGCCCGAACGAGCTCTCGGCGCGGTCGCGATCGATGGTCTCGAGACCGCCGGACGCCGTTATCTGCGGTCGCAGCGCCGCGCGCGCGGCCCTCACGACCTGCCGGCCGGCCGCGACCGAACGGTCGGCCGCGGCGAGATCGAGATTCGCCGCCACGGCCTCGCGCGCCGCCGACGCCAGGCTGAGCCGCCGCGCTACGTTCGGGGGCTCGTTCCGAAGCACCTCCGCCTCGGTCATCACGCGCCAGTCCGGGTGGACGCCGATGGCCCGCGCGGTCGCCATGTTGAGCGTCAGACGCCGGTTGCGCCGGAAGTCGACCGGCAGTCCGCCCGCGTCCTCGCCGCCGAGAATCCGCTGCACGTGGAGCGCCACCCGCCGGCCGAGCCGGCGCATGTCGGTATCGAGGTAGAGGCTCGCCAGCAGACCCCGATCGACCTCCTCCCGGCCCCAGTACGAGAAAGCCGGCAGGCGTCGTTCGATCAGCGCTCGAACGAGGCGATCGAACTCGCCGGCGGGGAGTTGCGTCAACGGGGTCACGTAGACCGCTTCCGTTTCCGGCGGCAGTGCTGCGAGGGCGGCGTCGACCGAGGTACCGACGCGGACAATCGCGGCTTCGCCACCCACCTGTTGCATCCCTCGGCGAAGGTTCGCCTCCAGCACCGGAACCGCCGCCAGCAGCGCCTCGTTGGCCAGGTAGGTCAGGCGGCGGAACGGCGCGACCTCCTGCAGACGCCGGATCTCGTCCGTCCGGTCCCCGGTAAACGTGATGTAGGCGAGGTTCGGCACGCCGCTCACCCGCTCGCCCGCGGCGGTCGTCTCCAGAGGGAAGCCCTGCGCCTCCGGGTCGAGCACGAGCGCCGCCACCACCGGTTTCGGCAGCCCGCCCCGGTTGATCGCATGGCTCGACGACACGGGCCCGTAGGTGAGCACGATGTCGATGTCCGGATCCGCGAGCAGCGCTTCGACCGCCGCCCGCGCCGTTTCCAGGGTCCAGTCGGCCACGCGCCGCGCGCCCGCCGGAAAGACGACCGTGTGCCGCGGGGCGGCCAGCGCCGCGATCTCCTCCTCGAACCCGTCTCGCAACTCGTCGTTGCGCTCCCACGGCCCGTCGAACACCACGCCAACCGCGCACGGATCGCAACTCATCTGCGCCCGCGCCGGGCTCGCGGCTCCCGCCAGCAGCACAAGCGTCAGCAGTACGCACGTCAGCGGCACGAGCGCGGTCCGGCGCCGGCTATCTCCAGCCATCACGCTTCCTCATGGGAACAGCACCTCGGTACGGATTCTCGGACGGTGGGGGGGCACTCGGTCATCGCCGTCAGAGCGGTAGACCGATGTGTCGTGCCGCCGCCTGGACATATCAGGGCAGCTTCTCGCCGAACCGGGAGGACACCGGCGAGCTGTCCGCGATCGGCAGGCCTACCTGCACGAACCGCGTCGTGTCGGCGTTGGCGACGCTGACGTGCTTCCAGATCGCGCCAGCGGGCGCCCGCTCCGCGACCGGGTGCTCCACCACGCGGGTCGTGCCGTCCCTGATCGGTCCAAGATCGGCGGCGTGCGGCAGGTCCGCGGCACCGCCCGCCGGACGCGACGGCAGGCTGGTATACGGCACGTCGCCCCTACGCGACGCGACCTGGATCTCACCGATGGGACTCGAACGCACGATGCGCCCTAGCCGGGCGTCGATCTCCCCTACCGACCACCCCGCTGCTTCGGCGCCCGCGACGAAGCAATCCACGAGCGTCGCCTGCACGATCATCTGTTGGCCCAGCAGCCCCTCGAACACGCTTCTGATCTCGGCATACTCGCTGGTGCGAGCGCTGGCCAGAAGGTCCGGCTCGCTGAAAGCGGCCAGCACCGCGGTCATGACCGGCGAGGTATAGACCCCGCTCTGCAGCGCCTGCTCTTCGAAGGCGAGCGCGTTGCCCACCTGTACGATCCGCCGCCGGTCGACCCCGGCCACCCCGACGTACTTGAAGACCTCGTTGTCGATCTCGCGCACCTGGGCGCCCTGCGCGACCACATCGTCGCTCTGCGGATCCGACGACAACAGGGGGTGGAACGCCGAGGCCTGCGGCTGCACCTCGGGATCGGGACTGAATCGGAAGGGCACGGGCGCTCCCTCCGCGTTGCGCACGGTAGTGATGTAGGCGAGGCCCTCCTCGTCCGTTACCCAGCACTCGTCGAGCACCGTGGTCGACACGACGCCAGTCAGCGTCTCGATCACCCGCTCCGCGCCGTGCCCGGCGGCCTCGGCCGCGGCCACCAGATGCGCGGCGATGCGGGCCTGTCCCGTCATCTGGTCGTCGAGCATCGCGTCGAGCGACCGTGCCACGTCGGCCAGCGAGATGTCGCCCATACCACCCGGACTCCCCTCAGACGCCGCGAAACGCCGCCTCCAGCGCGGCGATGTCCAGCTTCCGCATCTCCAACATCACCGCCTGTGCCCGCGCGGCGGCCTCCCTGTCCTCGGCGTTGATCATGCGGACCAGGGCCTCGGGCACGATCTGCCACGACACGCCGAAACGGTCGACGAGCCATCCGCACTGGCTCTCCCTACCGCCGTCCGCGGTCAGCGCCTCCCACAAGCGGTCGGTCTCCTCCTGGTCCCTCGTCCGCACCGAGATGGATGCGGCTGGAGTGAGTGCGTAGTGCGGCCCGCCGTTCAGGATCATGTACGGCGCGCCGGCCAGGGTGAACTCCACAACAAGGGCGGGCACGTCGGGGTTCGGCCGGGAGATGGCGTCGATCGCGCTGTCCGGCAGCAGCGAGACGTAGAATTCCGCCGCTTCCTGGCCCCCGCCGTCGAACCACAGGCACGTGCGGACCTTCGCCGTGAACTCCATAGGGGGCATCGGCGGCATCGCGCCGCTCACGATCAGTGTACGGGTGAGGGATTTGCCTGTCGAGCGCCCGGCCCGGAACCCTGCGACTTGCCGCGGCCGCGGCGCGGTGTCCCGGCCGCACCGAGCGGATGGCAAATCGGCACCTGCAGGCCGCGTGACCGCCTTGCTATGCCGCGATCGATGTGTAACGGGTCGAGCCGCTGCCGGCAGGAACTCCGTGGTGGCGAGAGCCGCTGCAGCCACGGCTCCCGCCACACACGGAGGCCTTGGGTCTCTACCCGAGCCGGCGCCTCACCCAACCGCCGCCACGCGCCGCAGCTCCACCGCGCACGCCTTGTACGACGGCTGCTTCGAATAGGGATCGAAGACCGCGTCGGTGAGCCGGTTGGTCTCCTCGTAGTGCATGGGGACGAAGACGTGCCCCGGCTGCACCGAGCGGGTGACGAACGCGGTGGCGGTGATGCGGCCGCGGCGCGATTCCACCTGGACGGCGTCGCTGGTGACGATGCCCCGGACCTTCGCGTCGGCCGGATTGACCTCCACGTAGACCCGGGCGGGATAGAGCTTGCGCAGCACGGCCGATTTCGCTGTGCGGGTCTGGGTATGCCACTGCGCGGCGCTGCCGCGGCCGGTCAGCAGCAGCAGCGGGAACCGGTCGTTCGGCGGCTCCGGGAGGGGACGTGGGTCCTCGTAGAGAAAACGCGCGCGCCCGTCCGGATGAAAGTAGCGGCCGTCCTCGAAGAGACGCCGCTCGGCGGCCAGGGTCCCGGTGGATGCGCCCTCGACCGGCGGGGTCGGTCCGGACGGATCGCGCGGGACCGCGCCGGGCATCCCCTCTTTCGCGGCGGGGCAGGGCCACTGGATGCCGCCGCGTTCGTCGAGCATGTCGTAGCCGTCAATGCCGGTGATGTCGCACGGCTGGCCGACCGACAGCCGCTTGAGGATCTGGAACGTCGCGGCCGGCGACTGCCACGCTCGGAACATCTCGCCGCAGCCCCAGTACTCGGCCACCAGCTTGAAGATGGAGAAGTCGGCGAGCGCCTGCCCCGGCGCGCGGGCCACCTTCTTGATCCGCCCGATGCGCCGCTCCGAGTTGATGAAGGTCCCGTCCTTCTCGCCCCAGCCGGCGGCCGGCAGCACGACGTCGGCCATCCGCGCCGTCTCGGTGCTGGCGTACATGTCCTGGACGACGAGGCAGTCGAGGCGCCCGAGGATGTCCCGCGCTTGGCCCTGGTTGATCCAGGAATGGGCGGTATTCGTGCAGACGACCCAGAGACCCTTGATCCGCTCGCGGAGGATTCCCTCGATGATTTCGTTGTAGGCCCAGCTCGCCTGCGTCGGGATGACCGCCGGATCGATGTCGAGCATCCGCGCCACCTTCTTCCGGTGGTCCGGATTCGCGAAGTCATGGCCGCCGAGCAGGTTGGTGGTGTTGCTGAACAGGCGCGAGCCCATCGCGTTGCACTGGCCGGTGATGGAGTTCGCCCCGGTGCCGGGGCGCCCGATGTTGCCGGTCATCAGCGCCAGGTTGATGATGCTCTGCGCGGTGCGCACCCCCTGGTAGCTCTGGTTGACGCCCATCGTCCACCAGAACGACACGCGTGAGCCGCCGTGGATCGTCTCGGCGAGACGCTCGATGTCTTCCGCCCCGAGTCCCGTCGCCCCGGCCACCCGCTCGGGGGTGTAGGGCTCGACCGCCGCAGCGTACTCGTCGAAGTCGCGCGTGTGCGCGTCGATGTACGCGCGGTCGATCCAGCCGCGCTGGATCAGCAGGCGGGCAAGACCGTAGAAGAGCGCCTGGTCCGACTTGGGACGGATCGGAAGGTGGCTGGTCGCCTGCATCGCCGTCTCGGTCACGCGGGGGTCGATGACGACGATCGCCGGGTGGTTCGGATTGCGCAGCACCCGCTCCCACAGGATGGGATGCGCGAGGCACGGATTGGCCCCCACGAACACGAGGACGTCCGATTCCTCGAAGTCGCGGTAGGTGTAGGGTGGAGCATCGAATCCGAACGCCTGCTTGTAGGCCACGACGGAGGTCGCCATGCACTGGCGCGTGTTGCCGTCGCCGTGGGCCATCCCCATCCCGAACTTGGCCAGCGCGCCGAGCAGCGCCATCTCCTCGGTCGGCATCTGCCCGGTGCTGAGGAACGCCACCGCCTCCGGTCCGTGCTGCGCCTGGATCGTCTGGAAACGCTCGACCATCGTCCGCAGCGCCGCGTCCCAGCTCACCGGGCGCTGGACACCGGCCGTATCGCGGCGTAGCGGGGTCGTGGCACGGTCGGCCGCCCCGAGCACGGCCAGGGCCTCCCAACCCTTCGGGCAGGCGATGCCGCGGTTCACGGGATAGCCGGCGGCCGGAGTCAAGCTCACTGCCTCGCCGTCCTTCAGGTGCACGGTCAGGCTGCAGCCGGTCGAACAGTAGCCGCACACCATATCGGTGGTGGCGTCGGGCTTGAGCCGGGCCGGGACCTGGCCAAGGCCGAAGCCGCCGGTCGTCCGCAGCAGATCGCGGGTCAGGTGCCCGTCGCGTTGATACAGCATTGGTTACAGGGTTCCCGGCATGCGCGGGGAGGCGACGGCCGCAAAGAACAGGTAGCGCTCGAGAAGCTCGCCCGCAAGGCAGGCAACGAAGAGCATCCCGACGAGCACCGCGAACACGAGGTCCTGGCCCTGCCCGGGCGGCGCGGGCACGCGGCTGAGCAGCAGCAGACCAGGCATGGCGAGGCCGCCGAGCAACCCCGCCGCGAAGCGCGCCAGGGTGACGTTGGAGAGCGCGCCGGTCATCAGCCACGCCGTGCGCTTCAGCGAGGTGGTCGACCGGGAAGCCAGATGGCGGAACAGCGCCGCCTCGAACAGGAGCTTCGCGGCCATGGCGACGATGAGTCCGCGGCACAGAACGGCGCCGTACCGGTCGATGGCCGCCCCGGCCAGTTCCGCGTCGCTTCCCGCGGCGACGATCAGCAGCGGCAGCCAGGCCGCGGCGAGGCCTAGTACCGCCGTCGTCAGGAAGAAGCGGCCGGCGGTGGCGGGACCGTTCCAGAAGTCGCGCTTCGTGTAGTCGTAGACCATCACCGAGCAGATCACCCCGGCCGCGCCCGACAGGGCTACGCCCCACCCCAGCCACCACTCGAACCCGGCCCGTCGGGTCGCGCCCACGCCGGCGGACACATCCCAATCGGCCAACCGTTCGAGCCAGCCCGTCGAACCCGCCCAGGACCACGCGGCGTAAACCACCGCCAATCCCGCGAACACGCCGAAGGCCAGGATCTCGCGGCTGAGCCACGAGTGCCGCAGCCCCAGCACGGCCCGGTAGGCGTAGCGAGGGCGGCCGAGATGCAGCACGCTGACCCCGAGCGCCAGCAGGCCGAACACCAGGGCGCTGGCGCTGTGCACCGGTCGGATGCCAGCCGTCGGTGTCCCCGGGACCAGCAGTTCCAGCAGCCGCTCCACCAGAAACGCACCGACCGAGAGCTGAGTGAGGGCCAGCATCAGGATCAGCGACCAGTGCGCCTGCTCCGGACGCACGGTGTGGTAGTCCGCCGGCACCATGTTGCGAGGGAGCACCCGCTCGGTCCGGTAGGCGGTCGTGGGCAGCGTCAGGGCCGGCTCGGGCGCTCCGGGCACGAACAGGTGGGTCTCGGACTCCTCGATCACCTGCTCCACGTCCACCACACGGATCGCGATGGCGCCGTTCGGGCATGACTGCACGCACGCCGGGGCTTCCCCCTCGGCGAGCCGGTCGCCGCACATGTCGCACTTGCGGACGATCCCCTTGGCGCGGCTGTACTTCGGCGCCTCGTAAGGACAGGCGAGCGTGCAGTACTGGCAACCGAAGCACTGGTCATCGAGGTGCTTGACGATGCCGGTGACCGGGTCCTTCTCGTAGGCCTCCACCGGACACGCGTGCATGCAGGCGGGGTCCAGGCAGTGATGGCAGGCCGTCGTGACGTGCTGGACGACCGGCAGGCTCCGGCTCCCGCCGTGGAGCAGCCCGACGTCGCGCCACGATTCCTCCTCCTCAAGGCCGTTCAGGGCGTGGCAGCCCGCCACGCACGACTTGCAGCCGGAGCAGGCATCGAGATCCACGTCGAAGGCGTACTGCTGGCCGGGAGCCGGCGGCGCCGCCGGCATCAGCGCCGAGTAGCGCTCGGCCAGCGCCGGCCCGCCGGCGTGCGCGGCGTCGTGGGCCTGCGCGAAGCGCGCCACGGCGGTGACCTGCTGCTCTTCCAGGTAGCGGTCGACGAGGGTCGACGCACCAGCGGGGCTTGCAACCGTCCCGACGTGCGCCGGCGGCACCGGGACAGGCTCGGGGGCGGCCTCCGATTCGAGCGCGAAGAATCTCCCTGAGGCGGACATCACTCTCACCCCGCCCGCGCGAGCCGCGGCGCGGCGTGGAACTGCTCGGAGTGCACGCGGTCGGCCGGGACACCCTCCGATCTCAGCCAGCCGGCGATCACGTCCATGAAGGTGGACGGTCCGCACAGGAAGTAGCGGCTGCCCTTCAGGCCGTGCACGAGCGACGCCAGCCGGCTCCCATCCAGCCTTCCTCGCGGGCCTTCCCAACGCGATCCTGGCCGCGACAGCGCGACGTGGTAGTCGAAGAACGGCAGCGTGTCGTTCATCCGCTGGCACTCGGTCCGGAAGATGATGTCGTCCTCCGTGCGTGCGCCGTGGACGAAGATGCACGGATGCCGGGGGTCGGTCTCGGCCAGGAAGCGGGCGATGCTCATGACCGGCGTGATCCCGCTGCCCGCCGACACCAGCACGAGCGGCTCGCGGTGGCGCCGCGGATCGAAATGGAACCCGCCCTGCGTGCCGCGCACGGTCAGCTCGCTCCCGGGCCGGACCGCGTCGAAGAGGTGGTTGGTCACCCGGCCGTCCGGGTTCCGCTTGATCGTCAGCTCCAGGAACGACGGGTCGGTCGGCGACGAGGCGACGGTGAAGCTGCGCCAGGTGTCCGCGCCGTCGATCGAAGCACGGACCTGCAGAAACGTTCCGGGATGCGCGTGGGGTATGCGGCCGTCCCGGTTGTCGAGGCGGAAGGTGCGCACGTCGGCCGTCTCGTCCCGGATCTCGGCCACCTGCAGCGAAGCGGTGGCTGGTCGCGGCGGCCGGACGCCGGGTAGAGCGCCGGCAGCCGGGACGCCGCCCGAGGACGACGCGGCAGGAGCCAGCACGCTGCCCGAGGACGACGCGGCAGGAGCCGGCACGCTGCCGCCGGACGAGGGTTGCGCCGCCGTCTTCGGCTTCAGGTAGACGTTGCCCCCTTCGACGAGGGTGGGATAGAGGGCGACGTCGTTGCCGGCCGGATCCAGGCTGCATCCGGTACAGGCGTCGAAGGTCCAGCCGTGCCAGGGGCAGGTGACCACGCCCTTGCTGACCGTGCCTTCCGCCAGCGGTCCTCCTTCGTGCGGGCAGAGGCCGTCGATCGCCCGCACCTGGCCGTCGATCCGAAACAGCGCGTAGGTACGGCCGCCGATGTCCACCGGCAGTGCGGCGCGGTCGCCGAGGGAGTCCTCGCGGGCCGCGAACACGAAGCCGTCGTCGCGGGCGGGCGGCGCCTCGACGGGTGCGTCGGAACCCACCTCGGCAGGCTCGAGCCGGGCGCCCGCGACGGCATCTCCCGGCGGCGGCGCTACCGCAAGGGGCGAGGCATCGTCCTCGACCCTTGCGAAGAGACGGCGGACGCCGGCGCAGCCCGGACAGAACACCGGCGGGTCCTCGCCCAGGTGGCGGTACTCGCACCGCTCGCAGATCCAGGTCGCCGGGCGGTAGTCATCCTCACCCACCTTGGCGGCCTCGGCCTCGCGGAGCTTGGCGCGCCAATAGGCGCTGAAGGTCTGCCCCGCCCGGTGCCGGACGTAGTACTCGTTGACCACCTCCTCGATGACGAGCGGAAGCTGGTCGACATCCACCCCGAGCTTGTAGCGCAGCCCGAGGTGGACGTCGCCGGCCACCCCGCCGCCGAGATAGACGTCGAAGCCCTCGCGCGTGCCGATGAGCCGCCGCACCCGAACGCCCTTCAGGCCGATGTCGGCCGTGAAGTGCTGCGCGCAGCTCGACGGGCAGCCACTCATGTGGATGCGTATGCCGTGCAGGGCGAGCGTCCGCTGGCGCAGGGTGTCGACCAGGCGGAACATCGCGCCCTTGGTCTCGGTCACCGCGATGTTGCAGAACTGCGTCCCCGTGCACGCCACGGTGTTGCGGGCCAGCGTGTCGGCGTGCATGCTGAGCCCCACCGCGGCGGCATCGGTGGCCGCTGCGTCCCGGAAGCCGCCCGGGATGTTGACGACCGCGATTCCCTGCTCGTGCGTCGTCCGCAGTTGCCCGTCGCCCCAGCGCTTCGCGAGCACGGCCAGCGCCTCGAGTTGCCGCCAACTCAAACGGCCCAGCGGCACACACAGCCCCATCGTCCAGCGCTCCGGCTGCGCCTGCGGGAACCACCCCACCAGTTCGTCGTTGCGAGCGGCCGGCGTCGGCGCCGGCAGGTCCGGCCAGGGGCGAAGCGGAACCCGCTCGCAGACCCAGGCCTTGACGGCATCGATACCGATCCGCTCGACGAGGTAGCGCAGGCGTGCCTGATGGCGTTTCTCGCGCGAGCCCTGGGCGCGGAACAGGTCGAGCAGCGCGGCCGTCACCGGCACCACCTGATCCGGATGCACCAGCACCGGCAGGTGCCACGCGAGGTGCGGGTTCTGCCCCTGGGTGCCCGCCACGAGCACCTGGAACAGCACCTCACGGCCGACCCGGCAGGCCAGGAAACTGAGGTCCTGTGTCCAGAAGTGCACGGACGGCTCGGCCGTTCCATTGAGGCAGATGTTGAACTTGCGCGGCAGATCGGAGTATTCGCGACTGTCGACGAACAGTGCCGTGACGTCCCGGCAGAGCTGCCGCGTGTCGATCAGCTCGCCGGGCAGGAGCCCGCTGAAAGGGTGAGCGAAGACGTTGCGGATGTTGTCGTGGCCGGTCTGCTTCGAGCTCAGCCCGACCGCGGCCAGCCGCTCCGCGACCTCCGGCAGGCGCTCGATGCCGAGCCCCTGTATCTGGAGGTTCGCCCGGGTGGTGACATCGACGATGCCGTGGCCGTGCTCGTAGGCGATCTCCGCGATCTCGCGCGCCTGATCGGAGGTCAGCTCCCCCGCCGTAATCCGGATCCGGTTCATGTACCGGCCCGGCGTATCCCGCTTGCGGTAGAAGAAGCCGTACCACTTCATGCGCTCGAGGTCGGGCGTTTCGATATCGGCCATCGGCGTCCGCGCCTCCGCGTGACGCAGCACGTCGGGCCAGACGTCGAAGCTGTGCTTCTTCGATTTCCAGACCTCCGCCGGGTTGACCATCGTCCCTCTCCCGTCTACCCGGCGGCTCCTGCCGGTTCCGCCCCGCCTCCGGCGGCGAGTCCGGCCCGCCGATCCGCCAGCGCCGCGTCGAGTGCCGTCCGCGCCTCGGTCTCCGTTTCGCTGTCGAAGCGCACCGCGAAGGCGAGGAACGCGGTGACGGTCACCAGCGCGCCGATGACGAGGAACGCCGTCGGCCACGGAATGGCCCCCCGGAAAAGGAACCCCGCCGCCACCGCGCCGGCGTTGCCTCCCGCCCCGACGATGCCGGCGACCGAGCCGAGCGCCTTCCTGTTGATGAACGGCACCACCGAGTAGGTCGCGCCCTCGGACATCTGCACGAACAGGCTGAAGACGATGAGCGCGGGGATCGCCATCGCCAGCACCGGCATCTGCGAGAAGAGCATCAGGGCGAGCCCCTCGGCGAACAGCGCGATGAACAGCCAGCGCACGCGGCCGGAGAGCCCCCACCGGCGGCCGAACAGGTCGCCGACGGCGCCGCCGAGAGTGCGCGCGAAGACGTTCATCAGCCCGAAGAGCATCGCCGCCGCACCCGCCCATTGGACGGCTCGCACCGCGTTCATCGACGAGAAGAAGTCGAAGTAGTCGATGAAGTAGAGGGCGAGGACGTTGTTGACGGTCAGCTCGATGCCGAAGCACGCGCCATAGATGACGAACAGCGCCCAGACCCGCGGGTCCCTCGCCGCCAGCGCGAACGAGCCCTTCACGCTCTGCTTGGGCGGCAGCGTGCCGGCCGCGCGCAGCTCGCGGTAGTTCCCTTCCGGCGCGTCCTGCGTCAGGAAGTAGTAGGCCACGCCGACCAGGGCGCACATGGCCCCGGCGAGCACCATCGCCACCCGCCAGCCAGTCTCGTCGCTCAGCCCCAGGCCGGGCAGGAACTGGATGTTGGTGAACGGGATGTAGGCCCCGACGGTCAGGATGCCGAGCACGATCGGCATGGCGAGCTGCGTCACGCCGCCGCCCAGGTTCCCCCACCCCGCGGTGGTGGCGTTGGCCGTACCGACCACGTTCGGGGCGAACATCACCGAGGTGTGGTACTGCGTGATGACGAACGACGCGCCGATGACGCCGATCAGCAGACGGAAGATCAGAAACGTCTGGAAGTCCTGGGCCAGGCCGATGCCCATCACCGGCAACGATCCGAGAAGAAGAAGCCAGGTATAGGCCAGCCGCGGCCCGACGCGGTCGCAGAGCCAGCCGATGAACAGACGCCCGACGACGGTGATGGAAACCGACCCGATGACGAGCCAGCCGATCTGCGACTGGGTCAGCGCCATCTCGTCGCGGACGATCTTCATCAGCGGCGCGATCCCGAACCAGGCGAAGAAGCAAAGGAAGAACGCGAACCACGTCATGTGGAACGCGCGCATCTGCGGCGTGTCGATGCTGAAGAGCCGAATCCGCGTAGCCTTGCCGGTAACTTCCATGTGAGCGCCTCCGACGCGTGCGATTGAGACAGGTGTGGCGACTGCCGAACGCCGGACGGCGGGTAGCCTGGTGCGAGCTGTGCCGACGTCTCCCGGCCTTCCAACGAGCCCGCCGTTACGGCAGCGCCTCCCGATTGGCGGTCATGCATTGCAAGAGGCGCGCCAACATGACGTGATTCCGCGAGCCGCTTTAGTTGCCCCTTTGGAATCAATGGTTTGCGGCAGGTATGGGTAGAATCGCGCGTGGATGCGGCGTGTCGCAGAGGACCTACACAAATGTAGAACCCTGCCGTCTCGCTTGACACCCTTGTCGATGCAGATGGCGGGTTGACCTTCGGTGGATATGGTTCCAGAAGAACCCGGAAGGTGCTCCCGCCAGTCCTCGACCGTTACGGAATCCGCAAGAATGTCGTCGTCGTGCGATGTGCCTACATGTTCGTAGTCCGACAGAGGATTAGACATCAATGTCCGAGAGTATGTCGCGAACCAACTATTTCGTATGGCGCGATACAGGACAATCACGCACGGTCTGCGGAAGAACGCAACCTGTGCGGGCCGTGAGCCAGGAGAAACAACCCGCACACGAACCGTGGTCGGGCCGCGCAGGGCAACAGGTTCACGGGAATGTAGACCTCGAAACGAGAAATCGACAAAAGAGAAGCCGGGCCGAGAGGGCGCCGGGATACCGACGACGGGTACCTCGGCGGTACTCGGCGGTGGGCTGCACCCCGGACTGCACCTCTGTTCATGCGCGCGAGCAAAATGGCGTGGCGACACGGGCCGGGATCTCTCCAAGATGGCATGCGTCTTGATTGCTACTCGGCGCATGGCCACACGCCGGGGCCGTGGTATCTTGACGTCCAGTCTCCGGCGTCCGGACCGATCCCCATCACGGTGCGCATCGGGCGCCAGAAGCTGGTCTACGGCTCCCAGCGCATGGTGTCTCCGCTCGAATGGGTCAACACCGCGCGGGTCTTCGACGGGGCGCGGATCGGCATCGACGCCGGCGCGGGCCGCAAGCTCGACGCCTTCGCCACCCGTCTCGTCCCGGTCACGCCGACGGCCCTCAACGACCACGCACCGACCGGGAGCCGGATGTTCGACAGCCAGCTTCACGGCGTCCACTACTCCGACACCGCGCTCGTCGCCGGCGCTGCGGTCGAGGGCTATTGGCTGCTGCGCCGCGCGGCGCGGTTCGACGACGCCGTCCACACCATAGGCACGCGCGTCGACACCCGCTACGGTCCCTGGGCGTTCGACGGAGAGCTGGCGGCCCAGTCCGGAAGCTATGCCGGCCTGGACCACCGGGCCGCGTTGTTCCATGCGGGCGGCTCGTACACGACCGGCCTGCCCGGCAGGCTGAAGCTCGGGACGGCGTTCAACCTGGGCAGCGGCGACGACGACCCGACCGACGGCGTCCACGGCACGTTCGACCAGCTCTATCCGCTGGGCCATGCCTACTACGGCTACATGGACCTGTTCGCGCTGCAGAACCTGCGCAACACGGAGGTCACCGTGGAGGCGGTGCTCCCGCGCCGCACGACGCTGCGCGTCGCCCTGCAGGACTTCGCCCTGCTCTCACCCGGCGCGGACGCCTGGTACAACGTCGGCGGCGCCGTCGTCCATCACGCCGGGGATCCGGCCATCCCGTCCCACGTCGGCAACGAGCTGGACATCACCGTCCGTCTGCCGGTCGGCCCGGTCGGGCTCGAGGTGGGCTACGGCCGCTTCTTCGGCGGCGCCTACCTGCGCGACGCGAGCTTCGCGCTGGACACGGCGGACTTCTTCTACCTGCAGACGATGGTCGGATTCTGAAGTCTCGCGATCAGGGAAGCAGAAAATACACCCGAAAAATAATAACTACTTGTTGCTTTTATGGGTGCCTAAATGAGATCCTCGGGGCGATGTATCGTCATCGCCTGCGGGACATGCAGGAGTGGCTGCATCGGCAGGGACGCAAGCCCCTAGTCCTGCGCGGGGCGCGGCAGGTCGGCAAGTCCACGCTGGTCCGGCTGTTCTGCGAAGCGGCAACCGATCGGGATCTGCTGACCGTCAACCTCGAACGGCATCCGCATCTCGCCGAGACGTTCGCCCGCAACGATCCGGCGACCGTGCTCGACGTGATCGAGGCGGTCTCCGACCGACCGCGCTCCAAGCACACCATCCTGTTTCTGGACGAGATACAGGCCGCCCCCAGCGCCTTCGCCTCTCTTCGGTACTTCCTCGAAGAGATGCCGGAACTGCCGATCGTCGCCGCCGGTTCGCTGCTGGAATTCATGCTGTCGGACCACACCTTCTCGATGCCGGTCGGACGCATCCAATACCTCGATCTGGGTCCGATGACGTTCACCGAATTCCTGCGGGCCGCCGGTCAGGAGCGGCTCGCCCGCGAGATCGAGACGATCGAGTGGACGACCGGCTCCGCCCCTCCGTCGCCGCACCCGGTCATTCACCAGCGCCTGCTCGAGCTCCTGCGCCTGTACCACTTCGTGGGCGGCATGCCCGAGGCGGTCAAGACCTATGCCGAATCCAGGAATCTGCGAGCCGTCAGTGCCGTCCACGCCAGTATCATCGATACCTGGCGGGACGACTTCCCGAAGTACGCGTCGCGTCGCGATCTCACCCGAATGCTCCGCGTGTTCAACTTCGCGGCCCGCCACGCCGGACGAAAGGTGAAGTACAGCAACGTCTCCGAGGACGACCAGAGCGCCACCATCCGGCGTGATATCGACCTGCTGGCCATGGCGCGGGTCATCGCGCGAGTGACTCACAGCCAGTGTTCCGGCCTGCCGCTGCAAGCCGACCTCAAGGAGAAGGTCTTCAAGCTGATCTTCCTGGACGTCGGCCTGATGAACGCCGTCTGCGGACTCGGCTGGCAGACCATCGCCGGCCAGACCGAAACGCAACTGGTCAACGCCGGTCCCGGCGCCGAGCAGTTCATCGGCCAGCACCTGCAGTTTCTTCTCGCCGATCGGCCGAACCGCGACTTGACCTATTGGCTGCGCGAGGGCCGTTCCAACAATGCCGAGGTCGACTACGTGTGCGAGCTCGGCGGCCGCATCGTACCGATCGAAGTGAAGGCCGGACGCACCGGCACGCTGAAGTCGCTGCACCAGTTCGTGGCGGAGAAACGGGTTCCGTTCGCAGTCCGTTTCGATACGGACCTGCCGGCCCTGCACACGGTCGAAGCTGAAGTGCGCTACGGCCACGGCTCCGAACGGATCCGCTACCCGCTGCTGTCCCTCCCGCTCTACCTGGTGGAGCGGCTGCCGTCCATGGTGGAGAATCTGGCCGCCCGGATGTGACCGGAGCGTGGAATCGCGGTAGCGGTTCGAGAAAACGTGTGCGGTCCTTGAACGATGGTCCGGATCGAACGCAACGGGGCGGTTCTCGGCGCCAAGCTGGGATGCCGTGACCCAACAGATGACAAGCTGCTCGAAACCGCCCTCCTCGGCAGAGCCGACTGCCTCATCACCGGCGACCGGGACCTGCTGATGATGTCCCCGTTTCACTGCATCCCAATCCTGACGCCCGCCGAGGCGCGCGCTGGCCGGTAAGCTGCCCCTCCGATTGCCATCCCGCGGCACCCGTGTCAGTCTGGGGATCATGGGACGTACCCTTCTGCTTTCGCTCTGGCTGCCACTCGCGGTGGCCGCCCAGGCATTCCTCCGCTTCGGCTTCGGCGGGATGCCGGGACCGTCGATGCCGGGACTGTCGATGCCGGGACCGATGGCGGCGGCAATCGTGCCGCTGTTCGTCTTCACTTGGCCGGCCGGGATTCCCTTGACCGTTGCCGTCCGCCGACTGCACGCCCTGTCGCCGGCTGCAGCTGGTGGCTGCGCCGTCGTGCTGGGTTCGCTCACGACCTACGCGGCAACGGTGGGAGGCCTGCTTGGACCGGTCGCCGTGTGGATCTACGCGGCGTTTCTCTCGCTACCCGCGTGGTTTGTGCTCTGGCTTCTGAAGCGGCAGGAGCAGCGGTTGGCATAGGATCCGCCGGCCCGATCCGTCGCTGGGTGCAAGACGTGCCGCCAACTATCCCACCGAGGAGGCAGCCGTATTCTCACTCGGCTGTGCCGTTGCACTCTGCTGTATCCGACACATCCGACACACTCCCGAATCCGAGACGAACAAGATGACGACCCTGTCGGCGAACGCGTTCCGGTCGTTCCCTTCGGCAACCGGGACCATGGAATCCCGTGCCTGGATCATCGTCGGCAGGTCTTTCCACTTCCTAGGTGCCTCGACAGCCACGCCGAAAACACGGTCGGCAAACATCGCAAGCGCCTCATGAACGACCGTTGCCCTCCGATTGGCGGCCTCCACGTTCAGTTGGTTGCTCCGTTCGTGCTGCAAGCCGCGGAACCCGTCGTCGCTCGCGAACCCGTACGGCTGAATGGTGACCTCGTGTCCCGGAGCTACGCAGCTTCCCAGTGTTTCCACTGTTGTTCGCAGTTCCTCCCGCCGGGCATTGTCGACGGAGACGCCTCGGCCGGTAAACTCGCCATCCTGATCAATCGCCGCATTGTCGAAGTGCACCAGCAAGTGCACCGGGAGCAGCGCGTCCGGATCGGCGGCCGACACTGCGTACGCCGGTCTGACCACGGGCGCCGGCGGTGACGTTTGCGACACGACCTCACCGTACCAGCCCAGCAGAAACGCTGCCGCAGCCGTATACAGCCCCAGCTTCAGGAAAGCCAGTGGTACCTTGTGCCAGTCCTCCCCCCGCAGGACGTACTCCTTGACATCATTCCAGGCGCGCTTGAGGGCGGAGTACAGCGAGCCCAACCACTCCTTGACGCCATTCGGGAGATAAGTCCTCAGCAGGAGCGTAGCCCCCGCCGGCGCCAGCATGAGTAAACCGTTACTCGCGTCCCGGAGCACCTCCACGAGCAGGTCCGTCAGCAGAGATCCGGTCTCCTGAAACGCCCGTCCGAATTCGATTCCCCTTTGCACGAGCCAGGATGCAACCCAACCGGGAACGAGCGTGAACGCTACTGCCGCTACGATGGCAGACAACACCACAAAGACAAGGCGTAGCGCTATTGCGAGAAGTATCGCCATCGCACACCCGCTGGCCGCAGCGGCCTACGTTCCGCGCGTGTCGGCGTGCAGCGCGGTCCCGCCGCCGCCTCACGGGTCTTGCACCACAGCCAGGGTTGCAGATACGCCTGACCAGATTGATGCTGGTGAAACAAGGTACACGACGGTCGCAGGCCGCACACAACTCCGCAATCACTGCTGTCCCATAGAACTTCAAAGTAGAGCGGCTTGAACCCTCTGTCTCTGATAGAATGATTTTGCTCCAAATCGTTCAAAAGACAGGAGATCCAAGCCGTGGCCCATCATAACACAGTCTTCCGGCAGCTTCTCGATTTGCTTCCCCGACATGAATTCGACGCCGAGGCCCGGCAGCACCAGAAGGGCCAGAGACTCCGCGTCATGAGCCGCTGGGCGCAGTTCGTCGCCCTCGGTCTCGGCCAGCTTGGTGGCCTGCTGAGCCTGCGCGACATCGTCGGTAACCTGTGCGCCCAACCCCACAAGCTCTATCACCTCGGGATGCAGACCCTCGTCAGCCGTTCGTCGCTGGCGCGGGTCAACGCCGAGCAGCCGTACACGTTCTACGAAGCGCTCTTCTCCCGCCTGCTGGCGCGTTGTCAGCAGCGCGCCCCGCGGCACGGCTTCCGGTTCAAGAACAAGCTGTATGCGATAGATGCGACGACCATCGACGTGTGCCTGGCGGCCTTCCCGTGGGCGTCGTTCCGTCGTACGAAGGGCGCCATCAAGCTGCACGTCGGCCTGGACCAGGCGGGGCATCTGCCGAGCTTTCTCAGCGTCACCGACGGCAAGGCAGCCGATGTGACGGTGGCCCGCACATGGACGTTCCCGACCGGCAGCGTGGTGGTGGCCGACCGCGCGTATCTGGACTTCGGGTGGCTGCATCGCCTGCAGGAGCAGGGCGTGACCTTCGTGACGCGGTTGAAGCGGGGCGTGAAGTACCGGGTGCTGCGCGACCACGACGTCGACATCCGGACTGGCGTGATGAGCGACCAGACGATCGAGTTGACGAGTGCGCGTGGCCGCCGGGCCTATCCGGGCACGCTGCGGCGGGTCGGCTACTGGGACGCGGAGACGAAACAGCGCTACGTGTTCGTGACGAACAACACGACGTGGGTGGGGAAGACGATTGCCGATGTGTACAAGTCGCGCTGGCAAATCGAGTTGTTCTTCAAGTGGATCAAGCAATATCTGAAGGTGAAGCGCTTCGTGGGCCGCTCGAAGAACGCGGTGCTGACGCAACTGTGGGTGGCGACGTGCATGTACCTGCTGTTGGCCTACCTGAAGTTCGTCCTGCGGCTGAGCTGGACCCTGCACCGGATGCTACGGGTTCTCCAACTCAACCTGTTCGACCGCCGTTCACTGGTGGAGTTGTTCATGCCTCCCTCACCACCGGGTGCCCCGAACCCGCAGATGCTGCTGTGGTGCTGAAAAATGTGGGACAGCAGTGTGCTCGGACACGCCGCACTCGCGGGCGACCGACTTCGGGGTCTCGTGGACCGCGGTGAGGAACGTGGCGAGCTGTTCCGCTATCCGTTCCCTTGCCGTATCGGAGAGCCGGCCGAACGTGGCGACGTCCAGCTCCCGACCGGCGAGAAGTCTGTAGCCAGCGAACGAGCCGTCGGCGGACTCGTAGACGTAGTCGGGAATGCCGACGTCGACCCTCGGCTGGAGGTAGCGAAGCAGCTTGGCTTCGTTCGCCAGCGCATCCCGGTTCGCCTGGGCCTTGGGAGCGCGGAAGACGAGCGCCTCGTCGAGGATCAGGACGGCATGGTCCCAGCCGTGCGTCAGGTACCGGTGCGACGTCCACGTGACGTTGGGAAACTCCTCCCGTATCCGCCGCAGGAGCAGGGCTTCTTCCATGCGCGTCGCTAGCCTACCGCTTGGCAGTGCCGGACGGGCGTCGTCAGGATCGATGCCGTCGTCGCGAGCAGAAGAGTCGGGACACAACCGTTCTTCGAGTCCAGGAGACCGGGTACTCCGGCGACCCGCAGACCGTCATCAATCCTGTAGGCCGACGGCGCAAGCTGGAGCTTGAGTCGCTCATCCGTGGCGTTCTTCGAACGGGGATGGTTCCGCTTGCCAAACCCGTGCCCGATCGACAGTCCGACGAAGAGCGCGACAGGCTGGCTGCCGAAACGATCGTCCAGACCTACGTCGACGACCGGAGAACGAAGTCCTTCCTGCGAGACTTCGTCCACGCGTGCTCCCCGTCGCTGAGAGACAAGTCAGGCCAGTGGTACTGGCTCAACGAATGGCGCCGCACGCAACTTCAGGCAGGCCGGCGCATCACCTACGCGGATCTCGGCAATCGATTACTGGAGCTTATGCGCTCGGAGGGCCGCTTGCCGCGGATCCTCGCCGCTCGGTTCAACAATTTCGTGACGGATTTCAAGGCGGACCCGGCGAACAGGGGCAAGGGCCGGGCCAACGCAGTGGCGGCCTGGGAGCGCATCAAGTCCGTTCCGGGGCCGAAGACCTACGAGGCCTACGCGGCTCTTGAGTCCGGTCAACGCAAGGTGGGCGGTTCCGAGTAGCGCGCTGCAGGCGGATCGCACGGACGCTCGACGCGGCCGCGAAGCGCAGCCGCGGCCCGCTTGCGCAAGTGCTTCGCCGTCAACGGCAGCCCGCGCGCCCGTTCGATCCGCCACCCGAAGGCTGGGATGGATCCGCCGGGGCCACGGGGCGCGGCCGGCGGACAACGCCGGGCCCCCTCACGAGGTGGGCCGGAGACGGCTGACGGCGAGCCCGACGACGACGACGGCGACGGTGCCGATGACGTTGTTCCAGAGGAAGGACACGTCGGCCGCGCTCTCCACCAGGGCCACCGACGCCATGCCCGCGAACAGGCCGACGAAGGCCCCGTCGGCGGTGGCCCGCCGGAACCCGATGGCGAGCACGAAGACCCCCAGCAGAGACCCGTAGAAGTAGGACCCGACCTGGTTGACGACCTCGATCAGCGAGCCGAGGTTGGCCGCGAACACCGCGAAGACGGTGGCCACCACGCCCCACAGGGCGGTCGCCACCTTCGATACTCGCAGGTAGTGGCGGTCGGTTGCCCGGCTGTTCAGGTAGCGTTGGTAGAAGTCGATCACGCTGGTGGTGGACAGGGCCGCCAGCTCCGCCGCCGCGCTCGACATCGCCGCCGCAAAGATGGCCGCGATGAGCAGCCCCACGAGCCCGACCGGCAGGTGCGTGACGATGAACGTGGGGAACACGTAATTGACGTCGGCGTAGTCCTCTCCGGTGGCCTCCTCCACCAACCCCGCCGCCCGGCCGCGCACCGCCCCGACCCGCTCCTGGCTGGCCGCGAACGCCGCCCTGGCCTCGGCGGCAGCCTCCGGGCCGGCGCCCCGCCGCGCCGCGAGCATCTCGTCCGCGGCGCTGCGGCGATTCGCCAAGGCCTCCTCGAACTCCGCCTCGAGCCCGGCGTACTCCGCCGCCCGATCGCCGTCGCGCGCCGCCGCCTCGTGCACCGGGTTGAAGAGCATCGGCGGCGCGGCGAACACGTAGAACACGAACACGAGCACGCCGGTCAGCAGAATCAGCGCCTGCAGCGGGATCTTCCAGTACGCGCTCATCAGGAGCGACCGGCGGGCGGCGTCGACCGAGTCGGCGGTCAGGTGCCGCTGCACTTGGCTCTGGTCGCACCCGAAGTACCCGAGCATGAGGAAAAGTCCGCCCAGCATGCCCGACCAGAACGTGTAGGTCTCGCCCGCGTCCGGCGTGAAGTCGATGGCGTCGAGCCGATCCACGGCCCCGGCCAGGTGCATCGCGTCGCCGAGGCCGACGCCGCCCGGCAAACCGAGGACGAGGGCCGCGACCACCGCGAGCAGGCCGCCCACGATGATGACCATCTGCTTGACGTCGGCCCACGCGACCGCCTGCACTCCGCCCAGCATGGTGTAGCAGGTCGTCGGGATCCCGATGGCGAGAGCCGTGAGGGTGAGGTTCCACCCCAGCACCACGGAGAGCACCACCGCCGGGGCGGAGATGATCACCCCCACCCCAAGTCCCCTCGACACCAGGAAGATCAGGCTCGTCAGGGCCCGCGTCTTCCGGTCGAACCGGCGCTCCAGGTACTCGTAGGCGGTGAAGACGCGGGCCCGGTAGAGGAACGGGACGAGGGTCACCGACAGGATGATCATCGCCAGGGGCAGGCCGAAGTACATCTGGATCAGCCGCATGCCGTCGGCGTAGCCCTGCCCGGTGGTGCCGACCAGGGTGATGGCGCTCATGTGGGTGGCCATCACCGAGAGCCCGACCGCCCACCACGGGAGCGAGCGGCCGGCGAGGAAGTACCCCTCGACCGCGTCGGTGCCCCGGGACCGCTTCACCCCGTCGTACAGGACCCACGCAAGGTAGCCGCCGATGATGATCCAGTCGATCGGATGCATGGAGAAGGCGCCGGCTCCGGCGGTCGGGGTGCTACCCCGAGTAATGCCGCGAGAAGAACCACAGCGCCGCCAGCACGAGGACCTCGACGACGACCACCGCGGCGTAGGTGGCGTTGAGCGGCTCGTCGCCTCGGGTGTCGAGCACGCGCGGGACGTCCTCGGGCTGCGGAGCCATGGCGTCGGCCCAGAGTATATCCGCCGGCGCCCCTCAAGCAGCTCATCCGGACGAACGCGGCGGTCCGCGGAGCTAGCAGTCCGTGGTGGAACCCCGCGTCGCACCGAGAGCGGCGAGGCGCCCGCGTGGCAAGGCGCGACGAGGGACCATATTGGGCATATTCGACCGAGGAGCAACGCAGTCCACGCGGGATGCATCGCCGCTCGAATGCAGCGGGGCTTTCGCCACGGGCTGCTAGGCCTGGTGATTGGATATCGCCAGACGCCGCGTCAAGTCGTCGATGATTCTCCACCACTCCGGGCGAGTTACCTCGACGATCTTCATGTCGCCGATGGACACGCTGCAGATGATCACGTCGACATCCAGAGTACGAAGCAGCGCGAGACTGCGGGCCAGGTCTCGGCGGTTCCCCCCGTCTTGAGAAACGACGAGGGTGGCCCACTCTCCGTGGTCCAGGTAGAGAGTGTCGCCTGGGAACAGGTACGTCCTTCCGTGCGGCGAGCGGTAGCGGTAGCACACGCTGTTGTCCGTGTGGCCGGGCGTGTGGATCACTTCGACACCACCGGCGTGAAGCTCCCTGTCGGGCGAATCGAAGTACACGTCCGCCGGCATCGTGTTGGCAAGATACGGCTCCACGCCGGCGTGACAGCACAACTTCGAATCGAAGCGCTCCGCGACGCCCGGCAGCCCGTCGCCGACTTCGTGGCAATGGCTCAGGTAGTGGTGGGTGATCCCGCCAAGGTCGGCGACCGCTGGGAAATCACCGGAGCTTCGCGGGTTGTAGAACAGGGCATTGCCGACAGGTCGGTCGAGCAGGTACGCATGCACGGTCAGCATGGAGAACTGCTTCTGTTGGGCCGTCTGCCACAGGTCCGGATAGAGTCGTCTCATGGCTGGCTCGCGTCCAGGTGGAAACGGGACATCGGTGTGATCCTACGGTCTTCGACGGCACCACGCCGACCATGCTCCTGGCGGATCCGCTCCTGCGCCACGTCGTACTGCCGGGACCGTGCGGCAGGAGACATGCGGCTACGCGGATTCGGACGTCCTGATCTCGAACCGCCCCTGCGAGGGCGAGAACCGGATCGCCGCGGTGTCGAAGGCGCTGCCGACCGCACCGCTCCGGCTCAATTCGTCCGGTGTGCCGACCGAGAAGCCGCCCGCGCCGTCGAGCAGCCAGACGCTGTCGGAAAGCTGGAGCGACAGGTCGAGGTCGTGGCTCGAGAGCAGAACGACCTGCCCCGTCTGCTTCGCCCGGGAACGCAGGAGGGCCATGATCTCGACCCGGCTCGGCAGATCGAGGAAGGCCGTGATCTCGTCGAGGACCAGGAGGCGCGGCGTCTGTGCGAGCGCACGCGCGATCATCACGCGCTGTCGCTCGCCGTCGCTGAGATCGCTGAAGTAGCGGCGCAGGAACGGCTCGACGCCGGTGAGCGCAACCGCGTCGGCGATTGCGGCCGTGTCCTTGTGCGCCAGTCCACCCTGCCAACCCGTGAAGGGCTGCCGGGCGAGCGCGATGACGTCGTCGACGCGGAGGCCCGGATTGAACTGTCGCTCGGTCAGCACCACGGCGATCCGCCGCGCGCGCGTCGCCGGGCGCATGGATGCGATGTCCTCGCCGTCGAGCAACACCATTCCGGCGAGCGACGCTTGCAGCCCCGCGATCGTCCGCATGAGGGTCGACTTCCCCGCCGCGTTGCGGCCGAGGATGCAGATGAAGTCACCGGGAGCGGCCGACAGGTCGATGCCGGACAGGATTGCTCCCCGCGTGTTGCGATAGCCCACGGCGAGGGATTGCAGATCCAGCATCAGCGCCACTGCCTCACGGCCGGCGAGAAGATGAGGATGAGAATCACGGCCGGCGCGCCGACGATGGCGAGGACCGCGTTCAGGTGCAGGAAGTGCTGCTCCCACCGCGCATGGACGATGGCGTCTCCGGCAACGGCCAGCAGTGCGCCGCCGAGGGCGGCGACCGGGAGCAGCGGCAGGATCCGTGCGGTTCCGGCCAGCGCCCGCGCGAAGTGGGGTGCGATGAGACCGACGAAGCTCACCGGGCCGCAGAAGGCCACCACGGGCGCCACCAGAAGCACGGTTGCCGCAAGCACGGCATGTCTCAAGGTCGTTACCTTGACGCCGAGGCTGCGGGCGTAGGTCTCGCCGAGAAGCAGCGAGCTGAGCGGCTTGGCCGTCGCGACGGCGGCGCCGGTACCGATGAGAATCGGCAGCAGGAGCCACGGCAGCGCCGCGGGGGCGACGCCGGCAAAGCTCGCATCCTGCCATCCGCCATAGATCCGGCCGCCGGCGCGGGCGGCGAAATGCAGCAGAACGCTGGTGAGGCCCTGCGCGGTGAATCCGAGCATGAGGCCGATGACGAGCAGCGTGATGGCGCCGACGCGGCGGCCGAGCGCCAGCATGACGAGCGCCGCGATGGCGACGCTGGCGGCGGCCGCGAGGGTGATGCTGGGGCCCTCGAAGAAGGTGAGGAAGGACACGGCCGCGGGACCGGCGAAGGCCGCCGCGGTCACGATGAGTGCGACCCCGAGCTGGCCGCCCGCGAGCAGGCCGAGGGACCACGCGTCGGCGACCGGGTTGCGGAAGAGGGCCTGCATCAACACCCCCGCCATGCCGAGCGCGCCGCCGGCGATGATCGCGGCGGCGACCCGCGGAAGGCGAATATCGAGGACGATCTGGCGGGCCAGGTCGCTCGACTGCGTTCCCGTCAACGCGCCGACCGTGTCGGCCAGGGGCAGCGCGATCTGCCCATAGTTCAGCGTCAGCAGGCAGAGCGCGGCGAGCGTGGCGAGGAGGACCGAGCCGCTAGTGCAGACCCGCGCCCACATGGTCCGCCTCCCACGTTTCCGGTGCGAGGTAACGCCACTCCCCGTCGCGCAGCTCCGGATGCAGCATCTTCATGATGTCCGCCAATTGCCAGTCCGGACGGATGGCCCCCATCTCCCACAGCTCCCACGTATCCGCGTCGGGATGGCGCTTGCCCTGCTCCCAGAAGACGCAACCGTCCCGATAGGCCTTGAAGCGCGAGAGCACGGCCCGATCGTCGAACACCGCGGACAGCGGATCGCGGATCATCCAGCAATCGGCGCCCGTGGCGTCCCGCAGGAGCCGTTCCGTGGAAAGCTCGGAAAAGGTGTCGAGCTCCGGATCGTCGTCGGCGCCGAGCACGAGCTCCGCGTTGGCGTCGCGAATGAGGGCTGCGATAGCGTTTCGCTGCGTAACGGCCCAGCGATTGCCCGCGCTCTTGTACCAGGCCCAAAGGACCGACCGCCGCGGCTGTTCCTCGGCGAGAGACTTCAGGCGGTCGACCTCCTCCGCGACCATCTGAACGAATGCATCGGCTTCCGCCTCTTTCCGGGTCAGCAGGCCCATCAGCAGCACCCAGGCGACACGGCCCATGTAGTGCGGCTCCGCATCGATGAAGGTCGGCACGAACGGAATGCCGAGCGACTCGACGCGCTCCATGTGCTGGGTGTGCGTGAGGTCGGCCATGCGCGCGACCAGCACCTCCGGCTCCGCCGCCACCAGCGCATCGAGCGTCGGCGGCATGTGCCAGCCATAGCCGATCTGCTGGATCCGACCCGACCGGGCCTTGCGGCGCAGGTCATCGTCGTAGCTGTTGTGCCCGCCGACCGCGACGATCCGGTCCTCGACCCCGAGTGCGCGCAGCATGGCCTCATGGGGTTGATCGTTGACGGCGATCCGCTCGACGGGAGTTCGGACTAACGTGGCAGCCGCCAGGTCTCCGGTCAGGGGTGGCGGCTCCAGGCCCTTCGGGACGAGCACGAGACGGGCGCGTTGCGGCGGTCCGCCCGCCGCTCCGCCCCAGGTGACGACGGACGCTTCGATGTCGACAATGCGATAGCCGTCCCGTTCGACGACGCTGAAGGTCTCCGCATAAGGCGTTTCGAGCGCCTCGCCTTCGACGGCTCCCGGATCGTCGGGCACGCCGGACCCGCACGCGGCCAGGCCGAAGGACAGCACGAAGGCCGTCAGACGAGAGGGCACCCGGAAGCGGCGCATTGCCAGGAACGAACTTTCAGGATCGTGCGGAAACGGCCCGCCGGTCCGGGCAGGAGGCGCGTCGGCGAGGCGCGCGTGCCGATAGAGAACGAACGGTCTGACGATAATCCCCACTACCATCTCTCCCCTTCCCTCGTCCTGACGGTTCCTCCATCCTTCGCCGTCGTGGGAGACAGCCGCGCGCGCCGGGCGACCCGCCGCACATCGGGAAGATTCCTGCAGGCGGCACCGGCACTTGGAGGGCCGCGCGGCGCCGGGAAACGCCGCTGCCGCGCGCGGCCTTTGCAAGCACCGCCGACACGAGCGGTCTCACCGGCGATGGCGGTACGACAGGCGAACGAAGCGCGTGACGGGAGCTAGGCGGGAGGGCCGCGGGCGAGCAGGCGGCGGAAATGACCGGGTGCGATCCATCCGCCGTCGTCAGCCGGCACGATCCGTTCCGCAACGTCCGCGTAGCCGACGTGCAAGAATGCGGATGCTTCGGCGGCGGGCTGGTGCCGGAGCTGGCAGACGGCGCAGTCCTGGTCGACGCCGTGTTCTTCGTGCCAGGTGGCCTCGGCGATCGCGGCACCGGTAAGCAACATCGCCAGGGCGACAATCCAGGTGTGCCAGCCGGAGCCTCGTCGTGCGAGCCCTGTATGCACGGATCCTCTCAAGCGTCAGCCTCGCAACCTAGCAGAGATGGCCCGAGGCGGCAAGGGCGTGGGTAGGACCGGCGGGTCGAGTCCATCGTCGACCATCGACGGGATGTTCCAGGCGGAACGCGATGGCACGATCGAGCCGCCGACGCGATCTGGCTCGGCGTCCCGATGATGTGAGAATGACCCCATGACCGGACGGCGAGTCGCGAGCATCGACGCCCTTCGGGGGCTCGTCATGCTGCTGATGCTGGTGGACCACGTGCGCGAGACGGTCTATCTGCACGCGCAGGTCGGCGATCCGGTGGACGTCATGACGACGCCGCCGGGGCTGTTCTTCACCCGTTCGCTGAGCCACATCTGCGCGCCGGTCTTCATCGCCCTGACCGGGCTGGGCGCCTGGTTCCACGGCTCGTCCCACACGCGGCGGGAGACCTCGGTGTTCCTGCTCGAGCGCGGCGCGTTCCTCGTGCTGCTCGAGCTCACCGTCGTCGGGTTCGCCTGGACGGCGGAGTTTCCTCCCTCGAGGTTCTTCCTGCAGGTGATCTGGTGCATCGGCATCTGCATGATTGCCCTCGCGGGGCTGCTGCACCTGAGCCGGGGCTGGCAGCTCGCGGTGGGGCTGCTGCTGGTCGCGGGCCACAACCTGCTCGACGGCATCGTCCTCACCGGCGAGTCCCCGTTCTTCGTTCCCTGGGCCATCCTGCACCAGCGCGACATCATCGAGCTCGGCGCCGGCGTCACGGCGCGAACGAGCTATCCCGTCCTCCCGTGGATCGGCGTCATCGTCCTCGGCTACGCGACGGGGCCGTGGTTCGCACGCATCCGGGCGGAGGGAACGACGGTCCGCCGTCTGCTGACGCTGGGCGCCGCGCTGCTCGCCGGCTTCGTGGCGATCCGCTGGCTGAACGTCTACGGCGACGCTCCCTGGTTCGCGGCCCCCGACGCGCTGACGACGCTGATGAGTTTCCTCTCGCTTACCAAGTACCCGCCGTCGCTGCTATTCCTGCTGGCGACGCTGGGGGCCGGAGCGGTCCTGCTGGCGCTGTTCGAAGCAAGCGAGGACCGGCGAATCACCGCGGCGATTGCAACCTTCGGGGCGGCCCCTATGTTCTTCTACGTCCTCCATCTGTACGTGCTCAAGGCGGGTTACCTCGTCGCCTATGCCCTGTACGGGCCGAATCAGGGCGAGTACCTGAGCGTGCCGAACCTGGGAGTTCTGTGGCTCCTGGCCGCCGCGCTCTCGGTACCGCTCTATTTTCCGACCCGTGGATTCGCCCGCTGGAAGCGGAGACGCAGGGATCTGGTCTGGCTGCGCTACTTCTGAGACGTGCGAGGAGGAACGCGGCCATGCACATGCGATTGCGCCCGTATCGGGCTGCTGGCGCCGGCGCTGTCGGCGCCGGCTGATAGCAGACGCCAGCGGCCGGCCTGGACATCGGCACTATGCTGGAGGCCTGCGGATGCGGGCTCGGGCTTCGAGGAGCACGCGAGCCCTGGAGACCGAACAATGACCGAAGGAAGATCCCGTGCCGGCGCGCGCGGCGTCGTGAGGGCTCTGCTCGCAACGCTGATCGGCAATGGCTGACGACCAGATCTTTCGGCTGATCCTCGCCCTCGGGATGGCGGCCTTCCTGCCGGTCGCTCTCTACCACCGGATCCGGTCGCAGGCGAGCGGCGAGAAGCTCGACCGCCGTCAGGAAGGCCTGTTCATCCTGTTCACGTTGCGCCCCTGCGGGCTGGCGGCGATGGGCGGCCTCGTGGCCTTCGTCCTCAACCCGGCCTGGATGGCCTGGGCCTCCGTGCCGCTGCCCGCCGCGCTGCGCTGGGCCGGCGTGGCGATCGGGCTGCCCACCGTGGCGCTCGGCATCTGGACGTTCCGCAGTCTCGGCCGGAACATCACCGACACCGTCGTCACCCGGCGTGAGCACACGCTGATAACGAGCGGTCCGTACCGCTACGTCCGTCACCCGTTCTACATCACCACCGCTCTGGCGTTCACCGCCAACGCCCTCACGACGGCGAACTGGTTCATCGCCTCGACGGGTTTCGCCGCCCTGGCGCTCCTTGTGGTCCGGACCGCGACCGAGGAAGGAAAGCTCGTCGAGCGCTTCGGCGACGACTACCGGCGCTACATGGCGCGGACGGGCCGCTTCCTCCCACGCCTCCGGTCCGCGCCGCCGACGGAGTAGGCCATCGGCAGCTCCTGCCGGCGAGCACGATTCGTCCAGCAGCGAGAACGCCACCTGCTCACAGTACGCCTCGCGGTCGGGACGTGATCTGCTGGCTCTGCAACGCCTGCATCGGACTCTCGGCCACCACCTTCCGCGCGGGCAGGTAGCTCGCCAGACCGGCGACGATGAGCACGACGGCGATGGCGCCCACGAACGAGGCCGGATCGGCAGGTGGGACCTCTCCTCCGTCAGGCGGCCGTCCCGAGCAACAGGTTCGACGGCCCGGTCATCCTATGGTTGCTCTGTCCTCCCGTCCTCTCGGTTACCGTGTATTGTGACTCCATTCCTCTCGGTAAGCAAGGGCAGAGTCCGGCGACGAAGCGTGGCAAGGCGCGACGACGGAGCATATCGGGCATATTCGACCGAGGAACAATGCAGTCCACGCGGGATGCATCGCCGCTCGAACGCAGCGGGGCTCTGTTACGGGCTCCTGGGGACATCCCGAGTTTCTTCCGGCATGCAAAGGAGGTAGCGTGGTCGTTGATCGGGCCGCTTTGCGATCCGGGGAGGACACCATGAGCACTGCAATCCCGCAGCGGCGGCGTGTCGTCGAAGGAGCCTGGGCGGTCATCTTGCTGCTCCTGGCTACTTCGGCATGCGGACCGACGGCCTCGTCGAGTACCGCGGACGCGCGATGGGCGGTCGTTCAGGAATACCTCGCCCTCCAGGCGGCCTGGGAGGAACAGGCCGGCGACCTGCGGGACATCGTTTTTTCCGGCGAGGGCGCGCTCGATGAGACGGTGCAGCGCGCGGAGGAGGAGCACGGACAGTTGCCGGATGTGACTGCCGCGATGGCCGCCGCTCAAGAGATCGTCGCCGCGGGCGGGCCGCATACGATCGAGGCGGCCGAGTTCCTCATCGAACGGACCCGTAGCCCCCTCGCCATGCTCGGCTGGCAGCGGGACGGGAAGCAGGATGATCCGGCCGCTCACGTCGGACCCGCGGAGGCCTTCGCACGACTCCGGACAACCGAAGACGCAACGTGGGAGGCGCTCATCGATAGGGTCGGTCCCAACTGGACGGTCGTGCAGGACCACCTCGATGAGCTGGATGCCTGGTACGAGCGGATGCGCACAACGGTCCCTCCGCAGGACGGTGCACCGCCCCGGAGGCCAGCCCGACCGAGCGCCGTCCGAGCCATTGCGACAGCGCGGGCGATCCTCGATGCGGAGGGTGGGCACGACAGAACGGTGGAGGCGGCAGAGTTTCTCGTTGACCACGCCGGCGGCGCGCCTCGCGGCAACTGGCACAGTGCCGCCGGCGCCAGGGCCTTGGCGGCGCACGCCCCCGGCTACGACAACTGGCCGCGCGTGTTGCGCACGCTCGACATGGCGCGTGGCCTCGGGGAGATGGGCGCGACGCACAAGTCGTCGATCGACGAGTTCTTCGAGGAGATGGCGTCCGGCGCCGACAGCCCCGTGTTGCGGGCGACGGCGCGGTACTTCCTGGCGGCCGGGTTGATGCGGAGAGCGAACGCCGCCGAGCTGTCGCCAGAGGATCGTGCCGCGCTGCGCGAGCGCGCTCTGGAACAGGCGACGGGCTTGAGCAAAGGTGTGAAGGAAGAGGCTTTCGACGACCCGAAGTGGCTGTCCGGCCCCAGTGCGCCGACTCGTCGGACGTTCGCGCAGGCCGAGGCCGATCTGATCGCCAGCATCCGGCATGCGACGGTGGGGGGCACGCTGCCCGAGTGGACCGGACGGCGACTCGACGGCACGGCGGAGCCGCTGTCGGCCTACCGGGGGCGCGTGCTGCTAATCGACTTCTGGGCGACGTGGTGCGGGCCGTGCATCACCGTGCTACCGGATCTCCGCGCACTGGTCGCCGACCTGCCCGCCGATCGGTTCGCGCTGCTGGCGATCAGCGTCGATGAAGAGGCCGAGACCGTGACCGAGTTCATGAAGCAGGAAGCAATGCCCTGGTACAACTGGCACTTGGGCCTTTCCATCGACCTGGAGCGCGTCTTCGATGTTCGCGGCTTCCCGACCTACCTGCTGGCCGACGAAGACGGCACGATCCTGTTCAAGGGCACCGGTGCCCCGGTCGCGGCGCTCCGGTGCCTGGCAGAGCGGGCGCTAACGCGTGAGGAACGCGATTGCGAAGAGGAGTAACGAGAAGGCGGCCTGCCACATCTCATCATCTCATCGCGCCCTTGCCGGCAATCATCGGCTCCTGGTGCAGCCTTCGACGACGAGCGTCGAGCCGAGGACCGACGGGTCCGCCCCGTACACGCCTTGCCACAGGCGATGGCTCAGCACGACGACAGGAGGCGCTGCAGGCCGGTCGTCACCTGCCGCAACGCGTAGCGGATGTCCCTCGCGGACATCACGCCACCTCGACGTCGCGCAACGCCAGCTCGATCGCGACCGAGACGCGCTTCCAGTTGCGGGCTTCCTCCTCGGTGTGCCGGCGCCCGGCGGGGGTCAACTCGTAGAACTTCGCCTTCCGATTGGTTTCCGAACGCCCCCACTCGGCCGTCAGCCACCCCTTCTGCTCGAGCCGGTGCAAGGCGGGAAAGAGCGAGCCCGGGTTGACGCGAAACGCGCCCTGCGTGAGCTGCTCGACCCGGCGCGCGATGCCGAGCCCGTGGTTCGATCCCCCCATGAGCGCGCGGAGGATCAGCAGATCGAGGGTGCCGCGCATGAGGTCGGTGCGGGACATGGGAAGTGCTCCTTGGGAACGACTTGTCGGTTTTCGATAAGATTAGCCGTAGTCCTATCGAACGTCAATACGTTCTGCCGTGCTTTCGGCACGGGCTCCCAGGGAACTCACTCCCTCGTCGCGACGTCAGAGGGATCGTGGTTCTTCTCTCCGCCGCGTCTTTCCGGAGGTTCCGATGCGATTGATGCCCCTGGCCTGCGTCGTGCTGGCTTTCTCGACAGGTTGCCTGGACATCGTCCTCGGGCGCGAGTCCGTGCGAGGTTCGGGCAGCATATCCGACGAGCACCACCCGTTCAGCGGACTCAACGGGGTGGAACTCGCCACGCGGGGCGAGCTGGAGATCCGCTTGGGCGACGAAGAGGGGTTGCAGGTCTCGGCCGACGACAACCTGCACGAATTCTTCTCGTTCACGACCGACGGCGGCATCCTGACCATAGACACGCGGCCCGGCTTCAACCTGCGGCCGTCCCGGCCGATTCGCTACACCCTCACGGCAAGGGAGATCGCGTTCGTCGAACTGTCGAGCAGCGGCGACGCCCGGGCCCCGGCCCTGCGCGCGGACCGGCTCGAGCTCCGCCTCAACAGCTCGGGGGACCTTCAAGTGGGCGGCATCCAGGCCGCTTCCGTCGAGATCAGCGTCAACAGTTCTGGCGACCTGTCGGTGGACGGCGTCCAGGCCGACGTGGTCGAACTCCGCATGCGCAGCTCCGGCGATGTGGAGATGGATGACCTCCGCGCCAGCTCGCTCACCGTCGGCATCAGCAGCAGCGGTGACGTCCGGATCCGCGACGGTGACGTGGACGATCTCGACCTCACCATCAGCAGTTCCGGAGACTACCGCGGAGAATCGGTGCGCAGCACGCGCGCCACCGTGGCGCTGAACAGCACCGGGGATGCGCGGTTGTGGGTGGAGGAGTCGCTCGACGCCGCGCTGAACAGCACCGGTTCGGTCGCGTACCGGGGCGACCCGGAGCTCGTCGAGAGAAGCAGCTCCACGGGCCGGGTCAGGCCGCTTCGTTGACTTTGGTCGTGGTACATTCTTCGCGCCAGCGTCGCCGTGGAGGTACGCATGCGCAAGCTGGGGCCCAGCGCCAGCCTCGTGTCCGCCGTTACGTTGCTGACCATCCTCGGGCTCGTTCTGCCGGTCAGCGCTCGGTTTCGACGACGCTCCTCTCCCACGCTCAGGCGCGGCGCATCTCGCCGCCTTCGATCCCTGGATCCCGAACTTCCAGATCTACGGCGGCTTCCTCGCGTCGTTCGCCAGGATGGCGCCGATGCTGGACATCGACATCCGGTACATTCGGGCCGCGAATCGCGGCCTCGACTTGGGCGGCTTCCGTTTCGGTACCGGCATCCGCTACCCGTTCTGACGTCGTGTCGGGCCGGGGTGCGTGTCGACGCCCCCCTGACGGGGTTCACCGTCGGCATGGACCCGCCATGATATAGTGAAAAACTTATGACGGACATGCGGGCGATCGTGGTCTCCGTAATCGGAACGGGAATCGCCACGATCACCGTCGTCGTGAGCTTCGTGGCAATCATCGCCAGCGGGTTGAACGAGCGGATCGACGACACCAACGCGAACCTGAACGCGCGGGTCGGCGATGTAAATGCACGCATCGGTGATGTGTACGCCCGGTTCGACGGCACGAACGAGCGGATCGACTGCTAAGATGCCCCCGATGAGGAGGTGCAGCATGCGGCACGTCATCGCGATCCTGGCGGCCATCGCCCTGCTTCCGTTGGTAGCAAACGCCCAGTCGCCCGAGCGCACGCCATGGGGTGATCCCGACCTCCAGGGGGTGTGGACCAACCGGACCACGACGCCGCTCGAGCGGCCGAGCGAGTTCGAGGGGCGGACGGAGCTCTCCGCCGAGGAGCGCGCGGAGCTCGATGCGCTGGCCGAGGCCGCCCGTGACCGCCCGCCGCCGCCCGGCCGCACCGGCGGCTACAACAGCTTCTGGCTCGACCGCGGCTTGCGGAACGATCAGACGTCGCTCATCGTTTATCCGCCCGACGGGAGATACCCGGCGCGGACCGAGCGCGTGCGGGAAAGCGATCCGGCGTTCGCGGCGTCGCGCGACGGCACGGTGTTCGACACGTGGGAGGACCTGAACCTCTACGACCGGTGCATCACGCGCGGGGTGCCGGGCTCGATGATCCCCGGCTTCTACAACCACAACTACCAGATCCTGCAGACGCCCGACTACGTCGTGATCCTGGTGGAGATGATTCACGACGCGCGGATCATCCCGCTGGACGGGCGCGGCCACCTGCCGCCGCGGATCGGCCAGTGGATGGGTGATTCGCGCGCCCGTTGGGAAGGCAACACGCTGGTGGTCGAGACGACCAACTTCACCCCGAAGGGCGACGAGCGGGTGCGCAACCTGGTGCGCGCGCCCAGCGAGCGGGGCCACGTCGTGGAGCGGTTCACGCGGGTCGCCGCCGACCGCATCGACTACAGCTTCACGGTCACCGACCCGCTGACGTACGCCGGCCCGTGGACGGCCGAGATTCCGATGGTGCCGCTCGGGGGAGAGATCTTCGAGTACGCGTGCCACGAGGGAAACTACGGGCTGGAAAACATCCTGGCGGGCGCCCGCGCCGCCGAGCGCGCAACCGAGCAGTAGTCGGCCGGCTCGGTCGCCTGTCTCCGGCTGCAGGCGTGTTTTACATTTGCTCCGACTAAACGTAGAGCATGCCTGCACTACCGCGCCAACAACGTGGCGCGGTCGCCGGCTACAGGCTCCGCAGCCCTCCGGCACCGCAAGCGGTCACGCCCCACGGCTCGGTGAGGACGCGTACCCCGATGCCCGACGCGCTGCGGCGGTAGGGCGCACGTCCAAGGGCTGTTAAGATGCCCCCGATGAGGAGGTGCAGCATGCGGCACGTCATCGCGATCCTGGCGGCCATCGTCCTGCTTCCGGTACTGGCGAACGCGCAGGCGCCCGAGCGCACCCCGTGGGGCGACCCCGATTTGCAGGGCGTCTGGACCAACCGGACCACGACCCCGATCGAGCGGCCGACCGAATTCGAGGAGCGGACGGTGCTCTCGGAAGAGGAGCGCGCGGAGTTCGACGCGCAGGCCGAGGCCGCCCGCGACCAACCCCCTCCCCCCGGCCAGACCGGCTCCTACAACAGCTTCTGGTTCGACCGCGGCTTGCGGAGCAACCAGACGTCGCTCATCGTCGACCCGCCCGACGGGCGGTACCCGGCCATGACGGAGCGGGTGCGCGAAAGCGACCCGGCGTTTGCGGCGATGCGGGACGGCACGCGGTTCGACACGTGGTTCGACCTGAACCTCTACGACCGGTGCATCACGCGCGGGATGCCCGGCGCCATGCTCCCCGGCTTCTACAACCACAACTACCAGATCCTGCAGACGCCCGACTACGTCGTGATCCTGGTGGAGATGATTCACGACGCGCGGATCATCCCGCTGGACGGACGCGGCCACCTGCCGTCGCAGATCGGCCAGTGGCTGGGCGATTCGCGCGGCCGCTGGGAGGGCGATACGCTGGTGGTCGAGACGACCAACCTGACCCGGAAGGGCGATCAGCGGGTGCGCTACCTGGTGCAGGCGGGCAGCGAGCAGGCGAAGGTGGTCGAGCGGTTCACGCGGGTCGCCGCCGACCGCATCGACTACAGCTTCACGGTCACCGACCCCCTGACGTACGAGAGCCCCTGGACTGCCGAAGTTCCGATGGTGCCGCTCGGAGGAGGGCTCTTCGAGTACGCGTGCCACGAGGGGAACTACGGGCTGGTGAACATCCTGGCGGGCGCCCGCGCCGCCGAGCAGTAGTCGGTATTCCGAAAGTGTGCCTCGGCCGCGTGCCTCCGCCGTCAGGCGGCCGGCACGCGGCCTTCAGGTCTTCCGCGGCTCGTAATCCAGGTCTGTTGGCCCTGCTTCCTCGAAGACCGGCGATGCGGCATCCCATTCCCTGCGAGCCGTCACCTTCCTGAGGTCGGGAGCCGCGTAGACGAACCGCTCGTCGTACTGTCGATAGAGCGAATCGAAGAAGCGATCGAACCGCAACGCGCCGCCGGGTTCCGGAAAGTCCTCGACGATGTCCCCGGCGCGCGCAGGCTCCGTCGACGCCAGCGCGAAAGCGATCGCCTCGTAGCTGCTGACGTCGTTGCGAATCCCGCGTCGGTCGGCCAGCTCGCGCAGCGCCGCGTGGAATCGGCGAATGGACTCCACGGGGCGACCCTGATCGTCGAGCGCGACGTCGTTCTCCGTAAGCTTCCGCGGGGGCCGGTCTCCGGACGAACCATCCTCCTCGACGCCGAGGTCCCGTCCCACCTCTTCCGCGCGGTTGGCGCGCATGACGAACAGGTAGCCGCAGACGAGAGGCGGATACGCGATATGGAGATTCGTGCAGTCGCCGACCGCTTCCTCCATGCGATTCGTGAGATTCCGGAACGCCCCGATCGCGCCCTTGCACGAAACGGCGAGAACGGGCCCGATTCCTTCCTTCGTCACGACGACATCGACGCTCTTCGTCTTCAATCCGCCGTAGACCGTCCGCTCACCGCCGCCACCGACGCCGGGATCGTGAACGAGCACAAGTCTCTTACCCTTCCGGGTGACCACGTGGACCGCGCCGAAGTTGCCCACGAGGTAGTCCAGCAGCGGCATGGCGTACGGTGCGTGTCCGATCTCTGCGGGAACGACGAACGCGATGCGCCCGCCCGGGCGCAGCTTGCTGGCAGCGGCGACGATGAACGGCGCCCACGACGACGAGAGTCCGCTGAACGTCACCCCCAGGCGCCGGCAGTAGTCGAACGCTGCCCGCCTTGTCGCGCCGGTGAATCGCTGGTAGCGGATGAACGGCGGGTTTCCGGCGGCGCAGTCGAACCGGCGGCTGTCGTCGGATGCCCAAGTGAAGAAGTCGGCTTCGATAATGGTGGCATGCGGGGCACGACTGACGGCCTCGGCTACCGAGACCGGATCGCGTTCGACCCCGACGCTGTTGCTGTGCAGCGCAACGAATCGCCCGTCACCGCTGGACGGATCCAGCAGCAGGTCAGCCGGATCCCGGACCGCCCACCGCACCAGGGCGCCCGCCACCGCCTCCGGTGTGAAGTAGGCCCCCAGCGTCTTGCTATCGCGCGGCATCGGACTCGACGTTCACAAGGCTGCCGCCCCACCGCAATTGCAAGATGCGAGCCGGACGGGATGCTCCGGCACGGACCAGGATGAGCATCGAGCGGAAGTGTACCTGTTGCTGTCTTCGCAGCCCTTCGCGTCTTCGCGACAAGAGTCTCGGGACGCACATCCGCTTCTACCGCGACGGATAGCCGCCGATCCAGACCGGGCTCGACCACGCCATGGCGTCGTTCACCTGCCGGACGCGGACGTAGTAGTAGTCGCCCTGCCGGGGGTCGTCCTCGTCGGTCCGCGGGTTGTCCTCGTCGGTGTGGCTGAAGCTGACGTCGCGCGGGCCGTTGCGGATCAGGCGGCGCAGCGAGATGCGGTCGTCGGGATAGCCGTCGATGGCCATCCCCCTGTCGACGCCCCCCGCGCTGAGCGTGAGCCGCACGCGGCGCTCGGCAATGTCGGCCGGTGGCCGGAAGAAGGGCGGCGCCGACCCGGTCTCGCGCGCCTCCTCCAGGTCGAGGATGATCGACGCGCTCGGCCGGATGCCGGACAGCGTCATCCGCAGCGAGCTGGTGTCGCCGCGTGTGTTGGTCGCGAAGCGGGCGCCGTTGCGCCCCGGCTCGTACTCCAGGTCCTGGGTGGTCGGGTTGACGAAGTCCGTCCCGGTGATCCCTTCGAGGACCGCCCCGTTCACGCGGAGTTGCCCGCGCCAATGGCGCCAGCCGCGCGGCGCGTCGCCGGGGTGCAGCGGCGTGGCGTCGGAGAAGAACGACAGCAGCCACTCCTCGCGGTCGGCGGGCCGGCCGCGGCCCGTGCCGTAGGTCTCGCTCCAGATCGGCTCGTCGTTCTTGAGCAGCGTGACCGACTCGATCGGGGCGGTGCCGATGACGCGGCCCTCGACGGTCCGCTCGTCCGCGTAGTCGGCGCGCTGGCCCATCCCGGTGCCGTTGACGGTCATGTCCAGGATGATGCGGTCGCCGGTGGTGGCGTAGGTCCGTCGCTCCTTCATCGCGTCGAAGATCGCGTCGCGGGACTTCTCGGGCGCCATCACCGCGCCGAGGCCGCCGCGCTGCGCCAGCGAGTTGCGGTTCGGAGCGGAGTAGCCGGGGTGCGACAGGTGATCGTCGGAGGCCGCCACCAGCCCTACCTGGTGGCCGTGCGAGAGGTACTGCCGGACGAACCACTCGAAGGTGCCGTGCATCGACATCATCTCGATGAGCGGCTCGAGCTGCGGGTCCGACTGCCGGTAGTCGCCCGGGTTGTGCGCGTGCGGGATGACCAGCACGTCGGCCGGGTCGTAGCGCGCGTGCAGGCCCTGGTACAGCTCGGACAGCGTCGGGTACTCCAGCGCCGACACACGCTCCCTGCCCTCCGTATCGCGGTACAGCACGTTGTGGTGGCCCCCGAAGCGGGCGTGCCGGGTCCACTCCCAGCCGAGATACGGAATGAATCGGCCCGGCTCGTCGAAGGCCTGCACCGCGCTGCGCGACAGCTCCCATTCGGCGTCGTCCAGCCAGACGTCGTGCTCGGAATGGGTGACGAAGTCGAGCCGGGCGTCGTCGCGGGCGAAGGTCATGAAGAAGTCGATGGTGCCGATTCCCTCCGCGTAGCCGGAGTGCCCGTGCGTGTCGCCCCAGTAGATGCGGCGGGCGGGATTCTCCTGGACGAGGATCGGGTTCGCGCCGCCGCGGATCTCGCCGTCCGCCGAGCGGATCTCGATCCAGTGCGGCCCCGGCTCGTCCAGCGTCAGCTCCACCACCGTGATCGGCTCGGTCCCGGCCGGCGTGGTCGCGCGGACGACGCCGTCCACCCGCACCTCGAACGCCGGGATGGCGCCCGTCGCGCGGTTGAAGAACGCATCCTGGGCGCGCACCGACAGCTCGAACGGCTCGCCCGGCGCGACGACGCTGGGCACGAAGCCATGCACGCCGGCCACGCGCGTCCCGCTGATCACGAACGGCAGGATCGGCAGCGGCCGCCACTCGCCGGAGGCGTCCGGATCGACGTACAGCGGCAGCGGCATCCGGGCGCTCGACGTGCCGGTCATCAGCAGGCCCTGCCCGCCGCCGCTCGTGTCGCCGTAGGTGATGGTGACCGTCTCGCCGGGATCGACCTGGCCCGAGGCGATGCGGAAGACCAACGCCGGCTCGGGCGCCCGGAACCCGCCGTGCGGACCGCTCGCCATGTAGACGTCGGCCTCGAACCTCGCGTCGGTGTCCGACGTCGCGATGGTCACGTAGCCGTCGCCGGCCGGGTCGTCGGTCTGGAAGGGGCCGTAGTTCACGTTGAAGTGCCGCGCCACCCAGAAGCCCCCGCCGGCCACCACCGGGCGCGTGCCGGCGGTCCAGGTCTGGCGAATGGTCTGGTAGCTGCGCGCCTCAAACGGGCCGAGCGACTCGGCGGTCAGCTCCCCAAGCGCGCCGGGCTCGTCGTGCAGCGTGAACTGCCGCACCAGCCGGTCGACGATCGCCCCCTGCCGCAACGCCGCCTGGCCGGTCGGCGGCAGCGTCGACTGCAGCCGCACGCGCGGGCCTTCGAGGCCCACTTCGCCGCCGCCCAGGGAGTACGCGTCGACCCAGTCGGCGAGAATCCGCGCCCGCTCGGCGATCGTCGACTCGCCGGTGGGGCTCATCGCCACGTCGGCCTTGAGCTGCTCGACGGCGGTGCGCAGCTCCGGCGTCAGGTAGTCGTCCGGCCTGCCTTCGTCGTCCCCGGCGCCGGCGCAGCCGGCGGCGGCGATCAGAAGCGCCACTGCGAAACCGCGCGCGGCAAACACTGAACAGCGTCCGAGGTATGTCATGTGGTAGCTCAGCATTCCCGGCCGAAATCGCCGTCAGTCCCATGGCGCAGGCGCCCGCAACGACTGCGTTTGTTCATGGTGCCGCGCCCACTGCCGCCCGGGGCTCCGCTCTGGTGTCCCCCGCGGTGCACACCCTACGCCGGCGGCACGAACGCGAGGAAGCGCCGCGGGTTGTCGACCAGGATCTTGCGGATCGTCTCCTCCGGCACGCCGGCGTAGCGCAGCTTCGGCACGAACTGCATCAGCACCGACGCCCAGCCGTGGCCGTAGTAGCGCTTGAACTGCCGGACGTTGCCCTGGTCGGAAGAGAGCAGGATGTGATCCTCCAGGCCCGCGTCGAGCAGGTCCTGCACCATGCGCACCTTGTCGGCCGCGGGGATGTCGGAGCGGCCCATCTCGTGCCCCAGCGTGTCGAGGCCGACGAACGCGCCCCGGCGCGCCACCGCGGTGTGGGTGGCGAGCGGATCGTGCTCCGGCTTGATGGTCGCCATGTGGCCGATCACGACGCGCGACAGGTCGACGCCCTCCCCTTCGATGACGTCCATCTGCTCCATTGCGCAGCTCGGACAGCTCTCGTGCGGCGTGTGCGTGAAGATCGGCAGCCCGGTCCGCAGGTGGGCGCGGGCCACCGCCCGGTGCACCTTCCGCTCATCCGGGCGCATCTCGAGGGACGAGGCGATCTCGCCGAACGCGCCCCAGCGCTGCGTCGCCGCGTCGACCACCAGCTCCTCGACCAGCTCGTCCTCGGACATCTCGGCCACGCGCACCGGGTAGATGGCGAAGCCGATGTCCTCGAAGTAGCCGCCGGCCATCACGATGCGCACCTCGCTGCGGGCGGCGATCGCGTTCAGGTGCTCCACCTGCTCCGCGGTGCGGCGGCCGGTCGCCGCGTCGACGATGCATCCCAGCCCGTCGAAGGCACAGGCGGCCAGCTCTTCGACAGCCAAGTCGACATCGGCGCGGCCGACGTGCTCGTGGAAGAGCGTCGCTCCCTCGGCGAGCTCCAGCGGGTCGACATCGCCCTGCAGGGTGCGAATGATCGCGCCCGCGGGAAAGTCGGGCGGCTCCGCGCTCGTGAACCTCTGCTGGGCTTGGAGCGGCGGCAGGGCGGCGCCGAGAGCCGCGGCCCCGGCGCCGGACGCCGCGGCGGTGCCGAGGAGGCCGAGAGCTTCGCGTCGGGTGTACCGGCGGCGCCCGGCGGTCGGATCGGTCATCGTCGTTCTCCCGTGGGGTAGTGGCGCCCGATGCGGAGCGCGTGAGGCATCCTACCCCATGCGGCTCCCGGGCCACGTATAATCGTTGAATATCACATGAGGAAAATGTGATTTGCAACAATCAATAGCCCGTCCGGATCTGCTCGCCGCCACCACCACAGGACTCTCCGAGGCGCCCGTGGTCACCCTGCTGGGAGCTCGGCAGGTCGGCAAGACGACGCTGGCGCGGCAGGTGGCGGCGTCCTGGCCCGATCCATCCACGGTTTTCGATCTGGAGGTTGCCGCCACTCGCGAAGCGCTGTCCGCCACCCCCGAGAGAGTGCTTCGGGACCGCGAGGGCCTGGTCGTGATTGACGAGGTGCAACGGAAGCCGGAGCTGTTCGAGTTGCTCCGGCCGATTTGCGACGATCCGGGCCGCCGCGCCGTCTTCCTGCTTCTCGGCAGTGCCTCCCTGGACCTCGTCCAGGGGGTGTCCGAGACGCTGGCCGGACGCATGTTCTTCGTCGACGTGGGCGGATTCTCGCTGGCCGAGGTCGGCCTGGAGCACCAGGATCGCTTGTGGATGCAAGGCGGGTTTCCGCGAGCCTGGCTGGCTCCGTCCGCCGCGGCCTGGACGCGCTGGATGCAGTCGTTCACGCGCACGTTCCTGGAGCGGGACATCCGGGGGCTGGGGTCGACGGTCTCTCCGGACGCGTTGGGCCGCTTCTGGCGCATGCTGGCGCACGTGCACGGACAGACCTGGAACGCGGCGGAGCTGGCGCGCTCGATGGGCGTAAGCGCAACGACGGTGAACCACTACCGCGACCTGCTGGCGGGCGCCTTCATGCTCCGCGTGCTGCCGCCCTGGTTCGAGAACCTGGGCAAGCGCCTCGTCCGGTCGCCCAAGATCTACCTGCGGGACAGCGGGATTCTGCATTTTCTGCTCGGCCTGGAAGACCGGCGGGAACTGCCGCTGCACCCTCGCTACGGCGCAAGCTGGGAAGGGTTCGCCCTGGAGCAGACGCTGCTCGCGCACGGCGAGCGCGAGGCGTACTTCTATGGTACCCAGCGGGGCGCAGAGCTGGATCTCCTGCTGCTGCGGCACGGCCGGCGTTGGGGGTTCGAGTTCAAGTGCGCCGACGGCCCGCGCACGACCAGGTCGATGCACGTCGTCATCGACGATCTGGGACTCGAGCACCTCTGGGTGGTCTATCCCGGCGACCGGCAGTACCCCCTCACCGCCGCCATCACCGCCCTGCCGTTGACGCGCGTCCGCGACATCGAGCTGCGTGCGACCTGATCGCGTGCTGGAGCGCGTCCGCGCCTGCCTGCGCGAGCGGCTCGACGTGCGGCACGCGACCGTGCAACTGGAGCACGAGCGGTGCGCGGAGCCCGCGGCGTGCGTGCCGGATTCCGGGTAGGGGCACTTGTCCGCACCCGCACGCGTGAGGCATCCTAGCAATTGATGGCGACCCCGACCCCGGCGACTCCTCCCGGCCCGACCGACCCCGGCGCAGCCGCGTCCGATCTGCGCTGCCTCCGCGCGCTCGAGCGCAAGGTCCTCTGGCTGGCCGTCTGGATGATCCACAACGCCAACCACCTCCGCCCCTCGCGCGACGGGCTGAAGGTCGGCGGTCACCAGGCATCGTGCGCGTCGGTGGCGGCGCTGATGACGACCCTGTACTTCGACGCCCTGCGGCCGGAGGACCGGGTGGCGGTGAAGCCGCACGCGAGCCCGGTGTTCCACGCCATCCAGTACCTGCTGGGCAACCAGACGCAGGATCAGCTCGCCCGCTTCCGCGGGTTCGGCGGCGCACAGTCGTACCCGTCGCGCACGAAGGACGCCGACGACGTCGACTTCTCCACCGGCTCGGTCGGCCTCGGCGTGGCGATGACCAGCTTCGCCGCGCTGGTCCAGGACTACGTGCGGCTGAAGCGGTTCGGCGCCGAGAGTCCCACGGGCCGCATGATCGCCATCGCCGGCGACGCCGAGTTCGACGAGGGGAACATCTTCGAGGCGCTCGTCGAGTCGTGGAAGCACGACGTCCGCAACGTCTGGTGGGTCATCGACTACAACCGCCAGAGTCTGGACGCGGTGATGGTCGAGCGCTTCTCGGACCGGCTGGAGACCGTCTTCCGCAACCTCGACTGGCGGGTGGAGGTGCTCAAGTACGGACGCCTGCTGACCGCCGCTTTCGAGCGGCCGGGCGGGGACGCGCTGCGCCGGTGGATCGACTCGGCGGAGAACTCGCGCTACTCGGCCCTGGCCTACAAGGGCGGTGCCGCCTGGCGCGACGAGCTGCAGCGCGATCTGGGGGACACCCACGGTATTCGCGCCCTGCTCGACGAGCACGACGACGACGCGCTCGGACGGTTGATGACCAACCTGGGCGGGCACGACCTCGCCACCCTGCGCGACGCCTTCCGCGCCGTGGGGGACGACCGGCCCACCGCCTTCATCGCCTACACCATCAAGGGCTACGGCCTGCCGTTCGCCGGCCACAAGGACAACCACGCCGGACTGGTCACGCCGGACCAGATGGAGGCGTTCAAGCAGGGGATGGGCATCGCGGACGGCGAGGAATGGGACCGCTTCGCCGGGCTCGACGTCCCGGCGGACGAACTGCAGGCGTTTCTCGACGCCGTGCCCTTCGGACGCGCGTCCGGCCGGCGGCGCGCCGCGGCGCGCATCGCGGTGCCGGAGCGGTTCGAGCCGCCCCCCGGCGACCGGCTGTCGACCCAGGACGCATTCGGCCGCTTCCTGTCGGACCTCGCGCGGCGCCATCCCGACCTGGCCGACCGCGTCGTGACGTCATCGCCCGACGTCACCGTCTCCACAAGCCTGGGCTCCTGGCTGAACCGACGGCACATCTTCGGGCGGCGCGCCCGCGGCGACCTCTTCAAGGACGAGCGGATTCTCTCGGCCCTGAACTGGGAGGTCTCCGCCAAGGGCCAGCACATCGAGCTGGGGATCGCCGAGAACAACCTGTTCATCCTGCTGGCCGCCCTCGGGCTGAGCGCGCAACTCTTCGGCGAGCGGCTGCTGCCCATCGGCACGGTCTACGACCCGTTCATCAGCCGCGGGCTGGACGCCCTGAACTACGCCTGCTACCAGGACGCCCGCTTCATCGTGGTCGGGACGCCGTCGGGCGTGTCGCTGGCGGCCGAGGGCGGCGCGCACCAGTCGATCTACGAACCGCTGCTCGGCATGGCGCAGCCGGGCCTGACATCGTTCGAGCCGACCTACGCCGACGAGCTCTGCGAGATCCTGCGCTGGAGCTTCGAGCACCTGCAGTCCGACGACGGCGGGGCGGTCTACCTGCGGCTGTCGACCCGGCCGGTGGAGCAGCCGGCGCGGCAGCTCACCCCCGAATTGGCGCAGCAGATAACCACCGGCGGCTACTGGCTGACCCGGCCGGGAGCGCGCGCGGAGATCGCCCTGGTGGCCAGCGGCGCGGTGCTGCCGGAGGCGATCGAAGCACACCGGCAGATCCTGGAGGACATCCCCGACGCCGGGCTGCTGGTGGTCACCTCGGTCGACCGGCTGTACCGCGATTGGATGGCAAGTCACCGCGGCGGCATCGGGGCATCCCGCACGGTCTCGCACGTCGAGCGCCTGCTGGCGCCGTTGCCGGCCGGAGCCGGGCTGATCACGGTGCTCGATGCCCATCCGGCCACCTTGTCGTGGCTGGCTTCGGTCCGTCGCCAGCGAGTGGTCCCGCTCGGCGTGGATCGGTTCGGGCAGTCCGGCGATCTGCCGGACCTGTACCGCGAATATCGCCTGGACGTGGAGGCCATCGTCGACGCGGCGGCCCGGGTCGCGATGTCGGCTGCGGTGTGATATCCTGTTGGTCCATCCTGTTTAGAGAAAAAGCCTTCGCTCGCAAGATCGACGCGTTTCTCGAATCCGTCTCGGGGAGCGGTCACGGGGCGTAGTGACCCCCGATGCACCCCAGCGACAGAGTCGCCCATCCAGATTCCGCTGTCGACGCTTCCTCCCCCCCATTTGCACGGCCACGCTGACGGCCCTTCTGAACGGCGTCTCTGCGCCACCGGTGCACGCCCAGAACCCGACCCCGGGTTGGGAGGGCGGGTCGGTGGAGGTACGGCCCGGCTCACTGAGGCTCCAGGAGGGAGAGTCCATCAGTTACGAATTGAGACTGACCAGGCAACCGACCGGTGACGGTTGGTGGGTAAGGGTCCATGTCGACGGCATGGTGCGCTACGACGGCGAGTACGACGTCAATGGAGACGGACAGACGGACATCACCTGGGTGCCGTCGGTCGGCTGGGAGTTCAATCGAGACAACTGGGACCAGTGGCGCACCGTCACCGTGTACGCCAGGAGCGCGCTCGCGCGGACGGTGACCTTCACCCATGAAGTGTGGGATCACGAGAGCAACTGCCCGGTGCACAGCGTCGGTCGGGTGACGGTGAACACCAACGGGGGTAGCGGCGGCGGCGGCAGTGGCGACGACAACGGCAACGGCGACGACAACGGCGACGACAACGGCGACGGCAACGGCGGCGACAACGGCGACGGCGACGACAACGGCGACGGCGACGACAACGGCAGCGGCGACGACAACGGCAGCGGCGACGACAACGACAACGGCGACGACAACGACAACGGCGACGGCGACGGCGACGACAACGGCGACGGCGACGACAACGGCGGCGACAACGGCAACGGCGACGACAACGGCAACGGCGGCGACAACGGCAACGGCGGCGACAACGGCAACGGCGAAAGCGACCTCCCCACCCTGAGCATCGCGGACGCGGCGCCGGTGGCCGAGGGTGACACCGCCGAGTTCGAGGTGATGCTGAGCATGCCGAGCGAGCAGGCCGTGACCGTGGGGTTCGCAACGGCGGACGGAACGGCCTCGGCCGGCTCGGACTACTCCCCGAGGACCGGCACGCTGCGTTTCGAGCGGGGCGATACGAGTCGGCGGATCCGGGTTCCCGTACTGGACGACGAGACGAGGGAAGAGACCGAGGGCTTCACTGTGGACCTGAGCGATCCGGCCGGGGCCGTTTTGGGGGACCGCACGGCCGAAGGAACGATCCTCGACGACGACGAAGACAAGCCTCCCGCGCTGTACATATTCGATGCGGCGCCGGTGGCCGAGGGGGTCGCGGCGTTATTCGACGTCACCCTGAGCGCGCGCAGCGATCAGACGGTGACCGTGGCGTACGCAACGTTGGACGGCACGGCGGTCGGGGGCTCCGACTACACGACGACGGTGGGAACGCTCACCTTCCAGCCCGGCACCACGCGCCAGACAATCGAGGTTCCGACGCTGGAGGACGACATCGAGGAGTCCGATGAAGGGTTCACGGTGACGTTGCGGGACCCGGACGGCGCGACGCTGGGAGACGGCACCGGAGCTGCAACGATCGTTGACACCGACGGCGGCGGCGACCTGATCGACGGCGACGGCGTCGGCGACGGCGGCCTGCCGGCGCTGTCGATCGGGGACGCAACGGCGGTGGAAGGGGAAGCGGCCGAGTTCGTCGTGACGTTGACACCGGTGGCCGGGTACGCCGTGACGGTGGGCTACGCGACGGCGGACGGGACCGCGACCGAGGGCCTCGACTACGCGGGGAGGATCGGAACGCTGCGTTTCGATCCGGGCGACACGACCCGGCGCGTTCCGATTCCGGTCCTGGACGACGAGATCCGGGAGGATACCGAGAGATTCGCGGTCGAGCTCCTCTCGCCGGTAGGCGCCACCCTGGCGGACCCGATCGGGGAAGGAACGATTGCCGACGACGACGTGGGCAAGGCGCCCGCACTGTCAATCAGCGATGCGGGACCCGTGACCGAAGGAGAGCCGGCACTGTTTCGCGTGACGCTGAGCGCACGCACCAACCAGCCGGTAACCGTGGCGTATGCGACGGTGGACGGGACCGCGTCGGCGGAGCTCGACTACGGCTCGACGCAGGGGAATCTGCGGTTCGAGCCCGGAGACACCGCCCTGACCATCACCGTGGCGACGCTCATCGACGAGCTGCTGGAGGGCGCGGAGCTATTCACGGTCGTGCTGAGCGACCCGGTCGGCGCGACGCTGGCGCGCGCGGCGGGAACTGGCGTGATCACGGACGGGACGGACCGAATCGGAGTGGTCAACCGGACAGTTCTCCCGGAGTTGGGGCGGGCCCTGGCGTTCACCAGCGTGACGTGTCGTTTCGAGCGACCGCTTGCGGAACCCGCCGCTCCGGACGGCACGGCTGGCCCGATCGGCCGCCTGTCGCTCTCCCCGGCGCTGACCGCGGACGGACGGACTTCGCCGGCAGACCGGCGCGATCGACTGCCCCTGGAGCGCGTGCTCGGCGATTCGTCGTTCCAGTTGGCGTCCAACGAGGAGGACGGTACCGGTCGTTTCGCGGCGTGGGGATGCGGTGACTATCGCAGACTCGCGGGCGGCGGCGGGCACGGCGGGACGACCTGGAACGGTGAGGTGTTCAGCGTGCATGTCGGGGCCGACGTGCGCTTCGGCTCGGACCTGCGGGCGGGGCTGTCGTTGTCCCGCTCAAGGGGCCTCTTCCACTACCACGCCGGCGCCGGGGAGGCGGGCGGCGCTGGCGCGTACGACTTGCGGTTGACTGGCCTGCATCCCTACCTGGGCTGGTCGGTCTCGCCCGGCATCGACGTCTGGGGAACGATCGGTCACGCCTGGGGCGAGCTCCGAGTCGTGGACGAATTGCTCGGCGACCCGCTGGCGAGTGCCGCAACCTTGGACTCCGGAGCACTCGGAATAAGCGGCCGGCTGCTGGAGCGCGGGGCGACAACGTTGCGGCTGAAAGGTGAAGGAGCGCTGGCACGCTTGGGCGTTGCGGGTGACAGCACGACGTTCGAGCCCGTGACGCTGGACATGCGGCGCCTGCGTGTCAGTACCGAAGCCAGTCATGAGCTCGCCTTCGCGTCCGGGGCGTCTCTCACCCCCTGGGCGGAGCTGGGGTTGCGCCAGGACGGCGGAGACGGAGAGACGGGGTCCGGCCTCGAAGTCGGGGGTGGCCTTCGCTACCGGAATCCGGAGGCCGGGTGGACTACCGAGGGCTTCGGGCGCTGGCTGGCGGCGCATGAGGGTACCCTGCAGGAATGGGGCGCTGGCGCACGAATCCGCTTCGATCCGGGAGCGTCTGGACGCGGTCCGTCACTGAGCCTCATGCCGGGGTGGGGCGATACCGCGAGCGGTGTTCACTCCCTCTGGGAGCGCGGCTCTGCTGGCCGTACGGTAGCGGGCACACCTGGCGCGCGCCTTGACGCGCGGTTCGGCTATGGCTTCGCGGCCTTCAGCGGACGGGGCGTGGTGACCCCCTTCGGCACGGTGAGCCTGGACCGCGACCACGGGCGCGGCTACCGGCTCGGGAGCCGCCTGGCGGTGGGGCGGTCCGCCAACCTGAGCCTGGAAGCCGAACGGCGCGAGCGCGCCGCGGCCGCTGTCTATGCGGTCTTCGTGCACGGCGCGGTGCGATTCTAGGAGCCCGTGGTGAAACGCCGCGTCCGCACCGAGAGCGGCGAGGCGCCCGCGTGGCAAGGCGCGACGAGGGAGCCCCCGAGGCAACGGGTCCCACCGCACTCGGCCTGACCTTCCGCCCGACTGACGCGTGCGACCACGTCCGGCCTACCCACTACACATAAAATAGACAGGCAACACGATGCCGGCGCAGGTTGAAGTGCGGCTTCCGGAGCTGGCCGATGCGATGGCCTCGGCTACGCTCGCAACATGGCTCAAGAAGGCGGGTGACCCGGTGACGGCCGGCGAGCCGATCGCCGAGGTCGAGACCGACAAGACCACCGTCGAGCTCGAAGCCCCCGCCGACGGCGTGCTCGCCGACATCCGCGTGGCCGCAGGCACCAGGGACGTAGCTGTCGGCGCCCTGCTCGCCGTGGTTCGAGAGGAAGCACAGGCCGGCGAATCGGAGCTGACCGGGACATCCGCGCTGCCGCTGGTCGAATTACGGCTAACGGAGCTGGCCGAAGGAATGGCGGCGGCGACGCTCTCCGCGTGGCTCAAGAAACCCGGCGACCCAGTGGCCGCGGGTGAACCGATTGCCGAGGTCGAGACCGACAAGACCACGGTAGAGCTCGAAGCCCCGGCCGACGGCGTTCTTGCCGTTATCCGCGTCGCGGCAGGCGCCGAGGCGGTAGCAGTGGGCACGGTGCTGGCTCTGGTCCGCAAGGGGGCGCCAGACGAGGCCGCAACGCAAGGTGAAACGGCTGACAGCGCGGGTTCTCCTGCAACCGGTGCTTCCGTTTCGACGCCGCCATCCGGAGCCGTCGATACGGCGGAAGGCCTGCCCGCCCCGGCAACCGCCGGCGGTGCGGCCGATGCAATCGCCCCCCCTTCGGCCGAAGCGGACGCCCGGACCCGGAAGCCTCCCGCCGGGGGCGTCGGAGTCGACGCGCCGGTGGGCGCCACAACGCCGGCGGATGATGCCCGGCCTGCGTTCGTGGAGGTGCCCGCTACGCCGCTGGCGCGGCGGATGGCCGATCTCGCCGGGCTCGATCTTTCTGGCGTGACCGGCTCCGGCGACGGTGGCCGAGTGATGAAGGTCGACGTGGTGCGCCTGCTCCGGCCCGCTCGAGAGAGCGCCGCGGCGCCGGGCCCGGCAGGCGTGACGGCCGCCGAACCGGCCGCGCCCACACCGCCCCCGGCGCCGGCCTCCGATCTTCCCCATACGGATCGGCCGCTGACCGCGATGCGCCGGGTTACTGCGCAGCGCATGGCCGCAGCAAAGCGATCGGCTCCCCACTTCTATCTGGAGGTCGAGTGCGCGGTGGACAGGCTGCTCGCGATGCGCGGCGAAGCGGCGGCCGCGGGCGATGCCGCGGGGCCGGCCGGCGAGGCCGGCGTGCCGACGGTGAACGACGTGGTCGTCCGCGCCGCGGCACTCGCGCTACGGGAGGTGCCGCTCGCCAACTCCGCCTGGACGGGTGAGGCCGTGCGCGTCTACGACCGGGTCGATCTGGCCGTTGCGGTGTCGACATCCGCGGGTCTGGTAACCCCGGTGGTCCGCGAGGCCGATACCAGGACGCTGGCGGAGATCGCCGCGGAGCTGCGCCGGCTGGCCGCGGCCGCCCGCGCCGGCCGCCTGCAGCCGGCCGACTACCAGGGCGGCACCTGCACCATCTCCAACCTCGGCATGTACGGCGTATCGAGCCTCTACGCCATCCTGAACCCGCCGCAGAGTTGTATCCTCGGGGTCGGCGCCATCGCCGAGCGGCCCGTCGTCCGCGACGGCGCGGTCACGGTGGGATCGACGATGACGGTGACGCTCTCGGCCGACCATCGCGCCATCGACGGCGCCACCGGTGCGGAGCTGCTGCGCGCCTTCCAGTCGCTCCTCGAGGATCCGCAACGGGTCTACGGGTGACCCGCCGCGGCCGGCGACCCACGTTCAACCCGGCAAGGACAAGCCCCTGATGTCAGCGACGTACTCGACTTTCGCCTCCACCGTCCAGGGAGAAACGGCTTTCACCGTTCTCGCCGTGGCCAAGCGCCTCCTGGCCGCCGGCAAGGACGTCATCGAGCTGGAGATCGGCGACAGCCCGTTCCCGACCACGCCGGCCGCGCTCGACGCGGGAATCCGCGCGGTCCACGAAGGCCACACGCACTACGGGCCGTCGCTCGGCATGCCCGACTTCCGCGCCGCCGCGGCGGCGTACCTGGAGCGACAGTACGGTCTGCCCGTGACCGCCGCGCACGTCGTCGTCGGACCGGGAGCCAAGATCTACGAGCAGTTCTTCTGCGAAGCGTTCGTCAACCCGGGTGACGGCGTGCTCGTCTTCAGCCCGCACTTCCCCACCTACCCGGCGAACATCCAGCGGCGCGGCGGGCGGATGGTGGTGTCGCGGCTGCGCGCGTCCCACGACTTCCGCCCCAGCCTCGACGACGTCGAGCGCTTCCTGGCCGAGGACCCCAGCCCGAAGGCGATCTTCCTCAACAGTCCCCACAACCCGACCGGCGGAGTTGCAACGCTGGAGGATCTCGAAGGGCTCGCCGACCTGATTCGCGGCCGCGACGTCGCGGTGTTCAGCGACGAGCCCTACGACGCGATGGTCTGGCGCGGCCGGCACCACACGCTGCTGAGCCAGCCGGACATGTTCGACCACTGCGTCGCCGCCTACACCTTCAGCAAGTCGTTCAGCATGAGCGGCTGGCGGCTCGGCTTCGCGGCCGGCAGCCCCGCCACCATCGACGTGATCGGGACGCTGACCAACACGGCACTGTCGTGCGTGCCGCCGTTCACGCAGATCGCCGGCATGGCGGCGATGGCCGACGACGGCCCGGTGCGCGACGAGCGGATGGCGGACTTCCGGCGCAAGGTGGAACGGCTGGTCGAGGGCCTGAACACCATTGACGGCATCTCGTGCCTGATGCCGGGCGGAACCTTCTACGCCTTCCCGTCGGTCAAGCGCATCTGCAACCGCTACGGCATCACGTCGCACGGGCTGGCGCTGTTTCTGCTCGAGGCGGCGGACGGCGCGCGCGGCGTTGCCTGCCTGGGCGGGGAGTGCTTCGGCGAGGCGGGCGGCGGCTTCCTGCGCCTGAGCTGCGCCGAGCCGGACGAGAGGCTGGCCGAGGCGGTGGCGTTCATCGGGGAAGCAGTGACCCGCAGCGAGCGGCTGGCGGCCTACCTGGAATCGCGCCCCGAGCACCGGTTGGCGGAACCGTACGGGGACGATTAGCGTCCATTGTGGGTATTGTTCGTTTCCTGCCGGGAGTTTGCGCCGTAGAACGGCGTAGACTCTTGAGAGGGGAGTCGAAGTTCGTCATGGGGCTGCGGGAGCGACTGTTCGGCCGGAAGAAGAGTGAGGACGACGGGCCGGACCCGCTCGCCGATCTCGTCCTCGCGAAGCTCAAGGTCGGCTACCTCGTCGACTACGACCTCCAGACCTGGCGGGTGACCGGCTACTCGCGCTACCGCTTCTCGGGCATGGACGACATCGAGGAGTGGGAGCTGAGCGCCAGCGGCGAGCAGCGTTACCTGGAGCGCGCCGGCGAAGCCTGGTCGCTCTCGTTCAAGATCGCGATCGGAGACATCGCGGGGGACGTCCGACGGCACATCCTCGATCACGAGGACCCGCCCGAGACGATCATCTTCCGGAGCGCCGCGTATCGCCTCGATGCCTCCTACGCCGGCCACCTGCTGCCGGACGGCACCGGAGCCCCCGAGCCGGTGATCCGCTGGGAGTTCGTGGACGAGGCCGAGACCGGCTTCGTGGGCATCGAGCAGTGGAGCGAGACCGAGTTCACGGCGGCGGCCGGCTCGGTGGTGGAGGACTACCAGTTCACGCACATCCTGCCGGGGAGCCCGACATGATTCGTCACCGATCCGTTTCGTGCCCACGCCGCCAGATCGCCCGGATCGTCGCGGCGATTTCCCGCCTGCGCAGCGGTCTCACGTCGCCGGCGGCGGATCGCGGGCGTCGACGGACCAACCGCGCGCTTCGAGGCAACGGTCGGGCGGCAGTCCTCCTGGCCGGCGCCCTGCTCGCCGCTGCCGCGTGCGACACGCAGACCCCGCTCGAGCGGCTGCAGGCGCAGCTCGAGACCTACCCGGAGTACTCGGTGATCCTGCAGGACATGGACGAGGACCTGTTCGGGTACTCGCACCAGTACCAGGTCGTCGTCGGCCAGCCGCAGGCGGGGTCCGACGAGCTGGCCTACCGTGAAGCGCTTCTCGACTGGCAGCAGGTCGATTCCGGAACCTACGAGCGCTACCGGCCGTTTCTCGGCATGGTCATCCTCTCGAAGAGTCCGGGCGGCAACGTCGATCAGGACGCGCATCCGCCCGGGTACCAGCAGGTGGGGGACGAGCGCTACGGCCAGTGGCGCCAAGACTCCAGCGGGCGGTCGTTCTGGGAGTTCTACGGCCAGTACGCGCTGCTGAGCCACATCATGGGCGGCTTCGGGCGGCCGATCTACCGCGACGACTGGAACGGCTACCAGCAATCGCGAGGCCGCGGTCAGACCTACTATGGCCCCAGCGCCCCCGGCGGCGGCCGGACGTACGGCACGAACGGCACCACGACCCGGCAGTCCAACCCCGACTTCTTCCGCCGGCAGCAGGCGCGGCAGGCGGCGCAGAGCCGGTCGTTCGGTCAAAGGGTCAGCAGCCGCATGGCGGGCGGCATGCGCAGCTTCGGCAAGTAGCCGGGGGGAGAACAAGTCATGTCGGTGGATCAGATTCTGCCCGGCTTCATCCATCTCGCGGTCGTGCTCGTGCTGCTGGTCGCCGGCAAGTTCGTCTACGACGGGTTGCACCGCGGCTTCGCCCTGCGCACCGAGCTGCTCGAGAAGCGCAACCTGGCGGCGGCGGTGGCGGTCGCCGGCTACTACCTGGGACTGGCCATCGTCCTGGGCGGCGTGGTCTCCGGCCCCGCCTCGTTCAGCCTCCTCGACGACGTCATCGGCCTCGCCATCTTCGGCCTGCTCGGCATCGTGCTGCTGAACCTCTCGGCCCTGATCAACGACAAGGCGGTGTTCTCGCAGTTCGCCATCGAGCGCGAGATCGTCGAGGATCGCAACCTCGGCGTCGGCATCCTGGAAGGGGCCAACTACGTCGCGGTCGGCCTGATCACCGCCGGCGCGATGTCCGGCGAGGGCAGCCTGGCGTCCGGCCTGGCGTTCTGGATCGCGGGGCTCGTGGCGCTGATCGTCGCCGGGCTGCTGTACGACCGGATCACGCCCTACGACCTGCACGACGAGATCGAGAAGGGCAACACCGCCGTCGCCGCCGCGTTCGCCGGCGTGCTCGCCGGCTTCGGCAACGTCATCCGGCTGGCCGGCGAGGGCGACTTCGTCTCCTGGAACGAGAGCCTGACCGGGTTCGCCTACTACGCCGTGGCCGGGCTTGTGCTGCTGCCGCTCGTGCGGCTGTTCGCCGACAAGGTCCTGCTGCCCGGCGCGCGGCTGGGCGACGAGCTGGTCCGCGAGGAGCCGAACCTGGGGGCCGGCGTCATCGCCGGGATGACCTACCTGGGCGCGTCGATGCTGATCGGGTTGACGCTGTAGGCGCCCGTAGCCTGACGCCCGTGGCTCCGAGAGCGGCAAGACCCGCGGACCACCAGCCTGCCGGCCGACGATGAGGACATTGCTGGCGCGGAAGCAGCGGCCCGCGGCGGCGGTGCTTGCCTTCCTGCGGCGCGAGAACCTCTTCCGGCTGATGGGCGTGATCGTCGCGCTGGTCCTGACCGGGGCCGCCGGTCTGACGTACTTCGAGGAGGATCGGCCCTTTCACGACGCGCTCTGGTGGGCCATCGTCACCCTGACGACGGTCGGCTTCGGAGACATCTCGCCCGTGTCGTTCGGCGGCCGGCTGATCGGCGTCGTGTTGATGTTCTTCGGCATCGGCGTGCTCGGCACGTTCACCGCTACCATAGCCAGCGCGTTCGTCGATCAGAAACAGAGAAAGGACCGCGGAATGGGCGATTGCGACCTCGATGGCCACATCATCCTGTGCGGATGGAACGACCGGACGAAAGAGATCCTGAAGGATCTGCGCGCCGATTCCCGCTCAGTAGCGAGGCCCATTGCGCTCGTGGCCGATGTCGAGACCAATCCGGCGGGCGGCGACGAACACCTCCGTTTCGTGCGCGGTACGGAGACCGAGGACGATCTGACGCGGGCTGGCATCGAGCGAGCGGAGACCGTCGTCCTGGTCGGTGACCGAACACAGGACTACCGGGCACGCGACGCCAAGGCGGTGCTGGCGGTGCTGACGGTCAAGAGCCTCAATCCGAGCGCCTACGTCATCGTCGAGCTGGCCGGCGAGGAGAACGTGCACCACTGCAGACACGCCAAGGCCGACGAGATCGTCGTGGGCGCGGACCTGTGCAGCCGGGTCATCTCGACCGCAACTCTCGACCACGGCATCTCGACGGTGCTGCGCGAGCTGTTGAGTGCACAGGAAGGCCACGACCTCATCACCATTCCGGTGCCGGACGCACACGGCGGACGGCCGTTCATCGACGTCTTCTCCGATCTCAAGCGCGAAAAGGGCACGATAGCGCTGGCCATCAAGCGCCAGGGAACGGGGCACATCGTGACCAACCCGGGTGCGCGCGACCGCGTCGCGGCCGGCGACAGCCTGGTGGTGATTCAGGAGCGGGCACCGACGGGCGGGTAGCCGGGGCGCCGCGGTTTCTGATCGTGCCATCTCTGGAACGTCGGGGGCCCGCTCCGCTGCCTTGGCGCGGCAGCGGCAATCCGACGGCGCGCGCCGCGTGCCGAGGCTGCTCGACGCTGCGGATGGCGCGATGCACGTCGACTTCCGACGCGGGTGGGGTCAATGAGCCGCAGGGTCCCGGACCGCCCCGAACCGGCCGGGGCGCGGGATCGTAGATCCAAGTGATTGGGCCGGGCTGCGGACCGCCCGCTGGCTTCCGGTTACGATTCGACCGCAGGACGCAAAAACGGGACGCGCAAGGAGGCGCGACATTCGATGGCTGAGCATTTCGACAAGGTCAAGGGCTACCTGCTCGATCTCGGGCTGACCGTCACCGCCGAGAACGAGTCGGAGGAGCTCGTGGTGGTCGACGACGAGGAGAACGGCATCAAGAAGTTGTTCATCGACTGCGAGGCGCCGATCGTCATTCTCGAGCAGTTGATCGGCCACGTGCCGAAGAACCCGGGAGACCTCTTCGTGCGGCTGCTGCAGATGAACAACACGCTCGTGCACGGCGCCTTCGTCGTCGACGAGAACGCGTCGCGCATCTTCTACCGCGACACCCTGCAGCTCGCCAATCTCGACGCGAACGAGCTGGAAGGCTCCATCGACGCCCTCTCGCTGGCGATGGCGGAGCACGGAGCCGAGCTGCTCGACCACCTGAAGCGATAACGACCCGCAAGGAACACGACCGAAGGAGACGACGATGCCGGGCATTTTCCGCAGAATGTTCAAGGTTGCCGAGTCCAACGCCCACGCGGCGATCGACCACCTGGAGGACCCGATAAAGATGACCGAGCAGGGCATCCGGGACCTGAAGAAGAACCTGCAGGCCGCGATGCAGAGCCTCGCGCAGGTCAAGGGTCTGGCCATCCGCCTGCAGAAGGAGGCCGGCGACCACAAGAAGCGCGCGGCGGAATACGAGCGCAAGGCGATGCTCCTGCTCAAGCGCGTCCAGGCCGGTGAGATGGACGCGGGCGAGGCCGAGCGGCTGGCGACGGCGGCGCTGGAGAAGAAGGAGGACTCCTTGCAGCAGGCGGCCCGCGTGGGCGGCGACCACCAGGCGCAGCAGCGGATGGCCGACCAGCTCCAGGCCAAGGTGGAGGACCTGAAGCGCCAGATCAACAAGTACCAGAACGAGTTGATCACGCTGCGCGCCCGCGCGCGGACCGCGTCGTCGATGCGCAAGATCAACCAGCAGCTCGCCGGCGCCGACGCCAGCGGGACCGTGGCCATGCTGGAGAAGATGAAGGACAGGGTGCAGGAGGAGGAGTCGCTGGCCGAGGCGTACGATCAGCTCGCCGACGTCGGCGGCACCATCGACGAGGACATCGACAAGGCCCTGGCCGATCCCTCCCCCAGCGCCGGCGCCGACGCCCTGGCGGACCTCAAGAAGAAGATGGGACTGGCGACCGCGTAGGAGGTCTGCGCCGTGGACGCGGCGGGTCGATTCGGCCGGCGAGATTTCGACGCACACCAGTCGTTTCCTGACTCTGCACCAGGATTGTGGTGGTAGGGTCAGGCGCGGGCAGCAGGCGGGGACCCTTCGGGCAGGCGACGTCGGAGACCGATCGAGAACCTCAGAGCGAGCTCGAGAACGGGTGGCCGAGCTCGCGCATAGTCGCCTCGGCCGCCCGGACGCCGTGGTACTGCGCCTCCTCGAACAGCGAGATGCCGCTCATGTCGGAGTGGGCGAAACGGACGGGGCCGTACGGCGCAGATGCCATGCGCCGCGCCGCGCCCCACACGAAGTCCGGCTGCGGGCGGATCATCGCGTGCCCCCAGAGCATGACGTCGGCGTGCGTCACCGTCGACTCGATGCCGGGATGGGCCTGCCCGAGGTCCGCGAGGACCAGGGACACCCAGTCGCGCCACTCCTGCTCCAGCATCCAGGCGCGGGCCACCTCCGGGTTCGGGACGGTGAGCGGCAGGTAGTAGGTGAGGACGCTGCGCCCGGTAGTCATCCGCAGGTTCTGGTGGGTGGCCACCACGTAGCCGAGCGACGGGCTGTCGTAGAGGACGTTGTCCCAGGCCGCCCCTTCCGGCAGGCGGTCGACGGTGAGATTCGCCACCATCCACGGGCTGTAGGTGAACGCCTCGATACCGGCCGGCGAATAGCCGTCGATGACGCGGGGCGCGGTGAAGCGCGGCAGGGCATAGATGCAGCGCCGTGCCCGGTACCGGACGGTGGTCTCGTCGCGGGTGTCGAGCACGTCCACGTCGACGCCGCCATCGCCGGCGGAGCCGGTCTCACCTCTTGTGGAGTCCCCATCGGGGCCGCGCGGAGAGGCTCCGAACAGCGCTTCCCCGGCCGGCCGGACGCGGTAGACCAGCATGCCCGTGCGGACCTGCCCGTCCATGCGGTCGAGGAAGTGCCGCACTATGCGGCCGTTGCCCTCGGGCCAGGTCAGGTACTCGACGCCGGCGGGCCGCGAGCAGAAGTAGTGCCAACCCGCCCAGGCCGAGGTCGTGTCGATGGTGCACCCGTAGTCGTCCCGGCAGCAGTAGTCGACGTACCAGCGCAGCCGCGGCGAAGCCCAGCCGGCGCGGTCGAAATACTCGCGCATCGAGATGCGGTCCAGGGCCAGGATGTCCGGGTCGGCCGTGCCCGCGGCGACCGGCACCGCAAAGGCCCGGCGGCCCCGGGCATCCCGGAAGGCCCGGTACCGTCGCACCTGCGCCTCGAACCCGGCGAGCGCCTCCTGGTCGCCGGCACCGTCCGCACCGTCCGCACCGTCCGTACCGTCCGTACCGACGATGTCCCGGGCGGACAATCCCTCTCGCCATACGCCGCCGATGAACACACGCTCCTGCGGGGCGTGGCAGAGATGCCGCGGGTCGTAGATCGGCCCTCCGTCCGGGCCGTAGTCCCGGACCAGGCCCATCTCGTCGACCAGCTCGTGGACGGCAGTCGATTCGGCGGTCGGCGTGGGCAGATAGTGGGCGCCCCACGGGAAGGCGGAGACCGCGTTCGCTCCCCAGCGCGCGTTGCCGCCCGGCTCCGTCTCCAGCTCCAGCACCACGAAGTCGCGGAAGCCGCTCCCGGCGAGCTTCCATCCGGCGGACAGGCCGGCGATACCCGCGCCGACGATGACCACCGGCACCTCGCGGACCTGTTGCGGCTCCGGGAAGCGACCGTCCCGCAGCCGGTGGCCCACTCGGTGCGAGGCGCCCACGATGCTCCCGGTGATGCGGCCGGCGAGGGCACGTTCTCCGCGGGACGACGGCTGCATCCCGCAGCCCAGGGCCAGCGCCGCCGCGGCGCCTGGTCCGATCCGCAGGAGGTCTCGCCGCGACACGCGGCGATCCGCGCCCTGCACCGGTCCGGGCGCCGGCTTCATCACTGTGCGGCTCCGAGAATCCCGCTTCCGCCCTGCGCGTACCGTTCCCACCCGGCGGCGTGGTACTGCACCAGGATCTGGTTGTTCAGTTGGTTCACCTCTACCGGTACCGCGTCCATGTCGGCGGGAAACTCGAAGAGCATGCGGGAAATGGACGAGGTGAGATAACGGAGCCCCGGCGGGAACGCATCCGGTAGCGTCAGCGGCGCGTGCGAAGCCAGCACGTAGCCCCACTCTCCGAAGGTCGGAACCGGCGCGTGATACGGCAGGGCATGCAGCCGGGACGCGCGGACCGTCTCGACGATGCACCAGAACGCCTGCCGCGAAACCAGTGGCGAGGTGCTCTGCAGCGCGGCCACCCCGGCCGGGCGCAGCCGCTCGCGAAGGCGCCGGTAGAACGTGGTGGTGTAGAGCTTGCCGAGCGAATAGGTGCGCGGGTCGGGGAAATCGACCACGATGAAGTCGTAGCGGGTCGTGTCCGACTCGACCCACACGAACGCATCGGCATTGACCACGTCGACCCGGGGCGATCGCAACGCGTAGTCGTTGAGCGCGGCGAACGCCTCGTGGTCGCGGAAGATCTCCGTCATCAGCGGATCGAGGTCGACCAGCGTGATCTCCCGGACGCGGTCGTCCTTCAGGATCTCGCGAACCGCCATTCCATCGCCGCCCCCGAGCACCAGGACGCGGCGCGGGTCGGCGACCGACGCCAGCCCGGGATGCACCAGTGCTTCGTGATAGCGGTACTCGTCCAGCGACGAGAATTGCAGGTTGCCGTCCAGGAACAACCGCACTCCGCCCTGCCCCTGCGTCAGCACGATGCGCTGGTAGGGGGACGAGCGCGACAGGACGACCGGATCGTCGTAGAGCCGCCGCTCTGACCAGTCCACCAGGTCGTCGGAGTACACGGCTCCCAGCACGAGCATGCCGAGTGCGGCGTAGGCCTGCGCCGTGAGTCGCGGCCGGCGATGCTGATCGCGGAAGACGTGGCAGGTCCACACCGCGACCAGCACGTTGAGCCCGCCGAACACGAACGACGAGCGCATCAGCCCCACCTGCGGCACGAGCCACAACGGAAACAGCAGCGATGCGGCCAGCGCTCCCAGGTAGTCGAGCGACAGGACCCTGGAGACCAGGTCGCTGAGCGGGAACTCGTCCTTGAGGATGCGAATCAGGAACGGGATCTCCAGGCCCACCAGCACACCGGTGGCGGTCACCCACGTGTAGAGCACGATCCGGAACGCGCCGAGCTCGCTGAACGCGAAGAAGAGCACGGGCGAAGAGAGTCCGCCGACGAGGCCCACGAGAATCTCGATCTCGATGAAGCGCGCGATCAGGTCTCTATGGAAGTAGCGTGACAGATACGACCCCACCCCCATGGAGAAGAGGTAGACGCCGATGACCGTCGAGAACTGCGTGACGCTGTCGCCCAGCAGATAGCTGGCGATGGTGCCGGACAGCAGCTCGTAGACAAGTCCGCAGGTGGCGATGGTGAAGACCGCTATCAGCAGGACACGTACGCCCGCGCGGTCGGTGGCCTCGGCGGGCCGCTCGTCCATGGCGCTACGTCCGGAAGTTCAAAGCGGGGGCTGCGCCGCGGCTCGAATGCGACCGTGCACTCGGCGCGTGCTGCCGGCAGCCGTCGAGGCGGATGGCCACCCAGTGGGCAGGCGGATGGCCACCAAGTGGCAGGCGGACGCCGAGTGGCAGGCGGACGCCGAGGAACGGATACCTCGGCGCCCGCCCGTATCGACTAGAGCCCTTCGGCCTGCTTCATGAGGTTGCCGTGGGTCAGGGCGACCTCGAGTCCGCCCTCGCCTTCCTGCCAGCCGGTGCGGCCGTCTTCGTTCGCGTCCACCCCGGAGAGCAGCGCCTGGGCCAGGGCGCTGAGCTCGGCGACCAGGCTCGCGGCGTCGTCGGCCGACGTCGCCATGTCGATTTTCTCCGCCAGCATGACGATCTCGTCCGCGCGCGTCACCGTGTTCTGCGCCGAGGTGGCGACGTGGTTGGCGTGCGTCTTCACCGCACCCGAGGCGTCCTCGGAGTTGGCCGCGGCCATGATGTGCTTGGCAGCCCCTTCGGCTGCCTGCCTCACGCCGTAGCCGTTGCCCGGTCCGCTCTCGATCTGCGTCGGATCGACCGCGTGCAGCACGTGGGCCGTGTGGCGCTTGATCGAATCGAGGTTGCTCGGGTCGGACGCCGCCAGCGAGGCGTGCCGCGCGGCGATTTCCGCCTCGGCGATCGCCGCCGGCAGCAGGCCGGCCATCTCGGGAGTGTCGTTCCAGCGGTCCATCACGTGGCCGATGTGGTTGTGCGCCTGCGCGGCGGCGCTCTGGACGCCGGCGACGAGCGCGAGGACGAGAACGAGGCCGATGCCGGTTGCGCGAATCATGTGAATCCTCCTCGGGATCGGACGGCGGCCCCGGAATCTCGAGGCCACTGGGTGAACGATTGCTCCCCTAATATACCGTGGGTCGGCCGGACGCAAGAGCCGCTTCCCCAGGACACCCGGCAGGTGGCAGGTCGGCAGGCGAGAAGGGAACAGGTGAAACGCGCCGGGAGGTTGCCGCATCCCGGACCATACGCCCGCGGATCGACAAGACGCGCCCACCTGTCAACGACGGGAGTTTATGGACCCAACGTCACGGACACGCTACGGGGCCATTGCCCCTTCGTAAATTCTGCGCGGGGGCGAACGACACCCGCCGCGGGCGGCGGGGCGCTCCGAGTGGCTTTCCGATATGCTTGATGGAGCAAGGTTTTTTCGGCGTCTCCCGATGCTCGATCCCCGCAGACCCTCCTCGCTGCTCCTGGTGGCCGCCGCGGCACTGGCTTCCATGGCGACGGAGTGCGAACGGTCACCGCGGGGTCTGGAACCGTCGCCGCTGGTCAGGGTCGAGATCCGCCTCGAGAGCATGCCCGCGCCCGAGCCGCCCGCCGATCAGCAGGACGCCTTCGAACGCTGCCTGCAGCGCATGGAGCAGGACAACAGGGTCAGGCCGAGCTGGCGCGACTACGCGCCGACGGTGCTGACCGAGTCGGCGCCCAACGTCTTCCGGGCGGAGTTCTTCGACGTGCCGGTCGACATCGTTCACACGATGACGGTGCACGACCGCAACCAGTGCCGGCGCGACCCCCTCGGGCAGGGTCGCGTCGCCAGCGGCGTCAGCGTCAACGGGACGGCCCTCGGGCGGGTGATCGCGGCGACGAGCGCGTTCCAGTTCACCGTCGACGAGGACGGCGTCGTGATCTCGCCCGCCGGCGGGTGAAGGCCACGCCCCACCGGTTCCGACCCCACCCCGATTCGCCCGCCAGGGGCGGAACGGGCGCTACAATGCAGTTCCATGCGCCACACGTATCGTTCCTTCCTCGAGTCGATGGTGGTCGTCGCCGCGCTTCTCGCAACCACCTCCCCCTTGCACGCCCAGCGTCCCGACCCCGAGATCCTCCGCGCCATCCGCGCGGAGGGATTCCAGCGGTCCGAGGCGATGGAGATCGTCAGTTGGCTGAGCGACGTCTACGGCCCGCGCGTCACCGGCACGCCGGCGATCGAGGCGGCCAAGGAGTGGGCCGCCGACCGCATGCGCTCGTGGGGGCTGCGGGTCTCCGAAGAGCGGTTCGCGTACGGGCGCGGCTGGTCGCTCCAACGCTTTCACGCGCACCTGATCGAGCCGCAGGTGATGCCCATCATCGGCTACCCGCGCGCCTGGACGCCGGGCACCGACGGCACGGTGACGGCCGAGGTGGTGCGCGTGGACGTCGGGTCGCGCGCCGGGCTCGAACGGCACCGCGGCAGGTTGCGCGGGAAGATCGTGCTGACGCAGGAACCGCGCGACGTCCGGATGCTCGAGGGCGATCTGGTCCTGCGGATGGACGACCGCCTCCTCGAAGAAGCGTCGCGGCCGCCGGCCGGACGATCGCGCCAGGCGAGCAGCGGCGGCAGCGGGGCGCGGCTCCAGAACCACGTGCAGGCGTTCTTCCTGGAGGAGGGCGTCGTCGCGGTCCTCGACCGGGGGAGCGATCTCTCGCTCGTCGGCGGAGCCCCGCTCGGGAGCGATCTGGTCTGGCCCACCCAGCGCACGGACGGCGGGACGCTGTTCGTCGGTCCCGGCGGGTCGCGGGCGGCGAACGCGCGGGAAGTCGTTCCCGCGGCGACCATTGCGGTCGAGCACTACAACCGGATGATCAGGGTCCTCGACAAGGGCCTGCCCGTCACGGTCGAGATCAACATCCGGACCCGCTTCCACGACGAGGTCCGGCCGAACGGCTTCAACCTGCTCGGCGAGCTGTCCGGTACGGACCTCGCCGACGAGGTGGTCATTCTCGGCGCGCACTTCGATTCGACGCATGCCTCGCCCGGCGCGACCGACAATGCGGCCGGCGTCGCCGCGATGATGGAGGCGGCGCGCATCCTGCAGGCGGTGGACGCGCGCCCGCGGCGCACGATCCGGGTCGCCCTGTGGGGCGGCGAGGAAGAAGGACTGCTGGGCTCGCGCGCCTACGTCCGGCGTCACTATGTCGACCCCCGGACCAGGGAGCTCCTGCCGGACCACGCGAAGGTGTCGGCGTACTACAACCTCGACAACGGCGCGGGCCGCATCCGGGGCATCTGGCTGCAGGGCAACGCGGCGGCGGCGCCCCTCTTCCAGGACTGGATGCGCGACCTCGCTGACCTCGGCGTCACGACCATCGGCCGGCGGTCGACCCGCGGCACCGACCACCTCTCGTTCGACGACGTCGGGCTGCCCGGATTCCAGTTCATCCAGGATCGCCTGGAGTACAACTCCCGGACGCACCACTCCAACATGGACGTCGTCGACCGGGTGCAGCGCGAGGACGTCCTGCAGATGGCCGTGGTCGCGGCGACCTTCGCCTACCGGACCGCCATGCTGGACGAGCGGCTGCCGCGCAAGCCGCTGCCCGGCGCCCGGCGCCGGGCGCAGTGATCTAGCGGCCCGCCTCCCGGTCCGCCGTCCGACGCCGCCCGGTCCGGGCCGGCGAGCGGCCCGCCTTCACGCCCCGCCACAAGAGGTAGACTGCACGCGAACGGTCCGGATGGGGAGGATACATCGATGAGCAGACGACATGTGCAGATGCTTGGCATGGCCGCGGTGCTGGCGATCGCGGGTTGCGGCAGCGAAGGCGGCGGGGAGCCGGCGGCGGGTGCAGGCGACGACGGGGCGGCGGACGCCAACGCGCTGCCGATCATGGCGCTCGAGGACGTCAAGCCCAGTCAGAGCGGATTGGTCTGGCAGGAGGTGGCGAACACGCAGATCAAGGTCACCTACGACCGGCCGGTAGCCCGCGGCCGCGATCTGTTCGGGGGCATCGTGCCCTTCGGCGAGATCTGGAACCCCGGGGCCAACGACGCCACCGCCATTTCTTTCACTCGTGACGTCACCATCAACGGCAACCAGTTGCCGGCCGGCAAGTACAGCCTCTGGGCGATTCCGGACCCCAACCGCTGGACGATCATCTTCAACCGGCAGGCGGACGTCTATCACACGCCCTACCCCGGCGAGGCCGACGACGCGCTGCGGTTCATGGCGTCTCCGCGCCCCGGGGCGCACATGGAGACGCTGGCCTTTTACTTCGCGGCCGTCGAGAAGAAGGACGCGGAGCTGCGGCTGCACTGGGGCGAGACCTACGTCCCGTTCAACGTCACGGTGCCATAGCGATGGGCGGTCCAAGCGGTATCGACCGGCGCAGGTTTCTGCGTTCCGGCGCGCTGGCCGGCGCGGCGCTGGCCACCGGGACGTCCGCCTGCGGATCGACGATCGAGCCAGGGGCGGCGGCGCAGGCCGAGCCCGGAGCACGAGCGGGAACGGCACCGCCGGCGCGAAGCGCCCCCCAACCCGCTACGCCCCCGGGCGGGTTCGAGCTCGAAGAGGTCTCGATCGGCGAGCTGGCGGCATCGATGGCCTCCGCTCAGCGCACGGCGCGGTCCGTGACCGAGGCATACCTCGCGCGTATCGCGGAGGTCGACCGCCAGGGGCCCACGCTGCGGAGCGTTATCGAGACCAATCCCGACGCGCTCGACATCGCCGACGAGCTCGACCGGGAGCGCGCCGACGGCCGCGTCCGCTCACCGCTGCACGGCGTGCCGATTCTCGTCAAGGACAACATCGATACCGCCGACCGCATGACGACCACGGCGGGGTCGCTGGCGCTGAGCGGGTCCATCCCGGCCGAGGACTCGAATGTAGCGCAACGGCTGCGGGAAGCCGGCGTCGTGCTGCTCGGCAAGGCCAACCTGAGCGAGTGGGCCAACTTCCGGTCGACCCGCTCGTCGAGCGGCTGGAGCGCCCGCGGCGGCCAGTGTCGCAACCCGTACGCGCTAGACCGCAACCCGTGCGGCTCGAGCTCCGGCTCCGGCGCCGCCGTCTCCGCCAACCTGGCCGCGGCCGCGATCGGCACCGAGACGGACGGCTCCATCGTCTGCCCGTCGACGGCGAACGGCATCGTCGGCATCAAGCCGACCGTCGGCCTCGTCAGCCGCGCCGGCATCGTGCCCATATCGGAGACCCAGGACACAGCCGGCCCGATGGCCCGCTCGGTCCGCGACGCCGCGCTGCTGCTCGGGGCCATCGCGGGCCCCGACCCGCGCGATCCGGCGACCGCCCCCAGCGAGACGCGGGGCCTGAGCGACTACACCCCGTTCCTCGACGCCGACGGGCTGCGCGGGGCCCGCATCGGGGTCCAGCGTAGCGTTTTCGGCTTCCACGAGGCGGTCGACCGGCTGATGGAGGAGACCTTGGCGGTGCTGCGCGACCGCGGCGCGGTCATCGTCGACCCGATCGACCTGGCAGCGAGCGGGGCGTTGCGGCGGGCCGAGACCGAGGTGCTCTTCTACGAGTTCAAGGCGGGGCTGAACGCTTACCTCTCCAACCTCCGGAACCCGCCGATCCGCTCGCTGTCCGAGCTCATCGCCTTCAACGAGCGGAACGCGGCCGAGGAGCTAGCCTATTTCGGCCAGGAACGTCTGCTCGTGGCGGAGAGCAAGGGGCCGCTGTCATCCGCGGAGTACCGCGAGGCGCACGCCGTCGCCCGGCGCCTGTCGCGCGCCGCGGGCATCGACCGCGTGATGGACGGCGGCAACCTCGACGCGATCCTCGCCCCAACCGGTGGGCCGGCCTGGGTCACGGACCTCGTCAACGGCGACCACTTCGGCGGCAGCAGCTCGCAGTTCGCCGCCGCCGCCGGCTATCCCAACGTCACGGTCCCCGCCGGTTTCGTCCACGGCCTGCCGGTCGGCGTCTCGTTCTTCGGCCGCGCGTGGAGCGAGCCGACCCTGATCCGCATCGCCTACGCCTTAGAGCAGGCGACGCGCCGCCGCCGGGCGCCGCGCTTGCTGGCGACCGCGGACGTGCCGGCATGACGAGCGATTCGTTGCAGCTGCGGAGCCTGTCGATCCGAGGTTTCCTCGGAATCAAGGATCTCTGCATTCGACGGCTCGGGCGGGTCACTCTTCTCGCCGGGCGGAACGGCGTCGGCAAGACCACCGTACTCGATGCAGTGCGCGTGTACGCCGCACGCGCTGCGTTCCCGGCTCTCTATCAGCTCCTGCGGCGTCGCGAGGAAGTCTCCACGCTTGCAGACAGAGAAGGAGCATTCATCCCTGACGTGTCCGCACTCTTCCACGGACGGGACATCGGAGCCACCCGCATCTCAATCGGATCGAGCGATCTCGACAGCGTCCAGATCGAAAAAACGGACTCCAGTGATCCCCAGGCGGCGAAACTGGTGAAGGACCTTGCCGACTTCCGGCCGCACGGACCTGGACCGTTGTTCAGGATCAGCTTTCGGGGAAGAGAGAGCGTAGGTGCGTGGCACGTTCCCCTGATGAACCGATACGGTGGGGGTAGGTTCCAGGCACGGGGAGCCATTCCCGATCTGCCGTTGCTTGGGGACGATGTTCAGGATCCCTTTCTCGAAGTGGCGTGCGTACCCCTGGGACCGGGACTGTTGACCAACAGCGAGATCGCGCAGGCCTGGGATCGAGTCGCCCTGACGAGTGACGAGGAGCTGGCCGTTCAGTCGCTCAAGCTGGTCTTCGGCGACGCGGTGGAGCGAGCCGCGATGATCGGCACCGAGACCCACGCCAAGCGGCACGCCGGGCGTCGTCCCGTCGTCAAGCTGCGGCACCATCCCCGTCCCGTTCCGTTGCGGAGCCTCGGTGACGGCGCAGTTCGCCTGTTCGGCGTCGCCATGGCCCTCGCCTGCAGCGGAGGCGGGTTCCTGGTCATCGACGAGGCGGAAAACGGCATTCACTACACTGTCCATTCCGACTTCTGGCGGATGGTCTTGCTCACGGCCAGAGAGCAAGACGTGCAAGTGCTGGCGACAACCCATAGCTGGGATTGCGTGCGCGGGTTCGCGCAGGCCGCCGCCGACGGCAGGGAGTCGGACTGCGTCCTCGTTCGACTGGATCGAAACGGCGAGGAGATTCGGGCTGTCGAGTACTCCTGCGAAGACCTCGCGACCGCCGCAGAGCAAGGGATCGAGGTCCGATAGACCGGATGCCGAGCATCGATCCGCCAGAACGCGTGTTGCTCGTCGAAGGCGAGAGCGACGTACACGTCGTCCATCATCTCTGCCGGCGGCAGGACGAGCCGATGCCGAGCTTCCAGATCGAAGACAAGGGCACTCTCGGTCAGGTCCTCGATGCCATCGGCCCGGAGCTCAAGGTGTCCGGCCGCAAGGCGCTTGGCGTTCTCGTAGATGCGAACGACAGCCTTGCAGATCGGTGGCGGGACCTGTCGAGCCGGTGCCGAGCCGAGAACATCGACCTGCCGCCTCAGCCAATCACGACCGGTACCATCCTGGAGACCGTCGACGGGCGGCCCCGTATCGGCATCTGGTTGATGCCCGACAACGAATCTCGCGGTGAACTCGAAGACTTCGTCCAGAGGATGATTCCCACGGACGATCCCGTCTGGCCGCGGTCAGACGACTACGTCGACCGGATTCCGGTTCCGGATCGCCGATTCCGACCGGGCAAGTTACTCCGGGCGAAGTTGTACGCCTGGCTCGCAACGCGAGAGAATCCCGGTCGCATGGGTGCAGCGATCGGCGCCGGGGACCTGCGCGTCGACGGTGCTCTCGGTTCCACTTTCACCCGGTGGCTTCGTTCGTTGTTCAAGTGACATCACCCGACGCGGGAAACAGGACATGCCGACCACATCACTCCTCGAAGAAGCCCTCGACGCCTGGGCCGACGCCCGTCGCGGCGTCATTGCCGAGCTCCGCTGCGTGCCGGCCGGTCAGATCGACTTCCGTCCCGCCGACGGCGCCCAGTCCGTCGCCGAGATCGCCCAGCACATCGTGGATACCGCCCTCATGTGGTGCGGCGAGCTCTCGAACCCCGCCGGCGACTTCACCCGCAAGAGCTTCCCGGCGTTCATCCGCGAGTACGGCACGCGCAAGGGGGATCGCCCCCAGGACAAGGCCGGCCTCGTCCGCCTGCTGCGGACCACCCACGCCCAGGGCGCGCGCCAACTCCGCGACACGGGCGAGGTCGGCATGCTGCAGACCATCCGCCGCTTCGACGGCGAGCTCTGGACCCGCCTCGCGTGGCTGCAGCACGGCATCGCCCACGAGGAGTACCACCGCGGGCAACTCGCGCTCTACGTGCGGCTGCTGGGGAAGACCCCGGCGCTGACCAAATTGATCCAGGGTGGCGGGTAGGGCGTAGCTCAGCGCAGCACGGGCGAGTGTGCACCGCTCGGGCCTTGACGCCGCGAACGACGGAGTCGGAGCCGAACCGAGTGTAGTCAGCATCGCCCGGCGGGCGTATTCTGGATGTCGAAGCTCCGTCACGGGATCCTGCCTGAGGTGGATCCAAGTGCTTCGAGGCTTCACTGGGGGCCGGCAGTTGCAAGAATCAAGAGAGGAATCCAATCGGTCCTGGCGGCTCGCGATTGTCGGAACACTGCTCTTGGGCGTGCTGCCGATCGGGCTCGGCGGGCCGGCTGCAGCGAAGGACGGCAGTGCGGCTGCGCAGGACCGCGGGGCGGCTGCGCAGGACCGCGAGCAGGCCAACGAGCTGGACCGCTTCATGGAGCAGGTGCTCGCCCGGCGGGACGAGAACCGGCTCGCACGGCGGCAGTACGTGTTCGACGAGCTGGAGCGGTTCACGGTGACGGGGTACGACGGCGAGGTGTATGACACCTTTACGCGGGAGTACATCTGGTACCGGCGCGACGGGGTGTTCGTGCGCAGCCCGGTGCGGATCGACGGGGTGACGCCCAGCGAAGCCGACTGGCGCCGGTACGAGGCGGATTGGCTGGAAGGCGAGGCGCGGCGCGCGCGAGACGCGTCGGAGAATCGGTGCGCACCGGGCCGTGCGGCCGAGCCGCCACCACAGGCGGACGGGACGGAGGATGACGAGCCGTCCGACCCGCCTGACCCGGCAGACCTGGCCGCCGCGGCCGATCTCCGGCCGCGCTTCCTTTCCGAGTCGTACTGGCTCGACTTCGAGTTCGAGCCGGGCAACTACTACTTCGCCGGCCGCGAGCAGCTCGCGGGCCGCGAGGTGCTGCGCATCGAGTACCTGCCGGAGCGGCTGTTCGACGAACGTGATGCCGACGACGCGGAATGCGACCGGCCCGCGTTCGTGGTGCCCGGCGCGCAGGACGAGTTCAACAAGGGCGCGCTGGTCACTCTGTGGATCGATCCCATGGAGCAGCAGATCGTGCGGTTCACGTTCGACAATATCGGCTTCGAGTTCCTGCCGCTGCGCTGGCTCATCCGCCTGGACGGGCTGACCGCGTCGATGACCATGGGCCGGCCGCTGGACAGCGTGTGGCTCCCGGAGCGGATAGACGCCTCGGGCGTGATGACGATGGCGAGCGGATCGACCACGGTGGCCTACAGCCGGACGTTCTCCAACTACCGGGAGGCCCGGACCGGAGGACGCCTCCGCCCGCTCGATAACGAGCGGTGATCATGCCGCATCGGTTGACCGCGCCAAGACGGCGGGCCGTTGCCCGGTCGACGGCGGCAATGCTGGCCGCGGCGATCCTGACGCTGGCGTGCGGAGCGGCGGCACTCGCCCAGGAGCCCACGGCGCCCGGCGCATCCACTAGCGGACCGTCTGTTGCCGGGGCGCTCATCCCCGCGGAAACCATCGCCGAGATCCGGATCCACGGCAACCTCTCGCTGCCCGACGCCGAGGTCATCGCACTCACGGGCGTCAGCCTGGGCGCTGCGGCCGGCCCGGACCTGGAAGAGACGGTACGGCAGCGACTGGAGGCGAGCGGCCGCTTCGAGACGGTCGACGTACGGCGCCGCTATCGATCCCTGACCGCCACGGACCAGGTCGCCCTGGTCATCGTCGTGCGCGAGCGTCCCGGCGCCCGCTTCTCGAACCCGTTGATGCGGGCGTTCGCGGCAGCCGGGCGACGGCTCATGGTCGCTCCCATCCTCGACCACCGGGAAGGCTACGGCGTGGCATACGGGGCGCTGACCAGCTTCGTCGACACGTTCGGTCCCGGCAGCCGGCTGTCCGTGCCGGCGACCTGGGGAGGACACAAGCGCATCGCCCTGGAGATGGAGGCGCCGATCCGCGGACCGGTGATCGACCGCCTGCGGGCCGGCGGATCGCGCGGGCGGCGGCGCCATCCGTACTTCGATATGGACGTCGACCGGGCTCGTTTCGCGGTCGCGGCCCAGCGCGGACTCCCACGCGGGTTCCGGATGAACGGGGAGGCGGCGTGGGAAGAGGCGCGGTTCGCGGGCCGCTCGGATCGGTTCGTGCGGGCGGCCGCCTACCTCGACTACGGCGACTATCGAGAGGCGCCTGCCGGCGCCCGTCGCAACACGTTGGTGGTGCGTACCGGCATCGAGCGACTGGCGTTCGCCGGTCGCGCCGGAGCGATCCTGCGCCCCCGCCTGGACGCCAGGGCGTACCGCGCAGTCGGCGGGCAGGCCGTTCTCGCGGCGCGCTTCTTCTTCGCGGGGGCGTCCGCTCCGCTGCCGCCCTACGAACGGGCGCTCCTCGGCGGCAGCCCGGCCGCGGGCGGTACTCTTCGAGGTTGGCCCGCCGGCGTCGCAGTGGGCGACCGGATCGCCGCCGCGTCAATCGAGTTGCGGCTGCCCGTCACCTCCGTACTGTCAGAGGGGCGGATCGGCCTGCGGTTTTTCTATGACACTGCCGCGACCTACGCCGCCGACCGGCAGATCCGGGACGCGGTGTTCCGCGAGGGCGCCGGGGTCGGTGTCTTCTTCCTGCCACCGAGGTTCGGTTTCCCGATCTCCATCGACATCGCAGGCGATCTCGCGGGCGGAGTGCGCACCCACGCCAGCGCCGGCTTCGGGTTTTGAGCGGGCGGCCGGACACCACGGCAGGGAGCCGGCTCGGCCTGCACGGGCGGGTGCCGGCAGGATCCAAGTCCCACATGCGCGTGGCCGCGCACCCAAGGGGATGAGGAACGTTACTCTCAGTTCCACGCGTCGCGCCTCAAGCGGCCGCTTCAATCAGATCGCAGGTCTCGGCCACGGGATCGATTCCCTCGAACCGGCTCGCGACGGCGCGACAGGCGCTCCCCACGTCCTCCGATTCGAGCAGCGCGTCCAGCTCGCGCGCGACCGCCAACCCGCTGAACCTGGACGGCCGCAGGTAGCGCCCTACGCCAAGCCGCTGCAGCCGGACGGCGTTGTCCGGCTGATCGAACGCCATCGGCATCACCAACTGCCGGCAGCCGGCGCGCAACGCCTGCGCAGCGGTGCCGATGCCCCCGTGGTGCACGAGCGCCGCCGCCCGTGGCAACAGGCTCCCGAACGGGACGTACTCCGCGTGCCGTACCCCGGACGGCAACGGATCGGGAATCTGCTCGGGGAACCGCGTCAGGAGCAGACCGCGCCGGCCGAGGTGGCGGCAGGCGTCCGCACCTGCCCGGAAGAACCGCGCCGCCTGCCGGTTGGCGGTGCCCGGCGCGAAAACCACGGGCGGCTCCCCGGCGTCGAGCCACCGGTCGAGCTCGGGAGCGAGCGGGCTCGCATCGCCCTCGTCGTAGAGCGGAAAGCCGGTCAGCCGCGTCTGGGGCGGCCAGTCGGGCTGGACCGCGGCATACCACTCGGGAAACAACCCGATCACGCAGTGCGGCGAATGCCACCACTCCCGCACGATGTTCCGCGCCGGAGGCAGCCCGAACTCGGCGCACAGATCGTTCACGACGGGGGTCAGCGCGCGGTCCGAGATGCGGTCGCCCGCCGCCACGAGCAGCCGTTTCAGCGGCATCGGCCAGCGGCTGATCGACCGCAGCCACACGTGCGGCACCGGCGATTCGTGCTCGCTCACGAAGCCGGCCGCCTGCAGGTGCAGCGTCACCAGCCGCAGGCCGAGGGCCTCGTGCACCACGCGCGCACCGAACGCCAGGGGGTGCGCCACCAGAAGAGGCGGATCGCCGAACGCCTGCTCCCGCAACACGCGGGCGATCTCCGTCACGTGCGGTCGAATGGCTTCGCCCATCACGCCGAGCGCGCGGTGGGGACGCCAGAGATCCGGATGCTCCAGGGTCCGGTGGTAGTCGTCCACCGTGCCGATAGCCCATGTTTAACAGGATTGCCGACAATTCTGTAGATCTGGGCGATATTTCAGAGGTCGCAGGCTCGTAACTTGTTGATTCTAAAGAAGCGGAGGTTGGCAGAGCTGAATGTAGTGCCATAATTTTCAGGGATGTGTTGCTTCGGTGGACGTGCACCCGTTATCGTGGGCGCATGTTCGTTCGGCGTACCCAAACCCGGCGGACCGAAGACGGACAGCCCTACTTCTCGCATCGCCTCGTCCACTCCGAGCGCATCGGCAACGCCGTCCGCCAGCGCACCTTGCTCAATCTCGGACGCCACTTCGACATTCCCCAAGCGCAATGGCCGCTGCTCTGCTCCCGCATCGACGACATCCTGGCCGGCCAGACGCCCCTGGTCCCCGACTGCCCGACCGCCGTCGAACACGAAGCGCAACGGATAGCCGCACAGTTGATCGCCCGCGGCACACCCGTGCAGGGACCGGCCGCCGGACCGACAGACATCCAGCCGGTCGACGTCGACTCGCTGCGCCTGGTCCGCCCCCGCTGCGTCGGCGTCGAGCAGGTCGGCCTGTGGGCCCTGGAGCAGTTGGGCCTACCGGCCCTGCTGACTGAGTTGGGTGTCAACGGCGCGCTGCGCACCGCGGCGGTCGGCGCCGTCGTCGGGCGCCTGGCCCAGCCGGCCTCGGAGCGCGCGACGCACCGCTGGCTGCAAACCCGCAGCGGTCTCGGCGAGTTGCTCGGCGTCGACTTCGAGACCGTCAGCGCGATGCAGCTCTACCGCGCCTCGGACGCGCTGGTGAAGCATCGCGACGCGATCGAGGCACACCTGTTCGAACGGGCCATGGGCCTGTTCGACCTGCAGCCGACGGTCACCCTCTACGACCTGACCAACACCTACTTCGAAGGCGAGGCGAGCGCACAGCCGCAGGCCAAGCGCGGGCACTCGAAGGAGAAGCGCAGCGATTGTCCGTTGCTGACCCTGGGACTGATGCTCGACGCCAGCGGCTTCGTGCGCCGCTCGCAGGTCTTTGCCGGCAACGTCCGCGAGCACCGCACGCTGGCCGGCATGCTCGAGGCGCTTCGTGCGCCGGCCGGCGCTCTGGTCGTCATGGACCGCGGCGTCGCCACCGAGGCCGCCATCGGGTGGCTGCGCGACAACGGCTACCGCTATCTGGTCGTCAGTCGTGAACGCCACCGGCAATTCGACGCCGAGGCCGCCGTCGCGATCCAGACCCAATCCAAACAGACCGTGCATCTGCACAAGGTGGTCTCGACCGACCCCGACGAGGTGCGCCTGTACTGCTACTCCGAGGAGCGGGCCGAGAAGGAACGCGGCATCGTCGAACGTTTCGCCGCCCGCTTCGAGACGGCCCTGACCAATCTCAACGACGGGCTGGCGCGCCCCCGCGCGCACAAGCGCCTCGGCCAGGTCTGGCAGCGCATCGGGCGACTGAAGGCAAAGCATTCCCGCGTCGCCCCGCACTACCAGATCGAGGTCACCCCCGACCAGACCGGTGAGAAGGCCGCCACCGTCACCTGGACCCGACGGCCCCAGGACGGCTCGATGGCCACGCATCCGGGCGTCTACTGTCTGCGCAGCAGCGAGACCGACTGGGACGAAGACGCCCTGTGGCGCACCTATACCACGCTCACCGACGTAGAGGCCGTCTTCCGCGCGCTGAAGTCCGAGCTCGGACTGCGTCCCATCTACCACCACAAGCCGCGGCGCGCCGACGGCCACCTGTTCATCACCGTCATCGCCTACCAGCTCGTGCAGGTCATCCGCACCCGGCTGCGCGCCCACGGCGAACACGCCAGTTGGACCACCCTACGCCGCATCCTCGAAGGCCAGCAGCGCGTCACCGCCACCTTCCGGCGCCCCGACCGACGCACGCTGCACGTGCGCACCGCCACGCAAGCCGAACCCGAACAGCGGGCCATCTACGACGCGCTCGGCATCGACCCGCAGCCGGGAGGAGTCCGCAAGACGACCATCTGACCGACCCATTCCCGGTTTGTGCGCGTTTGTAGTGCCACTTGAGCATTCTTGCCGGCGTAAACCGCTGATTCCAAATAGCTTAGAAATACCCTTGTTAAACTTGGGATAGGGATCAGCGGCAGACCGACCCGCGCGAGCAACGGCTCGAAGTAGGCGCTGGTGAGCACCGACACGTCATGCCCGCGGCGCTGGAGCGCCAGTCCGATGCCGACATGCGGGTGCACGTCGCCGGCGCTGCCGACCGGGATCATGAGAATGCGCATCGGCGCTGTGACCGGTTCGGCGGGCCGGGAAGATGACGGCGGCGGCCGCGGCGCTCAGTCGCCGACGTGCGGGTCGATGACGGCCTGCAGCCTTGCCTTGTCGGCCAGACCAACAACCGACTCGACGACCTGACCGCCCTTGAAGAGCAGCAGGGTCGGGATCGACCGGACGCCGTACTGGCCCGGCGTCGCCGGGTTGTCGTCCACGTTCATCTTGCCGACGGTGACGCGGCCGTCGTAGTCGGCAGCGAGCGCCTCGACGGTCGGCGCGATCATGCGGCACGGACCGCACCACTCGGCCCAGAAATCGACCAGCACCGGCTGCGTCGACTTGAGCACCGACTCCTCGAAGTTGCTGTCCGTGACCTCGTGCGTATGTTCTGACATCGCGTCTTCCTGCTGGTGAAGATCTCTACGATCTATCCTGAAACCGTCGCCCGCGGATCCGCTTTCCGCCCGACCGGGCCTGACCCAGGGGTCTGCACTGTTCTCCCGCGCAGACCCCTGGTCGACCTTTCATTGTAACGCGTCCGGGCGCCGCCCGACCTCGGCCGCACGGGCTATTCGGTCGTCCCCTCGGCCAGGTACTTGTCGCACCAGCGCAGCATCTCCGCCACGACGTGCAGCACCGACTCGCGCGCCGCGTAGCCGTGCGATTCGTGCGGCAGCGTGACGTAGCGGACCGTCGCGCCGTGGCCCTTGAGCGCGTGGTAGAAGCGCTCGGACTGGACCGGGAAGGTCCCCGAGTTGTTGTCGATCTCGCCGTGCGTCAGCAGGATCGGCTCGTTCACCTTCTCGGCGTGGAAGAACGGTGACATCGCGGCATAGATGTCGCGCGCCTCCCAGAAGGTGCGCCGCTCGTTCTGGAAACCGAAGGGCGTCAGCGTCCGGTTGTAGGCGCCGCTGCGCGCGATGCCGGCCTGGAAGAGGTCGGAGTGCGCCAGCAGGTTGGCGGTCATGAACGCACCGTAGCTGTGCCCGCCGATGGCGATCCGGTCGCGGTCGGCGACTCCCATGGCGACAACCGTGTCGACGGCGGCCGCCGCGCTTGCCACGAGCTGCTCCCGGTAGGTGTCGTTGGCGGAATGCCCTTCCCCGATGATCGGCATGGTCGGCCCGTCGAGAATCGCGTAGCCCTGGGTCAGCAGCAGCATGTGCGAGGCCCCGCGCAGCGTGGTGAAGCGGTAGGGCGATCCGCGGACCTGGCCCGCCGCCGCCGCGTTGGTGAACTCGCGCGGGTAGGCCCAGACGAGCAGCGGCGGACGGTCGCCGTCGCGGTAGCCGGGCGGCAGGTACAGCGTGGCCGACAGCGCGACGCCGTCGTCGCGCGCATAGGTGATGAACCGCCTCTCGATGCCCCGCAGGACGGGCGCCGGATCCTGGTAGTCGGTCAGCGCATGCCGCGCGCCGCTCGTATCGCGGACGAAATAGTTGGGAGGATCCGTGCGGCTCTCGCGGCGGGTCAGGAGCGATCCGCCGTCCGTTCCGAGCACGGCGACCACCGTCTCGTAGGTCTCCGGCTCGGTGTGGAACAGCCGCTCGGCCTCCAGCGTCGTCAGGTCGAGCCGGTCGACGAAGGGTCGATCGCCGTCGGGCGACGCGCCGGCGCCGGCCAGGTAGATGGTCTCGCCGTCCTGCAGGATCGTCGCGCCCGCCACGCCGCCGCCGGGACGGCGCAGCGGGGAGCCGGGATCGCTGTAGACATCCTCGGCGCTGCGGTCGAACAGCCGCCGCGTGTCGCCCCCGCCCGGATAGAGCAGCGACGTGCGGGTCCAACGGGTCGGCCGGTCCATCTCGGTGATGAGCGCCGTGCCGTCCTCCGTCCAGGCGATGGTGGAGAACCGGTGCTCGGTGCGGGCCAGCTCGCGCGGCTCGCCGTCGAACGGCGCATCGAGCGCGAACAGGTGGTCGCGGTACGGCGCGTCCACCCGCGGGTCGCCTCCGTCCTGCGCCTCGCTCCAGACCAGCGTGGCCGGCGCGGTCGGGTTCCAGCGGTGCCCCCGCGGCCCGGTGGCGACGCCGCCGATCGGCACGCTGTCGGCCAGCGGCTGCTTGGCCACGGTGACCGTTTCGCCGTCGCGCGTCCAGACTTCCACGGCGCGGGCGAAGCGGTTCGCCGGGAGGAGCCACGAGAACGGCCGCTCGATCCGCTCGACGAGCACATGCCGGCTGTCCGGCGCGCCGGAGACGCGCGCGTAGAGCCCCGGCTCGCCGATGGCGGTCCGCGATCCGGTGGCCAGGGCAACCGTCTCGATCCGGCTGGTGAAGTGGTACTCGAACAGCGCCTCGTCGTACGCGTTGCCCAGCAGGTCCTGGTAGGTGCGCACCGGAGACAGTGCGCCGTCGTGCTCCTGCACGTTCGGGCCGGCCGGCTGCCGCGGCGGCGACGGCGGCGACCCGCGCGCCGATCTGCGGAAGCGGCACAGGACGCCGCTGTCGTCCGCCAGCCACTCGCACGGGTTGCCCCAGGTGGCGTTGAGCGAGGCGCTCGTCAGCGGCCGCGGCTGACCGGTCGACAGGTCGACTACCCACAGCTCGATCCCCGTGTCGCGCAGGACGGCGTAGGAAAGATGTGAGCCGTCCGGCGAGAAGCTCGGCCACCCGAGCGTCGTGCCGCGCGGCGCAAGCACCTCCACGTCGTCGGTTCCCGCTTTCCGCGTGCCGCTCTCGAGGTCCAGGCGCACGACCGTCAACGCCGCAATCTCGGGCGCCCTCCACGGCCCGCTGTTGCGCGGGTCGATGCGGTAGCCGGCCAGCCGATGCATCGGCCGGCCGAGCCAGCCGATCGGGGGCATGCTGCGCTGCGCGACGAACACCGCCACGTCGCGGGTCGGTCCGACGATCACGTTCGGGGTCGGCGGCGCATCGAGAATGTCGACGATGGTCTCCGGCGGGGTGAGGTAGCCGGTTGCGCTCGAGGCGTCCGACTGCGCCCCGGCCGCCGCAGCCATACCGAGCAGAACGAGCGGCAGAGCGATGCTGGCGATGCGTGTCATGGTCGTTTTCCTCCGGTCCATGGCATTATCGATCAGAGTCAGATGTTCGCAATCGTCAGACCGCTCGCCAAGCCGCTCAGAGCCCGGCATACATGAACTGGTTTGACCCTCACCTCGTTGAGAGCATTGGCGCTGTTCTTCGTGAGCGAGCCGCAACGTGACGAACCGGATATCGGAATCGGCCCTGACGGGCACTTGCTGGCCGAGTGGCGTCTCAGAGATGGTGGGATTCTGGCGATGAAGTTCCTCCCGGACGGACTCATCCAGTTCGCTGCTGTATCGAGCGCGACCGCCGTTCAACAGCCGCTGCGCATACACGGCACGCTGCCGAAGGACCAGGCCACGGGCAGCGTACGGGCGCTCGTTCATTGAGGAACTCGCCGACGCATGTTCTCCTCGCGCGTTCCGGCGGGTCGGACCGTCAACCGGCTTTCGCAAGCGTACGCTCGGCTCAGGGCGCACGCGGTCGACGTGACTGACCTCACAGAGAGCAATCCGACGCGGGTCGGGCTGGACTATCCGCCGGGTCTGCTCAACGCCCTCGCGGCACGGGCCGGCTTGAACTACGAGCCCTCGGCGCGGGGGATGCCGGTGGCCCGGCAGGCCGTCGCTTCCTGGCTCTCCCGCTGTCTTCGCGATGCCGCTTCCGCCGCCGTGACGAAGCCTGCCGAGAGTACTGAATCCCGCGGTCCTTCCGCGCCGAGGCCGGTCGATCCGGACCACATCGCCCTCACCGCGAGCACGAGCGAGGCCTACGCTTGCCTGTTCAAGCTGCTGTGCGACCCGGGAGACCACGTACTCGTGCCCCAGCCGAGCTACCCGCTGCTGGAGCACCTCGCCCGGTTCGAGGGAGTGGAGCCGGTACCGTACCCGCTCGTCTACGACGGGACTTGGCGGATAGATGTCCCCGCGCTACGGGAGGCGGCCGGTTCGCGGGCTCGCGCGATCATCGTTGTGAATCCCAACAACCCGACCGGATCGTTCCTTGCGCTCGAGGACCATGAAGCACTCACGACGCTATGCCGGGAGCGACACCTGCGATTGATCGTCGACGAGGTGTTCAACGCCTACCCGATCGACCCGTTCCCCAGACGCAGTCGAAGCGTGCTCGAGCGATCCGCGGACGTGCTGACGTTCGTGCTCGGCGGCCTCTCCAAGGCAGTGGGCCTGCCGCAGGTCAAGCTCGGCTGGATCGTCGTCGACGGTCCCCACGACCAAGTCGATGCAACCCTCTACGCTCTCGATCTCCTCCTGGACACTTACCTGTCCGTCTCCACGCCGGTCCAACTCGCCGCCGAGCGCCTTCTGACTGAAGGAACGTCCGTGACGGAACAGATGCGGAAGCGCATCGCGGCGAACCACCGCACGTTGGTCCGTCTGGTAGCAGAACACACGACGGCGGGGCTGCTGCACACCGAAGGCGGGTGGTACGCTGTGCTTCAGGTGCCGGCGACCGAGACCGAGGAGACGCTCGCGCTCCGACTGCTGGAACAGGATCACGTGCTCGTGCACCCGGGCTACTTCTTCGACTTCCCGCGCGAGGCGTTCCTCGTCACGAGCCTGCTCCCGGAACCGGAGCGGTTCGAGACCGCCATGAAGCGCGTGCTGGTGCGCGCGACGGGACGCTACTAGTCGCTTCACCAACGGTCGGCTGGGTGAGCTCAGAGGCCGAGAACGGCGAGAAGACGGCGCAGCTCCTTGTCGTACCGGGCCGCCCGCCGCACGTCGGACAGCGAGAAGCGACGTCTCAACTCGTCCGCGGTTACCGGCTTGCTGTACTCGGGCCAGACCCTTCGAAGCTCCGTCAGGGCTATGCGTGCCTTGACCTTGCGCTGCTCCTGTCCCGGATGCAGCCTCAACAGAAGCCCCTCGTGTTGCGGACACTGATGGACAAGCTGCAGATCCCACTTGGCCGCAACGGTCTGCGCATCACGACCGGCTTTCCGGTCTCCCTCGATACGGTCCCTGTCCAGCAGCACCAACCTGCTCTCAATCTCTGTCCGCGCCGCTCGCCTGGCCAAATGGCGACCTGCTTCCTCGACGACGGCTACGGAATCACCGCCGCGAGTGAGCTTGATGTTCACAGACAAGTGCAGGCCCTCGTCCCGGCAGCAGCGTTCCAGGAACCGCACGAAAGCCCGTTCACTCTCTCCCTCCACCCCGATGAAGATGACTCGCCGGGGCTCCACCGAACTGTGACGCCGCATCCACCGTCAACCGATCTTGGGGATGCCGCCGAGCACGCCGGCGCGGTACTTGGGATAGAGACGAGCGTCGCGCCGAAGGCCGCGAACGTCCTGGGCACCGTGCAAACGCGTTGCACCGTCCCGGGTCTTCTCAACGATGAAGACCTCTTCCTTTTCCAAGTCGTCGAGTAGTGCGACGCTGTGGGAGGCAACAAGGAGTTGTGCCCGGTCGGGATTCGTTTCGTTGGAATGAAACCAGTCGACGATCTCGCTCACGATATCGACGTGCAGGTAGCCGTCGATCTCGTCGACGACTGCCGGAACACCTTCGCCAAGTGCGAGATAGAAAAGAGGCATAAGATGGAACAGGCGCCTCGTGCCACCGGACTCCATACCCAGGGGGAGTGAACATCCGAGGTCTTCATGCTGGAACGACACCATCTTCCAGTCTTGCTCGTCTGCACTCGTCGCATCTTGGATGTCCACTCCGCGAATACCGAGATCACTGGACCGCAAGTGCTTGTCGGCCCAAGCCATCATTCCCGAGTCTCGCTTCAGGAGATCGACTACATGCTTGGTTGGAGGAGTCCAGTCTTGGATGAAGGCCAGATTGGTGACCGCCGACAGGCTCTGCAGCCAGTCTGAAACGTGCGTCGCCAATGGTACGTTGAGCAACGCAAGCGAGGCTATTGCCGACGAGTCCTTCCGAATCGCCCTCAGGCGTCCGCCCTTCGAGCCGAACCCTAGATCGTCGGAAATCTCCCTGGAGACGAGGATGGCTTCATCCGGACCCTTGCGCTCCAAAAGACGTCTTGGTCGGCCCCGCGGGAAGTGGTACAGCGACTCACGATGAACAACCGGCTCATTGACATCACGCTCTTCCCGAGCCACGGCCAACTCGTAGCGGAACATCTCCGGCGCTTCGCCCGGCGACAGCCAATCAGTCTCGATCTCCAGGCAAAATCGCGTCGGTTCGCCCAAGGTCCGCTCCGACACGAAGGGAACGACCGCCTTGATGTAGATCGCCTTGGCGGATGTTGCGACGCGCGCCATCATGGTCAGCGCCTTCAACAGCGTCGTCTTGCCCGAGCCGTTGGGACCCATCAAGACCGCGACGGTAGGGAGACGGACATCCGGCTTGGCCACGCTGCGCCGGAACCGCGGCAGGTCGGGTGCCGTGCCGGGAATCCGCAGGTCGAGAACCACCTCTTCGCGGATGGAGTGGTAGTTCGACACGGAGAATCGGTGAATCATATCCCGATCATAACGTTTTTTCGTTGAGATCGGCTCTTGAGTCGATCATCTCTCACCCCCGCGAAGCTGGCGGGGCCGGCTTGACTTTGCCGAGCCCCCGACAAAGACTCCGAGCCTTGCTGGACTACCGAAAAGAGGTCCCGCGCCGCCGGCAACCCGGCGCAGGGACCGTGCACGCATCGAGCCATCCACGCGCTGGCGGGTCGGAGCGGATCCAATGACCTCCGGCTCCCCCGTCCTCAAGGATCTCGTCCTCGTCGGCGGCGGCCACAGTCACGTCATCGTGCTCCGCCGGCTGGGGATGCGTCCGATCCCCGGCGTGCGGATCACGGTCATCGCGCGCGATCTCCACGCGGCGTACTCCGGAATGCTGCCCGGCCTGATCGCCGGCCTCTACGAGTTCGACGACGTCCACATCGACCTCGGGCCGCTGGCGCGCTTCGCCGGGGCGCGGCTGTTCCACGGCGAGGCGGTGGGGCTCGACCTGGACAAGCGCGCCGTACTGTGCCGGAAGCGGCCGCCCGTGCCGTACGACGTGCTGTCGATCGACACCGGCATTGCGCCGCGGCTCGACGTCGACGGAGCGGTGGAGCACGCCGTCCCGGTGAAGCCCATCGGGGGCCTGGTCGCGCGCTGGGAGCGACTGGCGCAGCGCGTGCGCGAGAGCCCTCGCAAGCTGCGCGTGGCGATCGTGGGGGCCGGTGCTGCCGGCGTGGAGCTGACGCTGTCCATGCAGCACGCACTGTCTACCCGCGCGCGGGCGGAGGCCGGGGGCTTCCAGGTGCCCGAGTTCCACCTGTTCGGCGCGGCCCCCACGGTGCTGCCGACGCACAACCGGGGCGCGCGGCAACGGTTCGCGCGCGTGCTCGCCGAGCGCGGCGTGCACGTCCATCTCGGAACGCGAGTCACCCGGGTCGAGGACGGCCGGCTGGAGACCGCGGACGGCGGGTCTTTCGAGGTGGACGAAGTAGTCTGGGCCACCGCCGCGGCGCCGCCTCCGTGGCCCGCCGCCTCCGGACTTGCGGTGGGCGGCGCGGGGTTCATCGCGGTCGATGCGACGCTGCAGTCGACCTCGCATCCAGGCGTCTTCGCGGCGGGAGACGTCGCCTCCGTCCTGGAGCACCCGCGCGAGAAGGCAGGGGTGTTCGCGGTCCGCCAGGGCAAGCCGCTGGCGGCGAACCTGCGGCGGGCGCTTCTCGGCCAGAGGCTGCGGCCGTTCCGACCGCAGCGCCGTTTCCTGAGCCTGATCAGCACCGGCGACCGGTACGCCGTGGCCTCACGCGGACGGTGGTCGGCCGAGGGTGCCTGGGTATGGCGTTGGAAGGACCGGATAGACCGGCGCTTCATGCGGCGCTTCGCCGATCTGCCGGAGATGGAAACGTCGGCTGAGGGCGCGCGGCGGGCGCCGGCCGTACCGCCGGGCCTGGCGCCGCCGGACGTCGTGCGGGAGCTTTCGGTGCTCGCCATGCGCTGCGGCGGGTGCGGGTCGAAGGTGGGCGCCACACTGCTCGACCGGGTCGTCGCCCGGTTGGAACCGGTGCGCCGGGACGACGTGGTCGTCGGCCTCGACGCCCCGGACGACGCCGCGGTGGCCTCGCTACCGCCCGGCAAGCTGCTGGTGCAGTCGGTCGACGCCTTCCGTTCGATGATCGACGATCCGTGGCTGTTCGGCCGGATCACCGCTAACCACTGCCTGAGCGACCTCTACGCGATGGGGGCCGAGCCCTGCTCGGCGCTGGCGATCGTCACTATTCCCCACGGGCTCGAATCGAAGCAGGAGAGCCTGCTGGAGGATCTCCTGACCGGCGCGGTAACGGTGCTGAACGACGGCGGGGCGGCGCTGGTCGGCGGGCATACCAGCGAAGGCGCCGAGGTGCAGCTCGGCCTCTCGGTGAGCGGAGCCATCGATCCGGAGCGGATTCTGCGCAAGGGCGGTCTGCGTCCCGGCGACCGGCTCGTCCTGACCAAGCCGATCGGCACCGGCACGCTCCTCGCCGCCGACATGCGGGGCAAGGCGAAGGCGCGCTGGGTGGACGGCGCGATCCGCGCGATGCTGCAGTCGAACCGCGACGCGGCCGGCGCGGTGCATGCCCACGGCGGGCGTTCGTGCACCGACGTGACGGGCTTCGGGTTGCTCGGCCACCTGGTCGAGATGACGAAGGCCTCAGGCGTCGACGCCCGCGTGACCCTCGACGCGGTGCCGATCCTCGACGGGGCGGAAGATACCGCCGCCCGCGGGCTGCTCAGCTCGCTGCAGCCCCAGAACGTCCGCTTGCGCCGGGCCGTCTCCAACGTCGAGACGGCCGGGACGGATCCTCGCTATCCCCTGCTCTTCGACCCCCAGACCGCGGGCGGCCTGCTCGCCGGGGTGCCTGAAGACCAGACCCGGGCGTGCGTCGTCCGGCTCCACGCGTTGGGCTACACTCACGCGGCGGTGATCGGCACGGTCGCCGAGCGGGACGACGACGCGCCGCCGATCACGATCACCTGAACGACCCGGAGGACTGCCAGTCATGATTGAAGTCGGGAAGCCGGCGCCGGCATTCGCCCTGCAGAACCAGGACGGGGAATCCGTCAGCCTCGACGGCCTCAAGGGGCAGTGGGTGGTCCTCTACTTCTACCCGAAGGACGACACGCCCGGGTGCACCAAGCAGGCGTGCGAGTTCACGGCGGGAATCGCGCAGTTCGAGAAGCTGGACGCGGTGATCCTCGGCTGCAGCCCCGACGACGCGGCATCGCACCGGAAGTTCATCGCGAAGTACGACCTGAAGGTGCAGCTACTGTCGGATCCCACGCACGCGGCCATGGAGGCGTACGGGGCGTGGGGCGAGAAGGTGCTCTACGGCCGCAAGTCTGTCGGCGTGATCCGCTCGACCGCGCTCATCGACCCCGACGGGAACGTGGCGCACCACTGGAAGAAGGTGAAGGCGGCCGGGCACGCCGACCACGTCGCGGCGCGCCTGACGGCGCTCCGGGGCTGAACCCGTCGCCGAAACGCCGCGCTTGCATCGGCCGGCGGTGTGCTACACTGGTCATTCTTCATGTTCGGCCGGTTCACCCTCCCCACCGTTCTCGTGCTATCGGCTTGTGTGTCGGCGGGCTGCACCCTCGAGCCGGCGCCAGCGGCGGAAACCCTGACGAGAGCGAGGGCGGAGACACCGGAACGCACCGAGGACGTCTTCCTGCCGACGCTCACGCGGACGGTGTCCGGGGCAGTGCCGCGGAACGCCACGCTGGCGACGCTGTTCGCGTCGCACGATCTCGACGCGGTGGCGCATCCTCTTGTCGAGTCGATCAGGAGCGTCTTCGATCCGCGCCGCCTGCGGGCCGGCAACCACTATCGACTGCTGCTCGGCCGCGAGGATGGTGATCTCGAGACCTTCGAGTATCACATCGACGACGACGCGTTCCTGCAGGTGAAGCGGGCCGAGAGCGGGTTCGAGGCGCACCTCGTGCCCTACCGCCAGGCCCGTATCGAGCAGGTGCTCGATGCCGACATCGACGCCACGAACAATTCGATCAGCGCCGCGCTCGACGCCCAGGGCAAGGGCGTGCTGCTGGCCGTCGCGCTCGCCGAGGTGCTGAGCGGCGAGATCGACTTCAACAACGACCTGCGGCCGGGAGACCGCTTCAGCCTGCTCTACGAGGAGGTCTTTCGCGAGGAGCGGTTCGGAGGCGACGGAAACGACGGCCTTTCCTTCTCCCGCTACGGCGATGTGCTGGCAGTGGAGTTCGAAAACGACGGCCGGCGCCTGCGAGCGTTTCGCTTCCACGTCCCGGGCGAGCCCGAGCCGCAGTACTTCGACGAGGACGGCCGCTCGATGAAGCGGCTGTTCCTGCGCTCGCCGTTCCGGTTCGAGCCGCGCATCACTTCGCGGTTCTCCTACCGGCGGGTGCATCCGATCCTGGGCGGCGTGCGGCCCCATCTGGGCGTCGACTACGGCGCGCCGACCGGGACGCCGATCATCGCGGTCGCCACGGGCACGGTCGTGTCGGCCGGGCGCAGCGGCGGCTCCGGCAACATGATCCGGCTGCGGCACACGAACGGCTACGAGACCTATTACCTGCACCTCTCCCGGTTCGCCAGGAACGTCCGCAGCGGCGCACGCGTGTTCCAGGGACAGGAAATCGGCTACGTCGGGTCGACCGGTCTGTCGACGGGGCCGCACCTCGACTACCGCATGCGGAAGAACGGCGTGTTCGTCAATCCGCTCATCGAGCACCGCAACCTGCCACCCGGCGATCCCGTTCCCGAGGAACATCTGGACGCGTTCCGGGCCGCACGGGACGCGGCGCTCGTGCGACTTGGAGCGGTGCCGCTTGGGGCGCCGCCGATCGACTCTTCCCTCGCCGCCAACTAGCGAACCGTCTGCCTTGGCCACCATTCGTCCGTTCCGCGCACTCCGCCCGGCGCCGGCCGCGGCCGCGGCGGTGGCGGCCGTTCCCTACGACGTCGTCTCCACGAGCGAGGCGCGCAGGCTGGCTTCCGGCAATCCGTTGAGCTTTCTCCACGTGTCGCGGGCGGAGATCGGGCTGCCGGACGGCACGGACCCGTACGACCGGCAGGTCTACGAGCAGGCGGCCCGCAACCTCGAAGCGCTGATCGAGCGGGCGCCGCTGGTCACCGATCCGGAGCCCGCCCTCTACCTGTACCGGATGCAGGCGGGCGAGCACGAGCAGGTGGGGCTGGCCGGCTGCTTCTCGCTCGACGAGTACGACCGGGACATCGTCAAGCGCCACGAACGGACGCGCCGGGACAAGGAGGACGACCGGACCCGCCACATGGTGGCGCTGCGGGCGCAGACCGGCATCGTGTTCCTGACCTACCGCGCGATGCCCGCGGTCGACGGCGTGTTGGGCGCGACGGAGGGCCCCCCGCTGCTCCACGTCGCGGCGCCGGACGGCGTGCGGCACAGCGTGTGGCGGCTGTCCGCCGAGGCGACGAGCGCGGCCGTCTCCGCGTTCGCCGCTGTGCCCGCCGTGTACATCGCCGACGGGCACCACCGGATCGCCAGTGCCGCCCGGGCGCGCGACGAGCTCGCCGGGTCCGATCCGGCACACGAGTCACGGTTCTTTCTCGGCGTGGCGTTCCCCGATTGCCGGACGTGCATCCTGCCGTACAACCGCACGGTCTCGAACCTGGCGGGCCGGACCGCGGGCGAGTTTCTGGCGGCGTTGCGCGAGCGCTTTCCAGTCACGGCCGGGGGGCCACCTGTCCCGTCCAAGGGCAAGCTGGCGATGTACCTGGAAGGGGCCTGGCACACCATCGACGTGGCGGATGCCGCGGTTGCGACAGCCGGCACCGGGCCGGCGGCCCGGCTGGACGTGGCTATCCTCCAGGACCGGATTCTCGCCGTGATGCTCGACGTGGCGGACATCCGCACCGATCCGCGGGTGACGTTCGTCGGCGGGGCGCGGGGCATTCGGGCCTTGGAGCAGGCGGTCGACTCGGGAGCCGCCGCGGTCGCTTTCTCGCTGGCCGCGGTGACCCCGGACGAGCTGCTGGCGGTCTCCGACGCGGGCGGCATCATGCCGCCCAAATCCACCTGGTTCGAGCCGAAGCTGCGCGACGGCCTGCTGATTCACACCATCTGATCCGCGGATTCGCACCAGTCGAGGGAGCTTGCAGTGGAACGGGTCTTCAACTTCGGCGCCGGTCCCGCGGTACTGCCCGACGGCGTCCTGGAACAGATCCGCGACGGCTTCCCGGCCTTGCCGGGGGTCGGGATGTCGGTGCTGGAGATCAGCCACCGCTCGCGGGCGTTCGACGAGATCCTGGCGACCGCGGAAGCCAACATCCGCGCGCTGGCCCACGTCCCCGACGACTACCACGTCCTGTTTCTGCAGGGGGGCGCCACGCTGCAGTTCTCCATGGTCCCGATGAACCTGTTGCCCGCGGGCGGGACGGCCGACTACCTGATCACTGGATCGTGGGCCGCGCAGGCGGCGCGGGAAGCGGAGAAATTCGGGTCCGTGCGCGTGGCCGCGACGACCGAGGCGGAAGGTTTCCGCCGGCTGCCGACCGCGGAGGAGGTCGACGTCTCGCCCGACGCGGCCTATTTGCACGCCACCACGAACAACACCATCGCCGGCACGCAGTGGCCCGCGATGCCCGATGTCGGCGGCCGGCCGCTGGTGGTCGACGCATCGTCGGACATCTTCAGCCGCCCGATCGACGTGGCCGCGCACGGTCTGATCTATGCCGGGGCACAGAAGAACCTGGGTCCGGCCGGGGCGACGGTGGTGATTATCCGCGCCGACCTGGCCGAGCGGGGCGCGGCGTCGCTCCCGAAGCTGCTGCGCTACGCGACGTACGTGCAGGGAGGATCGCGTCCCAATACACCGCCCGTCTTCGCCATCTACGTGGTGTCCCTGGTCACGGCGTGGCTGCGCGACCAGGGCGGCCTCGAGGCCGCGGCCGCCCGCAACCAGCGCAAGGCGGCGACGCTGTATGCGGCCATCGACCGTTCCGATTTCTACCGCGGCGTGGCCGAGCCGGGCAGCCGCTCGCGGATGAACGTCACGTTCCGCCTGCCCACGCCGGAGTTGGAGAAGCGGTTCGCGCAGGAGGCGGAGGCCGCGGGTCTGGCCGGCCTCAAGGGTCACCGTTCGGTCGGGGGCCTGCGCGCGTCGATCTACAACGCGTTCCCCGAGGCGGGCGTCGACGCGCTCGCTGCGTTCATGACGGAGTTCGAGCGGGTCCACGGATAGCGATAGCCGATTCCCGCATCAACCGAGGTCGAGCAGAAACCGCCACGCGGGCAGAACCTCGATGCTGCCGGCGTCGACAGGAACGGTCTCTTCCTCGTCGCGGGTCACGATCGAGAACCGAATGTACGTCGTGTGCGTACTCTGCTATTTTCAGGCCCATGCGTTTGCACATAGCGCTGGATGCCGATCTCGTGCACGGGCCGATCGAGATTCCGTCGCACCGCCGCCAACTACTACGGAGCAAGTCTCACTCCGACACTGTCTTGCCGGTGTACCCGCCCATGTAGAATCACGGCAGGCTGCCTCGGTGCGACCGATCCACCATGAAGCACTGGCAGGAAACGTCGCAGATCGTGGGCCGCGTTACCGAGCTGGCGGCGGCCGGCCGGCGCGCGGCGCTGGCGACCGTCGTGCGGATCGTCGGATCCGCGTACCGGCGTCCCGGGGCGAAGCTGCTGATTGAAGAGAGCGGCGCGACCCAAGGCGGCGTGAGCGGCGGGTGTCTCGAGGCGGACGTCCGCGAGGTCGCCATCGCCGTGATGCGCGAGGGAGCGCCCCGCCTCCGCCACTACGAGACCGGCGGCGACGACCGGACCGTCTGGGGACTCGGCCTGGGCTGTAACGGATCGGTCGACATCTTCATTCAGCCGGTTACCTCCGGGGACACAGTGGACGCGGCGCGCCACGTGCGGACGCTTCTGGCGGGAGATGCGCCCTTCGCCGTGTCCACCCTCGTGCGTGGTCCCTCCGCTGTCCTGGGCCGGATGCTCGTGTGGGCTGACGGGCCGGCAACCGGCTCGACAGGGAGCTCCGCCCTCGATCGCGTGATCGCCCGACGCTCGGAGGGACTCCTCGCGGCCGGCGAATCGGAGTGCTACGAGGCCGAACCGACCGGCGTCAACAGCGAATCGACCGAGGTCTTCACCGAGGTGCACATTCCGCCGCCGCGGCTCGTCATCTGCGGCGCGGGCGACGACGCGATGCCCCTGGCGGCGTGTGCATCGCAGGTCGGGTTTCGCGTGACGATCGTCGACCACCGTCCCGCCTACCTGTCCGCGGAGCGTTTTCCCGGTGCGGAGTGCATCGACCGCAGACCCGACGACGGCCTGGATGGATTGCCGGTAGGTCCGCGCACCCATCTCGTGGTGATGACGCACTCGTTCGCCCACGACCGGGAGTGGGTCAGGCGCCTGCTGCGGACCGATAGCCCCTTTATCGGCCTGCTCGGCCCCCGCGCCCGACGGGATGAGATACTCGAACAGATCGCCGCGACGGGCGATCGGCTCGGCGTGAAGGAGACGAACCGCCTCTTCGCTCCGGTCGGTCTCAATCTCGGTGCGGACGGGCCGGAACAGATCGCCGTGAGCATCGTGGCGGAGCTTCTGGCCGTCCGCGCGGCGAGCGCGCCCCGCCATCTGCGCGAGAAGGAAGGTGTCATCCATGCCGTCTGAGCCGTCCGAGCGGAGCGGCGCGGTGGCCGGCGTCGTTCTCGCCGCCGGCAGCTCGACCCGCATGGGACGCAACAAGCTGTTCTTCGACCTCGACGGGGAGACGCTGCTGAAGCGGGCGGTGCGCCGCGCGCTAGACGCCGGCCTCGATCCGGTCATCGTCGTCGTGGGCCACGAAGCGGAGCGCGCCCGGGCGGAGCTTGCGGAACTGGCGTGCACGCCGGTCGACAATCCCGACCACGCGCTGGGGATCAACCGATCGCTGCGGACCGGCATCTCCCACGTTCCGGAACCCGCGCGGGCGGCGGTGGTGATGCTGGCGGACATGCCGTTCGTCACGAGCCGCATGGTCGCGAGTCTCGTCGCGCGTTACCGGGAGGCCACGGCGCCCCTCGTCATCTCCGCCTACGGGGACATCAACGCGCCGCCGATGCTGTACGACCGCGCGCTGTTCGCCGAGCTCCGGCAAATGACCGGAGAAGGGTGCGGGCGGCAGGTCGTGCGCCGGCATCGTCACGAGGCGGTCGCGGTCTCCTGGCCGGAAGCGGCGCTCCAGGACATCGACGTTCCTGAGGACTACGAACGGATCAAGGCCGAGCTGGAAGCCTGCGAAGCAGGGAATGCCGCCGGCGCGGACGGCGGTGCCCAGGGAGTCGGCGGCACGGGAGACACCGCGGGCGCAGGCGACGCCGGACCCGCAACGGGATCACATCGCGATGCGCACTGACACCTTGCAGCTTGCGTCCGAACTCGCCGGTCGCAGCGAGGCCTTCGCGCTGGCCACGGTCGTCCGCCGCGAACCGCCGAGCTCGGCCCGGGTCGGCGACAGCGCCATCGTAACCCCGGACGGAGAGTTCCACGGCTGGCTGGGCGGAAGCTGCACGCGGCCAACCGTGATCCGCGAGGCGCTCGCAGCCCTCGCCGACGACAAGCCCCGTCTGATCGGTATCGTCCGCGACCCCGACTCGATATCGCACACTCGACCCGGGCTGATGGTGTTTCCCATGGCCTGCCACAGCGGGGGAAGCGTGGAGATCTACATCGAGCCGCTGCTGCCGGCGCGCCGGCTGCTGATCTTCGGGGTGTCGCCGACGGCGCGGGCGCTGGCGCGCCTGGCCGCTGTCCTCGGCTACCGGGTGGAAGCGGTCGATCCGGAAGCCAGCGAGACGCTGTTCCCGGACGCGATCCGCCTGGTGAGCAGCGATGAATCCATCGAGCCTCCCGGCTCCGGACAGGACGCGGCCCGCTGCTTCGCGGTTGTCGCAACGCTCGGGCAGCGGGACGAGGAGGCGGCCTGGGCGGCCAGTCGGTTGGCGCCGGCGTACGTCGGCGTGGTGGCCAGCCGCAAGCGGTTCGGACAGCTTCGCGAGACGCTGGCCGCGCGCGGCGCGACGGCGGAACAACTCGACCGGATCGCCAATCCGGCCGGCCTCGACATCGGCGCACAGACGCCCGAGGAGATCGCCCTGAGCATCCTCGCCGAGATCACCAGGCGCGCCCGCGCGGTGCGTCCCTGGCGAGAGGGCGACCGCCCCGCCCACGATCCCGCGTCTCTCGTATCGACCACGCAGACCGAGCAGGACCCGGCTCCCACCGCGGCCGTCACGGAGACGACGCAGGATCCGGCTCCCACCGCGGCCGTCACGGAGACCGCGCGCGACCCGGTGTGCGGAATGTCCGTTGCCGCGACGGCGGCCGGCCACCAGGCCGACTTCGGGGGAACGACCTACCACTTCTGCTGCGCGCACTGCCGCGAGCAGTTCCTGGCCGAGCCGCACAAGTACGGCGCCGGGGCGCAGGAGGGGTAGCGTGAGGCCGGAGGTGCGCGAGACACAGGCGGCGATGGAGCGCGAGGGGTACATCGCCGAGCCCGCCATCGCCACCGCGGTCTACCTGGCTCGCACGATGCGCAAGCCGCTCCTCATCGAGGGAGACGCCGGCGTCGGCAAGACCGAGATCGCGAAGGTGCTGGCCCGGATCCTGGGCACCGAGCTGATCCGGCTGCAGTGCTACGAGGGAATCGACGTCAACACGGCCCTGTACGAGTGGAACTACCAACGGCAGATGCTGCGCCTCCGCATCGCGGGAACGGAGGGCAGGGAACCGGCCCGGGCCGAGCAGATGATCTTCAGCCGCGACTGCCTCCTGGAACGCCCGCTGCTGCGCGCCATCACCCGCGGCGACGGCCCGCCGGTCCTGTTGATCGACGAGATCGATCGGGCCGACGACGGCTTCGAGGCCTTCCTGCTGGAAGTCCTCTCCGACTTCCAGGTGACGATCCCCGAGCTCGGCCCCATCGCGGCCACGCATGTGCCGTACGTCGTGCTGACGTCGAACCGCACGCGCGAGATCGGCGACGCGCTGCGCCGCCGGTGCTTCTACCTGTACGTCGAGCACCCGTCGCTGGAGAAGGAGGTGCGCATCATCCGCGCCAGGGTGCCGGAGGTCCTGGACGGGTTGGCCAACGAGATAGCGGCGGTCGTGCAGGCTCTTCGCGGGCGCCGTCTCCACAAGGCGCCGGGCGTCGCCGAGACGCTCGACTGGACCCGCGCGTTGCTGGCTCTGCGGCAGGATCGGCTCGATGTCGACACGGTGGAGGAGACGCTGGGGTGCGTCCTGAAGGACCACCACGACGTGCAGGACCTGACCACGCAGGACGTCGAGTCGCTGCTCGCCGACGCACGTTCACACAGCAGCGCCGATGCCTGACCGCGACTTCGTGGAACGACTGGCGCGTTTCGCGGGCCGGTTGCGGGAACGGGGCGTAGACATCTCTGTGAGCGACGAGATCGACGGCGCGGCCGCGCTCCTGCTGGTGGATCGCGACGACCGCGAAGAGGTCCGCCATGCGCTTCGCGTTGCGCTGAAGATCCGACGGCCCGACTGGGACACGTTCGACGAGCTGTTTCCGGACTTCTGGACCGCGGAGGACGGACCGGATCGAGTGTCGACCCGGCCACCTCGACCGCCGGACGAGCCGTCTCGGCCACACGCCGGCCGCGGCAGCCGAATCCCCCAATGGCGCTGGATGCAGGCAACCGGTCAGCTTCCCGGTGAACCTGGGCGCGAGACGGTCAGCGGCGACACGCCGGGCTACTCCTCGGACGTGCTCCTGCGCCGCAAGCCGTTCGACGACTGGAGCGCGGACGACCTGCCCGCCATGGAGCGGCTGCTGGCGCGGGCGGCGCGCCGGCTGCGATGCCGGCCGAGCCGCCGACTTGTACCGGTCCGTGCCCGGGGCCGGGTGGATCTGCGACGCAGCTTCCGCCGCGCGGTCGGCGCCGGAGGCGAGTTCCTGTCGCTGGCGCGGCGCGACCGCGCCGTGGAAAAGCCGGACGTCGTGTTGCTGTGCGACACCAGCGGCTCGATGGATCCGCACACCCGTTTCCTGCTGACCTTCGCCCTGACCCTCAAGCGCGTGGTGCGACGCTGCGAGGTCTTCGCGTTCAACACGTCGCTGACCCGGTTGACGCCGTGGCTGACACCGGACAAGATCGCTCCTACCCTGGACCGTCTGGCCGTCGGCGTGCCCGACTGGTCCGGCGGAACCCGGATCGGCGCGAGTCTGGACGAGTTCGTCACGCGGTATCTGGGTACGCTGGTGAGCGCGAAGACCGTCGTCGTGGTGCTCAGCGACGGGCTGGACATGGACGGTCCCGCGGTGCTGGCCGACGCGATGCGCGCCATCGCGGAGAAGGCGCGGAAGATGATCTGGCTCAACCCGCTGCTCGGCGACCCGCGCTACCGGCCGGAAGCGCGCGGGATGCAGGCCGCCCTCCCCTACGTCGAGCATTTCGTGCCCGCGCACAATCTGGAATCGCTCGAGCGGCTGCTGCCCCTTCTGGCGGCCAGTGGCGGAACCCCGCGCAGCACCGAGAGTGGCGTGTGACATGCCCATTCCCATAGAGAAGCAGTTCGTCATCCACGCCGCCCGGCCGGAGGTGTGGGCATTTCTCACCGATCCGTCCAGGGTGGCGGGCTGCCTGCCCGGCGCCTCGATCACCGGACAGGTCGACGAGCAAACGCACGCCGGCACGATCGCCGTCAAGGTCGGCCCGGTCTCGGCCCGCTACAAGGGCACGGTCCGCTTCGAGCGGCTGGACGAGGAAGCGGGCGTGGCGGAGATCGCCGCGGCCGGCCAGGACGTGCGCGGCAAGGGCGGAGCCGACATGCGCATGACGAGCCGCGTCGTCGCGCGCGGCCCAGCCGAGACCGAAGTCACGGTGTCGTCGACGGTGAACATCACCGGCATCCTGGCGCAGTTTGGTCGGGGTATCGTCCAGGACGTCAGCGACCAGATGTTCCGGCGATTCACCGAGGCGATGCGGGCGGCGTTGGAATCGGCGGGCAGCGAAGCGGGAGCGGACGGCGCGGCTGGCGACCGACCCGCTTCCGACGCCGCGGCCGGGCACGGACCTGACGCGGCACCCCGGCCCGCGGACTCCGCGGAGGCCCCGCGCCAGGGTGCAGATTCCGCGGGCGCGGGAGCTCCCGCCGGCGCCGCTACCGGCCGCGATGCTCCCGCCGATGACGCGATCGACGCTGTCTCCCTCGGCGCCCAGGTCGGCGGGCGGGCGCTCGGTCGACTGGTGCGCCGGCCCGGCTTCTGGCTGGCCGTCGCCATCGCGGCCGTGATCCTGTGGCTGATTGTGGATTAAGGAGCGTCCCAATGATTCCGTCGGCATTCGACTACCACGCACCGGGCACGCTCGACGAAGCGGTGGCGTTGCTCGAACGTCACGGGGACGAGGCCAAGGTGCTGTCCGGCGGCCAGAGCCTCCTGCCGCTGCTCAAGCTCCGGCTCGGTGACGCCGGCCACCTGGTGGACATCGGGCGCATCCCGGGGCTCACGGGCATCACGGAGGCGGACGGGTACCTGCGCATCGGGGGCGCCGCGCGCGAGGCGGACCTGGAACGCTCGGATCTGATTCGCGAGAAGTACCCGATCCTGCTGGACACCGCCGTCGTCATCGCGGACCCGCTGGTGCGCAACCGCGCCACGGTGGGCGGCAACCTGGCGCACGGCGACCCGGCGAACGACCACCCGGCGACGATGCTCGCGCTCGGGGCGGAGGTGGTGGCGCGCGGTCCCGGGGGCGAGCGCACCATCCCGATCACGAGCTTCTTCACCGGGCTCTTCGCCACCGCGCTCGCGCCGGCGGAGATCCTGACCGAGATTCGGATTCCCGTCCCTCCGGCGCGGAGCGGCGGCGCCTACGTCAAGCTCGAGCGCAAGGTGGGCGACTACGCCACCGCCGCCACGGCGGCGCAGGTCACGCTCGGCGCGCAGGGTGAGATCGCGCGGATCGGGATCGGTCTGACCAACGCCGGACCGACGCCGATCAAGGCGACCGCGGCGGAAGGGTATCTCCGGGGGCGCCAGCCGGACGCGGCGGCCATCGCCGAGGCCGCGCGGCTCGCCGCGGAAGCCACGTCACCGAGCGCCGACCGGCGCGGGTCGGTGGAGTACAAGCGCGACATGGCGCGCGTGCTGACGGGCCGGGCAGTCGCACGCGCGGTCGAGCGGGCGGGAGGGCAGTAGGCATGGCAACACACGACGTTCGGATCACCGTGAACGGCGAGCCGCAGGAAGCCGCGGTGGAATCACGCCTTCTGCTCGTGCATTGGCTCCGCGACGTGCTGCGCCTGACCGGGACGCACATCGGCTGCGACACCACGCACTGCGGCGCATGCACGGTGTTGCTCGACGGCGAGCCCGTCAAGTCGTGCACCGTGCTGGCCGTGCAGGCGGACGGCCGCGACGTGCAGACGGTGGAGGGACTGGAGCAGGACGGCGCGCTGCATCCGCTCCAGGAAGGGTTCCAGCAGGAGCACGGGCTGCAGTGCGGATTCTGCACGCCGGGCATGCTGATGACCGGGCGCGCCCTTCTCGAGCGGAACACCGATCCGAGCGAAGCGGATATCCGGGAGGCGATCTCGGGCAACCTGTGCCGCTGCACCGGCTACGTGAACATCGTCAAGTCCATCGAGCACGCGGCCGCGAAGCTGCGTGAGTCTGCGTAGGGACGGCGCGGAGGAGAGAAACCATGGCACCCCAGACGACGCCGGAAGTGTGCGGCATGGGCCACTCCATGAAGCGCAAGGAGGATCCGCGCTTCATCCGCGGCCAGGGCAACTACGTGGACGACATCCAGCTTCCCGGGATGCTCTATCTGGACATCGTCCGGAGCCCGTTCGCCCATGCGCGGATCAAGTCCATCAATTCGGAGAACGCGCTCAAGATCCCCGGCGTGCTCGCGGTCATCACCGGCGAGACCCTCGAGCAGTACAACCTGCACTGGATGCCGACCCTGATGTCCGACACGCAGATGGTGCTGCCGACCGAGAAGGTCATGTACCAGGCGCAGGAGGTGGCGGCGGTGGTCGCCACCGACCGCTACGCGGCGGCCGACGGGGTCGAGGCGGTGGAGGTGGACTACGAGCCGCTGCCGGTCGTCGTCGATCCGTTCAAAGCGCTCGAGCCGGACGCGCCGGTGCTGCGCACGGACAAGGAGGACAAGAAGGACAACCACATCTTCCACTGGGAGGTGGGGGACCGGGCCGCGACGGAGAGTGCGCTGGCCGGCGCCGACGTCGTCGTCAAGCAGGACATCTACATCCCGCGCATCCACGTCGCGTCCATCGAGACCTGCGGCTGCGTCGCCGACTTCGATCGGGTGATGGGGAAGCTCAAGGTCTACATGACGACGCAGGCCCCGCACGCCATCCGCACCGTGCTGGCCCTCGTGGCAGGGCACGTCGGGCTGTCGGAAGAGAAGATCCAGGTCATCTCCCCGGACATCGGCGGCGGGTTCGGCGGCAAGGTGCCGGTCTATCCGGGGTACGTGCTCGCGATCGCCGCGTCGGTCGTCGTCGGCAAGCCGGTCAAGTGGATCGAGGACCGGATGGAGAACCTGCAGGCGGACTCCTTCGCCCGCGACTACCACCTGAAGGCCGAGCTCGGGGCGACGAAGGACGGCACGCTCACCGCGCTCAAGATCAAGACGGTCGCCGACCACGGCTACACGGACGCCGCCGCGAATCCGTCGAAGTTCCCGGCGGGCCTGTTCTCCATCGTCACCGGGTCCTACGACCTGAAGCACGCCTTCGCCGAGGTGGACGGCGTGTACACGAACAAGCCGCCGGGGGGCATCGCCTACCGCTGCTCGTTCCGCGTGACCGAGGCGGTCCACACCATCGAGCGGCTGACCGACATCGTGGCCCTTGAGCTCGGGATGGATCCGGCCGACCTGCGCCTCAAGAACTTCATCCCCGCCGACAAGTTCCCCTACAAGTCGGTGCTGGGCTGGGAGTACGACAGCGGCAACTACCACGGCGCCCTCGAGAAGGCGATGGAGCGGATCGGGTACGCCGAGCTGCGCAAGGAGCAGGCCGACAAGCGCGGGCGGGGCGAGCTGATGGGCATCGGCATCTCCAGCTTCACCGAGATCGTCGGCGCCGGGCCGTCCCGGACCTTCGATATCCTCGGCCTCAAGATGTTCGACTCGTGCGAGATCCGGGTCCATCCCACCGGCAAGGCGACAGCCCGCTTCGGCACCAAGTCCCAGGGCCAGGGGCACGAGACCACCTATGCGCAGGTGCTCGCCGAAGAGCTGGGGATTCCCGCCGCCCACATCGAGATCGAGGAGGGCGACACCGACACCGCACCGTACGGGCTGGGCACCTACGCCAGCCGCTCGACGCCGACCGCCGGCGCGGCCGGTGCAATGGCCGCGCGCAAGGTCCGCGACAAGGCGAAGAAGATTGCCGCCTACCTGCTGGAGGTGAGCGAGGACGACCTGGAATGGACGCCGGGGACCTTCTCGGTCAAGGGCGCGCCGCAGAAGTCGAAGACGATCCAGGAGATCGCGTTCGCGGCCTACACCAACCACCCGCCCGGCATGGAAGGCGGCCTCGAGGCGGTCTCCTACTACGACCCGCCGAACCTGACGTTCCCCTTCGGCAGCTACATCTGCGTGGTCGACATCGACCGCGGCACGGGAGAAGTCAAGATACGCCGGTTCGTAGCCGTGGACGACTGCGGCAACATCATCAACCCGATGATCGTCGACGGGCAGATTCACGGGGGCCTGACGATGGGCATGGCACCGGCGCTGCTCGAGGAGATCAGCTACGACGAGAACGGCAACATCTCGGGCGGGAGCTTCATGGACTACCTGGTCCCCACGGCGATGGAGACGCCGCGGTGGGAGACCGACAAAACCGTGACCCCGTCGCCGCACCATCCACAGGGCGCGAAGGGGGTCGGCGAGTCGGCCACCGTGGGCGCGCCGCCGGCGATCGCCAACGCCGTCGTGGATGCGCTGGCGCATCTCGGCGTGCGGCACATCGACATTCCGATCACACCCGAGAAGGTGTGGAGGATCCTGAAAGACAACGGCGCCGGCCTGTAGCGGCTGCTGTCCAGCGGGACGGCCGCCGCGACGCGGGGAGGGAGACGCCCGGGCGCCACCGCAGCCTTTCGGCTACTCGCCGGTCACCCCGCGCTTGCGCCAGTAGCGTGCAAGGCCGAGAAAGCACTGATCGAGCGGTGCAGCGGTGCCGTAGAGGCCCGCCTCGTCGGCCGGAACGTGCTGCTCGAGGTAGGCGCGCATCTCGTCGACGAAGCGGTCCTGCTGGACCGCAGCGCCGCCGCCAGCCGTGATGCACTCCCGCGCGATGTCCGTCATCGTGGTCAGGTGCGTCTGCATGGCGTCGAGGTGCTTGTCCGGATCCTCGTGCGCGCCGAAGTGCGTGACGAGCAGGGTCGACGCCCGCCACTGCCGGACGAGCTCGATGCTCTGCGCCCAGACGTCGACGTCGATGTCGGGCGGGGGGGTCGGCGGCAGCACGAAGAGCTCGCGGCCGGTCCGGACGCCGGCGACGTCGCCGACGAAGGCGATGCCGCTGTCGCGGTCGAGGAAGCTGACGTGGTGGGAGGCGTGCCCCGGCGTGTAGACGACCTCGAATTTGCGATCCGCCGCCTCGATGCGTTCCCCGCCGGCGAGTACCCGCACGTTGGCCTCCGGCACCGGCAGGAAGGCCCCCCAGAGTTCTTCCATCTGGTCGCCGTAGAGTCGCGCGGCGCTGGCGAGCAGCTTCGACGGGTCGATCATGTGCGGCGCGCCCCGCTCGTGGACGTAGACCGCGATGTCCGGGTTCTCGCGCAGCAGCGAACCGGTGGCGCCGGCGTGGTCGAGATGGATGTGCGTCAGCAGGAGCGTGCGCAAGTCGGCGATGGCGATGCCCGCCGCTGCGAGCGCCCCGCGGAGTGTCTCCAGGCACGAGGTCGGCCCCGGATCGACGAGTGCGACTCCGGCAGAACTCTGGATGACGGCCGTCGCGATGACGCGCGGCCGACCGCGGTGCAGCAGGTCGGTGTAGGCAATGCCGCGCGCGATCGTCTCCATGGGCGCCGGATTGTACTATGCCGGTCGTCGGTCCAGGATGCGCCGTTCGGGCCGGTCACACCCAACCGCAGCGTGTCACGTCTGCGCGCGCCTCGGACGCAGCCGCCCGTGGGCCGCTCCGCGGCCCGCTTGACCGCGCGAAACGCGTGCCGCTACGCTGACGGCGTGGTCACACGTAACCTGCCGGGGCGAACGCCTGCATGACCGCCCGCGACGACGACCGGCAACCCGGCGGCGCGGTGCTCGAGAGGACGCGGGACGAGACGGTCACCCCGAAGCTGTACCGCGTCCTGCTGCTGAACGACGACTACACGACGATGGAGTTCGTCGTCGCGGTCCTCGAAGAGGTGTTCCGGAAGACGCCGGCCGAGGCGTTCCGGCTGATGATGCAGGTGCACACCCAGGGCCGGGCGGTATGCGGCGCCTATACGTACGAGGTGGCCGAGACCAAGGTCGACGCGGTCCGGCAGCTCGCCGAGCGCGGCGGGTTCCCGCTGCAGGCGACCATCGAGGGTGACGAGTAGGCCCTCCCACGGTATCGACCCATGTTCAGCGCCTCCCTGGAGTTGATCCTCAACGTCGCCTACCGCGAGGCGATGTCGCGCCGGCACACCCACCTCACTCTGGAGCATCTGCTCTACGCCCTGGCCCACGACACCGAGGCGGAGCGCATCCTCGCCGCGTGCGGCGCGGACCTGCGCGCTCTGCGGCGCACGCTGGACGATTTCCTCGGCACGCTGGAGACCGTCCGCCATCGGGACCGCAACAGCGAGCCGGCCCAGACGCTCGCCTTCCGCCGGGTGCTGCAGACCGCGGTGCTGCACGTCCAGAGCGCGGGCAAGGACGAGGTGCGGGCGGGCGACATCCTCGCCGCGATTCTCCAGCAGCCCAAGGCCCATGCCGCCGAGGTGCTGGCCGCGCAGGGAATCACGCGGCTCGACATCCTCAACTACATCTCGCACGGCATCTCCAAGGTCTCGCCCGCGAACGGCGACCCGGAGAACCGCGGGAACGGCGCGGAAGCGGGAGCCGGGGAGGAAGGCCGCGCTGCGGCGCGCGACCCGCTGTCCGCGTATACGGTGAACCTGACGGAACGGTCCCGCGCCGGCGCGCTCGATCCGTTGATCGGCCGGACGGTGGAGCTGCAGCGCACGCTCCAGATCCTGTGCCGGCGGCGCAAGAACAACCCCGTGTTCGTCGGCGACGCGGGGGTGGGCAAGACCGCGCTGGCGGAAGGGCTCGCCGCCCGGCTGACCGAAGAGGATGTCCCGGCGCGGCTCACCGGCGCGGAGGTGTTCTCGCTCGACACGGCGGCGCTGCTGGCGGGGACGCGGTTCCGCGGCGACTTCGAGGAACGGTTCAAGGCGGTCACGAGCGCCCTGGCGGATCATCCGCTGCCGATCCTGTTCATCGACGAGGTGCACGCCACGGTTGGCGCTGGCGCGACGACCGGCGGGACGATGGACCTGGCGACCCTGATCAAGCCGCTGCTGTCGGCCGGCGAGCTGCGGGTAATCGGGTCGACCACCTTCGAGGAGTTCAAGCACATCGAGAAGGACCGGGCGTTGGCGCGCCGCCTGCAGAAGGTGGTGGTGGAGGAGCCGACGGTCGACGAGACGTCGAAGATCCTCGAAGGGCTGCGGTCGCGCTACGAGGAGCACCACGGCGTCACGTTCGGTCCGGAAACCGTGCCCACCGCCGCGAAGCTGGCCAAGCGGCACCTCCGCGATTCGCGGCTCCCCGACGGCGCCATCGACATCCTGGACGAGGCGGGCGCCGCGATCGGCATGCGGCGGACGGTGGCGGAGGCGGCCGAGGAGGAGGGCCCCGGCGCGGAGCCGCCGGAGGTCACCATCGCGGACATCGAGCGCGTCGTGGCCCGGATGGCGCGCATTCCGGAGAAGCAGACGACGTCATCGGACAAGGAGCGCCTGCGGACGCTCGGCGAGGCGCTCGAGCGCGTCGTCTTCGGACAGGCCGATGCCGTCGCCACCGTCGTGACCGCCATCAAGCGGGCGCGGGCCGGACTCGGCGTGCCCGACCATCCCGCCGGCTGCTTTCTCTTCACGGGCCCCACGGGTGTGGGCAAGACGGAGTTGGCGCGGCAGCTCGCCATCCACCTGGGCAACGAATTCATCCGCTACGACATGAGCGAGTACATGGAGAAACATGCGGTGGCGCGGCTCATCGGCGCGCCGCCGGGGTATGTCGGCTTCGAGCAGGGCGGCCTGCTGGTCGACGCCGTGCGCTCGCATCCCTACAGCGTCGTGCTCCTGGACGAGATCGAGAAGGCGCATCCCGACATCTACAACATCCTGCTGCAGGTGATGGATCACGCCACGCTGACCGACAACGGCGGGCGCCGGGCCGACTTCCGGCACGTGATCCTCATCATGACCTCCAACGCCGGCTCGCGGGAGGCCAGCGCAACCCCGATCGGCTTCGGCGACGACCAGGCCTCGACCGCAAGGGGGCGGATGAAGGCTGCGATAGAGCGCATCTTCAGTCCCGAGTTCCGGAACCGGCTCGACGCCATCGTGCCCTTCGACCCGCTGGCGCCGGCGACCATGGAGACCATCGTCGAGAAGTTCATCCTGCAGCTCGAGTCGCAGCTTGCGGAGCGCAAGGTGGCCATCGCGCTCGAGCCCGCCGCGCGCGCCTGGCTCGCGGCCGAGGGCTACGACGCGGTGTACGGCGCGCGCCCGCTCGCCCGCGTCGTGCAGACCGAGGTACGCAATCCCCTGACCGACGAGATCCTGTTCGGCCGGCTGGAGCACGGCGGCACGGTCCGTATCGGACTGGCGGACGGTGCGCTGACGTTCGCAATCGATCCGGCCGAAGCCCCCGCCCGGGCGCCGGAAGAGGCCACGAGCGAATGATCCGGGGGCGCATCGGCGACCGCTGACAGCGAACCATGCGCCTCTACGTGGAGCCGATGGATGCAGTGCTGGTCGAATTCGACGAGCAGGGGCAGGTGCGGTTCGACGACGAGGACTGGAGCACGCCTTCGCTGCAGGAGATCCGCGCCATCCTCTACGCGGCCGAGAACGAGATGGCCTCGCTGCGGGAGCTGATCGAGGCTCTCGATGCCGCCGTGGCGCCGCGGGTCACCGAAACCGATTAGCGCCCCGAACGCCTCGCCGGCTCGGCGTATTCGGCCCTTCCCTCTCCATGACCCTGTGCCGAGGCACTTCGCCCGCTGCGTCCTGCGGCGCAAGCTCCTAGCAGCCGGCCGCCGTCGCCGCCCGCTCGGCGTCCTCCACACCGATCACGATCGTCGCCCGGGGCTGACCCTCCACCGCCGACGCATAGGCGTACTCCACGTTGACGTCCGCCGCCGCCAGCAGTCCCGCGGCGTTACCCAGGGCGCCGGGTCCGTTCGGCAGCGACAGGAACAGGACGTTGCGCTGCTCCACGGTGTACTCCCGTTCGGCGAGCGCGCCCGCCGCGCGCAACGGGTTGTCCACCACCATCCGCAGCGTGCCGCCGCGCTCGACGGTGAGCGCGACGACGTTGACCCGCTGGTCGCCGAGAATGCGGCAGACCCGGCCGAGAGCTCCGGGGCTGTTGGGCAGGCGCAATGACAGCTCGGTCCGCATCGCCATGCGCGGGGAGCTTAGCGCCGAAGCTGCGGTATCATCAACAGATGGTCGTCGATGCGCCGTTCACCGTGCCGGTGGCGAAGCGGAGCGCCGCGTTCGACTACGCGATCCGCGGTATCGTGGCCGAGGCCCGCAAGGCGGAAGCGAGTGGTCAACGAGTCCGCTACCTGAACATCGGCGATCCGATTCTGTTCGGTTTCCGGACGCCGCCGCACCTGATCGAGGCGGTCGAGCGGGCGATGCGCGACGGACGCAACGGCTACACGCCCGCGGCCGGCGTGCCGGAGGCCCGCGAAGCGGTCGCGGCCGATTTCGAGGCCCGCGGCCTGGCGCTGTCCCCGGACCGCGTGGTGCTCACCGCCGGCGCCTCGGAAGGCATCGACCTGGCCCTGAGCGTGCTCGTCGACCACGGCGACGAGGTTCTCGTCTCGGTGCCGACCTATCCGCTGTACACGGGAGTGCTGGCGAAGCTCGGCGCCCGGGCGGTCTACTATCGGACGGACCCCGCGTACGGGTGGCAACCCGATATCGCGCACGTCGAGAGTCTGATCTCGCCCCGCACACGGGCGCTGGTCGTGGTCGATCCCAACAATCCTACCGGCGCCGTCTACACGCGCGAGAATCGCCTCGCGCTGCTGGAGCTGGCCGACCGCCACAATATCGTGCTGCTCTCGGACGAGGGCTACACCGACCTCGCCTACGACGGCCGGGTGTCCCCAATCGGGTCGTACAATCCCGACGCGCCGGTGATTTCGTTCTCGTCGCTGTCGAAGGCGCACCTCGCCCCCGGCTGGCGTGCCGGCTGGATGGCGGTAGGCGGGGGAACCAGGCTGGACGGCGCGCTCACCGCGATCAAGGACATGGCCGACGGGCGGCTCTGCAGCGTCGGACCGATGCAGTACGCGGTGCCCGCGGCGCTGCACGGGGACAAGGCGCATCAGATCGAGTTCCTCCGCGCGTTGCGCGAACGCGCCGAGGTTACGACACGCCGTCTCAACGCGATCGACGGTGTCTCGTGCGTGCGTCCCGCGGCGGCGTTCTATGCGATGCCCAAGGTGGATCTGCCTTCCGGCCGCACGGACGAGGACTACGTGATCGGCCTGCTGCGCGCCACCGGACTGCTGTGCGTGTACGGTTCCGGTTTCGGTACCACGCCCGCAGAGGGTTACTTCCGCATCGTCTTCCTGGCTCCACCGGCCGAGCTCGATACGTACTTCGACGAGATCGAAGCGTTCACCGCGGAGTTTCTGGCGGGCTAGCTGATGATCCGCTTCCGTGCCGGCATGGCGCTCGCCGGGGTGCTGTCGTTGGCGGCAGCCGGCGCAGGCGCGCAGACCGTCTCGCTCGCCGATTTCGACCCCCTCGTCGCAAGCCTGGAGACCGCGGCGCGGAGAGCCGACGTCGAAGCCTACCTCGACCTGCTGGCGGAAGACGCGGACCGGACCGCGGCGCGTGCATTCGCAGCCGACGCGTTGCGGCGGGACGTTCGCGAGGCGGCGGCTCGGGCGCGCTTCGTTCGCCCGCTCGACGACGATCAGGAGGGGAGCGGCTACGAACTCACGGTCGAGGTGTTCACCGAGCGTGGGATCGCCGGCCGGCTCCAGACATGGAGTGTCGACGTGGTCCGGGACGCCGGCGCCGGCGCCGAACCGGGAGCCTGGCGGATCACGGACCAGGAGCGGGTCGACGTGGTCGACGGGCTCCTCAATCTCTCCCTGAGTCCGGACCTGGCCTACGACGCGGCGGGTTTCGTTGTCGCCGGCGAGGACATGACCCTCAGCATGACGCGCGGCACGGCGTTCGTCGCCGAGACCGGTCGCGGCGGGATCACCGGATTGGTGCTTCTCGGCCGGGGCGTCCTCGCGTTCTCGCCCGCTCCCGAGGCAGAACGGGGACAGGTTCGGCTGCTCACGGGACGAGAGACCCTGGAGACGGTCGTCTCGGCGGCGTTCGTGCGAGTGAATCCCGTCACCTTCGCATCGCGGGTCTCGACCCCCGGCATGCAGCGCCGTCCGGTCGACCGTGACGAACGCGAGCGTGCCCGGGAGGTCTTCGACCGGTTCGCGCCGTTGTCCTTCGGAGTCGACCTCGGCGATCTCAGCGACAAGTCCTGGTCGATGACGCCGGGCGGCAGCGACTTCATCGCGGACATGGAGACCGACCGCTACGGCACGCTGACGTTCGCGCAGTCCGCCGGCCAGCCCGAGGACGTGTCGCTCTTCGAGCGCGAGTCCCAACGCATCATCGCCCTCTATCCGTCCGCGGCGAAACGTGCCGCGCGGGGTCGCTACTACAGCGACGACGACGGCGTGGCCTACGACGTGCTCGACTACCGGATCGCGGCGTCCTTCGAGCCGGCCGGGGTCGAGCGCGAATCGCTGCGAGCCCGGCCGCGGCTGCGCGGCTGCTTCATCAACGGCCGGGCCCGGCTGGCGGTCCGAGTCACCGGATCGAACCTGACGTCGCTGACGCTGCGCCTCGCCGCGGACCTCGACGTCCACTCCGTCGTCTCGAACGAGCTGGGTCCGTTGCTCTTCTTCCGCATGCGGGGAAGGGACAACCTGGTCGTAAGCCTGCCGAGCCGGGTCCCGCCCATCGGCGCCGAGTTCACCCTCGATATCGCGTACTCCGGGTTGCTGGAAGCCCAGGAGCTGGAGGAGAACTGGCTGGGCCGGCGGGGATTCGGGCTCGATGCCGTGGGCGCGATAGCGCCGTTCGGCGTCGCCGCACGCCGCTACATCTACAGCAGCGCGACGCACTGGTACCCTCGCGCCAGCACCTCCGACTACGCCACGGCCACGATGGATCTGACGGTGCCAGCCGACTACGGCGTCGTTGCGAGCGGCGAGCCCGCGGAGACGGATCCGTCCGTGGCGCCGCCGGCCGACGAGGAGACCTCGCCGCAGAGACGCCGCTACCGGTACGTCACGCTCCAGCCGGCGCGGTACCTCTCGTGCGTCATCAGCCCCTTCGCGCCGCACGGCGACCGCACCCGCCTGGTGACGGTGGATCCGCAGGGGGCACCCCCGGCGACGCGGCCGGGCGTGTCCTACGACAGCCTGTCGCTCGCCGTCACGTCGACCGAACGCACCCGGGACCGAATCGCCGGCTACTACGAGACCGCCGCGGACATCCTCGGCTTCTACGCGTCCCTCGTCGGCGACGTGCCGTACCCGACGTTCACGCTGGCCCTGACCGACGCGCTCCTGCCCGGCGGCCACAGTCCGGCCTACTTCGCCATCCTGAACCAACCCATGCCGTTGCCGCCGGGCGCCATGGTGTCGTGGCGCACCGATCCGGTCGCCTTCAGCCGCTATCCCGCCTTCTTTCTGGCCCACGAGCTGGCGCACCAATGGTGGGGCCAGGCGGTTGGATGGAAGAACTACCACGAGCAGTGGCTGAGCGAAGGACTCGCGCAGTACTTCGCGGCCCTCTATGCCGAGCACCGCGACGGTCCGGAAGTCTTCTCCGAGGTGCTCACGCAAATGCGGCGCTGGAGCCTCCGGCATTCGGATCAGGGTCCGGTGTATCTCGGCAACCGCCTGGGGCGGATCGAGGACGAGCCGCGGGTGTTTCGAGCCTTGGTGTACAACAAGGCCGCGATGGTGCTGCACATGCTGCGGCGGCTCCTCGGCGACGAGACCTTCTTCGGCGGTATCCGGCGCTATTACAACGAGATGCGGTTCCGGAAGGCGGGGACCGACGACCTGATCCGGGCGTTCGAGACGCAGTCGGGGCGGTCGCTCACGGCGTTCTTCGATCGCTGGATTCACGAGGCGGATCTGCCCGACATCGCGTTCAGCCACCGGATCGAGTCCGGGTCCGGGGGCCGGAACGTGATCCTGCGCTTCGACCAGCGGGGCAAGCACTTCGAGGTGCCGATCACCGTAACGCTTCGTTATCGGGGGAACCAACGCGAGACACTGGTCGTGCCGGTCGCCGGCGCGGTGACCGAGGTGCGCATGCCGCTCCGTGGTCAGCTTCGGGACGTGGAGGTCAACGAGGATGGAGGGGCGCTTGTCGAGGTGGGGTAGGCGCGCGCGTCGCACGGTCTGGTGCGCAGGCCTGGGCATCGTCGGTGCGGCGGCTCCGGGGGCGTTGCAATCCGCGGCGGCGCAGCCGGGGCGGATCTCGATCGACATCGCCACCGTGTCGGAAGCGGACGTCGCACACGCGGGCTCCGTGCACCGCGTCGCGCTCGACGCCCGGCTTCAGCCCGCGGGAACGGGTCTGCACGTCAACTCGAACGAGCCGCTCGAAGACTTCCTGATTCCCACCGTGCTCACCGTGGAGCCGCCCGACGGCATCACGGTCGGAGGCCTCGCCTGGCCCGAGCCGATCATGCTCGAGCAGCAGGGAGCCGACAAGCCGCTGGCCGTCTACGAGGAGACCTTCGCCATCGGCATCGCCCTGGCGGTCGATCCGGACGTGGCGCCGGGAGAGTACGAAGTGCCGGCCGCGCTGCGGTACCAGGCCTGCGACGAGCGCATGTGCTACATCCCGGCGACCCAACGGCTCGCGTTCCAGGTGCGCGTCGCGCCGCCCGACCAGGCACGCAACTTCACGGAGGCCGATCGGTTCGACCGGATGGCCTTCAGCGCGTTCGACGCGGGGGATCCACCGGGCACCCCTCCCGCGGCCGCCGCCGAAGACCCGATCGACGAGAGCGACGTGCTCGCGCGGCTCGACCGGTTCGCGGTCGCCGGAACGACCGGCGGGTACCTCAACGAGGAACAGTTCGTCGAGTTCATTCGGCGCGCCGAATCCGGCGAGGTCGAGCAGGGCTGGTTCGAGGGCCGCGGCCCGTTCGCCATCCTGGCGCTCATCCTGATCGGCGGGCTCGCGCTGAACCTGACGCCCTGCGTGCTGCCGATGATCCCGATCAACCTGGCCATCATCGGCGCGGGGGCCCGTGCCGGCTCCCGGTTGCGCGGGTTCTCGCTCGGCAGCGCCTACGGCCTGGCCATGGCCCTGGTGTACGGCGTGCTCGGCCTGGTCGTGATCCTGACCGCGGGCACCTTCGGGACGATCAACGCTTCGCCCTGGTTCAATCTCGGCATCGCCCTGCTCTTCGTCGCCCTGGCGCTGGCGATGTTCGACGTGTTCACGATCGACTTCTCCCGGTTTCAGGACCGGTTCACGGCAGATTCCACCGGGCGGGGTTCGTTCCTGCTCGCGTTCGGCATGGGCGGCGTCGCGGCGCTCCTGGCCGGCGCCTGTGTCGCGCCGGTCGTGATTCAGGTCATCGTCTTCTCCAGCAATCTGTACGGCACCGGGACCACGATTGCGCTCGCCCTGCCGTTCGTGCTCGGACTCGGGATGGCGATCCCCTGGCCGATTGCGGGCGCCGGCCTGACCTTCATGCCCAGGCCCGGCCCGTGGATGGTGCGCGTCAAGCACGCGTTCGGCGTCTTCATTCTGGGCACGGCCGTCTACTACGGGTACCTGTCCTACGGCCTGTTCAGCCAACGTTGGGTCGATCCGGAGCTGGTGGCCGAGAGCGTGCAGGAGCTGGTCAGCGAGGGCTGGTATCCGTCGCTCGCGCAGGGACTGGCCGCGGCCGAGGCCGAGGGCAAGCCGGTGCTCGTCGACGTCTGGGCCACGTGGTGCAAGAACTGCCTGACCATGGACCGGACCACGCTCAAGGCGGCCGGCGTGCAGGCGGCCCTCGACGACTACGTCAAGGTCAAGTTTCAGGCGGAGGATCTCGGGATTTCGCCCGCCCGGCAGGTCATGGAGCGGTTCGAGGCGATCGGACTTCCGGCCTACGCGATCCTCCAGTTGCGCGACGGAGCGACCGAGGCCAACGCCGACTAGGAGTCTGCGCCGCAGCACTCCGCTTCCCGCTTCGCTGCGTTCTGCCGCGCAGAGTCATGGAGCGGGGGGGATGGGCCGAAACGCCGAGCCCGCCAGGCGTTTCGGGGCGCTGGCAGCAGGCACGCGCACGCGCAGCGACGCCGGCGCCACGCGTACGCGGAGGCTGGGCCCCCCGGCGTACACTTCGCCGTCGACGTGAAACGCCAGCGGACGCTCGGCGGTCACCTCGACCGTCGCGGCGGACACGCACCGGACCCCCGGCACTCGCTCGATCGTGCCCGCGAAGAGCCGGTACGAACGCAACAGCAGCCACGACAACGATCGTGCCGGGACACACACCAGCTCGAGGAGGCCGTCGTCCGGATGCGCGTGCGGCGCGATCAGGGCCCCGTTGCCGTACTCCCGGCAGTTCGCGAGGGCGACCAGAAACGCGGACATGGTGAAGGTCTCCTGCGCGGTGCGTACGGTGTAGGTCTCGCCCCGGTAGGTGCACAGCTCCCGAAACCCGGCCTGGAAGTAAGGGAGGGCCCCCCGCCGCCGCAGCCGATTGAAAACCCCTGCCATGTGGGCGTCGAAACCGATCCCGGCGACGTTGACGAATCTGCGGCCGTCGATTTGCCCCGTGTCGATCAGGCGCACGGGACCCGTCAGCGCCGTGCGCAGGGCGGTACGGGCGTGCCGCTCGAGGCCCAGACCGCGGGCGAAGCCGTTGCCGGAACCGGCGGGCACGACGCCCAGCGTCGCCCCTGCCGAGGCGACCTCTTCGGCCACCTCGTTGATGGTGCCGTCGCCTCCCCACGCGACGACCGTGGTCGCGCCGGCAGCGAGCATCGAATGGGCGATCTCCCGCGCACTCCCGCGCTGCCCGGTGACCCGCACGAGGCCTTCCAGCGAGCATTCGCGCAAGGCGGCCTCGGCGCGCACGACGTTGCTGCCGATCCTGTCCCTCTGTCGTCCTGCCGCGGGATTGATGATGATGCCGACACGCATTGTGACGGGTACAGTATCGGCCGGTCGCGCCGGCAAGCCGCCGTCGAGCTCCAATCTCGCCCGACGCTGGTGCTATAGTAGGGCCTCAAATGCGCCCGAAACTATTCAGGAAAGCGCTGCTCGTCATCTTCCTGGGAGCCGGCGTCGCGTCGGGCTCCTACGCCTTCCTCACCGGCCAACGCATCGTGGAGTCGCGCCTCGCGGCTCGCGCCTTCGACGCGGGTGCATGGACGCTCGCTGTTTCGTTGGCCGATCTGCGCGCTGCGCAGCGGGCCTACGTCGCGGCCGGCCAGGACCGCGCCTACTGGATGGCCGACGTCAGCGAGCGGATCGAGGAGGTCACCGCCGCGCTCTCCGCTCTGGCCGCGGTGTCGACGCTGCCGGTCACGGCGGACGCGATCGACGAGGCGGCGTCCCTGGTGGAGGCGCTGTCGCGAATGGACGCACGGGCTCGCGACCACGCGGAGGCAGGCGAGGAGGTGATGGCATCGGACCTCATCTTCGCCGACGGCCTGGAGCTGTCGCGTTCTGCGGCGGATCACATAGAACGTGCGCGCCTGGTGGAGCGGGAGGCGCGCGACGACACTGCCGGCGTTCAGGAGCAGTCGCAAGCCTGGGCGGTCGGCGGCACGCTGGGAGCCAGCGTGTTGTTTGCGTTGCTGCTCTCGCCGTTGTCGGCCGGCCGCTCGCCCTCAAAGGGCGTTCCAGGGGCCCCGGATGACCAGGTGGCTGACGAACCCGCGCCGGTGCTGCCCGAGGGACGGCTCTTCCTCGATCTCGAGGGCGACGCCAGCGACTTGACCAGCGCGGCTGAAGCCGACGCCGGCCCTTCGACCACCCCGGCCCCCGATTTGCGGCTCGCTGCCGATCTGTGCACCGATCTGGGTCGCTCGGCGGACGCAGCCGATTTGCCGCCGTTGCTCGCACGCGCCGCCGAGTTGCTCAACGCAAGCTGTGTCATCGTCTGGGTCCGTGACGGAACCGGCAACGCGCTTCGGCCCGCCGTGTCCCACGGCTACCCCGCGGCAGCGCTGGCGCGGCTCGGCACGATTCCCTGCGATGGCGACAACGTCACCGCGGCCGCCTACCGCGAAGCCCGGATGCAGGTCATACCCGGCAACGCCGAAACGCCCGGCGCAATCGTTGCCCCACTGGCGTCCGCCGAAGACCGTCCCGGAGTGATGACGCTCGAAGTGAACGACGGCTGGGAAGCGAGCGACTTCGTGCGGGCGACGGCAACCATCTTCGCCGCGCAGCTCGCCACCCTCGTCGCGGCCGATCCCGCCACGAGCGCGTCCGCCGGGCAGGCCAGCGCCTAGGAGCCCGTGGCAAAGCCCCGCTGCATTCGAGCGGCGATGCAGCGGGGATTCCGCCACGGGTTGCCGGCCTCAGGAGTGCGGGCGACCTGTCCAGAGGTCACTCGGGATCGCCGGAGAGGACGCTCGCGCCGGGCCGCGTCCACACGGATGTCGGAATTCCGGGGCGTTCCCGCCGGAACGAAGTTGGCACGCGTCTTGATTGTATGGAGGGTGGCCGCACGAAGCGTGCGGGATGCATTCATCACAGGCAGGCGCTGGCATCGCCGCATCCCGTGTCGTCGGGCACTGACGCTTCGTCGCGGCCGTTTCCGCCCACTCCCACGCGCGCGTCCGTACCAGCTATATACTTTCCCGTGACCACAGGCCTGACGCTTCCGCTCGACAACGCGGCGATCGAACGCATCCTTCCGCACCGCTATCCCTTCCTGCTGGTCGATCGGATCACGGAGTTCGAGCTCGACAAGCGCATCGTCGGCATCAAGAACGTGTCGCTGAACGAGAGATACCTCTCGGACCGCCGCGGGCGAGCACCGGTGCTGCCGCCGACCATCCTGACCGAGGCGGTGGCCCAGGTCGGAGCCATCCTGATTCTTGCCAAGCCCGAGAACAGGCAGAAGCTGCCGTTCTTCACCGGCATCGAGCGCGTCCGCTACCTGCGGCCCGTGCATCCGGGCGACGTGGTGGTCATCGAGGCGGAGGTCGTCCGCCTGCGCAGCCGAATGGGGCGCCTGAAAGGCTTCGCGCGGGTAGGTGACGACATCGTCATCGACGGCACCATGACCTTTGCGCTGGGGCCGCGATAAGGCGGCTCCCTCTGCCAGGCGCGTGCCGGCGCCGCCGAACGCAGCGCAAGGCTCCGCGTTCGGTCCCAGCCCCACCTCCCCCGGAAGCTTGGCCCTCGGCACTTCACTCCGTTGCTTTCTACGCCGCAAGCTCCTAGAATCACGGCATGGGTGGGCGAAAGAGATCACGGGTATCGAACGCGCCGATTCGCGAGCAGCAGCCGGCAAGCGGCGGGCCTCCCTGGATCCTCATCGGCGGGATCGTTGCGGTGGCCGCGGTTGGTGGGCTGGCGTTGCTCTCGTCGGGCGGCGGCACCTCCACCGCGCCGGAAACCGAGATCGCCTCGGACACCTCCGCAACGGACGACGAGGCCACGCCGGGTCCGGAGCGGCCCGCGCCCCCGCCCGCGGGCGAACCGACGCCAATCCCGTCGGCCGAGGCGGCGCTACCTCCGCTGCCCCTGGTGCAGAATCTCGTGCCCCGTTCGCCTCAGGTGATCCGGGACGCGTACATCTTCGCCGCCCAGAATCCGCACGTGCTGGAGTACGTGCCTTGCTTCTGCGGGTGCGAGACCCGGGGCCACAAGCGGAACGCGGACTGCTTCGTGCAGTCGCGCAACCCCGACGGGAGCGTCCGCGAGTGGGACACCCACGGGATGGCGTGCATCATCTGCATCGACGTCGCGCGTGACGCCATGCAGATGCGGGCGTCGGGCGCGCGGGTCGATGACATTCGGAACGCCGTCGAGTCCAAGTACGCCGCCTACGAGCGGCAGACACCGACGCCGCTTCCTCCGGTCCCGGCGAACTAGCGCCGCCAAACGCGTCGCGGGCTCGGCGTTTCGGCCCATTCCGCCGCTCCAGAAGCTTGGATCGCGGCAATCGCTGCGTTCTGCGGCCCGAGCTTCCGGACGTTCACGTAGCCGGGACGCGCTATAATCGGCGGTGTCGCCCAGCGCCGCACGACACACCTCCGCCGCCGTTCTGCAGACTGCACTCGCAGGACTGTTCGAGGCGGCGCACGAGGGCATCTATCTCGGGACGCTCCCGCGCCGTGGCGAGGGCGTGACTCTCGGTGCAAATCCCCATCTGAAGCTGATGTTCGGCTTCGCCCCGGAGGTGGATGACCGCGAGGTCCGTCCCTTCGACGACGACCGGTTCGTCCATCCGGAAGCGCGGCGCGCATTCCTGGAGCGGCTGCGGCGCGACGGCGCCGTCACCGATTACCCGCTCCGGTTACGCCGGTTCGACGACAAGCCGATCTGGGTCGAGGTCACCGCACACCTTGCCACCGGCGATGCCGAAACGGCGCGCATCGACGCCCTGCTCCGGGACGTGACCGAGCGCCGCCGGATGGCGGATCACGACCGCGACGTGTATCACGACCTGCTGCAGAACGAGAAGCTGGCGGCGCTCGGTCAGACGGTGTCGGGGGTTGCGCACGAGCTGAACAACCCCCTGGCTACGATTCTGACCTGGTCGGAGCGGCTCGCGGGTCGCTCGCTCGACGCGCTGACGGAACGCGGGGTCGGCATCATTCTGGGTGAAGCCGAGCGGGCCGCCAAGATCGTCCGCAACCTGTTGACGTTCGCTCGCAAGCACCACACGACGCGCGGCATGGTCGATCTGAACCAGGTGGTCCGGGAGTCATTGTCACTGCGGGCGTACGACCAGCGGGTCTCGAACATCACGACCATGGATGCGCTCGCCACGGGCCTTCCCCAGGTCTTCGCCGACGCCCACGGGCTCAAGCAGGTGCTGCTGAATCTGCTCATCAACGCCGAGCAGGCCATGTCGTCGGCCAACGGCCGGGGCACGCTCATCGTCCGCACCTGGCACGAGGCCGCCGACGATCGCCTGGTGCTGGAGATCAACGACGACGGGCCCGGAATCCCGGACGACGTGCAACCCAGGATCTTCGATCCCTTCTTCACGACGAAGTCGGCTCGCACCGGAACCGGACTGGGACTGACGCTTGCCAGCCGGATTGTCGAGGATCACGGGGGCGAGCTGGGCATGGAATCGACGCCCGGGCAGGGCGCGTCGTTCTTCGTAAGGCTGCCGGCCGGCGCCGGCCGGCAGCGGTCCAAGCCGTCGCCCGTCTCTCAGGATCTGCCGGTGGCGGGGCAGGGATCCGCAGTACTGGTCGTCGAGGACGAGCTGGCACTTGCGGAGGCGGTAAGTGAGGCGCTGGCGGACGCGGGTTTCCTCGTCGATCGCGTCGCGGACGGACAGACCGCGCTCGAGCGCGCCCGCAGCCGGCGGTACGACCTCGTCGTCTGCGATCTGAAAATGCCGCGTCTCAGCGGGCAGGCATTCTACCGGGCCGTCGCCGCCAAGGCCCCGGGATTGAGCCGGCGGATCATATTCGTGGCGGGCGACGTCGTTACCGCCGACGCCGAGGCGTTCCTCGAGGACAGCGGCTGCCGGTGGCTACGGAAGCCCTATCGGCTGGCCGACCTTCTGCGCGTGGCTCGCGAGGTCAGCACCGGGCGGCTTGCTGCCTCATGACCGCTGTGTGCCGGGGAGCCGCCGCCGACAGGCCCGCTTTCGCCATCTTCATCTTCGGCTGCGTTCGCTGCAGTGTGGCGGTGCCCGTCGCGGCCAGCGTCGCCTTCAACTGCTCGGGCGCGAGGTCCGGCGCAAGGTGTTCGCGCAGCCGCCGGATCGCCCGGGCGTGAAGCTGTGAGACGCGCGACTCGTTCACCCCGATCTCCGCGCCGATCTGCTTCATCGTGGCGTCGCCGTAGTAGTAGAGCCCGATGATCTTGCGCTCCCGTCCGGGCAGGGCGGCAATGGCCGCTCGCACCCGGTCGTTCACCTCCGTCTCTTCGCAGACCCTGTCCGGGGAAGGCGATTCGGACGGCGCCAGCACCGGCGGCAGGTCCGCGTTCTCGACGGTGTCGGCGGTCGCGAGCGGCGAGGTCGACTCGATGATGTTGATGCGGTTGATGGTGCGTCCGAGCGACGCTTCGTCCGTGCCGATATGGTTGGCCAGGTCGGACAGCGACGGCTCACCGCCGAGCTCGTTCCGCAGTTTCTGCCGCGCCGTCTCGAGTTCGCGCCGCACGCGCCGGATGCCGCGCGGCCAGGCGCCGCGGCGCAGGGCGTCGATCATGGCCCCGCGCACCCGTCGTTCGGCGAACGTCTCGAACTTGATGCCGCGCGCCTCGTCGAACCTCTCCACCGCATCGATCAAGCCCAGCATCCCGTCCTGGACGAGGTCGCCGAGATCGATGGAATGCGGCGTCGACGCCGCCAGACGCCGGGCCATCGCACCGACGAACGGCACACCGGCCTCGATGCGTTCCTGCTGTGCCTTGGTACGTGTGTGATTCTGCATGCCCTCCACAAGGGCAATGACCGTGCCAACACGAAGAGATCGGTGCGCGCTCGCGGCGGGTTCGGCTGATTCGTACTTTAAGTTACTGCAAATAAGTCACTTATGAGACGAACGGGCAGCCGGATCAGACCGTGGACAACGGCCGGGGATGCCGCTCGTTCGTCATCCGGTTGACAGTATCCGGCCCGGATCGTCAAGATATCGACACTCCGAACGATCAAGGGACGAAGGCGTGACCGAACCCGAACGGCACCTGCTCCTCGTCGAGGACGAGGCCCCGTTGCGCGAGGCGACCGCCGAGCGGCTCGTCGAGCACGGCTATCGCGTGACAGAGGCGGAGAGCGGCGAAGCTGCCCGCGACCTGTTGGCCGACTTCGCCTTCGACGTCGTCATTACCGATCTGCGGCTGCCCGGCATCGACGGCGCCAGAGTGGTCGAGCTCGCGCTCGAGCGCTATCCGGAGATCATCGCGGTCGTCGTTACCGGCTACGGCACGGTGGAGGACGCGGTCGCCGCCATCAAGCACGGGGCGACCGACTTCGTGATGAAGCCGTTCCCCTTCGACCACTTGCTGCACATCCTGTCGACCGCGCTGGAACAGCGGCGGCTGAAGTCCGAGAACGAGTACCTCCGGCTGCAGCTCCAGGAACGCTATCGGTTCGAGGGCATCGTGGGACGCAGTCGCCCCATGCGGGAACTCTTCCAGCTCCTCGAGACCGTGGCCGGAACGACGAGCACGATTCTCATCACGGGCGAGACCGGAACCGGGAAGGAGCTGGTGGCCCGCGCCATTCACCACAACAGCCCGCGCCGCCACCAGCGGTTCGTCGCCATCAACTGCGGCGCCATTCCCGATGCGCTGCTCGAGGCGGAGCTGTTCGGGCATGTTCGCGGCGCGTTCACCGGCGCGTTCAACAGCCGGCCGGGACGGCTGGAGCAGGCCCACCGCGGTACCCTCTTCCTGGACGAGATCGGCACGATGAGCACGAGCCTGCAGGCCAAGCTGCTACGCGCTCTGCAGGAACGCGAGTTCGAGCGCGTCGGCGGCAACGAAACCCGCCGCGTCGACGTCCGGGTGATCGCCGCTACCAACGCGGATCTGATGCAACGGGTGCAGGACGGACACTTCCGGGAGGACCTGTACTACCGGCTGAACGTCATTCCCATCCACCTGCCGCCGCTACGCGACCGTCGGGACGACATCCCGCTGCTCGTCCGCGACTTCGTCGAGCGGATCGGGACCGCGCAGACCCCGCCGCGCCGCGGCGTCGTCGTGTCGCAGAACGCCATGCGCCGGATGATGGCGTACGGGTGGCCGGGCAACGTGCGGCAACTGGAGAATGCCCTCGAGCGGGCGCTGGCGCTCAGTCCCGGGCGGTCTCAGATCGACGCGGCCGACCTGCCGGGCGAGGTTCAGCCGGCCGTCGACGGCCCGCGGGACGCCGTGGTGGTCCTCCCGGAATGCGGTCTGGATCTGCAGGATCACCTGCAGCGCATCGAACGCATGCTGATTGGAGAGGCACTGGAGCGCACCGGCGGCAACAAGCAGCAAGCCGCCCAGCTTCTCGGCCTGAAGCGGACGACCCTGATCGAGAAGACGAAACGCTGGTCGTGAGCCGGGGAAGGGAAACCGGGACGGGGACCGCTCCCCGCCCCGGCAACGATTCTGTCGGGCTTAGAGCTACAGGCGTCTCGGGGCGCTAGCGCCCCGAACGCCTCGCTGGCTCGGCGTTTCGGTCCATCCCCCTCCGGCTCCACGACCTCGCGGCGCAGCCTACTAGGCGAAGATACCCAGCGGAGCGAACGCCCCCTTGAGCACGGTCGGGGAATCGTCGAACTTCAACCACTCGTCGATCATCGTGGCGTAGACGCGCCGGAAGTCGGTGGTCTTGATCAGGTTGCCGTCGTCGAGCTCGGTCAGGCTCGGATGCCTGCCGTAGAGCCCGCCCTTGACGTGGTTTCCGACGACGAACATCGGCGTGGCGGTGCCGTGATCGGTGCCGAGGCTCCCGTTCTCCTCGACCCGGCGCCCGAACTCGGTGAACATGACCATCGCCACGTCGTCGGCCCGGCCGATCCGCTTGATGTCCTGCGTGAACCCCCGCACGGCGTCGGCGGTGTAGGCGAGCAGCCGCGCATGCGGGTCCGCCTGGTGGACGTGGGTGTCGAACGAGTTCCCCTGGTACGCCACGTAGTAGATGCGGGTCGGCATGTCGGCGTGGATCAGCGCCGCGATCTGCCGCAACTGCCCCGACAATCCGCCGATACCATAGTCCACCGGCGTGCGGTACGCGGCCGCGGCCTGGCGGACGAACTCGGAGCTCTCCTCCGCGTTCTGCGCGGTGGCGGCCAGGAACTCGAGCGTCGCGTTCCCGCTGGCGCCGTCGGCGGACATGTTCTCCAGCGCGGTCTTCTCGCTGTCGCTTCCCTCACGGCGGAAGGTGCGCGGATCGTTGAACACGAGCGGCGAGTGGTGACGGCTGCGGACCGCCAGTGACTGCCGTGTCCCGATGTTGACGATGCGGTTGCCCTGCGCGTCGTGGTCGTAGGCGCCGTCCGCCAGCCGGCCCAGCCAGCCGAGCGTCTCCCCTCCGTTGGGCACGCCGGTGTGCCAGTAGCCCATCGACGAGAAGTGCGACAGGCTCGGGTTGTCATAGCCGCAGCCGTGGACGACCGCCATCTCGCCGTCCTTGTAGAGGCGCTCGAAACCGACGAGCGACGGGTGGAACCCGTAGCCGTCCCCGATCTCGATCACCTCCGATTTCGGAATGCCGATGGTCGGCCGCGCGCGGTAGTACGCGTCGTCGCCGTAGGGAACGACGGTGTTCAGGCCGTCGTTGCCGCCGGAGAGCTCTACCACGACGAGGATGCGCTCGGGGCTCGCCTCCATGCTCGTGCCTTCGAGGGCCTTCGCGGCCAGGGCGGCCGAGGTCCGGTTGAGCAGCATCGGCAGCGTCGCCCCGACGCCGAGGCCGTACATGCCCTTGACCAGGAATTCACGCCGCGAACATCCACACTTGAATCGAGCCATCGTTGTCCCCCAACTCCCGCGGCTTCCACGGCAGCCGCCCGCGTGTCTCTCTTCGGCCCTCGCCCGTCTTCCTCAGGCCAGTTGATACTCCGGCGTGCTCAGAATCAGGTAGAGGAGCGCGCGCAATGCCGCCTCGGTCTGCGGCGTATCCTCCTCGATGCGGTCGCTTCCCAGCTCGTCGCGCAGAAAGTCGACCAGCTCCGCCCGGTCGGCCCCGCTCAGCTCGACGCGCAGGAAGCGCCGGACGAGGTGATCGACGACGTCGCCGGCCTCCACTGCGCCCGCGTCCGACAGAAGCCGTACCAGGTCCAGCTCCGCCACCCGGCGCGGGATCGGATGCAGCCTGTCGAACGCCATCACGTAACCCATGTAGCCGCCGTATCGCGTGTTGTAGTCCTCGTCGCGGTCCACGAGTTGACTCGACTCGGCGTCTCCCTGCTGGGTGGCCGCGGTGATGTTCATGCCCTGCGCAAGACGCTCCTCCACCTGCCGGTAGATGCCAGGCACGACACGGTCGGGCGCCCAGAACCCGTCGGTGTCGGGATACAGGACGTCGCGGAAGAGGTTGCCCCGCTGCAGGAGGGTCGCCGGTGTTACCCACGTGCGACCGCCGGCCCAGCCGGCCACGTTCGGCGGATTGAACAGCGTCTGTCCCAACCCGGCGACCAGCCGGTTGAAGTCCGGGATCGTCGGCAGCTCGGTCAGTCCCAGCTTGCGGTAGGTCGATACGACCAGGTGGACCGGGCTCTTGATCTGCGTGGCGTACGCCGCCGGGCTGTAGAAGTCGCGCGAGAGAAAGATCTTCGTCAGCAGCGGCTTCAGGGCGTAGCCGGCATCGCGGAACGTGGCCGCCAGCTCCGCGTTGACCTTGTCGTCGATCTCCTCGCGAACGAAGTACCGGTACAGCTTCCCGCTCATGAACCTGGCCGCGGCAGGCTGCTCGAGAATGATGCGGATGATGTCGCCGCCGTCGAACGAACCGGTCTGCTCCAGGAACGTCTTCTCGCCGAAGTCGTGCTGCTCCGCGTCGAACTTGAACTCCAGGGCGTCGTTGGTCCAGCCGGTGAACGCGCGCGCGCCCTCGCGAATGTCCTGTTCGGTGTAGTTGCCGACGCCGAGGCTGAAGAGCTCCAGCAGCTCGCGCCCGAAGTTCTCGTTCGGGTGGTCCTTGACGTTCTCGCCGTTGTCCAGGTAGACGAGCATCGCGGGGTCCCTGAGGATGCCCATCAGCAGATCCTCGAAGTTCCCGTTGGCGTTGGCTCGCAGCATCTCGTTCTGCTGCAGCATCATCCGCGTGTCGCGGACCTTGGTGTTGCCCGTCGCGAAGTGCCCGTGCCAGAAGAGCGTCAGCTTCTCCTCGAGCGGGCGCGTCGTGGTGAGCATCCGCTCGCCCCACCAGGTCGCGAGGCGCTGCGTCTCTATGGAGTTCGCGCGGAGTCCGTAGAAGAACTTGTTGACCACCGGCTGCAGCCGGCGCGATTCGCCCTCCGGCAGCACCTCCACGCCCATCGACTCGCCGCGCTCGCGGCCGATGCGAACCGCCTCGGCCCGGCTCTTCGGGAACGGGTCCATGCCCGGGTCCCAGATCGGCGAGGCTTCGAACGGCTCCAGCGTGTCCGGATGCCGCTGGTAGTCGACCAGCCACTCGACGGCGGCGGCCGGCGTCATGCCGGCCAGGCTCTCCACCTCCGCCGGCGTCGCGCCGAATCCGGCGCGCTCGAGCAGGTGCGCCGCCTTCTGGTAGTCCCAGTCCCCGGGGCCGATCGGCGTGAGGTCGTTCCGCCACGTGTCGGGACCGGCGCCCTCGCCGGCAACCGCACCTGGCGCGGCGCCGATCGTCAGCAGGAGAATCGCGAAGAGTATCTGTCGTGCCACGGTGATCCCCCCGATGCGCCGGGCCCCGTCCGACCGCAACCCGGCTTCTACTTTGGAGATCCGCATGATACGTCACTGCCTGCGCTTCGCCAACCCTCGTCCGGCGCGGCGCGTAACGTCACGACATCACGTCCAGCGTGTAGTCGAGCATGCGGTCGCCGTCGAAGATCCAGCGCCCTGTGAAGCGCCGCCCTCCGATCACCAGCGGCAACCAGTAGCGATCGTCCTCCCACATCTGGTCGAACGGGATGGCGTCGAGGTCGAACCAGAGCGGCTCGGCTTCGTCCGTCTCGACAGGTGTGCCGGCCAGATCCGACGCCCGGTAGACGTGCACGAACGTTGAATAGCCGTCGGCGAACTGGAAGGCGTGACGCCCGAGCTTCACCAGGTGAAGAGGCGTGACGCGCAACTCCTCGCGCACCTCGCGGATCGCGCAAGCGTCGAAAGACTCTCCCGCTTCCAGCCGTCCGCCAGGGCCATTGACCTTGCCGGCCCCGAGTCCCCGCTTCTTGCGGATCAGCAGGATGCGGCGCCCCTTGATCACGAAGACGAGGGTGGCCGGATCGACGGCGCGCCAGCACGTCCAGTCGATCTCCCGTACGCGCCGGACCGCGGTCGCCGCTTCGGGACTCACCGGCCTCCTTCAGGCGACCGCGTCACCGGCCGGTTCCAGGAAGTGCAGGGAGATGATGCTCCGCAGGGCCTCGACCGACTCGGCCTGGTTGATGGCGGTGCGCAACTGCGAGCCGCCGTACAGGCCTTTCGTATACCAGGAACCGAGCGCCCGCAGCTTGTTGACGACCCATCGTTCCCTGCTGCTCGCCGGCCTCTGCGGCCGCGACCGGGCCATTCCGGGGGCCCGGTGCCGGAACCCCCGCGATTCGTCGACTCCCTCCCGCAGCAGCAGGTCGATGTACTGGAGCAGGAAGCGCCCCCTCTCCACGAGCGATACCTGGGGCACGGCCCCGCCGACCGCCAGCGAGGCAGCCTGCTGGAATATCCACGGGTTGCGCAGTGCGCCGCGACCGACCAGGACGCCGGCGACGCCGGTACGGCTTCGCTCGACCAGTTGCTCGGGTGTGACGCAGTCGCCGCTTCCCAGCACCGGGATCGCAACCTCCGCGGCGACTGTTCGGATCAGGTCCCAGTCGGATTCTCCGCGGTAGGACTGCTTGGCGGTCCGCCCGTGCACCGCCACCGCCGCCGCCCCGGCGTCCTCCATCATGCGCGCCATCGAAGGCGCATTGATGTTGCCGTCGTCCCAACCGGCTCGCATCTTGACCGTCACCGGGATGTCGACCGCGTCGGTCATCGCACGCACGATCCGCGCGGCGTGCACAGGCTCGCGCATCAAACTGCATCCGGCATTGTGTTTCGCGATCTTGGGTACCGGGCAGCCCATGTTGATGTCGACGATGTCCGCCTTCATCGCCTGCACGACCTGCGCCGCCGCGGCCATCTTGCCGGGATCGCCCCCGAAGATCTGGATCGAGACCGGGCGCTCGGCTTCGGTGTACTCCGCGTACTCGAGGGTGCGATCGATGCCGCGCACCAGACCTTCGGAGCTGACCATCTCGGTGACCACAAGGCCGCAGCCGCCCCTCGACTTCACGAGCCGGCGGAAGGCGGTGTCGGTCATCCCCGCCATGGGAGCGAGGGCGTACCGATGGTCCAGGGAAACGGATCCGATTCGCATGGGGTCCGGGATCCATTCTAGTCTAGTGCCGCTGCCGCTCCTGTGCGCGACGCCGGGCGGAGGGACGACTCCCGGTCGGGCAAGAGCAGGTCACCGCCGGCGCCGCAGCGTCCGTCACGCCCAGAAGTCCCTGGTGAAACCCCGCGTGGCACCGAGAATGGCGAGGCGCCCGCGCGGCAAGGCGCGACGGGGGAACATCTTGGGCATATTCGACCGAGGAACAACGCGTCCACGCGGGATGCATCGCCGCTCGAATGCAGCCGGGCTTTGCCACGGGCTCCTGCCCGCAGACAGAACGGCGCGGGGCCTGCGGCTTGCCGCCGACCCCGCGCCGGAGCACCTGTTTCGGTGCGCGCCGAACGACTCGCTGACGACCTATCGCCGCGTCACTGTGCGGCCCGATCGGAAGCCGCCGGCGCCGCGTAGGCCGTGACGGTCATCACCGCCGGGGCGGCGTCCGCCGGATGATGCGGCGACGTCACGCTCGCCCAGGCCCCTTGCGACAACGTCCTGACGGTCGCCAGGCTCGCCTCGGGGACCGCGACCCGGAAGGTCAGGTACCGGCCCGCCGCATCGACCTCCACGAACGCCGCGCGCAGCAGGAAGCGGTTGCTTCCCCACAGTCCCGATCCGTCATCCGGCATGGCCGCCCGGATGCCGTTGGCCTGGCTGTCGTAGCCGGACCAGGTGATGACGATGGGCGCGCCCGGCTCCGCATCCGCGACCGATGCCAGACCCGAAGGTGACGCCACCCGCGACTTCACCGTCAGCGTTCCCGTCGCCTCGTCGAGCGCCACGAACTCGCCGTCCCAGCGATACGTGGCGCCCGGCAACGGTGCAGGACGGCGCTCGGGGGACGGGACATAGGCAGCGACCGACAGCATCGGGGCCTCCGCGTCCGCCGGGTGATGCGGCGACCGTACGCTCGCCCACGAACCCCGCGTCAGCGAGCGCACCGTGCCCAGACTTACCTCGGGAACCTGCGCCCTGAAGGTAAGGTAGCGCCCCTTCGCGTCGGCCTCCACGAACGTCGCGCGCAGCAGAAACCGGTTGCTGCCCCACAATCCCGACCCGTCATCCGGCACGGCGGCCCGGATTCCGCTGGCGCGGCTGTCGTAGCCGGACCAGGTGATGACGATGGGCGCGCCCGATTCCTCGTCCGCAACCGCTGCCAGACCCGACGCAGAAACCACCCGCGACTTCACGGTCAGCGTTCCCGTCGCTTCGTCGAGGGAGACCAACTCGCCGTCCCAGCGGTACGTGGCGCCCGGCAACGGCGCAGGACGGCGCTCTGGCAGCGGAACGTACGCGTCCACCGACAGCACCGCCGCATCCGCGTCCGCCGGGTGATGGGGCGACCGCACGCTCGCCCAGGAACCCCGCGTCAGCGCCCGCACGGTGCCCAGACTGTCCTCGGGAACCGCTGTCTTGAAGGTCAGGTAGCGGTTCTCGGGATCGGTCTCGATGAACGTCGCCCGCAGCAGGAAGCGGTTGCTGCCCCACAGGCCGGAACCGTCGTCAGGCATCGCCGACCGGATCGTGCTCGCCCGGCTGGAGTAGCCCGACCACGTGATGACGATTGGATCGCCGGTCTCGGCGGCGGCCACCGCGGCCAGACCGGACGGTGACGCCACCCGCGACTTCACCGTCAGCATGCCGGTCGCCTCGTCGAGCGACACGAGCTCTGCGTCCCAGCGGTAGCTCGCACCCGGCAACGGTGCCGGACGACGCTCCCGCGGCGCAGCGTAGGCATCGACGGAGAGCACGGCGGGGAATCCGTCGGCCGGGTGGTGCGGCGACATCACGCTGGCCCAGGAACCCCGCGTCAGCGCGCGCACCGTGCTCAGGTTCTCCTTCGGCAGCTTGGTCTCGAAGGTGAGATAACGGCCCGAAGCGTCCATCTCGACGAACGCCGCCTGCAGCAGGAAGCGGTTGCTGCCCCACAGGCCGGAACCGTCGTCAGGCATCACCGACCGGATGCCGCTGGCACGACTCTCGAACCCGGACCAGGTAATGACGATAGGGTCGCCGGCCGCGGCGCCGGTCATCATCGCCAGGCCCGACGGCGACGGCACCCGCGCCTTCACCCGCAGTGCACCGGTCGCCTCGTCGAGCGCCACCAGCTCGCCCTGCCAGCGGTACGTCGCTCCCCGCTGCGGCGCCGGCCCGCGCTGCGACGATCCGCCGTAGGCGTCGACCGCCGACAGCGCCGCCTCCGACTCGGCCGGCCGCTGCATCGAAGTGGCCGTGACCCACGCGCCGCGGGTCAGAGCACGCACGGCAGCCAGGCTCGCCGCCGGCAGTGCGACCTCGAACGTGAGCTTGCCGGCGTCCTCATCGAGCGCCACGAACATCGCCCGGAGCAGCAAGTCCCGGTCGTCATCGGCGGGGTCGGCCCCGGATTTCACCGATTCCGGCCCGGCGTTCGCCGCGAGAGCCGCACCGTCACCGGTTGCGACGGCCCGAATCCCGCCGGCCTTGCCCTCGAAGCCCGACCAGGCGATGACGATTGGCTCGCCCACCTCGAGATCGACCAGCGCCTTCTGTCCGGTCGATGCGACAAGCGGCGCAGTGATGGTCATCGTGCCCGCGGCCTCGTCGAGGGCCACCAGCTCGCCCTGCCACTGGTAGGTCCCCTCGGGTGTCGGCGCGGCCGCCGCGGTCGCCGCCGCGCCGACCACGCAGGCGAGGAGGGCGCACCACCAAAGAACCCTGGGTGCCGGGTTGGACCTCCTGCGCCGAGCTCCTGTCTCGTTCAGCATCAGACTACTCCTTGAATCGCCACCGCAGCGCTTCATCAACACGCCGTTCCTGACATCGGGCCAGGACGACACACGCCGATTGAAGACTGGCTTGGGAGTAGCCGTCTACACGGAAGGGCGGGCATTGGACCGGCTGCCCGCTGGGACCATTATGGCCAAGCTCGCTGCCGCGGTCAAGTCGGGAATCGGGCCGGTCACGGATTTTCCGGCCGCCGGGCGAATCGGCATCGGCACGGGCCGGTCGCCTTGACAGGGCCAAGGGCCGGTCTATAATGGAAGCACTGCCAGATCGCTGGTGGCCCTACCTGCCCCGAAGGGCGGCTGCTCCCAAGCCGTGCGGGGTGTTTCGAATTGAAGCTCGTAGTGTTTCTGGCGCCCGCGCGTCCTCGGCCGGATGCCGGGGATCCGGAGAATGGCACTGTACCAGCCAAACCGGCGGGCGCCGTCGTCCAACCATCAGGAGGGCAACGATGTCGACCAAACCGCCAGCAGATCCGCCAATGGACCGTAGCGCCAACCCGGTGCGTCCCGCAGCCGCACCCGCTCCCCGGAAGCCCGCCCCGCCGCCCCGCAAGTCGGGTTTCCAGCGGTTCGTGCTCCAGTTCCTGCTGCTGGTAATCGCCCTCGGCGGAGCCTTCGGCACCGGCTACTACGCCAACGCCAACGAGACGCTGGTCGAGCGCAACAACCGGTTGCAGCAGGAGGAGAGGATTCGGGCGCTCGAGCAGCAGATCGCCGAGCTGCAGGAAAGACGCGACAGCGGCAACCGCGTCGAGCTGGACCTGACGGAAGTGTTCGAACCGATCCGCGAGGCGGTCGGCCGCATCGCGCTGGTGCGGATGGGCGAGATCTCGCGGGAGATCACGACGGAGCTGACGCGGCTGGTGGAGGACGACCTGGCGTCTCTCGATGATCCGACGAACGCCACCGGCGGCGTCGAGCCCGGGGGCATGAGCGGCGCGGGCGCGGCACCCGGCCGGACGCCGGAGCCGGAGGCCGCCTCCGTGGCCGGCGAAGCGTCGCTGCCACCTGCCGCCGACCAGTCGAATCCGCTCCAGCCGGGCAGCGTCGCGCTGGACGTAGCGGAGGCGGCCGGCCAGCCCGAAGCCGTCGATACGGGAGAGGACGCCGAGGATACCGAGCCGGCCGCGGTACCGGCGGCGTCGAACTCGCTTCCGGTCGACGCGGAGCCGGCGGCGGCCCTCGACCCGCCGGCGTCCACCGAAGAGGCGATCTCGCAGGAAGCATCGCGTGATGAAGCTCCGGACTCGACCGCCGGCAGGTCGGGGATCTTGAACGAGGATGACTCCACGCCGCGGGAGCGCGCGCTCGTCGCCGAACTGGCGGCGACGAGCCCGGCGAACTCGCCCGGCGGGGTGCCGCCCACCGAACCCTGACCTCCGGTCTCGCGCCTTCGGCACCACCGGCAGGCCGAGGCTCACGCGGATCGAACCGTGAGCCTCGCCTTCCGGCCGCTTCCGACCTTCCTCCCGGATCCGATTCCACCGCGTCGCCGGTCCGCCGCAGGAGAGATCACCCGCCGCTGCCTGCGAGCCGCGCCGCACGCACTTCTTCGTAGGCCTGGAACGCCTGTCTGAGCCGTTCGTTCTTCCACTCGAAGTCGGCTTCGGTGCGCAACTGGTCGAGGTACCGCGCGTATTCGGCCAGACGCCGGTCGTTGAACACGTTCTCCGAAATCTGGTCGCGGACCTCCTCGAACGGCGTCGGCGCCGGTTCGGTCCGTGCCTCGAGTCTCAGGATCTGGTACCCGAGCGAGGTGCGGATTGGTTCGGACATGTCGCCTACCTCGAGGTCGGCGAGCACGTCCAGCAGGGTGCCGCTCAGCAACGTGACGTCGATGGGACCGATCAGGCCGCCGTTCGCCTTGGACGCGGCATCGGACACGGCCACCGCGACCAGATCGAACTGCTCGCCATCCATCACCCTCTGTCGCGCCTCCTCGGCCTCCAGACGGGCCATATCGTCGGCCGTCACGCCGGCGCCCAGTCCTTCGCGCAACCGAACCAGAATCTCGCGCATGGTGACCGTCGCGGGCTCGGTGTAGCGCTCGATGTTGTCCTCATAGTGTTCGCGGGCCTCCACTTCGGTGAGCGTGACCGACCCGAGCACCTCGATCTGCTGGACCTGATTGATCAGGATCTGACGCTCCATCACGCGCCGCAGGTCTTCGAGGGTCATCCCTTCTCCCTGCTGCAGCGCCTGCCGGAACTCCTCGTCGGTTTCGAAACCGTTCTCGGCCATCAGCTCGCCGAGGATCTCCTCGAACTGCTCGTCGGTGAACTGGTAGCCGAGTTCCCGCGCCCGCTGCATCAGCAACAGCTCGTCGATGGCGCCGGAGATCACCTCCGGCGTCACCTCTTCGAGCGCGCGCGCCAGCTCCGCATCGTTGCCCACCTGGAGTCCGCGCTGCTGGAGCAGGCCGATCTGCCGCTCCTCCAGCTCGGTTTGCGTGATGATGTCGCCGTTCACCTTGACGAGAATCCGCTGGATCACGATGCCCTGCGGATTCTCGGGCGAGGCGCCGCCCAGCAGTTGCGCCGGTGCGGGAGCGGCGACCAGCACGCCGGCGCCAATCAGAGCGAGTCTCTGCAGACATGCCTTCCACGCTTCTTGTCTCATTGTGTCACTCTCTCTTGTCCAGTCCCTTCGACAGTTTACCCGTCATCCGGCTCCCGCGAGCCCGTCGAGCCACGCGTTGACGCGCCCCAGCAGGTCGAGATCGCGCACGACTCCCGCGGGTGCGCTGCGTTCGTTGCCGCCGGCGATGCCGCCCGCGTCGACGGCTTCCAGGTCCAGCCGCACCACGCCGTCCGGCGTGAGCGCGATCCCCGGCCGGGAATGGACGAACTCGACGAGGCGACCCGGATCGATCGCGGCGTCCTCACTGAACCTCATGACGAGCCGCGATGCTTCGCGATCGATGGATTCCACCCCGATGCCGCTGGCGCGCACGCGCACGCGGCCGTACTCGGCGAGGCGGACCAGCGAGGGATGCAGCGGCCCGTAACGGTCCGCGACCTCATCGAGCGCGGCGGCCAGGGCCGGCTCGTCCGCGGCAGTGGCGATCTTGCGGTAGACGGCCAGCCGCTGATCGGTCTCGGTTACGTAGCTCTCGTCGATTCGCAGGTCCACCCCGAGATTGACACGCGCCCTGCGCTCGTCCCGGACCTCTTCACCCTGCAGTTCGCGCACCGTCTGCTCCAGCAGCTTTACGTACATGTCGAAGCCGATCGCCTCGATGTGCCCGCTCTGCTGAGCGCCGAGCAGATTCCCGGCCCCCCGGATCTCCAGGTCGAGGGCCGCTACCCGAAAGCCGCTGCCGAGGTCGCTGAACTCGCGAATGGCGGCCAGTCGCCGCCGCGCCACCGGCGAGAGCACGTTGTCCGCCGGTACGATCAGGTAGGCGTAGGCGCGCCGATCGGAGCGCCCGACGCGGCCGCGCAACTGGTAGAGCTGGGCCAGCCCGTAGCGTTCGGCGTGATTGACGATGATCGTGTTGACATTGGGGATGTCGAGACCGTTTTCGATGATCGTGGTGGCGACGAGGACGTCGTACTCGTGGGCCACGAAGGCGATCATCGTCTTCTCCAGGGCCACCTCGCTCGTCTGACCGTGGGCGACCGCGAGCCGCGCCTCGGGAACCAGTCTTCCGATCAGCCCGGCAATCGAGTCGATCGACTCCACGCGGTTGTGCACCACGTAGACCTGCCCGCCCCGGCCCAGTTCGGTGCGGATGGCCCGCGCGATCACCTGCGGATCGAAACGCACGACGCTGGTCTGGATCGCCATCCGGTCCTTCGGCGGCGTCTCGATGACCGACATGTCCCGGATTCCGGCCAGCGACATGTTCAGCGTGCGCGGAATGGGTGTCGCGGTCAGCGTCAGCACGTCTACCTGGCGCCGCATCTGCTTGATGCGCTCCTTGTGGGCCACGCCGAAACGCTGTTCCTCGTCGACGATCAGCAGACCGAAGTCGCGGAACTTCACGTCCTTGGACAGCAGGCGATGGGTTCCGACGACCAGATCCACCCTGCCCGCCTCGAGGTCCGCCAGCGCCTTCTTCTGCTCGGGGCGGCTCAGGAAACGGCTCAGCACCGCGACACGGACCGGAAAGGCCGCGAAACGTTCCCGGATCGTCTCGCCATGCTGGAAGGCCAGCACCGTCGTCGGCGTGAGTACCGCCACCTGTTTGCCGTCCATCAGCGCCTTGAACGCCGCCCGCAACGCCACTTCGGTCTTGCCGTAGCCGACATCCCCGCACAGGAGCCGGTCCATCGTCGACGGCCGCTCCATGTCGTGCTTTATGTCCGTCAGGGCGGTCTTCTGATCGGGAGTCAGCTCGTACTGGAAGGTCGCTTCGAACTCCTGCTGCCAGTGCGTATCGGGGCTGAAGGCGTGGCCCGGCAGGGCCTGCCGGGCCGCGTACAGCTTGAGCAACTCCTCCGTCATGTCGCGCATCGACTTCCGGACGCGCGTCTTGGTCTTGGCCCAGGTCGTCCCGCCCAGCCGATCCAGATTCGGGTGCGCGGCGCCCGTGTACTTTTGCAGCAGCTCGAGCTGCTCGACGGGAACGAACAGCTTGTCGCCGCGCGCGTAGCGCAGCTCCACGAACTCGTGCCGCCCGCGGGTCTCCGGGACCGTGAGCTGGCGCAACCCGACGAACTCGCCGACCCCGTGGTCGACGTGCACGACGTGATCGCCGACCTTCAGGTCCCGGAAATCGGACAGGAAGGACTTGGCCACCGACCGCCGCTGATGGCGGACGACATGCTCGGCCTCGAAGAGATCGGTTTCGGCGTATACCTGCAGTCGGGCGGCGGGGAGCCGGAATCCGCGGGACAGAGCGCCGGTCGCCACCAGGACGGTCGCGGAGGCGGTTTCCTCGGCTCCCTCCAGCGGCACCCCGACCAGTCCGTGCTCGGCCAGCAGCTCCACGATGCGTTCGGCTCGGCCTGCGGTTTCGGCAACGAATACCTGCACGTCCTGCCGGTCACGCCCACGCTCCACATCGGCTACCCAGTCGCCGAGACGGCCGCGGAACTCCATCGCAGGTTGGCAGGCAACGTGGCGGTGGCCGGCGGTCGCAGCGTCCGGCGACGTAATCTCGTCGATCTCCAATGTGTCGAGCGACGTGCCACCGGCAAGCCAGGCCGCCGCCGCCTCATCGTCCACCTGCAGTGCGGCGGGGAGCGGCGCGGGATCGTCGCGGGCGACGGCGTCCTCGTAGCTCGTCCGCACCTGTTCGGCCGCCTGCCGCAGGCGATCCACCGTCTCCGACGGTTGGGTGACGACGAAGCGGGCGGTCGCGCGGCAGGCGTAGTCGTCGAAGGTCGCCGTGAGGTCCGTTGCCGGCTCGAGCTCCGCGGGGTCGTCACCCCCGGCCGCCCGATCGAGCCGTTCCGTCAGCGGGCGGATCGATACGTGGTCGAGCGTGGCCACCGACCGTTGCGTCGCGGGGTCGAACCGTCGGAGCGACTCGATGTTGTCGCCGACGAATTCCGCCCGGATCGGAAAGGCTTCCCCGGCCGGAAACACGTCGACCACGCCCCCGCGCCCGCAGAACTCGCCGTGCGCCTCGACCGGGTCGCTACGCGTGAAGCCGGCGTCCACGAGCAGGTCGGCCAGGTCGACAGGGGAGCAGGATCCACCCAGCCGCAGATCGACGGAGGCCTGCAGGAGACGGTCGGGCGGGCTGACGCGCGGCAGGAGCGACGCCGCCGACGCCACGACGATCCGCGCGTCGCCGAGGGCCAGGGCCGCCAGCGCGCGCGCCCGGGAGGAGGCGATGTCCAGGTGCGGCGTCATGCCCCGGTAGGGATCCACCTCCGGAGAAGGAAACGGGAGCACGGCCCGCTCGACGTCGCTCCGGGCAAGCCCCTCGAGCCCGCCCAGAAAGAACCTGGTGTCGGCGGTCGTGGTGTCGACATCCGCGTCTGCGGGAACCACGAGGACCACCGGCCCGAGACCGGCGAAGATAGCGGTGGCCAAGGCTTGCGCCGGGGGGGTCAGGCCGCTGATCGACTCGCGGGAGAACGACGAACCACGCCCGAAGCCGGCGCGGGCGGCTGCCTCGTGAAACAGGGCGCGAAGCGTCAGCGACGCGGTGGTCGACGTCACGGGTCAAGGGCGGCCAAGTCTGGTCGCCGAACCCTTTAGTTTACCTGTTCACGTCCGTCGCGGCGTGAGGCGAACGGCCGAACTGAACGACCAGCGATGGCGGGGGCGATAGATCCCGGTGTCCTTGGTGTGCGACTTCACCCGGAACGTGTACAGCAATCGGTGGTAGTCGTACTGCACACCGTGGCGGCTGTGCGCCGCGACATCGAGCTTGTACGTGCCCTCGACGAGATCGAGGCTGTCGATGACGAACAGCACTTCGCCGGCCCCCGAGAATTCCACCGGCTCGAACTCCTCGATGTCGGTGTTCGTGCCGTAGCAGCACACCCCTTCGCTGTTGAAGATGCTGATGCCGAAAACGAAGTCGCGTACCGGTTCCGGCGTTCGCACCGCGAGCCGGATTGAGAGCTGGTCTCCGCTCCGGAAGACATGCGCCTCGGCGCCGTCGTGCTCGAGCGCGACGCGTTCGATACGCACCGGCCCCGACCCCCAGCGGCCCTCCGCGGCCCGGAACATGTCCGCGGGGGCCTCGTCCGTCGCCTCCGGCCGGGCCGCAGCGGTTTCCGCCGCCGCACGGGCGGCGCCGTCGACCTCCGCTTGCGCCTTGCGATCCGCCGTGGCCAGGCTGTGCTCCTCGCCCCTGGCGACATCGGTCGTATAGGCATGCACGACGCGGCGCGGATCGCCGCGCCCGCGGATGCGCCCCGCGTCGACCCATACCGCCTCGTCGCAGTACCGCTCGACGAGACCCAGCCCGTGCGTGACGAGCACGATGGTCTTGCCGCGCCGCTTGAAGTCCGCGAACCTGTCGAGGCACTTGAGGCTGAATCCCTCGTCACCCACCGCCAGCACCTCGTCGACCAGGAGGACATCGGGCTCCACGTGGACCGCCACGGCGAATCCCAACCGCATGTACATGCCCGACGAGTAGGTCTTGACCGGCGAATCGATGAAGTCCTCGAGCTCTGCGAACTGCACGATCTCGTCGAACCGCTCCGCTATCTCGCGCTTCGTCAGCCCGAGCATCACGCCGTTTATGAAGATGTTCTCGCGGCCCGAAATCTCGGGATGGAACCCGGCGCCCAGCTCGATCAGGGCCGAGATTCGTCCTCGCACGTCGACCGTTCCGGTGGTCGGTTTGGTGATTCCCGCCACCAGCTTGAGCAGGGTGCTCTTCCCCGAGCCGTTGCGACCGATGAGGCCGAGCGTCGTGCCCGCGGCCACCTGCAACGATACGCCGTCGACCGCCCGCAGCACCTCGCGCGGTTCGAGCTCGCCGGCGAGACTCCCCTTGAGCAGTGCGCTCTTGAGCGTCGAGAACTGCCGGCGATACGCGTAGCGCCGATACAGCTTCGTCACGTCGCGCAGCGCGATCGCCGGCTCGGTCACACTTCCTCCGCGAACGAGTCACGCAGCCGGTCGAAGAGCGCGTAGCCTGCAAGGAACAAGCCCGTGCCGGCCACGGCCAGCGCAAGCAGCCACTTCCAGTGCCCGAAGGGCCCGTCGAAGAAGAGGATCTCCTGGTACGAGATGGCGATATGGGAGAACGGGTTGAGGTCCATCAGCACCTTGCCAACGGGCGGCAGGCCTGCGACCGACGGCCCCCGCGACGCCACCTCGGTCCAGGGGTAGAGGATGGGCGTGGCGAAGAACCAGAGCGTCAGCACGTTCGCCAGCAGATCCCGGATGTCCCGGAAGTGAACGGTGAGAGCCGCGAGCATCAGTCCCAATCCCAGCGTCAGCAGGAGCTGCACGGCGACCACGGCGGGGAACCACAGCAGCTCCGTGATGCTCGGGGGGACCGCGACGAACAGCACCAGGGCGACGATCAGGATCGGCAGCGCCAGCAGGAAGTGCACCATGTTCGCCAGTACCGCGACCACCGGCAGCACCTCGGCCGGGAAGAGCACCTTCTTGATCAGGTTGCCGTTGGCGAGCAGGGAGTTGGACGATTCGGTGAGCGCGGACGAGAACCAGGTCCACGGAAGCAGCCCGCAGAAGAGGAAGAGCGCGTAGTTGTCGACCCCATCGAAGCGGGCCGGAAGCACGACCGAGAAGACGAAGGTGTAGACCAGCAGCAGCAGCAGCGGGTTGGCGAACGACCAGAAGAAGCCGAGCACCGAGCCCCGGTAGCGCGCCTTGAGCTCGCGCGTGACCAGCGTCTGGATCAGGACTCGGTACCCGACGAGCCGCCGCAGATTAGTCAGCATGGACATCCACCAGGACGACGGTTACGTTGTCCGGACCTCCGGCCGCGTTGGCTCGACCCACGAGCTCGTCGCAAACGTCGGCCGGCGGGCGGGCATCATCGAGCACTGCCGCAATTCCGGCGTCGGCGACAACCGACGACAAGCCGTCGGAGCAGAGCAGGACCCTGTCGCCGGGTTCCAGCGAGAGATCCGCCACCTCGACATCCATGTCGGCCATGCCGGCGACGGCGCGCGTCACGACGTGCCGCCAGGGATGTCGGCGTGCCGCGTCCGGCGTAAGCACGCCGGCGCGAATCTGTTCCTCCACCCAGGAATGGTCTCGCGTCAGGCGCGTCAGGCGGTGCAGGCGATAGCGGTACGCGCGGCTGTCGCCGACATGCGCGAGGGCGACCGCCTCTCCGTCAGCCAGCAGCGCGACCGCGGTGGTCGCCATGCCGTGCAGCGACCCGTCCGCGGCGATGCGGTCCGCCAGCTTGTGGTTGGCCTCGACCAGGGAAGATCTCAGGCGGTCGCCCGGCCCGCTGCCGACATCCTGTGCCGCCTTGTCGGCAGCGCCGTGCGCGGGGACCGTCGCCGCCACGAAGCGTTCGACCTCTTCGACTACGAGCCGGGATGCGATCTCGCCCCCGACGTGGCCGCCCATGCCGTCGGCCACGAGAAAGAGGCCGAGGTCCTCCCGTATGCAGAAGCTGTCCTCGTTGTTCTCCCGGCGGCGACCCGGATCCGTCCGGGCGGCGCAGGTCAGTCGCATCAGGAACACCGCCGCCGGCCGGCCGATGCCGCCGCACCGCTCGACCGGCGGCGCCGACGGACATCACCCGCCGCGAATTACCCGTTTCCCGGCCGACCGCATACCGATGCGGCGGGCCACCTGCAGGCGCGACAACGACTTGAGCAATGCAATCCTTGCCCGCTCGAAATCGATGTCGCCTGCCGCCGATGCCAGCCGGTCACGCGCGCGTCCGGCGGCCGCCTCGGCCCGTTCCAGGTCGATCTCGTCCGCTCGCTCCGCGGTCCGCGCCAGGATCCGGATCCGGTCCGGCAGCACCTCCGCGAAGCCGAACGCGGCATGGAGGTAAGTCGTATCGTTACCCCGCCGGAACCAGATCTCACCGACCTGGAGCTTCACCAGCAGCGGCGTATGCCCGGGCAGCACCCCGAGGTAGCCCTCGGCGCCCGGAAGACCGGCCTCGTCGACCGTCTCGTGGACGATCGCCCGATCCGGGGTCACGATCTCGATGGTCAGGTGCGACGGCAGGGACATCGGGTGCGCTCCCGGCGGCCTACGCGGCCGTCGAATGCTCCTCGGCGTTGGCGACCGCTTCCTCGATCGTGCCGACCATGTAGAACGCCTGTTCCGGCAGACCGTCGTGCTTGCCCTCGACGATCTCCTTGAAGCCGCGGACCGTATCCGCAATCGGCACGTACTTGCCTTCCTTGCCGGTGAACTGCTGGGCCACGAAGAACGGCTGCGACAGGAACTTCTCGATCTTCCGAGCGCGGGAGACGGCGAGCTTGTCGTCTTCGGAGAGCTCGTCGATCCCCAGAATCGCGATGATGTCCTGCAAGTCCTTGTAGCGCTGCAGCACCTGCTTTACGGCGCGCGCGACATTGTAGTGCTCCTCGCCGATGACGCGCGGGTCGAGAATGCGTGACGTGGAAGCGAGCGGATCGACCGCCGGATAGATGCCCAGCTCGACGATGCGCCGCGAAAGGTTCGTCGTCGCGTCGAGATGGGCGAACGTCGTGGCCGGCGCCGGATCGGTGTAGTCGTCGGCGGGCACGTAGATGGCCTGCACCGACGTGATCGAACCCTTCCGGGTCGACGTGATCCGCTCCTGCAGGGCGCCCATCTCGGTCAGCAGCGTCGGCTGGTAGCCGACCGCCGAAGGCATCCGGCCGAGCAGGGCCGAGACTTCCGATCCCGCCTGTGTGAACCGGAAGATGTTGTCGATGAACAGGAGCACATCCTTGCCCTCGGCGTCACGGAAGTACTCCGCCACGGTCAACGCGCTGAGGCCGACTCGAAGGCGCGCACCGGGCGGCTCGGTCATTTGCCCGTAAATCAGCGCCGCGCGGGATTTCTCGGGATCGTTCAGGGTGACGACGCCGCTCTCCTGGAACTCGAGCCACAGGTCGTTGCCTTCGCGGGTCCGTTCTCCGACCCCGCCGAACACAGACACGCCGCCGTGCTTGAGAGCAATGTTGTGGATGAGTTCCTGGATGATGACCGTCTTGCCGACGCCGGCGCCGCCGAACAGTCCGATCTTGCCGCCCTGGAGGTAGGGCTCGAGCAAGTCGATGACCTTGATTCCGGTCTCGAACATCTTGAGCTCGGTGGACTGATCCTCCAGGCTGGGCGCCGCCCGGTGAATGGGCCAGCGTTCTTCGGCCTCCACGGGTTGGTCCGGGAAGTCCACCGGCTCGCCGAGCACGTTCAGCACCCGGCCGAGGGTCTGCGGCCCGACCGGCATGGAGATCGGCGCCTCGGTATCGACAGCGGCCATCCCGCGCTGCATCCCGTCCGTCGGCTTCATCGCGACGGCCCTGACGCGCCCCTCGCCCAGGTGCTGCTCTACCTCGGCGATCACGTCGATCGCCTCGGCGCCCTCGGTCTTCGAGCGGATCTGCAGAGCGTTGTAGATCGGCGGAAGATATCCGCCCTCGAACTCGACATCGACCACCGGGCCGATGACCTGCACGACCCGACCGACCTTGTTTCCTGACGCCATCGTCCGGCTCTCCCCCGATGTCCCGTTTGTCCAGTCAGCGTCGCCTGCGTTCCCGCGACCTGTCGGCTGCGGTTCTCCGAACAGCGCCGCCCGCGCCTGCACGCTCGCGACGGCGCCGATTCCCGGCGATCTCCCTGCCCGCTACAACGCCTCCGCGCCCGACACGACTTCGATCAGCTCACGGGTGATCGCCGCCTGCCGCACCTTGTTCATGTGCAGGGTCAGCCCGTCGATCATCTCGCCCGCGTTGCGGGTCGCCGCATCCATCGCGGTCATCCGGGCCGCGTGCTCGGCGGCAGCCGATTCGAGCAGTGCGCGGAAGAACTGCGTCTCCACGTGATGCGGCAGCAGGTCCGAGAAAATCTGCTCCGCCGGCGGCTCGAACAGGTAGTCCGCCGGCACCTCGTCGGCCTCTTCTTCCGACACATCCAGCGCCGGGATCGGTAACACCCGATCGACCACGACCTGCTGCTGCAGCACGCTCTTGAACTCGTTGTAGAGGATCGACACGCCGGATGCCGCGCCGGCGGTGTACTGCTCTATCGCCGTCTCGGCCATCGCCTCCGCGTGGCTGTACCGCAGGTCGTTGAAGAGGTTCACCTGCTGGAAACGGATGTCGATGCCGCGACGCACGAAGAAGTCGCGCCCCTTGCGGCCGACCAGCCCCATCGCCACCTTCCGCTCCGCCTCGACGGCATAGCGGGTCGCCTCTCGAATGAGGTTCGAGTTGAAGCTGCCGCACAGTCCCTTGTCCGCGGTAACGACGAACAGCAGAATCGGCGCGTCCGGAGTCACCGACGGCGACAGCAGCGGATGCGTGGCGGCGGCGCCCGTCCGCGTGGCGAGATCGCTCAGCACGCGCTGCATCAACCGGGCGAACGGGCGGGCGCCGACGATGCGGTCCTGGGCCCGGCGCAGCTTCGACGCGGCGACGGTCTTCATCGCCTTCGTGATCTGCTCGGTGGACTTGACGGCGCGGATACGGCGCCGGAGATCGATCAGTGACGGCATCGCTCGCCTGCGCTACGCGGCCGCGCCCTGGCGGGCCGCGACGAACTGCTCGCTGAATTCCCGTATTGCGGCATCGACCGCGGCATCGAGATCCTTGCTCAGGGCCTTCTCGGCCGCGAGGCGGGCAACCGAGTCCCCGTGCCGGGTCTCCATGAACCGGTACAGCTCCGTCTCGAACGCCGCGACGTCGCTCTCGGCCACGTTGTCCAGGAAGCCCCTCGTTCCGGCGAAGAGAATGAGCACCTGCCGCTCCACCGGCAGCGGCGCGTACTGCGGTTGCTTCAGCGCCTCCACCAGCCGGCGGCCGCGGTTGAGCTGCTGCTGGGTAGCCTTGTCCAGGTCGCTTCCGAACTGCGCGAACGCCTGCAGCTCGCGGAACTGCGCGAGGTCGAGCCGCAGTGTGCCGGCGACCTGGCGCATCGCCTTGATCTGGGCCGACCCGCCGACGCGCGATACCGAGTTGCCGACGTTGATGGCCGGCCGGATACCCTGGTGGAAGAGATCCGACTCGAGGAAGATCTGCCCGTCGGTAATCGAGATGACGTTGGTCGGGATATAGGCCGACAGGTCCCCGGCCTGCGTCTCGATGATCGGCAGCGCGGTCAGCGAGCCTCCTCCGTTGTCGGCGTTCAGCTTCGCAGCCCGCTCCAGCAGGCGCGAGTGCAGGTAGAACACGTCGCCCGGGAACGCCTCCCGGCCCGGCGGCCGGCGCAGGAGCAACGAGATCTCGCGGTACGCCTGCGCGTGCTTCGACAGGTCGTCGTATATGCACAGCGCGTGGCGCCCGCTGTCGCGGAAGAACTCGCCGAGCGCGCAGGCGGAGTACGGACTGATATACAGCAACGGCGCGGGATCCGACGCGGCCGCCGCGACCACGACCGTGTACTCCATCGCGCCTTCGTCCTCGAGCGTCTTGACCACCTGCGCGATGGTCGACTGCTTCTGCCCGATGGCGTTGTAGATGCAGACTACGTCGAGTCCCTTCTGGTTGATGATCGTGTCGACCGCCACCGCCGTCTTCCCGGTCTGCCGGTCCCCGATGATCAGCTCGCGCTGTCCGCGGCCGATGGGAATCATGGCGTCGATCGCCTTCAGCCCGGTCTGGAGCGGCTCCTTCACGGGCTGGCGATCGACCACGCCGGGCGCAATCCGCTCGACGGGCGACTGCTGCTCGGTGGCGATCGGGCCCTTGCCGTCCAGGGGTTGCCCGAGGGCGTTGACCACCCGACCGAGCATCGCGTCGCCGACGGGAACGGACATGACGCGCCCGGTCCGCTTGACGGTGTCGCCTTCCTTGATTTCCGTCGATTCGCCGAGCAACACGGCGCCGACCCCGTCCTCCTCGAGGTTCAGGGCGATGCCGAAGATCCCGTGCGGGAACTCGAGCATCTCGGTGGCCATTGCCCGGTCGATGCCGTGCAGCCGGGCGATGCCGTCGCCCACCGACACGACCGTGCCGACCTCCGCGACATCGACGTCGAGCGAGTAGTCGCCGAGTTGTTCCTTGATGATCCTGGAGATCTCGTCTGCTTTTATTGCCATCGGTCCTGTGCTGCCGTCACGCGGTCATGAAGCGCTGCCTGAGACGGTCGAGGTGATGCGCGAGGCTGCCGTCGAAGACCGTACCGCCGATCTGGGTCACCATGCCGCCCACCAGCCCCTCGTCCACCGAGGCCTCGACCTCCACCTGTCGGCCGGTCGCCGCATTGAGCTTCCGGCTGATGGACGCGGCGCGCTTCCTGCCCAGCGGCTCGGCGGTCGTGACACGAGCGCGCACGACTCCGAGATGGTCCCTCAAGCGTTCCCGAAACACCGCCAGCAGGACCGGCAACAGGTGGAGCCGGCCCCGCTCGGCGAGCATCAGGAGCAGCCGCTTGACCACGTCCGCGGTCTTCGGCGTCCGGTCTAGTATGGCCGCGACGATCGCTCTCTTCACCGCGGGGGATATGGCCCGGTTGCGCACGACCTGCCCGAGCGTCTCGTGACCGTTCACGAGCTCCTGAAACGCTGCGAGATCCCGTTCGGTCCGCTGCGGATCGCCGCTGTCGAGGCTGACCTCGAACAGCGCCCGCGCGTACCGAGTTGCTGCCGCCTGTTCCGTCATTGCTTCGCGCGTTCCTGATCGTTTGGAGCGAAGGTGGGTTGAACCAGCGCCGGGCCAAACGGTCCTTTATAACATCTTGCCCGCTCGGCGGGCAAGGCGGGCCGCGCAGCTCAACCCCGGGTCAGGTGCTCGTACAGTCGCTGCAACTCGTTCTCCGACGAGTAGGCGATCTCGATCCGGCCGCGCTTTCCGCGTTGCACGATGCGGACGCGCGTGCCGAGCGAGAGGCGCAGGCGCTCCTCCGCGGCGCGCACGTGGACGTCGGCGGGGGGCTCGTCGGACGTCCGTTCGGGTTTCGGGGCACCCGCCTGCTTGACGATCTCCTCCGCGGCACGAACCGACAGATCGCCCTCGCGAATCCTGCGCGCCAGGGCGATCTGCTCGTCCGCGTCGCGCAGGCCGGCGATCGCGCGCGCGTGGCCCATGCTCAGGCGGCCGGTGGCCACGTCGTCCTGCACCTCGGGCGGGAGACCCAGCAGTCGCTGGTAGTTAGCGACCGTGGCCCGCTCCTTGCCCACGGCGTCGGCAATCTGCTGCTGCGTCATGCCGAACTCGTCGGCAAGCTGCCGGTAGGCGGCGCCTTCCTCGATCGGGTTCAGGTTCTCGCGCTGGATGTTCTCGATCAGCGCCACTTCCAGGCGCCTGGTCCGGGGCATTTCGCGCACGACGACGGGGACCTGCAGCAGCCCGGCTCGTTGCGCGGCTCGCCAGCGACGCTCGCCGGCGACGATCTCGAAGCCCGGCTCCCCGTCCCGCTTCGTCACGACGATGGGTTGGATCACGCCGTGGGCCCGTATCGACTGGGCCAGCTCGTCCAGGTTCGCTTCCTCTATCGCCCGGCGCGGCTGATCCGGATTGGGCCGCAACAGATCGAGATCGACCTCCCGCGGCGCACCGTCCGGAACCGCCGGGTCGGTGGACCGTGTTTCGGGAAGCGGCTCGTCGGGAATCAACGCGCGCAGCCCGCGCCCGAGCGCCTTGCGCTTCTCAGCCACGGAGGACGCCTCCCGCGGGCATGGGCGCCGGGCGCGTGCATGCCAGGAACTCGCGAGCCAGCGCCAGGTAGGCTTCGGCGCCCTTCGAGCGCACGTCGTACAGGATCACCGGAACCCCGTGGCCCGGGGCCTCGCCCAGCCGCACATTACGGGGAATCGTGGTCTCGAAGACCTTGTTGCCGAAGACACCCTGCACTTCGGCCGCAACCTCCTTCCCGAGATTCGTTCGGAGATCGGTCATCGTGAGGACTACGCCGGAGATCTCGAGGCTGCGGTTGAACGCGTCCTTGACCTGCTTCAAGGTTGCGGTCAGGGCCGCCAGACCCTCGAGCGCGAAGTACTCGCACACTACCGGAATGATCACCCCGTCGGCGGCGACCAACGTGTTGAGGGTGAGGAGTCCGAGCGACGGGGGCGTGTCGATCAGGATGTAGTCGTAGCGATCGCGCACCTGATCCAGCAGCAGACGCAATCGCTGTTCCCGGTGCGCGGCATTGACGAGCTCTATCTCGGCGCCGACCAGCTCGCGATCCGACGGCAGCAGCGACAGTCCCGAAACGCCGGTGGAAACGATGTACTCCGCGACTGCGGGCGTCGACTCCTCCGTCAGGGCATCGTAAATGGTACCGGCGGGAGCGACGTTCCCCTTCTGGCCGACCCCGCTCGTCAGGTTCCCCTGCGGGTCCATGTCGACCAACAGCACTGTCTGGTCTCCGAGAGCCAGCGACGCAGCGAGGTTGATCGCCGTCGTGGTCTTGCCGACTCCACCCTTCTGGTTCGCGATGGCAAATATGCGAGATCTCACGAACACGCCCTTTAGGGCGAATGCCAGAACGCGCCCTTGTGGATGGTTCGACCGGGAGCTGAGCCGCGATCGTACGCGCCCGCTCCTCCCGCGGTCAACTTGTGTTCCACGTGGAACGATCTGCTCCCTTTCTACCCACCTCGCCACGCCGGCGCTACGGCCGCGTGGCAAGGCGCGATCAGGAAGCATCTTGTGCAGCGGGGCCTCTTCCTCGGTGGCCTCTCTATCCCAGCGCCTCGTCGATCTCCTCCACAACCCGCTGCGCCGCTCCGCGAGGATTCTGCGCGTTCCTGATCGGACGACCAACCACCAGGTAGTCCGCCCCCAGCCGAATCGCTTCAGCCGGGGTGGTCAACCGCTGGTGATCGTCCGCTTCCGCCCAGCTTGGACGAACGCCAGGACTCACCAGCGTAACCTCCGGTCCGAACGCTGCACGACAAGCACCGATAGCAGCCCCCGAAACGATCAACCCATCGCATCCCGCGGCCAGCATCTCCCGGCCTCGATCCAGGATGTACTCCTCGGCGCTCAGGTCCGGCCGCCCAAAGTTCCCGGGGACGAGGCTCGACAACAACGGCACCATGAGAAACTGCGGAAAGGTCTCGCCGCCGCGAGCCCTTCGCCCGGCTGCGAGACTGTGCCGCGTGAAGACGTCATCCCGACTCTCCGCCAGGGTGATGAACCGGACGCCAAGCTCCGAGGCGCGCTCGACGAAATCGCTGATCGTATTGCTGATGTCGCCCGCCATCTTCAGGTCGATGAAGATGCCGCCGCCATCGCGCCGTTCCCGGATCCGCTGCACCAGGCCGTACAGATCGCCGGCAAGAAACAGCCGCAGGCCGATCTTGAAGAAGGAGACGTTGTCCAGGACATCGACGAGCCGCTCCGCCTCCGCGTGCGTGCGCACGTCGAGAGCGACGATGAGACGGTCGCTTCCGCTTCTCGGAATTGCCTTTCCTCTCTCGGCTACCGCCGCGATCTTAACAGCCCGTGGCGTGAGCTCCGTTGCAGTCGAGCGGCGACGCGCCTTCCCACGCCGAGGCCTCACCGCTGTATGTCCCCGTGGCGTCTCCACCGCGGCGCCCGCTCCGATCCCAAGCCGCTTGTCCGCCCGGCACCGGCTCTGCTTGTCCGCGGCACCACCTTGCGTTGCATCCCGAGGACTGCCCTTGGCCCCGGGCGACCGCGCGGCCGGACCGGAATCTCCGTTCCACGTGGAACATCGTTCCACCTCTGGCGGCCCATTCGCGCTTCCGTTGTCCCTCTCGCCCGATCGCGAACCCGCCTCCTATTTGCCGGCTGCCCCGGGGACAATCACCAGCTCGCTCCCGGCACCCTCCAGTAATACCCATTCCTTGTCCGCCGCTGCCAGGCGGGCTTCGTTACCGATCCTCCCCTGCGCCCCGGAGCCGAACGCCAACACCAAGCCGCCCGGCTTCAGGAGATCCCGCAACCCACCGGCGCGATCCGCAATTCGGACACCGCGCACCGTGACGACATCGTGTGCCTGGCGCATCTCCGGGCGTCGAACCAGCGCTTCGTACCGACAATTCTCCACCTCGACGCCGCCCAGGTTGAGTTCTCGCACCGCATGCCTCAGGAACGCCGCCTTTCGCACCCGGCTCTCGACCATTCGCAACGAGAGCCCCGGTCGCGCAATCTTCATCGGGATGGCCGGCGACCCGCCACCGGAGCCGATGTCCACCATCGACCTCGCTCCGGGCGGTACGTGCCGCGCAGCGAGCAACGGCTCGATGATCAGGCGCTCCAGGCCTCTGTCGCCACTATCGAGCGCCGTCAGGTTCATGTGCGCGTTCCAGCGAAACAGAAGAGCCACGTAGGTCGCCAGCCGCGTCCATCTCTCGTCTTCCAGGGTCAGCGACGCTCGCTCGCCCATGCTCCGCAGGCGTTCCGTCAACCTTTCTTCCGACACCTCCACTATGCGCTTACCCTCGCCCCGATCAGAGCGACCGCCGCCGGCGTAACGCCTGGCACCCGAAGTGCCTGCCCCAGGGTTTCCGGTCGTACCGCGCCCAGCCGCTCTGCGACCTCCCGCGAGAGGCCCGGCAGCCCCGCGTACGAGAATCCCCGCGGTATGCGGTGACCCTCCATCCGGCGCGCCCTTTCGATCATCGCGTTCTGTCGCTCCAGGTAGCCCGCGTACTTGAAGTGCGTTTCCACGCTCCACATGTCCACCTGCTCCTCGTCCGCGGCCACATCCAGCCGCAGCCGGCTGTTGCCGGTCAACTCGGCCAGTTTCGTGTCCTGCCGGCGAAGCGCTTGCGCTGCCCGTACCCTTGTCCCGTCCCGAAGGGTTACCGTCGCCCTTGACACCCGCTCCACGTTCCGGTCGAATCTCGCCCGCCGCTGTTCGAACCGCGCCCATCGCCGGTCGTTCACGAGCCCGACCTCGCGCCCTCGCTCCGTCAGGCGCAGGTCGGCGTTGTCAATCCGCAGCAGCAGACGGTACTCCGCTCGCGAGGTGAACATGCGATACGGCTCCAGGCATCCCCTTGTCGTCAGATCGTCCGCCAGAACGCCCAGATACGCCTCGTCCCGCCCCAGCACGAAGGGCTCCTCGCCGGCGACCGACCGCGCAGCGTTGATTCCCGCAATGATGCCCTGCCCGGCCGCCTCTTCGTACCCGGATGTGCCGTTAACCTGTCCCGCCAGAAAGAGCCCCCTCACACCCCTTGCCTCGTAGGTCCGCGTCAGGGCCGTGGGCTGCACGAAGTCGTACTCCACCGCGTAACCCGGCCGCAGCATCACGGCGTCCTCCAGCCCCGGCAGCGCGCGCACCAACCTCTCCTGGACCTCCGCGGGCAGGCTCATCGAGTAACCGTTGACGTAGATCTCGTCGACGTCCAGCCCCTCCGGTTCCAGGAAGATGTGGTGCCGTTCGTGATGCGGAAACCGCATCACCTTGTCCTCGAGTGACGGGCAGTACCGCGGCCCGATGCCCTCGATCTGCCCGTTGTAGAGCGGCGACCGGTCGATATTGGACCGCACGATCTCGTGCACCCGCTCGGTCGTATGGATCTGGTGACAGACGACCTGTCGCCTCTCGATTCCGCCCGTCGTGAACGAGAATGGCACGGGCACCGCGTCGCCATGGGCTTCCTCGAAGCGTCTGAAGTCGATGCTCCGACGGTCGAGCCGCGGAGGAGTGCCCGTCTTCAAGCGCCCCCACGGCAAGCCGAGTTCCTTGAGCGACTCCGCCAAGTGGTGCGACGGCGGCTCTCCGGCCCGGCCGGCCGGTGTCTGCCTGTCGCCCACATGCACCAAGCCGTTCAGAAAGGTGCCCGTGGTCACCACGACCGTCCTTGCGAGAAGCCGCTCGCCGCCAACCGCTCCGTCCCCGGGCTCCAACTCGACCCCGGTAACACGACCGCCGCGCACCAGAAGGCGACCCACGCGGCCGAGAATGCACGCGATCCGCTTCTCTCGGCGCAGCGCGTCGGCGACCCATGCGCCGTAGCGGCGCTTGTCGGCCTGCGCGCGAGGCGACCGAACCGCCGGTCCGCGACTGCGGTTCAGGAGCTTGAACTGGATGCCGGTGGCGTCGATGGCCTCCCCCATCAGGCCGCCCAGCGCGTCGATCTCCCTGACCAGATGCCCCTTGGCCGTACCGCCTATCGCTGGATTGCACGGCATGTGCGCGACCGTCGCTTCCGAGAGCGTGCAGAGTCCCACGCTGCATCCCATGCGCGCCGCGGCGCGGGCCGCCTCCACTCCGGCGTGCCCGGCACCGACAACGATGACGTCGAACCGATCGCCCACGTCCCCCCCCGACTCACTTCCCGATACAGAACCGTTCGAAGATCCGTTCCAGGACGGCGTCCGGTGTGCGCTCTCCCGTGACTTCCTCGAACGCGCGCCGCGCCTCCGCGAGATCCGCAAGCAACAACTCCTCCGTGGCGCCGCGGGCCGCCGCGGACGACGCCCGGCGGAGGGCCGCTTCCGCAACGGCAAGCAGACCGATGTGACGGGCATTCGAAATGGCCGGGGTGTCCCTGTCCGGCGCCTCGGCCTCCAGGACACACAGGAGCGCGCCGCGAATCGCATCCACGGAGCTGCCGTCGATCAGGCACGTCTCCACCATGTAGTTCCAGTTGCCCGCCACCGCCTGTTCCGACGGAGACCACGCGGCGGGAAGGTCCCGCTTGTTGACGACCACGAGCCGCGGACGGCCGGCTGTTTCCCCGAGCAGCAGCCGATCGTCGTCATCGAGCACCCGGGACCGGTCCAGCAGTACTACGACGGCCGTCGCCACCTCGACCGCTCCGCGCGCACGATTCACCCCCTCGGCCTCCACCGTGTCCGTCGTGGACCGAATCCCGGCCGTGTCGACGAGAGTCACCGGGATTCCCTCCAGGTGGACCGTCTCGGTCACCATGTCCCTGGTGGTCCCGGCGGTGTCGGAAACGATAGTCCTCTGCACGCCGCACAGGGCGTTGAAAAGACACGACTTCCCCACGTTCGGCTTGCCGGCGACGGTTACCTGGCACCCCTCCCGAATCAAGCGGCCCCGGTGAGACGCGTCGATGAGTCCTCGTACCCGATCGGCCAGACTCCCAGCCTCCAACCCCGCGGCCCTGGCATCGACGAAGTGATAGCCCTCCTCGGGGAAGTCCAGCGATGCCTCGAGGCGAGCGACGAGGTCGAACAGAACCTGCTCGATGGCGCCGATGGCCGCCGTGGCGGTCCCTTCGAGCTGATCGAAGGCGACACGCGCCTGCCGTGGCGTCACCGCGGTCACGAGGTCGTGTATCGCTTCCGCCTGGACCAGGTCGATCCGCCCGCCGAGGAACGCCCGGAACGTGAACTCTCCCGGTTCGGCCAGCCTGGCTCCCGCCACCGTCGCGGCTTCGACGATCCGCCTGAGGACCACCGGGCTTCCGTGGGCGCTGATTTCGATTACGTCCTCGCCGGTATAGGAGCGCGGACCGGGAAAGTAGGTGGCCAGTACCCGATCGATAGCTCGGCCGCCGGCGGGGTCGAGCGCTTCGGTCAGCGTAGCCCGGCGCGGCTCCAGACATGCGGGTCCCGAGAGAACAGCCCCCGCGATCTGCACCGCCCTCGCACCGCTCATCCGGACGATACCGATACCGCCCGGACCCGGTGGCGTCGCAATGGCCACTATCGTGTCATCGGTGGCAAACATCGGCGTCTCCGCGCTGGAGAGCTCGTGGTGAAGACGCCGCGTGCACCTTGGGGTGCGGCGACGCGCCCGGGCGGCAAAGGCGCCACGCGGGGGCGGCGCCACGCGAGTTCTTGCCTTCGCGCAACCTCCCGGCACCAGCGTCCCGAAACGCCTCGCTGGCTCGGCGTTTCGGCCTATCCCCCCGCTCCATGACCGTGCGCCGCAGCACTTCGCTTCGCTGCGTCCTGCGGCGCAGAACTCCTGGCGCGCCGCCGGCGGTACACGCCCGCGATCTCTCAATCGCCGGGTGCGATGAGAACGGTCTTCATGAAAGCGTCCCCGATGCTCTCCGACGACACGCCCGGGATGTCGGCGACGGCGAGGTGGACGATTCGCCGCGCGTACGGATTGAGAGGTCCGATCTCCTGCGGCTCGCCGGTCTCGCGGGCCCGGCCGGCCAGTATCTTCGCCGACTCTCGCAGCTCGCCGTCCTTGCCCTTCCGGTAGTCGAGGCAGTCCACGACGATGTGCCCCCGCTCGTGCTCGCGCCGAAAGGCAGCGTTGACGACGTGCTGCAGGGCGTCGAGACCCGCGGCCTTGCGATGGAGGAACACCTCGGCGCCCTCTCCGGTCAGACACACCCGCGTGCCGTCCTCGATCTCCTCGACGTCGACCTGCAGCGTCAAGCCCATGGCCCGACCGATCTCCTTCACGAAGTCGCCCATCCGTGCGTCGAGAGCGTCGCTCACTGTGCCTTTGCCTTTCTTCCTTGTCCACCGGCCCTGCCGCTCTTCTTGCCGCGGCGTTCAGCCTGCGCGTTTCCGCGGCGGTCGGCCGGCGTGTTGCCGCGGCGGTCGGCAGGAGAGCTTACGCGGCGTTCGGCCGCCGGGCGCACGGTGCGCACCTTCGGAGGACCGATCACGCGATTCGTCACGACAGTCTGCAGAATGCCGATCACGTTACTGGTCAACCAGTACAGAACCAGCCCGCTCGGCGCCCAGACGAACATGAACGTGAAGACCACGGGCATGAGCATCATGATCTTCTGCTGCATCGGGTCGGCCTGCGTCGGCGTCATCTTCTGCTGCAGCACCATCGAGGCGCCCATGACGATCGGCGTGATGTAGAGGGGGTCCTCCACGGACAGGTCGGTAATCCATCCGATGAACGGCTCGCCACGAATCTCTACGGCCGACCGCAGAAGGCTGAAGAACGCGAAGAGAATGGGAAAGGTCAGGAGCATCGGCAGGCACCCGCTCGCGGGGTTCACGCCGCGATCCCTGTAGAGCGCCATGATCTCCTGGTTCATCTTCTGCTTGTCCGGATCGGTCGCCTTCAGGTGGGAGTACCGCTCCTGGATCGCCTTCATCTCCGGCTGCACCTCTTGCATCTTGCGCATGGAGACGACGCTCTTGTGACGCAGCGGGAAGATGACGATGTTCACCAGCACCGTGAGGATGATGATTGCCCAGCCCCAATTCGCAACGTAGCCGTGAATCCAGGTGAGCGACCGGTGCAGCGGGACCACGAGCCAGCCCAGCCACCCGAAGTCGATGGACCTGGTGAGCGCCGCGTCGACCCGCTCCAGCGCGTCGAACTCCTTCGGTCCTATGAAAAACGGCAAGTCGATGCCCTCGCCCGGCGGCTGCAGGCTGAAGGCCATCAACTCACGCGACGAACCGTCGGGCGCCAGCGGCGGCAACGGGACGTAGCGGTACGCGATCTCCGCCTCTTGCCTCCCCAGCAGCGCGACTGCGACGAAGTAGTGGTTGTCGACGCCGGCGAACCCGATCTGCCCGCGGTACGACGGCCGGCCCGCCACATCCGACGCGGTCGGCCGGGTCATCCCTTCCTCCTCAAGGCCCTCCACGGTCAGGAGCCGGCCGAAGATGACGCCCCGCGGACCCTCGCGGTAGACCATTCCGGTGCTCGACGACTCCACGCCGCCGAGGGCCGGGCCCCACCCGATTGCCGGGGACAGGCGCTGGTCGTCCAGAAACGCGTTGGCGCGGAAGCGAACGACATAGCCGCGGGCAGCCGGCTCGAATTCGTACTCCTTGGTAATCCGCAAGCCCGAGGAATCCGCGAACTCGAAAGCGAGTGTCTCGGCACGGTCGGCGAGGGACACGCCGGCGGCGCTCGGTCGAAACAGCGCTTCCGCGGCGCGCGCCGTCAACTCCGGATCCTGAAACAGCAAGGAGAACGGGGGAAGCTCCCCAGGCGGCAATTCCGCCGGTACGAGGTCGATCCGCCGACCCGTCTCCGGGTCCAGGTGCTCCCTGAGCTCCCATCGGACGGGAGACGCCCCACGGTTCGCGAAGACCGCGCGAACGCGCTCGCTCTCGAACACGATGTCCCTGGGCTCCGTATCGGCGATCACCGGCGTTATCTCGGCGCCGGGGCTACTGTCCGCGGCGGTGTCCGGTTCGGTCGCAACGGGTGCGGCCTCTGCTGTCGACGGCGGGTCGGACGTGACGGCAGGAGCGGGACGGGCCGGCGCCGGCGTCCCTGTCTCCCCCGTGTCGGGCGGCGGTATCGGCGGCGGTACCACGAGGCTCTGGTACACGAGCAACACCAGGAGGGACAGGAGAAAGGCGAGCAGAACTCTTCGTTCCATGCGTTGTGCCTGAATCTGTACGTTTGGCGGCGTGCGCCTTATCGTGCATCCACGCGCCGCCCGCGCGGCACGGGAACCTGGTCGAGCCCTCCGCGGCACAGCGGATGGCAGCGAGCCAGTCGGCATGCAGCCAGCCATCCGCCGCGCACGGCTCCGTGCCGTGCGACCGCCTCTGCCGCGTACGCAGAGCACGACGGCACGAACCGACAGTACCCCCCCAGTACCTGAGAAAACGTCACCTGGTAGGACCTAATCGCTGCCAGCAACAGGCGCGCGCCCGGAGACGGCTTCCGGCTTGCGCTGCGCCGACTGTCGGCGACGGGATCGTCCATGCCGCTCGAGTGTGGCACGATAGTCGGATTCGAGAGCCGAGAATCGAATGTCGGGAAACTCCGGCCGCAGCAGAGCAACAAGGTCGAATCCCGGTATGCCCTTGCGAACCCGGAAGATCTCGCGCATCAGGCGCTTCGCCCGGTTACGCCGAACCGCGCCCCCTATTCGGCGCGTTGCGATGATGCCCAGCCTGCAGCGGTCGAGACCGTTTGGAAGCGTGAACAGGGTCAGGTAGCGGCCCCGGACGCGGAGACCCTGCCGCTGAACGCCGAGGAACTCCCGGCGCCGCCGAATCCGGTCGTGCATCGACAGTGTACGATCCACGATCCACGCTGTCGCGAAGACCCCTCGACCGGCAGTTGCACCCGATACCTCACGACACGGAAAGACGCTTCCGCCCCTTCGCGCGGCGCCGTCTCAGGATTTCCCTGCCGGCCTTGGTGCTCATTCGCTTGCGAAACCCGTGGGTCCGCTTGCGCCGCCGGTTGTTTGGCTGATAAGTGCGCTTCATGCCCTCGTCGTTCCCGTCAATTCAAAGCCGTTCACCCGAGAACCGACCGTATCCCAAACGAGCATCATAAAGGGTACCTCCAGCTCAAGTCAACGGCCGTCGAGCGGGCTTGTGCCCTGTTTCACAAGTCGATTCCGGTTGTCGTCACTTGTGCGGCTGTGGTACATTCTCGGTCCCCGGCAGTCAGATGTCCCTCCAGCGAGATTTCCACAGGGTGTTGAAGAAACTGTGGAAGTTTTGGGTTGTCCTGGGCTGCAGTTCCGCCTGAGCGGCGCGGCGGGGCCTGCATCGGACGGAGCCGAGTTCCGGCTCTGACAGGGTGATCGTCGCCGCACGTCCGCCAGCCGTCGCGGAGTCTCGACTGCGGCGGCCGGTCGAGGCTCTGCGCGCTCAAAATGGCGAACAACGTCTGGACGGAGCTTCTCGCGCGCATCGAGACGAAGGTCAACCGTCACAGCTTCAACACCTGGTTCAGCCCGACGGTCTTCGTGCAGGACACGGGGGACCGCGTAACCGTCAGGGTACCCAGCGAGCTCTGCCGCAACTGGCTCACCAGGCACTACTCCGGCGTGATCACGGAAGCCACGGCAGAGGTTCAGCGCAGCGGCGTCAAGGTGGCGTTCGTGATCGACGCGGAGGTCGGTACCGTCACCCAGCACCCGACACCAAAACCTGCGGTAGCCCCGGCACCGGCCGCGACGACCCGCGGACTCAACCCCCGCTACACCTTCGACACGTTCGTCGTCGGATCGTCGAACCAGTTCGCCCATGCCGCCGCGCTGGCCGTCGGCGAGGCGCCCTCCCGCTCGTACAACCCGCTGTACCTGTACGGCGGCGTCGGTCTCGGCAAGACGCACCTGATGCACGCGATCGGGCACTATCTTCTCGGTCAGATGCCCGACCTCAAGCTCACGTACATCTCGTCCGAGCGTTTCATGAACGAGATGATCAACGCCGTCCGCTACGACCGCACGCTCGACTTCAGGGAACGCTACCGGAAGCTGGACGTCCTGATGGTCGACGACGTGCAGTTCCTGTCCGGCAAGGAGGGAACGCAGACCGAATTCTTCCACACGTTCAACTCCCTGTACGACGCCCAGAAGCAGATCGTCATCAGCAGCGACTGCCCGCCGCACGAGATCCAGGCGCTCGAGGAGCGCCTCCGTTCGAGGTTCGAATGGGGGCTGATCGCCGACATCCAACCCCCGGATCTCGAGACGAAGGTGGCGATCCTGAAGAAGAAGGCCGAGGCCGAGGCGGTCCCCCTGCCCGACGACGTGGCGCTCTACATCGCCAGCGGGATCAAGTCCAACGTCCGCGAGCTGGAGGGCTCCCTGATCCGCCTCATCGCGTACGCCTCGCTGACCGGCAGCCCCGTTTCGCTCCCACTGGCCCAAGACGTGCTCCGCAACATACTGCACCGCGACGAACAGCGCGTCAGCATCGACATGGTGCAGAAGTTCATCGCCAACTACTACCGGCTCAAGCTCACCGACATCAAGGGCCGCAACAGCTCCAAGGCCGTGGCAGGTCCACGGCAGATCGCCATGTTCCTCTGCAGGACCCTCACCGACGCGTCGCTCCCGCAGATCGGCAAGAGCTTTGGCAGGGATCACTCCACGGTCGTTCACTCGATCCGCAAGGTCGAGGCGCAGTGCAAGACCGATCGGGAATTCCACAACCTGGTCAACAGCTTCATCGAGACGTTTCGCTAGCTCCTGCCGCAGCAGTTCTCCCCGGCGCCTCGGTTTTCCACAGCCGCCTCCGACCCGCTACCGGACCCCGAGCTGTGGACGAGGTTGCCGACGCCACCCGGCCTGCCCACGCCGCAGCCAACATCCACACCGGGTTTCAGCGGTAAGTCATTGACCGGACGGCACTTGAAGCGACTGTTCACACTTCCACAGACCTTCTGGATCCTGTTATAATCTAACGATCTTCATGATCCCGTACACGACCAACAACCACGGATTCGAGCTCTCCAGTCGAGGTCACCATCTCCATGGAACTGACCGTTCAGAAGAGCGATTTGCTGCACGAGCTCCAGCTCTGCCAGGGGATCGTCGAACGCAAGAACACCATTCCGATTCTCGGGAACGTACTGCTTGAAACGAACGACGACGGAAAGGTGCGGTTGCTTGCGACGGACCTCGAAGTAGGACTGCGCAGCCAGTGTCCGGCGTCGGTTGCCCGCGCCGGGGCACTGACGATTCCGGCGAAGAAGCTCTTCGAGATCGTGCGGGCCCTTCCGGAAACCGAGATCACGATCGAAGCCGGGGCCGCGGGCTCCGTGAACCTGTCGGCGGAGCGATTCGATTCCCGGATGCAGACGCTGCCCCGGGAGGATTATCCCACGTTGCCGGACCCGGGCGGCGATGTCGCCGAGACGGTCGGTCGGGAAGCCCTCCGGAGCATGGTGACGAGGACCCAGTTCGCGATTACCGGCGAGGATACGCGGTACTTTCTGAACGGCGCGTTGTTCGTGCTGAAGCCTCAGGAAATGAGCCTGATCGCCACCGACGGACACCGCCTGGCGCTCGCCACCGCGTCGCGGGAGAGGGGCGACGCCGGCGGCGAAGACGTACAGGCGATTCTGCCGCGAAAGACGCTCGGGGAGCTCTCCCGGTTGCTCGCCACCGGAGAGGGGGATATCCGATACACTCGTGGGGAGAGCCACCTGTTCTTCGAGATCGACGGCCGACAGCTAATCTCGCGGATGATCGACGCCCAGTTTCCCGCCTACGAGCGTGTGATTCCGACCGGCAACGACAACAGGGTCGAGTTCGAGCGAGATCGGATGGCCAGTGCGATCAGGCGTGTCGCGCTGCTGTCGAGCGAGCGTTCGCACGCGGTCAAGTTCCAGATCGCGGAGTCGTCGGCCGAAGTCGCCTCGAGCAGTCCGGAGCTGGGGGAAGCCAAGGAGGTGCTGCCGGTCGACTACGGCGGCGCCGATCTGGAAATCTGCTTCAACGCGCAATATGTGCTCGATTTCCTCGCAGTGGCCGATACGGACAGTGTGACGTTGGAGCTCAAGGACGACAGAAGTCAGGCCGTCATGTATCCGTCCGGCGAGAAGGAAGCGTACACGTACGTGATCATGCCTATGCGCGTGTAGCGCCGTTCCCGGCCGCGGCCGACCTGCGGTGAGCGCCGCGAGCCACCAGCGGAAAGTGAATGACCCAACTCGATCCTGAAGCGTCGGGGAGTGCATCGCCTCCCGAGGCGAACCCCCCTGTTCCCGTACCCAGTGGCTCCGCTGCGCCGCAGGACGTTCCCGACGGCTACCGCGCCGAGCAGATCAAGGTCCTCGAAGGTCTGGACGCGGTCCGGAAACGACCGGCGATGTACATCGGCTCGACCGGCGTCCAGGGCCTCCATCATCTCGTGTACGAGGTCGTCGACAACTCGATCGACGAAGCGCTCGCCGGTTACTGCGACGCCGTGCGCGTCACGCTGCACATCGACGACTCGGTGACGATCGCCGACAACGGCCGGGGCATCCCGGTCGATCGCCACGCGAGCGGCAAATCTGCCGCGGAGGTCGTGCTCACCGTGCTCCACGCGGGCGGCAAGTTCGACAACGAGAGCTACAAGGTCTCCGGCGGCCTGCACGGTGTCGGCGTCTCGGTGGTCAATGCTCTGTCGCAGTCGCTGGACCTGGAGATCTGGAGGGACGGGCACGTCTATCGGCAGCAGTACGAGCGCGGCAGGCCGACGTCCGCGCTCGAGATGACGGGCCGCACGAAGCGCCGCGGCACGAAGATCACGTTCAAGGCGGACGACCGGATCTTCGAGACCGTCGAGTACAGCTTCGATACGCTGGCTCACCGGCTGCGAGAGCTGGCGTTCCTCAACGCAGGGGTCCGGATCACGCTCGACGACGAGCGCACCGGCAAGCATCACGAGTTCGCCTACGAGGGCGGAATCCGCTCGTTCGTCGAGTTCATCAACAAGAACAAGACGGTCGTCAACGGCACCCCCATCTACATGCACGGCGCCCGGGACGGCGTCGATGCCGAGATCGCGCTGCAGTGGAACGACGGCTACGCGGACACCGTGTACGCCTTTGCGAACAACATCAATACACAGGAGGGCGGAACGCACCTGTCCGGTTTTCGCGCCGCCCTGACCCGCACCGTCAACAGCTACGCGAACCGGAACAACCTGGCTCGCGATCTGAAGGAGAGCATCGGCGGCGACGACATTCGTGAGGGCCTGGTCGTGGTCGTCAGCGTGAAGATTCCGCAGCCGCAGTTCGAGGGCCAGACCAAGACGAAACTGGGCAACACCGAGGTCAAGGGAATCGTCGAGGCGATTGTCAACGACCGGTTGGGCGCCTACCTCGAGGAGAATCCGGCGGTCGCGAAGCGGATCGTCAACAAGGCGATCGCCGCGGCGCGCGCGCGCGCCGCGGCGCGCAAGGCGCGGGACCTGGTGCGGCGCAAAGGGGCGCTGGACAGCAGCGCGCTGCCGGGGAAGCTGGCCGATTGCCAGGAGCGCGACCCGGCCCGCAGCGAGATCTACATCGTGGAGGGGGAGTCGGCCGGCGGCTCGGCCAAGCAGGGACGGGACCGCCGCTTTCAGGCCATCCTTCCGATCAAGGGCAAGATCCTCAACGTGGAGAAGGCGCGGTTCGACAAGATGCTCGGCAGCGACGAGATCAAGACGATGATCGCGGCCCTTGGATGCGGTATCGGCCGGGAGGATTTCGATGTCTCCAAGCTGCGGTACCACCGCATCGTCATCATGACCGACGCCGACGTCGACGGCTCGCATATCCGCACGCTGCTGCTGACGTTCTTCTACCGCCAGATGCGGGAGCTGATCGAGCACGGCCACGTCTACATCGCGCAGCCGCCGCTGTATCGCGCCAAGCGCGGGCGGGCGGAGCACTACATCAAGGACGACCACGAGCTGGAGGCCTATCTCATCCGGCGCAGCAGCGAGTCGCGGGTGGTTCGCGTGCCGGGCACGGACCGCACCTACAGCGGCGAGGCTCTCGAGAGCATGCTCCGCCGGCTGATCTCGTTCCAGCGATTGCTTCAGGTGGTCGAGCGGCGGGGACCGAGCGCCGATATCGTCATGGCGGTGCTGGACCACGGCGCCCGGGACCGCACCTTCTTCGTCGATCGCGACCGCGTCGGCGCCGTCGGACGGGCTCTTGAGACGGAGGGTCGGGACGTCTCGATAGTCGATGACGAGGAACATGGCGCCTGCACGCTGGTGATAGACGATCGGCAGAACGGGTTCTCCCGGCGCCACACGGTCGGGGTCGACTTCGTGGAGGGAGCCGAGTACCGCGCGCTGCTCGCACACTACGGCGAAATCTCCTCCCTGCGCGGACCGCTGCTGGTCGGCGCCCGGGCGCAGGAGCCGGGAGCGAACGGCGCCGGCGAAGGGAACGCGAGCGATGCCGGCGACGGCGCCGAGGGTTCCCCGGCAACGGCCGCTGCCTCGGCCGGCAACGACGGACTCACCGAGGTCGCGTCGATCGAGCAGTTGGTCGATCACTTCATCGCCGCCGGAAAGCGGGGTGTCGCCATCAACCGCTACAAGGGGCTTGGCGAAATGAACCCGGATCAGCTCTGGACCACCACGATGAATCCCGAGAACCGCACGCTCCTGCAGGTGCGCGCGGAAGATGACGCCGAAGCCGACCACATGTTTACCACGCTGATGGGCGATCAGGTCGAGCCGCGCCGGAAGTTCATCCAGGACAACGCGCTGGACGTGAAGAACCTGGACATCTAGCCCCGCTACTCGCGCCGCGCCGCGCCGGCGGCGCCGTTCCGGCTTCCGATACCCGCAAGGAACTCCATGTCCGACGTCGAACGCCCGAACGTCCCCGTCACCATCGAAGACGAGATGCGCCGGTCCTACATGGACTACGCGATGAGCGTCATCATCGGGCGGGCGCTGCCCGACGTCCGGGACGGTCTCAAGCCGGCGCACCGGCGCGTCATCTACGGCATGCGCACGATGGGACTCGCTTCCAACCGTGCGTACCGCAAGTGCGCGAAGATCGTTGGCGAGGTGATGGGCAACTTCCATCCCCATGGGGACGCGTCCATCTACGACACGCTCGTCCGCCTAGCGCAGGGCTTCAACATGCGCTACCCGCTGGTCGACGGGCAGGGGAACTTCGGGTCGGTCGACGGGGATCCTCCCGCCGCGATGCGCTACACGGAAGCCCGGCTGCAGGCGCTGTCGGACGATCTGATGGCCGACCTCGACAGGGAGACGGTCGACTTCGTTCCCAACTACGACGAGACGACCGAGGAGCCGTCCGTCCTCCCCGCGCCGTTTCCGAACCTGGTCGTGAACGGCTCCGCCGGCATCGCCGTCGGCATGGCCACGAACATCCCCCCGCACAACCTGCGCGAGGTGATCGACGGCATCATCTGGGTCGCCGAGCACCGCGCCGCGCCGCGGGAAGAGCAGATACGCGAGCTGCTGACGCTGATCCCGGGTCCCGACTTCCCCACCGGCGGGTTCATCGTCGGGCGTGCGGGCATCGTGCAGGCCTATCTGACCGGCCGCGGATCGATCATGATGCGGGCGCGCACCGAGATCGAGGAGGCGAAGAAGGGCGACCGGGTCGCGATCATCGTCAACGAGATCCCGTATCAGGTCAACAAGTCACGGCTGCTCGAGAAGATTGCAGACCTGGTGCGCGAGAAGGTGGTCGAGGGGATCGCCGACCTGCGCGACGAGTCCGACCGCCGCGGCATGCGCATCGTGATCGAGCTGCGCCGGGGCGAGGTGCCGGAGGTCGTGCTGAACAACCTCTACAAGCACACGCCGCTGCAGACGTCGTTCGGAATCATTGCGCTGGCGATCGTGGCCGGCCGGCCGCGTGTGCTCCCGCTGCTCGATCTGGTCGAGCACTTCCTCGAATTTCGGCGGGAGGTGGTCCGGCGCCGTACCGAGCACGATCTTGCAAAGGCCGAAGCACGCATCCACATCCTGGAGGGCCTCAAGGTCGCGCTGGACCACCTGGATGCCGTCATCGCCCTGATTCGGGCCGCCCGGAATCCCGCGGAGGCCAAACGCGGCCTCGTGGAGAGCTTCTCTCTCACCGAGATCCAGGCGCAGGCCATCCTCGACATGCAGCTCCAGCGCCTGACCGGCCTCGAACGCGAGAAGATTCTCGACGAGCTGGCGCAGCTCGCCGAGAAGATCCGCGAGTTGCGGGCCATCCTCGAGAACGAGTCCCTGTTGCTCGGAATCGTCCTCGACGAGCTGAAGGACGTCCGGGACAAGTACGGGGACGAGCGGCGCACCGAGATCATCGAAGGCGAGGACGGGGAGTTCAGCATCGAGGACCTGATCGCCGACGAGGACGTCGTAATCACGGCCAGCAACACGGGGTACATCAAGCGCACCGCGGTGACGGAGTACCGCAATCAGCGGCGGGGAGGCAAGGGGCGTATCGGCATGCGGACCCGGGAAGAGGACTTCCTGACCCACCTGTTCGTCGCGTCCACACATGCCTTCATCCTGATTTTCACGGACCGAGGCCGCGTCTATCCGCTCAAGGTCCACCGCATCCCCGACGTCGGACCCGCGGGGCGGGGGAAGGCCATTGCCAACCTGGTGGCGCTGGACCCGGAGGAGAAGATCGCCGCGCTGGAGACGCTCAGGGAGTTCCCCACCGATCCCGGCCGGCAGTTCGTCGCCATGGGGACACGGCGGGGCATCGTCAAGCGCGTAGACCTGAGCGCCTTTCGGCACGTGCGTGCGGGCGGCATCATCGCCATGGGTGTCGAGCCGGACGATGGTGTGGTCGGGGTCGAGTTGACCGACGGAGCGGGTGAGATCTTCATCGGCACCCGTACCGGCAAGGCCATCCGCTTCCCGCAGGCGGATGTCCGGCCGATGGGCCGCACCGCTCGCGGCGTCCGGGGAATTCGGCTGCGCCAGGGAGACGAGGTAGTGGCCATGACGGTCGTGCGCCCGGACAGCACGGTGCTGACGGTGACCGAGAACGGCTACGGCAAACGGACCGACCTCGGAGAATACCGCGTGCAATCGCGCGGGGGAGTCGGTATCATTAGCATCCAGGCGAGCGAGAGGAACGGCAGGGTCGCTGGCGTGGCCTGTGTCGACGGCGACGACGAGGTTCTGTTGATCACACAGCAGGGCAAGGTTCTCCGCATGGTCGCCCGGGACGCAAGGCCGATCGGTCGAGCCACCCAGGGGGTGCGGCTGATTGGGATCAGTGACGACGATCGTGTCGTCTCCGTGGCGAGGCTCGTCGTGAGAGAGGGCGATACACGCGAGGATGCCGGCGAGACGATTGACGAATCGGTCGCCGGCGACTAGGTCCGGTACTGGCGTTCGTGGCGAACGCCGGTCGCAGCAGTAAGGAGGCAGGGATGTCTCGTTCCATGGTCAAGAGGACATTGGTACTGATGGCGGTGGTCCTGTCCGGAGGACTGCTCGCCGCGGCATGCGGGGGAGGAGGCGACGAGCTGCTGATTGCGCGCTCCTTCTTCCAGGCTGCTCGGTTCGACGACCGAACCTCCCTCGGCAACATGTCGCTGGTGCCCTTCACGCCGCAGGACGACGGCATCGCGTCGAGTCCGGGCGTCGACTTCGTCGGCGAGGAGGAGCGGCGCCCGCTCCAGATGATCGAGCTGAACCAGGCCCTCACCGAGACGCGGGACGGCGAGACCACCTTCCGCAACGACAAGAAGATGTACCAGGACAACAACGAGGAGTTGATCACCCTGGCCATCGAGTCGGGCCGCGAGGGCGAGGATCCGAGCAACGCCGACATCAGGCGCGCCGTCCAGGCCTGGACCGGTCGCACGGATGAGCGGGTGGCGAGGAACAACAACGCCGGACGGCGAGAGCACTTCGACGGGATTCGGAACTCCTGGAACACGCAGGTAGGCGAAGAGCGCGACTGGGCCCGCAGGGTCTCCGAGGCCCAGAACGCCCTCAACGACGAGCGGCGCATCGTGGACGTGAGCCTGTACGACTTCGTCCGCGATTCACCCGAACAGATCGATGTCATACAGTACGGCGGCGAGCTCATCACAAAGCAGTTCACGGTCAGCGCGACGGTGACGCAGAACGAGGTCGGCGAAGAGCGGACGATGTGCTTCACGATCCAGAGGGCCGATCTGCACGACGTCCCGATGCCGAGTGCAGAGGAAGAAGGCGAAATGACGGAAGGCCTCGTCGAGGGCCGCTGGATCATCACGGACATCGACAAGACCAGCAACGCGCCCTGCGCCGGCCACGAAGCCGCGGATTAGCAACACACCGCGGCGGTGTCGTCAGCGACAACGTCGGGTATTCCCAACGTTTGCCTCCCGAGGACGGCCGGGCCAGTTCAACTGGTGCCGGCCGCCTCCCTCCTTACTGGCCCGCGTCGGGGCCGGGCATGGTGCTTCCTCGCCATTCTAGGCGGGGTCGGTTTCGTTGTTCGGGTCCGCCTTGGCCCGGCCGTACTTGCCCTTCCACTCATCCAGATGCGTCCTGTCCGACAGCGGGACGTTCATCCGGTACGCCGCGCGCGCGATCGCGTGGGCGGCCACCGGGGCCGTGACCAGCAGGAAGATGATCGTCAGGCCCGCGATCGCGGTCTCGGCCGTGTTCCTGAAGTACAGGGCCGCTGCGCTGAACACCAGGCCCACGCCCAGCGTGCCCGCCTTGGTGGAGGCGTGCATGCGAATGAGCACGTCCGGCAGGCGCAGAATGCCGAGTCCGGCGACGAACAGGAAGAAGCCTCCGGCCAGGAGGCACGCGGCAATGATCAGCTCCCACCACGGGATGTCACCCGCCATCAGGTCCCTCCGTTTCTTTCGTCGGCCCGTCTGTCGCGCTGGAGCAACTCGGTCGTTCGCTCGGCGTACCAGGCGAAGGCGACCGTCGCCAGGAAGGCCACCAGCGCCAGCGCCACGGCGATGTCGAGAAAGTCGGGCTCGCTGTGCGTGATTGCCAGGAGGCCCGCGAGAGCGACCGCCAGCACCGTGATGAGGTCGATCGAGACGACGCGGTCCGGCAGGCTCGGTCCCTTGATCAGGCGTACGAACGAGAAGACCAGTCCCAGCACGGTCAGGATCGTCGTGACGTCGACCGCCCAGCCGACGATCTGGGAGTGCTCGGCGAGGCCCGTCACTGCATGGCCTCCCAGACCAGGCGCTCGAAGCCCGTCTTGATCCTCCTGCGTGTCTCGTCCGGATCGTCGGCGAACATCTCGTGCACGTACAGCGTCTTCGCGTCGGGGCTGACGTCGAGGCTCAGCGAGCCGGGCGTCAACGAGATGAGGTTCGCCAGCACCGTGATCTGTATCGGCTCTTCGATGTCCAACGGCACGGCCACGATGGCCGGGCGCGATCTGTGCGTGGGCGTGATCACGTCCCAGGCGACCTGAAGGCTCGAGACCGTGAGCTCGTAGAGGAAATACGCGCCCAGGCGGGTCGCCAGCAGGACCCGCCTGGGGTAGGCGGTCTGCCCGTGCACGGGACTCGACAGGCTCAAGGCCGCGAACGCCAGGAGGAAGCCCCGGGCGAAGGTTCCCAGGTCGAAGGTCCCGAACAGCGCGCACCAGCCGCCGGCGAGCAGCAGATTGATTTGGAAGAGCTTCATTCCGCGTCGTCTCCGTAACCGGGCGCCGTTGCCGCGACACCGTCCCGGTCGAGCACGGCTTCGACGTAGATCGACGGGTCCATCAACTCGGTGGCGGCTCGTTCCGCCAGCGCGTAGAGAGGCCGGGCGTAGAGACCGATGGCCAGCGTGATGGTCGCCAGCGTCGCGATGGGCGCGAGCAGCAGCCACCGCCGCCGCGGCGGGAACGAGGGCGGCGGCCCGGCCTCGTCGGGCCGAGCCTTCCAGAACGCGTTGAGCCAGATCTTCGTCATCGAAAAAACCGTCAGCAGACCCACGGCCAGCGCCACCCCTGCGAGGACGAATTCACCGCGCTCGACCGAAGCCTGGAGCAGCAGCAGCTTCGCCCAGAAGCCGGACAGCGGCGGGAAGCCCGCCAGCGAGAACGCCGGCACGAAGAACAGCGCCGCGAGCAGCGGCTTGTGGCGGTAGAGCCCGCCGAGCGTCTGCAGATCGGTGGATCCGGCCAGCCGATTCACGGCGCCCGAGACGAAAAAGAGGTTCGCTTTCACGATGATGTGGTGGATGACGTAGAAGATGCCGCCCAGCAACCCGAGCGTCGTGAAGAGCGCGAGGCCGAGGATCATGTATCCGATCTGGCTGATGATGTGGAACGACAGAATGCGCCTCAGCTCGTTCTGCGAGGCGGCCCCGAGGACGCCGGTCACCATGGTCAGGCCCGCCACCCAGAGCAGCAGCTCGTGCGTGTACCCGACGTCGTTCCGGAAGATCAGCGTGAAGAAACGCATCAGCGCGTAGACGCCTACCTTGGTCAGCAGGCCGGAGAATACGGCCGAAACCGCGGTCTGCGGCGTGTGGTAGCTGGCCGGAAGCCAGAAGAAGAGCGGGAATACCGCCGACTTCAGGCCGAACGCGATGAGGAACACCATGGCGACGACGGTAAGCAACCCCTGGTCCTCGACCTCCTGCACGCGCACGTGCAGGTCCGCCATGTTGAGTGTGCCGGTCAATCCGTACAGCAGTCCGATGCCGCTCAGCAGCAGGGTGGTGGCGATCAGGCTCAGGGCCGCGTAGCGCACGGCGCCATCCAGTTGCGCGGGGCTGCCACCCAGCACCAGCAGGGCCAGCGAGGCGATGAGCATGATCTCGAACCAGACGTAGAGATTGAAGACGTCGCCCGCCAGGAACGCGCCGCACACGCCCGCCAGCAGCGCGTGCAGCAAGGGATGCAGGGCATGGGAGAGCCGGCTGGGCTGGATGTCTCCGAACGCGTAAACGACGGTAGCCAGTCCGATCAGCGCGGAGACCGCGACCATCGACGCGCTCAGGTGATCGGCGACCAGCGTGATGCCGTAGGGCGCCGGCCATTGGCCGATCTGGACCGAGGCGATACCGTCTCGCCACACGGTCCACAGCAGGCCCGCGGCCGCCCCCGAGAGACCGACGGCGCCGGCGAGGCTCACGGCTCTTTGTGTCTTCTCGCTGCCGCGGCCCGCGAAGCCGATCACGGCCGCGGACAACGGAATCACGATCGGGCAGACCAGCAGCCAGTTCAACCGACTGCCCTCTGTCTCGCATCCGCGTCAGCCGACGTAGGTTCCGCCGCCCGCATGTGGTCGGTGTCGACGGTTTCCAGCTCCTGGTAGGTCCGGAAGGCGAGCACCAGCGCGAACGTGAGCAGGCTGAAGGAGATCACGATCGCGGTCAGAATCAACGCTTGGGGTACAGCATTCGAGATGTCGGGGAGAGGCGCCGACTCTCCCGGTGCAATCAGCGGCGGCCTGGCTCGCGTCATGCCTCCGCTGGCGAAGATCACGAGATTGGCGCCATGGGAAAGCAGCGCCAGCCCGAAGATGAAGCGGACGAAGTTGCGGCTGAGCATCAGGTAGACGGTTGCCGCCATAAGAATGCCGACAATCACGGCGACGATTGGTTCCATCGGTGGTTTTCCCCGCTGTCGGCGTATCCCGCCTACTGCTCCTTGATTCCGAGGACGAAGGTCAGCACGACACCGATGACAACGAGGTAGACGCCGACGTCGAACATCACCGGCGTGCCGATCTTCAGCCCCGCGAGGGTTCCCCATTGGCCGGTGAGGAACGGGGCGGCGTCGCGGATCGATCCGACGAAGCCCGATGTGATTGCCACGCCGAGACCTGCGGCGCCGACCGCTCGGGGGTCCGCGCGCAGTATCCCGCGAGCCGCCTGCGGACCGAAGACGAAAGCGTACAGGCTGAACGCGATCGACGCGACCAGCCCGCCGACGAAGCCGCCGCCGGGGTGCTCGTGTCCCCGCAGCAGGAGGAACACCGAGAACACGAGGATCAACGGGACCAGCCGGCGAGTGGTTTCCCGCAGGATCATGGTGTTCATGATGCTGCCGTGCCACTCGTGGGCGCGCGCGGCCGCTTCTCCCGCGGCCGGCGACCCAACGCCCTCGCGCTGCCGGGCGCCCGGCATCAGCAGGACGAAGACAGCGGCGCCCGCGATCGCGAGCACCGTAATCTCCCCCATGGTGTCGAGAGCACGGAAATCGACCAGGATCACGTTGACGATGTTTCGGCCCTGACCGCCCGGCACGGCGGTACGCTCGAAGTACTCCCTGAGATCCGGCTGCGGAGGGGACCCGGTCACGGCGAGCAGCACCAGCGTGACGCTGATGCCGACCGTGATGGCGACGATGCCGTTGCGCAATCGTGCGGTCTTCGAAGGCCAGATCTCGTTTCTGAAGGTTGGGAGCTTCAACAGAACGATGGCGACGATCACGGTGACGAGCGTCTCGACGACCAACTGCGTCATCGCGACGTCCGGGGCCCCGAAGGTGAGGAAGATCAGCGCCGTGGACAACCCCACCACGCCGAGTGCGCAGATCCCGAGCAGACGGGACCGGGAGCGGATTATCACGACCGACGCCGCGGCAACGAGGGCGGCGAGCGACCAATCGAGGAACGTTGCTTCCGCCAACCCCACGGGCCAGAAGGCCACGTTCTTGATCCAGGCCGTCAAGGCCAGGCTCAGTCCGAACGTGGCGAAGACCACCAGCAGGTAATGCCGCTGGACGCCGGACTGCAGCCGGCGGGTCTGCCAGAGTGCGACGGCGGCGATTCCGTTCATGACCGCATCGTACGCGCGGTCGCCGCTGAGCGGAGCCAGTCGCTTGAGACCGGCGAGCGCTCGCATGACCGCTGCCCGCTTCCACAAGCCGAGACCCGCCGCGGCCAGTGTCACGAGGGTCAGCACGAAGGCCGCGCCCGTGCTGTGCCAGGGAGCTTCCTCGACCTGCGGGGAATGCCCGGTCACCATCGCTTCCGCGGGGACGAGCAGGCTCATGAACGGGAACTCCGGTGACAGCCCCCAATAGATGCCGGCGGCCCCGAGCACCACCGGCCCGCACCAGAGCGTCCAATGGCCTTCCTGCGCCGGCTTGCGGTAGTCGGGGCGCGGGCCGAAGAACGGCTTGATGGTGAGAACCATCGCGATGGTCGCGATTGGCGCGGCGGCGAAGAACACCGCCCACGGCAGGTAGGCGACAGTGTCGGGCGCCGAGCCGACGGTGTACAGCAGCTCCTTGCCGATGAAGCCGACCGAGGGTGGCACGCCGGCCATCGAAACGCACGCGGCGACCGCGGCGGCGAACGTGACGGGCATGGCCCTCGCCAAGCCTCCGAGCTGCGTCAGGTCGCGCGTGCCGGTTGCTTTCTCGATTGTCCCGGCAACCATGAACAGGGCCGCCTTGTAGAGGGCGTGCGCGACCAGAAATGCGAGTGCCGCCAGGAACCCCCGCGAAGGCTCGCCCTGCCCCGAGAGGGGCGACGATCCGAGGAACATGACGCACGTGCCGAGCGCCATGACCGTCGTGTAGGCCAGTACCTGCTTCAGATCGGACTTGCCCAGCGACACGAATGCCGAGTGCACCGCCGTCACCGCCCCCACGGCGGTCAGCGTCTGCATCCAGAGCTCCGTCCCGCCGAGCAGCGGCGTGAACCGAGCCAGCAGGAACACGCCGGCTTTGACCATGGTCGCCGAGTGCAGGTAGGCCGACACCGGCGTCGGAGCCGCCATCGCGTTCGGCAGCCAGAAATGGAACGGAAACTGCGCCGACTTGGTGAAGGCCCCGAGCATGACCAGGACGACGACCGCCGTGTAGTGCGGGTGGTCTGCGAAACTCTCCTGGCCGGCCATCATCTCCCGCAGGCTGAAAGTGCCGACCGCCTGGCCCAGGATGACGAAGCCGGCCAGCATCGCGAGAGCGCCCGCGCCGGTTACGAGCAGTCCCTGCAGAGCGGAGCGTCTGGCCACGGCGTCCTCGTGCGAGTAGCCGATGAGCAGGAACGAGGTAATCGTGGTGAGTTCCCAGAAGACGAACAGCGCGACGAGGTTGTCGGACAGCACCACGCCGAGCATCGCGAGCATGAAGCTGACGAGAAAGAGAGTGAACCGGCCGCGTTGCCGATAGCCCTTCATGTACTCGTCGGCGAAAAGGAAAATGAAAGCGCCGATGCCCGTAATCAGCAAGGCGAACAGCAGACTCAGGCCGTCGACGACGATGCCGATGTCGATGCCCAGTTGGGGCAGCCAGGCCGCCTCCCAGACGAGGATTTCCCCGCTGGAGACGGCCGGAATCAGCGTGCAGAACCAGAAGAAGAGCACCACCGGCAGGGCGACGGCGAGACGCACGTATGGCGGGGTGGTCACGCTCGGTTCCTCGTCACTCGACCAGGGCGCCGTCGCAGGCCATCAGGTCGCGGTGCATCCAGAAGGGCAGGCAGCCCTGACCGAGCAGCCGGTCGTGGAAACGCAGCAGCGAGAAACCGTCGGCTTCGGACTCCTCGACGTCGGCGCGCAGCTTCTGCAGCATCAGCTTGCCCAGCGAGTACAGCACGTAGCCGGGATCGAAAGTGCCGCGCTCGGCTTCCTGCCGTGCGCTGGCCTCCTCGAGGTAGGCCTCCTCGCAGAAGAACCGGACCCCCTGCTCGACCGACAGGTCCTCGGTGTGCAACCGTATGCCGACGACGGTGCGGGCCAAGCGCACGAGCGCCTCCGCCAACTGGCCGAGCCGCGTCTCGGGATTGCCCCGCTCGAAGCCCTCGTCGAGGACCATCTGCTCGGCGTAGTGCGCCCAACCCTCGACGAACGAGTTCGCCGAAAAGAACCCGGACTTCCGGCAGGGAGACGAGACGGCGCGCAGGTGCTCGAAGTGCAGGAAGTGGCCGGGAAAGACCTCGTGCGCGGCAATCGAGGAAAGCGTCGCGTAGCTCACGTCGCGCAGGTGCTCCCGCTGCCGGGCCGCCGGCCACGACGGGTCGACGTTCGTGATGTAGTAGTACGCGGGGAGGGCTGCCGCTTCGAAGGGCCCCGGAGTCCAGAGGCTGGCCGTGGTCCAGCGCTGGAAATCGGGCGTCGGGCGCACCTGCACGCCGGCGTGCTCGGGCATGCTCACGATGCGTTTGCGGGTGAGGAACGTCTTGAGCGCCTCCACCTGCTCGCCTGCTTCGCGCACCAGCGCTTCCGGCGTCGGATGCCGGTCCTTCGTGCGGCGCCATGCCGTGTCCGGGTCCGGGTCGATCTCGACCGCGACCCGCGCGAAGGCGTCCTGCGCGGCATGCAACTCGCGCTGCGCGATGTCGAGCAGGCGGTCCGCTGGCAGGTCGATCCCCTCTTCGAGCCGCAACTTCTGCTCGAATCGCGCCCTGCCGAGCCGGAACGAGGCGCGGCTCTTCGGGGCGACGGCGTCTCGCAGATGGGCGATGTGCTCACGTAGGGCGTCGCTGGCCTCCATGGAGGTGTCCGCCAGCACCCCGAGCAGGTGCATGTCCTCCAGGTCGCGAAACACCCGGGGCAGGTCCCGCTCGATGAACCCGAGAACGCCTTCGAACGACTCGATGCCGACCCGGACGAACAGGCCCGGCGCCTCGGTGACGTTCTGCCGCGCGGCCTCCAACAGCCGCGGCACCTGCCGCAGCTTCGAGCCGACACGCCGCGCGCGCTCCGCCAGATCCGCGTAGGCGAACAGCGTCTGTCCGGCGAGGCTGGTGGCCAGGAGGTCGGCGTAGTACAGCGGGCTGCGTTGCCAGTCGCGGATCTCCTCGAGCGCGAACAGATGGCCGCGGATGCGATCGCCCAGCATGCGCCGCTCGAGCGCCTCTATCGGCGTGAGCGCCGAAGGACTGATTCCGTCGAGGCGGCGGGCCCAGCCGCCGAGCTCCCGGATGCGGTTGTCGATCGCGGAACGACTCAGGTCTTCCAGCAGGTCGTCGTGCGTGTGCACGCCGTCGGCGGCCGCCGCCGTCGGGTACATCTCGTACAGGTGGGCGAGATGTTCCTCGACGAAGTGCGAGAGAGGCTCCGAGACGTGGGCGGTCGTCGACTGGCGCATCGGAAGTGTCTAGCGGACGTTCAGGGTGCGTTGTACTCCTTGATGGTACAATACTGCGTCGCTCGGTCGTCTCGTGCGGCGGCCTGCTGAGATCTCGTGCCTTCTGCGCTCACGCCTGGCACGCTCCACATCGTGTCGACGCCCATCGGCAATCTCGAAGATGTGACCTATCGGGCCATCCGAGTGCTCCGCGGGGTCGATTTGATCGCGGCGGAGGACACCAGGCGGACGGCCCGTCTTCTCGACCACTACGGCATTGCGACGCGCTGCATCAGCCTGCACGAGCACAACGAGGCCCGCAGGACCGCGGGTCTGCTGGCGCGCCTGGCGGACGGTCAGACGTTGGCGATGGTGAGCGATGCGGGCACGCCGTTGATCTCCGATCCCGGCCGCAGGCTGGCGCGCGCGGCCATCGGGGCCGGCTTCCGCGTAGAGGCGATTCCGGGGGCGAGCGCCGTCCTGACCGCGCTGGTCGCGTCCGGACTGGCCGACGATTCCTTCACCTTCGCGGGGTTCCCACCGTATAGGTCTAAAGCCAGAAAACAGTGGTACGACGGGTTGGCGCGCGAGCCGCGGACCGTCGTGTTCTTCGAGGCGCCGCACCGGATCCGGGCTTCGCTGGCGGATCTCGAGGCTGTCGGCGGAAACCGGACGATTGCGGTCTGCCGGGAGATGACCAAGGCCCACGAGGAATTGGTCTTTGGACCGATATGCGATGTTCTCGACAGGTTGCGAGAGCCGCGCGGTGAGTTCACCATCGTCCTGCCGCGCGCCGAAGAGGTTGGCCGGTCACCGGCGGTGCCGCCCGAACCCGACCTGCTAAAGGAATTTGGGCAATTGACAGACAGCGGGGTTTCCCGGCGCGCATCGATTCGCTCGCTGGCCGCCAAGTACGACGTCTCGAGCCGGCAGGTGTACCGGGCGATAGAAGGCGCGCGAGAGCGAAATTGACCGAGCGGCACGTCCTGGTCCTCGCGGCCGGCAAGGGTACGCGCATGCGGTCCAGCCGCCCCAAGGTGCTCCATCGGCTGGCCGGATGCCCGCTGGTGGAGCATGTCCTGCGCGCGGCGGAGCCGCTGGGCGCCTCGTCGACGACGCTGGTCGTCGGACATCAGGCCGAAGCGGTCGAGAGCGAGCTTGCCGCAACGCGCGGCGGACTCGGTTTCGTGCGCCAGGAAGAGCAGCTCGGCACGGCACACGCCGTGCTGCAGACCGAGCCGGTGCTGCGCGGGAGAGGCGGCACCCTCGTCGTCCTGATGGGCGATGCGCCGCTCGTGTCGCCGGCGACCACCCAAGCGCTTGCAGAAACGCACGAACGCGCCGGCGCGGCCGCGACCGTCCTCACGGCGACGCTCGGGCGGCCGTACGGCTACGGCCGCATCGTCCGCCGCGGCGGGCAGCTCGCCGAGGTGGTGGAGGAAGCGGACGCCACGCCCGAGCAACGCGCGCTCCGCGAGGTGAACAGCGGCATCTACGCGTTCGACCTGGCACCGCTGTTCCCCACGTTGCGATCGGTGCCGGAGGCAGGACCCAGGAACGAGCGCTACCTGCCGGGCATCCTGCGGCGGTACCGTGAACAGGGACTGACGATAGAAACCGTGGCCGCGGACGACCAGGAGATCCGCGGCATCAACAGCCGGCACGAGCTGGCGGAAGCAGGTTCCCTGATGCGTCACCGCAAGAACGAGGAACTGATGGCGGCCGGCGTGACCGTCGTCGATCCCGCAACCGCCTACGTCGACGTGGACGTCGAGGTCGGACCGGACACCGTGATCCATCCGGGCGTGATTCTCGAGGGGCGTACGTCCATCGGGGCCCGTTGCGAGCTGCACGCGGGGGTGCGGATCGTGAACTCTACCGTGGGCGACGACGTGACCGTCAGCAACCACTCGGTTATCGTCGACGCCGAGATCGCGCCCGCCGCCCGCGTGGGTCCGTTCGCGCACATCCGCCCCGGCTCGACCGTGGGCGAGCAGGCCAGGGTCGGCAACTTCGTCGAGATCAAGAAGGCGGCGCTCGGGGCCGGATCCAAGGCGGGTCACCTGAGCTACATCGGCGACGCCTCGGTGGGCGCCGGCGCGAACATCGGCGCCGGAACCATCACCTGCAACTTCGACGGCGCCGAGAAGCATCGCACGACCATCGGGGACGAGGCCTTCGTCGGCAGCGGGACGCAACTGATCGCGCCGGTCACCGTCGAGCGCGGCGCGTACGTCGCGGCCGGTTCCTGCATCACCGAGGACGTCCCGGCCGGCGCCCTCGCGGTGGCGCGGGGCAGGCAGGTGAACAAGGAAGGGCGCGCCGCGACCGTACGCGGGAAGGGCGCGGATTCGAACCAGGAATAACGCCATGTGTGGAATCGTGGGCTACGTCGGGACCAAGCCGGTCGTGCCGGTGCTGATCGGCGCGTTGCGGAGGCTCGAATACCGCGGCTACGACTCGGCCGGCATTGCGCTGGTGGCGGGCAACCGGATCGAGGTTCGGCGCAGCGCGGGAAAGCTCGAACGCCTGGAGCGGGCCATCCAGACCGATCCGGTGGACGGCGACTACGGCGTCGGGCATACGCGGTGGGCAACGCACGGGCGGCCGACCGAGGAGAACGCCCATCCGCACCGCGACTGCAGCGGGCAGCTCGTCGTGGTGCACAACGGGATCGTCGAGAACTACCTGGAGCTCAAACGCGAGCTGCAGCAGGCGGGCCACCGGTTCGAGACGGAGACCGACACCGAGGTCATCGCGCATCTGGTGGAACGGGAGTTGCGGCGCGACGGAATCGAGAATGCGGTGCGGCGCGCGCTGCGGAAACTGCGCGGCCTGTTCGGGGTGGTGCTGGTCCACGCCGAGGACCCGCACAAGATCGTTGCCGTGCGCAACGGACCGCCGATAGTGGTCGGCATCGGCGACAACGAGTTTCTCGTGGCGTCGGACATTCCCGCCATCCTGGATCACACGCGCGACGTGGTCTTCCTCGGCGACCGGGAGATGGCCGTGATCACGCACGACGGCGTCGAGTTCACCGACTTCACCGGCCGCGCCGTGTCGAAGGCCACGCAGCGCATCCAGTGGGACCCGGTCATGGCCGAGAAGGCCGGGTACAAGCACTTCATGCTCAAGGAGATCTTCGAGCAGCCGTGGGCCCTGCAGGAGACCATCCTCGGCCGCGTCTCGGAGGAGCGCGCGCAGGTGTTCCTGGGCGAGCTGGAGATCCCCGAGGCGACGCTGCGCGAGGTCGAGCAGGTGGTCCTGGTCGCCTGCGGCACGTCATGGCACGCTGCCCTGGTGGGGAAGTTCCTCATCGAGCAGCTCGCCCGCTTCCGCGTCGAAGTCGACTACGGCTCGGAGTTCCGCTACCGCGATCCGATCGTCGGCGGCCGGACCCTGGCGGTGGTCATCACGCAGTCCGGGGAGACCGCCGACACGCTCGCCGCGCTGCGCGAGGCGCGGGGGAAGGGCGCCCGCAGCATCGCCATCTGCAACGTCGTCGGCAGCATGGCCACGCGCGAGTCCGACGGCACGGTCTACACCCACGCGGGGCCGGAGATAGGGGTCGCGTCGACCAAGGCGTTCACGTCGCAGTTGCTCGCGCTGCACTTGCTCGCGCTGCACCTGGCGCACGCCCGCGGGACCCTGGAGGCGTCCGCGGCGCGGGGGCTCATCGAGTCGATTGCTCATGTGCCCGTGCTCATCGAGCACGCGCTGAAGTCGGATGCGCTCATCCAGTCGGTCGCGAAGCGTTTCTACCGGAGCAAGAACTTCCTGTATCTCGGACGCGGCGTGAACTATCCCATCGCGCTCGAGGGGGCCCTCAAGCTGAAGGAGGTCTCCTACATCCACGCCGAGGGCTACCCGGCCGGCGAGATGAAGCACGGCCCGATCGCGCTGATCGACGAGCACATGCCGGTGGTGGCGCTCGTGCCGCAGGACAACGTGTTCGAGAAGATGCGCGGGAACCTGCAGGAAGTGAAGGCGCGCGGCGGCTCCGTGATCGTCGTCACCGACGCGCCGCCGGAGGAGTTCGACGTGGTGCTCGATCGGGAGCGCGACTCCGTCATCCCGGTCCCGCCCACGCACCCGCTGCTGATGCCGATCCCGATGGTCGTGCCTCTCCAGCTCCTGGCCTACCACATCGCCGTGCTGCGGGGCTGCGACGTCGACCAGCCTCGCAACCTCGCGAAGAGCGTGACGGTTGAGTAGTCACACGGCGCCCGCGGCCGGAGCCGGCGGCGACGAGCTGCTGTCCGGCCTGAATCCCGAGCAGCGAGAGGCGGTGCTGCACCGCGACGGGCCGCTGCTGATCCTGGCCGGCGCCGGGTCTGGCAAGACGCGGGTCATCTGCTACCGGCTGGCCGCCCTCATCGGCGGCGGTCACGCGCTGCCCGAGCAGGTCCTGGCCGTCACCTTCACCAACAAGGCGGCCGAGGAGATGCGCGGCCGGGTCGAGCGGATCCTCGGCAGGACGGCGCCGCGTCTCTGGGTCGCGACGTTCCATGCCTTCTGTGCGCGGCTGCTGCGACGGGAGGGGCCGCACATCGGCCTGTCGCGCGACTTCGTCATCTACGACGGCGTCGACCAGCTCAACGTCGTGCGGCAGGTCATGAAGGACCTGAACGTCGATCCGAAGATTGTGCCGCCCAAGGCCTTGCTGTCGCGCATCAGCCAGGCGAAGAACCATCTCGAGAGCGTGGAAGACCTGCGCCGCGCCGGGCGGAACTTCAGCGACGAACAGCTCGCGTCGGTCTACGAACGCTACGCCCAGGCACTGCGCGCAAGCCAGGCGCTCGACTTCGACGATCTGCTGCTGGAGACGGTGCGGCTGTTCAAGGAGTCGGACGAAGTGCGCACCCGGTACGCCGAGCGCTTCCGCTACGTCATGGTCGACGAGTACCAGGATACGAACCGGCCGCAGTACCTGCTGGTCCGCTACCTGGCCGAGCGGCACCGCAATCTCTGCGTGGTGGGCGACCCGGACCAGTCCATCTACAAGTGGCGCGGCGCGGACCTGCGCAACATCCTCGACTTCGAGAAGGACTTTCCCGAGACCACCGTCGTGCGCCTGGAGCGCAACTACCGGTCGACGCAGGTCATCCTGGACGCGGCGTCGGGACTCATTGCCCACAACCGGCAGCGCCGGGAGAAGCGGCTCTACACGGAGAGCGGCGGGGGAGACCCCGTCGTCTTCCATCGCGCCAACGACGATATCGAGGAGGCCGACTTCATCCTCGCCCAGCTCCGCGGCGCCATGGCGGGCGCCAGCCGGGCGGCGGTGCTGTTCCGCACCAACGCGCAGTCGCGGGTGATCGAGGAGGCGCTGGGGCGTGCGGGCATCCGCTACCGCGTAGTCGGCGGAGTTCGCTTCTACGAACGCAAGGAGATCAAGGACGCCCTGGCGTATCTGAAGCTGCTGTTGAACCCGGACGACGACGTCAGTCTGCGCCGCGTCGTCAACGTCCCGGCGCGGGGGATTGGCGCGGGCGTGATGGCCGGGCTGGAGGGCGTCGAGCCGCCGCCCGTGCACGACGCCCCGCTGTTCGACGCAGCGCCCGCGCCGGGCGCGCCCGAGACGGGGTGGTCGCTCTGGAAGCGGCTGCGCCGCGCGACCGACGAGGAGCTGCTTCCCAAGCGGGCCCTGACCGCGCTGTCGAAGTTCCGGACGCTGCTGGAGTCGCTGCAGGCGACCGTCTCGACGGGGTCGGTCTCCGACACGCTCTCCGCGGTCCTCACCGAGAGCGGCTACGTCGCGGCGCTGCGCAAGGACGGCAGCGAGGAGGCCGAGAGCCGGCTGTCCAACCTGATGGAGCTGGTGTCGGCGGCCCAGGACTACGAGAAACGGGAGCACGACCCCAGCCTGAGCGGCTTCGTCGATGCGTACTCCCTGCAGTCGGAGGCGGACGAAGGGGAGGGGCCGGACGACGCATCCGTCTGGCTGATGACCCTGCACGCGGCCAAGGGGCTCGAGTTCCCGCTGGTGGTGCTGGCCGGGATGGAGGACGGGCTGTTCCCGCATTCGCGAACCCTGGACGACGAGGAGGGGCTGGAGGAGGAGCGGCGCCTCTGTTACGTCGGGATGACGCGGGCCGAGCGCCGGCTGGTGCTGACCGCGGCGGCCCGCCGACGGCTGTTCGGCGAGTACCAGTCGACCGAGCCGTCTCGCTTCCTGTTCGAGATCCCGCCCGAGCTGGTCCGGGTGATCGAGCCGGTGTACAGCCCGCGGACACCCTCGGCCGGGTATGGTTACGACGACACGCCCCGGCGCCCCTACGGCGGCGGCCGGCGCCGCAAGGCCCCGTACGAGCCGCCCGCCACCTTCTACGACGACGCGGGCGAGGATCAGTCCGCGGAAGGCATCTCGCGCGGCGCGCGGGTGCGGCACCCGAAGTTCGGCATGGGCACGGTGGTGGGCGTCGAACCGGCCGGAGGCGACCTGAAGCTCTCCATCCGGTTCACCGGCATCGGCGTGAAGAAGATCCTGGCGCGCTACGCGAAGCTGGAGCGGGTCTGAGCCGGGACGGTCACTGCCGGTCGCGGTGGTATGCCATACTTCGAGACCGCCCGAACATTGCCTCGCTGCTCCGGTCGCCGCTAAAATGCACGGTTGGCTCGATTGGGCGCCACGAAGGCGCCGGCCATCCGGAGCGATCGAGACGATGCCGCTCTACGAGTACGAGTGCAACGACTGCGAACACCGCTTCGAGCGGATCCAGAAGTTCTCCGATCCGCTGGTGTCTAACTGTCCCGTCTGCGACGGGGAGGTCCGCAAGCTGCTGTCGTCGCCGGCCATCCAGTTCAAGGGGACCGGGTGGTACGTCACCGACTACGCGAAGAAGTCGAGCGGCGACGCGAGGGAAGGCGGCGACGCGAAGTCGGCCGGCGACGCGAAGGACGGCGGCTCGAAGGGGGCCAACGGCAAGGAATCCGCCGCCGCCGAGTCGAAGGACGCGTCATCCTCGACGTCGAAGAAGGACTCGGCGTCGGCGGCGAAGTCGACATCAGACTCGACCGCCGCGCGATAGGCCGCGTCGCTGCGGCCGCACCATGTCCTGCGGCGCAGGCTCCTGGCGGCCCTTGCTCAGCCGCCCGTCGCCGACACGGTCAGGCTGTCCAGCGCATCCCGCAGGTCCGCGGCCAGGGCCGGCTGCTTCGCCGCGAAGTGGACGGTGGCCCGCAGGAACCCGCTTCGGTTGCCCGCGTCGAGCCGCGTCCCGTGCAGCGCGCAGGCATAGATCGGCCGTTGACGCAGGAGCCGGCGCAGCCCGTCGGTCAACTGGATCTCGCCCCCGGCGCCCCGGTCGGTGGACTTGAGGATGTCGAAGACGTCTGGGGTCAGGACGTAGCGGCCGATGATGGCGAGATCGGACGGCGCGTCGGCCACGGCCGGTTTCTCGACCAGGTCGTTCACGCGGAACACACCGTCGCCGACCGGCTCGACGTCGATGATGCCGTAACGATCGACGGCGTCGCGCGGCACGCGCTCGACCAGCAGGATCGGTGCGGCGCACGCGTCGAAGAGGTCGAGCATCTGACGCAGGGCCGGCGGCTCGGCGTCGATGATGTCGTCGGGCAGCAGGACCGCGAACGGCTCGTTTCCCAAGGCGTCGCGGCCGCACAGCACCGCGTGGCCGAGGCCGAGCGGCTCGGGCTGGTGGACGGTGGTGACGTCGGCCACGGTGGTCAGCGCGCGGACGGTGGCCAGCAGGTCGGCTTTCCCGCTCGCGCCGAGCGCCGCCTCCAGCGCGGGGGCGGGGGCGAAATGCGCGGCGGTCAGCGTGTTGCCGGGGTTCGTCACCAGCACGACGCGCCGGATCCCGGCCTGCACCGCTTCTTCGACGCCGTACTGGATGATCGGACGGTCGACGAGGGTCAGCAGCTCCTTGGGAATGGCCTTGGTGGCGGGCAGCATCCGCGTGCCGAGGCCGGCCGCCGGGACCAGGACGCTCCAGATGGCGGCGTTCGTCGGCATGCGGTTTCGGATCGTATCATTCGTGGTCTGTCATGTTGGATCCAGCGCTGCTTCGTGAACAACTCGACGATGTCCGCGCGCGCCTGCTGACGCGCAGCGAGGACCATAACGCCGACCTCGACCGGCTGGTGAAGGCCGACCACGAGCGCCGCGCCATCATCCCCGAGCTCGAGACGAACCGCCGGGCCCGCAAGCTGGTGGGGGAGCAGGTCGCCCGGGCCCGCAAGGCGGGGGAGGAAGGCGACAAGCTCGCCGAGTTGATGGCGATTGGCCAGGAGCACGGTGCCGTCATCAAGGCGCTGGAGGCCCGGCTCGGGTCGGTCGAGGAAGAGCGGGACGCCTTCGCGCGCACGTTGCCCAACCTGCCGCACGCCAGCGTGCCGGTGGGCAGCTCCGAGGCCGACAACGTGGAGATCCGGCGGCACGGCGAACCGCCGCGCTTCGACTTCACGCCGCAACCGCACTGGGAGCTCGGCCCGGCGCTGGGGATTCTCGACTTCGAGCGCGCGGTGCGGATGGCCGCGTCGCGCTTCGCCGTGCTGACCGGGACCGGCGCGCGGCTGGCGCGGGCGCTCATCAACTTCATGCTCGATCTGCACACCGGCGAGCATGGCTACACCGAGATCGAGCCGCCGTTCCTGGCCAACGCGGCCGCGCTGACCGGCACCGGCAACCTGCCGAAGTTCGAGCACGACCTGTTCAAGGTGGCGGGCGACTGGGATCTGTATCTCATCCCGACGGCCGAGGTCCCACTGTGCAACCTGCACCGGGAGGAGATTCTCGACGGCCGCCTGCTGCCGGCGCGCTACGTCGCCTACACGCCCTGCTTCCGGAGCGAGGCGGGGTCGTACGGCAAGGACGTCCGGGGCCTTATCCGCCAGCACCAGTTCGACAAGGTGGAGCTGGTCGCCTACGCCACGCCGGATACGTCGTGGGATGTGCACGAGGCGTTGACCCTGCACGCCGAGGAGGTGCTCAAGCGCCTCGGCCTGGCGTACCGCACGGTGCTGCTGTGCACGGGCGACATGGGGTTCGCGGCGTCGAAGACCTACGACCTGGAGGTTTGGCTGCCGGGGCACGACGCCTACCGGGAGATCTCGTCGTGCAGCAACACCGAGGCGTTCCAGGCGCGCCGCGCCGGCATCCGCTTCCGCCGGGACGGGAAGGGGAAGCCGGAGCACGCGCACACGCTGAACGGCTCCGGGGTGGCGGTCGGGCGCGCGCTGGTGGCGATTCTGGAGAACTATCAGCAGCGGGACGGGGCGGTGGTGATCCCGGCGGCGTTGCGGGGGTACATGGGCGGGCTCGAGGTGATCGAGCCGGTACGGTGATAATCGTCTTGCGGAGGGATGGCCGAGCGGTCGAAGGCGGCGGTCTTGAAAACCGTTAGCGGGGAGACTCGCTCCAGGGTTCGAATCCCTGTCCCTCCGCCAGGGCAGCCCGTTCGGGCTGCCGTGGCGGAGGGACAGAGGATTCAGGCGCTCATCGGCTCCTTGTAGGAGCCGCTTCGGGCTCGAATCCCTGTCCCTCTGCGATTTGCGATCTTGAAGGTTGGCCGGCGATTTGCGGGGGCGGCTTGGCCGTTCCTCCCGGTTTGGGATCGCGGCCTTTGGAATGATTCTTGAGGAACGCGACAACCAATGAAAGACATAGCCAAAGAAAGCAAGTTAGGAGAAGGGTCAATTCAAAGGATGGAGGAGCCGGATAGAGGAGTGGTGACATAGCCACCCGCATGGGGTATACTCTCGTCCGTGGGATCGACGCGAATGGAGCGGCGTCTGGGGCTGTGCGACGACGGTCGAACAGACGCGACAGGTGCCGCACGACAGTGGCTTGCACCGCGGTGCCACGTGACTTCGACCTCGAAAGCGGGCGGTGCGCGTCGTCGCCGCAGGCCGAAGTTCCACTTGGCCGGCCTGCTCTTCGCCCGCGGAACTCGTATACTAACAACCCCACGTGCAATTCGCGGGCCTTTCCCGATTGATTCGCGGTTGGGCGTCCCACACCGGAGCAGCCTCACTTTGCGATGCCGAACGACGAATCTACTTGCGCAGGGCATGTCGGTGTCCCCCGGCGGCCCTCACGATAAGATCGCCGGTGTTAGCTCGCGATACAACGTCAACAGACTCTGATTATAAGTGATCTCTATACTCAAGCCATACGAGGAGACACCAAATGCCTACTACGCTGGGTGATTTTGTGAAGGAGCTCGCCGTTCTGATGAGGGACGTAAACCTCCAGCTTCCCCTAAAGGACGAAAGGCCTTGGCATATTCTATTCTTTCAGCTCAAGCAGGAAAGAGACGTTGAAGGCCGTCCGGCTTTTTTCGACAGTCTTGTGTTCGATTGGGATGGTCCGGCGCCCAAGTGTCAAGAACTTTCGGAGTTTATTCACGCTCTCCACTGGAACGCTACTGTTACAGCCAATAACCCCACGTACGAGGCTATCCGGCTAAGCGATGAGATCGCTGACCGTTGGAGACCAACCAACCAGACAGCGTTTCACACTGCGGCGCTCGCACATGCGCACGCGGAGTTCCCCACGGGCTAGCGAGTCTGACAAGAGATGGCCAAGTGGCTACTGCAGCAGGATTGTCCGACACTAAGCGAGGTGGTAGAGGGCCTTGATAGATATCTCTGTGAAGCACATCCTGATTTTTTTGGTCACACCGCAACGCACCCAATCCTCCCGCTGAAGCCCCACAAGGTCATCCACGACAATCTGTGGGGAACCGTAAAATTCACTTGGATAGAGTGTCTATTAATCGACTCACCCATTATGCAGCGCCTTAACCCGCATCATGCACGACGTCCCGGACTCGGCCTCCGGGAGGCGGTGACGAGACCGGATTCGGTCACCGACGGCGGGTAGTGACCGGCGGGTGGCCCCCGGAACGTCCTCAACCACGCGTGGCGGCGTGGTTGAGCGCCCCATGGACGTGATGACGGGTGCCGAAGACGATAGCTGCACACACGTCCCCGTTGCGGGCGCTTGGCAGCCGACCGGCCGGCAGCGATATGACGTGCGACAGAACGCTATCCGGTGCGCGCCCCGAGCGCGAACGCGATCTGTCGCCACGCCACCAAGTCCGGTGTCGCGCGCGGCAGGCGCAGGACGATGCGACGCACCGAGCGCACCACCTGGACGCCGAGCTTCAGCAGCCGGTCGCGCAGCCAAGGCACCTGTGCGCGGGCACACGCGGTGTCGGCGGCGCGCAACCGCAACTCCTGCATCAGCACGTAGGCGGCGGCCGTCAGCAGGACGCGCAACTGGTTCGGTGAGAACTTCTGGCAACTCGTGCGGTCGATCTGCAGGGCCTTCAGCTCCTTGATCCGGTTCTCGACGTCGCCGCGCGCGCAGTAGACCTTCTCGTAGATGAAGCGCGGCGTCTGCCGCAGGTTCGTCACCACGAAGCGCGGGTTGTCCCGCGGCTCGCGGTCCCCGAGGCGAACGACCTCGGCCTTGATCACGACGCGGCGCGCGTGACTCCATTTGCCGGCCCGATACTCGTCGGTCTCGGTGTAGACGTGCTCGGTCTGGTCGCTGCGCCAAGTGCGCGCCCGCGCCACCAGCATGGCCGGCTCGGCGTGTCGCAGCAGGACCGCGTTCTTCGCCATCGCGACCACGTAATCGAGCCGCGGCTGCGCCTCCAGGAAGTCGAAGACCGCCGGGCTGGCAAAGCCCCCGTCGAGCCGAACGAGAATGCGTGCCCGCGGAAACGCCCGGCGCACCAGCGGCAGCAAACGCGACAACAGCCCGACCGTTCCGTCGGAGGCGACCGCCTTGCCGTGCCGCAGCAGCGCCGCGCACAGATATTGCTCGGATTCGCGGTCGAAGCGCAGGAAGGCCAGCAGCGGCAGGTAGCACCAGTTGTCGTAGTACCCGTTGAACAGGGTGTACTGCTGCGCCCCGTGCGTCGGGTCGTCCGTCGGGTCCAGGTCGATGGTGATGCACCGCGCCTGCCCGTCCAGACGGCGGCGATGGCGCTCGATGACCCGCGTCGCCAACTCGTCCGCCATGCGGTAGAGCGCGCAGCGGTTGAACGCGTTCTCGAACCGCGACAGGGTCGGCTGCGATGCCAGGCGCTCACCCGAAACCGGGTCTCTGTCGAGCAACAGCTTGTGCACCGGGTCGTCGGCGAGGTGGTCGCCGTCGTTGCAGTCGGGATGGCCGCAGGCGATGCCGAAGATGCGCTGGCCGACCAGGTCCGCGAGCGTGTGACGGGTCTTGTCCGGCGCCCGCTTGTCGAACAGGCACCCGGCGAACGCCTTGACCAGACCGTAGACGCGCTCGGCGGCCTTCAGCAGAACCGCCCCGCCGTCGGAGCTGGCCTGCTCCTGGTTGAACTGGGCGAACAGCGGCTTGTCGAACAGATCCGGGAACAGAACAGTCTGTGATACAGTGTCGGTCGTCACGCAGGGGCCTCCGTGGTGGTGTAAGTGCTTGTTGCCACTACACTTGTACCACGCGGAGGCTCTTGTGTCTGTACCGAAAATCACACCCGCCGCGAATCTTCCGGGTTAAGGATATCCACCAGGTAGGGTTAGCTTTCGACGTTTACCCTTGCGCGCACCACAAGAGATTTGAGCATTCCCTCGGTGTGTTGACACTAGCAGGCAGGACGTTCGGTGCGTGCATTTCGAATAGCTCCGGGGAACTTCAGACGTTTCTTTCCCGCCTGTATGGTAACCAGTCGCATGACACGTGCCTAAGGCGCATTAGGCAGGAGTTGCGTTTAGCAGCTCTTCTGCACGACACCGGGCATAGCCTGTTCAGTCACGCGTCAGAGAAAGTGTACTCAAACGTTTCACTTCTCCGAAGGGCATCGTCTGAGTTAACAAATATCGCGGGGAAGGAAAAGGGCGCTGGGGAGGTCATTTCGTTCTGTCTTGCGCAAACGTCAGCCTTGAGAGGGCTTGTTGAGCGAGGGCGGAGAAAGTTGATGGACTCAACGAACTCAGGTGTTGGTGCGGAAGACGTCAACTTTGATCACATCTCGCTAATGATCATAGGGCGTGCTTGGCATCCGTACCTTCAGTTTCTTGGAGATATCGTTTCGTCCGCATTTGATGCTGACAAACTCGACTACCTGCTGCGCGACGCCACAGCAGCGGGGCTGCCACTCCGATACGACCTCGATCGGTACTTGCATGCCGTTCAGCTTAAGCGCTCAGAAATAGTGGATGGCGAGGACAAACTGCGGAACCTCTATGGTGTTTTCGGTGGCGACAAAGTGCAGCGCATACCGGCATCTGGCAATCAAAGATACGACTACTACGAGGCGTATAGACTGCGACTTCCTCCTTCGGCCTTGAACGTTATCGAACAGATTGTCATCTGCAAGATGATGCTGTTTAGCTACCTCTACCACCACACCAAAGTGAGGGCGACGGAGGGTCTCTTGGAGCGCATGCTCACGCGTGCGCAGGAGAATGTTGAGAAGGAAGGACGAAACGGGATAGAGACTCTGTGTTGGTATTTGGGTCTGTCGGATTCGTCCCTTCGAGGTGAGTTTTTGAAGGCATCAGATCCGATCGTCAAGCGGTACGCGTATAGGATCGTGAACAGGCTCGTGCCACGCGAAGTAATGAGGATAAATTCTAGCATCGCTACGCACGGAGACCGGGCGCCGATCAATGATCTATTGGCGGATCTTCAGAATCGGCACAAGCGAGATGGACTTGTGGGAAGAATCGAGAGACTCATGGGTAACGCGCTTGTGGGACGGGACGAGCGAGTCTTCGGGCCGACCGCAGAGGACGCGCTTGCAGTTGCTGGGGCTTGGCTGGACGTGCCGAAGGCGCCGAAGTTTACGGATATTGACGAGGTGGCAAGCGGAGCGGCGGATGGTAGTGGGCTGGAATTTCGACACGTCTTTCCGGTGGACAAATGGACTCAGGCGTATACGTCGTACAGTTATAACGTTCGGGTCTTCGCTTTCTCGGAACATAGGGAGGCCGTTAGAGTCGCCGCACGGATAGCGATTGAGGACGTAACCAGCGTTAAAAGCGATGCGTTTTACGAACGAGCGCTGAGAGCGCGCTGAGCAAAGGGATTCCGGCGTAAAGAGAGTTGTGCTGGGGGTGCTGAATTGGGGGCCGAAGGAAGGGGGCTGGCGAGCGAAACGGTCCTGCGGTAAGTGGCGTGCTCGCTGTTGGGGTCAACTTGTACGCGTCGAATGAAGCACGACGTTGTAGGGCGTATGGGTTGGAGCGGGGGACGGATGATGGGATAGGGAAGGGTAGCATCGTCGTTCCGCCGTTCGGGCGAGGGTGGCGAGGGTCATGAGGCGACCATCGACGGCCCGTGTCGCGGTGGCGGGTGTCAGGGTCGCAGGCATTCGCGTGCTGCGGGTCACGGTGCATCAGTTTGGTCACAGGCCAAGTCGAACACCCGGGCGGTCATCCACCGCTTGAAGTCCTCGTTGTCCATGAACTGCTTGAACAGCTCGGCGTCGTCCTTGACCATGCCGGTGACGATCCGCGCGAGCACCTTGTCGTGCTCGATGCGGGCGTTGGCGGCGTCTGAGTTCTTCCTCGCGTTTCGGAAGGCGGCGTCCGCGGCGACCTTGGCAGGCATCGTCTTGGTGATGAGCTCCCCGACGCGGTCGCGGTCGTCCCAGGCGATGTTGCCGAACAGATCGTTGAACGCCTGGAGGATGTTCGAGAGCCGGTCCAACTCGGGCTCAGGCACGTGGCCGCCGGCGCTGGTCGGTACCGGCTCGATCTCGGCGTCGTCGTCGGGCAGCAGGATCTGCTGCACTGCCCGTTTCTCGACCCGGTAGCTGTCCATGTCGATGGCGTCCAGGATGCCCTTCGACAGATCCGGGTCGTCGGGAGCCGGCAGCTTCGAGATCAGGAAGTTCAGGAAGATCGAGCGCTTCTCCCAGTCGGCGTTCGTGTAGGGCAGGACGCACGACAGGAAGCCGTAGGTCCGGACGAAAGCCTTGGCCTTGCCTTTGAAATCGACCTGCGCGTCCTCGTCCAGCTCGTGCACGTAGACCGCCACGCAGACGTCGAGAAGCGGATCGAGTTCGTCGCGATCGGCCCCGCCGAGGTAGCGCTGGACGAGGTCGTCGATCTGCTCCGGTGAGTAGACCTGGGCACTGTCGAGGTCCGCCTGCAGGTCGTGCAGCTTGTCGGGGTCGGTCTCGCCGGCCAGGATTGTCGCGCGGTAGAAGTCGGCGAAGGCGTCGCCGATGGTGTCGGCGTCGTTGAGGAAGTCGAGCACGAAGACGTCGTGCTTCTTCGGGTGCGCCCGGTTGAGGCGCGACAACGTCTGCACGGCCTTGATGCCCGACAGCGTCTTGTCGACGTACATCGTGTGCAGCAGCGGCTCGTCGTAGCCGGTCTGGAACTTGTCGGCGCAGACGAGGAAGCGGTACGGGTCCTCCTGGATCTTCTGCGCGATCTGGCCGGACGGGAAGCCGTTCAGCGACGCCTCGGTCACCTTCTGGCCGCCGAACTCGGGCTCGCCGGAGAAGGCCACGACGGCCCGGGACTGGCTCTTGCGCTGCTGCAGGTAGTCGCGGATGGCGTGGAAGTACTGGATCGCCCGCTCGATTCCATTGGTGACCACCATCGCCCGCGCCGCGCCGCCGATCTTGTTCCTGGCGATGACCTGCTCGTGGAAGTGGTCGACCATGATCTCGGCCTTCAAGCGGATCGCGTGGTCGTGGCCCTCGACGAAGCGCCGCAGCTTCTTCTGCGCCTTCTTGACGTCGAACTCCGGGTCGTCCGCCACTGTCTTGGCAAGCCGGTAGTAGCTGGCCACCGGCGTGTAGTGGGCCAGCACGTCCAGGATGAAGCCCTCCTGGATGGCCTGCTTCATGGTGTAGCTGTGGAAGGCGCGATGCCGGACGGCGCCGTCGGGCTGTGGGTCGGGCGCGCCGAAGATCTCCAGCGTCTTGTTCTTCGGGGTGGCGGTGAACGCGAAGTAGCTGGCGTTGGGGAGCAGCTTGCGCGACTCCATCACGCGGTTGATCTGGTCCTCGTAGGTCTCGTCCTCGCCTTGTTCGCCGGCTGTCCCGAGCGCCGCCGAGATGGATGCGGACGTGCGGCCGCCCTGACTGGAGTGGGCCTCGTCGATGATGATGGCGAAGCGCCGGCTGCGCTGCTCGTTGCCGATTTCGTCGAGGATGAAGGGGAACTTCTGGACGGTCGAGATGATGATCTTCTTGCCCGCCTCGATGAACTTCCGCAGGTCTCCGGACTGCTGCGCGCGCCCCACGGTTGCGCCGACCTGGGCGTACTGGCGGATCGTGTCGCCGATCTGGCGGTCGAGGATGAGCCGGTCGGTGACGACGATGATCGAGTCGAAGACCGGGACGTCGTCCTTCGCGAGCCCGATCAGTTGGTGGGCCAGCCAGGCGATGGAGTTGCTCTTGCCGCTGCCCGCCGAGTGCTGGATCAGGTAGCGCCGGCCCGCGCCGTGCGCCGCGGCGTCGGCCAGCAGCCGGCGCACGACGTCGAGCTGGTGGTAGCGGGGCCAGACCTGCGTCCGCTTCTTCTTGCCCGTCTTCTCGTCCTTCGCCTCCACCACTTGGGCGTAGTTCTCCAGGATGTTGGTCAGGCTCTCGCGGGCCAGCACCCGGCGCCACAGGTAGTCCGTCTTGATGCCGCTCGGGTTGGGCGGGTTGCCGGCGCCGTCGTTCCAGCCCCGGTTGAAGGGCAGGAACCAGGACGCTTTCCCCTTGAGGTGCGTGCAGAAGCGCACCTCGGCCTCGTCGACGGCGAAGTGGGCGATGCAGCGGCCCAGCTCGAACAGCTTCTCGCGCGGGTTGCGGTCCTTCTTGTACTGCTCGACCGCATCGGCTGCGGTCTGCTTCGTGAGGCTGTTCTTCAGCTCGAAGGTGAAGATGGGTAGGCCGTTGATGAAGAGGCCGATGTCGAGCGCCCGCTGCGCGTCGTCGCGGCTGTAGCGAAGCTGCCGGACGACGGTGAAGCGGTTCTGCGCGAAGCGTTCCTGTGCCTGCGGGTTTCCGGCCGACGGCGTGCCGTAGAACAGCTCCAGGTTGTGCGCGCCGTGCTTGACGCCGTGGCGTAGCACGTCGATGGTGCCGCGCTTGGAGATCTCGACCTGCAGCCGCGCAAGGAACTTCCGCCGCGTCGGGCCGTCCTCGTCCAGTGCCAGCGATTCGGCGGCCTCCGGCTGCGTAGCGTCCAGGAAGGCGGCAAGCTGGCCCCGATCGACGCAGAACTCGCGGTCGTAGTCGTGGGGACTGCCGCCGAGCCAGCCGACGCCGCCGTAGGCCGGACGCGCCTCTGCGACCCTGCCTTTCTTCGGCGGATCGCAGGGATGCCCCGCCAGCGCCGTGCAGATCAGCCGTTCGAGGCCGCGTTCGGACGTATCGGTGGCGTCAGCCATCGTACTGTTTAACGGGAACTTCACGAAGCCTCTCGAACCGGAGGCCGGTCATACACATGCTCGCCCGCAATGGAACGATGCGCGAATCGCAGGCAGGCCTGGATGTCCTCGGGTTCCAGCTCGGGGTACTCTCGCAGGATCGTCTCCGCCGTATCTCCCGCCGCCAGCAGCCCGAGCACATGCTCCACGGCTATCCGCATATTCCGGATGATCGGCTTTCCCCCGAAGACGTCTGCCCGCACGGTGATCCGATCAAGCAGTTCTGCCTTGCCGCTCATGGGTCTCTCCATCAGTCGCCGTCATGCCGCTTCGCTCAGCACCGCCGCGAACTCGTCCGGCCGGGACCAGCGTGACACGGTCGACAGCCGCTCGACCAGCAGGAAGTCGTCGTCCGCCCAGACATCCGCCCTGTCGTCGAACATCGAGACGAAACTCAGCGCCTCGGGCCCCGCCACGAGGTGATTCAGATCGTGCCAGGCGGCGAGTACGTGCTCCGAGACCCTATGTGCAGCGGCGCGATTGCCGGTACTCAGCACCTGAACCAGTGAGCTGCGCCGCTCCGTCCGTACGTGGAAGTCGACTGTCCAGCCCCTTCCCGACCGGCCGACCAGCTTTTCGGCCCGGTCGAATGCGAGTTCGCGCTCGTTGAGGAAATCGGCCACCTCGTCCGTAATCGACTCGACTGCCTGCGTGCGAAAGGTAAACCACAGGTCGGAGACTCGGAGCGCCGCCTGCGCAACCCGAGTGACGACCTGCGCCAACTCGTCTCCGGGCCGACATCGCGCCTGCAGCATTCCTCGGTAGAACTCGATCCCGTGCGTCGCGCAGGCGTTTTCGATAAGCCGGGTCTGTTTCGGCGAATGGCGGAGCCCAGCCGACTGCATGCGAAGCCAGCCGATCGTCTCGGCGAGATCGCTGACCGTGATCGTGTCGCCGTCGACCTTGCAGAACAGGTCGATGTTGTCGCCGGCCGGATACAAGTACGGCGTGCGAATTCGCTGGTAGTCGCCGTGGTCCGAGCACGTGAACAAGGCTCCGATCCTGCGCTGCAGGTCCCGACACACGTTGCTGGCGTTCATCGCCACAACTCCCCTTGTCTCTCTGGCGGCGCCTGCATCACTCCCCCGCCGCGGAGTTGTAGAGGCCCTTGGCAAAAAGCGGCAGCCGCTTGTCGACTCAAATCGCTCCGGAACTCTCATGCCGGGGAGTGGTCTTCGTCCTCCTCCCAGACGAGGTCACCGATGACGCGTTTCGTCCCGTCTTCCAGGATAGCTCCGAACTCAGAATCCGTTAGGCGCAAGATCGCTCCCTCCGTCACATCCGACGCGCAGCGTGTCATCCCCGCGTTCGGCCCTCCTCGCGATAGTCGTTCCTCTGCCCTGTTTCCCCAGGCGCCTCTCGGACTTCTACCGTGTGCGAGCGGAACCGGGACAGCTGGCGAACAAGACGAAATCGGCGACGCCGCGATCCCTTCGGACACCGTCGCACTTGTGCCCACCTTCATGTCTCATTCTGGCGTTTCCGAACCCCCTTAAGCCAGACATCCAGCGCGTCAATATCTGCCTTGAGAGCCGCTGGTGCCGGCACATCCGCCCTCGCTGACGGGGCTTGATCATGACCAGGTAGCCACTTCGAGCACTTTGTCATTGCAGTCTCCACCGCCCTGCAATCCTCCGGAGGGATATTCGCGAGAAGCCCGACTTGTTGCGTCTGCACACCGGGCCTAAAGCGCTCCACCACACCACCCAGGAGCACTTCCTCAAGGCCGCGCTCCCACGCTTCTCGGAGATAGCCGTACATCAGACTCGCTTCCTTTTCGTACGCAGCCTGGTGACCTTCCCGATGTAGTTTATCGGCGTCTTGCCAGAGCTTCCGTAGATGGCCGATGCGTTTCGAGACCTTGAGCGCTACCCACGGCAGTTCCTCCGCGCAGACCCCCGCCCCTTTTGCCAAGTGCCGCACGTATTGATCGTGCTGTGACACTCCCTCCTCCGCAGCAAGTTCCTTGAGAAGAAGCAGGAATACGACATCGTGTGTGAAGACGACAACCTGTCGTCTCCTCGCCTCCTGTACCAGGCGGCGCGCCACAGCTTCCCGCCACTTGTAGTCGAGGGAGGACACAGGGTCATCAAACACAATGCCCGACGGATCGTCCGCCGTGCTTAGCTCCGCAAAAAAAGCCGCGATCGATAGACAGCGTTGCTCGCCCTCGCTGACCACCTTCGGTAGTTCAACGCCGGGGGCTCGCTTCAGGAAAAGCTGGTGGTATAGTACGCCCTCTGAGCCACCGACCTCCCGCAATTCAACTTCGACGTGCCGGAAATCCAGGCGTTCCAATTCATCGCCAAAACTCTGCTTGAGTTTCTGCGTGACGACATTCCGCGTCACCGTGGTGCTCTTTCGGGTGATTGCCTGGGTCCTCGTGTCCCTCAATGCAGAGCCCGTAGGCCGCGTACTTTCTCTTGCGCTCGATCTCATCGAGGACGACTTTTTCGTACCGCCCAAGCACCTTGCGGGCGCGCAGTTCCTCCGTCTCTGCGGCGATCCGCTGCCGTGTCGCGTGAACGTCGCTGGCTCGCAACGTGCTCACCCGCTGCACGATCTGGTCGACTAGAGCGTCGGCGTCGCTCGCAACAGATTGCAGGACAGGGCAATCGATGGGGACATCGCGATCTTCCGTCAATGCGAGGTCGACGGTCTTGCGGCGCCCTTCAGCTACCGCGAGCGCCCCAGCAATTTTCGCCGACACAGCGTCGTCATCGATACGAATCTCTTCAAGTACTTCTTCAATGAATCCCGTCGTGACCTTGAGGTCGGTGAAAGTTCTCCGACGCTGCAAAAACCCATCCCTCGCCCGTCGGAGTTCCCGCTCCGTGGTGGAAGTGACGAACTCTTCAAATCTCCGGAACCTGTGACGTGCAGTGCCGTCGAGATTCTGCTGGCAGAGAACACAGTGCGCCCCGTTCTCCACGACCGGAAACGCCTGACCCGGATAGGAGGATTCCTGCGAGAATTGGCGGGCTGCTTCCCAAAGGGTGTTCCACGATTCCGAGCCGGTCCCTGGCAATAGCCCTGAGGGAAACGTCGCGTCGCGCAATCTCTTCGCTTCCGCGCTCTTGCGTCGACCCTCCTCGCGGATATCGAACACCGCGGCAACCGCGTCGGCGGAGAGTGCCGCTTCCACCTCCTTGATATGTCGAGACAATGTCTGTACTCGTCCCGCGCGAAGGGTGAGCTCGCGGACTAACTTATCGGGGTCCTTTGCCTGCAAGTCCAGGAGGGATTCCTCTACTAACGCCATGCGCGTTTCCTCTTCCACTGAAAGGCGCGAGAGTTTCTTTACGGCATCAACGTTGGTGAGTGATGTGATATTCCCCAAAAGTGTCGCTGCTGCTGTCCCGTGCGGAACCTCGGCCCGCACAGCGGTGAGCGCATTTGAAGCGAGAGCTCGTTGTTCCCTTTCGAGTTGCGCCCGAACAGCTTTGCACGCCTTGACTAGTTTGTCGAAAAGATCGAGCCCGAACGGTCGGAACGCGACGTCAGTCTTTTCCGTAAGGTAAACTGCGGCACAGTGTGTATCAAACACACTCACCCGAGAAATGAACTCATCCTGTCCGTCTCCTGCCCACTCCTGTGTGTCTTGCTTCGTCCCGATTGTGTACTTGATCGCCACGACGGGTGATAGCGGTGCGGTGCCGGACACAACATTGCCCAGGATCTCTTCTTGTCCGCGCGCACGGCACGCACTCTTCAAAATACGAATGTAGCCGGTCTTCCCCGCGGCATTGTCCCCGTAGACAACGGTGAGGTTCGGCGCAAACCTCAGAGACTGGCCTTCGGCAAGAGCATTCACTCCCCGGTGATGGAATATCGACACGAGTGACACAGCTTCAGCCGCGTTGCTCTTCGTCGGCACGTGGGTTCTCGCGAGTGGTGTGGCCTCTTGCTGTGCAGCGAGGCCGTGCGCAGCCTTGCAGATGTCTGCAAGAGCGCCGATGTCATCGGCAGAAAGTTGCCCTTGCAAAAGGAGGCGTCGCAGGGCGTCACGCTGCCAGGTCGGGCGGTCTCTAGACCAATCGAGTATTTCTTGCAGGACCGTCATGTCACCTCGTCCGACTGTATCTGCTGTTTGGCCTTGGGCTTTCTGAAACGTTAGCACCCGAACCAACTGCCCCCGCTTCAGACCGCCCGGCATCGACGACATCCGGCACCGGACCTTCTTCCTCCGTGTAACCCTCTACTTCCGAGCCGGAGGGCCCACTGAAGTCGTCATCCGGATCCTCCTCAGCCGCAAGCGGATCCAGGTTCCGGAGTTCCGTCGCGGCTTCCCGAACGTCGAGCTTGGCCGTGACAACATCGGCGATCAGGCGCTTGCGGTATTCGCCAAGCAGCTCGACGTCGCGCCTCGCGCAAGCGACGGCGGTCTGCGTATTACTGAGATTCAGATCCACGGACTCCACGATCGCCGCTTGCTCCGTCAGAGGCGGTAGGGCTACGGGCGTGGCGAGAAACTGATCGTCGTAAAGCCGCAGAAACCCGGCGCTTCCGGTGCCCAGACCCTTGGAGCGGCCCCGAAAGTGAGCGCGGACCATTGATGTCCGAAGGACATCGCTCAAGAATCGCATGTGGATCGGGCACTTCTTCTCGAAAACCGAATAGTCGGGACTAACAGCGCCATCAAGCGAGGAGCAAAACACAAGTCCGTTGTTCGCTTGAAGTCGATTGACCACAAGCTGGCAGGCCTTGACGAGCTTGAAGCCCACAAGCGAGCTACTCTGCGGAGGATGAGAGAAGTGGTCGGCGTAGACCACGACGCCGTGATCGCGCCGCAACGACAAGAGCGTCCCGTTGCCGTCAACCGACCTTCGATCCACCGGCCGCAGGACCGTCTTCAGGCGCATCCGCTCCCAATGCCTGGGGACGCGCCCCAACCATTCCACCCCGGAGTCCTTGTACGCCGGATATGGCCGCTCGGTCCGCCCGTCGATCCGGCCCGTGACGGACTCGTGGATGATTGCCTGCTTCTGCTCCTCCAGCAACGCAATCAGCCTCTGCTTGGTGCGGATGTAGCGCCGGATGCGCCGGTCAGCGTGGTCGAGAAAGCGGACGATAGCAGCTTGTTCCCGGAGAGGGGCGACCGGAAGACGGACCGACTTGATCGCGTCCTGGGAGAGGCCGAAGCGCATGACGCCATTCGCACGAATGTGAAGCTGTCGCGCGACACAACTGCTCTGCAGCGCGCGAAACAGGAACGCGCCACCGAGGAATCTTGGGTGCGGTCGCAGCAGGGCTAGGTGGTAGCCGCTCACGACGTCATCCTCGATGGCCTCCACGAGCGCCGGAACGCCTATGTCGTTCCACATCTCCGAATCCTTGGTGATGAGGACATCTCCACATCGCAATCGGAACTTCAGGATCTCATCGGCCGTGGCGGTCCCTGGCATGAACGCCATTCCACATCGGATTCGATCGTTCTTGTAGACGTCTATGTAGTTGCAGAGGCGGACGGTGGCCTCGCCTTCCTTGGTGTGCTTGTCGACATTGCTAACTCGCATCTCAGCGACCGTGCGAAGTCGCCGCACCTCCCAATGCGCCGGCACCGCTCCCAACCACTCGACCCCGGAGTCCTTGTAACCCGGATACGGCTTGAGCTCGGCGGCCATCACATCAACCGAAGAGGGTGTTGCGTACTGCCTGCTTGGGCAGACCGAGGAATGCAGCCACATCGGCGATGAGCGCGTCCAGCGGTGCCGATCCGCAAGTCCCGATGCCGCGGTACGGTCACCCGGTGCTGGTCGCCTCGCGCCGTCAGGGTCATGTGGCTGTCCCGGCTCCGAGTCACGCGGTCCGTAGTGACGGGCGAGTTCATACCGCGATGGCCTCCCCCCGGACGAGATGCAGCCGGATCACGCGCGGCACTCCGTCCTCATCGAAGTGGCAGAGCACGGCGTCCCTCGCCATCTCCTTCAGATCGTCCCAGCTCTCTCCCTGAGTGAAGATGCTGTGTCCCAGCGCTCGGGCCTCGTACCCGCCCTCGGGCACTTCGGTCACCCCGAAGATTATCTCCGGCGGCCGTGCCCGCGAGTCCGCCGATGGGCCTTCAGTCATTGCCGCTCCGCTTGCGTTCGCGATCTTCGCGTTCCCCTGTCCGCAACCGGTCGGCGAGACGCTGGAGCGTCGGGTCGGAGTAGCGAAAGGAGCACAGCCAGTGCACCAGTTCCCGATGGTCCATGGTTGCGATCTCTGCGCTGATGCGGTCGCGTTCCCGACGCATGTATTCGACACAATCGAAACGCTCGGCGGAAGGTTCAGGCGTCATTGTTCACTGGTCTCGCCGGCGCCGAGGATCTCCTGCAACAGCCCCTCCGTTTCCCTCTCCAACGCCAGAATATCAGCCCGGATCTCCGCCAGCGTCCGCATCGGCTTCGGCTTGTAGAAGTACCGCGTGAAGCTGATCTCGTAGCCGGGTGCCGCAGGCGCCGTCGTAGAGCAGGTAGGTGCTGGACTTGATCTCGTCGGCGACGGGCAGGAAGACGAGCTTCGCCATCAGCCGCACGGCGTCGCGGGGCGTCCAGTGCTCGCCCGCCTCCTCGTTGTTCTCCTCGTTGAAACGCCGGACCAGCTCCTCGAAGATCGAGCCCATGCCGTGGTTGTCGAGGCCGGGATGCCGGACCGAACCGTCGGCGTTCTTCACCGGGGCGGGGCTCAGGTTGACGTCGGGCGAGGTGAGCTTCTCGATCAGCGTGCCCAGTGCGTCGGCCTTCGACAGCCGCGGGATCTGGTTGCGGAACTCGAAGTTCTCCAAGATGTCCTGCACGTTCGGCGAGAAGCCGTCGAGGTAGGCCTGGAAGTCGGCCGTGAGCTGCTGGCGGCTGGCGCGGGCGCGCAGGTCGCGCAGGGTGAACTTCGAGGTGTTGTAGAAGGCCTGTCCCGCCGCCTGCCGCAGGGCCGACTTCTGCTCGACGACGCCGGCCTGGTCGAGCACCGCCTTCATGTCGAGCACGTTCTGCTTGCTGTCCTCCAGCACCGCGTCCAGCCGGCGCAGGACGGTCATCGGGAGGATGACGTCGCGATACTTGCCGCGGACGTAGAGGTCGCGGAGGACGTCATCGGCGATGCCCCAGATATAGTTCGCGATCCAGTTCAGGTTGGCGTTGCTCGTGGCCATGGGAAATCCAGGCCGCCGGTGGTCGTGCCGTTCGACGCCGCGGGTTGCCCGTGTTGCGGATAGTACACGGGACGCGGCTCCATCGGGCGCGAAGACGTTGTCGCTCTGGTCGGCCGCGACGCGAGAAGCGCCGTCGGCGCGTCACATGCCCCAGACGTCGATGCCGACACCCCGACGTGACGTTTCCGGTGGCGAAACACCTTCTCGTCCCAGCTCCGGCCCTCGTCGGCGCGGTCGATGATCACCAGGTGCCCTTCCTGCGCCGCGCATCGGTCCATGTAGGCCGCGGTCTGCTCCAGGCCCTCCACGATGGTTCGCTCCAGGCCGCTGTGCAGCAGCTTGCACTCGATCACGATCTTGTCGACGCGCACGGCTTTCCCGCCGCTGGCGTGGGAAGGTCCATCGCGTGGATCGGGGTCCGACGCATGGGGTCCGCGCGGCCACACGATCAACAGGTCCGTGCGGCCCCGTCCCAGGCCGTACTCCCGCTCGATGCGCCCGCCGCTGTTGACCACGCGCTGCAGGAACGCCTGCAGCAGCAACTGCGGCCACGCCTCCTGGTACTGGAACCGTTTCGACCAGTGCTCCGAGTGCTCCCGGAAGAACGTCTGGAACGCCGCCAGGAGCGCGCCCACGTTCAGTCCGCCGTCGGTGTCGACGTACCATGCCGTCTCCTGGTCGAACTCCTCCTGGACCACCCAGGTCAGCTCGCGCGGTACCACCTCGGCATAGATTGGATTCGCAATGCGCACCGGCCTGTCCTGCGCGAGGAGGCCGAGGTCCCTGATGTACTCCAGGTCGCGGTCGGTGAAGGTCCGCGCCTCCGCCCCGCTCAGCAGCGGCTCGATCACGCGGCGCACGCGGTCCTCTCTCAGCTTGTCCGCCAACTGGTCCAGGTGCGTCTCCCGCCGCAGAATCAGCCGCTCCTGCGCCGCCCGGAGAGCCTCCGCGTCGATGGGCCGCGACCGGTCCCGTCCCGCCTTGTCCCGGAAGCAGGCCTCATCCGCCAGCGCGTTCACCAGCCACGGCTGCCCCCGCGTCTGTCCCCACACGAGTTCCAGGGCCTCGGCCGTGAACGCCTGTCCCGTCTCCGCCGTGTGCTGCCCGAGCAGGGCCAGGACCTCGTCTCGCGAGAAGTCCCCCAGCCGCAAGGACTCCGCCTTGACGTTGAACGCGCTGCCCCCGGCGATGATCGCGTGCGCCGAGCCGGAATGGATCCGGTAGTCCCGCACGTCCCGCACCCCGCACAACACCACGCTCTGCGGAAAGCCGCGCGGACGCTGGTGGTACCCGGTCCGCAACTGCCGCAGCACGGCCAGCAGCGAGTCGCCGATCAGCATGTCGATCTCGTCGATCAGCACCACCAGCGGCGTCTCGTCGGTCTCGGCCCAGCGCGTCAACGCCTCCAGCAGCACGTCGTGCGGCGCGTATCGCGCCAGCAGATCCCGAAAGACGCCGTCCAGGAACTCGTCGCCCAGGGTCATCCGCGCCTGCGACGCCAGTCGGCCCAGCACCGTGCGCATGGCCTGTCCGACGTCCTCGCGGGCCGTCTGTCCGACCTCGACGTTGACGTACACGCACCGGTAGCCGTCGGCGTTCAGCCGGTCCCGCAGCGCCAGCAGGGCCGACGTCTTCCCCGTCTGGCGGGGTGCGTGCAGCACGAAGTACTTTTCGTCCCCGACCAGCGCGAGCACGTCGTCCAGATCGAGCCGGTCCAGCGGCGGAATGCAGTAGTGCCGGTCGGGCTTCACGGGACCGGCCGTGGTGAAGAAGCGCCTGCCGTCGCGTGGCTCGGGCCGCGGGGCATCCATGTTCGCGGAACGTATCACGGGTTCACGGTCCCGTTGCGTTTCGGAAGGCGCTCGAACGACCGTAACGGTCACGGCGCGCCGGCCTGCTCGCAGGCCAACTCGAACACTGTGGCCGTCATCCAACGCTTGAAGTCGTCGTTGTCCATGAACTGCTTGAACAGCTCGGCGTCGTCCTTGACCATGCCGGTGACGATTCGGGCGAGACCTTGTCGTGCTCGCTGCGGGCGTAGGCGTCGTCGGAGTTCTCGCGCGCGTTCCGGAAGGCGGCGTCCGCGGCGACCTTGGCGGGAATCGTCTTGGTGATGAGTTCCCCGACACGGTTATCGGCAGGATGACGTCACGGTACTTGCCGCGGACGTACAGGTCGCGGAGGACGTCGTCGGCGATGCCCCAGATATAGTTCGCGATCCAGTTCAGGTCGGCGTTGCTCGTGGCCATGGGGATCCGTGCCGCCGGTGGTCGAGCCGTTCGACTCCGCGAGCTGTCCGTGTCGCGGATAGTACACGGTGCGCGGCTCGGTGGGCGACGGCCTCCCGTGCGGCCGCCAATCGAAAGCGTCGTTCGATCGCCTACGTGACCGTCCCCACCATGCGGCGGCGCGACTCAGGCGGGCCGCCCTCCGCGCGCGCGTCCAGACCGAAGCTCCTGTGGGCGGCGGAATCGCTGTCGCCTCGTCGCGGCCCGCCCTCCCCTCAGATCCCGACTTCCCGCAGTTCGCCTGAGCGAATCTCCTCCACCACCTTCCGAATCGCCTCGGCTCTCTGCCGAATCCTCGGCAACCGGTTCCGGAAAATGATCGCGAAGCGGCCTCGGTGTTCCGTGGTCAAAGAGGATTCGCATGCTCGACTCTGGAGTCCAGATGCCTCACTTCGTGCTCCAGGACCGCCTTGACCTGCCATGCCTCCACCCCGGGAAACCAGTCCAGAAAGTCCTCTACGGTTGCGCCTTCCGCCAAGTTGGCGAACAGGCTCGATACGGACACCCGGGTGTCCTTGAATACCCACGCGCCGCTGAGCCTTCCCGGTACGCTCTCCACCGCAGGACACGTTTCCCAATCCGCCATGTCGTCACCTCTCTGCATCAACACCCCAGCGTATCACCGCCTCCCCACGCGCCGACGACAGCCCCCACCGTCATCCCGCCTCGCTCAGCACCGCCGCGAACTCGTCCGGCCCGCGACCAACGCGATACCGCGGACTACGGCTCGACCAGTCGGAAGTCCTCGTTCGCCCGCACGACCTGATCGCGCTCGTCGAGCCGGGTGAAGATATCGAACCGTTCCTCCGTGAGCACCGCAAGCCGCAAAGAGCCTGTGCACCTCGGAGGTGTTGACCTCGCACCGGCGGATGCTGGATCCTGCCCTTGACCATGTGCAGGCACGCGCTTCCGGGAGTTCGGCACTCGGGTCGAATCGAGACCGCATCCGTGGCCGGCGGGAAAACGGTGGCATGCCGAGGAGCAGAGAAATCGTGACATGCCGGCGCCGGCTGATCCGAAGATCTTCCACATCGTTCACCTGGACCGATTAGTCCATCATCGCGGAGGGTGGTCTTCTTTGCGATGCCGCCGTCGCTGAACGCGCGCCGGTCGGGACCACGATTGGGATGAACGACATCAAGCGGCGGCGATTGACCGGTCGAGTGAACCGATCACGTGATGTCCCGAGAATGACGGCGGGTCGTGCGGCGCTGCCGCCGCGATCGGTATCGCACGACGAGTTCTCCAGGCCGTCAGCTCGTTGCGACGGGGTAATCTGGACACCCGGACGAATGCAGTATCTGCGCCCGAGCCCCGAGAATGAGCCCGATGCGGGGCGTAGGGTTCCAGGAAATCCACCGCGTGCCGGAAGGCGCCGGGGTTACAGGAGTCGACGATGATCCGCATTGCCATCACTTGCGCCGCCGTGGGGTGGGTGCTCGCCGGGAACCAGACCGCCGCCCAGGAGGTGCTGCGGTCCGCCTATCACGATTTTCGCGCCGTGACCGTGGCCGGCGGTCTCGATGTCCCCTGGTCCGTCGCGTGGCTGCCCGCCGGCGACCTGCTGGTCACCGAACGCCCGGGCCGGCTGCGCGTCGTGCGTGACGGGACGTTGCTGCCCGAACCGGTTCCGGGTGTGCCGGAGGTGTTCGCGAGGGGGCAGGGAGGATTGTTCGAGGTGCTCCCGCACCCCGACTTCGCGGCCAACCGCCTGCTGTACCTGAGCTACGCGCGGCCGAAGGGAGAAGGCTCGACGACGACGGTCGTCAGAGGCGTGTTCGAAGACGACCGGTTCACGGCCCTCGAAGACGTCTTCGAGTCGCAGTCGCAGGGGCGCGGCCACTACGGGGGGCGGCTCGCCTGGGACCGCGACGGACACCTGTTCGTCTCGGTGGGCGATCGGATGGCGCGCACGTCCGGAGACCTGTCGGCGCACCCCGCGCAGGATCCGTCGAACCATCACGGGGTGACGGTCCGTCTTCATGACGACGGCCGCGTGCCGGACGACAATCCGTTCGTCGGGCGGCAGGGAGTCCTGCCCGAGATCTGGAGCTACGGGCACCGGAACCCGCAGGGGCTGCTCGTGCACCCGGAGACCGGCGAGCTGTGGGCCAACGAGCATGGCCCGCAGGGCGGCGACGAGCTCAACCTGATACAGCCCGGCCGGAACTACGGCTGGCCGGTGGTCGGCTACGGCGTCAACTACGGAAGCGGAACGGCGATCCACGCCGCGACGCGCGGGGAGGGCATGGAATCGCCGGCGCACTTCTGGGTCCCCTCCATCGCCACGTCCGGTCTGATGCTCTACACGGGCGACCGGTTCCCGGCATGGCAGGGCAGCTTCTTCTTGGGCGGGATGGCGGGACGCCAGCTCGCGCGTCTCACGCCGAGCGTCGACCGGCCGGGACGGATCGAGCAGGAAGAGACGCTGGCCTACGGGATCGGCCGGGTGCGGGACGTCCGGCAGGGACCGGACGGATACATCTACTTGGCGGTCGAGCGGCGGGGCGCGCGCGGGCGAGTCGTACGGCTCGAACCGGTGGAGGGCCGGTAGCCTCCAGTCGTAGAACCGTACGACGGAGACGCTGCTCAGTGCTCGCGGAACGGATTGATTACCCGCACGCCGTCGTAGTCCTGTCCGCCGCTCAGGTCCTCGGAGTACACGATGTCGCAGCCGCAGGCGCGCGCGGCGGCGAGAATCGCGCCGTCCCAGTACGACAGTCGGAAGCGCCGACTGAGCGCCGCGCCGTCGCGAAACACATCGGGCGTGACCGACTGCACACGCAGCATCAGGATCGGTTCGAGGAAGTCCAGAGCGTCGGCGGGCGACAACCTGCCGCGGCGCGTCTCGCGCGTCGCCTGGTGATAGAACTCCTGCAGTACCTGCACCGATACCGCAAGCTCCCCTTCCGCGAGGACTTCCAGCGCCCGGTTGCGCTTGCGAGGTTCTTCCGAGACCGGGCTTGCCGCGTACAGCAAGACGTTGGTGTCCACGAAGCGCATGGCCGTCACTCCGGGGTGCCGCCGTCGCGCTTCCTTGCGGCTGCCGCGGCGTCGGCCCGAGCCCGGTCGCGATCGTACAGTTCGTCGCGCGACAGATTCCCGGCCACGCTCACCCCCACGCCTCGCGCGTCGAAATCTGCGAGTACTTCTTCGAGCAATCGCCGGCGGCGCTCTTCCTTCGTCTCCGCAGGCGCCCCCTGAGCGCGACCTTCGACGAGATCCTGGAGAAAGCCACGCACCAGCGCGGATACCGACGTGTCCAGCTCCGCCGCGCGGATGCGGGAACGCCGATAGGTGTCGTCGTCGACGGCTACCGTGATGTTTCTCATCAGGCTACAGTTTCACAGTTTCAGCGTATCACAGCACTCGAGCGCCCATGGTGATTTCGTGTGCCATATCCTGATCCGCATGACCGTGACCGTTCGCCCGCTCCGGGATGACGAGATTCGTCTGTATCTCAAGATTCACGAGCGGGCCATCCGGGGGCTCGCCGGGAGTCACTACTCTCAGGATGACATCGAGGGCTGGGTCGTGCCCGCGACCGACGAGAATCTGCGCCGCCTCACGCGCAACGCCGACCGCGAGATCCGCTTCGTAGCCGAGCTTGACGGGAACCCCGTCGGGATCGGAGCCCTCGTGGTGGAGAAATCGGAGCTGCGGGCGGTCTACGTCGCTTCGGAGGGTGCTCGACAGGGTTGCGGCTCGGCGCTGGTGCGCGAGATCGAGCGGACCGCGAGAGACAATCAGGTGACCCGTCTTACGCTCCACGCCTCTCTCAACGCGGAGCCGTTCTACGTTTCGCTCGGTTACGAGGTTCTCGAAAGAACGGACGTGGTTCTCCCGAACGACCATCGCATGGCGGTGGTGCGGATGGGGAAGAACCTCTAGACGGCGGACGCGACCCCGAGAGCAAGGGCACTACGGAAAGACGAGCCCCTCGAACTGGATGCGTATCTCCGGCCCGACGCGCAGCAGACCGAGCAGGACGACGGGCGGCTCCACGCCGTACTCCGTCATGTCGAGTCCGACCTCGCCCGCGATCGTGACGCCCGCGCCGGACGGCGTGAGCGAGATCGGGAAGCTCACCGGCATGGTGACGGCCTGGATGGTGAGCGCGCCGCTGGCTTCGGCGCCGTCGCCGGAGGTCTCGTAGCTGTCGAGCCGGAAGGTGATCTCGCCGAACTCGGCCGGCTTCATCGCGTCCATGAGGTGCTCGGTCATCGTTTCGTCGGGGCACTCGAAGTCGGCCACCGGCACGGTGAGCGTCGCCGACTGCACGCCGGCGGCGAAGCCGGGCGCCGGCGCGGACGACCCGGAAGCCACCCGGGCCGTTCCACTCACCGAGCAGGTCCAGCCCCGGACCGTCGACGTGCCGGACACGGTGAAGTCGACGTTGGACTGCTGCGCCGCCGCCGGGGATCCGGCCAGCAGCGCGAGACCGGCGGCGACGGCGGTCACGAACCGGACGAAAAAGCGTATGCGAGATGCGACCTGCATCCTTGAGATCCTCCGCGTTCCAGGCCGGGGCGCAACCCCGACCCAGCGGGGCTTCACCCTGACCGGCTACCGAACGGGGCGCCGCCCCGACTGACTACAGCCCGAAGCCGAACTGGTTGTCGCGCATCATGATGGGGTTCTTCCCCTCCATGACGAAGCGGGACGTGATCTGATCGGTCGAGGTCGTCCGCGTCTGCCGCATGGCGATCCGGAGCTCCGCCAGAATCAGATCGATGACCCTCCCGACGCCGTCCTCGCCGAAGGCGCCGAGACCCCACACGTAGGGGCGGCCGATGCCGACCGCGTCGGCGCCCAGCGCCAGCGCCTTGAAGATGTCGGTGCCGCGGCGGACGCCGCTGTCGATGAACACCGGCACCCGCCCCCGGACCGCGTTGACCACCTCGGGCAGCGAGTCGATCGACGACCACATGCTGTTCACCGCCCGGCCGCCGTGGTTGGACACGAAGATGCCGTCCGCGCCGTGCTCGATCGCCTGCTCGGCGCCCTCGGCCGTCATGATGCCCTTCAGGATGAGCTTCATGTCGCTGGCGTCCTTCAGGCGCTTGATGTAGTCCCAGGTGTAGGGATAGCGCGGACCCTCCGGGCCCTCCAGCCCGGCCCGCATCGGCCGCAGGTAGTCCGGGTGGTGCTGGTGGCAGCTCTGGCAGAGGACCGACGAGTAGCCCTCGCCGGCCAGCGTGCGCCGCTGCAACTCGCGGTTGCTGCCGCCCAGCAGGTCGATGGTCCACACCAGGGCGGGGCAACCCGCGCTGGCGACGCGGTCGATGACCCGCTTGTTCACGTTCCAGTCGGGCGTCGTGTAAATCTGGAACCAGTGCGGCTCGCCGCGCGCCTCGGCGATGTCGACGTACGACTGCGAGCTCTGGTGCGACTGCATCTGCAGGATGTCCCGGGGGCGGGCGGCCCGGGCCGCGCCGCTCTCGCCCTCTGTGTGATAGGCCTCGAGGCTCGCCACCGGACACAGAAACAGGGGCGACGCCCAGCGGCGGCCATAGAGCTCGACCGAGGTGTCGATCTCCGTCATCGCCTCGCCGCCGAGCCGCCGGGGACGCAGCATCAGGCGCTGGAAGCCTTCCCGGTTCGCCTTTCGGGTCTCGTAGTCATCGACCCCCATGTGGAGGTAGTCCCAGTGCTGGGCCAGGTTGGTGGCGTGCGCCGCGCGCTCGAAGTCCCAGACGTTGATTGCGTCGTCCGGCGACTCGACGAGCTGACCCTTCAACTGATCTTCGATCGCGTTCTGGGGAGGCAGCACGGGATCCTGCCCGGCGCTGAACTGGGGCTGCACCAGCGACTGCAGCATCTCCGATCCGCACTCGGCGCAGTGCGGCCCCGTGGGTCCGGCGGTTGCACGCCGCTCCGCCTCATGGGCGAGCGCGCGTTGCCAAGTGGCCGGCAGGCCCGCCGAGGCCAGGCCCAGCAACGGGCTGGCCGCCAACAGCTTGAAGAACTCCCGCCGACTCGCTACGCGGTCGGGGACACCCGTATCCGATCTTCGTCCAGTCATCCTCGGTTCTCCTCGCGGGCCCCGCGATACGCGCGTGGAATCGTCGCGCGATCGCCGGCGGCCGTCGGCCCGAAGAGTGTAGCCGAACGGCCGCCGAATGCAACCCGTTGAACCGGGATAGGTGCGCGTCCAGTCCATGCCCGGCATGATGCGGCGGCGTACCCGGTTGGGCGGCCCCGAGAGCGAGGCGCTGAACAGCAGCGCCCGAGCGAGCCGTGCAGTCCGAACACCTCGCCCCCCGCGACCACGAGCAGCAGGCCGCCCATCAGGAGCATGAACCACCGGGGACGGCAGGTCACGCTTCCCGAGGCAGACCGCACCCCGAATCCGAGGGGCAACTATGATTGGCGGATGACGATGCAACCCGAAGCGTGGCTCCGCGGCCCCGTGGAAGGCTTCGAGCCGCTGCTGATGCCGGCCGCGCACGCCCTGCTCCAGGCGCGCGAGGATGTCGAGGGACTCGTTGCGTCCGTGCCCGCCGACCACGTGTGGCAGCGTCCGGGCGGCGCGGCGTCGATTGGGTTTCACGTGCGCCACCTGGGCGGGGCGCTCGATCGGCTGCTGACCTACGCGCGCGAAGAGACGCTGTCCGATGCCCAGAGGAGCGCCGCGCGCGCCGAGGCCGAGCCCGGTTCTCCCGCCGCGTCGCTTGAACAGGTAGCGTCGGACGCGTACGCGTCGATCGAGCGCGCGCTGGAGCAGTTACGAGCTACCTCGCGCGAGGAGCTGCTGGCGCCGAAGAGAGTGGGTCGCGCCGGCCTGCCGAGCACGACCCTGGGCCTGATCTTCCACGCCGCCGAGCACTGCACGCGGCATGCCGGGCAGGCGATCTCGACGGCGAAAATCCTGCGCGGCACCGGCGAATGATCCAGCGCTTCTCCTATTGCTGATCCGTCGCCAGCGAGGCGGGCAGGGTCTCCTCCAGCGTCAGCGTGTTGACGCCGTCGACGATCTTGGCGAACGCGCGGGTGACCGCCTCCATGCCGGCGCCCGACACCAGCTCCGGGACGTCCGCGACGGGTTACGCCCCTTGTCGCGGCCGGATCACGCCGACATTGCCATCGACCTCGATCTTGGTGCCGTACGGCTCGGACAGCTTTCGCAACCGGTCGAGCACGCGTGCCGCCACCTCCGGCGACGCCAGGCGCGGAATGCCCCGGTGCGCCATCCGGGCATTGTGCCCCAGGTCGGTCGGGTACAGGCGGACCTCCTTCAGCTTCCCCCCGGCGAACTCGCTCACCGCGATGACGCTCTCGTACTTGAGCGGGTTGCTGTTCCGCTCGCCTCGGAAGGTGCCTCCCTGGCCGCGGCCGCCCCATGCCGCCGGACCGACGATGTCCATCTGGCGAAAGAACTCGCCCAGGCCGTAGAAGATCGGGCGGTCCTTGTAGATCTCGATTCCGCGGAGCACGTGGACGCCGCTGCCGAAGAAAGCATCGGCGCCGGCGTCGATCGTCGCTTTCGCGAAGACCGGGAGAAAATCGCCGGGAATCGGATCGATCTCCGGCCAGACGCCGTTGGCGCCCTGCGTCTCGTGCGAGTGAATCCCCACCGCCATGAAATCCGACTTCACCTTCCCCTCGCGCACCATCGCCAGTATGTCGTTCAGATCCTCCTCGTTGATCTCGTACGACCACTGGGGGCTGTCGACGTCCGCCTTCCGGAACCGCTGGCGCAGGATGGTGACCTCGTCCTCCGTCTCACGCTCCGGGGCGTAGAGCCCACCGCCGGTCGGAAACGCTTCGCGGAGCGTCGTCACCGCGCCCCACTTCGACGGCGGCATCAGCCACCAGCGCGTCGTCCGGAGTGCGCTGGCTCCGCCGCGTCCCTTCCATTCGCCGCGTCCCTTGTCGGCGACGACGCGCGCGGAGAAGCTAGACGCGGTGACTACCAGGCCGACGCGTCCCTTCGATGTCGTGATGAACCGCGGTGCGCGCGCCGCCCAGTAGCTGGTGCCGGACCCGGCGGAGGTGACGCCCGCGGCCTCCAGCCGGTCGTTGGTTTCCAGCAGCCCCTCGAGGCCGAACTCGCCGCTGTGGTTGTTCGAGCTGGCAACGATGTCGAAACCGAGCGCCTTGACATCCGCCGCGACGTCGGGCGTGCCGAGGAACGGCCCGGCCGATTCCCCCTGCCACTTCGAGCCGTCCAGGATGGTCGACTCCATGTTGGCGTAGCCGACGTCCGCGTTCCGGATCAGGTCGAACGCCGCCTGATGCGCCGGGTCGGCGAGCTTCGAGGCGGGGAACGCCATTATCAGGTCGCCCACCGACGCGATCGTGAAGCCGTCGCCGATCGTCGTTGTCAGTTCGAACTCCGGGTAGCCTGGCTGCTGCGCCGCGGGGTTCGAGTCGCGCGCCACCTCGGCCGCCACCATCGCGAGGGCGGCAACGACCGTGGCGAGGCGGATGAGGCGAAGCAGCGTCGTCCGCGGCGCGGCCGTCCGGCCGGCGCATGTCGATGATGGGGTGGCTGACATGGCGATCGCTTCTCCGTTCATCGAAACAGGTCCCAAGAGAACCGGTCACCGGGCGGTGGACACGTCCGTACCCCGGCCGGTGATCAGGTACGTCGCGAAGGTGCCCAGCCAGTGGCCGCCCTCGTAGGTGGCGCCGGTGACCGAGGCGAGACCCGACGTCCTGTGCACGGCGGCCGCGGCGAGGAGGGCGGACCGCCGGCCGTCGGCCGGGGGCAGCCCGGCCGCGATCCCTTCCAGCATCCAGGCGCGGCTCAGGTTCAGGCCGTCGAGGTGCACCAGCTTCCCGTCGGTCGGGTCGGTCACCACGGCCGGCTCGAGCCAGTCGGCGCCGCCGTCGTCCGGAATCCCCGGCAGAAATCCGGTCAGCCAAGCGGCGAATGCGGCGGGGGAGCTGACCCGGCGCAGCAGATCGGCCTCCGCCAGGCAGGGCGAGAGGAAGTCCTGCCCGGACGGCTCGTAGCGCAGCGGGCAGTCGTAGTCCGCCGCGTAATAGTCGGCGACTCGCTTCTCGATCAGATCGACCATGCCGTGGTTGCCCGCGCCCCGCGCCCAGTCCAGGATGAGCCCGAACGCGAAGGCGGTCTGCGAGTGCTCGCCGCTGCGAATCGGATGCGTCAGCTTCGGCAGCCAGTCCCGAACCTGCTCCGCCGCCAGCGTCTCGATCGGCGCCAGCGCCTGTTGCCAGCGGCGCGCGTCGGGATCGTTCCACTCGCGCAGCTCCGCGCCGAGCTGCAGCAGCCAGGCGAGCCCGTAGGGTCGTTCGAAGCTGGCGCGGCCGGGCGCCTGCATGTACTCCGCCTCGCCCTGCAGGTTGGCAACGGTCAGGCTTCGCGCCAGGGCCGCCCGGGACGCGGCTGCCGTTTCCGTGTCCGGATGGAGGCGCGCCAGCCGGGCTAGCAGCCAGTGCCCGTGCACCGACGAGTGCCAGTCGTAGCACCCGTAGAACGCGGGGGTCAGCTCGCGGGGCGGACGCGCATCCTCATCGCCGTGCAGCACGTGCGCGATCTTGTTCGGGTACTCGCGGTGCACACAGTCGAGGGCGAGCTGCGCGAAGTGCGCGCCGAGCGCCTCGTCCGCCTGGGCCGCCGCGGCAGAAGTCGGCCCGAGCGTCAACAGGAGCCCGGCGGTGGTGACCGCCGTCCGCAGGGTCCGGACCATGGACGCACAGTCTACCTGACCGGCGGTGGTTCGCGCCTCTCCAGTATTTCGCACTGCCTCCTGTGATCGAACTCGGCAGGCCATACGTCTTCACAGCTTTCCCCGAACCGCGGCGGCCCGCTGGTCAGTACGTATGGACACCGAACCACGTCGTAGAGGTCGGAATCGATCCCGATCCATTCACCGAACCGCACGCCTTGTCTTCCAGACCTCCTCAACGCGTAGCTCAGCCCAAAGGAGGAAGCCTGTCCGAATATGCTTGCGGGTCGGTAACGCAGATAGTAGTCGCCGTCCTGGAAGCCGCCATTGTAGGTCCATCTACCGACACCTTCTTCGACCTCGCCACCATCGCCGGTCGTCTGGGATCGCGCGTATACTGTGCCTTGAAAGCGACTTACGGTCAGATGCTCTGATTCGCAGATGTTGTTGCCTTCGCCGTCTAGAGAGTAATAGTAGCCGGTCATTTCTTGCGCTTCCGCCGGCCACCACCATGCCGATTCCGGCTGCCAGGTAATCGCCTCCAGGAAGTGGTACTTCATGGGCACAGGCAGGAGCACGACGACGACAAGAACGGCAATCAGCCATCCCAGGGAGATCTTGGCTCCCAGAACATGTCCAGACAACCACCGTAGGACTACCTCGATTACGTGTATCATTGTTGCTCTCCAAGGTGGCAAGTGGCCGCCGTACGCAACTCTCATCCTCGCCCATCGCGGCCCGGCGCTGCTCACCCATAAGCATGCTTCGCTCGCCGAAGGGCGGCCATTATGGCACGCACGCACAGGCGCGCATTGACCTCTCTCAAGTGAACAGTTGACGCTCGTCAAAGAGTCTGCCGACCAAGATGATCGGGGCGTGGTCGGGGCCATGCCCCGAACGGTCGCTAGTGCCCCGTCAAGTGGTGCATCCTGAGTTCCCGCGCGTCGATGGCGCGGCCGCTGTCGGAGTTCTTCGAACTCCCAACGGCACGTGCGCGGCGCCAGCTACAACGGCCGGCCGGAAGAGGGACCCGGCGCGGGCCTGCATCGGCGTGCCGCAGTCGCTCTCGAACTCGTCCAGGGTTCCCAGCCACGCCTGGAAACCGTCGTCTGCGGGGGCGCACAGTCCGGCGTTGTCCTCGATCCGCAGCCGCTTAAGGTTCGTCAGGTTCATCAGGCCCTGCGGGAGCTCGCCCGTCAACTGGTTCTGATGGAGCCTCAACTCGACTAGGTTGGTCAGGCTTCCCAGCTCGGAGGGGACCGTACCGCTGAGGGCGTTGTTGGAGAGGCGAAGGATCTCGAGGCTGGCCATGTTGCCGAGCGTGGAAGGGATCGTGCCGGTCAGGAAGTTGTTGGACAGGCGCAGATCGGTGGCGTCGGTCAGGCTTCCCAGCTCGGGCGCGATCGTGCCATGCAGGTTGTTGCCGTCGGGACCGCACAGATCGAGCTTGGTCACGCGGTCGTTCTCGGCCTCGACGCCGTACCAGGTTCCCAGCGGCTCGCTGCTGAGCCAGTTGGTCGTGTTGGTCCAGGCGGGACCACCGGCCGCGTTGTACTGGGAGACCAGTGCATCGCGTTCGGTCGTCGTGGCCGGTTCGTCGGTCGGGCTCGGTCCGGTCGGCGAATCCGTGCCCGTTCCGCAGGCCGCCATCGACAGCGCGATGCCGCCGAGCACCGCTCCCGCGGCGAGCGCCGCTCGCGGACGGATGGGCTTGCAGAGCATCGGAGACCTCCGTGTTCGCAGAAGTAGACCGATCGAGAGTCTATCGCGGCCCCGCTTGACAAGCATCAATTCGACGGATCGGGTCGTACCGCGCAAGAACGTCGCGCCGGCCCGCCTGGCCGAGGCCTGCGCAATTCCGGACTGAAGGAAGGGTGGAGCTTGCCCGACCGCACGCTACGCCCTACATTAGTTGCGTGGGTTCCCGGTCGAAGGCGTCTGTAGCCGAGGCGTTTCGGACGACGCTCGATCTGTTCACTACCGGAGTCGCGATGAAACGCCAGAGTCTCCGCCGAAGCAATCCCGAGGCGAGCGACGAGGAAATCGAGCAGCGACTCCAGCGGTGGCTTCTCGACCGCCCGGGGGCGGAGCACGGTGACAGCCCGGGGCGTCGAGTGGACCTGTCCGACCTGACCGCGTGACCTCGCTCGAAGCAATCCTTCGGCGGATCGATGCCGACCTTGTTCAGGCCCGCGTTTCCTTTGCTCTGATCGGTGGACTGGCGGTTTCCGCGCGGACCGAGCCACGATTCACGCGGGATGCCGATCTCGCGGTGGCGTTGGATAGCGACTCCGAAGCCCAGTCTCTGGTGCATCGGCTGCGCCTGCTCGGCTACGGCATCGGGTCGCTCGTGGAGGCCGTCGGCCGGCTGGCGACCGTGAGGTTGACGCGCTCTCCCGCGCCGCAGGCCCCGGTCGTCGACCTGTTGTTCGCATCGTCGGGCATCGAGTCCGAGGTGGTTGCGGCGGCGGAGCCCATCGAGATCCTGCCGCGCTTGACGATTCCCGTCGCCACTACCGGTCACTTGATTGCACTCAAAGTGCTGTCCCGCGACGACGCGCGGCGCCCCCAGGATCTGGTCGACCTCAGGACCCTTCTCGGGACCGCGTCGGCCGTGGATCTGGAGGTCGCTCGCCACGCCCTTGGGCTCATCGCGGTCAGGGGCTACGGGCGCGGGCGCGATCTCCTGGCGGACATGAGCGGTCTGTCCACCGCAGCCGGATCGGGTTCACAATAGATGCCGACGAGAGGTCGGTGGCCGAGGCGGCCCGATTCGGGGAGGACGAGATGAGACGCATGCTTTGCCTGACGACGCTGACGGTGGTCGGCGTCCTGGTCGCCGTCGTCGCCAACGAGGCGCGGCAGGAACGCTTTCGCATTCGCACGCTGGAGCTCGCGGAGAACCTCTACGTGTTGACCTCCGATCCGGCCGAGCAGGGGATGCGCACCGGCGGGAATACCGCGGTGCTCGTAGGCGCGTCCGGGGTGGTGCTGGTCGACACGAAGATTCGCGGCTACGGCGAGGACATCCTGGCCCGGGTACGGGAGATCACCGACAAGCCGGTGACCACCATCATCAATACGCACACGCACTGGGACCACAGCGGCGCCAACACGGAGTTCCCCGACACGGTCGATTTCGTCGTGCACGAGAACACCGCGGGACACATGGCCAGCTCGGACTGTGACGACGGGGCGGGGTTCCAGGGCGGCTCCATCAAGAACTGCGAGGCGTTCACCGGCGACAACAGCCGCTACCTGCCGAAGATCACCTTCGAAAACCGCACGTCGCTGCTCAGCGGACCGGATCAGATCGACCTGTACTACTTCGGGCGGGGCCACACCGATGGCGACACCTGGGTCGTGTTCCGGGAGGCTCGCGCCATGCACACCGGCGACATGATGGCCCGCAAGGGGCTGCCGTTCATTGACGCCGACAACACCAACGGCAGCGCGACCGAGTTCGCCTCGACCCTGCAGAACGCGGTCGACACCATCGAGAACGTCGACACCATCATCCCGGGGCATGCCGATGACCCGCTGGTCTGGGACGATCTCGTCGACTACGCCGCGTTCTACAACGGCCTGCTGACCCACGCGCAGGAGGGGGCGGCGGCCGGGCGGAGCGCCGGAGAGACGGTGGCCGGCTACTCGGTGCCGGAGCAGTACAGCGACTTCCAGGCGCCCGCGAGCCGGGTGGAGCAGATCGTCGGGCTCATCTACGAGGGCCGCTAGCGTGCGTGGGCCGGGGCGAGGAGTCGAGGAGATGACCGGAACAGCGCAAACAGCCCGTGGCGGGACGCCTCGGTCGAGCGGGAGAAGCCGGCCAGCAGTCCGCAACTCCGTCGAGGGGGGATGCATCACCTTTCGAATGCAGCGGGGCCTTCGCGAGGAGCTGCTCTGCAGCTTGCTGCTGGGGGCGGCGCTCGTGTTGTTGCCCGCTGCCGCGCCTGAGGCAGCCGCCCAGCCACAGGTCGGGGATGCGGCCGCCGCCGCGGTGGAGTGGCCTTTCGTCGGCAGCGACGCCGGGAACACGCGCTACTCGGCCGCCACCGCGGCGACATGAAAGTCCGGCCCGGCAAGCCTTACCCGCTCGGCGCGACCTGGGACGGGATGGGCGTCAACTTCTCGATCTTCTCGGCGCATGCCGAGCGGGTGGAGCTCTGCCTCTTCGACGGCCCCGACGCGACGCGGGAGACCACGCGTCTTCCCCTCCCGGAGCGGACGGATTTCGTGTGGCACGGCTACCTGCCGGGCGTGCGGCCGGAGCAGTTGTACGGGTACCGGATGAGCGGCCCGTACGACCCGGGCGCCGGGCACCGCTTCAATCCGGCCAAGGTGGTCCTCGATCCGTACGCGAAGGGGATTGGCCGCACCCTGCGCTGGGACGACGCGGTGTACGGATACGCTGTGGACCATCCCGAGGGCGACTTGAAGGCGGACCCGCGCGACAGCGCCCCGTTCGCGCCGCTGGCCGCGGTTCTCGATCCCGCCTTCGAGTGGGGTGATGACGAGCGACCGCGGATTCCGTGGCACGAGACGGTCATCTACGAGGTCCACGTCAAGGGCTTCACGGCGCGGCATCCGGATGTCGCCGAGCGAAATCGGGGAACCTACCTGGGGTTGGCCTCGGACGCGGCGGTCCGCCACTTCCAGGATCTCGGGGTGACGGCCGTCGAGCTGCTGCCGGTCCACCAGGCGGCGAGCGAGCGGCGCCTGGTACGCGCCGGCCTGACGAACTACTGGGGCTACAACACGCTGGCCTGCTTCGCTCCCGACGTGCGGTTCGCCACGTCGCCCGACCGTGCGGTGGAAGAGTTCAAGACGATGGTTCGGCGCCTGCACGCCGCAGGCATCGAAGTGATCCTCGACGTCGTCTACAACCACACCGCCGAGGGCGGCCGTGACGGGCCGACGCTCTCGCTGCGTGGCATCGACAACCGGTCGTACTACCGCCTGCGGCCCGACGACCCCGCGGAGTATGTTGACTTCACGGGCTGCGGCAACACGCTCAATGCCGCGCATCCGCGCGTGCTGCAATTGATCGTGGACAGCTTGCGCTACTGGGTGCTGGAGATGCACGTCGACGGGTTCCGGTTCGACCTGACCAGCGCCCTGGCGCGGGGAGGGCGAGGGACCTGCGAGTTCGATCGGGACGGAGCTTTTCTGCGTGCCATCCAACGGGATCCGGTGCTCTCGCAGGTGAAGCTGATCGCCGAGCCCTGGGACCTTGGGCCCGGCGGCCATCAGACCGGCAACTTTCCGGCGCCCTGGACGGAATGGAACGACCGGTACCGGGACACCGTGCGCCGCTTCTGGCGCGGCGACGCGGGACAGGTTCCCGACCTTGCCACGCGGCTGGCAGGAAGCAGCGACCTCTACCAAGGGGGCGGACGTCCGCCGGCGGCCGGCATGAACTTCGTGACCGCGCACGACGGCTTCACCATCGAGGACCTGGTCAGCTATGGAAACAAGCGCAACGAGGCGAACGGAGAAGCGAACCGCGACGGCGCCCACGACAACCTGAGCTGGAACTGCGGCGTGGAGGGCACAACGTCCGACGCAGAGATCCGGGCGGTGCGCGCTCGCCAGAAGCGGAACTTCTTCGCGACACTGCTCCTCTCGCAGGGCGTGCCGATGATCTGCGGGGGCGACGAACTGGGCCGCACGCAGGGCGGGAACAACAACGCCTACTGCCAGGACAACGAGACGAGCTGGTTTGATTGGAAACTGACGCCGGCCGACCGCGAGCTGCTGGCGTTCGTGCGGCGGCTGATCCGCTTGCGCCGCGACCATCCGGTGTTGCGCCGCCGGCGCTTCCTGCGCGGAGAGTCCACCCGCAGCGGCGGGACCGAAGACGTGACCTGGTTCGGGCCGGACGGCCGGGAGATGACGGACGAGGCATGGCGCCGGGCGGCGCTGAGATGTCTGGGAATGCGTCTCTGCGGCGACGCCGTCGACGAGACCGACGACAGAGCGGGACGCATCGTCGACGACACGCTGCTGGCGCTCTTCAACGCGGACGACCGGGAGGCGCCGTTCACGCTGCCGGCGGAGCCGGGATGCCGTGCGTCCTGGACTCTGGTGCTCGACACGATGGCATCCGGACCGTGCGCCGCCGGATTCTCCGCCGGTGACGCGTATCCGCTCGGCCCGCGCGCCGTGGCCGTGCTTCTCGCGGGTCCCGCGGGGTCGTCTGCCGCACCGTTCTCGCAGACTCCCAGGTGACAAGGAATGGCGGGGCGTCCAACGTTGCATCGGCTGGCGCGCCTGCACGGCGTTCAGGCGGCGTACGCCGACGGCTGCGGCGTACGTCGACGTGCGTCGCCGGACTCGATCCTGGCCCTCCTCCAGGCGCTTGGCGCCCCCGTCGCGTCGGCGCGTCCGCGCGATGTCGCGGCGGCGACGGAAGCGCGCGTGCGCGCCGTGTGGAGTCGGCCGGTGGAGCCGGTGCTGGTCGCCTGGAGCGGGCGGCGTGCGGGCTTCCGGCTGCGGATGCCGGAGACGTCCGGGCGGATTGCCGCATGCTGCCGTTTGCGGCTCGAGGACGGCCGGGTACGCTCGTGGACCGTCAGTCACGGCGCCGCGTCCGCGGCGGACGGGGCCGAGGTGGACGGCACGCGGTACGCCGCCCGGTGGGTAGCGTTGCCCGCACCGCTCCCCGACGGTTACCACGATCTGCACGTCGAGATCGATGCGCGCACGTGGCGCACGCTCGTGATCGCGGCCCCCCCGCGGTCGTACGACGACGGCGAGCGGGTGTGGGGCGCCTTCCTGCCGCTCCACGCGCTGCGAACGTCGCACAGTTGGGGAGTCGGCGACTTCACGGATCTCGGCCGCCTGGCAAGCTGGATCGGCGCTCGCGGCGGACGGCTGGTCGGCCTCCTGCCGGCGCTGTCGAGTTTCCTCGACGAGTCGCCCTTCGAGCCGAGTCCGTATCTGCCGGTGAGTCGACTGTTCTGGAACGAGCTGCACGTCGATCCGCGACGGCTGCCGGAGTTCGAGCGGTGTGAACCGGCGAAGCGACTGGTGGCGTCGCAAGCGTTTCGCCGGCGCGTCGCCGCGCTGCGGGGCGAGACACTGGTCGACTACCGCGAGGCGATGCGCCTGCGGCGCAGCGTGCTGGAGCTGCTCGCCCGATCTCTCGAGGAACTTCCCGACCGTCACCGGGACGAGCTCGGGGACTGGATGGCGCGACGTCCCATCGCCCGCGAGTATGCGTCCTTCCGTGCGATCTGCGAACGACTGGGACGACCCTGGCAGGCCTGGCCGTCGTCGATGCCGCCGGAGAGGATTCGGGTGGAGCCGCACGACGCCGGGGCGATCCGCTACCACCTCTACACGCAATGGGCGGCGGCCCGGCAGGCCGCGCAGCTCGCGAAGGACGCGCGCGCGCGGGGTGTCGGCCTGTATCTGGACGTTCCGATCGGCGTGCATCCGGACGGGTTCGACGTCTGGCGGCATCCGGGGCTCTTCGCCCGCGGCGCCGCGCTCGGCGCCCCGCCCGATCCGCTGTTCGCCGGCGGCCAGGACTGGAGCGCGCCCCCGCCGCAACCGGAGGCGGCACGCCAGGACCGCTACGCGTACTTCAGAGCGGGTCTCGCGCACCAGATGGCGCACGCGACGGCGATCCGTCTGGACCACGTGATGGGCCTGCACCGCCTCTTCTGGATCCCGCGCGGGCGCGACGCCGCGGACGGCGCGTACGTGCGCTATCCCGCCGACGAGCTCTACGCCATCGTCTGCCTGGAATCCCACCGGCACAGGACGCGGGTGGTCGGAGAGAACCTCGGAACCGTCCCGCGCTATGTGGACGCGGCGCTGGCGCGTCGCGGCCTGGCCCAGCTTCACGTCGCGCAGTTCGGGATCAGGCCGGGCGGATCGGAACCGTTCACGCCCGTTCCGCGGCGGGCGTTCGCCTGCGTGAACACGCACGACACGCCCACCTTCGCCGGCTTTCTCGCGGGACGCGACATCGAGGAGCGAGTGGAGCGCGGGGTTCTGGACGCCGGCCGGGCTCGGCGGGAGCGCGATCTCCGGCAGGCGGAAGTGGCGGCGCTGCGCCACACGCCGGCGCGTGGTCCCCAACACGGCACGTGCGAGCGGGCCCGGCGCATGTCGTCCGGGAGCGACTCCATGGCGGATGCCGGCGCCTCGTCGGCGGGGGAGCCGCCGCCCGAGCAAGCGGCGGCCGCGAGTCTGCTCCGGGCCTGTCTCGAGCGGCTGGCGCGGAGCGCCGCAAGCGCCGTCATCGTCAACCTGGAAGACCTCTGGCTGGAGGCCGATCCGCAGAACGTCCCGGGCACCGGGCCGGGGGAGTATCCCAACTGGCGACGCCGCGCGCGCTATGGGCTGGAGGCGTTGAAGAAGCTTCCGGAGGTCGCCGACGGGCTCAAGCGCCTCGCTCGTCGTCCCTGACGGACCGCTCTGCTATCGCCGCAGCATGTCGCTCGACAGACCGCCGGCGGCCGGCAGGTAGCAGAGCCGCACGTAGTCCATCACCATCCGGTCGGAGTTGAACCGCCAGCCGAGGGTGCGGATGGCCCGCTTCATCCGCGCCGTCCAGGCGCGCGGCACCCCGTCCGGGTCGCGGTCGTAGTAGAGCGGGATTACTTCCTCGGAGAGGACCCGCAGAAGCTCTTCGGCGTCGCGCCGATCGTGCGCCTCGGGAGACGTGTGCGCTTCGCCCCTGCCGATCGCGAACCCGTTCGTGCCGTCGTAGGCCTCCGCCCACCAGCCGTCGAGAACCGACAGGTTGAGGCCGCCGTTGAGCAGGACCTTCTGCCCGCTCGTGCCGGACGCTTCCTGCGGGCGGCGGGGATTGTTGAGCCAGACGTCGACCCCCTGGACGAGCTGGCGTCCGAGGCTGATGCCGTAGTCCTCCAGCAGGACCAGCTTGCCGATGAAGCGGGAGTCCCGGCTGAGCTCGTGGATCTGCCGCAGCACGCCCTTGGCCGGCTCGTCGCGGGGATGCCCCTTGCCCGCGATCACGAACTGGATGGGACGCTGCGCGTCGTTGACGAGACTCGCGAGGCGGTCCGGATCCCGCAGGAACAATGATGCGCGCTTGTAGGTGGCCACCCGGCGGGCGAAACCGATGGTCAGCGCGTCCTGGCTCAACGCGTGCGAGAGCTGTTCGAGGACGACGGCCGGCTCCCCGCGGCGCGCCGCCTCGCGCAGCACCTGCCGCCGCACGTAGTCGAGCAGCCGGATCTTCAGGGCCACGTGGGTTTCCCAGAGGGCCCCGTCGCTGACGTTTTCGATGCCGGCGGAGATCTCGGGGAAAGCGTCCTCGCGCGAGACTTCCGACGGCAGGTGCCGGTCGTACAACTGCTGCATCTGGGGCGCCAGCCAGCTCGGTACGTGGATCCCGTTGGTGATGTGCCCGATCGGCACATCCTCCTCCGGGCGGTCACGCCACAACCCGGCCCACATGTGCCGCGTGACGTTGCCGTGCAGCGAAGACACGGCGTTCGCCCGCCGGGACACGCGCAGTCCCAGCACGGTCATGCAGAACTCCTCGCCCGCGTCGCCCGGATTCACGCGCCCGAGGTCCATCAGTCGCTCCTGGGAGATGCCGACCGCTTCGCGAAGCGGTCCCAGGTGCTCGGCCACCAGGTCCGACCCGAAGCGGTCGTGTCCCGCCGGCACCGGCGTGTGGGTGGTGAACACGGTACGCCGGGCGACCTGCCGGACGGCGGTCTCGAAGTCGACACCTTCGCGCTCCATGCAGCGCCGGATTGCCTCCAGCACCGCGAACGCGCTGTGCCCCTCGTTCAGGTGAAAGACGCCGGGCTCGATTCCCAGCGCCTGCAGGGCCTTGAGTCCCCCGATGCCGAGCAGCAGCTCCTGCCGGATCCGCACTCGTGCGTCGCCGCCGTAGAGCCTTGCCGTCAGAGCGCGATCCTCGGGCGTGTTGTCCTCGACATCGGAATCGAGCAGCAACAGGGTGCGCCGGCCGATGGCCGCCTGCCAGACCCGGGCACGCAGGGTTCCGCCGCGCGTCTCGATCGCCGGCGCGATCGCCTCGCCGTCCGCCCCTAGCGCCGGCTCGAGCGGCAGCCTGCCGATGTCGACCTCCGCGTATTCCTCCTGTTGCCAGCCGGAGGCATCGAGCCGCTGGCGGAAGTAGCCCTGTCCGTAGAACAGCCCCACGCCGACGAGCGGTACGCCCAGGTCCGAGGCGCTCTTGATGTGGTCGCCGGCCAGTACGCCCAGCCCGCCGGAGTAGATGGGCAGCGACTCGTGGATCCCGAACTCGGCCGAGAAATAGGCGACGGGCTGGCGCCGCAGCACCCCGACGTGCATGTCGCCCCACGTGGCGGGACGTTCCCGGTATTCCTGCAGCCGCCGAAACGTGTGGTTGATGCGGTGGGCGAGCGCGAGGTCGCCGATGCGCTCGTCGAGGTCATCGAGCCGCATTTCCGACAGCAGGGCCACCGGATTGCGGCCCAATTCTTCCCAGCGTCCCGGATCGAGGTCGCGGAACAGGCTCATGGCGCTCGCATCCCAGCTCCACCACATGTTCCGCGCCAACGCCCAGAGTCGACGCTGGAGCGGCCCGATCGACTGGTCGCGCTCCCGTACCTGCGCGACGATAGGGCTGATTTCCCCCGCAGCCAGCAGCAGCGAGGCGATCTCGTCGTCCGAGAAGCTGCGCTCCTCGATGGTCTGCACGATCAGCACGCCCTGCAGCAGCTCCCGGTCGATCAGCGGCACGCCCAGGAACGTGTAGTACGGATCCTCGCCGGCCTCCGCGAAGTGCTTGAAACGCGGATGCCGCTTGACGTTGGGCACCTCGACCGGCCGCAACTGCTCGGCGACCAGCCCCGCCAGCCCTTCGTGGAGCTCCATCCGGACCGTGCCGACGCTCTCCGGCCGCAGGCCGACGGTGGCGGCCAGGACCAGGTGGGTGCGATCCGATTCCAGAAGGTAAATCGAGCAGACGTCCACTCCCATCCGGGTCTGAAGCTGCTGGACGCCTGACGTCAGGGTCGCTGTCGGATCGACGTAGCGTGTGGTCAGGGTGCGCACCTCGCGGGGTTTGCCGGGGCAGTGTGTGCGGATCGTCGTGGACAAGGCGCGGCAACGTCAAGAGTCCGTGGTTGAAACCCCGCGGGGCACCGAGAGCGGTGAGGCGCCCGCGGGGCGATGTGCGACGAGGGAGCGTATCGGGCATGTCCGACCGCGGAGCACACACGGTCCACGCGGGATCGCCGCTCGAGTGCAGCGGGGATCCTGCCATGGGCACTGCAGGTGGACGACGCCGGCGTAGTCGGTCCGTGGGGGCAGGGCACGGTGAGCCGGGGCCGCATCCGGCCCACCCTGGCCGAGGTGGTCAGCTTGCGGCGGCTTCCGCCACCGGAACGGCGCCGGGTGACGCCGCCGAGCGGAAGTCGCGCGGCGCCGGCTCTTCTTCCAGCAGCCGCAGGCTGAAGGCGGGCTGCCTGCCGATCGCCAGCAGGGACTCCACGATGCGCGCGGGCTGTCCCCAGTCGTTCCACATGACGCCGTCGAGCGACTGCATTGCAATCCGATCGGAGGCGCGCTCGAGGAGGTCCGAGGAGAAGTTGACCCGCGGCATGGTCTCGTACACCTCGTCGAGCACGTCTCTCTCCTGCGGCTCGCCGATGGCCGTCCGCAGCACCTCGAAGAAGGGCATCAGGTTCGGAAGCCGCTCGCACGCGAGCTCCCACAGGGTGCGGGCGCGCGCCACGAGCACCAGCGTGTTCCACAGTGCGCCGCGCTCGTAGAGCCGGGCGGCCTGCGGCGGCGCCGGCTTCTCGACGAACGACTCGACGGCGAACACGCGTTGCGCCGGGTGCCGGCCGAGGTCGTCGGACGGGACGATCCAGCCGTACTCGTCCTCGATGTCGGTCGGCGTGGCGCCCAGCAGCACGACGCGGTCGGGGAGTCGCTCCGCGGCCTGGACCGCCGCCTGCACCTTCGCCACGAACCGCCATTCGGGGTGCACGAAATGATCCGACGGGAGCAGGACCACCGTGGAATCGGGGTCGCGATGCATGGCGTGCACCAGGCCCAGCAGCACGCCGGGCGCCGTGTCCAGGTTGGCCGGCTGCTCGATGAACGTCCCGTCGGTCGCCCGCGACGCCCGGGAGCGGAGCACGTCGCGGTGGTGCCTTCCGACAACCGTCAGGATGCGCCGCGGGTCGCACAGGCACGCGGCCCGATCGAGCGTATGGTCGAGCATCGAGCGCGTGCCCGCGAACGTGCAGTACTGCTTGGGAACGTGACGACCGAGCCAGCGCTCGGTCAGCGGCCGCAGACGCATGCCATCGCCACCGGCCAGCACTACTACCATCGGTTGTGCCACTGACGTCATCATTGTTTTGTTGCCTTGCATTGCTGCCTTCGCTCGCCTCGTCCGCGGGTCAACCGGAACGAGGCCGCCAAAATGAGACATTCCCGTTGCGGGAGACACGACAATCCACACAATTGTCGTGGCCCGGCACCGCCGCTCCGCCTGCCTTCAGCCGGATGAACGACTCACGCGGGCAGGTTCCCGCCGCACCTGGCAGCCCGCGGCAAGAGCCCCCGCTGCATTCGCGCGACGATGCAACCGCGTGGACTCACCACGGACCGCTACACGGAGATGGAGCCGTTGCGCAGCTCGCGCTCCGCCTGCAACCAGTCGTCAAGGGGGCCACCCGGCCCCTTGCGCTCGAGGGACAGAAAATAGGCACGCTCGGCGATCTGCCCGGTGGTCGGCTCGGGTGGGCGCGCAACTCCGGCCGCCGCGCCGGCGGTTTCCTTCGGCTCGACGGCTGCAGGCTTCGCAGCGGTCCGGCGGACGGTCTTTCGTGGCGCCGTCTTCCTGCTGCGCTTGACGGCTCCGCTGGCTGTTGTCGTTCGTTTCGCCATGTCCCTTGTCATCCTCCACCATTCCTTCGAGCGCTCGCTGCACCGATGGCTCCACGAACCGACCAGTGTCAAGGCTACCGCCAAGGTGTATCCGATGCGTGTCGGGCGGGTTCCGTTCCCGTTAAACCTGCGCCGGCCGCAGAATGCCGAAGCCCTCCCAACTACCTGGGCGATCAAGCAAGAGGCATGCCGTCGTTGGGGCTATGGCGGCGTGCAGTCTGCAAACCCAACCGCAGCAATGAGATACGCTTCTATCGCCCGTCTCCGCGGGACGCCCTGCTCCGGCGCGTGTTCGACAATAGTGTCGTTGCGCGCAACTGAGCCGACAGTTCTGTGCTCAATCGTGAGCCGGTCACGTACGAAAGGCTGCTTGGCCGACCGTTCCTGCTACCAGAGGTTCTCGGGAAGGAAGCGCCAGCGGGTCGTTCGTCAGGCCCTTATAAAGAATAGCACACCGAGCGGCGGCAGCGTCAGCCGGAGGGAGAAGGGGCGTCCGTGCGACGGTTCTCCTTCGGCAACTACGTGTCCGCCATTGCCCACGTCGCTGCCGCCGTAGGAAGCTGCGTCGCTGTTGAGCCGTTCGTTCCATCCTCCCCCGTAGGGAACTCCGACGCGATGGTCGTGCCGCGCGACCGGGGTGAAATTGCAGACGACGACGACCGGCCCGCCGCCGCGTCCTCGGCGCAGGAAGCTCAATACGCTGCTCGCCCGATCGTCGCACGCGATCCATTCGAAGCCGGCGGGCTCGGTGTCCAGCTCGTGGAGTGCCGGCTGCGTGCGGTAGAAGCGGTGCAGGTCGCGCACCCAGTCGCGCACGCCGCCGTGCAGCGGCCGGTCCAACAGGTGCCAGTCGATGCTCTCGGCGTGGTTCCATTCCCGTTCCTGCGCTATCTCGTCCCCCATGAAGAGCAGTTGCTTGCCGGGGTGACCGACCATGAAGCCGTAGAGCAGACGCAGGTTGGCGTGCCGTTGCCACTCGTCGCCGGGCATGCGCGACAGCAGCGATCCCTTCCCGTGAACCACCTCGTCGTGCGACAAGGGGAGGATGAAGTTCTCGCTGAAGGCGTAGATCAGACCGAAGGTCAGCGCGTCGTGGTGGTGGCTACGGTGGACCGGGTCCTTCGATAGGTAGCCCAGCGTGTCGTTCATCCAGCCCATGTTCCACTTGAAGCCGAACCCCAGCCCGCCCGCGTCCGTCGCCCGGGTCACCCCGGGCCAGGCGGTCGATTCCTCGGCCACCATCATGATGCCGGGATGCTCCGCGTACGCTCTCTCGTTCAGGCGCCTGAGGAAGTCGACCGCGTCGAGATTCTCGTTCCCGCCGTGGACGTTCGGAACCCACTCCCCCGCCTCGCGGCCGTAGTCGAGATAGAGCATCGAGGCGACCGCGTCCACCCGCAGGCCGTCGAGGTGGTACTTCTCGAACCAGAACAGCGCGCTCGAAATCAGGAAGTTGCCCACCTCGCGGCGGCCGTAGTTGAAGATGAGCGAGCCCCAGTGCGGGTGCTCCCCCTGGCGCGCGTCCGCGTGCTCGTAGAGACAGGTGCCGTCGAAGCGGGCCAGGCCGTGGGCGTCCTTCGGGAAGTGCGCGGCCGACCAGTCCGCGATCACGCCGATCCCGCGCCGATGCAGCGTGTCGACCAGCTCCATGAACTCCTGCGGCGTGCCGAAGCGGCTCGTCGGCGCGAAGTAGCCGAGCGTCCCGTAGCCCCACGACTCGTCGAGCGGATACTCGGCGACGGGCAACAGCTCCACGTGCGTGAAGCCCAGATCGGCGACGTGGTCGGCCAGGCGGTCGGCGATGTCCCGGTACGTCAGCCAGCCCCCTTCGCCGGGGACCCGCATCCACGAGCCGAGGTGCGCCTCGTAGACGGCGATCGGCGCGTCGTGCGCGTTGCGGGTGGCGCGTTCGGTCATCCAGTCCGCGTCGTCCCACGCGTGGCCGGACGGGTCCCAGACCCGGGAGGCGGTGCGGGGCCGCAGCTCCGCGGCGAACGCGTAGGGATCGGCTTTCTGCACGGGCTCGCCGCCGTCCCGCGGCGTGACGTGGTACTTGTAGAGGGCGCCGTTCCCGATCCCGGGGACGAAGGTCTCCCAGATCCCCGCTTCGGGCCGAAGCTGCATCGCGTGCGCTCGTGGATCCCAGCCGTTGAAGTCCCCGACGACCGCGACCGAGCGCGCGTTGGGGGCCCAGACCGCGAAGTGCACGCCGCCGGCGCCGTCGTGCCGGGCAACGCGTGCGCCGAGCCTGTCGTAGCTCCGGTAGTGCCTTCCGGCGGCGAGCAGGTGCAGGTCGTAGTCGGTCAGGAACGGCGATTCGCCGGCGTCCGCGCGTGCGGGCATCCCATCAGCTTACAGCCCGCGGCGGAACCCCGCGCAGCACCGAGAGGCAAGACGCCCGCGTGGCAAGGCGCGCGAGGGCCCACGCCGGTAGGAGCCCGTGGTGAGACGCCGCGTGGCAGCGAGAGCCGTGAAGCCGCCCGCGTGGACAAGCCGCGACGGCGGAGCTTCTAGGCGGACGCCTCCACGCGAACCGTCACGACGTCCGTCTCGTGGTACTGCTGGTGACGCACGGACGAGGCCAAGTGCCGCAGCAGCCGGAGCGAGACCTCCTGCTCGGCTTCCTGTCCGGCCACGCGGTCTCCGAGCAGGGCGATGCGGTCCTCGATGTTCGTGTCCTCGGTGGCGGCGACGAACTCCAGCTCGGCGGCGCGGCCGTCGTTGCGGGCGCTGATCTGCAGGCGCCGCTTCCCATTCTCCTCGTCCTGCCGGATGAGCGTGAGCAGCGTCTCCTCGCCCACCGCGCGGAGCCGGTCCGTCATCTTGTCGCTCCAGCCGCGGGTCCTGGCGAACTCGGTGAGGAACTTGTCGATCGCCGGATACGCGTCCGTCTTCAGCGCGGTCCGCAGGCGGTGCGGCCGCGGTCGGACCAGCTCCAGGAACAACGTCATCAGGATTGCAGCGAGGCCGCCGGCGGTCATCCCGTTCTCCAGCAGCCCGCTCCAGGCGCCCAACTGGTCGCCGAAGATCAGCCCGTTCTGGAAGCCGAGCCCGATCCAGAACCCGACGCCCGCCACCACCCCCTTGCGGTAGTCGACCCCGTCCTCGACCACCACCCGCATGCCGAGCACGAAGAGCATGGACATGATCACGATGGTGTACGCCCCGGCCACCGGACCCGGGATCGCGAGAATGAGCCCCATGAACTTCGGGAGGAAGGCCAGCAGGAGAAAGATGGCGCCGATGTAGATGCCGACGGTGCGCGAGGCGACCCCGGTGATGTCCGTCACCGAGACGCTCGACGAATAGGTCGTGTTCGGGACCGTCGCGGCCAGGCCCGACAGCAGGTTGCCCACGCCGTCGGCGGTAACCGCGCCCTGTACGACGCGGTAGTCGGTGGCCCGCGGCTTCCGCCGCGAGACGCGCTGAATGGCGACGCTGTCGCCTATGGTCTCGATGGCTCCGATCAGGGTGACGAAAATGAAGGCCGGCAGCAGCGACCAGAAAGCGACGCCGAACTGGAGGTCGAATCCCGGCCAGCCGCCCGCCGGCAGCCCGATCCAGCTCGCCTCGGCGATGAGCTGCGTGTTGTACAGGCCGAACGTGCTGGCGACCACGCAGCCGCTGGCGATGCCGATGACCGGTGCCCACAGGCGCACGACGCCGGTGGCGCGCAGCGTCACCGCGACCGTGACGATGAGCGTCGCGGCCACCGTGGCCGGTGCGGCGGCCGGCGAAGACCCTTCCGGCACGTCGCCGAGCATGCCGAACATGATCGGCATCAACGTCACCGGGATCAGCATGATCACCGTGCCGCACACCGTCGGGGTGAGGACCCGCCGGAGCAGCGACAACTGGGTCGAGAGGCCGAACTGGAACAGCGCCGAAAGGGTGACCAGGGTCGCCAGCAACCCCGGCCCGCCTTCGATGAGCGCGGTGACGCACACGGCGATGAAGGCGGCCGACGTGCCCATCAACAGCACGTGTCCGGAGCCGATGCGGCCGACCCGGACCGCCTGGAGCACGGTAGTGACCCCGCTGATGGCGAGGGCCGCGAACGCCGCCCACGAGAGAAAGTCCTCGCTGCCTCCCGCGGCGCGCACCACGATGGCCGGGGTCAGCACGATGCCGGCCACGGTGAGCATCGCGAACTGAAAGCCGAGGCCGAGGGCCAGTGCGGGCGGCGGTTGTTCCTCGGGCTCGTAGCGCAGATCCCTCACGCTGGCGGCACTTGACGAGGTCATGGTGACGTATCCTATCCCGGTTCGTCGGCTGAGACTTCGCTTGTACACGATTGTTCGTGCTGGCGCAAAAGGGGCTGCCGGGCGCGGCGTCTCCGTCGAGCATCATCCGGCGCGGGGCACGGTCCCCGAGACGCGCCGGGACAGAGGAGGCGATGGCCCTGCGCGTCGCGATTGTCACCTCCGAAGCTGTACCCTTCGCCAAATCGGGCGGTCTGGCCGACATGGTCGGTTCGCTGGCGGCGGCGCTGAAGCGCCAGGGGCTCGACGTCACGCTCGTCCTGCCCGCGTACCGCTGCGTCGTGGAACGCGCCGATGTCGCCCCGGCCGGGATCGCGTTCCATGTTCCGGCCGCCAACGGGATCGAACGCGCCGAGATACTGGAGGGGGTCGCCGGCAAGGACACGCCGGCCTATTTCGTCCGTGCCGATCGATTCTTCGATCGCCCCGGTCTATACGGCGAGGACGCCCGGGACTACCCCGACAACGCCGACCGTTTCGCCTACTTCGCCCGTGCCGCGCTCGCGCTGCTCGCCCGGCTCGGGCCGTACGACGTGCTCCACGGCCACGACTGGCAGACGGGCCTCGCCGTCGCCTACCTCCGGCTGCAGCCCGACCGCTACGCCTCGCTGGCTTCCACCCGCACGCTGTTCACGGTGCACAACGTGGGCTATCAGGGGCTGTTCGACGCCGGGGTGTTCCCGCGCCTGCAGGTAGATGCCACGCACTACTGGCCCAACTTCGAGTTCTTCGGGGACATCAGCTACCTGAAGGCCGCGCTGTCGCTGGCGGACCGGCTGACGACGGTCAGCCCGAGCTACGCCGAGGAGATAAAGACGCCCGAGCAGGGATACGGGCTCCACGGCGTGTTCAGCGAGCGAGCCGACGACCTGGTGGGGATCATGAACGGCGCGGACTACGCCGTCTGGGACCCGGCCGCGGATTCCTTCATCGCCCGGCAGTATTCGGCCGCCGCACCGGCAGGCAAGTGCGACTGCAAGCGCGACCTGCAGCGACGGCTGGATCTGGCGCCGTCGGACGCGCCCGTCGCCGGCATGGTCGCCCGGCTGGTTCACCAGAAGGGCCTCGACATCCTGGCCGGCGCTCTCGATGCCCTCTCGGCGCGGGACCTGCAGCTCGTAGTGCTGGGAACCGGCGATCCGTACCACGAGCAGGCGCTCCGCGAGTTCGGTCAGCGTCATCCCGGCCGTGTCGCCGTCCGTATCGGCTTCGACGAGGAGCTGGCCCATGCCATCGAAGCCGGCAGCGACCTGTTCCTGATGCCTTCCCGCTACGAGCCGAGCGGTCTCAACCAGCTCTACAGCCTGCGCTACGGGACGATCCCGGTCGTGCGCGCCACCGGCGGTCTGAGGGACTCGGTGATACCGTTCGACGAGGCGACGGGGCAGGGGACCGGCTTCCGGTTCGACGACTACTCGTCCGAGGCGCTGGTGCAGGCGGTCGACCGGGCGCTCGACTGCTTCGGCCGGCCCGATGCGTGGCGGAGGCTAATGGCGAACGCGATGGCGCAGGATTTCTCCGTGGACCGCACGGCGGCGGAGTACGCTGCGCTCTACGCGAAGCTGGCCACCGGCGATGGTCGGTGACAACCATCACGTCGAACTCCCCGTGAATGCTGGAGCGCGATTAACGTTCACGGAGAATATGTCGTTGGACCCCGGATCACGGTGCGAAGAGCCATGGAACGGCTGACTTGCACACTCGCCCCCGAGGCAACGCGTTGACCGACAGCTCCACGAACGTTCCGCAGGATCGCCCCGCTGCACCGCGCTGGCGGACGCCCGCCCTGGTGATGGCGGCGGCGTGCGCCATCGCCATGCTCGGCTTCGGGGCGCGGTCGATCTTCGGCCTCTTCCTGGAGCCGATGACCATGGCCCGCGGCTGGGGGCGCGAGACGTTCGCGCTCGCCCTGGCGATCCAGAACCTCATGTGGGGCGTGGCCCTGCCGTTCGCAGCCGCGCTCAGCGACCGCTTCGGGTCGCCGCGGGTGCTCGCGCTGGGAGCGCTGATCTACGCCGCCGGCATCTGGGGCATGACGGCCGCCGAGAGCGCCGGCATGCTGCACCTGACGGCCGGCATCCTGGTCGGTGTCGGGGTGGCGTTCACGGCGTTCTCCATCGCGCTCGCGGCGATGGCCAAGGTGGTGGGCCCCGAGCGGCGCTCGCTGGCCCTGGGGTTGGGGACTGCGGCGGGGTCCTCCGGCCAGGTGGTCTTCTCCCCGCTCGGCCAGGCGTTCATCTCCGCTTACGGGTGGGAGACCGCGCTGCTGTTCCTGGCGGCGTCGGCGCTCCTGATCGCCCCGCTGGCCTTCGTATTGCCCGGCTCCCCGGCGGTACGCGGCGAGGCGCCCGCGCCCGACCAGTCGCTGCCGGATGCACTGCGCGAGGCGTTCGGGCACCGGGGCTACGCCTTGCTGACCACCGGCTTCTTCGTCTGCGGGTTCCACGTGGCCTTCATCACGGTGCACTTTCCGGCCTACGTGCGCGACATCGGGCTCTCCGCCGCGGTGGGGGCGGGGGCGATAGCGGTCATCGGCCTGTTCAACATCCTCGGCTCGTTCGCGTCCGGCGCCGCCGGCCAGCGCTGGAGCAAGAAGTGCGGGCTGAGCACCATCTACGCGTCGCGCGCGCTGGCCATCACGGCGCTGATGCTGCTGCCGAAGACCGCCGCCGTCATCTACCTCTTCGCCGCCGTCATGGGCGTGCTGTGGCTCTCGACGGTGCCGCTTACCACCGGCATCGTCGGCCAGATCTTCGGGGTGCGCTATCTTGCCACGCTGTTCGGCGTCGTCTTCCTCAGCCACCAGCTCGGCAGCTTCCTCGGCGTCTGGCTGGGCGGGTGGCTGTACGACACCACCGGCTCCTACGACGGGGTGTGGTGGGCCGGCGTCGCGCTGGGACTCGCCGCCGCACTGATCCACCTGCCGATCGACGAGCGCCCGATCGTCCGCCAACCGGCGACCGCGCCGGCTGGTTCAGGAACGTATTGATCCGGCGCCTGATTTCCGGGCATGGCGCCGACCACGGCTACTGGGGCCGGCGCCGCTCCAGGATCTCGATGTCGGCGAGATCCTTCGAGAAAATCGGGATTCAACGTCGAGCGTTGCAGCTCGAGGCCGCCAGGGTACCGCTTTCCGTTACGGGCCAGCCTCCGCGTCCCCGGGCCACGGGATCGGCTCGTCGGCGGCGAATCGCCGCAGGACGTTCTCGGTGATCCGCGACACGTCGTTGTCGTAGTCGTTGTAGGAGAGACTCCCGCTCCACGCGATGGAGCTGGTGGAGAACACCGCGCCGCCGTTCGGATACTCCAGATACGCCATGTCGGCGTAGACGAGGACGTTCTCGGTGCCGCCCTGCCGCGAGTCCGACGTGTTGACCTCCTCGACCACGTGCTGGTACGCGTCCGAGTGCCCGAACGAGCGGGCCAGGACCAGGGTGTGGGCGGGCGATCCGAGCGCGTAGTCGACGCGGTCGAGCTCGGACCCGGCGGCGCCCACCTCCAGAACCAGCGACGGGTGCTCGCCGATCAGCGCGTTCTCGTCGAGGCCCTCGAAGATGAACGCCGCGCGCGGATCGGAGCTGCCCGGCATGCGCCGGAACGGCGAGTTGCGGTCGAACCCCTGCGCGGTGAATCCGGTGCCCACCAGCCTCTGCGGCGCCCGTCCGCGGAAGCGCCAGAGCCCCCCGAACTCCCCGGTCGTGGCGTGGTAGTGCTCGCCCGCCGCGCCCTGCCAGGCCTCGGTGCCGTGGGCGCGGCGAACCTCGATGTACCGTCCGGTCGGATCGAGGCTGGTAATCCAGTAGAACCCGTTGCCGCCCATGTACATCAAGCGTCCGCCCCCGGCCAGGTACGCCTCCAGGGCGTCGAGCATCTCGGTCGACGTGTACTCCGGATGCGTCCCGGTGAGGATCACGTTGTACGGCTCGATGACGGACAGACCCTCAAGGTGAAGGTCGTGGTCGGTGATGATGTCGACATCGAAGCCCTTCGCGTCGAACCAGTCGACCAGGTGGGTATCCGCCATGAACTGCCAGGGATTGCGGGTGGTGATCCTGGGCCGCATGTTGGTGATCGGCCGCAGCGCCGACGAGTAGGTGATGCCGCTGCCGTCGGCGTGGGTGGAGTAGAGACTCAGTTGGCCCTCTCCCTCCCGGCCGGTGCGGGCGTAGGCGAGGTAGCTGAACGTCGGCACGAGGAACGCGATGCGGGCCGTGGTGGTGCCCCTCGTCGGCCGGACGAAGAACGGCACGTAATCCTCGTTGTCGGCGGTACGCAGGCGGGCCGCGTAGATGCCGCTCGCGAGGTCGTCCGGCACCTGCAGCTCGAAGCCGGGGTCCCAGCCCGCGTCCGCGAGGTCGTCGTCGTGGAAGTAGATGGCGCCGTACTGGTCGCGGGCCTGCTTGAAGTCCATCACCGTGGCGTTCCACGTGTGCCCGGTGACGGCGCGGGTGGGGGCGTTGACCGTGCGGCCGTGCAGCCCGCGCGGCGAGCGGTCGCTGACCACCTCCGACTCGATGTCGGCGGCGAAGTCCCAGTCGGCCAGCACGCCGTCCGGTCCGCCGCCCTGCTCGATGGCGTCGATCTCGGCCGCATCGAGTGCGCGATCGTAGATGCGGGGGTTGTCGATCTTGCCGTTGTAGTGTCCCGCCGCCTGCCGTTCGTCGCCGCCTCCGGCCCAGTGGGCCGCGATCAACAGCGGCAGCGTGTTCGGCGCAAGTCCGCGCACCGCGGCGGTCCGCTCCAGTGTGGCCTGCGTCGAGTCGCCGGGAAACCGGGTCTGCGGGCGCTGTACGAATACCACCCGCCCGGTGTCGGCGTCGTAGCTCACCGCCACGAAGTACCAGAACGTGGGCACGCCATGCGGCCGTGGCCTGGCCGCGCCGGGAATCGCCGAGCGCCATGCGCGCAGCGGCGGCCCCGCGTTCAGCGTCTCGCCGGCGCCGTCCGCGCCCCCGAGGCGCAGCGCCAGCCGGCCCTCTTCGTCGATGAACACGCCGTAACCGCCCTCCGCATCGGCGGACCACTTGGTGACGATTCCCTGCGCAGAGCGCTCGCCGAACGAAATGCCGGGCGTGGTCGGCGCGATCCACGCGGTGACGGTGAAGCTGCCGTCCAGTCGCAGCGCCGGATTGTCCGGGACCAGCACATAAGAGCCGAACGGCAACTCCTGCCGGTGGCCCGCGTAGTCGCCATTGACCGGCGTTTCGATGAGCGTCTCCTTGAACCCCGGCCCGTTCGGGTTGGCGTCGCCGTGAATCAGCCGCACGATGTCGGCCCGATACTCGGGTTCCTCACTGCTGACCATGAACCGGATGGTCTCGCCCGGCTGTACGCTCAGGCGATCCGCGTAGCCGACGATGCCGCGTTCCCGCAGCATCTCCGGCACCTCGGTGGAACGCTGCTGGGCGACCTGGGCCGCCGCGCTCGCGGCGAGCAGCGTCGCGACGGTCAGTGCCGCGGCGGTCGGAACGGATCCACGCATGGGGCTGGCGGCCATCGGGTGCCTCCTTCTCATCCTTCCGTATCGATTGCGCCGGTAACAGTTGCGCCGCCGCGGAGCACCGTCGGCGAAGACGCCTGCTGGAGGAAGATCTCCGGCCCGCCGGCGCCGTCCGCGGGAAGTACCCACACGTCCGCGATCGGCGATCCGGTCTCTTTCGGCAGCGCGTACAGAACGTTCTCGTCGTCGAGCCACTCGACCTGGTCGTCCACGCTGCGCGTCTCGGCCAGCGCGGTCTCCTCCAGCGTCTCCAGGTCCAGCACGTGCGGGCGCCAGTGCGCCCTTGCGCTGCCGGGCATCCGCTTCTTGAAGGTGACGCGCGTCTCGTCTGGCGAGAGAGCAGGACATTCGATGCCTTCCGCAACGACGCGGAGCGCGCGTTCCGCGAGGCTGCCCTCGACCAGGTACATCACGCCGCCGGTGCCGAGGGTGGCGAAGAATCTATCGCCGTCCGCCGCGAAGGTCACGCCCCAGAAGTTGAAGTCGAGCGAGTGGAACGGCTGCCCTTCGCGGACGACCGGAAGCTCTTCCATGTTCGCCACGACCAGCGCGCCCGTCTCGGTGTCGACGATGCTGGTCTCGGTGGAGAAGAGGCTGTCCGCGTACGAGTGGCCCGAGACGAAGACGGTGATCGCGGCGTGGCGGCCGTCGGGCGAGACGCGCGTACGGCTGGGGATGCCGTTGAGCGGAATGCGATGCCGTGGCCGGAAGGCCGCATCGAACAGCACGGCGGTGTAGGTCGTGAAGAACTCGCGCTCCACCATCAGGCACGACCCGTGCCCGGCGGCGAAATGAACGCGGTGGCACATGAGCGGCGTGGCCTCCCGCGTGCGCTTTCCGAGCGCATCGGTCTCGACCGCCAGGAAGCCGTGGCTTCGATCCAGCCCCGTGTGGCGGACGAGGAAGCGGCGCACGGAAGCCGGCGCCGCGGGGTTCTCGGACAGGGAAGGTCCGGTGACCACCGCCGGCTGGTCGGCCGGCGCGGGCGCACGGGCGTCCGGGAGCCTCTCCCCGGCCTTGGTGTCGTCGCGCGAACCGTGCGTATCCGCCGTCATGACGGCCGGGGTCGACCCTGGCGTCGACCCCGCGGGGATAGCCTCTGCCACCCGCTCGACCAGGCTTTCCGTGTCCGCGTTCGCTTCTTCCGAGGCCGCCGGCAAGGCTGGCAACCTGCGAATCGCGCCCGGGTCGGGTGGGACGGGCGGCGCTTCGAGCGCTCCGGTGATCGGCGGCAGAGCGCCTTGGTTGGTTCGATCCGCGGACCGCGCGAGCGAAAACCAGGCGTACGCGCCCGTCAGCAGGGCGCAGAGCAGGCACAGCACGAGGAACCGCGCGGCGTTCGAAGACCGGGGCGCCGTGTCGGTCCCGGCGCCGCACGAGTTCCCGCCGGAACGCAAGCGTCTGTGATCCATCCAGCCTAGCGCCCCGAAAACGCCTCGCTGGCTCGGCGTTTTCGGCCCATCCCCCCCGCTCCAGGAGCCTACGCCGCAGAACTCACTTCGTTGCGTTCTACGGCGCAGCCTCCTAGACCAGACAATACCGCTCCATTCCAGGGCCGAAATTGTACATCCGAGCGGATGCGCCGTGATCGCCTTTGAGGCACGACAATCGATCCTCCAACGGTCCGGTCACCACGGGACGCATGGGACTTCCTGGCCCGCTTGCGGTACGACGACGAAGCCCGTCGGAGAGGCTGACCATCCGCCCGCGTCGTCGCGTCTCACGCGTCATGGTCGCGGCTTCCCGCGAGCGCCAGCGCTGCCAGACCAGTGGCGGCGACGAGCGCGACCACGAACCCGGTCAGCGCCGCCGTGGAACCGTACCCGGCCCACATGGCGCCGAAGGCGATGGACGCCGCCAGCCGTCCGAGACTGGTCGCGGTGGTCAGCAGGGCGAGACCCGTGCCCCGGATATCCGCGGGCAGCATCGCGCTCGCCAGCGCCATCAGCACGCCCTCCGTCAACGCGTAGTAGCCACCCAGCAGCAGGACGCAGACCGCCAGGTTGCCGACCGACACTTCCTCGGGAAGGGCGATCAGATAGGCCAGCACCAGCACGCCGTGTCCGGCGAGAAAGGTGGCCCGCCGGCCGAACCGATCCGCCAGCATCCCGGCCGGCAGGGCCAGCAGCAGGAAAGAGCCCGCGGTCCCGACGTACAGGAGCGGGAACAGCCCCGGGTTCAGCCCCGTGCGCTCCTGAAGCACCAGATAGAGAAAGCCGTCGCTGACGGTGGCCAGGCCGAGCAGTGCCCCGGCGCAGGTCAGTCCGGCGAAGCCTCGCGTCGCCAGCAGCGAGCGGAAAGCCGGACCGGGTCGAAGCGGCCTCTCCCGGTCGAGCGTCAGGCCGCGGACGCTCCGCACGAACAGCCACAGGACTCCGAGACCGACGATGGCGACCGCGAAGCTCGTGACGAACACCAGGTCGTAGGCGTCCGGCGCCGCCGACAGGATGGCGAGCGCCACGAGCGGCCCCAGCATCGCGCCCGCACTGTCCAGCGCACGATGGACACCGAAACTCGTGGCAAGGCCCGCGCGCCCGCTGCTCAGCGAGATCAGCGCATCGCGCGGCGCCGCCCGCAGTCCCTTCGCGGCGCGATCCACCGCCACGATCGCGGCGATCACCGGCCAGGCGCCGCCCGCCCCCAGCAGTCCGATCCTGCACAGCGCAGAGGTGCCGTAGCCGACCGCCGCCACTTCCTTGTCGCGCCGCGTGCGATCCGAGGCGAAGCCGCCGGCCAGCCGCAGAAGGGCGGTCATCCCGTGGTACAGGCCGTCGACGAGTCCGTACTGCAGCGGTGTCAGACCCAGGTACAACACCAGGTAGATCGGCAGCACGGTCGCCACCATCTCCGATGAGACGTCCGTCAGCAGGCTCGTGAACCCGAGCGCCACGACGTTACGGCTGACGTGCGGCCAGTAGCGCCGGCCCCGCAGGGCCCGCACCGTCCGCTGCAGCGCCGCCGCGGCGTCAACCTGGTACATGGCGGCCCTCCATTCGCCGCGCCCAACAAGACGCGACTGTACTTCGCCGGCCCTTCATCGTGGCAGAATAGGGGCAGTCGTCCGCGCCCTGGAGCGGTGCAGCGACCGGCGGGGTTTGGTTGGGCGGAAAGCGGAGCCGTCCGGCGACGGTTTCCGGGCGAGGCGTCGGCGAGCCGAACCTGCACCATGAAGTCCGTGCGAGCCGCACTCGTGGCGTACGGTCCGGTCGCTGCAATCGCGCTGGCCTGGCCCGCGTCGGCCTCGGTTTCGGCCGCGCAGGAACAGGCGGCGCGCGCCGTCAGCTACAACGGGCAGATCGCCCCGATTCTGAACGAGCACTGCGTCTCGTGCCACCGGCCGGATGCGGTCGCCCCGTTCAGCCTTTCGACCTACGCCGAGGTCAGCGCCCGCGCCCGGATGGTCGCGAGCGTTACGCGGCGTCGAGTGATGCCGCCGTGGAAGCCGGCGCCCGGCGTGGCGCGCTTCCTGGGCGAGCGGCGCCTCCGCGGGAGCGAGATCGACCTCATCCAGCGCTGGGTCGCGGCGGGCGCTCCCGAGGGAGACCCCGATCGAGCGTCCGAACCGCCCTCCTGGCCGGGCGGCTGGATGCGCGGCACGCCGGATCTGGTCGTCACCATGGACGCGCCCTACCCGCTGCCGGCGGCCGGGGAGGACGTCTACCGGAACTTCGTCGTACGGGTCCCGACCACGCGCGCGCGCTTCGTCCAGGCGATCGAGCTGCGGCCTGCGACGACCCGCGGCATTCACCACGCCCGCATCCTGGTCGATCGCTCCGGCTCGGCGCGTCGATTGGCCGCCGCCGACCCGGTTCCGGGTTACGACGACCGCCACGTCGACCGGGCGCGTCCTCCAGACGGCCACTTTCTCGGCTGGGCGCCGGGCACGGTCCCGAACGAAGTCGCGGACCACTTGGCATGGCGTCTGGAGCCGGGCACTGACCTCGTGCTCAAGACTCATCTCGTGCCGTGGGGCGAGCCGACGCCGATCCGGGTCTCGGTCGGCTTGTTCTTCGCGGACACGGCGCCGACCGCGGCCCCGGCCGTGGTGCAGCTCGGATCCCAGATTATCGACATTCCCGCGGGGGCGTCCGCCCATGTCGTGGAGGATCGCTACCGCCTGCCGGCCGCTGTCGATCTGCTCGCCGTCTACCCCCACGCGCACTTCCTGGCCCGCCGGGTGGAGGGCTACGCGGTGCTGCCGGGGGGCGCCCGCCGGCCACTGATCCGCATCGACGACTGGGATTTCGCGTGGCAGGACGAGTACCGCTACGCGGCGCAACCGCGCCTGCCGGCCGGCACGGAAGTCGTGATGCGTTTCGTCTTCGACAACTCCGCCGGCAACCCGAGAAACCCGAGCCGTCCCCCGCGCCGGGTGCGATTCGGTCCGCGGTCGACGGACGAGATGGCCGAGCTGATGTTGCAGGTGCTGCCGGTCGATCCGGCGGATCGTCCCGCCCTGGTCCGGGACGTGTCGCGGCACGTCGCACACGTCGTGCTCGCCGGGTCCAGGCTTGCCCTCGCCGCGGCTCCCGACAGCGCGGTGCTGCAGGAGCGGGTGGGTAACGATCTGTTCGCGGTGGGACAGGCGAGCGAGGCGATCCGGCACCTGATGGCGGCCGTCCGTATCGCGCCGGAACGTGCTTCCGCGCATTACCGGCTGGGAACCGCGCTGGCGACGATCGGGAGGACCGGCGACGCGATGGCGAGCTACCGGCATGCGCTCGACCTGCGGCCGGACTTCGTCGAGGCGCACAACAACCTCGGCGGACTCCTGCATCTGGCGGGCGACCTCGATGGCGCCGCCCGCCACTACCGCCGGACGCTGGCGCTGGAGCCGGCCCACGCCAACGCCCACTTCAATCTGGGCAACATCCTGCTCGGCGCGGGACGGTTCGCCGAGGCCGAGGCCGAGTTCCGCGGCGCGCTCGCGGCACGGCCCGAATTCGCGGATGCGCACGTCGCCCTGGGGCTCACGCTCTTCGGCCAGGGAAGGATCGAGGCGGCGGTCGAGGCGTATCGCGCGGCCCTGCGGCTGAATCCGGATCTGACCGAGGCCAGGCGCCTGCTGGACGACGCGCTCGCCGGGCCGTCCCGCGGCCGTTGAGCGCCGGCGGAACGCGCGGTCAGGGCAGCTCCGCCTGGGTAAACGGCGTCCGCGAGGGGCGGCCCGCCTCGAACAGCGCGAGGTTGTCGGTCATCCGCTCCACCGCGTCGCCGAGGCCGGCGCGGCGGGCGGCTTCCAGGACGTCACGCTGCACGGCCGCCGCCTGGGAGTACAGCCCCATCGCCGCGAGGGCCATCGCGGTGGTCTCGCCCAACGAGAGGTCCGGCGCCTCCGCCAGCAACGGTTCGAGGACGGCCATCGCCCGTTCGCCGTCGCGCAACGCGTCGTCCGGCGCGCTGGCCAGTATGCGCGCGAGCGCGTGCTGGAACATCCGATCCGCGGGGTTCGCTTCGAGGCCCCTTTCGAGGCGATCGAGGGCCGCGTCGTAGCGCTCCATGCGGACGTGGGCCATGGCGGCGCCGTAGAGGGCCTCCTGCCGGCTCGGGTCCAGCGCCAGTGCCCGATCGTAGTGGGCGACGGCCTCGTCCGCGCGTCCGCTGCGGACCAGCACGTTAGCGAGCTGCACACGCGCCTGGATGTAGGCGGGGTCGTGCTGCAGAACCGTCGACAGATGGTCGATCGCCTCGTGGTGCCGTCCCTGGTCGGCCCGGACCACGCCGAGACTGAACTGCGCCTCGGTGTGCTCGGGCGTCGTCCGGACCACCCGCTCGAACGCTTCCACGGCGCCGCCGACGTCGCCCAGTTGGAACAGCGCGACGCCGAGCCGCTGCCGCAACGAGGGATCGTCCGGATCGAGCTCGAGACCGCGGCGGAACAGATCGGCGGCCACGCGGTAGTTGCCTGTGTCCAGAGCCCGGCCACCCCGGATGTTGTAGGCGTTCGCGCTCTCCAGAAGCTCGTCGAGCTCCTGCCGCAGCGGATCCGGCGGCAACGCCTCGATGTCACCTTGCCGCTGCAGGTGCGCCTCGGCCCGCTCGGTCTCGCCGAGCCCCCGATAGGCCAGCGCGAGCGGGTAGTGGACCGCGGTCGCCCAGGGGGCGGCAGCCAGCGCCTGCTCGAAGCGGGTCGCCGCGTCCGCGTATTCCCGGCGGGCCAGGGCGATCCGACCCAGTCCCACCCGGGCCGCCGGCGCATCCGGGTACCGGTCGAGGGCCTCGCCGTAGATCCGCTCCGCCGCGTCGAGCTCACCCCGGGTGAACAGCACGTCGGCCAGCAGCACGCGCGGGGCGAGGTCGTCCGGCTGCAGATCGACCACCCGCCGGTACGAGGCCGTGGAGGCTTCAAGGTCGCCCGTCGCCTCGTGGACCCTGCCGAGGTAGTACGGCCACCGCCCGTCGTTCGGCAACAGCGTCTGCGCGTTCAGCAGGCTCGCCTCGGCCGCGTCGACGTAGGTCGCCGCCAGCAGCAGCATGCCGAGCCGGCCGTAGGCGTCGCCGAGCGCCTCCGGCTCGCTCGCCGCGGTTCCCAGGCGCACGCGGACCGCCGTCTGGTAGGTCCGCATCTGTTGCGCGACCGGCTCGGTCATGGTTGCGAAGTCGGGCATCGCAACCGGAACCAGGTCCTGGCCCTCCGGTGGAAGCAGCACGACTTCGGCCGCGGCGTCGGTCGATGCGTCGGAATTGGTGGGCACGGGGCCGTCGCCGCCGCAGGCCGCGGCCACGATGCCGGCGAGGCACAGCGTCCGGAAGACCCGGGCGCCGGCGCGCCGGCCGCGTTGCGTCGTGTCGCCTTCGCGGGGGTTCATCGCGTCGCCTCCGAGAGAATCCGTCCCTGACCCTCGGTCAGCGTGGTGTAGCGGTCGACCGGCACGTCATCCCACGCTTCGGCTCGTCCGCTCGGCCAGCGTACCTCCACGTCCGGTGGTTGCGCCGACTCGCCGAGCCCGACGTGCACGCGCGGGTCGTTGGCGGACGCGTAGCTTCCATCGCTGCGGGCGCGCCGCCAGCGTGTCGGCTCGCCGTCTCGGACAACCGCCACCCGGGCGCCCAGCATGTCCCGCCCGTGCTCGGAACCGTCCGTGCTTCCCACCAGCCGCAGGCCCAGCCAGTGCCGGCGGTTGCCGACCGTATTGACGAGCAGTCGAACGGGACCGGCGTTGTTCCCTACCAGTACGTCCACGTCCCCGTCGTTGTCCAGGTCGCCGAACGCGGCGCCGCGGCTCACTTCGGACAACTCGAACACAGCCCCTGCGCGCCGGGTGACATCCTCGAAGCGCCGGTCGCCCAGATTGCGGAACAACGTGTTGCGCTGCCCGTACGGAAACGGGTCTTCGCCGCGCCCCTCCACCGCCACTACCGTTCCGTTGACGGCCATGACGTCGAGCCGGCCGTCGTTGTCGAAATCGAACCAGGCGGAGCCCCAACCGGTGTACGGCAGGCTCCCCGGTCCCAGCCGGGACGGCGCGCTCGCGTCCTGGAACATCCCGGAGCCGTCGTTGACGTACAGGTTGTTTCCCTCCGTCGTCAGGTGCGTCATGAACAGGTCTTCGTCGCCGTCGTCGTCGAAGTCGCCGGCATCCACGCCCATGCCGGCTTCGGGGGTGCCAAGGCCGCTGAGGGCCGCGCCGGAGAGCAGCGCGGCGTCCGTCAGCGTGCCGTCCCGCCGGTTGAGCCAGAGCAGGTTCTCGGTCCCGTCGTTGGCGACGTAGATGTCGGGCCAGCCGTCGCCGTCGTAGTCGGCGGTGGCCACGCCGAGCGCCGGTCCGAATCGTCCCAGGGTCGCGCGTGAGACACCGCCGGTATCGGTGTGCCGGAGCGCCGCCGGGCTGACGTCGTCGAAGTCGCCGTTCCCGCGGTTCCTGTAGAGACGGTCCGGCAGCCCCCCGTACGTCTCCGGAGGACAGTAGTCACGCGCTCCCGCCGTATTGGGGCAGACGGTACGGTTGTCGAGGTCGTAGTCGACGTTATTGCCGACGTACAGATCGAGCCAGCCGTCCCGGTCGTAGTCGACGAACGCGGCCGAGACGCCGAACGCGGCGCCCCCGTCGATGCCGGCTTCGTCCGAGACGTCGGTGAACGTCCCGTCGCCGTCGTTGCGGAAGAGCCGCTCCGATTCGAAGCCGGTCACGAGCAGGTCGACCCACCCGTCGTTGTGGATGTCGCCCGCCGCGACACCGAAGCCGTATCCGTCGGCGGCCAGACCGCTCTGCTCGGTCACGTCGACGAAGCGCCACGACCGGATCCCGTCCGGGCCGGTATCGAGGTCGTTGCGATAGAGACGCCCCCTGAAGGGGCCTGGGGACGCGGGCGGTATCAGGGCGTCGGAGATGCTCGAGCCCGGGCCGAGCATGCGGCCCTGAACCAGGAACACGTCGAGGTCGCCGTCGTTGTCGTAGTCGAGCAGACCGACGCCCGGCGGCAGGATCTCCGGGTAATAGAAGTGGCCCGACGCACCGTTGAAATGCACGAAGTCGAGACCCAGCTCGGCGGCGCGCTCGACGAACCAGGCCGAGTCGCCGGAATCCGGGGTCCCGCCGGCATCCGAGTGCCCGCCCCGCGGAGCATCTCTCCGGGAGGCAGGGTCCACCGCGCACCCGCCGGCGACCGCTGCGATCAGAACGATCCGGATCGCGCCGTTCACCATGCGCCTCATGATATTGCCCACCGGAAGCGCGGCATAGCCGCGCGCGACCGAAGCGCCGGTTCAGCGTCGTCTGCGCGGTATCCGCCGCGCAGACTCCTGACCCGACAATGGTCGCCTCTGGCTCCGATTGCCGCTCAACCGAGCCTGTCCAGGAGTCTGCACCGTGCTACGGCGCAGATTTCCTAGCGAATCGCGCCGGCCGACCGTTCGAGGAATGGATCGAACTCGACCGGATCGTCACTGCGCCACGGCAGACCGCGGTCGTAGTGCGTCAGCTTCTCCCGCATGCGCGGCACGAGATCCGCGCGCCCGCCGCGTGTGGCGCGGTCGATGGCGGCCCGCTGCCAGTTGCCTGCCTCGCCGAAGCGGCCCCTCTCGGCGAGCGCCATTGCCATCGACTCGCCGAGATCGAGGTCGCGCGCCGCCTCCGGCAGCGCTTCCATGAGCGCGAGCGCGCGGGCGCCGTCCCTGACCCCCGGATCGGTCGCGCCACTGAGGAGGCGCGCGAGCGCGTGAACGAAGAAGGGCTGATCCGGGTGGGCCGCCATGCCCTCGCCGAACCGGTTCCGTGCGTCGGCGTGGCGGCCGAGGCGGACCAGCGTGACGGCGTGACCGAACGGCGCCTCCTCGATCCGCGGGTCGCCCGCGGCGCCCGCCTCCATGAGCTGCTCGTACTGCGCCAGGGCTTCCTCGAAGCGGCCCTCCCGGCGCAGCAGGCCGGCCAGGGCGAGCCGCGCCTCGACGTAGCCGGGCTCGTGCCCCACGGCTGCGTCGAGTCGCTCGATCGCCTCCGGTCGCCGGCCCGCTCCTTCCAGCAGCACCCCCAGGCTGAAGTGCGCCAGCGCGAAGTCGGGTGCGGTCTGCAGGATCCGTTCGAACTCGGCGAGAGCCCCGCCCGGGTCTCCCATCTGGAAAAGCACCGTGCCGAGCCGATGCCGCAGGGTCGGGTCGGCAGGTTCCAGGACGAGTCCCCGCCGGAAGTACCCGGCGGCCGTGACCCAGTCGCGTCGGCTGAGCGCTCGATTTCCCCGCCGCTCGTATGCCCGCGGGCTCTCGATCAGCGTGTCGAGCTCCTCCATCAGCGGATCCTCTGCAAGGATCGCGACGTCCGCCCGCTGCCGCATGTGCGCCTCGGCCCGGTCGAGCCGGCCGAGACCCCGGTAGGCGAGCGCCAGGGGATAGTGGACGCCGACCGCCGTCTGCCCGCTGAGCCGCAGTCCCTCCTCCAGGAACCGGACGGCGCGGGCGTATTCGTTGGCCGCGAGCGCGGCGCGGCCGAGGCCGACGTTGGCGACGACCGAGTCGGGCTGCATGGCGAGCTGTCTCCCGAACAACGGTTCCGCCTCCTCGGGTTGCCCCAGCAGGAGGTACACCTCGCCCAGCCACAGCAGGGTCAACGCGTCGTCGGGCCGGAGGCGCAGCACCTCGTCGAAGGCGGCGACGGAATCCTCCAGCGCCCCGGTCGTCCTGTAGAGGTGCCCGAGATAGTACGGCCAGCGCGTGTCGTCCGGCGCCAGCGTCCGCGCCCGCCGCAGGTGCGGCTCGGCCGCGTCGTGCAGCGCCGCGGCCATCAGCAGCTTCCCCATGTCGCCGTACGCGGCGGCGCGCCGTGCCGCGTTCGCGGTCGGTGTCTGCACGATTGCCATCAGCGACGCGTGCTGCGCGCGCACCTGGTCTCGTACGAACAGGTCGGCAGCGGAAAGGTCCGGCAACGCGGCCGTCGGCGGCGTTTCGCTCTCGGCTGCCGGCCCGCCGCCGCTGCAGCCGGCGGCGGCGACCACGAACCAGACCGGCAGCGCGACGCGCACGATCGCGGCGCACCGGCTCGCGAGACCCCTCCGACCGCGGCGTCGCTCGAGTGCTGCGGGGCTTTCGCCACGGGCTGCCAGCGCTCGGAAACGCCTCGCCGGTTCAGCGTTTCGACCCATCCCCCCGCTCCAGGACCTTACGCCTCGGCACTTCGCTTCGCTGCGTTCTGCGGCGCAGGCTCTTGGGCTCATGGGACCGTCCCCGTTCCTTCGGCCAGCGTCGTGTAACCGTCGATGGGGAGGTCGTTCCATTCCTCGACACTTCCGCTCGGCCAGATTACGCGTACGAGCGGCGCCTGCGCCGACCGGCCCAGCCCGATCAGAACCCGGGGATCGTGCGCAGAGGCGTAGCTGCCGTCCGTGCGAACGTGCCGCCAGGCCGCCTCGCCGCTTCGCAGGACGGCGACACGCGCGCCGAGCATGTCGCGTTGCGCATCCCCCCCGGTGAGCCGCAGGCCCAGCCAGTGGTTGCGGTTCCCGGCCTCGTTGACGAAGAGTCGCGCCCGCCCGCTGTTGTTCGCTACGACCACGTCGGTGTCGCCGTCGTTGTCGATGTCCCCGATGGCCGCGCCGCGGCTGATCTCCGACAGCCGGAGGGCCGCGCCGGCTCTGTACGTGACGTCTTCGAACCGCCCGTTGCGGAGATTGCGGAAGAGCAGATTGGTCTCGTCGTATGGAAACGGATGGTCGCGCCCGTCGATCGCCTCTATCGCGCCGTTGACCGCCAGCAGGTCGAGCCAGCCGTCGTTGTCGATGTCGAACCACGCGGCGCCGAACCCGGTGCGTCCATGGCTCGCCGGCCCCAGGCCGGTCCGGATGCTCACGTCCTCGAAGAACCCGGCCCCGTCGTTCTCGTAGAGGTTGTTCCCTTCGTTCGGCAGGTGGGTCATGAACAGATCGAAGTCCCCGTCGTTGTCGAAGTCTCCGGCGTCCACGCCCATGCTCGCCTCGGCCACGCCGTCTCCGCTCAGCGCCGCCCCGGACAGCAGGCCGCCGTCCCGGAACGTGCCGTCGCCCTGGTTCATCCACAGCAGGTTCGCGTGCACGTCGTTCGCGACGTAGACGTCGGTCCAGCCGTCGCCGTCGAAGTCGGCGGTCGACACGCCGAGGGCCGGTCCGAAACGCGCTCCGGCGAGCGCGGTCGCCGTCTCGTCGGCGAACCGGCCGCCACCGAGGTTGCGATAGAGCCGGTCCGCCTGCGGCGCGTACACCTCGGGCGTGCAGTAGTCCCGCCGCCCCGCGAGGTCGGTGCAGGGCCGGTCCGTCTCGATGCTGTACTGCACGTAGTTGCCGACGTACAGATCCAGCCAGCCGTCGCGGTCGTAGTCGACGAAGGCTGCCGATACGCTCCAGCCGCCGCCCTCGGCGCCGGCCGATTCCGACACGTCCGTGAAGGTCCCGTCGCAATTGTTGCGGAACAGTTGATTCGGGCCCAGGTTCGTCAGGTACAGGTCCGTGCAGCCGTCGTTGGTAACGTCGCCGGCCGCCACCCCCATGCCGTATCCGGGAGCGTCGATCCCGCTGCGTTCGGTCACGTCGAGGAAGCGCACCGACCGCGTCCCGTCGGCTTCCACCCGCAGGTCGTTCCGGAACAGCCGGCCTCCCGGCTCGACGGCGGCGTTCGCGGCCGCCGCGCCGCCGTTCCGCGCGGAGGCGTCTCCGAGCGGACGTCCCTGCACCAGGTAGACGTCGAGGTCGCCGTCGTTGTCGTAGTCGAGCACACCGGCCCCGGCCGGGATCATCTCCGGGAAATAGTAGCGGCCGGACATGCCGTTGGTATGGGTGAAGTCGAGGCCGGCGGCAACCGCGCGTTCCGCGAACCAGTCGCCCGCGGCGGCCTCGTCCGAGTCGTCGGCCCCCCCGGCATCCGACGCCGGGACCGCTCCGGGCTCCACCGTCGTGCCCGCGGGAGCGCCGCCGCAACAAAGGCTCGTGGCGACAGTCAGGAGGATGGGGGTGAGAGTGAACTTCACGCGAGAAAGCCCCCCGGGCGGTCCGTACCGCGAAGGACCGCCCGGGACAGAATGCGCACGCTACGCCACGGGCTCCTAGCGCCGCCAAACCCGTCGCAGGGCTCCGTGTTCGGCCCCATCCCCCACCGTCCCATGACCTTGCGCCTCAGCACTTCGCTTCGCTGCGTTCTGCGGCGCAATCTCCTAGAAGTCGATCTGACCTCCGATCTGCACCAGCCGGGGATCGATGATGTAGTTCGGGGCTCCCCAGCGCGGGCCGAAGGAGCTGTTGACCCCGCGCACGTCGCTCGTGTTCATCAGGTTGTACGCGTCCAGGTTGATCTGGAACCGCAGCCGCCCGTAGTTGATGATCTTGCTTATCCGGAAGTCGAGCCGCGAGATCCGATCCTCGAACAACATCTGCGGCGCCACCAGTGGCACCAGCGCCCAGCCCGCCGACAGAGGCCGTCCGAGCCCGATGGTGTCGGCGCTCGAGATCAGCATGTTCGCGTTGTAGTCCGGGCCGGAGAGGTTCTGGTACGCCGCGCTGACGAACAGGTCGCCCGGCAGCGGTATCGACCCGAACGCCTTCACCTGTGTCTGGGCCATGAACGGGGTGACGACCCGGCAGTGCAGCATCTCCTGCGGCGAGTCGATGGTGAAGCACTGGTCGTCGATCGACCGGCCGGTGTCGAACCCGCCCCCGAACTGGATGCCGTTGGCGAGCCGTCCGTCCAGCGTCACGTTGAAGAAGTGGTTTCGGCGGACGTCGCTTCCGAACTTGTCGGTCCGGGTGATGATGTTGTCGACCTGGCCGAACTTGTCCGGGTTCAGGTCGTACAGCCCGCAGATCTCGTTGCCCCCGCCGCCCGGAAGCCCCGGGTGGCTCGGCGCCATGACGCAGTACGGGCTGTAGTCGCCCGCGCTCACCGCCAGGTTGTCGGTCCGCCGGTTCTTGCTGTCGTTCTGCTGGTTGTACCCGCCGTTGTTGAAGTAGTAGCCGACGGTCATCGACAGCCCCTGCACCAGCTCCTGTTGCAGCTCCGCCGACATGTCCCAGTTGCTGTCGCGCAGGCCGTTCAGCACGTCCGGATCCCACAGGATGGCGTTGGGATTCAACTGGCCGAAGTTGTTGTTGTCGATCGCGCCGCATTCACCGTTCGGCCCGAAGTTGCCCAGGTCGCAGTCGGGGACGTAGTTCCCGTTGGCGTCGTTCCACGAGCGGTTCGTGCTGTTCACCGACCGCACGATGGGATTGTTGGCGTTGGTGATCTCGGTGCCGATCTTCGCCACGTAGCGGCCCAGCGAGGCCTTGAGCGCGGTTCTGCCGTCACCGAACAGGTCGTAGGCGACCCCCACGCGCGGATTGATGTCCCACCAGTTCGGCGTGCCCTCCCGGCGATCGAAGTTCCGGGTCGGCAGCCACGGATTGACCCTCGGAAAGCCTCCCCAGGGATTCACCGGATTCGGGTCGTCCGGCTGCTGCTGCGCGGGGCTGTAGCCGTAGAGGTTGTCGATCCGCACGCCCATGTTGATGGACCAGCGGTCGATGGTCCATTGGTCCTGGGCGTAGAACCCCGTGTCCCGGGCGCGATCCCGCTGCAGGTAGGGCGTCGACCACTGCGTCAGGCGGTTGGGCACCCCGTTGCGGAACCGGTAGTGCACGTTGTTGCCGGCATTGAGGAGGTAGACGTTGTCCACCAGTTGCTCCGCCTGGACGCCGGCCTTGAAGTTGTGCGAACCGGTGACGTACGACACCGAGAAGCGCTGGCTGTAGCGATCGGTGTTGTTGGGGTCGCCCCGCAACCAACCGTAGTTGCCGTAGGTGATCCCCGTCCCCACATCGTTGATCAGCACTTCGTCGGGTTCGACGCCCGGCATCAGGAAGGTGTTCCACTGCGAGATCGCGATCGTGCCGCCGGCCTCGAGCAGCAGGCGGCTCGTCTGCGTCGACGTCCACGTGAACTGCATCAGGCGGTTGGGGTCGAAACGGTAGCCGGGGGCCGACTCCTGCATCCGGTTGGCATTGGTGGATCCGCAGTTGCAGGCGCGCTGCTCGTCGTAGGTGAAGTTGAACTTGTGGTTGTCCGCCGCCTGCCAGGTGATGCGGCTCAGGTACGAGTCGTACCACTCCAGTCGCCCGCTGTAGCGGTTGTCCGGCATGTCCGTGTACGGGATGAAGTTGACGACCTTCCGTTCCGCCCCCGGCGGCGTGAGATACCGCGGCTGGCCGGTGGCCGGCGCGCCCGGGAAGGTGCTCTGGTTCCAGTAGACCCCGGCGTGCCGCCGCGAGAAGCCCCAGCTCCGCCCGGCCAGAAAGAACCACAGCCGGTCGCGCATGATCGGTCCGCCCAGGCTCAGCGACTGGTCCCACATCTTCAACGTCGAGTTCGAGGTGTCGAGACCGGCGTCCCGCAGCTCCTGCGTCAGGTTCTGGCTCTCCATGCTGTCGTTGGCGAAGAACCCGGCCGCGATGCCGCTGAACGTGTTGCCGCCCTCCTTCGGGATGACGTTGACCACCGCGCCGTCGGCGTTCGTGTCGGCCGAGACGCCGGTCGTCTGCAGCACCATCTCCTGCACCGCGGCGGAGTTGATCTGGTAGCTGCTGTTCCCGAAGCTGTTCTCGATGCCCATCCCGTCCATCGCGACCTTGGTGCCCGCCTTGCCGTGGTACTCGCCGCCCACCTGAGACGAGTAGCGGCCGCCGACGTCGGCCAGGCCGGTGAACCCGGGCGTGAGGGTGACGAGATTGTTGACGTGCTTGGTGCTCATCGGCAGGGTCGAGAGCACCTCGTCGGTCACCAGCGTCTGCCGGCGCACGTTCTGCACGTCGACGACGGGGGCCGCCCCGGTCACCGTGATCGTCTCCTCGATGCCGCCGACGGCCATGGCCGAGTCGACGTTGGCCGTGAATCCGGTGGTCAACTCGATCCCCTCGCGGATGATCGTGCTGAAGCCGGGCAGCGAGAACGTGACCGTATAGACCCCCGGCCGGAGGTCGACGATGGAGTACAGGCCCTGGCTGTCGCTGATCGCTACGCGTTGGCCTTCGATGAGTGCGGGGCTCGCGGCGGTGACGGTAACCCCGGGCAGCACGCCGCCCGTGTTGTCCGACACCGTTCCGGAGATGCCTTGCGCGAACGCTGTGACTGGCGCAAGCAGGAGGACGCCGACGACGACGCACGTACGACGCGAACGGGAGACGGTGCTCAAGACACGCTCTCCTTTCCTGTCGCGATCGTGCCCCCGGAGGCGGAACGGTCCGATCCCGGTGAGCGCCGCGGGGGTGCCCGCGTGCGAAACGCCGTCCCCGCGCGGTCTACGTCTGGTGTTCGGCTATCGTCAAGGACTGATGGCTGCTTCGTTCGGGACGACCTCCTCGCGGCCCGCCCCTACTTTTGCAGAGCGGCCGACGAATGTCACCAGATTTGTGGGAGGGTCCGTCTCGGGACATGACCAGACTTGTCGTCCATGAGCTTGCTCCGCAGAACCCAGCGAAGCGAAGTTCTGAGACGCAAGGCCATGGAGCGGGAGGATGGGCCGAAACGCCGAGCCAGCGAGGCGCTTCGGGGCGCTCCCGGGACGGTTTCCCAGGACGCGCCCGCTACCCCAGCGACTTCAGCCAGGCCGCGAACCGCTCGTTGAACAGCGCCCCGGCGCGGCGCTCCCGCAGCCGCTCGACGACCCGCGGTCCCGGCATCCCGAGCTTGTGCAGGATCAGACCGGCTACCAGCGCCGATCGGTTGAACCCCATGCCGCAGTGGGACAACACGTGGTGGCCCTGCCCGACGAGGGTCGCGCCAAGGCCGGCCAGGGCGTCGAGCTTCTCCAGGTCCGGCAGGTCCTTGTCCAGGATCGGGAAGTAGACGTAGAGGACCTGGTTGGGCACGGTCGGGACGCCGACGTCGAGGCCGCCTTCGAGGTCGATCACCGTGTCGATGCCGCTCGAAGAGACGATGTTCCAGTCGTGGATGACCGGCGAGATGAACAGCAGGCCGGCATCGTCCACCTGCGTCAGGCTGAACAGCTCGGGGGGAATGTCGTAGCTGGGCGCGGGCGTGCTTGACACTCTCGACCTCGACGGGCCCTGAACGAATCGGGCAGCCAGCGGCGCACCAGACGGGTCGAACCCAGTAGCGACCGAGTCAGCCGAGCAGCCGGAGGACGGCGATCCCAGCCCCGATGAGCACGCCTGTCTGGAGCAGGAGGGCGCGGTAGAGGTCCGCCCGTGTGACCAGATCCCGCACCTCGTGCTCCGCTGCCTGCCACACGGCGTCGGTGATGGCGTCGACCTGTGCGGGTGTGAGGTCGGCGTTGGCCAGCGCGCGGGCTATCGCGTGAGTGTCGAACACCGATTCATGCTACCACGGCCGATCTGGTGGCCGGAGGTCACCGCGCCATGGCGCGGGCGCTTGTCACCGTCAGTACATCACGAAGGCGAACAGGCGCTGTCCCACGGCCACCAGCACGTACTGGCGGCCGTCGAGCATGTGCGTCTGCGGGGCGTTCGAGATGTTGCCGATGCGGGTGTGCCACAACAGGTCGCCGTCGGCCGCGTCGAACGCCACGAAGTTGCCGCTGCCGTCTCCGGTGAAGACGACGCCCCCCGCTGTGGTCAGCACCCCCGCGCCGCCGCCGCCGCCGGGCGGCCAGGCGTGGCGCCAGACGATGTCGCCCGTGCGGTAGTCGATGGCCGAGAAGGCGTTGCCGCCCGACCCGACCACCACGCGGTCCTTTCCGCCGAGCCCCATCGACCCGCGCGGGTCGGGATCGGTCAGGTACAGCAGGTTGAACCCGTTGTTCTCCTGCGTGTAGAAGAGGCCGGTGTCGGGATTGAACGCCGGCGGCGGCGGGAGCGGTCGTGATCAACGCGGCGGCGAGCAGGGGAAGCAGTATCCGTCTCATTTCAGGGTCACCAGATAGGCCGTGACGTCGTGGATGTCGGTGTCGCGGTACAGCGAAAGCAGCTCGCGGTGGCGGGCCAGCGGGTCGGCGAGCTCGATTCGCGTGCCGCCGGCGCGCCGGCTGAACGAGCGGTGGCGTCCGTCGGTCGTCGTCAGCACGACCACGAAGTCGTCGAGGCGGTCGAGCGTTCCTGCGACCCGCTCGCCGGACGATGTCGTGACGGTCACGTTCACCGGGGGCCGCGGGCCGCTCCGAGAGCCGCCGCGAACCCAGGTGTTCTGCAGCTCCTTGGGCTCGGCGATCCGCGATGCGATGCCCTGCAGGTCACCGGCCGGAGAATGGCACGAGGCGCACTCCACCGCGAAGTAGGCCTCGCCGGCCGCCGCGTCGCCGACCAGGATGTCCAGCTCCACCAGCTCGCCCTCGGGCGGTCCTCCCTGGCGCGTCGCGGTGGAAAGGACGTCATGGATGTACTCGGCGACCGCCCGAACGTCCTCGTCGGACAGCGACAGCGGCGGCATCCCGGAGCCGTCCGCGGCCGTGCTTCCGTTCCGGATGACCGGTCCCATCAGCTCGCCCTGCTCGTCGCGTAGCACAAGCTGAGACCGCAGCAGGTTGGGACCGCCGAGATCGCCGCCGCGCAGGTCGACGCCGTGGCAGGCGCGGCAGTTGATGCCGTATATTCCCTGCCCGCGGGCAATCAGCTCGGGATCGCCGGGCGGGCGCTGCAATGCCGGGTAGAGTCCCTGGCGCCGGGGCTGTCCTCCTGCCTGTGCGGCCGCGCCCGCCGCCTGCTCTTCGGCGGCGCCGCGTGCCGACGAATCCCCGCCCCACGCTGCCGCAACAGCCGTCACCAGAAGGGACGCCCCGATTCTTGCCGCCATTCGACTCGCTCTTCGCATCCCGGCGATTATGGCCCCGTCGCGGCGGGTGTCAAGTTGCCGGTTCCCGCCGCTGGCGGGCACGCTGAAGGACGAAACGGGAGCGGGACTTCGTTCGCCGCGACAGTCCCGACGGTCGCCCGCGTTGTCGGTGCCCGTCAAGCGACGACAAGTTACGTCCGAAACGATCACGGAATGCTCGGAACGGACCGCGCGACGCTCGGCCCGCGGAGCGGCGACGAAGCGAAGGCAGGGCCGGGATCGCCCGGCGGAATCCTCGCGGCGTTTCGCCGAGGACTTCCCCTCGACGGCTGCAGTTCTTCTGGCGCCGCCTTCAAGGGCGCGCTACCATCAGGAGTTCAGATGAGCCGACGACCGTTCGGTCCGCGGCGGCTTGTCCTCGTAGCGCTCGTTTGCGCGCTGCTGGCGACGAGCATCTCCGCCCAGCCTTTCCTCGGCTTCGGGGCGTGGGGCCGCCCGAACCTGCGCTACGACGGCGAGGTCACCTTCGTGCGCCTCCGCTGGGACCGGGGCGAGTTCGGCGCTCAGGTGTACGGTCGCGGCTACATGATGTGGGCCCACGAGTTCCCGCGGGCCGAGCAGCACCTGATGACGCTGCTCAGCGACTTCACCACCGTCGAGGCCAAGGACAACGGCAGCCTGATTCTGCCGTTGGACGACCCCCAGCTCTTCCGGCACCCGATCGCGCTGATGCAGGAGCCGGGCTTCTGGGCGATGACCGACCTGCAGGCCCAACGACTGCGCGAGTACCTGCTCAAGGGCGGCTTCGTCATCTTCAACGACTTCGAAGGGCGGCAGTGGGAGAACTTCGAGGCGCAGATGCGCCGCGTGATCCCGGACGGCCGCTGGCTCCCGCTCGACCCGAGCCACCGCATCTTCGACACGTTCTTCAACGTGGAGAGGCTCGATCTCCCGAACCCCTTCAACCACCACCTCGCCGGCCTCGTCCCGGAGTACTTCGGGCTGTTCGAGGACAACGATCCCGAGGGCCGGCTGATGTCGATCGCCTGCTACAACACCAACCTGGCCGAGTTCTGGCAGTCGGGCGGCACCGGGTTCTTCCCCATCGAGCCGATGAACACCGGCTTCGAGCTCGGCATCAACTACTGGATGTACGGCCTCACGCACTGAGCCGAGCGCGTCCGAATTCGCGGACCCTTCCCGGGTGGCCCCGGCTTCGCAAGCAACGAGGTGTTGTTCCTTCCCGCAGGGGTAGCTGACCCACATCAGTTTCTGCGCTGACTCAGGTCATTGCGGAGCACTGCTGTCCCATAGAACTTCAAAGTAGAGCGGCTTGAACCCTCTGTCTCTGATAGAATGATTTTGCTCCAAATCGTTCAAAAGACAGGAGATCCAAGCCGTGGCCCATCATAACACAGTCTTCCGGCAGCTTCTCGATTTGCTTCCCCGACATGAATTCGACGCCGAGGCCCGGCAGCACCAGAAGGGCCAGAGACTCCGCGTCATGAGCCGCTGGGCGCAGTTCGTCGCCCTCGGTCTCGGCCAGCTTGGTGGCCTGCTGAGCCTGCGCGACATCGTCGGTAACCTGTGCGCCCAACCCCACAAGCTCTATCACCTCGGGATGCAGACCCTCGTCAGCCGTTCGTCGCTGGCGCGGGTCAACGCCGAGCAGCCGTACACGTTCTACGAAGCGCTCTTCTCCCGCCTGCTGGCGCGTTGTCAGCAGCGCGCCCCGCGGCACGGCTTCCGGTTCAAGAACAAGCTGTATGCGATAGATGCGACGACCATCGACGTGTGCCTGGCGGCCTTCCCGTGGGCGTCGTTCCGTCGTACGAAGGGCGCCATCAAGCTGCACGTCGGCCTGGACCAGGCGGGGCATCTGCCGAGCTTTCTCAGCGTCACCGACGGCAAGGCAGCCGATGTGACGGTGGCCCGCACATGGACGTTCCCGACCGGCAGCGTGGTGGTGGCCGACCGCGCGTATCTGGACTTCGGGTGGCTGCATCGCCTGCAGGAGCAGGGCGTGACCTTCGTGACGCGGTTGAAGCGGGGCGTGAAGTACCGGGTGCTGCGCGACCACGACGTCGACATCCGGACTGGCGTGATGAGCGACCAGACGATCGAGTTGACGAGTGCGCGTGGCCGCCGGGCCTATCCGGGCACGCTGCGGCGGGTCGGCTACTGGGACGCGGAGACGAAACAGCGCTACGTGTTCGTGACGAACAACACGACGTGGGTGGGGAAGACGATTGCCGATGTGTACAAGTCGCGCTGGCAAATCGAGTTGTTCTTCAAGTGGATCAAGCAATATCTGAAGGTGAAGCGCTTCGTGGGCCGCTCGAAGAACGCGGTGCTGACGCAACTGTGGGTGGCGACGTGCATGTACCTGCTGTTGGCCTACCTGAAGTTCGTCCTGCGGCTGAGCTGGACCCTGCACCGGATGCTACGGGTTCTCCAACTCAACCTGTTCGACCGCCGTTCACTGGTGGAGTTGTTCATGCCTCCCTCACCACCGGGTGCCCCGAACCCGCAGATGCTGCTGTGGTGCTGAAAAATGTGGGACAGCAGTGACTTCCGTCGCACCCAGGTTTTCGCCATGGCGAAGGCTAACTTGTGCGTAGGCGAAAGCCATAAAGCGCTGTAGGCCGGTGGCACTAGGAGGGACTGCGTGTCCCTTGGCCTTTTGTGTCGCTCGGTTTTCGGAGGCGTGGCGGATGGCTGTCCAGAGCGCGGAATGTCTATCATTCGGTTCGTAAGTGATGACTTCAATATTCAACGACCGTAGTTCTTGAGCTAAACGTAATGATGGCGCCGGAACAATGGCGGAGTGCAGTGATTGGAAAACGGGTCCGGCGCGGTCTTTATAGAGTTGCAGTACTTCCTGAATGGCGGGATCGAGAAAAGAAAAGCCAATAAAGAGGCAGTTGCGCGATCGTAGAATATCTAGCAGAAAATCTTCATATTCACGATTGCGTCGCAGATTGCTGTAGTCCTCCGTTGCCACGACCATGGACTGAGGCACGTCAGCGCGGCCGTGAATGCGTGCAATGAAAAACTCGCGTTGAAAAGTGCTGCCGCGGAGCGTGCCATCGTTGATCTCGACGGGCATGAACCACCGCGCCTTCTTGACGGAGGCCTGATGTAGTGAGTGGTCGTAGTTTGTGGTGATGATCGCAGAGAAGGGCAGAGAAACGAGTGGCACGAGCAGGTCCGTCTGAGAGTCGGTGAGTACGCGGGTAAACGGTTGCGCAAGCAGCTTCCAACGCTCGCCAAGCGGGATGACGTCGCAGGTCTTGTAAACCGTCGCGGCTTCCGGGTACTTCTCTCGCAGGACGCGTTGCCGTATGAGCGTGGCCGAAGCGGAATTGTTCCATGTCTGACAAGCGGTGGCGAGTGACTCGAGGTAGTCGGACCATGCCGGATAGCCGACGCGCACGCCGATACCAGCGCCCAGAAAAAGCGTGGGGTTGGGGCGAGCAAGTGCGCGGAGAACGGCTGTATGGAGCGGAGTGGTAGACATCGAGAATAGGTCCTATATGTGATTTGCGAGAGTCGCTAGTTGCGAAGGGAGCACGGCAGGGGCAGTTGGGGCTGTGACTCGGCCTGCCCCGCCGTCGCGACAAGAACTACCACCGCCACGAGACAGCGAACTACGGGCATGTGGTCCTCCGGGGGCCCGGTAGATGGGCAGGACCTGAGGGTCTGCGGCTAGCGCGGCCGAAGATGGTCCCGTCCACGCAAGGCCTCCGCTGTCCGCCGCTCAGGATCAGCACGAAAGCATGAGCGTACCACAGTATTGCGATGGGCAAGAGACCGACAGCACGACAGGGGGCACCGCTCTAAGTGGAACGCTCTATGTGGCGCGTTGCCGGGCGCTGGTGGAGCGCGCGGAGACAACGCGTCGAGGGAACGGACCCAGTCGATGTCATCGAGCGCTCGCAGCGGCGTGTGCCCCGCCCAGACCGTGCCACGTCGCGTGCCCTCGTCGGCTAGGCCGACGCCATCGGCGTCCGCCTAGTCCACGCCGCGTCCAACCACGCATCGGGGCTACGGCCGGCCTCCGCCGAACACGCCAAGCTTCTCCGCTCGGAAGAGCTCGTACGCCACGATGGAGTTCAGCTCGCCGCCGTTCGACAGATCCTTCCGTGGCTCGACCGCTCAGTGCGTAAGCGTTCGGTCCTCCCGGTAGCCGGCGTTGCGGCAGTCGGGCAAGCACCGTCGAACAGCGAACCGATCCGGTCCGGGCGCCCTTCCTGCGCAGGGAACATCGACCGGTGCTGGCTGTCGACAACGTCAGCGTCCGGTTGGCCCGCTCCCACGTCCATACCGGGTTCACCGAACGCTTAGGACAGTGATCGATATAAAGTCTTCAACTTCATCGGGGTAGCAGTTTGTAATTCCATTCCCCGTGAAATGCATCGGGAACCAGCGCGAGTGCGTCCATCTGCTCCTTGGTCACCGTAATGCCCGTCGGATACTCCCCGGCGTCGAGTTCGGCGCGGACCTGGAGCCCGGTGTCCGTCCGGACGTTCCCGATGCGGTCGACGATGGTCTCATACGTCGTCAGCGGGGTGCCGCGCCAATTCGCCGTGATGTGGCAGAAGAGCCGGTGCTCGATCTTGTTCCACTTGCTGGTGCCCGGTGGGAAATGACTCACCTCGATGGTCAGTCCGGTCTCGTCGGCCAACTGTTGAAGCTCGTGCTTCCAGGCGCGAGACCGGTACCCGTTGCTCCCGCCCGCATCGGCCGTGATGAACAGGGTCGTGGCCTCGGGGTAGGCGTCGCAACCCATCTGCTGCCACCAGTGGCGAATCGACGCCACCGCGAACGCCGGTGTGTCGTGGTCCCAGCCCACGCTGACCCAGGCTTCGTTGCGCGCCATGTCGTAGACGCCGTACGGAATCGCCTTGCCCTCGGCGTCGGTCGGGAAATCATGCACCAGCACCGCTGGCGGCGTGCCCTTCGGCTGCCATTCCCGCCCGCCATTCTTGAAGTTTCCGACCAGCTCCTTCTTCTTCGTGTCGACCGAGATCACCGGTTCGCCAGCGGTCAGATGCTCGTCGGCAGTCCGGTTGATGTGCTCGAACTGCGCGTTGCGGTCCGGATGCGTGGCGCCTTCCTGCCGTTTGCGCGGCGATTGCAGCCGGTAGCCCAGGCGGTGCAGCAGCCGGCCCACCGTGGTCGAACTCACCCGCCACCCCTGCTCGGTCAGCGCCGCCGCCAGCTTCGCGCGACTCTTGCACGTCCAGCGCAGCGGCGAGGTCGGGTCGCCGCGCGTGAGCGGATCCACCAGCGCTTCGAGCGCGGCCTGGATGCCGGGTTGATCCTGCTGGATGCGCGGCCGGCCGCCCCCAGGGCGCCGGATGCGGTCCGTCGGTGCCTCGTCGCGGGCAATCTCCCGACGTCCCTTGCGAATCGTCTCCCGAGCCAGACCCGTGGCCGACGAAACCACCGCGTCGCCGCCGTAACCGATAGCGAGCGACTCGGCCGCCGCCCACCGGCGCCGACTGCGCTCGTCCAACACCGGCGCGATCACGGCATACTTCGCAACCAGGGTCGCTTCCAACTCGATGTCTCGCTTCATGCCTCCAGTATGGCCAGAAAACCAGAAGGTAGCAAACTAGTTTAGGGCAGTGTCCTTACCTCAGTGCGTAACCGTTCGGCCAAGGCGGTATTTTGTACTGGTAACGCGAATCGATATTCGCTATGGTCTCGGCCATGGCGAGTCGGGACACGGAAGCCCGACCGGTTTCCGAAGGGGCATCGCTGCCCGGGCGGCGGTGCTGGCGACGGCTGTATGAGCAGGCACGCGATCGTGCCGAGGCGGCGGAAGCGCGGTCGGAAGCGCTGAGGCGGGCGGAGATTTCCGCCCGTTGCGAAGCGGGCTATTGGAAGTGGCAGTTCGAGTCGTCGCGGCGCAAGCGGCTGGCGGCGGTCGAGCAGTCGAAGGAAGCCCGCCGCGCGGCGAAGGACGCGTTGGCGCTGCAGGCGGAGGTAGCCCGTCTCGGCAAGCTGCTTGCGAATGCCGGCGTCGAGTCGGGCCGGTACAACGAGACGTCGTTGCGCCGGGAGATTTCCCGGTTGCGCAAGGCGGCGCCGGCGGCGGAGGTCCAGGCGGCCGAGATTCGCCGGCTGCACAAGGTTCTGTACAAGGAGCGGGACGACAAGGCGTCGCTGCGCCGGCTGCTGCACGAGACCGTCCGGCTCTACGATGGGACGCGGCGGCTTCGCGACCAGCACGACCGGGTTGTGTCGCTGTCGGACGAGGTCGGGCGGCTGCGGTATGCGTTGCAGCGGTCCGAGGCGGTCAAGGAGCGCCTGAAGGTCCGACTGCAACGCACGGCGGAGTCGGCGCGGGCGATGTCACCGGCGGCGTCGGACGTCGCTCTGCGCAAGGCTCTGGCGAAGTCGCGTCGCCGGAAGGCCGCGCTCGTCCGGCTGCGAAAGGAGAACGCGCGGCTGCGTCGGACGGAGGAGGCGTTGCAGCGGCGGGTCGGGACGCAGGAGGCGGAGCTTGCGAAGCTGCGTGCGACCCGGGCGGTGTTGTCGAAGGCGTTGCGCGGGCGCAAGAGCGAGAAGCGGGAGCGGCCGGGCACCGGCCGCCCGCGCGGCCAGCAGTGTGGCGCTCCCGGCCACGGCCGCACGCCGCGTTGCGGCCTGGAGGAACGCATCGAGGAGCGCAGTCTGCCGGCCGCTGCGCGCCGATGTTCCGGTTGCGGGAAGCCCTACGCGGCGGTCGGCGTGAAGGAGTCGGCCCTGGTCGAGATCGAGGTCCGTGCCCACCGGCGGGTGATCCGCCGTCGACGCTGGCGCCGATCCTGCGCGTGCGCCTCGTCGCCGGCGGAGGTTTTGGCGCCGCCGGCGCCGCGGCTGTTCGACAAGACGCCCTACGGCACCAGCGTCTGGTCGCGAGTGCTGTATGAGCGCTACGCGTGCCTGCGCCCGCTGCAGCGGGTCGGCGCCTGGCTGGGCGACCAGGGGCTGCCGGTCTCGTCGGGGACACTGGCCGACAGCGTGCCCCGCTTCGTGCCGCTGTTCGAGCCGGTTGCCGGGGCGATCCTCGCGCACCAGGACGCGGCGGCGTTGCGCCACGCCGACGAGACCACGTGGCGCGTGCAGGCGCTGCGCGGGGAGGGCCACTCGGGCCGGGCCTGGCTGTGGACCGCGGTCGGCAACGACGCGGTGCGCTTCCACATCGACGCGAGCCGCAGCGCCGAGGCGGCGGCGAAGCTGTTCGGCGACCTGGCGCCCGAGACGGTGATCGTCTGCGACCGCTACAGCGCCTACAAGCGGCTGGCGCGGCTGCTCGGCGGCACGGTCGTGCTCGCGTACTGCTGGGTGGTAGCGGCAAGATGAAAAGGGACCCCGCGGCAATCTGAAAAGGGACCCCCTGAGCACTCACGAAACGGCGTTCCCGTGGCGATGAATCGATGGGAACGAGACGCGGTCGTCTCGTCGATCTCGCCAAGGAGGACGCGGAGGTGATCAGGATGAGTCAGTGGGCCGAGATCCGCCACCTGCATCTGGTGGAGGGGGTACCGAAGAAGGAGATTGCGCGGCGGCTGCAGTTGGACGTCAAGACGGTGCGCCGCGCCGTAGACCAGCCGACGGCGCCGGAGCGGGTGTCGCCGCCGCGGGTGTGCAGTCTGGACCCGTGGCGGGAGCAGATCACGCAGTGGTTGCGCGATGACTCCAAGTTGACCGCAAAGCGGATCCGGCGGTTGCTGCTGCCGCTGGCCGGCCCGTTCTCCTTGCGTACGGTGCGCCACTACGTCGCGCCGCTGCGCAGGAAGGTCCTGTCGAAGGAGGCCTTCGTGCACCGTAGCGTGGCTCCCGGGACGACGATGGAAGTCGACTTCGGCGAGTCGTGGGTCGACATCGCCGGGACGCCGCGCAAGATCAAGTACCTGGTGGCGACGCTGCCGTACTCGAATGCGTATTTCGCCAAGGCGTACCCGGTCGAGCGGCTCGAGTCGCTGCTCGACGGCATCGAGTCGGCGTTCGCTTATTTTGGCGGCGTGGTGGATCGCGTGGTGCTGGATAACACCTCGCTGGCGGTCAAGGACATCCTGGCCGGTCGGGACCGCGTGCAGACCGAGGCGTTCCAGGCGTTCCGGGGCGCGTATCCGTTCCGCGCCGAGTTCTGCGCGCCGGCGAAGGGCTGGGAGAAGGGTTCTGTCGAGGGAGGTGTCAAATACGTCCGCGGCCTGGTGTTCCGGCCACGGCTGGCGGTCGACAGCTGGGCGGCGCTCAACGCGACGCTCCTCACGGAGTTGGAGGCCGACCTGCCGACGCGCCACCTCGACGACGGGCGCTCTGCAGAGGAAGCCTTGGCGCTGGAGCGCCAGCATCTGCGGGCGATGCCCAAGCACCTTCCCGCCACCTGCCGCGTCGTCGCGCGGGTGGCCGACAAGTTCGGGCATGTGCGGGTCGAGCACATCACCTATTCGGTGCCGATCCGCTGTGCCTACCAGCCGGTGTGGGTGAAGCTGTATCACGACCGGGTGGCGATCGCGGTCGGCGCCGACGTGGTGGCCGAGCATGGCCGTGCGTTCTGCCGGGGCTCGAAGGTCCTCGACCCGTTCCACGTGCTGCCGTTGCTGGAGCGCAAGCACCGGGCCGTGGCCGAGGCGACGGCGCTGATCGACTGGCGCCTGGCGCCGGTGTGGCAGCAGGTGCGGGACGAGCTGGCCAGGCACACGCGCAAGCCCGATCAGGAGTGGGTCCGGATGCTGCGGCTGATGGAGACGCATCCGGCTGCGGCCGTCGAGCGTGCGGTGACGACCGCGCTCGAGCGTCAGTCGCCGCGTCTGGAGACGGTACGGCTCATTCTCCGACAGCAGCAGGCGGGCCCACCGCCGGTGTGCCCGCCGGTGTCGGAGGTGCACCCGGAGTTGGCGCAGATCACCGTGCCGGTCCCGATGCTGTCAGCCTATGACGCGCTGGTGGAGGGCTCCTGCTGATGGCGACCACGACTATCGAGCCCCCGCATCTGGCCGCGGACCTGAAGACGCTGTACCTGTCGACGATCGCAGAGCAGTGGCGGCCGCTGGCCGAGCAGGCTGTCCGCCAGCGTCAGGCGCCGGCCGACTACCTGGCCGAATTGGTGCATCTGGAGGTGACCGGACGCCGGGAGCGCCGCATCCAACGCCGCATTCACGATGCCCGCTTCCCGATGCTGAAGACGCTCGACGCCTTCTCGTTCGAGACGCAACCGGACCTGGACCGCGAGGCGGTGCTGGCGGTCTTCGACTGCAGCTTCGTCGCCGAGGCCGCCAACGTCGTGTACGTCGGTGGAGTCGGCACCGGCAAGACGCATCTTTCCATCGCGTTGGGGATGGCCTGCTGCCAACACGACTACCGGGTGCGGTTCGTGACCGCCGCCGAGTTGGTCACGCTGCTCGTCGAGGCGCAGAAGCAGGGCCGGCTGGCCCGCAAGCTCGCCCAACTCGCCCGCTTCGACGTCGTGATCCTCGATGAGCTGGGATACGTTCCACTCGACAAGGTCGGCGCCGACCTGCTGTTCGGCTTCATCAGCCAGCGCTACGAGCGCCGCAGTCTCGTGGTGACGACGAATCTGCCGTTCGCACGCTGGTCCGAGGTCTTCCTCGACCCGACCGCCGCCGCCGCGGTCATCGATCGGATCGTACACCACGCGACGGTGCTTCAGACTTCGGGCAGCAGCTTCCGGCTGGCAGCGGCGAAACGGAACCAGGCGCCGACGGCCGACGAGGAGGGGCAAACACGTTGATGGTTCGAGACCCCGCTCGAAGAATCGGCTGGGTGGCTGGGTCGAGGCGAGCACCTGAACTCGGCAGCTCTGGCTGTCGGGCCGCACAGCGTGACCGTGTGCTCACCGGCGTCAAGGCGCGTCGCTGCGCTCCGCCCCCGCTTCGCGGGGCTGACGGCCTTGACACCGGCTGCGCGCACGGTCTCAACCAATCGTGCCCGACAGCCGAGAAACAGTCTTTCGGAAAGGAGGTCAGGAACTGACAGATTGACGGAAACTGGGGGTCCCTTTTCACGTTGCCACGGGGGTCCCTTTTCAACTTGCCATTTCCACTGCTGGGCGCACCTCCGACGAGATTTCCTCCAGTGCGCCGCCGCCCAGGTTCGCCTGACCGGCTGGTGCGAAACATGGCTTGCACGGATCGCCGCGCTCTACCGCCTGAACGAGGCGCGGCTGGCCTGCTACGACCCCGGCATCGAGCGCCAGAGCGCGGAGTTCGACGCGGCGCAGGGCGCGCTCGCGGCGGCGCTCGACGGCCTGTTCGCGGCGGCGCAACGGGAACTGGCCGACCTGCCGGAGCACGCGCGCGAGGGCAAGCCGCTGCGCTCGCTCGTCAACCACCGCGAGGGGCTCAGCGTGTTCGCCGACCGTCCCCGGGTGCCGCTCGACAACAATCTCGCCGAGCGGCTGCTCCGGGGGCCGGCCATCGGACGGCGCTTGTCGTTCGGCTCCGACAGCGGAACCGGCGCGCAGTTCACGGCGCTGATGTACTCGGTGGTCGGCACCCTGGTGCTGAACCGGATCGATGTCCTGCGCTGGCTCGAAGCGTGGCTGGCGGCCTGCGCCGACAACGGCGGCCGACCGCCGGACGACACCGCGGCGTGGCTGCCGTGGTCGATGGACGCGGCGCGCCGGCGCGAACTGACGGCGCCGACATGACCGCTCTGGTCGAGTGCCGCTACTACGGCCGTGACTTCACGACCGCGGAGATGGCGCTGCTGCGCGCGCTGATCGCCGGACCGCCAGCGCTCAACCGCCACGCCCTGTCGAAGGAGTTCTGCCGCCGCATCGGCTGGTACAAGGCCGACGGCGGGTGCAAGGACATGATGGCCCGCGTCGTCATGCTGGCCATGCACCGGGACGGCCGCATCGAACTGCCGCCGCCGAAGTGGCGCCAGAACCGGCCCGGGCCGATCACCTTCGGGCCCGACACCGAACCGCCCCTCTTGCCGCCGCCGACCACGCTCGACGCCATCCGCCCGCTCGAGCTGCGCACCGTCGTGCGCGGCGACCGCGGGGGAAAGCTGTGGAACGAGTACGTCGCCCGCTACCACTACCTCGGCTACAAGACCCTGGTCGGCGCCCAGATGCGCTACGCCGTGCACGCCAGCGACGGCACGCCGCTGGCCATGCTCGGCTTCTCGACCGCCGCCTGGACGCTCGCCCCGCGCGACCGCTTCATCGGCTGGTCGCGGCGACAGCGCGAGAAGAACCTGCCGCTCGTCGTCGACAACCCGCGCTTCCTGATCCTGCCCTGGATCCGCATCCACAACCTCGGCTCGCACATCCTCGCCCTCGTCCGCCGCCAGCTGCCGGCCGACTGGACCGCACGCTACAAGACGACCCCCGTGCTCATCGAGACCTTCGTGGAGACTCCCCGCTACACCGGCGCCGTCTACCGGGCCTCCGGCTGGATCCGCGTCGGCGTCACCCAGGGGCGCGGTCGCTACAACATGAACAACCGCTCCGACAAGCCCAGGAAGGACATCTGGCTGCGGCCCCTCCGCAAGGACTGGAAGCGCACCCTCAACCGGTAGAAGCAGCCAGATACCGCCTTGGCCGAACGGTTACCTCAGTGCTCCCTCGTGGCCCCCGCTTTGGCGATCCTGACGTCGTGGTAACGTAAGTGGTAAGGGATTTTCCGGTGGTCGTATAATCTATTGTATATAAACACTTTACAGACACATCAGTTCTGTAGCGCGAAAACGAACAGGTTGTTCCCATCACTCGGGCGCAGCTCCGGAGTCAGGTTGATGAACCGCGCCGTGCCGGTGCTGACCGCCACGTACTGCCGGCCGTCGACGGCGTAGGTAATCGGGAAGCCGGACACCGGCGAGCCGAGGTTGATCTCCCAGAGGACCTCCCCCGTGGTGTCGTCGAACGCGCGGAAGCGCCCGTTGACGTCGCCCCCGAAGACGAGCCCGCCGCCGGTTGCGACCAGCGACATGGTCGCCGCGCGCTGCTCGTGGACCCAGGCGGAGACGCCGGTCTCAGCCGAGATGGCATGCACGGAGCCCACCTGATCGGTCCCGGGCGCGATGCGCGCCCGCCACGCGATGGCGTAGATCGACGTGCTGTCAGGACCCTCCGCCCGCATGTTCGCGCAGACGTTGCGCAGCGGCATGTACATCATGTTGGTCAGCGGGCTGTAGGCGCCGGCCTCCCAGTCCTTGCCGCCGGTGGCGTGCGGGCAGGTCAGCATCTCCTGCCCCTCGGCGGTGAAGATGAGCTCGGGGTTCTCGGTCACCGCGCCGGTGGCGCCGTCGATGCCGCTGATCACGTTCTGCGTGATGGTCGGCCTCGCCCACAGGAACTCGCCGGTCTCGCGGTCGAGGGTGTAGACGACGCCGGTCTTGCCCGGAATCCCGGTCATGACCTTGCGGATCTCGCCCGGATTCAGGCGGGGATTGATCCACTCGACCGCATCGGCGTCGGGGGCGACCGCGGTGTCCACCAGCAGCCGCTCGAAGGGGTGGTCGAGGTCCCAATGGTCGTTCATGTGCTGGTAGTACCAGGCGATCTCGCCCGTGTCGGCGTCCAGCGCCAGGGTCGAGTTGTGGTAGAGGTGCTGCAGGTCGGTCCCGCCGATCAGGAACTTCGGCGCCGGCGAGGTGACCGAGGTCCCGATGTAGACCAGGTTCAGCTCGGGATCGTAGCTCGGCACCATCCAGGCGCCGACGTGCTTGCGCTCCTCGAACGGCACGCCGCCCCAGCTCTCGTCGCCCGGCTCGCCGGGCGCGGGGATCGTACGCCGGCGCCACAGCTCCTCGCCGGTGTTGGGATCGTGCGCGGTGATCACGCAACCGTTGGGGCCCGCCGCCGGCATGCAGCTCCGGCCCGAGATCGCCTTGCCGTCGGCGACGATGGGACCCGAGGTCTGGGTCGCCGGGTTCTCCTGGTAGTCGAGGATCCGGGTCTCCCACGCCAGCCGGCCAGTGGTGGCGTCGAGCGCGAAGATGTGGTCGTCGGCGCTGGTGTCGATGATGTACGAGCCGTAGATCGCCAGGTTCCGGTTGTTCTGCCACAGCGTGTTGAAGACGTAGTCGCCGATGTCCTCCGGGACCTCCCGGCGGTGCTCCCAGCGCAGGTCGCCGCTGACCGCGTCGATGGCCTGGATGACGTCGGCCGGATTGGGCATGTACATCACGCCGTCGTAGACCAGCGGCGTGCCCTGCTGGCGCCCTTCGGTCATCGCGCGCGACCAGACCATGCGCAGCTCGCCGACGTTGCTCCGGTTGATCTGATCCAGCGGGCTGTAGCCCCACCCGTCGAGCGTGCGCCGCCACATGAGCCATTCCGACGCGGGCGGATCCTGCAGCATCGCGTCGGTGACCGGCACGAAGTCGGCCTCGGACTGCGCGTGCGTCACCGTCGACCCGGCCGGCGCCAGCATCGCCGCCGCGACTCCCACGACGAGCAGGACGAGAACGGTGCGGGCGGGACTTGGCATCTTCATCGCGACCTCCAGGCAATCCGGGGTGAACGCCGGATCCGCATTGTATGCGCGCGGGCCGAAATGGGGCGCGTTCAGCGCCCGGCCGCGCGCCAGCGCCGGAGCGCGGCGGCTATCTCGGCCCTCGCCGCCGCCCGCGGCCGCGTGTTGTGGTTCACGAAGTAGCAGAAGACCACCGGGACGTCCGAGTCCGGGCCGATGATCCCCGCCAGGGCGATGGTGTGGCGCAGCGTCCCGGTCTTGGCGGCGAGCGTCGGCAGGCGCGGCCACGCCCTGAGCGTGCCTTCGCCCCGCGTGGCCAGGGCGTCGATTAGCGTCGGACCCCACGGCTGCCCGCGCGCGTGGGCGAGCACCCGCACGACGGTCGCCGGCGCGATCAGGTTGGCGGCGGACAGCCCCGAGCCGTCCCGCAGCGACGGCTCCGGGGCAGCGCGCGTGCCCGGGGCCGGCAGGTCCTCCACGAAGTCGGTGACGACGTCGACGCCGTCGTCGAAGCGGCCCGTCTCTGCCACCTCCAGCCCCAGCGTCAGGATCAGGGTGTCGGCGTACCAGTTGTGGCTCCTCGTCAGGATCTCCGAGAGGAGTTCCTCGATCGGGGGCGAGTACAACTCGGCGAGCACGGCGGCCGGGTCGCGCGCCGGCCGCGTTCGCGCCTGCAGTCGCACGGTTCCTTCCAGGGCAACGCCGGCTTCGTGCAATGCATCGCGCAGGCGCCGTGCTGCACGCAACACGGGCGCGGGGTCGCTGGCCGGGATGGTGAAGGACGGTTCGCTGATCGGGTACTCGCCGCGGAGCAGCAACGTGTCGGTGCCCCATACCGGCAGGAAGTCGAGGCTGCCGGCGCCGTGGCGGTCGCGGCCCACGGTCAGCGTGCGGTTGATGACGTCGATGCCGTCGGGGGCCCGCACCCGGGCCGGCGCCCCGATCGCGGCTCCCGGGGCGACGCGCACCGTGATGGTCGCTTCGTCGACCGCGAGGCCCGACGACGGTGCGCCATGGCGATAGGGGAGGTCGCCGAGGGAGCGGTCCAGCGGGTGCAGACGGCCGGGGAAACGCCCGGCGTCCACGACCAGGTCGCCCGCGATGCGCGTGATGCCGCGCGCGCGTACCTGGCCCGCCAATATTGCCAGCGGCTCGCGCGCGCCGTCGTCGAAGAACTCGCCCCAGGTGGGATCGGCCCCCGGCTCGACGACGAGGTCCCCGTCGAGAACGCCGCCCGCCACCGCTCCGTTGGTCGTCAGGCGGGTGCGCCAGCGGTATTCGGGGCCGAGATGCTCCAGGGTGGCCGCCACCGTCACCACCTTGAGCACCGACGCGGGCACGAAGAGGCGGCGCGCGTTCAACTCGTCGATGACCTGCAGCTCCCCGCCGTCGAGCAGTCGTGCCGCCAGATAGCCGCGGTGCGCGCCGTCGTTCGTCGAGGCCCGCGGCTGCGCCTCGGCCGCACGGGGCGCAGGTAACGCCGTCAGCGCGGCAAGGACGATCGGGGCGAGTGCGTAAAGTGCCGTCGTCAGCCGAATTCCCAGGTGTCTCACGGGTGTTGCCCCCGCGTCGGCCGGGTCTGCTGCCGGGCGACGCTACGTCGTTGCCTTTTCGCGGCGTCCGCCGTGAACGAACCGCCTCGGGCTGCGCAATCGCCTGCGGCCGGGCCTACCCGAACCGCTTCGCGTCCGCCGAGGCGTAGCTCGCCATCGCGCGGTCGAGCCCGACCGTCGCTTCGAGCGTCTCGATCACCTGGGTCAGACGCTTGCCCGGGATCACACAGGTCATCTCCTCGGACCGCATACCGGTCCGTGAGCGGCTGAGGGCGCATCCGACGCTGGCCGCCACCACGTTCCGGTCCTTGGCCATGGCCACGATATGGCACTGCGGCTTGCCTTCAATCGGCATCTCCGGGAAGGCGTCCTTCAGCGTCATCAGCCCCAGGCCGTTGATACGCAGCAGCACCACGTCGGGCCGCGTGGTCCGCTCGGCGAGCGGTCCGTACACCACCGACTCCGGCCGCTCCGCGACGTGCGGCAGGCTCATCACCGCCGCCTGATCGACCCAGCCGGCCTCGAGGACCGCGCCGACGTCGTCCTTCGTAGCCGCTTCCTCCAGCGAGATGAAGCCGTGCGTGTAGCTGCCGACGCTGCAGTTGGCGTGGTCGGCGGCGACGGTGGCGAAGGTGTCGCTGGCGCCCTGGATCCAGAACACGCAGCCGGCCGGGACCTGCCCTGTACGGCCGTGCTCGTTCGGTTCCGGGTAGTTGGGCTCGACGCGTGGCCCGGGCGGCGTTTCGCCGCGGCCGTGGAACGAGATCGCCAGCGGCGGCGCGAACGGCTTGAGCGTGGCGACGAGGCGGTCGTTGAGCGCTCTCCAGTCCCGTGTGTCTGTCATGCCGGGGATTATAGGTCCGGCCGAATCCAGGGGTTTCCGAGCCTGGAGTTGGACGTCGCCGTGAACGAGACAATAGAATAATTGCTACCTTCTACCCAGCGTCGGCGGGGGGACGTTCAGACTCTCCGGAGGGTTCCTTTGAGCCTCAACATCAAGAACGAGCAGACGCATCGGCGCGCCCGGAAGCTGGCGGACCTGATGGGCGAGACCATGACGGAAGCCGTGGACCGCGCCGTCACCGAGCGGCTGGAGCGCGCGTCTCGAATCCGCAACCGGGGCCGCTGCGTCGAGAGGCTCCTGCAGATCGGTCGCGAGTGCGCCGCCCTGCCGGTGCTGGACGAGCGGAGCCCGGAGGAGATGTTGTACGACGAGCGGGGTCTGCCGAAGTGATCGTCGCCGATACGTCGGCGCTCATCGCCGTGCTGCAGAACGAGGAGGACGCCGCGCGGTTCGCCGGCGCCATCGCCGAGGCGGACACGGTGCTGGTCTCGGCGGCCAGCGTGGCGGAGGCCGGCATCGTGATGCTGAACCGACACGGCCCGCCCGGAGCGGACAAGGTCAGGGCGCTCATCCGGGAGGCGGGCCTGCGCGTCGAGGACGTGACCGCGGAGCATGCGGAGATCGCCGTCGAGGCCTACGAGGCGTACGGCAAGGGCGGGCAGGCGCCGGGGAAGGCGAACCTCAACTACGGCGACTGCTTTTCCTACGCGTTGGCCAAGGCGACCGGGTTGCCCCTCCTGTTCAAAGGGCACGACTTCTCGCACACCGACATCGCTACGGTACTTTAGCGGTCCGTGGTGCAACGCCTCACCGCTCGAATGCAGCCGACCTCTCGCTACGGGCTGCCCGGCTCGGTTCTGCCTACTCGGCGACCGAAAACCGCACGGACGCCATCTTCGTGCCCCAGATCAGCGCCAGTCGCCCCCCGCTCGCGGTCATGTCGAGGAACTGCCAGGAGAGCTGATCGAAGGCGACCGGCAGGGTCTCGAGCTCCATCGGGGTGCGCAGCACGTCGCGGTCGTCGGTGTACTCGAAGGCGCCGAACAGCGCGTCGCGGTTCTCGTAGTCGTAGGTCTCCTGGGCCGGCCAGGTGGAGACGACGAACGTCCAGACCTCGTCCGACAGGTCGATGAACAGCGTGTACTCGCCGGGTTCCACCCGCGTGCCCGCGATGATCAACGGGGCCTCGGTGACGAGCCGTGTCGACTGGTTGGCGCCCGCGCGCCAGACCGGTGCGCCGTCGTTGAGCATCTCGGCCCAGTCCGGCGGTCCGAACAGGTCGCGACCGCGCTTCAGCGGACGTCCGTAGTACACGTCGATCCACGACCCGCCGAGATAGCCGTACTGCACCGGATCGAACGTGCCGCCGACCTGCACCGCCGAGTGGCCCGGCGGGCTGAGGATGCGCCGTTCCTGGGCGCGGGCCGCATCTTGCGTGGCGGCCAGCGCAAGGACGACCGCGCAGGCCGGAACCAGGACGGAGATGGGGGCGTGGATACGGCAGGACATGGGGCGGGTGCCCGGCATGGTTGTTCTCTCCTCTCGCGCGGGAACCGGGGTCGCCCGGAACCGTTCGAAGCCTATCACCCGCAGTCCCCCCGGCGGCGGTCGCGCGTCCCGGCGGGAAGCGCCTGGCAGGTCGGCGACCTGCGCGCAGCGATCCGGCCGTCGCCTTGCGGCGCCCGTCGGTATATCGTCACGAGGAAGCAGACATTCGGGACCGGCGTCGACCGAATCGGGTGGGCGCATGGGATGCATGAGGCCCGCTAACGCTGGAGGTTGAAATGACCTGTCGATGGATGGTGCGGTCGATGGCGGCGGCGGTTACGGTCTTCTGCCTGATGCCGGCTCCCGTGGCCGGTCAGGAACCCGCGGCTGAAGAGCCCGCGGCGTTCACGACTCCCTGGGGCGATCCGGACCTGCAGGGCATCTGGTCCTACGCCACGTTCACGCCGCTCCAACGGCCGGCCGACCTGGCCGACCGGGAGTTCCTGACGGAGGAAGAGATCGCGGCGCAGAACAGCAACGACGCCAGCCGGGCGACCTCCGAGCGCCGCGGCGAGCTCTCGGCCCAGCGGGACCTCGCGCTGGCATACAACCAGGTCTGGTGGGATCGGGGCGAATCCACCGGGCGCACCTCGCTCATCACCGACCCGCCGGACGGGCGGCTCCCGCCCCTGACGCCCGAGGCGGAGCGGCGCCAGGCGGACCTGCAGGAGTACCGCCGCGCCCACCCCTTCGATTCCTGGGAGGACCGGCCGCTGCAGGAACGCTGCATGACCTACCAGCGGGTGCCGCCGGTGCCGTCCGGCTACAGCAACGCCTACCACATCTTCCAGTCGCCCGGGCAGGTCGTCATTCTCAACGAGATGATTCACGACGTGCGCGTCATTCCGCTGGACGGGCGAGCGCCGATCGACGGCCGCATCCGGCAGTGGAACGGCGACGGGCGCGGCCGCTGGGAGGGCGACACGCTGGTGGTCGAGACCACCCACTACCGCGACGACACGACCTGGCGCGGATTCCCGGGCACGCGCGACCTGCGCGCGGTCGAGCGGTTCACCCGCGTCGATGACGACACCATCGACTACCGCTACACGATCCACGACGAGGCCACTTACACGCGGCCCTTCACGGTCCAGTTGCCGCTCAACAGCCCGCCGGGCTACGTCATCTACGAATACGCCTGCCACGAGGGGAACTACTCGATCGCCAACGCGCTGGCCGGCGAGCGGGTGCTGGAGGCGGCAGGACGGAGATAGCGATAGCGCAGAAGGCGGCGGCGCGATGGTGGAGGCTTCTCCACCTGATCTTCGAACCCGGTGAGTCGGACATCGGCTACGAGCTGCAAAGGTAGGCACCCTACGGCCCCCGCGGGGCAGCCACGCCGACGCCGTGCTCGTAGACGAGGCGTCCGCCGCGTTCGGCCGTCTGGAACAGCAGCAGGACGCCGGCCAGCCCTGCTGCGACGACCGGCAACCACCGGATGCGTTCGGACAGGCGTCCCGCGAGCACGAGGCCGAGCCGGCCCAGCGCGAACAGGCTCAGGTAGACGGTGGTCCGCAGCGCCCACGTCCAGTGCGCGTCGACCACCGCGTGCGCCGGACCGGGTATCCGCACCAGCGCGGCGTCGCTCCGGCCGGTGAAGTACGCCGCGATCAGGGTCGCCGCGCCCGCCAGGTACAGGCCGGTTGCGGCACGCCGCAGCGTCGACTGCGGACTCGTCCCGAGTGCCGCGACGTCGATGACCGCGGCCGTCACGATCAAGCCGATCGGGAAGTGCACGATCAACGGATGGAGCAAGGCGGGGAGCTCAGCCATTCGAGGCTCGCCTCGCGATGCGCGCGACGGCGTGCGCAGGCATCGGCACGGCCGGCTACGGCGCCACTCGCCACGGCGAGACGTGCGGCCAGTCGCGCAGCTCTTCCAGTGCCCACTCGTCCGTCTCGTCGGTGTGGCAGGACGTGCACGGGTTGGGCACGCCGTAGCGTTCCGTGTCGGCCGGCGAGACGAAGCGGAACGTGTGGCTGCGCACGTTGACGTCGCCGACGGTGCGGGCGATCCGCGGCATGTGGCACGCGACGCACACGCTCCCTTCGCTGTCGGGGGCGTGCCGCGTGTGGTACTCCAGCGATCCGATCGGGCCCGGCTGGAGCTGCGGTTGGTGGCACGAGGTGCAGGCTTCGTTTCCGGGTGCGATCAGGTCGGCCTCGTGCGGCGTGCCGTGGACGTCGTGGCAATCGGCGCAGGTCACGCCCTTCACGTACATCTGGCTCTGCACGTAGTCGTTGCCCTGCATCCGGTTCTTGTGCGCCGAGCCCTCCGGCCAGTGCGTGAAGGTCTCCTCCCCCAGGTGCGGTGCGTCGAGCTCCCAGGTATCGCTGAGCCGGTCGCCCGGCCGGTAGCCGACCGGCCAGTCGAAGTGGCGGCCCTCGATCGGGTTGGCCAGCGGCATCCCCTGCGAGTGGCACTGGATGCAGACGTCGTTGGCCCGGACCGGATCGAGGTCGGCCGGGTTGACGACGGTGTCGGCCACCGGGTCGAGGACGTGCGCGCGGCCGGGGCCGTGGCACGCCTCGCAGCCGACGTTCCACTCGGTGGGGGTCTTCGTCCGGACATCGTAGTTCACCGAGTGGCAGCCGTCGCACAGCGGCCCGGTCGGCCGCTGCATCTGGTCCATGGGATAGTGCTCCACCCACCACTCGGTGCCGGGCCGCGCGCCGTAGCGCCGCCACTCGCCGTTCTGCACGTCCCACTGGGCCGGGAAGACGTAGAGGTCGTCGCCGCGGCGGGTGAAGTAGCGCTGCTTCCACTTGCTGCCGTAGGTGTAGGCAACCTCCTCCGGCTGGAAGGTGACGAGCGGATGCGGCGTCTCGAAGTCCCCCAGGAGGATGTCCGGGCGCTCGCGCGGATCCACCAGCACGTTGGCCATCAACGTCTCCCGCCAGCGGTCGTGGATCTCCAGGTGGCAGTCACGGCAGGCGGCCGAACCGGTGAACTCGTCGGGGAAGTCCGCGGGGTCCGGTGGTGCCGGCGATCCCGAGCAACCGGCCGCGAGCATGGCCGGCAGGACCGGCAGCATCCGGAGCACGCCACGGATCAGCCCGTCGAGAGCCGGCTGGCGAGGCGGAGCGGTCATCACCGCCCAGTGTATAGCTGCGAACCTCGAGCTCGATACCGCCTTCCTGCCACTCAACCGGCCGCACTGCGACCCGCTGAAAAACGGTGGCGCTCGAAGGCTCGCTCGACTACGTGACGACGGGGCTTCCCCGGTGCCGGCAAGGTCATCGGCGGCGAACACCACCCCCGATGACGCCGGCCGGTGGGATTCTCGGTTGTCGCGGTTTCTCGAACACTCCTCTCGTGCCGTGAGGATCACGCGTCGGGCGCGTCCGGCGCGGGAGCCGGATCCGGCGCGGCGCTGCTGCCGGTGGTGCTGGCGGCGGCGGGGGTGGCGGCGGCGGCGGCATCTCGGGCCGGCCTCCGGGGGAGGACCACCCGCTCAGCGCTTCGATAGCGTCCCGGCGCACCTTCGGATCGGGGGCATCCATCAACCCGATCAGCGCGTTCATGGCGCGATCGCCGCCGACACGGCCGAGCGCCTCCATCGCCTCCTCGAGCGCGTCGCCGGCGACCAGGTCCAGCGCGGTGATCAAGCCATCGGTCGCGCGCTCGTCGCCGATCCGGCCGAGGGCCCAGGCGATCCGTTCCTGCACGTCCTCATCGGTGTCGCCCAGGGCGGCGACGAGCCCATCCACCGCGGCAGGGCTGCGCAGCATGCCGAGCGCCCAGGCCGCCCGTTCGCGCACATCGGGCTCCGGGTCGTCCAGGAGTTCCACCAGGCTGTCGACCGCCGCCTCGTCGCGGATCCGGCCGAGCGCCCACGCGGCCCGCTCCCGCACGTCGGCGTTCTCGTCCCCGAGCGCCATGCGGAGAGCGGGTGCGGCCTCCGACACGCGACTGCGGCCGAGAGTCCGGGCCGCCCGCTCGCGCACCTCGGCGTCCGTATCGCTCAGCGCGCCGATGAAGGTCTGGACCAGGCGCGGGTCGAGCGGGCGCTCCTCCTGTCGCAGCGCGCGCAGGGTCTCGCCAATCTGTATCTCGACCCCTCCGGCGGCCTCGATCATCCGCCGGAGCGCATCGCCGTCGATACGGTCGCCGCTCAGTGTGAATGGGCCCTGGGCGAACCGCTCGCGCATCTCTTCCGCGAGATCGCGCAACTGCGTGCCCTGGGCGAACCGCTCGCGCATCTCTTCCGCGAGGTCGCGCAACTCCGTGCCCTGCGCGAGTCGCTCGCGCATCTCGTGGGCGCGCTCCCGCATCGTTTCCGCCCGCGCTTCGGCCTGCTCGCGCCTCTCTTCGGCGCGCGCCCGCATTTCCGCCGCCCGCTCCTGGCCCCGCTCCAGCGTCCTTTCGGCGCGCTCGCGCGTTTCCGCTTGCGCTTCAGGCCGCTCGCCCGTCTCTTCCGCGCGCTCCTGCGTCTCGGCGGGCGCGGGCGGCGGGCTCGCCTGGAACTGCGTCTCCGGCGCGGTCCCGCGGGGCTGTGCGGCCGGCGTCAGCGCCGACACCGCGAGGGCGGCGCCGGTCAGAACAGCGGCGGCGAGGATCGCGGTCGAACGGCTGGCGACGCGCCGGACCCCGGGAGCGAGAATCGCCAGCATCCGGCCTTCGAGCTGCGAACGCCGGGCCATCGCCACCGCGGCCGACGCGCGCAGGCCGGGCGCCTGGTACTCGCGGGCGATGTCGAGCAGGTGGTTCGCGTAGTCGGACGCGCGCGTCCCAAGTTGCAGCACTTCGTCGTCGCACGCCCGCTCACGCTCCACGCGCAGCCGATACGCCGCGAACCAGACCAGCGGGTTGAACCAGTAGACCGCGCAGGCCAGGCGGGCGAGCAACTGCGTGAGGACGTCGGCGCGCTTCACGTGCGCGAGCTCGTGCCGCAGCACGACGGCCCGGCGTTCGGACGACCAGCTCGCTGCCGCGGCCGGGACCAGGATCACCGGCCGGCGCCATCCCCAGGTCATCGGCATGACCGCGCGGTCACTTTGCAGCAGCCGGACCGGTCGTCGAATCGAGAGGCTCTCGAGCGCGTCGCGAAGCGTCTCCAGCCACTCGGGTGACGTCACCGGCGTCGCTTCGCGGGCCAGCCGCCGCGTACTCCAGACCCCGGCCAGCGCCCATGCGCCGAGGACGCCGGCGGCCAGGCCCCACAGCCCGAGGAAGGTCGGATTCCAGTCGCCTGCGGCGCGAGCGGTTGTTCCCGCGGGCTCTGGGGGTACCGCTGCCGGGCGTTCACCGTCGGCAAGGGCGCCGCCCGCCGCTAACACGCGCGTGCCTGGAACCTCCCCGCGGCCGTTGCCGATTGCCGGCGCGGCGGGCGATTCCGGACCGACCCGAGGAACCGTGGTGAGCGCCGCGGCGAACCTCATATCGTGTGCGGCAAGCGCGGTGCTCTCCTCCGCCGCCCGGGCCGGTAACGCGTCGGCGATTGCCCGCGGCACCGGCACGGCCACTCGGGGCAGCGCTGCTCCGACCAGCGGCAGAACGAGCGCTCCGCCGAGCGCGAGCGCCCATACGAGATGCCGCACAGCGGCGGCGCGCTGGCGCAGAAGGAGCGCGATGATCGCCGCGACCCCGAGCAACGCGGTCGTCCGCACGGCGGCTTCCGTCAACGTGGACATCCAGAGCGCGCTCATCGTTCACCGTCCTTCCTGGCGGCTACGGTCAATCAGATCCTGCAATCGGTCCAGGTCCGTGTCGGACAGGCTCGACTGGTCGATCAGGGCAGCCACCGCCGCCTCCGTCGAGCCTCCGAAGAAGGTCTGCACCACTCGGGCGAGCGCCGAGCGCCGGGCCGTCTCGCGTGGCACGGTCGGCAGAAAGACGTAGCGCGCTCCGTCCCGCTGGTGCTGGAGGTGGCCCTTCTCCTCGAGCACCCGCAGCAACGCCCGCACCGCCGAGTAGCTCGGCGGGTCGGGCAGCGCGTCGAGCACGTCGGCGGCGGTCGCCTGCCCCTGCCGATAGACCACGTCCATGATTTGACGTTCCCGGCGCGATAGATGGCGGTCGGTCTTGGGCATATGCTTAAAAATTAGCAGTGCTGAAAATTTAGCATTCGGGTGCGGGCGCTGTCAACCCCTGTCTTCGCAAAGACGTGGAACCCGTCCCAGAATCATATTACGCACAAAAGTTGTGTATACTGGCGCGCTGGAGGTAGTGCTGTGGTCCGACGGCTGAACATCTCGCTTCCGGAAAGTACCGTGCATCTCATCGACCGGGTCGCGGGCAGGGGCCGCCGCAGCGCGCTCATCGACAGGGCGGTACTGCAGTTCATCCAGCAGGAGTCTCGCGCCAACATCCGCGCGCAGCTCGCGGCCGGCGCCCGCCATCGGGCGGCCCGCGACTTGCAGCTCGCTGGGGAATGGTTCCCGATCGAGACGGTGTCCGAAGACCCGCCCACATGATGTGGCCACGGCGCGGGGAAATCCACCTGGTCAGCTTCGATCCGACGGTCGGAGCCGAGATCCGCAAGACCCGCCCGGCGCTGGTCGTGCAGAACGACATCGCCAACCGCCACAGCCCGATTACGATCGTGGCCGCCGTAACCTCGCACGTCGATGGCCGCTCGTACCCGACAGAGGTGCTGCTGCGGGCGCCGGAGGCGGGCCTCTCGGTCGATTCGGTCGTGCTGCTGAATCAGATCCGCTCCATCGACCGGCGACGTCTGGCGAAGCGGCTGGGGACGGTGGATCCGCGCACCATGGCGCGCGTCGACCGGGCATTGCGGCTGAGTCTGGGCCTTGCCGATCTCTGACGGGCGACGCGCGTGCACAGCGGCGAGCCGTGCGGCGGCCCGTCCGGGCTGGTTGTAGCGCGCGTTGCCGGCTGATATGTTGAACCCGTTCGGTGATGCGGCCCGGTCGCCGTCGGCGGGCGACGGCCGGATTCGTCAGTGATCAATCCGTTGTCCGCGGAGGTACCCGATGAGATCTGGACTGCTGCTGCGCGGCGGGATGCTCTTCCTGGTGGTTGCCCTCGCCGGCTGCGCGCCCGGCGCCGACACGGCCTCGGACGAGCCGATGGAGGAAGCGGCTCCGGCCTACGTGCCGCCGGACTTCGCGCGCGAGTCGCGCGAGCTCGACCAGGCCGACGTCGAACGGATGATGGAGGAACTGTCGAACTGGGGGCGCTGGGGCCCGGACGATCAGCTCGGGGCCGCGAACCTGATCACTCCGGAGAAGCGCCTGGAGGCGCTGGCCCTGGCCACCGAGGGCATCACCGTCTCGCTGGCGCACCGGGTCATCAAGGACGAAGCCGACGACGTCCCGCGGCCCTTCGGCCACAGCATGCTGGGGGTGCCCGATCCGTCCAGCGAGCCGAGCTTCTTCGGCGGGGTCAGCGACAACTTCAACGTCAGCTACCACGGCTACTCCCACAGCCACATCGACTCGCTGTGCCACATCCTCTACAAGGGGCAGATGTACAACGGCGTTTCACACGATACAATCACCGAGGACGGCTGCTCGAACGCATCCATCATCAACCTGCAGGGCGGCATCGTGACGCGCGGTATCCTGCTCGACTTCCCGCGCCTGAAGGGCGTGCCCTACCTGGAGCCGGGAACGCCGATCTACGTGGAGGACATCGAGGCCTGGGAGGAGATGGCCGGCGTGACGGTGCAACCGGGCGATGCCATCTTCGTCCGCACCGGCCGCTGGGCGCGCCGCGCCGAGATGGGGCCCTGGAACATCTCCCAGAACGCGGCCGGCCTGCATGCGTCGACCCTGCCGTGGGTGAAGTCGCGCGACGTGTCGTTCATGGGCAGCGACGCGGCGCTCGACGTCGTGCCGTCGCTGGTTGACGGGGTCAACCTGCCGGTGCACCTGATCACCATCGTGGCGATGGGGGTTGACCTGTTCGACAACCAGGACCTGGAGGCGCTGGCCGAGACCGCGGCATCGTTGAACCGCTGGGAGTTCACGCTGATGGCGGCGCCGCTGGCGGTGGAGAACGGCACCGGCTCGCCGATCAATGCGCTGGCGATCTTCTAGGAGTCCGTGGTGAACCACCACTCGAATGCAGTGGGGCTTCTGCCACGGGCTCTCGGGATGGGAAACGCGGCGGGCCGCCAGATGAACTCTCGCTGGGCTGAAACCGGTGCCTGGGCCGCGGTCCTTGTCGCGATCGCCATGGCGCTGCCCGGGTGGGCGTCGGCGGCGGCCAGCCAGGCCGACGATGCCGCGCTTCGGTGTCCGGGGCTGGATCCGCGCGGGCCCGCGGCGGACCCCGATCTCTACTGCATCGAGCTGATCCACGCGCCCGACTTCCGCGGCGCGTCGGGCTACGTGGAGCTGACGCCGCCGCCCTCACCGTTCGGCGCTGCGGTTACCGTCGACGGGCACCACCGCTTTGACCTGACAGTTAGTCTCGCCGGCCTGCCCGAGCCGGCCGCGCTCGGGGACTACATCGGCTACGTGGCGTGGGCGACCACGCCGCGGCTCCGGCCGATCGTCAACCTGGGACCGGTGGCCAACGGCCGGACGACGGTCGGGCCGGTCGACCTGGATAAGTTCCTGGTGATCGTCACCGCCGAGGCGGATCCCGACGTACCTGTATGGGAGGGCCGCATCGTGCTGCGCGGCACCTCGGCCGGCATGCGCATGGAGCCGGAGGACCTGCTGGCGCTGACCGGAATGGTCGGCGGCGCGGCGCCCCCGCCACCGGCCCGCGGCTGGCGCCGCCCGCCCATGCACCCGTCGGTGGCGATGATGCCGGGCGTCGGCCGCCTCACCCCGCCGGTCGATCCCTTCCTGCCTGCTGCAACCGGGCCGCTCCCGCCGGCGCGCCCGCGCGAGATTATCCGCCTGGGGGATGGCGGCACGCTCGACCTCGAAGCCGGCCTCGTCGAGCGCACCATCGACGGCCGCACGTTCACGATGTACGGCTTCAACGGGCAGTACCCCGGGCCTCTCATCCACGTGCCGCAGGACGCTACGATCACGGTGAACGTCACGAATCGGCTCAGCCTGCCCACTGCCGTCCACTGGCACGGCATCCGGCTCGAGAACCGCTTCGACGGGGTCCCCGGACTGACGCAGGATCCGATCGAACCGGGCGAGACCTTCCAGTACCGCATTCACTTCCCGGACGCCGGGCTCTACTGGTATCACCCGCACCACCGCGAGGACGTCCAGCAGGACCTGGGGCTGTACGGCAATCTGCAGGTCGAGGCGGCCGACCCGGAGTACTTCGGCCCGGCCAACCGCGAGCAGGTGCTGATGCTCGACGACCTGCTCATCGACGCGGCGGGCCTCGCGCCGTTCGGCCGCGACCGGGCCACGCACGCGATGATGGGCCGCTTCGGGAACCTGCTGCTCGTCAACGGCGATCCGGACTACCGCCTGACCGTCGACCGCGGCGAAGTGGTGCGCTTCTTCCTGACCAACGTGTCGAACACGCGCACTTTCAACGTGTCGTTCGGCGACGCCCCGATCAAGCTGGTGGCGTCCGACGTGGGGAAGTTCGAGCGGCAGGCGTGGGTCGACAGCGTGGTCATCGCGCCGGCCGAGCGCTACATCGTCGAGGTCCGCTTCGACACGACGGGCGAGGTGCCGTTCGCCAACCGCGTGCAGGCTATCGATCACGTCTACGGGAACTACTTCGCTGACGACGCGATGCTGGGTGCCGTCACGGTCACCGACACGCCGACCGTGCCGGACCACGGAGACAGCTTCCGCGAGCTGCGCGGCCACCCCGACGTCGCGGCCGACATCGAGCCCTACCGCGACGAGTTCGACCGGCCGGTCGACCACCGGCTGCTGCTGACGCTGCAGATAGGCGAACTGCCGGACCCGCTCGAGCCGCTGCTGAACCTGGACCGCGCGTTCTTCAACCCGGTGGAGTGGAGCGGCACCATGCCGCGCATGAACTGGGTCACCACCGCCGACCGGGTGCGCTGGATCCTGCGGGACCTCGACACCGGCCTGGAGAACGACGCCATCGACTGGCGCTTCCGGCGCGGGGACGTCGTGAAGATACGCCTGCGCAACGACCGCGAGGCGGTGCACGCCATGCAGCACCCGATCCACATCCACGGGCAGCGGTTCCTGGTGCTGATCCGCGACGGCGTGCCGAACGACAACCTGGTCTGGAAGGACACCACGCTGCTGCCGGCCGGGTCGACCGCCGACCTGCTGCTGGAGTTGTCCAATCCCGGACGCTGGATGCTACATTGCCACATCGCCGAGCACCTCGAAGCGGGGATGAAGCTGGTCTTCGACGTCGCGGCCGGTCCGCCGCCGGGGCGGCGTTGAGCTTGGTGGGACGGTTCGCCGGCGGCAGCCGCTGACTATCCCGAAACGCGGTCGGGCACGGCGCGGGAGGCGGTTTCCGGTCGGACGCAGCTCGGGTCGCCGGCCCCCGAGGGTCGTCGACGCAGATGGAGGATTACAAGATGCGGCTCCTCATTGCCACGCTCGCGCTTCTCGTCGCCGCTCTCCCGTGCGCCGCGCAGCCGGCGGACACGCTCTCCGGCGCCGTGCGCCAGTTCGTCGAGGTCGGCGAGCCGGTGGTGGCCCTGACCGGCGTGCAGGTGGTGGACGGCACGGGCAGTCCGGCGGCCAGCGGCCAGACCATCCTGATCCGGGACGGCCGGATCGCCGCGGTCGGTCCCGATGCCGAGGTCGACGTCCCCGGCGGCGCCCGCGTCCTGGCCCTCGACGGCCATACGGTGGTCCCCGGCTTCGTCGGCCTGCACGACCACACCTTCTACATGACCCGCGGCCGGCGGGTGCAGCTCAACTTCAGCGCGCCGCGCCTGTACCTGGCCAGCGGGGTGACCACCATCCGCACCACCGGCGCCTTCTCGCCCTACAGCGAGCTGAACCTGAAGCGCTCGATCCAGGAAGGGCAGGAGATCGGCCCGCGGATGTTCATCACCGGGCCGTACCTGTCGGGCGCCGGCGCCATGTCGCAGATGTTCCAGGTCAGCACGCCGGAGGATGCGCGACGCGTCGTCGCCTACTGGGCCGACGAGGGGGTCGACTGGTTCAAGGCGTATACCCGGATCGGCGACGAGGAGCTGGCCGCGGCCATCGACGAGGCGCACCAGCGGGGCGTGCGGGTCACCGGCCACCTCTGCTCGGTTTCGTTCCGGGAGGCGGTGGCCATGGGCATCGACAACATCGAGCACGGCTTCTTCACCAACAGCGACTACGCCCCCGGCAAGCAGCCCGGCGTCTGCCCGCCCAACGTGCGGCGAAGCCTGCTGGAGGTGGACCTCGAAGGCGAGGAGGTGGCGGCCACCATCAGGGAGATGGTCGAGCAGGGCGTCGCCATGACCTCGACCCTGCCCGTCTACGAGCTCGCCATTCCCAACCGGCCGCCGCTGGAGCAGCGGGTGCTCGACATGCTCGCCCCCGGCGCCCGCGACGAGTACCTGCAATCGCGCGCCGACGTCGCCTCGCGCGACGACGCCCCCATGGCCGAGCTGTTCCCCAAGGCGCAGGCGTTCGAGCGGATGTTCGTCGAAGCGGGCGGGCTGCTCGCGGCCGGCGTCGACCCTACCGGCATGGGCGGGGCGCTGCCCGGCTACGGCGACCAGCGCAACTACGAGCTGCTGCTCGAGTCCGGGTTCAGCCCGGAGCAGGTGATTCAGATCATGTCGCTGAACGGCGCCCGGGTGCTGGGCGAGGACGAGCGGTTCGGCTCCATCGAGCCGGGCAAGCTGGCCGATCTCGTCGTCATCGACGGCGACCCGGTGCGGCGCGAAGCGGAGATCCGCAACGTGACGCTGGTCTTCAAGGAAGGGGTCGGCTACGACGCGCCGGCGCTGGCCGAGTCGGTGCGGGGGCTCATCGGGTTGCGGTGACGGAACCCGCGGTTCCCCGGGGCCGCGCGCCGGGATGGACCGGAGGGCCGGGGGACAGCGGTTGGGACCGCAACCCGCTTCACCGGGGCAGGCTCCGTGGCTGGCCGCGGAACACCTGGCGACGGTGCCAGTTCACGTATTCCACCGCCGGCCGCTGTTCTTACAGACCGAGCACCGACCCTACGTACGCGCGCAGGACGGCGGCACGGAAGTCCGGGTCTCTCTGCCGGCGACCTGCAAGTGCGTCCCCTTCGCGGGCGCCTGCCGCAGAGCCGCGCGGCAGGCCGACCCGGTCCCGGATGGCGTCGTGCATCGACGGCGGGAAGTGGCGGGCCAGGAGCAGGGCAGTCGCTTCTCGTAACAGTCCGGAATCGCGGCGCTCACCGGGGCCTCTCCGCGCTGGTACTCGCGCCCTGCCATGTCAATCTCCAGCGCCCCGAAGCGCCTCGCCGGTTCGGCGTTTCGGCACATCCCCGCCGTCGAACCCCGCGTCGAGCTTGTCGAGAACCCGCAGTCCGTCCTTTACGGATCCCCGCGCAGCCAGCGCGCGGAAACGCGTCTCCGCGTCGTGCTGCGTGAGCGCCATGGTGCAGAGCTCCTCCATCAGCTTGTTCACGCTGATGGCACGCCCACGGGCAAGGGCCTTCATGCGCGCGTGCGTATCGTCGGGCAGACGGATGGTGAGTGTCGACATGGCGTCAGGTCTCCGCAATCAGGGTGCTCGGGGTCAGGACGCGCAACTCGGGGAAGTGCAGTTCGGTCCGTTCGAAGTCGCGCGTATTGTGGGTGACGATCGCCTCGGCGCTCCCGGCGACGGCCAGCTCGACCACATGGTTGTCCGCCTCGTCGGGCAGATTCGGCCGCCACAGGTAGTACACGCGCACCCAGCGGCAGCACGCGGCCATCGCCGCCCACAGGGCATCGCGCTCCTCGTCGGAGACCGGTGAACGGATGAACAATTCCGATCGCGACAGCACCGACTCGTACTCCGTGAACAGCCCCTGTCCCATCAGCGGCTCGTATCGACCCTGCAGGCAGCGTCGCAGAACCTCTCGGCTCGCACCGGCCGGGCTTGAAACAGCCGCGACGAAGACGTTCGTATCCACGACGACCCGCAAGCGCCGATGATAGCGCATGTGCTGTCGCAGGCGTGTTCGGGAAACGCCTTTTTCTCTTCTGGTCGAGGGCCGGGCACGGTATCATTCCCATTGACGAGACTCGGCCGGATCCGCTCCGCGTGGCGCCCTGCGGTTCCGTACGTACCTGGGGATCCATCAAGGTTTTGCGTCCGGCGCGTCGCACACGACCCGATGCCCCCGGACGGACACCCCGTGCTCGGCGAGCACGGCCTGCCATCCGTCGCGGGTGCCGATGGCGGTCGTTACGTCGAGCAGTCCCAGCCTCTCCTCGCGCGCCGTCAGGCGGGCGAAGCGCTGCCGCGCCGGATAGTCGCTGGCGACGAACAACTCCTTGCGGTGCAACACAGGGGGATTCGCGAAACCCGTGTAGTCCCGAAAGTGGAGGTCGAGCCGCTTCAGATCGGCAACGATCGCGCTCCGCAGTGCCGGATGCGCCACGCGGTCGAAGTCCTCGTAGGCGAGGTATGACACGCGAGCGCGTCGTCGAAAGAGCTTGATGAGCGTGAGCCCGTCGACCGCGCCCGCGAGCTGGCGGCCACAGCCTTCATAAACCCGCAGCACCGGCGGCAGGTGCTCGATTGCGGTGTGGTGGACGTAGAGGGCGTCGGGCAGCAGCTTGCCGACGGTGGCATCGCGGCACGCACGGTCCACGGCATCCTGGTCGCCCGCGGAGAACAGGAGGGCGTCCGCTTCCGTGCAGCCGGACCTGTACGACCCGAAGAAGGCGCGGATGTCGTGTCGCAGCTCGTCCGGCAGCGCGCCGAACCGGGGTCGCTTCGGGAACGCCGCCAGGGCGAGGTACACGAGGACGTCGGCTCGCCGTTCCTGCCGAATGCGATCCCAACGATCGGCGCTGGTGACCCGGCGGAGTAGCGAGAACGCGCGGGCTACGCTGCCGAATACCGCCGTCAGTTGCGGTGCTGCCGGCAGTTCGCCGTCGACGGGGAGGCGCCCACGGTCGGTCACGAACGCCATGAGCGGCTCGATCAGCTCCTTGTGGTCGGCGACGAGTGCCTGGGATTCCTCGATGCCGGGGATCCGCCGCTGCCTGGAGACCCGGTTCACGGCGAACGACTGGGCGTCGGCCTCGTCGCGGAACACGTAGAAGATGCCGGGCGCCGCCGCGACGGGCTGTCGGTCGAGCGCCTGTTCTATCCACTGGCGAAGCTCCTCCTGCGTGAAGAACTTCTGGAAGGTGCGCTTGCCGGTCACGATCCCGTCGCCCTGGAAATCGACGGCGGCGTCGGCCGCCTCCCAGTCGAGGCGCGCGGAGACGACGAGGACCTTGCGGGCGAGCTCCCACGCCGCGGCGAGGACGACGATTCGTTCGTCCGGATCCTCGATGACGTTGACGACGTAGCCCAGATTCACGACGCCGGCCGGCGTGCGCTCTTCGTCTGGAAAGAACGCCGGATCCCAGCCGGACACGGGGATTCCCAGCTTGTGCAGCCGCAGCAGATCGTCGCCACGACCGCAGCCGTAGTCGAAGAACGTTCGTTCCCGGTGGACGAGGCCGTCGTCGAGCGCGAGGGCGACAGGGCGGGACAGCGAGGTCCGGCGGATGGCGGTGCGATCGGCTCGCGTAGTGCTCATCGGGAAGCTGCGGAACGGACGCATTCTACCGACGCGCGCCTGGTGGAGGCGACGTCACGTCATCGACGAATACGGAAGGTCCACGCGGTAGAACCCGCCGCGGGGTCAGTCGGCAGGGGCGGGTTCCGGCGTCAGTGCGGGTTGTCGTCGTAGAGGTAGTCGGCGAGCTTCAGCGATTCCAGCATGTTGGCCCAGACCGCGTCGGCAACCCCGTGGTCTTCGGGCCAGTACTCCATCGTGATGAACGCTTGCACGTTCCCGCCGCGCGCGAGGCAGGCCCTGGAATGCGCCTTGCGCTTCCCGGCCGGGTCCACGAAGTCCATCTCCAGCCACAGGTACTCCAGATTGCGGCGGGATGCGCCGAGCGGCGGGCCTTTGCGCGTGAACTGCCGCGGGTCGTCGGCCAGCACGGCATCCTCCATCAGGCTGGCGAGCCGCGGCATTGCGTTCCAATCGACTATCGACCGATCGGGACCGAGTTGAAGCACCGACACCTGCAGGCGCATGTTGTCGTCGGGCGCCTCTCGGTCATACAGGCAGATGGAATTCCCGTCGGGCTTGATCACCCAGTCCGCGGGGTACTCGAAGAGCACCGCTTCCCGGTTCGCCACGAAGATGTTGTTGCCGGGCTTGGCCTTCCAGCCGTGATTGTCGGGCAGGTCGAAGGTCCCGCTCTTCCATTCCGCCACGGTCGATTTCTTTCAGTCCGGCTGCTCGATGGAACTGCAGGCGGCCCGCGCGCGCCGCTTCGCGGCATCGAGCAGATAGAACAGGTCGCTGTAGGTCTCTCGTCCGGTGCGGGCGGGAACCGGCGGTGGCCGGTCGTCTCCGATCGTGAGGCTCGTGACGCGGGCTGCGGCTTCGGCCACGAGGGCTTCCGCCTCGCTGCACGACGAGGCGCGCGAGGACGAGCTCCCCCGGTCGCGCACCGCCGCCTCGGCCTCCCCGGCAGCCTGTTCCGCTGTTCGCGCCGCCACGGTAAGCGCCCGGACCCACCCGCCGAAAGCGTCCGCTCGTCCCGGCTCGGCGGTCGCCGCGTTCGCGCTGGGGGCGCCGTTGCCGCCGGGGGCGGTGCCGAGGCGATTGGTTTCCGCGGACCCGTCCGGAGCGACGTTGCCGGCCACGGCGGTTTCTGCGGACCCGCCCGGCGCGACGTCCGGCTCCGAGCTGGCCGCCTCTACGAGGAGGGCGCGCAGCGAATTCAGGGCGTCCCGCGCGGCTGTGAGCCCCGCACGGAACACGGCGGGGCTGACGTCGCGGGCTCCGGCCGGCGCAACCTGGAGCTCCACCGTGTAGAGCGTTCCAATCAGGCGCGTAACGTCATCGATGAGGGCTCGGTCCGCTGCGTGCCGCGCCTCGGTCGCGCGCCGGTGGAGGGCATTGCCGGCGTCGATCTCGACGCCCACGCTCCTGACCAGCGCATTCCACCGGGCGACCTCGTCGCTGGCTTCCAGCGCCCGCATGCGGGCGGCGATCTCCCGGATGCGGAGCGCCCGGTCGCGGGCCTCGCCGCCGCCGGGAATGCCCACCGCATCGACATAGACGGCGTTGGCGGCCGACACCGCGGCGAGGAGCTCGAAGTGCGCGGCGAACGCGGCGGCGAAGCCCTCGAACGGATCGACCCTGCCGTTCGTGCACGGGTAGCCGTTGCGGCAGGTGACCGCGCCCGCCAGCGCCTCGCGAAGGGTGGCGCGATACCGGACGAGCGCCGCATCCCGGCCTCGATCGGCGGCGCTGAAGGCGCCGGCGGCCTGCTCGGCGGCGTCGACGGCCTGCCCGGCCGCTCGCCACAGCGCGTTTCCGTCGGCAGCCCGCTCGATGTCTTCTCCGCTGCGGAGGACCGCGGCGAAGGCCGCGCGCTCGGCCACGGCCGGCGCTTGCGAAACCGCCGCCGCCGTCGCCAGCACGCCGGCGGCCAGCGTCAACGCGGTGAGCGTTATCCGTCGATGCACCCTGGATGTCATCAGTCGCCGCCCCGTTTAGAGTCGCCGCCCCGTTTAGAGTCGCCGCCCCGCCTCCGGATATCAGGCGGCGGTTCCCGACTTCAGCCAGCGCCGGACCACCCGGGTCCACCACATGTACGCGCCGGTGACGAACAGCGCGGGCGGCACGAGCCCGATCAGCGCCCAGAGCGCCTTGGTGGTTTCGTTGCAGAGCGACCCGCAGCCCGGGATGCCGCGGCCCCCCAACCGCCCGAAGTGCAGATAGGCGAGCCAGTACATCACCCGGTCGCCGACGCGTTCCTCCAGGCTCGTCGGGTCGAACGGTTCCAGGTAGTCGACGACCGCCATGAACGCGGCCGGGAACGACAGGTAGGCCCCTGTGACGGCCCACATGAACAGGAACGGCCAGCACCAGAAGCCGAACGCACTGTGGAGGTGCCAGTTGAACCGCTTCCAGTCCGCCCGCCGGTCGAAGGTCAGGCTGCGCCGCCAGCGCTGGATGCCGGGCCACCAGATCACGGCGCCGGTGACCGACAGCACCAGGAGCAACATCGCGCCGATGCCGTTCACCCGCCGGCCGGTCTGTCCGGCCAGCAGGTTGTCGTGCAGGTCCAGCACCCAGGCGCTCACGCGGTAACCGAGCGGCAGGGGATCTCCCAGGTCCTCGCCCGTGATCGGGTCGAACAGCCGCCGTATGCGCTCGCCGTCGCGCTCCAGAGTGATCCGGACCGCGTGGTTCGGGGTCTGGCCCGGCCGCACCTCCTGCACTTCGTAGCCGGGATAGGCCTGCCGGGCGGCACGCTCCAGGGCGTCCTCGTTCAGCGACGCGCCTGCACTGTCGACGATGACGGGCTGCGGCGAGAAGGCGGCGTACAGCTCGTTCCTGTAGACCAGCACGCTGCCGGTCACGCAGATCACGAACACGTAGGCGCCCAGACCGATGCCGGTCCACAGGTGCACCTGGAAGACGGCCCTGCGCAGCCCGACGCTCTGCGGTGCCTGCACCCAGCGTGACCAGATATTTCCCATGGTGCCTCAACCGCCTGCCCGGAAGGATCCGGCGCCGGGCGCGTGCCGGCGGTTGCTAGAGCATACCGCGCGCCGCGAGGCGGCCCCCGTGATTCGTTCGTTTCGGCCTTCAGTCCGCGGCGAGCGTCCGTGTCCGCACGGTCAGGTCGTCGATGCGGTCCACGTTCACCGTGACGCCGAGGCCCGGCCGTTCCGCCGGCACGGTCACCATTCCCGCCGAGTCCATCGTCCATTCCGGCGTCACGACGTCCTCGGTCCAGTAGCGGGCGCTCGGGCTGACGTCGCCCGGCAGGGTGAAGTTGGGCAGCGAAGCCAGCGCGACGTTGTAGGCGCGGCCGACACCGCTCTCGAGCATCCCGCCGCACCAGACCGGCACCGCGTGATGCTGGCAGAAATCGTGGATGGCCTTCGCCTGGGTGAACCCGCCCACCCGGCCCGGCTTGATATTGACGATGCGCCCGGCGCCCAGGGCCAGCATGTCCTCGGCGGCGGCGGCGTGCGGGATCGATTCGTCGAGGCAGATGGGCGTCTCGAGCCGGTCCTGCAACTGCGCGTGGCGGCGGAGGTCGTCCTGCGCGAGCGGCTGCTCGATCATCAGCAGGCGGTACGCGTCCAGATCCGCCAGGTGCTCGGTGTGGCCGAGGGTATAGGCGCTGTTGGCGTCGGCCATCAGCGGCGCGTCCGGCCCGAGCGCCTCGCGCGCCGCGCCGATGTACTCGATGTCGGCGCCCGGCCGGATCTTGATCTTGATCTTGCGGTACCCGAGGGCCAGCGAGTCCCGTGCCCGCTCGACAAGCGCCCGCGGGCTGTCCTGGATGCCGATTGAGATGCCGGTGGCGATAGAGCGGCGCGTGCCGCCGAGCAGCCGCGACAGGCTCGTTCCCTCGCGCGCGCCCCAGAGCGCCCAGGCGCCCATCTCGACCGCCGCTTTCGCCATCGGGTGGCCGCGGAACCCGCGCCGCAGCATGCCGTCGATCGCGTTCGGGTGGCCGATGCCCACACCGAGGGTGCGCGGGGCAATCCACTCGGTCAGCGCCAGCCACGCCGTGTCGATGGTCTCGGCCGAGAAATTCGGTCGCTCGCCGGCAACGCACTCGCTCCAGGTGGTCATGCCGTCCGCGTCTTCGAGCTCCAGCAGCAGAATCCGCCGGCCGGTCGTGCGCCCGGACGAGATCTCGAACGGCTCGCGCAGCGTCATCCGGATCTCCCGCAGCGTGATGCGCGACAGGCGGAGGCTCATCGATCTTCCGTTGCCGGTGACTGGGAGGAGCCACCCGCGGCTGCCAGCGCCCCGGTAGCCGGATCCGGCTCCCTGGTGACGAGGTAGTGCGAAGCGTGGGGCGCCCGACGGTGCTCGAAGCCGGACACGCGGTACCCGTTGGCGAGGTACCAGGTGAACGCGCGGCGCTGGGCCTGCTGCCACGCCCCGGCGCACGCCGGGTCGGCCGCCTTCAGGCCGTCGATGTCGGCCGGTGCGGCCACGCGGACCCAGGGGTCCGTCGGCAACGGACGTTCCCGTTCGAACCACGCCGGATCGACGACCGGTGCGGTTCCCGTAACGACCGTTGCCGCTCGTTTCTTGCCAGGCCCCGCTTCGCCCTCCTTGGCAGGTCCGGCTTCGTCGAGCCGCCACTCGACAACGAACCGGTCCGTGTCCAAGCCCGCATGGAGCGCGCTGCGCGTGTCGCCGTACATGTTGACGACGTACTCCACCGGCCGGGCCCCCAGGCCGTTCAGGTTCAGGTTGGCGTTGCGCGCCACGAGCGGATCGTACGTCCAGAGCATGCGCCGGATGCCGCGTTCGAGAAGCTGATCGCGCTGGAAGTGCTTGAGCCGCTTGCCCAGCCCGGCGCCGCGCGCCTCGGGCCGTACCGCGAGCATGTCGGACCAGTGCGCGAGCTCGCCGTCGCGGATGCCGCTGATTCCGAAGACGAAGCCGAGCAGACGCCCGTCGGCGTCGAACGCGCCCGCCGACACCCCGCCGACCCGCTGGGAGACCATCAGGATCGTCGCCGGCACGACGTCCACGAAGTCTTCACCCCAGGTCTCGCGCTGCAGTCGCACGCAGGCGTCGTAGTCGGCGCGGGAATCGAACGAGCGGAGCTCCACGTCATGTGGGGGCATCGTCGGAGCCGTAGAATATACCGGCCGGTGTGAACGCCGGTAGCGCGGATTGGAGAAGAAGCGGTGGCGCGAGAGCGAGGCGATGCTGGCAGAAACCGAGCACTTGATCTGGCGATGCTGCCGATGGTAAATAGCTGATGGCGAAGGAAATCTCTCGCGACCACAACCGCATCAAGGTTGCGGAGATCACACGAGGTTTAGATCTGCGGCGCATGAGAATCGAAGATCCGGTGCGTGCCCTTACGGCCGCCATTACGGAAGGCGTGACCCGCGATCAGAGTGTCAATGCCGGCAACGGATTGTTCGGCAGTTATCGTGTCGCGGCGTTGTCGGAAAACGGGCAATTTGAGATTCATTCTGGAAATGGAGTTCTCTATTACGATAGGCTGGCCGACGAACCGCAGGCGCGATTCTGGAAGACGCCCTTTGGCGGCACATCGGTGCGTTGTGGGATCGGTCTCAACAAGCCGGACCTGCTGCACGAGGCCCTCCGGTTCAAGGGAAAGCCGGAAACCCCTCTGTACGATGTGATCGAGCGGCGTTTCGAAGAACAAGAGGGTACGCTGATGATCACCGTGAAGAAAGATGCGGCACGAGACATAGGATCGCGGTCAGGTGGACGGCGAGTCCGACAGCTCATCGAGAATTTGCTGGGCGACCAGAACAGTATCGTTATCGATTTCGAAGGTGTAGGGGTTATCTCGAGCAGCTTCGCTGACGAGGTTTTTGGCCGACTCTTCGTGGCGCTGGGACCGCGAGCTTTCATGACCCGCGTCGAGATGCGCAACGTGGGCCCGACGGTCGAGGGTCTGATAGACCGGGCTATTCTGCAGCGGACTCGACTGGGGAATGGGGACGACTGAACTTCGAAGTTCGACAGCGGACGGGGCGACGCCGCGGGCCCGACCTACTCGCCTTTGAGGGCTCTCACAACCGGCCGATCCCCATCCAGTGATCGATCTCGTCGGCCGCCGGCCGCCTTGCCTGCGCCGCTCAGCCATCCTCGACCTGTTCAAGCACCCTGCGCCGGGCGACGTATCTGTTGAGCATCTCGCGACCTCCTGCTCCATCGAGCGATCGTTGCGCGAGGCGAGCGCCCTGAGCCTGTCGACGGTACAGGGCGGAACGCTCCTGATCGTGAGGGTAGGCATCTGCTCCGATCCCCGTCGTGCTGTCACCATGCTAGCGCAGATAAAGCGCAGGGCATCGCCGCGCCAAGAAAACGTGAATCTGGCGAACATCGTGTACAGATTTACCCGAAAATCGTACACGTGCCCCGATTCTCTGTCTCAGCACGGGTGTTACCGTCGCGACCGGCTCCTAGGTTCACCTCGAAACACCTGCTGGCGGTGCCAGGCCACGTACTCGACTGACGGCTCAAGTCCCTCCGCTTGCGGCGCGCGCAACGGCTTGCCGCGCAGGTCAAGCACATCGTTGAAGGCCAGGCTCTGTCCGCTCAGCTCGTTGGACACCATCAGGCGGTACTCGCCGGATTCCGGTTCGAGCCCAATGACGCCCCAGTCGAGTGCCTTGTGGTGGAAGGTGCAGAGTGCGAGGCCGTTCGGTACCTGATCCGGGCCTCCGGCTGCATGCCACATGATGTGCGCTGCCTCAAGGCCGAACAAGTCATCCGCGATGCGTAGATCGAAATCGCAAACCGCGCACCGGCGCTCGTACGCACGCAGCACGGCGTCCCGGAGCAGTTTCTTGAGCGGCTTATGGACGTCTTGGGCGTACGAGGCCAGGCGGGGCTGGCCCCGCCGAACACGTCCGAGCGCGAAGAGCAGGAGGAGCGGCTTGTGCGGCGCGCGGATGCCGCCGCTCTTCCAGACGTTTAGCCGGTTCAGCGCTTCGCGAAGACGTTGACGAGTCATGGATGTCGCTCGCCGTGCCACGATCTGATGCTATCTTCATACAGCATGGCGTTGTTGCGGTCGCGCGACGAACGAGTTGTTGCGGCGCTTGCAGTGTTCGGGAAGCACCGCGATCCGAGTGGCGAGACCCGTGTGGCCCGGGAGCATGATCGGTACCTCGACGAGGCATACCGAAGTGAGCCGTGGCGGTCCTGGCCCCACGAACCAACCGAATCGAGGCCATCGAGCCGCTCCTGCCGGAACGACAGCGGTCCTTGAGGGACTTCGCCTGCGGCGTGTCGGTCGGACCTCGGGCGTAGCCGGCCACCGGACCGACAGTCGTGACGCCGCCACAACCCGAGCCTGCGTATAATCGCGGCGGCAACCGCTGACTTCAAGGGAGATCCGATGCGCCACGCACGATTCCGTTCCGCCGCCGTCGCCGCCGTCGCCGCCGTCCTGCTCGCGCTCGCCACCGCGCCGCTGGCCGCCGAGTCCGAGAACTGGCCCGCCTTCCGGGGAGCCGACGCCATGTCGACGGTCGACGACGACCCGCGGCTGCCGGTCACGTGGAGCACGACGGAGAACGTCGTCTGGCAGACGCCGATTCCCGGGCTCGGCTGGTCGTCGCCGGTGATCTGGGGCGACCGCATCTTCCTGACCACCGTCATCAGCGAAGGCGAGGAGGAGGAGCCGCGCATGGGGTTGTACTTCCCCTACGGCTCGCCGCAGCCGATGCCGTCCGGCGGGCGGTTCCGCGATCCGGAGCCGGGCGACCTGATGGAGCGCTCGGCGGCCGTGCATCACTGGCTGGTGCAGGCGATCGACTTCGAGAGCGGCGGACGTCGGAGGTGCACACCGGGCAGCCCGACTTCGACCGCCACCTGAAGAACACCTACGCCTCGTCGACCCCGGTGACGGACGGCGAGCGGGTCTACGCCTACTTCGGCAACGTCGGCGTATACGCGCTCGACATGGACGGCGCCATCGTCTGGGAGCGGCGCTTCGACGCGACGGACACGCGCCTGGGGTGGGGCCCGGCGGCCTCGCCGGTGCTGCATGACGGCACGCTGTTCATCGTCAACGACAACGACGACCAGTCGTTCCTGGTGGCGCTCGACGCCGCGACCGGGACCCAGCGCTGGCGCGTGGACCGCGACGAGGGGACCAACTGGTCGACGCCGTTCATCTGGGAGCACGAGGGCCGCACCGAGCTGGTGACGACGGGCAGCGACCTGGTGCGCTCGTACGACCTCGACGGCCGCGAGCTGTGGAGCTTCCGCGGCATGAACTCCATCTCGATACCGCAGCCGTTCGCCGCACACGGCATGCTCTACGTGATGTCCGGGTACGTCGGGGACGCGGTCCGGCCCGTTTATGCCATCCGCCCGGGCGCCGAGGGGGACATCACTTTGCCCGACGGGGCGACCAGCAGCGACTACGTGGCCTGGTACCAGGACGCCGCCGGGCCGTATCATCCGACGCCGCTGGTCTACGGCGACCACTACATCACCTTGCACGACCGCGGGTTCTTGACCGTCCACGACGCGCACACCGGCGAGGAGCTGTACTTCACCGAGCAGCAGATCCAGACGCAGGAGGTGCGCCGCCGCGTGGCGCGCGGGGCCACCGGGTTCACGTCGTCGCCGTGGGCCTACAACGGGATGATCTTCCTGCTGAGCGAGGACGGCGACACCTACGTGCTCGACAGCAACGACCGCTTCCGGCTGGTGGCCACCAACGCGCTGGAGGAGGTGGCCATGTCGACGCCGGCCATCGCCCGCGGGAACCTGTTCATCCGGACCCGCTCGAGCCTGTGGAAGCTGAGCGATCTGTCCGAGTCGCAGTAGTCCGGACGCGGTCGGAAACGCCACACGAGTCCGGGCGGGTAGTCACCGCCCGGGCTTGGCGTTGCGCTATGATGCGTGTTTACCAGACACGATGCGACGGACCATTCCGCTCGCGGTAGCCTTGGCGGCGGCCATCGGGCCGGGCGCGGCCGAGCTCGCTGCGCAGCGGGCGTCGGAGCGGCGCGTGGCCAACCCGGGCGAGACGCAGTTCGAGTTGCAGTTGCTGCGGCCGTCCGGCGGCCCGGTGGTGCCGATATTCGAGGGCTGGTACCGCAACCCCGACGGCACCTTCGAGCTGTCGTTCGGCTACTTCAGCGTGAACACCGAGGAGACGCTGGAGATCCCGCTCGGGTCCGACAACTTCATCGAGCCGGCCGAGTTCGACGGACGCCAGCCGACCGTCTTCGAGCCGGTGCCCGAGAGCGACCGGCGCCACTGGGGCGCCTTCACCGTGACGGTGCCGGCCGACTTCGGCAGTCGCGACGTGGTCTGGACGCTGCACGCGCGCGGGCAGACGCTCTCGGTGCCGGGGCGGCTCACCAGCCCCGCCTACGAGCTGGCCGGATGGGAGTTTCCGGGACGGTCGAGCGTGTCGCCGCTGCTGCGTTGGGCGCCGGAGGGTCCGGCCGCGCGCGGTCCGCGCGGGATCATCGGCGAGGCGCGGCAGGCGCAGGTGGGCGTGCCGCTCGATCTCGGCGCGTGGGTCTCCCGCGACGCCGAGGTCGTCGACGACGAGCGGCCGATCAACATCAAGTGGTTCAGGCACCAGGGACCGGGCGAGGTGACGTTCGCCGAGCGGACCGCCGTCGTCGAGCCGGACGCCTGGGCGCAGGGGCACGGGGCGAAGGTGGCAACCGCGGCTACCTTCTCCGAGCCGGGCGAGTATCTGCTGCGGGTGCTTGCGTTCAACGTGATCCGGGAGTTCGAGTTCCAGTGCTGTTGGACCAACGGGTTCGTGCCGGTGACGGTGGCGCCGTGATCGCCGGGCGGAGGGGGATCCGTGACAGCGGAAAACGAACTGGCAGTGGGTTTCCTGTGGGCGGTAGCCTATATGTTCCTGCTGGTGGGTGTCTTCGGGTTCGGAGCCTGGTGGATCCTGAAGGATACCGTCCGCTGGGTCCTGTGTGAGCCACACTTGCGATGGCGCCGCGCCGGCCGGTTGGCGGGTGGATTCGCGGCGGTCGGCGGCTTGGGGACGATGAGCGCGTTTCTGGGCGACAATTGGACACTGACCTTCGTGATCGTGTGTGCCTTGTCAACTCTTTTCGTCAAGTACGGGGCGAGTGCTCTGAAACGGCGCGGCGTTCTGTAGAGATCTGCAGGCTGGCGGAACGTCGGCGCGAGACGCTGCCGGCCGATCGGGGAGAGGATCATGGCTAAAGTGGACAGGTTCGTTGGGCGGTTGTTCCTGGTCGGATTGGCGGTAACGCTGGTGCTGGCCGGTGCGGTCCCGGCCCGGGCCCAGTCCGGCCCTGCGGGCGTGTCCGAGGCGGCCGACGTAGAGCCCACGTTCAGCCGGGACGTCGCGCCGATCCTGCAGCGCTCGTGCCAACACTGTCACCAGCCCGCCGGCATCGCGCCGATGTCGCTGCTCACGTATCGCGAGGCGCGCCCCTGGGCGCGCAGCATCCGGGACCGGGTGGAACGGCGCCTCATGCCCCCCTGGCACCTCGACACGACCGTGGGCATTCAGGACTACAAGAACGACATCTCGCTGACCGAGGGCGAGATCGACACGGTCGTCCGGTGGGTGGACGCGGGCGCGCCGCAGGGCGACCCGGCGGATCTGCCCGCGCCGCTGAAGTTCCCCCGCGCCGACGCCTGGGAGGTGGAGGCGCTGCTCGGCCGCCCGCCGGACTTCGTCGTCCGGACCACGCCGTACCACGTAGTGGCCAACGGACAGGACCAATGGTGGTCGCCGGAGATCGAGTTCCAGGGCTTCGACGAGCCCCGCTACATTCGCGCGGCCGAGTTCAAGCCGTCCTGGCCGCTCGGGATCCGGGTCACGCACCACGGCCACGCCGTGCTTCGCGGCTCGGAGACGGCCGACGGGGAGGAGCGGCCGCCGTCGGTACGGCTCGTGGGCATGGGCATCGGCAAGCGGTACGACCTGCTGCCCGAGGGAGTCGGCAAGCTGCTGCCGCCGGGCGAGGGCACCGTCCGCTTCAGCCTTCACTACTTCCCGGTGGGCGAGGAGGTGACGGAGGTGGCCGACGTCGGCGTGTGGCTCTATCCCGAGGGCGAGGAGCCCGACATCGTGACCGCCGGCGAGCGGCAGTTCTATGTCGACGGCACCCATCGCGAGCGGCTGCGGGCCAGCGACATCCTCATCCCGCCGCACGGGCACCTGGTGCTCGAGGACCAGTACGTCATGGAGCAGCCGGCGCTGATCCAGAGCTTCCGGCCGCACATGCACATGCGGGGCACCGAGATGTCTATGGCGGTGCTCTATCCGGACGGCCGCCGCGAGCTGCTCAGCAGCGTCAACCGCTACGACCACAACTGGCAGATCGCCTACGTCTACGACGACGACGCGCAGCCGCTGCTGCCCAAGGGTTCGGTGATCATGCTGCGCGCGAAGTGGGACAACACGGCCGCGAACCGCATCAACCCCGACCCGGACCAGTGGGTGGTGTTCGGCGCGCGGGGCGTCGACGAGATGTCGCACGCCTGGATCGGCATCACGTATCTCGAGGACGCCGATTACGAGGAGCTGGCCGCGGAGCGCGCGGCGGCCACCGAGACCACGGACGATTCGCAGTAGGGGTACTACCGCGCGCCGGCCGGGCTACTGGCGCGAGGTGGGCTGTCGATTCTATTGCTCGCGCGCCGGGAGGACGACGCGCTCGATGGTGAGCAGCCTCTGGTCGACCTTGGCGAAGGCGAGGTCGTCCCGAGCGGCGAGATCTTCGAGGGGGCGGCGGGGCCCGGACTCGGGTTCGGCGTGATCCCCGCGGTCGAGGCGCTGGTCAGCCACCTGGAGCGTGCGGCCGCCGAGAGCGGCGCATCCGACAACCTGCTGCGGACCCATGCCGGGCATGTCTCGCAGATCGCGACCGGCATGCTCGCCAACGCGCGCCAGGCCGCCGGGCGACTAGGATGACGCCTCGGGCGAAACCAGCGTCACTGCCGGAAAATAAGTCCGGAACCGCTTGTCATCTCTCGTGATGAGTGTCAATCCGCTGGTCTCCGCGTGGGCCCCGATGTAGAAGTCCGGCAGGGGCGCCGACCGGACTCCGCCGGCCCTCCTGTACTTGCGGTAGGCCCTCGCTGCCCCGAACGCCGCCCCGTAGGGCAACGGAAGGCGATCGAGCATCAGGGCTGCGAGCTGATGGTCCAGCGTCTCGGCGACATCGAAGGCGAGCGACGCCTCCGCATAGATGATGGGATTGATGCCAATCGGCGCGGCGACAAGCGCCTCACGGAGGGCACTCTCAGACCACGAGCGCCACTGCGGATCGTCCGTGAACACGTCAAGCAGAACGTTGGTGTCGGCGAGGAACACTCAGTCGTCCCCGCGCGTGAGTCGCATGATGTCGTCCGTCCGAACACCCCGTACAGCAACTCCGCGAGCTTGGCGAAGACGTTCCTCGATGAGCGCGCGCTTGCTCAGTACCGGCCGGATGGTCACGCCGCCATCGGCCTCCTCGAAGCTCACGTCAGTGTGCGGCAGTAGCCCGAACTTGAGCCGTAACCGCTGCGGAATCGTCACCTGTCCCTTGGTGGTTATACGCATGGTGGGAGTATTACTTCCTAGTATATTACCACCAGGAAACCTCCCGGCACTTCGTTCTTCATCTGGGAAACTGTTGGCCGCTGCCGACGCGGCGGCGCAGCGGCAGCGCTGCTATCCCTTGGCTAGCCGATCGGGCACCCCGGCAACGATCAACCCGCCGAGCGGCGTCCCCCGCTCGGCCTCGCCTCCGAACGCCTCGAAGCGCCGGAGCTCCAGCCCGCGGGCTTCGATGAACTCCCCGGCGCGCTCACTCGCGGGGGCGGCGGTCGAGACGCCGAAGAGCCAGCTCTCGCCGTAGAACGCTCTCAGGGCGTACTTCGTGTAGTTCCCCATCACGACGAAGGGCCTGCGGCAAAGCACCAATTCCCGGCTCAGGAAGTCGAAGGCGATGCGCGATCCGGGCGCGAGTCCCGCTACATCGCCCAGCGTCTTGTCGATGGCCGCGTCGTCGAGATACATCGTCACGCCTTCCCACAGGATGAAGGTCGGAAAGTCCGGGTCGAACCCGTGTTCCTTCAGCGACTCCAGCCAGGACTGCTGGTTGAAGTCGGTCGGCGCGAAGACGACGTGGCCGCAGTCGACGCCGCCGGCTCGCAGCGCCTCTACCTTGGCCGCTTGCGTCGGCGGCTCGTCGACCTCGAAACATTGCACCGCATCGCCGCTGTCCCTTCCGGCCGGCGCGCGCAGGTCCGCTCCGTCCGGCAGCGGTGCGTACGAGCGCGTGTCCCAGCCCGCGCCGAGCACGACGAACTGCCGGATCGGGCTTTCCGCGGCGGCAGCGGCGGCGACCGCGTTGTCGAAGAAGTGCGTGCGGTGGCAGATGAAGGTCGCCATCGTCGACGGCCGCGGACCCGGGTACGCGAGGAACGAGCCTCGGAAACCGCTCCACCTGACCGCCAGAACCAGGGTGTCCATCAGCGAGCGCAAGACCACCGGCGACAGCGCGGGGAGGTGCGGCGCGATCCGCTCGGCTGCGCCGTCGTTGCGGCTCCCGATGTGGTGGAGTAGCAGCCGCGTCATGTACGGCTCGTAGGCCGTACCCGAGATGCCGCGCGGCATGTTCACGAAACGGATCCGGCAGGTGTAGACCAGCGTGCCGATGAGCTGGAGGGGGAAGAGCACGATCTCCAGAAGGGTGAAGAGCAGGACTCTCACTGGCCGCTCTCGTCGGTCAAGTCCAATCCGGCGTCGTCCAACCCAGGTGTCCGTCCAGCTGTGCAGGCCGGGCGAGTTGACGTGCGTGTTGTGTGAGGTCTACAGCGCTTCGACGCGCCCGATGAGCTTGTCGAGCTTCCCGTTGACGGCGAGCACGCCGACAGCGGCAACGAGACTGCCGACAGCGGCGAGCACGGCCGCGACGGTCGTCAAGAGCTCCATCAAGTCGATTCGACCGGAGAAAACTGAAGCCGGCAAATCCCCCTGTTGAGCGGTTCGCACAGACAGAACCATCGCCCGTGCAATGCAGCGGGACCTCGTGTCACAGGCTCCTGGCGCCGGCTCAGCCTCGTCTCGCAGGTTTCTGCGGCGCAGACTCCTAGCCGTCCGTGGTCGCCCGCGCGACGCCGGACAGCCCGCCGAGCCGCTCGCCGGTGCTGTCGCCGAACTTCTCCGCCGGCACGCCCAGCATGTTGAGCAGCGTCAACTGCAGGTTCGTCAGCCGCTGGGTGCCGCGCGGGTACTTGAGATGGCGGCCGCCCTCGATGCGTCCGCCCGCTCCGCCGGCCAGCAGCAGCGGGAGGTTCCTGGAATCGTGCCGGTTGCCCTCGCTGATGGCGCTGCCGTACAGGATGGCGACGTTGTCGAGCACGGAACCGTCGCCGTCGTCGGTTGCCGCCAGCTTATCGAGGAAGTAGCCGAGCAGCGAGACGTGGTAGGCGTTGATGCGCTGCAGGGAGGCGATCTTCTTCTTGTCGCCGCCGTGGTGCGAGATCGGGTGGTGCGAATCCGAGACGCCGATCTGCGGGTACGTCGCACCGCTCTGCTCGCGGCCGATCTGGAATGTGATGATGCGCGTCGAGTCGGTCTGGAACGCGAGCGCCTGCATGTCGAACATCAGCCGCGCGTGCTCGTCGTAGTCGACCGGGATACCGGCCGGCGAGTCGACCAGCGGCAGTTCCCTGCCGTTCGCCTCGGCGTTCTGGATGCGCCGCTCGATCTCGCGAACCGAGTCGACGTACTCGTCGATCTTCCGCTGGTCCCGGCGCCCGAGGTCGCCGTGCAGGTGGCGGACCTTGTCGAGCACCGAGTCGATGATGCTGCTCTGCCGGCGCAGGCGGGCGCTCCGCGCAGCCGGATCCGTGCTGTCGATGTCGCCGAACAGGCGCTCGAAAACCACGCGCGGGTTCGGCTCCACCGGCAGCGGCGTCGATGGGCCGGCCCATGCCAGGGTGTTCTGGTAGGCGCAGTTGAAGCCGACGCCGCACGTGCCGACGCCGTTGACCGTGTCGGCGCCCTCCAGGCCCAACTCCAGCGACGGCAGCGGCGTGTCCTGGCTGATCGTCTTCGCCAGGATCTGATCCATGGAGATGCCCAGGTCCAGACTGGAGCTGCTCGTCGTCTGGAGCGGCTCGACCCCGGTCAGGAAGGCGCCGGCCGGCTTGGCGTGCGACCCGGGGTTCCCGGTGCGCGAGCTGGCGCCGGTGTTGTCGAGCCCGCTAACCACCAGCAGTTGCCGGCGATGGGCCTCGAGCGGCTTCAACGTCGGCGTGAACTCGAAGGCGCTCCCCTCGGTCGCCGGCGTCCAGTCCTTCATGATGATCCCGTTCGGCACGTACACCGCGCAGAAACGGGAAACCCGCCGGGCCGGGGTCTTGGCCAGCGCGGTCAGCGCCGGCACCATGCCGTCGAGCAGCGGCAGCGCGAGGGTCGCGCCCACGCCACGAAGCACGGTCCGCCGGGGAATGGCCTTCTTGGTGATCATCATGATTCTGTCCTCCGCATTCGAAATGCGAGCGCCTGCCATCATAGCCCCCTGCGGCGCAGGTTCCAACCACTTTCGCACATGAACGGGTGTTGTCGAATTCCCGACCCGCTGATCGAGAACCCAGCCTCCTACGTTCCGTGGGATGACGTTCACCGGAAGTTCCAGGGCCGTCGGTGAAGAGGTGCGTCCGCTTCCGTCCGGAGGCGGAGACCGAAACGCGTCGAGAACTTACACTGGTCGTCGAACCACCCACAGCCATCGAATCACGCCACCGACCGCCGCCGCAAGCGTCGCCAGGATCAGCACGCTCTTCAGCAGCGTGAAGGCCGCCGCCACTCTCGTCCAGGACGTCGGGTCGCCGTCGTAGGTCGAGGCCAGCAACGTGATGGAGAGGTTCTCGAACACGTCCGCCGTGGCCCCGGCGATCGGCAGCAGGTAGAACCGCCGTCGGTCCCCGAAGAGGCTGAGCAGCAGGAGCGCGAAGAGCAGGCCGTAGGCGGCCGGGAAGATCATGTCGATCGACACCTCGGTCCAGGCATAGACGGCCCTTGCGTGGGAGTCGAGCCGGTCGAGCGCTCCGAACAGGGCGGCGGCCTGCTCGGGCGTGTACCACTGCCGGGTGTCGAGCAGCTCGAGGCCACCCAGTCGAGCGTCTCGCCACTCGAAAGTGGCCAAACACAGTAGCGCGGCCAGCAGTGTCGGGATGACCACGCGCCGCGTGGCGAGCCGTTGCAGTTCACGACGAATCCGGTCGTGCATGTTTCACCCGCGTCGCTTGGCTGGAGGTCTGATCGCTCCCTTCGCCTGCCGGTCGGCCCTTCGGGGTCTCGGTCCCGCGCCAGAAGGACTACCATATTTTCTGACACATCGGCTCAACCACCCGTCATCATGCACAGCGTGTCGAAGCGTATCGTGGCGCACGCCCGCTCGCGTCGCAACCGCGCACCAGGAGCCGGAATCATGAAGAACGGTCGAGCACGAACCGCCGCCGTCATGACGGTCGGACTGGCAGCGCTCGCGCTCGGTCCGGCGCCGGGGGCCCAGGCGCCCACCCCGGTCCGCAACGACGTGCCCAGAGTGGGGCAGCAGGAAGTCATCATGATGCGCCATGCCTATCTCGAGGAGGGCCGCTACGAGGCCTGGCACGAAGCCAGCCGGTCGGGCGTGTGGCCCTGGTTCGAGAGGCTGGACGCTCGGATACTGGGCGACTTCGAGGTCGTTTATCCCGCGGGCGACGACGCCACGCCCGGCCAGGACGAGGCGCTTCGTTTCGCGCGTTACGCCAGCTACGAACACTGGCAGGCCACCCGCGGCGGCGCCCTCGCCGGCGATACCGGAGGCGCCGGCCGTCTCGGCGGCGACGGCGGCCTCAGAGAGGCTTCGCAAGAGGCACTACGCACCCGCCGCCAGTACCAACAGGGATCCCGCGGCGGCATCTTCCTGCAGGGCCACCTGGCGGAGACCCGCCCGCTCTACATGCCCGGGCTCGTCGAACGCTACGAGCAGGTCGACGGCAGCCCGGATCCGGCCTCCTCCGCACCCTACCCGGTGCGGTTGGCCCGGGCCCGGACTGGAGACGGCATACTCGCCCTGGAGCACTCGCGGATCAGGAAGGGCGCCTTCGAGGAGTATCACGCCATCGCCCGCGGTCGGGTCTGGCCCTACGTGGAGAAGATCGGGGTCCGGCCGGTGGGCCTGTGGCGGGTCGCGTACCTGCCGAACAGCGACCCGGTCGAGAGCGATGACTACGACGAGGTGTACTACCTGGCCCGCTACGCCAGCTACGAGCACTTCCTCGCGGTGCGTGACTACGCGGTCGGCATGGGCGGCAACGGACCCGACTTCGTGGCGTTCCAGAACGCGTCGGAGCAACTGGACGAACTCACGCGAGGGCGTTCCATCGAGTTCCTCCGGGGCGAGGCGTATGGCAGCCCGCCCGTGTATGCGCCTGGCCTCGAGGAGAACTACCGTCCTGTCCGGTAGTGGACGGGGTCAGGGCCCTTCCGGCACGTAGATGATCTCCCCGCTGTCGAGTTGGTAGGCGATGCCGACCCGCCGGCCGCGGCGGCCCGCGGCATCGTTCACGTCCTCGGCTCGATAGCGGGTGATCTCGCCGGCCTCCTGCGTGATGATCTCCATCTCCGCCGTGCCGGGGTTCTTGACCATCGTGAAGTCCTCCTGCGTGAGGAACTCCGTCAACTGCCAGCGGCTGACCATGGCGACCATGAGCGCCACGGCGAAGACCATCGCGACGTCGAACAGGTTCGCGATGGCGCCGAGCGGGTCGGTGTCGTCACGAAACGCGGCGCCGAGTCGCCGCCGCCGTCTCCTGCCTGCCATCCCGGCCTCCTTCTTCGTGCGTGGATGTCCGTTCGCCGATGAGCCCGCTGACGAACTCCAGGTCGTTGAGCGCTTCGCCGTGCCAGCGCTGCTTCGCCTGCTGGACGGCGAAGCCGATGCCGCCGACGAAGAGGCCCACGACCGTGGTGGAGAAAGCCACCTGCAGGTTCTCCGCCATCGCCGCGATGTCCCCGGCGGCCAGCCCCACCAGGGCCGGTCCCATGGGGATGAGCGTTCCCATCAGGCCGAGCATCGGGCCCAGCCGGGCCATGGTCCGCGCCGTCGCGAGGTCCTCCTCGCAGCCTGCCTCGAAGTCCGCAAGCGCCTTGTCGCGCTGCGCCGCCGACCGGCCCTGGTCGAGCAATCGCCCAAGCGCCGGTTGCCAGCGTGGCTCGGGGGGCAGGTCGGCGCCGCGCAGCAGGGCCTCCACGTTGTCGCGGTCGAGCCGGTCGAGCAGCGGCCGCAACGCGGATCGAAACCGGAGCCGCGACAGCCAGGCGCCGTACGTGCGTCCGACGAGCAGCAGCGATCGGGCGAAGAGGATCAGCAGCAGGACGATGACCGGGACCAGCAGGCCGGTCGAGAGCAGATACAGGGTGCGGGTCAGCAGCTCCATAAGGCTCATTCAGCGACGCGGCCTGGCTCCGCACTCTCTGTCTGGGAGCGGTTGTGCCAACAGCTCCATGGGCTCATTCAGCGACGCGGCGCAGACGGCGGCGATGGCTCCAGTAACCGATGCCGATCCCGAGCGCCACAGTACCGGCGACGACGGCGTGAGGTCCGGCTTCAAGCGCCGCCGCCGTCCGGTCCACAGCTCCCTGCAAGGCAAACGCGGTCAGTCCGGCCGCCAGCATCACCTGCGCGGCGTGCACGAGCAGGCGCAGCTCGGCCCGCAGATCCCGATCCGGCAGCAGCCGTCGAATCGCCTCGCTTCCCGCCAGACCCGCAACGACGATGGCGAGGCACAGCGCCAGCGCGGTCGTCGAGAAGGACCATTGTGACGCGTCGAACGCCTTCATCTCCAGGTAGAACAGCGCCGGCACGGGGATGACGCCGACATGGTGCGCCGCCAGTCGGCGGAGGCGATGCAAGACCAGGCCGTGCCGAGTTCCGGAGGGGCCGTGGAGATACCCCGCGGCACGGGCTCCCAGCAGCAGGGTGGCCCCGGCGCAGCCGAGGACGCCGTCGAGCGTGAGGACGGCCGCCAGCGTCTGGAGATCGACGCCGTCCAGGCCGCCGATGAAGGCGGGCAGGCTCTGGCGCACCGCGAGCGGATGCACGGCGTAGGCGATTGCCGCGACCATCGCGACGGTGAGCAACCGTCCCCAGGCGCGCTCGATGAAGGCCACTGCCAGCAGGAACAGGATGACGCCCGTTCCCGCGACGATGTCGAGTACCGCCTCCATGGTTGCCGCGCGTCAGGTCGTGCTCCGCCGCCGCAGGACGAGCAGCGCGATCGCGAGCAGACCGGCGACGATGGCTGCACCCAGGTAGGCCAGACGTCGCGCGGGCGGCTGGTTCGCCGGCACATTGGCCGGCAGCATCTCGGCGTCCTGCTGCGCCAGGACCACGCTGGCCTCGGTCAGCTCGACGCTCGACGTCAGGGCCCGCTGCAGCTCGCTCAGATAGCTCGCCGCGAGCTCCGGCGGGGCCTGCTCGGCGATGAACGACGCCAGGGACGCGTTGTCGCAGACGAACCCGCTGCAGCCCGCCTCGAACTCCTCCACCAGTTGGGTGTGCAGCTCCGCCAGCACCTCTACCTGCCGCGCCGAGGCCTCCCAGTAGCCCTTGCGCACCGTCTCGAGCATCACGGCTGTCATCTCCTGCAGGGCATACGGGTTCTCGCGGCGGAAGAACGCCTCGATCCCGATGTCGTAGCGGTCGTCGACGTACACTTCGTACAGCTCGTTCCACAGTGCGTCGTCGATCGCTGCAGGCTTCATGACGTTCCACCCGTAGGTGTTGCGGAACGTCTCGGCGAACTGTTCGGCCGACGAGGCCCCGCCCTCCTGCAGCTCGCCGATGTAGGCCGGGTTCAGCAGCGTCGACCGCGCCTCGGTCCAGACCGTCTCGTTCAGGTCGGTCACCCGCGGCCGCTGCGCGTTGCGGAAGTCGTTGAAGTACGCATCGGCGTCCCTGCCCGTCACGTGGCGGACGGCCATGCTCAGCCCGCCCATGAACTCGTAGACGTGGTCCAGGCTGAGGGCGCCCCAGGTGTGGCTCTCCCGCGGCTGCACGACGATCTCGGTGTCGGCGAGCGCCGCCTCGAAGATGCCGTCCGCGTAGAAGCTCCACAGCTCGCCCTCGTCGTAGACGGCGCCCATGTTGCGCAGGTACTGGCCGGCCACCTCGGCCTCGTCCTCCCACCGGTCGCCCGCCTCGACCATCCCCATGATGGCGGTCCCGTAGTTGCCGTTCACTCCGCCGAAGACCCGCAGGGTGGAGTAGCGGCGTGCGTCGGCGGGCGACAGGCCCTTCTCCTTCATCACTTCTTCGGCGCGCAGGCGCCCCGCGTGGACGAAGTTGACGTGCGCGTCCGCGTCGCGCGCCTCGGCCGCCATCGCGACGGCGCGGTTGATCAGCGCCAAGCGGGAGGCGGCCAGGTCCCGGAGTTGCCCGGCGGTCTGGACGACCACGTCGATGCGGGGCCGGCCGAGGTCTGCCGCCGGCATCAGGCGCAGGTCGGCGACCCGCCCGAACGGGTCCCAGACCGGCTCGACGCCCAGCAGGTAGAAGATCTGCCCGATGGTGGCGCCCTCGGTGCCGATGAAGTCGCTCGGCCAGAGGGTGAACGCGACCTTCCTGGGATAGGCGTCGTGCCGGCGCCGGTGCTCGTCGAGGAGCGTTTCCGCCAGCGTGCGTCCCACCGCCCACGCCTCCTGCGAAGGCGTCTTCTCGGCGTCGATAGAAAAGAGGTTGCGCCCCGTCGGGACGGCGTCCGGATTGACGATGGGGTCACCGCCGGGCGTGGGCTCGACATAGCCGCCGGCGAGGGCGCGCGCCACGCTTCCCAGCTCCAGATCCGTGCTGTCGCGCAGGCCGGCGCGATGCTGGTCGATGCCGGCCACGCTCGCTTCCAGCGTCAGGACCGCGCGGGCGAGCTCCGCGTCGCGGGCGGCGCGTTCCTCCAGCTCGATGCCGGCGGCGTCGACGGCGCCGGCGAGACGCCGGTCGAACGCCGGATCGTCGAGAATCTTGCGCAGGCGATCCGCCGCGGGGGCGTCGACGTCGAGAAGCTGGCCGCGGAGCGCCGTGCGGTGCTCCCGGTAGAACGCCGCCGCCGACAGGGCCTGCTCGATGTCCTTGCTGGCGGCCGTCACCAGCGCGCCCGCCGATTCATGGCCCCAGGCCCGCCCGAGCGCATCCACCTGCGGCGCGTCGAGGGCGAACGCGAGCCGCTCCGCCGCCAGCCGCCGCTTTTCCTCCTCGACGCGGTCGACGAGTCCCGGATCCTCCAGCAGAGCGAAGGTCCGCTCACGGAGCGCCGTGTCCTGCATCACCTCCAACAGGGCGAACACGTCCGGGTCCTCGGCGATCTCGATAGCCTCGGCCATAGGCGGAATGACCGCGGCGATCGTCCTGGCGCGCTCGCGCTGCACGGGATCCAGCAGTTGCGACGTCCGCGCGAACTCCTGTTCCGATTGCAGCCGCTCGACGAACTCGACCTTGCGCGGATGCGGCAGGATGCGCGCCACCAGGTCCTCGATCTCGCCGGCGCGGGCTTCCGACACGGTCGCGTCCGGCCGGTTGCGGCTGCCCGCGCCCATCGAGATGAACCCGCGGATGATGTCGTCGTCCGACGGCCGGCGCGCCGCTTCCCGCCAGGCGTGGGCGTGTTGCCGGTCCGCGTCCGCCACCAGGTCGGAGAGCACCGCCTCGGCGTCCCCGCCGGCCACCCGCCGCGCATAGGCGTCGCGGGCCCGCCGGCGGTAGCGGCGCTCGAAGAGCACCTCGTCCTCCAGGTCGGCGGCGTCGACCGCACCCTTGACCGTGTCGATGCGGGCGAGGGCGTAGGCGATCGGATCGATCGCCATCAGCTCCGCCGTTGCGTCGACCTCGCCTGTCGTGAAGGCGTTCCCCAAGGTGTAGAGCCCCTGCGCGACCTTCTCTCCGTCGATCGTCTCGACGTGGTTGCTCAGGCGGAAGAAGTCGTCCGCCGACCACGCCGCGTCGGGGTCGAGGCCGAGGTCCACGTGCAGGCTCAACTCCGTCGCCAACCGCTGGATCGTGCGCGCATGTTCCGCCCGGACCGGGCCATCGGCGGCATTGCGGTAGCTGTTGAGCCGCTCCCGCAGCGGATGCAGCCCTTCGTACAGTCCGCCCTCCATGAACGGCGGCGTCAGGTGCGTCACCGTGGCCGCGTAGGAGCGCCGCTTGGCGATGATCCCCTCGCCGACGTTGCTCATGACGTAGACGTAGACGTGCGGGAGCCCCCCGACGAGGGCGTCCGACCAGTCGAAAGCCGACAGGGCAATCTGCTTCCACGGGGTGAACTCCAGGCTGCCGTGGGTGCCGAAGTGCATGACGGCGTCGGCCTCGAAGGCGTTCCGGGTCCACAGGTAGGAGGCCACGTAGGGGTGCGGCGGCGCCTTCTGTGCGCCGTGGACGAGGCGGAACGTGTCGTCCCCGACGCCCGGCAGGGGCTGGGGCAGGATCACGACGTTGCCGAACCGCACGCGGGCGACGGCCAGCGCGGTTTCCTCGCCTTCCCCGACCGTCATGTACTCGCCGGGGGCGGGGCCGTACTGCTCGACGACGGCGTCGCGCATGCCCGGTTCGAGGTCCGCTTCCACCCACGCGGCGTACTCGCCGGCCGGCACCAGCGCCGGATCCCCGACGTCGAGAAACTCCTCGAACGCCCCGCGGGCGTACGGTCCGAGCACCGGACCCTTCGCCTGGACGAGCTCCCAGAACTCGTCGTCGGTCTCGGGGAGCCCCTCGACCGTGTATCCGGCGTCCCGCAGCGAGCGAAGCAGGTTCAACAGGCTCGGCGCGACCTCCATGCTGCCGGCGTTCATGGCGTTCTTGCCGGGTCCCTTGTAGTAGTAGATGGCCACGCGCTTGTCGCGGTTGGGCTTTGCCTTCAGCGCCAGCCAGCGCTCGATCAGGTCGCAGAAGGTGTCGAGCCGTTCCGGCAGCGCGTCGAAGATCTCGTAGCCGTCCGCGTCGGTGAACTGCGCCGCCACCGAGTAGGGCGCCACCCCGCCGTCGAGCTCGGGCAGGACGACGCTCATCGTGAGCATGGCCCCGGCCATTCCCTGCTGGTCCATCACCCAGTCGTCGTGGTTCTGGAACACCGAAACCGGCGTCAGCATGGGGATGTCGCGCTCCCGGAGCCACGCGATCGCCTCGTCGGCGCGGCCCAGGGTGAGCCGGCCGTGCGGCATCAGCACCACGAGGTCGGGCTCGATCTCCTTGAGGAAGTCGAGGCGCTTCTCCGCGCTGGCCATCGGGTAGACGTTCCACTCCCGCGCTTCGAGGGCGCGGATGAACGCATCGACGTGATCCCGGTTGGCGTTGAACGGGCCCGGCACGCTCGTGATCAGGGCGATGTTCGGGGCGCCCGGCTTCGCGAGTTCCTGCGCCTCGTAGTAGGCGTCGAACGCATCGACGGTCTCGAACGTCAGGTCGTCGTCCAGGTGGAACAGCACGTCCATGGAACGCTCGACCGGGGGCTGCACCGGGTCCGAGCGTAGCGACTTGCCGTCGAGCTCCACGCGCGAGAAGTTGAGCAGCCGGGCGTAGTTGTCGGCGCCCCCGAAATTGAGGTAGCCGTTGACGGCGTCGAGCTGCGCGCCACGCAGGTTGGTGACGTCGAGGGCCGGGTTCGTGGCCCCCTGCACGAACAGGCGCGCGCCGCGGCGGCCGGCTTCGCGCAGGTGCTCGAGCTGCGCTTCTTCGAGCTGCAGGCCGCGTCCGAAGATGTAGACGACCGGATAGTCGGCGGCCCGGTCCAGCGCCGCCATGTCCAGCGGCTCGATCCTCACGGCGCCGTGCGGACGCGCGCGCTCGATGCGGGCGAGCTGGAAGCCGGGGAAGTTGACGAAGGCGATCCGGGTCACCGCGATGTGACGCTGGTAGGCGGCGAAGCCGCTCCAGAGCACCGCCACGGCGAGCACCACCGCTGCGATCCGCTTGCGATGGGACCACAGGTCGGCCAACCGCGTCCGTACCGTCTGCAGCCGTGTCGGTTCTGTCCTGGCGGTCATCGGGTTCTCCCTCTAGCGCCCCGAAACGCCTAGGGGGCTCGGCGTTTCGGCCCATTCCCCCCGGCTCTAGGCGCTTGCTCCTCAGAACTCACTTCGTTGCGTTCTACGGCGCAAGCGCCTAGAACGGCGTTATCGCGAGGCTCACGGACACCAGGCGGCCGAGCGTCGGGCTCGCCGCGGTCTCCTGGTAGTCGGCGTCCATCACGTTCAGCACGTGAACGCCCACGCGCAGGTCGTCGTTCGGGTGCAGGTAGACCGCGAGGTCGGTGCGCACGTACTCGTCGAGCAGGACCGGGACGCCCTGCGAGCTCTGCGTTCGCTGGCCGACCCAGCGCTGATCGACGGACCCGGTCAGGCGCCACGTCCCGAGCGCCGCGCCCAACTGGATTCCCGCGTTGACCTTCTGCCGCGGCACCAGCGCCAGCGGGTTGCCGGTGGCGCGGTCCTCGCTGTCCGTGTACGCGTAGTTGGCGTAGTAGCCCAGCCACGAGGCCGCCTGCCCGTTCGCCACCAGCTCCAGGCCGGTCGAGCGCGCGTCGGCGACGTTGACCCAGTCGAAGTGGTCGCGCTGCGGCGAGATCACGAGCTGGATGAGATCGGTCATGTCGTTGTGGAAGACGTTCATTTCCGTCCGGAAAGCGCGGCTGACCTCGTGCTGAATCCCGCCGTCGAACGAGGTGATGTGCTCGGGTTCCAGGTCCGGGTTCGGCAGACCGGGAATGGGGCCGTGGAAGACGACGTTGCCGAACAGCTCGAACAGGCTCGGCGCGCGGAAGGCGCGGCCGGCCGACGTGCGGACCCGTGTCGTCGGCGTCAGGGCGTACAGCAGCGACACCTTCGGCGAGCCGACCGATCCGAACTCCGAGTGCTGGTCGTAGCGCAGCCCGGGGACCAGCCGCAGCCGGTCGGCCAGCACCCACTCGTCCTGCACGTAGGCGGAGAAGATGTCGAACTGCTCCCGTTGGCCCCGCGACAGAGGGAAGACGTCGCCGATCGCGGGGTCGCGGACGAGGGTGACGGTCGGATTGGGCACGCCTCCCGCCGCCATGCCGGCCTGGATGCCCGCCGCAACGCGCGCGAGCGTGGCGTCCGAGCCGAGCAGGTTGGATCGGTCGGCGATGGTGCTGTCGCCGAACGAGCCGCGCTCGCCGGTGTAGCTCGCCCCGAGGACGACCGTGTGAGCGAGGTTTGGCGCCCAGGTGATCTGCGGCTCGACGAGCACGCTGCGGAAGTCGGTGTCCTGGCCGGTGAGGGCCGCGAAAGGAAACACGCCGTGCGACACCGACTCGACGACGGCCGGCCCGGGCGGATCGACGATGGTGGTCTGCCGCGTCGGGGCGAGCGTGAAGTTCTCCTGGAAGAGACGCTGGTTCGAGTAGCGGTAGCTGGTCCGGATCTGCGCCGACAGCGGACCCGCTCCGTTGTAGCGGAGGATGCCGCCGAGGTTGACCGCCGTGTCGCGCTTGTGCTCCTCGACCGCAACCGGCAGGCGGGCCGACATGTCGAGGCCCGTCTCGTAGCTGGAAATCCGCGGCAGCAGCGTCACGTCCCAGGCGTCGGAGACGGAGAAGTCCAGCCGGCCCGTCAGCCGCACGTCCTCGTACCCGACGTTGCGGAGGGGCACGGTCTCCTGCTGCAGGCTGCGGTCTTCGGCGACGCGCGGCACGGTGCGGGTGTCGCGGTTGTAGACGTTGTCGATCTTGCGGCGGTCCGCGGTGAACGCGTAGCCGACGGGGCCCGATTCTCCGCGCACGGACGTTCCGAGCTGGTAGTAGCCGGCCGCGCCGCCGCTGGCGAAGAAGTCGGCGGCCGGCGGGCCCTCACCGGGCCTGGTGATGGCGTTGATGGCGCCGGCGAAGGCGTTGGCGCCGTACAGGCTCGAGAACGGCCCGCGGACCACCTCGGCGCGCTCCACCGACGCCAGCGGCACGAGGCTCAGCGCGGCGAGCGTGCCGAGACCCAGATCGTTGGCCGGCAGCCCGTCCACCAGGAGCAGGGCCCGCTTGGTGCCGGGGACGCCGCGCATGACGAGCGACGAGTTAGCGCGCGCCGCCATGCCGGAGGTCTCCGCCAGATCGATGGCGGGCGTCCTGCGCAGCAGGTCCTGCAGGTTGCGGGCCGACGACGCCTCGATGGCCTCCGCGTCGAGAATCGTGACGCTGGCCGCGACCTCGGTGACCGCCCGTTCGGTCTGCGTAGCGGTCACCACGACGCTCTCCTCGAACTGCAGCACCGGGAGGCGGAGATCGAGAAGCACCGGCTGCCCTGCTGTCACCGTCACCGGCGAGGTCAGCGGCGCGAAGGCTTCCCGCGTGACGGTCAACTGGTAGTCCCCGGTCGGGACGCCGTCGAGCGCGAACGCGCCGTCCGCTCCCGTGGTGGCCGATACCTCGGTGCCGTCCAGCACCACGAGCGCGGCCGGCAGCGGCGTGCCGCCGTCCTCGGCCACGACGATGCCCTGAATGGAGCCGGTTTCCTCCAGCCCGAAGGCCGGCTCCCCTGCGAACAGCCCTGCGACGACAATTGCGCCTGAAACGAACGAACCAGATACCCGACTCCGTACACGCATCCAAACCACCTCCGCGACGGTTGCGCGTCCCCTACGCCGGCCGACGAGCTTCCGCCAATTTCGCCCATTCGAATGGCCGACGAGCGGACGGTCCGCAGAGACCGTCGGGGTCGACACAGCGAGGGGAGGTGCTATGCGGGCGGTCCGCGCGTGGGCCGGATGCCGAGCGTGGTACCCCGGGCATCTCCGAGGCTCGTTGTTGCGACGGCGTGCGCGGTGAGTTCCGCAATCGACGCTGCCGGCGTTGCGGCGAAACCTATCGCAGCGTGGTGGGAGAGACAGCAAATGACGCAGTGGTGCTGGTCGCTGTTCGTATCGCCTGCGTCATGCCCGTGAGAGAAAAAGCCGGCCGACGGCAGGACGCACGCCAGCAGCAGCGCAGCGAACGCGATCGAACGGCTCGGCTTCGTCATGACTCTGCTTGCGCGGCAACCGGACGAGTCCGCTCGTCTCAGTGCCCGGTTCCGCCTCCGCGTCCGATGCGGATCAGCTCCCGGCCCGTCCGGACGAGCAATGCCCCATCGATGGCGGCAACCCCATACACGCGTTCGGAGACGGTCAGCGCGTTCCGCGCCAGCTCTATCGGCTCGGCCGCGTCCGCGGCGAAGATCGAGGCCACGCCGTCGGTCCCGAACACGTAGACGCGGTCTCCGTTGACGATCGGCGTCGCCCACGCGGCCGAGGCCAGACGGGTTGCCCACCGCGACCGGCCCGACCCCAGCTCCAGGGAGCGGATGACCCCCCGGGAGTTGATGAAGTAGATCGCCTTGCCGGTCACGACCGGCGACGACATCGACGACGTCGCGCTCCGACTGCGCCAGAGCACCTGCTCGTCCTGCAGTCGTCCGCGGTGCTCGATCGGCAGCGTGAGGTTGGATCGGGAGTCCGACGACGGAACGACGATGCGCCTCCCGACGAGGACCGGTGACGGGAGCCTGTTGCCGGAGAGGCCGTCGAGCCACCAGACCCGTTCGCCGGTCTTCGCATCGTACGCCTCGACCATGCCGTCGATGCTGACCACCACGAGCTCGCCGCCCGTCCAGGGCACGACGATCGGCGTCGTCCAGGCAGACGCGGCGGGACGGTTCGCCTTCCACCGCGTCTCGCCGGTGGCCGAATCGACAGCCAGCAGGTACGACGGTCCGTCGTGGGAGGCCAGGACGAACAGCGTCTCGTCGTTGGCGGCGAGCGAGCTGCCCAGGCCGTAGCCTTCGATCGCGCCGTAGTCCGCCTTCAGCGACCGGGACCAGATCGGCTCGCCGTCATGGCTCAGCGCGCCGAAGTCCCCGCTCTCGAACAGGTAGTAGACCCGCTCGGCGTCGACCCGCGGTGTCGGTGCGCCCTTCGCGATGATGTTCGTGACCTCGACGGGCTGGCTCGAGGCGAGGGTGTGGCGCCACCGCAGCACGCCGGTCTCCGCGTCGACCGCCTCGACGATCTGCGTCTCGCGCCACGGACCGTCGATGGCGGTGACGAACACGTGGCCGTCCCAGACCACGGGGCTCGACTGGCCGTAGCCCCCGACCGCGTGCCGCCACGCGATGTTTTCCTCGTCCGACCAGGCCAGCGGGAGATCACGGGCCTGGCTGTGACCGAAGGAAGGTCCTCGAAAGCCGGGCCAGCGCCGGGCGCCGGCCAGCGGAGGCCGATCGCCTGCCGCGCCCGCCAGGCGCAACGGCGCCTCGACGACGTCGCTCGGCCGGAGCGAGGCGGTCTCGACCCGGTCGACGCGCGCGTGGGTCCGGCCGTGCGCGGCTCCCCCCGCGATGTGCAGCACCCCCGGTCCGCCGACCAGCGCGTGGTACGCGCGTTCCGGCTCGATGTCGTAGGCGATCGCCTGCCAGGCGCGCCCGCCGGCGTCGAGACGAAACAGCTGGTTCACGTTGCTCGCATACAGGCCCTCGCCGGTCGAAGCCATGCCCAGGCCGACGCCCCGGCTGCGGCCGCGCACCGGAGGAACGGGCGCCGGCGCCAGCGTCCGGGTCCGCAGGTCCAGCCGATACGCTTCGAGCTCCGGCCCCCGGGGCGTCATGCCCCCGGCCACCCAGATGGCGTCCCCGTGGACGGCCGCGGCGAGGGAATGCAGACGCAGGGAAGCCGTCTCGACCACGGTCCAGGTCACCGGGTCCGCGTCGAGATCGGCGACGAGCACGTCGTCGCGCCAGTCCTCGGCAGGCACGGCGGGCGGGCGAAGTCGCGCCCCGCGGCCCTCGGCCACGACCGAGGGCGCCCATCCGCCAATCACCCAGAGCCGCTGCCCGTCGAGCACCGCCGCGTGGTCCGTCCTGCCCGACGGCATCGGCGTCAGGTCGATCCACCGCCCGTCCGTCCAGTCCCACCGCTGCAGGTCGGGGCGGGCTCGACGCGCGCCCGTGACCTCGGCGCCGCCCACTCGGTAGAGGTCCTCGCCGTCGCTGACGAGCACCGCGCCGCGTATCGGTTCGCCGGTCCAGACCGTCGTCCAGGACGCGTCCTGCGGGGAAAGCGCATAGAGGGCCGCCCTCCCGGTGCTCGCGGTGGTGCGAGCGGCGGGCCGCTGCTCTCCCGCGTGCACGTAGAGCACGTCGCCGACGTACGCCCCGGACGCATCCGACGACGCGTAGGGCAGGGGCGGCGCGGTCTCGGGCGGCGCGGCCGGCGCCAAGGGGGACTGCGCGTGCGCCGGCGCGCCGGCGATGTCGCCGGCGCCCCCGGCGCCCGCCAGAACGACCGCCGCCACCACGGCGGTTGCCGCAGAGATTCGTCGCATGGCGGACCCGCTCAGTCGAGCTCGACGATGGTGATGGCGTTCCAGTTGTTCATCGGAATCAGCAACCGGTTCCGCTTCGAGTCGTAGGACATCGAGGCGGCGCTCGGGATGCCGGACGCCACGACCTCGGCTTCCTCTCCCGGACGGATGCGCGAGACGGTGCCGATCCGGACGCTGGAGACGTACTTCGTGCCGTCGTCCAGGATCACCAGCCCGTCGTTGCCGCCGTCCACCGCGTGCTCGGTATTGACGAGCTCGCCGTCGGGGGAGAACGTGAGCACCGCGTTGTCGTTGATGTTCACCACGACGATGTTGCCGTCCGGGTCGAAGGCCACGCCGTTGGGCCGGGCCAGCGGCGCTCCCTCGACGACGACCGACGAGCCGCCGTCGGGCGCGATGCGGTACAGACGCCAGGTGCCGCTCTCCTCGGTGCCGGTCTGCGAGGCCCAGATGGTCCCGTCCTCGGCGACCTCGATGTCGTTGAAGCGTTGCGCGTCCTCCACGGTGACGCTGCCGCGCGGCTCGCCGCTTTCCATGTCGAACCAGCGCACGACGTTGATGTCGGCCACGTACAGCAGGCCGTTGATGATGTCGCTGCCGAGCGGGTGGTTCAGCGTCAGGCCGTTCCGGTTGACGCCGATCCACTTCAGCGTGTGCGCGCTGCCGTCGGGGTTGATCAGCGAGATGTAGCCGTCGTTCGGGATGACGTCCTGGGCGATGCCGGCGTTGACCGCGACGTACAGGTCACGGTCCTCGTCGTAGGCCATGCTCTCGGCGAAGCGGAAGCCGCCGTAGGTCTTGGCGTTCGACGACAGGTCGAGCGGTGCACCCGCCATGAAGGGCTGATCGGACGCATCCTGGGCCTGCGCCTCTTCAGTCGCCGCGCCGGCGGCGCAAACGGCCAGCAGGGCGGTGACCACCATCCATCGGGAAACGAACTGCTCTCTGGAAAAACCTGACATTTTCAGTGCTCCTTCGTTTTCGCGTTTTGATTCCGGGAGTCGTGCTACGGGCGCCGGTGTCCGTGCCGGTACCGGCGCCGAGTCCGATAACCGCCGATTCGTGCGAGTACGGGATGTTGCGGGGAGTACGACGAGAGGGCTACGCGGGCGGGCCGCGCGTGGGACGGATGCCGAGGGCTATGCCGCGTTCGACGTCCGGGTCGGCGGAAACCACGGTGTGGGCGACGAGATCCGGTGGCGAAGGCGCGGGCGTGCCGTCGGTCTGCACTCCCGACAGGTGCCGGAAGTGACAGGCGTCGCAGTCGGCGTGACCGGCGTCCTGTACGTCGGTGTCGTGCTCGTGGAGCGCGACGCCCACCGATGCGAGCGCGAGCACCAGGAACAGTGCCGCACCCTTTGCCGCCAGCCGTCTCAACGGCGCCATCCCCCTATTGAAGAAGCAAAGACGAGCCGGAGTCAAGCGCGTCCGTCCGCGGGCAATATCGTGTGGAACTACCGCGCTACCCGTCCGGGCGGACATGGGCGCCCGGCGATTTGTCCGCGGCCGCTCTTGCCGCCTCGGGCGGTTCTCTGCTAGCGTCGAAAGGGGATGACTGAGCGACCCGCGCACGCGGGACTCGTACGACGCGGCTCCGCCTCGCACGCCTGGATCGTCGTCCTGGCGCTGGTGCTGGCCGGCGCAACGGCCGTCGCAGTCATCTGCCACGAGGAGCACGCAGTCGATCAGGACTGCGCGGTCTGCCAGCTCCGGCACCAGCCTGCCGCCGAACTGTCCGGATCCGCACAGGTCGGATTGGCGGAGGTTCCGCAGCCGCTCGAGCAGGCCGTCGCCGGCGGATGGATCGCATCCGGTCATTTCCGCCGCCTCCCCGCCCGCGCCCCGCCCGCGTAGCCCCGTCCACACTTCCGTTCGCCTGTCGTGCAGTGATCGTCTGCGCGTCTGCCCGCATCCGACTTGGTGCGCGCGAACCCGGAGCAGCCGGCGCATCTTCCGGTGCCGCTTGAACTTCGGCCCGCGGGCCCGCCTGGAGATTTCTCCGGGTGTCCGGCGGTCGATCCTGGGCAGACGCGGCTCCACTGCAGCCACGGCGACGGATTCGACGAACTGTTGAGGCTCAGGGTTTGGAGAACGATGCACCGGTTGATTGCCACATGACAGCCAACAACGTGACGAACGCGCTGTTTCGGAACCACACCTCGTTCACCAAGGATCGCGTGCACGAGATGGGCCGCGGGGTCCGGGTGAACTACGCGGTGCGGTTCCACTAGAGGGTCGGGGCTCCTCTGTCCCCGTCCATGCGCAGGGCCGCCCGCCGGAAACATTCCCTCCCCGGCGGGCGGCCGCGCTGAAGCCACTCCGGCGCGGCCGGCGCGGCCGCGCCCTTGACGGACTCGCGCGAAACGCGCTACAAGACAGCCATGCGGCGAGGCCGGTCGACGCTATTGCGGTGGGGCGCGGTTGTCGCGTTGGCGCTGCTGACTCTCGCGACGACGCCTCATTTCCACGACGAGGCCGAGGCACCGGACGACACGTGCGTGCTGTGCCACGTCCAGGGTTCGCCGCCCGTCACTGCCAGCGCCCACGAGAATCCCGACCCGGCGGCCGGCGGCAGTCCGCATGCGCGTGCGCAGGGGCATGCCCGCGGCGCCGCGGTCGAGGGGCACGGCTCCCGGGCGCCGCCCGCCTGACGACTCGGCGACATCCGTAATTCCCTGGTTCCGTTGTTGCGCCGACGCGCCACTGGCGCGCGGGCGCTTTCCGTTTCCCTTGGAGGGAGGAGTCCCCGGCGATCCGCCGGGTTCCTGTCGAGATCCATGACCGAAGTCGTTCCGATCGAGGCCCCATCCGCATCCGCATCCGCGCCCGGCGCCGGCGCGTCGACGCCCGTTCTCGAAGCGCGGGCGCTGTCCAAGCGATATGGCGACGTGGAGGCCGTCACCAACCTCGATCTTCGCGTCGGGCCGTCCGAGATCTACTGTCTGCTGGGCCCGAACGGCGCCGGCAAGACCACCACCATCCACCTGTTTCTGGGGTTCCTCGAGCCGACGGCGGGGAGCGTGCACGTGACCGGCCTCGACGTCGCTGCCGAGCCCCTGGAGTCCAAGCGGCGCCTGGCCTACATCCCCGAGCAGGTGATGCTGTACCGCAATCTCAGCGGGCTGGAGAACCTCGAGTACTTCGCCGCGCTGGGCGGGCGGGGATCGCTGGACCCGGCGCGACTCACCGATATCCTGGCCGGCGCGGGCCTGCCGCGCGACGCGGTCCGGCGGCGGGTGTCCGAGTACTCGAAGGGCATGCGCCAGAAGGTGGGCATCGCCATCGCCATCGCCAAGGAGGCCGACGCGCTGCTGCTCGACGAGCCGACGTCCGGCCTCGATCCGCAGGCGTCCAACGAGTTCTCCGAGCTGCTCGGGCAGCTCAGGGACCGCGGCGTCGCGGTGCTCATGGCGACGCACGATCTGTTTCGCGCCAAGGAGACTGGCACACGCGTCGGCATCATGCGGCACGGGCGGCTGGTCACGGAGTTGAGCACGGACGAGATCGGCCACGCCGATCTCGAGCGCATCTATCTGGAGCACATGCACGAATAGGGAGCCACCGATGATCAAGCACATCGCACGCAAGGAGTTCACCGACGTAGTGCGGGACGGCCGCTTCCGCTGGTGCGCGGCCGTGGTGGGAGCGCTTCTTCTGGTCTCGCTGGGGCACGGCTGGGTCCAGTCGCGCCAGGCGCAGGAGGAGCTTGCCGCCGCGCAGGCGACCGCCCGCGAGCACTGGGAGTCGCAGGGCGAGAAGAATCCGCACTCGGCGGCCCATTACGGCATCTACGCGTTCAAGCCCCGTCTGGCGCTGTCGTTCGTCGACGAGGGCGTGGACCCGTATACGGGCACGTCGGTATGGCTGGAGGCGCACCGGCAGAACGACTTCCTCATGCGCCCGGCCCAGGACGCGACGTCCGCCCAGCGCGTCGGCGCCCTGACGGCCGCGCAGGTCCTGCAGAACCTGGTGCCGCTGCTGATCATCCTGCTGACCTTCGGCGCGCTGGCCGGCGAGCGGGAGCAGGGCACGCTGCGCCAGCTCCTGGCCACGGGCGTCGGCCGGTCCGATCTGGCCCTGGGCAAGGCCCTGGGCATCGCCGGCGCGCTGGCGATACTGCTGGTGCCCGCGGCGCTGGTGGGCGCGGCCGCCCTCGTCGTCGGGAGTACGGGTCCGGCCGCGTCTCCGCTGGCCCGGGGAGCGGTCCTGGCCGGCGTCTACCTGGCATACTTCGCCGCCTTCGTGGGAGTGTCGCTGGCCGTGTCGGCGTGGGCCCGCTCGGCGCGCACCGCGCTGGTCGTCCTGCTCGCGGTGTGGGTGGTGAACGGGCTCGTGGCCCCGCGCGCGGCGGTGGACCTCTCCAAGTGGGTCCACCCGACGCCGTCCGCGGTCGAGTTCGCACAAACTCTGGAACGCGAGATGGCCGCCGGCGTGGAGGACATCCAGCGACCGGATCGGGCGGCGCTGACCGAAAGCCTGCTCGCGGAGCACGGCGTGGAACGGGTCGAGGACCTGCCGGTGAACGACGTGGGGATCTACCTCCAGGAGAGCGAGGAGTTCGGCAACCGGATCTTCGACCGCAACTACGGGGCGCTGTGGGACACGTTCGAGCGCCAGGGTGTCGTCCACGAGGCGCTCGCGGTGGCGGCGCCGCTGCTCGCGGTGCGCACGCTGTCGATGGGGCTGGCCGGCACCGACGTCGAGCAGCACCGGCACTTCGCGACCGCCGCGGAGGCGTACCGCCGGGACCTGATGCGGCGGATGAACGGCGATCTGGCCGAGAACTCCCGTAGCGGAGACTTCTCGTACGCCGCCGGACCCGACCTCTGGGCCGAGGTGCCGCCTCTGCAGTACGACGCCCCGACGCTGGGCTGGGTCCTGAACAACCGGATCCTGTCGCTCCTGGTGCTGGGCTTGTGGCTCGCCGGCGCGGTCTGGGCCGCGGCGGCCAGCGTGCGGCGCGCGGAGGTGGCGTAGCCGTGACCCTGCGCACTGTCCTGCGGAACGAGTGGCGCCTGCTCGCGGCGGACCGGGCGCTGCGGATCGTGCTCGCGGTCTTCGCCGTCCTCTTCGTCTACGCACTGGCCAACGGCATGGCCTGGGAGCGTTTCCAGGAGCGGACGGTGGAGGCCGCGCGGACCGGGAGCGCCGAGCGCGTGCGCGCCCTGGAGCAGGAGCTGACCGACATCGCGAACGGAGGACAGCCATCCTCGCCCTTCCGCGACCCCCGCGCCCCCAACGTCCTCGGCGGCGCCCGCGGCGCCCACGCCGCGGTGCTGGAGCCGGGTCCCCTGGCCGCCCTGGCGGTCGGGCAGAGCGACCTCCTGCCGTACTACTATGACGTCAGCATCTACACCAACGAGTCGTCCTTCCAGCAGAACGGCGAGGTCGAGAACCCCCTCAACCTCCTGGTGGGCCGTTTCGACCTGGCCTTCGTGACCGTATACCTGTTGCCGCTGCTCGTGCTGGCCCTCAGCTTCAACGTCCTCTCGGAGGAGCGCGAGCAAGGGACGCTGGCTCTGACGCTGTCGCAGCCGGTGTCGGCCCGCGACGTGGTGGCCGCGAAGCTGGTGTTTCGGGCGCTCCTCGTGGTGGGGCTGGCCGCGGGAGTCTCGCTGCTCGGCATCCTGGCCACGGGCGGATTCGGATCGACCGGCCGGGTGCTCCTGTGGTGCGCGACGGTGACGCTGTATGCGCTGTTCTGGTTCGCGCTCGCGGCGTGGGTGAACAGCTTGCGTCGAACCTCCGCCTGGAACGCCACAGCCCTGGTGGGCGCCTGGCTCGTTCTCGTGGTGGTGCTGCCCGCCGCCGTCAACATTGCGGCGGGCATGCTGCACCCGCTGCCGTCCCGCGTGGAGATGATCACCGCCCAGCGCGACGCCTCGAACGACGCCGTGAACCGCCGTAGCGAGCTGCTCGCCCGGTACCTGGAGGACCATCCGGAGATGTCCAGTGGCGTGGTGGCCGAAGAGCCCGGCCTGGGTGCGCTCGCCTGGGCCGCCACCGACGCCGTGAACACGCGCCTGGAGGAGGTATCGGCAGTGCACGGCGCGCGCCGCGCCGACCAGCTCGCCCTGGTGCGCCGCTACCGCTTCCTCTCGCCGGCGCTGCTGGCCCAGGAGGTGCTCATCGACGCGGCGGGGACGGGAGACGCCCGCTTCGCCAGCTTCCAGTCGCAGGTGCGCGCTTTCGCCGAAGAGTGGCGGCAGTTCTTCGTGCCGGCGATCCTCGCCAACGAGCGGATGGCCGCCGACGTCCTGCCCGACGTGCCGACGTTTCGGTTCGTGGACGAGGAGTCCGCCGACGTCGCCGGCCGGGCGGCGGTCCCGCTGACGGTCCTGGGGGGACTGGTCGTCGTGGTGATCGCCGGCGCCGGGGCCGGACTCGGGCGGGTGCGGGGCGCGGACTGACCTCCGTTTCCCATTCGGGCCCGGAGCCACGCAGGAGGCGGTCAACGAGGTCGACCGCCTCCTGTTCGCGTTTCTCGATTCCCTGTGAGACGGCGGGCGCGCGTTCTGCCGGCGCCGGGCTACAGACCCTGCGCCAGGGGCCCCGCGCCACCTGCTTTCGTCAGTCGTTTGTCATCGCCTGCCCCGGCCAGCGGTCGTCGATGGGCTTGGACGGGTCGGCCGTGATCTTCAGGTCGGCGCAGTGATGGTAGGAGTAGCCGCCCGGCGTGTTGTACACGTGATCGGCCATGAACTGGATGACCTGCAGCGTGCACTTCTCGCAGTTGATGTTCGGGATCGGGATGTCGGCCTCCCAGGGATCCATCGGGGTCTCGGGCCGGAACGAGGCGCGCTGGTCCCCTACCGGATAGTGCGTGAACAGACCGTCGGCGAGGACCGGGATCTGCGGCGGGCTCTGAATCACGCCCCAGACCGAATAGAGGCCTCGATCCGTCCACTCCTCGACCGCGGTCGGATCCGCCGGCAGCTCGTTGCGCGAGTTCACCGAGAGCGCGACGCGGTAGTGGCCCGAGTGGAAGATCGTCTCCTGGATCTTCAGGTGCAGCTTGGATCCGCCGGTGACCTCGGTGACGATGCCGGACAGAATCGCGTCGTTGTCGCCGGTCGGGTTGCCGCCGCACGGTCCGACCTTCTGTGGGTTGCCGAGCCTGTCCAGGTTGATCCAGGGCGCCGGTTCGACCAGTTGGAAGTGCGCTTGCGTGTCGACCGGCAGCATGGCCAGCGCGACGGCCGCGGCGAACAGGAAATGCAGAAGACGCTTCATGGTGTCGTTCCTCCTCGATGGACGCGGTGATTCCGATGGATGGCGGTTTCTGGAAGCGAGCCGCAACACACGCGGCACGCGCCCGTATTGTAGCTCCCCGGCGCGTTGATATCATGGCGGCGGTGGCTGACGAACGACCTTGCCGCCAACCGCGGGGTTTCGACAGCGGAGGGCACGATGAACAGACGTGACTTCATCAGAACGTCGGTCGGCGCGGGGCTTCTCGTATCGGCCTACCCCCGGTCCCTGTTCGCGCGACTGCGGGCGCAGGGACGCGGCGGGACCCTGTTCGACAAGATCTGGGACGCCCACGTCGTCGCGAACCTCGGCGGCGAGACCGATCTGCTCCAGGTGGACCGCTGCATCGGCGGCAGTCCCACCCAGGTCATGCGGCTGGTCGGGGAAGGCGTCGAGCTCCGGAATCCCGAGATCTTCTACAACGTCCCCGACCATACCGTCTCCACGTCACCGGACCGGTACACCGACCGGTCGCTCGGATGGGGCTGGCAGCCGTACGAGGAACTCGCCCAGGAAATGCGGGATCTGGGCTTCACCAAGGCGTTCGGCCAGTCCGATCCGCGATTCGGCATCATGCACATCGTCGGCCCGGAGACCGGACTGAGCCAGCCGGGGATGGTGCTGTGTGCGGGCGACAGCCACACCTGCACGCACGGGGCGATGGGCCTGATCTCCTGGGGCGGCGAGAACTCCGAGAACATCCTGCGGACCGGCACGGTCATCCGGCGCCGTCCGCGAACCATGCGCGTGAACGTCGTAGGCACGCTCGGTCCGGGGATCCGGGCGAAGGACGTCATCCTGCGAACCATCGCGCAGCTCGGCACGGACTCGGGCACCGGCTACGCGGTGGAGTACGCGGGTCCGGTCGTGCGGGCCCTGTCGCAGGAGGCCCGCTTCTCCATCTGCAATCTCGCGGTCGAGATGGCCTCTCCCACAGGCATGGTCAGTCCCGACGATACGACCTACGAGTACCTCGCGGGCCGCGAGTTCGCCCCTTCGGCGCGCTACTGGGACCAGGCGCTCGCGTTCTGGCGCACCCTGCCCACCGACGACGACGCCGTGTTCGATCGGGAAGAGACGATCGACATGACCGGGGTGGAACCGCAGGTCACCTGGGGCATCAACCCCGAACACGCGATCGGGATCGGCGAACGGATTCCGGACCCCGACCAGGCTCCCGCGAACAAGCGGGCCAACTACCGGCAGGCGATCGAGTACAGCCGCCTCACGCCGGGCGATCCGATCCTGGGGACGCCGATCGACGAGGTGTTCATCGGCTCCTGCGTCGAGAGCCGCATCAGCGACCTGCGCGCGGCGGCGGCCATCGTCGAGGGCCGCCGGGTGGCGTCCAACATCACCTCCGCCTGGGTGGTTCCGGGGTCGAACGCGGTCAAGGCCCAGGCCGAGGCCGAGGGCCTCGACCGCATCTTCTCGGATGCGGGCTTCGAATGGCGTGAGTCGGGCTGCTCGAAGTGCTACGGATCGAACGGCGACTATGTCGAGCCGGGTCACCGCTGCGTCTCGAACTCGAACCGCAACTACATCGGCCGGCAGGGGCGGGACACGAACACGATCCTGGCGAGCACGACGACTGTCGCCGCCTCCGCGATCGCCGGCAGCATCGCCGACGTGCGCGCGTTCCTGTAGGAGTCGGCGCCGTGCAACGGCGCGGACTCCTGGAGGGTTGGTTGGGCGCCAGGCATAGCCGCAGCGACGATTGGCGGGTCAGAGGGGGCCGGGACCATGGGACAGAACATAGAGCGCGGCGGGCACCGCTTCGTGGCGCACGAGGGCCTCGCGGCGCCCTTCCTGTTCGACAACGTGAGCACCGACGTGATCGCGCCGGCCCTGACCAACCTGACCGAGGGTCTGGACGCGCCCCGCGGCGGCCTCGGCTCGAACCGGGGCGCCACCGCGTTCGCCAACATCCGCTACAACGCGGACGGATCCCCGCGGCGGGATTTCGTCTTCAATCAGGAGGCCTACCGCACCGCCTCCATCATGATCGTCGGCAAGAACTACGCCACCGGCAGCTCGCGGGTCACCGGGGTCACGAGGCCGCTCGTGGCCTGGGGCGTCAGGGTCTACATCGGGGAGAGCTTCGGGCCGATCTTCCTGACAAACGCGGTGCAGTACGGCGTGTTGACCGTGGAGCTGCCGCGGGAGACGTTGAACGAGATCGTCGAGTGGGTCGAGTCGCACCACGGCGTCCGGATGAACGTCGATCTGGAGCGGCAACTGATCGAGATGCCGGGACGCGACCCGATCCCGTTCGAGACCGACCCCAGGGTGCGGAACAAGCTGCTGAACGGGCTGCACGACCTCGAAGAAATCGAGCCGCACCTCCCGGCGGCCCAGGCGGTGCGGGAACGGGACCAGCGGGAGCGGCCCTGGATCTACCAACCCGGAGACGGCCGCCGCTAGGAGTCTGCGCCTTGGAAACGGTGCAGACTCCTAGTCAGGCTAGGTTGGGCGGCAATAGGAGCCGGAGGCGACGATTGTCCGGCGAGGAGGTCCGGGTGGAACCCCGTGTAGCACCGAGAGCGGCGAGTCGCGGGGGTGGCAAAGCTGCCGTGTCCCGCCACCCGGCGGCGCAGTTCGTGCGGCATACCGGCATCGCGGCGCCCTTCCGGCAGCCGGATCTCGAGAGCGAGCTCATTGCCCCGGTCGGCGTGGAGCTTCGGGATCTCCACGCCGTCCATCTGGATCGGGAAAGCGTGCGTCTCGACGCCCACCGGCACGACGGGTCCTGGACCGGCCGGCATGCGTTCCCCGGTTTCCGGTACCGGCCCGACGGCACGGAAGACCCCGACTTCGTACTCAATCGGGACGCGTATCGCGACGCTTCCATCCTGCTTGCCGGACGGAACTTCGGGCAGGGCAGCCAGCAGGCGTTCGCGGTCATCCGGCTCCGGCAGTGCGGGATGCGCGTGGTCATCGCCCCGAGCTTCGGGCCGGTGTTCCATGACGACTGCTTCGACTTCGGTCTCCTCCCGGTGACGCTGGGCGAGCAGGTGGTGGAAGCGCTCGCGGATCGAGTCCGTGGGAATCCCGGGATCGACATGACGGTCGACCTGGAGAGACAGGTGGTCGAGCGTCCGGGCATGGCGCCCGTTCGCTTCCGGATCGACCCGAGACGGCGCTCGAGTCTGCTGCAGGGCGTGGACACGACGCTGCTGGAAAGGCTGCAGCACGGCGCGAGCGCCGAGGAGATGCGCGAGCGAGATCGACTTCGCCGCCCCTGGATCTACGAGGGTCCCGACCGTCGCGACCCGTGAGGGGGTGCGTCGTTTATCCGAACGACTTCATTCGGCAGGGTCCGGTGCTGGAAGGTGGAGCCGTTCCAGAGTGGCGAGGCGCTGGCCTACCTTTCCGAACTCGATCTCGACGGCCCGCAGCCGATCATCGAGACGCCGAAGATCGTTTCGGACCTCGGCGACGTCGCTCCGCAGGCCGGCGAACAGAGTGACGACGACGGCGATCACCGCCACGGTCGACCCGACGATCGCCGCCAACAACGCCTTCGTGTCGCTACTCACTACACTTGGAGCGTAGCACGTTCACCGACCCGAGGCGTGCGGCGAATCGTCTCGGTAGACGTAGCCCCCGCTTGCCCGAACAACATGCTATTTCGGCGTGCCCGACGAGACCGTCGAGCGGATGCGGTAGCCGGTCTGCGGGTCGCCCTCACGATACGTCGCGTGACACGCCTCGCAGGCGCGAGTGACATCTCCGAGGACCGCGGCCACTGCCGCGACATCGACCGTTGTCGCCGACAGGGCCTCGTCGAGCGCGTCCAGTGCGGTCACGGCCTCCCGGTTCATCCGCACGGCGTCGCGCTGCCCGTTGGTCTCCCACTCGGGTCGGGTGGAGGCAAGCACCTGCCGTGCGAGCGCCAGGGGCGTCTTGGCCTCGACGTAGGACGCCGACCCGAGGGCCTCTTCGACGCCTTCGAGAGCTGCGCCGATGGTCTTCATCGCGCGGTCGAACTCCTCGGGGCCCACCACCTTCTGCCCGACCGCGAGGTTCCCCGTTCCGACCACGATCGCGACCGTCCACCCTGCCAGGCTACGTGTCATGCGACCTCCGCGGCTCATCGATCGCGCATCCGGCGCGGCCGTCTACCGGGGCGCCACCAGCCCTCGCAGGCGCTCGTGGATGGTCCCCGGGATCCCCAGGCGGGTATTGGCTCCGAGCTCCGCGAGCAGGGCCGCGGTCTCCGGCCACGCCTGGTAGTGGAACGACTGCTTGGCGCCCTCGGCTAGGCGGAACGCCGTCCGGCCCCGCCAGTCGCGCGCGTCGATCTCGGCGCCGTGCTCCACGAGCAGTCGGATCACCTCGTTGAGGCCGCTGAAGGCGGCGCAGTGCAACGCCGTGAAGTCGCCCTCGTTGGTGGCGTTCACGCCCACGCCGGCCTCGATGAGAATCCCGATGGCCTCCTCCGCCATGGGCTGGCGGGCTGCCCGCGGCGTGTTCGTCCAGTGCCCCCACCGCCCGCAACCGGCCGCGGCCATCATCGGCGTCGTGCCGTCGTTGGACGTGATCCCGGGCCGGGCGCCCGCTCTGAGCAGGCGGCGCAGGATGTCGCCGGTGGAGCTGTGCGTGCTCCACCCGTTGCGCATCCGGCCCGGGCCGGGGTTGGTCGCGAACGCCGCCACCCACAGCGGCGTAGCCCCGGCCACGTCTCCGGTGCCCGTCGCGAACGTGTCGTAGGCGCCGTTCCGGACGAACCCCTGCTCCGTCACGTCGGAGGCAGTCATGCGCGCGTTGGGGTCGGCGCCGCGGGCCAGCAGGGCGTCGACCAGCGGCAGCCGCTCCCGGAGCGGGAGCCGGCCGGCCCGCGCTCCCGCGCCGCCGTGCTTGCGGTTCCATGCCTTCAGCCACGTGCGGACGGGGCCGGCGGCGGCGTGCAGCGCCGTGACGCCGTCGACCGCCCCGTTCGGATCGGCGCCCCGCTCCAGCAGAAAGTGGGCGAATGCGACCTGCCCGACGATGACCGCGTAGGCCAGCGGATGCGCCCCGTCCGAACCGGTCTCGTCCACGCCGGCTCCCGCGGCGAGCAACAGCTCGGCCGTCTCGATGTCGCCGTTGCGGGCGGCGGCGATCAGCGGCGAGAACGCCTGCCGCGGTCGGGGATGCACGTCGGCGCCCCGCTCGACGAGCGCGCGGACGACGTCCCGGTGTCGCCCGGCGACCGCCCACATCAGCGCCGTCTCGTGGGTGGCGGCGGTGGCGGCGTCGACGTCGGCCCCGCCGGAGAGCAGCGCCCGCACGACGTCGAGGCTGCCGGTGCGCGCGGCCGTCATCAGCGGCGTCAGGCCGTTCGCCTGCGCCGCGTTCGGATTCGCCCCGGCGGCGAGGAGCCGCTCGACCATCGACGCGCTCGCGTTCTCGCACGCCCGGGCGAGCGGCGTCACGCCGTGATCGTCCGCCGCGTTCACGTCGGCGCCGGCGCCGAGGAGCAGCTCGACCGCCTCGCCGTCGTCCCAGTGAGCCGCCCAGAGCAGCGCCGTCGCGCCGTCGCCGCGCGCGGCGTTCACGGCGAGCTCCTCGTCGGCGAGCAGGGCGCGCAGGCGGGCGGTATCGCGCGCCGCCATCGCCTCCAACAGGCGCAGGTCCGGCTCCGCGGCCGCCGCGCTGCCGGCCGCTGCCGCGAGGAGGATGAGAAACAGGCTGGCGAGACCCTTCGTCAAGACGGGCATTCGACTCCTCCCGCGTTCGGTTTCATGCTTATATCGACTCCGGCGACTCGCCACACGTCGGGAAGCCCGATTCTAGCTTCCTTGCGTGCGGGCGGCAAAGGTGATATCTAGTGTCCGGCAGAAAACCCCTCAAGTTGTTGATTCTACGGGATATCTCGCGGATTTCAGGTGGCGAAGATCGCCCGAATCCCGTATTCTTTGGGGGTGATTCCCCAAGAATCGGCCCATTTCGGGCAGATCTTCGCGACATTGACATCATGAGAGAAGTTCACAGGTCACAGCTCCAGCTCGGTGAGGTGTCCATCGACAAGATCCGGATCAACCCGAAGTCGCGGGACGATATTCCCGCGGTGCTGAAAGGGCTGCAACACATCTGGTCTGACGAGGCATTGCGCGAGCAGTTGTATGCGCTGCTGGACGAGCATATTCTGCCGGAGGCCGACCGCACGGTCGGGCGTCCGGGAATGGACCTGTGGCAGATCCTTGTGTTGGGAGTCCTGAAGCAGGGGTTGGGCTGCGACTTCGACCGTCTTCATGAATTGACGAACCATCACGATACGATACGCGCATTCCTGGGCCACAGCGACTTCGGTGACGAGACGCATTACGAGTACCAGACGGTGGTTGACAACGTGTCGTTGTTGACGCCGGAGTTGTTGTCGGCGGTGGGGCGCCTGGTGGTGGAGAGTGGTCACAAGGTCGCTAAAAAAAAGCCTGGCGAGCCATTGCGCGGGCGGTGTGATTCGTTCGTGGTCGAAACCGACGTGCACTATCCCACGGATGTCAGCCTGTTGTGGGACGCGGTGCGTTGTCTGGTGCGGGAGACCGGACGGGCGGCTGCGCAGCACGGGGTGCGCGGTTGGCGTCAGTGGAGCCACCTGACGCGAGAGGTCAGGAACCTGTTCAACAGGGTGCGCTCGACGCGGCGAGCGAAGCGGCACCCGGAGCGGGTGGAGGCGTATGTGGAGCGCTGCCGGGGGCTGGTTGAGCGCGCGGATTCAACGCTGGACGCGTTGCGGGATCAGGGCGCGGCGGAAATCACCTGCTGCTCGATTGCCGGCTTTGTCGCGCATGCGCGCCGGCAGATGGATCAGGTGGAGCGGCGGCTTCTGCGTGACGAGACGATTCCTCACTCGGAGAAGGTCTTTTCGATTTTCCAGGAGCACACGCGATGGATTTCGAAAGGCAAGGCGGGGACGCCGGTTGAACTCGGAGTTCCTGTCGCCCTGATCGAAGACCAGTTTGGATTCATCCTTCACCATGAGGTTCTGTGGAAGGGCGAGGATGTGGACGTGGCGGTGCCGATGGTGCAGGAAGCGCAGGCGCGGTATCCGGAGTTGCGGGCGTGCAGTTTCGACCGGGGCTTTCACAGTCCTGACAACCGGGTCCGGCTCGATGGGCTGCTTGATGTCAACGCCTTGCCGGGCAAAGGATATCTTTCGAAGGCCAACCAGGAGCGGGAAGCGGAGGAGTCGTTTGTGGCGGCGCGGCGTGCGCATCCGGCGGTCGAGTCTGCCATCAATGGATTGGAGCATCGCGGACTCGACCGTGTTCGAAGCCATGGCGCGGATGGGTTTGCGCGCACGGTTTCCTTGTCGGTGCTGGCGGCCAACCTGCATCGCATCGGGTTGCTTCTGCAGAAGCGTGAGCGCAAACGACGACAACGCGTCGCCTGACTCAGCCGGTTCTTGCAAGTACCATCGGATTGCTGCCGCCGCAAGACGGCAGGGTGTTACTGTCCTTGGAATAGGGCATCCGGGCTGATCTCCTGCTCTTCGCTACCCGCAGTCTGGCCGGACTGCCTCCCTCGCGGCCGGATTCGCCCCCGAAATCACGTCCACGATCCACGAATTCGTCTCAGAATCTCGCTCGAAACGGGGGTTTTCTGGCTGCCACTATCTAGGGCCGCAGCCCACGTTGGTGGGCGCCCGCCGGAAACCCGGGGCTGCATATGTCTAAGATGAGAGTGCTTGGCGCGGCGGCATGCCTCGCGGGGATTGCGTTGGCGGCGCCGCCGCCCGCCGCCGCCGGGACGGAGGCGCCGTCACGCGCGCTGCTCGACCGGTACTGCGTGACCTGTCACAACGAACGGCTGCAGACGGCTGGCGTGATGTTCGACCGGGTCGACATCAACCGCGCCGATCTGCACCGCGAGCTCTTCGAGAAGGTCGCCCGCAAGCTCCGTGGCGGACTGATGCCGCCGCCGGGCCGCCCGCGGCCCGAGCCGGCGGCGGTCGACGCGTTCGTGACGGCGCTCGAGGCGGCGCTCGACCGGGCAGGCGCAGCGGCGCCCAACCCCGGGCGCGTGGCGTCGCACCGCTTGAATCGAACCGAGTACGTCAACGCCGTCCGCGATCTGCTGGATCTGGAGTTGGACGGAGAGGCGCTGCTCCCGAGCGACATGGCGGGCTTCGGCTTCGACAACAACGCCGAAGTGCTCGCGATGACCCCGGCGTTGATGGATCGCTACATCACCGCGGCCACCAAGGTCAGTCGCCTCGCGGTCGGCACGCTGGAGAATCGCCCGGCGATCCGGACGTACAGGCTGCCGAACGCGGCGCGGCAGGAAGCCCGGATGGGCGAGGACCTGCCGTTCGCGACACACGGCGGCCTCGCGGCTCGCCATGCGTTCTCGCTCGACGGCGACTACGTCTTCCGGATTCGGTTGCAGCGGAGCGATATCGGGGGGACGATCCGCGGCAACATCGCGGAGCGCGAATACCACATCGAGCTGCGCGTCGACCACGCGCTCGTCGAGCGCCTCACAGTGGGTGGCGCGTTCGCGGGGCAGGTCCGGTACACCTTGTCGGGAGGCGGCATCGCGCCGCCGGACGACGATGTCGTGCACCAGCGGGTCGCGCTCTACAACCAGACCGCCGACGAGGATCTGGAGGTGCGCCTGCCGGTCAGGGCCGGCACGCGCCTCGTCTCGGCAGCCTTCACCGACACGGCCCCCTCAGCGTCGGCCGGCGTGGGCGACAACGTGGTGGCCGGCATCGCGTCGCTCGAGATCCATGGTCCGTACGGCGGGAGGGTCCCCGAGGAGACGCCGAGCCGCCGGCGCGTTCTCGTGTGCCGGCCGAGCGGTCCCCACGACGAGGAGTCGTGCGCGAGGAGCATCATGGGCACGCTGGCCCGGCGGGCGTACCGCCGCCCGGTCACGGACGTCGACCTCGCGCCCCTCATGGAGATCTTCGAGATCGGGCGCGCAGCCGGGGGCTTCGAGACCGGCATCGCGCGAGCTCTGGAAGCGCTGCTGAGCATGCCGGCGTTTCTCATGCGCGCCGAAGTCGACCCGGTCGGCGCTCCGGCCGGGACCATCTACCCGCTAAGCGATGTGGAGCTGGCGTCGCGCCTGGCGTTCTTCCTGTGGAGGAGCATTCCGGACGACGAGCTGCTGGATGCGGCCGTCCGCGGCCGACTGCGCGATCCGGTCGTGCTGGAACGGCAGACGCGCCGGATGCTGGCGGATCGGCGGGCCGCCCGCTGGATGAGCGACTTTCTCGGGCAGTGGCTGCAGGTGCGCAACCTGCAGACAATGGTGCCGGATCCGCTGCGATTCCCCGGCTACGACAGCACCCTGCGCGACGCGTTGATGAAGGAAACCGAGCTGTTCTTCGAGAGCCAGGTGCGTGAGGATCGCGGCGTGCTGGACCTGTTGCGCGCCGAATACACCTTCCTCAACGCCCGGCTCGCCGAACACTACGGCGTTGAGGGCGTCCATGGCAGCCACTTCCGGCGCGTGCCGCTCGCCGATCCGGCGCGGGGTGGGCTCCTGGGGCACGGGAGCGTCCTGACGGCGACCTCGTACGCGGACCGGACGTCGGTCGTGCTCAGGGGCAAGTGGGTGCTCGAGACGCTGTTGGGCTCGCCGCCGCCGCCGCCGCCGGCCAACGTGCCGCCGCTTCCGGAGAACGACGGCAAGAGCAAGCCGGCATCGCTGCGGGAGAGGATGGAGCAGCATCGAGCGAACCCGGTGTGTGCGACCTGTCACGCCAGCATGGATCCACTGGGCTTCGCGCTGGAGAACTTCGACGCGATCGGGAGATGGCGCGAAAGCCACGACGGCGCGCCAATCGACTCCGCGATTACGTGGAGGGATACGGCAATCGACAGCCCGAAGGCGTTCCGCGAGGCGTTGTTGCGACAGGGCGAGGACGAGCTTCTGCGCACGATCGCGGAAAAGCTGCTGACCTACGCCCTCGGTCGCGGCGTCAACTATCTGGACGCGCCCACGGTGCGACAGATCGTGCGGGATGCGGCGAGCGACGATTATCGCTGGTCGTCGCTCGTGCTCGGCATCGTGCGGAGCGCCCCGTTCCAGCAGCGGATCGTACGGGACTCGGAGCCGGAAGAGCGCGTTGCCGCCGACCTCGGGCGCGGGCAGTAGCAATCGGGCGCGAACGTACGCGTACAGCGAAGGGGAGCGCGTCGCCGGGAGGCGGGGAGAAGCCCATGTTCATCACCAGGAAGCACTTGTCCCGGCGTGCGGTGCTGCGCGGCGCCGGAGCCACCCTCGCCCTGCCGCTGCTCGACTGCATGGTGCCGGCCCTGACCGCCCTCAGCCGGACGGCGGCGGCGCCGGCGCGGTTGCGCCGGCTGGGGGTGTTCTACGTTCCCAACGGCATGTCGATGGGCTACTGGTGGCCGCGGAGGGAAGGACCGCTGCAGGAGCTGCCGCCGACGCTGCGGTCGCTGGGGGCGCTCAAGGACCGGGTTCTGCTCCTGGGCGGCTTGGCCGACAAGCCGGCGGACCTCATGGAAGGGGGCGGCGATCACGCGCGATCGGCGGGCACGTTCCTGACCGCGACCACGTTCAGGCTGACGACCGGCGCCGACGTGTACGCGGCGGTGTCGATGGACCAGGTGGCGGCGCGGGAGCTCGCCCGGGAGACGCAGCTCACGTCGCTGGAGCTCGGCATCGAGTCGAACGCGATGGTGGGCACCTGCGACGGAGGCTCGAGCTGCGCCTACACGAATACCGTCGCGTGGCGGACGCCGACCACGCCGTTGCCCGTCGAGCGGGATCCGCGTGCCGTCTTCGAGCGCCTGTTCGGCACCAGCGGCAGTACGGATCCCGCCGCGCGGCTGGCCCGGCTCGAGCGCGACCGGACCATCATCGACGCCGTCTCCTCCGAGCTGAAGCGCCTGGAGCGGCTCCTCGGGGCGGGCGACCGGGCCAAGGTGTCCGAGTACGTCGACTCGGTGCGGGACGTGGAGCGGCGCATCCGCACCGCCGAGCTGCAGAGCTCGCGGGAGCTGCCGCTGGTGGACGAGCCCGCGGGCATTCCGGACGACTACGCCACGCACGCGAAGCTCCAGATGGACCTGCTGGCGCTCGCCTACCAGACCGATCTGACCCGCGTCAGCACCTTCATGCTGGGGAAGGAGGTCAGCGGCCGGGCCTATCCCGAGATCGGGGTTTCCGACTCGCATCACCCCTTGTCGCATCACCAGGACGAGTACGGCAAGCTCGAGCGCCTGCACAGGATCAACGAGTACCACTTCCAGCAGTTCGCGCACCTGGTGGCGAGAATGGAGGCGATGCCGGAAGGCGACGGCACGATGCTGGACCACACGGTCTTCCTGTACGGGACCGGGATCAGCGACAGCAACACGCACTTCCACGACGACCTGCCCGTCGCGGTCGTCGGGGGGCAGAGCGCCGGGATCAGGGCCGGTCGCTACGTGCGGCACCCGCAGGGGACGCCGATCGCGAACCTCTACGTGTCGCTGCTCGACCGGCTCGGGGTGCACGTCGACAGCTTCGGCGACAGCACGGGCCGGCTCAAGACGCTGACCTGACAAGGTTCGGGAGAGCGCGGTGTCTTCGAACGCGCACGTGGTCCGCCGTGAATTCGTCCGCACGGTGCTCGGCATGCTGACGGCCGCGCCTTTCGCTGCGCGTGCGTTCGCACAGGACGCCGCCGGGCTCGAGGAGCGAATCGAATTCCGACGCCTCGTCGCTGCCAACCGCATCCTCGCGCACGAGGAGGTCGTTGATGCCTTCGGTCATGTCAGCGTGCGGGATCCGGCGAACGCGAGGCGGTACGTCATGGCCCGCTCGCGCAGCCCGGAGCTCGTCGAGTATGCCGACCTGATTCGGTTCGAGCAGGATGGCCGCTCCCTCGATCCCGAGGACCGCAGGCCCTACGGCGAACGCATGATTCACGGCGCGGTCTACGAAGCACGCGGCGACGTCAACGCCGTCGTGCACAATCACGCCTATCCGCTGCTCCCCTTCGGGATCACGGGTCGCTCGCTCGAGCCCATGGTGCACACGGCGTCGGTCATCGGAACCGAAGTGCCGATCTGGGATATTGCCGCCCGGTTCGACGACACGGACATGCTGGTGCGCTCCATGGAGCAGGGGCGCGATCTCGCGGCCACTCTCGGCGGCAACTCCTGCGTGCTCATGCGCGGCCACGGCGCCGTCGTCGCGGCGGGCTCGCTCAAGCAGGCGGTAATGATTGCCATCTATCTCAAGCTCAATGCCGAGGTGCAACTGCAGGCGATGGCGATCGGGACGCCGCAGGGCTTGTCGGATCGTGAGGTCGAGCTCTCCCGCGCGATGCAGTTCTCGCCGCTTGCCCTCGACCGCGCCTGGGAGTATTTCTGCGTGCGCGCCGGCGTGGATCCAATCTAGCTGCGGGCCGCGCCGGGCACGTCGATGGCCAACGTCATGCTGGACCTGCTGCACCGCCTCGGCGTCGACGACATCGGGCGCTTCGGCGACAGCACGGGCACGTTCTCGTTGTCCGTGTGAACCAGGGCAGAGACTGGAGCCAGCGATGGATCGCGGCCACCGACACCTGCATGGAGGGGTGTTACGCGGATAGCGGCGTCGCACCGGCGGCGCGGGCGGCTTGATCATGTTCGCACCCGAGTACATCGACTGCGTCCTACGCGAGAACTTCGACGATGCGCAGGCACAGTTCGTCTCGCCGCTCATCGAGATCCACTACGCGCACCTGGTGATGCTCTCCGCGTGCGGAATCGTCGCCCCGGCGGATGCCCGCGCGTTGCGGGCCGCGCTCGACGCGATCGCGGAGGACGACGTCCGCGCCGCTGAGTTCGGCGGTACCTGCGAGGACCTCTTCCTCTACGTGGAACGCCTGATCGCGAACGCCTGCGGCGAGGAGGTGGCGGGCCGGCTGCACACGGCCCGCAGCCGCAACGACATCGACATGACGATGTACCGCATGCGCCAGCGAGAGCTCATCCTCCGGCTGCTGGCGGCCACCCACGCGGTGCGCCGGTCGCTCGTCGAGGGCGCGGCACGGCACCGGGAGACGATCTTCGCGGCACGCACTCACACCCAACCGGCCCAGCCGACCACGGTGGCGCACTACTTCCTCGCAATCGTCGAACAGCTCGAACGCGACCACGTGCGGTTGCGCGCGGCATACGAAACGACCAACCGCAATCCACTCGGGGCGTGTGCGCTAGCGGGCACCGGGTTTCCGATCGATCGCGATCTGACGAGCGATCTGCTCGGGTTCTCCCGGCCGACGGGCAACACCTACGGCAGCATCGCGGCGGTCGACTACATGCTGGAGGGTGCGTTGTCGGCTGCCGTCGCGCTGGCCGGGCTCGGGCGCGTGGTGCAGGACCTGCTCCTGTGGTGCACCGCCGAGCTAGACTACCTCCGCCTGTCCGACGGGTTCGTCCAGATCAGCAGCATCATGCCGCAGAAGCGCAACCCGGTCGCGCTGGAGCACGCGCGCGCCATCGCGAGCAAGGCTCTCGGGCAGGCGACGGCGGTCCTGCTGGCTGTCCACAACACGCCGTTCGGCGACATCGTCGACACCGAGGACGACCTGCAGCCGCTCGTCTTCTCCGTGTTCCGCGATGCGACACGCGCCACCACGCTGGTGGCAGCGGCGCTGCGCGAAGCCGAGGTGAACACCGGGCGGCTGCGAGCCCGCACCACGGAGGGGTGGATTACGTCGACCGAGCTGGCGGACACGTTGACGCGAGAGCATGGCCTGCCGTTCCGGACGAGCCACGCCATTACCAGGAACGTGATCGCGGCGAAGCGGAGCGATCCGGATCTCGCGCTGGCCGCCGCGCTGGCGGCCGCCGCGCGGTCGTTCGGCATCTCCCTGACGTACGGCGAGCCGGAGCTGGAGCGCGTGCTTTCCCCGGAGCACTTCGTCGACGTGCGGCAGACGCACGGCGGTCCCGCGCCGTCCGAGACGGCACGCGCACTGGACCACTCGCGCACGGTGCTCGCGGAGGACGAACGCTGGGTAGCGACGGCCGAGCAGGTGCTCGGCGCCGCCGGCGCGCGGTTGCGCGAGCGGTGTGCTCGGCTCTGAGCGCGGGTCCGGAGCCTCCCGGATGTCCGGATCCAGGGAGACTACCGCTACAGCCGGCTGGACAACCGACCCCACCCCTTTCGTCACACGGATTCAGGCGTACGCGAGGCGAAGCTGCATGCGGGCTACTCGGTTAGCCATATCGGTTGCACGAACGCACCGTTGCCCGCCGAGTCCCACGCCGCGAAACGCACCCAGAACTTGCCCGACGCGTCGAACGGGATCTCGAACCGGCGCGAGCCGAACGCGCTCGAGTCCGTGGCCCGGATGATCTCGCGGTCCGTGTTCTGCCCGTCGCCCCAGACGATCTCGACGAACTCCAGCGGGAACGTCCACTCGATGTCGGCCGCGATGGTCCGCTCGTCGCCGGAACCTTCGACGGCGTAGTTGGTGATGAGGACCTGGCCGGTCGTGACGAAGTAGTCACCACCGCGCAGGGCGTCGAGAATCGGCGTCCAGTCTTCGTCCGGCAGCGGCACCCGGTCGAGCCGGAGGTAGTTCACCGGAACGTTCGGATAGATGTCGTCACCCGGGAACTTGTGGTACGTGTCGCAGTCCGCGACAAGGTACTTCGGTTGCAGGCCCGAGCCGGAGAAGTGGTTGTTCAGCTTGGGCGACGGAAGGTTCATCCGTCGCCGCGATCGCCTCGAGGCGTACCAGGTTCGTGCCCTCGTAGACCGTGAACCGCAAATCGCCGCTGAAGATGCCCATCGACAGTCCGTCGAACGTCACCTCGAGGCGCGAGCCGTCCGTGCCGACGGTGCATGCCGTGGTGTTGAACGTGGCGCTCGCCTCGCGGATCTCGTCGGGGGACCGTGGCAGGTCCGGGTTGGTCCCGGGGGACTCGCCCTCGCGGATGCCGGGGACCAGCAGCGGCGCGTCCCAAAAGACGTGCCACTTCTCGCGGTCGATCACCTCCTGGGTGATCTCGACGCCGAGGTCGCGCAACGGGTTCAGTTGCTGGTAGGAGATCCGGCGCATCCGGAAGTCACGTGGAAGTCCGGCACCAGGTTGCGGCCCAGCGTGCCCCACGCGCTGCCTTGCGGGCGGATGGCCAGGTCGCGGACGATGGGGGCCGCGTCTTCGAGGCCCAGGCGCAGGCGCAAGTCCGCGCCGGCGGCGCCGGCCCACGTCACGAGCAGGGTGTTCTGCTCCATCGTCGCTGCCGGGCCGCCGTCCGGCGCGTAGCCGTCGAGATCGCAGGCGAGGGGATCGCCCATGCCGACGAGCGCAGAGTTTCCTCCGGCCCCCGCCGTTCCCCCCGCACCGGCCTGGGCGCCGGAGGCGATGAACGGCGCCATGATGGAAATCGCGCCGGCAGCGCTGAAGAACGGTCTCATGGGACTCTCCTGTCACACGGTTTCGGAGCCATCACAGCACACAAACCTCGTGAAGTCGAGCCGATACAGACCACCACCGGCGCCACAGTGGCGAGGGCAGCCGGAGGCCGCGATTGGCTTTGGCTGCAGCGCGGCCTACAATCCGACCGGAGCGGTCGAGAGGGAGGGCGCAATGACCGGATGCCGGGTTGTGATTGGCGTGCTCGCCTGGGCTGCGATGGCACTCCCGACAGGCGGTAGCGGCGCCGCCCGGCAGGTTGCTGCGATCGACGAACAGATCGAGCGGCAGGTCAGCGCCGCCTTGTCGGGCGAGGAGGCGCTGCGCGGTGTGACCGCGGCGGTCCGGGCGCAGGTCGTGACTCTCATCGGCGAGGTGCCGAGCATCTGGGCTCGGGAGGCGGCGGCGGCGCGCGCGCTCGAGGTCGAAGGGGTGCGGTCGGTCGTCGACGAGATGACCATCGCGTTGGTAGTCGACGATGCGGTTATCGGTGCGCGCGTGGCGGAGCAGGTCCGACGCTACGCGAGGTTCACCATCTTCGATCACGCCGACATCGGGGTGAACCGCGGCGTGGTCACCCTGTTCGGGAAGGTGACCGACTCCGTCAAGGCGACGGAACTCACCCGCCGCGCCTCACGCGTCCCCGGCGTCCGAGAAGTGACGAGCCGGATCGAGACGCTGCCGGCTTCGACCAGCGACGACGCCCTGCGGCTAGAGCTGGCCGAGCGGATCTACCGGCACCCGTTCCTGGAGCGGTACGGCCGCCTGCGGCAGCCGTCCATCCACATCATCGTGGAGCGCGGCCACGTGACTCTTACGGGTGCCGTCAGCGCGGCGGGCGACAAGCAGACGGCCGGCTCCATCGTCAACGGGACGTTCGGTGTCTTGTCGGTCGAGAACGACCTGCTCGTGACTGCACGCTGATTCCGCTTCCGCCGCGCCGGCGCCCGCCTCCGGCGGCGGGCGCCCCATGCCGTTTCCGGCCATCCCTACCGCCCCGGGCAGGCCATGTCAGAAGCGGTAATCGAAGCTCACCCGGGCGATCCGCGGCGCGAGGATTTCGTCGACCTCGTAGAACGTGGCGCCGGAGCGATAGTCCCGCCTGACGGCCGCGTTCGAGTTGAACAGGTTGAAGACATCGAAGTTGACGGCCGCCTGTCCATACCCCAGGTTGAACGCCTTGCTCAGGCGGACGCTGATGACGTTCATCGTCTGGCTCCGCGTCTCGCCGTTGACGCCGCCGTACGGCTCGACCGGGACGTCGATGCTGCTGAGGCCGACCAAGCCGTGCGTGCGCGTGAACCGCGCGGTCCGCTGGCCATAGACACCGGAGCGGCTCTGCAGGCTCAGTGACGCCGTCGTGTCGGCCGGCAGGTTGTACACGACGCTGGCGGTTGCGTTCCAGCTCGTCGTCTGGTTGCGGTTGAACAGATCCCGCAGGTTCGGGTTCGTCGGCGGCCGGCTGAGCAGCGCGTCGGTCCAGGTGTACCAGAACGACCCGACCGCACTCCACCGGGACGAGGCCCGCCGCGTGAGCGTTACCTCGAACGTGTGGAACTTGTCGGCCTCCGTCGAGTTCATCCGAAGCTGTCTGGTGAGGGCGCGGGCCTCGGCGGGGTAGTCCCAGATCTGGAGCATGTCGCCGTCGTCGCCGGTTCCCGGGAGGCCGTCGATGCCCGGATCCTGCACCGTAATCTGACGGTCGTAGGCAGCGAACTGATCCACCCGCACGTTGTTGAAGAAGCCCTGGAAGTTCTTGTAGACGTACTGGAACCGCGCTGCCAGGCCGGGCACCAGCTCCCGCTCCAGAGCGAGGGTCGACTCGTAGATCTTCGGCTGCTCCAGATCGGGGTTGACCTGGTTGGTGCTCGCGCCGGTCCGGGTGATGAAGTCGGGGTTCCGCTCGCACTCGGCCCCCGACACCGTGCAGGCCGCCCCGGTCGCGCCGGTTCCCGCGCCCGTCACCGGGTCGTGGGTCAGGTTCGCCTCGCCCGGGTCGAACATGTTGTCTCTGTTCAGGTCGTTCCAGGCGAACCGGGCCCTCGACAGCGAGTTGGCGTTGTACGCGCCGGCGAACGATTCGCCGATCGTGTAGTTGAAGATGCCGAACGTCCCCTTCAGGACGGTCTGGCCGTCGCCGGACAGGTCGTACGCGAAGCCGACCCGCGGCACCATGCGCGTCCACTGGTTGATGTCCTGAGCCGGGAACTCCAGGCGCGGGAACACCTCGGGGTAGTACGGCGACCCCGGGTAGGTCTGCGCCTGCAGGAACGAGCGCTGCCGGTCCCACCGGACGCCCAGGTTCGCAGTGAACCGGTCCGACATCCGCCAACTGTCCTTGAAGTACACCGACTGTGTCCGCGACAAGTTGTCCGGGTCGACTGGGTTGTTCCACACCTCGATCTCGTCCGGCCTGCAGTTGCTCATGTCCGGCAGGATGCCGGGGCCGTCGCAGCCGTCATACCAGAGGACGTAGTTGCCGCTCGGATTGTCGAGGATGCCGGTCGAGTGCTTTTCCCAGTAGAAGGTGACGCCCAGCTTCATCTCGTGCGCCCCGGCGGCGTTCGGCGGCAGGAAGGTCAGCGACGAGTCCGACTGGAGCCGGCCGCGCGGCCGCTGGTCCGACCGCTCGTACGGGCCGGTCCGGAGGCGGGTGGCCTGATCGTAGCGGCTGATCTTGGTGGCCGTGTCTCTCGCCGGCTCGGGGCTGCGCCCGGCGTCGTAGTTGGCGAAGTAGCCGCCCCATCCGTAGTTCGATTCGAAGATTACGCGGCTGTTGGGCACGTTCTGGTAGCCCACCTTCCACAGCTTCGTCTCGTCGCGGTAGTCGCGCGTCGCCTCGAGCGGGCGAAGCCGTCCGCCGCCGTTCTGCGGCTGCAGCTTGTCGCCCGACTGGTACAGGGCGCTCACCCGGCTGGCCGTGCTGAGCTGGCCCGTCAGCTTCAGCGTGAACGTGTTCAACTCGGCGTTGTAGTCGCCCTGCACGTCGTCGGCGGTCCGGTAGAAGCCGTCCGGTCCGGTCGACTCGGCGAACCCAAACCGGTTGTCGACGCGGACCTGCCGGTCCATGCCGGTGTAGAACCAGACCCGGTCTCGCGTGACCCGGCCGCCCAGGTCGAAGCCGTACTCCTCGTACCGCCGGAGCGGAGCGCTGTCGGCGATTCCCTGCGCGGCCAGCTCCGCGTCGATGTTGTTCGCCTGGAACCCGGGCCGCTGGAACCCGAAGTTGCCCGACCCGCTGAAGTCGTTCCCGCCCGACTTGATGACGGCGGTCATCGCGATGCCGGGCGTCATCACCTCGGCGTCGTTGCCGGACGCGCGCACCTCGAGCTCCTCGTAGGAGAGGAAGCTGACGTACACGCCGGAGTTCGCGTCGGGGCCGGTCGTGATGTTGATCCCCTCGACCATCAGCTTCGGCTGCCCGGCGACTCCGTAGTTGATGATCGCTTTCCGCGCGACGAAGTTGCTGTCGCCCACCTGGGGCGCGCCCGACGTGATCACGCCGGGGGTCATGATGTAGGCGTCCATGAGGCCGCGACCACGGGGCACCGCCTCGAGCACCTCCTGGGTGAGCGCGATGCTCGTCGCAGTCTGCTCGATGTCGACGACCGGGCTCTCCCCGGTCACCGTTACTGTTTCCTCGATAGCGCTGACGCCCATCGTGACATCGATCTCGGCCGTGAAGCCGACGGTGAGACGCTGCGCTTCCCGCACCACCGTCTGGAATCCGGGCAGCTCGAACCTCAACTCGTAGAGGCCGGGCGGCAGGTTGGGGAGTCGGTAGCCTCCGTCGGCGCCGCTCACGACGACGTTCTGCCCGCCGAGCAACGCGTTGCTTGCGAGCGTCACCGTTACGCCGGGCAGCACCCCGCCGGTGTTGTCCGAGATCGTCCCCTGGAAAGCCGCCGTGTTCTGCGCCGTGGCCGGCGCGGCCAGGGAAAGGGCCGCTACGAGCAGTAACAACCCGCGAGATGGAAACCGCAACACCCGGCTGCGTCGATGACCGAAGAACGACGTATGCATGGCTACCCCTCCTTGTCCGGCGAGTGCCTCGCACGACGATCCGTAAACGACCGTCACGCTGACGGTCTCCCAGACTCCCGGTCGTCCGGCCGCTACAGGTAGTGGTTTCCAGTTCCTGACTCTGGCGCGTCTCCTTCTCGTTCCAGTTGACCGTTCGCCCATCTTAGCTCCTGATGTGCACCTGACCAAGTCAACGGCGGGTGCACGACATCAGGAGATGCACAGGTCTCTTGGCGCGGAACTGCGGATAGCGCATCCGGTGTCGGTTCCCGAACACATAGTGAGCACACTTTCGGGCGTCGGACGTGGTCTCGGCCTGGGTGCGCCGTGCCGTGACGAGGGCCCGGAGCCCTCCGGCGTCCAACTCTCCATGCCGGTCCCTGGCCTACTGGTTGGCCAAGTCGATGCTCCGCGCCGTGAAAGGCTGTGGCCACGTCGCACGGATGCTGTGGCTGCACCAGGACGAGTACGGCAGGCTCGAGCGCCTGCACAGGATCAACGTGGCGCTGCTCGACCGGCTCGGCGTGCACGTCGACAGCTTCGGCGACAGCACGGACCGGCTCGAGACGCTGGCCTGACGAGATTCGGGAGCGCGCAGTCGATCCCCGTCAAGGCACGCGGCCGAGCAGCCGGAGCGTCGCACCGGTCGCTACGTCGAGCGCTTCCAGCAGCCGGTTGCGCTCCCGCAAGAGCGTGATCTCGGCGAATCGATACGCGTCCCCCTCCGGATCCGCCGTCGCGAGCGTCCGCAACGGCGACAGGCCGGGCAGCGCGCTCGAATCGAGGCCGGGGTCCGGGTGAAACGGATCCGATGGCGAATAGAGCACGCGATGCAACGGTCGGAGGATGCGCAGGAGCGCCAGATCCAATGGCGGGCCGGGCGGCAGGGTCGCGCCGGCGTCGACCTCCGACACCAGCTCCAGCAGGCGCCGTTGTCGTCGAATCGCCTCGGCGAGATCGAAGCGGTCGCCCGCCTCCTCCGCCCTGCGCTCGAGCGCCTCGCCCAGCGCCCTGACCTGGCTCGTCAGGTCCACCGGCAGTCGCGGGGCGCCGAGCAGGCGGGCCAGCGCGTCCGCGTACAGATCCGTGTCGGTCTTCAGGATGTCGAAGTCGATCTTGTCGAACGTGTCGTCCGGGGTGTGCCACCACCAGTACCCGCCGTCCTCCTCCAGGCGCCGGTGATCGAGCTGCAGGAGCGGGAGGCCGACGCCGTTGAACGACTGATCGGAGTTGCGACCCGGCCGCGCGGGCTCGACGGTTTCCCCGGTCCGTTGCGCCACGACGTCCGCGGCCAGGCCGCCGAGGGCGGCGCTCGCGGTGGCGCCGAAACGGCGGGCTCCCATCTGCCCCATGCCGTCGATGTTGAGGTAGGCGACGCCGCGCGTCCGCAGCTCGTCGAAGTAGTGGTCGGCGAACCAGGTCGAGCCGCCGTAGCGGGCGTTGCTGTGTCCCGGCCACCAGGCCACCACGAGACCGCGTCGAAGATGCTGCCGGTTGGCGTGGAAGGCGCGGGCGAGCTCGACCATCGCGGCATTCGACGCCCCCTCGTCGGTGCCGCCGAAATACCAGGAATCGATGTGCCCGCCGAACAGGACGAACGGCGCGTCGGGATCGGGGGCCGGAATCCGCGCGACGGCAAGCTGGTGCGGGCGCCAACCCACGTCCACCTCCGCCGTGATGCGCACGCGTGTCTCCTGCTGTGCGAGCCGTGACCGGAGCGAGTCGCCGTCGCTGCGCCGTATGTGCACGGCCGGGACCGCCGGCAGCCGGTGGTAGTTGCGCAGCGAGGGGGTGCCCCAGGTGCTCGTGACGATGAGATCGTTCAGACGCTCTTCCCGGTGCACGTACACGACGCCGGCCGCACCGAGCATGGCGAGCCGATCGAGGGACGCCCGTCCGGGATTGCCGTCGACCAGGACGATGGCCCCGGTCACGTCGGGGTAGCGGCTCCGGGCCGAACCGGGAGCGTCGATCTCCCCGGCCAGCACGAGGCGCTCGCCCGTGCCCGGTTGGAGCGCGGGAATGTCGCGGACGTCCCCGCCGTCGACCAGGCGGGCCTCCAGCCCGTCGGTGGGAGCCGAGAACGAGTAGGTGATCGCGTCGGGTGCGAAGGCCGCGCCCACAACGTCCAGGCTCGCGGCGATCGGCGTGCTCGCGTATGCCTGATACGTGTGCACCTCGACGTCGACGCCGTCGCGGCGCAGGGTATCGACGATGTGGTCTATCGCCGCTCGTTCGCCGGCGCTCCCGGAGGGGCGCTCGTGTCGCACGATCTCGGCGGCCTGTTCCTCGAGCCCACGGGGCGTGACCAACTCGCGAACCGCGGCGGACAGCCGGGACTGCACCGTGGAGCGCTCGACGGCCCGCGGCGGCCCGCCCGGCAGCACCGTCAGGGCGCTCAGGTCGTAGACGCGGTCTCCGCGGCCCTCGCCGCGCGGCACGATCTCGGCGATCCGGCCGTCGCGCACCACGAGATCGCGGTCCTCCAGCACCTCCCCGCGCCCGTCGAGTACGCGGGCCGCGCGGAGCACTGTGGTCCCGCCCGCCGGTTGCCCCTGGGCGGGCGCCTCTGTCGCGCTGGCCGGGGCCAGCAGCAGGACAACGACGAACAGGCAGTGCACCGGGCGGTTGATTCGCATGGTCATGGTCTGATCTCTATAGGCAGGCGCTTGGGAAGACGGCCATTCTACTCCGCCGTTCCGGGGTGGCCAGGTTGCCCGGGTGTCTGTCGGCGTATGATCCGGCTCCATGTCGAACAAGGCAGCATTTGCGCTAGTCATCGCATCGATGTGCGTCGCGGTCGAATCGCCCGCGATGGCCCAGCGGGCGGAGGCGCCCGCGGAGCTGCGGTCGCTCCTCGAGGGGACCTGGGAGCTCGTCGAGTGGCACGTCGACGGCGAGGTGCTCCGTCCGCCGCAGGCCGGCGGCCGCTGGTTGAATCACGACGGTGTCGTGGTGGCTACGTTCCATCGCGAGACGGCGGCCGGGTTCGAGTCGTTCGTCGGCTACGGCACCTACGAGATGGACGCCTCGAACTGGAGCTATACGTACGAGCGCCTCCAGACCGCGAGCGGACGATCCTCCGGGGAAGCCACGGTCACGGTGCGGTCGGGCGGAGAGCCGCGGCGGTTCACGATTGTGCGCGACGGGGACGCAATCGTTCTCGAAGGAACGAACGATCGACGCGAGTACGCGGACGGGTACTTCTCCTACATGCCGAATGGCAGGCTGCTGCGCAAGTACCGCAAAGTGGACGAGTAGGACAGCGTGGCCGTGCCCGCGTTCGGAGGTCCACTCCGGGCGTGCGGCCGGGGACTCTACCAGCCCCGCCACGTCGGCAGCCGATTGGTCCGCTAAAGCCGCTCAGCGGGCGATCACGTCGAGCGCTCGCGCCAGCGCGGCCGGCAGCCGCGCGGGGTCGTCGACCCGCTCGCCGTACCCGCCGTTCGCCTCGCAGATCACTGTCCTTGCTCTTGGGGAACTATCAATCTTGATAGCGACCGAAGGGGTGCGTTTGCTGTACAGATCAGTGGCCGGCTCGAAGCGGAAGGACGACATGCGGGAAATGGAGGCGGAAACCACGCAGGCAGAGGGCGTGCCGTGGCGTGCAACCCTGATGCTCGCCGTGCTCGTGCCGGCATGGACCACTTTCCTATCCGCGGCCGGCGCCGAGCCTCGGGACACCGACCCGCAGGAGCACGTGGAGAGCCTGACGGACGCGCGCGTCGAAGAACTGAGCCGCGTACTGGGGATGACGCCGGATGAGGTCGAAGCCCTTGGGTTGTCGCCCGCGGAGATGGAGCGGCTGCTGGCCGGCTTCACGGAGGAAACGGTGGTCGTCGGCTCCCGCGCGCAGCCGCGCAGCGCCACCGCGTCGGCGGTGCCGGTGGACGTGCTGTCGGCCACCGATCTCGTCAGCCAGGGCACGGGCGATCTGAAGGACCAGCTCCGCACCATCATCCCGTCGTTCAGCACCAACTCCCAACCGATCAGCGGCGTATCGACGGTGGTCCGTCCCGCCATGCTGCGCAACCTGGCCCCGGATCACACGCTGGTGCTGGTCAACGGCAAGCGCCGGCACCGCTCCTCGATAGTCGACTGGCACGGCGGCAACGGCGTGGCGTTCGGCTCGCAGGGCCCCGACATCTCCGCCATCCCGGCGATTGCGCTGCGGCAGGTCGAGGTGCTCCGCGACGGCGCGGCGGCCCAGTACGGCTCGGACGCCATCGCCGGAGTGCTGAACTTCCAGCTCAAGGACGCCTCGGCCGGCGGCTCGGTCGAGCTGAACACCGGGATGTACCGGGCCGGCGACGGGGAATCGACCCGTTTCGCGGGCAACATCGGGCTGCCGCTCGGCGCCACCGGTTTCGCCAACCTCAGCCTGGAGTACGGCAACGCGAACCTGACCGACCGGTCCGCGCCGCGCCGCGATGCGGTTGCGCTCATCGCCGCCGGCAATACGCACGTCCCTTCCGACCACCCGCAGGCCTGGGGCGACCCGGACATCGACGACGACGTGAAGGCGTTCGGCAACTTCGGCTACACGCTGCCCACCGGGGTGCAGATGTACGCCCACACGAGCTACGCCCGCAAGGAGGTCGCCTACGGCGTCTTCTTCCGCAACCCGAACACGCGCCTCGGGGTATTCAGCATCGACCGCGGCCGCACGCTGCTGGTCGGCGACGTGCTCGCGGCCAGCGGCATGGGCTCGGCGAACTGCCCGACGGTGGCCGTCACCGACCACGTACCGGACCCGGTCGCCCTGCGGCAGGTGTCGGCCGACCCGAACTGCTTCACGTTCCAGGAGCTGTTCCCCGGCGGCTTCACGCCGCAGACGGGGGGCACGGCGGCCGACGCGTCGCTGGTCGGGGGGGTGCGCGGCTTCGCGGCCGGCTTCAACTGGGACCTGAGCGGCTCGCTCGGGATGCACCGAACCGACCACTTCGTCCGCAACACGATCAACGCATCGCTCGGTCTGATGTCGCCCACCGCGTTCGACGTCGGCAGGAACCGGCAGCGGGACGTCAACGTGAACTTCGATGGGTTGTGGGCGGTCACCGACAGGGTGAACATCGCGGCCGGCGCCGAATGGCGCGACGAGCAGTTCGGCCTGCGTGCGGGCGACCGCGCGGGGTGGACGATCGGCCCCTACGCGCCGCAGGGCTTCATGGGCGGCTCCAACGCCGTCTTCTCCTACAGCCCGCCGCAGGCGGGCACCTGGAGCCGCCACAACGTCGCGGCCTACGGCGACGTTGAGGTGACCGACCCCGGCGGCGCGTGGACCCTGGGCGCGGCGGTGCGCATTGAGGACTTCGAGGACTTCGGAACGACGACCAACGGCAAGGTGTCGGCCCGTGTCGGCTTCGTGCGGGGGAGCGTCAGCACCGGCTTCCGGGCACCGACCCCCGGCCAGCAGCACGGCCTCCACATCCAGAGCTGGTTTGACCCGACGGTGGGCGATCTGGTCAACAACGCGGTCATCCCGTCGATTTCGCCGGTGGCGCTGCTGCGCGGCGGTGCGCCGCTCGGGCCCGAGAAATCGATCAACACCACCGCCGGCGTGGTGTTCGGCACCGGTCCCTTCACGCTCACGGCCGACTACTTCCGCATCGACGTGTCCGACCGGCTTGGCATCACGAGCAACTTCACGCTGACGCCGGCGGAGATCGCCGAGGTCGTGGCCGGGGGCTTCGAGGCGGCGCAGAGCGTGCGGAACTACCGTTTCTTCACCAACGCCTTCGCCACGACCTCGCAGGGCATCGACGTGGTCTCGACCTGGACGCCGCTGGCGCTGCGCGGGAACACGGTCATCAGCGCCGTGTTCAACCACACCGACACCGAGGTGACGGACAACGCCCGGGGTCTGCTCGACGGCCGGCGGCTTGCGGAGTACGCCTACGCCCTGCCGCGCACCCGCTGGAACGTCGGCGTCACGCAGCGCGTGGGGCGGGCGAGCCTGCTCGGCCGCCTCAGCTACTACAGCGGCTGGTACGACTACGACAGCGGACGCGGGACGGTCTTCGATCCGTCGGGCGGGCTGGAACAGGGCTTCTTCGACGGCCGGCCGATCGTCGACCTGGAGCTGAGCCTCCCCCTCGGCCAGGGAACGACGCTGGCCGTCGGGGGGCAGAACGTCTTCGACACCTACTCGCAGGTGTCCGTCATTGCCAATGCGGTCGGCGAGCAGTACAGCGAGTACATGCCGTGGGGCTACAGCGGCGCGTACTACTACGTGCGCATCGGTTACGACTGGGGAAGCTGAGCCCCGCAGTCAAGAGCTGCTCCAAGGAGCTGGACCGGCAATCGCACCCCGAGCCGCGGCCGCAGGAGGCTCGTTCGGTTCACCCCTCGCGTTGGGCTCGCGCGGAGCCGCCATGGCCCGCGGGACAGGTACGGGTATATATAGGGGGTCGGATCCGGAGAATTACCGCCGGCAGGAGGTCGACAATGAGCGCACAGCCGTGGGACGCCGCAACGCTATCGGATTTCGTCAGGAAAAACGTCCTCGGCGTCGCGGCCGGGCTGGCGTTGGTGGTCGTGGCCGGGCTCGCCGTCTGGACGGTGAACTGCCCCTGCGAGACCACCCCGGGCTTCATCCTGCTGGGTGACACGCATGAGGAGCCGGTCGCCGACTGGACCTTCGCCAACGACGTCTCGTTGTGCGCCATCCAGATCGGGATCTGGGGGCGACCGCACTCGGTGAACGTCAACTGCATGGCGACGCCGGAGGGCGAGCTCTTCATCAGTTGCTCCGTCGGCGACCAGAAGTACTGGTGTCCGCGGGTGCAGCAGGACCACCCGGGCCGCCTGCGGCTCGACGGCGTCGTCTACCCCGTCGTTCTCAACCGCGAGATGGATCCGGCCCAGCTCGACCACGTCTGGGCCACGCGGATCCGCAAGCTGCAGAAGCCGGCAGTGCAGGCGCGCCAGCCCGGGGGCGGCGGCGAGCCGCCGCCGCTCGACACGCCTCGGCCGGAGAGCTGGTGGACGTTCCACGTCGAGTCGCGGGGGTAGAGGCATGGAGATACCACCTCGGGAGCCGATGAGGGAGCCGCCCCGGTGCGAATAACTCGAACGGCCGGCAGAAGTCTGTTCCGGCGGCACGCCATCCTGTTGTTCGTCCTCGCGTTCCTGACGAGCATCGCGCGTGGCGCGGCCGCTCAACCGCCGGATCCCGCCGCCTCCGGTGCTGCCGTCCGGCTTTTTGCCGGTGCGCGCGTAATCGTCGGAGACGGACGCGTCATCGAGGATGCCGCGTTCCTGGTCCGCGGCGATCTGATCGTCCAGGTCGGGAACGCCGGCGATGTGCAGGCGCCGCCGGAGGCGGCCGTCGTCGACCTGGCCGGGCGCACGGTGATGCCGGCGCTCGTCAACACCCACGCGCATCTCGGCTGGGAGCGGTATACGAGCTGGGGCTCGGAGAACTTCACCCGCGAGAACCTCATCGACCATCTGTACCGCCACGCCTACTACGGCGTCGGGACGATTATCTCCACCGGTAGCGACCTCGAGGAGATCGCGCTGGAGGTCCGGCAGGCGCAACGTGTGGGCGAGGTCGCCGGCGCCCGCTACCTGGTGTCGCCCGGGATGGGGATTCCCGGCGGCGGACCGAACCCCCGATTCACGAACGACGCCGGGTGGTGGGGGCTGCACGGGGTGAGCAGCCCGGCCGAAGCCCGTGAGGTCGTCCGGGCCGAGGCCGCGCGCGGCATCCGCATTCTGAAGATCTGGGTGGACGCGCGCGACGAGCGGCGGGGCGCGCGGGTGAAGCTCCATCCGGACATCTACGCCGCCATCCTGGATGAGGCTCAGGCGCAGGACATCCGGGTGATCGCACATGCGACCACCCTGGAGGACCACAAGCGCCTGATCGCGGCCGGCGCCCGGCGCTTCATCCACATGCCCTACGACGTGGCCGTCGACGACGAGTATCTGGAACTCGTCGCGGCGCACAACGTCTTCATCGTGCCGACCATCGGCATGGTTACCCGGCGCGAGCCGTACCGGCGGCCGGTCTACGAGGACCCCTTCTTCCAGGAGCAAGTCCCGGAAGAGGTCGTCGCGATGCTGCGCGCCGCCGCGGCCGGCACCGCGGGAGCCGTCGGCCCCCGGGACGCCGCGGACGAGGCGCGAGCGCGGCTGATCCGGGACAACTTCCTGCGCCTGCGCGACCACGTCATCCTGGGCACCGACGCCGGCGCGGTGGGCGACTTCTTCGGCTACGCGGATCACCTGGAGCTGGAGCTCTTCGTGCGGTTGGGCATGACGCCGGCCGAGGCGATCGTGGCCGCCACCACCCGCGCGGCGCGGGCGTTCGGACTGACCGATGCAGGAAGCATCGAGGCCGGACGGCGCGCCGACTTCGTGGTGCTCGACGCCAACCCGCTCGACGACATCACGCATACGCGGAAGATTGCCGCGGTCTACCTCCGAGGCGTCCAGGTCGACCGCGCGGCGTTGCGCGGGCGCTGGACGGAGTCGGCCGAGACCGCCGGGAGTCCGGCGCGGGGCGGGCAGGAGCGCAGTGCCGCGGGCCCCGAACCGGTGGTCTTCCGCTGGGTCGGGACCACCGCGCACGCCTGGGGAGCGTGGGTCACCCCCGGCGCCTCCGTCGAGGACTGGGTCGAGCAGGCCATCGCGCTGTGCGCCGGCGAGGACGTCTGCGAGATCAACGTCTTTGAGGGCCCGGACCACGCGACGCATGAGATTCCCGTGCCCGAGGCGAACCGAGCCGGCCTGAAGTGGGTCCTGCGCTACCGGCGCGACGAGACGCCCCGCGTCGTGGTCGAAGAGGTGCGGGCGGAGCCGGGGCGCGAGCCCCGCACGTGGACCTTCGATCGCTGAGCGCGGGGTCTCGTGATACCGCGCGCGCCGAGCAGTATCTCGGACAACGCACGTAGACCTTCGATCATTGAGCACGGGGTCTCGGTTCCCCCGCGCGACCGGGCCGGCCGGGCGCGAGTAGCGGGCCCGCTCGGGCCGTGGATACGGTTGCATGGAGACCGGTGCGACCCATTGCACCGCGAGCACCAATGTATGATGGAACCATGCGCTTGCTCGTCGTGCTCGCGGCGGTTGCCGCGCTCTGGGGTTTGCTGGCGACAGCTCTCGAGCCGGTGGCGGCGGCCCCGGCTGGTCGACAGATAGCCGTCGGTCTTGCGCCCGAGACGCCGGACGACCCCGGCAGCACCAGTGCCGATCCGTCGGCGCCCCCTGGCCGTGCCGCCTGGCAGGTAGCGCTCGTGGGTGGTACGCCTGCTGCCGGCGCTGTACTCCGGGCGTCGGCCGGCACCCACCCGGCTCACCTGCGGCTCGTCTCGTCCGGATCCTCCAGCGACCCGGATCCTCGTTCCCGTCAGCAAATCTCCCCACTGGCCGTCAGTCTCCGGATCTAGCTGCTTCGACGGGGCTTCGTCCCGACCCCTCGCGCGGGTTCGCGGGGCCCATGCGCTCCACGTTGCCCGCGGGCGTATCGTGCGCGCCGTCGGCCGGACGGGCCTTGCCCGGCCCGACCTCTTGAGGGGCTTCGCGCCGAACCCCACCCCACGGTGACACGACCAGCGGTCTGCGCGCGCCCGTACGTCTGTGCGGGAACCTGCGGCCCGTCGGTCCGGTGCGTTCGGAGGAAGCAGAAGAAAAGGGGACAGCGATGCAGAAGCAGCTTCGGTGGCGCGTGCTCGCGGTGGCAGGTGTGGTAGCGGTCGCGGTCGGCGTGTTGTGGCCGCCGGCCGACACGATACGGCTGGGTCTCGACCTGCGCGGTGGGGTCCAACTCGTCCTGCGGGTCCGGACCGACGAGGGGTTGCGGATCGAGGCGGAAACCGAGGCCCGGCGGCTGCGCGAGCGGGCCGGGCTCGACGGCATCGCGCTCGGCTCGGTCCGGGCCGCCTCGCCCGCCGAAATCCTGGTCGACGGCGTGCCCCCCGACCGCGATGCCGAGTTCCGCCGCCTGGCCGACGACCGGCTCGCCGGCTACGAACGGGTCTCGGCCGCGGGCGGCGTCCACCGCTATCGTCTGCGGCCGGACGTCGAGCAGGCGCGCCGGGACGAGACGGTCCGTCAGGCGCGCCTGACCATCGCGCGGCGGATAGAGGCGTTCGGGGTCACCGAGCCGGTCATCGCGCGGCACGGGGCCGCGGGCGACGAGATCCTGGTCCAGTTGCCGGGGGTGGCCGACGTCGACGGCGCGAAGGCGGTCATCCGCTCCACCGGGGTCCTCGAGCTCAACCTGATCGAGGCGGGGCCGGTGGCGTCCCGCGCCCACCTTCTCGAGACGACCCAGGGGGTGCTGCCGTCCACGCTGGAGGTCGTGCCCGGGGATGCCCCGGCCGGCGACGGGACGGACGTGTTGTACCTCGTGCGTCGGACCGCGCCGATCTCCGGCCGCGATCTGCGTCATGCCCGGCCGACGGTCGACGAGTTCAATCGACCGGCCATCGGGTTCTCCCTGAACCGGGACGGCGCGCGGTCGTTCGCGGCGCTCACCGGGGCCAACGTCGGTCGCGACCTCGCCATCATCCTCGATGGCCGCGTGCAGTCGGTCGCCGTCATCGAGGAGCCGATCACCGGCGGCGAGGGACGGATCCACGGGACCTTCACGCCGCAGGAGGCGTCCGACCTCGCCCTGATCCTGCGGTCGGGCGCCCTGCCCGCGTCGCTCGACTATCTCGAGGAACGCATGATCGGTGCGAGCCTGGGGGCCGACTCGATCCGCGCCGGACTGACCGCGTCCATGGCGGGCCTGACGGCCGTGGCGCTCTTCATGCTGGTCTACTACCGCGCTTCCGGCGTCAACGCGGTGGTGGCGGTGGCCCTCAATCTTCTGCTGCTGCTGGCCGGCGTCGCCGCGGCCGGCGCGGAGCTGACGCTGCCCGGCATCGCCGGGCTGATCCTGACGATCGGCGTCGGCGTCGACTCGAACGTCCTGATCTTCGAGCGGATCAAGGAAGAGCTCCCGACCGCCAGAGGAGCGCGGGTCGCCGTCGCCGCCGGCTTCGACCGCGTCTTCCTGACCATTCTCGACACGCACGTCACCTCGTTGATCGCGGCCGCCTTTCTGTACCAGTTCGGGTCGGGACCGATTCGGGGTTTCGCGACGACGCTGTTCTTCGGGCTGGTCTCCAACGTGTTCACCGCGGTGTTCGTCTCGCGCACGCTGTTCGGTCTCGTGCTGACCCGCCGGCGCGCGGCGACCCTCAGCATCTGACGCTCGCGGCGAGGAGGGGACTTCACATGCGCGACATCGACTTTCTGAGATGGCGCTGGCTGGCCGTCGGCGTCTCGTTGCTGGTCATCGCTTCCGGCCTCGTCGTGGCCGCCCGGCACGGGGGCCTGGAGCTCGGCATCGACTTCTCTGGCGGCACCAACCTCGGTCAACGATTCGATCGTGGTCTTCGACCGGGTGCGCGAGAATCTCAGACGGTCGCGTCGAGACGGCTTGGCGAAGGTGGTCAACGTCAGTCTCAACCAGACCCTGCGCCGGACGATCATCACCTCGGGGACGACGGCGTTCGCGGCCCTGGCGCTGCTGGTGGCGGGAGGCGAGGTGCTGTGGGGCTTCGCCCTCACGCTGCTGGTCGGCGTCGTCAGCGGCACCTACTCGACGATCTTCATCGCCCCGGCGGTCGCCGTGCCGTTCCGCAGCGCGATGTCGGCGGGTTCCTGAGGAGAGGGCAGGCCCTCGGCGTCGGCGCGGTCGCCGGGTCACTTTCCCGGCCGCCGCCGCCGGCGCCCGGCTTGCGCGTTCTTCTCGACGCGGAGCTTCCACGCGGTGCGAAGCGCGCCCGCGAGGGTCTTCTCGTCGGCCGCGGCCAGGCGGATGTGCGTCGCGCCCATGCGTCCCCAGCCGCCGGCGATCGGCACGAAGGTCTCGGGCGCCTCGCCGATGAACATCGCCTGGACCTCGGGCGTGAGCATCAGATTGCCGTAGCCCCGCGCCTGGTGGGCGAGCGTCGCAAAGATCCGGCCGCCGACGCGGAAGTCCGGTGAGCCCATGTGCGAGCTCTCCTCCGCCCCGTCGAGGCCGAGCGCGAGCCGCCGGAAGTCCTCAATGGTCGCCACGCCACGCATCCTATCCGGTTGCACGGTTGGGTGGTTCAGTTCTCGCCACCAGCCCGGAGTAGGCTAATGATATGAGTCCCGAGGTCATCGCGACCGTGCTGACGGGTGCCGGGGTACTGTTCGGCGTCTCGCGGATGGTGGACAGTGCGCGGCGCGAGCTGGGTGCGCGGATCGACGCGGTGAGTACTCGCTTGAGCGCCGAGATTGCGGCCGTGAGTACTCGCTTGAGCGCCGAGATTGCGGCCGTGAACACCCGCATCGACAATATTCTGCTGGCGGACCGGAACTCCTAGCAGCCCGTAGCAAGCCCCGCTGCATTCGAGCGGCGATGCATCCCGCGTGGACTGGCGTTGCTCCTCGGTCGAATATGCCCAATATGGTCCCTCGTCGCGCCTTGCCACGCGGGCGCCTCGCCGCTCTCGGTGCGACGCGGGGTTTCACCACGGACTGCTAGACCGCAACTGTCGCCAACCGAACCAAGCAGAACAACCTCTGCACCGCTGTCGACGAGAACGTCTGTCGACGGAGCGCTCCAGACGTAGAAAGTGTGGATTCCCCGTAGGGAGCGGCCGCGCCGGTTGTCGTGGCCAAGGAACCGACGCGGCTCGCTTCAGCTACCGCGCCGCTTCGGCTTCCTGCCGCTCGATGTTGCGGTAGACCTCCTGGATGTGCCGGATGTCGTGGTTGCCTTCGTGGCAGGCGTACTCGTACATCGGCCCCTCGGTGGCGGTCAGCGGGATCTCGGCGCTCCACGACTGGTCCCAGGTCTCCGGGTCCTCCACCGTGAAGGTGAAGTGGATTCGGTCGTCGGAGACGCGGGTGAACCGTTCCACCACCTTCAGGTGGCGACTCGATCCCTGCCACGCGTTCTTGTCGTTGAAGTGGCTGCTCTCGATGATCAGGGTGTCGCCTTCCCAGCGTCCGCGCGAGTCGCCCGGCCACTGGCGGATCGTCTCCGACATTTCCGGCCGCCCGTCGATCGGGATGATCCGCGGCCCGTTGGTGGTCTGCTCGGTGAAGATCACCACGTGCGTCGGCGTCTGGAAGATCTGGTGGATGTCGTTGTACGACGGCGGCTGCATCGGCGGCGCGTTGTAGCGGTAGTTGAGGCAGCGCTCGCTGTGCGGCCGCAGCTCGTAGCCGTCGAAGGCGCCCCGGTCGCCGCGCGCCGCCCGCCGCGCCTCTGCCCGTGCCTCGGCCTGCGCGTTGCGCGGGGGGATCCGGCCGTTCGGCGGATCGACGATCAGCGAGGTGCGCCGGGTCGACAGCCCCTTCGGCACCGGGGTGGCGAGCCAGATGGCGTTGTCGTAGTGGACGTAGGTCTCGTCGCGGTGGGTCTGGTCGAGCGCTCGCGCACGCTCTTCCGGATCCTCGATCTCGATGGCGAAGCGGGCCAGCGGGTCGGCCCCGTCGACCGTCAACTGCGACTCGAGCAGCGCGAATTCCTCCTCGGTGTAGTACTCCTGGTCGCCCAGGTACTCGGGGCGCTCCATCGGCGTGAAGGTCTGGGTGGTCCAGTAGCCCTGAATGTCGGGCTGGCCATCCGCCAGGCGCGGCATCTCCCACGCCGGGTCCGCGGCCGGGGCGCTCTCGGACTGGCTCTGGCCGAACGCGGGCCCGGAGGCCAGCAGAGCGACCGCAAGCACCGTGACGATCGTGCGCAGGCGATAATCCATCTCAAACCCTCCTCGGGAGGCTACCGTCGTTACCGGAACCGGCCCATCATCGCTCATGTGCCCGCCGGTCGCAAGCCCACGGAGTCCGTGAGGTCGACGCGGGATCCATCGCCGCTCGAGTACAGCGGCGCTTCACCGCGGGCTGCCGGCACTGACCCCGGATGCACTTCGGCCCCGGGTGTCCGCGAGGGAAACTCCCCACCGGTGTGTACCGCGAGTCGCCGCCGCGCAGGCACCGGTGCGGACGTTTTCACGTGAGGGAACCCGCCCACGGGTCCGGACCATGAGTCCTGCTGGTAGGATTGGCATCCGTGCAGCGATAGGAGAGGAACAATGACCATCGAACGCCCCACGCCATGTACGCGCGTTGCCCTGGCACTCGCGCTCGTGCTGGCACTCGTGCTCCCGGCCGCTGTCGCGGCGCAATCTCATCACCCGCCGCCCGAGCCGCCCGCCGAGTGGGGGCCGATCTCGATCAACCTTGAGGGATACGAGTATCCGCACCCGGTCGAGTTCATGAACTTCCGGGTCTTCGGCCAGGACGTGCGGATTGCCTACATGGACGTCGCGCCGGTGGGCGCGGCGAACGGCCGCGCCGTCGTTTTCCACCATGGGGGCAGCTACTACGGTTGGTACTGGAAGAGCCAGATCGAGGCCCTGACCAACGCCGGCTACCGGGTCGTCGTCAAGGACCGGCTCGGCTGGGGCAAGTCGTCCAAGCCCATACTGCCCTACAGCATGAGCCTGCATGCCTCGAACACGGCCCGGCTCATGGACCATCTGGGCATCGCCGAGGCGGCCATCGTCGGACACTCCATCGGCGGGCAGATGGCGACGCGCTTCGCCTTCCTCTATCCCGAGAAGACGACGCACCTGGTCACCATCAACCAGATCGGCCTGACCGACAGGCGACCGGGGCGCGGGTTCAATCCGTTCGACGGCGAGATCGACGCCGATCCGGATCTGCAGGCCGCCTACGAGGCGGACGTGCGGACCGACACGCGGCGCTACGTGGAGTGGAAGCCGGGGTTGCTGGAGCACCTGCGGATCCGGCACGGCCAGCGGCTGAGCGGCGACTGGCCGCGGCTCGCCTACGTGCGCCGGCTCGGGGGCAACCTCCGCTCTATGGACACGGTGGTCAACGACTGGCCGCACATCAAGGCGAAGACGCTGATCCTCGGCGGAGAGATCGACGGGCCGGAGTTTCCCGGCAACGCGCGGCGGGCCGCCGAGATATTCCCGAACGGGGAGGTCTTTCTGATTCCGAACGTCGGCCACAACCCCCACGAGGAGGTGCCGGACATCGTCAACGCCGAGTTGATCCGCTTCCTCGGCACGGACCCGGAGTAGTTGGGCGCGGGTGGTCACCGACCCGGCGCAGTGTCGGTGCGGGTCGGCACCGACTCCTGCCGAGCGGACCGGGGGAGGAGGTGCGGTAGACGTTCCGAGGGGTAACGGCGCAGGCGCCAGCAGCCCGTGGCGAAAACGCCGCGTTGCAAGAGGCGCGTTTGCGCCCGCGTGGCAAGGCGCGGCAAGGGAGGAGGACGCCATGCGTTCGACGCGGCGGCATGCATTTGGAGTCACGGTAGTTGTGCTCGCGGCGCTCGTGCTCACGGCCGGCACGTCGCAGCCGGCCGCCGCGCAGACGATCCGCATCGAGCGCCTGCTCGACGCACCCATCATCACGCCGGACATGGACGGGCGGATGGGGAGCAACATCGCGGGACCGTCCTTGATCCGCGTGCCCGACTGGGTGGAGAACCCCCTCGGGCGCTACTACCTGTACTTCGCCGATCACCGCGGCGTCTACATCCGGCTCGCCTACGCGGACGACCTGGCGGGCCCGTGGACGATGCACGAGCCGGGGACGCTGTCTATCGAGCAGTCGCACTTCCCCACGGTCTGCCCGCCGTGCGGCGCCGACTCGCCGAACCCGGCCGGGGCGTACGCGCACGTCGCCTCGCCGGACGTGCACGTCATCGACGAGCGGCAGGAGATCGTGATGTACGTCCACGGGCGGGAGCGCGGCCCGCAGGTGAGCCGTGCAGCGGTCTCGAAGGACGGGCTGCACTTCGAGGGACGTCCCGAGATCCTGGGTCGGCCGTACTTCCGCGCCTTCCGGCATGACGGCTACTGGTACGCACTGGCGATGCCGGGGGTGATGTACCGCTCGCGCGACGGCCTGACCGATTTCGAGGAAGGGCCGAGCCTGTTCAACCCGAACATGCGCCACTCCGCGCTGCTGAAGCGCGGCGACCGGCTGTTCGTCTTCTGGACCGAGCGGGCGGACGCGCCCGAGCGGGTGTGGCTGGCGAGCATCGACCTGGCCGGCGACTGGCAGGGCTGGCAGGCGACCGAGCGGGTGGAGGTGCTGCGCCCGGAGCGGTCGTGGGAAGGCGCCGACCTGCCCGTGGAGCCGTCCCGCGGCGGGGCCATCAACGTGCCGGTGAACCAGTTGCGCGACCCGGCGATCTTCGAGGAGGACGGCCGCGTCTACTTCCTCTACGCGGTCGCCGGCGAGCGGGGAATCGCGCTTGCCGAGGTGCATCTGGAGCCGTAGTCCCGTGCGCGCGGGGGACTTGGCGCCAGGGGCTACAGAGCCAGTTTGCCGGAACCGACGCTTCGGGCTTGCGCCGTTCGCAATGCCGGATCGAGGCCGCTCGGCTGATCAGCGAGCACTTCGTTCAGCTTCGCCGTGACATTCTCATCGCGGTGCTTGGCCAGGTGCTCGGCGAGCGCGATGGCGAACAACTCGCTTCTCGACATTCCCTGTCGTTGCGCCAGGTCGTTGGCCGACAGGAAGAGTTCATCCGGGAGTGAGACCGCCGTCTTCAATACCAGAATCATACCAGCGTTATACTCACCCTCCGCCAGTTGTGGAACCTTCCCTGGCCGCCTGCGAGGCGGGACTTGACATGCTATGACGGCTTTTATATAGTCGCTATATATCTATTGATATAGCGACATGAGTCTCGAGCACATCCTCCTCGGCCTGCTCCGCGAGCCGGCCACCGGTTACGACCTCAAGAACGCGTTCAGCGAGAGTGTTCGGCACTTCTGGTCCGCCGAGCTGAGCCAGATCTACCCGACCCTGAAGCGTCTCGAGCAGCGGCGGATGCTCCGCAGCCGGGTCGAGCCGTCGCCGAAGGGACCGAACCGGCGCGTCTACGCGCTGACGGAGGAGGGTCGGGCGGAGCTGCTGCGCTGGCTGCGCAGCGGTCCCGCGGTTGGCACGGAGCGCTTCGCCTACCTTGCCCAGCTCTATTTCATGGACGCGATCGGCGACCTCCACGAGACCCGCGCGTTCATGACGGCGCTGCGCGACCACCTCTCGCGCTGGCTGGCCCAACTGTGGGCGGTGGAGCGGGACGTGATCGCTACCTACGGCGACGCACCGGAGCGTTACAGCGACGCGGGGTTCCACCGGTTCGCGGCGCTCCGCATGGGAATTCACTCCATCGGGTCGAAGGTGACCTGGTGCGATGAGACGCTGGCGGCTATAGACCGGAGGCTTGCGGCCATGCCCCACTTGGCGGCGGCCGCGGCTACCGAGCAAGACGACCGGGAGGGCCTACCGTCATGACCATCGTCAGGCTGTTTTTCAACGTCCTCGTCCTCGCACATATCGCGACCGGGTTCATCGGCTTGGCGGCGTTCTGGATCCCACTGTTTGCCCGCAAGGGAGGCCGGGTGCACGTGCAGGCCGGCCGCGTGTTCACGTACTGCGCCTACGTCGTGACGGTGTCGGCCGTCACCGCGTCCGCCGGGCGGGTCGTTTCCTTGCAGGTTCAGGGAATCGGTGTCGCGGACCGGCCGGAGCCCTACGGCTTCGCGTTCTTTCTCGGCTATCTCGGCCTCGCGACATTCGCCACGGTGCGGCACGCGATACGCGTGGTAGCGACGCGGAAGTCGCCCGAGGCGCTTCGGACTCGCTTTCACGAAGCGCTTGCCTGGATGTCGATTGCGGGGAGCGTAACCGTCGTCGCCTTCGCATTGGCGGCGTGGTCCTCCATATCGCCGATCCTGCTGGCGCTCAGCCCCGTCGGCGTCGGCGTCGGATCAGGCATATTGAGAGTGCTTCGCAACCCGAAGCCCGGCCACATGGAATGGTTCTACGAACACATGGGGTCGATGCTCGGAGGCGGCATCGCCTTCCACACCGCGTTCATCGTCTTCGGAGCGCAGCGCCTGTGGGCTTACGAGCTCGCGGGGCCGCTGGCCATCGTGCCGTGGATCCTGCCGACGGTCATCGGCATTCCGGCCATAGTCGTCTGGACCCGGTACTACCGCCGGAAGTTCGGGCGTGCGGCGCCGGCCGCGGCCTGATGGCTGGTCGGGCCAGGAGTCTGTGCCGCGGAAGCCGCTCAGGTGCGGCTAGGAGCTTGCGCCGCAGGACGCAGCGAAGCGAAGTGCGCCGGCGCAGACGACGCGACCTTCCTAACGCGCCGGTGGGTCGCCGCGCCGGTAGCGGCTCGCCAGGTACTCGTCGACCCAGCGGCGGGAGCTGCGCCATTGACCGTCGGGTCCGCGGGTGGCACGGAGCCGGCCCCGTTCCGCCGCCGCGCGCAGTGCCGGCGCCTTGATGGCGGGCGTCTCCAGAGCAGCCAGGGGAACGAGTCGGGCCGGGCCGGCCACGGCCGGGATGACGAACCGGTGCAGGCTGTTGAGGATCGCTCGTGCGAGCATCTCTCCCAGGGGACTCCGCTCGCCGGCGTCTGCGCGCCGCAGCGCACGCAGGTAGCGGGCGCGGTCACGCTTGTAGATGAGCGCCGGCGGGTAGCCGAGCCGGACCAGAACCAGGTTGAGAATCAGCCGGCCCGCCCGCCCGTTGCCGTCGAGAAACGGGTGGATCTGCTCGAATCGGCAATGAACCGTAGCGAGGGCCTCCGGAAACATCGCGTCGGTGACGTCGAGGGCGTTCACCCGGTCGACCCAGGTCGTCATTTCCCCGGGGACGAGCGGCCACGACACCGGCGTCATGCCGTCGGGGAAGGGATGGATCTCATGTTCGCGGAAGCTGCCGGGCGCTTCGCGCGGGGTTGCGCTCGGATGCGGCGCCACCTGCCAGACGGGGGACATCGCCGCGTGGTGCACGCGTCGCACCTCGGCCAGCGTCAGGATCTCTCCGGGATGCAAGAGTCCGTTGGGACTGATCGCCTGACGGTAGACCCAGTCGGCGGCGTCGGCGTAACCGCGCACCTCCATGTACTCGCGCAGTTCCTTGCTGCCGACGGCCCGGCCTTCTTCGAGGAGCCGCTCGACCTGCTTCAGGACCAGGGTGTTGCCTTCGATGGCGGTGGAGTGGTGCGCTTCCTCGTACCAGATGCCGCGCCAGATGTCGGCGGCTTCGTCCGGGCTCGGCAAGCCGCCCAGGCGCTCCCTGAGCTCCTTGATCTGGAAGTCGAGCTGGCGGTAGATGTCTGCGCGCCGAGGGCGGCCGCGGCCCGGAGTAAAGTGTTCGTTCACTCGAAAGTAAAGTTACCGAACACTTTTGGATTTGTCGAGTCCGGCGAAAACCAAAGTTACCGAACAACCGTTGCGCGGAATCGACGCGACCGGCATGATCGATGGCCGTGCCGGGCGATCTCCTCCGCGCGCTGCGTTCGGTCGCCCGCCGCCGCACGTTCGCGGCAACCGTCGTGCTGACGCTGGCGCTCGCGTTCAGCATCCCCGCCGTCGTGCTGTCGACGGTGGATCGGCACTTCTGGCGACCGCTCGACCTGACCGATTCGGAGCGGCTCTTCACGCTACAGCTCCAGTTCGACGACGGCCGTTTCTCCCCGCTGAGCCATCCCGAGTACCTGCAGTTGCGCGCCGCGGGCGCGCAGGCGTTCTCGCTCGCGACCTTCGGGCAGTTCGATTTCACGCTCGTTGGCGGAGGCGCCCCGACCCGGGTGAACGTCGCGCTCGTATCCGGCAATTCACGGTCGTCGGCATCGCCGCCAACCCACTTCCCGGTCCGGCCCACGAGCCGGATTTCTTTCACGCCCGCTCGCCGGCCAATCCGGGCGTCACGCTGCAGCACGTGCGGCGGGCGCTGGCCGACCTCGACCCGGCCGTGCCGCTGAGCGGCGTGAGCACCCTGAGCGAGCGCGTCGAGGAGGCGCTGGACCGCTGGCGCGCGCCAGCGGTCCTCGCTGGTCTTCTCGCGCTGGTCACACTGGTCCTGACGATGGCAGGGCTGTACGGGATCCTGATGCTGGCCGTCGGGCAGCGAACCCGCGAGCTGGCGATCCGGGTGGCGCTCGGCGCCCGCGAGACCTCGGTACGCTGGATGGTGCTGGTTCAGGGGATGCGGCTCGTCGCTGCCGGGGCGCTGGTCGGTCTGGCTGCGGCCGTGTCGCTGATGAGGCTCCTTGCAAGCCAGTTGTACGGGGTCGCCCCACACGACGTCGCGACGCTGAGTGTGAGTCTGGTCGTCCTGCTGGTAGCCGGTGGTCTGGCCTGCGACCTGCCTGCGCGGCGAGCGGTGCGTCTCGACACCGCCGCCGCGCTGCGAAGCGAGTGACTCCCCGGCGGGCTTCAGTCCACCGCCTGCGGCTCTTCGGCTTGTGCCGGCTTGTGCCGCGGGTGGGTTCCGATCACGCGGCGGCGTGTCCGCCGCCAGGCGCGTGTCGCTGTGTGCGGGACGCAGGCCCGGCTCCCGCCGCGGGCTGCCGCCGCCGCACGCCGTCGATGCCCGCGCACCACGGCCGGTCGAGCTTCTCCACGGCAACACGCCGCGTCCAGAACCCGGAAGGCGCCCGCCAGTAGATGTAGCAGCGTGACGGGGCCGCCGGAGGATCGGCTGAAGTCAGCATCTTCGACATCGGTACCTCCCAACGTTCCTTCAAGGTAATCCGGACCGTTCGATGCTGGAAACTAGGGAAATCCCTAGCGCCCCGATGCACCGAGAGCGGCGAGGCGCCCGCGTGGCGAGTCGCGGCGCGAGCCGCACCGGGCGGCGCTTGCCGGTTGACCGCCGGCGACAGGTGCCGGGATCATTCGACGGTGGATTCTCGCAACCGAGGCACGCGCTGTACGGCGGTGGTCGCGCTTCTGCTCGCTACCGTCGCGACCGAGCCGCAAATAGCATCGGCGGCGGATGAGTTCAGCATCCCGGCCCGGCGGGCCGCGCGTCCGCCCGACATTGACGGACACGTCACCGAGCGCGAATGGCAGGGCGCCGCGCGGGCCGAGAACTTCCTGCAGTTCCAGCCGCAGCGCGGCAACCCGGCCGAGCTGCCGACGGTGGTCCACGTGCTCTACGACGACGAGCATCTGTACGCCGGCTTCCAGGCCTGGGACCCCGAACCGCCGCTGTCGCAGATGGTCGAGCGCGACGACCCGATTTGGAACGACGACTCGGTGCAGGTCTTTCTCGACAGCTTCCACGACCGGCGGACGGGCTACTACTTCATGGTGAACGGGCTCGGGACGCAGGCCGATGGCCGCATCGCCGAGGACGGCGGCAGCAGCGACGGGGCGTGGGACGCGCCGTGGCGGTCGCGCGCACAACGCACCGACTACGGCTGGTCGGCCGAGATTGCCATCCCCTTGACCTCGATCCAGTACCGGGCGGGTGAAGACGTGACCTGGGGCATCAACTTCGGCCGCAGCCGTCGCCGATCGCTGGAGCGGACGTTCTGGGCCGGACCGGTCGACTACTGGGCGCGGCTGTCGATGGCGGGTACGCTCGTCGGGCTCGACATCCCGCAACAGTCGCGCCGCCGGCAGATCATTCCCTACGCGCTGGGACGGGCCCAGCAGCGCGAGCCGGCGATTGGCGGCGTCGGCCTGGACGTGCGCTACGCCGTCACGCCGCACCTGTCGGCCTACGGCACCGTCAATCCCGACTTTGCCACCATCGAGGCCGATCAGGAGCTGGTCAACCTGACGCGGTTCGAGGTCTCCCTCGCCGAGAAGCGGCAGTTCTTCCTGGAGGGAGGCGAGCTCTTCCGCCAGCGGATCCAGACGTTCTACTCACGCCGGATCGCCGACATCGAGGGCGGCGGCAAGCTCCTCGGCAAGCAGGGGCCCTGGGCCATGCACCTGCTGGCCACGCGGGCCGAGCCGTTCGCGAGCGGCAGCAGCGCCGGCTACACGGTGGCCCGCGCGCAACGGGACGTCGCCTCGCGGTCGAACATCGGGGTCCTGCTCGCCAACCGCACGCTGGAGGGCCGTAACCAGGGCTCGATAGGCGGCGACGCCAGTTTGTACTTCACGGAGAACTGGGGACTTACGGGCCAGCTCGTCCACAGCTACGGCCGGTACTCCGAGGGGACGACCGCCTTCTTCGTCCGCCCCGCGTACGACTCGGCGACCGCCCATTTCCACGTCGGCTACACCCACCTGGGCGATCGCCTGGCCGACAACGTCAACGTGGTCGGCTTCATCGTCGACGACGACCGGCGCGAGTTGGACGCGGCCCTGAACAAGACCGTGTGGCTGCCGGACGGACCGCTCGAGCGCATCCAGTACGACTCGGCCTACGACATCTACTGGGGGCAGACCGGGATTCTCCGGAGCTGGCAGGTGGACGAGTCGCTGGCCGTCGATTTTCGCAACCGTTGGACGGCGACGGCGCGGCACACCGAAGAGTTCAAGCGTTTCGAGCGGGACTTCCGCAACCGGCAGACGGGCGTCGAGATCGGCTACAACACGCGGTCGTACCAGTCATTCCGCGGCGGGGTGTCGACCGGTCACAACTTCGACGCGGACTTCGTGCTGGCGAGCGTGGTCGCGCAGTACAAGCTCACCGCCCGGACGTCCACCGAGTACGAGCTGCAGCGCCTGACGCTGAACCCGGATCCGGGCCGCGGCGGCACCTGGATCCACGTCGTGCGCACCAGTCGTTTCTTCACGCCCGACCTGTTCCTGCGCGTGTTCCTGCAGACCAACTCGGCCATCGACCGCCGCAACGTGCAGGCGGTGTTCGTCTACCGCTATCGGCCGCCATTCGGAACCATCCAGATTGCCTACCAGCGCGGCACGGCGGAGTTCGGGCAGCGCTCGGACCAGGGGCACACGCTGTTCCTGAAGCTGACCACCGTGCTGTGAGCGGGATCGCGTCGGCGGTTTCTCCTTGACAACGAGCGACGAGCAGGCAGGATAGTTACCTTTCGATCTGGCAGCCGGGCAGGAACCCCCGGACGACTTGATGCCGATTCTCGTCGTACCGCACACCGTTTCATCCGACCATGTGCGCCTTTGGCTTGGACATCTCGGCGTCCGTGCCCCTCATGGTTTCGACCTCACTCTGACACCGGGGCGACAGCGGATTCATGTTCCCGGTAGCCAATGGACTCAGGTCGACGCCGCCGGAACGCTGCCGGAGAGCGATTGCTTCGTGCAGGTAGTGCAAGTGCGTGGTCTGAGACCCGGCACGCAGTATCGTGTGAAGGAACGCGGAGGTGGCAGTGCGAGATTCTACACGTTGCCGAACCGCATCCCGACCGTCAATGAGACACCGTTCTCCCTGCTGTTGGGTTCGTGCTTTTTCCGGGGCCGTGACAAGGAAGGCCGCGTCGGCGCCACTTTCCGGCGCCTGCCGGTCGATTCTATCCCCCGGGTCAAGGTGCTGACCGGTGACCAGGTCTATCTCGATCTCCGGGAGGACATTGCCCTGCCTGTCGAGCCGCTACGGTCTGCCGAATACGCTCGCCACTGCCTCCAGAAATACCGCCGCGCGTGGTTCCAACCCGTCCCGAGCTTTCAGTCGTTGCTTCGCCACGGCGGCGCGTTTCTGACCGCCGACGACCACGAGTTCTGGAACAATAGCCCGAACTGGCAGCCGCATCTGCCGGTGACGTGGACGGCGAGCGGCCGCAAGGACTGGCAACGAACGGCGATGTCCCTGTTCAAAGCCTTTCAGAGCGATGATCCGCGGAGCACGGGGTCGCCCAGGCAGTTTGCGATCGGCCGGCTCTCTTTCTTCGTCGTCGACACGCGAGTCGACCGGGGACCCGGGGACCAGACCTTCATGCGGGGCTGCGACTTCAATTGCCTCACGAGGTGGCTCAATGCGAGTTCCGATCCGGGGGTGCTCGTGCTGAGCCAACCGATATTCCAGAGGGCGTCGGGCTGGTTCGCGAAGAGACTCAAGGATCGCACGTTGGCCAACTATGCACAGTACGAGGAGCTCGTGCGCGCGATCTTTCGCAGCCGGCGGTCGTTGCTCGTTCTGAGTGGTGACGTCCACTACGGACGCGTTACGACGGCGACTCTTCGTACCAGTGGCCGTGAGAGACGGCTTCACGAAGTCATCTCGTCCCCGCTCTCCCTGCTGCACCACACGGACAGCGACCGTGGGAAGGCGCCTCCCTCGACGTTTCCTGATGACGCAATCCCGGGAATCCCGCGCGTCGAGACACGGACTCTTTGCGACACAGGCAGGGAGCACTTCGCTATTCTCCAGATATTCTCCCAAGGAGGACGTGTCGGCGTAAACGTGCGATATTGGTTCACGAAGGCACGGCACCAGGAGCCGCCGTGCTCCCGTGTGGTCGGGCCGTTGTACCTGGACTGACTCGAACTGCGGAGGCGGGCATGATACCGAACAGGCGCTCCGACGGGAACGCAAATCGGGACTTGAAGAAGAAGCCCCGAGGAAAAAGTCAAACGACAACCGCGTGGGCGCGGGAGCATGGGGCACTTGCCGCGGGTTCTATCGTGCTGATAGGCGGAAAGGCCCTGCTCGACTTCCGGCTGCGTGTCGCGCAGTCGCACGTGCGCCACGACATGAAGCCGAGTCACTGGTCCCACGCGGCGCTGGTTGTCGGTGTCGAGGAGGGCCAGGACGTACGGCTGCTGGAGGTCGGACTGGCGCCGAGCGGCGGTTTCGGCGACGTGCCGCCCAACAACGGCGTACAGGAAGGAATACTGTCTGTCTACGACGACGCGGCGAAGTATCCGAATATAGCGTGTCTGAGCTTCACATGCGGCGAGGACGCAGCGACGAGAATCGAAACGGCCGTGCAGCAACTTCGCATGGAGCGCCACGTCCTCGATATTCCATCCTTGATCGTCGAATGGCTTCGGTTCGTATGGGGCGTAGGCGATGCGGGTAATCCCTTGCTCTACGAAAAGGGCATTCCAAGCGCTGCGTTTCTCGAAGGCGTCTTCGGACTCATCGATGCCGAACTCACGCCTGGTCTGTCCAGTGTCTCCTCGTGCCCTGAGGCGATCTGGCAATCGGCGAAATGGTGGCGTGACTTCTATGAGTCCGACAATACCGGGACGTTGAAGCCGCCGACGGGGGTGTATGATATTCGTCACCGCCTCATGCCCGGTCACCGCCGGGGAAGTGACGCAGGAAGCATATCGAACCAGCCAAGCTAGCGACCGATCGGGGGTCTGGTAGCTTCGGATGAGGGAAGGGCGAGATGCCGAAGGCGTTCCTCGATCGCGCCGACTATCTGGCGCACATCGACATGCAGGAGCAGCGGTTCGAGGAGATGCTCCGGGAGCAGCGGACCGCCCGCTGACGGCTTGCCCGTCCCACCGACGGCCGTTGAAAACGCCTCGCCAGCGCGCTAGCGCCCGTCCGTCTTCAACCGGTACCAGATGCGCAGGCCCTGGTCGCGCAGGCGGCCGAACACCTGCTCGCGGTCGGCCCATACACGGCGGCGGGTGACGTCGACGCCCGCCCGGTCGACGAAGATCAAGGCGAAGGCGGCGGCGTACTGCGCCGGCAGCATCGGTCCGGCGATGTGCGGCGCCATCTCCGCGTAGTCGGCGTCACCGTCGGCGATCCAGACTGCGGCCTGCTCCATCACCGGCGTGCGCGGCGGGTAGAGCGTGGGTGAATTCGAGACGGTGTACGTTCCCGCCTGGATCTCCAACAGGAGATCCTCGATGACCGGCGCGGTCGACGGCGGGCGGATGGCGAGCCGGTCGCCGGCGCCGGGCGGCTCCAGGCCGCGCTGCCGGCCGACGGCACGGAGCGTCCAATCGTGCCAGCCGTCATCACCGAGCACCAGCCAGCCGTCGCGGCGGGCAATCATGTCGCGTCCGTCCTCGGCGTCGAAGTACGCGGCCACCGGCGAGGTGACGACGATGGGGTCGCGGCCCGTGCGGCGGATGCGCAGAGTCACAGCTTCCGCGCCCGCGCCACGCGCTTCCACTTCTACCAGGCCGGCGTCCATGGCGTCGAGCAGGTCGTAATCGGGCAGCACCGCGCCGCCGGCTGCGTCGCTGGCGGCGGCAGCGACGCCCTCCGCCGCGTTTCCGGGGGCAACGCCGCTCCCTGTCCCACTACCGGCGGCGCGGAAGAAGAACAGGTGCTGGCTCGGCAGGAAGTCGTGCAACGCGACGAGCTCGAAGCCGGCCGCTTTCCATTCCAGCAGCACCTGCCGCACCGACATCGTGTGGTCTGCCTTGAGCTGGTCGCCGGTTCCGTCCTCCACGCGGTACTCCAGCAGCGCGACCCGGCCCCGCGGGGAGAGGGCGCGCCGGATGGCGGCCAGCATCGGCTCGGGGTCGGACATCTCGTGGTATACGTCGGCGATGATGATCCAGTCGACGGCCCCGGCCGGCAACCGCGGGTCGGTCGGCGTGCCCAGCACCGCCTCGATGCCGGTGACCCCCTCGTCCGCGGCCCGCTGCCGCATGATGTCGAGCATTTCGGGCTGGATGTCCTCGCAGTACACGGTGCCGCCGGGTTCCACGCGTCGCGCCATGCGCCGCGCGAAGTAGCCGGAGCCACACCCCACATCGGCGACGACGTCGCCCGGGCCCAGGCCCATCGTGTCGAGGACACGCTCGGGTTGCTCCTGCTCGACGCGCTCCGGCCGCTCCAGCCAGTCGGCACCGAGGTAGCTCATGAACTCGGCCGGCACGCGGTGCCGCGCGGCGCGCTCGTCCTGCGCCTGGGCCGGGGACGCGAGCCAGCCGGCGACGACGTACCCGACGAAGACGGCGACACCCGCCACCCGCCACTGGTTGCGATTCATGGAATCGGTCTCCTGCCTGCCCGTAGGGGAACTCCTCGCCGTCCTTGTCCCGCGCCGACCATCGCGACTCGGCCCGCCCGGCGGACGAGAGCCAGCCTCCTGCATGGTATCCTGCCTTGCTCATCCGTCGACGGAATTCCACAGCAGGAAAGCGCAAGATGCCAATCCGCCTGCTCGCGGTCGTCGCGTTGCTTTTCGTCCTTCCCGCCGCGGCCGGTGCACAGGCCGTGCCGACCCCTGCGCAGTACTTCGGTTTCGAGATTGGTACCGACGGGGAGCTCGCGCGGTATCCGCGGATCCTGGAGTACCTGCAGCTACTGGCGGATCGCACGGATCGGGTCGAGTACGAGCACCGCGGGACGACGACCGACGGCAATCCGTACGTGCTGGTCAAGTTCAGTTCGCGGGCCAACCTCGATCGCCTCGATCGGCTGATCGAGATCAATCACCGGCTGGCCGACCCGCGCGGACTCTCCGAGGGGCGGGCGGAGGCGCTGGCGCGGGAGGGCGTCCCGTTCTATTTCCTGTATGCCATGATCCATTCGACCGAGGTCGGCACCGGGCAGACCATCATCAACATCGCCCACAGGCTGGCGACCGAGGAATCGCCGGAGATTCGCGAGATTCTCGACAACACGGTCGTGCTGCTGGTGCCGTCGCAGAACCCGGACGGCCAGATCCTCGTGATCGACCACTGGTACGCTACCGAGAACACCCGCCTCAACCGTGTCTATCCCGACCTCTACCAGCGCTATACCGGCCACGACGACAACCGCGACTGGTTCATGTTCACGCAGAAGGAGACCCGACTCGCCATCGACATCCACCGCGAGTACAAGCCGCAGATCACGCACGACATGCACCAGATGGGAGCCCGCGGCGCGCGCATGTTCGTGCCGCCGTACAAGGATCCCCACGACCCGAACATCCATCCGCTCCTGCTGGAGGGACAGGCGCAGATCGGGCGGGCGATGGCGTCGGCGCTCGTCGCCAACGGCAAGAAGGGGATCGTCTCCAGCGACTTGTACGACCTGTGGACCCCGGCGCGCCAGTACATGGTCTACCACGGCCAGCCGCGCATTCTGACCGAGATCGCCAGCGCCAACCTCGCCGACCCCTATGTCAACCCGAGCGGCCCCGGCCGGCCGCTGGGCCGACAGCAGGTGGCGACGAACTTCCCCGTGCCGTACGACTCGTCCGTATGGCGCCTCGGCGACATCGTGGAGTACGGGGAGATCGCTACCTTCGCCGCGCTGGAGAACATGGCGAAGTTCCGGACGCGCTGGATGGAGAACTTCCACCGCGTTCACCGCGACTGGGTCGACCGCGACGAGGCGCCCTACGCGTTCGTCGTGCCGGCGGTACAGCGGGACCCTTTCGCTACCTATGAGCTGCTGGACATCCTCCACTTCGGGGAGGTCGAGATCCACCGGTCGCGGACGCGGTTCCGCGCCGGCGGCACCGACTACCCGGCGGGGTCGTGGGTGATCCAGCTCGCCCAGCCGTACGGCGCGTTCGCCAAGACCATGCTGGAGAAGCAGGTCTATCCCGATCTGCGCTACTACCCCGGCGGTCCGCCCATTCCCCCCTACGACGTTACCGGGCATACCCTCGGCATGTTGATGGGCGTCGACGTCGACCAGGTAGACGAGCCGGTGGACGCCGATCTGGCGCTGCTGGAGACCATCGAGCCCCGGCGCACGCCACTCCCGGAACGGCCGGCGTGGGGCTATGCGATCCCGCCCTCGTCGAACGCGGGCTTCCTGGCCGCGGCGCGGCTGCAGGCGGCCGGCGTGCCGGTCTATCGCGCGGCGGAGGAGTTCAAGGCGGGCGGCGGCAGGGAGCATGCCCCCGGTACGTGGCTGGTGTCCCCGACCGCCGCCGCCGAGCGGATTCTCGGGCAGGTCGCCGAAGAGACCGGCCTGGTCGTGACAGCGGCGGATCGTGCGCCGGGGGTCGACGGGCACCGCCTGCGCGAGCCGACGCGGGTCGGCCTCTGGCGTGCCGCCAACAACATGCCGGGCGGCTGGATGATGTGGCTGCTCGAGCAGTACGAGATCGATCACGCGGTGATTTCGTCGCTGGACTTCGAAGGCGAGCTCTCCGACAAGTACGACGTCATCGTGCTTCCGTCGGGCACCAGCCGCACGCGGATCATCCGGGGATTGAGCCCGGACCGTCACGACGAATCCTGGCGCTGGGCGTACGGGGTAGGGCAATCGGGCTGGCGCAAGCTGCGCCGATGGGTGAAGGAAGACGGCGGCACGCTCATCGCGCTCGGCTCGGCCGTCGCCACCGCCCGGCAACTGCTCGACCTGCCTATCGAACCCGTGCTGCCGGCCCGCGGCGTCCCCGCCCGGAACGGCAACCGCGGGCGCCCGACCCGCATCACGCTCGGCGAGGCCGCGCGGCGGTTGCGGGACGTTTTCCGCAGCCCGGCCCAGTTGTCCCGGACCCTGCGCAACCGGGTTGTCGATCCCGCGTCGCTCTTCTATTCGCCCGGCACGCTGCTCAAGCAGGAGTACAACCCGCGGCATCCGGTCGGCTACGGGATGCCGGAGACTTGGCCGGTCTTCTTCCGTTTCGATCAGGCCTACCAGCTCCTGCCCGGCTTCGACGTCCCGGCCGAGGTGGTCTCACGGTATCCCGACGAAGACGACATGGTGGCGAGCGGCTGGCTGCTCGGCGACGAGTTCCTGCGCGAGCGGGCCAACGTCGTCGCCTTCGATGTGGGTCGCGGCACGGCGGTCACCATGGGCAGCCAGATAGCGTTCCGCACGCAGACCCGGGCGACGTTCAAGCTGCTCTTCAACGCCATCTTCCATGGGCCGTCCGAGCCGGTGACGGCCGCCGAGCTCGCGACGCTGAAGTAGCGCATCGACACCACGCAAGCGGAGCTCCGCAAACGCATCGACACCACGCAAGCAGAGTTGGGCAAGCGCATCGACGACACACGGGAAGAGCTCGGTCAACGCATCGACACCACGCGTCACAGGGACGGAGTACGCGCTGCGGCAAACAGCGCCTCTGTGTCGAGCATCCCGGAGAGGTCGGCTGCGATGTCGTCCAGCGCGCGGTCGGTCGCGGTGTCGTAGCTCCAGGAGCAGTCAGTCGCCGCCCCCATACGTTCCAGCCACGCCCGGCGCCAGTCATCGTTGGCGAACAGGCCGTGCAGGCACGTGCCTTCCACGCGGCCGCGCTCGTCGCGCGCGCCTTCATCGCCGGTGTCCAGATGCAGCATGGGACGGACGAGGTCCGGCCCATGCGTCTCGCCCATGTGGATTTCGTATCCGGCTACCGGCTCGCCGCTGACCGCGCAACGTCCGCGCGCGCGGCGGACGGTCTTGTCGCCGGCCATCGTGGTCTCGACGTCCAGCAGACCGAGGCCGTCGGCTGCGCCGGCCGGGCCGTCCACGCCCTCCGGATCCCGAACACGGCGGCCCAGCATCTGGTAGCCGCCGCACACGCCCAGCACGTGCCCGCCGCAGCGGGCGTGCGCGATGACGTCGTGATCCCAACCCTGGGTCCGCAGGAACGCAAGCTCGCCGACCGTCGACTTCGTGCCGAACAGCACCACGACGTCCGCGTCGCGCGGCAGGGGAAGGCCGGGCGGCACGAAACGGAAGTCGACGCCGGGGTCGAGACGCAACGGGTCGGCGTCGTCGAAGTTGGCCATGCGCGACAGCTTCGGCGCGACGACGTGCAGGAGGCCGGCGGACGCGTCGCGAAGAACACCATCGCCGGCACCGGACGCGCCGTGCTGCCGGACGCCGCTTCGACCGTCGGCGGCCTCGCGTAAGGCGTCGAGCGGAAGGGACGCGGAATCCTCGGCCGGCAGCCGTCCGGCGGCGGGCAGCCAGTGGACCAGGCCGAAGCATCGCCACCCGGTGCGGCGCTCGACGAACGCCAGGCCGTCGGCGAACAACGCCGGGTCGCCCCGGAACCGGTTCACCACGAATCCGACGATCAGAGCCGCGTCCTCCGGGTCCAGCACGACCTGCGTGCCGACCAGAGAAGCGATCACCCCGCCGCGATCGATGTCGCCCACCAGGCAGACCGGCACCCGGGCGGCGCGCGCGAAGCCCATGTTGGCGATGTCGTTCGGCCGCAGGTTCACCTCCGCGGGACTGCCGGCGCCCTCCACCAGGATGAGCTCGTGGTCCGCCGCCAGGCGCTGGAAGCTCTTGAGAACGGACGTCCGGATACGGGCGCGCAACGCCCGGTACTCCTGCGCGGCGAAGGTGCCGATGACACGGCCCTGCACGACGACCTGCGCGCCGTGGTCGGTCTGCGGCTTCAGGAGGACCGGGTTGAAGTCGTGCCGCGGCTCCAGTCCGGCGGCACGGGCCTGCAGCGCCTGTGCGCGCCCGATCTCGCCGCCGTCGACGCAGACGGCAGCATTGTTGGACATGTTCTGCGGCTTGAAGGGCGCGACGCGGATGCCGCGCCGCCGGGCGAGCCGGCACAGTCCCGCGACGAGGAGCGACTTGCCGACGCTCGATCCGGTGCCCTGGATCATCAGGGCGCGCGCCGTCATCCGAACGTCTCCCGGATGCGGATCGCGGGGGCAGTCCCCGGTCCGGCGACCGTGACGGGCGGACCACCCGGCCCGATACTCTCGGTGGACTGGCGTGGATGGTCACGTGGGCCGGCAGTGCGGCGAACGGGAGCTTCGCCGTCCGAATGCAGGAAGGGCCGGTGCTCCCGATGAACACCGGCCCCTGAAAGCGTCAAGCGATTCGTCCGTCGCCGCTAAACCGCGGACCGCGGATCGAGCCGCAGCTTGCCGGTGGCGTGGCCGAGCGACTCGACCGGCACGCCCAGCTTGTCGAGCAGGGTGACGTGCAGGTTGGCCAGCGGGGTGTTCTCCGGGTACTTGATGTGGCGTCCGCCCGTCCCGGCTCCTCCGCCCGCCAGCAGGATCGGCAGGTTCTGCGAGGCGTGGGAGTTGCTGTCGGCCATGCCGGCCCCGTAGACGATCATCGAATGATCCAGCAGCGTCCCGTCGCCGTCCGGCGTCGAGCTCAGCCGCTCGAGGAACTGCGAGAAGAGCTGCACGTGGTACTGGTTGATCTTGGTCAGCTTCGCCAGCTTGGCAGGGTCGCGCTGGTGGTGCGAGATCGGGTGGTGCGCGTCGGGCACGCCGATTTCCGCGTACGTCCGCCCGGTGATCTCGCGTCCCATCATGAAGGTGGTCACGCGGGTCAGGTCGGTCTCGAAGGCCAGTGCCTGCAGGTCGAACATCAGCTTGGCATGCTCGCCCAGGGTCCCCGGGACTCCCGCCGGCTGATCGACCACCGGCAGCTCGCGGTCGCTCTGCGACTCGGCCATCTGGATCCGCCGCTCGACGTCGCGGACGGCGTCGAGATACTGCCCCAGCTTGGCGCGGTCGCCCGGCCCGATCTGGCGCGCGAGGTCACCGGCCCGCTCGGTCACCGAATCGAGGAGGCTGGCGTCCTTGCGGAGTCGCGCCCGGCGGACGGCCGGGTCGGTGCTGCCGGTGTCGCCGAACAGCCGCTCGAAGATGACCCGCGGGTTGTTCTCCATCGGCAGCGGCGTCGTATCGTTGGCCCACGCGATCGTGTTCGTGTAGGCGCAACTGAAGCCGTCGTCGCACGATCCGGCGAAGTCGCGCCCGTCGATCGCCAACTCCAGGGTGGCGAGCTGCGTCTGGCGCCCGAGGACGCGCCCGGCAATCTGGTCCGCCGAGACGGCGGCCAGCAGGTCCGAGCCGTTGTCCGGCTTCGACGGCACACCGGTCAGGAAGCGCGTCGACGAGCGGGCGTGCGGCCCCTCGCTGTCCACCCCGTGCATGCCCGACAGGACCTGGACGTAGGGGCGGAACGGCTCCAGCGGCTTCATGACCGTGGGGAACTCGAATCCGACACCCTCGGTCCTCGGCGTCCAGTGGTTCATCATCATCCCGTTCGGGACGTAGACGACGCCGTAGCGCTTGATCGGGGCCGCCGCGGTGTTGCGCATCGCCGCGGCCGCCGGGACCATGCCGTCGAGCAACGGCAGTGCGAGTGAGGCGCCCAGGCCGCGCAGCACGGTACGGCGGGGAATCGCCTTCCTGGTGATGATCATGATTCTGACCTCCGCATGCGGAACGGCGTGCTCTGCACGATTCCGGTGATGATTGACGACCAGCGGTAGTTGTCCGAGGCGGCCGCACGGGTGATGGCGCGCACGGTGGGACGGTCGTAGTACTCCGGTCCCCGCCCGAGCGCATACGCGAGGAGCTTCTCCGTAAAGGTGCCCATGAACTGTTCGCGCCGCTCGAGGAGCAGCGTGCGCAGGCCGGTCGGGCCCTCGAACGCGGTCCCGTCGGGCAGGTTGCCGGAGGCATCGATCGGCAGGTTCGCCTCGCCGGTCTCGCGCCACTTGCCCACCGCGTCGTAGTTCTCCAGGGCCAGCCCCAGCGGGTCCATCGGCGCGTGGCAGACCGAGCAGGCGGGGCTCTCGCGGTGCCGCTGCAGGCGGTCCCGGACGGTGGCGGCGCGGCCGTCCTCGCCCCGGTCGGGCAGATCCGGCACGTCGGCGGGCGGCGCTGGCGGCGGCGTCCCGAGAATGTTCGCCAGCACCCACTTGCCGCGCAGCACCGGCGACGTCCGGTTGGGGTACGAGGTCACGGTCAGCAGGCTGCCGTGGCCGAAGATGCCGCCGCGGCGCTCGGCCACGTCGGGCGGCAACGTTACGCGCCGGAACTGGCTGCCGTACACGCTCGGGATGCCGTAGTGCTCGGCGAGCCGCTCGTTGACGTAGGTGTAGTCGGCGCCCAGCAGGTCGAGGACGCTGCGGTCCTCGCGGATGAGGCTCTCGAAGAACAGCTCCGTCTCCTGCAGGAAGGCGTCGCGCAGGTTCTCGTCGAACTCGGGGAACACCACCGCGTCCGGCACCACGCCGCGCAGGTTGCGCAGGTAGAGCCACTGCCCGGCGAAGTTGCGGACGAGCTCCTTCGAGCGCGGGTCGGCCAGCATCCGCCGCGCCTGTTGCGCCAGGACCTCCGGGTCGTTCAGCCTGCCCCGCTCGGCGAGGTCGAGCAACTCGTCGTCCGGTCCGCTCGACCAGAGGAAGTACGACAGCCGCGATGCGATTTCGGTGTCGTTCAGCGCGTAGGAGGCGCCCGGCCGGATGTCGATCGGATCGCGCTCGACCCGGAACAGGAAGTCCGGCGAGATGAGCACGCGCTCGAGGGCGTGCTGGATGCCCGAGTCGAAGCTGCCGGCGTCGCGCCCCGCCCGGTAGAAGGCCATCAGCGTCGCGACGTCCTCCGCCTCCAGCGTCCGGCGGTAGGCGCGGCGCGCCAGCGACGACAGGATCTCCTCGGCGCAGGCCTCCTCGTCCGCCGTCGCGTCGCTGGCCGGCCGGCAGGTGAACAGCGCCTGCCGCGCCGGGGTGTCGCCCGGTCCCGTGCTGCTGTACGGCCCGCCTACCGCCACGTGCTCGACCGCGGCGTTGCCGTCGCGCATCTCGTTGACGGCCACCGCGAAGATGCTCTGGCGCGGCTGCAGGACCCCTTCCGGCTCGGTGAACCGCCGGACGAACGCCACGCTGACCACGTGCGGCCCCGCCGTCGCCTGGAAGCGGGCGCGCATGTTGGCGTCGGCGTAGAGCATGTACTCTTCCCACTCCGGGTCGCCGAACTGGTTCCCGCCGTAGCTGGCCGGCGCCTGGATCCCCTCGGGCTCCTCGCCGCCGAAGACGAACGAGCGCACCAGCACGCCGTCGAGCCGGACCTCCAGCTCGTGGCGCGAGCCCATGCCGCGCACGTAGTTCACGTAGTTGCGGTGCAGCCGGATCTCGACGTCGTACTCGCCGTCGACCGGAAAGTAGTGGCGGATGCCGATGCCGCCCCGCGAGCCGAACGGCACGTCGTCGCCCATCCGATCGTCCTGCATCAGGAGAATCGGCACGTCGTAGGTATCGGTGGCCGGTCCGAGCGGCGTCTCGCCCACCGCCAGGCGGCCAATCTTGCGCGCCGCCGAGAGATAACGCTCCATCAGGGCGGGCGAGACGGTCAGGATGTCCGCCATGTTGTCGAAGCCGTACTCGTCGAAGTCGTCGGCCGGCAGCAGCTCGGCCACGTCGACGTCGAGCGCCAGCAGATCGCGGATGGCGTTGCCGTACTCGGCGCGGTTCAGGCGGTGGAACGCCTCGGTGCGTCCCGGATTCAACCCCGCGGCGGCAAACCGGTCGATCTCGTTCTCGAGCCAGCCGGCCAGCGTGTCGTAGGTGTCCGCGGGGGGACGCGGCCGGCCGACGGGCGGCATGGTCCGCGTCCGCAGCTTCGTGACCACCTTTTCCCACGTCTCGGCGTGGGCGCCGACCTCCGAGAGGTCGAGGCCGGTCAGGACGAGCCCGGCGGTCTGCAGCCGGTCGTTGTGGCAAGTGGCGCAGTAGCGGCCGATGGTCTGCTGCAGCAGCGCCTCGACCTCACCGGGTGACCCCGCCTGCGCGCCGGCCTCGCCGGCGGACGCCGACAGGGGAAGCAGCGCGGCAAACGCGGCCGCAACCACGAACGCAGACAAGGCAGGCACGCGAGCGTGAGACATCGTCCGTCGGCTACCTCCGACCGCTGGTTGACGTGTACGTCCGTATAGCTTGTCCGATGCCGGATCGCGTGTCAATCCTCCGCCGAGGAGTGAGTAGGCGTTGTTCCGGTTCGCATGTAATCTATCTTTCAGAGGAGGATGTCGCTACCGCCGGAGGAACAGTCACTAGCCTCTGGAAACAGCAACTTCCACCATGGCCAGACAGTCGATTTCGCCACTGCTGATTGCGTCGACTCTTGCGGTGCTGATTCCTCCGTCCCCGGTCTCCGGTCAGCCCGACGGCGCGATCGAGGGCACGGTGGCCGACGCGGCGGGCGGCGCGCTGCCGGGCGTCGTGGTGACGGCAACGAGCGGGGCGGGGCCGCACGAGAGCGTGACCGATGCGACCGGGGCGTTCGTCTTCGCCGCGCTGCCTGCGGGCGACTATGTCGTCGCAGCCACCTTGCCCGGCTTCGCCACAACGGAGATCCCGGTCACCGTGCAGGCCGACGCCACGGCGACGGTCCAACTCGTGCTGGAGATCGAACGGCTGCTCGAGACGGTCAGCGTCGTCGCCGAGGAACCCCGGACTTTCGCGCGCAGCGTCGTCGCCGAGCCGATGATGATGCAGCAGTCGAACATCACCGCGGTGACGTCGGTGGTGGACAACCTCCCCGGGGTGTCCGTCCAGGAGGGGGATGCGTACGGGTTCGACGACTGGTCGAGCAACGTTGCCATGCGCGGCTTCCAGGTAACCCTCACCGAAGTGCAGATCGGGACAACCATCGACGGTTTCCCGAACGGCACGTCGGACTACTGGGGCGGCGCCAAGGCGAACCGCTTCATCGACCCGATGAACCTCGGCGGCGTCGAGGTGTCGCAGGGCACGGCCGACATCGCCTCCCGGTCGGTCGAGGCGCTGGGCGGCACGTTCGACTACCTGACGGACGATCCGGCAGCGGAACGGACCTACACCGCGTCGTCCACGCTCGGCGAGAACGAGGGGCAGCGATTCGCGATGCGGGTCGACACCGGACCGCTGTTCGGCCGCGACACGCGGGCGTGGATCGCCGCGGTCCGCCAGGAGGCGACCGACTGGATCGAGGGTTCCGCGCGGAACGAGCGGGAGCACGTCGCCGCCAAGCTCGTCTCGTCGCACGGGCGTCTCGATCTGACGAGTTACCTTTCGTACGACAGCATTCACGAGGATGTCTACCAGCGGCTCTACAGCGATGCCGACTTCCGGGCCAACCCGCGCTGGGACCGCCTGGTCGGCGAGTGGCCCGGCGTGCCGTACCTGAACCAGTTCTACCGGCCGGGCTGGCAGACGCGGCGGAACAACACGTTCGGCTACCTGAAGGCGGACTGGTCGTTCAGCGACGTGACCTCACTGAGCCTGGGTGGCTATTTCCACCGCAACCGGGGCCGCGGCGACTGGCTGCCTCCCTTTATCGCCGACGTCACCGACGACGGCGGCGGCCCGGAATCGGAGTTGATGGGCGGGACGCCCGTCCAGGGCGGCTCGCAACTCGGTCTGATCCGCTTCGTGAGCCCCGACGGCGCCGCCGTCGGACCGATGGCCGGGTGCACGTCGTCCTACATCTTCAACTACTACGGCTCGGGCGGCCCGGCCGTCGACCCGGCGTGCCACCCGGGCGCCACCGCGGTGCAGTCGTACCGCCACAGCCACTATGGCAAGGACCGCGTCGGGGTGACGCTCGACGAGGAGTGGTTCGCCACCGTCGGGGCCGCGGGCAGCACCCTGCGCGCCGGCATCTGGTACGAGAGCACGCGGCGGGATCTGGGCCGGGACTGGCACCAGATTCTGGACCCGACGCTCAGCTTCAACTGGAACTACCAGCCCTACTGGCAGCAGTACGACTGGCAGTTCCCGCAGCACGTCTTCAAGTGGTACGTGGAGGAGACGGTCTTCGCCGGGCCGTTCGCCCTGAGCGGCGGCGTCAAGCAGTACCTGGTCGGCGTGTCGCGCGAGGACCTGTTCAACGTCGATCCGAATCTGGAGGTCGATTCGGATTCCGACCTGCTCTTCTCCGGCGGCGTGACCTACGAGACGCCGGTCGAGGGTCTGGACCTGTTCGCGGGCTATGCCGAGAACTTCAAGGCAATCAGCGCCACGCTGCTTGAAGTGCCGGGCCGGAGCCTGGATATGCTCGAGCCCGAGACTGCCTCGAATATCGATGTCGGGCTGCAGTACTCGGGGGATCGGCTCGCACTGGGAGCCACGTGGTACACGATCGATTTCGAGAACCGGATCTTCTACCTCGGCCCGCAGACGGCGGCCGGTCCCAACTACCTCATTCCGGGCGGCGGCGCCTATTTCAACGCGGGCGGCATCGACACGAGCGGGGTCGAGCTGTCGGCGACGGTGCAGATGCCGCGCGGCACCTCGTTCTACACGGCCTACACGTTCAACGACTCGGTGTACCTCGGAACTGGCGACCCGCTGGTCGACGCGAACCAGGGCATCGTGGCGGGGGCCGACGTCACCGGCGTGCCGGATCGGATGTGGGTCGTTTCGCTCGACCGCAGCGGTCCGCTCGGGGCGGGCCTGACCGCCAAGTACACGTCGTCGCGACGCGTCAGCCTGCGGTCCGACTGGTACGCGGACGCCTACTGGCTCGTGGATGCCTACGTCAGCTTCTCGGGCGAGGCGTTGAGCGATCTGCTGCGGTCGACGGAGTTCTCGATTGTGGCCAACAACCTGTTCGACAAGGCGTATCTGTCGGCCATCACCGAGAACGCCGCCTGGCTCGGCGCGCCGCGGACGATTTCGATGACCGCGACCGTCTCGTTCTGACCTGTGAGCCGTGATGCGGTCGCCGCGCGCATGCGGCGGGGCGCTTGCCGCGGGCCGCCGGCTCCATGTCCGCGTGGCCGGTCCGTCACGCTGTTCCGGTAGTGCAATGGAGCTTCGACTGCGATAGCATTGCGGGATGGCTCATAGATCCTCGACGCAAGGCTTCGTGTCCGTGGTCGCGGCGGTTCTCCTGCTCGGCACGGTGACTCTCGCGCACGCGCTGGCCGAGCCGGATCTCATCGCGGCGGTCCGGGCGGGCGATCTTGCCGAAACGCGTGTCCTGCTCGCGGCGGATGCCGATCCCGACGCTCCCCAGGGCGACGGTGCGACCGCGCTGCATTGGGCCGCCCACCGGGGCGACGTCGAGTCAGCGGCGCTGCTGATACAGGCGGGCGCGGACGTCAACGCCGCCAACGCGCTCGGCGCCACTCCGCTGTGGCTGGCCGCGGGGCACGGCAGCGGCCCCGTCGTCGGGATGCTGCTCGAGGCCGGCGCCAACCCGAACGTCACCCTCCGGATGGGCGAGACCCCCCTGATGAGCGCCGCCCGGAGCGGCAACCTGCGGGTCGTCGAGATGCTCGTTGACCGTGGCGCCGCCGTGAACGCGGTGGAGTACGAACGCCACCAGACGGCCCTGATGTGGGCGGCGGCCCAGCAGCACGCCGACATCGTGCGCCTGCTGGCCGCGCGCGGCGCGAACGTGCACGCCCGCACGCGGGTCTGGGACCAGCTCGAGAACACCGCCGGCAACACCAATACGAGCGGCAACTTCCGAAAGAACCACGGGGGCTCCACCGCGCTGCTCTTCGCGGCCCGCAACGGCGACGTCGAGACGGCGCGCGTGCTGGTCGAAGCCGGAGCTGACGTCAACGACGTCGCGGCGGCCGGCACCAGCGCCCTCGTCATAGCCGCTCACAGCGGGCACGGTGCATTCGGAATCTACCTGCTCGAGCAGGGCGCCGATCCGAACGCGGCGAACGCCGGCTACACGGCGCTGCACGCAGCCACGTTGCGCGGCCAGGCCGAGCTGGCCGCGGCGCTTCTGGAGCGCGGCGCCGACGTGGACGCGGTGGTCGAGCGCGGCACGCCCGGCCGGCGGTTCAGCGCCGACTTCAGCATCCGCCACCAGGCGGTCGGCGCGAACGCCTTCTGGCTGGCGGCGCGCTACGGCGAGCCGGAGATCCTCCGCATGTTGGCCGAACGAGGGGCCGACCCGCACGTGTCACCCGCCAACCGGTGGTCCTCGCTGAAGGCGGCCATGGGGGTGGGGCAGATCTCGCAGGAGGATCGGCGCAACCGCGTGGACGCGCCGAATCCCATGGACCGCATCGACCAGGAGGAGTTGACCCTGGATCTCGCCCGCATCATTCTGGACCTCAGGGTCGACATCAACCAGTCCGACGACCGGGGCAACACCGCGCTCCATGACGCGGTGCGCACAGGCTTCCGGTCGGTCGTCGATCTGCTCGCCGCGTACGGCGCCGACCTCGACGTGCCGAACGACCGCGGACAGACGCCACTGGTCCTGGCCGAGACCAGCCTGCCGGTCCTCGGCAGTAACGGCCTGCGATCCACGCAACCGGAAATCGCTGCGCGGCTGCGCGAGCTCGGCGTCGACGAGTGACGCCCGGGAAGACCGTGGTGAAGATATTTGCGGCCATCAACCGCCGCGCAGGCACCGACGTCAGCCGGTAGCGTCGCGACGTGCTGGGTCCCGGTTCACCGGAGGTAGTATCTCCGCGCTCGAGTTCTACCGGCCGCCCGTGCCAGCCCGACCCGTACGAGTTCGTTCAGCATCTCGCGAGCGACCGTGGGGGCCACATCGAGCAGCGTCGCGGCGTCGGTCGTCGAGAGGCTCCCCCGTCGGCGGATTTCGTCGAGCAACGATTGTCGCTTCCGGTTCTGCGCCGCCATTGCGGGACTGCCCACCAGGCGGACCATGGCGTCCGACAGCACGTAGCGGCTCCCCCCGCGGCGACCGACGCGCGTCAACAGTCCTTTCGCCACCGACTGTGCGAGAACCGTATCGACATCGGTTACCGGCAGCATGTTGCGCAGGGCGCGCGGGGTGACGGCGCCTTCACGCCGTGCGGCGACCAGCGCCCGGCGCTCGTCGGCGGTCACGTCGTCCCGGTCGAGCTGGTTCAGCCAGACCTGGTCTTCGACGTCCACCAGCATGCGATTGCGTAGGGTCACCGTCACCGAGCTTGCGGTGGCGTCGAAGACGGGCGGCTCCATCAAGCGGGCTTCCATCTCCCGATACATGCGATCGATGCCTTCGCCGTACTCCTCGACGAGCCCCATGGTCTTCATGACGCGTACGATGCGCGGGTTGCGGCTGTAGTGCTCCACGCGCATGTTGTCGAGCGTGATGTGGCCGGGCAGCGACCCCGGACTGCGCACCTCGATGCGATCGTCCCAGACGGTGATGTCCACCGTGGCACCTGTCAGGCCGTAGTCGCGATGCGCCAGCGCGTTGACGATCGCCTCGCGCAACACCGGCTCGGGATACTCCGCCAGCGCTTCGCGCCGCGAGCCGGTAACGGTCTCGAACTGCCGGGTGTGAGCGGCCAGGAAGCCCAGACAGCAGTCGACGGTCTCCGCCAGCGGACCGGAGCACTCCTCGCGCGCCGAGGAGGGGCCGGGGCCGGGTCCGACCCCAGTGCGGCGCACGAGGGCGGGGACGTAGCCGTAGCGGGGGAAACGACGTTCGTCGCCGGCCGCCGGTGCGCTTCGGACGATACGCCGGGCGCCGCCGTCAGCCGCCGAACCGAAAGCTCAGCGCCATTTTCACCCGGCGGCCCTTCGGGTCGTGCGTGAACCCGTCGTAGGACTGCTCGATGTTGGCCCAGGGCGGAATCTGCCCGGTCAGGTTCATCGCGTAGAGGGTCAGGTTCATCCCGCTGCCCGGGAAGCGCCACAGGAAGCTCACGTCCAGGGTGAGGAACGGGTCGATGATCGGCGCGGTGGTGTTGTCGCCCCGATCTTCGTAGGAGGAGATGTAGCTCAGGTAGCTCGCGAGCGTGTAGTTGCTCCAGGCGTAGGAGCCCGACCAGCGGCTCTTCCAGCGCGGCAGCGGCACCGCGATGGGATGGGCGAAGTTCAGGTAGCCGGCGGATTCCCGTTCCGCGTAGAGGACCAGGTCCGCGCCCTCCAGCAGCAGCTCCTTGGTGTTGTAGCCGAGCGTGTAGGTGGAGTCCCAGGTCGCCGAGAACTGCCCCGGCCCCGCGTTGGTCCGGGCTGCGAAGTGCGTGTCGATGCCCGAGGTCGTGAGCCCCGGCCAGTTCACCAGGTCGATCTGGATGCGCTGCAGGTTCTGGGCGATGCAACGATCCGCGGGGGCCAGGTCCGAGGCGCGCCCGCCGGGACAGATGATGAACGGCGACACCGCCGCGCGGGTGGCCGGGTCGTCGCTGGCGTAGAGGCTGGTGATGGCGTCGTAGGGCATCGAGCCGATTACGTTGTCGAAGTCGTAGTGCCAGTAGTCGACGGTGGCCTCGACACCCCCCTCGAGGAACAGCACCGTCCCCGCGTTGTAGGTGAAGGCGCGCTCGGGGAGCAGGTCCGTGCGTCCGAAGCGGTCGACGGCCTGGTAGGCGCCGGTCTCGTTGATCCACTCCAGCGTCGTCAGCGGGCTGGTGTTCAGGTCGTCGAGCGAGGGCGTCCGGAAGGTGGTCTGCACCGAGCCGCGGAACGCCAGCGAGTAGTGCAGGTTCTCCGCCGCCTGGATGCGCCAGCCGACCTTGGGGTCGAAGCTGTTCACGCGGCTCCCGGCCACGTTGTAGAACTCGTAGTTGGCCGCGAGCTGGGTGTCGACGCGGGGGCCGAGGCCCAGGGCCAGCTCGCCGAACAGCCGCTGCACCTGCTGGTCCGCGGCGTAGGGCCGGTGGACGTTGGTGAAGAGGTACGGCCCGAACCGCACGCCCGCAGGGCAGTCCATGTCGCCCGCCACCGGACACGGGTTCCGGGTGACGTCCCCGGGATCGTTCGGATCGCCGTCCGCGTGCGTCCCGCGGTACTGGTACCCGACGGCGAAGTCGGCGACGTTCTCGACGAGGTTGCCGCTCAGCGTGGCGTCGGCCACGAACAGGTCCGTGGTGCTGACCAGGTCCACTTCCTCGTTGAGCCACAGCCGCAGCGCCTCGGGATTCGCCAGGGCGGGGACGTAATCCGGATTGTCCGTGTTCCGGAACGGGGCGCCGGGTTGATCGGAGCGCTGGATGGCGTTGCTGAACGGGTTGTAGTACATGCAGGGCCCCTGGCCCGCCACCGCGCCGCCGAGCGGCCCCAGCGTCATGCCCGCCGGGGAACTGCGGTCCGCCATCACCCCGACGCCGCAGTCGGGTCCGCCGAACCCGCGGAACGAGCGGTAGATCCGGTCGGTATAGACCGCCGGCAGGTTCAGGTTGCCCTGCGCCCGCGAGTAGCTCATGCCGACGTCCCAGTTGGCGTTCCGCCCGCCCATCAGGAAGTCGCCGTCGACCGAGGCGGCGATCCGCGCGGTGCGGGACTCGCGCCGCAGCCGTCGCCCGGGGCCGGAGTTGCCGAACGGGCGGCCGTTCAGGTACCAGGGGGCGTCGCCCATGCAGGCGCCCATCGGATCGGCCTTCCCGTCACCCGCGTAGCTCGAGCAGAACTGCTGCCGTCCCGGGTGGTCGGCCGCCACCTCCATGATCGTGGTGCTCGTCAGCGGGAAGGGCGGGTACGACGGCGTCGTGTACCAGTTCGGGATGACGGCGTCGGACCAGAGTCCCTCGATGTGGTAGTTCGTCCGATCGTTCAGGGGACCGTTGATCTCGGCGAAGGCACGCGTCTGCTCCTGCTCGTCGATCAGGTTGTCGTAGGGCGCGTAGCGGAAGCGGCAGGTCCAGCCCTCGTCCTGGCCGCCGAAATCCGTGCAGCGGGGATCGAAGACGTCGGCGGTCCACGGCGTCGGCGCCCCGACCGCGAACGTGCCGGGGTTCCCCAGGCTCGACCAGCCGGCGCGGTTGCCGCCGACGTGCGTGCTCAGGCGGTCGAGCGTCCACGGGCGATCCTCCATCTGCAGCTCCTGCCGGCCGACCCGCTCCGCGGAGAAGACGGCGCTGGAGTTGCCGATCCGGCCGCCCCAGATGCCGGCGACCGTGGTATCGCCGCCGCTGTCGAAGTAGTCGTGCGCGACGTTGAACTCGAAGCCCCGGAAGTCGCTGCGCGTCACGAAGTTGGCGACGCCGCCGACCGCGTCGGAGCCGTACGTCGCGGAGGCTCCCTCTTTCATTACCTCGAGCCGGCCGACCGCGATGGCCGGGATCGTGTTGACGTCGACGAAGCGTCCGCCGATCAGGCGCGCGGGCACCGGCACGTGGCGCCGCCCGTTGATCAGCACGAGCGTTCGCGAGGCGCCCAGGCCGCGCAGGTTGACGTTGGCCACGTTCTCGGTGAGCGTCGACGGCTGGTTGGAGTTGTACCAACTGTTCCGCTCGCCCACCACGCCGTGGCTGACGTTCAGGTTGCGGAAGAGATCGACGAGCTGGGTCGCCCCCTGCTGCTCCAGCGTCTCGCGGCTGACCACGGTCACCGCGTGGGGCATGTTGATGGCCGGCGCCTCGATGGCGGTGCCGGTCACCGCCACGGTGACCTCCTCGAAGAGTCCCCCGAGCTGCAGGTCGGCGTCGACGGTGGCCGTGAGGCCCGCGGCCAGCTCGACGTCAATCTCCAGCCGCTCGAAGCCGGCCAGCGTGAACGTGACGATGTAGCCGCCCGGCGGGAGCGCCGGGAACGCGTATTGGCCGTCGCCGTCGGTCACCGCCACGAGGGGGCCGGCCAGCGCCGCGCCCGACGCCTCGACGGTCACGCCGGGCAGGACGCCGCCGGTGTCGTCGGTCACCGTGCCGGAAATCCCGCCGTCCTGCGCCGCGGCGGCAAGCGGCAGCGCCAATAGGGATGCCATCAGCAGTGTGGTCTTCATGGTCTCTCCCGCGCGGCTGGACCATATTCGCTGCCCTCGCAGGCTGGTCGAATCCCGCGCAGTCACCGTGCGGGCAGGTCTCAGCACGAAGTAACATTGTACGCGCGTTTCAGTGTTCTATTTTCTGGCACGCACGTAAAGTCCCGGACGATCCGGATTCTCGACTCCGGCGCCCACAGCCCGAATCCGGTCCGCCGACCGGCCAACGCTCGGCTTTCGTCGCGCGGACGGGAGACCATGGGATCAGGACGCCTCCCGAATCGCGTGCCGCGCGTCGAGAATGTCCCGGACGAGCTGCTCGACGTCCTGCTCGTCGATGAACGGCGACAGGATGAAGCTCTTCAAGCCGACTATCGGCTCGCCGTAGTCGGTCTCCCGATAGCAGTCGGTCATCGAGATGTGGACCCCCTCGCCGCGCATCGCGCAGTCGTAGAGATACCGGGAACAGCCGCCGGTTGTAGTCGTTGTGGCGCAGCAGTTCCTCACGCGCGCGTGGGTCGGTGCCTCGGCATAGTCGAGGGCTCGCGGCCGGCCCAGCAGCGGAACCTCGGACTTCAGGTCGTCGACCTCGTCAAGGGCGCGCAGGATCGAAAACACGAAGTAGGCGTCGTGCTTGCGGTCCGAAACGGGCGCGGGGAACGTGTCCCGTATCAGGTCGAGATGTTCGCGGTAATGGGGTTCCTTCACGCCGCACCCCTGCTTCCATTCTACCCCCGCCCTCCGCCGGTCGGCGCGCTACAATGGCGCCGGTCCATGTCACGCCCGCGTGCCGGTCGATTCGGGTTCCCGGGGGACGCTCTGACGAGGAACCGCTAAGTGGTCGCGCCGACGATCATCTCCCGCGCCGACCACGTCATCTCCCGGCAGCGCATCGACCCCGACGCGCTGAAAGTCCTCTATCGCCTGCGCAAGTTCAGCCACACCGCCTACCTGGTGGGCGGCGGGGTGCGGGACCTGTTGCTCGAGCGCCGTCCGAAGGACTTCGACATCGGTACGTCGGCGCACCCGCACGAGGTCAAGCGCATCTTTCGGAACTGCTGGATCATCGGCCGCCGATTCCGGCTGGCGCACGTCAAGTTCGGCAACAAGACGATAGAGGTCGCGACCTTCCGCCGGCAGGTGCCGGTGGAAGCGCCGCCCGCTGCCGGCGCCGCCCCTGCCGCCGGCCGGGAGTCGGACGCCGTGGCGTCCCAACACGACGGGAACCGGCGTGCGCGACGTCCCATCCGCCGCGACAACACCTTCGGCACGCCGGAGGAGGACGCCTTCCGCCGCGACTTCACCATCAACGGGTTGTTCTACGACATCGAGACCTTCGCGGTGATCGACTACGTGGGGGGCATGGCGGATCTCCGCCGCCGTCTCATCCGCTGCATCGGCGATCCGGACGAACGCTTCGTCGAGGATCCGGTCCGGATGCTGCGTGCGATCTCGTTCGCCGCGCGGCTCGACTTCCGTCTCGACGCGCCGGTGCGCGAGGGTATCGCCAGGCACCGCGAGGAAATCCGGAACGCATCTCCCGCCCGACTGGTGGAGGAGCTGTACAAGCTGCTGCGCAGCGGCGTGGCCAGCCGTATCTTCAAGCGGCTGTCCCGGACCGGCCTGTTGCGCCACATCGCTCCGGAGGTGAACCGCCCGCGCTCGGCCGAGCTGTGGCGGTCGCTGGAAGCGCTCGACGCCTACCGGGCGCGCTTCGACGAGGCGCCGGACACGCTCTCGAACGCGATCCTGCTGGGCAGCCTGGTTGCGCCGGTGCAGCAGATCGATCTGACGCCGCCGCGCCGCGACCCCCGCGGGAGTTCGCCGTGCGTCTCGCTGGGCGATCTGCCGGTGGCCCGCCGCGACGTCGAGCACCTGCGTCAGGCGCTGGCGCTGCAGCCGTTGCTGAAAGACCCCGGCCTGCCGCCGCGCAAGGTTCGCGGCATCCTCGGACGCGCCAGCCTGCCCGACGCGCTCACGTGGCTCGAGATTCACGGAGACGACCCCGCCACGCTTGCGCGCTGGCAGGACCTGGTGGCGCATGGCGTGCGGACGCCGCGCCGTCGCCGCCGTCGCCGGGGGCGTCGACGGCGCACCCGCCACGCACCCGCGACGGAATGAGCGTCCCAGAGGGCGTGACGTTGCGCCTTCGACCGGCCTACTCGGCGAGCAGGATCCCCGTTACGTTGTAGAACGACAGCCCGATCCCGACCGCCGTAACCGCGATCAGCGCGAGGGCTCCCAGCAGGACGCCCGTGCTCTCGCGGTACTCGTCGCCGAATCCCATCAGGTGCGCGGCGATCCAGCCGCCCGCAAAGCCGCCCCCGTGCGCCCAGTTGTTCACGCTGGGCACGATGAAGCCGAAGATGCCCAGGATGATGGCCCACTGCCAGAGCTGCTGGGTCATGACGGAGCTGCCCCGCTTGCGGCCGTAGACGATCAGCGCGGCGAGCAGGCCGAAGATCGCGCCCGAGGCGCCGATGGTCGGCGCGCCGGACATCTCGTTCGACAGGTAGAATCCCGACGCGGCGGCGACGTTGAACAGCACGAACGTCCGAGCCGGACCATAGACCTCGGCCGCGGCGGGGCCGAGATTGCGGATCCACATCACGTTGAACAGGATGTGCAGCAGCCCGCCGTGCAGGTAGGTGGCCGTCAGCAGTGTCCACCACCAGCCGAGCTCCCACGCGACGCCGCCCGTCATGCCGAGCTGATACAGCGCGCGCCCTCCGGGTGAGAGAATGGAGAGGAAGCCAGACCCGCGAAAGATCGCCTCCGGCTGCAGCAGCAGCGCGACGGCGTACAGCGTGACGCAGGCGCCGACGATGAGGACGATCAGATCCAGGCGCCCCCCGACCAGAGTGCGCAGGAACGGCGCCCAGCCGAACAGTCCCGGACGCCAGGCGCCGCAGTAGGGACAGTTTTCCTCGTTGATGCCGACGAGCCGGCCGCACTCGGCGCAGACGATGGAGCCCTCGACCTGCCGCACGGAGTACAGCGTACCAGGAATCCGGGTCGTGCGGAGTGGATGGGGGCCGGCCGGGCGACGATACGCGGCGAGACTAGCCACCGCGCAACAGGAAGGGGCACACGCCGGCGGCGAAGGCTCGTGGCTCACGGACGGCGTGCGTCTGCCCGGTCGGCAGAGGGGCCCGTGGCTCCACGGGCCCCTGCCGGGTCGGGTGCGTCAGTCGTCGGGTCGTCGGTCGCCGGTCACACGCCCGGCACGGCGTTGCCCGCAATCCAGACCGACTCGATCGTGCGGGTGTTACCGATGTCCTCGGCCGGGTTCGCCGTGTAGACGACGAAGTCGGCGAAGTTGCCGGCTTCCAGCGTGCCGACGCCTTCGAGGCCGAGACACTCCGCCGCGTCGCGGGTCGAGGAGACGATGGTCTGCATCGGCGTCATGCCCGATTCGACCATCAGATCCATCTCGCCATGCTCGAAGTAGCCCTGGAATCGGGCGGCGGGACCGGTGTCGGTCCCCATCGCGATGCGTACGCCGGCGTCGTGCAGCGCCTTGACATTGCGCATGGCCTGCGGGAGCTGCGCCTTGTAGGTCTGCGCGCTGCTGCTGTTGCGGATGCCCTCCTGCCGCCCGGGATCCTCGAGCGCGGCGATCACCTCGGGATCCGCGTCCTTCAGGAAGAAGGGATCGTCGAACCACTCGGGCCGATCCTCGTAGACGTAGGTCGAGACCTCGCGCATCAGCGTCGGACAGTAGCAGACGTCGCTGGCGGTCAGCATGTCGATCAGCTCCTGGTCGACGTCGACGTCGCGGACGCTGTGGGCGAGGAAGTCCGCCCCGGCGTTCATCAGTCCCTTGGTGTCGTCGAGGTAGTACATGTGCGCGGTCAGCATGAGGCCGCGCTCGTGCGCCGTGTCGATGACCGCCTGGTAGACCTCGGGGGTCATCTTCCGGGTGGCGCCGAGGTTGTCGTCGACGCGGATCTTGATGAAGTCGACATTCATGTCGGCCGCCGCGTTCACCCGCTCGGCCGCCTGCTCCGGCGTGTCGGCGACGATGACCGGACCGGCGACGCGGATGCGCGCGTGCTTCAGGTCGGGGCCCTCGCGGTCGCGCACGGCGACGGCTTCCGGTCCGTCGCCGCCGAGGCTGGCGACCGTGGTGACGCCGTAGCGCGCGTACAGCGCGAGCTGGTTCACTACGTGCTCCTCGGTGTAGAAGGAGGGGTCGGCCTGGAGTCCAATGACGTTGTTGACGTGACCGTGGGCGTTGACCAGCCCCGGCGTCACCGTCTTGCCGGCCAGGTTCACCGTCGAGGCGCCCTCGGGCACCGCGACCGCATCGCTTGCTCCGACCGCCTCGATGATGCCGTCCCGCACGACGATCGTGCCGCTCTCGATGGTCTCGCCGTCCCCGATGATCAGGCGCGCGCCGGTGAAGGCGGTCAAGCCCGGCGTCGGCTCGACCTGCTCCGGCTCGGCGCCGCACGCGGCGGGGGCGGCGATCAGGGCGAGGGCCAGCGTTATCGTTGCGCAACTGTCCAGACTCTTCATTTGTTCCATCTCCCTCCTGCTATCTCCTGCCGTCCGAATCGGACCTTCATGAAAGGTCCTGCAGGACCGTGTCGACAATCAACAGGTCGTGACGGGTCGAACGCGATCCCGAGATCGGCCAACGCGGATCAGTTCTCGTTGCCCTGCAGCTCCTCGATCACCTCGCCGAGACGCTGGATCTCCTCGCCGTAGAGGGCCCAGTTTCCATCGCGCTGCGCCCGTATCGCGCGCGAATAGTGAACCTGGGCACGGTTGGCCAGCGATCCGGTTCCCGGCGGTGCCGTGGCCGGAGTCGATTGTGCGGCGTCCGCGACGAGCGTGGTCAGCGGCGCGGCCAACGGCCGTCCCGGCTCGCCGAAGAGTCGGGCCAGCGCAGCGTCCAGCGTCTCCTCCATGACGATCCGGTTCTGGTACGCCACCACCACCCGCGTCAACTCGGGGATGCGTCCCCCTGACGCCCGCAGGTACAGCGGACGGATGTACAGCAGAGCCTCCTCGATCGGGATGACGAGCAGCGTGCCCTGGATCACCTCCGAGCCCTGCTGGTTCCAGAGGGTGATCTGCGGCGAGATCTCCTGATCCTGGTTGATGCGGGCGACGATCTGCGACGGCCCGAACACCAGCTTCTGCTTGGGGAACTGGAAGACGAGCATCTTCCCGTAGTTCTCGCCGTCGCTGCGCGCCACCATCCAGGCGGCCAGGTTGTTCCTGCCGCGCGGCGTGAACGGCAGCATCTGGATGAATTCGGCCCGTTCCTCCCCCGGGAGCCGCATGATCGTGTAGTACGGCTCCATCTGCTCGTTGTCGATGACCGGCACCTCCCACTGGTCTTCGCGGTTGTAGAAGACGCCCGGGTTGGTCATGTGGAACGTGGAGTACATCGACGTCTGCAGCGAGAAAATCCCTTCCGGATAGCGGATGTGGCTCCGCAACGACTCCCGCATCGCGTCGAGCGGCTGCAGCAGGTCCGGAAAGATCTTCCCGAGGGTGACGCCGAGCGGGTCGTCCGGTTCGGCCAGGTAGAACGTCGTGTCGCCGTTGTAGGCGTCGACGACGATCTTCACCGAGTTGCGGATGTAGTTGATGCCGTTGCCCACCGGGGTCGAGTACGGATAGTTGCCGGAGACCGTGTAGGCGTCGCGCATCCAGTAGAGTCCCCCGTCCGCGATCACCAGGTACGGGTCGGCGTCGTAGCGCAGGAACGGGGCGATGGTGGCCACCCGGTCCGAGATGTTGCGGTGGAAGATCACGCGGCTGTCGGCGTTGAGCTGGCCGCTGACCAGGATCTCGTACGACTGGAATCGGAGGCTGAGCAGCAGCCGGCGCAGCACGCCGCCGATCTCCACACCGCCCTTGCCGTCGTAGCGCGTGGAGACGTTGTCGTCGCCCTGCGGGTAATGGAATTCGTCGGTGTTCGTGTTGACCAGCACGTAGTCGTTCGACAGCTCGCCGAAGTAGATGCTCGGTTGATCGACGGCGAGGTCGGTCTGCGAGGTGGGCGGCAAGTCCTGGATGAACAGGACCGGCAGGCCCTCCTCCGTAACCTGGTTGACGGGGCCGAGAGCGACGCCGAACCCGTGCGTGTACTGCAGGCGCTCGTTCACCCACGACCGGTTCGGCAGGCTGTCCGAGTTGATCTCGCGGCTCGACAGCATGGTCTGGCGGTACTCGCCGTCGACGACGTAACGATCGTTGTCGACCGACGCGAACTCGTAGTAGGTGCGGATCTCCTGAATCTGGCCGAACGTGTCGAGCAGCGGCTGGTGATCCCAGAGCCGGACGTTGTTGATCGTCTCGGCGTTGTTCTCGATGTCCTGCATGGTCAGGAGGGCATCGCCCGACACCTGCCGTTCCTCGACCACGTCGAGGTCGAACGCGGTGCGCGTCGCGGCGATGTTGTGGGCGATGTACGGCGCCTCCTTCTGCTGCTCGTCCGGGGTGACCACGAGGCGCTGCAGCGCCGTGGCCGTCCCGCCGCCGCCGATCCAGACCAGGAGATAGACGCCCGTCACGGCCGCCACCGGCCACGTGCTGCTCGCGAACGCCGCATAGACGCACGCGCCCGCGGCGAACACCGAGACCGCCATCAGGATCCGCAGCACCGGCAGGCGCACCGCCACGTCGACGTACGAGGCCCCGTGAACGATGCCGGCCGGGGTCGTCAGAAGGCGCGGCATGTCCAGGTACGCGGCCCAGGCGAACAGCAGGAAGATGACCGCACCGAGCAGCAGCAGATGCCGGCGGGCCTGCTCGCCGATCCGAATGCCGTCCGGCTGGACCGCGATCTCCCCGGCAACCACGTAGGCGGCGCCGGAGCCGACCACGGCCAGCGCCACTACCGCGAACAGGCCGAGGCGAACGAAGTCGAGAAACGGCAACGTGAAGATGTAGAACGCGGCGTCACGTCCGATCAGCGGATCGGCCTGCCCGAACGGCGTCGCCTCCAGGTACTGCAGCACCAGCAGCCATTGGCTGGAGGCCACCCCGGCGATGAAGAGCGCGACCAGGGCCGATGCGCCCAGGGAAAGCCAGGCGAGATGCTTGCGTTCGAGCACGATCGGCTGCAGGTCCCCGCCGCCGGCGAACAGCACGAACGGGCGTCTGGCGCCGCGGATCGCAAGCCGCAGGTTGGCGAACATCACGCAGAACGCCACGAGGAACCCCGCGGCCCCCAGCAGCCACCGCATCGCCAGGCTCTTGAGGAAGACGCTCCGGTACCCGACTTCGCCGAACCAGAGCCATTCGGTGTACAGCTCGGCCAGCGCCGGCAGCGCGACGAACAGGACCAGCGCCGCCAGCGCGACCGCGAGTCTCGTCGGCATGATGGTTGTCCTTCCCGAATTCAGCTGCAGCGGCCGTTCGGGCCGCAGCAGGCCCGCGTCGTCCGTCAATCGTAGCCTGCGGCTCCGCTTGCCGCCCAACCTGCCCTCGCCAGGGGTCTGCACCGTTCCACGGCGCAGTCCCCTGACCGAAGATTAAGTGACGGGTTGATTCGTTGCAACCCCAGTGGCCCGGCGCGCGATCCTGGCGGTATTCGAGGTCACCGCCGGCTGCCCGGCCACGCCGGCCGGAAACGCGCGCTGCGCCGGGGACGGGGCAGCCCCCGTCGATTCGGTTGTGCGATGCTCCATCGCGCCGCCGCTCGCCGTCGGCGGGTGGTCTCCGATGAACGTGCAGGTTCCGGTCTCGAGCCGGGGAAACTCGCCGCAGATCATGTGCCGGCCTGCAGCACCTGGGCGACGAATTCGGCCTCGGACAGCGCACCCATGATCTCGACCCGGTCGTCGACGATGGTCTTCGGGACGCCGGTCACGCGGTACTGCTGGGCCAGGTCCGGGAATGACGTCGCCTCGATCACCGACGCGGTCACGTGCGGGCTCGCCGCGGCGAGACGCCAAGCCAGGCTGACCGCCTGGGGACAGAATCTTCAGGTGGGAGTGACGAACACGCGCAGATGCACGTTTCGCTCGAGCGTGTCGAGGGCGTCCAGGCTGTCGTCGCTCAGGGTCGGCCCGCCCCCGGCGGCGATCTCGATGGCGTCCACCAGCGACTCGATCTCGTAGCCCTGCGGGACCCCGTAGTAGCGCATCCCTGCGTCCTGCGCCCCGACCACCGCCAGCGCCGGCGCCCATTCGACGCCGTACGCCGCGACCTCGTCGCGATCGAGCACCAGGTTGTGTTCCTCGACCGTGACCCGCTCGGACAGCGCGACGATCCCGTCGGCCGCCTGACGCGCCGGCAGGCAGATGTCGCACCCGAAGGTCTGGGTGAAGAAGAGCAGCTTTACCGGCGACGGGAGCGCCGCGAGACGCCGTTGCAAGTCGGTGGCCGTGCCGTGCGGGTACATCGGTCAGGCGCTACTTGAACAGGTCGTCGAACGCCTGCCGCGCGCTGGCCGCGGCGGGGCTCGACGGTTGGGCCCGCGCGGGAGCCGCCGCCGGCGACGCCGGCACGTTCGAGTGGGTCTCGCGCTCTACCGTCACCCGCGCCTCGAACCAGGTGCAACTGTTGCGGGCGTCCTTGGGGGAGACGCGTTTCGGGATCGGCTTGGCGCACTCGAGCGTGCGGCTGGTGTCGAACCACGTGCACTGCGCGCAACTGTGCAGGTCGGCCGCACACTTGGCGCACTGGCTGTCGAAGCGAATCGACGACGATGCGAGCGACGCGCCGCAGCGCGCGCACTTCAGCACCTCGCGGAAGGCGGGCATGTTGACGACCCGCGGCTCGCGCGGACCGTAACCGCGCCTTGGCCGGCCGTCGCCCTTCGGCTTGCGGTCGCCGGAGCGCTCCAGACGCTGGCGCTCGTCGTCCTGGTACCCTTGCTGGCGGTATTTCCTCGACATGGGAGTCGGGGGGAATTACCGATGATCTACCCCACCCGGTCTTCGTTTGTCTAGGAGATCTATCGGACGGACACGGTAATCTACAACAGACAGGCGGATCGTGCACGCTCGGTGAGGGGAACTTCAGGGCCGCGACTTGCGTCGAATGGACCGCGGGCCGTCTTGTGGGACGCCGCGCGTCATCTGCATCGCTCCCAACGCGTATCATTTCGGTGCAGGGTCGGCGTCGCACGACCATCGCCATGGCAGCGTCACTCGATGAGTTGAAGATCGACCGGTCGCGGGACGGCCGGTCCCCGGTGGCCCGGATCGTCTGGCCGCTGGTGGGCCTCCTGGTCCTGGCGGGCGCCGGTTTCGCCGGGTGGCGCTGGTGGGACGAGGCCCGGATCCCCGTCGTGCGGACCGCGGCGGTGCGGCAGACGGTTCCTGCCGACGGCCAGCCGACGGTACTGAACGCCTCGGGCTACGTGACGGCGCGCCTGCAGTCGACGGTTTCTTCGAAGGTCACCGGACGCATCGTCGACGTGCTCGTCGAAGAGGGGATGGCGGTAACCGAGGGGCAGGTGCTGGCCCGGCTCGACGACACCACGGAGCGCTCGTACCTGGCGCTCGCCGAGGCGCAGCTCGGCGCCGCGCGGGGCGCGCTGGCCGAGCTCGAGGTGCGCTACGCCGAGGCGCAGCTCGACCTCGACCGCCAGCGCCGGCTGCTGGACCAGCGCCTGATCGGGCAGGCCGACCTCGACACGGCGCGGGCCGAGTCCGACTCGCTCGCCGCGCGGATCGCCAATCAGCGCGAGCTGGTCGTCGTTGCCGAGCGCGAGATCGACGTGCGCCGGACGGCGCTGGAGGACACCGTCATCCGGGCGCCGTTCAGCGGCGTCGCCATCTCGAAGGACGCGCAGCCGGGCGAGATGATCTCGCCGGTCAGCGCGGGCGGGGGTTTCACGCGCACCGGCGTATGCACCATCGTCGACATGTCGTCGCTCGAGATAGAGGTCGACGTCAACGAGAGCTACATCAACCGCGTCTCGCCCAGGCAGCGCGTGGTGGCCGCCCTCGACGCCTACCCGGATTGGGAGATCCCGGCCAGCGTCATCACGACGATTCCCGCGGCCGACCGGCAGCGCGCGACGGTCCTGGTACGCATCGCCTTCGACGAGTTGGGCGATCCCCGCATCCTGCCCGACATGGGGGTGAACGTGGCGTTCCTCGAGGCGGGACCGCCGCCCGAGGAGGCGGTCGCCGATGCGGAGCCCAGACTCTGGGTGCCGTCCGAGGCGCTGCGGAGCGACGGCGGCACGCCGGTGATCTTCGTGGCGCGCGGCGACGCGGTCGAGCGGCGGGCCGTCACCACCGGTCTGGAGGACGGCGGCGACGTCGAGGTGCTGGCGGGCGTCGAGGCGGGCGAGCGCGTCGTGGTCGAGGGGCCGCCGGAGCTGGCCGACGGCGACCGTGTCGTGGCCGATTGACGGCGGCCCCGGGGCTTGGGAACGAGCACCGCAATGCCGCCGGCCCGGCGCGTAGGAGCAGGAGAACGGTCCTGCAAGCCCCGCCGGGCTGCAGGCGAAGCGAGGTCTGCGGCAGGGCGCCGGACGATTGGCGGGCTGGGGAGACCGACGGTGGAGGCGCACGCCATGCGTGAGAACCGTGAGTGATAACGGAGCTTTGGTCCAGGTCCGGAACCTCCACAAGGTGTTCCGGCGCGGGGCGGAACGGATCGACGTCCTGCAGGGCGTCACCCTCGATCTGCCGGCCGGGGATTTCCTGGCCCTGATGGGACCGTCCGGCTCGGGCAAGACCACCCTGCTCAACCTGCTCGGGGGCCTCGACACCCCGACCGAGGGCGAGGTCGTCGTCGGGGGCGACCGGATCGACCGCATGGCGGGTGGCAAGCTCGCCGGCTGGCGGGCGCGGCACGTCGGATTCGTGTTCCAGTTCTACAACCTGCTGCCGGTCCTGACGGCCGAGAAGAACGTGGAGCTGCCGCTGCTGCTGACGCCGCTGTCGCGCGCCGACCGGCGCCGGCACGTCGCGACGGCGCTGGAGGTGGTGGGGCTCTCGGATCGCGCCAAGCACTACCCGCGCCAGTTGTCCGGCGGCCAGGAGCAGCGGGTCGGCATCGCACGCGCCATCGTCACCGATCCCACGCTGCTGCTGTGCGACGAGCCGACCGGCGACCTCGACCGGAAGTCGGGAGACGAGATTCTCGACCTGCTGCAGGCGCTCAACGCCGACCACGGCAAGACCGTCGTCATGGTGACGCACGATGCGCGCGCCGCCGCCCGCGCCCGGCGGACGCTGCACCTGAACAAGGGCGTGCTGGCCACGGAGCCCGAGGCATGAAGTTCCTGCCGCTCGTCTGGAAGAACCTGTTGCGGCGCAAGGCGCGGACCCTCTTCACGGTGCTGTCGATTGTCGTCGCCTTCGTCCTGTTCGCCTACCTGGCCGCTATCCGGCTGGCGTTCGGCACCGGGGTTTCCGTTGCGGGCGCGGACCGCATGCTGGTGATCCACAAGGTGTCGCTCATCCAGCCGCTGCCGGAGAGCTACCTCGGCCGCATCGCCGCCGTCGACGGGGTGGCGGATATCAGCCACATGTCCTGGTTCGGCGGCATCTACCAGGATCCGCGGAACTTCTTCGCGCAATTCGCGGTCGATCCCGAGAGCTACCTGCGCCTGTATCCCGAGATCGTGCTGAGCGACGGGGAACGCGAGGCGTGGCTGCGGAACCGTACCGGCGCCATCGTCGGCCGCGTGACGGCCGACCGTTTCGGGTGGGAGGTGGGCGACCGAATCCCGATCGAGGGGACGATCTTCCGCACCAGCAGCGGCCCGACCTGGGAGTTCACCATCGACGGCATCTACGAGGCAGGCACGGAGGGTTACGACACCTCCACGTTCTACTTCCACCACGAGTACCTGATGGAGGCGAACGACCAGGGCGCGCGTTTCATCGGCCAGTACGTCATCCGGGTCGACGATCCGGCACGGTCGGCGGACGTGGCGGCGGCCATCGACACCCGCTTCGCCAACTCGCCGGCCGAGACGAGAACCTCCACCGAGCAGGCGTTCCTGCAGGGCTTCGCCGACCAGATCGGCAATATCGGCGCCATCGTCACCGCCATTCTGGGCGCGGTCTTCTTCACCATTCTGGTCATCACCGCCAATACCATGGCGCAGTCGATCCGCGAGCGGACGAACGAGCTGGCGGTGCTGAAGACGCTCGGCTTCACCGACCGCCGGGTGCTGGCGCTGGTGCTCATCGAGTCGCTCGTCCTGGCCATCGTCGGCGGGTCGGCCGGGCTCGGCGTCGGCTCGCTGCTGATCGGCCTCGGCGATCCGACCGGCGGCTTCCTGACGGTGTTCCTGTTCCCGACCCGCGACCTCGTGATCGGAGGCGTGCTCGTCGTCCTGCTCGGGTTCGCGGCGGGGGCCGTGCCCGCGCTGCTGGCGACGCGGCTGCGCATCGTCGATGCGCTGCGGAAGGTGTAGCGATGCGATTCTTCACCCAGGTGTTCGCGGTCACGGCGCTCACGCTGCGCACCCTTCCCCAGCGGGCGGGATCGTCGGTCGTCGCCGTGATCGGCGTGACGGGAGTCGTCATCGTCTTCGTGGCGGTGCTCTCCATCGCCGAGGGGTTCCGGGCGGCGCTCACCGGCGCCGGCTCGCCCGACACGGCGATCGTCATGCGGGGCGGGAGCGACTCCGAGCTGAGCAGCGGCATCACGCTCGCCACCACCCGTATCGTCAAGGACGCGCCGGGGGTGCAACGGGGGGACGGGGGTCCGGTTGCCTCGGCCGAGCTGTTCGTGGTGGTGGACGTGCCCAAGCGGAGCACGGGATCGCCGGCCAACGTGCCGCTGCGCGGCGTGGAGCCGGCCGCGTTCCGCGTCCGCGACGAGATCCGCATCGTCGAGGGGCGCATCTTCCGGCCCGGCACCAACGAAATAATCGTCGGGCGCAGCGCCGCCAACCAGTTCGCGGGCATCGACCTCGGCTCGATCCAGCGCTGGGGCGAGAGCGCATGGGAGGTGGTCGGCATCTTCGAGGCGGACGGCACCATCGCCGAGTCGGAGATCTGGTGCGACGCCCGCATATTGCAGCCGGCTTACCGGCGCGGCGACACGTTCCAGTCGGTCTACGCGAAGCTCGACTCGGCGGGCGACTTCGAGCCGTTCAAGGATGCGCTGACGGCCGACCCGCGGCTGGACGTGATGGTCGAGCGCGAGGACGACTACTACCTGGGTCAGTCCGAGGCCATCACCGGCATCATCACCGGCATCGGCACCGTGATCGCGTTGCTGATGGGCATCGGCGCCGTGTTCGGGGGCATCAACACGATGTACACCGCAGTCGCCGCGCGGACGCGCGAGATCGCGACCCTGCGCGCGCTCGGCTTCGGCGGCCTGCCGGTGGTGATCTCGGTGATGGTCGAATCGGTGGTGTTGTGCGTCGCCGGCGGGATCATCGGCGGCCTGCTCGCCTACGTCGGGTTCAACGGATACCAGACGGCCACCATCAACTGGCAGACCTTCAGCCAGGTGGCGTTCGCCTTCGCGGTGACCCCGGCGCTGCTCGTCCAGGGCATAGTGTGGGCGGTGGTGATGGGCTTCTTCGGAGGGCTCTTCCCCGCCATCCGGGCGGCGAGGCTGCCGGTGGCGACGGCGCTGCGGGAGCTGTGAGGAAGCCCCCGCGGCCGGTGCAAGGCTGAAACTGTCTCAGGTCGATCCGGCGTCTCCGCCAGGGTAGTACACGCCGTCCCGCGTCTACATGCCGCCGCCCGGCGTCCGGTTTCCCAGGCGCTATCATCGGAGTCGTGGAGTTGCGGGAATCCTGGCGGGAGACGCCATGAACGTAGAGACACGAGATCCGGTGTGCGGCATGACCGTGAACCCGGACAAGGCCCGGTTCACGCACGACTACGACGGGACGACCTACCTGTTCTGTTGCGGCGGTTGCCAGACGGCGTTCAGGACCGATCCCGAGGCGTTTCTGCGCATGCGCGACAATGCGGCGGAGAGCGGCGCCGCCCATCATGGCCATGCGCTGGACGGTGCTGACCACGACGGTCACGCCGTGGCCGGCCATGAGGCGGCGCACCACGAGCCCGTAGCGGGTGGCTCGGCCACTGGGGCCGGTGGTCATGCCGAACCCGGCCATATGCAAACGGCCACTGAATCGGAGAGCGGAACCGGCGCCCGGGGAGCGTCCATCGCTGCGTACGTCTGCCCGATGTGCCCCGAGGTACGCGAGACCGAGCCGGTCCCCTGCCCGAGCTGCGGCATGGCGCTCGAGCCGGAGTTCGCCGCACCGCCGCAGGTTGCCGTCGAATATACCTGTCCGATGCACCCGGAGGTCGTTCGCGACCAGCCGGGCGCGTGTCCTGCGTGCGGCATGGCGCTCGAGCCGCGAACGGTGACGCAGGAGGAGGCGCCCAACCCGGAGCTGGCCGACATGACGCGGCGTTTCCGCATCGCCGCGGCGATCGGGTTTCCGGTGTTCGGCATCGCGATGACGGAGATGATCGCCGGCGCAGGGGTGCTGCCGCTGAGCCGGGCTGTATCGAACTGGATCCAGCTCGCCTGCGCCGTGCCGGTCGTGCTGTGGGCTGGGCGCCCCTTCTTCGAGCGGGGGTGGGCGTCGGTGGTCAATCGCAGCCCGAACATGTTCACGCTGATCGCGCTCGGCGTCGGGGCAGCGTTCGTCTACAGCGTGGGGGCGACGGTCGTCCCGGGCAGCTTTCCCGCCGGCTTTCGGATGGAGGGGGGCGTCGAGCCGTACTTCGATACCGCCGTGGTCATCATCGTCCTGGTGCTGCTCGGGCAGGTGCTGGAACTGCGGGCGCGGCATCGAACAGGCGCCGCGCTCCGGTCGCTGCTCGGCCTTGCCCCGGCGATCGCGCACCGGATCTCGGGGGGCGACACCGAGGCCGGTACGACGGACACGGCGGATGCGGCGGGTGCGCCCGACCAGGACGTGCCGCTGGCGGAGGTACGCGCCGGAGACCTGCTGCGCGTGCGTCCCGGCGAGCGCGTGCCGGTGGACGGGGTCGTCGTCGAGGGGGGCAGCGCCGTCGACGAGTCGATGGTCAGCGGCGAGCCGATCCCGGTCGAGAAAGGGCCCGGCGACGCGGTGATCGGGGCCACGGTGAACGGGACCGGGAGCCTGACGATGCGGGCCGAGCGGGTCGGTGCGGAGACCCTGCTCGCCCAGATCGTGCGGATGGTGAGCGAGGCGCAGCGCAGCCGCGCCCCGATCCAGCGGGTGGCGGACAGGCTGGCGGGCTACTTCGTGCCAGCCGTCGTCGCCGTTGCGGTCGCCGCGTTCGCCGGCTGGTCGCTCTGGGGGCCCGAGCCGCGACTGGCGCTGGCCCTGGTCAGCGCGGTGGCCGTGCTCATCATCGCCTGCCCGTGCGCCCTCGGGCTGGCGACGCCGATGGCAATCATGGTCGGCACCGGCCGCGGGGCGACGGCCGGCGTGCTGATCCGGGACGCGGCGGCGCTGGAGACCCTGGAGCGGGTCGACACGCTCATCGTCGACAAGACCGGCACGCTGACCGAAGGAAAACCGCGCGTCCGAACCGTGGCGGCCGCACCTGGTGGCGACGTCGACGAGGACGAGCTTGTGCGGCTGGCGGCCGGGGTTGAGCGCGCCAGCGAGCATCCTCTCGCGGGAGCGGTCATCGCGGAGGCCGACGCCCGCGGCCTGGCGCCGGTTGTCGCGAAGGACTTCCTGTCGGAAACCGGCGCCGGCGTGGCCGGGCGCGTAGACGGCCAACAGGTGGCAATAGGGACCGCGGCGTTCCTGGAGGCGCAGGGGATCGACGCCCACCGTCTGACGGCTCTTGGCGATGAGGCGCGCGGTCGCGGCGAGACGGTGATTCTCGTCGCGGTGGAGGGGACTCCTCGAGGCGTGATCGGCATCGTCGATCCGATCAAGGCGTCCACCCCGAAGGCTATCGAGCTCCTGCGCCGCGAAGGCCTGCGCATCGTGATGGCGACCGGCGACAGCCGGGCGACCGCCGAGGCGGTTGCCGCCGAGGTCGGTATCGATCCTGCGGACGTCGTGGCCGAGGTTCTGCCGGCCGACAAGCGCCGTCTCGTGGCGAGCGAGCAGGCCCGTGGACGAACGGTGGCGATGGCGGGCGACGGCATCAACGACGCGCCGGCCCTGGCCGAGGCGGCCGTCGGCATCGCCATGGGCACAGGCACGGATGTCGCCATGGAAAGTGCCGGGATCACCCTGGTCCGGGGCGACCTGCGGGCCATCGCCCGGGCGCGGCGGCTCAGCCGTGCAACGATGCGCAACGTCCGCCAGAATCTGGCCCTGGCGTTTGTCTACAACGGAGTCGGCGTCCCTGTCGCGGCGGGGCTGCTCTATCCGTTCATCGGCCTGCTGATCAGCCCCATCTGGGCGAGCGCGGCCATGACCCTGAGCTCGCTGTCCGTCGTCGGGAACGCGCTCCGCCTGCGGCGGGTCGAGCTCTGAACGCCCCGGCGTGTCAGTCCCGGCGGGCCGTCACGTCGATGACGTCGATCCGCGTACGTGACGGCGGTTGCCGGAAGCCGCCGATGAACATCGATACCAGGCCGACCAGTGCCGCCCCGAGCATCGCCCACCCCAGTCCGTCCACCTCGAAGCCGGGGACGATCCACGCTGCGAACGCGAAGGCCACGCCGTTGACGAGCAGGTAGAAGACGCCGAGGGTCATTACGGTCAGCGGGAGCGTCAGCACGACCAGCACCGGCTTGACGATTGCGTTGACGATGCCGAGCACGACCGCGGCCACCGCGAGCGCCGGCAAGGACACGATCGTCACGCCGGGCAGGATCCAGGCGACCGCGCCGAGCGCCACCGCCGTGATCAGCCAGTTGACGAGAAACCAGCCCATCGGATTGCTCTCCGTCTCGCTCAGGTCTCTACCGCAGGAAAGAGGACACCGGGCGCCAGCTTGCCTTCCGGGTCGAGCGCGGACTTCACGGCGCGCATCTCCGCGATGCCCTCCGTGCCGTACAACTGCCGGAGCAGCGCCTGCTTCACCGGATTGCGGCCGACGCCGTGCTCCGCCAGCGGACAGCCCCCGAGACTGACGATCTCCCGCCCGCACTCCAGGATGGCCTGCTTGCCGCGGGCCACGTCTTCCATCGTAGCCGGGATCACGTTCGGGTGGACGTTGCCGTCCGAGATGTGGCCCCAGATGGCGTAGTCGAGGCCGCGCGAGTCGAACGCGCGGTGAAACAACGCTAGGCTCTCGTCGAAGCACTCGAACGGCACGACCATGTCGGCGGCCGTCTTCTCGATGGCGGTCCGCTGCCGGCGCTTCGCCTCGCCGACCCGGCGGTTGACGCCCTCCGGCACCGCCTCGCGCACCGCGGTCAGGTGCGCCTGCCGCCGGTCGCCGGGCAGTGCGATTTCGGCCCGGTCGAGGACGCCCGCGCCGGCGAGCAGCCGGCACAGCCGCACGAGCGGCGTATCGGCCGCATCGTCGGCAAGCGCGTTCCCGATCTCGCGGTAGGCCGTAGCGGCCGATGACGCGGCGTCGGCCGGCAGCTCGACCTGGGCCAGCAGGGCCGCCTGCGCGCCGTCCGGCGCCGCCACCTGGTGCCGCCGCGCCGCGCCGTCCTCGCGCACGATGGCCAGGCTGCGCGCATCCAGGTGCTCGATGGCGGCCACGTCGACGCCGCGCGCCGCGCCATGACGCCGGGCGTCCCGCGCCGCGGTCCGCAGCGTCCGCGTCAGATCCGTCGCCGCCCTTTCGCTCGGCAGGGTGATCCATACCATCGCCACCCGCGGCGCCGGCGCGACCACCGCGAACGTCACCTCGGTGACCACCCCGAGCGTCCCCTCGGAGCCGATGAACAAGTCGACCAGGTCCATGCCGGGCGCCGCGAAGTAGCCGGCCGAACGCTTCGGAACATCCGGCATGCGGTAGGTGGGCACGGGCACGCGTATTGTCCCGGTGCCGGTGACCACCTCGAAGTAGCCGTCCGGATGCGCGGTCGTCTCGCCGCGGGCCAGATCGAGAACATCGCCCGTGGCGAGGACCACCGTCAGCCGCCGCACCCAGTCGCGCGTCGTGCCGTACTTGAACGTGGCCGCACCGGCCGCATTCGTGGCGACCACGCCACCTGCGCACGCGCCGTCGAAGGTAGGAGCCGGCGGGTAGAACCGGCCGTCGCGCGCCAGGGCGGCCTGCAGCGTCCCGATCGGCACCCCCGGCTGCACGACCACCTCGTCCACGCCGATGGCGACGATCCGGTCGAACCGCTGCAGATCGAGCACGAGGTCGCCCATCGGCGTCGCCCCGCCGGTCAACGACGACTGGGCGCCGATCGGCAGCACGCGCGAGGCGCTCGCGATCAGCGCGGCGACGTCCGCCTCGGTGGCGGGCCGGGCCACTCCCGTGGCGTGGCCGCCGGGATAGTGCGCCGCGTCCTCCAGGACCGCCGAGACGGTCTCGGCGTCCGTCCGGACATCGGTGTCGACGATTCGGCCGCGGGGCGGGCGGGCGGCGATCCGGTGCGATGCCATGGCGGCGGATTATAGGCGCCGGGGCAACGAGCCGTAGCGAATCCGGCGCCGGGCCGGGAGCGGCGAGGCATTCGGTCCAAACGGTGGTACAGTGGACTTCTTATGCCTTCAAGAACGACATGGCTGTTCGCGGCGGCGGTTCTCGGCCTGTCCCTGGCGGTGGCGCCCGCCCGCGCGCAGCAGCAGGACGACGCGGTGGTGGCCCGCATCGGCGACGTCGCGGTGACGTTCGCCGAGATCGAAGACGCGTGGCGGCGCAACGATGCCTCCTCGCGGCTCCGGATGCTGCAGGACCTGTACGACGCCCGGCGGCGGGCGCTCGACATCGTCGTCGGCGAGCGTCTCGTCGAACGGGCGGCGGCGGCGCGCGGTATGACCCGCGACGAGCTCCTGACGGTCGAGCTGCCGGATCGCATGATCGAGGTGACCGACGCGGAGATCGATCTCATCTACGAGCGGAACCGGGACCGCTTCCCGGGACGCACGCTGGAGCAGATGCGGCCCGAGATCCGCGCCGTGCTCGATCAGCAGCGACCGCTCCAGGCGCTGCACGCCTACATGAACGAGCTGCGAGCGATGGCCGACGATGTGTCGGTATCCCTCGCGCCGCCGCGGCACGGCGTCGAGGCGCTGCCCGAGGACCCGGCGCGCGGCCCCGACACGGCGCCGATAGAGCTTATCGAGTTCTCCGACTTCGACTGTCCCTACTGCAGGCGGGCCACCGAGACGGTCGAGCGGCTGATGGAGCAGTTCGAAGGACAGATCCGCTTCGTTTACAAGGACTACCCCCTGCCGAGCCACCCCAACGCGTTCAAGGCGGCCGAAGCGGGCAACTGCGCGCACGAGCAGGGTCGCTTCTGGGAGCTGCACGACACGATGTTCGCCAGCCAGGGCGCGCTGGGCGTGGAGGCGCTGAAAGGCTACGCCGCCGACCTCGGGCTCGATCCGGACGCCTTCAACGAGTGCCTCGACAGCGGCCGTCACGCCGCGACGGTCGATCGCGACTTGCGCATCGGCATGAGCTTCGGGGTGTCGTCGACGCCGACACTGTTCCTGAACGGACGGGCAGTGCTGGGAGCCGCGGCCTACGGGACGTTCGTGGAGATCATCCGCGAGGAACTCGCCGCGGCCGAGCGGTAGCGGGACGCAGGACCACGGAGGTGCGAACGGTGGCGGACATCCCGGCGCGGGCCGCGACTCGTAGCGTCACGCTGGTGCGGCATGGGGCGCGCCGCGTGGTGTTGGCGGGGTTGGTCGTCGTCGCAGCCGCGGCCGGCGTCGGCGGTGTTGCCTGCAGCCGAGCCGACGACCCGGCCGTCGGGGCAGACCCGGTCGTCGAGGCGGACGATACCGCGTCGCTTCAGTCCCCCGCCCCGCCGTTGGAGCTGAGCTCGCCCGAGCACCAGCGCTACCAGCGGCTTCGCCTCGAGACCCTGCGAGCGATGATCGCGGCGGCGAAGCTCGCGCTGCCCATAGGGCCCTTCCAGGAGCGCATAGACGCGGCGGCGAGAATCGCCTTGGAGGACGACGTGTCCGAAGCGGCGGACCGCATGGAGGTCATCGTCGCAGAGCTCCAGGACGCGATTGCCGCCGCCGGTCGTTGAGGACGGCCGTTGGTCCGAGCGCGAACGCAAATTGAAGTGGGCGCCCGAAGCCACCACCGGGCGCCCGAACGAAGGGCGGAATGTGACGGCGGCTAGTTGCCGGTCAGGAACGACGCCTCTTCCTCGAGCCAGGCATCGTACTCCTCCTGCTCCATGATCGTCACGAAGCCGCGCATACGGTAGTGGCCGAGGCCGCAGAGCTGTGAGCAGTTGACCTCCCAGTTCCCGACCTCGGTCGGCACCCACCAGACCGGAATCTGCAGGCCCGGCACGGCGTCCTGCTTCACGCGCATCTCGGCGATGCCGAAGCTGTGGATGACGTCCTGCGACGTCAGGTTGACGATCACCGGCTTGTTCACCGGGAGGTTCAACTGGTTGATCGACACGATGTCGTCGGCGCCGTTCGGGTCGCTGCGGTCGAGACCGATGGTGTTGGTCGGCGTAATGAGGCTGATGTCGCGACGTCCCCACCGGCCGTCCTCGCCCGGGTAGTGGGAGATCCACTCGAACTGCTTGCCGATCACGTTGACGACGGTCGCCTCTTCCTCAGGCGGAATGTCGTTCACCCGGTGGGCCCAGGCGGGGATGGCGAAGCCGATCAGCAGCACCGCCTCGATGACCGCCACGCCGATCTCCAGGTAGCTCGACGTGTGGCTGGTGACCCCGGTGTAGTCCGCCTTCGGATTGGCGCTCGCGCGGAACCGGATCAGCGTGTAGACGTAGAACGCGCCCCAACCGACGAACAGCACCGCCATAAGCCAGTGGATCAGAATGATCATCTCGTCGATCTCATGGGCGTGCTCCGACGCCTGGATCGGCAATCCCAGTAGTTCACCCATCTACGATTCCCCTCCGGGCTGGCCGCGCCGCACGGCGGCCTCGAACGCCGCATCGTTCCCGAGCGCCTGCCGGGAACGCTTCAACAGATGAAAGAAGAAGCCGACGAAGCCGCTCAGCACGCCGCCGGTGACCCCGAGCAATGTCAGGACAGCCCAGTTCACGCTGCGGCCGGTAGCCGAATCGGGGTCGGCCCCGAAGCAGATCGGACACGCCCACGCGACGGCGGGCGCGAGGACGAACACCAGCGCTCCGAACGCAACCACGCGCGCGGCCCTCGTTCCGGTTCGTGTCATCAGCCTGCTCCCTGCTCGTCGGTGCGAATTCAGTGCATCCCGATCTCGCGGGTCTTCCGTACGAACTTCACCGCGTAGACGGCCATTCCAACGGCCGCGCACAGCGATCCGGCCGCGAACGCCAAGTGCCCCGCGCCTCCCCGCTCGGACAGGAACATCGCCACGCCCCAGAACGTCATGAACGCCGCCAGCAGAATCGACGCCACGATGAACACGACGTGAATGGCCCGCAGGGACATGGCGCTGTCGCTCGCGATGCGGCTAATGCCCGGCAGCCGGCGCCGCGGCGGGCGCGTTGGCGTTCGGCAGCGTGAAGTACTCGCCGTGCCGGTCCGCGTGCCCGAGCAGCGGCAGGAAGATCAGCGCGATGAAGAAGACGACCGTGAGCACGAGCGTCGCGTAGATCATCTTCTTCTCTTCGATGAGGTGCATGAAGAAGCTGACCACCAGCGAGCCCTTGGTGCCCGCGATGACGAGCGCCACGAACACCGCGAACGGGACGCCCCAGAAGTCGATGTACGACACCCCCACGGTGATCACGGTCAGCAGCGCCAGCGCGCCGCCCACCTTCATGTACGTCCGAATGTGCGCCTGAACGTCTTCGCTCATGATGCTCTCGATGTTGTGCGTTCTCGCTTCCGTCTCACCCTACAGCAGGTAGAGCACCGGGAACAGGAAGATCCACACCAGGTCGACGAAGTGCCAGTAGAGCCCGGCCGCCTCGATCCGGTTGACGAACTGTTCCTTGTTCGTCTTCCACATCTTCGAGCCGGGGAACAGCAGATAGCTGTTCACGATGACGCCGCCGATGATGTGCAGCGCGTGCAGGCCGGTCATCGTGTAGTAGATCGCCAGGTAGGTGCTCGTCCACGGGAAGTTGCCGATCTCGAACTCGTGGTTGTACTCGAAGCCCTTGATGACCATGAAGACCAGCGACAGGACGATGGTGAACGCCAGCCAGAACCTGAAGCGGCCGAAGTCGTCCATCTTGAGCGACGCGTAGGCCATGACCATCGTGACGCTCGACCCGATCAGCACGGCGGTGTTGACCGTGCCGAGCGGAACGTTGAGCACGTCCACCCCGAACGGCCACTCGGTCGCCATCAGGCGCAGCAGCACGTAGGAGGAGAAGAGCGCGCCGAAGAGCATGACCTCGGACGCCAGGAAGAGCCAGATGCCGAGCTTGACGTTGTTCAGCCCGGTATCGGCCCGTTCTTCGACGATGTACGGAATCTCCATGACGTTCGCTACACCTTGGCCGGTTCGGCTGCCGCCTGGTCCGGTTCACCCTGCATGAGGAAGTCGTTCGCCGCGCCCGGCACGCTGTACTCGTACGGTCCCCGGTAGGCCACCGGCGGCGCCGAGAAGTTGCCGTGCGGCGGCGGCGACGGCGCCTGCCACTCGATGGTGGTGGCCTGCCACGGGTTGTCGCCCACCTTCTCGCCGTGCTTGATGCTGCGGAAGAAGTTGTAGATGAACGGGAGCTGGAACAGGGCGAGCACCCACGCGGCGATGCTGATGACTTCGTTGAGCCACAGCACCTCCTGGTTCATCACGTACTGCTCGCCGCCGTCGTACATCCGGCGGTTCATGCCGGCCAGCCCCTGGATGAGCATCGGCATGAAGACGACGTTGATCGAGACGAACGAGCCCCAGAAGTGGACCCGGCCGAGGAAGTCGTTCATCTTCCGCCCGGTCGCCTTCGGGAACCAGTAGTAGATGCCGCCGAACAGCGCCATCAGCGTGCCCGGGGCGACCACGTAGTGGAAGTGGCCGATGACGTAGTAGGTGTCGTGCAGGTGGATGTCTGGCGCCGACAGGCCCAGCGGCAGCCCGGTCAGCCCGCCTATGCCGAACATGGGCAGGAACGCCAGGGCGAACAGCATGGGCACCGTGAAGCGGATCGACCCGCCGTAGAGCGTGATGAACAGCGCCGACAGGATGACGACCGACGGGATCGAGATGATCATCGTCGTCGTCTGGAAGAACGAGCTCATCGTCGTGCCCATGCCGGTCAGGAACATGTGGTGCGCCCAGACGACGAACGACATGAAGCCGAGGACCACCACCGAGTAGACCAGCACGCGGTAGCCCCAGACCGGCTTGCGGGTGTTGTTGGCGATGATCTCGCCGACGATGCCCAGGGCCGGCAGGATCAGGACGTAGACCTCGGGGTGCGCGAGGAACCAGAACAGGTGCTGCCACAGCAGCACGCTGCCGCCCCCGCTCGCCGGCCACGCCGCGTCGGCGTAGACCAGGCCGCTCGGCAGGAAGAAGCTGGTGCCGGCCACGCGGTCCATCAACTGCATCACGCCGGCCGCCTCGAGCGGCGGGAAGGCGAGCAGCAGCAGGAACGCGGTGACGAGCTGCGCCCAGACGAAGAACGGCAGGCGCATGAAGCTCAGTCCCGGCGCGCGCAACTGGATGGTCGTGACGATGAAGTTCACCGAGCCGAGCAGCGACGACGTGATCAGGAAGATCATGCCGATGAGCCACATCGTCTGCCCGGTGGTCGCGAAGACCGACAGCGGCGCATAGGAGGTCCAGCCCGAGTTCGCCGCGCCGCCGGGCACGAAGAAGCTGGCGAACATCACCACGCCGCCGACGAAGAACGACCAGTAGCTGGCCATGTTCAGCTTCGGAAACGCCATGTCCGGCGCTCCGATCTGCAGCGGCAGCACGAAGTTGCCGAAGCCGCCGACGGCCAGCGGCACGACGCCGAGGAACACCATGATGGTGCCGTGCATCGCGCCGAGCTGGTTGTAGAACTCGGGCAGCATGATGCCGCCGGGCGCCCGCTCGTCGCCCAGCCACTCGCCGATCAGCGGAATGGGCTCGCCGGGATAGGCGATCTGCCAGCGCATCAGCATCATCAGCACGAAGCCGAACAGCAGGAAGAGCAGTCCGGTCACGGCGTACTGGATGCCGATCACCTTGTGATCGACCGAGAAGACGTAGGTCTGCCAGAAGCCGAGCTCGTGATGGCCGTGGTCGTCGTGGGCGTGGTCGTCGTGCCCGTGCGCCGCCGCCTCTGGGGCGGCTTGCTCGGTGGTCGTCACGTCAGCCAACGTCGTGACTCCTTTCGTGCAGCGTCACGCTGTCTCTAACCCGCTGCGTGTTCCGTGGGGAATCCGTGCGGGGCGAATCGTGTCGCGTTCCCGTTTCCGCTGCGGGCGACACCACCCCCTCATGTCGGGGATCGCCCGCGCCGGCAGAATTCTATGTCGGCGGGTCCGACGGGCGCAACCTGCGCGGGTGCGCGCGAACGGACCGCTGGCGGGGTCCGGGGTTCCCGCGTTACTATCCAGTTAAATCGATTGCCAGACGTTCTATTTGCATGGATATGATCCCGAGGGCCGTGGAGGCGCAGGTCCGGCAACGGTTGCGGCACATGCCGGCGGTCGCGCTTCTCGGACCGCGCCAGGTGGGCAAGACCACGCTGGCGCGGTCCATTGCCGGCGAGCTGGGTGCAGGCGCACTCTACCTCGACCTGGAACGGCCGGCCGACCGCCGGAAGCTCGATGACGCGGACAACTACCTGCGCGCCGCGGGGAACAGGTTGTGCGTCATAGACGAGGTGCACAGAGCCCCGGGTCTCTTCGAAGTCCTGCGCGGGGTGATCGACGATCGCCGCGCGGCCGGAGATCGGTCCGGACATTTCCTGTTGCTCGGCTCCGCGTCGCTCGACCTCATGCGGCAGGCTTCGGAGAGCCTTGCCGGCCGGATCGCGCACGTCGAAATGGAGCCGGTCGGTGTCCGCGATGCTGCGGCGTCCGGTCTGGGAAGCGACGAGCTCTGGGTCCGCGGCGGCTTTCCGGAGAGCCTGATTGCGCCCGGCGACGGTGAGAGCCTGCTCTGGCGCACCGACTTCATCCGCTCGTACCTGGAGCGCGACGTGCCGATGTTCGCGCCGCGGATGCCCGCGGAGACCCTGGGCCGGCTCTGGACGATGCTTGCCCACGCCCAGGGCGCGCCGTTGAACGCGGCGCAGCTTGCATCGAGCCTTGGCGTGTCCGCGCCGGCGGTTGCACGCTACGTCGATCTGCTCGTCGACCTGCTGCTGCTTCGCCGTTTGCGCCCCTGGTCCGGCAACGTTCGCAAGCGGCTGGTCCGCGCGCCGAAGACGTATGTCCGCGACAGTGGAATCGTACATGCGCTGTTGGGTCTGGGGGAGTTGGACCAGTTGCTGGGACATCCGGTGGCGGGTCCGAGCTGGGAAGGATTCGCTGTCGAGAATCTGTTGTCGGCGGCCGGCCCCGGTCGCATCCCGTGCTATTACCGCACGCAGAACGGCGCAGAGGTCGACCTGGTTCTGGAGCGGGGCGGCGCCGTCGAGATGGCCATCGAGATCAAGCGCTCACCCGCTGCGCCGCTGTCCCGCGGGTTTCACTCGGCCTGCGACGTGCTCCGACCCCAAGGGAAGTACCTGGTTCACGGCGGATCCGATCGCTGGCCCCGGCCCGGCGGCGTGACGGTTATCGGTCTCCTGGAGCTGGCGGAGCATCTGGCGGTCACCCGCTGAACCGCCCGACTACTGGAAGGCGTAGCGCAGGCGCACGCCCGCCCGCCGCGGTGCAAGCACGTTGGCGAAATACCGGCGCGACCGGAAGCCGTCCTCGGTGAGGCCGATCAGATCCGGCGTCTGGCGCACGCCGGTCACCGCGTACTCGTCGAGCAGGTTCTCGGCGTAGAACGTGAGCGTCCAGGCGTCTCTCGAGATCGAGGCCGACAGGTTGTGCAGGTCGTAGGAGGGCAGCGTCTCGCCCCCCGCGCGCATGCCGATGCGCGTGAGCACGTCGCCGACGTAGCTGTAACCGTAGTGCACGTCGAACGCCATGTCGTTTCCGACCAGGGTTCCATAGGAGGCGAGCAGGCTCCCTTGCTGCTGCGGCGCGCCCGACAGGCGATCCCCCCGGAACGCGTCGGCGCCGCCGTCGAGCAGTCCGGGCGAGTCCACGCTCAGCTCCGCACGCGTGTACGACCACGAGCCGCGAAGGCGCAGGGCATCGGTCAGGCTGACCGCCGACGCCAGCTCCACCCCGCGGCTGAAGGCGCCCCCGCCGTTCAGGGTGATCGGCTCGGCGCTGAACGGGGTAAGACCGGCCACCTGGATGTCGGTCCAGTCGACGTGGAACAGCGTGCCGCTGAGGGTCACGCGCTCGTTGTCCCACGAGCGCCGCACCCCCACCTCGTAGTTGGTCGTCGTGTCCGGCCGGACGAGCGCCTGGTCGGCGTAGATGCACCCCGATTGCGGCGGGTCGTTGGCGGGGTCGGCGTCCGTGAGCAGGGCGATCTCCTCGTCCGTGCAGACCCGGTAGTTGTTGCCGCCCCCGATGCGGTAGCCCTCCGACCGCGTGAAATAGACGTTCGTCTCCTCGTCGAGACGGTAGGTCACGCTGCCCTTGAACAGGACGCCGCTGTCGTCGGAGTCGTAGGCGGTGAAGGGCGAGTTGTACATCGGCGTGTACGGGAACTCGGTGAGGCTCCCGGTGGCGATGCCGTAGCCGAACCAGCGGCCTCCACCGGTCACCCGCCACCGCTCGCCGAGGTCGTACGAGATCTCGCCGAACAGCGCGCGCTCCTCCACCCCCTGCACGCCGAGGCTGTAGTACTCGACCGGCTCCGGCACCGGCGCGCCGGACAGGATCGGCGTCAGGCCCGAGAATGCGGACAGCCCGGGCGCGTACTCGAAGCTCGTCCCGTGGCTGTCGTAGCGGTTGAAGAAGACGCCCCCGACCCAGCGCCACGGCCCGTCGCCGGTGGAGACCAGGCGCGTCTCCCAGTTCAGTCGCTCCTCGCGCGAATCCTCCCGCGTGTAGGCGGAGAAGGAACGGAACCGCGATGTCAGGTCGGCGACCGTAACGCCCGGATCGATTGCCTGCGCCCGCGCCAGCGCCGGGAAGGTGCCGGGCAGGAGACCTCCGATGCCGAACGCCTGGATGAGCAGATCGGTCTGGTCGCGCTGTCCCTGCGCGGAGAAACGGGAGAAACCGGCGGCCGAGGTCAGCTCCACCGCTCCCGGCGCCCAGGTCAGCTCGAGGCTCAGCAGCTCGTTCTTGCGGTCATTCGGCTCCAGGTAGCGGTGTGCCGATACGTAGCGCCCGGTGTCGAACGACCGCGCGTGGTTGACCTGCCGGGCGCCCACCCGCTGGTCCTGCAGGTGGTAGGCGAGGAGCGCGGACAGGTTCGGCGCAGCGTTCCACAGCAGGGAGAGGCGGGCCGAGAGCGTGTCCTCGGTGTTGGCGTCACGCTCCGAGCGCAGATTCGCCGCCACCGCCTCGGGTTTCGTCAGGTCCGGCTCCGGCTCGGAGACGCCCGGCGTGCGCAGCAAGTAGTCGTAGTCGATGAACCCCGGATCGGCGAAGCGGTCGACGGAGCCGCGCAGCGCCAGCCGCCGTTCGACGAGCGGCAGGTTGAACGTCAGGCCGGCGTCCGAACCCGGGGCGCCGCCGTGCGCCAGCGCGAACAGGTCGCCGCGGACCTCCAGCGTGCGGCGCTCGGCGTCGGGGCGGCGCGGCAGGTAGCGCACCGCTCCGGCCAGCGTGCCCGCGCCGTACAGCGTCCCCTGCGGTCCGAGCAGCACCTCCACCCGCTCGATGTCGTGCAACCGCAGATCGACCGCCAGCGGGATGTCGCCCAGGTACGTGGCGACCCCGTTGTTGTAGTTGTTGCCGGTGAACTCCGATCCGTTCAACGAGTCGGTGTTGAGGCCGCGCACGATGACGACGTTGCTGCCCCGCGCCCCCTGGTCGACCACGGTCAGGCCGGGCGTCCAGCGCGCCAGCTCCGTCAGGTCGTCAACCGCGCGCCGCTCGATGTCCGCCCCGGTCACCGCCGAGATGCTCATCGGCACCTGCTGCAGCGGCTCCTCCATCCGGGTCGCGGTCACCACCACCGCTTCATCGAACGCGGCCAGCCGCAAGGTGATGGCGGCAAGCGCCACCGGTTCGCTCTCCACCTCGACGCCGTCCACCGTCGCCTGGCCGAAGCCGCTCAGGAAGACCGTCAACGTGTACAGGCCGGGAAAGACACCGCTGAACGTGAACCGGCCCTCGATGTCGGACACCGTGGACCGCGCGCCCGCCGGGTCGCCGGCCAGCGTGACCGTCGCCCCGGGCAGGACGGCGCCGGTCGCGTCGACGACCGTGCCGGCGACCTGTCCTCCCTGCGCCGCGGCGGGCGCCGGCCCGAGGACCGTGCACGGGAGTACGAGTACGAGGGCCGCCCACCTCATCATTGGACCTGTCATCGGAGGAGGACCATTCCAGCTTCCACTTCCTGACAAGGCCCACCAACCTCGGCGGGCCGGCACCCGTCTCCGCTACGCCTGCCGGCAGGCTCCCGGGAAGGGCTCCTAACCGGTCGTACCCTCCGCCTCTCCTGTCGCCTCGCGGATGGCGCGCCGCGCCGTGCGCGTGACGATGGTGGTCACCGCGACCGTGGCCGCCAGGCCGAGCGCGACCACGGCGTAGTACCCGGGCCCCCGTTCCGGCCCGACGTTTCCGGCCAGACGCACGATGTCGCCCGCCAGGAAGCCGGAGTAGGTATAGAGGAGCGAGCCGGGCAGCATCCCGATCGAAGCGGCCACGTAATCGACGAAGCGGACGTTCGTCAGGCCGAGGCCGTAGTTCAGCATGTTGAACGGAAAGACCGGCGACAGTCGCAGCAGGACCACGATCTTGAACCCCTCGCGGCCGACGGCGCGGTCGATCGCGGCGAACCGCGGATTGCCGGCCACCCGCTGCGCGATCGCCTCGCGGGCGACGGAGCGGGCGAGCAGGAACGCGACCGAGGATCCTGCGGTGGCGCCGATCATCACGTAGACGACGCCCTGGCCGAGGCCGAAGATGGCGCCTGCGGCCAGGGTCAGCACCGACCCTGGAATGAACGCTACGGTCGCGGCCACGTAGCCGAGAATGAAGACGATCGGTCCGAGTGCGCCAAGACCGTCGACCCATTCGACGAACCGGTCGAGAAAGACGCCGAACTGCCGGCCCAGCGCGGCCAGAGCGATGATGGCGACCACGCCCAGGAGGACGCGGGCGATCGGAAGGCGCTTCCGAGGCGGGTTCTCTGTGCTCATCAGGTCGCCGATCGTACCACCTGCCAGGTTGGCCGGCGGCAGTCCCGGCCAAACCCCGCGCCGTACAGTCTGAACCTACGGGCGATCGCATGGCCGTCAGCGTCTTCGACCTCTTCACCATCGGCATAGGTCCGTCGAGCTCCCACACGGTCGGTCCGATGCGGGCGGCGCGGCGATTCGTGCAGGCGCTGCAGGCGTCGGGAGACATCGGCCGCGTCAACGGCGTCCGCGTCCACCTGTACGGCTCCCTGGCGGCGACCGGCCGTGGCCATGGCACCCATCGGGCCCTGATGCTCGGGCTGGAGGGGGAAACTGCCGAGGGTGTCGACGTGGACTCCCTGCCGGTGCGGGTCGCCGCCATCATCGAGGAGCGCCGGCTGAACCTGCTCGGCCGCCACGCCGTTCCGTTCGATCCCTTCGCGGACCTCGTCTTCGAGCGGAGCGGACAATTGCCGGGGCATCCGAACGGCATGCGCTTCGTCGCGCACACGGCCGACGGCGCCGTTCTCGACGAGCGCATCTACTACTCCCTCGGGGGAGGCTTCGTGGCACGCGCCGACGAGGCGGGACGGCCGGTGCCGGTGGAGCGCGACGCCCCTGTTCCCTTGCCCTTCTCCACCGGCGAGGAGTTGCTGGCGTCGTGCGCTCGCCAGGATCTGGCCATCAGCGGGGCGATGCTGCGGAACGAATGCGCGTGGCGGCCGGAGGCCGACGTGCGCGCGGGCCTGCTGGCGATCCGGGACGCGATGCGGCAGTGCGTCCGGCGCGGATGCGAAACGGAAGGCGAGCTGCCGGGACTCCGCGTGCCGCGCCGCGCTGCACGGCTCTACCGGCAGTTGGCGGGCCAGCCGGAGGCGGCCCTGCGCGACCCGCTGACCATCATGGACTGGGTGAACCTGTACGCCCTGGCCGTGAACGAGGAGAACGCGGCGGGGGGCCGGGTCGTGACCGCCCCGACCAACGGGGCGGCGGGCATCGTCCCCGCCGTACTGCACTACTACGCGCGCTTCTGTCCCGGCGCGGACGACGACGGCGTGGTCCGGTTCCTGCTGACCGCCGGCGCCATCGGCCTGCTGTTCAAGATCAACGCGTCGATCAGCGGCGCCGAGGTCGGCTGCCAGGGCGAGGTGGGCTCGGCGTGCTCGATGGCCGCGGCCGGGCTCACCGAGGTGCTCGGCGGCTCGCCGGCGCAGGTGGAAAACGCGGCCGAGATCGCCATGGAGCACAACCTCGGCCTCACCTGCGACCCCATCGGGGGCCTGGTCCAGATCCCCTGCATCGAGCGCAACGCCATGGCCGCGGTCGAGGCGATCAACGCGGCACGGCTGGCCCTGCGCGGCAGCGGCGAGCACGTGGTCTCGCTCGACAAGGTGATCCGGACCATGCGCGACACCGGCCGCGACATGCAGGAGAAGTACAAGGAGACCTCGCGCGGCGGCCTCGCGACGCACGTGGTGCACGTGCCGGTCAACATCGTCGAGTGCTGACGGTTCGCCCGGGCACTGGCCTACCGCGACCGTCCCGGTTAGGTGATTCGGTTGCGGGGCCAGTAGTAAAGCGAACAAAACACGAATACGCGTGTTATCATTCCGTGGACGGCGGTCGTACACGGAGGGGGCGATGCAGTTCGGCGGAGCGTGGACGGAAGAAAAGCTGCAGATTCTCGAGCGGTATCTCGACGCGTACACAACCGCGCTGAAGAACACACCTTTCAACCTGGTGTACATCGACGCATTCGCTGGTGCCGGTCAGATCGACCTGCAGGAGGATCGCGACGCTCTCGGCTTCCGTCGCGGCTCGACCGTGCGCGCCATCCAGATCCGCGACAAGCCATTCGACGAGTTGATCTTCATCGAGAAGGATCCCGCACGATGCGTCGTCCTGGAGAGACTCCGGGACGACTACCCCGACAGGAGAATCGAGGTCCAGAACTCCGAGGCAAACGGGTTTCTTCGCGACCTTCGCAAGGATTGGCGTACGTGGCGAGGCGTGTTGTTTCTCGATCCGTTCGCCACCGAGGTCGAATGGTCCACCATCAGGGCGATAGCGGATTGCCAGGCGCTGGATACATGGATCCTGTTCCCCGTGTCTGCCATTGTTCGGATGCTGCCCAGGTCGCGGAAGCCGGATGACATCTCGCCGGGGTGGGTGAGTCGCCTGACCCGAGTCTTCGGCGATCAGAGTTGGCGTGAACTGTATACGCAAAGCCCACAGCGGAATCTCTTCGGAGATTCTGGATCGGAGCGCGAGAGCGGCGTCGACGGCTTGGTAAGCATCTACCAGACAAACCTCGAGCGCTTGTTCGGAAGGCGTTTCCTGTCGACTTCCAGACGCCTCAAGACCTCCACCGGATCGCCACTGTTCGAGTTCATGTTCTGTGTGGGGAACCCAAGGGGAATCGGTCCTGCGACGCGCATTGCAGGTCACATCCTGGATCACATGTAGCCATGTCCACGCGCTCAGGCATCGAATGGACGGAGACGACGTGGAACCCCGTTACGGGTTGCTCGAAGATCAGCCCGGGGTGCGCGCATTGCTACGCCGAGCGCATGGCGTTCCGGCTTCACGCGATGGGCGTGGGGAAGTACCGGCGCGGATTCGACGTCGTGGTCCACGAGAACGCACTGGACGAGCCGCTCCGCTGGAGGCGGCCGCGACTGGTGTTCGTCAACTCGATGTCGGATCTCTTCCATAGTTCGGTGCCGACGCTGTTCATAGAGGCTGTGTTCGAGGTCATGAACCGAGCCGGTCAGCACACCTTTCAGGTGCTGACCAAGCGGCCAGATCGCGTCAGGCTACTCGAGAAGCGGTTACACTGGACGCCAAACATCTGGCTCGGCGTGAGTATCGAATCGGAGAGATGGCTCGGTCGTCAGGCGCTGCTCGTGGGTGCCGGCGCCCGAACGAAGTTCCTGTCTCTGGAACCTCTGTTGGGTCCGTTGCCCGGTCTGGACTTGAGCGGCATCGATTGGGTGATTGTCGGCGGCGAATCGGGGCCCGACGCCCGACCCATGCAGGCCGAGTGGGTCAGAGCGATCCGGGACGGATGCGTGCGACTCGACGTGCCGTTCTTCTTCAAACAGTGGGGAGGCGTGTTCAAGAAGCGCGCAGGCCGCACGCTGGACGGCCGAACGTGGGATCAGATGCCAGCCATCGCGGCAACCGTGAGATGATCCGTCGTCGCGTCCGGCAGGGCTCGTCGTCGCACGCCCGGGACGTCCTGCCGGCTCCGCTGCCATGGATCCTGACCATCGCATTCGCGCCGCGGCCTTCGTTGCGATATCGCAGCTCTCACGCCGGTTCGATGACCAGGTGCCATGGGAGGCCATAAACAGGGGGTTCTCCATGGCCGGCGGGAGGATCCGGTTCGCGAACCGGGCGAAGGGGATCTTCAAGCCCAAGCAGATGAGTGCTGCACTCAGCATCAAGACGACCGTGCCACGGTCCGGCCGGCCGGCCTGGTACCGTGACCAGGATGGCGAATCCTCGAATCTGGACGGTGCTACCGGACTGCTGCGCTATGAGTTGGCGCGCGGCAACGACCCAACGAACGATGCGCTCCGAAAGGCCTGGCAGCGGGGTGCGCACCTGATTTACTTCATGGGCGTGGCGCCGGCCGTGTACCAGCCCGTCTTCCCTGTATGGATCGCGGATTTTCGGCCTGCCCAGAGTCATGTCTTGCTGGCGACGGCAGACTTCATGGCGGCCGGGCAACAACCGGATCAGCCGGTCGCCACCATGAGGGACAGCGTCGAGGTCTCCTATTCCGCAACGACCGCACGCGCGCGGAATCACCAGGCGTGGTTCAGTGCTCGCACCAAGGCCGCCTACCGGAACCGATGCGCCTTCAGTGGACTTCCTGTGCGAGAGCTCCTGGTAGGGGCGCATATCCGGGCCGACAAGGATGGCGGGCCCGCGTCGGTGCGAAACGGAATCTGCATGTCGACGCTGCACCATGTCGCTTTCGACTCGCACCTCATCGGAGTCGATCCGGATCATCGGATTCACGTGTCGACCCGGCTGCGCGAAGACACGGATGGCGAGCTGCTAGCGTCCCTCAAGGAACTCGACGGCGCTCGGATCAGACTTCCCGACGATCCGCGCGACCGGCCGGACCGCGCCCACCTGGAGTACCGATTCCGGCAGTTCCGGGAGCGACGCTGACGTCGAGCGGCGCGACACCGGCCGCGACATGCAGGAGAAGTACAAGGAGACCTCGCGCGGCGGCCTCGCGACACACGTGGTGCACGTGTCGTCAACGTGATCGAGTGCTGACGGTGCGCGGGGTTACGTCGTCAAGGAAGCGGTCCGGTCCACGGGTTCAGGACCTCTACGTCGAACGGGGCGAAGTCGCCGGTGTTGCGGGTTGCAACGACCAGCTCGTTGGCGGCCGCCGTGCCGGCAATCAGCGCGTCGCCCATATGCACGGTCCGGACGGTACGGCGGGCGTGCGCGCACAGTCGGGCGGCGTGTCCGGCCTCGTCACGCCCCACCGGTAGCACTCGACGGTGAAACCGTGCTGTCAGGTGCGCCAACTTGGCCTGCCGTGCGTCGCGGCGCCGTCCGGGCGGCATCAGCCTCACGCCGTACTCCAGCTCGTAGAGGACGATTACCGAGAGCCAGAGATCGACCCGGTCGGTCAGGAAGGCGACCACTCTCGGATTCGGGTCCGGCTTCCCCGTTTCGAACACGATGTTCGTGTCCAGGAGGAAGCCCCTCATTCGTCGGTGTCCTGACGTGTGTGGTTCCGGTCGAAGGCGTTCCAGTCATCCTCCGTCCAGTCGGCGAACGGCGCAGGACGCTCCGGTTCGGCGTGACGGGGCGGAAGCTCGATATCGCCGAACTCCGGCATGTTCTCGATCAGCCAGCGTCCGAGCGACTGTCGCGGTTCGTTCCTCTCGTCCCAGACGCTGGCCGGGACGACGACGAACTCCTTGCGGGTCCCGATGCGTTGCGGTCCCTCGTCCGCCGCCCGGCGCAACACCTCGGACAGTCGGGCCTTCGCCTCGGCGATGGTCCAGACTCGCGGTGACTTGCGTTCGTAGGTGACCATCGGTGCTCCCTGTCACTCCCGCCTTGCAGCGAGCAGTAGGATCTAGTCTAGACTGGACCATAACTGACGATCAAGGCGGAAGGATGATGCGCTGGCAGTCGGCAGCCGTGCGCTGCCGGACGCCGGGCGCAACACCGTTCCCGGTCTTCGGACTGACGGCTGCAACCACGTGTCGTTCGCCCGCCGCGGTCCCCGCTATACTCGCCTGGTGACCCGCACCTACGTCGCGGTCGTCGTCGTCCAGGTCGTGGTGCTCGTGGCGCTGTGGCTCCTCTCGCGGTACTTCGCCGCCTGACCGCCGGTTCCGGGTCTGTCACATGCACCTGCTCGACTGGACGATCATCGTCGCCTACCTCGCCTGGGTCCTCTACGACGGCGTGAAGCGCGCCAGGGGCACGGGCGCCGTCGACGGCTACTTCCTGGCGTCGCGCTCGCTGCCGTGGTGGGCGGTCGGCCTGTCGGTGATGGCGACCCAGATGAGCGCGATCACGCTGGTCGGGACCACCGGGCAGGGCTACGACGACGGGATCCGCTTCGTGCAGTTCTACTTCGGGCTGCCGCTGGCGATGATCATCCTGTCGGTGACGCTCGTCCCCTTCTTCCACCGGGCGCGGGTGTTCACCGCCTACGAGTACCTGGAGCGCCGCTTCGACGCGCGGACGCGGGCGCTGACGAGCCTGCTGTTCCTGGTCTCTCGCGGCCTCGGGGCGGGGGTGATCATCGCGGCGCCGGCGGTCATCCTCTCCATCGTGCTCGGCTGGAGCCTGCCGCTGACCATCCTGGCCATCGGGATTCCGACGACGCTCTACACGATGCTGGGCGGCGTGCAGGCGGTGACCTGGGCCGACGTCAAGCAGATGGTGGTGATCATGGTGGGGGTGACCGCGGCGGTGGCCGCCCTCATCGTCGGGTTGCCGGACGACATCGGACTCGAGCCGGTGCTGCACGTCGCGGGCGCCACCGGCCGGCTGCAGGCGATCGACTTCACGTTCGACCTGAACGAGACCTACACCTTCTGGTCGGGTCTCATCGGCGGGCTGTTCCTGATGCTCGGCTACTTCGGCTGCGATCAGAGCCAGGTCCAACGCTACCTGACCGCGAAGTCGGTCGACGCCGGGCGGCAGTCGCTGCTGATGAGCGCGTTCGCGAAGATTCCCCTGCAGGTGCTCATCCTCACAATGGGCGTGCTCGTCTTCTGCTTCTACCTGTTCACCGAGCCGCCGATGCTCTTCAATACGTCGCATCAGGAGGCAGTGGAGGCCAGCGGGCGGGCGGACGATTACCAGGCCCTCGACGACGAATTCCGGGCTGCCCATGCTGACCGGCGCGCCGATGCGGCGGCGGTCGTGGCGGCGCGGCAGGCGGATGACGCCGACGGAACGCAGGCGGCCACCGCGGCGTTCGTCGAGAGCGACGCCAGGGTGAACGACGTCAGGGTGCGCGCGAGAGATCTGGTGCGGGACGTGACGGGAGACGCCGCCTACAGCGACGTCAACTACGTCTTCCCCACGTTCATCACGACGCAGCTTCCCATCGGGCTGGTGGGACTGCTGATTGCGGCCATCTTCGCGGCGGCGATGTCGAGCATCGCGGCCGAGCTCAACGCCCTGTCGGCGGCCAGCACCATCGACTTCTACCGGCGCCACTTCCGGCCCGAGGCCTCCGAGGCGCACTACCTGCTCGTATCGAAGGTGGCCACCGGCTTCTGGGGAATCTTCGCCGCCATCACCGCCCTGTACGCCGCCAACCTGGGCTCGCTGATCGAGGTGGTCAACCGCTTCGGCTCCTTCTTCTACGGCTCGTTGCTCGGGGTGTTCGTCCTTGCCGTGGGCATGCGCCGCTCGACGGCGGGCGGGGCTTTCTGGGGCCTCATCGGCGGCATGGCGTCGGTCGCCGTGGTGGCGACGCTCACAGACGTCTCCTTCATGTGGCACAACCTGGTCGGGGTCGCCGCCGTCTGCCTGATCGGCTGGGTGAGCACCCTCGGTCGTCGAGACGCATAGCGCCCCGAAACGCCTCACAGGCTCGGCGTTTCGGCCCATCCCCCCCGGCTCCACGACCTTGCGTCCCGGAACTCCGCTTCGCTGCGTTCTGCGGCGCAAGCTCCTGGCCGGCGGCGCCGGCCGGCATTGTCGGATCTCTGGCGCCCGACCCTCCGCTCTTCAAGTCGTTCGCCGCTACCGGTGCGCCAGCAGACGCAACGCGTTCTCCTTCGTGACCAGCGCCGCGTCATAGAGCCGCTCCAGAAATGGACGCACATCGGCCGCGGCCCGGTCCCAATCGAGCGCCTCCAGCCGTTCGGCCACTGCTGGCCGCCACGCTTGGGGCGTCATCTCCGGGCCGGGCCACTCCGTCTGCCGTAACGCAGCGTTCAGGAGGTCGAGGTTGGGATCGGGCCAGTCGGGATCGCTGAGGTACCAGATCAAGTCGTAGAGGTCGCGTCCCTTCGTGTAGGGCCGCTGGAGAACCGCGTGCAGCTTGCCGGCGAGCAGCGACGCGCGGTCGTGATGAAAGAGCCGCAGGGTCTCGTGCCGCCGCACCAGGCTGATCTCCGTCGTGGCGCCGGCGGGAGGTCGGGTGTCGAGCTCGACCCTGATGGCGAGCACTTCTCCTGAACGGGGTGAGAGACCGATGTCCTGCAGGACGCCGGCGAATCGAACTACGGCGCTCTGGACCACGCCGCGGTCCCGGACGCGGAGGTCGACATCGTAGCCCTCCGCCGACAGCGCCGTGCGGATGGCGCGCAGGCTGCTCCGCAGGCTATAGCCGGGCGATTCGCGCTCGAGCGCGAAGTCGAGGTCCTCGGAATAGCGCGGCAGCCCGAAGAGGAACCGCAGGCATGTTCCTCCCTGGAACGCCAGCGAGGTCATCGCACCGGCGCGTTGCAGCGCGCCGAGGATCCGCGCCTGGAGATACTCGCGGGCGATGTTGCGTCCCCGCAACGGTTCGTGCGTGCCCACGAGTCGCTGGAGATGGTCCTTCAAAGGGTCTCGTACTCCGGTGTCTGCCGGGCGAGGCGGCCGATACGGTCGGCGGCGCGCACGAGCTTCGGCGTCGCGCACATTGCGCCGAAGGCGTCCAGGATGTCGAGCCGCAGCGCGTCGAACTCGAGCCGCAGCTCCTGGAGGTACGCTTCGTCGTCACCGCCCGGCTGCAAGTGGACCAGGTCGAGCAGCGCCTTCTCGGGTTCGGCGACGAAGGCGTGCTGGCCGGGTCCAAGGTCTGCGTCGCGGTAGCCGAACAGCAGTCCGGGCTTGATGTGGCGGAACGAGAACCGCCCGAGCGGCGTTCGGCGAATGCAGGGCCTCCCGGTCGTGACGCTGGTGACCTCGGCAACGTATTCCGGGATCGCATGGGAGAACGCCAGCGCAGAGAGACTGCTCACGTACGAACCGGGCGCCAGTCGGTTCGCCACCAGGAAGGGGTGCGGCGTTCGTTTGCGCCAGGGAGGGGCCAGCGCATACAGCCCGCGCCGGAGCTGGTGAATCCGGCCGCTGCGGGTCCAGCGGGAGAGCTGGCGTCGAAGATCGGCCGGATCGATTGCACCCGCCAGCAGCAGTCCCGTCTCGAACAGTGGCTCGTCCGCCACGATCTCTACCAACTCGTCGAAGGTCATGGCAGTATAAAGACAAGTATGGCATGTTTCTGCAACAAAATGGTCTCTGGTGCTGCTCCCTGCAGGAGAGCAAGGACTGGCTCCGACCGGTGCCGCCGGCCGTGCAAGTGGAGACTGTCGACCCGACGACACAGACGCGGTCCGACCGTTTGTACCGCGGAGCAGACGCCACCGGGGATAGGTTGCGTGCACTCCCGCCGATTCGGTAGAATTCAGATATCCGACCATTCTGGTCGGAAATGCGGATCGAACACCGACCGCGACCTTCCAAGGCCCCAGGGCGGCCGGAGGTGTCGCGTAGACCGGGAGCAGGCGTGATGGCGACCTCGACCGACAACATCGAGCAGCTTGCGAATCAGGACTACAAGTACGGCTTCGTCACCGACATCGACGCCGAGGCGGTCCCGCCGGGGCTGAACGAGGAGATCATCCGGATCATCTCGGCCAAGAAGGGCGAGCCGGAATGGCTGCTGGAGTGGCGCCTGAAGGCGTTCCGCGTCTGGCAGACGATGACCGAGCCGCAGTGGCACAACGTGCACTTCCCGCCCGTCGACTTCCAGGACATCATCTACTACTCCGCCCCGAAGCAGAAGCCGCAACTGGAGAGCCTCGACGAGCTCGATCCGGAGATCAAGGCGACCTTCGACAAGCTCGGCATCCCGCTAGAGGAACAGAAGGTGATGGCCGGGGTGGCCGTCGACGCGGTGTTCGACTCGGTGTCGGTCGCGACCACCTTCAAGGACAAGCTGGCCGACCTCGGCATCGTCTTCTGCTCGTTCTCCGAGGCGGTGCGGGACCATCCGGACCTGGTGCGGCAGTACCTCGGCTCGGTGGTTCCCGCGTCCGACAACTTCTACGCGGCGCTCAACTCGGCGGTCTTCTCCGACGGCTCGTTCGCCTACATCCCGAAGGGCGTGAAGTGCCCGATGGAGCTGTCGACCTACTTCCGCATCAACGCGGCGCAGACCGGGCAGTTCGAGCGGACGCTGCTGGTGGCCGACGAGGGGGCGACGGTGAGCTACCTGGAGGGCTGCACGGCGCCGATGCGCGACGAGAACCAGCTCCACGCGGCGGTGGTCGAGCTGGTCGCCCTCGACGACGCGACCATCAAGTACTCGACGGTCCAGAGCTGGTATCCCGGCGACAAGGACGGCAAGGGCGGCATCTACAACTTCGTCACCAAGCGCGGTAAGGCGTCGACGAACGCGAAGATCACGTGGACGCAGGTGGAGACCGGCTCGGCCATCACCTGGAAGTACCCGAGCTGCATCCTGCAGGGGGACAACTCGGTCGGCGAGTTCTACTCGGTCGCCGTCACCAACAACCGCCAGCAGGCCGACACCGGGACGAAGATGCTCCACCTCGGGAAGAACACCCGCAGCACCATCGTCTCGAAGGGCATCTCGGCCGGCAAGGGCCAGAACACCTACCGCGGCCTCGTGCGGATCGGCAAGAACGCCAAGGGGGCGCGCAATTTCTCGCAGTGCGACTCGCTGCTCATCGGCGACAAGTGCGGCGCGCACACCTTCCCGTACCTGGAGGTGCGCAACACGTCGTCGCAGGTAGAGCACGAGGCGTCGACCTCGAAGATCGGCGAAGACCAGATCTTCTACTGCCGCCAACGCGGCCTGTCGACCGAGGACGCGGTCAACATGATCGTCAACGGCTTCTGCAAGGAGGTCTTCCGCGAGCTGCCGATGGAGTTCGCGGTCGAGGCGCAGAAGCTGCTCGGCGTCAGCCTCGAGGGCAGCGTCGGATAAACCGGGGCGGACCCGCCGGCGCCGCGGGTCAATCGAACGTCGTCGCGCCGGCCGCCCAAGGAAGGAAACGTCAACACAGCATGCTCGAAGTCACGAATCTGCACGCCTCGGTCGCCGGCCGGGGCATTCTCAGAGGCATCGACCTGTCGGTGAAGGCGGGCGAGGTGCACGCCATCATGGGGCCTAACGGCTCCGGCAAGAGCACCCTCGCGGCGGTGCTCGCCGGCCGCGAGGAGTACGAGGTGACGGCCGGGTCCGTTGCCTACGACGGCCACGACCTGCTGGAGATGGAGCCGGAGGAGCGCGCGCGGGAAGGCATCTTCCTGGCGTTCCAGTATCCGGTGGAGATTCCCGGCGTCAACAACGCCTACCTGCTGAAGGCGGCGCTCAACGAGGTGCGCAAGCACCGCGGCGAGCCCGAGCTGGACGCGATGGACTTCATGGCCCTGGTCAAGGACAAGATGCAGGTCCTCCACATCGACCAGGACCTGCTGAAGCGCCCGGTCAACGAGGGCTTCTCGGGCGGAGAGAAGAAGCGCAACGAGATCTTCCAGATGGCGGTGCTCGAGCCGAAGCTGGCGATCATGGACGAGACCGACTCGGGGCTCGACATCGACGCGTTGCGCACCGTCTCGGCCGGCGTCAACGCGATGCGCAGCCCCGATCGCGCGACCCTGGTGGTCACCCACTACCAGCGGCTGCTCAACTACATCGTGCCCGACGTGGTGCACGTCCTGTCGGACGGCCGCATCGTCAAGTCGGGCGGCAAGGACCTGGCGCTGGAGCTCGAGGAGAAGGGCTACGGCTGGATCGAGGGCGTCGCCGAGCATGTCGGCGCGTAGCGGGATGCCGATGACGACACTCGCTCCCGCCGAAGCCTACGCCGACGCCTTCGAGGCGGTGCGCCGCACGGCGCCCGCACCTGACACGGTCGTCGATTTGCGGTACCGCGCCTTCGAGCGCTTCACCGCGCTCGGTGTCCCGACCACGCGCCTCGAGGCGTGGCGCTTCACCAACGTCGCGCCGATCGCCAATACCGCGTTCTCTCTCGCCGCGCCGGCCGAACGCGAGGCCGCCAAGGCCGATACCGCGCCGCACGCGCTGGGCATCGGGGCCGGACTGCTGTTCGTCAACGGCCGCCACGTGGCGCCGGCCTCGGACGTTTCCGCGCTGCCGGACGGCGTCGAGGTGTTGAGCCTGGCGGACGTGCTTGCCTCGGACGCGAGCGAGACCCGGGCGGCGGTCGAGGCGCGTCTGGCCTCCGGCGCCGGCATCGAGAACGAGGCGTTCACGGCGCTCAATACCGCGCTCCTCCACGACGGCGCGGTCGTGCGGGTAACGGCCAACACCGTGGTCGAGCAACCGATCCAGTTGCTGTTCGTCACGTCGCCACCCCCGGGCGGCGAACCGGTGATGACCCATCCGCGCGTGCTGCTCGTCGTCGGCGAGAACGCGCAGGTGCGGGTTGTGGAGAGCTACGGCGGCGGGGGCGATTCCCCGTACCTGACGAACACGGTGACCGAGGTCGTCGCCGGGCCGAGCGCCGTGGTCGATCACTACAAGCTGGTGCGCGAGAGCCTCGCCGGTTACCACATAGGCTCGATGCACGTCCGGCTCGGACGGGCCGCCAACTTCTCGTCCCATGCGGTCACCCTCGGGGGCGCCATCGTGCGCAACGACGCGCAGGCGCTGCTCGACGGCGAAGGGGTGGAGTGCACGCTCAACGGTCTTTATCTGGCGAACGGGCGCCGGCTGGTCGACAACCACACGACGATCCACCACGCGCAGCCGCACTGCTCGAGCCACGAGCTGTACAAGGGGATCCTGGACGGAGAGGCCCGCGCCGTCTTCAACGGGAAGATCATCGTCGCCATCGACGCCCAGAAGACCGACGCCAAGCAGACCAACAAGGCGCTGCTGCTCTCCGAGGACGCGCAGATCAACACGAAGCCCGAGCTGGAGATCTTCGCCGACGACGTCAAGTGCACGCACGGGGCCACGGTGGGACAACTCGACGAGGACGCGCTCTTCTACCTGCGCGCCCGCGGGCTCGGACTGGAGCAGGCGCGGAGCGTCCTCATCCACGCCTTCGCCGGCGACCTGCTGAACCACATCGCCATCGAGCCGATCCGCGATCAGCTCGACGATCTCCTGCTGGCGCAACTGCCCGGGTCGGGCGGAGGGTCGTTCCATGTGGACGCGTGACGACGTAGCCGGGGCCGGAAGGCGTTACCGGGCGACCCGTCGACACGAGCATTGCGGATTCCGTTGCGCTCGAGTTGCGGCGGGGCACGGCCGGACCTGTTCGCGGGGGTGTCTGCGGTGAGCGCCCCGCAAGTCGCCGCCGTGACGGCGCCGCCGGGGCTCGACGTCGAGCGCATCCGGCGGGACTTTCCCATCCTCGAGCGGATGGTCCGCGACCACCGCCTCGTCTATCTCGACAACGCCGCCACCACGCAGAAGCCACGGCAGGTGCTCGACGCGCTCGCGCGCTACTACAGCGACGGCAACGCCAACATCCACCGGGGCGTCTACACGCTGAGCGGGGAGGCCACCGCCGCCTACGACGCCGCGCGCGTCAAGGTGCAGCGGTTCCTCAACGCCCGTGCGTCGCGGGAGATCATCTTCACGCGCAACTCCACCGAGAGCATCAACCTGGTGGCGCACAGCTTCGGCCGCCGCCAGGTCGGCCCGGGCGACGAGATCGTCATCACCCACATGGAGCACCACTCGAACATCGTGCCGTGGCAGCTCCTGTGCGAGCAGGTCGGGGCGCAGCTCCGCGTGGTGCCCATCGACGACAGCGGCACGCTGCAGCTCGACGAGCTCGAGCGGCTGCTCGGACCGCGCACGAAGCTCGTCTCGGTGGTGCACCTGTCGAACTCGCTCGGCACCATCAACCCGGTGCGCGAGATTGTCGACATGGCGAAGCGTCGCGACGTACCCGTGCTCATCGACGGCTCGCAGGCGGTCTATCACATGCCGGTGGACGTGCAGGAGCTCGACTGCGACTTCTACGCGTTCACCGGCCACAAGCTCTACGGCCCGACCGGCATCGGCGTCCTGTGGGGCCGCGAGGAGTGGCTGGAGCGCATGCCGCCGTACCAGGGCGGCGGCGACATGATCCGTTCGGTGACGTTCGAGAAGACGACCTACGCCGATCTGCCGCACAAGTTCGAGGCGGGCACCCCGCACATCGCCGGCGTGGTCGGCCTCGGCGCGGCCATCGACTACCTGCAGGGGGTCGGCTTCGAGGCCATCGCCCCGCACGAGGCGGACCTGCTGGCCTACGGCACGGCGGCGCTCTCCGAGGTCAAGGGGCTGCGGCTCATCGGCACCGCCGCGCACAAGGCGAGCATCCTCGCCTTCGTCATGAAGGGGGCGCACCCGCACGACGTCGGCACCATCGTCGACACCGAGGGGGTCGCCCTGCGCACCGGCCACCATTGCACGCAGCCGATCATGGACCGTTTCGGGGTGCCCGCCACCGCGCGCGCCTCGGTGGCCATGTACAACACGCGCGAAGAAATCGACGCGCTGGTGCGCGCCCTCGAGCGCGTGCGGGAGATGTTCCCCGTATGAGCGACCTGCGCGACCTCTACCAGGAGGTCATCCTCGACCACAACCGCCATCCCCACAACTTCGGGGAGCTCGACGGCGCCGACCGGCACGCCGACGGCCACAACCCGCTCTGCGGCGACCGTCTGGCCGTCTACGTCAACCTCGACGGGGAGACCATTACCGACGTCAGTTTCCTCGGCTCCGGCTGCGCCATCTCGAAGGCGTCGGCGTCACTGATGACCGACGCCGTCAAGGGCAAGACGCTCGGCGAGGCGCGGCGCCTCTTCCAGCAGTTCCTGGCCCTGGTGACAGACGACGACGCGATGGTCGACGACGTGCTGCTGGGGAAGTTGGCGGTCCTGGGCGGGGTGCGCGACTACCCGACCCGCGTCAAGTGCGCCAGCCTCGCCTGGCACACGCTGCGGGCCGCTGTCGAGGACCGCCACGAGGTCGTGTCGACGGAGGAGTAGGCCGAGCCTGTCACGGCTCGACGACGGTCAGGCCGTCGAAGTAGCGACGGTAGAATCCCCGGTCACGGGTGACCAGACGGCCGGCCTGCACGCGCGCATGGGCGCCGATCAGGAAGTCGGTGATGATTCGTTCCCTGCCGCCGCCGGAGGAACGGTACGCCCGCCCCATCCGTCCGGCCAGAAACAGCGCCCTGTCGTTCGCGGACTCGCGCCGAATCTCGGCATCCGCCAGGAAGGCTTCCAGCTCCTCCTGTCGCTCGAAGCTGGCCGACAGCTCCGCATATACCGGATCGCAGATGACGAGCGGACCGATCGCCGCACTGGCCTCGACCAACGCCAGTGACCGGTCGACGAAGTTCGGATTGGGGCGCAGCACGTCCAGCAGGACGCTGGTATCCACCGCCGTGATCATCGTCCGCGCAGATCGTCGATGAACTCGTCCACCGACTCCGGCATCCGCCCGATGCGTCCGGTCCAGCGGCGAATGCCGTGTTCCACTGCCGGCGCCCGCTTCTTGCGCAGGACGAGCTCGCCTCCCGATTCGAGAAAAGCGATCTCGTCGTGAGGCTTCAGTCCGAACTTGTCTCGCAAGTTTTTCGGCACGGTAACCTGGCCGCGTTCACCCATGCGCATACCAACAGTATGGATACATACTCAGAATACGTCAACGCAGTCGGCGCTGCGTGCCGACAGGCTCGCGCGGGGTCCCGTTCCGGCGCGTGGTATCGTGTCTCTGGAAGACGCGCATGGGTATTCTGAAAATCGACGACGTGCCGCCGCCGCTCGGCGCCGGCGGTGGGGACGGTGACCGGCGGACGGGTGCCGGCGAAAGTGTAAGGACCGGCCCGACCGGTGTCGGGCGGGCGACCGCCGGCCCGGTCGGAGCATCCGCGGCTGCTGCCGCGTCCCCCGCCGCCACGACCGGCGGGGGCGGCGCAGCGGGGGCCGCACCGACGGAAGCCGGACAGCCTGTCATCCCGCCGCACGTGGATGGATCCGCGCCGCCGCCCCAGGCGCCCAGGCCGCCGCTGCCGGCACCCGGCGGGCCGCCGGCCTCGTCCATGTTCGATACCAGTGCGCTGACCGGTCCCAGTCCCGGAGGGGCTGCCGCCGGACCGGGCGCTGCCGCGTCATCGGAACCGCCGCCGATCGAGCCCGACCCGGTCAGGACGCTGGAGCTCAAGCCGCAGATCGTCGAGCAGCTCTCGACCGTGTTCGATCCCGAGATCCCGGTCAACATCTACGAGCTCGGCCTGATCTACGACGTCGCGGTCGACAAGGACGGCCTGGCCGTCATCAAGATGACGCTCACCGCGCCCGGCTGCCCCGCGGCGGTCACCCTGCCGGCCGAGGTGCAGGGCAAGGTCAAGGGCATCGAGGGCGTCACCGACGCGCGCGTCGACCTGGTCTGGGAGCCGCCGTGGGACAAGGACCGGATGTCCGACGCGGCGAAGCTGCAGCTCGGGATCTTCGACTGAGCTCCGGATCCCGGGGCCCACGGCCGCCCGATATGGGCGCCTGACGACGGCTCGGCGTCGTCTGCCCCTGGCCGGTTGCTGCGGCGCACACTCCTGGCATGGCCACCACCGCCACGCGGACCAACTACGAGATCGGCCGGGACAACGTCCACTTCCTCGGTCTCGACGTCCACAACCCGGTCTTCGTCGTCTCCAGCCTCACCATCATCACGTTCGTCGCCGGCGTGCTGGCATTCCGGGATGCCGCCGCAGGCGTCTTCGACGCGCTGTACGGCTGGCTGACATCGACGTTCGACTGGGTGTACATGGGCGCGGGCAACATCTTCGTCCTGTTCTGCCTGCTCCTGCTGGTGACGCCGGTCGGCCGCGTCCGCCTGGGCGGTCCGGACGCCCGGCCGGACTACTCCGCCTGGTCCTGGTTCGCCATGCTCTTCGCGGCCGGGATCGGCATCGGCCTGATGTTCTTCGGGGTGGCCGAGCCGGTCGACCATTTCGGGAATCCGCCGCTTGGGGTCGACGCAGCGGACACGGCCGCCGCGCACAGGCTCGCCATCGCCTCGGCCATCTATCACTGGGGTGTGCATCCGTGGGCGATGTTCGCGGTCGTCGCGCTCGCGCTCGCCTTCGCCTCCTACAACCTCGGGCTGCCGCTGACGTTGCGGTCGGCGTTCTACCCTGTCATGGGCGACGCGGTCTGGGGACGGTTCGGCCATGTCATCGACGTCCTCGCCGTGTTCGCCGCGCTCTTCGGGCTGGCCACCTCGCTCGGCCTGGGCGCCGAGCAGACAGCCGCCGGGCTCGCGCACCTGTTCGGCGTGCCGGACACCGACACGACCAGGGTGTTGGTCATCGCCGGCATCACGTCCATCGCGCTGGCGTCGGTGGTCGCCGGGCTGGACAAGGGCGTCAGGCGCCTGAGCCAGGTCAACCTGTTCCTGGCCCTGCTGTTGCTCGCGTTCGTGCTGGCGATGGGACCGACACTCGACCTGTTCGCCGGGTTCGTCGCCAGCATCGGCTACTATCTCGCGGCGATCGGACCGCTCAGCTACTGGGCCGGGCGTGACGACTTCGACTTCCTGCACGGGTGGACCACTTTCTTCTGGGCGTGGTGGCTCTCGTGGTCGCCCTTCGTCGGCATGTTCATCGCCCGCGTATCGCGCGGCCGCACGGTGCGGCAGCTCGTCGGCTGCATGCTGGTCGTTCCCGTGTCGCTCTCCGCGCTCTGGATGCACGCCTTCGGGGCGACCGCGCTGTCGCACTACCTCGACGGCGGGCACACCGCGGCAGTCGAGGCCGTGCAGGCCGGGCAACCGGAGATGGCCCTGTTCCGGATGCTGGAGGTGCTGCCGCTCACCGGCGTCACGTCGACCATCGGCATCGTTCTGGTAGTCGTCTTCTTCGTGACCTCTTCCGACTCCGGCTCGCTCGTCATCGACACCATCACCGCCGGCGGCAAGCTCGACGCGCCGGTCGTCCAGCGGATCTTCTGGTGCACGTTCGAAGGGCTCGTTGCCATCACCCTGCTGATCAGCGGCGGATTGGTGGCCTTGCAGACCGCTTCCCTCCTGACCGGCTTTCCCTTCGCGCTGGTGCTGCTCGGGATGTGCTACAGCATCTGGAAGGGCCTGCGCACGGCTGCGGGCTAGTCGGCTTGTTCCTTCGCGGCCGCTCTCCCTACTAGACTGATGATCGGCGGGAGGCGGCATGAACACGTCGGACGAGCTGAGGAGAATCGTGGAGTCGGTGACGCCCCGTCTGGAGAGGATGGCGAGCGCGCAGGTAACTGACAGGACGGTGCCGGGAAAGTGGTCGAAGACCGAGATCCTCGGCCACCTGATCGACTCGGCCGCGAACAACCACCACCGCTTCGTCCGCGCGCAGCTCATCGACGCGCTCGACTTTCCCAGCTACGAGCAGGATCGCTGGGTCGAACTGCAGGAGTACGCCAGCGCCGACTGGCGCGAGCAGTTGACCTTGTGGCGCGCCTACAACCTGCACCTCGCCAGGGTCATCGAGCGCATCCCGGAGGCTGCCCTGGCCAGACGCTGCCGCATCGGGGCCGAGGGCGTCATGACGCTCGGCGAGATCGTGGAGGGGTACCTGATCCACCTGCGCCATCACCTCGGGCAGTTGCTACCCGACTTTGGGGAAGAGTGATGAGGTCCGAGGGGTCCCTTACAGTCGAGGTTATGGCTGGCCCAGTTGGTACCCGGGGCTCGCGGGGTGGCCGGCGATCGCGGCCGCGGCGAACAGCGTCGCCGCCAAGCGGCCCCATCGGCTCTCAAGTGCTCGCATCGGGCCGTCTCTCCCCGCAGACGGCTCACCCGGGTGACTGGAGTGGCGGTGAGGATGCCTACGGCCGCAACTCGCGGCCCAGCCGCTCCATTCTCCGCGCCCCGGCCAGGATGCCGTGCAGCCCGTAGTTGCCTTCGTGGCAGGCGTACTCGAACAGCGGCCCATCGGTGCGCCGGAACGGCATCATCACCGTGTAGGGAGCGGTGTAGACGGTCGGGTCGGTCACCGTGTACTCGTAAGCGACAGTGTCGGGATCGATCCGCGTCAGCCGCTCGATCAGGTGCATGTTGGTCGACGACAGGCTGCTGCTGCCCCCGGCGAACTGGGCGGTTTCGATGACGAGGGTCTCGCCTTCCCAGTGGGCGCGGGAGACGCCGCTGCGTTGCCGGAACGGCGGCTTCGCGGTGTCGTCGATCGGGATGATCCGCGCGTTGTGCACCATTTCGTTCAGGATGGCCACGTAACCGGGGGCCTGGAAGATCATCACGTTGTTGTTGTAGGTGCCGGACGTCATTGGCGGACCCGCGTTGAAGCCCATGATGCAGCGGTCGAACATGCTCCGGTTCTCGTAGGAGTCGTACATGTGCTCGCGCCGATATGCCGCTCGCTCGCGACCGCGGGCGATGGCCTCCTCTGTGCGGGGCGGCCGCCGCCCGTCGGGCGGGTCGACGATGAGGGAGGTCCGCTTGTCGGAGGTCAGCTCGATGCCCCGCTCGTACCAGAACTCGTTGTACGACAGCACGCCGCCCTCGGACCGCGGCCGGTAGAAGAGCGCGCCCTTCTCCGGATCGAATAGGTCACGGTTGCGCCGGATGCGCTCCGACGCCTCGAACTGCGCCGCCTCCTCCGGTCCCAGCCGCTCCACGCCCTCGAACTGCGACGGCCGCTCCAACGGGGTGAGCGTGCGGAAGGTGAAGATGCCGGAGACGTCCGGCTGTCCGTCCGGCGTGCGCATCGGCATCGTCCGGTCGTTCGACTGCGCCAGTGCGGCCGGCGCGGCCACCGCGAGGAGGAGGAACAGCGTGCAGAAGGCGCCGAAGGTCGTTCTCGTCATGGTCGGTCTCGCGTCTCGTGCGTCGATTCCCGTCTCTCGTGCTTGTCGGCGAATGGCGCAGGTACCATCGGGCCGATTCCCGCGCCTGATCCGAATCAGCTTACATCAGGCAGACGCCCGGCCGGCCATTGACGTGGTAGGCAGCAATGCAGTTGTACGAGATCGTCCACACGCCGCCGCAGGAGGAATAGCCTGGACGGTTGGGTCGGCCCGTACGGCGATCGTTCGCCGTTCAGCGAGATCGACCTGTCGCCCGAGGAGAGGTCGCCGTGCGGCGCGCTCGACGATGCCGAGCCGGTGCCCCCTTTCTCGTGCGGTCCGCTCCGGTACGGCGTTAGAATGCTGAAATCGCAATGGACCAACACGACCGAGACCGGAACGTCTTGCCCGGGTGCCGAGGTGCTCACCGCTGGCCGGCGGCCGAAGAACCAGGCGCCATCGCTCCCCAGGGAGGAATCGAATGAAGACGACACGCCGTGGATTCGTAGGAACCATCGCGCTGGGCGCCGCGGCCGGTGCCCTGACCGGAACCTCACCGTTCGGCAAGCGGGCCAGCGCCCAGACGCGGGAAGCCGCGAAATCCGGCATCTATGACGGTGGCGTCATCCAGCTCAACCAGAACGAAAGCGCCCGCGGCCCCGGCCCGAAGACCGTCCAGGCCATTCAGGCCCACACCAACAAGCGCATGGGCCGCGGCTATTCGCCGGATCACGTCAACGAGCTGAGAGAGGTCATCGCCGACTACTACGGAGTCGGCACCGGCAACGTGCAGTTGGCCACCGGCTCCACCCCCTTGTTGCAGGGGTCGGCGCGGGCATTCTGCTCGGCGACCAAGGGTTTCGTGACCCCCATGCCCACCTACTCGACCAGCTTGAGCACGGCCCGACAGATCGGGGCCAAGACGACCGAGGTGGATCTGGACAGCTCGCTCGCCATCGATCTCGACGCGCTGGCGGAGGCGTCTCGCGGCGCCGGCCTGGTCTATCTCTGCAATCCGAACAACCCCACCGGCATGGTGCACGGACCCGGAGCCGTGGAGCGTTTCGTGAGCCGCGTGCTGCGTGAATCGCCGGACACCATGATTCACGTCGACGAGGCGTACATCAACTACGCGCGGCCCGGCAGCATCGAGACCGCCGTGCCTCTGGCGCTGGAGGACGAGCGCGTGTTCGTCACCCGTTCCTTCTCGAAGGCGCACGGCATTGCCGGCCTGCGCGTCGGATACGGCCTCGGCCAGGAGCAGACCCTGGCCAGGATCCGCGGTGCCTGGGGCATGGGCGACGTCAACATGCTGGGCGCGATAGCCGCGATCACGGCGTTCGAGGACACGGAACACATCGACAAGGAAGTGCGGGAGAACGCCGAGATTCGCGACGGCGTCATCGCTGCCTTCCGCGACATGGGCTTCGACGTGCCCGACTCCAACACCAACCACATCTTCGTCCACATCGGACGCCCCGCGCAGGAGTTCCGCGAAGCGTGCCTGGAGCGCAAGGTGCTGGTAGGCCGAGATTTTCCACCGTTGCACACCACGCATTGCCGAATCTCGATCGGCAGCCGAGAGGAGATGGCGACGGCAATGAAGGTGTTCAAGGAGGTCTTGGCGTAAGGAGAAACGACGGCCGTCGGGGACTCACCCCCGCCGCCAGCCCGCGGTCGAAGACGAAGGGTCGGATGGTGCCGGGCACGACCTTGTCGAAGTCCGATCCATCGGGCACGTCGAGATCCAGAATCCGGTAGCCGGGGAGTGTGGAAGGGCGCGCAGGTTGGCACGATGCGTGCTTCCACACTCCCGTGCGGGCGCGGGGGCATGGAAGCGGCGTCGCAGCGCGTGGTAGCTTCGGTGGAACCCGTGCGTGCCGGGCGCGCCGCGCGGAGAAGTCTCGCGATGATCCGACCTGCACGTGCCGCCGTGCCGATCGAGTACCCGAGCTCGGACGGCCGGCCGATGGCGGAGAACGACGCCCAGCGCGATGCCATCATGTACGGGATCAGCGCACTGACCCGCCATTTCAAGGGGAGCCCGGACGTGTACGTTTCCGGCGACCTTCTGATCTACTACGAGGAAGGCAATCCGCGGGTGTCGATTGCCCCGGATGTCTTCGTGGTGTTCGGTGTCGAGAAGCGCCAGCGGCCCAACTACAAGCTGTGGGAGGAGGGACAGGCGCCGGCCTTCGTCCTGGAGGTGGCGTCGCCCAGCACGTGGCGGGACGACCTCGGGTGGAAGCGGTCGGTGTATGCGCGACTCGGCGTGCGCGAGTACTGGCAGCATGACCCGACGGGAGAGCATCTGCCCGCGCGTCTGCAGGGCGAGCGATTGACGCGATCGGGCTACGTGCGTCAACCGGTGTTGACGGAGTCGGACGGCACGCTGGCGCTGCACAGCGAGACGCTGGGCCTGGAGCTGCGGGCGGCGCCGGGGCGGGAGATGCGCTTCCAGGACCCGGCGAGCGGTCTCGATCTGCCCAGCTACGACGAGGAAGCCGAGGCCCGCGCGGCGGAAGCGGCTGCGCGCCGGGCCGCCGAAACGCGTGCCGCGGCCGCCGAGGCGCGTGTGGCTGAACTCGAAGCGCTCCTTCGCAAGCGGTCGGGCTGACGACCGGGCTCTGCTCGCCCACCGCTACGAGGCCCCACGATTCGCTGTTACGGAATGAGTGTGCAACGCGAGGTGACACGAACGATGCTCTCGCGTACCCATTGCTTGGCGTACACTCCCCACAGGCATGCCTCAGCTCGAGCACATCGACGCCATCGAACGGCGCCTCTGGAGCGCCGCAGACCTGAACGCCGCGCGGTATCCCCTCGGGCCAGAGTCAGGGGCCGGAGTCGAGGCTGGAGTCGAAGCGAGCGGGCCAGAGTCAGCCGGGAACGCAATGAGCGAAGGTCCACCACCGTACCGGATCACTCCCGACATACTGACCCGGGTCGCCCAGATTGCGGAAGCGGTCGGGCGTGCGGAAGCGTCCGGCCTCTCGCGTGACCTCCGTCTGCGCCGCATCAATCGCATCCGCACGATCCAGGGATCGCTCGCCATCGAGGGCAACATCCTCAGCGAGGAGCAGATCGCGACGATTCTCGACGGCAAGCCGGTCGTTGCGCCGTTGCGGGACGTTCAGGAGGCCCGGAACGCCATCCAGGCCTACGATCGATACGAACAGTGGGACGCGGCCAGCGAGACCGATCTGCTCAGCGCCCACGAGACGCTCATGAGGGGGCTCCTGGATGCGCCGGGTTGCTACCGTCGCGGCGGCGTGGCCGTGATGGGGCAGGACCGGGTCCATCACGTCGGCCCGCCCGCCGGGCAGGTGCCGCGGCTCATGGCGGACTTGCTGTCGTGGATCGGAAGCACGGCCGACCACCCGCTCGTGACGAGCTCGGTCTTCCACTACGAGTTCGAGTTCATCCATCCCTTCGAGGACGGCAACGGTCGCCTGGGCCGGCTCTGGCAGACGCTGGTCCTGACCCGCTGGAAGCCGCTGTTCGCCCATGTGTCCGTCGAGAGCCTCGTCCGTGCCCGCCAGGGCGACTACTACGAGGCCATCCGGCGGAGCTCGGCGGATGGTGAGAGCACGGCGTTCGTGGCCTTCATGCTGGAGACGATTCTTGCAGCCGTGCGGACCCCCCAGGTTGCCCTCCAAGTTGCCCCCCAAGTTGCGCGGCTGCTGTCCGTGCTGGACGGCGAGATGTCGCTGCGGGAGATCCTGCACGCGCTCGGGCTCCGCGACCGCAAGTGGCTACGGCAACGATACCTGTTGCCCGCGTTGCAGGGCGGATACGTGGAGATGACCCGTCCCGACGCACCCAGTGCCCGAACGCAGATGTACCGCCTTACGCCGCTGGGGCGGCAGGCGCGGCAAGCGACCTGAACGCGTCGCCTTTGGCCGGGACAGGCAGCGCCGAATTCGGCCATGCTATGCTTAGCTTAGCCTAACTTAGCTTAGCTATTCAAGAGGCGCCGATGAAGGTCAACATGCACGAGGCGAAATCGCAGCTCTCGCGGCTCGGCAGAGCGGCCTGGGCGGGTCAGGAAGTCGTGATCGCCCGCGCCGGCGAGCCGTACCTGCGCCTGGTGCCGTACCGCGAACAGAAGGCCAAGCGCAAGCTCGGCGGGCTGGAGGGCCAAATCCGGATCTCTCCGGACTTCGACGAGCCGGACGAGGAGTTGATAGACCTGATCGAGCGGTCGCGCATCTTTCCGGACGACGAGTAGCGGTGGCGCGCTTCCTGCTGGATACTCACGTGCTGCTGTGGTCGCTCGCCGAGCCCGGGAAACTGAGCGACCGCGCCCGCGACGCGCTGGAGGACGCCCACAACGAGGTTTTCGTCAGCGCCGTCTCTGCATGGGAGATCAGCGTCAAGCGGGCCAAGGGGCGCCTGACAGCCCCGGACAACCTCGCGGCGGTCGTCGAGGAAAGAGGCTTGACGCATCTGCCTCTCACCTTCCACCACGCTGAGCGGGCGGCCAGCCTCCCGCCGCATCACCGGGATCCGTTCGACCGGTTCCTGGTCGCTCAGGCCCAGGTCGAAGGACTCGTTCTCGTCACTCGGGATTCCCGGATACCGCTCTACAGCATCCGTACGCTGACAGCGTAGAGCACGACCGTGACCCCGCGGCGTCAAGACGCGGCGTCAGGCGGCGTCAGAGCGGCTCCACCGTCACGTCGCTGATCGCCACGTGCGACAGCAGCCGCATGCTGTTGACCACGTAGTCGGGGGTCAGCGTGTCGACCGGCACCTTCCCGCCGTCGACGGCGTAGTTGTCCTGGTCGGAGAAGAGCACGCCGCTGACCCGCTCGAACGAGACCGCCCGGCGGAAGCGGAGCCCGTTGTCGAAGTCGTAGCCGAACTGCTCGATGCGGCCGGTCTCCGGGTCGAACCAGAAGGTATAGGCGTCGTCCGCGTCGTTGCTCGTGCCGGGGGTGAACGACACCCGCATGCGGTGCAGGTCGCGGCCGTTCCAGCGGTCGAGCCCGCGATCCTCGAAGTGGATGTCGCCTCCCTTCAGCGTGTAGGGCAGCAGCGGGAAGAAGACGCGGGCGTTGGCGAAGGCGGCGGCGCGCCGCTCGCCCTCGGCGTCCAGCTCGACCTCCTCGCCGCCGCGCCACTCGGTGACGCCGTCGTTGTTCAGGCGCACACGACGCTCGGGCCGGTCGCCGCGGGCGGGATCGGTCACGATGAACTCGAACTCGCCGCCGTTGCGGGTCGCCTCGATGTCGAAGCTCCCCGACAGCGATGTGATCGTCATCGTCATCCTGGAGTTCTCGTACAGCGCGCCGCCGTGGTATGCGATGGACTGCGCCACGATCTCGGGCAGGTTGGCGTCTCGTGCGGCGCCTCCTCCGCAGGAGGCGGCGATGGCGGTGGCGAGCACTGCGGCGAGGGTGTGGCGTGCGTGCATGGCGTCTTCCTTCAATCTGACGGGTTCACTGCGTCTTGGTGACAGTCTAGCCCGACAATCGTCGCCTGCGGTTCCAGCCGCCCAACCGGGCCTCGCTAGGAGTCTGCGCCGTCCTACGTCGGAGATTCCCGTGCGGTCGATGTCGTCCGCCGGTATCGCACTTCGCGCAGCGAGACGCCCGCGTGCTCCAGGAAGATCCGCGTCTCGCCGTCGGCGCGAAAGCCCAGCGAACAGAAGAACCGCCGCGCATTCTCGTTCGACTCCAGCTCCCAGAGATCCACGCTGGCGAGACCGCGAGCCCGGGCGTCCACCAGCGACCGCTTGCACAGCACACCGCCTATGCCTCGACGCCAATGCGAGGGTCGTACGAACAGCGCCCAGATTTCTCCGGTCGCTTCCCCGGCATTGCCGCGGGGAGCCGCACGCAGAGTGCAGAACCCCACGACCGCGCGGTTGTCGCAGGCTACGAGCGTGGTGCTGACCCGAGGCCGCTCGAGGCATCGCCGCCACCCGGGAACGCGCGGCGCCACCTCCGGAGGGTCCAGGACGAGATGCGCGATCCGCTCGGGAATCAGGGGTCGATAGGAAGCCTGCAGGCTGGCGTTGTGTACCGCCGCGATGGCCTCGGCGTCGTCGACACCGGCGCTCCGGATCGTGACGCGCATTGAGCATCCAAACGTTCAGCGCCGCTGTCGGAGGCGTTCGCGCATTGCTTCCCGCCTCTCCTCCTGGAGCTCCTCGTACGCCTCGAGCTGCGCGTCGGTCAGCACGTCGTCGAGTTCGTCCATGGTTCGCTCCTGCACGCCATCGAGATCGCGACGGAGCCGGCGGGCCCGGAAAAACCCGAGTCCGCCGGTGGATCCCGAGCCGTTCCGGAGATCGATCCCGTACTCGCGGAGCACCTCGAGCCGGGCCTCGAACGCGGCCTGCAGAATCGGTCCGACCCGCTCGAACTGGGCATCGGTCAGGTTGAGCCGGGTGCGGGTGTTCTGGAGTTGTCGCCGAAACTGTTCGGCCTGCTCAGCCCCGCTCGCCTGCAGTGAAGGCGCCGTCGGTTCCGTTTCTGCCGCGATGGCCGTGGTGCAGGCGATTGCAGCGGCGATGACGATCGCCGCGTTGGTCCTGGCATTCATATCCGCAGCGTACCACACGGTTGGAGAGTCGGCCTCAAACTGCTTGCGCCATCGTCGATAATCGCCGGATGCCCGATCGCGTACGCGTCTTCGCTCCGGCCACCGCCTCCAATCTCGGACCCGGATTCGACGTGCTGGGATTGGCTCTCGAGCGTCCCGGCGATCTCGTGGAGGCCGAGATCCGCGACGAGCCGGGGGTCGAGATCGTCGAGGTGACCGGAGCCGACTCGCTCAATACCAATCCGCGCGAGAACGTGGTCGGCATCGCCGCCGCCGCCGCGTTCGAACGCCTACCCGGTGCCGACCGCGGCGTCCGGCTCTGGCTGCACAAGCAGATGCCGTTGGGGAGCGGCCTGGGCAGCTCGGCCGCCAGCAGCGTGGGCGGGGCCGTCGCGGTCAACGCGCTCTTCGGAGGAGCGCTGTCGACGGACGACCTCGTCGCCTGCGCCCTGCGCGGCGAAGCGGCGGCGTCCGGAACCGCGCACGCCGACAACGTCGCGCCCAGCGTGCTCGGCGGCATCGTTCTCATTCGCTCGTCCGACCCGCTCGACCTGATCCGCCTGCCGTTTCCCGACGCGCTCCGCGTCGTGCTCGTCCACCCCCACGCGCAAGTGCTCACCGCCGAGGCGCGGCGGCTGGTGGCCGAGCGGCGGTTCACCATCGGCCAGGCGGTGGACAACCTGGGCAACGTCGCGGCATTGGTGACCGCGCTCCACAGAGGCGACCTGGCGCTACTTGGTCGGAGCATTCAGGACGCGCTGGTGGAACCGGTTCGCGCGCCCCTCGTGCCCGCGTTCGCCGAGGTCAAGCGGGCCGCCCTCGATGCCGGCGCGCTGGGCTGCTCGATCTCCGGCTCCGGACCGAGCGTACTGGCCTTCGCTGACGGGGATGCTTCGGCCGCCGGCGTGGCGGACGCGATGGCGGCGGCGTTCACGGCGGCCGGGCTCGAGAGCGACCGCTACGTGGGACCGGTCAACACGGCCGGCGCGCGCGTGCTGCCGTGATCGATTACAGTGCCTGCCCCGCCACTCGCGATGGTACGAGTATACTCATAGGTATGAGTACCCGCCTGCAGATCATCATGTCCGAAGCCGAGGTGGCCTCGTTGCGCCAGGTCGCGCGGCGTGCCGGGTTGACGGTGAGCGAATGGGCGAGGCAAGCGTTGCGTGCGGCGCGGAATGCTCAGGCGGTTCCTGGTCCAGCCAGCAAGCTGGAGGCGCTCGAGCGCGCCTTGCGCTGCAATCACCCCACTGGCGACATCGACGAGATGCTCGCCGACATCGAGCGCGGCCGTGATCTTCGTTGACTCCAACGTTCCGATGTACCTCGTGGGCGCGCCCCATCCGAACCGGGACCGGATCTCGAAGTTCCTGAGGGCACACGCGGTCCGCGATTTCGTCACCAGTGCGACGGTGTATCAGGAGATCGTGCACCGCTACGTTGCGGTCAATCGCCGCGGCGCGATCGCCGATGCGTTCCGGTTTCTCGACGACCTGGTGACTACGGTGTTCCCGATCTCCCGCGAAGACGTTTCCGTCGCACACACCATCGCCAGCGAGCAGCACGCACTCTCGGCGCGCGACTGCCTCCACCTCGCTGTCATGGAGCGGCGGGGGGTGAAGATGGCGCTGACTTGCGACACTGCCTTCGCGCTCAGGCCCGGGGTCGAGTGCGTTCCGTAAAGGCAGCCTCGGCATTCCGGCAGCTCAGGCGTTGTCAACCGCCGGTGACGTCTCGCCGCGCTTCGGACGCTGCATCGCCAGGAAGCACGCCGCCGACATGCCCGCCGCCCCGAACAGCATGCACATCACCATGATCTGGTAACGCACCGCGATCAGGGGAGAGATGCCCGACAGAATCTGGCCGGTCATCATCCCCGGCAGCGAGACGAGGCCGACCGCGAACAGCGTGTTCACCTGCGGGATGAGGGCCGATCGCATGGCGATGGGCCGGGCATCGGGGTACGACACCCCCCGCGTGAGCTCCGCGTCGAGCCGCTCCGCCGAGAGGCTGACGGCGTTCATCGAGGCGGCGAAGACCATGCCCCCGAGGGGAATCAGCACCGTCGGGTCATGCCACGGGTCGGCGGCCAGCACGCCCTGCGTGACGAGGGCCAGGGTCGACACCCCGCTCGCGAAGATCGCGGCCAGTGCCTGCGGGTAGACGGCCCTGCGGCGGCGCGCTAGCGGCCTGAGCGAGATCCAGCCCGCCGCGGTGAGCATCACCGTCAGCGTGCCGAGCACGACGGCCGGGTGTCCGGTGCCGAAGATGAACGTCAGCACGTAGCCGACGAGCGCAAGCTGCGCGACCATGCGTCCGACGCCGTAGAGCGCGGCGCCGGCGCCGGCCGACCAGCGCTGGAGTATGACGAGCACCACCAGGGCCGGCAGCAGGGAGAGGCTGAGATTCGAGAGCGGGATCGCGTCGACGGAGCCGGTCATGTTGCGGTGGAGCATAGCGCGGAGACCGGTTGCCCGCCGCCGGTCCCCGCGGGATAGAGCCGCCCGGACGGCGAACGAACCGGCTGGAACGCGGCCGCCGCGCTGTGGTCCCTACTCCACGCCAGGGCGATCCACGACCACATGGCGGAACCCGGACGGGGCGCCGTCGCCCTGCGCCCGTTCCTATTCCGGGCTCGCGGCCGGCGCCGGATCCTGCGCCGGGGCAGGCGGCGGCGTCGATGGCGGCGCCGTCGCCGCCATCACTGCCGCCTCGGGCATGATGAACCAGGCCGTCGCATAGGCGAGCAGGCCGAAGACCACGAATCCCGGGAAGATGGAGAGCAGGAGCCACACCACGCGGACCGCCGTCACGTCGACGGTGAAGTACTCGGCGATGCCGCCGCAGACGCCGGCCACCGTGAGGTTGTCGGCCGACCGCTGCAGCCGCTTGGCGCCGACGACGATCGGCTCCGTGCCCGGCTCCGCTTCCGGCACGATGATCCAGGCGACGATGTAGGCGAGCATCCCCAGCAGAATCGTGCCGGGCACGATGGACAGGATGATCCACGCCACGCGGATGAACACCGGGTCGGTGTTCAGATAGCGCGCGATGCCGCCGCAGACGCCGGCGAGCCGGCAATCGACCTGAGATCGGCGCAACGGCTTCGGAAACAGGGAAGCCGACGTCCCCTGGCGCCGTCCGCAAAACATGCAGTAGGACCCCTGGTCCGGGATTTCACGGTGGCAGTGCGTGCAAGTCATGTCAGCCTCTCTTGCGGCCCGGATTGGCGGCCGCCCATTGCGGCAACGTGCGACCCGCGCGGGCCGCCGCCCGCGGTACATGGAAATACGCAACAGCCCGGCGCGGGTTCCCGCCGGGACAACCGTCATTCCCGGTTCGGAGGGAAGACAGTGGACTGCCAGTCGGTGAGCAGGTGCACGAGGGGCGTCCGACCGGCCGGTGCCAGCATAAGGAACCGCTCGCCGTCCGGGTCGGTGTCGTAGGCGGGCAGGTTCCCCAGCGGATCGCCCAGGTACACGCCGTCGAAGAGGTGCTCCGGCGCGCCGAGGGGAGTCCCGCCGTCGTCGAGGACTACCCGGAACACTGCCTGTCCCCGGCGGTAGAACAATGTTCCGCCTGCTTTCGCCCAAACCGGTTCCCTTCCGCCGGCCGGCGTGATCTGCATCGCCGTCCCCTCGGACGTCTCGTCGGCGGGACGGACGTACACCTGATCGCCCCGGTGGGCATCGGCATCGGAAACGTAGGCCATCCAGCGGCCGTCCGGCGAGAAGGCCGGGGCTCTCTCGTTGGCGTCGGTCGCTAGCCAGGGGGTCGCCTCGTCGCCGGCTTCCGCACTCCACGTCCAGATGTCGCGCAGCCGGTCGGGACGCAACTCGTGGAAGGCGAGTCGCCGGCCGTCGGGTGACCACGATCCCGGAGTGCGCTGGTCGCCGCCGAGCAGCGGGCCGAAGACTTCGAGGCTTCGCACGCGGAGGCGGAACAGCCGCTGGAGTCCGGTACGCGACGAAGCGAAGGTCAGGGTTCCGCTATCGCGAGACCAGAGAGGCGAGTGGTTGTCGCCCGCTTCCGCGGTGATCTGCACCCGGCTCCGCGTCGCGAGGTCGAGCAGCCAGAGGTCGCGGCGCAGGATCGCGGTGACGGTGCTGACCGCCACCTGTCGGCCGTCGGGAGAGATCCTGGGCGTCTGATGCCGCGCCGCGACGCCGTCGAACGGCTCGGCCCGGCCGGTCTCATCGACCCAGACCAGCCGGTTGCCGCCTCCGGTGGAGAGCGGAGGCACGAACACCAGCGTGCCGTCGCGCGCGGCGGAGAATTGCGAGCGTCCCAGACCGCGATAGCCGACCGCGCTCCCCGCCGCGCCTCGGAGCACCGGGCGGGGCGACGGCGTCCGGCGCCTTTCGACACCCGTGTCGAGTTGGAGGCGGGCCGCGAAGATCTCGCCCCGACGCACGAAGACGACGGTGGCGGGTTCGACGACCCACCCGCCTCCGTCGGCCAGTAGCAGGGGCAGCGTCTCCCCGGTCTCGCGATCGAGGAGGCTCAGGCGCGGGTCGCGGCCGTGGCGCCCGGCGGTGAACAGGATCCAGCGTTCGTCGACAATGTGCGGCCAGCCGTGGGCGGACTCTTCGTTCTCCGTGTCGACGACCGTCAGCGCGACCGGCTCGCCGCCCGATGCCGGCACCTGCTGGAGACCTGAGGTCCCCGGGCCGCCGAATACGATCGTGCCGTCCCGGTCCCACGCCGCGCCGGCCGGTTCCCCGTTCACGCGGCAGATGGCGGTCGTCCTGTCCGCTGCGTCTTCGCCCGGTTCTGCATCTTCCTGGTTCCCGGCCTCCTGGTCGAGGGAAACCGTCCGCAGCCACCCGTCCGCGAAGTACCCGACGGCCGAGCCGCCGGGTGCGAAGAAGGGCTGCCTCGCACCCTCCGTGCCGGGTACCACCTCGGTCTCGAAGCGCCCGAGTCGGCGCATGTACAGCCGGCTGCGTCCGCCCGCGATGGCGGCGTAGGCGACGCGGCGACCGTCGGGGGAGACGGCGATGTCCAGCAATTCGCGGTCGGCCGGGATCGCGATCGACACAGCCTGCCGTCCCCGTGGCTCCGGCGGCGGACCGGGCCGGCGCGAGGCCGCGAATCCGCCGGCGAGCGCGCCGGTCAGCCCGGCCAGCGCAACGAACGTGAGTGCTGCTCGGCGTGACATCGGACGTCAGGTTGCCCGACCGCCGTAGTGGGCGTACGCCTTCTCCAGGTCGTCCGCGATCCGGCGCGCGAGCGTCGCGGGCGCCGTCACCCGCACGCCGGGGCCGAAGCTGAGGATCCAGCTCCGGAGCGCGCTGTCGTTGCAGACCTGCATCGTGACCGCGACCGATCCATCCTCGCGCGATTCCACGTTCTGGGAAGGATGCCAGATGCGTTCCCGGACGTAGGGCGCCAGCTCCGGCTCGAACTCCAGCTCCACCTGCTCCGGCGGTCCCTGGTGAATGCCGAGCGAATGCGGAAAGGCGGCATCGCCGAGATCCTCCAGCGGCTCGAACGTCTCGTCCAGCGGGCTCAAGTGCCGAATGCGCTCCACCGCGAACGTGCGCACCTGGCCGTACCGCGGCACGTAGGCGAACAGGTACAACCCGCCCTCCGCGTATACCAGGCGGTACGGGTCGATCCGGTACGACTTCTCGCGCCGGCTGGAGCGTGAGTGGTACGTCATCTCCAGCCGCCGCTGGTGCAGCAGCGCTTCGAGCAGCCGGCCGATCGTGTCGCGTTGCCGCCGGTCGTCGAGCCGTCGGGCGGGCGGGGCCTTGGCCTGCAACACGTCCGGAAGGCGGTCGAGGAACTGCCGCATGCGGGGGCCGAGCGCGCCCTCCAGCTTCGCGAACGCGCTCCGCAGGTCGTGGCCGAACGGGGGAACGGCGAAGCACTCGACCAGGGTCCGACTGAAGTAGAGCGCCGACAGCTCCGCGAGGGTGAAGGCCGTTTCGTCGAGCCGCCTGAACGGGCGTGTGTCGAGCCTCCATCGCTTCGCCGCGTCGTCCGCCACGTCGTAGAGCGGGAAGCCCGCTTCCTGCAGGGCCTCCAGATCGCGGCGAATCGTGCGCGTCGTCACTCCGGTCGTCTCGGCGAGCCCGCGGATGGTGGCGCCGCGCGAGGATTCGAGCTCGCGCAGGATGGTCCACTGGCGGATGACTTCGGCGTTGCGCGGCAACCAGGTCCTCCCCGGCGTCGTATCAATCATAAGGGCGAGAGAAAAACCGTCGAAGGTGTGACCCGACCTGTCACACGACCGCGGTAAGCTCGGATTTGTCGGTAGGGCTCCACGCAGGGCGGCGTTCGACCGATAAGCCCGTCGAGGTGCCGCGCCCACGAGGCGAAGGTCCGGCGGAGAGGAAAGGGCACGACGATGGCGCAACATCTGAAAGAGACGCCTGAACAGCTCGACTTGACCTATGATGGCCCATGGCCGCGTGCGGTGGCGCCGGTGACGAAAGCGCGGCGCGGTCCGGCCCGGCTCTGCGTGGTCTGCGGGCGGGTGCCGGCGCATCTGACGATCGAGCGTAACCGAGGGCACCGACCCGCGCGCCTGTGCCTGCGGTGTCACAATGCCGTGATGCGACAACGGCGGATGGCGCGTGCCGGGCTCGAGCCGCTCAAGACGGCTCGGGTGAACAGTGGCCTGATCGTGCCGAGGGCGAGCGGGCTGTCTGCCGAGGCCCTGCACACGCGGCTGTCCAGGTCGCGCCGGCGTGCCCAGAAGGCCGCCCGCGTGGCGCTCGGAGCGGGTTGAGAGAACGGGTCGAGAGAAGGAGCAGGTCGGCGACGGGTCGGAACAATCCTGAAGACACGCACATCGGGTGGAGGTGAATCGGGATGGTGAATCTGGACATGTCGGCGGAAGTCGATCATCGGAAGGGACCGAGGGGATCGACGGCACGGTCGGAGACGCTGTGCCGTCGCTGCGGCAAACGCGAAGCGCTGGGTTCCCGCGACGCGGGGAAGCGGAGAGCGAACCTGAAGAAGCACCACGACCTGTGCTCCCAGTGCCGGCGCGCACTGCGCGATTCCACCCGGAACCCGATGCTCTGAACATAACGCCAGGATACCGATCGCTTGCCGCCGTCCCCGCGCATCACGATTCTGACGACTCCGGCGGCGGAGACCCGCATCGAGGCTGCTGCCGAACTGCTCCGGCGTGGCCTAGACCGCGGTGAAGCACTGCTCGTCGGTCACACGCGGGAGGCGGCCGACGATTTCGCGCGAGATATCACCGCGGAGGACGGCGCGACGTTCGGCCTCTATCGTTTCGGTCTGCGTCAGCTCGTCTGGAGCATCGCGGCGATCGAGCTGGCCCGCCGCGGACTCGCTCCCGCGAGTTCCCTGGCGGCGGAAGCGGTAGCCACGCACGCCGCATTCGAGGAAGGAAAGCGCAGGCCGCTCGACTACCTGCAGCCGATCTCCGGGTTTCGCTCTTTCGGCCGCACCCTGGCCGCCACCATCCGCGAGTTGCGCCACGCCGCGCTGGACGTCGAGCTGGCTCGGAAGCTCGACCGCAGCGGCCCCGACGTCGCGCGTCTCGCAAAGCGGTACGCGCGGCTCTTGGAGGAGGCCGGCCTCGTCGATGACGCCGCGCTCTGCCGCGCGGCGGCGCGAGTCGTCCGGCAGGGCGCCGGCGGTCTGGCGGGCGTGCCGCTCGATGGCGTGGTCGTCCTTCTGGACGTTGCCGTTGCCGACGAGGCCACGCTCGATGTCGTCGGTGCGCTTGCCGGACGCGCCGCCGAAGTACTGGCGACCGTGCCGGCCGGCGACGATCGGACGCTGGCCGCGCTACGGCGGTTGCCCGGTGTGGTGGAAGCGGCACCCGCGCGTCCGAACGAACCAACCACGCATCCGCTGGACCGGGTCCGCCGCTTTCTCTTCGACACCGAAGATCCGCCGCCGACCGACGGGGCGGAAGGCTGGGAGGCGTTGACTTTCTTCTCCGCGCCCGGGGAGGGACGCGAGGCGGTGGAAATCGCCAGGTCCATCACCGCGGAAGCGGCGCGCGGCGTGCCGCTCGACCGGATGGCTGTGTTGCTCCGGTCGCCCGGCATCTACGCCGGCCTGGTCGGGACGGCGCTCGACCGCGCCGGTATCGAGACCTGGTTCGCCCGGGGGACGCGGGTTCCCGATCCCGCGGGTCGCGCGTTCCTGGCGCTGCTGGCATGCGCGGCGGAACACCTGTCGGCCCGGCGCTTCTCGGAGTATCTCTCCCTCGGTGAAGTGCCTCGGCTCGACGCCGAGGGCAGACCGCCGGCCGACCGTGCCCGCTGGGTAGCGCCCGACAGCACTCCCGAGGTGGCGGCGGCGCCCGTGCAGGCCTCGCTTCTCGACCTGCTCTCCGGAACCGACGCGGCGGACGGGACGCAGGAGAGCGAACCGGCCGACGGCGACGACGAACCGGTACTGTGCGGGACGCTTCGCGCGCCGCGCCGCTGGGAACGGCTGCTCGTCGAATCGGCGGTCGTCGGGGGCCGGGACCGCTGGGAACGGCGGCTCGACGGACTTACCCGCGAGCTGGAGGTCAAGCTGGCGGAGCTGCGCACGGAGGACCCGGAGTCCCCACGCGTGGCGGGACTCGAGCGAGACCGCGGCAACCTGGAGCATCTCCGGCGCTTCGCGTTGCCGATCGTCGACCGGCTGGGCGCGTTCCCGGCGGAGGCGCTGTGGAGCGAATGGCTCGACCGACTCGAGGAGCTGGCGCCCATGGTGCTCGCCAACCCCGACCGCGTGCTCGCCGTGCTGGGCGATCTGCGGCCGATGGCCGAGGTCGGTCCCGTGCCGCTCGCCGACGTTCGCGATGTGCTCCAGGAACGGCTGACCGAGCTCCGCGCCGACCCGCCGGCACGGCGTTTCGGCCGCGTCTTCGTCGGTGGACCCGAGCAGGTGCGCGGTCGGCGCTTTGCCGTGGTGTTCGTCCCCGGTCTGGCCGAACGGGTCTTTCCCCAGAAGCAGCGCCCGGATCCCCTGCTGCTCGACGACCAGCGGGCCGTGCTGAACGCGTCGGTGGACGGCGAGCCGCGGCTCGGACTGCCGGAACGGCACGACCTCAACACGCAGGAGAAGCTCCTTCTGCGACTCGCGGTAGGCGCCGCGACCGAGCGCGTCCATTTCTCGTATCCGCGGTTGGAGGTCGGCAAGGCCAGGTCGCGCGTGCCTTCGTTCTATGCGCTCGACGTGGAGCGGGCGCGCACCGGCCATATTCCGGATTTTCGCGAGGTGGAGTGGCGGGCGTCGCGGCAGGCGGGCGCGCGGCTGGCCTGGCCCGCGCCGGCGGACCCGGACGCCGCTATCGACGATGCGGAGTACGACCTCGCCGTGCTCGGAGCGCTACTCGCGCCGGAGCGCGCGAAGGACGAGATCGCCGGGCGGGCGCGTTATCTCTTTTCTCTGCATCCGGGCCTGCGGCGCACGCTGGCCGCGCGCTGGGCGCGGTGGAAACGCTCGTGGTCCGGCCACGACGGGCTGTGCGACCTCGACGACGAGACGAAGTCCATGCTCGCCGCGCACAGGCTGTCGGCCCGTCCGTACTCGCCGTCCGCGCTGCAGCATTTTGCCTTCTGCCCGTACAAGTTCCTGCTCGCCGCCGTGCACCGCCTGCGACCGCGCGAGGAGATCGAGCCGCCGCTCGAGCGCCTGGATCCGTTGACGCGCGGCAGCCTGTTCCACGAGGTGCAGGCCGAGCTCGTCAGGACGCTGGAGCGACTTGGGGAACTGCCGGTGACGCGGGCTCGGATCCCCACTGCTGAAACGGCCGTCGACGACGTGCTCGATCGCGTGGCGGCCGACTACGCGGAGCAGCTCGCGCCCGCCATCGAAGGCGTCTGGCGCGACGAGATCGAGGGCATCCGCGGCGACCTCAAGGGATGGCTGCGGCACGTCGCGAACGAGGACGGCGAGTGGATTCCGATGCACGCCGAGCTCGGTTTCGGCCTGCCGCCGGGCGGCGGGCGCGATCCGGACAGCGTGCCGGAGCCGATCACCGTGGACGGCCGCTGGTTGCTGCGGGGGGTCGTGGACCTGGTCGAAGCGAAGGCGGGGCCAACGGCCCGCGGCGAGCTGCGGGTGACGGACCACAAGACCGGACGGAACCGCACGCGGGAGGGCATGGTGGTCGGCGGGGGCGAGACGTTGCAGCCCGTGCTCTACGGGTTGGCCGTGGAGGAGACCGCGGGGCGTCCCGTGCACGAGTCGCGGCTGTCGTTCTGCACGGCGGTGGGACGCTACGAGCAGCGGGTGGTCACGCTCGACGAGCGCGCGCGCCGACACGGCGCCGAAGTGCTCGAGACCATCGACCGGGCGATCGAGACCGGATCGCTGGTACCGGCGCCGCGGCAGGGCGCGTGCCAGTGGTGCGACTTCAGGGCCGTATGCGGACCGTGGGAGGAACGCCGCACGGCCCTCAAGGACCAGGCGCGGCTGGAGGACTTGAGGGCGCTGCGGAGGTTGCCGTGACGTGGGCCGCCGGTCTGCGCAACCGCGGTGCAGGGACGGGCCCGCAACGGGGGGCACGATGAGCGGACCGCTGGCCGACGCCGACGCCCGGAAGCGGATCCGCGAGTCGCTCGGCGAGTCCATCGTGGTCGAGGCGGCGGCCGGAACGGGCAAGACCAGCGAGCTGGTTGCCCGCATCGTCGAGGTGCTGGCGCGCGGCGATGCCGCCGTCGACGGGATCCTGGCCGTCACGTTCACCGAGAAGGCGGCCGGTGAGCTGAAGCTGCGACTGCGCGAGGGGCTCGAGCGTGCGCGGCAAGCTGCCGCCGCCGGCGTGTCGGCCGGCGCATCGACGCCGAGCGTGGCGCGGCTGCAGCATCTCGACGGGGCCATCGCGCACTTGGAAGAGGCGCAGGTCAGCACGATTCACGGATTCTGCGCGGATCTCTTGCGTGAGCGGCCGGTCGAGGCGGGGATCGATCCGCGCTTCGACGTACTGGACGAGCATGCCGCTCAGCGGATCTTCCGGGAGGCGTTCGAGACCTGGCTGCACGGCGTGCTCGACAAGGGCCCGCCGCCGGGAGTGCGCCGCGCATTGCGGCGCCGGCCGACGACGGCCCGCTTCGAGGACTCCCCGAACACGGACGCCGGGCCGACCGATCGATTGCGCCGCGCCGCCTGGCAACTGGCCGAGTGGCGCGACTTCACGCGGCCCTGGCGGAGAGAGAGCTTCCCGCGCGAGGCCGTCATCGACCAGGTTGTGGCTCATCTCAACGAATTCGCTGAGCTGACCGACAAGGCCGCCGACCGCCGCGGCGACCGGCTGTTTCATGCCACGCAGCCGGCGCGGGCCCTGGCGCAGACGATTCGGGCCACCGATGCCATCCGGCCGCGCCGGCGCGACTACGACGGCATCGAGGCGCAGATCGTCGAGCTGAGCGCGAACCGGCACTTCACGAATCCGCGGCGCGGAGCCGGCACGCAGTACGGCGAAGGCGTCGCCCGCGCCCACGTCCTCGACCGGCACAAGAAGATCGTGGAAGTGCTGCAGAGGTTCGCGAGGGTCGCGGACGCGGACCTGGCCGCGCACCTGCAGCAGGAGCTGCGCGACCCCATCGCGATCTACGACCGGCTCAAGACGGAGTCGGGGCGCCTCGACTTCGTCGATCTCCTGCTCGAGGCAAGGGACCTGATCCGCGATCACGAGGACGTTCGCCGAGATGCGCAGCGGCGCTACGCGCGCATCTTCGTCGACGAGTTCCAGGATACCGATCCACTGCAGGCCGAGATCCTGCTGCTGCTGGCGTCGGGCGATCCGCACGAGCGCGACTGGCGCAACGTAACGCCGGACAAGGGCAAGCTCTTTCTGGTCGGCGATCCCAAGCAGTCCATCTATCGCTTCCGGCGCGCGGACGTCGGCGTCTACCGTCAGGTCACGGACCAGCTCGTCCGGCGCGGGGTGGCGAGCATCGCCCTGTCCACCAGCTTCCGGTCGGTGCCCGCCGTCCAGCGCCTGGTAAACCGCGCGTTCGCCCCGCTGATGGACTCGTCGGGGGCCGGGGATACGGCCGGCGGACGAGCGGAGCGCTCTGCCGACGGGTCGCGCCCCGGCTACGTGCCATTGGCGCCGCATCGCGCGGACGAGCCGTCGCAGCCGGCCGTGGTGGCGCTGCCGGTTCCGAGTCCATACGGTTTTCGCGGCGCCATGACCGGGAGGGCGATCGAGGCGTCGCTGCCGGACGCGGTCGGCGCGTTCGTCGACTGGCTGGTGCGCGACAGCGGCTGGACGGTGACGGAGCGGAGGTCGGGGCCGGCGGGGGACGGGGCGGGGACCGAACGCGTCCCGGTCGACGCGCGCCATGTGGCCGTGCTGTTCCGGCGTTTCGACAACTGGGGCGCCGACGTTACGCGCCCCTATGTCGAGTCGCTCGAGGCGCGCGGGATCAGGCACCTGCTGGTCGGGGGCCGCTCGTTTCACGACCGCGAGGAAGTCGGGGTGCTGCGGGCGGCGTTGGCCGCCATCGAGTGGCCCGACGACGAGCTGTCCGTCTTCGCGACGCTCCGAGGACCGCTGTTCGCCGTCGACGACGGGACGCTTTTCGCCTTCCGGCACCGCTTCGGGCGGCTGCATCCGTTCCGGATTCCGCCGGAAATCGAGGCCGGGGAGGTGGACGGCGCCGAGCGCTTCCTTCCGATCTCGGACGGTCTGGAGGTGCTGGCCCGACTGCATCGGCAGCGCAACGACGTGCCGATAGCCCGAACCGTAGGGATGCTTCTGGAGGAGACCAGGGCGCACGCCGCCTTCGTGATGCAGCGGGCCGGCGAGCAGGTGCTGGCCAACGTGCTGCAGATCGGCGAGCTGGCGCGCGGCCACGAGGCGTCCGGGGGACTCTCTTTCCGGGGGTTCATCGAGCATCTGCGCGACGAGGCGGCGGAAAGGCAGGCGGGCGAAGCGCCGATCCTCGAAGAAGGCAGCGACGGCGTACGGATAATGACCGTGCACGGGGCGAAAGGACTCGAGTTTCCGGTGGTGGTTCTCGGCGACCCTACCGCCAAGCTCTACCGAACCGCCGCGAGCCGCTTCATAGATTCGGCGTCCGGGCTGTGCGCCCTGCGTCTTGCCGGCTGGTCGCCGCTCGATCTGCTCGACCACCAGCAGGACGAGGTCGAGCGCGATCGCGAGGAGGGAATCCGTCTCGCCTACGTGGCGGCAACCCGTGCGCGCGACCTGCTGGTCGTACCCGCGGTGGGCGACGCGCCGCAGGTGGACGACTGGATCGATCCGGGCGGAGAGCCCGGCGGGGGCGCCCGCCATCCGCTTCGAGGCACCTGGCTGAGTCCCCTGTACTCGGCTGTCTACCCGCCGATTCAGGGCCGTCGGCATTCGCGCACGGCGCCGGGGTGTCCCCGTTTCGGCCGTGACTCCGTTCTGGATCGGTCGGACGGCGACCCGGCCGGGACGGACACGGTGGCGCCCGGCCTGCATCGGTTCCGGGAGGAGACGCAGGCTGCCGCCGGTGGCGGCGACGGCGGCGGCGGAGGTGCGAGCGACGCGGCCGAAGCCGGAGCCGCAACCGGCAACGTGGTGCCGTTTCGCGCCCCCGCGAGCTCGGCGACGGAACCGGCCGACACGGGCTATCCGGTGGTCTGGTGGGATCCGTACCAGCTCGCGCTGGGCGCCGGGGCGCCGATAGGCATCCGCCGCGAGGAGCTGCTGTCGAAGGACGCTCCGGACGAGGTGGTGGAGGCGGATCTGGAACGCTACCGCGCATGGCGCCGGCGCCGGGAGGCTTCGATCGAGCGGGCCGCCCGACCGAGCCTCATGCTGGAAACGGCGACCGAGCGGGCGCGGGCGAAGGCCGGAGAGCAAGCCGAGGGGGACGATAGTGCCGGCCGAGACCCGGTTCCGGACGGGGACCCGGATGCGGGTCGTCCCGCGGTCACCGTGCTCGAGCTCGATCGCGCCGCGGAGCGGCCGGCCGGCAAGCGCTTCGGGACGCTGGTCCACGCCGTGCTGGCGACAATGCCCATCGAGGCGCCGGATGGATGGCCGGAGGCCGCGGGCGAGATCGCGACGTTGCACGGCCGGGTGTTCGGAGCGAGCGATGCGGAGGTCGCCGCCGCGGCCGACGTGGTGGTGCGCGTGCTGTCGCATCCGCTCCTCGATCGCGCCCGGGCGGCGGCGCAGCGCGGCGAGTTCCGCCGCGAGGCGCCGGTCAGCATGCGCGCCGAGGATGGCGTCCTGGTCGAGGGGGTGGTCGACGTGGCCTTCCGGGAGGAAGGCGTCTGGACCGTCGTCGACTACAAGACGGATCGGGATCTGGAGGAGGCGGGCGGCGCCATCGACGTCTACCGCCGTCAGGTTGCCCTCTACGCGGAGATGATCACCCGCGCCACCGGCGAGCCGGCCCGGGCCGTGCTGATGCGGGTCTGATCTCCCTTCCCGGCGGAGCCGTGGAGGCGTGTGACAGAATTGGCCCTGGAGGATCCCGGTGAGTCCCAGCACGAGGAAACGCACGGCGCACGGCCGGTCGACCAAACCGCGCAGGGCGCCGGCGGGCGTTCCGGCCGGTCCGGTCCGCGGGCGGAGGCTGCGATCGCTCTTCGTCCTGCTCGCAGCGGCGGCCCTGGCGATCGGCGCCTGGACGCTCCTGTCTTCCGGGTCCGCCGAGACGACGGCCGCGCAGTCGCCCGCCGTCGTTCAGTCGCTCGCGGTCAGAATCCATCGCGAGCTGCCGCACGATACCGGCGCCTACACGCAGGGGCTGCTGTGGTGGGACGGCAAGCTCTACGAGAGCACCGGGCAGTACGGGCGCTCGGACCTGCGCCGTCTGGATCCGGAGACCGGTGCGGTCGAGCAGGAGATCGACATCTCACCCGCCTACTTCGGCGAGGGGCTGGCGCGGGTGGACGATCGCCTCATCATGCTGACCTGGAAAGCGCAGCGGGCGTTCGTCTTCGGCCTCGAGCGCTTCGACGAACAGCGGACGTTCCGGTACGAGGGCGAGGGATGGGGCCTGTGCAACGACGGCAGCCGCCTCGTGATGAGCAACGGCTCGAACCGCCTGACCTTCCGTGACCTGCGGACGTTCGAGGTGCTCGGAGACGTTCCGGTCACCCTGCGGGGATTCCCGCTCACGCAGCTCAACGAGCTCGAGTGCGTCGGGGACGCCGTCTACGCCAACGTCTACCAGACGGACTTCCTGGTCCGCATCAATCCGGAGAGCGGCCGCGTGACGCACTACATCGACGCGTCGGGGCTGCTTACGCGGGAGGAAGCGCGCGGGGTCGACGTGCTCAACGGCATCGCGTTCGACCCCGGCGCCGAGACGTTCTACATCACCGGCAAGCTGTGGCCGAAGATGTTCGAGGTGACGTTCGAATAGCAGTGCCGGCCAAGAGCCTGCGCCGCAGAACGCAAACGGAGTGAGTTCTGCGGCGCAGGCTCTTGTGGCGGTGAGGGCTGGGGCCGAACACGGAGCCCTGCGACGGGTTTGGCGGCGCTACCGCGGGACGGGTGAGCGCCCGCCACCGCCGCTGCTGCTGCCTCCGCCACCGCCGCTGCTGCTGCTGCCTCCGCCACCGCCGCTGCTGCTGCCTCCGCCACTGCTGCTGCCTCCGCGGCTGAAGCCGCCGCGGGAGGTCACGCGCCCGCCGCTTCGTCCCGAGCTGACCGAGCCGCCTCGGCCCCCGCCCGACGACGCACTGGCTGCGCCGCTGTCCCTGGGAGCGGGAGCTCGTTGACTCACGCGCGTGTAGCCGACGCCGTTGACGGCGCGGGCGCCTCCCGCCTGGCCGTCGCCGGTGCCGTCAATCACCGGACCAACGCCCCAGCCGTTGTAGTGATAGGGGTCGTACCAGTACGCGCCGCGCCACGATTGGTATCCGCGCAAGCTGAGATAGGAATAGCCGAACGGCGCCCAGTAACTGCTGCCGTACATCGGTGAGTACGGCATCCCGGTCCAGCCGCCGAAGCCGCCGCCGACGCCGCCGCCGCGGCTGCCGGTCCGGCGTTCGACCACGAAGCGATCCGGGAACGCCAGCGCCACCAGCACGTCGATGACCCCGCCGTCGACGCCCGCGTCATCGAGCTCGATGAGCGTTGCGCTGTCCAGATCGAGCCGCGGCTGGGTCTCGGTGAGCAGGGCTTCGACCACGGGAGATTCCGCCTTCGCGGCGGCTTCGCGCACGTCCGACGCCGTAAGCGGGCCCGCGATCGATTGCCTCGCGTCGCGTATCGCGGCGGGACTCGCCGGCAGCCGGACGTCCTCGGACGCTTCGGCGTCGCGCGCCGGGTTGTAGCGGCGAATCTCCATGTGTCCCCGGTCCCCGACGGACACGCTCTGAATGTCAACCCACGTGGAACGGTTGACAAGCAGGCTGATGCCGCTCATGCGGCGCGGCTCGTCCGTCCCGCACCGGATCTCGCCCCGCGTGAAGAGGCGGCGGCCGTCGTCGGACCATTCGCGCCGCTCCCAGCCGCTGCAATCTCCCTCGGGCAGTGCATGCCGGACGCCGTCGGCCGCGAGCGTCCGATCTACGAGGACGTCACTGTCCGCGCGAGCCGTCAGCCGCGCGGCGGATCCGTCATCCGTCGGCGTGAGGCAAACGACGGTCCGATCCGGGAACTCGGCGCCATCCCCGTTTGCCGACCGGTCCACCTGCTCTTCCCAGAGCTGCCAGCAACCCATCCACGGAAGCCAGCGCGCGTCGTTCAGATCCACGGAGCCGGCAGTCGTCGCCTGCCGTGCCGTTGCGTCCTGCGTCGCCGCCGGCAGCGCCAGGGCCACCAGCACGGCCAGGGTTACGTACAGAGCCCGCTGCATGGTTCGCATCGTTTCGTTCCTCTGCCTCTGCCCGCTGCATCCGGCGCACTGCCTGACTGCATGCCGGACGCCTCGTATCACTATGCTTCAGAACACGAACCGAACGCCAGCACTAATGCGCAGTCCCCCCAGGTCGATCGGATCGAACCCGGCGAAGTCGTCGCCCAGCCCGGCGCTCGCCTCGACGTGACGCACTTCCGCGTTGAGGAAGGCGTGCCGGGTCATGCGGATGTCCGCGCCACCGAAGAGGTGGACGCCCGTGCCCCAGCCGGTCGATGTGAACGCGTTCTCGAAGTAGCCGATTTCGTCCACGAACTCGCCCGCCTGCGTCAAGTTGTGCCGCACGAAGCTCAGCCCTGCCCCGACGTACGGGACGACGCGGCTCGGGATCCAGGCGTACTGCCCGATTGACCTGCCCCGCGGCGCCAGGGCGAACGCCAGCTCGGCCCGGACATCCGTCTGCGACAGCTCCGTACTCTGTGTGTACGGCAGGCCGTCCTCTCCGATCCAGTTCCTGAGCTCCGACTCGTTCAGCGACGCGGCGTAATCGACGCCCACGCGCACGTCCAATCGCGAGGTGACCCCGTACCCGAAGTCGAAGCTGATTCCCGGCGCGTCGAAGTTCAGAAGTCCGTGGTCCGGGTTGTCGTGGTCGTCCTCCGGGCTCCGCGGCACGAAGAGCTCCTCGTTCACGAAGTCGTAGAAGTCGCTGCCGGCCCGCGCTCGATGCCAGAGTCCGCGGAGGCCGAACGACATGCGCGGTCGGCCGAACAGGAAGTCGGGATCGGGAGCAGGGGCACCGCGCTGGGCGATGGGGGCGGTCGGGAACGGAAGGGACCGCGCGGGCATCGTCGCGCGGCGTACCCCCCGTTCTCCGATCCTGCCGCCTCCGATCCCGCCGTCCGGGTGCTGTGCCGGGAGCAATCCCGGCGAGAGCTGTGCGCCGGGGGGCGGGCCCTCCGTGCGCGGCGGCTGGCCGTCGGAGGCGCCGTCCGGTGCGTGGTCGGTCTCGTGATCGGAGGCCCACGCTGCGGCCGGCAGAATCAGCGCGAAGGCCAGCAGTCCGTGGTGGAACATCACGTGGCGCCGGGCGCGGCGAGGCGCCGGCGCCGTCAGGCGTGACGAAGGAGCCGTACCGCGTCGGTAGTTGAAAGGCAGGTTGCTGTTGGCCATCGATTCCCGAATCTTCGCACAAACCGTGCCAGCGTCGATTGGGCCGCTGGCCGGGGGTCGAACCGTTCCGCAGGCAGCCGGGCCTGTCCGTCAAACCGGACGCTGTCACAGAGCGGGGACAGGCCGCGGTTGCCGCGTCCGACCTCCCGGCACGGCCGCCCGGACGCGGCACGAGTAATGCCGCGTCCCCGGACTGCGGCTGCCGGCTGTTCGAGAGCCTGTGCTATGCTGCGGAAACCTCGACCCGAAAGGACTCGGGCCGACTTCCTGGAGCAGCCGATGCGGTCGTCAGGCCTTGCGCGGATCGCTCTCGCGACGTTGGCGCTTTCCGGCGTTGCGCTCGCCGTCCACTTCGCGGCGCCCTCGATTCCGGAGCCGCCGCCGATTCCGGACGTGCCGCCGGTCGCCCCGCCGGGCGACGGGCTCATGACCGAGCAGCGCCAGCGCGGGCAGGATGCCTTCGATCCGCGCGAGATGCTGCGCCGGCGACGGCGGGGTACGGGCACGCTGCAGCAGCCGGGCGGCCCGCACGAGTTCTATTTCACCCGCGCCATCTACAGCAGCGGCTGGGGCTGGTCGCGGTGGGCGACGGACTACCCCAAGGCGGACCGGCAGTTCATGACGGTGGTCAACCGCCTGATCGACATCGACGGGTCCCCGTACGAGAACGCGGTCCGGCTCGACGATCCGCGGATCCGGGATTTCCCGTTCCTCTACGCCCTCGAGGTAGGGGACATCTCGCTGAGCCAGGCTGAGATCGAGGGCCTCCGGAACTATCTGCTCGCCGGCGGTTTCCTCGTGATCGACGACTTCTGGGGCTCGTGGGAGTGGGCCGCCTTCGAGCAGCAGATCCGGCAGGTCTTCCCGGAGTACCCCATTGTCGAGGTGCCTATCGAGCACCCGGTGTTCAATTCGGTGTACCGCATCGACGAGATCATGCAGGTGCCGGCCATCGGCAACTTCTGGGGCGGCCGGACCTGGGAGCGCGACGGCTACGAGGCGCACGTGCGCGGCATCTTCGACGACAAGGGCCGCCTGATGGTGCTGATCAACTGGAACACCGACCTGGGCGATGCCTGGGAATGGGCGGAGCGCCCGGAGTACCCCCTGAGGTTCTCCACGTTCGCGGTGGAGATGGGCATCAACTTCATCGTGTACGCGATGAGCCACTGAACGGTGCGCCCGCGGTCCTCCGTTCTGGCCCTTCCCGGGGTTCGGGGCGCTTGTCGATCGCACCGGGACCTTCGTCCGACCAACACGACGCGGCGCGGTGGCAGCTTCCGAGCGCTCCGAAAGGGGGCGGCCTGACGACGCATGCCCCATCGAGCGCCCTTGCGTGATAGGCTCGCCAGAGACCCGCGCGCTGTCGCGCCGGGAACTCGCGGTGAGCGACCGAGATGCTGGAATCTCTGTTCGAGCTGTTCTTCAAGTACCGGCCGCTGATCTTCGAGCAGGGCGACTTCGCCTTGCGCGCGCCGTGGACCGGTGGGCTCGCGGTCTTGGCGGCGGTCGCGGCCGGCGTCGTGACCTGGCGCTCCTACGCGCAGGTCCGCGGCACCAGCCGGCCGCTGGACCGGGCGGTGCTCGCGGTCGTGCGCCTGGCGGCGTTCGCCGTGCTCGCCTTCTGCCTGATGCGGCCGGTCCTGGTGCTGTCGTCCGTCGTCCCGCAGCAGAACTTCCTCGGGGTGCTGATCGACGATTCCCGCAGCATGCGGATTGCGGATCGCGACGAGACGCCGCGGCTGCAGTTCGTGCAGGACCAGTTGGCGACGCCGGAGGGCGATCTGCGCGCCACGCTCAACGAGCGCTTCGCACTCCGCTTCTTCAGCTTCTCTTCCGAGACGGATCGGCTGGATGTGGTCGACGAGCTCGAGTTCGACGGCACCCGGACGCACCTGGGGCAGGCGCTCGCCCGCGCCCACGACGAGCTGTCCGACGTGCCGCTGTCCGGCCTCGTGGTCGTGAGCGACGGCGCCGACAACGCCGGTGGAGAGCTCGAAGAGGCGCTGTTGCCGATTCAGGCGGCCGGCGTGCCGATCTTCACGGTCGGTCTGGGCCGCGAGTCGTACGAGCGCGACATAGAGCTCGGCCGCGTGGAGAGGCCGCGCCGGGTGCTGCGCGGAAGCTCGCTCGTCACCGACGTCGTGGTGACCCACCGCGGGTACGCCGGGCGGCCGGTGACCATCCAGGTGGAGGACGAGGGGCGGATCGTCGGGTCCGAGAACGTCACGCTGCTCGGCGACGGCCAGTTGCAGACCGTCCGGCTGCGCTTCACCGCGGGCGAGGCCGGCCCGCGCCTGTTCACCTTCCGCGTCTCGCCGCAGCAGGGCGAGATGGTGACGCAGAACAACGTCCGCGAGTCGTTGATCGCGGTCGACGATCGGCGCGACAAGGTCCTCTACTTCGAGGGCGAGCCCCGTTTCGAGGTCAAGTTCCTGCGCCGTGCGGTCGAGGACGACGAGAACCTGCAGGTCGCCATCCTGCAGCGGACCGCCGAGAACAAGTTCATGCGGTTCAACGTCGACGGCCCGGACGACCTGGCCGGCGGCTTCCCGCGCACCCGCGCCGAGCTGTTCCAGTACCGCGGCCTCATCCTGGGCAGCATCGAGGCGAACCACTTCACGCCCGATCAGCTCCGCATGATCTCCGACTTCGTCAACCACCGCGGCGGAGGCCTGCTGATGCTCGGCAGCCGCCGGTCGTTCGCCGAGGGCGGTTACGCCGGCACGCCGGTCGCCGACGTGCTGCCGGTCGTTGTCGGCGAGCCGCGGGGGGACGGCGAGGATTTCTTCGTCGAGGTGGCGGTGGAGACCACCCGCGCCGGGGCCACGCACGCCTCGACGCAGATCGCCGACACCGAGGAGCTGTCGGCCGCCCGCTGGCGGGAGCTGCCGCCGATCACCATCGTCAATCCGGTCACGGAAGTGAAGCCGGGCGCGACCACGCTCCTGACGGCCGCCGAGAGCGATCTGGTGGTGCTGGCGTTCCAGCGCTACGGCGCGGGCAAGTCTATGGCGTTCCCCGTGCAGGACTCGTGGACGTGGCAGATGCACGCCGACATCGCGGTCGACGACATGACTCACGAGACCTACTGGCGCCGCCTGCTCCGTTGGTTGGTCGACGGCGTGCCGGACCAGGTGGTCACCGAGTTGCCGCAGGACCGCGTGCAGCCGGGGGAGCCGGCGACCATCCTCGCCTCGGTGGGCGACGCGAACTTCGAGGAGCTCAACAACAGCATGGTGATGGCGTCGGTGACCCATCCCAACGGGGAGTTCACCGATCTGCCGATGGAGTGGACGGCGCAGCGGGACGGCGAGTACCGCGCCACCTTCACCCCGTCGACCGAGGGGTTCTACGAGGTCCGGGTCGAGGCGCTGGCCGGTGACGAGTTGCTCGGCGAGGACGTGACCTACCTGCAGGTGGCCCCGAGCGATGCCGAGTTCCACGACTCGACGATGCGCGCCTCCTTACTGGAACGGTTGGCCGAGGAGACCGGAGGCCGCTTCTATACCGCGGAGACGGCGGAGTCGCTGGCGGACGAGATCCAGTACGTCGGCGGCGGCGTGACGGTGGTCGAGGAGCACGATCTCTGGGATATGCCGATCCTGTTGCTGCTGCTTGCGAGCCTCGTGCTCGGCGAGTGGAGCTTCCGCCGCTTCCGGGGGCTGGCGTGAGGGTCGGCGTGAGAGCACTGTTCCTGACGGCGGCGCTGGCGGCGGCGGCGGTTCCTGCGCACGCGCAGCAGACCCACCTGCTGGTCATCGTGGGTCTCGGCGGCGACGACATCTACACCGAGCAGTTCCACGCCTGGGCGACGACCCTGGTGACCGCGGCTACCGAGCGCTACGGCCTGCCGGTCGATAACGTCACCTGGCTGGGCGAGAGCACCGACCTCGATCCCGAGCGGATCGCGGACCGATCGACGATGGAGAACGTGACCGCGGCCATCGACGCGATCGCCGAGCGCGCCGGCCCGGCCGACGACGTGGCCATCGTCATCTTCGGGCACGGGAGCTTCACCGACCGCGCCCGCCTCAACCTGCCGCGCCGCGATCCGTCGGCCGAGGACTTCGACCCGCTGCTCGACCGGCTGGGCCGCCGGCGGGTGACGTTCGTCAACACGGCCAGTGCGAGCGGGCCCTTCCTCGAGGCGCTTTCCGGCGAGAACCGCGTCGTCATGACCGCGACCCGGAGCGGTCGCGAGTGGAACGCCACGCTGTTCGGAGGCTACTTCGTGGAGGCGTTCGCGGACGGCGAGGAACAGGCGGACCAGGACCGCAACGAGCGCGTGTCGATGCTGGAGGCGTTCGTCTACGCGCGGCAGCGGGTGGTGGCCGCCTTCGAGGCCGAGGGAACCCTGCTGACCGAGCATGCCCTGCTCGACGACAACGGCGACGGGGTCGGCACGGACGCCCCGGATCCGCTGGCCGGCGACGGGATGGTGGCGCGGACCGCGTTCCTTTCCGCGGGCGCGGATCTCGCGACCGCGCGGATGGCGTTCCCCGACGATCCTGAGCTTCGGCCGCTGTACCTGGAGCGGGCCGAGATCGAGGCGCGGGTGGACGAGCTGCGGGTTCTGCGCGGCGGCGCGGATCAGGCGCAGTACGAGGCGGAGCTCGAGCGGCTGTTGATCGAGCTGGCGCTGAAGAGCCGGCAGATCCGACAGTTGGAAGAGGCCAGGGGCGCGCCGGGGGCACGATGACGAGTAGCCGCCTGCGCTCGGCAACCCGGCTCGCTGTCGCAGCCGCGTGCGCCCTGGTGCTTGCGGTCCTGGCAGCGACGGCGGGTACCGCCGGCGCTGACGTCCTCCCGGGCAACGTCGCCTACGACGGCCGGTTCACGTTCGTGCGCCTGCGCTACGACATGAACTGGGGCCTGCAGACCGGCCTGTTCCGCCGCGACATCAAGTGGGCGCACGACTACCCGAGCGCCGAGCGGAACTTCGGGCGGATCGTCGAGGAGATCAGCGACCTCGACATCTATCTGGCGCCCAACGGGGGCAACGTCCTCCCGCTCGACGATCCCGAGCTGACCCGCTTCCCGGTGGCCTACATGGCGGAGCCCGGCTTCTGGCAGCCGACGGAAGAGGAGATCGAGGGTCTGCGCAACTACCTGCTGAAGGGCGGCTTCGTCATTTTCGACGACTTCACCAGTTGGCACTTCGAGAACTTCACCGCCCAGATGGCGCGTGCGCTGCCGGGCATCCGGCCGATCCAACTCGACATTTCGCACCCCATCTTCCACTCGTTCTTCGACATCCAGACTCTGGAGATGGCGCCGATGTACGGGCCGCCCCCGACCTTCTGGGGCCTGTTCGAGGACAACGACCCGAACGGGCGGATGTACGGCATCGCGAACTACGAGAACGACATCGGGGAGTACTGGGAGTACTCCGACACCGGTTGGTACGCCGTCGACGTGACCAACGAGGCGTACAAGTTCGGCGTGAACTACGTGATGTATGCGTTGACGCACTGAACGCGGATACAAACCGCGGCCGTCTCCTGCAGTGGGGGACGGCTGCATACGCGAGGAGCACTTCGTGGACCCAGAAACTTCGGCCACCGAGCCGACCGACGTGGTGGAATCGACCGGCGCCGCGGAAGCGACCGAAGCTACGGAATCCATTGCGGCGGCGTCGACCGACGATGGTACGGAAGCGATCGGCGCCGCTGCGGAAACGACCGACGACGTAGAGACGGCGGCGGCGGAGGCGACCGGGGACGAAGCGCCCGCCGTCGTTGCGTCGGCGCCGGCCGAGCTCGAATCCCCCGACGACATAGCGCTGGCCGACAAGCTGAAGGCCGGCCGCGAGGAGATCCTGTCGGAGCTGCACAAGAAGATCATCGGCCAGGACGACATCATCGAGCAGGTGCTGCTGACGCTGTTCGTCGGCGGCAACAGCCTCATCGTGGGTGTCCCCGGGCTCGCCAAGACCTTGCTGATCCAGACGATGGCGCAGGTCCTCGACCTGAAGTTCGCGCGGATTCAGTTCACTCCCGACCTGATGCCGTCCGACATCACGGGAACCGACATCATCCAGGACGATCCCGAGACCGGCGGCCGGCGGATGGTGTTCACCGAGGGGCCCGTGTTCACCAACATCCTGCTGGCGGACGAGATCAACCGCACGCCGCCCAAGACCCAGTCGGCACTGCTCGAGGCGATGCAGGAGCATCGCGTGACGGTGCAGGGGCGCACCTACCAGCTCCAGGAGCCGTTCTTCGTATTCGCGACGCAGAACCCGATCGAGCTCGAGGGAACCTATCCGCTGCCGGAGGCGCAGCTCGACCGCTTCATGTTCCATATCGTCATCGAGCATCCGCCGGAGCACGAGGAGCTGGAGGTCGTGCGCACGACGACGATCACCAACAATCCCGACTTTCGGCACGCGGTGACCGGGGACGATCTCGTGGCGTTCCAGGAGCTGGTCCGCAAGGTGCCGGTGTCCGAGGCGGTGATGCGCTACACCCTGGAGCTGGTCCGCACGAGCCGGCTGAACCAGAAGGACGACAACGGCCCGGAGTTCGTCAAGAAGTGGGTGCAGTACGGCGCCAGCGTGCGCGCGGCGCAGTATCTCGTCCTCGGCAGCAAGGCGCGGGCGCTCACCCAGGGGCGCTACCACGTGAACTTCGACGACATCCGGGCGCTCTCGCGGCCCGTGCTGCGCCACCGCGTGCTGCTCAACTTCCACGCCGAGTCGGAGGGCATCACGTCGGATCAGATCGTCGATCAGCTCCTGGAGGCGGTGCCGGTCCCGGCGTCGCAAATGTGACGTGTCCGCCGACCCGCCCTCGTCCACGCCCGGCGCCCGGTTCGTCGATCCGCAGGTGCTCGCGCGCATCGGGAACCTGAAGCTGCTGGCCCGCAACGTCGTCGACGGCTTCATCAACGGCCTGCACAAGGCGCCGTACCTCGGCGTGTCCATCGACTTCGCCGAGCACCGCGGCTACATGCCGGGGGACGACATCCGCTTTATCGACTGGAAGGTGTTCGCCCGCACGGACCGCTTCTACGTCAAGCAGTTCGAGGCCGACACGAACGCCAACTTCTCGGTGCTGTTCGACGTCTCGCGCTCGATGAGCTTCGCCAGCCGCGGAATCTCCAAGCTGGACTACGGGCGCTACCTGGCCGGATGCCTCACCTACTTCGCCACGACGCAGCGCGACCGGGTCGGCATAGTGACCTTCGACGACGACATCGTGACCCGCGTGCCGCCGTCGGCCAAGCATCTCGACGTCGTCCTGCACACGCTCGACCGGATCGAGGCGGGGCGGCCCGGGGAGTTCGAGAAGCCGCTGTTCCGCATGACCGAGTTCTTCAAGCGGCGCGGCATCCTGCTGCTCATCTCGGACCTCTACGACGAGCCGGAGGTCATCGTCAACCGGCTGAAGCCGCTCAGCTACGGTGGTAACGACCTCATCGTGTTCCACGTGCTCGACCCCGCGGAGGTCGACTTTCCCTACGCCGAGGCGGGCAACTTCCGGGACCTGGAGACCGGCCAGCGGATGCCGGTGGTGCCCGAGAAGCTGCGCGAGCAGTACCGCGCGCTCATCGCGGAGCACATCGAGCGGCTGTCGAAGCTCTGCGCCGAGAACAAGATCGACTACGCGTTCTTCAACACCGCGCAACCGATGGATCACGGGCTGTTCCGGTTCCTGGCGATGCGCGAGAAGCTGAATCGGGTGCGCTGATGGGATTGCTGGCCCCGTTGTTCCTGCTCGGACTCGCGACCATCGCCGTGCCGGTCATCCTGCACATGATCCAGCGCGAGCGTAAGGACGAGGTCGAGTTTCCCTCGCTGATGTTTCTCCGGAAGGTCCCCTACCGGTCCTTCCGCCGCCAGCGGATCCGTCACTGGTTCCTGCTGTTGCTCCGCTGCGCCGCGCTGCTCCTGCTGCTGTTCGCCTTTTCGCGCCCGTTCATCCGCGCCGCGGCGCTGGCCGCGGTGACCGACGGCGCGCGCGAGGTGGTGGTCCTGCTCGACCGCTCCTACAGCATGAGCTACGGCGACCGCTGGGCGGATGCGCAGGTGCTGGCGGCCGACACCATCGACGCGCTCGACCCCGGCGATCGGGGCACGGTGATCCTCTTCGACGGCGGGGCGCAGACGGGACCGCGCTCGACCACCGACCGGGTCAGTCTGCGAAGCCTCGTTTCGAATGCGGAGGTCGGGTCGGGCGTAACGCGCTACGGGCCGGCGCTGAAGCTGGCCGAGGGAATCTTCGAGGCGTCGGATCTGCCGCGGCTCGAGGCCGTGCTCATCAGCGACTTTCAACGCGCCGGGGTCGAGAGCGCGGTCGGGGTCCGGTTCCCGCAGGGCACGCTCATGACGCCGATCCGGGTTGGCGAGGACGAAGCGACGGAGGCCAACGTCAGCGTGGCCGGCGTCCTGTTCGAGCGCGAGTACTTCTCGGGACGCGAGCGGATCCAGGTGTCCGCCCGGCTGACGAACCGCGGCCCGAGCCCCATCAGCGGTCTCGACGTGGCCCTCGACATGGAGGGGAGAGAGGTCGAGAGCCTGACCGCGGATCTGCCGCCGGCCGGTTCGACGACGGTCGATTTCGCGCCGGTGACCCTCGGCGACGCGCAGGTGTTCGGGGCGGTGCGCATCGCGCCGGACGCCCTGCCGGCCGACGACATCTTCCACTTCGTCGTGTCGCCGGGACAGGTGGTCACCGTGCTGGTCGTCGGCAGCGGAACCGCCCAGACGGACGCCAACCTGTTCCTCACGCGCGCGCTGGGCATCGGCTCCGAGCCGGCGTTCGACGTTCGCGCGACGACGGTCCAGAGCCTCTCGGCGGCGGACCTCGACGACCGGCAGGTGGTGGTGCTGAACGACACGCGGCCCCCGTCCGGCGCCGCGGGCGAGGCGCTGGCTGCGTTCGTCGAGGCGGGGGGCGGACTGCTCGTCGTGTCCGGGGAGCGGACCGCGTGGCCGCAGGACGATCCGGGTCTGCTGCCCGGCCGCATCGGAACGCCGGCGGACCGCGAGGGCCGCGGCGGCTCGCTCGGTTTCGTCGACTACAGCCATCCGGTGTTCGAGGTGTTCAACGCGCCGCGCAGCGGGGACGTCACGACCGCCCGCTTCTTCCGCTTCCGGCCCGTCGAGCCGACGCCGGAGGCGACGGTGGTGGCGCGCTTCGACGATGGCAACCCCGCATTGATCGAGCGGCGGATCGGCGCCGGGCGGGTGCTGCTCTGGGCCTCGACCATCGACACGTTCTGGAACGATCTGGCCAAGAAGCCGGTCTACCTGCCGTTCGTCCACCGGATGGTGCAGCACCTGGCGGACTACTCGCCGCCCACCCCCTGGTTCCTGGCAGGGCAGGTGCTGAATCTGGCCGAGCAGGACGTGTCGCTCGGCGAGGGCGGAACCGCGGCGGCGGAGTACGTGGTGATGTCGCCGACCGGGGAGCGGCTGCCGGTCGCGGTCGGCGAGCGGGCCGGGTTCATCGACCTCACCGAGCAGGGCGTCTACGAGGTGCACGACGCCAATGCCGCGGTGGAGCAGCCGCTGATCCTGGCCGTCAACGTCGATCTGGCGGAAGCGGATCTGTCGACCGTGGATCCGGACGAGCTGGCCAGCATGGTGACCGGGCGGGCCGGCGGCGACCGGTCGGCCGCGGGCGGGCCGGCGCGCGTGATCCCGCCGGCGGACCTGGAGCGGCGCCAGTCGGTCTGGTGGTACCTGCTGGTAGCCGCGGCCCTGCTCTTCGTGGCCGAGACGCTGGTGTCGAACCGGCTCTCGCGCACGGTGCTGAGCACCGACTGATTGGCGTCAGTGGAGCAGCGCGTTCAAGTGCCTGGACGCGGAGGATTCGGCACTCGCACGGAGTTCCCGTCAGTCACGCGCAAGGCGTAGCAACGCGGGTGACGGTCCCGGCCGAGATGCCCCACACCCGCGGAGAAAAACGCACCGCGGTTCGTGATCGCTCGCTCGGACCGTCGACCCGGAGGAACGCCGGTTCCGTCCCGCATGAGCGGGCCGGCGCCGCGCGCGGGCTTGGCGTCAGGTGTCGGGCGTGCTAAAAGGGTGTGATCACGTCGAAACACCCGATGCCGAATCGAGGCCGACCCATGCGCGACGAGCCATTGCTGACCGGCGATCGAAACGAAGTCCTCCGTGCCATCCGGCACGTCCGGAACCGCTGGCGCCTGCGGCTGGCCCTCCGCGGCGTGGCGGTGCTCGTTGCGGCGGCGCTCGGAACGCTGCTGGCGTCGTCGTTCGGACTCGAGCTGTTCAGGTTCGATCCGGCGGCGATCATCGGGTTCCGCGTGGTCACCTACGTGGCGCTGCTCGCTTTCGGCTGGTGGCTGTTCATCCAGCCGATCTCGCGCCGGGTTTCCGACGAGCGCGTCGCGCTCTACATCGAGGAGCACGCACCAGAGCTGCAGGCGACAGTGCTGAGCGCGGTCGAGGAGAGCCGCAAGGGGGCGCGCGAGCGGGCCGCGGATCATTCCCCCGAACTCGTGCATCGGCTCATCGAGTCGGCGGTGCGTCAGATCCGCGACATCGACATGGGCCGGCACGTCGAGACGAGTCGGCTGCGGAGCTCGACGGGGATGCTGACGGCGGCCGGTCTCGCCGCGCTGCTGCTCTTCACCTACGGCCCGGCCTACCTGCGGCACGGCATCAATGCGCTGCTCACCCCAATGGGGAACGTGCAGGCGGCGAGCCCGTACAGCATCGAGGTCCTGCCGGGGGACGCCACCGTGGCGCGCGGCGCCGATCAGGCGGTCACGGCCCGCCTGGTCGGGTTCGAGGCCGAGGAGGTCAGTCTCCTGATGCGGGGCAGCGGGGACGGTTTCGACCGTCTGCCGCTGATTCCGGTCGTGACCGAGGACGGTGCGGTCGAGCCGGGGCATTTCGAGGTGCTGCTGTTCGCCCTGCAGGAGCCCATCGACTACTTCGTCGAATCGATCGGGGTGGAGTCGCCGACCTACCGGCTCGACGTAATCGAGTTGCCCTACGCCGAGCGCATCGAGCTGGAGTACCACTTCCCCGAGTACACCGGGCTCGAGCCCCGCACGGTGGACGACGGCGGCGACATCGCCGTACTGCAGGGCACCGAGGTCCGGCTGCGCGCCGTTCCCACCATGGGCACGACGGGCGGGCAGCTCGTCTTCGACGACGATGACGATCAGCGGCTCGACCTGACGCTCGAGGACGACGGCACGTTGACGGCCAGCTTCCTGGTCGAGGAGGAGGGCTTCTACCGGGTCGATCTCGTGGCCCCGGCCGGCGAGCTGGTGACCGCGTCGCCGCAGTACACCATCGATGTGCTGACCGATCAGCCCCCGTCCGCAATGTTCATCCGACCGGGACGGGACACCACCGCGAGCGCCATCGAGGAGGTGTTCATCGAGGCGCGCGCCGACGACGACTTCGGGCTGCACTCGCTCGATCTGGTCTATTCCGTCAACGGCGGACCGGAAGAGTCGATCAGCCTGTTCGACGGCGGCGGGAATCCCCTGCGGGAGGTTTCCGCGGGCCACACGTTCTTCTTCGAGGAGCTGGAGCTCGAGCCGGGCGACTTCCTCTCGTACTACGCGCGGGCGACCGACCGCAACCTGCTGCAGCAGGACGCCGACGTCAAGAGCGACCTGTTCTTCGTCCAGATCCGGCGCTACAACCAGGACTACCGGATGCAGCCGTCGCAGGGCGGCGGGGGCGGCGGCGGCATGGGCGGGGCTGACGCGCGCGAGCTCTCCAAGGCGCAGCGCGAGATCATCTCGGCGACCTTCAACCTGATCCGCGACAGGGAGCAGTACGACGCCGAGGAGTTCGAGGAGAACGTCGTCTTCCTGACCCTGGCCCAGGGCCGCCTGCGCGAGCAGGTGGAGACGCTGGTGCGCCGCATGAACAGCCGGGTCATGCCGGCCGACCCCGCCTTCCGGACCATCCAGGAGATCCTGCCGCGGGCCGCGGAGTCCATGCGCGAGGCCGAGAACGAGCTGCAGGAGCAGGACGCCGACGGAGCGCTGCCGCCCGAGCAGCGCGCGTTGCAGCATCTCCAGCGCGCCGAGGAAGCCTACGAAGAGGTGATGGTCACCATGGGCGGCGGCGGCGGTGGCGGTGGGGGCGGCGGCCGTCAGGCGGCCGAGGACCTCGCGGATCTGTTCGAGCTCGAGCTCGACAAGATGCGCAACCAGTACGAGACCCTGCAGCGGGCAGGGCAGGAGCGGGCCGACGAGACCATCGACGAGCTGATGGAGCGGCTGCGCGAGCTGGCCCGCCGACAGGAGCGCGAGGCCGAGCGGCAGCGGCGGCGGGCGCGCGGCCAGCAGTCGACGCAGGGCGGCGGGGCCGGGCAGCGTGCATTGGCTGAGGAGGCGGAGGAAGCGGCGCGGCGCCTCGAGCGTCTGGCCCGCGAGCAGAACTCGCCGCAGATGATGGACACGGCGCGCCGGCTGCAGGAGGCCGCCGACGCGATGCGGCGGGCCGCCGCCAACGACGACAACCTCGGGTTCGCCGAGGCGGGGACTGCGCTCGACCGGCTGCGCGAGGTGCAGGAGCGGCTGAACAGCGAGCAGCGCGGTCGCCTGGAGCGCGACATCGCCGACCAGTTGCGGCGCGCCAACCGGCTTGCCGACGAGCAACGCGAGATGCGCGCCGAGGTGGAGCAGCTCCCCGGCCTGCAGGACGAGGCGCGGTTCGACGCGCTGCGCCGCCTGCTGGAGCAGAAGGGCCAGATGGAAGAGGAGGTCGCCGACCTGGAGCGGCAGATCGACTCGACCTCGGCCGAGTTCCGGCGCGACGAGCGCGACGCGTCCCGCGAGCTGCAGGAGGCCGCCGGCGGCATCCGCGACAACAAGCTCAAGGAGAAGATCCGCTACACCCGCGGCCTGATCAGGAGTCGTCCCGGTCCGACCGCCAACGCGTTCGAGGAGCAGATCGGCGAGAACATCGAGCAGCTCGTCGAGGAGCTGACCGAGGCGGCGGCGGCGATCGGCAGGTCCGAGGGAGACCGCATGGCGCAGGCGCTTGACCGGACCCGCGACCTGATGCGGAGCCTGGAATCCCTCGATCACCGCATGTGGCAGCAGGGCCGGCAGGGCGAGGACGGCGAGCAGGGCCAGCAGGACGGTCAAGAAGGCCAACAGGGTCAGCAGGGCCAGGCGGGTCAGGAAGGCCAGGCGGGTCAGGAAGGCCAGCAGGGTCAGGAAGGCCAACCGGGCCAGCAGGGCGGTCAGCCCGGTCAGAATGCCCAGGGCGGACAGCTCGGCGGCGCCGACGGTTGGCGCGGCGGCGACGCCAGCAACTTCGGCCGCGATTGGGGCGGCGGATGGGGCGATCGGCGTCCCGGCACGACCGTCTGGGAGCCGGGCGACGTCCGGCAGTGGAGCCGCGAGTACGAGCAGCGCGCCGGCGAGGCGCAAGAGCTGCGGCGTCTGCTGAACGAGCAGGAGTTCGAGGTGGGCGATCTCGACACCATCATCCAGCGCATGCGCGAGCTGGACGACCTGCGCCGCTACCAGGACCCGGAGGAGATCGCCAGGCTGCAGACGTTCGTCCTGGAAGAGCTGAAGCGCTTCGAGTACCGGCTCCGGCGGGAGATCACCGAGGAGAACGAGGATCTGTTCCTCGCGGGCAACGAGGAGATGCCGGACGAGTTCCGGGATCTCGTGGAGGAGTACTTCCGGTCGCTCGCGCAGGACCAATAGGAGCGGGAGTCGACAGGCGCCCGCTTGCCGAGTCCAGGTGAGGAAGCTCTCGACCCGCCGTCGCGCGGCCGCTGTCGCGACGATCGTCCTGCTGACGACGGCCTCGCCGGTGGCGCAGGCGGAGACGATTCCCGTCAGGCTTACTCTCGCCGGCGCGCTGCGCATCGCGGAGGCGCGGAATCCCGCGTTTCGGGCCGTCCGGCAGGAGGTGGACCTCGCGAAGGCGGATGCCCGTTCGGCCGCTGGCCGGCCGCATCCCGTCGTCGCGGTTGAAGGCGAAGGGTACCGCGCCTTCGGGTCCGCGGGCCGGGCATTCTGGAGCGACCAGGCGCTGATCCTCCGGCTCGAGCAGGAGCTGGAGACCGCAGGTCGGCGCGGGCACCGCATGCGGGGGGCCGGGGCCGGGGTTGCCGTGGCCCACGCCGAAGCCGCCGACGCTCGACGGCGGTTGCATCTGCAGGTTGGCCGTACCTATTTCGCGCTGGCCCTGGCCCAAGCCGACCGCTCGGTGGCAGCCACCGCGCTCGAGGAAATCGAGCAGGTGGTCGGACTGACCGAGGCGAGGTTCAACGTGGGAGAGGTGGCCGGCGTCGAGTTGCGACGGCTCCAGGTGGAGCGCCTCGGTTTCGTCGACCAGGTGCTGACGGCGGAGTTGGCGGTGCGCAACGCCCGCGTGGCCCTGCTGGGTCTGCTCGGGGCGAGCGATCTGCAGCAGCCCCTGGACGCGTCCGACGCGTTGCAGGCACCGCCGCTGCACGCGGCCGACGGCCGGCTGATCGCCACCGCGGAAGGGGTGGTGGCCGACGTGCAGCGTCTGCAAGCCGAAGCCGCCGCCGCCCGACCGGATCTGCGGGCCGCCCGCCGCGCGCGCGAGCGCGCCGCGTCGGAGGTCGAACGACAGCGCGCCCTGCGGATCCCGAACGTCACGGCGGCATGGGGCTACCGGCGGGATTTCGGCATCCATGCCATGGACTTTGCGGTCAGCATTCCGGTTCCGCTCTTCGGCGCCCTGAATCCGGGCGGGGTACCGCGCGCCGAGGCGGAGCGGCGTCGTCGCATCGCCCTCGAAGAAGCGGCCGGAACCGCCGTCGCGGTCGAGTTGCAGCAGGCGGTCGATGCCGTCGAGATCGGCGCGGCGCGGGTCCGTTCCGTCCGGCAGTACGTCCGGGACGCCGAACAGGCGCGCGTGATGGTCCGGACCTCCTACGAGATCGGGGAGACTGCGTTGATCGATTTCCTCGATGCGCAACGCGAGCTCCGGGCGACGCAGCGCGTGCGCAACCAGGCGATGTACGATCTGCGGGTCAGCCTGCTCGAGTTGGCCGCGGTGGCCGGCGTGTCCCTCGCCGGCGGATCGTAAGGCACGCCGCGGGGAGTTTTTCCGCCGGGGGGCGTTGACGATGCCAGCCTTGCCGTCCTGTTCGTCTTTGGTGGTCAAGCGGCTCGCGCTGCCCGTCGCCGCCGCGATGCTGGCCGGGTGCGGCGTCGCGCAAGAGGCCGGCGACAGCGCTTCCGCGGCGCCCGCGGCTGTCGGCCGCGCCGACGATGACCGGTCGCGAGACGCTGCTCACGGCCCCCAGACGGACCACGGTCCACTGGACCACGGTCCACTGGAGATCCCTGCCGACGCCCAGCGCGGTGCCGGCGTGCGCGTGGTCACGGCCGAGCATCGCGAGCTGCCGGTGCCCATGGAGGCAACGGGCTTCGTCACGCCGGACACGACGCGGGTGACGCGGCTCCGGCCGTTGGCGGAGGGTGTCATCGCGCGGGTCGACGTCAAGCTGGGCGACCGGGTGCTGGCCGGACAGCCGCTGATCGAATACGACAACGTGGCGCTCGGCGATCACATTGCGGAGTATCGAGCCGCGGTGGCCGGGCATCGCCAGGCCGAGGCCGATCTCGAGGTGCGGCGCCGGGCCTTTGAACGGGCCCGGCAGTTGATCGGGGTCGAGGCGATCGCGCAGCAGACCTTCGAGTTGCGCCGTTCGGAACTCGATCAGGCGCAGGCCGGCGTGTTGAGCGCGCAGGCCGAGGTGACCCGCATCGAAGAGCGGATCCACCGGTTCGGGCTGACCGACGAGGACCTGTCGGAAGTGGCTCCCCGCGAGGGCGAGGGCTTGCTGCAGGAGGCCGCGGAGCGGCACCGCGAGGCTTCCCTCAACGTCCTGCGCGCCCCGTTCGACGGCGTCGTGACCGAGTACAGCGTGGCGGTCGGCGATCTGGTGGGACCGGGTCGCGAGCTGCTGACGATTACCGACATCTCGACGGTCTGGGTGCTCGCCGACGTGTACGAGTCGGACCTTGGACGCCTGCCGCCCGCCGCCGAGGTGACCATCCGGACCGAGGCCTATCCCGACCGCACGTTCACCGGCCGCATCACCTACGTGTCCGACACCATCGAGGCGGCTACGCGCGCGGCGCACGTGCGCTGCGTCGTGGAGAACGCGGACGACGCGCTGAAGCTGGGCATGTTCGTGAGCGTGACCATTCCCACCAACGAGAGGGTTGCCGCCCTGGCCGCACCCATCGCGGCGGTCCAGCGAATCGACGGTCAGCCGGTGGTCTTCGTGCAGACCGGCGCCACCACGTTCGAGCGCCGCGACGTGACGCTCGGAGCGACGGCGGCCGGCGTGGTCGAGGTGCTGAGCGGCCTGGCGCCGGGTGAACCGATCGTGGCGGCCGGCAGCTTCTACCTGAAGACGGCGCTGCTGCACGACCGGATCGGCCACGCGCACTGAGATGCACCACGTCGTCGACTTCGCGCTGCGCAACCGGTTCCTGGTGCTGGCGGGCACGCTGCTGGCGGCCGGGCTGGGCATCTACTCGATGTTCCGGCTGCCGATCGACGCCGTCCCCGACGTGACGCCGAACCAGGTGATGGTGCTCACGCAGGCGCCGGGGATCGGCCCCACCGAGGTCGAGCAGTTCGTCACCGTGCCGGTCGAGACGGCGATGAGCGGCCTGCCGGGCATCACCGCGATCCGTTCGGTGTCGCGGTTCGGGCTTTCTTCGGTCTACGTCTACTTCGAGGAATCCGTCGACCTGTACTTCGCCCGCCGCCTGGTGATGGAGCGGCTTCCGGAGGCGCGCGAGTTGATCCCGGCGGGCTACGGCGCCCCGACGCTGGGCCCCATCAGCACCGGCCTGGGGGAGATCTACCAGTTCGAGGTGCGGGGCGCGGGGTACTCCAACATGGATCTGCGGAGCCTGCTCGACTGGGAGATCGGGTTCCGGCTGCGCTCGGTGCCGGGCGTGGTCGAGGTCAACTCCTACGGCGGCGAGGCGAAGACGTACGAGATCCAGCTCGATCCCAACCGCCTCGTCTCCTACGGCGTGTCGCTCCGCATGGTCGTCGACGCGCTGCGCGAGAACAACGCGAACACCGGCGGCGCCTACATCGAGCGCGCCCAGGAGCAGTACGTCGTCCGCGGAGAGGGGCTCGTCACGTCGCTGGAGGACATCGGCAACATCGTGGTCACCGCGGCCGAGGACGGCACGCCGGTAACGGTGCGCAACCTGGGCGCAGTCGCCTTCGCGCCGATGGTGCGGCAGGGCGCGGTCACCCGCGACGGGCGCGGCGAGGTGGTGACCGGCGTGGTGATGATGCTGATGGGCGAGAACCCGCGCATCGTCGCCCGGCGGGTCGACGAGGAGCTGGCGCGCATCGCGCAGACGCTGCCCGCCGGAGTCGAGATCGAGACCTATTACGACCGGAACGACCTGGTCGGGCGGACGATCGCCACCGTGCGGCGAAACCTCGTGGAGGGCGGGCTGCTGGTGATCGCCGTGCTGCTGCTCTTTCTCGGCAACGTGCGCGGCGGGTTGATCGTCGCCTCGGCGATCCCGCTGTCGATGCTCTTCGCCTTCACGGGGATGGTGCAGGCCGGGATCTCGGGAAACCTGATGAGCCTGGGGGCGATCGACTTCGGACTCATCGTCGACGGATCCGTCGTCATGATGGAGAACATCGTGCGGCGTCTCGGCCAGGCGAAGGCGGGTCACGACCGTCGCACGGCGATCGCCGAGGCGGGACGCGAGGTGGCGCGGCCGGTGTTCTTCGCGGTGGTGATCATCACCGTCGTGTACCTGCCGATCCTCACCCTGCAGGGGGTCGAGGGGAAGATGTTCCGGCCGATGGCGCTGACCGTGGTCTTCGCGCTGATGGCGTCGCTGGTGCTGGCCCTGACGCTGATGCCGGTGCTGGCGTCCGTGGCGTTCCGGCGCCAGGTGGTAAGCCGGGAGCCGCGCGTCGTGTCCTGGCTGACGCGCCGGTATCGCCCGCTGCTGGCCGGGGCGATGGCGCACCCGGGCGCCGTCGGGCTGGCTGCGGCGATCCTGTTTGCCGGGTCGCTGCTGCTGGTGCCCTTCATGGGGGCCGAGTTCCTGCCGCGACTCAACGAGGGGGCGATCGCCGTGCAGGCGTGGCGGCTGCCCAGCGTCGCGCTCTCGGAGTCGATCAAGAGCACGACCCTCATCGAGGAGACCCTGCTGGACTTCCCGGAGGTGGTGACGGTGGTGTCTCGCACCGGGCAGGCGGAGATCCCGACCGATCCGATGGGCATCGAGACCAGCGACATCTACGCGATCCTGACCGACCAGGAAGACTGGGAGACTGCCGGCACCCGCGAGGGACTGATCGAGGCGATGAACACGGCGCTGGAGAGCCGGGTGCCGGGCAACATCTTCAGCTACTCGCAGCCGATCGAGCTGCGGATGCAGGAGATGATTGCCGGCGTCCGCTCCGACCTCGCGGTCACCGTCTACGGGCCCGACCTGAACGAGCTCCGCCGCATCGGGGAGTCGATCGCCGGGCTGGTCGCCGAGATTCCGGGGGCCACCGACGTGAAGGCGGAGCAGACGGCCGGACTGCCGTCCCTGCGCGTGCGCGTCGATCGGGGCGCCATCGCCCGCTACGGCATCAACGCCGCCGAGGTGCTCGGCGTGGTCGAGGCGATGGGCGGCACCGTGGTCGGCGAGGTGTTCGAGGGACAGGCCCGGTTTCCGCTGCAGGTCCGGTTCGGGGCCGAGGCGCGCAACGACCTCGAGGGGGTGCGGGCCATCCGGGTGGCGACCTCCGGCGGGCGGGTACTGCCGCTGTCCCAACTCGCCGACATCCGCGTCGAGGAGGGCCCGGCGCAGATCAGCCGCGAGCGCATTCAGCGGCGCATCACGGTCGAGGCCAACGTGCGCGGCCGCGATTTGGGCCGTTTCGCGGCCGACGTGCAGGCGGCTGTCGCCGCCGGCGTCGACCTGCCGCCCGGCTACTCCGTGGAGTACGGCGGACAGTTCGAGAACCTGGAACGCGCCAGCCGGCGCCTGGCGTTCGTCGTGCCGCTGGCCCTCGTCCTGATCTTCCTGCTGCTGTACGGCGCGTTCGGCGCCGTGCGTCCGGCAATGCTCATCTACTTCAACATTCCCATCGCGGCTACCGGCGGCATCCTGGCCCTGTCCGCGCGCGGCATGCCGTTCAGCATCTCGGCCGGCATCGGATTCATCGCGCTCTCCGGCGTGGCGGTGCTCAACGGCGTAGTGATGCTGTCGCACGTTCGCGATCTGCAGCAGCAGGGGCTCCCGGTGGAGGAGGCCGTGCGCCAGGGCGCCGAGCGCCGGATGCGGCCGGTCCTGATGACGGCTCTGGTGGCGAGCCTCGGGTTCGTGCCGATGGCGCTGGCCACCAGCGCCGGCGCCGAGGTCCAACGTCCGCTGGCGACGGTCGTCATCGGCGGTCTCGTGACCTCGACGCTGCTGACGCTGTTCGTGCTGCCGTCGCTGTACCGCCTGAGCGCCTACCTCGACTCGGTGCGCGACCTCGACCTGCTGGCGCAGCCCTGGCTGCATCGCTGGCGGCGGCCGCGCTGAGCGGCCTGCTGTCTCGAAGCGCTCCGGAGCGCTCCGAACGGATGACCGGCATACCGCCGGCAGGTTATGATGGGGACACAGCCCGAAGGACCGCGACATGTGGGTCAGGTTCACGGCGGCGTTGGTTCTCGTCGCGATCGCCGGTGGAACGGCGACGCTGGCGCAGCGTGGCTGGCGCGGCGGCTGGTACCGCATGCCGCCCAAGTTTCCTGTAGAGTCACCGACCCATCGCGCCTTCACGTTCTCGCGCATCCTCTACGACAGCGACCGTCGCGAGGCGGGCGGCCAGGGCTGGCACACCGACTACCCCTCGGCCGATCAGAACCTGATGATCCGGCTGTCGGAGATGACCACCACCGATGTCGGATTCGACCGCTACGACGAGCCCGATCACGTCGTGGTCCGACTTACCGACGACGCGCTGTTCGACTATCCGTTCATCTTCATGTCCGACGTCGGCACCCTGCGCCTGAGCGACGTGGAGGTCATGCGCCTGCGCGAATACCTTGAGAAGGGCGGCTTCCTCTGGGTCGACGACTTCTGGGGTCCCTGGGCCTGGGAGCAGTGGCTCGGCGAGATCTCGCGGGTGCTGCCGCCGGCGACCTACCCCATCTTCGACATCCCCGAGGACCATCCGATCCGGCGCATCCAGTACGAGGTGGAGGAGATCCCGCAGATTCCCTCGATCCAGCACTGGCGCCGGAGCGGCGGATACACGACCTCGGAGCGCGGCCGGCGTAGCGAGGAGGTGCACTTCCGCGGCATCGCCGACGACAGCGGACGCCTGCTGGTGCTGATGAGCCACAACACCGACATTGCCGACGGGTGGGAGCGCGAAGGCGAGGACTACGAGTTCTTCTACCGCTTCTCCGTCCGGGCGTACGCGGTAGGCATCAACACCGTCATTCACGCCATGACGAACTGAGCGCTGCGTCGTCGACGCCATGACGCGCAGACGTTGCGTCGCCCACGCGCCACACTGTCGTTGAGGTGGTCCACACCCCAAACCGTGACCAGGATGTAGAATCGGCGGCGAAATGTGACGGGGAACTCCTCGACACGCTCAACCGGACGAATACCCCTGCCGACGACGCCCTATCTCGAGACGCTCGAAATCGAACCGGACGGGCCTGCCTCGGCATCCGTGATCTGGATGCACGGCCTCGGCGCCGATGCGAACGACTTCTATGCGATCCCGCCCGAGCTTGGCCTGCCGGCCGACCTGCAGGTCCGCCACGTCTTCCCCAACGCGCCGCGCATGCCGGTGACCATCAACCAGGGCCTGATCATGCGGGCGTGGTACGACATCGCGGGTTTCGGGGCCCGCGACCAGGACGAGCGGGGCATCCGGCGTTCGACCGAGTGGATCGGCGAGTTGCTCGCGCGCGAGGTGGAGCGCGGTGTGCCGGCCAACCGCATCGTTCTGGCCGGTTTCTCGCAGGGAGGGGCGATGGCGCTCTTCGCGGGGCTCCGGTACCCGGAAGCGCTGGCCGGCGTCATGTGCCTGTCCGGCTACCTGCTGCTGCCGGATGCACTCGAGTCCGAAGCCTCCGACGCCAACCGTTCCGTGTCGATCTTCCAGGCGCACGGCACCGCCGACCCGATGGTGCCGCCGGCATTGGGCCACGGTACCCGCGAGGGGCTGGAGCGGGCCGGTTACGAGGTCGACTACCACGAGTACCAGATGCCGCACACGGTCTGCCACGAGGAGGTGCGCGACATCGGCAACTGGCTGGCCGACCTGTTCGACTGAGGACGTCGTCGACCTTCCAGGTTCAGTCGTCGCCCGAGCCCAATCCCAGTCCCAACAGAAGGGCGAGCAGTGCGATCGGACTCGACAGTATCGCGCCGGCGATCGCGGTCGCGAGCCCGAGCAGGCCGACGATGACCAGTACGGCGACCGCTGTGCCGAAAGTCCACAAGAGCACCCCGCTGATCATGGCGAGGTTGTTGTAGGTCCACACGCTGACAAGCAACACGCCGATCACACCGATCCAGAGCCGCACGCCCCCGCTCCTACACGCGGAAGTACGGCCGGATCGCGTCGAGCCGGTACTCGATCTCGGCGACCTGGTCGGCGGTGAACGAATAGTCCCCCCGCCGCGACTTCGACGTCTTGAAGATCCCCCGCTTCTTGAGCACGTAGAGCCGGATGCCGGGGATCGTGCGGTCGAGGTTCAGCATCAGCAGCAGCTTGCCGAACAGATCCCGCAGCTCGTCCTGCTTGCCGGCGACGTGGAGCTCCCAGAGCCGGGCGTAGATGTCGGCGTACATCGCGCCGCCGGTCATCACGCCGTCCATGCCGAGGCGCATCTCGTAGAGCCACTGCCGGCCGAAGGCGGCGCCGAAGATCGACTTGACGGGGTCGGGACGGTGCTCCCTGAGGGCGAGCATCCGCTCGTGAACCGGCGGACGCTCTTCCTTCACGTAGGCGAGATTGGGGAACTCGCGGGCCATGTCGACCATGAAGTCGACGGTCGGCACCACGTCGGGGGCGCCGCCGCTCGTCTGGAAGAAGATCGGCCGGTCGGTCACCTCGCACAGCGCGGCGTAGTAGTCGCGGAATTCCTGCAGCGTCGTCGCCTCGGTCGGCGGGATGGCGATCATCCCGTCGGGGGCGAGCGCCTCGGCGTGGCGGGCGTACTCCAGCATGCCCTTCGTGTCGTCGCCCTGGACGCCGAGGACCAGCGCCGGCCGCCTGCCCTTCGCGGCGCGGGAGAGGACGTCAAAGCCGCGCAGCCGCTCCTCCTTCGAGAGATAGCGCTGCTCGCTGGAGTTCTGCGGCCAGACCAGCCCGTGGATGCCGCAGCGGTCGAGGAAGTCGACCTGATTGGCCAGGTCCTCGTAGTCCACCTCGTTCGCGTCGGTGTAGGGCGTGCTCATGATCATGAACGCGCCACGCATGGGCTTGGCCTCGGCCGCCCATAGCGGCGGGTACGGCGAGAGCGCCGCGGCGCCGGTCGCCGCGCCGACGGTGGTCAGCCATTCACGACGGGTGTAGTGCTGCGAGCTCTTCATGGTGCTTCCCCTCGCTGTCGCTCCGGGTGTCAAGAGTGTCGGTCGTTCGTAACGCGGGTCGTCGCCGAGCCACACGGACAGCAGTCTACCGCCAAATTGCGCTAGCGCCCCGAAACGCCTCGCCGGCTCGGCGTTTCGGCCCATCCCCCCCGCTCCATGACCTCGCGCCGCGGCACTTCGCTTCGCTTGCGTTCTGCGCCGCAAGCTCCTAGTCTGAACGCTTCGACGCTCGGGAGGAGAACATGGCCGGATCGCGACGAATCGCTTGGATCGCCGGTGCGGCGTTGATGGCGGCCTGCGCCGCCGAGGAGCCGGGAATCGACGTGCCCCCGCCCCCGCCGACAGAAGTCCGGGAAGTCGTCGACACGCTGCACGGCGTGGAGGTGCCCGACCCGTATCGCTGGCTCGAGGACCAGGAGGCGCCGGAGACGCGGGCCTGGATCGACGAGCAGAACGCCTACACCGATACGGTGCTGAACGCGCTGCCGGGACGCGAGAAGCTGCGGGCGGCGGCCGCGTCGGTGCTCGAGCGGGATGCGATCGGTCTGCCAAACGAGCGCGGGGGACGCTACTTCTACAGCAAGCGGCGCGCCGACCAGAACCTGGCCGTCCTGTACGTGCGCGACGGGCTGCACGGCGAGGAACAGGTGCTGATCGATCCGCATCCGATGAGTCCGGACGACACGGACCAGCGTCGAGCTCCGCGACATCTCCGACGACGGGACGCGGGTGGCCTACGCCGTCCGTGAAGGGGGCGTCGACGAGGTCTCGGTCCTGGTTCGTGACGTGGACACCGGCGAGGACCTGGCCGACGTGCTGCCGCCGGCCCGCTACGGCCAGGTGACGCTGGCCGCGGACGGCAGCGGTCTCTACTACGAGCGCTATGGCGACGTGACGCCGCGCGTGATGTTCCACGCGTTCGGGACGCCGATGGCGGACGACGTTCAGCTCTTCGGCGAAGGGTACGAGCGCTACCAGATCCCGGTCACGGTGATCTCGGACGACGGGCGCTGGATGGTGGTGCACGTCATCGAGGGCTCGTCGGGGCCGACCGCGATCCACGTCAAGGACCTCGAGCGCGACACGCCGTTCGTGACCGCCATTGCCGACGGCGTCTCCGAGTCGTGGGCCGATTTCGCCGGCGGCGAGCTGTTCATCGTCACCAATCTGGACGCGCCCAACAAGCGGGTGGTGTTGGCCGACCCGGCGGACCCCGGCTTCGAGAATTGGCGCGAGGTGGTCCCGGAGCGCGACGATGTCGTCGTGCAGGCGGCCGCCGCCCTCGGCGGGAAGCTGGCCGTCTCGTACCTGCAGGACGTGCAGCCGCGGGTCGCCATCCACGAGCTCGACGGGACGCACGTCCGCGACATAGCGTTCGACACCCTCGGCTCGGTCGGCGGCGGGGCGGGGCGGTGGACCAGCGACGAGGCCTTCTTCACGTTCCAGACGTTCCACGTGCCGAGCACCATCTACCGCTACGACATCGCGACCGGCGAGCAGTCGGTCTGGGTCGCGCCGGAGCTGCCGGTCGACGCGTCCGCCTACGAGGTCGACCAGCGCTGGTTCACGTCGAAGGACGGCACCGAGGTGCCGATGTTCGTGGTCCACCGGCCGGATGTCGTGCTCGACGGCAGCAACCCGACGTTGCTGACCGGCTACGGCGGCTTCAACAACGCCATGACGCCGGCGTTCTCGGCCCTGGCGACGACTTGGCTCGAGTCGGGCGGCGTCTTCGCCCTGGCCAACATGCGCGGCGGCAGCGAGTTCGGCGAGGAGTGGCACCGGGCGGGCATGCTCGAGAGCAAGCAGAACGTCTTCGACGACTTCATCGCCGCGGCCGAGCACCTGATCGCGGAGGGCTACACCCGCAGCGAGCACCTGGCGATCCGGGGCGGTAGCAACGGGGGCCTGCTGGTCGGGGCGGTGTCGAACCAGCGGCCCGACCTGTTCGGTGCGGTCGTCTGCACCTACCCGCTGCTCGACATGGTGCGCTATCACCAGTTCCTCGTTGCCAGCTTCTGGGTGCCGGAGTACGGGTCGAGCGACGATCCCGAGCAGTTCGCCTACATCCACGCCTACTCGCCGTACCACAACGTCATCGACGGCGGCGACTATCCGGCCACCCTGTACCTGTCCGGCGACGGTGACACGCGCGTGGCGCCGCTGCACGCCCGCAAGATGGCGGCGCTGATGCAGGCGAAGAACGGCTCCGACAACCCGATCCTGCTGCGCTACCACACGCAGGCGGGCCACTCGGGCGGGCAGCCGGTGAGCCAGCAGATCGACGAGATGGTGGACACGGTGAGCTTCCTGCTGTGGCAGGTGGGGCGGGAGTAGCGATGAAGCCTGCCGTCACGCGGGATGCAGGCACGGACCGTCGGCCGGGCGGGTTACGGTTCGGGATCACGGCGAAGCCGCTGCACCTGCGGAAACGGGTCGATCCGTCCCGCTTGCACGACTTCAACGCCGCGCTCGAGGTCGAGACCTTCAAGGCGCTGACAGCGCGTCTCGAACAGAAACGGACGCAGGGATCATCCCGGGGCGCCAAGCGGGAATCAGCCCCGACGTAGCGCGGCCCGGGTATCGATTGACACAGAGAACGGGAGGTCGGCCGTGCGGGAGATGAATGGAATCGTGACGGTGCCGTGCCTGGTCGGAGCTCTAGCCTGCACGGGCAGCGCCACGTCCGAAGAGACGTCGGAGGTCGCGGCGGGCATCAGCGCCGACACGCTGCTGGCCGCGACCGAGACGCTCGCCTCGGACGAGTTCGAGGGACGTGCGCCCGGGTCGGACGGCGAGACGAAGACGGTCGCGTTTCTGACCGAGCGGTTCTCCGCGCTCGGCCTGACCCCGGGCAACCCCGACGGGACGTGGGTGCAGGACGTGCCCCTGGTCGGCATCACACCGTTGCCGGGTGACAACCTGGTGGTGACGGCGGGGGGCGAGAGCCGCACGTTGGAGCCGTCCGTCGATTACGTCGCCGCGACGAAGCACGTAGTCGACGAGGTCGAGGTGTCGGACGCCGAGTTCGTGTTCGTCGGCTACGGTGCGCGGGCGCCCGAGTACGACTGGGACGATTTCGGGGACACCGACGTGAGCGGCAAGATTCTGCTCTTCCTGGTCAACGACCCGCCGCTCGACGACATCTTCGGCGGACCGGCCATGACCTACTACGGGCGGTGGACCTACAAGCACGAGATTGCGGCGGAGCTGGGCGCGGCCGGATCGTTCGTCATCCACGAGACCGGGCCGGCCGGCTATCCGTGGGAGGTGGTCGGCAGCACGCCCTACGCCGAGGCGTTCGACCTCGTTGCGGCGGACGACAACCTGAGCCGGGCCACGCTCGAAGGTTGGGTGCAGCGCGCCACCGCGGAGGCTCTCTTCGCGATGGCCGGACTCGACTTCGACGAGGCGAAGCAGCAGGCGGCCGACCGCGCGTTCGAGCCGATCCCGCTCGGGGTAACCGGATCGCTCCGCATCCGGAACGAGTTGCGGCGTATCGACTCGCAGAACGTGATCGCAAAGATAGAAGGCAGCGGGGCCCCGGACGAGGTCGTCCTGTACGTCGCCCACTGGGACCATATGGGCGTCGACCCGAACCTGGACGGCGATCAGATCTTCAACGGGGCGGCCGACAACGCCACCGGCACCGCCGGGCTCATCGAGATCGCGCGCGCGTTTCTCCATGCGGAGGAGCCGCCGCGCCGGTCGATCCTGTTCCTGGCCGTCACCGCGGAGGAGCAGGGCCTGCTGGGGTCACGGCACTATGGCGAGAACCCGCTCTACCCGGCCGCGCAGACGGTCGCCGCGCTCAACATGGACGTGCTCAACCAGTGGGGCCGGACGCGCGACATGACCATCGTCGGGATGGGGCAATCCGAGCTGGACGATGTCGCCGCCGACGTCGCGGCGCGGCTCGGGCGCACCCTGGCCCCGGACCCGGAGCCGGAGAAGGGCTTCTACTACCGCTCGGACCACTTCTCGTTCGCCAGGGCGGGCATTCCCGCGTTCTACGGCGACCCCGGGGTCGAGTACATCGACAAGCCGGAGGGCTACGGCATCGAGAAGCGCACGGAGTACACGGCGAACGACTACCACAAGGTGTCGGACGAGGTGAAGCCCGATTGGGACCTGTCCGGGGCGCTCGAGGACCTGACGTTCCTGTACCACATGGGCGCGCGGCTCGCGGCGGGCGACGAGTGGCCGGCATGGAGCGAGACCAGCGAGTTCCGAGCGGTCCGGGAAGCGCAGCGGCCACAGTAGGGACGCACGGCACGCCGATCGGGACGGGGTGAATCACGCCGCCCCGAGGCAGCGCCAGAAGTCCGCTTCGTCGGTCGCGGCCAGCGCCGCCGCCGTCGATCGGTCGACTGGGCCGCGTACGGCTCGAAAAGCGCCGGTAGGGAGACTTGATGGAGAAGAAAAGTATGGCCATACTCATGGTATGGCCACCACCACCATCAAGTCGACGTACTCGCTAGACGTTGCGTCAGTGCGAGCGCTCCAGGAACTGGCCCGTCGCTGGCAGGTGTCGAAGTCGGAAGCGCTGCGGCGGGCCATCCGGAACGAAGCTGGCCGGCAAACCGCCACGGGAGAGGGTGCCTTGGCGGCGCTCGACCAGCTTCAGGCGTCGCTCCGCTCGCGCGATGTCGACCTCGAGCAATGGGCGAGGCAGGTGGAGTCCGAGCGACAAGCGGCGGGCCGGCGGCTCGGCTCCGAACCGCGATGACTCATTTGGACACCAGCTTCCTCGTTCGCGCCCTGATTCCGGGGACAGCGGAAGAGGCAAAGCTGCGGAAGTGGGTCGGGGAGGGGGAAGCGCTGGTCATGAGCTCGGTCGCGTGGGCCGAGTTCCTGTGCGGTCCCCTCGAAGTTGGCGATCTCGGGCTGGCCGAACGGTTCGTCGAACGCCGGCAGGATTTCACGCCGGATCAGGCCGTGGTCGCCGCACGCCTGTTCAACCAGTCGGGACGGTGCCGCGGGACGTTCATCGACTGCACGATAGCGGCGGCCGCCCTTGTCGACGGCGCGACCATCGCAACATCGAACGTAGCCGACTTCAGCCGATTCGCTGCTGCCGGCCTGAAGGTGGAGTAGAAGTCGCGCTAGCCCGGTCGCGCTCGACTGCAGCAGACCGGCTAGCCGGAAGTTTCCAGGCCGATCGCGCATAAGTCACTGTTGGTGGCGGAGTTACAGGTTTCGAAGGTGTTGGGTGCTGGCTACATTTTCGGGGTGACTCCCAGCAGCTCGAAGCTGCGTTGCTGCACGGGTGTGGGCTTGGTGAGCATGGTGAAGGTGGCGTCGCCGTCGGCCACCCGCATGGTGTTGGCGGTCAGGGTGCCGAGGTCGGCGAGCAAGGTTCGGAAGCTGTGCACGGGCAGGTCGTCTTCGGTGCGCTTTCCGGCGGCCTTGGCGCGTGCGGCGGGCGAGCGCCTGGCCTTCTGGACCACCGAGGCGCGCTGTCGTTCGGCGGCGGCCGGGTCGTGGTCGTCGAACAGGAGCGGCTTGAGGGCCTGGCGCATGTGCCACTCGACGTAATAGGCGAGCATGCACAACAGGACGTGGGCGCGCACCCGGTCGGCGCGGCGGTGGTGGATCGGCCGTACCTTCAGGTCGACGGTCTTGAGGGACCGAAAGGCGCGCTCGACCTTCGCCAGGTCCTTGTAGGCGCGCACGGTCTGGGCGGCATCGAAGTGTTCGGGCTCGACGTTGGAACGGACGATGTAGAGCCCGTCGAGTTGCTGCTCGTCCGCGATCCCGGCTTCGTCGCGCTGGAACGAGAAGGACTCGTCGGTGATGTTGGTGACGAAGTGCTTGGCGACCTTGTAGCGGTTGATGACCTTGCCGACGCGCATGCCGATGGCGGCGGCCCCGCGTAGGGGGGTCTTCGGTCGCCGGGTGGCGGCGACAATCGGTTCGAGTTCCTTCTCGGTGGCGGCGAGCAGTTCGTGTCGCTTGCGCTGCCGCTCGGCGGCGAGCAGCGGATTGCGGCAGACGATCAGACGCTCACCGGGGAACTCCTCGCTGGTGACCTCGGCGAGGTCACGTTGGTCGAACAGCGACGCGCTGACGGTTCCTGCCGCCAGCAGCTTGCGGATGGTCGGTGCGCGCAGTGTAGTGATCCAGCGCAGCCCGTCGACCTCGGCGAGGTCCTCTCGGATGCGGGCCGCGGTCAGCATCCCGCGGTCGCCGACGAGCACCACGCGGTGGAGGCCGAAACGGGTGCGGATCTTGTCGACCTGCGCGGCGACGGTGTTGGGGTCGCTGGTCGAGCCTTCGAAGACCTCGACGGCGACCGGACACCCGGTGGCGGTGCAGAGCAGACCGAAGACGATCTGGAGCGTGCCCTTCTTGCGGTCGCGGCTGTGTCCGCGCTGGGCGAGTTCGCAGTGCGTCCCCTCGACGTAGCTGGAGGTCAGGTCGTAGAGCACGAGGGTGTGTTCCTGGAGGTGGCGCTTGGCGAGGCGCTGCTCGATGACCGCCTGCCGCTCGACGAGCCAGTCCATCGCGGCGTACAGCTCCTTCGGGTCGACGGCGCCGAGGTCGAGCATCTGGCCGAGCGTGGAGACGGCGCTTTCGGGCGTCAGAGCGCGGGCGGTGGCGAGCTTCGACTGCGCGTCGATGACGCGGGCGACGAGCAGTGCGAGGACGAGGTCGCGGAGGCGGCCGGGACTGCGGGCGAGGATGGCCGCCAGTCCGAGCTTGCGGACGGTGGCGAGCACGGCGGCGACGTGGCCGTGTGGGAGGCTTCGGAGGCAGGTGAAGGCGTCATCGGGACTGACGAGTCGCTCGCCGCGGAGGGTGCGGCGCAGGGCGTTGATGGCGACGTCGGGGAGCTTGGAGAGGTTGGCGAGGGTACGCTTCTTGACGCGGCCGCGGTCGCGGAAGGACTCTCGGAGGAGGATGGCGGGGGGCGAGGAGCGGTTGGGGACGCTCTCGATATACATGGATACCATTATCCCGCGTTAAGGCATCTATTGCAAGGGAATACAAGACGTTCATCCCTGCCATTACATGGCTACATTTCACCGGATACGACCCGCAAAAAACCCCGTAAAGCCTTTAGAATCTATGGGTTCCGGGACAATGACCGCGGAAACTTCCGGCTAGCGGCGGTACGTGCTTGCGCTTTGACGTTGGATGTCGCGAGTCGGCTACTCCAGTAGGCCGGCCAGAGCGGACGCCGCTTCCAGGCCGGTATCCGACTCCGAGAGCTGCTGACGCTGTCGGCTCGTAAGCCACTCGGCCTTGCTGCCGGTGGCGCTGCGCGTCACCGCGAGGATATGTTCGATTTGCTCGGCGACCGCGCGGACGTGCGAGATGACGCCGACCATGCGTCCACCGGCCGCGACGGTGCCCAGCGCCTGGACGGCGGCGTCCAGGTTGTTGCGGTCGAGCGAGCCGAAGCCCTCGTCGAGGAAGAGCGATTCGAGCCGGCCGCCGCTGCGCGCCATCATCTCGACCATGCCCAGCGCGAGCGACAGGGACGCGATGAACTGCTCCCCGCCCGACAGGCTGGCGGGCGAGCGATCCTGGCCGGAATCGGCATCCAGCACGCGCCATTGCTCCTCGGTGTCTCCGGGGTCCACGAACGCGTACTTGCCGCCGCTCATCTCGCCGAGCATGCGCGAAGCGTGAACGAGGAGGCGCCGCGATCGCCGCAGGGTGAGCCACTTCAGGAAGGCCCCGGGCTTCAGTGCGTCTTCCAAATCTCCCAAGGCCCGTTCCTTCTCCTGGACCTCCTGGAGGAGGGTGCGCAGGCGGTGGACGTCGTCGACAATCCCGGCGAAGTACTCCGCTGATTCCTTGGCGCGTCGCTCCTCGAAGCGGGCGTCGTCGGCCTGTGCGCGCACCGCGGCGACAACGGCTTCGATGTCGCGGACGTCGATCTCCCCGCCCAGTCGTTCGCCGAGGGCGGCGAGCGCCTCGCGGGCGGTAGCCGCGTTGTCGGAGGCCGCTCCCGAATGCTCGTCGGCGGCGTGGGCTATCTCCGCGGCCTGCCTGCCGAGTTCGTAGACATGCGACTCCAGCGCCGCGGCGTCTCTCGCGGAGACGGCCGCGCGGACGTTCGTGTCGAGGCCCAGCCGGCTGACCGAATCAACGAGAACGTCGCGGTGGGCGTTGAGATCCGCGACCAGCGCTTCGACGGGCGCGTCAACCTCGTCCGCCCGCCGGGCCGCCAGGGCCGAGCGGGCCTCTCGAAGGCCGTCGAGCTCACGTCGCAGGCGGTTTTGCTCGCGATTCCTCGCCTCCAGGACCCGGGCGCGCTCCTGCGCCGACTCCGCCCGCTCGCCGACCGGACCCATGTCCACTTCGTGCAGATCCGCAACATCGGCAGGCAGCTCCAGGTGGGGCCGGAACGGCTGTGGAATGCTCCGTGTCGCCGCGCCGAGTCGCTCCAGGGCTTCCTCCCCGGTCCGCCGGGTACGCTCGACCAGCGCCCGCGCGCTGGAGGCTGCCTCCTGAGCCACGCCCGCGGCTTTGTCCTGCCGGGTCGCGTCCTCCCGCAGGTCCACGGCGAGGCGATCGTGTTCGGCCAGGCGCTCGGCGGTCTCCTTGCGCGTTGCTTCCAGGGGGGCAATCAAGGCTTCCCGCGCGGGGAGTGGAGCGTCCGTGTCGAGCTCGACTTCCCGGGCCAGCTCCTGCAGGGCGTCCCGGAATCGAGTCTCGGACGCGGTGCGTCTGGCCTCGGTGTCGGTCATCTGGCGCTGGATACCTTTTCGCTCCGCGTCGAGTGAGGTTGCCCGGCCGGCTGCTTTTTTCGCGGCATCGTGCGCCGCCTTGGCGATCTGCCGGACCTCGGTGAGTCTCATGCCGTCGGGCGCCTCCCAGTCGGCGGGGAGGTGGCGGCGGCAGATCGGACAGGCGTCGCCGGGGTGCAGATCGTGCGCCGCGGCCGCCGCCGACTCCGCACGCTGCGCGACGGCCAGATGCTCGTCGGCGCTTGCGGCCTCCAGCGTCGCGTGGCGCTCCGACTCCCGTGCCGATTCCAGCCCTCGCGCGCAATCGGCTTCCTCTGTCCGGAGTACATCTGCCTGCTTGCGGACGTGGTCCAGCTCGGCGGCAAGCTCGGCGCAGCGAGCGTGTTTCTGCTCGACGGAGGCCCGGCGCTCGTTTGCCGTCCGCGCTGCCTCGTCCAGAGGCGGGCGTTTGGCGGCGTGTTCCTCGTCCTGCTTCTCCGCGTCCGCGGCGCTCTCGGCCGCGTGCTGCGCCTCGGCCTGCTTCGTCGCCGCGTCCTCCACGCTGGCGCGGAGCGTGGCGGCCGCTTCCTCACCGGCCTTCGCGAGGGAGGGCAGGCCTTGCAGCGTTGTCAGGGCCACCGTGACCGCTTCGCTTGTCGGGCCGTCGTCGGCCGGGATGCGAGCCAGTGCGTCCTCCAGGTGCGCCTGACGCTCTCTCAGTGCGGTGTCTTCTGCGGCGAGCTGTCGTTCGATGGCAGCGATAGGCGCCAGCCGGCCAACGGCCTGCTCGGTATCCAGAGCGCGCAGCCGCTCGGCGACGTCGGAGGCCGTTTGCCGCGCCTTGTCCGCCGCCAATACGGCCTCGCGGCCGGCGGATGCCGCCTGCTCGTCGTCGGATGCCGCCGCCGCCAGCCGTCGGGCCGTTTCCGAGGCCTCCTGGAGTTGCTTCAGGTGAGATGCAGGATCTTCCGGGTACTCCGACGCGGCCTGCTCCAGTTGAATCCGTAGCGTCTCGGTCTCCCGCCGCGCCTTGCCGGCCAGCTCTCCCGCCTCCTCCAGCTCGTCGGTGCGCCATACCTGCCGCAGTATTCGGCTCCGGTCGCGCGGCTCGTCCTCCACGAGCAGGCGCGCGAAACGGCCTTGCGGGAGGACGACGGTGCGCAGGAAGGCGTCGCTGTCGAGTCCCAGGAGTTCCTCTATGCGCTCGTTGACGCGCCGGACCTGCTCGACCTGTTCGATCGTCGCGTCGTCGTCGCCGACCCGCCGAAGCAGCGCCCGGACCTGCCCGACCTCGCGCCGGCCGCTGCGGCGCAGGGTACGGGTCACCTCCCAGGTCTCGCCGGATACCCGGAACCGCAGCACGACCCGCAGGTGCGTCGACGTGTCGTTCATCAGCTCCTGGTTGGCGCGCGCCGTGAACGTCGTCTGCCCGTACAGGGCGTAGGTGATCGCTTCCAGGATGGAGGACTTGCCGGCTCCGGTGTCGCCGATAACAGCGATGTGGTCGCGGCCGGTGAAGTCGATCGTCGGCTTTCGGGAGGTGCCGTCGCTGCTGTTCTGCCCGGCAGGTGTCCGGAACGACCGCAGCCCTTCGATGGTGAGCTGGAGGGGGCGCATCTCAGGCCCCTCTCCCGTCCCGTTTGGACGCGAGAGCGTTCAGCGTCTCCTGCGCGTTCAGCTTGAGCGGGGTGAGCCCGAAGTCGGCCGCCGCCGCCTGGCCGGCGCTGCCCAGGGCCTGCGCGAAGAGTGCGCCGACCGCTTCGTGGGGCGCCTTGATCCCGCGCGCCGCGGTGGTGCGCCACTCCGTGAACAACTCGTCGAGCGCCGGTTCCGCGTCGCCCTCGCTGGCGGGGTCTATCGCCTTGACCGGCTGGTTCGTGATGGTGTTGATCAGCTCGAACACGGCACACTGCGGCGACCATTCGGCCAGCCGATCCACGAGGTCGGGGATGGGATCGACGGAGACCACCCGCGCCTTCAGGATGCAGCCATCGAGCCCAGCGTTCGCGGCGCGGCTCTCGAGCTCCGCCAGTGTGCCGGCGAACTCGGAGAGGGGCCGCCCGCCCGGCAAGTCCCGTGTCTCTGCCTCGACGCCGTCCCCGATCGTAACCAGCACCGCGTGCTTCTGCTGCCGCCCCTCCCCGAAGTCGAGCGGGATCAGTGACCCGGCGTAGCGTCCCTGCGCCGTGCCGCCCGGCAGGAGCTGCGGGTCGTGGATGTGGCCGAAGGCGCAGTACAGCGCGCGCTGAAGCCCTTCGACGTGGGTCGCGTAGTCCTCGCCGACCGTGATGCGCCGCTCCGACTTGCCCGGCCGGGCGCCCTGCACGTGCAGGTGCGCCGCGTACAGCACGATGCCACGGGCTCCCGCCTCCTGATGCGCCTCGTCCAGCAGGCGCTGGTTCAGGGTCTTGACGCCGTCCGCATAGTTACCCTCGAACCGCGACGGATCGTCCGTCGCGTAGTGCGCGATCGCACCCGGCGGAATGAACGGGACGCACGCCACGCTGGTCGGAGCGTCGGCGATCTTCGGAAACGTGAGCACCTGCGGCGTGGTCACCAGCCACAGCCGGCGCGGCGTCGCGGCGCCGGCCAGGTCGTCGATCACCCGGAACAGCATCGACGAGTCGTGGTTCCCGGCGATCACGACGGTCGGCGCCACCTTCGCGAGCCGCCCCAGGGCGCGCACGCCGAGCTGCAGCGCCTCGTACGGCGGCCGGGACGCGTCGAACAGATCTCCCGTGTGCAGGATGAGATCGGGGCAGGCCGACTCGGCGACCTCCAGCAGCCCCTTGAGCGCCTCCAGGTGATCCGGTGCGCGGTCGTGCCGGCCGAGCTTAGCTCCCAGGTGCCAGTCGGAGGTGTGGAGCAGCTTCACAGGTCGACCTCGGGTCCGGCCAGGGCGTCCATGGTGCTCAGGATCCGGTCCGTCTTCCGCTTGTCCGCGGTCTCGTCCGTCGCCGCCTCGTCCGGATTCGTTGCGAACGGTGGGAACGGGAAGCGGATGGGGATCGGCTCGGGCACGATCGGTTGGGAGACGACCATGGTTCCCGGCATGAAACGGGTCGCGCGGTCCCGGAGCGCCGGCGTGAGGAAGCGGTAGGCGTCCGACTCGCTGGCGTCCAGTCGTCCCGCCACCTTCAGCGACGCGTTGCGCGGCAGCGCCTGCGCCACCGCGGAGGCCGCCTGCTGTGCCCCTATCAGCAGGACGCCGAGCGACCGGCCGCGCTCTGCGATGTCCACCAGCAGGTCCTTGAGCGGTGAGAAGCCGTGCGCGGGCGCGTACTTGTTCAGCTCGTCGAGCACGACGAAGCGCAGCGGAGTCCGGCCCGTTCCCTGCTTCTCGCGCCAGACCCGGTCGAGCAGGGCGCCGACGACAAAGCGCTGGGCGTCGTCGTGCAGCGTGGAGATGTCTACGACATGGAGCTTGGCGTTCTCGGCGGAGACCGGCTCGAGGCCGCAGCCGATCAGCGGACCGATGTGACGGCGCAGCTTCAGCAGCCGGCGCAGGAACGCCTGCCGCGTCCCGGACTGCGCCCGGCCGAACCACTCGTTCATCAGGTGCTCGTCGTCCGTGGACACCACTTCCTCGAGCAGGTCGATGAGATCGCCGAAGTCGCGCATCACGTGGCCCGCGCCGGCCGGCGCCTCGTCCGGCTCGCGCTCGGCCAGGCGGTCCGGGTTGAAGCCGGTGTTCGGGGCGACCATCTCGACGATCACCACCGCACCGGTCGGGTCTCCCTCCAGGCGCCGCAGACGCCGGAGGAGCTGGATGCGTACCTGCTGCTCCACGAAGCCGACCTGGGTCGAGCGCTCGTCGTCGGACGTGAAGCAGAACTGCAGGAGCTGCTCGCGGACGAACTGCTCCGGAGTCCAGCCGTAGGCGTTCACGTCGGCGGTCTGGCGGGTCTTCACGTCGGCGACGTTGGTCTGCACGCCGGAACGGCGCGGGGCGTACAGCCGAACGGAGCGGAATGGTCCCGGATCGTCGATGCCGAGCGCGCGCCATTTCTCGATCGCCTCCGGCTTGCCGCCGAACTCCGCGTTGGGGCGGTCGACGTGCAACAGGTCCTCGCCCTTCGTGTTGAAGACCAGCGCCCGCACGCTCTCCCGTCCGGCCCGCCCGCCCAGCAGGTCCATGCCCTGCTCGGTTTCCAGGAGCTGGTAGAGGAGGAAGAGCGCATAGGAGGTCTTGGTGGCGACGCCCGAGATGCCGGAGATCGAGACGTGGCCGCCGGAGCGGCCGTCGACAAAGCGCATGTCCGCGTAGACCGGCGCGCCGCCGAGATCCAGGCCGACCGGCAGCTTGCCGCGTGTCATCTCGTCCTCGAACAGGGCGGCCGTCCGGTGCTCTCCGACGGCCCGCGTCGCGGCGGCCCCGGCGTGCGGGGCGACGAAGAGCTCGGGGACGACCCGCAGGACGCGGACCTCGGCGCGCCGGACGTGCTCCGCCGGCAGCGTTCGGTCGACCACCCGGCCGGTGTCGGAGGGCAGGTCGGCGCCTTCGAACCGGGATCGCAGCTCGGTGACGATGCCGTAGTGCGTCACCTGCATGCTGCCGGGAAGGTCGGTCGCCACGGCGACCAGCTCGTCGAGCTGAATTACCACGTCCGGATCCAGCACCACGTGGAAGGTGCGCGAGTCGCTCTCGACCGATCCGTCGACCAGTCCTATGCGCCTGTCGTCGTGCGACGGACCGTCCGCTGGCGGCGGCATGCTCACTCGCTTCGTCCCTCGCGGTTGCGTTGCAGAACGGCCTCTCGTACGGCTCGAAGCGCCAGACGCGGGTCGCCCTGTAGATGGTGCAGGTGCCGCTCCAGACCGGCTATCGGGGTCAGGTTTACCGGGGCCCGCGCGTCCCGATGGAGCGCCGACGCGAAGTCCGGCAACCAGCCCGCTGCCCGATCCGCGGCCTCTACCGCGGCGGCCAGGCCGATTCCGGCGGGCATTTCGATGCGGGCTATGCCTGCCCAGGGACCCGCCCACGGTCCGGGGTCGCCCACCCGCAGGTAGCAGCCGTACAGCTCGTCACCCATCGTGAAGAGGCCGGACCGCTCGCGCACCGCCAACCGCGGGACCTGGGCCCACTGCTCATGCGCAAGCATACGGCGGTGATGCGTCTTGACGTAGCCGACGACCGGCAGGCCGCGCCGATGGCGGATGCTGTGCAGCGGCCCGTCGAGCACGGTCAGCCAGCCATCGGCGCAGAGCTGCTCGGCGATGTCGGACTCGGCGTCGCGCATCAGCCGCTGGAGCTGCTGCCGTGCGGCCTCGATGTCGGCGCCGTCGACCGCGAACGGCTCCCACCGCCAGCCGTCCCGGTGGTCGGGCAGCGCGACCGCGTGTCCGCTCGTGAAGATGGCGGTGCGTCCGACCGCTACCCGGTCGAAGCGGGCCGGTGCGTCCTCGGTGACGAGCACCGCGCCGGCGGCCCAGCTTCCCGCGAGACCCGTGTTCACGTCGCCATCGGCGCTGGTGTGCGTCAGGCGCGCCTCGGTGCGCATGGTGCCGTCCACGAAGGCGAGGCGATGGGGGAGCTCCCCGGCCGGCGGGCGGTGGAGCTCGAACGCCCCGGCGTCCTCGACGAGCTCGCACTCGACGGCGTGCCGCGAATCGTCTTCCGCCTGAAACCCGGCGCCGTAGGCGGCGTCGAACGGCTCGACGCCGAGCTTGCCGTTCCTATGTGCAGCGTCTGCTTGGTGTTCCGGCATCAGGTCCATTTCTGCGCAGCCTCGCTCGGAACTGTGAGCGTACGCCGACAGCGGTAACGGATCCTGACGGCGAGGTTGGGCGCCCCCGGCCCGATACGTGCTTCCATCACCTCTGCCGCAGTATCTCGAACAGCCCGATCCGCCTCTTCTGCACGGCGTAATCGAGCGGCGTCCGTCCGCTTGCATCCTGCGCGCCGACGACGGCGCCGGCGTCGACAAGGCTCTCGACGTAGTCGGCCCGCACGCCCCGCAGGGCGGCGAAGTGCAGGGCGGTCTTGCCGGTTCGATCCGCGGTGTTGACGTCGACGCCGCGCGCAATCAGCCAGCGGCTGGCGCCGGGGCGCCTGAAGTACATCAGGTCCATGAGCGGCGTGCGGCCGTTGAAGATCTGCTCCCAGTCGGCGCCATACCGGTCGAGCAGCGCGCACGCACTCTCGTCCCCCTGATAGGTGACGGCGAACACGGCCGGGTTCGGATCGGCACCACGTTCGAGCAGGAACGCGGCCAGCGCCAGATGTTGCTGCCATGCCAGGGCGTGCCACAGCGGCGTGGCTCGAAAGATCTCGTCGCCGTCCACGATCTCTTCGGCAGCGTCGACGTCGGTCCCGGTGTCCAGCAGCAACGACGCGCATCGCAAGGCGCGGTCGCTGCCGTGCAGCTTCCACAGCCCCGACAGCGCGACGTAGTGCAACGGCGTCCTGCCACGCGGGTCGAGCTCGCGCGCGCGATCCGGTTCCCGCAACGCTCGTCCGAGGCGACGGTTATCGAGCAGGCTCGCGGCCAGATGGACGCTGATTCTCGCGCCGCCGCTCCGCAGCAGATCGATGAAGTCCTGTGCCGGCGCCATGGCGGCATACGCCAGCGGCTCGAAGTGGTGGGGTCCGGCGCGCAGGTTCGGGTTGGCGCCACCCTCGAGCAACGCGACGAGCGCCTCCCGGTGGCCGTCATGCCTGGGAATGGTCGCGTGGTGCTCGGTGAGCCGGGTGAGCGGTGTATGGCGCGCGCCTGTGCCGGAAATGACATTCGGGTTGGCGCCGGCGGCAATCAGCGCCCGCACCATGTCGGCGCGACCGGCGTGGGCCGCGTCGACGAGGGGCTTCCAGTGGCTGACGGCCTCCGGATGGCGCCGGATGGCGCTTCCGAGGGCCGTCAGGTCGCCGGCCGCGATGGCGTTGCACTGCGTCTTGTAGCCCCTGGTCATGTTGCCAGGCGCTTTCAGAGGACCGGTACGACATCGGTGCGCGGGAAATCGCCCCCCTTGAATAGCAGCGGCTCTCCGGTGTGGCGGGCGAGCGCGTACGCGCAGCAGTCGCCCAGGTTCAGGCCAGCGGGGTGACGACCCTTTCCGTAACGGTCGTACGCGTCACGCGCGAGCCGGAGCTGATCGGCGGCGAACGGGACCACCTCGAACTCGGCGCGATGCAGCAGCAGATCGAGCTCCATGGCCCCGTAAGGTCCCTTCCGTGACGACACGACGACCGCCGCTTCCAGCGCGTTGACGCTGCTCATCAGCCGAACGCCGGCGTCGGCCAGCGCATCGGAGAACAAGTCCCGCTCCGGTTCGTTGAAGAGGATGGCGAGCACGGCGGACGAATCGACGACCATCAGCGGAAGCCTCCGCGTTCGTCGTATCCGAGAATCTCGTCGGCGGTTCTCGTATCCAGGTCGGGCAGCGCGGCGCAGCGATTCGAGATCTCGAGGATCGCATCCCTTATCGACGGCGCGACCTTCCGGCCGCGGGCACGCCGGAGGGCGTCGTCGAGGGCGCCGATGACGGCGCGGGTAACCGTCGTACCCCGTTCTCGCGCGAGCTCCCTGGCGAGTCGTTCGGCCTCCGTGTTCTTGATGCTCAGCGCCATGAATACATCCTACTACAAGAAAAGGCAGATTCTACCATCTTGGGCGCCGCGCGGCAGGCGTCGGAGCGGCTCGGCTCGGAAACGCGATGATTCATCCGGATACGAGCTTTTCTCGTTCGCGCGTTGATTCCGGGGACGGGGGCGATGTCAACGGGCGGTTCCGCGCCTTCGACCAGGAGACCGGTCGTTCGACCGTCGGGGGAGAATCGACGCTCAACACGCCGCGTACCGGGAAACCGGGCAGGTCGGGAACGGCCATCCCGCATTGTAATGGGCGGTCGTCTCGCCGGGAGCTGATCAATGAGGCTACATGTGGCTATAATGTACTGGTGGGGCTCCGCTGCGCGCGAGCCCGCAGGTCGGACGTGACCGCTGGCAGTCGAGGATCCGAAATGGCGAAAGAACCGGCCGTTCAAGGCAGTCTGGTGAATTCCACAGGCATCCGCGAACTCAAGGACAACCTGAGCCGCTACATTCGGCGGGTCGAGGCCGGCGAGCGTATTGCGATCACGGCTCATGGCCGCGTGGTCGCCGAGCTTGTCCAGCCAGGCGTAAAGGCGAAGGGCACGGCCATCCGCTTCGACGAGCTCATCGCCTCCGGAGTGATTCGCCCACCACTCGAAGCCGGTGACCCGACCGAAGGGTGGCCGGACATCAGGCTTGCGGCGGGAATCGCCTCCGAGTTGATTGACGCCGATCGTGGCGAAGCGTAGTGCCAGAGTGCCGCATTCGATCGCGGAAACCACTGGTGTCAGATACATCGAGTCCAGCGCGCTGGTCGCCGCGCTGCTGGAGTCCGACTCGGACGCATTGAAATCTCTCCGCACTCGTGGATGGAAGGTCACATCCGCATTGACGATCGCCGAAACCGCACGCGCGATTCTTCGGGCGCGGGCAACCGCACGGCTGACGGTGGATGAAGAGCGGGCGGCAGTGCGCGCCCTCCGTCGTTTCGAGCTTCGCTGTTATCTGGTGGGTGTCACGGACGCGGTTCTCGCTCGCGTCCGCAGACCCTTTCCGGTCGAGCCGATTCGTACGCTCGATGCCGTGCACCTGGCCACGACGGAGTTGCTTGGCGAGCCACCGCCGTTGATCGTGGTCGTGACACGGGACACTCGGGTTCGGGAGAATGCACAGGCGCTCGGCTATGCGGTCGAGTGAGCCAGACAGGACTCCCTGCCCGACAGATCCGTCCCGCCGGGAACCGCAGGAACGACAGGCCGACCGCGAGTCATGTCCGCGTCGCGCAGAAGGCCGTGAGCGGCGCCTGGACCACGAAGTCGTCCCAGAACGGATCCACTCGCTCGGCGGGATCCAGCATCGCGTCGACCCAGCGGAAGTCCTTGAAGCCAGCGTCTCGCATCGCGGCCTCGTACGTGGCCGATTTCAGGTAGTAGTTGTCGAACTTGAACGTCCGGCCGTCGTGGTTCGTGATTCGGTACCGGATGGCGTCGCCCTCGCGCGGCGGATGCCTCGCACATGTCCGTTCCAGACCGTACTTGATGAGAGACACATCGTCCGGCCCGGGTGGATTGCGAACATTGTCATTGAAGCCGACGAGCCGGCCGCCGGGCCGCAGCCCACGGAAGCAGGCACGACCGAAGCGCTCCAATTGATCCGCGGTGCGCGCGTAGTTCAGCAGATAGATGGCCGTAACGACGTCGACCGGTGCGGCGGGGCTGAAACCCGTGGCATCCGCACAGACATACCGGCAGCCGAGTGGCTCCGCCCGTTCCTGGGCCTCGGCCAGAGCGACCATTGCCGGCGAGATGTCAACGCCGGTTACGTCGACCGCGCCGGCCCGCTTGAACTGGCGGGCGTAGACTCCCTCGCCGCACGCCATGTCCAGCACCGTCCGATCGTGCAGGTCACCCAGCAATTCCATCACGGTGTACCGCTCGACGAAGTGGCGGAACAGCAGCCACTTGGAGTCACGGTAGCGCTCGGAGATCGCGTCGTAGACGTGCGAACTCACGTGCGCCATGATACGCGAAGGCACGCCGATTCGGTCACGGCCCGCGCCAACGTGGTTCGCCACTCCGCTCCGCAGCCGACACGCGGCCGACGGCCGTTGCGCGGGCGATCATGAGCTCGGTAGCGCCAGCTCGGCGAGCGGAACATCGGCGCTGGTATCATGCCCCTGCTGCCCGCTGGTCGTTGCCGGGCGGCGGCTCCCGCGCCCTCGTGACCGTTGCGACGCCCTTCCGACAACAGTCGATGCCATGAACGACGGCAGCCTGACGAAGGCGGCGCTCATCGAGGAGGAGGCCGAGGGGCGCCGGCCTCGCAACGCGGCGCGAGGATCGCTCGATAGCGGCGTGCCGCGAGATCCCGTTTCGCTTCAGCGTCATGCCCCGGTGACATAATCGGTCGAATCTCGAAAGCAGAGGAGGGGTCATGCTGGCATCCGACTCGCCGTCGTTCCGGATCCGGTTGGCGGCGCTTGCGTGCGCCGCCGTCACCGTCGCCGCTTCGTTGCCGGCGCAGGCGCAGGTCGCGAGCATCGATCCGGTCACCGACGCGGAGTTGCGGGATCCCAGCCCCGACGAGTGGCTGATGTGGCGCCGGACGCTGAACGGCTGGGGCTACAGTCCGCTCGACCAGATCGACCGCAACAACGTCGCCGACCTCCGGATGGTCTGGTCGCGGGGGCTGGGGCCGGGTCGCCAGCAGGGTACCCCCCTCGTCCGCAACGGCGTGATGTATATGCCGAATCCGCGCGATCTCATCCAGGCGATCGACGCGGTGACCGGGGATCTGCTGTGGCAGTACCAGCGCGACCGCCCAGACGATCTCGCCGACTACATGATCCCGGGCCTGATCGACCATAACCGCAACATCGCCATCTACGACACGCTCCTCTTCGACAGCACCTCCGACGACTATGTGATCGCCCTCGACGCAAGCACCGGGGAGGTGGTCTGGGAGACCGAGGTCCTCGACTACCGGGTGAACCCGGCGAATCAGACCTCCGGTCCCATCGTCGCCGACGGCAAGGTGATCTCGGGACGGAGCTGCGATCCGCGCGGCGGGCCGCACGCCTGCGTCATCGTCGCCCACGACGCGCTGACCGGGGAGGAGCTCTGGCGTCGCCGCCTGATTCCGGGACCGGGCGAGTTCGGTGACGACACCTGGGGGGATGTCCCCTTCGAGCAGCGGGGGCACGTCGGCTCCTGGATGGTGCCGAGCTTCGATCCGGAGCTGAACCTCGTCTACCTGGGGACGTCGGTCACCTCGCCGGCGCCGAAGTTCATGCTCGGCGGGGTCGACAAGACGCACCTCTACCACAACTCGACCCTGGCGCTGAACGCCGACACGGGGGAGATTGTCTGGTACTACCAGCACCTGAACGACAGTTGGGACCTCGACCATCCCTTCGAGCGTCTGCTCGTCGACACGGCGGTCCGACCCGACCCGACCGCGGTGAGCTGGATCAACCCGCGGCTGCAGCCGGGCGAGGAGCGCCGCGTCCTGACCGGCATTCCGGGCAAGACCGGCGTCGTCTACACCCTCGATCGGGAGACCGGCGAGTTCCTGTGGGCCACGCCGACCATCACCCAGAACGTGATCAGCGGCATCGACGGGGCGACCGGGGCGGTGTCGGAGAACGCGGAGCTGGTCTTCACCGCGCAGGGGCAGGTCGTGCTGGCCTGCCCGCACGCGAGTGGCGGGAAGGACTGGGAGGCGGGCGCCTACAGTCCGCTGACGAACACGATGTACATGCCGCTGCGCAACGTCTGCGCGCGGATGCGCGCCAGCACCTTCGAGGACGAGGAGGCGAGCCGGCTGTACGCCATCGCGTGGCGCAGCCAGATCGCGCCCGGTACCGATCAGGTCGGCGCGGTGCACGCCATCTCCGCCGAGACCGGGGCGACCGCCTGGGTATACGAGCAGCGGGCCGCCACCATGTCGCTCGCGGCGACCGGCGGCGGGCTGGTATTCGGGGGCGACGTCAACGGGCGGTTCCGCGCCTTCGACGATCGGACCGGGGAGGTCCTGTGGGAGATCAACCTCGGCTCGTCGGTCTCCGGGTTCCCCATCACCTACGCCGTCGACGGCCGGCAGTACGTCGCGGTCAGCACGGGCACGCCGCGCTTCATCGACCTGACCCCCGAGCTGCGTCCGAGTCTCGGCAACAACCTGTTCGTGTTCGCGCTACAGAACTGACATTTACGTAACATGCTGCTATTGAAATCAGTTATAGAAATACAGAAAATACGTTTACCACGCAAGTTACCACGATGGCAGGATCGCCGAGCTGGGTCCTCGTCAGGCGGGGTCGGGTAAGCGTTCGGCCAAGCCGGTATCTGGGTGCTTCTACCGGTTGAGGGTGCGCTTCCAGTCCTTGCGGAGGGGCCGCAGCCAGATGTCCTTCTTGGGCTTGTCGGAGCGGTTGTTCATGTCGTAGCGACCGCGCCCCTGGGTGGTACCGACGCGGGTCCAGCCGGAGGCCCGGTAGACGGCGCCGGTGTAGCGGGGAGTCTCCACGAAGGTCTCGATGAGCACGGGGGTCGTCTTGTAGCGCGCGATCCAGTCGGCCGGCAGTTGGCGGCGGACGAGGGCGAGGATGTGCGAGCCGAGGTTGTGGATGCGGATCCAGGGCAGGATCAGGAAGCGCGGGTTGTCGACGACGAGCGGCAGGTTCTTCTCGCGGTGTCGCCGCGACCAGCCGATGAAGCGGTCGCGGGGGGCGAGCGTCCAGGCGGCGGTCGAGAAGCCGAGCATGGCCAGCGGCGTGCCGTCGCTGGCGTGCACGGCGTAGCGCATCTGGGCGCCGACCAGGGTCTTGTAGCCGAGGTAGTGGTAGCGGGCGACGTACTCGTTCCACAGCTTCCCCCCGCGGTCGCCGCGCACGACGGTGCGCATCTCGAGCGGGCGGACGGCGTCGAGCGTGGTCGGCGGCGGCAAGAGGGGCGGTTCGGTGTCGGGCCCGAAGGTGATCGGCCCGGGCCGGTTCTGGCGCCACTTCGGCGGCGGCAGTTCGATGCGGCCGTCCCGGTGCATGGCCAGCATGACGACGCGGGCCATCATGTCCTTGCACCCGCCGTCGGCCTTGTACCAGCCGATGCGGCGGCAGAACTCCTTCGACAGGGCGTGGCGGTTGAGCGCCGGCGGCCCGGCGATCAGCGCGCGCAGCAGCGCCATCTCTGCGGTCGTGAAGTCGCGGCCGTAGTAGCGGCACTCGACCGGAGTGGTCATGCCGGCGCCGTCAGTTCGCGCCGGCGCGCCGCGTCCATCGACCAGGGCAGCCACGGCGAAGTGTCGTCCGGCGGCCGGCCGCCGTTGTCGGCGCAGGCCGCCAGCCACGCTTCGAGCCAGCGCAGGACATCGATCCGGTTCAGCACCAGGGTGCCGACCACCGAGTACATCAGCGCCGTGAACTGCGCGCCGGTTCTGCTGTCGGAGCCGAACGACAAGCGCCGTCCGATGGCCGGCCCCCGCAGCAGCCGCTCGGCGAGATTGTTGTCGAGCGGCACCCGGGGACGGTCGGCGAACACGCTGAGTCCCTCGCGGTGGTTGACGAGCGAGCGCAGCGGCTTGCCCTCGCGCGCGTGCTCCGGCAGGTCGGCCAGTTCCCGTTCCGCCGTCGCGAACAGGCCGTCGAGCGCCGCCGCGAGCGCGCCCTGCGCCGCGTCGAACGCCGCGTTCTGGCGCTCGATGTCGGGGTCGTAGCAGTCCAGCCGCGCCTCGTTCAGGCGGTAGATCGCGGCAATCCGCGCAAGCCATGCCTCGCACCAGCCGGTCAGGTGGACCTGGGCGGCGGCGCACTGGAGGAAATCTCGTCGGAGGTGCGCCCAGCAGTACGCGAGCACGACCGTGCCGCCGAGCAGCCGCGCCAGCCGCTTGTAGGCGCTGTAGCGGTCGCAGACGATCACTGTCTCGGGCGCCAGGTCGCCGAACAGCTTCGCCGCCGCCTCGGCGCTACGGCTCGCGTCGATGTGGAAGCGCACCGCGTCGTTGCCGACCGCGGTCCACAGCCAGGCCCGGCCCGAGTGGCCCTCCCCGCGCAGCGCCTGCACGCGCCACGTGGTCTCGTCGGCGTGGCGCAACGCCGCCGCGTCCTGGTGCGCGAGGATCGCCCCGGCAACCGGCTCGAACAGCGGCACGAAGCGGGGCACGCTGTCGGCCAGTGTCCCCGACGAGACCGGCAGCCCCTGGTCGCCCAGCCAGGCGCCGACCCGCTGCAGCGGGCGCAGGCACGCGTAGCGCTCATACAGCACTCGCGACCAGACGCTGGTGCCGTAGGGCGTCTTGTCGAACAGCCGCGGCGCCGGCGGCGCCAAAACCTCCGCCGGCGACGAGGCGCACGCGCAGGATCGGCGCCAGCGTCGACGGCGGATCACCCGCCGGTGGGCACGGACCTCGATCTCGACCAGGGCCGACTCCTCCACGCCGACCGCCGCGTAGGGCTTCCCGCAACCGGAACATCGGCGCGCAGCGGCCGGCAGAGTGCGCTCCTCGATGCGTTCCTCCAGACCGCAACGCGGCGTGCGACCGTGGCCGGGAGCGCCGCTCTGTTGGCCGCGCGGGCGACCGGTGCCCGGCCGCTCCCGCTTCTCGCTCTTGCGCCCGCGCAACGCCCTCGACAGCACCGCCCGGGTCGCACGCAGCTTCACAAGCTCCGCCTCCTGCGTCCCGACCCGCCGCTGCAGCGCCTCCTCCGTCCGCCGCAACCGCGCGTTCTCCTTCCGCAGCCGGACGAGCGCGGCCTTCCGGCGACGCGACTTCGCCAGAGCCTGGCGCAGAGCCACGTCCGACGCAGCCGGCGACAGCGCCCGCGCCGACTCCGCCCTGCGTTGCAGTCGGACCTTCAGGCGCTGCTTCACCGCCTCGGACCGCTGCAACGCATACCGCAGCCGCCCGACATCGTCCGACAGCGACACAACCCGGTCGTGCTGGTCGCGAAGCCGCCGCGTCCCATCGTAGAGCCGGACGGTCTCGTGCAGCAGCCGGCGCAACGACGCCTTGTCGTCGCGCTCCTTGCACAGAACCTTGTGCAGCCGGCGAATCTGGGCCGCCTGGACCTCCGCCGCCGGCGCCGCCTTGCGCAGCCGGGAAATCTCCCGGCGCAACGACGTCTCGCTGTACCGACCCGACTCGACGCCGGCATCCGCAAGCAGCTTGCCGAGACGGGCTACCTCCGACTGCAGCGCCAACGCGTCCTTCGCCGCGCGACGGGCTTCCTTCGACTGCTCGACCGCCGCCAGCCGCTTGCGCCGCGACGACTCGAACTGCCACTTCCAATAGCCCGCTTCGCAACGCGCGGACACCTCCGCCCGCTGCAGCGCTTCCGACCGTGCTTCGGCCGCCTCGGCACGATCGAGCGCCTGCTCATACAGCCGCCGCCAGCACGGCTGCCCGGGCAGCGAAGCCCCTTCGGGAACCGGTCGAGCTTCCGTGTCCCGACTCGCCATGGCCGAGACCATAGCGAATATCGATTCGCGTTACCAGCACAAAATACCGGCTTGGCCGAACGCTTACGGGGTCGGTGGGGTCGGTGTAACCGTTCGGCCAAGGCGGTATCTGGCTGCTTCTACCGGTTGAGGGTGCGCTTCCAGTCCTTGCGGAGGGGCCGCAGCCAGATGTCCTTCCTGGGCTTGTCGGAGCGGTTGTTCATGTTGTAGCGACCGCGCCCCTGGGTGACGCCGACGCGGATCCAGCCGGAGGCCCGGTAGACGGCGCCGGTGTAGCGGGGAGTCTCCACGAAGGTCTCGATGAGCACGGGGGTCGTCTTGTAGCGTGCGGTCCAGTCGGCCGGCAGCTGGCGGCGGACGAGGGCGAGGATGTGCGAGCCGAGGTTGTGGATGCGGATCCAGGGCAGGATCAGGAAGCGCGGGTTGTCGACGACGAGCGGCAGGTTCTTCTCGCGCTGTCGCCGCGACCAGCCGATGAAGCGGTCGCGCGGGGCGAGCGTCCAGGCGGCGGTCGAGAAGCCGAGCATGGCCAGCGGCGTGCCGTCGCTGGCGTGCACGGCGTAGCGCATCTGGGCGCCGACCAGGGTCTTGTAGCCGAGGTAGTGGTAGCGGGCGACGTACTCGTTCCACAGCTTTCCCCCGCGGTCGCCGCGCACGACGGTGCGCAGCTCGAGCGGGCGGACGGCGTCGAGCGTGGTCGGCGGCGGCAAGAGGGGCGGTTCGGTGTCGGGCCCGAAGGTGATCGGCCCGGGCCGGTTCTGGCGCCACTTCGGCGGCGGCAGTTCGATGCGGCCGTCCCGGTGCATGGCCAGCATGACGACGCGGGCCATCATGTCCTTGCACCCGCCGTCGGCCTTGTACCAGCCGATGCGGCGGCAGAACTCCTTCGACAGGGCGTGGCGGTTGAGCGCCGGCGGTCCGGCGATCAGCGCGCGCAGCAGCGCCATCTCCGCGGTCGTGAAGTCACGGCCGTAGTAGCGGCACTCGACCGGAGCGGTCATGTCGGCGCCGTCAGTTCGCGCCGGCGCGCCGCGTCCATCGACCACGGCAGCCACGCCGCGGTGTCGTCCGGCGGTCGGCCGCCGTTGTCGGCGCAGGCCGCCAGCCACGCTTCGAGCCAGCGCAGGACATCGATCCGGTTCAGCACCAGGGTGCCGACCACCGAGTACATCAGCGCCGTGAACTGCGCGCCGGTTCCGCTGTCGGAGCCGAACGACAAGCGCCGTCCGATGGCCGGCCCCCGGAGCAGCCGCTCGGCGAGATTGTTGTCGAGCGGCACCCGGGGACGGTCGGCGAACACGCTGAGCCCCTCGCGGTGGTTGACGAGCGAGCGCAGCGGCTTGCCCTCGCGCGCGTGCTCCGGCAGGTCGGCCAGTTCCCGTTGCGCCGCCGCGAACAGGCCGTCGAGCGCCGCCGCGAGCGCGCCCTGCGCCGCGTCGAACTCCGCGCTCTGGCGCTCGATGCCGGGGTCGTAGCAGGCCAGCCGCGCCTCGTTCAGGCGGTAGAGCGCGGCGATCCGTGCAAGCCATGTTTCGCACCAGCCGGTCAGGCGAACCTGGGCGGCGGCGCACTGGAGGAAATCTCGTCGGAGGTGCGCCCAGCAGTACGCGAGCACGACCGTGCCGCCGAGCAGCCGCGCCAGCCGCTTGTAGGCGCTGTAGCGGTCGCAGACGATCACCGTCTCGGGCGCCAGGTCGCCGAACAGCTTCGCCGCCGCCTCGGCGCTGCGGCTCGCGTCGATGTGGAAGCGCACCGCGTCGTTGCCGACCGCGGTCCACAGCCAGGCCCGGCCCGAGTGGCCCTCCCCGCGCAGCGCCTGCACGCGCCACGTGGTCTCGTCGGCGTGGCGCAACGCCGCCGCGTCCTGGTGCGCGAGGATCGCCCCGGCAACCGGCTCGAACAGCGGCACGAAGCGGGGCACGCTGTCGGCCAGTGTCCCCGACGAGACCGGCAGCCCCTGGTCGCCCAGCCAGGCGCCGACCCGCTGCAGCGGGCGCAGGCACGCGTAGCGCTCATACAGCACTCGCGACCAGACGCTGGTGCCGTAGGGCGTCTTGTCGAACAGCCGCGGCGCCGGCGGCGCCAAAACCTCCGCCGGCGACGAGGCGCACGCGCAGGATCGGCGCCAGCGTCGACGGCGGATCACCCGCCGGTGGGCACGGACCTCGATCTCGACCAGGGCCGACTCCTTCACGCCGACCGCCGCGTAGGGCTTCCCGCAATCGGAACATCGGCGCGCAGCGTCCGGCAGACTGCGCTCCTCGATGCGTTCCTCCAGGCCGCAACGCGGCGTGCGGCCGTGGCCGGGAGCGCCACACTGCTGGCCGCGCGGGCGGCTTCGCAAGCTCCGCCTCCTGTGGAAATGGCAACTTGAAAAAGGACCCCTGTGGCCACGTGAAAAAGGACCCCCCAGTTTCGTCAGTCTGTTGTCAGTGCTGACCTCCTTTCTGGAACCGATCGGCAGAGCGAACGTCGGCGTGCGGACGGTGGGTTCCGAGCCGGACGTTGGTGTTGGTCATGCCCGGTCGGGGTACCCTCGCGAGACGGAACGGCCGGGCTAGGCCGGACGGTGTGATCAACGACGAACCGGAGAGGTCGTTCCGTCGAGCGACAACCCGAGTGCCGCGGAAGGCTCGTCTGGCGCACGCGTTGCCGGTGGGGTTGGTCGGCATCGGTTGTTGCGCCAGGCGAGCCTGTAGGCGGCGCTCTCGCGCGCGCGGACCATGTCCGGATGAGCGTTGACGCTCGGCCGCGCGCGAATCCTCCCCTACGTTCCGCAAGGCCGGGGCAGACTGGCGCGTGGGCTGCGGACGGACGAGCCGGTGGCTCATCGAGATCCTCCGGATGAACGTCGTTCCCGTGTCAGTCATCGACGATGACCGCTGTGGGGGCACTTCCACGCCCCCCGTGGATACGGCACAGGGTCCCGCAACAGCGGTTCGCCTCGCGAAGCCGAAGGCGAGCCGTGTATCTGTCAGCCACCATTTCCCCCGAGTGTTTCCAGCTCAACTGTGCACGGTTACGTAACGGCCTTGACACCGGCGAGCACACGGTCACGCTGAGCGGCCCGACAATCCGAGTTGCCGAGTTCAGGTGCTCGGCGCGATCCGGCAACCCACAGCCGATTCTCCGAGCAGGATCCCGGACCATCAACGTGTTTGCCCCTCCTCGTCGGCTGTCGGCGCCTGGTTCCGTTTCGCAGCTTCCAGCCGGAAGCTGCTGCCCGACGTCTGAAGTACCGTCGCGTGGTGTACGATCCGGTCGATGACCGCTGCGGCGGCGGTCGGGTCGAGGAAGACCTCGGACCAGCGTGCGAACGGCAGATTCGTCGTCACCACGAGACTGCGGCGTTCGTAGCGCTGGCTGATGAAGCCGAACAGCAGGTCGGCTCCGACCTTGTCGAGCGGCACATATCCCAGCTCATCGAGGATGACGACGTCGAAGCGGGCGAGCTGGGCGAGCTTGCGGGCCAGCTTTCCCTGCTGTTGCGCCTCGACGAGCAGCGTGACCAACTCGGCCGCGGTCACGAACCGCACCCGGTAGTCGTGCTGGCAGCAGGCCATCCCCAACGCGATGGAAAGATGCGTCTTGCCGGTGCCGACGCCACCGACGTACACGACGTTGGCGGCCTCGGCGACGAAGCTGCAGTCGAAGACCGCCAGCACCGCTTCGCGGTCCAGGTCCGGTTGCGCCTCGAACGAGAAGGCGTCGAGCGTCTTCAGCATCGGGAAGCGGGCATCGTGAATGCGCCGTTGGATGCGGCGCTCCCGGCGTCCGGTCACCTCCAGATGCACCAATTCGGCCAGGTAGTCGGCCGGCGGCTGAGCCGAGGTGCTGTTCACGTTGCTGGCCGAGCGCTACGAGCGGCGTTCGGTAATGGTGACCAGCAACCTGGTGTTCAGCCAGTGGGACCGGATCTTCCGTGACCAGATGGCCACTGCCGCGGCGATCGACCGCTTGGTACACCACTCGGTCGTGCTCGAGTTCGACGTGCCGAGCTTTCGGACCGACCCGTCACGGCCCACGTCATCGGCGCCATCACCGCCGCCTGTGCCTCGCGGACGTCCGCCAGGCCCCCTGTTGCCACGGCGCCGCCGACCTGCGAGTTCGTGAAGCCTTCCGCCAGTTGCCCGGTATTGCGGGCCGAGCGGAGGATTCGCGCGCGGCCGAGCGTCAACGCCCATCCAGACTGTGGTCGGCGCGCGCGATAGCGCCGCCTCCAGGCTCGCCTGGCGCAACTACGGACGCCGCTCGTCCCCACGGTTGCCGCGTGCGCCAGACGAGCCTTCCGCGGCACTCGATGGGTCGCTCGACGGAACGCCCTCTTCGGTTCGTCGTCGTCGACCACACCGTCCGGCCCAGCCGGCCGTTCCGTCTCGCGAGGGTACCCCGACCGGGCATGACCAGCACCGACGTCCGGCTCGGAACCACTCGCGTTCAGTTTCCTTCAGATCTCAGTGACCGTTGACACATGAGGGCCTCTGATCCTCTCAACCGGCCAAAATGGTTGACGCTGACCGGCCAAAGTAGTTGACGCCGAACACCACAGATTCGGATCACCCACCCGTTCCATCCGCTCCGGGGCGCCCGCTTCCCATTCGTGGTGTCGAAGTCCCTGTGGGGAGAAGACCGGGTAACGGTGCAACGGCCGGACGGCACGGTCTGGTCGATTCCGGTTGGCTGGACGGACTTTGCGCCACCGGACCCCGCGGTGGTGGCGGGGCGCGGGCGTGCGCCATTTCGACTCGAGGATCTGCTGCGGCTCGCCGAGATGGTGCGCGAGAGGGTGCGGACATGAGCGGCGGGGGCGTCACGGAAATTTCGTCCACGATGTCACATGGATTTCATCCACAGGGGGTGAGGGGTAGGATGTCATCGGCGCGGGTGTGTGGCGAAAGTAGGCAAATAAAGCGGCGAGGTCCGTGGGTTCCAGGTCGGATTCTCCTTGACGCCGCCCGGATGTGTTGTCATAATCAATGTTACATACGCGATGCGACGTCCTCCCAAGCTGCCGCCCGACGCCAAGACGCAGGCCCTGCGCGACGCAGGAGCCCTGCATCCACACCCCGAGGCCGTCCGCGACGACGCCTTTGTGAGCCATCCGTTCTTCGACCCGCGCGACCGCGTACAGGTCAAGTACGAGATGCTGCGCCGCCACCAGGTCGATGGACAGCCGGTGACCGAAGTCGCCGCGCGCTTCGGGGTCAGCCGCCAGACGTTCTACCTGACCGTGGCCGCGTTCGAGGCGCACGGGATCCCCGGGCTGGTGCCCAGGCGTCCCGGACCGAAGGGGGCTCACAAGTGCACCGACGCGGTTGTCGACTACGTCGAGCGCTGGCGCGCGGGCGAAGACGTGCGGCCGGACGAGCCGCTGACGGCGGCCGTGGCGCGGCGCTTCGGCATCTCGGTTCACGCCCGCTCGCTCGACCGGGCGGTGGCGCGGCGCAAAAAAAAACCGCGCCCACAGAAGGCCCCATGAGCACGTCAAGCGTCGACGTCGAGCAGGTGCGCCGGCAGTACGAGGTCGCGCGACAGGAGGCCGCCACCGATGTCGCGTTCTCTCGCCGGGGCTACGGGATGGCGCTGTTGATGAACCGCGGCATGCCGGCGTGGCTGAAGGCCGTCGCGACCCTCTGCCTGCCGCCGGTCGAGCCGCCGCCGGCCGAAAGCGGCGGCCTCGACCTGGCGCCGCCCGTCCGTTCCGAGATGGCGCGTATGTTGGCGAGCTTGGTGCTCAGCCGCATTGTGGAGGGCATATCCCCATGAGTCAATCGACCGCGGTCACGGCGGACCATCTGCGTCGCCTCGCCTTTCTCTACGTGCGGCAGTCCTCCTTGCAGCAGGTGCAGGAGCATCAGGAGAGCACTGCCCGGCAGTACGCCCTGAAGCGGCGGGCCCTGGCGCTGGGCTGGCCCGCCGAGCGGATCGTGGTCATCGATGACGACCTCGGCCTGTCGGCCGCGTCGGCGGCCGAGCGGACCGGGTTCCAACGCGTCGTCGCCGACGTCGGCCTCGGTCGCGTCGGCATGGTCATGGGGCTGGAGGTTTCGCGGCTTGCCCGCAACTCCAGCGACTGGCATCGCCTGCTGGAGATCTGCGCGCTGAGCGAGACGCTCATTCTCGACGAAGACGGGCTCTACGACCCGGCCCACTTCAACGATCGGTTACTCCTCGGACTCAAAGGCACCATGAGTTAATGGAGTGCACTCCATTAACTCATTAGGACAGTGATCGATACAAAGTTATCAACTTGATCGGGGTAACAGTTTGTAATTCCATTCCCCGTGAAACGCATCGCGGACCAAGGCGAGTGCGTCCATCTGTTCCTTGGTCACCGTGACGCCCGTGGGATACTCCCCGACGTCGAGTTCGGCCCGGACCTGGAGCCCAGTTGCCGTCCGGACGTTCCCGATGCGGTCGACGATGGTCTCATACGTCGTCAGCGGCGTGCCGCGCCAGTTCGCCGTGATGTGACAGAAGAGCCGGTGCTCGATCTTGTTCCACTTGCTGGTCCCCGGTGGAAAATGACTCACCTCGATGGTCAGGCGCGTCTCGTCGGCCAACTGCTGAAGTTCATGCTTCCAGGCGCGAGACCGATACCCGTTGCTCCCGCCCGCATCGGCTGTGATGAACAGGGTCGTGGCCTCGGGATAGGCGTCGCAACCCATCTGATGCCACCACTGCCGAATCGACGCCACCGCGAACGCCGGTGTGTCGTGGTCCCAGCCCACGCTCACCCAGGCTTCGTTGCGCGCCATGTCGTAGACGCCGTACGGAATCGCCTTGCCCTCGGCGTCGGTCGGGAAATCATGCACCAGCACCGGAGGCGGCGTGCCCTTCGGCTGCCATTCCCGCCCGCCGTTCTTGAAGTTCCCGACCAGTTCTTTCTTCTTCGTGTCGACCGAAATCACCGGCTGGCCAGCACTCAGATGCTCGTCCGCGGTCTGGTTGATGTGCTCGAACTGCGCGTTGCGGTCCGGATGCGTGGCGCCTTCCTGCCGTTTGCGCGGCGATTGCAGCCGGTAGCCCAAGCGGTGCAGCAACCGGCCCACAGTGGTCGAACTCACCCGCCACCCCTGCTCGCTCAGCGCCGCCGCCAGCTTTGCGCGACTCTTGCACGTCCAGCGCAGCGGCGAGGTCGGGTCTCCGCGCGTCAGCGGATCCACCAAGGCTTCGAGCGCGACCTGGATGCCGGGTTGGTCCTGCTGAATGCGAGGCCTTCCGCCTCCAGGGCGTCGGATGCGGTCCGTCGGCGCCTCGTCGCGGGAAATCTCCCGGCGTCCCTTGCGAATCGTCCCCCGAGCCAGACCGGTGGCCGACGAAACCACAGCGTCGCCGCCGTAGCCGATAGCGAGCGACTCGGCAGCCGCCCACCGGCGGCGACTGCGCTCGTCCAACACGGGCGCCACGGCGGCATACTTCGCAACAAGGGTCGCTTCCAGCTCAATGTCGCGCTTCACTCCTCCAGTATGACCAGAAACCCGCAGATGGACAACTAGTTTAGGGCAGTGTCCTTAATGTTGACCGTACAGTAATGGAGAGTTGGAGCGCTCCGGCCCTGCGAACACGGCCCGCACGGCCGGAATCACTCTCCATTTCTATACGTTCTCCTCTCCGTCGTTCGGTCACGAGAGGAGAGCAGCAATGGAGTTGTCTCAGGCGAGCAGTCCACCTTCGGGAACGACCCAGGGCGCCTTCCATGGATGTCTTGCGCCGTTCATCGAGTACCTGCAGCGGGAAGGTTTGACGGAAAGCCGGATCCGTTGCCTTCGCGCCTCGGCGCGTCACTTCCTGGTCTGGCTCGGCCAGGAGGACATCGACATCGGCGTGATCGATGACGCCGTGCTGCGGCGCTTTCGCCGTCACGATTGCCGGTGCCCGGGAATGGAACGCGAGCGTCGCAAGATGCTCGCCGGCCCGTCCCGGCAGTTCGTCTCCGGAGCGCTCCGGCTCGTTCGGTTCTTCGAGCAGAGCGGACGTCTCCAGCATCCGGGCGAGCTCGACGAAGGCTTGCGCCTGCTCGAGCAGTTCCTGGCCGAGTGCGCGGGGCGCGGCTATGCGCCCGATTCGCTCATGGGCTATCGAAGTGCCTGCCGGCACGTCCTGGTGTGGCTTCACCAGTCGCGCATCCCGATGCGGCGGATGGATGCCGACGTCCTGGAGCGCTTCGTCGCCCATGACTGTGTCTGTCCAGGACCATTCGAGAGCCCGCGCAAGCGCCTCGGGGGAGGGCGATACGTCTATCCCGTCGAGCGCTTCTCCCGCTTTCTTGCCGCCCGGGGAGTGCTGCCGGGTGCTGTGTCGACGCCCAGGAACGAAGTCGTCGATGCGGATCTGGAAGCGTTCGGTGCGTGGCTTCGACGCCATCGCGGCGCCCGCGAAGCGACGATTCTCAATCATCTCAGGCGGGTCGCGGAGATGCGTACGGAGCTCGGCGCCGACCCGGGGCAGTACAACGCCGCATCGGTCAGGGAGGTGCTGTTGCGCCGGTTCGCAACCGCCTCCCGGTCCTACGCGCGGTCACTGGCCACCTCGATGCGCATGTACCTGCGCTTCCTCGCCGCGCGCGGACAGTGCCCCCCGGCGCTGGTCGGCGCGATTCCCACCGCTCCCGGCTGGCGGCTGTGCGAGTTGCCGCGATATGTTCCCGCCGTCGATATCGAGCGCGTGATCGCCTCGTGCGACGTCACCACGCCGGTGGGCCTGCGCGACCGGGCCATTCTGCTGCTGCTCGCCCGGCTGGCTCTGCGTGCGGGCGACATCGTGCATCTTCGCCTCAGCGACCTGGACTGGGAGAACGCCCGGGTACGGGTGTGCGGGAAGTCCAGGCGTGAGACCGGATTGCCACTTCCGCAGGACGCCGGCGATGCCGTGCTGGACTACATCGAGCACGCGCGCCCACGCATCGGCGACGACAGGGTCTTTCTCACGGCCAGGGCGCCGTATCGGCCCTTCACTTCAAGCAACGCGATCACCGACATCGTCATCCAGGCCCTGAAGCGGGCCGGCATGCACGACGTCAAGCCCAGAGGCGCTTACCTGTTCCGCCATTCCGCGGCGACGAACCTGTTGCGAGCCGGCGCGTCGCTCGACGTCATCGGCGCGCTCCTCCGACATCGCTCCCCCGATACCACGGTCATCTACGCGAAAACCGACCGGCCCATGCTCCTGGAGGTGGCGCAGCCCTGGATAGGAGATGCGCGATGACCCTGCAGGCTCACGTCGACCGCTACGTCACTCTGAAACGCCATCTCGGCTACAAGTTCGTCAACAACGAGCGGATACTGCGCTCGTGGGCCACCCGGGCCATGAACCGCGGTGACGACCTCATCGTGGCCGACACGATGCTCGGCTGGGCCTGCGACGCATCGTCGTCGGCCGCCGCAGGCAAGCGGCTGAGCGTCGCCCGGCGGTTCGCCGTGTGGCTCCAGGCCGAGGACCCCCGCCACGAGGTTCCGCCCCAGCATGTGCTTGGACCGACCACGCAGCGCAGGCCCACCCCGTACCTGTTGACCGACGCCGAGATCAGCACGCTGATGGCGGCCGCGCTGTCGCTTCCGCCGAAGGGGTCGATCTCGCCCCATACCTGGCACTGCATCATCGGGTTGATGGCCTCCACCGGGCTGCGGCGCGGCGGGGTATGCGCTTTGCGCCTGACCGACATCACCGCTGACGGATTGGTCGTGCGCGAGACGAAGTTCCAGAAGTCGAGGCTCGTTCCGCTGCATCGCAGCACCGTCGATGCCCTCGACCGCTACCTCGCCATCAGACGACAGTGCGGTGCGGCGAGCGAGCACCTGTTCGTTCTCTCGACCGGCCGAGCGATCAATCCCGACATCGTGACCGGCATGTTCGTCAAGCTGGCACGCCAAGTCGGGCTTCGTGGCGGCCCCGGCGAGCCGGGCCCGAGGCTGCACGACCTGCGTCACCGATTTGCCGTTCGGTCGCTCGAAGATACCGTCGCCACCGACCGCGACAGCGCGAACCGCCACATGCTGGCGCTGGCGACCTATCTCGGTCACAACAGCGTTTCCTCCACCTACTGGTACCTCGAGGCCACGCCCGTTCTGCTTCGCGACATCGCCCGCAAAGCGGAACAGGCCCACGCCGGGAGGGTTTCGCGATGACCGAGCTCGCCTCCCACCTCGGCATGTTCCTGCGCGAGCACCTGCCTCGCGACCGAAACGCCAGCCGCCATACGGTACACAGCTACGCCGACAGCTTCCAGCTCCTGGTCTGCTTCGCCGCCGAGCGCCTCGGCGTGCGCCCGTGCCGCATCGAAGTCGAGCAGCTCACCGCACCGCTCATCCTCGACTTCCTCGATAGTCTGGAGCGGGAACGCAACAACACGATCGGCACGCGCAACGTACGCCTCGCGGCGGTCAAGTCATTCTTCCGCTACCTCGAGTTCCGCGTACCGGCCTGTCTCGACCTCGCGCGCCAAGTCCATGCGATTCCAATCAAGCGTCACGATGACGCAATGGTCGAATCGCTGAACCGTGACGAGGTGCAGGTCCTGCTCGATGCCCCTGACCCGACGACCGCCGCCGGCGTGCGGGACCGGGCGATGCTGCACCTAACCTACGCCGCGGGCCTCAGAGTCTCGGAGCTGATCGGAGTGATGTGCACCGACCTCGCACGCCCGCACCTCGATACCGTGCGCGTGACCGGAAAAGGGCGGCGCGAGCGCGTCCTGCCGTTGTGGCAGGAAACCCGTTCGGCTCTCCGGGACTGGCTCTGCGTCCGGCCCGACAACGGCCAGGACCACCTCTTCCTCAACGCACGGGGCAAGGCCATGACTCGGCATGGGTTCGCCCATCGTCTGGAGCTGCATGCCACTACCGCCCGGCAGCGGATGCCGTCGATGACCGGCAAACGCATCTTCCCGCATCTTCTGAGACACAGCTGTGCTGCCCACACCCTGGAGGCGACCGGCGACATCCGCAAGGTGTCGCTGTGGCTCGGCCACGCCAGCATCCAGAGTACGGAGATCTACCTGCGTAGCGACCCGATCGGCAAGCTCGACGTACTCGCAGCGAGGCTCCCTCCGGCGATCAGAAAGGGTTCGTTCAAGGAGGCGCCGGACCGGTTGCTCGCGATCCTGAACGACGCCCGTGCCCAATAGAAATGTTGAGTGATTCCGGCCTTGCGGGCCGTGTTCGCAGGGCCGGAGCGCTCCAACTCTCCATTACTGTCCGGTCAACATTAGTGTCGGAGGCGGAGCTACATGTGCTGCGCGCGCGCCTGGTCGGCGGACAACTGAACAAGGCGCGCCGCGGCGAGCTGTGGATGCGGGCCCCGCTGGGCATGGTCTTCGACGCCGGCGGAAGGCTCATGCTCGACCCCGACGAGCAGGTGCAGGGCGCCGTCCGGCTCGTCTTCGACACCTTCGCTCGCGCCGGCTCGGCCGGCGCGGTGGTGCGCTACTTCCAGGAGCAGCAGATCGCGTGGCCGCGGCGGGTTCCCAAGGGACCCCGTCTCGGCGCGCTGGTCTTCGGCGAGTTGGAGCGTCACCGTGTGCTCGACATCCTGCACAATCCGCGCTACGCCGGAGCCTACGTCTATGGCCGGACCCGTCAGCGCAAGCTCCGCCTCGCCGGGCAGGCGGGGTATCGGCGGCTTCCCCGCGAGGAGTGGAAAGTCTTCCTGCCTGACGCGCACCCCGGCTACATCACCTGGACGCAATTCGAAGCGAACCAGGAGGCGTTGCGCGCCTGCGCCCAGAGCTGCGGCGCAAATCGGCGCAGCGCGCCGCGCGAGGGCGTGGCCCTGCTGCAGGGGCTCGTCATCTGCGGCCGGTGCGGCCGCCGCATGACGGTCCGCTACGTCGTGTCTCACGGTCATCCGGAACCGCTCTATCGCTGTCAACGCCGGGGGATTGAACGCGCGGAGCCAGAGTGCCAGAGCCTGCCGGGCGCGGCGATCGACCGTGCGGTCAGCGACCTTGTGCTCGAGACCGTCACCCCCGCGTCGATCGACGTCGCGGTCGAGGTGTTCGAGGAGCTGCGGTCCCGGGCCGCCGAGGTCGACCGCGCCAAGCGGGCGCAGATTGCCCGGCTGCGAGAGGACGCCGAGCTGGCGCAGCGGCAGTTTCTGCTCGTGCGCCCCGAGAACCGGCTCGTCGCCGACAACCTCGAACGGCACTGGAACGAGGCGCTGCAGCGGGTGGCCGCGGCCGAAGAGGCGTACGCCGGTGCGGACAAGACCCGCACGCCGCCGGTCACTCCCGAGATGAAGGAGCGGGTGGCGGCATTGGTCGCCGACCTGCCGCGCGTCTGGAATGACCCGCGCACCCCGGCGCGCGACCGCAAGCGGATGCTGCGGCTGCTGATCGAGGATGTCACCCTGCTGCGCGACGACATGGTCCGAGTGTCCATTCGCTGGCGGGGCGGCGCCACCCACCAGATCGAGTACCCACTGCCGCTGGCGGCGCCGGATCTGCGACGTACTCCCGCCGCGGTCGTCGAGCAGGTCCGCGCGCTGGCCACCGAACAGACTGACGCACAGATCGCCGACACCCTCAACGGACGCTGGCTGCGCACCGGGACCGGATTGCCATTCAGCCGCCTGCGCGTCCGCATGCTGCGCGAGGCGTACGACATCAACAGTTACGCCGAGCACCTGATCGGGGCGCGCTGGCTGACCGCCCCGCAGATGGCCGAGCTGCTCGACGTGCATCCGGCCACCGCCAAGCGCTTCGCGCGCCAGGGCGTGCTGCGCGCCGTGCGCGCCGACGACAGAGGCACGTTACTCTTCGAACCGCCCACCGGACCGCTGCCCGTCGCCCATCCGGGAAAACGGCTACGCGACCGACGGCAGCACCCAAAGCTTGTATCGCATGTACAGGAAGGTGCGTAGTATGAAGCCTGAAACTTCTCCCAGCCCTTCGCCGGCGCGCAGAACTCGGCCCGGAACGGATACGCGCCCCGGAACGCCTGGAACGCCTCGGTCTGCACGCGGTCCCGACCGGCCAGGATGTCCTTGACCGCCAGCGAGGTGTTATCCAGCACCACGCGCTCCACCACGCCGCCAAAATAAGCGAACGCCGACTCGATGCCGTCGAGCAGCGACTCGAGCCGCTCGACCGGATACGCCTTGGCGAAATACGCATTCGAGTACGGCAGCGTCGCCACCAGGTACTTGATCTTGCGCGGCGTCCCGGCGATGTCGACCCACGACTCGCCGAAGTCGACTTCCATCGTCGTCCCGGAAGCCACGCTGCGGTGCACGAAGGCCTCCTTCGACGTGACACGCCTGCGCAGCGCCGCGACGTAGCGACGCACCGTCCGCGAGGAGACCGCACCGGCCAACGGCAGCAGCAACCGCCGGATCCGCTTCGCGCTCACCTTGGAGTCGTCGCGCAGCCACTGCGTGATCTGGTCCCGCCACGGGTCCAGGCTGCAGGCCCGCCGCGGCGACACCCGCTCCGGCGGCGTCGGCTGGTCCACGGCGCGGCGCACCGTCTTGACGTCCAGCTGCAGCCGCCGCGCAATCTCCTTCTTCGGTACCCCCTCCACCAGATGCAGGTGGCGGATCTCGGCCCACTGACTCATCCTGATCACCTCCGCGTCCTCCTGGCGATGTCGACGAGACGAACCGTGTCTCGTCCCTCGATTCATCGCCACAGGACCGCCATTTCGTGAGTGCTCAGGGGGTCCTTTTTCAGATGGCCACGGGGTCCTTTTTCATCTTGCCACTACCAGCCTCCTGCGTCCCGACCCGCCGCTGCAACGCCTCCTCCGTCCGACGCAGCCGCGCGTTCTCCTTTCGCAGCCGGACGAGCGCGGCCTTCCGGCGACGCGACTTCGCCAGAGCCTTGCGCAGAGCGACGTCCGACGCAGCCGGTGACATCGCCCGCGCCGACTCCGCCGTGCGTTGCAGTCGGACCTTCAGGCGCTCCTTGACCGCCTCGGACCGCTGCAACGCATACCGCAGCCGCCCGACCTCGTCCGACAGCGACACAACCCGGTCGTGCTGGTCGCGAAGCCGCCGCGTCCCATCGTAGAGCCGGACGGTCTCGTGCAGCAGCCGGCGCAGCGACGCCTTGTCGTCCCGCTCCTTGTACAGAACCTTGTGCAGCCGGCGAATCTCGGCCGCCTGGACCTCCGCCGCCGGCGCCGCCTTGCGCAACCGGGAAATCTCCCGGCGCAACGACGTCTCGTTGTACCGGCCCGACTCGACGCCGGCATTCGCAAGCAGCTTGCCGAGACGGGCTACCTCCGCCTGCAGCGCCAACGCGTCCTTCGCCGCGCGGCGGGCTTCCTTCGACTGCTCGACCGCCGCCAGCCGCTTGCGCCGCGACGACTCGAACTGCCACTTCCAATAGCCCGCTTCGCAACGGGCGGAAATCTCCGCCCGCCTCAGCGCTTCCGACCGCGCTTCCGCCGCCTCGGCACGATCGCGTGCCTGCTCATACAGCTGTCGCCAGCACGGCCGCCCGGGCAGCGATGCCCCTTCGGAAACCGGTCGGGCTTCCGTGTCCCGACTCGCCATGGCCGAGACCATAGCGAATATCGATTCGCGTTACCAGTACAAAATACCGCCTTGGCCGAACGGTTACGGGTCGGTGCGTTCGGCCATGCCGGTATGGCGGCCCGACAACTGGGCGGTCGACGCGTGAACCCGCGCAGCCGAGAGAGCGCGGACGAGCTGAAGTGGGTGGAGCCAGGAAACGCGCCGTGCGGCGAAGAACGCACTGGCCCCGCAGGCCGAACTGGCCGGTCTGCATGGATTTCTCCAGACGCCGACGTCGGTTCCGGCTGGGCCAGCCGCATGCCGGGAGATCGCCTGTTGTATGAGTGGACCTGCCGATCTCTCGGCATCACCCTCGTTGTGCTGTTGCTGGCGTCGGTGACTCCCTGCGCCGCCGGGCCGCTCCTGGATGCGGCACTCCAGAAGGCGCCGAGGTCGCCGTGCGAAGCCGCAGCGACCGAGGGCGAGACGGCGGCGAACGAAGAACGTTGGCCGGCTGTCTGGTTCTCCACTTCGGCGGTCAACGCCGTCTACGTTCTGCCGGTCGTCCCTCTCCTGTCGCACATCGATCGTGAACCGCCGGAAGAGGCTCTGACGTTCGTTCCGCCCCAAGCTCTGGAGTGCTTCACCCACGGCTACAAGAAGCGGGCCGAGCAACGTCGAGTGCGCGCGGCGTGGACAGGGTGGGGGATCATGCTGGCTTCCCTGCTGGTATACATGGCCGTGGTGCCTGATGTGGGATGGGACCCATAACGCACTGGCCCCGCAGGCCGAACTGGTCAGTCTGCACGGATGTCCTCCGGACGCCGACAGCGCGTCTGGCTGGGGCCAGCCGCGCTGTCCATACCGGCTGCACCGAACGGTTACCGGGTCGCGGGGTCGCGGGGGTCGCGGGGTCGTGGTAGTAGGTTTCATCGGGCTCGTGGTGATGCGGCAGGAGTTGCGCGCCGGGCGCCAGTTGCGCAACGCCCGTGACGAGGCCCCGGCTCTCTGTGCGTTCACCGCCGATCAGGATCTTCCAGCGTATCGCGCCCGTGGCGGCGAGCGCGTGGTCGCCCCAGCCTTCCCAGTCGAGGGTGGCCTGATCGACAACAGCAGGTTTCGGCGCACTCATGGATTCATCCTTGCCGATATCGCCCCGGCGCGCCCGGCGCGGGCGCGGCGGCCTCATGATGGGCGCGTCCGCCGCGCCGGTGCATCGGAGCGCGCCGGGACAACGCCATGAAGGCTGACTACGAACTCGGTCAGGACAACATCCGGATCTTCGGCCTCGACATCCACAATCCGGTCTTCGTGGTGTCCAGCGCGACCGTCATCGGGTTCGTCGCCGGTGTGCTGGTGTTCCAGGAAGATGCGGCGGCCACCTTCGGGATGCTGCGCACCTGGCTCACCTCGACGTTCGACTGGGTGCTCATGGCGGCAGCCAATCTGTTTCTGCTCTTCTGTCTGCTGCTGCTGGTGACGCCGCTCGGGCGCGTGCGGCTGGGTGGCCCTCACGCACGGCCGGACTACTCTGCCGGCGCCTGGTTCGCCATGCTGTTCGCCGCCGGGGTGGGCATCGGCTTGATGTTCTTCGGGGTGGCGGAGCCGGTCGCGCACTTCCTGCAACCGCCGCTCGGCAGCGACGGTACGGACCCGGCGTCGGCGCAACGGATCGGAATCGCCGCCACCATCTTCCACTGGGGTGTCCATGGCTGGGCCATCTACGCGGTCGTCGCCCTCGCGCTCGCCTTCGCCTCGTACAACCTCGGACTGCCGCTGACGCTGCGGTCGGCGTTCTATCCGCTCCTGGGAGACGCGATCTGGGGACGCTGGGGTCACCTCATCGACACCCTCGCGGTCGTCGCCACGCTCTTCGGGTTGGCCACCTCGCTCGGTTTGGGCGCCGAACAGACGGCGGCCGGATTGGCCCATCTGTTCGGCGCGCCGGCTTCCACCACCACCAAGGTGCTGCTGATTGCCGGCATCACCGGCATGGCGCTGGCGTCGGTGGTTCTGGGCATCGACAAGGGCGTCAAGCGGCTCAGCCAAGCCAACCTGCTGCTCGCCCTCCTCCTGCTGGCGTGCGTGGTAGCGACCGGGCCGACGCGCGACATCCTGGCCGGAGCCGGCGTCAGCCTCGGCTGGTACGCCGCGACACTCGGCCCGCTCAGCAACTGGGTCGGCCGCGAGGACCTCGATTTCCTGCACGACTGGACCCTCTTCTACTGGGCCTGGTGGTTCTCGTGGTCCCCCTTCGTCGGGATGTTCATCGCCCGTGTCTCGCGTGGCCGCACCGTGCGCGAGCTGATCGGCTGCATGCTGGTCGCCCCGTTGCTGTGCAGCGTGCTTTGGATGAACGCCTTCGGCGGGACCGCAGTCTCGCAGTACGTCGACCACGGCTATCGGGGCGTGGTCACCGCAGTGCAGGCGCAGCAGCCGGAGATCGCCCTTTTCGCGATGCTGGACGCGCTGCCACTGGCCAACGTGACCTCGTCGATTGCCATCGTATTGGTCGTGATCTTCTTCGTCACCTCCTCCGACTCCGGGTCGCTGGTCATCGATACGATCACAGCCGGCGGCAAGCTGGACGCGCCGGTCGTTCAGCGGGCGTTTTGGTGCACGTTGGAGGGCATTGTTGCCATCGCACTGCTGTTCGGCGGCGGCCTCGTCGCGTTGCAAGCCGCGGTCATCACGACCGGGTTCCCGTTCTCGCTGGCCCTGGTCGCGATGTGCTACAGCACGTGGCGTGGCCTGCGGACCCTCGTGGCATGAGCGCCGGCGAGCACCGATTCGGAGCCGGCCGTCTGAGAATCGCCCGCTGCCTGTGCTCTGGGCGCGGCCGACGGTGACGCAGAACGTCATCAGCGCCATCGACGGGACCACCGGCGATGTCATCGAGAACGCCGAGGTCGTCTTCAGCGTCGAGGGCCAGGACGTGCTGGCCTGCCCCACGTGGATCGGCGGCAAGGACTGGGAGGCGGGTGCCTACAGCCCGCTGAGTAAACCGTGTACAAGCATGCCACACTGCGTAACGCCTGTGCGCGCATAGAGGACCTCACCGGTCTCCTGGTCCCGCGCCTTGAAGCGGCCGTTGTTGTCGCCGCGGAAGATCAGCCCGCCGCCCGTGGCGACCAGCGACATCGTGGCCGCGCGCTGCTCGAGCAGTCACACTGCCTCGCCGGTCTCGGCGGAGACGAGTGGACGGTGTCCACCTGGTCCGTGCCCGGCGCAATCTGGTTGCGGACTGCGAGCGCGTAGTGCGAGTTGCCGGCCACGGTGGTCGCCAGTGTGGAGGCTCAACCTCGGGTCGGCGGTGACGAACTTCCCGATCAGCACGCGTTTGACGGAAAGCAGTACATCGCGGTCGGTACCGGCACGGCGAGCACGGGCGTCGCTGTTCGGCCAGCTGATGCCGGAGAGATGCCGCCCAGCGCCGGCAACAACTTCACGCTACAGAACTGACGAGCCCGTGGTCCCCGTCGGCGATCACGTCGAGGATCGTCTCGACCAGTCGGTCGTGCAGCGCGCGGTTGGCGTCGCGGAACCCCTTGATGCGCAGCTTTGCGGATGCGGGTAGACAGGTCGCTACGGGCCTCGTCACTCACGCCGTTCCGGCCGGCGAGCGCATCGATTGTCACTGTCAGGTTGTGCCCCTCGGGCAGCAGGGTGAGGAGCTCGTTCGCCGCTCGCATCTCCCATGCCGCCGCGCGCTGCGCCACAGCCGCCCGGCGCGAGTCGCGGTCTCCTTCTCAAGCCTCCGTGCTGACGGCCGCAGCCGAGGGTCCCTGTTCGGGTCATCGCCGTTGACGTTATCCGATCCGCTGTCCTGTGGTCGCGGCTCGAGTCCCGGGCGCCGGCTCTTCATGCCTACAGGTTGGACCCCGCGCAGGGTGGGCTCGGCGATGCGCCGGCGGCGGCGCCGAGCAGTCGCTGCCGCCTGCGGTCTGCGCGTGACCCGAATCAGCTTCATCCACGTCGTCCACATCGTGCCGTATAGTTGCTCGTCCCGCACACCCAGGCGGCGTCGATAGCGGTGGCATTCGGCGTCGACCCGCGCGCATCGCACGAAACGCCGACGAGGTCTCCCAGGAAGTCTTGCGACACCGATCCCGGCGCCCGTTCGGCACATCGAGGCGGATGCCCGATCCGGGAAGACTTGCGCGACCTGTGGTGGCGCAGGCGTGGTGTGTGAATCCGGCAGCCGGCGGGGGTTCGCGACCAGTCCGCCGGTGTCGCCGCGCGCGTCCGGTGCCAGATGCGGGCTGGACGCGACTGCATGGCGCTGTGCGATCATCGCAACGGCGTCCCGCGTGGCGATTGTGCACATCAACGGCGCATGGACCGCGACAACGACGGCTGGGCCTCGCAGGGAAGGCGGATCGCCACTGGAGACAACGCCGCCGTGAGGAGATCTCGGGTGCCGCGGACCGGTTGGGGCGGACCAAGGGCGGCCTGGTGACTCGGGGACATGAGGGAAGAGGGGGCAGCGAATGGCTGAGTCGCACAGAATGACCAAGAGCGAACTGTACGCGCATTTCGCCGAGCGCTTCGGCATCAAGCGTGCGGAGGCCGGCGCGTTCTTCGACGAACTGCAGCGGTTGACCGGGCAGGAGTTGTTGCGGTGCCGCGAGTTCGTGCTGCCGGGGATCGCGAAGCTGGTGGTGCAACAACGTGACAAGCGCATGGGTCGCAACCCAGCGACGGGGGCGAGGGTTGAGGTCCCGGCCAGGCAGGTGGTCAAGGCGCGCATCGCGAAGCAACTCAAGGACGTAGTCGACGCATAGATGCGCTGAGAGCCCGGCGAGCGCATCCTGGCGCACAACCTCGGCGGCGGACGCGACTACCGCGGCGGCGACGCCGTGTAGTGACCATGCAGGCACTCGACCGCGGCCATGCCGCCCCGCGCTGTGGCGGCACCGCCAGGTCCAGGAAGCAGGCGGGCACGTCCGGAACGCGACAAGGGCACGCCCATCCTGTACGTCGAGTGGCGGCGGCGCACGGCCTGCGACGGGCAAGACAACCCGGTGCTCGACGACGCGGGCTGTCGCCACAGCGACGGCGTCGGGGTATTCGGGCAGGCGTTGGCGGTACGACCCGACAACGGTGTCGAATCGCCGGGTGTGCCGAAGTGAGACGCCGTCATCCGCCGAAGCGCCAGCTCAGCGCCATCTTGACCCGCCGCCCCTTCGGGTCGTGCGTGAACCCGTCGTAGGACTGCTCGATGTTGGCCCAAGGCGGAATCTGCCCGGTCAGGTTCATCGCGTAGAGGGTCAGGTTCATCCCGCTGCCCGGGAAGCGCCACAGGAAGCTCACGTCCAGGGTGAGGAACGGGTCGATGACCGGCGCGGTGGTGTTGTCGCCCCGATCTTCGTAGGAGGAGATGTAGCTCAGATAGCTCGCGAGCGTGTAGTTGCTCCAGGCGTAGGAGCCCGACCAGCGGCTCTTCCAGCGCGGCAGCGGCACCGCGATAGGATGCGCGAAGTTCAGGTAGCCGGCGGACTCCCGTTCCGCGTAGAGGACCAGGTCCGCGCCCTCCAGCAGCAGCTCCTTGGTGTTGTAGCCGAGCGTGTAGGTGGAGTCCCAGGTCGCCGAGAACTGCCCCGGCCCCGCATCGGTCCGGGCCGCGAAGTGGGTGTCGATGCCGGAGGTGGTGAGTCCCGGCCAGTTCACCAGGTCGATCTGGATGCGCTGCAGGTTCTGGGCGATGCACCGATCCGCGGGGGCCAGGTCCGAGGCGCGCCCGCCGGGGCAGACGATGAACGGCGACACCGCCGCGCGGGTGGCCGGGTCGTCGCTGGCGTAGAGGCTGGTGATGGCGTCGTAGGGCATCGAGCCGATCACGTTGTCGAAGTCGTAGTGCCAGTAGTCGACGGTCGCCTCGACGCCCCCCTCGAGGAACAGCACCGTCCCCGCGTTGCAGGTGAAGGCGCGCTCGGGGAGCAGGTCCGTGCGTCCGAAGCGGTCGACGGCCTGGTAGGCGCCGGTCTCGTTGATCCACTCCAGCGTCGTCAGCGGGCTGGTGTTCAGGTCGTCGAGCGACGGCGTGCGGAAGGTGGTCTGCACCGAGCCGCGGAAGGCCAGCGAATAGTGCAGGTTCTCCGCCGCCTGGATGCGCCAGCCGACCTTGGGGTCGACGCTGTTCACGCGGCTGCCGGCCACGTTGTAGAACTCGTAGTTGGCCGCGAGCTGGGTGTCGACGCGGGGGCCGAGGCCGAGGGCCAGCTCGCCGAACAGCCGCTGCACCTGCTGGTCCGCGGCATAGGGCCGGTGGACGTTGGTGAAGAGGTACGGCCCGAACCGCACGCCCGCCGGGCAGTCCATGTCGCCCGCCACCGGACACGGGTTTCGGGTGACGTCCCCGGGGTCGTTCGGGTCGCCGTCCGCGTGCGTCCCGCGGTACTGGTACCCGACGGCGAAGTCCGCCACGTTCTCGACGAGGTTGCCGCTCAGCGTGGCGTCGGCCACGAACAGGTCGGTGGTGCTGACCAGGTCCACTTCCTCGTTGAGCCACAGCCGCAGCGCCTCGGGGTTCGCCAGGGCGGGGACGTAGTCCGGATTGTCCGTGTTCCGGAACGGGGCGCCCGGTTGATCGGCGCGCTGGATGGCGTTGCTGAACGGGTTGTAGTACATGCAGGGCCCCTGGCCCGCCACCGCGCCGCCGAGCGGCCCCAGCGTCATGCCCGCGGGGGAACTGCGGTCCGCCATCACCCCGACGCCGCAGTCGGGTCCGCCGAAGCCGCGGAACGAGCGGTAGATCCGGTCGGTGTAGACGGCCGGCAGGTTCAGGTTGCCCTGCGCCCGCGAGTAGCTCATGCCGACGTCCCAGTTGGCGTTCCGTCCGCCCATCAGGAAGTCGCCGTCGACCGAGGCGGCGATCCGCGCGGTGCGGGACTCGCGCCGCAGCCTGCGCCCGGGGCCGGAGTTGCCGAACGGGCGGCCGTTCAGGTACCAGGGGGCGTCGCCCAGGCAGGCGCCCATCGGGTCGGCCTTCCCGTCACCCGCGTAGCTCGAGCAGAACTGCACGACTCGCGGGGTGGATCGGGGCGAAGCTTGCCCTTCGAGTTCAAGGTGCTCACGGCGGCGGCGGTTCGGCTGGCGACGTGGGACGAACTCGACTTCGGCGCGAAGATGTGGACGATTCCGGACACGCAAATGAAGGCACAACGCGAGCACCGCGTGCCGTTTGTCTCGACTGCCGCCGTGGCCACCGCTGTCGAGCACGCGGTCCGCAACGCCGACGATTCGCGGCGGGCTCCCTCATTTTTTTCGAGGTCGCAGCAGAAACTGTAATCGCGTGCCCCCTCGGACTCTCATGCAGAGAGAAGGAGGGGCATCATGCACGCATACGCTTCCCAACGGCACCCTGGGCGGTCGTGCGGCCATCTCATCCGCAGGTTGTTCCGGTTCGCTGGAATCGACCTGCGGCGCTGCTTCTGCGGGCGCTGCATCGCGGCCCGTAGCGGCCTCTTCCGTCGCACGCGGTCCTGGGTCGGCCGCGAAGTTTACGCCGACGTACACCTGCTCGGCATCCGCATCAGCCACCGCTTCGCCTTCGAGATGCCGAAGGCCGCGCCGCTCCCGTCGGCGGGAGCGCGCGATACGGCGGACGCTCGGCGGCGGTGCCAGACCGGGGATCCGCGTTCGCTGCCACTGGCCCACGTGCTCCAGCGCGCACCCGTGACGTCGTGATGACCGTGATCCGCGCGACGACGGCCGGCGACCGGCGGTCACTTCGAGCAGCGCCGGGAGGTTCACGATGCCGACAGAGGAGTTCGAGAAATTCGAGGAGAGTGTCGAGGTCGAGGAGCGAGTCGATCAGATTGAGCGGATCCTGCCGACTCTCTCGACCAAACGTCATGAGCGACCGTGCGCCGCTCACCCCGAAGGATGAAAGTTCGTCAGAGACCGACCGCGGGTCGCACAATAATGGCGGAGGCGGGACGAGTGGTCGTCTGTTTCAATGGCGGGTGTTTATCCCCGAAGCCAAACTGACCCGGCCGGTTCGGCATCGAGCCCCGAATTGTACCCGGCCCCCGGGCTGTGGACGCGCGGCAAAACGCACCGTGCCCGTGCAGGGCGCGAGTTCCGAGTCCGACCGGCCTGTCCCGCCTCCGCCTACCCCCCGGAAACTGGAGGCATCCCGATGATGAACGATGAGTTGTGTGTTGTCCATCCCCGCGCGGCGGGACTCGACATCCACAAGGGGCACATCACGGCCACCGTGCGGCTGTCCGAGGCGACGGCCGGCCCGCCGCAGTGCGAGACGCGCATGTTCAGCGCGCTGGCGAGCGGCCTGGCCGCCCTGGTCGCGTGGTTGACGAGCCACCGCGTCGTGGCCGCCGCGATGGAGGCGACCGGCGTCTACTGGCACACGCCGTGGCAGGCGCTGACCGACGCCGGCATCAACGCCCAGTTACTCCACGCGCAGCATGTGAAGCAACTGCGCGGCAGGAAGACCGATGTCGAGGACAGCCGCTGGCTGGCGCGGGTGTGCCAGTTCGGGTTGGGGCGGCCCAGTTTCGTTCCCTCCCAGCAGTTCCGCGACCTGCGCACGTTGAGCCGCCACCGGCGGAAGCTGGTCGCGCGGCGCTCGCAGGTCCGCAACCAGACACAGAAGGTGATCGACCGCGGCGGCGTCCGCATCGGGGCGGTGCTGAGCGACATCTTCGGCAGGAACGGCCGGCGCATCCTCGACGGTCTGGTCGCCCGGCGGCCCAGTACCGACATCCTGGCCTCGCTCAGCGCGCACGTCCGCGGCAAGCTCGAGCAGCTCGGCGACGCATTGGGCCTGACGCTGCGCGAGACCGAGCGCCGCCTGCTCGCCGACCTGCTGAGCGAGCACGACACGCTCAGCCGGCGCGTCGACGACTTCGACCGGCACCTCGACGAGGCGCTGGCCCCCTGGGCCGAGCAACTCCGCCTGCTGGAGACGCTTCCCGGCATCGACCACACGGCGGCCTGCGCCATCCTGAGCGAGACCGGAGCCGACCCGCACCGCGTGTTCGGCAACGCGCACCGCCTGGCAGCCTGGGCCGGCCTGTGCCCCGGCAACAACGAGAGCGCCGGCAAACGCCGCACCGGTCGCACCCGGCGCGGAAATCAGACGCTGCGCACCGTGCTCATCGAGTGCGCCCACGCCGCCGCCCGAACCCACAACTGCCAGTTCCAGACGTATCACCAGACGCTGACCCGGAAGCGCGGCTTCAAGCGCGCCATCGTGGCCACCGCCCACAAGCTGCTGCGATGCGTCTTCGCGGTGCTGCGCGACGCCACGCCCTACCGCGACCCGGATACCGACTACGAGGCGCTGCTCGTGCAGCGCAGCGCTTCGCGCTGGCTCCGCAAGCTGCATCAGTTCGACATTCTCGTTCGCAACGACGACGGCACCTGCTCGGTCCACTGGCCGCCTCCCGCAAACAGGAGCACCGTCCCGACGCGCTGAGACCGCCATCCCACCCGCGTTCACCCCCAGCACGGTTCGCGCAGAGGCCACTTGGGGCAGCCTCGTCCGTCGAGCCTCACCCGGGGGAGAACGTGCCCAACGGCGCCATCCCTTCGTGACGCCTTTCGTCGCGCCAGGAGACGTGCGTCCGAAGCGACAGAAACTTTCGCGGCAAACGGGATCTGAAGGCCACCGAGGAGAGGCTACGAACGGAGATCGCCGACGCGGAGGAGCGCCTGCGGAAGGAGGCTGCCGACACGGAGGAGAGACTGCGAACGCACTTCGATGTGGTGGCCGAGGGCCTGCGCGACTTGGTCCGCATCGTTGCCGAAGGGGTCTCGACGCTCCTGAAACGAAACCGCCAAGACTCCCAGAAGTGACCCCGAACCGCCACGGGCGATGGCCAGGTCCGCCCGCCACGGACGGAGGACTTATGGCGACGCGCCCGAGGGCGGGTGGGCCTTCGGAGCCTGGAGCGACTGCATGAGCCGGCGGCGCAGACGGTTGTGAGCCCGGTGCAGGCGCACCGCCACGTTGGACCGGGAAATGTGCAACTCACGGGCGACCTCGGCAACGGGGCGTTCGTCGATATCCCGCAGAAGCACGACCTCACGGTACGTCGGCGGCAGTTGGTCGATCGCCTCCAGCAGCATCCGCAGCAACCAGCGCTGTTGCAGGGCCTCGTCCGGACTCAGGGCGTCCGCAGCGCGTTCGACCGGTGCGAGGAACGCCGCGCGGTTCTTCCCCGCCGCCCGGTGGCCGGCCTCGTGACGCACGATGGCGCCGACCCAACCGCACGCCGGAGGCGCGCCTCGATACTGGTAGAGCTTCTCCAGCACGATGATCCAGCTGTCCTGCAGAGCATCCTGTGCGGTCGCATCGTCACCGGCGATCCGTCGGGCCATGGGCAGGAACCGCGCCGTGCAGCACCGAAGCCACGCCTCCGGATCGCGGTCGAGCAGCGGACACCGAGCCGCTTCCTCAATGCCGGGAAGCCTCGCCACCTTGGCCATCCGTAGAGATTCTGCGAGCGGCGGATGCGGTTCGTCAACCGGTCACGCGCAATCCGAGGAGCACTTCCCGCCACCGGCGCTGCGGCGACCCCTCGAACAGCGTGTGCGATGGGGGTCGCCGTCGTCGAGCGCGCAGTCCGCGGCACCGACGGCATCTCACCACATGAAGGTCGGCTCGCGGGAGTTCCGCCGCGTCGGCGACAGCGACAACTGTAATGGCATGCCGCCTCAGACTCTCACAGATATAGAGCAAGGGGGCCGTCATGGACGCTCACCGCTTCGACGAGACCATCGGCGGAGGAAGGTACACCGTTGAAGTCACGCGCGTGCAGGGGAACCCAACGAACCGCACCCGCTGGAGAGCGAGTCTCCTCCGCAGCGCGGACATCCCGAGCGCCGTGATGCCGTTCTACGGTGACACCCCTCGCGAAGCACTCGAAGCCCTGGTCCGCTGGCTGTCGCAAGCGCACGGCGCCACTGCCGATTCGGAAAAGGCAGCCGCGGGTTGAGCCGTATCGCGATGGAGCCTTGAGCGGACGGCCATCCCCGCAGCCGCGTCCTGCCGGTGCCCGATCTGCAAGTCGTGCGCGCATCTGGCCGAGGAGCAACGCCGTGCGCTGTGCTTCCCGTGGCAGCAGCGTAGTGTTATGGCTCATGCGTTCAGCGCGCGGGGAGGTGGTGATGGCGGTCGACAGCTTGGCGAGACTTCGCGAGGTCTATTGTCCTCCCGCTGCGCGGGCGGGCCTCAAGGTTGTGGACCATCTGGACGTTCACTGCCGGAAGTTCATTGCCCTGTCGCCGTTCGACGTCATCAGTTCCGTCCGCGCTGACGGGCGGGCGGATGCGTCTCCGCGGGGCGACCCGCCCGGCTCGCTGGCGCACGTTGCCGACGCCAAGACACTGTTGCTGCCGGACCGGCCGGGAACCGTCAGGTCGACACGTTGATGAACGTGTTGGAACGTCGCCATGTGGGTCTGGTGTTCTTCGTGCCCGGCCTGACGGAGACGTTGCGCGTGAACGGGCGGGCGGAGATCTCGACTGACCCGGAACATCTGGAGGTTCTGGCCATCAACTGGGTTTATCGGAGGAAGTTGAACGCCGGTTTCGGAGGAAGTTGAACGCCGATTTCGGGAAGTTGAACACCGATTTCGGTCATCGTGAACGCTAGCGACGGGAGAGTTTTCTTCGACCTCTCGACCAGGAGGACCAGGAGGTCGAGAGTAGGATCTCAAGGATCCGTTACGACACAGAAGGAAGGGAACCGACAGAGCATCGTCGCTACGCTCCGACGAGCGTTCACGTTCACCGAAATCAGCGTTCACGTTCACCGAGATCGGTGTTCAACTTCAGCGAAATACCCAGAGCGTCACAGTCTCGCGCGGCACAAGCGGTGTAATCTCGGACGAGGATGAGCGATTCGACAGTTGATCAGGCCGATGGACAGAATGGACAGAGCACAAGCGGGCCAAGGCTGCCGCCTTCCCGATCCGCTGCTGGCCGTAGTAGGGTGAGACGAGCGAGACCCGTGCTGGCTGCGGTGCTGTGCCTGACCACCGGCACCGCCGGTGCGACGGGCAGTCAGAACGAGCACCGAGACGCCCCCGATGAGGCAGAGGGGCTCCCGCATCAGGTCGACGAACCCGGGACCGGACCACGCGAAGCGGGCTCGCCGGAGCCGGCACCGGCGTCCGGTGCCGCCGGACAGAACATCGAGCCCGAGGTCGACTACAGCTACGCGATCCTCGATCCGACCACCGACATCAATCGCAAGCAGCTCGTCATTCTCACGCGCCAGCAGAACGGAACCGCCGCCCCGGACACGCTGCATGCGCAGGCCGCGATCACCACCATCGCCAACCTGCAATCGAGCACCGTGGCCGACAAGTTCGGATACCTGATGCGCCATCCGACTGCTGGCAACCAAGTGGGCACCACCGTCTCGGAAGCCGCCGTTCATTCGGTGCAACTGGGCCTCACGGGCACGCTCGGCGACTGGATCACGGCCCACGTCGAGATCCTGTACGACCCGCAACAGAGCTTCGGCAGCGGCACCAACACGGCCCTGGAACGCAACCAGTTGCAGGTACGGCGCGCCTACGCGTTGTTCGGCAGTCTCGACCGGTCGCCCTTCTACGTCAGTCTCGGCAAGATGGCCGTGCCCTTCGGGCTGACGGACACCGTCAATCCGTTCACCGCGTCGACCGTGTGGCATGCCTTCGGCGGACTGGCCAACGGCGTCAAGATCGGCTACCTGCACAGGGGCCTGAGCGCGTCCTTGATGGGCATCCAGGGCGGAGCGCAGTTCCGCGCCGCGAACACGCCGGTCAACCAGACCGCGGTGCCGAGCAAGCTGAACAACTTCGCCCTGGACGTCAACTACAGCCTCGGCCGGGACCGGGCCAGCCGGCTGCTCCTGGGCGCGTCCTATCAACGCGGCACGGCCTTCTGCCAGGAGTTCCCGGTCGTTCACTTCGAGCCCTGCAAGGAGCACAACCCGGCTTTCGACGCCTACGCGAGAATCGTCCTCGGCAATCTCACGCTCAAGGGAGAGTTCGCGCAAACCCTGGATGTCTGGCCGGGGACCTTCAATCCCGCCATCCCGCAGTTCGGCGCCAGCCGGGTGACGAGCTTCGACGCCGGAGCGCGGTATCGACAGCGCTTCGGGGCCGCTCCGGTGGACTTCTCGGTCGAGTTCAGCCGTTTCGACGCCGGCCCGGACGGCGCTCCCTGGGAGGATCAGGACCAACTCGTCCTGGGCGCCGCGTGGTTCGCCCGGTCCAGCGCAAAGCTGTTCGTCGAGTACATCCGCGTCGAGGGCTATGCGCCTCTGAACTTCATCAGCGGCGGCAGCATCCGGGACGAGAACGGCGCCGTCGTGCCCGACCGCACCCACAGCGACGCGTCCGCCCGCACCAACGTCCTCATGATTGGCGCCAACATTGCGTTCTGACCCGACCCGCGAGCTATCCTTGGTGAGAACCGGCCGGCAAGGTGGCAGCCCACGGGTCCACGCTACGGAGCCCACGGTCCACGGGACCGTAACCGTGGGCCGCCATCTTCTCCACGACTCCCGTTCGCCGGTCGTCGGCGTCGACCGCAATCAGGGATTGCGTATCGGAATCCTGCATGGGTGTCCACCTCGGAACCGCGGTATCGGCGGAACCGTCGACCGGGTGTCTTGCCCCCGGGAAGTCGTCGGCCGCTGGGGTCACCATTCTCGCGAATCTTCCTCGAACACCGAGGTCGGCAGGCTGTAGGAATGCTCGTACTCGCCCAGATTCGAGACTTCGAGCAGACTCCTGAACCGCGACCTCGACCGGTACGCGGCCAGGGGCGGCGCGAGCTTCCGCAGCATCCTGTCGGCAAGATTGCGCAGCCGCAGCAACGCAAGCTCCTTCTTCAGTCTTCCGCCGGGGAACCTCAGCTCGTCGGCCAGCCCGTCCCCGATCATCTCCCGGGACACCTGGTACATGTACTTCGCCATGGCGCGTCGCGTCTTGGGCTCGGTGAACCCCAGCACGATCGGCGCGCTGTTGATGATGCTGTTCGCCATGATGATCGCATCCTCGTCGGGCCGCGGCTCGCACTGCGCCGCAATCTCGAACCACCTGACCGACGACGCGTAGTCCTGGAACAGGATCTGGTCGGGTATCCCCATGAGCCGGCCGGTGTACCGCCAGACATGCACGTACGCCTCGCGTTCCCGGTCGCTGAAGTCGCTGCCGAGGTTCGCGACGTGCTGCAGCAGCCTCCCCGAAAAGGCGGCGGCGCCGAGCAGCATGTGGGCCGCGCTGAGGGGGACCCCGTACACCGACTCGTCCCATTCATCGGCAGTCGCAATCAGCCGCCTCGCTTGCGCATGCACGAGTCGGATTCTGAGGCTGAGCTTCCACCCGTCGCCGCCCGGCTCGATGCCCCCGGGCAGATACTGTTCCACGAGTTGCAGCAGGTTCTGCTTGAGCCGCCGAACCCCGTTCGTCATGATGCGGCTCCGAATGCGGAACGACTTGCTGATGAGTGTGGAAAAGCCCTCGATGATGGCCCCGCCCACCAGGGCGCCCATCACCATCTCGGAGTTGCGCAGAAGGGCCCGGGTCGCATCGCGGGCCAGATCGCGGTCGAACCAGTCGGGCAGGACGCCCGCGTCCGCAATCAGGTCACGCAGCGACTCGGGCGTGTCGGCCGGCAGATCACTGAAGTTGTCGAGCGTTGTCGCGATGATTCCGTGCGCGTCCGCCGGCGACGCGTTCGCCGCCAAGTCGGCGACCACGACATCGGCCACCGGGTCTCCCAGCATCGTGTGGCGGACGTATTTCTCGGCCAGCAGCGGATCGACTTTGCGGGCGGTTTCGTAACCGGCGACGTAGGCGTCCGGGACGTTCATCAATGCCCCCCGGCGTCGGGTGAGCGCCGCCACACGGGCATCGCCGTCATCTTGTGCGCTCCCTGACGGTCACCCGAAAGCCGAGCACGCCGACCCCGACGTTCTCGCGTTTCGGTGGGCGGCTCGAAACCGGCTCTACCCGCAAGCGCTGCGTGATGGCGGCCAGCGCCAGCACGAACAGCATTGCCGCCAGATCCGCGCCGGAGCAGGCATGCGGACCGGCGCCGAACGGGATATAGGCATGCTCCGGACACGGCGGGCCGGCACGGCCCGATGCTTCCAGCCAGCGCTCCGGCCAAAACTCGCCGGCGCGCTCCCAGCACTCGGCGCGGTGGTGCAGCACGCGCATCCCGATGTACACCAGCGTACCCCGCGGAATGCGGTAGCCGCCGAGCTGGCAGTCCTGCTCCACCTGTCGCGCCCGCATGACGTAGGGCGGCGGCTCCAGGCGCAGGGTTTCCTGGAACACCGCGCGCACGTAGGCCAGCCGCGGCAGGTCGCCGGCCGCAACCGGGCGGTCGCCCAGCACGTCCGCCACTTCCTGCTCGACCCGCTCCCGGATAGCCGGGTTGCGCGCCAGGTGATCGAGCGCGAAGCACAGGGCGGCCGTCGGCGCATCGGTGAACGCACACAGGAAGCCGATCATCTCGTCGCGCAGCGCCCTGGCATTGGGATACGACCACTCGCTGCGCCTCTGGTCAGCCGCCCGCACGAGGCGCGAAACCAGGTCGCGGCCCGCGTGGGACGGATCGCCGGCGCGTTCGATGGCGCCGTAGATCGCCGCATCCAGCGCGGCCGTGTCGGGCGCCCGGCCGGCCTTCTTGACATGCTGGCCGAACGGCAGCAGATCAAGCAGTATGGCCGCCTTCAGCAGCCTGCCGATCCGCAGGCCCTCGGCGCGGCCCGCGGCATGCCCCAGCGCAGCGTCCACCAGCGCGTCCCAGACGTAGCGCTCGATCTCCGGCCGCAGGTCCACGGTCCGGCCCGGCTGGAGCCGCCCGCAAAGCTCCCGCGCATGGGCCGCAATCGCCTCGGCGTACGCCGCCAGGCAATCGTCCGCGAACGCGGCCGCCATGAGCTCGCTGCGCCAGCGATGGTCCTCGCCGTGATGCACCGGCAGGCAGCCGTACTCCATCAGCGGGTTCGGCTCCCTGCCCCCGGGCGCCCACGGGGGGAACAGCTCCACGCGACTGACGAGCACTTCCTGGATCAGCGCGGCGTCGAATACGGCACAGCACCGCAGCCCCGGCAGTCCGAAGTACACGATGTCGCCATGGTCCCGATGCAGGCGTTCCATGAACTCCGGAAAGCTGGTGAGCCGCTCGAAGTAGTTGCGCAGACGGCGGCCGCGTGGACCGGGCGGCAGCGCCGGAGAGTTGCCGGCCTCGTAGTGCGCCGCTCCTGCCTCTTGCATCATGCACCCGGCCTGCGTTCGTCGACCCGCGCGCTGATCGGCCCCTTCACGCCCAGCCCGAGCAGTTCGGCCTTGAACGGCGTGGGCGACACCAGCGTGAGCCGTATGCCCTGCGCGCAACTCGCGAGCGTGAGCACCACCAGCATCGTCGCGAATTCCCAGCCGAGACAACTGTGCGGTCCGATGAAGAACGGCGTATAGGCATGTTCGGGACGGGCATCCGGCGCGTCGCCCAACCAGCGCTCCGGCCGGAACTCCGTCGGATGCTCCCAGTGCGCGGGATCCTGGTGCGACTCGCCCAGACAGGGCTGCGCAATGGTGCCCTGCGGGATCCGGTAGCCGCCGATGGAGCAGTCCTCCGCCGCCTGCCGCCAGTGGGAAGTCCCGGCGTAGGACGGCGGCCGCAGCCGGAAGCTCTCCCGGGCGACCGCCTGCGTGTAGGGCAGCCGGTCGAAGTCCGCGCCCGTAATGGGGCGGTCGCCGAGCATCTCGTCGACCTCCCGCTCCAGGCGCTCGCGCACGTCGGGATGCGCGTCGAGCAGCTCGAGGCTCCACACGAGCCCCATCATGGGCGAGTCGATGGAGCCGAGCACGATCATGTAGAGCTCGTCGCGCAACTCGGCGTCGCCGCCGGCGAACGGGCAGCCGCCCTGCGCGTCGGCCGTCCGGACGACGTGCGAGGCCATGTCCGCGCCGTCGTGCCCCGCATTACGGGCCTTCCGCATCGCTCCGTACACGGCGTCGTCCATGGCCCGGATCGCCTGCTCTGCGCGGCGGTTTCCAGGCAGCGGCAGGCGCTTGAGCGCCGCCGACAGCGGCAGGTAGCTCAGCGCCCAGTCGCGCTTGATTGCCGCACCGGCATCCCAGGCCACTTCCGGCGGAATGCGCGGTTCGGTTCCCAGCAGCGCGTCGAGCAGCGCGCTGCAGGTGAGGCGACCGGTTTCGGACTTGTAGTCGATCGTCTGTCCCGGATGCCAGCGCGCCTTCATCTCGTGGACATTGTCGGCGATCAGATCGGCATACTTGCGCATGCGATCCTGGACGAACGCGCCACCGAACACCTCCCGCACGCTCTGGTGGTGCTCGCCGTGGTCGCGCGGCATGCACTCGGTCCTGATGACGCCGTAGCCCGCCGCGTCGCGGAACGCGGGAAAGATATCCGCCTTCTCGACCAGCACCTCGCGGATGAGATCCGCGTCGAACAGCGCGCAGAAATTCATGCCCGGAATCTGGTAGTGGACGATGTCGCCGTACTCCGCGCGCAGCCGCTTCATCATCCCGCGGAAGTCGCGGGACCGCTCCACGAAGTTGCGCAACCGCCGTCCTTGCGGCCCCGGCGGCAACCCCGATCGTCCGTTGTCGGCAACCTGTATCATTCACCGCCTCCCTTGCCCCGGCCGTCAACCGTTCGCCGGCGCAACCGGCGCCAGGACGCCGCCCACCGCCGGACGCAAAGCCGTGAGCCGAAAGTACACCGTGGCCAGGGCCGGCACCACGAGCATCAGAATCGCCGTTGCGAACACCAGCCCGAAACCCAGCGAAACCCCGAGCGGACTGAGGAACTGGGCCTGGATGCTGCGTTCGAAAATCAGCGGGGCGAAACCCAGGAACGTCGTCATGGACGTCAGCATGATCGGGCGGAAGCGTCCCTTGGCGCCCTCGATGACCGCCCGGCCCACGGGCAGACCGCAGCGGATCTTCTCCTGGATGAAGTCGATCATCACGAGTGAATCGTTCACGACGACGCCGGTAAGGCCGATGATGCCCCACATCGACGTGGCGCTCAATCCGATGCCCATGACCAGGTGGCCCAGGACCGCGCCCACGATGCCGAACGGTATGGCGGCCATCACCAGCAACGGAATCGTATAGGAGCCGAACGGAATCGCCAGCAGCGCGTAGATGGCCAGCACCGCCAGCGCCAGACCGCGCGTCAACCCTTCGAACGACTCCGCCTGTTGCTGCTGCTGCCCGCCCAGCGCGTACGTCAGTCCGGGATTGGCGCGGCGCAGTTCGGGCAGCGTCGCGGCAGTCAAGGCGGCGGTGGCTTCCCCGCCCGTGATCACGCCGTCGTCGACATCGGCGGTGACGGTCACGACGCGCCGGCCGTCCTTGCGCCGAATGGACGACAGGGTCTCTCCCATGCCGATCGTCGCCACGCGCCGGAGGGGGACTTCGGCCCCGTCGGGCGTGCGGATCAGGTAATCCTCGACGTCGGCTATGGCGTTCCGCTCCGCGCGCGGCAGGCGCACGTAGACGCGGACGTCTTCGCGGCCCCGCTGCACGCGCAGCGCCTCCTCGCCGAAGAATCCGGAACGGACCTGGCGCGCCAGTCCGTCGAGCGTCAACCCCAGGGTGCGCGCCGACGGCAGCAACTCGATCTGCAGCTCACGAACGCCCGGCGAATGGTCCGCACGGACATCGAAGACGCCCTGCAACCGGCGCAGCTCGGCCGTTACCGACTCGGCGATGGGACCGAGCCGATCCGGATCGGGATGCGACAACTCCACCTGCACCGGCACACCGAGATTCAGCAGTTCCGCGCCGAACGTCAGGCTGCGGGCCGCCGGTATCACGCCCGCTTCTTCCCGCCAGGCCTGGGCGAACGCCTCCGCGCTGATATCCCGCTGCTCGGCGCCGAGCAGGCGGAACTCCACCGCCGCGATGTTGCTCTCGGGATTCAGACTGGGGTCCTGCTCGATGGAGCCGCCCAGCGTCCGCGCCCGCATCCCGACCGACAGGTTCACCCCGGTCAGCAGGTCCGGCGCGCCGTCGGGACGGTTGCGCTCCAGGCGCTCGACGGCGCGGTGTCCCGCGGCTTCCAGCTCGTAGGCGAGCTCCGCGGTGCGCTGCGCCGGCGTGCCTTCGGGCATCACCAGGTTGGCCGTGACGATGTCGGATTCGACATCCTCGATGAAGATCACGGCTACGATGCCGGATCCCACCAGGCCGACGCTCAGGATGACCATACCCAGGCCGCCCGCAATCACCACGGCGGGCTGGCCGGTAGCCAGCCGCAACCCCCAATCGAGCGGCCCGTCGATGAACCAGCGCAGTCCGCGGTCCACGTGGCCCTGAATCCACGCGAAGAAACGCTCGACGACATTGGACGGCGGCAGCGCCGGATCCGGCAGGTGCGACAGGTGGTTCGGCAGCACCAGCAGCGACTCGACCAGCGACACCAGCAGCACCCCGATCAGGATGATCGAGAGCGGACGCATCATGGCGCCGATGGGTCCGGGGATGAGCAGAAGCGGCGCGAAGGCGGCCACGGTGGTCAGCACCGCAAAGATCAGGGGACGCTTGATCCGCTGCACGCCCCGTATCGCCGCAGCCAGGCCCGGCGCGCCGCTGCGCCGCTCCGAATGGATGTTCTCGGCCACCACGATGGCGTCGTCCACCACGATGCCGACCGCGAGAATGAACGCGAACAGGGAGATGGTGTTGAGCGAGACATCGAACGCCAGCGCCACGGCCAGCGCGCCGACAAAGGAGATGCCGATGCCGGCCGCCACCCACACGGCGAGCCGGATCTCCAGGAACAGCGCCAATGCGGCCAGCACCAGCAGCAATCCCAGGGCGCCGTTCTCGAGCAGCAGGGCCACGCGGCTCTCGTACACTTCCGCGTCGTTGTTCCAGATGTCCACCGCCACGCCGGCCGGCAGGGCCGGAACGACCTGCCGCTCCAGGTGCTCTTCGACCGCCGCGACGACCGCCATCACCTGCTCGCCGGATGAGCGGTACACCTCAACGAAGGCCGCACGCTGGCCGTTGTAGCGGGCGATCAGGTCGGCGTCCTGGAAGCCGTCACGCACCGTGGCGATGTCGCCCAGCCGCACCGCCGTTCCGTCGGCGCGGCTCAGGATGATGATTTCCTCGAAGTCCTGCTGGTCGTAGGCCTGGCCCGTGGTCCGCACCCGCACCTGGGCGTCCCGGGTCTCCAGGCGGCCGGCGGAGAGGTCCAGCGAACCGGCGCGTACGGCATCCGCCACGTCGGTGAGCGTCAACCCCAGGGCGCGCAGGCGGCGCAGCGGCGCCTCGATGGAGATCTCGTAGTTGCGCACACCGCTCGTTTCCGCGTGCGACACCCCCGTCAACGTTGCGAGCTCGTCCTCGACGCCCTGCGCGATCTGCTTTAGCGCGCGCTCGGAAACGTCGCCGTGGATCACGAGGCGCAGCACGCTCTGGCGATTCGTCATCTCGCGGATGGCCGGACGCTCCGCCCGCGCAGGGAAGGTCTGAATGCGGCCGACGGCAGACTCGACGTCGTCGAGCGCCGCACGGAGATCCCGCCCCGTCCGAAGCTCGACGATGACCGACGCCAGCCCCTCGGCAGCGACCGAGGACACCGCGTTGACGCCTTCCAGAGTCGCAACCTGCTCCTCGATCTTGACGGCGATCGACTCTTCCACTTCGGCCGGCGTGGCCCCCGGGTACACCACGGTGACCTCGATGGCGTCGAGGGAAACCGTGGGAAACGCCTCCTGCACCAGTCCGGGCAGCGAGAGCAGGCCCGCGGCCACCAGGAAGAACATCAGGAGATTGGCAGCGACGCCGTTGCTGGCCATCCAGGCGATGGGGCCGCGCACTTCGGGCGCCGGGGCGCCGTCCGGACTCATTGCCCCTCTCCCGGCGCGGTCTGTACCTGCATGCCTTCGGTGGCCACCGGCAACCCGCCCACTACCGCCGCATCGCCGTCCTGCAGTGCGCCGCGCAGCAACACCTGCTCATCCGCGTGCTGCAGCACGTCGACCGGCACCAGCGTCACCCGGCCGCCGCGCACCACCCAGACCTCGTCTCCCGGCCGGAGTGCGGCGCGACGCACGTTGAAGTAGCTCTCCGGGGCGATGCCCTCGATCTCCACGTCGACGAACATCCCCAGGAGCAACGGCGGACCGCCGCCGCGCGGGGAATCCGCGCCGACCGGGACGCCGTGCGCACCGTCGTCAGGCGCATCCACGGGAACGCCGGCCGCAAACGGCTCCGGCACCCGGACGATCAAGTCGAGCGTCCGCGTCTGTTCGTCCAGGGCCGTCTCCACGCGGTCGGCGTGGCCTGCCCACGCGTACTGCCGTTTTCCGAACTCGGCCACGACCCGCACGCGGATCCGGCGCTCCGACTGTCCCGCGCGCAAGTCCCACAGACCCGGCACGAGCGCCGCGCTGGCGTCCGGCAGCGGCGCCACTACCTCCACCGCATCGGATGCGTACAGCCGCCCCACGCCCTGCCCGGGCGCCACGTACTGCCCGACTTCCAGCGACTCGACGCGCACCACGCCGTCGAACGGCGCGCGCACCTCGGTTCGCGACAGCGCCAGTTCGGCCGCCGCCAGCACCGCGTTGTGCCGGTCGAGAACGGCCCGCGCGGCGTCCAGTTGCGGCTGCCAGAACGTCAGCGGACCGGCTTCCCCGGCCGGCGCTGCGTCCGCCTGACGGCGGCGGAACTCCTCGTACTGGGCGCGTGCGAGGCGCGCCTCTTCCTCGACCCGAAGGATCTCCACCTGCTGCACCGCGATGTCGCTGCGCACCTGCTCCACGCGGTTGTGGTAGTCGGCATTGTCGATCCGCAGAATCGGCTGCCCTTCGCGGATGCGGCCGCCGCTCTGGAAGGCCGGCTCCACCCAGACCACGCGCCCGCCGACCTCGGCGGCGATCTCCACTTCGGCGCGCGCCCGCACGGTGCCGGCCACCCGCACGGGAATGGCGCCGGCGCCGGCTACCACCGGCTCGGTGATGGCGAACGGAACCTGGGAGGGCAGCTCGCCGCGTTCCGGCTCCGGCCGCATCGAGATCATGTAGCCGGCCGCGGCCAACGACCCGATCAGGATGGCCGCCACGAGGAGAATGCTCCGCGATCGACCCATCTATATCACCTCGCCCAGCGGTCTGTTGCTGCAACCGGCGCGTCGCCGGGCTCGGCGGCGGCGTCCGGCGCGGTCCAGGCGCCGCCCAGCGCGCGATGGACCGCCAGCCGCGAAAGGGCCAGGTCGCGCTCGGAGGCAGCGAGCGCCGTCTCGATGTCGAGTAGCGTCCGCAGCGCGTCCAGATAGTCCACGTACCCGCCGACGCCGGAGGCGAAGCGCTCCGACTGGAAGTCCACCGTGGCTTGCGCCTCCGCGCGCCGCGAAGCGAGAAAGGCGTTGCGCTGGTCCTCGTGCTGTGCATCGGCCAACGCCGTTTCGACCTCGTTGACAGCCGTCACCACCGTGCGGCCGTACGCGGCCGCGGCCTCGTTGAAGCGAATCTCGGCGAGCGTGACGTTGCTCTGGAGGCGATCGCCGTCAAGCACCGGCAGCAGCAGGTTCGCGGCCAGGTTGGAGAACCACTGGCGCACGTTGAAGAGTCCCGCCACCCGCGAGTTCTGCAGGCCGATCGTGCCGGCGAACGAAAGAGAGGGCAGCAGGTCCGCGCGCCGGATCTCGATCTGGTAGCCGGCAGCTTCCAGCCGGTGTCCGGCCGCCCGCACGTCCGGCCGCTGGTGCAGCAGATCGGCGGGTACGCCAACCGGAACGGCGTCACCTCCGCCGGGCCGCGCGGGCGCGTCCGGCAGCAACGCTTCGACATCCCGGCGGTAGCCGCCCAGCAACACCGCCAGCCGCCCCAAAGCAGCGTCGAGCCGGCTCTCGAGCTGCGGCAGTCCGGCCTGCGTATCGAGCAGATCCTGGCGCACGCGGTAGATGTCCAGCGAACTGGCGAGCCCCCGCGTGTAGCGGGTCTCCGCCAGACCCTCCCGATCCTCGAGGACATCCACGGTCTCGCCCACAAGCTCGATCTGCCGCCGCAGACCGGCGACCTCGAAGTAGGTTGCGATGGTCTCGGCCAGCACGCCGATGCGGACGGTCTGATAGTCGGACTCCGACGCCAGGTACTCCGCGCCCGCAGCCAGCTCGCGGTTGCGGATGCGGCCCCAGAAGTCGAGCTCGTAGGCGAGGTCGGCGCCCACAGTGAACGTGGTGAGGCCCAGCCGCTCGGGCAGCGTGAAGTCGTCCGCGAAGTCCCCCAGCGCCTCGTCGAGGCCCAGCTCCTGAAGCTGCGCGCCGATGCCGGCGTTGGTGGGCACGCTGAAATACTCGACGGAGGCGCGCGCGCGCACGGTGGGGTAGAAGGCGGCGCGTGCGACGCGCGCGATCTCGCGGGCCCGCTGCACCCGCGCCACGGCTTCAGCCACATCGTGGTTGGCGTCGAGCGCCGCATCGACCAAGGCGTCGAGCGCCGGATGACGATAGGCGCGCCACCACTCCAGCGGCCGGTACGCGCCGGCCGCCGCGCCTGCGGCGAATCCGCCCGGCAACGTGTCGGCGACCGCGGCGGGCGAGGCGACTACGGGCTTGGGCGCCTCGGGCGGTGGCACGACCGAACACCCCGAGACCAGGCACCCGGCCAGCAGGCCGCACACGACGGTTCTGACAGTGGTCATCTGCTGTGGGCCAATACCCCCTGTGCGCGGTATCGGCTCCTCCCGCTGCGGGCATTAGCCGCAGCCGGCCGCGATACGCCACTCACGATGCCCGCCTCGAACAGGCGCTTGACGAACGCCGCCGCCGTGCGTGTCTTGCCGGTCCCGGTCGCCATCTCGACGAGCAGCTTGCGCCGTCCGTGCGAGACCTCGGCGAACAGGGCCTCGATGCAGGCGATCTGGTACTCGCGATCGACGAGCCGCCGGTCGACCTCAACACCGGCCAACGCCAGCCGGTTCCTGCGGGCGGCAATCCGCCGCTCCAAGTCGTCCGGGGAGTTACAACGTGGCGATCTGCCGCGCGTGGGCGTCCGTCTCACGGTCGAGGAACCAGACCTCCTCGCCGTTGGACAGGAACGCGAACGGTAGGCCGAGTTGCTCAGCGTAGTGGCGTCCCTGATCCTGCGCCGCGATGGGGTTGACGCTGGCGCGCTTGGCTCATGCGCCGGACCGTGGATCACGTGAACTGTCCGGTTGACACCGCACAGGGGAGCGGCATGCCGCGCGGCAGCCGGGCCGAGAAGTCAGCCCAGCATCCGAAGGATGGCGATAACAGCCCCCACAATCGCACCGGCCTGCAAGAGCATTGCTCGGAAGATGTCTGCGCGGAGGGAGTTGATCGCACCGTGCAGTGTGGCGACTTCGGCTCGCAACGTCTCCGGGGTCACGTGCTCGCCATGCTCGGCTGCTTGGCGGATGGCGTCCGCGCCGCAGGTGCGCCTCGCCGAAGGGCCGCAGAACCAGCGCGCCGAGCCGCAACGGCCGCGACACCTCCGCGCCGACCCGCTGCTGGTTGACCGGCGCCGTGAGCACGTCGACCGACTCGCGGCCCTCGCCGGTCCGCAGCTCCGCCCACGCCGCATCGGTCCGCAACAAGATCGAGCGCCAACCCACCAGCACCCCCGACGACGGCGTGAGGCGCTGGCGCGCGACCGACGATCAGCAAACGGCATCGGATCCGGGCTTGTCCAAGAGGCCGGATTCTCGTCCGCGGACATCCGCCTCTAACAAGGTGGGTGGCAACGAGGGGAACAGACTTCCGATGATGATGTAAGTTGCTGTAAAGAAGCCGGTTAATCAACTTCGTCGTCAGAAGCCCCAGCCGTCGAGGGGTAGTATCTGCCGCCGTCGGCGCGGGGCGCGATGACGGCGATCCGTGGGATTCGGTGCGGACGCCCGGCGTCGGCCGTGAAACCCTGTTCTTCGGGGCGGAAGCGCGGAGAACGGCGGCGTCGTATTCAATTCCATGCGCAATCGACGCGTGGATTGTGTCGGACCCGACTGGACGATCATCCCCCTGAGACATCGCCATCCCATGGAGTCAGAAGTACGGCATGTCCAGCACCGGATTCCCGGTGGGATCGTACTGTGGGATCGGCGTCCGGAGCCGGTCGTTGTTGCGCCTGCCCAAGTTGAAGAGGTTGCGCACGGTGCGGACGCTCTTCATCGTGTACCGGGTGCGGGAGTTCGGAAACTCGGCCTGCCACAGCAGCGCCAACTGCTCGTCGGTCAACCGCCACCGGGCGTTGGAGGCGAGCGTCCAGTTCTGGAACTCCATCACGCGGCGGCCGAAGAACCGGCCGGTGCGCGCCTTGTCCGGGACCGGAGGCATGCCCTCGGCCTCGAGGAACCCGGGCGGCAGGCCGGGGCCGAGCGCCGGCAGGATGACGAGCGGCAGCGCCGAAGCAACGGCCGCGGTCTTGCCGCTCCTGGGCAGCCGCTCGACGGAGTCCAGCAACTGGACGAGGCACTCGCGCTCACCGGCGGTCAGGCGCTTGCGCTGACCCGCGGGCCGGCGCCGGACCAGCTTGTCGAGTTCGACGAGCCATTCCAGGTCGCTGCGCTCCTGTCCCTGGGCCAGCCGCACAGCCTGCTGCCACTTGCCGGCAGCGCGCCAGTTGCGCAGCGCGTCGGCCGGCATGTCCGCCACCTCGAACGTCTCGGCGGCGTCCTCGAGGCGGCCCTGCATTTCCCGCAGCCTCCCGAGGCGCGCCAAGTCCGGCGGCTTGACGGCCACCAGGACCTGGGCAGCCGCCAGCGTCTCTCCACCCTCCGTCAGGCTATCGACGGCCCGGCAACGCAGCACCCGGGCCGTCGCTGCGGCGTCGCCTGCATAGCCGGTCAGTTGCAGCCAGCCCTCGACGTCGCCGGCGTAGGCGGCGGCCGCGGTCGTGTCGCTCGCGAACGTCTCGACGGCGTGGCGCAATCGCTGCGCCACCGGCGGCAGCGCCCGCCGCAGCCAGCTCCCGTCGGAGTCGAGCGCGAGCGTGGCGTCGAGCAGCGCGAACGGTGCCGTCTGAGGCGCCCGCGTCCACGCATCCAGCGCGTGCAGCGCCTGCGCGTACCGGTCTGGCGCGCCGAGCAGCACGATCGCTTCGCCGGCCATGTTGACCACCTCGTGACGGCGGACTGCGGTGGGAACGCCGTCGACGAGCAGACGGGCCGCCGTGGACAGCAGGGTCGATCGCGCCTCGATGCGCACATTCTCGTCCGAGACGCCGTTGGGCAACTGCGGGTCGCCGAGCAGGCGCATCGCCTGGCACGCCCGTTGCCATGCCCGCCCGGGGACCGTGTCGATCAGACCCCGCGCGTCCTTCGTCCGAGCCTGCACGCGTTCGTCCGGCGGCGCGTCGTCGGCGAAGTGCTCGACCAGATCATCGGCATGGTAGGGCGCGGCGTCCTCGAGCAGGTCCGCGCTCAGCGCGTGCGCGTCCTCGTCGCCGGCCACGTCGGACGAAAGCGAGCGTCTCGGTGGCCCGGCTCAGCGCCACGCGAAGCTGGTCGATGGCGGTGCGGTGCTCCTGCTCCCGCAGTGCCCGCGATGCGCCTGTGGTCATCGACCCGGTCGCATCCTCGAGCTGCGCCAGCACCCGTCCCGGGTCCAGGACGCAGACCGACTGGTACTCGAGCCCCTTCGCGTCGGCCGGGGTCAGCACCATGTCGCGCAGCCGCTCGGGCACCCAGGCCGGTTTCTCGTCGGCGACCGTGATCACCACAATCCCTCGACCTCGTCGAGCCGCTCGAGCAGCCCGACGCCCGTCGGCACGTCAGCCACGACGTGAAGCAGGTGGGCGTCGACATGCTGTCCTCCCTGCTGGTGACGTTGCTTGGTCGGGCGCCGCGACTTGTCGAGGTGCACGTACCACTCGGACGCGCGTTCGATGACCGCGGCGATGCGGCTTGGGCAGCGCAGGTTGTCCTCGAGGTGGAACCGGCGCGGCGCGTCGAGGCGCGCGGCCAGCAGGTCGTTCAAGGCGCCCCAGTCGAAACCGGACGGACGCACGGTCTGTCCGTCGTCGCCGGCCGCCAGAAGCCACGGCGCATGCCCCCGCCGGCGCGCGATCGCCAGGCACAGCTCGACGACCACGGCGGTCTCCAGCAGCGTCAGGTCCTGGACCTCGTCTATGACGACGCGGTCGAAATCGGCGAACCCCTCCGGCAGCGCGCCGTCCCGCAGCCGACCGACAGCCGCCGTCGCGGCGGCCAGTTCGGGAAACACGCTGACCATCGCCTCGGGTCCGACGTGTTCGGCCACCTTGAGCAGCGCGCTTGTGGCCGCCCGGCCGACGCCGTCGTCGCCCGCCCGCCGGTCGCGGTACGTGGCGTCGCTCAGCCGTACCAGGCCGCCGGCCGGGATCGAGCGCGTGTCCCCGGGCACAGCGAGACCGAGCAGCATCGCCCGCACCTCGGCATGCAGCGCCGCGTCGCGGTTCGTCCACGGTCCGGCCTGCCGGCGTCCGAGCCGCGCAGTGGCCTCGGCGAACAGGGCGCGGCTCTTCGACAATGGCAGCCGGTCGACGTCAGCGCCGCACACCTCGCCCAGGAACGTCGCGAAGTCGTGCGCCTCCACTCGCACGTCGGCCGGGGCGAACGCCCGAAAGTGCTCTTCGGCGGCGACCGTCAGCTCCCGCGACCACGTCAGGTACAGCACGCGCTGGCCGCTGCGCGCCTCGACCGCCTTCCACAGCACGGTCGTCTTCCCCGACCCGGGGCGCCCGTGGACGAGACGCACGGGCCCTTCGTGCCGTATGAACTGCCACTGGTCCGCTGTCCAGGGCTGACCGACGAGGTCGGCGTCTTCGACCTCGTGCTGCGAGAACGGCAGGTAATCGTCCAGGGCGCCGACATCGAGACGTCCATGGTCGTCGTGGTGTCGGACTGCGCGCACGAGAACGCTCCCGCGACCGGGGAACGCGATGTCGCGAGCGGGTGCGCTTCCCTGCACCGTCCACCACAAGTAGTACTGCATGCCGCCGCTGCCGCCGAGCGGCGAGCGCCGCCAGCCGCGGTTGGCCGCGTCCCGGCAGCCCTTCACAACGGTCGTGCGCCCATGCGCGGCCAGATGCTGCAAGACGATGCCGAGTCGTTGGCGCAGCGGCGTAATCCCGCCGAGGCCGTCCGGAACCTCGGGGTGGACCCACAGGCCGTGCGGCAGGCTGCCGAAGGTGAGCTCGCCCTTCGCGCAGGGGTCGCGCTTGAGCACCGGCCGTCGCGCCGCCGTTGGGTTGGACAGCGTGAACGCTCGCGACGCAGACGCCCACGGGTCCGGTTTGCCGAGCGCCTGCGCGATCTGCCGGCAGTGGTTGCGCGACAGCGCCAGTACCGGATCCCGAACCATCGCCGCGCTCAGGCCCAGTACCCGCCGCGCGGTTCTGGTGACCTTGCGCTCGTCAACGTCGAGAACTCGCGACAACTGTTCGATCGTCTGCGTCTGTGCCGTCATCCGATGCCTTGCAGGTCGGACAGTCATGCAGGAGGACGAGGGATCGTACATCGGGTGTCCGGAAACGACGACATGGCGGGAACAAACCCGGGACCAGGTGGTCGAGACGACCAACGCGCGGTGTGCGGGGAGGGGTGCGGTTCGGGTCGCCCGACGGCGGTCTCAGCCGCCGGTCGCGCAGTTCGACCAGCCGCTGAGCTTCCAGGGCTTCCGACGCGATGTGCCAGTAACCCATTTATAATGAGAATTTTAGCCCATCATGTCGCCGTCGTTTCCCTCGTTGTATCCCACGTTCTGTATGGGTTCTCCGAAAACGGCCGACGCAGCCCGTGGGCCCGTGGACCCACCAGGACTGGCCCTCAGCCTGCAACCGGCGAGCGTCCCGCTCCGATGGCCGCCCGCTCAGGCGCTCTTCGTCGGCGTCGCGCACCACTTCGACGCGCGCTCGTCGAAGTACGTACGGAGAGCCTCATATCGCGCCGCCAGCTTTTCGTTCCCGGTATCCCGGAAGTGCCGGTACTGCGTGCGAACGTTTGCGTACGCCCGCGGAAACTGCTCGCGAAAGTCGGGCACTTCGCGAGATCGCTCAAGCATCGTCTGGCCCAAACCATCAACGACGGTATGGCCGTCGGCATCCTCCCGCAGCATCGCCAGACACAGATCGGCAACGCTGGCAGCCATCCTGGAACCGACGTCGGAGGCGTCCTCGCTACGCTTGACTGCATTCAAGAAGTTCACGCACGTCGGTCCAACGACGATGCGCGGGCATCCCGCAACGCGAGATTCGAGACGATAGGCGGCCGCAAGACCCTGACCATAGATCTCGCCGGGCTCTATATCAATCCCCGTACCGATTTCCATGCCACCTCGGATGGGATGATTCGTGCTGAGCGCCGCGAGCCACACGCTGCCGGCCGCCAAGAACGACCGGTACACATCGAATACGCGAGCAGCCGGATGTCGGTCCCACGCCAGCGGAACCGCAACGAAGATGGCATCTGACACGCCCCACAGTAGGACGTTACTGGCCATTGCAGCCCGCATTTCGGACCGTTGGGGTTCCGGCAGAGAGTCCGCACGGCCAGCGGATCGGGCGGCAGCCTCAAAGAACATCCTGAACATGCGTCTGAATCCGAGTACGACACCCACAGTGCTCTTGAGGTTGTCGAGCACGCGCCGTCGTTCGGCGGGATCGTCGCGTAGCGGTATTCCCGTTTGTTCGTCGAGCCGCCGACTCTGTCCAAGAACGTCGAAAACACCAATCATGTAATGGCCGTACGTGGCTTCGTCGTCCATGCTCACCGTTGGCGTTCCCCACCCTCGCGCCCTGCGTGCGGGGCGCGCAATGTACTCACGGCCCGAAGCCTCCTCCCTAGCACGTATATCTCGGAAAATCGCCTCAACGTCGTATCCGCACCGGGCCGCATGCTCGTCTCGCACGGCGTGAAGTTCGTCGATGATCGGATCGGTCTGCGTCGTCTTCATGGCGCGGTCTCCAGGAGTTCACTGGGCGTGCAGATGACCGGCGGATCGTAGCCTGCCCGGCGGCATACGTCCTCGATCCGGGATCGCATCGCGGCGTTCGCGATGTGCCGAAAGTTCCACGTCACCAGATAATCGATTCCGTTCGTGACGGCGATGGCGATGTGCGCAGCATCGTCACCAGCCGAGCGCGGCACCGCGCCGAGGTCCAGCAGGCTCCCGGCGAGCGCCGTAGCGTTTCGGCTTGTGCGAAGACGCGGGATCGTCTCGAGAATCTCCAGGCGGGCGCGCGCGGCATCCGGGTCACCCGTTCCGGCCTCGGCGACGACAAGCTCGGAGGTGAACAGCAGGAACTTGGTCCGTGCAGTACGCCACCATTGGCGCGTGACATCTTGATAAGTCGCGACGACAACATTACGAGAAGATCGGGCTGCGAGGTAGCTGACGACCGATGTCTCGATGTACGCGCTGGGATTCATCGCCAGCCTCGTGTCATCGGTCACGGAACGGGATCCTCGTTTGCGGGCTGGTTGCGAACGGTCGTCAGTATGGCCACGAGTCGTCGGGCGATATCCGTGAAGCGCTGCACTTCCTTGGGGTTCAACGCACGATCCAGGACGCCACGTTCACGGTACGAGAGCCACTTCTTGAGCACCTGATAGCCGCCGAGCTTGTAGGCCCAGACCGCAGCCGGAACGTTGCGCCAGAACGCGTTGCCATTCAGGTAGACGTCGAAGGTGGTTCCGCCAAGCGTCGGGACGGCATCACCGAGTTCGGTACATTCGTGCGTTGTGTAGCCGCGTTCGACAGCGCGACCTTGACCCGGCATCACGGCATCACTGGAGCCGGCATGGCCCCATCCGACAGTTACAGCGAAGTCATCGCCGGTCAGATTGCGACCGTTCGCGGTGGCCGGCACTGCGATGGTGGCGATGCCGCGGCGCAGGGTACCGTCAGTAATTCCCGAAACGGGCGTGTCGGGATCGAGAAGGCGGGCAAGCTCGCGCCCCCGCGCTGCGGTTCGGGCTAGCGCCGCCGCCACTCCATCGCTCCCACGGTCATCCCAGCCCTCCCAGCCCGGAAGCGGGATGCGCGGCCATCCCATGCGGAGCGCCCCGGCGTTCGCCTTGCGATAGGCGGGGTCGTGCAGCGTGGCGAGGACATGGTGGAACAGGTCTTCGACGGTCGCACCGAACCGTTCGAGATAGCGCTGCGCTGTGCCGGACAGGTTCGGGCGCGAGTCACCGCCATCAGCTTGGGCGCCCCATGTGGCGTCCTGAAGCCATGCAGGGAACAGGAGGGCTTCGCGCTCTATGAGGTGTCGGCAGCCGAGGTGCCGGGTGTAGCAGGTCTGCGGTTCATCGGCACCCTTCCGGAGATGCTGTGCGGCTGACAGCCATTGGTTGCCCTCGAACACGTGTGGCCGGTAGTCGGGGCGCGGGCGGTCCAGCAGACCCCCTTCGGCTTCCCAGTAGACCCAGCGGGTATCGAACGGCCGGTATGCGAATCGGACGAATCCGGCTTCGTCGGGACCACCGCGGGCGATCAAGGCAGTACGTGTGGCTCGGGCATCGAATCCCGCGTGCGTCTTAATCATGCCGGGATAGTGCCGAGAGATCTCCTCGTGACTCACGTCCGGGTTGAAGTAATCCCGGACCCGTGCCCGCAGACGGTCGAGGTCGACGTCGACGAGAAACGTATCGCGACAAGTCTGGACGCCGGGGAACGACACCGGGAACAGGTCGGGCAGCGCCGGCCAGTCGAACCACTCGTCGCTGACAGCGGTTCGCACGAACGGCAGGCCGAGCGGCAGGAGCGGCTCAATCCCGTCGTAAAGCGCATCCGGTTCTGCTTCCGCCGTCGAGATGAGCACCTCCGGTTTCGCCTGCCCCCAGAGATGCCGGAATCCAATCTCCTCGCTCGGCTTGTGGTCGGCCGTGCGGATCAGCGTCGCGACGGCCGTACTGACCTGGATGCCGACCGGATCTCCGTCGGTCGAGAAGATGCTTGGGTCCGGCGAGCCGTCCGGCGCGACCTTGCCGGTCTTGAACTTGTCACCGTTCAGACAGTCGATCCGGATCGCGTCGAATGCGTCAAGGTACCGCTCCCGCATGCCCGTGAACGACAGCCCGTCGAGCCACGAGTAGTTGGAGATGAAGCAGACGATGCCGCGGCCGATCCTCTGCGCGATCCGCCGCTCCGCCATGCGGAAGAAGCGGACGTAGAGATCGTTCAGTCCTTGACCCTCGGGACGGCGGACACGCTTCGTCGTGCGATAGGCGTCGGTCAGTTCCCGTTCCTCGTCCACCGCCATGCCCGCAAAGCCGTTGTAGGGCGGATTGCCGAGGATCACGAGGATCGGCCGTTCCTGCTTGACCCGCTCCGCCCGGTCGCGCTCCTCCTCCAGTTCCGGGAAGGGCAGCGGCTTGTTGGTACGTGGCTCCCAGCCGGTCAGCGCGTTCGTGAGGTAGACGCCGGCCCGTTCCGTGCCGTCGTCGGCCAATGGCGCGTCAAGGTCCTGCATGGTGAGGCCGACCTGAAGGTGCGCCACGACGAAGGGCGCCGGCATGATCTCGAAGCCGAACACCCGTTCCATCGCCGCCTGCTTGACGCCGGCGCCGACGAGCGCTCCCAAGCCGCGCCCCCCGAGGTTCGCCGCGATTCGCCGCAGTACCTCCGCCAGATAAGCTCCCGTCCCGCAGCAAGGGTCGAGGACATAGACGTTCTCCGCCGCCAGTCCGTGCGGGATGCTGAGATCATCCTTGAGCGCCCGGTCTACGCGCGCCACCATGTAGCGCACGACCTCCGAGGGCGTGTACCAGACGCCGAGCTGCTTCCGCAGGTCGGGGTCGAAGGCTTCGAGGAAAGGTTCGTAGAAGTACGGCACGGCCTCGCCCTGGTTGAAGCGGGCCAAGAATGCAGTCCGATCTACGCGGTCGAGCGCGGCTGCGGTCCAGTCCAGCACTTCCGTCAGGCCGAGCGGTTGCAGGCGACCCGGATCGGCGATCTGCTGAAACAGAGCTCGGAGCACGGGTGCCCGTAGATGCCAGACGGCTTCGCGCCAGCGAAACCGCACAGCCTCGGGAACGCCGGTGAAGAGCCGTCCGGGTTCCGGAGTCGCCACGGCCGAGCGTGCCCACAGAACCCACGCGGAGAAAACGCCGTAGAAGAGCGTCTGCACCAGCGTCGAGCAAAAGAAGCGCCGACCGCGTTCGCCCTCGAACCGGATGCCGAGCGCGTCCTCAAGCGCCGAGCGCACGGCGGCAAGCTGCGGCGCGCCGCCCGCCGCCTCGACACGGTCGAGCCGATCGCGTGCGTACGATGCAAGCAGCCATGCAAGATCCCTCGGCTCCGTCAGCGCCGCACGGTGCGACAGCGCCCGCGCGAGGTACTCGCCAAGGCGTGCACCCACATCGCCGGCGAACACTTGCGGCTTCTGCAGACGACTCACGAACTCGTCCTCGCTGCTGGCCAACCGCAGGGTTTCGAGGGTCGCGGGCCTTCCGTGTGAATCCTCGCCCAGCAGCACGAAGTCACGGGCGTTCGTCACGAGCGCCAGCCGGTAGCGCTCCCAGTAGCGGCTGACTTGACGGCCGTCCGCCGTGACCCACGCGTCTTCTGCCGGAGGCTTCACCTCGACCACGCCGCGCTCCGGCGTCTGCCCTTCGCGCGGCGCACCCTTCTGCACCTGCTTCGCCGCGTAGAGGCCGAAGTCGGGATGGCCCGCGCCTAGGTCGGCCGGCTCCTGAACGCAGAACACCTTCGGCTTGAGCGTCCCGCCAACAGCCTTCAGGAGATCACCGAGGGGGCCGTACAGCGATCGTTCCGGGGTCGCCGCCCCGGACGCCCGGACTCGTCGCAGGTCGGCGAAGTACTCTTCGACCGCTGCCGTCAGCTTCGTGGTCGTTCTGCTCATCGCCCCGGTGCCGCCACGTTGCGGCGCACGTGCTATTGTCGCATCAGATCCGATTCGGCGGCTGGCCCGAAGGGACGCTTGACCGTGGCACAGGCGTCCGGGGCGACGAAGATCGCGGCGCCACGGAGCTCCGGGACGCGTCGCGAGCGACAGCTCGCAGTCCCTGCATGCTGATGCAACCCGCTCGATCCACACTGTTCCAGCCCGGCCCGCTTGCGTTGCGGCGTTGGGTGCCATCAGGTTGGCATGCAGGGGCTTAGTCAACTGTTGCCGGAGTGCTGGCTCTCCGCCGATGCGAGGGCTATGGTTGCCATCTACCGCGTGGTGCGGACGCCGCGACAAGGCTTCGGCGTCCGGCCATACCTGTTCGACGTCGGAACGGTGAGGGCAGCCGTGTTCTGGGGTAGCCTGCAGATCCCCAAAGCGGAGTGCGATCCCCAATTCACGGAAGCTGGTGAGCTTCACCTGGCTGTCAGCGTCAAGAAGGACGCCGGCGACCCGGTCGAGGGGCGGTTCTGTCTCTTGGCCACGAGAATGTCGGACGAGGTTCCGGAGTCGGATGCACGAGCTCTCATCGAAGCGGGACGGGGCCTATTGTGCGCGTACCACGGGAGGAACGTCGCGTACGACCGAGTCTCTGAGTTCATGGTCGACCTTTCGAGTCCAATGGCGACCACGTTCGTTACGCCAAGCTTCGAGAATCCTTTTGCGCTACCGGTACCTCGGCTACATGCCGCGGAACGGGCGCGCTTCAGCGCTTTACTGAAGAATCTGAATCAGGGGAATCGGGACCCGTCGCTTGAGGATCGGCTGCACCTGTCTTGTCGCTGGTTTGGCTCGGCGATCGAATACTCAGGTCCCGACGCCTTTCTACGCTACTGGATTGCATTGGAAGCGTTGGCGATGCCGGACTCCACCAACATAGCGCCCATCAATGAGCATCTGGCCCAGAGCTACGGCCTCTCGTTCGATCACGCCGCACGGAGGTTCCTCGTCGGCCGGCTTTTCCGTTTCCGCGGTCAGATCGTCCACCGTGGCTCGCACCGACCGGTTCCGGGTACCGTCCTCAGCTACATTGCAGCCGTCTACATCGACGTCCTGTTGCAGGTCTTCGGCCTCCCCCCCGAGGGGCGCGCCGAATCCGAACTCCGAGCATCGGGTGCCGCACTGGCGCACTTCTTCGGTATCGGTAGTCGCTGAAGCGGAGCCGGCCCCTTCCCGGAGGGATGATTTCGAGGGGGAGCGACCCGGCGCGGCGGGTGTGACGGAGGAACGCCGGCCGCGGCCGAAAACCGCAGGTTTTTGGCAGGGTCGCTCCCCTACTTCTCTCCTGTCCCAATGTGCGGCATCGGGGAGTGGCTGGTTGGGTCGGGATCGGGTTGATATGGAAGGACTTATCCGGATCCAGGGGTGTGACTGGAAGTGTGACTCGGGATGTAAATTGAAGCCTTGGGTCTGCTTACACCTCCCGTGCGGCATCTCCGGTGTAAGTTCGGGCCTCGTCTTTCTGTGATCGGGCGGCAGGGCTGATCACAGCCTCGTCCCTTTGCCGGTCTTCGTCCCCGGTCCCGCTCCGTGACCTCGACGCCCATCCCGTACCTGATCCTCCGTCAGGTTCGCCGTCTGCTGATTCCCGTTGATCGCCGTGATCGCCGTCCCGTAGCCCGGATCCGTGGCACGACTCTTGCTTGCGTTGCACCGTGCTCCCGCACCCGATCCCGTCGTTCGTCTCTTCTGACGAGGATGTCTCAGTTCCTCCCCGTGGCCGAGCGTCCGACTGCCATACCGGGTAGACTCCGACATGGACGCCAACATCGCCATCGCACAAGCCCGCGGCTTGCGCCGGGTGGCTGCGGATCTCGACCGCGTTTGGGACGACTACCTGACGGGCAATAGGACCTCGGCCGACGACAAGGACGCGAAGTTCCCCGCCGAGGAGTTTCTCGGGAGCATGCTCGCCGCGCCCATCGTGCGGGCTCTGGCGGCAGAACTGGCCTTGAAGGCCGTCGCGATCAAGACGACAAGGACGTACAAAAGGGGGCACGACCTCCTCAAGCTGTTCGACGCGCTGGACCAGGAGACTCAAACGGCCATCGAGCAGCAGCGCAAGGACGTGGTCGAGCGGGTTGTGCACGGGTCTGTGCGGTCCATCCTCGCCAAGCACAAGGACGACTTCACAGCTTCGCGGTACGTCGGGGAGATGCCGCCCGGCTCGAAGCCGACGTTTGCGTATGGGGTCGACTTGGACGTGGCCCTTCAAGACCTGATCGCCGTGTTCGAGGCCTTGCCCAGCACCTCGCGCTGGGCAAGGCCCGTGCCGGGCTAGTGGCACCGAAGTCTGGACTGCGACACTACCGTCGTTCGGTGGGCCGCTGTGGCGCAAGTACGCGATCCCGCGGTCCGGGCGAGACGTGTCGTCGGCTCCGGGAGGGAGCGGTTCGGGGACGCGATGGGAGTCCGGGTCCGTCTACGGGCCGGACGCCCGCGTTCGGCCATAGGCGACCAACACCGCGCCGGTGGCCGGCGTGTCACTCGAAGAGCCGGAACGAAGTGGAGGAGCCGCAAGGCTTGACACGTCGGCTGCCGGCGTGGTTCGTCTCGTCAGGTGACCTCGTCGGCGCCTCGAGGAATCCACTCCGGCACCCGCTTCGAGCGCCACATTCGGCCGGTCGTGATCGCCGCCCGCGACTTCCGGTCCCCGGCGCAAGCCGCGCGGAGGACGCGCGCCCGCTGCAGCGCGGGGTTCAGGCCGCCGTAGGCCTCCAGCGCGTTCCAGTCGCTCGTCGCGACGGCCGTCTTGATCGCGGCCAACTCCGCCGCGGCCTCGTCGTGGGCGATCGCCACGGACTCCGGGGGTGTCGCCGCCCACTTGTCGAGCACCGGGCCGGCCACGGCCAGACGCACCGGGTCGCGACCCACGACGACCACCTCGACGGCGCGGCCGGCCGCGGCCAGCGCCGCCCACAGCGCGGCGTGCTGCCCGCCCCACGTGCGGACCGCGCTCTCGGTCTCGTCCTCGGCCTGCACGAACAGGAACGTCGCCTGCAAGCCGTCGAGGGCCAGCGGCAGCTTGTGCGGGAAGTAGCGGTACTGCGCCCCGACCGCGCCCTGGTAGAGCCGACGCGGCAGCAGGTCCTTGGCAATCCCGGCCGCCGTCAGGGCGTTCACCTTGTCGTCCTCGGTCGGGAGCCACGCGGCGTCCGGGTGTTCGAGCACGACGGCGACGTGGAACACGGCGCAGACGGTGACGGTGACGGCTGGCGAGGACGACGACGCGGACAACGACACGGCGACGCTGGTCCACACGGCGTCGGGCGGGGACTACGCGTCGGAGACGGCGGAGCTTTCGGTGACGGTGACCGACGACGAGTCGGTGGGGCTGGTGCTGTCGACCTCGTCGCTGGGGCTGGCCGAAGGGGAGGATGGGACCTACACGGTTCGTCTCTCGACGCAGCCGACGGCTCAGGTGACGGTGGCGATCACGGGCCAGGCGGGCACGGACCTGACGCTGGACACGGCGTCGCTGACGTTCACGACGGCGACGTGGAACACGGCGCAGACGGTGACGGTCTCGGCTGGCGAGGACGACGACGCGGACAACGACGCGGCGACGCTCTTGCACACGGCGTCGGGCGGGGACTACGCGTCGGAGACGGCGGAGCTTTCGGTGACGGTGACCGACGACGAGTCGATGGGGCTGGTGCTGTCGACCTCGTCGCTGGGGCTGGCCGAAGGGGAGGATGGGACCTACACGGTGCGTCTTTCGACCGAGCCGACGGCTCAGGTGACGGTTGCGGTCACGGGGCACTCGGGCACGGACCTGACGCTGGACACGGCGTCGCTGACGTTCACGACGGCGACGTGGAACACGGCGCAGACGGTAACGGTGACGGTCGCACAGGACGACGATGCGGAAGACGACGAGGCGACGCTGGCGCACACGGCGTCCGGCGGCGGGTACGCCTCGGTCACGGCGGACCTCGCCGTGACGGTCGATGACGACGAGAACGACGGCGAGCCGGTGTCGGGCGAAGTGGTCCTGAGCGTGAGCCCCTCGTCGGTCTCCGAAGGCGCGGGCACGACGGCGGTGACGGTGACGGCGACGCTCGTCGCGGGAGCGCTCGGGGAAGCGACGGTGGTCACGGTGAGCGTGGACCGGGACGAGGACGACTACGCGGCCACGCCGTCGGTGTTCGCGATCGAGGTCCTGGCGGACGCGGCCAGCGCTGCGGCGTCGTTCGACCTGACGCCGGTGGACGACACGAAGGACGAGCCGGACCAGCGGGTGGCGATCACGGGCACGACCGAGGTGGGGCTGTCGGTCGAGAGCACGTCGCTGACGCTGCTGGACGACGACGAGCCGAACCGGCCGCCGGAGTTCGGGCAGTCGATCTACACGTTCGACCTGCCGGAGAATGCCTCGGGACGCGACACGGCGGTGGCGCTCGGGGCGGTGGCCGCGAGCGACGCCGACGGCGACCGGCTGCGCTACGCGCTGTCGGCGGGCGACGGCGACCGCTTCACGGTGTCGCGGCGCGGCGGCGAGGTGAGCTACGTCGGCGGCGGCGAGGACTTCGAGTCGGGTCCGGAGGGGTTCGAGCTGCAGGTGACGGCCGGCGACGGGGAGTACGAGGCGCAGGCGCAGGTGACCGTGCGGGTGGTCGACATGCCCGAGTCTCCGGAGGCGCAGGACGACCGGGCAGAGACGCCCGAGGATACGCCGCTGGTGATCGACGTGCTGTCGAACGACACGGACCCGGACGGCGAGCGGCTGCGGGTGGCGTCGGTGACGGCGCCGGAGAACGGGACGGCGACGGCGGTCTCGGGCGGCGTGCGTTACGAGCCGGACCTGAACTGGTACGGCGAGGACCGTTTCAGCTACACGGCGATGGACCCGGGTGGGCTGACGTCGGAGGCGACGGTGGTGGTGACGGTGACGCCGGTGAACGACCCGCCCGAGGCGGTCGACGGACGAGGCGGAGACGCTGGAGGACGTGGCGCTGGTGGTCGACGTGCTGGCCAACGACACGGACCCGGACGGCGACCCGCTGACGGTGGTCTCGGCCGGCCCGGCCGGTCACGGCGCGACGGCCATCGTCGACAACAGCGTGCGCTACGCGCCGGACCTGAACTGGTACGGCACGGACCGCTTCACCTACACGATCGCGGACCCGGGCGGCCTGACGGCCGTCGGCGACGGTGACGATGACGGTGCTGCCGGTGAACGACGCGCCGGAGGCGGTGGGGGTCATCCCGGACCAGACGCTCGAGGAGGGCGGCGGAACGGCGGAGGTGGACCTGACGCCGTACTTCACCGACGTGGACGGCGACGCGCTCAGCTACGCGGCGGTCTCGTCGGACGAGTCGGCGGTGACCGTGACGGTGGTGGGCGCGACGCTGACGCTGTCGCCGGTGGTCACGGGGACGGCGACGGTGACGGTGACGGCGTCCGACCCGGACGGTCTGACGGCGGTGCAGACGTTCGGGGTGTCGGTGGGCGACTCGCTGGTGCGGGAGGTTCTGACCGGCGCGCTGGCGGCGTTGGGGCGGGCGCACCTGTCGAGCGCCCGGGTCGCCATCGGCCGGCGGCTGTCACGGCGCGCTCACCGGACGAATCCGGTCTCGCACTACGGGGTGCTCGCGGGACTCCGGGTCAAACTGGAGAACGGGCTCTCGGCACCATAGAAAGAACCGACCTCTGAGCCAACACCAAGCCCCTACACGATATCCTGTTTCATGAATACGCGGGTCCGGGCGCTGCCGGGTGGCGAACTGGAGGGGTTCGGAGTCCGGGTGTTCAGAACCGGGCCGTCGGCCGAGTCGGCGCGCAGTCTCGAAAGCCGACCGCGGCAGCCGGATGGCGGCGACGCCAGCCTGTTGGTCGGCGGGGAGTACGAGCGGCGTGGGAGTCGGCTTCGCGTGACCGCGCGACTGACCGACACCCGCACCGGCGCGGTCGTTGCGGCCGTCAGTGAGGAGGGTGCCTGGGACGACGTGTTCGCCTTGCAGGACCGCATCACCGACGGGCTTGCGGCGGCGGTCGTCGCGGCGGCCAGCCGGTAGGCGGCGCTGCCCCGCCAGGGGACGAAACGCCTCACGGCGCCGGCCCCCTGGGCCGTTGTTGTCGACGTGCCACTGCCGGGACGGACGACCCGGCGGGGGCCGGCCACCCGCGTCGGCCTCTGCGGGATGCTCGGGTTGCGGGAATCCGGCCAAGGCCCGGTGGGACCGTGACGGATGGGGGAAGCCATTTCCATCGTGGTGCCGACGCTGCGCGAGGCGGAGGCCATACCCGCCCTGGCCGCCGCCGTACGCGCCGCGTTGACCCGCCGGGGCGTCGAGTGGGAGATGCTCCTGGTCGACGACGACTCTCGGGACGGCAGCGAAGCCGTGGTCGCCGAGATCGCCCGGCGCCTGCCGGTGCGCATCGAGACCCGCCGCGCGGCCCGCAGAGACCTTGCGCTCTCGGTCCTGCTTGGGATGCGGCAGGCGCGGTTCGACCGCCTCGTCGTCATGGACGCCGACCTGTCGCACCCTCCCGACCGGATCGCCGACCTGCTGGCGGCGCTCGACGACGGCTGCGACATCGTGGTCGGCAGCCGCTACGCGCCCGGCGCGTCCGTGGACCCGGCCTGGGGCCGCCGCCGCGCCCTGGTGTCTCGGCTGGGCACGCTGCTGGCGCGCCCGCTGGCGGAGTGCCGGGACCCGCTGTCGGGCTTCTTCGCCACCGACCGGCGGCGTTTGCCGGACCTGGACAGCCTGCGCCCCGTCGGCTACAAGATCGCCCTGGAGCTGATGGCGCGGGGCCGGCTCCGGGTCCGTGAAGTGCCTATCCGGTTCGTCGACCGCCGGCAGGGGAAGAGCAACCTGGGTTGGCGCACGCACGCCGACTTCCTGCGCCATCTGTGCCGGCTATACCGCCACCGCCTCCGGGAGACCCTGCGCCGGCGCCGGCGAGCGAGAGCATGCAGAAGCGAACGAAGCGCCTGACCCGGCGCGAGCGGCTGGCGGCCGAGCGCGCCTCCTCGTCTGCGGGACGCTCGAAGGCCGGCGCCCGGCCGCCGGCGCAGGCCGCGGCAGACCGCCTCGGCGGCCAGCGGTTGCGCGGCGCGCTACTGCTCGCCGCCCTCACCGTCGCGGCCTACCTGCCGGCTCTGGGGACCGGGTTCGTCTGGGACGACGTGATCTTCGTCGAGGAGCCGGTGGTGCACGAGTGGTCCGGGCTGTGGAACATCTGGTTCTCGCCCGGCGACATCGCCGGGGAGGCGCACTACTGGCCCGTCGTCTACACCAGCTTCTGGATCGAGCACAAGTTGTGGGGGCTGGCGCCGCTCGGCTACCACGCGGTCAACGTGCTGCTGCACCTGGCCAACGTGCTGCTGATTTGGCGCCTGATGGGGCGTCTGGCCGTGCCCGGCGCCTGGATCGTCGCGGCGGTCTTCGCCGTCCATCCGCTGCACGTCGAGTCGGTCGCCTGGGTCATCGAGCGCAAGGACGTGCTCTCGGCCCTGTTCTACCTGACCGCCGCGCTGACCTGGATCCGGTTCACCGAGGCGCCGCGGCCCGGGCGCTACCTGCTCGCGCTCGGACTCTTCACGGCCGGCCTGTTGTCCAAGTCCGTCGTGGTCACGCTGCCGGCGGCCCTGCTCATCTGGCACTGGTGGCAGGCGGGCCGTATCACCCGGACCGACCTGACCCGGCTCGCGCCGATGTTCGCCGTGGCGTTCGCCGTCACCGCGGCGGACCTGGCCTTTTACGCCTCGCGCGAGCCGCTCGACCTCGGCTACTCGCTGGCCGAGCGCGTGCTGATCGCGGCCCGCGCGCTGTGGTTCTACGTCGGCAAGCTGCTCTGGCCGACCGGTCTCATCGTGATCTACCCGCTCTGGGAGATCGACGCCGCGGACCCCGTCGCCTGGACCTACGTCGTGGCGGCGGCGGCCCTGGCGGCCCTGCTGTGGCTGGGCAGGCGGCGGCTCGGGCGGGGGCCGCTGGCGGGCGCGCTGTTCTTCGCCGTGACGCTCTCGCCGGTGCTCGGGTTCATCGACTACGGCTACATGCAGTTCTCGCTGGTGGCCGACCGCTTCCAGTACTTGGCCGGCCTCGGCGTGCTGGCGGCGGTTCTTGGAGCCGCCGCCCACGGGGCCAGTCGCGTGCAAGCCGGCCACCGGCGGCTCGCAGCCGGGGGGCTTGCCGTGGCGCTGGCGCTGCTCGGCACGCAGACCTGGATGCAGGCGGGCATCTACCGGGACGGGGTCACCCTCTTCAGCCACATCGTCGCGCACAATCCGAACGCGCGCGACGCCCATCTCAACCTGGTGGGTCCGTTGGCCGAAGCCGGCCGGCTCGACGAAGCGCTCGCCGCCGCCCGTGTCGGCGTCGAGCGGCGTCCGCTCAGTGCGGGCGCCTACGTGAGCCTCGGCAGCGTCCTCGTGAGTCTGGAAGGGTTCGACGAGGCCGACTCGGTCCTGCGCACCGCCCTGCGGCTCGACCCCCGCGACCCCGCCGCGCACCAGAACCTGGGAGAGGCGCTACGGAGGCGAGGCCGCCACGGCGAGGCGATCGAGATGTACCGCGCCGCGCTGGAGGCGGAACCGGACCTGGCGCCGGCGCATGGCGGGCTCGGCCTCTCGCTCTTCGAGTCGGGCCGCCACGACGAGGCGCTCGCGGCGCTCGAACGGTCGCTCGCGCTGGACCCGGACGCGCCGTCGGCGGGCGAGATCGCGATGGCCGCGGGCCGCGCCGCCCGCGAAGCGGGTCGGCTCGACGTTGCAGCCGCGCACTTCCGGCGCGCCGCGGCGCTGGAGCCCGAGAGCCCGGCGCCGCTGATGCAGCTGTCGAACCTGCTGGCCGACGGGGGCCGCCCGGCCGAGGCCGAGCAGTACCTGCGCCGCGCCCGTGAAGCGCGGCCGGACGACCCGGTTGCGCTGCACGTCATCGGCGAAGGGCTGCGGACGGCGGGGCGCCGCGACGAGGCCATCGCCTCGTACCGCGAAGCCTTGCGCATCGATCCGGACTTCGTCCCGGCGCACGTCGGCATCGGCGCCGCGCTGCTCGACGGGGAGCGCTACGACGAGGCGCTCGAAGCGTTGGAACGCGGCTTCGCGCCGGGCACGGATGCGGCCACGGCGGCGACCGCGCACTACCTGGCCGGCCGGGCTCTGCTGGGGCTCGGACGCGACGACGAGGCCGCAACGCACTTCCAGCGCGCCATCGAGCGCGACCCGCACCACGCCGAGGCGCTCGACCACCTGGCCCTGTGGCGGTTCGGGCGGCGGGAGTACGAGCAGGCCCTGGCCCTGTACCGCGCGCACGCGGACCTGGCCCCCGACGACCCGACCGTGCACGCCAACACGGGCGTGACGCTGTACTTCCTCGGCCGCCGCGACGAGGCGCTGGCGAGCCTGGAACGGGCACTCGAACTCGACCCCACGCACGACACGGCCCGGAGACTGGCTGCGGAGTTGCGCGAGGCCGCAGCGCAGGGCGAACTGTAGCCTCGGCCGCGACAAGATGCGCCCGGTGGCCGAGGGCGTCGAGAAGATGGAGCGTGAAGGGCGGGCTTGCTGGCTCGGCGTGGCCATGCGCGCCGAAGTGTCGAGCCCGGCATGCGTCATCCGACCTGCACCGGCGGATGCTGGCGATCCTGCCAGCCTTCGATGCGGCCTTCGAGACGCGCCAGTCTCTGCGCGACATCGCTCAAGCCGCGCTCGACGGAGCCGAGTCGTCGATCCAGGCTGGCGATCTGGCGCCACAGAAACCCACCGACCGCGAGCACCGGGAGGGCATCGATCAGTATCTCCATGTCCCTCCAGAGTAGACGATGGGTATAGGGCCGGCAAGCAGCGTCGCCTGGGCGAGTGCCTCGAACGGCCGGCCTACCGGCCGGGCAGCAGCGCATCGGCCAGTCCGCCGATGCTGCCCCCGACGAGGAAGCCGCGGCCGTAGGGCGAGTGGCTGTAGCTGCCGAACCACGTCAGCATCCCGCCGTTCGGCAGCCGCATGCCGTAGTCCCCGCGCGCGTCGACCGCGAAGGTGTCCTGTTCCTGCTCGGGCAGGTAGTGCCGGTAGACCTCTTCCTGCCACAGCGCGCCGGTCCCCGAGGCGGCGTCCCCCCAGGTAGGCGACACCGACAGCGACAGCCCCTCGCGCTGCTGTCCGCCGACGGTCAGCGTCAACCCCGCACCGCGCTCGCCGTAGCCGGCCGCCGAATGCACGGCCAGCGTCCGCGCCTGCACGTCGAGCCGCACGAGGCCGCCCGTCAGCCCGAGCCCGAAGGCCACCTCGACGCCGGTCCCGTTCTGGCCCCCGCCCGCGTCGCGCCGCAGGTGCGCCTCGCCGAACGGCCGCAGGGCCAGCGCGCCGAGCCGCAACGGCCGCGACACCTCCGCGCCGACCCGCTGCTGGTTGACCGGCGCCGTGAGCCCGTCGACCGACTCGCGGCCCTCGCCGGTCCGCAGCTCCGCCCACGCCGCATCGGTCCGCAACCCGAACTCGGCGCCGCCGCCGACCGCGCCCAGCTCGCGCCGCAGCTCGACGAGCCCCAGACGCAGACCGAGGCCGCTGGCGCCCAACAGGCCGGTCGCCGCCCGCACGTTCTCAGCCTCGCCCTCGCCCCAACCCGTGCCGGCCATCGTCCACACCGACGTGGTCCCGTCCGACCACTGCGCGTAGGGGTGCAGCGCCGTCAGCCTCGTCTTCAGATGCCCGCGCGATGCGCCCACCTGCCAGTGGCTCCGGCCCCAACTGCGCGAGACCGCCACGCCCGCCAGCCAGCGCTCGGTCAGCCGCGCGTCGACGCCCACGTAGCCGGTCCGCATGTCGCCGTCGTAGCGGGCGTCGTAGCGGAACACGGTAGGCGCGCCGTGGAACGTCTGGATGTCGCCCTGCCCCCACACGCTGAGGCGCCGGCGCAGCCACCCGCCGCCGTCCTCGTCGCCGCCCAGAGCCAGCTCGAACTCCGTGCCTTGCAGCATCGCGTCCGGGCCGCCGCCGAAGCCCCCGAAGCCGTACAGGCTCCCGGCCGAGCCGGGCGGCATCCCGACCGCCATGGGGCCACCGCGCCCAGGTCCGCCCATCGCCGGACCGCCCATCGACGGACCACCGAATCCGCCTGCCGGATACCCGCCCAGGCCCGGCGTTGCGCCCGCCGCCCCGAACGGGGAGCCGCCGAGGCCGTGCGCCGACGAGCTGGCGTAGGCGCCGCTCGACAGCCAGCCCATGACCAGCTGCTCGGCCGCCTGCCGCGCCGCCGCCTTCCCCAGCGGCACCGCGCGGCCCATCACCGTCAGCCGCGGCTCGTCGCCGCCGCCCGCCTCCACGCGCCGCCCCAGCGTCATCCGCGCGCTCGCCAGGTGCGACCGCGCCATCGCCGCCAGCGTGTGCCCCAGCACCGCCCGCACCAACCGGTCGTCCACCCCCACCGTGAACGTCTGCGTCGCCGTCAGGCCTTCCGGGTCCGCCGCCGTCACCGTCACCATCGCCGACCCGTACACCACCGGCGTCACCGTCAGCACCGCCCCAACGACCCGCACCGTCGCCACGTCCGTATTCGAAGACGCCGCGCGGTAGGCCAGCTCGTCCCCGTCGACATCCTCGAAGTATGGCCCCGACCGCCTCCGGCGCGTCGTTGACCGACAGCACCGTCACCTCGACCGTCGCGCTGGCCGTCTCGCCCTCCGGGTCCGTGACAACGTAGGTGAACCGGTCCGCGCCGTGGTAGTTCAGCTCCGGCGTGTAGAGCACGCCCCCGCCCGCCGCGATGCGCGTCGTCCCGTGCTCGGGCGCCGACACCGACTCGACGCGTAGAGAGTCGCCGTCCGGGTCCGTGTCGTTCGCCAGCACGTCGACCGTCACCGCCTCGTCCTCCAGCGTCTCGGCCGCGTCGTCCTCGGCCTCCGGCCGTTCGTTGACGTTGGTGACCGTGATCACCACCTGCGCCTCGGCCGCCGCCCCGTGCGGGTCCCGCGCCTCGACCGTCAGCTCGTACCGGTTCGGCTCCGACTCGTAGTCCTCGCCCGGGCCGACATACTTCACCACGCCGTCCCGCGACCCGATCCGGAAGTGCTCCCGGTCGCCGCCCGACACGTCGTAGGTCAACGCGTCGCCGTCGGGGTCCTCCGCCGTCGCCTGGCCGAGATGGACCGACTGACGGCTGCCGTCGAGGTTCTCCGCCAGCTCGAAACGGTAGACCGACTCCTTGAACGCCGGCGCCCGGTTGACCACCTCCACGGTGACGGTGGCCGACACCGAGTCCTCGCCGTCCGAGACCCGGACGGTGATCGTCACGCGCCCCGTCTCGGCGGGGGCCGTCCAGCGGGCGGCCGGCCGGTCGGTGGGGCCGTCGAAGCGGCCCGCCGTCGCGCTCCAGCGGTAGGTCAGCCGGTCGCCGTCGGGGTCCTCTGCCGTCGCCGTCAGGCGTGCCTCGCCGCGCGGCGGCGTCGAGCACGGGTCGCACGACACCCGCACCGTGGGCGGACCGTTCACCGGCGGGTCCGGCGGGTCCGGCGGGTCCGGCGGGTCCGGCGGGTCGGTCGTCCCATCGTGATCCTGAATCGTCACCACGACCGACGACGGGCTGCCGGCCGTCACCTCCGACGGCAGGTTGTTCCCCAGCGCGACGGTGAACGTCTCGTTGTCTTCGTCGTCGTCCTGCGCCGTCGTCACCGTGCCCGTCCCGGTGGTCTGGCCGCCGCTGACCGTGATGCTCACCAGCGAGCCGTAGTCTTCCGGCTCGGCCGTCCCCGCCGTCAGCACGAGCGGGACCGTCACGCTGCCCGACAGCGCCGAGGACAGCCGCGCCGTCACCGTCACCGCACTGCCTTCGGTCACCGGGTTCGGCGAGGCCGACAGACTCACCGACGGCGGCCCGGTGCCGTCGTCGTCCACGATCGTCAGGGTATGGCTGCTCGGGCTCCCCAGCGTGTAGCCGCTGCCCGCCGTCAACGTCAGGAGGACCGTCTCGCTGTTCTCCTCCGACGTGTCGTCGGTGATCTCCACCGGGATGCTCGCCGTCGTCGCCCCCGACGAGACCGACAGCGTCCCCGAACCGCTGATGCTGAAGTCACCCGCCGTCGCCGTGCCGCCCACCGTGTAGCTCACCGTGGTCGTCGCGGCGGTCGGCGCCGGCGACAGGGCCACCGTCACGTTGTGCGTACCGTCCCCCTCGCCCGCAGTCGACGACGACGAGGCGAACGAGACCACCGGCAGCTGGTCGTCGTCGGTCACCGTCACCGGAAGAGTCGCCGTCACCGAGTAGCCGCCCCCCGAGGCCGTGTGCGTCAGCGTCGCCGTGTCGTTGGCCGTGTCGGCGTCATCGCCCGCTGTCACCGTCACCGTCTGCTCCGTGTTCCACGTCGAGGTCGTGAACTCCAGGCTCGTCGTGTCCAGCGTCAGGTCGGTGCCCGAATGGCCCGAGACCGCTACCGTCACCGTCCCCGTCGGCTGGGTGGCGAGCCTGACCGTGTAGCTCGCGTCGTCACCCTCGTCCACCTCCAGCGAGGTCGGCGAGAGCAGCAGGTTCGCCGTGTCGTTGTCGGTGACCGTCACCGCCAGGTCTTCCTCCACGTCGACGTAGCCGCCCCCCGAGGCCGCGTGCGTCAGCGTCGCCGTGTCGTTGGCCGTGTCGGCGTCATCGCCCGCCGTCACCGTCACCGTCTGCGCCGTGTTCCACGTCGAGGTCGTGAACTCCAGGCTCGTCGTGTCCAGCGTCAGGTCGGTGCCCGACTGGCCCGAGATCGCCACCGTCACCGTCCCCGTCGGCTGGGTGGCGAGCTTGACCGTGTAGCTCGCGTCGTCGCCCTCGGCCACCCCCAGCGAGGTCGGCGAGAAGATCAGACCGGGCGTGTCGTCGTCGCTGACCGTCACCGCAAGGTCCGCCTCCACGTCGACGTAGCCGCCCCCCGAGGCCGCGTGCGCCAGCGTCGCCGTGTCGTCCTCCGTGTCGGCGTCATCGCCCGCCGTCACCGTCACCGTTTGCGCCGTGTTCCAGGTCGAGGTCGAAAACGTCAGGCTCGTCGTGTCCAGCGTCAGGTCGGTGCCCGAATGGCCCGTGATCGCCACCGTCACCGTGCTCGTCGGCTGCGTGGCCAGCTTGACCGTGTAGCTCGCGTCGTCGCCTTCGTCCACCTCCAACGAGGTCGGCGAGAGCACCAGACCCGCCGTGTCGTCGTCGCTGACCGTCACCGCAAGGTCCGCCTCCACGGCGTCGTAGCCGCCCCCCGAGGCCGCATGCGCCAGCGTCGCCGTGTCGTCCGTCGTGTCGTCGTCCTCGCCCGCCGTCACCGTCACCGTCTGCACGTCGTCCCAGGTCGAGGTCGAGAACGTCAGGCTCGTCGTGTCCAGCGTCAGGTCGGTGCCCGAATGGCCCGAGACCGCCACCGTCACCGTCCCCGTCGGCTCCGTCGCCAGCTTCACCGTGTAGCTCGCGTCGTCGCCTTCGTCCACGTCCAGCGAAGTCGGCGAGAGCACCAGACCCGCCGCGTCGTTGTCGGTCACCGTGACCGCGAGTCCCCGCCCCAGGTTGTCGTAGCCGCCCCCCGAGGCGTCGTGCGCCAGCGTCGCCGTGTCGTCCGTTGTGTCGTCGTCCTCGCCCGCCGTCACCGTCACCGTCTGCGCCGTGTTCCAGGTCGAGGTCGAGAACGTCAGGCTCGTCTTGTCCAGCGTCAGGTCCGTGCCCGACTGGCCCGTGATCGCCACCGTCACCGTCCCCGTCGGCTGCGTCGCCAGCTCGACCGTGTAGCTCGCGTCGTCGCCTTCGGCCACCCCCAGCGAGGTCGGCGAGAGGACCAGATCCGCCGTGTCGTTGTCGGTAATCGAGATGCCGACGTCGTTCGTCTCGCCCGCGACGATGCTATCGGGCAAGTTGGCTCCCAGTTCGATCAGGACCGTCTCGGCGCTCTCGGCGACCTCGTCGTCGGTCACCGTGAACGAGGTCGTGCCGCTCCGTGCCTCGTCCGCGATGCTGATGCTCGACGCCACCGTGTAGTCCGCGGCCTGCGCGGTCGTGCCGTCGGCGTTCACCTGGATCGGGATGCTGATCGCGGCGCCGGAATCGTTGGCGCTGTCCAGGGTCGCGGTGATGGTCAGCGCCGCGCCGCCCTCGGTCGCCGAGCCGTCGCCGCTGACCGAGAGGTTCACCGTGTTGGCCGTCGGATCCACGATGCGGAACGACAACGCGACCCCGCCGCCGCCGTCGCGGGCGCCGCCGTCCAGACTGGTGTCAGCCAGCGTGCCCAGGTTGATCTCCACGGTCTCGCCGCCCGGCTCGGCCACATCGTCGGTCTCGGCTGTCAGAGCTATGGAGATAGCCGGACTGGACGGATCTGAGTCCGAGCCCGTGACGGTGACGCTGGCGTTGCCGCTGTTCAGGTTCTGGTAGCTCACACCGGTCGCGGCGACCCCGGCCAAGGTGTAGTCCGTGCCCCGCGTCGCCGTGCCGCCGAAGAGCAGCGGCAACACCAGCGCCTCGCCCGACACCAGACCCCGGGCGAGCACGATGGTCACACGATCCTCGGCACCCTCCACCATGTCGTCCGGCACATCATGCAACACCAACGTCGCATCGTTGTCGACCACCTCCAGCGACACCGAGCCCGCTGACGAGACCGTGTAGGCGGAATTGGCGTTCAACGCATAGGTGGCCTCACCCCGCGGCCGGTCCCGGGTGTCCTCGGTCACCGAGTAGGTGATGTCCACCGACCGCTGGCCGGCCGGGATGCTCGTCACGCTGGAGAACGTGCCGCTGAAGCCGGCGGCGTCGGTCGCCGTCGCGCTGAAGCTCAGCGCCTGCGCTCTGTCACCCCCGTGCCGCCTCACCCGAATCGTCGCGCTTTGGCCCTCGCTCACGCTCGCCTGCCGAAGGTCGGTGCCGACCAGCGCCACCGCGAGCTCCGGCGGCCCGTCGTCGTCGGCGATGGTCAGCGTCGCCGATCTCGCCATCGCAGCGCTCACGCCGCCGTCCACTCTCGTGCTCGTCGGCGTGCCCATCGTCACCGTCACCGTCTCCGCCGTCGCATCGGCGTCGCCGTTGCTCGTCGCGGTGAACGTGACCGTGGCCGTCTGCACCATGTTGGTGGCGTGCCCCGTGAACGTGATCGTCGGCGTGGCCGTGTTCGCCCCGCTGATCGACACGCCCGTGCCCGACGCCGTGACGGTGAACATCGGATTCGGAGAACCGGGGAGCACCGCCCCCGTCGTGCTGGCCAGCGTCAGCGGCACGGAGACCGTCTCGGCGCCCAATGGGTTCAACGGGTCGTTGGACAGCCGGCGCTCCGTACGGATCCTGATCGCCGCCGAGGTGGCCGTGTCCTGCTCGGTGAACGTCCCGCCGCCCGTCAGGTTCAGGCTCACCGGGGTGGCGTCGTTGTCCAGGATCGTCACTATGCTCGAACTGGTGTCGAAGGTTCCCCCGGCGAAGCGGTAGCCCGGCGGCAGCTCCGTGACGCTGAAGCGGATTCTCTCGCGCAGCTCGTCCAGGTTGTCGTCCACGATGCTCAGCGTCGCCGTGCCGGACAACGCGCCGGCCGCGATGGAGATGCCCGCGGGAACCGTGCCGTAGTCGGCCGTCGAGGCGTCGTTCGTCTGCGCGGTCCCGGAGTTGATCGAGAAGGGGATGACCACGCCGCCCTCCGGCACCGTCCCGCTCGCGACGTTGGCGCTGAACCGCGCCACGTTGGTGTTGGGGTTCGTGTCCCCCTCGCGAACGGAAACGCCATCCACGAAGAAGTTCAGCGCGACCCCGATCGCGTCCAAGAGGTTGAAGTCAGCCAGGTTGTCCACGCCCGTCGCGCCGCCGTCCAGCCCGGTGCCGGAGGTCGTCCCCAGCGTCCCGAGACCGATCGCCAACGACTCGGGATCGGCCTCCGCCGTGTTGTCCTGGACCGCGAGCACGGTCAGGGTCACCACGTTGGGCGACGGTCCGGTGAAGGTGACCGTCGCGCTGGCGGTCCCCAGACCGGCGCAACTGACGCCCGACGGCAGCGGCGAGGGACACGTGACCGAGAAGTCGGCCAGAGACGTTTCCCCGCCGAAGGTCACCGGCACCGGCAGGGTCTCGCCAGCGACCAGCGCGCGGTTCAGACGCACCGAGAAGTCCAGGCTGGAGCCCTCGGGCAGGTTCACCGCCACCCCCTCCAGCGTCACCGTCGTCACGTCGTTGTCGGTCACCGTCACGCCTGCCGACGACGGCGTGCCGACCGTGTAGCCCGTGCCGGGCTGCAGCGTGACCGTCACCTCGCCGCTGGCCTCGTCACCCGCCGCGCCGGTGTCGTTCACCGTGGCCACGGTGTAGGTGGCCGTGGTTGCGCCGGCGCTGAGCGTGACGGTGTCGTTGCCCTCGTCGGCGGCGGCCACGAAGTCGCTGGACGCCGCGTCGGCCACCGACAGATTCACCGTCAGGTCCGCCAACGGCGCCACGGTGGCCGTGATCGTGTACGAGGCGGCCCCGCCTTCGGCCACCGCCGCGCCGCCCGTGATGCTCAACTCGGGCGTGTCGTCGTCGTTGACCGTCACGCCCGCCGACGACGGCGTGCCGACGCTGTAGCCCGTGCCGGCCTGCAGCGTGACCGTGACCTCGCCGCTGGCCTCGTTCGTGCTGTCGTCCACCGTGTCCACGGTATAGGTGGCGGTCATTGCGCCGGTGCTGAGGGTGACGGTCTTGCTGCCTTCGTTGGTGGCGGCCACGAAGTCGCTGCCCGCCGCCTCGGCCACCGACAGATTCACCGTCAGGTTCGTCGTCGGCGCCGAGTCGGCCGTGATGGTGAACGAGGCGCCGGTGCCTTCGGTCACCGCGGCCCCGCCCGTGATGGTCAACGTGGGCTCCGGCGCCGCCACCTCCAATACCGAAGACAGGCCGTAGACGGGCAGTCGCGGCAACGCCCTCCCCGGCCCCCCCGCCTGGGAACTGCTCGAGAGCGTGCCGCTGGTGGACGCCAGGGAACCGGCCCGGATCTGATAGAGAGTTAGATCTCCGCCAATCGTAACGCTCGCGCCGATTTCCTCGCCGGAGAATCCGGTGCCGTCCGCGTTGCTGCCCGTCCAGACCAGGGTGACGCTCTTCCTGGCGCCCGTTGCGATCCGCGCCGCGTTGCTGTCCCAGCTCCCATCGTAGAAATCCGTATAGTCGTCGGCAACCTTGGCGCCGTTCAGCCAGTAGATCGGCACGCCCGTACCCGTGGTTGAGGTGTGGTCGCGGGCCGAGGTTTGCGGGATCGAAAGGAGCGCGCTGAACTGCGCGCTGTAGGACCGGATGGCCGTGTGCCCGGCACGAATCTCGGCCCGCACCGCGGTGTCGTAGGGCGAGAAACGGGGCGTCCGGGCATCATGTCCAGCGTTGGTGACGACGAGTAGCCGGAACTGGTCGCCTGCGTTCAACCCCGACGGCTTCAATGCCCAGTCATGCGGGACGGGTGTCTGCGCGGCGGCGCCGGGTGCGAGGGCGGCGTGCAGCGCCAGGCAGAACAGGGTCGGGAGCAGGCCGCGTAGTGCGCGGCGCGCGGCGCCGGCGCCGCGCCGGCCGGCGGAGTCGAGTTCAGGCTGTCTGCGGGTGCTCGGATCAGGGAGGAAATGAACGCGGCGGCCAAGCCTCAGCCCAGCTTCACAAGACGCACCGAGGCGCTCTGCGCTCTGCGCTCTGCGCTCTGCGCTCTGCGCTCTGCGCTCTGCGCTCTGCGCTCATGAGCGAAACACGTCCGGCCCGCGTTGTCAAGTCCAGTGCGCAAAGCAACACTCCGCTCCTCGATTCGCAACCGACTTTCCGAATACCCCATCCGGTTGAGTCCGGCTCCGGGCGCACGAACCGCTCATCGTATCTGTTAGTCCCCGAGACCCGCAAGCAATACCGACCCGGTGGTCGGCGATCAGCAGCAACGGCCACGGATCCGGGTTCGTCCAAGTGGCGCCGAGAGGGCGCGGTAGCAGGGGCGCCGCATGCCGCGAAGATCGGCTTCGACGCCCGGGGACGCCGGGAACGCGGGCGACCACGATCGATCAACCGCGTCCGGGGCGACGGACCCGTGCGGAGAACTGCCATGCCGCGACGGCTCGGCATGCTCTGGCCGCGACTCGCCCGATTCGGGCGCCACCCGCCGCTCGGCAGGGCGCTGCGGCGTCTCTACTCCGCCACTGTGCTCCGGCTGCTCGTGCGCCGCCCTGGCGTCGCCCAGGCTCCGCTCCCGCTCGCGGGCCAGCAGCCAGTCCGAGATGCGCTGCGCGTCGACGACCGCCGCGCGGATCTCCCGGGGGTCGTTCTCCAGGGCCTTGATGCGCGAGCTGACGTAGGCGGTGCCGTGGCGCGGCTCGTGCCCGACGCCGAGCCGCTCACAGGTCATCATCGCGGCGATCTCGGTTCGCAGCTCCTCGCGCGCGTAGGCCTCCGAGCCGAAGCCGCCGTGGTTGACCAGCGTCGGCCGGTTCAGTCGTTCCGGGTGCCCGGTCGCGTGGCCCAGCTCGTGCAGCGCCGTGTGCGTGTAGGCCGACTGCGCCGCGAACTGGCTCCGCTCGGGCAGCACGACCCGGTCGTCCTTCAGGCTGTAGTACGCCCGGTCGTCGGCCACGTGGTCGACGCGGACGCCGCTGCCGCGGATCAGCGCCTCGGCCCGCTCGTGCGCCTCCCACTCCGGTCCCGTTGCCTGGAGCGAGCGCAGCTTCAGGCTTTCGGTCTGCTCGACGTTGAAGACATGCTGGACCTTGACGAGCCGCCGGTCGCGCTGGACCCATTCGAGCTTCGGCCGGCCGTGCTCGTAGGGGATGGGATTGCCGCGCTCGTCGAGGGCCTTTCGCCGCTGCCGGAAGTCGACGTAGAGGATGGGCGTGCCCTTCTCGCCCTTGCGGACGTGTCCGCCGGCTTCCTGGATCTGCCAGTAGCCGCCCCAGCGCGGGTCGGCGTAGCCGCGGTCAAGCGCCTGCATGGTCAGGAACATGGCGTTGCCGCCGCGGTAGTCGCGCCCGCTGCCGAAGTTGTGGGGCAGGACCCGCTCGCCTGGTTTCCACGGTTTCTGCCAGGGGGCGGCGCCTTCCTTGAGCGCCTGGACGATGCGCTCGGCGAACTGCTGGTGGTACTCGTCGGCCCTCTCGCGCCCCCTGGCCATCAGCGGCCCTCCTCGATGCCACCCTCCTCATCTTCGAGGTCGACGTCCCAACCGGCCAGGGCGTCCAGTGACGGCGCCTCGATGGGCCGGCCCGTGCGGAACAGCTCTTCGAGCGCCTCGTCGAACTGCTCCCGCGTGTTCACGCTGACCGGCGACGCGGTGTCGTTCCGGCCGTCCTCGCTGCGCTTGCTCATCCGGTCCTCCCTTGCGGCTCTGCCTCGCTGGCGCGCTCGGCACCCAAGTCACCGTCGCCGCCGCCTCCGTCGCCGGGCGGGGCGCCGGGCCTTTGCCGGGTTGCCGGCGACGGACGCGGTGTCCGCTCCCGCAGGCCAGACGGTCTCGACGACCCAGCGGTTCCGGGCGGCGTCGTAGTCGCGGACGCGGACCATCTGTTCGACGCGGTGGAGGCCTTCGGGCGTGCGGGTCTGGTGAATGACGGTCTCGATGCCGTCGACCACGCCGCGGCAGACGACCGCCCACGGCAACGCGTCGGAGGCCTGTATGGCGCAGGTGGCCAGGCGCGAGAGCGCCGCTGCGGCGTTGTTCGCGTGGACGGTGGCGAGCGAGCCGCCGTGGCCGGTGTTGAGCGCCTGGAGCAGGTCTGGGGCCTCGGCCCCGCGGACCTCGCCGACGACGATGTGGTCGGGCCGGTGGCGCAGGGCGTGCCGCACGAGGTCGCGGATCGTGACGCCGCGTCCGCCGAGCGGGACGAGCTGCGCGCCAGCCTGCGAACGCTGCCGGCCGGCGGACGGCACTCCCTCAACCACGACGCCGGCCGAACCCTGATCAGCTTCGGCGACCGCCGCCGCGACCTGCTCGCGTGGCTGCCCCGCTTCGGCCACCTGCGGACGACGGCGCTCTCGGTCCCCTGCCGACCCTCAACGCCCAGTTCCACGAGTGGCGCCGGCACGCTCGCCGCCTCGACCTGCAACCACCGCCGGCACGCGCTGACCAACCTCGTCCGCGTGCTCTACGGCCGCCGCCCCTCGTTCGACCTGCTCGACCTCGTCCGCTTCGCGCCGCCGCCGCTCAGGCCCCGCTGGGTCGACCGCGGCCACATCGCCGTCGTCCTTGCCGAGGTCCCGGCCGGCTCCGTAACCCGCGTCCGGCTCGACCTGATGCACTGGACCGGCATGCGGCCGTCGCAGATGGGACGCCTCCGCGCCGAGGACTTCCGCCTCGACGAGCCCATCCCCTACGTCGCCGTCCCGCGCGGGAAGGGCGGACGCATCGCCGCCGTGCCGCTCGTGCCCGAAAGCGTGGCCGCCGCCCGCGCATTCCTCGACGCCGAAGCCTTCGGGCCGTGGCCCCGCAGCAGCGTCAACCGCGCGCTCGCGTGGGCCGCCCGACGCGCCGGACGGCCCGCGTTCACCACCTACCAGATCCGGCACTCGTTCGCCGCGGGACTGCCGGCCGGCGGGTTCCGGTCCGCCCGCGGCGTCGTTCTGGCGCAGCCGTTCGAGCGCGGCGAGGTGCTTCGCCAGCTCGAGGCCTACAGCCGGCTGACGAACGCGATCTACATGCCGCTGCGCAACTCTCGCGCCCGCATGCTGGCGACGTTGGCGAGGAAAACCTGCGGACCTGCGCGCTCGGCGCGTGCGAAGAGATCGCGCCCGGCACCGACCAGTTGGGCGCGCGGTGCACGCGATCTCGGCTGAGACGGGCGGCCGAAAAGACGGACCATCCGAGTGGGGTCATCGAGGTGGCGCTCGCTCACGTCGTCCAGAACAAGGTCGACGGAGCGTACGCCCCGCGGCTCCGGGCCTTGAAGTCCGCCGGAACGTGCCGGGCCAGAGGCGTGACGGGGCTCGCTGTGACGCTGGGCCGCGGCTGCTGATGAACGACCGGGCCGAGTACGTCGCTGGCGAACGCTGGTGATTCCAGCACGTCTGTCTCCGCCCTCGGGGCGAGGTCTGGCCGACCCCGCCACGCTGCACGCCGACCACGACGTTCGAGACACTTCTGCTTCCCGCCCAGCCTGATGCCGCACAACGCGGCGAGTGACCATGCCGACGATCGGCAACTCACGGCTGTAGCCCTGAGGCCCGAAGTGGCCCGAAGGCCCGTCGAGTTGCGATAAAGTTCGTCTGGGGCGAGCCCGATACCACAGGCAGGATGACCGATTCAGGACGAATCGCCATTGGCTCGCGGGTTCGGGTCACATGGCCATCCCCACGCGAAGGGTATCGAGGGACAGTCGTCGAAGTCCACGCCGGGACGTTGTTGGTGCGGTTCGACGGCGAACGGTGGAGATACCTACCGCCGGTGCCGGTGCGCCGCGACGAGGTCGAGCCGGACGGCCTGGAGCATTCGGCAAGCGCACGTCCCGTTGACGACCCGCCCTCCCGCCAAGCGGACGGCTGAGCCAACTAGCACTAACCAGGTAAACCTGAAAGCTGGGCTGGAATCGGCCTACGGGAGTCGAGTGTCGGTTCGGTCGTGAGGGTTCGCATCGGTCGAGAGGGTGAGCGGATCCGGCCCTCCTGCGGTAAGTTGGTGTTCAGTGACTAACGCCAGCACGCAGACAGGACCGGATCATGCACCGATTGTTGCAGCTTCTCGGACGGTTCGTCCAGTTCAGCTACGCCTGCTGGGACCGCATCGTCCTGCGCGGCTATTACCCAACCCTGCAGCGCCCGGCGAACATCGTCCACCTCTTCCGTGACGTCGGGGGCGAGGCCCGGATCACGCCGGCCGTGTTGGCGCGGCGGACGGCGAGCTACCGCGCGTGGCTGGAGAGCTATGCCGAACAGCAGGGGATTCCCATCCTGACGGCGCCGAAGGGCGCCCGCAAGGAGGAATTCGTCGCGCCCTACTACCGTGCGTTCCGGGGCGAGTGCGGCGTGGTCGTCATCCTCAAGAGCATGGAACAGAGCTCGACCTTCATCTCCTACGAACCGCGCCACGCCCCGCCGAGCGGTGACGACTATCGGATCATCAACCGCGCCACCAAGCGCTTCCTCCACTACTACTTCTACATCCTGGACCCGGTCATGGGGCCGATGAGCCTGTGCGTGGCGTCCTATCTGCCGTTCACCGTGAGCTGCTTCCTGAACGGACACTCCTACGTCGCGCAGGAGCTGCGGCGCGCCGGTGTCCGGTTCCAGATGGACGACAACGCGATCGTCCGCTGCGCCGAGCCCGACCAGTTGAGCGCCACCGCCGACCGCCTCGACGAGAAGATCTTGCGGCAGCGTGCTGGCTACTGGACCTCGCGCCTGACCCCGAGGTTCAGTCCCCGCGAGCGCGCCGCGTGCGGGCTCGACTACCAGTGGTCGGTGGCCCAGATCGAATTCGCCCGCGACGTGATCTTTCGTCGCCGGGCGCGGCTGCACGAGCTGTTTCAGCGGGCGGTCGAGATCGGCGTGGCCCTGGGCGGAGCAACCCAGACACGGCACATCTTCGGGCGACGCATCAACTGCCGCTACCAGGGCAAGCTCGAGACCATCCTGGAGCGTCGTGATGAAGGCTTCCCGGTGCTGCGGGGGTACTACAAGAGCTCCTACGTCAAGCAGTACGAGAAGGGCGACCGGCTGCTGCGCACCGAGACCTGCCTGAACGACACCTACCACCTCGCCATCGGACGCAAGCTCGACAATCTACCCGCGATCAAGCAGCATCTGGCCGCCACGACCGACCGCTACCTCACGCAGCAGGCGGAACTGCTCGATTCCACCGTGGACCGGGGCGCGCTGGCTGCGCTGGCGGCACCGGTGACCACCGGGACGCGCCGCGTGCCCGGCATCAAGCTGCATGACGACCGCCTCGTCCGACTGCTCGACAGCCTGCTGTACACCGGCGGTTTGCTCGGGGACTGGACGACCCGACAACTGCACGAACGCATCCTGGCTCGGCACCGCCTCGGCGAGGACGACTACACCCTCGGTCAGCTTCGTTACGACCTGAGCAAGCTCCGCGCACATGGCTTGGCGGAGCGGGTCGGTCGCAGCCGGCGCTATCGACTCACCCCTGACGGCGTGCGGCTCGGCGCGTTGCTCGTCAAGATCCGCACCCGTCTGCTCGGTCCGATCTTCGCCGACCCGACCCTGGCTCCCAAGCCACGCAGCAAGAACCCCAGCACCGTGGAAGCCGCCCTGCGCACCGTCGACCGAGCCCTCGACACGCTCTGCTCCACGCTCGGACTCTCCGCCGCGGCCGCCTGAATCGCCTGCAACCGTTTGCCGACGACGAAGACCGCGCATCGCAACGCGTCCGTAGTTTGTACAGAATCCGCACTTCGGCCGGACAAGGCAGCTAGCGCCGCCAAACCCGGCGCCACGGCACTGCGTTCGGCCCCAGCCCCCATCGCCCCAGGAGGTCTACCTGTTTCTACGGCGCAGACTCCTAGTGGTGTGTCACTAGAACAAGTTTGCAGTTCAACACCCGTGGCGTTGCGGCACTGCCGCCCACAATCGCCCCGCAAATTGGGCGTTTCTGCGAGCCGTCGGCCGCGCGCGGCAAGTGTAAAGTCCTTCCTGGGACACACCACTAGCGCCGCCGGAAACGCGGCCGTTACGTACGAATCCGCTCGTCGTTCCGGGACTGGCGGCAGTGCGGACCGACCATCCTCGGCGAAGGCTGTCGGGGCGCGACCCGCACGATTGCTCGCCTGTAGACTGTTCTGGCCGGTCGTCAGTTAGGCACGAGTTGACGGCAGGAGAGGTGGAAGAGCAATGCCGAAAAGGAAGTGGACGGCGTGCGACATGTCCGACCAGTCGGGCCGGGTGGCGGTCGTGACGGGCTCTAGCGCAGGCATCGGACTGGAGACCGCAGCGGCACTTGCCCGACGCGGCGCGCACGTCGTGCTGGCCTGCCGCGATCAGGCGAAGGGCCGATCCGCCGCGGCTCGCATCGCCGCCGGGGGCGCATCGGGAACGCTTGACGTGATGATGCTCGACCTCGCCGACCTGGCGTCGGTCCGTGCGTTCTCCACCGCGTTCCACGAAGGTTTCGACCGCCTGGACCTGCTCATCAACAACGCGGGCGTCATGTGGCCGCCAGCGTCGAAGACCGTCGACGGGTTTGAGTTGCAGTTCGGCACCAACCACTTGGGGCACTTCGCCCTGACGGCCCGGCTTGTGGATCGGCTGCGAACGACGAGCGGGTCGCGTGTGGTCACCGTCGCCAGCGTGTCTCACCGGTTCGGCACGATCGACTTCGACGACCTGCACTGGGAGTCGCGGACGTACCATCCCAACCGGGCGTACGGGCAGAGCAAGCTGGCCAACCTGCTGTTCGCCTACGAGTTGCAGCGGCGACTCGACCGCGCCGGCATCGAGACGATGTCGGTCGCGGCGCATCCCGGCTACACGGGCACGGACCTGCAACGTTACGCCGGGTTCCTGCGGTTGCTGAACCCGTTGTTCGCCATGCCGACGTGGCGCGGGGCGCTGCCGACTCTGTACGCGGCGACGGCCAGCGGCGCGGAACCAGGAGGCTACTACGGCCCGGACGGCTTTGGCGAGCTTCGCGGATATCCGACGCGGGTCGGCTCGTCGGCTGAGTCGACGGACGAGGCGGTCGCCGCGAAGCTCTGGCAGGTATCCGAAGGCCTCGTCGGCTTGGAGTTCGCCCCGTAGGCTGTCCGGCTCGACCTTCAACGCGCTGCGGGTGGCCTGGATGTCTCCAGCGACCTGGCGATGCTCCTGTTTGTTCCCGCCTCGGCGGCGACACGAAACCTGCCGTACGCCGAGGTGGTTTCGGCGGTGGCGAGGTTCGGTCGGGTGAGGGTGAGGTTCTCCCGCTGGATTCGCTCGAAGGTCCGGGCTCACAGCACGTCCAGATAGCCGACGGCGGCGCCGTGCGCCACGTCCAGCCGCAGCTCCTCGCGAGTCTGCTCGCGCGATGTCTGCACGTGGCGCTCGATGGTCGCCCGGGCGCGCGCGCCGTCCGAGTAGAGGAGCTGCGAGACGCCGACCGACCCGGCCGATGTCCACGCCAACTGCAGGCCGAACGAGCTTTCGGCACGGTCCCGATCAATCGTCTCGACGCCGCCGGACACCGTTATCTGCGGTCGCAGGGTGGCCCGCGCCGCCCGCACCGCTCGCCGGCCGGCCGCGACCTTACGATCGTTCACCGCTGCTGACCTACCGATCGCGGAGCGATGCGGACCATTCATCCTCCGTTCACCACTGGTGAACCACTCTGACGGCTCTGCCGGATCCAGCCTTCCCGCAGGGAAAAACCATGCGTGAGCGACGCCGGGACCGGGGTCGCTCACAACCATGGACCCCAATCCAACGACCCCGCCAACGACCCCGCAGCCCGACGAGTTCCTGATGCGCCCTGTCGCCCGCCGCAAGCTAGCGGAGATGGCCGGCAGTGGCGTACAGAGCAGCGAGGCACACCACGCCACCGGCGCGAGCATGGTGGCAGACTTCTGCGTCTGCTCCAACCACGCGATGGACCCGGAGATCTGCGGCCCGGTGTAGTCGTGATCCGTGCAGCGCGGCGGCGCCCGGGCCGACCTGGCCGCCGCCGCGCGCCCGGTTGCTCCCGATCGAACGAAGATCAGGCCCTGAAACGAAGCCCGCCGAACCACGGTGAGCGAGGACACCATGACGACCGCCGCCCAACCCTTGCCCGTCGCTGGCCTGTCCGACTCCGAGACCCGCGAATACCGGCTGTCGCGCCACGCCCGCGAATACGAACTCGAGGACGGCCAGTTGGCCGTCTGGAACGCTTTCTGGCCCAAGGTGACGGTGATGTCGCGGGCCGCGAGGTGCGCCCTCAACGACCTCCCCGAGAACCGAGCCGCGTGGCCGGACGAGGCGCTCCAAGACCTCCTGGAAGCGCGGATCGTCTATACAGGTGCCGAAGATCCCTACGAGCAGCAGTTCTTCGAGACCGCTGACCGGTGGCTGACGCGGATTGACCAGGACGCTGCAGAGTTTTACGAACAGGGCGCGGTCTACCGCCACCTGGTACTCGTCAACAGCGGCTGCAACCTGGGCTGCAGCTACTGCGTGTCGTACTACGGCGACACCGGACGCGAGACGGCCAAACGCGACGCCCTTCGCGGGCGCGCACGCGAGGCCGTCGTCATGAACCTCGTGGAACAATTCCTGAACCGCGTGCGGAACGCCGGCCCGCCGAACAAAGGCGACGAGTACGACTGCCACATCTCATTCAACGGAGGCGAGATACTGCTGCGGTGGGACACCGTGAAGCGCATCATGGAGTACGCCGACGAGCACTACGCCGACTTGAAGGTCAGGTACGGCATCAACACGAATGCGACTCTGCTGACGCCCGAGATCGCAGAGGTGCTGGCAGCGCACAACGCCCGTGTCTCGGTGAGCATCGATGGCTACAAGGAGCTCCACGACGAGTCGCGCGTCTACCACGGCGGGGGCGGCACGTTCGACCGCGTTATCGACGGCATTGAGAACTACCGCAAGGCGAGCGGCCAGCCGATGTCCGGATACCAAGGCACGATCGAAAACATCGACGACTTCGACCCGGAGAAGTTTTTCAGAATGGAGGATCACGGTTTCGCCACCGCGAGGCTCGCCCCGAACGTTCTCGACCACGGTGAGAACCCACAACGCGGGCGCGATGCCGCGCACTGGGAAGCCCAGCTGGTGGTCGACAGTCAAGGACACCGGATGGGGGTCGGGGCAACCGAGTTCGAGAGACGGCTCGACAACGTCGCGGCCGGCAAGCCGACCGGTTTCCGGGCGAACTGCGGCGGCCTCGACGGCATGAGGACGCTGGCGCTTACCGTGAACATGGACTCCATGCAGGCTGGCCAGCTCTGCTCGTTCTCCTCGCCAGCCACGACTGCTATAGGAACGGACGAGCACCGACTCGACCACGACGCCGTCTGGGCGGGCACGCGCCGCTACCTCGCCGAACGTCTGAACGTCGTGAAGACCACCTGCAACGGCTGCAGCGTCGTGGGGGTCTGCCAGGGCGGCTGTGTGTACACCGCCCTCGACGTCTACAACCGCAAGAACCCCGCCGGCTGTGCCTACCAGCGCGCCCTGTGGCACCACGCGATCGATTTCCACGAGACCGGCCACGTACGGAAACTCACCTCGTCCGAAGAGGACGCCATGAGTCTGCGTGTTGCCGCGGCGCAGGCCGCCGAAGCCGGCGAAGACAAAACGTGCCTAACTGGATCCGCCGCCACGTCCGTGGCGCTCACGGCCGCCGACGGTCGAACGATCGTCGCGGCGCTCACCTCCCGCTCGACGGACGAGCCGCTCCCCGCTAAACCAGGGGACCCGAGCCGGCACCCCGTAGACCCGCAAGCCACCGGGACGCCGACCGTCGGCGGGCGTCCGTGATACACTCCGCGCGACTTCTAACCACCGACCAATATCGCCCGAAGTGTGAACTGACGGCGGCATCTTTTGGTTAGGGATGCTCACGATCCTCCGGCAAGGCCTCCGCTCTCTCGCCCGCTCTCCCGGGTACTCGGCGACCGCAGTGCTCACGCTCGCGCTCACAGGCGGTGCCGCGGGGACCGGCAGTGCCGTCCTGTACGAGGCGCTCATCGCGCCGAAACTTGCCGACCGCGGCGGTACCATCGTGCTGATTGAGCCGTACTGGACGAGGACCGGCGCAGCCCTCAGAATGTCGGCACACGTGTACCGTGAATGGATCGCGTCGGGTACGACGTTCGGCGATGCTGCGGCTCGCTCGCAGGCCCTCGTTACGGTAACGCTGCCGGACGGACCGCGACTGATGCCCGGCGACTTCGCGAGCGCCGCGCTCTTCCGCCTACTGAACACGCCCTTCGCGGCCGGTCGGCCGTTCCGGGAAGGTGCTGACGAAGCCGTCGTCAGCCGCGCTACCGCCGCCGCCTACCTGGACGGCGCCGAGAACGCGCTCGGCCGAGTTCTGATAGTGAACGACCGACCTTACACGGTCGTCGGCGTCACCGCGCGCGGCGTCCGCTTTCCGGGTCCTGAACCGGCCTTGTGGCTAACCGCCTTGCACCACCCGCAGTACGAAGAACGCCGGGCATCGATATTCAATGCTGCCGCCCGCTTGCCCGCGGAAATGAGCGTCGCCCAGGCCCGGGCCGAGGCCGACGTAATCGCCGCGCGCCTAGCCGCCGAGCGCCCTGACACAAACACCGACATCGGCGTACGCATAACGCCTTTGGCCGAACGGCTGAACGAACCGATCACCGGCGCACTCAAGATCGTCGCCGCCGCACTGTTGCTGACGCTCGCCGGCGGCGCCGCTGCGTTCGGCAACCTCCTCCGGCTCCGCAACGCCGCGCGCGCAGCGGAAGACTGGACGCGTTGCGCCTTGGGCGCCACACTCCCGCGACGTCTGATCGAGGCGGCCGGCCGACATGGCCCGATCGTCGCGGTCGGGGCCGCGGGAGCCATTCTTCTCGAGTACTGGGCGACGCCCCTCTCCAGTGACGGCCTGTTCCTCGCTACCGCCGCCTTCGGCGATGCCCTCCACCCCGCCGTCGGCGCGGTTCTCGCGGGCGTGGCGTCGGTTGCGGTGGCCGTGGCGGGAACCGCCGGCGCACGCCTCGTGACAGGAGCCTCAGGAGACCCGCTGAAGCGGGGGACGCCCCGGACCCGTGTAGCCACTGTCGCCCGACGGCCGGTCCGGATCGCCTGCGCGGTACAGGTCGCCTTGGCGATGCTGCTCCTGCACGCCGCGGCCACGGTTTACGGGGCGCTGGACAGCATCCGGACCACCGACCTAGGCGTCTCGAATCGGAACGTGCTGTCTATCCTCGTGGATCTGCGGTGGAACGCTCCTCCGGACAACGAAGCAGCGGCGCAACGGATACGCGCCATTGTCGACGAAGTGAAGCGTACACCCGGTGTCACTGCCGCCGCTGCGAGCTTTGGTGTCCCCGGGAACCGAACGGTGACGGCGCTCGGCGACGTCGTCTACGACAACCCCGAGACCGGTGCCCGCGAACGGATGTCGATGCTCATGGTGCCCGCGACCGCGGACTACTTCGACGTCCTCGGTATCCCGTTGCTGAGAGGACGGGCCTTGAACGACCGCGATCGCGCGGACACAGAGCGCGTAGCGGTCGCCGACCAAGGCGCAGCACAGCTGCTGTGGCGGCTGTTCGGCATACGTGAGCCCGGAGACGGGTACGTCCCGGGGATCGGACGCCGAATCGTCGGCGTCGTACCGGACGTCCGCTACGTAGGGGCGGAAGCTCCGCGACCGACTGTGTACGTGCCGCTAGCGCAGTTCCCTGTCCCCGGCGTCTTTATCCTCGCCCGAGGCGAGGACGGGCGCGTGCCGGAAACGGCTGTGGTGACCGAGGCCCTCCGGCGGGCCGAGCCCGACCTCCCCGTCGGCGACACGCGCGTGATCGGCCGCCCTCACCCTGACGTGACGGCCGAGCTCGAGGCCCGAACCTGGACCCTCGGCGCCGCCGCGCTGCTGATGTTGCTGCAGACCGGCGTGACCCTTTATGGGGTGGCCGCCTACGGCGCCGCGCAGAGGACGCGGGAGTATGCACTACGGATGGCGCTCGGCGCCGGCCGAGGCCGGATCGCTTGGACAGCAGTGCGGTCGAGTGCCCTGGACGCCGGCGTCGGGCTCCTAATCGGAACGGCTGTCACCGTCGCTGCCGGACGCCAGATAGACCAGCTGACTGGGGCGCCGGAGAACGTGGTACCAAGCTTGATGATGTACGCCGCCGGCGTGGTCTGCATTGCAATACTCACCGCTGCCGCGGCGCAGCCAGCGCTACGGGCCGCTCGAATTGATCCCGCCAGCGTACTCGCCGACGGGGACTGATGCTGAGTCGATGTGATCCGCGACGGAGAGGCGACGGCCGACACGAACGTCGAGCAGTTTGACTACGGGGCGATTCGGCTAGACCGAACCCGCCGCCGCACGCCATGCGTGTGTCAGACTGCGCATGTACGCAAGTCTTCGACATCGGGGCAGCCGCAACAGCCCGAGACGGTGGCAAGGGTCATCGGGTCGTCCGCGCCCTTTACCATCGTGCCGCGGCCGTTTTGGCCGTGTGAAGGCTGCACCAGATCCTGAGTTACACTGCGATCAATGGTGCGTCGTGACGATGCAGGGGGAAGACCGTCTGCGTCACGCTGTTCTTCTCCAGCGGGTGCAAGACCTCAGGCACAGCCGGAGACGGCTGTGGCCCGAGCGGGGTGTCGATGGCCTCTACGGAGGGAGCAAGTTTGCGGGCGGCAACATGAAGTGAAACCTGCAGCCTCGACACAGTTACAACCCGAGAGCCGAGCCGCTCATGTCGCGGCGAAGGCCACGTCTCCCGTGCCCTGGTCCGGCGGCGCACGCGCGGGGCGTCTCGGCAGCGTACGGGGCGCAGCACGCGGACACGGAGGGGAGCGGAACACGAAAGGCCCGTCTGCGCAGCCCGGGTCGGGGCAACGCAGCGGAGCGCGACACACGCACAGGAGGTCCTTCGCGTCCGCGGGGCGCGTGGGGGCAGCCACGTGTTGGACACCGACATCTGCGACTACTTCAGCAGCATCGACCGAACGAGGCTGCTGACGCTGGTTCGCCAGCGTGTCTCGGACCGGCGGGTTCTTCGGCTGCTGCGGCTGTGGTTCGTGGCGGGAATGATGGCGCACTTGGGGACGTTGGTGCGCTACGCGGACGACTGTGCGCCACGAAGGCGCAGAAGGGAGGCCGTGATGGCCGCCTAGCTGCAGCCATGCTGCACGAGGGATGAGGGCAGGCCCCTCGGAGCCGCCCGGCAGGGGGAGGCTCCAAACCGCCGTGCGCTGCCTCGGTCAAGAGCCGAGGTGGTAAGCGTCACGGAAACGGCGCGGCAAGACCGCGTCAGGTAGGGCGCAGGGAGACGAAGTGAATGAACCACCGGCAACGTGTCGAAAGCGTAGGGACGGTGTCGAAACCGGGGCGAGTCGTTAACCCGGGACAAGTCCAGCGGGAGCCTGCAGCTTGGCTGGTCGGCACCCGGCATAAAGGTGGCGTGACCCTGCACCAGGCCCTTGTGTGGAACGTGGGAACCTGTCGCCTCGATGCGAAGGGAGAAATCCAAGGGGCCGACCCCCAAGGATGAGAAGCCCGATGCGAGGCACAGGGGCGGAGCGACCCGTACGAGCGACGAAGTCGAGGAAACTCGATGGAGCAAAGGGGTCGCGTCATCCAGCGTGTCCTGACGGTCAACCGCGCGAGCGGGAGGAGCCGTCGAGCCACGCGAAGCCGTTTTGTATTTCCAAGTGGGTGGTTTGGGAGGCCTACACTCGGGTCAAGGCGAACCACGGAGCGGCTGGCGTCGATGCCGAGTCGGTCGAGATGTTCGAGCAGGACCTGAAGAACAATCTCTACCGGATTTGGAATCGGATGTCGTCGGGCACGTACTTCCCGCCTCCGGTCCGGACGGTCGGCATACCGAAGAAGGACGGAAGCGAGCGCCGCTTGGGCATACCCACTGTCGCCGACAGAGTTGCCCAGACGGTGGTCAAGATGTACCTGGAACCGGCGGTGGAGCCGCAATTCCACCCCGATTCGTACGGGTATCGCCCGCGGAAGTCAGCGATCGACGCACTCACGGCAACCCGGCAGCGATGCTGGCGTTACGACTGGGTGATCGATCTTGACGTCCGCGGCTTCTTCGACAATCTGGACCACTCGCTCGTCATGCGAGCGGTCCGGAAGTACACGCGGTGCCGGTGGATTCTGCTCTATGTGCAGCGGTGGCTGACCGCTCCGATGCAACAGGACGACGGAACCCTGGTGCCGCGCACGACGGGGACGCCCCAAGGGGGCGTCGCGAGCCCGCTCCTGGCCAATATCTTCTTGCACCTCGCGTTCGACGACTGGATGCGGACCACGCACCCGGACGTTCCGTTCGAGAGGTACGCGGATGATATCGTCGCGCACTGTCGGACGGAGACGCAGGCGCAGCAGGTCCTGTCGCACATCAAGCGACGTCTGGCGCAATGCCGGCTGGAGGTACATCCGGAGAAGACGCGTATCGTCTACTGCAAGGATGACGACCGGCCGGGGCAGTATCCCACGGAGCAGTTCACCTTCTTGGGGTACACGTTCCGCCCTCGGCGGGCGAAGAATCGATGGGGTCGGTACTTCATCAGCTTCATCCCGGCGGTGAGCAATGCGGCAGCGAAGCGGATGCGGCAGACGATGCGGCGTTGGCACCTCCCTCGGCGCAGCGACAAGGCCATCGACGACCTGGCCCGCATGTGGAATCCCGTCCTTCGCGGCTGGATTCAGTACTACGGCCGTTTCTACAAGTCGGCCCTGTACTCGGCCTTTCGCCACTTCAACGACCTGTTGATCCGATGGGCCATGCGGAAATACAAGAGGCTCCGGCGCCATCGCCGCCGCGCCACGTACTGGCTCGGGGGTCTTGCGCGTCGCGCGCCCCGGTTGTTCGCTCACTGGCATCTGCTGGGGCTGACGCCGGCGGCTGGATGATGGGAGCTGTATGAGCGGAGACGTTCACGTACAGTTCTGCGAGCGCCCGGGGGTGCGATTCCCCCGGGCGACTCACCTCCTGGTGATGTGCGACACGAAGGCGTCGGTTGAGGCGGCCCGCGAGCGGGTCGCCTTGGTCGACCTGACGGACGGCCGTGGGGGCTTCGACGTCCTGGGGTGTCATCTCCACAAGCGCATGAGCGGACCCATCTGGGCACGGTCCGCGCTGACGCGTGTACTACCTGCACCGATGGCCGTCTCGGCGCGTGATGAAGCAGGTGCGCGCCCGCGTGCGGGTGCTGACTCCTCACGGGCGTTGCCACACGGACCTGTGTCTCGTCATCGCGGACGTGAACCGGGTCCTTTCGCGGGTGTGGGGACAGTTTTTCCCGACGGGAAATGCGTCGAACCACTTCGTGCAGCTCGACAAGTACGTGGAACGGCGCTTACGCGCCTTGCTCCTCAAGCGGGCGGGTCGCGTCTGGCGGCGGGTCGGGCACAGGCTTGGCAACGTCCGTTCTTCGAGGCCTCGGGGCTCGTCCGCCCTGCGCGGCACGATTCGGTATCCGGGGGTGGTGCATGCTACGACCTGAAGTCTACTTGGTAAACCGTGTGCGGGAAATCCGCCTGCACGGTTTGAACGGCGGTCTTGCTTTCAGCCGGTCGGTTCTGCCGCCCGGTGGCCAGTAGGATCTACCAATGGCGATTGGCTACCGTGCGCTGATTAGCGGCTCTCCTGAAACAGGTATGGGTGGGTTGAGGGCGATCTGCGGGGGGACGGGATAAGGCCCTCGCTTCGCTCGGAGCGTTCACCACGCACGGTCGGTCCCGGCCGTCAACCCACTTCGCGGGTCCTCCGCTGCGCTGCGGTCCTTCGGATGACCGCCGCGACCGACCGTGCGGGAGTCCCTTGCGGGCCAGCCGGAAGGCTGGCCCTTGATCTACCGGCTGAGAGTGCAACGCCAGCGCGCCGCTCCGCTGTCGCGGAGGACCGCCGGCAACGTCGGTACCGGGGTCACGTCTGCAGGCTTGGCGGGCTCGGTCTCGAGCGGCGCAAGCGGTTGCGAACGCAGGGGCTTCCTGTTCTCATTGGTGGTTGCCAAACGACCAGCGAGGAGGAGGAGAGCCCCATGCGTCTGACCACGGTACTACGGCGGCTGTTGGGTGTCATCCAGATGCACGTCAAGGATGCGCATCTGGGGAACACAGGTCCGTTGACCGTGCTGGTGCGGCCGTCGTGGCGGCGGTCGCGGTGCGGGGTGTGCGGCCGGCGGGCGTCGCGCTATGACCGGCGGCCGCCGCGCCAGTGGCGGCATGTGCCCTGGGGGGCGACGCCGGTGTGGTTGCAGTATGCGCCGTGGCGGGTGTCGTGCCGGCAGTGCGGCGTGCGGGTGGAGGAAGTGTCGTGGGCGCTGGGCCGCAGCGTGTTCACGGCGCCGTTCGAAGAGTTGACGGCGTATCTGGCGCAGGTGACGGACCGGACGACGGTCAGTCGGGTGCTGGGGATATCGTGGCAGGCGGTGGGCAGCATCGTCGAGCGGGTGGTGTCGCGACACCTGGACGAGAGTCGGTTCGACGACCTGCGTCGAATCGGCGTCGATGAGTTCAGCTACAGAAAACGGCATCATTATCTGACGCTGGTGGTCGACCACGACCGCCAGCGGGTGGTGTGGGCCGGCAAGGGGCGCAGCGCACACACGCTGGAGACGTTCTTCGACCGGCTGGGACCGGCCGGCTGCGAGCGGCTCGAACTGGTGACGGCGGACTTGGCGGCGAGCTGGCAGAAGGCGCTACAGGCGCGGGCGCCGCACGCGCGGGTGGTCTTCGACCGGTTCCACGTTGAACGGCTCGCCGCCGACGCGGTCGACGAGGTTCGGCGGGGGGAACAACGGCGCGTGGGCGCCAAGGCGGCGAAGACGCTCAAGGGGACGCGCTTCTGCCTGCTGAAACACCCGGCCCGGCTCAAGCCCGGCGAGAAGCGGCGCCTGGCGGCGCTACGCAGCCAGAATCGTGTGCTCGACCGCGCCTACGAACTGAAGGAGTACCTGGCGATCATCCTGGAGCAGGCCACGCCGGATGAAGCGCCCGACATGCTCGACCAGTGGCTGGCGTGGGCGGCGCGGTCCCGCCTGGCGCCGTTCGTCAAGCTGGGACGGACGGTTCGCAAGCACGCGGCCGGCATCCTGGCCTACCTGGACACGAAGATGACCAATGGGCCGGTGGAGGGCTTCAACAACAAGCTGCGGGTGATCGCGCGCCGTGCCTACGGATTCCACTCCCACGGCGCGCTCATCTCGATGCTGTTTCTCTGCTGCGGAGGCATCGAACTGGCTCCGCCCCTACCCACACGTGTTTGAGGAGATTCTGATTAGCTTCCTCGTCTGCGCGACATGCGTGATGCTGGTTGGCTGCGCCACGTTGCGCGGGCGTCCCGCATTGCCCCCTCCCGGTCTCGTTGTTGAGTTGTCCTGGTCCGGGCCGGCCGATCTCGATCTGCACGTCAAGAGTCCTTTAGGCGACGAAGTCTATTCGTGGAGGCCACGGACGTCGTCAGGAGGTAAACTAGATCGTGACTGCAACGCCACGCCAAAGAGCACGTGCGATGACCCCTCGGAGACGATTGCATGGTCGACAGCAGCGGTGCCCGAAGGCACGTATGAAGCATGGGTGCGTCTGATGAATCTGCATTCCACGCCAACACCCCTGCTGTTCAGGGTTCGCGTATTCTGCAATCAGCGATTGATTGTAACACAACATAGTTCGGTTGCAGAACTATGGGAAGTGTCAACCGTTTGGAAAATCCACGTTGCGGAGGCGCAGCGGTGGAGCTGTACAGTCTGGCGGGCCGATGACCTAACAGCCCGTGGCGGTGCGCCGTGAGAAGGCGCCATTCTTCAGCGGGTGCGAATCCCGCCCGGCAACTGTCGTGTGTGGTCCCGCGCACTGTCCCGCGCATCGGCCAGTGCGGCGTCGAAGTCGATGAACGTCACGTCCGCGACAGCCGCGGCGTCCTCCGTCGCCGCGCTCCGGCGGGCTTCCGCCACCATCCAGCGCTCGGCGAACACCGACGACGGCGCCCCAAGCGGAGGCGTCACGACCGACATCGGCATAATCCGGAGATCGGGAAAACTGCAGAGTAGCTTTCGGTTGGCGGCGCGGCGGTGACCGGGCGACGGTGTCAGTGCGTTCACCCGCGCCGGTGACCGAAAGCGGCATTGGACGAAACCGCCCCCCGGACGTTGGATTTCTATGGGCGTTGCTTCGTGGACAGACGGCGCTGGCGGCGCTCGGCGGGGGCGATGCAGGCAGGTTGGCGGCCTCCCGCGGTCGGCGGCGCCGGCCGCGAAGGTGGTCGTGCAGCCCGTCGGGAGGATGGCAGACGCAGGTCGACCGGCCCGGCGACTCCGGGAACTGCGGAAGCGGGCCTGGCGGACGTCGATGCGGCTGTCACGACGAATCCAGGATGGCCGGAGCCCAGGCGCCGGCGGGGAGGTCGATCGGTTGCATGTTGCCTGCGTGGCAGTGGGGACACTGGCGCAACGAGCGGCCAGTCAGCGCCTCGAAGCGGTCCCGGTAGTCAGCGTTCTCCCGGTCGGTCTGCTCTGCCGGTGCAGGGGGCGGCGTGTCGAGCAACCGCCGGCACTCGGCCAGCTTCTGCTCTCGGGCACGGTTGGCGAGGAACCCGTAGTAGCGGATCCGGTGAAAGCCGGGCGGCAGCACGTGGAGCAACATGCGGCGTATGAACTCGGCCGCCGCCAGCGTCATGGTCTTGTGGCGCGACGCGCCGTTGCGGCGGTAGTCGGTGTAGCGAAAGCGCACCGAGCCGTCGTCGAAGCTGCGCAGGCGCTGGTTGCTGATGGCGATCCGGTGGGTGTAGCGGCCGAGGTAGTCGAGGACCTGTTCGGGGCCGGCGAAGGGCCGCTTGGCGTAGACGACCCATTCGGTCTTGCGGGCCGGGCGCAGGTGCTCGGCGAAGCGGCGGGGGTCGGCGAGGGGCTGCAGCCGGCCGGCGAAGTGCAACTGTCCGGACTCGAAGGCGTCTTCCAGCGCCGCCAGCAGGACGCGGCGGAAGTAGCGTGACAGGACCCGGACCGGCAAGAAGAATCCGGGTCGGCAGGCGACCCAGCCGCTGCCGTCGTTGGCGAGGCCGCCACCCGGGATGACGCAGTGCAGGTGCGGATGATGGACCAGCGTCTGGCCCCAGGTGTGCAGCACGGCGAAGAAGCCGATCTCGGCGCCGAGGTGGCGCGGGTCGGCGGCGATGGTGCGCAGCGTGTCGGCGACGGTCCGGAAGAGCAGGCCGTAGACGACGGCCTTGTTCTGGATGGCGACCTCGGCGACGGCCGGGGGGACGGTGAAGACGACGTGGAAGTACTCGGTGGGCAGCAGGTCCGCGCGGCGGCGTTCGAGCCACTCGGCGCGGGCCAGCGACTGGCAGGTCGGACAGTGGCGGTTGCGGCAGGAGTTGTACCAGACGCGGCGATGGCCGCAGTGGTCGCACTGCTCGACGTGGCCGCCGAGCGCGGCGGTACGGCACTGCTCGATGGCCGTCATCACGCGACTGTGGGCCGTCGACAGGATGGTTCCGACCTGGGCTCGGAAGGCGTCGCCGTAGCGGCGGAAGACCTCTCCCACAGTGAGGGCGGGGCGCGGCACCGGTGTCGCTCACTTCGACGGTGCGCGTTGGGCAGCAGGCCGCGGGAGCAGGTCCAGCGGGCTCGCGGTCGAGCAGACTGTGGTGGTCGCGACCCGCAGGTAGCGGGCGGTGGTCTGCAGACTCCGATGCCCGAGCAGGAGCTGGATGGTGCGCAGGTCGGTACCGGCCTCAAGCAGGTGGACCGCGAAACTATGGCGAAGCAGATGAGGCGTGACGGCCTTGCCGAGGCGCGCGCGCCTCGAGGCGATGCGGCAGGCGAGCTGGGCGGCAGATACTACCCCTCGACGGCTGGGGCATTCACTCGGGCCGCCACTTTCCCAAGCAGGATATCGTGGCGAACCGTGTCGAAGTATGACGCCAAATCCACGTCTATGACCGTGGTCTTGTTCTGGACGACCGCCGTCGTCACCCGGTGCACCGCCTGGTGGGCCGTGCGTTTCGGCCGGTATCCATAAGAACCCTCCTGAAAGTCAGCCTCGAAGACAGGCTCCAGTATCAGCTTCAGCGCCCCCTGTACCACGCGGTCCCGAATGGTGGGTATTCCGAGAATGCGGACCTTCCCCCCATCCTTCGGTATCTCTACCCGTCGGTTCCCCGCCGGCTGGTAGGTCCGGGAGACCAGTTCGTCACGAATGCTATCCAGAAACGTCTCCAGGCCAGTCTCCTCAATGGCCGCGAACGTCACACCGTCAATGCCCGCGGCACCGCCGTTGCGTCGCGCCATCTCGTAGGCTTCCCGGAGAGTCTCCGGCTTGCACACATGGACGTACAGCCCCCAGAAGCGCCAGTCCTGGTCAGCCTTCACCTTGAGATATATTCTCCTTCGCAGGTCCTGCAAACCGATGGACGTCTTTGTCATCCCGTCCTTGCCTCCCTTGTTGTCGGAGAATCGTCAACAGCAGGGCGCCTTCGCTCCGCGGGCATTGCCCCGCCTCACCACTACTACACGCCCCTCCGCCACCCTCTCGCCTTCGGCCCACTTCCCGGTGTTGCCGGTTATAGGACCTACCTTGCTCCCGCGATTTCGCGCCGGGGCGAGGAGGGCTTCTCCAGTTGCTCGGCCCGTCCTTGTCATCGTGCTGCCGCTAGTGGTGTGTCACTAGAACAAGTTTGCAGTTCAACACCCGTGGCGTTGCGGCACTGCCGCCCACAATCGCCCCGCAAATTGGGCGTTTCTGCGAGCCGTCGGCCGCGCGCGGCAAGTGTAAAGTCCTTCCTGGGACACACCACTAGCTAGCACCCCGCCGAAGTGGGTCAGCCGTCTCAATCAGCTTTCGGCCGCCCATGCTGCCTTCGCCCCCGGGTTGCGGGCTCGGCCTTCGGAATAACTTGTCGAGGCCACCTGTGCGTTCACTCACGTTACGGCCCGATGACTCGCAATCTCCCCAAGGGAGACCTTGTCGATAGGCTTCAGAAATTCGGTTTCCCTCCTCCCTGCTATCCAAGCTACGGGGCTCCTGATTCTTACCCCGGCGGGACTGTCTCCCGCTGAACAGACCAGCCTTCGCTGGACACACAGCCCGGCCGTTCCGTCTCGCGAGGGTACCCCGGCCCGGCATGACCAACACCGACGTCCGGGTCAGAACCCCTCCGTCCGCAGACGGACCTTCGCTCCACTTTCCTTCGGATCTTCGTGACCGTTGACAGCCAGATGGCCGTGGCGTTGCGACCGCGGCTGAGCGCCTCGACGATCAGCTCGCGGTAGGGCTCACACGCACTCGCCTGTGGCGCTCGACTGGGCTGTTGCGCGGGGACGGGTGCGGCGGCCGCGGTGCCCTCGCCGGCCGCCGTAGCCGGCGAAGAGTCGGTGGGCACCCCCGGCGAAATGGCCGGATTTGCCGGTCGAGCCGGAGGCCGGCCACGGCCGCGCACGGTCAGACCGGCCGCCTTCAGGTAGCCGCTGGCGGTCTCACGCCGGACCCCGGTGGCTTCTTCGATCCGCCGCAGTGACCAGCCGAGGCGTCCGAGCGCGAGAACCTGTTGTCGTTTCTCTTCCTTCAAGACGTTGCTCATGCCGGGGCAGGAACGTCGTGTTCCAGACCGGCGTCAACGTCTCGGGCCGCTATCGGAAATGGCCGGTTTTCAGCCGCCCATCAATGGCCGGTTTTGGGTGCCCACCGAGGTCGGCGCGGGGCGCGATGACGGCGATCCGTGGGATTTTCGGTGCGGAAACCGACTGCGCTCCGCGGGCGCCCAGATGCGTTCAAGCACCCGAATCGCGCAGGACGCATCACGGTGACGCATCCGAATCGGAACATCAAGCGCGGCACCGTCGCTTCGATCTACCGACAGGCGGGCTGGGTCATACGGAGAGACTGAAACGCGCTACGTGGCATTCCTTCACGACGACGAACCCGGATTCGGCGTCAGTTTTCCCGACTTGCCCGGCTGCGTCTCCGATGGCGACACCGTCGACCACGCCCTCCGCCGCGGGGCCGCGGCGCTCTCGCTTCACGTCGAAGCCATGCTGGCGGACGGAGAACCCGTTCCCGAGCCGCGCTCCCTCCACGACATCAAGGCAACGAGAGTCTGGCCGACTGGCGAGACGGAGCGACCACCGCGTTCGTCCCGCTCATTCTCGACACGGGCTCACCGCGCCGCATCAACGTCTCTCTGGACTTCGGCCTGCTGCGCGCAACCGACGAAGAGGCGAAACGGCGCGGCATGACCCGCTCGGCGTTCCTCTCCAGCGCCGCCCGCAACGAGATCGAAGGACGCTGACGGTCCCGCGACCCGTCACCCGACATTCCCGCCGCGCTTGCGCGGCGGCCGCTTCTGGACCGTGTCGAGCAGCTTCTCGAGGCGGTGGCGCTCGCCGTTCCGCAGGCGTTTGTTCTGTTGCGTGGGCCGCCGGCCGATCAGGCCCTCCAGCTCGATCAGCCAGTCCAGATCGGCGCGAACGTCCCCTTGGGCCAGCTCGACCGCGCGCTCCCAGGCGCCGGCGTTCCGCCACACGCGCAGCACGTCCTTGTGGGCGCCCGCGCGCTCGTAGGCGGCGGCGGCCTCCTCCGTCCGCCTCTGCTCCTCGCGCAGCCGCCCGAGTCGCGGCAGGTCCGGGGAGATTGTCGTCAACAGCGCTTCGACCCCTCCGAGCCGCTTCCTGCGGACGGGTCCCTTGTCATTCGCAGCGGCTTTCAGCAGCGTGTCGAAGGCCTTCTCGCGCAGCACGCGGGCCCTGGCCGCGGCATCTCCCGTGTAGCCGGTCAGCCGCAGCCAGGCCTCGACCTCGGCGTCGGCGAACCACGCGGCGGACTCCGGGTCGGCCGCCCCCGCACTCAACCCCTCGCGCAACGCCTGCGCCGCGGGCAACAGAGCGGGACGCAGCCAGTCTCCTCCGGGTCGCTGCCGCCGTTCGAGAGTGCATGCGCTCTCCAACAGGCCGAACGGGCGCGCCGACCGGTCGATCGACCAGGCCGCCAGCTCCCTGAGCGTCTGCTCCTCCTCGAACGCCAACAGGAAGGGGTGGGGCGACTCGGCACCGACCGGTTCGTTCGCGACCGGCCGCTCGCCCGCCTCGGTCCGTTGGACAGTGGGTGCAGGTTCGGGCGGCAGAAGCTCGTGCCTGATGCGGACCGCTTCCAGCGCGGCCTCGAGCACGTCGCGGCGCTGCACCCCGTCGGGCGGGCCGTCGACGAGCAGGCGTGCCGCCGTGGCGAGCAGCGTCGTGCGCGCTTCCAGGCGCACGGCGTGATCCGACACGCCGTTCGGCAACTCGGGATCCCCCAGGAGCCGGAACGCCTGGCGGGCGCGCTGCCAAGCCCGCCCCGGCGCCGAGTCGATCAACAGCCGGGCGTCCTGGGTCCGCGCCTGCACGCGCTCCTCCGAGGATGCGTCGGCCTGCGCGAAGTGATCGAGCAGGTCCTCCGGACTGTACGGCGCCGCGTCCCCCAGCAGCGCCAGACTGAGTTCCTTCTCCTCGTCCGTCGCCTCGACGTCGATGCATACAAGGGTCTCGGTCGCCCGGCTCAGCGCCACCCGGAGATGGTCGATCGCCGTCCGGCGAGCCTGGTGATCGAGCTCGGCATCGACCAGGTACTCCTGCTCCTCGCCGCCCAGGCGCGACAGCAGGCGGCCCGAATCCAGAAGGCATACCGATTGGTACTCGAGGCCCTTGGCCTCGGCCGGCGTGAGCACGCCGTCCCGCAGGTGCTCCGGAACCCACGACGGGGGAACGTTCCGCGCCGAGAGGACCACGACCTCGTCCGCGTCCTCGAGGCGCTCCAGAAGGTCGACGGCCTCGGACCGACCGGGAACGTGGACGTGGACGAGATGCGCATCGACGTGCTGGCCTCCCGCTTGGCGCCGCTGCTTGGTGGGGCGAACCTTCTTCTCGAGGTCGACGTAGCGCTCCGCGGCCCGCTCGACGACCTCGGCGATGCGGCTGGGGCAGCGCAGATGCTCATCCAGTTGAAACCGCGCCGGTGCGCCCACCCGCCGGGCCAGCAGGTCGTTCAGCGGCCCCCAGTCGAACCCGGTCGGCCGGACGGTCTGCCCGGCGTCGCCGGCCATCAGCAGCCAGGGCGCCCGGCTGCGCCGGCGTCCGATCGCGCGGCACAGTTCCACCACGACGGCGGCCTCGAGCAGCGTCAGGTCCTGGAGCTCGTCGACGACGATGCGGTCGAAGTCGTCGAAGCCCTCCGGGAGCTCGTCGTCACGCAGCCGGCCGATGGCGCCCGTAGCGGCGACGAGCTCGGGAAAGACCGCACGCACACCGTCCGCCGGCAGGAAGCGGACGACCTTCAGCAGCGCCTTGGCCGCCTTCGCGCCGACGCCGTCGTGGTCCCCGCGGAGATCGCGGTACGCGTCGTCGCCGAGGCGCGCTATGCCGCGTTCGACGGCGCACCCGGTCTCACCAGGTATCGCGCGCCCGAAAAGGATGGCGCGCAGCTCGGCGTGCAGGGCATCCCGCCGATTCTTCCAGGGGCCGGCCATGTCGCGACCGAGCCGGGTGATGGCGGCGTCGAACCTCGCGCGGCTGGCGCCCAGCCCCTGCCGGGCGACGTCGGCCCCGCAGATCTCGCCGACGAACGTCGCGAAGTCGCGGGCGACGACCTCGACGTCGGCGGGCGCGAACGACGCGAAGCGTTCCTCGGCGTGGCGCGTCAGGGCGCTCGACCACGTGAGGTACAGGACGCGCTGTCCGCTTCTGGCCTCGACCGCCTTCCAAAGCACGGTGGTCTTGCCGGAGCCAGGCCGGCCGAGCATGATCCGGACCGGGCGTTCGTCCTCCACGAACCGGACCTGCGCGTCCGTCCAGGGCCGCCCGGCGATGTCGTCGTTCAGGTCGTCGGGTGCGCCGAGCGGCAGGTAGTCGTCCAGGCTGCCGGCTTCGAGCGGGGCGTGGTCGTCGTGATGACGGACGGCCCGCACCAGGACGGCGTCTGCGGGAAGGGCCAGCCCCTCGGCCACCCGGCTGCCGCGCGGCGTCCACCACAGGTAGTACTGCATGCCGTTGGCGCCGCCGAGCGGTGATCGGCGCCAGCCGCGGTTCCCGTCCCGGCAGCCCTTCACGACAGTCGTTCGCCCGTGCGCCGCCAAGTGCTGGAGCACGATTCCCAGACGCCCGTAGAGGTGCGCCCACACGCGCAGGTGGTCCGATACCTCCGGATGCAGCCAGATGCCGTGGCGCAGGTCGCGGAACTGCAGGTCGTGCGGCTGCGCCAGGCGATCGGGCCCGAACGGCAACAGGGCTCGTGCGCCCGGACTCGGCTTGGGGGACGGGTCGACGTCGGCGAGTGGGATGAGCGACGGCTGCTTGCGCATCTCCAGCGCATCGCCGATCAGCTCGCATTGGCTGGCCGACAGCTCGAAGCGGCGGTCGCGAACCTGCGCCGGAGCCAGCCCGAGCACCATCCGCGCCGTCCGGGAGACTTCCCGCAAGTCGACGTTCAGACCGCGGGCCAGTTGCGCCAACGTCATTCCACGAGCGGTCGGTTCGGTCGGATGAGGGCCACGGCTTTCCATGCCGTCATGCTACCGCGTCCATGCCGCTGAGCCGGGAACGCAGCGTTGGCTTGGCTGCCGCGGGTGAGCGACATGAACCAGGTGGCCCAGCGGTTGCTGTTTCGCTACTCGATCGGCTCGTAGCCCCGGAGGTGGCGGATCACGGATGGGAAGCCGTGGGTCGGGAGATCGCTTCTGCGTTCCTGCAGCCGCCGCCGGGCGGCGAAGAGCCCGAAGGCCGGGTCCTGGTGGAGTAGCAGCGCCTCGCGGCCGATGAAATCTGGGCGTCCAGTACTGACAAGGGAAGGAGCCGACCGATGCCGGTCCTCGTCAAGCACCGCCCGGGAGGGAGACGATGCTCGTCAATACGGCCGGTGCCGTTGCTCTGACGCTCACGTTGCACGGAGTTCCGCTCCCCAGCGCGGTCGATATCTACCGCCTCGGGGCGCCGGTTGTCGAGCTGGAGCTACAGCAGCAACCGGAGCCGGTTCCGGCGGATGTTGTCGCCTGCAGAGCGCGGCGCACTGATCGGTTTCGCCGCCGGCTGCGCAGTCGGCACCGGGCTCGGCGTCTGGTTCGTCACCAAGGCGGACGACGAGAAGCCAGTCGGTCAGACGGTGCGGGCGTGTCTGGCCGTGGGCGCAATGGGAGCCCTGATGGGGTTGGTCATCGGGGGATCCCGAGGGCCTTGATGTTGTCCCCCGCGCCGCGCGCGATGAGCCGATGCACCACTGATTGTCGCACTACCGTGCGGAGGTGCACGTCATGCGAATCATCGTCATCGCCAGCATCCTGTCAGCCCTCGCCACGCCCGCCGCGGCGCAGGAGCCGGACCGCTTAGGAACGGTCGGCGTGAACTTCATGCACTTCGCCAGCGACGATCGCCGCTGGCCTTACGTCGGCTTCGACGGGACGTTGCGCGTCGGCCGCTTGGAGGTGCAGGCGACGTACTTCCGGGATTCCGAGCGCCACGACTACGGCGATCCGGAGTACGCATGGACGCGCACCCTCGAATGGTATTCAGGGGGCATCATCCTGCCGTTGTCGCCTGCGCCGGCCCGTATCCGGCCGCACCTGTTGACCGGCTTCCAACTGTTCCGCGACACGACGAGCGCAACGGATTCCCGCACCGTCGCCCTGCCCTGTACGGCGGACTCGGGGCGGAGTTCCCGCTGGGCGGGCGGGTGTTCGCGCGGGCGCAGTACATGACGCTGGCCGTCTACGTCTACGAGGAGATCTACGTCGGCCACGCGGCGCGTGTGAGCGTCGGGATCGAGTTCTGACCGGGAGGATGCACGCATGACCGAGGCGGCCACCGCGCTGCGGGCCATCGTGAGTCTGCTCGCCGGACTCGTGATGCTGGCCTATCGGCTCGCGCACGCGGTGCAACCGCGGCTGAGGGGCATCGAGGGGCGGCTGGACCTTGTGCACGACGCGATCCGGGTCGGCTGGCCGAACCCAGGGCTGACGACAAGGCCGGAGGCGATGCCGCGTCAATGTCAGGTTGCGGCTGGGCTCCTTTGTTTCAGAGGCCCGCCCGTCGGAGGCGCGAGACCATCGGTGGAGTGCTCGTTGCGCGCGGTCGAGCCGCGTGCCAGTGATCACCGACGACACGCTCATGAAGCACGAGGGGCCTTCAGTCTCCCTGCTGCTCGATCTCGCGGCGCAGCGCTGTCAGGGCTTCTCGCGGGCGAGCGCGCAGATCGAGCGGTCCCGGCGTGGCCTCCCAGCGGCGCACCGTCGCCCCTGAGATACGGAGCAACGCGGCGAACTCGGCGACCGAGAACCCGCACCGTTCGCGCAGTGCGGCGATGTGTGCGCCGGTCGCACCAGCGTTCGATGAGCCAGCTCGTTCCCTCTTCTTCCTGATCCGGCTCGCCTGCTTGTGCGAGGCAGTCGCCGCCGGCTCCCGCGTGCTCGGCGCTGGCACGCCCTGCTCTGGATCGAGATCGATACCGAAGATGTCCCCGAGGTCGCCGTCCGCGAGCGTGTCGGCCGTCGCTGTGCCCCGTGGCAGCGCCATCTCGGCGGCGATCAGTTCCGCCTCGTCGACGCCGCGCAACCGGAACAGCAGCTCGGGACTCTCGTCGAGGCGGCTGCCGACGCCGTAGAGCACTGCCGCCGCGTGCTTGCACATCGTGGCCCAGTCCGGGCAGTCGCACGCCAGCTTGATCTCGCCCGGTTGGGGGAACAGGCCGTTGTCGCGGTCGATGACGACCTCCATGACCCGGTCGGACAGCCGGCCCTGCAGCAGCTCGAGGACCGAGCCGATGTGCCCGGCGCACGCACTCCTGATCGCCTTCCACGCCGGCCGCTTGAGCCGCTTGATGCGCACGACGACGTGGTACAGTTCCCGCCCGGCGACCAGCGCCTCGACGCCGCCGGGCTCGATCGCGAGATGGCAGACCGAGCCGTTGCGCACGTAGGTCCGGCCCCGCGGCAGGCGGTTGACGTAGTCGGAGAACGATTCCAGGTGCTCGCACCAGCCCCGGCCCCAGAAGCTGCGGGCGATGGTGCGTCCCCGGATCTCGACCGGCTGCACGTCCATGCCCTGCGCGCGCAACTCGCGCACCTCCCGTCTGGCTCGGGCGCGCCGCACGCCGACCGGTACATACGGGGGATACCAGTCCAAATCTGCTCCCGTCAGTTCGCTGTCTGCGGATTCGCGCGCGTGACGTCGAGGCGCACCAGATCGATCAACTCGTCGTCAGACAGCTCGGTGACGTTGATCTCGCTCTCGCCATCAAGCAGATCATCGGCCAACTGCCGCTTCTCGGCAATCATCCGATCGATCTTTTCCTCGATGGTGCCGCGGGTGACGAAGCGGTGGACCAGGACGTTGCGCCGCTGGCCGATACGGAAGGCGCGATCGGTGGCCTGGTTCTCCACCGCCGGGTTCCACCACCGGTCGAAGTGGATCACGTGCGACGCCGCCGTCAGGTTCAGCCCCGTACCGCCGGCCTTGAGCGACAGGATGAAGAACGGCGGCCCGCCGTCGTTCTGGAAGCGGTCCACCAGTTCCTGCCGCCGCCGGACCCCGGTCGCGCCGTGCAGCACGAGACCGGGCCGGCCGAAGACCGCCGCCAGGTACTCGGACAGCGGATCGATGATCTCGCGGAACTGCGTGAAGACCAGCGCCCGTTCCTGCCGCTCGGCCAGCTCCTCGCAGATCTCGGCCAGACGCGCGAACTTGCCGCTGTCGCCGGGCCGGTACTCGCCATCGCCGGAGAGCTGGCTGGGATGATTGCACGTCTGCTTCAGCCGCATGAGCGACCGCAGCACGACGCCGCGCCGCGCGATTCCTTCGATCTCCTCGAGGTCGCGTCGCATGGTCTGCACGATGCGCTGGTAGAGCGCCACCTGCTTGCGGGTCAGGTGGCAGTCGCGCGTCGTCTCGGTCTTGTCCGGCAGGTCGGCGATGATGCGGCGGTCCGTCTTCAGCCGGCGCAGAATGTACGGCCCCACCAGCCGGCGCAACGGCGCGAACGGCTGATCCTCGCGCTCCTGCAGTTCCTTGACGAACGCGTTGAACACGTCGCGCGAGCCGAGCAGACCGGGGTTGAGGAAATCGAACAGCGCCCACAGGTCGCCCAGGCGGTTCTCGACGGGTGTCCCCGTCAGGGCGATCCTCGAGCCGGCCGGCAGCGCGCGCACCGCCCGGCTCTGGCGGGTCGCCGGGTTCTTGACGGCCTGCGCCTCGTCCAGAACCACGAGCCGCCACCGCACGTCCGCCAGCCAGGGTTGCCGGTGCAGCATGGCGTAGGTGGTCACCGCCAGATCGACGCCCCCCAGATGCCGCGCCGGCGCCGCGGCGATCTCCGCCAGGGTCTCCCGAGCCGTCTCCGCCGGATGCAGAAACTGCAGTTCCAACGACGGCGCGAACCGCTCGGCCTCCCGCCGCCAGTTTCCCAGCAGCGACGCCGGGATCACCAGCAGTGACGGGCCCGGCCGTGAACCGTCCCCGCCGCGGCGGCACAGCAGCAGCGCCAGCACCTGGATGGTCTTGCCGAGTCCCATGTCGTCGGCCAGGCACGCGCCCAGACCCAGCGTCGTCAACAGCCGCAGCCACGCCACCCCGTCGCGCTGATACGGCCGGAGCGTGGCCTGCAGCGCGCCGCCCACATCCACGGGATCGAGGGCGTCGGGCTGGCGCATCCCGGCCAGCAACCGCCGCATTCCGTCGCCCGCGTCGACGTGCACCCAGGGGCGTTCGGCTTCGGTCTGCACCTCGTGTCGGAGGTCGGCCGAGGCACCCGCCAGCAGCCGCATGCCTTCGATGAACGAGATCCCGTCGTCACCCGCGAGTTGGCGCACGGCCTCCCAGTGCTCGATCGCCTGCCGGAGACGGTCGCGATCCACCTCGACCCACTGGCCCTTGAGCAGTACCAGGTCGCCGTCGCCTGCGAGCAGAGTCTCCAACTCGGCGCGCGACAGCGACTCGCCGCCCAGGGCGACGCTCACGTCGAAGTCCACCATGGCGTCGGCGCCCACCATCGACGGCGTCGTACCGCCGATCGTGACACTGACCTGCGGGCGGGGCCGTTTGCGCCACCAGTTCGGCAGGCGTACGGTCAGGCCGCTCTCCTCCAGCGCCGGGACGCTGCGCAGGAGCGGATAGGCGCGCTCCGGCGTCCACGCCAACGCCTGGTAGACGTCCCCCGAGTCGACCAGCTCCCGCACCCAGTCGCACGTCTCCGCCGCCTGCTGAATCGGCGACAACAGGGCGACGAGCGCCGCGCGGTTCCGCGCGCCGGCGTACTGCTCCAGGGCCCGGCGCAGCGGCAGGTGCTTCACGCGTCCGGTCGCTCCGAATCCGGAGGTATACGTGGCCATGAAGGCGAACGGCTGCTCCTCGTCGTTGCGGTTCTCGGCCAGGTGGAAACAGACCCGCCCCACCTGGTGCCAGTTCGGGGCGCGAGCGCGGAGGAACGCCGGCAGGCCGCCGGTCGTGGTCCCGACGGCCTCGCGTACCCACTCGTCCAGATGGCTCCAGACACCGCGGAGGCTGTCTTCGGAAAGGTACTCGCCCCCCACCATCGGCGGAGAGGCCAGGACCCAGGCCGCGCAGTCGGCCGACGCCGGCGGCTCGACCGCGATGTGCGTCTGGTGACCGGGCAGTTGGCACAGGGCGGTCAGGTAACGTTCTGCAACCTGTTGCCAAAACCGCGTTGCGGGCGACCCTTCCGTGTCGATCCGGCCGGCGGCAAGAGAGAAGAGCGCCTCGCGCCAGTCGGCTGCAAAGGCGGACTCCAGCGGGGCGATGCCGGCGGGGACCGTGTCGCCGTCGCGAGGCGCCCACCGCAAGTGGCTCCCCGGCGTGAGTCCGACGCTCATGTCGAGTCGGTCAGTCCGAGGTCAGCGCCCGCAGGACAGGGGAACTCCCGCCGAGGCGCATGCAGAGCTTCCACAATCCCATCGGCGTCATGACTCATGGACCAGCAGCCGGCCGGGAGTCGAGAAGACTCTTCTCGCCAGTCACCAGCGCGTCCGGCTCCCCAACCACCGCATTCGAGTCGTCCACGGACCGCGATCAGCAGCAAGTCAGTCATTCGCCGTTCAAGGCGAGGGGGATAACCCTCGACGCCGCCCGCGGAACACGCTTCATCGGTCTGCGAACATCTCCTGCGACGAAGTTCTCCGTGAGTTGCTCGCGCGCGACTGGAGGCGCGGTGAGCACGCTGCAACCGTACGCCGCGGTCACAGCAGCGTCAAGGGCCGCGAGTGCGTCGGCGAGCGACTACGAGCGGACGTCGGAGAGCTTCGTCAGGGTGCGTTTCCTGGGCGCATTCGCCGCGTCCTCGTAGCGGGGAACCGGACGCCTCGGGTAGCCGGGAACCGGCTGATTGACCCGCTCCCACTCGGGCGGATTCATTCAGCGGTCACGCAGCTTGACCAACCGTTGGGACGGGAAGCTGTACCTGCTCACCTTGGAAGAGCACTTCGCGACGCCCGGCTCAACCGTGTGCGGGACGAGCGCCTCTTTTCGGGAGGCGGCCGGCGGCCCGAGCTCCCCGACGTGGGTGCCGGCCGGGTACGCGGACATGGGTCAGGCGGGCATCGGCATGCAGGTGCTGTCGGCCGTGACGCCCGGCGCCCAGAACCTGCCCGGAGCCGAAGGCGTGGCGTTCCCCGACCTCCAGATCGTCGTCGGCCATTATGGGCGAAGGACTCCCCTTCTACTACTGGCGATTCGGCGAGGAGCTCGCTCGCATTACCCGGAGCAGGTTGCACAAGTCCGTGCAGCAGTACTTTCACGACAACTTGTGGGTCACGACCTCAATGGACGGGTCAAAACCGGCCAGTATGACCAGCTGGTCATACTGGCCGCTCTTGGGTGCCCACCGAGGGGCGTGGCATCCGCCCACCCTCATCCCCGACCGTAAGAACACGACAACTTTCCTTGACGAAACGGTGGGGAGTCCCCTGGGAGTCCCCCCCGTTCGACGAAGCGGCGGGCAAGGACGTCGACGACTTGGTCGAGCACTTTGCCGACGACACGCCGCCGGACGAGCGGATGCAGGTGGGCACGCACGACGCGCGGGCGTTGATCGACACGGCCCCGGGCGGACGTGGCATCGGGCGTGCCAGGCGATGCGCCTGCTGGCCACCGCCGCTCGTCTGCTCGTCGACAGCGTCCCCGCTGGGGTCCGCCGTGACGAGGTGGTCAACATGGCGGTGGAAGCGATCGTGCTGCTCGGCGCCACCGACCGCTACGGGCAGGCGTTCGGCGCGGGACACGGTGCCGTTCGCTCTGCTCGACGCCACGCTCGGGGCTCGATTCCGACGGCAACTGGGTGCGGCAGGCGCTGCCGACGGTGGCGCAACGGCTGCGCGACGCCATCGAGCGATTGGCCGGCGAGGCGGCCGCGGCCGGGGCGTACGCCGGCGACATCGAGGGCTGGCTGCAGGTGACCGGCTACGCAGGCGACGCGGCGGCGAAGACCGGGGCGCTGCGCTGCCGGGCGGTCGATGCCCTGACCGATGCCGGCGAGACGCAGGGGGCCGCGCAGGTCCTCGTGACTGTCGAGCCACTGGACCTGGGCGCGGCTGGCGCGGCTGCGGGAAGTGCAGGGCCGGCCGGCAGACGCCGCCGCGACCTTCGAGGCGGCGGACATGCCGGCCGACGCGTTGCGCAACGAGTAACAACCCGGCCGGCAATCCAGTGGTGGTTCGGCGAAGGGCGACGACACGTGCCGCGCCAACGATGGGGCGGACGTAGCCTCACATGCTGCGCCTGCTCGGCGCCCGGCATCTGTTCGACGGGCGTCTCGGAGGAGAGCGTGCGCCTGGACGTACGGACGACTCTGCCGGTCACGGCGGCGTGACTGCTCGACGACATTTCCACCGGCGTTCCGGTGATCCGCGGCCCGGTGAGTTGCGATCTCCGGGCGCTTCACCATCTGGATCGAGAACTGCGGCCAGCGAACGGGTTGAACTGGGGCATGGCGTCGCAGTGCACTGGCGCCCTGCTTTCCGCCGATCGGGTGCCATTGCACTTCACCGTGACAGCGTGATCGCCGGATCCAGCCTTCCCGCAGGGAAAAACATTGGGTGAGCGACGCCGGAACCGGGGTCGCTCACCCTTCTGGATCTCTGATCTCTGTACGCCTGCACGACAGTGCCCTCTGCGGGTGAACGTACGGTGAAATGGTGCACTGTTTTCGTGCTTCCGTTCGGGCTCGCTGGAGCGTTCTTCGAGGGATTCCACTCGGCGCGTTCCCGTCCGGCTGAATCTGCTTGCAAGTTGCGTGTTTGCAGTCCTTTGGCGTGTGCCTGCCGGACGTGTGCCGGCCTTCGGTTCCGTAGGCTTGAGGCTGATGCGAGGGAGCTTTGAGGGGAGTTGGTCGGTCTACCGGGGTCAGGGGGTGGCCATCCGTAGGCGTTCACCAATTGCCCGTTCGGACTCCGCGCGTTCCCGATCCTTCTGCGGTTCTGGTGGACCCACGAACGAACGCGATCCTGACCCCAGTCGAAATGGCGATCGCGTTGGGTCGGTCGCCGATTTTCGCGATTTGTTGCAACCGTGTTGCACTGTTTGTTGTGAAACGTCTCTCGCGCGCAGATGCAAGGAGGACGTGACGGGCGATCGCTGAGGCGTCAGGCGGCCCGTTGGAATCCGGCGGTAGATCCCGATCGGATGGCTCGTGCGGGTAGCCCCGTTCTATGACCCTGCACGACGCCGCGTGGATCGGAAACGTCGGCGGTCAGCAGCGCGCAGCTTGCGCTTCTTCGAGGAATCCGTGCTGCGTGAGCATGCGGATCCAGCGCGGCGCGTTGCGAGCGACGACGAGCCGTTCGTAGTCGATGCCCGGGTCGGTGTACGGGCGGTCGTCGCGGAGCACCGCGTGGATCACGCGCAAGAGCTTGTGGGCCGTGGCGAGGATGGCCCGCTTGTAGCCGAGGCGGGCGGCCAGCGCCCGGTGATAGCCGTGGAACTGCGACCCGGTGGTCCGCGCGGCGGCGTGGGCGCACTCGGCGAGCGTAGCCCGTAGCGTCGGGTTCCCTGGGCGCGCCCGACCGGAGCGGCGCTTGCCCGCACTGGTGTTGTTGCCTGGCGCCACGCCTGCCCACGAGCCCAGGTGGCGCGCCTCGCGGAAGGCTCCCAGGTCCGGCCCGATTTCGACGAGGATGGTGCAAGCGCTGCCGAGGTCGATTCCCGGAATCGTCTGTAGCAGGCGCAGGGGGCGCTGGTAGTCTGCCAGTGCGGTCTGGATGCGCGTGTCCAGTGCAGTCAGCGCGGCGTCGGCCCGGTCGACGGACTCGACCTGCATCTGCAGGGCGAAGAGCGCGAGTGGGTCGAGCGTAGCGGCCAGGGTCTTGGCCAGGGGCGTCAGCTTCGCCTGCACGTGGCTTGTCAGTCCGGCGAGGATGCGCCGCGGCGAGTGCTCGGCGACCAGCCCGTCGAGCACCCGCCGCCCATTGACGCCGAAGATGTCCGACAAGACACCGCCGAGCCGGAGACCGTCGTGGTCGAGCGTCTTGTGGACGCGGTTGCGGGCCCGACTGCGCTCGCCGACGAGCCTGCGGCGATAGCGGGTCAACTGGCGCAACTGCCGGAACAGGCGCGGCGGGACGTAGCTCGGCAGGGCAAGGCCGAACTGGCAGATGCGGGCCAGCCACAGGCTGTCGTTGGTGTCGGTCTTCTTGCCGCGGATCTGTTTGACGTGCTGGGCATGGAGCAGGTCGGCGCGGATACCGGCATCTTCCAGCGCCTCGAACGGTGCCTTCCAGTAGACCCCGGTGCCTTCCATCGTGGCTGCGGTGACGCCGTGTCCTCGCAGCCACTCGGTCATTGCGCGCAGACCGTCCGGCAGCGCGCTGAACTCGCGTACGGCGGTGCGGGCCGGCCCGCCGCCGGGCTCGCACAGGCGGACCGCGGCGGTGATGCACATCTTGTGCACGTCGAGGCCGGCCGCTCGCGGGCAGACCACGTGCATGTCGTCGGTGCGCCAAGTGTCGGTCTCGACCGTCTCACGCTTCATCAGGTACCTCCATGACAGCGGAAGCGGGAGAGCGCGCCCGGTGTAGGAACACCCACCTCGCGGCGGGGCTCGATTTGCTGCTCGTTCACGGCCTGCGGGCCTGAAACGATTCGGGGCTCGATGCCAGGCGCACCGCGTCAGTTTTTGAGCGGGGACGGGTCGAAGCCCTCCGCCGAACAGTTTCTGCGACGACAGCCCCGCTTCCGCCTATCGAGGATGACACGCCGCCGGAACCGTCAGCGACACGATCGACGACGCCGTGGCCAGAAGCCTTCCGTGTTTCATGACGTCGGGGTGAGGGGCGCGCCGGTCATGATCGTTTTTGAAGATTCGGGCGGATCTCGTCATGGCGTGGTGGAGGTTTTCATGCGGATGAAGCGCGTGGTCGTGTTCCTGCCGATGGCTGCCGTCCAGGCTTGCGACGATCTTGCGGCCCGGTACGGCTCGAACCGTTCCGAGGTCTTCCGTCTTGCGATAGCCGAAGGCATGCCTGGTACGGTCGAGGCGCTCGAGAAGCTCCAGGAGATCCGGATGGTCGAGGCGCTCGGGGCCGGCGCGTCGCGCTCGTGGCGTATCCGGGGTGCGCAGAAGCGTCCGGGGCGGGGCCGTCCACGCAGCTTTCTCGACCCGGATCGTGCCGTTGCTGTTCTCGTGGACTACGGCCGTGCCGTGCGTGCGGCCGATCCGGGACTGACCGAAGAAGACCTGGGCGTCAGCTTGCGGAGCCACGCGCAGGTGATCGGCGTGGCGGCCGATGACCTCGAGGACGCCGTGGTCGACGCGGTGTCGCGCCTGTTCGGCAGGCCGCAACTGCAGTCGGTCGCCGACCCGTCGCAGCCGCCGGAGTAGTGCTCCGACCTCGTTGTCGTGCGTGGACACCTGTAGAGTGTGCACGATCCTGGGCGCGTGCGGAGCAGCGCTGGCCGCGGTTCCTGCGCGTCAGGGGCGATTTCTGATGCCGTTGCCGATCTGGGAACCTGATGCCGAGCCTCTGGACCGAACCGTGAAGGTCAGGCTGTCTGTGCGTCAGCTCGAGCATCTCGACCTGACGGTGAAGGAGTTTCGGATGTCGCGCTCCTGGGTGCTGCGCGAATCGCTCGCGCTGGGCTTCCCGCTGTTCGTCGAGAAGGTCCGCCAGCGGCGGCGTGCGGGCCTGGCGCCGCGCGGGGAGTACCAGAACCCGAATGCGGCGGGTCCGTTGCGTGGGCCGCGTTTGGACGGGCCGCGTGCGGACCGCTGGGTGAATGCGCCCAAGGCGCGCGAGCCTCGCACGTCACGGAGGCGGGGGAAGTCGGGTTGGAGTGCCGCCGCGGGGTTTGCGCGATGGTCAGGATCGGAGCGCGAAAGTGGACCCGGCACCAAGAAGTATACTTCTCGATGCCGGCCGGCTGATTAGATGATGGGGTGGACGCCTCCTCTCAACGGCATCGGAATGTGCCAAAGTGGAGCTGCTGTGACGCACCACTTGGAAGAGGAGGCATCCTATGGAGCAGGCTACCATCATCGGCATCGATCTGGCGAAGCGGAGTTTTCAGTTGCACGGCGCCCGTGAGGACGGGTCGGTTGCGTTCCGTAAGAAGCTGAACCGCGACAAGGTGGTGGGCTTCGTGGCGTCGCAGCCGCGATGCATCGTGGCGATGGAGGCCTGTGCGAGCTCGCACCACTGGGGCCGAGAGTTCGAGAAGCTCGGTCATGAGGTGAAGCTGGTCCCGCCGATCTACGTGAAGCCGTTCGTGAAGACGCAGAAGAACGACGCGGCCGACGCCGAGGCGATCTGCGAGGCGACCTCGCGGCCGACGATGCGCTTCGTGGCGGTGAAGACGCGGGAGCAGCAGTCCCAAGGCATGCTGTTCCGCACGCGCGACCTGCTGGTTCGCCAGCGCACGCAGACGATCAACGCGTTGCGCGGACACTTCGCGGAGTTCGGCGTCGTCGCGCCGCAAGGGCCTGCGCACGTGGGTCGGTTGTCAGACGCGATTGAAGATGCCGATTCGGGGCTGCCGGGCCCGGTTCGGGAACTGGGCGCGCTGTTGGTCGTTCACATCGCCGAGCTCAACGAGAAGATCGCAGAGCTGGAGAGGGACCTGTGTGAGCGGGCGCGCGAAGACGAACGAACGGTGCGGCTGATGAGCATCCCGGGCATCGGACCGCTGTGCGCGATGGCGATCCAGGCCTTCGCGCCGCCGCTGGAGAGCTTCCGTCGCGGGCGGGACTTCGCGGCCTGGCTGGGTCTGGTTCCCCGGCAGAGCTCGACCGGCGGGAAGCCGAAGCTGGGGAGGATATCGAAGATGGGTCAGCGCGATCTCCGGCGACTGCTGGTCGTCGGCGCGATGGCGACGGTCGGCTGGGCGGCGCGCCGCGGCACGAAGGACCCGTGGCTGGCCCGGATGCTGGCTCGCAAGCCGCGCATGTTGGTCGCGGTGGCGCTGGCCAACCGGAGGGCGCGCATCGCCTGGGCGCTGATGACGAAGAACGAGTACTACCGGGCGCCGCTGCCGACCGTCTGAGAAACAGGAGCCGGGTGCGGCGCCGTCGGGAATGCGAGCAGGTCGGAAGATGGTAAGGGCAAACGGTCAAAAGAGACGGGGTCGGGAAAACCAGCGATTCGGCGAGTGCCTTCGAGCACATTTAGACGATTTGGACCCGACCCGCGTATCTCCATACGGGCCCGCGGCGCAGGATATGCCGCATGTAATGAGGCCGGACACACGACAGCACCTGACCGCATGCTCCGGACCATCTGAAGGACTGGAACTTTCCGAAACGCGGGAGAACGGGCTTCGGCCCTCGCTGCGCTCGGAGGCGTCTACCTCGCGCACGGTCGCCCGCGGCTGTCAAGCCGCTGCGCGGCTCCTTCGCTTCGCTACGGCCCTGCGGGTGACAGTCGCAGCCGACCGTGCGGGAAGCGCTTGCGGGCCAGCCGGAAAGCTGGCCCGCGTTCCACGGGAACAAGCGCGGCGCTGGGGAGCCGCTCCGATGTCGCGGAGAACCACTCGAGCAGACTGAGCGCGGAAGGAGACTCAAAAAAAGGCTTGCATTTTCGGAGGCGTCCACACACGTCGAGTCGGGCTGTTTGGTTCCCTCGTTGCGTGATTTTTTCGGGCGCGTGTCCGGCGCACTTCTGGGGCCGGTACGCTCGGCGGGTACTGGGGCCGGTACTTCTCGGTGCGTGTAGCCGTTGCGGATCCTGGGTTCGCCGAAGCCAGGCGTCGCCGTGGCCCGGGTCGGCAGCGGTCGTCAGGGACCTCATCCCTGATGCCTGCGGTCCGGCGACGGCGCCTTCCAGCGCCATTCAGGCAGAAAAGCAAGTGCGGCACGGGCAGTGGATTCCATGGCTTGAGAGGATCCGAATTCGGATCCGGATGGCGCAAAGGACCATGGCGCTCTGCGACCGATACCCTGAAATGCGACAGTTGTCGTTTTTCGACCATCTGCACGGCGAGTGCCACGGCCACGGAGATCGCGATGCAGACCATCCAGCGGATGAGGCGGTCGGCGTCGCGCCCGCGGCCGTCGGCCAGGTCGGCCGCGGCTTCGGATCGCTCGGCGGCGTCGGCGGTCGGTAGCTCCCGGCGGCCTGCCCGACCTCCACGCGATCATCGGCGCAAAGGTCATCGAGAACGGTACAGGTCGGCGGGTGCGAGCATGTCGTCGACGGCGTCGAGCAGGGGAACGATGGCGTCGGTGTGCGGGTCGTCTTCGCGCTCGCGGTCGGCGACGTCGTGCTCGATCTCGTCGGCGAGCGTGCCCGCGACGGCGATCTCGTACGGCGACATGGCGTGGTTGAGCAACCAGCGCCTTCGCTGCCAGCAGCGGTAACACCTCTCGCCGCTCGAGCGGTTCACGTGGCGTCCGCAGGTGCCCGCTTCCAGCGGCAGATCCACGCCCACGCACAACGCCTTGTAGTAGGTCGGGTCCGAACGGCGCTGGCGCATGTGCGTGCGGTTGGCGATGCGCTTGCGCAGGCGGCGCAGCGCGGCGAGCTGGTCGGGGCGCAGCAAGTCCTTGATGGGCATGGTCGTCCTCCGATGCGGGAATGGCCCGAACGGGCCGGGTTGCAGGTGCGGGCCGTCAGGCCCGGAGCGTCGCGGATGCGGGGTCGGAGACCGGTGGCGTGGAAGCCGGGGAGCAGGGACGCACAGGCGTTGCCTTGCCCGCCCGTGTTCCGCCCGTCCGCCCGCGTTCGCTGGAGTAATTGTCGTTCGTTGTGGGTTCCCTCTCCGGGTCCGTGGGTGCTTGCGCGCCGACTCGGGGAGGCGCGCCGGCCCGTAGGGGCGTTGGCGTGGTGCTGGGTCCGGGGTCGCACCGCTCGGCGGCGTTCAGGAAGGTGCGCTTCTCGGCGCGTCGAGGTGTTCGGGATCGGGGGTCGCCTCACTCGGTGCTGGATCTGGGGTCGCTTCGCTCGGCGGCGTTCGTGAGGGCGAGCTTCTCGGAGCCTCGATGTATTCGACTCGGTTGCCGGAGCTGCTCGGTGCGACCGGTGAGGGCGGGCTTCTCGGGGACGTGTGGTGTTCGACTCGGTGCCGGTGCCGGGAACGCTCCGCTCGGTGCGACCATGAGGAACGGGCTTCTCGGCGAGCGAGGTGTTCGACTCGATGCCGGGAAACGGGTCACTTCACTCGCGCTCCTGCTCGGCGGCGTTCAACGGAGCGAGCTTCTCGGCGAGCGCGAGGTGTTCGACCTCGGTGCCGGACCTGCAGTCTGCTCCGCTCGGTGACGCTCGGTGCGTTCGTGAGGGCGAGCTTCTCGGCGCGCGAGGTGTTCGAGAACCCCGCTGGGCGGATGCGGGGCTTCGATCTGGCGTTCGGCGTCGACCAGCGCGCCGGTGCAGCGTCTCGGTGGAGTACGTGCTCAACCTTGACGTGGGATTCCGCCCTCTCCCGCAAACAACCCGCTCGAGGTCGAGCGCGGTGCGGATCAGGTTCGTCGACTTCGAGCCGCTCGGCCGCCAGCGGGCGGCGCTCGTCGACGGGCAGTCCGCAGTGTTCCTTCTTCGTCGCCTCGTCGAGCGCGTAGCCGATGCCGGCACGTACCCGGGTGGTCGCCGTCTTCGCCTGCACGCTCAGGTGCTCGGCGCGGCGCGCCCGGCGCGTTCCGGCCGGATGTACTGCTCGATGCGGCCCCCGTCGTGGTCGGCGTCGTGCTCGGTTCGGCTTGGGTGCGTCTTCCCGCTTCCCGCTCGGCGCCCCGTGTTGGCCGCCGTCGCTTAGACTCCCGCCGCCACGGCGTGGCGTGCGTGTCCGGTGCCGGCGCCGAGCCGCTCCGGGGTGCTGCCGGCGTTGCCTGCTGACATCGCGGATGCGGATGTGCCGGCGCTGCTGGCGGACATCGAGCGGCGTGTAGAGGCGTTGCCTGGCGCGTTCGACGCCGCGCTTGCGCGCCAGCAGGTGGTTGCCGTCAACGCGGTAGCGGTCGCGATGCAGGCGCGGAACCTGCGCCGGATAACGGACCGGGCGCTGGCGCTGATCGAGGCGCGTCTGGCGGCGCTGATGCCTGCCAACCCGACCGGTCGTCCCCCGCGGCCGGCCGGGAAACCTGACGGTCAACTGGCAGGTTTCGATGCGGGACAACCTGACCGCGCCCCCTCGGCGGCGACGCCCACCGACGCGCGCGGCGCATCGTCGCCGCCGGCCGATAAACCTGACGGTCAACTGGCAGATTCGGGCGCCGGAGAAGCTGACCGCGTGCCACTCCCGTCGGCGCGCACCATGCGCGACATCCGGGCCGCGCACCCGGACCCGGCCGACAAGCAGGCGCTGCGAGAGCGCATGGACCGGCTCGAGGACCGCGGCAGCCGTGTTTCCCGTCGTGCGCTGATCGCCGAAGTGCGCCGAGAGCAAACCGCGGCGGCCGAGCCGCCGGGTGTCGATGGCCCGCCCGAGCCGGTCGCCGATACGCGGCCCTTGCCTGTCGTCCACCACGCCGGCCTCGACGAGCACCCGCTCGACGCCGGCTCGGTCGATGCCGTCGCCATGTACGCCTCGGATGCGAAGGATGATCTGGATCCGTGCTGCCCCTTCGCCGAGACGGTGCTGCGGCCCGGGGGCGTGCTCCTGCTGCGTTGTGAAGTGGGCGCCGAGCAGGAAATCAACGAGCGCGTGACCGAGGAGTACGACAATGGCACGCCAGCGTCGCTCGCCTACGTGGAGACGTTGGCGATGGTTCACGGCGGGCATTGGTGGCCCGTGCTCGTGTTCGTGCGGCAGGGCGACCAAGCGCATCTGGCGGAGCGGACCGCCTACGTCGGTGACGACGAGCAGGCGTGCTGGCGCGCCATCGTCGACGACTGGACGTATCCGGCCGACGGGCTGGTGTGCGACCTGTGCGCCGACGACGGGCGCATCCTCGCCGCGGCCGACGCGGCGCAACGGCGCGCTGTCGGCCTGTGCCCCGACGAAGCGCAGGTCGGGCGCGTGCGAGCGGAGGTCGCACATGCCAGGGGCGCGCCGCAGGAATAGCTCGCGATACTTCGCGTCGGTCGCATCGCCCGGAACGACACGGCCGCCGCCCTGCGCCGACTCGTCTGCCACGTCCCGGCTGATCGACGGCTACACGCGCGAGGCCGGGTGCAGCATCTGGACGCGCGCATCAACGAGACCCGCCGGCGCGTGGCGCGCTTGCTGCGCAAGGGCTTCCCGTGACCCGGACCGATGACCGTGAGACCATCGGCGCGCGGCGCGGCGCGGCGCCGTTCCGCAAGGACGACGCCGCGCCGGCTCGCCAGTTCTCCATGGCCCCCCGGTGCGCAAGGCGACGCCCCGCCATGGAGAACCGAGGCGTACGGTTCGCGTCACCGCTACGGTCAGTTCCCCGCGGCCTTCTCCGCCCGCCGTGCGGCCCAGTACTTCCGCATCCGCTCGGCCACGGCCCGGCGCTGCTCCTCGGTCATCGTGCGCTTGCGCCTGCTGACGGCCTTGACCGCCTTCTTGCTGCCGCGCCGGGCAGTCGGCGCGGCAGTTCCTTCAATCGCCTCGATGGCGCGCTGGATGGCGACGAGCTGGCTCTTGAGCGAGCGCTCCTCGTTGCGCAACGCGTCCAGGACTCCGCTGCTCGACATCGTGAAATGCTCCTTCCAGGGCGAGCCGCCGCCGCATCGCGCCGGCCGCCGAAACCCGGAAACCTCCGCCGCCGGCCGCCGCCGACGAGACCGACGGGGCCGCTACCGACCCCACGCGCCCCGGATCGGCCGCTACGATGTCAACGCTCACTGAAATCTGAAGGGTATGACCAGCTGGTCATACACCGCACTTTGGGAAGAGCGACAACATCCGCTCGGCGCCTGTGGTCAGTTGACCGTTTCGGCGGGTTCGACGAGCTCCATGGACGCTGCCTCCATGGACGCTGCCAGCCGGTCGATGGTCGCGCGGTCGACGCCCTCCTTGGTGGGTCCGTCGCGCTCGTCGGAGCAACTCGTGGATGCGTGTCGTCAGGGCGAGACAGACCGTCCTCGGTCCGCCGGGGGAAGTCGGTCTCGGTGCACGGGTAGTGCAGATCGTAGAACGGTTTGCCGTCCTCGACAGTGCGCTCGGTGCGCGAACGAAAGCATGCCGACGCCGGCCGGATCCACCGAGAACGTCATGGACGCTATCAACCGGGTCCGGATCGACGCCAAGGCCGGCGTGTGGCGTCGTTCTCGGTGAATGCTCTCGGCATCTTCGTTTCTCCTCGGTGCGGACGGCGGCCGGGCGAGCGGTGGTCAGTGGACCGTCTCGGCGGGTTCGACGATCTCGATCGACGCGGCGAGGCGCTCGATCGTCGTCCAGTCGACGCCTTGCGGCGTGAGCTTGTCGCGTTCGTCGTCGGGGACCGCTTCGCCGGCCAGCCGGGCCATGCGCAGGATCAGTGCCGCGCAGACGGTCATCGGCCCGCCGGGGAAGCCGGTTCTCGGGAAGTGCAGCTTGCGGAACGTCTTCCCTTCATGGACGACCCGTTCCGTTCGCGCGATGGCCTTGCCGTCCATCCGGAGGCGGTCGATGGTGTTCATGTCCTCTTCGGTCGGCCTGGCTTGAGGCGGGTCCGACTCGTCCGTCTCGTCGATCCCGGACCCGTCCGGAGAGAAGGTCTCCATCAGTGCGGCCAGTACCGTGTCGAGGACGGGGACGTCCTTCTCGGTGAGTGCTCGCGGCATGCCGGTTGCTCGGTCTCTCGGCGCGTGCTGTTCAGAAGATTGGAGCGGGCTGCGCCCGCCGGCCATCCGGCCGCCCTGCTGGTGTTGCCGAGTCCGCTCCTTGCGACTGCCGGCCTGCGCACTGCTCGAGCAGCTCCTTGAGCTTCGACCAGCGCCTGCGCCCGCTGACGTTGCGCACCGCGATGGCGACGGCCTTCTTCTGGCCGACCAGCACCACGAGCTTCTTCCCGCGGGTCACCGCGGTGTAGAGCAGGTTCCGCTGCAGCATCGTGTAGTGCTGGGTGAGCACCGGGATTACCACGGCAGGGTACTCCGACCCCTGGCTCTTGTGGACGGTGGCGGCGTCGGCGAGCACGAGGTCGTCGAACTCGCCGAAGGCGTACACGTGCTCGGCGCCGTGGAACCGGGCGGTCAGCTGCTTCTCGTCGGTGTTCACCTCGGTGACGGTCCCGGTGTCGCCGTTGTAGACGTCCTTGCGGTAGTCGTTGACGGTCTGCATGACCTTGTCGCCGGGGGAGAAGGTCATGCCGAAGCGCTCGACCTTGCGGTCGCCGGGCGGGTTCAGCGCCGCCTGGAGCGCGACGTTCAGCGCCCTGGGCGCCGGCGCTGCCCCGGTTCATCGCGGAGCGGGTCGAGGGCGAATCGCTGCGGTATCCGCGTCTTCACCAGATCGACGATCCGCTCGGCGGCTTTCTCGGGCTCGTCGGCGCGGACGAAGTAGAAGTCGGTGTCGCCCTCCGGCCGGCGCAGGTCGGGGACCGCCCCGCGGTTGATTCCGTGCGCGTTGGTCACGATCCGGCTGCGCGCGGCCTGGCGGAAGACCTCGGTCAGCCGGACGACCGCGACTACGCTCGAGGCGATCATGTCGGCGAGCACCTGCCCGGGTCCCACCGACGGGAGCTGGTCGATGTCGCCCACGATTGGCAGTGCGGCCGTGTCGGGGACCGCGGCCAGCGGCGCGCGCATGAGCTTGACGTCGACCATCGAGGTCTCGTCGACGACCAGCAGGTCGCAGTGGAGCGGGTTGGCCGCGTCCCGCTTTGAAGCGGCCGTTGGCGGGGTCGACCTCGAGCCGCCGGTGGATCGTCCGCGCCTTGATCGCGGTGGCGTCCGTCATCCTGCGGCCGGCGCGGCCGGTCGGCGCGCACAGCCCGAGCTTGATGCCGGTGGTCTCGAGGATGCGCAGGACGGTGTCGATCAGCGTGGTCTTGTCCACGCCGGGTCCGCCGGTCACGATGGTCACCGTCGACGTCAGAACCAGCCCGCACCGCTTCGGGCCTGCTGCGACGCCAGCCAGCGACAGGCCGGTCTGCTTCTCGATTCGCGGAAGATTCCGGACTCGGTGGACCTTCACCGAGCCAGGCGCGCCTCTGCGCGCCCCGCTCGCCCGGCGGGCCGGGCGAGATGTTCCGCCCCGCGGTGGCGTCGCTGGCGCTACCAGCGCAGGCAGGAGTCGGCGGGTGCGAGCATGTCGTCGACGGCGTCCAGCAGGGGAACGATGGTGTCGGTGTGCGGGTCGTCCTCGTGCTCGCGGTCGGCGACGTCGTGCTCGAGCTCGTCGGCGAGCGTGCCCGCTACCGCGACCTCGTAGGGCGTCATCGCGTGGTTGAGCAGCCAGCGGCGGCGCTGCCAGCAGCGGTAGCAGCGCTCGCCGCTCGAGCGGTTCACCAGACGGCCGCAAGTGCCCGCCTCAATCGGCAGGTCGACGCCGGCGCACAGGCGGCGGTAGTAGGCCGGGTCCGCGCGGTAGCGGCGCATGGCCGTGCGGTTCGCGATCCGCTTGCGCAAGCGCTTCAGCGCAGCCAGCTGTTCGGGGCGCAGCAGGTCCTTGATGGGCATGGGTTCGTCCTCCGATGCGGGAATGGCCCGAGCGGGCCGGGGTGAAGGTGGGGCCGTCAGGCCCGCAGCGTCGCGGATTCGGGGTCGGAGACCGGTGGCGTGGGAGCCGGGGAGCAGGAATGCACAGGCGTTGCCTTGCCCGCCCGTGTTCCGCCCGTCCGCCCGCGTTCCGCTAGAGCAATTGTCGTCCGTTGTGGGTTCCTCTCCGGGTCCGTGGCTCTTGCGCGCCGACTCGGGGAGGCGCGCCGGCCCGGTAGCGGCGTCGGCGTGGTACTGGATCTGGGGCCGCTGCGCTCGGCGGCGTTCGTGAGGGCGAGCTTCTCGGCGCGTCGAGGTGTTCGACTCGGTTGCCGGATCTGCTCGGTGCGACCGATGAGGGCGGGCTTCTCGGGAACGTGTGGTGTTCGACTCGGTGGCGGTGCCGGGTCGCTCCGCTCGGTGCGACCGTTAGGACGGAGCGAGGTGTTCGACGCGGTGCGGGGAAACGAGTCACTTCACTCGCGCTCCCGCTCGGCGGCGTTCAAGAGAGCGAGCTTCTTGGAGCGCGAGGTGTTCGACTCGGCGCCGGGAAACGGGGGCCGTTCCATTCTCGGAGCCGGATCCTGGAGTCGTTCCGCTCGGTGGCCGTCGTGCGGGCGCAGCTTCTCGGCGCGCGAGGTGTTCGACTCGGCGCCGGCGAACGGGTCGCTTCACCTGGTGGCGGACCCGGAGGTCGCTCCTCTCGGAGGCGGTTCAGCAGCCGGTTGGCGTCAGCGGCATTGCTGCCCGGCTCGAACTGCCGGGGCCGGACGAACGGCGTCACGCCGGCGTCGACCGTGTCGTTGAGAAGGTGCTCCAGTTCACGCCGGAGCCCGGGCACAACCCCGCTCGGCGGATGCGGGGCTTCGATCTGGCGTTCGGCGTCGACCGGCGCGTCGGTGCAGCGTCTCGGTGGAGCACGTCCTCAACCTTGACGTGGGATTCCCCCTCCTCCCGCAAACAACCCGCTCGAGGTCGAGCGCGGTGCGGACCAGGTCTTCGTCGACTTCGAGCAGCGCGGCCGCCAGCGGGCAGAGCTCGTCGACGCGCAGTCCGCAGTGTCCCTTCTTCGTCGCCTCGTCGAGCGCGCGTGGCCGATGCCGGCACATACCCTGGGTGGGCGCCGTCTTGTCGATGCCCAGCCTCATCGCGATCGTGTCGGCGACCTTGACCCGATCCCGCGGATGTCCCGCGCGAGCCGGTAGGGGTTCTCGCTCATGACCTCGACGAGCGCGTCGTTGCCGCAGGTCTTGAGAATTCGCACCACGCGCGGTGCTTGCGCCGTGCTCGTGCAGGGAACACCATGAATCTCGCGGGCGGCTTTCTGCTCCGCCGACGCGTCGGTGATTCGCCTGGCGCGGACCGGGCCGATGCCGGGGACCTCGCGGCGCCGCTCGGGCTCGGTCTCGATGACGTCGAGCGTCTTGTCGTTGAAGGCCTGCACCAGCTTGTTTGCGCAGACCCGTCCGATGTCGCGGATCATGCCGGAGCGCAGGTACTTCTCGATGCCCTCGGTCGATGACGGGGCGGAGCTTCGCAGCAAGTGGGGTCATCGCCTCGATGGTCAGCCGCGGCTCCGGGTGCGAGCCGTATTCGGACGACGAGCGCGACATCGCCCGCTGGCGGCGCGTCGAGACACCGGAGTCAGCGTGATGACCGGCTGAGTCCGTCGCGCCCGGGCGCCGTGTCCGGGCCGGTGCTCAAGTCGATGGAGGAGCCGCCGCCCGCACGTCAACCCAGCTCGAGAAGATTCGGGGACGATCCTGTCGCGGTCCCCAGGCATACGAGCTGAGACCATCGGCCGGCAGGAGACACCCGATCAGTTGCGGATGATCACGGATGCGGAATCGGTCGCCGTCGACGACGCGCGGCTACGTGCACCTGTGCGCGGCGTGGCCGGCGTGCGTCGGCGTCGCGTTCGAGGTGGGACGCCGGACGGGCGGCCGGAGCCGTGCGGCGGCGGGCCCGCACGAGTGCGTGCTGGACGAGCGCAGTGGCCGCCGCTGGGCGGCGGGAGCCAGTCTGGAGAAGCGTGCGCGGAGCCGTCGTCAAGGCCGTCAGCCCCGCGAAGCGGGGGCCGAGCGTAGCGCGGAGCCTTGACGACAGCGAGCACCCGTGCACCCTGGTGGTCTGACGATGCCACCGGAGGCCACAACATCTTGGGGTCGACCCGAGGGCAGATTCATTCGATTCTACAAGAGCGCCAACAGCTGCTCGACGGTTTCTACGGGAAGCTGGGCGAGGAGCCGTCCGGCGCCGAGGCGGATTCGTCGTTCGTGCCGCCGAAGCCGGCGGTGGTCGATCATCCCTGTCCGCGGTGCGGGGGATCGACGGCGGTACTGCTCGAGCGCGACCAGCTGGTGCTGGCGTGCCGCACGTGCCCGGACCCGGAGGAGCTGGCCTGGGTCGCCGAAGAAGGCGAAGCGGCCGGCCGCGAAGAAGGAGTCGTCCGAGAAGGCGGCGTCCGAGCAGGCCGCCGCCGACCAGCGGCTGCAGTCGCGTTGCGGGTCGTGCGGGGGTGCGCAGCAGCGCTGGAAGGTTTCCGGCGGCCACGTGCACCTGTGCGCGGCGTGGCCGGCCTGCGGCGGCGTGGTGTTCGAGGTGGGGCGGGCCGCAGGGGGCCGGCGGCGCCGCCGGTGATCGCATGCGGCTCTTCTCGGAGCCTGTTCGTGGCGTTCGGACTGCGCTGTCAGTCGTGTCGCGCGGGTTTCGCGCTGACGGACTTTCGCCCTTTTTGCGTCAGTGTTCGGAGACGCGAAGAAACGGCGTATGTAGTAAGAAAAAACCAAGTAGTCATGCACTATAACCGGCGTGATCTCCGACCCGTCAATATATTGACACACTGGAAAAATTGACCGGATCACCTTTTTACTGTCTGAAGTCTTGTGTCTGCAGAGGTAATTCTGAGTAAGATTTTAGCAAGTGCCAAAAGGCGAACAAACAGGCGAAATCCGTCCCCTCCAGGTGACATGCGCTTCCGCGGGGGTTTGCAGGACTTTCGCCCCCAGGGGCGGTCGGGGCGGCGGTGTGTGTGTGCGTCCCGGCGGGGCGGCGCCGTCGGCCGCCCCGCCGGTCGCGAGCGCCCGGTGCGGGGCGCTCTGTGGCTGGAACCTGAAGGACATGCCGACCGTCACGTGGACGTTGCCTCCGTAGTCGATGCCCGCCCGGAAGCTGTGGCCTTTCGCTGAGCGGGTAGTCGACGCCGCCGCCGAAGCGGCCGTCGAATCCTCTCGCGTTGCCCGTCCGGAATCGTGCGCACCGGCGCATGCTCGCGCCGCGGCCAGGCCAGAGCCACCAGACGCTCGTGCCCCAACAGCCGCTGCACCGCGTCCGACGTCATGTCGACGCCCAGGCCGACTACAGCCAGCCGTACATACCGCGGGTCGTCCGGCTCGCGGTCCAGCTCCTCGGCGATCCGGCGCGCCCAGTCCGCCTCGATCCCCCGCACGCCGCGCACGGCCCGCCGGACACACCCACAGGACCTCGCGCCGCCAGTCGGGATCGTCGCTTCCGGGCAGCAGCCACGTGTCGCGGTGCCCCGTGACCAAGTCGACGCGCGCCCACTGCACGTCGTCCGACTCCGACCGCCGGCCGGCGGTCCCGACCTCCCGGTTGATGACGTACCCCTCCGGCAGGAGCTTTTCCACAGTCAAGAGGATGGACGGCTTTACGGAGCGCAGCATGACCGACACCCCCTTGGGCTCCTGCGCCGCGCCGGCCGGATCCTCTCCACTGCGCTCGAGCTCGCCCGCCCGCCGCACCATGGTCCGGTTCAGCGGTACGCCTGCAGCTTCGGACGCATCGGCCACGGCCCGGAAGCCCGCGTCCGACACGGCCTCGGCGTCCTGGCGGTAGTCCTTGGCCGTCGACGCAGAAACCCGCCGACCGGTCGGCGGGTTTTCCGCAGAAACCCGATCACCGGTGTCCGGGTTTCCAAACGCCGCATCCTTCGGCGGCCGTCCGCCCTTGTCGCGCGGCTGCCCGGCGCCGTGAGCCTGGCCGATCGCCCGCTTGGCCGCCTGCTCGACCACCGCCGCCGCGCACTGCCGCTCGACGTTCCCGACACCCTCGGCGACGTCCCGCACGGCCACGGCCGCATCCCGGACCGCCAGCCGCGCGGCGTCGTCCGGCGCCGCCTCGACCATCGGTTCCGGCCGCTGCCCGGGTCGGTCCGGCGCGTTGTGTCACTGGATTGACCTTCCCCCTTGTGAATTACTGACCCGCGCGGGTCAGTAAGTGCCGGCCTGGCTGTCGTTGGCGAGCGTTCCTTGCGGCCCCTTGTGAATTACCGACCCGCGGGTCAGCAAGTGCCGGATCGGTCCGGTCAGCCCTCGGTGTGCGAGCCGGCGAGCGTGTCGCTGGAGGTCTCGTCGTCGTCGACGAGGCCCCCGGCGCGCTATCCCGAGGCATCGCCGGTGGCGGCAGCAGCCGCACGTCGATGGCGAAACTGCGCCCCGCAGCCTCGGACGCTCGCCCGCCACCGTCTCCCGCCGCTACACAGACGCGGCCGGCGGCCCCGGCGCTATCGCGCCCTGCGACCAGTTCCTCCCTTGCAGTGCAGGGACTTCCAACCGGAAGCAGGGCCGTGGAGCGCGGCCTCCGGTGACCGCCGTTCCGAATACTTCACACCGCCGCCGGACTGGGCCGGGGCCATCAGAAAGAGGTACGGGATGACCAGGCGGATTCTTCGATTGAAGGACGTCAAGGAGGCGACCGGGCTGTCGCGTTCGTCGATCTACGCGCTACGCAAACGGGGACTCTTCCCCGCCTCGGTCCGGATCGGACCCAAGGCGGTCGGCTGGTTCGAGGACGAGATCCTCGGCTACCTGAAGTCGCGTCCCCGCGTCGGGGGTGACGCAACCACGAAGAGACCGTGAACGGCGGCGGCGTGCTCCAGGCGTTTCCTACGCTCGTTCGAGGTGCGGGCCGCAGCAGCGCCAGCGCAGGTTGCAGCACTCGCTTCGGGAACCTGCGCCGGGCACTCACCGCGGTGCTGCCGGACGCAGGCCCAGGCTGCCCTCGGCGATGACCGCGACGTCGCCGGCAAGGAACGCCGACCAGGCGTCGAGCAGCGCCCGGCGCTTGTCCAGAAACGTCGACCGCGAATAGCTCCGTTCGACAGCCGAGCCGACCGCATGCGCCAGACTCGTTTCCATCACCGCGTAATCGGCGTCCGCGCGCTCCGATGCCCACGTGCGGAACGTCGAGCGCCAGCCATGAGGCGACCCCGCGCCGGCCAGACCGGCCGACCGCATGACCCCGGCCACGGTCGCCGCCGACAGCGAGCCGGCCCCCGCCTGCGGACTCGGGAAGACCAACGCGTCGTCGCCGTCGTGCCGGCGAAGCGACCGCACCGAGTCCAGCAACGCGAACGCCGCAGGGACCAGCGGCACCACATGCTCGCGGTTCCGCTTCATCCGGCAAGCCGGGATACGCCACTCCCGCCCGTCCTCGGCAATCTCTCCCCACGTCGCAAGCCGGGCTTCGGACGGGCGCGACGCCGTCAGGATCTGGAACCGCAGGCAGGCCTTCGCCGACAGCGTCGCGCGGCACGTCTCGATCCGCTGCATCGCCGTCAGCGCGTCCGCATACGGCACGCTGCGCATGTGCTGGCGTACGGCCGGCTGGGGGACAAGCGCGCCGGCCACCGCCGCGACCGGATCGACCTCGATCAGCCCTGCCGCCCGCGCATGCCGGAAGAGGGCCCCGAGCGCCGTGCGCAACTTCCGGCCGGTGCCCGGCTGCGACGTCCACACCCGTTCGAGGGCTCGCAGCACTTCCGGCTTGCCGACCCGGTCGACCGGCAGGTCGAGCAACTCGGCCGCGTACCGCTCCAGCGTCGCCGCCCGCCCCTTCTGTTCACCCGCCGACAGCCGCGCCCGGTTCGACTCGGCCACCTTGCTCGCGATCTTCCGCAGCGTCGGCATCGTCGAGCGCTGCGGCCCCGCGAACGGGTCTTCGCCCCGCTTGACCGCGAGCTTGTTGTCGAGCGCCCACGCGCGAGCCTGCGCCAGACTCACGACGTCGACCGAGCCGAGCCCGCGGTCGACTCTGCCCCGGCCCGGCACCGTGAGGCGTTGCACCCAGGAGCGCGTACCGCTAGAAAGAAACGAAGAGCTCTCCCCGTTCAGGCAGCCTTCACTTCGACCTCGACGCCAAGGTTGTGCAGACGCCGGAGGAGGCTCTGGGTGGTGCGCTCCTTGTCGCGGTCCGCCAGGTACCGGCCGCCGAGGTCGTGGTAGTCCTTCTCGTCGCGGAGCATGAAATAGGCGGCAGTCAGCATGGAGGCGGCGACCGCCACGACCGCTTTCTTCGGACCGCACCGGCCCCTGAGCCGTCGAAACTGCGCCTGCAGGTAGCTCCCGTTCTTCCGAGTCGCCGCCCACGCAGCCTGCACCAGCGTCGTCTTCAGCCACGGGGTCGCGTGACGGGTCCGGGTCGAGCGCCGCTTGCCGGCGCTCTCGTCGAGCCGCGGGCACAGACCCGCCCACGAAACCAGATGACCAGCAGTGGGAAACTGCGCCATGTCGACGCCCACCTCGGCGATGATCACCCGCGCGACCGTCTCACTGACGCCCGGTATCGTCGTCAGCCGGGCGGCGGCTTCGCGAAAAGGGCGAAGGACCTCGTCGGCCTGCTGCTCGACTTGCTGCACGGCAGCGGTCAGCGCGTCGACCTGCGTCAGGTGCAGCTTGAGCAGGAAGCGATGATGCTCGGTCACCCGGCCGTGCACCGCGGCGATGATCTCCGCGCGGTCGGCCTTCAAGCGCCCGGTGGTGCAATCGGCCAGCCGCTCGGGATCGGTCTCCCCGGCGATCAGCGCCGACAGGATCGCCCGGCCGCTGGCACCCAGGATGTCGCTGACCACGCGCGTCAGCTTCACGTTCGCGTCTTCGAGCGTCTTCTGCACGCGCAGGGTGTGCCGTGCGATCTCACGCATCAGTTGCTTGCGGGTGCGCGTCAGGTCGCGCAGCGCCTGGATCGGGGCCGGCGGCACGAAGCTACCTTCAATCAGCCCGTGCGCCAACAGGTCGGCGATCCACGCCGCGTCCTTCCGGTCACTCTTGCGGCCCGGAACGTTGCGGATGTGCTGCGGGTTGGCGAGCAGCAGCTCGAACGACTCTGCGTCTTCGAGGATGTGCCACACCGGCTTCCAGTACACGCCGGTCGCCTCCATCGCCACGTGGGTGCAGCCGGCCTCGGTCAGCCACTCCGCCAGCGCGAACAGCCCTGCCGTTGTGGTCGCAAATTCCCGATGCTCGGTCGTCGACTTCCGACCGGTGGCGATGCGCACGCACCCGTTCACGCGCCGCGAGTGGACATCCAACCCGGCGCACCGGGGATACATGACCTCCATCCGTTACCTCCTGTATCGCGAGCGCTGGCGAGGAGTCCGCCGGGACGGAATCTAGAAGACGCGCTTACCGGCCTGAGCCGGTGTCGCAATGCGGGGTGCTCGCGGGACTCCGGGTCAAACTACGCTACGGGCTCTGTCGCACCAACGCAGGGCCGACCTCTGTGCCAGCGTCACGCGCTACACTGTACCCAGTTTCATCCATGCGCGGGTCCGGCACCGCCGGGTGAAGAACTACGCTGGACGAACAGATGCAGCCCGTGCCCGTCCGAGTACCTGCCCGGCTTGCGCAGCGTCTGAACCTGTCGAGCCGTCAACCTCGTCATGGGGATTCCCTCGAAAATCGCTTACCACGAGGCTACCACATTCTGCACTGGATTGAGTGGGACGGCCACGGTCCGTGTGGGATTGTTGTTTTGGAGAAAGCGCTTATTTCATTTGCATTTTTGGAGCGGTCGGGAACGCATGGGAATGTACTGTCTATCTTCGCGCTACCGGGGGAGTGAGAGGAAGTCTCTTCGGTTCGTGGTTCGGTATCGGTGGTTCGGTATCGGGTCGGCACATGAAGGCCGGTAAATATCGAAACTGAACTACTGTAACTGACAGAACGTATAAGCTATCAGTTTTGATATATTGAAAAGGAAATAGGGCGGTCACGCCAGCTTCCCCACTGCGCGCAGACTTCATTGCATGTTGCATCATTTTTGATTTATTCTAGCCTCTAGCGCGGTACAAGCTCTCATTACAGATAGTTTATGATCTCCTCTCATGTATCGGATCACGCAGCCTTGCAAGCGCTTGGCCGCCGCCTTGCCCGCCATCGGCTGAACCGGAACCTCACCCAGGCCGCGTTGGCTACGCAGGCAGGCGTCTCCACGCCGACCGTGCAGCGCATCGAGCAGGGACATTCTTCACAGGCCGCCAACCTCGTCAGAATCCTGAGAGCCCTCGGGCTGCTGGACAACCTCGACGCACTCGTACCCGAGCCGGCCATCAGTCCGATTCAACAGGCCAGGATGAGCGGCCGGGTCCGGCAACGCGCTTCCTCCCGTTCCGGCAAGCCGGAACCGCCCGACGACTGGTCATGGGGCGACGAACCGTGACCGTGGCCGAGGTCCGGCTGTGGGGACGCACGGTCGGGGCGGCGAGCTGGGACGACGATCGCGGTCTCGCCCATTTCGAGTACGACCCGGACTTCATTCCCGGCGGCCGGCAGGTCGCGCCGCTCACCATGCCGCTGGCCAACGAGATCTACTCGTTCCCGGCGTTGCCTCGGCAGACGTTCCACGGCTTGCCGGGCCTCCTCGCGGACTCCCTCCCCGACCGTTTCGGCAATGCGCTCATCGATGCGTGGCTCGCCAGGCAGGGACGCGACCCAAGCGACTTCAACGCCGTCGAACGCCTCTGCTACATCGGAGCTCGCGGCATGGGCGCCCTCGAGTTCATCCCCGCCACCGGCCCGAAGCACGAGCCCGCACCCGTCGACGTCGCGGCGCTCGTGGAACTCGCCGGCGAGATCCTCACCAGGCGTACGGTTCTTGAAGGCTCCCTTGCCCCGGCTTGCCGTGAGCAGGCCTTGCAGGACATCCTGCGGGTCGGCACCTCCGCGGGCGGCGCCCGAGCGAAGGCGGTCATCGCCTGGAATCCCGAGACCGATGAAGTCCGCTCCGGACAGATCAAGGCCGGCGACGGCTTCTCCCATTGGCTGCTCAAGTTCGACGGGGTAGCGGGCAACAAGGACAGGGAGCTCGAAGATCCCCGCGGCTACGGGTTGATCGAACATGCGTACCACCGCATGGCGCAAGCGGCCGGAATCCAGATGACCGAATGCCGGATCCTGCACGAGAACGGCCGCCACCACTTCATGACCCGACGCTTCGATCGTACGGACACCGGCCGCAAGATCCACATGCAGTCGCTGGGAGCCCTGATGCACTACGACTTCAACCAAGCGGGTGCGTACTCTTACGAGCAGGCCCTGCGCGTCATCGACCGGCTCGGGCTCGGCAAGGACGCGGCGGAGGAGCAGTTCCGGCGCATGGCCTTCAACATCGTCGCCCGCAACCAGGACGATCACGTCAAGAACATCGCCTTCCTGATGGATCGGGCGGGCCGCTGGTGGCTCTCTCCCGCGTTCGACGTCACCTACAGCTACAACCCCGCCGGCCGCTGGACGGGCGCGCACCAGTTGACCTTGAACGGTAAGCGCGACGGTTTCGAGATCGACGACTTCGTGGCGTGCGGCCGGAACGCAAGCCTGAAGCGCGGTCGGGCGACCGCCATTCTGCGCGATGTCCAGGGAGCCGTCTCACGCTGGCGCGAGTTCGCGGAAGAGGCGGGCATACCGGACGACGCGATGCGCAGGATCGGCGCGACCCATCGCACCGACCTGCTTGGGTAATCGGGGGGATGGGCCGAGACGTCGAGCCAGCGAGGCGTTTCGGGGCGTTAGAACACGACGCGCAGGCCGATCTGCGCCTGCCGCGGAGCGCCGACGAGCACGCTGGCGAGGCCGAACTCCGGGTTCGGGGTCAGGCCGTCATGCTCGAACACCTCCTGCTGGTCGGCGTGCCCGACCCGGAAGGCGCCGGTGTTCAGTAGGTTGAAGACCTCGAAGAGTCCCTCGACGCGTGTCCCGCCGAGCTGGAAGTGTCGGGTCAGCCGCAGATCGAGGCTGGTCCAGGGGGCGTTCCGCTCGCCGTTCACCGGCGCCAGCGCGCCGTCCACCACGGCCCGAGTCTGGGCGCCGTGCGGACCTACGGCGAAGCCGGGGTGGTTGTGGAAGCCCACCGCCGGATCGAGCGCGGTGAAGGGCGAACCCGACTGCGCCGTGAAGATGCCGCTCGCGGTGATGTCGAAGGGCAGGGAGAAAACGCCGCTCGCCACGAAACGGTGGGGGACGTCGCGGATCGAGAGTCCCCAGTCGTAGTCGGGGTCCGTGGGGTCGGTCAGGGTCAGGCTCCCCGAGCGCTCGTTGTCGTCGTTCGAGCGGTCGCGCGACCAGGTGTAGTGCGCCTGGAACTGCACACCGTCGCGGAAGCGCCGGCGCAGCGCGGCGGTCAGCGCCAGATAGTCGGACCGGGCTGGCGACGCGCGCACCAGGATGGGCCCGTAGGCCGGGTTGATCCGTTGGCCGGAGTACACCGGACGCCCGAAAGCGTCGCGCACGGGTGCCGGAACGTTCGCGTCGAAGTTCGAGGCGAGCGAGTCGCTCCGGGCATGCAGCAGATCGAGCGAGGCGGCGAGGTCGCCGCGGATCTCCCGCTCGTACCCCAGGTTGACGCGGATGGTCCGGGGATCCTCGAAGCCGGGGTCGAAGTGGCTGAGCGCGGGGATCAGGCCGCGCGGCGGGCTGTCGTTGTCGATGGGCGCGCCCAGCGGCACGAAGCCCGTCTCTCCCGGCGACACGATGGCGTTCCCGTAGCGCGGGTAGATTCCGGTGTCGCTGTGGGCGGTTGAGAACAGCAGTGTCGGCGTGCGGGCGTAGAAGACCCCGCCCGCGGCCCGGACGACGCTCCCCGGGTCGGGCGACCAGACCAGCCCGGCGCGGGGCGAGAAGTTGTCGAGGTCGTTGGGGATGCGCCGCCCTTCCGGGAGCACGTGCTCGATCGCGCCGGGGTTCACCGTGCCGTCCCAGCGTGCGCCGACCTGCAGGGTGAGACGCCGGTTCGGGCTCCACGAGTCCTGGGCGTAGGCCCCGAGAATCTGCTGGGAGACCACGAAGTTGGGGTTCTGCATGCTCCCGAAGAAGATGACGGCGCGGGCGGGGTTGCCGGCGGCGAAATCCTGCAGCGTATCGAAGTCGTAGGCCCCATCGGCGTTGCCCACGAAGAACTCGCTCAGGGCGTCATGGCTCAGTGAGAAGCCCGCGCGCAGCTCGTGGTTTCCCGAGACGAAGGAGAACCGCTCCTGGATCTCGACCTTCCGCTCCTGGTTGGTGACCGGCAGCCACCAGGGCTTGCCGAACGAGCCGAACGACGGGTTGTAGATCCGGAAATGCGCCTGCAGCGCGCCCGCGGGAAGGTGCGAGCGACGGTCGAAGTCGTCGTAGGCGTACTGGACGCGGAGCTCGTTGACCCCGTTCTCTCCGACGACCGAGACCACCGAGCCCACCGTCGAGTGGCTCTTCACGAACCGGCGCGATTCTTCCCCGACGAAATCCGACACGCGCGAGTAGTCCGTGTAGTTGTAGCGCAACGCGAGCGAATGCCGCTCGGTCGCGCGGTGGTTCAGCTTGCCGAACAGGATCAGGTTGTCGGTTTCCCGGAGGAATCGTCCGCTCGCGGTACGGCCGCGCTCGGGATCGGCGGCGGCGGTCCCATCGTCGTTGGGGAGGTATCCGGCCACCAGCTCGGGGAAGGCGGCCGAAACGGCATCGTACTGCCCGCGACCGCGGATGTCCCGGAGGAAGGGCTGGTTCTGGGCGGTCTGATCGTAGGAGACGAAGAAGTGCGTGCGGTCGCGCCGGATCGGGCCGCCGAGGGACGCGCCCCAGTTGTAGCGGCGGAACTCGTCCACCTCGTACCGCGCGTCGTCGGCGGACACGCCGCGCGCGGCGTCGAGCGGCGACCGCGGCAGCCGGGCCGACAACTGATCGTCGCGCAGGAAGAGGACGCCGGAGCCGGACAGCTCGTTGGTGCCGCTCTTGGTGATCACGTTCATGGCGCCGCCGCCGGAGCGGCCGGCCTCGGCGGAGTACCCGCTGGTGACCACCTGGAACTCCTGGACGGACTCCTGCGCCACCAGGGCTCCCCCGCCCTCCCTCGCCAGCCCGCCCCGCCCGAAGCCGAAGAAGGCGCTCTTCGCGTCCGCGCCGTCGATGGTGAATCCCGAGTTCACGGCGCGCTGGCCGCTCAGCGAGATCCTGCCCCTGGCGTCCACCTGAACCGTCGGCTTCAGGAGGGCGAACCGCACGAAGTCGCGGCCCGAGATCGGCAGGTTGGCGATCTCGTCCTCGGTCACGTAGCCGGCGACCCCGGTCCGCCCCACCTCGAGGAGCGGGGCCTGCCCGGTGACCAGGACGGTCTCTTCGACCGCCGCCAGGCCGAGGCGCAGGTCCACTTCGAGGCTCTGCCCGACGAGCAGGCGAACGCCCTCCCGCCGGATCGAGCGGAAACCGGCCAGCGATGCCACCAAGTCGTACTCCCCGCTGGGGACCGCGCGCAGGGCGAAGAAGCCCCCCTGGTTGGTGACCGCGGTGCGGCGCTGGCCGCGCTCGAGGTCCACGAGCTCGATGGTCACGCCCGGAAGGCTCGCACCCGTGTCGTCGCTCACGAACCCCTGCACCGACGCGAGCGACTGGGCGGCAGGCGTTGCGGGGGCGGCGAGGGTGAGGACGAGAACGGCGGCGGCCAGCGACGAGTTCGTCACAGTACGAACCCGAACACCCGCTCGACTATACGGAAGTTTCCGCGGTCATTGTCCCGGAACCCATAGATTCTAAAGGCTTTACGGGGTTTTTTGCGGGTCGTATCCGGTGAAATGTAGCCATGTAATGGCAGGGATGAACGTCTTGTATTCCCTTGCAATAGATGCCTTAACGCGGGATAATGGTATCCATGTATATCGAGAGCGTCCCCAACCGCTCCTCGCCCCCCGCCATCCTCCTCCGAGAGTCCTTCCGCGACCGCGGCCGCGTCAAGAAGCGTACCCTCGCCAACCTCTCCAAGCTCCCCGACGTCGCCATCAACGCCCTGCGCCGCACCCTCCGCGGCGAGCGACTCGTCAGTCCCGATGACGCCTTCACCTGCCTCCGAAGCCTCCCACACGGCCACGTCGCCGCCGTGCTCGCCACCGTCCGCAAGCTCGGACTGGCGGCCATCCTCGCCCGCAGTCCCGGCCGCCTCCGCGACCTCGTCCTCGCACTGCTCGTCGCCCGCGTCATCGACGCGCAGTCGAAGCTCGCCACCGCCCGCGCTCTGACGCCCGAAAGCGCCGTCTCCACGCTCGGCCAGATGCTCGACCTCGGCGCCGTCGACCCGAAGGAGCTGTACGCCGCGATGGACTGGCTCGTCGAGCGGCAGGCGGTCATCGAGCAGCGCCTCGCCAAGCGCCACCTCCAGGAACACACCCTCGTGCTCTACGACCTGACCTCCAGCTACGTCGAGGGGACGCACTGCGAACTCGCCCAGCGCGGACACAGCCGCGACCGCAAGAAGGGCACGCTCCAGATCGTCTTCGGTCTGCTCTGCACCGCCACCGGGTGTCCGGTCGCCGTCGAGGTCTTCGAAGGCTCGACCAGCGACCCCAACACCGTCGCCGCGCAGGTCGACAAGATCCGCACCCGTTTCGGCCTCCACCGCGTGGTGCTCGTCGGCGACCGCGGGATGCTGACCGCGGCCCGCATCCGAGAGGACCTCGCCGAGGTCGACGGGCTGCGCTGGATCACTACACTGCGCGCACCGACCATCCGCAAGCTGCTGGCGGCAGGAACCGTCAGCGCGTCGCTGTTCGACCAACGTGACCTCGCCGAGGTCACCAGCGAGGAGTTCCCCGGTGAGCGTCTGATCGTCTGCCGCAATCCGCTGCTCGCCGCCGAGCGGCAGCGCAAGCGACACGAACTGCTCGCCGCCACCGAGAAGGAACTCGAACCGATTGTCGCCGCCACCCGGCGACCGAAGACCCCCCTACGCGGGGCCGCCGCCATCGGCATGCGCGTCGGCAAGGTCATCAACCGCTACAAGGTCGCCAAGCACTTCGTCACCAACATCACCGACGAGTCCTTCTCGTTCCAGCGCGACGAAGCCGGGATCGCGGACGAGCAGCAACTCGACGGGCTCTACATCGTCCGTTCCAACGTCGAGCCCGAACACTTCGATGCCGCCCAGACCGTGCGCGCCTACAAGGACCTGGCGAAGGTCGAGCGCGCCTTTCGGTCCCTCAAGACCGTCGACCTGAAGGTACGGCCGATCCACCACCGCCGCGCCGACCGGGTGCGCGCCCACGTCCTGTTGTGCATGCTCGCCTATTACGTCGAGTGGCACATGCGCCAGGCCCTCAAGCCGCTCCTGTTCGACGACCACGACCCGGCCGCCGCCGAACGACAGCGCGCCTCGGTGGTCCAGAAGGCCAGGCGCTCGCCCGCCGCACGCGCCAAGGCCGCCGGAAAGCGCACCGAAGACGACCTGCCCGTGCACAGCTTCCGAACCTTGCTCGCCGACCTCGGCACCCTGACCGCCAACACCATGCGGGTGGCCGACGGCGACGCCACCTTCACCATGCTCACCAAGCCCACACCCGTGCAGCAACGCAGCTTCGAGCTGCTGGGAGTCACCCCGAAAATGTAGCCAGCACCCAACACCTTCGAAACCTGTAACTCCGCCACCAACAGTGACTTATGCGCGATCGGCCTGGAAACTTCCGACTATACGGAAACCGCGCACGCGGACGGGGTACCGGCCCGCGTGCATATGTTAATTCGTGCATACACGAATTATAGGCGCCTCCGGAGGCGCAATCGCGGACCGCGCGCAAACGGCGGGTGCTACTCGGACCGGAGCGCTTCCAGGGGATCGATGCGGGTCGCTCGCCGGGCCGGAAGCCAGCAGGCGACAAGCGCCACGGCCATCAGCACCAGCGGCGCCGCGATGAATGTCAGGCGGTCGTCGGTGGCGACGCCGAACAGAAAACTCTCCAGCACGCGGCTCGACGCTGCCGCCGCGAGCAGGCCCAGCCCGACCCCGGTCGCGAGCAGCAGCGCACCCTGCCTGACGACCAGGGCGAGAACATGCCCGGTCCGCGCCCCGAGCGCCATGCGGATCCCGATCTCACCCCGTCGTTGCGCCACCGTGTGGCTGAGCAGGCCGTAGACGCCGAGCATCGCGAGCAACAGCGCGACCGCCCCGAAGCTCGCCACGAAGACGGCCTTGAAGCGCGGCTGCGCGACCGACGAAGAGAGGCGCGTCTCCATCGTCGTCACGTCATCCAGCGCCGCCCCCGGATGCACGTCCGCCACGGCCTCGCGGAGGAAGGGAACAACCGCCAGCGGATTGCCGATGGTCCGCACCGAGATGAATGGCGTGTTCACGAACGGAAAGGGACTCGCCTCGCTCTGGCCCAACGGAATGTAGAACCCCGCGGAGGACTCAACCGACGCAAGATCCTCGTACCCGACGTCGGCGACCACCCCCACGACATCCCACAACTCGTCATCGCTTCCCGGCTGCAGGTCTCCGACCGCCGGCAACCGCAGGCGCTGTCCGACTGCCGACTCGCCGTCGAAGAGCTGACGCTCCAGCGACTCGTCGATTACGGCGACTCGCGGGCCGCCAGGGCCGTCGAGCCGCGTGAACCAGCGTCCGCCCCGCTGGCGCAGGCGCATGACCTCGAGGTAGGCCGGGCTCGCGTGCCGTAAGCGAGCTTGCGGCCAGTCCATTGGACTGGCCGGCGCCGGTCGGCCAGCGGCGAGCGCCCACATCGGCGACCCGCCATATATGAACGGCAGCGCGGTGGACAGCCCGACGGCCTCGATCTCGGGTAAGGACTCGAGGCGCGTCAGCCGCTCGGCCAGCACGTCGGTGAAGCGACGGGCGTTCTCTTCCGCAGCCTGGAACTCGCCTGACAGTATCCGCCGGTCGACGTCCGGATAATTCACCTGGGCCGTCAACACGTTGCCGGCGTCATAGCCCGGATCGACGGAAACGAGGCGCACGAAGCCGCGCAGCAGCAGGCCCGCCCCAACGAGCAGTACAAGGGCCAGCGCCACCTGCGTAACCGCCAGCGCGGCCCGGGTCCGGTTTGCGGACAGCATCCGGAAGCCGCCGGCCGCCGCTACGCTTCCCTCGCCGAGGGCGCGCACGATATGCAGCCGCGACCAGGAGAGCGCGGGAACGGCACCGAACACCAGCCCGGCGACGACCGACAGCCCGGCACCGAACGCGAGCACCATGTCATCGATGCGGATCTCTTCGAGCCGGGGCACGGCGCCGGGCGCCAAAGCCGGGGCGCCGTGCAGGATCAGTGCAGCCGCCGCAAGACCGAACACGCCCCCGGCCACGCCCAGCACGACGCTCTCGGTCAGCAGTTGCCGCACGATCCGACCGCGTCCCGCGCCGAGCGCGCCCCGGACGGCCAGCTCTCGCCGCCGCGCGACCCCGTGCGCGAGAAACAAGCCAGCCACGTTGATGCAGGCGACGGCCAACATGAGCGCCGTCACGGCGCTCAGCAGGACCAGCGCCGGCCGGTAGCCGCGCACCATCTCTTCCTGCAGCGGTATCACCTGCGCTTCGAGTAGCGGTCTCGGATCGGACGGCAAACGATCCGCGTTCAAGACGGTGCGCGCTTCGGTGGCCGCCTGCTCTGGCGATACACCGGGACGCAAGCGTCCGAGCGCGGAGAAACTCAGCCCGATGGCGCCCGGCTCGAACGGCGGAATGACCAGCGGCGTCCAGATCTCCGCGTCCGCACTCGGAAAGGCGAATCCTTCGGACAGCACGCCGACGACGGTGACAGCTTCGCCGTCGATAGCGAGCGAGGCACCGACGATGTCCGGATCCGACGCGTAGCGGTTGGTCCAGGCGCCGTGGCTCAGCAGCGCCACGCGCGCCGCTCCTTCCCGGGCATCCTCCTCCACGAACAGCCGGCCCCGATGCGGCGCGGCCCGCAGGAGCTGAAAGAGCGAGGGCGACACCGTTGCCCCCCGCAGCGTCCGCGGGCCGTCCGGGCCGAGCCAGACCAGGGACCTCTGCACGTGGGCCGCGATCTGCTCGAACGATTCCACCCCCTCCCGCAGGCGGGGGAAAGTCACGTTCGAGACCACGGCAGGATCGTCAGGCCGAAGGTCGCTCACGTGGCCGACGCGCACGATGGCGTCCGCTTCCGGATACGGCAGGGGCCGGATCAGCATGCCGTAGACGATGCCGAACATCGCGGTGTTGGCGCCGATGCCCAGTGCCATCACGAGCACCACCGTGGTCACGAAACCGGGATTGCGCCGCAGGCTGCGGAAGGCGTGGCGAAGATCCCGCCCCAGGTCGTCGAGCCAGCGCCAGCCCCAGACGTCGCGGGTCCGTTCGCGGATCAGCGCCCCGTTGCCCAGCTTGCGTTGCGCGGCCCGGTCGGCAATGTCCTCGGCGAAGCCGGCATCGCGCTGCCGCTCGCGCTCGAGCTCCAGGTGGAGACGCAGTTCCTCCTCCAGGTCCGCTTCCGCTTGGCGCCGGCCCAGATACGGAACGACGCGATAAAGCCAGACTCGCCAGCGCATCGGTTTCCTGCCTCGCTACGTGCCACTACTCGAAGCGAAGCGCCTGCATCGGATCGACACGGGCGGCCCGCCGCGCCGGCAGCCAGCACGCGACCAGCGCCACGGCCGCCAGCACCAGCGGCGCCGCCATGAAGGTCAGCCGGTCATCGGTTGCGACACCGTAGAGGAAACTCTCCAGGATCCGGCTCGACCCGGCCGCCGCAGCGATGCCGATGACAGCGCCGGCCGCAAAAAGCCTAAACCCCTGCATCATGAGCAGACCGAGAATGTTGCCGCGCTGCGCGCCCAATGCCATGCGGATACCGACCTCGCCCTGCCGCTGCGCGACCGTGTAGCTGAGCAGACCGTAGAGACCGAACGCGGCCAGAAACACCGCGAGCGCCGCGAAGAACCCGACGAACGCGGCATAGAACCGCGGCTGGGCGACCGCGGTCGACAGCCGCGCTTCCATGGTCATCACGTCGAAGAGCGTTGCGGACGGGTGCGCCGCGACCACCGCCTCGCGGAGGAAGTCGACGACCGCCAGCGGGTCACCGGCCGTCCGAGCCGTGATGATCGGAGACCGGAGCCCGAGCATCGGAGTGTTGCCGGCCTGAGCCAGCGGAATGAACGCTTCTGCTTGCGACTCCGTCAGGTTGAGGCCCTCGTAGAGCACGTCCGCCACCACGCCGACCACTTCCCACGGCTCGTTGCTGCCGGGGCCCTGCAGCAACAAGCGCCGGCCGACCGCGGAGTCGCCGCCGAAGAGCTGCCGTGCAAGCGTCTCGTTGACCACGACAACACGAGGGCTTCCCGCGGCGTCGAGGCGGGTAAGAGTGCGTCCGTCGCGGATGCGCAACCGCAGCGCATCGAAGTAGCCGGGGCTGGCGCCCTGCACGGTCGTCCGCCGGAGGTCGCTCGGATCGCTCGGTGCGGGTTGACCCGCAACACGGACCGGCACGACACTCCGGAGGGTTGCCGCGAGAGGCAGGGACGACGACACGCCCACCGCCTCGACTTGCGGGAGGCGTGCCAGGCGGGCCATCTCCCCGACCAACGCTTCCTGGAACCGCTGGTTGGCCGCCACGAGCTCCATCATCACCGCCGGCGTCATTCCCTGCGGGCTGAAGCGAATGTCGGGATTCCGGGCGCCTGCGGCGATCACGTTGGCCGGGTCGTAACCGCGGTCCACGGTGATGAGCTGCACGAAGCTGCGCAGGAGCAACCCGGCGCCAGTCAGCAGCACCAGTGCGAGCGCCACTTGCGCCGTGGCCAGCGCCGCGCGCGCCCGGTGCGAGCGGAGCACTCCGAAGCCGCCGGCGGACCCGGCGCCCCCCTCGTTCAGGGTGCGCACCAGATCGAGCCGCGACCACTGGAACGCCGGGGCGGCGCCGAACAGCAGCCCGACCACGACCGACAGTCCGGCGGTGAACGCCAGCACCACGCCGTTGAGCGACACCTCGTCGAGCCGCGCGATGTCGCCGGGGACGAGTGCGGGCACGCCGCGCAGGACCAGGCCCGCCGCGGCCAGGCCGAGCACGCCTCCACACAGGCTCAACGCCACGCTCTCGGTCAGGAGCTGCCGCACGAGCCGGTTCCTGCCCGCGCCGAGCGCCGCGCACAAGGCCAGCGTACGCCGGCGCGTCACCCCGCGCGCCAGCAGCAGACCCGCCACGTTGATGCAGGCGATCAACAGGACCAGGGCCGTCGCGACGGTCAGCGCCAGCAGCGCCGGCCGATACGCGCCGACCATCTCTTCCAACAGCGGCGCCACGCGGACATCGATCTCCCGGCCGTCTCGCGGGGGCAGATCGGCGCTTGCGTCGCCTGCGCCGCCGTTCCCGCCGCCCGGACTCCCGGCTCGCGCCGTGAATTCGTCGCCGCTGCGCTGCAGTATCGTGCGCGCCTCGGTCGCCGCCTGCTCCGGTGATACACCGGGGCGAAGCCGACCGAGCGCGCCGAAGGCGAGCAGGACCGCGATGCGCTGTTCCGCCGGCCCTTCCATGCTGGGCGGCGTGAACGGCGGAATGACGAACGGGGTCCAGAACTCGATGCCCGGGTTCGGGAACTGGAACCCCTCGGGAAGCACGCCCACGACGGTGTGCGGGTCGTCGTCGAGAACGACGGGCGTCCCCACTATGTCCGGATCCGAAGCGAAACGCCTCGTCCAGGCGCCGTGGCCGAGCAGCACGACCCTGTCCGCCCCGCCTCGCGCCTCCTCCTCCGTGAAGAGCCGACCCAGATGGGGCGCCGCTCGCAGCAGCGGGAACAGCGACGGCGAAACCGAGGCGCCGGTCAGCGTGACCGCGCCGTCCGGACCGGCCCACTGCGCGGAGCGCTCCTGGTAGGCGGCGAGTTGCTCGAACGACTCGGCACTCTCCTGGAGCAGGGGCATCGAGCGGTTCGAGAGGCGCATCCTGCTCAGTGCGTCTCGCGGACCGGACGACTCGCCGACACGCACGATGGCGTCTGCGTCCGGATACGGTAGCGGCCGGATCAGAACGCCATGAACGATCCCGAACATCGCCGTGTTCGCGCCGATTCCCAGCGCGAGCACGACCACCACCGTGGCCGTAAAGCCAGGACTCCGTCTCAGCCCACGGACGGCATGGCGTACGTCCCGACCCAGCTCGTCGAGCCAGCGCCAGCCCCAGACGTCGCGCGTCCGTTCGCGGATCAGCGTCCCGTTGCCCAGCTTGCGCCGCGCCGCGCGCAGGGCGTCGGCCTGCGGCACGCCGGCGTCACGTTGCCGCTCCCGTTCCAGCTCCAGGTGGAGGCGTAACTCCTCCCGGAGGTCCGCCTCCGCCTGGCGGCGGCCGAGGTACGGCACCACCCTGTACAGCCACAACGGCCACTTCATGGCGCCACCTCGTTCACTCCCCCGCTTCCGCCGGCCGCATGACGCGTCCCACCGCCTCGACCATGCGCTCCCACTTCGTCGCTTCCCGCACGAGCTGGCGGCGGCCCGCCTCGGTGAGGGCGTAGAACTTCGCGCGCCGGTTGTTCGTCGACACGCCCCAGGTGCCGCTTATCCAGCCCCGCTTGAGCAGCCGGTGAAGCGCCGGGTAGAGCGATCCGTGGTCCACCTGCAGTACGTCGTTCGAGGTCCGCTCGATGGTGACCGCAATCTGGTGGCCGTGCGCGGGAGCCTGCCGGAGCGTCTGCAGGATCAGCATGTCCAACGTGCCTTGGAGCAGTCCGAGCTGCTCGTCGCTCAGGGGTGGTCGTGCCACTTGTGCGCCTCCACGGGTAGATGATCTACTAGAGTAGCAGCGACAGGTAGAATGTCAAGGGGTTCCAGGGCGCCTCGTGAACGGTTCGGAGTGCTACCCTGTTCGTGCGCCGGCATCGCCACCGTCGCACGCGGCGGATGGCCACCTGTTGAACCCGACGTCGCGCTCGGGCTACGGCGGCTCGCGCGCCGGCACGCGGTCGCGGTACCGCCACGGGCAGAGCGACCGGGTCGTCGTCTGGGCGCACCCGGCGTTCGCCAACCGCCACGTCGTGCTGCGCAACGACGAGGAGGTCATCCGCGTCTCGCTGGACGAAGCCGACTACCGATGATGCCGGCGAGAACGCGGACAGTCATGGGAGCGACGAACCGCGGCCAACCGCGACAGGACGCCCTCGTCGCGCCTTGCCATGCGGGCGCCTCGCCGCTCTCGGTGCTACGCGGGGTTTCACCACGGACTGCCAGGCGACTTGCCGTGGCGGTTTGCCTGGCAGCGATGCTCGGGGTGCCGGCGCTCGCCGCGCAACTGCCGCCGGGCCTGCTGGAACGCGCCGAGCAGGGCGACGCGGTGGCGCAGAACGAGCTCGGCAGCCGCTTCTACGCCGGCCGCGGCGTGGAGCGCGACGACGCGGAAGCAGCACGCTGGATCCGTCTCGCCGCGGCGCAGGGCTACGCACCCGCGCAGTACAACCTGGGGCTGCTCCACTTCCGGAACCGCGGCGTCGCGGGCAACGACGCCGAGGCGGCGCGCTGGTACCGGGCGGCGGCCGAACAGGGCTATGCGCCGGCCCAGGCAGGCCTCGGCTACCTGTATATCTACGGCGCCGGCGTCGGCGAAGACCACGTCCTCGCCTACATGTGGCTGGATCTGGCGCGGCGCGGCGCCGAGACCGACTTCACCGGACGGCTGTACGCCGGCCGGCGCGACGAGCTGGCCGAGCGGATGACGGACGACGACGTGCGCGAGGGCCGCCGGAGGGCCGACGAATGGCAACCGGCCCCGGGCCACTGAGGTCTTGCGCGGGCGGGAGACCGGCGTGCCGCCGAGGCGCGGAAGCGTGCCGGGATCGGTGTCGCTGGCGCATGCTCCGGCCGGAGCATCCCGTTGCCGCAGGTCGGCCAACCGGCGCACGCCGCCGCCCGACCCACTATGATGCGCACGTGACTCGTGAGTCGTCTACTCGCTCGGCTGACGCCGCACCCAGGGAGGTCGACATGAAGATCCGCTACGCACGCGTTCTGTTTTCGCTGCTGCTCGTTCTCGGCATCGCAACGCTGGCCGTCGCGCAGACCGAGACCATCGACCCGACCCGGTTCGAGAGCGCCATCCAGGCGTTCGAGGCCGAGGACCGCGCCATGATGCCGCCCGAGGGCGCCATCGTCGTCACCGGCAGCTCGAGCATCCGGCGCTGGCATCCCACCCTGAAACAGGACCTCGCGCCGCTGACCGTAGTCCCGCGCGGCTTCGGCGGAAGCACGATGCAGGACGTCGAGCACTTCCTCGACCGGATCGTCCTGCCGTACAAGCCGCGCGCCGTCGTGATCTACGAGGGCGACAACGACACCGGCCGCTTCCGCGTACCCCCGGCCGAGATCGCCGGCCGTCTCGAGGCCATCGTCGAGCGCGTCCACGCCGCGCTCCCCGCGACGCGGGTATACGTGATGTCCGTCAAGCCGAGCCTGGCGCGCGTGGCGGTGTGGGACAAGGCGCAGGAGACCAACGTGCTCTACCAGCGCCTGGCCGCCGGGAACGACCTGGTGTCGTACATCGATGTCGCCACGCCGTTCCTCCGCGCCGACGGCAAGGTGATGGACGACATCTTCATCGAGGACGGGCTGCACCTGAACGAGAAGGGCACCCGCATCTGGGCCTCGACGATCAGGGCGGCCCTGATGGCCGGCGAGGCGCGGCACGAAACGACCGACCAGTAACCGGCAGTATCCGGTAGTCGGCCGGCCGGCTTGACAATGTCCGGGCGACCGGTTCTAATAGTCTTGTAGATTAGCGACAGGAGATTGCATTGCGATCCAAGACGGACCTGTTGCAGGGCACGCTCGACCTGCTGATTCTGAAGACGCTGGCGCTCGGCCCGCGCCACGGTTGGGGCATCGCGCAGCGTCTCCAGCAGATCTCGGACGAAGTGCTGCAGGTCAACCAGGGCTCGCTCTACCCGGCGCTGCACCGGCTGGAGCAGCAGGGACTGCTCAGCGCGAGCTGGGGCAGCTCGGACAACAACCGGCAGGCGAAGTTCTACGCCCTGACGAACGCGGGACGGCGCCAGCTCGACGCCGAGACCGCCCACTGGACCCGCATGTCGACGGCGATCGCGCGGGTGCTGGCGGCGACGTAGCGGCATGGACGGGGAGCGAACCGAATCGGCGCTCGCAGCGTCCAAGAAGACAGGCAGCGGCGGTAACGACCAATGGACATCGCCCGACCCGATCTCGCCCGGAAGAAGAAGCTCCGGCAAACCGTCTACGGCGTCGCCGGACTCATCGTGATCGTGCTGATCACGGTGGGCGTCTCGCGCCTCGAACCCGCGGCGCCGCGCGTCGACCGCGACACCATCTATCTGGACACGGTGCAGCGCGGCCCGATGGTACGGCAGGTACGGGGCACCGGCACCCTGGTGCCGGAGCAGATTCGCTGGATTCCGGCCACCACCGACGGCAACGTCGAGCGGATCGTCATCCGCCCCGGCGCCCTCGTCACCCCCGCCTCGGTCATCGTCGAGCTGAGCAATCCCGAGCTGGAGCAGACGGCGCTCGAAGCGCGCCTGAATCTGGATGCGGCCGAAGCACGCTACAGCAACCGCCAGGTCGAGGTGGAGCGGGACATCCTGAACCAGCAGGCCACCCTCGCCACCGTGGAGGCCCAGCTCAAGACCGCCCGGCTGCAGGCCGACGCCGACGAGCAGCTCTTCGCCCAGGGTCTCGTCTCGTCGCTCGAGCTCCAGAAGTCGCAGGCGGCCGTGCAGGAATATGACACCCGGTTCCGCATCGAACGAGAACGGCTGCAGATGGCCACCGACACCGTCGAGGCGCAGCTCGCGGTGGAGCAGGCCGAGGTGGATCGACTGCGTACCCTGTACGAGCTGCGGCAGCAGCAGGTGGCCGACCTGCACGTTCGGGCCGGCATGCCCGGCGTCCTGCAGCAGGTGCCCCTCGATGAAGGGCAGCGGATCACCACCGGCACGAACCTGGCCCGGGTCGGTGACCCGACCGTGCTCAAGGCCGAGCTGCGCATCGCGGAGACGCAGGCCAAGGACATCCAGATCGGCCAGTCCGCGGCGGTAGACACACGCAACGGCGTCATCCCGGGTCACGTCACCCGCATCGATCCGGCCGTGGAGAACGGCACCGTGACGGTCGACGTCGCGCTCGACGGCGAGCTGCCGCGCGGGGCCCGTCCCGACCTGACGGTCGACGGCACCATCGAGCTGGAGCGGATGGACGACGTGCTTTTCGTCGGCCGGCCGGTGTTCGGGCAAGAGGAGAGCGTGGTCAGCCTGTTCAGGATCGAGGAGGACGGCACGCACGCCTCCCGCGCGCGCGTGCGCCTGGGCCGCGCCTCGGTGAACACGATCGAGGTGCTCGAGGGTCTGCGGACCGGCGACCGCGTGGTGCTGTCCGACATGTCGACCTGGGACCAGTTCGATCGGGTACGCATCGAGTAGAACGGAGCGAGTCGAGATGAGCGAAGCGCCGGCCCTGATTCAGTTGCAGAACGTCTCGAAGATCTTCTATACCGACGAGGTCGAGACGCATGCCCTCGCGGATGTCACGCTCGACATCTACCCGGGCGAGTACGTCGCCATCTCGGGCCCCTCCGGCTGCGGCAAGTCGACGCTGCTTTCGATACTGGGGCTGCTGGACTCGCCGACGGCGGGCGACTACACGCTGAACGGCCGTCCCGTGGCGCAGCTCAGCCAGGCCGACCGGGCGCGCACCCGCAACCGGGAGATCGGCTTCATATTCCAGAGCTTCAACCTCATCGGCGACCTGACGGTCTACGAGAACGTCGAGCTGCCGCTCACCTACCGCGGCATGAAGCCGTCCGAGCGCCGCGAGCGGGTAACCGAGGCGCTCGAGAAGGTGGAGATGGCGCACCGCGCGAAGCACCTGCCGAGCCAGCTCTCCGGCGGCCAGCAGCAGCGCGTGGCGGTGGCGCGGGCGGTCGCCGGGCAGCCGTCGATACTGCTGGCGGACGAGCCGACGGGCAACCTCGACTCGAAGAACGGCGAGGCAGTGATGGGGTTGCTGCAGACGCTGCACGACGAGGGCTCGACCATCTGCATGGTGACCCACGATCCGCGCTACGCGGAGCACTCCAAGCGGGAGATCCACCTGTTCGACGGCCGGCTGGCGGCGGAAGTCGCCGCGTGACCGCATGCTGCCGCGCAGCGGCCCCCGAACCGCCTGCACCACATGCGGCCCGTGGTGAATGGCTGCCACAGGCCCTCAGGCCCGCGTGGATGCCGTGGCCTGCGCACGCCGGTAGTAGCCGGGCGCGTTGAACCTGGCGCAAACGTCGAAGAACCGAGGTTCGGGTCCTTTCCAGCAGAGCTCGTCCACGTCCCCGAAGACCGGCAGCGCGGTCCGCAACGTCGCCAGGTCGCGGAAGAGCGCCGCCTCTTCGCGCGCCCCGGCCAGCGCCTCCGCAAGCCGCGCCGCGCCGCGCACGCGCACGTCCCAGGTCGACGCGTCGTCGGGAATGTCCTCCAGGCGCAGATAGCGGGCGAGCACGGTTGCCGCCGACTTGGCGCCCCAGCCCCGCACGCCCGGGAACCCGTCGGCCGAATCGCCCATCAGCGCGAGGTAGTCCGGAATCGATCGGGGACCGATGCCGAACTTCTCGCGCACGCCGTCTTCGTCACGTACGGCGCCGCTGCGCCGATCGAACTGCACGATGCGGCTGCCGTCGACCATCTGCGCCAGGTCCTTGTCGGGCGTGCAGACGAACACCTGCTCGACCCGCTCGTCGGCCGCCGCCCGGATCGCCGCCGAGGCGAGCGCGTCGTCGGCCTCGTACCGCACCGTCTTCCAGACGACGAGGCCGAGGGCCTCGAGCGCGTCCTCGAGCGGCTCGAACTGGCCCAGCACGTCCGGGTCCAGCCCCTCGCTGCTCTTGTAGCCCGGCCAGAGCTCGTTGCGGAACGACTCGACGACGTGGTCGGTGGCGACGCCGATGTGGGTGACCTCCTCCTCCAGCAGCCCCAGCAGCGACCCCACGACGCCGCGCACGGCGCCAATCTCGATGCCGTCGACGCTGGTCGTGCGCGGCACGGCATAGAAGTGCCGGAACAGCTCGTAGGTGCCGTCGACCAGGAAGACGTTCACCCCGCCATTCTGGCACGTACGGTTGCGCCGAGTCCGCCGCGCGGAGCGCGGTGCCGAATGCCGGCTCCGTTCCGGGGCGTCGGAAATCGACGTTTCAGCATGACCCGCGCCGTGCGCGGAATCGACGGATGAGAGTGGATGTCGTCAACGCCGGCCACCGGCCCCCGGCAGACGCGACGTGTAGAAGAAAGTAGTCGATGTCCAGAGGAACAAAACGCCGGCCCCGCCCGAGAGGGGACGGAACCGGCGTTGAGAATCACGCGGACGCGACGAGCGTTACGCGACCCCCTGCTCTTCGGTCACGGCCGCGCCGCCGCGGCCACGGCGGGAGCCGCGCGGCTGGCGCGGCTCGACGAACGAGCTGAGGCGGTGGCTGAGCTGCGGGTCGCGCAGCTTCCGCAACGCGGCCGCCTCGATCTGACGAATCCGCTCCCGCGTGAGCGAGAACTTCTCCCCGAGCTCGGCCAGCGTCGGCTCCGCGCCGTCGTTGAGGCCGAACCGCATCCGAATCACCTCGCGCTCCTTCGGACTCAGCGTCTCGAGCACGGACTCGGTCTGCCGCCGCAGGTCGAAGGCCACGGTGGCCTCCGCCGGATTCACCGCCTGGCGATCCTCGATGAAGTCGCCGAACTGGCTCTCGTCGCTGTCGCCGATCGGCGCGTCGAGAGAGACGACGGTCTGGGCGATCTTGCGGGCTTTGCGCACGACCGAGAGCGGCAGATCCGCGCGCTCGGCCAGCTCCTGCGGCGTCGGCTCGCGGCCCAGGTCGCGCGTCAGCGTCTGCATCGCGCGATTGAGCTTGTTGAGCGTCTCGATCATGTGCACCGGAATGCGGATGGTGCGCGCCTGATCGGCGATCGCCCGCGTGATCGCCTGCCGAATCCACCAAGTGGCGTAGGTGGAGAACTTGAACCCGCGCCGGTAGTCGAACTTGTCGACCGCGCGCATGAGGCCGATGTTGCCCTCCTGGATGAGATCCAGGAAAGCCAGCCCCCGGTTCACGTACTTCTTCGCCACGGAAACGACCAGCCGCAGGTTGGCCTCGGTGAGCTCCTTGCGCGCCTGATCGCCCTCGATGACCCCGCGGCGAAACGCCTTCTGCACGGCCTTCAGGTTGTCCGCCGATTCGCCGACATCCTGGCGCAGCGTGGCGAGCTCGCGCCGCGCCTCCTCGACAGCCGCCTCCAGCACCGCCGCGGGAGCCGGCGATACGGCCTGCGCCTGCTTCTTCTGCAACCGCTCGACGCAGCGCTCGGCTTCCTTCAAGCTTCCGGCGGCATGCTCGACCTTCTCGATGAGCTCGCGCCGCACCGCGACGGTGAACGGCAATCGGCGAATGGCGCGCGAAACCTCGATCCGGGCTCGACCGATCCGCCATCGAGTACGAACCTGCACGCGGCGGCCGCTCCTGCGGATCGCCGTGGCGCGCCGCTCGCGCTTGCGCAGCTCTCTCAGCGCCGCCGCGACTCCCCCGGCATCCGTCACGAACCGCTTCGTGCGGGTCGCGAGGTGACGCTCGGTCAATTCGGTATCGGGCAACGTCACGGTTTCGCGAAGGCTGCGCTCACCCCCCGCGATCTCCGTTGCGATGTCCGCGACGTAGCGCGCGACGAGCAGACTGCGCGACATGGCCTTGGTGATGCGGAGCTCACCGCGTTCGATCCGCTTCGCAATCGCCACCTCACCTTCGCGGGTCAACAGCGGCACGCGGCTCATCTGGCGCAGGTACGTACGCACCAGATCCTGTCCCTGATCCTCCTCGTGCACCGGCAGCGGCTGCTCGGCGGGCGGGGCCTGATTGACACGGGAAGCCGACCGGCGCTTGATGTCCGGCTGCACCTGCTCGGCTCCCTCAACCTCGATACCCTGCCCTTCGAGCTCCTGCAGGAGCGCACTGACCTCTTCCACGTCGAGATCCGGAGGTGCATGATCGAGCACCTGATCGAGCGTGAGGAATCCGCGCTCCTGCCCCAGCGTCACCAAAGCGGTTACGATGTCCTGACGTTCCTGTGTCAACAAAGCTTATAGCTCTCCTTCAGGTCGCTGTACGGAGTATCGGCTGCGCCGGGCGTTCGTTTCGGCGCTCGGACGCGTTGCCCCTTACCAGGAAAGACGCCGGAGCGGGGCTCACAGTTTCAGCTAAACCTGCTGATTCTATCAGCAGGTAGCAGGAATTGCGATCTTTTTCGGGCTTTCCGCCTAATCGCCCTCACTGTCCCCTGCTGCTGCTCCGGCCGCCTTCCTCGCGGCGGGCCACTCGCGCAGCGCCGTCGGCAGCGTTCGCCGGGCGGTGCGCACTACCGCGGCGGCCCATCGCAGCCGGCGCGTGTCCCGCGCACGCCACGCGAAACCGTACTGGTCACGCAACGGCGCGGGCAGCAGACCCAACGTGGTCAGCCGACCCAGCCACAGAGCCGGCGCAACCCAGGTTCCGCCCGGCGGCGCCAGGAGCGCATGCGCCAATCTGCTCGCCTGCTCCCCCACCGCGAGGCGCTCTTCCTGCTCCATTTCCTTCATGTAGCGGTCGAGCCCGGCTGTCGTGTCCGGCAACGCATCCGCCGCAATCCCCAGCCGCGGACCGACCCGCGCCGCCTCGGCGCAGTAACGATCCTTCTCATCGGCCGACAGCGGGCCGACGAACAGGGCGTACGTCCGAAGCTGGCTGTCGACGAGGGTGGCGTGGACCCACCTGAGCAGCTCCGGATCGGTCGCGTCGTAGGGGGTGCCCGCGGGGTAGCGGCCGACGCTGCGCGGCAGGCGACCGTGCACACCCCGGTGGATCGCGTTGATGCGCGCGGCCGTGGTCCGGATCTGCGCCTCGGTCCCGAAGGTGAGCGAGAGCATCGCCCCGATGGTGCGGCGCATGCGCTCGACGTAGGCCAGCGGTCCGGCGTCGAACCGGCTGTGCCCGCCGACCCCGGCCGCGACCAGGGGATGCGCGAGCTGCATCAGTATCGCGCGTCCCCAGCCGAGCACGACGACCGCTTCGCGGTTCACCCGGCGCGCAATCACCACCGTCCATCGTATCGGTCCGGCCGACGAACCGGTCGACGATTACCGAGAGCGACGGCGAATTGGTCCGGTTGTTCGCCGACGTCCGCGGTCCCGAGCGACGGGCCCCGCGCGCGGCGCTCGGGGATGGCGTTGCGCTGCCGGCCTGCCGGGAGTCAGATGATCAGCCGCACCCCGCCCAGCTCGGCCAGCCCGTAGACGAAGTGATCGCCGGGCGAGCCGATGAACATGAAGTTGGTCGGCACCTGCCATTCCTTCGAGAGCCGCTGTATCAGCTCGGGCCCGAAGCGCCCGGTGATCACCACGAGATCGATGTCGATATCCGGATAGGCCTCGTTGAGAAACCCGATGTCCTTTTCCAGCCTGGGTGGCGGGTCGTCGCCCTCGCCGACCACGGTCACCACCTTGATCCGGCTGGTGTGCTCGTTCTTCAGCACGTACAGCACCACCTGATTCAGGTTGTGGATGTTGTCGCCGCGGCTGAAGAAGACGAACTGCTGGCTGTTGATGGCGCGGATGCGCTCCCGCAGCGACTCGGACACCCCGCCGGTGACCCTGCGGATTCTCTCGCTGACCGCCTGCACGACGAAAAGGCACGCCTTCAGCAGGCCGATGCGCCCCAGCATGATCGCCACGACCAGCAGCGTCGGGACCAGGTACTCCACCAGTACCCATACGTATTCGGGGTTCATCAGGACGTTGCCCGCCAGCCCCAGCACGGTGAGCGCGATGGCGAGGATCACGGCCGGCCAGGCGGCGCGTTCGGGACGGGGAAGGCCGGCCCGCTTGACCTTGAGCAGGATGTTGCCGACCCCGAACAACGCCATCACCGACAGGAACGACAGCGTGTAGACCCCGGCCAGGGCCTCCAGCCGGCCCTCGGTGATGAACAGTATCGACACGCAGACGCAGAAGAACATGACGATGATGCGGTGATACGTACCCCGCGAGTTGCTCTTCAGCAGGAACTGCGGCAGGCACCGGTCCAGGGTCATCCGCCGCACCAGCCCGGTCACGCCCACGTAGGACGTGAGCACGGCGCCGCTCAGCACCAGAATCGCGTCGGCCGAGATCAGCCGGGCGAGCCATTCACCCGCCGCGATGCCTCCCATATGCGCCAGCAGCGCCTCTTCGTTCGGGGCCACGTCGGGAATCGGCACCAGCGCCAGCGCCAGCAGGGCGAGCGTCGGATTGAGGACGCTAACCGCGGCCCACATGTTGCGAAGCGTCTTCGGAAAGACGCCCTCGGCCTGCTCCTCCACGAAGTTGGCCGAGCTCTCGAATCCGGAGATGCCGAGCATCGAGGCGGCGAAGCCGAAGAAGAGCGCCGCCGGCAGACCCTGCTCCGACGGCAGGGCGAAGTTCGCTGCGAGAACCGCCAGTCCGTTGGTCAGCAGCCAGATCGCGCCCGCCAGCAGCAGCACCGCCAGCGTGGCGAGGTGCAAGAGAAAGATACCCACCGCCACCTTCGACGACTCGCTGATGCCGACGATGGTCAGGAGCATGAACACGGCCAGGAGCGCGACCGTGGCCGGCATGACCGGCAGCCCCGGCCAGATGCCGTGGCCGTAGTGCATCGCCTCGTTCGCCGAGATCACCGCGGTGGCGGTGTACGAGAGGATGGTCAGGCACGCCGCCATCGACGCCAGCGACTTGCTGGTCGTATTGAGCAGCGCGTTGTAGGCGCCGCCGTTGAGCGGCAGCGCGCCGACCACCTCCGCGTAGATCCGGCGATACAAGAACAGGACGCCGGCCACCACCAGCAGGGAGACCCAGGCCCACTTGCCGGCGTAGATGATTGCCAGCGCCGAAACGTAGAGGCACGACGAGGTGATGTCGTTGCCGCAGATCGCCGTGGCCGGCAGCTCCCGCAGGCCCCCGCGCTTGTGCTCGGTTACGTGCTTCCGCATCGAGACGTCTCGCCGCCGGAATCAGCGTTCCGGACGGCGCCCTCCGGATTCTGCGCCAAGTGGCGACGCGGCCGGAGCATTCCCGGAGAAGCCGCCGGCCGTCGCCGTTCTTCGGCGGGAGCATAGCCTGTGCACGGTCGCCCACCGGTTGGCGGGCCCGGCGCATCAGCGCCCGAACGAATAACGCAACCCGAGCTGCGCCTGCCAGCGGCTGCGCAGATCGTCGCGCGTGAAGCGGTCCCCCGTGAATCCGGGACGCGCCGGCGTGTTCAGGCTGTAGACGTACCGGCCGGTCTCGGGATCGACGCTCGACCGCACCCCCTGCAGGTTCTGGAAGAACGCGAACTCCACCAGTCCGCTCGCGCTGCTGAAGGCGTTCACCAGGTTCTGGACGTCGAAGAAGAACTCGACCTCGTTGCGACCCACCGGCACGTCGACGCCGATGTGGAAGTCGAGCGAGTAGGTCCAGGGCCCGCGGCAGGCGTTGCGCGGCACGATCGCGCCCGGCGTGACGTCGCAACCATCGGTCAGGAAGCGCATCAGGTCGTCGAAGGCGCCGTCGGTGACGATCACCTCGCCGGCGTCGCGCGGCACGTAGAGCAGATCGTTGCCCCGCGTCCCGTCGCCGTTGCTGTCGCTTCCATCGAGATAGCTGTACGGGCGCCCCTGCTGGGCGTTGTAGTAGGCGGCCAGCGTGATGCCGGCAGGCCCGGCCGGAATCCGGTACGAGCCGGAGAGGTTGAACCGGTGGCCCGGCGAGAAGTTCGAGACGGCCAGCGGCACGGCGTTCGGATTGCCCGCGTTGTAGTTGTAGCGCCAGTTCGAGGTGGCCTGGCTCGACCCGCCGTCGTTGACCGAACGCGACTCGCCGTAGAGATACGAGCCGCTCATGAACCAGTTGTCGCTGAACCGCTTGTCCAGCTTCGTGGCGATCGTCCAACTGCTGCCCTCTCCCGTGTTCGTCAGCAGGACGACGTTGCTGAAGTCCCGGTGCAGCCGCGTGAAGGTCGGTCTGCCGTCGGGCGCTGTGCCGCTCTCGACCAGGTTCAGGTTGCGGTAGTCGATGTCCCGCAGCGACTTCGAGAAGAGCAGCTCGACGCTGCCGATCAGGTTGAGGAACCCGAGGTCCCGGTCGTAGGCCAGGTTGCCGCGCAGGAGCTGCGGATAGCGGTAGTCGGGATCGACCAGGTTGATTTCGTTTGTCGACGCCGAGCCGATGTCGGTCGGCTGGTTGTTCGGATCGGCCGAGAACGGGATCCGGTTGTCCGGATCGAAGAACACCCGGATGCGCTGGAACTCGTTGCCGGTGTTCGAGTACTGGTTCGACAGCCAGACGTACGGGGTGCGCCCGTGGAACAGCCCGAGGCCGCCGCGCACCTGCTGCCGCACCTGCTGGCCGGGACTCAGGTCGTAGTTGAATCCGATCCGCGGCGACCAGTTGCGGGTGGCCGGGACCACGTCGGTGCCCCGCCCGTACAACTGCTCCACGAGCGGATTGGCGGTGGGCGTGTCCGGGAAGATGGGCGCGTCCAGACGCAGCCCGTAGGTCAGCGACAGGTCGTCGCGGACCCGCCACTGGTCGCCCGCGTAGAACCCGAGCTGGTAGACCCAGAACTCGGCCGCCTGCCGCGGGTCGCCGGTGCGCGAGAAGCTGTAGCTGTAGGACTGGGCGAGCCCCTGCGCGAAGAGCTCCGGGCTGGTGAACTCGTAGACGCCGAAGTTGTCGCGGATGAACAGATTCCGGAACTTGAACAGCTCGTTGTGGGTGCCGATGGTGAACTGGTGCCGGCCGCGCACCCAGGTCAGGTCGTTGTGGATCTCGATGATGTCCTGGTCGAGCGCGTTCGCTGTCGAGAACTGCTCGGTGCCGAAGCGGATCTCCTCGCCGCCCTCGAGGTCGATCGTGACCTGCGGGAACGGCGCGGTCCGCGGGCCGCGGCGGTCGCGGATCCGCTGGAAGCTGATCCGGGCCTGGTTCACCGCGTTGCCGAACGCGCTGTCGATCTGGCCGACCGTCGAGTTGGTGGCGCTCTCGAACCGGTAGAAATTGTCGGTGAAGCGATAGCGGAAGTTCGACTGCGACCCGACGTCAGCGGTGCCGTTGACGTAGTTGTGCCGCAGCGAGAGGCGCTGCCCCGGCGACAGGTTGACGTCGGTGCGGACGAAGAGCTTGTCGTTCGGGTTCCCGCGGATGATCTCCCCGAACCCGCCGGGTATGTCGTAGCCGAAGCGGCTGCTCGCGAGCTGCACGATCCGTTGCGCCTCGGCCAGCCGGTCGAAGTCGACGCCGGACGACCCGTCGAGCGAGTAGCCCACCGGGGTCTCGCGCCGCTGGCTCTCGAAGTTGGCGAAGAAGAACGCCCGGTTGCGGGCCAGCGGGCCGCCGACGCTGGCGCCCCGCTGGCGGTCGAAGAAGTTGGCGATCGGCACGTCGTCGATGCCGCTGCCGACGAGGCCCTCGTTGCGGCTGTAGAAGTACCCGGTCCCGCTGAAGGCGTTCGAGCCGCTGCGCGTGATGACGTTGACGCCGCCGCCGGAGAAGCCGCTCTGCCGCACGTCGTAGGGCGCCACCACGAGCTGCAGCTCGCTGACCGCGTCGAGGCTGATCGGTTGCGTGTTCGCCTGCCCGCCCGGCGTCCCCTGCCGTGCGAGGCCGAACAGATCGTTGTTCACCGCGCCGTCGATCTGGATGTTGTTGTACCGGCCGCTCCGGCCCGCCACGCTCAGGAAGCTCTCGGAGTCGGCGTTGCGGCTCGTCTTGACGAAGAAGGGGTTCACGCGGGCGAAGTCCTGCAGGCTGCGCTCGATGGTCGGCAGGGTCTCGATGACGCCGGTCGCCACCCCCGCGGTCGTGCCCGAGCGCGACGGCGAGAACACTTCGCTCGCCTCGGCGACCACTTCCACCGTCTCGGTCAGCGTTGCGAGCTGCAGCGTGACCGGCACCTCGGTGGCTTCGCCCAGGGTCACGACCACCCCGGAGAGCGACTGCGTCCCGAAGCCGCCCATCGCGACTTCGAGTTCGTAGGGGCCGACCTGCACGTTCAGCAGGTCGAACCGCCCGTCGTCGCGCGTGAAGACCTCGTATCGGGTGCCGGTGGGTACATGCACCGCGACCACCCCGGCGCCGGGCAGCACGCCCTGCTGCGCGTCGCGCACGACGCCCCCGATCGTCCCGGTGGTGGCGTTCTGCGCCTCGGCTACGCTTGCCGACCCGACCAGGACGGCAATCGCGACTGTTCCTGCAATCCACTGCGTACGACGATTCATCTCAGGTAAACCTCCATGGGATCGCAGTGTACGGACCGGGTGTTTCCAGTGCGCAACGGCAGGGTACCGCACCGGGAAAATGTCGGCGACGCGTCCGGAGACCTCGTAGCGGACCCCAGCCGCGCGAGCAGTGCGCTATGGTGGAGCATGGCTGGCCCCACGCCCATCAGGAATGACACCGACTACAATGCGGCGCTCTCACGGATCGACCAGCTCATGGGTGCCGAACGCGGCAGCACGGACAGCGAGGAACTCGACGCGCTCGCAGACCTCGTGGTGCTGTACGAGAGCGGGCTGGTGACGGAATGGGATTCGGAACGGAAGGACGACATGGCGATCAGCGACAGTCTGCTACCGGAATTCGATCAGGAGATCGCGGGCGCCCGCCGGACGCTGGAGCGCGTGCCCGCCGACAAGTTCGACTGGCGGCCGCACCCCAAGTCGGGCACCATGGTGTGGCTGGCCGGGCATCTCGCCAACCTCCCCTCGTGGGCGCCGCTGACTATCGGCCAGGACGAGCTGGATCTGGCCCCAGGGGGCAAGCAGATGGACCCGCCGCCTCCGCCCGCCGACACGGCGGACCTCGTCGCGACGTTCGACCGGCACGCAGCCGAGGCGCGCGCGGCGATTGCCGGGGCCAGCGACGCCGACCTGATGAAGCCGTGGACGCTGCTGAGCAACGGCCGGACGCTGATGACGCTGCCGAAGGTGGCCGTTCTGCGCAGCTTCGTCATGAACCACCTGATCCACCACCGGGCGCAGCTCGGGGTCTACCTGCGGCTCAACGACATCCCGGTGCCGTCGATCTACGGACCGTCGGCCGACGAGGCGCCGCCGGGGTTCTGATCGACGGGCGACGAAGGGTGACAACATGACGCCGTGCTGTTCTGGATGGTGCAGCAACTCATCGATCAGCGTTCGAGTCCCGGAAGAGCAGTTCGATGCCGTGCTGCATCTCGGGCCTCCGGCCGGCATGACGACGTCGTGGCCATCCGCGTCGCTCTGCCTGGACGCCGCCTACATGGACATGCGCAGGGAACGCCTGTCGTTGGCGGGGACGCAGCGCGAGCTTCGAACAGTTGCAGCGGCGCTGCGCCGGTGCAGCGCGCTAGTCGGCCCGCAGCGTCGCGAGCGGATCGGCCTTCGCTGCCCGCCGTGAGGGCACGAGACAGGCGAGCACCGCCACGCCCGCCAGCAGCGACCCCGTGAGGGCGAACACCGCGGGATCGGTCGGACTGACGTCGACGAGAAACCCGGCGGTGAGTCGCGCGGCGCCGGCCGCCGCGACCGCGCCGAGCGTCAGTCCGAGCGTCGTGAGCGCGACGCCTCGACCGAGCGCGAGCCCGACGATGGCCGCGGAGGTCGCCCCCAGGGCGGTGCGGATGCCGAACTCCTGCTTCCGCTGGACCACCGCGTGCGACACGACCCCGTAGAGCCCTACCGCGGCGAGAAGCAGGCCGAGGAGACCGAAAGACCCGATGACGGCGGCGCCGACGCGCACGCTGACCAGCATCGCCATCGAGCGCACCACGCCGTCCATGGCGCCGGCATCCAGTATCGCCAGGGTCGGATCGTGCCGGCGAACCGTCTCGGAGACCATCGAGGCCGCCGCGCTCACCGGTCCGTCCAGGTGCACGTGCAGCGTGGCCGGCCCCATCAGCCGGGGCCCGAACGGATAGAGGACGAACGGCGGCCGGTCGAACGGCGACTGCGACATGTGCGCGTCGCGCGCCACCCCTATCACTTCGAACGGCGCGTCCCCCGTATCGGCGTTGACGATCCGGCGGCCGATCGCGTCCTGTCCGGGCCAGAACCGCTGCGCCGCGCTCTCGCTGACGACAGCCACCCGCCGGTCGCTCTCGCCGTCTTCCTCACGAAACCCGCGTCCACGGAGCACCGGAATGCCGACGGTGTCGAAGAAGCCCGGGTCGACGCTGTTCACGGCGACGATCGCCGCGTCGGGCTCCGCCGCGGTGCCGCCGTCCAGGGTGAACACGCTCCCCGAGCTCCGGCCCGGCGACACCGGCGCCCTGCGCGCCCAGCTCGCCGACCTGACGCCGGGCAGGGCGGCGACGTCGTCGATGATCTCCCGGTAGAGCGCACGGGCCTGCTCCCGGTCGTATCCCTGGGCGAGCGGATCGACCGACAGCACCAGGAGATCGTCGGTTCGAAAACCGAAGTCGATCGCACCGGCGTTCCGGCTGCTCTGGACGAAGAGCCCGGCGCAGACCAGGAGCACCATGGAGACGGCGACCTGGACCACGACGAGCCCGTTCGTCAGGCGCCGCCCCGGGGCGCCCCCGCCGGAGCCGCGGCCACCCGAACCGATGGCGCACGCGAGATCGATCCGCGTCGCGCGCAACGCCGGCGCGAGGCCAGCGAGCAGGCCGGCGGCGATCGCGATCGTCGCCGTGAATCCGAAGACCCGCCAATCCAAGGACGTTTCGAAGCGCAACTGCTCGATGCCTGCGCCCATCGCGGCACCGGCCATGACCAGATCGGCGGTCCATAGCGCGGCGATTCCGCCGCCGACTCCGCCTGCCAGCGCCAGCAGCACGCTTTCGGTTACCAACTGCCGCACGAGCCGCCGCCGGGTCGCACCCAAGCCCGCGCGCAGGGCCATCTCCTGCCGCCGCGCGACGCCGCGCCCCACCAGGAGGGTGCCCACGTTGGCGATGGCGATGAGCAGTACGAGCGAGGCGAGGGCCATCACGACGGTCATGAGGGGCACCGTGTGGCGCGACGCGCCGGGGATCGGTCTTGCGTCGCGCTCGGATACGACGTAGAGCTCGCTGTAGCGGCTCGCGTCCGGGTGCTCGGCGGCCAGCGCGCCGGCGAGCACGTCGAGCTGGGCGGCTGCTTCGGCGACCGTCACGCCGGGCCGCAGGCGTCCGGTGAGGACGAACGACTCCGGAAGCCGGTTGGTCAGCAGCTCCGTCCATCCCGGCTCGACGAGCGCGCCCTCGGTCGCGAGGACGAACAGCTCGACGGGCACCAGGCCGCTGGTGCCGACGAAGGGCTCCGGCGTGACCCCGATGACGGTCATGTTGACCGGCCCGAGGCGCACGACCTCTCCCAGGACGGCGGGGTCCCCGCCGAACCGCGTCCGCCAGGCGTGGTGCGTCAACACGACGAAGGGCGCATCGCCGGGACGGCGACCTTCGGCGGGGAGAAACGTGCGTCCGCGCTCGGCGTCCACCTTAAAGACGTCGAAGTAGTTGTCGCTCACGTACTCGATCCAGATCCGCTCCGCCTCGCGGCCGTCTACCGACAGCAGCTCGTCCGCCAGGGTGTGAGCCGCCAGACCCTCGAAGACGTCGCTGCGCTCCCGGTAGTCGAGGTATTCGGGATACGAAAGTGCGTGCGGGAACTCCGAGGTGTGCTCGTCGAGTTGCGCCACGACCACGAGCTCGTCAGGGTCGGGCACCGGCAGGGGCTGGAAGAGCAAGGCTCCCGTGACGGTGGCGACCGCAGCCGTAGCGCCGATGCCGATCGACAACGTCAGCGCCGCCGTCGCGGTGAACCCGGCGCGTCGCAACAGGCCGCGCACCCCTGTCTTCACATCGGTCCGCAGGTCGTCGAGCCACGGCCAGCCCCGCTGGTCGCGCAGCGCCTCCATCGCCTGGGGAAGGCCGCCCAGGCGCACCCGCGCCATCCGCGCAGCTTCTGCCTGGGAATGGCCCTTCGCGCGAAGCTCCTCCTCCGCCTGTTCGAGATGGAAGCGCAGCTCGCGCTCGAGATCGTGATCGGCCGGGTTGCGCCGGAGGGCGCCCCACAGACGACGCAGCCACTCGCGAAGGACGGTCATCGTGATCTCCCCACGATCACGTCGAGGGCGCTGTGAAGGACCTGCGCATGACTCTCTATTAGACATCCCAATGAACGTATCGCACGTTCCGTTAGGATGTCAAATAGAAAGCCGGCAGCTCCGCGAGATCGTCACTCTTCAACTACGGGAACGAATGCGGCCTCGGGCGAGATCGGCGTCCGGCGTGCGGGTTCCGGGATCGTGTTACCGTTGGCCCACCATGCCAATCGCCACGCCGATGCGCTCGACAGCCACCCTCCGGCCGCTCGTCTCGACGATGCTTCGGGCCGTCGCGGTCTTCCTCCTCGCCCTCCTCGCGCCGATGACGGCGGCCGCCCAGAACGAGGCGGCGGACGAGTTGGTGCCGGTGACCGACGCGATGCTCCAGGACCCGGCCCCCGGCGACTGGCTGACCTGGCGCCGGACGCTGGACGGCTGGGCCTACAGCCCGCTGGATCAGATCGACCGGGACAACGTCGGCGATCTCCGCATGGTCTGGACGCGCGGGCTCGCGCCGGGACGCCAGGAAGGCACGCCGCTGGCCTACGGCGGCGTCCTCTACATGCCCCAGGCGAGCGACGTCATCGAGGCGATCGACGCGGCGACCGGCGACCTGATCTGGGCGCACCGGCGCGACCTGCCCGAGGACGTGTACCAGCACGTCGGCGGCAACTCGCGCAACAACCGCAACATCGCGATCTACGACCGGTTCATCATCAACACCAGCGACGACAGCTACGTGTTCGGCCTCGACGCCACGACCGGCGAGATCGCCTGGGAGACGAAGATCTTCGACTACCGGGAGACCCCGGCCGGGCACAGCTCGGGGCCGATCATCGCCGACGGCAAGGTAATCTCCGGACGGAGCTGCCGGCCGCGCGGCGGTCCCGAGTCGTGCGTCATCGTCGCGCACGACGCGCTCACCGGCGAGGAGCTGTGGCGGCGGCGGACGGTGCCGGCTCCCGGCGAACCGGGCGACGAGACCTGGGGCGGCGTGCCCTACGAGCAGCGGGTCCACGTCGGCACCTGGATGCCGGCCAGCTACGACCCCGAGCTGCGCCTCATCTACCAGGGCACATCGGTCACCTCGCCCGCCCCGAAGTTCATGCTCGGCGGCGTCGAGAACACGCACCTCTACCACAACTCGACGCTGGCCCTCGACGTCGACACCGGCGAAATCCGCTGGTACTACCAGCACATGAACGACCACTGGGACCTCGACCATCCCTTCGAGCGCATCCTGCTCGACACGGCGGTCGCGCCCAACCCGGACGCGGTGAGCTGGATCAACCCGCGCATCCGGCCGGGGGAGGTCCGCAAGGTAATGACCGGCATCCCGGGCAAGACCGGCCTCGTCTACACCCTCGACCGCGAGACCGGCGAGTTCCTGTGGGCCACCCCCACCATCGCCCAGAACGTCATCAGCCACATCGACGGGGCGACCGGGGCGGTGACCGAGAACGCCGAGGTGATCTTCACCGCCGAGGGGCAGCAGGTCCTCGCGTGCCCCAACATGCACGGCGGCAAGGACTGGGAGGCGGGCGCCTACAGCCCGCTCACCAACACCATGTACATGCCGCTGCGCAACATGTGCCAGCGGCTCCTGGCGACGACCTCTCCCGACGCCTCGCACCGCATCTACGCCCTGGCCGTCCGCCACGAGCTCGCGCCCGGCACGGAGCAGCTTGGTACGGTCTACGCCATCTCCGCGGAAACCGGCGAGACCAGATGGCTGCACCAGCAGCGGGCCGCCACCCTGTCGCTCGTGGCCACCGGCGGCGGCCTCGTCTTCGGCGGCGACGCGAACGGCCGTTTCCGCGCCTTCGATCAGGAGACCGGCGAGGTGCTCTGGGAGATCAACCTCGGCTCCCCTGTCTCCGGCTTCCCGATCAGCTACGCGGTCGACGGCCGCCAGTACATCGCGGTAGGCACCGGCCCGGCGGCAACCACGGCGAGCTTCCTGCAGTTGACGCCCGAGCTGCGCCCGAGCAACGGGAACAACCTGTTCGTGTTCGCGCTGCCGGGGGGTGAGTAGCAGTGCACGGACCGGTCGTTCTTCCGCTCACGACCCGGTCTGGAGCGCGCAGTCGAACAGATCCGTAGCGTCCAGCAGGTGTGCGCCGTCCCGCAGGTATTCCTCGTCCAGACGATGTTCGAGGGCGCATGATGCCAACACGCGTGGCTTCCGCACCGAACGTAACGGCAGGCCTGGAACCCATTTTTTTTCAGTAGTTTATAGAACTACCGCAGTGGCCGTGTACAGTTCCGTGCACAATTCGCGACTGGATTGAACCGGACGAACTCGGTCATGTCTCGCTGTCTCGCGATCTTGGGCGCGTACTCGCACCGCGCTCTGGAACTCCTTGATGATCCCAGTCCAGTCCGACAACCGATCCGTCACGTCCTCGATACGAAACGGAGTGCCGTCCTGACGAGCCACCCAGAGACTCGGCACCTTCTTCGTAGTACCGTGCCTGACCTTGCCGCCGAAGAGTTGCGCGAGACGCCGGTTATAGTCTTGCGCCAGATCGCGGTCCACCGTCCAGGAGGTCGCGTATGTCCAGATCTCTCCGCTTCGCATCACGATGCCAAGGTTCACGGGCTTGCCTGCGGTCGGCGAACTCCCTCTCGGGCGAGGCGTCCGCGCCGCTAACCACGCTGTAGAGGCTTTCCGGGCGCTCCGCTCCGTCGAAATCCGCCTTCCTGACCGCCGCCTCCAACTCGATGTAGTCGAGCTTGAAGAGCGCTGTCGCGTACTCCAGGGTCTGGGCGACGACCTGACGGCGAGCCTCGGGGTTGCCCTAGAGTTTCACCTCAACGATCACCAGATTGCCCTCGGGCGTGATGAACAGGTTGTCAACCGACCCGACGCGGAGGGGCAACTCCATGCAGACAGGGATCAGGTGCCCGATGCCCGGCTCGATTTCGTCCATCGGCAGACATATCGGATGCCGGTGGATGAGTTCCTGCAACCAGCGCTCCAACCGCTTGGGGGCTCGGAGCAACGTTCTGGAGGTCTCTGACACCAGAACTCGTTGTAGAAGCTCTGGGTCTCGCCCTTCTCATACGTGGCGTCAGCCCATTCACGGGCAAAGGCGGCGGCCCGCGTTCGGATCTCGTTCCACGAAGGCCCCATCGGCCGCTGTCAGTCGGTAGAGGTCAATCCAGAAGGCGCAGGATCGCGACGACTCCGCCGAGGATCGCGAGTGTCTGCGCGAGCATCGCACCCGCGAAACGCCACGTCAGGCGAGCCTCGAGGGCGGCCAGATCCGCGCGCTGTACTTCACGCAGATGGTCGAGGTCGGAGCGGGTGGCCGACTCGCGGCCCTGGTCGGCGGCGGCGTTCTGAGCGACATCGACCACGGCGACGGCAAGCGCCTCATCGGCACCGGCGGCAGTCAGCATCCTCACGGCCGCGTGGGTGCCCATCAGGGACAGAGTATCACGGTCCGAAGAGAGCCTCGCCGGACGCGGAACCACTCCGTCGGCCGGAGCGTCAACCCGTAGTGTGGTCGACTTCCGACGCCTGTTGGGGGGGCGGGCGGGGAAGTACCGTGACCGGCGCTATAGTCCACGTTGGGGGGCGATAGCGGTGACGAAGGCGTCGTACGCAACAACAACGCGGGCGCCAGACGTGAACCTGAAGGGCAGGTCGCTCGCCGGGCTTCTTGCTTTCCACGCGGCACTCCTCGAGGAACTGCGGACGCGCGGGATACTGCGGTCGGAGAACAACCCGACTGGCGATCTTGCCGAGTACCTGTTCTGTGCCGCCTACGGTTGGAAGCGGCACCCGAACTCGCAGAAGGCGGTGGACGCGACGGGCGAGGATGGCAAGCGCTACCAGATCAAGGGGCGGCGCCTCGCGGGCCGCAACCCGTCTCGGCAGTTGTCGGCGATCCGCGACTTTGTACGGCCACGACTGCCCGCCCGAGTGACTAATCGTGAGCAGCGGCACCGCCGCCGTGGACGGTCAGCCCACGTGAAATGGCCGCCGTGGCCTGACGCTCGTCGTGCGTCCAGAACTCCAGTGGTTCGCCGTCTGCGGCAGCCGCCAGAAGCTCCGCCGTTGCGACGTGGATCGCATCGATCGCGCGCAGGTTGACCGCGAACGAGCTCTTCGCCCGGTCGAGCACCGTGCCGTCCACGGGCGCGAGATCCGTCATCGCCAGCAGCTCGGTCAGCTCCTTGCGTTTGATGGCCGTCTCGGCATCGCTCAGGCCGCCGAGCAGCCGCTCGCGATCGACGGCACGGAACGCTTCGACTTCGATGAGTCGGGAAGACACGACATGGTCGCCGGCCAGCAGCGGCACCGACGGCCCGGACTCAACGAACAGGACTCGGAGCACCGCGCTTGCGTCGACGTACTTCATCGGGATCCTCGCGGACGGCGCGGAGCGACGACTGGATATCAACGTGTCGCTCGATGATGGAGATCCTCAGAGCGCCCCAGTCCTGAGTCCCGGGCCGGAGCCGGCCCTCGCGCAGCAGGCGGTCACGCCAGGAAAGCGGCTCCCCGCGAGCGGGTCCCAACTCGGCGATCGGGTTGTCCCGATCCCTGACGGTTATCCTCTCCCCACGGGAAGCCTGCCGCAGATACCGGCTCAAGTGGGACTTGAGCTCGGTAACCTTGATGGACTGCATGACCACATTGTAGGACCCTCATGGCCTGATCACAAGGACGGTCTGCGCCGGCGCGCGCTATGGCCAGCAGGGACGCCGGGGCGTGCTCCGACAGGTTGGGGGCGGCCCGGGCACAGCTCGGCGCCGGTGTGGTCGCGCTGGTCGTCGACTCTGCCAACCCAGGTCGAGCGTCTCGACGACGCGTCGGCTCGCCACGTCGATGATCCGGTGAACTGCCGGATTCTACCCGCGTGGCAACAGTCCCCGGGCTGCACGAAACCGACTCGTCTCTGGTTACCGTGGTAGCTTCACCGTGAGGAGCGCATGGTCCATGAAGGGAACACGTACGCGTGCGATCGTGGGGTCGTTCGTCTTCTTCTGGGCGGCTCCCGGTCTCGTTGCCGGCATCGGCCCGTTCGCCCTGGTCGGTTGGACGATGCAGCCACCGCTGCTCGGGGTGTCAGGCGTGCGGGTAGTGGGCGCCGCGGCGGTCGCGGCGGGTCTGGCCTGCCTGCTGGACTGCTTCGCCCGCTTCGCCCTCGAGGGGCGTGGCACCCCGGGACCGGTGGCGCAGACCGAAGTGCTGGTGGCGTCCGGCCTCTATCGGTACGTGCGCAACCCGATGTACATCTCCGTGCTTATCGTCGTTTCAGGGCAGGCGCTGCTCTTTGGGCAGGCCCGGCTGTTCGCGTACGCCGGCGCGCTGCTGGTCGCGTTCCACCTGTTCGTGCTGCTCCATGAGGAGCCGTCGCTCCGGCGCAGGTTCGGAGAGTCGTACGAAACCTATCGCCTGCACGTGGATCGATGGCGGCCACGTCTGACGCCTTGGCGCGGACCAGGATGACTTGCATAGACCCGACTTGACACTCCGAATCCTCGAACGCTACGCCTTCCGCCGCTACTGCAAGGAGAAGGCGACCAGCTCCGCGATTCTCTCCTCGTCCAGAGCCGCTACGACCAGGTACTGCCGGCCGTCCGCCAGGTACGTGATCGGGAACCCGGTGGTCGGTCCACCCGGCAGCGGAATCTCGTGGACGACCTCGCCCGTCCCCTTGTCGTACGCCCGCAGCACCGGACCCCCGCGTTGTCCCTCCCCCGCGAACAGCAGGGTGGCCGTCGCGAGCAGCCCGGAGCTCTGCGTGAGGATCCCGGTCTTGGGGACGTCCACGCCCTGCAGGTCCGGATGCTCCCGGATGTACTCGGGCGTGTCGCCGTGCGGGATCTGCCACAGCATCTCTCCCGCGGTCAGGTCGATCGCCGTGATCCGGCCGTAGGGAGGCTTCAGCAGCGGCAGGTCGCGGACGGTCGGCACACCCCGGGAGAACGAGATGTGGTAGCGCACGCCGGTCCCTTCCGTGCCATCCGTCAGCCCGAACAGCGTCGGCCGCGTCTGCGACGGCACGAAGAGGAGACCCGCCTCGACGTCCACCGCGCCGCTCGGCCAGTTGACGCCGCCGCCCGCGCCGGGGGCCCCGAGGGTCCCCAGGTTGACGCCCGGCTCGATCAGGGACGGGGGCGTATAGAGGGGCCCGAGCCGTATTTGCTCCACGATGCGCAGCGCCTCGGCCCGCAGCTCCGGCGTGAAGTCGATGAGGTCGTCCTCGGTGACGCCCTGCAGATCGAACGCCGGCGGCTTCGTCGGAAAGGGCTGCGTAGGCGACGCCCGCTCGCCCGGCACGTCCGACGGCGGCACGGCCCGCTCCTCGATCGGCCACACGGGCTCGCCCGTCTCGCGGTCGAGCACGTAGGCGAACCCCTGCTTCGAGAGCTGAACCAGCGCCTTGATCGGGACCCCGTCGACCTCGATGTCCGCGAGGATGGGGGCGGCGGGGATGTCGTAGTCCCACAGCTCGTGATGGGTGAGCTGGAAGTGCCACACCCGCTCGCCGGTCTCCGCGTCGAGCGCCAGCACGGAGTTGCCGAAAAGGTTGTCCCCCGGCCGATAGCCGCCGTAGTAGTCGTTCGTCGGCGTCTCGGTAGCCACGTAGAACAGGCCGAGCTCCGCGTCGGCCGTCACCGGCGCCCAGTGCCCGACGTTGCCCGTGTACTTCCAGGACGCATCGAGGAGATCCGGACGCTCCCGCACCCAGTCGTGCGTGCCGGTGGGCACGTCCCAGAGGGCCTCGTCCGCCTGCAGCCAGGTCTCGACGCCGAACTCACCCTCCTTCGGGACCGTGTTGAAGCGCCAGAGCATCCGGCCGGTGCGGGTGTCGTAGGCCACCACGTCGCCGGGCATGTTCATGGGCCAGACCTCGTTGGGAGAGGCCCGGGTGGGAATGCTGCCGGTGTGCAGCGAGATCGAGGCCACGAGCGCGTTGCCGAGAATCGCCGGCGGCGACGTGTTGGCCACGCGGCCCGCCCGCTCCGCGGCCGGCCGCTCGCTCCAGCGCAGGTCGTCCATCATGTCGATCACGCCTGCCGTGCCGAAATCCTGCACGAGATTCCCAGTCCGGGCGTCCAGGGCCGCCAACTGAAAACTCGGCGTCACGACGAAGATGCGTTCGTCCCCCGCTCCGTCCGTCCAGTAGGACACTCCGCGCCCTGCGCTCCGCGCCACGGGCTCGATGATGTCGCCCCACCGGCGTTCGTTGTCGCCCGGGTGCCAGTTCCAGATGGGCTCGCCGGTAGCGGCATCGAGGGCAATCACGCTGCGCTGGTTGCCGATGGTCGTATAGAGGACGCCATTGACCACGATGGGACTGATCTGCGTCCGGCCGGACGGCGGGGGCGTGCCCTGGTCTCGCGCGCTCCAGCGCCAGGCCACCTCCAGGTCGCCGACGTTGCCGGCATGAATCTCGTCGAGCGGCGAATAGCGGGTAGCGCCCGCGTCCGCCCCGAACACACCCCATTCCCCGTCGACGGCGCCGTCCTGCGCGCTTACGCCAACGGTTCCCAGACACGCGACGGCCGCGACCGCCGCCCAACGGATTACCGGATGCCGACTAGAGAGGGTCTTGCACATGGCGAGACCATGGCACAGATCATTTCGGGAGGTCAAAAAGCGCCGGCGCGGACGGCCGGCGCAGCAGCCGCCGCGAGACAATTCGCGCCGGGCCGGCGGGGAGGCATCCGAACCCGGGGCTCCCAGGAGCCCGTGGCAAGATCCCCGCCGCATCCGAGTGGCGATGCATCCCGCGTGGACTGCGTGGACCGCGTTGCTCCTCGGTCGAAGATGCCCAATATGCTCCCTCGTCGCGCCTTGTCACGCGGGCGCCTCGCCCCTCTCGGTGCTACGCGGGGTTTCACCACGGGCTCCCAGGGGTCTCGCGGGCACCCCCGCATAAGTGCCGGGCCCGTCCAGGGTCACGTGCTTGGGCACCAGGCTCAGGGCGCCGATCTGCACGCCGGCACCGATGGTCACGCCGATGCTGATCAGCGATCCGAGCCCGATCGTGGCATGGTTTCCCAGGCGCACGGGAGCCGTCTTCACGAACCCGCGCTCGACCGTATGGCCCGACAGGTGAACGTCGCCGCCGATGACCACGTCGTCGCCGAAATCGAGCAGGTTGTGGTCGCTCACCGCCAGGCTGTTCACGTACACGCGGCGGCCGACGCGGGCGCCGTTCAGGCGCAGGTAGGCGCTCCAGATGGGCGTGCCGCGGAAAAGGGTGCCGGCGAACAGCCGCACGACGTGGATGGCGACCATGTAGCGCACCCAGTCCAGCAGCGGCCAGTCGAGATCGGCCAGGCGCATCTCGGCGTTGGGCTGCGTGCGCCAGCCGGTCAGGCGCGTGGCGAGCGCCGATGCGAACATCAGTGCGATGGCGAACAGCGCGTACGACGGGACGATGGCGAAGCTGGCGGCAACCACCCGTGCTACCGGGTCGTCCGTTGTCCAGGCGAGCAGCGGCCCCCACACCGCCGTGACGGGCAGCACGGCCACGCCGCAGACGATCCCCTGGACTACGATGAGCGTCGCCACGGCCCACGCGCAGCGTGCGCGCGCGACGGCCGTGGCGCCCCCTCGCGGCCGGGCGGCCGCGTCACCCGCGGACCGCGGCGCGGTCGCGGACTGGCTGTCTGTAGTCGTTGCTACTCCTCGCTGGGCTGCTGCCATCCGGCGAGCGGCAGTCAAGCCCAATCATAGCCAATCGAAGACCACAGACAGCCCCCGCAGGCAAAGGCTGACGACCTCCTATCCGAGCGCTTCGAGCTCCATCGTCACTTCGTGCGGCAGCCGAAGCCGGTTGGTGACCGAGAAGGCGTTGAACTGCCCCGCGAGCGCCCGGGCCAGTTGCCGGTCGGTCTCGCTGTCGACGACGCCGGTGAGCGTCACGTGTCCACGCTCCACCACGATGTGGATCGACGGATTGCCGCTGGTTGCGTAATGCCAGAAGTTGGGATTCCCGTAGATCGCGCGGGCGATGACCCGCCGCAACCGGTTGTCGAACCCCGATACCGGCAGCACGGCAATCTCGTTGGTCACTGCCGTCACCCCGTCGAGGCCGACGACGCGCTTCTCGATGTCGCTTGCCTTGTGGTCGCCGGTGACGTGGCCGGTGAGCACGACGTGACCCTCGTCGGCAATCTCCACGTCGATGTTGTCGAACACCGTGAAGAACGAGTACCGGAGCACCTGCTCCTGCACGCGCTGGAACAGGTCGTACTTCGTCTCCTCGCCGGCCAGCGCCGGTGACGCCGACAGGAACGTCATGGCAAGTGCCATCAGTGACAGAACGATTCGGCGCGTAGTGAATTGAGCGTACATCCGAAGGTCTCCTTTCGCTGAGGCCGCGCGTGTCTCACCGGACGGATTCGCTGCACGCGCTGCCTCTACGTCCCAGCAAGACGCATGCCAAGAGTCGACGAGCAGATACCGGCACGGTTCTGCGGGATTTTCCCGCATGAGGAGTGAGCGGGTTGTCCAACGGAAGGATCAGTCCGTCCCCGTTGTCGGACGCAAGCTCGCCTTCTGCCAGGAGTCTGAGCCGTAGAACGGTGCAGACTCCTGGTCAGGCCCGGCTGGGCGGCAATCGGAGCCGCAGGTGACGATTGTCGGGCTAGGAGTCTGCGCCGTAGAACGCAACGGAGTCAGTTCTGCGGCGCAGACTCCTGGAGCGGGGGGGATGGGCCGAAACGGCGAGCCAGCGAGTCGTTTCGGGGCGCTAGCAGCCCGTGGCGAAAGCCCCGCTGCATTCGAGCGGCGATGCATCCCGCGTGGACTGCGTTGCTCCTCGGTCGAATATGCCCAATATGGTCCCTCGTCGCGCCTTGCCACGCGGGCGCCTCGCCGCTCTCGGTGCGACGCGGGGTTCCACCACGGACTGCTAGAACGTGAGCTTCATGCCGACCTGAATCTCGCGGGCCGAGAACGCCGAGTCGATCAGGCCGAACTCCGTGCTGTTGGGATCGTGGCGGTTGCGGACGCCCAGTCCGCCGACGCCGGAAATGCTGCCGGCGTCGAAGTTGGTGCGATTGAGGATGTTGAAGAAATCGATGCGCAACTGCGCCCGCGCCGCAGGCGAGAACAGAAGCGGAATGTTCTTGCGGAGCCCGACGTCCAACGTCGCGTACCACGGCCCGCTGATGGGCGACATCGGCAGCGTCCCCGCCTCGAGCATTCCCGGATTCTCGAAGAGATCGGGATCGAGCCCGCCCCCCTCGGCCAGCAGGCCGGGATCGAACAGGCTCACCCGACCGTCCTCGAGCCGGTAGACCCCGGTTCCGCGCTGCAGCTCCTCGATGTCGATGCCCGTGAGATGAACCGTGTTGGTCATCGCCCTGCTGCCGCCGCGGTTGATGGTGCCCCGTCCGGAGACGATGTTGATCGGCTCGCCGGAATGGATCCGGACGAACCCGCTCAGGTCCCAGCCGCCGACGACCGCGCTCAACGCGCCGCGGTTGTCCATCCAGCGCCGCCCATCGCCGACGGGGATCTCCCACACCCAGAGGGCGTTCAGGGTGTGCGTGATGTCGTACCACGGGCGCATGACCTCCAGCTCGGGCTGCGCGTTGTCGAAGAGTGCGCGGAAATTCGACTGGCTGCCGGCAAAGTCCGTCGTCACCTGGCCCCACGTGTAGTTGAGCTGGGCGGTGAGTCCCGCGCGCCAGGCCCTGCGGACCTCCAACTGGAGCGCGTCGTACTCGGAGAACGCGTGGTTGCCGACGACGTCGCCGACGAAGGTATTGGGATTGGTGTAGAAATAGCTTATGGGCAGCCTTGCACCGAACCTCTCTCCGCCTTCTCCGTCGAAGAAGAAGATCCGGTTGGGGGCCAGAAAGCCCCCGATGTACTGCCCGATCTCGCCGTTTCGAATCCAGTTCTGAACGCCCCCCGACTGCAGGAAGCCGCCGAAGCCGAGCAGGGGGAAGATCTGCAGGGGCTCGCCGATTCTGGGATCCCCGTTCGCGGCGAGGTTCCGCCGCGCCCGCCGGAAATCCTCGACGAACGCGTCCGGCAGCAGGACCTGGTTCAGATCGATGGCGCGCAGAAGGTCCGTGCCGCGGTTTCCGACGTAGCGCACCTCGACCGCGGTGTCGTCGAGGAGTTGGTATTGCAGCCCCACGTTCCATTGCTGCACGTACGGCGTCCGCATGTCGGGATCGAACGTGAACAGGGCGGCCGTGGAATCGGCGAGGATTCCGTCGCGCGCGGTCCGCGGAATCTTGAACTCGGGCGCCTCGACGGGGACCAGCCCGCCGCCGCTGACCGTGCCGCCGAGCCCCGGCAGCACGACGGTCTGGCTCAGGCCGTCGTTGGCGCCGAGCGCGTTCGACACCGTCGTCATGTTGTTGTCGAGCACGTAGTTCACCGCGTACCCGGCGCGCACGACCAGCTTGTCGGTCAGTTGCCGGGCCACCCCGATATTCGGCGCGAAGTTGTTCCTGTCGCTGTTGAAGAAGGGTCTTCCGCTCCCCGATCCGGCGAAGTCGACCACCGCGTCCGGGTCGAGCACCGCCTCGGCCCCGCCCACCGGCAACAGGGCCAGACCCTGCGTCTCGTCGGGAACCGTGTGCAGCTCCCACCGCAGGCCGTAGGTCAGGCTCGTGCGCGGGGTGATCCGCCACGTGTCTCCCGCGTAGAGGTGCACGAAGTTCTGGCCGAGAATGCGTCTCTCCGTCGCGTCGTCCACGAACCCGGACGTCCGCGAGACGACGTTGAAGGTCCGGTACGCCTCGTCGACGAACCCGCCCAGCGTCCCCAGCAGCCCGGAGGCCGTGCTCAGCTCGTCGGAGGAGATCCCGCCGGGGAACAACCCGGGCACGAGCGGGTCCGGCGTTCCCGTGCCGAAGCCGAGCGAGTAGGTCGGCAGCAGTCCGGCGTCGTTGTAGGCGTCGACCTGCGTCCACCGCGCGCCCCCGCCCACCTTGAAGGTGTGCGCTCCGGTGACCCAGGTCAGGCTGTCGCTGAGCTCCAGGTTGCGAGTCTCGCGCCCCTGGTCCAGGAAATTCCGGACGGGATTGGTGAACCCCGACAGGTTCAGACGGTAGCCGTCGGGAAAGGTCTCGTTGTTGGCGAACCAGGCCCGGTAGCCCTGGAAGCCGAAGCGCAGCTCGTGCAGGGCACTGCCGCCGAGCGAGCTCGTGTAGCCGAACGACGCGAGATTGCGCCGCGAGCCCTGGCCTGCGCCGGGCCGCCCCGGAAAGACGGCATCGATGCTGTTGAACACCGAGTTCGGCGCGTCGAGGCGAAAGTGGTGGAAGGACCCCGACACCGAATGCCTCGGGCTCATCACGTAGTCGCCCCGGAACACCAGCCACCGGGCGTCGCTGTCGTCGGGACTGTTGAACCGGTACCCGGCCGTGTTCCGTCCGTCGCCCACGCTGGAGTCGTTGGGCCCCGGCGTCGACTCGACCAGCGACCCGATGGCCGGATCGGGCGCGATGCCGGTCATGTCGAACAGGTTCACCGCGGCCAACTGGCCGTTGTCCTGCCGGACGTAGCTGAAATCGCCCCGGCGCGCGGCGTCCGTCAGGACGGTGCGCACGACCGACGACGTACCGGGCTGGCGTTCCTCCTCGTAGTTCAGGAAGAAGAACGCCTTGTCCCTGGCGATGGGGCCACCCACGTTGAAGCCGAACTCGTGGACGCGCACCCGCTCCTTGTCGATGTCTGCGGCCTTGTTGAAGAAGTTGGTGGCGTTGAACGCCTCGTTCCGGGGATAGAAGAACGCCTCGGTGTTGAACGAATTGCTCCCGGAACGCGTGACGAACTGGGTCTGCGACGCCCCGAGGCCGTCGTCGACGTCCGCGTTCCCGGTCGTGATGCCGATCTCCTCAATGAAGCTCTCCTTGACGGGTATCTCCCCGAACAGGGCGTCGGTCCGAATGAAGGTGTCCTGGTTGTTGACTCCGTCGAGCGTGAAGTTGTTGAAGGTGCCTCGCGTGCCGTTGATGGACGCGGTGCGCGCGCCGCCGGGACCCGTCACCCCGGCCTGGGTGAGCGCGAGCTGCGTGACGCTGCGGCCGTTCAGGGGCAGGTCCCGGACCTGCTCCCGGCTGAGGTTGGTGTTGAGCTCCGCGTTGGCCGTGTTCAGCAGCGACTGCGGCCCGGCCGCCGCGACGACGACCGTCTCGGCCACCGCCCCCACCTCGATGACGATATCGATGGACGTGGGCGCGTTCAGGGCGACCCGGACGTCCTCGACCACGGTCGTCGTGAAGCCGGGCGCGCTCGCCTCCACCCGGTAGGCTCCCGCGGGAATCCGCGGGAACAGGTAGAGGCCCCGATCGTCCGTGACGCTCGCCCGCGCGACGCCGGTGTCGACCTGCGTCATCGTCACCGCCGCGCCCGGAACGACGGCCCCGGTTTCGTCCCGGACTGTCCCCTCCACTCTCGACGTGAGCGGCTGTGCGGCGGCCGGAACGACCGAGATGAACATGAGTCCCGCTACGAACGCGGTCGCTGTCCTGCCGGCGGCTTGAGCAGTGAATGGCACAAGATTCTCCTGAACGCTTTCTTCCTCAACCTACGTCGTCGAATTACCCACATGTACCGTGTACACGCGAATTGTACAGCCGACCCTCGCCGGTGATCACCGGCGGGCACGTGGCGATTGCCGTCCCTCCGCGCGCGTCGTCGTGGAGGCCCTGCTCGCGGCGCTGATCGACCACAATGGACATATGCCTCGAACGGATTCTCGCCCGAACGGTCCGCGATGCCCGCCGAGTCCCCGAGAGCCCGGAGGACACGTCATGGACGCCGAGTCTGCCATCCCGCCAGGCCGGCCCGAGCGCCGGATGCCTGCTTCCCGGATGCGACGTTGCGCGTTTCGGTGCGCCGCCATGCTCGCACTGGTCGCGGCGCCTGCGGCGGCGCAGCAGAGCGTCGGGGATGCGGGCGGGCGCGTCTACGGACTGGTGGGCGGCGGGTTCGGCGACGGCACGTTCGTGGCGACTGGCGCCGGTGCCGGTCTAAGGCTGACGCCGCATCTCGGGCTGGACGTGGAACTGATACACCTGTCGGGCGCTGGCGCCTCACGGATGCCCACGCCCTGGTTCGGCGGGGCAGACTTCCCGGCGCTTTCGTTTGGCTTCGGCCCCCTGTTTCCGTCCATTCGCATAGAGGACCAGGGACGGGACGTCACGACATTCCTGACGAGATTCACCGTCGAGTTTCCGGTCGCGGACGGCCGCCTCTTCCCCTATCTCACCGGCGGCGGCGGCGTAGGCCGTGTAACGGAACGCTTCACCATCGTCATCGATCCGATTCCCTGGATCCCTTTGGATCTGCTCGGCACGGACCCGCTCGATCACACACCCGTCGGCGCCGGGGCGCTGCACTTCCTCGACAGTTTCATTCCCTCCACGAGCGAGTACTCCGACCTCGGCCTGAGCCTCGTGCTTGGCGGGGGCGTCGACGTACGGTTGTGGCGAGGACTCGGGCTCGGCGTCGACGTCCGCTGGTTGCGAATCCTCCGCAGCTTCGACGCCCTCGATACGGCACAGGCGACCGCGCGGGTGAGCTACCGGTTCTGAATGCGTCCGGCCATGGAGGGAGACCGGAGTTCGCCGTTGCCCTCAGAACCGGGCGACTCGCCAGCCGAGAATCACGTGCGAGAAGCCCCTCCCAGGCAGCCTCGGCGAGAATGACCTCCGGCACCGGTACCGATCCGCGGACCAGACGGATCAGGTCAGCTTCCTTCTGGCACAACGAGGCGTCGTGCTCGTAGACCCGGAGGACGATCGGCCCGGAGGTAGCATCGAGCGTCACCTTGAAGTTCGCGTTGCGCAAGCCGCCGGCGAGCGGTTGAACGCGGACGATGCGGCCTCGAGGAAACGCACGACGCACCATGCGCTCCGCTTGTTCGGCCGGAATCGCTCGACGCGGCTCGGAACGGAGCCAGCGGGCCTCACGCGGGGCGTCGGCCGGCAACATGGCCATCATGCCTTTCGTGTTTCGCGATGAATCGGGGGCGCGGGACCCCAATGTACACCTCAAATGCAGTTGCACCGTGGCGTATTCGAGAGCGTAATTCCCATTTCTATATCCAGAATAGGAATCTGTACCCCAGAATGCTCGACGCCGGCGCCGCCGCGGCCAGAGCTTCTTCCTGTTCGGCCCCCGCGGCACCGGGAAAACCACCTGGCTCAAGCAGCGGTTCCCTGACGCGCTGTACCTCGACCTGCTAGACACCACGCCCTGTATCTCGATTTCCTGACGCGGCCGCAACGGCTGCGGGAGCTGATCCCGGCGCGGCACGACGATTGGATCGTGCTCGACGAGGTGCAACGGGTGCCGCTGGTCCTCAACGAGGTGCACCGGCTGATCAAGACCGGGCAGCGGCGTTTCATCCTGACCGGGTCGAGCGCGCGGAGCCTGCGCCGGCGTGGCGTGAACCTGCTGGCCGGACGGGCGCGCACCTATCACCTGTATCCGCTGACGGGGGTCGAGACGGGCGCCGACTTCTCCCTGGAACGGGCGCTGGTGCACGGACAGGTTCCGTCCGTCTACACGCAGCCGGAGCCCGACCGCTACCTGGCGTCGTACGTCGAGAGCTACCTGCGGCAGGAGATCATGGAAGAGGGACGGACCCGCAACCTTGCGGCATTCAGCCGGTTCCTGGAGAGCGCCAGCTTCTCGCAGGCGGGGATTCTGAACGTGGCGGAGGTCGCGCGCGAGGTGGGCGTGGACCGCAAGACCGCCGCCGGCTACTTCGATCATCGCCTACCGCGCGCTGGACCTCAAGCTGTTCACGTGGCGTACCGGCGCCGGCGTGGAGGTCGACTTCGTTGCCTATGGCGGTGACGGACTCTTCGCGATGGAGGTCAAGCGCAGCCGCAGGATTCGCCGCGGAGACCTGCAGGGGCCGACGCAGTTCAATGCGGACTACCCGATGGCGCGCTGCGTGCTGCTCTTCGGGGGCGACCGCCGGGAGCATCGGGACGGCATCGAGCTGCTGCCGGTGGCCGAGGCGCTGGCCGATCCGTCGACGCTGGTCGGATGAGTGTCATCGAAATACGACTTGTCAAAACACGACTTGACGAAGCGGCCTCGCAACTCGTTGCGTCAGTACCGGAACAGGTACTGGAACTTCACGAACACCGCCCGGTTCGTCCGCTGTCGCCCGAGCACCCGTAGCCCCCGGCCGCCTACGTCATGCCAGTCCGACAGGTCGCCTTCTATCAGGTCGGCCTGCTGGTAGTGGTCGTCGTAGCCGGCGTAGAGAACCGTGCCGGCGTTGACGCGGTAGGTGAACAGAAAGTTGAGGTCCAGCGTCTCGTCCAGGGTGTTGTACTCGCTGATGTTGCGGAAGAGCAGCCGGTTGCTGAACTGATAGGTCGTCAGCGCCCGGAAGATCCGGACGTCGAACACCTCCTCGCTGCCGCGGCGCGGATCGGTGAACCGGTTCGTGGTGACGTTGACGGCGGACTGGAGGCGCGGGACGGGCCGCAGGATGACCCGCGCCGTAACACCCTGCTCGCGGCCCAGGTAGGGGGTCCGCGTGTGGAAGAGAATCTGCTCGCCCCGCCGGTACTCCAGCGACACGCCGACGCGCCGGCTCGTATCGACCCGGCCGAAGACGCGGGCGCGCGTCTTGACGAAGTCGATCCCGCCGAAGCGCTCCAGCTCGCGCCGGACGTTGCTGGCCGCGAACATGTTCCGGAACAGCGCGAAGTTGATGCCCGCGTCGGCGATCTCGTCCTGCAGGACGCCCGCGAAGTCGTAGTTGCGCCCGTAGATGAACTCCGGCCCCCAGTTGCGGAGCCAGTTCTCCGGCCACCAGCGGTAGCCGCCGGTGAGAGACGTGTAGCGCTGGTCGGTGCGCCGGACGAACCCGACGTCGGTCCTGAAGTCGGGCGACAGCGCGTAGGACGACAGGGAGTAGCGCAGGTTCCGGCCGCGCTTGTTGAACACGGCGTCCACCAGGTAGCCGCTCGTCTTCACCCCCTGCCGGTCCTGGTGGTCGGTCCCCATCGCGCGGAATGCGACCGAGTGCGTGTCGCCCAGGCGGAAGTTCGAGTCCATGCCGGCGAGCCGGCTGTGGCCGCCGAGCAGTTCCCGGTTGGTGAAGATGGTCCCGATGTGCGATTCCGCGTACAGGTCGTAGCGCGCCCGGCCGACGAACGTGTCGGCCGACGACCCGAACGCCGGGTCCGTCGCATCGTCCAGGTTGCCGGGCTCCGCGTCGCTGGCGTACAGCACGCCCACGCTGGTCCGTCCGACCTTGCCGGTGAGCTTGGCGCCGAACGCGGGATCGACGATCCGCCGCGTGTGGACCGCCGTGATCGGCGCCCGGACGGCGAAGATCTCGGCGCCCTCCAGGAAGAACGGGCGCAGTTCCGGGTAGAAGAGCGCGAAGCGCTGGTTGACCTCGATCTGCGGCAGGTCCGACTCGACCTGCGAGAAGTCGGGGTTGAACGTGACGTCCGCGGTCAGATTGGACGTGACCCCGTACTTCAGGTTCAGGCCGCCCTCGGGGGACGGGTCCCGGTCACTGAAGCGGCCGGTTGCACGGTCGAGCGCGCCGAAGCGGATCGTCGTGAACGTCGGCAGCAGCTCCAGGTTGTGGCTGCGCGACAGGTCCGTCATCCCCTCCAGCACGCCCATCTGCGGCAGGAAGCCCGCGATGTCGCGCGAGGTGGGCGACCAGACGTCCGCCTCGTCGCGACCGCCGATGATGCGCGCGATCTGCAGCCCCCAGCGGTGCGGCACCCCCGCCTCCCGGCGCGGATAGCGGAGGCTCTTGAAGGGAATCGCCAGCTCGGCGACGAAGCCGTCGTCGACCAGCTCGGCCGCCGAGTCGAACAGGACGTCCCAGGAAGCGTCTCCGCGCGGCACCCCGAAGCGGCCGCCGCCGAGCGCGCCCGCCTGCAGGATGGCGTCCCCCTGCACGCCGTAGCCGTTCACCGTGAAGACGTACGCCCGCTGCTGGTCGAGGAACGGATCGAAGTAGATGAGGAACAGGTCGTCGTCGATCGACTCGTCGCGGTCCCGCCGGTTCGCGCGGATCATGCCGGGATTGGAGTAGTGCGCGTACAGGCCCACATAGATGTTGGCGCTGTCGTAGGCGAGGTAGATGTCGCTCGGCTCGCTCGCCGGGATCCCGTCGAACGGCCTGCGCTGGACGAGCTCCGTGATGTGGGCGGCGTCGCGCCAGAGCGGCTCGTCGAGGCGCCCGTCGATCACCGGCGGCTCGGCCAGCCGCGGCGGGCGCACGACGGGGCGGCCGGTCAGCACCCCCGCGTCCACCGCCCTGTCGGCGGTCTGTTGCGTCGCGGGAGCTGCCTGGCCGTAGACGGCGGCTGGAAAACCGGCGGCAACGATGCAGGCGATACAGACAGCCAGGAGTCTGCGCCGCAGAGAACGGCACCGGCGTGGATGACGCTGACCTGGCGCCAACCGGGGACGCCACGCCGTGTCGCAACGCTGCATCGCCGCTCGAAAACCGAGCGCCTCTCGCCTCGGGCTACCGGTTGCCAACCAGCGATCCGGTGGGTCGTGAGCCACATCAACCGCCCGGCTCATTGTGGTCCACGCGGAGCCGTGCGTGCCACCGGCGAACCCGATTCGCGCCGCCACGGAGACGCTTGACGGGGTTCCCCATCCGGCCCAAGATGAGTCGATGGAGACTTGGACGTTCGTCGTCGGCGTCGTCGCGATCATTGGAACTCTCGGCGGCCTGATTGGACTGCTCATGCGCCAGAACAGCCAAGCGCACGCGTTGCTCGGCAAGCGGATCGACGATACGCGCCACGACCTCGGCAGGCGTATTGACGCGACCGACAAGCGGATTGACGACCTCCGCGCCGACAACCGCGAACTACACAACGACCTGCGCACGATCCTGCAAGCCCTCGTTCGACCGCCGACCACCCGGTGAGCCGGATTCCTGACGGCATGTGTGCACACCACAACGGGTCGTGAGGCGCCGGTGCAACCGGCATCCACATGTGAGAAGATGCCGAACGCGACGGAATCCGCCCCCGCGCAGGGGCAGGGAGGTGCCACCGTGCAACCGTTTCCTGTTCGCCGTCTCTCCGTATTCGGGCTGTTCGCTTGCGGTTGCCTCCTCCTGGCCGTCGCCGCCGCCTCCGGCCAGGCCCGGCAGCGCACGACCTCCATCAGCGGCATTCCCGCCCTCGACCCGCCGACCGAGCCGGTGGTGCTGTACAGCAACGACGTGCCCCGGATCCGCGTCGTGCCGATCGTGACCGGGCTCTCGCATCCGTGGGGCCTGGCGTTCCGCCGCAACGGCGACATCCTCGTCACCGAGCGCAACGCCGGAGCGTTGCGGCTGATCCGCGACGGCGTGCTCGACCCGCGGCCCATTCCCGGCGTCCCGGAGGTCTACAAGGGGACCCGGCTGGCCGGCCTGATGGACATCGCCCTGCACCCGGACGACGATCGCATCGTCTACCTGACCTACTCGAGGCCGGCGGAGCAGGACGGCCGGCGCGGCGCCGTGATCGCGCTGGCGCGCGGGCGGCTCGACGCAGGCGCGCTGACCGAGGTGCGCGACATCTTCGTATCCGAGGGGTTCGGCCGCGGCGTCGCGGCGTCGCGGGTCACGTTCGGGCCGGACGGCAAGGTCTACATGACGATCGGCGGCGCGATCCGCTCGCAGACCACCGGGTTGCGCGCCCAGGACCCGGCCGAGCACGTCGGCAAGGTCGTGCGCCTGAACGACGACGGCAGCGCGCCGGCCGACAACCCCTTCGTGGGCGAGCCCGGCTATCTGCCCGAGATCTACTCGATGGGCCACCGCAACCAGCTCGGCCTGACGTTCCATCCCGAGAACGGGACGCTCTGGGCCAGCGAGAATGCCCCGCAGGGGGGCGACGAGGTCAACGTCATCCTCCCCGGCCGCAACTACGGCTGGCCGATCGCCTCCGACGGCCGGGAGTACACGGGCGTGCGGGTGTCGGACACGCCCTGGCTGGCGGAGTTCGAGCGGCCGGAGATCCTGTGGTGGCCGTCGATCGCACCCTCGGGCCTCACCTTCTACGACGGCGAGCACTTCCCCGCCTGGCGCGGCAACCTCTTCGTCGGCTCGATGACCGTCGGGCGCATGCAGCGGACCGGCCACCTCGAGCGCATCGTGTTCAACCGGCGCGGCGACGAGATGGGCCGCGAGTGGCTGCTGGCCGAGTTGAAGCAACGGATCCGAGACGTCCGGCAGGGTCCGGACGGGTATCTCTACGTGCTGACCGAGGAGGACAACGCCGCGCTGCTGCGCATCGAGCCGGCCCGGGCCTTCACCGGGCTGCCGGGAAGCGTGCAGCCGCACCGGCGCCTGCGCGAGCCGCGCATCGCGCCGTTGCCGGCCGCCGAGTGGACGAACGAGCAGCGGGCGGTGGTGGACCGCTATGCGCCGGACGGCAATCCGGGCAACGCGTTGCGGACGCTGGCGCGCGTGCCGGCGCTGGCCGAGCGCATCTTCCCGTTCATGAACTACGTCGCGAACGAGTCGACGTTGTCCCCGCGACACCGCCGGATCCTGATCCTGCGGACGGCGTGGCTCGCGCAGAACGCCTACCTGTGGGCCGAGCATGCCGCCCGCGCCGCCGACGCCGGGATGACCCCGGAGGAAGTCTTCTCCGTCGCCGAAGGGCCTTCCCAGGAGCGTTGGGGACCCTTCGAGAACGTGCTCGTCGGCCTGCCGGACCAGTTGTTCGGCAACTCGTCGATCAGCGACGAGACCTGGGGCCTCCTCCTGGAGGAGTACGACCTGCACAACCTGATGGACGCGGTGGCGACCGTGGCGGACACCACCACGGTGTCCATCCTGTTCAACGCGCTCGGCGTCCAGCCCGACGAGGACGCCGAGGCCGAATTGCCGGTAGACGACGTCGCCTACCGGGTCGTCGTGCCGGCCCGGGAGCCGCCGCTGGCGGCGCCGCGCGTCGAGCCCGTCGAGGGACAGGGCCTGCGCGTCTCGCGCACGCTCCGCCGCCACGAGGCGCTGGCCGACGCCTGGTACACGAACCCCGGCTACGTGATGAACCCGGAGCGTTCCGGGCTGACCCCGCACGACCGGGAGCTGCTGATCCTGCGCACCGGGTGGAACGCGCAGTCGGTCTACGAGTGGGCCAAGCACGTCGGCAGCGTTGGACGCGCGCGCGACCACGGCCTGGACCCGCATTGGATCGCGCAGGGCCACGACGCGGCGGGCTGGAACGAGAACGAACGCCTGCTCATCGACGCCGCCAACGAGATGTACCGCGACACGACCGTCTCGGACGAGACGTGGGAGGCGCTGTCCGAGCGCTACACCGAGCACCAGATGATGAGCATCGTCGCCACCGCCGCCCGCTACCGGAAGGTGTCGATGGTCCTCAACGCGCTCGGCGTGCAGCCGCTGCCGAACGACGAGCGGTTCCCGGTGCTGGCGGGGTACTGATCGGAACGAGCGACTCCAATCGTTGAACGGGGCCGCCGGTTCCGCTTGACTCCGACTCGCCCGATCCGCGAGATACGGCGCTCGCGTTTACCGGCGCTCGGCGGTCGCGGAATCGAGATAACGCCGGCCGAGAACGACCGTCGCTCGGGCCACCGCGCGGTAGCGGCCGTCCGGCGTCTCCCTGGCGATCTCCGCCGACCGGGGCTCGGCCGCCAGATCGGGGCCGTCACGAAACGCCTCGGTCAGCGGCCGTCCGGCCATCGTGGGCGCGGCGCTCAAGCCGAGCAGGTAGAGGAACGTCGGCGCGAAGTCGACGTTGGACGTCGGCAGCGTGACCTCGATCCCCGACTGCAGGGCCGGACCCGCCGCGATCAGCGTGTTGTGGATGTCCCAGGGGCTCGTGCTGCCGTGGCCCGCCGTACCGTTCGATGCGCTCGTGCCCGGGTAGCCGTACTCGTTCTCGGCGTCGGTCCACGCCGCCGAATAGAGGATGTCGGCGGAACGGGCATGGTCCCAACGCGCGGCGTCGAACGCCAACGTGCCGGGCACCTGCGCGTCTCTCGTGAAGATGGCTCCCACCCGGTCCGAGCCCTGCAGCGCCTCGACGATTCCGCCCACTGCACCGGCATCACCGTCCCGCACGTGGATCGCACCGCTACCCGCCACGATCCTCGGCGATCCGTCCGCCAGCGCGCCGGCGAACGGCGCGAGCAGGGCGTCGAGGTCGACGGCGCCGGTGTATGTCGAGAAGCCGTGGTCGGAGGTCACCCAGATGTTCAACGCTTCGAGGAGGCCCGCCGCGCGCAGGCCGTCCTGCAGGCGCCGGATCTCCTCGTCCACGGCGCGCAGCGACGCCACCGAGGCCGGGTGCCCGATGCCGTTGGCGTGGGCCGTCGTGTCGGGATCGGTCAGCCACAAGACGGTAACCGCCGGATCGACCTGCTCGAGGCCGACCTCCAGGAGTGCGTCGACGATGTAGCGGTTGCGCTCGCGGCTGGACGTCGCCAGGGAAGGCGGCGGGCCGAGCCGTTCCCGCACCGCGTCGCCGAGCACCTCCGGCAGCACGTACTCGTAGTGGATGATGCCGCCGCCGGCCACCCGGTGGTTCAGCAGGTACGACGACCCGCTCGAGCCCGCGCTGGCCACGAGCATGCGCAGCCCGGCGCCCTGAAGGCGCTCGCCCAGGGTCGGAGCGGTCAGCAACCGTCCGCCTTCCGCCTCCTCGATCCGCAGCAGGTTGTCCCGCTGGCCGGTGTTCAGGAACCGTGTCGGGTCGACCGCCGGAAAGAAGACCGCGTTGCCCATCAGCCCGTGCGTCTCAGGGTAGGCGCCCGTCGAGATGGAGGCGGCGTTGACCCGCGTCACCGTGGGATAGACCGCATGGTGGTCGGTGAAGACGACGCCACGCTGACCCAGCGCATGCAGGTTCGGCATCACCTCCGGGGTGACGTAATCGGGCCGCAGCCCGTCGAGGACGACCAGCAGATGCCGCTGATCCGCACGCGCGGGAGGTTCCTGCTCGGGTTGCGCCGCCGACGGTCCACAGCCGGAGGCGAGGCACAGCAGGATGGCGAGCAATACGGACACGGCGCGGGATTCGGGCATGGTGCGGCAGTATAATCAGGCGATGGCGATGCCGACTCCGTCCCCGTCTTCCGTGCCCTCCGCAGCGTTGCGGGTCGAGCCGCTCACGCCGACCATCGGGGCCGAGATCACGGGCATCGATCTCACCCGGCCGCTCGACGAGGCGACGCTGGCCGAGCTGAAGGCCGCCTGGGCGCGGCACCTGGTCCTCTTCTTCCGCGATCAGGAGCTGACGTTCGATCAGCACAAGGCGCTCGGCCGCCGCTTCGGCGAGCTGCACATCCACCCGGCAGCGCCGAAGGATGCCGAGCACCCGGAGATTCTGGTCGTCCACGGCGACGACAAGGTGGAGTTCGTGGCGGGAAGCCTGTGGCACTCCGACGTCTCGTGCGACGTCGAGCCACCGATGGCCAGCATGCTCCGGATTGTGCAGATTCCTCCGTCCGGCGGCGGGGACACGCTCTTCTCCAGCATGTATGCCGCCTACGAGGGACTCTCGGACCGGATGCAGCGGTTCCTCACCGGACTGACCGCCATCCACGAAGGCGAGCAGTACTATCGGGGCCGCTACGGTGCGGGCACCCTCCGGGACGAAGACTACCCCTCGGCCGAGCACCCGGTCATCCGCACACACCCGGTCACCGGCAAACCCGCGCTCTACGTGAACCAGGGTTTCACCACGCGCATCAAGGATCTGCCGCCCGCCGAAAGCGACGCCGTGCTGGCGTTCCTGTTCCAGCATTGCGCGCAGCCCGACTATCACGTCCGGTTCCGGTGGCGGGAGAACTCGGTCGCCTTCTGGGACAACCGCTGCACCCAGCACCTGGCGATCTGGGACTACTACCCCGAGACGCGCCACGGATACCGGGTCACAATCAGGGGAGACGCGCCGTTCTACCATCCGGCCCGCGACCAGTGACCGGCGACCGGGACTCTATATCTCGGCACCGGGTCGATCGACGAGACTCCCGTCCTGATCGAAGCACGATGTCGCGGTGCCGGGAAATGCGTCGATCAACGCCAGTCTGACGTCTACATGCGCGTCGAAGACAGCAAACCAGACGGAGAAGAGTCCACAGTATCTTGCAGCATCGACTACCGAACTGCGCACCTCATCCGATCCGCCCAGTTTTTCGAAACGGCTCCGGAACAACTCTGCGGTTGCCCACGCCTCTTCTCGGTCCATCCAGCGTTGGTCCCTCTTGGCCGGCTGGCCACCCTCGCCCTGGCTATGTCTGTCCAGTCCAACAAGCTCCATCAGGGCCCGCGCGCGCCGCTGCAGATCCGGTGTGAGTCCTCCCGCGACTCGCACCAACCCGCCTCGTGAGTACGCGAACGCAAGCATCGTATTGTGTCTGTCCGGCCACAGGACATCGGCATCGGCAACCTCCCTATTGCCCTTGACCGAATTGCAGTTGGTGCAACCGAGCAGGAAATTGTCCCAGTCCAGCTCCCGGTCCCGATCCCGATGGTCCCGATGCGGGTTCTTGGGTGCCATGTGTTCGACCGCCAAGCCGATCGGCAACCTTCTCTCGCAATAGCTGCAGTACTTCCCCAGCCTCTCCTCCAGGTCGCCAATGGCGTCCCCGTATCTTGCGTACTCTCGAGGCGCAACCCCTCGCTCCACCGGTCTCACGATTGGCCGGCCTTCTGTCGAGCGAGTGCTTCGAGCTTCAGAATCGCGCTGAGTCCCGGGTTGGCTGAGTATCTTTCGGCAATTGCGCGGTACGCCGCTTCCGCCTTCCGCAGTTCCGCCTCCGTACCATCCGCACCGCCCTGCAGCAAGGTGAAGTACCGTTCGGTAGCCCCGGCCAGTTCCCTTGCCATGAGACTTTGCTGTGGAATCTCGACTTCCTGGATGTCCTCCGCGATGTCTTCAATAGACCGATTCGCATATTCCACCAGCGGGGGTCCGGTCCGATCCAGCATCCGCAACTCACCGGCTTCCAGGGATTGAATGACGAAAGGGGAGTGCGACGTGCAGACGAACTGGATCTGCGGAAAAGTCTCCTTCAGGTCACGAACCACCCGCCGTTGCCATTTCGGATGCAGATGTACATCGATTTCATCGATCAGGACCATACCGGGCGTCTCCTGCAACACCGGTGGAACCTCATCATCGTCCAGTCGAGCATCCGGCACGAGGTACGAATTCTGCATGACGACCTTGCTTGCGACGTCGGCGACCAGCGCGACCATCATCCGCTGCCCGGCGCTCAGATTCGTGAACGGTTGTGCGTGACCTTCGATGGACAGCACGATCTCCTCCCGATCACCGTCGTACCAGAGATCATCAGCATCGGGTACGCAGCGAACGATGGCATGTTTCACAACCTCGTACCCGGGCCTCCAGCGGCCGGCACGATTGGCTGAAGCGACCGCCTCTCGTTGGAACCAGACCTTCAGATCGTCCAATCGTATGCGTTCTTCGAAACAGTCGTAGAACGCCTCCCAGCGGCGGGCAGAGCGGCGCACCCTGGCACTCCGGGCGTGTCGGGATCGTGATGGCAGCCACGCGCGCCCTGCGCCATAGTAGGCGATCACCGGACTTGGCACGTTCTCGCCACCACCGTCCGCGGCGAAGTGCTCCTCGATAACTCGCAGCGCCTTGGCCGCTTCGGCGTTGCTTGTCCTCGACCCGCCCCATCGAATCTGCCTCCTCCACTCGAGCTGCTGTCCAGCGATCTCGCCGGTCGCCGTGACGGATACCGGCTTGCACTCGACGAACTGCCGCCGGTCTCCTCCTTGCTTGATTGCAAGGCGGATCTCTTTGGAAAGAATGTTCCTCCCGCTGTTGGCCAGCATCGAATCGGGCGGTTTGACGAGCCAGATCCCTGCCGCAACCGCCAGCGCGTCCAGGATCGTTGTCTTTCCGGCGCCGTTGTCACCGACCAGCAGGGTGAACCGAGGATGCAACTCCAGCGTATGGTCCGCGAAACGCTTGAAGTTCCACATCCGGAGTCGATCGATTCTCATGTCTCTCAATTTCCCGTGGAGTATTCGATCACCATCGGGACTCGGGTCGATTATTCGCCCATGTGCTCGGAAAGGCAATCGCGCGGGGCTCCGGGAGCATCGCGCGCGAATGGGCACGGGAGCATCGCTGCCACGGCGAAGTGCGATACTGATCGGTGGTCTGTGCCCGTACGGGGGCACGACAGGTCGCGCTGACGGCCTGAATCCGAGGCCATTGGCGCAACCAGGAACGCCCTCCAATCGAACGAGGCCACGGGATGAGACCCGATTCCGCGCCGGACACAGACGAGGCTCCGTATCTGCTCGGCACCGATTCGGAGGAGCGGCGGCGGCTCGAGACGCAGCACCGGCTATGGGCCGAGTGGGCGCATGACCTCTGGGACCGCGCGGGATTCGGGTCGGGTAATCGCCTGCTCGACCTGGGTTGCGGTCCGGGGTTCGCCGCCCTGGAGCTGGCGGACCGCGTGGGCACCCGGGGCCAGGTGCTCGCCGTGGACGAGTCGGCGCGATTCATCGGCGCACTGGCCCAGGAATCAGACCGAAGGGGGCTCACCCAGCTCAAGGCGCGGGTGGAGCGAGTGGAAGCACTCCGGCTGGAACCCGGTTCCCTCGACGGCGTCTTCGCGCGCTGGCTGTTCTGCTTTCTCCCCGAGCCTCTGCCGATCATCGAGCGGGTGGTGTCGGCGCTGCGGCCGGGGGGCCGGCTCGTGGTCTGGGACTACCTCAACTACAGGGCGACCGCGCTGCATCCGCGAAGCCCGGCGTTCGAACGCGTGCTCGCCGCGGTGGACGAGAGCTGGCGGCGCACCGGAGGCGACCTGAACGTCGGCGAGCGGCTGCCGGGGCACATCGCGGGAGCCGGGTGCCGCTTGCTCGAACTCGTCCCGTTGTCGCGATTCGCCCGGCCCGGCACGGCGTTGTGGCAGTGGCCTACCGGCTTCTTCCGCGGGTACGTCCCGCGGCTGGTCGAGGCCGGACTGCTGACCGAGGCGGAGCGCCGTGCGTTTGAGGCGGAATGGAAGGAGCGGGAGCAGGATCCGGGCGCGTTCCTCTCCGCGCCGCCCATGGTCGGGATCATCGCCGAGAAGCGATAGTCCGGCGTCGCCTGCACCGGCGCGGCTCCTCCGGCGCAGAATCCTCGGGCGGCAGTCGCACGGCTCTGCCAGGCCCGGGATGCGTCGGGCTCCATCGCCCTGACGCTCTCCACGGCGACGGTCGTGGCGAAAACCGATTGGCCGCCGTGTCCGACTGTGCAACACTAGCCACCGGACGTGAATCCAAGGAGAAGACGATGAGTCATCGAAGTCTTCCGGCGTTGGTAGCGGTGGTCGCGCTCGCCTGTCTGGCGCCGGCTTCCCTCGCGGCGCAGAGTCAAACCGAGGACGCGGCGGATACGGCCTCCACATGGACCATGCCGCGCCTGCCCGACGGCCAGCCCGATCTGCAGGGCTACTGGACGACCCAGACGTTCACGCCCCTGGAGCGGCCCGAGTACCTGGGTGAACAGGAGTTCTTCACCGCGGAGGAGACCGCCGCGCTGAACGCGCAGTTGACGGCCGAGGGCGTCGATCCGTCGGCGCGCAACGCCGTCGAGATCGAGGATCCGGAGGAGCGGGAGCGGCGGCTGTACCAGGTCAACCGCGACCCCTCCTACATCCATTACGACAACGAGATCTGGCTGCGCACATCGGTGCCGAAGGGTCTGTCGACCCAGCGCACCTCGCTGATCACGGACCCGCCCAACGGGAGATTGCCGGCCCTGACGCCTGAGGCGGCGGCCAAGCTGGCCGCCGAGGCCGCCGCGCGACGCTCGCCGAGCGCCTTCGACAGCCACCTGCACCGGCCGCTGCCCGAGCGCTGCATCGTGTGGTCGCACGAGGGCCCGCCGAACCTGCCGCCGGCCTACAACGACATCCACCAGATCTTCCAGGTCCCAGGCTACGTCGTCGTGTTCACGGAGCTGAACACCAACCCGCCGCGCATCATCCCGATCGACGAGCGGCCGTTCATCTCCCGCAAGATCGGGCAGTGGGCCGGCGATTCGATAGGCCGCTGGGAGGGCGACACGCTGGTCGTCCAGACGAGGAACTTCAACGAGCGGCGGCGCTACCGGGGGGCCACCGAGGAGATGACCGTCGTGGAGCGGTTCACGCGCGTCTCGGACGACCGCATCCGCTACGAGTTCACCGTCGAGGATCCCAACACGTGGATGCAACCGTGGAGCGCCGAGGTCCCGATGGTGGCGACCGAGGGCCCGCTCTACGAGTACGCATGCCACGAGGGCAACCACGACGCCCGGCACATCCTCGAGATCTACCGGAACCTGGAGAGGCAGGCGGCGGAGGCGGCGGAAGAGTCGCAGTAGGAACCTCCTTGATCGCCGGGACGCCGCGCGGGGCACAGACTCAGCGCGGGCGTCTCGGCGGGCCGTCCTTCTTCCAGCGCGAGGTGGCAGACGTGAAGGCATTGCGTGTGTACGCGTGTGCGGCGGCCCTGGCCGTGGCGTTGCTGGCGTTGTCCTCATCCGCTGCCGCACAGGACCAGGTCCAGCACGGCGTGACGCCGCTCGTGCTCGATTGGAAAGCGGCCGACTGGGGGCCGCCGTCCAGCCGTCCGGGCTTCCCCGCCGGACTGCGCAACGCGCCGATTGCCACCGACCCGGAGACCGGCGGCCCGACCTACCTCGCGCAGTTCCCCGCCGGGTCGGAATTCGTCATGCACTGGCACACCTACACCGAGACGGTGGTGGTGCTGGAGGGCGCCGTGGACATCGTCATGGACGGTGTTCGTCACACCGCCACCGCCGGCAGCTACATCATCATCCCCGGCCGGGCGCATCACGCCTGGCACGTGCACGCGGACGCCGACGTGGTGCTGCTGGCGCGCCGGGACGGACCGGCCGACTTCCACTTCGTCGACCCGTAGACCAGCCCTACGCGAAGCCACCCTCCGTGCGTGCGTACATTGGCGGGTAGTTCGACAAGCTCCGGAGGCGGGATGTGACCACCCAGGAACTCCACAAGAAGGTCGCGGAGATCGTCAAGGCGACTCTGGTCGAGCACTTCGCCGACAAGTTCGTGTTCGACCCCATCAAGGTCATCCCGGCCGTCGACGAACGGTGAATCACCGACGACTCCCTGCACTTGCCGATCTCCAAGATACCTACCCCAGACGGATGGTCATGTTGGGACGCTCCACCGGCGCGGCGTCGAACCAGCGCGCCGTCACGGTCTTGGTCTCGGTGTAGAAGCGCACCGCCTCCTTGCCGTAGACGTGCTGATCGCCGAAGAACGAGTCCTTCCAGCCGGTGAACGAGAAGAACGGCAGCGGGACGGGTATGGGGATGTTGATGCCCACCTGGCCTACCCGGATCTCGCGCTGGAACCGCCGCGCGGCGCCGCCGGACGCCGTGAAGAGGGACACCCCGTTGCCGAAGGGATTGGCGTTGATCAGCTCGATGGCGTTCTCGAGGGTATCCACCTCGGAGGTAACCAGCACCGGGCCGAAGATCTCGTCCCTGTAGATCGACATCTCTGGCGTGACGCCAGCGAACAGCGTCGGCCCGATCCAGTTGCCGTCAGGATAACCGTCCACCACGCAGCCGCTGCCGTCCAGAAGGCATTGCGCCCCCTCGGCCTTGCCCCGCTCGATGTAGCCAAGAATCCGCTCCCGCGCGGCGCGGGTGATCTGCGGGCCGTAGCTCGCGCCCTTGTCGTCCCAGGGGCCCGGCCGCACGGCCGCCATGGCCGCCTGCAGGTCGTCCAGCCAGTCCCGGGCCTCGCCCACCAGCACGGCGGCGCTGATCGCCATGCAGCGCTGGCCCGCGGCGCCGCAGGTGGCGCCGACCAGGCTCGCGATGGCCTGCTCCTTGTCGGCGTCGGGCAGGATCACCAGGTGGTTCTTGGCGCCGGCGAGCGCCTGCACCCGCTTGCCGTTCGCGGCGGCCGTGGCATAGATGCTCCTGGCGACAGGCGCCGAGCCGACGAAGCTGACCGCGCGGACGTCCGGGTGCGTGAGCAGCGCCTTCACCTGTTCCTTGCCGCCGTGGATCACCTGCACCAGCCCGTCCGGCGCGCCGGCCTCCGCGAGCAGCTCCATCAGCCGGTTGGGGACGGTCGGATCCTGCTCCGAGGGCTTCAGCACGAAGGTGTTGCCGCAGGCGACGGCCAACGGGAACATCCACAGCGGCACCATGGCCGGGAAGTTGAACGGCGTGATGCCGGCGCACACGCCGACGGGCTGGACGAGGCTGTAGGTGTCGATCCCCCGGGCCACGTTCTCCACCGTCTCGCCCATCATCAGCGAGGCGATGCTGCAGGCGTGCTCCGCCACCTCGATGCCGCGCCAGATCTCGCCCCGCGCGTCCTCCCAGGTCTTGCCGGTATCCCGGCACAGCAGCCGGGCGATGTCGTCCTGGTTCTTCTTCAGGATGTCCTGATAGGCGAAGAGCAGCCGCGCGCGCTCCGGCGTCGGCACCTCGCGCCAGATCCGGAAGGTCGCCTTCGCCCCCTGGACCGCCCGGTCCACCTCGTCGGCGGTGGCGAAGGGAACCTCGCAGAGCACCTCCTGGGTGGCGGGATCGGTCACGTCGATGCCAGCGGCGCTGCTGTCTATGAATCGACCGTCTACGAAGAGCTTCAGCTTTTTCATGGCACAGTGTCACTGACCGGGGACGCGTGCGGAAGCCGCCCGGGGACGCCGTCGTACGCCCGCCGTACCTCCTCCGCGACGATGTCGAGACCGCGTTCCGTCCGCTCCCAGTCGTCGGCGTAGCTGATGCGGATGCACTCCCGCTTGTGCGGCCAGTCGTCGTCCTCGCGCCCCGGAAAGAAGTAATGGCCGGAGACGACGATGACGTCGCGCTGCTTGAGCCGCTCGTAGAGCGCCGCGTTGGTTATAGGGAGCCCCGGCATCCACAGCCACAGGAAGAAGGCCCCCTCCGGCCTGTGGATTCTGATGGGACAATCGTGCAGTCCGGCGCGGAGCCGGTCGACCGCGCGGGCCGCGCGATCGGCGTAGTGGGGCCGGATCACGTCGCGCGCGAGCGGTAGCAACGCGCCGCTCGCGATGAGCTCGGTTGCGAGCGCGGGCCCGAACCTGCCCGGCGACAGGCAGTAGATCGCGGTGGCGGCGGCCAGCGCCTCGACGATCTCCTCGTTCGCGATCACGATGCCGGTGCGGAATCCGGGAAGGCCGAGCTTCGACAGGCTCATGCAGACGACCGTGTGCTCGTCCCACACGGGCGTCGACTCGCCGAACACGATGCCCGGAAACGGCGCGCCGTACGCGGTGTCGAGGATGAGCGGCACGCCGCGGGAGCGGGCGACGGCGCCGAGCCGTGCGACCTCCTCGTCGGTGATCACGTTGCCGGTCGGGTTCGTGGGTCGCGAAACGCAGATCGCGCCGATGTCCTCGACCTCGTCCAGGCCGTCGAAGTCCACTCCGTACTTGAAGAGCTTGTCGTCCAGCTCGTGGATGGTCGAGCGGCGCGCGGTGAACAGCCCGGGCGCGAAACCGAGGTCCGCGTAGCCGATGTACTCCGGCGAAAGCGGAAGCAGGATGCGGCGCGCCGGCCGGCCGTCGCCCATCGGCCCCGCCAGCAGATTGAAGAGGGGGAGAAAGGCGGACTGGCTCCCGTTGGTGAGCGCGATGTTGCGCGCCGTGACGTTCCAGCCGACCTCGCGCCGCAGGAGTCCGGCCAGGGCACTGGCGAAGTCCCGATCGCCCTCCGGTCCGCCGTACAGGCCGATGGCCCGCTCGAACGCCCCTTCGCGCTGCAGCAACGACTCCATGTGACGGCGAAACGTGGCTTCCGCGGCCGGAATCAGGCTGGGACTGCCGCCCCCCAGATTCATGATCGCGCCGCCGGCCGCCGCGATCGCGCCAAGGTCGTCCATCAGCGACCGCGTGCCGGAGTCGCCGAGCAGCCGTCGTCCGTACGCCGAAACGTCCATACTCTCTACGATAGAACGAACAGAAGCATGATGGTCGGCCGAGGTCGCCGAGGGGCGCCGCGCGGTCCGGGAACCGCGCCGGTCCCAGGCCATGTGGAGTGTCGCTGCAGATTACCCCGGCATCCCGTCGTCCAGGTCGGAATCAGTCTCCTGTGGCGCAGGCGCTCGGCTATTCGACCAGCGGCTGGAAGTCGCGATCGGTCATTGGCTCGTGGCGGCCCCAGTTGCCGGCCAGCTCGATCAGCAACCGCTGCTGCGACGGCGCCGGCAAGGGATTGACCCGCACGACGTGGGCCACGCACGTCCCGGGGCTCTCGGCCATGGCCATCATGAGGTCCTTGACGAGATACCGCGGCGCCCAGCCGATGATGTGGTAGTCGAGAGTCTGAAGCTGCACGGCCACGCGGGCCACCGGATTGGACAGCTCCAGCGTAACGTGGAGCCGGTCGTCCACTACGACCCGGTCGAGCCGCTTCTGCGCGGTCCGGTTCACGTAACGCCAGCCGTGCAGGAAGAACCGGCACCGGAAGCTGCCGTCGGCGCCCTTGTCGAGCTTCGGAAACACCTCGAAGGTGTCGGTGACGTGGTACCCGCCGTCCATCGCCAGAATCTCGATCGGGTCCGCCCGCGCGGGCAGATCGAGAATCTGCAGGTAGTCGGCGAAATCCGGCCGCTCCGAGGGCATGATCCGATTCCGGAACAGCGGAAAGAGGACAGGCGATCGATAGTCCTTCTGCAGTTCCGGAAAATCGGGGGCGAGAGCGAACCCCACCTCCTGCTGTGCCCGTTCGGCGCCGCCCGTATAGCGAAAACGAAAACTGGATTGTCGGGAATCGGCATCCAAGCGTCCCACCGGGAACCACTGCCGGCTTCGACCGTCCTGCCAGGCCAGGAACAACGTTCTCGCAGCCATCTGAATCACGCGCCGGGGTTCGTTCCGCCGGCGCAGATCATCGATTCCAGGACGCGGGAGCCCGTGGAGAGACTCGTCCGCCCGAATTCCCGAGCATGCAACTGCATCGGATCGCCGGAATCCGTCAGTGCCCGAACAGCTCCGAGGGCCGGTGCAGCACGTAGCGGACCAGCCGCCGCCGGCTGACCTCGCCAGCGTAGATGTTCCCGTCGAAGTCGACGCCGAGGAACTCGATTCCCGCACCGACGTCCTCGTCGTGCTGCGGAACGAAGTGGGTCACCCAGGCCTGCTCGGTCTTCAGGTCGCCTATCCGGATGCCCTTCTCCCAGCCGAGGTTGCTGCGCCAGTTGTCGGGCGGCCCCTGGCGCACCATGCCGGACAGGCCGTCGCCGGCGTACAGGATGTCGTTGTGGTCGATGAACAGGCCGCTGGGCTTGCCGTAGTGCGTCCAGATGTGGAGCAGGTTGCCGTCGGAATCGAACACCTGGACGCGGCTGTTGCCCCGGTCGGCGACATAGACGCGCCCCTGCGAGTCCATCTTGATGTCGTGCGGATCGCTGAAACGGGCCGCCTCCTTGCTCTCCGACCCGACCCCGCCCCCGACCGCCAGCAGGAAGGTGCCATCGCTCGAGAACTTGACGATCCGGTTGTTGCCCCCGCGGTGCCCGTCCGACACCCAGATGTCGCCGTTGGGAGCGACCACCACGCCGGACGGCCCGTTGAAGTGGTGCTCGTCGTCGCCCCAGACCGCGGCCTCGCCCAGCCGCATGACCACTTCGCCGCGCTGGTTGAGCTTCAACACCTGATGGCCGATGCCGATCTGCTCGCCGGGCGTCGCACGCGAGTCGCCATGCGACCCGCCCTCGGTGACCCACAGAAAGCCTTCGTGGTCGAGGAAGAAGCCGTGCGGGAAACCGAAGAGACCGGCCCCGAAGCTGTCGACGAGGTTGCCCTCGAGGTCGAACTTCATGATCGGGTCCAGATCGGACCCGGCGCACTGGTTCGCGCCGCAACGGTCGAGGATCCAGAGATGCTCACCGTCCGGGTCGGGAAAGACGCCGCTGACGGTTCCCATCACGCGCCCTTCCGGCAGCTTTTCCCAGCCGAAGGTCGCCCGATACGGGTTGGTGGTCGACGACTGGGCCAGGACGTCCGCCCCCGCCCCCAGCACCACTCCCGCCAGCACGATCAGGGTTGCCGCGACGCCGCGAAGCGATTCACGTCGACCTGCATTCAGCATGGACACCCTCCCTGCCCCTATGGCTCGCGGAACCATACGGGTCACCCGTACGCAAAATCTGTACGCTGCCCGCACGCAATATTAGCTCCGTCCGCCGGTGCGTGCTTTGGTGCCGATAATGTGCGGGTCCGACCGAAGTCCGATACGATTGTCGAGCATCGTGGCATCACGGATTCGCCCCTATCGTCGGCCGCCGGCCGGTCACGATCCGCCGAACGACGTGCCGGCGTACCGGTCGACCGCGCTGCGCCATCCGGCCCGGCCACCGGTCTTGATTCCGCAGACCCTGTCCGAGATCACGGGCCCAGTCTACGGTTACGGGCCGGTCGGACCGCTCGACGGCGACCTCACGCACCAGCATCCCGGCGAGCCGCTCGGCGAGCGCATCGTCATCGCCGGCCGGGTGTTGGACGAGGATGCGCGACCGGTGCCGGAGACGCTGGTGGAGATCTGGCAGGCGAATGCCGCCGGCCGCTACGCCCACGCACGAGACACGCACGACGCGCCGCTCGATCCGAACTTCAGTGGCGCGGGCCGCGTGCTCACCGATGCGGATGGCGGGTTCCGGTTCACGACGATCAGGCCCGGCGCCTATCCCTGGGGAAACCACGACAACGCATGGCGTCCGGCGCACGTGCACTTCTCGGTCTTCGGGCGCAGCTTCCTGACCCGGCTCATGACGCAGATGTACTTTCCCGGAGATCCGCTGCTCGCCCTCGATCCGATCTTCAGCGCGGTTCCCACCATCGAAGGCCGTGAACGTCTGGTGGCCGCGTTCGATCTGGATGTAACGCAACCCGGACGGGCGCTCGGGTACCGCTTCGACATCGTGTTGCGGGGCCGGGAAGCCACCCCGATGGAAGAATAGAAGCTCGGTCGGACCACAAGGCGCGGTTCCATGCTGCCCTCCACACCTTCCCAGACCGTCGGCCCGTTCTTCGCGATTCTCGTGCCGGAACAGGACCGCCTGTCGCTCGCGACCGACCGCACCGCGGGGCAGCGGATCATGCTGGAGGGTGCGATCCTTGACGGCGCCGGCCGTTCCGTACCGGACGCGCTCGTCGAGATCTGGCAGGCCAACGCCGCCGGTCACTACAGCCACCCGGAGGACGCGCGCAACGACGAGCCGGATGCGACGTTTGACGGGTTCGGCCGGGTGCATACGAACGCGGAAGGCTGTTTCTCCATCGAGACCATCAAGCCGGGGCTGGTGCCCGGACCCGAGAGCCGGCCCCAGGCGCCGCATCTTCTGGTCGGACTCTTCGCCCGCGGCCTGCTGACGCGGCTCGTCACGCGCATTTACTTCGCGGACGAGCCCGGGAACCGCGACGACCCCATCCTGGCCAAGGTCGCGCCGGATCGCCGGCCGACGCTGGTCGCTGCGCACCGGGGCGAGGGGCGCTACGCGCACACAATCGTGCTCCAGGGACCCGGCGAGACGGTGTTCTTCGATGTCTGACGGCCCCCGCACCGCTCATGCCGCCATCTCGATGACGGGCGGCGCGCGCCTGCAGGCTCGGGTGCTGGGCGACGCGGACACCGCGGCGCGCTTCTCCGGCCGCGCGCAGCTCCAGGCGATGCTGGACGTCGAGGCTGCCCTGACCGCGGCCGAGGCTGATGTCGGCGTGGTACCGGCAAGCTGCGTGGCGCCCATTCAGGCGGCGGCCCGCGCCGGGCTGTACGACCCGGATCGCCTCGCGGCCGAGGCGACGGCGACGGGCAATCCCGTCATTCCGGTCGTGCGGCATCTCACCGCACGGGTGGCGGAATCGGACGCGGCAGCGGCGCGCTACGTCCACTGGGGCGCGACCAGCCAGGACATCCTGGATACCGGCCTGTTGCTGCAGCTCCGGGCCGCGGTCCCGGGCACAATCGACTTTCTGACACGGGGCGTGCACGCCGCCGCGGCCCACGCCCGCCGGTACCGCGACGTCACGATGGCCGGCCGCACCTGGCTGCAGCAGGCGGCGCCGGTGACGTTCGGCCTCAAGGCGGCGGGCTGGGCGGACGCCCTCGTCCGGGCGCGGCGCCGCCTGCGGGCCGCGCTCGACGACGCTCTCGTGCTGCAGTTCGGGGGCGCGACGGGCACCCTGGCGTCCCTCGGCTCGCAGGGCCTCGCCGTGACCGAGCGGCTGGCGGCCCGGCTCGGGTTGCCCCCGCCGGACATCCCCTGGCATGCGCACCGCGACCGGTTCGCGCAGCTCGCCTCCTCGCTCGGCATTGCGGCCGGCACGTGCGGCAAGATCGGGCGCGACATCGCCCTGCTGGCCCAGACCGAAGTCGGCGAGGCGGCCGAGGCAGCGGCGCCGGGGCGCGGCGGGTCGTCGACGATGCCGCAGAAACAGAATCCGGTGGCGTCCTCCGTCGCCCTCGCCGCCGCCGGCCGCGCGCCCGGTCAGGTCGCGACGATGCTCGGCGCAATGGTCCAGGAGCACGAACGCGGTCTCGGCAACTGGCAGGTCGAATGGGATACGCTGCCCGATCTGGTGGTGGTGACCGCGGCCGGGACGCGGGCCGCGGCCGACGCGCTGGAGGGTCTGGTCGTCGACACGGATCGCATGCGCGCCAACGCCCAAGCGTCCGGCGGCCTCCTGCTGGCCGAGTCGATCGCCATGACGCTGGCCGAGTCGATCGGCAAGCACGAGGCGCACGCATGCATCGCCGCGGCCTGCCGCAGCGCGACGACCGAAGGACGGCCCCTGGCCGACGTTCTCGCCGACGATCCGCTGGTGAGCCGGCACCTCGATCGCGCGGAGATCGTCCGGCGGCTGTCGCCGGACAACTACCTCGGCGCCACGCGTGACTACATCGACAGAGTGCTGGCGCGGGTCGGGGCTCCCGACACGGGCGCTGGTCCCGCCAGGAGCCCGTGGTGAAATGCCGCGTGGCACCGAGAGCGGTGAGGCGCCCGCGTGGCAAGGCGCGACGAGACCCACTGAGGCACCCATGGACGATAGAGACCGGTACGCGGCGGGCATGGCGATTCGGCGGGAGATTCTGGGCGACGCCTACGTCGACCGGGCGGTCGCCGACACGACCGACGCCACCACGGAGATCCAGGACCTGATCACGCGCTACGCCTGGGGCGAGATCTGGACGCGGCCGGGACTCGACCACCGCACTCGCCGCGTGCTGGTGATCGGGACGCAGATCGCGCTGCGGCAGTGGGACCAGTACCGGATCCACGTGCGGGCGGCGCTGGCCGAAGGCGGCTTCACCATGGACGACGTCAACGAGATCGTGCTCCAGCAGGCAATCTACTGCGGCGCGCCGGCGGCCCTGACCGCCGTCAACATCGCACGTCAGGTGCTCGCCGAGGTCGAGGGACGATCATGACCCGAGACGATACGGATCCGGCCACCGGCACGCCGAACGCCGCCACACCGGGCACGGACACGCCGGGCACGGACACGACCGGCTCGAACGTCACCGCCGCCGGACTCCTGGGCGCAGCGGCCCTGACCGGCCTGATCCTGCTCCTGCCGACGCCGGAGGGGCTGCCCCCGGAGGCGCACCGGCTGGCCGCGCTCTTCGCCGGGATACTCGTGCTGTGGTCCACCGAGGCGCTGCCGATCGCGGTCACCTCGCTGCTGGCCCTGGCGCTGCAGCCGATCTTCGGCCTGACGTCGCTGGTGAGCGGACGTCCTCCCACACCCGGCGCCATCTTCGGCGCGGCCGCCGCCAACTTCATGAGCAGCGTCTTCTTTTTCGTGCTCGTGATGTTCGCCATCGCCTACGCGTGGGTGAAGACCGGGCTGGCCCGGCGGTTCGCACTGTGGCTGATCGCGCGGGCGGGCACTGACGCCACCCGCGCCGTGTATGTGTTCGTGATCGGCACCGGCACCATCTCCCTGGTGGTCTCCGACGTGCCGGCCGCCGCCATCTTCATGGCCATCGCCGTCGGCATCCTGGACAAGCTGGGACTGCGGCCAGGGTCGCAGTTCGGCCGGGCGGTCATGATCGGGATTCCAATTGCGGCGCTGATCGGCGGCGTCGGCACGCCGGCCGGCAGCTCCATCAACCTGCTCGGCCTCGTCATGATCGAGCAGGCGGGCGGGGAGCGCGTCCCGTTCCTGCACTGGATGGCGATCGGCATCCCGATGGTGGCCATCCTGTTGCCGGTGGCGGCCTGGGTGCTGGTGAAGTTCTTTCCGCCGGAGATCGCGTCCATCGGCGACCTGGAGGAGATCCACGACGAACGCCGCCGGATGGGGCCGGTCAGCCGCAACGAGTGGAAGGTCGTCGCCATCATGAGCGCCATGCTCACCCTCTGGATCGCGAGCACGTGGCTGCCGGTGTTCGACACCTTCCTGGTGGCCGTCGTCGGCGCAGTGGCGATGTTCCTGCCGGGCGTCGGCCTGTTCACCTGGAAGGAGGTGCAGCAGGTCACCGGCTGGGACACCCTGATGGTGATAGGCGGCGTGACGTCGCTGGGTCAGGCGTCGTCGCGCACCGGGCTTGCGACGTGGCTCGCCGAGTCGGCTCTGGGCGGCCTCGCCGATTGGAATGCGGTGGCCCTGATCGCCGCGATCAGCGCGTTCACCGTGGTCATCCACCTGATGCTGCCGATCGCACCGGTCATCAACGCCGTGATGATCCCGCCGATCATGGTGCTCGGCGCCGCGGCCGGGGTGAACCCGGCCCTCTATGCGCTGCCGGTAATCTTCACCGCGTCGTGCGCGTTTCTGCTGCCCCTCGACGCGGTGCCCCTGGTCACCTACAGCCGGGGCTACTACCGGATGTTCGACATGCTGCCGTCCGGCCTGGTAATCAGCGCGGTCTGGGTGGTGCTGATGACCGCGCTCCTGATCGGGATCGGGCCGCTGGTGGGGTTGCTGTAGCGAGGAAGGAACACCATGACCATCAAGCGGATCCTGCTGCCGACAGACTTCAGCGACACCGCCCAGCATGCGCTCGGCTACGCCCGGGAAATGGCCGAACGGTTCGGGGCCGAGGTGCACGTGCTGCATGTGGTAGCCGACCCGACGCCGCACGAGTGGGCCGTCGGCGCGGCGACGCTGGTGATTTCCGACCTGCTCAAGACATGGGAGGCGGATGCGGAGCGGCATCTCGGCGAGATCTCGCTCGACGGCATCGAGACCGTGCGGGCGATCCGCGTGGGTCACGCCTTCTTCGAGATCCTGCAGTACGCCACCGACAACGCGATCGACCTGATCGTGATGGGCACGCACGGCCGCGGTCCGGTCAAGCACCTGCTGCTCGGCAGCGTGGCCGAGAAGGTGGTGCGCAAGGCGCCCTGCCCCGTGCTCACCGTACGGCAGCCGGGACACGAATTCGTCATGCCGGTGGCGCCGGCCGCGGAGTGAGTCGAGCCTGCCGCGTCGTCATGCTGGAGCGCCTCGTCCGCGCAACCGGATTCGAGGTCCGCGCGAGACTCGGAGAACCCGACCCGGAGACCGCTTCGCTGTTCTCGCGCGCTCCGTCGAACGCCCGCCGAGCGTCTGGCCGACGCCACCTGCGCCGCGCGGTTCGTCCTGCGAGGCCGGCGGCAGATGCAGGGGCGGACCGGTGGCTGAAGAGCCGTTCGATCCAGGCCGCCGAACGAGCCACGCTCAATCGAACACGTCGAACAGCCGGCTGTACTTCAGGATGACGCTGCGGCCGCCGCCGAACGGGATCATGTCGTGCAGGCCGCGGGTGTCGTTGTAGACGAGGAACAGGCCGGTGTTGGCCTGTCCGAGCAACCCCAGCCGGAGGTTGGCGGACCAGAGGTCGGCGGCGTCGTTGTATTGGACGAGCGCCATGAAGAAGCGTCGCGGGGAGAAGTTGATGGCGACGCGGGCGCTGGTCAGGTTGGCGATGAAGTGGCCGTCCGGCAGGTCGACGTCGTTCCGGCTCCACTGCACGGACGCGTTGAAGCGGTCGCCGGTGCGGACGCTGAGCGTCGGTCCGATCGTGGCGCGGCTGCCGCCGAAGAACCCCCCGATGCGGGCCCGCACGCCCCAACTGACAGGCGCCCCGCGGTTCGACTCGTAGGTGAGCTGCGCCTCGTGATGGTCGTAGACGCCGGCCGGCACCCACACGCCCTTCGCGATCTCGAACGGCTCGGTCACGCCTTCACCCGTGACGTTCCACGCGGTCTTGATGAGGGTGCTGTCCGCGAACTCCAGATCGTTGTCGATGTGGAGGAACGAGCTCTCCTGGAAGCCGTTGAAGTTCCAGAAGCGGTTGAACGTGGCGTGCGGCCGCACCTGATGCAGCCACGGGATGCTTCGCGGCCGGGTGATGAACGAGAAGCCCGAATCGATGTTGCGGAAGCCCTGCCGCTTCAGGAACCCGACTTCCGGGTTGAAGTCGTCGGCCACCTCGACGTAGCCCAGCGTGAAGCGCCACTGCTCGGAGTTGTGATCCCAGGCCACGTTGTAGGCATGGTCGCTCCCCTCGAGGCCCGGGGTATCGGTCGCGGCGGCGAAGCCCGCAATCTGGCTGTTCTGCCCCAGCCCGACCCGTCCGTCGACCCCGTAGGTACGGTTGTAGTCGCGGTCGCCGGCCAGTGCCCCGGTCCCTTGCCGGTTGACGAAGATCGCGCCGATCTGCGAGCTGTTCGGCAGGTCGCGATAGGCCCGCGCGACGGTGAAGTTGTTCGAGGGCGTGACGCCGCCCGAGTCCTCCGTCTGCATGTTGATGAGGCCGACCGACACCGCGTCGGAAACCTTGCCCGACAGGCGGGCGCCTCCGAGGATCGGAATCTCGCGGCCGTCCGGACCGATCCCGATGCGGCGGCTGAAAAACAGCTCGGTCTGGGCCGGATCGCCACCGGCCACCTGTCGGATGCTGCTCACCGAGAAGACGCCGGCGTTCTCGAGAAAGAAAGGCCGCTTCTCGGGGAAGAACAGATTGAACCGATCCAGGTTGATCTGCTGATCATCCACCTCCACCTGCGCGAAGTCGGTGTTGTAGGTCAGGTCGAGGGTGAGGGCCGGCGTCACGTTGTACTTCAGGTCGACACCGGCATCGCCCTGCGCCGTCGTGCGGCGGCCTTCGTCGAAGCGGGTCAGATCGCCGGCCACGTAGGGCACGATCTTCAGGTCGCGCGTCGCCGGCGCCGGCCGGACGCCCGAGAGTTGCCCGGCCATCGACAGCCGCAGCAGGTTGTACTGCCGCGGCAGCGGCGCCCAGTAGACAATCTCGTTCCGGCGGCGGATGTTCCGCTGGACGTTCATCCCCCAGGTCTGCAGTTCGCGATCCGGATAGCTCAGGGTCCGGAACGGGATCGCGAACTCCGCGCTCCACCCGACATCCGATACGGACGTGCGCACGTCCCACGCGCCGTCCCAGTTGCCGTTGAACCCGGCGCCGGATCCGCTCGACGTGGTGGTGCTCCGCCCGAGCCGCCCCTCTCCCGCATTGACCACCTGCCCGTCGTACTCCTGCCCCGCCGGACTGGTGCCGAAGACGAAGCCGCTCTGGCGGTCCAGGAAAGTGTCGAGGATGAACTGCACGCTGTCGCCGTCGTCGAGCGAGGCGTCCCGCCGGCTGTCCGCAATCGCGATGGACCCCGGATCGGCGTCGTAGCAGACCACGCCGACATACAGCGTGCTCTGTGTGAAGACGACGCGCACCTCGGTGCGCTCGGAGGCCGGCGCCCCTTCATCGGGCTGGGTCTGCCGGAAGCCGGTGGCGGGCGCTGCCTCGTCCCAGACCGGGTCACCCAGGACCACGCCGTCCATAAGCGGCGCGTCGTCGCTGGGGACGGCGGCGAACGCGGGCGCGACCGGCGGGACCGCCGGACCGCTTCCCGGCTGGGCGACGGCCAGCCCGGCCGCAACCAGAACGCTGAGCAGGGCGCCGACCAGGACACAACGCAGAACGCCGAGCGTCCGCAACTCCATCCTACCCAGGACCGGCTCGACCACTTCGGTCGCTCCAGCGCTGGCGGGCGCCCAGCTTTGAGAGAAGCGCGTTCTGTCCATGCTGCGGTCGAGGCACGGCGGCAACCGTCATGCGCCGAACGCCCGTGGCGATACGCCGGCTACGGCAGTGCCAGCGCCACCCACTCGGGGATCTCGTTGCGGGCGCCGACCGCGACCACGATGTACTGCCGCCCTTGGTGCAAGTAGGTCATCGGCCCGCCGGTGGTGCCGGCCGGCAGCTCCGTCTCAAACACCACTTCGCCGGTCGCCTTGTCGTAGGCCCGGAACTTGCGGCCCCAGCGCCACGACTGGTCCTGCTCGGGGTCGGACGGGTCGCCCTCGCCGCGTATCGTGCCCATGATGGCGTCGCTGCCCTCGCCGAGGAACAGGAGGCTGCCGGTCACGAGCGGCGCCGGGCGGTTGGGAATGCCGAGCGGCGGCAGGTCGAGGTCCCTCAGCAGCGGGTGGTTGCGCGGCCCGTCGCCGTTGGCGACCATCCACGCCAGCTCGCCGCGGTTTAGATCGAGAGCGGTGATGCGGCCGTAGGGCGGCTTGGTGATCGGCAGCCCACGCGGCCTGGGAGTGGGGACGCGCAATTCCTCGCCGCGCGAGGTCGCCCAGTCGAGCGTCGCGTCCTCGACGGTGGTCGGGGAGACGCTCCACACCGTCGGCTGCGTGTGGGATACCGCGTAGTAGGTGCCGGTCTCCGGATCGAACGCCCCCGTGTGCCAGTTGCCGGCCCCCCAGCCGCCGGGCACGGTCAACGTCCCGAGCTTGCCGCCCGGTTCACCGCTCCGCGGCCATGGCGGCGTGAACAGCGGCCCCAGCACCAGCGATTCCACCGCTTCGAGCGCGGCGGCCCGCAGTTCCGGCGTGAAGTCGATGAGGTCGTCCACCGTGACCCCCTGCCGGTCGAACGGCGGCGGCTTCGTGGGAAACGGCTGCGTCGCCGAGGTCCGCTCGCCCGGCACGGTCGACTGCGGCACCGCGCGCTCCTCGATTGGCCACACCGGCTCGCCCGTCCTGCGGTCGAACACGAAGAGGAACGCCGTCTTGCTCGGCTGCATCACCGCCTCGATGCGACGGCCGTCCACCGTGATGTCGCCGAGTATGGGCGGCCCGACGGTGTCGTACTCCCAGACGTCGTGGTGCACCATCTGGAAGTGCCACACCCGCTCGCCGGTGGCGGCGTCGAGGGCGACCAGACTGTCCGAGAAGAGGTTGTCGCCCGGCCGATGGCCGCCGTAGACCATCCCCGTCGGCGCGGACAGCGGCACGTAGACGTACCCCAGCTCCTCGTCCGCGGTCAGGCAGCACCAGGAACCCAGATCGCCCGAGTAGGCGCCCGAGCCGTCGCCCCACGTGTCCGCCCCGAACTCTCCGTCCCGCGGAACGACGTGGAACGTCCAGAGCAGCTCGCCGGTCCGCACGTCGAAGCCGCGCACGTCCTCCGGGGCCGCCTCCCGGACGATGCCGCCGTCGCCGGAGCCGCCGGTCGTGCCCGCGATCACCACGACGTCGCCGACCACCAGGGGTCCGGCCGTCCAGTCGAACTCGCCGGCCAGCGGATGCTCCCAGTCCAGGTCGACGCGGCCCTGGTCGGCGAGGCCGAACGACGACACGCGCCGGCCGGTCTCCGCATCCAGCGCGTACAGGTAGCCGCCCCGAACCAGCAGCAGCCGGCGGGCCTCGCCGTCCGTCCAGTACGCAGCTCCCCGCGTGCTGCCACCGGCGACCTCCTCCTCGGTGGCAGCGAACGGCGGCTGCCGCCAGATGGTCTCGCCCGTGGCGGGATCGAACGCCTCCAGCAGCCCGTGCGCGTTGGGGGCGTAGAGCACGCCGTCGATCAGGATCGGCGTCGAGCGCAGGTACGCGTTCACCCCCAGATCGGGAAACGCGGCCTGCAGCTCCGGATCGGCCGCCGGCCGGCGCCAGACGATCTCCAGATCGCCGACGTTCTCGTGGTCGATCCGATCGAGCGGGGAGTAACGCGTGAACGCCGCGTCGGCGCCGAAGTAGGACCATTCCCGTTCAGGAGTTTGCGCTCCGGCGGGAACGACCGCCGTCATCAACGCCGCGAACAACAGCCTGGAGAGACAACGCATCCTCGAGCGACTTCCTTTCCCGGCCTGATGGCTCCGCTTGCCGCCCAACCGGGCCTGACCAGGAGTCTACGCCGTTCTAGGAGTCCGTGGTGAAACCCCGCGTCGCACCGAGAGTGGCGAGGCGCCCGCGTGGCAAGGCGCGACGAGGGACCATATTGGGCATATTCGACCGAGGAGCAACGCAGTCCACGCGGGATGCATCGCCGCTCGAATGCAGCGGGGTTTTTGCCACGGGCTCCTAGGGCGCAGGCTCCTAACGCAACACCGAGACCAGAGTCGTCCGCTTCGGCGCGGGTATCGATCAGCCAGTTGCCGGATGGAAATGCCGGGGTCGTCGACGACGAAGCCATCATCGCCGAGTCGCCTGCACTGGCCGAACGCATGGATCACGGCTTGGCGACGTTCCAGTACACTCCTGCCCCGCCGTAGGTCCCTCCGAGCTCGGCCAACCAGACGGCCCGCTCGATCTCCTCGGGACTGCCGTCCAGCGTCGCGAAGGCGTAGGTGGCCTGCCCGCGGTTGTGGCCGGGCGCCTCGTCGCCAGCGTAGGTATAGACCGCGTAGCCCTTGTAGGCCCACTGCCGGCTGCCGTCGCGGCGCGTGAACACCTCCCAGAAGCCGGTCGACCGCGCATCGGCGGAAGCATGGAGCGGACGCCACGTCTTCAGGCATTCCGCGTCCGCGCAGGCGTCGCCGCCCAATCGCTTGCCCCGGTCGTAGGCGTTCTTGAAGCTGTCGCGCAGGTTGCGCCCGCCCCAGTACTTCTCGAACGCGGAGCCGGTGTACAGCGTCATGCCGTCGACCGCCAGGGCATCGCCGTAGCCCTCGAGGGCCGTCACGGCCACCCGCGGCGGCCGGAAGTTCTCGGTCAGCAGAGCCATGGACCAGTGCCCTTCGACAGTCCGGCCGTGCGCGTCCCCGGGTAACAGATCCCCCCGGTACCGGTACAGGGGCCGACCCCGGTAGGCCCACTGGCGGGATCCGTCGCTGCGGGTAACGACTGAGAACTGCTCCACGTCGAGAGCAAGCGCTGGAGCGGGGACGGGCAGCCAGTCCGTCTCGCAGCCCCGGACGGAGCAGGTCTCATCGTCGTGGGTGGGGTCGCCGTCGAGCGCGTAGAGCGTGAAGCCCTCGAAATCGGTCAGCACGACGGCCTGTGCCGACAATACGAGCCTGGCCTCGATGCCGGCCGGCACCTCGATGGACCGGGAAGGCTCGAAGCGGGCGACCCGCCATTCGGGCGGCGGCATCAGCGCCCCGGCCGCCGCGGCCCGCTCGGCGAGCTTCATGTTCGCCGTCTCGGCCAGACCGACGTTGGTGGCGACTTCGCCCGGCTCCTCCTCAAGGGACCAGGTATGCAGCGGATGCGACTGGTAGGCCCACTGCAGCCGACCGTCCGGGCGCCGAACCGGCGACCAGTCGGCGAAGGGCCCGGCATCGGCGGGGGCGAGCAGAGGAGGAAACTCCACCGCGCACTCGTCGATGCACCGCACCTCGCCGGGTTCGCCATCCGCGCGGAACAGCAGCGTTCCGCCAGCGGCATCCCCAAGGCGGAGCCAGAGCAACTGCGCGGCCGACGCGTTCAGCTCCCGGACCACCTCCACCAGGGTCACCCCGGGCGGTACGGTCTGGGGCGCCGCCTTCTCCTCCGCTGCCGCAGAAATCGGCGCGCTCAGGGTGAACGCCGTCAACGTCGACGCCAGGAGCCCATGATGGAAGGCCGCGTACCACTGAGAGCGCCGGGGCACCCGTGTGGCGAAGCGGGACGACAGACTCGCCCGGCGGGTCATGCCAGCACCTCGCCGAACGGCCGCGACACCTGGTTCGACTCGGTACCCCACTGGCCGTTCACCACCCCGAGCGCCTGCTGGATGGTGAACCCGACCCGGGTGGCGGCGTCGCCCTCCGCCGCGACGTGCAGGCCAGTCTTCATCCGTCCCCCGCCGCTGCCGGCGGTGAGAATCGGGTAGCGCTTCATCGAGTGCATCCGCGCCTCGCCGTGGTCGGTGAACGCGAACACGATGGTGCGATCCAGCAGCGTGCCGTCGCCTTCCCGGATCCCGTCCAGGGTCTGCACGAGCTCCCGGAAAAAGTCCATCATCCGCTCGCCCAACCACTTGCAGGTGGGCTGATACCCGAGTTCCCGATCGATCGGCTCCTCGTGCGTCAGCGCGTGGTAGGCGTTCACCTCTCCCGGCCGGCGCAGCCGGGAGAAGGCCGAGCCCATCGTCAGGTTGAAGATCCGGGTCTGGCCGCACGCCATCGCGTGCGCCAGGAGCTGCGCGAACTGCCGGTGGGTGCGCTCGACCTGCTCGACGAGCGATCCGATCTCCTCGATTCCCTCCTCCGGCACCGTGCAGGCGGGCAGCGGCGCCGGGCGGTCGAGCTCGAACGCCAGCTTCTGCTCCAGGTCGCGCACCGACGAGAAGTACTCGTCCAGCCGCGCCCGGTCCGACGCGGACGCGGCGGACAGCAGCTTCTTGCGCTGCTCCGACACGGCGGACAGCACGCTGTGCCGCACCATCACCGCCGGGTCGGGCTTGAAATCCGCAACGTTCGGATCCTGGAAGCCTTCGCCGAAGAGGCGCGCGTACACCGCCAGGGGCGACGTCTCGGAGGGATTCAGGCCGCTGGAGCCGCGCGCGCTCCAGCTTGCGCTGCTGTCGCCGTCGCAGGTCACCTCGAGGGAGCGGAACCGCGTGCCCCGGCCGATCTGCTCGCCGATGATGGTGTCGATGCTGGTCGAATAGTCGCTGCCGTTGCGCGACACCATGCCGGTGGCCTGCCCCTGGGCGCCAGAGTAGTGGTTCTGATTCACCTTGCCGTCCAGAAACACCTGCATGCCGCTGAACAGGTTCACCTTCGACTTGATGGGCTGCAATCCGGCCAAGTGCTCCGGCAGCTCGTAGTCGGGGCCGGTGGTGGCGGGCTCCCAGTGGTTGGGCGTCAGCCCGAGGCCCCAGAACCAGGTGCCGAAGCAGGGCGGCAGGGGCGCGGCGGGGGCCCCGGCGGATGCTGCGTAGGCGGTCCCGCTCGTGTTCAGGAAGCACTCCAGCACCGGCAGCCCGATGCTGACGGCGGCGCCGCCCTGCAGCATGCCTCGCAGCACCGTGCGGCGGCCGATTTCTCGTGTCGCATTCATGTCGGCTTTCCTCTCCAACCGATCTCCGACCAGCTCCGCTCAACCGGTCTCCATCGCAACCCCGCCGCTCGCTCCAAGCCGGGCGTCGGCCTCCCGGGTCACGATGCGTCCGCGACCACCGTATAGAAGTCCGGATTCCTTGCGATGCGACGCATGAGCGCGCGCCACTGCAAACCGTCGTCCCCGAGCTCCGTCTGGACGTCGGCGAGCCAGGCCCGCTCGTCGTCCGTCGGCATCCGCGCCGAGCCATAGGAAAAGGCGCGCTCGACGAAGCAGGAAGCCGCCCGCGGCTCGTCCCGCAGCGCCTGTCCCAATCCCGGCGGCCCGTCGTAGGTTCTGCCGTTCAGCTCGCCACTGGTGTCGATCGGCGCGCCGTTCTCGGTGGTCCGATAGCCGCCGGACGCGTCGAATACCTCCAGCGTCAGCCCGATGGGATCCGTCAGGTTGTGGCAGCTCGCGCACGCGGGGTTCTCCCGGTGCTCGCGGAGACGGTCGCGCGTCGTCCGAAAGTCGGGGTTGTAGGTGTCCTGCAGGAGACTGAAGTCGACGTCCGGGGGCGGAGGCGGCACCCGCCGGCACAAGAAGATCTCCTGCACCGCCTGACCCCGCAGCGTCGGCGACGACCGCCCCGGATGCGAGTGCAGGGCCAGGAAGCTCACCTGCGCGAGCAGCCCGACATGGCTGTCGCCCTCGGGAAACCGATACGGCACCCACGGAACCGCCCCGCCCAGTTCCTGCGAGCGCGGCAGCGGCACCCCGTAGATGGCCGCCAGCGGCGGCGTCAGGAACGTGTCGCGCGAGACGAACAGCTCACGGTAGTCGCGATCCCGGGTCAGCAGGTGATCGACGACCGTCCGCAGAGTCTGCTCGCGCGCGTCGTCCTCGACATTCTTCGTGAACCGCGGGAAGAGGCTCGAATCGATGGAGAGCGTCGCGAAGCGGTCGAACTGCAGCATGTCGGAGAAGAACCCCCGCAGCCCCTGCTCCACCCGCGGCGACGCCAGCAGCCGTTCGACCTGCCGGTCGAGCCCTTCCCGTGTCAGCAGCTCGCCCGACTCGGCGGCGTCCAGCAGCAGCCCGTCCGGCGCGCTGTCCCACAGGAAGAAGCTGAGCCGCGACGCGCGCGACCAGGCATCCAGCCGCAGCTTGCCGGCATCGGCGGGATCGGCCTCGCTGTGTTCCACGCGGAACAGGAACTCCGGCGCCACCAGCATGCCGGCGAGCGCCGCGCGGAGTCCGCCGTAGTAGTCGCCGACGGTCTCCGTGGCGGTGCGCGCCACCGCGACGTACAGGTCGGTCTCGTCAGGCGTCAGCGGCCGGCGGAACAGGAACCGCCCCGCCCGCGCGATGAACCGCGCTGCGCAGGCATCGTCGGGCACGTCGTCCGCCTTCGGCCGGCACGCGATGAGCGTGGCCCGCCGCGCCGGATCGGTCACCTGCGCGGCGACCTGCTGCGCCAGCGCCTCGAAGCGCTCGATCTCCGCCGCGCTCAACGTGCTCCGCCGCGCCCCCAGCGCCAGCAAACCCCGGTCGCGGACGCCGAGCACCGTGGTGCCGAGGTCCACCTGGATGCTGGGACCGAAGATCTCGTGGATGGCACGCTGATACTGCGCCGGCGTCAGGCGCAGGAAGGTCATCTCGCCCGCCGCGCCCACCGCCGCCGACGAGCCGAGGATCAACCCGGCCAGCACCGTTACCAGACACCGGAACCGCCGCATGTGGATCCTCCCGTCCATGTCTCACTCCGGATCCAGGGTGACGTTCTCCTGCACCGCGGGGCCGCTGAGCAGCGGGCCGGGCCCCACCGACTCGGCCACGACCTCGCCGGCGAGGGTGGCGTGGAACGCGGGAACCGCCTCCAGGAAATAGGCGGCCGAGATCGCCGTATTCTCCCCGGTCTCCGGGTCGGGTACACCGTCGGCCAGACGCCGCATGGCGTAGTACACCCCGGCCAGGTCGACCTGCGCGTTCTCCTCGCCCCGAATCGCCAAGTAGTGGAAGTAGTCGCGCCAGGGCTGATAACCGCCGATGATGCCGGACGCGCTGCCGTCTTCCGCCATTCTCATCCAGAGGCGGGTCCCGGTGAAGCGCAGGATCGCGTAGAACTGCGACTCGCCCTGGATGGAGAAGTCGCCCGGCTCGATGGTGAGCACGCCGTCCTCGATGCGCCCCTGGAACACGCTGTGCGAGCGCGGGTCGGGATCGACCACGTAGGTCGCGCCCGACAGCACGCCGCCGCGCGCGTCCCGCATGGCGACGTTCAGCCCCCGGTCGAAGGTGACCGTCACCTCCCCGTCGCTGTCCAGGTCGTTGCCGGTGATCGACATCAGCCAGGCGGGCATCGCGTCCAGCGCCGTGTCCCAGGCGATGTCCTCGTTGTACGGCCGCACCGGCCGGCGCACCTGGTAGACCTCGAAGCAGCCCAGCGCGCGCCACATCTGGTTGTCGACACCCCGCTCGCCGCTGTCGGGGTTCTCGAACGCATCGGGCTCCACCCGGCCGTTCAGGTTGAAGCCGTAGGCGTACCTCCCGTAGGCGGTGTGGATCCGCGGATCGGAAACGAGCACCGGCACGTTGCCGGGGTTCACCTCGATACCGTCGAGTTCGGGCAGCTCCCTGATCGCGACGCGGTTGCCGTCCCGGTCCACGCCGCCGTTGGCGAGGATGGCTACGGCTTCTTCGTCGCTGAACCCGCGGCGGACCAGGCGCCGTACCTTCAGATCGGCCAGGCTGCCGTTGTATCCCTCCGGACAGGTGTCCGTGTTCGCGTAGGTGGCCGTGTGCACCATGGAGATCACGTAGCCACGGGTCTCCGCAGAGGCATGGGTCGGCGCACCGGCGAGGACCAGCGCCAGGGCGCTGGCGAGCAAACCGGCGCCAGCGAGTTCCACCCGGAAGCTACTTCGATACATCGCGCCCACCATGCCCGCACGGGGCACGGATGTCAACCACCGTATACTGGGGCCAACCCATGGGCATTGCCGAAACCGCACGGTTCCTCCAGTCGCTCCACACGCGGCACGAACGCGTCGACGAGTTGCCGCCGGCGCTGATGCCGGCGGACCTCGCGGCGGGCTATCGTGCCCAGTCCGCGCTGGTCGATGGCCTGTGCGCACACTGGGGCGGCGAGACAGCCGGCTACAAGGTGGCGCTGACGAACCCCGCCGCGCAACGGATGCTCGGCGTGCCCTATCCGGTATTCGGCCGCCTCTTCACCGCTCGCCTGCACGAATCCGGCGTCACCCTGCACGCCGCCGACTACGTCATCCGGCTGATCGAGGTGGAGATCGCCTTCCAGATGGCGGACGACGTTCCGGCGGTGGACGGGGGCCACGACCGCCGGTCCATCGCCGAGCACATCGGGGCGGTGTATCCGGCCATCGAGCTGGTCGAACATCACTTCGCGGGCCTCGACCGGTTCACGCCGGAGTCGTTCGCGGCCGACAACGCCATTCACGGCGCCTGGATCCACGGGACGCCGCTGTACGACTGGCACGGGCTCGACCTGGCCGCGCAGCCGACGCGGCTCCTCGTCAACGGCGAGGAGCGGCTGACCGGCTCCGGGGGCAACGTCCTCGGCCACCCGCTTGAGGTCATGGCGTGGCTGGCCAACGAATTGCCGCGACACGGGCTCACCCTCTCGCGCGGCGACTTTGTGACCACTGGGGTCACCACTGACGTCATCTACCCCGCGGAGGCGGGGGAGCGACTCACGGCGGACTTGCCGGGGATCGGCCGCGTCGAGTTGGGCTTCGAGTAGCGCGGCGGACCCGGTCCCGCCAACCGCGACGACAGGCTGGCCCCGCAAGGTGCGCTGGAGGCCTCGAATGAGCAAGGCTCGTGAACTGCACAATAAATGGAGCCGAGACCCTACCTACCGCACGGCCTGTGACGATCTCGATTCTGAGTTCGCGTCCACCCTGAACGATCTGAACCCGGTCTCCGCGGGCCGAGTGCTGAAGCCGTTGCACCTCGACGACGACCTGCTGGAGGAAATGCTCGACGATGACAGGGATTGATCGGACCTTGCTCGACTGCCGTCCCGTCTGGCGCCGCATATGTGCATAATGCGGCTGCGTCATACTGCTCATTCCTCGCGGGCGCCCAAGGCCGACTTTGGCACGTAGTGCGCGCCGCGGCGCTCGCCTTTCATGTGCAGGAAGCCGGCATCCACGAGCCGCTGAAGCTCGCGCAACGCGGTGTAGCGCGTAACGCCGAAGAGTTCCTGATAGTCCGCGTTCTTCAAGATCGAGTGCCGTTCGAAATGCGCCCGCAGCACGGGCAACCGGCTCTCCGCCAAAGAGCCGCCCGCGACGACGCCCCCGGCGACAGGTTCGTTGAAGAGACGAACCGAGAACACGCCGCCATCCATCTCCATCTCCGGATTCCGCCGAAAGCTCTGCTCCATCTCCTCGAAGATCCGCGCCACGCCCTCTCCCTCGTCGCGCATGACCCCGGCGTCGGCCAAGACTCTTACGAGAAGCGGATTGCGCGTCGCATGCGCCGGCCGCCGGGCGCGAAGCCGGGCGAGAGTCACGGGCGGGAACAGCTCGCCGGGACTCGATACCTCCATCCGGTCCTCGTAGAACCAAATTTCGATTTCTCGGCCCTGGTACTCATAGTCGCGGTGCGCGAACGCGTTGACGATCGCCTCCTGCCACGCGAAATCCGGATACTCGGGAACCTCTTCGAAAAAGAGACCGTTGAGCTGCTCGGAGCGTCGAACCTGCTGTCCGGCGACCCTGTGCGCTTCTGCAATCGCGCGCGCCAGTGGCGGGTCGGCACGGCCGATCCGCGTCACGTTCCTTCGCCGGCCATGTTGACGACTCGTCCCGGCGACGCGAAGCACCCGCAGTCCAGCGCGGGGATGCCATCGGAGGGCGGGCGCCTTGGCAAACAGCAGCAACGCGGCGTTCGTGACCCGCCAGTCGCGCTCTGCCTGGTCGATCAGCCCGTAGTAGCGCAGTGCCTCCGTGACCGGCCGCGTTCCCACGGGAGTCCGCTCGAGGAACGCCTTCGCCAACTCCAGGTCGAGGTCGTCAAGTCTCGCCTCAGCGCGGAAGCGCTGCTCGTATCCGACCCTGCGGTACGCCTGTTTACGTTCGTTGATGACTTCCTGCGGCTCTCGCGTCACGTTGCCGCCCAAGCGATAGGGAAACCCGTTCCCGCCGACCATGACCGCTTCCGGCGCGATCGGAACGTTGAATGCGATCAGCTCGACGCCGGCGACCTCCAGCCGACCCGTACGACATGAGACCGGTGGCCTCAGCCGTCTCCGCGGCACCGTCACGAACTCCTCGATCACGTCGTCCGGGTAACCATGACCCGTTGGCGAGCCGTCGTCTTCGACGCCGATCAGGAGCAGACCTCCGTCGGCATTGGCAAACGCCGCGACGTACTCGGCAATGGTGTCCCGCACCGCCCGGCGTTTGATCTGCTTCGGTTCATCGCCGCTTCGATCCCAGGCCGACTTGAACTCCAGAAACTGGCCCTCCTCCCGCGCCAGGAGATCCCGAAGCTCGCCTTCGGTGAACATCGGCGCCGTCATTCCGTGCACCCAACCGACTGAAGGGATCCGTTCTCGACGTCCAGCCGTGCGTCAGACCCCACCGATTCGACGAACCCCTGCGCCAGCCAGCGCAGCGGCTTGCGCGCTCCGAACGGCGCGCCGGCATCAGCAGGATGCAGCACGCCCGCCTCGTGTTCCATAATCATGTCGAGCTTCTCGAGGGCAGCCGTTCTATCGCTGTCTTCTACCGACTGCACGAACCGATCCACCACTAGCGGGTCCACGCCGTCGAAAGAGACATCTCCGACGAACCGCCGATAGTACTTCGCGTGCAATCCTCGTATGGCCAATCGCATCGTCAACCAGCCTTCCCGTCGCCCCCACCCTCCGCCACGTTGCTCGACGTCAGAGCATCCAGCCGTGCCCTGATCGAAAGAACCGTGGCATCTCATTGTCCGGATCCAGGCTCTTCAAAGCTCGAACAATCGGCTCCAAGTTCGCGAAGGGCCGTCTCCCGTCAGGCAGCTCCGCTCGGTGCCAGCAAAGCTCCAGAATCGTCTCGAAACACTTCCTCTCCGCTGCCGCGCGTTCTTCCGGCGCAGCGTTCGAGGCAGCATCGATGAGCTCGGCGATATAGTGCGCCATCCAACGGCTGAGCGTGTCCACCGGTGGCTCCGCGCCGAGCTGGTCGACGAGCTTCCGGCCCAACGCCACCACCTGCTCACAGCGAGGCAACGCATCCATCTGCTGTGACGAGGTGGAGTCTGGTTCTCGTAGATGGTTGTTCATCGTCGCCCATTCGAGACTCGTAACGCCACCGACGGCGGCGGCGTTCTATTTGCACCTCGACGACCAGATCGTAATTGTCGGACTGATAGGGTGGTTCGTCACAAACCCGAATTCGAAGCGACTCATCACGTCTTCGGCGCTGAATTCTTGCAAGAGGCTCTTGTACTTCGTGGAGAACCCCTTCAACGTCTTCTCAAGGCCGCTCGCTGTCCACGCTTCCCGAGTGCGCCGCGAAGAGTGCTTGAGTTGCAGGTAGCGGATGCGCCGCGCGCGTGTCCGGTCCGTGTAGCCGTAGTACTCGGCGACGTCGATCACGGTGTCCCCAGCCGGGTCCGCTGGTTCTTGAGACGTTTCGTCTGGAGAGACTCCTTCAATGCTGACGCCGACGAGGTCTTGCTCCGGGGAAAGCAAAAGCAGGCAACGTCGAGCCGCCCACAGATAATGGAACTGGTCGCCGTCACGGCTGGGTCGGACCAGACTCGCCCCTCGTACCCGGTCCTGCCGCGTCTCGGACTGGTTCACGCTCGCGACCTCCCGCTCAAGGAAAACTCCACGGGACGTCCGGATACACGCTCGACTTCCCCGTACTGTTCAGTTCGTTCCAGCCACTTGCGGGCCTGACCGGGAACGAGACCCATGGCCTCCTCGATTTCGCGCGCGTCTGTCTGTGCCGCGGTGCCGACTACGACCGTACGTCCGTGAGCGGGCAGATACAGAACCTCCCTCTGTCGCTCAACTGGTCTCGGCAGAGATGCGACGGTCACGAACTCGCTCCGACCATCCGTCGCGGCTGCGCGGCGCGCTCGAATGCGGTCGTGTAGTGCAGATCGCTCCAGCCGTCCTTGCCAACGAGACGCCCGTGCCGCGTACGGCTCACCCGCACGCCGCACCCGGCTCCGCAGCCTCGAACCGCTGCGCCACCTTCAGGCCGTCGCGCGTGGCGCGCGCCACGTACATCGGCATCGTCGCGTAGCCGCCCGGCCCCAGCGTCAAAGCGCCCGTGGCCACCTCCAGTCGGAGACCGTCGAGCGCCGTCCGTACCGGGCCAGCAGCGGTTGTGCCGGCCTGCTCCATCGCCCGCGCCAGCGCACGGACGGCCGTATGGTGCGAGAAGGCGACGTGCGTGACGAGGTCGTCACCCGCGTGCCGGCGGGCGCGCGCGACGAAGTCGCGGACGCCGGGACGGTCTTCGCTCGCGACGAAGGGCACCGACGTCCAGGCCTCGACGCCGTCGGGAAGCTGCGACGCCTGCCACTCGCTGAACTCCAGGAAGTGCCAAGCGAAATCGGACGCGACGCCGAGCGAGTCGGCCTGCGCCACCACGTTGACGGCATACGGCCGCGGGATGGAGATCCAGAAGTTCCTCGCGTCGAGGTCGCGCGCCCACTGCACGAGCCCGGTGTACTCACCCGGGCTGTTGCCGCGGACCGGCGTCGTCACCAGCGCCGCGCCGGTCGAGCCGGCCTGCACGTGACGGTAGAACTGGTTCGAGACGGTCCGTTGCGAGGGCGCCCAGTCGGAGATCTGGAACGTGCGCTGCCTGGCCTCCGGGCCGCGGTGCTCCAGCAGCGTCGTGATTGCCTGCAGCGTCGTCGAGCCGACGTGTGCCACTCGTCCACAGTAGGTGCCCGGGGTCTGCATCGCATGCACCACCGGGACATCCAGGCCCTCGCTCTCGAGGGTGCGGTCCATGTACGGCGGCATGGCCATGACGAAGCCGCTCACGAGCGCCTCGACACCCTCGTTCCGAATCAGATCCATCGCCGCCGCGGCGCCCGGCGCGGGGCTGCCCTCGTCGTCGGCGACGAGCAGCTCGACCTGCCGCCGGAGAATTCCGCCAGCCGCGTTGAGCTCCGCGATCGCGAGTTCCAGTCCAAGCCGCATCTGCCGGTCGTAGGGCTGAATCAACTCGTTTTGACCCTGCCGGTCCATCCGCGAGATGAGCGCGCCGATGCGTAGCGGTCGAGACTGGACGAATGCCGGGAACGCCGGTGTTGCGGCGGCTGCACCCAGTCCGGCGCCCATCGCGCCCGCGGCGGCAAGCAGCTCTCGACGGCTGATCCTCATCGTGTTCTCCTTCGCGCCCACGATACACCGGCGCGGGACGCAGGCCTCCTGACGCTGGCGTGGCGACCTTGAGATCGACTCGTGCTGGAAGACGACGGCTGCCTGCGTGTCGCGCGTGGCACGGCGTCGGTCACGCAGCTCGAGGGCATGCTGCCGAAGCCGGATGCGCCGGGCACGATACGTGCTTCAGCTTCCCGCAACGAACGCCCTGAGGTGTCGACGGCGGCACAGCGTGTGGTAGCTTGGGGAAGCGTGCGGACTGCCGCACCGTCCGGAGAAGTCCCGCAATGACGCGAACTGCGCCTGCCGCCGTGCCGATTCACTATCCGAGCTCGGACGGCAAGCCGATGGCGGAGAACGACGCGCAGCGCGATGCCATCATGTACGGGATCGCTGTCCTGACCCGCCACTTCAAGGACCGCCGGGACGTATACGTTTCGGGAGACCTTCTCATGCATTACGAGGAGGGCAATCCGCGGGTGTCGATAGCCCCGGACGTCTTCGTGGTATTCGGCGTGGAGAAGCGCCGGCGGCTCAACTACAAGCTGTGGGAGGAGGGCCGCGCGCCGGCCTTCGTGCTGGAGGTCGCGTCGCCGAGCACGTGGCGGGAGGACATAGGACCGAAACGGTCGGTGTACGCCCGTCTCGGCGTGCGCGAGTACTGGCAGTACGACCCGTTGGGAGAACATCTGCCCGCACGTCTGCAGGGAGAGCGACTGACACCGTCGGGCTACGTGCGTCAACCCGCGGCGACGGCGCCGGACGGGACGCTGGCGCTGCGCAGCGAGACGTTGGGCCTGAAGCTGCTGGCGGCGCCGGGGCGCGAGATGCGCTTCCGGGATCCGGCGACCGGCGTCGATCTCCGCAGTCACGACGAGGAAGCCGAAGGCCGCCTCCAGGAAGCAGAGGGCCGCCTGAAGGAAGCCGCCGCCCGCCGGGTCGCGGAAACGCGCGTTGCGGCCGCCGAAGCACGAGCGGCGACCGCGGAAGCGCGGGCGCTGGAACTGGAGGCGCTGATTCGCAAGCACGTCGCGTCGCGAAGCGGGTCGTAAGGCGGACTGGGCGGCGAGGAGCTACTGGCGCCCCGTTTGGCATTGTCTGCGCGGTTTCTGCGGCGCAGACCCCGGGGTCCTCGCAGCCCGCTCGTCACTCGCTCCACGACTACCAGGCCGGATGCGATTCGCCGTCGGAACGGGCAACCTCCTCAGCAGATCATCGTCCAGCACGTACCGGGCGCAGCCCCTTCAGCCGCACCGCGGGCAGCTTCTTCAACCGCTGGTTCTGCGGATCGACTTCGATGCCGGCGGACTCCAGCGCCGTGACACCCAGCAGCGGCTCGGCGTCCGCGTCGCCGAAGATGATGAGCCCGGCCGTGTACTCGCCCATCACCTCGATTTCCCCCGTGGTGACGTCCAGGGTGACCTCGCGGCCGTCGGCCGTTTCGTACACCCGCTGCGCCCTGGGCGTCAGGCCGATGGCTTCCAGATGCGGTCTGGGCACCAGTGAATCGATTGCACCGGTATCGACCAGACACGTCCCCCGCCAGCTTTTCGCGGGATCGGCCGGGTTCCGGACGGTTACCGCAACGTGGGTGACGCCCATCGGCTCCTGTCCTTGTGTACGCACGGCCGCGTCAATCAGACCCGGTTCGAAACAGAGTGTCACCGAGCGACCGGTACGAACTTCTGTATCCGCCGGCCCTCCTGCTCGGCCACGTAGACGTTGCCCGCCGAGTCCACCCCGATGCCGTGCGGCAGCGTGAACTGCCCGCGGTAGCGCCCCGGACCGCCGCCGAAACTGGTCAGCACCTCTCCGCTCTCCCGGTCGACCACATCGACCATCACGCTGTTCTGGTCCAGGACGAACAGCAGGCGCTGCTCGGGGTCGGGCGAGAACGCCAGCACCACCGCCGTCCCGCGGGTGCCGGTGCGGCCGGCGTCGCGCGGGGTCATGGGGTCGAACGAGAGGTCCATGTTGCGGACGAACCTGCCCATCCGGTCGTAGACCTGGATACGGTCCGCCCGCCGGTCGCAGACATAGACGAGGCCGTCGTTGGAAACGCGCAGGCAGTGCGGCAGCGGCACGACGTCCTCGCCCTCGGCGCGGTGGAGCGGCCATTGCCGAAGGAACTTGCCCTCGCCGTCGAGCACCGCGATCCGGTAGTTGCCGCCGCCCACCTCCCCGTCGGCCACGTAGATGTCGCCGGTCTCCTCGTCGACGTCGAGGCTCGCCGGCAGGAAGAACTGTGCGCTATCGGAGTTCAGCGGCTCGCCCTGGCGGGTGCCGTCCGAGGAGTCGTACTTGCCCGTCTCGCCGATCTGCTGCAGCAGTTCGTCACCGTCGGCGGAGTACTTCTGCACTACCCCAGTTCCGGCCGCGACGACCCACAGGCTGCCGTCCGCGTTGACGTGGCAGTCGTGAAGCCGGTCGCCGATCAGCGCCGGGTCGCCCCAGCCCCGCACGACGTTGCCCTGGGCATCGAGCTCGATGATCGGCGGCGCCGGGCGCGCCCCGTCGAGATCCGCGGGAACTACGTTCTGGCGGTTCAGGATGAAGATGCGGTCCCCGCCGCCGACGCACATCCCGCCGAGGCCGCCGGTCAGCCACTGGTCGCCGAACGGAAGGTTCGGCCAGAGCGGATCGAGCTGGTAGCGGGGCGCCTCCTGCGCGGCGGCCGGGGCCGCGCCGAGGACACCGGCGGTAACCGGGAACGCGATGAAGACCGCGACGAGAGACCGTACGACGGCATTCCAAAGGGTGGTTCTCATTGTGTACCTCATGCCCGATTGGCGAGATCGCTTGTCTGCCCGGTCAGTCGGTGACGGCACCGAGACGCCGAGCGCGTCGGGGGCGGTGAACGCCTAACCGTTCAGGCGCAGAGCCGCGACGGTTGCGCCAACCGCGGCGACTACGGTTCCCACCATCCATTTGATGAGCCGGGTCTCCAGCGCGGAGAGTTCTGCCCGCAAGAGGTCCGGCGTCACATGGTCGCCATGCCCGGCAGCTTCGCGGATGGCGTCCGCCAGGGCGTCGGCGTGGTCGCGATCGATGCCGGCGTCAGTGAGTCGGCGGGCTACTGCGAGGGTATCGAACATGCGGACCTTTCGCCAGAATATCACGTCCCATGACTGGTCCTGGCCCACGGCTTTCGCACTACTCGTCCCGCAGCGCCACGAGCGGATCGACGCCCATCGCCCGGCGCGCCGGCAGGTAGCACGCGGCGAGCCCGGTGGCGACGAAGACGAGCGACACCATCACGAAGACGCCGGCGTCGGTCGGCTCGGTCGCGAAGAGGAAGCTGGACAGCGAGCGCGAGAGCGCGAAGGCCATGGCCGCCCCGATGGCCAGCCCGGCCAGCACCAGCGCCAGCCCCTGCCGCAGGACCATCGCCAGGATCGACGTGCGCTCGGCGCCGAGGGCCAGCCGCAGCCCGAACTCGCGGGACCGGTGACTGACCGACGTGGCGATGACCGCGGCGATTCCGGTCACGGTGATGACCAGGGCCAGCGCCGCGAAGAGTCCCAGCAGCACCACGGACAACCGCCGCGTGGCCGTCGTGCCGGCGCGGGTCTGCTCCAGCGTCCGGAAGTTCTCCACCGGCTGCTCGGGATCGACGGCGTGGACCGCGTCCCGCACCTGCCCGCTCAGGGCCAGAGCGTCGCCGCGCGACCGCACCAGCACGCGGGTGGGCGAGCCCTCGCCCTGCAGGAAAGGCCGGTAGAGCTGGTCGGGCGGCTCGCGGTCGAGCCCGTGGTCGCGCACGTCGCCGACGATACCGACGATAGTGACCCAGGTCTCGCCGTCGTCCAGGGTGATGCGCTGTTCGAGGGGACTCTGCCCGTCCCGCCAGTGGCGCTCGGCCAGCGATCGGCTGACGGCCGCCACCGGGGTGGTCTCCGCGTCGTCGAGCCGCGTGAACGTCCGGCCGGCGAGCAACGGCACTCCCACCGTCGCGAAGTAGTCCGGGCTGATGACGCGCGTCTCCAGCTCGGGGCGCAAGTCCGGGTCCTCGTAGGTCCGCCCCTCGATGGCGAACCGCTGCTGCTGCCCGACCTCGCTCGCCATCGGAAATCCGTTGGCGACCGCCGCGGTGGTCAATCCCGGCCCGTCCTGCAGCCGCTGCAGCACATCGGTGAAGAGTTGACGCCGGCTCTCCGCCGTCGTGTACTTCGACCAGTTGGGAAAGACCTCCGCGGTCAGCACGTTCTCCGGATTGAACCCGGTATCCACCTGCTGCAGCCGGTAGAAGCTGGTCAGCAGCAGCCCGGTGGCGATGAGGAGCACGAACGCGGCGGCGACCTGCGAAGCGGTCAGCAGGCCGCGCGCGCGCCGCCGGGCGCGCGTGTCGGTTGCCTGCGCGCCCGCTTCTTTCAGCGCCAGGGCGACGTCTCGGCGACCGGTCAGGGCGGGCGCGCTGCCGAACACAACACCGGTCAGCAGCGACAGGCCGAGGGTGAACGCCAGCACCCAGCCGTCTATCGCCACCTCCGTGGTCCGGGTCGTGAAGAGCGCCGCGAAGGCGACCAGCAGGTCGAGACTGAGCCACGCCACCAGCAGTCCGAAAGCGCCGGCGGCCAAGGCAAGCAGGCTCGCCTCCGTCACCAACTGCCGCAGCAGACGCGCGCGGCCCGCGCCGAGGGCCGAACGGAGGGAGAGCTCGCGCTCGCGCCGGCTCATCCGCGCCAGCGTGAGATTCGCGACATTCGCGCATGCTATCAACAGCACAAGCACGGTCGTGGCCAGCAGGATCAGCAGCGTGGGACGCGCCTCGCGCGTCAGCTCGTCCGCCAGAGGCAGGGTCACGGCCGTGTAGCCCGAATCGGCCGGATAGGTCTCCGGAAAGTCGCCCTGCAGCCGCGCCGCCACCGTGGCCAGCTCCGCCCCGAACCGGTCGACGCCCACCCCCGGCCCGAGCCGGCCGAACGCTGTCAGGCCGCGGAACGCGGTGCGGTCCTCCTCCATCCGAGCCTCGGCGCGGGCGCGGAACGGACAGGCCGACGTCGGCATGTAGACGTCGTTCTCCCGCGGATACTGCGGCACCGGCGGCAGGACGCCCACCACCGTATGCGGCCGGTCGTTCATCTCGAAGACCTGCCCGACGATGTCCGGGTCGCCGCCGAAGCGCTGTTGCCAGTACGGATAGCTGAGGACCAGCACCGCCTCGGCGCCCAGGTCGTCGTCGCCGTCGCGGAACGTCCGCCCGTGGAGCGGCAGCACGCCCAGCACGTCGAAGAAGTTCGCCGACACGACCCCCGTAAGGACGCGATCCGGCTCGCCCCGGTTGAGGAGCGTGAACGACATGCCGTGGTACTCGACGAAGCCGTCGAGCGTCCCGAGCTGCTCCCGGTAGTCGCCGATCTCCTTGACCGAGAAGGGAATGTTGGCAGAGCCGGCCCGCGGGGCCTGCTGGCGTGCGAGCACCAGCTCGTGCCCGTCGGCGTACGGCAGCGGCCGCAGCAGAACGCCGTTGACCAGGCTGAAGATGGCGGTGTTGGCCCCGATGCCGAGCCCGAGGGTCAGCACCACCATCAGGGCGTAGCCCGGCGACCTGAGGAGTGATCGCAACCCGTACCGCACGTCGCGCAGCAGCGCTTCCAGCATGGCGATTGGCTACCCGCCGCCGAGGGCCCGGACAGCCACGATGGCGATCGTGACACAGGCCGCCGCCCCGAACGTCATCACGATGCCGACCTTCGCCATGTCCCGGATCGAGAAGTAGCCGGCCGAGTACGGCAGCACGTTGGTCGGGCTCTCGGTCACCAGGATGAAGGCGAGCGTCGAGGTGAACGCGGCCGGTGCCGCGATGGTCCAGACGTCGAGGCCGAGATCCTGGGCCAGGGCGATCAGGATCGGCATGATGATCGCGCCGGTGACGGTGTTGCTCGAGAACAGCATGTGCAGCGCCGCCACCACCAGGACGATGACGAACGGCTGCAGCACCCCGGGCACATCGGCCAGCCGCCCCAGCATCACCTGCGCCAGCCAGCGCGCCGCCCCCGTCTCGAACACCATCACTCCCAGCGACAGGCCGGCGACGATCAGGACCACGCCGCCCCAGTCCATGTCGCGCTGGGCCTGCTTCCACACCAGCACCCGCAGCCCCGGCAGGAACAGCAGCAGGCCGCCGCCGAGCGCCACCGCCTGCGTCGGCGGATCGATGAGCCCGCCGGTCAGGTCCGCCAGCAGCGGTGTCGTCAGCCACGTCGTGATCGTCCCGGCGAAGACCGCGACGGTCCAGATCTCGAGGCGGGTCGGCCGGCCGAGCGCCGCGATGCGGTCGTCGATCTCCTTCCGCTCCATCGGCAGGTGATCGATCTCCGGCGGAAACGCGCGCAGCAGGATCTGCCAGCAAACCGGGATCATGAGGATCGCCGCCGGGAACCCGAAAGCCATCCAGCGCGCGAACGAGACCTCCACCCCGGCCAGCTCGCGCAGGTAGCCGACCGCGGCCAGGTTGGCGCCGGCGCCGGCCGGCGTGCCGATGCCGCCAATCAGGGGACCGAAGGCGCAGGAGATCATCAGCGCCCGCCCGTAGCTGCTCTGCAGCGGCTTGAGCCCGGCGTCCTTCAGCACCCCGACGCCGAGCGGCAGCAGCACCGCCGCCACCGCCATGTCGGTGATCCACATCGACAGCAGCGCGCCGATCACCAGGAAGCCGAGCAGCACCCGGTCCGTGCGGGTGCCGACGATGCGCAGCATGTGCAGCACCAGCCGCGTCCCGAGCCCCGACCGCGTGAAGCCGGTAGAGAGGAACAGGACCCCGATGAAGAACGTGATCAGGGGATTGCCGAAGCCGGCGCGGACCGTGGTCGCATAGTCGGCGATGCCGAAGATCGGCACCAGCAGCAGGACGAAGAGCGCGGTGACCGCGAACGGGATCGCCTCGGTCACCCACAGCGTGATGGCGAAGGCGAGGATCGCCAGGCACGCCTTGCCGTTCGGGGTCAGGGCGATGACGTCCCCGGCGCGCTCGAGCGGCGCGGGTTCCGGCAGCCAGTCGACCACCAGCATGATCAGGATGGCGGCCAGAATGGTCAGGGCCCGGCCGCGCTCGGAGCTGGCCAGGCTCGCAGTGGGGGTGGAGGTCATGAGCGGCTGCGCCTCGCAACCCGCTCGGTCCCGACCGCGGGATCGTCACCGCGCGACGCGAGAACCCGGACGAGAATCCTCTCGACGTCCCCCGGAACGTGCGCCACGAACGCTTCGTTCGGCGTCCCCGCTCTCCGGCGGATTTCCTCAGCCCCGTGGGAAACAGCCTGCTCGACAGTCACGCCGGCACAGTATCACACGTACCGACAGCCACGCGGGCGCTGCTATGATGGATTCTTTCCTTTCGCCCATGGCCAGTCTCACCGACGTCCCGGAAGCAACCGCAGCTCGAACCGAAGCGGGACCGGACCCCACGGACCTCGAGAACCCGGCGCTGTACATCAACCGGGAGCTGAGCTGGCTGGAGTTCAACCAGCGGGTCCTGCTGCAGGCTCAGGACGAACGCCATCCGCTGCTCGAGCGGGTCAAGTTTCTGTCGATCGTCGCGACCAACCTGGACGAGTTCTTCATGGTCCGGGTGGCGACGCTGCTGCGCAAGTTCCGCACCGACAGCGAGGCGCTGTCGCCCGACGGGATGAGCACCGAGCAGCAGCTCGACGCCATTCGCCTGCGGACCAAACGGATGATGAACGACGTCGAGCGCTGCTGGTCCGACGTCGTGCGGCCGCTGCTGGCGACGCACCGCATCCGGATCCTCGACCCGGCCGACTACACCCCGGCGGTCGAGGCCTACCTGCAGGACCACTACCGCCGGAACATCCACCCGGTGCTGACCCCGCTGGCGTTCGACCCCGGGCATCCGTTCCCGTTCATCTCGAACCTGAGCATGAACCTCGCGGTGGTGGTCGAGCAGGACGGGCGCACGCGCTTCGCCCGCGTCAAGCTGCCGGACGTGCTGGCGCGCTTCATCCCAATCCCGGCCTCGGTCGTCGGCGCGGCGGGCGATTCGTTCGCGCTGCTCGAGGACGTGGTGAAGCTGAACATCGCGAACCTGTTTCCGGGCGTCGCGGTGCGCGAGACACATCTGTTCCGCATCATCCGCGACACCGACATGGTGATCCAGGAGGACGAGGCGGACGACCTGCTCGAGTCGGTCGACCGCACGCTGAAGGAGCTGCGCTACGGCGACCTGTCGCAGCTTCTGGTCGAAGCCTCGATGCCGTCGCGCGTGCTCAACATCCTGGTCGAGAACTTCGGGATCGAGGAGGACGTCGTCGTCCGCACCGCGGGGCGGATGGGCTACGGCGACTGGAGCGCGCTGACGAAGCTGCACCACCCGCGGCTGAAGGACAAGCCGTTCTCGCCGCGCGCGCTGTGGCCGGACGAAGGGGGCGAGGCGATCTTCAACGCCATCCAGGAACGGGACCGGCTGGTCCACCACCCGTTCGAGTCGTTCTCGGCGGTCGAGTCGTTCCTGCGCGCGGCGGTCGACGACGCGCAGGTGATCGCCATCAAGATCACCCTCTACCGCATCGGGCCGAACTCGCCGCTGCTCGACCTGCTGATTCAGGCGGCCGACGCCGGCAAGCAGGTGGCGGTGCTGGTGGAGCTGAAGGCGCGCTTCGACGAGCGCAACAACATCGAGTGGGCGCACCGGCTGGAGGCGGCGGGCATCCACGTCGTCTACGGCCTGCTCAACCTGAAGACGCACTGCAAGCTCTGCCTGGTGGTGCGCCAGGAGCACGACGGCATCGTGCGCTACGCGCACGTCGGCACCGGCAACTACAACCGGGTGACGTCGCAGGTCTACACCGACTTCGGCCTGTTCACGGCGCGGCCGGCGGTGCTCGACGAGGTGACCGAGGTCTTCAACTACCTGACGGGGTACTCCGGCAAGGAGGACTACGAGGAGCTGCTGGTGGCGCCGCACCACCTGCGGCGGGCCTTCACGCGGCTGGTCGAGCGGGAGGCGGAGCACGCGCGCGCCGGGCGCCCGGCGGGCATCATCGTCAAGAGCAACTCGGTGGCCGACCCGGAGATGATCCGCGTTCTCTACCGGGCGTCGCAGGCCGGCGTGCCCATCGAGATGGTGGTGCGCGGCGTCTGCTGCCTGCGGCCCGGGATTCCCGGCATCAGCGACACCATCCGCGTCCGCTCGGTGGTCGGCCGCTTCCTGGAGCACTCGCGGCTGTACTACTTCGCCAACGGCGGCCGGCCGGAGGTGCTCATCGGCAGCGCCGACCTGATGGAGCGCAACCTCGACCGCCGCGTCGAGGCGCTGTGCCACGTCCGCGACCCCGAGCTGCGCAATCACCTGCACGACATCGTCCTGCAGACCCTGCTCGCCGACACCGACCGCGCCATGGCGCTGCAGACCGACGGCTCCTACCGGCCGGTCCGCGGCAAGCCGCACGCCCGGCGGATCAACGCGCAGGAGAAGCTGCTGCGGGCGTACGCCTCCCCGCGGCGGCGGGAGTAGAGTGGTTTGGAGACGCGATAGCTGCCGATGCCAAGGAAACCGACGCTGACCCAGCTTCTACGCATGCCGTCGGGCGACAGGTCGGCATCGCTCACGCCGGCGAACCATCTGGCCACGCCGACGTTGCATCGGTGTGCCTTGCGCACCTCCGAAATGACGTTGGTGTCGAGGAGGAACATCAGATCTCGATATCCCGGCCGAGGTCACGGGGCCGATCGATGTCGAGGTCGACCGGACACGAGGCGAGCAGTTCCTTGAAGCCGCGCGGACGAGGGGCGCCCAGACGGTCGCGCAGCAGCGCACGCGTGGCGGCGTGGCGGTCCGGGTCGCGTAGCGCGGTGGCTACCGTGCGAATGAGTTCGACGTCGTCGTGGCGTACCTTGACCTCGCAACGCACCCACCCGCCTCGCCTCAACCGGTCCCGATAGCCGCGCACGGCCAGCGTCTGCTTGCTCGCCACGCCTCCCTCCTTTCCGGTAAAGATGCCGGAAATCGATTCAAGGCGCCGCCCGCTCGACGCCCAACTCGAGGTTGCCGACGAAGTGATTGCATGCAATCATTGAGTAACATAGCTTGGCAAGAGAGTCTCATGGCCAGCATTACGATTCGCAACCTGTCGGCGGAATCGAAGGCGCGGCTCCGGCAACACGCCGAACAGCGCGGCTGCAGCCTCGAAGCCCTGGTCCGCTCGATCCTCGACCACGCCGCCGAGGAAACCTCGTCTGCGAGCAGGTTCCCGCACAACCTGATCGCGCTGATCGAGCCGGGCAAGGACATCGAGCCGTTCATCCGGGATCACAGGCAGCCGCAGGAGCCGGTAGAGCTGGCGTGATCCTCGTTGACACCAACGTCCTGTCGGAACTGACGAGGCCGACGCCGGAGCCACGCGTGATCGCGTGGCTGGAAGTCAACGAGCCGGCACTCGCGCTGCCGGCCATCGCCTTGGCGGAACTGCGGTACGGGATCGCACGCCTGCCCGACGGCCGCCGACGATCAGGCCTGCTGCACTTCTGGCAGGCGACATGCGCGCAGTTCCGCGGCAGGATCTTCTCGTTCGACGAACGCGCCGCCAAGCGGTACGGAGACGTTGCCGCCGGCGCGGAACGCGCGGGGCGACGGCTCAACATCCAGGACGGGCAGATCGCAGCGATCGCACTAGTGCACGGCATGAGCGTCGCGACACGCAACGTTGGTCACTTCGACGCGGCAGGGGTCGCGATCGTCAATCCGTGGGAGTAGAGCGGTGCTCCACGACCGCATCCGGCTGTTCGAGCAGGTCGTCGGCATCGAGGGAAATTTCGAGCCCGATGTCGGGTGGGTTGTCGCGCGCATGTACGAGATGCACGATCACATCGTCGAGACGTTCCACGAGCACGTGGTCACCGAAAACGCCGTCACGGTTCTGGAAACAGTGATGCCACTCACCTACTCCAGGTACGAATCCGCGAGTCGATCACTCGACACGACGGCCGGCCGCCCTCCGCTTCACGCACACGGTTCCGAGAGGGACGCGTGGAGGGCCGATTCGGCGTCCAGGCGACGAACGGCGCGCGAGGAACGGCTGCGAACCCTCGGCTTCGAAGAGCCCGGCGGCGAGCAGCGAAGACGACAGCTCGCCACGAACGTGGCTCTCCCAAAATGGCCCGCGCGGTCCAGCGAGACCACCTGAGCGACGGCCACGCAATAGCGAACTTGCTGCATGTATCGTCGACCAGCGAGCCGGCTCGCACCAAGATTCTGTTTCCCTCGTTCTGGTCAGGCGAGGGTTGTTGCGAGGTCCCAATCATGACGTTGCCCTCGAAACGCCCACCGACGGCGCGAGGAACCAGTGAGGTGCTGGAATACGTCAACGAGGTCCTGCCAGGCCTCAACAATCCTCTCGATGGCGGGCAGCGAGTCGTTCTGGCCGTTCCGAAGCATTCTCAGCGCCCTCGACATCGGTCCCTGGCGCCTTGCGTCCGTGATTCCTTCAGCGCCGGGGTCATGGCGTCCTCGCTCATCGTCAGCCGGTCTCCTCTCCGAGCCTTCCCGGGAACCACCCGCCGGGGCGGATATCGCACGTATTCGAGACCAGATTCGGCCTGTCGCTGGCGGATGCGTCGGAAGATCTCGCGGACATCGTAGCCGCACTCGGCGGCGAGCTTGTCGCGTATCGCACGTACCTCGGCCACGATAGGGTCGCCGCGCATCGCCATGTCCACACGATAGCCGATGCCGCTCGCCGCTCACACCCGGAACACCTTCATCACCTCGTCGCCAAGGTGGTTGATGACCTTGACGGCGATGCGGCCCGATTCGGGGCGGTCGAACGGGCGCGAGACGTCGCTGTGGAGCGTCGCCCACGCGTCGGCGTCGATCTCGGCCTTCAGCGTCGTCTTCAGCGCCTTGTAAGGGGTCGTTCGCGCCGAGGAAGTAGGCCTGCCGGACGAAGAAGCTCTCCTCGTTGTAGTCGGTGTCGATGAACCAGCAGGCGATGCCGTCGGCACCGTCGCTGCGGACCTCGCCGGTGGTCGGGTGGAAGACGTCCACGCCGTTGATCCGCACCTGGATCCGCTTGCCGCCGTCGCCCTCGCCGCCGACCGGGAGGATGTCGATGTCCGGCTCGCCGAAGACGACAAACAGGTTGCCCTTGCCGGTGTTCTTCAGCTCGTCCGCCATGTGGAGGTCGGCGTTCATGCGCGCCTTCAGCACCGGGATGCGGCCGAGGCGGTTGAACTCGGACGCGTGCGCCTCGTAGTTGAACGCGCAGGCGATCAGGACGTCGAAGCCGGCGTCGCCCGCCTCGCGCGCGGCCGCCACCAGGTCCGGACGCGCCACGGTGCCGAACTCGGGGCCGACGAAGATCCCGGCGCGCTTCTCCGGGCCGGCGTCGCCCTCGCCTTCGCGGTAGCGTCCCTCCGCGCAGATGTACTCGCCCGGCCAGGGCGTGACGGCGGCAAAGGCGATGCGATCCTCCTTGTGCGCCTGCTGCACGCCGGCGGTGGCGAGCTGCTCCAGGATCATGGCCGCAAAGTCCTGCTGCGGCCCGTAGTCGGCCCTCGGCTCGGCGGCGCGGTCGATGAGCTCGTCGTCCTCGTCGACCGCCAGCACGCGGTGCGGCGACAGGCTCTCCACCGTGAACGGTCCCGCCACCCGGACCTTCCGGTTGTCCTCGTAGGGCTTGTCGTAGAGGTACTCGTAGTCGGCCCGGGCCGCGATGGATGCGTCTATCTCCTGCTGCCGGGCGATGCGCGCCTCCCACCACAGCCGATGCGTCTCGATCGCCTCCGGCGGCCAGTCCTTGGACGCCTCGCGGGGAATCTGCCACTCGTCCCAGTTGGCATCGAGCCTCGCGTTCAAGGTCGTTGCGCAACGGCTCCAGCGTCTCCTGCCAGCGCTCCCAGATGACGTCGATCTCGGCGTTGTTGGCGATGGACTTGAGCGTGATGTGGGGCACCCGCTCGTAGACGAACCCCTGTCGGACGTCGCCGCGGCTCGGCGCTTCCGATGGCGCCTTGCGCGTGACCTCGGCTTCCTTGTGCTGTCCCTCCGGACTGTCGGCGAGGAGGTAGTACGGGTAGCGAGGCGCCCATGCTGCGGGCACGGGCGAGCGCAAGGGCCACCCGAGACATGTCGATGGTGATCCAGCGGCGGCCCCATTGCTCTGCGACGTAGGCAGTCGTCCCGGAACCGCAGGTAGGATCCAGGACCATGCCGCGATCCTTCGCGGACCAGCGCGCACCCTTGGTCCTGCAGATATCGCAACAGCTCGCTCCGCTTCATGCAACGACGACCTTCTCTTCTCGATAGTCGTCACCGGCCGCCGCCAAAGCGTCGCGCCGGTTGAACTCGAGCGCTTCCGCAAGCGCATCGGCAAGGCTCTGCCGCAATTCCTCGTGCGTGCGTTCCTGGCAGTTGACGCCCGGCACTTCCTCGATCCAGCCGATCCACCATTCGCCGCAATGCTTCACGACCGCGGTGTACTCCATGTGCATCCCTCGTTCGCCCTGTCGCGAATCGCTCCATGCTCCCCCGACAGGAGACGCCAACGTAGCCCCGTCGTCGCCGTCCGTCAAGGCGCCGCCCGATCGACGAGCGCCCGAGACTCCGCCTTCAGCGCGCCCTCGAAGTCCTCCTCCATCGCGTAGACGTCGGTCAGCTCCGCGAAGGCCCAGCGGCCGAAGGACTCCAGGTTGTTGACGCCGGGGACTCAGTAGGTGTCCATGGTCTTCTTCTTGTCCTTGGCGTCCTCGCGCCGGTAGCCCTTGACCTCGACCGCCAGGCGCAGCAGGTCGTCGTCGCCGCGGCCGTCGTCGACCAGCACGATGAAGTCGGGCAGGTAGCGGCGGGTCTCGGAACCGTAGCGGTACGGGACCTCCAGGCCGAGGTTGTGATTCTTGACGTAGGCACGGACCCGCGGGTGCGACTCGACCACGCGGCAGAACTCGGCCTCCCAGTCGCTGTCGCAGACCACCCAGTTGACGTGGCAGCGGCCCGCCTCGGTCTCCCAGCGGGTCTTCTTCGACGTGGTGAAGTGCACGTGGGCGGTCGAGCCGGCGGGGTTGTAGGGATCCAGCACGGCCTTGATCGGACCCTCGCCCAGCAGCGTGGTGACGATGCCGGCCGTGATCCGCTCGCAGGCCATGTCGGCCAGCTCCTGGTACATGAGCTGCGCCGGATACGTGCCGCCCTTGCACTGCAGATGCTCGTCGAGCCACTGCCGGGTGATCCGCTTGAGCTGGCCGAACAGGTGCAGCTTCGGCTCCTCGCCGGGATCGCGCCACTTGGTCTCCAACAGCCGCTTCGTCAGGTGGAAGAGCAGCGTCGACTTGCGCAGGTCGCGGGTGTGGATAAGGTTCAGGTCGACCCCTTCGCCGATGATCCCCTCGTTGCGCGTGATGGACGGCCCACCACATCGGGGGTCAGCTCCAGCGTGGCGTCGTCGTCGAAGCGGGCGGTCAGGCGCTCGGCCGGCAGCTCGACGCGATAGCCCGCCACCCGCGGGAAGCGGATCTCGCAGGCGTCGCGCTCGGGTGTGATCGCCCTGACCAGCACCGTCTCGCGCGGCGGCGGCGGCACGATCGGTACCGGCTTGGCGGTGAAGTCGAAGGGGATGCCGAGGACGTCGGCGTACTCGACGTCGAAGCGGCCGTCCTCGTTGGCATCGTAGGACTGGCGGCGCAGGGCGCGCCCGATGACTTGCTCGCAAAGCAGTTGCGTGCCGAAGGCGCGCACGCCCAGGATGTGGGTGACGGTCCGCGCGTCCCAGCCCTCGGTGAGCATCGAGACGGAGACGACGCAGCGGATCGATCCGCCGAGGGTGCCGGGCTTGCCGACCGTGTTCATCACCTCGCGGAGCAGATCCTGGTCCGACAGGTGCTCGGCCTGCTTCCGATCGCCCGTGCGCGCGACGATCTCTCGGCGGAAGCGCTCGATCTCGTCGCCGGCCGCGGCGCGGAAGTTCCTGTCGAGCGCCTCGCCCGAGTCGAGCTGCTCGCTGTCGATAAGCAGCGTGCGCGGGCGCGCGAGCGGATTGCCGTGCTCGTCGAAGTTGCGGAACAGTCGTCCTCCCCGGCCGGCTTCTCGCGGTAGCAGTGGTGCGCCTCGTCGTTCAGGGCCAGGATGCGCTTCATGCCCATCAGGCCGGGCATGACCCGCTGCAGCATCTGCCCTTCGGTCTCCTTGGTCCGCAGGTCCGGTCCCTGTCCCCGGAGCAGGGCGCGGCCCCCCTTCGACAGATCCAGCGTCTCGCGCCGCAGGAACGCGTGGTAGTTCGTGATGACGATCTTCGCCCGCTCCAGATCGCGGAGCATGTCCTTCGGCACCAGTTCGCGGCTGGCGTAGTAGCTGTCGGGATCGTTGGGCTGGAGCACCCGCAGCCGGTCGCGGATGGTCACCCCGGGGGTCACCACCAGGAAGCCGCGCGTGAACCGCCGGCTCCCCGGCCGGCGCACCGGTCTCTCGATCAGATCGACGCCGCCAGCGAAGGGGCCAATCCGGGTCTCGCGCGCGTTGATTGTCTGCCAGGCGATGATCATCGCCATGACGGTGGTCTTGGCCCATTGTGCTGTTGGACAATTATGCTTGACGTAACGCGGATGCTTGCCGTTGCGGTAGGCACGGTGCGATGGCTGCGGGAACCGAAGCGTCGTGATCGTCGGATTCGCCGATCGGAGGATCGAGGATGCACAGGCCCCTGCGCGAACCCATCCACCCAGGCGAAACGCTACGCGAGGATCTCGACGCGCTCGGCATGAGCGCGGCGGAGCTTGCGCGGCGCATCGAGGTACCGGTGAACCGCATCACCCAGATTCTCAACGGCCGGCGCGCCGTCACCGGCGACACGGCGCTGCGCCTCGGGCGCTTCTTCGGCACCTCGGGCGAGTTCTGGCTCAATCTCCAGAAGCTCTACGAGCTGCGGCTTGCGGAGCGCGAGAACGGCGCAGCGATCGCCCGGCTGCCCACCCTGGATGCTGCCAGGGACCTGCACGCGGCGGGCTGACCGCGCGTCCTGTCGGCGCCCCTTTCGGTCGTACCGTACCGGGGTCCTTCCTTGTCTCGCGCGCAGACAACGCCCGCCATCCACCGGTTGCGGCCTCACCGCAGCCCGCTGACCCCCTCGGGCACGCAGACCGCGCCCGAATCCTCCCACTTGTTGTCGGTGAGCTGGACCAGCCGCAGGTCCGAGCCGTCCGGGTCGATGACTCCGATCGGCGCTCCGAGCCGCTCGATGCGCTCGTACGCCACCTGCCGGCCGTCCGGCGACCAGCTCGGGCCCCGCACCGCGCCCGCGATGACCGTCTCGACCCGCCGGTCGGGATGCCGGATTCTGAGGCCGCCCCGGTCGCCGCCGGCGCGGCTGACGTAGCCGATGCGCTCCCCCAACAGCCACACCGGCGAGAGCTTCGTCTCCTGCGACGCGGTGTGCTGGATGCGCTCGCCGGTGGCGATCACCACGCCCACCGCCAATGTCTTCCACACTGTACCGCCTCCGCGTCCGACCAGGTTCAGCGTCAGCTCGGGATGCGCAGGTCATCCTCCAGCGCTGCCGCCAGGTCGCCGGTGCGGGCTTCGAGTTCGCCGCGCCGTCGCCCAGTGTTGCGCGTCTTCGAGCGCTCTGGACGGTTACGGACACCGAGTTCCCATGCGAGACGCTGCGCAAGGAATTCAACGCGCTCGGCATGAGCGCGGCGGGATCCCCGGACCAGTCGCCGACCCACTCGACGTCGTGACCCGCGGCGCGCGGAACGGCCCCGGCACGGCCCCACACAAAGGCGTCGAGCAGAACCCTCACGAGCCAGAGGACTCCACGAGCGCCGGTTCAAGGCGTTCGTGGCCGACGAGGCGTCGGGCGTAGACCAGGCACGCGCGAATGTCGTCAGGTTCCAACCAAGGGTAGCCTTGCAGCACGATCTCCTGCGTGTCCCCGGCGGCCAGCATGCCAAGCACATGCTCGACAGCGAGCCGGCGGTTTCTGATGATCGGCTTGCCGCGGAAGATCGCCGGGTTCGACGTGATTTGACGGAGGAGACCCGTTTCGCTGCAAGTGCTGGCCACGACCCACCTGTCCGATCAAGCTACCTCAGTTCCGGCACCTCCGGGCTGCTGGCCGTCGCAGGAGAACTTGTCGCCCACCGGCACGCGCGGCAGCTTCGCGATGCTGCATTCGATGGGGCTATGCCGGAGCTTGGCGCTGATGATGAAGATTCTTCCCAAACGACTGATCGATGGTTGCCGCCAAGCCGTCGCGCAACGGCATCTCTCCGGCACCAGCCGTCAGCTCCTTCAGCAGGGATGCGACCGGCAGACCAATCCCGACGATTTCCGCTCCCGCTCCGCCCGACACCCGACGTATCAGAAGCCGCGTGCTTCCAGGGTGTTCAGCCGTCGCTGGATACAGCAGCAGGGAGGTCGGCACCGCATTCTCGGCGCGCTGCGCGCGATATCCCTCGGCGGCCGGACTTGTGGGCGATCGGTCGAACTGCGCGATCGCGTCGCTGAGTGTAAGGTCGCTCTTGATCATTGCGCTCGGATTATCCCCTGTTCCAATCAGCGCTCGCGGTCGCGGGCCGCGGTCGACAACGCGCATGCTGATACGGCCTACCGCCACTACCGAGCCCGTAGGTCGGTGAGGAAATCCGAGCCGGGGCCGACGCCCCTCACCAGCAACCGGTCGCGAGCAGCACGCGTCCCTCGACGAATTGCGCGTCGGCGATGCGGAACTGCATCAAGTCTCTATCGCTACTGCCACACCAATCTGGTTCGCGACTTCCGTCCGTAAATCCACGTCGACCTCCGGCGCCCGTATGCTGACGATCAGCGCATACCGCGCGGCCCGGTCGTATCGCTGGAGGGCTTGACGCGTCTTCCACCAACCCACCGCGGGGTAGACCGCGAGACTGCCCCGGCTCGCGAGGTCAGCCGCCGTGCCGCGCCAGATGTCCGCATGCAGCGAGCCTCTATGGCGAATCTGCTTTCCGATCAACCAGGCAGTATCCCTGTCACGAGCGCGACGTGTCCCTTCCTCTTCGTCCTTCGCGGCTGCGTTGATCCGCGCCCGAAAGTCGTCGACTGTCTCATGGGGTCGCTTCACGTCGAAACGGAGACCATGGGACTCGTATCGATACCGCGAACGGACTCCGCGCCGCGACGGATTCGGCTCGATGAAGTAGGACAGCGTGACTCGCATCTCGACCTGCGTTTCGCCCAAGCCTTCCAGTGCTTCGCGTGGCCACGGCAGGTCGTAGAGATGCATGTCCCGAAGTGTGGGCTGCTTCGACCCCTCACGCTCGAACGGACGCAGGCGCTCCTGCATCACCATCGTCAACGAGTTGTCGACGCTCCAGAGCGCGCGATCGAGATCCGGCACCCCGAACCCGCAGCGTTGCACCAGAAGTCGGTAATCCGCCTTCGTCGCCGCGGCGGTCGCAGGTAACGAGGCGCGTCGCATGGGCTCGGTCCACTCCGCCGAGTGCACGATGAGGGCACGGACAGTCTCCGGCCACAACGCCGGATAGACGACCATGATTCGAGCTGCGAGCCGCGCAGTCAACGCCATCGCCGCGCTCGTCGCGTTGGTCGTGGTGAAGATCCGTTCGGCAGGACGGTGATTCGTCGTCAACAAGCTGAGGCTGTCCATCCTCACCGCCGACAACAAGTCCTTCGCTGCGTTGCCGCCTTCGAGGACCACGTCCGGCTTGAGCGGCCAGTGGCTCTCCCATGTCAGCGAGGTCGTGCTGAACGGGCTCAGGCCCCCTCGTGGCGCGATCGGCGCGTACCCTGCCGCGTCGGGCTCGGTAATCCGAACCAGTTCCGTGAAGGCACCCACCGTCAGGGCATTCCAAGCCTGGGCTGGATCGTGAACGCCGTCAGTGTCGTTGGAATCCGGGTAGCGGAACCATGCGTTGGAATCGTGGATATTCCCGGCCGACAAGACGAGCAAGCGCGGTTGCTCGCCGGCCGCATCGGCGTCGGCCGCCAGCGCGTCCACGGCTGCCGACCACGCGGACGGGCGGCCTCGGTCGCGGTCGTCCCGAGCCGTGACGGCCATGCCGAACACCCGCGGCCTCCCCGGACTTGCGATCTCGGGACGGGCCACTGCCTCTACCGTCACGAATCCATGGTGCCGCGAGTCTCCGTCACCGCCGGGTCTGGGCAACAGCTTCACCGATTCCAGACGGTGTTCGAGCACAACCGGATCGTTCCCTTCGACGAGCGCCGTCAGATCGCCGGCAAGAGCCACGCCGGCCATCTGCGTCCCGTGGCCGTCCACATCGTCAGTGCCCCAGCCGGGCTCGACGCTGTGCAGATCAGCGGGGTCGAGCGCTGGGCTCAAGAACCGATGTCCCCGGTTGACTCCCGTGTCCAGAAGACATACGCGGGGCGCTTCATCGGTCTCGGCGGGGAACTGTGTTCGTGCAAGCAGCTCGTCGAGCCATTGCTGCTGCTCTTCCCGCCGTAGCGAATCGAAGAACTCGGCGGTCTCCTTCGCGCGCCGAAGCTCCGCGACGCTGTTGAGCGTCAGCATGGAGTGCTGCATCTGCTCCAGTGAAGCGGACACCAGCAGCACGGTGCGCTCGAGAAAGACCAACTCGCCGCGGACGACGCGCATTCCCTGGGCTTCCGCTCGCTCCCGAAAAGACTCGACCACCGCTTGCCGATCTCTCCGGACCGACAGCCAAACCTCCCACCAGAGTGTTCCTTCATCCTCCGTAGGGAATTCCGTGTCCACATCGGTCCAGAGCGCCTGCAGACTCGCGGCCCGTATCCCTCGAATCGCATCGAGGAGTCTTCTGTTGTCGAGAGCTCGTCCCCGCCGGTCCCTTCTCTCCTGCAGGTAGTCGTGGATGAGCCGCTCGAAGTGATCGAGCTTACCGTCTGGTACGAAGACGGTTGCGAGTGTTCGATCGCCGTCCTGCCGGACGTTCAGCAGCTCGATTCCGGACCGCTCGCGCGCCAAACTCTCGAAGGCCAGCTCGATGTCGGGAAAGCTCTCGAACTCGACGCGCAGTCCCAGCTCGTCGAGGTCGACAGCCTGCTGTGCGTCTCGAGCGGCGTTAGCCTGTCGCCGTACCGCTTCCAGTTGGCGCTGCAACGAGCCGCCGTGGCGGGCACGATTCTGCGGGGGCACGACAGCACGACTACCGCCCTGCTGTGGCGACCGATACGCCTGGGTGTCCGCAAACCCCTCGATGATGAAGTGTCGACTTCTTCGAGCCGTCCCGTTCGCCATGTGTCCGCTGGCTGCTACGTTTGCCTTGCAGCGAGCTTATCGGCGATGGTCCGGCGCTCCTTCAGCATCACTCGGATGTCGGCTTCGCGGACCGGAGCCCGCTCGTGGATCAACGCATCCTTCAGCACTTCGTCGGCCGCGCGAACGACCTCCGCGTAGCTGAGGCCCGACGCGAGGGCGGCGAGGCTGCGCCAGCGGATCCGCTTCACAGCCTCCGAGGCGAGCCGCGTCCTCAGGACCTGCGCAATCTGCGACCTGTCGGGCAACTCGTAGTGCAGGATGTCGTCGAAGCGACGGAAGAGCGCCGGATCGAGAATGCCTGGATGGTTGGTTGCGGCAATGACGAGGCTGTGAGAGCGATCCTGCTCGATCATCTGAAGAAAACTGTTGAGGACACGTCGGATCTCGCCGACATCGTTCGCGAGTCCGCGCTGCGAGCCGATGGCGTCGAACTCGTCGAAGAAGTAGACGCCCCGCGTTCGTCCTGTCGCCTCGAAGATCTGCCGCAGCTTGGCCGCCGTCTCCCCCATGTACTTGGTGATCAGCCCGTCAAGGCGGACTTGAAGGAGTGGAAGCCCCAGTTCCCCAGCGAGAACCGACGCCGTCAGCGTCTTGCCGGTACCAGGCGGTCCCGTCAACAACAACTTGCGACGCGGTGCGAGACCCCGCTCCACGATTCGACCTGCATGGCGCTGCTCCCGAATCACGCGTCGAATCTGGTCCCCGAGCTCCTGGCCGAGCACCATCTGACCCAATCGCGCGCTCGGATAGGACGCTTCCAACAGGTTCGCCAATTCGCCGCGCGGTCGGCCGATCGGGACCGGCGCCCCAGCTCCGGCCTTGCTCTTGGCGCGATCGATCAGGGCGCGCAGCTCCTCTGCGAGTCTCCCATGCCCGCGCCGCGCCTCGTGGGCGGCCACCTGCATGGCGACGGAGAAGAACCTGTCGTCATCCCCATCCGCGTGCGACTTGAGCAACGCCTTGAGCTGTTCACCGCTGGCCATGGAACATTCTCCATTGTCGGGACGCGGCGAGTCACGCGCCCTCGTCGGCCTCGTTCAATACCTTTCGCAGCGACGGCACGAGGGACGGAACCGCCTCCTGAATCGTCGTCCAGACCACGTGGTCGCTGATGGTCAAGTAGCCATGCGCCAAGCGGTTGCGAAGTCCCACAATCGCCCGCCACGGAACGTCAGGATGCGCGGCCCGCACGTGACCGGGGATATGGGTCGCCGCCTCACCGATCAACTCGAGGTTGCGCAGGACCGCGTCGTATCTGAGAGGGTCGGCAACGAGCGTGTCCTGGTCCACATCCTTCGTATAGGCCAGCACCTTCTCGGCGAATTCGATCATGTCCGCAATGTAGAAGCGCCACTCGCGAGGCGGCCGGTCCGCGTCAGACATCGATCGCCTCGCGCTCGACGTAGGGGCGTATCTCCGCCCGCAGCTCCCGGCTCGTCGCCATGTCCACAGGGAGGCCCAGCAGGTCCTCCAGGTATGCCTGCGCGCCGAAGTAGCGCCTCCAATCGGGCGGCGCGTCGAACCGGACCAGGATGTCCACGTCGCTGTCGTCAGAGCCTCGATCGCGGGCAAAGGACCCGTAGAGCGCCAACTCGATCACGCCGAAGCGCCGGGCGAGCGTCGCCTTGTGCCGTCGAAGCAGACGGAGCACCTCGCTTCTCGTCATGGCGTCCTCGGAGGGATCGAGTCCGACGGCCGGGCGTGTCGCATCGCCATCGGTCGGCATCATACCGGACGCGGGCGGCAGCCGCTTTCAAGTGACCGCCCGCTCGACGAGCGCCTGGAACTGCGCCCTCAGCGCGCCCTCGAAGTCCTCCTGCATCGTGTAGACATCCGTCAGCTCGGCGAAGGCCCAGCGGCCGTAGGCGCCGAGGTTGTTGACGCCGGGGACCCAGTAGGTGTCCATCGTCGTCTTCTTGTCCTTCGCTTCCTCGCCCCGGTAGCCCTTCACCTCGACCACGAGACGGAGCAGGTCGTCGTCGCCGCGGCCGTCATCGACGAGCACGACGAAATCGGGTAGGTAGCGGCGCGTCCGGGAACCGTAGCGGTACGGCACCTCGAGGCCGAGAGCGTGGTTCTTGACGTAGGCGCGCACCCGCGGATGCGATTCGACCACCAGGCAGAACTGAGCCTCCCAGTCGCTGTCACACGACCCGGTTGATGTGGCAGCGGGCCGTCAGGCGCTCTTCGGGGAGCTCGACGCGGTAGCCAGCCACCCACCCGCGGGAAGCGGATCTCGCAGGCGTCGCGCTTGGGCGTGATGGCCCTGACCAGCACCGTCTCGCGCGGCGGCGGGGGCTTGATCGGCACCGGCTTGGCAGTGAAGTCGAACGGGATGCCGAGGACATCGGCGTACTCGACGTCGAAGAGGCCGTCCTCGTTGGGATCGTAGGACTGGCGACGCAGCGCGCGCCCGACGACCTGCTCGCAGAGGAGTTGCGTGCCGAAGGCGCGGACGCCCAGGATGTGGGTGACGGTCCGGGCGTCCCAGCCCTCGGTCAGCATCGAGACGGAGACGACGCAGCGGATCGATCCGCCGAGGGTGTCCGGCTTGCCGACCGTGTTCATGACCTCTCGGAGCAGATCCTGGTCCGACAGATGCCCGGCCTGCTTCCGATCGCCCGTGCGCGCGACGATCTCCCGGCGGAAGCGTTCGATCTCGTCGCCGGCGGCGGCGCGGAAGTTCTTGTCGAGCGCCTCGCCCGAGTCGAGCTGCGTGCTGTCGATGAGCAGCGTGCGCGGGCGGGGGTGCGGGTTGCCGTGCTCGTCGAAGTTGCGAAACAGCTTCAGGCGGCCGTTCACCAGCGTCGTGGCGCCGTACTCGTTCTCGCGGAAGAAGCCGGAGACGAAATCGTAGACGAGCTTCGAGGCCGACGTGTTGTTGCAGACGATGATGAAGCACGGCGGCGCCGCGATGCCGGCCTTCTCCCACAACTGGAACGTCCGTTCGTAGTGGCCGTAGAGCGCCTGGAGCGCGGTCTGCAACTCCACCGGCAGGCTGAGCGGGTCGAGCCCACCCGCCTTGCCGCGGCCCCGCTTCGGCATCTTCGGGCGGATGTGCTCCCACAAGTTCCGGAACTTCGGCATCTCGCCGCCGGGGATGTTGTCGGCCACCGGCACGCGCGGCAGCTTCACGATGCCGCACTCGATGGCGTCCATCAGCGAGAAGTCGCTCGCCGTCCACGGGAACAGCGTTCCCTCCGCATAGCCGGAGCCGCGCAGGAAGAACGGCGTGGCCGAGAGGTCGATCACGCGCCGCAGGCCGAGCTTCCGCTGCACCGCCTCCAGCCCGGAGATCCAGACCCGCGCCGCCTCCCGGTTCCGCTCGGCCTCCTTGCGGTCGTCGCCCTTGAGCGGGCCTTCGTCGTCCTCCCCGGCCGGCTTCTCGCGGTAGCAATGGTGCGCCTCGTCGTTCAGGGCCAGGATGCGCTTCATGCCCATCAGGCCCGGCATGACCCGCTGCAGCATCTGCCCTTCGGTCTCCTTGGTCCGCAGGTCCGGTCCCTGTCCCCGGAGGCGGGCGCGGCCCCCTTCGACAGCTCCAGCGTCTCCCGCCGCAGGAACGCGTGGTAGTTGGTGACGACGATCTTTGCCCGCTCCAGGTCGCGGAGCATGTCGCTCGGCACCAGCTCGCGGCTCGCGTAGTAGCTGTCGGCATCGTTCGGCTGGAGCACCCGCAACCGGTCGCGGATCGTCACGCCGGGCGTCACCACCGGGAAGCCGCGGGTGAACCGCCGGCTGCCCAGCCGGCGCACGGCGTTGATCGTCTGCCAGGCGATGATCATCGCCATGACGGTGGTCTTGCCAGCACCGGTGGCGAGCTTCAGCGCCAGCCGCGCGAGGCCCGGATTGGCTCCTTCGCTGGCGGAGTCGATCTGATCGAGAAACCGGCGGCCCTCCTTACCGACGCTCGGCGCCACCTCGGTCAGCCAGATGGCGGTCTCCACCGCCTCGACCTGCTAGAAGAAGGGCCGGAGGTCGGTGAACCGATGACTGCGCCAGTGGCGCAGGAGCCGCGCGGTCTCCGGCGTCACGCTCCAGGCGTTCGGATCGCGCAGCTCCCGCCAGCGATCCACCTGATGACGGACGCCGCCGATGAACGCCGTCAGGTCGTATTGCTGCGCCTGGTCCCAAGCGCCTGCACGGCCGCGTCGAAGAGGATCGTCTCCTGCTGGATGCCCTTCTGTTTCTTCGGCCTCGGGATCGGCGTGATGAACGCGACCTTGCGGCGCTCGGGGAGGATCCTGTTCGTCGGCTGGCCGGTGGCGTCGAGCTCCCAGTGGCGGGACGGGTACTCGTACGGGGAGTTCAGGATCGGTTGCTCGAAGAATGCAGCCGTCGTCGCCATGGCCGGTCGAAGTCTAGCGCACGCGCCAGGAATCCCGTGCTACGGTGAACACGGTGGGATTGCCGCGGGAACCGAAGCGTCGTGATCCGTCGGATTCGCTGATCGGGGGATCGAGGAGGCACAGGCCCATGCGCGAGCCTATCCACCCGGGCGAGACGCTGCGCGAGGATCTCGACGCGCTCGGCATGAGCGCGGCAGAGCTTGCGCGGCGCATCGAGGTACCGGTGAACCGCATCACCCAGATTCTCAACGGCCGGCGCGCCGTCACCGGCGACACGGCGCTGCGCCTCCGGCGCTTCTTCGGCACCTCGGGCGAGTTTTGGCTCAATCTCCAGAAGCTCTACGAGCTCCGGCTTGCGGAGCGCGAGAACGGCGCAGCGATCGCCCGGCTGCCCACCCTGGATGCCGTCAATGACCTGCAGTATCCCCGAGCGACTGCTCGATAACTGTCGCCAAGCCGTCGCATAGCGGCATCGCTCCGGCACCGGCCGTCAGCTCCTTCTGTACTGACGCGACATGCAGGCCAATCCCGATGATTTTCGCTACCGCCCCGCCGGACATCCGACGAATCCGAAGCCGCGTACTTCCAGGCTGCTCAGCGGTCGCCGGATAAAGCAGCAGCCATCTCGACACCCCACCCGATCCTGTCGTCCCGAGGCGAACACCGACTCCGCAGTCCCCGCCGTGATCCGCTACGCCATCATCAGAGCCTCGCCAAAGCTGCTATCCTACTGTCGAAAGGACTCTGGATCCCACGACCACCATATGCCCCACTGCTCCCCTCAACCCCGCGCCAACTCCGCGACCCACCTCCATCTGGTAACACGTCGCTGCTTCCGTCATGACTGAACTCGGTACCACTACCATTCAGAGCGGCAGAGAAGCCCTCCAACGCCTTCTGGATGACGTTGCCGCTAGCGACGTGAACTGGAACGAAGCTGACACTCGCTTCCGGATCATCGACCGCATCATCCGCGACTGTCTGGGCTGGCCACCCCCTTCAATCCATCTGGAGCAAAGCTCCGGCCGCCAGTATACCGACTACGAGCTCGGAACTCCACGCAGTGTCATATGGGAGGCCAAGCGCATCGGGGACCAATTCCAACTACCTGCGGACCCGAAGAATCGCATCATCACAGACCTACCGTCTCTGATTGCCCTCGACGCCGGCGTGGCCGCCGCAGTACGGCAGGTTCAGCGCTATTGTAGTGACCGCGGAGTAGAACTTGCAGTTGCGACGAACGGCCAACAGCTTGTTGCATTTCTTGCGACTCGCAACGATGGTCTTCCACCCCTTCAAGGTCGGTGTCTCGCCATCCGTGGCCATAACGAGCTGGCCGATCACTTTCCGACGCTATGGCAGGTGCTCTCGCCAGCAGGCGTTGCAGAGCGGCGCTTGACCCGCCTTCTCAACGTTGGCGCTGACCGAGTGCTGCCAGAGAAGTTGTCAGCGAACCTGCCGAGCTATCCAAAGTACCGCTATCCTAGTGACCTGCAGAACGATTTACGCGACCTCGGCCAACTGCTGCTTATCGATGTGGCCGACCAGCAGGATACCGAACACCAGTTCTACACTCAGTGCTACTGCGAAAGCGGAGCTCTCTCCCAACATGCCCTCGTAAGCAAGCGGATGCTAAAGGCTCGCTACGATGCTATGTTCGACCGTCAGCAGCATTCTCCCAATATCAAGCCTGTGCAGGCTGGAAGAAACACGCCGACCTTTACACCTGACGCGGTCATTGAATTACACTTGCGACGACCCGTGGTGCTTATAGGCGATGTTGGCGTCGGGAAGACATCTTTCCTGAAGCACTTGATGTACGTAAGCGCTTTTGAGGAGTTCCGTAACGCGCTTTACATCTACATCGACTTCGGTTCCCAAGGAGCACTGACAGAGAGTCTTCGTGATTTCGTTCTGAACGAGCTCGAACGGCAGTTGCTCGCTCGACACGAGATTGACGTACACGAAGATGCGTTCATTCGCGGCGTCTATCACTCTGAAATCGTGCGGTTTCAACGCGGCATATTTGGCAGGCTGCGCGAAAAGGATGGAACTGCATACGAAAAGAAGCTTCTTGAGTTCTTGCAAGAGAAGACGCAGGACCGAGATGATCATCTAAAGAGGTCCGTAGCCCATATCGCTGACGGTCGCAAGAAGCAAATCATTCTCGTTCTCGACAACGCTGACCAACGCGACTACGACGTGCAGCAGCAAGTGTTCATAATTGCTGAGAACTTTGCCAAAGAATGGAGAGCTGCCGTGTTTGTTGCCGTCCGGCCACAGACGTTCTACAAGTCTAAGCAAGCCGGTTCGCTAACTGCGTATCCACATCGTGTATTTACCATCGCGCCGCCGCGGGTTGATCACGTGATTCAAAGGCGCTTGCAGTTCGCACTCGACATAGCCAAGGGGAGAATCCAGGCCGAGAAGTTCACGAACGTGAACTTTCGACTAGAGAACATCGCGGCATTTCTGAGGGCGCTACTGGATTCGCTTGCCAGGAACACGGACTTGGTCGAGTTTCTTTCTAATATTACAGCGGGGAACATCCGTGCCGTTGTTGATTTCGTCGCGGGGTTTATCGGTAGCGCCAATGTCAATACTGAGAAGATCATCGATATCGTGGAACGCGAAGGGCAATATACCATCCCTGTGCACGAGTTCTGGAAGGCCGCCCTTCTCGGCGAGTATTCCTATTATGATCCCTCGTCTTCACTTGCCTTGAACGTCTTTGACGTTAGCGGCGCTAACCAGGACGAACATTTTTTGTTGCCCATGGTGCTCGGATTCCTAGACACGGATGGCAAGCACAAGACCAAAGAAGGTTTTGTCACAACCGCTAGCATTGTAAATGAGATGCAGGACTGGTCGTTTGTCGTATCCGCAACCGAAGGGGTCCTCCGACGTGCAAACAACAAGAAACTGCTTGAGACGCCACAGCGAGTGACTTTTGACGAGGACGAAAGTGGCTTGTTTGGCGAAATGCCTCAGTACTTTAGGATAAGCACGATCGGCGCCTATCACCTGCGACGCTGGGTGTCGGAGTTTGCATATTTGGACGCGGTGGCCTGCGATACACCTATTTTCGACGACACAGCACTGGACCGCTTGCGACCGACTATCGCATCGTTCAAGATTGGGGATAGGTTAGAAAGAGCGTTGACCTTCCGTCATTATCTGGAAAAGGTTTGGCGCAGTTCAAAGCTCGCACCGGACTATTTCGACTGGTTGTCTGTGGTGTCGCGAGGAGAAGAGAGCTTCGTGCGGGTTCGCAGGGCAGTAAATCAGGCTCGTTGGTAGGAGCGAGCGGCAACTCGATGGCCTGGTCGCAATTTCGTCGTCTCGACGTTGCGTCGCGGTGCTGCTCAGCTACTGTCGCGCGAGTAGCCCATGACCCTTGTGATGCGTGGCGGGGTTTCAGCCCGGTTCAGTCCCGCCAGGCCGGGCGATCGCGGATTCGGCGTCTCGCAGGGGAACGGCCCGCGAAGAGCGGCTGCACCGCCTCGGCGTCGACAATCCCGGTGACGAGCAGCGCAGACAACAACTCGCCAAGAACATGGCGCTTCGGAAATGGCCCGGGCGGGTAGGACAGGATCGACTCACCTCCCACCGGCGAACGTCTCGTTGAGCAGCGCTGCCGCCGCACGCCGGTCGAGCAGGCCGGCGGCGAACTGGGTATCGGCCGTGAGCAGGCAGCCGTGGCAAGCACGGTCGCAATCGTCGTTGCTGCAATCGAGAATCTTCCGAGCGATCTTGGGGACTCGACCGAGCTCAGTCTGCAGGGTGGCGGTGTAGCCGGTACCGGCGGACGACGCATCGAACAGGAGAGCCGACCGCGTCACTTGTCCTTCATCGGTCCTGCCCTGCGCGGCCGCGACCCCCATCTCCCGCTCGTCCACGCCGAGCAATTGAGTCACCCCGCCACGCAATGCCGTCGCCAACAAATGGACCGCAGTCGGCGACGGGTTGTCGTAGATTTGCAGCTCGAAGACATCCGTGCGGCTGGAGCAGCCCAGATTGGTATTCCTCTTTATGGCCCACGGCTGATTGCTGCCCTCACAGGTCGATGTCCCGATCCGTTTGCGTCCGCCTCGCAGACGGGGATGGCTGTCGCCCAGGGGATTGTCAGGTCCGAACTCCGGGGCCGTCCGACCGCAGCGCAGACAGACAGCGTAGTCCTTCCGACCCGGCCCGTCGTTGCCAATGAAAGATATGCCCGTCCTCTGTGTGCCGGAAGCGACCGCGGGTCAGATCCGGTAACGCCACCCAATGACTCGTGGGGCAGCTCTCCCAGGGTTCGTTCACCGGCAGGTAGGTGGCCGTCGTCACATCGTTGTGCGGCCGGCTCTGGAAGTCCACCGCGAACATCGCAGGTTGCCTGCGAGCCCACGCGGTCACCTGTAGTGCCACAGCGGCGGCAACGCCACGCAGAGCGGATCGACTGTATCTCGTGGACGCCGTCCGCGTCGGCGGGCAGACGCCAGTTGAGCGTCACGCCGTCCGACCGGTGGACGGGTCCATCGATAACCACATCGGCGCCGGGCGAGTAGTCGCGAATGGCGATCGATGCCGGACGGGTGGGAAGACCGCGCCGCTGCCCGAAAGCCTCGTCCCGCGTTCGCACTTCCGGTTCCTGACGTATCAGGTCCGCCCTCGTGGTGGTCAGGAAGCTGGTGATGCCAGTAGGAAAGCCGTGCCCGGGCAGCACCGCTCTGCGCACCAGCTCGCTCAGGAGGTACTCTCCGCGGTGCCGGTCGACCTGCCTGCTGACGGCCCCAAACGCCGGGTTGCTGTCGTGGCCCGGCGCGCTCTCGAACCACTCGGCGTCAGCCTTGAGCACATCGAGTTCCTTCGTCCACTCCGCGTCGGCCTTCGCGGTCATCTTGGCGGCCTCGCGCAGCAGCCGACCGACCTCCTCGCCCGCAACGGCGCTGCGCGCCACGAGGAAACGGAGCCCGCGCGCGGTGTTCCGATCACCGGACGCAGCGGCCACGCGCCATTGCCGGAAGCCCGCCGCTTCAAGCGGTGCGCGTTGGCGCTGTCGAGGAAGTGTCCCAGCAATAGCGCGTTGACGTGTCCCTGGACCAGACGCCGACTGTCGAGCCCGACGCGCGTCGGGCTGATCTGCGCGTCGAAAAGCCAGCTCGGGTTCTTGAGGATCTCGACGCCGTGCGGCGTATTCCGGCACAGCGTCAGGGCGAGCGACCTGCCTTCGCCACGCCGCCCGGCACGCCCCCCCCGCCCTGCCGGCAGTTCGCTGCGTGCGGCGGAGGATTGCTCATCATCACGGCGGCCAGACCGCCGATATCGATGCCCATCTCCATCGTCGTGGAACAGCCCAGAACGTTTCATCGCGCCGGTCTCGAAGAACCCCTCCCGCGTTGCCGCAGGCGCTGGCCGCAGATCTGCGCCGAGTGTCCGCCGACCGCGAATTACGGACTCATTGCCATCGCTCGGCGATTCTGAGGAGGCCGATGAAGATTGGCCACGTGCTGCACATTCCGCGCCCGAGTCCGAATCGCATCGCAACTACTGCACATGACGCCCGTATCTTGAAACGTGCCTATTCATCCTCCCGCACCCGAGCCTGAGTCGGCGTCAACATGAACACGCCGCTATCCGCACCTGAACGAATCCAATCGAACCTATGCCAGCCACCTCTATAGCCATTGGCATAAAAGTAAACCTCTTCCTGGGGCACCTCCCTGGCCATAACAGCCTGCACGGCGTCTCGTACTTGATCCGCCAGGTACAGCACCGCTCCCGGTCGAATTCCACCGTAGCCCCAAGCCACCCGGTCTCCAGTTACTCCAAATACGCAAATCGCTCGGAATTGTGCGCATCGTATCGCCGTCGCCGTTATCGATGTGCCGAAGATCCGCGCCAGATTCGCAACGTCGCCAAGCGTTAATATAGCCGGAAGTTCGGCCTGAAACACCGACGACGGCATCAAGCATTCCGCCGCAAGCATATCGCAAACACGTTCCACACTCTCCCCCGTCCGCGGTGCATTCCTACCAGTCCGCTCCAGTATCACGTGCCCAAGTTCGTGCGCCACCGTAAATCGTTGACGGGCCTCTGGCTGATCTGTCGAACAAACAATGCGATATCCAGCGCGCTCCTTGTGCAGTTCACCGGACCCTGGAAAACTCTCATATAATATCTCATGGACTCCTACTTTTCTTCCGAGGTCCTCAAGAGCCGTCGGCGGACATGTCACACCCCTGATGAGTTCGGCAACCACCACCCTCACCGCCTCGCTCAACGTCGACGAGCCGGGTGCGAGTGCCAGGATGCGGCGCTCAGCAGCAGTGATATTCCTCTTGGCTCGCCTTCTTACCATACTGGTCGATCCACGACCCATTGTTCTCGGGCCCGACTGATAACGCCGCGGAGATATTCTCGGGGCAGCTTCCTTCGATGCGACCGCCCGACTGGTCGTGCCGCAGTTTCGTTCTTGACGATTCTAGCTGCTCGAACTCGCACCCCGACCGGGTGGGCGTTCAGCATCCCCTCCGCCTCTCTGTCCATCCACGCCGCCGCGCGCTCGACTTCCCAGTGCGCTAGATCGGCCGTCGGATCTTCGAGATCGTCCCAGATCTTTCCGGCCCGCCGAAAATCCGCAAGTGCTCCGTCGTTATCACGGAGAACCGCACGGACTCTTCCCCGGTGCAAATACGCACGAGCCATAATCTCGGATTTCTGTGCGTCGCATTCGCCTGCTCTTGTCGCCAGCACTTCCGTATAGATGCTCACTGCGCTCCGACGATTCGTGTGTAGCATGAGGTCGCCTTTTACGATCTGCAAGTCAAGGTAATCCTTGTTCTTCGGATCGACTAGGCGTTGACCCGCCTCTTGTATAGCGGCACGCGCGGCTTGCCGATCGCCAGCTACCAAATAACTACGGGCCAACAGGCTATAGGAATCACCCACCTCTAACTCCAACTCTAGCTTCTCAAACCCGATAGTTGCTTCGCGCAAGAGCTTTACGCTATCGCGAATCAGTGCAGCTCGTCTCCGCGCGTCATGAGCACACTCGGATTCCATACGCTTCAGGCGACCAAGACACTTATTGCAGAACGCGGTATTCCGATCCCAGTGTATTGCCCGGCCCAGCTCCAGACTACGCTTCGCTTCCACGAGGGCTTCAGACAAACGTCCAGTGCGTTGATAGACCCAGGAAACACCACAAATGCGCGCGACCGCTTCATCCTTTACCTGCTCTACGCCACGCCCCGCTACCTTTGACGCCTCGATAGACCGACGGGCAACTTCCAGGACCAGACGTTTGTTGCCAGACGCCTTCAGCAGGGACTGCACGGTCCGAAATGTGTGCGCCACGTGCACACGTGCAGCTTCGATGTCGGCAGTCTTCGCGAGTGCGACCACATTCATCAGCTGTGCTCGGCCGGCCGCATCGCGATGCTTCTTGAGGAATTCGAGTGCGGCTTCAAGGGCTGAACTTACCACACTCGGTGCGGGCGACGGAATACGGTCGCCAGCCTGAGTCTCAAGTCGCACTACGTCTTGCTCGATCGCAATTGCGGCATCTTGCTGCAAGAGCTGCAGCGTCGTCCTCGCAATGTCCGTAGCCTCCTTACCGAATACGACGTCAACTACTTCGACCGGCAGGGGATCCGGGCACAGGTGCAACAGAGCAGCTATTTCACCTTTCCTTGAAGGAACGTCAGGCGAGAAACTGGAAGTGGTCGAGTCTGGGAAGGGGAGCCGAGGCAAGGAACTCTGCGCACGACCGATCGCTATTGGTGGTGTCCTCTGGTCGGCTTTCGGTTCGCCGGTCACGAGAGGCAACGAATTCTGGTGAGGCGTACTGTCCAGTTTTCGTCTTATCGTATCGGCGAGGTCACTTGGTGCCAGCCGTTGGGCGTCGAGGTAGTGCACAGTGTCACGAAGACCCGGCACTGGCGTATCATCGAAGCGAACGGGAAGGATATACTCCTGCGGCTGGTGGAATGCGCGAGCCTGGGCGCTCTTCCGTTCGTGATTGGGCCATGCCTTCCGTACGTACTGCTCTGACACGAAAATCACGCAATAGCGACACCGACGCTGGTAAATCTCGTCGAGATGTTCGTACAAGTCTGTACCCCACAATTTCGCAGTTTCGAATTCATCAAAAAACACACGGATACTGTGGGACTTTAGTTCTCTCGCAACCTCGTTTACGTAGTCTCGTTGTTCTCCTGCAAACGAGAGCCCTACGTCGTATTCGAAATCTTGGTCCTTCACTGGGCTTTGGACGGATCGAGCAATGGTGGTTACCGTGGATGCTAACAGTGCTATATGAAGGAAACTATAAGCTACGCGGTTTGGAACAGTCAAGCTCGCCGTTCGACCGGTGAGTCGCGCCGAGACGCGAACTCGCGTAGGCCAAGACCCGGTGAGAGCTCTCTGCTCGATGCCCGTCGGCACCGTGGCGCGAGTGGCACCAGTACAACCATTTGCAGGGGCGCCCGTCGGCAAACATCCGGTGGGACCCCGGCTTGCCGGCAGGCCTCAAGGAACCTTAGGAATCTGGGAACAGCGCGCGAGCGGGCCGCACCGGGTCCGACTTGGGTCGCCCGGGAAGTCGCCGCGCTTCACTTCACGTAGAGCGGCGAGCGTGCACGTGCCTCGGTTTCCGGGCCGGGAACAGGACCTGCGGCCTCCGCGACTCCGTTTCTTCGGTCTCCTGCGCAGGCTGGCTGCGGCGGCGGTCCGCCGCCTCACGCTCCAGTGAGGCAGCTTCTGACTGTTACCTGATGGAATCACAGGCGTCAGCCCACCCCTGCCGACAAGCCCGACCGGACAGCGCTACAGGGTCGCGACCGGTGATTTCCCCCTTGCTGCCCCGAAGCACAATCGGATAGTCCTCAACAGTCGGCGGCGCGCGCTCGAACGCACTCTCACCGCTCTGGATCGCCCGATAGTTCCCGCACGCCGCCTCGAACCGAAGCTCGCATCCCCGCTGAAACGCGAACAACGCCTCGACCTGGCCGCCACCGTCGCGATCATCCCCAGCCGCTCCAGCCCCGCCAAGATCCGCCTGCAGCACCCCCGCCTCGTTGCACGCCCACCCCGAACCCATGTTGCAGAGCCCGGCCTGCTTCGCGACGAGGAAGCCGCACGCATGCGGCCGCCCTTCCTCGCACGCCTGCTGCCAGAACGGCACCCACTGCCCGGGATGCCGGTCCCCGACGCCCCCGGCCGCGCTGATCGCCGCGAACACGACGGCCCACACCCCCGTGTACGCCAGGTGCCGCCGCCGCGGCGCCAGCGAGCGCCCGAGCGCCGCCGGATCGAACCGCCGCAAGACCGCCGACCGCGCCGCCTGATCGATCATGATCACCGACAGATTCAACAACGGCACCTGCAGCAGCTTGTCGTAGAACGTCGGCGCCCCGACCCGCCCCAGCACCACGTACAGCACGACCGTGCTCAACCCGTAGAGCACCCCGAACGCGATACGCCCCAGCTCCGTGCGCGGCGACGTCGACGGATCCGTGAACAACAGGTGCATCCCGAGAAAAACCGCGATCGGGATGTACGAGTCATAGAAGAAGTAGACCCCGGTCGCCGCGAAGTAGGCGAGTCCGAACAGATACGTCGAGACCACCGCGGCCATCGTCATCGTCGTGACGCCGAAGAGGTACTGGCCGGGCAGCGCGATCAGGAAGATCCACAGGTACATCTGCGGCGGATAGAACTGCGAGATGGCAATGTCCTGCGCCCGCGTGACGTCGCTCATCCCGGTGACGATGAGTGCGAGCGCGAAGACGGCGAGCGGGAACGATGCGGGGTTGAAGATGTGGACGAGGCGGCCGTCCCGCTCCCAGCGGATCAGCTCCTTGGCCGCGAAGCCGATGGCCACCAGCAGAAACTGGAAGTGGAACCAGTCGTCGGTGAACCAGAGGAACAGGTTGATGCTGAAGATGACGGGAACGGCGCCGAAGCCCAGCCGGTGCGCGTCGCGCCGCGACCAGCCGAGCAGCAGGTCGAACCCGTAGGCGAAGACGAGCTGGCCGGCGATGAGCGGGACGGCGTCGTAGACGGGGGCCCAGTGCCAGCCCCAGTAGAGGAGGACGGACGCCTGCGCGCAGGCCTGCACGTAGTGCTGCGCGCGCGGGGCGATCTCCAGCGTCCGGCGCCGGCCGCCGCGCTGCAACGTGACGAGCAGGACGACGTTCCACACACCGAGCGCGAGCGCGGCGCCTCCGAATGCGCGGAAGAGCGTCGGGTTGTCGTGGACGCGGTCGACGAGAAGGAACGCCGCCAGAGCGAGCGAGGGAACCAGCGCCGCCCCGAAGGCACCGGCCGGCGAGAGGGAGATGGCGCGTCCCACGACGGACAGTCTGCCCTCCCGTCAGCCGCTGCTGCAACCCTTACTACCGGCCGGGCTGGTGACAAGCCGAGGAACAACGCCCTTTCGGCCGCGGCCAGGCCGCCTGTCGACGCGTCAGCCGCGTCATTCGAGGGGTTGCCGGTAGCGGCTGCAGTATCAGTGCACGGATCGAAGCCTCCGTATCCGCGCTTCGAGATCCGGCGGCGCCTGGAAGACGTTGAGCTTGCGTCCACGCTTTTGCCGGTCGAGCAGACGCAATTCCGCCAATCGGAACAGATCCGCGCGGGCCGTGGCGTAGGCCACGGCGTGACTGGTCATGTGGGACCGCGTTGTGTACTCCCAGTCCGGGTGCCGAACCGCGTGAGCGAGAAGTGCGAGTTGGCGGTGGTTCAGGTCCGTTCGTTTGCGGAGCAGCCGGTCGATCCGTGCCGCCTGCGCCGCCTTCAACTGGAGATACCTGTCCAGCGCGTCAAGCGCCCGCAGGATGATGTCGACCTGGTGCAGGATGAAGTAGGTCGCGTCGCTCCCGTCGGTCTCGGCATGGAGAAAGGCCTGGGCATACTGCACGGGAGCAGCCTTGAGAAACCGGCTGATCGACAGGAACTCGAACATCCAGTAGCCGCGGCGCAGCATCGCCCAGTAGAAGAGCGCTCGGGCGGTGCGCCCGTTGCCATCGGCGAACGGATGGTCGTACGCGAGCCAGAAGTGCAGCATGATCGCGCGGATGACCGGATGCAGAAAGCGGTCGCCATGCGTCGTCTGCGCCCCGTCCTCGGCGTTGGCGAACTCGACCATCGCACGCAGCCGTTCCGGTAACTGTTCCGCCGGGGGCGGTCGGTGAAGCACCTGCCCGTCGGCGTCCCAAACCTCGACGCGATCTTCGGCCGGGAGCTGCAGCCGGCCGGCGGCAGCCGGATCGTCCAGCGTGCCGTCGGTGACCGCTCGATGCAGGGCGAGTACAGCCTCGGTGGTCAACGGCCGATCCTTCATCTCGCGGACCTCGCGCATCGCGAGATAGTTGTTCAGAATCATCCGTTCGCTGCGATTTCGCGGACGCCGCCCCGCGCGGATCATCTTCGCCGCGGCGGCGCGTGTCGTCGTCGCCCCTTCGAGCTGGCTCGATGTGATCGCCTCGCGAATCAGGGAATTGACGATGAACCGATCGCGAGTCGCCGGGTTGGTCACTGCCTCGGTGACACCGATCCGGCCGCTGGCGCCGCTGTCGATACGGTGCAGCGCCGCCTGGACGCGGTCGGGGAGCATGTAGAGGAACGGCCGGCCGCGCGTATCCCGGAACGGGAGGGTTCTGGACTGGCTGAACCGGGCCAACCGGATGCCGGTCCACCACTCCCCGGCGTTCAGGTCAGCCGGCCGGGGTATCTTTCGCCGCAGCTTGTCCCAGTGGATGTAGTGACCGTCCACCGTCGGTTGTCCGCCGAGCCTCAGTACCTCAGGTAGACGCTGCTTGTGTTTCTCGAGGAGTTCCTCGAGCGGCGGCGGGGCGACGGGCCTCTTCATCAGCCTGCGTCCGAATCATCGAATCCAGAACTATTGATGAACACTGATGAAAACGTACCATTACCTGGTCCTGCCCGGCCGGGTCGAGTCCATCAGCATCCATCAATATTTCGATTATTGATGAATGCTGATGGAAATGCAACACTCGCGACAAGCCAGCGGCGCGCGAGACCTCGCCGCGGCTCACTTGCGATACCAGTCGTAGAAGGCGTCCCCCTCCGGCACCTTGCGCCGGATGTCGACGATGATCGTCTCCCCCTCCCAGGTGGTAACGAGCTGCTCCTTGCGCACGTGCCCGTAGAGGAACTCCTCGACGAACTCGATGCAGCGGTACTCCAGGAGCTGCATGTTCTCCTCCAGCCGGCGGTAGAGCGGCATGGAGATCGTCCAGGGCTCGGTGAAGGTGTTCGGATCGGTAATCGTCACCTCGTAGTGGATGGAGTCGGGCGAGATGGGCGTGAAGCGCTCCTCCAGCCGCAACGCCTCGCTGTGGAAGTTGCCGGCCCGGTCGAACCAGTTCTTGCCGTTGAACTCGGTGACGTCGACCACCAGCGTGTCGCCCTCCCAGCGGCCGACCGAATGGCCCATGTAGGTCCAGTCGGGCGGCAGCTCCACGTCGTCCAGGTGGATGGTGCGCGCCGTGCTGGTGAACGCGAACGCCATCTGGATCTTGTTCGTGCTCTGCACGATCTGGAACGGGTGGGGCATGTACATCGCCCGCGGGATCCCCGGCAGGTAGCACTTCAGTTCGGGGTCGCGGTCGATCCAGTTGGCCGCGTTCTCGTCCTTGATGGCCCGCGCCTCCGGCGTGTACGGAATCCGGCCGTCGCCCTCGACGACGCCGAGCGAGCCGGGGACGCCGCCGGCCGCGCCCAGCGCGAGCACCGGCGCCGCCGGGACCTCGACGAAGTCGAACGGATACGCACCCTGCTGCGTCACCATGCCGGGGCGCGCGGCGTGCGCCTCCAGGTCCCAGTGCGCCTCGTTGTTCGCCTGCCAGATGCCGCTGAAGTCGGGCCGGCCGTCGACGGTGCGGACCGCGTCCGCCGCCTCGTCCTGACCGGCCGCGCTGGTCATCGACGCGGTGATGACGGCGGTCACGGCCGCCGTCACGAGCACCGCGGTGACTATCGAGCCTCCGAAAAGCAGTCGCTTTCGCACGTTTGAACCCCCTACGTCATTCGTCGCCCGCGGCCCCGTTGGCCGCCCTACGAACCCTCGCCCGCGGTCTGCGCCGTTCCATGACGCAGCCCCCTCGACCCGGCGGTCACCGGCTCAGCGGATTGACCTCGTCGCCCGAGTCGGCGAAGCCGGCGGCGAACCCGCCGCACCCGGCGCTGCACAGCGTGGCCGGATCCGGACCGGTGCCCTCGGCGAACTCCTGCTCCTCGGCGCGCGAGCCTCTCAACAGCGCGGGCATGCCGTAGTTGCCCTCGTGGCAGCGGGGCTCCTTGTAGATGCGGTTGAGCTGGTCGCTCTGCCGGCTCAGCTCCAGCGCGACGGTCCAGGGCGCCGTCCACGTGGTCGGGTCGTTCATCGTGACGACGTACTCCAGCGTGTCGGCGTCGACGCGGCGCCAGCGCTCCACCAGGTGCAGGTTCTCGCGCGAGCCCTGGTAGTCGGTCTTGGGAGTGAAGTTGGTGACGTCGACCACCAGCGTGTCGCCCTCCCAGCGGCCGCGCGAGTCGCCCCACCACTGCCGGATGTGCGGCGGCAGGTGCGGCCGGTCGGTCACCGGGATGACCCGCTGCCAGCCCTGTCCCTGCCCGGTGTCGTAGAAGATCGACACGGTCTCGGGCGACTGCACGATCTGCAGGAAGTAGCCGGCCGCGCCGCCGAAGTCCGGCAGCTTGGCCTGCATGCACCGCTCGCCGAGGCCGCGATCCTCGGGACCGTCGGAGCGGTTGAACGACCCGCCCGCCGCGGCGCCCGTCGCCGGATAGAACGGCGGCGGCTCGTTCCGGCGCGGCGACGGCGGCCCGTACGTGCCGCCCGCGCAGGACGGCAGGTTGTCGCGGCAGACCGCGGTGGCCTGGATAAGCGCGAGCTGGTACTCGCGGATGGCGTCGCGGCGCGCCTGCGCCTCGGGCGTCAGCGGCGGAATCCGGCCGTTGGGCGGATCGATGATCAGCGACGTCCGCCGGCCCATGTACTTGTGCGACAGGTAGATCGCGGCGCTGTAGGCGCCGCCCACGTCCTGCTCGCTGCCGCGGTCGGCGTACCGGGTGTCCTGGTAGATGATGCGCGCCCGCTCCTCGTCCAGCTCGGCCCGTTGCTCGTCGGTCAGGAACTCCTGGTCCGCGAAGCGGGCGGGCCGCTCCAGCGGGATCAGAAAGTCGGTGGTCCAGATGCCCTGCAGGTCCGGCTCGCCCCACGGGGTGGGAGTGGCCGGCGCGGCGTCCGACGGGTCGGACGGCTGCTGCGCCTGCCCTTCCACGGGCACCGGGGTGAACTGGAGAAGCACGGTGACGCCGACGACCGCCGCCGCCACGCCGAACAGCTCCAGCAAACGTCGTCTCATGTCGAACCTCCTGTCCCGATGCGGGAGCCCGGCCCTTGGACTCCCATCCGCCGCCGTCCGCTCGCGCCGCTAACGAACGCCGCGGCGCAAGCGCCAAGATGCCGCCTCGACACGAGTGCCGCGGTGCATCACTTCGCCCAGGCAACCCCCTCCGTCCGGGGGTCGACGCCGGCCGCCAGCACGCCGTGCTCGTGGTCCACGACGATCGCCGCGTTCGAGCCCATGGACCACTCCGGGCGGACCCGCAGCGCGTGGCCCTTCGCCTCCAGCACCGCGCGCACCTCGGCCGAGATGCCCCGCTCCACCGACAGGTCGCCCGGATACATGGTGTGCGGGAACGGCGACGCCGGGAAGCTGCGCGTCGACCAGCGCGGCGACTCTATGGCCTGCTGCACGTTCATGTTGAACTCCACCATGTTCAGCAGGGTCTGCATGGTCCGCATGATCTGGTCGTCGCCGCCCGGGCTGCCCAGGATGCCCCACGGCTCGCCGTCCTTCATGACCAGCGTGCTCTGCAGGGTGCTGCGCGGCCGCTTGCCCGGCGCCAGGGCGTTGGCCTCGCCGTTGACCAGCGAGTAGTAGTCGCCCCGGCACGTAAAGCTGAACCCGAGGTCGCCGACGACCACCCCGGTCCCGAAGCCGCTGTGGAGGCTCGGCTCGAAGCTCACCATGTTGCGGTCGCCGTCGACCACCGCGATGTAGCTGGTGTCGCCCTCGTGATCGGCCTCGCCCGCGAACGTGACGCGCGGGTGGGCCGGGGTCGGCGGCGGGTTCTCCATGAACCGCTCGGGACTGCCCGGCCGGAACTCCAGCGAGGCTTCGTCCGGGTCGACCAGCGCGCGGCGCTCGGCCGCGTAGTCCTTCGACAGCAGTCCCTCGTAGGGGATGGGGACGACGTCCTGGTCGCCGAGGTACTTCTCGCGGTCGGCGAAGGCCAGCTTCAGCGCCTCGGCGCTCGTGTGGATGTAGTCGGCGCTGTTGTGGCGCATGGCGGCCAGGTCGAAGCCCTCCAGGATGTTCAGGGTGAACAGCTCGGCCGGCCCCTGGCTGGCCGACGGGTTCTTGTAGACGTCGTAGCCGCGGTAGTTGGTCGACACCGGCGTCTCGACCTGGGCGGTGAAGGCGGCGAAGTCCTCGTAGCGGTAGAGGCCGCCATTCTCCTCGAAGAACCTGGCCATGTCGCGGGCGATGTCGCCCTTGTAGAAGCGATCGCGCCCCGCCTTCAGCGCCGCCGACCGGCCCAGATGGGCGTTCTCGCGCTCGGACTCGACGATCTTCTCCAGCACGCGGGCGGCGTCGGGATTGCGGAAGATCTCGCCCGGCACCGGCGCGCGGCCGTCCGGGAAATAGACCTTCATGGTCGTCGGGTACTTCCGGATCTTGGACGAGTTGGAGATCGTGCGGCTGAGCCCCTCGCTGACCGGGAACCCCTCGGCGGCGACCGCGATGGCCCGCCGCAACGTCTGCTCGAAGGTCATCGTCCCCCAGCGGTCGAGCAGGAGGTACCAGGCGTCGACCACGCCGGGGGTGGACGCGGCCAGCAACCCGTCGCTGCGCGGCAGCTCGCCGTTGTTGTGCTCCTCGTACCACTCGATGGTGGCCAGCGCCGGCGCCATCCCCTCCGCGTTGATCGAGAAGACCTGCTTCGCCTCGGCGTCGTAGACCAGCACCACGGCGTCGGCCCCGATGCCGTTCATCGCCGGGTCGACCAGGGCCAGCACCGCCTGTCCGGCCACCGCGGCGTCGAAGGCGTTGCCGCCCGCGTCTAGTATCTCGACCGCGGCGGCCGTCGCCTGCGCCTTCATCGAGCTGACCGCGTAGTCCTGCCCGCGGATGACCGGGCGGACCGTGCGGAAGTCCGGCCGGGCGGTCGCCGAGCCGGCGGCCTCCTGCTGCGCCGCCAGGTGGAGCGGGAAACCGAAGGCCATCAGCGCCATGAGGAACGTCACACCGAACAGGATGCGGGTTGCAGCCATCGCTGCCTCCTTCAGATCGGTCTACCGAAAACCGGGAGCCCGCCTTGCGAGCCCCTCTGCATTCGAACGGCGATGCATCCCGCGCCGGCGGTTCACACGTCGAAGACGCCGGCGCCGCGCAACGAGCCCAGTCTACTCCCGCGCCGCCCCGATGTCGTGGGTCAATCGGCCGCGTCCCGGACCCGGCGATCTGGCAGGACGGCGCCCGGAGCGAAGTCGCGCACAACGCGCCGACAGGCGTGCTCGTTGAAGCCACGCGCGAACAGCCGACCTCGGCGCCTGCTTGGCGTCGTCCGCGCGGTTTCCGCGGCGCAAACTCCTCGGATGCGACAATATGGGTGGCGACCGGTTGCGACCACGCTCCGTGTGCGTTTCATGACTCGACGCAAGCTGCCCATCGGCGTGCAGACCTTCCGCGAGATCCGGGAGGAGCACTGCTACTACGTGGACAAGACGGCCTATATCGGTCGGCTCGTCGACGAGGCCAAGCACTACTTCCTGTCGCGCCCGCGGCGCTTCGGCAAGAGCCTGTTCCTCGACACCTGCAAGGAGCTGTTCGAGGGCAACGAGCCGCTGTTCGAAGGGCTCGCCATCCACGACCGGTGGGACTGGTCGGTGCGCCATCCCGTGCTGCGCCTCAGCTTCGGCAGCGGCAACTTCAAGGAACCGGGTTACCTGCACATCAACCTGATGGCCCAGCTCGATGTCCTGGAGGAACAGCTCGGGGTCGCGTCCCGCTACGAGACGGCCGTCGAGCGATTCGGGCATCTCATCCGGGTGGCGAGCGCGCAGGCCGGGCAGCGGGCCGTCGTCCTGGTGGACGAGTACGACAAGCCGATTCTGGATGCGCTGGACACGCCGGCGGTCGCCCGCACCAACCGCGACTTCCTGCGCGGCCTCTACGCGGTCATCAAGGACAGCGACGCGCACATCCGCTTCAGCTTCATCACCGGCGTCAGCAAGTTCTCGAAGGTGAGTCTGTTCTCCGGCCTCAACAACCTCAAGGACATCACGCTGCACCCGCCCTACTCGGCCCTCTGCGGCTACAGCGAAGCGGATCTCGACACCGTGTTCGCGCCGGAGCTCGCCGGCCTGGACCGGGACCAGGTCCGCGACTGGTACAACGGCTACAGTTGGCGCGGCGACGAGAAGGTCTACAACCCGTTCGACATCCTGCTGCTGTTCGACACGGGCGAGTTCGCCGCCCACTGGTTCGAGACCGGCACGCCGACGTTTCTGGTGGACACGCTGTTCGACCGGCGCGTGAGCTCGCTGGCGCTGGACGGGATGGTGGGCAGTGCGGAGTTGCTGTCGACGTTCGACGTCGGCGACATGCCGACCGAGGCGCTGTTGTTTCAGACCGGCTATCTGACCATCGAGCGCCCGGAGCCGCGGGGCGGAGAGATGTTCTACCGGCTGGGGTATCCGAACCGGGAGGTGCGGCAGAGCCTGAACCGGAGCCTGCTGAACCGGATGACGGGGGACGCGTCGCGGCGGTCCGCGCACAGCGCGCGGCTCTACGACCTGCTGCTGGTCAACGACTTCGCGGGTCTGGCGGCGCTGTTCGAGGCGTTCTTCGCCAGCATTCCCCACCAGTGGTACACGAACAACGACATCGCGAGCTACGAAGGCTTCTACGCCAGCGTGTTCTACTCGTACTTCGCGGGGCTGGGCCTGGACGTCCTGGTGGAGGACAGCAGCAACCACGGCCGGCTGGACATGGCGGTGCGCTTCAACGGCCAGGTGTACCTGTTCGAGCTCAAGGTGGTGGAGCTGGCGCCCGCGGGCTCCGCGATGGCGCAGTTGAAGGCGAGGGGCTACGCGGACAAGTACCGCGGACGGGGCGAGCCGATCCACCTGATCGCGGTGGAGTTCAGCAAGGAAACCCGCAACCTGGCGGCGTTCGACGTGGAGCAGGCTTGATCGAACCCTGCACCGCCCGGCCCGCGCCATCCCGATATCGCCCGTCAATTGCCGCGGCGGCAGGGCGTGGGGGGCCATTCCCCACACCCGGCAAGCACCTCGACGCCGGCGTCCCCCTACTGCTCCTCGGCGCGAGCCCCCACCAGTATGTTCTCCAACCCGTAGTTCCCCTCGTGACACGCGTACTCGTAGAGCAGCCCGTCGAGACTCGTCATGGGAATCGACGCGGTCCACGGGCGCGTGTACTCCAGCGGATCGCTCACCGTGAACTCGTAGTCGATCGTGTCGTCGTCGACCCGCCTGAAGCGCTCGACGAGCAGCGTCGTCTCGTTGGCGCCGAAGACGGTCAGCGCGCGCCCGTTCACCGGGATGAAGTTGGTGGTCTCGACCACCAGCGTGTCGCCTTCCCACCGGCCGCGCGAGTCGCCCAGCCACTGGCGAATCCCGTCGTCCACATGGGAGCGTCCATCGAGGGGAATGATGCGGGCGTCGTGGATCATCTCGACCAGGATCACGACGTAGCCCGGCGCCTGGAAGATCTGGTAGTTGTGATTGTAGAACCCGGGCATCATCGTGCCCGGCATCCCCCGCGAGATACACCGCTCGTACAGGTTGCGATCTTCCGGCCCGGCCGGCACCCGGGTTCGATAGCTCTCGCGCGCCGGCCGGCGTGCCGCTTCGAAGGGCGTGAACGGCGGCAGCCTGCCGTCCGGCGGGTCTACGATGAGCGAGGTGCGCGCCATCCGGACGCCGCGCTCGACCCAGAAGTTGTTGTACGAGCCGGTCTCGCCCGTTCCCGCGGAGACGCCGCGCTGCTCCCGGGCCACGTCCCCGGCCTCATCGAGGGCGGCTCGTTCCTCTTCCGTCAGCAGCTCCCGTCCCTCCAGGTCGGCCGGCCGTTGCAGCGGGGTCGTCGTGGTGTTCGTCCAGCGTCCCTGCAGGTCGGGGTCGCCCCAGGCTGTGCGGGGCGACGTCCAGGCGCTCTCGCCCGCCTGCGTCTGGCCGCCAGCGTCCACCGGGGCCAGCGCCGCGACCGCCACCACCGTAATCGCCGCCGCGAGAATTCGATGGGTCATCTCTCCCTCCCCTGCCCGGCATCCGGCGCCCTGCGCTCGGGCCTCTCGTCCCGGGCCGGTTTCCGTCCCGGCATCCGCATGATGAATCAGGACCCCATCGCGCGCAACCGGGAAGGGCTCTTGACCCGTCCCCGGCGAACGGGATCCTCACCGCGGTTTCCGTCTCGACGCCGGATTCGCCGGACGCTTCTCGGCGACCTCGGAATGGCCGAGAACTGGCAGCCGGGGGAGTACGACCGCAAGCACGTTCTGACGCTGAGCGGGCGCACGGCGCAGGCGGAAGTGGAGTTCTCCATCGAGCCCGCGATGGTTCCATCGTCGCCGTCGAGGTCAAGAGCGGCAGCCGCACCCGCGCCCGCAGCCTGTGGTCCCATATCGGGCGATACGAGCCTCCCGCGGCAGGGTAGAATCTGAGTGGCGGCTCGCTGATGTTCGACTCCCACGCCTTCGCCCGCACGTTGACTGCCGCCAACCTCTCGCCAGCGCAGGTGGACGCGATCACTGCCGGCGTCACTGCCGCGGCCGAGCACAGCGATCACGTTTCGCCCGATACCCTCCGCGCCGAGACGACCGCAATCCGGGCCGAGCTTGCCGCTCTGGAGCTCCGGCTCATCAAGTGGATCGTTGGTACCGGTATCGCAGTCGGCGCCGGCGTAATCGCTGCCCTGCGGCTGCTCCTCGGCTAATCCAGTTCCCCGCCCACACACCGGCATGACGGTGCGTGCGACCGCGCGCAACAGAACTCTTGGGCGGACGGGCTCTTGAACCGCACCCGCATTTCTGCGTATATTATGAATAAATGCCTCGTGACCTTCTCACCGACTTCGAGCTGATGATTCTGCTCGCGACACTCAGGGTAGGAGAGGGCGCGTACGGCGTGTTCATCGCTCGCGAGATAGAGCGCACCGGCGGGCGGCGCGCCGTGCTGGGCGCGGTGTACGCCGCCCTCGATCGCCTGGAGCGGAACGGGTTCGCGACCTCGTCGATGGGCGACCCCACGCCGGAGCGCGGAGGCCGCGCCAAACGCATCTTCAAGGTGACTCCCGCCGGCATCGACGCCGTCAAGAGCACGCAGGCCGCCCTCGTCTCGTTGTGGACCGGCATTCCCGAACTGAAAGGAGCAGCGTCATGACCGGCCCCCGGCCACCACGGATCGCCCTGCTTGTCCTGCGCGCCTTTCGCGTGGACGACGAATCGCTGGTCGGCGATATCGTCGAGGAATTCGGCGCTCGACGGTCCCACCTGTGGCTCTGGGGCCAGGTCCTGGGAGCGGTGCTCGCCGGACCGGAAGCGCGTCGCCGCACGGGTCCATTGGGCCTTTGCGATGCCCGTTTCGCGCAGTCCGCCCTCCGCCCGACCCCGCGGCGGGAGCCCCGGATCAACCTGAGCGGCGGACCCGTTCCCGGCATCGGGGGTCTGAGCATCGTCGCCCTCGGGTTCCACGTCGCCATGGTGAGCCCGCAACTCCTGTGGCTGCCGGTGTTCGGCCTGACCGCGGGGAGCCTGGTGGCCCTGGCGCTCGTCGTTCGTCGCGGGATCGCCGCCGCATGAAGCTCTTCCTGAAGGGCGACACTGGGACTGGCCCTGGGCCGGCAAGGAAGACGTCGAGCGCCCCGTCGCCGCTCACCGTTGCGTTCCTCCGGCGCTCCCGTGCCCGATCCGGATCAGCTCCCGACCGGTCCTGACCAACAGGGCGCCGTCGACGGCGGCGACCCCGTACACCCGTTCGGAGACGCGCAGAGTGTTCCTGGCCAGCTCGATCGGTTCGGCCGCGTCCACCGCGAAAACAGACGTTGTGCCGTCGGCCCCGAATACGTACAGGCGGTCTCCGTTGACGATCGGCGTCGCCGAGGTGACCGACGCCAGACGCGTCGCCCAGCGCGACTCACCCGAGCCGAGATCGAGTGACCGAAGCACGCCGCGCGAGTTGGTGAAGTAGACTGCTTCTCCGGTCGCGACCGGAGACGACATCGACGTCGTCGCGTACCGACCGCGCCAGAACACCTGCTCGTCCAGTATCCGCCCGCGGTGCTCGATCGACAAGGCGAGGTTGGACCGGGAGTCCATTGCCGGGACGACGATACGCCGTCCGGCGAGGACCGGTGACGGAATTCTGTTGCCGGAGAGACCGTCCAGCCACCAGACCCTCTCGCCGGATTCGGCATCGTGTGCGTCGAGCATGCCGGTGATGCTGACCACCACGAGCTCGCCGGCGTCCGACGGCACGACGATGGGCGTCGTCCAGGAAGACCTCACGGGGCGGTCCGCCTTGCGATGGTCCGCCTTCCACCGCGTCTCGCCGGTGGCCTTGTCGACGGCCAGCAGGTACGACGGTCCTTCGTGGCCGGCCAGGACGAACAGTGTCTCGGCGTTGGCGGCGAGCGAGCTGCCCAGACCGTAGCCTTCGATCTCGCCGTAGTCCGCCTTCAACGACCGCGACCAGACGGACTCTCCGTCGTGGTCCAGCGCGCCGAGGTCCCCGCTCTCGAACAGGTAGTAGACGCGCTCGGCATCGACCCAAGGCGTCGGCGAACCCCTGGCGACGACATCCGTGACCTCGACGGGATGGGTCGACGGAAGGGCATGACGCCACAGCAGCGCACCCGTCTCCAGATCGACCGCATCGACCATCTGCGTCTCCCGCAGTGGACCGTCGATAGCGGTGACGAACACGGTGCCGTCCCACACCACGGGGCTCGATTGGCCGTAGCCACCGATGGGATGCCGCCACGCGAGGTTCCTCTCGTCCGACCAGACCAACGGCAGATCGAGGGCCTGGCTGTGACCGTACGCAGGCCCCCGGAAGCCGGGCCAGCGCTGCTCGCCGGCCAGCACCGGCCGGTCGGCGGCCATGTCTTCCGGTCGCCGCGGCACCTCGACCACGTCGCTCGGCCGCAGCGACGCCACCTCGACCCGGTCGACGACCGCATGGGTCCGGCGGCCCGAGGCGCCACCCACGATGTGCAGGGTGCCGGGTCCACCCACCAGCTCGTTGTACACGCGTGTCGGGCTGACGTCGTAGGCAAGCGCCCGCCAGGCGCGCTCGTCCGGGTCGAGGCGGAACAACTGGTTCAGGTTGCTCGCGTACAGGGCCCCGCCGGTCGCGGCCATGCCGAGGCCGACGCCCCCGACGGCGCTGCGAGTCGGCGGAACGGGCGCCGGCGCCAGGGTTCGGGTTCGCGGATCCAGTCGATACACTTCGAGCCCCGGCCCCGCGGGCGTCATCCCCCCGGCCACCCAGATCGCGTCGCCGTGCAAGGCCGCGGCGAGGGAGTGCAGGCGCAGGGAAACGTCCTCGATCACGGTCCAGGACACCGGGTCCGCGTCGAGGTCCGCGACGAGCACGTCCTCACGCCAATCCTCCGGTGGTACGGTCGGCGCGCGGAAGATGGCGCGGAGATCGCCGGTGTGCACCGAGGGATCCCATCCGCCGATCACCCAGATTTCGCGCCCCGCGACCACCGCCGCGTGGTCTGTCCGCCCGTCCGGCATCGGCGTCAGGCCGACCCACTGCCCGTCGGTCCAGCTCCACCGCTCCAGGTCGGATCGGGCCGGAGACGTACCTGCCGCCGCGGCGCCGCCGACGCGGTACAGATCCCGGCCATCGCCGACGAGCACGGCGCCGCGCGCCGCGCTGCCGGTCCAGACCGTCGTCCAGGCCGTATCTCCGGGAGACAGCGAGTAGAGAGCCGCGCCGCGGGCGCTCGTCGCGGCGCCTGACGCAGGTCGCTGGTCTCCCAGGTGCACGTAGAGCACATCGCCGATATAGGCCCCGGATGCATCCGACCCCGCGCCCGGGAGCGGAGGCGCGGTTCGAGGTGGCGGGTTCGGCGACAAGGGGGACTGCGCCGACGCCGTCACGTTGACGCCGTTGCCGGCGCCTGCCCAGCCTGCCAGGATGACCACCACGATGGCCGTCGCCTTCATGCTTGGTCGCATCGTCGCCTCCTGCTCCGTCGATCCTTGAAACGAGGTGTGGTTCATCGATCCGTCGCCGTGGCTGCAGGCAACCGCGAGTACCGGGATCGACCCTGGACACCGTCAGGAGTTCCTCCGGGCGGTCAGCGGTCGATCTCGAAAGGCGGCGTCGAGAGGCACGGCGGATGCGCCTGGGTGCGCGCGTTGCCCCGGACGCAGGCGGGCTCGCCAGCAATCGCGGCACGACGGGCGCACGGTGCGTGTGGACAGAGCTACGCGGGCGGGGCGCGGGCGGGGAGGCGGCGAAAATGACCGGATGCGATCCATCCGCCGTCGACGGCCGGCTCGAGTGGTTCCGGAACGTCGGCGAATCCGATCTGCAAGGATCCGGGCAGCCCGGCGGCGGGCTGGTGGCGGAGCTGGCAGACGGCGCAGTCCTGCTCGGCTGCGTGCTCCTCGTGGCAGATGGCGGCGGCGGCCGTGGCGCCGGCCAGCGCCAGCGCCAGCGCGAGAACCCAAGCGTGCCAGCATGGGCCACGTCGTGCAAGCCCCGCATGCACGGGTTGTCTCTCGGCCATCAGGCTGTCGACGCTACCAGAGAGTCGCCCAAGGCGGCAAGAGCGGGCGCGGACGACACGCCGAACGTCAACGGTCGTCCAGGTAGGCGCCATAGAGCTGCTCGACGTACCGCCGTTCGTCACGGCTCACGTCAGGAAGGACGAGTTCCCTGACCGAAGCCAGCTCATCGGCATAGGCCCCTCTGAAGTTGCCCGCGGCGACACCGAGCTGTATGGCGCGCTCCATCGGGAACGAGTGCTACGGGCGTGCGGCCCGAGTGGAAGACGGCGACCCCGCGTACGTCACCGGTCGTCAGCGGCCTACAAGTGAGACTTCAGGAACGCCAGGACCTGCCTGATGACATCGCACGTGGCAGGACTGTCGTCCGCGACGTCGAAGGCGTGCGGCCCGGTCGCGTGATTGACGAAGGTCACGGGCCGATTGTCGCGGACGGCCGCCGCCACGAACGAGTCGAGCGCGCCGTTCAGTCCCGGAAACTCGTCACGACCCGCGCGCGCCACGAACAAGGGTGTGTCTCTCGGCAGCTCCTCGAACGTGCGATTCGAGCACGGATTCGAGAAGCCGAACTGTCTGGCCGCGTCCGCGACCGCGGTGGAACCGTCGAGGTCGAGCATGAAGCCGTAACACAGAGCCGCGCACTTCAGGTAGCCCCGTCCCGGATGAGCCAGCAGCGACAACGCGTTGGGAACGTGTCCGGAACACGCCCAGAGCCCCATCCGCTCGCCGTCGATTCCAAGCGACGCTGAGTGCTCGCGAACGTACGCGAGCACGGCCTCCATATCCGCCGCCGGCTCCTTCGTCGCGCAGGTGATGGCCACCAGTCCCGAGGCGGCCATCAACTCGGCCCATGAGACGAACGAGCCGATGCGCTTCACGGCGCCGGGGAACCCCGGGACCAGGACCACGGCCGGCGTCCCGTTAGACGCGAGCCGACCAGGCGGAGAGTACACGTCGATCGTCAACTCGGCGTCCGCCGGCGTCGTGTAGGCGACATCGCGCCGGACTTCGACGCTATCCATACCCGGCAAGCTGTAGTGCACACGTCTGGTGAGCAAGTCGCTCACCGGGCGTTCCTGATCCACATCAGCCTCCATGCCAGCGTGCGCCGGCGAGATTTCCAAAAACGGGCGCGCGAATCACGCGGAAATGGAAGAGCCGCCGGGCCTCACGTTTGCCCTCTTGCCGAACGTGGAAGCAGCGTAGCCACGTCACCGTGCATGGCAACCAGGGCGGAGTCGAGCGTGGCCAGGCGCCCCCCACGCCGGCGCGCAAGCTCGGCCAGCCACGCGTCAGTGACCTGCCCACTTCCCTGCAGGTTGCGGTGCGGGACATCGAGGAAGTCGAGTGAGCCATCCCACCAATCGTGGTTCGCATGCGCGGCCAAGTCACGCAACGCCTGCCAGGCCGCCGCGGCGCTGCGATCCGCCGCCACCTTCATGTGGACGCGCAGCAGCGTGCCCTGCGTGAAAGGACAGGTCGCAAACCGGTCTCGGACGAGGGTGGCGAACCAGCGATGTGCGCGATCATGATTCACGTGGGAGTCGACAACAAGCGCCACCAGCACGTTACCGTCAAGCAACCACGTCACCTTGCATCGTCCTCCGCCTCCGCTCGGCGAACGGTCTCCGCGGTGACAACCTCTCGTCCCTTCGACACCAGGATGCCGTTGCGTCTGCTCACGAACTCCTCGGGTTGCGGCTGCGAGGCGTTTTCGCCGGGCAGTGCCCGGCGCAGAAGCTGGTTGACGGCGGCGCTGATGCTGCAATCCTCCGCCTTTGCAAGCGAGACGGCGACCGCGTACAGGTCGGGTTCGAGGTTTACGGTCAGCCTCATGACGCAAGTATGGTGCAGTGGTGCAATGGTGTCAACAAATGCGGCTCACCGCACACCCTCCATGAACTTCGCCCGCAGGGCATCCCGGTCCACCTCTTCGCCACGCAGATAGACGCTGTCGATCCGGCGCGTGTTGGTGATGTCGTCCAGCGGGTTGGCGTCGAGCACCACAAAGGACGCGCTCTTCCCCTCTGCCACGGTGCCGAGGTCGTCCAGGCCCAGGATCTCGGCGTTGATGCGCGTCGCCGACTCGAGCGCCTCCATCGGCGTGAGCCCGCAGCCGGCCATGTCGCGGATCTCGGTGTGGGTGGTCCAGGCAACGCTGACGCCCGAGTCGGTGCCCATGCCGATGCTCATGCCCGCCTCGCGGTTGCGGGCCAGGTTCCGGCACTGCAGCGCGAAGAAGTCGCCGGGCCCGTCCGCCGCCAGGCGCTCAGCCTGCGCGCGCAGGTTCTCGATCTCGAAGGGCGGCAGCGTCTCGCCGAGCCACGGCAGGTCGTCGAGCGTCACCGGCGAGCCGGGCAGGTTCGGGATGGTCCACACGTCGGGATGCTCGCGCACGAGCGCCATGAACTCCTCGTCGATGTCGCGGTCCCGCACGGTGTGCGCGAAGCCGTCGACGCCCGCCCGGATCAGGTCCTTGGCGTCGGCCAGCCCGCTGGTCGAGCCGAGATGCGACGTCACCCGCATGCCGCGCAAGTGCGCCTCGTCGATGATCGCGCGGTAGACGTTCGGCTCCAGCTTCGGGACCGTGCCGCCCCGGTCGTCGACCCAGATCTTGATGATGTCGACCCCGTGCCCGTCGAGCTCCGCGACCACGGCGCGACCCTCCGCGTCGGTCTGCGCGCCGCGCGGTATGCCCAGCCGGTACTCCTGCTGCGGGCCGGCCATCGGTGTGGCGGCGATCCCCCGACCGGAGGTCAGGAATCGCGCCGCGTCGGGGAACACCTCGTTCCGCAGCTCGAAGGCGAGCGCCTCGTCGAACTCCAGTCCCAGGCTCATCGTGGCCGCGACGCCGTGATAGGCGGACCGCTCCAGGTGCTCGACCAGGTTGGACAGGGTGTAGTTGTCCTTGCTGTGCGTGCCGTCCTTCACGTTCGTCAGGCCGATGTGCTGGTGCGCGTCTATCAGCGCCGGGATGACGGTCTTCCCGGACAGATCCACCCGCTCGGCACCGTCGGGGGCCTCCCTTTCGCCCTGCCTGCCCACCCAGGCGAAGACGCCGTCCTGGACGAGAAACGCCGACGTCTCGATGGGCGCACCGCCGTTGCCGTCGATGAGTCTGGCGCCCTCGAACCAGGTGGCGTCTCCCGCCCCCTGGGACTCCTGCGCCGAGAGGCAATCAACGCCGATCAACGAAGACGCGCAGACGTCGCAGTCCCAGCAAGTCGTAGCGCAGCCCAGACTGGTGACCGCGAGGACGCAGATGACCAGCCAACCCGGCAAGGCGATGCCCGACCGTGTCGTGGCGAGCGATTCGGAATCCGGCATCGGTTCCCTCCATCCGTCGGATGCTCCAGCGAGCTGGACCCGATTCGACTGCGCTGGCTCTGACTCACCTCATCCTATGGGATCGGCGCGTCGGTCGGCGGTTCCAGACCCTCCTTCCCATCGTCGACCTGCCGCGGGAGATGGTGATGGCCACGGCCTACGCCTGCGGCGACGAAGCGGACTTCTGGCGCCGTCTTTCTGTCGGTCCTCATGGTAGGGTGACATGAAGATCGTGTCAGCGAAGATGCGGGCCGAATTGGTGGAAGCCGGCGCCTCGGAGGCTACAGCGGAGGCTGCGGCGGCAGACCTCGGCGAGCTTGCCGGCCAGGTGCGGATCATCCGGTGGATGCTGGCCTCGTTGCTGGGCGTGGTGCTAACCGGATTCGGGCTGCTGGGTGCGGCCGTGATCCAGATCCTGGTGCGCCTACCCTAGACTCTCCGGCCGTACCTGCCCTCGTCTACGGCTCCTACAGCGCGTCGCGCGACATCAGGAAGGCGTGCACCTCCCATATCTCGTCGAGCGAAAGCAATTCCTGAAACGCGGGCATGTTGGTGCCCGGACGCCCCCGATTCACCGTGTCCAGGAAACGGCCGAGCGGAAGACCGCTCCGGAACAGGCTCGGACCCGCGCCGCCGCCGGACCGGTGACAGATGACGCAGCGCTCGCGGTAGATCCGTTCTCCCGCCGTGATCGCCATCTCGTCGCCCAACAGTGGATTGGCCGCGCCGCTCGCGTCCGGCCCCGACGGCGGGTCCACCTCAACAGGAGCTTCCGGGGCGGGAGTTGGATCCCCCTCGGTCGGAGCACCCGGCGCGATCGGCTCGCTCCCTTCGGTGGGCTCGAAGCCATAGCCGGGCAGGACGCGGCCGCCCAGGGTGTGGCCCGGCTCGCCGACCCGCGGCAGGCCGCCCGGCAGCGGCGTCAGGTTCGTGCCCACCTGCACCTCCCGGGGACCGCCGTCGAGCGCGAAGACCCAGAGGTTCCCCGCCTTCGGCTCCGTGTAGTAGAAGATCATGTCCCCGCCGATCCCCCCGGACGGCACCGCGACGTACTGCGTCCCGTCGAGCTCGTAGGTGATGGGGCTGCCGATGATGCCCGAGCCGGTCTGGAACTGCCACAGCACGTCGCCGCTGCGCGCGTCGAGCGCCATGAAGTAGCCGCGCATGTCGCCGGTGAACACCAGCCCGCTGGAGGTGGCCACGGCGCCGGCCCAGAAGGGGGCCGGGCTCACCACACGCCACAGAACCTCTTGCTCGACCACGTCGAAGCCGACGAAGTTGCCGGGGTTGTCGCTGGTCAGGTACTGCTGGTAGTCCCCGCCGAGATACGCCTCGCCGTTGGTGGGCGGCTCGAACTGGTCCTCGGCCCAGAAGCGGTAGCCCATCGCCCACTGGTTCGACATGAAGTACAGCGCGCCGAGGTCGGGGTTGAACGCGAGCGGCTGCCAGTCGATGGCCCCCTCCAGGCTGGGGATGATCGGCCCCACCTCGGGACCGCCGGACTGCGCCAGCATGTCGGGGTTCACCTGCGGGCGACCCGTCTCGGGATCCAGTCCGAACGCCCAGTTGATGCCCGGCACTATGGGCTCGCCGTAGAGGAAGCGGCCGTCCGTGCGATCGAGGGCGTAGAAGAAGCCATTCTTGTCGTGGTGGAACAGCGCCTTGACCGGCCCGTGGTCGCGCAGGGTCACGTCGGCCAGCACCGGCGTGCTGACCGCGTCGTAGTCCCAGCAGTCCCACGGGGTGTACTGGTAGCCCCAGCGGATGTCGCCGGTGTCGGCGTCGATGGCGACGGTGGCGGCCGACCACTGGTTGTCGCCCTTGCGAACGTGGCAGTTCCAGGGAGCGGCGTTGCCGGTGTTCCAGTAGACGAGGTTCAGCTCGGGATCGAAGGCGCCCGTCGTCCAGGTGGGCGCGCCGCCGTTCCTCCAGGTGTCGCCGGGCCACGTCTCGTTGCCCGGCTCGCCCGGACCGGGGATGGTATAGCTCGTCCAGCGCGGCTCGCCGGTCAGCGCGTCGTAGGCCTTGACGAAGCCGCGGATGCCGTACTCGCCGCCCGCCACCCCGGTCAGGACCATGCCGTTGACCACCAGCGGCGCGCCGGTGATGCTGTAGCCCTGCCGCCAGTCGATGACCACGGTCTCCCACGCCACGGCGCCGGTGTCCTTGTGGAGCGCGATCAGCCGCGCGTCCATCGTCCCGACGTAGACCAGCTCGCCGAACAACGCCACGCCGCGGTTGTTCGATCCGCAGCAGTAGACCCGCTCGACCTCGTCCGACATCTCCGGCTCGAAGCCCCACTTCCTGGCGCCGGTGCGCGCGTCGATGGCGAATACGCGCGACTCGTCCGCCGACAGGTAGATCACGCCCTCGTGCACCAGCGGCGTCGCCTCCAGCCCGCGGTTCTCGCCGCCGGTGGCGAACACCCACGCCGGGTGCAGGCGGTCGACGTTCTGTGGCGTGATCTGGTCCAGCTCCACGAAGCGCTGGCCGTGGTAGTCGCGGCCGTACATCAGCCACGACGAGGTGTCCCCGGCCGCCTGCTCCAGGTCGGCCGTGGTGACTTCCTGCCCCTGCGCCACGGGCCCGGAGAGACCGGCCATGACGAGCAGGATCGCTGCGAGCGCCGTCAGAAAACGCGGGGTAGTCTTCGGCATCGTTTCCTCGGGGCGTCAGGTTGCATCGACACGCAATGGCGTGTGCCGTGCGAGGACGTCGAAATCGGCATCCCAGTGCAGAACCGGCAGGTCGGCGCGAATAGCCAACGCCCCGATGAGACAGTCCATGAGAACGCGAACGGTCTCGCCGCGATGGCGGCACTGCCGATAGAGCGCCGCCGCCTGATCGAAGTCGCCGGGCTGCATCGGAAAGAGCGCGGCGCGCGCGATGAGCCGCTCGAGGTCGCGCAGGTGGGGTTCGTCCCGGGCTCCCGCCAGCAGCTCCATGCGAATCGCGTCGCACGTCGCCAGTTCGGCGCCGAGCAGCTCTCCGACTCGGATGCACGCCGGCGATCCCGTGTCGCGGAGGAACTCGACCCAGGCGGACGTGTCAACGAGGATCATCGCCGCGTCCCCGCATCTCGTCGAGGTCGCCGTCCCAGCCCGATCCACGCATCCGGCGGGCTTCGTCGAGGCTGAACGGCTCCGACGCGAGCGATCGCAGCGCGAGATTGACGGCCTCCCGCTTGGTCGCCAGGCGATACCGCCTCATGATTGCCGCGCAGGCTTCGTCGTCGATATCGACGTTGGTGCGTGCCATACACCAACGATACACCAAGCGCCGCGACGGCCGCGCTGGTCATCGTCGAGACCGACGTTCGCTTCCCGGCAGACGGCCCTCATGCAGGCGCGGGTTCTGATCACACCGCGCCAGGGGCGATCTACTCCGGCAAGGCGAACACCCAGATTACGCCGCTGCCCTGCGGCAGCGTGATGCCGGTCAGCCGGGCGTAGGAGGTCGTCTGGCCGATGCGTCCCCCGGCGCCCACCGCCAGGTACTGGCGGCCGTCGACCTCGAAGGTGACCGGGGCGCCCGAGATGTCGCCGTTCAGGCGCGTCTCCCAGAGCATCTCGCCGTTGTCGGCGTCGAGCGCGAAGAGCCGACGGTCCGCCGTGCCGCCGAAGACGAGGCCGCCGCCGGTGGCGAGCGCCGCGGCGGTCATCGGCGCGCCGCTGGCGGGGCGGTACTCCCAGGCCCTCTCGCCGGTGACCGGATTGAAGGCCACGAACTCGCCGATGTAGTCGTAGCCGGGGACCATCTTCACGCGGCTGCCCATGCCCCGGAACACGCGGCCCGGCACGTACTCCTCGGAAACGAAAGTGACGTCCATGCAGGCGTTGTTGATGCCGACGTAGTAGAGGCCGGTCTCGGGGCTGTAGCTCGCCGAGTTCAGATTGCGCGTCCCGTGCAGGTGCGGGCACACCTCGAAGATCTTGTCCGAGTCGACGTCTTCGAGCGTGGGGATCTGCTCCGGGTTGTAGATGGGGCTGCCGGTGTCGGTCCAGCCGGTGATGATGTTGTCGTAGCCGGTCCGGAACGCGTCGATGAAGCGCCCGGTCTCGCGATCGAGCACGATGCCCCAGCCGATCTTGCTCGTCTCGATGAGCGCCTTGTGCTCGACGCCGCCGATCTCCAGGTCGACCAGCATGCTCTCGGCGGTGGCGTCCAGGTCCCAGTTGTCCGCCGGCACCACCTGGAAGTACCACTCGATCTCGCCGGTGTCGATGTCCAGGGCCAGGATGCAGTTGGTGTAGAGGGCATCGCCCGGACCGCGCAGGGTGGACGCCCAGGGGGTCGGTTGTCCCGTACCCATGTAGATGAGGCCCAGCTCGGGGTCGTAGCTGATGGTGCTCCAGGCCAGGCCGCCCAGCGGCGGGATCTCGCGCTCGGTCCACGTGTCGTAGCCCGGCTCGCCGGGCATCGGCACCGTGTAGGTCGTCCAGATGTGCTCGCCGGTCTCGGCGTCGTGCGCCACGACGGTGCCGCGGCCGCTGCGGTCGCCGCCGGCGAACCCGAGGACCACCTTCCCGTCGGCGATCAGCGGCGGGTGGCTGTGGCCCAGGCCGGTGGTGTAGTCGCCGGTGCTCACCTCCCAGCGGTGCTCGCCGGTCTGCGCATCGAGGGCGACCAGCACGGCGTCGGCCGCGCCGAAGTAGACCGTGTCGCCGAGCACGGAGACGCCGCGGTGCCGGCCGAGCGCCTGCGACTTCTGGATGTCCTCGGGATAGCTGCGCGTGTACACCCAGGCGACGTCGCCCGACAGCACGTCGAAGGCGGTGACCCGGCCGCTGCCCTCCGAGACGTACATCAGCCCGTTGGCCACAATCGGCGTCGGCACCCAGCGGCTGTTGTCGCGCATCGACCAGGACCAGACCAGGCGCAGGTCGGAGACGTTGCCGCGGTCGATCTGGTCGAGCGGGCTGAACCCGGTGACGTCGTAGCTCCGGCGGTAGCTCATCCAGTCGCCGTCCTGCGGTTCGAGCAGCCGCTCCTCGGTGATCGACTCCCACTCGGCGTCGTCGGACTGCCCGAGCGCGGCGCCGGCGGGGAGCAGCAGGAAGGTGGTCAGGCACACCAGCACGAATCGTCCGCGTCCCATCTCTCGCATCGTCTGTCTCCTTCCGTGCCCCGTGGCGCAGCGTCGAAGGCCAGCGCGTCGTCCGCAACGCTCGGCCACAGGCGCCCGGGAACGGCTCGGCTCGTCTTCAATCCCGAACTCGGGCATCATCGCCCATGCGAGCGACCGGCGCAACAGCGGATGCGCACCAGGGCTGGGGCTTCCAGGTTATGCCATCCGCGAGGGCCAGGAGCCCGCGGCAAAGCCCCGCTGCATGCGAGCGGCGTTTTCGCTACGAGTTTCTACCGCGAGCCCGCGACCTTCACGGTGACGATCTCGATGCCGTGGTACTGGCGGTGACGCACGGACGAGGCGTAGTGGCGCAGCAGGCGGAACGACAGCTCGCTCTCCTCCGGGGTTTCCGCACGCTCGCTCAGGTAGGTCAGGTGGTCCTCGATGTTCTCCCGCTCGGAAACGACCAGGAACTCCATCTCCACCGTCTCGCGGCCGGGACGCGCGAAGAGGATGAGGCGCGGCGCCGCGCCGGCCGCCTGCTCGCCGCGTAGCTGCAAGAGGCACTCGAGCGCCTCTTCGCCGGCGCCCCGCAGCCGCCCGCCGGAGGCGGCGTTCCAACCCGAGCGGCCCGCGATCTCGCGCAGGAAGGCATCGATCCCCGCCGCCGCGGAGGCATCCAGCTCCACGTCCAGCCGCCGGCGCCGCGGGCTGGTCAGCTCCAGGAACGCGGTCAGCAGGACCGTGGCCAGCACGCCGATCGTCATGCCGTTGCCCAACGACGCGCTCCAGGTCGGTCCCAGAATGCTCTCGAAGACGCTCCCGCTCTCCAGGCCCACGCCGAGGGCCAGGGCGACGCCCACCACCAGACCCTTCTGCGGGTCGAGGCCGTCCTGGAACACCGTGCGAATGCCCTCCACGAAGAGCAGCCCCATGATGATCAGCAGAAAGGCCCCCATGACGGGACTCGGCACCGCGAGCAGGACGGCGGTCAGCTTCGGCAGGAACGCCAGCGCGAACAGGGTGCCGCCGATGGCGTACCCGACGCTGCGCGCCGCCACGCCGGTGAGATTGATGAGCGACACGCTCGACGGCAGGTAGATGATGACGGGCGGCGTCACCGCGATCCCGGACAGCAGGATGCCCACGCCGCTCGCGTTGAGCGCGCCCTGCACGAGGCGGAAGTCGGTCGCGCGCGGCTTGCGCGCGGAGGCCTGCTGAATGACCGCGCCGTCGCTGCTGGTCTTGATGGCGGCCACCACGGACACGATCGCGAACACCGGCAGCAGCGCCCAGAACCGCGCGTCCGGCGTGAAGTCGATGCCGGGCCAGGCCGCGACGTCGGGAACGTCGAGCCACGAGGCCTCGGCTACCGGCCGCAAGTCGTACAACCCGAAGAACAACGCCGCCGCGCAGCCCGCCAGGATGCCGCTGAGCGGCGCCCACAGGCGCCAGACGCCCGAGGCGCGCAGCACCATGCCGGTGGCCACTGCCAGCGTGACCCCGGCGGCGATCAGCCCGCCGCCCTCGGGCGCGCCCGCGGGCACGTCCGTCAGCCGTCCCACCGCGATCGGCATCACCGCGACCGCGATCAGCATCAGCGCCGTGCCGGACACGATCGGCGTGACGATCCGGCGCAGGAACGGCAGCCACGCCGCCATCGCGAACTGGAACAGCGACGACACGACAATGAGGCTCGCGAGCGTGGCCAGGTCCGCCTCCGTCAGGGCGACGACCGAGATCGCGATGAAGTGGGGACCGGCGCCCGTCATCAGGATGTGGCCGGCGCCGACCCGCCCGACGTGCGCCGCCTGCAGCGCGGTGGTAACGCCGGCGATGACGAGCGCCGCGAAGACCGCCCAACCCAGGTACAGCTCGCCCTCGCCGGCCGCCCGGACGATGATGGTCACCATCAGGACGGTGTTGGCGAGGATGAGAACGACGCCCTGGAAGGCGACGCCGGCCGTCACGAGCGGCGGGCACGGATCGTCCGGCTCGTAGCGGATGCGGCGGTTGAGGCGGGCCTTGGGCACGGAAGGACTGTACCGCATTCCATCACACAAGCTACAATGCCGTCATGGTTCGCACGCAGATCCAACTGACCGAAACGCAGGCCCAGGCGCTCCGCGTACAGGCGCGCGTGCAGGAACGCTCGATGGCCGATCTCGTGCGCGAGAGCGTTTCCGAGTATCTGGCGCGCCGTCATGTCGTGGATCGTGACGAACTGGCTCGGCGCGCGCTGGCCCTGGCCGGTCGGTTCCGGTCCGGATGCCGCGATCTGGCCGACGACCACGACCGCTATCTCGACGAGGCATTCGATTCGTGACGCTCTTCGTGGACACATCCGCCCTGCTGGCCTTCCTCGACGCCGACCAGCCGCACCACGCCGATGTGACGGAGGCGTGGCGCCGAGCACTGAACGACCACGACTCCCTCGTCACCTCGAACTACGTGCTGGTGGAAGCGTTCGCGCTCGTGCAGCGTCGACTCGGCCTCGATGCGGTTCGTGCCCTGGCCGGCGACCTTATCCCGCTCCTTCAACCGCTGTGGGTCGACGAGGAGCTGCACGCAGCCGCGATGGCCGCGCTGTTCACTGCCGGGCGCAGAAAGCTGTCACTGGTCGATTGCACGAGCTTCGAGCTCATGCGACGCCATGGAATCGCGGTGGCGCTTTCCCTGGACGCCGATTTCGCACAGCAGGGATTTCGCCAGCTTCCGGCCTTGAAGACTGCCACATAGAGCACTGGACAGCGAGGACACGCGTTCATGATCGAAAGGCGCTTCAGGGATCTCCGGGAGCGGCTGCAGGGCAAGAAACCAGCACCCCTCCGGATTCCCTTTTCGCGCGGACTCCCGCTCGCGGTAGGATGGAGACAGTCATGGAGGATGTGCTTCTGGTGATCGCGGCGGGCGGTGCGCTGTTCAATTCGTGGCAGATCGCGCGGCTGGCCGGCCGCGTGGATGCGATGGAATCGACAATGCAGACGGTGTTGACGCTGCTGGCCGGCCAAACGCGGGAAGCCTCGCAGAGGCCGTCGTCGCCCTCCTGAATCGGCGTACCCTTCGCCGCCGCCGCCGCTACACCACGCGCCACCAGGGCACGGCCAGCACGCCCTCGGCCATCCACGGCGCCGCCAGTGCCCCCCGCAGACGCGATCCCGCCACCTGCACCACGAGGTAATGCCGGCCCTCGTGCCGGTAGCCCATCATCCCGTGCTGGCCCGAGGCGGGCGGCGGTTCTGCTCGGCATTGCATAATGAACGCCAGCCGATGCCGACCGCACGGGACGCGCCCCCCCCGCCGGGGGCAGGAGGGCGGCGCAAGCTGCCGATCGGGATCCAAACCTTCAGCGAGATTCGGACGGGCGGTTACTACTACGTGGACAAGACCGCCGGACTGCGGCGGCTCATCGACGCGGGCAAGCACTTTTTCCTGTCGCGCCCGCGGCGCTTCGGGAAGAGCCTGCTGGTGGATACGCTGAAGCAGCTCTTGTCTGTTTTCCGGCCTCAACAACCTGATAGACGTCACGCTGGACCCGCGCCATGGCGCCCTCTGCGGCTATACCGACGCGGATCTGGACACGGTCTTCGCTCCGGAGCTGCCCGGCCTCGACCGTGACGCGATCCGCGACTGGTACTACGGCTACAGGTGGGTGGACGCCGAGACGGTCTACAACCCGTTCGACATCCTGCTGCTGTTCGACCGGCGCGAGTTCGGGGCGTACTGGTTCGAGACGGGCACGCCGGCGTTCCTGATCGACACGCTGGTATCGCGCGCGTGGAGGACAGCACCAGCCGGGGGCGTCTCGACCTGGCCGTGGCGTTCAACGATCAGATGTATCTGTTCGAATTCAAGGTGGTGGAGCGGGCCGCCGCGGGGGCGGCCCTGGCGCAGTTGCGCGACAAGCGCTACGCCGAGAAGTACCGGGGCCTGGGCGCGCCGATTCACCTGATCGGGGTGGAGTTCAGCCAGACGACGCGGGGTCTGACCGCGTTCGACGTGGCGACCGACTGACCCTGCGGCCCGCTATCATGCCAACATGATCGAGAGGCGCTTGAGGGATCTCTGGGAGCGGTTGCAGGGCAAGAAACCCCACCTGCCGCATTTCCTGGCGGAGATCCACATCGAAGGCATTCGTGACATCGAGGACGTCCGGATCAAGCTGGACTACCCGGTGAGCGTCATCGCCGGCGGCAACGCGAGCGGCAAGTCGACGGTACTCTTCGCGGCGGCCTGCGCCTACAAGGTGCCGGGTGCCGGCGTGAAGGACTTCGTGCCGTCGACGCTCTTTCCGGATTACCGGCCCAAGCAGCCCGTGGCGAAAGCCCCGCTGCATTCGAGCGGCGATGCATCCCGCGTGGACTGCGTTGCTCCTCGGTCGAATATGCCCAATATGGTCCCTCGTCGCGCCTTGCCACGCGGGCGCCTCGCCGCTCTCGATGCGACGCGGGGTTTTGCCACGGACTGCAAGGTGGGCCAGCGCGAGGACCGGAAGCCCGAGGTGGTCATCGAGTTCGACTATTCCACGCCGAACGGCCGGCAATCGATGCGATGGCGCCGCTCCAAGGGCTGGAATCGCAGCTTTCTCGGCCGCAAGAACGCTACCCAGCCGGAGAGGCCCGTTTATCTCAGGACGCTCAGCAACCTCAGCAATCCATCCGAGGTCCGCGGCGTGTTGAGCATGTCGCGCCTGCCCTCCGCCCCTCGGGAAACACCCTTGACGGCATCCCAAATCGAGTTCGCCCAGCAGATGCTTCCCTTCCGGTACGCCGAGGTCGTCAACCTGTCCAGCGGAACCAAGAACCTTCTCTTCGCTGCGCAGGAACGCGGCGCGGAGTACTCCGAGCTGCACATGGCCGCCGGCGAAAGGGCTATCCTGCGCCTCTCGCGCGAAATCGCGCAGCTCGACGGCGCCCTGGTGCTGATCGACGAAGTCGAAGCAGGCCTGCATCCCTGGGTGCAGCAGCTCCTCATGCTGCAACTGCAGCAGCTCGCGTTGCGGAACGACCTACAGGTCATCGTCACCACGCACAGCCCCGTGGTGCTCGATGCCGTCCCCTCCCACGGGCGCATCTTCCTGGAACGGGACGACACCGGCGACGTCACGGTGCGTCCGCCCTACCGCGATGTCGTGCAGAACGCCCTCTACGGGCGGTCCGGCGATGCACTCAACCTACTGTGCGAAGACTCGGCGGCGGAGGGCATCCTGCGGGGTGTGTTCGACGTGCTCCTGCCGAGTGAGCGGATCAACAGGGAGTCCGTCCGCGTAGGCCGCGACACCGGTGCAAACGAATTCCCCATGCACGCGAGCGCGTTCAGGAAGTTCGGGCAGATCCAGAACTTCGTCTTCGTGCTCGACGGTGACAAGCGCACCGGCAATCTGGAGGAGACGATACGCCAGAGAGCAGGAAGTGACGTCCCAGTGTTCTTTCTCCCCGGCGACGACGCGCCCGAGGTCTGGGTCTGGAACGCCTTGCGCCGTGACCCCACCAACCCGTCCGCCGAGCTTGGCATCGATCCTGCCGATCTGATCGAACGAATGGACCGGGCGGATGCCGTGTACGACACCGCGGCCGACCGACCCGGAGACATCGCCAAGACGAAGCTCCACGGTCTCGCCGAACCCCTCGGCTGGGCCGAGTCCGACATCGGCCGCGTGGTTGCCCGACTGGAGGCCGCCCGCAAGGAGAGCGACATTCAGCCTCTGCTGGAAGGATTGAAGGGAGCGTTGCTGCAATGGCGCGCGGAGTAGCGCGGGAAGGGCGACGCTCAGCGACGAACGTCATGGATTGGCTCGAGACGATGGTGCGAGCTGCACGAACACAAGACGTCCCCTTCGCCACCGTCGCTACACCACCCGCCACCAGGGCACGGCCAGCACGCCCTCGGCCATCCACTGCGTATCGCGGCCGCCGTGGAGCAGGAGGCCGCCGGCGAACCGTTCCGGGTACTCCTCGCGAAACAGGCGCAGCCCGCGGATGTCCGCCAATCCGGGATGCGCGGACGCCTTCACCTCGACGGCCAGTAGCCGACCACCGGATTCGACAATGAAGTCCACTTCGCGATCCGTTGTCGTCCGCCAGAACAGCACGTCCGGCGCCGGCGCCTGCCCGTCGCGCCATACCAGCAGATCGGCCAGGACGAGATTCTCAAGGTGCTCGCCCGAGGCGGCATGCGCACCGCTCAGCCAGAGCGCGAGGGCCGGGTCGCTCCAATAGAGCTTGGGAGTCTTGACCAGCCGCTTCCCCCGGTTGACCGAGTAGGGGGGCAGCCTCACAAGTTGGAAGGACGTCTCCAGCAGACCGAGATGCCGTTGCACCGTGGTGCGCGGCAGTTGGAGATCGCGTCCGATGTCCGCCTGGTTGATGAGACTGCCGATACGATGGCTCGCGACGCGCATGAGCCGGCGAAAATCGACCAGATTGCCCACTGCGGCCAGGGACTGCAGATCGCGCTCCAGGTAGGTGCGGACGTAGCCGTCGAACCAGAGCGACCGGGCGTCGTCGCCACCGAGCTCCACCGCCGGCGTTGGATAACCGCTGGCGCGAACCTCGACCTGCCAGTCGGCGGGCTCGTGGTCGCGAGACTCGACGACGCCCGGCCAGTCGGCAACGGGAGTGGCGAGCAGATCGGACCAGACGCCCGGTGTTCCCCGCCCCAGCCGTTCCCGGCGGCAGAGCGGCCACAGGTTCACGTACGTGGCCCGGCCCGCAAGCGTCTCGGACACACGTCGCATCAGTAACAGGTTCGCCGAGCCGGTGAGCAGAAAGCGGCCGTTGCGGCGCGGCCGATCCTCGTCCACCGCCCGCTTGACCGCGAGCAGGAGATCGGGCTCGCGCTGCACCTCGTCCAGGGTCAGCCGCGCGGCGCTGCGGACGAGGTCCCGCGGGGCCAACCGAGCCCGCTCATGTGTCTCCGGATCGTCGAGGGTGAGATAGAGCCGGTCGGCTAGAAAGGGCTCTGTTCGGGCAAGCGTGCTCTTACCGGTCTGCCGCGCGCCCATCAACACGACGACGGGGAAGGCGTCAAGGGCGCGCTTCAGTAGCCCGGCCGCGTAGCGGAGCAGGTAACTGGACATCGCCCACTAGATGGGCGATTATCGCCTGCGTCGTGGGCAAAATGCAAGCACTATCCAGACACGTCGCGACGCTCCGAGGTCCGCAGTCGATCCGTCACGGCGACGGCAGCCGCAGCGCCGCCAGCGACCCCGGCAGGCCCGATCCCGCCACCTGCACGACGATGTACTGCCGGCCCTCGTGCTGGTAGCCCATCATCCCGTACTGCCCCGAGGCGGGCAGCGCCACGGTGCCGAGCCGCTGGCCGGTGCGCTTGTCGAGCGCGTGCAGGCGCGGCAGCCCGGCCGTTCCCTCGGCCGTGATCAGCAGCGTCTTCGTCACCATGGTGACCGGGTGCGCCGGGACGCCGGTGTTCGGCAGGTCCACGCCTGCGAGCGCCGGGTGGTTCCGGATGCGCTCCGGCGTGTCGCCGTTCGGCGTCTCCCACAGGTGCTCGCCGGTGTTCATGTCGATGGCGACGATGCGCGCGTAGGGCGGCTTGTAGATGGGCAGGCCCTGCGGTCCGCGGAAGTCGCCGCGGTTGACGACCGCGAATTGGGAGAAGGTGCGGCCGGTGGTCTTGATGTCGTTCGGGGCGTCGATCAGCTCGCCCGGTACGATGTTCTCGGAGCGGCAGCCGCGCCGCGTCCCCACGTAGATGATGCCGGTCTCGGGATCCGCCGACGTCGGACCGTGGATGTTCGAGGCGCCGCTCGGGCAGCTCACGAACGAGCGCAGCCCGGACGGGTGGCCGCGCTGGATCGGGGGATTGAAGATCGGCCCGAGCCGGTAGTTCTGGATGATCTCGAGCGCCTCGGCCCGCAGCTCGGGCGTGAAGTCGATGAGGTCGTCCTCGGTCAACCCCTGCATCTCGTAGGCGGCCGGCCGGGTGGGCATCGGCTGGGTCGGCGAGAGCTGCTCGCCCGGCACCTCGGACTGCGGCACCGGCCGCTCCTCGATCGGCCAGATAGGCTCGCCGGTCACCCGGTCGAAGGTGTACGCCCAGCCCTGCTTGGTCGCCTGCACGACGATCTGCCGCGGGCGGCCGTCCACGGTCACGTCGAGCGCCACCGGCGCGGTCGGGTTGTCGAAGTTCCAGATGTCGTGGTGCACGGTCTGGAAGTGCCACACCCGCTCGCCGGTCTGGACGTCGAGCGCGATGACGCTGGTCCCGAATAGCCCGTCACCCGGCCGGAACCCGCCGTAGAAGTCGATGGTCGGCGGATTGGTGGGCACGTAGACCAGGCCCCGCTCGGGGTCGGCCGACAGCGGCGCCCACGACGAGACGTCGCCGGTCCACTCCCACGCGTCGTTCTCCCACGTCTCGTGCCCGAACTCGCCCGGGCGCGGGATGACGTTGAACTTCCACTTGTGCTCGCCGGTGCGCGCGTCGTAGCCGAGGATGTCGCCCGGCACGTTCTCGATGCGCGTCTGGTTGTAGCCCTGCTCGGCCGAGTTGCCGACCACCACGACGCCGTTGACGACGATGGGCGGCGACGAGCTGGTGATGTAGCCCAGCTCGCGCGGGATGCCGAAGTCCGGATCGTAGGCCCCGTCCCAGCTCTGCCAGGGGCCCCAGTCGGCGATGAGGTCGGGCAGCAGGTCGACCACGCCGGTCTGCGAAAAGCCGGGCAGCGGCACCGGGTTGCCCCAGTTCTCCAGCGGCCGGCCGGTCTTGGCGTCGAGCGCGTGGAGGAGGAAGGCGGGGCTGATGATGTAGATGACGCCGCGGCCGTCGATTTCGGCGTAGGCCACCCCCTTGCCGTAACCCTGGCGCATGCCGCGGTCGAAGCGGGTGGTATGCGGCTCGCGGTGGGTCCAGAGCGTCTCGCCGGTGGCCGGATCGATGGCGACCACGTGGCGGCGCTGGCCGGCGACGGTATAGAGCACGCCGTCGACATAGATCGGCGTCGAGCGCGACACGCCGAGCGTGGTCGGCCCGAAGTTGTCGCCCCGCCAGAGCCACGCCAGCTCCAGGTCCTCGAAGTTGTCGGCGGTGATCTGATCGAGGCCCGAATAGCGCGTGTGCCCGGCGTCCCCGCCGATGTAGCGCCACTCGCCGGCCGGCGTTTCGCCCTCCTGCGCGGCGGCCGGCACGGGCGCCGACGACAGTCCGCCCGCAACGCAGACGACGACAGCGGCCGTCCCGAGACAATCGACGAGAGTCCGGGCGCCGCCGAACCGTGTCATCGAGCCCTGCATGGGTCTGTCCTTCCTTCCGAATGCTTGCGACCGACACCGACGCCATGCCTGCCCGCCGCACGGAAAGAACGGCCCGGAACTTCGTACGGACCACGCGCAAGCAGGCGGCAGTCTACGGCGCCACGATCTCCATCCCCCGCAGCGCTGACAGGCTGGTCGGCAAGTCCGACTCACCGGCCGGATAGCCGTTCACCTGCAGCAGGTAGGCCACTACCGCCGCGTACTGCGCGGGCGTGAGGCTCCCCGGATCCCCTTCGGGCATCAGCGTCGCGATGGTGTCGAACAGATCGCCGGCGCTCTGGCCGACCCAGGTCAGCCGGAACCGGCCGCCCGAGAACTCCCCGGTGTCGTGGCAGGCCGAGCACACGCGCCGGAACGTCGCCTCCCCCCGCGACGCCTGCGCCTCGGTGAAGACGCCGTCGGCCACCGATGCACCCGATTGTGCGCCCGCGGGCACCGATGACCATCCGGCCGAGATCAACCCGACGATCAACACCGACTCGACGACCGCGAAGCGGCGCCCCGCGTGAATCCGACGCCAGCGTTTCACCTTCATCCCACCACTCCGCTCACTGATTCAGCCTTCCCCGGCCGGACGGCGACTCCCCGCATCATCGCCCATGCCACCGGCCGGCGCAACAGCCGGGAACGGTTCGTGAAGCAACCGGGGCGCCGCCCTCGACACCAGGTTGTGTTCGAGTCCGGGAGCCGGAGAGCGGTGCCGCTACCACGCCGGCCGCGCCGTGGCTACCGCGACGGGAACCGCCCGATCCGGTCTCCCTCGGCGACCTGGCCCACCCAGATCTCGTCGCCCACTTCGATGGCGGCGGTGCCGAGGATCAGCAGATCGTTCGCCGGATAGTTGACGACCTCCTCGGCGGTCAACGTGTCCAGGTCGATGCGCGTGACGCGGGAGCTGACCCCCTCGCAGTTGCCCTCGCGGATGCACTCGCCGATGGAGGCGCGGGTCGGGCCGATGTGGCCGGCCGCGAGCAGCGTGTTGCCCGCGCCCCAGCGCACGTTGTCGATGTAGTGGTCGACCGGGATCGGGTGCAGCTCGGGCGGGGTGCGGTTGCGCGACAGGCGGATGAGCGCCTGCGCGGCGTAGCCGCCCACGTAGTACCACTCGCCGTCGCGGGAGATCTCGATGCCGTTGGGTCCGATCTCCTCGCTGCCGGGGACGCGGGTCCAGCCGTCGCCGGACTGCCACTCCCAGATGTCGCGCGTGGCGGGACTCGTGGCGGTAAAGCCGCCCTCGGGCAGCGCGACGACGGAGTTGAGCCCGATCCCCTCGGGCGCGACCGCGCAGCCGACCCAGGTGAGCGCCGGCTGTGATCCGGTCGCGTCCAGCTCGAACACCTCGATCGATTCGCGCGCGCCGTGGCCGACGACCAACAGCGTGTGGCTACCGCCGTCGCCGGACCGCAGGTACAACCCGTGCGGGCGGATGTTCGACGTCACGGGACCGGGGCAGTCGCCGTACATCGCCTGGTCATGCCGCGCGTCGGCCGTGGCCGGGAAAATGGTGACCACGCCGTTGTCGCGGGTGTCGATGGCCTGAATCGGGCCGTTGTCCACCATGTTGGGGACGATGACCCAGGGGGTGTCGGGCACCTGCGCGAAGTCCTCCGGGCTGACCGGACCGCAGATGAACTGGACGTCGCCGTCGGGGGCACAGTCCTCCTGGGCCGTGGCGGGCGCCGGGGCGCCGGTGAGCAGCAATCCGATGATGGCCGCGCCGAGAATGCTGAATCTGGTCATTGTTCTCTTCTCTTCCTACTGGCTCTACTGGCTGTTGACTCGATTGGCCTCTACATCGGGACTTGCCCTATATCTGCGGCATCCCGGTCACTCCGGAAGGGCGAAGACGAACAGGTTGTTGGTGGAGCTCGGGCGTAACTCCGGCGTCAGCTCCAGAAAGCGGCCGTAGCCGGTGCTTATAGCCACGTACTGCCGGCCGTCGACCGCGTAGGTGATGGGGAAGCCGGAGACGGGCGAGCCGAGGTTGATCTCCCAGAGGATCTCGCCCGTCCGGTCGTCGAAGGCCCGGAAGCGGCCGTTGACGTCGCCGCCGAACACCAGCCCGCCCCCGGTGGCGGCCAGCGCCATCGTGGCGGCCCGCTGCTGGTAGTTCCAGGCCACCTGGCCCGTCTCGGCCGAGATCGCCTGGATGCTGCCCACGTCGTCGTAGCCCGGCGCGATCTCGGGACGCCAGGCGATGGCGTAGAGCCGGCGCGCCTCGTCCTGCTCGTCGGGCGCGGCCATGGCCATCATGCGCGAGCAGACGTTGCGCAGCGGCATGTACATGGTGTTGGTCAGCGGGCTGTAGGCGCCGGCCTCCCAGTCCTTGCCGCCGCTGGCGTGCGGGCAGGCCAGCACCGTCTGCCCCGCCGCGGTGAAGATGAGCTCGGCGTTCTCGGTCACCACGCCGGTGGCCCCGTCGATGCCGCTGACCACGTTCTGGACGATGGTCGGCGTGGCCCACAGGAACTCGCCGGTCTCGCGGTCGAGGGTGTAGACGATGCCCGTCTTGCCGGGTATGCCGGTCACGACCCGGCGCACCTCCCCCGCGTTCAGCCGCGGGTTGATCCAGCTCACCGCGGATGGGTCCGGCCGTACCGCGGTGTCGACCAGGAGGCGCTCGAACGGGTGGTCGAGGTCCCAGTGGTCGTTCATGTGCTGGTAGTGCCAGACGATCTCGCCCGTATCACCGTCCAGCGCGAGCGTCGAGTTGTGGTAGAGGTGCGTCAGGTCGGTGCCGCCGAGCATGTACTTCGGCGCCGGCGAGGTGACCGACGTGCCGACGTAGACCATGTTCAGCTCGGGGTCGTAGCTCGGCACCATCCACGAGCCGACGTGCGTGCGCTCCTCGAACGGCACGTCGCCCCAGGTCTCGTCGCCCGGCTCGCCGGGGGCGGGGATGAGGCGCGTCCGCCACAGCTCCTCACCGGTGGCGGCGTCGTGCGCGGTGATGACGCAGCCGTTCGGTCCGCCGCGCGGGTCGCAGCTACGGCCCGAGAACACCTTCCCGCCGGCGACTATCGGCCCTGATGTCTGGTTGGCCGGGTTCACCCGGTAGTCGAGGATCTCGGTGTCCCAGACGACCTCGCCCGTCTCCGCATTGAGTGCGAAGATGTGGTCGTCCATGCTGGTGTCGATGATCAGCTCGTCGTGGATGGCGATGTTCCGGTTGGTGTCGATAAGCGTGCCGATCATGTAGTCGGCCAAATCGTCCGGGCGGTCCCGCCGGTGCTCCCAGATCAGGTCGCCGGTCACCGCGTCGAGGGCCTGGATGATGTCGCGCGGATTGGGCATGAACATCACCCCGTCGCGGACCAGCGGCGTCCCCTGCTGGCGGCCCGGGGTCAGCGCCCGTGTCCAGACCAGCCGCAGGTCGCCGACGTTGTCGCGATCGATCTGGTCGAGCGGGCTGTAGCCCCAGCCGTCCAGCGTCCGGCGCCACATCAGCCACTCGTCGGGACTCGGGTTCGCCAGCTCCGCGTCGGTGACCGGGCGGATGCGATCGGCTTCCTGCGCGACGGCCGCCGGGGCACTCATCAGGGCCAGCACGGCGACGAGACCATAGACCATGAATCCCGGACGGACCCGGAACGACGACCAGCCGGATGCGAGCATGACGCCTCCTCCATGCGATTCGAGATCCTGGCCGATTATGTAACCGGCGCGGCAGCCCGGGTGAGGACGCGGCGCTGCCAGCGCCACCGGGATCCCCCGGCGCCACCACGAGAAGAAACCACCGGTCATCGGATTACCTCGCAAACATAATTGCTACGTTGCCAGGCAGCCAGGGCATCGGTTTGACTCTTGGCGTTCTTGATCAAACCGAGAGCTCCACATCCCAACTGGTGAAGCGTTCCAAAAAAGTGGATATGCGTAAGAAGTGTACCTCGCCAGGGGCAAGGTCGAACACCGGGTCGTACGTCCTTCCATTCGACAGGCGGATCAACACGCTGGCAGTAACAGCAGCGTTCGTTGTGTTGACCAGCCTGCCGTCGAATCCTCGGAGGTTCAGATCGTAGCGGACATCGAGATCGACGCCACCCTGGCTCACCCTGGCGACGTCGTTGATTCCGTATTGGAGATCCGTTTCGCTTGGTCCGAATGGGCTGTCACAGCCGGCAAGCAGCGTAGCGAGGGCAGCCATCAAGACGGAGGCACGGGCGATGGCGGCTCCTTGACGTTTCATCATGGGGCTTCTATTCGGAGAGCGGTCCGGGTCGGGCCGCTCTCCTCCTTGCAGCGCAGAATAGCACGGGAAGAAGACTCGCGGCCGGCTTCGCGGACCCTTGTCGGGATGGCGGCTCTCGGCGCCTGGCTCTACAGGATCAAGGTAGCGCGAAGATAGACAGTACATTCCCATGCGTTCCCGACCGCTCCAAAAATGCAAATGAAATAAGCGCTTTCTCCAAAACAACAATCCCACACGGACCGTGGCCGTCCCACTCAATCCAGTGCAAAATGTGGTAGCCTCGTGGTAAGCGATTTTCGAGGGAATCCCCATGACGAGGTTGACGGCTCGACAGGTTCAGACGCTGCGCAAGCCGGGCAGGTACTCGGACGGGCACGGGCTGCATCTGTTCGTCCAGCGTAGCGGTACGCGCTCCTGGGTGCAACGCCTCACGGTGCCGGGCCGGGGCAGAGTCGACCGCGGGCTCGGCTCGGTCGACGTCGTGAGTCTGGCGCAGGCTCGCGCGTGGGCACTCGCCAACAAGCTCGCGGTCAAGCGGGGCGAAGACCCGTTCGCGGGGCCGCAGCGCTCGACGATGCCGACGCTGCGGAAGATCGCGAGCAAGGTGGCCGAGTCGAACCGGGCGCGGCTGTCGGCGGGTGAACAGAAGGGGCGGGCGGCGACGCTGGAGCGGTACGCGGCCGAGTTGCTCGACCTGCCGGTCGACCGGGTCGGCAAGCCGGAAGTGCTGCGAGCCCTCGAACGGGTGTGGACGTCGCAGCCGGGCACCGGCCGGAAGTTGCGCACGGCGCTCGGGGCCCTCTTCCGGCATGCGCGGGCGGCAGGGCTGATCGAGGTCGATCCGGTCGCGGCGGTGGCCGGCGCGCTTGTCCCCCAGCCGGCCGTACGCCAGCACATGCGCAGCGTGCCGTATGCGGACGCGCTGACGGCGATGCAGCGGATCGAGACGTGCCGCGCGACGCTGTCGGCGAAGGCCTGCCTGCGGTTCCAGATCCTGACGGCGTCGCGCCCGTCCGAAGCCCGGCTTGCGACGTGGGGAGAGATTGCCGAGGACGGGCGGGAGTGGCGTATCCCGGCTTGCCGGATGAAGCGGAACCGCGAGCATGTGGTGCCGCTGGTCCCTGCGGCGTTCGCGTTGCTGGACTCGGTGCGGTCGCTTCGCCGGCACGACGGCGACGACGCGTTGGTCTTCCCGAGTCCGCAGGCGGGGGCCGGCTCGCTGTCGGCGGCGACCGTGGCCGGGGTCATGCGGTCGGCCAGTCTGGCCGGCGCGGGGTCGCCTCATGGCTGGCGCTCGACGTTCCGCACGTGGGCATCGGAGCGCGCGGACGCCGATTACGCGGTGATGGAAACGAGTCTGGCGCATGCGGTCGGCTCGGCTGTCGAACGGAGCTATTCGCGGTCGACGTTTCTGGACAAGCGCCGGGCGCTGCTCGACGCCTGGTCGGCGTTCCTTGCCGGCGACGTCGCGGTCATCGCCAAGGGCAGCCTGGGCCTGCGTCCGGCAGCACCGCGGTGAGTGCCCGGCGCAGGTTCCCGAAGCGAGTGCTGCAACCTGCGCTGGCGCTGCTGCGGCCCGCACCTCGAACGAGCGTAGGAAACGCCTGGAGCACGCCGCCGCCGTTCACGGTCTCTTCGTGGTTGCGTCACCCCCGACGCGGGGACGCGACTTCAGGTAGCCGAGGATCTCGTCCTCGAACCAGCCGACCGCCTTGGGTCCGATCCTGACCGAGGCGGGGAAGAGTCCCCGTTTGCGCAGCGCGTAGATCGACGAACGCGACAGCCCGGTCGCCTCCTTGACGTCCTTCAATCGAAGAATCCGCCTGGTCATCCCGTACCTCTTTCTGATGGCCCCGGCCAAGTCCGGCGGCGGTGTAAAGTATTCGGAACGGCGGTCACCGGAGGCCGCGCTCCACGGCCCTGCTTCCGGTTGGAAGTCCCTGCACTGCAAGGGAGGAACTCGTCGCAGGGCGCGATAGCGCCGGGGCCGCCGGCCGCGTCTGTGCAGCGGCGGGAGACGGTGGCGGACGAGCGTCCGAGGCTGCGGGGCGCAGTTCGCCATCGACAAGGGGGAAGGTCAATCCAGTGACACAACGCGCCGGACCGACCCGGGCAGCGGCCGGAACCGATGGTCGAGGCGGCGGCGGACGACGCCGCGCGGCTGGCGGTCCGGGATGCGGCCGTGGCCGTGCGGGACGTCGCCGAGGGTGTCGGGGACGTCGAGCGGCAGTGCGCGGCGGCGGTGGTCGAGCAGGCGGCCAAGCGGGCGATCGGCCAGGCTCACGGCGCCGGGCAGCCGCGCGACAAGGGCGGACGGCCGCCGAAGGATGCGGCGTTTGGAAACCCGGACACCGGTGATCGGGTTTCTGCGGAAAACCCGCCGACCGGTCGGCGGGTTTCTGCGTCGACGGCCAAGGACTACCGCCAGGACGCCGAGGCCGTGTCGGACGCGGGCTTCCGGGCCGTGGCCGATGCGTCCGAAGCTGCAGGCGTACCGCTGAACCGGACCATGGTGCGGCGGGCGGGCGAGCTCGAGCGCAGTGGAGAGGATCCGGCCGGCGCGGCGCAGGAGCCCAAGGGGGTGTCGGTCATGCTGCGCTCCGTAAAGCCGTCCATCCTCTTGACTGTGGAAAAGCTCCTGCCGGAGGGGTACGTCATCAACCGGGAGGTCGGGACCGCCGGCCGGCGGTCGGAGTCGGACGACGTGCAGTGGGCGCGCGTCGACTTGGTCACGGGGCACCGCGACACGTGGCTGCTGCCCGGAAGCGACGATCCCGACTGGCGGCGCGAGGTCCTGTGGGTGTGTCCGGCGGGCCGTGCGCGGCGTGCGGGGGATCGAGGCGGACTGGGCGCGCCGGATCGCCGAGGAGCTGGACCGCGAGCCGGACGACCCGCGGTATGTACGGCTGGCTGTAGTCGGCCTGGGCGTCGACATGACGTCGGACGCGGTGCAGCGGCTGTTGGGGCACGAGCGTCTGGTGGCTCTGGCCTGGCCGCGGCGCGAGCATGCGCCGGTGCGCACGATTCCGGACGGGCAACGCGAGAGGATTCGACGGCCGCTTCGGCGGCGGCGTCGACTACCCGCTCAGCGAAAGGCCACAGCTTCCGGGCGGGCATCGACTACGGAGGCAACGTCCACGTGACGGTCGGCATGTCCTTCAGGTTCCAGCCACAGAGCGCCCCGCACCGGGCGCTCGCGACCGGCGGGGCGGCCGACGGCGCCGCCCCGCCGGGACGCACACACACACCGCCGCCCCGACCGCCCCTGGGGGCGAAAGTCCTGCAAACCCCCGCGGAAGCGCATGTCACCTGGAGGGGACGGATTTCGCCTGTTTGTTCGCCTTTTGGCACTTGCTAAAATCTTACTCAGAATTACCTCTGCAGACACAAGACTTCAGACAGTAAAAAGGTGATCCGGTCAATTTTTCCAGTGTGTCAATATATTGACGGGTCGGAGATCACGCCGGTTATAGTGCATGACTACTTGGTTTTTTCTTACTACATACGCCGTTTCTTCGCGTCTCCGAACACTGACGCAAAAAGGGCGAAAGTCCGTCAGCGCGAAACCCGCGCGACACGACTGACAGCGCAGTCCGAACGCCACGAACAGGCTCCGAGAAGAGCCGCATGCGATCACCGGCGGCGCCGCCGGCCCCCTGCGGCCCGCCCCACCTCGAACACCACGCCGCCGCAGGCCGGCCACGCCGCGCACAGGTGCACGTGGCCGCCGGAAACCTTCCAGCGCTGCTGCGCACCCCCGCACGACCCGCAACGCGACTGCAGCCGCTGGTCGGCGGCGGCCTGCTCGGACGCCGCCTTCTCGGACGACTCCTTCTTCGCGGCCGGCCGCTTCGCCTTCTTCGGCGACCCAGGCCAGCTCCTCCGGGTCCGGGCACGTGCGGCACGCCAGCACCAGCTGGTCGCGCTCGAGCAGTACCGCCGTCGATCCCCCGCACCGCGGACAGGGATGATCGACCACCGCCGGCTTCGGCGGCACGAACGACGAATCCGCCTCGGCGCCGGACGGCTCCTCGCCCAGCTTCCCGTAGAAACCGTCGAGCAGCTGTTGGCGCTCTTGTAGAATCGAATGAATCTGCCCTCGGGTCGACCCCAAGATGTTGTGGCCTCCGGTGGCATCGTCAGACCACCAGGGTGCACGGGTGCTCGCTGTCGTCAAGGCTCCGCGCTACGCTCGGCCCCCGCTTCGCGGGGCTGACGGCCTTGACGACGGCTCCGCGCACGCTTCTCCAGACTGGCTCCCGCCGCCCAGCGGCGGCCACTGCGCTCGTCCAGCACGCACTCGTGCGGGCCCGCCGCCGCACGGCTCCGGCCGCCCGTCCGGCGTCCCACCTCGAACGCGACGCCGACGCACGCCGGCCACGCCGCGCACAGGTGCACGTAGCCGCGCGTCGTCGACGGCGACCGATTCCGCATCCGTGATCATCCGCAACTGATCGGGTGTCTCCTGCCGGCCGATGGTCTCAGCTCGTATGCCTGGGGACCGCGACAGGATCGTCCCCGAATCTTCTCGAGCTGGGTTGACGTGCGGGCGGCGGCTCCTCCATCGACTTGAGCACCGGCCCGGACACGGCGCCCGGGCGCGACGGACTCAGCCGGTCATCACGCTGACTCCGGTGTCTCGACGCGCCGCCAGCGGGCGATGTCGCGCTCGTCGTCCGAATACGGCTCGCACCCGGAGCCGCGGCTGACCATCGAGGCGATGACCCCACTTGCTGCGAAGCTCCGCCCCGTCATCGACCGAGGGCATCGAGAAGTACCTGCGCTCCGGCATGATCCGCGACATCGGACGGGTCTGCGCAAACAAGCTGGTGCAGGCCTTCAACGACAAGACGCTCGACGTCATCGAGACCGAGCCCGAGCGGCGCCGCGAGGTCCCCGGCATCGGCCCGGTCCGCGCCAGGCGAATCACCGACGCGTCGGCGGAGCAGAAAGCCGCCCGCGAGATTCATGGTGTTCCCTGCACGAGCACGGCGCAAGCACCGCGCGTGGTGCGAATTCTCAAGACCTGCGGCAACGACGCGCTCGTCGAGGTCATGAGCGAGAACCCCTACCGGCTCGCGCGGGACATCCGCGGGATCGGGTCAAGGTCGCCGACACGATCGCGATGAGGCTGGGCATCGACAAGACGGCGCCCACCCAGGGTATGTGCCGGCATCGGCCACGCGCGCTCGACGAGGCGACGAAGAAGGGACACTGCGGACTGCGCGTCGACGAGCTCTGCCCGCTGGCGGCCGCGCTGCTCGAAGTCGACGAAGACCTGGTCCGCACCGCGCTCGACCTCGAGCGGGTTGTTTGCGGGAGGAGGGGGAATCCCACGTCAAGGTTGAGGACGTGCTCCACCGAGACGCTGCACCGACGCGCCGGTCGACGCCGAACGCCAGATCGAAGCCCCGCATCCGCCGAGCGGGGTTGTGCCCGGGCTCCGGCGTGAACTGGAGCACCTTCTCAACGACACGGTCGACGCCGGCGTGACGCCGTTCGTCCGGCCCCGGCAGTTCGAGCCGGGCAGCAATGCCGCTGACGCCAACCGGCTGCTGAACCGCCTCCGAGAGGAGCGACCTCCGGGTCCGCCACCAGGTGAAGCGACCCGTTCGCCGGCGCCGAGTCGAACACCTCGCGCGCCGAGAAGCTGCGCCCGCACGACGGCCACCGAGCGGAACGACTCCAGGATCCGGCTCCGAGAATGGAACGGCCCCCGTTTCCCGGCGCCGAGTCGAACACCTCGCGCTCCAAGAAGCTCGCTCTCTTGAACGCCGCCGAGCGGGAGCGCGAGTGAAGTGACTCGTTTCCCCGCACCGCGTCGAACACCTCGCTCCGTCCTAACGGTCGCACCGAGCGGAGCGACCCGGCACCGCCACCGAGTCGAACACCACACGTTCCCGAGAAGCCCGCCCTCATCGGTCGCACCGAGCAGATCCGGCAACCGAGTCGAACACCTCGACGCGCCGAGAAGCTCGCCCTCACGAACGCCGCCGAGCGCAGCGGCCCCAGATCCAGTACCACGCCGACGCCGCTACCGGGCCGGCGCGCCTCCCCGAGTCGGCGCGCAAGAGCCACGGACCCGGAGAGGAACCCACAACGGACGACAATTGCTCTAGCGGAACGCGGGCGGACGGGCGGAACACGGGCGGGCAAGGCAACGCCTGTGCATTCCTGCTCCCCGGCTCCCACGCCACCGGTCTCCGACCCCGAATCCGCGACGCTGCGGGCCTGACGGCCCCACCTTCACCCCGGCCCGCTCGGGCCATTCCCGCATCGGAGGACGAACCCATGCCCATCAAGGACCTGCTGCGCCCCGAACAGCTGGCTGCGCTGAAGCGCTTGCGCAAGCGGATCGCGAACCGCACGGCCATGCGCCGCTACCGCGCGGACCCGGCCTACTACCGCCGCCTGTGCGCCGGCGTCGACCTGCCGATTGAGGCGGGCACTTGCGGCCGTCTGGTGAACCGCTCGAGCGGCGAGCGCTGCTACCGCTGCTGGCAGCGCCGCCGCTGGCTGCTCAACCACGCGATGACGCCCTACGAGGTCGCGGTAGCGGGCACGCTCGCCGACGAGCTCGAGCACGACGTCGCCGACCGCGAGCACGAGGACGACCCGCACACCGACACCATCGTTCCCCTGCTGGACGCCGTCGACGACATGCTCGCACCCGCCGACTCCTGCCTGCGCTGGTAGCGCCAGCGACGCCACCGCGGGGCGGAACATCTCGCCCGGCCCGCCGGGCGAGCGGGGCGCGCAGAGGCGCGCCTGGCTCGGTGAAGGTCCACCGAGTCCGGAATCTTCCGCGAATCGAGAAGCAGACCGGCCTGTCGCTGGCTGGCGTCGCAGCAGGCCCGAAGCGGTGCGGGCTGGTTCTGACGTCGACGGTGACCATCGTGACCGGCGGACCCGGCGTGGACAAGACCACGCTGATCGACACCGTCCTGCGCATCCTCGAGACCACCGGCATCAAGCTCGGGCTGTGCGCGCCGACCGGCCGCGCCGGCCGCAGGATGACGGACGCCACCGCGATCAAGGCGCGGACGATCCACCGGCGGCTCGAGGTCGACCCCGCCAACGGCCGCTTCAAAGCGGGACGCGGCCAACCCGTTCCACTGCGACCTGCTGGTCGTCGACGAGACCTCGATGGTCGACGTCAAGCTCATGCGCGCGCCGCTGGCCGCGGTCCCCGACACGGCCGCACTGCCAATCGTGGGCGACATCGACCAGCTCCCGTCGGTGGGACCCGGGCAGGTGCTCGCCGACATGATCGCCTCGAGCGTAGTCGCGGTCGTCCGGCTGACCGAGGTCTTCCGCCAGGCCGCGCGCAGCCGGATCGTGACCAACGCGCACGGAATCAACCGCGGGGCGGTCCCCGACCTGCGCCGGCCGGAGGGCGACACCGACTTCTACTTCGTCCGCGCCGACGAGCCCGAGAAAGCCGCCGAGCGGATCGTCGATCTGGTGAAGACGCGGATACCGCAGCGATTCGCCCTCGACCCGCTCCGCGATGAACCGGGGCAGCGCCGGCGCCCAGGGCGCTGAACGTCGCGCTCCAGGCGGCGCTGAACCCGCCCGGCGACCGCAAGGTCGAGCGCTTCGGCATGACCTTCTCCCCCGGCGACAAGGTCATGCAGACCGTCAACGACTACCGCAAGGACGTCTACAACGGCGACACCGGGACCGTCACCGAGGTGAACACCGACGAGAAGCAGCTGACCGCCCGGTTCCACGGCGCCGAGCACGTGTACGCCTTCGGCGAGTTCGACGACCTCGTGCTCGCCGACGCCGCCACCGTCCACAAGAGCCAGGGGTCGGAGTACCCTGCCGTGGTAATCCCGGTGCTCACCCAGCACTACACGATGCTGCAGCGGAACCTGCTCTACACCGCGGTGACCCGCGGGAAGAAGCTCGTGGTGCTGGTCGGCCAGAAGAAGGCCGTCGCCATCGCGGTGCGCAACGTCAGCGGGCGCAGGCGCTGGTCGAAGCTCAAGGAGCTGCTCGAGCAGTGCGCAGGCCGGCAGTCGCAAGGAGCGGACTCGGCAACACCAGCAGGGCGGCCGGATGGCCGGCGGGCGCAGCCCGCTCCAATCTTCTGAACAGCACGCGCCGAGAGACCGAGCAACCGGCATGCCGCGAGCACTCACCGAGAAGGACGTCCCCGTCCTCGACACGGTACTGGCCGCACTGATGGAGACCTTCTCTCCGGACGGGTCCGGGATCGACGAGACGGACGAGTCGGACCCGCCTCAAGCCAGGCCGACCGAAGAGGACATGAACACCATCGACCGCCTCCGGATGGACGGCAAGGCCATCGCGCGAACGGAACGGGTCGTCCATGAAGGGAAGACGTTCCGCAAGCTGCACTTCCCGAGAACCGGCTTCCCCGGCGGGCCGATGACCGTCTGCGCGGCACTGATCCTGCGCATGGCCCGGCTGGCCGGCGAAGCGGTCCCCGACGACGAACGCGACAAGCTCACGCCGCAAGGCGTCGACTGGACGACGATCGAGCGCCTCGCCGCGTCGATCGAGATCGTCGAACCCGCCGAGACGGTCCACTGACCACCGCTCGCCCGGCCGCCGTCCGCACCGAGGAGAAACGAAGATGCCGAGAGCATTCACCGAGAACGACGCCACACGCCGGCCTTGGCGTCGATCCGGACCCGGTTGATAGCGTCCATGACGTTCTCGGTGGATCCGGCCGGCGTCGGCATGCTTTCGTTCGCGCACCGAGCGCACTGTCGAGGACGGCAAACCGTTCTACGATCTGCACTACCCGTGCACCGAGACCGACTTCCCCCGGCGGACCGAGGACGGTCTGTCTCGCCCTGACGACACGCATCCACGAGTTGCTCCGACGAGCGCGACGGACCCACCAAGGAGGGCGTCGACCGCGCGACCATCGACCGGCTGGCAGCGTCCATGGAGGCAGCGTCCATGGAGCTCGTCGAACCCGCCGAAACGGTCAACTGACCACAGGCGCCGAGCGGATGTTGTCGCTCTTCCCAAAGTGCGGTGTATGACCAGCTGGTCATACCCTTCAGATTTCAGTGAGCGTTGACATCGTAGCGGCCGATCCGGGGCGCGTGGGGTCGGTAGCGGCCCCGTCGGTCTCGTCGGCGGCGGCCGGCGGCGGAGGTTTCCGGGTTTCGGCGGCCGGCGCGATGCGGCGGCGGCTCGCCCTGGAAGGAGCATTTCACGATGTCGAGCAGCGGAGTCCTGGACGCGTTGCGCAACGAGGAGCGCTCGCTCAAGAGCCAGCTCGTCGCCATCCAGCGCGCCATCGAGGCGATTGAAGGAACTGCCGCGCCGACTGCCCGGCGCGGCAGCAAGAAGGCGGTCAAGGCCGTCAGCAGGCGCAAGCGCACGATGACCGAGGAGCAGCGCCGGGCCGTGGCCGAGCGGATGCGGAAGTACTGGGCCGCACGGCGGGCGGAGAAGGCCGCGGGGAACTGACCGTAGCGGTGACGCGAACCGTACGCCTCGGTTCTCCATGGCGGGGCGTCGCCTTGCGCACCGGGGGGCCATGGAGAACTGGCGAGCCGGCGCGGCGTCGTCCTTGCGGAACGGCGCCGCGCCGCGCCGCGCGCCGATGGTCTCACGGTCATCGGTCCGGGTCACGGGAAGCCCTTGCGCAGCAAGCGCGCCACGCGCCGGCGGGTCTCGTTGATGCGCGCGTCCAGATGCTGCACCCGGCCTCGCGCGTGTAGCCGTCGATCAGCCGGGACGTGGCAGACGAGTCGGCGCAGGGCGGCGGCCGTGTCGTTCCGGGCGATGCGACCGACGCGAAGTATCGCGAGCTATTCCTGCGGCGCGCCCCTGGCATGTGCGACCTCCGCTCGCACGCGCCCGACCTGCGCTTCGTCGGGGCACAGGCCGACAGCGCGCCGTTGCGCCGCGTCGGCCGCGGCGAGGATGCGCCCGTCGTCGGCGCACAGGTCGCACACCAGCCCGTCGGCCGGATACGTCCAGTCGTCGACGATGGCGCGCCAGCACGCCTGCTCGTCGTCACCGACGTAGGCGGTCCGCTCCGCCAGATGCGCTTGGTCGCCCTGCCGCACGAACACGAGCACGGGCCACCAATGCCCGCCGTGAACCATCGCCAACGTCTCCACGTAGGCGAGCGACGCTGGCGTGCCATTGTCGTACTCCTCGGTCACGCGCTCGTTGATTTCCTGCTCGGCGCCCACTTCACAACGCAGCAGGAGCACGCCCCCGGGCCGCAGCACCGTCTCGGCGAAGGGGCAGCACGGATCCAGATCATCCTTCGCATCCGAGGCGTACATGGCGACGGCATCGACCGAGCCGGCGTCGAGCGGGTGCTCGTCGAGGCCGGCGTGGTGGACGACAGGCAAGGGCCGCGTATCGGCGACCGGCTCGGGCGGGCCATCGACACCCGGCGGCTCGGCCGCCGCGGTTTGCTCTCGGCGCACTTCGGCGATCAGCGCACGACGGGAAACACGGCTGCCGCGGTCCTCGAGCCGGTCCATGCGCTCTCGCAGCGCCTGCTTGTCGGCCGGGTCCGGGTGCGCGGCCCGGATGTCGCGCATGGTGCGCGCCGACGGGAGTGGCACGCGGTCAGCTTCTCCGGCGCCCGAATCTGCCAGTTGACCGTCAGGTTTATCGGCCGGCGGCGACGATGCGCCGGGCGCGTCGGCGGGCGTCGCCGCCGAGGGAGCGCGGTCAGGTGCTCCCGCATCGAAACCTGCCAGTTGACCGTCAGGTTTCCCGGCCGGCCGCGGGGGACGACCGGTCGGGTTGGCAGGCATCAGCGCCGCCAGACGCGCCTCGATCAGCGCCAGCGCCCGGTCCGTTATCCGGCGCAGGTTCCGCGCCTGCATCGCGACCGCTACCGCGTTGACGGCAACCACCTGCTGGCGCGCAAGCGCGGCGTCGAACGCGCCAGGCAACGCCTCTACACGCCGCTCGATGTCCGCCAGCAGCGCCGGCACATCCGCATCCGCGATGTCAGCAGGCAACGCCGGCAGCACCCCGGAGCGGCTCGGCGCCGGCACCGGACACGCACGCCACGCCGTGGCGGCGGGAATCTAAGCGACGGCGGCCAACACGGGGCGCCGAGCGGGAAGCGGGAAGACGCACCCAAGCCGAACCGAGCACGACGCCGACCACGACGGGGGCCGCATCGAGCAGTACATCCGGCCGGAACGCGCCGGGCGCGCCGCGCCGAGCACCTGAGCGTGCAGGCGAAGACGGCGACCACCCGGGTACGTGCCGGCATCGGCTACGCGCTCGACGAGGCGACGAAGAAGGAACACTGCGGACTGCCCGTCGACGAGCGCCGCCCGCTGGCGCTGCGCCGCCTGCGCAAGCGCATCGCCAACCGCACGCACATGCGCCAGCGCCGTTCGGACCCGACCTACTACAAGGCGTTGTGCGTGGGCGTGGATCTGCCGCTGGAAGCGGGCACCTGCGGACGCCACGTGAACCGCTCGAGCGGCGAGAGGTGTTACCGCTGCTGGCAGCGCAGGCGCTGGTTGCTCAACCACGCCATGTCGCCGTACGAGATCGCCGTCGCGGGCACGCTTGCCGACGAGATCGAGCACGACGTCGCCGACCGCGAGCGCGAAGACGACCCGCACACCGACGCCATCGTTCCCCTGCTCGACGCCGTCGACGACATGCTCGCACCCGCCGACCTGTACCGTTCTCGATGACCTTTGCGCCCGATGATCGCGTGGAGGTCGGGCAGGCCGCCGGGAGCTACCGACCGCCGACGCCGCCGAGCGATCCGAAGCCGCGGCCGACCTGGCCGACGGCCGCGGGCGCGACGCCGACCGCCTCATCCGCTGGATGGTCTGCATCGCGATCTCCGTGGCCGTGGCACTCGCCGTGCAGATGGTCGAAAAACGACAACTGTCGCATTTCAGGGTATCGGTCGCAGAGCGCCATGGTCCTTTGCGCCATCCGGATCCGAATTCGGATCCTCTCAAGCCATGGAATCCACTGCCCGTGCCGCACTTGCTTTTCTGCCTGAATGGCGCTGGAAGGCGCCGTCGCCGGACCGCAGGCATCAGGGATGAGGTCCCTGACGACCGCTGCCGACCCGGGCCACGGCGACGCCTGGCTTCGGCGAACCCAGGATCCGCAACGGCTACACGCACCGAGAAGTACCGGCCCCAGTACCCGCCGAGCGTACCGGCCCCAGAAGTGCGCCGGACACGCGCCCGAAAAAATCACGCAACGAGGGAACCAAACAGCCCGACTCGACGTGTGTGGACGCCTCCGAAAATGCAAGCCTTTTTTTGAGTCTCCTTCCGCGCTCAGTCTGCTCGAGTGGTTCTCCGCGACATCGGAGCGGCTCCCCAGCGCCGCGCTTGTTCCCGTGGAACGCGGGCCAGCTTTCCGGCTGGCCCGCAAGCGCTTCCCGCACGGTCGGCTGCGACTGTCACCCGCAGGGCCGTAGCGAAGCGAAGGAGCCGCGCAGCGGCTTGACAGCCGCGGGCGACCGTGCGCGAGGTAGACGCCTCCGAGCGCAGCGAGGGCCGAAGCCCGTTCTCCCGCGTTTCGGAAAGTTCCAGTCCTTCAGATGGTCCGGAGCATGCGGTCAGGTGCTGTCGTGTGTCCGGCCTCATTACATGCGGCATATCCTGCGCCGCGGGCCCGTATGGAGATACGCGGGTCGGGTCCAAATCGTCTAAATGTGCTCGAAGGCACTCGCCGAATCGCTGGTTTTCCCGACCCCGTCTCTTTTGACCGTTTGCCCTTACCATCTTCCGACCTGCTCGCATTCCCGACGGCGCCGCACCCGGCTCCTGTTTCTCAGACGGTCGGCAGCGGCGCCCGGTAGTACTCGTTCTTCGTCATCAGCGCCCAGGCGATGCGCGCCCTCCGGTTGGCCAGCGCCACCGCGACCAACATGCGCGGCTTGCGAGCCAGCATCCGGGCCAGCCACGGGTCCTTCGTGCCGCGGCGCGCCGCCCAGCCGACCGTCGCCATCGCGCCGACGACCAGCAGTCGCCGGAGATCGCGCTGACCCATCTTCGATATCCTCCCCAGCTTCGGCTTCCCGCCGGTCGAGCTCTGCCGGGGAACCAGACCCAGCCAGGCCGCGAAGTCCCGCCCGCGACGGAAGCTCTCCAGCGGCGGCGCGAAGGCCTGGATCGCCATCGCGCACAGCGGTCCGATGCCCGGGATGCTCATCAGCCGCACCGTTCGTTCGTCTTCGCGCGCCCGCTCACACAGGTCCCTCTCCAGCTCTGCGATCTTCTCGTTGAGCTCGGCGATGTGAACGACCAACAGCGCGCCCAGTTCCCGAACCGGGCCCGGCAGCCCCGAATCGGCATCTTCAATCGCGTCTGACAACCGACCCACGTGCGCAGGCCCTTGCGGCGCGACGACGCCGAACTCCGCGAAGTGTCCGCGCAACGCGTTGATCGTCTGCGTGCGCTGGCGAACCAGCAGGTCGCGCGTGCGGAACAGCATGCCTTGGGACTGCTGCTCCCGCGTCTTCACCGCCACGAAGCGCATCGTCGGCCGCGAGGTCGCCTCGCAGATCGCCTCGGCGTCGGCCGCGTCGTTCTTCTGCGTCTTCACGAACGGCTTCACGTAGATCGGCGGGACCAGCTTCACCTCATGACCGAGCTTCTCGAACTCTCGGCCCCAGTGGTGCGAGCTCGCACAGGCCTCCATCGCCACGATGCATCGCGGCTGCGACGCCACGAAGCCCACCACCTTGTCGCGGTTCAGCTTCTTACGGAACGCAACCGACCCGTCCTCACGGGCGCCGTGCAACTGAAAACTCCGCTTCGCCAGATCGATGCCGATGATGGTAGCCTGCTCCATAGGATGCCTCCTCTTCCAAGTGGTGCGTCACAGCAGCTCCACTTTGGCACATTCCGATGCCGTTGAGAGGAGGCGTCCACCCCATCATCTAATCAGCCGTCCGGCACCGAGAAGTGTACTTCTTGGTGCCGGGTCCACTTTCGCGCTCCGATCCTGACCATCGCGCAAACCCCGCGGCGGCACTCCAACCCGACTTCCCCCGCCTCCGTGACGTGCGAGGCTCGCGCGCCTTGGGCGCATTCACCCAGCGGTCCGCACGCGGCCCGTCCGCACGCGGCCCACGCAACGGACCCGCCGCATTCGGGTTCTGGTACTCCCCGCGCAGCGCCAGGCTCGCACGCCGCCGCTGGCGGACCTTGTCGACGAACAGCGGGAAGCCCAGCGCGAGCGATTCGCGCAGCACCCAGGAGCGCGACATCCGAAACTCCTTCAACGCCAGGTCGAGATGCTCGAGCTGACGCACAGACAGCCTGACCTTCACGGTCCGGTCCAGAGGCTCGGCATCAGGTTCCCAGATCGGCAACGGCATCAGAAATCGCCCCTGACGCGCAGGAACCGCGGCCAGCGCTGCTCCGCACGCGCCCAGGATCGTGCACACTCTACAGGTGTCCACGCACGACAACGAGGTCGGAGTGCTACTCCGGCGGCTGCGACGGATCGGCGACCGACTGCAGCTGCGGCCTGCCGAACAGGCGCGACACCGCGTTGACCACGGCGTCCTCGAGGTCATCGGCCGCCACGCCGATCACCTGCGCGTGGCTCCGCAAGCTGACGCCCAGGTCTTCTTCGGTCAGTCCCGGATCGGCCGCACGCACGGCACGGCCGTAGTCCACGAGAACAGCAACGGCACGATCCGGGTCGAGAAAGCTGCGTGGACGGCCCCGCCCCGGACGCTTCTACGCACCCCGGATACGCCACGAGCGCGACGCGCCGGCCCCGAGCGCCTCGACCATCCGGATCTCCCGGAGCTTCTCCAGCGCCTCGACCGTACCAGGCATGCCTTCGGCTATCGCAAGACGGAAGACCTCGGAACGGTTCGAGCCGTACCGGGCCGCAAGATCGTCGCAAGCCTGGACGGCGGCCATCGGCAGGAACACGACCACGCGCTTCATCCGCATGAAAACCTCCACCACGCCATGACGAGATCCGCCCGAATCTTCAAAAACAGTGCAACACGGTTGCAACAAATCGCGAAAATCGGCGACCGACCCAACGCGATCGCCATTTCGACTGGGGTCAGGATCGCGTTCGTTCGTGGGTCCACCAGAACCGCAGAAGGATCGGGAACGCGCGGAGTCCGAACGGGCAATTGGTGAACGCCTACGGATGGCCACCCCCTGACCCCGGTAGACCGACCAACTCCCCTCAAAGCTCCCTCGCATCAGCCTCAAGCCTACGGAACCGAAGGCCGGCACACGTCCGGCAGGCACACGCCAAAGGACTGCAAACACGCAACTTGCAAGCAGATTCAGCCGGACGGGAACGCACCGAGTGGAATCCCTCGAAGAACGCTCCAGCGAGCCCGAACGGAAGCACGAAAACAGTGCACCATTTCACCGTACGTTCACCCGCAGAGGGCACTGTCGTGCAGGCGTACAGAGATCAGAGATCCAGAAGGGTGAGCGACCCCGGTTCCGGCGTCACTCACCCAGTGTTTTTCCCTGCGGGAAGGCTGGATCCGGCCGAGCCGGCAGAGTGGTTCACCAGTGGTGAACAGAGGATGAACGGTCGGCATCGCTCAGCGATCGGTAGGTCAGTATCGGTGAACGATCGGCAAAATCCGCCCCGCCCGCCGAGCGAGCGCTTCGGCCGCCGTCAACGACCGGTACACTGCCTTCAAGATCCACCCGGACAGCCGGATTCCAACGCCAGTTCCGCACGCGCCGAGGCTCAGTGTTTGCCGCGAAAGTTTCTGTCGCTTCGGACACACGTCTCCTGGCGCGACGAAAGGCGTCACGAAGGGATGGCGCCGTTGGGCACGTTCTCCCCCGGGTGAGGCTCGACGGACGAGGCTGCCCCAAGTGGCCTCTGCGCGAACCGTGCTGGGGGTGAACGCGGGTGGGATGGCGGTCTCAGCGCGTCGGGACGGTGCTCCTGTTTGCGGGAGGCGGCCAGTGGACCGAGCAGGTGCCGTCGTCGTTGCGAACGAGAATGTCGAACTGATGCAGCTTGCGGAGCCAGCGCGAAGCGCTGCGCTGCACGAGCAGCGCCTCGTAGTCGGTATCCGGGTCGCGGTAGGGCGTGGCGTCGCGCAGCACCGCGAAGACGCATCGCAGCAGCTTGTGGGCGGTGGCCACGATGGCGCGCTTGAAGCCGCGCTTCCGGGTCAGCGTCTGGTGATACGTCTGGAACTGGCAGTTGTGGGTTCGGGCGGCGGCGTGGGCGCACTCGATGAGCACGGTGCGCAGCGTCTGATTTCCGCGCCGGGTGCGACCGGTGCGGCGTTTGCCGGCGCTCTCGTTGTTGCCGGGGCACAGGCCGGCCCAGGCTGCCAGGCGGTGCGCGTTGCCGAACACGCGGTGCGGGTCGGCTCCGGTCTCGCTCAGGATGGCGCAGGCCGCCGTGTGGTCGATGCCGGGAAGCGTCTCCAGCAGGCGGAGTTGCTCGGCCCAGGGGGCCAGCGCCTCGTCGAGGTGCCGGTCGAAGTCGTCGACGCGCCGGCTGAGCGTGTCGTGCTCGCTCAGCAGGTCGGCGAGCAGGCGGCGCTCGGTCTCGCGCAGCGTCAGGCCCAATGCGTCGCCGAGCTGCTCGAGCTTGCCGCGGACGTGCGCGCTGAGCGAGGCCAGGATGTCGGTACTGGGCCGCCGGGCGACCAGACCGTCGAGGATGCGCCGGCCGTTCCTCCCGAAGATGTCGCTCAGCACCGCCCCGATGCGGACGCCGCCGCGGTCGATCACCTTCTGTGTCTGGTTGCGGACCTGCGAGCGCCGCGCGACCAGCTTCCGCCGGTGGCGGCTCAACGTGCGCAGGTCGCGGAACTGCTGGGAGGGAACGAAACTGGGCCGCCCCAACCCGAACTGGCACACCCGCGCCAGCCAGCGGCTGTCCTCGACATCGGTCTTCCTGCCGCGCAGTTGCTTCACATGCTGCGCGTGGAGTAACTGGGCGTTGATGCCGGCGTCGGTCAGCGCCTGCCACGGCGTGTGCCAGTAGACGCCGGTCGCCTCCATCGCGGCGGCCACGACGCGGTGGCTCGTCAACCACGCGACCAGGGCGGCCAGGCCGCTCGCCAGCGCGCTGAACATGCGCGTCTCGCACTGCGGCGGGCCGGCCGTCGCCTCGGACAGCCGCACGGTGGCCGTGATGTGCCCCTTGTGGATGTCGAGTCCCGCCGCGCGGGGATGGACAACACACAACTCATCGTTCATCATCGGGATGCCTCCAGTTTCCGGGGGGTAGGCGGAGGCGGGACAGGCCGGTCGGACTCGGAACTCGCGCCCTGCACGGGCACGGTGCGTTTTGCCGCGCGTCCACAGCCCGGGGGCCGGGTACAATTCGGGGCTCGATGCCGAACCGGCCGGGTCAGTTTGGCTTCGGGGATAAACACCCGCCATTGAAACAGACGACCACTCGTCCCGCCTCCGCCATTATTGTGCGACCCGCGGTCGGTCTCTGACGAACTTTCATCCTTCGGGGTGAGCGGCGCACGGTCGCTCATGACGTTTGCCGCGAAAGTTTCTGTCGCTTCGGACACACGTCTCCTGGCGCGACGAAAGGCGTCACGAAGGGATGGCGCCGTTGGGCACGTTCTCCCCCGGGTGAGGCTCGACGGACGAGGCTGCCCCAAGTGGCCTCTGCGCGAACCGTGCTGGGGGTGAACGCGGGTGGGATGGCGGTCTCAGCGCGTCGGGACGGTGCTCCTGTTTGCGGGAGGCGGCCAGTGGACCGAGCAGGTGCCGTCGTCGTTGCGAACGAGAATGTCGAACTGATGCAGCTTGCGGAGCCAGCGCGAAGCGCTGCGCTGCACGAGCAGCGCCTCGTAGTCGGTATCCGGGTCGCGGTAGGGCGTGGCGTCGCGCAGCACCGCGAAGACGCATCGCAGCAGCTTGTGGGCGGTGGCCACGATGGCGCGCTTGAAGCCGCGCTTCCGGGTCAGCGTCTGGTGATACGTCTGGAACTGGCAGTTGTGGGTTCGGGCGGCGGCGTGGGCGCACTCGATGAGCACGGTGCGCAGCGTCTGATTTCCGCGCCGGGTGCGACCGGTGCGGCGTTTGCCGGCGCTCTCGTTGTTGCCGGGGCACAGGCCGGCCCAGGCTGCCAGGCGGTGCGCGTTGCCGAACACGCGGTGCGGGTCGGCTCCGGTCTCGCTCAGGATGGCGCAGGCCGCCGTGTGGTCGATGCCGGGAAGCGTCTCCAGCAGGCGGAGTTGCTCGGCCCAGGGGGCCAGCGCCTCGTCGAGGTGCCGGTCGAAGTCGTCGACGCGCCGGCTGAGCGTGTCGTGCTCGCTCAGCAGGTCGGCGAGCAGGCGGCGCTCGGTCTCGCGCAGCGTCAGGCCCAATGCGTCGCCGAGCTGCTCGAGCTTGCCGCGGACGTGCGCGCTGAGCGAGGCCAGGATGTCGGTACTGGGCCGCCGGGCGACCAGACCGTCGAGGATGCGCCGGCCGTTCCTGCCGAAGATGTCGCTCAGCACCGCCCCGATGCGGACGCCGCCGCGGTCGATCACCTTCTGTGTCTGGTTGCGGACCTGCGAGCGCCGCGCGACCAGCTTCCGCCGGTGGCGGCTCAACGTGCGCAGGTCGCGGAACTGCTGGGAGGGAACGAAACTGGGCCGCCCCAACCCGAACTGGCACACCCGCGCCAGCCAGCGGCTGTCCTCGACATCGGTCTTCCTGCCGCGCAGTTGCTTCACATGCTGCGCGTGGAGTAACTGGGCGTTGATGCCGGCGTCGGTCAGCGCCTGCCACGGCGTGTGCCAGTAGACGCCGGTCGCCTCCATCGCGGCGGCCACGACGCGGTGGCTCGTCAACCACGCGACCAGGGCGGCCAGGCCGCTCGCCAGCGCGCTGAACATGCGCGTCTCGCACTGCGGCGGGCCGGCCGTCGCCTCGGAGAGCCGCACGGTGGCCGTGATGTGCCCCTTGTGGATGTCGAGTCCCGCCGCGCGGGGATGGACAACACACAACTCATCGTTCATCATCGGGATGCCTCCAGTTTCCGGGGGGTAGGCGGAGGCGGGACAGGCCGGTCGGACTCGGAACTCGCGCCCTGCACGGGCACGGTGCGTTTTGCCGCGCGTCCACAGCCCGGGGGCCGGGTACAATTCGGGGCTCGATGCCGAACCGGCCGGGTCAGTTTGGCTTCGGGGATAAACACCCGCCATTGAAACAGACGACCACTCGTCCCGCCTCCGCCATTATTGTGCGACCCGCGGTCGGTCTCTGACGAACTTTCATCCTTCGGGGTGAGCGGCGCACGGTCGCTCATGACGTTTGCCGCGAAAGTTTCTGTCGCTTCGGACACACGTCTCCTGGCGCGACGAAAGGCGTCACGAAGGGATGGCGCCGTTGGGCACGTTCTCCCCCGGGTGAGGCTCGACGGACGAGGCTGCCCCAAGGCCCCGCGCAAGAATAACTTCCGTTTTTTGGTCACATGGGTTCGATGGTGTAGTTCCATTTGGGCAGGGAGCTGTCGGGTGTGACGCGTAACTCCTGCATCTGCGCGTCGGTGACCTTGACGCCGGTCTTGTAGGTCTTGCGGACCAGGTGCGCGCGCACCCGCAGTCCGGTGGCGGTGCGTGTGGTGCGCAGGTACTTGAGGATGGTCTCGTAGCTGTCGAGCGGCCGGCCGGCCCAGTTCTTGGTGACCTCGCAGAACATGCGGTGTTCGATGGGATTCCACTTCGACGTGGCCGGCGGGTAGTGGGCGACACGCACGCGCAGGCCGTGGCGGTTGCAGAGGCGGTGTTGCAGGTTGAATTTCCAGGCGCGCGCGGTGCAACTGTTGCTGCCGCCCCCGTCGGCCAGGATCTGCAGGGCTTCGGCCTCGGGATAGTGCTTGTGACCTTCGGTGCGCCACCACTTCTCGATGCAGTCGACGGCGAACGCCGGGGTGTCGGCGGTTTGGCCGACGAAGACGGTGCCGGCGTTGGCCCGCACGTCGTAGATGCCGTAGGGGATGGCGCGGCCCTCGGCCGCGGATGGAAAGTCGTGGTCGTTGACCAGCTCGGGTCTGTGGTCCCACTTGGCGCCGGGATTGCGGAATGCGCCGACGAGCTCCTTCTTCTTGGTGTCGACGCTGATGACCGGCGTGTTGTCGGCGGCGCACCGCTCACGCAGTTCGGCGATGTGGTGGAACTGGTCGTCGCGGTTCGGGTGCGAGGCGCCGGCACGCTTCTTGTGGTTGACGCGCAGCGAGAATCCCATCTTCTTGAGAAGCCGGGCGACGGTCCGCGCGCAGATGTCGGTACCGAGCTTTCGCAGTTGGGCGGCGACCTTGGCGGTGGTGCGGCGTGTCCACTTCAGGCCACGGACCGGGTCGCCGGCCGTCTCGTGGTCCATCAGGTCTTGGATGTGGGCGATGACTTCCGGCGTTTTTTTTCCGCTGGCGGCCGCCCGCCTCCGACGCGTCGCACCCGGTCGATCTCGACGTCGCGCTCGACGAGTTGCCGCCGGCCGGCGGCGACCGTCGACGGGTCGATGCCGAGCAGTTCGGCGATGCGCCGGTCGCCGCCCCACCCGCACTTGAGCGCTTCGAGTCCGGCGAACAGACGCCGCTGCCGCTCGTCGAGCAGGCTGGCGAACAACACGATCGCCGCGCGCAGCTCCTCCGGCATCAGGTCGGCCTCTGGGAGGGGCCGCACGAGTCCGGGCGTGGCCATCAACAGGCGGCGCGCGCGCAGTTGGTGGGCCCGCTGCGTGCGGTCGGCGGCGCAGTAGAGGAACTGGCCGGCGAGCTTGTGCCGCGTCAGTCGCCCGTCGCCGACGAGCTTGCGCAGCGGGTCCTGGGTGCCGACCGCGAGCAAGTTGTCCAATTCGTCGACGAAGTGTCCCGCCTCGGCGTGGTTGATGAACGACTCGGCGGTTGCGATCAGGGTGCCGGCGCGGGAGAAACGGACCCCGGCGAAAGACCACAGGCCGTGCTCGTCGAAGTCGGCGAGGACATCGAGGGTGTAGTAGCTGCCGCGATGCGAGTAGCTGGTCCGGGCGTCAAGGTCCTTGAGCTTGCGAAACGCGGTGCGCCTGCTGGCGCGGGGCCCGAGGGCCGCGATCACCTCGGGCAGCGTGGCGATGGTCTGCTTGCGGAGCAAGGCGAGGATCGTGTCGGCGGAGAACGCGGTTGGTCTCATTGTGGCACCATTACGGATTCATGTTTCCGCAATTATGCCATAAACCTGGACAAGGCTCTGCTCCCAGAATCCAGAGAAACCTTTGCCTTGACGGGACTGGTCGACGCCACGACCGTTGCGGGACCGGCTGTGCTCTATAGCGAGACTACAGACACTTATAGGAAGTTATTTTTGCGCCGACCCCAAGTGGCCTCTGCGCGAACCGTGCTGGGGGTGAACGCGGGTGGGATGGCGGTCTCAGCGCGTCGGGACGGTGCTCCTGTTTGCGGGAGGCGGCCAGTGGACCGAGCAGGTGCCGTCGTCGTTGCGAACGAGAATGTCGAACTGATGCAGCTTGCGGAGCCAGCGCGAAGCGCTGCGCTGCACGAGCAGCGCCTCGTAGTCGGTATCCGGGTCGCGGTAGGGCGTGGCGTCGCGCAGCACCGCGAAGACGCATCGCAGCAGCTTGTGGGCGGTGGCCACGATGGCGCGCTTGAAGCCGCGCTTCCGGGTCAGCGTCTGGTGATACGTCTGGAACTGGCAGTTGTGGGTTCGGGCGGCGGCGTGGGCGCACTCGATGAGCACGGTGCGCAGCGTCTGATTTCCGCGCCGGGTGCGACCGGTGCGGCGTTTGCCGGCGCTCTCGTTGTTGCCGGGGCACAGGCCGGCCCAGGCTGCCAGGCGGTGCGCGTTGCCGAACACGCGGTGCGGGTCGGCTCCGGTCTCGCTCAGGATGGCGCAGGCCGCCGTGTGGTCGATGCCGGGAAGCGTCTCCAGCAGGCGGAGTTGCTCGGCCCAGGGGGCCAGCGCCTCGTCGAGGTGCCGGTCGAAGTCGTCGACGCGCCGGCTGAGCGTGTCGTGCTCGCTCAGCAGGTCGGCGAGCAGGCGGCGCTCGGTCTCGCGCAGCGTCAGGCCCAATGCGTCGCCGAGCTGCTCGAGCTTGCCGCGGACGTGCGCGCTGAGCGAGGCCAGGATGTCGGTACTGGGCCGCCGGGCGACCAGACCGTCGAGGATGCGCCGGCCGTTCCTGCCGAAGATGTCGCTCAGCACCGCCCCGATGCGGACGCCGCCGCGGTCGATCACCTTCTGTGTCTGGTTGCGGACCTGCGAGCGCCGCGCGACCAGCTTCCGCCGGTGGCGGCTCAACGTGCGCAGGTCGCGGAACTGCTGGGAGGGAACGAAACTGGGCCGCCCCAACCCGAACTGGCACACCCGCGCCAGCCAGCGGCTGTCCTCGACATCGGTCTTCCTGCCGCGCAGTTGCTTCACATGCTGCGCGTGGAGTAACTGGGCGTTGATGCCGGCGTCGGTCAGCGCCTGCCACGGCGTGTGCCAGTAGACGCCGGTCGCCTCCATCGCGGCGGCCACGACGCGGTGGCTCGTCAACCACGCGACCAGGGCGGCCAGGCCGCTCGCCAGCGCGCTGAACATGCGCGTCTCGCACTGCGGCGGGCCGGCCGTCGCCTCGGACAGCCGCACGGTGGCCGTGATGTGCCCCTTGTGGATGTCGAGTCCCGCCGCGCGGGGATGGACAACACACAACTCATCGTTCATCATCGGGATGCCTCCAGTTTCCGGGGGGTAGGCGGAGGCGGGACAGGCCGGTCGGACTCGGAACTCGCGCCCTGCACGGGCACGGTGCGTTTTGCCGCGCGTCCACAGCCCGGGGGCCGGGTACAATTCGGGGCTCGATGCCGAACCGGCCGGGTCAGTTTGGCTTCGGGGATAAACACCCGCCATTGAAACAGACGACCACTCGTCCCGCCTCCGCCATTATTGTGCGACCCGCGGTCGGTCTCTGACGAACTTTCATCCTTCGGGGTGAGCGGCGCACGGTCGCTCATGACGTTTGGCGTGGCGTCGATTGGCGTGGCGTCGATTGGAACGGCGGCCGCGACCGGCGACAAGGGCGAGGTCGGATCGGCGGTCGGCGACATCGGCGGCGGCGTCCGGCGGCGCCGCTCTCGGGGCGGCGATCGGGTCAATCGTGCCGGTAGTCGGGACACGTGAGGTGGTCCCTCCTATGCGGATCCGCATAGGAGGGGACCACCTCACCCCTTTTCTGCGGAGGACAACCCTATGCCGCGCTGCGGCGCCGACCAGGGGCCGGCCGGGCCGCGGCGCCTGCTGGCGGACAAGAGCCCGCCGTACCTCCCGACTCGCCGCGGAACGAACCACGGAGGACGGGGGCGGGCGATCGACAATGGAACAGGAACGAGCGTAGCGGCACACGGCAACGGCGCCGGCGGCAAGGGCACGCCCCGTTCCGCCCTGTCTCCAAGCCTCCCGCTCACGCGCCCGCGTCCACGCCGTCCGCGGCAGGCCGCTTCAACAACACCGAGGCCGCCATTCGCGGCGCTGCTCGAGACCGCCGCGCTCGAAGACGCATCCGAGCCGGCGCACGCGCCCGCCGACACGCAGAACCTCGTCCCGCTGCTCGACGAGCTGTCCGCTCTCGGCGACCCCCGCCTGCGGTGGTAGCAGCCTGGCGGCGCCATCGCCGGCGGGTCCGTTGCGCCTCAGCTCGAACCCCGAACCGGGGAACTGTCCCGTCCGGCCGCGGGAAAGAGCGGGACGACTGTGGAAGAAGTGGGACGGCCGCGCATGGAAAGGGACGGCCGCGGAAACAGGAGAACGATCGTGGAAAGGAAGTGCACAGCATGCGTGTGAAGCTGCTGCGGGAAGACGAAGAGGCCACCGTGCTGCTCGTCCATCCCGCGACACTGGAAGAATACGCCGAGGCGCGGGACACGCTCGGTCGCGCGGAGCGCCGCCCGGCGAACGGCTGCGGTGTGGTCACCACCGCCGAGCAGCGCGCCCGGTGGGAGCTGCCCCACCTGGCCGCCTCCGGCCGGGCGCGGGTCGTGGACTCGGCGCAGGCGTTCGCTCTGCTGGTCGGCCCGGCCGCCGAGCCCGAGACATCGTGCGAGCCATCTGCCGGTCCCGCCGTCGAAGCCGCGTACCCGTCGCGGAACGACGGGGCCGGCGGCTCAGCCCTGGCGGCTGTCCGCGCGCTCGACGCCTCGGGCGCGCAAGTGGATCAGGCGCTGGCCACCCTCGACGACGCCGGCCTGCCCGCCGCTGTCCGCCGGACCCTGCGGCGGCAGGTCCGCGAGGCAATCGCCTCCCGGTCCGACGCGGTCAGCGAGGCGCTGGACCGGGCTGACAAGGCGCTCGCCCTGCCGTGGCGGACCTCCGAGCCGCAAGGCTTCGACCCGCGGCGTCTGCAGCGGGCCCTGGACCGCTCCCACGGCGCCCTTGCGCAGGTCAAGACGCGCATCCGCGACGTCCTGGCCGCCTGCCCGCATACCCGCGCCCTGCTCACCGTCGAACGACCCGACCGCGGCCCGACAGCGGCGGCCGGCGCGCCGCTTGCCCTGGCCGTGCGCCCGGGACCGCCCGAGGCCCCGGGGTCGGTCCTCTGCCTGGCCGGGCCGGCCGGCACGGGGAAGTCGTCCCTGGCCGAGGCCGCCGCCCGCGCCCTCGGCCGCACCCACGTGTGCGCCACCCTGGAAGGGCCCGACGCCGAGCGCCTCATCCGTGGGTCGCAAGGCGGCGCTGCCGGGCGCATCGTCGAGGGGTTGTGCGAGGCCGGCGTCAACAACCCGGTCTTCATCCTCGAGGCCGTCGACCGCGTCGAACCCGACGCCGCTTCGGCGCTGCTCTACCTGCTCGGCCCCGCGCGGCGGACCGCCTTCCGCGATGCGTACCTCGATGTCGCCTTCGACCTGTCCGCGGTCCTGTGGATCGTCACGGCGACCGATCCGGCCGCGATCCCCGAGCCGGTCCGCGAGCACCTCGCCGTGGTCGAGTTGCCGGCGTGCACCGAGGAGGAGAAGCTGGCGATCGCGCAACAGCACCTGCTGACCCGCCCCTTCGACGCACCCGCGCCCGTCGCAGACACGTGGCTGCCGCCCGGGTGGCCGGCCCCGCCCGCGCGCATCGAGCCGGCCGCCGCGCCCGCCGGTCCGGCCGTCGTCGCCGAACGGGAGGCCTCGGCGCGGGAGCTGGAGGCGATCGCGGCGCAACCGCCGCCGCCCGACGGCGTCGAGGCGTGGCGGACCGCGGCGTGCGACGGCGAGGTCCGCTTCGAGACCGAGGCCATCGTGCGGGTGGTCCGCGACCACACCAACGAAGCGGGCGTGGCCGAGCTGAACCGGAAGCTGGCCGCGGTCTGCCGCCACGTGGTGTCGCGCCGGTCGCCGCGCAGTCGGGGACCGGGCATCGTCACGCCGGCCACCGTGCGGGAGGTGCTCGGCGACGGCGACGCCTTGCCCCCGGTCGTGCGGGCCGCCATCAAGAGTGAGCGCCAGCGTCTGGCGAAGTCGTCCGATGGCGACGCCGCGGCGTCGAACAACTGGATCGCCTGGCTCGAGCAGCTGCCGTGGAACCGGCGCAGCGACGCGCAGAGTGATCTGGCGCAGGCCCGCGCCGCGCTCGATGCCGGGCACGCCGGCCTCGACCACGCCAAGGCGCGCATCGTCGAGTACCTGGCCGTACGCTGCCGCAACCCGCGCGGTCCCGGCGCCGTGATCTCGCTCAGCGGGCCGCCCGGGGTCGGAAAGACCTCGCTGGCCCAGTGCGTCGCCACCGCGCTCGGGCTCGGGTTCGTCAAGCTGGCCTGCGGCGGGTTGCGCGACGAGACGGACCTGCGCGGCCACAACCGCACCTGGAAGGGGGCGCAGCCCGGCTCCATCCTGCGCGAGTTGCGCCGCGTCGGTCGCAAGGACCCGGTCTTCGTGCTCGACGAGATCGACAAGCTCGGCGCCGAGCCGGCCGCCGTCCTGCTCGAGGTGCTCGACCCGGCCCAGCATCACCGCTTCCGCGACGCCTTCGTCGAGCTGCCCGTCGACCTGTCCGAGGTGCTCTTCATCACCACTGCCAACGACCCGGACCGCATCTTGCCGGCGTTGCGCGACCGCCTCGAGGTCATCGACCTGTCCGGCTACGCCGAGGCCGAGAAGGTCGCCATCGCCCGGACGCATCTGATCGACGCACAGAAGCGTGCCGCCGGCCTCGAGGCCACGCCGCTGCGGTTCACCGACGGCGCCTGCCGCCGCATCATCCGCGACTACACCAGCGAGCAGGGCGTACGCCAGCTGACCCGCTGCCTGCAGGCGATCTGCCGCAGGGTGGCGCTGGGGCTCGAGACCGGCGACGCGGCGCGGGTCCGCGACCGCATCACCGCGGCGCAGGCGCGCGCGTTGCTCGGCGAGCCGGACGCCGCCCACGCCGACGGGCTCGGCAGCCTCCGCCAGCGACTCGACGACCCGGCGCTGCCGCGGCCCGTGCGCACGCGGGGGCGGCGGGTCCTCACGCAGCTTTCCGCACGCACGCCCACCGACCCCGAACATCAGCGGGCGCGCGAGTACCTCGACTGCCTGGCGAGCCTGCCATGGACGACCCGCGCCGAGGGGCCGCTCGACCTGGCGCGCGCGCACGTCGTCCTCGACGCCGGGCACGCCGGCCACGAGGCGGTCAAGCAGCGCCTGCTCGACCAGCTCGCCGTGCGCCTCTCGAACCCCGGCGCCGGGTTCCCGGCGATCTGCCTCAGCGGCCCACCCGGGGTGGGCAAGTCGGCGCTGGCGCGGCTCGTCGCCGCCGCCCTCGGCCGACCCTGCGCCTGGGCGCCCGCCGCCGCGCTGGCCGACGCCGCGGCCGTGCACGGCGCCCGCTCGGGCCCGCCGGGACGCCTCGTCGAGGAGCTGCGGCGCACCGGCGTCCGCAACCCGGTGTTCGTACTCGACGAGGTCGACCGCCTCGACGAGGCCGGCGGCGCCGCCGCGGCGCTGCGCGAGGCGCTCGACCCCGCCCCCGGCGCCGCCTTCCGCGACCGCTATCTCGACGTCGCCTTCGACCTGTCCGAGGTCCTCTTCATCGCCACGGCCACCAGCATCCCCGCCGTGCCGGCGATGCTGCGCGAACGCATCGCGCCCGTCGAGCTGCCGGGGTACACCGAGGACGACAAGCGGGTCATCGCGACCGAGCACCTCCTGCCGTTGCAGCTCGATCGCCACGGGCTGTCGGCCGAGCAGGTGCAGGTGACCGGCGAGGCGATCGCCGCCCTCATCCGTGGCTACACGCGCGAGGCCGGGGTCTGGGGGCTGGCCGCCGCGCTCGGCGCCGTGTGCGCCAGACTGGTGCGACGCCGCGCCGAGGGCGACCTGGCCCCCGTCGAGGTGACTCCGCAGACCGTCGCCGGCATGCTCGGCGCGCCCGCCGACCCGCACCTGGAGGTCCTCGGCCGGAGCGGGCCGCCGGGCGTCGCCGTCGGCCTGTGCCGGACCGCCGCCGGCGGCGGCGAGGTGATCGTCGTCGAGGCCGGCCGCGCGCCTGGCACTGGGGCGCTTACCCTGACCGGCAGGCAGGGCCCAGTCATGCAGGAGTCGGCCCGCACCGCCCTGTCGTGGCTGCGCGCCAACGCCGCTCGCTTACGCCTCGACCCGGACTTCCACCGCCACGCCGACGTCCATCTGCACGTGCAGGCCGGCGACGTCCCCAAGGAGGGCGCCTCGGCCGGCGTCACGATGGCCGCCGCGCTGGTCTCGGCCTTCACCAACCGCCCGCTGCGCGGCAGCTTGGCGATGACCGGCGAACTCACCCTCACCGGCCACCTGCTCCCGGTCGGTGGCATCGCCGCGAAGCTGCTCGCCGCCCACCGCGCCGGAATCGACCACGTCGTGCTGCCGCAGCGCAACCGCCCGGACATCGAAGACCTCGGCGACGGCCTCCGGCGCGTGGTCGCCGTCGACTACGTCGCGCGCATCGACGAGCTGCTCGAGCGCGCGCTGCACCGCACGCCGGCCGCCGACACCCTGGCGGCGGCCACCCCGGCCGGCCGCGTCTCCTGAGCCGCACCCACGACGACGCGGTCCAGCCCGGCGGCTTCCCCATGACCGTTTTCGGCGACGTCGACAGCGGCCGCGACTCTCCGGCACTCGCACCCTGCGCCACTCTCATCAGAACGAGCGGGTATAGCCCACCTGAATGCCGACCTCGCGCACGCCGAATCTGTGGTCGATGCGCGGCATCCCGAGGGCCGAGCCGTCCCCTCCGGTGCGGAACTCCAGAGCAGCCGCCGAGTACCGGACTTCCAACCCCACCCGGTTCGGCCTGCCGCCCCACTCCACGCCCGCCCCGGCAACCCACGGCCGCAACCTGTGGTCGGCCACGACCCGGATCGATTCCCCGCCGATGTCCGAACCGCGCCGCACGGTCACCCCCACCCAGTGCATGCCGGTGACGAAATAGACCGACCCACCTTTCACCCAGCGGCCCGCCCGGCGCGTACCCCAGCCGAGCGTTCGCGCCAAAGCCGCGCTTCTTCTCGACGCTCCAGGGACCCGGCCACACGTCTCGGTCTCCGACGCCGGTGCCTTCCCGCAGGTAGCCCGCCGGGCCGGCACCCCCGTGCAACGCGGCCTCGAACTCCCCCGAGACGTACACCCGGCCGGCGACGAAGGCCCGGTAGCCGAACGACGCCCCCACCGTGCCGAACCCGCCCTGCGCCTCGTTCGTCGCTGTCTCGTAGCTCGCGGGTGACACGTCGAGGCCGATCCCCTTGGTATAGTCGGCCCTTGCTCGGTCCACTTGGCCGCGACGCCCGCATACAGCCCTTGCTGCGCATCCGCGTACCGCGTGGCCGCGAGCACCAGAACGCAAGCCGCGAACAGCGTCTGTCGAAACCCGCGTGTCCGACCGCCGATCGAGCCGTTTCGTCGCAACCGAAACCTCACTGCCGTGAACCGCATCGACCCTGATCGGCGGCGATGCGAGTTTGCCCGCGCGGCCGACCCGCCGTTCGATCGCGAGGTGTTCATGTCGCACGCGTTCAGGCAACGGGTTCGTTTCGGTACCGCCACTTCAGCCGCGCTCTGCGCGGCTCTCTTGTGTACGGCCGGTGCATCGGCCCAGCAGCTCGGCGCCATCGCCGGGCAGGTGACCGACAACACCGGGGGCGTGCTGCCGGGCGTCACCGTGGAGGTGACGTCCGCCGCGCTGGGTGCGCCGCAGGTCGCGTTCACCGACGGCGCCGGGCTGTACAGCGTGGTGCAGCTTCCCCTAGGAAGCTACACCGTCACGTTCACCCTGCCCGGCTTCTCGACGGTCGTCCGCGACGGGATCACGATCGGCGCCGGGTTCACGGCGACGATCGACGCCCAGATGGCCGTCGGCTCGGTCGAGGAGACGATTACGGTCACGGGCGAGGCGCCGGTGGTCGACGTGCAGACCGTCCGCCAGCAGGCGGTGCTCGACACCGAGGAACTGGAAGTCCTGCCGGTGGGCAACTACGGCCTGCAGACGATCGCCCAGGTGCCCCCCGGCTTTACCGAGGACCGGGCGGACGTCGGCGGCACCCGCGACACCTGGTCGGCGCAGGGGGCCTACCGCTTCTACCACGGCAAGCCGGGCACCCGCGCGTCGTTCAACGGCTTCCGGAACCAGTTCTTCATCGGCACCGCCTCCGGCTCCGGCTACATCACCAACTCCGACACCATCGGGGAGATGCAGGTTGAGATCGCCGGCATGGGCGCCGAGAACGGCTCGGGCAGCACCACCATCAACGCCATCCCGCGCGAGGGGAGCAACACCTTCACCGCCTCGCTCAACACGAAGTACTCCGGCGGCGGGATGCAGGCCGAGAACCTGACCCCCGAGCTGGAGGAGTTCGGCATCGAGCCGCCGCAGATGGTGAACATCTGGCGCGCCGCCGGCACGATGGGCGGTCCGATCGTGACGGACAAGGCGTGGTACTACGCCTCCATCGCGCGTTGGGGCCGTCGCATCCAGCCGCCCGGCGGCTTCTTCAACGCGCTGCAGGGGCACAACGGGTTCGGCATGGCGGGGGCGCAGTTCCCCGACATGCGGGTGGGCGGCCCCAACGAGATCGAGGATCCGTTTGCCGCGAAAGTTTCTGTCGCTTCGGACGCACGTCTCCTGGCGCGACGAAAGGCGTCACGAAGGGATGGCGCCGTTGGGCACGTTCTCCCCCGGGTGAGGCTCGACGGACGAGGCTGCCCCAAGTGGCCTCTGCGCGAACCGTGCTGGGGGTGAACGCGGGTGGGATGGCGGTCTCAGCGCGTCGGGACGGTGCTCCTGTTTGCGGGAGGCGGCCAGTGGACCGAGCAGGTGCCGTCGTCGTTGCGAACGAGAATGTCGAACTGATGCAGCTTGCGGAGCCAGCGCGAAGCGCTGCGCTGCACGAGCAGCGCCTCGTAGTCGGTATCCGGGTCGCGGTAGGGCGTGGCGTCGCGCAGCACCGCGAAGACGCATCGCAGCAGCTTGTGGGCGGTGGCCACGATGGCGCGCTTGAAGCCGCGCTTCCGGGTCAGCGTCTGGTGATACGTCTGGAACTGGCAGTTGTGGGTTCGGGCGGCGGCGTGGGCGCACTCGATGAGCACGGTGCGCAGCGTCTGATTTCCGCGCCGGGTGCGACCGGTGCGGCGTTTGCCGGCGCTCTCGTTGTTGCCGGGGCACAGGCCGGCCCAGGCTGCCAGGCGGTGCGCGTTGCCGAACACGCGGTGCGGGTCGGCTCCGGTCTCGCTCAGGATGGCGCAGGCCGCCGTGTGGTCGATGCCGGGAAGCGTCTCCAGCAGGCGGAGTTGCTCGGCCCAGGGGGCCAGCGCCTCGTCGAGGTGCCGGTCGAAGTCGTCGACGCGCCGGCTGAGCGTGTCGTGCTCGCTCAGCAGGTCGGCGAGCAGGCGGCGCTCGGTCTCGCGCAGCGTCAGGCCCAATGCGTCGCCGAGCTGCTCGAGCTTGCCGCGGACGTGCGCGCTGAGCGAGGCCAGGATGTCGGTACTGGGCCGCCGGGCGACCAGACCGTCGAGGATGCGCCGGCCGTTCCTGCCGAAGATGTCGCTCAGCACCGCCCCGATGCGGACGCCGCCGCGGTCGATCACCTTCTGTGTCTGGTTGCGGACCTGCGAGCGCCGCGCGACCAGCTTCCGCCGGTGGCGGCTCAACGTGCGCAGGTCGCGGAACTGCTGGGAGGGAACGAAACTGGGCCGCCCCAACCCGAACTGGCACACCCGCGCCAGCCAGCGGCTGTCCTCGACATCGGTCTTCCTGCCGCGCAGTTGCTTCACATGCTGCGCGTGGAGTAACTGGGCGTTGATGCCGGCGTCGGTCAGCGCCTGCCACGGCGTGTGCCAGTAGACGCCGGTCGCCTCCATCGCGGCGGCCACGACGCGGTGGCTCGTCAACCACGCGACCAGGGCGGCCAGGCCGCTCGCCAGCGCGCTGAACATGCGCGTCTCGCACTGCGGCGGGCCGGCCGTCGCCTCGGAGAGCCGCACGGTGGCCGTGATGTGCCCCTTGTGGATGTCGAGTCCCGCCGCGCGGGGATGGACAACACACAACTCATCGTTCATCATCGGGATGCCTCCAGTTTCCGGGGGGTAGGCGGAGGCGGGACAGGCCGGTCGGACTCGGAACTCGCGCCCTGCACGGGCACGGTGCGTTTTGCCGCGCGTCCACAGCCCGGGGGCCGGGTACAATTCGGGGCTCGATGCCGAACCGGCCGGGTCAGTTTGGCTTCGGGGATAAACACCCGCCATTGAAACAGACGACCACTCGTCCCGCCTCCGCCATTATTGTGCGACCCGCGGTCGGTCTCTGACGAACTTTCATCCTTCGGGGTGAGCGGCGCACGGTCGCTCATGACGTTTGGCCTGCGGGGCGGCCCCGGCGCGCCCGGCTTCTACAACACCCGGACCATCTTCCACGAGCGCGACTCCGGCCGGCCGGCCTACGACTTCGACTGGAACCGGACGCACGCCGTCCGCCTCACCTGGCAGGCCGCCGAGCGGCACCGGTTCGCCAGCTTCCTCGACATCCAGAAGGACTGCCGCTGCACGACCGGGTACACGGGCCAGTACGCCATCGAGAACGAGAACGGCTGGGACATGTGGCCCAACGGCGTCGTCCAGGGCTCGTGGACCTCGCCCGTCACCACGCGCCTCCTGCTCGAGGCGGGCGGCGGCTGGCAGACGGCGAACTGGATCAACTTCCCCGCCACCGGCGTCGTCGACGGTGAGGATCGGCACATCCGCGACCTCGCCACCGGCTACCGCTGGGGCGCCCCGATCCTGAACATCGCCCCCCGCGCACGGACCGGGCGGAGCATGGAGTACTTCCGGATGTCGTACGTCACCGGCTCGCACAACTTCCGGGTCGGCGTGACGCTGGAGCAGGCGTTCAACGACGAGGAGCGGACCACCGCCCACCAGGACACGCTGGCGTGGGCGCTGCTGGCCGGCAATCCGATAGCCCTCATCTACTACACGCAGCCGTACTTCCAGCAGGAGCGGATGAACGCCGAGCTGGGCCTCTACGTCCAGGACTCGTGGACCGTCGGGAACCTGACGCTGACGGGAGGGATACGAACCGACTACGTCAGCATGGGGTTCCCGGCCGCACAGTTGGGGGCCGGACCCTCCGTCGGCGCACGGACGGTGCCGGAGCTGCGCGGCGTCCCGGACTGGACCGACATCAACCCGCGCGGCGGCGTGAGCTATGACCTGACGGGCGATGGCCGGACGGCGGTAAAGGTGTCGATGGGCCGCTTCAACGAGCTGACGCGGAGCCGCCTGACCCGCGAGTTCCACCCGTTCAACTCGTCGGTCTCGACGGCGAACCGGCTGTGGATCGATGCGAATCAGAACTGGATCGCGGACTGCGACACGGCGAACTTCGGCGCGAACGGCGAGTGCGGGGACATCAGCAACGCCAACTACGGCCAGTTTCCGGATCTGGAGCCGGAGGACTACGTCTTCGGCAACCTGGAGGGGTGCTCGGAAGCCTGTCCCGCCACGATGTTCGACCCGGAGGTCCTGTACGACAACCGGCCCTATACCTGGGACTTCCTGGCCGAGATTCAGCGCGAGCTGCTGACCGGGCTGTCGGTCAGCGGTGGTTACAACCGCAACTGGTCGGGCGGCTTCTGGGTGTCGGACAACCTGCTGACCAGCCCCGCGGACTTCGACGAGTACTGCATCTCGACGCCGGCGAGCGGGCGGCTGTACGACGTTGTGAGTGGTCTCTCGCCGGGCCAGCCGCTCTGCGGCTACTACGACATCACGCCCGATTTGTTCGGGCAGAGCAAGCGGCTCGTGACCATAGCCGACAAGTACGGCGCCCAGACCCGGGTCTGGAACGGCTTCGTCTTCTCCGTCGACGGACGCCTGCCGAACGGCATCCGTGTGACCGGCGGCCTCGATCTCGGGACGCAGACGATCGGCAACTGCTTCACTGTGGACGAGCCGAACCAGCCGCGCGACCTGTTCAACAACCTCCCGCCGGGCGGCCCGAACTGCACCCACACCCACACTTGGGGCAACTTGGCCGACTTCCGAATGCACGGCGATATCCCGCTCCCGTCCGACTTCACGCTGAGCTGGATCTACAAGAACACGCCGGGCACGCCGATAAACGCCATCGGCGACTTCACCAACGCCGACATCCACTGCTGGGCGGACGGCAACGGCACCTGCGATCCGACGAGCACGCGGGTCGGGTTCGCGGGCAGCCCCAACCGGACGCTGGCGATCACCGCGCCGAACCAGTACTTCACCAAGCGCTTCACGCAGCTCGATCTCCGGTTCCTGCGGACGTTCGATCTGGGCGACGTGCGTCTGGACACCAGCATCGACCTCTACAACGCGATGAACTCCAACTCGGTCCAGTCGATCGAGAACACGATCGGCATCGCGTTCGGCCGGCCGATCACGGTGCTCGACGCGCGGGTGTTGCAGGTGTACGCGAACCTGCGGTTCTAGTGGTGTGTCCCAGGAAGGACTTTACACTTGCCGCGCGCGGCCGACGGCTCGCAGAAACGCCCAATTTGCGGGGCGATTGTGGGCGGCAGTGCCGCAACGCCACGGGTGTTGAACTGCAAACTTGTTCTAGTGACACACCACTAGATGCTTGCGGTCACGCCAGGGGGTCGCCGGCGCGATCCCCCTGGCGTTCGCATGCTGCCGAGAGGAGGACGACGATGACTGCGAGTACGAGCTGGAAGCGGATGACGGCGCTGGCGTTGACGCTGGCGCTGGTGATGGCGCACGCGCCTGCGGCGTTCGCGGGAAGCCTGCTGGATTCGGCCCTGAAGGCGGCTTCGGAGGTGACGGCGCGACAGGCGCCGCCGGCGGACCGCGAGGCGGCGGCTGCCGGCTCGCTTGCGCGGCCGCGGGAGATGCGGGCCGCGGCGATGCAGGCGCCGGCGGGAGACGGCGACCGCGGCGGGGCGCGCAAGGTATGGGGGCTCATCGCCGCCGGCGTCGGGATAGGCCTGGCCATGATGGTGATCGACCGCAAGGTCGAGGACTCCACGCCGTCGACGCGTCGCGAACGCCGGGACGGCTGCAACCTGTTCTGTTCCTGATGCCGTCCGCGCGCGGGCGGCGTCAGGCGGTGTTGCTGCTGCTCGCGCCGGCGTTCCTGGGCTGGGCGTGCGGCGGGACGGACTCGCCGGCGTCCGGCACGCGCGGGCAGGAGGGACGGCGGCCGAGCGCCCGCTGGAAGCCGTCGTCCTCCCCGACCTCGCGCAGGTCAGCGACTCGGTCCGCGAGCAGATAGAGTCGCGCTGGCGCCCGGTCGACAGCCTGCAGGCCGCGGGGCGGGCCCCTGCCGCGGGCGCGGCGGAGACCTACGGCGCACTCGGCATGGTGCTCATGGCGGCGGAGTTGCCCGGCGCCGCCGCCCCGGCGCTTCGGAACGCGCAGACGCTGGCCCCGGCCGACGTCCGCTGGCCCTACTACCTGGCGCATCTGCACCGGGACGCCAGCGCGCTCGACGAGGCGGCCGATCGCTTCGAGGCGGCGCGGCGACTGCAGCCGGACGACATGGCCGTTCTGGTCTGGCTGGGCGACGTGCGCCTGGCGCAGGGAGACGCGGAGGCCGCCGAGCCGCTGTTCGCGCGCGCCCTGCGCCTCTATCCCGATTCGCTCTCCGCGCGGTTCGGGTTGGCCCGCGTCGCGCTGATGCGGGAGGAGTTCGAGCCGGCGGCCCGGGGCCTGGAGGAGATCCTCGCCCTCGAACCCTCGGCGACGGCGGCCCACTATCCGCTCGGGCAGGCCTATCTGCGGCTCGGCGAAGCGGAGCGGGCGCAGGAGCACCTGCGGCAGCGGGAGGCGGCCGACGTCCGGCCCGCCGACCCGCTGATGGCCGCCCTGGACGGACTGCTGGAGAGCTCCCAGGCGTACGAGACGCGCGGTATAGAGGCGCTGAACCGCGAGGACTGGGACGGGGCCGTCGCCGCGTTCCGCCGCGGCCTGGAGCTCGATCCTGCAGACGCGGAGCTTCGGCACCGGCTCGGAACGGCGCTCTATCTGCGGGGCGATACGGGGACGGCGCGCACGAAGCTGGAGCGGGCCGCGGCGGATGCGCCCGAGCTGCCGCAGGCACAATACAGCCTGGGGGTGCTGCTGCAGGAGGAGGGCAGGTACCGGGAAGCGGCCGAACGGTTCGCCGCGGCGCTGCGGGGGCGGGCGTCGTACGCCGAGGCCCGCCTGCGCCTGGCCTACAGCCTGCGCCGGTCGGGCGATACGGAGGGCGCCCTGGCGCAGTATCAGCAGGCGTCGCGGATGAACCCGGACCTCGTCGAGGCAGCCTTCGGACACGCCATGACGCTTGTCGTGCTCCACCGCTGGTCTGCCGCCCGCGCGCGGCTCGAGCAGGCGCTGGAAGCGTACCCGGACGATGCCGGGGTGGCCCACGCACTCGCGCGCGTGCTGGCCGCGGCCCCGGACGAGCGCGTCCGCGATGGCGCGCGCGCGCTGGCCATGGCGGACGGTCTCGCCTCGCGGGGGCGGAGTCTCGACCTGGGGGAGACGATGGCGATGGCGCTGGCCGAGGTCGGCGCCTTCGACCGCGCGGCGGCGCTGCAGCGCGATCTCGTCACAGGAGCCATGCGCGCCGGACTCGCCGGCGTTTCCGGTCGGTTGCAGGAGAACCTGCGGCGCTACGAGCGGGGCGAGGCGTGCCGCACGCCGTGGCCCGACGGGGAAGTGCCGTGAGCGACTCCGCCGTGTGCGGCCGACGAGGCATCGTCCCTCGCTACGCCGCTTCCCGGTCACGGACGCCCCGCCGGGTCTCCTCCTCGCGCTGCGCGATTCGGGCGTTTGGCCGGTCTTTGTACCGCCACCGGTTCCCGATCGGAATCGCCTGCGCGGTACTGGTGCTGAGCGGAGGCCGATCGACCGGGCAACCCGGCGCCTCGGGACTGCCGGGCGCCGCGGGCCGGGCGGGTTCGGCAGCGCAGAACGCCGTGCCTGCCGCGGTCGTGTTCACCGACGTGACGGCGCAGGCCGGCATCGACTTCACGCACGACAACGGGGCCGCGGGCGATCACTGGTACCCGGAGCTGTTCGGCGGCGGGGTCGCCGTGCTCGACCTGGACGGCGACGGCCGGTCCGACCTGCTGTTCGTCAACGGCAGGCGGTGGGGATCGGCCGGCGAGACCCGTCATGGCCTGTTCCGCAACAACGGGGACGGCACTTTCGGCGACGTCTTCGCGGGGAGCGGCCTGGACGGCGCCGAAATCTACGGCCTGGGAGCCGCGGTCGCCGACTACGACAACGACGGCCGCGACGACCTCTTCCTGACGACGGTGGACGGGGGGCGGCTGTACCGCAACGCGGGGAACGGCACGTTCCGCGACGTGACCGCCGGCTCGGGCATCGGCGACGGCGGGTTCGCGGTCAGCGCCGCGTGGCTCGACTACGACCGCGACGGCCTGGTCGACCTCTTCGTCGGGAACTACGTGGACTGGTCGCCCGAGACCGACACGGGGTGCGGCAATCCACCGGGGTACTGCGGTCCCGACGCGTACCGTCCGGTCGCGCCCACCCTGTACCGCAACGCCGGGCAGGGTCGCTTCGAGGACGTCACCGCACAGGCCGGCCTCGACGACCCGACCGACAAGGCGATGGGGGTCGCCGTGCTCGACTACGACGCCGACGGCTGGCCCGACGTGTTCGTCGGCAGCGACCGCGTGCCCGCAAAGCTGTACCACAACGACGGCGCGGGGCGATTCGTCGACGTGGGCCTGCGCGCCGGCGTGTCCCTGAGCGAACGGGGACGGGCGCGCGCGAACATGGGGGTGGACGCGGCCGACTACGACCGGTCGGGCCGCCCGGACATCCTCGTCGGCAATTTCCTCCACGAGATGCTCGGCCTCTATCGCGACGCGGGCGACGGCTTCTACGTGGACGCCGCGCCCCGCACGGCGGTGGGCCGCGCCAGCTACCAGTCGGTCACCTGGGCGGTCTTCTTCCTGGATGTCGACCTCGACGGCCGCCTCGACATCTTCGCCGCGAACGGCGGCACCGACGAGTCGCAGGGGATGCTGGATTCGCGAGCGCGGCTCAGCCAGCCGCCGCTGCTGCTCAGAAACCGGGGCGACGACACGTTTCAGGACGCCAGCCGCGGAGCGGGCGAGGCGTTCGGCCGGCCGGCCATGGGGCGGGGGGCCGCCTACGCCGACTTCGACGGCGACGGGGATCTCGACCTCGTGCCCTCGGCAACCGGCTTGTCTCCGAGGTCGCGAGCGCCGACGTGCTGGAGGTCCTCACGCCGATCTCGCACGTGAAGGTCCAGACGGCCGGGAACGTGCGGCAGCGCATCAGCGCGGTGATGGACTCCCCGGCTACACCCGGCCGTGGACATCCACGGATCACGGATCCACGGACCGTAACCGTGGGCCGCCATCTTCTCCACGACTCCCGTTCGCCGGTCGTCGGCGTCGACCGCAATCAGGGATTGCGTATCGGAATCCTGCATGGGTGTCCACCTCGGAACCGCGGTATCGGCGGAACCGTCGACCGGATGTTTTGCCCCCGGGAAGTCGTCGGCCCGCTGGGGTCACCATTCTCGCGAATCTTCCTCGAACACCGAGGTCGGCAGGCTGTAGGAATGCTCGTACTCGCCCAGATTCGAGACTTCGAGCAGACTCCTGAACCGCGACCTCGACCGGTACGCGGCCAGGGGCGGCGCGAGCTTCCGCAGCATCCTGTCGGCAAGATTGCGCAGCCGCAGCAACGCAAGCTCCTTCTTCAGTCTTCCGCCGGGGAACCTCAGCTCGTCGGCCAGCCCGTCCCCGATCATCTCCCGGGACACCTGGTACATGTACTTCGCCATGGCGCGTCGCGTCTTGGGCTCGGTGAACCCCAGCACGATCGGCGCGCTGTTGATGATGCTGTTCGCCATGATGATCGCATCCTCGTCGGGCCGCGGCTCGCACTGCGCCGCAATCTCGAACCACCTGACCGACGACGCGTAGTCCTGGAACAGGATCTGGTCGGGTATCCCCATGAGCCGGCCGGTGTACCGCCAGACATGCACGTACGCCTCGCGTTCCCGGTCGCTGAAGTCGCTGCCGAGGTTCGCGACGTGCTGCAGCAGCCTCCCCGAAAAGGCGGCGGCGCCGAGCAGCATGTGGGCCGCGCTGAGGGGGACCCCGTACACCGACTCGTCCCATTCATCGGCAGTCGCAATCAGCCGCCTCGCTTGCGCATGCACGAGTCGGATTCTGAGGCTGAGCTTCCACCCGTCGCCGCCCGGCTCGATGCCCCCGGGCAGATACTGTTCCACGAGTTGCAGCAGGTTCTGCTTGAGCCGCCGAACCCCGTTCGTCATGATGCGGCTCCGAATGCGGAACGACTTGCTGATGAGTGTGGAAAAGCCCTCGATGATGGCCCCGCCCACCAGGGCGCCCATCACCATCTCGGAGTTGCGCAGAAGGGCCCGGGTCGCATCGCGGGCCAGATCGCGGTCGAACCAGTCGGGCAGGACGCCCGCGTCCGCAATCAGGTCACGCAGCGACTCGGGCGTGTCGGCCGGCAGATCACTGAAGTTGTCGAGCGTTGTCGCGATGATTCCGTGCGCGTCCGCCGGCGACGCGTTCGCCGCCAAGTCGGCGACCACGACATCGGCCACCGGGTCTCCCAGCATCGTGTGGCGGACGTATTTCTCGGCCAGCAGCGGATCGACTTTGCGGGCGGTTTCGTAACCGGCGACGTAGGCGTCCGGGACGTTCATCAATGCCCCCCGGCGTCGGGTGAGCGCCGCCACACGGGCATCGCCGTCATCTTGTGCGCTCCCTGACGGTCACCCGAAAGCCGAGCACGCCGACCCCGACGTTCTCGCGTTTCGGTGGGCGGCTCGAAACCGGCTCTACCCGCAAGCGCTGCGTGATGGCGGCCAGCGCCAGCACGAACAGCATTGCCGCCAGATCCGCGCCGGAGCAGGCATGCGGACCGGCGCCGAACGGGATATAGGCATGCTCCGGACACGGCGGGCCGGCACGGCCCGATGCTTCCAGCCAGCGCTCCGGCCAAAACTCGCCGGCGCGCTCCCAGCACTCGGCGCGGTGGTGCAGCACGCGCATCCCGATGTACACCAGCGTACCCCGCGGAATGCGGTAGCCGCCGAGCTGGCAGTCCTGCTCCACCTGTCGCGCCCGCATGACGTAGGGCGGCGGCTCCAGGCGCAGGGTTTCCTGGAACACCGCGCGCACGTAGGCCAGCCGCGGCAGGTCGCCGGCCGCAACCGGGCGGTCGCCCAGCACGTCCGCCACTTCCTGCTCGACCCGCTCCCGGATAGCCGGGTTGCGCGCCAGGTGATCGAGCGCGAAGCACAGGGCGGCCGTCGGCGCATCCGTGAACGCACACAGGAAGCCGATCATCTCGTCGCGCAGCGCCCTGGCATTGGGATACGACCACTCGCTGCGCCTCTGGTCAGCCGCCCGCACGAGGCGCGAAACCAGGTCGCGGCCCGCGTGGGACGGATCGCCGGCGCGTTCGATGGCGCCGTAGATCGCCGCATCCAGCGCGGCCGTGTCGGGCACCCGGCCGGCCTTCTTGACATGCTGGCCGAACGGCAGCAGATCAAGCAGTATGGCCGCCTTCAGCAGCCTGCCGATCCGCAGGCCCTCGGCGCGGCCCGCGGCATGCCCCAGCGCAGCGTCCACCAGCGCGTCCCAGACGTAGCGCTCGATCTCCGGCCGCAGGTCCACGGTCCGGCCCGGCTGGAGCCGCCCGCAAAGCTCCCGCGCATGGGCCGCAATCGCCTCGGCGTACGCCGCCAGGCAATCGTCCGCGAACGCGGCCGCCATGAGCTCGCTGCGCCAGCGATGGTCCTCGCCGTGATGCACCGGCAGGCAGCCGTACTCCATCAGCGGGTTCGGCTCCCTGCCCCCGGGCGCCCACGGGGGGAACAGCTCCACGCGACTGACGAGCACTTCCTGGATCAGCGCGGCGTCGAATACGGCACAGCACCGCAG